>CAVRWP010000001.1:0-47228 GCA_963724965.1 uncultured Acidobacteriaceae bacterium
AATAAAGTTAGTGACTTGCAGAGTCGGTTGAGCAATTTTTGTTTCTTAGCGATGCCTAAGAGCTCGCCGGCCACGGAACAGGCATCCTGTAAACGTGAAGCGGGTCGCGAAACTCCCGCAGTTGTCGGATCCCAACGGGCGATCTAAGCTGTACACCCCGCGCCCTGAGCGGCGCAAGCCGGGCTAACCGCCGCACTGGAATTTCAAACGTCCCCACCTAGGTTTGCTGAGCAGAGTGCGCTATTGCAACTGTGGTAGTCCCAGCTTCTGCAAGGCAGCTGAGGCTATGGATCAAATAACTCTCGTGCGGCGGACGGAAATCGAGGTCCCAAGGCATATTCATCCAACGCATCGACGGCGATAACCACAACGTTGTGCACTTCGAAGAGTGCGCCAGTGACGATGGGAGATAGGAGAGGATGAAATGCAAAGCCACAAGAAAGTCCGGCCAGCCATGCAAAGCGATGGCCAGAAAAGACGGTCTCTGTGCGTATCCGTAGCGATCGAACCGTGCCGCCTCGCTCGGCCGCAAGAGCGGCCAGTCTCGTAGGCACACGGTGACGCCGGGTGAAAACAGTTTCGAGCTTACCGCCCCACGGACTGCAAGGGACATCCGTAACACCCTCGGCGACGTAATGTCCGCTGTGGTCGCCGGCCGGCTGGACCCGAAAATCGCCAGTATTGTTGGCTATTTTGGCGACTGTACTGATGAACTCCATCGAGCGTTCCGATAACGAAGAGCGGATCACCGCCCTCGAAGCTGAAATGCAGGATGTACAACGCCGCCAAAACAGCAAGCCTGGAGGTCTACAGTGAGCCAAACAGCGAGATTAGCCAAGTTAGAAGCGAAGATGATGGCTCAGAAAAAGCCGCTCCGAGATGATAGTGATCTCGGACGAGTGCGTGCCGCGACGGATAACGCCGTAGTCTGGGCCATGTTGTACACCAAGACCTACAATCCCCATTGGCAAGTCGAAGGCCGGCCCGGTCCCTACGAACGCTTTCCTCACAAAGAGTATTTCGCCTACATCTTTGCGATGCTTGAGCAAGAGCGCATCGTCTGGATCGAAAAATCCCGTGACCTGATGATTTCGTGGACCTGCGTCGCCTTTCTTACCCTCAAGGCAATGACCATGCCCGAATGCCAGGTGCTGATGCAGACCCAGACCAAGGAGAAGGCTATTCAGCTAGTCGACTATGCCAAGTGCCTATACAGTCAGCAGGAGCCATTCCTTAGAGACGCCTTTCCCCTAACCAAGCCGATCGAGCGGATGCGCCAGGACGAGCTGACTTTTGCCAGCGGCAGCGAGATGGTGGGAATCCCAGGCGGAGCCTCTCAGATTCGCAGCTACCATCCTTGGGGTTCCTTGCTGGACGAGGCTTCTTTTGTGCCAGAAGCCGGCGAGTGCTACAACGAAGCCCTGGCTGCAGCTAATGGCAGCATCATCTTGAACTCGTCCGCCGGCCCTGGCTGGTATGCGGACGCAAGACACGACAGAATCGTGGTTCCTAATGCGAGATGATTACCGGGCAGTTTCAAGAACTCGCTTCGTCCACGAACCAGGCGTTAGTTACGTGGGTATAGATTTGGGATCGCTCGTCTCAACGACACTCGTTTGTTCCGCTGCAAATCACTGTTTAATTTCGTTGAACGGTGGGGGGATGGCAGGCAGCTCGAAAATTGTCTCACATTGTAGGACAACCATTACGACTGCTCATTTTTAAAAGTGTTTTGTACCGCGCGTTCCCGCGCCTGTTGCAAGAGCGGATTGACCCGGAGGTGCCAGTAGATTGGTAGTTAGGTGACAATGCGATGTGACTTCAAGAAGCAGCTTGCCTCTGAAGCCAGCCATCGAAGTGATTCGAGATTATTCCTTAACCGAAGGATTGCACCGCTTCGGTCTCCTCGTTGTAAATCTCGAAAAGCGGTAGCAAACCGCACATTTTCAGCGTCTGCAGCGCGGGTTTGGATGGGTTCACCAGCTTCATTGTGCCACCGTTTCGTTTCGCTGAAGTGAGTGCTTTTACCACCACTCCGATGCCACTCGAATCGATCCAGCGAACGTCACCTAGGTTGAGCACTAGATTGGTATCCCCCACGTTAATGACTTCGTCGAGAGCTTGCCGCAAATTGTCGACGGGATCACCTAACGTAAGTGGACCGCGCAGACGAAACACTTGCACTTCGCCAATCTTCCTGATATCGATGTCCACGTAATTTTCCTCGCGCTATCTTTCCTGCACGAAACCCTCGATTTTACTTGAGTGCAGGGAGTACACAGTGTACAAGACGGGGCAAGCCTCAGCTATTGAATGTTGTTGATGTGGTCTTGCCGCATACCCTGGAGGTTGCTGTTTGGCAACCGAGCCGGTGTTTTCGGTTTCTTTAATTGAATTCGTGTCTGCCCTGTTAGCGCAGCGTGAACTCGCACCGCGCGCCCGCATTGTTGCGCAACATGTCTTCGACCTTCTCGATCGCTCGGCAGTCATCGTTTACGTAATCGAGGACCAGCAAGCCGCCTCCTGGCGAGTGAAAGCTTACATTGGTGAAGTTTCACTCGATCGCGGTGAATTGCCGATAGATGCCGGAATCCTTGGCGAAATTGCCGAGCAACGGCAGATACTGCAATTCGATGGTACGAATATTCCGCGCGAAGAGTACGCCCATCTGGATGTACGGCAAAATATTGCCAGCC
This sequence comes from uncultured Acidobacteriaceae bacterium, assembly GCA_963724965.1. GTDB lineage: Bacteria > Acidobacteriota > Terriglobia > Terriglobales > Acidobacteriaceae > Bog-257. Next base: position 2,697 of record CAVRWP010000001.1, read on the forward strand.
TGAGCTATATTCCTCTGCTTTACGACGGCGCGTTGTTGGGCTGTATCGAGATCGTCAGCTTCGACAGTCCGCTGCCCCTATCGTTCCTGGATAGTTTCATACCGCTAGCGGAATACGCCGCTCTGGGCATCTCCACCGCCTTGGCGTATGAAGCCGAACGCAATGCCGGCCTGCATTCCGTCAGCCGTCTTACGCAGCTCTATGACATCGAGAAGGTCTTCAACGCCACCCTGGAGATGCAGGCTCTGTGGCCCATCATCTGTTCCAAGGTGCAGGAGCTAACCGACGCCACCGGCGTCAATTTGTGGATGGTAGATAAAGACGACCTGCTGCTTGTCCAGCAGTCAGGCTTCGATCCAACGTACGAGGCTGGCGCCCGCGAGACGGGCGAGCAGTCGATTGTCGGCCAGGTCGGTAACGACGCCGAGCCGATGCTATTGTCCGGTGAAGATCCTCTCTTGATCGAGCGCAACCACAGAACGGCGGAGAACCCCGTCACGGCAGTCATGGCGACGGCGCTGATGGATGGGGAAACGCTGGTCGGCGTGTTGGAAGCTGTCAGTTGCGATCCCGCCCTGCAATTCGATGACGATGACTTGTTCACTATGGTCCAGGTGTCGGGCTCGGCTGCGCAGGCACTGCACAATGCCTCGCTGCTGGAAGCCGAACGGAAAGTGGAAATTCTTCAAACTCTCGTACACGTCAGCGGAGAGATTACTTCCACCCTCAACCTGGAACGCGTGTTGCGAGCCGTCGTCAACGGGCCAGGTGCCGTCATTCCTTATGAGCGCGCCGCGATTGCTTTGGAACAACGCGGCCGCCTGCAGCTGAAAGCTATTTCAGGCATGGAGCAGATCAATCCGGACGATCCTGAGGTGAGCCGACTGCGCGCCGTCCTGCAGTGGGCTTCGCTGCTGGATGAAGAGATATTGGTCACGCAGAGGGACGATGTGATCAGGGCCGATCGAGAGGAAACGCGCGAGAAGTTCCGCCACTACTTTGCCGATAGCGGGATGCGCGCTTTCTATGTGGTTCCCCTGAGCGATGAGGAAGGACGCCTCGGTGTCGTGTCCTTTGAAAGCAGTGATCCGGATTTTCTCGGAGAAGTTCATTTCGAGATGATCAAGGTGATTGCGGGGCAGGCGACGGTGGCGCTGCGCAACGCTTCGCTCTACCAGGAAGTCCCGTTTATCGGCGTTCTGGAGCCATTGATCCAGAAGAAGAACAAATTCAAAGCTCTGCCCGCAACCCAACGCGCCGCCATTTTGGGGTTCATCGCATTGGCAGCGATCTTTCTGGCCGCCGTCCCTATTCCCATGCGTGTTGATGGTAGTGCAGTCGTTGCCGCCGCCAGCACCGCCCAAGTTGAGCCGGAAGTGGATGGCGTTGTACGCAAGGTCTATGTCCGCGAAGGTGAGCGCGTGACCCGTGGTGATGTTCTGGCTGATCTCGACGACTGGGATTACCGAGCGTCCCTGAGTGAGGCACAGGCTAAATATCAATCCGCCATGTCGCAAGCGAATCGAGCGCTAGCCAGCAATGATGGAGCCGAGGCCGGCATTCGACAGGTTCAGGCGCAGTACTGGGCCGGTGAAGTGCAACGAACGCAACAGGAGTTGGAAAAAACCCACTTGCGCGCTCCGATCTCGGGCTGGATCACAACACCACATGTCGAAGACATGGCCGGGCGCAAGCTTTCCTCCGGGGACAACTTCGCCGAGGTGCAGGACAGTTCGGCCGCGAGCATCGATGTCACTATCGATGAGGCCGACCTGTCCTCATTACGCGCCGGCGACAAAGCAGCAATCAAACTGGAAGGCTATCCTACCAAGACCTTTCACGGCACGGTCAGCGTCGTCAGTCCCGAGGGTCATGTTGTCCAGGACGAAAGAGTGTTCTATGCGCGAGTCGCCCTGCCCAACAGCGATGGCTTGTTGCGTCCGGGTATGCAGGGCGAAGGTAAGATTTTTGCCGGATGGCGTCCCATCGGTTTCGTGCTTCTACGCCGACCAGTCATGTGGCTTTACTCAAAATTGTGGAATTGGATCGGATGGTGAAAGGGGATTACGTGCCAAAAGAACAGGCAAACAGAATAGGCACCTCCTTAAGCGGCCTTCTGCTCGGGTTGACTTCCGCGACGTTGCTGCTTCAGGGCTGTAACGCGGTCGCCCCTGCCAATCAGACCGCAGCTCTCGCTGCCGAACCTCAGCCTGCAACGGTCAACGCTCCGGCGTCTCCTGCCCGGAACAATGAGGAAGCCTATATCGCGACCGGTCCCATCGTGGTGGAGAACCAGGTAGATGTCCTTGCGCAACGTGAGGGGCTGGTCAAGCAGATTTTTGTGGACGTGGGCGCGCCCGTTCAAAAGGGAACGTTGTTGGCTCAGCTCGACGATTCCGAACTGGCTGCCATGCGCGATGCAGCTGAAGCCAAGGTGCACAGTTGCGAAGCCGATTTGAAGGACTGGCAGGCGGAGACCAAGGTGGCAGAGGTCGATCTCAAGCGTGCGCAAGAAATGGCGAAAGCCGGCGTCAACACGCAGGAGCAGGTCGATCATGCCCGCTATAAATTCGAAGGCTCGCAATACGAAATCGAAAAATCGCAGCGCAATCTGGAAAATGCCAGGGCCGATCTCCGGGTAGAGGAGGTAGAACTCAGCAAGACTCGCATTGAAGCGCCCTTCAGCGGAGTGGTAGCTCGACGGTACGTGGGAGCCGGCCAGAAGGTCGCGTCCGGCGACCGCCTATTTTGGGTCTCGCAACTGGCCCCGCTGCGGGTGCGATTTACGGTCGCCGAGCGCTATATGCGCGAAGTGAAGAAAGGTGGGACTGTGTACGTTACCTCCGCGGTTGTGCCGGGTACCGTGTATCTCGCGAAGGTGCTGCAGATCAGCCCAGTTCTCGATCCTGCCAGCGATTCCGTCGACGTGATGGCCGAACTGGAGGGAACGCCGACAGAGTTGCGACCTGGTATGACGGCGCACATCGCGCTCACCGCTCCGGCGAAATCCCAATGAACCTGGCTGAGGCGCTCAACGTTGCACTTCCTGAATTGCCGCGCGTAACCGCGTCGCTGAAGCGGCTGCCCAAAGTCGATCCTAATCTCATCGTGAAAGAGCAGACGCAGGATGGGAAGCCCATGGTGATGGTGCTGGTCCCGTCCACCCGCCGATACTATCCGCTCACTCATGAGCAATGGAATCTGCTGGCCTTGTTCGATGGTGAGCGCTCCTATGAAGAGATTGCCGAGCTGTATACCTCGCAGACTTCCGTGCTCTATACAGAGCAGTATGTTCGAGACTTCGCGCAGTCTACGGCGGAATTGCCGTTCTGGTATAAGACCGCGCAGGAACAGAACATCGGCTTGTGGGAAAAGTTAAAGGAAGAGCGCCGTCGCCGCTCCCAGAAGCATTCTCGATTTGGCAATCTGGCCGAGATCAGTTTCTCCGCGTGGGATCCAAACAAATTCCTCACCAAAGCACACCAGAAGCTTCAGTGGGTGTTCACGCCCGGGTTTCTGCTGTTCAACGTGGTGTTGATCGGATTCACATCCTACATCTGGATCAGCCGCTGGGGAGAGATCGGGCGCGACAGCCTGGAATTCTACACATTCACCCACAAGGGCTTTGGCGATATCGTCGAATTCTGGGTACTGATTTTCTTCGTCGGCCTTCTGCACGAATCCTCGCACGGACTTTGCTGCAAACACACTGGCGGAGAGGTTCATCGCATGGGATTTCTGCTGATCTATCTCTCGCCTTGTTTCTTTTGCGATGTCACCGAGGCCTGGGTTTTCGGCAGCAAATGGCAGCGCATCATGACGATGTTCGCAGGCTTGTGGTCGGAACTGATTCTCTGCGGCTTTGCCACACTGGCCTGGTGGGGGCTGCCGCCCGGCGGATATATCCACGAGCTTTCCTACAAGATCATCCTCATCGCCGGCGTGGCGGCGTTGTTGATTAATCTCAACCCGCTGGTCAAGCTGGACGGCTACTATATCTTCACTGAGCTGTTTGAGATCTCCGAACTAAAGGAGCTGTCGACCGAGTTCACCACTTCATGGGTGAAGAAAAACATCCTCCGCCTTCCAGTGGAAGTCCCGTTTACGCCTTGGAAGCGACGCCTGCTGTTTGTGCCGTACTCGATTCTTTCTGCCGCATACGGTTATGTGCTGCTCTTCTTCGTGGTGCAGTTCACCTATCACGTGGGCTACCGATACAGCCCGCAATGGGCGTTCGTGCCGGCGTTGCTGCTGGCGTGGCTGGTGTTTCGGGCGCGCATTCGCAGCGCCGCAAGGTTCGCTCACGATGTCTATCTGGACAAGAAGGATCTTCTAAAGGCGCAACTCGGCTCCTATCGGACGTGGGTTTTCGCCGCGTTCCTGCTCTGCGTATTTTTCCTGCCGCTCTGGCAGGAAACCGTGTCCGGCCGTTTTGTTCTGGAGCCGGTCCGAAGATCGGTGGTGCGGGCGCACGTTCCGGGTTCGGTGGTGGAAGTTCTGGCCAGGGAGGGTATGACCGTGAGCGCCGGCGCGCCGCTCCTGCGGCTGCGGAACCTTCCGTTAGAGTCACAACTGGCGCAGGTGGAGTCGGACTTCGAAACCGTTTCCGATCGAGCGATGCAGGCACAACTACATAACACCGACTATGCTGCCCTCAGCCACGAGAGGGATCAACTGGCCCTCCAGACGCAACTTCTGCGCGATCAGATCGCACAATTGACGCCGAGCAGCGAGATTGCCGGGGTGGTCGTTACCCCGCGGATGAGAGACCTCTTGGGCACGTACTTGCTGGCCGGCGACGAGGTCGCGGAGGTTTCGGATATCTCGGTTATGCGCGCCAGGATTTATCTGTCGGAAAGCGAACTCCGCAAAGTACAGGTTGGAAGCCGGGCCAAGATTCACGTCCAAGGCATGCTGTCCACGTTGGAAGGAACCGTAGCCGATATAGCGCCCACGACGGCAGAGATTCCGGCAGGTGTGATGGATAAGGAACAATACGCCGGACTTCGCGCCCTGCGGTTTTACTCCGTCGACATCGACGTACCGAATACGGGATCCGATTTGAAGGATCGGGATGACAGGTGAAGCCAAGGTCATTCTGGAGCGTCGTAGCGTGGCGGCCAGATTGGCAGAGATGATGACGGATTTCGTCGCGCGGAAGGTGTGGTAATTGCCTGAACGTGTAAAGGAGGCCTTCGCGAGGTCTCCTTTGCTTCGATCCATCGGATGGAGATGCTTACGCTTTCGCGCTTACGGCGCGGCGACTTTACAGCATCCGCGGCGCGGCTTTCAGTGGGGCTGCCTTCAGGGGCGCTGCCTTCAGGGGCGCTGCCTTCAAGGGCGCTGCCTTCAAGGGCGCTGCCTTCAAGGGCGCAGCCTTCATCGGGGCAGCCTTCATCGGGGCAGCCTTCATCGGGGCAGCCTTCATCGGGGCAGCCTTCATCGGGGCAGCCTTCATCGGGGCAGCCTTCATCGGGGCGGCCTTCATTGGGGCGGCCTTCATTGGGGCAGCCTTCATTGGGGCAGCCTTCATTGGGGCAGCCTTCATTGGGGCAGCCTTCATTGGGGCAGCCTTCATTGGGGCAGCCTTCATTGGGGCAGCCTTCAAGCTGCCAGCCGTTGTGGAAACAGTACCGGATGTCTTGCTAGCCAGAACAGCTTTCTTCGTTGCATTGAAGTTGCTGATCAGTGACTTTCTCTGGACCATGATGATGTCTCCTTATTGAGCGTTTGGCCAAGTCTGGCAGCTCACGTCCTTTGATATTGCAAATCAGAGACCAAAGTGAGCACCCGGCGACCTCGATTCGACAAGCCCCATTTCTTTGTGAACCTTGCAAGCCGTAGATGTACTTTTGGAGCGTCCTGGAGAACGACCACAGAACGCCAATCCGGTCAAAAATTAAACCCTGTCAGATTAAAAATTAACCTTTTAAGCCAGGCTAGAGACCATACTTTCGGCAGAGATACTTCATCTTCTGTACGGGAATATGCAGCAACGCGGCAGCGGCGGTCTTGCCTGACGTTCGTTGCAGCGCCGCCCGCAAATACGCGATTTCGATGTCTCGAATCTCCCGGTCGAAATCCACCCCCTGCTCCGGAATAAGGAGCTTCTCATGGACCTCTGAGCTGCGCTGGATCACCGCGGTGGGCAAGTCGTTCACGCGAATGGTATCGCCTTCGACCATCAGGACAAGCCGCTGCACAAGATTCTCGAGCTCACGAACGTTGCCCGGCCATTCATTCGACTCTAGGACTTCCATAGCGCCGGGTTCCATGCGCTTCATCGGCAAGTTATTAGCCTTACAAAACAGCTGCAGGAAATATTCGACCAGGAGAGGAATGTCTCCAATTCGCTCCCGCAAAGGAGGAATATCGATGGGTATCACATGGATGCGATAGTACAGGTCTTCACGGAACCGTCCGGTCGCAACCATGTCCTCCAGGTTTTCGTTCGTCGCACAAATCAGACGAAAGTCGATTTTCGCCGGCTTTTTGCCGCCCAACCGCTGCACCATCCTGTCCTGCAAAACGCGTAGCAGCTTGCTCTGCAACGACAATCCCAGGCTCCCGATCTCGTCCAGAAAAAGTGTGCCTCCGTCGGCCAGTTCGATCTGTCCCGGACGGCTGGCATGGGCTCCCGTGAAAGCGCCCTTCTCATGGCCAAACAACTCCGATTCCATCAGGTGCTCCGGCAACGCGGCGCAATTCAAGCTGACGAATGCTGCATCCCTACGAGGTCCAAGCGAAACGATGGCGCGAGCTAATAGCTCTTTTCCCGTGCCGCTTTCGCCGCGCAGCATGATCGTCGACGTGCCCGAGGCCACACGGCGGATGGCCTCATAGACACGCTGCATTTCGTCGCTGTTGCCGATGAGGCCACAGAAGGAATTCTTGCTGCGAATCTCTTCGCGCAGCCGATCCGCCTCGAACCGGTGGAGGCGCTCCTCTGCCGCCTCCAGAAGGTACTCGCGCAGCTCGTCGAAGTCGATTGGAGCCAGCAGAAACTCGTCGCCGCCGGCCTCCAGCGTTCGCTGACGTGCTTTGCGCAGAGGCCGCCGCGAAATCGCGATCACCAGCGCTTCAGGCGCAACCGACCGGATGTTAGAGATGTGGAAGAACAAATCTTCGCCTGATGGAATCACCGTCTCATCGAGAACGATGATCTCCGGGTTCGTTTGCTTGATGCTTGACAGCAAATCGGAAGGCGTCGCGGCAATGCTGATGAAAAACGTCGGCGCCAGTTCCTGGCTGATGTCGCCGAGGGCAGAGTCATCTGAGGTGGCGAACAGCAAACGAAATCGTTGCTTCACTTTTGCAGTACCACCCCAACCCATCGTTTGTTCCCTTCTTCCGGAAGCGCAGAATCGTCGGATAAGTCGCAGGTGCCGATATCCCGCCGAAGAATTGATCTTGCCTTCGCTCTGCCCGGTGTGCAACTTAAATCAGTCGAAGAGCTTTTTGGAAAATTCACCGTGATGTGAGGGACGCGGGAGTTTCAGAGCTGATATTCCAATTCTCGTCGCCGTGAGACGAGCCCAATAAGTACTTCGATGTCAGCATCTATCGCGATAACGGAGTAGGGTCGGGACACCAACTGCCAAGACTCACGCAATAGCACAAAGAGCCAGACAAGAACCTTCTTATGGAAACTTAGTTGAGCAGGCTCTCGGTATCACGCGCTGCTGCAATGACAGGCCTAAGTACACTCGCCCTCTGAAACCACATAGCTCAATCCAACGGTTTTTCGGACGGCTCTCCCCATGAGGTGTGAGGCCTCGGCTGATGGCTGGCCCAGATGGTACAGAGCAACGTTGCAACTGCAAGCCCTCCGATCAAGACCCAAACCAGAACCAATTTCACCGTGCGGAAGCGCGTGTTTGCCATTCGGAGCATTTACGCAGATTATTTCAACCAAGCCTTGCGGCCACATAGCCCGCAAAGTCAGCTTCTCAATATGCCTGCAAGCCAGACAGAAAAATCCGGCAAATCGCGGTGCGTGGCATCATACAACGGAAGGACGCTGCTGGGTTACCAGAGATTGGTCCACTCTTACAATAACGGTCACCCAGATTAGGACGACATCACGCCGCATTGACTCCCCCGTGTCGCGGAAGTAAGATTCGCGCCAGTGATCGGCCAAACCATCTCGCACTATCGCATCATCGAGGAGCTCGGCGCCGGTGCGATGGGTATCGTCTACAAGGCTGAGGATGTGAAGCTCGACCGCTTCGTAGCTCTCAAGTTTCTGCCCGACAACGCAACCAAAGGCCCGCTGGCCCTCAGCCGTTTTCAACGCGAGGCCAAAGCTGCTTCGGCACTGAATCATCCAAACATCTGCACCATCTACGAGATTGACGAAGCCGATGGGCGGACCTTCATCGCCATGGAACTTCTGGAGGGGCAGACGCTTCGGCACCGGATCAGAGGCAAGCCGCTGGAAATCGAGATGGCGCTCGATCTGGCTATCGAGATCGCCGATGCTCTGGACGCCTCTCACTCCAAGGGCATCATTCACCGCGACATCAAGCCCGCAAATATTTTTGTCACCAACCGCGGGCACGCCAAGATTCTGGATTTCGGGGTGGCGAAGATCTCTCTCAAGCCCGGAAGCACCGCCATGCGCGAGGCCGACGACGAAGCGGAAGTGGAACTCACGACTCCGGGAACAGCGCTGGGAACCGCGGCTTACATGTCTCCCGAGCAAGTGAGGGCCGAAGAGTTAGATGGCCGGACAGACTTGTTCTCCTTCGGCATCGTTCTCTACCAGATGGCCACGGGTGCGATCCCGTTCCAGGGACCCAGTTCTGGCGTGATCGCAGAAGCTATCCTGAATCGCGATCCGGTGGCTCCCATGCTGGTCAATCCCGTCATCCCTGCGGCGCTCCAAGAGGTGATTCGGAGGGCCTTGGAGAAGGACAAAAGCCGTCGCTATCAGAGCGCGGCCGACATGCGTGCTGACCTGAAACAGCTAAAGCGAGCCATGGAGTCGGGCGCGAGAGTTGGGGTCGAAGGAACAGGATCGACGCTAACGAGCGGCTCACCCTCTGCCGGCATACAGAGAGTGCCGGAGTCGGCGGTACAAACGTCGGCCACCCGTCAACGACGGGTTTCCAAGGTCATCGATTCACTCGCCGTCTTGCCCTTCGGAAATGCGGCCGGGGATCCTGAGCACGAATATCTCAGCGACGGCATAACCGGCAGTCTCATTAATACTCTGGCCACACTGCCGAAACTGCGTGTGATGGCTCAGAGTACGGTCTCCAGGTTCAAGGCTCGCGAAATTGATCCTCAAGCCGTGGGCCGCGAGCTCGGTGTTCGCGCGGTCCTCACGGGAAGAATCATGCAAAGCGGCGGCTCCTTGCGCATTGGCACGGAATTAGTCGATGTAGCCACCGGCTCCCAACTTTGGGGCGCGCAATATGATCGCAAGCCCGGCGACATTTTTGTAGTTCAGGACGAAATCTCCAGCGAGATATCGGGGAAGTTGCGATTACAGTTGACCCGAGCTGAAAAAAAGCAACTGACGAAACACCACACCGAGAATGTTGAGGCATATCAGCTTTATCTGAAGGGTCGTCACCACTGGAACCGGTGGACTGAAGAGGGGTTTTACAAGGCGATTGAACACTTTCGGATGGCAGTCGAGAGCGATCCCACTTACGCCATGGCCTACGCCGGTTTGGCCGATTGCTATGTGTTGCTGGGATGGAACAGCTATCTGCCGCCGAAAGATGCATTCCCCAAAGGAAAAGCGGCAGCTACGGTCGCTCTGCAGCTTGACCCGGAGCTGGCCGAGGCCTACACGCCTTCCGCGGCCCTGTTGTGGCTAGACGGTTGGGATTGGAAGAAGGCCCAAGCTGAATTCAAGCGCAGCCTCGAACTGAGTCCCACCTATCCCACGGCCAACCACTGGTACGCCGAGTACATGATGACCATGGGACGACACGCAGAATCGATGGTCAGGATAAAGAAGAGCCAGGATCTGGACCCGTTGTCGCTCATTATCAGCGTCGCCGTCGGATGGGCCCACTACTTCGCCCGCCACTACGAGGAAGCCATCGAACAGCTCCGGCGAACGATCGATCTGGATCCCAATTACCCCGTCACCTACTGGATTCTCGGCCTGCTGCTCCGAAAAACAGGTCGTTATGAACAGGCTATCGCTGAGGGTGAGAAGGGGGTGAGGCTATCAGGAGGCAGTCCTCTGATGCGCGCCGCGCTGGCGCACACCCTCGGGGCGGCCGGTAAAGCCGAGGAAGCACGCCAAACACTGAATGATCTGACAGAACTAGCGAAGAGAAAATATGTCGCGCCGTACTTCTTCGCTGGAATCCACGTCGGGCTGGGAGAACACGAACGAGCAATAGAATACCTGCGGAAATGCTACGAAGAACATTCCCATTGGCTCATCTATCTTCATCTGGATCCGAGCATGGACGACTTGCGGGAGAACCCTGACTTCCAGGATCTGTTGCAGCGAGTTGGCCTTCCTGCATTGAAGGCTGCTGCTTCTAACTGAGAGCGGCAACAACTGCTCTATTGCGTGCGATCAAGGAACTCCTCATTCCAAGCCGCTCGAATTGCTTCCAGTTTATCGTTATCGCACGCGGTTGAAATATCCTTGAACTCCGGCAAATCCTCTACCCGCCGACGCAACTCATCGGCATCGGTCAAGAGCGGAGAAAGTTCAGGATGTTTTCTTGCGAGAAGCACTGCGATCTTCTCGGAATCGTCCCAGGTTAATTTCTCAGCCATGAGATGCTCCTCAGGATTTTGAAATCGTCTTGCAGCCATGCGATGCACAGACTTTGTGTTTGGCCGTTGTGCTCACGTGAAAATTGGTCCTCGCTGACAACACTCGAGTTATTCAAAACAGTACACCCGATTCGGCAACTTGCGCCATCGGCCATCAAAATCCTGATCATCTGGAATGCCTTTTGATCACAAGCGGGAACCAGGCTCGCTGCCGATAAGCGCTTCTGCCGCGCCTGGCTGTAAAGATGTAGAAGATTAGCTGGCGTGAGCGTAGAAGAACGGCCGCTCGGCATCGCTCCTCCAGAAGTAGATCAGAATGATGATGCTGGCGACGGCAGCATACGCACACCACAACGATGTGAACGCGTACCGCTTCACCCCCATCACGGTCAACAGAATCGCCAGGTTTGCCGCTCCGAAGATCACCATCATCCGTATTTTCGAGAAGAAGAGCGAGCCGCACGTCGCAATCACATAAAGCACCGCAACGGCCGTATTGTTGGTCGCCTGGTTGATGTATACCAGGCTGTTGCTTTTGACGAACACTTGCAGCGGGTACGCAGTCAGTGCCCACAAAATGTATAGCGTGAGCGCTCCACCAAGCAGAGCAAACGGTAACATGCGCCTCCGGCTTTTGAGGTTGGGCTCGAAGAGCAGGACACTTAAGGGAAGCAATAAAGGGAGAAGGCCCTGCGCATACAACATGAACGCGGCGCCCATATCGTGCGCCACCACAGGTCTCAGTGTCCCATCCATCCCCAGCCAGACAAATCCCTCAATGAACTGGTGTAAGGCAAAGAGGATCGGCAGTGCCGCAAAAAGCAGCTCTCGCCGGTGCTTGACCTTGGTGAGGGTTACGACTCCGACCGTGGCTAATACCGCACTACCGACAAAGTTCGCCGTCGCTGAAAAACACACGGTAACCCGCTCCCTGTCAAAGATAAAGCCTGTTTAGACGTTCGCGACATCCGCCAGGGGATAAACGATCACGCCGTACGGGCAAAAGCAGTATACCTACCAAGCGACGTCAAACAACGGGGCTGCCGGCCTTTCTCTTCGCGGCGAATGGCCGCCCGTCCTTTATGCCTCTCGTAGCAATTCGGTGCGGTACTTGGGAGCGATCGCCTTCACTTTCTCGATGAACGCCGCGTGTTCCTTTTCAGAGAGCTTCGGCGGAGGTGTGGTGCGCGTGGCAACCGAAACTCCAACCTCCAGAAAGAAGTTCTCCTGCCCGGCAGGAGAACAAATACAAAGCATGCGGACAGCACCTGCCGAGGCGTTGCGAAATTGATGAGGCGCGTTGGCCGGGATGTTCAGGGTTTCGCCCGTGCGGAGGATCGACCTCTGACCTCGGAAGGTGGCTTCCACCTCGCCTTCGAGGATGATGAAAGTTTCCTCGAAGTCGTGTCGGTGCGGTGGCGGCCCGCCGCCGGGCGGGATGTGCATGTCGATGACGCAGAAGTGTCCGGCGGTCTGATCACCACTAATGGTAATGGTGTAAGTATCCCCAACCAAACCGATATGAGGAAGGTGTTCGGGATCGGCAATGGTTCGAGTGCGATTAAGGTCATCCGGAGGGATGCTCGGCAGTGTGGACGACATTTAGTTTCCTTCCTCGAACTTAGTTTCTCCGTGTTCTCGAGCTCCAAACCGACACAGCGATCCCTTCCAATAGCTATCCACGGTCACGTAGAGAGACTATTCATCAGCCAACTCAGGGCCAGGATATTCGGCCTCGTAATAAAAGCTCAGATCGTGGTCCAGCTTCGCCCAGAATGCCGCGTTCCTTTCGGGCGGCGAGTCATTACGCAGTTGGTGTCCGCCAGAACTTGCTCGGAGGGTGAGCATGTGATTCAAAGCGTCCAGCAGGCCCCAGTCATCGGGTCGCCAGCTTTTCACCGGCTTACTCTTGTAGCTCATCATCCTCTTAGCGAGATCCTCGGTCTTAATGTTGCGCAACACCGGATGCAGTTCTGCCCACAGCCGAGGCGTGTAGTCATCATCGACAAATCGAAGTGGCATGGCCATTGGAAATCCCTGCCGGCATTTTACTTGGTCATTCATCTGAATATTAGATGTTTAACCAGAGACCTGCGGCGCCACGTCGGGCGGCGGCTAGCCCAGACGGACCTGTATGACTTCATGCTGGGCAGCGACGGAGCCAGTCCGGCCAGCTACCTTGCGTTGGACGAGAGCGGAAATATCCGGTGCACGGCCAACCAGGGCAGAGCCGAAACCGGGGCGCAATTATCCGATCATTTTGCGTTGATCGCCAATGCGGCGCTCGCGTTCGTTTGCGAAGCGCTCCACGCCCGCGAAAATCGTGTCGGGATCGAGATGCGCTTCCTTGATCACTTCCGCTTCCAGGCCGCCGCTTCTCCAGCAATTATCGAAGTCGGAGGTAATCGAATACTCATCGGTGAGCGGCCCGAGGTTGCGCAGCGGCCACATGCGTCGCGTGCCGGTAGAAACCACCATCAGATCGTAGCGAGCCTCGGGAGGCAGCACGGAGTCCCGATACGCTTGCGGTTGACGATCGAACAAGTCTTCGCTGATCGCCGCGATCACCTTTACGTTCACACCGGCCGCTTCCAGTTTCGGCAGCACCTTCACCAGATTCACAGTGGAGCTGGATCCTTGCGCGATCACGTAGCCGTGACGTGGGCTGTCCGGCGCGAAATCTCGGATCACGTAAAGGCCCTTTGCCGCAGCCCGCAGATCAGAGTCGGCGAACTTACTGCGATCGGCGACTGGGAAGTCGGGACGCGCCACTTCCAGCGTGATAATGCCCACGTGCGGATCGCGTGCCGCGATTTCCGCCGCTGCGAAATAGCCTGGCGCGACATCGTTGTAGTCCCAGAAGCTCAAGTTGATCACCTGGCCGCGCGGAAACAATTTCCAGACTTGGGGCGCGAAGATGCCGAAGTGGGTGCGCGCGTCAGCCGCCGTCTCCGGGCCGGAGTGCGCGGTGAGAATATGCAACACGCCCATGCGGAACTTGCTGTCCTGGTTTTGCTGGCTCCAGACACGCGCCGGCGTGTACATCAGCGGCGTGAACGCTCCGTAGGTACCGCTCAAGGCCCATACACCGGCAAATTTTTCGGGATCGACGGAAGCGCTTTGGCTCACCAGCCCGATGGCGGTGGAAACATTGCCCGCTTCCTGAATCGGTGCCTTCAGGCGCGTACCCGGCGGATTCTCCGTGGGACTGTAGTGTCCCCACAAGCTGCCGTGCTCCACATTGATCGATTCCGAAAGGTCGGCGGCCACGGTGAAGAACCGTCCTTCGGTGACGTAGTTCATCCACTTGATGATTTCAGAAATAGCGCGACGGGCTCCGGCCGCCTCGCCCGTCTTCTTGAATAGCGTGATGCTGACCTGCTTTTCCGCACCGGAAATCGGATTGCGAACCGAAACCTTCTGCGGCTCTTCCGGCAGAGCCTTGACGCGCAGACGGTCGTCGAGGAACGGATCGCTGGCGACCGAGATGCGCAACTTCACATCGTCGCGCACGGTGTCGCCGATTTCCACCAAGCGCTCGGCCAAGCGATCTCCGATTCCCTTGTGGTCGAGCAGCGACATCACCACGTCGATGTTCGTCTTGAACTGGATCAGGCGCTCGCGATTGTCCGTGACCGGGCCATTGCGGATTCCTTCGAACTCCACGCCGTAATGCTTTTCGAAGGTTGAGGCCAGCGCAAGGAAATACTCTGAGTTCATCTTCAGTGCGTAAGGATGGCTGGCGTAGCTGACGAGCTGATCGCCCGGGTAGTCGGTGATTTTGCCATTAGAAGCCGACGGCCAGTAGCCCTTGATGGTCTTGCCGATGGCGACGATAGGACGGCGGTCCTGCGGATCGACTTCGTCCATGGCCTTCAGGGCCGCAGTGACGTCGCCATAATCGTTGCCGTTCGCCAGCGTAAACACATTCCATCCATACGACGTCCATTGACTCACCAGGTCGTAGACCTCGCAGAACTGTGAGGAGATCACGCCGCCAATTTGGCCGCCGATCAGGCAATCGTCGATGCCGGCATTGTTGTCGGAAACCATCACCCGCAAACGCTTTCCCACTTGCAGCGCGAGAGCCTGCGTCTTCAGCTCCTGCGCGTGACCTTCGGTGAGCGCGAATTCGCCTTCCAGGGCGATGATTTTCGGCGACTCAGGCGCGCCGGCCCAATCCCAGAAGGCCGCCTTGCCCGCGGCTGTCGCGATGCCGACGCCCGAGGGGCCACCGTTCACATCGTTGGTGACATCGACGCTCTCGGCATGTCCTGAGAGAGCGCGAATGCCACGGCCCTTCGCTTGCGCGAACAACGGGTTGTCTTCCAGACCGGTTTCCTGCAGCAGAGTCCTCAGCGCGCCCGCGCCACGGCGGAATCCCAAGGCATCGATCGGCAGCATGGCAACGTGCGGGTCGACGTGATAACGGGGATCGCCGGTTTGTTGATACTTGCGATACAGCGCCTGGCCCATGATCATCCAGAGCGCATAGCAGGTGGGCACCGAGTGGCCCGCTGCCATCATGAACTTGTCGGAATATGGATGCTTCGGCCGCCGGTAATCGTAACGCAGGCCCGCCGTTTTCCGGACCCGCCAGGTGCGCCGCCACGTTGTACGGCGTGTAGGCGAGCGGTCCGCCCAGATGCCCGGTCTGCGCGTAATTGCCGAGCAGAACCAGGGTCATGCAGGTCATGAATCCAATGTCGTCGAGCAATGGATCGTAGGCCAAAGTTTGTTGCTGGGAGGAAGAAGAAACTGGGTGAATGCGCGATGTCATAGATGGTCTCGAAACGAGCTACATCATAATATCTGATGCTATGGGGAAATCGGGGCCAACCGGCGATGCAGGGTAGTCGCTATACCACCGACCAGCTTCCGCATTACTCGTTTACGGTCAGCAGCCCGAGTTATGAGAACGGCTGGCGCAATGAAGCTAACGGTCATCGGTCTGACAAGGACAACGCGTAGATGTCGTAGCGGCCGTGCTCGCGTAGCAGGATTAAAGATCCGTCCGGTGCGACCTTGAAAGGCCATGGAGCCACGCGGAATGGCACTTCCAGAACTTTTTCTTCCTGCCCATCCGGGACGTGGACACGAGAGATCCAATTGACCCCCCACCGCACAAAGTAAATGTATTGCGAGTCGGCTGACCAGGTCGGCCAAGCCATGCGACCGGCAAGCTGAGTCCGCTTGCCGGTTTTCAGATCGACGAGCAGCAAGGCGTCAGTAGGGGCGTCTGTTGCCAGCAGGTACTTGCCGTCCGGCGACCAGACACCTGCGTACAGCCCATCTGTTCCGGATATTTTTTCGCTGCGTCCGGACTTGCGATCGAACAGATAGAGCGCAGGGTTTTCGGCGCCGTAAGAGCGGCTATAGGTTAACGCATCGCGGCCGGGTATCCAGTCTGGAACCGCTTCGGTCATGGGTTCCGACGGAAACTGTTCCGGATTACCTCCGTCGGCCGAAATCACGAAACTCTTCCACTGTTGCCCAGTCCTGATGGCGTGAAAGGCGATGAACTTGCCATCCGCCGACCATCGCGGAGCGCCGACCTGAAGAGGAGGAAACGTAAGCTGTAACGGCTCACTGCCGTCGATGCGCGATCGCCACAAAGTCCCTTCCGGATAGGCGACGTAGGCGAGCCATTTTCCGTCGCGGCTGAACGAGAGGTGGGCAAGCGATCGCCCTTCCAGGAATGGCACAAAATTTTTCGCGTTGGCATCGTAGCGGACAAGCTCTCCGAATGGCTGCACTCCGATAGCGAAGATGCTCTTGCCGTCGCGACTGGGCTCGGGTTGGTAGAAATCGACGGGACCGTACGTCAGTCGTACCGGAACTGGATCGGAGCGTCGCCACCATTCCGATTTCTCCTGCAGCGCCCAAATGTTGGAAAGCCCCTCGCGTGCCGAGGTGAAAACGAAATAACGACCGTCGGTGGTCCACTCACCGCAACACTCCATCGGAGTACCCGGCCAGTTGAATTGCAGCTCGTGGAGATTGCGGCCATCCGCGTCAACCTGCCAAAGCGATTGCTTGATCGGATCGAGTACTGAGCCCCCGGGGCCACCGCTATCGACGGTGAAGCGAAGTTTCTGGTCATCGGGCGACCAACGAGGATGCTCGATATCTGTAGATGCATTTGGCAGCGAGACCAGGGAACGCGGGGTGGAGCCATCAGACTTGGCCAGGAAAAGCTGATTGCCCTGCGCATACGCCAGCCAGTTGCCATCGTGGGACCACGAGACATCGTCAGCCAGCAGATTGCCGACCTGGCGCGGCGAACCGCCTGCGACCGGCAGTGTCCAGACCGGTGCTCGCTCAGCGTTGTCGGAGATCGCTACGAATTCGCTGTCGTCAGGTGAGAGACCGCGTACGTGAAACTTTCCTGGCGGAATAGCAACCGGAGTATCTTCGTGGCCGTTCAGCAACACTTGCCGGAGTTGCCAGCCGGCTGCCAGCGGCCCGCTTGATTGGTAGTAAACCCTCGGGCCGTCGGTCAAAATCGGTTCCGTATTTCGAACTCCGCCCGACTTTGTCAGTTGCACAATGCGGTCCACCCGTGGCGGAGGCATGGCTGGACGAAATCGGTAAGTGAGCGCCGCCACAATTGCGCATGCAGCGATTGCAAGGATCCAGTTCCGACGGCGGGAATTGAGCTTCGTTCCGGGTGTATCCGCCTGTGCCAACATTCGTTTTACATCGCTGGAGGTTGTGGCCGCCACGCCGGAATCCGAAAGAGCTTCCAGCGCGAATGCCAAGTCGGAGGCGGATTGGAAACGTTGCTCGCGATTCTTCTCCAGGCAGCGGCGCACGATGCGCTGCAAGGCTGGAGGGACATTGGACGCAAGTTGCGCAGTATCGCTCGGATCCTCGGTCAGAATGGCATTCATCGTTTCCGCGACGGTCGCCTTCTTGAACGCTCGCTGACCGGTGAGCATCTCGAAAAATACGGCCCCGAAGGCGAAAATGTCAGTGCGATGGTCGACGGTCTGGCCGAGCACCTGCTCCGGTGACATGTACCCGGCGGTACCCATCACAAGGCCCTCGTCGTTGTTCCCTTCGATGAAGTTGGGAGAGACGCTCAGCAGCTTGGCCAGTCCGAAGTCGAGAATCTTCACATGCCCATTTTTCTGCACGAACAGGTTTTCCGGCTTGAGATCGCGATGGACGATGCCTTTTTCGTGCGCGGCAGCCAAGCCGCGGGCAATCTGTATTCCGTAATCGACGGCCTTACGCTGGGGAATGGGGGCTCGCCTCATCTGCTCGCGAAGCGTTACACCCTCGAGCAATTCGGAAACCAGATAAGGCTCTCCCTGATAGGTACCCATCTGGTGTACAGAGAGAATGTTGGGATGATTCAGTGCAGCGGCGGCTTGCGCCTCTTGCTCAAACCGCTGGAGGCGCTCGCGATCATCGGCAAGATAGGCCGGCAGAACTTTGATGGCGACATCTCGCGACAATCGGGTATCACGCGCCTGATACACCTCACCCATACCGCCGGAGCCGATGAGCCTTTGTACCTCGTAGTCGCCGATTCTGGTCCCGGGCCTGATCACTGCCGATCTCAACCAGCGATCTGGCCGTGCCTTCGAGTGCTTCTGCAATGCGCTGGGGGCTGGCGCTGTCGTGGGCAATTAAGGATTCTACTTCCTGCCGCAGCTCTGCGTTATCGGCGCACTCCGCATCCAGGAAGCGAGCACGATCCTCAGGATGCAGATCCAAAGCCTGCAGGAAGAGACTCTCAACGCGCTCCCAGTTTTGATTCATGCGATCAAAGCGGCCCGGTCGAACGGCCCGGAAGTTTCCCTAATCGTTTTCACCCGAGGCGTTATTTAATTCGCGTTGAAGCCAAGCCTGAGCGACCCGGAGCTCGCGGCGTACAAGGTTGACCGGCAGAGCCAGCAGCGCGGCCGACTCGTCGGCAGTCATCCCACCGAAGAAACGCATTTCAACCAAGCGAGCCTTGCGCGCGTCCAGACGCTCAAGCTGATGTAACGCATCATCGACTCGAACCATGACAGTGGAATCGTCAACGCACGCCTCCTGAGCTTCGTCGAGCGACAGTTTTTCCTGCCGGCCGCCACGCTTTTGCGCGAACTTCAGCCGGGCATGATCGATGAGGATTTGCCGCATCACCTGCGCCGACAGGCTCAAAAAGTGCACCCGGTCCTGAAGGTTGGGCGGATTCTGTCCGGCGAGACGCAGGTACACCTCGTTGACCAGCGCCGTCGGCTGGAGAGTGTGGCCGGAACGCTCATCGCGGAGATGCTTCTGCGCGATGCGGCGTAACTCGGCATAGACCAGCGGCAGCAATTGATCGAGCGACTCCTTGTCGCCGTTTGCATACCGATGGACCAATACCGAGATCGGAGTAGTCATGCCCATAAGTTCCCTATGACGACATCGCATACGGACCGTTGAGGAGCGCGAGCGATCAAGGATGCGGATAACGCTTACAGCACGGTGACGAAAGACACTCCTTCCCGCGAATGCAGATGCGCATTCGTGGATCGGCTTTCATGACAGATTTCTGCAACAAGGGAGCTGCCTACAATTTTTCATAAGATCTGCCGCAGCGCAAGATAAAGGAGCCGACCCTAAGCTTAGGACTGTATATCACTTGCGGTTCCTTAGACTTACGGGCGTTCGCCGAGAAACAGGAGAGTGCAGGGTCCGGCCGGATTTAAAAAAACCGCTTCGCGACGCAAAATTTGCCTCGGATTTTCGCATACATGAATAGAGGCCGGTGTTGCCATTCCGACAAGTGGCTCAGACAGGAATTGGGGAATTACTGTCGACGCTGCGAATGACTAGGCGGAATCGCTGCGCTGGTTCAATAACGGCAAGAAGTTTGGCGCGCCGTGATGCATCGCCGGCGGTCGTGAGTCTTGGGAGAGTCTCTGCGGCTGCCGGGACATTTTCTTGAACGTCCCGCTTAATAGCGCAGACAAGGCATTCGATCCACGGTCGGTGAAGTGACGATTGCGGATCTAGGCGCAGGAGCGTTTACAGATAGTTACCTCAGAAACGCCGGAATCTCAGAATCGCTCAGGACCCGGAACTCTGTAACTTTCGCGCTTCCCGGCTCGACAATCACAAAGCCTTCCGTTCCAGCCTGAATCGGTCTCGGCTTGCTGAAAACGTAGCCGGCCACTTTGCCCCCCGTCGCACCGACAACCTGTTCGCCTTCGCTTCCAGAGCCGATTTCGCCATGAGTAGCCCGGCAGGGGCGATCACAAATGGCAACGAACGCCGGTATATTCAACGGGCCATATATTTTGAACCGGACCGCCGTCGTCCCTCCCGCTTCGTCTGCCTGAGTCCAATAGATCTTCGGCAGTACCTTGCTCTGCTCTTTGATGGAAACGGCGGCGACGGAAGGGTTTGTACCTTGAGGCTTGTCGGCCAGTTGCGCCTGCAAACTGGCGACTTGCGCGTTCAGAGCTGTGATCTTTTCATCGTACTGCTTGAAATCGGGGGTTTGCGCAGCTTGGGCAGCGGCCGTTGCAGCCGCGTTGCGCATTTGATTGAGTTCATCGTCCTGGTCGCTCTGTTGTCGCCAGATAAGGAGGCTGACAAGGACTCCAAGGACCAGAGCCCCTACCATTATCTTTCTCAGGCGCTGAGCGTCCGAACCCTCAATCGCTATCATCCAAGACGCGTATGTTACCCCAAGCGCAAGCAGTACGGGCAGGATGATGACGAACACGCGGAACATGCCGCATTTCCTCCCAGGTTCCGGTTGGATTGTGCTATTCGGATTGTGCTCTGCCAGTACGTCCTCGTCAAGAAAAGCAAAGGCTCGTGTACCCACACCAACAACGTCGTTCGTACTCTTGGGCTCTGGAAGAATTCGCCGCGTCCGAAGCACGGAGGGCTAGATCAAATTGCTCATGACCGTTTTCGCGGAAGGTCCGCTCGATTCAGCGGTTCCTGCGATTTGATATACATGATTGGACAAATACGCACAGGCGGGCCTTTTGAATTCTCTAGACGTGCAAACATACGATATTGCCATAGTGGGTGGCGGCTTCTCGGGTGTGATGACCGCAGTTCATTTACTCCGCCAGTCCGGCATAAACGCTTCCATCTTGCTTATCGAGCGCAGCCGCAGTCTCGGACGCGGTGTTGCTTATGGAACGACCACGGCGGAGCACCTGCTCAATGTGGCAGCAAGGGGGATGAGCGCTTTCCCGGACGACCCGAACCACTTTCTCCGTTGGTTACAGCAAAATAAGGATGCGTCCACGCGGGCCAACGCTTTTGTCTCCCGCCAATGGTACGGCGAGTACATCGAAGACATTCTTGAAACGCAACGGAAGCAAACGAACTCCTCCTCGCTTGATTGCAAGCTCCAAGAAGTGGTGGAAATCGAACGACAGGGCGAGTTGGTCTGCCTGACTTTTTCCGACTCCTCGCAGTGCTGCGCCCGTACCGTGATTTTGGCTGTCGGCAACTTCCCACCTTCGGATCCGCCTCCGCTCAAGGGTCTGTCAACGCAGCGCTATATGCGATACGCCTGGTCCCCGGAAGCGCTGGATGGCATCGCAGACTCCGACACGGTGTTGCTGATTGGATCGGGACTGACCGCTATCGATCAACTTGTAACTCTGGAGTCGCGCGGTTTCAAGGGCAGTTATTGTATTTTGTCGCGACGTGGGCTACTGCCGGCCACGCATCTTGAGGGGTCATCCTGGCCGGCTGACTGGACTGGCAGCTTGCCTTCCGAGATTCGGCCGCTGGTAATGGGGATTCGCAAGCAGGTTGAAATCGCAACTGCTGCCAATGTTGACTGGCGATCGGTAATCGATACCCTTAGACCCTCCACGCAACGACTGTGGAGAGGAATGGACCTGGTAAACCGGAGGCGCTTTCTTCGACACGTGCGTCCGTTCTGGGAGGTTCACCGCCATCGCGTTGCCCCAGTCGTTAGCCGACTCATCGACGATCTGCAACAGAGCGGACGCTTGACCCTGGTCGCAGGTCGCATTCTCAACTGCGCAGAAGAAGGTGATCATGCGGAAATTGAGTATCGGGATCGGGGAAATGGCAGGATCAGAACGTTGCGGGTATCACGAATCGTGAACTGTACCGGACATGAAAGCGATGCTCGCAAGATCGATTCGCCAATCGTTCGTTCCCTGTTGAAAAATCGGTCGGCTCGCGTTGACAGCTGTCTTCAAGGATTGGACGTTACGGAAGAAGGTGCAGTGGTTGACGCAATGGGGCGTCCTTCGACAAATCTGTTTGCTCTTGGATCGGTCCGCAAGGGCTTGCTCTGGGAAAGCACAGCAGTGCCCGAGATTCGGATACAGGCACTCCAATTGGCGAAGAGTTTGGCATCGCAATTGGCACGACCGCAGGAAAAGACAGCCTAAGGAATTCGGGCCCCTCTGACAACGACCCTGGAGGAGATCAGCCTCATCACAATCGGACGACCACCTCTAAAACGGGGTATCTGCGCCCAGATAGCAAGTGATGCCCCGTTGCTCGTAAACGGAAGCAAGGGACGCGAGCGAACCATGGTCGGGCGAGGCCTGATCTTGGTATTGATACGCCATCCCCAGTTGCTCGTACTTCGAAGCTCCCAGGCGATGGAAGGGCAACAGGTTGATTTCTCTCTGACCGATTTCAGCCAGAAAAGAAGCTGTCGCCTTGGCGTTGGCCAGGTCATCGTTAAACCCAGGTACGACTGGCATACGCAGTACCATCCGCCCGGGCCAGCTGCTGTTTACAACCCAGCGAATGTTATCGAGAATCGGTTCGTTCGGTACGCCGGTGCCCTCCCGATGCCTGGCCGAATCCATGTGCTTGATGTCCACGAACAGCCATTGACTGAGAGGTAAAACGGCCTGCAACACTCTTCGAGAAATATAAGCGCTAGTTTCCAAGCAGGTGTGGATGTAGGCGTCACGACAGCGCTCAAGCAGGGCAAGAACAAACTCGTCCTGTATGAGTGGTTCTCCGCCGGTCAGAGTCAGGCCGCCCTCTGTGCCCCAGTAGTCGCGATCGCGAGTGAGAACCCGCATCAACTGGTCAACGCTGTACCACTCGCCACTTGTCTGGAGCGCGCCTGTGCAGCACGCATGCACGCAATCCGTCGTCTCGCAAAAGTCGCATCGCGTCCGATCGAACGATACAGGCTGTCCGTCCGTTGGGCGACTTACCGCTCCTTGTGAACAGGCAGGCAGGCAGCGCGTTGGGCACCGGCTGCACAAGTTCGACTTATACATGAGCCGCTGACGCGGGAAGAGTCCTTCGGGGTTTGAGCACCACTGGCATCGCAACGGGCACCCACTTAGAAAAACGAGGGTGCGAGTCCCGGGTCCGTCGTGAATCGAGTGCCCCTGGACGTCGAAAACCAGCCCATTGGGTTCAACTACCTTCATCGTTCAACTACGATCTACCGTATGGGCGGCGGCAAACATCTCGCAGGTAACGGCGATCAGATCCGGATAGGCCATCGGCTTGGTCGGAACTGCGCCACAGGTGCCTAGATATTGTTCGCTTGCTGTGAAGTGAGCACAGACCTTGCATTTCTGGATGGGGACGTAGTGCTCACAGTGATCAGCGTCGGCGAGAACCAGTTCCTTTGTGCGATGGCAGATACCCTTGGCGACATCCACAGCGGCAAAGTTTCGGCAGTCCATATGCTTCATCACACCGTTCATGGGTCAGACTCCTTCGTACTCGGTTCTGGCGATCACCTCGTCCTGAATCGGCTTGCCGATTTCAACCCAGTACTGCGTAAATCCGGCAACGCGGACCATGAGGTCACGATAATTCCCGGGGCTTTTCTGTGCGTCTCGAAGCATCTTGCTGTCTGCAACGTTGTACTGGATGTGGAAACCGCCTTTGCGCATGTAAGCCTGGGTAAGGGCTAGAAGCTTCTTGCATCCCTGCATGCCACTGACGGCTGTCGGATGCAGTTTCAAGTTCATCTGCGAGTTCTGCGACAAAGAGTGGTCCCACACGGTCGCTGATTCAAAGAGAGCATACGGACCCTTGCGGTCCGTTCCAGGGTAGGCCGACATGGAAGCATCTGCGAAGGTTGTGCCGGCGAGGCGTCCATCTGGAGTCGCGATTGTCGCCATGCCCATTGGCGCGTGGGTCGAAACCGAAATCTGACACGCGTACAAAGGCTTGGCGTTGAGCGATTGGTACTCGTGGCACACCGAACATAACCAGGTCTCCCACTCCTTCAAAATTATGTCGACATAGGGATCGTCGTTGCCGTATTTGGGAGCTGCCAGGCAGAGATAGTGGAGGCGATCCCACTTGCCGCCATCGTCTTGCTTTTCTTGATCGGCCAATGAAAAGGAACCTACGTCATTGGCCGTCTTGAAGCCGAAGTTCTCGCTCAATGCCTGCTTCAGTTCCTCGAAGCTGACGGCCCGATCGTCGAACACCTGCTTCTTGATCGCAGCGAGGCTGTTGACCAGATTGATCGTTCCGCACGACTCGACATTGTAAGTTGCGTTGTAACGGTATCCGAGTTCGTTGATCAGGTGACCGCTGGCAAGGCAATCTGGTTTGAGCAGCGAGTTGAAGATAGCCATATTCTGCTTTCGCCAGATGTCGTGCTGGATATTATTGCAAGCGGTCAGGCAGTCGACAGTTCTGCGGAAATAGTCTCGGAACACCTCGACAACGGTGTCGAAGCTCTCCAGGGTCTTGCCATGGGGCGGATAAACCCGCTGACCCGTCCTTTGATCGACCCCGTCGAATATCACTAGTTCAAGGATTTTGGGCAGTGAAATGAAGTGCACGCCCACGCTGGTCGGCTGCCCCGATCCGCCTGGAATCCAGTACTCGCTTTCGCCCAGGTGCAGCGGCAACCAGGAACACGGGGAGGTTTCCAGGCATCCGCCAATCGCTACTGCCCGCGCCTCATCCAGTGTCATTCCTTCCGGCCCGTACTGACTTAACAGAAACTCAATCGCGCCACGGTTATTCACCCATGCCGGATAGCCCGTGCCGGTCTTGTTACACTCGGTCGCTTTTAGCAAGAATTCTTCCGGAAGCTTGTCGTCATAGAGCACAGTCAGCGTCGGCTGAGTGCTGGCGCAGCGAATGGCGGCCTCGATCATCAACTTCTCGAGATCATTCGCCGCTGACATTCCGTTCTTAGTCAGGCCTCCCAAGCTGAGGTTGTTGAAGGTATTGCCGGAGAGCACACCGCCGACGACGCCGGCTGAGGCAAAACAGTCAATGCAAGTGAACTTCACGCGCTGAAGCTGCAGCCATTCCAGAACTTCATCGTCCGTGATGCGACCAGCGGCCTTGTCACGCTCGTAATAGGGATTGAGAATCTGGCAGACGCGCCCGGGCGACAGACCTGAAATCGCATCTTCATTCAGAACCGCGACATGGACCGTCCAAATCATCTGGATGGCTTCGCGGAATGTCTCTGGCTTCTTGTGCGCCACCAACTCCAACCGCTCGGCAATCTCCTGATATTCCTGCTTGTACTCGGTCTCGCCTTCAAATGCCGCCAGACGTTGCGCCTCTTTCGCGTAGTTCAGGATCCAGTTCTGAACGCCTTCCAGTACCAGGATCACCGCTTCGTAGTTGTAGAGCCGGTTCATACCAACCAGGCCGTCTCCGTCTGCGCGTCCCGCGACTTCGGCTTTCTTCTCTCGTGCCATCTGGATCAACGCATCAAAGCCGTATTCCAGCGGATAGTAGTAGTTCACAACTTCTCGGCCTTGCGGGAGCGTATACCCTGAATCGAACATGCAGACGATCGAGCGCATGATCGCTTCTTTGGTCGCGTAGTCCGGTACCATCTGCTCGTACTTGTGGCCTAGATCGTCTACCGACTTGCCGACCCATTGCCTGGCGATATGCAAGAGCGCGGGAATCTCTTCACGGCGCATGCCGAACTTGCCGGCGATCGAGACGACATTCCCGAAGCTCTCGGTTACGTTGCCACCACCGCTCCCGAATTTCGATAACTCGTCAGCACTGGAGCTGCCTTTTTCCAAGGCAGCCTGATAAAGTTCGTCCCCCTTCGCCATGTAGTAGCCTTCCGACAACCATGGCATCGGAAATGAGCCGCGATAATACTGGGCTTTGCCCATTACCAATCGTTCACCGGGGAAAATCGTTGGCGTCAGATGCGAGAAGGCTTCCTTCAAGGCTGCAGCACGACGAACCACCGGGATCTCGCCTTCGAGCTCCACGTATTTGCGCGTATACCAGTAGGGAAATTCGTTGGTGGCTGAAGAAAGAGTCTGGAAATACAGGTCACGCAGCTTCTTTGCCCGGGGGCAGGGGTCTTTTTTGACTTCCCTGCTTACAACTACATCGGGAGCAACGCCGCCAGACTGCGCATGAAGGGGTATGCCGGACTGTTCCAGCAATTCAGCTAGTTTTCTGGCCATTCTCGACGCCTTCCTATCGGTCCAGAGGTGACACATGCGGGCAAAACCAACTAGCCCACTATGACAATAGACCGACAGGACATACGTTGCCGTGACCGAGGTCACAGAACCAGATTCATCCCGTTTCTCTTAACTGGCATCTCCACGCACTCGTCGCTTTCCGCCAGGATTCGTAACGAACGCGATGAGCTACTGCTGCCAACCGCCGCCGAGCGCCTGATACAACTGCACAAGTGCGATGAGCTCATTTCCCTGGGCCTGCGCCAAGCCCAGTTCGGCGGAGAATGCGTTCGTCTCGTTCGTTAGTACTTCGAGATAGTCGGTCGTTCCCGCCTTGAAGCGCTGATTCGAAAGCTGGGCGGCGTCTTGTGCCGATGCCAGCAGATGCTGCTCCTGAATTCTGAACTCGCGGTCCTTGCGATAAGAGACCAGCGCGTTCGAAACGTCGCGAAACGCACCTTGAATTGTCTGCTGATACGTCAGCACCATCTGCTCGCGTTGCGCTTCCGTAAGCCGGACTCCGGACTTCAGCCGCCCAGCCTCGAAGATGGGTTGCGTAAAGGATCCCGCAAGATTCCATAGCCCTGCCGGGCCCAGTGAAGAGGTCGGTCAGCGACGGGCTTTCGTATCCGGCAGTCCCCGTCAGTGAGATCTGTGGGAAGTAGGCTGACTTCGCGACGCCGATCTGCGCATTCGCGGCCACTAAATTCTGTTCCGCCTCGCGTATATCG
The DNA here is from genome assembly GCA_963724965.1 of uncultured Acidobacteriaceae bacterium. Taxonomy (GTDB): domain Bacteria; phylum Acidobacteriota; class Terriglobia; order Terriglobales; family Acidobacteriaceae; genus Bog-257. The sequence goes on from CAVRWP010000001.1 coordinate 29,572, forward strand.
GGCCGCCGCTCCAGCAGTGCTGAGGGCAATCCGGCAGGAACTTCAGGCGGATGCGGCTGATCGGTGAGCTGCAGCCCGCGCGGAACGTCGCCGGGATTTTTTCCGAGAAGAATGCTGATGGCGTTTTCCTCCAGCGCAATCTGCCGCTCGAGATCAGGAATTTCTGAGGCGGCCGTGTATACCAGTTGCTCGGACTGTCGCACATCGAGTTGCGTATCGAAGCCGTGGTCTAACAGCGTCTGAGTCAGATCCAACGACTCCTTGCGATGAGCGTAGGTGCGCCTGGAAATCTCCAGTTGGAGATCGAGTTGTCGCAGCGTGAAGTAACTTGCCGCCACGTTGGCCACCAGAGTCGAGATGACGGCCTTCTGGGCCCACTCATTGGCAAGCAAGGTGGCACGCGCCGACTCGGTGGCGCGGCGATACCGCCCCCAGAAGTCTGGGTTCCACGATGCCGATGCCACCAGCGCTCCCTGTGTAACCTCATACGCGGGGATCGGCCCGATCTTCGGACTCTGCTGGCTGGTGATGTTTCCGCCACCGGTGACGGTTGGGAACTGATCGGCGCGCGTGATGCCCAGTTGCGCCTCCGCCTGTAGAACGCGCGTCGCCGCGATTCGCACATCGTAGTTGTTCTTCAAAGCGGTGCGGATCAGACTCTGAAGGTCTGGATCCTGGAAGACATCCCACCACTTCTCATCGCCCAGCGATTGCACGGTCGGCTGCGCTGCCGGTTGGGCCTCAGTGTAGGACTGGTCCGATGCGTCCGGCGCAACCCCACGATATGCCCCGGGAACGTCGACACTGGGTCTTTTGTAGTTCGGGCCCACGGTACAGCCGGCCAAGCCGAGCACAAGAAAGACGACCAGCAAGTAAGAATGCCTGTAATTCATGGGATCAGTCTCCATGCCCTTCCTGCATCACCAGCACCGGAGCCGCTTCGTGCATGGGTTTGCGGGTAGAGCGCAAGAAAGAGAACCGGTCCAGCACCTTCTCCTGAAATTCCTCAAGGTAGAGATAAATGGCCGGCGTAACGAACAAAGTGATGAATTGCGAAACGACCAGGCCGCCGACAACCACCAAACCCAGTGGCCGACGTGACGCGCCGTCTGCGCCGTATCCCAACGCAATAGGAAGCGCACCCAGCAACGCCGCCGCCGTGGTCATCATGATCGGACGGAAGCGTTCCATGCTGGCGTCGTGAATCGCCTGGTCGTCGGGAATTCCCTGGCGCACTCGCTGGTCGGCGAAGTCGACGATCATGATGCCGTTCTTCTTCACGATGCCCATCAACATGAACATGCCAATGTAGGCATACAGCGAAGCCTCGGCGCCGAAGAGCCAGAGCGTGAGTAGGCCGCCCAGCAAAGCTACCGGCAAGGAGGACAGCACGGTAATCGGGTGCAGATAGCTTTCGTACAGGATCGCCAGGATCACGTACATAACGAAGACCGCCACCAGCATCAGGATCGCCAGATCGGAAACCGTGTTGCGGAAGGTCAGCGCCTCACCCTGGAGTTGGCCCTGCACCCCGGGAGGCAGCAACTGATTCGCCGTCTGTTCGACGTACTGCGTTGCGGGGCCGATGGAATACCCCGGCTTCAGGTTAAAGAACATTGTGACGCTGGTGAATTGATTGATGTGGTTGACGGCCTGAGGACCGATGACGGGATGCCAGCTTGTAACCGCACTGAGCGGAATCATCCGCTGGCCGTCATCGCTCTTGATGTAGAGCTGGCTGAGGTCTTCAGGAGCGGAGCGCTGATCGTCCGCGACTTCCAGAATGACTTGGTACTGGTCGGTCGGCTGCTTGATCAAATAGCTGTAATTCTGGGAGTAGGCGTCATGTAAGAGCTCGAGAATTCGCGTCTCCGAGACCCCGTACAGCTTGGCTTGATCCCGCCGGATATCAACCTGCAAGTTCGGCGTGTGGTTGTACAGATCCGAGTTCACGAACAGGAATCCTGGATACTGCTGCATCTTTGCCATCATCTTTCCGGCAACGTCGTAGACCTCCTTGGGATCAATGCCGGAAAGCGCATAGGCAAATTGCCCCTGCGTGTTTGCTGTCGCACCGGTGCTGATTTCCAGTACCGGATTCGGCTGCAGGAAAGCCAGTGAGCCCGGTATGGTGCCCATGATGTTTCCCATTAGCTGTCCGGCCACGACCCCGATCGGCGGGCGTTGTGACGGCGGCTTCAAGAACGCCAGCAACATGATCTGGTTTGCTCCCAGATAAGTCGCATTGCCGCTCATGGTGAACGTGCTCGCCACGGCGGGATTCGCCTGCAGAATCTTTTCCGCCTGGGTCTGATAGGTGTGCATCTGCGTTGGGGACATGCCTTCCTGCGCCACCATCACGCCTCGGATGAACGAACTGTCGCCCACCGGAAGAAATGCCTTGGGAATGACGTAGAAGAAATACGCGGTTCCGGCCAGGCAGATAACCCACACGACGGCCGAGATCCAACGATTGCGCAGGAAGAACCAGAGCGAGCGGCCATAGACGTTCAATACGCGATACTCGACGGCACCAAAGGCACGCTCCATCCAGGTCTTTTTTGCGTCCTTGCCACGCCGTGCCAGCAGGCGCGAGGTCATCAGCGGCGTCAACGTGAGAGAAACCAGGCCGCTGGCCAGAATCGAGATCACGATAGTGATCGAGAACTCGCGGAAGATGCGCCCCATCAGGCCGCTCATCAGCACCAGCGGCAGGAACACGGCCGCGAGCGACAGTGTCATCGCCATGATGGTGAAGCTGATCTCCTTGGCCGACTCCAGAGAGGCGTCGAAGGCGTTCATTCCCTGTTCCATCAGGCGCACCGTGTTTTCCAGAAACACGATCGCGTCGTCGACCAGGAAGCCGATGGCAAGCGTCAGCGCCATGAGCGAGAGATTGTCTAGGCTGTAGCCCAGCAGTCTCATCGCAATAAAAGTAAGCAACAGGGAGAGCGGCAGCGCGACAGCCGGAATCAGCGTGTCCGTGGCCCGGCCGAGGAAGATGAAGATCACCATGACCACGAGCAGGAAAGCGATGTACAGCGTGGTCTGCACATCCTTGATACTGCCGACAATGGTTTGCGAGCGGTCGTAGGCCGAAACCAGCAGAACCGAGCTGGGTAGCTCTGACTGAATGCTTGGCAGCACCTGACGCACCGACTTTGATACGTCAACCGCGTTCGCGCCGGCGCGACGAAACACAGCCACCACAACCGTTGCGCCCGGCTTGGGATATCCGCGCGCCCAGAAGCGCATGTCGATGCGCTCATCCTGCACGCCTTGTTTGGCCTTGGCTACGTCCTTCAGGTATACGGGAGCCCCGTTAGTCTGGCCGACGATGAGATTGTCGTACTGCTCAGCGGTCGTCAGCTGACCCTGCGGCTGAAGCAGAAACGTGCGCTTCGGTCCATCAAACTGTCCAGCCCCGGTGTAGCTGGTGCCGTTCTTGATGGCATTGGTGAGATCCTCCAACGTGATGTTGCGGATGGCCATGGCCGATGGGTCGGCTTTGACGCGCACCGCCGATTGCGTGCCATACACCGCCACCTGGCTCACGCCGGGCAGAATGCTCAGCCGCTCGCCCACCTGTGTGTTGGCGTAGTCGTAGAGTTGTCCCTCGGTCTCGGTGTCGCTGACCAGCACCAGGTACATGATCGGCTGGTCGTTAGGATTCGTTTTCGTAAACGTCGGCGGACTGGGCAAATCCACAGGCAACTGCCCGGAGGCGCGCGTGATGGCCGCCTGCACGTCAGTCGCAGCCGCATCCAGACCCTTCGTCAGATCAAACTGCAGGACGAAGTTCGTATGTCCCTGCGTGTTGTTGGAGGTCACCAGCTCAAGGCCGGGGATCTGCATGAACTGACGTTCCAGCGGCGTGGCGACGTTATTAGCCATCGTCTCCGGCGTGGCCCCTGGGTAGTTCACCTGGACCTGGATCACCGGGTAATCGACGGCCGGAAGATCGCTCACCGGCAGCTGGAAATAAGCGACCAGTCCAAAGAGGATGACGGAAACGCTCAGCGCAACCGTCATCACAGGACGACGGATGAATAGTTCGGACAGATTCATGAGCGGCCTCCATTGGGATTCGGCTGCTGATTGCCGTCGTTGGAGGCGGCTGCATCGGGAGCAACCCGCACCTTGCCGCCGGGCCGCACCAACAGTTGTCCGGTGACCACCACGCGTTCGTTGGCGGCCACACCTCCGGTCACGACGACCTGACTGCCTTGTCGTTGACCCAGCGTAACCGGGCGGAGTTCAGCCGTGTCATCCGTTTTCACCACGTAAACGAACGGGCCTTTCTGACTTATCTGCGCTGCCTCGTTGGGAATAAGTACAGCCGCCTTCTCCGTGGTCAGGACGAGTCTCACGTCCACGAACTGCCCGGGCCAGAAATGATGGTCGGCGTTGCTGAGCGTAGCGCGCAGATTTACCGTCCCGCTGCCGTTCTGCACGGTGTTGTCAAGAAACTCGACGTGCCCGACCCTTGCCGTCCCTGCCGGATCGGTGGGCAATCGAACGTCTGCCTTCAGGCCGCCGCCGCCCATTTGCTTCTGCACTCCCGGAAGATCGGTCTCCGTCACCGTGAAGATTGCGTAAATGGGATCAAGCCGCTGGATCGACAAAAGCGAAGTGCTGTTGGCTTGCACTACATTTCCGACATCGACCAGACGTGCCCCCGCCCGGCCATCAATGGGAGAGTGAATGTAGCAATACTCGAGGTTCAGCTGAGCGGTTTCCAGGGCTGCCTGCCCCGACTCCACCTGCGCCTGATCGACGTCCACAGCATTTTTCTTAGTGTCGTAGTCTTGCTGGGAGATTGCCCGCGTGCCGATGACTTCCTCATCGCGAGCGAACTGAATTTTCGCGAGATCCAATGCCGCCTTTGCCTGTGCAAGTGACGCCTGCGCCGCGTCCACCTGCGCCTTATATGGACGGGGATCGATTACAAACAACAGCTGTCCTTGCTTGAGATTTTCACCGTCCTGAAAATGCCGCTCCGTAATGCGGCCAGCGACTTGCGGCGTTACCGTCACCGACTCGAAGGCCGCATTCTTTCCAATCTCATCCAGATACTTCGGCACGTCGTGAGCTGTCGCTTTGGCCACGGTCACCAGGGGCGGTGGCATCGCAGGCGCAGCCTGCACATTGCCCTTGCTGCAAGCCGTGACGGTCAACAGAGACAACGCCAAACTGATAAGCACCAGATATTGACGACGAAAGATTCCCTTAACTCTTACCTTCATTACCATCCTCATACTGAACTTTTAATTGTTAAACCGAAGCTACGAGACTCGCTTCTAAACCCGTTCGCCGAGTTGCAGCGCCACGCGTGCGAGATGCCGAGTCAATCGAGTCGACGCTCTCCGACTCGCGCAGGCGCTGCGCGATCGCTCCTACCTGCTGCAAGGCACGAACGCGCGATGCCCTGACCTCATCGCGAACACATCCAAGGAGGAGAGAACATTCCCGTACCGACTGCTGTTCCAGCACGGACATCACAAACACGAAGCGCTCGAATGACGGTAACTGGGCTACGGCGGAGATCGGGGCCGGATCGTTGCTGTCCGGCTGCACTTGGGTGTTCGAGACGCTGTTGTCCGACGGCCGCGGACGGACCAACTGAATGGCGTTACGAATGACGGTGCGGCGCGTCCAGGATTTCGCCCAGTCGCGAAACACGCGATTCGCCCCGGTTACTTCTTCCAGGCTGCGAGCAAAGCACTCTTCTGCCATGCCGTGATCCGCCGTCAGCAGGTAGCACAACAAATACAAACGGCTCATGTCGTTCTCGAAAATGCGGCAGAAATCTGCCGGCGTTGCGTAAGGCTGAGTCGTGGGTTGCTTTGCACGGAACATCTCACCTCCGTCATACAGTTAAGCGACGATTGAGATTGCTAGGATCGACAACGCACTGACATTTCAGCGCGCAAGAATCAAGCGCTCGGATGCCCTATCCCTTGCAACCGTTTCTTCGGGCAAGCTGCTTCACAACATGCCTGGTGAGCACACCACCGCAGGAAAACTTGGCACCGTTCCGCATCAGCTCCGACAAAACCTCTTCGCCGTCGCAACTGATCAGGGTCACATTGGTCAGATCGACGACTAAACTGCGTCCCTCAAGCTGCCCGGCGGCATTTCTCCATGCGGCCATCACTTCGGCGGTCCAGGGCGAAACCAGCTTGCCTTCCAGAATCAACCTGCGCTGGTTAGGTGTGTCAACGATTGAGATTTTGAACATTGGGTGACATCTCGCTATTGGAGATAGCAACATGAGTGCCACGGCAGAATGGGCGTGCAGTCCCTGCAAAGTCTTGAATTAAATAAGGGACGTAAAGCTCTTGCCGGAGGACTGTCGAAAACTGACGACGTTATCATCGACAAATGTCGAAGGTGACGACTCAATTTCAGTCACTAAGCAACGGTTTGATATTGCCCTTGGCAGCGAAACACCGGTTCAATGACGCGCGAGGCACCGGCGATTGACAGCGTAGGGAGCGTGATCCGAATTCATTCAAGAAGGCGAAAAGGGTATTTTCGCGCGGCATCGAACGGTCAAGAATCTTCAACTGCCGGCTACACTCGACGCGGATCGATTCCGAGCTTTCTTCATGCGAGAGATCAGTGTCGTTCGCTTGACGCCGAGGCGCTCAGCGGCGCCAGTTGGTCCGGCAACGCGGCCATTTGTTTCTTTCAGCACACGCAGGATTTCTTCGCGCTCCGCGGCTATTGTGGGGAGTCGAGACACGGGAGCGACGTTGCGGTTATTACCAAGCTCGCCGATTGGGATCTCAAGCGCAGAGCCCCGCGTCAAAATCACCGAACGCTCGATGAAATTCTCCAGTTCGCGAATATTTCCCGGCCAGTGCCAATTCGTCAGCCTCTTCATAGCCGCAGCGGGAATGGATTCAATCTGTTTTTCCATGCGGCGGCTGTATTTCTGGGTGAAGTAGCGAACCAGCAACGGAATGTCTTCCGGACGCTCGCGCAAGGGCGGGATGCGGATGGGAAAGACATTCAACCGGTAATACAGATCGCTGCGAAACTCGCGGTCTTCGATCATCTTCTCAAGATCGCGATTAGTCGCCGCTACCAGTCGGATGTCTACTTTCTTGGTGGAAGTGCTGCCCAACCGTTCAAACTCCCGCTCTTGCAGAGCGCGCAGCAGCTTCGGCTGGATCTCCAGTGGAATGTCGCCGACTTCATCAAGGAAGAGTGTTCCCTGATCGGCCAATTCAAGCCGTCCGATCTTCTGCGAAATCGCCCCTGTGAATGCTCCGCGTTCGTGTCCGAAGAGCTCGCTCTCCAGCAAGCCCGTCGGGATCGCAGCGCAATTGACCTTTACGAAGGTACGATCTTTGCGGCGGCTGCGCTCGTGAATCGCCCGCGCAATCAGTTCCTTCCCCGTGCCCGTCTCGCCCAGCATTAAAACGGTTGAATTGCTGGGAGCAACCGTCTCGACCAGATCGAGGACATGCCGAAGCGCCGAACTCTGGCCGACAATTCCCTCAAAGTCCATTTCGCCGCGCAGCTCGTCTTCCAGATACAGTTTTTCTTGAGCCAACCGGTCTTTCAGTTCGGCAATCTCGGTATACGCCAGCGCGTTCTCCACTCCGATGGCCACCTGATTTGCGACTTGCGTCAGGAAGGCGACCTCATTGGCGTCAAAAGCATTCTCATCCCGCCGGGCCACGGCCAGCACGCCGAGTAGCCGATTGTGGCCGATCAGCGGAATGTCGCAGAACGAATTCAAACCTTCACTGGTAGCCTTGTGATACATCTCTGGCGTCAGCTCGGACGAATCAAGCCGGTTGATGACCATCGGCTTGCGGTTCTTGAATGATTCACCCGGCATTGTTCCTTCAATCGGAACCAGCGTGCCTTCGCTAAACACACCCCGGCTCTGGGGATAATCGAGGGCGTGGACCCGTAAATGCGTCCCTTCCTCATCAACGAGCATTACGGCAGCGGCATCACACCCCATCACTCGCCGCACACTCCCGGAGGCGGCATGAAGGAGGTCGGAAAGCTCAAGGTTCGACACCACCTGATTGGTGAGGTCGAGGATCAGTTTGAGTTGATCCTGCACGCGTTCCGAGATGAAGAAATTGACGGCTGCATCGATGGCCAGTCCGATCTGCTCAGCCACCAGACAAAGGAACCGAACTTCCTCCTCGTCGTAGGCATTGGGATAACGGCGGCCCAGGGTTAGGACGCCAAGGTGACGCGTTCCTCGAATCAACGGCAAGGTGCACGTCGACACGATGCCGTGCCCGGCGAGAAACCGCCGGTATTCCGGAAAATGGGTTTCCCGGCCCCAATCCAAGACAGTCGAGCCTTGCCCGGAATCCTGCGCCCATTGCATCGGCGAACCTTCAAGGGAAAAGGTTAGTTCTGCAGAAGGGTCGATGTGAGCGCCGTTGACTTCCAACAGAGACCAGCAGGCTTTCTTGGTCTCCTTGTCGAACGTGACCACATGCAGATAGTCGAACGGTGTGACTTCGTACAATTTGGCGGCAACTGCGTCAGAAGCGGCGGCGCAATCGCTGGAGGTACCAATCGCGTTAGCCGCGCGCAATAATGCGCGATACCGCTCTTCCTCTATTCGTGGAGATAACGAAAAGGCCGAAACCATGAATATCCGCCCATATAAAGGTCAGCGAGTCTAGTCTTTGTTCTGGTTAGAGGTTATTGAGGTAACTCTTCCGAGTTGCTCATTCTGAATAGCTCGACTCATTCGAGATGTGATGCTTCATCACCCCTGAAGGCTTCTGAAAGTGTCGAATGCCGGTTCACATGGGATGAAATTCGATTTCGACTCGCGATCGAACCGTCAGCCTCTTCCGCTCCGGGAAGTTTTAACCGGCCGGCTCGACACCCATGCGACTGCACGCCCAGAAAGGCCACCTTTGGACGGCGCTCGACGCGAGCGTTGGCTCGGTATCAACTTACTTTGGATCTCGAGCTCCTAGGGCGCAAAGTAGCTGGAGATGTCAAGAATCAACTGAGTCAGGGCTGAAGCAAAGGCGTCAATCGACCCGTTGTTTGTTGGAACGATCGCCATATTGGAAGTGACTAGGCCATCCGGGGCGTTCAGTGTGGAGACGGTAGGCTGAGGTTCGCCATCGGGCCAGAGCGTCAGATATCCGAGTTGATGCACCGGAATCACGGTCGCATTAAAGACATATCCGCGAGCACCACTTGGCGGCTGGCAGGCGCTGCCGGAAACATTCACGGTTAATTCTCCCGTGAATGGCTGCCCGCTGCCTACGCCGCGAGTATCCAGCGCCCGACACGTCGGAACTGGATACAAAGATAAGCCGCCGCTTCCCGGGGCAGCGAAGTAGCCGTTAATATCGATGAGCAAATCCGTGTCGTCCGATGGGAACACGGCGATCCCACCGTTGGTCCCGGCAGCAACGAGCGCCGCATTGGCGACGGTGGTTGCGGTCGGATTGTTCAGCGTCGAAACCGCCGGTTCAGGCTCGCCCTGTGGCCAGATCTTCAGATAAGTCATCCTCTGTCCGGCCGGGTGAGGCTTGACCGTTACGTTGAAGGAATAGGCCTTGATCGCGTCGTTTTGAGGAATGCACGGGCTCTGAGGAATTGGGAAGTCGCGCTCTTGCAGTCCAGTAAGGTATGGTCCGCTTAGGGGGCCGTCAGCGCCGCGAGTGTCAACAATACGACAAGGTGTCAGCGGATAGAACTGATCGGTAGTCGAACCGGGAGTAGCGAAGTATCCGTCAATGTCGAGGATCAGATCGGTGGTATCGCTGGCATAAACACTGATCGCATCGTTTCCGGCGGCTACGATAGCCGCGTTTGCCTTGGTTCTTCCATCCGGTGAGTTCATGGTGGAGGCGAATGGCCGCACTTCTCCCTGGGTCCACACAATCAAGTACCCGAGCGGACCGTGTGGAGAAACCGTGACATTCAGCGAATAAGCTGCAGCGCTGGCCGGTATCCCACACCCACCGAGTTGCGGCAGAGTGAAGTTCCGCGAAGTCCCACCCTGAATCGGACTGTTCGTTTGCCTGGTGTCGATTAGTCGGCAAGGTGTAACCGAGACAAACTGGTACGGGCCGGGGATATGGAAGTCTGTATTGCTGGTCAGCGAACCGGCAGGCACGGTAACGCGAATCATGCCGGTTGTCGCTCCGGACGGAACGGTTGCAGTGATCTGGGACGCAGATACAACCGAGAAAGTCGCTGCAGTTCCGTTGAATGTTACTGCGCTGGCGCCGCTTAGGTTCGAGCCGAGGAGATTAACTTGGGCCCCTGAACCGCCAAGGCTCGGTCGGGCTTCAACAAACGGCGTCAGGGCGACACCGATTTTGAAAACTGTGCCACATCCACCCTGGCAATTTTGGCTGCTTCCCCCTTTACTGGTAGTACCGTAAAAACTGCCATCGGTGCCCTGCACCAAACCGCCGAGAGGTGTACCGCCATCACTCCCATCGAAGGCGTGGAGGGTGGTAAGCGTGCCGTTCAGGCTCAGTTTGAAGATCGTGCCGCAACCAAACACACAGTTCCTATTCGAGCCCTGCGAAGTCACCCCATAGAGATTTCCGTCGGTAGCCTGCAACAAACCGGTCGGGTTGTCTCCGTCGGAAATGCTGAACGAGTACATCGTGGCAAAAACGCCCACAGGATTTATACGGAAGATCGAACCTGCCGTGACGCCGTAAAAGTTTCCGTCAAGCGCCTGGACGATTTGTCCGGGATAGATTCCATCGCCGTCGAAAACGTGAAGTGTGGTCAACACTCCAGCGCGCGTAATTCGAAACACAGTTCCGCATCCGAAGATGCAATTGTTGGCGGTACTTCCGCCGGCTTCCGTGGTTCCGTAAAAGCTGCCGTCCGCACCCTGCACCAGCGCCGCTAAAGGATGAGCGCCATCGGGAGCGTTGTAGCCACAGTTTCCCTGGGGGCAAAAGGTATAGAGCGTCATGAATGCTCCCGTGGGAGTGACTCGAAATATGGTTCCACAGCCTAGCGGGCCACATTGCCCAGCGGCGCCGCCGTCCTCCGTAGTGCCGTAAAAGTTGCCGTCGCTACCTTGCACCAAGGCGGCAGCGGGAGAGTAGCCATCGGCGCAGTTTGGCTTGGAACAAAACCGGTACAGAGTACTGAGAGTGCCAGCAGGCGTGATTTTGAAGATGGTGCCGCACGAATTTGACCCGCGAGAACAGCTCTCGCCGCCTCCGGACTGGGTCGTGCCGTAAAAATTTCCATCCGCGCCCAGAGTCAGGGCTGATGGTTCATAGCCATCAGTGTCGTTGAAAGAGTGAAGAGTCGTGAGGGCGCCGCTAGTGGTGATCTTGAAGACCGTTCCGAACCCGCTCCCTCCAACGGCTGTGGTGCCGTATAGGTTGCCGTCGTAGCCCTGCACCATCCATCCGTTCGGGCTGTTGCCGTCTGGACAGTTCGCGCGGGTACAGAAGCTGTAAAGGCTGCGGAAGTCCTGCGCCGACGCACCAATCGTTGCCGAACTTAGAAAGCAACAAAAGAGAGCAAACATTTCGAAGACAGAGGACGCCGGTCGGAACACAGTATTCATGAGGTCCTCCCCAAAGGCGTTCTTCACTCCGATCAACGTGCGGTGGAGAGAAGAAAGAGAGAATTAGTGTCGAAGAGAGTTACGATGCGGAGTCTCCGAAAGGAGCCAAACCGCGCGTGGAATGTTAGCACGATGGTCGCTGGAAGCAAGCGCGGCTGTCAAAAACATGCTGAAAATGCATGACATAACAGCCAACCAACACCGCACTGTAGCCAACATAGTGATCGGTCACGTAGTAAACATCGGGAGCGGCGGCGAGCAGTTCGGCACGGGTCGTCGAAGCCGACGCGAACCGCAAGTGAATCCGGCTCAGCCGTACGGCGAGTAGGCACGCACGCCATGAGCTTTCCGGGGAACCTTCAGCGCCGGTGCTCCGCATGCCGTGCCCTCATTTCACGCCTGCGGGCTGGTGGATTGTCAGTGATGGCCGCCGCTTGGGGGCGTGATACCACGAACGCCGAAGGCCGCAGAGCGGAAGAAATCCTTTGTTGCCGTAACCCGATGGGACGAGAAGGCCGGTGTCCGAACGGGATGCCGTAGGCTCGCAAGTTATCGAATGGTCCGAACCTTTGCGAACAGCCGGTTACATAACTTGCGCCGATCCGGCCCGCCGCAACCGGACTACTAGTGTAACGGCTATGTTACGCCGGTGACCCGTCATTCAGTTCCCTTGCGGCTCTTCCGCACGACAAAGGCGCGGTCTTGTAACGCCGTGGGGCGTCTGTTACTCATGTGCAATATGGAAGAACTCACGAAAGATGCTGTCCGCGAGATTGAGGAGATCCATTCCGGGTGGATCGAATTCGAAATTGCCGGGCAAATGCATAACTTGACGGCGCTTTGCGCCGACGATATCGAATTGTGGCCGCCTGACTCGCGGCCGGTACTTGGACGCACAGCGGTGTTGGCGCAGATGGCGCATGAGTCTGCGCGAATCCACCATATTGAGATTACCGACCGTCGTATTCGAGGCTCAAACGGGACTGCGTACTTGACCGCATCCTATGAAACCACGTTTTCATCCGCGGAAGACTCCACTCCAAGACAGGCTTTGGGGAGCCATCTGTGGATACTGCGAAAGCGGGCCGATAGGTGGGTTGTTACGCTCGTGAGTTGGTCCACGTGGGGCCAGCGGGAATAGTTGGCGTGAACAGGCGGTTACATAACCTACTACGGCTGCTCCGGGTTCCCGGGGTGAAACCTAGTGGTGAAACGGAACCGAGCGCTCGCCCGACGTAGGTCATCTGACCAACGTGAAATCCAGGAATTTCAGCACGCTTTTTTGGCCGTAAACTTAAAGCTACTTTGGTTGACCCGCCCAGTTCACAATCACGGTGATGGGAGGCCGACTGTCGTTGCCGACAGGTGTGAGAGAGAGAAAGCGTTGTCCGTCCGTCTGCGGTACGACCGGGCCTTTGACTTTGAAGAGCAGCTTCGGCAATCCGAAATCCAGGGCGCCATTACCCGACCTTCCCACCGAGACGCTCATCAGTTGGCCTTCTGTTGTGTAATACAACTCCTTGCCGTCGTGCCGCCAAAAGGGAGTCTGTCCGCCCTCGGTGGAAACGCGCACCGCCGGGCCTGGCTCGGGGAAGGGACGCACGAAAACCTCGTCGAGCCCAGTCTCATCCGATTCGTACGCTACCCACCTCCCATCGGGAGAGAACCGCCCACCCCTCTCCTCAGCTGCCGTCTGGACCACCGGAAATGGTTTTCGATCAGCCCCCTCGACCGGGAGGGCCCAGACATCGCGAGCGGTAGTGGGACTTTGGCTTGAGAACAGAATGAATTTGCCGTCGGGCGACCAGTCCGTGAGGTTCTTGGCCTCCTTTGAGGCAAACAGCACCTCATCCGGACTACCGCTACCCACGACCTTCCAGTAGAGGTCGAGGACACCAACGCGTCCTGCACTGAAGGCGATCCGCTTCCCATCCGGCGACCAGCGCGCTGCACTGCTTTCCGCCTGGGTAAGCCGAGTGACCGTGCCGCGAGACATGTCCATCAAAAGATCATCTGGCGCACCGTCCTCCCCACGTCGGCTGGTGATCACCAGGGTGCGACCGTCGGGTGAAAGTTCGCCGAACGCCACATCGGGCAACGGTTCACCTACGGTGCCAGCCGGCTTGCCGGAGCGATCGAACCAGGTGACTTGTCGGCGCGCGGCTTCATCCGGACGGTACGCGATCAGCCCTGTGTCTGACGCTGTGACCCGCGGGAAATTGACGCGATAGGACGAGATGCCGGAAGCGACCGGAAACGGCTCCCCGGAGACTTCCATTTTGACGGGATCGAAACGTTGCGCATACAAGACGCGCTCCCGCACCAGCAAAAGGTAATTCGGCGGCGCAAACGTGACCGGACCGTCGGCCTCGCAGATCCGGCGGAAGTCCTTGCTATCCAGCGAGCCGACGTATTCGCCCTCCACTTCCGGCGGACCAATGACCCAGAACAAGAAGTGATGCCCGTCAGGCAGGAACGAAGGTAGGCGATGACTGGCATCCTGGGGGCTGCGCTGTTGTGTCACTTGTTCGGGACGCCCGCCAGTTGCTGGAATCCTGTATAGGGGTCCGTTGCCTGCAGGAGCAAACAGAATCGTCCCGTCGCGATTCCACGATCCCCCGCGCGGCGTGGGGGCGTCGGCCAGGGTTTGCACTGTACCACTCTCGATGTCGATTCGCTTCAGCGCCTGGTGGGAGAAGAACCCGACCGATCTGCTGTCGGCGGACCAGAAGGGTTCGAAGGCCGACTCCGTTCCCGCAAGTGGCTTGAGAGTTTCAGAATCGAGAGGCCGGAGCCAGAGTTGGTAGCCATTGCCAACCTCCGCAGGACCAACGAAAACGATCTGGCGACCGTCCGGCGAAAGCTCCAGCTCGTCGCTGTCGCCGGGCATCAGGACTTGCAGACGCAGCTCTGGGGGACGGAGCGCGTTCGATGGTCTGTACCAAAGAAACAGTACAACGACGGCAACAATGGCGAGCGCCGCGATCGTCCACGGGAGCGCATTGTGCCGACGCTGCGTGGGTGAAGCAAGTTTTGCGCTTGAGCCGGCTGCGTCGGAATCCAGCGCGCCACTGATCAATTGCTCGAGTATCCGCCTCGCTTCTCCGATGTCGCGAAGGCGCTGCTTCGGTTCGCGCACCAGACAATCTCGCAACAGGATACGCAACCGCGAGGGTGTATTGGCGGGCAGAGCCGTCCAGTCAACCTCTCGCGTCAGCACCGCTGCCAGCGTGTCCGACACGTCATCGGCCTGATAGCCGCGCTTGCCGCTGAGCATTTCGTACAGCACGACGGCGAACGCCCAGATGTCGGCGCGCCGATCGACGGTCTTGCCCTTGGCTTGCTCGGGAGCCATATAACCGGCCGTCCCAAGAATGACGCCGATCTGAGTCGCTCGGCCGGTAAGCGTCGGCGAGTTCCTGGCGTCCGACGATCCACTCGCGGAGTCTGGCAAGAAGGCCTTTGCCAGCCCGAAGTCCAGGACCTTCACCGTTCCATCCTCGCGAATCTTGATGTTCGCAGGCTTTAAATCGCGGTGGATAATCCCGCGTTCATGGGCGAACTCGATGGCCTCGGCGATCTGCCGCGCAATCGGCAGGGCTTCTTCTATGGGAATCGGCCCCTGTGCGAGGCGCTCGGCAAGGGTCGGTCCTTCCACCAGTTCGAGGACGAGGGCTCGATCCTCTACTCCGTAGATGGCAGCGATATTTGGATGATTGAGGGAGGCCAAGACCTGGGCCTCCCGGGTGAAGCGCGCCAAGCGATCCGTGTCCCCCGCCAAGGAGTCAGGAAGGACTTTGATGGCGACCTCGCGTCCCAGCTTGGTGTCAGTGGCCCGGTAAACCGCGCCCATGCCGCCTTCGCCGAGCTTAGTAGTAATCCTGTAGTGAGCGATACTGGTCTGCGGGATCATCGACTTGCAGCGTAATCGTATCACTGTGCCCTTGAGCTGGGCATAAGGAACGGCTAACGCGTCTGTGAATTCGGATCTGACCTGACACTCCTATTGGTGGACCAAATCGGACGAGCAGTCGGCATTCCGTAATTGTGGCGGCGAAGCCGGTGTAATTCCTCAAGAGCACAGGATGGCCGTTATACGGCCAAGTGGCCGAATGCTGGCTGACTTCTGGAAAGTCGGCTGAAGCCCCTGAGTCGATGATGGACTTGGCCGGGGAACTCTTTACGCGATGTCCAACTGTCGATTCAAGCGAAACACGCCTTTCGTCTATCTAGTGGAGTTCTGCATTTCTGTATCCGGACAAGGTTATTCATGGACGCGAGGCGCTTTTCATGGTGCGGGACGGCTCGAAGTATCGCTGTGACTAAAGTCATCTACCTGCCCGATTCCCTTCCTTATCCTTGAACTTCAAGGAGCTTGTCATGAGTGAAGTGATCGACAACAGAGCCAACCGGATTCGAGTGTTGAAAGACATCACCAAGCACTTGCACGCGGGAAATCCACCCGAAGCCGTCCAGCGCCAAATGCGCGAGATCGTGAAGCAGACTGACGCTTCCGAAATCATGGCCATGGAACAGGAATTAATGGCCGAAGGCATGCCGGTAGAGGAAATCCGCTCGATGTGCGACCTCCACTCGCAAGTCACACGCGATGTGCTGGTGCAGATCCCCACCCGCAAGGACATTGCGCCAGGACATCCAATCGATACTTTCCGTCGCGAGAACGAAGCTTCGCGTGGCGTGATCGCGTCGATGAAGACGGGGCTCGCCGAATTACAGACGTTGCCAGAAACGGCCGAGCCCGCTCCGATCGTGCTACGCCTTCGACAGTCGTTCAACGATCTCATGGATATCGACAAGCATTATCAGCGGAAGGAACATGCACTGTTTTCCTGCCTGGAACGGCATGGCATCGCCGGTCCCTCCAAGGTAATGTGGGCCAAGGACGACGAAATCCGCAGCCTGCTTAAACAGTTGGGCCAGAATCTTCATTTGGGCCCAACCACGACTCAGAACTGGAAGCCGACGTTGCTGAACGCAGCCATGGCCGCTCTCAATGCCGTGGAAGAAATGATCTACAAGGAAGAGAACATTCTGCTTCCCATGTCGCTAGAAACGCTGTCAGAAGATGAATGGGCCGAGATATGGTCGGCCTCTCCTAAGTACGGCTGGTGCATCGTTGAACCACGACAAGGCTACGTGCCTGCCGTTTCCGTTACGGCTGAGTCAATCAGCGTGCCGCATACCGGCGCTCTAATGTTGCCTACCGGCAACGTAAGTTTGGAACAGCTGGTGGGAATCTTCGGCACCCTGCCCCTCGATCTCACCTTCGTCGATGCTGATGACCGTGTAGCCTTTTTCACCGAAGGCCCAGACCGTGTTTTCGCTCGCAGCAAAGCCATCATCGGACGCAAAGTTCATAACTGCCATCCACCAAAAAGCGTGGCAACGGTTGACCGGATACTGAGTGACTTCAAAGGCGGACGGCAAAACGTGGCGGAGTTCTGGATAAATTTTCAAGACAAGTTTGTGCATGTGCGCTACTTCGCGGTTCGCGCTGAGGACGGGCGGTACTTGGGAACGGTGGAGTTGACGCAGGATCTGACCCCGCTGCGCGCCCTTCAAGGGGAGAGGCGATTGCTGGAGTACGAAGGCGTTCCTGTTACTAACTAAGCAATGGTGACGACCCGTCAAGCGTGTGAACAATCGGTTTCTTTCCAAAATTAGCGTCGAGCAAGTGTTCACTACTGCACGGTTCGAGTGATGATCCAGGAGTAAGATGAACGGAACGAATTCTATGTCGGGGCCGTCTTCCGCTAAACTTCAGCTCGCGTTGGGTACGGGCGCGTTCGCGTTGTGCTTTGCCGTCTTCGGGTCCATGTCGGCCATGATGCCAATCATCAGCCGGCACATGGCACTGACGCCCGTGCAGAAAAGCGTAGCTATCGCCATCCCCGTGTTGTTGGGCTCGCTGGGGCGCATTCCACTAGGCATTCTCACTGACCGTTCTGGTGGGCGCATAGTGTTTAGCGTGGTGATGGTGCTCTCCATCATCCCGGCTTTCCTGATGGGTGGTGTCAGCAGCTACAGCCAGCTACTTATCTACGGCTTTTTGATCGGCATCGCACTTGCGAGCTTC
>CAVRWP010000002.1:0-451455 GCA_963724965.1 uncultured Acidobacteriaceae bacterium
GTCGCGAATCTATTAACCGGCCAGCGCTGGCCGGCACGATCGGATTGCTCGTGGCAATCAGCGCTGACTGCGACGAGCAGAAACGCGCAAACGAAAAAAGGAGATCGCGCGGGCCAAGAGCCCGCACTGATCTCCTATAAGTACTCTACCGAACTGCCAGGATAGAACGTCAAGGACAACGGAAGATATTTTGTAAGGGCTTACCGAATTGGGAATTACGCTACGAGAGCCGTTGCTCCGCCTGAAACGGATGTCCGCCATCCGGCACTAAGGAATCGAGGCCATGTAATCGGCAATCAGGTTCGCCGACGTCGGCCAGTCTCGCAACACGACGGGCTTGGTCTCATCAAAGCTGTCAACCAGCTCCGCCAGAACTTCCCTCAACAGATTAATGCGAGGATCAGCAGGAAAACGGCTCATCACGATCTGCATGCGGCGCAATGCCCGCCAGCATTCCTTGGTGTGGTGCAGACAGCTATAGCGATGGCCCATGAACTCCGCCCGCGCCGGAGCGTCTGGTGTGGGCTCTGCCAAGTACACGAACTCGATGAGAGTCGCGCCGACAGCTTTGTGCAACGCCTGCTTGATTCCGGACGATTCGCCAGCGCCGGTAACGATTGCGTTTGGGCGCTTCGGTCCTCACCCAGTCATCCACCAGGTCCCGCATGGTGGCGAGTAGTTCCGAGTGATTTTGTTTGAGAAGGTCAATTGCGTTGTTGAGTCTGGAGCGTGCGACCAACATCGATTCTCCGATCTGCGTGGTGGCTTTGTTCTTTCCCTGGCTATCCTGCCCAGTCGAAGGGAATCACGTCCACTGCTTTGCGCAATCTGGAGAGTACGTCTCAAGATTCGGGTCAACGCCCGCTACACGATCTGTCTGGCAGTATCAACCAAAGGTATTTCACCGCTGCGAATGTGATTCTTCCTCGGAGAGAGCGGTTGTCCTTACGGAACCGGTAGCGCGGCTTTTCCAACTGAAGAATCGTGCTCATTAGGGTCGCAAATAAGCTGCAATTACACTTCAGGCCGACCCACCTACGAGCCATTGACACTCAAGCGGGACGGTACTATAGTCGCCGCTAATTTACAGCTCCTTCCGTAGTGTTCATGGCTTGTTTCGTTCCTCTGTAGTCGCGCTCCCCTCAAGGAACTCTGTGCTCCGATTATCAACCCGCGCGTAAGCGCAATAGACAAAACTCCCTGAGGCTTCGCAGCCGCGTCGATTCGTCTTGCCGCCAGTATCTGACATTGTCAGATGCTGACGCCCAAGCTGTTGCTCGACGACAACTGCTTCCCTCACTCGGTCCATGCGAAAGATCGGGATCTTTCGTACTGCCACTTGCCACGAACGAAACGCCCGGCTTGAACCGCCGGCTATTTGAAAGGAAGGATTGTCATGGCTAGTGCTAACGCTATCTCCAGCATTCGGCGAACCCCCGACAACGCAACCGTTTTGTCAGATCTCGGCTTGCTTGCCGATTTCGCCGGAACCTGGGCAGGCGAAGGATTCAACCTGGTTGCTCGCCCCGACTTTCAGGGGGGAGCAAATACATACCTCGAACTAAACCAAACCAGAGAGGTCCTGGAGTTGACGCCGATTGGATCGCCCATTCCAAACCGCGGTTTTGGCCAGGACGACATCAGCTTGTTTGGCCTGACGTATCTGCAGAAGATCAGCGACTCGGTCACCGGAGGCGCACTCCACATTGAGCCCGGCATCTGGGTGACGCAACCGTCTACCACTTATCCTCCGGAAGCGCCGCCTGACGGCACCGCGCAGCTTATAGCGCGCATGGGAAACATTCCACACGGAAACTCTTTGCTGGCGCAAGGCATCGCCTCGAAATTTGCCGGTCCACCAACCCTCACCCCGGGCACCAGTCCCGTTAGCGGCGGGAGTCCCGCATTTTCGATCTTCCCTTCCTTCAACAGCACCCCATTCCCCATCCCGGCTGCGCCGGCGCCGCCAGTTTTCAACGCCGCCGGTTCATCCGTAGCGGCACAGGCGCCTCCGGCAAACGGATTCAAGAACTATGATCTTTCGGTCGTGGATTGCGTGAACTTCCCCCGCACGCCTTGTCCGGCTCCGACTCCGGCGCTGCCGGCGAACATCAATGGCGTCCCAATGCAGACCATCATCAACGATCCGATTACACTGCTTCAGCAGGTCATCAACCAGCAAGTTGCGAGCGGACATACCTTCCAGGGGGTGGTGCTGAACATAGCTACCGATGCCAACGTCACCTTCTTCAAGCAGGCCAACAACCCTGCCGGCGGACAGGTGGTGGTCAAGACGAACGGCTTCGGGGGCATCGAGAACACGATGTTTCTCCAGCAGCCCGATCCCGCGAAAAATGTCGGACCCAATGCCGACACCTCACACGTCTTCGCGACGTTCTGGATCGAGAAGGTCACGCCAAAAGCCCGTGGACCGCCGTTTCTCCAGCTGCAATACGCTCAGATGGTGGTGCTGAACTTTGCGATCCTGAAGGCGCTGCCCACGGTCGTATTGATCGGCTGGCCTCACATCTCAATTGCGACGTTGCGGAAGCCGTTCGCATAAGGTCGTTGCGCCAGCAGGGCGCAAAAATGACTACTCCCCCGGACGATCATCGTCCGGGAGGAGTTTTGCCTTGCAGAAGTTTGAATTTTC
This sequence comes from uncultured Acidobacteriaceae bacterium, assembly GCA_963724965.1. Classification (GTDB taxonomy): domain Bacteria; phylum Acidobacteriota; class Terriglobia; order Terriglobales; family Acidobacteriaceae; genus Bog-257. The sequence continues at coordinate 2,654 of CAVRWP010000002.1, forward strand.
GCGAAGCCTTATCGCAACAGCGCCGCCATGCCTTGTGCACCCTGGGTCAGGCCGAGTGACCAGTTCACGGCGTTAATGAAGAAGTTCGGGAAGATGCCGATGCCCACCGTTCCCAGGGCCGTCACGCCCAGCGCCAGCATCATTGCCGGGCTCAGACGCACGGGGTCGGATTCCATCGGCTGGCGCATCAGCATGGCGTTGGCGACGCGCATGTAGTAATACAGGCCGATCACCGCGTACAGCACCGCAACCGCGGCCAGCGTGTAGTGTCCCGTCTGGATCAGGCTGAGGAAGATGAAGTACTTGCCCCAGAAGCCGGCCAGCGGCGGAATTCCCGCCAGCGACAGCAGAAACAGCAGCATCAGGATGGCTTCGGTGGGTGCTTTGAAGAACAGGCCCGGCAATGTCGTCGATCTCGTCGCCGATGATGTTGCGGCGCCGCAGCGAGGTGATGACGGCAAACGCGCCCAGGTTCATGAAGGTGTAGACCAGCAGGTAGAACAGGATCGCCATGATGCCCGTCGAATTGTTGGTGCCGTCGCTGGCGACCAGGCCCAGCAGCATGTAGCCGACGTGCGCAATCGACGAATACGCCAGCAGCCGCTTCAGATTGGTTTGCGTCATGGCCGCGAGGTTGCCGCCGGTCATGGTGGCGATGGAGACGAAAACCAGCAGCGGCACGTACATCGAGCGCAGCGGATACAGGCGCGAAGAGGAAGATGCGCAGCAGCATCGCCCAGCCTGCGGCTTTCACCGCGACGGACATGAAGCCGGTGACGCTGGTGGGCGCGCCCTCGTAGGCGTCGGGCGCCCACTGATGAAACGGCACCGCGGCAATCTTGAAGAGCAGTCCGGCGGTGGTGGTCAGCAGGGCGAAGATGACGATGGGATCGTTGGGCCGCGTGGCGAGAATCTGCTTGAGGCCTTCGGCGATCTTGCTGAGGTTGGTGCTGCCGGTCAGCCCGTAGAACAGCGACAGACCGTAGGCGAAGATGCCCGACGAGAATGCGCCCAGCAGCAGATACTTCAGCGCGGCTTCGTTGGAGCGCTTATCGCGGCGCAGGAAGCCGACCAGCACGTAAGTCGAGATGGCCATCAGCTCCAGGCCGATGAACAGCAGGACCAGGTCGAAGCCGGCGGCCATCGACATCATGCCGACCACGGCGAACAGCATCAGGGCGTAGAACTCGCCATGATTTTCCTGCTCGATCTCGAGGTAGCGCACCGACATCAAGATGGCAATCGCGGCGCCCGCCAGGAACAGATACGAGAAGTAGATCGCGAACGAATCAACCACCAGCGATCCCATGAAGCCCGTGTCGGAAAAAGCGGCTCCGCTCTCGCGCGCGACATGAGCCGCCCATTGCAGCTTGGCAACGGCCGCGGCGGAAAACACTGTTCCCGCCAGCGCGATGAAGGCGTTGACGCGCTTCCATTGCTTGGGCAGGAACAGGTCGATCAGCAGGATGCCGAGCGCAAACAGCGTAAGCAGCAGCATCGGCAGCGCCAGCGCATAATCTGAGGCCGAGAAGAATTGTGTCAGCGAGGTGGTCACAGCGTAACTCCGCTCTTCGCCATTCGCGGTTCGCCATTCGTCGGCGTTAAAGGTGCCACAACAACCGATTTGTCATCCCGACCGGAGGCGACCGTTTTGTGGTCGCCGGAGCGGAGGGACCTGCGGTTGGTCGCGACGGAAGCCGCTGCCGCAGGCTGAAGCCGGCTCTGACTCTCAGAGGGCTGACTGGACGCGGACCTGAAGGTCCGCTCTACCTTGGCTTCGCTGGACGCGGACCTGAAGGTCCGCTCTACCTTGGCTTCGCTGGACGCCGCCCTGAAGGGCCGCTCTACCTTGACTTGGCTGGACGCAGACCTGAAGGGCGGCTCTATCTTGACTTCACTGGACGAGGGACTCGCGCCCGGCTCGACCCTCGCGGTCGGCGTCGCTGCCGGCGCTTCTGCCGGTGCGACTGGTTGCGTTGCCAGCACCGGCTTGTTTGCCACCCCGGGATAATCCGGCCGCACCGTCGTCACCAGGTTGTTGACCGGCGTGGAGAGAATCTGGAAGAACGGCTTGGGATACAGGCCGATCCAGAAGGCGATCAGCACCAGCGGAACCAAGGTCGCCAGTTCGCGTCCCGAAAGATCGAGCAGCTTCTCGTTCTTTGGGTTTTCCACCTTGCCGAAGAACACGCGTTGATAGAGCCACAGCAGGTAGGCCGCAGCAAGAATCACGCCCGGAACCGCCCACGCGGCCCAGATTTTGTTCTCCATGAACGTGCCCTGCAGGATGGTGAACTCGCCGACGAAGCCGTTCAGCAGGGGCAGGCCCATCGACGACATGAACATGATCAGCGTAATGGTCGCGTAAACCGGCATGACATTCGAGATGCCGCCGTACTCGGCGATCTCGCGCGTGTGCCGCCGCTCATACAGAATGCCGACGATCAAGAAGAGTGCGCCGGTGGAGATGCCGTGATTGATCTGCTGCAAGCACCGAACCGCTCAGCCCCAGCGGGCTCAGGGCGAAGATGCCGAGCGTGCAAAAGCCAAGATGGCTGACTGAGGAATAAGCCACCAGCTTCTTCATGTCTTTCTGCACCAGCGAGACCAGGGCGCCGTAGATGATGCCGATGATCGACAGCGTGATCATCAACTGGCGGACCCATGGCGTCATCGCGACCGCCGGGAAGAACGGCAGCGAGAAGCGAATCATGCCGTACGTGCCCATCTTCAGCAGGACGCCGGCCAGGATGACCGAGCCTGCGGTGGGCGCCTCGACGTGAGCGTCGGGCAGCCAGGTGTGGAACGGGAACATCGGCACCTTGATCGCGAAGCCGAGGAAGAAGGCGAAGAACAGCCAGATGGCCGCGTGGCCGCCGATCTTCGGCGCCGTCGCATACAGATCGGGCAGGTAGAACGTGTACACGCCGGTCAGAGTGTGGTGATGGAAATACAGGAACAGGATGCCCAGCAGCATCAGCACCGAGCCGAACAGGGTGTACAGGAAGAACTTGATGGCCGCGTACAGCTTGCGCGGGCCGCCCCAGATGCCGATCAGCAGATACATCGGCACCAGCATGGCCTCCCAGAAAACGAAGAAGAGGAACATGTCGTTGGCCATGAAGACGCCGAGCATGCCGGTCTGCAGCACCAGGAACCAGATGTAGTATTCCTTGACGCGGTCCTGGATGGCGTTCCACGACGACAGGATCGAGATGGCGCCTAGCAGCGTGGTCAGCATGATCAGCAGGAACGAAATGCCGTCGATGCCGAGGACGTAGCCTGCGCCGATGGTCGGGATCCAGTTGTTAGGCGTGCCTTCGACGAACTGGAAGCCGGCGCGCTCCTTCAGTGCCCAGAACCACGGAATCAGCGGCAAGCGAAACCGCGAAGCCGAGGAAGCCGAAGATGTTCGCGACCCAGCGGATCGCGTCCTTGTTTTCCTTGGGCACCAGCAGCAGGAGCGCAGCTCCCACCAGCGGCGTAAATAAGACGATGCTTAAGATATGGTTGTACATGTATAAGTCCAGCAATTAGCAATTAGCGATTAGCCGTTAGCAATTAGCTAAATCAAACCCTCTGTCATCCTGAGCGCAGGAGCGTGCTTTTCGCGCCGGAGTCGAAGGACCCCGATACCCAGAACGAGCTCCAACTCTCAAAGAACTACCGGTCACATCGGACCAAACTGACAGCTGACAACCGGCAACTGACAACTGTTTTTCACCACTTCACAACGTAATAGAAAACAAATCCCACCAGTCCGGCGACCATGACCAGCGCGTACCACTGCACCAGTCCCCACTGCACCAAACGCACCGGATACGAGGCCAGGCGCGTGACGATGGCCACTCCGTTCACGAACAGGCCATCAATGATCCACTTGTCCCACAGACTCGACACTGTTCCGCTCATGCGCGTCATCCAGCCTGCGCCGTTGACGGTCCCATCGATTACGTTGGCGTCAAACTTCCACAGGTCATCGCCTAGACCGATTGCGCCCAGCCGAACCTTGCCGATCTTGCGCCGCCCGGTAAAGAGGTAGTCGTAGGCCTCGTCCACATACCACTTGCGGAAGAGCGTCTGGTAGAACGCCGGAGCCATCTCCTTGATCGGCTCTTTGTAACCCTTGTCGGCTTTCTTGTAGGCCCGCTGCGCCAGGAACCACCCAAGAATCGCCGCTGCCACAGAGGCGCCCATCAGCGCGTACTCCAGCGGATCGGTGTGCTCGACCTGCTGCTCGCCGGCCGCAACCTGCGCCGCTGCTCCTTCGCGCTCCAGCACCACTTGCTCTTTCGCGAAGACCGGCTCGAGGAACTTGCCAAAGCGGTCGGACCCGCCGAGGCTGTGCGGCAATCCCAGCCAGCCCGCACCCAGCGAACAGATAGCCAGGATGATCAGCGGCACGGTCATCGTCTTGGGCGACTCGTGAATGTGGTGCTCGACCTCGTGGCTCATTCGCGGCTTGCCCGCGAAGGTCAGGTAAATCAGCCGGAACATGTAGAACGAGGTCATCAGCGCCGTCAGAAACGCGATATACCAGAGGTAGCGATAGGCTCCGCCCTCGCGCGACCAGGTCTCCCACAGGATGGCGTCTTTCGAGAAGAAACCCGCGAAGCCGGGAATGCCGGAGATGGCCAGCGTCGCAATCAGCATGGTGCCGAAGGTCGTCTTGATCTTCCCTGCCAGCGCGCCCATGTGCTGCATCTCCTGCTCGCCGCTCATGGCGTGAATCACCGAGCCGGCGCCGAGGAAGAGCAGCGCCTTGAAGAACGCATGCGTGAAAACGTGGAAGACGCCGGCAGCAAAGGCTCCGACGCCGAGCGCCAGGAACATGTAGCCGAGCTGCGAAACCGTGGAGTACGCCAGCACGCGCTTGATGTCGTTCTGCACCAAGCCGATCGACGCGGCGAAGATTGCCGTCAGCGCGCCGACGATGGCGACGGTCTTCATCGCCGTGGGCGCCAGCACGAACAGCGCGTTCGACCGCGCAACCATGTAAACGCCGGCCGTGACCATCGTCGCCGCGTGGATCAGGGCGGAGACGGGCGTCGGGCCTTCCATCGCGTCCGGGAGCCAGACATACAGCGGTAATTGCGCCGACTTGCCGCAGGCTCCAACGAACAGGCAGAGACAGGCGGCGGTGATGACCGGATCGCCGATGGCGAATTGTCCGCTGCGCGCCAGGTGATTGACCGCGGTGTACTGCACCGAGCCGAAGTACCAGGCGATGGTCAGCATGCCCAGCAGGAATCCTGCGTCACCGACGCGGTTGACGATGAATGCTTTGTTAGCGGCGGTCGAGGCCGAGTGACGCTGGAAGTAAAAGCCGATCAGCAGGTACGAGCACAGGCCTACGCCCTCCCACCCGACGAACATCATGGCGTAGTTATTGGCCAGGATGAGCGTCAGCATGGAGAACATGAACAGGTTCAGGTAGCCGAAGAAGCGATAGTAGCCGCCCTCGTGCGCCATGTAGCCCATCGAGTAAATGTGGATGAGCATGCCCACGCCGGTCACGAACAACAGCCAGATCGAGGAGAGTGGGTCGAGAAGGAAGCCGGCATCGACATTGAATTGCGCCGCGCCGCCATGCATGGGATACGCCAGCGACGTCGTGCCGGTGCCGAGCCAGGTGAAGGCGATGGTCTCGAAGGGCTTGCCGGGACTGGCGGCCGAGTATCCGGTGTACTGCCAGACCGCGAGGCAGGTCCACGCGAACGCCAGCACAATGACACCGACGCAGACGCCGTTCACCGCGGACTTGGTGAGCTTGCGTCCGAAGAAAAACATGCAAGCCGCGCCTAAGGCGGGAAACAGCGGAATCAACCAGATGTGTTCAAGAAAGAACATTGTGAGCTCAGGTAGCGCTCCATGCGCTGTTTATTTCGGTAGAGCGAGCCTTCAGGCTCGCGTCTTCCCGCATTTCTTGTGACCGAGCCGGCTTCAGCCGGCGGCATGTCTCGGGGGGCTAAAGCCCCAAATTTCTGTTTTGATCGGCCGAACGCGAGCCTGAAGGCTCGCTCTACCGATCTTCACCACTTCAACAAATCAATCTCGTCTACGTTCACCGTCTCCTTGTTGCGGAAGAAGGCGATGATGATGCCCAACCCCACCGCGGCTTCGGCCGCAGCGTCGGTGATGACGAAAATCGAGAACACTTGCCCGTGCAAGCCGTAGAGCCGCGAGAACGCCACCAGGTTCAGGTTCACGGCGTTCAGGATCAACTCAATCGACATGAGGATGATGATCACGTTGCGCCGCGTCAGCACGCCGATGGTGCCGATAATGAACAGCGACGCCGCAACGACCAGGTAATGCAATGTGGTGATCTCGGTCATAAATAGCTCTTAGCAACTAGCAATCAGCAATTAGCAATTAGCAAAATCAAAGATCTTGTATTCGCCCAAACTGACAACTGACCACTGGCAACTGACATCTGCTTTCAAATTCTCTTCTTCGCCATGACCACCGCGCCCACGATGGCGACCAGCAGCAGCAGCGAAGCAATTTCGAACGGCAGCATGTACTGTCCGTACAGCGCCAGGCCAATCTGCTGCGTGTTGTCGCCTTCCAGTCCGCGATAGCCTTGATAGAACACCGATGGAAACCCATCCCGTCCGGTACGCAACACAAACGCCAGCAGTCCGCCGAGAGCCAGCGCGGCGATCGTGCCGACTACCCACTGCTTGTTGAACTGATACTCGCGGATGTTCTGCTCCAGGTTGATCAGCATGATCACGAACAGGAACAGCACCATGATTCCGCCGGCGTAGAGCACGATCTGCACGCCGGCAACGAACGGGGCGTACAGCATCAGGTAGAAGCCGGCCAGCGAAAGCAGGGTCACGATCAGCGCCAGCGCCGCATGCACCGGATTGCGCCGCGTAATCACCGCGATCGCCGAGACCATGGCCATCACCGCGAGAAAGTAGAAGAAGAATGTTGTGCCGACTGGTGTCATAAAACCCGTTCTTAGCAATTAGCCATTAGCAATTAGCAAAACCTGAAACAAGCTCGTTACTGGCCACTAACCACTAGCCACTAGCCATGCCACTGGCCACTGACAACTATTTCTCGTACTTCACCGGCTTGGGTCCATCTTCCAGTGCCTGCTGGTCCAGCACCATGCCTTCGCGGGTGTAGAGCGCCATCTCGAAGTCCGGCGTCAGCTCCAGCGCATCGGTCGAGCAGGCCTCAGCGCACAGGCCGCAAAACATGCAGCGGCTCAGGTCATAGGTCCAGGTCACCGGAAACTTGCGCTTGGTCACCGGATCGCGATCGCCCTTGATCACGATCAGCTGCTCCGGACAGGCCAGCGCGCACAGGTTGCAGACGATGCACTTCGAGTGCGTCGAGGTCTCATCCATGCGCAGACGCGGCTGGCCGCGAAAACGCTCGGCAACTTTCGGACGCTCCAGCGGATACTGCTCAGTTACGGCCTCGCTCGGCGCCTGGTAGTTGAAGGTGACCTTCAGCCCCTTCACCAGATCAATCAGCAGCAGCTTGCGAAGCAGTGGCGGCAAACTCATCGCGTTTCCCTCCCGGTGCACCGGAACGTTGGGCCAGTGCGTTCGCACTGCGTCGCTCTGGTAGAGCGGGCCTTCAGGCCCGCGTCTCCGCCTTCCATCTCTGAGTGAACCGGCTTCAGCCGGCGGCATCTGTCGGGGCTGAAGCCCCTTTTGTTATTCCTCATGTCGTCTGACGCGAACCTGAAGGTTCGCTCTACTGATCTTTGTGGTAACGGAGACGCTAACCCGAAGGTTCGCTCTACCGTTTTTTCTGGCAACGCTGACGCTAACCTGAGCGTCCGTTCTACCTGAACGGCCCTGAAGGTCTGTTCTGCTTCAGGCATGGACCTCATCGCAGCACCCCCAGAATCGCCGACGATATCTCCGGCAGCAGACCCGCAATCGCGGTCGCAATCAGAACTCCCAGCCCGGTCGGCAGCAGAACCTTCCAGCCCACTTTCATCAGCTGATCGAAGCGGTAGCGCGGGAACGTGCCGCGATACCAGATGTACAGGTACATAAAGAACGCGACCTTGACGACGAACCAGAACATGTCCTGCACGCGCTCCCGTACGACAGGGGCAAACAGCACCAGTCCGACGAAACCGATGAGCGCTCCGAAGAGAGCGAGTCCAACGGTCTGAATCTTCATCTGCGGAATCTTAGGCATGCGTACCGCACCCAGCAGGCACAGGCCCGCAAGTCCGAGGACCGTCAGTCCGGGGATAAACGAAAAAGCCGTGTCCCACAGCGGTCCGCTCAGCCAATTCGAGAAGGGCCGCAGCCATCCGCCGAGCCAGAGAGTGACGGCGATCGCCGAGACCGCCAGCATCGCCGCGTATTCCGCGAGGAAGAACAACGACCAGCGGAAGCCGCTGTACTCGGTATGGAAGCCGGCGACCAGTTCGGACTCCGCTTCGGGCAGATCGAAGGGAGCGCGATTGGTTTCGGCGACCATCGCGATGGCGAAGACCATGAAGGCAATGAAGCCCAGCGGGAAGAACTTGAAGATGAACCAGGTATGCTGCGCGGCCTGCGCTTCGACGATGCCGATCATGCTCAGCGTGCCGGTGCCCGTCTGCAGGCTGGTCATCATGACCGCGCAGACAATGGCCAGGCCCATGGCGATTTCGTACGAGACCATCTGCGCGCTCGAGCGCAGCGAGCCCATCAGCGGATAGTGCGAATTCGACGACCATCCCGCCATGATGATGCCCAGCACGCCCAGCGACGAAACGCCCAGCATGAACAGGATGCCGATGTTCATATCGGTCACGGCGTGGGTGCGGCCGAAGGGAACGACCAGGAACGTGGTAAACGCAGTCATCGTCACGATGACCGGCGCGCACCAGAACACCAGCTTGTCGGCGTCCTGGGGGATGATGTCTTCCTTGATGAGCAGCTTCAGGGCATCGGCGAACGGCTGCAGCAGTCCGTGCGGGCCCACGCGCATGGGGCCCAGGCGAATCTGCATGTGCGCGAGGATCTTGCGCTCCAGCCAGTTCATCGCGATCACCGCCAGCGAAATGCCGATGGTGATGATCAGGATGTAGACGGTCGCCCAGAACATGCTGCCGGCTTCGCCGGGGGTGGAACTCGTGTTGAGGTACACCTTGATTGCGTCAAACATTGCGTTGGCCTGGTCGGGTAGAGCCAGCCTTCAGGCTGGCGTTCCCGCGCTTCACAAAATTGGAGTCGGCTTCAGCCGACGACACTACTTGCGGGGCTGAAGCCCCTCGATCTTTTGGGGCCGGTTGGACGCTGGCCTGAAGGCCAGCTCTACCCGACCAATTTCGTCTTTCCAAAATCTTGCTGCCCGAGATCATCGGTCCACCTCCCCGAGCACGATGTCGAGCGTGCCGATGACCGCAACCACGTCGGCGATCAGCAGGCCACGCACCATCTTGTCGAGGGCTTGCAGATTGACGTAAGACGGCGGACGCACGCGCACACGATAGGGCTGCGTCGATCCGTCGCTGACGATGAAATATCCCAGCTCGCCTTTGGGCGCTTCGATGGAGTGATAGACCTCTCCGGCCGGCGGCTTGAGGATCTTCGGCACCTTCGCCATGATCGGGCCCTGCGGAAGTCCCTCGACGGCCTGGCGAATAATGCGCACCGACTGGCGCATCTCTGCGATGCGGACCAGATACCGGTCGTAGGTGTCGCCGTTCACGCCGGTCGGGATCTCGAAATCGAAGTTTTTGTAGGCTTCGTACGGCTGCTGCTTGCGCAGGTCCCACTTCACTCCGCTGGCCCGGAGAACTGGCCCGGTGACACCCAGCGCGATGCAATCTTCAGGATTCAAAATGCCGACGCCCTTGGTCCGCTTTACCCAGATGCGATTGGTCGTGAGCAGCTCTTCGTACTCGTCAAGCTTGGGGAGGAAGGCGTCGCAAAAGTCGGTGCATTCTTTTTCGAAGCCTTCGTAGGTCTCGTAGATGCAGCCGCCGATGCGAAACGCGTGCGTCGTCAGGCGCGCGCCACAGTACTTTTCGAAGATTCCGAGGATGGCTTCGCGGTCGCGGAAGCAATAGAACAGCGGGGTCAGCGCGCCGATGTCGAGCGCGTGCGTGCCCAGCCACACCTGATGGCTGGCGATGCGGCAAAGCTCGGTGAGAATGACGCGAATGTACTGCGCGCGTGCCGGAACTTCGGCGTTGATCAGCTTCTCAACCGTCTCGCAGTAGCCCAGCCCGTTGGAGACCGCAGCGACGTAGTCCATGCGGTCGACGTAGGGGTTGAACATCGCGTAGGTACGGTTCTCGGCAATCTTCTCCACGCCGCGATGCAGGTAGCCGATGACGCACTCGGTGCCCAGAACCTTTTCGCCGTCGAGCTTCAGGATGACGCGCAGCACGCCGTGGGTCGAGGGATGCTGCGGACCCATGTTGAGGACCATTTCCGTCGTATCGAGAAAGGTCTGGTCCTTGGTATCGAGGTCGAGGTAGTCGACTACGCCGGGGCCGCTCTCGCCCTTGGCAGCGTGCTTGTAATCGGTTTGAATCAAATCTTTCATTGCGCGCTCTCGATGCCGATGTTGTTCTTCACCCACTCCTGGTCCTGCTGGAGGATGGCGTAGTCCTTACGCAGCGGATGGCCCTTCCAGTCGTCGGGCATCAGGATGCGTTTCAGCTCGGGGTGCTCGTCGAAGACAATGCCGAACATGTCGAAGACCTCGCGCTCCAGCCAATTGGCCGTTGGCCAGATACCGACCGCGCTGCGCACGTGCTCACCGTCTTTGAGCTGCGTCTTGATGCGCAGGCGCTCGTTCTTGTGGAACGAGTACAGGACGTAGACGATGTCGAACTGCGCTTCGCGCTTGGGGTAATGCACCGCGGTGATGTCCACGCAGTAGTCGAAGAGCTGGTCATCGCGCATGCGCAGCAGGATTTCGTAGGCGAGGGAGCTATCGACCACCAGGTAGTTCTGCATGGCGTAGGTGCTGGCTTCGCGGATGCCGGAGCCGTATTGCGCCTTCAGGCTGCTGACCAGGTCGGAATCCCAGGGCTCCGGCTTGGGAACTGGCGGCTTCGGCGGAACGGCGGCGGCCGGTTTGGCTGCGGCCGCAGGCTTGGCGGCGGCCGGAGCTACCGGTTTGGCCGCAGCGGCAGAAGATACTGCCGGCTTTTCGGGAACGGCAGCAGCCTTGGCGTCCGGTTTCTCTCCGGTCGAAGAAGGAGCGAGTGTCGGAGCGGTCTTACTGTCGTTGACTGCTTCTGGATTAGCCGTTTTCGCCTCAGCCGCGGGAGCAGGCGCCGGGCTCGAAGTTGCTGGGGCGGAGTTTTCGACCGAGGCCAGCTTAGGCTCTTTGCTTTCCTCTGACATTGTCATTTCTTCACTTAGAACTGCTACCCCGTTGGAAGCTCCAGTTGTAGCAGCGGAGGGGTGTCCGATTCTTGTACGCCAGTCACTTGGCCCTGTGATTTCGGTCACATTGGAGCTTGGAACTACAACATTCGGGGGAGCAAAAGAAGTGTGCACCGGCATTCAAGGCGACCCGCTTTCCTGCCGATGAAAATAGCGGCGCATTCCGAGCAGTGCGCCGGAGGATACCCCGTGAGCTTTCGACCATCGCATCGCGAACTGAGCAGAAGGGATTTCATCAAGAGCGCAGGGGTTGGCATCGGAATACTGGGAAGCGCAGGGGCCGGCATCGGTACCTTGAGCCTGGCGGGATGCGGCAGCAGCCCGTCACCGTCACCGCAGCCGCAGATCGTCTCCTGGCCAATTGCCAAGCAGGTTTACACCACGGCGCAGCAACAGGTTCTGCCAGGCGCAGTCCCGGCAAGCGCGGTGCAAATCAATCCAGACGATGTGGTTGACTATGCCACCTACGGCTACAGCGCCTGGACTTACGGCGGACCGCTGGGCGTTCCCCCGCGGACGGATCTTGCGCCCGCCTACCGCGGCGCTGGCAACGTGGCCCGGCTGCTGCATTACTTTTCCATGTCCGACATTCATATTGCCGACAAGGAATCGCCGGCGCAGGCCAACTATCAGGGAATCGCCGCCGGCTTTGGTTCGCAAAGGTCCTCGTGCTACTCGCCGATCATCCTGTCGACGACACAGGTTCTGGACGCCGCCATCCAGACCATCAATGCCCTGCACAAGGTGACGCCGTTCGACTTCGGGGTCTCGCTGGGCGACGACTGCAACAATTCGCAATACAACGAACTGCGCTGGTTCATCAGCATCTTCGACGGCAACGTCATCTACCCGAGTTCCGGCGCCCATGCCGGCGCGGCCACCATCGATTACCAGAAGCCCTTTTACGCCTCCGGCCTCAATCCGGCAATTCATTGGTACCAGGTCATCGGCAATCACGACCAGTACTGGATGGGCTCGCAGTTTGAAAACGAAAAGAGCCGCGGCGCCCACATCGGCAGCACGATGCTGGACATCGCGCTCGACCCCACCAAGCCCGACCTCGATAGCACGGGGGCGTACATGGGCGCGGTCAACGGGTCGACGCCGTACGGCAACATTGTCGGAGCCGGACCGGAAGCCGACTTTCAGACCGCACCTACGGTCATAGCCGATGCCAACCGCCATACCCTGTCGAGTCTCACCTCGACCACCCATGATTGGATGGCGGAGTTTTTTAACACCACAAGCCTTCCGGTCGGCCATGGTTTCACCCAAGCCAATTTGACCAGCGGCATGGCCTGCTACAGCGTGGTGCCGAAATCCGATATACCGATTAAGTTCATCATGCTGGATGACACCGTGAAGGGGCCGGACCAGCCTGATTACGCGGTAGGCGCGCTCGACGACGAGCGTTACAACTGGCTGGTGGACGAGCTGAACGCGGGGCAGGCCAACAATCAGCTGATGGTGATATGCGCGCACGTACCCATCCTGCCGCAATACAGCTTGACCGACACGACGCCGTATCCCATCTGGCCGGGGTCGGAATATAGCGACGAGTCTGTGCTGAACACCCTGCATCAATACCCCAATCTGATCATGTGGATGTCGGGACATCGGCATATCAATGTGGTGACGCCGCAGCCGGATCCGAACGGCGATCCTACGTTGGGCTTTTGGGAAGTTGAGACCAGTTCGCTGCGCGACTTCCCGCAACAGTTCCGCACCATCGACATTCGCCGCAACAGCGACAACACGGTCTCCATTCTCATCACCAATGTCGATCCGGCGGTCCAGGGCGACTCGCCCGCATACAAGTCGCGCGGCTATGCCATTGGCGCGTCGCGTGTCTATGGCAGCTATCCACTCACCGATACCGCGTCGCAGTCCTACAACGCAGAGCTGGTGGTGCAGCTGACGCCGGTGATGCAGTCCGTGATTTCGCAATTGGGAACGGCACTGTAGGCAAGGTTTTGAAAGGCTGTCTTCAGACCGCCCGCCGCTTGGTCGTCGACAGGGACGGCTTTAGCCGCTGGTGCCCTGAATCAGACTCCCCTTCAGGGTGGTGAGGAGAAAGGAGAGGTTATTGTGAATCGTCGTAAGGCTGCGTTTTCGCTGCTCATGGGGCTGATTCTGGCGCTGCTCACCGGATGCGGCGGCAACTCAGCGCCGCCGGCTCCCGGTCCGCTCAGCCCCAGCAACGTCAATCTGATCTTTGTCGCCAGCGAGGATCTGGCGCACCACGTTCCCGGGGACATCAATCCCACGACTGCCAATCTCACGAATCAGGGACTGCAGCGATCGCTGCTCATGGCCACGTTCTTGCAACAGCAGGTGATGGGAAATCAGAATGTGACGCAGATTTACGCGCTCGAACCCATGACCCATCTGCAAACCCGAAACGAGTATCCCGACATGGTCGGGCTGGAGACGGTCCAGCAGTTCGCCATGCTGAACCAGGTCACGCTGTCCTACCCCACGATCGGCCCCCCGTATGCCGGCCGCAGCTATCCTCTCAACGCGTCGTATTCGGCGGAGTCCGTGCCCGGCGGGGTGGTTTCACCGGCGGCGTTTTGCAGCAATTGCCAGGGGCTGGATTTTAACGACAAGGGCGGCGACAACGAAGCCCTAGGGACGGCCATCGTGAAGCAAAATGTGCCGGGGTTCTATGTCTTCTCGGCGCCATGGGAGACAGTGAGCGCACTGATGGCCAATATCAACCGAAGCGAGGGATATAATCTCAACCTTCCGACCAGCTATATCAGTCCAAATTCTTTATACGCAATTTCCATCACGCCGTCGGGAAGCGCCAGCCTGACCACCTATGACACCCACATCACCCCGCCCTCCAGCTATCCGGCGCTGTCGCCGCCACCGGCCGGCGCGCCGTGCGCGACCTACTTCTCCATCCCCGTGACCGGCGGGCAGGGTGGGGCTGTGATTCCGGCGGGAATCAACACCAACGAAACCCTCTACATCATCCGCCATGCCGACGCGCATCCGAAGGTCTACTGGAACGACAACAACTACGTAGGCGCGGGACAGTGGCGTGCGCTGGATCTTCCCAATGCCCTCCGCGGCAAGATCGCTCCCCATGAGGTCTATTCCATCGACCCTTCGCAGTTTGGCCCGGGTTCCTTCGATTCCTCGGGCGATCACACGTGGTCATCGGTGGCTCCGGCCTTGACGGCTGTCCCCTACGCCATCGCCAACAACCTGCCGTACAACCTGGTCACCAGCTTCGAACTCTCCGATCCGGCGGCCAACGCTCAGCAGACCAGCGACTTTTTCTTCAGTGGCGGAAAATTCTCCAACAAGAGCGTGCTGGTGGCGTGGGCTTACCAATTCATCCAACCGGCGGTCAATGCGCTGCTGGCTAGCTATCACGGCGACAACCAACCGGCGCCGGCCTGGTCCTCGACGGACTATGACAGCGTCTGGACGGTGAAGCTGGATGCGGTGGGCAATGTGACCGTGAGCAACGGCACGTGCGAAGGCATCAACTCCGAGACGTTGCCGGCCGCGCCGCCGCAGTTCTGAGGGGAGTGGGGCGATTCGCGACACACTGGCAAGAAACGCGTCCAGTTCGGGCTTTGATATCGGCTATAGCGGGCCTTCGACTCCGGCGGCCAAACGCGGACTGCCTCCGCTCCGGATGACACGGCATTGGACTTCTGGCGAAACGCGAACGGCGAATGGCGCCTTTCCTACACCCACTCCAGAGCGCCCTTCTTCCATACCCAGATGTATCCCACGATGAGGATGCCGAGGAAGATCGCCATCTCCAGCAGGCCGAACAGGCCAAGCAGTTTGAACTGCACCGCCCAGGGAAACAGGAAGATGGTCTCGACGTCGAAGACCACGAACAGAATGGCGACGATGTAAAAGCGCACGGTGTAGCGGCCGCGAGCGTTGTCGAACGGTGTGATGCCGCATTCGTAGGGCATCAGCTTGGTCGAGGAAGGATTCCTGGGACGAAGCAGGGTGAAGATGGCCAGCGTCCCGGCAGCAACCAGAAAAGCTACGAAGGCGAAGATGAAAATCGGTACGTAATTCTGCGGCATAACGTGCGTATCTCGTCAGGCCGCCAGACATAGCGGCCAAGTATGAAGAACGCGCCAATATAGCGTGCGGGGCGAACACGCCGCTATGACGTGCGTCACAAATGCCGCTTTTCGCGGTTCGCTCTTGCTCTTCGCCGTAGTCCACTGCCATCCTGAGCGCAGCGTCTGCGTTGCTTCCTGCGATCTGCTTTTTTTGTGCCAATCGCTCGGACGTGCGGTCGAAAGATGTCTATAACTACCGCATCCTGTATCCCGGGGTCGGCCCGACTACCAGCCGCCAATCGCCTGCACCAGCAGCACTCCACCCACCGCAACCAGCCCGGCGTACACATACTTCAAAAACGTATCGTCCCGCATGCGATGGTTCACCACTCTTCCCAGCGGAATCGCAGGAACGACTGCCACCAACGACAGCAGATAATAGTGCGTCACCGCAGGCGTCCACAGACCCTTCAGCCAGTATCCCGCCATCCCGAGCACGCTAGCCGGTAAGAAGTAGCCTTGCAGCGTCGCGCGGAAGTGCTGCGCCGACCAGCGCCGCATGGAGCCGTAAATCGCCAGCGGCGGGCCGTTCATGCCGTACGCGCCGCCCATGATGCCGGCGACAAAGCCGCAACCCAGCAGCCACGGCAGACTGTCAGCCTTGAGCTCCGGCGGCCGCTCGCCCATCAGCGAGTAGACGGAAAACGCCATGATCAACAGCGCCAGGGTCGCTTTGGTGAGCCGCTGATGACTGCTGGTCAAAAGCAGCAGACCGAGCGGGATGCCGAAGACGGTTGCCGTCATCAGCCAGCCTATGCTGCGTACGTGAATTTTGCGCCAGTCCTGCGCCACCACCACCAGGGCGATGGTGATAGAAACTAGCACCGCCAGCGGCGCTGCAATTTCGAGACGCAGGCTGAGCGCCAGCAGCGGCACCGCAATCAGTGCCTCGCCAAAGCCGATGGCCGAGCGAATCAACGTGGCCAGGAACACTACGAGCAACACGTGGACGCCGGCAGGAGTGAGCCAGGAACTTGCGCTGTGCGCGAGAGACCCCACACTTCATTTTCTCATCGTGGGCGGGTTAACCTTTTCCCTGCGTTTCATTAACGCGGCTAAAAGAAGTGATACCCTCTTGCGAGGGTAAAGCGCTCTGTGTCTAAGAAGATCCAGAAAAACCGCGAGCCGCGCTGGCCGGCCTTCGTCGCCATGGCTGCCGACGCGCTCATCCATTACGCGCTGCCCGACCGGCTGTCGGTGGGCCCACGCTGGCTGCTGTTCGCCGTGATCCTGGTTTTGCTGATCCCGATCACCTTCTCGTATCGAGTCGGCCGCAACGACGTTCTCAAGGTACTCACCTTCGTTGCGCTCGCCGTGATTACACTTTCGCTGATGGGCTCGCTGGGTCTCATGATTCAGGGCCTGCCAAATCACAAAGATCCGCCCAGCATGCTGCTGCGTTCGGCGGCGCTGCTATGGTTTGCCAACGTGCTGGTCTTCGGCCTGTGGTATTGGAAGCTCGATGCCGGAGGCCCGCTCGGACGCGAACGCCCTGAAGCGCAAAGCTCGTTTCTCTTCCCGCAGATGACGCGACCCGAATGTATGGAGGCCGGCTGGTCGCCCATGTTCATGGACTACCTGTTCCTGGCGTTCAACACCAGCACGGCATTCTCGCCGACGGATACCTCGGTGCTCTCGCGCTGGGCGAAGGTGCTGATGATGCTGCAATCGCTGATCTCGCTGTCGGTGATTGCGCTGCTGGCAGCGCGTGCCGTCAACATTCTCTGAGCGTACAATTTCGTCGCAGGGAAATTGGCATGAAGCTAGGACTGCGGATCGCCATATTCGTTGTGGGCGTGGAACTGCTGCTCTTCGGCTGGCACAGGGCGCACAACGATTCCGTCACCCAGCAGAATCCGACCAGTACGACGCCTGCGGGTTCGTCGGAAATACTGGTCACCATCGGCGGATTTGTCATGCTGATGGCCTTCGCTCCGACGCAGGACACGCTGGGCCGCTGGATGGCGCTGAAGCGCCCCAAGAAGTCCCAGCCGGCCCACTTCAAACGGCGCCAGCCAAGAAGAAACTGATGCGCGAAGTAAGCATGCAACGACAACAGGTATTACTTTCATCCGTTAGTCGCGCAGGACTTGCTGCTTGTTGTTGAAACTTGGCGTATGGCCAGAACTGATCCACTTACCGTAACTAATTCGGCCCGGTGGCCGTTTATCCAGAACGACCACGATTCCGGCTACATTGTCGCGGTAGATAAGGCCAGCAAAGACGTCGCGATAGCCAAACCTATGCGTCAGTGAGTCATCCCTAGTCCGCCCTGAGCGCCTGCATGGGATCGAGTTTGGCGGCGCGGCGGGCGGGCAACAGGCACGCCACCAGCGCGACCGCACACAACACCACCGGCACCGATACGAACGTCACCAGGTCATTTGGCGTGATGCCAAACAGGATTGCCGCCATCAATCGCGACATCGCCAGAGCTACCAAAATCCCGATGCCGATGCCCGGCAGCGTCATGCCCGCGCCGTCACGCAATACCGCTCGCACAACATCTCCCCTCTGGGCGCCCAGGGCCATGCGAATGCCGACCTCGCACGTGCGTTGTCCCACAATGTAAGAGAGCACGCCGTAGATGCCGATGCTGGCTAGGAGCAAGGCCCCGCCGGCGAAGATCGAGAACAGCATCATGGCGAAGCGCTGGCGCTCGATGGACTCGGCTACCACGCGTTCCATCGGCTGCATGTCGTCTACGACTATCTGACTGTCGACCTGCAACAAAGCGCGGCGAATTGCCGGAAATACCGACTCCGCCTGCTCCCCGGCGCGCACCCGGACGAACACATCCGTTCCCTCACCCACGCGACGCATGATCGCGTCGGTGTTTTGCGCGAAGGGCTCGTAATACTGGATCTCGACCACATTGCTCTTGTCCGGCTGCAAGCCGAACTGCTTGATGTGGCCGACCACGCCAACGATCTCGTCGGTGCGGGGACCGCCGGAGCTTTCCTGGGTGAAGTGCAAATGCTTGCCGACGGGATCCTGGCCCGGGAAATAACGCTCGGCGAAGCTCTCATCGATGACCACCACGCGCGAGGAGTGCTCGTTGTCGGCGTCAGTGAAGAAGCGCCCGCGCAGCAGGGGAATCTGCATCAGCTTCAGATAATCGGGCGCGACGCCATAGCGCAGCGAGAGCGGCAGGTCCGCTTCGTGCTCGGCGTGCGGCTGGCCTTCGACCCAGAAAGTTTCTTCCCAATCGCTCATCATCGGCCGCGCGCCCCAGTCGAACGACACAGCCTCCACGCCCGGCACAGACTGGACGGTCGCCGACATCTGACGATAGGCGGCGCGAATCGCGTCCGGCGACTCCCTGGTCAGCGATGAGGACGGGGTCACCGAGAACGTGATCACATTCTTCGGATTGAATCCGGGGCTGACGTTCCACAATTGCGCCAGGGTGCGAATCATCAAGCCGGCGCCGATCAGCAGCACCAGAGCCATCGCCATCTCCACGGTAACGAAGACGGCCTGGGCGCGATGATGCGAGCCCACCAGCGAACGTCCACTCTGGTTCAAGGTGCTGTTGACGTTGGTGCGCGAAGTTCGCAATGCCGGCGCCAGCCCGAATACAATTCCGGCCAGCAGCGACACGATGAGCGAAAACAGAAGTACACGGCCATCGATGCCGATGTTTTCCGCGCGCGGCAACATGTTAGGGAACGGCGGCAACAGCAGCCTTCGCTCCCCAATAGGAGAGAAGGACGCCCAGCGCTCCGCCGACAAGGGCCAACGCAACGCTTTCAGTCAGCACCTGGCGGACGAGCCGCGATTGCTGCGCGCCTAGCGCTACACGCACCGCGAACTCGCGCTCGCGCGCCGTAGAGCGCGCCAGTTGCAGGTTGGCAACATTGGCGCAGGCAATCAGCAGAACGAACAGTACCGCACCCATCAGCACCCACAGCACCGGCTGCACATCGCCGACCATCTGTTCTTTCAGCGGAACGATGGTCGTCGCGATGCCGGCATCCACGTCGGGGTAAGTCGCTTCCAGGCCGTGATTGACGCGCTGCATGTCCTGCGCGGCTTCGGCCAGCGTCACTCCGGGTTTCAGACGCGCGATGGCATCCATGCCCCAGGCGGCGTTGCGATCACGGAATTGTGGCTCTTTGTATTCGCCGATCGCGGTGTAGGCTTCGGCCGGACGGAAGTTCCACTGCTGGAATTGAAAGCTCGCCGGCACAACTCCGATGATGGTGCGAGGTTGGCCGTCGAGGGTGATCGCCTGTCCCACAATGTTGGGGTTGGAAGCAAACTTTCGCTTCCACAAACCTTCCGAAATCATGACCACCGGCGCAGCACCCAGGCGATCTTCATCTGCAGTGAAGGCGCGGCCCGATACCAGCTTCACGCCCATCAGCTCAAAGAAGCCGGCCGAAACCATCGTGCTCTTGACGTTCTCAGGCTCGCCCGCGCCAGTGAGGGTCATGCCGCCTGAGTCGCGATAGGCGACCATGGCGTCGAAGCTGTGGTTATCGCGCTGCCAGTCGAGAAAGTTCGGGTACGAGATCGAGCCCTTCGAGAAATTCGGCTTGTGATGAAAGAGCGTGACCAGGCGATTCGAATCCGGGTACGGCAGAGGATTGAGCAACACGCCGTTGACCACCGAGAAGATGGTCGTATTGGCTCCGATGCCGATGGCCAGCGTCAGTATCGCGATGACAGCAAAGCCGGGAGACTTCATCATTTGCCGGCCGGCGTATTGCAGATCTTGCAGAAGGCTGCGCATGGGCTCCTCGGGCGAATCTCAACGATTGAGATGCAATCAGCCAGCCTTATATCGGCGGCCTCATAGCTTGCTTGTTTATAGTCACTTACAAGGCATCTATAAAGTCTCACAAGAAGGCGGATTTGTTCGCGAGCGAACTGTAGTGTTCGGATTCGAACACGGCCGATCACCGCTGCGGAACAGGTTTCTGCGGGTCATCTCAACAGCCGTTCGCGAGCCCCTGTTTCTGGTACTCTTCTCGATTACACTCTTCCATCGATAGGAGCTGGCCTTCCCGATGCAACTTTGCAAGTCTGGTCGTTCTGTCGCCTTGCTGCTGGCGTTTTCACTTCCGCTTTCTCTCGCTGCTGCCGATAAATCGAAAAACAATGCTGCCGCGGCTGCGACGCCGTCTTATGAAATGCCTCAACCGGAACGCGAGTCGCTTGATCTCAACATGTACCAGCGCATTCGTCTGGAAGGCTTGGAGCATTCGCATGTGATGGAGTACGCTTCGGCGCTCGACGACGGCATCGGCCCGCGCCTCACCGGCTCGCAGAATCTCGCCAAGGCCAACGCCTGGACCCGCGATCAGTTCACCGCAATGGGTTGCAAGAATGCGCACCTGGAAGACTGGGGCGAGTTCGGCATCGGATGGACGCAACTCAACACCTGGGTGCGCATGACTTCGCCCGACACCGCGGTCTTCATCGCGCAAGCTGCTCCGTGGTCGCCGTCGACGAATGGCACCGTGAGCGGTCAGGCTGTGTGGATGGACATCAAGGACGCGAAGGACCTCGACCAATATAGGGGCAAGCTCAGCGGGAAGATCGTCTTCCTGGGGCCGATGCGAGACGTGCCTCCGGTAGAGAAGCCGTTGTGGACGCGGCTGGACGACGCCGAACTGAAGAAGCTGACGGAGTATCCGACGAATCCGCGCAACCGCGAAGATTTCCTCCAGGCCTTCATGAAGCGACTGGAGCTGAAGAAGAAGGTCGGCGCGTTTCTGGCGAGCGAGCATGTGCTGGCGGTAGTCGCGCCGAGCCGCGATGGACGCGACGGCGGCGGCTCCGGTGGGACATTTTTCGACGACAGCAGCGTGGGCTTCGGCTGGGAAGTCTACAAACGTGATACCACCAATCCCCTGCCGGTCGTCGTGATGGCAATCGAGAATTACGGGCGCGTCTATCGCCTGTTGAAGGCCAACGTGCCGGTCAGCATCGAGATGAATGTCGATGTGAAATTCACTGGCGATCACGAGCACGGCTATGACACCGTCGCCGAAATTCCCGGCACCGATCCGAAGTTGAAAGACGAAGTTGTCATGGTCGGCGGCCATCTTGATTCGTGGGCGTCGGCCACCGGCGCAACCGACAACGGCGCCGGCACCGTGGTCGCGATGGAAGTCATGCGCATTCTGAACACGCTCCAGGTCAAGCCGCGGCGCACGATTCGCGTTGCTTTGTGGACGGGCGAAGAGGAAGGCGAATACGGCAGCTACGGCTACGTCAAGCAGCACTTCGGGCAGGTCCCGCTCTCGACCACACCCGACCAGCTCAAACTGCCCGAGTGGGTGCGCAAGCCCGCAGGTCCGGTCGAGCTGAAACCTGAGTCGCAGAAGATTTCAGCTTACTTCAATCTCGACAATGGCAGCGGCAAGGTTCGCGGCGTGTACTTGCAGGGCAACGCAGCCATCGGACCGATCTTCCAGCAGTGGATTGAGCCGCTGAAGGATCTCGGCGTCTCGACCATCACCCTGCGCAATACCGGCGGCACCGATCACGAAGCCTTCGACGCCATCGGCATTCCGGGCTTCCAATTCATCCAGGATCCGCTGGATTACGAGACGCGCTCGCACCACTCCAACATGGATACGTACGAGCGGCTATCGCCGGCAGATCTGGCGCAGGCTGCGGTGGTGGAGGCGACCTTCGTCTACAACGCCGCCATGCGCGACCTGATGCTGCCACGCAAGCCGCTGCCGCATCCGGAGAACGAAGAGCAGATTAAGGCGCCGCTCAAGAATCTAATGCCGGGCGCCGAGGCTGCCGAGAAGGGCGACCAAACTTCTCCGCAGCAGTAGACTTGACCGCCGCGGGCCGAGCGGTCCGCGGCGCTTTATCTCGCCAATGTACGCCACGTCTCGGGTGCCTCGCGGAACACCTGTTTTCCCATCCCTTTTCATTTAGAATTCTTCTCCATTGAGGACGATTGGCTTTCGTCCTCGGCGCCCTTATGCAACCGTTCTACAAACGCTTCAGCGTGATCACTGGATTCGCGACGCTGGTGGTGTTGCTGCTGGTGAATACCGCGATCATTCGCCGGCAGCTGGCGGCGCAGGTTGAAAACGCGACCTGGGTCGTTCACACCCAGGCCTTCCTGCTTCAGCTTTCTGACACTGAGTCTCTTCTGAAGGACGCCGAAACCGGGCAGCGCGGCTATCTCTACACAGGAGAACGCCGCTATCTTGCACCCTATGAATTGGCGCAGAGGCAGCTTGATCCCGCCATTCAGAAGCTTGCGGACTTGACCGTCGACAACCCGCGGCAGCAGGCAAACGTTCCCGAGTTGCGCAGCCTGGCCGACAAGAAGCTGTCAGAGATGGCGCAGACCATTGCGTTGTACGACGCCGGCCAACCCCAAGCGGCGCGCGACCTGGTTCTGACTGACAGGGGCCTGCTCACGATGGACAAGCTGCGCGCTCTGATCGTTACCATGCAGCAGGAAGAGACCAGACTGGCGGCCACGCGAGTGTCCGCGTATTACCGAAGCACCCGCATCACTGTCCTGTGTATCTACCTTGCCGCTGCGATTGCGATCGCCGGCCTGGTGCTGCTGGCCTATTTCATTCTGCGCGAGATGGCAATGCGCGAACGGCACGGGGCAGAAACCAGGCAGCGTGAGGAATGGTTCCGGGTCACGCTCACCAGCATCGGCGATGCCGTCATCGCCACCGATGCTGACGGCCGCGTGACTTTCGTCAATCCTATCGCTGAGCAGCTTACCGGCTTGACGGCGGCGAATGCCGAAGGCAAGCCAATCACAGAGGTCTTCCCCATCTTCAACGAGGTAACCCTCAAACCCGTCGAAAATCCGGTTCAAAAAGTAATGCTCATCGGCCAGATTGTGGGACTGGCGAATCACACCGTTTTGCGTCACCGCAGCGGCTCGCTGATTCCGATCGAAGATAGCGCTGCGCCGATTCGTGACGACCGGGGAAGTCTGGTGGGCGTGGTGCTGGTCTTCCGCGACGCTACCTCCGAGCGCAAGTCGCACGAGATCTTGCGCAAGACGGAAAAGATTGCCGCCGCAGCCCGCCTGGCTGCGACCGTAGCCCACGAGATCAACAATCCCCTCGAAGCCGTCGGCAATCTCATTTTCCTGGCCAAGAACCGGAGCGGCGTTCCCGCCGATGCCGTCGGCGATCTTTCGCTCGCGGAACAGGAGTTGAACCGCGTTTCTCACGTCACCCGGCAAACGCTCGGCTTCTATCGCGAGACCGCCCAGCCTTCGAGCGTCGACCTGCCGGTGCTTGTTGATTCCGCGCTTGAGGCTCTACTCCAATAAATTCAAGAGCAAGGCCATTGAGATCGACTACGAGTTGCAGCCATGTCCGCCGCTGCAAGGCTGGCCGGGAGAGTTGCAGCAGGTAATTGCCAACATCATCTCCAATGCGGCCGACGCGGTGAGCGTTGGCGGGCGGCTGAAAGTCAACGTTGGATGCGTGAACGGCGACGATGGATCACACGATAAGAAAGTGGTGCTTCGCGTCGAGGACAACGGGCCGGGCATCGCGCCGGAAAATCTGGAACGCATCTTTGAGCCCTTCTTCACCACGAAGAAAGATGTAGGCACAGGCCTCGGACTCTGGGTGTCGAAAGAAATCGTGGAGCGCCACGGGGGAACGATCGAAGTTGTGTCCAATCGCGCCAATGGCTCGCAGGGCACGGTGTTCAGCGTGGTGCTTCCCTGCTCGGGCGAACGCCGTCTAGCTGCGAGCTCTACCTAAGACGGAGTCGTAAATGAATCGGCCCGGGCTTGGTTCGCCGGGTTGCTTGCTGTCGAGCCGACGGGCTCAGTTCTAGCCAGCGATTCTCTCGATTCGCGCAATTGTCTTGTCGGGCAGTTCCAGTGCGACGCTTGCCAGGTCTTGCTGCATGTGGTCTTTGTTTGTGGTACCCGTAAGTGGGAGTATCCCAATGGCGCGCGCGAAGGCAAAGATGATCTGCGACGGAGTTGCATCTAGCTTGCCTGCCGGCTCGGTTACCACAGGATGCTGAAGCACTTCGACATTCGCGGTCAGCAGAGAGAATCCCTGGTACACGATGCGGTGCTCACGGCAGAAAAACCGCACGTCGCGGTCCCATCCGGTCACCGCAAAGACGCGGTTCTGCACGAACGCCGGCACTTCGCCGTGCACCTGCAGCATGTGTTCAAGATGATGAAGGCCGACGTTGCTCACCCCAAGCATGAGGGCTCGGCCTGCATCGCGCTCCCTGCGCATTGCCTCCCACACTTCGGCATCATCGCGGCTCCATCCCTGACGCATGGCCGGCCCGTGTAACAGAAAGCTGTCGACGTAGTCGGTCTTCAAGTGCTCGAGCGAGCTGGCCATCGATTGCGCCACCTGGATGGACAGCGCCGCGTCCGGATCGTACGGCAGCCGATGGTCCTGGCCGTTGACGTAGGTAAACTTGGTTTGCAGGAAGAGGTCTCCGCGCTGCAGCCCGCCGTCGCGATAAGCGGCGTTGAGCCCTTCGCCGACTCCGGCCTCGTGGTAATGCCGCAGCTGATTGGCTGTATCCACTCCCCGGAAACCGGTGCGGATCGCCAACTCTGTGAGCGAAGCGGTCGGGTCTTTCTTCCAGGCAGTGCCGTATAAGAATTCAGGGATGGGCGCGTGCGCTCCGGCCATAAAAGCATTTTGTCACAAGCCGTCCTCTCAACGTGCTTCTTTCGGTTGCAGCTCTGCTAAACTACGCCACCGATGCCAGTTTCCGCCCAACGCGCTCGCATTGAATCCGTGGACCTGCTGCGCGGAACGGTCATGGTCATCATGGCCTTGGACCACGTCCGCGATTATTTGGGCACAGGCGTCAGTCCTACCAACCTGGCGGTCACCACAGTACCGCTCTTCTTCACCCGCTGGATTACGCACTTCTGCGCTCCGGTTTTCTTTTTGCTGACCGGCACGGGCGCTTATCTGGCGCTCGGCCGCAAGTCCAAGCCGGAGTTGTCGAAGTTTCTCTTCACGCGAGGGTTGTGGCTGATCTTCCTCGAACTGGTTCCGCTGCGCTGCCTGGGTCTGCAGTTCAATTTCGATTACCGCATCACTCTTTTCATCGTGCTGTGCACGCTGGGCGCGGCGATGATCGTGCTCTCCGGGCTGATCTTCCTGCCTGATTGGGCGGTAGTGGCCTTCGGAGCGGGAATGATTCTGACGCACAACCTGCTCGACAACGTTCAGTCGACGAGCCGGTGGTTCCTCGTCCTGCATGGCCAGGGCTTCCTGCTCAACACGCCGCAGCACGCCCTATTCATCACGTATCCCCTCATCCCATGGGTGGGCGTGACGGCCGCCGGCTATGGACTTGGAGTCGTCTATCGATGGCCAGCCGAGCGCCGTCGTTCGTTTCTGCTCTGGCTTGGTCTTGGTTTAACCATTATCTTCCCGCTGCTGCGCTGGACAAATCTTTATGGTGATCCCAATCCCTGGAGCGCGCAGAAATCTTCAGCCTTCACCCTGCTGTCGTTCCTCAACACCACCAAGCAGCCGCCTTCCTTGCTGTTTCTGCTGATGACGCTAGGGCCCGCGCTGCTGTTTCTTTGGGTGTTTGATGGAGGATGCCCGGCCATCCTTCGGCCAGTACTCGTCTTTGGCAGAGTTCCGCTGTTTTACTTCGTCGTGCATTTCCCCTTGATCCACTTGATTGCAGTGGGCATCTGCTACGCGCGCTACGGTCACATTTATTGGATGTTCCAGTCGCCGACGCTGGACCGGTATCCGTTCACCGCGCCGCCGGGCTGGGGATTGTCTTTGCCGGGAATCTATCTGGTGTGGGCAATCGTGGTGCTTGCCATGTATCCGCTGTGCCTGTGGTTCTCGCGACTGAAGCAGCGCCGCAGCAATCCGTGGCTCAGCTATTTCTAGTTCGTCAGGAAACTGCCGGCGGGTCGACGCGCACCCACTTGGCATCGATGCGCTTCCACTCAACGCCGTTCATGTCGAGCCAGGTGCCGAACGCCTGATCTTTCTTCGTGTCCGAGCCAAGTCGTAGAACGTTGTTGTCGAGATCGTAGACCTGCAGCTCGTACGCCCACTCGTAATTGTTGGGAGGATGACGAATCCTGGCACCCTTCGCAAGATATTCGTCATAAAGCAGGTCAGCGTCGCCAATCCCTACCCAGACCCAGGTTCCAGGGTGTCCCTGCTCGCCCTCGGCCAGCATGATGCCGCAGCGGCCGCGCGAAACCTGGGCGAAGCCCGGCGTCTCCCAGTTCAGCTTGAATCCGAGCACGTCAACGTAATACTTCAAGCTGGCTTGCAGATCAGCGACCGGAAAGATCGGATTAACATTCTCGAAATACGTGATGTTCCTGGTCTGTTCTTCCGCTGGGCACATCGTCGCCTCCGGCGTCTACTTCGTCGCACCTTTCAGAACAATCACCAACACACGTCCATCCGACTGGATGCTGCCGCCGGTGGCCGTCTTCGTCGACTTGATGGGCTTGGAGCGCATGAAGTACGACATGGCCTGCACCTGTCCGGCCTGCTGCAACGTAGCGCCGATGAAGTCGCGCTCGTTATCGACGTCCTGGTCGATCTTGTGCGTGATAGCGTTGGCCGAACGCTGATCCCGTTCGATGCCGATGTCATGCGTGCCCGCGCCTGCCCAGATCGGCTGATTCTGCGGCGTCTTAAACGAAGCCTGCCAGATGCGGAAGTGATTGCGCTGCGCCGCCACCATCACGGCTTCGGCGCGCTCATAGCCAAAGTCCTGCGGGCGTCCAAAGAGATAAAGGATGCTCATCGGCACCGTGACATAAACATTCTTCTGAAGGGTTGCCACCAGCGCACTGACCACGGCATCGGTATTCGTCTTGTCGGCTTGCAGCCAGCCCGCAGCTTTGAAAGCGCTCGTCACCTGGTCTTGGGTGCCGATCAAAACAAAGTTGACCAGGTCACCCTCATTACCGCCGTTGGGCTGATCGGTGACGCGATATGGAAGTTTGCTGTCGAGCTCGGCGAACAGCGGCTTGAAGTCGTAATTGTTCTGGCTGGCGGCTGCTCCGCTCTCGGTGGCCGTTTTGGTCGGCGTGCGATCAATGTGTACCGAATAACTGCCGTCCGCCGTCTGCATGGAATCCGCGTTGATGGCGAGGTACAGCTTGCCGGCGATGGGCGCATTCACCGTTCCGTCGGCACCGACGAAGAAAGGCGTAGCTGCGTCGCTGTCGCCGATGCGGCCTACCAGCGCGCCGCGGCCAGCGCTAGGAACCATCAGCGCGCGCAGAGTGTCGGTCCAACCGCGTTGCGCACCTTCGGCGGTGATGCCGGTATTGCTGCCCATGGTGACCGTACCCTTGGCGGTGATATGCAGCTTGTCGCCAGCTTGCACCTGCATGCCGGTGTCGGTCCAGTCTTTGCCGCCGTTAACGGTGACGTTGAGGCTGGTGCTCTTGGCGTTGGCCGATGTGGAGGATGAATCAGCGTAAGCGCGCGCGGGCGCAACATGGGCCGTGACCGCGCCGAGAAGGACGAGAAGGAACGCGAATCGTAAGAGTTTCATCTCAGGTAAGCCTCCCCCTCGTCAAAGTATAACCATGTCGCGGCAAGAAGGTTCACAGCAATTATGGCTGCGGCGCGAACCCGGTGGGAATACCCCAGCCGATTTGACTTTGTGCCCAGTGGCGGGCAACAATGCGGCTCACTCGGCAATTCTCAATCGCCGCAGCAATCGTCAATCAATTTCAGACCAAGGAGAACTACGATGGCAGAGGAACAGAAACAGTGTGCCCATGAGCCGTGTCTGTGCACGGTTCCAGCCGGAGAAAAGTACTGCAGCGATTCCTGTCGTGATGCCGGTTCGAAAGAAGTGGAGATCGCCTGCCAGTGCGATCATCCGGCATGCCCGTTGACCTAAGCACTTTGTCGCCGAAAGCAAAAGCACACGGAGACTTGTTAATCTCCGTGTGCCTTGAAGTGCTCTTCCTCGCGATATCCGTCTAGTCCGCCGGACTCCAGGTGCTGTCCGGGTTGTACTCGGTCATAGCGCTGGCAATCTTGCGCGGTGTCAGGGCCGAGATCCTTCTCGTAGACCACGCCATCCTGATCCACAATAAAGGTCACGACCCCCGAGTTACGGTACTCAGCCGGATAGGCGACGAAGGCGAAACCCTTGGTGAGTTGTCCGTTCACCATGTAGTCGCGCGCCCCGCCCTTGGCCGCCGCTCCCTGCTTGGTGAGGATGCGGTAGTAGTAGCCATGATAGGGCTGCGGTTTGCCGGCTTGCATGTTGTAACCCTCAGCCGCGGCCGATACGAGTTGGGGACCGATCGGGCTCGGCGGATCGTTGTCGCCGGTCTTCCAGTACAAGCCGTTCTGCTTGCCGTCGTCGCTGATGAACTTCGTCGCATAGTGCTTGGTCTTGTCTCCGTCATGAGTCTCGGAGGCGTAATCGTGCTGCGCATCAACCAGCGAATGCAGAATGTCGATCGCGTCGTTTTCATTACGTCCGACGCGCCGATACAGAATTTCTTTCTTGCCGGTTTCAGTATCAAAGTACCAGCTTCCGCCGCCGTTTTTCGCGATGGGGATCGGAAATGGCCAGTTATCCGCGCCGACATAGAGGGTCGCGGTTCCATCCGGCTCGAGCACCACGCGATGCATCTGGTCGTAGCGCTTCACAAACTCGGTTCGCATGTTGTCATCGACCACCTGGTCTCCAGTGTGAATAATTTCGTTTCCACTGGAGCCGAAGATGGCGAGGACCGCCGGCGTGTCATTCGCCTTGGCAGCATTGTAGAGAGCCAGCACGGCCTCCCCTGGCGACGGAAACGTCTTTTCATTTCCCTGTTGCGCGAAAACTGATACCGCGCTCAGCGACAGCATCGCCGCCAGCATAAGCACCAACGCTCGACGAACCCGCATGGTGGTCCCTGGCTTTCCGGAATTAAATGCCGCGCGATCCATCAACGTCTCCTCCTGCTGAGGTAAGTTCCTTCCCCACTGTGCGCCTCTCATCGGCGGCCTCCCCCACCGCGCTCGGGACGGGCTCCGCCGCCACCGCCGCGATTGACGTTACCGGCGTTGGCCCGGCCACCTTGCAAGCTCTGCTGCCCGCGCGCACTGTTGGTACGGGCATTGCCGCCCGCGCTGTAGTTGGAGAAGGCGCTATTGCCGCCCTTGGGCTGCTGCCCGTAGCCGCGCGATGCATCGTTTCGCAGGGCCTGATTGTTGGCATTCGGACGGCTTTGCATGCCGGGATTGTTTTGGTTACGGTTCTGATTGAAATTCGGCTGCTGCCGATTCTGGTTGGCGTTTGGTTGCTGACGATTCTGATTGAAATTCTGCTGCCGGTTCTGCGCCGTGTTGTTCAGGTTCTGGCGGTTCTGATATTGCGGCGCATCCAGCTTCTGATTGAAGTGCGGCTCGGTGTAGCTGCCGCTCTTGAAATTGTTGGTGCGGTTGTTGTTGTTGAGGTTGTTCCGATTCAGGTTGTTCTGATTCAGGTTATTGACGTTGTTCTGGTTGAAGTTGTTTCTGTTGACGTTGTTCTGGTTGAAGTTGTTTCTGTTGACGTTGTTCTGGTTGAAGTTGTTCCGGTTCACGTTGTTGACGTTTACGTTGTTCCGGTTGATGTTGTTGTAATTAACGTTGTTGTAGTTACCGTTATGGTAGTAGTTGTTGCGATTGACGAAGGTGTTCGAGTTCGAAATATAGGTGTTGTGGTTGTAGACCACGGTGTTGTTGTGCCACCCACATCCCCACGAGTTCCAACCCCAGCCGCAGCAGCCTCCGCCGCCGCTGATGGCCGCTCCGACGGCAATACCCACGCCGAATGAAAGCAGACTGGTAGCCACCATCGCCCCGGTTGAATATCCGGGATAGACCGGTACAGGCGCGCCATAAACAACGGTCGGATTGTAGGTGGGCACGTAAACCACATCGGGCTGCGCCGGCTGAATGATGATGGTCTGCGGCGGCGGCTGCACGATTACTGTCTGCTGCGGCGGCGGGGCGTTCGGATCATCCGCCGGCGGCGGTGGCGGCGGAGCCTGCCCCGGAGGCTGACTCTGCACCGACACAGTCTGCTGCTGCGTGCTCTTCAGGTTGCCCGACTGCTGGGCGCGGCCACGCATCACCTGCACCGCGTTCATCACGCTCGAGGGATAGTTGTAATAGGCATCGCCGAGCGCCGAAGTCCACGACAAGTTCGTGGCCATCTGACTGAGCACGTCGGGAAACTGCGTGAGGCCTTTGACGCTGGGGTCCCACGACTGGCCATTCACGGCATCCAGAAGCTGCTGCCCCTTCAGGCTGGAGTTCTGCTGCACCCACGCGTAGGCCGCACTGACCTCGTTGGGGTAGGTAGAAGCTGCCAGCACCTGAGCCACCAGGTTATCGGGAAAAAGCGCGATAGGCGCGACCAACTGATAAAGCTGGTCCGCTGTGGGCACCGCCGCCTGCGTTTGCGGCGCCTGACCCTGCTGTCCCTGTTGCGCCTGGCCGGACTGCGCTTGTTCCGACTTCTTGCAACCGTCCAGACCGAGCACGCTGAAAGTCACAGCGAAGCTTAGAACCAAAGAGAGACACTGCCGATACACACTGGGAGCGTCAGCACGAGGCTGCGCGGTTGCAGCCATTTGCCCTCGCTCTCCACTTGTGATGTACATCTTGTCACCTCACGGAATCTAGAAATCGTAAGACTACGGGCTCACGACGAGCGACACCGTCGCCCAGCCATCCGGGCGGCACAAGGCACTGCGGGCAGTGCCAGTTTGTCAGCTTGTGGATGAAGAAACCGACTTCAGAATACACAGATTGTTTGCGAGGGGAAAGGATTTCGTGGATCCGCGGCTATGCCACTCTGTCAGAGAAGCAGCCCCGTCCCGAAAACTGGAATCGAGGCGGGAATATCCATCAGTCTGCGACTCCTGGCACAAGGTTCCGTTCACATGGAACACCCCTGGAGTTATGGCCCCACGATAGTTCGCGCTGAAACCGATACCGCTCAGCTTGGTTTCTGCGGTGATCGTTCTACTCCACGCGGCGCTGCAAATCGCAGGACGCCCGCGGATGCCTCACTAGAAGAACTTTCTGATTGAGCACTTCTCAAATAATGGAGGAAGGAATATACCTGAGGAAGGTTCGAGAGGCCGTATCCTACGCTGTGGGATTAAACATGCGGATCACCCAGAACGTTGCCATGGACACGGCGGCTGACGCGGGGATGGTCAGGACCCAGGCCCACACAATGCGCCTCGCCACGCCCCAGCGCACAGCCGAAAGCCGGGTGGTGGTTCCTACGCCGACGATCGCACCGGTAATGGTGTGGGTTGTGCTGACCGGAATGCCCGCCAGCGCGGTGCCAAAGAGCGTGATGGCGCCCGCCGTCTCTGCGCAAAATCCGCCGACGGGCTTCAGCTTGGTGATCTTCGAGCCCATGGTGTGGACGATGCGCCATCCGCCCAGGTAAGTGCCCAGGGCAATGGCAAAGTTCGCGGCCAGAATGATGGGCCAATGCCATTTGCCCCAGTTCGCCGCGAAGTCGCTTTGCTTCATTACGCCTGCGGTGTAGAGAGCGCCGGCCACAATGCCCATGGTTTTCTGGGCGTCGTTGCCGCCATGTCCCAGGCTGTAAGCCGCTGCCGACAGCAACTGCAGCTTACGAAACAGTGTGTCCACCTGGCGCGGCGATTTGCGGCGAAAGATCCAGGAGATGGCGACCATGAATCCGAAGCCCAGCGCCAGGCCCATCAACGGCGCAACCACAATGAAGATGAGCGTCTTGGTCCAGCCGGAGTAAATGATGACATCGGGCGCGCTACGCCAGCCATGAAGGATGGTGGCGCGCGCGACAGCCGCGCCTGCATAGCCGCCGATCAGCGCGTGAGACGAAGAGGTCGGAAGGCCGAGCAGCCACGTGACTAAGTCCCAAATGATCGCGCCCACCAGCCCGGCCAAAACTACGTACTGGGTAACGATCGCCAGGTCGACCATTCCCTTGCCTATGGTTTTTGCGACAGCGGTGCCGAGCAGGAAGGCAGCCAGGAAGTTGAAAGCCGCGGCCCAGGCGACAGCCAGGCGCGGAGACAGAACCCGCGTGGAAACGACGGTGGCGATGCTGTTGGCAGCATCGTGAAAGCCGTTCAGAAAATCAAAGATCAGCGCGGTGAGAACGGTTACGATGAGCAGGATTATTCCGACGCTCACGAGCACCCGCCCTGAATCGGATTTTCGGCGTAGTCCATGGCGTAGCGTCTCAAGCGTTCTTCAAAGCCACGGTCTCAAGTACATTGGCGACGTCTTCGGCTTTGTCGCTGGCGGTTTCCAGGATTTCCAGTAGCTCTTTCAGCTTGATCAGGGTGATGGGATCGTAGTCGCCTTCAAACAGCCGTCCGATCGCCTCGCGGCTCACCTGGTCGGCCTCGTTCTCCAGGCGGTTGACCTCGACGCAGTGCTCCAGCATCTTGCCGTTCTTGTCGAGCAGGGCGACTGCCTTGCGCAGTTCTTCGGTCTGCCGTAAAACGATAGCCGCCAAAATCTTGGCTGAGGGCGAAGGCTGGGTAATCTTGTATGTCAGCAGCCGGTCGCTGGCGCCGTTGATGAAATCCAGAACATCGTCAAGCGAGGAGGTCAGCAGGTGAATATCTTCGCGATCGAAGGGCGTGATGAAGGTCTGATTCAGCTTGATCAGAATCTGGTGAGTCATCTCGTCGCCGTGGTGTTCGATCTCTTTGATCTTTTCCACCACCGACGGCAGGCGTTCGTAATCGTAATGATGAAGACAGTCGGAAAGAACCTTGGCGGCGGCGACCAGATTGTCCGCAACCTGCGCGAACATGTCGAAGAACTTGGTTTCACGGGGGATCAGGCGAACCATCACCGGGCTCCATTAGCAGAACTGACTGTTGGGAGATCCATGCAATGTGACTGTACGGTTAAGGCAATGTTTCAAATCTGTGAATCCTAACTATCGCATGCGGGCGCAATCAGGGTCAAAGGCAAAGCGACATGTTGTTTGTAATCAACAGGCCCTTGCGATGTGTTCTAGAGGAAAACAGGCACGGGAAAAACTCACTCAGACGGCGACGAGTCAGCCAGAATATGCCATATACCACAATGTGGGATATCGTCTTTTCGGGTATTGGAACCGCATGGGGAGCGAGGGGAAAAAGAGACGAAGTTCCGCCGGAGACCGCTTCGTTGGTGCAGACGCGGCCCTCGCCGCCGCGGCGATCCTCTCCGACGCCTGGTCGGAGGGCTGATCGGGGCACTGCCAATGACGATCACAGGCCGCGTCTGCCGGCTAAGGACCGGACGGAGCCGCGCAGCATCACCCTTCACTTACGCGATGCGTGGATTTGCGCCGTCCCGTCCGATCGCGCTGTTACAACATCACGTGTACGGCCCTGGCAGAAGAAAACTCCATCACCTCCGGCTTCACCAGACGGTCAAAATCGGCGTAAGCCATTTTGATCAACTCGTAGTGCGAGCCTGCGTTGAAGGCGATTTCGCGGTCTTCGGTCAGACTTTCGTCCACGTACACCGGAATTCCATACAAATTGCCAAACGGCGGCATCGCTCCCGTTTCACAGTCGGGAAAGTGCCGCTTGAACTCTGCTTCACCGGCCAACTCCGCTTCGCGCACCCCGGTTCTTCTCCTCAGTTCCTCTAAGTCAACCTGATAGGACGCCGGCAGAACGGCCATGGCAAGATCGCCGTCCAACTTGACGATTACGGTCTTGGCCAGCTCCCTGCCGGAAATGTGCGAGATGGCGGCAATCCCCTGCGCCGTGTAGGCCTTGGAATGAGAAATGACCACGTACTTGGTACCGTGCGCGTCGAGGAATGCCTTGACTTTGTTAAGCGGCATGAGCGGCCTCCTGACTGGTTGAGCGGATTCGGTATCCGCAGTTGCTCGACAAATCAGAACAAGACGGTGCTGCCGGTTCTCCTGGCGAACGGAAAAACCTTGGACATAAATGGCTGATTTTCGGAATTCCGCGGCGAACGCGCGGCCTGGTAAAGGAGAATCTTCGGCATTCGGCTACCTCCTTGCGGTCAGGCAACCTTCCGTGGCTTCAGTCTTAATTGCAAAGGGGAAAGCGCGCAAGCACAGCCGTCACACAGGTCATGTGATGGGAAATTCACAGCCTGAATCCGGAATACGCTTCCGTTTCAGGCTTCGATGTAGAAACTTGCAGCTATACGGTTGCGGGCCGCACGGGATCGAGCTGCATGTTCTCGCCCGGCGGTTCCATCTTGCCTTCGCGCTCCAGTGAATCCATCGTCGCCAACACGATGTTGGTGACGTGATCGATGCCGCTGTCGGAGTTCAGCATTAGGTGATAGAGGCGGCGACACGGCCACTCGGCGTTGAAGTATTTGCGAACGAAGGCGGCGCGCTCTTTGTCGATGGTGTCAACCATCTCGGTGGCGTCCTTCTCGCGCATCTTCAGATTGACCAAGCGTTCAATCTTCCTTTCGCGCGAACCGTAAACGAAAACGTGGAAGGCATCTTTGCGAGCGCGCAAAATGTAGGGAGCGCCGCGGCCGACGATCACGCAGTTTCCTTCCTGCGCTTTTTTCTCGATGACGCGATGCGCCAGCTCGACCAGTTCATCGGCGTCGAAAACTTTGTCGTCAGAAACCGGCAGAGACCGTTCATAGCTTCCGCGCCAGAAAACCTTGGCCAGGCGATGAATCAGGGGATCGCACTTCTCTTCGCGGCGGGCAACCGCGCTTTCCTCGACGGCACCAAGCTTGGCGATCTCGCAGGTGAGTTGCTGATCGAGCAATTGCCATCCCTTCTGTCGCGCGAGAGTCGCCGCGACCAGGCTGCCGCCCGCGCCGTATTCCCGCTCTACGGTGATGATTCGGAACACCCCTCACCTCCCTTACGCTCTGAGCATAATACTCGTCTTTCTATAGCAGATGGCAAGAGGCGCGCCTGTCGTTGCCCGAAGCCATCGGGTAAGTTGCGGCCTTGCAGGCACTTGGACCTCTCCGGAAGGATCCGACCAGCACGATAATCGAAACTAATGCGCTACATAAATAGTTTGAATTTCCCATCCGGCAGAAAAGCAGATATCTACAAGAACATAGTTTGAACGAGCTGCTGCGCAGCAGGTCGCGAACCTGATTTTCTTCTCACGAGGCCGCCGGCTAGCTTCCGGGAGCCTCACATTCATTGCCGTTCAACAGTTCACTTCATGTTGGGAGCACAGCATGCGGTTGGTCCGAAAGCTTCTGCCCTGGTTCTTCGTGTTGGCGTTCGCAGCAACCCTGGCGGCACAAACGGCTCAGGCTGCGCCACGCCGACAATTGCGCAACTGCAGCAGCAGATCGCCGACGCCAAAGGCTCAGCCGACAATGCCTGGATGCTGATGTGCTCTGCGCTGGTGCTGCTGATGACCGGCCCTGGCTTGGCCCTCTTCTACGGCGGCCTAGTGCGCAAGAAAAATGTCCTGGGCACGATGATGCAATCGTTTGCCATGATGGCGCTCATCACCGTGGTTTGGGCGATCATCGGTTACAGCCTGTGTTTCGGCTCCGGTAACAGTTTCATCGGTGGAGTGGAGCATGCTTTTCTGCATGCGGTCGGCGCAGCGCCCGATGCCGATTACGCCGCCACCATTCCGCAGCAGACGTTCATGATCTACCAGCTCATGTTCGCCATCATCACGCCGGCTCTGATCTGCGGCGCGTTCGCCGAGCGCATGAAGTTCAGCGCCATGCTGCTGTTCATGACGCTGTGGTCGCTGATTGTCTATGCGCCGATGGCGCACATGGTCTGGGGCAAAGGCGGATTCCTGAACGCCAGCCTCGGCGGCCGCTTCCCTACGCTCGACTTCGCGGGCGGCACCGTCGTCCACATTACGTCAGGAGTTTCGGCGCTGATTTGCGCGCTCTACCTGGGACGCCGCGTCGGCTTTCCTAAAGAACCGATGCCACCCCACAGTGTGGTACTTAGCTTTATCGGCGCCTGTCTGCTGTGGGTCGGCTGGTTTGGCTTCAACGCCGGCAGCGCGCTGAACGCCGGAAGCCTGGCCACCAGCGCCTTTGTCGCGACTCACTTCGCGGCAGCGACAGCGGCCATCGGATGGGCCGGAGCGGAATGGATTCGCAACGGCAAGCCCAGCGTCCTGGGAGCGATTTCAGGCTCGGTCGCAGGCCTGGTGGCGATCACGCCCGCCGCCGGATTCGTCGGGCCGATGTCGGCGCTGCTCATCGGCCTCATCGCCGGTGTCTTCTGCTATGCGATGGTCGCAGTCGTCAAAGCGCGGCTGGGATACGACGACTCGCTTGATGCTTTCGGTGTTCACGGTGCCGGTGGAACTATCGGTGCTTTGCTCACTGGCGTGTTCGCCAGCAGCGTGATTAATCCTGTGTTCAAAGACGCGAAAGGAAATGCGCTGCCGGTCGGCATGATCGAAGGCAATTTCCGGCAACTGGGCAATCAGGCCATCGGCGTGTTGATCGCCATCGTGCTGGCAGTTGTCGGCACTTCGCTGATCCTGATGGTGGTGAACTCCACTATCGGGTTGCGCGTCTCCACCGAAGACGAAGTTCAGGGACTCGACCTGACGCAGCATGGCGAAGAAGGCTACTACTGGGAAGCCTCGATGCCGTAAGGCAAGGCCACGACATGACGAAACTGGAAGCTGTGATTCAACCCGCAAGATTTGAGGCTGTAAAAGACGCTCTGATCGAAATCGGCGTCGAAGGCATGACCGTGATTGAAGTGCGCGGTCACGGCCGCCAGAAGGGCCACACCGAGTTCTACCGTGGCCGCGAATACACGGTCGACCTGCTGCCCAAGGTGAAGATTGAAGCCGTGATTCCCGACGCGATGGTCGACAAAGCGGTCGCGGCTATTACCGGGGCTGCGCGCACCGGCAAGATCGGCGATGGCAAGATTTTCCTCTCCCGCATCGACGATGCCGTCCGCATTCGCAACGATGAGCGTGGCGAGAATGCTCTATGAGCAGTGAGCCACAACCACGTGGCTTAGGCTCGCCTGCTTCGCCCATCGCGAATCAGCCACCAGATGGCGGGCTGCGCACCTTTTATCAGCAGGAATTTGACCGTGTACATCGCGATTTTGTCGCTACCGGCTCGGGCCTGGCTGCGCTCAGCGACCGTACGCGGCTGATCGACAAGCTGGCTCTGACATTGTGGGAGCAGCATTTTCCGTCGCGTCCGCGCTGTGGATATGCGCTGCTGGCGGTTGGCGGCTACGGACGCTGTGAGCTGTTCCCTCATTCCGATGTTGACCTGCTGTTCCTGATCGAGGACGAGGAGAAGCGCGAGCAAATCAAGGAAGGCGTCAGCAGCATCTGCCAGCAGCTGTGGGACTGTGGCCTTCGGGTCAGTCCGTCGACGCACCCAATCGCCGACTGCGCCCGCCTCAATCAGGAGAACATCGAGTTCACCCTGTCGCTGCTCGACTGCCGGTTTCTGGCCGGCGACTACGCCCTGTTCGAGAGCCTTCACGAAAAAAAGCTGCCTGAGTTGGTCGCCCGCGAGTCCGGCACGCTTCTGCAAGTGCTGTCGAGCATGACGGAGGCGCGCCAT
The DNA here is from genome assembly GCA_963724965.1 of uncultured Acidobacteriaceae bacterium. GTDB lineage: Bacteria > Acidobacteriota > Terriglobia > Terriglobales > Acidobacteriaceae > Bog-257. Next base: position 40,658 of record CAVRWP010000002.1, read on the forward strand.
CGTCGCTTCGGTAAAACCATCTTCCATCTCGAACCGAACCTGAAAGACGGACCTGGCGGACTGCGCGATTGTCACGTCTCGCGATGGGTCGGCATCATTCTGGCGCTGGCGTCGGGTAACAAGCCGGAAACAATGGGCGCCGGCAAACAGTCCGGACACAACGCTGTGCTCGAGGCGATCGAATTCCTGTCGTCGACCCGGTGTTATCTGCACTACCTGCACAGCCGCGACGATAACAATGTCAACTGGGCAGCACAGGAAGAACTGGCGGCGCGCGGCATAGGAACTGGCTCCGGGCCGCTGTCTCCTGCGGAATGGATGCGGCTGTACTTCGGCCATGCGAGGGCCGTGTACCGCGACAACGGGCAGTTGCTGAAACAGATTCTGCAGGGCCGATCGTCGCTCTATCGTTCGTTTCAGCACTGGCGCTCGCGTATCTCCAACTCCGAGTTCTCCGTGGTCGAGGGCCGGGTGTACTTGCAACAGGCGGCCAGCGCCCGCGATGCCGAAGCAGTGTTGCGCCTGTTTGTGTTCGTCGCCAAGCACGGCGTCACCTTAAGCGCCGAGGCCGAGCGACGCATCACCGAAGCTCACACTCGCCTGGTCGAAACCATGCCGCAGGATCAGAACCTGTGGCCGTATCTGCGCGACATCCTCACCCAGCCTCATGCTGCCGAAGCGTTGCGTGCCATGCATTCGCTCAACCTGCTGACGCATGCGCTGCCAGAGTTCGAAGCCATCAACCTGCTGGTGTTGCGCGATCTCTATCATCGTTACACAGTCGATGAGCACACGCTGATGGCCATCGACGTACTGCATCAGTTGAAGGTCGACGGCGACGAAGTGCTTCGTCCGTTTGCCGAGCTATTAGCGGAAGTCGAACATCCTGAGTTGCTCTACCTGGCGCTGCTGCTGCATGACACCGGCAAAGGACTGGAAGGTTCCGACCATGTCTACAGCAGCCTTCAATTCACACAAACCGCGACGGATCGCCTGCAGCTTCCCAAGGAAGACGCGTGGATGGTGGGCTTCCTCGTCTCCAGCCATCTGGAGATCTCCTCGACCATGCGGCGTCGCGATATCTATGATCCGGCCACGGTAGGGGAGCTAGCGGAGAAGATGGGCACGCCCGAGCGGCTGACAATGCTGACGCTGCTCACGCTGGCCGACATCAAGGCCGTCAACCCCGAGGCGTTGACACCGTGGAAGGCCGAGAACCTGTGGCGCCTGTATGCGGCCACTGCTAGTCATTTCGATCGCAGCGCCGATGTGGCCGGCGTAGATGCCGAAGCCTCGCGGGGAGCGGTCGAGAAGATTATCGCTCTGCATCCGCTGCGGCGCTCGGAGCTACTACACTTTTTGGATGGCCTGCCGCAGCGTTACGTCCTGTCGCATCCGGCCGAGCAGGTGGTACAGCACTTTCGCCTATCGACCCGACTGGCGACCGAAGCCGTACAGCTTCAATTGCAGCCTCATTCCGGCCAGTATGAGTTGTCTGTGGTCACTACCGACCGCGCCGGCTTGTTTCGCACCCTGGCCGGCATCCTTTTCGGATGGGGGATGGACATTACCAAGGCGGCGGCGTTCTCCAACAGTAGCGGCGTGGTGGTGGACAGCTTCTACTTCAAAGACCGTTTCCGCACGCTCGAACTGAATCCCAGCGAGCGGGAACGCTTTCTGCGCTCGGTGCAGGACATCCTGCTGAAAGAAGCGTCGCTGGAGAAACTGCTGGAGTCAAGATTGCGTGCCGATCGGCAGCCGGTAAAACTCACCGTCGAGACGCGGATCCGCCACGACAATGAAAGCTCTGCGCGAAATTCCTTGCTGGAGATCGTGACCCAGGATCGGCCGGGCCTGTTGCACACCATCAGTTCGACGCTGACGGAGGAGGGCTGCAGCATCGAAGTGGCGCTGATCGATACCGAGGGACCGCTCGCCCACGACGTGTTCTATCTGACGCGGAACGGCAATAAGCTGACGAGCGAAGAGATGCGCAATCTGGAATGGGCGCTGGCGGGCGAACTGTCGGACTCGCTTCCGACATGGTGAACCCTGTGTCCCACAAAGTGGGATATGGCTACTCGAACTCCACCAGAATCTGATTGACCTTGACGCCGTCGCCCTGGGCCACGTTGATCTTCTTGACCTTGCCGGCGACAGGAGCCGTGATGTTGGTCTCCATCTTCATCGCCTCCAGCACCATCATCAGGTCATGAGGCTGCAGCGTCTGGCCCGGCTGAACGTTGAGTTTAACGACGACCCCGGCAACGGGGCTGCGGCAGACCTTGGTTTCTTCAACATTCTCTTCCGCCGGCGATACGCCCGCGCCCGGCGTCGGCACCGTTACCGGCTGCACAGTAGTGGGCTGGCCATGCGGCGCCACATAAACGGGACCCACCCCGTCATCTTCCAGTACTTCAACGTCGACTACGTATTCACTACCGTCTATTCCAATCTTCAGCTTCAATTCACACCACCCTGAATCGTTCTACTTCGTGTCGTTATCGCTCCCAGCGCAGAGAATGCGAAGCCTGCACGCTGACGCGGCCCTGCTGCGACCACGGATTCACAATCTCGTATGGCGATTGCAACATTTTGGCCGAGCGGATCCGAATCTTCTTGCCCAGAAAAGCGCTGATGGCGGCGGCGATGATCAACAGCACATCGGGGCTGACCGACCGGTGGGCTGCGGTCTGTGTCGGCTCAGCAGGCTTGGTCTCGCCGAGCCTGGCGACCAGGTCGTTCAGCATCTTGGATTGGGCGGCGAGCTGCTGCTCCAGCCGCGTCACTTCGTCAGCCAGATTGGTGACCTTCTGCCGCAACTCCAGCAGCTCCTGGTTCTCTACTGTGGCGTCGATTGTCTGGTGCTCCATAGTTACTCCGGTACCGCGACTCCGCGGCCCACGCATGCCGTCCCTGCGGGACTCGGCCGTGAATTTGTACCCACCCAGCATTTCGCCTTCGGCTGCGTGCCGGGCTAAGCGATTCCGTGCCTCCGCACTTACAGTGGAATCAAACCGTGCTTCTTCGGCGGACGCAGCTCGCGCTTGGCGTGAAGCGCTTCCAACGCCGCCGCCAAGTATCTGCGCGTGGTCGCTGGATCGATGATGTCGTCGACCAATCTGCGGCCGGCCGCGACGTACGGCGTGGCAAAGGTGTCACGATAGTTCGCAATCAGCTCCTTGCGCTTCGCCGCCTTGTCTTTAGCCGCCGTAATCTCCTTGCGAAAGACGATCTCCGCTGCGCCTTCGGCGCCCATCACAGCGATCTCAGCCGTCGGCCACGCCACCACGCGATCGGCGCCCAGGTCGCGGCTGCACATCGCCAAGTAGGCCCCCCCATAGGCTTTGCGCAACACTACGGTCAGCTTTGGCACGGTCGCCGCTGAATAGGCGAACAGCATCTTCGCGCCGTGGCGGATGATGCCGCCGTATTCCTGCTGCACTCCGGGCAGGAAGCCGGGAACGTCGACCAGGGTCAGCAGTGGAATGTTGAACGCATTGCAGAAGCGTACGAATCGCGCTGCTTTGTCGGAGGCGTTGATATCCAGCGCACCGGCCATGACGTTCGGCTGGTTAGCGATGATCCCAAGCGGCCTTCCCTGCAGACGTCCGAAGCCGATGACGATGTTAGGCGCGAAGCCCGGCTGGATTTCCAGAAAGTCCTGATAATCGACCAGGCGAACGATGATCGAGCGCATGTCATAGCCAATCTTCGAATCGGCTGGAACCAGCGCTCCCATCTCCGGGTCATCCTCCAGCGGCAGCTGATACTGCAGCCGCGGCGGATCTTCCAGGTTGTTCGACGGCATAAAACTCAGCAGCCGCCGGCACAGATACGTAGCTTCTTCGTCGTCTTTGGCGACCAGGTGCACCACGCCCGACATGTTCATCTGCGCGCCCGGGCCACCGAGTGCTTCCGCCGTGACATCCTCGCCGGTGACCTGCTTGATCACCTGCGGGCCGGTAATGAACATCTGCGAGTGCAGGGTCTGGATGATGAAGTCGGTGAGCGCCGGACTGTACGCCGCGCCGCCCGCGCAGGGACCGCAGATCAAGGAAATCTGCGGCACCGTTCCCGACAGGACCACGTTGTTGTAGAACACGCGGCCGTAGCCGGAAAGGCTGTCGATGCCCTCCTGCACACGCGCGCCGCCGGAGTCGTTGATCAGGACGAAGGGACTGCCCGTTTTCAACGACATCTGCATCATGTCGGCAATCTTCTGGCAGTGTAGTTCGCCGGCGGCTCCGCCCGCGACCGTGAAGTCCTGGCTGGCGAGATGCACCAGCCGCCCATCCAAGGTCGCGCAGCCAGTGACGACGCCGTCGGCCGGCATCTCTTTATCCGCCATGCCGAAGTAGGTCGCGCGATGCTGGGCAAACAGCCCAATCTCCTGGAAACTGTCGTGATCCACCAGCTTGTCGATGCGCTCGCGCGCGGTGAGCTTACCGGAGGCATGCTGCTTGTCGATGCGCTCCTGCCCGCCGCCAAGTTGAATGTGCTCGCGCTTCTTGCGCAGAGTTTCCACCGGATTCGTGGGTGTTTTTTGTGCCGCTTTCGGCTTTTCTACGATTGGCATTTCCCGATTTCCTTCTTCCCTTTTTCGAGCGACGCGGAAAGGACGTCTAGCTAGCCGGAGCTACGGAAACCTTGTGCTCCTGTCCGTTAAGGGTGATGACGTAGGTGTGCGCCGTCTCCGGCGGATGCTTCGCGGCTGCAGGCTGCTCTTTCGGCGCCGCAGCCTTGACGGCACTTGGATCCTTGCCGAGGTTCTTCGGCCCGTCCTGCCGCGTCTTGAAGAACTTCGGCGCGACCTGCGGAAACATGGCATAGGTCAGCACGTCCTGATCGCTGCCATTGCAGCCTTCGACGGCCAGAGCCTGGGTGCGCAGATGCTCCCACTCTGGTTTCAGTAGATCGGCCGGACGAATGTTGATGACGCCCTTCTTGGCGTGCTCTTCGGCCAGCTTCACGATCTCCGGATTCTTCTCGCCCAGCGTGCTCCCGTAGTAGCCAAGCATGAGATCGGCAAACTCCCCGGTCATCACCTTGTAGCGGCCCATCAAGACGTTGAAGACCGCCTGCGTACCCACGATCTGGCTCGACGGCGTTACCAGCGGTGGATAGCCGGCGTCCTTGCGTACGCTGGGGACTTCTTCCAGCACCTCGCGCAGCCGGTCGCCTGCGCCCTGTCCTTTGAGCTGGCTTTCCATGTTCGAGATCATGCCGCCGGGGATCTGGCTCTTGAAGATCTCAGTGTCGACGCCGGTGAATTCACTGAGGAACTCGCGGTAGCGCGGGCGAATCTTCGCGAAGTGATCGCGCACCCGCAGAATGCGCTGCATGTCCAGTCTGGTCTCGAAGCCCGTGCCCTCCAGCATCTCGATCAGGGCCTCGGTGGGATTGTGGCCGGGGCCGAGCGACATGGAGCTGACCGAAGTGTCGACGATGTCGCAGCCGGCCTCGATGGCCTTCATGTACGAGACCAGCGTGACGCCGGTGGTGGCGTGCGCGTGCAGATGGACCAGGGTGTCGGGCGCCGCACTTTACCTTGATGTTCTTCACCAGGTCGTAAGCGGCTTGCGGCTTTAGCAGGCCGGCCATGTCCTTAATGCAGATGGAATCGCAGCCCATTTCCTTCAACTGCTGCGCCATCTCGACAAAGGCGGCGGTGGTGTGAACCGGACTGGTCGTGTAGGAGATTGTGCCTTCGGCGAGTTTGCCGGTGCGCTTCACGGCGGCGATACTGGTCCGCAGATTACGAAGATCGTTCAAGGCGTCGAAGACGCGGAAAACGTCCATGCCAGCCTCGGCGGCCTTGTCTACGAAGCGTTCGACGACGCCATCTTCATAGTGCCGGTAACCCAGCAGGTTCTGACCGCGCAGCAGCATCTGCAAACGGGATTTCGGCAGCAGCTTGCGGAAAGTCCGCAGGCGCTCCCAGGGATCTTCATTCAGAAAGCGGATACAGGCATCAAAGGTGGCGCCTCCCCAGCACTCCAGTGACCAGTAACCCGCATTATCGAGGTCTTCGCACACTGGAATCATGTCTTCCAGCGCCATTCGAGTAGCTAAAAGGCTTTGGTGGGCGTCGCGGAGCGCGAGCTCCGTGACTTCTATAACTCGAGACATGTTTTAACGGCTCCTGACTACCTTGCATCCTACTTTACCTTCCGCCTGAGTGAACTTCTGTGACGTAGCTCACTTTTCATGTGGTTGTCAAAAAAGGACTTGTTCCATTTGGAGACCCAATCTGGAACAAACGTTCGGTGACTCAGCCGTTGTCAGCAGGGCTCGGTTCCCCGCGGCGCTCTAACTCGCCAATTACCCATAGTGTTGCAAAATGCAACATAGAACCTCCAAAATAGCCGAATATTTTCATGAATTCTGCGCCGCATTTTGTGGGGAGCGCATCCATTGTTTTTTGTATTTCTGCGCATATGAACTCAGCTACTAAAGGTCGCATGTTTGGCTTGGCTGGTCTGATGGCATTTTCTCTTTGGGCCACCCTCAGCCTGGGTACCGGTTTCTACCTTTCGTTGCGAAGCTCGTTCTGGCCGATGGTTCCGGCCCGGCTCAGCTCCTCGTCGGTAAGCACGGGGGTTTCGAACGTCGGGCGGTGGTGGCAGCCTGAGCTGACTTACGACTACCAGGTGAACGGGCACGCCTACCGGTCAAACAACATCCGTTACCTGTCGCCGCCTATTTATCACGAAGAGGACGCACGGCAGATTCAGGCTGAGTACCCCGAAGGCCGGCAAACGCAAGTCGCCTACAATCCCAGCAATCCATCGGAGAGCGTGCTGGAGCCTGGCATCCCGGCCGGCATGTGGTGGCGAGCTCTGATTCCGTTCTTCTTCTGGGGACTAACCGCCTACATCTATTACGAGATCAAAAACCCCGGCCGCCGGTTGATGCTGCTTCCCGATATCGAAGCGGCAGGTCAGGAATAACCGCGCACTTCCGATTCCCGGTGTCCCCCGAAAGCATTGGGCGTGCTATACAATAACTGCGGCTCAGCCCTTTTCGACGAGAGGACTCCCTGCGGTGAACGTACCGAATTACCTGACGATCTCCCGCATACTCAGCGTGCCTTTGCTGATTTGGATCCTCTCAACCAACCTCATCAACAGCGTGCACGGTGAAAAAGAACTGCTGGCGGCGGCGGTGTTCAGCCTGGCTGCCATCACCGATCGCCTGGACGGCTATCTCGCGCGAAAGCATGGCCTGATTACTCGCGTCGGCATGCTGCTGGATCCCCTGGCGGACAAGCTCCTGATCGCCTCGGCGCTCATCGTGCTGGTGCAATTCAATCCCAGGATGATGCCGGCGTGGATCGCCATCGTCGTCATCGGGCGTGAATTTCTGGTGACGGACCTGCGGGTGATCGCCGCTGCCGAAGGATTCACGATTCAGGCACGTGATCTTGGCAAGTGGAAGATGGGAGTCCAGATTGCCGCGGTGCTGGCCTGCATTCTGGATCGCAAGTGGCCGGTCGGCGATATCGGACTTGGCTACGTTTATCTGCCGCTGCCCATCGAATGGATTGGACGAATCATGATCTGGGGTATGGTGATTCTGTCCATCGCTTCTGCCGCCGACTACTTCGCCATCTTCTGGAACAAGATCGACACAGCCGCCAAGGCTCATCGTCGTAGCGTGCGTCCTGCCCGCTCCCGCGTTCCCTCGAAGATGAGTCCGGTCCGCGAATAAATCCGCATCTCCGTCACAAACAATCTCATCACCTTTCTGTAGGATTTATTCATAGGAGATTGTTGTGTCTCAAAAAAGCGATTCCCCTGCAGTCCTGATTTTCATCGACGACAGCTACGAAGACATGGAGTTGATGTATCCCAAATATCGCCTGGAAGAGGCGGGTTACCGCGTCGTTATCGCCGGCCCGAAGGCGAACCAGAAGTATCTTGGCAAGCATGGCTATCCGTGCAACAGCGATGTTGCGATCGCCGATGTGGAGGAGCGCGACTTCGTGGGCGTTATCTGCGTTGGCGGCTGGGCTCCTGACAAACTGCGCCGCCTCGAGAAGGTGAAGACCCTGGTTCAGCAGTTCCATGAGTCCGGAAAGCTGATAGCGGCAATCTGTCACGGCGGCTGGATGCCGATCTCGGCAGACGTGTACGAAGACGTGCGCGTGACCGGCAGCTTAGGCATCAAGGACGATCTGGAGAATGCAGGCGCGATCTTCGAAGACGCGGAAGTGGTTGTTGATCGTCACTTCGTCAGCAGCCGCAAGCCCGACGATTGTCCGGCATTCATGAAGGCCGTCCTGCAGTTCCTGGCGAAGAACGCGAAGCCGGTGCAGGAAGAGATTCACGCGTAGCGTAACTTTCGTGTTCCGATTAACCCGGGAACGCTACCCGTCTTAGCCTGGAGACGCTTGGAATGAGGACACGACTTCAGTCGCAGGTGTGACGCCCCGATTGAAGTGTCATCCCGACCAAGGGCTTCAGCCCGCGCGGAGGGATCTGCTGTTCGTCCGCGGCCTACGAACTGGTACGAAAACAGATCCTTCGACTGCGCGTCCGCCAGCTCAGGACGACAAAATTAAGAGAGCGTTTTCGCCACGACTACAGTCGTGCGCTGACACAAATTTCCTTGAGCCGCATGTCTCAGCGGCCTGCGTCACGCATAACGGGTACCTCTGTGACGCCCGTCACCGACAGTCAAAATATGCAAGGCCCATAATCGCTCTGTTGTAACACCGCTCCTTGGAGAGTGACCGAGAAACCAGTAGCGGTGGCTGTTCGCGGGTAAAGAGAACGATATTTCGGGACCCGGAAGGGTGTCTGGGATGGAGTTCTATGCGGCAGCCCACTCGGCTTTGCACTCTTACACATTCATCGGTCAGAGCTTTTGCGCGCGTGAGCTGAATCCGCTCCAGAATTCCTCTCCAACCTCGATTATTTTTAGTGGACGCACTTCCCTTGTCCTCTCGTTCTCGGCCCGAGTCACCTTGTACCTTCCTGAACGTCGCTCTCTCTACGATGTGACGTCTGCCGGAGCTGCCAGGCGAACTCAGAAGCGGAGCCGATTGGCATGGACAAAACACAGGTCGTAATCATAGGCGGAGGCATCACCGGCGCGGGATTGCTGTGGGACCTCAGTCTGCGAGGGATCTCCGCGGTCCTGCTGGAAAAGAAGGACCTGGCGAATGGAGCCACCGGACGATGTCATGGATTGCTGCACAGCGGCGGTCGTTACGTCGTCAAAGATGCTGAGGCAGCCAAAGAGTGCATCAGCGAAAACACCATCCTTAAAAAGATCGCAGCGCCCTCTGTTCACGACACGGGCGGGATGTTCGCCCACCTCAGCGAGGACGATCCTCAGTACGTGGCAACCTGGGCGGACGGTTGTCACAAGGTGGGTATCCCGATCGAAGAGCTCTCGCGCAGCGAGGCGATGACGCTCGAGCCCAACTTGCCGCCAAGCCTGGTAAAGGCCTACACCATTCCCGACGGACACGTCGACGTATTCCTGCTGACCTCGCTCAATATTGAAGCGGCTGTCGCCAAAGGCGGAAGCTTCCGCACCTACGCCGAAGTGACCGCCATCGAAGTTGAGGATCAGAAGGTCAAAGGCGTTCGCTTCCGCGACACCCTGACCGGCGAAGAAGATTTTGTTGCTTGCGAGATCGTCGTCAACGCCGCCGGCGGATGGGCGCAGCAGGTGGCGGCGCTGGCTGGAGTTGAAGTGCCCGTGCGCTGCGATCGCGGCGCGCTGCTGGTCTTCAATTATTGCGTGGTCAATCGCGTGGTCAATCGCCTCCGCAAACCGGGCGACGCCGACATCCTGGTGCCATGCGGGCCGGTCTGTATTCTCGGCACCAGCTCGATCACAGTTCCCTCCCCCGAGAATTTGACCGTGACCCTCGAGGAGATCCAGAAGCTGTTGGGCCTCGGCGTCGAGCTGATTCCCGCGCTCGCCGAAGCCCGCCTGCTGCGCATCTTCACCGGAGCGCGCCCGCTGTACGTTCCCAAGAGCGTCGCCGGCGCCGCGGGCCGCGAAGTCAGCCGCAACTTCGCGCTGCTGGACCACGAGTCGTCGGAGGGCATCGCCGGATTTATCTCCATTGTCGGCGGCAAGCTCACAACCTATCGCCTGATGGGCAAAGCCACCGCTGATCTCATCTGCAAGAAGCTCGGAGTCAACGCGGTCTGCACCACCGACACCACGGTGCTGCAAGAGGCAGCTCAGGCCGAAGTGGTTCACGATGCAGAGAAGTTGCTCCCTGCCGCGGCTGTCGAGAAGGCGCGCCGCCGGCTGGGCGCACGGCTCTCGCAGGTAGTCAGCGCTATTCAGTCGAATCCCGTGCTGGCCGAACTGGTCTGCGAATGTGAGCTGGTGACGCGGGCGGAACTGAACATCGCGCTGGGTGAATCCTGTGCGGTTCCAGCCTTGACCATCGGCGACATCGGACGCCGCACCCGCCTGGGGTTCGGCCCCTGCCAGGGAACGTTCTGCGGCTACAAAGCCATGCTCGCCGGATATCAGAACAAGCGGTGGTCGGCCGAGCACGGCTCTGAGCTCCTTGATACTTATCTTCAGGAACGGTGGAAAGGCCAGGTATGGGTGCCGGACGGCAAGCAGGCCGAGCAACTCTCCTTGAGCCGCGAGCTGTTCGGGGCTGCCTCGAACGTACGCACCAGAATTGAGGTGGCAAGCCATGAACGCTAATGGATGCCAGGTGATTGTTATCGGAGAAGGGTTGTCGGGACTGACGGCGGCGGCTGCTGCGGCCAGCCAAGGCTTGCACGTTACGCTGGTCAGTAAAGGCCCGGGAAATTTTGCGCTGGGCTCGGGCTGCGTTGATCTCGAAGACGTCGACCACGGCACGCTCGGCCTGGCCGAAATCGACGAGAGTGAAGCTGTCAATTTCTTTCTCGAGCTTACCGCCTCGGCGCAATGCGCCTATGGCGGCGGCATTGGGGAGCGCAGCTTTGTTCCGACCCTTCTCGGAACATTTCAGCACACCTCACTGGCCCCGCGCACATTATGGCAAGCCGACCCGCGCAATTATAAACAGGTCGTGATCGCCGGCATTGCCAACCTGCCGGGCTTCGATGCTAACTTCCTGGCCGAGCGGCTTTCCTTTCATGCCGGGCAGCTTGGGTTGAACACGTTATATCGCAGCACGATGGTTACGCTGCCGAACACTCCAAAACATCCGCTGACCGCTCTGGAGGTCGCGACTCAAATCGATCGCGACCCTGCGTTCCGAACCGGGGTGGTGAGCGCGCTCCGGCCCGCCCTCGAGCATGCTGAACTGCTGATCCTCCCCGGAATTTTGGGCGTGAAGACGAATGACGCCGACCTGGTTTGTTTCGAAGAGGAGGTCGGCTGCGCCATCTGCGAACTTGCGGCTCTCCCTCCGGCAGTTCCCTCGCTGCGTTTGCTGAATCGGCTGGAGTATCACCTGGCACAGGTCGGAGTGGAGATCGTCAGCGGCTTTCCGGTCAGCCGGCTCTGCACCGAAGGAACGCAGTGCGTTGCCGTCGAGCTGGATACTCCCGGACGTCCACGCCGGCTGAAGTCCGACAATGTGGTACTGGCTTGCGGACGGTTTGCACCGTTCCTCGCGCCACCGCCCGCTGAGCTCACCGGCAGCACTTCTTCCCTCAGCAATGTATTCGCCTGCGGGAGCCTGTTGGGGCAATTCCATCCCCGGCATCGCAATGCCATTTCAATTCTCACCGGATACCGCGCTGGCATGCTGGCGAGCAGACAAGGAGTGCACTATGCAGGACGATGATCTGAAGCTCGACAATTGTGTAAAGTGCTCCGACTGCAATACGGCCTGCCCGGTGATGAAGGTCTATCCGGATTTCAGCGGCCCCAAATCTCTCGGCCCCGACATGGAACGCTTCCGCCGCGAAGGCGTTTCCAGCGACAGCCGCTGGGTAGAATACTGCCTCGGATGTCATCGCTGCGACGTTGCCTGCCCGCACGGCGTGAATGTTTCCGAGCTGATCGCCAAAGGTAAGGCGCAGCACCCGAAGAGTGGACGTGCTGCGTTGCGTGACCATTGGCTGGCGCGGCCGAGTACGCTTGGCAAATTCTGTTCCAGGATTGCTCCGATTGCCAACGCTGTTCTCAACCTCTCACCGAATCGCATGCTGATGTCGTCGTTCGGCGAGATCACGGCGGAGCGCAAGATGCCCGCCTACTCTTCCAGGGCGATTCAGCCCGCCCTGGCGAACCACGGTTCCAGGCCTGCACTGTTCTTCCCCGGCTGCTATATCCGCTATAACGCTCCCGAGGTCGGACAGGTGGTTGTCGAACTGCTCCGGCGCAACGGATTTTCGGTGAACGTAGCTGACGACATCTGCTGCGGCATGCCTGCCCTCGCGAACGGCGATACCGCGCAACTCAGCGATTGCGTCGAGCGCAACGTTGCCGACATGGTACAAGCCGTCGATCGCGGCGCCGTCATTGTTACCGCCTGCACCAGTTGCGGCTATGCGCTGAAAGGTGACTACTCACATCTGCTGGCCAAGCATCCGACAATGGCGGAAGCGGCGCGCAAAGTCTCGCGCGCCACCTACGATCTCGCCGAGTTGCTGGTCGAACTGCAGGACGCCGGCCAGCTGAACAATGAGTTCATTGTCCCGCGCCGCCGCCGACTTGCCTACCATGCGCCTTGCCACATGAAGTCGCAGGGCATCGGCCGTCCATGGCTGAAACTGTTACGCGCTGTGCCCGGCGTCGAGATTGAGGAGATCAAGGCGGACTGCTGCGGCATGGCCGGAACTTACGGCTTCAAGAACGAAAAGTACAACATCTCGATGGATATTGGACGCGATCTCTTCCGCGGCATTCAGGCGTTCAAGCCCGATCTTGCGGTCACCGAGTGCGGAAGCTGCAAGATGCAGATTGAACACGGGACCCACGTGCAGACCGTGCATCCGGCCCAGATTTTGTACGAAGCCTACCAGGGCGAAAAGCCAATTTAGCCGCCCGCTATCGCTGCGGCCCCACCTCGGCGGAGCAGACTTAACCCTGTTCCGCCGCGTTTTCTGCAGCGACCGCCAGTGGCATCCGGTCACCGACTTCCTGCTACTCTCTGCGGCATAATAAAATCGCTGCACAATAAACTACGAGTTCCCGAGAGCGCACGAATGTTGTCGCAATGTGTTGTGGCTGGACTGATCGCCTACCTGCTGGGCTCCATTCCATTCGGTCTGGTCCTGCTGCGCGTCTTTCGCGGTGTGGACGTGCGCAAGACAGGCAGCGGTAATATCGGAACTGCCAACGTTGCGCGCGTCGCCCCCGGTCTGGGACTGGCAACTCTGTTTTTCGATTCGGCCAAAGGCTTAGTGGCCGTTCTCATCGCCCGAGCCATCGCCATGCACGCGCCTGCTTCTGCCGATCCCCGCGGCATCGCGTTCATCACCGGCTTGAGCGCGCTGCTGGCGATTGTGGGACACGTCTTTCCGGTCTGGCTGAAATTCAAGGGAGGCAAAGGCGTCGCCACGGCAATGGGAGCTTTTCTCGGACTGTCTCCCTGGGCCGTGCTGATCCTGGCCGTGCTCTATCTGGTGATTTATCTGATCTGGCACTATACGTCGCTGGCGTCCATCATTACCGCAGCACTATTTCCGGTCGTTGCCGGAGTGATGATGCCGCCCCAGCAGCGTCCGGTGCTGCTGCCCTTTCTGATTGCCGCAGCCCTGCTGATTGTCGTGAAGCATCACGAAAACATTCGGCGACTGCTGGCGGGGACGGAGAATCGGCTCGACCTCAAGCGGCGCCAGGCTTAACGATAAGAGCCGGGGTTCGCGTCTCAGCGACCAATTTCTCCTTGCCCTGTGATGAAAATCACAGCCATACCTGCGGTGGACGACTACAACCGTACATAGTCCAAACCAATGTCAACCCTCATGCCCCCAGAGATTGTAGAACTGCACACTGGCGCCGAGCACCCCGGACGCGGTGGCAATCGCGCCCGTGATCAGCGCGCCCGCGACAGCATGCAACGTTTTGCCTCGTTGCTGGAGGAGACCCGAATCATCCCCGCCGTACGCTCTCAGCAGCAGCTCATCAGTAGCACCAAGTCGCCCGCCAAAATTGTTTATTTCCTGTTTGGCGACCCGGAGAATGCCGGGGAGATGATGGGAATGGTGGCTGCTGCCGGCAAGGTTCCGATCATCAATATCGATCTCGCCTCGGGATTTGCGCGCGACCACGCGGCGGTAACCTACCTGGCGCACCGCCATGTGCAGGGAATCATTTCCACCCATCCTGAACCATTGCGCGCCGCCCGCGATCTGGGGCTGTTTGCCGTAAAGCGCACCTTCCTGCTGGACTCAGCCGCCCTGGAGAGCGCCTTACGCAGCCTGGAACAGTTCATGCCGGATGCCCTTGAGGTGTTACCGGCGATGGCGGCGCCTCACATCCTCACCCGTCTGCACGCCATGTATCCCACGCTGCCGGTCATTGCCGGCGGCCTGATCACGACTTTGCGGGAAATCGACACGCTCATTCGAGCCGGCGTCACCACCGTTTCGGTCAGTGATAGTCGCCTGTGGATAGCCTGATCTCACTGTCACCTAGCCTTGGCGTACGGCTATGGCGTCGTCCCGGGCACGGTTCGTCACACCTCCCAGAGACAGGGGTCACAGACAGCACTGTGACTACCAAATAAATTTGTACTGCGCGGCAGAGACATAGAGAGGCCGTCCGAAGATAGAGCTCCACTCGTTGCGAGACTGAGGAGCTCTTCGCTTCGGACGGCCTTTTCAATTCCTCCTGCACATCGCACACCGCACAAATCAAAAGGAGAAGCTATGGCGAAGTCCACACAGCTTCACAGATTCGAGATTACCAAGCAAATATTCCTTACTTTCCTCGTAGTCACCTGTCTGGTCCTACTCGCTCTGCCAGCTGTGGCTCAAGATACAACGTCTTCGTCTTCCACGCAGACAACCACCCAAACGACGCCTCCTTCTTCCACGGGAGGAATCAAAGCCAATCCCGGCACCGATAAGGGTTCCACCCCGGCACCTGAATCCAAGCCGGATTTCTGGCACCAGCAGTATCTCCTCGGTGATTGGGGCGGAGAGCGCACCAAGTTGGCCGAGCAGTATGGCGTGACGTTCGACTTCTTCTACGTCACCGACATGCTGTACGCCGAGAATGCCCGGATCAAAGATGGTGGCGCCGGTTGGAACCGTGTTCGCGGCACCATGGATATTGATTTCGGCAAATTGTCAGGCATCAAGGGCTTGTTCTTCCACGTAACTGGATTGTGGCAGGGCGGTCCCAACCTCGGCGCCAACTACCTGGGCAGCATTTCCAATCCTTCCGGTTTGGTCAGCGCCCGCACCGAGATCCTTGACTCCTACTGGCTGGAATACGACATGTTGGATCAGAAAGTCGCATTCCGCTTCGGACAATTCGCCAGCATGGATAACTACGGTCTTCAGCCTTATGGCGGAGCCTTCTTGATGGAGCCGCTGGACTACGGCTTCAACAACCGCTTCAACGACTACGCTTCGTTCGATCCTGCTTCCGGTCCTGGTATGCAGATTATGGTGAAGCCTAAGCCCTGGATGTACTTCAAGGGCGCTTACACCTCCGGCAACCGGAACCCCTATGTGCAGGACCCGAACGGCTTCCATTATGTGAAGACCAACTCGGGCGTGCTGAGTGACGAAATCGGATTCACCTACGATCAGAATCCCGCTTCTACGCCTGCCGGTAACAAGCGTTATCCCGGCCAGTATGCCTTTGGGTCAACCTACAACGGCGGCAAGTTCGCCAACTCCTTCTGCAGTCCGACAACGCAAGTTGCGTACTGCCCGACGCCGGGTTCCGAATATTACACGAATCCCCTGTTCTTCTCGCCCTACACGGGCAACTACGTGATGTATCTGATGGCGAATCAGGCGATCTACCGTCAGAAGCCCGGCTCAAACCAAGGGTTGGACGTTCTGTTTGGTTTCGCGTGGTCACCGAACCAGCCTTACAACTTCGTAGACAAGAACATCCTCGCCGGAGTGGTTTACAACGGTCCGATTCCGGCCCGTCCGAAGGACTCGATTGCATTCGCATTGTCGTATAGCGGTGTGAGTAGCCAATACAACACAGCCTATCTCTCCGCGAGTCCAGCGGGGACTTGGCCCTACTCTTCCGAGACGGCGTACGAATTTAACTACATGTTCCAGGCCACACCGTTCTGGATGATTCAGCCAACCGTGCAGTGGTACCACAACACGGGCGGGTTCTCGAATTCTCCGACCGGCGTTGTACTTGGTTTCCGTACCAAAGTTGATTTCTAAGGCGCAGTGCGCAGAACAGATATAGGAACAGCTTCTCCGGTGGATTGCAGAAGATCGAAGGCCTCGCCTTCAGATTCACGCGATCGGCGGAGGGCAGGAGGAACGAATGGCGAATTACATTGGCGCAATTGACCAGGGCACGACAAGCACTCGCTTCATCGTGTTTGACCGTTCCGGACGGATCGTTACGACGGCCCAGAAGGAACACGAGCAGATCTATCCCAAACCGGGCTGGGTCGAGCACAACCCCGAAGAGATCTGGGCCCGCACCCAGGAAGTCATCGAGGAAGCGCTGAAGGCGAAGAACCTCACCGCGAAGGACCTCGCAGGTGTCGGCATCACCAATCAACGCGAAACCACGGTCGTCTGGAACAAGAAGACCGGCAAGCCGGTTTACAACGCGTTGGTCTGGCAGGACACCCGCACGGCCGATTACGTGGCTGAGTACTCTCGTCTGGGCGGACAGGATCAATTCCGCCGCAAGACCGGCCTTCCCCTGGCCACCTACTTCAGCGGTCTGAAGATCAAATGGATCCTGGAAAACGTCCCTGGCGTTCGGCCCCTGGCCGAGGCCGGTGAAGTGCTGTTCGGCAACATCGATACCTACCTGATCTGGCAGCTCACCGGCGGCCCGAACGGCGGTATCCATGTCACCGATGTCAGCAATGCCAGCCGCACGCAGTTGATGAACCTTGAGACTCTGGCATGGAGTTCCGAGATCACCAAGGTGTTCGGAATTCCGTTGGCCATGCTGCCGAAGATCTGCTCCAGCAGCGAAGTCTACGGGACCGTGAAGGTCACCGCCCTGGCGGGCATTCCCGTCGCCGGCGACTTGGGCGACCAGCAGGCCGCTCTGGTCGGCCAGACCTGCTTCAAGCCGGGCCAGGCCAAGAATACCTACGGAACGGGCTGCTTCCTGCTGCTCAACACCGGAACCACTCCGGTGCAGTCGCAGTTCGGCCTGCTCACCACCCTGGCGTACAAGCTCGGCAAAGAGCCGGCAGTCTACGCCTTGGAAGGCAGCGTTGCCATCACCGGTGCTCTGGTGCAGTGGCTGCGTGACAACCTCGGCATGATCAACAAGAGCTCCGACATCGAAGCTCTGGCGAAGACGGTTGAGGACAACGGCGGCGTGTACTTCGTGCCGGCGTTCTCCGGCTTGTTCGCGCCGTACTGGAAGGCTTCGGCTCGCGGCGTTATCGCCGGTCTGACCCGTTACGTCAACAAGGGTCACATCGCCCGCGCCGTCCTGGAAGCCACTGCATTCCAGACCCGCGAAGTTGTCGATGCCATGAAGAATGATTCCGGCATCGAGCTCGACGTGCTGCGCACCGATGGCGGCATGGTCTTCAACAACCTGCTGATGCAGTTCCAGGCTGACATTCTCGACAAACCAGTCGTGAAGCCTGTGGTCAATGAGACCACCGCTCTGGGCGCTGCTTACGCAGCCGGTCTGGCTGTTGGCTTCTACAAGAACCTCGACGACCTGGTTGCCAATTGGGCCGTTGACCACACTTGGAAGCCCAACATGGACGCAACCAAGCGCGAGACCGAGTACAAGCTGTGGAAGAAAGCTGTCACCCGCACCTTCGACTGGACTGAAGAAGCGAAGGTTGAAGACACCGAGAAAGAACTTGCAGCCACCGCAAAATAACCGTAAGGAGACTGAATTTTATGCATGGACCATTATTTGGTGAATTCATGGGTACCATGGTGCTGATCCTGTTAGGCGACAGCTGTGTCGCCAACGTCCTCCTCAAGAAGTCGAAAGGCGAGGGGTCGGGCTGGATCGTCATCACCACCGGGTGGGGCATGGCTGTGATGGCCGGAATTTTTACGGCGATCGCGTGCGGTAGCCCCGGCGCACACATCAATCCTGCGGTCACGCTGGCTGTGGCCATCCTCTCCGGCAAGTGGAGCATGGTTCTGCCCTTCTGGGCAGCTCAGGTCGCCGGAGCCTTCGTAGGTGCAACCTTAACGTGGCTGGTTTACCTGCCGCACTGGGCAATCACCGAAGATCAGGGAGCCAAGCTGGGCATCTTCTGCACTGGCCCCGCAATCCGCAATCTCCCTGACAACCTGATGACCGAAATCATCGCGACCACCACGCTGATCTGCGTCGGCTTCGCGTTCGGCGCTACGGCAGTTTCGGTGAACGGTCTGCCTCCGGGCTTCGCTCCTTATCTGTGGGGCTGCCTGGTTTGGGTACTCGGTCTGTGCCTTGGCGGCCCGACGGGATACGCTATGAACCCGGCTCGTGACTTCGGTCCACGCCTGGCTCATGCTGTGCTGCCCATCCCCGGTAAGGGTGGCTCCGATTGGGGTTATGCTCTGGTTCCGATTATCGGACCGTTTATCGGTGGCGCCATCGCT
Organism: uncultured Acidobacteriaceae bacterium; assembly: GCA_963724965.1. Lineage (GTDB taxonomy): Bacteria > Acidobacteriota > Terriglobia > Terriglobales > Acidobacteriaceae > Bog-257. The sequence continues at coordinate 59,326 of CAVRWP010000002.1, forward strand.
GCCGCGAGCATTCACCTCATTAAGTATTGAGCTGTAATTCTTAAGAACCACTCTCTTCGCGCTGGCGTCGCCTGTACGGGCGGCGCCAGCCGTGGAAAGCCACAGCCTCTCACCAACCGATTCAAGTAATTCGTTACAAGGAGGTAGGCAAGTGCCAGAGGTTCACACTGGTGTTATGAAGAAGCTCATCAACTCCCCTCAGGAGGTCGTGAAGGAAGCTCTTGAGGGTATGGAAGCGGCACATGGCGACCGTCTCCGCATCCATTACGATCCCAATTACATCGTCCGCAAAGACGCTCCGGTAAAAGGTAAGGTTGGCCTGATCTCCGGCGGCGGCAGCGGCCACGAGCCTATGCACGGCGGCTATGTCGGCAAAGGTATGCTCGACGCAGCGTGCCCGGGCGCGGTCTTCACCAGCCCCACCCCGGATCAGATGTTCGAAGCCAGCAAGGCCGTTGACGGTGGCGCCGGCATCCTGCACATCGTCAAGAACTACACCGGCGATGTCATGAATTTCGATCTGGCCGCCGACATGCTGAAGGCCGAAGGCATCGACGTGCAGAGCGTTCTTACCGACGACGATGTCGCGGTCGAGAACAGCTTGTGGACGGCGGGCCGTCGCGGCGTTGGCCTCACGGTGATCCTGGAGAAGCTGCTGGGGGCTGCCGCGGAGCAGAAAGCTACGCTGGCGGAAATCAAAACCCTGGGCGATCGCATTCGCAACAGCGGCAGAAGCATGGGCATGGCCTTAACCGCCTGCACCGTGCCGCACGCCGGCAAGCCTTCGTTCGATCTGCCCGATGACGAGATGGAAGTCGGCATCGGCATTCATGGCGAGCCCGGACGCCGGCGCGTGAAAATCGCCAGCGCCGACGAAATCACCGAGATGCTGATGGAACCCATCCTTAGCGATCTGCCCTTCAAGAAGGGGGATGACGTTCTGCTGTTCGTCAACGGCATGGGCGGCACACCGCTGATCGAGCTCTACATCATCTACCGCAAAGCAGCACTGATCGCGAAGCAGCACGGACTCACGGTCGTTCGCAATCTGGTAGGCTCGTACATCACCAGCCTGGAGATGGCCGGCACCTCGATCACGATGTTGCAGATGGATAATCAACTCTGTAAACTTTGGGACGCTCCGGTTGACACTCCGGCGCTTCGCTGGGGCTGAGACAGCTAGAAAACGTCATGGAATATTTAAGTCTGGACAACGCGCGGTCGTGGATTAAAACGGCCGCGCTTTCTATTGCTGAAAACGCCACCATGTTAACCGAGCTCGACACCGCAATCGGAGACGGCGATCATGGCGAAAACATGCGCCGCGGCTTTGCCGCCATCGAAAAAAAGCTGGATGCCGGCCCCGCTCCTGCCGATCTGTCGTCGCTCTTCAAACTGATCGGCATGACCCTGCTCTCGTCCGTCGGTGGCGCCGCAGGCCCGCTCTATGGCGGCTTCTTCCTCGCGCTAAGCAAGGCTTCCACGGGCAAAGAGAAATTGAGCAAGGCCGAACTCGGCGAAGTCCTCACCGAGGGGCTGGCTGACATCCAAAAACGCGGTAAGGCTCAGCTGGGCGACAAGACTATGGTCGACGCACTGGTACCCGCGCTGGAAGCCTATCGTGCTGCACCTGACAGCGACATCTCCGCCGCGGTCCAGGCCGCAGTTGAGCAGGCTCACAAGTCGGCCGAAGCTACCATCCCGTTGCAGGCGCGCAAGGGCCGTGCCAGCTATCTGGGCGAACGCAGCATCGGACATCAGGATCCCGGCGCCACCTCGAGCTGGCTATTGTTGCAAGCTCTGGCCTCGGCGTGCCAAGGTTAGCTCCACGTATCGGAGACTCGCATGGTCGGCCTGGTCCTGGTTTCGCATAGCAAGAAATTAGCGGAAGCGGTTCGGGAGTTGGTTCTGCAAATGACCACTCCCGACTTTCCTGTCGCTGTCGCCGGGGGTGTCGGCGAAACTCACGACGAGCTGGGCACCGACGCGGTTCACATCTCCGAAGTACTGCAAAGCCTGGACTGCCCCGAAGGCGTGCTCGTCCTGATGGATCTGGGCAGCGCCGTTCTCAGCGCGGAAACTGCCCTCGAGTTATTCGAGTCCCCTGCCGATAAGCCCATCCGGCTGTGCCCTGCTCCGCTCGTCGAAGGCGCGATTGCCGCAGCCGTACGCGCTTCTACCGGTGGAAGCCTGGACGAAGTCGCTGCCGAAGCGGAACTCGGCCTCGCACCAAAGCAGCAGCAGCTTGGAGTTGAACCTGCCGCAGAGCTTCCCTCTGCAACAGCACAGCCCCTGACAGGAAAGCCGGACGAGATTGCGGAACTTGTGCTGGACATCGCGAATCAGCACGGGCTTCACGCTCGTCCGGCGGCTGCGCTGGTGCAGACCGTCAGCCGATTTTCCAGCGCCGTCGAAGTCTCGAATCTCACCGGAAATCGTGGCCCAGCTTCGGCACGCAGCCTCACCAGCCTTTCGCTGCTACAGATTCGCAAGGGTGACCAGATCAAAGTTGTCTGTCGCGGCCACGACTGCGCGGCCGCGCTCGATGCCGTTCGCAAGCTGGCGGCAATCGACTTCGGCGACAAGCCCGACGCAGCGCCTGCCACCCTGGCGCCTGCGCCAAAAGCCGGGGCCGGCGCGCACGGTTTTCCCGGCTCCGACGGCATCGCGATCGGAACTCTCGCCACGTTGCAACCCGCGGAGCTCATCGCAGACGATCAATCCAGCGGAGATCCTGCAACCGAGATGAGCAAGCTCGCGGCCGCGATGAAAGCTGTAAGCGACGAGGTTCAACAGGCCAAACGCGGCGCAGGAGCTAACGAAATTCTCGAAGCGCAAGCGCTGATCCTCTCCGATCCCATCGTAGAGACCAATGCGCGCGCAACTCTGCAAGATGGGAGCACGTCCGCAGGCCGCGCCTGGATGGAAGTCACCCGCGAACTCGCAGCTCAATACGAAGCGATGGACGATCCGTACCTGCGCGAGCGCGCCGCCGATGTTCGGGACATTGCGCGCCGCGTCCTTCGGCAACTGCAAGGCGAGTCCGCCGCGCCCGCAATCGACCTCAAGGAACCAGCGGTGCTCTTTACCGACGAACTGCTTCCCAGCGAAGCCTCCGCGTGCGATCCGGCTACCGTTCTCGGCGTCATCACCACCAAGGGAAGTGCGACCGCGCACAGCGCGATTCTGATGCGAACCCTCGGCATTCCCGATGGTGGTCGGAGCCACAGGCATTGGAGGCGGCGATTGCGGCAAGACTGTCGCACTCAACGGCTCGACGGGAGAGTTCTGGATCGATCCCAGCGCCGAGATTCTCGCAACGCTGAAAAACATGAAAGAGGCGCAGGCACAGGCAAGACGTGAAGCCGAGGTCACGCGCACGCAACCCAGCATCACGCTCGACGGCGCGCGCATAGAAGTTCTCGCCAACGTCGGCAACGCCCGCGACTCCCAGGTTGCCGCAGCGAACGGTGCTGAGGGCGTCGGACTTCTGCGCACGGAATTCCTCTTCGCCTCGCAGAAAGATGCGCCCACCGAAGACGAGCAGGTCCGCGCCTTGCGCGAAATGTACCAGCCGCTCTCCGGCCCCATTACGGTTCGCACCCTCGATGTCGGCGCCGACAAGCCGCTGCCCTTCCTGGCGCAGCCCGAGGAGCACAATCCCTACCTCGGCGTGCGTGGCATTCGCTTGTCGCTGCAATCGCCCGAACTCTTCCTCCCACATCTCCGCGCGATCTTATGCTCCGGCGTCGGCCATGATATCTGGCTGATGTTCCCCATGATCGCGTTGCTCGAGGAAACCCGCGCGGCGCTGCGCTTGCTCGACCAGGCGCATCAGCAACTACAGGCAGAAAAAATCGAGCACCTCTGGCCCGTCAAGCGCGGCATCATGATCGAGGTGCCCGCAGCTGCGCTCTTGGCTAAAAAACTGGCCGAAGAGCTCGACTTTTTCAGCATCGGGACCAACGATCTCACGCAGTACACCATGGCGGCCGAGCGCGGCAACGCGAACGTCGCCGATCTGCAGGACGCGCTGCATCCTTCCGTGCTCCAGTTGATGCACGTGGTGGCTGAAGGCGCCAAGCCGCGCCATCGTCATGTCTCCATCTGTGGAGATGCGGCTTCCGATCCGCTCGCAGCCGCGGTGTTCGTCGGGCTCGGCATTCGCAGTCTGAGCGTTCGGCCAAAGCAAGCCGCTGCGATCAAAGCATTGTTCCGGGGACTGGAACTGGCACAACTGGAGAAGCTGGCCGCCACGGCACTGCAAATGCAAAATGCAGCCGAGGTGCGCCGGTTGATCGGGGACTATCTACAGAACGCAGGCGGGAAAAACGCGAAGACCGAAATCGCAGCCCAAACTTCCTGAGATCTCGCCGCTAGTTTCCGGCTTTCTTGCTCTTATACATGCGGCCGACTGCCCTGGTAACGGTGTTGCGCGGGAACAACCGTAGCAGTTCCGTCAACGCGCGATTCTTCCATCCCGGAATGACGACCCGCTTGCCTTGATTCATTCCGTCATAGCCGGCGCGCGCTACGTCTTTCACATCCAGATACAGCGGCGCGTTAGCGCGGCTGCTGCCACCCGAATGGGCGCGCTTCTGGAATCCGGTTTCCACAGGCCCGGGCGACAGACAGGACACAACCGCGCCGGTTCCACTCACCTCCTCGGCAATCGCTTCCGTGAAGTGCAGCACATAGGCCTTGCTGGCGTAATAGATCGCCGTATACGGCCCGGGCAGGAACGCGGCGACGCTGCCGACGTTCATCACCTTTCCTTTGCGCGCGACAATCTGCGGCAGAAAGAGCTTGGTCAAATGCGTGAGCGCGACGATATTGACCTGAATCATCTCGGCCTCGTGATGCCAGTCCGTCTGCACGAAGGGACCGCTGCCGCCGAAGCCGGCGTTGTTCACCAGCGCGTCAATGGCAATGCCGGCCTCCTGCAGTTCCTGAAACAGTTCAACCGGAGAAGCTGGATGCGCGAGATCCTTGGGCGAGATGCGAACCGCAACGCCGTTCTGCGCCTGCAATTCTTCGCCGAGTTGCTGCAGCGCGGCTCGGGTGCGGGCCACCAGCACCAGGTTGTAATGGTCGGCAGCAAACAGCCGTGCCAACTCCAGTCCGATGCCGCTGGACGCACCGGTTATTAAAGCTGTTTTTGCAGGCAATCCTAATGTGCTTGCGCTCACGCATCTCTTATAGCTGATTCCGGACCTCCTCTGCAGTGCCGACGCCGATTCCTGAAACGATGTTTCCGGAATCTCTCCGCCGCCGCGTGACGGCACTCCTGCTTTGGTTGCCTCCTTTCGACTGAGCCAAGCCTCCCCGAACCATAAAGGTTACGTGTATAACACCGCCGTTGGCGGCGCTTATGCGTCAGAATGACTCCAGCACACAGGGCTCGGCCCGTTCGGCGTAGCAGCCGTTACGAAGACGATTGTGGAGCTAACCAACATGCCTATCGACAAAACGATCAATCTCAGTCTGTTCCTGGTAGCCGCGTTTGTAATGGCATTCGCAACGCTCGGGTTTGTGATCTGGGACCGGGAGCGCCAGCGCGAGTTGAAGTTGAAACTCGTCGGCCAGCGCAACCAGGAAGACTTTGAAATGAAGCGCCTCCAACTGGAAGAGCGCCGGTTGGAAGCCGAACGGCTGGCCCGGCAGGAATCGTTGCGCACGGTTGAGGAACGATTGACGGCGACCAATTCCGGGGCCGGTTCCGGCGGCTATATCGTTGTAGAGATGGCAGAGAAAGAGCGCCCACTCTTCCATGATCTGTTGAAGGGCTTTGAGGATTACGCCAAGCTCAAGGGCTACGACATTGCTTTCTCCATCGACTCATCGTTCGATGGTCGAATTGCGTTTAAATTTACGATCAAAAACAACGGACTCGTGGTGGGTTCGGAGCGGGTAAGGCGCGATTTCAAAGACTACGTGGAACAGGTCAGAAGCAAAGACATTGAGTTCCTCGACCACATGCCGGTTATCACCAGTGCTGAAGAACATACTCTGCTGGTTGCTTTGCTGAAGAATCGAATCGCCTTTCTGCAGCACAGCTACAACCTGTCGCGCAATGCCGTGCGGCACTACGAAAGCCTCATCGCCAACGTTCGCTCCTTCCCGGCATTGCCTGGGCCCAGCGTGATGCTGACCGCCGAGGCGATCACCGAGCCTGCCTCCGGCGATGCCTCCCATCTGATCGCGGAGGACAGCAGCAACGGCAACGGGGATTCGGTCCTCAACATTGATATCGGCGAATCGTTCACCGACCGGCAGGTACGCATCTCGGCTCTCGACGAGGTAATCGAGAAGCTGAATTCGTCAGAAGTCCAGGATGGATTCCTTAGCAAGACTCAGCGCGATCTGTGGAAAGTGCGCGACGAATTGGCTGAGTATCCGGACCCCGACAAATCATCGGTGAAGAAATGGCTGGAAAACACCAAGAACCTGATGGGCACGGCACCAGTGAACGACGAAGTGATGGGTGCCGGGAAGAAGATGTACGAATTGTTTGGAGTGTAACAACTCGTTTCTCATTCTCCAATCGCTGTAGAAGATAACGTTAGTGCGGAAATCCCAGTACCGCAGCATTCGCGATTTGAGGGTTGGCGCCGACGTCGACGCAGGACCGGGAGTCAGGCTGAACCAATAGCCACGGTGACACCTGAAACAAGTAGCTGAGCTGGTATACCTCCTCCGAGCCAAACACGGGAAGACCTTCCTGAAAGTAAGCCCGATCAAACTAACTGCTCGCCTTGCTGAGAACTAGCCGAACGCCAAAGTATTGGTTGGCCGGCTCGTAAATGCCCTATGGATCGGGCACCCGCCTCAGACACAAGTAAGACCGATACGATCAGTCACCGAGCCGTAGTTATCCGACTACCCTATCTTTCGCTGCTATGACGGCAGCGATATCGGTCATCCACCGATACGGATCGCGATCAATACCAAGGTATCCCCAATACCATCGTTCAATTGTTTTGCTCCCTCTCATCTGGCTTAATCGCTCGCACAGTGACTTCCGGCTAATGGGAACACGGCGGCAGGGCAATGTAAGGCGGACTGGTTCATAACCGGTCGCGACAGTTGCTCTGCTGTCGTGGTTGCGCCGTCGGAGAAGAGCATTGTGAATTCCGGGGATTCGATGAAGTCGACTGGAGATCGTGCAAAGTTAATCGGTAAGCTGATTGGCCTCTGTCTATCGCTGTTCACAGCGGCTACGCTGTTTGGACAGTCTGCCACGAGCCCGCGCACAGGTTCCTACGGTGCTGCCAGCTTTGCTGCGCAAGAGACCTATTCCCCAGACCCTCAGTCGCAGAGCCCCTATCTCGGCGGAGTGCCTACGGGCGCAGCCAGCTCAACGCCGTTGCAGCTCTCGCTCGAAGACGCCGTAGCGCGCGGTCTGCGGCAGAATCTCGGTGGCCTGCTGTCCAACGACTCGGTCGCCGGCGCGCGTGGCGAACGGTGGCAGGCACTCAGCGCGCTGCTGCCCAACGTAACTACCGCGACAAGTTTCGGCGTGCGCCAGGTTGATATCAAAACGACCATCGGCATCAATATTCCTGTTCCAGGTGTTCCGCCCATCATCGGCCCGTTCGGAGTTTTCGACACTCGCGCTTATCTTGACCAATCCGTATTCAATTGGGAGTCGATCGAGCGCGCGCGATCTTCGGCTACAGAAGTGAAGTCGGCGCAATACAGCTACAAGAATGCCCGCGAGCTGATTGTCCTGGTCGTGGTGTCGAATTACCTGCTGGTCATTGCTGACCAGTCGCAAGTCGCATCGTCCCTAGCTCAGCGCGACACCGCTAAAGTACTCTTCAACCAGACGACCGACCAGAAGCAAGCCGGGCTGGCGGCTGCGGTTGACGTGCTGCGGTCCGACGTTGAGCTGCAAGCGCGCGAACAGCGGCTGATCGTCGCGCGAAACAATCTGGCTAAGCAGAAATTGGTTTTGGCGCGGGCGATTGGACTGCCTGCGGGCCAGACATTCGACATCACCACCGACGTTGCCTACAAACCGCTCACCACTTCGACTCTCGACGAAGCGCTGCAGCAGGCTTACGCGTCACGCGCCGATTATCAGAGTCTGACCGAGCAAGTCCGTTCCGCTGAGTTGCAAAAGAAGGCGGCTTCCGCCGAGCGCTATCCAACAGTCTCAGCCCTCGTTGATTACGGAGACATCGGCACCAATCCCGGTACCAGCCACGGCACGTTAAATGCCGCCGGAGTGCTGCGACTGCCCGTCTTTCAGGGAGGCCGCGTTCACGGAGATAACCTTGTCGCCGATTCCCTTCTGGCGAAGGCCGAGCAACGCTTGGCAGACCTGCGCGCCAACATCGATCAGCAGGTTCGTGACGCTTTCCTGGATTTGCAAGATACTGCCGAGGAAGTTGCGGTTGAGAAAAATGCCGTACGGCTCGCGGCTGAGACTCTGCAGCAATCCAGCGATCGTTTCGCTTCCGGAGTGACTGACAACATCGAAGTGGTGCAGGCGCAGGAGTCCGTGGCCGACGCCAATGACGCGTATATCGCCAGCCTTTACCGCTACAACACAGCAAAAATCTCCCTGGCGCGAGCCATCGGTTTCGCGGAATCGAACTACGCGCAGTATTTGAAAGGACAATAAGATGCCCGACCAGGAGACTACCAAGCATCCGGACGGTTCATCGTCCTCAACCCCCAATAGCGCCAAGGAGAACGCCGCCACGACGGCGCCTGTCGTGTATCCAAGCCGGCGCTCTCATAAGCGATGGATCATCGGCGCGGCCGTAATCGTGGTTTTGATTGGCGGCCTTATTCTTTGGCATTACTTTTCGGGCTTCGAAAGCACCGACGATGCGCAAGTCGATGTTCATCTCTACCCCGTGAGCGCTCGTATCTCCGGCTACGTGCAAGCGGTGCACGTGGGAGACAACGAGTTTGTGCAGGAAGGCGCACCACTCGTAGAGATTGATCCGAAGGATTATCAAGTCGCCGTGTCGAAGGCACAGGCGGATCTCGAGACTGCGCAGGCTGCTGCCCGCGCGCTCAACATCGATGTACCTATCAGCTCGGTAGACACCGCCAGCCAACTGAAGTTCACCTCGTCGGACATCGAAAATGCCAAAGCCGCAATCGCCGCCGGTGAGAAGCAAGTTGCTGCCGCGCAGGCGCGCATCCAGGAAGCCGAAGCGCAAAATGTGAAGGCGCAGGACGACGTTCAGCGCTACCACCTGCTGCTGGTGAAAGACGAAGTCCCAAAGCAGACTTACGACTACGCGGTAGCCGCGGCACAAACCGATACTGCTGCGGTATCGGCCGCCAAGGCGGACGAGGCGACCGCCGAACAAAATGTTGCGGAGGCGCGCAGCCGGCTGGTCGAAACGATTGCGCGCAATGAATCCGCCCAGGCCGGCCCGCAGCGGGTAGCTTCTACGCGCGCTCGCGCGCTCTCCGCCGCCGCCGACGTAGGCCAGAAGAGCGCCGAACTCGCCCAGGCTGAGCTCAACCTCGGATACACCAAAATATTAGCGCCGGTCAGCGGTGAAGTGACGAAGAGTGTGGTCGTGGGATTGAATGTCGAGCCCGGCGAACAAATGCTTACCGTGGTGCCGCTGGATCAAGTGTGGATCACGGCAAACTTCAAAGAAACGCAACTCAAACACATGCGGGTGGGCCAGAAAGCCGAAATTGTCCTCGACTCAAACGACCGCACCTACCACGGTCATGTCGACAGCATTGCGGGAGGGACGGGTCCCATCTTCAGCTTGCTGCCACCGGAGAACGCAACCGGCAACTACGTGAAGATCGTTCAGCGTGTTCCCGTAAAGATCGTTCTGGAGCCAGGCGAAAACCGTGACCATCAGCTTCGCCCGGGCATGAACGTAGAAGCCAAAGTTTACTTGCGATGAGCACCGCCTCGCTGACTCTTCCGTCGGAGCAAGTCGTCTGGCGCCCCAAGTTTAATCCTTGGGCGATTGCCGCCACTGTGTCTATCGCCGCGTTTGTCGAAGTGCTGGACACCAGCGTGGCGAACGTTGCCCTGCCTTACATCGCCGGAGGCCTGGGAGCCAGCTACGACGACAGCACCTGGGTACTCACCTCGTACCTGGCGGCCAACGCGATCGTGCTCCCCATCAGCGGATGGCTCGCGGAAATGATCGGCCGCAAGCGGTACTTCATGATGTCGCTCAGCATCTTCACGATCAGCTCGCTGCTTTGTGGTTTAGCGCCCAGCCTGCCGCTCTTGCTGTTCTTTCGAGCTCTGCAAGGCATCGGCGGCGGTGGATTGCAACCGATGGCGCAGGCGATTCTCAACGATACGTTTCCTCCAGAGCAGCGCGGCCAGGCGTTTGCTGTCTATGGCGTTACAGCGGTTCTCGCTCCGACCGTCGGCCCTATGCTGGGGGGCTGGATCACCGATAGCTACTCCTGGCGCTGGATATTTTTCATCACCCTGCCTGCGGTCCTTCTCGCCCTTTACTTGACTCACATCCTGGTCGAAGATCCGCCGTTCCTCCATCGATTGAAGCGCGGGGGCATCCGGGTTGACTACTTCGGAATATCTTTGCTGGCGCTGGGAGTAGGTTCGCTGCAGGTGCTTCTGGACAAGGGGCAGGAAGACGACTGGTTCGGGTCGCATTTCATCACCACCCTGGTGATCACCGCAGCGGTTTGCCTGGTCGGGCTGGTCATTTGGGAATGGTTTCGTAAAGAGCCGATCATCGATGTCCGCATGTTCAAAAGCTTCAACTTTGCGGCTGCAAACTTAATGATGTTCATGATGGGCTTCATGCTCTTCAGTACCCTGGTCTTGCTCCCGGAATTTCTGCAGACTCTGATGGGTTACACCGCCGAGCTTGCGGGTCTGGTGCTCTCGGGCGGCGGCATTGTCTTGCTGGTAATGATGCCCATCGTCGGCCGGCTGACCTCAAAGATTCAAGCCCGATGGCTGATCGCGACGGGATGGCTGTGCCTGGCCGTCGGACTGTTCTATTCCGCCCACCAGATTGATTTGTTTGTCAGCTTCCGCTTTGCGATGTGGCTGCGCGTCACCCAAATCATAGGAATCGGATTCTTATTTGTCCCCATCACGGCAGCCGGTTACATCGGCATTCCCGAGGAGAAAGGCAATAGTGTTTCGGGCATCATCAACTTCATGCGCAACATCGGCGGAAGCATCGGAACTTCGGTCGTGACTACCATGATTGCGCGGCGTGCCCAATATCATCAGCAAATCCTGGTCGGCCATCTCATTCCCGGTTCCCCGGAATATCGTTCGGCGCTGCGTGCCCTGAGCGCAAAGATCGCGCACTCCGGACTTCGAGCCGAGGACGCCCACAACCAGGCGATTGCAAGGTTCTACGAACTGGTGCATCGGCAAGGCGGAGCACTGTCTTACATGGACATCTTTTGGACCTTGGGCGCCCTGTCCTCCCTGATGTTTGTACTCGCGTTTTTCTTGAAGAAGAATGACCCGGGAGCGGGTGGCCAGGTGGCGGCGGGTTAGGTAACGTCATGATGATTCAAGCCGTATCGATCGAGCGCGAATTTGGCTGTGGTGGTTCGGCGATTGCTGCAAAGCTGGCCGAACTTCTGGGTTGGAAGCTTTGGGACCACGAACTCACGCAGGAGATTGCGCGGCTGACCCACAGCACGCCGCAAGTCGTCGAGCAACGGGAATGGAGAAGAGATCCTGCGGTTTATCGAGTCTTTCAGTCGTTTCTTCGAGGAGCTTTCGAGGGAGGCCTACCACCGACCGATCGCTTGGAACTGCTCGATGCCCGCCGAATCGCCACCGTCTCAGAACAAGTGGTCAATCACGCACTCTCCGGCGGCCCATGTGTAATCGTCGGCCGCGGCTCGCAATATTTTCTTCGCACTCGCAAAGATGTATTCCGGGCGTTTCTGTACGCTTCGCGCACGTCCAAGATCGAGAGACTGATCGCCGCAGGAACTACGCAGGAAAAGGCAATCGAAGACGTCGACACGATTGATCGAGATCGCGCCGCGTTCGTTAAGAGATACCTGAATCTGAATTGGCCGGAGCGCCACCTGTTTGACGCAATGCTCAGTACGGAGCGAGGCGATTCGTTTGTCGCTGGGGTGCTCGCGGACTGCGTTCGGCAGATTGGCAGGCAGACATAATGGGATTTGCGGACAGAGCCGGCGCAGCAACAATCCTCATAGCGCTGACGTTGTGGGTGCAATGCGCGGGGATGGCAATTCTCATTCACTGGGCTAGAACCTTCCTTGAGCGAAGCACAATCAGATTAAGTCCCTGGCATTCCGCCGTTCTGATGATTCGCTTCGCAGTCGTGATCATTGTTCTGCAAATCCTGGAGATTCTGCTCTGGTCCTGCTTTTATCACTGGAAATGCCTTCCCTCGTGGGAAGTCTCCTTCTACTTTTCAGCCGCCAGCTACTCGACCGTAGGGTACGGAGACGTTCTCCTGCCGCAGAGTTGGCGATCGCTGGGACCGGTCGAGGGTGTTACCGGAATGCTGATGTGTGGCATGTCCGTGAGCGGACTGTTTGCCATCCTGACCAGAATTTTGGCCGCAGAAGCTAAGTAAAGAGGCGGGAAGCCGCGCAGCCTGCGGCGTCATCGGCGACATACGTTCTCCATCAGGCAAACAGTCGAAGTATCAGCCAGACGTTTCTTGTATTGGCACCAGGAAATTGCTATCGAGAACATAAGCGTAGAGATGTCCTCGCGGCGGCTTGGGACGCAACTGGCTGGCCGACACCCATCCATCGGTTTCGTCCCATTCCCAATCGGTGGCGGAAAGATTCTGGATCGTCTGCTTGAGGTCCGCCATAGCCATGGGATAAGCATAAATGCGGACATTCTTTGCGAGTAGGCGAGACAGCGCTTCAAGAAAGCCGCCGCCCAGCTTGCTGTAGCGATCTTCAAACGCGTGAATGACAACCGACAGGCCTACAACGAAGCGCACAAGCTCTTGTGTGTAGCGGTTTACGAAATCGGTGATCGCATAGAGCTCCTGTTGGCGGAACAGCAGCACGTCGCCGCCATGCGAGCGCAGCGCGTCGATACGATGGAGCAGGTCAGGGACCTGCGGAGGCGGCTGCTTCGCATCGGACGGCGTAAGGGTAAGACAGAAAAAACCTTTCGGTGCGGACTTGGCGTCCCCTAATTCTTTTTGAAGTTGCCGAATTCCCGAAGCCAACATGCGTTCGTGGATCTCCGCGTGGCTCGGGTCCATATGCACGAAGTATCCCGGCGCCAGTACGACGGGACGCTTGTGAAGCACTTCCGTCGGCGGAACGGGCAAGCTCTTCGATGGGAAGTACACTGCTTGCGCGAAGCCTTTGCATACCAGGCTCACCAGAAGCGCGCGTTGGTCCCAGCTCTCAAAGGCGGGTCCACGCAGCGCCACATAATCAATTTCGATTCGCTTTTCGACATCCTGCGCCAGGTTCTCAAGGAACTGTTCCGCTATCTGCAATTGATAAAAGACAGCGTAGATCAAGTTCACGCCCAGGATGCCGACGGCTTCCTGCTGGAGGACATTGCTCGGGTCCCGCAAATTGATATGCAGCAGTATCTCGTTGAGCTGCCCGCCTGGCTGCTGCTGAAATCGCAGGCCCAACCAGCCGTGAGGTTCATTCGTCCCGGCATAGTTTCGCGCGGAGACGGTATCCACAAACGAAAAGAAACGAGTGTGCGGTCCACGCGACGTGGACAACTGATTGAGAAGCTGGGTCCACTCGCGATCCAGCATGGCCTCGAGTCGCTGCCGGGATACGTAGCGCGAGCCGCCGCCATACAGGTCGTCACTGACCTCTTTGTCATAGGCAGAGATGGTCTTGGCGACGGTTCCGGAGGCGCCTCCCACGATAAGAAACCAGCGCGCGACCTCCTGGCCAGCGCCGATTTCCGCGAAGGAGCCAAAAACTGCCTGGTCCAGATTGAGGGTGAGAGCCTTGTGGTGAGTGTCGAGCTTTTCAATCAGTGCCATAGACCTGCCTCAATCAAACAGAAATCAGAGGAGTCCACGAGGATATCGCATCAGGCGCTTCCGGCTCGCGACCTTTGTTCTTCGGATTTGCGAATGACCCTCACCTTATCTTCATCGTCAATGCCAACAGTCATATCTCGACAACACGAGGAGCACAACCAGGCATAGTCAATCGCGCGACACTTACCAGCTTTCTGCGAAGCTGCATCTGACTTGCCTGGCCTCGCCTCGAATTCAATCAAGAACAGCTTCCCTTCGCGGAGATAGCGAAATACGTTCGAGCAAGCCGGATTAGCGCACTTCGACAGCATGGAAACTTCACCTTTCGCGAACAACGTGCTCGAATTCGGCGACCGGCTTTGCTATCTAACTCGCCCGATAAAACCCGGAACGCCTGTCGTCACGACCGGGTTGAGTCTCTGCCGAATCTCAATGCGATTAATTTCGGCCAACGCATCTTCGGGCAGGGCGGAGATATTGAAATTTTCCTGCGCTCGGGCTGAAGTTTTAGGTGTGGTCAGTACGGCGGTGCCGCGCTGTATCGCCCACGCCAACAGAACCTGTGCCGGGGTTTTGCCAACCCGTGCAGCGATTGCGGAAATGACCGGATCTTCCAGCAGTCCTGGTTTCAGGCCGTGTCCTAAGGGAGCGAAGGCCAGCAAAACAATTCCTCTCGGCCGGCAGAATTCCAGAAGCTCGGTTTCCGGCAGATAAGGATGGGACTCCACCTGGACGACCGCGGGTTTGATTCGCGCTGCCTCGTAGATTGGCGCGAGCTCTTTCAAACTGATGTCCGAAAGCCCGATGGCCCCACATCGGCCATGGTCCACCAGACTTTCCAAGGCTCTCCACGTATCCAGCAAAGTCACTCCGCTGTCGTAAATGACATTGCCGTTTTGATCTCGCGGGTCCTGGTTGTCTCCCGGCTGAAAGGCAAATGGAGTGTGGATGAGATAAAGATCCAGGTACTCAAGTCCGAGTCTTTTCAGGCTCGCCTCAAAAGCCGGCCCTACGCGCTCGGGCCGATGATTGGTGTTCCACAACTTTGTAGTGACAACGATATCGCTGCGCCCAATTCCCGCAGCCGCCATTCCCGACCGCAATCCCTCGCCTACCTCGCTCTCGTTCCGATATCGCTCCGCGCAGTCGAAGTGCCGGAAGCCGGCTTCCAGCGCGTCTTTGGTGGCAGTGATGGTCTGGGCAGCATCGGGGATCAGCGTGCCAAAACCGAGTGCAGGCAGACTGCCCCGTCCGTTATTGAGCGGCAGCCTCTTCAGTCGAAGATCAGAAGATTCAGTCATGATGACACCTCCGCACCGTACCGCAGCACTGCATAGCAAGGTCTTGAATGAATCAATCCGACGACATCACATCAGAACGGAAGCAGCGGGACAATCAGACGATGGTATCGTCGATACCTTCGTATGCATGGATGGAAATAAGGACGAGGAACGACTACCGCAAGTCGGTTAAGCTGCTGTGCCACGAAGCTTCGACGCCATCCGCACCAGGTCGGCCAGAGAGTCGGCCTTCATCTTCTGCATCACCTGGCCGCGGTGCGCCTTTACCGTGATCTCGCTGATTCCAAGCTCGGCGCCAACCTGCTTGTTCAACAAGCCCGAGACTACCAGGGCCATCACCTGTCGCTCGCGAGGAGTCAGCGAATCGTAGCGGCACTGAAGACCCTGCGCCTCTGCTTTGCCGGCAATGGCAAGACGGCTCCGCTCCAGCGCCTGCCGCACCGCGGTCAACAATGTTTCGTCATTGAATGGCTTCGTCAGGAATTCAACGGCGCCCGCCTTCATGGCCTGGACAGTCATGGGCACGTCCCCATGTCCGGTGATGAAGATGATCGGCATCTCCGTTCGCTCGTCCGCAATACGCTTCTGTAATTCGAGACCGTTGAGGCCGGGAAGAGAAACGTCGAGAACGAGGCAATTGGGAACCGCAGGCCGAGGATCGTCGAGAAATTCCTGCGCGGAGGCGAACATCTGCGGCCGCCAGCCCTCGCTGCGAAACAGCAGTTCCAGCGATTCCCGCACAGAGACGTCATCGTCAACGATGAAGACGATGGGGATTGGAGTCGACATGGGCGAAACCCCCACAAAGTGACGAAGTGTGCCCGTTGAAATCATTGTATTCCCCACAAACTTTCCGTTGCAGAGCGTTCATTCCATCTGCAGCGCTGCCTTGACGGCCTCCAGCAAAGCGGTATCGCTGAATGGCTTGAGCAACACTCTCACCGCTCCTTGCCGGAAGGCTCGTTCCTGAGTGGCCCGGTCTCTCTGCGCGGTGATGAAGACGATTGGAATGCTCCGCGCTCGTTGCTGCAACACCTGTTGCAGATCCAGACCGTTCATGCCCGGCATGGCGACATCGAGAATGAGGCATCGGGTCTGATCAAGGCTGTCGGACGACAAGAATTCTTCCGCGGAAGAAAACGTTCGCGAGGCAAAGCCGAATTCGTTCAGCAGGTCGGGCAAAGACTCACGCACCGACTCATCATCATCGACGACAGCAAGAAGCGGACGCTCCGTGGGACTGGTCACCGCATAGGCTCCCGGTGACAACAATGCGCCTCGTCGTAGTGGCCCGTCCATCGTACTTTGGTATTGGGTGCGCAACCAAAGGGCGGCGAAAGGCCCTAAGCCGCGTCCGTCGCAGGTTTCATCGGTTCATCAGCGTCTGTCCCGGTTGAACCGTCTGGACGGCCGGGAAGCACGAATGCGAAAGTAGCCCCGGGACCATCGTTTGGCGTCGCCCATAGACGTCCCTGATGGGCTTCGATAATGGAACGGCTAATCGACAACCCGATGCCCATGCCGTCGTCCTTGGTCGTGTAGAACGCCTGAAAGAGCCGGTCGGCAGCCTGAGGCGCAAACCCGATTCCCGCATCCTTCACGCTCAATCGCACCTGGTTCCCATCATGCCGTTCCGTGGTGATCAGCAAATCTCGCGGGCGGTCGCTTACGCCGCTCATCGCGTCGGCGCCATTCCGCAGCAGGTTCAGGATGACCTGTTGCAGCTGGATGCGATCGCCGCTGACCATCGGCAGATCGTCTGCAAGCTCCTGACGCAGATTCACGCGGTTCCTCTGCAGTTCGGCCAGGGATAAGGAAACAACCTCGCGGGCAGCCGTGTTCAGGTCCATCGATTCAAGCGACGGCTCCTTCTTGCTGTACAGCGTACGCAGGCGGGTGACGACGTCGGAGGCTCGATTGCCGTCGCGAATGGTCCGCCGGGCGGTTTCACGCGCGCCTTCCACGTTGGGCGGATCGGCGGACAGCATGCGCAGGCAGGTGCTGGCATTGGTCATGATGCCCGACAGCGGTTGATTCACTTCGTGCGCCATCGATGCCGTCAGCATGCCCAGGCTCGTCATCCGGGCCACCTTCGCCAGTTCCGTCCTGGCATTGGCCAGAGCTTCCTCCGACATACGGCGCGGCGTTACGTCCTGCACCGCACCGATGTATTCCAATCGTCCCTCATGGTCGCGATTGGCGTGCGCGATCAGGTGCAGGTACTTCACGGAGAGATCCGGAAGCAACAGGCGGTGCTCGAATTCCAGGTCGCTGATGCCGCCGTGTACGCGCTCGATCATCTCCGACAGGATATGCGCATCTTCCGGGTGAAAGCGGCTGCCGATCAATTCCAGCGTCGCCGTTGTGCCCGGCTCGACTTCGAAGATGCGGTAAAGCTGCTCGGACCACGTGATCTCGTCAGTGTCAATGCGCCAGGAGAAGCTGCCGGTGCGGCTCAGGTACTGGCCTTCGGCAAGGAACGCTTCGCTGCGGAGCAGCTTCTCTTCCGTGATCTTGCGATCGTCGATATCCGTGCTTGTTCCATACCATCGGACGACGTTGCCGGCCTCATCGTGCAAAGGTTCAGCGCGAATCATGAACCACCTGTAAACGCCGTCGTGGCGGCGGATTCGCGCCTCAATCTCGCTGGGCTCGCCCGACACCAACATCCCCTGCCATCTCTCCATAAGCGCAATCAGATCCTGCGGATGAAATGCAGCCTGCCAGCCCCAGCCATGCGACGCTTCCTCCGAGAGGCCGGTATATTCGCGCCACACGCGGTTGAGAAAGTCGTTGGGTCCATCCGGGAGGTTGCACCAGGCAATGACCGGGATCGTGTCGAGGGCCTGGCGAAGTTTGGCTTCCGATTTAAGGAGAAGTGACTGGCTCTCTAACAGTCGTTCCTCGATCCTTTTACGGTCGAGAACTTCCCTCTTGAGTTCTTCGTTGATGGCGGCCAGTTCCGCCGTGCGCAGGGCAACCCGGTGATCGAGTTCGGCGGCCAGGCGCTTCTGCTCCAGCATGAGCCGCGCTTCGTGCAGGCCTATCGAGGTCTGATTAGCGGCCACGCTTAGAACCAGCTTCTCGGTGTCCTCCGGAAAACTCGCCCGCTGCGACGCGGCCACAACAAATCCGATTTCGCCGCGAAGTCCAAGATGCAGCGTTACTACTCCCAGGTCGTTACCGCCGGCAGGGTTTGGAATTCGTTGCGTTGGGTTGTCGGACGCAACGACGCTGTCGCGAACAAGGTTGGATATCACTTGTGATGAAGTTGCGTCTGGCGGTAAGTGAGGGGCTCGAACAATGTCGACCGGCTCCTCGCCGTAGGATTCGTAGAGCCGCACGTAGGCGAAGTCGAGGTCGAGCATGCTGACCAGAGTGTCAGCCAGCGTCTCCACGATCTTCAAAGGCTCGTAACCGATCCACAACGCAGGCAGCGTGAGGACGCTCAGCAGATCGTTAACGCAGCGCCGAAGGTGCCGATTTTCAGCAGCGTAATCCTGCGATCGCGCGGGCATGCTCAGGCAGCCGTCGTCCGGGCGGCCCGTCGTTCGCGCCTTTCGCGCAGGAAGTCCGCCGGGGGAACAAAGAACGGATTCTGCTGCAGGATGCCGCCGATGATGACCATGGGATGCGTCCGCAGGATATCGATGACGATGTCTCCTCCGAACTTCGGCAGATGATAGGTGCAGATGACCGCATCGTGGCTGCGCGCCCAGACGTCGTTGACCCGCGATTCAAACTCCACCACATCGTTCAACCGCGATTCATCCGCCGCCCAGTCCATCCGGCAGACAATGCGGTTAACGGGATACCGCCGCTTGACGTTGGTGCACGCTATCTCTTCGAAGGCTTTGATCATGCGGTCCTGATCGAAGCGGCCCTCACGCAGATAGGCTTCGTCATTGGTCAACAGGTCGAGCTGCCCGGTCTTTTGCGCTGCGTCCGCGTCAATCCCAGCCGCGGCAAGCCGCCGCAAATGGTCCTCTCGCTTGTCGGGATTCACCACATGAACCGCTTTGTCGCCGCATTCAAACCCGCTCTTAATGAACGGAAGTAAGACCTGATACTCTTCCTCGTCGCTATTAAAAAATGCGCAGATGTGTCGAGTGTCGCCGAGCACAGAGCCGGCAAAAGGAATTGGAGCCGCGGGGTCTTTCATTGTCTCTCCCACGTGCGATGTCAGGTTAGGGGGCCGATTCGAAATAGGATGCACTACCGCACATGGGCTTGTCCATCATCGGCGGCCCCGCCATCTCAGATTTACTCACCCCACTTCATCCTTTGGTGTTGGGCAATACGTTCGTCCAATGGCGCAGGGCCAGCACTTCTGGCTTAATCAGCCCGTGACAGGAAATTTGCGAAGCAATTTTTGAACAAGGAGCTCCGTCGATGGCGAACGCCACAGGCGTCTTCGTGTTGAGGAGAGTTCGCATGGACGACCACCAACCAGACTCGGCCGAGAACCACGCTGAGCAGTGGCAAAGCGCCTCCCGCGAACTGGCTGCGTTCGTCGCCGCAGTGACGAAGTTGTACGGCGCAGAACGAGCCAGCCTTTCGGCAGAGGATTGGCTGAGCGCAGCGCAGCAGATGGAACTCTCGCCCTGGTCATCCTCCGCAAATTGGAGGGCGGTGACCATTGCCGCATCGGCTCGACTCGCCAGCCGCTTATACCCCGCAGTAGGTCAGCGACGAACCCAGACGGCCGGCAATCCCTAGGTATCGAGATGCCTTCGCCGAGTTGTTTCGCTCAACCGTTTCTGCTGTGATACTCCCGGAGATGATGATGAGCACCAGCCCTCCGACATCAAGCGCACCCCAACCGGATTCAAACCTCCCGAGTGCCGAGCGGCGACTGCAGGAACTCGGCCTGATACTTCCAGGAGCTCCGGAGCCCTTCGGAATTTACGCAGAAGCGGTTCAGACCGGCAACCTGCTTTTCTTAACCGGGATGCTTCCGACGGAAGGACGCACTGCAAAGTTCGTCGGCCGCGTTGGAGCCGAGCTGGATGTGGAAGCGGCGCGCAAGGCGGCGTACCTGGCCGCTCTCAACGCTCTCTCCGTGGCGCAGCAACATCTGGGTTCGCTCGACAGGATCTTGCGAGTGGTGCGGCTGGGAGTTTCTGTGGCGACGGTCGGCGACGTCCGCGACCAGCCCAAGATCGCGGATGGTGCTTCGGAGCTGCTGCAAAATGTGTTCGGAAAAGAGAAAAATCCCTGCCGCCTGGTCTACGGCGTGGCCAGCCTGCCCCTTGGAGTGCCGGTTGAGCTCGAACTTATTTTCGAGGTCGCCTAAAGCGTGGCCTCTCACCATCCCGGCCACTGCGATATACTTCGCCCAAGTGGACCTTCCTGGGGTACCAGCGCATCCAGTAAGTCTGCGGAGTTCTCCCACGCGATCGAATGACCGAGACGCTCCAATTCGTGGTGCAGTACGGCTATGCCCTGCTCTTTGGCTGGGTGCTGATCGAGCAGGGTGGACTGCCCATCCCGGCGACGCCGCTGCTGTTGGCCGCCGGAGCTCTGGCCGGGCGCGGACGCATGAGTTTTCCGCTGGTCATCCTCGCAGCCACCGCCGCCTGCATGGGAGCCGACCTGTTCTGGTACTCCTTCGGCAAGCGCCGCGGCGCCATCGTTCTCAACCTGCTCTGCCGCATCGCGCTCGAACCTGACTCCTGCGTCCGCCGCACCGAAACCCGTTTCGAAAAGTGGGGCGCGCGCACGCTGCTCATCTGCAAGTTCGTTCCCGGCCTGAACACCGCCGCTCCGGCGCTGGCCGGCATGGTCGGCGTACCCTACGAGCGCTTCTTTCTCTTCGATTTCATCGGCGGCCTGCTGTGGTCACTGTCGTTCACGCTGCTGGGTTTCGTCTTCAGCAAGCAGCTCGACCGCGTCGTGGCCGACGCGCACCTGTTCAGCGGCTGGCTGCTGTTCCTCTTCCTGGGAGGAGTGGTTGCCTACGTTCTTTATCGCTGGCGCGACCGCGAGCGCTTCATCCGGCAAGTTAAGGGCGATCGCATCACGCCCGACGAACTGAAACACGAACTGGAAGCCGGCGAACACCCGGTCATCATCGACCTGCGCCATCCGCTGGATGTCCTCACCGACCCGCGCACCCTGCCCGGCGCGCTGCAAATCTCGCCTGAGGACCTGGAGGCGCGTAATAGCGAGATCACCCGCGACGGCGACATCGTCCTCTTTTGTACTTGACCCAACGAAGCGACCAGCGCCCGGGTGGCGCTGCAACTCCGCAAACATGGCATCCGCCGCGTGCGTCCTCTGCTGGGCGGATTTCACGAATGGAAGAAGCTGGGCTTCCCGCTGGTGGATATTCCCGAGCCCGGCGACGCCATAGCCTCAGCAAGAAAGCTGGCGATCGAAGGCCAGGCGTAGAAGCTGGCGCTGTTGGGTGGCTATGGCTGTTGGCTGTTGGCTCTTGACTGTCAGCGACCCGGGGAAGCACGCCTTCCGTTGACGTGGCATGGAACGCCTGGAATGCGCTGGGGGCAGAAACGGCCATTCCTTCTGAATTGTCATCCTGAGCGCAGCGTCCGCCTGCTTTTTCGACTCGCTGATTTTGCGAGTCGGCGGACGCGCAGTCGAAGGATCTGCGGTCTCTTCCCGCGAAGATTTCACGGAGCCTTCGGGCCTTCAGTCCGTCAACCGATGCCACTGCCTCTACTTCTTTCGCTTCCGAATCAGCAGATCGAAGCTCACCACCCCGTTCTCATCCCGCATGCCGGTCAGCGTGTACTCACTATTGATGTTGTACTCAAACTGAATCACCTCCTGCGCCGAGCGCGCCAGGTTGGTGATGTAGGTCAGCGTGATGTCGTTGGACACCTGCTGCTCGACGGTCAAGCGCGCGTTGGGATCGTTCTCCACGCCGCCCACCGACGGGTTGATGCGAATCGAACTTGAGCCGAACAGCTTCGACACGCGACTGCTCATCGTCTGATTCAGTGCCGAGCTTAGCAGCACGCCCCCCGCGCCCTGTCCCAATCCTGTCGACGCTCCACTCGTGCTGCCCATGGCGTTTTCCGTCTGCGTCTTGCCGAAGGCCAGCAGCGAGATGATGTCGTCGCTCGACAGCGGAGGATCGGAACGGTAAGTGGTGTTCAGCCTTTCCAGCGTGCCATGCAGGCCGATGGTGATGTCGTAATCGCGCACTCGCGTTGTGGCTTCCACATCGAGCACCGGATCGATGCGCACCGGATCGATGAACGTAATGTCGCCGCGCTCCAGGTGATACTTCGTGCCCGCCAGCTTGATGTCGCCTTCGGCAATATTCACCCGGCCCAGCAGCACCGGCCGCGCCGCCGTTCCGCGCAAACGCAGGTCAACATCGCCCGACAGCTTCGCCAGCGAGGTCTGCACCGTCAGCTCCGGCGTCGAAAGAATCCTTACTTCCAGATGCAGGTTGTTCAGCGGCGACTTGGGACTGGGAATGCGCGCCGGAGCGCTGGCTTGCGCAAACAGCGATTGCAGATCGGCGGACGGAATCTGCGCAAAACGCGTCACCGTAATGTTGCCAGACAGCATCGCATTGTCCTGCGTCCCCGTCAGACGCAGCGTCTGATCGGAGGTTGCGCTGATGCCCGAGTAGCGGAAGCGTATGTCGGTTCCGTCGGCGGTCACGTTGAAGCCCAGCGTGCCGCCGTAGGTGACGAAGCCGCCCAGCTTGACGTGTCCTCCTCCCATGCGGCCCTCAACGTTCTCCAGTTCCAGCCGGTCCTCGTTGAACGCCAGCGTGCCGTTCAGATCGCCGAAGCCAACCGGCAGATCGATCATCGACAGCCCCGCATGCGCGATATCCACGCGTCCCGAGATCGCCGGCTCCGCCACCGTGCCGCCGATCGTCACGTTAACGTTCGACATTCCGTACGAGGTCAAGTCGGGATCCAGCGTCTCCGCCAGTTTCAGGTTCAGCGACCCGGTGGCGCGCAGGTTGATCGGACGCTCGCCCTTGAAGTCGATGTTGCCACTTGAGGACGAAGTTCGTATCCTCACTGATGAGCGTGCAACGCTGCACGCTGACAACCTCATTGGCCAAGGTCAGCTCGATCGGCCCATCGCTAGTCAACGCGATGTGTTCCACCTCCACCGAGAACTGCTTAATGTGCAGCCCACCGCGCAGCAACTCGGGTTGCTTGAACGGTCCCGACACCTCGGCTTCGCCGTCCAGCGACGCGTGTTTGCTGACGTCACCTCGTATCGCCTGCGGCAGGAACGGATTCATATCAAGGTTGGCGAACTTCAGCGTCGCCGACCCGGGCATGTTGCCCTCAAGAGCGACGTGGCCGTCGAGGGTGAAACTCGCCTGGGGAAACTGCGAACGCGCGGTCAGCGTGAGCTGCCGTCCCTGCGTGACGGCGTCAGCGATCAGGTTGCCGACCTTATCGCCATTCAGAGTCAGACTGGCAATCTCCACGTGGCCGTTGATCACCGGATGCTCCAGCGTGCCCGAGCCCTTCACCGTGAAGTCGGCGATGCCCGCGCTCTGCAGACGCGGCCGCTGAATCTCAGGAATGTCTGCCAGGTCGAGGCTCTGGCCGCTCAGGTCGAGCTTGCCTTCCTCGGTGCGGAGGTTGTACGCCGCCGACCCGCTCACGTTCCCGCGTGCGGCTTGCAGATGAATGTCCTTCAGCTCGCCCTCATGATTGGCAAAGACGATGTTCGAGGTGAAGGTCCTGATCGACCGGCCTTGCAGCTCGCCGCCGGTCAGCGAGAAATGTCCCTGCCCATGCGGATCGTCAAGCGTTCCTGAAGCCTGCAGCGTGAAGTTCACCTTGCCGGTGAGCGGGTAATTCGTTCCCGCCGCGTGCTGAATGTCGGCGACGTCGGCGTTGTGAACCGTGGTCTGCACGTGGAATTGCGACGCATCCGTGAACTCGCCCTTGTTCAGCGTAGTCGAGCCGTCGATGTTGAGCTGCGCTCCGCCCTCCTGCACCACGGCCTTGTGCAGCGTGAGCTGGTCCTGCGAGTACTGCACGTCACCGCTGAACTGATCGATGTGAATGCGTCGCGGCTGCGTGACCGGCGGTTGCGGAGGCGGCGGCGGCGCGCCCTTGGGGTGCAGCCACGAACGATGCTTCGTCTCTGGCGGCGCGGTCGATACCGGCTGCGCCTGCGCCGGCTTGGCCTCCGGCATGTAGAGATAGGCGAAGTTCGTGGCCTGCACGTGTCCAGCGATCTGCGGCGCCCGCAGTCGTCCGTTGACCGTCCCATCAAAGCTCAGATTGCCGTTCAACTCCAGCGGCAGCGTCGCCGTACCCATCCCCGTGAGCAACGGCTGGAAATCGGTCAGGCTGGTGACGTTCGCCTTCAACGCCAGCGCCGCCGTGGTGGATCCAAGCGAGCCGGTGGCATTCAGTTGCGAGTGCGGCGCGTTGAGGTTCAGCGCGTCCAGATCGGTGCGGCCGGAAAGCGCGTTGTAGCGCCCGCGCACATTGCCGCTCACCGGCAACTGGTTACTCGCAGCCTGGCGAGGCGCGGCAATGTCGAGGGCAACCTCGGCTACCGAATCGGCGATCGACTCTTTCCACTGCAGGTTGACCGTGCCGCTTACGCTGCCGGCGGCGTTCAACCGGTCGAGCGGAATCGCCCGCGAGGACAACATGTGCGCTACTTCGTTGAGCGAAACGCCGCTGACGTGCAATCGCGACAAGCCTTCCTGTTGCGCTACGCTCGCTGACTTCGGCGCGACCACCGCGCGTTTACCGGCCGTCCTGCCCGCGTTCACCAGCGGCTCACTGGCCTTCGTCGGCGGCAGCGAAGCGATTACGTTCTTGATGTCGGCGTCACCGCTGATTTCTCCGTTCAGGATCCGCGCAACGATTCGGCTCAGTTTGAGCTGGTTGTCGCCGAACTCGAAGTTCGAATCCAGGTTGGCGTTGCGCAGCAGAACGCCGCCGTCAACATAGTCCAGCGCGCGTATGCGCCACTCTTCCGGTCGACGCAACTCCTGCCGCTTCCGAATAACTGCCCGAACCGCTGAACTGCGCCGTGCCTCCGCGAAGCTGCGGATCCCGAACGATCGCTCCCACCTGCGCCAGGTCGAGCAAAGTGTCGTACGTTCCCTCAATCTGAGGCTTGGTAAAGTCGTTGAGCTTCCCGCTGACTTCGAGCGTCGAATTCTGCGAGGTCAGCTTCAGCGACTTCACGCTGAGGCTGTTTTCCCATAGGCTGAATTGAAAATCAACGCTCGCCGGAACATCGCGGTAGTCCGCATATTTCGCGTCAATCTTGCCGATCTGCAGGTTGCCGTCGTACCGCTTGGCCCACGACGCATACGTCATCGAAGCCGCAAGATCGTTGGCCGCAAAATCCAGCGGCAGCTTGCGATCGTTGATCAGCAGCATGCCGTTGCGCAGCTCGGTGCGGCCGATCGCCAGGTCGAACAGCTCCTGCGCCGCATTCTGATTGCTTTCGACTTTGACCTTGGGCTGCGGTGCGTTCGTCGTGCCGTCCGGGTTGACGATGATGTGAATCACCGGATGTTGAAGCTCGACCTGCTTCAGATTGATGTCGCGCTCCAGGAACGAGATGATGTGCAGCCGCACCAGCGCACGATCCACATGCGCATACGGCAACTGGCCTTCCGGCTCCAGCCCATGCACGGTCAGGTCGTCAGCCTCGAACGCCAGGTGCATGATGTTCCATTTGAACGACGCCATCTCCACACGGCCGCCGGTCGCTTCTTCGATGGTCTGCACAACTTTTCGGCGCACCCAGTCGGCGAAGCCCGGGCTGCGCACATACCACGCCAGTCCGACGAAGATCGCAAGCACGCACACTCCGGCTGCGGCTTCTATCCACAGCCGCTTGCGCGAGCGCGTTTTCTTGATTTCTTCGTCGGCCATAATTTAGTTCGTACCGGAAGCTCGATTGCGGCTCCGCCGGAGCGTTAATTCCCGGCACCGCAATTTCGCTCTGAATGTCCGCCTGCTGCCGCAGATTGTGCAGCCACACGTCGAGCATCTCGTCCATACGCTGCTGCGTCAGCAACTCGCGAATGCGCGGCTCAACATCGGTCAGCGCCACCACTTCGCCCCCGTTCTTCTGCAAGTCGGGAATCAACTGCTCGCGGTAATAGGCTTCCACGTCCTCCTGCGGGATATGAACGTTGGGACGCAGACGCACCTCGACAAAGTTCATCGTCTGCACTTCAATCCGCAAATGCTCCTTGATCTCGGCTTCGGTCAACCGATAACTGGCCAGCAGCTTGTGCCACGCGGCATCGTCCTTTCCGTCAGGCACCTGTGCGCGAACCTTGTCGATGTCCTGCTGCAAGGCCTGGTCATTCGGCTGCATGTAGCTGGTGCGGCCCATCTGCGCCTTCAACAATTCGCGGTCGATCAGGTGCTGCAACGCGAGCACGTGATCTTCCTCGGTCACATCGCTGAGCCGCTTCTGCTGCATGAAGGCCTCGAAGCGCACCGCCTCGTCCCAATCACTGCGCAGGATGGGCTCACGGTTGACCGTGGCCACGATGCCGTCGATCACGTCCGCGGCAAACGCGGGCGCTGCCACGGCCAACAACAAGAACACAAATCGTGAACTGCAAAACTCGTTTCATCAGAATGTTTGTCCAATACTGAAAAAGACGTTGATGCGGCGCAGCGACAGCGCCTGGCCTGTCTCCTGCACCGGATACCGCGTCGGATTAAGGGCGTAGCCCAAATCGAAGCGCACCGGCCCGACCGGCGTTTTGTAGCGAATGCCCGATCCGATGCCTTGCGCGTTGTAGTTGAAGTTGCAGGGAACCTTGCTGGCCGGCGGCGTACAGTCGGCAATCGACGGCTGATTGAAGGTCGTCATGCCGGTGAGAATGTGGTTCGCCGTGTCGAAGACGTTCCCCATATCGTGAAAGAACACGAACCCCAGGTTGTTGCCGACATACGGCAGCGCGACCGGAGGCGTACGAATCTCCAGGTTGTTCACGAACAATCCCTGGCCGCCAATGGCATAGCCGGTTTCCGGATCGCGCGGGCCTGCCTGGTTGATCGAGAAGTTGCGCAGCGAATTGCTGCCGCCGGCAAAGAACAATTCCGGCAGCGGGATCTGCGTGGCCTCAACCGGCAGGGTGCTTTCCGGAGGCAACACGATGAAGTCGTTTTTCCCGTACGGCTTCTCGATGCCGATCTGCGTCCTGCGCGCCAGCACCCAGTGCTTGGCAAACGTGTAGTAGGTCGAATTGTCGAGCAGCACGCGTCCGAAGTTGGTCTGCGAGCCCAGCGCGCTGGTCGCCAATCCCAGGTTCAGGGCGTTGTAGCTGCCCTTGGTCGGATTGATGGGATCGTCGCGCTTATCGCGCACGCCGGTAAACGTCGGCATGGCGATGAACACCGGCTTCGAGTACAACGCAATCAGCGTGGGATCGATCACCAGGCTGTTGGGATCGACCGACACACGCTGGAACGACACCCCGTAGATCAACGTGGTGAAGCGGTTGTAGCGCTGCTCGACTTGCACCGCTCCCTCCAGGCGCTCGGAGGCAAACGTATTCACATCAGCCGTGTTGTCAAACAGCGCGCTGACAATGATGCGCCAGTTCTCGCGATGAAACAGCCGCGGCGCGTCGTAGCTCATCAGTCCACGACGGGTCAGCAAACCCAGCCTCCCGCGGAAGGTGAATGTCTGATCGCGGCCGAACAAATTCAAGCGCGTGATCTCCAGCACGCCGTTCGGGCTGACTCCGGTCTTGCCGTTGGGGTTACTCGTCGTCGGAATGTTGCCGGTCGCAAACTCGATGCCGCCGCCGTAGCGGAACGTCCACCGCCGCGACTCCTGCAGGTTGAACAGCACGTCCTTCGTAGGTTCCAGGCCCTCGGGATTCTGCACCGCCATGTCGACTTCGTTGAACAAACCCAGGTTGTACAGGCGGCGCTGCGAATCGACCATGCGGTTCTGGCTCAACGCATCGCCGTCGTGAATGCGCATTTGCCGGTTCACGATGTACGGCCGCGTGTAATTCAGCCCGGAGATGAGCACCCTGTCCACAAAAACTCTCTGCCCCTCGGTAATCTGGTAGACCACATCCATGCGCTGCGGATCGTCCGCCTGCGGTGTAGTCGAGGCTTCAAACTGCACGTTGGGAAAACCCTGGTTGTAGTAGTAATACGTGATGGCGTCGCGATCGTTAGCGATATTGGCTTCGCTGAACGGCTGACCCTGCACGTTGGTCAGGCTCGGCAGCAGTTGATCGCTGCCTAATTGCACCGCACCCTCCAGCTTCAGATTGCCCACCAGCGTTTGCTTGCCCTCCTCGATTTTGAGCAGCACCTCCATCTCATTCTTCTTGCCCAGGTAATCGTCCAGCAGGTCGGCATCCACTTTCACATCCAGAAAGCCGTTGGCGAGATAGAGATACTTGATCGAGCCCACGTCCTCGGAGAGCAACTGCTGGCTGAAACGGCCGTTGGGCATGACCAGGCTCGAAGGCTCAACCCCAAGCCGCTCGCGAATGATGTCGGTGCGGAAATACTTGTTGCCCTCGATCTTGATCGCCGTCAGTTTGTGGCGCACGCCCGGATCGATCTTGTAAACGATGTCGAGGTGGTTCTTTTCCGGCGAGGGCTCGCGCTCCACCTCGACGGTCGCGTCGAAGTATCCCTTGGTCTGGAGATAGTCGCGCAAATTGCGCCGGCCTTCGTTCAGCAGATCGTCGTCGACCGAGTTTTCTTCGTAGACCGGAACCAGCTTTCTCAACTGGCTCTTGCTCACCCCGTCGCCCTGCGTCGCAATATTCACCGTCGGCCCCTGCTGGACTTTGAAGACGTAGTCGAGCCGGTCCGTGTCCGGGTGATACTGCCGATTGATGAGCGTGACCTCGGCTTCCAGGTGCGCGTTCTTCTGATAATGCTTACGCAAACGCTCCAGCGCGCGCGTCACCCGCTCGGTGCTGACCTTGCCGCCCTCCTTCAGCTTGGTCAGGCTGCGCACCTGCTCCGCCGGAATGCCCGCATCGCCCTCGATGGTCACCGCTCCCACGCGCGCCATGGTGCCCGGCGTTACGTGGAAGGTAATCGCCATCTGATGGTCCTGTGCATTCGGGTGGAGGGTGTAGGTGATCTCGGCTTCGTAGTAGCCGTTGTCGGCCAGGATCTTCTTCATCCGCTGGATCGAGCTGACGACCTTGTCTTCGCTGAAGACGTCGCCCAGATCCAGCTGGCTTGACGCCACCAGCTGATGAGCCTTGGGACTTCCCTTCTGCGGCGCTCCATCGACCCTGACTACGCCGTTGAAGTAGTTCTCCGTAACCACAAAGATCAGCCGCACCCGGTCATCGCCGGCGGACTCGCCTTCCACGCTCAGGGTAGAGAAGCGGCCGGTGGCGTACAGCGTCTTGATGCTGTCACGCAGCTTGTCACGGTCGAGCGGCTGGCCCGCCTGCTGGGCCAGCAACGAGCTCAGCTTGGCAGGATCGGTTCCGTTGATCCCGCGGAACTCGATGCCCGCAACCGTTTGGCCGTCATATTTGTTGAGAGCGCCGGTCGAATAGGTCGATTCCGGCTGGGCTTGCGACGTTGCCGCGTCGGGTGCGGAAGGCTCCGAAACCTGGGCGTGCAGGCCTGCCGAAAACAGGCTGCACAGAACCACGAGCTTGCACAACAATGGCTTGATCGGAGTCCTCAAACTCTGCCCTTCAGCGCAACCGCCATCCGGCCCATGCCTTCGCGCCAGACTTGCCAAGTCGTTGTTGTCCGCGCACAGGCGTCCAGAACGCCGTGCTATCGGGAAAGTCGTTCATCCTTCGCCTGGAAGCCTGCTTGCCGTGGAATACCTATAATAAACAAGTAACCATGCCCCGAGTAATAGCAATCGGCGGCCCGGCCCGGAGGTAGCGCTGTTGTCAATTCCTGAACGGTATTCCCGCCAAATCCTCTTTGCGCCCATCGGCGAAGCGGGTCAGGCGGCTCTGGCGAAAACCCGTATCGCCATCGTCGGTTGCGGAGCTACCGGCTCGGCCCTGGCTTCGCTGCTGGCGCGCGCCGGCGTGGGATACCTTCGCATCATCGACCGCGACTACGTTGAGCCCAGCAACCTGCAGCGCCAGGTTCTGTTCGACGAAGCCGACGCCGCCGATCGCTGCCGAAAGCCATCGCCGCCGCCCGAAAAATTGCGGCGTTCAATTCCGAGATCACCGTCGAGCCGCACGCTGCCGATCTCACCCCCGACAACGTCGAAGATTTGCTCGATGGCGTGGACTTCATCCTCGACGGCACCGACAACTTCGAGACGCGCTACCTGATTAACGATTTCGCCGTCGATCGCAACCTGCCGTGGATTTACTCAGCCGGGGTCGCCAGCTACGCCGTCACCATGACTATCCTTCCCGGTGAAACCGCGTGCCTGGCCTGCGTCTTCCCTGACTCGCCGCGCGGCGTAGTCGAGACCTGCGATACGTCCGGCATTCTGAATTCAGCGGTGAACTTCGTAGCCTCGGTCGCTGCCACCGAAGCGATGAAGCTGGCCGTCGGCGCGCGCGATAAGCTGCGCCGCACGCTGCTCTCGTACGACGTCTGGACCAACGACTACGCGTCGGTGAAAACGGCCAAGCCGCGCAGCGATTGCCGCTGCTGCCAGCAACGCGACTTCATCCATCTTGCCGGAGAAGGCCGCCCGCATATCTCCATGTGCGGAAGAAACTCTGTGCAGATCCACGAACGCCAGCGCCCCATCGACTTCGACGACATGACCCGCCGCCTCGCGCCCCACGGCACCGTCAAGCACACAGAATTTCTGCTGAAGTTCTGGCACGACCCCTACGAACTCACGCTCTTCCCCGACGGAAGAGCGATCATCAAGGGCACCACCGACACCGCCATCGCCCGCAGCCTCTACGCGCGCTACGTAGGGTCGTGAAGCAGTGGTCAGTGGTCAGTGGTCAGTGGCTAGTTTTGAGTTGTCAGTTGTCGGTTGTCGGTTCTTGGTTGGCAGTTGTCAGAAATGAGTTGTCGATCGTCAAGCGACGGGTGCCCCGTTCTACGCCTTCCTTTGGCGTAGGGCGGGTCGACCCTCGACACTCGCGGTAGCTCCACTCCTTCGCGCCGTTCGAATGAGTGGGAAGGACGCATCCTGCTTCACGAAAGGACCGCAGATCCTTCGCTCCGCTGAGAAATGACAAATCGAAACAGAAGCACAAACAACAAGAGAGCCAGGAAGGATCGCTCCTTGCCTGACTCTCTAGACACATTTTACTCCGCCCAGCACCCAAAACAACAAAACCGACCCCGCCTATATTTCAAGCCAAATCAATCGAATGCCAAGATTTCATCACCATCGTGGGGCTTGACAACGATTTCCCAAATCGAGAAATTGCACCATTTCCGGTGCACCCAGCCTTGCGCATCTGGAAGCGCGACATACCCCCCTGCCTGAATCTGGCTGCCCCACTCATTCGCGCGTTCGAATGAGCGGAAGGAAACGTGATCGGAATCGCATTCCTTTTCCCAAAGACACCAGATCCAATCGCTAGCCGCTAGCCGCTAATCGCTAGTCGCTAGTCGCTAATTGCCGCCTTCTGGTATCGTTGCAACTTCACCTGAAACGAGGCTGCCCTGAATGTCGCTCGCCCAAACCACGCGCGAAAGCCGTCCCGAACCCACCAAGTTTTATCGCTGGCTGGTGCTGATGTTCCTCAGCCTGGCGATGTTCGGCAATTACTACTTCTACGACGCGCTCGAGCCCCTGGCCAAGCTGCTGCAGGACCAGCTTCACTTCTCCGCCCAGAACATCGGCATGCTGCAGGCGGCCTATAGCTTCCCCAATATCTTCACCGTGGTGCTCGGCGGCATCCTCATCGACCGCATCGGGACGCGCAAGTCGCTGGTGATCTTCAGCGTGCTCTGCCTGATCGGCGCCGTCATTACCGCCTTCGGCGCGGCCTTCCCTATGATGGTCGCCGGCCGCTTCGTCTTCGGCATGGGCGCCGAGTCGCTCATCGTCGCCATCACCACCGGCGTGGCGAAATGGTTCAAGGGCAAAGAGCTCAGCTTCGCACTCGGCATCAACCTGATGATCGCGCGTGGCGGCACCTTCCTGGCGCAGAATTCACCCAGCTGGGCCAAGGGAGCCTACAACTACTGGCAGAACCCGTGGCTCATCGGCGTGGGCTTCGTGGCGCTGTGCGTCGTTGGCGCAGTCGGCTACTACATGCTCGAAGTGCGCGCGGAGAAGCGATCGTCGCTGGCGCCCGAGGGCGAGCAGGACAAGATCGTCTTCGCCGACGTGAAAGCCTTCAACCTGTCGTACTGGTACCTGGTCGGACTGTGTGTCGTGTTCTACTCGGCGATCTTCCCCTTCGAGACCTTTGCGGTGACGTACTTTGTCGATGCCAAGCACACCTCGCTGGCGCTGGGCGGATGGATGCTGAGCACCCTCACCATGTTCACCATGATCGGCACGCCCATCGTCGGACTCTTCTCTGACAAAGTGGGACGCCGCGCAACGATCATGTTGCTGGGCACGCTGCTGCTGATCCCGGTCTTCCTGCTGATGGCCTACACCAACGTCTCGCTCTACGTCCCCATGGCCATGTTGGGATTCGCCTTCACTCTGGTGCCCGCCATCATCTGGCCGTCGGTCGCTTACCTGGTCCCGCAGCGCACACTGGGTACTGCGCTGGGCGTGATGACCATGATCCAGAATCTCGGCATGACCGGCATGAATGAAGTCCTGGGCAAGGCAAATGACGCGGCAGGAGCCAGCGCGTCGAACCCCGCAGGCTACCTCGCGATGATGAAGATCCTGACCGTGATGGGCTTTATCGGCTTCGCCCTGGCCTTCTTACTGCGCCAGCGCGAAACCGGTCCCCACGGCCACGGACTGGAGACGATCACGGCTCATTCCAGCGCGACGGCCTAGCGCGCGGACAGCAGCCGGCACGCCTCCGCCTTGTACCACGACACGGACGGGTGGAGCACGCCTTCAGGCGTGCATGTAGTCGACAGTTTTAAGAAGTTGTCATCCTGAGCGAAGCGTCCGCCTGCCTTTTCGCTCCGCCGTCTTTGCGGAGCGGCGGACGCGCAGTCGAAGGACCTGCGGTCCGTCGCCGTGGAAAGATTCTACCGCTGCGGGCAAACCGCAGATCCTTCACTCCGGGGGTGCAAAGTCGGCACGCTGCCTTGTACCACGACACGGACGGGTGGAGCACGCCTTCAGGCGTGCATGTAGTCGACCGTTTTAAGAATTATCATCCTGAGCGAAGCGTCCGCCTGCCTTTTCGCTCCGCCGTCTTTGCGGAGCGGCGGACGCGCAGTCGAAGGACCTGTGGTTGTTCGCCGTGGAAAGGTTCTACCGCTGCGGGCAAACCGCAGATCCCTCCGCTACGGCAGCGAAAAGCGTGCCGCCTCCGCTCGGGACGACAAATCATAACGGCCCACTGACCACTGGCCACTGCCCCACCCAACTCCCACCAAAGCGTTACCGCCGAACCCGCATCGCTGCTTCCCTCTCTACCCATGCGGCGTAAAATCAAAGTGTGCTTCACGGGAGAAGTCTGAAGTGAGTGCCAACACAGAAACCACTCTGAAGCTGCCCATCTACATGGACAACCACGCCACCACGCGTTGCGATCCGCGCGTGCTGTCGAGGCGATGCTTCCCTATTTCACCGAGAGCTATGGCAATGCCGCCAGCCGCAATCACGAGTTCGGCTGGGTGGCCGAGCAGGCCGTCGAAGAAGCGCGCGGCCGCATTGCCCGGCTCATCGGCGCGACCGCGAAAGAAATCATCTTCACCTCGGGCGCCACCGAGAGCGACAACCTCGCCATCAAGGGCGTCGCCGAGATGTATCGCGAGAAGGGCAACCACATCATCACGCAGACCACCGAGCACAAGGCCGTGCTCGACAGCTGCAAGCGGCTGGAGAAGCATGGCTTCCGCGTGACCTATCTGCCGGTGCAGAAGGACGGCCGCATCTCGCTCGACGATCTGAAGGCCGCGATGGACGACAAGACCATCCTCGTCACCATCATGGCCGCCAACAACGAGATCGGCGTGCTGCAGCCCATCCGCGAAATCGGCGCGCTCTGCCACGAGCGCGGCGTTCTGTTTCATACCGACGCGGTGCAGTCGGTCGGCAAAGTTCCATTCAACGTCATCGAAGACAACGTCGACCTCGCGTCGATCTCGGCACACAAGATTTATGGGCCGAAGGGCGTGGGTGCGCTGTACGTGCGCCGCAAGAATCCGCGCGTGCAACTGGTCGCGCAGATCGACGGCGGCGGACACGAGCGCGGCATGCGCTCCGGCACGCTGAACGTCACCGGCATCGTCGGACTGGGCAAGGCGTGCGAGATCGCCGGCGCCGAGATGGCCGAAGAAACGACGCGCCTGCTCGCACTGCGCGATCGCCTGAACCAGAAGATCATGAGCCAGCTCGACGAGTGCTACATCAACGGCTCGATGGAGCATCGCCTGCCCGGCAACAGCAACATCAGCTTCGCCTACGTCGAAGGCGAGTCGCTGCTGATGGGCATCAGCGACGTTGCGGTGTCGAGCGGCTCGGCCTGCACGTCGGCGACGCTCGAACCGTCGTACGTGCTGAAGGCGCTGGGCGCGGGCGACGAGCTGGCGCACAGCTCGATCCGCTTCGGCATCGGCCGCTTCAACACCGAAGCCGAGGTGGACTACGTCGCCAAGCGCGTCGTCGAGACGGTGCAGCGCCTGCGCGAGCTGTCGCCGCTCTACGAGATGGCAAAAGAAGGCGTCGACCTGGCGAAGGTAAAGTGGGCCGCCGAGCCCGGACACTGAGGCTTAGGTGACAGCAGGCCTTCAGGCCTGCATCAACTTCGCGGTTTGCCGGTAGAGCGGCGCTTCAGCGCCGCGTCCAGCGGCAGAAGATTGACTAGAGCCGGCTTCAGCCGGCGACACATTGGGTGAAGCAGGCCTGCAGGAAAGTTCAAGGCGACACAGCTTTACCTGCGTCACACAGATTGTTCTTTGAGATTGTCATCCTGAGCGGAGCGTCCGCCTGCCTTTTCGACTCGCCGATTTTGCGAGTCGGCGGACGCGCAGTCGAAGGAGCTGCGGTTCGTCGCGAAGGCGAACGACCTTCCGCTGCAGGCAAACCGCAGGTCCTTCGACTCCGCCGCAAAGGCAGCGGCTGCGCACAGGATGACAATTCGGATCGATAGACGTATCGCGCCTTAGAGGCACGGAGAGCACGACATGGCATACAGCGACAAGGTCCTCGACCACTACACCAACCCGCGCAACGTCGGCACGCTCGACAAGAACAGCTCCGAGGTCGGCACCGGCCTGGTGGGCGCGCCCGAGTGCGGCGACGTCATGAAGCTGCAGATCAAGGTCAACCCCGAGACCAACATCATCGAGGACGCCAAGTTCAAGACCTTCGGCTGCGGCTCGGCCATCGCCTCGTCGTCGCTGGCGACGGAGTGGGTGAAGGGCAAGACCATCGACGAGGCGCTCGCCATCCGCAACACCGACATCGTGAAGGAGCTGGCGCTGCCTCCGGTCAAGATTCACTGCTCGGTGCTGGCCGAAGACGCTATCCGCGCCGCCATCAGCGACTGGCGCAAGAAGTCCGGCGTCGAGCAGAAGCAGGAAGTGGAACAGAAAGCGTAGGGGATCATGAGCACGATCAACATTGGAGAGCCCGCAACAAGTGCGCCGCCGAAAAAAGGCATCGACGTAACGGAGAAAGCGCTGGCGCGCATTCGCGCGGTGCTGGTGAAAGAGAACATCGATCCGTCCGAAGGCGGACTGCGGCTGGGCGTGCAGGGCGGCGGCTGCTCCGGGCTGAGCTACAACATCCAGTTCGACTCGCACCCGGCCGAGCGCGACCGCATTTTTCAATTCGGCGACGTGCGCGTCTTCATCGATCCCAAATCGTTCATCTACCTGAACGGCATGGTGCTCGATTACGAAGAGACGCTGATGAAGACCGGCTTCGTCTTCCACAATCCGAACGCGACAAAGAGCTGCGGCTGCGGCAGCTCGTTCTCGTAAAGCAAAGCGCCGTAGGCGCGATATCGGTTAGCCCAACGCTTCAGCGCTGGGGAACGCAAGCGCAATTTTCGAGTCCCGTAGGGACGACACATGCCCCACACCGATCACGAACACGACAGCGGCATCCTGGTTGCCAGCCCCAGCAAATCGACGAAGACCAATTGCTGGTCCTGCGGCGACATGCGTGCCGCGCACTTCTGCCAATCGTGCGGCAAGGTGCAGCCGCCGGCGCCCGTCGACTACTTCACCTTCTTCGGCCTACCATACTCGTTGAACATCGACACCGCCAGGCTCGAGCGCGAGTTCTACACCCTGAGCCGTCACCTGCACCCCGACATCAACGCCACACACACCTCGCAGGAGCAGGAGTGGAGCCTGGAGCAGAGCTCCTCGCTCAACGACGCCTACCGCACTTTGAAAGACCCAATCGCGCGCACGGAATATCTGCTGCGACTGCAAGGCATCCACCTCGAAGAGCAATCGACGGCCGCTACGCAAGAGGCGCGCCGCACCGGCAACGCCAAGAAGCAGGTCGTCCCGCCCGATCTGCTGGAAGAGGTCTTCGAGTTGAACATGCAACTGGAAGAAGCGCGCATGAACCGCAAGATGGGCGAGCCCGATCGCAATCTCGAGAGCGAACTGCGCGATACGAAGAAGAGCTTGCGGACGAAGCACGAGAGCATGATGGATGAGCTGCACAGCGCATGGAACGACTGGGACGGTATGGTCGACCGCGTTCAGCAGGGTGGCACCGTGCTGGAAGAAGATCGCGTTGCGGCGCTCGACAAGATGCGCGACATCCTGAACCGGCGCGCCTATGTGCGCAATCTGCTGCGCGACATCGACGAGGTGCTGGAGTGAAATCGCCTTTCGCTGTTCGCCTTTCGCGATTCGCCAGAGGCGTTACGAAGGCGTCGAGCAGTCGCTTTGTGTCAGGGCACGACTCCACGGCTGCTGAAGGCCTCGAACGGATGCGTGCTTCGTGTCAAGGCACGAGTTTGCAGGCTGCTGAAAAACTAGGCCGAAAGCGTGCTTTGTGTCAGGGCATAAGTTTACAGGCTGCTGAAAAACTCGACCGAAGCGTGCTTTGTGTCAGGGCATAAGTTTACAGGCTGCTGAAAAACTCGACCGAAGCGTGCTTTGTGTCAGGGCACGACTTCAGTCGTGCCGATAAGCCTTTGTTTATTTGCTCGAGCCGGCTTCAGCCGGCGACACAGCGGTGTGGAAAGAGTTCTCCAGCACCGAGTGAAGTCGTCCCCTGGCACAAGGCGTTATTTGTGACAGCGACAATTCTGGTGAAGCGCGAAAGGCGAATAGCGATTAGCAAAGATGGCGAACAGCAACAAAATCGTCGGTATCGATCTCGGCACCACTAACTCGCTGGTCGCCTACATGGAAGGCGATCGCCCGGTGATCATCCCCGGCGAGGACGGCTCCAACCTCGTCCCATCCGTCGTCGCGCTCGATGAGCGCGGGCAGATCATCGTCGGCAATGCCGCGCGCAAGTATCTGATGGAAACCGCCGACCACGCCGTCTACAGCGTGAAGCGCCTGATGGGCCGCGGCGTCGAAGACATTCGCGACGAGCTCAAACTCTTCCCTTTCCGCCTGGCCGACGACATTGCGCCGGGCGAAGTGCTGCGCATCAGGCTGGGTGACAAAACTTTCACCCCACCGGAGATTTCCGCCTTCATCCTGCGCCAGCTTAAGCGCAACGCCGAGCGCTACTTCGGCGCGCCGGTCACGAAAGCGGTCATCACCGTGCCCGCGTACTTCAACGACGCGCAGCGCCAGGCAACGAAGGACGCCGGACGCATCGCCGGCCTCGAAGTGCTGCGCCTGGTCAACGAGCCAACGGCCGCCGCGCTGGCCTACGGTCTCGACAAGAAAGAGAGCGCGACGGTTGCGGTCTACGATCTGGGCGGCGGAACCTTCGACATCTCGATTCTCAAACTGCACCAAGGCATTTTCGAAGTCATCGCCACCAACGGCGACACGCACCTCGGCGGCGACGACATCGACAACCTGCTGATCGCCATCGCACTCGACGACATCCAGGGCGACCTCGGCCTTGACGTGCGCCGCAATGCCGAGATCGTGCAGACCGTACGCAAAGCCGTCATCGACGCCAAGATTGCGCTGTCCGCCAACGACTTCGCCGCTCTCGACATCGAGCTGCCGGGCGGCAGGCGCTATCAGCGCGCAGATCACGCGCGCGCAGTTCGAGCAGCTCATCCAGCCGGTGATCGACCGCACCGTCGGTCCCGTGAAGCAGGCGATGAAGGATGCCGGGCTCACCGCCGCGCAGATCGACGAGGCCGTGCTGGTCGGCGGCTCAACGCGCATTCCCCGGGTGCGCCAACTGGTCGAAGAGCTCTTCCAGCGCAAACCGCACTGCGACCTGAATCCCGATGAAGTGGTCGCGCTGGGCGCGGCGGTGCAGGCAAACATCCTCGGCGGCCGCTCCGAGGCAACCAAAGAAATGCTGCTGCTCGACGTGACGCCGCTGTCGCTCGGCATCGAGGCGCTCGGCGGAGTGGTCGCCAAGATCATTCATCGCAACTCGACCATTCCGGCGTCGGCCACCGAGCACTTCACCACCGGCGTCGAAGGCCAGACCAACGTTGCCATCCACGTGTTGCAGGGCGAGCGCGAGTTGGCGAAGGATTGCCGCTCGCTGGCGCGCTTCGATCTGAAGGGCATTCCGCCGATGCCCGCCGGATTGCCGCGCATCGAAGTGAAATTCCTGATCGATGCTAACGGCATCATGCACGTCTCGGCGCGCGAGCTGCGCAGCGGCAAGGCAGCCGAGATCGAAGTGCAGCCCAGCTACGGCCTCACCGATGAGCAGGTCGAGAGCATGATTCTCGAATCGTTCGACAACGCCGAGGAAGATTTCCGCGAGCGCCAGGTCATCGAGGCGCGCAACGAGGCGGAGACGATTCTGACCGCGCTGGAAAAAGGCCGCAAGAATCCGGCGTGGCAGCAGCTCACGTCGCTGGAGCGCACGAACATCGACAAGCAGGAAACGGCGCTGCGGGCCGTGATGCAGGAGAGCGATTATCAGGCGATACGTTCGGCCATCGAAGTTCTGAACTCGGGCACCATGCGCCTGGCCGAGCTGATGATGGACTCGGCTGTCGGCGCGGCGCTCAAGGGCAAGAGCATGGAAACCGCCGACGTCGGCGAAGGCCCGGCATCGCCGCATCCCATCGCGCGAGCGGAGATTGAGTGAGGCAGGGTCAGGGTCAGGGGTCAGGGGTTAGGGATCGGGGATTAGGGGCCGGGCTAGGGATCAGGGACTTGGGTCAGGGATTAGGGGTTAGGGCTAGGGCTCAGTCATCAGATTGCCGGTCCCAATTTGAATTGTCATCCTGAGCGAAGCATCCGCCCGGCTTTTCTGACTCGCCGATTTTGCGAGTCAGGCGGATGCGCAGTCGAAGGATCTGCTGTTGCTCGCGGCGCAGTGAGCGGTGTTCCTTCTCGCAGGCAAGTCGGTCCTTCGACTCCGGCGCGCAAAATCGCCTCGCCTCTGCCGAAGATACGGAACGAATCATGTCGGACAAACCACAACCCGGCGGCACGACGGCAACGGCCGAGCCGCTCGGACCCAACACGGTTCGCGTCACCTTCCTGCCCGACAACCGCACCTTCGAGTTCGAGCACGGCAAGCTTCCTTACCTCGACCACGGCAAGCCCGAGTCCATCCTCGACGTCTCCCTCAACTTCGGACTGCATCTGGAACACGCCTGCGGCGG
This sequence comes from uncultured Acidobacteriaceae bacterium, assembly GCA_963724965.1. Lineage (GTDB taxonomy): Bacteria > Acidobacteriota > Terriglobia > Terriglobales > Acidobacteriaceae > Bog-257. The sequence continues at coordinate 99,324 of CAVRWP010000002.1, forward strand.
CAATTGCGCCTGCACCACGTGCCACGTCGTGGTGAAGAAAGGCCTCGAACTGCTGAGCGAACTGGAGGACGACGAGGCCGATCGCCTGGACATGGCCGCCGACCTGCAATTGAATTCGCGCCTCGGCTGTCAGACGGTGATTGAGCAACCGGGGGAGATCGTGATAGAAATTCCCGCATGGAATCGCAACTACGTTTCAGAGGGTGGAGACTAGTTGGCGCGACCATTGCCATGACGGGCGCCTGATGTGGGGCGCGAGATAGCTGCTTGCGTTCGGCCGATAAAGCAGCTTTTGCGTTGGCTTCGACCTTCCCGGCATCTGCCGGGAACCTGGTTCAGGCCTCCTCGTAATGACAATCTTCCAGCAACTGCATTTCATCGGCTCAAGCAGCGGAGGAACGACATGACTGCTGAATTGAGATGGGACGACGTAGAAGACATTGCCATTGCTCTCGCGGACAAATATCGCGAGGTCACTCCCATGGAGGTGCGCTTTACCGACCTGCGCCGCTACGTCATCGAGTTGCCGGCGTTCGTCGATGACCCCATGGCCTCGAACGAAGCCAAGCTGGAAGCCATCCAGATGGCGTGGCACGAAGAGTGGGAAGATCGCACGCGCTGAAGTGAGCGGCGTGTCCACCCTGCCAGCCGATGGCCGTTCGGCCTGCGATAAAATTGGGGCACCATGCCCAACCTCGACGCGGTGGCGAGCCGGGAGAGCTCGTCGCCCCCGGTGACCCCAGCGAAATTCAGCGCCAGCCACTTCGCCCGTCATTGGGATTTTCTCGCCGTTCTGATTCTCTTCGCCGCGTCGCTGCCGCTGGCGTGGTTGTCGCCGCATTCGGTCATCGCCGTTCAGCATCCCGGCAGCTTCGACGATCACTGGGTGCTCGACGCGACCTACAAAGTCACGCATCACATTTACTTCGCGCGCGACGTCGCGTTTCTCTACGGGCCGCTGGCGCACTGGCTGATGGCCGCGCCCCCGCGCATCGCCGGCTTTTCGCTCGGCACAATTTATTCCAGCTACCGCACGCTGCTGCTGTGGTGCTCGATCCTGTTCAGCTTCCTGGCACTGCGCCTGATGATTCCCGAGCAGCCCGCGTGGAAGCGCTTTCTGCTGCTGTTGCTGCTCGGCGTTTTCTGGACATCGTGGGACGGCCGCACCGCGCTGGGCATTCTGTGCTTCGTGGCGTTTCTGCGCGGCTGGTACGGTGTACGCGACGGACGCTGGCGGCCTGTGCCCTTCGCCATCGCCTGCTCGCTGATGACGGCGTTCGCCTTCTGGTACTCAGCTGACACCGGTGTCTACAGCGTGGCGGCGTTCCTGCTTTCCTTCGGCGGCATCATTTGGGAGAACCTGCGCGAGCGCGACAGGCTGCGGCAATTTGTCATCGCGCTCGCTGACCTTCGGCGCGTGCTTTGTCGTGCTGGTCTTCGCTATTAACATTGTCATCGCCAGCCTGCTGGACTTCCGCTTCTGGCGAACCTCGCTGGCGCTGGTGTCGGTGCATCGCTGGAACGAGCCCGCGGCCATGACCGAAGTTGGCGCGATGCATCTGCTGCTGCCGTTCGTCATCGGCAGTGCGCTGTTTCTGGTGCGGCTGCTCGCCAAGGCCGACCGCGCGGCGGTATTCGTGGCACGCACCGGCTTTCTGCTCGGCGCTTACGTCTTCGCGTTGCTCTCGATGCAGAGCGGCCTGGTGCGCTCCGACCCGAACCACATCATCTTCGGCGTCTTCCCGATGGTGTTTTTTTCGGGCGTGATCCTGTTTTCATTTTCCTCGACGCTTGTCTCCGCCGCGGCCGCACTGGCCGCGGTCGCCGCGTCGGTCTATCTTGTCGGAGCCGGCGCCGATCTTCCAGCCCAACAACATCCGCTATCGCTTCGCGCGCATGCGGCATCCGATCACGTCGTGTCCCGCCGGCACGCTGGAGTACGAGCAGGTGTGCTTCCCCAGCGACTTCGGCGCGACGCTGCTCTCGACCGTCAGCTACATCGATCAGCACAGCAGCGAGCATCAGCCGGTGCTGATCTTTCCTTACCAGTACATGTTCGGCGTGGCCGCGCATCGCGACGTTGCCGGAGCGGTGGAACAGTCGTTTCTCGCCAACGGAGCGTATCTGTCGAAGTTCGACATCGACGGCATGGAGCGCGCCAACGCGCCGGTCGGGCTCGTTCTTTCGCGATGCCTCGCCCCGCGAGATGAGCAGCGCGACGCTCAGTTTCCCCATCGACGATGTCAGCAACTTCACGCGCACGCCGGCGGTCTGGTTCTGGATCTTCCGTCACTACCGCGCCGATCAGACGCTCTCGCCCGGCGAGATCGGATTGCTGCGTGACGATTCGCGCGCCGCGAAAATCACCGAGCAGGCTGTTCCGCTGGGGCTGCCTCTTAAGACTTACGACCTCGCCGATCCGAATACGACCATCGATCTGGGGGCGCCGCAGTGGCCGGCATCGGGCGCAGATTTTCTGCGGCTGCGCCTGACCGTTCACTACAGCCCGCTGTGGAAGCTGCGCAAGCCCGAGCAGTTGCAACTGGAGATCACGCGCGCCGACGGCACGAAGTCGCTGCGAACATTTGTGATTGAGCCAGGCGTGGCGACCGATGTGTGGTTCTATCCCTGGGACGAAGCCGACCTCACGCGCTACTTCGATAGCGACGAAGCTGAGTGGCGCAGCTCGTCTCGTCCGGCGATCACGAATCTGCGATTGATGGTCACGCCGCTGGACTGGTTTTCGCAGAAGATGTCGTCGGTAACGGTAGAGGCAGCCGATGCCGTGAGCATGCACCTGGCGAAGTGAGGGCGTTCGGCTTGAGCGCTTGGGCTTGAGCTTGGGATGTAGGCTTATCTGCGGTTCCTGGTCGAAGGCGACCGAGTCTTCCCAGCAACGAAACCGCAGGTCCCTCCACGCGGGCTGAAGCCCTTGGTCGGGATGACAAAGTTTAAGTGGGGCACAACGAATGCAACGCTCGGAGACCTAGTGCACACATCGAAGAAGCTTTCCGTCCATAACGGTCATTCGCCTCCCGCGCAAAACCAGCGCCTGCGCTCACGATCACGAGGCCAACAACTCCGACATTACCGCGCGGCCAACCGCAGGTCCTTCCACGCGGGCTGAAGCCCTGGTCGGCATGACAATTCGAATGGTATGGGAGGCCCGCCGCTCGGGACGATGACCGTGCGGATAATCTCTGCTACTTCCCGCTCACCCGTCGCTGCGCGGCTTTGAGGGGAAAGCGCATGCCCTCATACAAAATCTTCCGGCTGAACTTCGACTTCCCTGCCTCGCGCTCGTGGAAGATGATGGGAAACTCGCGAAAGCTGGTGCCCTTGCGATGCAGGTTGAACTTCATCTCCATCAGGAAGGCGTAGCCCTCGGAGCGAATCGAGTCGAGATCGATCTTGCGCAGCACGTTGGTTCGATAGCCGACGAAGCCGGCGGTCATGTCGTGCACCGGGACGCCGGTAAACATGCGCGCGTAGAGGTTGGCGCCAAAGCTCAGGGTGCGCCGCCGGATGTCCCAGTTCTCGGCGCCCCCGCCCTGCACATAGCGCGAGCCGATGACCACGTCATTCGACTTCAGCAGCTCGATCATGATGGGCAGCAGTTCCGGCGGATGCGACAGGTCGGCGTCCGACTGAATCACGTAGTCGGCGAGATTTTCCGCCAGAATCTTCTTCATCGCGTCGCGGCAAGCCGAACCGTATCCGCCCTTGCCGGGCCGCGCCAGCAGATGAATGTTCGGGTCGCTCTGCTGTAGCCGCCGAATCTCGTCAGCCGTGCCGTCGGGCGAATTGTCGTCGACGAACATGATCGGCTCGTTGCCCGTCGCCTTGCGAATGCGGCCGACCAGCGTAGCGATGTTGTCTCGTTCGTTGTAGGTGGGAATGATGAGCATGGGCCGTGATTCGGTTACGCGGAACGCTCTCCTGATCGAAATATCATCTGCATCTTACCTCACGGTCGCGGAGATGTCGGCGATGAAGGCGCAGACGAACCTTCCCCCGCAACCGGCGACATCTCCAACTTCACCGCATCGGCCGACTCGATGGTGATCGATTCGGGCTGCTGCGAAACCCAGTCCAGCGGCGTGGCCAGCAGGCGCAGGCCGGTGACCGGCGAGCGCGAGTTCATGCGCCATTGCGACGAGTCGGCGTTGAAGTACGCTCCCAGATCCGGCGCCTCCCAGGGATAGAACCAGATTTCGGTCGATGCGTTGGGCGGCAGTACCACCCACTGCACGTCGCGCGAGCCGTCGGCGCGCGAAATTTCCAGTTGCAGGCGCTCCGGCTTGCGCAGCTTCCACCAGAAGGGATAATGCACGGTCAGCTTCAGCCGCAGGAAGTCATATCCCGAAGGCCACGCGGGCGAGCCAATGTCGGTCGCCGATTCGCGCTCGCTGATCGCGTAGGTCTTCTGCGGCAGCCCCAGCGACTGCGATTGCAGCGCGATCCGCGAGGCTCGCGTATCATCGCGGACCAACCCGATGACGCCGGGCATCAACTGCGCGGCGCTGCTGTAATGGCGCACCATCCAGAACCAGACTTCCGGGATACGCGTGAAGTTCGGAATGCCGTCGACCGGGATGCTGAGGTAGTTGCGCGACCACGCCTGGATCTCCTGCGACGACCAGTGACTCATGTCGGCATCGGTGAGGTAGAGCGCGGCGGGAATCGGCTTGCCGTCGAGGCCGGCCATCTCGATGCGCACCAGCTCAGGGCCGCTGGCGGTGTAGGCCTGCATCAGGCCGCCAGCTACGTTGCGGCGCGCCGCCAGGCCGAACATGGTCTGGTAGGGGAAGACGAAGATGGAATCGTTGGGGCCGCTGTGCTGCTGGAGAAAGGTTCTGCCTGTAGTCAGCATCTGCGGGGTGAGTGGCTCGACGTAGCAGGCCTGCTCGAATTCGTTGTAGCCGAGCGGGCAGGTGATCTGCGGGTCGCGCAGCTCGCCGAAGAGTCGCAGCACGCTGGAGGGGCGGAAGACCGGATGCGAGAACAGCATCGAAACGCCGACGGCGACGAAGACGCCCATCGCCGAAGCCCCGCCCTGGAACGAGAACAGGATGACGCAGGTAAAAAACGTCATCGCGAATTCGCCGATGATCACGTGGCCGATGTCGGAGCGCACCATCGCGCTCTGCATCACCGCCAGGCCCAGTAAAAATGCGCCTAGCAGAAATCCGGTGCGCTCGGTGATCATACGCGGGCCCGGATGGCGCGTCATGGCGCGATATCCGAAGACCAGCGCCGCGATCACCAGCGCTACTCCGAGATGTGCCGCGCCCTCATCGGTCATCGCCGCCGGCGTAGCCCAGCGATACACCGAGACTTGCGCCAGCGATTCGCGCCAGAATTTGAAGTCCAGCGGCACCGCCATGAAGGCGTTCACCACGAGGGTGAGCACGGCGAACGAGGCGACGAACGAGACCACGCCCAGCGCCAGCTTGCGCAGGAACAGCTTGTCGCCGCGCATCTCGCAGGCGACACCGATGAGAGCGATGACCCACGCAGCCGTGCCGTACGTCCCGGTATCGCCCGCTACCAGAAACGAAATCGTGACCAGGATGGCTCCGCCGATTCCGGCGTAAACGGCGCGCAGCCGTCCTTCCTGCACCACGTACCAGCCACGCAGAAACAGCGCGAAGAGCAACACCGGAAAGGTCGAACGCAGCGACACCTCCCAGAACGATGACAGCAGAAGCAGCAGCACGAAGCGCTTCCACGGCGGCTGCTCGGGAAGCACCAGCCGCATGGCGAAGTAGCCGAACAGAAGCGCACACCAGATGGGCAGCGTGTTCCAGGTCGCGTAAATGCCGCCCAGCGTCAGCGGCAGCGTGCGCGCCGGTATCGACGAGAGCCACTGGAAGATAGGGCCGTGGGTGAAGGCAACGTCGCGGCCAATCCAGATGCCGCGCAGCGCTTTGAAGGTGTAGTCGAGGTGCCAGTTATCGTCGATCAGGCCGAGGTTGGGAACCAGGGTGACGGTTTTGTGCGAGAGCCACACCGTCGGGAACGACGCCAGCATGAGAAGGAGGACGGCGGAAAAATCCCAGTAGCGGCGCCACGGCGGAACGCGGCGGGCGATGGGCGGTGCGGAATCGCCTTGAGGGCGTGCAGCGACATCAACCTTCTCCATAAGGGAGACATTCTATCCCGAAGCGTCCGTGTTTCCGGAGCAGGTTGCAATAAGACGAATACTCACATGCCACTGCTGCGGAAAAGCGCCTGCAAATTACGCGAACCGTGGACTACTCGGACAATTTCAATTTTTGTATGAGAATGGCGATAGAAAATCAAAATCTTTTCAAACCCATTTACGCGGAAGACCCGCAAACCCTCCAGCGTTTTTTGGCGAATCTTAGGAGCCCATCCGACTTCTGGTTGCGACGCCAAAAGGGAGAAAGTTTCATGGGCCGCCAGCAAAAAACGGTGTCCTAGCTCGGAACCCTGCCGATTGGCGTAGTAGAGCGCTTGCTCGCTGAGATCTTGATCAGCCTTTGGGAATATAACGTACCCTAAGCTCACCTCGTTCCGGTCTTCTTCAACTGCTGGTCCAACAGACGATGTTTGCTTTCCCAATAGCGCTCGTCCGGAACGATGGGTTCGCCGGACTCCAGTCCTTCGAGCGCCAATTTTTCTAATTCGTCGTGAGCCGCCTCATCGGAAAGCAGCAAGCGTTCGAGGTAAACCTCCACGCTCAATCCTTCCGCTTCGGCGTTCTGACGCAGTTTTGATTCCAAGGCGGGCTGAAGAGTAATGCTCATGCCAGGACCTCTGCTCCGAAGTTCAATTCTTACACTTTACTCTTCGAAATGTCTTGTTGATTATCTGGCTGCGGCGCTTTGGCGATTCCGGCGATTCCTGTCATACTCACTCGTTCATACTTCATCACGGATTCTGCATGCCGACTTCGGTCAAAGAAAGACGGGCTGCCATCACCGAAAGCCCTCGCGTAGGCTCAACTCCGCTGTGGACGTGGGGTGTGGCCGTTCTGCTGGCGGTCTTCTACTTCGTCACCAGCATTCAGATCGCGGCGCATCGCGTCTTCTGGTTCGACGAGCTGTTCACGCTGCACATCGCGCGCCTCCAACTCGGCGCCATCTGGACCGCGCTGAGCAATGGCGTCGACGCGCTGCCTCCGCTGTACTACATGACGGTGCACGCGTTCGACGCGATGTTCGGACCCGGCGACGTTGCCGCACGCATCCCGTCGACGATCGCCATGTGCGCCGGCCTGCTGCTGATCTTCGATTGCGCGCGCCGACTGACCAACGGACTGCACGGGCTGATCGCGCTGGCGGTCGCGACCTGTTCGTTCCTTCCCTACTACGGCTTCGAGGCGCGCTCGTACGCGATCTACTTCATGCTGGCGGCGCTGGCGCTGTGGGCATGGACCAACGAGTCGCTCAGCCCGAAGACGCAGGCCATCGTCTTCGGCGTGGCGTTTCTTCTGGGCGAAAGCTTTCACTACTACTTCGGCATGTGCCTGCTGCCCTTCGTGCTGTGGGAACTGGTGCGCTGGAAGCCGGGCCAGAAGCCATCGATGAAGATTCTTGCCGGCATCGTCGGCTGCGTTCATTCCGGTGCTGGTGCTGTCGCCGCTGATCCTGTCGTTCTCGCGCAAGTTCGCCGGCGGCTACTGGAACCGGCCGTCGTTTCTGGAGCTGCGCGCCATCTTCTCGCAACTGTTCCCCGACGGGCTCTTCCTGCTGGCGCTCATCATGATCTGGATCGTGCTCTCGCGCAGCGATGATGAGCGCGCGGCCGAGATCGAGCCGATGCAGTCGGCCGAGGCCATCGGCTGGCTTTGCCTGGCGATACCGCTGGGGGCGTTCCTCGTCTCGTTCAAGACCAACGCGTTTTACAGCCGATACTTCATGGGCGTGCTGCCCGGCGTCGCGGTCGCGTTCGCTGTCCTGATGTGGCGCCACTTCCGCCGCACCACGCAGATTGCGACCGGCGTGTGCGTGCTGCTGGTCGGCTGGGGCGTGGCGCAGCAGATGACCACGGTGCGCCATCCTGACAAAGTCGAGGCCACCGGCATCCGGCCGTTCCTCGAGATTGAGAGCGCGCTGCACCTGGAAGGCAAGCGCTACTACGTCTTCTCCGGACCGTTGCTTTTCCTGGAGGCGCAGCAGTATTCGGCGCACCCTGAGCAGGTGGTTCTGCTGCTGCCGTCAGACTTCAACCGTCAGATGAACGGTGGTCCCGATCCCTATCTTCACCAGCGGCTTGAGGCGAATCTGGCCCAGTACTATCCCATGCAGATCTGGACCGTCGACGACTTGTTGCAGCATCGCTCGGAGGCGGCGCTGATCGAACCGGATCAAGTGGCGTTGCGGGATTTGAAGAACGCCGGAATTTCAGTGACGACGCGGTTTGGGGAGCCGGTGGTGGTGGATTATCTGGGGAATTAGCGGCTAGCGACTAGAAACTAGCAGCTGGCGACTGGCGATTAGCGATCTTATCCCTATGGAAGTTGTCATCACGAGCGAAGCGAGGGATCTGCTTTTCGCTGTCAGCTTAATGACAGCACGCGGCGAAAGCAGATCCCTCACCGGCTAAAGCCGGTTCGGGATGACAAATTTACATTCGCTACGGCACGACTCACGACTGAAGTCGTGCCCTGACACAACGCCAAGACTGCTCGCGCCATGATTCCGAAGAGCAGGCAAGATCCCGGTTGAGGTGAGAGCCGGGTGCAAGACGTTCCCACTACCCCGCTTCGCCGCTTTCTTCTACAATGATTGTCAGTGTTCATGCGCCCTCAGGCGCTATCCCTGGCTTTCCCACATATCCATGCGACGTGACGCGGTTCTGCCCCCGTGTCGCTCGATCATCTAGAGGAGCTGTCTTGAAGAAAATCGGAATCATCTTTGGCATGGAGACCACCTTCCCGCCCGCGCTGGTGGAGAAGATCAACTCCATGGGCGAGAAAGACATTCATGCCGAGCTGGCCGTCGTCGGCGAAGTACGCATGGCCGAGCCCTCGCCCTACCACGTCATCGTCGACCGCATCTCGCACGACATCCCGTTCTACCGCGGCTACCTGAAGAACGCCGCGCTCTCGGGCACCTACGTCATCAACAATCCGTTCTGGTGGAGCGCCGACGACAAGTTCTTCAACTACGCGCTGGGACAGAAGCTGGGCGTGGCCATTCCGCCCACCGTGCTCGTCCCGCACAAGCAGCACCCGCCCGGCACCACCGACCGCTCGATGCGCAACCTGCAGTTCCCCATGCCGTGGGATAGCATCTTCAGCTATGTCGGCTTCCCAGCGTTTCTGAAGCCGTTTGACGGCGGCGGCTGGAAAGACGTTTACAAGGTCAACTCGCCGGAAGAGTTCTTCAACGCCTACGACCAGTCGCGCGATTTGTGCATGACCTTGCAGCGCGGAGTGAATTTCAAGGAGTATTTCCGCTGCTACGTTGTGGGACAGGAGAAGGTGCACATCATGCACTACGATCCGTCGCTGCCCATGCACGAGCGCTACGTGAAGAATCCGCCGCCCACCGATCCCAAGCTGCTGGAGCGCGTGGAGCGCGATTGCCTGACGCTGTGCCGCGCGCTGGGCTACGACCTGAACACCGTCGAGTTTGCCTGCGAGAACGGCATTCCCTACGCCATCGACTTCATGAATCCGGCGCCGGACGCTGATGTGAACTCCGTCGGCCAGAAGAACTTTGACTGGATCGTCAACAACGTTGCCGAGCTGGCCGTGCGAAAAGCCAAAGAGCACACCGGCCAGGTTGCCGAGTATCGCTGGAGCGCCTTCCTGAACGGCGGTTTCGCCGGCGAGGAAAAGGCGGAGAAGACTCAGCCAAGCAAAACCGCGTCGGATGCGGCGCCCGCAGCTCGCCCGAGCAAGAAGAGCTCCGACGCACCGTCCAGCAAAACCGATTCAGCCGCTACCCCGGATTCTTCAAAGCCTGGGGCAATGCTCGAGGCTGCATCTAAACAATTGCGTAAGAGAGCGACCAAGGGGTAATCGATGAATCGGCCAAGCCTCAGCATTGGAATTGAAGAGGAATATCAGACGATCGATCCGGAGACGCGCGATCTGCGCTCGCACATCGCGTCGGAAATCCTTCCCAAGGCCAAGCTGGCTTTGCATGAGGCCGTCAAGCCGGAGATGCACCAGTCGGTCATCGAAGTCGGCACCCGGGTGTGCAAGGACATCAAGGAGGCGCGGGAGAACATCCAGGCGCTGCGGCGCGAGGTGATCACGCTGGCCAGCGAGCATGGCATGATGCTGGCGGCCGGCAGCACGCATCCGTTCTCCGACTGGAAGCTGCAGGAGATTTATCCCGACGAGCGCTACGCGCGCGTAGTCGAGGACATGCAGTTGATCGCGCGCGCCAACCTGGTCTTCGGCCTGCACGTGCACATCGGCATCGAAGACCGCAACACCGCGATCCACATCATGAACTCGATGCGGTATTTCCTGCCGCACATCCTGGCGCTGTCGACGAATTCGCCTTTCTGGATGGGCATGAATTCGGGCTTCAAATCGTATCGCTGCAAGGTCTTCGAGCGCTTTCCCGCGCACCGGCATTCCCGACACGTTTCCCAACTGGTCGGAGTACGAAAATTTTGTCGCGCTTGCTGGTCAAGACCAACTGCATCGATAACGGCAAGAAAATCTGGTGGGACATCCGGCCGCATCCGTTCTTTCCCACGCTGGAAGTCCGGGTTTGCGATATTCCCATGCGTCTGGACGAGACCGTCGCCATCGCCGCATTAATTCAGGCGACCATGGCAATGTTGTACAAGTTGCATGCATCCAACAAAAGTTACCGCATCTATGAGCGCTCGCTGATCATGGAGAACAAGTTCCGCGCCTCGCGCTACGGGATCCAGGGCAAGCTGATTGATTTTGGCAAAGAAGAAGAAGTTCCGGTCTACGACCTGATGATGGAATATCTGGACCTGATTGACGACGCGGTCGAAGAGCTTGGCTCGCGCGCGGAAATCAATTACATTCACGAGATGTTAAAGATGGGCACCGGCGCCGACCGCCAACTGAAGGTCTTTCAGGAGACTGGCGATCTGAAGAAAGTGGTGGATTACATGGTCGCCGAAACGCGAGTCGGCGTGTTCGAGGGTGCCGCGGCCAGGAAGTAGCTGGTCAGGCGTTGCCTGCTAAACCGTTTTGTAGTGGGTGGGGCAGGCCATCCCTGATAAACCGTTTTGTCGTGGGGTGGGACAGGCCATCCCTGCTGAGCCGTTTTGTAATGGGTGGAGCAGGCCTTAAGGCCTGCAGTCATGATTAGTTTCTGAATTGTCATCCTGAACCGGCTTCAGCCGGTGAAGGATCTGCGGTTTTGTCAGCGTGGGATTCAACGCTGAACCGGAGAACAGCAGATCTCTCGTCACCCTGAAGGGCTCCTCATGATGACAATGATTGGTAGCTGACTTCTCTCGCTGAAAGGTATTTACTTGATTCAACCCGTTCTCTCCGACCTCACCAAAATCACCTTTGATCCCGAGCTCACGCCGGGCGCCCACAACGCGGTCTACACCTGTCTGCGCATTCAGCCGAGCGAGAAGGTCACGCTGATCACCGACAACGAAAACCGCGAGATCGCTGCCAGCATCGCTGCCGAGCTGACGAAGCTGGGCGCGCCCTTCAAGGCTTTCGTGCTGGAGGATCTGGCGCCGCGCCCGCTGACCGACTTGCCGCGCGAGATCGCCGAGGACATGGAGAGCAGCGACGTCTCGATCTTCGCCGTCAAGGTGCAGCGCAACGAACTGAAGTCGCGCATGCAGATGACCGACATCGTCAACCGCCGCAAGATGCGCCACGCGCACATGGTCAACATCAACAAGCAGATCATGCTGGAAGGCATGCGCGCCGACTACGACAAAGTCGACGCCATCAGCCGCAAGGCCATGGAGATCGTCAGCAAGGCGAAGGAAGTTCGCTGCACCAATCCCGCCGGCAGCGACTTCACCGCCAAGCTCAATCCCAACTATCACTGGATCAAGACCAGCGGCATCATCAGCCGCGACAAGTGGGGCAATCTGCCGGGCGGCGAAATCTTTACCACGCCGGGCGAAGTCAACGGTGTGTGCGTGGTCGATGGCGTGGTCGGCGATTATCTTTGCGAGAAGTATCAGGACCTGGCGCGCCGGCCGCTCACCATCGAGATGAAAAACAACCGCATCACCAAGGTCTCGAGCGAGAACAAAGAGCTGGAGCAGGAGTTCTGGGCCTACACCCACACCGACGAGAACAGCGACCTGGTGGGCGAGTTCGCCATCGGCACCAACATCGAGCTGACTCACGTCATCGGCTCGATACTGCAGGACGAAAAGTTTCCCGGCATCCACATCGCGTTCGGCAACCCTTACGGCGAGCACACGGGCGCCAACTGGTATTCGGCGACGCACATCGACGTGGTCGGCACCAAGTTCGACATCTGGGTTGACGGCCGCCAGATTATGGAAAAGGGCCGCTTCCTGATCGAGGCCTGACCATGATTCCCGCTCTGCGCGAGGAATTCAACCGCAACTACACGCCGGAAAAGTACCAGGAATTTCTGCGGGCGCTCGATCGCGCGTCGGGAACGCACGTCGGCTTTCGTATCTCCGAGACACCGTGCTTCGTACCGTATTCGCTTATCGGTCAGATGGCCGAGTACGGTAGTCAATTAGTTTCGCAACTGGTGGACAACCCCGATTACCGCAAGATTTCCGACAAGACCATCCCACCTGAATACCACGTGCCGAACGAGGCGCCACTGCCGATGTTCGTGCAGGTGGATTTCGGATTGGTGCGTGACGAGTCGGGCCGTCTGGAGCCGAAGCTGGTCGAGTTGCAGGCCTTCCCTTCGCTCTACGGATATCAGCCGGAGGCCGCCGAACAGTACGTCCAGACCTATGGACTGTCGCGCGACCTGGGGATTTATCTCAGTGGCTGTGATCGCGAGGCCTACTGGCGGCTGATGCGGCAGCTCATCGTCGGCGAGCACGATCCCGAGAACGTCATCCTGATGGAGATCGATCCCGACAATCAGAAGACGCTGCCGGACTTCCTGATTACGCGGCGCGAGCTGGGCATCGCCATCGTCGACATCCTCAAGCTGATCAAGCGCGGCAACAAGCTCTACTACAAGAAAGATGGGCGCGAGATCGAAGTGCGGCGCATCTACAACCGTTGCATCGTCGACGAACTGGAGCGCAAGAACGTCAAGCTGCCCTTCGATTTTCGCGACGCGCTCGATGTCGAGTGGGCCGGCCATCCCAACTGGTATTTCCGCATCAGCAAATTTTCTATTCCTTACCTGAATCATCCGTCGGTGCCGAAGACCTGGTTTCTCGACCAGTTGCCGGCGTTTCCCGACGACCACGAGAACTTCCTGCTCAAGCCGTTGTATTCCTTCGCCGGAGCGGGTATTAAGTTCGCTCCTACTCCGTCAGACATCGAGGCAATCCCGGCAAACCAGCGCCACAACTACATCCTGCAGGAGCGCCTGCAATTCGAGCCGGTCATCGACACGCCGCACGGCATGACGCAGATGGAGATCCGCATGATGTTCGTCTGGCCCGAAGGCGGTCGGCTGACGCCGGTGCTGCCGCTGGTGCGCATGGGCCGCGGCATCATGATGGGCGTCGACCACAACAAGAATCTGGAATGGGTCGGCGGCTCCGCCGCGCTGCTGGCGTAACTTTTCCTCGCGCCTGCGAGTGAGTCGGGTTCACATCGCGAGAGCTGAACCGCCTGGCCTAACCAGTCCCGACTGAGGCTCCGGGCAACCGATCTAAGAAGACAGCGCGACCACATGTGCCCGGGATGAGCTGCGACGGAACGAAGGCCCCGCCACGCTTGCACCCAGGCCCGCACTCACGAGGAGGCAGTAATGATGCCTGAGGGGGAAAGCGTTCGCGCCGGCGGGGCCTCCGACTTTTGCGTGGCTGCTCGCTATGCGGACAGCCACGCGGGTTAGGTGAAGCTGGTTGACGTCGCCCGGCCTTAGAACGTTGGTCCAAAGTATCCATTCAGGTCGACGATCAGGTTCGTTGATCCGGACGCGTACGAATTGATGATGCCAACGTTGTTGGTATTCACCACCATCGCCGCGTTCGAAGACGGCGTGCCGTCATAGGCATTCAGGGTCGAACAGATCGGCTTGGTCGTGCCAGCCGGCCAGAGGGTCAGATAGCCCATGGATCCGTTCGGCACCACGGTCGCGTTCAAATCGTAAGCCGCAGGTAGCAAGAGGCTGGAAGGCGCGCAGATGCTCGCTCCGACGTTAGCCTCATAGAGACCTGTGAAATCGCCCGTGGTATTCCGCGTATCCACAGCCCGGCACGGCAGTCCGGGATAATAGTTGTAACCATCCGCTCCCGGTGGATTGAAATAACCGAACACGTCAATGATGACGTCGGTGTCGTTCGAGGCATACACCTCGATTGCGCCATCGGCGCCCGCACCCGCCTGGACGATGGCGGCGTTCGCCATCGGATTCGGCGTCAGATTGTTCAGGTTGGAAACATCCGGTTGCGGCTGGCCACCCGGCCATGCGGTCAGGTAACCCAGGATGCCGTTACGCGGTACCACCGTCAGGTTGAGCGAATAAGCGGTAGGCGGTGCGCCGCCCATGCCGGCAAAGCAGGAGCTCGTCATCATCGGGAACTGGCGGGGGACATTGCCGTTCAGGTACGGTCCGCCGAGAGGCCCGTTGCTGCGACGCGTGTCTACGACCCGGCACGCCGTCATGGGATAGAACTGCAAGCCTCCTTGCTCAACAAAGTAGCCCTGCAGATCCAGGATGATGTCGGTCTTGGCGGAGCTGTAAATGCCGACGCCGGCACCAGGCGTTCCCGCCCATCCTCCTTGCACAATCGGAAAGGCAGCCTTGACCACCTCGTTGTAGCTGTTCATCAGCGAGGTCGTGGGCACGCCTTTCGGGGAATTTGCCGGGAAGAGGGTGAGGTAGCCTACCGGCCCGTAGCTTGGCACGATCGTTACATTCAGTGCGTAGCTGCTCGCGCCGGTCAGATTGTAGCCACATTGACTCGCCGCCAATTGCTGGATGTTAAAGTTGCTTGTTCCCTGTCCTGGCAGCGGGTTTCCGCTGCGGGTATCCATCAGCCGGCATGGAGTAACGGGCACAAATCTCTCCCGCGCCGGAGACAACGCGAAGACTGTGCCGTTGCTGTAGTAGCCGCCATACCCGGCGGTCCCGTAGAAATACCCATTCGTCGCTTGTATCAAGCCACCAAAAGGAACAGCACCATCGTCAGGGGCCCCAGCAAAGCTATAGATCGCTGGCGCGACCCCGCCGAGGATGTTGACGCGGAAGATCGTCCCGAGATTCCTGGTTCCGCCCCCAACAGTAGTCCCATAGAGGTATCCGTCCGTTCCCAGAAGCAGGGGAGCCTCAAGGTTCTTGCCGTTGACGCCGCCGGTGAAGCTGTACAGCGAAACAAACGTGGGAGGAAGTGTCTGGATGTTGACCTCGAAGACAGCACCGTAGTTAGCCGTGCCGCCGCTCCAAGTCGTCCCGTACAGATTGCCGTCGGGTCCGAAGATAAGTGGGGCCACGGGGACGGCGCCCAAGTTGCTGCCGGAGGTGCCGCTGAAGTTGAAGTGCCTTCCGTAGCTGTAAGTACCGTCGCCGTTGGGAATCAGTTCGAACACAATACCCTTGCCGAACCAACCCCCGTTGCTGGTGGTGCCCCACAGATTGCCGCTGGCGTCCTCAATCAATCCGGCCACAGGGTTCTGGCCGTCAAGGCAGCTGGCAGCCTGACAGAAGCTGTACAGAATTGCGTATCCTGATCCATCCGGCTTAACTGTAAAAACGGTGCCTGCGTTATTAGCACCGCCTGCGTAAGTTGTGCCGAACAGAACATGGCTCGTGGGATCCTGGATCAGTCCGCCATAGGGGTTACGGCCATCCAAGCCTACCCAACTGAAGGCATGAACCGTGGTCAGTGCGCCAGTGCTGAGGTTGACGCTGAAGACCGTACCACAGCCAACATCGACACCATTCACCTTGCAGACCCCGTTGCCGCCCTCGTAGGCCGTCCCGTAAAGGTTGCCGTCAATGCCCTGCAGCACCGGGGCATAGGGGTAGGCGCCGTCGGGTCCGGATGCGAAGCTGTAAATAACGCTCTGGTTATTTCTTAACACTCCATAGGGAGTGACTTTGTAGACGGTGCCATAACCGTTGCCGCCGGCAATCGTCGTCCCGTAGAAGTTGCCGTCGGAAGCCTGAATGAGTGAAGCGAAAGGAGTAGCCCCGTTGTAACCGTTCAGGTTAACCATCGTGGCCGAATTTGGTGTTTGTGCGGAGGTAGCAAGGGTCACAGCGAGAATAAACACCGACACCATGCCCACCGCCTTGACAAGGCTATGCCTTGACATTTGTGTGCCTCCATTCCGGCCTGTTCCAGCTGGTGCTGGAAAGCCTAGAAGTGTGGTGCTTTGCGAGTTGTTATTCCCGGTGGGAGCGCTCCGGGTTAAGGAGCTTCCATTAGGGGCAGGGACGGCGGCGGGAGGTGCCCGGGCGCGATTCCAGAAGCCTGAGGACGTGGCGCCCTGCTCGTAAGCCTACTATCGACAGTCACTCAGTTAGCCCGAGAGCACTGCGATTGTCAACAATTCTTGTCACAGGCGCACGTGATAAGCGTCCCAGAATGGCAATAATCTTGAACCAGGATCTAGCTGACGCTTGCAGCTCATTCGGAAACTCAAAGACGAAATAACACGTTGGTGTTCGCTGCAAGAACGAACCGCACGTACTTGGCTTCGTTGGTGAATCGCTCTTTTCCCTTACAATCAATTGACCGTGCCTGACCAGCCCAACAACCACATTCTGCCCACGGACGATCTGCGCATTAAGTGGACAAAGGTCGTGCTCCCTCCGGTGTTCCTCGAGGAGGAAATGCCGACCACCGACGCTGCCGCAGCGACCGTCCTCCGGGCGCGACGCGAGATCTCCGACATTCTCGCCGGGCGCGATCACCGCTTGATCGTCGTAACCGGCCCGTGCTCGGTACACGACGTCGATGCGGCTCGCGAGTATGCCGGCCACCTGAAGCGAGCTATCTGCCGAGTTGTCCGAACGACTTGTGCATCGTCATGCGGGTTTACTTCGAGAAGCCGCGGACGACGGTCGGCTGGAAGGGGCTGATCAACGATCCGCACCTCGACCAGTCCTACAAGATTAACGACGGGCTGCGGCTGGCGCGGCGCTTGCTGCTCGATCTCGCCGAGATGGGCGTGCCTGCGGGCACCGAGTTCCTCGACATGATCACCCCGCAATACTTCGCTGGGCTGGTGAGCTGGGGCGCGATCGGCGCGCGCACCACCGAGAGCCAGGTGCATCGCCAGCTCGTATCGGGACTGTCGTGCCCGGTCGGCTTCAAGAACGGCACCTCGGGCAATGTGCAGATCGCGGTCGAGGCGGTGCAGTCGGCCGCGCACCCGCATACGTTTCTCGGCCACAGCAAGCATGGCCAGTCGGCGATTTTCGTGACCACGGGCAATCCGGATTGTCACATCATCCTGCGCGGCGGACGGGGGTTAGTGAACTACACCTCTGACGCTGTGGGAGCAGCGTGTGCTGAGCTGGAACGAGCGGGTCTGCCGCCGCGGGTGATGATCGATTGCAGCCACGCCAACAGCGGCAAAGATCACACGCGGCAGGCGATGGTGTGCCGCGATGTAGCGGCGCAAATCGCCGATGGGAACCAGAACATCATCGGCGTGATGCTGGAGAGCAATCTTGTCGCGGGCGCGCAGAAATGGAACCCGGCAAGCCGCTGATCTACGGGCAGAGCATCACCGACGCGTGCCTCAGTTGGGACGACACGATGCTGCTGCTACGCGAGCTGGCGACGGCGAAGAAGAAGCAGCCGGCGGGCAGCCGTTAGCCGGGTGCGCCACGACGGCTGCCAGTTTCTCTCGATTCGGCGACCGCAGCCGTTAACAGCAACTGCCCACCAGTTACACTGTTTATGGATGGCTCGCAACACCATTCTGGAATATCTGGACAACTTTCGTCGACACGCACGCGAGACCGCGTACGTCCATCGCCGCGGCTATCGTACCCAGCGCTGGAGCTATGGCGATGTCCTGAACACCGCCTATCGCTTTGCGCGCGAATTGGAATCACGCGGCATCGGCAAGAACGACAAGGTCATTCTGTGGGGCGAGAACTGCGCGGAATGGATTGCAGCCTTCTTCGGATGCCTGCTGCGCGGCGCCATCGTCGTGCCTGTCGACAAGATCGCCGCTCCCGACTTCGCCCAGCGCATCGCCGGACAGGTCGATGCCAGGCTCTGCGTCTCATCTCCCCATAACGAGATCGCCGCAATTCCGGCTGTGCACCTGGAGACACTGACGGAAGAGCTCGCGCGTCACTCCGCCGCTCCGACCTTGCCGCCTGCGCTTACTCGCGACGACCTCGTGCAGATCGTGTTCACCTCGGGCACCACGGCCGATCCGCGCGGCGTCGTCATCACCCACGGCAACATCCTGGCGAACCTGGAGCCGCTGGAGCGCGAGATCGACAAGTACCGCAAATACGAGCGTCCTCTTCCATCCCCTGCGCTTCCTGAACCTGCTGCCGCTCAGCCATGTCTTCGGACAGTTCCTCGGAATCTTTCTGCCGCAACTGCTGGCCGCCACCGTCATCTTCCAGGACACGCTCAATCCGTCGGAAGTTCTGACAATCATCAAGAAGGAGCGCGTGTCCGTCGTCGTCGCGGTGCCGCGCCTGATGGAATCGCTGAAAGACAAGATCGAGCGTGACCTCGAAGCCGACGGCAAGCTCGAAGACTTCAGAAAGCAATTCGCCGCAGCCAAAGATCAGCACTTCGTTCAACGCTGGTGGATGTTCCGTCGGATTCACAATCGCTTTGGCTGGAAGTTCTGGGCCTTCATTTCCGGCGGCGCAGCGCTCGACGCCGAAACCGAGGAGTTCTGGCAGCGTCTGAGCTTCGTCGTCATTCAGGGCTACGGCCTGACCGAGACCACTTCCCTCATCTCGCTCAATCACCCGTTTCACACCGGCAAGCGCTCGATCGGCAAGGTGCTCGAAGGGCGCGAGATGAAGCTCGACGAGAACGGCGAAATCCTTGTGCGCGGCGCCAACGTCGCCGCAGGCTACTGGCAGGGCAAAGAGTTGAAGTCCGTGCTCAACGAGGAAGGCTGGTTTCGCACCGGCGACATTGGCGAACTCGACGCCGAGGGCAATCTGTACTTCAAGGGCCGCAAGAAGAACGTCATCGTCACCCGCGAAGGGATGAACGTTTATCCCGAGGACCTCGAAGTGGCATTGCGGCAGCAGCCCGCGGTACGCGATTGCGTTGTCGTTGGCCTGCAACAGGGCGGCAACGCCGAACCTGCGGCGGTGCTGCTCATGCGCGATTCCACCGATCCCGCCACGGCCGTGCAACAAGCCAATCGGCAGCTCGCCGACTATCAGCAGATGCGGCGCTGGTGGCTGTGGCCGGAAGACGACTTCCCGCGCACGCCGACCCTGAAGCCCAAAACAGCGGTGATCCAGGCGGCACGCAGCAACACTTCAGCGGCGATGGTGGAGCGGCAGTCGTATCGCAGGGGGAACTCGGCGACCTGATCGCGCGCATCACCGGCCGCAACATCGGCGCGCTGGCGCCGGACGCAAAGCTGGAAGGCGATCTGAATCTGAATTCGATGGACCGCGTCGAGCTGATGAGCGCGCTGGAAGACCGCTATCAGGTCGACCTGAAGGAAGCGAATTTCGCCAACGTCAGTACCGTTGCGTGACTTGGAGCGGCTGCTGCATGAGCCGCAGAAATCCGTGCAGAGCGGTTATCGCTATCCGCGCTGGGCGCAGCGCTGGCCCATCACCTGGATCCGCGAGTTCATCTACTACCTGCTGACCTGGCCGGCGACGCATCATCATGGCGCATCCGAAGATCGTCGGCCGCGAGAACTTGAACGGCGTCGACGGACCGTTTCTCGTCAGCTGCAACCACATCACGTACATCGATCTTGGTTTTGCGCTGAAGGCCCTGCCCCCGCGCATGCGGCGCAAGCTGGCGGTCGGCATGTGGGGCGAGTTGCTATGGGAGATGTGGCGCCCGCCGCAAGACTGGAACTGGTTTATGCGGCTAGTCCTACAAAGTGGGATACTACCTGGTTGTGGCACTGTTTAATGTCTTCCCGCTGCCGCAGCAGTCGGGAGTGCGCGAGAGTTTTGCCTACGCCGGCGAATCGGTCGATCGCGGCTACAGCGTGCTGGTCTATCCCGAAGGCAAACGCACGCCGGATGGCAAGCCGTCGCCGTTCCGTTCCGGGTTGGGGATGCTGGCGGCGCGGCTGAATATTCCAGTTCTGCCACTACGTATCGACGGTCTCTACGAGATGAAGTTGGCCGGGCGCAAGATCGCAAAGCCGGGCGAACTGACGGTCGTGATCGGCAAGCCCATGAGCTTCCCGCCGGGCACGCCGCCGGACGAAATCACCAACCAGGTCGAGGACGTGACCTGGAAGATGTAACGTCTCTATTTGTGCTCGTGCTTCTGGGGCAGTCCGCAACGCGCGGCAGTCTCGCTCTCAAAGTCAAACTCAATCAGCACGGCCGGCTCGTCGCCGATCACTCGCCCATCGTGTCCTGCTTCGATGACGACCACCTGCGGCGCCACGAAGTCACGCGTGCAGCCATCGGCAAACGTCATGTGAATGCGTCCGCGAGCGAGAAAACCGACGTGTGCGTGATCGCACAGCTCGGTGCCCACCAGTGGCTTGATGTGTTCGGCCCAGTGAAAGCCGACGGGATAAATCGAGCGCTTGACGCGCGCGTCGCCCGTGCGAACGACGTCCAACTGTACGCCGCCGAAGTCGCGATGCTCAGCTCCGGGGATGGGAGCAACCAGGGGATCATTGGCGCCCATGGGCACCTCCTCAGGAATCGGAACGACAGAGACAGCAAGCATACAAGAGCCCTGCGCCGCCGGATAGTCCTGCCTGGCCGCCTGCTCCATTTGTGACGCACGTCATAGCTTCGCAGCCGCCAAAACTGCTACGAATATCTGTTTGCCCGGAATTTGCGCGCGTGACTTTTCTCGCGCGTTTCCGCGGCCTGCGCGAAAGGACAGTATGCGCGACGCCGTGCTGGCCCTGTGGCCCGAACTGCAATGGATTCAGTCATCTAGTTTGCGCGAGCAGGTCACCCGCACCTGGCAGCGCGCGCTCGAGCTAAGCCCGCTCACGCCCGACGACCTGAACCAGATTCCCTTCACGCTGCTGGTTCCCAACTGCCCCACAACCTTCATGGAGCACAAGCGCTGCGTGGTCCATATCGCGCGCAAAGCGGCTGAGAGCATGACCGAGTTCATGGGCCGGGCGCTGCCGATCGACATGGACACCGTCATCGCGGGCGCCATCCTGGCCGACGTGGGCAAGCTGCTGGAGTACGAGAAGGTCGACGGCAAGGCGCGGCAAAGCAAGCGCGGCGAGCTGCTGCGTCACCCCTTCACCGGCGTTGCCCTGGCGATGGAATGCGGAGTACCTGATGCCGTCTGCCACATCATCGCGGCGCATGCGGCCGAGGGCGACCTGGTGAAGCGCACCACCGAGGCCTACATCGTTCACCACGCCGACTTCATGGCGTTTTTGCCGTTCAAGAATCTGGGGAGATAACGGAGGCGAAATCCATGGCGACCACCACTGCCGAGACCAAGGCACCGAGCAAACCCACCGTGACTGCCACAATGTCAGAGTGGGCTGCAGGACTGGAATTCGAAGATCTTTCCGCTGAGGCGGTCTACCAGGCCAAGCGCTTCTTCCTCGACAGCATGGGCTGTGCCCTGGGCGGCTACCAGCAGCACGACGTCGCTATCGCCCTCGCCGTGCTCGATGAGATTGCGGGCGCCGGCAAAGCGACGGTTCTGGGCAGCGGCAAACGCATGGACGCAGTCTCGGCCTCGCTGGCCAACGCGCTGATGATTCGCTGCATGGACTACAACGACATCTATTGGAAGCAGGATCCGTCGCATCCTTCCGACATCTTCCCCGCAGCGATGGCCGCCTGCGAGCGCGCCGGCAGCGGCGGCCGCGAGTTAATCGTCGGCCTGGTCCTCGGCCACGAGTTTGAGATGCGCCTTTGCGAAGCGGCCTTCCCCGGCATCCGCGAGCGCGGCTGGCATCACGCGACGCTGACGGCCTTCGTTTCGCCCATCGTCGCCGGACGCATGCTGCGCCTCAACCCGCAGCAGATACAGCACGCGATCGGCATCAGCGCCAGCGCGCGCGGCTCACTGGGCGCCGTCACTGCCGGCAAGCTCACCATGATGAAGAACACCGTCGACCCGCTGGCCACGCAGAGCGGCATGTTGGCGGCACTGCTCGCCGAGAGCGGCTATACCGGTCCGGAGCACGTCCTCGACGGCAAAGAAGGCCTGGCACATTGCCTCGGGCCCGAGTGGAAGCTGCATCTGCTGACCGACGGGCTGGGCGATTCGTGGCGTATCACACAATGTGGGATGAAGGCATTTCCGACCGAAGCCCTGACACACACTCCAATTTCAGCTGTGCTGGCGCTGGTCAAAGATCACGACCTCACGTCCTACGACATCGCCAAGGTTCACATCCGCACGACCGCACGCGGCGCCGACATCCTCAGCGATCCCAGCAAGTACGATCCGCATACGAAGGAGACTGCGGACCACTCGCTGCCGTATGTAATTGCCGCGGCCATCGCTGAGCGCCAGGTCACGCCGCTGCAGTTTACGCCGGCCAAGATCATGCATCCGACGATTCGCGAGCAGCTTCGGAAGATCGTCGTCACTGCCGATCCCGATATCGAGAAGGTCTTCCCCGCACTGCAGCGCGTGATCGTTCGCATTCACACGGTCGACGGGCGCGAGTTCATGCAGCAACTGGACTTCCCCAAGGGCGACCCGCGCAATCCGCTGACTGACAAAGAGGTGGAAGAGAAGTTCGAGGCGCTGGCCGAGCCGGTGATGTCGCGCGAAGCGCGCCGCCGCGCCATTGACGCCATCTGGAACCTGGAGAAGCAGTCGAGCGTGAGCGAGTTGATGAAGCTGTTTAAGGCGGACTTGTAGTGCTTTGAAAGGGCGCATCTTGAGGTGCGCCGTACAGAGGCTCTTGAAGTTTAGAGCGGGCTCGAGCCCGCAACAAAAGGCAACACCCATGCCGCAGACCATCGTTGAAAAGATCGCGCAGTCCCACATGGCCGAGGGACCAGACCGTCCCCTGCGCGCCGGAGACTTCCTCTCCGTCCGCCCGTATCACGTGATGACGCACGACAACACCGCGGCCGTGATGAAGAAGTTCAAGGCCATCGGCGCCGAGCGAGTCTACGACCCGAAGCAGCCGATCTTCACCGCCGATCACGATATCCAGAATACTGACGAGTCGAACCTGGCCAAGTATCGTGGCATGGAGAAGTTTGCGCGCGAGCATGGCATCGACTTCTACGCGCCGGGCACTGGCATCGGCCACCAGATCATGGTCGAGCAGGGCTACGTGCTGCCGGGCACGTTCGTCGTCGCCTCCGATTCGCACTCCAACATGTACGGCGCGTTGGGGGCGATCGGGACCCCGGTCGTCCGCACCGACTCCGCAGCGGTCTGGGCCACCGGCGAGTTCTGGTGGCAGATTCCGCGCAGCATCCAGGTCGTGCTCGAAGGCAAGCTTGCGCCGGGCGTCACCGGCAAAGACGTCATCATCACCCTCTGTGGCCTCTACAACCACGAGGAAGTGCTGAACGCCGCCGTCGAATTCACCGGTCCGGGCGTGGCTTCGCTCAGCATGGACGCGCGTCTGAGCATCGCCAACATGTCGACCGAGTGGGGCGCGCTGGTGGGCTGGTTCCCTGTTGACGACGTCACCCTGAACTATCTTGAGTCGCGCAATCGCCATCTGCGCGCGCTAGGCATCACGCGCATTCCGGAATATAAGCTGGCCGAGTGGCACTGCAAACCTCCTGCACCCGATCCCGATGCCACCTACGCGGCCAGAATCACTCTTGACCTTTCGCAGGTCTCGCCGCACGTCTCCGGCCCCGACACCGTACAGGTCATGCAGTCGGTTGCGGAACTCGCGCCCAAGAAGGTCGCGATACAGAAGGCCTATCTCGTCTCATGCGTGAACTCGCGGCTCGAAGATCTGGAAGCCGCGGCCAACGTTCTTCGCGGCAGAAAGATCGCCGCCGGCGTGAAGTTCTATCTGGCTGCGGCCAGCGCTTCCATACAGGAAGAAGCCACCAAGCGAGGCACGTGGCAGACCCTGCTCGACGCTGGAGCTCAGCCTCTGCCTCCGAGCTGCGGTCCCTGCATCGGACTGGGCACGGGTCTGCTCGAAGCCGGCGAAGTCGGAATCTCAGCGACGAATCGCAACTTCAAAGGCCGCATGGGCTCGCGCGACGCGCAGTGTTATCTGGCCAGCCCAGCAGGTCGTCGCAGCGTCGGCGATTGCCGGCTACATCTGCGGGCCGACGGAAGTTACGTCGAAACCGCTCACGAAGAACTTCGTCGAGTTCCCCGCCGCTGCTGCCGCGCCCGAGAAAGTCGAGATTCTTCCCGGCTTCCCATCCAGCCTTCGCGGACGCCTGGTCTTCCTGCCGCAGGACAACCTGAACACCGACGGCATCTACGGCAAGGACTACACCTATCGCGAAGACATGACGCTGGAGATGATGGCGCGCGTGGTGATGGAGAACTACGATCCGCAATTTGCCGAGCGCACCATCGCCGGCGACATCGTGGTGGGCGGCTTCAACTTCGGCACCGGCTCCAGCCGCGAGCAGGCCGTAACGGCGCTGAAAGCGAAAGGCATTCCGCTGGTCATCGCCGGCAGCTTTTCGCAGACCTATCTGCGCAACGCCTTCAACAACGGCTTTCTGTGTATCGAGTCGCCGGAGCTGGTGAAGCGGCTGCTGTGGCGCTTCGAAGATCCCGTGGCGCGCAAAGAACGGACGATCATCTCGGTCGTTCCGATCGAAGTGGACTTCGCGGCGAGTGTGATCCATTACGACGAAACAGAATTCGCCTTCCCGGCGCTGGGCAGCGTGCCGCAATCGCTGGTCGTCGCCGGGGGGATCGAGAATCTCGTCAGCAAGAAGCTGCAACAGAATGCGGTTCTGGCGAAGGTTTGACGTTG
Source organism: uncultured Acidobacteriaceae bacterium (assembly GCA_963724965.1). Classification (GTDB taxonomy): domain Bacteria; phylum Acidobacteriota; class Terriglobia; order Terriglobales; family Acidobacteriaceae; genus Bog-257. The sequence goes on from CAVRWP010000002.1 coordinate 124,459, forward strand.
TTATAAGAGGCGTTCGACTCCGTGCCCGCCGCTCCGCAAAAACGCGGGCGAAGAGTAAGGCGGGCGCTGCGCACAGGATGACAAGGTTCAGGAAGGAATTTATATGGCAAAACAAACCGTCGTAACCATGCCCGGCGATGGCATCGGCAACCAGGTGCTGCCCGAGGCGATTCGCGTGCTCGACGCCGTTGGCTTCGAGGCCAGCTACGTTCACGCCGACATCGGCTGGGAGTGCTGGATCAAGGAAGGCAACGCGCTTCCCGAGCGCACTATCGATCTGCTGCGCCGGCACAAGGTCGGACTGTTCGGCGCCATCACCTCGAAGCCCAAGAAAGAGGCCGAAGCCGAGCTCAGCCCGGCGCTGAAGGGCAAGGGCTACCAGTACTTCAGCCCCATCGTTTCCATGCGGCAGAAGTTCAATCTCGATATCTGCATGCGGCCGTGCCTGTCGTTCCCCGGCAATCCGCTGAACTTCATTCGCAAGAAGCCAGCCGGCGGCTTCGAAGAGCCGAAAGTCGATGTCGTCGTCTTCCGCCAGAACACCGAAGGCCTTTATGCCGGGGTGGAGTGGAGCAATCCTCCCGCCGCGGTCCGCGACGCGCTGCGCACGCACTCGAAGTTCAAGCCGTTCGAGAACGTGGCTGGCGAAGATCTGGCCATCTCGGTGCGCATCATCACGCGTCCCGCGGCCCGGCGCATCTGCGAAGCGGCATTCCAGCACGCGCGCCAGTTCGGCTACAAGTCGGTCACGATTTGCGAGAAGCCCAACGTGCTGCGCGAGACCTCGGGCCTGATGGAGGAAGTCGCCAAGGAAGTGCAGAAGCAGATACAGCGACATTCGCGTTGTGGTCCACCAACATCGACGCGCAGACCATGTGGCTGACCAAGAATCCCGAGGACTACGGCGTCATCGTCGCCAGCAATCTGTTCGGCGATGTCATCAGCGACGCGTTCGCGGGACTGGTCGGCGGGCTGGGCTTCGCCGCGTCGGGAAATATCGGCGAAGAGGTCGCGGTCTTCGAGCCCACACACGGCTCGGCGCCGAAGTATGCCGAGCTGAATCCGCCCATCGTCAACCCCATCGCGATGATTCTTTCGGCGGCGATGATGCTTGACCACCTTGGCGAGCGCGAGAAGGCAGAGAAGATTCGCGCTGCCATCGCCGCGGTCGTCGCGGAAGGCAAGGTCCGCACCTACGACATGATGCGCATCTCCGGTGGCACGCGATCGATCGCCCAGGGCGCGGCCTCGACCACGCAGATGACCGACGCGATCCTGGCCAAGCTGGAGGTCAGCGTAGAGACCGCGGCATCGGCTCGGTAAAGGCAGCTCGGGCGGAGCAGCTTCATGAGGTTCTGTTGGAGAAGGCTGGCCAGAGAGTGCGGGTAGAGCCGCCCTTCAGGCCAGAGAGCTCGGGTAGAGCTGGCCTTCAGGCCAGCGTCCCGCGGGCCAATAAAACAGGGGCTTTAGCCCCGGAGGTTTTGCAGTGAGTTCAACAGCAACAACGGCCCTCAGGCGCGGCGAAGCCGGACGCTCGGGCGCCGACGTGCGCTCCGACCTGCACGTCACTTTCGAGGAGCGCTCGTCCGGCGGCATTCAGATTGACCTGCGCTCGCGCGTCGAACTTTACTACGGCGAACACATCCGCCAGCAAGTCTCCGAGGTCGTTCGCAGCCTCGGCGTCGAACACGCGCACCTCACCATCGTCGATGAAGGCGCGCTGCCGTTCGTCATTCGCCGCGCGCATGGAGGCAGCCGTCCGCCGCGCCGGTCTGGCTACCGACAAACAGGCTTTGCCGGAATCCGTAGCGTTGCCGCAGCCTTCGCCGCGCGATCGCCTGCGCCGTTCGCGGCTTTACCTGCCGGGCAACGAGCCCAAGTACTTCGTCAACGCCGGCCTGCACGCGCCGGACGCGGTCATCCTCGACCTGGAAGATTCCGTTCACTTCGCCGAGAAAGATGCCGCGCGAATCCTGGTGCGCAACGCGCTTCGTGCCGTCGATTTCGGCGCGGCCGAGCGCATGGTCCGCATCAACCAGCTGCCGCTCGGGCTTCCCGACCTGGAGGAAATAATTCCTGAGGCGCCCGACCTCATTCTCATCCCCAAGGTCGAGATCGCCCAGCAGGTCGCCGAAGTTGCCGATGTGATTGCTTCCATCAGCAAACTCGCCGGCGTGAACCGTCCCATCTGGCTGATGCCGATTCTTGAATCGGCGCTCGGCATCGAGAACGCCTTCGCCATCGCCACCGCCTCCGAGCGCGTGGTCGCGCTCACCATCGGCCTTGAGGACTACACCGCCGACCTCGGGGTGGCCAAAACACCCGCCGGAAGCGAATCGCTCTACGCGCGACAGCGCGTGGTCAACGCTGCCCATGCCGCGCATGTGCAGGCCATCGACTCGGTTTACGGCGACGTTGGCGACACCGACGGCCTGCTGCGCTGGGGCGAGAACTCGCGCGCCATGGGCTTCGAAGGCATGGGCTGCATTCACCCTATCCAGATCGAAATCATCCATCACGCCTTTGCTCCCACAGCGTCAGAGTTGGAGAAAGCGCTGAAGATCGTTGCCGCCTCCGAAGAAGCGCAGGCCCGAGGGCTGGGCGTAGTCAGCCTCGGATCCAAGATGATCGACGCACCCGTGGTTCAACGTGCGTTGAAGCTGGTAGCGCGCGCCCGGCAGATGGGCCTGCTCGCCGGACAGGCAGGAGAACAAGCATGAGCGCGACAGCAACCACTGCGAGCCTCGTCACCAACGCCATCGGCCGGCGCGTGCCCACGAACGTCAACGGACGCGAAGCCGTTCCCTATCAGGGAGTGAATGGTCACAGACCGACCGGCAACAAAGTCGGGCCGCCGATTCGCAGCAATGCCGACTATCCCGCCAACGGTGACAAGCGTGTGCCCGATCTCGAAACCGCTCTGCGCCTCTGCGGCCTGCGCGACGGCATGACCATCAGCAGCCATCATCACCTGCGCAACGGCGATCGCGTCGCGCTTACCGCCTTGCAGACCGCCGCTCGCATGGGCGCGAAAGATCTGGTGTGGTTTCCCAGCGCTTCGTTTCCCTGCCACGAGCCGGTGATCGACCTGATGAACTCCGGCGCGGTGCATCACATCGAAGGCAGCATGAACGGACCGCTCGGCGACTACTGCTCGCACGGTCACATGCGCGGACTGGGCGTGCTGCGCTCGCATGGTGGACGCTGGCAGGCCGTGCAGGATGGCGAGGTGCACATCGACATCGCCGTCATCGCCGCGCCCACCGCCGATTTCTTCGGCAACGCCAACGGCTCGCACGGTCCGTCGGCCTGCGGCTCGCTCGGCTTCGCGCTCGCCGACTCCGTCTACGCCGATCGCGTCATCGTCGTCACCGACAACCTAGTTCCCTTCCCCTGCGTGCCGTGGCAGATTCAGGGCAACAACGTCGATTACGTCGTCGAAGTCCCCTCCATCGGCGATCCGTCGAAGATCGTCAGCGGCACCACGCAGATCACGCGCAGTCCCGACCGCCTGCGCATCTCCGAGCTGGTCGCGCGCTTTCTGCGCGACAGCGGCATCATGCGCGATGGCTTTTCGTTCCAGGCCGGAGCCGGCGGCATCGCGCTGGCCTTCGTCGACTACCTGGCGCGCATGATGAAGCAAGCCAACGTCAAGGCCAGCTTCGTTCGCGGCGGCTCGACCAAGTACCTGGTCGACCTGATGCACGAAGGCCTCATCGGCTACATCCTCGACGGCCAGACCTTCGATCTCGATGCGGTGCGCTCCATTGCCGGCGATCCGCGCCACGTGCCGACCAGCCCGTTCACCTCATACAACTTCCACGGCAAGGGCAACTTCGCCTCGATGATCGACGCCTGCGTGCTGGGCGCAACCGAGGTCGACGTAAACTTCAACGCCAACGTGGTCACGCACTCCGACGGCCGCCTGCTGCACGGCATCGGCGGCTGGCAGAACTGTCTCTTCGCCGGCTGCACGATTCTCGCCGTGCCGTCGTTCCGCGATCGCATCCCGGTCATCGTCGACGAGGTCACGACGGTCACCGGCCCGGGCGAGTTGATCGACGTCATCGCCACCGAGCGCGGCATCGCCATCAATCCCAGGCGGCAGGACCTGCTCGACGCGGTCAAAGGAAAAGGTCTGCCCATCCGCTCGATCGAAGAGATCAAGGCCGAAGTGGAAAAGATCTGCGGCGGCAAGCCCGCCAAGCCGCGCCTGCTCGACAATGCGGTCGCGGTGGTGAAGTGGGTGGACGGCACCGTGCTCGACACGGTGTGGCAGGTCGTCGACGAAAACCCCTACGCGCCGAAGGTTGGCGGCGGCGAATAGACAAGCGGCGAAAATGGCAAAGCCGGGCAATCGCGCCCGGCCTTTCTTTTACGTAACTCTTCGAATTTATTTGGGCGGCTCGGGCGGCTTGATGTCCTGCAGGGCCGCGGCCACAGCCCGCTCCGCTCCCTGGAATCCGATGCGGCTGTGGGTGCCGTCGCAGAAGGGTTTGTTGGTCGAGCCGCCGCAACGGCAGAGCGAGAACGCCGCCTTACCGGTCAGATCGAACGCATTGCCGTCCGCATCCACCAGCTCAACGCTTCCCTCAGGAGCCTCTACCCGAAATGGCCCGTTGTTGCGGACCGTGATCTTCACTTGCGCCATGTATCCTCCAAGATCTTCGGCGCTGGGCGCCGTCCGACCATTGTAGTGGATAGTCGATGGTGGATAGAAAGTCCAGTTCCTTCGACAGTCCAGTTCCTTCAATGGAAGGGTGGAGCCCGCCTTCAGGCGTGCATACGAGAGAGATTTAGGAATGAGGCTTCAGCCGCTGAGGTTGTCGACGCTCGGATGACCTCAGTGGCTAAAGCCGAATCCGAATCAGTGCTGTGACTGCAGTCTGAAGGCGTGCTCCACCCATCTCGGACAAAGGGTCGAATCCGTCCCACAGTCCACGGCCCACCGCTATTTCTTGAACGCCACGTTCACCAGCAACTTGTCGCCCTCGACGTCGACGACATTGCAGAATGTGCGATCTCCGCGGCGGGTGAAGTCGAGCCCCACGCGGCTGGCGCCGATGCGCAGGTTGCGGATGCGCAGGTGATCGAGCCAGTCGGGCAGCTGCGGATTGACGATATTTAATTCCTTGCGCGGCGCGCTGGGATGGAGGCCCAGCACCGAGCATAGGATGAGGAACATTGCGCCCGAGGCCCACGCCTGCGGTGAACACGACACCGGATAGTGCACCGGCTCATCGTACTCGCGGCGCTGCACGCCGCAGAAAAGCTCCGGCAGCCGGTAATCGCGGAAATCCGACGCGGCCTGGTACAGCGAAGTCATGATGCGAAGCGCGCCTTCGCGCATATCGTTCACCGCCATGCCGTGCGCGATGATCGAATTGTCGTGCGGCCACACCGAGCCGCGATGATAGCTGAGCGGATTGAAGACTTTTTCCTCCTGCGACATCGTGCGCCAGCCCCAGCCGCTGAACATGTCGTCGCGCAGCAGGCGATTGGTCACCACGCGCGCGCGCTCGCGATTGATGATGCGGGTAAAGAGCAGGTGCCCGGGGTTCGACGAGATGACTTCCAGCGGCTTCTTCTCTGCGTCAAGCGCCATGGCGTAAAAGCCGCGGCTGGGAATCCAGAAGGCGCGGTCGAAGCGGCGCGCCAGCTCAGCGTATTCACGCTTCAGGCGATCAGCCGTCTTCACGTCGCCAAACGTCCGCAGCAGCGACGACATGCGGAACTTCGCATCGTAAACGTAACCCTGCACCTCGCACAGCGCGATGGGCGTCTTGGCCACCGTGCCGTCGCGATGCATGTTGGCGTCCCAGGAATCCTTCCAGCCCTGGTTGATCAGTCCTTTCGGCGAGCGCCGCTGATACTCGACGAAGCCGTCATCATCCAGGTCGCCATACTTATCGATCCACTCCAGGGCCGCGTAGGCATTCGGCAGCAGCTCTTCCACCAGTTGCTCGTCGGCTGTCCAGTTGTAGGTTTCGCTGAGCAGGATCAAGAACAGCGGCGTCGCATCGACGGAGCCGTAATAGGGTCCGAAGGGCATCTCGCCGTCGCGCGTCATCTCCCCGTTGCGATACTCGTGCAGGATCTTTCCCGGCTCCTCATCAAGCCAGTCGTTGTTGGCTTTTCCCTGATAGCGCGCCAGCACGCGCAGGGTGTCGACGGCCAGTTGCGGATTCAGCAGCAGCGACTGATAGGCAGCAATGATGGAATCGCGGCCGAAGATGGTTGCGAACCACGGAATGCCGGCGGCGATGATGTGCTGCTCGCCGTCGGGAATCTGCAGGGCATGAAAATCGCCGACCGCGGTCTTCAACAGCGCGTCGAGAACGTCGTTGTCAGTCTGAAAGCTGGTCGATGCCGACTCCCAGCGCGAGAAATTCGCCCGCCGCTGCCGCAGTTGATGGTCCTTCTCGTAGACCTGCGCGCGCGACTTGCGGCCCTCCACAAACGGAGTGATATTCAGGTCGAGCTCCACCCGCTTCAGCGGCTCCAGCCGAAGCTGCCAGCGAATTACCCGGTCCTTGATCTCGGTAGGCTTGGGAGAGACTTGCACCAGGGTCTCGCGCATCACGCCGTCGAGTCCGCGGTAATAGAACGCCATGCCTTCGTTGATGATCACCGGCTGGTAGTACTGACCATGTTTCTGGCGAGCTACGCCGCGTACCTGGAAGACGTCGACGAAGTCCGCATCCACCACCACTTCGACGGTGAAGTCCACCGGGGTGAGGTTGAAGTTCTCGAAGGTCATGCGGTCGAAGAAAATCTCCGACGCCAGCAACTGTTCGCGGCGAATGTGGACGGTGTTCTCCGGCAGGTCGAAAGAGTCGCGAAGGGTGATGTTGCCGGTGGTGAGCTCGATCTGTGCCGAGAACGTCTTCTCCGTCGCCGACGAGAGCACGACCGTGCGATGACCGCCGATGCGCAATTCAAGCTGGCTTAGGAAGCGCGTGTCGTCATGAAAGAATCCGACGTCGGGAGAGCCCGGAGGATAAATGTCGCCCGAAACAGTGGTGGCGCTGAAGGTCTTGCCGTCGATCAGGGTTAAATTTTCGACCTTGCGTGGCTCGACGGTCTGGAACGCGAGCCGCGGCTCGACGTGGGGTGATGGAATTTCGATCAGGTCTTCATAAGGAATCGTCACGTGCGTGCTCATGCCGGCTTGCCAACCCTCCTATGCGACCATCGTGATTTGGGCAGGCGATTTGCCCAGCGGATTCTCCTCGTCGACCAGACTCTGATACAGCTCGACGTAATCGGCGACCATGCGCTCCACCGAAAAGTACTGCTGCGTATATTGCCGCACGCTGGCTGCGCTGAATTGTCCCACAATGTGGGATGCCCGTTGCGCCATCTCCTCTGCCGACTGGCAGATGTATCCCGAAACTCCGTCGCGCACCACTTCTTCGACGGCACCGCCCGGCAGCGCCAGCACCGGCGTTCCGCAGGCCATCGCTTCGATCATCACCAGGCCGAACGGCTCGTTCCACTGGATCGGAAACAGCATGGCCAGCGAATTTCCCAATAGCTCGTTCTTCGCTTCCAGGTCGGCTTCGCCCACATATTCGATGAACTTGCCGTCGATGTGGGGCTTGATCTGCGTATCGAAATATTCCTGGAAGATGGGCTGCACTTCCCCGGCAATCTTCAGGGGAATGCCGCTCTTTTTGGCAACCTCGATGGCAAGGTGAGTGCCCTTGATAGGCGCAATGCGTCCCAGAAAACAGAGATACTCCTGTTTTTTTGGCCGCAGCTTGTAGGCGTTCAGGTCGATGCCGTGATGGATGGTGCGCATGCGCGCCATGGATTCGCGTTTACGCTGAAAATCACTGATGGTGACAAACTCGACTTTGGGAAAAAAGTCGTAGACCTCGCTCATCTGCTCTTCATGCACGTGATGCACGGTGTAGACGAACTTCCGGTCCGGCACATAACGGGTGAACATCAGTGCCGGCACGTTGTTCAGGTGAATGACGTCGCAATCCGGCGCTGCGTCGGCAATTGCCCACGACGCATGATTGAAATCCTGGAGATTGTCGAAGACCTCACCCTTAATCGGCCACTGCTGATTCTCGTACAACCAGCGCTTCTCAACCCCAACGGTGGATTCGCCGTTGGTATACACCACCACGTCGATTCCCGAATTCTTCAATCCCTCGGCTAACTGCGCGATGAACAACTCTGTTCCTCCATATTTTTTCGGAGGCACAGGCAAAAAAGGCGGGGCAACTAGAGCAACTCTCATGAAAGACCCTTCACTTAAGACACAATGGTTGGAAACAACGATCTCGTGCCAGCCGAGATCTCGTACTAACTGATTTGGAGAGCTTACTCGATCAAGAACTTAGATGCGGAATGTGGACGAGAGTCTGCCAGCCAGTGTCAACAATCCGACTCTGCTGGTCGTGCTGCAGTTGCAATGATTCGAGGTTCTTGCCTAGCCTTCTGTCGTTTTCCGGGCGCTACGCGCGGAAGCAGGGCTCGCGTCCTCGGATGTTGGGTCGGGCTGGTGCGATCTTCTTACGTGGTTCCCAAAGTCTTCGGAAAGTGACCGGTCTGACACGGTGAGGAATGACGTTTTGCATACCGAGCAGCGCTGGAATCGGCCGTCGGAAATCAGATGCGCGGGAGCATTCTCTTTAATTTTTTTCGCCATATTCTAAGTTTACGCTCCTTGCGCGGCGATCAACGGTTTCCGCCGTCAAATTGCACCACTCCTAGCACTGTGCTCTTTCGATTTAGAGGTTTAGAGAGCATTATTCAGCAGCTTGAGACAGGCTGACGACCTCCGGCGAGAGGGAAGCTTCGACTTCGCGCTCAAACTCGGCTGCGCGATGGGCGCTGGTGTGCGCGTCGAGCACCCGCGCCTGCGCGCGCGCGCCGATCTCGCGGGTTTCGCTGTCGCTGAGTTGCATGAGGAAGCGCACGACATCCTCGCCGCCTGCCGGCAACAGAATCTCTGCTCCTGGGCTGAAGAAGTTGTCCAGCCCCGGCCAGTTGTCCGAAATAATGGCAGCGCCGCATGCGGCAGCCTCAAACAGCCGCACCGAAGGCGAATAGCCGGCCATGCACATGTCGCGCCGCGTGACATTCAGCGTGAAACGCGAAGCCGAGTAGAAGTCCGGATGCCAAGCCGGGCTGAGATGCGCGATGTGCTCGACGTTTGCCGGCCACGGCGTGCTCGCCGGATATTGCGGGCCGGCTACAAGGAACTTCTTCCCCGCGAGTTGCCGGGCCGGTTCGCACAACAATTCGGCGAGCTTCGGCTGGCGATCGGGCGCGTAGGTTCCCATGTAGCTCAAGTCGCAGGCGAAACGTTCGTTCCGAATAGTTCGGCGATAGCGACTGGGATCGAACGAACAGTACAGCGGCACCGCGCGAGGGGCGCCGAAGCGTTCCTCGATTTCCCGCAGCATGGGACCGCCGGTGAAGCTGAAATAAATGTCGAGCCCGCGAATCTGCCGGGCTTCGAGGTAGTCGGCCTTCCCCCGCTTTCGTAGCGCAGCAATCGTAATCGGCGTGTCGATGTCGTAAAACGCCTTCACCGGGATATTGGTGTCGAAGAGCTCATCGAGGGCCGCGATGCCGTCAGGAAAATAAGATCCCACCATCGCCACGTCGGTGTCTGCGAGCTCGCGCCGCACCCGCGGCAGGATTTCGTTCCACCGCTCATAGAGGATTACGTCACAGAATGGCGGATGCGGCAGATCGCGATTGGAGGCGTACCACTCCACATCCTTCTCGAAAAAAACGATCTTGTGCCCGCGCTCGTGAAGTGCGCCCAACAGCGCACGATACGTCGTACCGTGGCCATTGCCCCACGTGGAGGTGATCGACAATCCGAAGATGACAAGCTTCATAAAGTCAGGGATTAGAGGCTAGGGACTAGGGATTAGCCGGAGCTTAGACCGTTCTCGCAGAAGAGCACGAGCTAGCCCCTGATCCCTAACCCCCGGCCACTTTCCTACGCCGGTTGCTGCAGTTCGCGCGTGCGCCAGGCACGCACTTCGCCGGCTGAGTTTCGCAGAATCTCGCGCACCTGCAAGGCGCGCAGCGAGTATGTGTGCTCCAGCAGGGCGCGGCGCCGCATGGCATCGCCCATCTCGCGCGCCAGCTTGGCGTCCACCGTGCGCAGCAGGTCGACGATATCCCCCGCATTCCGCGCCACCAATATTTCGCAGCCCGGCTCGAAGAACGTCTCGATGCCTTCCCAATAGTCAGTGATCAGGCAGGAGCCCGCGCCCGCAGCTTCGAACACGCGCGTCGGCGGGGAGAAGCCTACGTGCGCCATCGACTCGCGATTCAGATTCAGCACCATACGCGCCGAGCAGTTCACCGCGTTGTGATCGTTGGTGCCAACGTGTCCCAGCCAGCGAACATTCCGCGGCAGCTTTTTGCCGCCCCAACCTTCGCCGCCCAGCACAAACGAAAACTCCGGCGCCATCTCCGCGGCCGCGAGAAGAACTGCTCCACGCGCTTTTCGCGATCAGGCAGACGATTGCCGACAAACACCAAGTCGCACTTGCGCTCCGCATCGGGCGGCACGGGGTAATGCGATTCCGGATCGAGCGCGTTGTATATCGGATGGCACACGCGCGCGCCCAACCGTTCGTAGTGCTTGACGATCGGCGGCCCACCCCCGTAGGTGAAGACGTAGTCGTACTCCGGGATCAACGCGCGAAACGGATGCAGCACGTTGGCTTCAACGGCAGCCAGGGTCGCCGGCGCGTCCACATCCCAGAACGCCACCTGCGTTGTCTCTGAGCGGCAATCGAGAACGCAATCTTCCAGCAGCGCATCGTCTACGCCCACGCCGCTATGCTTGATAACCAGGTCCGCCTCGCGGGCGCGCTTCATGAGCATGGGAATATCGCGCGGCGAATCGTAGACAATCACCTCCGCGTAACTGAAATCTTCGTGGTCGCGATGCTGCTGCCGGCCGTAGGCATCGGGCTCGGCAAAGGTGATTTCAAATCCCAGTTGCGCCAGGTTCTTATAAATGCCGCGATAGTAAGTGGCCGCGCCGTTCCAATAAGAAGAAGTGAGACTAGAGCCGAATACAAAGAGTTTCATTACCCGAGTTCCTCGCAGATTTCCACCAGCTGCTCTGCGCGATGCGCGCAGGTGTGCCGCTGCAAAATGGTCTGTCTGCCGTTGGCGCCCAACTGGCGGCGCGCTGATTCGTCGCGAAGCAGGTGTTGAACGGCACCGGTCATCTCGCTGCCCGAATTCACCACCACGTAATCCTCACCCGGCCGGAACAGTTCCTCCACGTCGCTCCATGGCGCGCAGATGAGGCTTGCTCCACAAGCTAATGCTTCGAACACACGGATCGTCGGAATGCCGCTCAACCCGTTGGTGTATTGACGTCGGGGTACGTGCAAGGAAAGCGCGCTGCGCGAATAAGCGCGCGGCGCCATCAGGCTCGGCAAGTATCCGCGATAGTCAATACCTGCTTCCGCCAGTGCCCGCCGTCCCGCTTCCGGATACCGCACTCCATACGCAATCGTCTTGCAGTCGCGCAGCTCCGCCGCCGGAGCCACGAGATACTCCATCAGTTCAGGCGAACGTTCTTCATCGCCCCAGTTGCCGATCCACAACAGATCGCTGTCGCGCGATTCGTCGCAGCGGATGGAAATGGGAAATGTCGGCAGCTTCGTGAAACGTCCACGCACGCGGCACGCCGAAGCCGTCGAGATAGATCCGGCGAAGTGGCTCGCCGAAGGCCAGCACGCCGTCGAACAAGTGCAGCGGGAATTGCAGGATCTGTCCCGCGTTGGTGTAGGCGCGATGATGCGTGTCGTGAAACAGAGCGCGGAAGCCGAATTTCATTTTGTGGGAAAGAATCGCCGCCGCGATGGCCGGATCGGTCCACTCATGCAGGATGACCACATCGGCGTCACGCAATTCTTTGGCCAGCGTCTCCTGCAAATTCGTTTCACGATCGTAGAAGCGGACGTCGAGCTCGGGAAACTCCGCGCGAAACTGATCGATGGCCCGGCCGGCGATTTCGCCCTCCTGCATCAGGTAACTCATCGACCACGACCCCATCTCTTCGTAGCAGCGCACCTCGTGCCCCAGCCGCACCAGCTCACGCGCCAGCCCGCGCAGGAAGTGGGCGTTGCCGTGATTCCAGTCGGAAAGCCAGGAGTGCGCGAAGATGCGGAAGCGCAGTTTGCCCTTCATGCAGCCATTAACCTTTTCGCGCCAAGCGACTGATAAAGCTCAAGATATTCGTCGACCATCCGGTCAGCCGAGAAGTGACGCTTGGCCCGCTGATAAGCCAGTTCGGCCTGCTTGCGCCACAGCATGCGATCGTTGCGCAGCATCACGATACAATCGCGCAGGTCGTCGACGTCGTCGGCGCGGAAGTAGCAGGCGGTCTCGCCCCACAGCTCCCGGAACACAGGAATATCGTTGGCAACGATGGCGCAACGCGACAGCGCGGCTTCCACCAGCGCCAAGCCGAACGGTTCATAACGCGAAGTCGCCGCATAAACCGAGGCGCGCGCAAACAACGCCCGCAACTGCGAAGCCGTCTGCTTGCCTTTCAGCTCGAGCATGCCTTCGCACACAATGTGCCTGGTCTCGGTGCGATAGGCCTGGTCGGGATGCTGGGTTTCTCCGGCGATCACCGACGGCCATCCGCAATCGCACTTGGCCAGCAGCGAAACCTGCTTGGCCGGATCCCACAAGCGCCCAACCGTAAGCACCAGGTCTTCCTTGTCGCCATGCGGATTGAAGAACTGCGGACTGCGTCCGTTGTAGATAACGCGCGCGTGCCGCCTGTGGGCCGTAATACGTTTCGATCTGCGACAGCATCCAGCGCGAAGGCGCCAGCACCGACGTTGCCCCGGCGAGTCCCTGCCCCACCACATCGCGATACCAGTTGATCCAGTCGTTCGCCGGCGGCTCATGCCCATGCACGGCGACCCACCAGCTCACCACGTCGCTGTGCGCGACCACGATCTTCGGCAGGTCGACATCGAGCGCGCCATAGCAAAACTGATTCAGGTGCAGCACATCCGGCTGCGTCTCGCGAATCACGCTTAGCAAATATTCCGACGATGCCGCGATGTCGTCGGCCGAGTCCTGCATCCACTCCAGACGGAAGCCCGTTGGGCGGAAGTCGAAGTTGCGCAGACCTTCCATCCACTGCAGTTGGCGCGGCTCCGGCATGTGGCCGAAGCTGACCAGCGTGACCTCGGCGCCGCGCCGTGACAGACCGGTAACGAGCTCGCGCGCGTACGTCCACACGCCGCCGACCGTGTCTGCCGTGATCAGGACCTTCATACGTTAAGCCGTAAGCCCGTATTCCGTGAGCTCGTGCACCATCTGCTGCGCCTTGTCGATCGCCGTCTGCGAGCGCAGCCACTCCACTAACTCTTGGATGCCGTCGGCAAAACGATAGCGTGGCCGATAGCCGAGCAGATGGCGCGCCGCCGAAATGTCGGCAAAGCAGTGACGAATGTCGCCGGCCCGGTACTTCCCCGTGATCTCGGCCGGGATGTGCGCGCCCATGCAGTGGGTTAATTGCCGCGCCACATCGCCGATGGTGATGGGATGTCCCGAGCCGATATTCAAAGCCATTCCGTCAGCTTCACGACGCTCCATGGCAAGCAGGTTCGCTTGCACTACGTCGTGAACGCTGACGAAATCCCGCATCTGGCGCGCATCTTCGAAGACCATGGGCGCGCGCCGATTCAAAAGCCGCGCGGCAAAGATCGCCGCCACCCCGGTATAGGGATTCGATAGCGCCTGCCGCGTTCCGTAAATGTTGAAGTAGCGCAGCGCTACCACCGGCACCCCGTAGGTGCGGCCGAACAGCAGCGTCAGCTCTTCCTGGTCTTTCTTGCTGAGCGCATAGACCGACGTGCATTGCAGCGGCTTCGCTTCGTCGGTCGCGATCGGCTTGCAGCACACCGTCGCACATGGGACACAGCATCTCCCACTGCTTCGCCTTGAGTTGCTCGGTCGTACGCGGCTGCGGAGCGACCACGCCGCACTCCTCGCACTCGTACTTGCCTTCGCCGTAAATCGACATCGACGACGCCACAATCAGCTTCTCGATCTTGACGTTCGTATCCAGCAGCGCCTGCAGCAGGTTCGCCGTCCCTTGCGTGTTCGAGCCCATGTAATGCGAAATTTCATACATGGACTGCCCCACGCCGACCGCTGCCGCCATATGAAAGATCACGTCCACATCGGCGACGGCGCGCTTCACCTCGTCGAGGTGGCGCATGTCGCCCTTCATCCGCTCGACATCCTCAGCCAGGTAATCCGGCCATCCGTCGGGGTGAACTTGCGGAGTGAGATTGTCGAAGACTCTCACTTCGTGACCCTGCCGGAGCAGCGCGTCGGCTACGTGCGATCCGACAAAGCCGGCGCCGCCGGTGATCAGGATTCGTTTCGACATCTATCGCGCTCCCACTGACACATCTATGAATTGACTTTCGACGTTCGCCGGCTGCCTGGCGTTGCTTGTGACGCGAGGGTCGCGCTGCCCGCCGGGCGCGTAGCGCTCCACCGCCCAGCTCGCAAAATCCGCGAAGTCCTGCGCATTACGCGGCGGACTGGCGTAATGCGGCTTGATGCCAAGGTGCTCGGGCGTAAAACACAACGTCATGGTCACGTCGAACTCGGCGATGGCGTTCATCTGCCGGTCAAACCACTTCTCGGCATCGGCGCGGAACCAGTCGGCCCAGCTCACACCGGTGCGCAGATGACGCACGCCCAACCGCCGCAGCCACTCCACCGACATGTCCAGGCGATGATCTTCGTAGTGAAACCACTGACAGATGCCCAGCCCCTGCGGGAAGCATTCGGCCGCCGGCTTCGGCGACCCATCCTCGCGCAGCAATCCCATGTAGTAATGCCGGTAGTAGGCGCTGCCCTCGGCTTCCTTGTGACGGGTGGTCGCGGTCCACGATGCCGGCAAATCATGCAGGCTGTACCAGTGCACCCGCTCCACTTCGCCCAGCAGCAACTCGGCGGTGCGCTTGATGCCGAAGGCCTGCACCTCTTCGGCGCCAAACGACGAGGCGCCTGCCTCTGAGACCCACACCGGCTTCTTGGTCACGGCGCGGATTTCGTCGATCTTGCCCGGCCACTCGTCGATCTTCCAGTGATTCCAGTCCAGGGGAAAGCCGTGGACGGCGACGACATCGACTTCATCGATCAGGCCGTGCGCGGTGAGCAGTTCGATGAAGTGCGGATCGATGGGAGAGATGCCGCCGAGAACGATTTTCAGCTTCGGATTCACGGCGCGAATGGCGCGGGCTCCCGCTTTCGCCATCTCCGCAAACATCTTCCACTCGGGATCGATCTTGAAGTCCCAGTGCGAAAGATTGTTGGGCTCATTCCACAGCATCACCGCTTCTACCATGCCGTTTCTGCCTCTTTCTTACAGCGTGCCCTTCAATTCGAGATCGAGGATGTATTCGCCATCGCGCGTTGTCGCAGCCGGCGTGCAGATCCAGGTCTCCGACTCAGGATGGTCCAGAATCTTCAGCCCCGAGCTGCGCAACATGGCTTCGGCGGCAGCGCGATTCGGAATCCACCAGTTCGTCTGATCGTTGGCGTAGCTGTGCTCGACGAAGTACATCGCCGGATACGCCGGATCGCCGAACATCTTCGTCTCCCAGAACAGATAGTCGTCGTTCCACGGCTTCACTTCGTCGGAGCCGCGCAGCATCGACTGGAAGACCAGCCGTCCCTCCGGGCGAATCTTTTTCACCACCTGGTCGAGCGCGAACAGGGGATAGCGCAGGTGATAAAAAACGCCCATGAAGAAGACGTAATCGAACTGGCCGGCAATTTGCTCAACCTCGTAGACCGAACGCTTCTCGAACTCGATCTCCAAGCCCAGCGTCGCCGCCGCAAAGCGCGCCTGGTTCAGGTAGCGATCGTCGACGTCGATACCCAGCACACGCCTGGCGCCCCGCCGCTTCATCTCCAGCGAATAGAAGCCGCCGTTGCAGCCGATATCGAGCACCTCGGCGCCCGCCAGATCCTGCGGGAATGGCCTTCGCCATGTGCCGCCATTTCACGTTGGGAAAATCGCCTAGGAAGTGATTGGGCGCGGTCGGCACGCCATGCAGGTCGATGTTATGAAACCAATCGCCCAGCTGCCGCACCTGGCGCTCCAGCAGAGCGCGATCGGCGACAGGACATTGGGGAGTTACTGAGACTTGGGGCTGAGCGCGGAGACGTCTGCATCGGGTAAAACGGGGCCTTACCCCGCACGAAAACTTAGAGACGAATGCTTCTACTTACGTTGCCCCATCTACTTAGAAATCCGTGACTTGGCAGGAAATGACCGAACCTTCAGGGCCAACATTTCGTATCCTTGTCCGGAAGCGGACGCGAAGTTCTGTCGACGGACAGGCGAGGGTGGGGGAAGGCAGGTTAAGTCGCTGATCCGGCGGCAGAAAGCTTGGCCCGCAGCTTGCAAACATCTTCCCGAGACTCCCTGCGCTCACCGTCCGAGGTCGCGACCCAGCATGTGGCAAGATTTTCGCTTCGCCGTACGTCAGCTTCGCAAGTCGCCGGTCTTCGCGCTGGTCGCCGTACTCACCTTGGCGCTCGGCATCGGGGCTAACACCTCCATCTTCACGCTGCTCGATCAGGCGCTGCTGCGCACGCTGCCGGTCAGCCATCCCGAGCAACTGGTGCGCCTGCGCTCCGTCGGCTTCCATGAAGGCAGTACATATTTCTTCGGAGGCGATGCTAACGACTATTTCTCCGTTCCCTCCTACCGTGAGCTGCGCGACAAGAACAATGTGTTCACCAGTCTGGTTGCCGACGCGGAAGCGCAGGTGGGAGTGCGATGGAACGACCAGCCCGAACTTTCCTCGGCTGAGTTGGTCAGCGGCAACTACTTTGACGCCCTCGGCGTACTGCCTGCGGCCGGACGCCTGATTCTCCCGGCCGACGATGTCGGCTCGAACGGCAATCGTGTTGTCGTACTCAGTTTCAGCTACTGGAAATCGCGCTTCAACGCGGATCCCGCGATAATCGGGCAGCCTCTTCTGATTAACGGTCAGCCTTTCACCGTTATCGGGGTCGTATCTCCGGGCTTCAAAAGCGTCATCTCGGGCTACGCTCCCAAGGTTTTCTTTCCGCTAACGACCACCCCGATCGTGAATCCGACAATGGAACAGCCATACGATATTCGTTCCGCATGGCTGACTTTGACGGGTCGGCTGAAGCCCGGAATTCATCGAACTGCCGCGGAGGCCGGCATCAATCCATTGTGGCACTCCATCCGCGCGGATGAGATGTCGCAGCTCGGAAATCAAGAGCGCCTGAATCGTCTCGGATTCTTGCGAGATTCAAAGCTGGTTCTTCTGGACGACTCCCGCGGTTTTTCTCCTCTTCGCGATCAGGTCGAGGTGCCGCTGCTGATTCTGATGGGGATGGTGGGCCTGGTCTTGCTGATGGCTTGCGTGAATGTCTCGAGCTTGTTGCTGGTCCGGGCTGCCGGCCGCGTGCGCGAGATGTCAGTGCGCTATTCCCTGGGCGCCAGCCGCTGGCAGGTTGTCCGTCAGTTGCTGATCGAAGGACTCACCCTCGGTCTGCTGGGCAGCGTGCTGGGCGTATTCGTCGCACCGCCGCTTTCTTCCCTGTTGTTGCGCAGATTAATAAACGATCCGACGACTGGTATTCCTTTTTCCGCGAAACCCGATTCCCGCATTCTTCTCTTCAACTTCGGCTTGGCACTGCTGGTCAGCCTGCTGTTCAGCACGGCGCCCGCGCTGCGCTTTCTCTATCCCGACCTGGTGAGCTCGCTGAAACAACAGGCGGCAACCGCTACCGGCAGCAATCTGCGTTTTCGACGCATCTCCGTGGGCTTGCAAATCGGCCTGAGCCTGATTTTGCTGATTGGCGCCGGACTGTTCGTACAAACACTACGAAACCTCCGAAACGTTAACGTCGGCTTCACCAGCGAACACTTGCTCGGCTTCGGGATCGATCCCCAGCTTGCGGGCTACAAGACTGCGCAGGTCGCTGCTTTGCACCAGCAAATCCTGCGTACTTTGGCCGCGCTCCCGGGGGTTCGCTCGGTTGCCGGAACGACCGATCCGGAGCTGATGGGTGAGCAGAGCATGACAGGGGTTCTGCTCCCAGGTCACTCGAACGAGCAGCCAATCATGGTTGAAAATCCCTGTGTAACTCCCGACTATTTTCGAACTTTGGGCATTCCCTTTCTTGCCGGGCGCGGCTTCAACGACCAGGATTCACCCGGCAAGCCGATCGTGGTAGTCGTCAACAGTCGTTTCGCTCGCGCTCACTTCGGTACTCCGCAGAATGCAATTGGCAAGCTATTGCAGCATGGCAACACGCAGGGCAAGAGCGACATACAGATTGTCGGTGTGGTCGGCGATTCGAAGCATGTGGACATGCGGACCGACGTAGTGGAGACGCTGTATCGCGCCGTTTCTCAATTTCCCGATCAAGGCTTCCTCCAGTATTACGTGAGAACGTGGCAGTCGCCTGCAGGCGTCCAGGCGGACATTCGAAATGCTATGCACCAAGTGGACTCCAAGCTGGTGGTGGACAGCTTGCGCACCATGGATGAGCAGATCTCCCAGAGCACCTCGAATGACCAGTTGATCACCATGCTGGCCGTCTGCTTCGGCCTGTTGGCGACACTGATGGCGGCCATCGGCCTTTACGGCGTGCTGGCCTACAGCACCGCGCAGCGTACGCATGAGATCGGCATCCGCATGGCGCTGGGCGCAGGACGTCGAGCGGTTGTGCAGCTCGTTCTCGCGGACGTGCTATGGCTGGCGGGCATCAGCATCGCAGTCACTGTTCCGGTTTCGATGCTGCTCGCGCGCATCCTGCGCAGCCAGCTCTACAACGTGAGTGCGACTGACCCGCTGGTCATGGGTTCGGCGATTGCGCTGGTGATCCTTGTGGTAGCCGGCGCTGCTATGCTGCCCGCGCGCCGCGCAGCCTCAGTCGAGCCGATGAAGGCGTTGAGGATGGAGTGAGCAGAACGGCACTTGGCAGTTGGCATTTAGCCAATGCCAGGTATTTCAGGCTGGTGGCCATTGCATGCCGCGGCACAAGCTTGCCGCTAAAGGTTACGAGCCCACAGTTCTTGCCAAGTGCAAATGCCAATTGCCAAATGCTAATCGCTAATTGCTAATTGCTACTTGCTGATCTTATGACCGACTTTCGCTACGCACTTCGCCAGTTTCGTAAATCGCCGCTGTTCACCCTGATTGCGGTGGTCACGCTTGCGCTCGGTATCGGCGCCAGCACAGCCATCTTCACCCTGCTCGATCAGGCCGTGCTGCGCAGCCTGCCGGTCAGCCATCCCGAACAGCTCGTGCGCCTGCGCTATACGGGAGAGTCGCCCGGCCACACCAACAACTACGGTGGCGATGACAAAGACTTTTTCTCCTACCCGATGTATCGCGACCTGCGCGACAAGAACAGCGTCTTCAGCGGCCTGATCGCCAACGATGAGAAATACGTCGGCGCGCAGTGGAACAACCGCTCCGCGCTGATCGAGGCGGAGTTGGTCAGCGGCAACTATTTTGATGTGCTCGGATTGCAGCCCGCGCTCGGCCGGCTGCTGTTGCCCTCCGACGATGCAGCCGGCAGCGGTCCCGCCGCCGTCCTCAGCTTCAACTACTGGAAGAACAATTTCGGCTCCGATCCCAGCGTCATCGGAAAGACGCTGCTGATCAACGCGAAGCCCTTCACCATCGTCGGCGTGGCGCAGCCGGAGTTTCGCAGCATCGTTCCCGGCGAGACGCCCAGCCTCTTCGTCGCCGCGTCGATGAAGAACATCATCACCCCGCGCTGGCAGGACCTGGAAGATCGCCAGTCGCACTGGGTCACCATCGAAGGCCGGCTCAAACCCGGCGTAACGCGCGCCCAGGCGCAGGCCGGCCTCGAGCCGCTATGGCACGCGATCCGCGCCGATGAGCTAAAGCAGTTCGGCTATCACTCCGAGCGCACGCGGCGACTGTTCCTCGACGAGTCGCACATTCAGGTGCTCGATAGCGCGCGCGGCTTCTCGCCCTTGCGCGATCAGATCGGCACGCCGCTCCTCATCCTGATGGGCATGGTCGGGCTGCTGGTGCTGATGGCCTGCGTCAACATTTCCAGCCTGCTGCTGGTGCGCGCCGCCGGCCGCACGCGCGAGATGGCGGTGCGTTACGCCATGGGCGCGGGCCGCTGGCGCATCGTGCGGCAACTGCTGTTGGAAGGCGTTCTGCTGGGCGGTGTGGGTGGCGTGCTCGGGCTGCTGCTGGCGCCTGCAATTTGCAGCGTGCTGCTGCGCACCACCTTCACCGATCCCATGACGGAGATTCCGCTGTCGGCGCATCCCGACACGCGCATCCTGTTCTTCAATTTCGCGCTGGCGTTTGCCGCAAGCATTCTGTTCAGCCTCGCACCGGCACTGCGCTTCTTCCGCCCCGACCTCGTGTCGGCGTTGAAGCAGCAAAACTCGACCGCATCGGGCAGTCCGCTGCGCTTCCGCCGGATTTCGGTGGGCGCGCAGATTGCCGTCAGCCTGTTGCTGCTGGTCGGCGCGGGTTTGTTTGTCCGCACCCTGCGCAACTTGCAGTCAGTGAACGTCGGATTCTCCACCGATCATCTGGTGACCTTCACCGTGTATCCGCGCTTCGCCGGATATCCGGCCAGCCAGATGCAGTCGCTCAATCAGCGAGTGCTCGAAAAGCTGGCTGCGCTGCCGGGTGTGCGCTCGGTCGCCGCCACCGACGATCCCGACCTGGCGGGCGATGACGAGACCGGCGACATCGCGGTCCCCGGAGTCAAGGCCAGCAACAGCGACGACGATCAAATCGAGGAGCCGTGGGTGACCCCGGCTTATTTCGCTACCATGAAGGTTCCGCTGCTGGCCGGCCGCGTCTTCAGCGAACAGGACACCCTCACGTCGGCGAAGGTTGCGGTGGTAAACCTGGCGCTGGCCAAACGGTATTTCGGCAGCCCGCAAAACGCCGTCGGACAGATGATCTCCTTCGACGGCGGAGACAACAAGAAGTTCGATACCCAGATCGTCGGCGTGGTCGGCGACACCAAGCACCACTCGGTGCGCGACGCGGTGCGGCAGACCGGCTATCGCTCCATGCTGCAGAGCCCGGAGCTGAACGGCATCACTTACCTGGTCCGCACCTGGCAGGAGCCGAAGAGCAGCGAAACCGAAATTCGCGCTGCCATTCAGGAACTGGATTCGAAGCTGGCCCTTACCGGGCTGCAAACCGAGGACGAGCAGGTTTCCGGCAGCTTGTCGAACGAGCGGCTGATTGCGCTGCTGTCGGCCAGCTTCGGCATCCTGGCGGTGCTGCTGGCCGCAATCGGACTCTACGGCGTGCTGGCGTTCTCCACCGCGCAACGCACCCGCGAGATCGGCATCCGCATGGCGATGGGCGCGCAGCGCTCCAGCGTCGTGCGCCTGGTGCTGCAGGATGTTCTGTGGATTTGTGGTGTGAGCGTGCTGATCAGCCTGCCCGTGGCATTATTGCTGGGAAGGCTTTTGCAAAGTCAACTTTACGGAATCCGCGCCAGTGATCCGCTGACCTTGCTGGGGGGAACGTTGATCGTGGCCTGCGTCGCGCTGCTGGCGGCCTCGCTGCCGGCCCGCCGCGCAGCCTCGGTAGAACCGATGACAGCGCTGCGCACGGAGTAAAAGCTATTGGCTCCTAGCAACTAGCAACCAGGAATCAATTCATGCAAGCTTCGTTTTTAGCCTCAAACGATTTGCCAAGCATGCCGCGAATCTAAAAACGAATCAGGCAAATCGACGAGCGCCCGAAACTAGTCGCTCGTCGCTCGTCGCTAGCTGCTAGTTGCCGTCTTCTCAAACCGCTCTTCGTCCGGTCACCAGGTTGATCACAAGCACGATCACCGCCAGCACTAGCAACAGATGAATAAGGCTGCCGGCAACGTGGAAGCCCCAGCCCAGAAGCCACAAGATCAGTAAGATCGCAAAGATTGTCCAAAGCATTGACTCCTCACCTCCACCAGTTAGGAGTCGTGTTTCTACTCTGGAGTTGTACGCCCGCCTGAATTCAGCTTGCGCCGTGTCCCTTTCTCAGCGGCAATCGCCACCGGCCGCCGACGCGCGCAGAACTTTTACTCCTGACGTATCAGGAGATGCTCAGCTCGCCGCGCATCTTCTCCGCCAGTTCGCGCAACGATTTTACTTTGTCGGCCACATCGGCCGGGATCGTCGTGTGCCGCAACGCCAGGTCGGAGAACAGCAGAATTCCGGTGAGGTCATTGCGCAGCTGGTTGGACAGCAGCCGGCCGGCGGAGCGCATGGCCAGAGCCTTTTCGCTGTCCAGCCGGCGCAGAGCTACCTGAACGTCGCGCACGATGCGCTCGACGCTGTGCAGCCCAAGGTTGATATAGACCGGCATGGCCATGCCGCAGCGGTTCAGCAGCGTGTCGAGAGCGCGCAGGTCGGTCTCCAGCAGCGATTGGTCGATGGCCATGGCGTCATACTCGGCGGCCTCCAGCCGATGCAGCGCCTGCGGCACCGTCTGCGCCACATGCGTCTTGTGTCCCGTTCCCTGTTCCAGCGCAGCCGCACACTCCCGGGCTCGCGCCGATGTCGTCACCAGCAGGATCATCGTCTCCCCTTCGGCCGCCGTGGAGCACACTTCGCCGCCCTGACGCGCGGGCGGCCTTCGTCAGTCGGAACCGATAAGACTGAGGTTGAGTTGCTCTCCGCACCAGTTCCAGCGCGGAAGAATTTCCAGGCGCCTCCGGACGCCCGGCCTGTCAGAGTGCCGAACCGTACTCCTTCAGTTTGCGATACAGCGTGGTCTTGCCGATGCCCAGGCGGCGTGCAGCTTCCAGCTTGTCGCCGTCGAGCAACTGAATGGCGTGCAGAATCGCATTCTTCTCCAGTTCCTCCAGGGGCGTGATGTTCGAGGTGGTTGCTTCCCCATTCGCCGGGGTTGCCGTCTGCACCGTGAAGTTGCGCAGCTGGGTAGGCAGATCGGTCACGTGGATGGTGGGCAGCGAGCAGGTGGTGCAGGCGCGCTCGATGCAGTTCTCCAGCTCGCGAACGTTGCCCGGCCAGTCGTAATCCAGCATCAGCCGCAAGGCATCTTCGCCGATGCTGTGCTGGTTCTGGGTGGCATGGTTGATACGCTCCAGGATGTGGCCGATCAGCAGCGGAATATCCTGCTTGCGCTCGCGCAGCGGCGGAATCCGCAGGGTCAGCACGTTCAACCGGAAGTACAGGTCGCGACGGAAGGTTCCCTGCATGACCGCGGCATCCAGGTCGCGGTTGGTGGCCGCCAGGATGCGCACGTTGATGGGGATGGCGCGCGTTCCTCCGACCGGACGAATCTCTTTTTCCTGAATCGCCCGCAGCAGCTTGGATTGCAGATCGATGGGCAGCTCGCCGACTTCGTCGAGGAAGATGGTTCCGCCCTCGGCGGTGGCCAGCAGACCTTCCTTCGGCCGCACCGCGCCGGTGAAGGCGCCGCGCACATAGCCGAACAGCTCGCTCTCGATCAAGGTCGGCACCAGCGAGCCGCAGTCGACCGGGATAAACGGCTTGTCCTTGAGAGAGCCGGCATAGTGAATCGAACGCGCCACCAGCTCCTTGCCGGTGCCGCTCTCGCCCAGAATCACCACCGGGTGCGTACTGTGGGCAGCCTTGGAGATGATGCGATACAGCTTCTCCATCTCCGGCGAGTGCCCTACCAGCTGTCCGAAGCCCTGCTTCGATTTCAACTGCTCGCGCAACACACGGTTTTCCGCCGTCAGCTTCAGGTGGCCGGTGACGCGCTCCAACTCCAGCCGCAGCTCCTCGAAGTTGAACGGCTTGGTGATGTAGTCGTAGGCGCCCAGCTTCATGGCCTGCACCGCCGACTGCACGGTGGCAAAGCCGGTCATCACGATCACCACGCACTCCGGCAGGCGCCGCTTCAGATCGCGCAGCACGTCCAGGCCGCTGGTGCCGGGAAGCCGCAGGTCAAGCAGAACGACATCCGGACTGGTGGTCTCCAGAACGCGATAGGCTTCGTCGCGCGATTCCGCGGCCTGGACGCTGAAGCCCAGCGAACGTGCCACTTCCCGGCAGCACTCTCGTACGGAACGTTCGTCTTCGATGATCAGCAGGTTCAAAAGGCTGGTCGTAACGGTCGGCTCGGTGGCTGGAACATCTTCTGCTGCAATCACTTGGATTTCGCCCCTTTTACGGCGGAAGCCCGTGCTCTCCACCGTGCACACGCCATTTATTAAGCGCTCGTTACCATCATCCCTTTTTGGGAAATCCCTGCTAGTACACAGGTCACATCGAGTTGTGAGCACCTCGCGGTTCCGAACCTCATTTGCCACCTGGTCAAAGCATTTTCCAGGCGCTTACCGGCCGAATCCGTGTCACGCCACACTCGCCTCTCTGGCCGAAAAACTGTTTCTGTCCGGCAAACATCGGGAATCTCGTACCGGCCACAACGGCAGCTCTAAGCCTCCTCCGAGCAGCGCTGCATCAGGCGCCGCAGCAGCTCCCCGCTGCGCTGTGCGCCGCGCTCCAGCTCCCGCACAGGGCGCTTCAGGTGGCTGTAGGGCGGCAGCTTCCAGCTCAGCACCTGCGCGTTGGTCAGCACCGAGGTCATGACGTTGGACAGTTGGTGCAGCATCTCCACACAATCGCGGCAGGCAAAAGACGAGGGGTATGCCTTCTCCATGGCACGCCCCTCATGGTCACCGCAGGAGGAAGACATCACGAGACAGGACAGATCTTCATCAACCACTGGCACAGGGCCCGCTCCAGCGTCGTCCGCATTCGTTCCGGGATTGGCCGGCGCGGCCAGCATGGCTGCCATTCTTCGCTTGCGCTCGATCGTCGCTTGTCCGGAGAGTACAGCCTTCTCTTGTAGCCGGTCGCAACTGGTGTCCATGGTCCGCTGCCTTCTCGCTGGGGTTTGTTTGCTACGACTCTTCTATTAGCAAACAGGCAGCCAAAGCGACTCAGAAGACTTCAGCCTTGTTTCTGCTGGATTTATCGCGGATTCGGCGACCGCGTCAGGACCGTGCGGCATGCGGCCGTCTCGATTTGAAACCGTTCCGACGCGGTTTTCCGCAAAACGCGCGGTGCGACAGCGCCTTACGAAGTTCCCGGCAGCGGAAACGGTCAGCCAAGATTTCCCGGATTAGATATCTCTGGCTCTCGCCCAAAAATAAAAGGGAGAAATTTGATTTTTCTCCCTTTCGGTTAGCGAAATTTAATTATCGACTACTGGCGACTGGCGTTTGGAGCGGCTTGCCCCGCATGCGCGGTTTCCGGATTCGCACCGCCAGCCCTGCTGCAGCAGCAACCCGTTATAGGACGAAGCGGCCAGCAGCCTTCCCTGGAAGCTCAGCGCTGTGCGGATGGAAACTCCGGTGTCCGGAGTGAGCCGCCAGCTCTGACCGTTGTCCTTGCTCTCGTAGACGCCGTGGGTATGCTGCGCCGTCGCCAGCAGCCTCTGCGAGGCCGCGTCGTAGCGCACGGCGTAAACATTGCGCGCCGGCAGACCTCCCAGCACGTGCTCCCACGTCTTGCCGCCATCCAGCGAGTGCAGCGCGCCTTCGCGCGTGCCCGTCCACAGCGAACCGTCGCCCACTTGGGTAAGGTTATACAAGCCGGTCACGTACTGCGGCAGGATAACCTCGGTCCAGTTCTTGCCGTCGTCGTGTGACAGGTACGCATGCTTGGGAGCGACCAGGGCGACCGTGCCGTCGGAGAAGCGGTTCACCGCGATGAACTCGCGTTCGCCTTCGACCGGGATGCTGTACCACTTGCGGCCGTGATCGCTGCTGCCGAAGAAACCGTCGGTAGTCGCCGCATACCATTGATCGCCGTTCATATCGAAAGCCAGAATGCGCGGCGTCTCCGCCAACGGAATCGGGTGCTCGGTGACCGCAACCCTGTGGGTGGTTGCCGTATGCGTGGTGGTCTTCCTGCCGGAATGGGTCGCCGCGGTCTTCGCCGCAGATTTCTCTTCGGAGGGCGGCTGCGGGAGCGGGCCCATGATCATGCTGGCCGCCTGCCATTCGCCGTCCACCGAGTTCAGGTAAAAGATGCCGTGATTGGTGCCGGCGAAGATGACGCCATCGGCCGCCTGCTGCAAGCTCAGAATGTCGCGCTCGTCGAGGCCGCGGTTGGATTGCCGCCAGGTCGCGCCGGCATCGTCGGAGAAGAAGAAGCCGCCCAGACTCTTGTCGTTCACCACGCCGACATAAATGCGGTTCGGATCCTTGTTGTCGACCACCACTCCGCCGATCACGCGATGGGCGAAGCCGCGATTGGAGGTCTCATAGTGCGCGAAGCCGTCATTGCTGGCCAGCACCCCGCCGCGATCGGTGGCCACCAGCACGTGGTTGGGATTGTCTGGGCTGATCATGATGTCGTTGACAATCACGCTGTCATCGGTGACCAGCGTCCACTTGTCGCCGCCGTCGACGGTCTTCCACAATCCGCCGGTCGTGCCCGCGTAAACAATGCTGGAGCGAACCGGATCCTGCTTCAACACGCGGGTGCGCATGGCCGAATGCGGCAGGCCAAGCATGCGATGGAAGAGCTCCGCCTTGTTCTGGCTCTTGTACATGCCTGAGCAGGCGCTGGCATATACCGTATCCGGATTCTTCGGGTCGACGATGATGCTGAACATGTCGGAGTCGAAAGCGATGCCGTGGCTGATGCTGTGCCAGTTGGCGCCGCCATCGGTGGTCTTCCACGGAAGGTGCCACGTGCCGGCGTAGAGAATGTCAGGGTTTTGCGGATCGAAGGCCAGCGACTCGATGTCCTTGATCTCGGCATGGTTGGGAGGCGAGATCTGCGTCCAGGTCTGGCCGCCATCGTTCGAGCGGAAGACCCCCTGCAAGCATCCGATCGCCAGCACATTGGGATTGCTGGGCGCCATCGCCATCGTGCGCACAGACTTTCCGTGAACGCCGGGCAGGGCGCGCCAGGTGTGGCCGCCATCGTCGGAGCGGAAGACATCGCCCTCATCGGCGTTGTACAGGCTCCAGCCGGCAACGTAGATGGTCTGCGGATGACTCGGATCGAAGAGGATGTGGTCCAGAACGTAATCATCGCCCGGGGCCAGATGCGCGAACACCGACCACGAAGCGCCGCCATCCTCGGAATCGAACAACTGTCCCGCGCTGGTTCCCAGCAGGATACGGTTCGGATTCGACGGATCGTAGGCCAGGCTGCGAACATCGCCGCCCTCCGGCCCGATCAAACGCCAATCTGAAGCTACCGCGAGGATAGAAAAGCTAAAAGAGCAGTGCAGCCCAGCAGACGGCCCTGGCAACAGAAGCAATCGTTTTATTTATGTCCATAGGTACAGAAAGGTCGTGGCCTCTTGGTATTCATGATAAACCCGGAATTCCGAAGTCTGTAGGCGCCGAAGTCGTATGAATCAGCTTCGTTAAGTGTGGTTGCTCGGAACGGAAAGCTGGCACTGGTGAGCCTCAAAGCAGGACCGTTGCAGTACGGTGGTACAAACCCGTCGCAAGCAAAACGGAAGGCGCCGCTCGCCTTCCGTTTCACGTTTTGCTTCTCTATGCTGCTATTGATCGCTCTTCTTGGTGCCCATGCCGGCAGCAGCCTTCTCGGCGGTTTTCGCAGCGGTATCGCTGTCCTGCAACAGCAAGCCGTTGTGACTGGAGATGGCAAGCAGACGTCCCTGGTAATCGATCGCCCTTACGATAGCCACATCCGATTGCCCGACGCGCTGCCAGGTTTTTCCCTTGTCCGAGCTGGCGAAGATTCCGTGTTCGTGAAGCACGGTTGCCAGCAGGCGCTGACCGGCATCGTCGTATCGCACCGCCAGCACATCTTTGTTGGGCAGCCCGCCAACCACGTAGCGCCAGGTCTTACCGCCATCTACCGATTCCATGGCGCCTTCGCGGGCCGCCAGCCATAGCGAAGAATCCGGTGTCATCGTCAGGTTGTAGAGGCCTTTGGCATATTCGGGAATCTGCAGCGAGCCCCAGGTTTTGCCTCCATCATGGGAAAGAAACGCGATTTTGTTGGTGACCAGGGTCGCGCTTCCGTCGGCGTAGCTGTTCACGGCGACAAAGTTATTCTCGCCTTCGAGCAGTTCTCCGTACCACTTCTTCCCGTGATCCACGCTGATGAAGAGACCTTCGTTGGTAGCGGCAAACCACGCATCTTGTCCAAGCGACAGGCTGCGGATTTTCGGCGCCGTGTCAGACGGAATTACCGGTTCCACCGGCGCTTTGCTTTTTGCGGTTGTCGTCCTCCTGTGCGCAGCCGAACTGTGCGCCGCCGAAGTGTGAGTCGACTTCTTCGTGGGAGCGGGCGCTTCCGGTGCGGCTTCCTTGGGTCTCCACTCCGGAACCGTTCCCATAATCATGCTGGCTGATTTCCAGGTTTCGCTTCCCGGATCCAGGTAGAAGATTCCGTGATTGGTGCCGGCAAACAGGGTTCCGTCTTCAGCCTGCTGCAGACTGAGAACGTCGCGGTCTTCAATGCCGCGATTGGATTGCCGCCAGTGCTTTCCAGTGTCATCCCAGATGAACACGCCGCCGGCTGTGCGGTCGTTGGCAACGCCCGCATAAATCCGGTTGGGATCCTTGCGATCCACTACGACATCGCCCACTACGCGGTGCGAGAAGCCGCGATTGGAGGCGGCATAGTGCGCGAAGCCATCATTGCTGGCCAGCACTCCGCCGAGGTCGGTGGCCACCAGCACGCGCTCCGAATTGCGCGGATCGATCAGTACATCGTTCACGATGACGTTCTCGGAGGTGACCAGCGTCCACCTGGCACCGCCATCCACCGTCTTCCACAAACCTCCGGTGGTGCCCGCATAAACAGTCGAACTGTGTTGCGGATCCATCTTCAGCACGCGGGTACGGATGGCCGAATGCGGCAACCCCTGTACGCGATGGAAAAGCTCCGCGCCGTTGTCGCTCCTGTAGATGCCGGAGCAGGCGCTGGCATAGACCTTGGACGGAACCTTGGGGTCGACGATGATGCTGAACACGTCGGAATCATCCAGCATTCCGTCTTTCACGTTGTGCCAGTTCTGGCCGCCGTCCGAAGTCTTCCACGCCAAGTGCCGGGTTCCGGCGTAAACCACGTCGGGGTTTTCCGGATCCACGGCAACGGAGACGAAATTCTTCATGGACGCATGGTTTTCCATGACCTCGGGATTCTCCGGCGTCATGCGCGTCCAGGTTTGGCCGCCGTCGCGCGTGCGGAAGACGCCGTCGAGGGCGCCGATCACCAGCGTGTTGTGATCGCTGGGCGCCATGGCGAGCGCGCGAATCGATTTGCCATGAGTGCCCGGCAGGGCTTTCCACGTGAGGCCGCCGTCATCGGAGCGAAACACGTCGCCGGCGGTGTCGTCGAACAGGTCCCACCCGGCCGCATAAATCGTCGCCGTATTCGTGGGATCGAAGATGATGTGGTCGAGGACGTAATCCTCTCCTGTACCGAGGTGGGCAAACAGCGTCCAGGAATTGCCGCCGTCTTGCGAGGCGAAGATCTGGCCCGCGCTGGTCCCTATCAGGATGTGACTCGGATTGCTGGGGTCATACGCCAGGCTGCGTACGTTTCCGCCATCTGGTCCTATCATTCGCCAGTCAGCGGCGAATGAATACGTGGTGAGCAATAGTCCAACGCACAACAATAGCTTTGCAATCGTCCCGGATCGTTTCAACATCGCAGACAACACTATCCCCCTTGCAGTCTCTGTCTTCATGGCCCTAGTCGATCATAACGCGGACTGCGCGGCAGCTTTGCGCTTCCGCAAATTCCTGACTGTAATTAGAAAAAGCCGATGAGAGGTTTTGCCTCTCACCGGCTTTGTGGTTAAGCCAAGCACTTAGCCTACTGCGCGGGCGTTGCTGCCGGCGCTGCTGCCTTGGACTTGTGCGACCGCGTCTTAGGAGCAGGCTTGTTACGCGACTGCGGTTTCACCTGGGACTCGTCGACCGGGGTTCCCTGCTCGGTCTGATCCGTGCAGAGGTTCTCGGGAACGAAGTAGAAGTGAGTCGCCTTGCCCTGCGTCCCGCCATCGCGCGGCTGGATGCGGCTCGGATCGATCTTGGTAGGACCGTCGGTCGTCAGGTAGTACTTGACGTTGACGGAGCGCTGCGCACCAAGAGTCTTCTCGGTAACAACTTCCTTCTCGTCGGTGTAGCCCAGCACGTCCAGCTTGCCGTTAGGCATCTGCTGCAGGCGCAAAGCCACCTTGTCCAGGACGTCCTTGCAATCGTTGTCTACACGCCACGGCTTCTTGGGGTTCTTCTCGAAGGTACACTCGCCCCAATCTTCAATCTTCGCGCAAGTCTGAACCTGCGGAGAATTGACCGTCGCGGTGCAAGTCGCGCTCAGGTTGGCACGTGCATCCGTCACGGTTCCGGTTACGGTCATGGTGGTGCCCGCATCAGCACTGGTGGCCGTCAGAGTGGTCGTGTTGGCGGTACCGCCGCTCAACTGCCCACTGGAGGTCGACCACGAGTAAGTCAGCGGCCATCCCTGAGGATCGTTGCCGTTCATGGTGATGGTGGACGACTGGCCAACAGCGATCGTCGTCGGATCAGCCGTACAAGTTACGGTCGGCGGCTGCGGCTGCTTGATGGTGAAAGCGGCAGCGCAGGTAGCCGGCTTGATCGGATCCGGTCGGCCGATGAAGGAATGCCCACCGGTGTCAACATTCTTCAGCTTGGGGTCGGTGAGGGAGGCGTTGGCAGAGTAGCTGCCCGGCGCCACGCCTGTGGTATCGATCTGGGCCGACTGCTTGTCGGTGGCGCTCAGCTTGCCGCCGTTCGTCGTCCAGGAATACATAATGGTGTGCTTGGGATTGAAATTCGATCCCGTCGCGGTCGCCGTTACCGGATCGCCTGCCCAAACTTCGGTAGGCTGCGCCGTGCAGGCCGCCGTCGGCTGCGGCACGTAGTAGCTGCCGAAGTTGTACATGATGCCGGTCGACAGGCGCACGCTGTTCCACTGCGAACTGGTCACAGGAATTGCCTGCGAGTAGTTGCTGTAGATGTAATCAGCCTGGACGATGCGGATCGAGAAGCGCTTGCCTACGTAGTAGTCAAAGCCGCCGCCCGCACCCAGTGCAGCGTTCCACTGATTATCCAGCGGGAAGTTCTGGTGAATCGCGCCGGCGAACAGGTGGAAGAAAGGCGAGAACGTGTCGGTGTGGTACTTGTACTGCAAACCACCCAAGACGTACTGAATGTTCTGGTTGCTGACGCCAAAGTGCTGGCTGAAGTCAGCCATGATGCCAAGGTTATGAGCCTGGGGCAGATAGTACACAAGCGACTCATTCACACCATCGGTGTGATCGGTCGTCTTAATACCATCCACGTAATAGCCGTTCGGGTGCAGCCAGGAATAGCCAACAAAGACTTCCGCCTTCGGCTGGATAGTAACCTGCGCTGCCGCAAAAGTGCCCCACATACACAGCGCAAGCGCAAACACAACGGCGGTCGCGTAACGACGTGTCGGGACTACGTTAATACTAGAAGACATTCTTGATCCTCCGGAACTCAGCAGTACCGTAAGCAAAGTGGCCTAGCTCGGTTCAAACTTAGATTTTTATGGTACAAGTGCAGGCGAATCTCCTGCTTACAACAGCACGCCATTGTATCTCCAATGGCAAAGATTAACAAAGCTTTTATATTCCGTCCCTTATCTTCGAATGGGAGGTGTTTACTGATTTTGTACCCGCAGGATCATCTCGGTACCAGAGTCCAGCTTGAGGTCTTTCCCGCTCGAAGTTAAGATCGAACCGGATTCGAGCTGCACACCGCGCAGCCCTACCACTCCGGTTGACTTCTCATTCAGAGTAGCAGAACCTGAGCTATTTTGCTGTGATGACGGCTCTTGCGGCAGGTTGGAACCAGGCTGCTGCACCCCGCCCATTGGGGCATTGCCGCCTCCCACCATTGGTGGAGAGGTAACCGAAGGCGCACCAGGAGAGCCGGGAGCGCCTCCAATCGGCGCTTCAGGTTCGCCCTGCATCATGCCTGGGGTCAGGTTTGGCGGCGCCCCCACGGCCTGAATGCCGGCCTTGAGCGGTATCGGCTGCCCGTTCTTGAGCTGAATCGTATCAAAGGCGATCCCCAAGGAAGATTGCTCGCCGCCCTTGGAACGCGCCGACGCCTGCGTGATGTGCCCCTTCACCAGCGAACCCTTCGGAACGGTAATGCCGTTGGCACTTAACTCGGCGGTGGTCTTCGCCTCCACCGGATCGCCCGTCTTCAGTTTTTTCGCATCCAGGGATTTCGCAAGCACGATTGGGATGACGCTGGCACTCTCAGCGCTCGCGTGCGATTGCGGCGCAGCCTCGCCAATCGCATACACCGAAGAATGCGGCAGCGCGCGGCTGGCGATGGCAGCGAAGCTTTGAGCCCCACCGAAGCACGTGGCAAGAAGAACAAAAGCCAGCGATAGCGGTTGACGATTCATATCAGCTTTCCTCTCCAGCAAAATGTTTTCCGCGGCCAGGCGTCCCCAGTGTAGCGCCCTTCCGTGCGATTCGCCGGTTGCATCCAAAGTAGCCTGAAGGTGATACCTTATTGACAGCCACTGCTGCCAACCTGCTCCCTCCCAATAGAGTCGCGGAACGCAGCTACCGAGGGCGCCTGGATTCGCATCTAAGCTGCTGTTCCGTTAACGCACTCTGGTGTTTGGTGTACGTAATCGCACGGGACGTTCCCCATGACGCAAGAAAAAGTTCTTATCGTTGAAGATGAAGAAA
The DNA here is from genome assembly GCA_963724965.1 of uncultured Acidobacteriaceae bacterium. Taxonomy (GTDB): domain Bacteria; phylum Acidobacteriota; class Terriglobia; order Terriglobales; family Acidobacteriaceae; genus Bog-257. The sequence continues at coordinate 157,209 of CAVRWP010000002.1, forward strand.
ACGAACGCACCGGACTGGCAGAACTGGTTCGCGCCTGGGGATATGAGGCCGAGACAGCCTGCGACGGCGTGGAAGGTTTGCAAGCCGTCGAGATGTGGAACCCCGGCATCGTCGTCACCGATCTCCGCATGCCGCGCATGGACGGCATGGAGTTGCTGGAACATATTGCCGCCCAGCCGCAGCAAGTCGCCGTCATCCTGCTGACCGCGCAAGGCAGCATCGACTCGGCCGTCACCGCCATGAAGAGCGGGGCTTTCGACTTCATCGAGAAGCCGGTGAATCCCACCCGCCTGCGCAACATTCTGCAGAACGCTTCGCGCCTGCGCGGTACGGAACGCGAACTGGAAGCCAGCCGCCGCAAGCTTCGCGATATCGGTGTCCTGGGCTCGCTGGTCGGACCGTCGAAGCGTATGCAGGAAGTTTTCCGCCTCATTGAAATGGTCGCGCCCAGCACAGCGTCGGTGCTCATCACCGGCGAGAGCGGTACGGGAAAAGAATTAGTCGCGCGCACCGTTCACGGTCTCAGCATGCGCAAGACGAAGCCGTTCGTCGCCATCAACTGCGCTGCCATCCCCGAGACCCTGATTGAGAGCGAAATCTTCGGCCACGAAAAAGGCGCGTTCACCGGCGCGCTGGAGCGCCGCATCGGCTGCTTTGAGCTGGCCGAGGGCGGCACGCTGCTGCTGGATGAAATCGGCGAGATGCCGATTGGAACGCAAGCCAAACTTTTGCGCGTGCTGGAAGACCGCAAGCTCCGCCGCCTGGGCAGCAAGAGCGAAACCTCGGTCGACGTACGCGTGCTGGCGGCGACCAACAAAGAGCCCGAAGATGCGGTCGCCAAGGGCCATCTGCGCAACGATCTTTTCTATCGCCTGAACGTCTTCAACATTCAGCTTCCGCCGCTGCGCGAACATAAGGACGATCTGCCGGCGCTGGCGCAGGCGATTCTCGCCGACATGAACGAGAAGCACGGACGCACCGTCGCCGGCATGAGCGATACGGTCGCCGCTGCTTTTCAGTCGTATGCCTGGCCGGGCAACGTCCGCGAACTGCGCAACACCCTGGAACGCGCGGTGATTGTTTGCGACGGCGCCATGGTCGAGATGAAGCATCTGCCGCCGGGATTTGGCCAGGTGGTTCCTCGCGCGCCCGTGCAGGAAGCCAACGCGGTGCGTCTCGGCGTGGGTACCACCGTCGATGAAGCCGAGCGGCTGTTGATCTTGAAAACCCTGGAAGCGACGAATAACAACAAGACGCGCGCAGCCGAGATTTTGGGAATCAGCCTGAAGACCCTGCACAACAAGCTGAAAGAATACGGCGCGCAAGGTGCCAGCGAAGCCGCCGAAGCAAGCTAGGAAGAAGGCCGCTGTTGGGCTTTTCGCGTTTCGCTTTTCGCTTTTCGCGTTTCGCTTTTGGCTTTTGCTTTTCGCTCTTCGCTCTTCGCTCTTCGCCAGAGATTACAGCCCCCATTATTGATTTGTCATCCCGACCGGAGGCGACCTGCTTTTGGGCGCCGGAGCGGAGGGACCTGCGGTTTGTGCGCAGCGGAAAATTTTGTTATTCGCGAGGGAACCACAGATCCTTGGACTGCGCGTCCGCCCGATCAGCAGAGGACGCGAATCGCAAAATCGAGGACGCCGACGCTGCACTCAGGACGACAATTCGAAGGGCAAGCGATCAGCTCTGGCAGAAAGTAAAGGGCGCAAGCGGCGAGAAGCGAAACAGTCTGCCAACAGCAGAGCGGCAGCATTGCGAATCTCACCTCGCATTGTGTACACTACTTTTGCTTCCTGACCAGCGAGTTGAGTTCTCACTCGCTTCCACCCGTGCCGAAGTGGCGGAATTGGCAGACGCGCATGGTTCAGGTCCATGTACCCGCAAGGGTGTGGGGGTTCGAGTCCCTTCTTCGGCACCAGCAGTTCCGTTTTTCCACTGTCCCAATGGTAAAGCTACCGAACGAATTTGGTGTCCGGTATTTGGAGTACTTTGCCTCCTTCTATCTGAACCTCCTTGGTCTGTGACCCGATCACGACCTTGACCGGGCCGGACGGCAAGGAGCCCACCGCGTAACGCCCCTTGCTGTCGGTAAGGACCCTGCTAAGAACTTTGCCGTTTGAGTCTTCGATCATCACCAGCTCCTGGCAGGGCTGCTGCTCGCAAACGATCGTGCCAGTCAGGGATGGCTCCGGGGGCTTAGGAACCGGTGGGAGGGCACAGGTTTCGGGTTCGGGTTGAAACGCAAACGTACGAAAGGCCGTATCTTCGTAGATATCGACAAAGCACCTGACGCTGTCGCCGCTTCCATTGCCACAGCAACCGGATGTGTTGGAAGACAGCGTGACCGACGCCGTTTGAATGGTGCCGGAGGTTTGAGTGGTTGATTCATTGACCGACCATGTCCAGGAGTTGGTCTCCTTCGTGCTCCAGCCAATTCCGCCGAACTTAAAGCTGGCGCCAGTCGTGACCGAAGTACTTGCCCCGGTGTTAAATCCCAAACCGGTTGAGGAAACGACCGAATCGCTGATCTGGAATGGGTTGGTGATGCCGCCTGAATCCTGCGTGTTCTCGAGAGGGACAGACTCTATGTAAAGGAATCGCGAGGATGGTGGCGGGGCAGTTGGTTGCAAGGTGAGGAACGGATCCATGGCCAAAATTGCAGCCTTATCGGCTGCCGTCAGTACGTGGAGACCTGGAACAGTAAAGCAGGCCTGCTGCGGCGGACAGATCTTCTGGTCGTCAAGGTTCTGTTGCGGTATGCCGTTCTTCAGCTGTCCAACCGTTACCGGCATCACGTCCATGTACCCACTTGTGCCTGCGATCTGCGTGCTCACCCCAAAGGTATTCGACGAAGTCTGAGTGATTACCAGCTCCGCATTCAACCAAAGAAGAAAGACGTCAGCATCATGGTCCTCCAGGTCGCTTGCGGAGGCGAGATTGGTGCCCGTAGTCGTAGTCGTGGTTACTGTAATCCCGCTCGACGTCGAATTACCCGTGTTCACGGTTGTGGTCGCGCCGGTATCTGCGCCGACGGTGATGCCTGGACCGATTGGCAACGTCCCGCTGAAGCTGAAGTCGTTGCTGATGCTCGTGCTTTGGCTGAAATTATCCGTGACCGTTTGGTTCGTGCCTGCCGATAAACCCGTGCCGAAGCTGTTAGTGCTTTTGTTGCCCGGCGGGGCGTACAAGATGGATATCAGCATGAAATCCACCGCGACACTCCCTGGAGTGCACCCGCCGGGACATTTCGCGAGGCAGCCGGTTTCCGATCGGTGCGTCTGGTTGTTGCAAACCTGCTGCAGGGTCTCGCCGGGCGGGACTTGAACGTCGCCTCGAATCGTCAAACATTCTTTCAGGTCAGACTGCGTCTGGGTGTAACACGCTTTCTGGCATGCGAACTGGGCATTGCACGCGCCTTGCGCCTGGGCGAAGACGTAGGTCGCGCTTGAGAGAATGAGACAGCAAATTGGGCCGACCAGGAAAACCCGCGTAGCATAGGGTCCGTTGTCCTTCCGCATTTTTGTCTCCTTTTGCCGCAAGAAATGGGGGCGATTTTATCGCGGCTCTGGCTCTTGGCAACAAGGAAAATTTCATGCGCCCGGGCACCCAAATGCCAAGACTATTAACCACCTTCGGGATCCATACGGGCCGACTCCCCTGCTTCGGCCACAAGGCCATTTCTTGCACCTTCTTGGTGGCTAGACCAGAAGTCGCTTCCAGCCGCAGCTTCGTGCGTTTTGTATTCGGTTGTGGACTCGCGGGGGGGGCACAGAGGAGTTGGCCCAACAGCAGGGCCTGGCATTTCCGCGCCTGGGCCCGAGTGAGTTCCTTCTTCGGCACCAAGAGTCATCTACATTCTTTTAGCGAGAGATCCCTTTCACGCGCGTGAAGGCGCATGCCCTCCCTACGGCGTAACCTCCCACACCACCCCATCGTTATTGCTGCCGCCCAACGACGTTGTGCCGAAGATGTCGCCGTGCGCATCGACGGCCACCGCGCCGTAGGGCACGCCGCCGTCGCTGCCTCCGGTGAAGTCGTGGAGATCGGTCATCGTCCAGCTATCTCCGCTCGGCGTCAGCTTGAACACCGTGCCCGCGTTGTAAGCGCCATCGCCCTCGGTCGCGCCGTACAGAGCTCCGCTGGCATCGAAGGCGAGATCGTTGTACGGTCCGCCGAATCCGCTGAAGCTGTAGATCGTCGTCAGCGTGTAGCCTCCGCCTGACGGCGAGAGTTTGTAGACCGTGCCGCCGCCGTTGGCGCCGCCGAAAAACGTTCCGCCATACAGATTGCCGCTGGCGTCGACGATCACCCCGCCTACCGGGTTTTGTCCGTCGTTGCCGCCGGTGAAGTTGTAGATCACGCTCTCCGTCCAGCCGGAACCGGAGTGCGTCAGTTTGTACACTGCGCCGTCGCTGTTAGCACCGCCGAATGACGAGGTGCCATACAGATTGCCGAGAGCATCCATGGTCACCCCAGCCTCCGGATTCGTGGCATCCGTGCCTCCGGCAAAGCTGTAGAGAAGAGTCTCGTTCCAACTCTGCCCCGAATGCGTTAGTTCAAACACGGCGCCATTGCCGTCGGCTCCGCCCAGGTTCGCCGTGCCGTACAAATTGCCGGCAGCATCAAAAATCAGTCTGCCCAGGGGCTGCGAGCCATCGTTGCCGCTGCCGAAGACGTGGAGCACGTGGTCGGTCCAATAACACAGCACACTGATACACGGATTCGGGCGAGGCACCATGTTGAAGAGCACGCCGAAAATCCCGCCGCCCTCGGTTGTGCCGAAGAGCGTTCCGTTCGCGCCGATGGCCAGCGAGCCGAAGCCCGGGCCCGCGCCGTCGGCTTCGCCGCTGAAGCTGTACAGAGGATTCAACAGCCACGACGAGCCCTGCTGCGTCAGCTTATAAACGCTGCCGGCGCCGTGTGTGCCTCCCGAATAGGTCGTGCCGTAAAGATGCCCGTAGGCGTCCAGCGTCGGCCCCGCGTACGGGTCGGCGCCGTCGTTGCCGGTGAAGTTATGGATGACCGTGAAGTTCTGCGCCTGGGCCAACTGCGATGCACTGGCGAACAGTAAAAACGCGGCCATGAGCGCGAGTGAAACTTTGCTTACGCGCCGTGCCCAAGTGAAACAGCCAGCGTGAAAATGCAACATTCCGAGCCTCCTGAAAGTGTTTGCCGTTGCGATACAACGACGTCCAATATTATTCGCCAGGAGCCGCCCGTCTTACCAGCGAGCGGCGATGGGTTGATACCCGGAAACCAATCTGCCGGGACGAACCGCTGATCCTATTGCTGCGCCCAGCGTGACCGTTCCTGGGGATCTCGCGATACAATTCTTTCCCTCCATGTCCGCTCCCGCCAAAGTCGATCTCTACAACCACGCCTACGGCAATTACGGCGACCAGGTCTATCGCGAAGTTCGTCTGGAAACGTATGGCGAAGATCTGGGACAGACCAGTTGGGCGACTACCGAAGAGTCCAATCGGATTCCACAACTGCTCAATCTGACGCCCGACGCGTACGCCTTCGAAGTCGGTTGCGGCTCGGGACGCTACGCCCTCAAGGTTGCCGAGATGACCGGCTGCCGCGTGCTCGGTGTCGACATCAACGCCGCCGGAGTTGCCACCGCCAACCAGCTCGCGGCCTCCCGCGGCCTCGACCGCGTGCGTTTTGAAGTCTGCGACGTCGCGCAAAAGCTTCCCTTCCCGGACGCAACCTTCGACGCCGTCTTCTCTACCGACGTTCTCTGCCACATTCCCGGACGCGCCGAGCTTCTTGCCGAGCTCTTTCGCGTCTTGAAGCCGGGCACACGGCTTGTCTTCAGCGACGCCCTCATCATCGGGGGCACGGTTACGCACGTTGAGATCGCGACCCGCAGCTCCATCGGCTACTACCTGTTCAGCCCGCCGGGAGAAAACGAACGCCTGCTGGAGCAAGCCGGCTTCGAGATTGTCAGCGTCGACGACACCAGCGCCAATGCCGCCGCCATCGCCGAGCGCTGGCGCAGCGCGCGCGCTAAACGCGAAGATGCGCTGCGTGCGATCGAAGGCGCCGAGAACTTCGCAGGCGTGCAGCGCTTTCTGGATTGCGTTCACCAACTCACCAGCCAGCGCCGCCTGTTGCGGCGCCTGTACGTCGCGCAAAAGCCGGCTTAGCGAGCAGCCGCTCCTGGTAGCACTACGTTCCTTTTACTTAGCAAATTCAATCGTTACCCTAAGGTCGTTCTATGGGTATTAAGGCTATGACTTTAGGGCTTTGTGCTTATTGTGAGCAGCTCGTTAGTGGCGCATAGTGAGGCCATCGTCGCGAACAACTTGTGCAAGCCGCGACTTGCGGAACTCCGCTCCCGAGAGTTTGATGAAACTTGCCCTGCTGTTGTCAGTGTGTCTCATCGCCTCCTTCGCCGCCGCCCAGAGCATGACCGGTCTCCCCTTACCGCCTCCGGGCGCAACCGTCTTCACCCAGATCGAACAGATGTCAGGATGGAACTGGTGTGACGCTCCCAGCTGTGCGGGAGGCAGCGGCAACGGAACCTATTGGCTGGCGCAGAACCAGTCACAACCTTCGCTGTCCGGCTCCAGCGCCGAGATCTATACCTCCGGCGTCTGGAACAATGCTTTGTTCTTCGAGAAGCTCGGCGCTCACAATACCGCCAGCAATCTGCTGTGGGATTTCTACGTGCAGATCGACAACGATGCCCTGCAGGGCGCGCAGGCGCTGGAGTACGATTCGTTCCAGTTTGTCGGCGGCTACAACTACATGATCGGCAGCCAGTGCAACATCGCTGCCGGATGGTGGGACGTGTGGAACGAAGCCAGCGGGCACTGGATCCACACCTCAATTCCCTGCCATGGCTTTACCGCCAACACCTGGCATCACATTCAGTGGTACGTAACCACTGACCACACTGCCCACACCTATCACTACCAGACGCTGGTGGTCGATGGCGTGCCGCACACCATCAACGCCACCTATTCCGCCAAGGACCTGAACTGGGGCGACAATATCGGCGTGCAGTATCAACAGGACTTGAACGCCAGCGGCGTCGGCTACCACGAGTGGTTCGACAACGTGAAGCTGACCATCTGGTAATTCGGTTTTCGCTCCCTGCTCAACCGAGGCCGCCGCGTGCGGCCTTTGTTGTTTGGTAATGGGCGGCTCCGCAAGTCTGCCGAAGTGATCCAGGCCGAAGTTGCCTGGGTGGAGCACGCCTTCGGGCGTGCAGCTACAATCCGTTCAACATCCCGGCTTTAGCCGCTGAGGTACATGGGGCGATTTACCTCAGGCGCTAAAGCCGTATCAAACTTGGTGGCACCGTGCACGCCTGAAGGCGTGCTCCACCCGCGTGCGTGCGCGACCTGCGCTCGCATCGAGCTGTTATCGGTCTGTGAGCCCTGATTTGCTGTGCTACCATTCCAGCCAAGCCCGGCATGACCTCGTCCATCCCAGCCGTTCACCCTGATCAGCAGAAGTCCGTCTCGCGCTCGACTCCTGAGCGGCGGCTGTTTTACGTGCTCGCCGCTGTGGCGCTGCTCTACGCGTTTTTTGCCGGCCTGCGCACCGTCGAGGACTTCGATCTCGGCTGGCAGATGGCCACCGCCCGCTGGATGCTCGCGCACCATCAGGTGCCGAAGTTCGATGTGCTGTCGTACACCATGGCCGGGCAGCCGTGGAACTATCCGGTCGGCTCCGAGCTGTTCTTCTATCTCGCGTACCGGCTCGGCGGCTTCGCCCTGATCTCATGGATCGGCGCTGCGGCGTGTGTCGGAACCATCGCCATCCTGTTACGTCGAGGCACCGCTGCCTCGGCGGCAATTGCCATTCTCGCCGTGCCGCTCATCGCCGCGCGCACCACGCCACGCGCCGACATGTTCAGCGTGGTGCTCTTTGCCGCCTATCTTTCTTTGCTCTGGGAGAACTACCGCACCGGACAGGCTCGCTTGTGGCTGCTGCCGGTGCTGATGATCGCGTGGGCGAATCTGCACTTCGGCTTCGCCTCGGGACTGGCGCTGATCGTCGCCTACGCTGCTGCGGAAGCTCTGGAGATGCTCCTCGGCGCCGCGCGCCGCAACGCAGCCCGGATGAGATTGCGCCGCGCCTGGCCTTGGCTGGCTGCAACGTTTGTCGCTACGCTGTTCAATCCCTGGAGCTGGAACATCTATCACGGCCTCGCGCTCGAACAGCGCGCCTTCCAGCAGGGACAGCTCTGGATTAACGAATGGGCCGCCATCCCGATGCATTGGGAGCCCATCAGCCGCGCGGTTTTTTTGCGCCAGACCGGCGGCACGATTTACCTGATGCTGGGGATCGCGATCCTCGCCGGCGCTTTCGCTTTATTTCGCGGCCAGTGGATCGCCGCAATTCTCCTGCTCGGCGCGACTTACCCGGCAACGCACGCCGTCCGCATGGGCGCGGTCTTCGCCTGCGTGGTCGTCATCGCCGGAGGCGAGCAGTGGTCGGCGCTGCTGGCGAGCGCCGGAGAGTGGATTCGTTCCGCTCGCGCGCGACAAGCGATCGCCGGCGCCGTAGCGCTCTGCCTCGTCGCGCTGGCCGCGGTGCGGTGCTTCGATCTCGTCACCAATCGTCACTACTTCGCCAGCGACGACGAAGCGGTCTTCGGCGCGGGACTGTGCTCGTGGTTCCCGGTTCGCGCCACCGCGTTCATACGCGACCATCATCTGCCGCCGGAGATCTTCAATACCTACGCGGCCGGCGGCTATCTTTCGTGGAGTCTGGGGCCCGAGTACCGCGATTACATCGACGGCCGCGACACGCTTTACGGACCCGCGCATCTGGCGCGACACACTGAGTTGCTTTACGGCTCGCCCGACTCGGCGGCGTGGCAGGAAGAAGCCAATCGCTACAACATCAACACCGTCGTCATCGCGCTGGCGCGTTACGACGGCCTGCCGCCGGCGCTGCTGTATTCGCTCTGCAACAGCACGGCGTGGCGTCCGGTGTATCTCGACGAGCGGTCGGCGGTGTTCCTGCGCAACACGCCGCAGAACGCCGAGCTGATTCAGCGCTTCAATGTGAACTGCCAGACGGCGACACTGCCTGCACCCATCGACAAGTCCAGTGGCGCCGCATTCAATGTTTGGGCCAACACTGCGATCACGCTGGCGGCGCTCGAGCGCAACGGCGATGCGCAGGATGCCTTCAAGAAAGCGCTGGCGATTGATCCCGACGCCGCCTTCCTGCATCGCTACTACGCCGACCTGCTGTTTGCCATGGGAAAGCTGGACGAATCCGAGCAGGAATACCAGACCGCAATCGCGCTGGAGCCCAGCGCCGACACCTGGGGTGCGCTGGCGCGCAGCTACCTGAAGCGCAACCGTCCGGCAGACGCCGCCGATGCCATGGAGCACGAGGCGATGTTCTCGCCGCGTCCCTATCTGACGTGGCAGGACCTTGGCTATCTCTACCTGCAACTGCATCAGCCCGAGGACGCGCTGAAGGCGCTGAACAAAGCCGCCGCCAGCACGCCCTCTGCGTTGCGCGCCGCCGACAACGGCTTCTTCGAATTCAAGGTCGCGCAGGGACAAGCGGCAGCGTGGGAGGCGTTGGGAAACATCGAGAAGGCGACGCAGTATCAGGAGCAGGCGGCAAACCTGGAGCCCAACGTCCCCGCCCCGTGGCGCCGCCTGGCGAAGATGTACGAAACGTCGGGCCGTTCCGCCGACGCCGAGCGCGCCCGCGCTCACGCCGCCGAGGCGGAAAAACAACAGCATTAACAGGAACACAGCGAATTAGGACGATTCTTATCCGCCTTGAAAGGGCACGCCTTCAGGCGGGCCGTCATCCATTACATAACTGTCATGCTGAGGAGGGCTTAAGCCCGACAAAGCATCTGCGGATCCTCCCGAGTAACAGTAGCCTGCCGTCGCAGACAAACCGCAGATCCTTCGACTACGCGTCCGCGCGATTCGCAAAAGATGCGAATCGCAAAATCAGAGGCGCGGACGCTCTGCTCAGGATGACAATCCAAATTCGGAGCGGACCGCCTCACGCCATCGCGCTCTGCACGGCTGCCGGCGTGAACTGCAGCGCCAGCAGCGTCTCATCGTCGGCGCGCTCCCGGCCTCCGCGAAACTGCGCCAGATTCTGCTTGCACTTGTCGATCAGCTCCACCGGACAGCCCGCGCAATGCGCGTCGATCAACCGTTGCAGACGCTCGATGCCGTACTCTTCCCCGCCGTCATTCTCCGCCTCAGAAACGCCGTCGGTGTAAAGCACCAGCGTCTCGCCCGGCTGCAGCTTTTCTTTCGCGGCAATGAATTTCTGGTCGTCGAACAGGCCCAGCGGCTGGCTGGTGCTCTCGAAGACGGTGACGCCGCTCGAATGCCCCAACAGCGCGGGCAGGTGTCCGGCGTTCACGATTTCGATTTCGCCGTCAACGGTAGCCCGGCCGCAGACCACGGTCGCGTACTGCATGGGCAGCAAGCTCTGCCGGAAAATCGAGCTGGCGCGCGTCATCAACTCCTCCCTGCTCAGCCCGAGCGGCACCAGCGAGCGCATCACCGCACGCAAATTCGACGACAGCATGGCGGCCGCCACGCCCTTACCCGAAACGTCGGCCATCACGAAATAGAGATCGCCCTTGGGCCCGGCAATGACGTCGCAGTAGTCGCCGCTGACCACGCCCGCCGGCTGATAATGATAGGAAATGCCCCATCCCGGAAACGATACGTCACACGGCGGGAGCAGTCCTTTCTGGATTTGCGCCGCCAGTTCCAGGTCATACTCCAGGGCGCGCTGCTGCTTCTCGGTCAGGCAGCCTAGGCATACCCGCACCAGCGGATTCTCTTGCAGGCGCTCTTCTTCGACCGTGTCGTGGCAGGTTTCGCAGATTCCGAAGGTGCCGTGATTGATGCGCTCCAGCGCGCTGTCGACCTCTTCCAGCAGGCGAATCATGTCGTCGCTGCCACTCTGTCCCAGAACGTCGCTGAGGCGCGCACGTCCGGCCAGCAGCTGCTCGCGAACGCCGTCTACGTAAGTCGTTTCTCCGATTGCCATCACTAACTACCTTATAGACTTTAGAAGGTTATTCAAGATAGCAGGATTCAGTCTATTTTGATCGAAAACCCGCTGGGTAAGCTTCGTTTTATTCGCCTGAAAGGTACTGTACGCAAACCTCGCGGGACCGGCTGCCTGAAACTTGCTGTGAAAGGAAATTCACCAGTGAGGCACGGAGACGCAAAGGACAAAGAGACCTATGAACCTTACAAGATTTTGTCATCCTGAGCGAAGCGTCTACGCCTTTTCTTCTCCGCCGCTGCATTCGCGGCGGGCGGACGCGTAGCCGAAGGACCTGCGGTTCGCCCGCAGCGAAAGAGTCTTCCGATTAATCATCCTACTCGCAAGCCGAGCCGCAACCGCAATCCTCGCCGCGCATTCCCTGCACTCCCTCGCGTGTGATGATCGGCACCATGACCAGCGCTGCGACCGGATCGGCCCACCACCATCCGAACGCAGTATGCAGCACCAACCCGGCAAGCAGGATCGCCGACAGGTACGCGCAAAAGTCGGCCTGGCGGGAATCGGAATGCAGCGCTCGGCTGTTGAGCTGGGCGGCCACGCGGCGCTTGGCGCGTCCCAGCAGAGGCATCACGATAATGGCGGCGACAGCGATGAGAATGCCCGGCACACTGCGTTCCGGCTGCGCCCGCGTCCACAGCGTGCGCAGCGACTCGACTAGCCACGTAGGCCGCCAGCAGCAGAAAGCAAATTCCGACCAGTCGCCGGGCCGTACGCTCGCGGTGCTCAGTGCCGCGGAATCGCCACAAGACGACGGCCGCCGAGGCGGTCTCCATCACCGAATCCAGCCCAAAGCCGACCAGCGCGACACTGCCCGCCATCATCCCGGAAGCAAGCGCAACGACGGCCTCGAAGGTGTTCCACGCGATGGTCAGATATTCCAGCCGGCGGCCACGCGCCAGCAGGTTGGCTGGACTGACGACGGCGGCTTGGACGACGCTGCGTGGCATGGGAAGAGTATAGGCTCAGCCTTCCCAATTCGGGCAGAATGCGGTCGCTTTTAGCATTTTAGTGGGTAATAATTTGAAATCCCGAAACGCAAGCCAAGAACGGCAATCGGCAGCTACGCAGGAATGCCTCGTAAGAGCGTTTAGATGAGTTTTGGCGAGCTTTCTCCGCCGAAACATCTCTGAGTATCCCGAGGCTGAGATCGTCGTTTATAGAGCGATTTGTGCAAAATATTGCATACTTCCCGCCATTCTATCGCATATCAAAATTAGCATTTAAGTGACAGGCGCAGGATAATGGTCAATCTTGGAGAAGCTGTCGTCGGCTGAAAGCCGACTTTTCGGCGGGAAGGTAGGATCTGAACGCTGGCCTGAAGGCCAGCTCTACCCGATCAAGCTCTAACTGAAGACCGACTCAACCCGAGTTAGTTACGACGCGAAGACCACACCGCCTAACCCTTGACCATTGACACCTGACCCCTAGCCCCTGACCCAAATCCCTAATCCAGCCTGACCAGAAACACGCCACCCTCTTTCACGTGCGTTTTGCTGGCGACTTCTTCGGCCTCGTGCTTGTCGTCGCCTTGCGGACGGAGGCGCACCCACTCGCCGGTTGGGCCGGTGAACTGGATGACGCTGGCGGTTTCGTAGCGGTCCTGCAATTTCTCTTTCAGCTTGCGCGCTTCGCGCTCGCTCTGGAAGGCGCCGATCTGCACGCACCAGCGTCCGCCTTGCGCGATGGGCGCCGGCGCCGACAGCACTTCCAGCTTCACCTCGGCGGTGCCCGGCCGCCAGACGTCGACGGCCTTGGCCGCAGCCAGCGACAGGTCGACGATGCGATCTTCGATAAACGGTCCGCGGTCGGTGATGCGGACGATGGCGACGCGTCCGGTGGTGACGTTGGTGACGCGCACCCACGAGTTCAGCGGCAGGGTTCGATGCGCGGCGGTCATGGCGTTCTGGTCGTAGATCTCGCCGTTGGCGCCCTTGTGCTTGTCGTAAGGAGGTCCATACCAGCTGGCCAGCCCGGTCTCGACGTAGATGGGCTTGGCGTTGCGCAGATTTGGCGGAGCGGCGTTTGCCGTCGTCGACTCAGACGGTGTGACGTTGGGCGGCGGCGGAACTTTCTGATGTGCCGTTTTGTGTCCACCGCAAGCCGAGAGGAGAAGAAGCGCGCAGGCGATCAGCGAAGCGGCGGTAACGCGCGCGGACTTGGCCGGAACACTAGCTGATTGCCAAATGCCAAGTGCCAAGTGCTGCCTTATCCCTTGCGCTTGTTCGAATCCATATGGTCGGCGGCCTGGGCCAGCTTCTCGCTGGCGATACGCAGGGCATTGGTCGAGTGCGAGCGGATAGCCGGCACCAGCTCTTCGTTGATGTAGTTGATCAACGTTTGGGTCTCTTCCTCGATCCGCGCCGAGGCGTCGCCCAACAGGTCGTCGAGCCGCTCCCCGGCCGTCCCGAAGGGTCGGCGGGCGTTCTTGTTCTGCTCGTTCACAGCTTGCCACCTTGGGAGTAGCGAAGAATCGTCAGGCGTAAAGATTATGATGCGATTCGCTGCCCAAGGTCAATTGGCGAGACGGGTGCCGGGACGGCAGTGACTAGCAACTAGCAATCAGCAACTAGCAATTATCAGCGCAACCCTTTATGAACTGTCATCCCATCACGAATTGTCATCCCGACCAAGCCCCTGACCCCTAGCCCCTGACCCCTATGCCCTGCTGTAATCTATTGACATGCCCCGAAAGCTCTCAGGCTCCGAAGTTCGCTCCACGTTTCTGCGCTATTTCGAGCAGCATGGACACAAGATTGTCCACTCCTCCTCGCTCGTCCCGGCCAACGACCCGACGCTGCTGTTCACCAACGCCGGCATGAACCAGTTCAAGGACGTCTTCCTCGGCATCGAGAAGCGCGACTACAACCGCGCCACCTCGTCGCAGAAGTGCGTGCGCGCCGGCGGCAAGCATAACGACCTGGAGAACGTGGGCTTCACCAATCGCCACCACACGTTTTTCGAGATGCTAGGCAATTTCAGCTTTGGCGACTACTTCAAGAAAGACGCCATCGCCTATGCCTGGGAGCTGTGCACCTCGCCCGAGTTGGTTCGGCCTCGACAAGAACAAGCTCTACGCGACGATCTTCAAGGGCGAGCAAGGCATCGCGCGCGACACGGAAGCCTACGAGATCTGGCGCGCGACGCTTGAAAAAGATGGCGTCCCCAAATCGCGCATTTACGAAATGGGCATGAAGGACAACTTCTGGCAGATGGGCGACACCGGCCCCTGCGGCCCCTGCAGCGAGCTGCATTACGACATGGGCGTCGAGGCCAGCGATGCCGGGCACACCGACTGCGAGTTCGGCTGCGAGTGCGGGCGCTACGTCGAAATCTGGAACCTGGTCTTCATGCAGTTCGACCGCCAGCCCGATGGCGAGATGCGTCCGCTACCCAAGCCGTCGATCGATACCGGGGCGGGCCTGGAGCGCGTGACCGCCGTGATGCAGGGCGTGATCTCGAATTACGACACCGACCTGTTCACGCCGCTGATCAAGCGCGCGGCCGAGCTGACGGGTGTGAAGGTCGAGCAGGAAAAGAAGAAGGAAGACGCCGAACAGAGCCACAAGCAGGCGGCATCGCTGCGCGTCATCGCCGACCACGCAAGAGCATCGACGTTTCTGATTTCCGATGGCGTGCTGCCCGCGAACGACGGCCGCGGCTACGTGCTGCGCAAGATCATCCGGCGTGCGATTCGCCATGGACGATTGCTGGGACAGGAGAAGCCGTTTCTGTTTGAGATGGTGTTCGCCGTCCGCGACCTGATGAAGGATGCGTATCCCGAGCTGGTCGAGAGCGCCAATCGCGTCGCGGAGATGATCAAGGGCGAAGAGACGCGGTTTGCGCATACGTTGGATATCGGACTAATGCAGTGGAGCGTGACTATCCAAAGCGACCGTGCCAACGCCCTCTTGGGTGCTTTGCAAGATTTTGAAGCGCACTATCCCGTTGCTTCCGACGCTCTAGAGGAGGCTCACAAGGTGTCGATTTCTACAGGATCTTTTGAAGCGTATCTCCTAGCAGCCGAAAGCTTGATCGGGAAGGAAGCTCGGGCCGAGCTGGAAGAAGCACTGCGGCGGGTTGAAGATGTTCCTTTAGCGATAAGCGGCTGGGACGCTTTTCGTTTATACGAAACCTTCGGACTGCCGCTCGATTTCATGCTGGATTCCGCGAGAGACCAGAACGTACGGTTCGATCTTCCCGAATTCGAAAGGGCAATGGAAGCAGAGCGCAAGCGTGCGCAAGCTTCATGGAAAGGCGGCTCGAAGAAATCGGCCAGCCCGGCTTATCAATCCCTGCCGCCGACGATCTTTGAAGGCTATCGCAAGACGCTCACCACCGGCAGCGAAGTGCTGGCCATCGTCAAAGCGCAGGACGGCACCGGCGTCGGCGTGCAGGAGTTGAAGCCCGGCGAGCGCGGCGACATTGTGCTCGATCACACCTCGTTCTACGCCGATGCCGGTGGACAGGTTGGCGATGTCGGCTGGCTCTACTCCGACGACCACAACACCATCGTCGCCGAAGTCGAGGGCGTGGTGTATCCGGTGCAGGGCGTACGCGCGCATCGCGTCACGGCCAAGCAGCCCATCCACGTCGGCGACAAGGTCGACGCGATGGTCAACGCCGAGGTGCGCAATGCGACCATGCGTAACCATACCGGCACGCACCTTTTACATGCAGCCTTGCGAAACGTGCTGGGCACGCACGTGAAGCAGGCGGGCTCGCTGGTCGATCCCGGCCACCTGCGCTTCGACTTCTCGCACTTCGCCGGCGTGGACGACGAGCAGTTGCAGGACATCGAAGACCTCGCCAACAAGGAAGTGCTGCGCAACGATCGCGTCGAGGTCATCGAGGACGTGCCTATCGACGTCGCCGTCAACGAGTACAAGGCGATGGCGCTCTTCGGCGAGAAGTACGGCGATCGCGTGCGCGTCATCAAGCATCGGCGACTTCTCTACCGAGCTGTGCGGCGGCACGCACACGGGCGCGACCGGCGAGATCGGGCTGATCAAGATTCTGAAGGAAGGCAGCGTGTCGAGCGGCGTGCGGCGTCTGGAAGCAGTTACCGGCGAAGGCTCGCTGCGCGAGTTCCAGAAAGATCACAAGCTGGAGAGCGTGGTCGCAACATTGGTGCGCGGCGATGAAGAGTCTCCCGCCGACGCGTTGAAGCGCGAGCTCGAACGCCGCGAAGAAGAGCTGAAGAAGCTGCGCAAGGAGCTGGAGCAGGCGCGAATGAAGTCGGCTGCGTCGTCAGTGTCGTCGGCGACGGAGAACGTGCGCGAGGTGAGCGGGGTGAAGGTGCTGGCCACGCGCGCCGACAACCTGGAGCGGACGCAGCTGCGTACGCTGGTCGACAACCTGCGCAACAAGCTGGGCTCGGGCGTGGTGGTGATGGGCTCGGTCGCCGACGGCAAGGTCGCGCTGATCGTCGGCGTGACGAAAGACCTGACGCCGCGCGTGCAGGCCGGCAAGATCATCGCCGAGGTCGCAAAGAAAGTAGGCGGCTCCGGTGGCGGACGTCCCGACATGGCCGAGGCCGGCGGTAAAGATCCGGCGGCGCTCGATGCGGCGCTGGCCGAGAGCTATGCGGTGGTGGAGCGGCTCCTGCAATAGTTTTTTCGCTCGCCGCAGCACGGCTCCGTTTATAGTGGGCTCAGTTGAGCAGTCGGCGATGCCGGAGTTCTGGCCCGGAAGGTCGGCGTCAATTCCACTCGTGAAGAAGGAGACGTTATGCGCAAGCTTTTGACGCTATCGCTACTGGCGTTGTTTGCCGTCAGCATGCAGGCCCAGGACGCGGGTACGAAGACCATCCAGGGATGCCTGCAGTACACCAGGCACCATTACTTTCTCACCGACAGCAGCGGCACGCAGCATCAGCTCTCGGGCTACGCCAACAAGCTGAAGGACCATGTCGGGCACGAAGTTGAGATTACGGGCGCCGAGGGCGTCAAGACCACGGGCACGACGACCGACGGGATGGCGTCGTCGGCGCACCAGACGCCGGTGTTCAAGGTGCAAAGCATCAAGCACATTGCGGATACTTGTACGAAGTGAGGGATTGGTTTGATTGAGGCGGCGCTGAAGCGCCGCCGTTTTTTGTTTGGCAGCAGCTCCCACTGGATGATGACAAATCGTAGGGGTTATTCAAACCACAAAGGGACACGCGGGACGCTGTCCTGAAGGCCAGCTCTACCCGCCTTCCAAAAGCTGAAGGGCGGCATCGCTGCCGCCCTTCTGCCGGGCTGAAGCTCGGATGTTCTTGATACGTCCTGCATGGCACGGCTGAAGCCGTGCCCTTTTCAAAGCTCGCTTCTACCCATTTAGCCAGGCAAAGGCGTTGCCCTTCACCGGTATCTCTGACAACTGACAACTGACAACCGGCAACCGACAACTAGTTCTACGTTCCTTCGTTCCAGCTGGCCAGGTACTCTTCCTGCTCCGGAGTGAGGACGTCGATGCTGACGCCCATCGATTCCAGCTTCAGCTTGGCGACGCGCTTGTCGAGCTCTTCGGGAACCACGTAGACCTTCTTCTCCATGCGTCTTGTAGTTCTTCACCAGGTACTCGCAGGAGAGCGCCTGGTCGGCGAAGCTCATGTCCATCACGGACGGCGGATGGCCTTCGGCCGACGCCAGGTTGATGAGGCGGCCTTCGCCCAGCAGGTTGATCTTGCGGCCGTCCTTCACCGAGTACTCTTCGACGAAGGTGCGGGTGGTGCGCTTGGACGACGACATCTCTTCCAGCGCCGGGATATCGATTTCGACGTTGAAGTGGCCGGAGTTGGAAATGATGGCTCCGTCCTTCATCACGTCGAAGTGCTGCTTGCGCAGAACGCTCTTGTTGCCGGTGACGGTGCAGAAGACGTCGCCGATCTTGGCGGCTTCGTCCATCGACATCACGCGGAAGCCGTCCATCACGGCCTCGATCGCCTTGGTCGGATCGATTTCGGTGACGATGACTTCAGCGCCCAGTCCGCGCGCGCGGCTGGCGAGCCCACGGCCGCACCATCCGTAGCCGGCGACCACGAACTTCGATCCCGCAAGCAGGAAGTTGGTGGCGCGCACGATGCCGTCGATGGTCGACTGGCCGGTGCCGTAGCGGTTGTCGAACAGGTGCTTGGTGTCGGCGTCGTTGACCGCGATGATCGGGTAGCGCAGCACGCCCTGCTTCGCCATAGCGCGCAGGCGGATGATGCCGGTGGTGGTCTCTTCGGTGCCGGCGATCACGCCGTCGAGCACGTCGGTGCGCTTGGTGAGCGCGGTGGTGACCAGGTCGGCGCCGTCATCCATGGTGATGTGCGGCTTGTGATCGAGGGCCGACATGATGTGCGAGTAGTAGGTCTCGTTGTCCTCGCCCTTGATGGCGAAAACCGGGATGTTGTAGTCGCGGACCAGGCAGGCAGCAACGTCGTCCTGCGTGGAGAGCGGGTTGGAGGCGCAGAGCACAACATCGGCGCCGCCATCGCGCAGCGTGATGGCCAGGTTGGCGGTTTCAGCCGTGACGTGCAGGCAGGCGGAAATGCGCATGCCCTTCAGCGGCTGGCTCTTCAGGAACTCCTTGCGGATGATCTGCAGGACCTTCATCGACTGGTTGGCCCAGTCAATGCGGTTCTTGCCCATATCGGCAAGGCCGAGGTTGGCGATATCGCCGGCGACGCGTGTGGATGTGGTGGACATAGTCTCCTAGGTAGAGCGGGCCTTCAGGCCCGCGTCAAGTAGTCAATCCTGAAAAGTTGCGGGCTCCAGCCCGCAACGTGTCATGCAACGCTTAGTGTGTCGCCGGCTGAAGCCGGCTTTTGTCTTGATTGCGAACGGGAACGCGGGCCGGAGGGCCCGCTCTACCGTTTACTTCGCTGCTTTGGCTGTCTTCTGTTCGGCGCCCGCCAGGCCGGCCTGCTCGCGCAGGGCTGCAGCCTTGTCGGTGGCTTCCCAGGTGAAGTCGGGATCGTTGCGGCCGAAGTGGCCGTAGGCAGCCGTCTTGCGATAGATCGGACGGCGCAGGTTGAGCGACTCCATGATGCCCTTGGGCGTCAGCTTGAAGGTCGCGCGAACCAGGTCGGCAATCTTGGCTTCGTCGATCTTCGCGGTGCCGAAGGTATCGATCAGCACGCTGACCGGCTCGGCCACGCCGATGGCATAGGCCAACTGCACTTCGCAGCGCTCGGCCAGTCCGGCAGCCACGATGTTCTTGGCGATGTAGCGCGCCATGTAGCAGGCCGAGCGATCGACCTTGGTCGGATCCTTGCCGCTGAAGGCGCCGCCGCCGTGACGGCCCATGCCGCCGTAGGTGTCGACGATGATCTTGCGGCCGGTCAGGCCGGTATCGCCCATCGGTCCGCCGATGACGAAGCGTCCGGTCGGATTGATGTGGTACTTGGTGTTCTCGTCCAGCATGGCTTCGGGCAGCGCAGCCTGGATCACGTGCTTCAGGATGTCGGCGCGCAGGTCTTCGTTGGTTACGGTCTCGGAGTGCTGGCTGGAGATGACCACCGCGTCAATGCGGACCGGCTTGTGGTTCTCGTCGTATTCCACGGTGACCTGGGATTTGCCGTCGGGCCGGAGGTAAGGCAGGGTGCCGTTCTTGCGGACTTTGGTGAGCTGCTCGCAGAGCTTGTGCGCCAGGAAAATGGGAGTCGGCATCAGGTTCTCATTTTCGTTGGTGGCGTAGCCGAACATCATGCCCTGGTCGCCGGCGCCGCCGGTATCAACGCCCATGGCGATATCGCCCGACTGCTTGTTGATGCTGGAGATCACGGCGCAGGTGTTGGAGTCGAAGCCGTAGAGAGCGTTGTCGTAGCCGATGGAGGCGACCACGCCGCGCACCAGCGTCTGGAAATCGACATAAGCCTTGGTGGTGATTTCGCCGGCGATCACGACCAGGCCGGTTGCGGTCAGCGTCTCGCAGGCAACGCGGCTATGAGCATCTTCTTTCAGACAGGCATCGAGGATGGCGTCGGAGATCTGATCGGCGATCTTATCCGGATGACCTTCTGTTACCGATTCCGAGGTAAACAGATAGCGTTTCTTTGACAAAATGAAAACTCCTTTTATGGTCCGCCACTCAGGGCGAAGCAGGACATATCAGCTGGACACAGCTATACCGCGGTCAGTTGAAGCCTATCGAGAGGATAGCGAGCAACTGGATACTTCCCAATATTTTACGGTCAAAAGGGCGGTTTCGGCCAGTTA
The DNA here is from genome assembly GCA_963724965.1 of uncultured Acidobacteriaceae bacterium. Lineage (GTDB taxonomy): Bacteria > Acidobacteriota > Terriglobia > Terriglobales > Acidobacteriaceae > Bog-257. The sequence continues at coordinate 177,428 of CAVRWP010000002.1, forward strand.
AAGGCGTGATTTGGCCATCGAAACTGTTGCCGAAAAAGGAGCCTTTCGCGGCGGTGTAAGTTTGTGTAGAGATTCGAGTTGCCTCAACGCAGGAGCAACGGGAGTACACTCAGCCTCCATGGGAAAACTGAAAGAAGTGGTGCAGCTCGACTTGCAGTACTCGGCCTGGGCGACTCGCGCGTTGCTCAGCGCGTGCCAGCAGCTTTCGGTCGGCGACAGAAACCGCGATCTCGGCGTCTCCCACGGCAGTGTCCTGGGGACGATTTACCACTTCCATATCTCCGAGCGCTTTTGGGCGAAGTGCCTGGCGGCCAACAAAATTCCGCCCTTGCATGAAATCGGCGGCGAAGCCGTGCCTACGGAAATTCGCTTCGAGAAATTATCGGACGGCTGCGAGCAGGTCGCGCGCGCGTTTGCTGACTGGTTCGAGTCGACGACGGAGGAAGAACTCGCCCAACCGCTCTCCTGCCGGATCTCGGCGACCGTCGACTTCCCTTATGTGCGCTGGCAGTTGATTCGGCACGTGGTGAATCACTCCAGCATTCATCGCGGTCAAGTCATTGGCATGATCCGCGCGCTCGGCAATAAGCCTCCGAATATTGACGTCATGAGCTACCTGTTGCAGCAGCACGCAAATCTCACTTAACCGGCGGAAATTGCGTGGTCACCTTTCCCTTCTCATCGAGGAATTGCAGAACCGGTGAGCCGTCAGGCTGCACGCGGATGACGATGCGGTCGCGGCCCTCCGCGTCTTTCAGGCGCAGCGCGACCGAGCGGTCATCGAGGCGTCCGAGGAGGATGCGCGTCTGGGCGTGCTGCTTGCCGGTGTGAAGCTCTTTCCATGCCGCTGCCTGCTGATCTTTGGGAAGCTTCTCGATACGCGCGGCTGCGGCCAGGTCTTCGGTGAGGGGGTAGTCCGGCTCGTCGATCATGCGCAGCTCGGAGGTGCGCTGCGCGTCTTCCTGCTCTGCATCGATGCTGAAGACCTGGTCCTGCTCGTACTGGTCGAAGCTGAGATGGCCGTAGCTGGTGACCTTGCCGTCCTTGTCCTTGCTGCCGCCGAAAATCAGGCCGCCGTTCTCCGTGCCTTCATCGTTGAAGAACAGCATGCCCGCGGTCGAGCGATCGGGGTGCGGCGTCTCTTTGCCCTTGATGATGATGCCTGGGAAGTCGGCCTTGTTAGAGATGGTCATGCGCAGCGTGCCGTCGGGCTCGACGACGTTGATGCGATGGACCGTAATCTCATCGAACGCTTGCTTCTGGCGTGACTCGGTGAATGCGGTGAGAACAACCACGGCGAAGGCAATGGTGAGGACGCCGGAGTAAACGGCAAGGAAGCGGGGGTTGGAGAGCAGCTTCGTCATGCAAAGATGCTATCGCAGGGAACGAACGAATCGGATGCAGAATTCTTGTCATCACGAGGAGGCCTTCAGGCCGACGAGGGATCTGCTTTCCAGTGCGCGCGAACAGCAGATCCCTCGCGCCAAAACATGGCGCTCGTGATGACAATTTATGTGATTAGTCGGTTCAATGCCGAATCGATGGCGATCGATTGGGCTTTTAACGGAGCGGATGGCAACGGCGGACCGCAATGGTGCTTACGTTACCTCAGCGCCGAATGAATCGCGATCAACTGATCGAGCACTTCGGGCAGCAGCTTCAGATCCAGCGCGTTGGCGCCGTCGGACTTGGCCTGTGCGGGATTGTCGTGTACTTCCATGAACACGCCGTCGACGCCGGCAGCCACCGCCGCGCGTGACAGCAAAGGAATGAACTCAGGCTGGCCTCCGCTCACGGGCGCGCCATCGGCACTGGCAGACGGCAGTTGCACCGAGTGCGTCGCATCGAAAACGACGGGCGCGAATTTGCGCATGATGGCCAGCGAACGCATATCGACCACCAGATTGTTGTAGCCGAAGCTGGCGCCGCGCTCGGTGAGGAAAACGCGTTCGCCGCCGGCTTCGCGAACTTTGTCGACGGCATGGCGCATATCCCACGGCGAAACAAACTGACCCTTCTTCACGTTGACTACGCGGCCGCTCTTCCCGGCTGCGACCAGCAAGTCGGTCTGGCGGCAGAGGAACGCCGGGATCTGGAGGACGTCGACGGCTTCGGCGACACGCGACACGTCGACCGCCTCGTGAACATCAGTCAGGACGGGCACTTTGGCTGTTTCGGCGACCTTGCGCAAAATTCGCAAGCCTTCTTCAAGTCCCGGCCCGCGAAAGCTGCGAATCGAGGTGCGATTGGCTTTGTCGTAGGAGGCCTTGAAGATGTACGGCAGCTTCTTCTCGCGCGCGATAGCCGAGATCGCCTCAGCCATCTTGAGCGCGTGCGCTTCGCTCTCGATCACGCAAGGGCCGGCGATGAGGAAGAGCGCTTCGCCGCCGATCGTGACATCTCCGAGTTGGAAAGTATGAGGCAAAAGGAAATCCAACGTGTTCAGCATGGGGCGACGGTGTTCTTCGAGGAGCCCTGCCGTCCCTACGGGACTCGGCCCTTCAGATGACGCGTACCCAGCGCTGAAGCGCTGGGCTAACTTGTGTTGCGCCTACGGCGCGGGAACATGCTGTTACTGCAATCCAGCAAGCATCAGCGAAGATCATGGCCGCATCCAGACTCGCTAGTCGCTAGTCGCTAGTCGCTAGTCGCTAGTGCTATTGCTAGTCGCTAGTAGCTAGTCGCTAATTGCTAGTTGCCAGCTTCTGCTTCTCCGGCCGGTGAAACAACTCCACATCTACCTCGTGCCGCACTTGCTGACGCCGCAGTTTGTTCTCGTACGATGCTTTCACGAAGTTCGAAAACAGCGGATGCGGCTCAAGCGGCTTTGACTTGAACTCGGGATGGAACTGGCACCCGATGAAGAATGGGTGGTCGGGAATCTCGACGATCTCGACGTAGGTTGCATCCGGGGTGGCGCCACTGATGCGCAGCCCAGCCGCCGTCAGCGGGCCTTCATACTCGCGGTTGAATTCGTAACGGTGGCGATGGCGCTCGCTGATCTCGCTTTGGCCGTAGATACGGTGAGCCAACGTATCCGGCTCGATCTTGCAGGTCCAAGCGCCCAGACGCATTGTTCCGCCCAACTCTTCCACACCGCGCAGTTCGCGCAGCTTATAGATGACGCGGTGCGGCGTAGCCGGATCGAACTCGCTGGAATTCGCCTGCTCCAGCCCGCAGACGTTGCGCGCAAACTCGATGCACGCCGTCTGCATGCCCAGACAGATGCCAAAGTACGGAACTTTATTCTCACGCGCATACTGAATCCCCTTCAGCATGCCTTCGATGCCGCGCTTGCCGAAGCCGCCGGGAACCAGGATGCCGTCGACGTGCTCCATCTGCGTTTGCACGGTCTGGTCTTTCTGTTCCAGGCCTTCGGCTTCGATCCAGTTCACGTTGAGCTTCAGGTTGTGCGCCAGGGCGCCGTGCACCAATGCTTCCTTGAGCGACTTGTAGGAGTCTTCATACTCGACGTACTTGCCGACAATGCCGATCGTGACCTCGTCCTTGGGGTTATAGACGCGATGGACCAGCTCTTCCCAGCGGCTGAGGTCGGGCTCTTTGGCATCGATGCGCAGATACTTCAGCGCCAGCTTATCCACGTGTTCACGGGAAAAGCCTAGTGGAACCTCGTAGATTGAGGCCACATCCTTCGCCGTGATTACCGCTTCGTTCTCGACGTTGCAGAACAGCGCGATTTTCGACTTGAGTTCCTTGGAGAGAAAGCGGTCGGTGCGGCACAGAAGAATGTCGGGCTGGATTCCGATGCTCAACAATTCTTTGACCGAGTGCTGCGTCGGCTTGGTCTTGAGCTCGCCGGCTGCCGCGATGTACGGGACCAGGGTGACGTGGACGAACAGCGTGTTGTCGCGGCCCAGTTCCTGGCGCATCTGGCGGATGGCTTCCAGGAAGGGCAACGATTCGATATCGCCGATGGTACCGCCGATCTCGACGATCACCAGGTCGACATCCCCGGACACCTTCTTCATCGCGCTCTTGATCTCGTTGGTGACGTGCGGAATGACCTGCACGGTCTTGCCGAGATAATCGCCGCGGCGCTCTTTGGCGATGATGGTTTCGTAGATGCGGCCAGTGGTCCAGTTGTTCTCGCGCGAGAGCTTGCTGTGGGTGAAGCGCTCGTAGTGGCCGAGGTCGAGGTCGGTTTCGGCGCCGTCGTCGGTGACGAAGACTTCGCCGTGCTGAAACGGCGACATCGTTCCGGGATCTACGTTGAGGTAGGGATCGAACTTCTGCAAAGTGACTTTCAGGCCGCGACTCTCCATCAGGCACCCGATGGACGCCGCTGCCAAACCCTTGCCAAGCGAAGACACGACACCGCCGGTCACAAAGATGTACTTTGCCGACATCGATTCCTCTGTTGTTGGGATTTGTGCCGCCGGGAACCCGGCTCCGCAGCCCCTGATTTTAGGGGAGCCCCGTGCGCCAGCGTTTCAGCGCAACCAGGGTGGAGCGAGTATGCGTGCACGACCAATTATGACTGGAAACGCTCCCGCGGGCAAGATGGTCTTTGCTCTCGGGAGCGCTCTTACTTCTTGGGGAAGGACTTCCGTTCGGGTGAAAAGGGGCCCTTAACTCAAGAACTTCTTACGCAAGATAGCCAGCGCGCCGGTACCGAACAGCAACAGCGTTCCGGGCTCGGGTGTCGTCTGGTTGGCGGGCGAATTGCTGCCGCCGCCGGACGGATCCTGGCCGATGTACATAAATTCCTGCATGCTGTTGGGATCCGGATCGTGCTGGTCAACCGGGGTTACGACGTAAACCTTGTTGAAGTCGGTGCCGGGGAAACCAATCAGGAACTCCTGGTAGGCATTATTCAGCCACGTGGAAGCATCGCCAAACAGCGGCGCCTGGGCATCGAACAGGTGCCAGACCGCGTAGTTCATGGCCTTCCACTCGGTCGGCGACTCGGTGGTCGTCTGCAACAGGATCCAGCCGGCCTCGTCGTACAGTTGGAGAGGGTAAAGCGCGTTCGGTCCAGCAAGATTGTTAAAGCGGTCCGTGGACAGATTCTGTGTGCCCAGGTTGCTGACGTTGGCCGTCCATACATCACCGGGCTCGCCGCCGTGCGCATAGTCATCGCACATTACGGCATAAATCAAACTATTCGGGCCATTAACCGGAGCAATATAGTACGGATACCCATTGGTCCAGTCGCCGCCGCTCCAGTTCAGGAACTGGAACTGCTCTTGTACTGTTGTGTACGATCCTGGCTGATCTGACGATCCTGCAAACGCGTATGCCGCGCCGCACATCACCATCAGTAGCACTAACAACCTACGCATAACCCCTCCCCTTAGGTCACCGGTTCAAATGCAAACAGATCCTGCACCAGCCCTCTTCCGGAACCGCGCTTGCGGCGACAAATGCGGGGCCGAACCTCGGCCGGTCGCACACCGCAAGGGAGAGAATTCTGTATTCACCTGCAAAACGCGATGCAAAGGGCGCAGAAAAATACTCTGGCCGGGATTGCTCCGCGTGGCGCCACAGAGTTCCCCCAAGAATTACCGCCAAGACGCTGGCAAGAGTCGCGCGCAAAACGTTGCTACGACTTGCGGTCGCTCGTGCCTATTTCATCTCTTCCAGCACGTCTAACTACAACAATTTCATCGCCGTGACTTCTTCCAGGAAACGGTCGACGAAGAACCTTGCCACCTCAAACTGCGATCCACTACAAGCCCGGAATCCTGATCGCGTCGTCGAGGCAGACAACGGCTCCAATCATTTCTTTGCAATCTTCCTTCCGCAAAATTGCCTTATAAATGCGCTACTTAGAATTTTCAACATGCAAGGACTTGCAACTTTGTAGATGAACATTTCCCCACCAATTGGGTAATTTCCGGAAGAGGCACTCCTCTGCAAGAGTGCAAAGTCAGGCGTTACAGCCACTTTACGATTAGCACTTTAGGGTGGCTAACCTCTCTTGGAGGCTTGAGAACTATTGCGAACGCTTGGTTCGTCGCTCAAGATTTCGGCGACGACGACCGATTTCCATTATGGATGGAGAGCCTGCTTCCAGACGCGCGTCCGGCAGCCACGTCGGCGCTCCATCGCTACGACGTGCCTAAGCTATGGTCGGCGGGCAAACTGCTATTGCTGGCGGCGATGCTTCCCGGGATCTTGTCGGGATACTACTTTGCCCTGCAAATTGCCCCTGCCAACTTCGGGCCGAGTGCTCCGACCGTCCAGCAAGGCTTGCTGCCTGAGTGGATCGGCACGCGCGAGATTCTTCTCCATCGCGGCAATCCCTATCGGCCTGAAGTAACCCGGGAAATCCAAGCCGGCGTGTACGGAGGCGGAAAACGCTCTCCCGTCAATCAGCAAAGATTCGCCTATCCGCTGGGTTTCGCCTTTCTCTTCTTTCCGCTCGCCCTTATGCCCTTCCCTGCTGCCCACGCTGTGGGGCTGGCAGCGTGCCTGGCGGCTACGGTTTTGTCGGTGCGGCTGTGGATGGCCGACATCGGACTGGAGGCTTTGCCGACGGCTCTGGTGATGGCAGGCGTTTTCGCGACGTACCCGGTTGTTCTCGGATTGCAGCTTTGCCAACCGACGCTTCTGTTTGCCGGACTGCTGGCGACGGCCGCTTTCTCGGTACGCTCCTCCCGGCTGGTCTGGGGAGGCGTACTGACTGGTCTGGCCATGGCGAAGCCCCAATTGGCGATCGCTTTCCTTCTGCCGCTCTGCATCTGGTCGGCGACAAGATGGCATGAGCGCAAACGCTTCCTGCTCGCTCTGCTGGCCACAACGTGCGGTATGGAATTACTCTCCGAGCTGCTCGTGCCCGGCTGGCCAGCTTCCTGGCTCACCACCGTTCGCGCTTACTCGCTTTACGCCGGCAGCGCTCCTCTGCTACGGGAGCTGGCAGGCGCTCAGCTCTTCGGTCCGGCATGCACATTGCTAGTGAGCACGGTGGTGTGGGTCGCCTTGCGTTTTGGTGAAGACGATTTGCTGTTCGCCCTAAGCTTCTCGATTGCCGCTTTCCAACTGGTCTTCCCTTTTCTTATTTACAACGAGGTTCTGCTGTTGCCGGCAGCTCTCTGGCTGTTGAAGCACGCCGGAGCCATCCGGGGTCGAAGTCAGGGCCACAGGTTACTTTGGAACCTCAGCTGGATCGTTTTAGCGTCGGGAATGGTTGCTGCCGCGGGACTGAGCCTGCTCGACATCATCCGGCCGGGAGCAGCCTCGAGTCTGTGGGAACTGCCTCTGCTGGCGGCGTGGGTCTATCCGGTCGCAACGTTTCTGGTGCTGGCAGCCTGTGCAGTACCTCGCACGGTGAAGTCCCGGCTAGTTGCGTGGTGCGCATGAAGACCCGCGCATGGCTGGCTCTGGTGATCGTCCTCGTCGGCTACGTGATGGTATGGACCACGCTGAGGCCAGCGACCTTCGCGGGGCGTAACTCCGACTTTGGCTGCTTTTATCGCGCCGGCAGGATGGTTCTCGCCGGCGAAGGTGCGCGCGTCTACGACCTGGAAGCCGAGCAGGACTTCGATCAAGCGTTGGGAATGCAGTCGTTCGATGGCGCAGGCGACTTTGTTTCGCTGCCATTCGTGTTCGCGCCGTTCTCGCTGAGCTGGTTTACTCCCCTGGCATGTCTGGATTATGCGGAGGCCGAATTCGCCTGGTACGTCCTCACGGTTGCGATGCTTCTGGCAGTCCCGCTTCTGCTGCGACGCCGGGCTGCAGGCAGCAGCGGCTACCTCGCCTGCTGCTGGATCGCGCCGCTCCTCTTTTTTCCGGTAATTCTCTCGCTTCTTCAAGGCCAGGCATCGGGGCTGCTTCTGTTACTGTTCGCAGCCGCCTATGCGGATCTCCGCGCGGGACGCGACTTCCGTACGGGATGCTGGCTGGCGCTGGCCGCATTCAAGCCGCAATTTGTCCTGCCCATGCTGCTGGCGCTGGTGCTCTGGCGGAAGTGGAAACCATTGCGTAGCTTCGCTTTGGCCAGCGCCGGCCTCTTTTGTGTCTCGGCTGCATTCGTCGGAGGGGAGACCGCTTTGAATTATCCTCTGGCGCTGCTGCAATACAGCCGCATGGCCCATACGTCCGCCGGAGAGCATCCCGAGAGCATGGCCAATCTGCGCGGCTTCCTGGACCAAGTTTTCCGGGAATATTTGTCTGCCACGGCACTTGCCATTGTTACCCTGGTGGCATCGCTGGTGGTCCTGAGCGCGATGATGCTGGCGCTTCGCCGCCGCAGCGTTTCGGAAACGAGTTTCTCTCTGGCGGTTGTAGTGAGCGTGCTGGTCAGCTATCACGCCTATCTGCATGACGCCTGCCTGCTGTTGCTGCCGATCGTGTTGCTCTTCCCAACGCTCTTGAGCAAACCCTGCACCACCATCAGCGCGATTCAGTGGTTGTCCATGACGACGATCTTCCTGGCGCCTCTGCTTCGGACTTCACTTGGCTATACAGCGATGGTAATCACGATGGCCGCCGCCACCCTTGGTATCACCCTTACGATCAACCTTTGGGAACAGCGAGCGAACGGCCTGCATTCTGCTACGGCAAAGCTGCGCGCGTACTCGAAGCGGGTTGTCGTCGCCGGCTAGCGAAGTTGATTTCTCCTACAGACAAAAATGTTCCGGAAGCGGATCGATGAGGTTCTCCGCCTCCGGAACGTAGCAGCCATCGTTCTGACTACGATGGCTTAAAGCAAACTGCTTTCAATCAGGCCCCAACTGAGACGCTCAGGCTATCGTCTTCACGCGTGTTTCTTGTGCCTCAGCACGAGGATGCCCATCAGCACCACGGCCAGGGTCGCTGCCACCACTCGAATCAGGACAACTGTGTCCATTGATCTCCTCCTATTTTTTCAACCTGGCCTACTTGAAGATGCCTTCCAGGTTCTTGGTTATCAGAATTACTGCCGGCCCCAGCATCACGATGAAGATGCTGGGAAAGATGAACAGCACCAGGGGGAAAATCAGCTTCACGGTAGTCTTGGCCGCCAGCTCTTCGGCCTCCTGCCGCCGCTTCTGGCGGACGCCTTCGGAGAAGACGCGGAGCGCCCGTACCAGCGGCGTCCCAAAACGATCGGTCTGGGCCAGCATGTGCACGAAGCTGCGGACGGTATCGATCTGGGTGCGCTCGCCCATGCTCTCCCAAGCGTCGATCCGCGGCTTGCCGGCGCGCTGCTCGAAGTTCACCTGAAGGAATTCCTCGGAGATCTCCGGCTGGCTGAGCGCCAGCTCCTCTCCCGCGCGGAGCAGCGCCTGATCGACGCCCAGCCCGGCATCGACGCACACCACCATCAGATCGAGGGCATCGGGCAGGCCGAGGCGAATCGTCTCGCGCCGGCGCTTGGCGAGATGGCGAAGCCAGGCGTCGGGCGCGAGATAAGCCACACCCATGAGAGCGACAATCCAGAACAGCGTGTTCTGCGGAATGAAGGTACCGGCCACTACCGCCAGTACCGGTCCAACCAGCCGGGCGGAAAAATAAGCATCGACCGCGGCAGGCTGACGCAGTCCGGCTGCCAGCAGCTTCTGGCGCAGCTTCTCATCCTGCTCGAAGCCCAGACGCAGGCGCAGAAAGCGTGCTACCCGCAAAAGAACTTGCTTGTACCGATTGCCCCGAGGCTCCGCTTCCGGGCGCAAACGCAACGGCGCCTTGGTCACCTCCATCAGGCGCTTGCTTTCTTCCGACGAGCGCATCAGGAGAAACACCGGCACGATCGCCAGCGCGCTGAAGACCGTCAGCATTACCCCGACCAGCAGAACTGGACTGACGCCGCTCATACCTTCACATCGACAATCTTGTGGATCGCCAGCGCCCCGACCACCATCAACGACAGGCCGCCATAAACCAGCTTGCGGCCCGTGGGATCCTCGATCAGTACGCGGGTGTAGCCGCGATTGGCCATACTCAACAGGAAGAACATCGCGATCGGCAGCGCCGAAAGAATCCACCCCGTCAGCCGGCCCTGGGCGGTGTAGATCCGTATCTCGCCCTGAATGCGCAGGCGCTCGCGAATGACCGCGGTGGTGCGATCCAGCACCTCCACCAGGTTGCCGCCGGTTTCGCGTTGCAGCAGGATGGCAGTCACGATGAAGCCCAGCTCGGGCAGAGGCATGCGCTGCGCCAGTTGCAGCAGCGCGTCGCGCATCGGCAAGCCGAAATTCTGCTGGCGATAGACTTCGCGGAACTCGGTGCGTACCGGCTCAGGACACTCCTCGCCCACAATCTCGATGGCCGCGGTCACCGAATGACCCGCCCGCAGAGCGCGGCTGATCAGGTCGATGGCTTCCGGCAGATAGCGAGCGAACTCCCGCAGCCGCTGTTGCTTCTGGTAACGCAGGATCAGCAAGGGAGTCGCAGCCAGCGCGGCAGCCGCCACCAGCGCGGCAACGACATTCGACAGCTCAAGGTAGACCAGCACGAAGCCGGACAAGCCGAGCGCGAACACCCCGCCTATCACCTTTGGCACGCTCCACGAGCTGTCGGCCTGCTGGATCATGTGGTGGATGCGGTGGGCGAACGGGAAACGGCGCAGCACGCAGTCGATGCACACGATTTCGCTCAACCGCGTCAGCTTGAGGATTGGTGAAGCTTCCTGCTGTGGAGGCGCGGGAGTGGAGCCCTGGCTCAACTTGGCGATGCGGCCTTCGATGACGCGCTCGGAGGTGGAGGGGCGCGTGACCAGGGCGATCACCCCAAAGCTGAGCAGCAGCACTACCGCGAAAATCAGTCCGCTGGACATACCGGTGCGCTAAACCTCCTCGGAGAAGTTCAGCAAACTTGGATCGAGCGACAGGCCTGCTGCCTGCAGCTTGTCGGCGAACTTGGGCACGATGCCGGTCGCGTAGAAGCGCCCCAGCACCTTGCCGTGCGGACCAAGGCCACGTTTCTGGAAGAGAAAAATGTCTTGCATGCTGATGACCGAATCGCTGGAACCGGTGAGCTCGGAGATATGCGTCACGCGCCGCGAGCCATCGCTCATGCGCGAGACCTGCACGATGATGTGAATCGCCGAGGCAATCTGCTGCCGCATGGCCAGCTCCGGCAGATTGAGGTTCGCCATCAGGGCCATGGTCTCGACCCGGGCCAGCGCGTCGCGCGGCGTGTTGGCATGGACCGTGGTAATCGAGCCGTCGTGGCCGGTGTTCATCGCCTGCAGCATGTCGAGCGCTTCCTCGCCGCGCACCTCGCCGACGATGATGCGGTCCGGGCGCATGCGCAGCGCATTGATCAGCAGCTCGCGCTGGCGCACGCCGCCCCGGCCTTCGACGTTGGGCGGACGGCATTCCAGGCGCACCACGTGCTTTTGCTTCAGCCGCAGCTCGGCCGAGTCTTCGATGGTCACAATGCGCTCGCGCGGCGAGATGAAGCCCGACAGCACATTCAGCAGCGTGGTCTTGCCCGCGCCGGTTCCTCCGGAGACGATGATGTTGAGCCGCGCCTGCACGGCTTTTTCCAGCACCTCCATCATGACCGGAGTGAGCTCGCGATAGGACAGCAGATCCTGCGCGGTCAGTGGATCGGTGCCGAAGCGGCGAATCGAGAGAATGGGGCCATCGATGGCCAGGGGCGGGATAATGGCGTTGACGCGCGAGCCATCGCGCAGACGGGCATCCACCATCGGCGCCGACTCATCCACCCGGCGCCCTACCTTCGACACGATCTTCTCAATGATGTGCATCAGGTGATGGTTGTCCTTGAAGACGACGTTGGTCTCTTCCAGCACGCCGCCGCGCTCCACGTAGACAGTGTCGGAGGTATTGACCAGGATGTCGGTGATGCTGGGATCCTGGAGCAGCGGCTCCAGCGGGCCCAGGCCGAAAACTTCGTCCAGGACCTCGTTGGCCAGCCGGGTGCGCTCACTGGCGCTGAAAGGTACGCCGTGTTCGGTGACCAGTTGCAGGATGAGGCCCAGCAACTGCTGGCGGGCATGGGAATCCTGCATGTAGAGCAGCTTTTCCAGGTCAGCCTTGTTGATGAGCTCGCGATGAACGGCCGACTTCACCTCCTGCTGGGCGCGCGCCAGCAGCGGATTGGCGTTGCGGTTCAGGTCGCCGGAAAGTTGACTCTCGGGAAAGGCAAGGGCAGCTTCAGCCATGAATCCTCCTTGGCGCAACGATCCGGATGCTCAGTTCCAAAACGCAAACCTCCGCTTCGGCTCTGCCACCTCGGGCTCACCCTCGGGAACCAGGCTGGCCGCCCACTTCTTCATCTGGATGGCAAAGTCGGACTTGCGTTCGGGCAGGACCGGGCTGCCGGTATTCATGGCCCGTATCAGGTCCGACGAAGCGTTGGGAATGGTGATAACAATCGGTTGCCGAATCGCCTTCTCGATTTGCTCCATGCCCAGCGCGCCTTCCGACGAATAACGGTTGATGACGACCTTGATTTTGTCGGGAGAAACATTGCTTTGCAGGAAGCGGTCAATGCAGCGCGACAGGTCGCGCAAGGCGGGCACATCCGGGGTGGCAATCAGGTAAACTTCGTCGCAACAGTCGATGGTCGCCAGGCTCAGGTTATGTACGCCGTGCGGACAATCGATGACCACGAATTCGTAATTCTGGCCGAGGAAGCGAATGGCGCGTTGAATGTCGTCCAGCGAAACGTTGGCCGAGTCGTCGAAGCAGTCAGGCGACGGCAGGATGTCGAGGCGGCTGGAGTGATGGATGACGAAGCCCTGCAGCAGGCTTTCATCCAGGCGCGCAATGTTCTGCACCAGCTCATAGAAGTGATAGTTGGCCTCATCCTCGCCCAGATACAACGACACATGACCCAGGCGGCGATGCTCGTCCAGAATGAGCGTCTTCTTGCCATACTGCTTCACCAGAAAGCACCCCAGATGCACGGCCAGCGTGGTGGCTCCGGCGCCGCCGCGGGCCCCCAGCATGGCCAGAATCCTTCCCAGCGGCTTGGCTGACACCGGCTTCTGTACATTGAGCCGCGATCGCACGCGGTCCAGCGCCTCGGCCAGTTGATCGACGGTCAAGGGACGAGTGAGATATTCACTGCAGCCGGCCCGTACGGCCTCCAGGATGAGGTTGGGATCGGATTTATCCGACACCGCGACCAGGTTGCCGCGGCCATGAAGGCTTTGCTGAATCGCGTTGGCCGCGGTTACCGCCGCCGCTCGATCGCGATCGAAACCGATCACCCAGATGGGAACCTCGGAGCGCTGCAGCTTCTGCAGCAGCAGCATGTCGGTGTTGAAGCGCGTGTATTCGTCCAGCTCGCCGGCGAAGATACCGTTCTTGCGCGCTACCGCTTTCTTCACGACTTCTGCGGTCTCGCGATCGAGGCACAAGGTGGCCGCACACACTCCGGCGGTGCTGCCTGAGACATTCCCGCTGATCACGACCGGCTCCCCGATTTGATCTGCCACAACACAGCTCGTCCTCGCTCAGTTCTTCGGCAAATTGCGATCAAAGTTTTGCGGCTGCAGGAACGGCACCGCCATCGCCGGCGTGGAAGGCGCTTCGGCGGCTGCCGGATGCAGGGTATCGATGATCTTTGGCGTCACGATCACCACCAACTCCATGGTTGAGCGGTTCAGGTTCTTCGACCGGAACAATTGCCCCAACACCGGTATATCGGCGATGCCCGGCACTTTGCTGAGATTGTCGGTGGTGCGGTTGTCCAGAATGCCGGAGATCCCGAAGCTCTCCCCGTCCTTCAACTCCACTTCGGTCTCGGCCCGCCGGGTCGACAGCGCGGGCAGCACGTAGCCGGCGATGACGACCTCATTGGTGTAGTCCAGCGCGCTGACCTCGGGCGCGACCTTCAGACGGATAGTTCCGTCGGAATTCACAAAAGGCGTGAACTCCAGCTTCACGCCGTAAGGCTGGAATTGCACGGTGACCGTGGGCACCGTTCCCGCGCCGCCCGGCTGCACGATGGGATAGGGAAATTGTCCGCCGGCCAGGAAGCGCGCAGTCTTGCCATGAATCGTCGTGAGCGTCGGCTCGGCCAGAATCTGCAAGATGCCTTTGGTCTGCAGGTCGCGAATGGTGGTGCCCAAACCGTGAGCGAAGTTGAAATAGAACAGGTTCAGATAGTCGCTGACGATGGCAGTGTTCGAGCCGTTCTGCGTCTGATAGCTGGGCGGGCTGAACTGGCCGGTCGTGATCGCGCCCGAATTCTTCCCCAGGCTGAACAGGTTGATTCCGAACTCGGTCAGCTTCGAGCGATCGATCTCGGCAATGCGCACCTGCAACTCGACCTGCGGCAGATGCCGGGGGTCAATCACCAGCGAATTGACGACATCCTTCGAGTAGATGGCGGCCAGCCGCGCCGCTTCGTCCGAAGCCGCGTCGCTGTCGACCACGCCTGTCAGGTGGATTCGGCTCTGCTGTACAGCAACTTCGACATGCGCGCCCGGCAACGCCTGCTCCAGCGACTCGCGCAGACCGCCAACGTCTGCATCCGCCAGCACCGTGTACACCTGCGCCTGGCCGTCCACAGTCCAGAGAACCAGGCTGCTGCTGCCCGCAGCCTTGGCAGTGAGAACAACCTCAAACGGGCTCGCGGTCATGGCATCCAATACGGCTGGATTACTCACATACACGCGGCGCAGCTTGCCGGCCGAATTCAGAAAGAACGCTCGACCGACGATCAGATGCATCGTCGTATTCGACGGCTTCTCCTCCATCGACCCAGAACCCGCGACGGGCGCCGCTTTCAGCGCCATCGGCGGAAGATGCTGCTGCGAGTTCTGGTGACCGTTGCTGGTGAGGCTACGGCCGGCGATGGGTCGGGACTGGCGGAAGCGGGAGCGCCGGCTGACGGAGCCTGTCCCTGCAGCGCGGCTCTCCCGAGTACTGCCGCCGCCAGAATCACAATCGTTTTTCGCCACACACGGGGAGTCATGGCTTTACTCGAAGCTCTTGGTCGTTCGCTGCTCGCCCAAGATGGTTTCGACAACATCCGGTTCTTTCATCGGCAAACGGGAGCGCGGCGTTACCACCGCTGCGGGAATCGGAGATTGCGTACCGACCAACTGCGCAATCTGCACCGGGAAGGCGGGAATCCGGGTATGATCGCCGCCATTGCGCAGCACGAACTGGATGCTGCCCTGGCTGGAGGCCAGCACCATCTTCTGCGCATCCTCGGGCGTCAGCAGCAGGGTGACCACGTTCACCGTCTCCGGCTTGCCCTGCGGATCGGGTTGCAGCTTCTGGCCGATGGTCAGTACCTCGACTTCCTGCAAGACAATCTGCGTTGCCGGCAACGGCAGGCCGGCGGCGCGAAACGTTACCAGCACGTCAACATGCGATCCGGGAAACAGGAATCCGGCCACGCCCACGATCTCGTCCGACTTCACCGAGATGGCGCGCATGCCTTCTGGAATCTTGGTCGTCAGCCCGATGCCTGAGCCGGGAGCGGCCAGATAAGACTCCAGGATCGGCTGCGAGGCGCCCACCGGATAGATCACCGCTCGTCCGGCAAGGTCGGAGGTTTTTGTGAAGGGGCTGTTCAAGGCGATCGACGATGGCCAGTCCACCAGCACCAGGTCTTCCGGCTTGAGCACGTCTCCGGCTTGAAGCGCGTGGGCGGGCGCGACATAACGTTGAACGTTGGTGTGCGGCGCACTGCGGTTGTTCAGCTTGCGGCCGACGACCAGGGTAACCGCAGCCGACAACGCCAGCGCCAGCAGGAGCGCAATCAATAAGCGACGGGAGTTCATGTTGGTTTCTCGGCAGCGCTTCCCGGAAGCGGCCGCTGGTTCGCAACCGCTTCCGGCGCTGCCAGGTTTACGCCTGGGCTACAACCTCGTTCTTACCCGGCGATCGTTTGCCACCACGCGGAGCGTCCCCGGCTTAGGGTCGCCCGGCGAAGTCTGCGATATCGATTTAGGCGACCGCGCTGCCCAGCTTGCTGCCCACTGCGCTGAAGGCGTTGCTGACGTTGTTGGCCAGGTTGCTCATGGCAGCCACCGCCGCCAGCCCGATGATGGCCGCAACCAAGGCGTATTCGATCAGGTCCTGACCCGACTCTTCCCGCAGCAGAGTACGAAGCGCTCGTAGATTCATGTGTGACCTTCCTCCTGGCGTCGCCGCGTGACCGCTGGTGCGCGGGTGCGGCGCCTGCCTACTGACTACCTCGGCAACTGGCGCGGGGAACTGGAGAGGTTTTCCAGAAACATTTGGGCAAGCGTGTGGATTCGGGAGATCGACGGATATGGGAAGGTCAGATGGCGCGGGCGGAGGATGCGAAACGGCAGCCCGGCCGGGCCGCAAGAAGTTCGGGACGGAAGATGCCAGGATCGAGAAATCCGGGCACGTCTTCGGGCGAAAGCGGCGGCGCAAAATAGAATCCTTGTCCCTCGCGGCAACCCCACTGCCGCAGAAGCGCGACCTGCTGGGCGGTTTCGACTCCTTCGGCGATCACGCCCAATCCCAGTTCTCGTCCCAGTCCGATGGCGGCGCGAATAATGGCGCCGCTTCCCGGATCGTGCGCGAGATCGGCGATAAACGTCTGCGCAACCTTGATACGCGAGGCGGGAAAACGCCGCAGGTAATCCAGACAGGAGTAGCCGGTGCCGAAGTCGTCGATGGCGATACGCACCCCCTGCTGGCGCACGTGGCGAAGCGCATCGACGTTATCGCGCGAGGTTTGCATGAGCGCGCTCTCGGTAAGCTCGATCTCCAGCATTTCGGGGGCAATTCCGGTTTCATTCAGGATCCGCTTAATCTCCGGTCCAAATTGCGAGGAGGCTTTGAACTGCGACGGGGAGACATTCACGGCTATCAGGGGGATCCGCAGACCCATATCGAGCCAGCTACGCGCCTGCCGGCAAGCTTGCGAGAGCACGAACTGGCCAAGGGCAATAATCAGGCCGCCGCTTTCGGCTGCCTCGATGAAACGCGAGGCCGGCATGACCTGTCTTCCCTGCTGGCGCCAGCGCACCAGCGCTTCCAGTCCGACTGTCTCGCCGGTTTCCAGGTTGACCTGCGGCTGATACAGCAGGAAAAGTTCCTGCCTGCCGATGGCTTCGCGCAACTCGCGCAGCAGAGCCACCCGTTCGCGTACCTCATCATCCATGGCGCTGGTGAAAAAACGAAAGGTCCCGCGGCCCTCGGACTTGCCGCGATAGAGAGCCACATCGGCGTGCGCCAGCAGAACCCCGGCGTCAGCTTCGGCTTCGTCCGAGGTGGCGATGCCGATGGTAGCGCTGCTGTTGACCTCATAGCCATTGAGGAAGTACGGCTGGCTCAACACCGTGAGGAGTTTGGCAGCCAGGACACTGGCGTCTCCTTTGTCACGCAACTCGGTGGTCAGGATGGCGAACTCGTCGCCACCGAAACGCGCCACGCGGTCACCGGCCCGCAGCGCCATGCGCAGCCGCTCGGCCACCCCCTTCAGCAGAGAGTCGCCCACCAGATGTCCTAGAGTATCGTTGACATCCTTGAAGTGATCCACGTCGAGGTAGAGCACGGCGAAGGGTTTTCCGCTGCGGCTGCGGTGCAGCAGGGCTTCCTGAACCTCCTCGACAAAGACGCCGCGATTGGGCAGCCCGGTCAGCAGATCGTTGCGTGCCAGCCAGGCAATCCGCTGTTCGTTCTGCTTGCGCGAGGAAACATCGCGCAGGATACCGACGGCACACCAGTTTCTACCCAGCTTCATGGGCGCGACGGACAGCTCGATTGGAATTTCGCGTCCATCTTTGCATACCGCTTCCACTTCGCGTACCCGGTGCAGGCTCTGTTCCTGCGAGTTCCCGGGAAAGTGGCCCCATGCCGCTGCCGCGGCCGAGTGATAACGCGGCGGAGCCAGCCATTGATGAACAATTTTCCCCTGCGCTTCCTCGCCCGAGTATCCGAAAATGCGCTCAGCGGCGGCGTTCCAGTACTGCACCATGCCGTTGCAATCCACTACGATGACCGCATCCTGGGCCGCTTCGGCCACGGTACGAAACTTCTCTTCGCTGCGCCGCAAGGCCAGCTCCATCTGCTTGCGTCCGGTCAAATCGCGGAAAAACCATACCCGTCCTATGTAGCTGCCGTCCTCGCCTCGCACCACGGACGAGTTCCGCTCCAGGGTGCGGCCGTCCTTCAATTCGATTTCCGAGTGGTCGACCAGTTCGGGATGAGCGTACAGCTCCTTCACTCGCGTCAGGAAAGCTTCCGGATCAATCACCCGCTCCAGCACTGCCTGACGGATGTTGTCGTCTGAACCGTTCAGCACGCCATTACTGCCCGGGGGCTCGGGCAACTTCCACAGCTCCAGAAATTTCTTGTTGTTGGAAAGTATGGTGCCATCGGCACCCACCACCAGGACACCGTTGGGCGACACGCCATAGATCGCCTGTAAGATCGACCCGCTCAGGTCGTCATAACGGCGTACGCCAGCGGCCTGCGGGTCAACGAGCGTCAAGGGCATGCAGGCCTGCGTCGATGGCGAAGGTAGAGTTCATCACCCTCCCTATCGGCGAGTTTCGCGATTTCTTTAAGGTACGGGTCGTTGAACTCGAGGATTAATTGCCGGTGAGATTAATTACCGGTGGTCTGGCGCACGATAGCGATAAACGTATCGTCCGTAATGAGGCCGCCGCTGGCGATGGCGGCCTGCTTGACGGCCTGCAGCACCTGCGCGCGTGCCGGCTCCGGCAACTCGATGCCAAGCTGTTGGGCCTTGATGCGCACGCTGTCGAGCCCGCTCTTCTTGCCCAGCACGATGCCGCGGGTGGCTCCCACCAACTCGGCCGCGTAGGGCTCGATAGCCTCAGGGATGTGGAACTGGCTGGCCACGGCGCCGCTCTCGCGCAGAAAGAGGTTGTTGCCGATCAGCGGCTTCCAGCCTTCCAGTTCGTATTTCCCGGCCCTGCGGACAAACTCCGAGACCTCGCGGATACGCTCCAGCTTCATCTCGACCGGCACGTCATAAAGACATTGCAGCGCGAGGGCGACTTCGGCAATGTCGGCGTTGCCGGCGCGCTCGCCCATGCCATTGATGGTGCCCTGCACCCAATCGGCACCGCCGCGAACGGCAGCAATCGCAATCGCCGTGCCCAGCCCGAAGTCGTTGTGCCCGTGCCAGTGGATGGGCATGTCTTTGCCGGCCCATTCGCGCGCCCAGCGAACCAGGAATTCGGCCGACTCCGGCGTGCAGACGCCGATGGTGTCTACCAAAACAATCTCTTTCGCACCGGCATCGATGGCCGCCGAGTAGATCTGGCGCAGAAAATCCAAGTCGGCACGGCTGCCGTCGACTCCGAAGAAGGCCACGCGAATTCCGTTCTGGCTGGCGTAGCCGACGGCGTCGACCACACGCCGCACCGCTTCTTCGCGGGAAATGCCGTAAGCCTTCAGCTTAATCTCGCTGGTCGGCGTCTCGATGACCGCAGCCTGCAGCCCAAGCCGCACCAGCTCTTCGACGTCACCACGCGTGGCGCGCGCGAAGCCCCAGACTTCGGAGTGCTTCAACCCTGCCTTAAGGATGAGCGAGATCGCTTCGCCATCTTCGGCAGAAACCTTGGGAAATCCGGCCTCGATGCGGCCAACGCCGAGCTCATCGAGCTTCTTCGCGATCTCCAGCTTCTGTTGCGGCGAGAAGATAACGCCCACGGTCTGCTCGCCATCGCGCAGCGTGGTGTCGTAGAAGCGAATGGTGCGCGAGCGGTCGAAGTTGGGGCGCACGTCGGGACGCGCGTTCAGCTCGCTGGTCCAGACCTTGCCGGCAAGATCGCTCATCGCGCTGCCTCTTGCGGCTGCGGAGGAGCAGGAGCTTTTTCGCCGTACGCCTCTTCCCACGAGATCACGGGATTGCGCAGCACGCCGATCTGCTCGATCTCGCACTCCATCACGTCGCCCGGCTTGAGAAACCAAGCCTTCGGATCGGCGCTGAACGCCGCCACGCCCGACACCGTTCCGGTGGAAACCACATCGCCGGCGCTGTAGCCCATGGCGGAATAGTGCGCGAGGATCTCCGGTATCGTCACCGACATCTTGCTGCTGTGCGAAACCTGCCGCGACTCGCCATTCACGCGCAGCTCCATCGCCAGATTGTGAGGATCCTTGATTTCATCGGCGGTGACGATGTACGGCCCCAGCGGGCAGAAGGAATCGATGCCTTTGCAGAAGCTGAAGACGCCCGACTTCATCTCGTTGCGCTGGATATCGCGGGCGGTGATGTCGTTGAAGATGACATAGCCGCCGATGTAGGTCTCGGCCTGCTCGGCCGTGAAGTGTTTGCCCGATTTCTTCAGCACCACGGCGAGTTCGAGTTCGTAATCCAGTTCCTGCGTGAGGTGCGGCGGGAAGATGACCGGCTCATCCGGGCCGATGATGGCGTCGACGTTCTGGAAGAACATGATCCACGGCAGCACAGGATGGGAGAAGCCGGCCTTCTCGGCCTCGTGATGGTGCTCGCGAAAATTTCCCGCGGTGTGAAAGAACTTCTTGGGGATGATCGGCGCCTTGACGTGAATTTTGTCGCGCTGGTAGCGCACCGGCTCGCCTTTCACACCGACGTCGGGTTTCTGCACCTCTACATACTCCAGAGCAGCGCGGGCCGCATCCAGGCTACGATCGCCGCCTTCGAAGAGCGCGCGCATATCGCCAGCAAGCTCGTCCTGTTTGCCATTGCGTTCGCGCGAGTACAAACGGTGCGCCGCATTCAAATCGACAATACGGCCGTCGTCGGAGAGCGCGCCGATGTGGGGACGCGCCGATTCATCAAGGAAAGTCAGCAGTCGCATAAGAAGTAAAAATGAGAGAGAAGCCAGCCTCAACCCCGCAGTCGAGTGTATTGGCGAGGGCCGGGAGTTTCGCAAACCAGCTACGGCGAGGAAGTGGGTTGCGGCGAGGTCGTCCCCACGCCATTCTGATTGCCGAAGTTGTTGTTCTGCTGCCCGAAGGGGCTGCTGCCCTGCTGGCCGAACGGGCTCTGGTTATTCTGCTGTTGGCCGTTCATCTGGCTGGCCGGCGTGCCCACCTGGCTGCCGCCGATGGTG
Source organism: uncultured Acidobacteriaceae bacterium (assembly GCA_963724965.1). GTDB lineage: Bacteria > Acidobacteriota > Terriglobia > Terriglobales > Acidobacteriaceae > Bog-257. The sequence continues at coordinate 198,351 of CAVRWP010000002.1, forward strand.
GTCGGCTGATACGGAGTCTTGATGAGCGTGTTGGTGGTGTCCATCATCGGGTTGTAGATGAACTGCCACTCGTTGTAAGTCTTCTTCTTGTTGTAAATGCGGATGGTCGGATCTTTGCTCAGGCTGGCCACGCCGACGATGGCGCCGCCGCCGAACTGCGTCTGATTGTTGCTGCCGCTCGCTCCAGAGGTCGTTCCGCCGCCGGGAGAGCTGCTGCTGCCGGACTGGCTGTTACCGGAGCTGCCCGACGAAGTATCGCTGCCCGAAGTGAAGCCACCGCCGCTGCTGCCCGTCGTGTTGCCGCTGGTGGTACCGGGAAAGCTTTCCGAGCTGCCACCCTGATCGGAGTTGGTAGTAAATCCTCCGCCGGCAAAACCGGGATTCTGTTGCTGCTGTTGTTGCTGCGAAGACAAGGGCGACTGGGCGAAGTTTCCGCCTACGGGCGAGGCGCTGTTGGAAAATGCGGAGCCCGGAGCGCCTGCCTGCCCGCCGCCGAGCGTGCCCAGCGACGCCGCCGGCGTTCCCGGAGCGGCGGTGTTGAGCATAGTGGCGATGTCAGCGTAATTCAGCAGCTTCCACTTGCCGTCTTTGGTCAGCGGATCTTTGTAGCGCTGCCGCAGATACTTGATTTGTCCTTTGTCGAGATCGTCGAGCGTGGAAGGATAGCGTCCGTTCTTCTTGTAGAAGCGTTTGATGGCGCGCGCGTATTGCACCCCGCGGTGGATCATCTCTTCTTCGCGGTCGCGCTTAATCTGCTGGACCACACGAGGCGCCGCAATGGTTGCGGCGATGATCATCAGCGCCATCATCAGCATGATGGCCAGCAGCAGGTAGCCTCCATCGCGCTGGGCGCGCGCAGAGCCAGGTTGAAACCTGCTTACAATTTGCGGATTGGAGCTGCGCTGCATACTGCGATGTCTTGCTCATCCTCCGGGCGCCCCATCCTACTCGCCGCCGTTGGCGATAGAGGGTGGCTGCTAAGAGGATGGGCTCGGGTTTATCCCGCCCCGAACGGAATCGTCTCGGTGTGGTTGGTCAGCACGTCCTGCACCTCGACCGAGGTCGTGCCCACACGCACGATCTTGTAGTGGCGATCGACCACGTCGCCTTCTTTAGCCAGGAAGATGTCTTCTCCCTTGATCAGGAATACTTTCTTGCCGCCATTCTTCGGGCCCGCATAGCCGTAAAACTTCAGGCCACTGGGCGGCGGAGGTGGCGGCGCCTGCTGAGCATCGGGCACCATCGGCGCCTTCACGACCTGCGGAATGTCCTGTGGAGGCGGCGCAGCCTGCGAGCTGAAGATGTTTCGCCCGTTACCTTTATAGGTCACGTCTTCACTCGATTTCAGCAGGTCAAAGCGCAGCGTAGGGTCAAGCGAATGGGCCAGCAGTGTCCGCGCCGGCTTCTTCTTGACGTTCTTCGCAGAGCTCGATGCCGGAGCCGTGGTCGCGGTCGATGTCGGAGTTGGAGTCTCATCGCCGCCGCCGAAGGCGCGAATCAGCAGGAAGACGGCGACCACCGCCAGCACGCCGGCGATAATCGTCTTCCGCTTATTTTCGGTTCCCAGCTTCACGACGCCGCCGCTCCTGACCGCAGATAGGTTTCCAGCTTCAACTGCAGGCGCACGTTACCCTGCTGCTCACCGAGGGTGATCCCGTCGATGAGGAAGAACATCTTGTCGCGCTCCAGCGCGTTGATGAATTTCACTTCCTGCAGATAATCGCCCGACAGCGAAACTTCCATCAGCAGCTTGTGCAGGTCTTCGATGGGCGCGTCCTTCTCGTCGTACTTCACGCCGCTCAGGTGGACGCCGGTATCGGTGGCCACTTTCCCTAACTCCTCGGCGACGGCGGAGTATTCCGCCGGGAAACGCTGGTCATAGAAGCCGGTAATATCCTTCGACGCCTGCACCAGCTTCTGGTCCATGCCGCGTGTGGGCAGAACTTCCAGCTGCTTGGCCATGCAGCTGCTGATGCATCTGCTGATACTCTTTCTGGCGCGCCGACCGCGTGCGTCCCGCCGGCGAGAACAGATATCCAATGCAGGCCAGATCGAGCACCGCCAGGGCAATCACGACCGGCATCAGCTTTTTGCGCGTCTCACGAATGCTGGCCATCAGTGCCCCCTCAAGTTCGCGGTCTGCGTAGAGTGTGGGCCCGGCGCACTCCGCTGCGGAGCCATCGTGTCGGAGCTCTGCGATACAGCGCGTGTCTTGGCAGGGCTCGGCGCCGGTGAAGCTGCGCCTGTGGCCGCTGGCGTTTTATTGTCGCCCGTATCCGCAGCCTGATCGGTGTCCGCTCCTGCCGGCACATAGACTGCCGCGATATCAAACTGGATATTGGCCGCCGGGCCTGAGGTCTGCGCGCTGGTATTGCTCACCACGGTCTCGGCGACCACCTGCGCCTGCCGGAAGTGGTTCGATTTTTCCATGTGGCGCACCATCTCGACCGCGCGGTCGCGAGAATCTGTGGCCACCACAATATGGACGACCAGGTCGTTGGTCTTGGTATATTCCGGCTTCATGGAAACGACGTGCAGATCGGCGGGCACTATCCGCTCCAACTCAGTAAAGATGCGCGTCCACGAAAGCGACTTGCGCGCGAACAGCTCGTTCAGAAAATCGGATTGATCGGCGATGACGCGGTTGGCCGGCTTGTTCAGGATGGCGCGCGCCTGGGTTTCTTCGCGCTCAAGTCCGGCCATCTGCTGCTGCACGCTGGCGATCTGGCGATTGATGGTGCGGGTGTGCGCCCGGTTATACAAAATGTAGCCACCCAGCAGCACGGCCAGCGCGCCCAGCGCAGCGATGACCATGGTCATGCGCCGCTGGTACTCCCGCGCGACCTCGTAGGGCTGACTGGCGAGATTGATTTTCAGACGCATTACGTGACCAGGGCCCCCACCACTCCCGCCAGAACGGATTTATTGACGTTCCCGTTGCCAGCGGTGCCCGCCGTTGAACTCGAGACCAACTCCTCCACGCGAATATTGCCGCCGGCGCTCAAAGCGTCCTGCAAATCCTGCACCGACTGCACACCGGTCACCAACACTCGCTCCACGGTGACGCCGTAACGATCTTCGAAATAGACCAGTGAGGTGTTCACGTCATCGACCAGCGACTCGCCCGTCACCGCCTTGCCGCCATTGTCCAGCGAGCGATACAGCAGCAGCTGGTCCTGATCCACGATGGCGAAGGTCGTCGTTCCCTGCTCAACCTTGATAACCATCGTAGGACGCGATGCATCGACCAGACCCAGCCCCGCCAATGTCGAGGGCAGCACCGTGCCGGGGTTGTAGCCGGCTTCGCGCACCAGCGACTCGTACTCGTCGAGCACATGGCGCGGCGTCACCGCGGCGACTACGCGAATCTGATTGCCGCTGCCCTGCCGCTCGAACGAAACCGCCGACTGATCGATGTCGAACGGCAGCGACTTCTTCAGGCGAAAGCGAACCACGGCGTCAGCATCAACCGGTTTCTCCGGCAGGGTGTCAAAGTCCAGCAGCATGACACGCGTGGTGGAGTCGGGCACGACCAGGCAGACATCGCGCGAGCGTCCGGCCACGGCCGTCAGGATCTCGCGCAACGCCGGAACCAGCTTGGCGCGATCGGCAATGTTGGCCTGCTGCAATCCGGGCGTCAGCAACCCCGGCGGCAAGGTAGCCGCCGTCGCCGCTTCCAGGTTGGCTCCGCCCTCAGCCATGCGCGCCGCGACCACGCGATCAGCAGCGATCTCGCAGGCAACACGGGGACGCGTGATGTGGGTTCCATTAGCCATTAGCAACTAGCAACTTGCAAGTTGCAACTAGCCGAATACTCCACCTGACAATCTACCAACTGCACTGAAAACGCCAGTTGCCAGTTGCCAGCGGCTAGTTGCTTCTCTTACCTCGTCGTCTCAATAAACGTGACCTTGTTGATTTCTTTCAGCGTCGTCAGCCCACGCTTCACTCTATCAATTGCCGACTCGCGAAGGAAATGCATGCCTTCGTCTTTGGCGGCGCGGCGAATCTCGCTGCTGGGCCTCTTCGCCAGAATCATCTCGCGCACGTTGTCGGTCAGCTCCAGCAGTTCGTGAATCGCAGTACGGCCGCGGAAGCCGGTGCCGGCGCACTCGATGCAGCCTTCGCCTTCGTAGAAGGCGAAGTTGCCCCACTCCTTCGGATCGAGGCCGCTGGCCTCCAGCTCTTCGACCGAGTAGTGCACTTCTTTCTTGCAAAATTCACAAATCAGTCGCACCAGGCGCTGCGCCAGAATGCAGTTCAGGGCCGAGACAAAGTTGTAGGCCTCGACACCCATGTTCAGGAAGCGGCCCAGCACGTCGACCACGTTGTTCGCGTGGACGGTGGTGAACACCAGGTGTCCGGTCAGCGCCGAGTTGATGGCGATCTGCGCCGTCTCGGTGTCGCGGATTTCGCCGACCATGATCTTGTCGGGATCGTGACGCAGAATCGAGCGCAGTCCGCGGGCAAACGTCAGACCCTTTTTCTCGTTGACCGGGATCTGCGTGATGCCGCGAATCTGGTACTCGACCGGATCTTCAATCGTGATGAGCTTGTCTTCGTCGGTCTTGATCTCGTTCAACGCGGCGTAAAGCGTCGTCGTCTTGCCGGAACCGGTGGGCCCGGTCACCAGCACCATGCCGTACGGCTCTTTGATATAGCGGCGGAACGTCCGCAGGTCCTCTTCGGCGAAGCCAACCACATCGAGCGTGAGCTTGTGAAACTTCTCGCTCATCGACTCCTTGTCGAGCACGCGGAGCACCGCGTCTTCGCCGTGAATCGACGGCATGATGGAGACGCGGAAGTCGATGGAGCGTCCGTTGAAGCGCACGCGGAAGCGGCCGTCCTGGGGCACGCGGCGCTCGGAAATATCCAGCTCGCTCATGACCTTGATACGCGAGATGATGGTCGAGTGATGCTCTTTCGCGATGGGCTGCATGGCCTGCTGCAGCACGCCGTCGATGCGGTACTTGATGACCACCGAGTCGTCACGCGTCTCGATGTGAATATCGGAACAGCGCCGCTGCAAGGCGGTGAAGATCGTAGTGTCGACCAGGCGGATGATGGGGCTGATGTCGGCTTCGGCCGTCAGCTTCTCGATGGAGATGGTCTCTTCGGAGTTCTCATCCTCGGCGATGACGTCGAGCGCGAAGCCTTCGCTGGCTTCTTCCAGCACGCGCTGCGACTGCTCGGTCTTCTTCAGGATGTCGTTGATCTGGGTGAGCGTGGCCACCTTGGTCGAGATGCGGCGCCCCAGCAGCAGTCCAATCTCGTCGATCATCATCAACTGGCTGGGATCGGCCATGGCAATCAGCAGGCGGCCATCAGGCTTGTCTTCCAGCGGCACAAAGTTGTAGCGGAACATCAGGTCGACTGGCACCTTGCGGAACAGGTCGTGCTGGATGTGGAAATTCTTCAGGTCGATGAACTCGCAGCGATAGCGCCGTGCGAGGTCCTTGCCGTTCTGGACCTCATCGGGTGTAGCCAGGCCACCGTTGCCGCCTACGAAAATTGCTTTTGGTTCTGCCATAAAACCTCAAATGCACGATAGAGCAATCGGTTACCGGATGCCCCGGATCTCTGCCGTGCCCGAGGCACTCCGCGTCTTAATTTCACCTGCACCCACCGCTAAAGCGGTGGGCTACCTTCTAACCCGCTGACCCTAGCCCCTGACCCCTGCCTTACTTGATTCCACCCGCGCCCAGGCTGAAGATCGGCAGGTAGAGCGAGATCAGCACGAAGGCCACAACCACGCCCATGACGATCAGGATGATGGGCTCGATCAGTGCCATCGCCGTGGCCAGCGCGTTCTGCACGTCTTCCTCGTAGAACTCTGAAATCGAGTTCAACATGGCCGGCAACGCGCCCGTGGATTCTCCGACCTCGATCATCTCCACCGACATCTGCGGGAAGACCTTGGTCTCTTCCAGACTCTTCGCCAATCCCTGACCTTCGCGAACCCCGCGCGTCGAGGCGATGATTCCCTGCGACATCAGGCGGCTCTGCATCGATTCGCCTGCGGTTTCCAGCGAAGGCACCAGCGATAATCCGCCTGACAACAACGTGGACAGCATGCGCGCGAAGACGGCTACCTGATACTTCAGCCAGATGTCGCCCAGCAACGGCGTTCGCAGTTTGATGCGGTCCATCTGGGTTGAGCCGCTCTCGCTCTTCATCCATTGCCAGAGGAAAAAGCAGATCACGCCAAACACAATCACAAAGTAGAAGAAGTAGTGCTTCGCGTTGACACCAATGTCCAGCATGAGCGAAGTCATCGGCGGCAGCGCAGCGCCCAGCGTGTGATACAGATTCGCAAACTGCGGCACGACAAAGGTGATGAGGAAGGTCATCATCACGATCAGCACTACGATCAGCAACGTGGGATACACCAGAGATGAAATCAGCTTCTTGCGGAAGCTGACCGACAGGCGCTGAAACGCGATGTAGCGGCCGAGAACCTCTTCCAGGTTGCCGGACTTTTCACCGGCCAGCAGCGTGGTGGTGTAGACCTTGGGAAAAACTTTCTGCGCCTCGAAGGCTTCTGAGAGCAGCTCGCCGCCGCGTACCCGGTCGCGCACGCTTTGCAGCACGGAGCGGAAGAACACGTTGCGCTGGCGCTTGATCAGCAGCTCGAGCGACTGGATGATGGGCAGGCCGGCATGAATCAGGGTCACGAATTGCTGATTGAAGATGACGAACTGGTCCTGCTTGACCTTGCGCCGCCGCGGCAGGGCCACCTCGCCCGAAAGCAAGCCTTTGGACTTAATGGAATAGACGTAATAGCCCTGCTGGGCGAAGCGGTCGCGAATCTCCGCCTCCGAGGCGCCGTTCTCGGTCTGCTCGAGGACGCGCCCCCGCTCGTCGGCCATCTTGATCGTGTATTCGGCCATCTTGGGGTGTTAACTAGTAGTTTAACATTGGAGCTATCAGCGCTCAGCCATCAGCATTCGGCTTTAACGATTGCCAACCGGACGCCACTGTGGTGCCCTTGCCACGCAGGTTCTTTCTTCACGCCCAACCACCGCTGAGCTATCTTCGCTATTCCGTCATCTCTGTTCCCGCCACGATCTCTACTCCGGGCGGCGGCACGAAATGGAATTCCTGATCTGCTAGTTGGACGTTCTCCTTCTGCTGATGAAAGCGGAATTCGGTGATCGATCCGTCCAATTCTTCCACCACAATGCGCGTGATCAGGCCATCCGGCGCGATCTCCAACAGAGTCTCTTCGACGCGGTCCCGCATACCCTTGGGCACACCGCGCAGGACCACGTCACCGGCGTTCATCGGCTTTTGATCTGGCGCGAGCGACAGCCCTTCGAGTTCTTTCTCCAGCTTCGTCTTGCCCAGCAGGTACCGCAGCGGTGAGCGCAGGTCATCGAGCTGCTTGATTGACGTGCGCCGCGCCTGCTTCTCGCCAGGCACGTAGAACCACGCCGTATGGCCATCGGTGACGAACAGCTTGGCGCGCGGCTGATCATAGTTCCAGCGCATCTGGCCGGGCTTCTTCAGCAACAGCGTGCCGCTCTCGGTGCGAGTCATGCCGGCGCCGGTATAGGTTTCGGTGAAGTCGGCCTGCAAGCGTGCGCAGGTGGTCGTAGCGCTGGTCGACCTTGTCCGCCAGGGCGTGAACGTCGGTTTGTGCCGCCAGCATCGCAGCGCCAGGCAGCAGTACAAGAGCTAGCGTCAGTAGAAATCGAAGGCGCATAAGAAAAAGAGCGCCCCGCATGGTATTAGGAGCGCTCTTTGGAATCCGCGTAGGTCGCAACCGTCTGCCAGAAAAGCTCAGTTGCTGATGACCGGGCTGCTGGCATCGGCCGGTCCGTCGCCGTTGTAGTGGATATCGCCCGACTCATCCGAGAAAAAGCGGCGCGTGCCGGTTGTGCCGACCTGGTCGGGCACAGCGGTGATGGTGTAGGAGCGAACGGCCCCGTTGACCTTCTCGCCGGCCGTATAGGTAAAGGTGTAACCGCTCTTGCGGCCGCTGGCCAGGTTGTTGTCGATGGTCTGCTCGCCACCGCCCTGCGCCGTTCCGCCAAGCGTAGCCATGTCGGTGGTGAAGCCGGCATCAGGATGGCTGCTGGCGTAAATCATCTCCGCCTCATTGATCGCCTTGATGCTGGCGATGGCCGACGCCTCGTGCGCCGGAATGGTGGACTTGGTCAGCTTAGGAATCGTGAATGCGGCAATAATCAGGATGATCGTAACTACGATCAGCAGCTCGATCAGGGTAAATCCCCGTTCTCGATTACGTCTGCGCATCATAACAACCTCTCTTCTTCTCGTCGGCCTGGCAGCAACTTGCACCCTCGCCTTCCGCAGGGCCGGTTAATCAGGGCATGGGTGCGAGAACAACGGACGACTGCGGCAAGCAACGGCTGACAAGCAGAATTATTCTTCAGTAACAACCCAATGTCAAAGTTTGGACGTGACTGGCCGGAAAAGGTGATAACCGCTGTTCGCTGTTGGCTATTCGCTTTTCGCCAGAGAGGTCCGTGCAGAAGCAAATTCCATGTGGGGATGGTCGAAAACCGCAGATCCTTCGGCTCCGCGTCCGCCCGAGCACCCCGCCAAGCGCAAAAGCGGCGCTCGTCGGGGACCCGCCCGCCGCAAACGATGCGGCGGAAATGCAAAGGCGCGGACGCTGCGCTCAGGATGACAATTCGTTAGGAGGATCGTCCGCGGCACCAAGGCGACGCTGCATCGTGGCTGACGTTACCTCTGGCGAAAAGCGAACAGCTAAAGGCGAATAGCGTTATTCCCTCAACACGCCAGCGAGTCCCGTGTCACCTTCAGACCGTTCAGGTTCCCCAGGATCGTCACCGCGATCAACTCCGGCTGGAACAGCTCGTTCGCCGAGCGCAGGAGGTCTTCTACGGTCACCGCCTGAATGCGATTGATGATCTCGTCCATGCTGATGAAGTGGTCGTAATACATCTCCTGGCGCGCCAGGTTCGACATGCGCGCCGTGCTCGATTCCAGGCTCAGCATCAGGCTGCCTTTGAGCTGGTCCTTGGCGCGCTTCAACTCTTCTTCAGAGATCGGGACTTCCTTCAGCTGGCGGAATTCGTTGACGATGGCCCGCACCACTTTGGACGCCGATTCGCGTGACGTTCCCGCATACACCGACAACATGCCGGCATCGCGGAATGGATTCAGCTCCGAGAAGATGGAGTACACCAAGCCCTGTTTTTCGCGGATGTTCTGGAACAGCCGCGAGCTCATGCCGCCGCCCAGCAAGGTATTCAGCACATAGGTTACGTAGCGGCGATCGTGGCTGATCGAGTAGGAGGGCACGCCAACGCAGATCTGCACCTGCTCCAGTGACTTCTTGTTGCGCAGAATGATGCGCGAGTTCGTCTTCGGCGGCGTGTCCTGCCAGCCGTTGGCGACAGGCGGCAGGGTTTCAAAGCGCTCGCGCAGTAACTCCACAACCTCGTGATGATCGAGATTTCCAGCCGCCGAGATGATCATGTTCCCGGGAGCGAACTTGCCACCGTAGTAATCGAGAATGGCCGGCTGATCGAAGCGGCGAACCGTCTCTTTGGTTCCCAGGATCGGCTTACCCAGCGGATGTCCCTTGAAGAAGTTCTGGGTGAAAATTTCATGGACCAGATAGTCGGGGTTGTCCTCATCCATCTTGATCTCTTCCAGGATGACCCCGCGCTCGCGAACGATCTCTTTGCCGTCGAACACAGGATGCAAGACCATGTCGCTTAACACATCGACGGCTATCGGCAAATGCTCATCCAGAACTTTAATGTTGAAGCAGATGGTTTCCTTGCCGGTGAAGGCGTCCATGTTGCCGCCAATGGAGTCAACCTGGCGGGCAATGTCTTCCGCCGAGCGGTTGCTGGTTCCCTTGAAGACCATGTGTTCGACAAAATGCGAGATGCCATTGACCCGCGGATCTTCATGCCGCGAGCCGGACTTGATCCAGATTCCCATCGAGACCGAGCGGATGTGGTCCATCTTCTCGGTCAGCACGGTGAGCCCGTTGGAAAAAACAGCTCGTTGAATGTTGCGCAGTTCTTCTACCATAATTGCTGCTCCAAGCGGCATGACTCGCCGCTCAGGTCCAGAAACGTTATGTGGCCTGACCCGGTTTCGCGTAACCTGACGGTCAGGGGACCGCAGTCGCACTACGCACGTTGAATCGTTGTTAACGAAAACCCCGAAGCGATGTCGGGTGACAGGGAATCTAACTCAGCATATTGGATGCATGAGCCAGCCGCAACATACCGAACTTTTAGGCCTTTCGATTCAGCAGCTTACCGCGCTCATGGAAGAACTGGGCGAAGCTCCCTATCGCGCCCGACAGCTATTTGACGGCCTTTACCGGCAAAGGTGGCAGACGCTGGAGCAATTTACTCCCTTGTCACTGGGCTTACGGCGCAAGCTGGCGGATGGAGGATACGGGATCGGGCAGCCGCAAATCGAAAAGAAGTTTGTATCCTTGGACGGCACGGTGCGTTACCTGCTCGCCTTTGCCGACGGCCAGAGTGTCGAGACGGTCTGGATGCCCGAAGGCGATGGCGGCGAGGCCGGCGACGGCTCGCAAAGTGGCGATGAAGAACTGGAAGATGCGAGAGCGTGGCGCCGCGCTACCATCTGCGTGTCAAGCCAGGTTGGCTGCGCCGTGGATTGCGCCTTCTGTATGACTGCCCTGCTCGGGCTGAAGCGCAATCTCACCGCCGGCGAAATCGTCGGGCAGATCCTGCTCATCCTCAATGATCAGAAGGTCGATGTGCAGCGCGACCGTCTGAACCTGGTCTTCATGGGACAGGGCGAGCCGTTTCTCAACTACGAGAATTTCATGCAGGCAGTGCGACTGCTGGTAGAAGGCGTGGGCATTCCGGAGTCGCGCATGACCGTATCGACTTCAGGCATCGTGCCGCGTATCACCGACTTCGGCGCGGAACCGGTGCGGCCGAAGCTGGCCATCTCGCTTAATGCTTCGAACGAAGCGGCCCGCACGGCGGTCATGCCGATCACGAAGAAGTGGACCGTCGAGAAATTGATGGCCGCTCTGCGTGAGTTCCCCCTGCGCAACCGCGAGCGCTTGACCTTCGAGTACGTTCTGCTGGGCGGGGTGAATGACGATGTGCGCCACGCACGCGAGGTCGTCGACTTGATTCGCGGACTGCGGGCCAAGATCAATCTCATCGCCCTGAATCCGGGGCCGGACATCCCCTTCGAAACGCCTTCCGAAGAGCGCGTGCTGGCATTTCAGAGCACACTTGCCCGAGCCGGAGTTCCTGCTTTCATCCGCCGCCCACGCGGACGAGACATCTACGCCGCCTGCGGCCAGCTGAAGCACACGGTGGAGCTGGTGAATATTCGATAGAAGGTCTGCGCTTTTCGCTCTTCGCTTTTCGAAAGACTGTTCGCCGTGCCTAATCGTAGCGTCGGCGTCTTCGCCGTTCCGCCGGATCCTTTGCGCGGCCGGACACCGCTGAGGAAGAATCTGCGATTCGGGAAGGCCTTGGGTTCTTACTCCGCGCCCTCACTGGCTGCCTTGGCCTTCTTTTTCATTGTGCGTGGATTCGGCCCCGTCAGATCGAAATCATGTGTCATGTGGGGAAGCAATCGGGCCACCTGAAAGTGGACTTCGGTTTTGCACAAGCGGCAGACAGGAAATTCCTCCCCTTGGATGGCGACGACTTCATGCGGCTCGCGATGGCTCTGATGCACCGCGGTGTAAATGCCGGAAGCGGGCACGGCCTCTCCCGGCTTATACACGCGACGCTCGCGATCTTCGGAAGACCTCATGCTGAATCAAACTTAATTGAGGCATCTCCGCGCGCCAGCCGCAAGCTTGCCCGGGGGCCCTCTGTGATTAGGCTAAGGTTGTTTTGAATCGCTTAATGGGTGCCCTCAGCTTCGAGCTCCCCAGCCACGATCTGAATATCTTCCAGAGTCACGTTCTGTAGCCAAAACATAAACTGGTCTGGCGTGAGTGCCGTCACGCCGGGCTTGTCCAGGTTCTGCCGCAAGCATTTAATTACTTCTTTCAACACGCCGCGAAATTCGGTCCGATTCACCAGTGGGGCCATCGGTTTCGGTACTCCCTCGGTCCGTCTCCGCATGGCTGCTCGCAAGCCGGCGTACTCCGCCCCGCAAACGCCAGTCACTAAAGGCCGGATTCTGTTCTGAAAAACTATCGTTTCTTGGTGATTGTGAGCGGCGCCCTTGCTTCACCCTGAACGGGCTGCCCACAACATTGGCCAGCGCTGAATTACCAGCTTCTTGAGCCAGTAGGATGCGCCTGGTGTTGGCGGAGTTGTCACCGTCGCTGCCTAGTGTTGCCAAATCCAGCGATTTACGAGGGATGTGCCGTGCGGACTGCACCTTCAACTTTGAACAACCATAGTTTTCAGCCGCCGCATCCAACAGTCGACACCTTACATACGGATGAACTGACGTGGAAGAACAGAAAGAGAAAATGTCGTTAGTCAACCGCTACGTACAATCCTTGTGCGGTCTTTACAGCCGCGTAGCCCGCCAACTACAGGTCGACCGTTCCTATGTCAGCCGCGTCGCCCGCGGCGAGCGTCATTCCGAAGTCGTGGAACAGGCCCTGACCACAGAGTTCGACCGCATCATGAACGATGAAGACGGCCGGGCAGCCTGAGCCTCACAGCACCGCTCCCTTCATCACCGCAGATCTCTTCGCGCCCGACCAGTCGACCGGGAAGTCGTGTGTTTTTGCCGTGTTAGTATCGAAAGCAAAACACAATGTTTGGTCACGCAATTAACCCGGTCGATGTTTTCTTCCAGGTGATCGTGCTGCTGTTCGCGATCTGCGTGCGCGAGTCGGCGCGCGCCTGGATGGCCGATCGCCTAGGCGATCCGACCGGCAAGATGATGGGCAGGATCTCCCTGAATCCCATCGTCCACATCGATACCGTAGGTACGATTGTGGTGCCGCTGATCCTCATCATCGTTGGCTGGGCGCCCTTTGGCTGGGGCAAACCCGTTCCGGTCGACAACCGGAATTTCAAACGCGTGGTCCGGGACGACATTTACTGCGCCCTAGCCGGGCCGGTGAGCAACCTGTTGACCGCGTTTGTGGCGGTGGTCGCAATCGCGATTATCATCCGCAGTTCGGCGGCAGGAGTGGTTCCTCCATCCATCGGTCGCGCCGATGTCGCCAGCCCCCTGGTCAACCTGTTCCTGCGCGCCATCGAGATCAATACCGTGCTGGCAGTCTTTTACCTGATACCGCTGCCGCCCCTGGATGGCGCCCAGGTCATGCGTCACTTTCTTTCCTACGAGGCGCTGCAGAAGTTCGATCAGTACGGCAACATCGCGTTGATGATCGTTATCTTCGTGCTGCCGTGGATCGGCTTTAACCTGGTCGGCATTATGGCCGCTCCCTTCACCATCATCTTTCAGGCACTTCTGGCTTTATTCCTGGGCTTTCGATGACCGATACGAACACTGCATAACAAGGGCCGCGTGCTGAGCGGCATGCGTCCTACAGGCAAGCTCCACCTCGGCAACTACGTCGGCGCCCTGCGCAATTGGGTGAACCTGCAGAATGAGTACGACTGCTTCTTCTTCATCGCCGACTGGCATGCGCTGACCACCGATTACGCCGACACGCGCATGGTGAAGCAGAACTCGCTTGAGGTGATTCTCGACTACCTGGCCGCCGGTCTCGACCCCGAGCGCAGCACGCTGTTTATCCAGTCGCACGTGCCGCAGCACGCCGAGCTGCATCTGCTGTTCAGCCTGATCACGCCGCTGGGCTGGCTGGAGCGCGTGCCCACCTACAAAGAACAGCGCGAGAACATCAAGGACAAAGACCTCGGGACGTACGGCTTCCTCGGATATCCGCTGCTGCAGTCGGCCGACATTTTGATCTATTCGCCCTCCTCCGATTTGCCTGAAACCGAGCGCAAACTATTGTTCCCGTTGGAGAGGATCAGGTAGCCGCACGTCGAGCTGACCCGCGAGGTGGCGCGAAGGTTCAACCAGTTCTATCCGCTGAAAGGAACGCGGCTGGCCCCGAAAAGCGCATTGGAGGCTCGCCGCGCGTAAGTCCTGGATTAGTTTTCGCGGAGCCTCAGCCGCTGAAGACACCGACGCCAAAGCTGCCCGGCACCGATGGACGGAAGATGTCCAAGTCCTACGGCAACACCATCCTGTTGAGCGAGCCCGAGGCGTCCATTCGGCAGAAGCTCAAGACAATGGTGACCGACCCAGCGCGCGTCCGACGCAGCGATCCCGGCGATCCTGATAAGTGTCCGGTGGGCGACCTGCACAAGATTTTCAGCTCGCAGGAGACGATGGCCAAAGTCTACGAAGGCTGCCGCACGGCGGGCATCGGCTGCATCGAGTGCAAAGGCTGGGCGGCGGACAGTCTGTGGACAGTGCTGGTCCGATGCAGGAGCGCCGCAGAAAATATGAGGCCGATCCGAAGCTGGCGTGGGATATTCTCGAAGAGGGATCGAAGAAAGCGCGTGGGGTCGCTGAAGCAACCATGCAGAAAGCTCGCAGCGCCGCCAACCTGTCGTGGGAGTATGAGCCGCCCGCGCAGGGCGCAGGACAGCCGTAATTCATCACGGTTAGGCACTGAGGGCACGGAGTCCACTGGTTGTCATCTTGAGACAGCGTTAGCGGGCCTTATTGGAATTGTCATCACGAGCGAAGCGAGGGATCTGCTGTTTGACCGCAGTGGCAGAAAAGCAGATTCCTCGCTTCGCTCGGAATGACAATTCTGTTTGGAAGAATGTTTTCCCGGCGCTCGCGTAGCGCATAACGTAACTGACGAATGCCTGACACACCACAACCCGCAGTCCCGGCCAATGGCGCAACCACCGCTGCTGGAACGACTGCCGCGCCTCCGGCCTTGCCGCGCAAGGACGACCAATCCTCGTTCTCCGTCAGTGTGGGACAGCTGTATGACGGGCCGCTGGACCTGCTGCTGGACCTCATTCGCAAGCAGGACATCGACATTTACGACATTCCCATCGCCAAGATCACCGCGCAATATCTCACCTACGTCGAGACCATGAAGGGCTTCGACGTCGATGTCGCTGCCGAGTTCATCTATACCGCGTCGCTGCTCATCCACATCAAGTCGAAGATGCTGCTGCCGCGCGACCCGGCCGGCCCATCTGGCGAAGAGGATCCGCGCATGGAGCTGGTCAACCGGCTGCTCGAGCACGAGCGCTTCAAGACCGCCGCGCAGATGCTGCTGCAGAAGCAGCAAATCGAAGAGAACGTCTGGTCGAATCCGTCGCTGAAGGAGTTTCGCGACGCCGAAGGCGCCGAGCCGGAGATGGCCGCCGACGTCGTCGACCTGGTGAAGACGTTTCAACAGATCATCGATCGCGCGCGGCGCCGGCCGTCGTTCGAGGTCAACGAAGAAGCGGTAACGGTGTCGCAGATGATCGACTACGTGCGGCGGCGGCTGGCGCTGGAAGAGCGGCCGGTGCGCCTGAAACAGATGCTGCGCACCCTGCACTCGCGCGCCGCGCTGGTCTGTGCATTTCTGGCGATCCTGGAATTGATACGATTGCAGGCGGTGCTCGCCCGGCAGGACAGCGTCTTCGGTGAAGTGGTGCTGAAGAAGCATACGAATTTCGACTCGCTGATGGCGGAGAATCCGCCGGTGAAGGACGATTGGCAGTGAGAGGCAGTGGCCGGTGGCCAGTTGTCGGTTGTAAGATGTCAGTAATCAGAACTCAGTAGTCAGCAATCAGCTCAGATACCCGTTCAGGCTGAGGGCTGCATGCCGAGGGCTGTAGGCTGCCGGCCATCCTTAAGCGCTTGTCTGCGGTCGGCAAGCGGTTGCCTGCAAGGCATGCTGTAGTTAGTCTGCATTCAGTCTGGGAGTCGGCGAAAGCGACTGATGATCGATATCGGAAGGCTGGCGTCCCGCGAAGCGGGACAGCATAAGAAAGCCCACCGCTTCAGCGGTGGGTAAGCGCAATTAGAATTTCGAGTCCCGTAGGGACGGCACAAAACGACTTGCCGGGGCAAATCGTTCGAAGGGGAAACACGCACGCTGACGGCCACGGCTGACAGCTACCAACAATGAGCCTGAAAGCCAAAATCGAAGCCATCATCTACGCGACCGAAGAGCCGGTCACGCTCAACGAGCTCGCTTCCCTGTTGAAGGACGCCGCTCTGGCCGACCTGCGCGCGGCCGACGAAGCCCGCCTCGCCCTCAACGAAACCGTCTCCGACGGTCCTCCGCCAGCCGAGACGGAAGAAGACGACGACTTCGCCATCGAAGAAGCCGCAGCCGAAATCGCCGGCGAGCCGGAGATGGCAGCGGCCATTCCGCCCGATTCTTCGCAAGCCGAGCAGGCCGCCGCCGAGCAGCCCTCTCCCGAGCTGACCAAGGAACAAAAGCAGCTTGAAGAAAAAGAGCAGCTCAAGACGGTCAAGGCTCACCTCAGCCAGATCATCGACCAGCTCGTCACCGAATACGCCTCGGCCGACCGCGGCATGGAGATTCGCCAGATCGCCGGCGGCTACCGCATGGCCACCAAGCCCGAGCATCACGATGTGGTCGTCAGCTTCGCCAAGAGCCTGAAGCCGCCGGTGCGGCTCTCGCTGCAGGCGCTGGAGACGCTGGCGGTGATCGCCTATAAGCAGCCAGTCACGGTGCCCGAGATCAGCGAAATCCGCGGCGTCGACTCCGCCGGCGTTATCGCCACGCTGCTCGATCGCAAGCTGGTCACCACCAGCGGCCGCAAGCAGGTTATCGGCCGGCCCATCCTCTACAAGACGACGAAAGAGTTCCTGATGCGCTTCGGCCTGAAAGATATTGGCGAGCTGCCCAGCATGGAAGAGTTCGAAAAGCTGGGCGATCCGCAGGCCGAGCTCTTCACGCCCGCCGCGGGCGAAGCCGCTGCCACTCCCGAGTCAGAACCCGTGACCGAAGCCGTGCCCGAGCAGAACGACGATGCTCCGCTGATGGGCGATACCGACATTCCTTCCGACGGCGTTCGCGAGAGCGAAGCCGAAGCAGCGATGGCCGAGACCTCCGATCCGGAGACGTCCTCTGTCGACGGCGATACCTCCGAGCCTGTCACCGAGGCAGTACCCGAGGCCGGCGGCGATCATAGCCTGGTGGGCGAACGCACCGTCGGCGAAGACGGAACCTACGCAACGGAGGCCGAGCCTGAAGCAACCGGCGACAAATCCTAGTGCTTCGTTCGGCATGATCGAAGGCGGCGAGCGGCTTCTCGACGACGAACCGCCGATCCTTCGACTTCGCAGTGCCAACACCCGGCACTGCTCCGCTCAGGATGACAATTTTCGCTCTTCGCTCTTCGCTATTCGCATTTCGCCAGAGAAGGCGATCCTTGCGAGCGTCATACAGCCCTGCGAAGAGCGCACAGCGAATGGCGAAAGGCGTTCGTCCCATGCCTGCTGAGCGCCTGCAAAAAATCATTGCCGCGGCCGGCGTTGCCTCGCGGCGCAAAGCCGAGGAGCTCATCGCGGGCGGCCTGGTTTCCGTCAACGGAAAGATCGTCACCGAACTCGGCTCCAAGGCCGACCCCGCGCAGGATCACATCAAGGTCAACGGCAAGCTGCTGAGCGGCCCGGAGCGCCCGGTTTATGTGCTGCTGCACAAGCCGAAGGGCTACGTGACTACGGTCACTGACCCGGAGGGCCGTCCCACGGTATTAGATTTGGTGCGGGGCATTGGTTCGCGCGTGTATCCGGTAGGGCGGCTCGATTATCTTAGCGAGGGGCTGCTGCTGCTGACCAACGACGGCGAGCTGGCGCAGAAGCTGACACACGCTTCGTCGCACGTGCCCAAGACGTACCTGGTGAAGATCGCCGGCAAAGCCGACGATCAGCAACTCGACAAGCTGCGGGCGGGCATCAAACTTCCGGCCGAGCGCACGCGGTTGAAGACGCCGGAGGGCGCAATTCCCAAGGGCCGGTCGCAGGGGCGACGCTCGGAAGCGGTGCTGACGGCGCCTTCGCGCATCAAATTGATTAAGGAAGGCGCGAACCCCTGGTACGAAGTGGTGCTGATCGAGGGCCGCAACCGGCAAATCCGCCGGATGTTCGAAGAGATCGGCCATCACGTCGAGAAGATCAGGCGCGTGCAGTACGGGCCCCTTAGTCTGGATGTCGAACCGGGTAAGTTCCGGCATCTAACCGCGAAGGAAGTAGGCCAGCTGAAGACAGCGGCACGAGGAAGGAAGCGAGCAGACAGCGCATGACAGATTACGGAAAGCTGGTTCCCAGGCACGTCAAGGAGCTTGCCAGCTATAAGCCGGGAAAACATCACCGGCACGCGGAATTGGAGAGCGGAGTACGCTGCATCAAGCTCGCCTCTAATGAAAATCCCTTCGGCCCTTCGCCCCTGGCTATCGAAGCCATGAAGGCCGCTACCTCCGACATTCATTTTTATCCCGACACCGGCGTTACGGAACTGATCGCGCGTCTGGCTGAGATTCATGATCTCGAGCCGAACCAGATCATGGCCACCGCCGGCTCGACCACCTTCCTCGAGATCATCGCGCGCACGCTGCTCGGGCCCGGACTGAACGCCGTCACCAGCAAGCTCTCGTTCATCGTCTATCCGCTGGTTACCAACGCCACCGGCGCCCGGCTGATCGAGGTGCCCACGCTGAACGACGGCTATGACCTGGACGGCATCCTGGAAGCCGTCGACGCCAACACGCGCCTGGTCTACCTGGCCAATCCGAACAATCCCACCGGCACCATGGTCACGGCCGCCGAGATCGACCGCTTCCTCGATCGCCTGCCGTCGCACGTCATCACCGTGCTCGACGAAGCCTATTACGATTTCGCCGCCTTCTTTGCCGCTGAGCGCGGTGTCGACTATTCGCACTCGCTCGACTACGTTCGCGCCGGCCGTCCGGTGGTCGTGCTGCGTACGTTCTCGAAGGCGCAAGGACTGGCGGGTCTGCGCGTCGGTTACGGCATGGGGCCGGCGGAGCTGATCTCGTATTTCGCGCGCATGCGCCCGGCGTTCATGGTGTCGTCGGTGGGTGAAGCTGCGGCCCTGGCCGCGCTGGCCGATTCCCCGCACGTGCAGTTGGCCGTCGACAACAACGCGCGCGGCGCCGAGATGCTGATCCCGGCAATCTCCGAGCTGGGCATTCGCGTGGTGCCGACCTGGGCGAACTTCCTGTTCTGCCACGTCGGCGAAGACGCCACCGCGCTCTGCAAGACTCTTGGAGCAGCACGGCGTCATCGTTCGTCCCGATGAGCGGACCCTGGGGCGCACCCGATGCCTTCCGCGTCAGCATCGGCACGGCGGAGCAGAATGAGCTCTTTCTGCAGGCGCTGAAGAACGCGCGCAGCCGCGTACCCGAGTTAAAGTAGATCCTTAAGCAAACTCAAGCTATCGCGAGCCAGCCACGACGGCTGGCTTTCGCTTTTGGAAGCGGTTAGTAAAAATTCGCGCTTGACAGATAGTGTATAGTGTATGTATACAGTAAACAGTGAGCGACTCAATCACATTACGGGTCGATCTCGACTCCGAAGCTCCGGCTTACCGGCAGATTGTGGACTCGATCCGAATCCTGCTGGTGAGCGACAAGCTGAAACCCGGCAGATGAACTGCCGTCGGTGCGTCGGATGGCGACCGACCTGGGCGTGCACTTCAACACCGTGGCCGAGGCCTATCGGATGCTGGCCGAAGAAGGCTGGATCGACTTGCGCCACGGCAAGGGCGCCACGGTCGTGCAAGCGCGCTGTGACCGAACCATCCCCGGAAAAGTTGGAGGAGTTTCGCCACCGCCTCGATGCCCTGGTGGCCGAGTTGCTGGCGCACGGAGCTTCTCCGGAAAAGGTTAGATTCCGAGCTGTTGCAGGCTTGGATCAGAGTTGAAATCATGAAAGCTCGAGTACATTTTGCTGATTCCCGCTGCTGCTTGCTGGGCGTGATTCTTCAGTTCACTCCCGTGCTGACGCGCCCAGGAATTTATTTCAGTGCGACCGTCGATCCCGCGTTCCCCAAGAGCGCCGACGGTCGCCGCTTGCTGCGTTCGTATCGCTTGCAGTCAGCGCTGTGGACGGCTGTTGCCGTTGGCGTGTGCTCCTCCTGGTCCGCACGTCGAATCCGCGCTGACGTTGCTGCTGGTGCCCATGCTGCTATCGATCGTGGGCAGCTGGTTTCAGTTACTGGCTGAAGTTTCGCGAAGTGCACGAGCAGTACGGCCGCCGCGTCCCGGACGTTCGCTACGCCGAGATCTCGCCTCCGCCGCGAAGAGAAGATCTGAGCCTTGGCGTTTGCGCTCCGCCATTCATGTGGCTGGCCGGCGTTGCTTTTTACCTTGCAGGCGCACTGGAGCCAGATTCCGGAGCGCTTCCCGGTTCACTGGGGCGCCGACGGGCAGCCGAACGGCTGGGCCACGCGCAGTCCGCAGGGCGTATATGGCCCGCTGGCTGCTGGCGGCCTTCATCGACGTCTTTTGCCTGCTGCTCGCGTTGGCGCTGCAGCGGATGTCGCGCAATACCACGATGCGTCAGGTAACGTTCACCATGCTGCTGCTGATGATGTACCCGGTGAGCTTCGCCTTCGGCATGGTCGGATTGCTGCCGCTGATGAGCTTTCCTGTTTGGCTGATCCCGGCGGTGACGCTCACTTTCGTCGCGGTGCATCATCATCTGGTCGGTGCGAAAGGTCGATGTCGCCGGCTGCGCGCGATGTTGTCCCTGAGCCGCGAACGACGTCCTACTGGAAGGCCGGGATGTTCTACTACAACCCCGACGATCCGGCGATCTTCGTCTCCAAACGTGTGGGCATCGGCTACACCATGAACTTCGCCAACAAAATGTCATGGCTGCGTGCTGGTGGGATTTCTGCTGATCGTTCTGCTGCCCGCGCTGTTGTTGCGCCCGAAATAGATTTGGTAGAGCTGGCCTTCAGGCCAGCGTCCAGACCATTGTTCTCGTTCCAAATCGTCGGCTTTAGCCGACGGCACCGAACTCGAAATCTGGACACTTCTGCGTCAAGGACATGGCGCTATCCCTACGCCGATCGCACTGCCTCGGTCTGCTTCGACTCGGGGAGCATCGGCAGGCGCGCCGCTCCGTAGAGCCCCGCATCGCTTCCCATCAACGCAATGGTTACGACCGTGTGCTTCTGTCCGGGCTGCACGCGGTCGGGCGCTGTAATGGAGTAGATGAACGAGCGCACCTTCAACTCCTCGAACATCGTCGGCGCAAAGGCATCCCACGCGCTGGAGACGCCGCCGCCGATAACGTACATGGGCAGGTTCAGCGCGTTGATCATCGAGCCGACGCCGATGGCCAGCGCGCGTCCCACTTTGTGGTACACGGCCTTCGCCGATGGATGGCCCTGGATCGCCAGCTGATAAATGGCGCGCGAGGTGAACTCAACGTTGCCCTTGGCGAAGTCGGCGAGGTCGGGAGCGTTGCCGCTGTCGATAGCTTCATGCGCCATGCGCACGATGGCCGTCGCCGAAGCATACTGCTCCAGGCAGCCGCGGCTGCCGCAACCGCAGGGATGGCCTTCGGACTCGACATTGAAGTGTCCCAGCTCGCCGGCCATGCCGTTGATGCCGTGCCACAGCCGGCCATTCACCACAATGCCGCCGCCGACACCGGTGCCCAGCGTGTACATCGCCATGTGATCGGTGTTGCGGCCCGCGCCCAGCCACTTCTCGCCCATCGCCGCGGCGTTGGCGTCGTTCTCCAGGATGACCTTGGTGTTCAGCCGCTTCTCGATCTCCTGGCGCACGGGGAAATTCGCCCAGTCCTGCAGGTTGGGCGAGCGCATGATGATGCCGGTGTCCATGTCGATGAAGCCGGGCACGCCGATGCCGATGCCGGCGAAGTCGCCCGAGCCGTGGTGCTTCGTGCTCAGCGACTGGATGGCGTCGCACATCTCGCGGATGACGAAGTCGCGGCCCTTGTGGACCTCGGTTCCAGTGGTGATCTTCTCCAGCATCTTGCCGTCATCGCTGACGGCGGCGATGCGCAGGTTGGTCCCACCCAGATCGACGGCAATGGAAAATACGCTCATAGGCCTCGAGTGTCGTAGCTGAATTTAAATCGCGTAGCTTGGGTCGCATGGCAGTTAGCAGTTTGCATCTGGCATTTAGCAAGAACGCCACGCCGAGCAGTAGGAGCTAATTGCTAAATGCTAATTGCTAAGTGCCGTCTTTCTTCACTTCTGACAATGCGGGCAATAGTGACTGCTGCGCCCTGCGATGATAACCCGCTTGATGGGCGTCTTGCACACCCGGCACGGCTTTCCTTCTCTTCCGTAAACGTAATGTTTCAATTGGAAGAATCCTTCGCGGCCTTCGGCGTCGACGTAGTCGCTCACCGATGACCCGCCGGCCTTGATGGCCTCGCGCAAAACCTGCTGCAGACCTTTGTGGAGCTTCTGAAATTCAGCACGAGTCAGCGACGACGCTCGCCGGCGCGGCCGGACTTTTGCGCGAAACAGACTCTCGTCAGCGTAGATGTTGCCGACGCCGCTCAGCAGCTTCTGGTTGAGCAGCGCGCTCTTGATCGGCGTCTTGCGTTTATTGAAGAGTGGAATGAAGCGTTCCAGGTCGGTTTCGAGCGGCTCGAGTCCGGCAGCGCCGAAGCCCGGACCTTCTTCGGTATCAATGCGCACCACCGATAATCTTCCAAACCGGCGAAAATCGACGAAGCGCAGTTCGCGTCCTGACTGGAGCTTGAGTACCGCGTGCGTGTGTTTGAGCAGCGGCGCGTCAGCCGGTCCGATCAGCAGCTGCCCGGTCATGCCAAGATGAACGATCCACTGCGCGCGGGTAGCCACACCGGCGGCTTTCTTCTTGCTTTTGGCGCCCTTGCTGCGGGTTCCTTCGCTGTGCCGTTGACGACTGTCTTCTGGGCTGCTGCGGTGCTCCCTGGTTCGCGTCGTGCTTTTCGACGCTAACCTGGGTCCATCCGACTCCAGATCGAACACAATGTGCTTCCCTACTCGGCGTACGTGGACGATGCGCGAGTGCTCCAGCACGTCGGCAATTTCCGCAGCGGGAGACTTCAGCGGCTGTGGTTTGTCGCCCAGCCAGACGGACTCGATGACGTCGCCCGCAACGCGCTTGTCCAGGCCGCGGGCAATGGTTTCTACCTCAGGAAGTTCAGGCATCGGGAATTAGTGTAAGGCATCGGCCTATGGCTTCGGTGAAGCCGTACAATCCCACGAGATTGTCATTCCGAGCGCCGTGTGTTGGCGCGAGGAATCTGCTTTACTGCCGCCGCGGGCAAACAGCAGATCCCTCGCTACGCTCGTGATGACAACTTCGTTGTTGTGTTCTGCAACGCAAAGCAGCGTTTGCGCCGACCTGACGCACCCTGTAAAATCTAGAGTTACACCGTCCGTCTCCTCACCATTCCCAGAATTCAGCTGTGCTACGGAGTAAGAGGCGAGGCGTGTGCGAAATCGTGCGTTCGCGCGTCCAAATCTGCGATCGCCAGCGGAGCAACCAGTTGAGAACAGGCAAGACAGCGGTCGTCGTCGGCGCCCAGTGGGGCGACGAAGGCAAGGGCAAAATCGTCGACGTGCTTTCCGAGCGCTTCAAGGTCGTGGCTCGCTATTCCGGCGGGCACAACGCCGGACACACGGTCACCATCAAGGGCAAGAAGTTTATTCTGCAACTGATTCCCTGCGGCGTGCTGCGCGAAGGCTGCCGCGGCGTCATCGGTAACGGCGTGGTGCTCGACCCGTTCGCCTTCATGAAGGAAGTCGACGCGCTCAGCGCCACCGGCGTGAAGGTCGACGGCAACCTGTTCGTCAGCAACCGCGCCCACGTCATTCTTCCCTATCATCGCATGATCGAGCTGGCGGCGGAGAACGCGCCCGGCCGGGTGAAGATTGGCACCACCTCGCGCGGCATCGGTCCCACGTACGAGGACAAGATGCACCGCAGCGGCCTGCGCGTGCAGGACCTGCTCGACAAGGCGCTGCTGCAAAAAGCACATCGAGAACGCCGTCCGCGAGAAGAACACCATCGCGCACGCTCTGTTCAATACCGAGCCACTCGACCCGGACAAGATGTTTCGCGAATACTCCGAGATTGCCGATCGGGTTGCGCCGTTCGTCGCCGATACCGCGCTGCTGCTGAACGACGCCATCGCCAACGGCGAGTCGGTGATGTTCGAAGGCGCGCAGGGCACCATGCTCGACATCGATCACGGCACGTATCCGTTTGTCACCTCGTCGAGCTCGACCTCGGGCGGAGCGGCAACGGGAACCGGCGTGCCGCCCACCTCGATCGACTCGGTGATTGGCGTGACCAAGGCGTATTGCACCCGCGTAGGCGAAGGGCCTTTCCCCACTGAGCTGAAAGACGCGGCCGGCGAGGCTTTGCGCAAGAAGGGCAACGAATTCGGCGCTGTCACAGGACGTCCGCGGCGCACCGGCTGGCTCGACATGCCGCTGCTGCGCTATTCGAACATGATTAACGGCACCAGCTGGCTGGTCGTGACCAAGCTGGATGTGCTGGACGATTCTCCTGAGATTCCGGTCGCGGTCACCTACAAAATCGACGGCAAGGCGACGCAGCAGATTCCGGCGCAGATCTCGGGCTTCGAGAAGATCGAGCCGGTGTACAAGAAGCTGCCCGGCTGGCAGACGAGTACCTTCGGGATCAGCGACTACGACAAGCTGCCGGAGAAGGCGAAGCAGTATCTGGATTTCGTGGAGAAGGAGTCGGGCGCGAAGATCGCGATCATCTCCACCGGCCCCGATCGCGAGCAGACGATCTTCATGCCCGAGTTCGTGAAAATGCTGGACGGGATCAGCGGGAAGTAAGCGGAGGAATTGAATGATTATTCTGGCAGTAACCTGGGTTGCGAATCCCGGACACGAAGAAGAGGTTGCGCAGATCTTCGGCAAGCTTCAGTCTGCGTCGCGGCAGGAGCCCGGCTGCCTGATGTACGTGGTCCATCGCCGCAAAGACGATCCGCGGCATTTCTTCATCTACGAGCAGTACAAAGATGAAGCGGCGCTGCAGGCGCACCGCGAGTCACCGCATTTTCAGGAGTACGCGGTGAAGGGTTTGAAGGACATCGGCGTGCGCGCCCAGGGAGACTTGTATTCGCCGTTGATGTAAGCCGTATCGGCGCTCCAGCGGTTCAGGGCGTAAGGTACATCTCACCCGTCACCCCCGCGTCGGGCTGACACCATCCCGCCGGGTTGCGGCTAGTCTGATGTTCTCCAACAGCCTTCCCTGAGCGAAGGTTGTTTACGCAGCCGAAGTTCGTCGAGTAGACGTCCAGGACGTCGCGGCACAGACCTTGGACTCTCGGTATCCTTCGGGCCCTAGTGATGAATCTGCCTTCACGAAGCGGCGTTTTCTGCACTAGCTCCTGGCTCGGCCGCCTCTTCTTTCAACATCGAAAACAGTGCTGCCAGCACCGATGCCACCACCGGTCCGAGGAACAGGCCGATGAATCCAAACGCTTCCACGCCGCCGAGGATGAAGAACAGCAGCACCATGGGATGCAGCTCGACGCGTCCGCCCACCACCCAAGGACGAATCACGTTGTCGATCGAGCTGACCACCAGCGTGCCCCACAGCAACACAAAGACAGCTTTCCAGGTTGCGCCCTGGACGAACAGATAGATCGCGACCGGCCCCCATACAAGCGACGAGCCCACGACCGGGATAATCGACGCAAAGCCTGCGCCTAACCCCAGCAGCATGGTCGACGGCATGCCGACAATCTTCATCGCGATGCCGGTGAGCACGCCCTGCACCGCGCCTACGGTAAGAATGCCGTAAACGTTGGCGATGATGGTGTCGGAGATGTTCTGGTACAGGCGCGCTACCTGCGCGTCGGAGATAGGCATCAGCTTGCCTAATCGACAGCGCCCAGTCTTTCCCTTCGCGAAACAGGAAGAACAGAATGACGAAGGTGATCAACGAGTCGACCATAAAGCGCGCCAGATTGCCGAACACCGCCGCGCCGAACCCGACCATGCCCAAGCTGATCTTTTGCACATTGGAGCTGATGATGGCATGCACGTCGAACTTCGAGAGATCGATCCAGCGGGCAATGTGATCGAGCGGGCCGGAAAGCAAATTGGTAACGAAGAGAGTGAACCCGCCTTCTTCAGCGCTGCGTTTGCTCAGATAGTGCGCAGCGGTAAAGGCCTCGTTGGCGCCGATGGTGGCGATCAGAAAGGCCGGCAGGCCGAACACCAGAATCACGGTCACGGTCGACAACAGCGAACCCAAGCCGTTGCGGCCCTTGGTGAAGCGCAGAACGCGCTCGTGCAGCGGAAAGAAAACGACGGCGAGAATAATCGCGAAGGCGAAAGGCCGCAGGAAATTCCAAGTAATGAAAATGGACAGCGCGAGCGCCACCACCAGAAGAACCGACAGAAAGATGATGGTCCTGCGCTTGCCGTTCATGGCTCAGTTGTAGCACGAAGGCCGACAACCGAATAGTGACGAAGCGTGGGCAACACCCAGGTAACGGACGTCTCGAGACTTACGGCGCCCGAATTAGTTTGTGGGAGTGGGTGGTGTCGACCCGGTCACTTCTCCGATGTACACCGAGAATGGCGCAAGCTGCATGTCTGACAACGTCGTACTGCCTTTCAGCGTGGGGATGGTCGTGAGCAACGTCTTGGCCTGCGAGGCAGCAAAGCCATGCGACGCCAGATCGAAGCTAACCTTCTGTGGATCGGCAGACATATTCAGAACCACCAGCACGGCCTTGTCTTTGTAGCGTCGCAAATAGGACAGCACATTGGGATCGTCTTCGTTGAGCGCGACGTAATCGCCTTCCAGCAGCTCAGGGTTCGTGTGGTGAAGCTT
The DNA here is from genome assembly GCA_963724965.1 of uncultured Acidobacteriaceae bacterium. Taxonomy (GTDB): domain Bacteria; phylum Acidobacteriota; class Terriglobia; order Terriglobales; family Acidobacteriaceae; genus Bog-257. Next base: position 225,128 of record CAVRWP010000002.1, read on the forward strand.
CAGCACGTTCTGATAGAAGACCAGGATTGAGTTCGGATCTTTCTGCTCGGTGGCTACGTTGTGAGTGCGATAGCTGGTGGGGATGGGCAGCCAGGGAATGCCGGTCGTGAATCCCGCGTTGGGCTTGTTGTCCCACTGCATGGGAGTGCGCTCGCCGTCGCGTCCTTTTTCATTAGGCCAGCCGCGGCGGCCGATCGGGTCTTTCACTTCGGCACGCGTCTTCGGATTGTTGTTCTGCATGCCGATCTCTTCGCCGTAGTAGAGGATCGGGGTGCCGCGCAGCGTGAGATAGAGCCCGGCCATGACTTTGGCGATGTCGTCGTTGTGCTTGCCGTCGCCGTAGCGATTGTAGGAGCGCTCGATGTCATGATTGCTGAGCACATAGACCGGCCAGCCGCTGGCGGAATTGACCGCTGCGATCTGCTTGCGGAATTCGGCCGGCGAAAGCTTGTCGACCTTGGTGAACATGAAGTCCATCGGCATCTGCAGCTCGTTGCCACCCTCGCCGTAATACTTGTTGAGCTCCTGGATATTTGCCGTCCAGGTTTCGCCGATGAGCACCGCGTTGTACTTGTCGGCGACCTTGCGCAAGCCGCGCAGCACGTCATGCACTTCTGGCAGCTTGTCGTTGTAGACGTTCTTCATGTTGGGATCGCCGAAGTCGTTCTTGCCGGGCAGTACCGGATTGTCGTGCAGATTCGGGATCCTCGAAGAGCGTGTCGACGGCGTCCAGACGGAAGCCCGCAACCCCCTTGTCGTACCACCAGCGCGTCACGTCGAACATCGCGTCCTTGACAGCGGGATTGCGCCAGTTGAGATCGGGCTGCTGCGGATAAAAGAAGTGGTAATAGTACTGCTTAGTCTTGGCGTCAAACTGCCACGCCGATCCGCCAAAGGTGGAGAGCCAGTTGTTCGGCGGCTGGTTCGGGCCCTTGCCATCGCGCCAGATGTACCAGTCGCGATGCTTGGAGGTGCGCGAGGAGCGCGAGTCGATGAACCATTTGTTCTGGTCGGACGTGTGGTTCATCACGAAGTCGAGGATGATGCGGATTCCCTTCCCCTGCGCGTCACTCTGCATCTGGTCGAAGTCGGAGAGATTGCCATACATCGGATCGATGTCTTCGTAGTCGGAGACGTCGTAGCCGAAGTCGACTTGCGGCGAGGGGAAGCAAGGCGTAATCCAGATTGCGTCGACGCCAAGGCGCTTCAGGTAGTCAAGTTTGGAAGTGATGCCCGGCAGGTCTCCGATGCCGTCGCCGTTGCTGTCGGCAAAGCTGCGGGGATAGATCTCATAGAAGACGGCGTGCTGCCACCACTGATGGCCTTCGGCGTCGACGGGTGGGCCGGCGGCTTGTTTGGCCGCAGGCTTGGGTTTGGCGGAGGGTTTCGATTGCGAGGCGGTGGCATTGGTTTGCGCGGAAGCGGCGGGTATCAGAGCGAGGACGAGAACGATGCAGACAAGAAATTTCGACATAATCGATGCTTCCCCAAGGTATCGCCGCTGGGGCCGTTTTGGGTTCTCCTCCGCCGTACCACGCCGACGGCTTACTTCATTCCGCCGCTTTGCAGCTGACTTGGCGACTAGCGGCAAACAGCAGATCCCTCGCTGCGCTCGTGATGACAATCTTCCCTCAATGACGCCCCGACCTGCCACCGACTTCTTCCCAACAAATTTGTCAGTGCATCATCGCCGGACCTTTGCCGGCTCGCGGCTTGCGCAGCAGCAATAGCAGCGGCAGCATCAGCACAAACATTCCCGCCAGAAACAAGAACGTATCGTTATACGACAGCATGGCCGCCTGGCGCTGCACGATTCCCCACATCGATCCATAAGCCTGCTGCGTGGCCGTCGCGGCGCTCGACCCCTGGCTCATGAAGTTCGCCTTCATCCCGTTCATCATCTGCTGCACATTGAGGTTTTCCGGGTAAATATGCGCGCCCAGCCGGTTGATGTGCACCTGCTCCTTGCGGAACTGCACGGTCTCCACCATCGAGATGCCGATGCTGGCGCCGATGTTGCGCATGAGGTTGAAGATGCTGGTGGCGTTGCCCATGCGCTCGTTAGGAATCGGGTTGTTCGTAATGGTGGTCAGAGGTACAAACACGAATCCCAGCGAGGCGCCCTGGATCATCAGGGGCAGCCAGAAGCTTCTCGAAGCCACATCGAGACTGAGCCGCGAGAGCAACCACATTGCATACGCCGACGCCACCATCCCGATGGCCAGCAGTTTGCGATTATCGAAGATGCCGGTAAGGCGGCCGACGATGGGCATGATCAGAAACGACGCCAGGCCGCGCGGAAGATTGGTGATGCCGGCGTAGGTTGCGGTGTAGCCGAGCAGCACCTGCATCAGCAGCGGCAGCAGCACGGTGCTGCCGTAGAGGACGAAGCCGATGACGGTCATCAGAAACGTGCCGATGGCGTAGGAACGGAACTTGAATATCGTGAGATCGAGGATCGGATGTTCGGCCGTCAGCTCGCGAATGATCAGGCCGCCAATACCAACCACGGCCAGCACGGTCAGGATCACGATGAAGTGCGAACCGAACCAATCGTCCTCCTGGCCTTTGTCGAGCATGATCTGCAATGCGCCAATGCCGACGACGAGCAGGCCGATGCCCCAGTAGTCGATGCCGCGCTTCTGGCGATGGCGGAGGTATGGCGGGTCGAAGATGAAGATCTGCGTCAGGATGATGGCGATGATGCCGATCGGGATGTTGATGTAGAAGACCCAGCGCCAGCTGTAGTTGTCGGTGAGCCAGCCGCCGGCGACCGGGCCGAGCATGGGCGCGACCACGATGCCGAGCGCCCAGAAGGCCATCGCCTGTCCGCGCTTCTCTGCTGGGAACGATTCCAGCAGGATCGCCTGCGACAGCGGCTGCAGGCCTCCGCCGCACGCGCCCTGAATCACGCGGCAGAAAATCAGAAACGGAAGCGTCGGCGCCAGGCCGCAAAGAAACGATGCGATCGGTGAAGCCGGTGACCGACGTCATCAGCAGGCGCTTGCGGCCGAAGCGGCCGGCGAGCCAGCCGGTCATCGGAAGGATGATGGCGTTGGCGACCAGGTACGAGGTCAGCGTCCAGGTGGCTTCGTCATTGCTGGCCGAGAGGCTGCCGGCGATGTGCGGCAGCGAGACGTTGACCACCGTCGTATCCAGCACCTCCATGAAGGTGCTCGACATGACGGCGATGGCGATCAGCCACGGATTGATTTCCCGGTGTTCCTGATTTGAGCTGAATGGCATTCAGTTCGTCAGCGTTCCCAAATTCACACGCAGTGTAATAGTTCTGTCATTTCACGCGCTTACGTGAGTCATGTCACCGAAAATTGCGCAGGCACTTCCTAGCATGAAGGCATGATTTCAACAGCAGTCTCGGAAGTAATTACCTCACATCCCAAAGGTACCAAGGCCCGCGTTCTGTTGACTTCTGTCTTCGGGCCCTATGCGCGCGACGACGAGTTCGGCAGCCGCACCATCAATCCGATGGAGCTGTATCACAACCAGGTCACGCGCGCGCAAGGCAGTTTCTCGCTGCGCATGTTTCACCGCTCCTGGGGTTTGATGATGATTCAGCGTAACATCTCGGCGCCCAGCACGCTGCTCGATTTCCCCACGCTCGAGCGCTTCGAACAGGAACTCACATCGCACGAATACGACATCGTGGGAATCTCCGGCATCATCCCTAACTTCGGCAAAGTGCGCGAAATGTGCCGCCGAATTCGCCGTCTGTCGCCCAAGTCAAAAATTCTAGTTGGCGGGCACGTTGCCGCCATCCCCGGTATCGATAAATTGATTGATGCAGATTGTGTGGTTCGCGGCGAGGGCATCGCCTGGATGCGGCGTTATCTTGGCGAAGACCCGGACGCGCCCATCAGCCACCCGGAAATTCTCTCGGGCTTTGGCATGCGTGTGCTGGGCATGCGCGTTCCGGACAGCACGCGCGACACGGCTGCGACCATCATTCCTTCCGTCGGCTGCCCGATGGGCTGCAACTTCTGCACCACGTCGTCGTTCTTCGGAGGAAAAGGCAAGAGCGTCCACTTCTATCAGACAGGCGATGAGCTGTTCGATGTCATGGAGAAGATGGAAGGTTCGATGAACGTGAGCTCGTTCTTCATGATGGACGAGAACTTCCTGCTGAACCGCAAGCGGGCCCTGCAACTGCTGGAACGGATGAAGCAGCGCGGCAAGAGCTGGTCGCTGTACGTGTTCTCGTCGGCGAATGCGATTCGCCAGTACAGCATGGAAGAACTGGTGCAGCTTGGCGTGTCCTGGATCTGGCTGGGCCTGGAGTCGCCGAAATCTTCGTATGCGAAGTTGCGCGACACCGACACCCACGAACTGGCCTCGCGATTGCGGCAGAACGGCATCAAGCTGCTGGGCTCGACCATCGTCGGTTTGGAGCATCACACGCCGGAGAACATCGAGGCGGAAATCGAGTACGCCGTCGGCGCACGGCACCGACTTCCACCAGTTCATGCTGTACACGCCGGTACCGGGCACGCCGCTCTTCCAGCAGATGACGGAAGAAGGCCGCATGCTCGACGGCATCGACCTGGCCGACATTCACGGCCAGTACAAGTTCAACTTTGAGCACGCGGCCATCTCGCGCGACGAATCGAAGCGCCTGCTCGACTGGGCGTTCCGCTTCGACTTCGAACGAAATGGGCCCAGCCTCTTCCGCATCTGCGACACCATCTTTCAGGGCTGGATGCGCTACAAGAACCATCCTGACGCGCGCGTGCGGCAGCGCATCGCCAACGAGGCTTTCAAACTTCGCACCACCTACGACGCGGCGCTGTGGGCGATGGAGAAGCGCTTGAAGAAAACCAATGCCGAGGTCGCCGCTCGCATCAAGACCCTGCGCCGGGAGATCGAGCAGCGAGTTCGGAGCGGCGACGCGGCTGGTGCGGGCGGTGACGGGACCGGTTCTGTTGTGGTCGTCAAAGCGCGAGGATCGGCAACTGGCGAACGGCAAGACCTACGAGCCGCCGACCTTTGTGGATCGGCGGAACTGGGCCGTGTAGCTACTCGCTGCAACGAACTCCGATTTGTCATCACGAGGAGGCTTTCAAGCCGACGAGGGATCTGCTGTTCCGCGGCGAAAAGCAGATCCCTCGCTTCGCTCGTGATGACACTTGTCGGCTGGCTCGCCGCATACCTTCCTTGGCGTCCTTTCGCAGATGACTTCATCCTCTCGCCCTCAGAAAATGTCGTTCCGTCAGCAAGTGAAGGCTTGGCGGTAGCGTGAATCCTCGCTAACCCGCTATCATCGTCCCTGTTTATTTCTTCAAGGAAGGCACGATGACCCGAATCTGCCGCCGTTTTCTGGCGCCGCTCACGGTAGTTCTCTTCAGCATTTCCCTCTTCGCCCAGGAAGGCCAGCCCGCAGCGCAAACTCCTCCGGTGGTCGGCACTCCGGCTGTGGCGCAGCGCACCGACGCCGATCGCGCCGCCTATCGCAAGGCGATGGAAGAGGCCGACCAGAAGATTGCCGACGAAGTGAAGGCTCACTCCGAGCTGATGAAGAACCTGGACTACCTGACCACGCAGATCGGCGCGCGCCTGACCGGGTCGCCGCAAATGCAGGCGGCCAGCGACTGGACGCTGAAGCGCTTCAAGGACTACGGCATCGACGCACACCTGGAGACGGCGCAGATCGCGCATGGCTGGACGCGCGGCCTGGAAGACAGCCGAGATCACCAGCCCCATCCAGAAGCGCATCGGCATTCACGCCTTTGGCTGGAGCAAGGCCACCGACGGCGAGGTCAGCGGCGAGGTGATGCTGCTCAACATCGAGAAGCCTGACAGACTTCGAGCAATACAAGGGCAAGTTGAAGGGCAAGATCGTGATGCTGCGCAAGCCGGCGGACATGTCGAAGCTGGACCCGAATCCCGACAACGCCTACGACGCCGTCATTGCACCGCAGCGCGGCGTGCCGCAGCCGAATCCGTTTCGCGCGCGCATGCAGATGTTCAAAGATATCCAGGCCGAGCAGCCTGCGCTGATGCTGGTGGACAGCGGCAAGCCCGATAGCCTTTACACCATGGGCTCCCTGCCTCCGGTATACACGGCGTCGGCCGTGCCCATCGCTTTTCTGACTCACGAGAACTACGACCTGCTCTATCGGCTGCAGCAGAGCGGGCCGGTCACGATGAAGTTCAACCTGCAGGAGACGTTCACGGACAAGCCGGTGCCGGCGTCGATCACCGTCGCTGAGATCAAGGGCAGCGAGCATCCGGACGAGCGCGTGATCATCGGCGGACATCTTGACTCGTGGGACCTCGGCCAGGGCGCGCTCGATAACGGCACCGGCGCGATGGCGACGCTGGAGGCGGCGCGCACGCTGCAAGCGCTGGGATGGAAGCCGAAGCGCACCATCACGTTCATCCTCTTCACCGGCGAGGAGCAGGGCGGCGTCGGCGCGCAAACGTACGTCAAGAATCACGCGGCTGAACTCGGCAAGATTGACGCCGTGCTGATTCACGATACGGGGACCGGCAAGGTCTTCAGCATTGCGCTGGAGAATCTGTGGGAGACGGCTCCGCTGATGCAGGAGATTTACCGGCCGCTGCAGGAGGTCTTCGACATGCAGCCGTTGAGTACGCGCTACTTCGGCTCTTCGGATCACGTTGACTTCCTCGACAAAGGCGTGCCGGCGTACTTCTGCGTTCAGCTTCCGGCGCGGCTATCGCGAGGCGCATCACAGCCAGACCGACACCTTCGACAAGGTGATTCCCGACCAGATCAACGAAGGCGCGGCGCTGCTGGCCGCGTGGGCGTGGAATGTTTCCGAGATGCCCGAGGCGCTGCCACACCACGCAGCGACAAAGGAATAAGCTGACGATCACTGAGCGAAGATAGGGAGCTGGAAATTTTTTATGACAAATCGATGGCGCTTTTTGGCGAGAGCGTCATCGAGAAGTTAACGGAAAAGTGATTCGCTGCTGCCCAAGTTGAGTTAAAGTATTGGCTGGTGTGCGGTCATCATAACCGGACACGCTTAAGCCCCGCAGTGAATAGCGAGCCTGCGGGGCTAAAGTTTTGTGTGGACGCGGAGAGACGGCAATCACGGCGATGGCCCGGTTCTCGGGCGCTTATGATAAGCGCCTGTTCTCGCGAGCGAGACGACGCCGGACCAGCGCCACCCCATGCCCGATGGAGACAAGCCGTGAGGAATATTCAGGTTATCGATGGAGCGGTCAATGCAACCTACAGCATCTTTCAAGCGACCGACGAGGAATTTGAGGAAGTCTTTCCGGGGCCTGGGCAAGACATCGAGATTGTCGAGGACTACGTCCTTCGAGTCGGTGAAGGTGACGCCAGCCGAACACTCTCTCAACTATGGCAGAGACCGATCCATAAGCGTGATGTCCAAGGAATCCAAGGTACCCTCTACTACGGCTGCAAAGACAAGGCTGAATATCTGCCCACGTCAAAACGTGAAATTGATCGCCATCAGGAGCAATTGAATCTGGCTGAGAGAGCTTTGTACGCAAGGCTGAGAGCTGAGGATTCAAGATAACTTTTGCAACATCGCCATGTCGCTCATTGACCGTTGCCGAGGGTTTTGAGTGTAATGGCCTTTTCACAACACTTGGCGTGGGACTCTCAATCCTATAGCGAGGTAAACTCTCCGCTATGAAAGAGTGTGCAAGCGATTACCATCAACTTGGTAACGATGATCTATTGCAGCTATGGATGGAACGGTCTCAATTGATGGACGAGGCAAGCGAAGCCTTGCGCGAAGAGATAAGCAGACGTGGCATCCAGAGGGAAGCTGAACTTGCAGTCGATAGAAGGGCCGAGTCATTCTGCCGTAATCGCCGATTTCGTAGCTGGATTCATGCCATTAGAGAGTCAATGGGGATTAGCCGCCCACTAGTCGTGGCTCTAGCAGCGACGGCACAATCAGTCATCGCCATCGGGGTAGTGTTAGCGTGGCTCGCGTTTGCATCTTGGGGCGCTGGATTAGGATCAATTCTGGTTGCTACCGCCGTCGTGGGCGTGCCTCTCTATTTCTCGATTCGCGCCGCGAAGGAATTATGGCGCGGTACCACGGCAGGATGGTGGACGGCTCTGGTCTTTGATCTCACAATGGGGGTAGCAATCATGGCGGCGAGTTGGCACAACAACAGCATGAGCCTCCAAAACATCGTGGGGATTGTGCCGTTTCTCCTTCCGTGTGTCCTGCTGCTGTTACCGACCGTGAGGCGATTTTATGACATCCCACACAAGCCGACCACGTTACTCTGAGACCTGATTGTGATCGCTGTTGTGAAATCGCCTTATCACCAGTAATCCTTCCTCCCCTCGACGCCCCTGCTGACTCTGCGTTAGAGTTTGGTATTCGCCACTCGGCGACACAACTTTCCTTGAGCCAAGCACAGACTGCAATCCGGTCGTTTTTCCTTGAAGGCCCGGCTGGGCGGCTGGAAGCGCTGCTCAACGCCGGCAAGGCCGACGCAACGCATGCCGCGTCTGGTGTGCCATCCCCATCCGCTGGGCGGCGGGACCATGCACAACAAAGTCGTCTTCCATGCGATGAAGGCTTTCAACTCGTTCGGATTTCCGGTGCTGCGCTTCAACTTTCGCGGAACGGGCCTGAGCGCGGGGCGTCACGATGAAGGGCGCGGCGAAATCGAAGACGTGCAAGCGGCACTGGCTTGGCTGAAGCAGGAGTTCGGACTGCCAGATTTTGTTTGCCGGATTCTCATTCGGTTCAGCAACAGGATTGCGGGCAGCCTGTCCTGATCCCGACGTGAAGGCGCTGGTTTCGATCGGCACGCCGGTCGAAGCCGAAGGCCGGCTCTACAAATTTTCTTTTCTCGCCGATTGCGCTAAACCCAAGCTGTTTGTCAGCGGCGACCGTGATCAGTACGCGCCACACGAGCGCCTGGAAGAAGTTGTCTCGCGAGCGGCCGAGCCCAAAGAGCTGGTCTTCATTCCCGGCGATCACTTTTTCGAGGGCCACCTGAGCGAGTTGCGACTGACCATCGAGAGTTGGGTTGCTGAATTCCTCGAGCGGCAAGAACGTGTCGCCGGCTGAAGCCGGCTCTTCAATCTCTCCCATACCGCGGACGCTGGCCTGAAGGCCAGCTCTACCTCCTGAGCTGGTTGAACACACTTCGCACACCGCACGCTGGCTCGACGGCCGGCTCTGCCTCCTTAGCTGGTTCAACGCACGCCCCACACGGGACGCTGGCCTGAAGGCCAGCTCTACCTCCTAGGCTGTTGCAACGCACTTTGCCCAGCGGACGCTGGCCTGAAGGCCGGCTCTGCCTCCTAAGTTGGTTCAACGCACTTCGTACACCGGACGCTGGCCTGAAGGCTAGCGCCTCACCACTGGACGAAACCTGCGTCCACGCTCCATCATCAATCCCACAGGAGTGCTTAATGTCAGAGGAAAAGCGGGCGACTCGCGTCGAGAAAGATTCTCTCGGACACAAGGAAATTCCCGGCCACGTTTACTACGGCATTCAGACGGCGCGCGCGGTCGAGAACTTTCCTATCAGCGGGCTGCGCGCTCATCGCACGCTGATCCGCGCCATCGCGATGGTGAAAGAAGCGGCGGCGCTGGCCAATCGCGAGCTGGGGCTCATCGACGAGAAGACGGCGAAGGCGATTGTCGAAGCGGCGAAAGAAGTTCAGGAAGGCAAGTGGGACGAGCACTTCCCCGTCGATGTATTCCAGGCGGGCGCGGGCGTCAGCTTCCACATGAACAGCAACGAGGTCATCGCCAACCGCGCCTCGGAGCTGCTGGGCGGCGCGCGCGGCGAGTACAAGCACGTTCATCCCAACGACCACGTCAACTACGGCCAGTCGACCAACGACGTCTTCCCGACAGCGATGCGACTGGCGACGCTGCTGGAGTTGGAGAAGCTCTACGTCGGCGCTCGACGGCTTCATCGAGGCGCTCGATGCGAAGGGAAAAGAGTTTCACCACATCCTGAAGTCAGGCCGCACGCATATGCAGGACGCCGTTCCTATGCGCCTGGGGCAGGAGTTCACCGCCTATGCCGGCGCGATCAAGCGCGCGAAGAAATCGATTGAGGAGCAATCGCATCTGCTGCGCGAGATCGGGCTTGGCGGCTCGGCTGTGGGTACCGGCATCAACACGCATCCAGACTATCGGCACAAGGCGGTCGCGGAACTGGCCCGCATTTCGGGACAGAAGCTGCACGTCGTCGATGACATGCGCTACGCGATGCAGTCGAATCTGGCGATGTCGAGTGTGAGCTCCGCGCTGCGCAACCTGGCGCTGGAGGTGATTCGCATCTCCAACGACCTCCGTCTGCTGTCGTCGGGGCCGAACACCGGCTTTGCCGAGATCAATCTGCCGGCGCTGCAGCCGGGCTCGTCGATCATGCCGGGCAAGATCAATCCAGTGATTCCGGAGCTGGCGGCGATGGTTTCGTTCCAGGTCGTCGGCTACGACGCGGCGGTGGCGCTGGCGGTGCAGGCAGGCCAACTCGAGCTCAACGTCATGATGCCGACCATGGCTTACAGCGTGTTGATGTCGATCACCATCATGACCAACATGCTTGGGCAGTTTACGGACTTCTGCATCAAGGGCATCACCGTGAACCAGCACCGCACCGACTATTACGTGCAGAGCACGGTGTCGCTGGCGACCGCGCTGAATCCCTATATCGGCTATGCCAAAGCGGCGGAGATCGCGAAAGAATCGGTGAAGACCGGCAAGTCGATCATCGACATTGCGCGCTCGCGCGGAGACCTGACCGAAGAGCAGATTAAAGAGATTCTGGATCCGGCGCGCATGACCGAGCCGGTGTCGCCGCTGGAGGTGGCGAAGGAGCGAGAAAAACTCAAGGCCAAGTAATACGCGACGGCACGAAGTGCTCGCACCGTCGATCGCGGAACTATGCTGTCAGCACCGCGGCCTGGATTGCGATGTTGATCTTTGGCGGCTGTAGCAGAGTGTTGTGGATCAGGCAGCGGTGTACTGCCTCTTCCAAGCCCTTCAGCTGGACGGCGTCCAGCCCTCCTGGCACTTCCACCTCGATGTTGAAGTTGTCGAGACGGAACGGCCCTTTGACTTTCTCGGCCGTGACGCGCACTTTCACCCCCTCGCGCTCGATCTTGTTCCGCACCAGGTAATCGACCGCGTAAAACGCGGCGCAGGAACCCAGCGACGCCAGCAGCAGTTCCGGAGGCGTCATGCCTTCATCGAATCCCTTGCTCTCCGGCGGCTGATCGCTAACGACGGTGTGCTGCCGCGCTTTGATCTCGAACTGCACTGCTCCCAGATGCTCAACGGTAACTTCCATAAGGCCCTCATCTCTGCTTCAGCTTTGCGGTTCGCAGGATTGCACAGCCGTAGCGGGCCCGCAGCGACACCGCTCACCCGGCGCTGTGACGGTCGATGAGTCACCTTGGAATGTGTATTGGGGGAGGATCTACTTTTTGTAGATCACCTGACCGGCCCGGATGGTGTAAGCGACGTTGGCGAAGTTACCGACATCCTTCGCGGGATCGCCGTTGAGCACGACCAGGTCCGCGGCGCTACCCTTCTCCAGCTTGCCGCTTCCTGCCTTGAAGAACGTCGAGGGGTTGGTGGTGAGCGAGGCCAGAATGTCTTGCCACTTCATGCCACTTTTCGCCATCAGCACGTACTCCTCGGTCGTATCGTAGTGCTGGGTGTAACCGACATCGGTGCCGAACAGCACCGTACCGCCCTGATCGAAGAACGCCTTCAACTCGTTGACGCCGCGCTCGACGAACGCCTGCTCGTCTTCCGGCTTGGCATGCTCCTTCTCCAGCTCCACCTCCCACAGCGTCAGAGTCGGAATCAGCGCCGTATGCTGCGCCTTCATGGTGGACAACTCGTCCTTGGTGAAACCGTCCTCGATGGGAATGGTGTGGGCCAGAATGTCTACGCCGGCGGCCAGCGCATTGTCAGTTCCTACGTGGTTGGAGGGATGAGCGAAGACCGGCTTGTCGGCGGCATGCGCGACTTCAACCGCGCCGCGGGCGACATTCGCGGGCATGGGTACGATCTTGCCATGGCCCATGATAGAGCCGGTGAACAGCTTGATGCCGTCGGCGCCCATGCCCAGCGACTGACGCGCCAATCGTGCAGCATCAGCCGGCGTTGCCGCTTCGAATGGCTTCAACTGGCTGGCGATTTCTTTCGGCACATAAACCGGGATACCGTTTTCCGGAAGGATTTCGCCCGCAGTGGTATAGATTTTCGGGCCCGCGATCTCGCCGGCGTCGACCCGTTGACGCAGTGGCACCGTATGGTACGGATTGGAGCCGATGTCGAAGACCGAAGTGAAGCCCCACTTCGTGAGCATCTCCTGCATGTGCGGTTCAAGTTTCGCGGGAGGCGCTGTTTCGGCAGCATCCCAAACCGGCTCGATGAAGTGAACGTGGCTGTTCCAGAAACCGGCGGTAATGACCTTGCCACCGCAATCGATGAACGGAAGGCCTTTGGGAACCTTGACTCGTCCGTCCGGGCCAATTTCAGCGATCTTGCCGTCGCGAATGACGATGACGGCATTCTCGATGGGCGCGGCCGTGGGCGATGGGTAAACCGTGGCGCCCACCAGAACCAGATCGGACGCAGGTTTGTCGGCAGCACAAACGGCACCTGACAAAACCAGCAAAACGGCGAAGAGGAACATCGGCCGCAAGAAAAGGAAAGGATCCTGGCGGGTTGATCGCATGACCCATGATACGAGTCTTGGTTTAGTTTGGTTCCAGTTCTAGAAGGCCCAGCGCAGCAGCGCGGCTCCCGAGGTAAAGCCTGCGCCGACAGCAGCCAGCAGTACCGTGTCGCCCTTCTTGAGCTTGCCTTCTTCGATGGCAGTCTTCATCGCCAGAGGAATTGTCCCCGCCGTGGTATTACCGTAACGATCAATGTTGATGATGACTTTCTCGATTGGCATCTTGAGACGGTCGGCGGTCGCCAGGATGATGCGCTTGTTGGCCTGGTGGGCGATGAAGCAATCGACATCGGCGCCGGTGAGCTTGTTCTTCTCCAGAATTCGCTCTGTCATCTCCGACATTTTTTTCACGGCGTACTTGAAGACCTGCTGCCCGTCCTGGTGGATATAATGCATCTTCTGATCGACAGTTTCGTGCGAGGCAGGATTGAGGCTGCCGCCGGCAGGCATATTGAGATACTGTCCGCCGACACCCTCCACCTGAGCGACAAAATCGATGATGCCCTCTTCGCCTTCTTCCGCCGGTTCCAGCAACACGGCTCCGGCGCCGTCGCCAAAGATGATGCATACGGCGCGATCGGTAAAGTCGGTCATCGAAGAATTTACATCTGAGCCGATCACCAGCACCTTCTTGTAGCGGCCGGACTCGATGAACTGCACCCCGGAACTCAGGGCATAGACGAAGCCTGAGCAGCCGGCGGAGACGTCGTAGCCCCAAGTGCGGTGGATGCCAAGTTTATGCTGCACAAGGCACGCAGTGGAGGGATACATCATGTCGGGCGTGACCGTGCCCACGACGATGAGATCGACCTCCTGCAAGTCGAACGGGTGCGAGGCCAGCAGGTTCTTTACGGCTTCCACAGCGAGGTCACTGGCCGCTACCCCCTTGTCGACCAGATGGCGTTCGCGGATGCCGGTGCGCTCCAGGATCCACTCGTTGGTCGTGTCGACCATTGTTTCTAAATCTTTATTGGTAAGGAGGCGAGGAGGTACGTAAGTGCCGAGAGCGGTAATCTTAGCGCGTCGTGCAGTAGACAATAGAATGCTCCAGATGAATGACCATTCATTTTGCAGGATTGAAGAGGGGAATGTCTACGAGAAGTGCCGCGGGTCGCCGATCGCTTTTCGCGCGTCGCCATCCACTGCGGCCATTCGCAGCTCAAGCTCCCGATGCTGCAGTTTAGTGGTTCCAAATCTGATAGCGGAGTTGACGTCCCAAGCCTCAAAACGCGCTGCGCATGAGTATTCAGAGACGAAAAGCGAGAGGCGAGAAGCGAAGAACGGATTAAAAAAGCCAGGCGCCAGTTGACCGCTGCACACGCACTAGCCTGCTACCGTTGCTTCCTTCCGGACCTGGCGGGATTCACAAGATTGCGTTGCGCGGGACCAGCGCCCGACGAATTCCAATATAGCATTTCCGCGCGAGTGCGCGAGGCGAGCGGCAACGCATGCAGGAAACGACCTTCCGACAAATGCTAAAATAGAAGGATTCCATGCAGCCGAAACGCGATTCTGTAGCTCTGCTGGACGCCGTCGAGGCGCCGCAGTCCGCAGCTACTTCCATTCCGAAGAAGATTGGATTTGTCAGCCTCGGATGTCCCAAGAACCTTGTGGACAGCGAGGTGATGATGGGTCTGCTGGCGCAGGGCGGCGCGCAAATCACGCCACGGGCCGAAGACGCCGACATCATCGTCGTCAACACCTGCTCGTTCATCGACACTGCCAAGCAGGAGTCGGTCGACACCATCCTGGAGATGGCGCAGCTCAAGACTGCCGGGCGCGCGCAGAAGCTAATCGTCGCCGGCTGCCTGGTCGAACGCTATCGCAACGAGATCCAGAAGAACATCCCTGAAGTCGACGCCGTAGTGGGCACCGGAGAGCTGGAGCAGATTCTGAGTGCCGCGGGCTTGTCGCCTGCTTCGGCCGCCACGGATCCGGCGTTTGTGATTCTGAACTCGCGCCCGGAAGGCGAAGCCCGCGAACAGGCCGGACGCTTCTCGAAAGACGCGTGGGACGGGGCGGTCGCCGACCTGCCGAATTATCTCTACGACGAGAACACGCCGCGGATGCTGGCTACGCCGAAGGCGTCGGCCTACATCAAGATCGCCGAAGGCTGCGATCATCCCTGCGCGTTCTGCATCATTCCGCAGCTGCGCGGCAAGTTCCGCTCGCGTCGTTTTGAGTCGGTGGTGGCCGAGGCGCAGCGACTGGAAAAGCAGGGTGTGCGCGAAATTACCCTGATCGGTCAGGACACGACTTGCTATGGCGAAGATCTCGGCCTGAAAGACGGCCTGGCGCTTCTGCTGGAGCGGCTGGCGCAAATCGAAGAGCTGCGCTGGGTGCGCTTCCTCTACGCCTATCCCAACAAGATTACCGGCAAGCTGCTGGAGACGATTGCCGCGCACGAGAAGATCTGCTCGTACATCGACGTGCCGTTGCAACACGCCGCACCGAACGTTCTGAAGCTCATGAAGCGCGGAGCCGGCGCGGAGATATTTCTGCGCTCGATCGACAAGATGCGGCGGACAATTCCCGATCTCACGTTGCGGACGTCGTTCATCGTCGGCTTCCCGGGTGAGACCGAGCAGGACTTCGAGCAGCTCTGCCAGTTCGTGCGCGATGCGCAGTTCGACTGGCTGGGCGTCTTCGGCTACTCCGATGAAGAAGGCGCGAAGGCCTTCGAGTTGGGAGAGAAGGTTCCGGCGAGAGAGATCGAGCGGCGGCGGAAAAAGCTGATGTCGATCCAGAAGCAAATCAGCCGTAAGAAAAAGCGCGCGCTCATTGGCAGGCAATTCGATGTGTTGCTGGAAGGCCCATCGGAAGAAACCGACCTGCTTTGGCAGGGCCGCACGGCAGTGCACGCGCCGGAGATCGATGGCATCGTATACGTGAACGACTTCGGCGACCACGAGAATGTGCGCGAGGGCGAGTTCTATCGTTGCGAGATTACCGAGGCGCACGAGTACGATGTGGTGGCGAGGCTGTTGTAGCTGCGGGCGTTCAATGTGGAGACGCGCCGCTCCCACCCTCTCACCAAAAGAAGGCGAGGAGGATGGGGCACCCGGTATTTGCAAGCGGCATCGCACAACTGACAACTGACAACTGACAACTGACAACTGACAACCGACAACTGACAACCGACAACTGGCCACTGACCACTGACCACTGCTTCATGAAGAAACACACCCTCAGCCTACGTTGCCCAACCTGCCGGAAGATCGTGCTGAAGACCGATCCGGACTTCCCCTTCTGCAGCGATCGCTGCCGTGTCATCGATCTGGGCAAGTGGGCCAGCGGCGCTTATGTAATCTCCTCGCCGCTGAACGATCCGGAGTCTGAAGATTTCAGCTCGTCCGATTACGATGACAAAAAGCCAAACTGAGCCGGACTTAACCCAGGCACCTGCGCCCGTATGGGCGACGATGGTGGCGACGTTCTTTGGCGCAGGGCGGTTGCGGCCTGGGCCGGGAACCTGGGGCGCGCTGGCGACTTCTCTGCTGTGGTGGCTGCTGGCCTCGCACCTCCCTGCAGGCGCACAAGTTCCGGTCATTCTGCTGCTGATTGTCGGGGTCACCGCTGTCGGCATACCTGCGGCTACACTGGAAGCGCGCGGATGCGGCCGCAAAGACCCATCCCACGTCGTCATCGACGAGGTTGCCGGGCAACTGGTTACACTGATTGCGTGTCCCATCGTGTGGCCAGCGCTGCTTGCGGGCTTTATACTTTTCCGTGTATTCGACATCGTGAAGCCGCCTCCGGTGCGCCAGTTGGAAAAATTGCCCGAGGGTACCGGAATCATGGTGGACGATCTGGGCGCAGGGGTTTACGGATTGCTGGTATTGCAGGTGCTACTGCACTTCGGCGTTCTGCGCTAACCGCGCGAACGGGAGCAACGATGGAACGTAAGGTGGGCGCGAAGAACGTGAACGGGCACCCTCACATCGAGGCGATCGACCCCGTTTGCGCTCTGCCCGGCGGAGAGATTCGCATCATCGGAAGCGGCTTGGGCCCGCGCGACCTGCGGCGTCCACGGGTCAGCTTCGGCGATCTCGACGGCGCCGTCGTCATCAGCTCCGACCAGTTCATCGTGGCGCGCGTGCCTGAGGGCGCCGCCTCCGGACAAGTGGTAGTGGCAACGAATGGTTCCCGCAGCAATCCCAGCGAAGTACGAATCGCCACGTCCATCGCCGAGAGCCTGCATCCGGTTACCAATCCAGCGGTCGACGCGCAAGGCAACATTTACGTCACGGTTTCAGGCTCGCGCGGACAAAAGGTCCCCATTGCCATCTACCGCATTGACGCCAACTACACCGTCAAGCCGTTCGTAAACGAGATGATGAATGCCACGGGACTGGCCTTCGATCGAGCGGGAAGTCTGTATGTTTCGTCGCGCTTTGACGGAACGGTCTATCGCGTGGCACAGAACGGGACCATGTCGTCGTACGCCGAGGGCATGGGGGTCGCGACTGGCCTGGCCTTCGATCGCGAAGGCAATCTTTATGTCGGCGACCGCAGCGGCACGATCTTCAAGATCGGGCATGACCGTCAGATCTTTGTCTTCGCCATGCTGGAGCCGAGCATTGCGGCCTACCACCTGGCATTTGGCAACAACGGCAATTTGTACGTGACCGGCCCCACCACTTCCAGCTTTGATGCCGTGCATCAGATCGATCCGCACGGTGAAGTCAGTGTCTTCTATCGCGGGCTTGGACGGCCGCAGGGAGTTGCCGTCGACGTGGACGACAACCTGTACATAGCCGCTTCGCTCAACGGACGGCGTGGGATCGTGAAAATCACGCCCGATCGGAAGGCCTCGCTGGTTGTATCAGGTCACAATCTTGTGGGGCTGGCATTTGGGCCGGGTGGCTCGGCAGTTCTGGCGACCACCAGCAGTGTGCACCACCTCTCGTGGGGCATCGAAGGCCGCGCGCTGCCTCCGCTATCGTAATCTCTTCCATGGCTGGTCCGCTGCGTTACCAATACTTCCCCACTCCTGCCCCGCAAATCGCGGTGCTAGACTTAAATCTGTGATCGCGGAAATCATCGCCATTGGCTCGGAGATGCTGACTCCGTACCGCCAGGACACCAATTCCCTTTTCCTCACTGAGCGTCTCAACCAGCTGGGGATCTCTGTCGCGTTCAAGACCGTCGTCGGCGACAATCTCGAGCATCTCGTTTCCGCCGCGCGCACCGCAATTGGGCGCTCCGATCTCGTTCTCTTCATGGGCGGCCTTGGTCCTACCAAAGACGATCTGACGCGCGAGGCTGTAGCTGAAGCGCTGGGCATCCAGCTAAAGCGCGATCACGCCCTGGTAGCCGAAATGTACAAGCGCTTCGCCGACCGGCGCATCACCATGCCGGAGAACAACGCGCAGCAGGCCGATCTTCTGGATGAGGCGGTCGTATTGCCGAATACCAAAGGCACGGCTCCCGGGCAGTGGCTGGAGACGGAGTTTGAAGGCAAGCCGCGCATCATCGTTTTGTTGCCCGGCCCTCCCCACGAGCTGCGTGAAATGTGGCAGCAGCAGTGTGAGCCGCGCTTGCGTGACAAAGTCCCGCCGGCAGCGATGGCGTCACGTGTGCTCAAAGTGGCGATGATGGGCGAATCGGCAGTCGATCTGCGCGCCGCTCCGATTTATACCCGGCATGCGAACGTTGAGACCACAGTGCTGGCCGCACAGGGGCAGGTGGAGTTTCATCTGCGCGCCACCGGAGCCACGCTCGATGAGGCGCAGGCCGCGGTAGACAAATTGGCCGGCGAACTGGAGGACGAGTTCGACGACGCCTTATTTTCCGCGCAGGGCGAATCGATGGAAGAGATCGTCAACTATTACTTGCAGATGCGCAACCTGAAGCTGGCGGTAGCGGAGTCGTGCACTGGCGGCATGATCGCCGAGCGGCTGACGTCGGTTGCGGGCAGCTCGCGTTCGTTTCTCGGCGGCGCGGTAGTTTACTCCAATGATCTCAAGACGCTGTTTGCCGACATTCCTCCGCTGATGATCGAGGCGCACGGCGCGGTAAGCAAAGAAGTCGCGCTGGCGCTGGCGGAGAATATCCGCGAGATCTGCAAGGCCGATATCGGCGTGGGTGTCACCGGCATCGCCGGACCCGGCGGTGGCACGGAAGAAAAACCTGTTGGCCTGGTCTACATCGCGGTTTCCAACGGCTTCAAGAATGATGTACAGCATCGCCGTTTCTTCGGGGACCGTGAGCGTGTGCGGCGCTGGGCCAGCCAGATGGCGCTCGACATGGTGCGCCGTTTGCTCATGTAGATATGCGACTGTTCGTAGCCCTCGATATCGATCCTCAGATTCGGCAGCGCCTCGGCGACTTTCGCAACCAGATGCGCGCTTATGCACCCGATGTGCGCTGGGTAGGTCCGGAAACCTTTCACGTCACGCTGCAGTTCATCGGCGAAACGGAGAAGCTCGTCGAGATTCGTAGCGCGTTACAGCAGGTGCAGGCAGCGTCTGTTCCGTTGACCTTTCGCGGGACCGGCTTCTTTCCGAATGCAAAATCGCCGCGCGTCTTCTGGGTCGGCATCGAGTCGGACGAGCGCTTGCAGGAACTGGCAACGAAGATCGGCGAAGCTTTGCGGCCCTTGGGATTCAAGCAGGAAGCTGCTCCCTATACGCCGCACCTCACGCTGGCGCGTGCAGGAAGCGGCCGGCCACGCCCGGTTCGCGGAGAAAGCAGCGCTCCCGGATTGCGAGTTGTGGGAATCAAACTGGACGGGGTTGCGCCCGCCGAATTCGGCAGCGATGACGGCGAAAGAATTCTGCCTGTACGAAAGCAAGCTCTCGCCCTCGGGAGCGAAATACACCAAGCTCAACAGCTACGCGCTATCCTAGCGCTGTTCTTAGTTCAACAGCGTCCGGCGCTGCGGCCTCTTCGTGGGAATCTGCCAGTCCTGCTTCACCGCATCATTGTCGTTGTGCCGGCGGTCAGGCTATCGAAATAGTTTGCGAGGATTTCTTTCAGCGCGGTCTCGGGCATCAGACTGCGGTCGAGCATGTGTTCAAGGCTCAGCGCATTCGTGACGGCCGATAACGACATGGCCACCGCCTGCGGCGAGGTCGGCAGCTTGCGTCCTGAGCCTTCCATGATGGCCTGTAACAGGCCGATGCGCGGACCGACGAGGCGTCGATTCATGGCCGTCAGGCGCGCTTTAACTTCCGGATGACGCACGGCGAAGAGTTTGAATTCCAGCGCCAGCAGGCTCCAGCGGCGGTCCTGGCAGATGGTGAGAAAGAATTCGCGAAAGGCGTGCAGTTTCTCTTTTGGATCGGTAAGGTCTCTCGTCATCTGCTCAACCGTGCTGATGCGCGAAGAAATTTCTCCCTCGAGCAGGGCGAGGAACAGGTCTTCCTTGCTCTCGAAGTTGGCGTAGAAGGCGCCGCGGGTGTAACCGGCTTCGGCAGCGATTTCCTGGAGTTTGGCGGCTTCGAAGCCGTCACGCGCAAAAATTTTCTCTGCTGCGCGGATCAGACGGGCACGAGTTGCTTCGGAGCGCTCCTGGTGCCGGGATGTGGCGGAACGCGATTTCATTTATCCTCAATTAGGTGCCGAGGTCGCTCGGTATTGGATGCCGATTTTACGCAACGCGACTGCATCGGAGCACATCTAAAGCGTTTGTAGTCGGTTAAAATTGATACATGCATGTATGTACTAATTACATCATGGACAGACCCGAAAGCAATCTAGTACGTCGCAAGTTCGCAGTCGGTTGGATGATTTTAGGCTCCGCCACGCTTCTACTGTCTCAGGGCACGGTCTTTGGGCAGGTGCAGAGCGGCCAGGGTCTAACCAGTCTTCCGTCGGCAGAGCAAGTGATTCAGCGGTCGCAGGACCCCTACAGCGGTTCAATCCCCCAAGGACAGGCTACCGATCAAGTCATCGACCTTCCGATCGAGGATGCGTTGGATCGCGGACTGAAGTACAACCTGGGCCTGTATCTCAGCGAACGCGCTACCGAGCAGACGCGGGCGGCCCGCCTGCGCGCTCTCAGCAATCTTATGCCAGTGGTGAATGGCGGATTCACGGAAGAAGAGCAAAAGCTCAACCTGAAAGCGTTCGGCTTTAACTTTCCCGGAATTCCCTCTTCGATTGGACCCTTCAGCCTGTCGGAGTTACAGGCAAGCGGATCGTGGACTCCACTGAATCTTCACTACATCACCAGCTTGCATGCGGCCAGCCAGGACGTCAAAGCTTCGCAGTACGATTACCGCGATGCGCGGGATACTGTGGTGCTCGCGGTGGGAGCCAACTACCTGCTCACGATCGCGCAAGAGTCGCGCGTCACCGCGGCTGAAGCCGAACTCAAGGCGGCCCAGGCCCTTTATCAGTTGGCCGAGGACCAGGAGAACGCCGGCCTCGCTCCTCAGATCGATACCCTGCGAGCTCGTGTACAACTGCAGACGCAGCAATCGTTGCTAATCCAGGCGCAGAACGATCTGGAGAAGCAACGCATTTCGCTGGCGCGCGTTATCGGCCTGCCGGTGAGGCAAAAATTCCGCTTGGTGAATCGCGTGCCGTACCAGCCTCTGCCGGAAGCCGAAACGGAGAACGCCTATCAGCGGGCGTTGCAAACGCGCCCGGACTATCAGGCCGCGCTGGCCTCTTTGAAGGCTGCTCAATTCAACGAGCAAGCCGCGTGGCAGCAGCGTCTGCCTTCTATCGCATTTAATGGCGACTATGGAGTACTGGGCTACACCCCAGGGACCATGGCGCCGAACTGGACTGCCGCCGCAACACTGAATATTCCAATCTTTCAGGGCGGCAAGGTTGAAGCCGATGTGCAGCAATACAGGGCGACGCTGAAGGAGCGCCAGGCGCAGGTCGACAACCTGCGTGGCAGCATTGAACAGGACATCGAGGACGCTCTGCTTGACCTGAAGGCGGCGGCTGAGCAAGTGGAAGTCGCCAAGACCGGCTTGGATTACGCCCAGCAGACGCTGGACCAGTCGCAGGACCGGTTCTCCGCCGGCGTGACCAACAACGTTGAAGTCATCCAGGCGCAGCAGCAATTGGCCTCGGCGAACGAGCAATACATCGCCAGCCTGTACGGATACAACATCGGGAAGGTGCTTCTGGCGCGGGCCATCGGCAATGCAGAGCAGGCGGTGAAGCAGTATCTGTCGCAGGCCGGCAGTGTGGTTCCGGCAAACCCGGGGAATCCATCCTCCAACCCGAATGCCCCGGCCACTACACCGAACGCGCCGACGGCTCCTGCGCCTGCAACCACGACCAATCCAAGTTCGTCTGATGATCGTTCCGATTTGAAGGAAGCTGTACCGGCGAACGGTTCTGCAAACGGCTTCCATGCCTCGGCTGCAACTTTGCCCTCCATGCCGACGAATCAGGAGAGTGGAAAAGGCATGGCGGCTGCGAATCATAATGAATAACTAGACAGGTGAAAAACAGATGAGTCCGACGACCGCAAAACCAGAAGAAGTCGAACGCACTTCGCCGCAAGGAGACAATCGCGAGGAGCACCACGATCCCGAGGCCCGGCAGCCAGAGGAGGATCGTCGCGGTTTCTTCCAGAAGCATCCCGCGGCCAAGCCTGTTGTGTTTCTGATCGCTATCGTAGCCGTGGTGCTGGTGGGCTGGTTCTGGTGGGAGAGCCGGCAGTGGGAAGACACGGATGACGCCGAGATCGACGGCCACATCTATCCCATCAGTGCGCGCGTGAATGGTCACGTCATCAAGGTCAACTTCGACGATGGTCAGATCGTGCATAAGGGCGACGTCCTGGTGGTGATTGACCCGACCGACTACAACGTGGCTTTAGAGCGCGCGCGCGCCGACTTCCAGGATGCGCAGGCGCAAGCCGAAGCCGCGCGCTATGGCGTGCCGGTCTCCAGCATTGGATCGTTCAGCCAGATTCGTTCGGCGTCTGCCGATATGGACTCCGCACAGGCAGGCGTCGCGGCTGCCCAGAAGCAAGTGGATGCCGCACAATCGCAAGTGATCGAGGCACAGGCTGACGCGCTGAAGCTGAATACCGATGTGCAGCGTTATCAGCAGTTGTTGGGTAAACGTGAAATATCGCAGCAGCAGTTCGACGCAGCCACCGCAGCGGCGACGGCAGCGAATGCTACCGTGCAGGCGCGGCAGGCGTCACTGCTGGCGGCCCAGGCGCAGGTGAAGATGGCGCAGTCGCGCATAGAACAGGCGAACGCTGAGGTGAAAAATGCGCAGGCCACGCCGAACACGGTGGCCGCGACCAAAGCGAAGGCCGATTCAGCCGATGCGCAGGCGCTACGCTCAAAATCCGCTCTCGATCAGGCTCAACTCAATCTCTCTTACACCACCATCACCGCTCCCGTAGACGGTATCGTCGGCAAGCGTTCGGTGCAGGTAGGTTCGAACGTTGCCATAGGGCAAGACCTGATGGCGGTCGTTCCGTTGCGTGATGTCTGGGTGACGGCCAACTTCAAAGAGACGCAGTTGGCTCATATGCGTCCCGGCCAGGCGGTGAAGATCAGCGTAGATACTTATGGCGGCAGGAAGTGGGACGGCCACGTCTCCAATGTCGGAGGCGCGACTGGGGCGAAATACAG
This sequence comes from uncultured Acidobacteriaceae bacterium, assembly GCA_963724965.1. GTDB lineage: Bacteria > Acidobacteriota > Terriglobia > Terriglobales > Acidobacteriaceae > Bog-257. Next base: position 248,389 of record CAVRWP010000002.1, read on the forward strand.
CCTGCTGCCTCCGGAAAACGCCACCGGTAACTACGTCAAGGTGGTGCAACGCATTCCGGTGCGAATCGACTTCGACGGTAACGACAAGCCTGACTTCAACAAAGACGGCTTGCTGCGGCCTGGCATGTCGGTAGAACCGGACGTCAAAGTCCGCTAGGACTAGCTAGGTTTCAAATCGGGAAGCCGGACGAAACTCCGGCTTTTCCCTTTTGGGACCGTGACGAGCGAAAGCCAGATGCTGGCGGCTCTACAACTTCCGTGGTATCGGAGACCCCTTAAATTTCAAAAAATGGCTTACCCTTACGCAATTCCTGCTTCTGCGTTCTGATTTTGCTTCGTTCGCCTCCCTAAATGCTGTCATACTCTGTGATACTAAACGCCACTTTGTGTCATGACTTTTTCTACGCTGCCAAACCTGATCGCTCTGGCCGTGCTTGTTGCTGTGTTTTGGGCCATCTCGCGAAAGGAAACAACTGAGCGTCTGCACCTCTGGCTGGCCGGCTGGATTCTGGTGCTGCTGCATTTCACAGCGCAATTTCTAAGTCCATCCACCGGACAGATCAGCAACCTACTGACGGCGGCCAGCCTTGATTGCCTGGTGCTGGCGACGATTGCGTTCCTGACGTCGGTCGCCGGCATTGCCAGCAATTGGCGCCGGCAAGCGCTGATGGTTGCGGCCATCGGCATACCTTGCCTCGCATTCATCAATGGCGCGATCTGGGACATTTCCAGCCACGCGTTTTATTACGTTATTGTCGCCGCGGGCGCAGTTGCACCTCTGGCCGTCTTCTGTAAGCTGCATACGCGGGGCCGATGGTACGCTGCGGGCGTAATTGCCGGAACCATCGCTTCGTGTGCCTTGACCATGTGGGCGGTTGCCGTCGGAAGCAGTGACTTAGGCATCACGGTTATTCTGACCGTGCTGAATCTGGCGGCCGGCGCCTTGTATTGGAAGCATCACGGCCGGTCCAGTGCCGGCGTCCTGACCACCGTTGCCGGATTTGGCCTCTGGGGAATGGTCTTCCCCATCTCCTGGCTGTTTGACAACCGCTATCCGAATGTCCAAATCGATGCCGAAGTTTGGAATATTCCCAAGTACCTGGTTGCTGTAGGCATGATCCTCACGTTGCTGGAGGACCAGATTGAGCGCAGCAATTATCTGGCCTATCACGATGAACTGACCGGCTTGCCTAACCGTCGATTGCTGGACGATCGTCTGGACCAGGCTCTGGCGCACGCGCGCCGAACCGGCAATAAGGTCGCGGTTCTGTTATTGGACCTTGACCATTTCAAGGATGTGAACGACACCTTCGGGCACCGCATCGGCGACATGACGTTGCAGGCCGTGGTCGTGCAATTGAGCGGGCGGATTCGCGAAAGCGACACCCTGGCTCGCTCCGGCGGAGATGAATTTACTTTGGTAAGCGAGGTGCCGGACAAACACGGAGCGATTGCCTTGGTCGCCGCGCTCGACTCGGCTTTAGCGGCTCCGTTGAACGTTCAGGGATTGCAGGTTCGGACCGGGCTCAGCATCGGTTTGGCGTTGTATCCTGAAGATGGAAGCGATCCGGACCAACTGCACGCTGCCGCCGACAAAGCCATGTACGTCGTCAAGCGCGCTGGTCGCACTCCAGCAGGCAATGAAAAATCACGTTTGGACCAAATCATCAGCGTCGGCGTGCCCGCCGGCAAGGCTCAGTGGGGAGGCGCCTAGCCTTCGTTCGATTTGCTGCGCTATTCCCCTTCGAAATCGATTTCCTCGTTGCGGTAGTTTTCTGCCGTTAGTTCTGCTTGTAGCTACGCCATTGTTTCTCCTGTTTGTGCCTTGCCTTCCTTGGCTCAGGCCAACCAAGCCGCTAAAGCTCCCACCAACGACATGCAGTATTTATATGGAACCTGGTACTCGTATCCTCCCGGCAATCCGGCGACGGACCCGATCCGGCACGAGTTTCGCCACAACCGCACCAGGAATACAGATGAGCTGGTGGTAACGCGGTCTGTGCCAGGGGAATTACCGTGCGGTCATCGCGCGCGCAACGTCTCCCATCGAGATCACGGCCAGCACGATTCGTGTCCTCAGGCACGCCAGCGACAACCAGAAGGGGGAGTTGGGTTCGGATTGCAAGGCCGACGTGGATCCCGGGCTTTGGAGTTACACGCTCTCCGACGACCACAATCGCCTCACCATCACCGATCCAGGCGGCACGCCTGACATCATGGAGCTGGCTCGCCAGGATCCGGCAAGCAGTAGCGTGCTCCCCTCTCCTATCTATGGGACTTGGTCCTTTCCAATACAGAGCGACGGGAATTTGAAGAAGATGCTTCGCTTGTCGTTCTACAACAATGCCGACACTAACGAAGGCAAAGTGCGGGAGATCGCGACTTGCATCAAAGGCAACGACACCCTGGTTTCGCAGGTCGATGCCAATATCAAAGTGGACGCGGATCACATCCAGATTCTCAATTCGGCTTCGCACACGCAAAAGCAAGGACCGTTTACCTGCGAGGCGACGATTACCGCGGGAACCCTGAACTATTCGGTGTCTCCTAACGGCAGCAATATGAAACTGCGCGGCCCCACAGGCGCCACCATGACGTTAACTCGTGAGGCCGAAGCGGGACTAAACTAAGAAACATGAACTCCCGTTTTCACCGCGTTCTGCTTGGACTGCTTCTTGCGGCGGCGGCGATTGCGCTCATCCCCTGGGCGGCCCAGGCGCAGGAGCCCACCGAGAGGCTGGTGCTGAAAGACGGCAGCTACCAGTCGGTGGTGAAGTACGAAATGCAGGGCGACCGGGTGCACTATCTGAGCTCTGAGCGCTACGAATGGGAAGACATCCCTTCATCTCTCATCGACTGGGATGCAACTAACAAGTACAACGCCGATCTGAACACCGGCAAACTGCGTCCTAACATCGCTGAGACCCCCGAAGAAAAAGAAGCTCGCGAAAAAGAGGAGGCCAACTCGCCAGAAATCGCGCCTGGCGTGAATCTGCCGGGAACGGGCGGGGTCTTCCTCTTCGATGAATTCAAAGACAAGCCAGAGCTGGCGGAGATCGTCCAGAATGGCAGCGAGGTCAACAAGGACGCCAAGAAGAGCGTGCTCCGCTCGACCATCAATCCTCTGGCGAGCAATAAGCAGGCATTCGAGATCAAGGGCGAGCACGCGCAGGTTCAATCCCACACCCCCCGGCCCACAATCTACATCGACATCGATGAAGGACCGATCAACTCTTCCCTGAACGATCGCTTCCGCCTGGTGCGGGTTACGGTGAAGAAGGACACGCGGGTCGTCGGCAATGTGAAGGTCAGCATTGCCGGAAAAGTCTCTCAGCAGGCAAGTTTTCTGCCGGTCAACATCGAGAAGCTTGGAACCGGCGAGTGGATCAAGCTGACTCCCGCGCAGAATCTGCCTGCCGGCGAGTACGCGGTAGTCGAGATGCTGACACCGGACGAGATGAACCTGTATGTGTGGGATTTTGGAGTGAATCCCAACGCGCCCGCCAATCCCAACACCTGGCAGCCAGCCCCAGGCAACTGAAGCTCAGCCGGCCACGCCGGACTGATTATCCCGGCCTATCACGCCGGATCCGGCGACCGCGATGGTATTGCCGCCAGCTTCTTTCGCCTGATACATCAACTCATCGGCGCGCTGCACGATGGCGTGTGAGTTCGCCCCATCCTGAGGATAAGTCGCAACCCCGATGCTTGCGTTTAACGCAACCGTTCGAGCATCATCCAGCATCCACTGCGTGTTTCGGAAGATCTTGGTCAGGCGGTAGGCCACCTGGATCGCCGCATCCTTCCCCGTCTGAGGCAGTAACACCGCGAACTCATCGCCACCATAGCGAAACGCTGCGTCCACCAGGCGAAGGTTCTTGCGCAGGCTGCGGCCGAACTGGCCGAGCAGCTTGCTCCCCGTCAGGTGGCCATAGTTGTCGTTGATCTTTTTGAAGTGGTCCAGGTCGATGAAGAGCATGCTGAACTCGTAGCCGAATCGCTCTGAGCGTCGCACCTCTTCCGCCAGAACGGTAATCATGTGGCGAGCGTTGTAGACGCCTGTGCAGTCGTCGGTGATGCTGAGTTCCTGAATCCGCTGCACCGCCCGTGCGTTTTCGATGGCGATGGCAGCGTAGTCGGCGAGGGCGTGCAGTAACATTTCGCTGCGCAGCAAAATGTTCATATCGCCGTTGACCAACTCCATCACGCCAAGGATCTTGGTGCTGGTGCGAATGGGAACGCAGACGACGGAACAGGATATGAGTGAAAAGTCGGCAGTGCTCAGGGGATCAATGCGCGTATCGCGGGTTACATCTTGAATGACCAGCGCCTCGCCATGCTCTACGACCCAGCGCGCCAGACTGCCGCCGCTTTTCAGGCGCAAAGCATTCATGCTCTCAGACTCAGCGCCGGCGGCGAGCGCATAATACAAATCCTGCGTCTCTTCATCGAGCAGGATGAGAGACCACATCTCCGGTTTGAAGTAGGCGGCGATCTTCTCGAGAATGGTCTGCAGGACAGTGTCGAGGTCGAGTGACGACGTCAGCGCCTTGGCTACATCGTGGAAGATCTGCAGTTCATCCGAATTTCGACTTCCAGTCTGGTCGATCATCGAAGTGGCGAGAAAGGAAAATCAACCACACAACCAAAAGCATGGTTTTATCGAGCTTATCTTAAATGGAAACAGCCGGTTCCGGTTGCCCCAAATTGGCCTTAGAGGACGAAGGTGTTCGTCCTGCTCAGGCTCTCGCAGATTGACACTACTCAAGACGTATCCTTATGATTCCGCAGGAAATCCGAGTAGACTGGATTGGGAGTCCGGGAAAGAGGTGGGAGAGTTGGGCTCATTCGGCGAACGTCTACGTCAGCAAAGAGAGATGCGAGGCATCTCGCTGGACGAGATCGTTGCTTCCACCAAAATCGGACGCCGCCTGTTGCTGGCGCTTGAGGAAGAGCAGTTTGACTTGTTGCCTGGGGGCATCTTCAACAAAGCTTACGTCCGGGCGTACGCAAAATGCGTAGGGATGAACGAGGACGAGGCCGTAGCCGCCTACCTGGAAGCGTCTCAAGAGGCGCCGCCCGACACCAAGGTCATTGCGCATCAGCACGCGTTCCATTCCGATTATCGACCCGAGCGTGCCAGCTTCCCGCTGGTTCCTGTCTTGATTCTCCTGGTGGTTGCCGCGGGAGCCGTCGGGGGCTGGAAAGCTTATCAGGACCACCGTCGCGAGCTTAGGCAACAGATAGCGGCGGCGACACCAGTTGAGCCGACGGCACAGACGACCAGCACAGAGCCTCCTGCGGCGACCAATGCGGCTCCTCCGCCTGCGGTACAGACTGCAACGCAACCGCCGGCAAAACAAGTGGCTCCTTCCAACGCGAATCCCGGCTCTTCGAGCCCTGCTGCTGGTACACAACCTCAGCAAACTTCGCTGACTTCCACCGAAGCTACTCCGGCCAGCGGTGAGTTCGAAGTAATCATTCGTCCGAAAGGCCCCGCATGGGTTTCCGTCAAAGCGGATGGTAAGTACGTCGTGCGGGGTATCGTCAAGCCGCCCGATGTGAAGACGATCCAGGCTGCAAATCAGGTAGTGGTCTACACCGGGAATGCGGGTTCGGTGGATGTCGCCTTCAACGGCAAGTATGTCAAGATGAACGAAGGTCTAAACGAAGAGCAGACTCTTGTCTTTGATTCTCGCGGGCTCATGCAGCGGCCGGCGACGCAATAACTCACCTTTATCGATGAAACATACTGGCGAAAACGTAGTTCGCATTGAAGCCGAAGCATTGCGCGCGCTGGCCGATCGTCTGGCCGGACCTATGGCGGAAGCCTTCGATCGAGCTGTTCAGTTGCTTGACTCCTGCACCGGGCGGGTAGTCGTCAGCGGTATGGGCAAGAGCGGGCTGATCGCGCGCAAGATTGCAGCTACGCTGACTTCTACCGGAAGCCCGGCGCTCTTTCTGCATCCTGCCGAGGCCATGCACGGCGATCTGGGAATGGTGGTCCGCGGCGACGTAGTACTGGCTTTATCGGCCAGTGGGGAGACTGAGGAGATTCTTCAGTTGCTGGCAACGGTAAAACGCCTGGGCGTACCGTTGATCACCATGACCTGCGACGAGCTTTATTCGCAGCCGCATATCAACCCATCGACGCTGGCGCAAGCTGCGGACGTGGCTCTGGATTGCTCGGTCGCGCATGAAGCCTGCTCGCTGGGCTTGGCTCCGACGGCATCGACCACTACCATGCTCGCGTTGGGTGATGCGCTTGCGGTCGCGCTGTCGGAAAGCCGTGGATTCAAGGAAGAAGACTTCGCCAACCTCCATCCCGGAGGCAAGTTGGGCAAGCGCTTCGCGAGAGTGTCGTCACTGATGCATAGCGGGGCTTCTGTACCGCAAGTCGGCTCTTCGACCCCGCTGGGTGAAGTGATCTACGAGATGTCGCGCAAGGGCCTGGGTATGACGACCGTTGTAGACGACGAAAAGCTGGTGGGCCTGATCAGCGATGGCGACCTGCGGCGTCTGCTTGAACATCATGGCAAAGACATTCTTGAGCTGACGGCAGCCGAGTGCATGACGCGCGCCCCCAAGGTCGTCGATCCCGACACGTTCGCGATTGCCGCTCTCGACATCATGGAGCAGAAAAAAATTACTTCGCTGCCGGTCGTGGATGGAGCGGGCAAACTGCTGGGCGTGCTGCATCTGCATGACCTCTGGGGCACGCAGATGCTGTAGCCTGCTACTTCGGCGGCGTTCCTGGTGGCTCGTCCGGATGTGCCTGGCTTTGTTTCTTGTGGAAGAGTTTTTGATCGACGTCGGGCCAGAACTCCAGAAACGCATTTCCCAGACACCCGTAACCCAAGGCGATGCCAGCCCGACTCATGGTCAGACCGAATCCGCGATCGGGCTCGGGGTAATACGCATTCGAGATCGATCCCGCGGTCAACGCTCCCAGCACATTCGAGAAGTGAAACGTTCTTCCGCCCGAATCCTTGTGCGCTACGAACTCCTGCTCGACTGCCGAAAAAATTCGCTTCTTGACTGGACCTTCGCCCATCCGGAAATATCGTGGGTCCTGTTTGAAAAGAACCGGATAAAAGAAATTGCTGAAGAAATTACTGTCGGCGGAGTCCGCCAAGGCCGCGCCATATCGTTTCCCGTAGCCGGATGCTCCCTGTCCATATTCCGGAAAGTTGTCTTCGGCCTGACTGATTCCTGCCTGTAAGCCAACAATGACAAAAGTGAACGGATCAAGCAGGCTTTTCGTCATCAGACGAAATTTCTGTTTGCTGCTGAGCGGCGGGGCGTTGTGGACGCTAGTCACGCCAAACATCGGAACGACGCCCAGGGCGCGCTGCTTCTCTTCCTGACGTAAAACATCTTCGGAACTAGGGCTTTGCTGTGCGGACGGCGGTGTCGTTTGCGACGCTTGCGTGGATTGCTGTGTCGACTGCTGCGGGGCTGAGGACGAGGGCGAATCAGGCTGCTGCGAGTGAGCAATCGACAGAGACACTAAAACTAGCGCCAGGATAGTAGTGGTTCTACCTAAGAAACCCATGAATGACCTGTTTCCAAAGCGGCCAAGGGACACAGGCCACACAGATATCTTCGCATCTCCGACTGCCTTCCGTTCCACTATTTTCGATGAGAGTTGAGCTGCTATGCGTTGGCAGCTCTGCTCTGTAAAGCGCGCACCAAAGCCAGGGCGGTCACATCGTTATGTTCCGGAGGCGTTCCCAGGTATTGTCGAACCGCATCAACAATGCTCATGGCAATCTCATTGGCATTATCCTGGGAGGCATTCTCGAACCGATCTTTCACGCGATCCAAGCCAAATTCCTCCTTCTTGCGTGCGGCTTCGACCACTCCGCGAGAGACAAGGAGCAAGGACGCGCCCTTTTGAATAGCAGCCGTAGGAGCTTCGTAGGTTGAGGCAGAGAACAGCCCGAGAGGCAGCCCAGTCGCCGGCAATTCGGTAATGCCCGATGGATCGCGCAACAATCCGGGCGTATGACCGGCGTTGGCGTAACAGATGGTCCCCAGCTCTTCGTTATAGCATCCCAGAAAAGCTGCGCACGAACGCACACCGGCAGCAGCCTTGCGAATGCTGAGATTCAGTTCGAGGCACAACTCCATCATCGCGTCGGCCTCGTTGACCTCTTCGTAGGCAAATTTTTGCTGACCAACTTCCTGGAAAGTGCGCCGCGCTGCATCGACGATCCCCTGGTTCTCTTCCCGGCGCCCGGCTACATCGAGCAATCCGAAAATCACCCGGCAACGGTTAACGCGCAGGAAATGGTAGAGATCGCCACCGACTCCGCCTTGCACCACGCCGGCAATGTCGGCTCCGGAAAGCGGCGGAAATTCTTTACGAGTGGCATTCCCAGGGGTGGAGGAAGGGCGTTGTTGAAAAAAAAGTTTCATATCGAAATGGCGCTGGCAATCATAACGGAAATTCCGCTGAATGCAAGCTCCTCCCATGTTTTCATCGGCAAACTGACTGATTTCAGGAGAAGCGCGACCGCACCGCACCGACCGCGATAGGATGGAGGGCGGAGTCATCGCTTGCGCCTGGTCAGCATTGGGGAGATCCTCTGGGACGTGATCGGCCCGTCGGAGCACCTCGGCGGCGCCCCGCTTAACTTTGCCGCCCATGCCGCCAAGCTGGGGTATGAGGTCTTTCTGGTGAGCGCCGTAGGTGACGACGAGCGTGGCCAAAGGGCTCTGGAAGGCGTGCGAGCCTGCGGCGTTTCCACAGAGTTCGTGCAAATCGCGTCCGGCAAAGCCACCGGAACCGCCGAAGTCGAGCTTGACCCCGATGGCAGGCCAATGTTCCGTATCGTCCGTCCCGCGGCCTACGACTTCGTCCGGCTGACCCTGCCCATCCTCCAACGCATCGCCGAACTTCAGCCCGACTGGGTCTACTTCGGCACGCTGTACCACGTCTCGAATCAGGCTTTGGCTTCGACGCTGCGCTTGCTGGACGAGGTGCCGTCGGCCCGTACGTTCTACGACGTCAACCTCCGCGACGGGAACTGGAATTTGTCGACGGTTGAACAGTTGGCCTCTCATGCCAGCATCATCAAGCTAAGCGATAGCGAGGCGGAATGTCTGGACGCGTCGCTGGAGTCCGATGGACTTCAAGCATCGGTTGAAGATTTCTGTCAGCGCTGGAGTGGCCAATACAGTTGCAAGACCATCTGCATTACGTTCGGCGAGCGCGGTTGCGGCATCTACAAGGACCGTTCTTACACCGACGTTCCTGGTTGCAAGGTCGAAGTGGCGGACACGATTGGGGCAGGGGATGCCTTCGCCGCAGCCTTCCTCTACGGGATCGATCAGGGATGGAGTGTGCGCCGCTGCGGGGCCTTCGCCAACACGGTGGCGGCGCTGGTTGCCAGCCGGCCCGGGGCGATTCCGGAATGGAGTGTGCAGGAGGCTGAGGCGATGCTGGCGACGCGAGAGGATTGCGGGTAGAGGGCTACTCTTCCAAATCGGAATCGGCGTCCGCGTCGACTTCGGCTTCCGATAGCTGCTCCAGTTGCGTACGCCAGTCGGTTTCCTGCACGAATTGCCGCGAGTCCCGCCAGCCGGGACGCACCTTCACAAACAGCTCAAGATAAACCTTGGTGTTCAGCAGCCTCTCGATTTGCAGGCGCGCGGCGGTACCGATCTTCTTCAGCGTGCTTCCCTGCTTGCCGATGAGGATCGCCTTCTGGCCATCGCGTTCGCAGAAAATGGTTGCCGCGACGCGCGTTAGCCTTGGGCTTTCCTCATATTGCTCGACCAGGACAGTGGTGGCGTAGGGCACCTCCTGATCGGTGATGAGCAGCACCTGCTCGCGGATGAGTTCGGCGACCAGGAAGCGCTCAGGCTGGTCTGTAACCTGATCTTTGGGGAAGTATCTGGGCCCGTCGGGCAGGGCGCTGATTACGGCATCGAGAAGAGTCGCCAGGCCTTCACCCTTCAGGGCTGAGATTGGGATGACCTGGGCGAATTCGTGTAGGTCTTTGTATTCGGCGATCAACGGCAGCAAGTCCTGCTTATTGAGGGCGTCGACTTTGTTGAGCAGGAGAAAGGTTTTCTGACCGCCCTTCTTCACGATGTCGAGCACGAACTTGTCGCCCGTTCCCAGCTTGGCCGTCGCGTCTACGATGAGTAACAGCAGGTCGCAGCCTTCCAAGGCGTCGTAGACCTCTTTCATCATGCGGCGATTGAGCGAGTTGATAGGCTTGTGCACGCCCGGGGTGTCGATAAGGACGATCTGGCCGGTTGGGCGCTTTCCTTTCTTGGCGACGTTGACGATGCCCTGAATGCGGTTGCGGGTGGTTTGCGGCTTGCGCGTGACGATCGCCAGCTTCTCGCCGACCAGCGCATTCAGCAGAGTTGATTTGCCCGCATTGGGGCGGCCGATGATGGAGACGAATCCGGAGCGGAAGGCCATTGCATTTCGAGAATAAACCCTGCAGGGCTGGCGCGCGATGGATTCCTTGGCGGCCTAATTTCCAAGGAAAAATGTTAGAAAGCTCGCTCCCCGATCACTACCTTATACGTGCAAGCAATTCAACCCACATCGGTTGCTCATGTGAGTCAGGACTCTCTTTACGAACAGGCCGTCGGTGCCCACGGGGCCGCCCTGGATCGGCTAGCCCGGGGATACGAGCTTGATCCCGAGATACGGCGCGACTTGCTGCAGGAGATCCATCTGCAGCTCTGGCGCAGCTTCGCGAACTTCGACCAGCGATGTTCGCTGCGGACCTGGGTATATCGCGTCGCCCACAACGTGGCTACCGGACATGTGAATCGGCAGAGCCGTGTCAGGAAACGGCTTGTGAGTCTCGAAGAGTTGGAGGGCGTCGAGAACCTGACTAATGACGGCCATGAATTCGATGCGGCCCAAACTCAGGCGCTGGAGCGGATTTCGCAACTGGTGCGGCGCCTGAAGCCTCTCGATCGCCAGATCATCATTTCTTACCTGGAAGGAATGAGCGCCATTTCGATCAGCGAGATCACCGGACTCTCGCCGGCGAATGTCGCCATGAAAGTGCATAGGATCAAGAACATCCTGAAGCAGTGGTTCGCCGAAGGAGAATCGCATGCCCAATGACTTTTCTATGAAAGAAGCAACGTGTATTTGGCAAGAACAACCCGCGGAGGCTTTCAAGATGTCGCTAGAGCAACTGAATCGCAAGGTACAAGAACGTGAACGAGCAGCGCGTCGTTCGGTGTGGGTGGCCACGGCCACGGGGCTGATCGTTTGTGGATGGTTCGCATGGAGCGCCTCTAAAACAGCAGGCTTGGCTCCGCGTCTCGGATTAGGGCTGATAAGCCTATGGGGCCTGTACTACGCGCTGCACGGATATCGATGGCTCTGGCCGCAACGCCTGCAGCCGGAGGCTTCGCCTGACGCCACGATGCATTTCTACAGAAGCGAACTGGAAAAGCAGTTCGCCTATGTTCGGGGCATTTGGATCAAGGGTGGGCTCGTCCTTTGTTTTCTCGGAGTGGCGATTTTTTTCTTGCCGCCGCTGCTTGAGACCCTCAGGACACCTCGGCTGCTGCTAAATTTTCTGCCGCTTTGCTTGCTTTTCGTCGTCTGGCTGGCGATGTTCATCCCCAAGAGGAGGCGCAGTCTGCTGAAGATGCAACACGAGATCGAGCAACTGCAGATGTTGGAGCGGGAGTATCGAACCTAAGAGACAACTCTCGATTGCCAGTCCTGTGGGCCGGAACTGTCCGGCCCGCAGCGGGCTCTTATGCTCCTACCTGTTTAGGCTGCAGGCTGACGCGCACGCGATCGACGCGGCGTTCAGTGGATTCCAACACCTCGAACCGCAGGCCGTTTTCTTCGAACACTTCCCCGGCCTTCGGGATGTGTCCCGCAAGTTCGCTTACCAGGCCCGCAATGGTGGTTGCCTCTTTCTCGGTCGGGCGAATACCCAGCAGCTTATCCAGCAGATCGACGTCGGTATTGCCGTTGAAGATGTAAGAGCTGTCGCTCTCCTTCACCACCTCCGACTTCTCGTGCTCGTCGCGGATCTCACCGACGATCTCTTCGACCAGGTCCTCAATCGTCACCAGTCCGGCCACGCCGCCATATTCGTCAATCACCACCGCCATGCGGGCATTGTCGCGCTGCATCTCGCGCAACAAATCGCTGCCCAGCTTGGTTTCGGGGACGAAATAGACCTCGGTCTTCATCAGGTCGCGCACGGTCCGGCTGTGGGCGTCGACGTCTGCTACTTGCAGCAGATCTTTGGCGTAGAGAATTCCCTTGATGTGGTCAATGTCGCCTTCGTAGACCGGGATGCGAGAGTAAGGATATTTGTCCAGTAGCTCCGTCATCTCGGCGATGCTGGTGGTTACGGGAACGGCAACAATTTCCGGCCGCGGCGTCATGACTTCGCGAACCGTCTTGTCGCCGAACTCTACGACCGACTGAATCAGGTCGCGGTCGCTCTCCTCGAGAATGCCCTCTTCCTGACCGGCCTCGATGAGCGCATCCACCGCTTCCGATGGATGCTCGGCTGCTTTCTCGGAATGTTCGCGAGTCAACGAGGCTACCGACAATCCAAAGCCAAGAATCAGCGTAGCGGGCAGCGAGAGATAGATCAGGCCTCGCAACACGGGAACCCAATGCGCCAGCCATTCCCCCTTGGTGCGCACGAAGAACAGATACGGCAGCAACTGATGAAAGATGACGATGATGAAGATCAGGCTGACAAGCGCCTGTACCAGATCGAGGCCAACCCAGCGATTTTCCTTGAACAGCACGTAGCCGATGAGCACGCCAATGCCGGCCATGCAGAGCTGCGCCAGCACGGTCATCGACATCGCGGCCCGGTCGCGGCTGACCTTCAGACGAGGCTCGACTCGCTCCTCGTAGGCTTCAATGTTTTCCTGGAATTCGCGGGCAAGGAACTTGCCCATCTCGGCGTAGAGACGGTCGACATAGGAGACCAGCGAGAGCAAGCCGAGCAAGACCAGCATCAGGATGGCTAACGGAAGGTTCATCGTCGGCGCCCCTGGCGAGCGGTGGTCGCCGTCGCGCGCCCCTTCACCACCCGTGAGCGTTCACTAGCGCGCTCAATCAGCCCGGTGGGCAGTTTCAAACGTTGCCGCAGCTTGCCCTCCTGAGCCTGCATTTCACCGTCGTCGGTTTCGTGATCGTAGCCAGCCAGATGGAGCAATCCGTGCAGGATCAAAATCTTGAGCTCGGTATCGACGGAGTGCCCTAAGTGCGCGGCGTTCTCTGCGGCGATGTCGGCCGATATCGCGATGTCCCCCGCGACTTTAGGCACAGCGGAGGGAAAGGAAATGACGTCGGTGGGCTTGTTTTTCTTGCGGAAGCGGCGATTCAGCTCGCACATCTCGGCGTTCGAGGTAATGCGGATGCTCAACTCGCCATCAAGGCCCAGGGCTCGCCTGGCCTTGCCCGCGAACAGCGTCAGGGCGCGCCCATGGATTTCTTTTGTGTCGTGCTCCAGAATGATCACTTTCGTTTCAAGAACAAAGGGGAGGGCTAAGGTGCCCTCCCACAGTATGGTACCAAGTTCTTACTCGGAAATGCGATCCGGAGGCGGCAGAACCTCGACCGGAGGCACTTCCGCCAACGGCGCCTCACGTTCAATGCTGGTGGTATAGACCCGGCCGTCGCCGGTTCGCGCGACCGCGTAGCCGCTGCCGTTCTTCAATTCAAGCGACAGAGACAGTTGTTCGTTGCGGCCCTTGTAGTCGTCGTAGGCGCGGATAATGCGCTGCACCAGGTGATGGCGCACCACATCGCCCTCATCGAAGTGCGAGAAGTGAATGCCTTCGACGTTGCGCAGGATGTCCATCGCTTCGACCAGGCCACTGCGGCTGGCGTTGGGCAAATCGATCTGCGTAATGTCGCCGGTAATCACCGCCTTGGAGTTGAAGCCCAGACGGGTGACAAACATCTTCATCTGTTCGGACGTTGTGTTCTGCGCCTCGTCCAGGATCACGAATGCGTCATTGAGTGTTCGACCGCGCATGAAGGCGATTGGCGCGATCTCGATGACGTTCTTCTCGAGGTAGCGATCGACCTTGTCCGGATCGAGCATGTCGTACAGCGCGTCATATAGCGGGCGGAGGTAGGGATCGACCTTCTCCTGCAAAGTTCCGGGCAGGAAGCCCAGACGCTCGCCGGCTTCCACCGCGGGACGCGCCAGGATGATGCGGTTGACGCGCTTGGTCATCAGCGCGGAAATCGCCATGGCGACGGCAAGATAGGTCTTACCCGTGCCGGCGGGACCGACGCCGAAAACCATATCGTGCTTCTCAATGGCTTCGAGATAACGCCGCTGATTGATGCTCTTCGGCTGTACCGTACGTTTGCCGAAAGAGCGCTGTTTCCCGGCTTCAGCCAGGCCGCGCAAGGTTGCGGTCGAATCCGTCGTCAACACGCGAATCATGTCGCCGAGGTCGCCGTTGACGAAGGCGTGGCCGTTGCGCTGGAGGTGCTGGTAGTCAGCGAACACCTGCTCCGCGCGATCGACGTCGGCAGAGGCTCCACTAATTTCGATGGAGTTGGCACGCAGGTTGATGGCAACTTTCAAGCCATCTTCCAGCAGGCGCAGGTTTTCGTCTCGGGTACCAAACAGGGTTTCGATGTTCGGGCTGATTTCGATGTTCTTCTTCATCTAGGGTCGGAAGACAGCCTCCAACTGTGTCGCGACTGCCGGTGCGCGCCAACAGCTCGCGGAGCGGGACGATTGAAGCACGGGGTACCGAAAGCGGATTGGACAACCAACAGACCAACCACTCCGATGGGGATTTGGGCAATTTGGGAGCGCGATGAAACTAGGGGCTGAGTGGCGGCCGGAAATTGGTCCAAGCCAGAAACTGCTCTCATTGGCCGCTAGCGTACCCTCGAACCTGGCAGGAGTCAATCCCGCAAGCTGTGACATCGGTGCCGATTGAGGTACGTACGATGACGGTCCTGTCAAATTCCCCTTCCGCAGATTTAGATGTCTCGGCACGTCAAAGGGAGCACTGGCTGCAGCTCTTTTCTAGCCTGGGAACACGCCTTCGACCAAGCCAGAGTAGCATTCGGCGATGAAAGGAATATGAAACTATGGTTGGGTTTTCGCGACCGCCAGCTCACCTGCCGGCTGTCTTTTGCAGGCTCTTGTCTGCGGATTCGAGAACCATGAAGACGTGACCGTTCAAGCAGCGGTAGGCGATGACGTTGGGTTCCGTCGCCAGCAGCAAGGCAGCATCCGGATGTAACGAGGTACGAAGCATGGGGGTCAAAGACTCCGTCGAACAAACCGGACAAGCTGTGGGGATTGGCATGAAATGATCGTATTGTCGGTTACCGGCGCTGGCATCACCTGAATGCGTCATGGGTCTCCCACAAAGCGGGAATGTTCTCAAGCATTTGCGGGAAATCGCCTATTTCTTGTAGAATCATCTATCCGGCAATCGTCGAGATCTTTCACTGAGGACTACAGGAACGTATGGCGAATCATTTTTCGGCGCTCAAGCGTGCGCGTCAAACCGAAACCAAGACCACGCGCAATCGCGCCAATAAATCCCGTCTCCGCGGAGCACTGCGCTCCCTGCGTGAGGCCATTGCCAAGGGCGACAAGGAAGCAGCCCAGGCTGCCTACCGCGAAACTGTCTCGGTTGTAGACAAAGGCGTACAGAAGGGTGTTTTGCACAAGAACACCGCCAGCCGCTACAAGGGTCGCCTGAATGCTCGCGTGAAGGCCGTCGGCACCAAGTAGTTTTCCCGGGTTTTGCAAAGGCGGGCTTCGGCCCGCCTTTTTGCTTGCCTCCCTTACTCGTTCCGAAGCGCCTGCATCGGCTCAATCGACGCAGCCCGCCGCGCGGGTATCATGCTGGCCACCAGCCCCACCAGACTCAGCCCAATCGCCAGCGTCGCAATCGCCATGGCATCGCGGCTTACCTCGATCGGAATGATGGTCGTCAGCAGCCGCCTGGAAACGATGCTACCCACCACCCCCACAGCCACGCCGATCGACATCATCAGCGCCGCCCGTTGCAGCACCAGGCGGACGATCGCCGGCCTCGACGCGCCCAGCGCCATGCGCAAGCCGATGTCGCGCGTCTGCAGGCTGACCTCCTGGCTCAGCACGCCGTAGATTCCAATCAGCGCTAGTACCAGCGCAATCACGGCAAAGATGCTGAACAGCCAGCCTTGCATGCGGTTGAAGACCAGCGAGTCGGCGAGCACGTCATCCATCGTCTCCGGCGTCTGGAAAGGGACGCTGGGAGCGACTTCGTGCAGCGCCTGGCGAAGCTGCCCTACGATCGCATCCGGGGGAACGGTTGTGCGCACAAACAGCGCCATCGGCGTCAGCATGTCAGAGCTGTCTTTCAGCGGCACCTGCGACATGGGATAGTCGACTTCGGCGAGTATCGCGTCCTCGACCGACTGACGGCCGTTGCTCACAACGCCGATAATGGTCTGGTTCTTGGGGTCCTGCTTGATCTGCTGGCCAATCGGTTCTTCGCCCGGCAAGAATGTGTCCACGAACTTCTGGTTGACGACGACCACGTCGGCCGTACCAGGTTTGTCGATGGCGGGATCGAACAGACGCCCCTTCAGAAGCTTCAGCCCCATTGCCTGATACCAGCCGGGAGACACCATGCGTACTTCGGCCAGCCGCTCGTGATCCGGCGGATCGGGCGGCTTGCCGACCATGTTGATGCCGCTGTTCCACCCCCATTCGATGAGCGGGAATGAGACGGTTGTAGCCGACTCCGGTGACGCCTGGAATGGCTCTCACTTTGTCTGCCAGCGGCCGATAGAACGACGCATCCAGGTCTTTACCCGCATAATCGCCGGGCGAGACGTTGATCTCCAGCGTGAGCAGGTGGTCGGTGGTGTAGCCAAAATCCAGGTGCTGCATGCGCCATAGCTGCATCAGCACCAGTCCGGTGCAGACCAGCAGCATCAGTGAAAGCGCGACCTCGGCGATTACGAAGCCGGAGCGCAGACGATAGTCGCCGCGATCGGTTCCTGCCGCTCGCTCCCGACTTCAGCGAGCGGTTGGGATCGGCGGATGACATCTTCTTCGCCGGAATCAATCCGAAGATCAAGCTGGAAAGTCGCCGCGATCGCAAACGCGGCGAGGAACACCGCCCAATTCAGCTGAATGTTGCCGCCGCGCTGGAACGACTTGGTGAGGAAGTGCGACATTCCCATCGTCAGCCCCCACGCCAGCAGCAGCCCCACGCCCGCCGAGATCAGGCCGAGCACGAGGTTCTCGAGCAGAATCTGCCGCACGATGCGCACGCGACCTGCGCCAAGCGCCGTGCGAATAGCCATCTCGCGCTGACGTCCCACGCCGCGCGCCAGCAGCATGACCGCCACGTCGACGCAGGCGATGAGCAACACGAACAACACTCCGGCAGCCATGATCCACAAAGCCTGCCGCTGTTCCTGCCCGGTGATGTGCAGAGTCAGCGGCATTACGCGGGCGGTTCGACCCTTGTCGGAGTCCGGATGTGCCTGGCCGAGATTGACCAGCACGTGGTTCATGTCGGCCTGCGCCTGCTGTGACGGTCATACCAGGCTTCAGCCGGCCAACGACCTGCAGCCAATGATCGCCACGCGAGGTGCGCAGCTCCTTGGATAGGCGCAGCGGGCGTGTAAATCAGGTTTGGCATGCTCAGCGGGAAGCGGAAACCGGCGGGCATGACGCCGACAATGGTGTAGGGGAAGCCGTCGATGTGAACCGAGGAGCCGACCGCGCTGGGATTGCCGCCAAAGTTCTGCTGCCAGACCTCGTAGCTCAGCACGAGCGACGTTGTTGCGGCCGTCCTGCTCCTCCCCGGGCAGAAAGGTGCGACCCAGAAGCGGCTTCACGCCGAAGACGTCGAAGAAGTGGTCGCTGGTCGAGGTATTGTGCAGGTGGACGACCTGCGAGCCGGTATCGAGGTTCACCCCGGCGAACTGGCTGAACCCCGCAAGATATTCGAAGCTCTGATTCTGCGCGCGCTCATCCTGAAAGCCGGGCCACGACGCCGGCTGAATGTACGAAGCCGCGGCGTGCGTCTCGACGTAGACAATGCGGTTAGGATCGGGGAACGGCAGCGGCCGCAGCACGGTCGCGTAGATCACGCTGAACATCGCGGTCGCAGCCCCGATGCCGAGAGCCAGCGTCAGAACGGCGACGGTGGTGAAGCCGGGAGACTTGCGAAGCTGCCGCAGCGCGAAGCGGAGGTCCTGTCGAAAGGAATGCATGCGTTCTCCTGCAGGATGAGGACTGCGATTTTAGACGAAAACTGCGACCGGTTTGTTCCGCACCATCGGCGTTCCATTCGGTAAACTTTTCTAGCGCCAAATGAACCCTTTTCCGGGATTTATCGAAATCCTGGCATAACCCGGCCCTTCGCGCGCATCTTGCTGTGGAGAAGCTTCTACATGTACGTCTCTGAAGTCCGATCCTCCCGGCGACCGCTGTGGTTGTGGCCGAATCTGCTCAGCCTGGACGCACCGCTGATCGCCGTGCTGTGGCTGCAACTGTTCGCTGTTTCGCTGCATGTGCAGCTTGAGGCGGCGGTGAGCCTTGCTCTGGCACTCGTGGTCTGGCTGATTTACGTGGGCGACCGGCTAGCTGATGGATGGAACGCCAATCTGCGAGCAGCGCTAACCGCCAGACATCGATTCCATCGGCTGCATCGGCGAAGTCTGTCAACGGCAGCGTCAATGGGATCGGCGTTGGGAATCTGGGCGTGCCTGCACCTGGACGGAGCTACGTGTCATGCCGGACTGGCGTTGTCGCTGGCCGTTGCGGCTTATTTCGTCGCAGTGCATACGTTGCGACTTCGGTTTCCAAAGGAAGCCGTCGTTGCTCTCCTGTTCGCCGTCGGTACGTTCTTTCCCGTATGGATTCGAAGTCCCGAGTCAACTACCTCGATGACGGTTCTGCTTGGACTTTTTGCAGGGATCTGCTGGCTGAATGTGGTGCTTATCGAGTACTCGGAGTGGACCAGCTTGGGACGCAGCCGCGCCGAGATGCCGCATGCAACCACGGTACTCGCCGGGCCCCGATTGACGTGGATAGCAACGCTGGTCGCAGTCCTGGCGGGCTCGCTCGCCTGCTTTCCGGGTTTCCGACCGGAGAGTCCCGTGCTGCTGGCGATCGCACTCAGTGCCGCGGCACTCTCGGCATTGAGCGCCTTTTGCCGGCAACTGTCCATTGAGTCGGTAAGGGTACTGGCAGATGTCGCGCTGCTGACTCCGCTCTTCGTTCTTCCCTATGTGATCCGATGACGCCTGCTACAGAAATCCCGGTTTTGGATGTCCAGTCCAGCGGCGTTGTCGCACCGGTGATGAACGCGAACCTCATCGCGCCGTTTTATAAGCCGGTTGAACACCTGTGTTTCGGCAGCGCATTAGAGCAGCGGCGAACAGCTTTCCTGGCAGATGTTCGCGGCTCCCGGCGAGCAGTTTCCTGCGGTGAAGGCGATGGACGTTTTCTGGGGTCGCTGGTCGCGGCGAATCTTGGCGTTCAGGCTACAGCGGTCGACGCGAGCCGCCGAATGATCGAACTCGCGCGAAAGCGAATCGAGCGCATGGGAGAAGCTTACAGCAGCCGCACGCAGTATCAATGCACGCAGGTCGACCAGTTCGAACCGGCAGAGACCTACGATTTGATCGCCACCCACTTCTTCCTTGATTGTTTCTCGACCGAGCAGGCGGCTAACGTCATCGACAGAATCGCGAGTTGGGCAGCACCGCGCGCGAAGTGGCTCGTCTCGGAGTTTGCCCAGCCCGCAGATCCCGTCGCTCGCCTCTGGACGGGAGCGGTGATTCGCAGCCTGTACGGCGCCTTCCGTCTGACGACCGGCCTGCGGGTCACGCATCTGCCGGATTATCGCTCCCCGCAATCGCTCGCGCCGGGTTTCGTTCTGCGCAAGCAGGAACGCGCACTGGGCGGGTTGCTGGTATCGGAGTTGTGGGAGAAGAGTCTAGAGAGCAACGTCCAGAAGACACGGAGGCACGGAGATTCGAGTTCTTACGCCCTCCGTGTACTCCGTGCCTCTGTGGTGAACGAACCGCGTGTTAACGAGTTACTTCCCTGCCGCCTCGCTCTGCGGCTTCCAGCGAAGTACCGGCTTTCTCGCCGCCGAAGTTTCGTCCAATCGCGAGATGCGCGTATTGTGCGGCGCCTTGACGAGGATCTCGGGATCCTGCTCAGCCTCTTCGGCCACAGACTTCATGGCATCGATGAACAGGTCCAGCTCTTCCTTCGACTCGCTTTCGGTCGGCTCGATCATCAACGCGCCGGGCACGACCAGCGGGAAACTGACCGTGTACGGGTGGAAGCCGTAGTCGATAAGCCGTTTGGCGATGTCGCCGGTCTTCACGCCCTGGCCGGTCTGCTTGCGGTCGCTGAAGACGACCTCGTGCATGGTGGGCGTGCTGTAGGGCAGCTCGTAGACACCTTCCAGCTTCTTGCGAATGTAGTTGGCGTTGAGCACAGCGTCTTCGGTCGTCTGGCGCAGGCCGTCGGGACCATTGGCCATGATGTACGCCAGCGCGCGAACGTGCATGCCGAAGTTCCCGTAGAACATGCGCACTCGGCCGACGGACTTCGGGCGGTTGTAGTCGAAACCCAGCGTGCCGTCCGGCTTCTGAATGACGACCGGCGTGGGCAGGAAAGGCTCCAGAATCTTCTTGCAAGCCACCGGACCTGAGCCCGGTCCGCCTCCGCCGTGCGGGGTCGAGAACGTCTTGTGCAGGTTCAGGTGCATGACGTCGGCGCCGAAGTCGCCCGGCCGCACCTTGCCGACAAGCGCGTTCATGTTGGCGCCGTCCATGTACATCAGCGCGCCCTTGGCATGCAGCACGTCGGCAATCTTGTGGATCTCCTGCTCGAAGACACCGAGCGTGTTGGGGTTGGTCAGCATCAGTGCGGCGACATCTTCGTTCACCTGCGCTTCCA
Source organism: uncultured Acidobacteriaceae bacterium (assembly GCA_963724965.1). GTDB lineage: Bacteria > Acidobacteriota > Terriglobia > Terriglobales > Acidobacteriaceae > Bog-257. The sequence goes on from CAVRWP010000002.1 coordinate 269,331, forward strand.
GTGACGCGATGTCGACCATGCCAGCCGAGTTCGACTTCAGGTTCTCGACCGTGTAGCCGGACATGGCTGCCGTCGCCGGGTTGGTACCATGCGCCGAGTCGGGGATGAGAATCTTCTTCCGCGGATTGCCCTTGGACTCCAGATACGCGCGGATCATCAGGATGCCGGTGAACTCACCGTGTGCGCCGGCGGCGGGTTGCAGCGTGATCGCGTCCATGCCGGTGATCTCGATGAGCTGCTCGCTCAGCATCTTGAGGATGCGCAGCGCGCCCTGGCTCACGCGCTCCGGCTGATACGGATGCGCCTCGGCCAGGCCCATCAGTCGCGCCACGTATTCATTCACGCGCGCGTTGTACTTCATCGTGCACGAGCCCAGCGGATACATGCCGTGATCAACCGCGTAGTTCCAGGTCGACAGGCGGGTGTAGTGGCGGATGATCTCGATCTCGCTAACCTCGGGCATGTTGCCCAGGTCTTCGCGCGCCTGATCGCCCAGCAACTCCACCGGATCGACCTCCGGCACGTCGAGCGGCGGCATCTTGTAGGCCTTCTTCCCCGCCGACGACTTCTCGAAGATGAGGCCCTCGTTCTGGCTAATGTGGGTGGTCGCTTTGCGGATCTTCTCGTTCAGGTTCACAGCGCCACCTCCTTCGCCACCGCGTCAATCGAAGCCTTCGCCGTGGTCTCGGTGCAGCACCACAGCGAGGCGTTCTCGAGTTCCGGATAAAACTTCTTCAGCGGGAAGCCTCCAATAATCCGTTGCCCCAACAAGTGGTCATTGATGGCATACGGATCGGTCTTGGTCTGGATGACGAACTCGTTGAAGCGCGGAGCCCCTTCGAACAGCAGGGTCGCGCCGCTCTTCTTGAACTGCTCGGCCGCGTAGTGGGCCTTGGCAAGATTGTGCTTGGCCAGCTCTTTCAAGCCTTCGCGGCCGAAGACGGTCATGTACATCGCAACCATCAGGGCCACCAATCCCTGGTTGGTGCAGATATTCGAGGTCGCTTTCTCGCGACGGATGTGCTGCTCGCGGGTAGAGAGCGTCAACACGAATCCGCGCTTGCCATTGCGGTCGCGAGCCTCGCCGACCAGGCGGCCGGGCATCTGGCGGACGAACTTGTCGCGCGTGGCGATCACGCCGCAGTACGGACCGCCGAATCCCAGCGGCACGCCGAACGACTGCGCTTCCAGGCTGACGATGTCGGCTTCGGCGGGAGGTTTTACGATGCCCAGCGAAACCGCCTCAGCGATGGAGACGATCAGCAGCGCGCCCTTGCTATGCACAAGCTCGCCGACTGCCTTGATGTCTTCGATGGTGCCGAAGAAGTTGGGCGACTGGATGAGAACGCCGGCGGTATCGTCGTCGATTGCCATGTCCAGTTCTTCCAGATCGACGCGCCCGTTCTTCTCGTAGCCGAAGGTCGTGACCGGCATCCCCTGGTAGCGCGAATAAGTGGTGATGACCTCGCGATACTCCGGGTGAACCGTCCTGGCCACCGCGCCCTTGGAGCGGCCGGTGACGCGCGCAGCCATCATCAGCGCCTCGGCCGCGCCGGTCGAGCCGTCATACATGGAGGCGTTTGCGACATCCATGCCGGTCAGCTCGCAGATCATCGTCTGGAACTCGAAGATCGATTGCAGCGTGCCCTGCGCGATTTCGGGCTGGTATGGGGTGTAGGAGGTAAAGAACTCTCCGCGGGAGATCAGCGAATCGACGACGACCGGGCGATAGTGCGAATAGGCGCCCGCGCCGAGAAACATGGCGTAACCCTGAGCGCTGTTGGCGGCGCGCTCACGGAAGAACTCCACGATCTCGCTCTCCGCGTACTGTCGCGGGATTTTGAGATCGCCCTTCAGGCGATATTCCGCCGGGATGGCTGCAAAAAGATCGTCAATCGATTTCGCACCGATCTCGCCGAGCATGACCTCGCGATCGGATTGCGATTTGGGAAGATAGCGCATGATTACCTGTAGCTTTCCTGGGCGATGTTTGTAATGAAGCTTTCCGTAACGATACGGTAAGAAATAAGTAGGGCTTTAGCCCTGCTGAAGCCGCCGGCAGGGGCTAAAGCCCTGAACTGTTCAGCCCCTGTTTCGGCACGACTCAAGTCGTGCCCTGATACAAAACCATGAACTCGGAACAAAACTGCGCGAACTTCGCTCGTCATCCCGTCTAGTGAGCGCCCTCTTCGGCGATGAACTTTTCGTAATCGGCTGTCGAAAGCAGGCCGCTGGCCTCGCCAGGATTTTTCAGGCTGACCTTGATCATCCAGGTTGTGTTGGCGTCCTTATTGACCTGCTCAGGAGCGGTGTTGAGCGCCTCGTTCACTTCGGTGACAGTGCCGGTCACGGGAGCGAACAGGTCGGACACGGCTTTCACCGACTCAACCGAGCCGAAGGTTTTGCCGGCGGAAATCTCGGAGCCGACTTTGGGCAGCTCAACGAACACGATGTCGCCGAGCGAGTTCTGCGCATAATCCGTAATGCCGATGACGCCGGTGCTGCCGTCAATCTTCAACCACTCATGTTCTTTCGTGTATTTGTAATCTGTGGGATAAGCCATTTGCTTTCCTCCTCAGCACTCTGCGGTGCATCGGCAACTTCGATTGGATGATGACCAAACAAAAACGAACTATGACTGCTTCTTGGGGCGCTTGTAAAACGGTGTTGGGACAACCTTGCACTTCACCGGATTGGTTCTGCACTGGACCATGACTTCGTGGCCGATCTCTGACTGCTCGAGCGGCACATAGGCCAAGGCGATGTTCTTCTTCAGAAACGGAGCGTACGAACCGCTGGTCACGTAGCCGATTTCCTTGCAGTTCAGATCCATCACCGGATATCCATCGCGCGGGATGCCGCGATCGATCGACTCCAGACCAACCAGCGTGCGAGTGATTCCCTTCGCCTTGGCTTTCTCGAGCGCCTGGCGGCCGACGAACTCGCCCTTCTCCATTTTGAGGAAGCGGTCGAGCCCGGCCTCCCAGACGTTAATGCTGTCGGAAATCTCGTGTCCGTAGAGGGGCAGCTTGCCTTCCAGGCGCAAGGTGTTGCGCGCGCCCAGGCCACATGGAATCGCGCCATACTCTTTGCCGGCCTCCAGAACTTCATTCCAGACGCGAGCGCTGGTGGCCTCATCGGTCGGCACGTAGATTTCGAAACCGTCCTCGGCGGTATAGCCGGTGCGGGCGATCAGGATGTTCTTCAGCCCGCAGACCGTCCCGTGAGTGAACCAGTAGAACTTGACCTTCGACAGGTCGGCGTCGGTCAGCTTCTGGAGGGTGTCGACGCCCTTCGGACCCTGGATGGCGATCTGCGTGAAATTATCGCTGAGGTTCTCCACCTTGCAATCGAACTGGCGGGTGTTGTCGGTGACCCAGTTGACGTCCTTCTCGCGCGTGCCGGCGTTGATCACCAGCATGTAGTCTTCTTCGCCCATGCGATGCACGATCACGTCGTCGACGAACGTACCCTCCGGATACAGCATCGCCGAGTAGCGGCACTGCCCGATGCCCATGCCGGCGGCATCGTTCATCGTGATGTGCTGCACTGCTTCCAGCGCCTGCGGTCCCGAGATCCGGATGTCTCCCATGTGGCTCACGTCGAAGACGCCGACACCGTTGCGGACGGCCAGGTGTTCCTTCATCAATCCACCGACGGAGGGGTACTCGACCGGCATGTCCCATCCGTTGAAGTCGACCATTTTCGCGCCCAAACGGCGATGAGTTGCGTTCAGGGCTGTCTTGCGAACGGGTGCGGCCACCTGGGTATCAGAGGACAAGCGGAATTCCTTTGGCGCACAGAACGCGCAATCGAGGATGGTCCAACCCTGTACGGTAACACGCGAGATTTTCCACGGTCAACGGAGCTACCGGCCAATCCATTGTGGTCATTTTCGCAGTGGGAAAAAGCCACGTCGGATGTTGTTTTGTAAAGGACATTGGGGGTTACGAAAGGACAATTTTGTCCCGTTTTTGCATTGCCCTTTTGAGACGGCTCCGTCACAGACCGTAGAGGCGGGCTTTCCCGAAGATGGAGGCAGTAGCAACTGCTACTAGGGCCCCTTCGATGCATGCTTCAAGCTGTGCAGTTCTTCGCTGCCAGTCGCGTTTGAACTTGGTCGTTCTCATCCGAGCAGCACTTCTCCTTACTTCCATCCTTTGCGCATCCTGCGGGCTGCCAGCGCAGGACGGTTCGACGTCGCTGCAAGGCATCATCGAGGACGTATCGGGAGCGCGTATTGCGGGGGCTGCGATCGCTGTCTCCGATTTATCGCGCGGCCTTCAGCTGCGAACCGTAACCAATGCCGAAGGGACGTTCGACTTCGGAATGCTGCCGCCCGGCCGCTACGATGTGACCGCCTCTGCGCCGGGAATGACCTCCCGCACCAGTCGCGGGCTCGAACTACTGGTCGGCGGAGTGTCGGTGGTGCAACTGCGACTGGCGCCGTCGGCTCCTGCGCAAACCATCACGGTGACGGCCCAGGCACCGCCGGTCGAAACGCAAACGGAAGGCGTCTCGAGTGTGGTGACGCAGCGCGCCATTCAGGATCTGCCGCTCAATGGCCGGCGGTATACCGATCTGGCGCTGCTGTCGCCAGATGTGGTTCAGGATCCGCGCGGGCTGACTTCGGATTCGAACGGCGATCTTTCTGTCGGTGGCGTGCGCGGATTTCAGAACAGCTTTCTGGTCGACGGCACGGATGACAACAACTCCTTCTTCTCGCAGGCGCGAGGCCGATACCGGGCGCCGTACCAGTTCAGCGACGAAGTCATCCAGGAGTTTCGCGTCTCCAAGAATTCCTACAGCGCTGAGCTTGGACGCTCTGGAGGCGCCGTCTTCAACGTGGCTACCAAGTCTGGGACGAACAACTGGCACGGCGGCGCATTTTACTATCTTCGCGACCGCAGTTTTGACGCAGCCCAGCCTTATGCGCCGGAACAGCCCGACGATCGCCAGCAGCAGTTCGGCGGCTCCATCGGCGGTCCTATCCGCAAAGATCGGATTTTCTTCTATGGCGGCTTCGACCAGCATTTGCTGACGGTGCCATCGGTGGTTCAGTTTGCGAACGGTTCGGGCACCATTATTCCGCAGCCCGGCGACTACGACTATCTCGACCAGCAGACAGTCTTTGCCGCCGCACAAAAGCTCAACGCCATGGGCGGAACCTATCCCACGACGATGCAGGGCAACGCCGGTTTCGCCAAGGTGGATTTCAATCTTTCGCCCAAGCAGCTCGCCTTCGTGCGCGTCAGTACATCCATGCTTACGGGCACAAACAATGTGTTCTTCGATCCTTCCAGTCCGGTCACTGGTTACGCCGCCACCGCTAATGGAACGGAAAATGTGCACACCGTAAGCCTCGCCGGTGCGCTGATCAGTTCGTGGACGACCAATCTGGCGACGAATTTGCGGCTTCAGTTCTCGCGCGACAACGAGCAGTCCACTTCCAACTCCGATCAGCCGTGGACGAAGATCTACGATCTGGTCGAGGGATTCGGAGGGTCAAGCATGCTGCCGCGCGACACCAACGAGCAGAAACTGCACGCGGCCGGCACGGTCAGCTACGAGCACGGTCGCATGCATTGGAAGTTCGGCGGCGACTTCCTGCAGGCGTGGACCTACAACTACTATCCCTATTTATTCGGCGGTGAATATTACTTCGACGACGTGAAGGTGAATCCATTCACTTTTGCGCCAGAGGAATACGGCGAGCCGCTCACGCCTCTTCGCGCCTATGCGCATGATGTTCCGCGCTATTACATGCAGGACTTCGGCAACCCCATCTCGCATCCTGACTCCCGCTGGTACGACGCTTTTGTGCAGAACAATTTCCAGGCGACACGCAACCTCACGCTAAACCTGGGTTTGCGTTACGATCTCCAGACCTTCGAAGTCGGCCCATTGCAGAGCAATCCGCTGTATGCCCCTTCCGGAAAAGTTCCGATGGAGATGACCAACTTCTCTCCGCGGGTCGGTTTTGCTTACTCGCCTGGTGACAAGCGCGCTTTGGTCATTCGTGGGGGCGCAGGCATCTTCTACATGCCGATTCCGGCAATGTATGCGTCGCAGGTGGCCACCGACAATGGGATCCAGCAGAAGCAGCTTTTCCTTGACGTGATGCAGCCCGCGCAGGCGGCCTTGTTCCCCAAGTATGGCAGCGCTCTGGTGAACTGTCCTCCGGGAGCGAACGTGTGTACGCCGCCGGCAGCGCTGGCCCCCTATCTGACAACGGACATTTCGGCCTTCGCGCCTAACTTCCAGACGCCGCATACCGAACAGGCCAACCTTTCCATTCAGCGCGAACTGGCTCGAAATGTAACTCTTGATGTCGGGTTTCTCTACGTTCGCGGAGTTAATGAGATCCGTTCGCTCGATGTAAATCTGCCCAAACCAACAATGACGGAATATCCGGTCTACAACGACACCGGCTCGGTCTTCCTGGGCATGTACGACGTCGCGTCATTTGTGACCTGGCAGACCACCCCTCTCTTACCTGTCCCTATCCGCCGTGTATTAATCCGTTGCAGCGTCCGAATCGCAGCTTGGGCGAGATCAACTCGTTTCAGAGCGAATCCAGCAGCGACTATCGAGGCATGACTATCTCCCTCCGGCGGCAGATGAATCACGGCATGTACTTCCAGGTCGGTTACGCCTTGGCGAAGGCAATGGACAACGGACCAGACGCGCTGGTCGTAGGTCGAGCGGGCAATGTGCAGGATTCTTATGACACCGCGGCAGAATGGGGGCCGAGTACCAACGATCAACGCAATCGCTTTGTGGCTGCGGCGGTGGCGGATCCGAAATTTCAGTTTTCCGGAGGCACGCTCAACAAAATCCTCAACAACTGGAAGGTTTCCAGCATTGTCACGGCGGGCTCAGGGCGTCCGCTGAATGCGACCATCGCCGGCGATCCCAACGGAGACGGTGACATCTACAATGACCGCCTGCCCGGCTACACAAGAAATGCGTTCATCGGGCCGGACTACTTCAGCACCGATATGCGTATCACGCGTAGCATCCGATGCGGCGAACGCGTGGTGTGGAATGTAACCGCGGAATCCTTCAACCTGTTTAACCGCACAAATAGCCGGGTACAGATCAGCGACGACGGCTACTACAATTCAGCCGGCGAATTTGTAGCCTATTCGACTGCGGTGAAAGGCAAGGTGTACCCTGGAGAATTCCTGGTGAACTCCAACTTTTTGACGCCAACAAACGCATATGCACCACGGCAAGTGCAATTCTCGTTAAGGCTCAGTTTCTGAGTGAGATATACTAAGGGAGTTACTTTGGTGCCCGCAGCCCGGTCACCTTATGGCAGAAGTCTTAACTTGACTTCTATCGGTAACACAGAGATAAATGCTGTTGTCCATTTGGGACGAGTTTGGGGGTGTTTCCTGTTTGGCGGAAGTTCGCATTCAAGAGGGTGAATCGCTAGAAAACGCCCTGAGACGTTTTAAGCGCAAGGTCCAGCAAGAGGACATCATCAAGGAAGTGAAGCGTCATTCCTTCTACCTCAAGCCGGGCGAAAAGAAGCGCGTAAAAGAAGCGTTGGCGCGCAAGCGCAGCCGCAAAAAGGCTCGTAAAGAGCAGGACTAATTCACAGTGGGGCCGCCGTTCCGATGGCGGCCCTTGCTTTTTGGTTGAGGATGGCAGTCTTTCTTAGTCGCACCGCAGTTATACCAGTAGTGCCATGCATTTAGCGTGGTGGGCCGAACCCAAGGGAGCTGTACCTGAGTGCCGGAATTTGCGACCGCCAGGTTCAACGTTCAGTCCGGTTTCTCCTGGTGATTGCAATTCACCCCCTCTGCGTGCTCGGGATCGCGGACTGAAGGGAGCAACTCTCCATGGAATTCCAGGATAAGGTTCTGAAGTGCATAGACTGCGGCGCTGACTTTGTATTCACGGCGGGAGAGCAACTGTTCTTCCACGACAAACAATTCAAGAACGAACCCAAACGGTGCAAAGCCTGCAAGGCTAAGCGGGCCGCCAATCTGGGTACCACCTCACCCGGCAACTATCCCAAGGTGGAAACTCGAACCAGTTGCTCCGAGTGTGGCAAGGAAACTACCGTTCCCTTCAAGCCCACGCAAGGCCGACCTGTCTTTTGTCGCGAGTGTTTCCAGCAACGGCGGACCAGCGCTGCTACTGCCTGACCCTCAGCGAATTACGAATCTCGTAGCGCGAGCGCTCCGTTAGGGAAACGCAGGAAGAGTCGTGTCTTCCCGGGCAAAGTTGGTCTATGCTGGCTGGGTGTCCGAAGACGTCACTTTGCGCAAACTCGGCGAATTCCTGGCTCTGCTCCTCGCGCTTTCGGTAGTCAGTTTCGCCGCCGCCAAACCCGAAATTATCCAGTCCGTCAGCTGGACGCCAAAGACCATCGCGTCAGGATCGCCGTGCCTCTTTCAAGTGAAGGTAGAAACGGCCCCGGCAACGCTGACTGGAACCTGGCAGAATCATCCGCTGACCTTCTTCCCTTCCTCCGATCCGCACACATGGTATGCGCTGGCGGGTGTCGACGTCGAAGCCAAGCCCGGCAGCTATCGAATCGAGCTAACGGCGACGCCAGCGACCGGGCAAGCCGAGCACGTCGAACGAGACGTTGTCGTCGCTCATGCCAACTACAAGACCGAGGTCTTACGCGTTCCGCAGAAGTATGTGAAGCCCGATCCCGAGACGCTGGCTCGCATTGCCTCGGATAAGGAACTGAAGAAGACGGCCTTCGCGAAAGAATTGCCGGATGTGGAGTGGTCTGGGCGCTTCGACGTTCCGGTCAACAGTCAGCCATCGGAAGGCTTCGGTACCCGACGCACCTTCAACGGGCAGTTAGCAAGCGTTCACCGCGGCATGGACTACCACGCCGCACCCGGCACTCCCATCATGGCGGCCAATTCAGGCCAGGTGATTCTGGCGCATGAACTGTTCTACGAAGGGAATTGCGTGATCATCAACCACGGCCAGCAGTTCATGACGATCTATATGCATATGTCGCGGCTCGACGTGAAGGAAGGTGATCAGGTGCACAAGGGTCAGCAGATCGGATTGTCGGGCGCGACCGGCCGAGTCACCGGTCCGCACCTGCACATTGCCGTCCGCTGGCAAGATGCCTATCTCGATCCGGCGCAGCTATGGGCGCTGCCATTGCCTAATTTGCAATCGGCTCGCGAATCCACGGCTGGCGCACACTAGCGGCTCGCTAGTTCTAAATCAACTTGGGATATTTCTGGAAAACTTACTCTGCGGGCTTGCCTGCGGCGTGCCGCTCCGCTTTGGGGGCGGTCACCGGAGTTTTCTTTCCGGTCTTCTGCGCCATCATCTTGTGGTCCTGATGGGTAATCAGCAGGGATTCCAACTGGCGCAACAGTTCATCGGTGTTGACGGGCTTGACCAGCAGCGACTGTGCTCCCTTGCTCTTCCAGTCATTGCCGAGTGAAGGATAAGCGGTCAGCAACGCGGTTGCCGGATCGTACGGCTGCTGGCGCGCCGCGCGGATGACATCGTAGCCCGAGGTTTCGTTCTCCATACGCATGTCGGTGATGACCATCTCGAAGACGCCGTTCTTCAGTTTGGTCTGCGCCTCTTTTGCCGAGGCGGCGGTGTCTACTTCAAAACCGTTCATTTCGAGAATGGCGCGAAGGGTGAGCAGGATAGCTAATTCATCATCTACCAGCAGAATGCGACGTTTCATTGGGGAACTCCGGGATAATTCCACCAGCTTGCGGTGGGTAGGATGCCAGCTACTCTGGTTCAGGTTGCAGCCTGGGAGTTTCGTACTGTTCGGCTCGTTAGGGTGATGCTACACCCTGACTGCTGAACAGGTAAACTCCGGCGCGTTTTGGCGCTCAGTATAATCGTTTCTGTGCCGACCTACCATGTGGAGAATTTCGGATGCCGCGCCACTCAGGCAGACGGCGCGGCCATCGAGCGGCAACTGCTCGATCGCGGCCTTGCGCGCGCCGGCTCTGCCACCGAAGCCGAGGTGGTCGTTCTCAACACCTGTACGGTGACCGCCTCCGCCGATCAGGATGCGCGCGCCGCTATTCGCCGCATTCACCGGGAAAATCCGGAAGCACAGATACTGGTTACCGGCTGCTATGCGCAACGCGCGCCCTTGGAAATCTCTGCGTTACCCGGCGTCAGCCTCGTAGTCGGCAATTCGCACAAGCACGAAGTGGCAAATCTTATTTCCTCGCCGGCGACAAGCGGAGGCTTTGTTCCGCTTGCAAAGCTGGCGGGCACGGAATCCGGCGTCATCGTCGGTGACATCTTTGCGCATACCGAACTGACGGCTGCTCCGGTCTTCGACGTAGAGGGCTTCGATAAGACGCGTCCGAACCTTAAGGTGCAGGATGGCTGCAATAACCGCTGCTCGTTCTGCATCATTCCGTACGTTCGCGGCCGCAGCCGCTCGCTGAAGCTCGACCACGTGCTGCGTGAAGTCGATGGGCTCGTGGCCAAAGGCTATCGAGAGATTGTTCTGTCGGGGATCAACCTGGGGCGCTGGGGACGCGAGCTTTCGCCGCGTACGAATTTCGCCACCATGCTGCGCGCGATTCTGGAGCGGACGCGGATCGAGAAGTTGCGGATCAGTTCCGTCGAGCCGATGGACTGGACGAACGACGTGATCGAGTTGGTCGCGTCCTCGCCGCGCATCTGCAAGCATGCCCACGTGCCGCTGCAGTCGGGCAGCGACAGGATTCTACGCGCAATGCATCGCAAGTATCGTCCCTGGCACTATGCCGACAGAATTGAGCGCATCCGGCTTGCGATGCCTGACGCCGCTATCGGAGCTGACGTCATGGTCGGCTTTCCTGGTGAGAGCGACGAGGAGTTCGAACAGACGCGGGCTTTCATCGAGCAATTGCCGTTCACGTATCTGCACGTGTTCACCTACTCGTCGCGGCCAGGAACGCCGTCGGCGGAGATGCCGAATCAGGTGCCGGTGCAAGTAGCGCGGGAGCGCAATCGCGTCCTGCGCGAGCTGATCGCCGGAAAGAAGCGCGCGTTTATGGAGTCGTTCGTCGGCCGCGAAGTGGAGGCGATTACGCTCACCCACTTCGACGGCGAGTACACGGAAGCGTTGACCGACAATTATCTGAAGCTGCGGATTCGCGGCGAGCACGCATCCAACCTGGCGATGGTCCCGGTAGTTAACGGGGTCGAACAGGACGCCTTATTGAGCGCAATAGTTCATGCTGCTTAACGTATGGAGCAGCTACTTGCGCTGCGACCCCATGCTATACTTTTCACAGAATTGCAGTTACTGCGGAGGACTGTATCGATAAACGTTTTATCCGCACGAATGATCGAATTCGTGCCCGCGAAATTCGCGTCATCGACGACGCGGGAAATCAGCTCGGCGTCATGCCGCCGTATGAAGCACTCAAGATTGCCCGCGAAAAAACCCTCGACCTGGTAGAAGTTTCTCCCACCGCGCAACCTCCTGTCTGTCGCATCATGGACTACGGGAAATACCTGTACCAGCAGGAAAAGCGCGAGCGCGAAGCCAAGAAGCATCAGCACCAGATCACGGTCAAGGAAGTGAAGTTCCGCATCAATGTGGACGATCACGACTACGAGACCAAGAAGAACCACGTGCTGCGCTTCCTCGGCGAAGGCGACAAGGTAAAGGCGACCATCTTCTTCCGTGGACGCGAGATGACCCGGCAGAGCCTGGGCCGCGGCATTCTGGACCGCTTGATCCAGGATCTGGGCGACAAGGCGGTCGTGGAGTTTCGACCGCGGCAGGAAGGCAACACCCTGCACCTGATTCTTGCCCCGCCCAAGGTCCAGCCTGGAGCAAAGCCGCCGGCGCCTAAGCAGGAAAAGAGCGCCGCGCCGCAGCCGCCGCCACAAGCGCCTCCACCACAACAGCGGTAGATCGAAGCTCGTAACCTTGCGACTTTAGATTCGCTCAGTTTTCGAGCAAGATCGCGCAATCGTCTCCCGCGAGGCGATACAAAGATAGTCAGCGCTCAGCGCTGTGCGATCGAAAATCCTCGAGCGGAACGCTTTCAGAGGCGGCAGGAGTGGTCGCGAGTAGCTCAATTCACGCGTTTTATGTTGTAATAGAAGGACTTATGCCGAAGCTGAAGACACATAGCGGAGCGGCGAAGCGCTTCAAGAAGACAGGTACGGGCAAAATCAAACGCGGACACGCGTACAAGCGCCACATCCTGACTTCCAAGGGCACCAAGCGCAAGCGTCAGCTCGATACCGATGTCATGCTTGATAAGGCCGATGTGCCTAAAATCAAGCGCATGATCCCCTACTAGCCGCATGGTGCGGCAGCCGGCATCCGCCACCAGGCGATGACGGCCAGCAGCGTGTGAAGAGGCTTTTCCGGCCCCTCATCAGCCAGAGAAATGGCGGGTTGAGCGTGGTTGAACTTCTTGCCTCCAGCCGCTTAATGACCCAATCAATTCCTCAGGGATTGTCGGGCTCAGAAAAGGAGCAGTAATGCCTCGCGTAAAACGTGGTACCAAACGCCGCGCGCGCCGCAAAAAGATACTTGAACGCGCTAGTGGCTATTTCTTAACAAAATCAAAGCTCTACCGGTCAGCAAAAGAGTCCGTAGAACGCGGACTGAAATTTGCCTACAGCGGCCGCAAGCAGAAGAAGCGCCAGTACCGCTCGATCTGGATTGTGCGCATCGGCGCCGCCGCCAAGCTGAACGGCCTGAGCTACAGCGTATTCATCAACGGGCTGAAGAAAGCCGGCATCGAACTGGATCGCAAGATCCTGGCTGATCTGGCGGTCAATGATCCCGCCGGGTTTACGGCGTTGTGCAAACAGGCGCAAAGCGCCACGGCATAGCCGCCCCGGTCAAAAGAAATTCGCAGTAAGAGCATGGGCGGCCGCAGGGCCGCCCGTTGTGTTTTACCCGGAATATACGACTATGTACACCGTTAACCATTGTCGGACTTCGAACGAAAACTGTCTGAAAGAGCTGGTTCGCGCGCGATGGAAGCGTTCGATGCCTTGAAAGCCGCTGTCGAAGACGTCGAACCGTCGTTACGTCGCTTCAGGGACCGACTGGAGGAATCCGCGACCGCTGGCTCGCCCGCAATGAATGGCGTCTTGGCAAAGAGTCGCCACCAAACGTCATGCGCTCGAAGGCCGCAAGTCCCGGCCCAAGCCAACGCGTGCGCAGGAAATACTGGATCTCAACGCGTCAGCTGCAGGTGGGACACGCGACTCGAGGAGAAAGGGCCGCCATTAAAGGCTTCTCACGGAACATCAAGGGGGTTCTAGATCAGTCTCCGATCATTATGTCCGTGATTCCGTTGCGCTCAGGCTGGCATCCGACAGCCTCGACATCACCCTTCCTGGCATTCAGCGTCCCATTGGTGTCAAGCATCCCGTGCTGCGCGTGATGGATGAGATTGTCGCGGTCTTCAAGGCGATGGGCTACTCGGTTGGCGAAGGCCCGGAGGTCGAGACCGACTACTACAACTTCGAATCGCTGAACTTTCCGCCGAACCATCCGGCGCGCGACACGCAGGACACGCTATTCATCGCCGGGCAGGAACAGAAGCCTTCGCGCGATCGCCTGCTGCTGCGCACGCATACTTCGCCGGTGCAGATCCGCACCATGGAAAAACAGAAGCCGCCGGTGCGCATCGTCATTCCCGGCAAAGTGCATCGCAACGACCCGCTGGACGCAACGCATTCGCCAGTCTTCCATCAGGTAGAGGGACTGGCGGTCGACGAGAACATCACCTTCTGCGATTTGAAAGGCACGCTTGATCACGCCATGAAGGCGCTGTTCGGCTCATCGGTGAAGACGCGCTTCTATCCGTCGTTCTTCCCTTTCACCGAGCCGAGCGCCGACATGCAGGTGAGCTGCATCTTCTGCGGCGGCAAAGGCTGCCGCAAGTGCAAGAACAGCGGCTGGATCGAGCTGCTGGGCTGCGGCATGGTCGACCCGAACGTCTTCGACTTCGTGAAGCAGAACGGCTATGACTCGTCGAAAATCTCGGGCTTCGCTTTTGGCATGGGCGTGGAGCGCATCGCGATCCTGAAGTACGAAGTCGAGGAGATTCAGCTGTTCTATGAGGGCGATGTGCGATTTCTGGAGCAGTTCGCATAGCGCTGATAGCGAGCTGTTGGCGGCTACCGAGCAGATGGCTCAGAGGATGGAGCACGCCTGAAGGTGGAGCAGGCCTTCAGGCCTGCATTTCGTGCCCTGTAACAATTGGGCTTTAGCCGCAGAGGTAACCCCGGAGGCTGAAGCCAGCTCTGGATCAGCGTTAGAATTGCACGCCTGAAGGCGTGCACCACCCTAGCATCAGCTTCGAAGGACGCTGTCCAGCTTGGGGTACAGCAGAAGAGAAGCTATGAGAATCTTACCCGCATGGTTGCGTGAGTTTGTCGATGTCGCGGCTGACGACCGTCAGCTTGCCGAAGATCTGACCTCGGCTGGCATCGCCGTCGAATCGGTCGCGAAGAGAATGGCGCAGACCATTTACGAGATGGACCTGACGACCAACCGCGTTGACGCCATGAATCATTACGGCGTCGCGCGCGAAGCTTCGGCGATTTACAACGTTGCGCTGAAGCCGGTCGCGCCGAGGCTGCCGAGGAACCGCAGATCCCTCCGCTCCGGCGTCCAAAGCCGGGACGCCTCCGGTCGGGATGACAAGTTCGAAGGACGTTTCCTTCCCCATCGTCATCGAAGACGCGAAGGGCTGCGCGCGATACACCGCCCGCGTGGTTCGCAATGTGAAGATCGGTCCATCGCCCGAAGCTGGTTGTAAACCGGCTTGAGCTACTGGGCTCGCGCTCAATCAACAACGCCGCCGACGCCACGAACTACGCGCTCAACGAGCTTGGCCATCCCACCCATGCCTTCGATCTCGATCTGCTCGAAGGCGGCACGATCATCGTGCGCCGCGCTCGCGAAGGCGAGGTGCTGAAAACACTCGACGGCGTCGACCGTAAGCTGTCGACGGAAGATCTGGTCATCGCCGATGCGAAGAAGCCGGTCGCGCTGGCAGGCGTAATGGGCGGCTTCGAAACCATGATCACCGAGAACACGAAGAATGTGCTCATCGAATCGGCATGGTTCGATCCGGCGACGAGTTCGCAGCATGGCTAAGCGGCACGGCATGCACACTGACGCCTCGCATCGTTTCGAGCGTGGCGCCGATTGGGGCATAACTCCGCTAGCCTGTGATCGCGTCGCCGAGCTGATTCTGCAAAGTGCCGGCGGAGAGCTGCACGGCGAGCGCGTCGATGCTGTTGCGCGCTCGCTGGAGAGAAATCCGATCCGACTTCGATCTTCCGAAGTGCGTCGCAATCTCGGCATCGATATTTCGCCTGCCCAGATCCGGAGCATCCTCGGCCGCCTCGGTTTCCCGATCGCCTCCAACGATTTTCTTACCAGTAAGATTGGTGACGAAAATCTTACCAGTAAGAAAATCTGCGAGCCCTCGGCCCAGGCCGAATTCGAGGTTCAGGTCCCGACCTGGCGTCTGGACGTGGAGCGCGAGATCGACGTGCTGGAGGAACTGGCGCGCATTTACGGCTACAACAAGTTTCCCAACACGTTGCCGCCCTTTGTGGGCGCGGTGGTCGAGCTGCCCGACGAGCCGAAGAACGCGAAGGTTCGCGAGACCATGCTGGCGCTAGGCTACAACGAAAGCATCTCGATCACGTTCATCGCTGAAGCCGAAGCCGTGACCTTCGGAAGAACCCACTCCGGAAAAGGCGGCTTGAATGGGGCGCCCGAGCCCTTGGCCTTGGCCAATCCGCTGAGTGAAGAGGCGGGCTACATGCGCACCTCTCTGCTGCCGGGGCTGCTGAACATGGTCGGCTACAACCTGAACCGCGGCACAACGAACGTGCGACTCTTCGAGGCCGGCGAAGTCTTCGAGAAGCTCGGTAACAAGCACGATGAGCGCCGGCATCTTGGCTTCGTCGCCACCGGTGATGCGATCACCAAGTCGGTGCACGCCCCTGCTCAGCCGTACACGTTCTTCCACATGAAGGGCGACGCCGAAGACTTGCTGGCTGCATTCCAGTATCAGTCGCTGTATTTCGACGCTATGGTGCCCGAATACTTCCATCCGGGCCGCAGCGCACGTGCGGTCATGGACGGCGAAACCATAGCGGTCTTTGGGCAGCTTCATCCCGAACAAGCCGCCGCGCGCAAACTGCGGCAGGATGTTTACCTGGCTGAGGTGAGGCTGGACCGACTGTACCGCCATGCTCTACGCGAGCCCCGCTACCAGCGCATCTCGAAGTTCCCTGCCGTCGGCCGCGACTTCTCGTTCGTCTTCGACGACACGGTGACGTTCGAGCGCATTCGTTCCGGTGTAGACGAGTTGCGTATCGCGGAGCTGACGGCGTTCGCGCCATGGGAAATCTATCGCGGCGAAAAGGCGGGCGCAGGCAAATACTCCGTGCTGCTTCACTCCGAGTTCCAGTCCAAGGAGCGCACCCTGCGTGACGATGAAGTCGCGCAATGGTCGGCGCAGATTATCGGCAAACTGGAAGCGTTGGGCGGCGCTCTTCGCGCGCAGTAAAGCTCTTTCACCGCAGATCACGGTGAACCAAAAAGCTGGAGTTCCGCGTAAGTGTCGGACGATTTAACAAAGCGTGACGCGTGGTACGCAGACATCGTTTCCACCTACGACACAATCGCGGAACAGTACGCGGTCGATTACTTCGACGAGCTTTCACGCAAGCCGTTTGATCGCAAGTTGCTCACGAAATTCGCAGCGCTGATTCCGGAGGGCGGACTTGTCTGCGATATGGGCTGCGGCCCGGGCCAACTCGCACGCTTCCTGTCCGAACTCGGTGTCGACGTAATCGGTGTCGACGTTTCGCGCGCCATGGTAGAGACAGCACGCCGCCTCAATCCTGAGCTGGCGTTCGAACAAGGCGACATGCTGCAGCTTTCGTTTGCCGAAGAAAGCTTCGCCGGCATCGCCGCCTTTTATTCCTTGATCCACATCGATCGCTCGCGCGCGCCGGACGTGCTGGCGGAGTTGCATCGGGTTCTCGCTAACAGCGGTTCTCTGTTGATCTCGTTTCACTTGGGCGAAGGCGAGGTACACCGCGACGAACTTCACGGGCACGACGGCGAGACGGGTCCGAAGATCGCGTTTCACGCCACGCTCTTCGAGACGGAGGAAATGGCTCGTCTCCTGGAATCGGCAGGTTTGGCTGTGGAAGAGAAGCTGGAGCGCGAGCCTTACGATTTTGAGTATCCCAGCAGGCGCGGATACATCCTTGCTCGCAAAGCCTGACGTCCGCGATTAAGGCTGGCTTCCCTGCGCCCAGTAGCTGCTGCGAGCCAACACCGTACTGTTTCCAGGCTCTTTGAGCTTAACCGTCAACTGGTGCAGGCCGGGCTTCGGGCGCGAGGGCTGAAAGCTCAGCAGATAGCGACTGTGCAGATGGTTCGAGAAGTCATTCAATCGGGCATCAAAGCCCTTCGCCGAATCGAACATCTCGTATTCGCCACCGCTCTGCGAGGCAATGGATTTTGCCATGTTCTTGCGCATCGCCTGGGCCGCCAGGACTAAGGGCGCGAGCAGATCCGGGTCGTTATGGACTTCCGTCTGCTCCGGATGCAGGTCGGGATTGTTGTTGCCTTTCAGCGTATCCAGCACATTCGACTTCGAAGGCGAGAACGCCAGCGTGTAAACAACCGTATTGCTATTGCCGATGGCCTTGATCACGTCGTCCACCGTCGCAGTCTGGCTGCCGTGATCGCGGGTCTCGCTGATCAGCAGCAGCACGCGCTTGCGGTCTTTGGGAACTTCGTCCAGCATCTTCACCGAATAACTCACCGCATCGAGGATCGCGGCGCCTCCGTCTCCGGGCTGGAGATTGCGGAAGTCCTGTTTCAATACCGCCTCATCGCTGGTGAAGTTCTCGATGCCATGCACCTCGCTGTCGAACGACACCAGGGCGATCTTGGTTCCCGGCTGTTCTATCAGCGGCTCCAACATTGACGATAAGCCGCGCATGCGGGGAAGCTCGAAATCGGCGCGCCGTCCGACTTGTACAGCCACCACCAGGTACACCGGCTCGGCTTCGGCAGCTTCGTCCAGATGGAGTGTCTGGGGCACACCGTTGTCCTCGACGACGAAATCTTTGGCTTCCAGTCCGTAAACGATCTCTCCCGACTTAGCGCGAACCAGGGTGGGCACCAGGACGACGTTCGACTGTGTGCGGAAGGTCGGCTGCTCTTGTGCAACGGTGAAGTCAGCCGCGGCGGAAAGCGAAATAACCGACGCCAGTACGACCACCCATCGAGTTTGCGAACATGATTCCAGGCATGAACGTCCGAAGCAAAGAACCCCTGCCTTCAGTTTAGTTGCGGAGGCACGGCGGGCGTTGCACAGTCAGGTTCGGATCGAGAAAAAACGCCATTTCATCGCAAGGTGCACAGTTTTGCACATCGTCTTCTGCGTTATACTGCGCTCGAACCACCAAAAAATTTCTTCAAGGGTCGCGTGAAATATGTCGGCAAACGCAGTTGAAATGGCTCCCTCTACCGCGGATTTCAAATCGCTGGAAGAAAAGATTCTGCGTACCATCGAATTGCTGAAGTCGGCGCGCGAGGCCAAGGCCGTTGCCGAACGCGATGCCACCCGCTTGCGCGAGCAGTTGAACGAGCGGGAAGAGGAATTCGAGACCATGCGGCAGGAGTTGGTGTCGCTGCGCCGCGAGCGCGAAGAGGTACGGTCGCGAGTCGAGAAGATGCTGGGTCAGATTGAGTCATTGACCATGGAAGAAGAATAACGCGGGACTAGGGATTTGGGGTTAGGGATCAGAGAAGGCGGCAAGGCAAACTTGCTGATCCCTAACCCCCAGCCCCTGATCCCTCCAAATCGGGGAGGCTTCGCTTTGAGTCAAGGCAACGGAAACGGCAGCAGCAACGTTCGCGTCGACATCTACGATCAGACCTATCATTTGCGCGGATCGGATACGGAGTACATCGCGCAGTTGGCAGAGTACGTCGACACGAAGATGCGCTTGATTGCCCAGCAGGCGGCAACCGTGGATTCGCTGCGCGTGGCCGTTCTGGCTGCGCTCAATATCGCCGATGAACTTCACGTCCTGAGGCGCAAGTACGAATCCATCGCCAGCGACTACAGCGAACGCGCCGGACAACTGGCTGGGGCGCTGGATGAGGTTCTACAAGAAGGTCGCCGCGCTGGATAATTCCCCGTGCGGCCCGGCCCGGTTTGTAGTCCTGCCGCGTCTTTCGATACCTCACTTTTGCACGTTATTCGCCATATATTTGCCGCCTGCCTCTTGTCATCTCCAGACGTTTTCCATAGCATCTGAACAGAAAGTCGGCCTGCAAAGTTGGTGTTGGTGGTAACCGTTTTTTGAACCAATGCTCAATGAACAGGGAGCTCGACTCGTATTCGGTTCGGTGTGCAACGTTCCGCCATGCGGAAATGCCTAAAGAGCTGCGGCGGGTTCCCACCGTATAATGCGGGTTCATTGACGGCCCACCGTTCACGGCCCCGCGGGTCGGCTTTTTTACTACGTTTTTCGCAGATTAGTTCTTGCCAGGGAATCTGGCTCGTTCCGCACTGTAAAGTCTCTACTCGGCTCAAGTCCAAGGATTCGAATCCGCAGAATCATGCCTTTGCACGCTAAGCGCTTGCTCCAGTCCAGAGTACTCGGCGAATAGCAGAGGGCTAAGCGTCCTGCAACAGCGGCGTCTCAGCATCTAAAATAGAAGCGTGTTTCCTCGTTTATTTCATTTTGGCAGTTTCAGCCTTCCTACCTACGGCGCGATGGCGGCGCTGGGTTTGATCTTTGGTCTCCTGTTGATCACCAAGCTCGGTCGCGAACAGGGCCTGGATCCCGACAAGCTTTGGAACCTGGGCATTATCGCTATCTTGTCCGGGATTCTCGGTGCCAAGTTGCTTTACCTCGTCACCGACTCGGATGCGCGCCAGCACATCTTCTCCCTGGCCACGCTGCAGGCGGGAGGAGTGTGGTCAGGCGGCGTGCTGCTGGCGCTGGCCATGTGCATCTGGTACATGCGCGCGAACCGGATGCCGGTGCTGCGTACCTGCGACGTGTTTGCCCCCGGGCTGGCTCTCGGGCACGCCTTTGGCCGCGTAGGATGCTTCGCCGCAGGCTGCTGCTACGGGCATGAGACGCACGTCCCGTGGGCGATCACCTTCCACAATCCACTCGCCAACGAGATCGTCGGCACTCCGCTGAATGTCCCGCTTCATCCTACCCAGCTCTACGAGATGGTTCTGGAGCTTTGCAACTGCCTTTTCCTCGTCTGGCTGATCCGGCGCAAGAAGTTCGAGGGTGAGATCATCGGAACGTACATGATCATCTACGGCATCGGGCGCTACTTCATCGAGTTCTTCCGCGGCGATCCGGGCCGAGGGCGAGTTCTTCGGCTGGATGAGCGGCACGCAGGCAATTGCCATTGGCCTGGTCATTTTCGGTGGACTGCTCTGGATGCGGCGTGCCACGCTGAGCGCGCCAGCGGCGCTCAAGGCAGCCCGATAGATTCTTCTCCGCCACAGACGCATGGAATACACAGAGAAGGTCCGCGGTGAGTGATCCGACCTGTAGGCTCGGTGGAGCGCCTCTGTTGTATCCTCATCCCGAATGGCTGATCGCTATCCATTGAATATCTCCGTACCTCCTGAAGCTGCTGGCCAGCGGCTCGACCAGTTTCTTGTCTCGCAAATTCCCGACGTCAGCCGGGCGCGTGTGCAGCAGATGCTGGCCGAAGAAAAAGCCCAGGTAAATGGATCGCCCGCAAAATCTTCGCTGAAGCTGCGGGGCGGTGAGGAGATTGTGGTTGTCGGCGACCCGCAGTTGCCACCACTACGAGCCATTGCCGAAGACATTCCGCTCGACCTCATTTATGAAGACGGTGATCTGGCCGTGATCAACAAGCCCGCAGGAATGATGGTGCACGTGGGCGCCGGCGCGACCGAGGACGAGCGCAATCGCGGCACTCTGGTCAATGCCCTGCTACACCGTTTCGGGCAACTCTCGGATGTCGGCGGTGAGATGCGTCCCGGCATCGTGCATCGCCTGGATAAAGAAACGAGCGGCCTGATCATCGTCGCCAAGAACGACGTTGCGCATCGCAAGCTGGCACAGCAGTTTTCCAGCCGGGAGGTCAAAAAGCGATACGTCGCGCTGGTTCACGGCTGGCCAGCCAAAGATCGCGGTACTATCAGCGCAGCCATTTCTCGCGACGCCATTCGGCGCATACGAATGACAACCAAGGGCAGCGGCGGCCGTTCGGCGGTCAGCCATTATGAGGTACGCGAGCGAATCGCTTCTGCGTTCGGCAAGTTTGCGCTGGTCGACGTCCGCATCGAAACTGGGCGCACGCACCAGATTCGCGTACACATGGCTTCCATCGGTCATCCGGTGGTGGGGGACAGCTTGTATGGCGCGCCGAAGGAGCTGAAGCGTGGAACGGTGAAGGCGCCTCCGGGAACTCCAGCGGTCCTAAGCCTCGAACGAAACTTTCTTCACGCCGCGGCGCTGGAGTTCAAGCAGCCCCAAACCTCTGCGACATTATCACTGGAAGCGTCACTGCCGGCGAACTAACCTCATTCCTCGAGCAACTTCGCCGCGCCGTTGCCGTCTAGCTGGCTGTCCGGCCTTCGTTTCCTGTCGTCATCAGTCGATTGACCTGTAAGGCATTTCGAATCGCTGCGCCAGACGCCGTATTGTCGAAAATGCACCAGACATCCCCACGCTTCCGTCTCTTCCGCAGCTGCTCCGCCAACGCCGCCAGGTATCCATCTTCGTAGGACGAGTAGTATCGCCGCGGATAGCCGTGCAATCGAAAGTAGACCAACGCCGACGATCCAGCCGGAAGAGCCGCCTCGGGCACACATGCTGGATCAGCGGCCACTCGCGCTATCTGAAAATCGCTTCATCACCCGAGTGGCTTCTTCGTCAAACCAGCTCGGGTGGCGCGGTTCCCATGCGACCGGCTTCTCGAATTGCTTACGCAGCATGGTGAGAAACCGAGTTGCCGTCTGCGACTCGAACTCCAGGCTTGGTGGAAGTTGAAAGAGCAGCGGACCGAGCTTGTCTTCCAGCGCTCCGGCCTGCTCCAGGAATGCGCTCAGAACCTCCGGCGAGCACTGCAGCTCAGCATCATGCGTAATCGCTCGCGGCGCTTTCACTGAGAACTGGAAGCCGCCGGGAACGGAATCGCGCCAGCGCTCCCATGTGGATTGCTTATGCGGACGGTAAAACGAGGAATTGATCTCCGCACAATTCAGGCCGCGCGCATACCGCACCAGGTGCGTCCCTTCGCCCGGGAATTCGCTGGCCGACTCTCGCGGAATGCTCCAGCCGGCGGTGCCAATTCTGACCGGTTGCTGCTTGCTCATCGAGTTGTGGTGAACGTCAGGTCGCGCATCGATCCCACGTTGCCAGCGCTGTCGACCGACTTCGTGCGGAAGTGATACGTCGTGCCCGGCTGCAATCCAGTGAGGTTGACGACGTGGTCGGTCACCATGTTTTTGTCGAGCGGCGAAACCTTGCCGTAATCGGTGCTCTTGCCGTAGATGAGCTGCGGTTGTCGAAGGCTTGTACGTTCCCCAGAAAATCGTCGCCGTCGTGCTGCCGATGCTTCCCGGCTTGCAGCCCTTAAAGTAATTGGGATCGCAGTTTACCTTCTCGCTGATCGGCGGCACGGTGTCGGCGTAGGGCCCAGTGTACGGGTTGTTTGCCGGCAGCACGGTTGATCCGTCGATGCCTTTGCGGAAGCGCACGTAATCGAAGCTGAACTCGTATTCCTGACTGAATTGCTTGCCGCTCCAGCTGAAGCCGGCCGGATCGTCGAAGGCGTGGGCGAAGACGTCGTCACCGCGCTCTCGCTCCTGATCGTCGCCCGTCTGGAGCCAATACCAGGCGTACGCCACGCTCACCAAATTATTCAGCGCGGTGTAGCCGACGTTCGGATTGGATGGCACGCGGAAGCGGTTGTAGTCGAACATGTGCTGCTTAGGCATCCAGTTGTACTTCCACAAGCCGTCCAGACCTTCCTTGATGGCCGGGATCACGGTGTAGTCGGGATGTCCTTCGGCCATGTTCAGCTCGTACCAATGAATCAGCGTCTCCATCGCCAGGCCAATCATGAAAGGATGCACCGCGCCGCCAATCCCGGCGACTCCGCGGTTGGTCATGTTCATGGCGCCGATGATTTTGTCGATATTGCGCTGCAGCAGCGGCCAACGCGGGGCCCCCAGCATCTCGTCGCTCATCCAGGCGTTGCACCGATAGGACATTTCGCGGATCGTCCAGGGATCGACGCCGCCGACAGCTACGCGCTGCGGTCCCACAGTCGCCAGCATCGAGATTCCCTTGCGCATCACTTCATCATGGGTGCGCTGGTAGTTCATCGCCATGCCGTAGGTGAAGGTCGAGAAGCCCTGCATGTTGCCGTTGTTGGCGACCTGCCAATTGGCGTACGGGCTGAGCAGATTGACCGCACAGTGCTGCCAATAGGGGTGATTCGGCTTACCGGCGGCTGCGGTGTAGGTATCGATGTTCTCGAAGCTGCGTCCGCCATCATAGAACCAGGCGTCGCCCGTCCATCCCCAGTTGTCGACGAAGTTGCCGTTGATGTTCTGCTGGTCGCGATACTGGCACCACTTGTTACCGAGTTCGACCATCTGCTTCTCCCACATGCCGAGGCCGGGGATGGGTTTCGCCACCAGTTGCGGCTTTTCGGGAGCAGTCGCCGGCGGCAAAACGGTGAACTCGTACGTGCCGCTCTTTCGTTGGCCGTTGGTCTCCAGGGTGAAGGTGACGGAATACTTGCCGGGCGCGGTGTTGGGCTGAGTGCGAAGCCGGAAGGTCAGGTCGCGGATATTGTTGTTGAGATCTTTGCAGTATCCGAGATTTCGCCCGCGGTCCAAGGTCTGCTCATTAACATCGACACCGTTCTGGTTTGACCATGTGCAGTTGAAATGGACCCCGATGCTATCGGGATTTCCCTTTCCATCCAGCGACTTCACTACACCGTCGGTCTCGGCGTTGTAACCGCCATGGTTGACCACAAACAGGTCGTCGACCGGCCCGGCTATCAGGATCGCCTGCACCAGGAAATACATGTCGCGTCCGGCGAAAACCTCATCGGGACCGAGCAAATAGAAATCGAATTTCGGATCGCCCATGGTGTCCGTCGGCTTGGTGCGCATGGGGATGAGCGGATTTTTGCCGTCAGCCGTCTGCGGTCCAGGGGCGGTCGACAGATCACCCTTTGCGTCAGCCGACGCGACATAGATGTAGTACGTTCCGTCGCCATTGCGCGGGTTGTACGGGATCAGGCGATCCACCGTAACCCGGTGATTCGTGACCAGCGTTTTGTCCGGCGTTTCCGGTGCGGCGCGCTCGGGCTCATAGTCGGTGCTGCGGGCGATCAGCACCTGCGAGGTGCTGGGCCGGGCGGTAGTCCAGACAACATCGACGGTCGTCTGGGTAACGTTCTCGAAGTGAATGTCGGTGATTTCGCGTGCGCGTCCGGTGCTCGCAATACTCGAGCCACCCAAAATCAACACTGCCAAGCCACACACTAATCCAGAGCTAAGGAAAGCAGAAATTTTCATTGGATCCCAGAAGTGCTTCGCTACCACGAAAATACCGGCTGGACGTCTAATCCTCAGGCGGCCCAAGCATCTACTTAGTCATGGACGCCCCTGGCCCGGAAAGGTAGTTGCCCTGACCGGCTGCAAGCCAGCAGCAGCTATAATAAAGCTCCGCATGAAATATTGGTTTATCGTGGTTTTGACGGCGGCATTATCGTTGGGGCTCGTCGCCCAAACTTCGTCACAACAGCTGCCCAATGCCCCCTCGAGCAGCAAGTACCCTCCGCCTCCGTCAACGCCGCCGCCGGCGAACAATACTCAGGCAGGAACCGCGACACAGTCCAGTACGCCGGCCCCTGCGACTCCGAGCGCCACAACGCCAAGTGTCACGTCTTCGGCGCCACAGTCAGGGAACTCGACGCCGGGCGCCGGCGCAGCCGCCCCGACTGACACGCCCGATGACACGCTCACCGTGATTCGCAAGCGCGTCGATGAAGTCAACGTCGTCTTCACGGTAACCGACAAACGCGACCACTTCGTGAAAGACCTGAAGGAAAGCGATTTTCGCGTTTTCGACGACAATAAGCCGGCGCAAAGCATCCAGTCCTTCAGCCGTCAGACCAACTTGCCACTGCGTGTCGGTCTTCTGATCGACGCCAGCAATTCCGTTCGCGACCGTTTTAAGTTCGAGCAGGAAGCGGCCATCGAGTTCTTGAATCAGATTATCCGGCCCAACTTCGACAAGGCATTCGTAATCGGCTTCGACACCACGCCCGAGGTGACACAGGATTTCACAGACAGCCCTGAGGCGCTTTCTCACGGTGTGCGCATGCTGCGGCCGGGGGGCGGTACCGCGATGTACGACGCCATCTACTTCGCTTGCCGCGACAAGCTAATGGGCGTCGACAAGGGGCAGATTGCCACACGCCGCGCGATCATTTTGCTGAGTGATGGAGAAGACAACCAAAGCCGCGTGTCGCGCGAAGAAGCCGTCGAGATGGCCCAGCGCGCCGAGGTCATCATCTACGCAATTTCGACCAATACCAGCGGATTGAAGCTGCGCGGCGATAAAGTTCTGGAGCACTTTGCCGAGGAGACCGGCGGGAAGGCGTTCTTCCCTTTCAAGATTGAAGATGTAGCCAACGCTTTTACGGAAATCTCGGATGAGTTGCGCAGCCAGTACGCGATTTCGTACAAACCCGCTGACTTCCTAGCCGATGGAAAATACCGCAAGATTGAAATTCTCGCCGACAACAAGAAGTATCACGTGCGCGCCAGGAAGGGTTACTACGCGCCCAGGCAGTAAGAGCAGTGGCTCGCGTTGAGTTCGATGCTGAACCTTGTTGTGTCCCTAGTCCCTGACCTCTAGCCCCTGGCCACTCTTCTAATGCACCGCCTTCGTCTTCCGCGACATGTAGTCCATCAGCAGGTACTGACCCAGCGTGTAAGGCGTAGTGAAATAGGCCTTGCCGCGGCACATCTCCGTGACCTTCTGCACAAACTGGATCAAGCCGTAATCCGAGGCCAGCATGAAGGTATTGATCAGCACTCCGGCACGCTTGCACTTCGACACTTCTTTCAGCGTCTCGCTCACCACCAGCGGATCCAGCCCAAAAGCGTTCTTGTAGATCCGTCCATCTTCCAGGTGAGCGCCGAAGGCTTGCCATCGGTGATCATCACGATCTGCTTCATGTCTTTGCGCTGGCGTTGCAGAATGCGCTGTGCCATGCGCAGCCCCTCGCGCGTGTTGGTGTAATAGGGGCCAACCTTCACCCGCGCCAGTTGCGAGAGCGGCAACTCTTCCGCCGAATCGTGGAACAGCACAAGTGACAGCGAATCTCCGGGGTACTGTGTGCGAATCAGGTGCGACAGCGCCATCGCAACCTTCTTGGCCGGGGTAAAGCGATCCTCTCCGTAGAGAATCATCGAGTGCGAACAGTCAAGCATGAGCACGGTCGCGCACGACGACTGGTATTCGCACTGATGCACTTGGAGGTCGCTGTACTCGATATTCAGCGGCAGGGTGAGGCCTTCGCGCTGGATCGCATTCGACAGAGTCGCCGTGATGTCCAGATTGATCGTGTCGCCGAATTCGTAGGTCTTCGAGGCCCCGCTGGCCTCAATGCCGGTCGCCGTGTCGCGCGTATCGTGACGCCCAAAGCTGGATTTTCCTAGCGACCCCAGAAGGTCGCGCAGACGCACGAAAGCCGAGGAAATCCAGCCCTTTGTCGGTGATCTCGAAGCGCGCCTGCGATTGCGCTTCTCCGACTTGTCCACCGGCGGTCGATGAGCGGCTGGGATCGTGCGGCTGGTCAACGCTAATGTATTCTTCCTGCTCCATCCGCTCGATAAGCTGTTCAATCATCTGCTCCAGCTGCTCGCCACTCATGTTCTCGATCTGCTGCTTCGTCTGCTCGTCGAGCATGTCGCTATTCAGCAGCGCTTCCGCAATCGCCTGTCGCAAATCGTCCAGCGTCTGCTCAGCGTCGTTCAAATCGTAATAATCCTGATATTGCTGCTGAAAGCCACTCTGCAGCAGATAATCCGAGAGTGCGTTGAGCAGGTCTTCCATGCTCATCTCAGAAGCAGGCTCGGGAACGTATTTCTTGTATTTGATGAACTTCATAAAACTGGGTCCGCACTCTTCGCGATCTCTGGGCTGAACACATCCACACTCGACAGCGTAGCCACTCTCAAAAGCTTCCAGGCGTTGAAGTCCGTAAGAATCGCCAGCACTCCAAACGCCGCATAAGGCCAGTAGCTGGGCGGAGCGTGCAGCGTACCCATACGGCGAACACCGTCAACCGCCAGCACAAGGAACGCTCCGCTAAGAATCGCGCAGCCGATGATCAGCATGCCCCTTGCGGTCTTGCCAAACTTGTTACCGAAGGTCAGGATCGACCCGCTCATCATGCAAAACGGGCCGATCAGCAAACCGATCCCGATGAGAATCAGGATGGCGATTTTGAGCTGGGGCCGGCTGAATTCAATCAACACCGCCAGTATCCAACCCATCGCGATTAACCACAGCGCGCCAACGATAGCGAGGAAAACGGCCGGAGCTTTGCCCGCCCGCGTCGAAGACTTCCTGCCTTCAAACGGCTTGTCATCCATGGTTGTCGAGGTACTGCTTTTACGCTCCTGTTCTAATTGAACGGCCTTCTCTGCCGCTTGAACTCGCGCTCGTCCTCATCTTCGCGAAAGTTTTGCTTCTCCCGGCGCGGCTGTTTCTCGCCGGCGGTAAACGTGCGCTCTTCGCTGCGTCCGATCTTCTTGTGGGCATACAACCCCTCAAGAATGAATTCCGCTCCCGAGACCAGTACCTCCGACGGCTCTTTGCCGCTCAGGCCCAGCCCGCTCAGTTTGTCCAGCAGGCCCTGGATACCGCGGAGTTTATGCAGCATCTCCTGCGCGCTGGAGGAGTCGCGCAACTGAATTTCACCGCCCAGGTCGAACCACTGCACCACCTGATT
This sequence comes from uncultured Acidobacteriaceae bacterium, assembly GCA_963724965.1. GTDB lineage: Bacteria > Acidobacteriota > Terriglobia > Terriglobales > Acidobacteriaceae > Bog-257. The sequence continues at coordinate 297,379 of CAVRWP010000002.1, forward strand.
CATGTTGCTATTGCTCTGGAAATACTTGTCGTACGCTCGGGCAATGGCGGCGCGAATAATCTCGCGTACGACGTTGTCCGCCCCCTTCAACTCGCCTTCGTACTCGAGCTCGAGCTTACCGGTCATGGAAGGCAAGGCGGCATAGATATCGCCGACCCGAGGCACCACCAGCTTTTCTCCTGAGCGGATCGCACGCCGTTCCGCATTGGAGATCACGTTCTCCATCACGCTGATAGGCAAGCGTTGGCTGACACCGGAACGCTTGTCGATGCGCTTGTCTTCGCGCGCGATGAAGGCAATCTGCTCGATCACTTGCCTGACAAAATCCGGCACCTGGAACTGGTAGCCGTCGCGGTCCGTCCAGGCTTCCTGCGTGGTGATGGCGATCGCCTCATCGACCGTCGCGGGATAATGCGTGCGAATCTCCGAGCCGATGCGGTCCTTCAGCGGGGTGATGATCTTGCCGCGCGCGGTGTAGTCCTCGGGATTCGCGCTGAACACCATGGCAACATCAAGCGGCAGACGCACGGGATATCCCTTAATCTGCACATCGCCTTCCTGCATGATGTTGAACAGGCCCACCTGAATCTTCCCCGCCAGGTCGGGCAGCTCGTTGATGGCGAAGATGCCGCGATTGGCGCGCGGCAGCAACCCGTAATGCACCGTGTACTCGCTGCCCAGTTCGTGGCCGCCCTTGGCCGCCTTGATGGGGTCGATGTCACCGATCAAATCGGCGATGGTCACATCCGGCGTGGCCAGCTTCTCGACGTAGCGGCTGTCGGCGTCGAGGTATGCGATGGGCGCATCGTCCGGATTGTTCGCCAGCAGCTCACGGCAGCGGCGGCAAATCGGCTCGTAAGGGTTGTCATGAATCTCGCAGCCGCGCAGATACGGTGTCTGCGGGTCAAGCAGAGTCGTGAGGGCGCGCAGGATTCGGCTTTTCGCCTGCCCGCGCAGCCCCAGCAGAATGAAATTATGTCGAGACAGAATGGCGTTGACGATCTGGGGCACCACCGTATCGTCGTAACCGACGATGCCGGGGAAAATCGGGCCGTTTCCACGCAGGCGGGCGATAAGATTTTCCCGCATCTCATCCTTCACGCGGCGATGGCGAAGGCGAGCCTCGGAGAATGGTTCACTGCGCCGAAGCTCGGCCAGAGTCTGTGGAAGATTGCTCAAGGGCTGGATACCTCCCGGTCGCACCCGCACCATCTCTGCGGCGGATGTGACGTGTACGAATGTCCGTATTCTACGCCTCTGAAGATCACATGCGCGGGTGACGAAAGTCACTCACACGTTGTTCTCAGCAATGGCATTCGAAAAGATGTCCATTAGAAGCAGAAATCCCACGTAACGATGCGGAAATACGTTGGACAGGCAACGACTTTCGCGGCGTTGCGGAATTTCTGGTTAAGGCTTGCCGGCCGTACGGCCCTGAGAGTCTTCCATAGCGCGGCCAGTCTCGGGCGCGCCACCATTCCGATTGTCAGAGCGATTGCCGGAAGATTCGGACGCTAGCAGAGTTGCCGCCGCAGCTGAGTCTACCGAGCGCAGACGCAGGTCGCGCTGCGGAAACGGGATCTCGATGCCCGCTTGATCCAGAAGCTCCATGACGACCAACGCGACTTCGCTCTTCACTTTGACTCCGTTACTCTCCTGCATCACCCAGAACTGGAGCTCGAAGTTGAGTGAGCTGTCGGCGAACTCCTTGAAATACACGGCCGGCGCCGGCGACGTAAGAACACTTTCGTGCGCGTTGGCTGCCTGGTCGAGAATCTTCGAAACCACCTTGGGATCGGTGCCGTAAGCTACGCCCACCGGCAGCTCTACCCGGCGAAGCGACTCGGAAAGCGTCCAGTTGATGACTTTGCCGGAGATGAAGTTGCCGTTCGGAATGATGACCTCGGCACCCTGGAAAGTCTTGACCGTGCTGGAGCGGATGCCGATGCGCGTCACCTTGCCCGTGGTCCCGTCGATATCCAGCACATCGCCGACATGAATCGGCCTCTCGAATTGGAGAATCAAGCCCGAGATGAAGTTGTTGACGATATTCTGCAAGCCGAAGCCGACGCCAACGCCCAGCGCGCCGGTCAACACCGTGAACTTGTTCAGTTCGACGTTTCCTGCATTGATTGCGAAAAAGAACACCAGCAGCAGCAGCAGATAATGCAGCATCGAGGAGATCAGTTCCGGCAGACCGCGCGAGAGATGGAAGTGGCTCAACAACTCCTCACGCAACAGGAAACGAATCCCGCTGGAAATGCCGTAACCGACAATCAGGATGAGAAAGAAGCCGAGCACGCTTCCCAGCGTGATGCCTACTGATCCTCCTGCGATGTGAAAGCCGATGATGCTTTCGAGGACGCTCGCGACCCAGTCGCCCAAACCCAGCAGGTTAATTGTCGCGAACAGCCAGATGGCGATGCCACCCCACTGAAACAATCGAGGCACCCACCGGACAATGCCATCGCGATGCTGGCGAACCACCGCCAATTGTTGTGCGCCTGGCTGGTCGATGCCCTCGAGCAGAAGACGGGTGAATACCCGCACACCAGCCAGCATGCTGATCGCAATGAACGTGCTGTAGACGCAAACAACGCCGAGAAACTGCGCGAGCTTGACGTAGCCGAAGAGGTTCGCAAGCAGCGCCGCACCCAGCAGCGCCACGGCAAGTCTTATGGCAAAAATGCGGACCCCGTCCAGGCGAGTCTCATCACTCAGCCGCGAAATCCGCTTCGGCCGAACCAGAAAAGCGAACACACAGAAAATCGCGAAGTTGGCCAGGAATTGCATCTCTCGTTTATGGCTGGGCGAGAACGAAATCCAGGAAACGACCGCGTTGAAGGTGTAGACGATGGCGATGCAGTACAACAACAGCCGGAACCGCGGGTGAATGAGCGGTGGCAGCAGAATGAGGATGGGGATGAAGGAAGCCAGAATGACCAGGCCGATCAGCGGCAAGGGTGCGAGTGGCGCCAATAAATAACCCGCGAGCAGAGCCGGAAGCACACCCAGCGCGATCCAGTGCTGCAGCAGGTACAAGGTCTTGGCCTGCTCTTCATTCTCCGGATGAAGAAGCCGAGCCTTCTGCTGCAAGCGGTAGGCGCAGAACAGGGAGAGAATCAGCAAAACGAACAGCGCGACGATCCCGCCGCTGGCTTGCGTCATGAAAGCGCGAATGCCCAGCAGACGGCTGCTCGCACTGGAGAAGATTTCTTTGTTCTCGCCAGCCTCGCGTCGTGCGGCCACCTGCCAAAGCGGCAGGCTGTCTCGCTCAAAGAGTCTGCTGTCCACGTACTGACGAGCTTTCTCGATGCGACCAATGGCGTCGATGGCCAGCTGATCCTCATTGGCCGCACGGATCTGCTGGTTGACGATCACGCGCAGCGAATCTTGTGCCTGCTTGGTTACCTGTTGAAGGTTGTTGACCGATTTGTGGAGAACATCGAGTGTGGGACCCAGATCAGGAGTCGACTGGTTCTGCTGTAAAGTTTCGTTCCAGATGGGCTGCTGCGCCTGAAGTTGCTGAATGGCAGTCTGTGCCGCATTCGCCCACAAAAGCAGCTGGGCCCTCAGATCCGCGGTCTGCTTCTGCTGCCCACGCCAGAAGTTTTCCTCCTCGCGCAACTCCAGGGTGTTCGGAGTTCCGGCAAGCAGCGCATCGACATCCTTCAACTTCGCCTGTAACTGTTCGTCGTTCTCATCCAACTGGGCCTTCGTCGCATCAAGCTCATCCTGAGTAGGAAGCTGGTCCGTGATGTTGCGCAATAGTCTCTTCAGCTCTTCGGCACGAGACGCCACGTCCGGCAGCGGTATCGCGCCCGGAGCGGCCGCGGAAGTTGATGGCGCAGCGGAAGAGCTGGCTGTTGAAGGCGAAGTTGTTGAGGGTTTCTGCTGACCGGCTCCTAGGAAGGTCTTGATCGAGAAAGGCGCCTGCGCGGCTAATGGCACGCCAAGGCAGAGGAACAAACTAAGGACGGCGGAACGCAGTCTGGCGGCCCTGCCTGGATGCCCCGAAGTTGGGATCTGGAACATTCTCCCGCCATTATCGCCTACGGCGGCAAGATTTGAACGATTCTGCGCCGGAATCAGGAGCGTTCCAGTTCGTCCAGCATGCCTTCCATCTCGCCTTGCGCGTGCTGGTTGCGAGTGCGTCGAGCCGACTCAATTCCCCGCTGCAGCATGGCCTTTGCCTCGTCGTTACGGTCAGCCCGGGCGAGAGCCTGAGCGGCCATGAAGTAAGCATTCGTGTAGTCCGGACTGGTGGCGAGGAGGCGTTCGAATTCAGCGAGCGCGGTTTCCGTGTCTCCGGAGCCGGAGTACTCCATAGCCAGCGCATAGCGGGCGAACGTGTCGTCCGGATTGGCGGTCAAAACTTCCTTCAGCGTAGCTACGCGGCTTTCGTCAGGCATGCGGCTCTCCGGCATCGATCATCGCACGATTCTTCGATGATTTGGAAGTACACGGCCTTCCTCAGGTGGATACGGACAGGGGCGGCCATTACAATTGGACTTTACTTTGCGAGCGAGGCGACTTTGGCTTGTCCGTTCTTCCTACCTGACCATCGATTTGAGTCTGACTGGCCGTTTCCCCAGCGCCTTCCTCTGGGCGCGGGATGGACTGGCGTCTGCACGGCTCCCGGACATGATGGAGCGCGTCCCTCGGATGACGAACTGAAAACTGGCTGTAATCTTGGCTACGCTAAGTCATGTAGCCGATTGCCGCAGGATCGTCATGCGGACGCGGTGCGATTCTCGCTAGGCAAGGACAGCAACGGAGTTCAGCATGTACGATTCGCCTGCGAACTTCACCATCTGCCGGCCGACAACGGGGTGCTTCTTTACGAAAAAGCTACTGCGACCTGGGTGCAGAAGCACGAAAACCCCTGCGTTCAACGTATGGCCGAATGCTACGTGCAGGTGCAGCTTCAGAAGCGAACGGAAGACCTATGAGCGAGAACGAAATCAATCTTCGACCGAGACCGGTAAGCGAATCCAAATCAGAAATGATCGAGCTTGTCTTACCGAACGACACCAATCCGCTAGGCGCTTTGCTGGGCGGCAGACTGATGCACTGGATCGATTTGGCCGGAGCTTTGGCCGCCCACCGTCATTCACACTCGTACGCTGTGACCGCGTCGATGGACCACATCGATTTCCTGGTGCCGGTGCATGTAGGGGACATGGTGGTACTGCAGTCTTCTGTAAATCGCGTCTTCCATACGTCAATGGAAGTGGGCGTCAAGGTATTGGTAGAAAACTATATCTCCGGCACGCGTCAAAAAGTCGCCACCGCCTACCTGACGTTTGTTGCTGTCGACCGCCATGGCAGAAAGCTGGAGGTCGCACCGGTCATTCCGGAAACAGAGGAAGATAAGCGCCGCTACGAAGGCGCGCTGCGTCGCCGCGAAGCGTCGAAGGTCGAGCGCGAACGCCGCAGGTCGGCCCGTGGGGACATAGGATGAAGCTGCGTTCTCTCGTCGCGGTCTCTGCGCTAGCTTACGGGTTGTCGATTTTGGGCCTCTCAGCGCAAGAGAAAGATCGCGCGCCTCAGAACGTGAGCGATCTTCAGCCTACGGTCGAGAAATCCGCGACGTCGAAGCCTGCGAACGACACCGCCAAGGGCGAAGCGCAGAAAGAAACGCCACCCATCGTTACCCACCACGAAATCCATGTGGGCGGAAAGGTGCTGCGTTACACCGCGACAACGGGCATGATGCCCATCCGCAATGCCGAGAACGACGAGATCGAAGCCAACATTTTTTTCGTCGCGTATACCCTCGACAATGCAGGCCCCAACCGGCCGCTGATGTTTTCCTTCAACGGCGGTCCCGGCTCGGCTTCGATCTGGCTGCACATGGGCGCCATCGGACCTCGTCGCGTCAAGATGCTGCCGGACGGGAGCATGCCGCCGCCGCCGTTCGAGCTGATCGACAATCAGCAAACCTGGCTCGACCAGACTGACCTCGTCTTCATCGATCCCGTCGGTACCGGCTACAGCCGCGCGGTCAAGAAAGATCTGACGAAAAAGTTTTACGGTGTGAAGGGCGACATCTCGTCCGTGGGCGAGTTCATTCGGCTCTATCTGACTCGCTATGAGCGCTGGACTTCGCCAATGTTCCTGGTCGGCGAGAGCTACGGGACGACGCGCGCTGCCGGCCTCAGCGGCTATCTCATCGACAAAGGCATCGCACTGAGTGGTGTCGTGCTGGTTTCCTCGGTCCTGAACTTCCAGACGCTCGAGTTCTCGCACGGCAACGACCTGCCCTACGAGCTTTACCTGCCGAGCTACGCTTCGACAGCGTGGTTCCACAAGAAGCTGCCGCCCGACTTACAACAGCAGGAGCTGCCGGCGGTTCTGCAGGAAGCCGAGCAGTTCGCGGCCGGTCCTTATACCGCAGCCCTGGGCAAAGGCGACAATCTTACGGCGCAAGAGCGCCAGAATATCGTTGATCAACTCGCACGCTTCACCGGCCTGGACCGCAGTGTCATCGAGGAGAACAACCTGCGCATCGCGCAGTGGACCTTCTGTAGCGAGCTGCTGCGCCATCAGCGAGAGATTGTTGGCCGTCTGGACAGCCGCTTCGTCGGGCCGCTTTCTACCGGGCCGCAGGGCGCATTTTACGATCCCACGATGGCCATCATTCGTCCGCCCTTCACGGCCACCTTCAACAACTACGTGCGCGCAGACCTGGGTTACAAGACCGACGTCGAGTACGAGGTGCTCAACGGTCTGGAATGGGATTGGGGATCGGCCGGCCAGGGCTTTCCCGATACCAGCGAGTCCCTGCGGCAGGCCTTCATCAAGAACCCCTACATGAAGCTTTTTGTTGCCTCGGGATATTACGATCTCGCGACCCCATACTTCGCTACCCAGTACACCCTGAGCCACATGAATCTGGAGCCGCAGCAGCATCAGAAAATTACTCTGGGCTATTACGACGCAGGACACATGATGTATCTGCGCAACGGTTCGCTCGACCACCTGAAACAGGATGTGTCGGCGTTTCTGGCGAGTGTTCTGAAGTAGGTTACTGGCGGGCTATCTAATGGCCTTGTACGTCTTTCTGTCCGGCGAAGTGGTAGGTGATGCCGTTCCATTCGTAGGCGTACACCGTGTAGCTAGTCGTTCCGTCAACGATTGCTCGCGGCACGCGCACCAGAACCACTCCCTCTGAGGCATCGGCAGAAGCTGCTCCGTATTGGTTGTCGCAGAATCCTGCGCCGTCCGGGGATTGCGACACCGACCACTCTTTGCTGAACTTGATTTCCGAGAGGCGGCGAAAGACCGTAATCGTCAGACAATTCTTCTCGCCGGCAAAGGTGGCCAGCAGCACATCGTGACGAACGGCGAGACCGTCGAGATCAAGGTTGGCGATACGCGAAGGGTCTTCTTTCTGGTCGGGATCGCTTAAAGAGTCGCGCCACAACTTGTGTACCGTGAAAATATCGAGCCCCGTAGCTTTCGCCCACTTAGCGTCGTCAGCCTTGTGGACCTTGCTCCAGTTCTGTGCGAAGGCGCAAGGAGTCCAAAGCAGGCATCCGGCGACGAGCGTAGCCCAGTAGCGCATGATTTGATAATGCCGCAGGAGATTGACGGCGGCAAGGACTGTACTGCCGTGGCGCGTATGGCAACTTCAGCTGATTGCCAGGTGCTGCCTTAATCGTACCGCTCGAAAACGATCTGCTTTCGATCCCAACCCATTTCTTCCATCAGCATTTTGCGATTGTGGTCGACCATGTCGTTCAGCCCGCAAATGTAGGCGATCATGCCGGGCCGCCCGCGCACGATCTCGCGGACGTGGTCTTGAACATAGCCCCGGCATCCCGACCAGTCGTCTTTGCAGCGGCTCAGGGTGCAGACATAGTGAAAATTGGGGTGTTCGCGTTCGATCTGCTCGAACTCTTCCTTGTAGTAGACTCCGTGCTCGTAGCGCGTTCCGAATACAAGCCAGATCTGGCGGTCCTGATTGCGCTCGGGCTCGGCGAACAGCCACTGCACCATGCTCCGGAACGGCGCAATGCCTGTACCGGTCGCGATAAACACCGCGTCATGCTTAGGCTCGCGCATGGTGAACAGTCCATGCGGCCCATGAAAGCTGACGTCAGTTCCAACCTCGATGTCGCACAGCCAGTTCGACATGAAGCCCTCTTCAACGCGATTGAGAACGATGTCGAAGGTACCATCCGTGCGAGGTGGCGAGGCGATCGAATAGGCGCGCGTGTGCCACTTCCCGTCGGGGCGCATCTCGCGAATCGAGACAAACTGCCCCGCCTTGAAGGGAAACTGCTCAACCTCATTGACCTTGAATTCCAGGTGCTTCGAGTCAGGCGAAATCAGCAGCGATTTCGTTAACTTGGCAGTAAGAACCTTTTTTTCGTATCGCGTCTGTTGTTCCTGGGGCTGAGTGGTCATGTCACCGTTTCGCCGAGGAGTGGTTACTCCCCAAAGAGATTCGCATTCCACGGCCAAAAATGCAAAGTGGAATTTCCAGAGAACCTGCTCTGGGTGGCGGCATTGGCCCAATTTTGCCGGAGTAATAAGAAACGGGAGTGCACACGGCACTCCCGTCGTCGCTAGCAACAAGTTGAGACGTTATTCCACCGTCACCGATTTCGCCAGATTCCTCGGCTGGTCGACGTCGCAGCCGCGCCGCACGGCGATGTGATACGCCAGCAGCTGGCACGGTACAACCTCCAGGATCGGCGAGAGCAACTCCGGCGCTTCCGGGACGTACAGCACGTGGTCGGCAGACTCCTTGATCTCCTCGTCACCTTCGGTGGCAATCGCGATGACCGTTCCTGACCGCGCCTTCACTTCCTTCAGGTTCGACAGCGTCTTCTCGTACCGCAGCACCGAGCCCGGATCGTTCAGATCGCGCGTGGCCATAATCACCACCGGCAGGTCTTCGTCGATCAGCGCATTCGGACCATGCTTCATCTCGCCCGCCGGATAGCCCTCGGCGTGAATATACGAAATTTCCTTCAGCTTCAAGGCGCCTTCCAGCGCGATGGGATAATGCACGCCGCGGCCCAGGAACAGGAAGTCGTGCGCGCGATGATATTGCTTCGCCAGGTCTTCCGTCTCCTCATCGTGCGTCAGCAAAGCCTCAAGCTTACCGGGAATGCGCGTGAGTTCCTCCAGCAGCTTCTTCGACTCTTCAGCGCTCAGAGTTCCTCGCACTTGCGCAAGGTAGACGGCGAACAGGAACAGGGCGGTAAGCTGCGCCGTAAAAGCCTTGGTCGAGGCCACGCCGATCTCCGGACCGGCATGGGTGTAGATGGTGCCATTCGACTCGCGAGCAATCATCGAGCCGACGACGTTGCAGATGCCAAGGGTCTTGGCGCCCTTAGCGCGCGACTCGCGCAGAGCTGCGATGGTGTCGGCAGTCTCGCCCGACTGCGTGATCAGGATGGTCAAATCGCCTTCGCCAGTCAGCGGGTCACGATAGCGGAATTCGCTGGCGTAATCCACTTCCACAGGCAGCTTGGCCAACCGCTCGATCATGAACTTCCCTGCCAACCCCGCATGCCAACTGGTGCCGCAGGCGGCGATGTACACCTTGTTCAGCTTGCGGAAGTCGTCTTCGGTGATGTCCATCTCATCGAGAAAGACCTTGCCGGAGTCAAGCGAGACGCGTCCCAGCGTGGTATCGCGGACGGCGCGCGGCTGCTCGTAGATTTCCTTGAGCATGAAATGCTTGAAGCCGCCCTTCTCCGCCATGATCGGATCCCACGTGATGTGCTGCACCTCGCGACTAATAGGCTGGCCTTCGAAGTCGGTCAGCTGCACGCCGGCCGGGGTGATGACCGCCAGGTCGCCGTCGCCCAGGAAGAACAGGTCGCGCGTGTGATAGAGAATCGCCGGCACGTCGCTGGCCACGAAGTACTCATTCTTGCCAAGGCCGATGACAGCAGGCGGGCCGTTGCGGGCGGCGACAATCTTGTTCGGCTCATCTGACGAAATGACCGCGATCGCAAACACGCCAGTCAGCATCCGGACCGTCTTACGAACCGCCTCTTCCAGCGAAACCGGATGACCGTTTTCGCCTCCCTTCAGATGTTTCTCGACCAGGTGGGCGATGATTTCTGTATCGGTCTCAGTTGTGAACTTATGGCCTTCTTCGATGAGCTTCTTCTTCAGGGTGAGGTAGTTCTCGACGATGCCGTTGTGTACGACAACAATCTTGCCGGTGCAGTCGCGATGAGGATGCGCGTTCTCTTCCGTCGGTCGGCCGTGCGTGGCCCAGCGGGTGTGTCCAATACCGTAAGTGCCGTGGAGGGGCTTGAGACGAATCGCCTCTTCCAGGTTACGCAGCTTGCCCTCAGCGCGGCGCACTTGCAGGCCCTCCCCGTCGCCGGCAACCGCAATGCCGGCCGAATCATAGCCGCGATACTCCAGCCGCCGCAGACCGTCGATGATGACCGGGACCACCTGTTTTTGACCTACATAGCCGACAATGCCGCACATAGAAAAGCCCCCTTAATCGGTCGAATCGTATGGACCGGGCAACGCGGGAGAGGATGTCTGAAATTGTAAATGGTAGTTGATTAGATGTATTGAAGGGAGCTGTTGATGCGCAACATCGCCCGCCGCTCCCGAACTGGGCGGCCGTGCCAAAATGGCTTAACCCTCAAGGGTGAAGCGATACTCCTCAATCACCGGATTGGTGAGCACCTCGCGGGCAATGCGCTCGATCTCGGCCTGGGCGTCTTCCTTGCTGACGCTGTCGTCCAGCGCGATCTCGAAATACTTGCCCTGGCGCAGGTCGCTGATGCCGCCGTAGCCCATCTTCTTCAGCGCGCCGTAGATGGTTTTGCCCTGGGGATCGAGAACACTCTTCTTGAGCGAGACGTAAACGTAGGCTTTCATGGGTAAGTTGATTATAGCTGGTCAGGGCAGGTCGATGAGCGCTCCACCCGAATTCACCGGTCCGCGCTGACCGCTACTTGAACGCCTCATCTACCTCAATCTGATACCCATTCGCCAGCCGGTTGCTCTCGTTTGCCATGCCGACCACGGCCATCATTTCGTGGAACATCTCCGGCGTCATGCCTTTCTTGCGGGCCGCCGCCGAATGCGACGCGATGCAGTATTGGCAGCCATTGGTCACGCTCACGGCCACGTAGATCATCTCCTTGACCAGAGGATCGAGCGCACCCGGAGCCATGATCTGCTTGATGTCCTCCCATGTGCGCTTCAAGAGCGCCGGATCATTGGCCAGAGCCTTCCAGAAATTGTTGATCCAATCAATCTTGCGCGTGGCCATGATGTCGTCATAAACCGCGCGCACGTCAGGGTTGGCATCGGCGTATTCGATGAGGGGGTAAGTTGGCATAGCAAAACTCTTATCACAGAGATACAGAGAACACGGAGCAAATTGAAAGCGTCGCACCCTTAGGACTTGTCATCACGAGCGAAGCGAGGGATCTGCTGTTTTACCTGCAGGAAAGATGTCGGGCCGAGGCTTCAAAGAATCAACGATTCCAGGGCAGGAACAGAAGCAGATCCCTCGCTGCGCTCGTGATGACAATCTCCCAGCAAAACGATCCGAACCCAAAAACCGTTCTTATTCGATGTCGACCTTCTGCTTGTAAGCCGCCACCTGGACATTCCACCGCAGCTCCTCGATCATGGTGTTGCGTAGTTGCGTTGCGGCCGCAGGCTCGCCGTGCACCAGGAACGTCTGCTTCGGCGGGTGCTTGAAGGTGTGCAGCCACTCCAGCAGCTCGGGCGTGTCGGCGTGATCGCTGAACTGCTCCAGCGCCGCCACCTGCGCGCGGATCGGCACTTCCTGCCCAAACATCTTCACCGTGGGCGCGCCATTCTTGATCGTGAAGCCTCGCGTCCCGGGCGCTTGAAAGCCGATGAACAGTACCAGGTTCTTAGGATCAGGCAGGCGTTGCATCAGGTGATGCAGCACGCGTCCGCCGGTCACCATGCCGCTCGAGGACACAATGATGGTTGGAGAGTTGGACTGATTGATCTTCTTCGAGTCCTGCTGGGTAGTGTCGAAGTGGAAATTCGGCCACTTCAGCGGCGAGCCCCATTTCTCGATGAGCGCCTTCGTCTCCGGCGTGAATTCCTCGGTGTGCTTCAGGAAAATTTGTACTGCCTTGATCGCCATCGGGCTGTCGGTGTGTACGGGCACGCTCGGAATCTCGCGAGTCTCCATCAACTCTTTCAGCAGGAACAGAAACTTCTGCGTACGCTCAACCGCAAACGACGGTACCACCACGGTACCGCCGCGCTGCAAAGCCGTGCGGATCAGTGCCGCCATCTGCGGCCGCGGATCGTTGTGCGGATGCTCGCGATTGCCGTAGGTGCTCTCCATCACCAGCAGGTCGCAGTCTTCGTTTTCCGTCGGACCGGAATGCACGACCCTTCCGGGTGCAATCTGGTTGTCACGCACCCGCCCGATGTCACCGGTAAACAGCAGTGTCTTGCTGGTGCCGTTCGACGACAGCGTGATCTCGACCATCCCAGAGCCCAGAATGTGCGCCGCCCGAACGTAGCGGAACGAGAAGCCCGGCTGCAACTGCTTCACCTCACCGAAAGTTACAGGGCGAAACAGAGTCATACATTGCTGCGCCTCTTCCATGGTGTAAAGAGGCAACGCCGGATGATGCTTCGACACATTGTTTTTGTTGTAGAACGCGGCGTCTTCTTCCTGGAGGTGTCCTGAATCCGGCAGCAGAATGCTGCACAGATCGATGGTTGGCGGCGTGGCGTAGATTGGGCCGTGAAAGCCTTGCTTGACCAGACGCGGAATCCAGCCGGAGTGGTCCAGATGCGCGTGGGTAAGGATCACCGCGTCAATTTCTTTAGCGGGAATGGGAAGGTCTTGCCAGTTGCGTTCTCGCCATTCTTTTTGCCCTTGGAACAATCCGCAATCGACGAGTACCTGAAGGCCCGGACTGCCGGCATTTTGTGTGTTGATGAGGTGCTTGGATCCGGTAACAACTCCTGCTGCGCCCAGAAACTGAATGTAGCTCAATCTTTCCCTCGCTCGTACGGCAACAACGGTTGTAACGCCCACGACGCCGGCGCGCAAGAGCAACCTGTGGAGCAGGCCCTTCCTTTGCGCCTCTGACGTCCTCTGCATTGCATCGCAGAAGCGATGCTCCATCCTACTGGCTGCTTGGGGGCGGCACATCGTAGACATTATTGTCTACATTCGCTTCAGGCACGCTGCCGTCGTTCACCTTAACTTTGTCCGGAGCCACCGGCACTTCCATTCGGCCCGATTCCTTCTGCCCGGCCTTAACCAGCACTCGCACGATCTTCTCGCCTGAAGTCGACTGGATCAATACCGGGACTTCGGCTCCCGCCCCGCCGTGATTCTCGATGGTCACGGTCACCAGAAAGCTTTTAGCCGTTGCCTCGGTGAGCAGCGGTCGAGTGTAGGCGGAGTTGACATGAAAATCCGGCAACCCGCGGTCGCGATAAACCCAATCGTCGAAGTACCATTCGAGATCGCGTTTTGACGCCGTCTGTATCAGCCGCTGGAAGTAGCTGGGATCTTTGTCCGCACCAGAGTGATACTTCCCCAACGCCGATTGCATTGCCGTATCGCCGACCATGTCATGCAGCATCCACAGGACGAAACTACCCTTGCCTCGCAGCAAGATCTCGTCGTTGGTGTTCAACAGCGTGTTATCGGCGGAATTGGCTGGTTCGGTGATCTTCGAGGATGAGTCGGACTTGGGATGCGCGGCTTCCTCGGCCTTCACCAGCGGCTCCCGGTACTCGTCGAGAAAATCTAAAGCCGCTTTGCGTCCGGACCGCGTGTCCACCAGGACACACTGGAGAAGTCGCTCCATGCCTTCCTGCAGCCAAAGATGCGGCGAATGGAAGCGTGCTGCAACCTGTGTCGGAAGAAGCAGTAATTGCAAAGTCGCGGTCTGCGACTGGCGTAGCGGCGTGAACAGGAGCGAACCGCTCTGGTAAGGATTCGCGTTCGGATCGGCCAGCTCGATTACCCTCGCCGGTTGCCCCGGATCCCCTAGCCAATCGTGCAGCAAGGGATCGTTGGCCTCTGCGGCTACCGCATAATCACGTGCGATAGAAGTCTCTTCGGGAAGATGAAGGAACGAAACCGTCGGCCGATCCAGCGACACATAATTTGCAATCGCGAAGGTCGGCACCGTCTCTCCCAAGCCGGACAACGTCAGCGTGTTGCTGAACTCCTTCTGCTTGCCTCCGCTCTCTGAATCCGAGAGATCGCGGGACTCGCCGCAGCTGGAAACTGCGCTGTTGAGCGCCACGCACAACGCCTCGTTGGCAGCGCCATTAACGATGATCCGAGCATTGAACTCACTGTGCTGATGACGGTACTTCCAGGCGGCAATGGCGTCGAACACGGCATTACCATCGCTCAGGCTGACCGCCTCGATCGCCACCGGATACCACGCCACGTATCCCAGACCGCGAACGGCGGTGAATCCGTCGCTTATCTGGTCCCAGTCGTTCCGAGTCGCCACCTCATCAGGAGCGCCCATGCGGGTCAGGCGTGCGCCGTTGGGCGTGATGGTTCCACCGTATTGAATGTCGAGCGTCACCGACGAGCCGTGAACCACCGCAGCCGGCAAGGTGATGATCGCCTCAGTCACAGCGCCGGTGTGATCGATGTCGGTGGTATAGGCGTCGCTGAGCCATTGAAGCGGCTTGCCGTCGAGGCTGATGCTGTTCCATTCCAGCGACGATGAAACCTGCAGCGCGGCAATCTTCTGCGGCTTGTCGGAATCGTTGTGCAGCGTGACCTTGCCGGTCACCACCATCACGTGGGAGTTGCGGTCTACCTGCACCTCAAGCTCGTAGCGCGTGATGGTAAAGGCATTGCGATCGATAGCTCTGAGGGGTACGGCGGCTGCAAAACGGTCAGTAGGAGCACAAACCAATGCTTCATCGGTCAGGCTTTGGCTTTCTTGGCAGGCGGGCCTTCACGCCGCTGGCGAGCGACTTCGTACATCACCACGCCTCCCGCAACGGAGACATTCAGGGACGGAACCTGCCCCAGCATGGGGATGGACACCAGGAAATCGCAGCGGCGGCGGACCAGATCGTGCAGCCCCTTTCCTTCAGCCCCCAGGACGATCGCGCAATGCATCTTGTAGTCGATCTCATCGTAGATTTGGGTGCCACGCTCGTCCAAACCGACAGTCCAGACGTTGCGCTCCTTCAACTCGTCGAGCGTGCGCGAGATGTTGGTGACGCGGGCGATCGGCAGGTGCTCAGACGCTCCCGCTGACGCTTTCACGGCCGCGCCGGTCAAGCCTGCGGCCCGGCGCTCAGGAATGATGACGCCATCGGCTCCCGCGCCGTCGGCGGTGCGAATCAGGGCGCCCAGGTTGTGCGGATCTTCCACGCCATCGAGCACGACCAGGAAGCTGTACTCGCCATGCCGTTGCTCCAGCAGGGTATCGACATCCGCGTATTGCTTGCTGCTGGTAACCGCGATAACACCCTGATGCATGTTGGTGTTGGCCAGGCGATCGAGATCCTCGCGACGCAGGAAACGGATTTGCACGCCGCTCGCTCGGGCATCTTCGATAAGCCGCTGCACACGCTGATCGTGGCGCTCGCGGACGATGCCAATATAGTCAAAGCTGCGGCCGCCTGACTTCAGCGCTTCGCTGACCGCATGAATACCGTAGATGACGACCATGGGATTGCAACTAGTGTACGACAAGACCCTCGTCCGTCCATTTTGCGGTGGCACGGTATTCAGGATCTCGCGAATCCAGGAGCCTTTGCCGGAATCCAATTTTGTATGACAGTTCTGGACTTTCTGCGCAATCAGTTCACCTACGACTCGTGGGCGAATCGCGAGGAACTGCGCGTGCTTTCTTCGCTACCCAACCCGCCGGAGCAGGCTACGAAACTGCTCTCGCACATCATTGCTGCGCAATGGTTGTGGTTCGATCGCCTGCAAGACAATGCTCCGCGCTCGGCTGTATGGCCGGAAAACGACCTCGCCTACTGTGCTACCCAGTTGCAGGAACTCGACAGCGTCTGGCGCTCTTACCTGGGTCGGCTGTCGGATGCCGATCTCGATAGCCTGTGTACCTATACCAACTCCAAAGGCGACACCTTCTCCAGCAAGGTCATCGACATCCTGAACCAGCTCATCCTGCACGCGGCGCATCATCGCGGGCAGATCTCGCTGGAAATTCGCCGTACCGGAGCTACACCCTCTCCGGTCGACTATATCCATGCCGTCCGCAAAGATCTGTTGGCGCGGCATTAGTCTTGGTCACGGCCGCAACCCCCGGTATAGTGTGGTTGCGCTATTCTGAATGCAGGAGCCTGGATGGCACTATCGGCAGTTATCGTAGACGACGAACAACTGGCGCGTGACGAGCTTGCCTACCTGCTGCGCGACCTCGATATCGATATCGTCGCGCAGGGCAAGAACGGCGTGGACGCCGTTAACCTGGTGAAAGAGTTTTCTCCCGACCTGGTTTTTCTCGACGTGCAGATGCCCGGTCTCGACGGCTTCGGCGTCATCAAGAAGCTGTTGGACCGCAAGGTTCCGCTGCCGCAAATCGTCTTCGCCACCGCCTACGACCAGTACGCCGTGAAGGCTTTCGAAGTAAACGCCATCGATTATCTGCTCAAGCCGTTCGACCGCAAGCGCGTCTCACAAGCCATCGATAAGGTGCGCCACAAACTGGAGAGCGCCGGTGCTTCCGACGATCAACTGGGCACTATCGTCAAAATGCTGGAACAGCAGCAACGTCCGCCCGCGGCTAAAGTACTGCTAAAGGCGGCGGGACGGCTCTTTCTTGTCGACCAGAAGGACATCTGCTACGCCTCAATCGAGGATGGCATCATCACCGTGGTCGCCACCCAAATGGAAGGCCAGTCGAATTGCCGCACGCTGGAAGAACTGCTGGACTCGCTCGATCCCAACATGTTCTGGCGCGCGCATCGCTCCTACCTGGTGAACATCAATCGCATCAAGGAAGTCGTTCCCTGGTTCAAAAGCTCTTACCAGATCCGAATGGAAGACAAGAAGCAGACGGAAATCCCCGTCAGCCGTGCGCAGACGAAACGATTGCGGGAGTTGTTTGGGCTGTGAGCGGCGGCGGTTGGCCGTTAGCACTTGGCAATTAACTTCATCGCCTCTCAGGTTATGCTTTGGCCAATTGCCAAATGCCAAATGCCAAATGCCAATTGCCATTGCCAATTGCTAGGTGCCAGCGGCTATTGTCCGCTCTTCTCGTGAAGCCGTCGCACAACCTTCGTTGTCATGCTGCGCGGTGAAACCCTGAGCGACTCGACCACCGCACGATTTTTCCACCCCGGAATCACCACGCGCTTGCCCTTCTTCATTCCTTCATAGGCGATGCGCGCGACCTCCTGCACGTCGACCAGCAGTGGCCCATGCAGCAAATTCGAATCGGCGATCCCGGCGCGATTCTGAAAATTGGTCTTCACCGGTCCCGGACACAGACAGGTGACCGTCGTCTTGCTGCCGCTAAGTTCCTCGGCAATTGCTTCGGTGAAGTGCAGCACGTAGGCCTTGCTGGCGTAATAGACGGCCATGAACGGCCCGGGCAGGAATGCCGCTGTACTGGCGACATTCAGCAGCTTTCCTTCGCGCGCGCGAATTTGCGCCAGGAAAAGCTTGGTCAGATGCGTCAGGGCGACAATGTTTACCTGCAGCATCTCCGCTTCAGCGTTCCAGTCCGTCTTGAGGAATGGCCCTTCACCGCCAAACCCGGCGTTGTTCACCAGCACATCCAGCACCACACCAGACTCTTGCAGTTCCTGGTAGAGCTCGAGCGGCGCGGCAGGATGCGCCAGGTCCTTCGGCGAAATCCATACTTCCGCGTTATAGCGTGACTGCAGTTCGTTGGCGAGTGTGCGCAGGGCCGCCCGATTGCGGGCTACCAGCACCAGCCTGTAACCATCGCGCGCGAACAGGTGCGCCAGCTCCAGCCCAATGCCGCTGGACGCTCCGGTAATCAGACGGTCTTAGGCGCGAAGAATGGATTCGTAGCGCTCACTTCTCTTTTATAGCGGATATTCGAGGCGCACGGCAGAGCCGAAAGTACTGCGATTTGCGGCCCCACCCTTAACGAGTGCGGTTACCGGCTATTTCGACTTGGATTGCAGGAAGGTGACAATCTGCCACTTCTGCTGCTTGGTCAAGTTTGGCCACGCCGGCATGCCTGAACTCGGATTTCCAGTGCTGATGAACCAGGAGACCTCGCCGGGGTTAGCGCTTTGAACCTTTGTCGGAATCCAGTGCCGGAGCCGGCCCCATGCCCTGGCGGTTGGCGCCATGGCACTGCGTACAGTTCTTGGTATAGAGAGCTTTTCCTGCGGCTGCAGCCGAGGCGCTGTTGGCGTAGGGATTTTTCGCGGACGCCGACGCCGGCGCGTTGCGAAACGTCGATTGGGCGATCATTAACGTGGAAAACAAAAGAACAATAACAATGGCTGAGGGAATGACGGAACGAACTCGTGCTCGCAAGTTTCTTCCTCCGCCCTCGATTGTACAAGGACCGTCGGCTGAGATGGCTGCTCGCAACGCCGAACCTTAGTACTGGCGCGAATCTTCCGTCCACTGGCAGACCGCATTGCGCTCCGCGCTGGTAAGCCGCGCGCCGCGATGGACGAGCAGGTACTTGGAATCGGGCATATCGCCGTTCGTCACCTGCTCGCAAATTTCTTCCAGTCTGTCTTCCCTTTTGTTCGCCGGATACTCCCCCCACTCGGAGAAGTTCATCTTGCTTCGCGCCTCGTGCACATCGCTGGCAATCATCCACGACACCGGCGCCACGTGGCTGTACCAGGGCCAGGCGGTTTCATTGGAATGGCAATTGGCGCACGAGTTCGCGAATACCGCTCTTACCGGCGGAGGCACCTTTTCTTTCGCATAGATCGACTGCGACTCCGGCGCCCGCGGATTGCTGCGGTCCACGGGAATGAACTGCGCCACGACCAAAGCGACCAGCAGAGCCAAGCCTGCCCTCTTCAACCAGACCCGAGCCGTTTTCACTTTGCCGCTTGCTCCACTTTGAGGGACCTGACATAAGAGATCACCTGCCAGATCTGAGGATCGCCCAGCTTCGACCAAGTAGGCATTCCCGAACCCATGCTGCCATTCACCAGCAGCCAGTGCAGATCGCCTTCCGTCGCCTGCTGCTGCACGCGTTCCGTGCGTAGAGACGGACGTTTTTTCGTGCCCTCGGCATCCTGCCCGTGGCAATGGGCGCAATGATCGTGGAAGACGCGCTGCCCCGCAGCGATTGCATCCGGCTGATCATGATACGGGTTTATCTTGTCGCGATCGCGCTCCGGCACCTTATTCATCCACGCTCCATTGGAAGTGGCAAAGACCAGCGCAGCGGAAACTATCAGTAGAACCAGAACCAGGAACGATTTTGATCTATACGGCATATATATGATTTTCCCTGCTCAGTTTGAATTAATGATGAAAGCGGCTGAATATCTGCTCGATCTCATATTGGATAGAGAAACGAAAGATGAACGGAATGCTGTAGTCGTTCAGACCAAACTGTGGAGACATGGCGATCGTCATGCCGTTGGGAGCGGTCCAGTTGATGGTTGGCCCCAGATACTGCGAGGTAAATCCGGTACCGAAGCCATTGGTCGTCCCCAGCCCTCCGTACATCTCGAAACCTGCTTGAAAGGTATCGGCGCAGAAAGCGCATTCCGTGGCTGTGGCAGCCAGCTTTAAGGGACGGCTGACGCCGAAGGCGTAACCGAACTCCCATGGCTCTCCACTTTGGAAATTCTTTTCTGTGATGAAGTTTTCGCTGATGTTCCAGCCGCGAACGTTGCTGCCCAGGATCAGCTTCAGCTCTATCTCGCGCTCTTTGTCCATGCGGGCAATGCCATTGGGCACCAGCATGTCGTCGTTGCCATCGTGACCAACGACTTCACGCAGCGTTTTATCGGCGCTGGTATCTTCGAACTCCGCGTAGAGCACAGGGTTAATCCAGTGCTCGCCCAGCCAGGGACGCAAGCGGTTTTCCCAGCGAAATCCGGTGAAGATGGTGCTCTGGTTCGACGTAGCCTGGCCGTCCAGATAGAACTCAGTCGTCCACCAGGTTTTCAAACCGTACTCGGCTTCAATATCGGTTCCAATGAAGGCATCGCCGCCCTTGGGATTCCCAACCGCGTTGAACGTTTCCAGATCCAGGTTCCCGGGCTCCTCCATGTCCTGCGAATAGGTAACGAAATAAGGCCGCTCCTGGGCGTGCGCAATATTCGGACATAGACAGAGCAGTTCAACAAGAGCAACTACGGCTACCACTACTCGCGATCGTAGAAGAACAAGAAAACATACAGCCATAAACACTCCAGAGATTGCGAATCTGATTGACCACGAGGGAAGATGACGCTATACTTACATGTAGATTACAATTGCAACTCGGTTACAATTACTCTAAAGGTATTAGACGACATTCAGGAAGAGAAGACAATCGAGTCCGCGATATTTTGTTGCAACAGGGTTGCATATCAATGCAACAAAGGTAGAAGGCCATGCCGTTGCCACAGACTGAAGCTCCCGGAGCCCTGCAGACTGCACTTTTAAGCCGTGGGATTCGTATGACGCGTCAGCGGCGCGTCATCCTGGAAATCATCGAAACCGCCAGCCAACATCTCGATGCTGCGCAGATACTGCGCAAAGCCGTACGCGTCGATCCCAACATCAATCGGGTTACTGTCTACCGCACGTTAGGTCTTTTGAAGCGTCACGGACTGGTCGACGAACTCGATCTGCTGCACGTGAAGGGCGAGGGACATTTCTACGAGCGCCGCCCGCAGCGCGATCACATGCACATGACATGTCTGCGTTGCGGCAAGGTGCAGGAGTTCGAGAGCGATCTCTTCGACCGCGTCAAGGGACAGGTCGAGCGCGACTGCCACTTCCACATCCTGGTGGCGCGCTTTGAGATTGGCGGATATTGCTCGGCTTGCCGTAAGTAGGAGTAGTTGGCGTTAGCGAAGGGGCTGCCGTCGCTTCGAAGTTGATTTTCGGCCCGAGCGCATCGCCTGGCTCTTCTGCACAATTGCCGCCACCAACCCGGGGATTGTATATTCCCCCGCCTCGATGTCGACGGGCAAGCCGAACTCGCGCAACGTGGCTGACGTCACCGGCCCAATCGATGCACTGTGAACACCTTGCTCCGTGCCTATTTTCTTCAGCGCCGCGCGAGCTGCTCTCAAGCCTAGCAGTCCCACGAAATTCTTGACCGTCGACGAACTAGTAAAGGTGATGGCGTGCGGCTGTCGCACGGAGCTCTTCAGCACGGCTTGCAGTCGTCTGCGCGAGGACTCGGGCGCAACCGTCTCGTACGCTTCGATCACATCAACGGTCGCTCCGGCTTTGCGAAGTTCCCGCGGAATCACATCGCGCGCGACCTTGGCCCGCACCAGCAGAACCCG
The DNA here is from genome assembly GCA_963724965.1 of uncultured Acidobacteriaceae bacterium. GTDB lineage: Bacteria > Acidobacteriota > Terriglobia > Terriglobales > Acidobacteriaceae > Bog-257. The sequence continues at coordinate 318,808 of CAVRWP010000002.1, forward strand.
CTTCCCTTTCACCCGCCGATGCAAGGCGCTGACCACCGACTCCGCAACATATTCCTTCGGCGTAACGTCGACCCGCACGTTGCCGGCTTCAATCGCCTTCCTCGTCGCCGGCCCAATGGCGGCAATCTTCAGATGAGCTAGCGCGTCCGGCTTCAGCTTAAGCTTCGTCAGACGTGTGAACAGCGCTTCCACGCCGTTAACGCTGGTAAGGATCAGCCAGTCGTAGCTCCTGAGATCTCGCAATGCGGCATCCAGAGGCTTGTACGATCTGGGCTTTCGAATCTCGATAAAAGGAATCTCAACAACGCCGCAGCCCAACGCGCGCAGCTCCGAGGAGAGCGCCCCTGCCTGCTTCTTGGCGCGCGAAACCAGGACGCGGCATCCGGCAAGAGGAAGAGTTTTCTTATTCATGCTGCGCGGGTTCGACAACGTTTTGATCCTTAGCTTCGGCGGGATACCCGGCCGCGGTTCTCTTAGCGAGTCTTTAGGTAAGCGGGTTGTTGCAACCGGGTCTCAAGGCTGTCCGGTTTCGACAACTCCCCCGTAGACCTCAGCCAGAATCTTGGTGGCCCCACGTTGCAAGAGGGTTTCACCTACGCTCTCGCCGAGCACTACCGGATCGCTGCCGCTCTGGTGCTCCCGCAGAATCAGCGAACCATCGGGCTGAGCGACGATCGCAGTCAGAAACAGACTGTTGTCCTTCAGTTCCGCGAAAGCCCCAATCGGAACCTGGCAGCCGCCGCCAAGCTTATTCAGCAGCGCGCGCTCACACGTGGTCGAAGCGCGCGAAGCTGCATCATCGAGAAACGCCAGATACTTGCGCATTTCGACATCCCCGGCGCGAATCTCAATCCCGAGGGCTCCCTGGCCGGCCGCAGGACACATGAACTCTTCCGACAAAACTTCCTTCACCAGTTGCGTCTTGCCCAAGCGCGTAAGCCCCGCCGCCGCCAGAATAATCGCGTCGTACTCGCCTTCTTCCAGCTTGCGCACCCGCGTGTCAACGTTTCCACGCAGCGGGTGAATGACCAGGTCGGGCCGCGCCACCTTCAACTGCGCCTGACGCCGCAGGCTGCTGGTACCAATCAGCGCGCCCTTCGGCAGAGCCTGCACGCTATCGTATTTCACCGATAGAAAAACATCGCGCGGGTTGACGCGAGTGGTAATCGCCACCAACTCAAAGCCGGGAGGTAGTTCGGTCGGAAGATCCTTTCAGGCTGTGCACCGCCAGGTCGACGCGGCCATCAGCCAGCGCCTCTTCGATTTCCTTGGTGAACATTCCCTTGGTACCGACTTTGGCGAGGGCGACATCGGTAATTTTGTCGCCCGTTGTCTTGATGATCTCGAGCTCGACTTCATGTCCCTGCTCGCGCAGCAGGGCCGAGATGTGATTGGCCTGCCAGAGGGCCAGCTGGGAACCGCGCGATCCAATTCTGAGCTTCGCCATCAGCCGCGCATCCTCGACTTTCCGCTGCCGACGGCGGCTTCGTCCTCTTTGACAACCGCTTTGGCGTCGCGCAGGCCAAACAGCTTGCGCACGAGATCGATGACCGTGGTTGCCTCAGAAGATTCGCGAGCCGCGCTCTTCAGCGTTGTGATTGGTGTATGCATGATTTTATTAACAATTCCTCGGGTCAGCGCCTCAACCGCCAGTTCCTGCTCCGGACTGAGTGAACCCAGCCGTCCCCGCACGCGATCGATCTCCGCCTGACGAACCGTCTCAAGGTGCTCCTGCAGCGAAACGATGGTGGGCACGACGTCGAGCGTCTGCAGCCGCGCCTGGAACTTATCCACTTCCAACTGCACGATAGCTTCGGCCCGGTCTGCTTCCACTCGCCGATCGGCAACGTGCGTCGAGACCACCTGCTGCAGGTCGTCGATGTCGTAAACGAAGATTCCGTCCAGCTTGTTCATCTCCGGATCGATATCGCGCGGGACGGCGATGTCGATGAAGAACATGGGACGGTTGCGACGACGACTCAGGAAGCGCTCGCCGTGCTCCTTGCGGAAGATTGCATGCGGCGCGCCGGTGGAGCTGATGACGATGTCGGCTTGCGAAACCGTGTCGTAAAGTTGGTCGAACGGCAACGCCTCGCCCTTAAATTTCTTCGCCAGCGCCACCGCGCGATCGTAGGTGCGGTTGGAGACGTAGATCTTCTCGGCTCCGTGCGCCAGCAGATGGCGCGCTGCCAGCTCGCACATCTTGCCGGCACCGACGAGGTAGACACTCTTGCCTTGCAGGTTGCCGAAGATTTTCTTGGCCAGGTCGACGGCTACCGATGCGACCGAGACGGCTGAGGTCGCCACCGCGGTTTCGTTCCGTACTCGCTTGGCCACGGCAAACGCTCGCGTCAGCAGCGCATCGAGCTGCGAGTTTACGCCGCCAACAGCGCGGGCCGTCGCATAAGCTTCCTTGACCTGGCCCAGGATTTGCGGCTCGCCCACGACCATCGAATCCAGGCTGGAAGCAACGCGGAAGACGTGCCGGACGGCGTCGCGGTCCCGATGTTCGTAAAGGTGCGTCCTGTAGGCGGTCGGATCAACGCCGTAGAACTGCTGGAAGAAGCCGTCCAGGCCGGTCAATTCTGTCGTGGTTCGTGCCAGAATCTCCACCCGGTTACAGGTCGAGACAATCATTCCCTCTTCGACGCCAGGACACGAGATCAGCGTTCTGACCGCTTCCGGTAGGCGTGCCTCGGGAATGGCGAACTGCTCCCGTACTTCTACGGGAGCCGTTCGATGATTCACGCCGATGAGGACGTAGTTCATGAAGCGATAAACTTGTGTACCCGGCTGAATGTGTTTGCCGCCCACGCACAGATAGCCACGATGAAAGCAAAGGTCGCCAGAAACGCGGCGCGGCGGCCTCGCCAACCTGAGTTCCAGCGCGTGTACAGCAGCAGCATGTACACCGCCCACATGATGAACGAAAGCAAAATCTTGGGGTCGGAAAAGAACATCGGGCCATAGCGTTCAATCGCCAGCACCGAGCCAGTCACAATCCCGAACGTCATAAATGGAAAGCCGAACAGCAGCGCGTGATAACCGATGTCGTCGATGGTCTGCAGCGGCGGAAGCCAGGTCAGCAAGCGATGTCTGACGCTTCGACTTCAGCGCCCGTTCCTGTGCCAGATAAAGCAGGCTGGCGCCGAAGCTCAGAAACAGCCCCGCGTAGCCGGTAAAGATCAGCACCACGTGTACGAAGATCCAGCCATTGCGCAAGAGCGGCGAAGTGATCATCACCGGGTTCTGGCCGATCGCCGAGATGAATGTCAGGACAAAGACAATGGGGAAAATAACAATGCCAAGCGTAGTGGTGCGATAGCGGACGAAGAAAACGAAGAACACTACCATCGCCAGGAACGCCAGCAGAGACTCGGAATAATGAATCGAGGCCAGGGACACATGGCCGATCAGGATGGTCGCTTCCACCAGCGACACGAAATGGAAGATGAGGCCCAGCCCGACGGCGGGCTCAACCACCTTCGCCAGCAGATTGCCTTTCTTACTCAGCAGCAGTAGCGAGTACAGCAAACCAACGCCATAGCAAACTACCGCAACTCTAAGCCAAATTAGCGGCATAAACCCCATGAACGGTTACGGCTACGTCATACCGTTCTACTGGATCAAGTATAGCGGCTGCACCTGTTTGGCCGAGGGTAGAAGTCACTAGCGCTTGTGATGCGCGTCACAAGCCATTGGCGGGGCCGGATTTCGACACCCGCTGGTTCCTAGCTGGGGTAGTGGAAGTGCACAATGTGTTGCGAGGCGATGGTCACGCCGTCCTTCGTGGCTGGATGGAAGTGCCACCGTTGCAACACTTGCAGCACCTTCTGCTCGACCCCGTAGCCCATACCCTGCAGGAGCCTGGTTTCGACGACATTGCCCTGCGGGTCGATTGTGACCTCGACGATTACGTCCCCTTGGACGCCCGAGGGCAGGTCCGCCCGCGAGACTGGCGGGTCCGGAAAGACGTCTGGAAAGGCCGGAATCACTTCATCGCCTGTAAGTGGAGAGCCAGGAACCCGGCCGAAAGGCGATCCGCCGCGAGCGGTTTTAAGCGCTGCATCGTTGGCTGTCTCTGCAGGTGCCTCTTCGCGCTTGGGCTCAACCTTCGGAGGCTTTGGCTTAGGAGCCAGCTTGGCCTGCAGTGTCAACTTCGGTTTTTCTGGCGAGGTCTTTGCCTGTTCCGGACCAACCGGAGCCAGGTAGATGATGGACTGCGATCCGGAAGAGTGCCGGATGCCGAGATCAACCGCCGACGGCGTCAGGAAGGCGGGAGCGGCGTGGTACGCGAGGGCCGCCACAATGACCAACTGCGCAGCAAACGAGGCGACCATGGAGCAGCTCCAGCGTTTGCTTTCCCTCTGTTGAACCGGCTCAAACATTGCCATCCGTAACCGCTGCCTAATTATGGAACGAAAGCGCTTCCGTTGCACAGGAAGAACTGGGTACTCGTCCCGAGTATCTGCAGCTAGCCATTGGACTGAAGCACAAGGTCCGAGGTTAGCCTTGGGGATGAGGAGCGTTAGTCCACGCCGATGGAATCCAGCAACTCAGTCAACACTTCTCCGGCCAGAGTTAGCCGGCGGCCATCTCGGAGCATGTCGGGGATTTCGTCGAAGCCTTGAAGCAGGCGCAGCTTCACACCTGCATATTGCTCCGGCTCGGTGAGTTCGCGGCCGCGTTGCGCTGCCCAGTATTCGAGTGTCACCGGTTTCAGAAAGATACTGACTGCGAAGATGGTCTTGCGGTCCAGCGTCACGTCGAAGACGTACTCGGTGGAAGGGGCGTCGGGATCGTCCGGCAACGCTGGCCGTTGTCCAACAAAGTAGTACTGGTAGACGTAGCCGGTTTGCGCGGCATAATTCTTCCACTGCGTTGTCATAGAGGCAGCACGGCGTACGCTGAATCAATGCCGGTCGCGCAGGCGACCGTTATCAGCGTGCGCTCGCCGTTAACAGCAGCTTCATAATGTAGTCGCTGGCCTGCTCCGGAGTCATCGGGTCGAGGCCGCGCGAACTGATCACCACAATTTCATTGTTCGGCGTAGTCGAGAAGCGCAGGGAGTACGTACCATCTTTCAAAGTGGTACAGCGAATCTCTGCCGGTGAGCGCTTGAATTGGATGTCGGTGTATTCCTGATGGAATACTTTACCGGGACGATTCAAGGTCACGCGCAGACCTCCGCCGAAGCTGGTGATCAATCCCGACAAGTCTTGCAGGTAAAGCGAATCGACCGCTGCAGCGAGCTTTTCCTGCAACTCGCTCCAGAATCTCGGAGCGCCGCGCTCGATCAACTGCCCTTGCGCGCGGCTTCCTGGTTTCTCAGGCTGAGGCTTCGTCCATCCCGAGTTCGATGAGTCGCTCATAGGTTCATCCTCAATGGAGCTGATTTGCACTGCTTCCATTAGTCCGGTGAATTTGGACAGCTATAGGGACCAACTTCTCCCGCTACTTCTATTATTCCGTGGGCCGTTCGCGCAAAATCGCTGCCGAGGTTTCGGAGCTGACCGGCGAATAGTACACCTCTTTGAAGGTGTACGACTTAGCCTTATTGCCAAGAATCGGCAGTATCTCCAGATGCCAGTGGTAGTCGTCGTCGATGGTCTTCCAGAAGCCGAGCGTCTCCGACTTATGCATGGTATTCGGCGACGTGTGCAGCACCATATGAAAGCCGTCGGCAATCGTGCGGATGCGAAACAGCGTCCGCCGCAACAAGGCAGCGAAGTCGCGCATGGCTCCGGAGCGCAGGGCACTGCGCTCGAAATAAGCTTCGTGATTGCGCGGTGCAATCCACGTCTCAAATGGTACGCGGGGAGCATACGGACAACTGGCCAGGTATTCGCCGCGAACCTCGATCACGCGCTGTTTCTGTTCCTGCTCCTGTCGCAGGATGTCGCAGAAAACGCAGCGCTCCTTCACCTGGTAGTGCTGCTTGGCCGAGCGCAACTCGTAGAGCACGCGCCGGGGAACGAAAGTCGTGGCCACAATCTCCGAGGTCGGATGGTCAAACTCCTGACCCGACATCGGCCCGTAATTCTTGAACACCGAGATGTACTTGAAGCGGACATCGCCCTTCAAGTCCTGGATGCGCTGGCCGCAGAGCGCCAGATACTCTTCGATCTCGCGATCGTCGGCATTCCACAGATGGCGGTCATGGCGAGCGTTCTCCACGATGACCTCATGGGCGCCGACGGGTCGCATCTTGTCGTAGAGGCCATTGCCCGAGCGACCGGGCTCGCCATCGATGCCATAGAGCGGATGCGGATGTACGACGGCGCGGGCCGACCACGGACTTCCATTCACCGTGGGCGAAGTAGCGACCACTTGCAGGGGCAATCCGGATTCCGGACAGAACGGACATAGCGATACAGCCGAAGACGGCGGTTCGGGCTCGTCGCCGCAGATGACCCACGACCGGGTGATCGGATCCTTGCGCAGTTCCATTAGCTTTACTCTACGTCGGCAAGCGCTGTGCTGGGAAGAGGCATTCAGCCGCAACCCGCTCGCGAACCGCCGCCACCTCCCGCTTCGGACCTCAGGCTGGAATGGGATGTTCGCCGAAGTAGACAATCCCAAACCGGGCATCCGCCCGAAGGCGGACGATCGCCACATTTTCTCGCCGCAATCTGAGTAGACATCACAGTCTTCGGCGAAGGCTTGGCGTTGCAATGGCTCTACTGAGAAGGAGCCTTTTGCCGTGACCAGAGCAACTGTTTGCATTGTCCTGTTGGGGCAGATCTTCGCGCTGGCGCTGCTATGCGGATGCGGTGGTTCGCCGCAGCCCGATCCGCCTTTGCCTGCGCAAAGCCCACTGAACGCCGAGAATCTGAACCTCATCTTCGTGGTCAGTGAGGACCTGACCTACAACGCCATCGACGACATGAATCCGCGGACGGCAAACCTTACCAGTCGCGGATTGCAGCGCGCCCTCGCCATGGGCAGCTTTCTGCAACAAAAAGTACTCGGCGGCCAGAACGCGAATGGCATCTTCGCTCTCGAACCGATGACTCATCTGCAGACCGGCAACAACTATCCCGACTTGGTGCCGCTGGAGACGATTCAGCAGTTCGCCATGCTGAACCAGATCACGCTGTCGTACGAAAACCTGACTCCAGTCGCAAACAACAGCTTTCCGATCAACGTTTCTTATTCGTCGGCACCAGTCCCTAGCGGCGTCGTTCAACCACTGCTGATGTGCTCCAGCGCAGACAGTCTTCCCTATAGCTGCCAGGGCCTGGACTTCAGAGACGCTGAAGGCGACAACGAAACGCTGCTTGCCGATCTGATCCAGGCGAACACCTCCGGCTTCTACGTTTTCTCGGCTCCGTGGGAAACAGTAACGGCGATGATGGCAGGCATCAATCGAGCGAAGGGCTACAACCTGTTTCTTCCGCAGACGTACATGGGGCCAGACTATGTCTACGCCATCTCGATCCCGCGCTTAGGAAGCGCGAGCCTGATGATCTACAGCAGCCAGATCAATCCGCCATCTACTTACCCCACACTTCCCGCTGGGGGCATCGTCAGCGCTCCGTGCCTGCCGGCGACTACCAACTCTACTTTCCACATCCAGGTCACTGGAGGCGTCGATGGTGCCGTCATTCCGGCCGGCGTCAACAAGAATGAAACGCTTTACCTGATTCGCCACGCCGAGGCGCACCCTACGCAGTGGTGGGAAGATGGCAACTACATCGGCAAGGGACAGTGGCGCGCACTTGATCTGCCCTACGCCTTGGCGCGGAAGATTAAGCCGACGGTCGTTTACTCCATCGACCCGGCACAGGTTCTGACCGGAAGCACCAGCGCTGTCGGCGATAGCTACTCCTACGTTCGAACGGATATGACGGTCGCTCCCTACGCTATCGCGAACAACCTGCCTTTCAACCTGGCGGCCAGCTTCTCGATGATGGCACAGAACCCGCCGCAACTCGCCACGCAGGCCGCCGAGTTCTTCTTCATGGGCGGTACGTTCTCGAACCAGGCCCTGCTCGTGGGATGGGAACACGACCATATCCCGACGACGGTCAATGCGCTGCTGTCGATCTATCACGCCAACCAGACTGCGCCCAACTGGCCTGACGACGATTTTGATACGGTCTGGACGGTCAAACTCGACGCCAACGGAAACCTGAGTGTCGACAACGATGTCTGCGAAGGACTCAGTTCGGCAGACCTGCCGAAGGCGCCGCCCGCGTTCTGACCGGCTGGTTGGCAAACCGCTCCAGCGCCTGGGGACTTTGCGCGGGAAGGCCGCCAGGATGCGCTGCTACAATAGTTCTATTGAGCCCCGTACGCCTCATTGCCATCGATATTGACGGCACCTTGCTGGACTCCAAGGCCCAGGTCTCGGAAGCCAATCTGGATGCGTTGCGCCGTGCCCACGAGATGGGCGTCGAGACCGTCCTCGTCACCGGCCGCCGTCATCGTTTTGCCATGCCCATCGCCGAAATGCTCGGCTTCGACCTCTGGATCATCAGCTCGAATGGCGCTGTTACGCGCTCCACCCGCGGCGAAAGCTTCCATCGTGACCTGATGCCGCTAGCCACGGCCGAAAAACTCTGCCGGCATATGCAGGATTTCCGCAACTACTCGGTCATCACTTTCGACCGCGAGGGCATGGGCGCGATCGTTTGCGAGAATCACGATCAGCTTTACGGCGTCATCCAGCGCTGGATGGAGAAGAACGCACCCTACATCGAATACGTCAGCCCCATCGAAAAGGCGCTGATCGAAGACCCGATCCAGGTCATGTTCTGCGGCCCGGTTGCCCTGATGCAGACCGCGCAGGAGCGGCTTGCCGCCGCTGACTTCGCCGGCGAGATGACCGTGCTTCGCACGCAATATGACCATCGCGACCTCACCATCGTCGATATCTTGAACTCCGGTTGCTCCAAGGGACACGCACTGGAGCGCTGGGCCATCCATCGCGGGCTGGACGCCTCGCAGGTCATGGCGATCGGGGATAACTACAACGATGTCGAGATGTTGACCTTTGCCGGACATCCGGTAATCATGGGAAATGCGTCTGATGATTTAAAGCAGAATGGCTGGACCATTACTCTGCACCACGATGAAAGCGGTGTGGCCGCGGCCGTCGAGCAGATACTGGACGCAAACGCAGCGAGCGTGAAGGCGTAAATTTGTTTACGAGCTCTATGAAAGTGTTATCCCGAGCGGCGAAGCACCGCACCTGCGGGTGCGACGTCAGGACAGCCTCCTTGTCATCACGAGGAGGCCTTCAGGCCGACGAGGGATCTGCTTTTCGTCCAATTAGGAAGGCTTTGCTCGTAGCCATTGTCGCTCTGTTCGCTTCTCACCTGCACGCCGCCGAACTCGCCAACCTGCGCAACGGATTCAGCCTTCGCCACGATCATCACGAGGTAGTCGGCGCAACCACGCGGCTCTACATGAGCGCCGATCCAGCCGGCGGTTTCGTCGACGTACCTACCGACCAGATCGAAGATTACGAGCCCGCGCCGCCCGATCCCAGCGAAGCCACCGCCGCTCCGGCAAAACCGGCTGCGGACCTGAAGGCCATCGTCGCCGAGATCAGCGCCCGGAACAAGATCGACGCTGACTTCATCGCCAGCGTCATCTCCGCTGAGAGCGCGAACAATCCCCACGCCATTTCGCCCAAGGGCGCGCAGGGGCTGATGCAGCTCATGCCGGGCACCGCCAGCAAGCTGGGCGTGAAAGACAGCTTCGATCCCGAGGCCAACGTCGACGGCGGCGTGCGCTACCTTCGCCAGTTGCTCGAGCTTTATCACTACGATGTCGCGAAAGCTCTGGCCGCTTACAACGCCGGCCCGCAGCGCGTTGATCAGTACAAGGGCGTGCCGCCGTACCGCGAAACCCACGCTTATGTAGCGCGCATCATCCGCGATTACAACCGCAAGAAGCTGGCCGAGCAGAAGCAGCTCGCCCAAGCCAAGGCGCAGTCGCATCGTGCACAGAGCACGCAGCCGAAGCTGGAGCAGGCTTCGACAGACTCCACCGGCAGCGAATAGCCCGCGTTGACCTCATCCTTCCACTCATTTACCTTGACCATTAGCCAACGGGCGAACCTTCCCCACTCTGCATGAACAGAAAACGCATCCTGGTCTTCGGCGTTGTCCTCGTCCTTCTCTGTCTTCTTGTCTATCTACAGATAAGGGCATGGAAGACTTTTGACTGGGCGATGTTCTGGAGCCGCACCGAGCACGTCAATTGGCTCTACATCTTCGCCGGACTGGCGTTCACTTATCTTGCCTACGTGCTGCGCGCCGTGCGCTGGCGCATCTTCCTCAAGCCCGTAAAGAAGACGACCACCGCCCATCTGCTGGCACCGCAGTTCGTCGGCTTTGCCGCGCTGGCGTTGCTCGGCCGTGCCGGCGAGATGATTCGTCCCTACATCATCGCCAAGAAAGAACGCCTGACCTTCACCTCGCAGGTCGCCGTCTGGGGCGTGGAGCGCATCTTCGACATGGGATCGTTCGCCGTGATGCTGGCCGCCAGTTTTCTCTCGCCTGACCTGCGGACGCTCTCGTTCTACGGCAAGCTGCGCGATGCGTCTTTCTTCCTGATCGGCCTGATCGTCATGATGGTTGTCGGCCTGACCATCGTTCGCCGATCCGGGGATCGAGTCGCCGACTTTCTGCATGACCGGCTGGCAGGTTTCGCGCCCAAGCTTGCGCACCATGTGCGTGAAAAAGTGTTGTCGTTCAGCCACGGCTTGGAGACGATCCAGGACCTCAGCTCAGCGCTGCAGCTTGTCGCCGTCTCGCTCTTCATGTGGGTGCTGATCGCCTTCGCCTATTACGCAGTCACCCACGCCTACCCTGGCGAGCTTCAACGGCTCACGCTTCCCTTCGAGATCGTCCTCATGGGGTCGAGCATGGTGGGCTCGATGTTGCAGCTGCCGGCTGTCGGCGGCGGCTCGCAGCTGGCCACCATTGGCATGCTCAGCGCCGGCTTCCACATCGAACATGAGCTGGCGGTCAGCGCCGGCATGATGCTGTGGGCGGTGACCTTCATGTCGGTCATTCCGACCGGGCTGGCTATCGCGCGCCACGAACATGTCTCCATCCGCGCCGTCGCCGAAGCCGAAGAAAAAGCCGCAGCCCTGGCCGAGTGATCAAGGCTTCGACGTGAGACTGGGGCCTACCGCAGCTGGGCCGACTTCTCGCGGCTGGACCGACATCTCGCAGCTGGGTGCCGGACTTCTCTTGGCTAGGCAGTTTCTCGCTGCAGGACATACCTTCGCGGCAGGACACACCGCAGATCCCTCGACTACGCTGCGACGCTGCGCGTCTCCGTTTCGCTCGGTTCCTCCGCGGTGGATTCACCTGGTAGAGCTGGGCTTCAGGCCAGCGTCGCAGCCGCATATCCCGATTGGAGTCGGCTTCAGCCGACGACAGCAGAACTCCTACAAATACTTGTTGAGGAACTGGACTGCGCGCCGTCCGGCATCGAAAAATTGCATAGTGTTCAGGACGTGTCCCGCACCCTCGTAGAGTTTCATCTCGTACGGCGTGCCCGTGCGCTCCAGCAACTGCTGCAACTTGGTCGCTTCCGTTACCGGCACCACGCGATCATCTTCTCCATGCAGAATCAGCACCGGCGGCATTTTCGGTACGCCCTGTAATTCCTCCGGAAGTCCGCCGAAGAACTCCACCACGGCCTTCACCCGCGGATCGACCGACGCGACCGCCAGCGCCAGAAATGCTCCCAACGAAAACCCAAGCAGGCCAATGCGACTGGCGTCGACCGCCGGATGCTGCGCGGCGAAGGTGATGCCATCGCCGATCGTCCGCATCCAGTCGGGAAAATGTCGGTGTGTGGTTTCGTAGTCGGCCCGAACCGTGCCGGTGCGGTCAAAGAAGTGAAGCAGAAAAACGGAATAGCCCTGCCCTGCCATCAGCGAAGCCGGCTGCGTCGACCAGCCTTCGCGTATGCCTCCTGAGCCATGAAGCGCGATGATCGCGCGGTGCTTGCCGGGCGCTACGGGCAGGAACTGCTCCACCGTGATCGGCTGCCCTGAGCTTTCGAAGATTGCATTGGAGGTTCGAACTTCGCTTCCGAAAAGGTTCACGCTGAATGGATGCTCCAAAAGACGAACGCAGATCGAGCAAGAAAATCCCCAGGGTTCCTGGCTTGCTTCCCACGTTACAATCAGCTTATCTCAAAGTACAAGCTGGCTGTGTGGCACAGGAGGCCCTATGGGCAAGAACTCCGACAACAAACACGCAAAGCAGTCTGCTGTCGAAACTCCAGTCGATCAATCCCCGCAAAAGCTCACCAATAAGGATTATGAGCGCGCCCTGTTCAAGCTGCAGGTCGAACTGGTCAAGATGCAGGACTGGGTGAAGCACACCGGCGCGCGCATCGTCATTCTCTTCGAGGGCCGAGACGCTGCCGGCAAAGGTGGCGTGATCAAGCGCATGATGGAGCGCGTCAGCCCGCGCGTCTTTCGCCTGGTCGCCCTGCCCGCGCCCACCGAGCGCGAGAAGACACAGCTCTACTGGCAACGCTACATCGCGCAGTTGCCGGCGGCCGGCGAGGTCATCGTTTTCGACCGGAGCTGGTATAACCGCGCCGGCGTCGAGCACGTGATGGGCTTCTGCAGCAAGAAGGATTACCACAACTTCCTGCAAGGCTGCCCTGCGTTCGAAGCCACGCTGGTCAACAATGGCGTCATTCTGCTGAAGTACTGGTTGGACGTCTCTGAGAAAGAACAGCACCGTCGTTTCCAGCGACGTATTAAGGATCCGTCGAAGCGATGGAAGCTAAGTCCCATGGACCTGGAATCACATCGCCGCTGGTATGACTATTCGCGTGCGCGCGACGCCATGCTGGCCGCAACCGACACGGCGCTCGCACCCTGGTACATCGTACCCTCCAATGACAAGAAGCGTGCCCGGTTGAACTGCATCGCCGACATCCTCAGTCGCATTCCCTATGAGGAGATCGCATACACACCGCCGAAGCTGCCTCCGCGCCAGAAGCCGAAGGGCTACGAGGAGCCAAGGTTGATGCATCAGGTGGTCGCGCAACGCTGGTAGCGATGGATTTCGATGTTCCGTTCAGAGGCTTGTATGAGTCCGCAGTAGTTCAGTTGCACCAAAGCTGCTGTGACTTCGACCTGTCAAGCGGCAACTCCTGCGCCGTCAACTTTCCGCTAACCGTCGCGGCAGGTGAACCTCCGGTTCATATGAAGCCACAGCAGCGTCGGCTGAAGATAGACGCTCAAACAAAAACCGCTCTTCACGAGAGCGGCTCTTGCGAGACTCTGAAACGCCAAACGAGCGATACCGACTCTGCAAGATGCTAGTTCAGCACCGTCAATCCCTTCAAATAGGCATCGATCGACTTTGCTGCTTTGCGGCCGGCGCCCATGGCGAGGATCACCGTTGCGCCGCCGGTGACGATGTCGCCGCCAGCGAAGACGCCTGGCTTTGACGTCGCCAGCGTGTCTTCCTTCGCCGAGATGTAGCCGCGCTTAGTTGTAGCGAGGCCGGGCGTCGTGGACTGAATCAGCGGATTCGCTGACGTGCCTGCCGCGATGATCGCCACTGAGCACGGTGCAACGAATTCCGACCCGGGGATCGCGACCGGGCTGCGACGTCCGGAATCGTCGGGCTCGCCCAGTTGCTGGCGAATGCACTTCACCGCCGTCAGATTGCCTTTTTCGTCGGCGATGAACTCGACCGGATTGACCAGCATCTCGAAGTGAACGCCTTCGTCTTTGGCGTGGTGCACTTCTTCGACACGCGCGGGCATCTCGATTTCGGTACGGCGATAGTAGATGCTGGCGGTCTTCGCACCCAGGCGCAGCGCGCTACGAACCGCGTCCATGGCGGTGTTGCCGCCGCCCACGACGATCACATCGCGATCCTTGCAGGGGTAAAGCGGCTCGTCGTACTCAGGGAAGCGATAGGCGCGCATCAGGTTTACGCGGGTGAGGAATTCGTTGGCCGAATAGATGCCGTTGAAATGCTCGCCCGGAATATTGAGGAAGCGCGGCAGTCCGGCGCCGGTGGCAATGAACAGTGCGTCGAAGCCCTCGTCCTGCGTGAGTTCGTCGACGGTGACGGTCTTGCCGACCACGACATTGGTTTCGAACTCAACGCCGCGACGATGGAGAACGTCGATCTCGTGTTTCACGATTTCTTTGGGCAGGCGGAATTCCGGGATGCCGTACACCAGCACGCCGCCCAGTTCATGCAGCGCCTCGAAGACATGTACCTTGTGTCCCATCTGGATGAGGTCGCCGGCGCAAGCCAGCCCGGCGGGGCCGCTCCCGATGATGCCAACTTTCTTTCCCGTTGGCGGCGCGCACTTCGGAATGCCGAAGTGTCCGCTGGAGCGTTCCCAGTCGGCGACAAAGCGCTCGAGGTAGGCAATGCCGACGGGCTCGCCCTTCTTGCCCAGCACGCAGCCGGACTCGCACTGATCTTCCACCGGACACACGCGGCCGGTGATCGCGGGCAGCGCGTTGTCTTCGCGCACCTTGGCTGCGGCACCGGCAAAGTCGCCGGCAAGGATCAGGTCGATGACGCTCTTCACATCGACCGAAACCGGACACTTCTCGATGCAACCGGGGTTGGGGCACTCGATGCAACGCAGCGATTCCTGACGCGCCTGCTCGACCGGGAATCCGAGGTTCACTTCCTGGAAGTTGTGCGCGCGCTCGCCGGCATCCTGCTCGGGTACACGCTGGCGGGGCAGCTTCATGCGCTCTTTGTTGACGAGCGGGTTATTGCTTTTGGCCTTGGTTTTGGCCGGCGTAGTCTCACTCACAGGTCACCCCCGTCGCTTCTTCCAGAGCGCATTCGGCTTTGTGATTCTTACGGCGCAACCGGTCGACCTCCGCCTGCGGATCGGCCTGGAGGCGCTCGATACTCTGGCGCTCCTGCTCGCGATACATATTGTTGCGCTGCATGAGCACCTCGAAGTTGACGCGCGTGGCGTCGAACTCGGGTCCATCGACGCAGGCGAACTCGCTCTTGTTGTCGACCAGCACGCGGCAGCCGCCGCACATGCCGGTGCCATCGACCATGATGGAGTTGAGGCTGACGATGGTCTTGATCTTTTCCGGCGCGGTCATGTTAGCGACGGCACGCATCATCGGCACCGGGCCCACGGCGAGCACGTAATCGACTTTCTGTGCCGCCATGATCTCTTTCAGCTTGTCGGTGACCAGGCCCTTGATACCGTAGCTGCCGTCGTCAGTGACCACATGAGTTTCGTTACTGACGGCGCGAACTTCGTCTTCCAAAACCATCAGGTCTTTGCTGCGGGCGCCGACGATGGAGATGACTTTGTTGCCCGCGCGTTTCAGCTCCCGCGCCGTGGGATACGCCATAGCGGTGCCGACGCTACCGCTGACGACCACGGTGGTGCCGAACTTCTCGATCTCAGAGGGTTTGCCCAGGGGGCCTACGATGTCGAGGATCTTGTCCCCGGCCTGCAGTAGGCAGAGCAGCATGGTGGTTTTGCCGATGGCTTGCACGACGATGGTGACGGTGCCGGCTTCGGGGTCGGCATCGGCGATGGTCAACGGGATCCGTTCGCCGCAGTCGTCGAGGCGCACAATGACGAATTGACCCGGCTTCTGCTTGCGGGCGATGCGCGGAGCCTTGATCACGAACAGCTTGATGTTTCGCGCCAACTGGCGCGCTTCCACGATGTCGTACACAGTACCCTCCGTCTTGATTCTCCGGAGGCATGTACATGGAGTCTGTGGCGTACGTCACATGGGAGGCGGACGTACCGCACATCGGTGCGGCAGTCACAGCGGACGGCCATCTGGAAAGACGGCGGCGCCCGCTGCGAAAAAGGGTGGCAGCCTATTGCGGAGTGGACTTCTTGTCGCCGCCGAAAACCTTCTTGGTGGCATGCCCGACGTCCTTGCCGGCATCTTCGGTGCCCTTACCAACGTCCTTGGCGCCGGTTTCCGTGCCTTTGCCGACGTCTTTCGCGCCCGTCTGCGTGGCATGGCCGGTATCCTTAGCAGCGACCTTGGTATCGTGGCCGGTGTCTTTGGCTGCGGTCTTGGTAGCGTGGCCAGTGTCTTTGGCCGCTGTCTTGGTGGCGTGACCAGTGTCTTTCGCGCCTGTCGCCGTCGCGTGACCTACGTCCTTACCGGCGTCCTTGGTAGCGTGGCCGGCATCCTTCGTATCCTGCTTAACTGTGTCCTGAGCAACGGCGATGCCGACTGATACCGCTCCGGCAAGCAAAAGTAGCAACAACCTCTTCATTCCCTTGACCTCCGAAGATTATGCAGAGTAACTGATTTTCAACATTCAGAGTCGCTTTTTCAAGGGAAACCTGCAACAGCAGGGTATTCGAGAAGACAGGATATCGGCCACAAGTATGTTGGGAAAAAGCTGTTTCGATTGTGGCTAATGTCGGGATCCTTTGGCTCAGTGTCCGCCCATGCCGCCAGCGCGGCAAGCCGAAAGCAGCGAGCGGACACTATGCCCAGGATGCCACAGAACGAAACTGCGAGCTCTACACTACACTCAACATCTATTGCTTCGGAGCCGTCTTGTCTTCGACCTTCTGTGCGCCCTCGTCGGTCTTCTGCGCCGACTTGTGGACGACTTTCTTTGTGGTCTTCTTGGTGGCGCGACCTGTATCCTTGGCCGCTTCCTTGGTCTCGTGGCCGGCATCCTTCATGTCCTGCTTGGCCGAGGTGTGTGAAGTGGTAGTTGTGGTGGTGTCCTGCGCGATGGCGATGCCACCCAGACACAGGGCTCCGCCCAGCAAAATGATTCCTGTCAGCTTCATAGTCCTCTGAACCTCCGAAAATTTCGCTAATTGAGATGCTCGCTTTCGCCAGGGCGTCGGCTGTTGTGTAAAAAAGCTGAGCACGGGATTACAAATTTGTCACAACCTCATCCACCAGCAGACAACACGGAATCCAAGCTCGAAAATGAAGCTCAGGTTCTTCCAGGAGTGTGGTATGAGGATCTTCTCGGTCGCGGCAAACCGCTGGAATCGGGTTCAGAGGCACACGAGCGGATGCTGCTGGCTGGTGTGTGCCGCCGTTCTGCTTGCCTGCCCGCTGGCGCAGGCACAGGTAGCACCTGCGCCGCCGCCCGCAACGATGGCTGCGGCCGATGCGCCACTCCCGGACGCGCCTTCTGTCACCGCTCCTCCATCCGAAAACTTTCTCGGCACCGCCGCCTCGATCGGTAAGACCATCGGCGAGGACGAATGGCACCTCATCAAGGCGCCCTTCCACAAGAAGGCGCTGGTCTGGGACGGATTGTTTCTGGCCGCGACGGGGGTCCTCATCGCCAACGATGAGAGCGTGATGTATCAAGTGCCTGTTGCCTGGCACAACACCAGTCTGAACATCTCGGATGGCGCCTTGTACGGAGCTTCGGCCATCGCCGGAGGCATTTATCTCACCGGCCTGTTCACCTCCGATGAGCATTCGCAGGAGGTCGGCATTCGCACCGCCGAAGCCACGGTCGACAGCGTCATCATGTACGGCGCGATGAAAGCCATCTTCCAGCGACAGCGCCCGTACAGCGGCCCGGGCGAAGGCAAGTTCTTTGCCGGCAACTGGACAAATGGCTCCTTCCCATCGGGCCACGCGATGTTTACCTGGACAATCGCCTCGGCCATTGCGCACCAGTACCACTCCATTCCGCTCGACCTCGCGGTGTATGGGCTTGCCAGTACCGTTACCGTAACGCGCGTGACCGCCGGGCAGCACTTCCCTTCCGACGTGTTTGTCGGCTCGATCCTGGGCTACCTGATCGGCGATTACGTCGCGCATAAGCAGGAGAAGATTGGCGGCATTCGCCGCGGCAATAAGCTTCAACGCGCGGGTGATGCGGTGCTGGAACACGTTGCCGTCGGCGCCGATTAGGCGCGAGCATGGGCAAGAGGCGCATTGTTATACTCCTCTTTCATGCTCAAACAGACTTTAGAACAAGGCCGAGCCGTCACCGACCAGGCGCTGGAGCGCCTGCTGCCCCCTGCCACGCAGTATCCCGCGTCGATTCATCAAGCCATGCGGCACAGCGTTTTCGCCGGAGGCAAGCGTCTGCGGCCGATTCTCTGCATGGAAGCCGCGCAGATGATCGAAGGCTGTGTGCCTCCCGGTATCGAAGAACTGGGCGCCGCTCTGGAAATGCTGCACACCTACTCGCTCATTCACGATGATTTGCCGGCGCTCGACAATGACGACCTGCGCCGCGGACGTCCCACGTGCCACAAGGCATTCGGCGAGGCTACGGCAATTCTGGCGGGCGATGCCTTGCAGACCTACGCGTATGAGGTACTGGCGAAGATACAGTGTCCGCCGGAGTCGCGCGTTGCCATCATCGGCGAAGTCGCGCATGCCACCGGAACCATCGACGGCATGATCGGCGGACAGGTGATGGACCTGGAAGCCGAGCACACGCGCCCCGACGCCAAGACGCTGGAGTACATCCATCGCTCGAAGACCGGGGCTCTGCTGACCGCGAGTGTCGTGACCGGCGGCATGTACGCGCAGGCCACGCCGGAGCAGATCCAGAAGCTGCGTGACTTCGGCATGAACATCGGGCTGGCGTTTCAGATTGTCGATGACGTGCTCGACGTCACGCAGACTTCGGAGCAGTTGGGCAAGACCGCCGGCAAAGATGCGGCTACCGAGAAGGCTACCTATCCGGCGTTGTTTGGGATTGATGCGTCGCTGAAGAAAGCCGATAAGTTGGTGGCGAAGGCGTCAGAGGCGCTCGACAGCTTTGGCGAGCGCGCAGCGACGATGCGGGAGATTGCGCAGTTTTTGGTGGAGCGGAAAAAATAGCGGTATCTTCAGACGCCCTCCTCCTCGAGTCTGTTCACGGTTTGCCTCCACTCATATCGACTGCACCGGTACCATCACCAGATCCTCGACCAATCCGACTTCCTTCTGCACGAAGGGCTCGGCGTATTGCACTCCGGCGAGCAAGCCGTAGTAGGCAGCCATGGCGGCGATACGCTCGCGGATTTCGGCTTGCTTGGGAAAGAGATTGCTTCCGGCGCTCTGGTCTTCGTACTGCGAGCGATAGGCCATCAGCGACTCGAAGCGCGCTTCGAACTGTGCCGAGATGTCGACGACGAATGTCGGCCGGACGTCTGCATAGAGCGAGGCGTAGACGATCTTGAACGGCCGATGCGGCGGAGCGCCGAGGTCCAGCTTCTTCAATCCGGAGAGGAACGTCGCTTCGTAGCCGAGCACGCCCGCGGTGGCATGGTCGGGATGCCGCGCCTGCCAGTACGGCAGGATCAGCACGCGCGGCTGCAGCTGGCGAATCACGCGCGCTACCTTCAGCTTGTTCTCGTAGGTGTTCTCGACGCGGCCATCGGGGATGTCGAGCGCCTGCCGCCATCCGACCTTCAGGATGCGCGCGGCGTCGTCCGCTTCCCTCCCGCGCTGCTCGACCGTGCCGCGCGTGCCCATCTCGCCCTGCGTCAGATCAAGGACGGCGGTGCGATAGCCGCGCTCGGCCATCTTCAGCAGCGTGCCACCGCACGTCTGCTCTATGTCGTCGCGATGTGCGGCTATGGCCAGGATGTCGGCTTGGTAGGTATCCATAGTCTGCCAATTATAGGCGCGCCGAAACAGGATCAAATCTCGCCCCGGAGGAGAAGCCGGTGACGATCAATGGAATTCAGTATCACACAATTGTCTCGGATGACGTTGCCAGCGGACAGGGTGGCGACGACTACGTGTACCGACAGACTTCGGCCGGCATCATTAATGCAGACTCGTACCGCAAGCTCCGCCCTATCCGCAATTAAAACCTCGCGAATACAATAGAATTCGACCATGCCCCTGATTCGCATCGACGCCATCGCCGGCCGCACGCCTGAACAGATCCAGCAACTTCTCGACGCCGCGCATCGCGCCATGCTGACGGCCTTCAAAGTACCCGAACGCGATCGCTACCAGATCTACAACGAGCATCCGCTGGCGCACATGATCGTCGAAGACACCGGTCTCGGCATTCCGCGGACCAACAATGTCCTCGTAATCACCGTCGTCAGCCGGCCGCGCACCGAAGAAATGAAAAAGACCTTCTACGCCGAACTCTGCCGCGAACTCAACACCTGTTGCGGCATTGAGCCCAGCGACGTGATGGTCTCCATCGTCACCAACACCGACGCCGACTGGAGCTTCGGGAATGGCCGCGCACAATTCCTTACCGGAGACCTGTAGTTTTGGCCTTACTCTTGGTTGCTCTTCCCTTCAAAGAACGACCGTAGATTGCAATAGCAACGAAGATCAGCCCCGCAACGATAGGGATCGGCACGAAGACTGGATCGCCACGCCAATTCGAGTAAACAGCACGTCCGGCGATGAACATCATCAGGCCGGTCGCTGTACTGACCAGTCCCACAAATCCAAAAGCTAATCGTGTCCGCGTGCTTAACTTGTTCGTGGCAGATTCATTGCGCCTTTGATTCATCCCACGTTAGCTATCCCAACTCCACCGGCTTGAAGCCGGCGAAAATCTGGGCCGTCTCGGGCAGTGATTGCAGCGGCACATAATCGCAGGCGGCCGCATAGCGCTGCCACAACTCAAGCACTCGCGGATTCGTGTGAGCCCGCTCAGGGCCATCCGGCTCCCACTCGAAAACCTCGACCACGGTTCCATCGGCAGCCTGGCAGGCAATCGCTGAACGGTCGGTAGCCAATTCTTCTTCGCGGAGCAACAGTACGTGCTCGCGCGTCAGTTGCAGCAGTTCTTCCTCTTTGCCGGGCTTCGGCTTGTAGGCAACAATGACGATCTGTCGTTCGCTCATCCCGGAAGCATACCGCACTCGCGCAAGTCCGCCATCACAGTTTCCTCGCCCGCAATTCTGCTAATCTGAAGAATCACTCATTCTGCTGAATTCAAGGAAGAGAGCACCACACGTACTTATGGCCGAATCTCCCATTACTTCGCGCAATCAGGATTTCGCCACCTGGTATCAGGACATCGTGCTGCAAGGCGACATGGCCGAGCCCGCCGAAATCGTCAAGGGCTGCATGGTCATCAAGGCCAACGGCTACGCCGTCTGGGAGCTGCTGCAGCGCCAGCTCGACGACCGCTTCAAAGCCTCGGGCCACCAGAACATGTACTTCCCGCTGCTCATTCCGCAGAGCTTCCTGCAAAAAGAAGCCGAGCACGTGGAAGGCTTCTCGCCTGAGCTCGCGGTCGTCACCGTCGCCGGCGGCAAGCAACTGGAAGAGCCGTACGTCATCCGGCCGACCTCGGAGACCATCATCGGCCACTTCTTCGGCAAGTGGATCAAGAGCTATCGCGATCTGCCGGTGCTGGTGAATCAGTGGGCCAACATCATTCGCTGGGAGCTGCGCACGCGCATGTTTCTGCGCACTACGGAATTTCTCTGGCAGGAGGGCCACACCGCGCACGCCAATCACGACGAGGCGATGGAAGAAGTGCTGCGCATGCTCGACGTCTATGCCGATGTCGCCGAAAACGTGATGGCCATGCCCGTCATCAAGGGCCAGAAGACGCAGTCCGAGCGCTTCGCCGGCGCGGTCAGCACCTACTCCATCGAAGCCTTCATGCAGAACGGCTTTGCCTTGCAGGCCGGCACCAGCCACGACCTCGGACAGAACTTCGGCAAGGCCTTCGACGTGCAGTTCCAGAACAGCGAAGGCCAGCTCGACTACGTGTGGCAAACCAGTTGGGGCGTCAGCACGCGCCTGATCGGCGGGCTCATCATGAGCCACTCCGACGACAAGGGACTGGTGCTGCCTCCGAAGCTTGCGCCGACCAAAGCCGTGATGGTGCCCATCTATCGCAAGGACGACGAGAAGGCCAAAGTGCTGGAAGCTGCGCACCGCATCGCCAAAGATGTTGGCGCGAAGGTTGACGATCGCGAAGGCCAGTCGCCGGGCGCAAAGTTTTTCCATTGGGAACGCCGCGGAGTGCCCATCGTGCTGGAGCTCGGTCCGCGCGATCTCGCTGCCGGCAATGCTGTGCTGAAGCGTCGTGACACCGGAACCAAAGAACCGATGCCGCAGGCGGATCTCGCCGCGAAAGTCCCCGCAGTGCTGGAGCAGATGCAGCAGGACCTTTACAACGCCGCCAAGAAGCGCATGAAGGACAACACGGTTCTTGCCAACTCGATCGAAGAGGTCGAGTCGATTCTGAAGGACGTGACCGCCGAAAAGGGCGGCGGCAAGTTCGTCATGGCACACATGAAAGACGATCCGCGCTGCGACGCACGCATCAAGGAATTCAAGGCGACCGTCCGCTGCATTCCCCTGGTCGACGAATACGATGGCGGCGGCAAATGCATCGTCACCGGCGAACAGGTCGACCGGCGCGTGGTGATCGCGAAAGCGTACTAACAACCAGTCTGGATCAGATGTGCAGGAAAAAGCTCATCGCTGGGTAATCTGGGCCGTCTTGTCACTCATCGTAGCGTGTGCGGCGGTTGTCCAGAGCTTATACCACAATTTGTGGTATGACCTGTTCGCGCCGCGCATGGTACTCGTCGATTTGGTGGGGTTTCTCGTATTGCCAGCATGGCTGGCATTCACCATCATCGCGTTTGTGAAGTTTCCGGCTCCGCGGAAGCGCCTATGGTGGCTTCTAGTCCCATCGCCGTGGTGCTTCCTGCGTCTCCTGGAATTCCTGATGACGATATTCGCCTGGTCCACACATGGCTTCGCACCGTAAAGATAAGAATCTTCGTGTGTCTCCGTGGTGAACACTATTTTCGAGGCTCCAATGGCAATTTATGATCTGTCCGCGACCCTGAACAACGGCAAAGACAAGAAGCTCAGCGCCTACAAGGGCAAGGTACTGCTGATCGTCAACACGGCCAGCAAGTGCGGATTCACGCCGCAATACGAAGGACTGCAAAAGCTCTACGCAAAATATCGCGACCAGGGCTTCGAACTGCTAGCCTTCCCATGCGATCAGTTCGGACACCAGGAGCCCGGCTCCGACGAGGAGATCAAGAGCTTCTGCGAGTTGAACTACGGAGTCGAGTTTCCTCTCTTCTCCAAGATCGACGTCAACGGCTCTAACGAGCACCCGCTCTACAAATTCCTCAAGAGCGAAAAGGGCGGCCTGCTCGGCGACTCGATCAAGTGGAATTTCACCAAGTTCCTCGTCGACCAGAAAGGCAACGTCGTCGAGCGCTACGCACCGACTACTCCGCCCGACCGCATCGCGGGCGACATCGAGAAGCTGCTGACCTAACGGATGTCGAAGTTCCGGCGATCGGCCGAAGTCCGACTTGGGCGAATACCGTTGACGCATCTCGCTCCTTTTTCCCTCGTCGCCTTTGACGCAACCCGCCCCTGCCGCTACAATACAGTTACAATTTGAAGCGCTTCACTGCGCACCATCCACTCCTCAGTAGCTCAATGGCAGAGCATCCGGCTGTTAACCGGAGGGTTGTAGGTTCGAGTCCTACCTGAGGAGCCATTCTTTTGCCCGCTATCCCGCGGCGAACTCCGATGCCAGGTTGGGCCCTGCCGGTGCCATGATTCGCAAGATGCACGAGGCTATTTCCGGAAGTAATATGTCCAGCTTGCGCTGACGTAGGACTTCAGCGGGACGCCGACCACCTGCTCCGTCGCTTGGCTCTCCGGAGGAAACGCCAGCACTTCGGTTGTCTGGCCGGTGTAGCCGCTGGCGATGAGGAAGTTCGCTGCCAGCGACATTCGGTTCTCCAGGAAAGGGCGCAGCACCGCGCCTCGAAATTCGCTTACCGGCACACCGACGAAGCCATCTCCTAAAGGTTTCGCTCGGACGTATTCGTATTCGGCACGCGCCTGCAGTCGAAACGGCAAACGCGTGAGCGATCCGAGCGTGTCCCAGATGAAGCGCGGCGCTTCGGGAATGGGCTGTCCCGTCTGCGCATCCCGCGCGTCGGCTTGCGCGTACGAAAGAAAAATTGAGCCCGCACTGAAATTTCGTTGCGCCGAAATTGCAATCACCTTGTTCAGCGATGGGCCGACGATCTCCTGCAATCCGGTGTCGGGATCGATTTTCGCCAGCTCCTGCGAATTCGATGTGCGCCGCAGCGTCAAGTAAAACTGCGTCTGCTTCAGCACCTTCGACAGCACAAGCTGCTCGCTGCGCGACGGCGCCAGCAGCGTTGGAATACCGGTACCATCGCCGATACGAGGGTCTTCGGTGTGAAATCCGAAGCCGTAGCTGAACGCGACGATAGGCAGATACCAGCGGTCCGGCGGCAGAAGCGTGAGCGTTCCTTTCGGCAGCGTCAACGTGGCCAACTTATCAAAAGAGTTCTGCGGGTTGATCAGATCCTGATTGTCCATCCACACTTCTTCCTGGCGCACGCCAAGGTTGTAGTGGATGTATCGGCGAATCGGTCCGTCGACCGCGATGAAGGGCGCGACCGATGAGATGGTGAGATTATTGCTCGTCGCCAGCTGAAACTGATTTTGCGCGCTGATGTCGTACAGGTCCAGATCGCGCGGCGCATTCCGGTTGAGATCAACTCCGCCAAGCAGAGCCAGCCACGGACGCACACTCTGCGTGTACATGGCCTCGCCGCCATACACGTTGCGCGTCTCACTCTGCTGAATCAGGCCCGCACCGAAGTTCGAGCGCAGCGTCAATGCATAGTTGCGGAAATATCCGGAGAAGGAAAACTGCCGTTGCTCGTCCAGTCTCCAACTGTCGCTGGCCACCAGCAGCGCGTTGTGCGTCGCCTCCAACTGCCGATTGTCGATAGTATCGCTCGGCACGGGAACATCGATTGGAATCAGTCCCGGAACGTACGAGAAGCCGTAATAACCGATGGCGAAAAGCGTAAGCTGATGGCGCCCGAAATCGAAGCGGCGCAGGCCGTTCAGCTTGTACTGCTGACGATGCTCCAATCGCGCGAGAAATCCGTTGCCGCCGGAAATCTCAGCCGCAATCCATTCGTCCGTATGTGGTTGGGCCGAGCCCCAGCCCGCCATCACGTCGTAATCGCGATAGTCGCCCGTCAACTGCACAAAGCTGATCAAGTTTTTGCGCGGCACATAGTCGGCGGCCAGGTCTACGGCGTTATTTCCCTCTCGCACGTTGAAGGAGCCGCCGTCTACCGTAACTTCATCGATGATCGGCGGGATGAGAAAGTTGGGATCGGCATATCCGTTGCCGTGCGCGTTCGCGGGAAGATTGTTGGGAAACAGAAAGTCTGCCGACCTGGAAATACTGCGCGATCGGTTCACCATGATCGCCGGCCACTCCAGGAGCGAAATATTGCGGCGCCTTAATGCCGCCTGACGCGGTTTCGATAGGCAGTCCCGGAATAGAGATGGGCGCGCCCGGACGGCCGGGGTTGGCGTCGAGAACCTGATCATGAATGAAGATGCTGCGCGCCGGATCGGGCGTAAGTATGGTGGGGGCCGAGGCTACCACCGTAACCTGCTGTTGCGTGGAGACGATCTGCTCGAAGCGCAGCGTAACGTTCTGTTCCGCGCCCGTGGCGACCGAGACAGAGACCAGGACGCGCACATAATCGGGAGATTCGGCAGAGAGTTGGTAGTCGCCTGCATCGACTGCTCCGAAGCGAAAGCTTCCATCGGCGCCGCTTACCGTTTCAGCGACCTTGGTTCCGGCCGAATTCTGCAGTTTCAGTTTGGCGCCAGCGACGCTGGCGTTGTTGGGATCGACGACAACCCCGCTCACGCTGCCGCTTTGTGCAGCGGCGGTCGTGCAGAACAGTGCGGAGGCAATCGCGAGCTGCATCGCAAGCCACAACATTCGCCCGCGCAGATATTGATTAGCTATCCGCACAGCTGGAAGTAATACGTTCCTTTCTTTCGTGCTACCCACGGCGCAGTAACGGCGTTCTTTCGGATCGGCATTTGGTTAGCGGGAATGATGATGCTGGGAGTGTTTGTCGGCATAGGTCGAGGACTTGACGTACGCCTCAGGCGAACTCATCACTAACTTGCCGTGCTGGACCCCTTTCAAGCCGATCAGTCGCGTTCCGAGCTCCTGCACGATTTGTAGCTTGCCCTTCACCACCACTACCTCCAGGCACATGTCGTGATCAAGATGCGAGTGCACCGTCGAGATAATGACCTCGTGATATTCGTGCTGGAGCTCGGTCAGCTTCTCCGGTAGCAACCGGGAATGATGATCGTAGATAAGGGTGATGGCGCCGACCACGTAGCCATGCCCCGACTCAAGGCTGGCTTCATTCAAGCGATCGCGGATAAGGTCACGGAAAGCTTCAGAGCGGTTCTCATATCCTTCCACCTGAAGGAGGCGGTCGAAGCGCTTGAGGAGATGAGAGTCCAGGGCGACTCCGGTGCGGATCAGTGCCATGATGGCCTCCTCTCTGACGCACCAGAAGGATAGCACTAAAATTAAAATACGTAATACTTCTACAGGCAACACAGTAACGACGTTACTGCCGCCAGGCCATTAGGAACGCAGGGCCAGAATTTTCGCTCTGGCCCCCGGCGCGCCAATCGTCAGGGCATAATCTGCCAGATGACGCCGAAATTGTTCGCGCCACCCAGAACCGCCGTCCCATAAAGGTTTCCGCTGGAATCGAGCGTAACACCTCCACCCGGATAGCCGCCGTCGCTGCCGCCGGTGAAGTCGTGCAGGTCGGTGTAAGTCCAGTTGCCGCCCGACGGAGTCAGCTCGAAGACCGAGCCGTATCCATAGGAATCGTCCATGAAGGTCGTACCGTAGAGCTTGCCCGACGTGTCCATGGTGAGCGAAGCCACAGGACCATCGGTGCCGGTCAGACTGGTGAGTACCTTAAAGTTCCAGTTCCCGCCGGAAGGCGACAGCTCGAAAACTGTTCCGCCCCCGCCGCTACCGCCCATCGCGGTCGCGCCATACAGATTGCCGACGCCGTCGAAGATCAAGCCGGCGATCGGCTGGCCGCCGTCGCTGCCGTCATCGAAGGAGTAGAGCGTCGACAGCGTCCAGCCCGAACCGGAGGGTGAAAGTTTAAACACGGTGCCGAAGCCGCCAGCGCCACGCGTGCTCGCCGCGCCATAAAGATTGCCGGCGTTGTCGAAGATCAATCCAGAGTAAGGCGCGCCGCCGTCGTTGCCTCCCTGGAAGCTATAAAGAATCGTCTCGGTCCAACCCGAGCCCGTGTGTGAAAACTCGACGATCGATCCCCAGCCGTTTGCTCCTCCGTCCTGCGTGACACCATAAACGTTCCCCGCGCTGTCGAGCACCAGATTGCCTGTCGGACAACCATCGGTGTGCTTCACATAGGTATGCAGAGCAGTTTCATTCCACAACGAGAACACAGAATGCGGCACCGTTGGCGACGGCGTGAGGTGAATTGCGGTGCCACATGGACCTCCCAGCACCGAGTTGTAGCTGGCGTTGGTGTAGATGGTTCCGTTGCCGGCGATAGTGACGCCCCAGCCGGGCTGGCCGTCCTGACCGCTGAAGTTGTACACCGGCGTCAACACCCAGCCGGAATCGGCTTGCGCGAACTTGAAGACGATGCCGGCGCCGTTAGCTCCGCCCTGATTCGCGGTGCCATAGAAGTGGCCTGCAGCATCGCGGGCGAGGGTGTAGGGCGGCGAGCCTCC
This sequence comes from uncultured Acidobacteriaceae bacterium, assembly GCA_963724965.1. Lineage (GTDB taxonomy): Bacteria > Acidobacteriota > Terriglobia > Terriglobales > Acidobacteriaceae > Bog-257. The sequence continues at coordinate 346,340 of CAVRWP010000002.1, forward strand.
GTCGCCGCCACCGGTGAAATTGTGCAACACCTGGAAGGTTTGGGCTTGTGCTTGGGAGGCAACGAGCATTGCGCTGACAAATAACGCCGTCAGCATGAGAAAGGGCACAGCTGAGATCCTTGAGATCTTCTTTTGACTTGTGTGCATGGGAAAACGGGCCTCGTGAACGGAGATAAGATTCTGAGTGATCTCCATCTCGCCGGCTCGATCGCTGGGAGACATGCAGGAGATTCGGTCACCGATTTTACATCCGTGAGCGATCGACAGGACGCAAGCAGCCACGTGAATCGCGCCGTTGGTCACAAGGCAACCGCAAATCTCCGTGTCGATGAAATCCCATCTGACAGCGACGTTTTTCTGATCAGTTCGACAAACAAGAATGAGGCCGGAGATTTCTCCCCGGCCTCGTCTTTATTTGCTTCGTGGAACCACCAGACCGGTTTGTCGATTGACGCTCCGGCCTTGTAGTTAGCGGTTCCCTGCGACTGTCTCGTTCATCGCGGCCGGTGCTTCAGCGACGTTCGACTTGTCTTGCGTCGTGAGCGACTGGCTGGCCAGCATGTTCTCGATGCGCGTCAACCGATCCTGGAGCGCGTCGATCTGCTTCTGCTGCGTCTGGATGATCGCCGCCTGTTCCTGCTCGCGGTGATACTGCTTCTGCACCTGATCCAGCAGTATTGTCGAGAGGTACTGATAGCGCACCGTGTACACCGTGCCATCAGGGTTGTAGGCGACCAGGTCAGGAAAGACCTTGGCCACTTCCTCGGCGATCAGGCCGAACTGCAGCGTGCGCGGGCCGTTATCGTACTCGGTGCTTGTAGTAGAAGGTCACCGGACGCAACTTCATCAGGCGATCGCTCAGGTCGCCCATGTCGCGGATGTCTTCCTTGTACTTCCGCGACGAGGTGAGCGTGCCGAGCTGTCCGTTGGAGTTGATGTACACAGGCACGCCGCTGCCCGAGGTCACGCCGTAGATGCCGGCAATGTAGGTCGAACTTTGACCGTTGGGATCGCCGAGGCGCATGGTGTTGCTCTCGTTCGTGCCCTGATTGCCGAGGTAAACGTTGCTGCTGCCGCTGGTATTGTTATAGCCGGCTGCGTAGCCAACAAACAGGTTGTACTGTCCGCTCGCGTTGTTGAATCCGGCGTCCCACCCGTAGTACGAATTGTTCGATCCCGTCGTGTTGTTATACCCGCTTCCCTGGCCTAAGAAGAGATTGTTCTGGCCCGAGGTGGTAAGCAAGCCGGCATTGAATCCGATGAAGGAATTGTAGTTTCCGGTGGTGAGGCTGGCGCCTGACTGTGCTCCCACAACCGTGTTGTAAGCAGCCGTGGTAGCCGACTGGCCGGCGGCAAGTCCAATGTAGACATCCCCGTTACCGGTTGTGGTCTGCTGTCCAGCGCTGCTACCGATAAACACATCGGCGTTGCCGGTGGTGACGGATTGCCCAGCACTGTCGCCGATGATCTGGACGCCGCCGCCGGTCATGGTCGAGTTACCGGCGCCCGCTCCGAGGATTAGATCGTTCCGGCTGTTCGCGTTGAACTGCGTGGTGCCGCCGATCTGGTACCCGCTGGTGCTGTTAACCAGCCCCGCCGCCGCCGTTCCAGTTAGCGTGAGCGAAGTGCCGCCAAACACGTTCGCCGAATTATTCAACGTCAGCGGCTGACTGAAGGTGCCGGTCAATTGGGAAGAAGCCAACGCGCCACTCAGTTGCGCAAAGCTGTAATCGCCCGCTGCCGGTACGACCGCGCCGCTACGGCCATTGAACGAGCTGACGCCGCCACCGCCTGTGCCGCCACCCGTGCCCAGATGTCCGGTGCTGTCGATGTAGACGGCCTGGCCGCCCGAGGTTGACGCGCCGTAGATGCCGGCGACGTAAGTCGCTTGCTGTCCGCTGCCGATGCGAATGGTGTTGTTCTCATCGCCAGGGTTCGCCATCAGGTAGATATTGTTGCTTCCAGTTACGTTATTGCCGCCCGCATTTGTACCCAGGAACAAGTTGTCCTGGCCGGTCGTATTGTTCGTGCCGGCATTGAATCCGAAGAACGAGTTATTGCTGGAGGTTTCGCCAGAGGTTCCACCGGTCTGAGCTCCAACAAATGTGTTGAAATTGCCGGTACTCGAACCGCCGCCGGCCACGTAGCCAACGTAAACGTTGCCTTGTCCGGTCGTAGTCGTCTGGGCTGCACCGGCGCCAAGTGCGACGTTGTAACCGCCTGTCGTGTTATTTTCGCCGGCAATCTGTCCGACGAACGCGTTGTAGATTCCCGTGGTGTTAAAGATGCCCGCCGCGTAACCGAGGAAGGTGTTACTGCTTCCGGTCGTGGTGTGTTGGCCTGCGGTGGTGCCAAGAAAAACATTCGCGTTGCCGGAAGTGAGAGATTGCCCGGCACCGTCGCCGATGATCTGTGTCCCGCCGGCGGTCATCGTGCTGTTGCCGGCATTTGCTCCCACGATCAGATCGTTGAGGCTGTTGCTGTTCAACAGAGTCGTGCCACCAACCTGAAATCCATTGGTGCTGTTCACCAGCTTGCCCGCCAGCGTACCTCCGACAGAGCCGCTGCCGTCAATGCTGAAGCTGGTGCCCGTCTGCACGGTCGTACCGTTTTGAATGTAGTAGGGCGAACCAGGATTGAGGTTGCCGGGAATGCCTTGCGGACCTGCGGGACCTTGAGCGCCTGCGGGACCCTGCGGTCCCGCAGGTCCTTGTGGCCCGGTCTGACCTGTCCACGCGATCTCCAGTTCCGGCTGATGACTGGTGAAGTTCGATTCCTTGCTGTCGAACGAAAAGGTGCCGCCCGAGCCGGTCAGCGACAACGCAATGCCGTTGTTCGGCGTGGTGCCGTCGATCCACTGCTGCACCAGCGGGGTGATGTCGATGAGCACAAACTGGTTCAGGCTGGAGCTGGTGATCGAGGTGGAATGTCCACCCGTAGCCGACGAACCGAGCGGCGGCGCGTTGTTATAGATCAGCGTGTTCTCGGCCCACGCGCTGTTGATCTCGAAGACGTCGAAGTTACCGGGACGCGCAACGGCATCGACGTACAGGCGCAACGTCGCCTTGCCGATCGTCGAGTTAGCCGGAATGCTCGACAGGTTGAACTGGATGTAGCTGTTGCCGCCCTGCTGGACGAGCAGCAGCGGGTAGCCGCCGTAGTTGGTGCGCGGCGTGGAATTGAGGACGAAAGTGTCTCCACTGGTCGGAGCTTGCGCCATCAGAGAAACTGAACACAAAGCAAACAGCAGAAAATATTGGGCAATTCTTGCGGCCCATCGAGCAGGGATGCAGTACATGGGTCGTAATCTCCTCAGAGTTGGTCAGTGGAAGGCGCGGAAAGACGAAGACGCTTTTTGCCACTCATCTGGAAATGCGACAACCCGAGCTGGATTCCCTCACGGAATTGAAAAATTGTTTGCGGCTGAGGCAGGAAGTATTTCAGCCTCGTATCACGTAAAAGGGTGGAGCAGCGCTTCGCGCTGATCGAGTAATTTTACGAGTGTGGCTTCAGCCGCTGAGGTAACGGCCACCGGCTGAAGCCGCCTCGGGCAACCATAAACAAGCCCTCATCGGCACGACTAAACTCGTGCCCTGACACAAAGCCCGCTTCGGCCGAGTTTTTCAGCAGCCCGTGAAGTCGTGCCCTGATACGAAGCTGCCCCGACCCGAGCGCTCCCTACGGCTCAACTTTGTACAGCGCCATCATCCCCGCTTGCATGTGCTCATCGAAGTGGCAGTGATACATCCACGTGCCCACGTCGTCGGGTACCATGTCCACCGTCTGCATTTGCGCCGGGCCGATCAGGATCACATCGGTACGATGTCCGTTGTCCAGCACCGTATTCCCATGCCAGTGCGGCGTGTGCAGATTGATGCCTTCGCCCAGTGTGACCACGTACCAGCGCACGCGCTCGCCTTTCTTCATCGTCACGATGGGCGCATTGCCGTAACTGTAGCCGTTTACGGTGAAGCGAAAGTTCACCGAGGCGAAGCCGGAACCGGCCAGCGACAGCAGCCCCTGGTCATCAACCGGATTCGTTTCCAGCTTGTTCACGCCCTTCGGATCGCTGGTGTACGTGTCGATGTTGTGTTGCAGATACCAGCTCGTGTTCTCGTCGAAGATCATGAACGCGGCCACGAATTCGCGGTCCACATCTTTAGGACGTCCCGTCGGTCCCGCCATGCCTTGGCGCGTGATGATGATCGGCCCCATCAGCCCGCTTTCCACGTCCCGCGGCTCGTTGGCGTGGGAGTGATACAGCCACACGATGGAACTGGGATCGCTGGGTCCGGGACCGGCGCGCTCAGGGACTTCCCAAATGTAGGTGTGCGTCTGTCCCGACGGCACGCCGTTTTTATTGGCCGACGTGCTGCCGTCGTGATAGCCCGAGCCCTCCGAAGGCTTCTCATAGAAGACCCCGTGCGGATGCATGCTGTAGGGATGCGTGGCGTTGTTCTTGAAGACGACCTTGATGGTGTCGCCAACCTCGGCACGCAGCACCGGCCCCAGGATGCCCAGGTGCTCCCATTCCGGCGAGCGCGGCTTCAGCTGCGTGAAGGTCGCATCAGTGTATTCGCGATAGACCGCCTTGCGGTAAGTGCTGCCGATGCGATGCGGTCCGCGCTCAGTAAACAGCGCGGCGTAGCCCATGAAAGGCATGCCCATCGTGCCGTCTACGCCAAGCGGTGTGTAATTCCACTCCACCTCATCGGCCGCGACGTAGTAGATATGAACGGTTCCGGAAGCTTTGTCCTGGGCGAAAACGGAGCCGGCGAATAACAGGGAAACGAGGGTCCCCAAGAGATAGATCTGGCGCATGAATCTCCTGATCGGGCTGCTTTTGTTTGAATTTGAGAGGAGCGGTTCCCCACCACTCACGGCAAGTGGCTACACGATAGCATGAAAACGACAAATCTATGCCAGCGAAAAATGACAATTGCGCAATCCGCAAGGCGCTCGCCTTACGTGCGCGGCGGGAAGGTCTTAACTGAGTGCTTTCGACGAAACGGCTGTTCCCTCAAGCGCGCCAATCTCGCGCATCAGCGTCATCTGGTCCCAATTGTCCCAGCCGGCAGTGATCTTGCCGTTCGCAACGCGCACGATTGAGATGCCGGTGATGTTCACCGTCTTGCCGCTGGCCGGCAGACCAAGATGATCGCCGCTATGTGTCATCGTTGCCGACCAGCGCGCCACCGCTTTATCTCCGGATTCGAATGCATCTTCAATCGTGACGTGAATGTCGGGAAAAGCCCCGCGCAACTTCTCCACGAACTTCTTAAACTCATCGGGTCCTTCCACCTTCACTCCGGGACCAACCTGCCCAATGCCGACGGCGTCGGCCGCCATCAGGTCGTGAATCGTATCGATCTTCCCCTCATTCCACACTTCGTCAAACCAACGCCGCACGATCGCCACGTTTCCCTGAGACATTTCGCACCTCCCATGGCCCGCAAGTCTGACACGATCTAATCCGCTGTCAAGAGATTTGCGGTGGCCCGCAGCCAAGAGCCCGCAAAGTTTTCCCTACGTGCTGGACTGTTCCTATGGCAAGCTGTTCTTCGCGAGGTGCAGCATGGCCCAATTCACCGTGAACTCTCAAAGGGTGGACCCGTACAAGAACTTCAAGTTCCGATTGAAATGGGATGGCAAGTATGTTGCCGGCGTCTCGAAGGTCAGTTCGCTCAAACGCACCACCGAGGTCGTCGAGTTCCGCAGCGGCGGCGATCCCAGCACCAGCCATAAATCGCCCGGCCGCACCAAGTACGACGCCATCACCCTGGAGCGCGGCGTCACCCAGGACACCGACTTCGAGCAGTGGGCCAACAAGGTTTGGAATCTCGGCGCCAGCTTGGGCTCCGAGGTCTCGCTGAAAGATTTTCGCAAGGACATTACCCTCGAAATCTACAACGAGGCCGGACAGCTGGTGATCGCTTATAAGATTTATCGCTGCTGGGTGTCGGAGTATCAGGCGCTGCCGGAGCTGGACGCCAACGCCAACGCCATCGCCATCGAGCACATCAAGCTGGAGAACGAAGGCTGGGAGCGTGATTTGTCGGTGACCGAGCCGACCGAGCCGTCGTTCAACAATCCACCATCGTAGGCAAAGGTCGCGAGGATCGCATGTCACTCGCTCCGGGAACGGCAAAACTTGTGAAGGCCGGCTTCGTGCAGATCGACGCCGCCGGCAAAACCTCGCGTGTCGTGGTGTTTCAGTACAACCCCGAGACGCTCGCACGCCAGCTTGAGACGGTCTCACCCGCTCTGCCTCCACGCGAAACCGTCAGCTTCACCGTCTTCTTCGACGCGGCCGACCAGCTCGACGCCGGCAATCCGCTGGCGCAACAGGCCGGCATCCTGCCCGCGCTCTCGGCGCTGCAAATGTTACTCTACCCTGCCTCGGGCTCGCTGCTGGTCTGGGTAACCGGCAGCCGGCAAGTCGCACCCGTGCAAATCACCACCATGCAGGTGCTCGAAGAGGCTTTTGATGCCACCCTCAATCCGATTCGCGCGCAGGTCACCATCACGCTGCGAATGCTGAAAGAATCCGACCTGTCGACCTCTCCGCGCGGACAAGCGATCTGGGCTGCCTACCTGGCGCAACTGCAGCAACTGGCGCAGGCCTACAGCAGCACCGTCTCGTTTGCAGACTTGGGACTCACCGGAATCTGAGCAGCATGGAAAAGCCGGCAAGATATTGCAGGTGTGTCGCGCAGGTAGAGCACGCCTTTTAGTCGTCCAGGAAAAACAATTGAACCACGAACTCGTGAGCCGCTCGTCAGTTGAACTGCGCCGCGCTATCGCGTACTCTCGAACGACGCGTCGCGCAGAACTCACCGTCATCGTGGGATTTGCCGGCGCGAACGAGTTCCGCTGAAGGACCAGCCATCGAAATTGCCATCGGTTAATCGCTTCCCTGTCCCAGACCCGGCCACCCGCAATAAGTCCAGCCAGATCACGCTTTGGCCCCTGGTCGCCGCGACATTCTTCATGGTCTCCGGCGGCACCTACGGCACCGAAGACGTGGTGCGCGGCGCCGGCTACGGTGGGGCTATTCTCATCCTGCTGATCACACCTGTGCTCTGGAGCCTGCCGACCGCTTTCATGATCGGCGAGTTGGCCAGCGCTCTGCCCGAAGAAGGCGGCTACTACGCCTGGGTGCGCCGCGCCCTGGGCAACTGCTGGGGCTTTCAGGAGGCCTGGCTCTCGCTGCTGGCCAGCGTCTTCGATATGGCCATTTACCCCACGCTGTTCGTGCTCTATCTGGCGCGCCTGTTTCCGTGGTTCGAGCTCGGAAATCGTGGGGTGCTGGTGGGAGTTGCGGTTGTCGCTGTCTGCGCCGCGCTGAACATCGCCGGCATCAAGGTCGTGACCACAACATCTGTCTGGTTGTTCTTCCTGCTCTCCGCACCCTTCGCGATCATCGTCGTTCTGGCGCCGTTTCATGCCAGCTCGCTGGTGCAGGTTGCCGGGAGTCCCACAACGTCGCAGGTCGGTTTAATCGGTGGGCTGCTGGTGGCGATGTGGAACTACATGGGCTGGGACAACGCTTCCACTATCGCCGCTGAAGTCGAAAAGCCGCAGCAAACCTACCCGCGAGCAATGATAGGGACCGTAATTCTGGTAGCGGCTTCGTACATTCTTCCCGTAGCGGCGATGGCGCTCACCCGGCTGACTCCTACAGCGTGGGATACCGGTTCATGGGCCGACATTGCCAACATGCTGGGCGGTCCGTGGCTGCGCGTCTGGCTGGTGCTGGGCGGCATGATGAGCGCCTTCGGCATGTTCAATGCGCTGGTGATGAGCTACTCGCGCCTCCCCTACGCCATGGCCTTCGACGGCATGTTGCCAAAAATCTTCGCACGGGTCACGGCGCGCAGCCAGGCGCCGTGGGTCTCGATTCTCGTGCTCGCAACGGGATGGGCGCTCTGCCTTGGATTGGGCTTCGAACGGCTGGTCACGCTTGACATCCTCATCTACGGCGGCAGCCTACTGCTGGAGTTCATCGCGCTGGTGGTGCTTCGCTTCACCGAGCCAGAGCTCCCGCGACCCTTCCGCGTGCCTGGCGGCGTCATTGGAGCCGTGATGGCAGGCGTGCTGCCCATGGCGCTGCTGGCGTTCGCCATCGTCCGCAGTGATCACGAACAGATTCTGGGCATGAATAGCTTCGTCTTCGGTGCGTTGATCATTGCCGCCGGATTTGTGGTGTTCGGAGTTTTGGAGCGCGGCCGCACGATCACCACGAGGGCGCGTAGGCGTTGACACTCGGGGAAAATAAGAGTGCATTGGAAGATTGTCATCACGAGCGCAGCGAGGGATCTGCTTTCCGCGAACTCGGAAGGCTGCCGCCGTCTGAAGCCGGCTCCCGGGACGCGAACCTGGGCCAACGCGGACCTGAAGGTCCGCTCTACCGGTGAGCCGATCTAGCTGCCCGCCACGCCTACGGCTTGCGGTGCCGTCTTCAACTTCACCGCGATCTCGATGAAGGCCAGCGCGGCGCGGCTGAGCGCCTTGTCCTTGCGGAAGACCAGCGCGAGATCGCGCTGAATGTTGACATCGGCGAGCGTGACCACCGCCAGCACCTTTGCCTGCAAATCTTCCACAACGTTCGAGCGCGCAATAAATCCCACGCCCACCCCGACCGCGACGAAACGTTTCAGCAACTCGCTCGAATCCAGCTCCATCGAAACCGTGGGCTTCAACCGCCGCTCGTGGAAGATCGCCTCCAGCGCGTCGCGCGTGCGGCCCAGCTTCGGCAGCAGCAGCGGATACTCGGCAATTTCGGCGATGCCGGCCTTGCGAAGCCCGGCCAAGCGGATGATCGGGCGGCGTGATCAGCACCAGCTCGTCGCGATGAATCGGCACAACAGTGAGCCGCTTGTCAGGCACCGGCATCGAGATGACGCCAAAGTCGCACGAATTCTCGATGATGGCTTCGAGAATTTTATTGTGCTCCAGCCGCTTCACGCTGACGGCGACGCTGGGATATTGTCGTTTGAAATCGGCAAAGACCTCGGGGAGGATGTGCAGGCAGGTGCCTTCGTTGGCGGCAACGACGATTTCGCCCCGCGGGATGCGATGCATCTCGGCCAGCGCGATCAGCACCACCCGCCGCTGCTCCAGCGTGTCTTCAGCGTATTTCTGGAAGACCTTGCCCGCTGCGGTGATGGCCACTTTGCCGCCGCTGCGGTCGAGCAGCTTGGCGCCGACCTCTTCTTCCAGTTGGCGAATCTGCGCCGAGATTGCCGGCTGCGTACGGAAACGCCGCTCCGCCGCCCGCGAGAAGCTGCTGAGCTTGGCTACCTCCAGAAACGTTTCCAGCTGATCGAAGTCCATAAAGCGGCAATTAGCCGTTGGCAATTAACTAAACATTATTAGCGCACGCTTCCCCGGGTTTGTCATCCCCGCAAAGTTCTTAGGGAGGCAGGAATTTTTTGCGCACCGCAACCAGCTCAATACACGTCAAGGTCATGCGCTGAAACCACCGCTCCAGCGTAGTGCTCGCGAACCTCCTGCAACATCTCGCCCTCCGACACGCCATGGAAAAGCTGGTGGTACAGCACCAGCAGCTTAGGTTTGGCGCGGGTGGCGATACCGGCCAGCTCCGCCGTCGACGTATGGAACGCCGCGAAATATGTTTGCCATGCCGCGCTCATTGGATGCTGCGGGTCCTGGGTATAAACCTCGTGCAGCAGCAGGTCACAGCCGTTGCAGGCCTGCACGATCGAGTCGGCGGGCGAAGTGTCGCCCGAGACGACAATGACGCGGTCCGGCGTCTGGAAGCGATAGCCCAGCGACTCATCCCACGAGCCGTGCTTCACCCCAATCGCCGTCACCGTTACGTTCTCGTCCTTGTAGATCACGCCCGGCTTGATCTCATGTACGTCGACCAGATAGCCGGTACGGTTGGCGTTCTCCAGCCCCTCGGTGCGCACCGCGATGTCTTTCTTCCACGCGGCGAGAATATTCTTCGTCATGTCCTGAAGGCCGCTGGGCCCGTAGGCTGCGAGGTGATCGGTACGTCCCAGTACCCACGGCGTGAAGATCAGGTCGGGATAGCCGAGCGTGTGGTCGGAGTGCAGATGCGTGATGAAGACGGTGCGCAGGTCTTTCATCTCCAGACCCGGCACGCCGTTGCGCGTAGCAGCGGCCGCGCGGCGAATGATGCCCGGCCCGCAATCCACAAGATAGCTGTGCCCATTAACAATGACGGCGACCGCCGGCCCGGAGCGGTCGGGATCGGGGTTCGGATTGCCCGTACCCAGCATCACAACCTGCGTCACAGAGGCGGTGTGAGCGATGCTGTCGTTCGCCGCCTTTTGCGCCGATCCACTCAAGGGAAGAACTGCAATCATCAGTGCAAAGATCGCTGGTTTCATCGGTAAAATCATACAGTCCGTTGCAAGCTGGGATGAGGTGAAGATGAGCGAAGCGTCTACGAATGTTGCGGCCACCGGATCGCGAATTCCGCTCTACGTCGGCACGTCGGGCTGGGCGTATGCCATCTGGAAGCCCGAGTTCTATCCCAAGAACGTCGCCGCGAAAAACTTTCTTAAGCACTATGCCACGCAGCTCAACACCGTCGAGGTGAATTACACCTTCCGTCGCAGCCTCACCGAAAAAGCCGCGACCGGCTGGGTCGCCGACGTCAATCCCGACTTCCGCTTCGTGCTCAAGGCGAATCAGTACATCACCCACATCCGCAAGCTGCAGAATTGCGAAGAGCCGGTGCAGCGCTTCCTCTCAACGCTGCAACCGCTGGCGGCGCAGCTTGGACCCGTGCTCTTTCAACTCGGCCCAACCCAGAAGGCCGATGCCGGCCTGCTGCGCGACTTCATGGCGCTGCTGCCGCGCAATTTCAAGGCGGCCTTTGAGTTTCGCCACGCGTCCTGGTTCAACGATGAGATCTATCAGGCGCTTTCAGACCGCAACGCCACAATGTGCATCGCCGAAACCGAGAAGCTGAGCACGCCCGAGGTGAAGACGGCGAATTACATTTACTTCCGCTTCCGCGAACCGGGCTATACGCCCGATCAGATTAAGGACATGGCAAAGCGCGTCTCGAAGTTTGTGGCCGACGGCGTTGAGACCTACGCCTTCTTCAAGCACGAAGAAGATCCGCGCTCCCCGCTGAACGCCGTGGAACTGCTAAAGCTAGCGCGGGAGGGTGGTTAAGGATTAGAGGCTAGGGACTGGGGGTCAGCGACTCCCCACTCAACCGAAGAGCGCTCAGCGACTACCTTTTCTCCGCCGTCGTTCGGCATGAGCGTGGGAGAATTTCTTCCTCGGCAGGCATCTTTTCCGCTTCGCTCCGAAACCAATCTGATAGCCCGGACTGTGACTCTCCTCCGGGAACGCGATGGTGTGCTTATGAAAGCGATTCTGTTCGTCGACGATCACGAGGTGCTGGCCCGGCTGAGCTGCGAAATCCTCGAGATGCAGGGGTACCGCGCGGTGAGCGCCTACAATGCCCAGGACGCATTGGACAAATTTCAACGCGAGAAGTTTGACATCCTGGTCACTGACTTCCGCATGGACGGCATGAATGGGTTGGAACTGGCGCGCCAGGTCCACAAAACCGACCCTGAAGTTCCGGTCATCATCGTCACCGGCTACGGCCACATCGATGGTGGCAAAGACGTCAGTGCCTGTCTGCAGAAAGAGCAGATGTTCCCGGCCTTGCTGGAAAAAATCAAAGATTATCTCGGCGACGCCGAGCCGGCCAGCACGCTCAAGAGCGCGTAAAGTTTCTGCTGGATCGCCAAGAGCTTGAAAGGCTGGTCGGCACCGTTTTGAGCGGGCGCACCTTACGGTGCGTGCCCTGAGTGCAGTCGAGGGGTGCGGCGTCACCATCCCACTGATTGAACCAGGCGAGGCGTCCGTCCCGCCCGCGAGCCTACCTGAAATTCACTTCTGCGGATGCTCTCCGTCCTGGTGCACGTATTTGATCACCTCGACATCCGAGATGGCGATCAATCCCTCATCCACCATCTCGTCCAGTGCCGGAATCAGCCGCTGGATGTTCTCTTCCGTGTCCACAATCTGTACCAGGATGGGCGCGTCGGCTGAAAAGCTCAGCAAGTGCCGGCGGCGGATCATGGTGCTGGCGCCGTAGCCTTCAATGCCGCGGAAGACCGTAGCTCCAGCGATGTCGAGTTGCCGGCAGCGCTCCACGATGGCTTCGTACAGCGGCTTCCCTTTCCACTTGTCGTCTTCGCCGAAGTGAACGCGCAGCATTTTGGCTTTGCCTTCGAGCTTCACTTTTGCTTCTCCTCTTTGCTTGCTGCCGCGGCGTGCGAATACTTGATGACCTCGGCGTCGGAGATCACGACCATTCCCTGCTTGACCATCTGGTCGAGCACGGGAATGAAGGCCCGCAGCTTCTCCTCGGTGTCGACCACGGTGAGCAGAATGGGCGCATCGTGCGAGAGGTTCAGCGCCGAGTCCTTGTGCATGCGGCGATTGGCGCCGTAGCCCAGGATGCCGCGATATACGGTTACGCCGGCGATGTCGTTGGCGCGCAATGCCTGCACCAGCGCCTGGTACAGCGGCTTGTCCTGCCAGCGATCGTGCTCGCCAATAAGAATGCGCATCATTTTAGCCGTCGACTGCAACCTGGCTACCGGCACGGCTTCTGGCGGCTTCGACTTCTGCGAGGCCGGGTTGATGACGGTGGTGTCCTGCACCTCGATCAACCCGTTGGCCGCGATCTCGGTCAGCTTGGGCAACACTTCTTCCACTCGCTCGGCCGACTCGACGAACTCGATCTTGATGGGCATCTGGTCCGAAAGCTCGACCAGGCGGCTGGTGTGCAGTTTGTGATCGGTGCCGAAGCCGGCGATGCCGCGCACCACCGTCGCGTCGGAGATGCCGCGAAAGAACAGATAGTCGAGTATGGCCGCGTAACACGCCGTGCCGTGATACTTCTGACCCTCGATGACGTAGACGGTCACCTTCTTGGCTGGTCCCGAGTTCAGCACCGGCCCTCCTCGTTTTGAAAAGCCGCAACTTTCACTCCGTCATAGGATTTGCTTTGAAGGGGCACGCCTTCAGGCGTGCCAAACGCGCGCCAACAAAAGAGGGGCTTTAGCCTCCGACCGAGGTTCATACGAACACCTTCCCCACCAGATCTCCGAGCCATACGGCGGCAAATCCGGTGATCACGCTCAACCCGACATTCAACAATCCAGTGGCCATCTGTCCGTCTTGAATAGCGCGCAACGTCTCGTACTCAAAGGTCGAAAACGTGGTGTACGCTCCGATGAAGCCGATCGGGACCAGATAGCGCCAGTAGATGCCGGCGGTGGAGCGAGCCAGCAACGCCATGATCATGCCGATCAGAAAACATCCGCTGATGTTAACGACGAATGTGCCGTACGGAAAGCGAAAGCCATAGCGGCTTCCAATGTAGTTGCCCACGACGTAGCGGGCGAGGGCTCCTGCGGCTCCGCCCACTGCGATCAAAAAGTATTTCAGCAAAACCGATGTTCCTTTCCCAACCAACCGGCGCTCTGTATCAGAACTGTTATCAAATCTGCATTGCCGTGCACACGGCTACGCAAACAGACATAGCCCTTACGCACGTGCTCCTGCAACCTGATTTTCGAAGACTCGCCGGGGACATGACTCCGCGACAAGTCGTGCTTGTCAGGAGTCATCATCTGTCCCGGACTTTGAGACAGCGGTTAAGGGTGAACTCCTTCACCCTGAGGATTCTTCGTTGATATCCCAGAGGCGTACCGCAGGTCAAGAGGCGCGGTTATCTTCCTGCGAAATCGCAGCGTCGAATATTTTCCTCACGCGACCGATTCGCGAGGTTCCGCACGTTTGCTGTCACCGCGATGGCAACCGAGTCCCCGAGCCCTCCGTCCTACTGGCATCAGCAAGAAATTCAACGAGGTGCAAATGCAGACACGAACCAGCGGGGAAGCCGAAGATCGCTACACGGGTGCCATCGAAAGCCAAACATCAAAATTGCCTTCTTCCATATTTCTGGGATTGGCCGTGGGCTCCATGGCCGCGTCCCTCATCCTGAAGGTAATGGACAAAGAAGACTGGGCGCTGTTCGTAGGCCAGTGGGCCGCGCCGTTTCTCATCATGGGTAACTACAACAAGATGGTCAAGCAGCACGGCTCCGATCGCGAAAGCCGCAACGTCGCTGCCTGACACCCGACTCTGCGTCGCATGCAGCAGCAGGCCCGCCGAACCTGACGGACTACTGCTGCATCTTGACGTGAATCTCCATGTTGCCCGCGAGTTTGAAGGTGCACGAGTTGTATGACGGCGTCTTGAGAGTCGCATGCGGGTTGTTCGACAGCCCCCACTGCTCCTTGGGGTAGCCAAGCATATTCTTGTCGAGCTTGTGATTCATGTTGACGTCATGCACCAGCGCGACTGCATACTCGCCCGCAACCAGTCCCGGGACTTCGATCGTCACGATTCCCGGATGCGCCGGCACCGTGATGTCTTTGAGCGCTGCGCTACGGTCCTCCGCCCATCCCTTGGACGAATTGAACAGCAGCAGGCCCACGTTGCCGCCCAACTGGTTGACGCCGTCGACGACCACAGTCAGGGTGTAGTTTCCCGAGGCAGCCGGCGCAGCCTGCTGGGCCATCACAGGTACCGCAGCGATCAGAGCAAGTACAGAAAAAAACGTAACCAGACGCATTGCATCCTCCCAAAAAAGTTTCTCTGCTAGGCTGCGCCTGCATTGGGCCAAGTGTAAACCGTTTTTTCCTATGTCCTTGACATTCCCGAATCGGGAGCCGCCTGCGCGCCACGGTTGCGGCTCACAAAGTATTCGCCTTCCCCGAACCTACGATGAAACGTTCGGGGAGAACGAAAGATGGTCCGCAAAGTCGCGCAGGGGGCCGCTGAGGCCGCGCCGTCGATCGGATCTCCCACACTCTCGACGAGGTCTGCAATGAAAAAATTGCCGGAAGTGGAAGCTGCCCGGGCCATCATGAAAGAAGGCATGGATTGGGGCGTGTGGAAATGGCTCACCGAAAAGAAGCGTGTGCGCGAGATTGCCGACGAGGCGCGCGCCGCTCTCGACGATCTCGAGTTGAAGGTGAAGTCGAGCTGGCCCGACGAGTACAAGCTTGCCTACAACGATGTGGTGTCCGATGAGGGTCCCGCGAAGCGTCCGCCTAAGGGCGCCAGGAATGCGAAAGGCGGCAAGACGGCGGCGGCGGTGAAGGCCGATCCCAAGATTGTGACCGCGGTGAAGGCCGTGGCCGACGCTGACGACGAAGCCTACAACGCTCACGAAGACGCCGAAGAGATGTTCGCCGAGGCCGAGCGCAAGATGAGCACCAGCGGCGCTCGTGAAGGTGCGCGGATGGCGCTGGTTGCCTACGACAAGCACGAGGCAGCGATCAAGAAGGCCGAAGCGCTGGCGAAGAAGTAGGTGGGAGTGGCCAGTGGTCAGTCAGCGGCGTCAGTCACGGCAACGGTTTCACCGGTAGAGCTGGCCTTCAGGCCAGCGTCCGAGCCTGTTCTTTTTTCTCCGAGCCGGCTTCAGCCGGCGGCACACCTGCCGCCCCTGAACAGCCCAGTCCTTCAAGTGCGCCGTCTACGGCACGACTGAAGTCGTGCCCTGACACAAAGTGTTCAGCGCAACTTGCGTTCCCGCGAAAACTCACCCGCCTCACGGAACTTTCCCGATCCACCCTCCGTATCTCCAACCGTGCGATGGCCGCCCGAACGCGGCCCGGAAGGAGTGGAGCGATGGACGGAAACATTGTTGGACTTGCAGCAGTTGTAATGGTTTTTGCCATTCCGCTGGCGGGAATTTATGCCTTTTACCGGGTGCGGCGCCTGCGCACCGAAGAGCGCCTGGCGGCAATCTCTCGCGGCGTCAGCGTACCCATGGAGCCGGAACTCTCGCAGGCGATGATCTCGCGGCGCTACGGCATCCTTCTGGTTTTCGGAGCGCTGGGCTACTTCCTGACGTTCATGCTGATCGGACGAGTGGAGCCTGATGCCCATGTGGCCGCGGCTTTCGGCGTCATACCGTTCGCCGTCGGCCTGGGATTCTTGCTCGACTCGGCGCTGATCAAGCGCGACCTCAAGGCGTAATCGCGAATCAACGAAAAAGCCCCACCCAAGCAAAAAACGGCTTGGATGGGGCACCCTCTTGTGAATACCTACTCGAATAGCCTTCCACTAATCCCTAGACCCTGGCCTAGTCGTAATACTCCAGCCCAAGGTGCGTGATCATCTCTTCGCCCATGAGGTGACGCATCGTGTTCTTCAACTTCATCGACTGGATGAACAGGTCGTGCTCGGGATACAGGCCTTCGGCCGTCATCGGCGACTTGAAGTAGAAGCTCAGCCACTCCTGGATGCCGATCCCGCGCAGGGCCGCTGAGCGTTTCGCCAAATCGAGGAACAGCACCACGTCCAGCACGATGGGCGCGGCCAGGATCGAGTCGCGGCACAGGAAGTCGACCTTGATCTGCATCGGATAGCCGAGCCAGCCGAAGATGTCGATGTTGTCCCAGCCCTCTTTGTTGTCGCCGCGCGGCGGGTAGTAGTTGATCCGCACTTTGTGAAAAATGTTGCCGTAGAGTTCCGGATAAAGCTCCGGCTGCAGGATGTGCTCCAGCACCGACAGCTTCGATTCTTCCTTGGTCTTGAACGAGCCGGGATCGTCGAGCACTTCGCCGTCGCGGTTGCCGAGGATGTTGGTCGAGAACCAGCCGTTCAGGCCGAGCATGCGCGCTTTGAAGCCGGGCGCGAGGATGGTCTTGATCAGCGTCTGTCCGGTCTTGTAGTCCTTGCCGCAAATCGGCGCTTCGTACTGCTTGGAGAGCGCGTGCATCGCGGGAACGTCGACCGTCAGATTCGGCGCGCCGTTGGCAAACGGCACGCCTTCTTTCAGCGCGGCGTAAGCGTAAATCATCGACGGAGCGATGCTCTCATCGTTGGCGTGCATCGCCTTCTCGAGGGCTTCGACGGTCTTGTGCGCCGGGCCCTGCTTCGATGAACGTTTCGGTCGAGCCGCACCAGATCATCACCAGGCGGTCGGCGCCGCTCGACTGCTTGAACTCGCGGATGTCGTCGCGCACCTGCTCGGCGAGCTCCATCTTGTTCTTGCCCTTCTTGACGTTGGGGCCGTCGAGCTTCTTGACGTAGTTCTTGTCGAAGACAGCTTTGCGCGGCTTGATCGACGACAGGAACGGCTTCACCTGCTCGAGCAGCGAGCGGTCGAGCACGCCCGCTTTGCCGGCGGCCGAGTACATGTCGTCTTCGAAGATGTCCCAGCCGGTGAAGACCAGGTCGTCGAGTCCGGCCAGCGGCATGAAGTCTTTGATCTTCGGTGAGCGGCCTTCGGTGCGTTTGCCGAGGCGGATGGTGCCCATCTGCGTCAGCGAGCCAATGGGGCTGCGAGATTCCTTTGCGTACCGCTTCCACGCCGGCCACAAACGTTGTGGCAACAGCGCCCATGCCGGGGATCATGATCCCCAGCTTTCCTTTTGCCGGTGCGATTTCGTTCGCGCCGGCCTTGTTCTTATCAATAGGCATGCGTTATCAGTCCGTTCCCAGTAAATTGTAAGAAGGCTTTGGAAACTTACTATTCTTTCGTATCGTGGGCTGCGGCGCAATTGCAGCACCCCGAATGGTGCTGTTTGGGCCTTGTGCGGCGATATGCGGGATTTGGCGGGAAGCGATGAGCGACACAAAAATCGCGGTTGTGACCGGTAGCTCCAGCGGCATCGGCTTGCTGACAGTAGTCGAATTGGCGCGCGAAGGTTTTCGCGTGGTAGCCACGATGCGCGATGTGGGCCGTAGCGGCCGACTGGAAGAGGCAGCGCAGAAGGCCGGCGTGCGCGACCGCATTGAAGTACGCCAGCTCGACGTCACCAACTTCGAGGCGATTCCCGGCGCAGTCGACGCCATCGTCCACGATCATAGGCGGCTCGATGTGCTGGTCAACAACGCCGGATTCAGCAGCGCCGGTTTCGTCGAAGACACGCGCGTCGAAGAACTGCGCCAGCAGATGGAGACCAACTTTTTCGGCGCGGTGGCGATGACCAAGGCCGTGCTGCCGGTGATGCGGCAACAGCGCTCGGGACACATCGTCCAGATCACCTCGGTCGGTGGACGCTCGCCTGCTCCGATGTTGAGCAGCTACTCGGCGTCGAAGTTCGCGCTCGAAGGATGGAGCGAGGCGCTGCGCATGGAGGTTCACTCGCTGGGAATTCGCGTGGTGCTGGTTGAGCCGGGCGCGTACGACACCGACATCTGGGAGCGCAACCTGCGCCTGAGCAAGGACGCACTCGATCCGAATTCGCCAAACAAGGAGCGCAGCCAGCGCTTCGCCGCATTCGTGAAAGGACGTGCGGCCAAGCGGCGCGATGCTCGCGAGGTGGCGCAGGTGATCGCGCTTGTGGTGAACGATCCGAATCCGAAGCTGCGCTACCTGGTCGGACCGGACGCCAGGATGCAAATCTGGTTTCGCCGCCTGACGCCGTGGCGGATGTATGAGCGCATCATGGCCAAGGCGACGAGGATTGATTAAGAGGGCAGTGGTCCAGTGCGAGCTGATGTGGTCAGTCGGACGGTAGCGATGGCCGGAGGCAGGCTAGGGCAGCGGCTGGTATACGCGTCTAGTGATCGGAGCACGCGCTTCATGCCGTGCATCAACTGGGAGTCCTCCTTCCTGAGTGACTGGCTTCAGCCGCTGAAGCGTGGGCGCCGCGTCCGACCCCAGCTCCTTCGCTGGGCGACACTAAGTTGCCGGCTGCCGAGGCGCCGTGAGGATGCCCCCGTGCTTCCGGCTGGGCTAAACTCATTCTACGACCTGATGCCCTGCGCTACACTCAACTCATGCTCTCGTCCTGCTAACAAACCCTGCTCTCTCCCGCGACCTCGGCGTGCGGCATGCCACGGCTATCGTGGTCGGCACCATCATCGGCAGCGGCATTTTTCTTGTGCCGTCGGAGATGATGCAGGCCGTCGGCTCGGCGGCGCTGGTCTACGTGGCGTGGATTGTCGGCGGCATTCTTTCGCTGGCGGGCGCCATCACCTATGCTGAGCTGGGCGCGATGAAGCCGCAGGCCGGTGGCGAGTACATCTACATTCGCGACGCCTACGGGCCAATGCCGGCATTCCTCTACGGGTGGACGTGGTTCGCTGTCGCCAAGCCCGCATCCATCGCCACGTTGGTCGTCGGCTTCGTACGCATCCTCGGAACGTTTCCTGCGCTCTCATATCTCAACCGACCCTTCCTCACCAAGCCGCTAACCGTCACCTATGGCCAACTTGTCGCCATCGCTGCAGCAGCGCTCATCACGGCTCTGAACTACATCGGCATCAAGCGCGCCGGAGATTTCCAGGTTGTCTTCACCGCCTTGAAGCTGCGTCATCATCATCGCCGTCGCCCTGCTGACGTTCACGGCATCCAGCGGCACCTGGCACAACTTCGGCACAACGTTCTCCGGAGCCACCGGCGGCTTTGCCGGATTCATGGCGGCGCTCATCGCGGCGCTTTGGGCTTACGACGGATGGAACGACCTCAACATGGTGAGCGGCGAGATTCACGATCCCGGCCGCGCCATTCCGATCGCGCTGATCCTCGGCGTAGGAATCGTTGCCGCGCTCTACATGCTGACCAACGCCGCCGTGCAATACGTTCTGCCGGCGAGCCGCCATCGCCGCTTCGCAACGGCCGGCGTCGGAAGCGACGGCGGTCGCGGTCGGTGTGTGGGGAGCGGCTATCGTCTCTGCAGGAATGGCGCTGTCGATTCTGGTTTCGCTGAATGGAACGGTGATGAGCGGCGCGCGCGTTCCCTACGCGATGTCGCGCGACGGATACTTCTTCAAGGCGATGGCCGAGGTGCATCCGCGCTATCACACGCCGTCGGTGGCGCTGATCGTGCAGCTTGGTGCTGTCGATCATCCTGCTGATGTTCGCGGGAAACTTCCGGCAGTTATTTTCGCTGGCGATTTTCTCGGAGTGGCTCTTCTACATGATTTCGGCAAGCACGGTCTTCGTGCTGCGCAAGAAAGAACCGGATACGCCGCGCCCCTATCGCACCTGGGGCTATCCCGTCGTGCCGGCGCTGTTCATCGCTGCCGCGGCGGTGCTGCTCTATTACACCTTCACGGAGAACATCAGGAACTCTGCTTGGGGATTGGCAATCATTGCTTCAGGATTGCCAATTTATCTCTATTTCCTGCATAAGAAGAAAAACGTTACAAGCTAACAAATTTTCCTGATAGCAAGATGCTTGCAACCACTTGATGCAGGCAGAGTAGAAGGTTCGCCCAGTAAATAGCGGGATCCTCAGCGCCAGCATTAGTTTGGAGCGCTAAGGTAGTTCCACTATGACCCTACTACCGATAATAGTAATTAATTTGGGTTGCAATCGACTTCTTCTTCATCGACAAGCGCAGAGCTGGGAGTTAGTATTCGTGGTTATCCCCCTTCGTTGTAGTACGTCCTGGAAATCACATTGCTAAAACCGAAGAAGGAACCGGTTCCTCGCGACGTTGTGGCCAGCCCAGTTCCAGCTGCTGCACAGCTTGTGTGGTTTCTGCTCCGTTGAACCAACCGACAACTATCCATCGTGGTGGTTATCGACTTTCCGCCTGAACAAGGCAGTCTCGCGCAAATGAGGATTCACTAATGAAGATTCGTTCGCTCTCGCTCGTATGCGTGCTTGGTATGCTGGCGACTCTCGCCACAGCCCAGTCTCCCGACCTGCATCACATCTATGCGCACACCCCGATACGTATCGCTGACATTCCGTACACCCCCAACAACCCAACCGGCACGTTGCCGGCGCAGTGGAAAGCAGCTTACGGTGTGAACCGGGTCCCCAGCGTGGGCGCCGGTCAGACGATCGCCATCATCGACGCTTATGACGATCCCAACATTGCTTCCGATCTCGCTTATTACGCAAGCTACTTCCACTTCGCTCCCTGCAATTTCACCAAGGTGAAGGTCGGCAATCCGATCTCGGGTCAGGGATGGGACGTGGAGGAATCGCTGGACGTCGAGCAGGCGTGCGCGATTGCTCCCCAGGCCAACATCGTGCTGGTGGAAGCCAACAGCAACAGCTTCGCCGATCTGCTGGCCGCTGTGCAGGTGGCTTACACGCAGGAACACGCCACGGTGGTTTCGATGAGCTGGGGCGGCGGCGAATTCAGCGGCGAGCAGCAGTCTGACAGCTATTTCTGCAACATCACCAACGAAGACGGCAAGCCGGTCACCTTCTTCGCCTCTACCGGTGACGGCGGACACGGCACCGAGTATCCTTCGGTCTCGCCCTGCGTCATCGCGGTAGGCGGAACGGTATTGGCGCTGGCCTCTTCCAACACGCCCTCCAATCCGACGCAGATCAACTACGGCTCGGAACACGGCTGGAGCCAGGGCAGCGGCGGCGTGAGCTCGCAGGAAGCGCAGCCTTCCTGGCAGAACCCTGCCTGCTCGGCTTTCTCGACCACCAATCGTTGCGTGCCCGACATTTCGTCTGACGCATCGAACATTCCGGTCTACGACACCTACAGCGAAGGCGGATGGCTGCCGGTTGCTGGAACCAGCATTTCCAGTCCTGACTGGGCTTCGTTCATGACACTGGTGAACTCGCTGCGCGCGGCGGCCGGCAATCCGCTATTCAGCATGGCGGCGCAGGACCTCTATACCCTCTTCTACTCCGGCAACTACCACACCGACTTCCACGACATCACGGTCGGCAACAACGGCAACTGCGGAGCACAGTGCATGTCCGGACCGGGTTACGACCTGGTGACGGGCATCGGAACTCCCCAGGCAAACAACCTGTACATCCCGCTGGTCGCAGATCCCAACTAGTTGGATTTGTCACTGGAAGTGAGGCGCGTCTTCGGGCGCGCCTTATTTTTTTGTATCGGAGGTTTGCGCGTCGAGTTTGGGCAGCACCGCGCGCAGCAGCGCAAGAAATTTCTCGCGCACGCGCTCGCCGGTCTCCAGCACTTCTTCGGCGGTAATCTTCTCGCCGGTCATGCCGGCCGCCATATTGGTGACGCAGGAGATCGCCAGCACCTCCATCCCTGCGTGCCGCGCAGCGATGACTTCGGGCACAGTCGACATGCCCACGAGGTCGGCGCCGATGATGCGCAGGAAGCGAATCTCAGCCGGCGTCTCAAAGCTGGGACCGGCGACCGCAGCGTAGACACCTTCGTACACATCGCTGCCGATGCGCTTGGCTTCGTCAAGAGCGATCTGCCGGAAGCGGGCGTTGTAGGCGTCGGTCATGTCGGGATGACGCAAGCCCAGGCGATCGTCGTTGACGCCGGTAAGCGGATTCTGTCCCAGCAAGTTGATGTGGTCGCGGATCAGCACCAGCGCACCCTTGCCGTACTCCGCGTTGATGCCGCCGGCTGCGTTGGTGAGGACAACCGTGCCAATGCCCATGCGTGAGAACACGCGAATCGGAAATGCGACTTGCCTGGCCGAGTAGCCCTCGTAGAGATGCACGCGTCCTTGCATCACGGCGAGCGGAATCCCGTCGACGCTGCCGATGAGGAGACGCCCGGCGTGGCCGATGGCGGTGCTCTTGGGAAAGTGCGGAATGTCTTCGTAGGGGATGGCGATGTGGTCACGAAGCTCGTCAGCGAAGGCGCCAAGTCCCGAGCCAAGAACAAGAGCAATGCGCGGTCGAGCCGTCGCGCGCGCGAGGAGGAATTGCGCCGCCTCTTCGGCGTGGGAGAAATCGTCGGCAGGCAAGATTTGGCTCACTCTCGCTGAGTTTACCTCACGCCCCAAAAACGTTCGTTCAGGACACCGTGGAGCAGATGACACCGCGTTGAAGTTCTCCGGGTTGCTGTGCCGACGTGCCGAGAGCGTAACCCAAAGCGAGAATCGCAGCCCGCCTGAAACGCGGGCGCATCGTTTCCCTCCATTGCACGTCTGCTTGGACGTTCTCGCCGGGAAAGGTTTTACAGAATAGGCGGTCGGCGAACACGATTCCGCTATAATCCTCCTGCGAATCCAGGGTCGTTTTGAACTCGCCCTCGGACCTGTGGAAGTAACGTTCGCAATGCCGTCCCCAGCAATGTCAGTACCCTCGTTGTGAAAAGTTGAGAAACCAGGAGGCGAAATGCCGAAGAAACATTTTGTAGCTTTTCTGATCGTGGTCAGCGCAATGTTGCTCGCTACTGTTCCGGTGGTTGCCCAGAACTCCTCGCAGAGCATGCCGGGCGCCAACGCTGAGCCGAACAAGGCCGGCGATCAGGACATCCAGATGCTGCGCGAAGATATCCGCGCGCAGCGCAAGCAGATCACGGCCGCGAATATGCCGCTCACCCCCGATGAAGCCACCAAGTTCTGGCCCATCTATGACCAGTACCGCGCCGAAGCCGCCAAGAATGGCGACGAGCGCTGGCAGCTGATCAAAGACTACGCCACCAACTACCAGACCATGACCGATGCTCAGGCCCAGCAGTACATCAAGCGCTCGGCCGACAACGACCAGAAGGTCATCGCGCTGCGCATGAAGTACGTGCCCATGTTCGAGAAGGTCGTCTCGGCCAAGAAGACCGCGCTGTTCTGCCAGATCGATCGCCGCATCGACCTGATGGTCAATCTGCAGCTGGCTTCGCAGATCCCGATGGTCGACGCGAAATAAAATCTGTCGCCAGTCCAATGTGCTTCGATGGCGGGCCCGCGAGGGTCCGCCATAACTTTGCTCAGGCCTCGGAATGGTTTGTTGCGACTGGGTGGAGTACGCCTTCAGGCGTACATTCGCCACGGTTCCTGCACAACCGGCTTCAGCCGCTGAGGTGCCAGCGGGCATATTCTTTACCTCAGCCGCTGAAGCGGAACTCGTCCGCAGGTCAGCCATTGCACGCCTGAAGGCGTGCTGCACCCGTCCCTGAAGCCGCGCTCCACCCGATGTGCCAACGGGGCGCCACACAAACCCTGACTGCGTGCTCCGCTCTACTTGCGCACGAAGACCGCGGAGATTCCGTCCTGGTAAACGCGCTGGAAGCGGGCATCATTTTCCAGAATAGTCAGCAGGCGGTTCTGCCGCTGCAAGAGCACGATACCGGCGGCGTTCAGGTAGGGATCGTTAACGTACGATGGCGCGCCGGCAGCGGTGCGGAAAGCCAGCTCTTCCATCTGGTCGCCGTACAGGTCGGTGCGGCCGTCGATCGAAACCGGCTGCTCGGGCAGATACCACGTAAGAAATCCGCCCCAATCGATGGTGTTATAGAGCGGCCCGCGCGCCGGATTCTCTTTGAGGTAATTGACGGCGTCGACAGGCAGTACCTGGGCCATCGCCTGTTCGAGACGAACATCGTTGAAGTCGGTCTTCCACGCGGCAACCGCCAGCGTGATCACCAGCAGCAATGCAATCCCGGCGCGGTCGAGCCAAGAGTCGCCCGCGTCAGGCAGAACGGCGTCGGCTGCGGCATCGGCGATGCAGGCCGCGCCCGAGATGCAGATGAACCACGAGTCGCGCATGGTGCGAAAGGCCATGACGCCGGTCACGCAGAGCAGCAGCAGCTTGAACAGGTCAACTTTCTTCTGGCGTCCGACGGCGAAGAAGGCGAAGGCCATCCACAACAGCGTGACATAGTGGCTGGTCACGCTGAAGTTCACCGGCTGCAGTTCCATGATGATGTGATACGCCACCTTCGACTGCGCATAACGCGCAACAATGCCGTAGAGGTGGAAGCTGTAGGGCGACAGGCAAGTCGCGAAGACGCACAATGCGAAAACGGTCATCAGCGACGCGGCCGGAAGGGTGCGCGGCTGCAGCCAGTCCAGCTTCCAGCGGAATTTGCCGGCGAGTTCCTGCGCCAGGTTCACCGCCATCATCAAGCCGACGGCGAACAGTCCGTAGATGAATTGAATATGAAGGTTCGCCCACAGAAAAAACACCACCGGCAGCCAGTAGAGAACCTTCTCGTTACCGGAGCGGCTGGCCTCGAGCAGCAGCGCCAAGGTGACGCAAAACAAAATCATCGAGAAGAACACCGGCCGCGGGCTCAGCGCCAGCAGGAATGCCGAGCAACTGAACACGGTGATCAGCAGCCCGACCCAGAAATTGCCCGAGAGGCGGCGAGCCATCCAGTAAATCGCGTAGGTCACGCCGAGGGTCAGCAGGGTTCCGTAGAGTGCAACGCCGGTCAGCCCGAACCACGCGTTAGCGCGGGACAGCAGCACCTCGTAGCCCCAGCTGTAGGCGGACCAGGGATGATTTGCGGCGGTCCAGGTAAACAGGCCGGTGTGCGGCACGGCGAAGTGCTGGAGGATCCAGTCGCCGGTCTTCAGGTGCCAGCCGAGGTCAAGGTCGAGCACCGAGATCTTGAACGTGAGGGTGCTGATGCCGACCACCGCCAGCAGGCACGTCAACGCCAGCACGTGCAGCCAGTGAACCCGAGAGAAGGATGTGCGTTCCCGTGTCAGGTTCACGCGCGACCTTTCGGTTGCGCTGAGGTAGAGATGAGTGTCCCACTCATTCGCGGGCCTGGAATGAGCGGGAAACCGACAGACGTCATTTCCCGATCTCTTCCAGGTACTTCTCGGCTTCAAGGGCAGCCATGCAGCCGGTGCCGGCCGCGGTGATGGCCTGCCGGTAATGCCGGTCGGCGACGTCGCCGCTGATGAAGACTCCCGGAACCTTCGAGCAGACAAAGCCCTCGGGGATGAGATAACCGTCGCCGTCGCGCTTGAGCTGGTCGCCGACAAACTGCGCGTTGGGCGTATGGCCGATGCCCAGGAACATCGCGCTGGTCGGCATGTCCCACTGTTCGCCGGTCTTGAGGTTGCGCAGGCGCAGGCCGGTGACTTCCTTCTTGCTGACATCGAGCACGTCGTCAACGACGGTGTCGGTGAGGAACTCGATCTGGCTGTGCTTGCGGGCGCGGTCGAGCATGATCTTCGAGGCGCGAAACTCGCCGCGGCGATGGATGAGCGTTACCTTCTTGGCGAAGCGCGTCAGGAACAGCGCTTCTTCCATGGCCGAGTCGCCGCCGCCAATGACAGCGATCTCTTTGCCGGAGAAGAAAAATCCGTCGCAGGTGGCGCACGACGAAACGCCGTGGCCGATCAGGGCTTGCTCATTGGGCAAGCCGAGCCAGCGCGCCGACGCGCCGCTTGCGATGATCAATGTGCGACTCTGGATGGTCTCGCGGCCGACGGTGATTTCCAGCGGCTTCTTGCTGCCGTCGGCGACCTTGCGGCTGAGGTCGACGCCGGCGACATGGCCGGTGCGGAACTCGGCGCCGAAGCGCTCGGCCTGCTTGCGCATGTTGTCGATCAGTTCCGGCCCCTGGATGCCGTCGGGGAAGCCGGGGAAATTCTCGACCAGCGTGGTAATGGCCAACTGCCCGCCGGGCTCATGGCCGTCGATGATGAGCGGGCTGAGATTGGCGCGAGCGGCGTAAATGGCCGCGGTCAGCCCCGAACAACCGGAGCCGATGATAACGACATTACGTACGTTCTCGGACATAGGGACTCGTTAGATTCTCCCCGGCGCCGGAAGTTGCAGGCGACGCCGGCGTGGAATAAGCGCTTGCACGTCAAAGAATTGCGCGGGCTTTCGCCCAATGGATTCTAAAGCCCGGGACGGCAGGCTGTCAGCCATCGCCCGCCGTCGGCTATCAGCTGCCGGCCGTCGGCCAGAACGGCTGGAACCTTGGCGTCCACTGAACCGTACGCGGGTCAGCGGTTAGAATTGAGGGATTGCCGGCGAGAGGTCGCCCCCGGGCAGTTTCAGTGGCCTACTCGAAACCAGAAACTCGAAACTGAAAACTGGAAACTCTAGCCAAGAACATGTCACTGCCAAACCAGACCGACCTGCGAGCGCTGTTGCAACGCGCGCTGCACCCCAGGACCAAGCTGGGGAAGGTCACGCTGTGGATTGGCGCTCTGGCCCTGTTGCTGCAGATGCTGCGCGGCATCCTTCGCCCGGGACCAGGCAGCCTGCTGGGCGGCTGGGCCAGCTTCCTCACCTACGTCTTCGTCTGCTTCGCTCTGGTGATGGGGCTGCGCTGGGTGCGGCGCAGGTTAATGTGGCGGCTGCGCAACCGGCTGATCGTCACCTACGTTTTCATCGGCGTGATTCCGCTCATCCTGCTGGTGGCCATGGCGCTGGTCGCGGGCTTTCTCTTCGCTGGGCAGTTTGCAACCTACGTAGCCATGTCGGATCTGCAATCGGAGCTGCAACATCTGGAGGCGACCAACCGCTCAATGGCATGGCAGTTCCGCAGCCTGGCGCGCCAGAGTAAGCTGACGCCCGACCTGGCGCGCGAAATCGTCAACGCGTCGGATGAGAACTTCAGGCACCGCTCTGTCACAGTGTGGGATGGCGCGCAGAGCTTCATGCTCGCTGAACCATCGCGCGCGGCTCAGGGTCCCATCAAGACCAGTCCGGCGTTCAAGAACGACTTCGCAGGATTCGTTCTCGACAACGATCAGCTTCAGCTTCGTGTGGTCAAGCGGCTGGTGGAGGGCGAGCATCACATCACGGTGATCTCGAACATGCCGATCACCTCCGAGCTGCTGCGCAAGTCGACGTCGGAGCTCGGCTCGGTGACACTCTCGGCCGACATTCCGGCGATGGCGGCAAAAGCGGCCGCGAACTCGGGACAGAGTTCAGTTGTGTATGAAGCGAAGATGCCCGCTTCGCAGAAAGAAGAGCCCGGCACGGTGCAGGCCGGCAGCGTTCCGCCGCCGACGAACTTTTTCGACTTCCACATCCCGTTCGGTACGCGCTTTGACCTCATCGAGTGGCCGTCGGGCAAGTCGCTCAACGGGCTGGTGCTGGTCGACACGCGGCCGTCGATGCTGTACGCCACGCTGTTCAGCGCGCTGGGCGACAAGGCCGGCATCTTCCGCGACCTGCTGATCGGCATCGCGATTTTCTTCGGCGTGATCGAGCTGATTGCACTGTTCATCGGCGTGCGCCTGACCCGCAGCATGACCAAGTCGGTCTCTGAACTCTACAAGGCCACCGAGCACATCAATCGCGGCGAGCTGACGCATCGCATCCAGGTGCGCAGCCACGACCAGATGGCGGCGCTGGAGCAGTCATTCAACTCCATGACGCAGTCGCTGTCGAACCTGATCGCCGAACAAAAAGAGAAGCAGCGGATGCAGAGCGAGCTGGCCATCGCCCACGAGGTGCAGGCGCTGCTCTTCCCTGCCGACCTCAGCGGGCTGCCGTCGCTCGAGGTGCATGGCGTGTGCCGTCCGGCGCGCACCGTCAGCGGCGACTACTACGACTTCATTCCGCTGGGCGACCATCGCATGATGCTGGCGCTGGGCGATATCAGCGGCAAGGGAATTTCGGCGGCACTGCTGATGGCCACCGTTCACGCTTTCGTGCGCGCGTATTCGTTTGAGCCGGAGAAAACGCTGGCCTCGCTGGCGCTGGGCGAGGGTGCGACGGATACCACGGTGTTGACGATCGAGGGCAATGGCAACGGAGGCAGCGAACTCTCGCCCGGCTTCCTCATGGCGACCCTGAACTATCAGCTCTACCGCAGCACGCCGCCGGAGAAATACGCGACCATGTTTCTGGCCCACTACGACGCGCTGTCGCGCTCGCTGACTTACTCCAATGCGGGACACCTGCCGCCGATGCTGCTGGGCGGCGACGGCAATGTGCGCCGGTTGGAGACATCGGGGACCGTTGTTGGCCTGTTCGACGGCATGACCTACGGCGAGAGCACCGAGGGCATGCACTCGGGCGACATCTTCATCGCCTTCAGCGACGGCATCACGGAGCCGGAGAACGAGTTTGGCGAGTTCGGCGAAGAGCGGCTGATTGAGCTGGTCCGCCAGAACCGCAACGAATCGCTGGCGCGCATCAGCGATGTGGTGACTGGTGCGGTGGCCGACTGGATCGCCGGCGGAGAGCAACCCGACGACGTTACGCTGGTGCTGGCTCGCGCGCGATAGATTCGCCGCAGCTTCGGCACAAGGTAAGATTGCTTTTGCTTCCCATCGCCAATCGACGAGGCACACGCCCGCTCTGAGAAACTTCTCGCCACGGTTCGCCTTTCTGCCTCGCATCAGCCCATTGCCGCTGGTGGAATTCGCGCCAGTGCCCGGTTCTGCCGCACCGCCCAATCTCGCTTCTGTCGCGCTGGCGGTCATCACCTTCTGTGGCGCGTGGCTGCGCATCTCGCATCTCGGCAACCAAAGCTTGTGGCTGGACGAGGGCGCGACCGTCGCGCTGGCCCGGGCTTCATGGCAGCACT
Organism: uncultured Acidobacteriaceae bacterium; assembly: GCA_963724965.1. GTDB lineage: Bacteria > Acidobacteriota > Terriglobia > Terriglobales > Acidobacteriaceae > Bog-257. The sequence goes on from CAVRWP010000002.1 coordinate 375,545, forward strand.
TTGCGTGGGTGTGGTGGCACGGCGAAGCGAATCTCCAGACGATTTACTTTCTCCTGATGCGCGGCTGGATTCATCTGGGGGCCAGCGAAGCATTTCTGCGGCTGCCCTCGGCGATCTTCGGCATCGTAGCGATTCCGGCGCTGTACGGTGTGGCGCGTAAGTTCACAGGCGTGTGGGAATCGCTGGCGGCAGCGGCGCTGCTGGCCTTCAGTCCCGGCGCGGTCTACTACTCGCAGGAAGCGCGCGGCTACACCCTGGCAACGTTGCTGGTGCTGGCGTCGACATACTTCTTTGTGCGCGCAGTCGACGGCGGCAGCACGCGCGACTGGATGCTGTGGACGCTGTGCGGCATCGTCGCGTTCTACTGCCACGACTTCACCGCGCTGGTGCTGGTCGCTGAAGCGGTGTCGCTTTTGTTCAAGACTCCGCCGGTGCCGTGGCGAAAGGTGATCCTTGGCGGCACGATTATTTTCGCGGCGGCGGTTCCGGGACTGACCTACGTCTTTCGCGCTTCACCGGAGAACCTGCACTTCGTCTGGATGCCGGCGCCCTCGCTGAAAGAGAGCTGGCACCTGGCAATGTTCTTCGGCGGCTCGGGCTTGAAAGTCGCATTATCGCTGGTGTTGTGGATCGCCGGACTGATGGCGGTGATCCGCGCGCGACGCAATTCCGCGATCGACGACTACTGGCGCGGCATGCTGCTGGTACTGTGGGCTGTCGTGCCTGCAGTGCTGCTGGCGCTGATTTCCCTGCGGCAGCCGATGTTTCTGCAGCGCTACGTGTTCTTCTCGCTGCCAGCGGCATGCATACTGGCGGCGATTGGCGCGGGAATGTTGTCGCGATGGCGGCTGGGATTCGTGCTCGTGCTGGCGCTCTGTATCGCCGACGTTCCCTCGGTGCTGAAGAGCTACTCCCATCCCCGCGAAGATTGGCGAGGCGCCAGCCGTCTGGTGCTCAGCTCCGCAAGTCCGGGCGATGCGGTGGCCTTTTTCCCGTTTTACACGCGAGTCATGCTCGACTACTACGCGAGCCAGACCGCCAGCGCGCCCGATGTACACGTCTTCGCGCCCGCCTACTACGACGGCGGCGAAGACGTGCGGAATTTGCTGCACGCGCTGGATGAGAACCCACGCGCGTTTCAGCATGTGTGGATCCTCATGGCCGATCACGGTGCGAAGCTGGAGAATTTCGACTACGGCGCTGCGGCCAAGGCAAAGCTGGAACGTATATATGGCCAGCCGACGGTGTATCGGTTCGCGGATGTTGATGTGCTGGAGTATGGGAAGTAGGAAGGACAGGGGCTAGGGGTCAGGGATTAGTGCTGGGGGCTTACGACTCGACGCCTTACTGCGGGATGTTTCAATGCCTACAAAGTGGATTAATCATCCGCTGCTAACCCCTAGCCCCCAGCCCCTGGCCCCTTCTTCTCATTTCAACTTGCACTGAAACAAGTTGTAGCGCCAAGGCTGCAACCCGATGTACAGTCCCGGCGAGAGCATCTCGCTGCCGCTGCGCAAGTAGACGGCGTCGGAGAGCAGGTCGGTCAGGACCCACGTCTTGCCTGCGCCCTCGATCCACGGCACCTGAATCTGCCCATCGGAGGGCGTTTCGCTCAGATTGATCACGACGAGATAGCGCGCATCATCCTTCGACCAGCACCACGCCACCAGATTTTGATAACTGGAGTTGTTCGGCCAGCCGCTCGACCCGCAGAGCTGCCAGTTTCCCTCACGAAACACCGGCGCGTTGATGGCCTTCAACAGCCGATCGTAAAAAGCCTTCAGTTCCGGATTAACAGGCTCGTCGGGACGACGGCCAAGAAATACGGGCAGCCGGACTTTGCGCCCTTCGAATTGCCCCTCGTGGAACATACGCGCCCCCAGCACGGTTGAAGTCGCGACCGCTGCCGCTTTCTCCTTGTCGGCCGCAAATGCGGACGCAGCGCGGGGTTCATCGTGGTTCTCCAGAAAGCGCAATAACTTCTGCTGATACTTCAAGTCAGCGCAAAGATGCTGGCGGACACTTTCCGCTCCCTCGTGTTCCAGCCGATCATAGAGGCGCTTGTCGTAACAGAAATCGAAGCCGTGCTGTTGCAACTCCCACTCCATGTCCCAGTAAGCCTCGGCGATGAAAAGAAAGTCGGAATGGGCGCGCTTTATGGCCGGGATGACATCGTCCCAATACTCGGTCGCGGGCTGCTGGCCGGCGCGGCTTCCCCATGTGCGCGTGAACACGCTATTGACGAGCAGCATCGCCATGTCGCAGCGAACCCCGTCGCACTGACCGGCTATATCGGCCAGGGTTTCGACCACGGCCTGCCGCAGCTCCGGCTGAAACGCGTTGAGCTGGAGCACATCCGGCCACGCAGGAAAATACGGATCGCGTCCGCAGGCGAAAAACTTCCCATGTACCTCAATGTAAGACCCCGGCGATTTTTGGGCATCTTCCGCGGTGCCCTGAATGAAATACTCCGGATGCTGCGCCACCCAGGGATGATCGGGGGCAACGTGGTTGGGCACGAAGTCCAGCAACAGCTTCATACCGCGCTCTCCCAGCTCCTGCCGAGCTGCCGCCAATCCGCCCGGCCCGCCGAGATGGCGATCGACCACGTACTGCCTAATGCAATAGGGCGATCCGACATTGTCGGAAATCTGAAAATCCGGTAAAGCTCGCCGAAAATCTTCCTGCAAGCCGGCATTCTGATTGGCGACGGCAGTTCCGGCGGGACTACGCTCCCACACGCCCATCAGCCAGACGGCATCGAAGCCGTAATCCGCCAGCTTGTCCCACTTCGTGGGAGGTACGGAGCTGAGCTCAACCTTCCGCCCCAGGCTACGGCCGAGCTCAGTCAGCCAGACCCAGGTATTGATCTCATACACTGTGGGATACGAGGGCCAGGTCATAGAAGCAGAACTCCTTCACTGGGGTTGGACTTCCGGAAGCGCGTGGAAGAGTTTACCAAAGGCCTCCAGCGCGTCGTGCAGGCGCGGGAAAAGCAGGTTTTCGCCGATAACCTCGGTGACCTGATGGCGATCGAAATCCGCCCGCAGATAAGGGCCTACGCGGGCGAAGGCCAGGGTCACCCCAATTTCCTTCAACTCATCGTGCAGCCGCCGCACCACCCGTGCTGCCGTGTAGTCCAGATTGGTGATGGCCTCGGCGTCGACCACAACCCAGGGCTTGGGCTCTGCGGGCGAGCCGACGATCGCCCGCACCTCTTCGGCGAACCTGCCGGCATTGGCGTAAAACAGCGGCGCGCCGAAGCGGTAAAGAATCAGCCCGGGCTTCGTGGTCGCCCCCGCACACGGCGGTTCCAGCCGCCAGAACAGATCGCCATCGGCAACCAACACGCCGGTGTGCGGCTGGTAGGTATGTTTTACGATGCGCAGCAGCGAGAGCACCATGGCCACGAGGATGCCCTGCTCTACTCCAATCAGAACAACGACCGACGCGGTGATGGTGGCGAGAACAAACTCTCCCGGACTCTCGCGGCGAATGCTCGCCATTTCGCGCAATTTGATAAGTCGTATCGCAATGGTGAAGACAATCGCTCCCAGTACGCAGCGTGGCAAGTATTGCAGCGGCTTGGTGAGGAAGAGCAGCACCAGGGCGACGATGAGTGCCGTGGAAATCTGCGCCAGCTGGCTCTTTCCGCCAGAACCCTCGACCATCGCGGTTTGCGTGGGACTGCCGTTCACGACGAAGGTTCCGCTCAATCCAGCGGCGGCGTTGGCAGCGGCGAGGCCGAGGATGTCGTCGTTCTCCACCAGCACCTGGTGATGGCGCGAAGCGTAGAAGCGCGCCGTGGCCGCACTTTGCGCCACGATCATCACGAAGCACGAGCCCGAGATGCCGATCAGCATGCCGACCTCGTGCCAGTTGGTGTGCGGCAGCGCCAGGTGCGGCAGGCCGCCGACGACGTGGCCGACGACGGCGATACCGTGCCCGGCGAAGTTCCACAGAATACTGGCGAACTCCGCGCCCAGCACGGCAATCAGCGGCGCGGGAATGTTTTTGCTCACGCGGCCCAACAAGACGATCACGGCGATGACGGCGACCGAGACCGCCAGCGTCGGCCAATGCACCAGCGCGATGTTGCGTGAGAGTTCGATGACCTGAAGCACCGTGCGATGCGAGACGACCTCGATGCCAACCATCTCGCCCAGCACGGCGATACCGACCTGGAAGCCGACCCCGGTGAGGAAGCCGACGAGCACGGTTTGCGAGAGGAAGTCGGCGAGGAAGCCGAGCTTGAGCAGACGCGCGAGCACCAGCATGACAGCAGTGATGAGCGCGACAAGACTGGCCAGCTCAACATAGCGCGGGCTACCGAGCGGCGCAATTCCGACGAGCCCGCCGGAGAGAATGGCGGCCGTAGCGGAGTCGGCGGAGACGACCAGGTATCGCGAGGAACCGAAGGCCGCGAACGCAATCAGCGGCAGCAGGAGCGTGTAGAAGCCGGTCACGATGGGCATTCCGGCGATCTTGGTGTAGCCCAGCGCCTGCGGGATGTTCATCGCCGCCAGCTGGAAGCCGGCGAGCGCGTCGCGCGCCGACTGCTTCGGATTGAGAGGTCTGACGCTTTGGAACAGCCGGAAGGGACGCCCGTCGGCGTTCACTTTTTAACCTCGGAGTCGTCGAAGTTGGAGCTCTGGCCGAGCTTGTTTTCGGCGGCGCGCTCTTCCTGGCGAATGCGGCGTACTTCGTCGCGAACCGCCTGCCGCAGCACTTCCTCACGATTACTTTCTTCGTGCCAGATTTTTCGCCGCTCGAAGAACCCGGCGCCCGCTGCAGCTTTCTTCGTCTGCGCGCGCTCCTCGCTTTCCTGCTGCTGCTCGTTGGTGACCGCCTGCCAGGCAGCGTGGCGGGCGGCAGCGCGCATGTCCGACTCCTTCATGCGCTCAATCTCGAGCTGCTCCACGATCTTCATGTAGTTCTGCACCATGGTTACCAGCGAGCTGGTGGTCCAGGCGAAGGTGAACAGGCCGGAAATGGCGATGACCGGCGTGATGTTGCGCCACTCCCTGCTGAGGTCCACCGTGCCGTACCCCATTGTGGTATACGCATTGGCGCAGAAATAAAGCGCGTCGGCGGGATGAACAATCAGCCCCAACCGGTGCAGGGCGATGGACCACAGCATGATCTCCGCGATGTGCAGGGTCAGCATCATGAAGATGGCCCAGCCGAAGAGGAACCCCGCGCCCCAAAGATGCGGGCGTCCGGCTTCCAGGCGCAGCTCGCGGCGTTTGAAGTGCACCAGGATTTTGTGCAGGCTGATGCCGTGGAAGATAACCAGGCACACCAGGATGACCGAGCCGATGCCGATCGCGGCCAGCGGCTTGAACTGGTCAGGAATCTCCTGCAGCAGCGACAACAGGTTGGGCACAGCCGGGTCCCCCTAGCTGTTGAGAATGTAACACTGCGGTTAATTTGCGAAGAGTTATTTCTTCGGTTTCGCGAGCAGGCTTTTCTTCACCGCCGCGGCCGGCAACTCGGCTTCCTGCTCCTCGGCCTGATGGTATTGCTGGCGGATGAGTTCGAGATCGACCTGAGGCTTGGGCGTAGGGATGTGCATGTCCTGAAAGGTGGCGGCGACGATCTGCGCGACGGCGAGATTGCGGAACCACTTGTGATTAGCGGGGATAACGTACCAGGGAGCGTAGTCGGTGCTGGTCTTGTGGAAGACGGCTTCGTAGGCGCGAACGTAGTTGTCCCAGAATTCGCGCTCGCGGTAATCGTCTTCGCTGATCTTCCAGTTGCGCGCCGGATCGTCAAGGCGCTGCTTGAATCGTTCGAGTTGTTCTTCCGGGCTGATGTAGAGGAAGAACTTCAGGATGCGCGTGTTGTTCTCGTGCCAGAGGAGCCTTTCGAATTCGTTGATGTCACGATAACGCTTCGACCAGATGCGCTTGGGAACCAGGTTGTGCACGCGAACCACCAGCACGTCTTCATAGTGCGAGCGATTGAAGATGGCGACCTGTCCGCGGGCGGGAGCGTGGGGATGGACCCGCCAGAGGAAGTCGTGCTTCAGGTCCTCGCTGGTCGGCTGCTTGAACGACGTGACCACGGTGCCGATGGGGTTCATGGTGCTCATGGCATGACGGACGGTGCCGTCTTTGCCGCCTGCGTCCATGGCCTGCAGGATGATGAGCAGCGAATGATGGCCTTCGGAGTACATCAGGTCCTGCAGCGAGCTGATGGTGGCACAATGTTTTTCGGTTTCGGCCTTAGCGTCGTCCTCGGTCATTTTCTTACCGTGATAGCCGGGATCGATGTCGGCGAGCTTAAGCTTCTTGCCGGGTTCTACGAGGAAGAGTTTGCGGTAGTCCATAGAGTACGAGTGATCTCGTTGACCTCAGCAGCTGAAGTCGGCTTCATGTGTCCGGCGCTCCGGACCACCGGAAAGCGGTCCCCTTCAAAGCTCTGCGTCATGAACGTCTACCCTTTTGCAATGACGACGAGCGCCACGCCCACGCAGACGAGCCCAATCCCCAGCCAGCGCCGCAGGCTGACGTGCTCGCCCAGAAAGAAAATACCGCCGAGAGCACCGACCAGATAGCTGAGCGCGGTAACTGGAACAACGAAGCTCACCGACTCAAACGAGAGCAGCAGCAGGAGCGAGAAAAACGCGATGGCCATCATGCTCACGCCAATCCAGATCCACTTCACCCGCAGCGCGCGCCAGATAAGGTTGGCGGCGTGGCCGGGGTGCAGCCGTTCCAACTCACCCGTCTGCTTCATGGCGCGGCCCAGGCAGAGCTCGCCCCAGGTGCCAACCACGGTGATCAGGATAAACAGGACGATGGTCAGCATCAATTCGAGCTCTCGGTGGTGCGAGGATCAGTGCCGCGAATAAACGAGACGCCCAGGCAGATTACGACGATGCCCGCCCAGTGCAGCGGCGAAACTTTTTCGTGCAGCACCAGGACGCCCAGCACCGCAATCACGAAATAGCCGAGCGCCGCGGCCGGCTGCACATAGCTGTAGTCGGCGACCGAAAGCGCCAGCATGAATGAGACGACGAAGGCGATGAGGCTGGCAATGCCAATCCAGATGGTGGGCGAGCTGAAGATGCAGAGGAACACCGGCAGCAGCTCGGACGGCGGCCAGTAGTGGATCGCCCCGATCTGCTTCATGCCCTTGGCCAGCAGCAGGTTTCCGATAGGCCCGGCGATGACCATGATGGAGATGAGGAAATAGGTTTTCAGGTGCGGACGGCTGTGCATGCGTGCGATAAGCGCCTGAGAGATGCGCCTGAGTCCATGGTACACGAGGGAGCAGAGTTGGCTGTGCTGCGGCGTGAGACATGGAATTGTCATCCTGAGGAGGGCTTCAGCCCGACGAAGGATCTGTGGTCCGATGACGCGGAAGAATGCTGGTGTAGTAGGGGGTCGACGGCCCGGCGATTATTAGGGAATGGCCCCTCCACGGACGGAACCGCAGGTCCTTCGTCGGGGTAAACCCCTCCTCAGGATGACAACCATGATCACACCAGGATCACAATTAGAATTGGAGGAGTGACCATCGACATTCTCCCGGGTCAGCTACCACTCTGGTAGGACGGGGCAGGAGCGCTCATTGTGATAATTTAGTAACAAGGCGTTAGATCGGCTAAAGCCCCCTTTTACACATCGTGTGCGGGATTGTAGGTTTTACACATAAGGACGGCTTGCCGCGTCCAGAGCGGATTGCGGAAGCCACGGCCACGCTCGTCCATCGCGGACCCGATGAGCAGGGCGTGCACGAGTCTCCCTACTGCTCCCTCGGCGCTACCCGCTTGGCAATATTGGACATAGCGGGAGGCGACCAGCCCATCAAGTCGCCCGATGGCGACTCCGTCATCGTTTTCAACGGCGAAATTTACAACCACATGGAAGTCCGGGCCGAGCTCCAGAAGCTGGGTCACCGCTTCCATTCGACCTGCGATACCGAGACCGTTCTGCACGCCTTTCTGGAGTGGGACACGGCCAGCTTCCAGCGGCTGCGCGGCATGTTCGCCATCGCCATTTGGACGGAGTCAAAGCGCCGCCTGGTGCTGGCGCGCGACCGTGTGGGCATCAAGCCGCTGTACATTTCGCGGCAGGGTGAGGAGCTCTACTTCGGCTCCGAGTTGAAGGCCATCTTCGCGCATCCGGAGATCGAGCGCCGCATCAGCCTGCCGGCTCTGGATTGTTATCTCGCGCTCAACTACATTCCCGCTCCGTGGACGATGATCGAGGGCATCACCAAGGTCATGCCCGGCACGTGGGTGGAGTGGCAGGACGGCGCGGTTCGCTCCGAGAGCTACTGGACGTTGCCGGCGCCGCATGCCGAGAAGATGACGCTGGGCGCGGCGAAGGAAGAACTCGACTCGCTGCTGCAAAGCTCGGTGAAAGAACACCTGCTGTCGGACGTTCCGTTGAGCGTCTGGCTGAGCGGCGGACTGGATTCGTCGACCATCCTGCACTACGCCTCGGAGGCGACAACCTCGAAGGTCAAGACATTTTCGGTTTCGTTCCGCGGCCGCAGCTTCGACGAGAGCAGCTACATCGCCGAGATGGTGCGCGAGTACGGCACCGAGCATCAGGAGCTCGACCTCAATCCCACCGATCAGGATCTGGAAGGCGCGATCCAGGAGTTCGCATACTACTCCGACGAGCCCAGCGCCGATGCCGGCGCGCTGCCGCTGTGGTTCCTGGCGAAGCTGAGCCGCACGCAGACCGAAGTCGCGTTGAGCGGCGAAGGCGCCGATGAGCTGTTCGGCGGATATCTGACGTATCGCGCCAGCCGCATCGCGCAGAACCTGCGCCTGCTGCCGAAAGCCGCGTTGCGCCTGGGTCAGGCGCTGATGCAGGCTTGGCCGGTGTCGGACGACAAGATTGCGCTGGAGTACAAGATCAAGCGGCTGCTGGCGGGCAGCCTGATGTCGGCCGAGCGCGGACACGTTTTCTGGAACGGTACGTTCTCCGATCCGGAGAAGCGGCACCTGGTGACCGAGCAGCTTCCGCTGGCGCTGGACGATGTGCTGGCCGACCTGCGCGGGCAGCTTGGGCGCAACGGCAGCGACCTGAATGCGTATCTCTGGTTCGACCAGAAGTACTACCTGGCCGATGATATTCTGGTGAAGTCGGATCGCATCAGCATGGCCCATTCGGTCGAAGTCAGGCCGGCCTTTCTCGACCATCGCATCGTAGAGTTCGCCAACCGGATTCCGGCATCGCTGAAGATTTCAGGCTCGCAGCAGAAGATCGTCCTCAAGCAGTTGATGATGGACAAGCTGCCGCACGCCGTTCTGCATCGTCCCAAGGTCGGCTTCGACATTCCCGCGCATGACTGGCTGCGCGGCCCGCTGCGCAACCTGGTGGTGGAGACGCTGCAATCCGGCGCGAAACAGTATCCCGAGCTATTCCGTCCCGCCGTCCTCGAAGGACACCTGCAGGACCATTTAGAAAGGCGAGTCAATATTGGCTATCACCTATGGGGATTGATGATTCTGTTGTTGTGGATGAAAAAGTGGAACGTTCGGGCGCCGAAGCCCGCCGCGACAGCGCGGTTCGCTCCAGCTATTGGAGCTTATTCCTAGCGCTGTTCCTGATCGCGGCTTCGGTCTACCTGAGCGGAATCATCTCTCCTCCCTCGCTGTCCGATGACGTTGACTCCGTCCAGGCACAAATAGCGCGCAACATGATCCGCAGCGGCGACTGGGTTACGGCCCGGCTCGACGGCGTCGCGTATCTGGAAAAGCCGCCGCTGGTGTACTGGATGATGGCCTGCTCCTACAAGGTCTTCGGCGTACACGACTGGGCCGCGCGCCTGCCCATTGCGCTGTTCTGCATCGGCGTCTGCCTGCTGACGATGGCGTTCGGTATCTGGGCCTTCGGCAAACGAGCCGGGTTCTATGCAGGGCTGGTGATGGCCACCTGCATCGGCCTGTACCTGTTCACGCGCGTTCTGATTCCCGACGTCATCCTGACCTTCACGATCACGCTATCGATGTGGGCGCTGCTGCGCGTGCTGGAAGACGAAGAGCCGCATCCGCGCGCGTGGGCTGCGGTGTTGGCGGCCAGCGTGGGCACGGGCCTGCTGCTGAAGAGCCTGATCGCGGTTGTCTTCCCCGTCGCCGCGGGCGTGATTTATCTGGCGATCACGCAGCAGCTTTTCTCGCTGCGGACGTGGAAGCGGATTCGTCCGTTCAGCGGGCTGGCGATCATCCTGCTCATCTCGGTGCCGTGGCATTGGCTGGCGACGCTGCGCAATCCGCCGTACTTCTCGCTCTCGATGCACAGCGGCCCCGGCGAGTATCACGGCTTCCTGTGGTTCTTCTTCATCAACGAGCAGCTGCTGCGCTTCCTGAATCTGCGCTATCCGCGCGACTACAACACGGTGCCGCGCATCTGGTTCTGGCTCTTCCACCTGATCTGGCTGTTCCCGTGGAGCGTGTACTTCCCTGCCATCGCCAAGCTGTCGTTCAAGCCGGTGGATCGCGCCGGACGCGTGCGCCTGCTGGCGCTGTGCTGGATCGGCTTCATCCTGGTCTTCTTCACCTTCTCGACCACGCAGGAGTATTACTCGATGCCGGCGTATCCGGCGATGGCGTTGCTGCTGGGCTCGGCCATGCTGCTGGAGACGCGCTGGATCAAGTGGGGCACGCGCGTGCTGACCGTCGTATCGGCGCTGTGCGCGGCGGCGGTGATCACGATTCTGGTGCTCGACCGCAATGTGCCGACGCCCGGCGATATCTTCAACGCGCTCACGTCGCATCCGGGGGCGTACACGCTGTCGCTCGGTCACATGGAAGACCTGACGCTGCAGTCGTTCGCTTACCTGCGGACACCGCTCATGCTGGCGGCCGTGGCGTTTTTGATCGGGGCGATCGGAACGTTCGGCGCGAAAGCCAAGCGCGCGTACTTCGCGGCCGCTCTGATGATGGTGGTCTTCTTCCAGGCCGCGCGCGTCGCGCTGATCACCTTCGACCCGTATCTGTCGTCGCGTCCGCTGGCCGAGGCGATCCTGAAAGCGCCCGAGGGGCAGCTGATCATCGACCGCTTCTATTACACGTATTCGTCGGTGGCGTTTTACACCGACAAGCCGCTGCTGATGCTGAATGGCGACGTGTTGAACATGTCATACGGGGCTTCCGCGCCCGACGCGCCCAAGGTTTTTCTCGACGATCCGCAATTCAAGGAAGTTTGGTCGAAGCCCGAGCGATATTACTTGGTGACCAGTCACACGCAGCTCGACCGGCTCGAGAACCTTGTGGGACGTGACAAGTTGAACGTAGTGGCGTTCAGCGGCGGGAAGTACGTTTTCACGAACCAGCCGCTGCCGAATTCGACGCTGCTGCCCGCGGAGGTAGGACAATCGCGGATGCCCCAAGGCCTGCCCGGAGCTTGCCGAAGGGTTTCGCGAGACCTGGGTAGAACAGGTACCCGCGGGTAGAGCGGCGCTTCAGCGCCGCGTCCCGCACGGTTAATTTGGAAGAGCCCGCTTCAGCGGGCGGCACTCTGCCGTCGGCTAAAGCCGACTCAAGTTCAAGAGCGGCGGCCTGGACGCGGGCCTGAAGGCCCGCTAGGTCTCACGCTTTCGGCGACCTGGGCAGAACAACGTTGAACACGCGTCAACGACGTTAACGCAGGCGGCAATCCCTCGCGAAACCCGATAGAATAGAGGGGATATTCCCTGGCACCAAGGTTTGAAAGGGCACGGCTTCAGCCGTGCCGCACGGAAGCACAAGTTTATTGGGGCTTCAGCCCCTGCACTACATTTCAGGGCCCCGCGATTCGCGGCAACCCGAGGCAATCCAAAACACGCCTCGTTTTTCGAATACGCCCTGAGGAGGATTCATGAGAATTGCAGTTCTGGGTGGTGATGGCTACTGCGGGTGGGCAACCGCGCTGTACTTGTCCAAGCAGGGCAACGAAGTCGCCATCGTCGACAACTACATCCGCCGCAAGTGGGACATCGATCTCGGCGTCTCCACGCTGACCCCGATCCTCACCCTGCGCCAGCGCGTCGAACTCTGGCGCGAGCTCACCGGCAAGACCATCGAGGTCTTCGAAGGCGACTTGCGCGACTACAACTTCCTCGCCGCGCACCTCCGCGACTTCCGTCCGGACGCCGTCGTGCACTTCGCCGAGCAGCGCTCCGCGCCCTACTCGATGATCGACCGCGAGCACGCAGCTTTCACCCAGGTCAACAACATCGTCGGCACGCTGAACCTGCTGTTCGCGCTGCGCGAGATCAATCCTGACTGCCACCTGGTGAAGCTGGGCACGATGGGCGAATACGGCACGCCCAACATCGACATCGAAGAGGGCTACATCAAGATCGAGCACAACGGCCGCAGCGATGTGCTTCCTTTCCCCAAGCAGCCCGGGTCGTTCTATCACCTGTCGAAGGTGCACGATTCACACAACATCATGTTCTGCTGCCGCATCTGGGGATTGCGCGCGACCGACCTCAACCAGGGCGTGGTCTACGGCACGCACACCGATGAGACCGCGCTGGACGAAGGCCTGATCAACCGCTTCGACTACGACGAGGTTTTCGGCACCGCGCTGAATCGCTTCTGCATCGAAGCGGCCGTCGGCCACCCGATCACCGTCTACGGCAAGGGCGGACAGACGCGCGGCTTCCTCGACATCCGCGACACCATTCGCTGCATCGAGATCGCCTGCAATCATCCGGCGAACAAGGGCGAGTTCCGCGTCTTCAACCAGTTCACCGAGCAGTTCTCGGTGCTGGAGCTGGCAAACATGGTGAAGGCCGCCGGCACGAAGTTCGATCTGAAGGTTGAGATCGATCACCTGCCCGATCCGCGCGTGGAAGCCGAGGCGCACTACTACAACGCCAAGAACTCCAACCTGCTCGATCTCGGCCTGCAGCCGCACATGCTGTCAGCGACTCGCTGATCGACTCGATGATCAACGTGGCCCTGAAGTACAAAGACCGCATCGATCAGTAGGTGTTCCTACCGCAGGTGAACTGGCGCAATGCGACCAACAGCCGCAATCACACGGTACGCACGCCGAGTGGCTTGTCGCTGGTGTCGACCGGTACGGAAGTCTAGCTGCACCCGGATAACACCGGGTAAAGAACGGGTGCCCCATCCTTCTCGCCTGGGTTTGGCGAGAGGGTGGGCAGAAACAAAAGCGCGGACCTTCGGGTTCGCGCTTTGCGTTTAGAAGTGTCCTGGATCGACACCCCTTCCATAAACCTTGCACTTGGGACGAAGCGCAGATGGCCGCCTCTGACCTCGCATCTTCGAACGCCGCTGCTCACTCCAATATCCATGCCCACTCAAGCTGAAAAAGCTCAAGCCTTCCGTGCGCTGCACCAGCGCGATCACGCCTTCCTCATCCCCAACCCGTGGGACATCGGCAGCGCGCGGCTGCTTGCGCACTTCGGATTCGAAGCGCTGGCCACCACCAGCGGCGGATTCGCGTTCACAAAAGGCATGCGCGACAACGCCGTCGGACGCGAGAGCGTGCTGACGCATATCGGCGAGATTGCGAGTGCGACCGCTTTGCCGGTGAGCGCCGATCTGGAGAACGGCTTCGGCGACGATCCCAAGGTTTGCGCGGAGACGATTCGCCTGGCGGCGGCGACTGGGATTGTCGGAGGATCGATCGAGGACGCTACCGGCCGCGAAGACGGCCCCATCTATTGTTTGGAGCATGCCGTGGCTCGCGTCGAGGCGGCGGCCGAGGCCGCGCACGCGCTTCCCTTTCCGTTCACCCTGACTGCGCGCGCGGAAAACTATCTGCACGGCAATCCCGATCTCAACGACACCATCCAGCGGCTGCAGGCGTATCAGGAAGCGGGGGCCGATGTTCTGTATGCGCCGGGATTGCGCAGCAAAGAAGAAGTGGCCGCGGTGGTGCGCTCTGTCGATCGCCCAGTGAATGTACTCGCGGGATTGCCCGGAGAACCGTTCACCCAGGCGGAGCTTTCGGAAATCGGAGTGAAGCGCATCAGCATCGGCAGCGTGCTGGCACGGGCCGCAATCGGAACCCTGATGCGCGCCGCCAAAGAAATGCAGGAGCACGGGACCTTCCGATGGGCCGCCGAGGCAGCATCCTCGAAAGAGATGAGCACGATCTTCAGCTGAAAGCATGCGTCGCGTTCCGCTGAAATCGCCCCGCCATGCCCGTGGGTGACGCCGCAGAGGCTCAACGGGTTGCAGCTGGCTCAGTGGGTGGATTTGCGAGGTTAGTGCGGAGCAGCGGCTGAGTGCGTGGATTTGCGGGGTTAGTGCGATGAAGCAGCGGCTGAGTGGGTGGAGCACAGCTTCAGCTGTGCAGTTCAAACAAGCAGCATGACTGCGGCTTTAGCCGCTGAGGTACGTTGGGCAATGAACCTCAGCGGCTGAAGCCGAGACTTCCCAAGACTGTCCTAATGCACGCCTGAAGGCGTGCTCCACCCAAACCTCGTCATTCTGAGAGCAGCGAGCGGAGCCTAAGGAGGGGATGAGCACGATCTTCAGCCGAAAGCATCGCGTCGCGTTCGACTGAAAAGGTCCCCGCTGTGCCAGTGGGTGAGACGCCGCAGAGGCTTAATGGGTGGAGCAGCGACTTAGTGGTGGAGCTGTAGCTTAGTCGATGGAGCGGCGACTTAGTGGATGAAAGCAGCGGCTGAGTGGGTGGAGCACAGCTTCAGCTGTGCAGTTCAAACAAGCAGCATGACTGCGGCTTTAGCCGCTGAGGTACGTTGGGCAATGAACCTCAGCGGCTGAAGCCGAGACTTCCCAACACTGTCCTAATGCACGCCGGAAGGCGTGCTCCACCCGGCTCTACTCGTGCCAGCCCGGGGGTGAGGAGGTCTGCATCTGCGGCGCAGATCATCCTCTCGGTTTGCGTCCGACAATCAGCAGCGCCCCGATGCGCTTGAAGTCGCGCAGCTCTTCGGCGTTCTTGAACCACTTGCCGCTGTATTCGTCCGGCGTCGGCGTCAGGTCAGGAATACGCTCCGAACGCACGTCCTCATAACCGCAGGCGCGGAACATCGCCTTGTAATCCTCTTCCGACTTCACCTGCACCGGAACCTGCAGTTCCTCGACCCAGCGCAGCGAGTAGTGATTGTCGCGATAAAGATTAATCAGGATGTACAGCTCGCCGCCGGGCGCCATCACCCGGCGCACTTCCTTCAGCGCGCCTTCCTGGTCGCCGTAGTAATAAAACGATTCCACCGAGAGCACCTTGTCGAAGAAATCTTCCTGCCAGGGAATCTGCTGCGCCGAGCCGACGACGAACAGGATGTTCTCGAACCCGGTCGAGGTGGCGCGGGCGCGGCGAATCATCTCGTCGGAAACGTCGAGGCCGACAACCTGCCCCGGCCGCTCGCCTCCGCCGACCAGTTGCGCCAGCAGGCGGCTCGCCCATCCCGCGCCGCAGCCGAGGTCAAGCACGCGCTCGCCGGGTTTGAGGTGCATCAGCGCCAGCGTCTGCTGCGTGATGCTGATATGGTGCTGCTCCATCTCCTCGCCACGGCCGGCCGCCGCCCACTCGTTGAACTCGCGCCGCATGTGCTCGTCGGTGTTGGTGATGTTCTCGTTGATCATGGATCTCCTTGGTGCCTCGCGCTTATCGCTTATCGCTTATCGCTCTTCGCTCTTGGCTCTTCGCTCTTCGCCAAACCTCCGCACTGAAACGTGCCTTCGGTGCCCATGTTCGGAGTCTGAAACGAAAAGCGAAGGGCGAAAAGCGAACAGCGTTTTTCTATGTTACAGTCGCGGAAAGTCATGACTCAAATTCCGGCAACGCCGAGTGACGCCAAAACGCCTCCCACACTGTATTGCCCAACCTGCGCGCGCGAAGTCGATGATCCGCTCACTTGCGGCGACTGCTCCTCTGTCATCTGCCGCGTCTGCGGAACGCCGCTGGAGATTCCCGAAGACCTCGGCATCGGCTAGCACAGCGCCGTTCCAAAATGGAACTTTTAGGCTATTTTTGGCTGGCACTATATAGCTACATCCACGGCTATTTCCAGAGATGCCTCGTAATCGCGTCAGGAAGCCCCAGGAACGACGAACGGCCCAGGGGAGGATGTGAGAGTCGTCCTATGACCGTCGAGGGCCTTAAATCGCCTCTAATCGCAAGTTCCCGAAATGGAACGGGTTAGGGGCTGAGGCGCGTTCGAACGGCCCGAAGTCCAGCTTCAGAATCCGGCTTGAATGTAGCTGTCATCCCGACCAAGGGCTTCAGACCGCGTGGAGGGACCTGCTTCTGCACGGCAGGACGGCCTCGTGAGGGAAACGCAGGTCCTTCGACTCCGCGCCCACCGCCCGCAAAAGCTGCGGGCGAAAATCAAGGTGGGCGCTACGCTCAGGATGACAAGAGGTGAGGAAGCCGTTGCGAATTGCTAGTCGCGAATTACTAGTTGCGAATTACTAGTTGCGAATTGCTGGCCGCGAATTGATAGCGGCAACTCGCTAGTCTCTGCCTTCTTACTTCACCACGATATTGACCAGCCGGCCCTTCACCACCATCACCTTCACGATCTCTTTCCCCTCGATGGCGGCCTTCACTTTTTCGTCGGCCAGTGCGAGGAAGCGAACCTGCTCCTCGCCGGCGTCGGCGGCAACGACGATGCGGCTGCGCACCTTGCCATTCACCTGGATGGCGTATTCGACCTCTTCTTCCTTCGCCAGCGCAGGGTCGTACTGCGGCCAGGCTTCGCGCAACAGCTCGGAGGTTTCGCCCAGCATCTCCCACAACTCGGCGGAGAGATAAGGCGCAAAGGGTGCCAGCATCAGCACCAGCCGGCGCTGCGCGTCGGCCACCAGCGACAACGGAGCGGCTTCAGCGGGTGCTCCATCCAAGCCGGCTTTGCCTGCGTGGGCCTTCTGGCTCTCTTCGTAGGCGTACATCTCGTTGACCAGCTCCATCAGCGCCGAGATCGAGGTGTTGAAGTGCCAGCGTCCCGAGTAGTCTTCGGTGATGCGCTTGATCGTCTGGTGCAGCTTGCGCTGCATCTTGCGTGCCGCCGGAGGCAGCGGCGCAGTGGCAGCCGTCTTCCACGCCGGGTCATCCGGCTTGGCGTTGCGCGCCACGAAGCGATACACGCGCGACAGGAAGCGGCTGATGCCTTCGACGCCGGCATCCTGCCAGTCCAGGTCCTGGTCCGGCGGTCCGCCGAACAACGTGTACATGCGCGTCGAGTCGGCGCCATAGCGGGCGACCATGTCGTCGGGCGAAACCACGTTGCCCAGGCTCTTCGACATCTTGGCGCCGTTCTTGATCACCATGCCCTGGGTGAACAGCCGCTCGGCGGGCTCGTCGTTGCGCACGATTCCCATGTCGCGCATAACTTTGGTCCAGAAGCGCGAATAGATGAGGTGCAGGATGGCATGCTCGACCCCGCCGATGTACTGATCGATGGGAAACCAATATCCCACAACGTCAGAGTCCAGCGCCTTGTCTGACAATGTGGGGTCGGTGTAGCGGTAGAAGTACCAGGAGGAATCAACGAACGTGTCCATGGTGTCGGTTTCACGGCGCGCCTCGCCGCCGCACTTGGGACACTTCACATTCACGAACTCCGGCACATTGCCCAGCGGCGAACCGCCGGCCAGCGTAATCTGGACGTTGTCCGGCAGCAGCACCGGCAAATCTTTTTCCGGCACAGGCACGATGCCGCACTCGCCGCAGTAGATCATCGGGATGGGCGTGCCCCAATAACGCTGCCGGCTGATGCCCCAATCCTTGAGGCGGAAGGTCGTAGTCGCTTTACCGAAGCGGTGTTCCTCGGCGAACTTCGACATCTTCTCAATCGCTTCATCCGTGGGCAGGCCGCTGTAGTCGCCGGAATTCATCAGCAGGCTGTTGCTCTCGACGAAGGGCAAGATCGGTTCGTTCGGCTCGCCATCGACGGCGTCGCCTTCGCGGCGCGGATAGATAACAACCTTGATGTCCAGCTCGTACTTCTTGGCGAACTCGTAATCGCGCTCGTCGTGCGCAGGCACCGACATGATCGCGCCGGTGCCGTAATCCATCAGGATGTAGTTGGCCACCCAGATGGGAATTTTTTCGCCGCTGAACGGATTCAGCGCGTAGCTCTCGGCGAAGAAACCGTTCTTCTCGATGGCGCCGATGTCGCCGGCCTCTTTGGCCGTGCGCTGCTGCGCCATCAGGTCTTCGACCTTCGCCAGCAGCTCGGGATTGTTGGCGATCAGGTCGGTGACGATCGGGTGCTCGGGCGCAAGCTGCAGCGAGGTCGCTCCGTAGATCGTGTCGATGCGCGTGGTGAAGACGGTGATTTTGTCGCCCGCCGGTCCGCCTGCGCCGTCCAGTTTGAAGTCGACCAGCGCGCCTTCGCTGCGGCCAATCCAGTTGCGCTGCATGGTGCGAACTTTTTCCGGCCAGCCCTGCAGCTTGTCGAGGTCGCGCACCAGCTCGTCGGCGTAGTTGGTGATGCGCAGGAACCACTGCTCCAGTTCGCGCTGTTCGACAAGCGTGTCTTCGTGACGCCAGCAGCAGCCGCTCGACAATACCTGCTCGTTGGCCAGCACGGTGGCGCACTTGGGACACCAATTCACCTTGCTCTTCTTGCGGTAGGCCAAGCCGCGCTCGTAGAACTTCAGAAAGAACCACTGGTTCCAGCGGTAATACTCCGGCAGGCAGGTGGTGACTTCCTTCGACCAGTCGTAGGCGAAGCCCAGCCGGTTCATCTGCCGCTTCATCTTGGCGATGTTGCCCAGCGTCCAGTCGCGCGGCGGCGTCTGGTTGGCGATGGCGGCGTTCTCCGCCGGCAGGCCGAACGAGTCCCAGCCCATCGGGTGCAGCACGTTGTAGCCCTGCATCCACATATAGCGCGCCAGGGCATCGCCGATGGAGTAGTTGCGCACATGGCCCATGTGCAGCGCGCCCGAAGGGTACGGCAGCATCTCCAGCACGTAATACTTTTTGCGCGAGGAGGTGGAGGGCTCGGACCTGTACAGGTCGGGATTCTGCGCCCAGCGCTCGATCCACTTCTGTTCGATGGCCTGGGGATCGTAACGGTCGGGACGGCCGGCAGCGTCGGTCTGCGGCTCGGCCTGCGAAACGGGAGTCTTAGGGTTCGCCATAAATGCCTTTTGATGGGTGAGGGACAATCTTCGATTCTACAATGCGGAGCTTATGAAGGCTGGGCCGAAGCTAGTGGTGATCAGGTCAAACGAAATGGAAGCCGTGCAATGCGCCAGGCTAGCCCGCCGGGTGGGACACGCTGGGTGGAAGCACGCCAGGTTGGGCACGCTGCGTGGGATGCTGGGTGAGGATGCAGGGTGAGGCATGCTGGGTGGAGCACGCCTTCAGGCGTGCGCTCTTGCGCGTCGGATGAATTCGCGCTTTAGCGCCTGAGGTAAGGCCGCGCAACAACCTCTGCGGCTAATAGCCGAGACATCGCGCGAATCCAAACCGCACGCCTGAAGGCGTGCTCCACCCAGGCCGCGCAGTGAGCATCTCAGCGCTTCCACAATTGTGGTGTAGCTGCTTCTACGACCGGCCTCTATGATACCCGGCAGGAGGCGCGCATTCATTGGCCGCTCACAGCGCAATCGCGCAGCCGGAAACCACCTCTAGCGAAACATCCCAGCCGACATCGCGCTGGCTGGACCGTCTTGCTCCGCTGTCGGCCGTCTGCGTGCTCATCGCCTCGTGTCTGCTCAGCTCCTCGCGCAAAGACATGTGGCTGGACGAGGGCTTCACCATCGAGTTGCTCAGCGACCGCAGCCTGCCGCACATGATGCGCGCGCTGGCCCACGCTGCCGACGGCGGCATGCCGCTCTACTACCTGCTGGCTCACGGATGGAGCCGGATTTTCGGCGTGAGCCTGCTGAGCCTGCGCCTGCTGTCATCGCTGTTGATCTGTGCCGGCGTTCTGCTGCTGTGGAACACGCTGCGGAAGAGATACTCGCTGTGGGCCGTAGCATTGGCGTTGACGGGCATCATGCTTACGTCCGTGCTGGTGCTTACCCAGAATGCTCAGGCCCGTTACTACGGGCTCTACTTCGCCAGCGCTGCATTGGTTTTTGCGCTGCAGGATCGCCTCTGGCAGACGAAACACCCCGGTTGGAAGCTGCTGGCCGCCGCAATGGTTGCTCACGCTGCGCTGGTGATGTCGCATCCCTTTGGAATTTTGTATAGCGCGGCAGCGGTGCTGGCGCTGTTCTTTTCCGACTATCGCTGGGACAAGCTTCGCTGGAGGGTCTACCTCTGGCTGGCAAGTTCGTGGCTCGTCCTGGTGCCCTGGATTGGCCCGCTCGAGCGCCTGCATGATGTGGCCGTGCCGCACAACTGGCCGCCGCCGCTGACCTTCAGCGACGTGGTGTCGTTGTACTCGTTCTCCTCGCCGTGCCTGGCCTTGTGCATTCTCTTCGTCGTCGGGCTGAGCGCCCTGGGCTCACCCGTTGCGCCGGCACAAACCGATCGCGGGGATTCACGGCCCCTGCTGGCATGCGCGATGGCTTTTCTGGTTCCTCCGCTCATCATCGCGCTGCTGTCGCTGGGCCCGTCGGTGTATTTCGTGAATCGCTACTTCATGCCCAGCCTGGTTGGGGTCGTGACCATCCTTTGCAGTTTGTTTGACGCCCAGCTCCGCAAAGTGAAGTGCGGCGTCGCGCTGAAGGCCGCCCTTCTGGCGTTGTATTTCATCTTCCTGGGATGGCCCATCGGAAGCGCGGTGCGGCTGGAGGACCGGCGATTCCTGTTTATCGACCGCAGCATGCCGCCGAACTTACCGGTGCTGGTCACCGATCCGCAGGTATTTCTTCCGATGACTTACCTGTCGCAGCAAAGTTCGCGGCGATACTACTACCCAATGGACTGGCAGGCTGCCGTGCACTCCACGAACCGGGGCGTGTCGGTGGAATACAAGTTGATGCGCAACGCGAAGGAATCCGGGTACTTGACCGATCGCATTCTCGACGCCGATCAGCTACGGTGCAGCTTCGATGAGTTCTTTGTGCTGGATAATCCCGAGTTCGAGTGGTTTCACAACCGCATCGCCCGCAATCCCGACTACGAGGCACACTTCCTGGGCGCTGCGCCACACAATCTGCAGGTGTGGTCGGTGAAGCGCGTGGGCAACGCGACTTGCCGCTGAGCGGAGTTCGATTGCTTCACCCTGTAGACCTCAGCGGCTAAAGCCGCCTTTCATGGCCGGGTTTAACGGACCGCCTGAAGGCGGTCCCTTTCAAAGCTGCCTCGTCGGCCCCAAAGAACCCGTTTCCTCCGTTCATAAAGCTGCCTCCTCCGCCGTAAAGACCTGCTTCGCCCGATCATAAAAAGCTGCTTCGTCTGCCCATAGACATTCCCTCATCTGCCCGTAAGAAGCTGTTACCTCCGCCCATAATCAGACTTTGCCGGCTGTCAGTCTGGCTGGATTTTCTTGCTGACCATCTTCTTCAGCGCGTTGACGTTGGCCAGGTCGTCCAGCGGTTCGTCGATGGGCGTCTCGGCGATGAAGGCCGCGTGCGCCAGGCGTGGATCGTTCAGCAGCCTTTTGAATGCCGCCAGTCCGATGCTTCCCTTCCCGATGTGCTGATGGCGATCGAGCTTCGAGCCGCGCTCGGCCTTGGCGTCGTTGCAGTGCCACACGAAAACATTCTTCAGGCCGACCGTGCGGTCGAGTTGGTCGAGCGTGTCGTCATAGCCTGCGGCGCTGACGATGTCATATCCCGCAACGTGCGTGTGGCAGGTGTCGATGCAAGCGCCCGACGGCACGACTTGGCCAAGAAGGTGCAGCAATTCGGCGACCTGCTCGAAATTTCCGCCCAGCGAGAACTCCGAGCCGGCCGTGTTCTCGATCAGGATTCTGAGATTGCCAGCCTCAAGATCCAGCCCTTCGACGGACTGCTCGATACCCAGCGCTGCGCGCCGCAAGCCTTCTTCGCGGCTGCTGCCCCGGAACGACCCGGGATGCAGGACGAGGAACTCGGCGCAGAGTGCCAGCGCCCGCTCGACCTCGCCGCGGAAGGCGACAATCGACTTGGCGTGGAATTCGGAATTGCCGCCCGCAAGGTTCACCAGGTAGTTGGCATGAATGACCAGCGGCTTCAATCCGTAGCGCTCGCGCAGGCGGCTCATCTCGTCGCACTGGCTGAGGGCCAGGTCATACGGCTTCCACTGACGCGGGCTAGACGAAAAAATCTGAAAGGTGTTGCAGCCCAGCCGATACGCGCGCTCGGCCGCGCTCTCGACGCCTCCGGCGGTCGAAGTATGAATGCCGATGCGCCGCGCCGTCAGTTTAGGCGGCGTCTTCGGCGGCGCGATCAGTTTCAGGATGTCTTTCTCTTGCTTCTCCGATGTCCCCACAACTTCATTCTATGAAATCCGGCGAACACGCGGCGCCGTGACTGGAATCACAGGCCGGCGATGCGTTGCAGGATAGAGTGGGATTCAGCGTATGAGCCGAGTCACTCAGCTGCTGATTCGCAGTTTGCAAAAGCTGCACGCCACTCGGGCCACACATCTTGCCCTCGGCGAGCGCGGCGAGACCGAAGCCTACTTCCACCTGCAGCAGCGTGGCTATCGCATGGTCGCCACGAACTTTCGCGCGGCGAACGACCGCGGCGAGGTCGACCTTATCGGCTGGGATGGCGACGTCCTGTGTTTTGTCGAGGTGAAGACCCGTGCCGACGATAGCTTCGCGCCGCCGTCGACCGCCGTCACTGCCGGCAAGCAGAAACACATCCTATCGGTTGCCAGGCGCTATCTGCGTCATCTGTCGCAAAGGCCCTCGTGCCGCTTCGACGTCCTCAGCGTGGTTCCGGGCGAACAAGACGGGCGCTTCGAGTTCACGCTGCAGAAGGGCGCGTTCACCTGGAGCACGGATTCCAGCCACACTAGAAAGTCGCGCTACTTTGACGGCGGCAGCGGGCGACGCTTTCGATGAATCCCGACGTATTCCAGCGGTGGGAGTAAATCAAGTTTCGGATTCACTCTCGCTGTACCGGTGGAGCACGCCTTCAGGCGTGCAGTTGGGATGCGCTACAGGTCATGGCTTCAGCCGCTGAGGTAAGTCTTGGAATTATCTCAGGCGCGAAAGCGCACATCAGGTTTGGCCGCAATCTGCAGGCCTGAACAGGCTGCTGAAAAAGGCGGCGCAGGCTTGTGTCAGGGCACGACCTGGGTCGTGCCGGCCGGCTGCTTAAAAGAACACGGCTTTAGCCGCTGCACACGGCATGCTGGGGCTCAAGCCCGCTATAGGACGGCCATCGGCACGACTGAAGTCGTGCCCTGACACCAAAGCTCAGGCCGTTCGAGTTTTTCAACAGCCGGTGAAGGCGAGCTCCGCTTTATATCGATTGCCCATGGTTTCAAACCGACGGCTCATCCCCCAACGCTCTTCCCCAACCTTCTGGAAGTCACTACAATTGGTAGGCTCCAGAGATTGCCTGCAACCCGCCGTCCCACGCATCGTTGTGGGCGCGAACATCCTCTGCCGTCTGGAGCTGCGATAATCACGCAAAGCAGGATGCAGTTCTGCCCATGGCACGGCTTAAGCCGCAGCCATAGATTTGGAGCACGACATCATCATGGTCCGCCTAAGACAATTTCTCGCAATCATGCTGGCATGGACATTCGTCCTTGCCACCTCACCGGCGAACGCGCAGGAAGCGCCTCCGGCCAACCTCACCCCGGCTCAGATCGATGCGCTGACCTCGCCCATCGCGCTTTATCCCGATGCGCTTGTGGCGCAGGTGCTGGCGGCCTCGACCTATCCCAACGAAGTGGTGGAAGCCGATCAGTGGCTCAAGGACAACTCCGGCTTGCAGGGTGACGCGTTGACGCAGGCAGTGAACAACCAGCCGTGGGATCCGAGCGTGAAGGCGCTGACGCAGTTCCCCTCGGTGCTCGACAACATGGCCAACAACCTGTCGTGGACCTCGGCTCTGGGCAGCGCGTACTACAACCAGGCGCAGGACGTGATGAACTCCGTGCAGCGATTGCGGGCGCAGGCGCAAGCGGCGGGCAATCTGAAATCCAATTCGCAGGTCACGGTGGTGCAGCAGGCCCCGCAGACCATCGTGATTCAGCCGACCAACCCGCAGGTCGTCTATGTGCCGACGTATAACCCCACCGTGATTTACGGCACGCCGTACTATCCGCCGGGCTACAGCACAGGCGCGCTGGTGGCGACCAGCATCATTTCGTTTGGCGTGGGCATAGCGGTTGGGGCAGCGATCAGCGGCGGCTGGGGCTGGAACAGTTGGGGCTGCGGCTGGCATGGCGGAACGGTGGTCTACAACCGCAACGTCTACGTTTCACGAAGCAACATTTACGCCGGCGGCAATCGCTATTACAACGGCAACTGGGCACGGCCCACGCCGTATAACCCGAACTACAACCGCAACAACTACTACAACAACAATCGCAATACCAACATCAATCGCAATAACGTCAACGTCAACAACGTCAACACGAACAACATCAACCGGAATAACGTGAACAACAACAACGTTAACCGGAACAACGTCAACAACAACAACGTCAATCGCAATAACGTGAATAACAATCGCGTCAACAACAACGCCAACAACGTCAATCGCCCGGCGAACGCCGGCAACGTTCAAGCCAACCGTCCGCAGAACACCGCGGCTCGTCCGGCGAATAACGCTCGCGGCTACGGGCAGCAGCCTTCGCCCGGCACCAAGACCGGCGCCTTCAGCGGCTACGGTGCAGGCGGCAACGCACGCGCCGAGAGCACTCGTGGACGCCAGAGCTATGGCGGTGGTGGCGGCGGCGGTCGCGCGGCAGGCGGCGGTGGTGGTCGTGGCGGCGGGCGCCGCTAGCTTTCCTCTCATGCCTACGAAGCACAAAAAGAGCGGAACAAAATGAAACGCGAGCGAGGAATAGCTGAGATGACTACAAAGAAATTATTCACGATATCGAGTGCGATGTTGATGTTGGCGTGTTTGCTGGGAGCTTCGGCGGTTTGGGCGCAGGAGGCTGGGCAGAAGACCTTCGCCTCGGCGCAGGACGCCGGCAAAGCCCTGTTCCAGTCGGTGCAGTCCGGCGACAAGACCGACGAACTGGCGGTGCTGGGCAGCTCCGGAGCGCCGCTGATCTCGTCAGGCGACGAGGTGCAGGACAAAAATAACGCCGACATCTTCGTAAAGCGCTATCAGCAGATGAACCGCTGGGCTCCGGAGGGCAACGGCGGCCAGACGCTGTACGTGGGCGCGGAGAATTGGCCGTTCCCCATCCCGCTGAAGAAGAACACGGCCGGCCAGTGGTATTTCGATACCAAGGAAGGCGCGCAGGAAATTCTCTTCCGCCGCATCGGCAAGAACGAAATGGAAACCATCGAGGTGATGAACGCCCTGGCTGACGCGCAGCAGGACTATTTCCAGCAACTGCACGACGGCAGCACCATTCATCAATATGCGCAGCGCATCATCAGCGAGCAGGGCAAGCAGAACGGCCTGTTCTGGCCGGTGGCTGAAGGTCAGCCGGAAAGCCCGATCGGTCCGCTGGTCGCGCATGCCACTGCCCAGGGATACGGCAACACCAGCGGCAAGCCCGAACCCTTCCACGGCTACTTCTACCACACGCTGAAGGCGCAGGGAGCGCACGCCCCGGGCGGCGCGAAGAGCTACATTGTCGATGGCAACATGACCGGCGGATTTGCCTTCGTTGCCTATCCGGCCGAGTATCGCAACTCCGGCGTGATGACCTTCCTGGTCGATGCGAACGGTGTCGTCTTCCAGAAAGATCTGGGACCGAACTCAACCGAGATCGGCAAGTCGATGACCGCCTACAATCCGGACAAGACCTGGACAACGACCGGCGAACCGCTTCCCGACGAGACGCCGGCGCAGTAAAGGTACGAAGTTCTTGCGAGAGTCTGATGAGAAGCCGCTCCGAAAGGGGCGGCTTTTCTTAGCAGCGGTCTTGCAACCGGCGCTGGATAACGCGACATGGGTAGAGCTGGTGTTCGGGCCGGCGTCCACGAGAATTATTTTTTCTGAGCCGGCTTTGGCCGACGGCGCAACATCGATTCGATTTTTTAGCGGTCTGCTCGGGCGGCTTAAGCGGATTCCTCAGCGGCTAAAGCCGGCGGTATTGGCCAGCTTTTCGGACCGCCTGAAGGCGGTCCCTTTCAAAGCTTCTTCGCCATCAGGACGCTTCTCTTTCAAAGCTTCTTTCCCGCAAGGCCGCTTCTTTACAAAGCTTCCCCTTTGGAGGCCGGTCTTAACGTCGACGTCTCGCGCTCCGCTTCCCCAAGCAAAGTGTCGACCTTTTGCAGCAGCTCGGGATTCTCGCTTTGCAGCGCCTGCCGCACGGCAGGAGAAGCGAGCACGCCGCGGAACAAGCTCAGCATCGCCAACTGAACATTCGCCTCGTCGGCTTGCGGCTGCTCCGGCGCAGGACGCGTCCCACCGTCCACAACTTTTTCGCTGAGGGTCGCGATCTGCTGCTGCATGCGCAGCATGTCATGACGAATCTGCTGCAGCGCCTGGATGCTGGTGTTGTCGAACTCGTGCTCGGGCCGCGAGTACCAGGCGATGAACTTGCGCACAACCCGCTTGAAGAAATAGCCCGGCGGCCCAAGCCGGCTGTTGGGATCAACCTGCCCCAGGCGCGCCGAGATGTCGATGAGGCGGGCGATGAATGCTGCCTGAAAGGTTAGTTGTCCGGCGACGGAGGTATCGTCCAGCGGCAGGCCGGCGGTTTTCCTCCTGGCCTCAAGATACGCGCGCACCTCGCCCATGGCCTGTTCGAGGTTCATGTACGAAGTAATCTTCAGCGCCGGAACTTGGGTTTGAGGAGGCATGGCAGCTTGCGGCAAGGCACATTGTATCGCAGGGGCCGGGCGGCGCCGGCCGAGTCGCTTCCGCGAGCGACCACCTCTTATAATCACCCTATGAGCCTGAGCGAACGTGTACAGAAAGACATGGTTGCCGCGATGCGCGCCAAAGAAGAGCTGCGCCTTGGGACCCTGCGCATGATGAAAGCCGCGCTGCAGATGAAGCGCATCGACAAGCGCGCCGACCTCGACGAAAAAGAAGAGCTGCAGGTCTTCACCACTATGATCAAGCAGCGACGGGACTCCATCGAGCAGTTCGAAAAGGGCGGACGCCCGGAACTGGCCGCACAGGAAGCCTCTGAGATCACCATCATCGAGGGCTACATGCCGCAAGCGGTCGGCGAGGCCGAGATTGTCGCCACGGTGAAAGCGGTCATCGCTGAAATGGGCTCTCCCACAATGAAGGACATGGGCGCGGTGATGAAAAATGTCAAAGCCAAGTTCGGCGACGCGCGCGTGGATGGAAAGATCATGAGCGAAGTGGTGAAGAAGGAGCTGGCGGCTGGCAGTTAGCAGTTGGCAACTAGCGACTAGCAATTAGCAGTTGGCATTTGGCAACTGACCACTGGCAACTGGCAACTAGCAACTGAGGCTTCACTCTTTCAGCACTCTCTGCTCCTTGTGATTTGTCATCCCGACCGGAGCGTCCGCGCCTTTGCTTTTCCGCCGCATCCCTTGCGGCGCGGGGTCCCCAACGAGCGCCGCTCTTGCGCTTGGTGGGGTGCTGGGGCGGACGCGTAGTGGAGGGACCTGCGGTTTGATCGCATCGCAAATATCCGATCGAGCACCCGGTCACGCCCTCTTGTTGTAATCTGAAATCACCTCCATGTCGTACCAAGACACAGTGGAACAGCTCTACGCGCTCGGCCATGAGCTGGCGTCGACACCATCGCACAAGTTCGACCTGGCCTACGTGCGAGCGATGCTGGAGGCGATGGGACATCCGGAGCGGCGCTTCCCCAGCGTGCTCATCGCCGGCACCAACGGTAAAGGTTCGACAGCGGCGACACTGGCGTCGATCCTGCGTGTTGCCGGATACAAAACCGGGCTCTACAGTTCGCCGCACCTGGTGCGGTTGAACGAGCGCATTCGCGTCAACGGCGAACAGATTTCCGACGCCGAATTCGGCGCCATCCACGCGCGCGTCGAGCAGACGGCGCAACAACTGCTCGCGGCGGGCAAACTCCCCTGGCATCCCAGCTTCTTCGAGATGCTGACGGTGATGGCGTTCGAATACTTTGCCAGCGTTGGCATCGACCTCGCGGTGCTGGAGGTCGGCATGGGCGGCCGCCTGGATGCGACCAACGTTGTCGATCCGGTCATCGCCGTCATCGCCGACATCTCGCTCGATCATCAGAAGTATCTGGGCGACACCATCGCCGAGATTGCGCGCGAGAAGGCGGGCATCATCCATCGCAACGGATTGGTGGTCACGCTGCCGCAGCATCCGCAGGCGAACGACGTCATCGGGCATGCGGTGCTTGACGCCGATGCGCGCGCGGTGAGCGCTGTGCAGTACGTGCCGCCGGTTTCTCCCGGAGCCGAGATTTACTATGCCGGACACGCCGCGCCCATCGCCGGCCGCAACCGCTATCCGCTCACCGTGATGGGCGAAGAGATCGAGGTCGATTCGCCGCTGGCAGGACGTCATCAGTTGCGTAACATCGCGCTGGCGATTGCCGCGGCGGAGGAGCTTGGCGCAGTTCGGCTTCAAGGTCACGCCGAAGCAGATCGAGCAGGGCATTCGCGAAACGCGATGGCCCGGACGTTTTCAGGTGTTGCCGCCGTCGGCCGCGACGCATCAACACCAGATGGTGCTGGATGTCGCGCACAATCCGGCAGGCGCGTGGGCGCTGCGCTCGGCGCTGTCGGAGAATTTCGGCGAGCGCGAGTTGACGCTGGTCTTCGCCGCCATGCGCGACAAGGCGATCCAGGAGATTGCGGACGTGCTGTTCCCCGTCGCCGCGCAGGTGGTGCTGACGCACGTCAATAACCCGCGCGCCGCTACCCCGGCCGAGCTGGTGCAGGCGGCCTCGCGCACCGGCGCAACGATGTATACGGAAGACACAGTTGCCGCGGCGTTGGCGAAGGCGCACGAAGCTGGCGAAGCCCGACGGCGTAATCGTGGTGACCGGTTCGATCTTCCTGGTCGGCGAGGCGATGGCGGAGATGGGGATCGAAGCGTGATTTTCACCATGGAGGCGCGGAGGGGTTCGCTTCAACAGAGGAGCGCTGCCTGAGAAGTTTGTCATCACGAGCGAAGCGAAGGATCTGCTTTTGGTCACGGCGGAGGAACAGCAGCATCCTTCGTCGAGCTAAAGCCCTCCTCGTGATGACAGTTCGGAAATTCTCCTTGCACTCCGTGGCTCTGTAAGGCCTATCGATGGTGAATTGATTTTGCAATGAACACGACGGACCAACAACTCGCGACCGAAGCACCGCAACGCGGATCGCTGTTTACGCGGCTGCGTTCGTACTGCTTTTACGTTCCGCTGGTGTATCTCTACACCGCCGTGCTGGGCACGCTGGCGCTGATCGCGTCGCTGTTCGACGGCAGCGGGCGGGTGCAGCACTGGTTTGCGCGCACCTGGTCGAGCATGATCCTGAAGACCATCTCCATCCGCGTCAGGCTTGTGGGCCGGGAGCATCTGCAAGGCATCGCGCACGCGGTTTATGCTGCCAATCATCTTTCGGCGCTCGATATTCCGGTGCTCTACTCGTCTTTGCCCGGGCGCTTCCACATCATGGCCAAGCAGGAGTTGTTTCGTTACCCGTTTCTCGGCTGGTACCTCAAGCGCTCAGGACAAATTCCCATCGTGTACGGCGACGCGCACGCCTCGCTGCGCAGCCTGAACCGCGCCGGAGAGACGCTGCGCAACGGCGTGCCGCTGATGGTCTTTCCCGAGGGCGGCCGCTCTGCCACTGGCCAACTGCAGGCGTTCATGGGGGAGCGTTTTTCGTCGCCATCCGCGCGCAGGTTCCGGTCGTGCCGATGGCGATTGTCGGAACCTATGAACTGCTGCCCATCAACAGCTTTCACATCCTCACCGGGGAGGTCGTCCTGGCCATCGGCGAACCGATTTCAACCACCGGATTGCGCGTGCGCGACATGGAGAAACTGTCGGCGCAGGTCCGGCAGGCGATTGCCGATTTGTATGACGAACACACGGCTCACGCCGGGCAGGTGAAGACAACCGCATGAAACCCCGTATCGCCATTCCGGTTCCGAACTCCAGGCGGCCACTGTACGTTGGCGTTGCGCTGCCGCAGTATGAGCGCGCCGTCCGTAACGCTGGAGGCGAGCCGGTGGTCATTGCCGTGAACGCCTCGTCGACGGAGATCGCGCAGGCGGTGAAGAGTTGCGATGGCGTGCTGCTCCCCGGCAGCCCCGCCGATGTCGATCCGGAAAAGTATGGAGCCGGGCGGCATCCGGACACGGCGGCCGCCCGATCCGTTTCGCGACAACACCGATGAGTTGCTTCTGCAGGATGCGTACAACATGCGCAAGCCGGTCTTCGGCATCTGCTATGGCGTGCAGTCGCTGAACGTCTGGCGCACGGGCACGCTGGACCAGTCGGTGCCCAAGAGCGTGAATCACGAAGCGGGACGCAAGCTGGCGCAGGCGCATCGCGTGGCAGATCGATCCGGAATCGAAGCTGGCGGCGATGCTGCGCGAAGCCGGCGCGCTGCCGGATGGCAACGAACTGAGCATCCCCGTGAATTCCAGCCACCACCAGGCAGTGCAGACGCTGGGCGACGGATTGCGACTGGTGGCGTGGTGTCCTGAGGATGGCGTGAAAGAAGCGGTCGAGGGTACCGCGCCCGATCATTTCGTGCTGGGCGTGCAATGGCATCCCGAACGCACCTGCGACAGCGAGCCTGCTTCGCGAGCGATGTTCGCGGCGTTTATCCGTGCAGCAGCCGAGTGGCACAAGCGGCTGGCGAAGAAGCAGCAGGACTTTGAATCCGTGCGGTAAGGGGGCATCGATCCCGGGAGCGCGGAATCGGCTCACCGAAGCAACGGCGTTTTCGCGTCCACTCGGAGACACGGCGAGCACGGAATTTCCTCTCGTTGACGTCGAACCAGCCCTACCGTCCGAGCCAGCCCTACGAAGATTGTCATCACGACGAGGCCTTCAGGCCGAGGAGGGATCTGCTTTCTGCCCGTACCGGCGAAAAACAGATCCCTCGCTTCGCTCGTGATGACAACCCTCCAGGAAGTGATTATCTGGTTGGCCAGAGACAAGAGCCTCCGTGTCCTCGTACGTCCGTCGGTGAGACCTGCCCTTTGTGCTCGCATCGCCACATCAATTACTCTGATCTCTTATGCTCGATCTTGCATTTGTACGCGATCATCTTGACCTGGTTGAAAAGAAGCTCCGCGACCGCGGCATGAATCCTGAAGCCGATCCTGGCCGACTTTCACGCCATCGATCAGGAGCGCCGCGCCGCCATCACCGAATCGGAAACCTTGAAAGCCCGCCGCAACCAGCTCACCGGCGAGTTCCAGAAGCTCAAGAAAGAACAGCAGGACACGACGCGCCAATCTGCAGGAACAGAAGGAGCTGAAGGAAAAGATTCCCGCGGCAGACAAGAAGATGGAAGAAGCCGACGCGCGTCTTCGGGCCATCCTGCTCAATATTCCCAACCTGCCTGACGACAGCGTGCCGGTCGGCAAGAGCGAAGAGGACAACGTCGAAGTTCGCCGCTGGGGCACGGCGCCGCAATTTGACTTCACGCCCAAGCCGCATTGGGAGCTGGGGGAAGAGCTTGGCGTGCTCGATCTGGAGCGCGCGGCCAAGCTGACCGGCGCGCGCTTCGCGGTGTACTGGGATTTGGGCGCGCAGGCTCGAGCGCGCGCTGATGAACTTCATGCTCGACCTGCACACGCGCGAGCACGGCTACACCGAAGTCCTGCCGCCGTTCCTGGTCAACGCCGATTCGATGTACGGCACCGGCAAGCTGCCGAAGTTCGAAGCCGACCTGTTCAAGGTTCCGCACGGCGACAAGAATCTTTACCTGATCCCGACCGCCGAAGTTCCGGTGACGAATCTCTATCGTGACGAAACGCTCGACGGCGCGCGCCTGCCGATTTCGCTGGCGGCCTACACGCCGTGCTTCCGCAGCGAGGCCGGCTCGTATGGCAAAGATGTGCGCGGCATCATTCGCCAGCACCAGTTCCAGAAAGTCGAGCTGGTGAAGTTCACCAAGCCCGAGCAGTCGTGGGAAGAGCACGAGAAGCTGACGCGCAACGCCGAAACGGTGCTGCAGAAGCTGGGCCTGCTCATACCGCGTGATGGCGCTGTCGACCGGCGACATGGGATGGTCGTCGGCCAAGACCTACGACATCGAAGTCTGGCTGCCGGGTCAGAATCTCTTTCGCGAGATTTCGTCGTGCTCGAATTTCACGGACTACCAGGCGCGGCGCGCGAACATTCGCTATCGGCCTGAGGGCGCGAAGAAGACGGAACTGGTGCACACGATCAATGGCAGCGGCCTGGCGATCGGACGCACGTGGGTGGCGATCGTGGAAAACTATCAGCAGGCCGACGGCAGCGTGATCGTTCCCGAAGCGCTGCGGCCGTATGTGGGCGCCGACCGGATCACCGCGAAGAAGTTCTGAAAGACAGTGGTCAGTGGTCAGTGGCCAGTTGTCGGTTGTCGGTTGTCAGCGGCCAGCTGTGAGTGGCCAGTGGCCAGTTCATCAGGTGCGCGGTACTTTCGCAAGTTTCCAACTGCGCGAGATCACCAAAGAACTTGTCATCCCGACCGGAGCGTCCGCGCTTTTGCTTGTCGCCGCATCTTTTGCGGCGGCGGACGCGGAGTGGAGGGACCTGCGGTTCTTCCGTGCCGGTAAGATTCCAAGCAGCGGCAGTAAACGATCCGAGGTCTCGAACCACGGCGAGACCTGGGGCACTCGTCTTATTTGTTTGCGCCGGACTTCTCGCGAATCATCTCCATCAAGCGCTTCGTCTCGGGTACGGGAATTCCGTACTTCGCGCCGCCGCGCACGATGGGTCCGCCGATGGCGTCCAGCTCCAGTCGTCGACCGGCGACCAAGTCTTTGGCCATGGAGCTGCGCATGGCCGGCACCGTGCCTCCCAGGATCACCTCAATCTTCTCGCGGTCGACCTGCGCGCCGTCGGCGTTCGCCACCGCTGACGCTTCAGCTGATGATGTCGTAGAGCGTTTTCTTCCACTCAGGATCGGCGAAGATTTCGCCCTTGTTCTTTCCCGACGCGGCAGTCACCAGCGCAAAGGGCGCCAGGAAGCTGAGCTTCGTCCAAAGCAGAGTGTGCTCGTTGGGAACGAACTGGCAGATAAAGCCGAGCTGGCTGTGCAACCGCTCGAACAGCTCGCCCAGCAAGGCTTCTGCGGCGGTGCCTGCGCTTAGCCGTACCTGGTTTCGCTGTGCGAAGCTGCTGTCGGAGAGCCGATCGGCTTCGACGGCGATCGCTCCAGCCACTACGCTTTCGGGAGGAAAGTGCGCGGCGCAGAATTGCCATTTGGTCGACGCCGTTGAGCAGCGGCACGATCATGCGCGGTGTGGCCTTCACGCTGGCAAACGTCTCTTCCAGTTGATAGGTCTTGGTCGCAATCCAGAGAACGTCGACCACTTCGTCGAGTTGCGACACAACGGCGTGCGCGGCGGCGGTGATGATGCGGTCCGGTTGCTCCAGCGTGAGCTGCCGGGGAAACGACGCCACTTTTTCAGGCCGAACGATCAACGTTACGTCTTCGCCCACTGAAGAAAGCGCAACCGCCATCAGACCGCCGATGGCACCGACCCCTAAGATTGCATGCTTCATGAAATGTCCTTATGTCAGGCGGCATCGTGCGATGCGCGCTTAGCCCAACTTCATAAAGATGCGCGACGCGGATTAATGTCGCAGCTTGACCGACGGCCGCGAAGAACAGCGGGGTGATTTCGAGCAGGCCGATGATGCCGGCGAGACGAAAGACCCAGCGCGCGAAGTTGATGTCGCGTTCACTACTCATCGCGATGCACGGTGTCCATGGAGAACGCCGGAAGACAGACGGCAATGTACTCGGCGCCGTCGGCGTTGGGCGTCGAGTACTGCACCCACTCGCCGGCGTGCGCGATGACCGCCTGTCCGGCGTTGACGTCGAGCTCGCCGCTGCTGGACTTCACGCGCAGCGTGCCTTTCAGCACGACGGTAAATTCGTCGAACTCGGGCTTCTGGCCGGGCTCGACCCATCCTTGCGGGCTGCGCATGTGCGCCACGCTGACGGCGGCGTCCTTCGAGTTCACGCGCCCGATGTATTCGTCGATGAGCTTGGGTTTGTTGCCGGCGGCGGTGATGCGCGTGGGTTGCGAGATGAGTGTGGGCGGCATGGGGAGATTATAAGTTGTCGTTTGTTGGATAGGGGTCAGGGGTCAGGGGTTAGGGGCTAGGGATCAGGGGCTAGGGTCAGGGATCAGGGGTCAGGGATCAGAGACCGGAGACCAGGGTTCAGCAGTCGGTGCCGGGGTTAGCTTCAGTCAAGAACGAAACAAGCGCCGTCAGGCGCGAAAGGTGATAGCCCCGTCCTTCAGGGCGGGGTCGCCTCGGTCGGGATGACAATTCAATTTTGGGGGAAACACTTCACCGCTCCTCTACAATGTCATCCCGTAAGGAGCTTGCCCATGCGCCAGGTTGTCCGGCCGTTCAGTACCGCACTCATTCTTGGTTTATTCCTCGCTACTTCACTCGCTGTGGCTCATGCGCAACGCACAACCGCACCCAAGCCGGCGACGCCGCCGCAGGCTCCGCCGACCGTCGCTGAGGCTGAGGCCTTCATTCGCGGGGCGGAGGTCAAGCTCAACGACTTGACGGTGAAGGCCAGCCGCGCCTCGTGGGTGCAGTCGAACTTCATCACCGACGACACCGAGATTATGTCGGCCGACGCCAATGAAGTCCTGATGGGCGTGACGACGCAGCTGGCCAAGCAAGCCACGCGCTTCGATCATCTGCAGATGCCGCCGGCGCTGGCGCGCAAGATGCTCCTGCTGAAGCTGCTGGCCGCCGTTCCTGCGCCCGCACCAAGCGATCCCACGGAACTGGCTGAGCTGGCGCGCATCGGCACGTCGCTCGAAGCCGACTACGGCAAGGGCAAGTACTGCCCGACTGCCGGCAAGCACGCCGGCCAGTGTCTCGACATCGGCGAGATCGAGCACATCATGGAGACCTCGACTGATCCCGATGAGCTGAAAGACGTGTGGGTGGGTTGGGCGACGATCGGACCGCCGATGCGCGATCGTTACGCCCGCTGGGTGGTGCTGGGCAATACGGGGGCGCGCGAGATGGGCTTCAGCGATCTGGGAGCGATGTGGCGCGCCGGATACGACATGACGCCCGAGGAGTTCAGCGCCGAAATCGAGCGCCTGTGGAAACAGGTGCA
This sequence comes from uncultured Acidobacteriaceae bacterium, assembly GCA_963724965.1. GTDB lineage: Bacteria > Acidobacteriota > Terriglobia > Terriglobales > Acidobacteriaceae > Bog-257. Next base: position 410,717 of record CAVRWP010000002.1, read on the forward strand.
GCCGCTTTACGATTCGCTGCACGCGTACGTGCGCACCAAGCTCGTGGAAAAGTACGGGCCGACCGCGGTTGATGCCGACGGCAGGATCCGCGCGGACCTGCTGGGCAATCCCTGGGCGCAGGAGTGGGGCAACATCTTCCCCATCGTCGCGCCGCCGCAGCAGAAGCCGCCGTACGACATCACCGAGCTGCTGAAAGCGAAGAACGTCGATGCCATCGGCATGGTGAAGTATGGCCAGGGCTTCTTCGAGTCGCTGGGTTTTGCGCCGCTGCCCAAGACGTTCTGGGAGCGCTCGCTGTTTGTGAAGCCGAAGGACCGCGACGTGGTCTGCCACGCCAGCGCGTGGGACATCGACAACTTCGATGACCTGCGGCTGAAGATGTGCATCCAGGTGCGCACGGAAGACTTCATCACCGTGCATCACGAACTGGGCCACAACATGTATCAGCGGGCCTACGAGAATCAGCCGTTCCTGTTCAAGAACGGCGCCAACGATGGATTTCACGAGGCCATCGGCGACACTATCGCGCTGTCGATCACGCCCGAGTACCTGAACAAGATCGGACTGCTGGCAACGATTCCGCAGTCGAACGACACCGGCTACCTGCTGCGCATGGCACTAGACAAGGTCGCGTTCCTGCCCTTCGGCTTGCTGATCGATCAATGGCGCTGGAAGGTATTCAGCGGCGAGATCAAGCCTGCCGACTACAACAAGGCGTGGTGGCAGATGCGCGAGCAGTATCAGGGCATCTTTCCTCCGGTCGAGCGTACCGAGGCCGACTTCGATCCGGGGGCGAAGTATCACGTGGCCGCCAACGTTCCTTACACGCGATATTTCCTGGCGGTGATTCTGCAGTTCCAGTTCTATCGCGCGATGTGTAAAGAGGCCGGCTTCACTGGGCCGCTCTATCGCTGCTCGTTCTACGGCAACAAGGCGGCGGGCGCGAAGTTCAACCAGATGCTGGAGATGGGACAGAGCAAGCCCTGGCCCGACGCGCTCTACGCGCTGACCGGAGAAAAGCAGATGGACGCCGGCGCGATGATGGAGTACTTCGCTCCGCTGAAGCAGTGGCTGGATGAGCAGAACAAGGGGAAACAGGTTGGGTGGAAAGGGAGTGGGCGGTAGGACAGTGGCTAGGGCCAGGGGTCAGGGGCTCGGGGCCAGGGGCTAGTGGTCAGGGGTTAGGGGTCAGTACTCTGGTCGTTGTTAGCCGCAGTTTTGCGGCGCTGGTCAGTTCGCAGCCAGCAACACTGCTGCGCGGAATCGAAAGCGTGCCGCTGCCAACAAACCGCAGGCGCCTCGACTACGCGTCCGCCCGAGCACCCCACCAAGCGCAACAGCGGCGCTCGTCGGGGACCCCGCGCCGCAGAATCGGCGGCGGAAAGGCAAGGCGGACGCTCCGCTCGGGATGACATTCTTTGTTTGGTTGGACGTGCAGATCGACGTTGCCGCCGAACTCGGGGATTGAAGTCGCCAGTTGCTAATCGCTAATTGCTAATCGCTAGCTGCTAATTACTTCCCTGTCCCGAAATCTTCAGCCGCAAATCTTCGGGGATCCTGTCGCGCACCTGCTCCGGCAGCTTCTCCAATCCCACGCGCGCCCCGAACATCGCCACATCTTTGACCACCAGCGGCGCAGGGGTCGCTACCGCAACCAGCAGCCACAGCAGCATGGAGAGCAGGAATCCGCCGAGGGCGCCGATTTCCAGCCAGAAGGCGTGGCTGGGGTGGAAGTGTCGGATGACGCCGTAGGCCAGGAGAAAGACGACCATCGATGCCGAGGCCAGCGCCATCAGGCCGATGTCGATACCGCGATGCAGCTTCTGGCGCGAGCGGCAGTGGGCACACTCGGTGAGGTGCGCTTCGTAGTCCTCGCGCATTTCGGGGGCCAGGCCGGAGATGTCGTATCGCCATCCGGCGAGAATTTTGCCAATGACGGGGTCAGTGCACTTTGCCATCGATGTTAGCTTGAACGCCTCGCGCGCCCTGGGAGGTGCGCCGTTAGACGTAGACTACAGCCGGACCGCCGCCAGGGGTTCGTGCTGGACCGCCAGCATCAGCCGGTTTTGCAAAAACAGGCTGCCCTGCGAGCCTAAAGCACGTTCCGCCGTCATGCGCGCAATCTCCGGATGGTTATTTTGCTCCGAAAGATGCGCCAGGATGAGGAATTCTGCTCCTCCATCATAGTCGGTTGTGAGGAAATCCGCGAGTGCGTCATTCGAGAGATGCCCGACGCGGCTCATCACCCGCTGCTTCACACTCCACGGATAAGGACCGCCGCGCAGCAACTCCAGGTCGTGGTTGGATTCGATCATCAGCACATGGCAGCCGCGCAGGTGATCGCGCACGCTGGCCGGCATGTAGCCCAGATCGGTGCAGATGCCCACCTTAATTCCGTCGGCGCAAAACGTGAAGCCCACGGGATCGATGGCGTCGTGCGGGATGGTAAACGGCGTGACGGCGATGTCGCCGATCTGGAAGCTCTTGCCGGAGCAATAGTCCTCACGGCGCTCCAGGTTGACGCGATTGCCGTTGGCGTCGCGGCAGGAACGCTGATAGGCGTCGTAGGTTGCAGCGGTGATGTAAACCGGAACTTTAAGTTTTCGCGCCAGCACGCGCAGGCCCGCAACGTGATCGGAATGCTCGTGCGTGATCAGCACGGCGTCGATGGCAGGAAATTCTTCGCCGCAGATGTGGATGCGCCGCAGGATCTCGCGGCACGATAGGCCGGCGTCGATGAGCAGCCGTGCGCGCGAACTGGAGACGAGGGTGCAATTACCCTTGCTCCCGCTGGCCAACACCGTCACCGAAACTGCCATACTGGCGAGAATAATCGCAGGCGACGACTCACGGTAGTAACAAAGTCGTTAACCTTGTGGAATAGGCGGCAATTGCGAAGCTGCTTCACCAGGGATTTTGGACACGATTTGCACAACTAATGTGCACTGCGCACATAAAATGCACAGACTATGAATTTTTCTAGTTGAGAGTTGCAACACTTTGAGGCATGCTGTCACGCAGTCGAGGCACAGGCTGTTGCGTGCCGCTTCCCGGTTGAGACGACCATTCGGCGATGAGAGGCGATCGGGGCTGTGCAGTAGCGGCTCAGATCTCGTTCCAGGGGACAGTAATGGCCTTTTGGAACGTTGCCGCATGTTGGATGTCGCAACTGTTGGGCAGTTTGGGCCTTGCGTGACTTTGTGCGGGCTGTCTCGGACCTCATCGGTCTGAGAGCGTTCCTCCTGGTCCGTACCGATACGAGCGCATCTCTGCGCAGCACGCCGGTGTTCAACGCCATTGCTCTGGGCTGAGCGAAGGAAGCTACGCCTTACGTCGAAAGATGTGCAGACTGTGTCTCATCGCGACCCGGGGTGGCTGGCCCCGGGTCGCACTGTTTTACGAACATCGATGAACATCCTTATATCTTCTAAGTGTTGACTTATCTGCGTTATAAGCTATTTTTCAAGCATGGATACGCAGCGATTTATCGAACTTTACAAAATCGATGAAAAAGGTAGCACGTCGGTAGCACAAGCCACCAGTAGCTTTAACTTTACAAGCGTGCAATTGAAGCTCTCCCGGTTCGGGCAATGGTCGGCGGGTCTATTATCGCGACACAAAAACGCGCGGGCTTGCGATCGCTGTATCGGCCGTGAGCAAGAAATTCCTCCTCTATCGCAAGATCTCGGGCCATCCCGAGAGAATGCAGATTGGAGCGTTTCCAGATCTCAGCGTAGAGCAAGCGAGTGGAGCAGCGAGTGCTCTTAATGCAGCAATCGCGCGTGGGCAGAATCCGGCACAGGATCGCCGAGGCATTGCGGCGGAAATCACGTTGGGCGAATGTTGCGGAGTTCGGTGAGCGCTACGGGAAAGAGAAGATCAGTTGGCCGAAGATGGAGCAGCAGTTCGAGGATTATCTTCACGGTTGGCGACTGCGAAAGTTGTCCAGCATCCGCTCTGTCGATGTGATTGCCTGCACTCGCGAGTTGGACGCGAGAGCGGTCACTATGCAGCGAACGTTTGATCGAAACTTTGCGCTCGATGTATGCGCGCGCGCAAGAGTGGGGTTGGCAGGGCGCCAACAGGCAAAGCACGTCAAGACGTTCCCAGAGGTTAAGCGCGAACGTTACTGCAAGAGGATGAGTTTCCCGCCTTCTTCAAAGCCTTGGCCGATGAGTACGATGTTGATGTAAGGGACTACATTCTACTTTCGCTCTTCACGGGCGCGAGGCGGGCAAATGTTCTGGAGATGAGTTGGGCTGAGATCAGCTTCGAGCGTGCGACGTGGGGCATTCCAAGGACGAAAAGCGGCAAGCCAGCCACCGTGGAGCTGATACCTCCCGCTGTGTTACTTCTTGAGCAGCGGCAGACCAGCAAACGCAATGAATGGGTATTCCCTGCCGCTACGAAATCAGGCCACATGCCGCCACCAAAACACAGTGGGCAACGTTCCTGAAGCGGGCAGAGCTGACCGATTTTCGGCCTCACGATCTCAGACGAACGCACGCAAGCTGGCAAGCGATTACGGAGCTAGTTTGCTAGTCATCGCTAAGAGCTTCAGCAGAGCAGCACTAGGGCGACTGAGATTTATGCTAGACTTTCAGAGTACCACCGTTCGCGCTGCGCGGATGAAGGCAGTGAACAAAATGCTGGGATTAGGCGGCGACGTTTTGAAGCTGGCAGAGTAATAGAGATCAATAATAGACGAACGCAACGCGTTTCGTATAAATGGGGAGTAGTCCAGGGAAGCTTACGGCCTTCTACTTTTGCTAGTGTGAGCAGGGCTGATCTGACAACTGGGGGGTCGGAACGTGCGTTCCTCGGCACTTCCAGCGATGGGCGCACCAGCGCGGACATCACTCTTCGCGGTCATCTCAAGCAGTTTCTCTGCTTAGCGGTGACAACAAGGAAGTGGTATGCTGGGAGTCAAGAAACACCGCGCACCAAAGACCGCCAAAAACAATCCACCAGCAAGATCCTCCCCTGTTCCAGCACAGCAGTTGCCAATCCGCATTGTCGATGACGGGCGATACGCTCCGCCTGTAGACCGATGGAATTTCTCGGCGTTGAGATCGAAACGTTAGCTACGTGGCGCTGCGCTAAGAGGTACGGTTTGCTCTACATCAAGATGGGGTAGGCTCATTCAGTACCTCGGCCGCGACCTGCGCCAGTTTGTGGGAGTCGCGGCGCGTCGGCGGCATGTGATGAGCGGACAAGAAGCTCTCACTTGTCATGAAGCAATATAGGCAGGAAGCTGAGCAGATAGCGGCGACGTTGCTGCGCACCAGCGTGGGGAGCGGTTGGATCGAATAGAGCTGGAGGCTCTGATGCGCAGATCCTTGGAAATTCTCAAGGAGCTGTGGGAACTAGACGGTGACGACCAACTCGCTCTGAAGCAGCGGGGAGGAGAGAACAGCAAAGGTGTTAGGACGGTCATCCAGTGAAGGGGATTTAGATGGCGGGCTTTACAAGCTTTTCAACACCATCGTCAGTTCGACGATCTGGCGTGAGGACTCGGACACGCGCGTTGTGTGGGTCACCATGCTTGCGATGGCTGACGTGACGGGCATGTAGAGGCGTAGAATTCCGGGCCTCGCTCATCTCGCTGCGGTGGGCGTGGAACAAACGAGAGCTGCGATAACCAAGTTCTCGTCGCCAGATCCGGACTCGCGCTCCACGGAGCATGAGGGTCGCAGGATAGAAGCCATAGACGGCGGTTGGCTGATCCTGAACTATTTGAAATACAGGGAAAGAATGTCACCGGATGATATCCGCGAGAAGGACAGAATACGGCAACAACGTCGCCGCAGCAAGCAGAAAGACACCGGCTGGCTTGGCTCGGGGGATGTGGCGTGACGCGGCGTGACGAGCGCGACAAGTGTGACATGTCACGAATGTCACGACATAGCAGAAGCAGAAGCAGAAGCAGAGGCAGTCTACGCGTCGCTTCGCTCCTTGGTGCTGCGTTTGCTCCGCTTCGCTCCGCAAGCCTCGCGGGAATTTTTGTTTTTCACTGATAGGCGAAGGATCTATGCATAGGTATAGAGAGGCTGAATGTGTCTCAAAAATGAGACATCGCGCAAAGATCAACAAATGGTGAAGATCATCCGAGACGACAAAACGGGACGGATCAAGGGCAGCGCGAAGGATCAGCCAGCATGGGCGACTGAACCTCAGCTACGCCGCGCGCTGTTGATGCCAGCAGTTCGCCAACTGGGCGCAGTGCTTCGCTACTACCGAGATGGTCGCAAGGCGGAAGAAGTGATGCAAGAGACGGGCTACACGCGACCAGCGCTCATGATGCTACTGGTTCGCACTCGCAGGGCATTCGGGGTCACCCGCGACGTGAAAGACGCTCAGAGCGGCCGCAGAAACGCGCGGCGGCGCATTCCAGCGAAGCATGACGAGTTCCATGATGGCTTCAGAGTGCAGCTGCTCCTTGGAGCAGCAGAGGGAGGCGCTACAATCCCGCGTTCGATGAAAAGCAGCTACAGGATTTCTTCCTCGGACCGGCGATGCAGAGATATCAGATCGCCATTGCGTTTTGGCTTCACGGCAGGACATCGGGCGAGATCGCCGAGAGCTTCGGCATCAAGAAAAAAGCTGTGGAGTTTCAGTTGGCACGCATCAGGCGAGTGATGAGCAATCCGTTGCAGCCAATCAAAGTCATGCGCAGCACGACTCAGGATGGTAAACGGCGAAACGGCGTGTCTGCCCTTTATATCCACAGGGCTAGTGTTGTTCAAGATCCAGCTTCTCGGGTTATTGTCGAACCGTGATCGGCGACGTGCCAAAACTGCCGTTGTTCGACGTGAACGAAGTGTTCGTTCGTGAGATGAGCGCGGACGAAGCGGAGCAGCTCCTTGAAAGTGGGCAAGCGGAACCGATGGCTGAGATCGGCATCAGGTTGACTCTTGCGCGCGATTACTGCGGCTCATGCTCGTGTTTGACCGCTCGTGATGCGCAACTGATCGCTGGCGAGTTTGGCGACAGTGAAGAAGCCAGCGTGTCGCGTGGAAGGCTGGCACACTGGAGAGATGCGCGATGAGAGCATGTCGCAATTGCGGGCAGCCCAGTCGCGAACGGTTTTGCAGTCCGCAATGTCGGTTGGCGAATCGTGGCAACGCGGATCGCGATGCTGGATCTGATTCGAGAAAGAGCTGGCGGCAGATCCAGATCGAGTGTAAGGCGATGGGCAAAGGGTAAACCGATGCCTGCGAGCTTGCCACGCACGGCAGAACAGGAAGCTGAACGGATACGATGCAAGGTTCCTCGGTTCGCTGGTGTTCGGCCTACAGGAAGCGGAAAGTGGGAAGCGTACATCCGGAACCGTGATCGCTCTTGGGTGTTAGCGGGACAGTTCGACACAGCGAGCGAAGCATGGAACTGTTACCGAGCGAAGTGTCCACGACAACGGCCACAGAAGAAGGCAGAGTCATCGGCTTACGTCGAGCGACTCATGGCTATCAGTAGGAGCTTTCCGGTGGCGTTCGAGGTAGAAGCGTCGATACACGGCAGCAGCATGGACTTGACTCGGCAGAATTGGCAGCAAGCGTTGTTAGACCCGGGGGACTGATTTTTGTGGTGAGCTGAAGGCGCGCGACCACACGCCGGGTCTGTTTTGAAGGCAAGGAACAAAAAATCGATGGCAAAAATTCCCACGGGACTATCGAACCAGAGTCGGCAGACATGGAAGCGCATCACGGCCACTTACATCTTGAGCCCTGATGGTCTGCTGGTTCTCGAAGGCGCGCTGCGCGAGTGGGACGCGTATCTCGCCAGTGAAGTTGGCAGCCGTGGCCGCGCCACAGCTTACAAAAACTTCCTTGCTTCCATCCGGCATCTTGGGATAAGTGCTGGCTCAGAAAATCCCGCGATATAAAGCCAAACCCGCGATTCTCCGCGCTACGCACAGTGCTGACGCTCTCGAAGAGTATCTAGGGGGCGCCACTGGTGCAGAGCGCGTCCGGCGCTTCCTCAGACTGCTTCGCCACGTGAAAGGGCCCAAGGCTGGAGAGCCGTTCATCCTCGCCGATTGGCAGGATGCGGAAATCATCGCGCCACTGTATGACTCGCTGCGGCCCGATGGCACTCGGCGCTATCGGCAAGGGTACCTATCCTTCGCCAGAAAGTCTGGCAAGACAACTCTTGCTGCGGGCCTCGGCCTGTATCACCTCTTTGCCGATGGCGAAGCGGGCGGCGAAGTGTACGCGGCTGCCAGCTCCCGCGAACAGGCTTCCCTGCTCTTCGATGTGGCCGCTTCGATGGTGGAACAGTCGCCGATCCTGCGCGCGCGCTGCACAGTGAGTCGCGCAACCAAGCTGCTGAGAGATCGCGGCACTCAGAGCATCTTCCGCGCGCTCTCAGCCGATGTGCCGCACCTGCACGGATTGAACGGCAGCTTCGCTGTGCTGGATGAGATCGCCCAGCAGCCGAACCGTGACTTGTATGACGTGCTGGCCACTTCGATGGGCGCGCGTAGGCAGCCCTGATGCTGAACATCGGCACGGCCGGATGGGACACGCACAGCATCGCCCACGAGCTGTACTCACACAGCCAGCAGCTTTTGAGCGGCGCAGTCGAGGATGAGAGCTTCTTCCCGCTGGTGAAGGAACTGCCCCGAGATGCTGACTGGACTGACGAAGCGCTCTGGGCTCTGGCAAATCCGGGCCTCGGCGATTTCCGCGACATGCAGGAGCTACGGACAGGCGTGCGAACGCGCCAAGCTGGTGCCGTCGCAGCAGAACACGTTCCGCAATCTCTACTGCAACCAGTGGGTGAGCAGCGAATCGCGCTGGATCGATCTCACAGCGTGGGATGACGCGCCAGAGCCCCTCGAAGGCCAAACCTGTTACGTGGCGTTGGACTTGTCGAGCACGCAGGACGTTACGGCCCTCGCGTGTGTGTTCCCGCATCCGCGATGACACCTTCACACTGAAGCTGTTTGCATGGCTGCCAGCGGATAACCTGCGGGATCGCTGCCAGCGTGATCGCGTGCCTATGACGAGTGGGCGCAGAAGGGATGGCTGACCCTCACGGCTGGAAACGTGATCGACTATGCGGCCGTCGAGGAAAAGCTGCGCGAGTTGCGCGAACAGTACGACCTTCGCGAGGTGGCCTTCGATCCGTGGAATGCCAGTCAGCTCGCACAGCGGCTGATGGGCTGAAGGCTTCCTGATGCTGGAGTTCCGGCAGACACTTGGCCAACTTCAGCGAGCCGACGAAGAGCTTTGAAAAGCTGGTATTGGAACGGAAGCTGCGGCATGACGACAACGGCCTGCTGCGGTGGATGGTGGACTGCTGCAAGGTCTATGCCGATCCGAACGGGAACATCAGGCCGGTGAAACCGGATCGCCGCAAGGATTCGCGACGCATCGATGGCGTGGTGGCCGGGATCATGGCCTTGAGCCGCGCTCAGGTGAACACGCTGGGCGGCAACTTAGAGGAGTTCCTGCGAGATCCGATTTTCGTTTGACCGCGCTGGGAAGCTGCGGGCAAGGGAGCAATGAAGAATCACTACGAACAGCTCATCAAGAAACAGGCTGAACTAACAACCTTGGTTGCGAAGCTGGCTGCGGAGAACCGAGCACCTAGCGCGGAAGAAAAAAACCAGCTCGAAACCATCAAAACCGAAGTGGCCGCCATCGAGAAGGCATTCGCCGACGAGGGCCGCAAGCTCGCCCTGGCGAGGTCTGGACAAAGGCAATCAGCCCCAGCGGGATCAGATCACGATTCTCAAAAAGGGCGAATCGCTGGAGACGTACACGAAGCAATTCGTTCCTGAAGAGCAGCAGGAGCTGAACCTTGGCAAGATCCTGAAGGGCTACATCACTGGGAATTGGCGGGGCGCTGAGCTGGAGCGTAAGGCGGCGGGCGAGGGCTCGACGGGTGCAGGCGGGGTTTTCATCCCTGAGCTGGTTTCCGCTCGCGTGATCGATCTCGCGCGCAATGTGGCGCGAGTCTTCCAAGCTGGCGCGCAGACGATCCCGATGGAGAACGCAACTCTGCGAGTTCCTCGGCTGACGCAGGATGCAACGGGCGGCTGGTACAACGAGGCGCAGGACATAATCGGTGCAGACGGCACGTTCGACGGCGTGACCTTCACCGCTCGCAAGCTGGCCGTAATCTTGGCCATCGACAACGAGCTGCTGGAGGATGCGCCGAACGCATCTGCAACGCTGGAGATGTCCATCGCTAAGGCTGCGGCCCTCGCGCTGGATCTACGCAGCGCTGAAGGGCAGCGGAACCCCTCCGACGCCTGCGGGCCTGCTGAATCAGGCAGACGTGTACATTCACGGCTCGGTTGGGGCCGTCACCGACTACAGCGAGATCGCAGCACAGGCGGCGAAGATTCGGGGCTACAACTTCGAGCCGAACGCTTTCCTGTGGAACGCGAAAACCAGCAACAAATTCCGCACTCTTCAGGACACGCTGCACCAGCCGCTTCGGGCGCCTGTTACCGTTCCTGAAACCGACTACGTGACGAACCAGCTTGCCGATGGCGAAATGTACATCGGCTAGTGGGAGCAGCTCGCTATGGGCCTTCGCGCGGGCCTGCAAATCGAGACGAGCCGAGAAGCCAGCTACATGGACGGCTCCCAGAGCCCTGCCACGCTTGTTTCCAGCTTCAGCAAGGATCAGACGATCTTCCGTCTGCGTCATCCGCGTGAGACTGGCAGGCTTTACACGGCCACGCCTTCGCAATCTCCACGGGATCACCGTCAGCTAACCAGCGGGCGGGGATAACCAGCACGGCAGTACCTCCGATTCTGCCGTGCTGGACTATCAGATTGGAAGGCGCGCAATGCAAATGCTGGACAGATTCACGCAATGGCTGGTGAAGAAAACATGGGGCGGCTTCGGGCCTGATCGCTGGTTTCCGGGCGAGCACGCATGGTTCGGACGGACGGTTTCGGGAGTTACGGTAAATCCCGAATCGGCGATGACGCAGGCGACGGCTTTCGCTTGCGTTCGTTTGCTGGCGTCGAGCGTGGCCAGTCTGCCGTGCTACGTGATGAAAGCCGATGGACGCAGCAAGCTGCGGGCGCCAGATCACTCGCTATGGCCGATCCTCGTGGAGCAAGCGAACGACTTTCAGACGGCTTATACATTCTGGCAGCACGTGATGACGCACGTCTTGCTGGAAGGCAATTGCTATTGCTACATCCAGCGCAACGCGCAAGGCGACGTGATCGCGCTCTACCCCCTACGTCGTGGGACTGTGGTTGTCGAGAACGACAAAGGCGCGATGATCTACCACTACGTGTGGGGCGAGACTAAAACCACGTTCAGCTCGGCCGAGATCCTGCACTTCAAGAACCTGTCACTGAATGGCTTCGTGGGAATGAGCACCTTACAGGCAGCCCGGGAAGCTCTCGGCGAGGCTCTGGCTCAAGGCAGGCACGCATCAAGCCTGTGGCGCAATGGCGCGCGCCCGAGCGTCGTTCTGAAGATTCCGCAGGTGATGAACACTGTGCAGCGCGAAGAGTTCAGGAAGAGCTTCAAGGAACGCTTCAGCGGCGCTCTGAACGCGGCGAGATCATGGTGCTAGAAGGCGGCATGGATATCGGCCGGGCCGAAACCTTCAGCAATGAAGATTCGCAGTTCCTATCGTCGCGGGAGTTCAGCGTCCGGGACGTTGCCCGCTTCTTCGGAGTGCCAGCGCATCTGGTCGGCGATGTCACACGAACTTCTTACGGCAGCGCTGAGGTTGAAGCGCTCAGCTTTTTGACCCACTCACTGCGGCCGTGGCTCGTGAACTTCGAGCAGGAAGTTAACTGGAAGCTGTTTCCGGCGCGGACAAGCTTCTTTGCTCGGTTTGATGTGACGGAGATGATGCGCGGTGAGCAGCAGACCCGCTATCAGTCATACGCTTCGGCTCTCGGCGGCGGCGCTACTCAAGCGTGGATGACGGTTGCAGATGTCCGGGAAGCCGAGAACCTGCCATTCATCCCGGGAACGGACGTGCTCTCCGTACCCCTCAACACAGCGCCGCGTGCGCCAGAAAGGAACGATCCCAGTGCGAACGATTGACCCTGCAAATTAAGGCAGATTCGCTGAAAGAGGACGGAAGCTTTGTGGGCGTGGCCACCACGTTCGGCAACATCGACAAAACAGGGGATCGCATCGAGCCGTCAGCTTTTGACGGCGGCTGGGAACCGTCCCAATCTTGTTTGCGCACGATCCCGCCATTCCCGTGGGACTGGGCAGGCTGGAGAAGAGTGGCGACGGGATCTTGCTCAAGGGGCAGTTGAACCTTGAAACGACTGCGGGCCGGGAAGCCTACTCCGACCTGAGGCGGGCATCATCAAGAGCCTGAGCATCGGGTTTCAGCTCGTGAAATCCGCCTTCGAAGGCAGCGTGCGCGTCATCAAGCAGGGCATCATCCGGGAAGTGTCACTCGTGCTGTTCCCTGCGAATGACCGTGCGTTGGTGCTCTCCGTGAAGAACGCTGAGTGTGATTGCGATTGCCCTGAATGCGAGGCTGGCGACTGCGAAAATTGCAGCGACGAGGATTGCGACGATCCGAACTGCGAGGGCGAGCAAAAGAGCGCGGCAAAGGCACTACTAGCTTACTGCTGAGGCGCGGGCCGCCTCGGGATTACTTGTGCTATGGCGATGTTACGCCATCGATTCAAAGATATTGCCGTATAACGCACGCAGGGATAGCCTTGCCTCATGACTTATCGAGCGTTCCGATTGCTGGCCGTCGCAGTTTTTGTCGTCGTGCAATCCGCTGCTGCACAGCAGAGTCCTCGGCGCGACATTCCGTGTAAGACACCCGTAAACGCCGCTTCATGCTACTGGACGCATGGACGATTGTTGGAGGCGAACGGCATCTCTCGTTCCGGTTGTGGAAGATTGGAACCCACCGAGTGCTCGGCATCTATAGTGGCCCATCTGTAGACCGTTCCGGGTTGGACAACGAAGGGCCGGAGCTCCCGACCAACATCCAGAGCATATTTGACTCGAACAAAGGGCCAGTAATTTACGGAGATTTTGAGGTTTGCCCACTAGATAAGGAGCAGTCGGGAACAATGCAGGCTGCGTGCATCGAGGCCGCCAAGAACGTTGCTGTTAAGGACAAATGAAGACCGTGGAAGGGTAGCTGTCGAGAACAGGCGATTACACTCAAAACCCCCGCACGGCGTCAACGAGTGAGTGTCGAACGGGGCCACGTGAACAGGGTAGCAAACTGGTAGCACGCTTTAATTTAACTGTTGTAATAATTAAGTTTAGCTGTAATTTTTCGAGGTGGCTGGCCCCGGGTCGCACTGTTTTAATACCCGCTCTTCGCTAGTCGCTTTTCGTTATTCGCCAGTCGCTACTCGCCGGACCCACTTCCCTAAAAGATTTGTCATGCCGACCGGAGCGTCCGCGCTTTTGTTTTTCCGCCGCTGGTTTTGCGGCGCGGGGTCCCCGACGAGCGCCGCTGTTGCGCTTGGTGGGGTGCTCGGGCGGACGCGGAGTGGAGGGACCTGCGGTCGCGCGAACAAACCGCAGGTCCCTCCGCTCGGACTAAAGTCTTCGGTCGGGATGACAATTTGGAAAGGCCGGCTTTGAAGCCGCCGGCAGATTGCCCGTACCTCAGCGGCTAAAGCCTGAAATTTGGAAGACGGTTCTTGGCACGGCTGAAGCCGTGCTCCACCGTGGAAACGTTGCAGAAACCTCGTTGTTGGTGACTTGCCGGATTCGTCGAAAGTTTTGCCCGACTTTTCCGCACCATCCACATTATGCTACCTGCAAGGTAAGGAATTACTCTCTTTTAAGTTACCCTCATGGCCACCACCAATTACAGTCTCGAGCGCGGTTTGCCGGTCAGCCTTGAGGCGGAGCGGGCGATCCTCGCCGCCATCCTGCTCGACAACTCGCTCTACGATCAGGCCGCCGAGCATCTCAACGGCGACGACTTCTCGCTCGACGCGCACCGCCGCATTTACTCGCGCATGCGCGACCTGCAGGAGAGTGGCCGGCCGGTCGACATGATCACGCTGGTCGAGGAGCTCGACCGCCGCAAAGAAGTCGAAGCCATCGGCGGCGTCGCGTATCTGTCGTCGCTGATCGACGGAGTGCCCGAGCGGCCGTCGATCGAGCACTACGTGCGCATCGTGCGCAACAAGGCGCTGCTGCGCGGGCTGATCAACGTCGCCCAAAACGCCATCGCCGAGGCCATCGAACACAGCGATGAAGCCGAAGAAGTTCTGGGCCGAGCCGAGCAGGGGATCTTCCAGCTCTCGGAGAACCGCATTGGCCAGGGATTCCTCAACATTCCCGACATCATCAAGGGATCGTTCGGATCGCTGGAAGAGCTGTACGCGCGCGGGCAGGAGATCACCGGGCTAGCCACACACTACAGCCAACTCGACAAGCTGACCAGCGGCTTGCAGCCCTCGGATCTGGTCATCATCGCCGCGCGTCCTTCGATGGGCAAGACCGCGTTCGCCATGAACATTGCCGAGAATGCGGCCGTAATCGACGGAAAAGTCGTAGGCGTGTTCTCGCTGGAAATGTCGCGCGAGGCGCTGCTGATGCGCATGCTCGCCTCCTGCGCCCAGGTCGATTCCAGGAACCTGCGCCAGGGCTTCCTCACCAAAGACGACATGCGCAAGCTGACCCAGGCGATGGAGCAACTGATGCAGGCGCGCCTGTACATCGACGACACGCCGGGCATCTCGGTGAGCGAAATGCGCGCCAAGGCCCGCAGGCTGAAGCAGCAGGAAAAACAGCTGGACCTGATCATCGTTGACTATCTGCAGCTGATGTCGGCGGTGCCGATCGGCGGCAAGCGCTTCGAGAACCGCACGCAGGAAGTGTCGGCGATTTCTCGCGGGCTGAAGGCGATTGCGAAGGAGCTGAAGGTCCCGGTGGTGGCGCTCTCGCAGTTAAGCCGCGCGCCGGAAAGTCGCGGCGGCGACCACCGTCCCCAACTGGCCGACCTGCGCGAGTCGGGCTCCATCGAGCAGGACGCCGACGTGGTGGCGTTCATCTTCCGCGAAGAATATTACAAGCGCGACGATCCGGATCTCGAGGGCATCGCCGAAATCATCATCGCCAAACAGCGTAACGGCCCCACCGACACGCTGAAGATGGCCTTCATCAAGAAGTACACCCGGTTTGAGAATCTGGCGACGGAAGGCGAGTACGGCGGCTAGTGGGGCTAGAGGACGGGAATGACTACCTTTGTTTTGGGTGCGGGCGCGTCGCGCGGTGCGGGATATCCGCTGGCAACAACAATGGCGTCGGAGTTATTGCAGTGGATGAAAGACACGACACACGAGTCGGGCTCTTACGCGGCCCAATATCCTGCGACCGCTCGTTACCTCGAAGAACACTTTGGCCCCGCCCACAACATTGAAAGCTTTGTGACGAGAATACAAGCGCTGATTGACGAATATGAAAATGGGACCGTCGAGCAGCGCAAAACACGTGTTGTGACGGCAAACCAATACGGTGTATTCAAGAATGCGGTTCGGGCCTTCTTTGCTGAGATACAGCAAGGCACTGCTTTGCAATCTCCAACATATAGGGACTTCGCTCGCGAGATTGTTGCCCCAGGCGATTCCATCATCACCTTTAACTATGACGTTTCTCTCGACAGAGAGCTCCACCTCGCGGAAAAGTTCGAAGTTGGCGACGGCTACGGCTTTCCGATCGAAAACCTGCCGACGGGTTCGGCGACAACAATATTGAAACTACACGGTAGTACCAGTTGGCTTGCGTTGCTCTTCGGCGGTCTCACGTCTGGCGTCTCGCAGTTTTCCCCGGGACACACGTTGGGAGACCGTCCAGTAATTCCTAAGAATGAGCTTTCGTTTTTGGGGTATGCCGACGCGATTGATCCAAGGTTCGTGCGAGGCGGCGCGGCTCTCCCGGTGATGATTTTTCCCACCCAAACAAAAGATTTTTACTTTGTTGCTAACACCGGGTTTGAGTACCGTCCGTTTTGGGACCAACTTTGGCGGCAGGCCGAGGCTTCATTGCGTTCATCGTCGCGGATAGTGATCGTTGGCTATAGCCTGAACTCTGTTGACGAACGCGCATGCAAGTTACTGCTAAATGCCCCACGGAAAGACGCTGAGATCGTGGTAGCAAGTGGAGAAGGGGAGGGTACCGGTTCTACGACCTGGGTCGTCAGGCAGTTCAAGAAAGAGAGTTATGCCAAGGCTGTGCCGGCTCGTGAACTTCTGTTTCAAAACTGGGTGACGAGCGTCGTGAACGGCTCTGCACCTTCTTGATACGAGGCAGATAATGTCTTGGTTGACAGGTCTAGAAAACGTTCTCGGATCGGCTGGCGGAACTGCCTCAGTCCTTTGGGTTGCGAATTACTTTCGCGACAGGTCGCTCCAGAAGGACATGCAACGGCACAATAGAGAGCAAGCGGAAAAGCAGAATGTGCTTTTCATGGGTGCCACCTCTCATATGGCTACCGTTGTATTCGACAAGTATGTTGAGTTTTGCGAAGAATACATTATAGCGATGTCCGACGTACTCCCGACAATGCTGGCAGGAGAATCTGAGGGAGCTCTAGTCGATACGAAAGAACTTAGTAGAGTGCGGCGGAAATGGGCCTTGTGGTTGAGCGACGATGTCGAAGTTACTCTCGACCAGTTTGAGCGCCGCCTTCCAAGGATCCATTCTCAGGCTCCAGTTGTGGAGGCCTCTGGAATGATTGCTTCATCGATAGATACCAGCGCTAAATCGGTGGTTGGAGAATTACGAAAAGTTCTCGCAACGGAAGAGCTCAACTCCCTGCGGGCCGACTTAGTCGCCCACTACACAGATATACAGAGAACATTGAGCCATTAGGCATCGCCCGCATTCCCCCGCTCAACCGGCACTTGACCCCATTCAGCGCCAGAAGCCCGATGTTCATTGCGTCGCGCTCCTGCTGTTCTCTGCCTATGCGATAGCATGAAGGCAGATGCGAGAACATTACCGCCGCTGGATGCATAACTGGGAAGCGCGCATGACCTCGCGCGACAACAATCGCGTTGTGCGTCCGTTTGAGTGGGGGCTGGACTGGACGCGCAACTGGCCCGGTATCGACAGCTTGCCTGCGCCCTCAGATTCCAGCGACAACCGCGCCATGATCGCGTACATGTCAGCGGTCAACGATCATCTGGCCCAGAACAGCGACGAGTTCTTCCATTACGACAAGCCGACCGACTTTCGCATCGAGCATCGCAAGGTCGAGCTCTTTCACACCGGCAGCGAGCCGCCCAAGAAGCAGCCCAAGGACGAGCAGGCGCAGTTCCTGCGCTTCACCTCAGCGGTTCCGTCGCCATTTCCGGAGAACAACCTGGTCAACGCGCGCTGGTTCCCCGCCAGGGGACATCGCGCGGTAGTGCTGCTGCCGCAGTGGAACGCCGACGGCGTCAGCCAGAACGCGCTGTGCCGCATCTTCAACATGCTGGGCATTGCGGCCCTGCGCCTGAGCATGCCCTACCACGACATCCGCCGGCCCGCGGGCTTCACGCGCGCGGATTACGCCGTGTCCGCCAATGTGGGACGCACCATCGACGCCACCCGGCAGGCCGTGGCCGACATCCGCTCGTGCATGGACTGGCTGGAAAGGCGCGGCTATTCCAAGCTCGGCATTGTGGGCACCAGCCTGGGTTCGTGCCACGCGTTTCTGGCCAGCGCCCACGATCCGCGCATCCAGGTGAACGTCTTCAACCACGCGTCCACTGCCTTTGGCGACGTGGTATGGACCGGGCAGTCAACGCGGCACATCCGCCAGGGCGTCGAAGAGGTGCTGACGCAAGATGAGCTGAAGCAGGTTTGGATGTGCATCAGCCCTATCGTGTACTTCAACAAGTTTGAGCGCTGGCCGAAGAAGACGCTGATGATTTACGGGCGATACGACCTGACGTTCCTGCCGGAGTTCTCAGCGCAGGCGGCGGGCGAATTCCTGAAGCGCGGGCTGGACACGACGATCAAGGCGCTGCCCTGCGGACACTATTCGCTGGGGGAGACGCCTTACAAGTACATGGACGCCTGGCACATCTCAAGGTTTCTGGCGAAGGCCTTCGCGGGATAATATTTACGTATCAGGGCTCAGCGATATTTCCGCGCGGCGGCTTGTTCGTCGGGGGTCATCTGGTTCCAAATGAGGTCGCGATTTTGCTGCGCCCACTGGCTGTCGGGGTTGGCGGCCAGCGCCGAACTCAACCAGCGATAGGCCTCGACGCGATTGCGCTGCACGCAGTTTCCGGTAGCGTACATTGACGCCAGGCGATTCCGCGCCAGAGCATTCTCTTTCTCCGCAGCAGTCTTCAGCAGCACCACCGCCTGCTCGCAACTGCGCGGCACGCCGTTGCCCTTGATGTACATGTCGGCCAGTTGCACAGGCGCATCCGGATTACCCTTGGCCGTCGCCTTCCACAACCATGCTGCACTGGCAGCTGCGTCGCTGGCGTTCTGGGCTTTGTTCATCTCGTCGGCACCCGCCAAAGTCTGCTTAGCGGGCGGCGTGGATTTGTTGTCAGCCTTATCGCGGACCGCGGTTTTTCCAGTATCAGGCGGATTGCCGGCCGCCTTGGCAGATGCAGGATTTTTCGCCGCAGGCTGAGTATCGGTGGAGGCCGTTGCCGCACCGGGGTTCGGCTTTGACGCCGCGGTATCGCTGGCGGAGGGCTGCACGGGCGCCGGAGGCGTGCTGGTTGCCGTCGGACTGGGCGTTACGCCAGCGCCGTTCGAGTTCGTTGCGCTCTGATTCTCAGCCGGCGTCTGCGGCGTGGGCTGCTGCACCTGTATGTCGGGCTTCGACGTGTCCGCTGGAGGCATGGTCGCCGAAGCGGATTCATCCGGCGGAGCCGCGCCGCCGTGACGCCAGTCGCGCAGCTTGGCGCGAATGATTTCCACGGGTCCGTTGTTGGTCTGGTGGACCTGCGAGCGCCATTCCGCTACGCCCAAGGCGGCGAACAGCACCAACACGAATGCCGCGACCCAGCCTCGCCAGTGCGAGGTGCGAGGCGCCTCTTCTTCCAGTTCGTCGGGATCGGCGGCAACATACGGAGCATCGCTCAAGCCGAGGAACGATGGTCCAACGATGGTCGAGGTTCCCGAACTTGGCGCGGGCGCCTGCGGCGGAGGCAGCTTCGATTCCCTTGCAGACTCCTTCGCGGGCGCTTCGTTGACGTCGAGAAACCTTGGCCGCTGGACCTGCGCTTCCGCCGCGCTCTCTGGCTCCAGACCCAGGCGGCTGACGACGCTGTCGGCGAGGGGCGCAACAATTTTCGGAGCCGGCGGTTTTGCAATCGGCGTCAGCTCCTTAGGCGGCGGCACAATTCCGGCTGACGATTCGACTGGATTCGACACATCAGGCGTGACTCGCTTATTCACCAACGGCGGGGGGATGACGGGCGGCGCAATCGCCTCCGGAGCAGGCGGGACTTCGGGCTCGACTACCGGAGGAGCCTCATCGCCGCGCATCGTGGTTTCAGCCGTGTCGGTGGGCGGCTCGTAATGAAATTTCCGGAGATACTCTTCCAGCGAGACATCGGGAACCAGTTCCTTCGCCGGCCCCTCGGGCACGACGGGAGCGGTGACGGTGGAACTGACCGGAGTACTGGTGGAGTGGGAGATTGTCGAAGTTTCGTGCGGAGTTCCTTCCACGACTCCGGTGGCGCTCACCGAGCGCGACGTGGAGGCGGTTTCCTGTGCGCCGGCGGCGCCTTCCAGGGGCACGCGCGTCATGTTCAGCGTGCTCTGGGCACCGGGTGTGGTCATCGGGCGATGAGGCAGCGGCATGCCGCACATGCCGCAGAATCGCATGGTTCCCGGGTTTTCGAATCCACAAGCGCTACAGACCACGACTCCTCCTGCGGGTCGAGATCATCCTACATGATCATAAATGAGGTCTTTACCATGAGATGAGAGGGGCCGCGCCGGGTTGCACCGGCTTGAGGCACAAGCGGGGCCGCAGGGCAAGGGCACGGCGCAGCTTTTTCAGTAATCTTCTGAATACGCGGTATCGCGCGCGTCAACAGCTGGCATATGGTGGAGCAGCCAGCCGAGCCCTACAATTAGCTGCGTTCGGAATCTCTCCCGGCATTTTCATATTCGGAGTTCCAACCTGCCGTTTGGGCGGGATGCCTTTATGAGCGAGAGAAGAAGCCGAGCCGGCTATTTCGCGATATGAGGGACCCGGTTATCTCCAGCGACGTCAGGAGCCAGAGCGGCAAGCCAAGCTCAAAGGCAGCGTCCGGCTCTGCGGCTAGCGCGCGGTCGAGCGCTACGGGAGCGATGTCCCACTCGCAGCATGCCACAGCAGCAAGCCCCGGAGGAGTCAGCATGGCCGATGCGCGCGAAGTGATGAATATCCGCCAGGCGTCGCAGTACCTGGGAATTTCCGCCGACACGCTCTACAAGTACGTTTCCGAAGAGATCATCCCCGCCTTCAAACTCGGCAACCGCTGGAAGTTCAAGAAGAGCATCCTCGACAGCTGGATGGAAGACCGCAGCCTGAGCAGCGAGGAACCACGCCCGCGCAAGCTGGCGAAAGTGGAACGAGCCAGCGCCGGGGCGGACTAGGCGCGCTTCCGTTTAGAACTTGGGTTTCTTGAAGGCTCAATCGGCTGCTTCATGCTGCCCGCGTTCGTAAAGAACTTCGAAATATCCTGGCCGCGTTCAGCTTTGCGAGCAATTATCTCGGCAGGTATCGTTCTGCTTTTGCGCGGTCTCGTCATCGGCTGATTATTTCGTCTGCAACTGCGTCAACGCCGCCAGCACTTCCTCGCTGTGGCCGTTGGGATCGACGCCGATCCACTCCTTCACGATCTTTCCGGCGGGATTAATGATGAACGTGTTGCGCGCGGCCAGCTTGGCGATGCCGTAGTTCTTCAGCGAACCGTATTCCTCCGAAACTTTCTTATCGTCATCGGCCAGCAGCTTGAAGGTCAGCCCATCCTTGGTGCAGAACTGCTGATGCGACTTAACATCCTGCACGCTCACCCCGAGCACCACCGCATTCAGCGCCTCGTACTTCGTCTGGTCGCGCTGGAAGTTGTGTGCCTCGATGGTGCAGCCGGAGGTCATGTCCTTGGGATAGAAGTAGAGCACCACCCACTTGCCGCTATAGTGCGACAGGGTGATGGGCGTGCCGTCCTGTGAATTCAACGTGAAGTCGGGAGCGCTCGTGCCCACGGCGGGCACAGATGCGGCGCGCGTAAGGCGCGGCACCAGCATGATGGCAGCAACTAGAATCGCAAACAGAATGAAGAATCGACGCATAAGAACAGTCCTCCAGCAAACTCACAAGCTCCCACCACTATAAAACGACTGGCTGCCGGCCGTTGGGCGATTGTGGCGGATCGGATACAACGGATGGGAACTCACGTCCGGGGATCACGAAGAACAGCACGACGTTGCTGGCGAAACGGCGAGACGGTGGAGGGTTTACGCAGGACGCCCGGTCACTTGCTTTCCTGGCCTGCCAGCTTTGCCAGAACCTGCTGGCTGTGCTTGCCCGGGTCAACGCCGACAAACTCGTCCACAATCCTGCCCTGAGGATTGATGAGAAAATTACTACGGGCAGCTGTAGTCCCAATTGCGAAGTTGTCGACCGAGCCGTATTTCTCGATGACCTTCTTTTCCGGATCCGACAACAACTGGAACGCGGCGCTCTCGTCGCCGGCAAGTCGCTGACTGGAGTTCACGTTCTGCACGCTGACCCCGAGCACGACCGCATTGGCGGCGGCGTACTTCGGCTGGTCGCGCTCGAAGTTCCGTTGCTCGGCTGGATCGGCCGCGGTCACGTCTTCGGGACAGAAGTAAAGAGCCACCCACTTGCCGCGGTACTGCGAAAGGGTAACGGGCTTTCCATGTTGCGAGGTCAGGGTGAAGTCGGGAGCGGTCGCACCGACCGCGGGCACAGAGGTCGCTCGCAGAAAATGCGGCGCGACGAAGGCTATGGCGACCAGGAAAAGAAGCAGGATGAGCTTGGGCATCTGGATTTCTTGCGTTCGACACCAACCCGATCGGAAGCAGGATGGTTCGTTCGACAAATTTAGATGCTGAAGAAGCGAAGCGGTTTCCTTGGAATATTCTTTCGGCGCCGGAGCGAGCAAGCCTGCCTGATGGCGCGCTAAATCGGGCACAACAGCGAGGGCGGAAGGCGAATCGCATCTGCCCTGCGTGACAATCCCAGCCCGCCCATCTACCATAAAAGTTTGCAGATTTTGTAAGGAGAAGTCCTATATGGCAACGATGGAACAGAAAGCGCCCAGCGTTCACACCGGCGCCCAGCCCCGTACTTATAAGAATTTCATCAATGGCGAGTGGGTCGAGAGCCGCACTGGCCAAACCTTTGAAAATCTCAACCCGGCCGACACCCGCGAAGTGGTCGGCATTTTCCAGAAATCCGATAAGCGGGATGTCGACAACGCCATCGAAGCGGCCAAACAGGCCTACAAGAAGTGGCGTCTGGTGCCCGCGCCGCGGCGCGCCGAGATGCTGTACAAGGCCTCGGAAATCCTGATCGCGCGCAAGGAAGAATGCGCCCAGCAGATGACGCGCGAAATGGGCAAGGTCATCAAGGAGACGCGCGGCGACGTGCAGGAAGCCATCGACTGCGGCTACTACACCGCCGGCGAAGGCCGCCGCCTCTTCGGGCCGACCGTCCCTTCCGAACTCCCCAACAAGTTTGCCATGGCCGTGCGCCAGCCGCTGGGCGTCTGCGCCATGATCACGCCGTGGAACTTCCCCATGGCGATTCCGTCGTGGAAGCTCTTCCCTGCCCTGGTCGCGGGCAACACCGCGGTGATCAAGCCAGCGCAGGACACACCGCTCTCAACCTTGAACTTCGTGCAGGCTCTGACCGACGGCGGCATTCCCGCCGGAGTGGTCAACATCGTCACCGGCTTCGGCGGCGAAGTGGGCACGCCAATGGTCGAGCACGCTGACGTTCGCGCTGTCTCGCTGACGGGTTCGACGGCCGTGGGCCGCATCGTCGGCCAGGAAGCCGCGAAGTCGTTCAAGCACTGTTCGCTGGAGCTGGGCGGCAAGAACCCGATGATCGTCCTCGACGACGCGAACCTAGAACTGGCGCTGGAAGGAGCGTTGTGGGGCGCGTTCGGCACTACCGGACAGCGCTGCACCGCAACCAGCCGCATCATCGTGCAGAAGGGCGTCTACAAGAAGTTCGTGGATGAGCTGGTCGCTCGCGCCAAGAAGCTGAAGGTGGGCAACGGACTGGACGAGAGCGTCGATATGGGTCCCGCGGTGAACTCGTCGCAGATGGAAACCGATCTGAAGTACATCAAGATTGGCAAGGACGAAGGCGCCAAGATGCTGACCGGCGGACATCGCCTGGAAGGCGAAGCCTACAACCACGGGTGGTTCGTCGCGCCGACAGTCTTCGCCGACGTCGATCCGAAGATGCGGATCGCGCAGGAAGAAATCTTTGGCCCGGTGGTTTCCATCATCCCGTGCGACGGGTTGGAGAACGCCATCGACATCGCCAACAACATCGAGTATGGATTGTCGTCGTCGATCTACACCAAGGACGTCAACAAGGCGTTCACGGCCATGCGCGACCTGTATGCCGGCATCACCTACATCAACGCTCCCACGATCGGCGCAGAGGTGCACCTGCCCTTCGGCGGAACGAAGGCCACCGGTAACGGTCATCGCGAGGGCGGTATCGGCGCGATTGATTTCTACACCGAGTGGAAGTCGGTGTACATCGATTACTCCGACAAGTTGCAGAAGGCGCAGATCGATCGGCCAGAGTAAAAGAACCTGGAGGCGGCTTTCGGCTCATCGGCCTGAAGGCCGCCTCGCTCAACGCAACCGGGAACTTAGACGGCGCACCTGAAGGTGCGCCCTTTCAAGGCTTGCCCACATTTCCCCTTGCGACTCTGCCCCTACTCTGGTCATCGAATGTGGTAGCCTTTTAATGGGGTGGAGTGTACCTGGATCGAGCGCAAGCGCTCGCCAAGGCCACGTCCAACGAGCCGCTAATCAAGGGATACCGCATTGCTGAATAAAGCTATCGCTGCCGTCTTCGGCACCAGTAACGAACGCGAAATCAAGCGCATCATGCCGCTGGTCGGGCAGGTTAACGCCCTCGAGCCGGCTATGAAGCAGCTCTCCGACGAGCAGCTCCGCGCGAAGACCGAGGAGTTCCGCCAGCGCATCCGCGAGCGCGTGGACTCGATCGAAGATGCCGACGAAAAAGACGCCGAACTGAAGGCCGTTCTCGACGAGCTTATGCCCGAGGCCTTCGCTGTGGTCCGCGAAGCCGGCTGGCGCGTCCTGAACATGCGGCACTTCGATGTGCAGCTCATCGGCGGCGCCGTGCTGCACCAGGGCAAGATCGCCGAAATGAAGACCGGCGAAGGTAAAACGCTGGTCGCGACCCTGCCGGTTTACCTCAACGCGCTTTCCGGACGCGGCGTACACGTGGTCACGGTCAACGATTACCTTGCCAAGCGCGACTCGGAGTGGATGGGCCAGCTCTACAGCTTCCTTGGCCTGACCGTTGGCGTCATCGTGCACGACCTCGACGACATGCAGCGCAAGGAAGCCTACGGCGCCGACGTCACCTACGGCACCAACAACGAGTTCGGCTTCGACTACCTGCGCGACAACATGAAGTTCGACCTGAACGATTGCGTGCAGCGCGGCCACAACTTCGGCATCGTCGACGAAGTGGACTCCATTCTGATCGACGAAGCCCGTACCCCGCTCATCATCAGCGGCCAGAGCGAAGAGTCGACCGACAAGTACTACAAGGTGAACCGCATCATCCCGCAGTTGGAGATGGGCGAAGAGATTGAAAAGGGTCTGGGCGAAGACAAGGTTCTCACCGGCGACTACGTCGTCGACGAGAAGCACCGCACCATCACCGTCACCGATCCGGGATGGGAGAAAGTCGAGCGCCTGCTGGGCATCGGCAACATCGCCGATCCCGAGAACTGGGATCTGAAGCATCACGTCGAGACCGCCATCAAGGCGCACGCGCTGTATCGCCGCGACGTCGAGTACGTAGTGAAGGATGGCGAGGTCCTGATCGTCGACGAGTTTACCGGCCGCCTGATGCCGGGACGCCGCTGGTCCGATGGCCTGCACCAGGCTGTCGAAGCCAAAGAGAACGTCAAGATCGAGCGCGAGAACCAGACGCTGGCCACCGTCACCTTCCAGAACTACTTCCGCATGTACAAAAAGCTGGCCGGCATGACCGGTACGGCGGAGACGGAAGCGGCTGAGTTCGACAACATTTATAAGCTGGAAGTGGTCGTCATCCCGACCAACCGGCAACTGCTGCGCATTGAAAATTCCGACGTGGTCTACCGCACGGAGAAGGAAAAGTACTTCGCTGCGGCGGATGAAATCCAGAAGCTTGCTTCGACCGGGCAGCCGGTGCTGGTCGGCACCACCTCGGTAGAAAAGTCCGAACGGCTCTCCGAGCTGCTGAAGAAAAAAGGCATCAAGCACGTCGTGCTGAACGCCAAGTACCACGAGAAGGAAGCCGAGATCGTGGCGCAGGCCGGACGCAAGGGCGCAATCACCATCGCGACCAACATGGCCGGCCGCGGCACCGACATCTTGCTCGGCGGCAATCCCGAGTTCATGGCCAAGCAGGAGGCGCTGAAGAAAGGCCTGGCGCAGACGGTGAAGGCGGTCGCCGGCGAAGTGACAGCGCGAGCCCGACGATCCCAATGTCACTTACTTCTACTACGGCGGCGTGGAGTACAAAGTCGACACCGCGAAGTGGCATGAGATGTTGCAGGCGTTCAAACAGTCCACCGACGCCGAGCACGACGAAGTCATCAAGCTAGGTGGGCTGTTCATCTTCGGCACCGAGCGTCACGAAGCGCGCCGCATCGACAATCAGCTTCGCGGCCGTGCCGGCCGTCAGGGCGATCCCGGCGCTTCGCGCTTCTACCTTTCGCTGGAAGATGACCTGATGCGCATCTTCGCCAAGGAGTGGGTGTCAAACCTGCTGCAGCGGCTGGGCATGGAAGAAGGCGTCCCCATCGAGTCGAAGCTCATCACGCGACGAATTGAAGCTGCGCAGAAGGCCGTTGAAGGGCAGAACTTCGAGTCGCGCAAACACGTTCTCGAATACGACGACGTGATGAACAAGCAACGCCAGGCGGTCTACGGACTACGCCGGCAGTTGCTGGAAGGCATCGATCAGAAAGAACTCATCCTTCAGGATTATGTGCGCGACATTCTCGGCGGCCTGCTCGACGAGTACGCCGGCAAGGACACGCGTCCGCAGGATTGGGACGTCAAGGGCCTGAAGAACGATGTGTTCACCCGCTTCGGCGTCGACTTCGAGAAGGAAGGCGTGGATGCCGAGAAGCTCAATCGCCAGGAACTCGGCGACAGCATCTTCGACAAGCTCCGGGAGCGCTACGACGCCAAAGAAGGACTCATTGGGGCGCCGGCGATGCGCCACCACGAGCGCATCATCATGCTGAGCGTGCTCGATCAGCAGTGGAAAGATCACCTGCTGTCGATGGACCACCTGCGCGAAGGCATCGGCCTGCGCGGTTACGGACAGCACGATCCGCTGGTCGAGTACAAGCGCGAGTCGTTCGACATGTTCGAAGCCATGATGGGCCGCTTCGAGGAAGACACCGTCCGTTACCTGTATCTCATGCAGATCATCGAATCGCCGCAGCAGCGCCCTGCGCCTGCGCGGGTGAGCGCGGGTGGCGACTTCAACGGCGAGGCCAGCGGCTCGTTTACCACCGATCATCGCGGCCGCGCCACGACTTCGATGGACGACATGGAAGAAGCCTTCCAGCGCCGCAAGCGGCGCGAACTGGAGCAGGCGCGCATGGCCGGCGGCGGCGAGATGCAACCGGTGCAGCAGGTCGTCCGCGGCGACAAAGTCGGCCGCAACGATCCCTGCCCCTGCGGCAGCGGCAAGAAATACAAGAAGTGCTGCGGAGCCTAAGAACGCGCAGGTCGCGTTTCCTGTGCAAGGTCGCGCGAAGTAGTAGGCTCCGATAAAAGAAAATCAACAGTGCCCCATCCAAGCACCGGGGTCCCCGGCGAGCGCCGCGGTTGCGCTCGTTGGGGTGGAAGCCGGTTTTGCTTGGGTGGGGCTTTTCGTTGGAGGCGAAAGAACGCTATTACCTGTTGAAGTGCGAATTGAAGTCTTGCCGAGGTTTGAGCGAAATCCTGGTCTATCGAGGGAACTCCCAGTCCGCCTCGCAATTCTGTCATCTTAAAGATTCCCCATAAGTTCAAACTGAGTTACACTGCGTCGATTCTCCGTTACGCACATCGCGTCAGGAAGTGATCATGGGGGAACTACTAACGCAGGACGCCCGTGAACTGGAACCCGCCGCTTCCGCCGGGCCTAGGTATTTCCCTGTATCCCTTGCAAAGCTACTGGTCATGTCGCTTTGCACCTTTAATCTCTATCAGTCCTTTTGGCTTTTTGGTCACTGGTACTACGTGAGGGAACGGGAAAAATCCACCATTTCTTTGTTATGCAGAGTCGCCTTCGCTATTTTCTATTGCTATCCCCTGTTCCGAAGAATTCGAGCCACGGCAAAAGCCCAGAACATTTCTCCATCCTTTTCACCTGTCGGGTGTGCTGCCGGCTGGATGATTTTCGTTCTGCTCAGCGTCACTCCGCTGTTTCTCCTTTCTACTATCTCGGTGCTGTTTCTGTTACCGGTCCAGCGAACGGTGAACGCCATAAATTTGGCGGCAGACCCTGACCACGATCGCAATAGCACATTTACCGTCTTAAACAAAGCGGCGGTTGTGATTGGCGGACTGATGTGGCTGTTAGTAATCGTTGGCCTCATGATTGCCAAGAAGTAACCAGTACCCTTCGTACCGCGTAAGATCAACTGCTTCCGCAATGCGGCTTAGTGAACGCTGTCGCCGTTGATCCAGTATTCGCGGCGAGAGATCGGCACAGGCCGGGCTGTCTGCAGCGATTGATCGCTAACCATTCGCAGGTCGTATGGTTTCGCCGCATGGAACTGTGATACCCGCTGGCTTTCCTTCCAAATCCCTGTCGGATACAATGACCCGGCTCAACGTTCGCGAAGTTTAATCCTGGAGAACGCAATGAATCGACGTCCGTTTCTCGCTATTGTCCTGCTCGCGCTGGCGTTCGCATTGCCGGCTCATGCGCAAGACGCCATGAAGAAAGACGCTGCCCTTAAGCCCGCCGATCCGGAATTAAAGGTTGTGCTCGATTCCTGGAACGAGATTGGCGGCAAACTGGTAGCCATGGCCGAAGATTTCCCTGAGGACAAATATGATTTCAAGCCCACTCCCGCGGAACGCAGCTTTGCTGAGCAGTTGCTGCACGCCGCCGGCGCGAACTATTTCTTGACCGATTCCGTGATGGGAAAAAAGCTTTCAGCGGTAGAAGATCCGAAGCGCGAGAATTACAAAACGAAGGCAGACGTGGTTGCATTCGTAAAGAAATCCGTCGCCGATGGCGCGGCAGCGATTCAATCCAAGGGTGAAAAGGGACTGAACGCCACGG
This sequence comes from uncultured Acidobacteriaceae bacterium, assembly GCA_963724965.1. GTDB lineage: Bacteria > Acidobacteriota > Terriglobia > Terriglobales > Acidobacteriaceae > Bog-257. Next base: position 439,192 of record CAVRWP010000002.1, read on the forward strand.
TTCCCTATGGGCATCAGGAAGCTCGCGTTCTCGACATCGCCTATGGTTTGATCGAGCACAGCGGCGAACACTATGGCCAACTCGTTGTCTACTACCGCCTGGCCGGCTTGGTTCCCCCGGAGTCGCGGCCGAAGAAATAAAACGCTGCGTCCTTCCGGACCGCTTTTGCAGCCACGGCCAAATTCAGGCAGAAAGCCGCCAGCAAACTATCTGAGATTGCGGGTTGATTTAAGGCCTTCACCAGTTGTTTGGCTGATTCGAGGCTGACCGGATCACTAGCGAGATGGGGATGTCTCGCCTTTGATCGCCTTAGCGCAGCTACAGGTTGCATTCATCTGCGCTTCCGTCAGGCCACGCGAAAAGCACTTTGCCGCCAGCGACTCTTACATGGATGTATTGAACGCTAGTCTGCTTCCATTCCTCACGCTGAAGATTCGCGCAACCGACAACTTGGAAGCCATCACTTTCCCGGTCAACCTCGATTAACCTGAATCCCTTGATTTCGGGATAGCCCACGCCGATGGTTTCTTTCATCGCTTGTGCATACTGGTTGCGGTCAAGGTTGGGTGCGTTCCTCTGCCCGGACAGCAGTTCGTTCTTCAACTCCGGAGTCTGGTCCTGAATCTCCCATAGATCGGCCCAATCGTGCCGCAGCTGATCTCGAATCCACCGCTCGATTTGTGGTTGTAACAGTGCTTTATCAGCCACAGAAAGCGTTTGATACGGAGCGTTCTCGCCGACGGCAGCAGCAACAGGCACAAACAGTGCAAGTCCGATGAGTCCTATGAGGATCGTGAGAATGCGTTTCATGGTGGCCCGGCATCTCCGATAGTTGTTTTGCTCAGGCTTTATCGTAACCTACGTTCCCGAAGCGGGACACCTGTCATGTGGCGTTCTATCGACACCGTCGGGGCATCGGCCCGCTCTCGCACATTCTTAGATGGGCGCCCGCCGAGAAAGTCGGCGAACCGCCAGTCCGAATCCTAGACCGATTGCTGTAACGACAAAGGTGAAGGCCCCGAGCTTCAGAAGCGAAGCATACGTGTTCGGATGGATTGTGTCTGGCAGACGCATCAGGTGTTTCAACGCGTGCGACATCGGCAACCAGACCCAAGCGATTGCAGCGGCAATGGCTGCGCGACCTCCCCAGAGCATTCCGACGGCAGCGCCAAAGACGAGGAGCATTCCGACAATCACGATTGGGCTGACCTCTCCGCCGAATGCGAAGTTATCCACAGCCGCGATTCCAGCGCCCGCAATCAACCCGCTTCCGACACGGATAGAAACATCATGAGGCATTTTCATGCGGAATACTTTGCATCACAAAGTACTCTGGAGTCAAGTTAAGTTTTATGGGGATCGAAGCCTGTGATCGAGGCCGTGGACGTAAGCTGGCCATCACCCTAAAAACCCTTGGCAGCGGTCAGTGAGCGTGATGGCGATTCCCGACAACTATGACGGGCTGTACTTTTGCGATAGCCGCGAGATGTGCCGGTTCAGTTGTTCCAAAGCTCTTTGAGTGTCTCTGGAATGACGAAGATAGTCAGAACACCCGGCTCAGGCTGCTGAGTTTTGCTGCTACAGAGATTGCGAGTCACGATTCCGGTTGAGAGTATCGTATCTATGTCATACGCCTCCGTGTTTCGGAGAGTATTGCCGGCGAAATCGAAGGTTAGGAATCGCTTGAAATCGTCCCCGTATCGGCAATCACGGTCAATATAATCAACCCACACTCTCACTTCCCTAGGCTGCGCTGCTGAAACATCAACGTGAGCATCTCCCCACCACTCCGTCCTTCTGTAAGACTCGGTGTCCTTCTGCGGATCGGTATTACCGAGGAATACATACGGTGAAGCGACCCATATTGGCATTCCCGTTTTGCCATTCCGAATCCTCACGACGATCTGCTGGTGCGGCTTGGCGTGGGACCCAGCGGATTGTTGAGCGTTCAGCCCACCCACACCGCAACTGGCCAACACCAATAGCAAAGCCACTGCCGGTATACGAAAACACGGGTGAAAAACTTCATATTTGGCCGAGGCTCGCATTCTGATCATGACTCTAATGCCGTACCGCAAGCGCCCTAACGAGCAATGACTGATCATACGGATTGTTGGGGAGAACAGGCCACATCGAAGCTCACCAGAAGGTACTCCCGTCCGGCGTCAATCAGTGATAAGGCGATTTCTCGCCAGTTAACCTCGCGGCCATCTTACAGCGCTTAAACGTCCGCCACTATTCAGGTTTAGATTGATGACGTCCTTACCGAAGGCAAAAGCAAACGCATCACGCGAACGTCTCGATCGCACGCTACTCTTGCCACCTCGTCGCTGGAAGCCTCCGCACTGCGACATCCGAAAGGCCGCGATGGAGCGGCACCGATTTCAGGATCGGCTCAACTGCGCATCACGGAAGGATTCTCGCGTTGATCATCTGAAACACGGCATTTAGCGAAGCGGTACAAGTCGGCGACGGACAGTTTGGTACGGGATAAAAACCGCCGGCCGGCCGCGCTGGGTTGAAGGTATTACCCCAGAGACCGGAGGAATCATTGGCTAAGGTCGCCAGGAATGCCTCCGTGCTTGGGGTAGTGATATCTGCTCCCAGTCCAATCACATAGATGTAAGTCGGCACTGGCGTTTCGGTTCCCATCTGATTCGCCGTATAGATGGCTCGATACTGCGCCTCAGCCGTGATGGCCGCGCGACTGAAGGCTTCCCCTGTACCGTACTGCTGCGATGGGAAGGTCGTGACACCCTTGCACGAGTAGATAGCGTTGTACGGCGGATTCCCATTGCAGAAGACCGTTGCTTCGCTATTACTGGCATCCCATTCCGCTTCCGGATGGTCCGTTCGTGCCCGAATAGTAATAGCTGAGATCGCCCGTCGGCCACGTGTCTTTTGTAGGATCGAAGAAGTCGAAAGCAGCCCCGCTGTCGTATCCCCCGACGTTATAGGTGACATTACCCGGCCCCGGGGGCGCATTCTGGCAAGAGTAAGTATCCTGAATGATATTCATCAGCCCGTCTGTGAAATAAACCATGACCTTCTCCATCTGAGAGCCGGGTGGCAGCATCAGGCTGTTGTTCTGCAGGTCTGCCAGCGAGATCGGCGGGCCGTTGGTGGTGCTCGACAGAGGTCCGCTGCCGGCGCCCGTACCGAAGGTGCCGCCGTCTAAACACCAGTGCGGACACGGCGGTATCGATCGGCGATTGGAAGTTCGAGGTCACCGGCACATCAATCCGGGCATTGTCGGCGAAGGTGATCAGCGACATGTAATCCAAGCCATTGGTGAAGTCGCTAACGAAGGCGGGAACGGCAGCTTGCAGCGCGGTCGAGCCACCATCGCTGGCCATGGAGCCGGAACGGTCCAGCACCAGCGACATCACCACGACGCTCAGAAGCGATGTGTAACGGCCAGTGTCCTGCACAGACCACGCGCCTCCCGAGTATCCCCATAACGTTACGTACACCGGCACTCCGCTTCGCGGCAGGCCACTAACCGTCACTGAAAGACCGGTCGTCTCTCCGTACGTGATGTCATGCTGGCCGGGAGAATATCCAACCCAAAGTTGATACGAGGTGGCTCCCGTTTCCGCCGTCCAGGTGAAATTCATACTGAGTCCGGTGAAGGTCGAGCCCTTGGCCGGACTGGTGATGACCGCCTTCGTGGTGTACGCGGCCAGGTACGACGCTGTGTCCTGAACCGACCAGGTGCCGGTGGTGTCGTACCCCCACAGCGTGGCATACACATTTCGCCCATCGGTCGGCAGGTTCGTGAACGTGCCTTGAAGGTTCGATGTTCCCACCACGCCGAGGTCATAGCTGCCGGGGGTAGAGCCCAGCCAAAGCTGATAGGAAGCCCCGCCTGTCTCTGCCGACCATGTGAACGTCACCGCACTACCGGGGAGTATGGTTCCGTTAGCCGGGCTCAGTATGTGAGCCTTGCTCGCGGTTGCGGCCTGGTAGATCGCCGTGTCCTGCACCGACCATGTGTTGTTGGCGTATCCATAGAGGGTCGCGTACACAGCTCGCCCATCGGTTGGAACGGTGGTGAAGGTCGCGGCCGTGTCGCTGGTGCCCACGTAGCCGATGTCGTCGGTCCCCGCCGTCGAGCCCAGCCAGATCTGGTACGATGTCGCTCCTCCCTCCGGCAGCCAGGTAAAGTTCACGGTGCTCCCGCTCAGAAGGGAGTGGTCCGCCGGGGCCGTGATCTTGGCGGTCGCTGCAAACTTGTACACCGTTCCGTACAGCAAATTCCCGCCGTTCGTCGTGACCCCGTAAAGATTGCCCTTGGTGTCGAGTAAAAGGCCGCCGGGATTGATTCCGCCGGCTGCCGTAAAGCTGTAAAGAACGGAGTAGGACTGCTGAGACGTGGGACCGAAGAGGATGCCACCGTTGCCCGCGCCACCATAGAATGTCGTGCCATAAAGGCGTCCACCAGCATCCAGAACGGGCGCAGCATACGGGGTAGCGCCGTCGCTTCCGCCGGCAAAGCTGATCCACGGATAGCCGCCGCTGGTGTCGTACTTCAGAATCGTTCCATAGCTCGAGCCTGCATATCCGCCGGTGCTGGCGCTGACATAAACCGAGCCGTCGGAGCTGACTACCGGACCAGCTACAGGATTGCCGCCATCACTACCGCCTGTGAAGGCGTACTTCAGGACGAAGTCGCCCGCCTGGTCGATAGTGAAGAGCGTGCCGGCGTCAGCCGGGCCTCCGTTGAAGGTTGTGCCGTACAGAACTCCTGAAGAAGCTATTAGTGCCAGGCCGCCATGCGGAGTGCTGCCATCGGTGCTTCCACCGGCGAAGTTGTGGAGGACCGAATAATTGTTGGAGGCATCGAGTTCGAAGACGGTGCCCAGCCCCCCGGTACCACCGGAAGAAGCCGTGCCGAACAGATTTCCCGTGGTATCGACTACCGGCGGCCCGTAGGGATTACTTCCTCCCGCTCCGTCGAAGTCATGCAGCACGGAATAGTTGCCGGAGGGATCAATCTTGAAGATCGTTCCCAGGCCATAGGCGCCGCCATTGTACGTGGTGCCGTACAGGTTGCCGGAGGAATCCATCACCAGTCCGTAAATGGGATGGCCTTCGCTGGCGCCGAAGCTATGAATTATCGAGAAGTTCTGGGAAGCGTCGATCTCAAACACCGTGCCATTGGCCGCGGATCCGCCCGTCGTGGTTGTGCCGTACAGGTTTCCCGCGGGATCCATAATGAGAGTCGACTTAGGATTGCCACCATCGGCTCCGCCGGTGAAGGTGTAAAGGGTCGTAGTCGATTGCGAATAGGAATGGACGGCAAAGAACATCAACCCGAAAAGGGCTAAATGGCGCAGCAAGTGCTGAGGGCGAAGTGGCATGGTTCGTTTCCTTGTCTTCCGAACGTATGGTCCGGTCCAAGTTGAACATCCTGTGGCGACGAAGAAATTGGGCAGAACCACTGCATCCGGGCTTCACTGCCAGGAAAGGGCAGCGTGGCCTAAGCCGCGAGATACAAATCAGGAATGGTTAAGCCGCTGATTAAGCAGATACAACAGTTCATCCGCGATTGCAATGACTAGTTTTTGCCGTAACAGTGCAAGCTATCGAATCGGGACGAGAAATGAGGGTTCAACCTGATATTGCTGGAAATGCAGCAACAGTTCGGAGGTTGTGAGAGTGAAGACTTTGAAGTTGCTCGCCAGCCCCGCCATTACGGCGAAATCTTCCATACCGTGCCGAACCCATACGCTCCGCCGTACGCGGTAGTGCCGTAGATGTTGCCTTGAGCATCGACTACGGGGCCGGCTGTAGGAGCTTCACCATCAGGCGAACCGGAAAAGTCGTGGAGATCGGTGTAAGTCCAGCAACAAGCCAGCTTGAACACGCTGCCATGGCCGGCTCCGAGGAATTCTTCTGTGCCATAAACATTTCCGAGAGTGTCCGTCGATATCCAGGACAAAAACTCCCCCTGGAACGATGCCAACGTGGTGGGGGTCCAGCTCGGTGCAGATAACGAGAAGACCCGTCCTTGTTGCTGCTCGCAAGGACTGGGAGAAAAGCCGGATGTGGTGTACAGATTCCCCGCCTGGTCTGCGGCCACACTCATTGGATTGCCTTCTGTATATTGCGTGAAGTTATGAAGGACCTGGTAGCCTCCTGCTGTGGTGAATAGCGTTCCGCTGCCATAGCTGCCACCAAGTTCAGTAATGCCGTAGAAGCCATTCGGGCCGCTCAGCATACCTACTGGAGTTTTGCCGTCGCCAGGAAAGGCGGGAAAAGCATGCAACACGTCGAGGCTGCCATTGGTGTATTCGTAGAGCGTACCGCCGCGGCCGTCAGTGCCCTGGTTAGCGCCTCCCGCCTGGGTCGTTCCATAGATATTGCCCGAGTTATCGACTACGAAACTTCCACTTGGAAAGGCGCCATCGTCGCCGTCGGTAAAACCATGCAGCAGCCTGTACATCCACGTATTTAGGGCAGTCGGCGATACATGGCTGAAAGGAGACAGAGTAAAGAGATTGCCATAATCTCCGGCAACGGGGGCTGTGCCGACGAGGGTTCCATTTGGGGCGAAAGCAAGCGTGCCGTAAGTACCACTATCCTCACCTGGCAGCGAATACAGACGGGTGAACTGCCAACCGGAGGCAGTCGGAGATAGCTTGAATACGATGCCTTGCTTTGATGGAAAGCCGCTGGTCATGCCGTAAAGATTGCCTGCAGCATCGACTATCAAACCGCTGTAGGGCTCGCCGCCGTCCACGCCGCCCGTGAAGTTGTAAATCACTTGATAAGTCTGGGTGGGGGACGGTGCAACCGTGACGGCCTTTGCCTGGGTCGCCGGCTTATCTGCTGGCGGGCACGAGCCCAGGACGCTGAACGATTCCGAAGGAATGGTTCCAACGCTGTTTTCGGAGGCTAGCGACGGGCACCCTTGCGACCCACACCCGGCTCCGCTGTTCTCGTCCCAGTACACCGGATCGCCGTTGGTGACGGACGCATTCTGCAGGTTCACCCAGAACGTACCATTCTGCTCCGAACCATAGAAGGTGGTGGTGACTGTGCATACGTTGAAGCCGTACTGGTTCGACACACAACCGGACTGAGTGAAGTTCACGGTTTGATCGAAGTAGGACGTACCGCCATTTTCGCTCGAGGTGATGGAGAGTTCGGCCGTTTGCAGGGTATCGCCGGGGAATAGCCAGACTCCGAAGCTCATTCCTTCGACAGGGGGGTTGTCGATCCCCGTGACCGTGTAGCTGTCGCTAACGATAAATCCGGAGTTGAACGCCCAGGCGTTGCCAGAGCCGTTGATGGGTCCATTGTCATAGAGGAGAAATTCCCCCGGTCCACTGCGAGATTTAGGCTGCGGATTCAGCCGTGACGCGGGCCGCTTTGCTGGAGGGGTGAGCCGTGACGCGAAGCGGGAATCCTTCGCTGCCTGCACAGCCGTCGGAGCAACCACGTTCTGTGCAAACAGGGGAAGCTCAACGAAGGTTATCGAGATTGAGGCTATTCCAGCCAGGACGATGTTGCGTGACAGTGATACGAGTGCCTGAGGTTGCATGGGCTAAATCCTCGCAGCGGTGTAATTTCACTTTCGCGACCTGTCCCTTAAGCCCACGAATAGTACCCCGATCGCGCTCATTCGCGACACCAAAAAGTAGAAACCAGCTTCGCTTTTCTTCAACCCAAGAGGTTCTGTTTTCGGCGTCCGCCGGACCGCGGAGAGGTGGTGTGAGCCAACTGTTGAAATCAGGCAGGCCATTTCACTCATCATCCCGCGACGGACGCGGTCACTTGTGATATGGGGATTTATCGCCAGCTCCGCTAACGTCCGGACATTGGCGAGCTTTCCCCGGCCTGGAACCGACTTCCCTGATCAGCTACGACAAATTTCATCGCCAGCTCACGGGACGCATGTTGCGCACGGACGAACCACGCCCAGACGGAAGACGGTGCCCGGGTTATTTGCCGCGCCAATGAAGGTTGTCCCGTAGAAGTTGCCGTCGCTGCCTTGCACTAACCCGGCAGCAGGTTGGGCGCCGTCACTACCGGCGAAGTTGTAGACGGTGGTTAGGGTGCCGCTGGACGTGATTTTGAAGACCGTACCAAACTCATGTTGCGCCGTCCACGGTGGTGCCGTAGTTCTCGCTGCCTTGCACTAGACCCGGCATAGGGTTGGGCGCCGTCACTACCGGCGAAGCTGTACAGCGTGGTCAACTTTTGGGCCGGCAGGAACGTCGTGAACCCGTAAAGCAGAGCCGCCAGCAAAATTGAATTCCGCAGCCTGGATCGTGTCATATGCTCTCCTGTGCTCCTACAGTGATAGCGGGTTAGTTTGCGGCATGCGATAAGTAAGGGAACGTGCGTTCGCGCGACTAGGGCCCTGCGTTGGTGAGACACCGACAGAGTCTTCCTGTAATCAGGCGATTTCACTCAAAACCCCTCGCCGGAGCCAATGAGTGCTATGGGGATTTATCGCCAATTGTCCCGAGCTAGAGGGACGGATTGACGATCTCGTACACCACTCCGCCGTTTTGGCCGTACAGTCCGCCCCATTGGGTTGTGCCGTAAATGTTACCCGCCGCGTCAAACGTAATGCCGGAGTAAGGGTCTCCTCCATCAAGCCCGCCCGTGAATGAGTAAAGCGTAGATTCCGCCCATTGACCTCCAGAAGTGGGCGTCATTCTGAAAACGGTACCCCAGTTTGCTGGGCCGCCTGCGGAAGTAACACCATAGAGGTGTCCTTGCGAATCGAGTGTCATGGCACAAGATGGATAAGCCCCATCGGGGACGCCAGTAAAGTAATGCAAGGCAGTCTCGCTCCACGTCCCATCAGGTTGATGCGTCAGCTTGTAAACAACTCCCAAGTTAGCCAAGCCGCCGTATACGGTCGTTCCGTACAGATTACCGACTGCGTCAGAGATCACTCCGGCTAGTGGATTGGATCCATCCGAACCGCCGCTGAACGAATACAGCACGGTTTCTGTCCACACAGTCAGCATAGGATCGAAACTGAGTTCGAACACGCTGCCTGCACCATGGGTCCCCCCGCTATATGTCGTTCCATACAGATTGCCGTCGCCATCCATGACCAAGGTTCCAAATGGCTGAGATTCTTCATGTAGCACGAGTTCGTACCATTGGCCCACGGGGGTTACTTGGTTGAGCGAATAGACAACCTCAGCTGTTCCGTACATACGAGCAGCGGTATCAAGGAGGACATTGCCTGTCGGACTTCCACTTCCAGGCGGAAACGTGCTCAGTATAGAAAACACCCAAGCGCCCGGGGAGGATGGAACAATTTTGTAGACTGTTCCGCTGTGGTTGCTCCCCCCATCCTCGGCAGCACCGTACAGATTCCCTTTCGGATCAATAGTGATCCCCGCTATGGGCCTCTGACCATCCGATCCGGTGAAGTCATGTACGGTGCTTTCCGTCCAGTTACCGTCCCCGTTCGGCGTGAGCTCGAACACCATTCCACAATAGGAACACACACCTGCTCCGCCGTACGCTGTTGTCCCGAAGATATTGCCATGGGAGTCGAACGTCACTCCGGCGTACGGGATGTAGCCATCCTCCGGCCCTCCAAAATTGTGGAGCACTTTATACTGTTGAGCTTCGGTTGACACAAGGAACGCGAACGCGACGACGAGGATTATGGGGCCTGTCCGTCAAGCCGAGCGTCCAGGAAGCCGCCGCCGCAGCCCTGCCCTCCAACGTCTAGGCCAACGGCTCGTCCGGGGTGGGCGCGACCCTGACCGGCGTCGCCACGGGTGTCCTGACCGTCAACGGCATCGCCGTCGCCCTGAACGACCGGGTGCTGGTCAAGAACGAGGCGACCGCCGCCAATAACGGCATCTACACCTGCACGCTCGCCGAGGCCATCGGCGTCGCCTACGTGCTGACCCGCGCCACCGACATGAACACCGCCGCCCAGGTCCCGGGCGCGTTCGTCTTCACCGAGCAGGGCACCGCCAACGCCGGGGCCGGGTTCACCGTGGCGTCGGAGGGGCCGTTCACGATCGGCGCGACCACGGCGATCACCTGGACGCAGTTCTCCGGCGCGGGGGAGATCACGGCGGGGACCGGGCTGAGCAAGACCGGGAACACGCTCAGCCTCAGCACGCCCGTGAGCCTGGCGAACGGGGGTACCGGCCAGAACGCGGCCAGCAACGCGGCACTCCTGGCGGCTCTGGGCGCGGCGACGCTTCAGGGACCCGCCGGGGATTTGGGCAGACACGCCGATTACATACTCACCAGCAGCACCAGCACCAACCCGTTCACGCAGGGAGCGAACAGCGCCACCTACATGCGGCTGCGATCCAGCAGGTCTCTTCCCTGTCGAACTGGGTCGTCCACGTCGCTAACTCGTCCGGCAACATGAGCTTCGAGGCCTACACGAATAGCGGAACTCGGGTTCCAGCGCTCAGACGAGCTGGAGCCACGCTACCAGCGGCGCCATCCACCTCTGCCCTGCCATCGGTGACGCCACGATTTCCCTGGGGTCCACGATCACGCCTAATCTGGGCGACTGGGGGCGGCCATGTCATGAGCGACAACACGACCGCGACATTTTACTGCATGAGCGGGTATAACGTTGGCGCGACCACTAGCGGGGAACGCCTATGTGCAGGCCAGCGCCCACCCGCTGCCGTCCACGCCGTCTTCGCTCAGCCCGGCCGGCTACCCTACCTGTTCACCAGGGGGTCGTAATGGCGTTCATCCAGCGCATTCAGCCTGCGGGCGATGCTCGCTGCGAGCGCCACGACTGCGGCTGCTGTGTCATCGACTGCATCACCACCGAGCCGGTCGCCCATCATGAGACCGGCGCGGTCATCCACGAAGCCGGGGCCGTGGTGTGGCACTCGCACATGAGCGCGGCCATCCACCCTGAGCACCGGCTCAACGACTCGCATCCAGCCGAGGATCACCGGGATGGCAGCGGCAAGCCGGTCACCGCCACGCCCTGGTGCCGGGGATTGCGCGGCCCTGCGGCCTTAGCCCGCTCCCGCTCCGCAACCTCATGACACTCCGGGTCGCACCTGTCTGTCCGGGCACGTGCACGCGCAGTCCGGGCACTGGCGGCTGAGTGCGGGGGCACCTCACGGCGCACCGCACGCGGTCTCGTGCCCGCGCGATCCCAGCAGGTAGCCGCATGCACGCGCTGAGCGCACCGCTGCACCGCCAGAGCCACACGGGGGCGAGGTGAAAGCCCCTCATGACGACGCCGGTATACCCAGCAGGCGCAACTCCGTATTGCACGATCCCCGAACTGCTGTCGCGCCAACATACGTTCCAGGCATCAGCTGGGGCTCGCTTCCGCCCGGGCCGTGACGTGAACACCCGCTCAGCGGACAGCAGAGCAGACCAATATCCTCGGCCGCGCGACGGCCAGGGCTGCCTCGGCTACGTGAACCAGGTCCTCCGCGCCACCATCGACTGGGAACAGGTGACCAGCCACGACTACCGGGTAACCGTCCAGAACGGCACCGGCAACGGCCGCATCATCCTCTCACGCTGGCCCGTCCTGTCGATCCTCTCGGTACAGGTCGCACCCAACGCCGTCTTCCCCGAGGCAGTGGACCTCGCTGCAGGCGGGCGACTGGGATACCGGAGTCCCCCCTTTTGTCCGTGTATAACACGATTGCGCCTTCTGCGGCCATCGACGGCGGCCAGGCGATCGTCATCCCTCCCGGCTGGGTGAACTGGGGCTGAGCAGGCACGGCTGGCTGGTACGCGTCTGGTGCAGTACTGAAGGCCTATCTTCTCACGCCGCCCTGACCCGCACTCGTCCTGTCACTGACCACCGCCCCTCGCCCGATGGTGGCAGGGGGCGGCGCTGGCCGCCATAGAAGTCAGCGGCAGCCGGCATGGTCTACGACTACGGGCCTCAGGAGACCGTCAGTGGGGCCGGCCTGCGTGGCCGCTGCAGCCGGGGGACTGCGGCAGCCGCCACCGCCGCTGAACTACACCCACGACGCCAGGGGTGATGGTCACGTCCCTGCCGCAGTCCGTCATCGGGGCAGTCATCCTGTTCAGTGCGGCTGAGGCTCTGACCGGGGTGCGACCTCAACCACGGTGCACTCAATTCCTGGCGGCGGTGCCTCGGGAGGTAAGGGCCCCGAAGACCTCATCGGCAAGGGCGAGTTGCTTTTGCACCCCTTGAGACGTACGATCTAGTGTTCGCATCTTCCCTCATGACGAGGGAGGTTGAACATGTCCTGCGGCGCCAATCATAACAGGCGCGTGGCTCACGCCCTCAACCGGCGCTCCACC
>CAVRWP010000003.1:0-910000 GCA_963724965.1 uncultured Acidobacteriaceae bacterium
CTGTTGCCGCCGCCTAGAACCAACGAGAGTGCACCGGCAGCGCGGTACATTCGCGCCGCGCAATTTGCCTGGATATGCCACGGTGCCCACTTGCGGGAGTTGTCCGTTGCAATCAACTTGCCCGCGAACGAGGGATGGAACGGAGGGCTGTTCGCTATTGACTGCGCACTGCCCAGATTCCGATAGTTGAGGACATAAATCCTGTTCGGGCGGTTGCCGTTCCTATTGGTAAGCCAAACATCAGCAGACGTTGCACAGGGTCATTCACTCCCCACGCCGTCAGCGAAGCCGCCATATTGATTTGCAGGCCATTGTTAGGCCGTGTCGGGTCATACCAGTTCGGCTGAATCTCTTGGCTGATCTTTTCTACCTGCCCTCCGCCAAAGATGATCGCGCCGCCCTCAGAGGGCCATGCCATCCACTCATCACCGCCGGAAGCTGCCGTATCATCCGCCTGTGAGTGCGTAAGTCCAAAAGCCGAGAGAACGCCGCAGTTGGCCGCTACTTCGTCTATCTCCCAGCCGGAAGGCTCATTTGTTGCGCTGCCACTGGTTTCATGGAGTCGGCCTGTAGGAGCTTGCGTAAGTAGGTAAAGCGAATTATGAGAACTCCCATGTCCATCAGCTTTGACGGGTCATCCGCGCCGAACTCTCCCGTTGTGCCGTCGAAACCCTCTGGATTGTTGACGTAGCTCGCGTTGGCAATCTGGTCAGTGTAGGGATCACTTCGCCCTTGAGCACGCCACCCTGAATTGCCGCACCAGCTGCGACCACCTCGTCCGGATTCACGCCCTTATTGCCTTCCTTTCCGAACAGTTCCTTCACGAGTCGCTGAATGCGAGGCATGCGAGTTTGCCCACCCACCAGCACGACTTCATCAATCTTGCTGGTGTCAACGTCTGCGTCCTTGACACATTGCTTGGAAGGCGGCACAGATCGCTGAATGAGCTCCTCGACCATTGATTCCAGCTTGGCGCGCGTCAGCTGTTTTACCAGATGCTTTGGCCCGGTGGCGTCAGCGGTGATAAATGGAAGATTAATCGAGGTCTCCATCGTCGTGGAAAGCTCGATCTTGGCGCGTTCGGCTGCATCACGCAGCCGTTGGAGAGCCATCTCATTGCCTTTGGCACGCAGGTCAAGGCCCTCGGCTTTCTTGAACTCGTCAACGAGCCAGTCCACCATGTGCTGGTCGATGTTGTCGCCGCCCAGGTGCGTGTCGCCATTGGTCGCCTTTACCTCAATGAGGCCATCGCCGACCTCAAGGATCGAGATGTCGAAGGTGCCGCCACCGAAATCATAGACGGCGATGGTTTCGTCCTTTTTCTTGTCGAGGCCGTAGGCCAGCGCGGCCGCGGTGGGCTCGTTGATGATTCGCTTAACGTCCAGTCCGGCGATCTTGCCTGCGTCTTTGGTCGCTTGGCGCTGCGCGTCGTTAAAATAGGCCGGGACGGTAATGACTGCGTCAGTGACCTTCTCGCCCAGGTAATCCTCAGCCGACTTCTTGAGCTTTTGAAGGATCATGGCGGAGATTTCCGGAGGAGTATATTGCTTGCCTTCCGCCCAGATAACGACATGGTCACCTTCCGGTTCCACTTTGAAGGGCACCGTCTTCAGTTCTTCTTTGATCTCATCGTAGCGACGCCCCATGAAGCGCTTAATTGAGAAGATGGTGTTCTCGGGATTGGTAATTGCCTGCCGCTTAGCGACCTGACCCACCAGCCTTTCGCCTGCCTTCGTGAAAGCCACCACCGATGGCGTCGTTCGACCACCTTCCTCATTCGGAATGATCTTAGGTTCACCACCCTCGACTACCGCAACTACCGAGTTCGTGGTGCCGAGATCGATTCCTATAGTTTTCCCCATTACCTCATCCTCCATTACTTATCAGGACTCCGGGCATACAATCCCCGCATGCCAGTTAAGATTGAAACGCCTTAAGTGTTCCGGGCGGTTTGTGGCGTCAACCCTCGGATTTATTCGCTCAGGAACTCGACAATCCATGGCCGGCGAAGAGGCGTTGCGCTTCGAATTGCCATCGCATGTACGAGCTGGCGAGCACGGGCGTTTAGTACATGTCACCCATGCCACCGCGACCACTGGAAGCCGCCGTTGCCGGCTTCTCTTCCGGAAGGTCTGCAATCAGAGCTTCCGTGGTGAGCATCAGGGACGCGATCGATCCGGCGTTGGTCAAGGCCGTGCGCACGACCTTGGTAGGGTCGAGGACTCCTGCCTTGACTAAGTCTTCGTATTTGCCGGTGAGCGCGTTGTAACCAAAGTTATTGTCCTTCGACTCGTTGACCCTGCCGAGGACAATGGCGCCTTCTTCGCCAGCGTTTTCAGCGATCTGGCGCAGCGGCTCCTGCAGAGCTCGCTTTACGATGTTCACCCCGATCTGCTCATCGCCTTCGAGTTTCAATTTGTCGAGGGCAGGAATGCAGCGCGCCAGAGCCACGCCACCGCCGGGCACAATGCCTTCTTCGACGGCTGCTCGGGTCGCATGCATGGCGTCTTCCACGCGCGCTTTCTTTTCTTTCATTTCTGTTTCTGTTGCCGCCCCAACCTTAATGATGGCGACCCCACCAACCAGTTTCGCTAAACGCTCCTGCAGCTTTTCGCGATCATAGTCGCTGGTTGTCTTCTCGATCTGGCCACGAATCTCCTTCACACGGCTTTCAACATCGCCAGGCTTGCCTTTGCCTTCGATGATGGTGGTATTGTCCTTATCGATCGTGACCTTCTTGGCCTGTCCAAGATCATCGAGCTGCACATTCTCCAGCTTGATGCCCAGGTCTTCCGTGATCGCCTTTCCGCCGGTAAGAGTTGCGATGTCCTGCAGCATGGCCTTACGGCGATCGCCGAATCCCGGCGCCTTCACCGCGGCAACCTTCAGGCTGCCACGCAGCTTGTTGACGACCAGGGTCGCCAGAGCTTCGCCTTCGATGTCCTCGGCAATGATCAGCAGGGGCATTCCGCTTTTGGATATCTGCTCCAGCAAGGGAAGAATGTCCTTCATGGAACTGATCTTCTTTTCATTGATCAGGATGTAGGCATCTTCGAAGGCGACTTCCATGCGCTCGGGATCGGTAACGAAATAAGGGGAAAGGTAGCCGCGGTCGAACTGCATGCCTTCCACAACTTCGAGTTGGGTCTCGAGCGTTTTGGACTCTTCGACCGTGATGACGCCATCCTTGCCAACCTTCTTCATTGCCTCTGCGATGATGTGGCCGATCGTGTCATCGTTGTTGGCGGAGATGCTGCCGACCTGGGCGATCATCTCACCGGTTACAGGTTTGGAGAGTTTGTCGAGTTCGCCATTTGCACGCTCACCGGTTTTGGGATCGATGGGGCCGCAAACGACGGTGACGGCTCTCTCGATGCCGCGTTTGAGAGCCATTGGATTGGCTCCGGCGGCAACCGTCTTGACGCCTTCCCGGAAAATGGCCTGGGCCAGAACAGTGGCAGTGGTGGTTCCGTCACCGGCTACGTCGCTGGTCTTGGAGGCGACCTCGCGCACCATCTGTGCGCCAATGTTCTCGAGAGGATCCTGCAGATCGATTTCTTTGGCTACCGTGACGCCGTCTTTGGTGATGAGCGGTGAGCCGAACTTCTTCTCAATTACCACGTTGCGGCCCTTGGGGCCGAGCGTTACCTTCACCGCGTCCGCCATAATATTGACGCCGCGGAGGATCGCCTGCCGTGACCCTTCTCCCTGTTCAATTTGCTTTGCCATGACTGCGTTCTCCTAACCTAGTGAATGGACATCCTGAGGGGACGTCATTGAAGGTCGAACGTCGCTTTGCCGCGACCGCGCGACGAGATCGTGTTCGAAAGCGCGAATCGCACTTCCGAAACTTACTTCCTGACGCCCACGGTTTCGTGCTTCGCCGCACCCGTGACCACGCCAAGAACTTCCTCCTCTTTCATGATGAGGAAATCGTTCCCGTCGATTTGGATTTCAGTGCCCGCGTACTTACCGAAGAGAACGTGATCGCCTTTTTTGAGCGCGAGCGGGAAAAGTTTGCCTTCGTCATTGGTCCTGCCGTTGCCAACCGAGATAACTTCGCCTTCCTGTGGCTTGTCTTTGGCAGAATCCGGGATGATAATTCCGCCCCGAGTCGTGCCAGCTTCTTCGATACGCCGCACCAGAACGCGGTCATGGAGAGGGATAAATGTTGTTGCCATATTTGCAGACTCCTGTTTCACTTGAATCCGTTTTTATAGAAGACAGTTATAAGAAACCGACGCTTGCCCGAGTCACTCATGTTGAAGCGCCGACCGCTGATATTTGACTAGGCCGCGTTTATCAAGACGGACAAAGCCCGAATGACGCTGGCGGCGTTGGAGTACATCACTTCTTCTGCTTATGACAGCATCGCACTTGCGGAAGAACTAATCTGCTCAGTGTTGCTCACTATTGTGCTGAAACCGTGAAAGGTGAACCCGGAATAGTCAATGTAATGCCCAGCTCAACAGAGGTGGAGCGCGGAAAGATAATCAGCGAAGCCTGGTGCGAAGGAGCCGTACAGGTACGCTGCCAATTGCTAATAGTGCGAGCTAAGGGAATTTGGGGCCCGGCACCACCTGCTTTCGTCGACTCCGTGCAGGCTCACATCCACTTGCGTCTGCAATTCAACGGAGCTTGGCGATAAACATTGAGGCCGAGGCGACCCTTCTCACGTCGTGTGTTTAATCATCAGGACTTCACTGCCCGTTTCGCTGTAGATCAACTCATCCACCACTCCTCGGTCGAGCAGCGTAGCGAATCCCCCGGGGTGCATCCCCATCTCCGGAGCCTGCTCGACGATAGCGGTTGGGCCCGTGACCCTGGCTGCAGCGGCAAGCGCCAATGTCGGGCGGCGGGAGCCTGCTCCGGGATCGCGCACATAAAACACAATGGTGCGCTCGGTGCGCACCGCCGATACCTCTACTACCTTGTGGCGATCGGAGACTTCCGCGTGTCCCATTGCGCTAAGCAAGATCTCGCGGAATGCCAGCATCAGTTTGTCCCGGATGGCCTCAGGCAATCCCGATTGCAACTCGCCGAGGAAGGTCACCACGCGTTCGGCGGTCAGGATGTGACAGTTGGCGCGAAGAGAAACCCAGTCGGGCTGCGCAGAGAGAACTTCGATTTCCGTGCGCCAGTCTGAGTCGGTCGCAGCGCGGCTGGCGAAGGTGGCAATCTCGTGGGCGTCGAACGGGGCGCTGAAACAAACAAAGACGCGAGCTCGCAGCGCAGCGATGATCTCCTCTGCCGTGCTGGAAGGGGCGAGGAGGATGGCTTTCATGCCGGGCCGGATGTCACGCACCTCCTCGATCAGTGCAAGGCCTTCGTCGATAGTGGTATCCGGATCGGTGATCACAACGTCGAATGAGCGTTGGCGCAAACGTCGAATCGCGCCCGCGCCTCCACTGGCCCGCTCACAATGGCAATCGCATGCGGCAAGGGCTTGCGCGATCGAAAGTATGGTGTCCGTCTCTTTTCCGATAAGAAAAACGTTGCTCATGCTTTGCTCCGGACCGCAATCACTGCTGTAGTTTCGGTGTTGCTGCCGTAGCAGCCCCTACAACGGATCGTTCTAGGGTGTTTTGGACAAGGCGCCAGCGTGAGGCGGCTTGTCAGGCGGTACCCGTCGCCGCCGGATGCATGAGAATCTGCACCGTACCCAGCCGCTACATGACCTCACGAATTCAGCCGTACAGCGAAACTCGTTGAAGGTCACGCCGTTTGTTGCATACGTTGCTGCCGGTTAGGCTGCTCACGACGTTTCGCTTCGACGTTGGGCGCGGGCGGGCTTTGGATGCCGCGCTCTCGTGCAATCACAATCACTTCCGACCCGTCTCGTGTGATCGTATGTGTCGCATCGCACTCCGGGCAAAGCCAATAGCAGTAGTCGGACAGTCGTACAACGTATTCGCTGAGCGGCGGAAGTACGAACAGCCGGCCTTTACTTAGGTCGTGGAATCGGCGATTGCATGTGGGGTTTGCGCACTTGGCTACCATTGCCAGACTCCTTAGTCGCTCGACTTGGAGTAACCAACCCCATAAGCGAACTCCGGTCCCGTCGGTTCTATGAGCGGTGTTAAAGAAGCATGGGCCGGAATTCGGGGAACATCCACCAACGGCAAAATTATCTTAAAGGCAGCCTCCCGGGACTGTTCAAAATTGACCATTGTAGGTCAGGTTTCACACGTCGGTTCCATTTCGGATTGCATACCGACTGAAAGACCAGGTGGATTTCGATTCAGTCCCCACTTAGGCGTTCTTTCTAAGCGAGTCACACATCCCGGAGGGGCCGGCCACTTAATCGCAAAAAAGGCAGTACAACTGCATGTTGGAAGAGCTTGGTCGGGAAGAAAGGTTTGCCACCTTCGTTACTTATCACCACGGACTAATTAAGAAAATTGGAAGCGGAGCGAACATGAGTCATACTCCTAACCCGCGGGCTTTTTGGACCGCCGACCGGTGCAGGAGTTCTAACCAACAATCCGACCAACAAAATGCGATGTCGTGTGCGACCAGCGTGTTCTTAGGCAGTTCCCGCGGTCTTGTAAGTTATTGAAATACCTATTCTTGCCAGATTCACACGGTGGAAGTCATAGGTTCGAATCCTATAGCGCCCACCACTGTTTTGCGGGATTTTATAGAGATCCCGAAAACGCGCTAATCAGCAATTCACCACAAACTACCTTGCCCCGTGCCAGGCGGACAGAACACCGCCCGCAGCCGGCGAGCGCTTAGGTAAACTCAGAGAAAGCCTGTTCCGGGATTGACGGCGTCTAACGTTGGAACTAGATTTCAGCGGCGCTTGGTCGATCGCGCGCAGAACTACCGTTCGCAACTAGAATCTGCTCGCTACACACAGACGGTTTAATGGGCCAGGAAGTGCAAACTAATGTCCTCCCTTCTTCCTCCGGAAAACACGCGAGCGGCGCGACGAGTAGTCAGCCTGCCGTGCCCGAGCCTTCATTCGCCGAGAGAGCACGCACGTTGATGAACTCGGTCCGAATCGGCAGTCTCTCAAGCCTGTCGCGAAAACAACCTGGCTTCCCCTTCGGATCACTGATGCCTTACGCGCTGGATGATCAGGGCCGACCGATATTCCTCATCAGCACGATGGCGATGCACACACAGAATTTGCAGGCTGACCCGCGGGCCAGCTTGTTCGTGACTGAGCCCGAGGCCGGAGGCGATCCGCTTGGCGCATCCAGAGTCACGTTGATAGGCAACGTCAGTAGAATACCGGAGCCGGAGTTGGAGGCCGCACGTGCGGTCTATCTCGCGCGCTACCCCGACAGCAAGTACTGGGTCGACTTTGATGACTTTTTCTTCTATCGGATGAGTGTCTTGGACGTTTATTACGTGGGCGGCTTCGGAGTGATGGGATGGGTGACGGCGTCCGATTATTCCCAGGCACAAGCCGACCCATTGGCTCCGTACAAACGCGAAATCATGCAACACATGAATGCCGACCACAAGGATGCCCTCATCCTGCTGGCGAAGCAATATGCCGGCGTCGAGGCGCAGGATGCGGAAATGACCGCAGTCGACCGTCTCGGATTTCATTTGCGGCTGAAGACCCAGGAGAAGGTACATGGAACGCGCATCGCCTTCTTGCGGGAGGTGCGTGATCCGGCGGAGACCCGACAGGTGTTCGTCGAGATGGTGAGAAGCGCGCGTCCCGAGTAGGCTGCCGCCATCCGACCGAAGAGCGCCTGCCGCAGCATCTCGCAAATCCTATAGCGCCAAGCGTCCTTCCGTACATATACTTACGGCTATCCCAGGGACCGCTTTGCGCGAAGTGCAGCAATCACACTGGTCGCACCCATCTGGAGGAGCCGTCATGAAAAAGATCGCCAAGATCGCCGGCATCATCATCGGCGTCATCATCCTTATCCTGATCGCCGTTCCATTCTTCATCAACGCCGACAGCTTCCGTCCGATACTGCAGACCAAGGCGCAGGAGGCACTGGGCCGCAACGTGCAAATCGGCAAGCTCGATTTCTCGCTCTTCTCCGGCGCGCTCAGCGCCGATGGGGTCACCATCTCCGACGATCCGCGCTTCAGCAATGCGCCGTTCCTCACGGCCAAGTCGCTCAAGGTGAACGTTGAAGTCATGCCGCTGATCACGTCGAAGGAACTGCACGTCAACTCCATCAAGTTCGAAGATCCCCAGGTGGCGCTCATCAGCAACGCGCAGGGACAGTGGAACTATTCCAGCCTGGGCAGCACAGCCAATCCCGCGCCCTCGCAGCCAGCCACGGCTAAGCCTGCCGAGAAGGCTCCCGCAGCAGGCGCACAGAAACCGGCTGAGTCTGCCTCGAACGGCGTGTCAATCGACGAGATCGATATCTCCAATGGCAAGGTCACCATCTCGCAGATTCCTTCGAAGCAGCCGCCCACGGTCTACAGCGATGTCGACCTGACGCTGAAGAACGTCGCCCCCGGATCGAAGATGCCGTTCACGCTGGCCCTCAAAGCGCCGCGCGGCGGTACGATCAAGGCCAACGGCACCGCCGGGCCCATCAACCAGGGCGACGCTTCGCTCACCCCGGTCCAACTTGATCTGAAGAACGACTCGGTGGAGATCGCAGGGCTCGCGCCTACCTCCGGCATGTCGGGTCTGCTCGACATGGACGCGAAGTTCAGCTCCGACGGCCGCCAGGCGAAGCTCCAGGGCAACGGGCAAATCAAGAACCTGAAGGCGGTCGAACACGGCTCGCCGGCGAAGGATCCAATCAGCTTTACCTACAACACCGACTACACCCTCGCCAGCGAACAGGGCACGCTGAACGCGAACATTTCTGCCCGTAAGAATACTGCCCACTTGTCGGGTGGCTACCAGATGCGGGAAGCCATGGTCATCCACATGAACCTGAATGGACAGGGCATGTCGATCGACGAATTGGAGTCACTGCTGCCGGCGTTCGGCGTGGTTCTACCGAGCGGCTCGTCGCTGCGCGGCGGAACCCTGACCGCCAACCTGAACCTCACGGGCTCGCTGGACGCCCTGACCATCTCCGGCCCTATCAGCCTGAATAACACCAAGCTCGCAAACTTCGATCTCGGTTCGAAGTTCTCGGGCGCGGGTCAGCTCGCCGGAATTAAGACCGGTAACGACACAACCATCCAGACGTTCAGTTCGACCGTGAATGTCACCCCCTCGGTGACGCGCGCCGATAACATCAACCTGGTGATGCCGGCCATGGGCAATGTGACCGGAGCCGGCACGATCGCGAATCAGAATCTGAACTTCAAGATGATCGCGAAAGTTCAGACAACTGGCGGTGGGCTGCTGGGCGCAGCCAACGGCGGCAAAGCTGGAAGCGAGACCATTCCGTTCGCCATCCAGGGCACGACATCGAATCCGAAGTTCATCGCCGACACCAGTGCAATCGTGCAGAACCAGATTCAGAACCAGATCAATCAGCGCCTGGGCGGCAAGGCTCCCGCGAATCTCGGCGGTGCGTTGGGCGGACTGCTCGGCGGAGGCAAGAAACACTAAACGCTAACGTGGAACCTGGCGTTTGCCAACATCAGTCTCGAGGGCGCCCCATCCAGGCCAGGCGCTTGCTTGGTTGGGGCATTTCGACCTATGTCTGAGTCTTCGCCCGTCGACGCGTCAATAACCTTCCACCAGGACGGCATTCGCGGCTTTGGCTCGGCGCAGATCAACGCCCAAACCTACGAGCTGTTCATCGATCAGCAAAAGGTGGGTGAGCTGACTGGATACACCAGCGAGAAGACGTGCAGCTTGGCGCCCGGACCGCACTCCATCTATGTTCGGGCCTATGCTCGCGACAGCGTCACTCCGACACGGATCTACGGATATAGCCAGACGCTGGACTTGGAACTCTCGCCTGGAGAGCACCAGACCTTTTCGTGTGGGCTGGTGCCGGGACCGCCGCTGCGGAAGTATCTGATCTTCGGCGGCCCGACCATTACGCTTTCGTTTGCGCTTGGCCTCGGACCGCTCGGCACACTCTCCCTGCACACGCGTTACGAGCTGGTGATGGTGTTGGCGTTAGCTACCATCGCGTGCGCCTGGCTGGGATATTCCTCGAAGCCGGGCGCCACTATCTACTTGAAGCAATCGTGAACTTGTCCCACGATGTGGGATAGCTGCCCTATGGAAATAAATTATCTTCCCACATTGTCAGGGTTGCCCGTCTCTGTTCTCTTGGCCGGAGGGGTTTTCTCCAGACTGCTCGCGACCGCATCGGCAACAATCTTGTTCCCGTTGGCATTGAGGTGGATGTCGCCGAAGGTCCAGTTGTTGAGGTACCAGCAACCAGGTTGCATCTTAGGGCAGGCATCCCGCACAGCGAAAAACTCAGGGAAGACATCAATAAAGCGCTTGCACTTGCCATCGCACCAGTCACGCCAGATATGCACTTCGCGCGAGTCGATCTTGTCGTAGATCAGCTGTGCCGGCCAGGGATAAACCACCACACTGATGGGAATATTCAGCTTCTTCAAGTCCTCGTAAATGAGGTCCATCTTCCGCTTCTCTTTGGCGATGCCACCCTCCACGCCCAGCGGCGCAAAGCCTAGCTTCAAACGGCTGATCTTCGACAACCTTGCGATAGGTCCAGCCGGAGCGCTCCAGGTTGAAGACGTTGCCGTTGAAACCGTGGTCAAGATGGTAATAGCCAAAGCCCACGAATATCCGCTCAAAGAATTCCCATACATAATTCGTCAGGACGAAGTATTTGCTGATCATCAGCCGTAGTTTCGAATACCAGGAGCGATAGTGATACTGATGTCGAGCTAGTTCGACTGCGCCGGACTCGTCGATGTCATGGACCAGTCCGGCCTCGTCCTGCACATCGGAAATATCGATGAAGACGATAGCTTCGTCGAACTGCAAACCGCTCTTCACCGCAATGCGTTCGGTGTTGAGGTAGTTTGACGGTGAATAGCCACCAACGCCGCCGTTCAGAATTTCATACTGCGGAAACTGCTTGGCCAGTCGACCGACATAGCTGGTACTCCACGGGCCCATTGACTCGGTGAAGCTGTCGCCCAGCATCAGGATGCGCGGCCGCGGATCGGTGGGCGGCACCAGTCTCACCGTCTCATCGCGAAAGCCCTGGCTGTTGATCGCGAGATGATAGCGCTCGCGTCCCCAGGCCCTGGTGGTCTCGCAATTGGGTTGCAGCGACATCGCCCGCACGGGATCGGGCGTCAGACACCCCAGCAACTCTGACGGAGTAGGAACTGACGATTTGCGAAACAGTGCACTGTAGATTCCATCCAGCCCGACAAACGCAATCAGACAAAAGAACAACGAGAACAGCAACAGCAGAATCTTCTTCCCCAGACTCGGTTCTTGCGCGTTGGCTACGGGTTCGGCCTGATTCGATACCGCCTGATCCATCAGCGAGCTTCCTCTCCGGAAGAAATATGAACGTCGTCCCAGTACACAACGCCCGTGCTCTCTCCACGCACCAGATGAATGCGAACTGCGCCCTCGCCACCGACGGTGAACGAACGCGAGAGCTGCTGCCACGAGGCATCGCACGGATACAGCGGTGAAGAGACCGAAGTGTTGTCTGTCGGATTGTAGATGGTGAGCCGCGCCGTCGCCGGCAAAGGGCATGAGACCCACGCCGAAAGCGTGTAGATGTGTCCGGGCTCGAGTCCGTTGACGTCCTGGTAGACGGTACCGGCTCCGGTCTCGGCCAGGCTGTACGTGCCCGTATGGGCATGGGCGGCACTGACGCTCGCCTCGGTTCCGTTGTTCGACCACGGTGCGATTTTGCCGTCCTCGAGTCCTGGATTCGCGACCGCGTTCTCCACGCGCTGCTCCGGCGTCATCAACACCGGACTCAGGCCGAAGTCGCTCTTCGTCGAACACAGAATGAAGTTGTCGAGGTCATGACACTTGCCCGGACCGGTAGGCCCACGCGCGATCGTTTCCGCGAGCGCCGGGGTGACCACGTATGCCGAGTCGGGCGACAGTGGCTGCGTCGCCAATTCCGCCGGCGCGACGTCGCAGTGATAGTCCTCGGCCACACCGGTGTAGCGCGCCGACTGATAGCTGTTGATGCGCATGTGGTCAGCAATGGCGAGGAAGCCGAAAAAACGGTAGCCTTGCGGGCCGCCAGGCGAAGCGTTCTTGGCACACTGCCATGCCGGCAGCACGATCAGGTTCTGGTGCTGCGCACCGAGCTGCGTCCAGATCGGCGATTTGAGCGGCGAAGGATGATCTTCGCTGATCGTCATGCGCACCCATTGACGCAACGAGCGTGTGTCGGCAAATTGCAGAACTAACAGTAAGGCCAGCAGCCCATTCGCCCACGGCTTGCGAATGAAGAAGAACGGTGCAACGAGGATCGCGGTCAGGATTGCATAGTACGGCGCCCAGAAGAGCCGGCCCGTGGCTCGCAGCGGGGCAAAGTATTTCGAGAAGTGCTGTTGCGGATCGAGGTCGATGAGCGTGTGCGCGCCGCCGGTAATTTTGGTCGAAAGCGCCAGCAGCGTGAGCAGGAGACAGCACAGCGCCAGAGGCACCAGCCAGCGCTTGTCGGGAGTCTGCAGCTTGCCTTTGTGCAGCAGCGCCGCAACGATCACGATCGCCAGCAGCACCAGCACGCCCAGTCCAAGATAGTTATAGCCCTCGTACTGTCCCGGGCTCGCGCTCTGGAAGCGCGGCAGGAGCAGCGACGTGAACGTGCGCGGATCGAACGGCGCCATGATGTTCATCGACAGGTCGCGATAACCACCGCTGGCGTATCCCTTTCCGCCGCTGATGATAAGGCCCATCGCGTACGAGACCACGAAGCCGACAACAAGCATCGCCCCGGCAATGGCAACCGCGCGGCCCAGCGAAATGCGCTTGCGCCACACCAGGCTCGCCACGCAGGCAAGCAACACCAGCAGCACTTCAAACGCGAGATAGGGATTGATGCCGACGGCGATGGCGCAGAGCAAGGTCGCCGAAATCCAGAAGCGGCGAACGACCGTGGGCGAATCCTCCTGCGCCTGCGCAAAGACAAACAGCGCGGCGACAAGTAGCCACTGGTTGCTCAGCGAATAGTGTCCCCAGAAGCGATAGTTCAACGGCGGCGCGAGCAGATAAAACGCGCTGCCTAACGCCGCCCCGATGACGTTCGCCCCAAGCAGCAATTGGAGCAAGCGAAAGGCGAAGAAGAATTGCAGGGCGCAGCCGAGGATCACCTCAATGCCGAAATACTGGGCCGGCTCCGGAAGCAATGGCGACAGCGGCTTCAACAGCACCGCCATCAGCGGATTCAAGTCGAGCAGCGCGACCGACTCGCCCTTGGGATAACCCAGTCGATCCGTGTACGTGATGGGCCAGTGAACGTGCGGATCCTGCCGGTAGAGTTCCCAGCCGATGTAGTGATAAGCAGGATCGAAGGCCACCCAGTTGACGTTCTTCGGATTCAGCGGCGTCGGCCCCATGACCATCAGGGCGTAGGTGAATCCTGCCACTGCCGACAGCACAATCGCGAACCACAACGACTGATACCACTGCGGCGGACGCTGTGCGCCCCTCGATTGCGATTCAGGTCTGTCCGGGAGTATGCCGGTAGCTGCCGAGTCTGGGGTCTTCATAATGCTGTGAAGCGGGGAGGCCGATGAATCTCGTGAGAGGGATGGCACTTCCGGCGCAAAGAGAGTACCACATGCGAGAAGCGTGCCGCTAACATCCTGGCGTCGCGTCGAGCTGAATCGGCTGCTGTGATCAGCGCTTCTTCGCGCTCTTTGCGGCTTTCTTTGCGGGCGCCTTCACAGCCTTTTTTGCGGGCTTCTTGGCTGCGGGCTCGGGCTCTTCCACAAACTCTTCGGCGGCGCGGCGTTCCAGCGCTTTGGTCACGACGTAGGCCATCTCCGCGACGGGCGACGGCTTGCCGGTCCAGATCTCGAATTGCCGCGCGCCCTGCTGCACGAACATCTCAAGACCGGGAATGACCTGAATATTCTTTGCGCGCGCCATCTTGACCAGCCGCGTCTCGGCCGGCGTGTACACAAGGTCGAAGACGTACTTGGTGTTGAGCTCTTTCTCTTCCAGGGGTGAATGCTTCAGGTCGTTCATGCCCACCGGCGTGGCGTTGATGATGACGTCGAACTGCTGCTTGGCGACGTCGGCGCGCTTCATGTACTTCACTTTTGCCTGCCGCGCCAGGGTCTGACCTTTTTCCGGCGTGCGATTGGTGAGGAAAACCTCGGCATTCTTCGCCTTCAGTCCGAAGGCCGCCGCGCGGGCCACGCCGCCTGCGCCGACAATCAGCACGCGAGCTCCGGCCAGCGTCATGCGCTGCTCCAGCGGGACGATGACGCCGGCGACATCGGTGTTAAATCCGTAGAGCTTGCCGTCGGCCGCGCGGACGACGGTATTGCAGGCGCCGATCTGCCGGGTCAGCGCGTCGGAGTTCTCCAGCGACGACAGTATCTCCTGCTTGTACGGCATGGTCACGCTCAGCCCGCGAATCGGAATATCGTGCACGCAAGCCAGCAGGTCCTTCAGGCTCCGCGCGTGCAGCGCCAGGTAGACGGCGTTCACCGTCTCGCGGCGGAAGGCGGCATTCATCATGACCGGCGAAAGCGAATGCGAAACCGGATCGCCGACGACGCCGTAGACTTGCGTTGCCTGGTCGACCATCTCGATGCGGTAGGTGTCGCGCAACTCGCCCGCCAGTACTTGGCCGGGCGCGGTCTCCTCGCCCTTGGCGGCGGAGCCGAAAGTAAAGATGCTGCCCGCGCGCACGCCAAGCACGCGGCTGATGATTCCCTGCTCTCCCATACACAATCCGACCATCTCGTGGCGGCCGGAATGCTCCTCCAGTAGTCGCATCATGACCACGTTGTCGTGGAGGCTGGTGGCGGTCGAAACCAACTTGTAGAAATCGGCCGGGTACTTGTTCATCTCGGCGAACTGGCCGTCGAGGTTTTTCGTGGCCTTGAAGTTATGGTGCGAGATGATGAGCCCCACGCGATCGTACAGGTCGCGCAGTTCGGCGGCTTTGAGTGCCTCAACGCTCTGAAGTTCCAGGTCGACGATTTGAAAGCCGGAGTCGGCGGCCTTGCGCAATATCGCCAGCTCATTAGCGACGGAACCCTTGAATTTCCCACCATTTACCGCGCGCCGGCAGGTGGCGATGAAGGTCGCTTCGGGATGCAGATCGACGAAGTTCTTCAGCTTGGGGAGGGCCGCCAAGGGCTGCGAAAGATAGTCTAACCTTAACTCTAAAAAGGGGTTATCGCGCACCAGGGACTCGGCGCGTTCAACCATCGTGGCGGCATCGGTACCCACCACCGCAATGCAGAGCCGGGGCAGCCGAAAACGACGGATTCGAGATGCGTAAGTGCTTGAAGACTCGCGCATGTAGCTGTCCGATGGTAATGATGCACAAAGAAAGTTGCAACACGTTATTACAGAAAGTTGAAGGAAATGGGCGCTAAGTCCAAGAAATGGTACGAATCACGCGGGTTATCCAGCGCTGAAGAAAGCTTTGGCCATCCGCCGGCTACGTGCGACCGGAGTCACTGCAAGTGGGAAAATATATCCGCACATAGACCAAAAAGCGGAAATCAACGATAACAAAGTGTGCTGGAAGCGATGAGGGTGGGAACAATGTACGGATTTCCCTATCACTCTCCAAAGACTTCGGCGGTGAAAGCCTGCAGCTCCGCCTCATGTCGCCAAGCATCGGGCGACAATCCAGCCTTCAGGCACGTCTGTGACAGAAAGGTTTCCCGATCCCAGCCCCACTCCGTCGGGACCTGAGGCAGGAGCAGTCCTCGGCGGTTGCCGTAGCTGACCACCAGTCCGTGCCTGCCGATCATCACCTCATCGGGAGAAATCGGCTTTAGCGGCGAGAGTACGCTGATCTCGATCTTGAGCTCTGGAGCTTCCTCCAGGGTCACCGGCTCAAAGCGTGGGTCATCGAAGGCGGCCGAGCGAGCCGTTTCGGCGATAGTCCGGTAAACCGATTGTGTCGGAAAAACGTACCCAATGCAGCCGCGCAGCTTGCCGTGGAGGTGAAGTGTGGTAAACGCGCCACGGTATTCGGCCAGATGTTCGCTGGGAGCGGTAGTGTCGACCTTGCGTTCTTCCAGCGCCGCTTCGATGGACGCATGAGCCAGACGCAGCAGCACCCGGCGCTCTTCGGCGGAAAACTCCGCAGCTTCCGAGACCAGCGACGATGGATCGGCAGATTCAGATCGCGGGGACATCGTTGCGCTTCCTTCGCCGGCTCAGCACAAAGGAGCGTTTGCGCCGCCGGCGCTCGGATGCCTGGTCAATTCTCTTCCAGAAGGCCACAAAGTAATCCCCTGCCGACCATAGCGAAATCAACACCATGACCCAGATCGCGACCAGAGCAATCGGGCGCAGCGGCAGGCCCAGCAGGTATGTCCAGTGGTGCTCAATAATGGCGGCCACGACGGCGAAGACCTGAGCGAACATCTTCAGCTTACCTAGCTCGCTGGCCTGGATCGTGAAACCCTCGGAGGCAGCGATGGAACGCAGACCGCTCACCAGGAACTCACGCCCCACGATGATAACGACCATCCACGCGCGAACGATGCTCGGGTTGAACTGCACCAGGCTGACGAAGGCGGCGGCGATCAGCAGTTTGTCCGCAACTGGGTCAAGCAGCATACCCAGCGTGCTGACTTGCGCCCGGCGCCGCGCAAGATAGCCGTCGAGAGCGTCGGTCAGCGAAGCCAGGAGGAAGACCGCGGCAGCCAGCAGCTCGCGCTCGCCGTTGGCCGAAGGAAAATAATTGCTGCACAGGATCCATATCAGCAACGGAATGCTGAGAATTCGGCTGATCGTGATGTAAGTCGGGAGGTTCACAACAAACCAGAATGGCACACCACGACGCCGGTGCCGGGCTGCCGCACTAGCCGATTATGCGCTACCAGTTAGATTGAAAGCAATCGCGGAAGCGAAGCCTGCGGACCCTCAGTCGTCGTGGTGTACCACGATCTCGTCAAGCATTACGGGAGCTTCGTACTGCTCCCAGTAGCTGTAGCCTACAGGAATTCCCTTGACCCAGTCGCAGACGCTCATCCAGATGCGCAGGGCCACGCGCGTCCGGCGCGAGCCGTATCGTGCAAAGCCCAGGAAACGCATGACCACGACTCCAACGATGTAGATCGCAATGACAGGAAGGGCGACAGCAACGGCGATCACTCGGAGGCTGAAATACAGGCGTGGCATGATGACCCTACACGAGGAAAACTTTTCCACTGGCTGTACAACTTGGACGCTATTATGCCCCAACTGGAGGTAAGCGGCAGCGCCATTGTAGAAAATTATTTTTGTCATAAAGCAGGAACAGCTCCCTTGGGGGAGCTGCTTCTGTCTGGAACATTTACCAGAACGTAACTATGCGTAGATGCCGCGTTGCCGGATCGTATATGCCACGCGATCGATGGCCAGCATGTAGGCCGCGATGCGGTTGTTGACGTGGTGGGTCTCGGCATAGCGCACAACGTCTTCAAACGACGAGACCATGATGTGCTCCAACTGCTCGTTCACCACCGATTCCTTCCAGAAGTAGCCCTGGCGGTCCTGCACCCACTCGAAGTAGGAAGCGGTTACGCCGCCGGCGTTGGCCAGGATGTCGGGCATCACGAAGACACCCTTGTCAGCCAGGATGTCGTCGGCCGCGGCGGTGGTCGGACCATTGGCGCCCTCGACCAGAATCTTGGCCTTCACCTTGCCGGCATTGGCAGAGGTGATAACGCTTTCGGTCGCCGCCGGAACCAGGATCTCGCAGTCGGTGATGAGCAGGTCCGCGGTGGCAGCCTTCTCGGCGCCCTTGTATCCGTGGATGGTGCCTTCCTTCTGGCGATACTCCCACAGGGCGTGAATGTCGATGCCGTTGCCGTTGTAAAGTCCACCGTCCCACTCGCCGATGCCGATCACTTTGTAGCCGGCATTGTGCATCAGCAGGGCGGCGTTGGAGCCGACATTGCCGAAGCCCTGGATGATGACGCGCGTATCTTCGCGGCGCATGGCGAGGTGCTTGATCGACTCATCGCAGATGATCATCACGCCGCGGCCGGTGGCTTCGCGGCGTCCGCGCGATCCGCCCATGTTCAGCGGCTTGCCCGTGACCACGGCCGTCACCGTCTGGCGCATATGCATGGAGTAGGTGTCCATCATCCACGCCATGGTCTGTTCGTTAGTGTTGACGTCGGGGGCGGGCACATCTTTTTCCGGACCAATGAACTCGATCAGCTCGGAGGTATAACGGCGAGTCATGCGCTCCAGCTCACCGCGCGACATGTTCTTGGGGTCGCAGATGACGCCGCCTTTGGCGCCTCCGAAGGGAATGTTGACCACGGCGCACTTCCAGGTCATCCAGCTGGCCAGCGCGCGCACTTCGTCCAGCGTCACATCGGGCGCGTAGCGTACACCGCCCTTTCCCGGGCCGCGCGCGATGGAGTGCTGCACGCGATAACCGGTGAAAACTTCCAACTGCCCGTTGTCCATGTTGACCGGGATGTGGACGATGATCTCGCGGTTTGGCTGTTGCAGCACCCGCCACAGACCTTCATCGAGCTTGAGCTTTTCGGCTGCAAGGTTGAAGCGTGCAGCTTGTTGTTCCCAGGGATTACTTTCCTGTTCGAGCGAGTGTACGGTAGCCATGCCTTCTCCAGATATCTGCAAACGTACGAATCGGGACGCAACGGTCAAGCGCGTCCCGTCATAAGGCCAAACGGATGAAGTATATGCAGTTCCACGGAGGGCGTGCAAGCTGGAGCAACAGACTAAACCGCTCCCGTATAATCCCAGTTAACTCCGGCTCAGCCATGCTCACACCCGATTACCGCAGCTTTCTCGAGCTCAGTCGCAAGGCCTCATTGATTCCGGTCGCGAAGACCCTGAGCGCCGACCTGCTCACGCCCGTGGGCGCATTTCTCAGCGTGGCGGCGCGGCAGAAGTACGCCTTTCTGCTGGAATCCGTCGAGGGCGGCGAGAAGATCGGGCGCTACACTTTTCTTGGCGCCGATCCGCGAACCGTCATCACCGCTCGCGGGCAGGAGCTGACGATTCGCGAAGGCAAGACGACGCGTCGCCAGCAGGGCAGCGTGATCGAGTTGCTGCGCGAGCAGTTGCGGCAGCACACGCCGGCCACCATTCCGGGCCTGCCGCCGTTTACCTCCGGCGGCGTCGGCTATTTCGCCTACGACATGGTGCGGCAGTTCGAGCGACTGCCGGAAACCACAAAAGACGATACCCAGGTTCCCGACTGCGTGTTCACTTTTTACGACCGGCTGCTCGCCTTCGATCACCTGCGCCATCAGGTACACATCATCGCCGCCGCCGACGTTCGCTCGGAGTCGCCGAAGAAGGCTTACGATCGCGCGCTCGCGGACATTGCCGCCATCGAGAAGAAGCTGGCTGCCGGCCTGCGTGGTCAACGACTAGGTTGGTCGAACGATGGCAAGACGAAGCCGATCAAAGTTCACAACAGTACGAAGCACGATGACTTCGTGAAGAGCGTGCGCCGCGCGAAGGAGTACATTTCTGCCGGCGACATCTTCCAGGTAGTGCTGTCGCAGCGGCTGGACTTCAAGCCTCCGGCCGAGCCCTTCGAGATTTACCGCGCGCTGCGCACCGTGAATCCTTCGCCGTACATGTTCTTCCTCAAGCTCGACGACATGCACGTGCTGGGTGCCTCGCCCGAGATGCTGGTGCGCGTCACCGGACGCAAGCTGGAATACCGCCCGATCGCCGGCACGCACAAGCGCGGCGCCGATGCCGCCGAAGACGAGCGCCTGATCGAGCAATTGCGCAACGACGAGAAAGAACGCGCCGAGCACGTGATGCTGGTCGATCTCGGCCGCAACGATCTTGGGCGCGTCAGCGATTACGGCACGGTGAAAGTTCGCGACCTGATGTACGTCGAGAAGTACTCGCACGTGATGCACCTGGTGTCGGCGCTGGAGGGCCAGTTGCGTCCCGAACTCGATGCTCTGGATGCTCTGGCGGCATGCTTCCCTGCCGGAACGTTGAGTGGTGCCCCGAAAGTTCGCGCCATGGAGATCATCGAAGAGCTTGAGCCGGTGCGGCGCGGTGTCTACGGCGGCTCGATCTTGTACGCCGATCACGCCGGCAATCTGGATTCCTGCATCGCGATCACGGACGATGGTTGTAAATAAGAATCGCGCCTATGTGCAAGCAGGCGCAGGCATCGTGGCCGACTCCGATCCGGAGAAGGAATTTCAGGAGTGCATGAACAAGGCGAGTGCGTTGCTTAGAGCGTGTGAGAGGGCAGGATAGTTTCAAGTTTCAAGTTTCGAGCAGGTTTCGAGAGAAAAACGTGTCACATTCCTATCGGGACTTGATCGCATGGCAGAAGTCGATGGCGCTCGTAAAGGACATCTATCGGTATACCGGAGCGTTTCCAAAAGAGGAGATCTACGGATTGACGGCCCAACTCCGACGAGCGGCTGTGTCGGTCCCAAGTAATATTGCAGAAGGACAAGGTCGCCTTTCACGGAAAGAGTTCAAACAGTTCCTCGCGCTGGCTCGCGGCTCGCTGCTTGAGGTTGAAACTCAGATATTGATTGCTGGAGAGTTGAACTTCCTGGAAGGCGCGAAACTCGAAATACTGCTGGCCCAAAGTCAGGAAGTTCTCAAAATCTTGAATGGACTGATCACCTCGATGCAGGGTTGAACAACCGAAACTCGAAACTTGAAACTGGAAACTGCCCTATGGTGTTCGTTCTCGATAACTACGATTCGTTCACTTACAACCTCGTCCAGTACATCGGTGAGTTGGGAGATGAAGTAGTCGTGCGTCGTAACGATCAAACATCGGTCGACGAAATCGATGCGATGCACCCCAATCACATTCTCGTCTCTCCCGGCCCGTGTACGCCTCAGGAGGCTGGTATCAGCATCGAGCTTATTCGCCACTTCGCCGGCAAAGTTCCGCTGCTCGGTGTTTGTCTTGGACATCAGGCGATCGGTGCGGCGTTCGGCGGCAAAGTTGTCCGCGCTCCGAATCTCATGCATGGCAAGACCAGTTCCGTCGAACATGACGGCAAGACCATCTTCCGCAGTGTCCCTTCGCCGATGACGGCGACGCGTTACCACTCCCTGATCGTTCAGGAGAAAGGTCTGCCCGCCGAGTTAGAAATTTCTGCCACCTGCCGCGACCGCGACGGTACGCGCGTGATCATGGGGCTACGCCATCGCAAGTTCCCCGTCGAAGGCGTCCAGTTCCATCCGGAAAGCGTGCTCACGGACCAGGGCAAACAGCTGGTTCGTAACTTTCTGGCGCTGTGACTCGAATATCGACAGCTACCCGCGTGACGGTATATAGTGACGATTCACGTTAAGTTTCACGTTTCCAGTTTCAATGCGAATTTCGAAGGCAGAAGGGCCCGCGGCCCGACAACTGGAATCTGAAACTGGAAACTCGAAACCGACCTTATGGCTGACGTTGTAGAACTGCGCGGAATCCGCAAAACTTACGATCATTTTGTCGCCGTCGAACGCCTGTCATTGAGCATTCGCCAGGGCGGCGTCTACGGCTTGCTCGGCCCCAACGGCGCCGGCAAGACTTCTACCATCCGCATGATGATCGGCATCACCATGCCCGACGAGGGCGAGGTGCGTCTCTTCGGCAAACCCTTCCATCGCCAGCAGCTTGATCACATCGGCTACCTGCCGGAAGAGCGCGGGCTTTACAAGAAGATGAAGGTACTGGACCACCTCATCTTCCTCGGCCGCCTGCACAATCTTTCGGAGCCGGAAGCGCGCAAGCGTTCGCTGGCGTGGTGCGAACGGCTCCAGATGACCGGCTGGACGCAGAAAAAAGTAGAAGAGCTTTCGAAGGGCATGCAGCAGAAGATCCAGTTTGCCGCCACCCTGCTGCACGAACCCGATCTCATCATCATGGACGAGCCGTTCTCCGGCCTGGACCCGGCCAATGCGGTCATGTTGAAGGACGTGCTGATCGAGTTGAAGAAGGCCGGCAAGACCATCCTCTTTTCTACTCACCGCATGGACCAGGTCGAGCGGCTCTGCGATTCCATCTGCCTCATCGATCACGGGCGCGCAGTTCTGGAAGGCGATCTGAAAAAGATTAAGGCCAGCTACGGGAACAACCACGTGCAGATGCAATTTGAAGGCGACCCTCGGCTGGAGGGATGCGCGCTGGTACAGTCGTTCAACGATTACGGCAACTACGTGGAAGTGCGTTTGGTGCCGGGCGCCGATGCCCAGCAATTGCTTGCGCATCGCGGCCGAAAACGCCCGCATCAGCCGCTTCGAGATCGTGGAACCGTCACTCGAAGAGATCTTCATCCAGCAGGTTGGGACTCATGCATAACGTCTGGACGCTGATTCAGCGCGAATATCTGGAGCGCGTGCGTACCCGCTCGTTCATCATCTTCACCCTGCTGATGCCGGCCGCCATGGCCGGAATCGTCTTCATCCCGACCAAGATCGCCGAAATGAATTCCGGCGGCGAGCGGCGCTTTGTCATTGTCGCCAACGACGCCAAGCTGGGGGATACGGTCGGTCACGCGCTGGCTGTTTCTCCGCCCAAGAACTCATCGGGCGGCGACTTTGATGAGGACGCTTATGACGATTCGGTGACCTACGCCATTCAGGTCGTTACCGATACCAGTGACGCCGAACGCGACCGCTTGAATCACATGGTCAACGACGGCCAGATCACCGGATACCTCTGGATGACCAACGATGCCCTGGCTCAGCACAAGGTGGTGTACAGCACCAAGGAGGCCGCGGACTTTCGCCAGGCTTCCAAGCTTCGCTATGCCATTCGCACCGGCGTCACCAAGCAATGGCTGGAGCAGCACGGCATCTCGGATGCCGACATCGATCAGCTGCTCACCCCGATTCGCCTCGATACACTGCGCATCGAGAAGGGCAGAAAAGGCACCAGCGGGTCAACCGTATTCCTCACCGCGTTTGGCATGGTGATGCTGCTCTACGCCGTGGTGCTGGTGTACGGCATGTCGGTGATGCGCTCGGTCATCGAAGAGAAGAGTACTCGCATTCTCGAAGTGCTCTTGTCGACCGTCACCGCAAAGGAACTGCTGGCAGGAAAGATTCTGGGCGTAGGCGCCGTCGGCCTCACGCAGATTCTGGTCTGGGTGAGCTTTGCGGCGGTGTTCTCGGCGCCCGGCCTGGTGGCAGCGAAATCATTTCTTGGCGGCGGTTTCCATATCCCCATGGCGGGGATACTAGCCTTCGCGCTCTTCTTCCTGCTCGGCTATCTGCTCTACAGCGCGATGTATGCCGCTATCGGTTCCATGGTCAACACCGACCAGGAGGCGCAGCAAATGCAGTGGCCGGCGATGATGCCCATCCTGATCGCCGTTTTCCTGATGAACGCCGTCATCCAGCATCCCAATTCGCCGCTGGCGTTCTGGCTGTCCATCGTTCCCTTCTTCGCGCCCATCCTGATGCTGGTGCGTGTGCTGATCGAGCAGCCGCCCATGTGGCAGATCCTGCTGTGCGTCGGCATTATGCTGGCGACCATTTACGGCCTGCTGTTAATGGCCGCGCGCATCTACCGCATCGGCATCCTGATGTACGGCAAGCGGCCGACCCTGCCGGAACTGCGCCGCTGGCTGAGGTACGCAGGTTAGAATTCAGGCGTGCCCGACCAACCCAGCGAAGAAAGCGGCGAAGTACGCTTTAGCCTGTCGCAGCGGATACAACTCACGCTGGTGTCGTGGATTGTGCCTGCCGTCCTCCGCCTGATCGGCTGCACCCTGCGCGAGACCTCGAGCTTCGAAGAAGGCGCCATTCAGAGCCTCGACGAAGTCTACCCCGGCATCTTTCCCTTCTGGCATCGCTGCGTTCTGCCTGCGACCTGGCTTTACCGGCATCAAGCATCCCGGCAGTGATGACCAGCCGAAGCCGCGACGGCGAGTTCATCGCTCGCGTCATTGAGCGCTTCGGCTTCGTGCCCGTGCGCGGCTCCAGTTCTCGAGGAGGCCAGCGTGCGCTCCTGGAAATGAACAAGCTGCTGAGCGAAGGTCACGCCGTGGCTTTCACCATCGATGGCCCACGCGGCCCGCGCTACGTCGCCAAGAAGGGGCCAGTCTTGCTGTCGCGCTTGAGCGGCATCCCCATCACGGCTTTCTACGTTGCGGTGGAGCGCGCCTGGGTGCTGAATACCTGGGACCGGCTAATGATCCCCAAGCCGTTCTCCCGGATCTACATACGCTTCGCTAAGAAGATCTTCGTCCCACCCGACGCCGATGAAGCGGCAATGGAGCAGTACCACGCCGAGATGCAGGCCGCTCTCGACCGCATCACCGCTTTTGCCGAGGCACAGTTTTCCGGCACGCGCGATTAACAACCACCCGCGGCTGTTCTCCGAACCGGTATTTGTGCCCCGCCTGTACAATCGTCATCGTCCCACATGAGTACTCTGGCGGAAGCGGCAGTCGATCAAGTGATGCAGGACAAGCCTGTCCGCGCCCGACTCTTCTCGCTTGATGTCTTTCGCGGCGCGACCATCGCGGCGATGATCGTGGTCAACAACCAGAGCAGCGAAGAGGCCTACCGGCCGCTGCGCCACGCTGAATGGAATGGCTGGACGCCGACCGACCTCATCTTCCCCTTCTTCCTGTTTATTGTGGGCGTCTCGCTGGTGTTCTCCTTTCAGGCACGGCTGCAACTCGGAGACTCGCGACGCGCGCTGTTTCTGCATACGCTGCGGCGTAGCGGACTTTTATTTCTGATCGGGCTGGCGCTGAATGGCATGGCCTCGCTGCAACCTTCGACATGGCGCATTCCCGGCGTACTGCAACGGATTGCCATCGTCTATTGCATTGCCGCGGTCATCACGCTTTACACCGGCACACGTACACGGCTGGCGCTAGTCGCAATCTTGACCGTCGGCTACTGGGCGCTGATGCGCTACGTGCCGGTGCCCGGCCACGGCGTGCCCGGTATGGACATTCCCCTGCTGCATCCCGACTACAACCTGGCCGCGTGGCTCGACCGCAAGCTGATGCTGGGACACATGTGGCAGAAGACGCGCGATCCGGAAGGGGTGCTGAGCACGATTCCGGCGATTGCAACCGCGCTCTGCGGTGTCCTCACCGGCCAGTGGCTGCAGAGCAAGCGCGCGCCAGAGCAGAAAGTTGTCGGCATGCTCGCGGTCGGTGTCGCTGGTCTGATTGCCGGAGAAATCTGGGGATATTGGTTTCCCATCAACAAAAATCTCTGGACCAGTTCCTACGTCTTCTTCACCGCAGGGGCCGCGCTCATTTGTCTGGCGGCGTGCATCTGGATCAACGACATCAAACTGCATCGCGGAGCCTGGACCAAGCCCTTCCTCATCTTCGGCACCAATGCCATCACGGCTTATGTATTGTCGGAGTTGATTGGCGGGTGGTTCGGATGGGGCCACCTCTGCAACTTTTCTGCAGTCGCCGACCACTCCGCTGCGGTAGCCTCGCTGCTGCACTCGCTCGTCGTTCTCGGACTGGCGTTCCTGCCAGTCTGGTGGATGTACCACAAGAAAATTTTCGTGAAGATCTGAATACCCCGCCCAGTCCCACTTGCAAGACAGTTTGACGCACACTCGCAGCCGTCCTACACTCCGGTCACATGGCAGAGCCGGCTCCCAGCGTCGGGCAAGTGTTTGGCCACTATCGGCTGATCGAACAGATTGGCGCCGGCGGAATGGGCGTAGTCTTTCGCGCCCATGACGAGCAGCTGCAACGCGACGTTGCCCTAAAGATCCTTTCGCAAGAGTCCGTCGGCGACGCTATCCAGCGCGAGCGCCTGCGCAAGGAAGCCCTGGCGGTTGGCCGTCTCAATCATCCGAACATCGCCATGGCCTTCGATTTCGGCAGCCAGGACGGCGTCGACTACCTGGTCAGCGAGTACATTCCCGGTCTCAATCTCGACGAGAAGATCGGCAAGCAGCCCCTGCCGCAGAAAACCGTACTTGAGCTTGGCGTGCAGTTGCTGAGCGGGCTTGAGGCCGCGCATCGCGAGAACGTAATCCATCGTGATCTGAAACCGGGCAATATCCGGCTGCATCGCGACGGCCACCTGAAGATTCTCGATTTCGGCCTGGCCAAGATGAATGTGCCGCTGGACGAGAAATCCGAAACAGCGACCATCACCGCCACCACTTCGGTGAGCGGCACGCTACCGTACATGGCGCCGGAGTTGCTGCGCGGCGAGCCCTCGGACGCACGCGGCGACATCTGGGGAGCCGGGGCGGTGCTCTACGAGATGGCCACGGGCAAGCGCGCCTTTCCGGACCGGCAACCCTCGATGGCCATCGACGCCATTCTGCACTACGACCCGGTCCGACCGACTCTGATAAATCCTAAGATCACGATGCCGCTGGAAGCCGTGATTCTCAAAGCGCTGGACCGCGACCCGGATCGACGCTATCAGTCGGCGCGCGAGATGCGCATCGACCTGCAAAGGCTCCTGTCGGGCGGCGAGATTGCGACCGACACGCTGAAGCAGTCGCGCGTGATGGAGATCGCGGCACGCCGCCGCAAACAGCAGATCGCGGTGGCTGTGCTCGGCATTTTGCTGGCCGGCGTGGGAATCGGCTTGCTGGTGAAGCGCTTCCTGCCGGCAATCTCCCGCAAGCAGAAAACCATGGCGGTGCTGCCCATAGAAACCGTTGGGCAGGATGCGTCGACCGGCGCGCTGGGGCTCGGCCTAACAGAGACCTTGACGGCGAAGCTGGTCGAAGCCAGCAACGGCGATTCGGTGCAGGTGGTCTCGCCGCGCGATTTGCGCGATCAGGCGGTGAAGACGGCCGAAGAAGCGCGTCGCGAGTTCGGTACCGACTATGTCCTCGAAAGCAGCCTGCAACGCGCCGGCAAGATGCTGCGTATCAATTGTTATCTGGTCGACTCCCGTACGCACCGCCAGATTTCGGCGCGCACCGTGGAGAGCGACGATAGCGACCCATTTAAGCTTCAGGACCAGGTCGTGAATGCGGTACTGGACATGCTGCCGACCAGCCTCAACGAATCACAGCGGAAGGCCCTGGCCGCGCGCCAGGAAACCCAACCTGCCGCCTACGATGCCTACATCCGCGGCCGGGGCTATCTGCTGGAGTACGAGAAGCCGGAGAACATCGACAACGCCATCGCCGAGTTCAACCAGGCACTGAAGGTCGATCCCAAATATGCCGGGGCTTATGCGGCCCTGGGGCAGGCTTACTGGCTTGGCTTTCAGACAGAATCGCGGAAACGATTGGCTGAAGCTGGCCACTCAAAACTGTCAGCAGGCCGTCACCCTCGCTCCGCAGCTGGCCGAGGCCCACACCTGCATCGGCAACGTGGCGTTCGGAACGGGCAGAGTACGAAGAAGCTGTGAAGGAGTATCAGCGCTCGCTGGACCTCGACCCTAACGGCGACTACGCGCTGGGACAACTAGCGGCCGCCTATCAGAAGTTGGGCAACTCTCTGGCTGCTGACGCTGCCTACAAGAAAGCCATCAGCGTTCGTCCGAAGTATTGGGCGGTATATAACTGGCTTGGCGTGTTCTTACTTCACCAGTCTCGCTTCGACGAAGCAGCAGAGATGTTTAAGAAAGTTATCGAGCTGGCGCCAGACAACTATCGCGGCTACTCGAATCTCGGAGGGGCTTACGTCTCGGAAGGTCGATACGGGGATGCGATCGAGATTCTCAAGAAGTCGATTGCGTTGCGGCCCAATCTTGACGCGTACAGCAACCTGGGAACGGCGTACTTCTCACTGCGTCGCTTTGCCGATGCCGCGGAGAGCTTCCACCAGGCTACGAAGATTAATGATCGTAACTTCCTGGCGTGGGGAAATCTTGGGGACGCCCTGTACTGGACTCCCGGACGTCGTGCTGAAGCTAAAGCTGCCTATGACAAGGCGCTGGCGCTTGGCGAGGCGCAGGAACAACTGAATCCTCGCGATGGCGAGACCGTAGCGATGATGGCAGACTACTACGCTATGAACGGCCAGAAGTCGGAGGCTATGGATAGTCTGGAGCGCGCGTTAAGGCTTGAGCCGAAAAATTCCGAGGTGCTGTTCCGCGCGGCGCTGGTCTACAACCACTTCGGCCAGACCAGCGAAGCTCTGCAATGGCTGCAGAAGGCGATCGAAGCGGGCTATCCTCGATCCGAAGTCAGAGGATCTTCCCGGACTTTGATTCGCTGCAGTCCGATGCGCAATTCCGGGCGCTCCTGGCGGGTAAATAAAGTGTCGGCTCAACGCGAACAATGACTCTCGGGTCCGGCACGTAACGCCATTCTTGCTAATGATGTAGTCGTAATTGCAAACAGGATGGTTATTAAGGCACTTCTTTACGTCGTCGGTCACTCCTCCTGAAGTGGTAGCGGTTGGCCCCACAGCGATGGCAATCGGTGTTGCCGAAACGCAGAAATGGGCTGTACCGTTAAGAAGACCACCACAGGAATGTTTCCAAATTGCACCGTCCATGCGACCTGCTCTTTGCGCTGACCGAAATGTTGATATCAGCCACCGTGCACTGATCGCCATTGACGCTGATGTTGGCAGGAACATTGATTCAAGAATCGCTGAGGGGGCGGCTGCTTACGGCTCAGAATTACGCAAACGACAGCTACGAAAGAAGCCGCGCCAGGCCCCGTGTTTTCGATTGCCGCCCAAACCTCCTCCCAATGATCGGCAACAATTACACTACGCCACGGCTAATATCAAGAAAGCAGCTATCCTGTTTCAAATCAGTCCGTGAGCGCCAATGATTCGTGCCAACGTAGACTTGCACGAAGACGCCGTAGGCTGAAGGCTGCCTACTTCAGGATTGCTGGACTATTTAGCTCACGATTACTCTTGGGTCATGTACATGCGTGCCGTTCAACGGTCACCGTGTATTTGTACTCGCATTTTTTGCCGGAGGTGGCGGCGGCATTCGCACAGTCATTTCCTCAGCGTTTATAAGCCCTGAGTCAACTGCCTTTGGTGCGCTGTCGGTCACGTAAGGTGCTAGGCCATGCCGATGAAAGGGGAGTCGTGAAATTTAATGGTCGCCGGCACTGGCTCCGGCCTTCCAATGCACCTGACCCTTCTCCACATAGATCGTAACTTCTTAAGGTTAGACAGTGCACTTGAGCGTCGATACTGACGAGATTTACATTTGTTTGATTTTTCGGTTTGACCGGTCGCGACTTTTCAACAAACAGATAAGTTCCGATGCCGATTGCCGCTACTACAACCACCCCGATCCAGACCTTGGCTTGAAAAGTCATTCTCGCCGCTCCTTGGCAAAGCTCTTTCTGCGTCCGGTCACATTAGCACCGTACAACGAGTGTCAAGAGAAACAATGTCCTATTTCGGAAACGGAAGATGAGCCAATCTTCGTGCCAAGGCAATCACCACCAAGCTGGTAGTGGGCAGGAAAAGTGTGAGGGGAAGGCTGGTTATTCGTTTTCGCCGCGAATTTCGCCTTTAATCTCGAGATTGCGAATCAGCCGATGCAGGTAATTCGGGTGTACGCCGAGCGCGCGCGCCGCTTCCGTGTAATTCCCCTTGTTGTGCTTGACTGCATCCAGAATCATCTTCTTCTTCAGATCGTTGATCCTGTCGTGATAGCTCAGGCCGTTGCTTGGCAACGACGATTGCTCGATGAGGGACTCGGGTAGATCTTCGGGAACAATTTCGTCGCCGATGCCGAGAACCATGGCGTGCTCAAGAGCATTCTCCAACTCGCGCACATTACCCGGCCAGCTATAGCTGGTGAGCAGCGCCCGCGCCGGCGGTGAAATCCCCTTCAGCGGCCGTTTGCACTTTTCCGCGTACTTGGCGGCAAAGTACATCGCCAGCAGAGGAATGTCATCGGGACGATCGCGCAGCGGCGGCACCACAATCGAAACCACGTTCAGCCGGTAATACAAGTCCTGGCGGAAATCGCCGGTCTTAATCGCTTCTTCCAAGTTCTTATTGGTGGCAGCAAGAACGCGCGCCTCCAGCTTCAGCGTGCGCGTTCCGCCAACCCGTTCGAACTCGCGCTCCTGCAAAGCCCGCAAAAGTTTTACCTGGAGCAGGGGCGCCAGTTCGCCGATTTCGTCCAGAAAGATCGTTCCGCCCTCAGCCACTTCCAGCCGGCCCTTCTTCAGGCCGATGGCGCCGGTGAACGCGCCCTTCTCGTGGCCAAACAGCTCGCTCTCCAGCAAAGTCTCCGGGATGGCCGCGCAATTAATGGCGACGAAAGGCTTGTCGGCCCGGGGACCATTGCGATGAATCGCGCGCGCCACCAATTCCTTGCCGGTGCCGCTTTCGCCACGAATCAGCACGGTGGAGTCGCTATTAGTCACGCGGCTGATAAAGCTTTCCACCTGGCGCATCCCCCGGCTCTCGCCGATGATGACGCCCTCGAGGTCGAGTTCCTTTTGCAGACGGCGGTTCTCGTTGCGCAGCGCTTCCGTAGCCAGGATGTTCTCCAGCGTCACCGCCGCAACCCCCGCAACTGCGCTGAGGAAATGAACGTGGTCGTCCTGGAACCCTTCGCTGTTGGCAGTAGTCATGTACAAGACGCCCAAGCTGCGTTCCACCGCCACCAGGGGCACACAGATCACCACTTCCTTCTCGCCCGAATCTTTCGTGGGACGACTGAGCACGGGAGTCCGCTCCCATAACGCCCGCTGCACCAGTTCGCGACGGATCCGAAGCTGCGCCTTGCGGTCACCCTGACGACGCCAGACATGACTGGAGCTGGGCTCTTCATCCGCCTGGCCCAGCATTACGATGGCGCCGGCCTCGGCGGGAATAACCTCGCCCAGCAACTCCAGCAGTCGCTGCTGCAATTCTTCCGACGCCCGGATTGAATTCAAAATATTAGTGATCTTGAACAGTGCGTTCAGATCA
This sequence comes from uncultured Acidobacteriaceae bacterium, assembly GCA_963724965.1. Taxonomy (GTDB): domain Bacteria; phylum Acidobacteriota; class Terriglobia; order Terriglobales; family Acidobacteriaceae; genus Bog-257. The sequence goes on from CAVRWP010000003.1 coordinate 30,835, forward strand.
CGCGCCATGCGTCCCACATCCACAGCCGGACGAGAGACCGAGGGATAGGCGCGAATGTTGGTGGTGGTGAGCAGATCCGCCGAATCAGACTCCTGAAACTCCACCAATTGGGTGCGTTCTTCGACGTCGTCGGTGATGAGAAACACCAACTCGCAGCGCCCCACACGAATCGTATCGCCATGGGTTAGCAGCTTGCGGCGCACCGGAATGCCGTTGACGAAGGTTCCGTTGTGGCTATCGAGATCGATCAGTTGAAAAGCGGAGTCGGTCTTGCTGATGGTGAAGTGGCGTCGTGAAACCGCACGGTCGCGGAGGCAAAGATTGTTCGCAGAATCCCGCCCGACCGAAAGCTGGTCATCCGAGAGCCGAACAAGAGTACCTTTAGCTGGCCCCGAAACTACCACTACCCTGGAATCCAAGCCGCCCTCCGGAGGCAGCGAATTCGTCTGACCGTTGGTCAATCTTGGCGAAACCATAACAGCGTGCCAACCTTATGGATAGTGCGGCTATCCATCTGGATAGTTAATCTAGCTGGAATTTGACAGGTCTGTAATCCTGCCCTCGACTGCCGCTCGCGTATGTCATTGCAAATCAAGCCATTTTATCACTAGTAATAGCACTCCCTGACTTGGTAATAAAGTTGCTTTCTATTTTGTATTCGCAGTCCGGTCTCCAAGGTACAAGCGAACCCGTGGTAGGTCGCCATCTTGGAGTTTTGCACAACGGTGCGAAGCAGTCTCTCCGATGGCCCGGAGACCGTGATCCGCGCGATCACGTGATAGAAAGACCTGGAGTGGGAGCGCTCCAGGTCTTTTTCTTTTTGCCCTGGAAGTTGTATCCCCACGGCGTGATGTATCCGGCCATTGTGACCCGCCTCACAGACGCTGCCTCAACCAACTCCTATCGTTACAGATATCGAGCCAGTAATTTCCTGCGTCTGAAAGGTCTTGCGAATGTCTTCTTCCGCAGTTGCCACCACCTCGCGTGTCCTCAACTCCACTTTGAACAATCGCATCATGAGCGCCGAAGAAGCGGCCGCTCTGATTCAGAATGGCCATCAGGTCGGCATGAGTGGCTTCACCGGCTCGGGATATCCCAAGGCCGTACCCGTGGAGCTGGCCCGCCGCATCACCGACGCCAACCTGCGGGGACAGAAGTTCCAGGTCAGCATCTTCACCGGCGCTTCCACCGGACCGGAACTCGACGGCGCACTCGCCATGGCCGGCGGCATTCACCTGCGGCTTCCCTATCAATCCGACCCCGAGACCCGCAAGCGCATCAATGCCGGCGAGATGGAGTACATGGACATCCATCTGAGCCACGTCGCGCAGTTCGTGGAATACGGATTCCTCGGCAAACTGGACCTGGCGCTGATCGAAGTCACCGCGGTCCTCGAAGACGGACGCCTGATCCCCAGCTCGTCGCTCGGCAATAACAAGACCTGGATCGAGCAGGCCGAACGCGTAATCATCGAAGTGAACTCGTGGCAGCCGATGGCCCTCGAAGGCATGCATGACATCTACTACGGCCTGCAGCCGCCTCCGAATCGCGGCCCGATTCCTTTGACTCATACCGGCCAGCGCATCGGCAGCCCCTACCTCGAAGTTCCGCTGGAGAAGATCGCCGCCGTCGTCCTTACCGACTCACCTGACCGCAACAGCCCGTTTAAGGCGCCTGATGAAAATTCCCGCCGCATCGCCGGACATATCCTCGAGTTCCTGTCGTGGGAGGTGAAGAAGGGACGTATCCCCCATAACCTGCTGCCGCTGCAATCGGGTGTCGGCAACATCGCCAACGCGGTGCTGTTTGGTTTGGAAGAGGGCCCGTTCGAAGGACTCACGTCTTACACCGAGGTCATCCAGGACGGTATGATTCGCCTGCTGAACTCGGGCAAGTTGACCGCAGCGTCGGCGACGGCATTCTCCCTGAGCCCCGACATGCTGAACGAAGTGAATTCCAAGATGGACAGCTACCGCAAGCAGATTGTGCTGCGGCCGCAGGATATCTCCAATCACCCTGAAATCATCCGCCGCCTGGGCGTCATCGCCATGAACGGCATGATCGAAGCCGACATTTACGGCAACGTGAACTCGACCCACGTCATGGGCTCGCGCATTCAGAACGGCATTGGTGGCTCGGGCGACTTCGCGCGCAACGGATACCTGTCGATCTTCATGGCGCCCTCGTTGGCGCAAAAGGGCTGCATCTCGACCATCGTTCCCATGGTGTCGCACGTCGACCACACCGAACACGATGTGTCCGTCGTGGTCACCGAGCAGGGGCTGGCGGACCTTCGCGGTCTGTCGCCGCGGCAGCGCGCGCACCTGATCATCGAGAAATGCGCCGCGCCGGATTACAAGCCAATCCTGGTTGATTATCTGGCCCGGGCGGAACGGCTCTCGTTCGGACGGCATACGCCGCATCTGCTGACAGAGTCGCTGGGATGGCACAACCGCTACCTGCGCACCGGAAATATGAAGCCACACTCGGAAGACTAGAAAGTTAAGACCAAGCAGGGTTGGCGCGAGGCTCCCGAAATCGGAGCCTCGTTTTTTTGCCCGGATTCCCTACGGGTTCCGTCCGGCGGGTGACCCATCCTTTCGCCAATCGGGTGGGCGATGGGGTGGGGGGATCCTGCGAACGAACCCCAGATCCTCCGACTGCGCGTCCGTCGCCGCAAAAGAAGCGCCTGAAAAGCAAAGGCGCGGACGCTTCGCTTGGGATGACAACGTACGTTAAGAGTTGGGCTAACGTCAGGCAGCAAAAAGCCGCCCTCGCGGGGCGGCTTGAATTTTGTGCGCGACTAAGCTAAATGCTCGAATGTTCGAGGATGCCGTTCTCCAGCTTTTCCTGGCACTCGATGCAGTGGCGTGTCCAGGGAACGGCTTCCAGCCGCTTCGGGTTGATCTCGTCGCCGCACGAAATGCACTGGCCGAACGTGCCCTCCCGGATACGGTCCAGCGCGCCGTCCACCATCTGCAGCAGCTGGCGGTCGGTATTGCTCTGATGGAAAAGGAATTCCTTGTTATAGGAGTTGGCCGCCCGATCGGCAATGTCCTGCGCCGACTCCAGATCGGCGTCGCGGCCGTCTTGAGCGGTACGGCTCACCGCCATGCGCAGTTCGCGCTGCCGCTCCTCCAGTCTCTTCTTGAATACGTCGAGTTTCTTCTTATCCATGTTCGTACCCTGCCCAATCCCGCACTTAGGCCCTGTTTTTCTCAAGGCGAAAAATACGGGGTGCGAAGCGGAATGATATGCGTCCGGAAGAACGCGCGTCAAATCAGCCCGGTTCCGGCTTGGGCGCTCGCCTTCGCTATGGGAAGGTTGGATGCCCACGGCGGTCGGCAGGCGCAACTCCCCGCAAAGCAAAAAAGCGGCCGACTGGGCCGCTCTTCGAAAGAGGCTAGCGAGGTAGGGATCGTTCAGGGAAGGCGATGCAAGAATATGCCCCGACCGGCGGGACATACCGGGAGATTACGAGACAGACAGAAGAGGAAAATTTTCAAGGTTTTGAGCCTCTTTAGTGTTGCTGCTTCGTGCAGTTGAATCACCAAACCAAAAGGCCGCTCGTCAAGGCAGAGAGAGCAAGGCGGATAAGTAGCTGTCAGCACTGGCGATAGTGGATTTTGCTGGTGTCTTAGAGTGAAGCGCAAGCGCCATTCGCGATGCGCGGCGCGTGGCATCGCAATGCCAACCTTATGCGCTCAAATTCTTATTCTGAGCGGCGTTCTGCTCCTCAATAATCTTCAACTTATTGAGAAGCGCCTTGTAGCTGATCTTCAGGATCTTCGCCGCCTGCCGCCGGTTCCAGCGAGTCTGTGTCAGTACCCGCTCGATGGCTTCCCGTTCAGCCATCATGGCCGCACGCCGGCCAATCTCCAGCAGTGACGGCGTTTCGTCTTCACCCACACCGGAGGATTTTCCCGCAGTAATCGGAATGGTCGGCGCGGAACTCTGTGGACGCGGCAGGCCTGCCTTCTCCGGCGGCGCCGACATCCCGTCGATGGAGCTCACGATTGGCTTATGGGTTGAAAGCTCGCGGATAATCTGCGCCTCGTTGCCCACAATCACGTAGCGCTTGACCAGATTTTCCAGCTCACGGATGTTGCCCGGCCAGCTGTACTCCAACATGCGGCTGGTTGCTTGTTCGGTGAAGCGAGGCGGCTGCTTGCCGTAAAACTCGCTGTATTTCCGCAGGAAGAACTCCAGGAATACCGGGATTTCTTCGCGCCGATCGCGCAACGGCGGAATGTGGATCGTGATGACGTTCAGACGGTAGAAAAGATCTTCGCGGAAGGTGCCTTCCTGAACGGCGTGCTCAAGGGCTTTATTGGTCGCCGCCAAAACTCGCACATCGACGGAAATGTCGCGCTTGCCGCCAAGCCGCGAGAACTCGCCATCCTGCAAAACGTGCAGCAGCTTGGCCTGTAGCGCCGGATGCATCTCGCTGACTTCGTCAAGAAATAGTGTGCCGGTGTTTGCCAGGTCGAACTTGCCTAGCTTCTGGCGATTCGCGCCGGTGAACGCTCCCGGCTCGTAGCCGAACAGTTCGCTCTCCAGCAGCTCATAGGGAATCGCCGCGCAGTTGACCTTCACGAAGGGCTTGTCGTTGCGGCTGGACTGCGCATAGACCATGCGCGCCACAACTTCTTTGCCGGTACCGCTCTCGCCGCGAATCAGCACCGTAGCCGTCGTGTCAGCCACCTGCTCAATGGTGTTCTTCACCTCTTCCATACGCGGGCTGGTGCCGAACAGTCCGGCAAAATCGCGATTTCGCCGCACCTGTTCGCGAAGCTGCGTGCCGTCACTGGGCGCGCGATGCTTCTCCAGAATTTTGCTGATGCGCAGCTCCAGATCGGGCCCTTCGAAGGGTTTGGGGAGGTACTCATCGGCACCCAGTTTCGAGGCAGTGAAGATAATCTCGGGGTCGTGCCGGGAGGAGATCATCAGTACAGAAACTTCAGGCTTGTTATGCTTGATGCGCCCAAGAACATCGAGCGCACTGGCGCCCGGGCCGGAGAGGTCGAGCAGAACCAGGGCCGGATCGCAGACCCGAAGCACACGCAGGGCTTCTTCTCCACTGCTCGCATTGCTGACGTCAAAACCGCGCCGACTCATCTGCGCGGCCAGAAATCGGCCCGTCGAGATGTCGTCATCGACGATCAGCACTCGTAATTTCGCAGCCGGGATCATTCCCCTCCCAACGTAACCGCTTCGACCATGAGGAAGTATCCCCCGCCCCACTCAGGGAAATGAACGAGCAACAGTGAGAATCTGAATGCCTACTTCAGGGTTGCACCTGACCTAAAACGGCCGTCGGGGCTACCTTGGCTTCAGAAGTCACACTAGTCTTGCGTCTGGCTGAATGAGACGATTCTAACTCCAGATTTGCTCGCAGAGTAGCTGATCAGTGAGTAAAGGGGGGCGTAGCAGGATTAGGACATTGGGCGGCCCGGCGGCCGCCCTGAACCCAGAAGCTAGTTGCCGCCGGAAACTGTGCGCAGTTTGCCCGGCATGAAGTGGTAAGGAGGCCAGGGTCCCGTGATGGTCACGTGGCAATCCTTGAAATGGCGCGTCGCCGTGCCATAGCGATTCTGATACTTGGCAACTGAGTTGGAGTCGATCAGGTGAGCAAAGTCAATCAGGATACTGCCTGAGTCGGTGCGCTTGCAGATGATGTCTTCTTCCAGAGGAGAAAACAGCTTGTGTACCTGCATCGACAGCGCGCGAGCCTTGGTCTGGCGCTCCCGCTCGCGAGAGGCTTGCTCCCGCAGTTTGCGCAGATATTCGCCTCCGACGCCAATAGGCAGTTCGGAAACGGCCTCCATCAGGTTTCCATCCTTCACCAGCAGCTTGAAGTGCATTTCCGCCTTGCCGCGCAGACGATCGACGGTCTCGGTGAAGGTCTTGCGGTTCGCCCGGACGGCGCGCCGTAAAGCATCATCGGATTCGAAGATAGTACCGAAACGGAAAGGAAGAACGGTGAGGGTTCGGAAACATTCGCTGATGACGCGGGCGTGTTCAACGATGGCTTGCTGGGTGAGGGTTTGTTCGGGAGCGTGATCGCTGACGATAACTGCGAATTCTCCGCTCGGGTAAGCTAAAACTGAGGCGCCGTTCACGCCTCGAAGATTTTCAATTGCAAAGGGGCGCCGGGCTCGTGTTCCATTTTGAAGGCCCTGCTGCTCTGTAATACAGTACGCGTACCACGCCATCTTAGTCTCTCCTGGGAGTACTCGCACACAGGCATTGAACGAATGCAGTGCATGAGGGATTACTTGACTGTCGAACGTGGAACTGCAGATTCAGGCTTTTATGGGGAATGGACGAGGAACCACCCCCAACACCTCCATCGTATCCCCCAAAGGGCGTAGTCCGCAACCGGGAACTCTCTGCCAGACAAGCTTTTTGGCGAAATAAGACAATTTTGGATAGAGGAGAAACTCAACGCGGCTCGGGTTTCGAAGCCGCGCACCTGGGATTTCGCGGAACTCCATACCGGGAAAGATCGGAGAGAGGGATGCCTACCTGGCGGTCAGTCGGCTCCGGCCAATGGTGGACTTAAATTCCGCTGAGCTTCCTGGTTCGTAGCCGAATTTCCCGAGTCTGGAAAGCTGCCAGACCCGGGACACTCGGCTGAGAGGATTTTCTTGCGCCTAGCCATTCGAAAGCCGCGAAGGAATCTGACCTCGCTATTTCGCGAGCCACGTCAGCGCTACGCCATGACGCTGGTCGTCGACGTCGCAGTGGGTGTGTCCATCAGGGTGCCGCCGGCGCCCGACATCTGCTGCCATACCTGCTGCAACGCCGAATACGCCTGCTGCGCCGTGGACAGATTGCCCGACTGCAACGCCTGCCCCAACTGCTGGATGCTGTCCGTCAGCTTTTCGGCGACGGGCGGAACGTGGGACTGATGATGAACGGCCGACGGCGCTACGTTGAACGAGCTGAACGACTGCTGCGCCGCCGACAGATTCCCTGACTGCAGCGCTTGCCCGACGCTGCTCAGCATCTGTCCGACCGGACTCTGGCTGCCCAACTGGCTGGCAAACGACTGCGACAGGGTCACGAAGTCGGTCTGCGCCTGGCTCAGGCTTCCGCTTTGCAGGTCCTGTCCCAATTGCTTGAACTGGCTGCGTACCTGCTGATATTGATTCTGAATACTGGACAGCTGCGAGGTGCTGCCGGCGATCGCGCCAACGGACATGATGGCCTCCTAAGCGACCGCGCCTCCCTCTGCTAATCCGTTACACGGCGGAAGACCAGTTGCGCCCGGAAGGCGCGATCACGCGATCGATCAATGCAAGGAGAAGACCAGAGCAGATAAGAGGAAGTTAATGCCGTCACAGCCTACTTCGCGTCATCCACCAGGCGAATCACCACCGCGTCGATCGTGTCCAACGCCTTCTTGGTGGCCATATTGTTGTTGTTGGTCATGATCGAGAAGACGATGTGATCGCCCGACTTGGTGGTTGCGAAGCCGGACAGCGAGTACACGTGGCTGAGCGAGCCGGTCTTGGCGTGAACCACTCCGGCCGCAGAAGTGTTGCGGAAACGGTCTGACAGCGAACCGTCGCTGGCCGCGATCGGTAAAGTGTCTTCGAAAGCCTTTCCCCACGGCTGCTTGTGACAGTACTGCAACAAAGCGACCACGGCCTCCGGGGTCACCAGGTCTTCGCGCGACAGCCCCGAGCCATCGAAGAAGACGAACTCGTCGGGCTTGATGCCGGCGTTTACCAGGAAGCCGCGTAACACCTCCAGGCCGCCCTCGATCGAACCGGAGTTGCCCTTCTCCTTGCCCAGCAGACGCAGCATCAGTTCGGCGTGCAGGTTCTGGCTCACCTTGTTGATGACGCGCAGGTCCTCGCTGATGGGCTGCGACTGGTAGCTGGCCAGCACCAGCGGCATGGGGTTCGGCGGACGCATGCTGTTGCCGCCGCCTGATGCCATCGAGGTAACGCTGAAGGTCTGCATCGACGCCAGCTCGGTGTGCCGGGTGCGCGCATGGCCGTAGATCGGTCACCCCGCGCTGCTCCAGCAATTGCCGGAACAGCCGCGCCGTGAAGTCGGCCGGATCTTCGATGGCGAGCGCTTCGCCGAAGCCGGGATCATCCTGCGGGATGTTGCCCCAGAAGGTCAGCAGGTTCGAGCCAGGCTCGCGATTGATGGATACCGTGCGCGGCCCGCTGCCTGCCGGCGTTGTGATGACACGATTGTCGATCTTGTAGTACTCGGGAAAGGGCGTGATGCTGAGAAACGCGCGCTCGCCCGGCCGGTCCGCCGGCATGATGTTCACGAAGATCACGTTGTCGTTAATCGTCAGCGCCGAAACCGGTGCGCCCCACTCGCGCGCCAGATCGTCCTGCGACCAGCCCTCGCCGTAGCGCTCCCAAACGAAGTACGAGTCGTCGGCAACGATGTCGCCGTCCACGTATTTCAGCCCGTGCTGCACCAGCTCATCGGCCAGCTGCTGTAACACCTGGATCGGCGGAACTTTTCGCTCCGTTCGCACGTTGTAAGGCAAGGTGCGCCCGGAGAGATTGGGATCGCCGCGGCCCACGACAACCAGGTCGGCGTCGAGCCGGCCGTACTTGTCGACCGTGCCCATGGTTTCCACTGTCGTTTTGAAACGGTAATCCGGACCGATGAGTCCGAAGACGGCGGCCGTGGTGAACAGCTTGGCATTAGACGCGGGCGTGAAGAGCTTGTCCTGATTCAGCGAGACCAGCGTGCGTCCGCTGTCGATCGAGACAGCATCGACGCCCCAGAAGCCGCGCGCGCTATCGGGCTCGCCAACGATCTCCTGAATGTCATGAGTGAGCTTCGCCGGACTTGGCTGCCGTTTCTTCGCGCTTCCATACGCCGGAACGAGCAGCGTCAACCACAGGAAAATTGAGGCGAAATAGCGGAGCCGGAACATAGGAGACTACTCTGGAATTCTAGCATCGCATGCAAACCGCAATGATTCGCAACCCATCGCGGTTTGCACCGGGAATGACAAACGAGTTTTCGTGTCCGGCGCGACTCGCGTCGACTTCTGTGGCAGTTACAATCGCTGGATGCGACCTCCCTATCGATGGCAACTGCGCACCCGATCCCTGCCTCTCGGCGAGCGCACCATCGTCATGGGCGTGGTCAACGTTACGCCCGACTCGTTTTATGACGGCGGCAACTTTCTCGCTCCCGAACCGGCCGTCGAGCATGCCCTGCGGCTGCTGGACGAAGGCGCCGACATTCTTGATATCGGCGGCGAGTCGACGCGTCCGGGCGCGCGCGTGGCCGGCGAAGAGGCCACGCCAACCAGAATTCCGGTGACCGCCGAAGAAGAACTGCAGCGAGTTCTGCCGGTCATCGAAGGCATTCTTCAGCGGCGTCCGGAGGCGATTCTCTCCGTCGATACCTACAAAGCTGAGGTCGCCCGAAGAGCAGTCGCCGCCGGCGCCGAGATCGTCAACGACGTCAGCGCATTTCAGTGGGATAACAAGATGGCCGACACTTGCGCCCAACTGGAATGCGGCGTGGTGATGATGCACACCCGCGGCACCCCCGGACAATGGCGCAAGCTGCCGCCCGCGGCCGACGTTGTGCATGTCGTCGAACACGACTTGGCGAACTGTTTGCAGGTCGCGCTGGAGCGCGGCGTCCAGCGCTCGCGTATCGTGCTCGACCCCGGCTTCGGTTTCGGCAAGAACTTCGAGGAGAACTATCCCCTGCTGGCGCATCTCGATCGCCTGCAACGGCTCGGGTTTCCGGTGCTGGCCGGAACCTCGCGTAAGTCGTTCCTCGGCCGCACCGCAGGTAGATCCAGTGGAGCCGACTTGCCGCCGGCGGAGCGGCTGCCGGCTTCACTCGCGGCCATGACCATCAGCATCCTTCGTGGAGCGCACATCGTGCGTGTGCACGACGTTCGCCCCAGCGTGCAAGCCGCCGCCATCGCCGATGAAGTTCTGCGTGTCTCCACCGCGCGGCCTTACTGAGTTTCTTCCCGTGAAGGAATTCAGAATTCCAGCTCTGCCTTGGTAACCGAGTCAAATTTCATTTGACCCCTGCCGCCTTCCGGAATAAAGTTTCCGCCCATCGGCAGTTCTTTCCTTCCGTCTGCTCCCGGAGGTGAACATGAGGTCCCAGCGCGATCGTCTCGCTCTCGCAGCGGGGGTCATTGTTCTTGGTTTGATTGTCCAGAGGCCTTGTTTCGCCCAGACCTTCACGGTGCTGCACGAATTCACCGGCGATGCAGGTGGGCAATATCCAGCAGGGACGATCGCAATTGACCAGGGCGGCAATCTTTACGGAGCGGCCGGAGTCAATGTCGTCTACCGACTGGCGCATCAAGCTTCCGGATGGCTGTGGGACCCGATCTACTCCTTCACTGGCCCTCCTGACGGCCTCGCACCCAATGGCGTAATGATCGGCCCGGACGGCGCGCTCTATGGCACGTCGTGGGCCGGCGGCATTCCGGACTGCTACGACGGCGGCGGCTGCGGCACAGTCTTTCGCATACATCCTGGTCTGACCTTCTGCCGTACGGCGCTTTGTCCCTGGATGGACAAAATTCTTTACGACTTCACCGGCCTTCCGCCGGACGGAACCTATCCCGGAGATCCGGTCGTCTTCGACGCACAGGGTCGAATCTATGGGATCGCCTCCTTCGGCGGCCAATACGGCAATGGCATGGTTTATCAGCTCACGCCTGAGAATGGCAGTTGGTCGGAGACGATCCTGTACAGCTTCGCCGGCGGCAGTGATGGAGCCACTCCTGAAGGCGGACTGAGCTTTGACAGCAACGGCAACCTGTATGGAGTCACGTACTATGGCGGCGATCCGAACTGCAATGGTGAAGCTGGCTGTGGCACCGTCTTCCGGCTGACCAACACCGAATCCGGATGGAGCAAGACCACCCTGTATGTTTTTCACGGAGCGGTAGATGGCGCATGGCCAAAGGGCACGCCGATTCTCGATCAGGCAGGAAACATTTACGGCACGACCTCCTTTGCCGGCCTGGCGCATGATGGAACGGTTTTTGAGCTGTCGAACGGCACCTGGAACTTCACACTATTAGCAAGCCTGGGTGGAGAGATTGAGGGCCCGGTCGCCGCTCTTACGATGGACAGCGCCGGCAATCTCTACGGAACCACCGTGGGCGGCGGCATGTACCAGGCCGGAGCAATCTTCAAACTCACTCACTCGAACGGCAGTTGGACCTACACTTCGTTGCACGACTTCACCGGCGGAGCCGACGGCGGCTACCCCATGAGCAACGTTCTGCTCGACCCTTCCGGCAATGTCTACAGCACCGCGTCGGAAGGCGGAATCGTCAACTGCGGCAATGGCTGCGGACTTGTCTTTGAAATCACGCCGTGAGCGGCGGGGAGAGCTATTTCATGCGAACTACGCGGTTGTTTTTTTGCACGCTGGCTGTACTGATTTTCGCAGCCGTTTTGGCTGGCTCAACGTTAGCGAAGGCCCAGACCTTCTCCGTGATCCATTCCTTCACCGGCGGCGGCGACGGCTTTCAGCCTTACGGCGGCGTGACGCTCGATCAGGCGGGCAATCTGTACGGCACGACCACCCAGTCTGTACGCGGATCGGTCTTCCAGATGAAGAACCGGAACGGCAGTTGGCTGCTCAGCACGCTTTACCAATTCTCCTACGGCGAGTGGCTGCCGGAAGGCCGCATCGTTCAAGGCCCCGGAGGCGCGCTGTTTGGTACCACTTCCACCGGCGGCAACGGCAACTGCACTGAGTTCGGCTGCGGAAGCGTCTACACCTTGCGCGCTCCTCAGACCATTTGCCGCAGCGTCGATTGCCTGTGGACGCCGGCATTTGTTTCTTTGAACGGTACTGATGGCTGGCAGCCGGGAATTGTCACCCCGGCCTTCGATGCCGCAGGCAACATGTACGTCACCACCACGGCCGGCGGCGCTAACTACCAGGGCAACGTGATTCAACTCACGCGCTCCGGCGGCACCTGGACGCCGAACACGATTTACAGCTTCAGCGGCCCCGACGGAAGCTCTCCGTACAGCGGCGTGCTCTTCGATGCCGAAGGCAACATCTACGGGACGACGTGGATGGGCGGAGCGAACGGCGACGGAACGGTCTATCGCCTGACGCCTTCCAACGGAAGCTGGACATTACAAACCTTGTACACCTTTACCAACGGCAGCGATGGCAAGTATCCCGTTGGCGGGCTGGTGATGGACGCGTCCGGCAATCTTTTCGGCACCACCGAATACGGCGGCAGCGGTGGAGGCGGCACGGTCTTCGAGCTTTCGCCCTCAGGCGGCGGATGGAATTTCACCGTGCTGCACTCGTTCAGCGGCCAGTACGGCCCACAGGACACACTGGCTATGGACACTGCCGGCAATCTCTACGGCACCACCTTCACCGACGGCGCCTACAATCATGGCTCCGTCTTCAAGCTGACCCGCAACAACGGCAACTGGAGCTTCACCGACCTGCATGACTTCACCAGCGGCACAGATGGCGCTAACCCGATCGGCGGGGTTACGCTCGGCACGGGCGGAGTTCTGTACGGCACCGCCGCCTATGGCGGCAATGGAAATTGTCCCACCGAGTTGTATGAGGGTTGCGGAACGGTCTGGGAGATCACGCCTCAATGAGGAGAAATATGCGAACGAAAACGGAGACAAAACTGACCCGCTGTTCTTGCCTGCTGACCGTGCTCATCACGCTGTTAGCTTGCGGTGCTCTTGCCGACGCCCAAACGTTCTCGGTGATTCATTCCTTCATGGGCGACGGTGACGGGTATCAACCCTTCGCCGGCCTCCTCATCGATCAAGGCGGCAACTTATACGGCACCACGACGGAGTACCTCGGCGGGAGCGTCTTCCAGATGAAGCCTCACAGCGCCGGCTGGACCCTGAGCACGCTGTATCAATTCGTCGACTTTGGGCAAACGATACCGCAAAGCCGTGTCGTGAAGGGACCCGGGGGCGCGCTTTACGGCACCACGTATACCGGCGGCAATTCCGAAGACTGCTGGGAATTTGGTTGCGGCACGGTGTACGCCCTGCGTCCGCCGCAAACCGTTTGCCGGACCGTCAGCTGCTCGTGGTCAGCTTCCTACGTGGAATTCGACGGCACCAATGGCTTCTTCCCCGGATATGGCGCTCCGTCCTTCGATGCCGCAGGCAATATGTACGTCACCACGACAGAGGGCGGCGTTTACTTTCGCGGGAATGTCGCCAAGTTAACTCGTTCCGGTGGAGTATGGACGATCACCAGCATCCATGATTTCAACGGCAGCGACGGATACTCTCCCTACAGCGCTGTAACCATCGACGCCCATGGGAACCTTTACGGCACGACCTGGTACGGAGGCGGCCACTCGACAGCGCCGGAACGGTTTACCGTCTCAGCCCTTCCGGTTCCGGTTGGACCTTCCAGACCTTGTACACCTTTCAGAACGGCCCAGGGGGCGCGCTGCCCGTCGGCGGCCTTGTGCTGGATCAGGCCGGAAATCTGTATGGAAGCACGTCGAAAGGCGGTTCGGGAAACGGGGGAACGATATTTGAACTGTCGCCGTCAGGCTCGGGTTGGAATTTCACCTTCTTGTACTCCTTCTCCGGAACGGGGTCGACGTATGGTCCGGTCGACACCCTGGCGATGGACGCTGCGGGAAATCTCTACGGCACCACAGCTTCGGACGGAGCGCACAGCCAAGGTTCGGTGTTCAAGCTCACGCGTAACAATGGTAACTGGACTTTCACCGACCTGTACGATTTCACCGGCGGAGCCGATGGCGGAAATCCGATTGGAGGGGTAACCCTGGACCCAAGCGGAAAGATGTACGGAACAACCTCAGCCGGCGGTGTGCAATCGAGCCACTGCTCTTCGGAAAATTATCCCGGCTGCGGCGTTGTTTGGGAGATCACGCCCTAGCGAGAGGCAAGCGGCGTGTTAGGCCGACGCTCTCTAGCGGGCGCCGGCCTTTCTTTTTCTTCCCAGGAAAACCTGTTCACCGGCATCGGCCGCGCCGGACCTCGTTCGCATCTCATTCGTGTTTCAATCGAAGAGGTTCGCCCGAACATGAAGACCCTCGAACAGCTCACCTCGAATCCTCGCGTCACCGTGCGTCGCCAGGGCGAGCCCGACAGTAACGGCCGATGCGTCGTCTACTGGATGCAGCGGGCCCAACGCGCGCTCGACAATCCCGCGCTCGACCTCGCCGTCGAAGCCGCCAACATCCTGCATCAGCCGGTCGTCATTTTCTTCGCGCCCGTACCGTTCTATCCGCACGCCAACCTGCGGCACTACGCGTTTCTCGCGCAAGGCATTCCCGATACCGCCGAGCGCGCCCGCAAGCGCGGCATCGGCTTCGTGCTGCGGCGCTATCCCGAGCACTCGTTGGTGAAGTTTTGCGAGGAAGTGAAGGCTTCGCTGGTCGTCGGCGACGAGAATCCCATGCGCGAGCCCGATCACTGGCGCGAGCTGGCGACGAAGAAGCTGAAGCTGCCGTTATGGACCGTCGATGCCGACGTTATCGTTCCCTCGAAGCTGCTGGAGAAAGAGCAGTACGCCGCGCGTATCATTCGCCCTCGGCTGAAGCTGCGGTTGAAGCAATTTCTGGATGAGTCGTTCAACCCGAAAGCCAAAGTCGAATGGGAGAAGCCGCGTGGACTGCAATCTCTGCCTGACGACGGCTCACTCGATCTGACTGAGCATTGGAAAGAGCTGGATCGCTCGGTGCAACCGGTCGATTCGTTCACCGGCGGAACGAGCGAAGCGCTGAAGCTGCTGCGTGATTTCGTTCAGCACAAGCTGGCGCACTATCCCGAGCGTCACGGCAAGCCGGAGCTCGATGGCACCAGCCGCCTCTCGCCCTATCTGCACTTCGGACACATCGGCCCGCACACCGTCGTCAACGCGGTCGAGGAAAGCAAGGCGCCCCGCGCCGCCAAAGACGACTATCTCGACCAGCTCATCACCTGGCGCGAGCTGTCGATCAACTTCGCTCACTTCAACCAGCTCTACGACTCCATCGAGAGCGCGCCGGACTGGGCGCATAAGACCCTGGCACAACACGCGCATGACCGGCGGCACGAATACTACACGCGCCAGCAACTGGAGCAGGCCGAAACCCACGACGAACTCTGGAACGCCGCCCAGCTGCAGATGCTGCACGCCGGATGGATGCACAACTACATGCGCATGTACTGGGCAAAGAAAATTCTGGAGTGGAGCACGTCGCCCGCCGTCGCTTATCAGACCGCTGTGTATCTCAACGACAAGTACTTCCTCGACGGACGCGATCCCAACGGCTACGCCGGAATCGCCTGGTCGATCGCCGGCAAGTTCGACCGCCCCTGGTTCGATCGTCCCATCTTCGGCACCATCCGCTACATGTCGGGCAACGCCGCCCGCAAGAAGTTCGACGCCGACAAATACATCGAACAGATGGCCGCGCTGGCGGGGCATTCAGGATCTCCCCATACCGGCAACTTGTTCGACGAGAGTTGAACGACGCATCGTTTCTTCCGCGTCCGAACCCACTTTTCTCGGCATCCGCACCCACTCGTTTGACCCGACTTTGCAAGCGGGTTAAAGTACCGAAACATTTGTTGCTGCTCTAGCCCGAGATGGTTCGACCCGGTCTCGACAGTATCGATTAGCAGCTCATCTCACGCCGCTTCTCCGCGACACTTCGCCTAAATCGATTGGCCATCGCTGCAGGCATCCCCCTGCCCGGCGCATTCCAAACTTCAATTCAAGCAAGGGACAAGGAGCATCGTGCGAATCTGTAAAACTGCTTTCCTGGTTGTTCAAGCTGCGTTCTTTCTCATCCTGGCAACGGCTGTCGCTTTCGCCGGCGAGAATGTCCTCTACACCTTTCAAGGCGGCAACGACTGCGCCGCCTACGGCACGCTCATCTTCGATCCATCCGGCAACTTGTATGGCACGACCACCGGCGGCTTCGGCAGCAATGGCGAAGTTTATGAGCTCGCGCACGGCTCCAGCGGTTGGAGCGAAACCGTTCTGCACACCTTCAGCGGCAATGACGGCATCGCGCCCGAGGGCGGACTGGTACGCGACGCCGCCGGCAATCTCTACGGCACCACCTCGCGCGGCGGTACCAGCGATCGCGGCACCGTGTACGAACTGAGTCCGACCTCGGGCGGCTGGAGCGAAACAATTCTGTACAGCTTCACTGGGGGTGCTGACGGCGCCAGCCCGGAAGGCACGCTGGCCCTGGACGCAGCCGGCAATCTGTACGGCGTCGCAACCTTCGGCGGAGGCTCCAACAACGGTGTGGTCTTCAAACTTGCGCCGGACTCGGGTGGATGGACACAGAGCGTGTTGTACAGCTTCACCGGCGGCAATGACGGAGGACAGCCTCTGGCCGGCGTCATGCTTGACCCTGCCGGCAATTTGTACGGTACCGCGTCGCAGGTGAATAACGACGACACCGGCGTGGTCTTCAAGCTCTCGCCGAATTCGACGGGCTGGACCGAGACCACCCTGTACAGCTTCACCAACGGCAACGATGGCGGCGATCCGGAAGCGCCGCTGACCCGCGATGCGGCGGGCAATCTCTACAGCACCGGCAACG
Source organism: uncultured Acidobacteriaceae bacterium (assembly GCA_963724965.1). Classification (GTDB taxonomy): domain Bacteria; phylum Acidobacteriota; class Terriglobia; order Terriglobales; family Acidobacteriaceae; genus Bog-257. Next base: position 47,408 of record CAVRWP010000003.1, read on the forward strand.
CCGGCGGAACGGGGAACGCCGGGGTCGTCTTCAAACTTCATCCCGGCGTTAATGCCCCGCCCTCGCTGCCCGCCGCGTGGACCGATACCGTCCTCTACAGCTTCAGTGGCGGAGATGACGGCAATGGCGCGAATACGGGCGTCGTCTTCGATCAGGCCGGCAATCTTTATGGAGCGACATCGCAAGGCGGCAGCGGCGGCTTCGGCGTGGTCTATCAGCTCACGCCCGGGTCGACAGGCTGGAGCGAGAACGTGCTCTACGCCTTCACCGGCGGCGCCGACGGCGGCTTCCCGGAATCAACCGTTCTGCTGGACAGCGCGGGCAACATTTACGGCACGGCCATCGCCGGCGGCCAGCGCTGCGGCGTGGTGTACCAGATTACGCAATAAAAGCAGCTTTTGAGGACATCGGGTGTCCCACACGTAGAAAGTCATACAATGTGGGACACCGCGCCTCGACGTCTCTGAAACAACGAGCCTCAAACTCCGTCAGAGGCGCGCCCTTCCGCCCAAGCGCAGCAAAGACCACCAAAAAACTCTAACCATTGGCGCATGAATTCGGTACCCTGTTGTCGGACAACGACAATGACTACCGGTAATGCTCTGCGCCGTCTTCCTTGGGTTCTGTGTCTCTGCGCTCTCTTCGCGGTTACAGCTTGCAGCCAGAAAGAAACCTCGGCTTCTCTTAAACAGGAAGCTGCTACCCAACCGCAGGCCACGCAGCCTGCCCCTGCCCCTGCGCCTGCGCCTGCGCCCGCACCGCACGAAGCCGCCTCGCAGGATGAGTTGCCTGCGCCTAACGCGATGATGCTGCCGCTTAACTTCGACAAGCACACCGGCGATCTGGACGAGATGGTGAAGCGCAGGAACATTCGCGCCATCGTGATGCTCAACCCCATCGGCTTCTTTTACGACCAGGGCCAGCCGCGCGGCGCGATGTACGAAACCATGGAGGATTTCCAGAAGTTCGTTAACCAGAAGCTGAAGATCGGCAATCCTGGAATCAAGGTCAGCTTTCTGCCGGTGACCCCCGCACAGGCGGAGGCCTCGATCACGCAAGGCATGGGCGACATCATCGCCAACGCAATCGTCATTACTCCCGAGCGCGAGAAGCAGGTGGCCTTCTCTGCCCCGATCCAGACCGGCGTCAGCCAGGTCGTCATCAGCGGACGAGATTTTGGCGAGATAAACACAATCGCCGATCTCTCCGGCAAGACCATTTACGTCAACCCGCTGACTACCTATTACGAGAACCTGAAGAAGGTCAGCGCGGAGTTAAAGAAATCAGGCAAGCCGCCCATCGATGTGAGAGCGGCAGACAAGAATCTCGCCGACGACGACCTGATTCAGATGGTGCACGCTGGCCTGCTGCCGGCAACGGTTACCATCACGGAAAGGGCCGCGCTATGGTCGAAGGTGTTCAACGATCTCAAAATTTATCCAAACGCGCCGATAGCAACCAACATCAGCCTGGGATTCGTCATGCGCAAGGACAATCCGCAGTTGAAGCAGCTGGTGGATGAGTATGTCGCGACGCATGCCGTCGGTACTTCCTTCGGCAATACCCTGCTCCGGCGCTATCTGCAGAACACCAAGTGGGTGACCAACGCCACCTCGCAGAAAGACATGGAGAAGTTCGCGGCGATGGTCGACATCTTCAAGAAATATGCTGCCGAGTACAACTTCGACTACCTGATGCTGGCGGCGCAGGGCTACCAGGAATCGAAGCTCAATCAGAGCGAGCGCAGTCCCGGAGGAGCAGTCGGCATCATGCAAGTGAAGCCGAAGCTTGCGGCCGCAGCGCCCATCAGCATCCCCAGCGTCGCCCAGGCCGATCCCAATATCCACGCGGGCGCGAAGATGTTGCGCAACATTGCCGATACCTACTTCAACGATCCCAAGATCGATCCCGTGAACCGCACCCTGATGGTCTTCGCCAGCTACAATGCCGGGCCCAACCGCATCGCGCGCCTGCGCAAGGAAGCAGCGGACATGGGACTGAATCCCGACGTGTGGTTCGGCAACGTAGAGTTGGTGGCGGCTAAAGATATCGGACAGGAGACGGTGACCTACGTGGGCAACATCTATAAGTATTACGTCGCCTACAAGCTGGCGCTGGAGCAGCGCGCCATTCGCGAGAAGGCGAGACAAGATGTGAAGCGGTAATGAAGGGGCCCATCGGCTACCTTCATGGTGGCAAGGTCCGCCGGCACTTCGCCGAGCGCCGCGTATTTCAGTGAACCTCTCTCTTCCAATTGCGAGCTCGCGGTTTTCGACATACCGCTTCCGGCTGGGTTGGACAGGAACCAGTTGCCTCTCGACACGCAAAAACCTGCACATGGTTACCGAGTCCATGCTGCAGGCGTTGAAGTTAACATGGCAGAAGGATTGCTGCTCCCGGAGTCGGGACTTGTCGTTGTGGGGCTGATCAGCCGTTGCGCTTGAAGGAGCTTCCGGCCATGAGAATGAAAATCGTTTTGCGCTTATTGCTCGTTTCGTGCTTGGCGGCCCTGCCTGCCGCTGCGCAGGTGATCTACGACAATGGTCCGATCAATGGCACCACGGACGGCTGGAACATTAACTTCGGCGACGTCGTCAGCGACTCCTTCACGGTTTCGAACGGCGGAGCCAGTATCAGCGGCCTGAGCTTCGGCGCCTGGGTCGTTCCCGGCGATGTCGTAGCGGGGGTACAGGTACAGATCACCTCGTCGGAGTTCGGCGGCACTACCTACTTTGACCAGGTCATCAGCATAAGCCAGAGCGGTTGCGTCACCAACCAGTACGGCTACAACGTTTGCACCGAGTCAGGCAGCTTGGGAACCAATGTAAATCTTGCGACCGGCAACTACTGGCTGACGTTGTCGAATGCCGAAGTCCCCGACGACCCGGTCTACTGGGATGAGAACTCCGGCCCGTCCTCGGCTTCGGAGAACTCTGTGGGAACCATTGCTTCCGAGTCATTCACTCTCTACGGCGGCACATCGGGAGGCACTACTCCTGAGCCCGGCAGCCTCGTGCTGTTCGCTTCGGGCATCGGTCTGGCTGGCGTCCTGCGGCGCAAACTTTCTTAAAACTCCAACGCAACGTGACCATGTGAAGTTTTGCTTTCTCCCTGAGGTCATGCGGGGGCTCCGTACGAGGTTTGATCCCCGGTCCACTCTTGTTTTCACTGTGACGTTCGCCTTGGTAGCAGTAGTGGCGTCCAGCCTTCCGTCGGCTGTCCAGACCTTCTCCGTCCTTCACTAGGTGTCGATATACTCCCGGCTTTGGTTTGACCCCCTCTTCTTCCGGCTGATACACTTTCTTTTTCCCGCCTAAGTGGCAATCTAGACAAGGACTTCCCGTGCGCAGTTATACTCGACATCAGCTCAAGCAGGACTCTTTTACTACGTCCACGGCCGAAACCATCTCGTGGGCCGTCGATAACCGTTCCAAACTCATCGTCCTGGGTGTGGTTGTCGTTCTCATTCTGGCCCTCCTCGGGGGCGGCTGGGCTTACCTTGGCTACCGTGATGCTCAAGCCAAGAACGACCTGGCCCTGGCGCTGCAGAAATATCAGGCGCCGATTCGTCCCGCCGGAACTCCGGCTACGCCCGACGTGCTGAGCTATGGCTCCGACCAGGAGCGCGACCAGATCTGTAACACCGAGTTCACCCGCATCGCCGACAAGTACAAGTTTACGCAGACGTCGCAGGTGGCCCGTTACTTTGCCGGCCTCACCTATCGCGACCTGGGCAAGACCAGCGAGGCCGAACAGGATCTGCAGGAAGTTTCCAGCAGCCGCTATCCCGAGATTGCCAGCCTCGCCAAGATGGGACTGGCCGGCATTTATCACGACACTGGCCGCAACCTGCAGGCCGTCGACCTCTACAAGCAGCTGATTGATCATCCGACGATCTCGGTGGGCAAGACCACGGCGCAACTGGCGCTGGCTTCGCTCTATCGGGCGATGGCGCGTCCTGACGACGCTCGCCACATCTACGAGCAGATGCAGAAGGAAAACGCCGCCAGCATCTCGGCGCAGATCGCCGGCCAGAAGCTGCAGGAGCTCGCCAAAGAACAGTAGCCCTGGCCCATCTCAATCTGAGCTGGAAAGTTTGGCACCGCCTCCGGGCGGTGCTTTTTGTTGGACGCTATAGAGCAGAGCTGCTCCTTCTTTTTTCGTCCGCTTGAAGCGCGGTACACTGTACCTGTCATGACGCTGTTCGAAGCCAAGCCCTACGACGCGGCGCGTGCGCGCCGGAAGCGCGACCTCATCCTGGCAGCCATCGCCGCGGTGATCGTAATTGCAATGGTGTTATGGATGTTTCGCTTCTGGCCGGAAGAGCGCGTCGTCGGCCAGTTCTTCACCGCGCTCCAGCACCAGAACTTCGAACAGGCTTACGGCGTCTGGATGCACGACCCCGAATGGAAGCAGCATCCCGATCGCTACTCCCGCTACACCTACAACGATTTCATCAAAGATTGGGGACCGGGCGGCGAGTGGGGCATCATCAGGAGCTTCCATGTCGATGGCGCCGCCGTGCCCCATGGCTACAGCGGCTCGCCCTTTGCGACCGCCAGCGGCGTAGTGGTGGTGGTGAGTGTAAACGAGCGCATCGCCGACAAGGCGCACATCTGGGTACAGAAGGACGACAAGACGCTCGGCTTCTCGCCGTTCTAAGATAACTTCTCTTGTTCGACCCCCGGGATCAGGTACCTGCAAGAAGATCGATGACAGGGAGCGGCGTTCTCATGCTGAAAAACCTTCTGCGCGTTCGTTTTCTGCCTCACGTTCCTCGCCCGTAACGCCCCCTTTCTTCTCGCACAACAGAATCCAGCGCCCATTATCCGTCGCGCTGATGCCTTGGCCATCTCGCCGTCCCTGCGCCAGCTGACCGTTTGTGCGAGCGCAGAATTGCCGATCCTCACTTCAGGCTCGGGCTCCCTCGCTGGCTAGCCTATTCCAGTCGCTCAGCGCGCGGCTCCCACATATGAACGATTCCCAAGCTTCTGCAGCCGCTATACGATAGCCTTGCCCTTTTAGATCACAGCTATTTCCGCAATGGAAGCAGCGCGCGTCTGCCCGGCCTGGAACGGGTGTGCCTGCGCAAAGGAACGGCCATGAGCTCACGTACGACTGTTCTGCTGGTGATACTTCTTTCCGCGCTGCCGCTTTTTGCGCGCAGCAAAACCGATGTCCTGGTGATGAAGAATGGCGATCACCTGACCTGCGAGATCAAGGGTCTCGACGGGGGAGTGCTCTACGTCAGCTTCGACTACATCCTCAGCACGCAGTCGGTGCAGTGGTCCAAGGTCGCGTTCATCGAGAGCAAGCAGTTGTTTGTGGTGAGGACGGTGGACGGCTCGGTTTACACCGGTACGCTCAGCACGGCCGAGGTCGAAGATAAGCGGCCCATCAAGATCGAAGTAACCGAGGCTCCGGACAAGCAAGTCACCTTGCCGCGACCCGAGGTCGTCAAAATGGCGCAGACGTCAGACAAGTTCTGGCAGCGCTTCAGCGGTGATTTGAACTCGGGCATCATTTACTCCAAGGGCAACCAGACCACGCAATACAATCTGGGGGCCGACTTGAAGTATTTGCGCGAGCGGTGGTCGGCCGGCGCGAGCTACAACTCAACCCTTTCCAGCAGCAGCGGGGACACGTCGGCGGCCACTCGCAATCAGCTCAACCTTGACGTTCTGCGGCTCCTACGCTGGAACAACTGGTTCTACACCGGTATCGGCTCATTCCTGCAAAGCTCGGAGCAGGACATTCAACTGCAATCGAATCTGGGCGCCGGTATCGGCTATTACTTTAAGAACACCAACCGTTCGACTATCGCCGTAGACGCCGGCCTGGCATGGCAGAGCACGAATTACAGGCAGACCGAGCCTCCGGTAGCGACCCAGAACGTGGGAGCTGCGCTGGTCGGGCTGGATATGAAGTTCTTCAAGTTCAACAAGACAAATCTGAGCATCTCGGCGCTGGCCTTCCCTGCATTGTCGGAGCCCGGCCGCATCTTTGTGAACACGAACGCCACGTACTACATCAAGATCACCGGCGACCTGTCGTGGAACGTCTCGTTCTACGGCAACTGGGACAATCAGGCGCCAGCTCACTTCTCCGGCAGCGATTACGGGACCAGTTCCGGGCTGAGCTATTCGTTCGGACTGAAGTGAGAGTGAATGCACCAGAAAGAATCAGAGGGTGCCCCATCCTAGGCCCGGTTTTGGCCTAGGGTGGGGATTCCGCTGGTGATTGCTGTTCTCCTGCTTTCTGCCTCTTCCAGACCAACAGGAATGTCGTCTCCTAAGAAGTGGTGTCATCCGGGCTTAGTCCGCGCGGAGGACTGCAGTCGTTGCGTAGTGCCGTTGGCTGCCCGAAGGAAAGCAGATCCTTCGACTCCGCGTCCGCCCGCCGCGGAAGATGCGGCGGAAAAGCAAAGCGCGGACGCTTCGCTCAGGATGACAATTTCATGGCAGGGCGGAACGGTTTTCTGCGTCACTGCCCATACAGGAACAGCATCGCGTCCGGCAAACGCTTGGACCACGCGGCTTCGTTCTTTGCCGCGCCCTCATCCACCACCACCTTCAACCGCGCCGGTCCCAGGCCTTTCCTCTTCAGCGCGGCGCCCAGATCCTGCACCGACTGGATGGCCTCGTCGTTGAGCTTCGTGTCGTCGGCATCTTCCTTCGTTCCAACGCCGAGATAAATCTTGCGCGGCAGCACTTTCGCCTTTTCCACATCTTTCAGCAAGTGATCGTCGCCGATCCAGAATGGCGGGCTCTCCAGCAGAAGGTGTCCGAAGACCGTCGGATTTTCCAGCGCGATATAGAGCGCCGCAGCAGCGCCGTACGACGAGCCGCCAATACCAGTGTTCGCCGCGCCTCGGCTGACGCGATATTTTTTCTGAATGAAGGGGATCACCTCGGTCATCACGAAGCGCGCGTATTCCTTGCCGTGTACGTCGCTCTGGGTGGAGAGGTTGTCGTGGGCGTTGTGCGCGTCGGGATACGGCAGGTACTCGGAGCTGCTCTGCTCGCCCGCGTCGATGCCGACCACAAACATCGGTGGAATCTTGAAGCCGCCGACCAGATGCTCAACGGTCTCGTCCATGTGCCACTCGCCGGAGTGTGCGGTGGCTTCATCGAAAAGATTTTGCCCGTCCTGCATGTAGAGCACGGGATAGCTGCGCGAGCGGTTGTGCGGCGAAAAATAGTTGGCCGGAACCAGCACGCGCAAGGTGCGTGTCTGGTGATAGATCTTGCTTTCAAAAGGAACGACCTCGAGCCAGCCGATCACGGTGTGGTCTTTGTCGAAGGAGGTGATGGTGGTGACGTTCGGGATGTATCCCGCGGGAGTCTTCGGCTTACTCGGCTGCTGAGCAGCGGCGGCGCTGACCACGGCAAGCAGGAGCAGCGCGGCAAGAAAAGGTTTCCGCATACGCAATAGGTTAGCAGCCGGTTGTTGCCATAAGGTTGCAATGCAGAAGGCCCGGTTTTGAGCCTTGCATAGCCCGCCGCGGGGCAGTACTCTTTAGCGCAATTTCTTCCCGGGGAGGGTGGCTGATGGCAACGGGTGCGACTCCGAAAGCGGCCCAGCCCCCTACACCGCCGCCGGTCGCGAAACACGGAATCGTCTGGCGCATGGCTTCTTATGTTCCGGGCACCAAGCCCTACGAGCAGCGCAAAAGTGAAGCTGTTGCGCTAACCGAAAAAAATCTGCTGGAGAGCTTGCGCGCCATCTTTCCCGAAGATGAGCCGCGCGAACCTGGCGAGCCTCCGCGCATGCGCTTCACCAATGAAGGCATCAAGATGCTATTCGCCACCAAGGCTGCGCAACTGACTTTCTGGCGTGAGGAGTTGGGCAATTGGCTGCTCTGGTCCTTCGTCGTGGGAGGAACGTTGACCACCGTCGCAGTCTGCGCCATCGCGCGCCGCAGTTGGCACATTCACCAGCCGCATAATGCCTGGGCGGTGGTATTTCTGGCGATGGTGCTGATCGGACTGGGCGCCGCCGCGACTCTGGCCATTACCGACAAGCTCTTCACCAACTTTCTGGAAGAATCGCTCTCCACCGTCGCGCAAAACGTGGGAACGTTTTCTCCGCTGGGCTTTTACCTGCTGGCCTTGCTGGTGGCTATGCACTACGTGCGACTGTCCAGCGCTCCTCCCCTGCTGGTTTTTGTGCTTTCGGAAGCAGTCTTTGTTTTCGGGGTGTTTGTCGTCGCGTCGACGGTCTGGCTTATCGCGATGATTTCCCTGCTCCGCATTGCCGACCGGCAGCTCTGGCGGGCGAATCCGTCGGCCTTCCTCTTTCAGGAGCTGCTGGGGATGTTTCCTCTGCGGACCTCGACCTTCCAGCAGCCCGAGCGGATAGCCCGATTCATGCATAACCTGGAGCGTGTGGCTTTCCTCCTGGAAGATGCCATGGTCGAAAAGCTGCGGACGGGCGACCCGAGCAGCGACGCCTGGCTGGAAAACGAGATGAAGGGTCACGCGGCCGCCATTCGGGAATTGAAAACCACGGCCATTTACTCGCACGGCGATGTGCCCGAGAGCCTCAAGCTGAATCTGGAATACACGCTGATGCACTTCTGCAATCTGCGCTGGGATCTGCTCGAGAAAGCTCCAGTGCCGGTCGTCAGCAAGCGTGAGCAGGCTCGGCGCTTCGCCGAACGCGTGCTGAGTGCGCTGACCGTCTCCATTCTGCCCGCGGCAATTTTGTTGGCCCGGCTGCTGGTCCCGGCCATTCAGAGTTTCGATCAGAAGGACATTCTGCTGGTGGGCGCGCTGGTGTGGCTGTGCTTCAACCTGCTCTCCGTCCTGGATCCGAACTACAACCTGACCAAGCAGACCCTGGAAGTAGCCGGCAAGATTCGCGCGCTCGGAGGAGGCGGTCACGCTTCTTCGGCCGAGGAGCACTGATCTCTATTTCAGCTTGAGGTTCAGCAACTGCATGTCCGGAGGCGCCTGGTTCCAGTCGGCGGAGATGTGCTCCAGCGTCATGCGTACTTCTTTCGAGTGTCCCGGCAGGATGGGCGAGCGGCTCATATCGACCAGGTCGGGATAGCCGCCCATCTGGTTCTCCACCAGCACGTGCAGCGGCATCGTCTCCTTCTGCACCACCTCGTTCAGCGTGTTGTGGAAGACCAGGTTCATGTCGGCGCCTTCCAGCGTCTTCTCGCCATGGTTGGTGATGGTGGCGTCAAGGTAGGTCACGGTTCCGCCGACATAATTCTCCGCCGCGCTGACCTTGGCGTTGGAGATCTGGAGCTGCGACACGTAGGGATCGATCTTTTGCGTCGTCTTGCCGGAGTTGCGGGTGAACAGGATCATCGCGCCGATCACCAGGATCACCGCGACCAGTCCCACGACAAACGGCGCCCAGTTGCGCTCCTGCGAGTCCTGCCTGGCGGATGGAAAGAGGTCGGTCATAACGAGGTCGAGATGATTCTACTCGCGCCGCCGCGCGAAAGGCACGCGCCCTGAATGCGACAATGGGGAGATGGCAAAGCACATCGGAATCGTTGCCTGCAGCGCCGAGGGCGCAGCCCTTTGCTACCGCACCATCTGCGAGGAAGGCGCCCGCCAGCTTGGCGGCTATCACCATCCCGAGGTCAGCCTGCACACGCATTCGCTGGGCGACTATATGGACTGCATCAACGTCAACGACTGGCAGGGCGTGGCGAATCTCATGCTGTCGTCGGCGAACAAATTGGCGCAGGCGGGCGCAGACTTTCTCGATCTGCCCCGACAACACGGTCCACATTGCGTTTGAAGCGATGGCGGAGCGCTCTCCGTTGCCATGGCTGCATATCGCCGAAGAAGTTGCCGCCGAAGCCAGGCAGCGCGGCTTTCGCAAGCTGGCGGTGACCGGCACGCTGTATACGATGACCGGTGCAGTGTATCCGCAGAAGCTGGCCGACGTGGGGATTGAAAGCCTGTCTCCGAACGCGGAAGAGCAGCGCCGGATCAACGAAATCATCTTTGAGGAACTGGTGCGCGGGGTTTTCTCCGCCGAAGCGCGCAGCGAGTTTCATCGCATCCTCAATCGCATGATGGATGACGGCTGCGATGCGGTTGTGCTCGGATGTACGGAAATCCCGTTGTTGATCGATGATTCGACCAGCCCGCTGCCGACGCTGGATTCGACAAGGATTCTGGCAAGAGCAGCGCTGCAAAGGGCGCTTGGGATCCCGCGTAGCGGCCGGCCTTCAGCCAACGCCCCCGCATAGAGCAGGCTTAGACCAGCATCGCGAAGGCGTTCAGGTAGAGCTGGCCTTCAGGCCAGCGTCGCGAAGGCGTTCAGGTGGGGCTGACCTTCAGGCCACCGTCGCAAAGGCGTTCAGGTAGAGCTGGCCTTTAGGCCAGCGTCCGGCTTCAGCCGGCGGCAGGTGATCCTAAAACGTCTTCACCGCGCGGAACGCCGACATCCGCTCGGCCACGCTCATCACGTGCAGCGGCAGCGCCAGCTTTGAACCCTCTTCGAGAATCGGAATCAGCTTGTCGAACTCCGGCCCCGAATGCGAGCCGGTGATCACCGTGCGCACGGGATGAAACAGGTCTTTGCCCTTGGCGCCGCTCTTCGCCTTCACCTCGTTCATGATGGCCTTGAAGCGCTCGGGCGTCATCGCCGAACCATCGCCCGCAGCCTGTTCGTAGAACGCTGCCAGCACATCATTCGTCTTCGGCGCGGCCAGCACCTCGGCGTTGTCGGGCGAGTTCACCGCGGCCGCCGCATCGTAGCGGAAGATCAACGCGGCCCGTTCGGGCAACTGCTCCAGCTTGTCGACCGACGGCGCCAGCAGCGCAATTACCTTAGAGAACCAGGCACGTGTCGCGTCATCCAGCTTCTCCGGCAACAGCCCAGCGCGCACGAAGTACGGCTCAGCCAGCTTCTCAATGCGCTCTGGCGGAGCTTGCTTGATGTAGTGCCGGTTCAGCCAGTAGAGCTTCTCCATGTCGAAGACCGCGGCTGACGGCGTGACCCGCTCCAGGCGAAACTCGTGAGTCAGTTCTTCGGGCGTGAAGATTTCGCGCGTTCCGCCGCTGGGCGCCCAACCCAGCAGCGCAAGATAGTTCACCAGCGCCTCGGGCAGCACGCCCATGTCGCGGAAGTTGGCGATCGAGGTTGCTCCGTGACGCTTCGACAGGCGCTCGCGGTCGGCGCCGAGGATGGTCGACAAGTGCGCGAACTCGGGCACCGGCCAGCCCAGCGCCTCATACAGCGCGACCTGCTTGGGCGTGTTGGAAAGATGATCGTCGCCGCGAATCACGTGCGTGATCTTCATCAGCGCGTCATCCACCACCACCACGTAGTTGTAAACCGGAATGCCGGTCGAGCGCAGGATGATGGGATCGCTCACCACTTCGTTGGAGAACTCGACCATGCCGCGCACGATGTCGTGGAAGCGGATGGGATGCTCGGGGATGCGCAGGCGGATGGCCGCAGCCTCGCCAGCGGCGCGACGGCGCTCGGCTTCGGCGGGATCCAGCACGCGACACTTGCCCGAGTAGATCGGCGGAAGCTGCGCCTTCAGCTTTTCGTCACGGTCGCGTTCCAGCTCCTCCTGCGAGCAGAAGCACAGATAGGCTTTGCCTTCGCGGATCAGGCGCTCGGCGTGTTCGCGATAAATGTCGAGGCGATCGCTTTGGCGATAAGGGGCGTACGCGCCGCCGACATCGGGACCTTCGTCCCAGTCGATGCCCATCCACTTCATGTCTTCCAGAAGCTGGGTCTCGTAGCGCGCCTCGCTGCGCTCCAGGTCGGTGTCTTCAATGCGGAGGATCATCGTGCCTCCGGCCTGGCGGGCTACCAGCCAGTTGAAGAGCGCGGTACGGGCGTTGCCGACGTGCAAATGTCCGGTGGGTGATGGGGCGAAGCGTACGCGAACCGTCGAAGTACTCACAATTTGATGGTAACAAGAAGAGCAGGCGGACGTCGGCTAACGCCCGGCTCCATGTGGACGGAGCATGCCCGACTGCCGGGCGGCGTGAGGCGCACGGCGACGACGAATTTAATTCGCCGCGGCCGCGCGCGCCTCTTCTTCTATCGGCATCACCGTCGGCACGATGGTCAGCATGTCGGTCTGCACCTTATCCCATTGCTGAATCAGCAGGCCCTTCTCTTCGAAGAGCGCGCGAATCCGCACCGTGTCCCAGCCGACGACTTCCTCGAGAATCGGCACCAGAATCGCCAGCGCGCTGTCGCTGATGACCGAGCGCTTGGCAATCGGCGCCAGGTACTTGTTCTCCGACACCGCGATGGTGAAGCCGTCGCGACGGTTGATGTGCAGCATGACGTGAATGTCGGAGCTGCCGTCGCCCAACGTACACAATGCGGTCCGGCCCGGTGCGCAGCGTCTCCAAAAGTTGGTCGATCACGGCGACCTTGCCATAGCCGGCGGTCACTTGCTTGATGCGTTCGATCTCGCCCGAGTCGTTGTACTCGAACTCGGTGCCGAAGATGTGGTCGGCCGGAATGATGCCCTCGAGGGCCGAGCGGATGACTTCCACCGGGCCGGCTGAAATCACGTAGAAGTCGAAATGGAAGCCCTCGACCTCTTCCGACAGCAGGCGATACAGCAAGTCGATGTTCGGCTTCAGGCGCACGCGCTTGCCGGCCTCGTACAGGTGCTCGGGCCGGACCTTGCTGCGGAACTCGGGATCGTGCAGCAGCAGATAGGCCAACTCGCCGCCCTGCTGAACGAGATTCAGCTTGGTCATCCCGGTGACCTTGCGTTCGTACTCGCTGGCCGGAATGCCAATCAGCTCGCTCAGCACGTAACCGGAATCGTTGAAACTCAACGTCTGGTCAAAATCACTGGCGAAGATGTAGCGCTTCCTGGGTTGCATCTTTTCCTGCATAAGCTCGAATTCGGGTTGATGGTTGTGCTGGCTCATACCGACACGCAGCCCTCGTAAGCTGTTATGTTTGCATCGTTACATGATTAGATTCGGGCGGTGGTTGAGGGATGATGAATTTGGGCTGAAAACGCATAAGCAGCTCTGAATCAGGAAGTTACTACGCCAACCAAACGGCTGGACCCGGGGCTATGCGGATGGTCTGGGTCTGGCGGATTTCGAAACCTGGGAGGCGCTTTCCGGGATTCAAATCGGCACGCTGAGGCCGTTCCGTCCGTTAAGCGTTGCAGTAATCGCGCTCGGCGGCTCACAATGTCGCCGAGGCCTCCACCTTGCCCGATGCCGCGACACTTCGACGGGTTCTGATTACCCTTGCTGCCGGCGGATTCTCCATCTGGCTGGCATTCAGCGATTCCATCGAGCCGCGCAACTCATTGCGATGACTGGGACTGGCATTGGCAATCATCGGGCTCAGCGGCGTGACCGCAGCGCGCTGGACGCTGGGCAAGTCTTTCTCGGTAACCCCACAAGCCCGAGAACTGGTGACGCGAGGCATCTATTCCAAACTACGTAATCCCATCTACGTTACCGGAACCATCTTCATCCTCGGAATCGTGCTCGTCATTGGCGTTCGATGGCTTTGGATCGCGCTCGTGCTTCTCGTGGTAGTGCAGGTGCTCAGAGCACGAAAGGAAGCACAGGTGTTGGAAGCCAAATTCGGCGACGAGTATCTCCGCTACCGCGCCCAAACCTGGTTCTAAAAGGAAATCTCTCACGAACCGACGCCGTACTCCCGCTGGAGGACCGCCCGGCCCAAGCTTTCGCGGTATTTGAGATTTGAAATGCGAACTGGTTGAGCCAATCGGCTTTGGATCTACGACAGCAGCCGCTTACTCGTAACGCAGGCTCTCGATGGGATCGAACCTGGCAGCCCTGCTTGCCGGAGCCGTGCCGAAGAGCACCCCGACAAAACTCGATACTGCGACCGCGATGATCACCGACCAGCCCGAGATGGGCACGCGATAGTTGGTCAGGAATCGCACCGAGAACGGCAAGGCCAAGCCCGATGATGATGCCCACGATTCCTCCCGAGAGCGAAATGATGATTGCTTCGGTGAGGAATTGCGCGCGAATTTCGGCATTGGTAGCACCCACGGCTTTGCGCACGCCGATCTCGCGGGTGCGTGCGTTCACCGTCGCCAGCATGATGTTCATGATGCCTACACCGCTCACGATCAGCGTCAGCACCGAAATCAGCAGCAGCACCGTGGTGAGCGTGTTGGCAGTTTGGGCGGCGACATTCAGCAACTGCGTCAGGTTATCCACGCGATACACCGACTCCGGCCGATGGCGCGACTGCAATACATCGTGTATCTCCTGCGTGGCGCGCGGCACTTCGTTCGAGTCCGACACCGAGAAGAACAACTGCTTCACCTCGTCGGTGTTGGTGAAGTAGCGTGCCACCGTGTAGGGAATCAGGATGGTGTCTTCGGAGATCTCGGTCTGGCCGAAACGTGTCAACCCGCTCGCGGAAGACACCGATAACGGTAAACGGCAGGCCGGTCAGCTTGATCTCTTTGCCGATGGCCGCGTCCTCAGAGCCGTACATGGTGATGGCCAGTTTCTGGGTGATGACGCCGACCTTGTTGCGCGCCTGGATATCGCTGTCGTCAAAAAAACGTCCGGCCAGGACTTGCAGATTGCGTACGAAGAGATATCCCCAGCCGACGCCAAGCACCATGATGTCGCGCTCTTTGCCGCCGGGCACGACTACATGATCGTGATACTCGATCATCGGAGACGAGTTGCTGATACCGGGAACGCGCTCGCGCACCGCACTCAGGTCGTCGAGGGTCAGGAAGTCGCTGGAGGCGTCGCGATCATAGATGCCGCCGCCGGAATACTCGGCCACCATCATGTTGGAGCCGATGTTCTGAATCTGTTGCAGCAGGTATTGCTTTCCGGTCAGCCCGATGGTGACGACCAGGATGAGCGACGCCGTCCCGATCACCATGCCCAGCGAGGTCAGGATGAAACGGACCTTGCTGACGCGGAAAGTCTCGATGGCGACACTGAGGGTCTCGCCGAAGACCAGCTTGGGATATCGCCGCTGCTTGCCGTTCAAGGCCATCTACAGCGTTAGACTACTGCGTCGGGGTCGAGGCTTCAAACCAGCTTCCGTTCGGGTCCTCAGAACCGTCCTCCGTCTCCCCAGCGGTGTCGTCCTGGGCGGAGTGCGGCAGCCAGCCGAACAGGAATCGAAGACCCTTGCATGAGTTCAGTTTGAATGGTGGAAAGTGACCTAGGGTCGAAAGTGATTTTGGGCGAAGGTGATTCCGGGTGGAGAGTGAGTTTGGGTCGAAAGTGATTCTGGGTGGAAAGTGACTTTGGGTGGAGCACGCCTTCAGGCGTGCAGATCGCGATCCATTGCAACATGCGCTTCAGCGCCTGAGGTTATCTGCTGCCGGGAACTCAGCGGCCGGATGTCTCATACAACGCGCTTTGGTTGTGTGGGATGCAGGATGACGAATTCCCGAGTTCATGGCCGCGATTTCCGCAACTCAGGATGCTTGGGAAGCGAGCGGCTTCGTTGTTCAACCTCGCCGTTGGGTGGTATCGTCGAAAAGGCGCTGCTCAGCGCCTTTATCAATGCTGTCGCCTCTCGCACGCGTCGTTTTTCCCGTAGCTCTCTCGCTCGGTGCCCTGCCCGGAAGACTCTCCGCCCAGGACGCACAATCCATCGGCGAGCTCTACGCCACCGACGCCAGCGTCAAAGGCTCGGTGCTGCTGGCCGGTTCAGGAACCAGCGTGCTGAGCGGCTCGTCGATCCAGGCGGGCGCGCAGGCAGCAACTCTCAAGCTCGACCGCGGCGGCAGCCTGTTCGTCTGCGAAGGCACTAAGCTGACCATCAACTCCTCGAAGAACGGGCGCCAGCTTCTGCTCAGCCTGAACAGCGGCAACCTGGAACTCAACTACCCGCTCGGCACCGAGGCTGACTCACTGCTCACGCCCGACCTGCAACTCCTGCTGCCGGGCCCGGGCACGGTGCACGTTGCCGTGCGCGTGGATCCCAATGGCGATACCTGCGTGCAGTCGCTGCCGTGGAATGCCGCAGCCGTGGTGGTTTCCGAGAGCATGGGCGACGCCACCTACCAGGTCAAGCCCGATGAGGCCGTGCTGTTTAAGGGCGGGCACCTGAATCAGTCGAGCAAGTCCAAGCAGAATTGCGGCTGTCCGCACGTGGTACCGACGCAGGTCGCCAAAGCCGCACCAGCGCCCGCGCCCGGAGCGGCGAGTGGTTCGGGCAAGCCGGCCAGCGAGCCTCCCGCAGCGGCAATGCTGCCTGCGCCTGCACAGCCGTCGTCGGGACAGCAACTGGCGTCAGCGCCGCCGCCCGATCAGCATCTTTCAGTCGACGCTCCGTTCATCTATCACGCCGGCGATCCCACGCCCAGCCCGCAGCCGATGGTCCTGCATCTCAGGCTGGAGAATTCCCACATCATCACCCTGGAGCCGACGGTGCTCCCGCCCGCCAGCAAGAAGAAATCGCCGCCTCCAGCCGAGACCGCGCAGGCGCAATCTGCGCCGAAGTCGCACGGCTTCTTCAGCAAAGTCGGGGCATTCTTCGCATCAATCTTTCACTAGCAGGCTTTGGGTAGAGCGGGCCTTCAGGCCCGCGTCAAGCCGCCCTATTCTCGCGCGGGAGCTTTAGCGGCGACACGGCCTGCCGCCGGCTGAAGCCGGCTCTTCCAATTCTCCTGCGCAAGACGCGGACCTGAAGGTCCGCTCTACCCTCCTGCGCGACGCGGACCTGAAGGTCCACTCTACCCTCCTGCGCAACGCGGACCTGAATGTCCGCTCTACCCTCCTGCGCAACGCGGACCTAAAGGTCTGCTCTGCTCGACTGCGCAACGCGGACCTGAAGGCCCGCTCTACCCGATCATTCATCGCTCACAGGTCATAGCCATGGCTCACAGCCCATAGCCCCTCTTCTGCTACACTGACCGTTCATGAGCGACCAGCCGCGATCCCGCGTCTTCCTCTGGGTCCTGCTCGGCGGAGGAGCGTTCTTCCTCTTTCTCGTCGGCATCTTCTCGCTGGTCTACTTCTCGGTCCGCTCGCAACAGAAGGACGGCTTCAGCGGCTTTGGCGACAAGATCGGCGTGGTCGATCTGGAAGGCGTCATCGTCGATCCCAAGGACGTCATCGAGCAGCTCCACAAGTTCGCCGACGACAGCTCCATCAAGGCCATCATCATTCACGTGAACTCGCCCGGCGGCGGCGCGGCAGCCTCGGAAGAAATCTATCGCGAGGTCCTGCGTATCCGCGACAAGGACAAGAAGCCCATCGTCGCTTCGATTGAAACCGTCGGGGCCAGCGGCGCCTATTTCGTCTCCTCGGCCACCAGCAAGATCTTCGCCGACAATGCCAGCATCGTGGGCTCCATCGGCGTGATCGCCGAGTGGGTCAACTACGAAGAGCTGATGAAGTGGGCGAAGCTCCAGCAGATCACGCTCAAGGCAGGAGAGTTCAAGGACGTCGGCTCGCCCACGCGCCAGATGACGCCGGAAGAGCGCGCCTACATGCAGGGCCTGATCGACAACATGCACCAGCAGTTCATCCACAGCGTCGCCATCGGCCGCAAGATGAAGGACGACCAGATCCTCCCCCTGGCCAACGGCAAGGTTTGGACCGGCGAGGAGGCCGTACCGCTGAAGCTGGTCGACCAGATCGGCGATTTCCGCGCTGCCGTCGAGGACACCGCCAAGTCGGTCGGCATCAAGGGCGAGCCCACCCTGGTCCGTCCCGAGAAGGACCGCAAGAGCCTGATGGACCTCCTGTTTGGCGACATCTCCGATTACCTGCCCGACCGCACCAAGCTGCTGCAGACCAATGTCGGGTTCTATTACCTCTGGAAATAGTCCGGCCGCGGAAGCTTCATCAATTGCGGAAGTGCAACGTAAACTTGTACTTGCCAATCGGAAGGCAATTTGAGAGTATCCGTTGTGCTGGCAGTTTTGTTCCCCTGACTCCTGCCGTTTCTGAGCTCAGGATGACCTGATCGCGACGAGGGGCATTGCGAGATGACCAAGGCAGACTTGATCGATGAAGTTTCCCGGCTGACAGAGCTGACCCGTAAAGACAGTGAGGTCATCGTCGAAACCATCTTCGAGAGCGTGGTGCGCTCCCTGCGCGCCGGCGACAAAATCGAGATTCGCGGCTTCGGCAGCTTCCGCACCCGCCAGCGCAAACCGCGGGTCGGCCGCAACCCTAAGACCGGCGACCGGGTAGAAGTTCCGGCCAAGAAGATTCCCTTCTTCAAGCCCAGCAAAGAGCTGAAAGACATGGTGAATAGCTTTGTCGAGGAACCGGGCGCAGCCCCGGCCGCTCCGCCCGCGGCACCAGCCGGAGGCGTCGAGGGTGGCGGGTAACAACAGAAGCCGTCCAGCAGATAGTGGCTTCAAGTAAAGATTGCAAAGTCCCGGCCTGAGAGCCGGGATTTTCTTTGCCAGTCTCGCTGTTTGAGCCGCTGTAGCAGCAGCGCCAGCGCTGTAGGCGATACAGTTCGCCCTGCCGTTTGCGGCGGCCGCGCCATAGGCGCGACACAGGTTAGCCCAGCCGTTTACGGCGGCAGCGGCGCGGTAGGCGCGACACTCCTGCCGTTTGCGGCGCCAGCGCCGTAGGCGCAACACAGGTTAGCCCAGCCGTTCACGGCTGGGTCCCGGATTGTTTAAGGTCGAAGCCCCTTCAGGGGCGACAGAACATCCGGCGGCAACCGCAGATCCTTCGTCGGCCTGACGGCCTCCTCAGGATGACAATTCCAGATGAACCCTACTCGCCCCGAATCCCAATCACTCCCATCATCCGCCCGGTCTTTCCGAACTCCGCGCGATGCGAGAAAAACTTCTCCGTGTCGCACGACGTGCATCCCTCGACTACGCTGATGTGGGCCTTGCGCACGCCCGCCTCTTCCAGTTGCCGCCGATTCGCCTTCACCAGGTCGAGATGGATCTCCGGCCCCAGATCGCCATGGCCCGGCGCGCGCTGATTCAGAAACAGCAGCGGATAGCGAATGTGAATCGCATTGGAATCGAACACTTCCTCAAACAGCTCGTCCGCATAGGTAAACTGCGACTCAAACTCCGCCCGCACCTCCGGCCCAATCGAGTAGCAGCACGCGCGCACGCACGGACCAATCGCCGCCCGCAGATCGCGGGGATGGCTGCCGAACTGCCTACGCATCTCACCTACACCTTTCTCGACAATGCGCGCTACCGTCCCGCGCCATCCCGCATGAAACGCGCCCACGACGCGCCGCTTCACATCGGCTACCAGCACCGGCACACAGTCGGCCGTCTTGATCGAGAGCAGCAGGCCGGGCGTGTTGGTGATGAGGCCATCGCCGGCCAGCGGCTCGTGCGGCCCGTCGACGCGATGCACGATCGCCGAATGAATCTGCTTCACCTGCATCAGCGGCCACGGAGTTCCGGCATCAACGGCATGCAAGGCCTGCAGAAAGTCCCGGCGATTGCGTTCGACGTTGGCTTTGCTGTCATGCGAGGTCATCCCGAGGTTGAGCGTCTTGCCGCCGTAGCAGGTGGACGCGCCGCCCTGACGCGTGCTGAAGCCGTGTACCAGCCACGGCAGCGAGTCGAGCACCGGCGCATGCAGAATCTCCAGCGGCCGTTTCGCAGCTGCGGCCGGTCGGCGAGAGGTCTTGGAAGTTGATTGAGTTTTGCGGCGAGTTAAGGCTGGCACAACTTCATTCTAGAGGAAGTTTGTTACAACTATGCGTCGAAGGGTTCGGACCTGCTAGTTCTTGAATGAGTAGCCATGCTTCTTTAAGAACTCGCTGACGCTTGTCCAATCACCCACGTCGTCGGTGGGGTTTGCGGTGCGCGCGGCACTGAAGGTCGAGCCTGCTGGAAATTGCAGCAGCTTCTGTTCGAGACACTTCAAACTCGAGCATCCGTATTGTTTGATCGAATAGCGAACCGGCTCCTCCGGCATCAGATAGTCAATCCGATCTTCAGCTGGAAATACCGGGTCCTGAGCACGGCCGAAGATCAGGAATTTTCCTGGCGCCGGCCCGACGCTGATTTCACCGCCGCAACTGAATCGGCAGGCGACCTGTTCGACGTCTTTCTTGCCTACCAGCTTGGAAAGCTTATCGACATCGCTCGGCGAAAGCATCCAGGCATGAGCAGCCACAAACGCATCGAATAGCCGCCCATACAACCGATAGACGTAGTAGTCGTCTTGCGTGAATTTTCCGGTTGCTACGCGCGCTTCCGCTCCGCTCTCCGCGTACTTCTTGTGCCAGCGGGAAAGTTGCTGCCACACAAAAGGCTTCATGGATGCGCTGCCATATCGGCGGAGATACTCTGCGGCGTCTTCCGCCCACGGCGTTCCCTCTACGACTTGCCTGGCAGCCAGAGCTTGCAGCACCGGAGAGGCCTGCATAAAGCCCAGGCTTGGGAAGAACTGCCCGCGCGGACAATACGATGGGCCCTTCCCCTGAAGGGCTCGCTCCACGCGCGGTCGAGCCTGGCCAGGCGAAACCTTGAGCAGATAAGCCAGCACCGGGATCTGCACCTTGCAAGGCCAATCGGCCAGATGCTGGTCGATAAACGGAAGCACAATGGGCAGTGTGGCCCGCGTCGTGTAGCGATGCAGCAAGGTCGCCGAGCGCATCAGTTCCTCCGGGGACTTGAGCGTCACGAAATTCGCGGCGATCTGCCGCTGCTGCTCCGCAGGCAGCGAACGGTCGGGCAATCTCAGATAAGTGGAAGAGAAGCGTGGCGTGGGCCGAACCACTTCCTGAAGCATGAAGGCTGTGGCAGGGGCGGGATCAAGTTCCAGCCACCGGAGCAAGGCATGGCCGTCGCCGGCTTCGGCCTTGCGGCGAACAACCGGCAACATCAGTGGAGAACGCACACGGTCCCATTGGGCATCAAGCAGCGCCGCCTGAGTATTCTCAGGAAGACAATCGAAATTTGC
This sequence comes from uncultured Acidobacteriaceae bacterium, assembly GCA_963724965.1. Taxonomy (GTDB): domain Bacteria; phylum Acidobacteriota; class Terriglobia; order Terriglobales; family Acidobacteriaceae; genus Bog-257. Next base: position 68,257 of record CAVRWP010000003.1, read on the forward strand.
CGCGGCCATGGCGATCAGTTTCGGGGGATAAGGAGTGCCGGGATCGTACGCCGAACCCCGTACCGTCCAGTACAGTGGGAACACGAGCTCAGTATCCAGCGATGCAATCATCGCCTCGGGCGTCTTCTTCGGCAACGATGTCAACAGGGTTTGCCATACCTGATTGACGGCGGCCGGATTTATCTCGACCATTCCGTAGGTGGGCTCCCGACTTGGAATGAGCAGCTCGGCATAAGCGGAAAAAAAGACTGGGCGAACACCAACATTCGGGTCCACCAGCAGTCGGCCCATCTCCGCCCGGGCAACGTCTTGGTGCGAATTGATTCGCAAGCAGTGTGTGACATCAATTCCTTGGCTCAAAAGCCGTGCCAGCGCTATCGCCGCTTCCGCGGTGCCTAGATTGCACAGGGCGTCCTTGTCCTGCTGATATTTCACATACTCCGCTGACGGAGGCGTCGTTGACCTCGGCGGTTGGGAGGTCCACGCCGCTACCCCCTGCGCAATGACAGTCTTTGCCCAATCGTCTCCTGCCGGAACGATCTCCAAAACCATCTCTGCGGTCTTGCTCACCGAATTACGCTTCGCATTGATATCCGATGAGGTCCTTAGCTGGTTAGTCTGATCGTCCAGGCCAAACGTCAGCGACAGGCGCACGGTGTACTTTCCCGGCGCGTCGAAGGCGAATCGATTGGTCAGCGTGTAAGTGTATTTCTTCGGCTCGGCGGTTAAATCGGAGCTTTCGACGTCAAAACTGGGGCCGCCCGCTGACAGGCAGCCATGCCAGCCGATGTCTCTCCATCCGGTGTTGGGACTGACCTCGAACGACCAGTGGGTAAAGAACCGGCACCGCGGAAATCCGAAGCAGCCTTCGGCGAACATATCGCACGGCTCAAGATAACGATTGGGCGTGCTGCTGGAGATCAGAACCTCCAGCGGAATCACTTCGCCGAGCTGAAAGCGGTTCGATCCGGTGGCAGAGCGCAACTCCACCTTCAAGTCTGCCGGTTCAGGCGCAGGCGAGTCCTGTGCGAACAGTGGAGAGCAACAGACGCTGATCGCCAGAATCACTGTCGTGAGGACTGTGCGAATCATTCGATCCCCGGAACCCAAGAGACTACACCCTGGGCTACCAGGTTCCGTCCCCCACGTCAAAATGTGTACAAGCTTTAGACCCGTTTTCAGGCGGGGTTTTTGATTGAAGATGCGGTCGCGGTTGTTTCTGCGTGCTGGCGTTCGCTCAACGGGCGGATTCCGGCACCTCTGCCACGCGCAGGTCCAAACTGAACACAGTACCGCAACCGAACTGGCAAGTTCCCGAACCCCCAGAATAGGTGGCCGCGTAGAACCTTCCGTCAGTAGCATGAACGAGCGCGCCATAAGGGTAAGAACCGTGCGTACTGTCAAAGCTGTGCAGCGTAGCGAAGTTTCCGCTCGGGCTAAGCGAGAAGATCGTCCCGAAGTTGTTTGCCCCGCCGTACGGGGTAGCTCCGTAGAAAGTATCAGCGCCGACCTGGATCAAGTTCGCCGTAGGAATATCTCCGTCCGTGACATCGAAGCTATGCAGGATCGTCAAAGTGCCAGAGGCGGTCATTTTGAACACGCAACCGTAGTAGAGATAGGATCCGCCTTCTTCCGTCGTCCCGTAGAAGTCGCCATCGGTACCCTGCAGCAGCCCCGCGTAGGGATATGCGCCGTCGCCGCTGTTGTTGGTAAAGGCGTACAGCGAGGTCACTGTGCCGCCCAAGGTCATCTTGAAGACGTTGCCGGTGGCGTTAAGTCCACCATCGAATGTGGTTCCGTACAAATTTCCGTCCGCAGCCTGGATCAACGCCCCGTTAGGCGAATAGCCTTCAGGACCACTCCAGACGTGCACCGTTGTCAGAGTGCCGCTTGGGGTTATTTTGAACGCGGTGCCGCCACCGTACTGCGCACCGCCGCCGGTTGTACCGTAATAATTACCGTCGCTGGCGAGAAGTAGCTCCGCCCCAGGACCCTGGCCGTCGGCGGAGTCGAACTTGTGCAGTATGGTCAGGTCCCCGCTGGGGGTAATTTTGAAGACCGTGCCACAGCCGGTGGCGCGGAAGGGAGCGCAATTTGCGTTGGTGGTTCCGCCAGCGAGCGTTACACCGTACAGGTCTCCGTTGGCAGCTTGGACCAGCCCAGCGAAAGGTAACGAGCCATCTGGAGAATCGGTGAAGCTGTGGAGGGTTGTTAGCGTGCCATCTGGAGTGATTTTAAAAACCGTTCCACAGCCCATAGCGCAGTTGTTGTTTCCACCACTCTGGGTCGTTCCGTAAAAATTGCCATCGGCACCCTGAATCAGCTGGCCCAAGGAATTGGAGCCATCTGTGCCGTCAAAGCTATGCAGGGTTTTGAAGCCCTGGGCAGGTAAAGCAACAGCTGTGATAGCCACCAGCACAAAGAGAGCGCACTCTCTCCCGTAACATTTCAAGTTGTTCATTTGGTTCTCCCCGGAGCGATAGTAAGAAGGTCGGGCTCCCGACGCGAACCGCTGAACGCGCTTCGAGCTTCTAGACATCCAAGAGTATCTGGCGGTTGCTTTCTGAGCTGAGCAATTGAGCACACCGCCGCGATTTCCTCCAGCTGCGAATGTTTACAGGAGGTTAGAAGGGAAGGCGCGGCTCGGAACCGAACTTGAGCCGCTTTGCAGGCGTGAGCGTAGCGGGAGCCTGCAGGCGAAATCCCGAAGCGGCAGCGAGGGATCTCAGCCCTGATCAAGCGCTCAAGATGAGTGGAGGTGCGGGTCGGAATCGAACTAGAGCCGCTTTGCAGGCGTGAGCGCAGCGGGAGCCTGCAGGCGAAATCCCGAAGCGGCAGCGAGGGACCTCGTTGTACAGAAGTTTAGAGAACGGTTGGAGGTGCGGGTCGGAATCGAACTTGAGCCGCTTTGCAGGCGTGAGCGTAGCGGGAGCCTGCAGGCGAAATCCCGAAGCGGCAGCGAGGGACCTCAGCCCTGATCAAGCGCTCAAGATGAGTGGAGGTGCGGGTCGGAATCGAACCGACGAATAAAGGTTTTGCAGACCTTCCCCTTAGCCACTTGGGTACCGCACCCCGAAAGCACGCGGAGCGCCATGCGAAAAACCCTCGCTACGAAGCGAGGGCAGCATGATTTCTGGAGCGGGAGACGGGATTTGAACCCGCGACTTCGACCTTGGCAAGGTCGCACTCTACCACTGAGTTACTCCCGCTCGGTGAATGAATTATAGCGAATGCGTGAACAGACGGGCAAATCGGAACCGCCGCCTTTCCCGGTTGGCGGTTGGCTCTTGCTCTTCGCCCTTCGCATGGCGCTCTTCGCTCTTCGCATCTCGCTCTTCGCCTTTCGGATCTCGCTCTTCGCCTTTCGGATCTCGCTCGTTGCTCTTTGCTCTTCGCTAATTCAACAAGAATTGTCATCCCGACCGGAGCGCAGCGGAGTGGAGGGACCTGCGGTCTGCCCGCGATGGAAAAGAACATCCCCGGCGACGAACCGCAGATCCTTCGACTGCGCGTCCGCCCGCCGCAAAATCAGCGGCGGAAAACCAAAGGCGCGGACGCTCCGCTCAGGATGACAAGGTTGTTTAGCTGACGGCGACGGCTGGCCGCCGATGCCCATGGCAAGGAAGGTTCCGCAAACACCACAGTCGAAAGGCCGAGAGCTCACAGCGGGCTGCTGACAACGAGCCGCTAACAGCAAGCCGCCAACAACAAGCCGCCAACAGCGCCTTTAGTACACTCCGCCGTGCCCGGTGGCGTTCTCCGCATTTACCTTCGCCGTGATCTCGTTTCGCACATCCCACAGCTGCCGATACAGCGGGTGCTCCATGCGCTGCCTCAACACCTCGACCGGCGTGCCCATCGTGCCGACCACACCGCCGCCGATGATGCGCTGCGCCAGCTTCAGGTGCGCATAGCGGAACAGCTGCATCTGCTCGTCGTAGTCGCAGAGCTCTTCGGCGATTTCGTGCAGTTCGAAGAACTGCGCGTGGCGATGATAGAGCTCCTCCAGCGTGATGCCGGCGGCCTTCACCTGATCGAAGAACGCCTCGCCCAGGCGCGGCGTGATGTGCAGCAGCGCAAGAAATCCCGGCGAATCCAATCCGCTGCCGTGTCCCAGCCCGGCGCGGATGACGTGATACTCGTACGGCGTGATGGTCTCCAGCAGCGCCAGCATGCGCAGCGGATGCACCAGCATCTTGTTGGCGCGCCGCAGCAGGCGCGCGGCATTTTTGTAATCGCCTTGCAGGATGCAGATGCGCGCGCGGTCCAGCTCCCACGCCGCGCCCTTCATCAGCAGCTCCGACGCCTGGTGCGTGACCTGGAAGGTCAGCTCGTCGGGATGCAGCATCTCCTCGGGCGGCTTCTGCAGCGAGAGCAACTCATCGGTGCGCAGGTAGCGCTCGTAATCGGATGCGCCCTCTCCCGGCAGGATCGGCGTGCGCATGTCTTCAGTCATGTGCGTGACTCCATTGCGGATCTTTTTCCGGCGGCACAATCGACCCGTCGCGCATGTGGATAATGCGATCGCCGTAGGTGGCCGCCTCGGGATTGTGCGTGATCATCAGCACCGTCTGCCCCAGCTCCTTGTTGGAGCGGCGCAGCATGCTGAGCACGATCTCGGAATTTTCGGAATCGAGGTTGCCGGTGGGCTCGTCGGCCAGCACGATGGCCGGCTGATTCACCAGCGCGCGGGCCAGCGCGACGCGTTGCTGCTCGCCGCCGCTCATCTCCGACGGCCGATGGTCCATGCGCTTGTCGATGCCCAGCAACTGCGTGATGCGTCGTGGTGCGCTCGCGATCTTCCGCCGTGTGGTGGTGGCCGGAAATGTCGCGCGCGATCTCGATATTGCCTTCGGCCGTCAGCGTCGGCAGCAGGTTGAACTTCTGAAACACGAAACCGATCTTGCTGCGGCGAAGCCTGGTGCGGCCGGCGTCGGACATGGCGGTGAAGTTGACGCCGTCGATGAGCACGTTGCCGGAGTCGGCGTGCGTGAGGCCGCCGAGAATATAGAAGAGCGTCGACTTGCCGCTGCCCGAAGGCCCGACGATGGTGACGAACTCGCCCTTCTCGACTGCCAGCGAGACGCCGCGCAACGCCTGCACATCGACTTTACCGATGCGGTAAGTCTTGCGGACGTTCTCTGCCTGGATCATCCACCCCATGCGAATCTTCGATGATAACAAACTTACCGACGAGGCACTCGGCGGGTACTCCCATGAAGCCGGATTCCGCGTTACAACCGATATGTGGCCAAGACTTCGCCAGCGATGAAGCACGCCCAACTGGTGGCCCGCGCCGCCGACTGGCTGCGTTCGCGCTACGGCTGCGGCATCGTGCTCTCGGAGCAATACTGCGCGACCGGCGAGGTGCCCGACGTCATCGGCTGGAAAGCGTCGTGCCAGTCGGTGCTGGTGGAGTGCAAAGTCTCGCGCGCGGATTTTCTCGCCGACGCCGGCAAGCCCTTTCGCCTGAAACCCGAAGAAGGTCTGGGCAGCCGGCGGATCTACATGGCGCCGGCCGGCGTGATCGCGCCGACGGAGCTGCCGAAGCACTGGGGCCTGCTGGAATGTCGCGGTCGGGAAGTGGAGTTGATCGTAAAGCCGGCGCGCGTCGATCTGCGAACGCAGGTCGGCTTCGTGAAAGAGATGAACCTGCTGCTGGCCAGTTTGCGACGCGTGGAAGTGCGCATCGAGCCGCAGACGATTACGGAATTCCTGAAGTGGAAGAACCGCATGGCCGACTACAACGGCGGCCGGCTGCCGCAAGGCATCACCGCGCCGGAAGACGAGGCGAACGGGTATTTGGTGTCGTAGAGCCCGCCGCGAGCCGAGAGCAGTACAGTTTGAAATTGTCATCCTGAGTGCAGCGTCCGCGCCTTTGCTTTCCCGCTGCTGCTTTTGCAGCGGGCGGACGCGGAGTCGAAGGATCTGCGGTTCGCCGCGGTGGAGGATAACGTTTTGCTGCGTCAAACCGCAGATCCTTCGTCGGGCTAAAGCCCTCCTCAGGATGACAATCTAAAAAAGGGATCGACTCTCGGCACGACTGAAGTCGTGCCCTGACACAAAGCTCACCAACTCGAGTCTTCCACGACCGGTAAAGTTGCGCCTGACACAAGTCCGACCATTTTTCTCACGACTCGGGCATCGCGCCTTCGCACGCGAAACGAACTTCCGACGTCACCCCTTCACCAGCTTCACCATCTCCTTCTCATCAATCACGGCCACTCCCAACTCCCGTGCCTTATCCAGCTTCGACCCTGCTTCTTCGCCGGCGACCACGTAATCCGTCTTCTTGCTCACCGACCCGGCGACCTTTCCGCCCGCGTCTTCGATCATCTGCTTGGCTTCGTCGCGCGTGTAGGTTCGGCAGCGTGCCGGTCAGCACGAACGTCTTTCCCGCCAGCGTCGTTCCGCGCTGCTTCTTCTCGCCGGTAAACTTCAGTCCCGGCTTTCTCCAGCCGCTTCACCAGCGCCACGTTCTTGGGCTCATCGAAGAACTCTCGTATCGCCGCCGAAACGCGCGGGCCGATCTCGTTCACCTGTTGCAGCTCTTCTTCGCTGGCCGACATCAGCGCCTCGATCGATCCGAAATGTTCGGCCAGAAACTGCGCGGTGCGCTCGCCGACAAAGCGAATCCCCAGCCCGTAGATCACGCGCTCCAGCGGCAGCTTCTTCGAGCCTTCAATCTCCTTCAGGATGTTGTCGGCCGACTTCTTGCCCATGCGCTCCAGCTTCATCAGGTCGGCTTCGGTCAGGCTGTAGATGTCGGCAACGTCCTTCACCATGCCCGACTCGACCAGTTGATTGACCAGCGAGTCGCCCATGCCCTCGATGTTGAGCACGCCGCGCGAGGCGAAGTGGCGGATGGTCTCGCGCAGCTTCGCCGGGCAGTTGGCGTTGACGCAGCGATGGTCAGCCTCGCCCTCGTCGCGCACGACGTTGCCGCCGCACACCGGGCAATGCTCCGGCATGTGGAACTTGCGGCGATGCGAACCTTCTTTCACAACCTTGACGATCTTGGGAATGACGTCGCCGCCGCGCTCGACCAGAACTTCATCGCCAATGCGCACGTCCAGCCGATCGATCTCGTCCATGTTGTGCAGCGTGGCGCGGCTCACCGTCGTGCCGCCGATCGGTACCGGCTTCAACCACGCCACCGGCGTCAGCTTGCCGGTGCGGCCGACCTGCACCTGGATGTCCTCGATCTGCGTCTCGCCCGAGCGCGCGGCGTACTTGAAGGCGATGGCCCAGCGCGGCGCCTTGCCGGTGAAGCCGAGCTCCTGCTGCAGCCCGACGCGGTCGACTTTGACCACGATGCCGTCGGTTTCGTAGGGCAGCGACTCGCGCTCGGCCTCCCACTCGCCGATAAACTTCCACACCTCGTCGATGCTGTGCACCAGCCGATGATTGGGGTTCACCTTGAAGCCCGCTGCCTGCAAGGCTTTCAGCGCTTCGGAGTGGCGATCGAAGATGGTGTGGCCGTCGACCAGCAGGCCGTAGGCGAAGAAGTCGAGCCGACGCGACGCGGTGATGCGCGGATCGAGCTGCCGTACCGTCCCGGCAGTGGCGTTGCGCGGATTGGCAAATTTCGCCAGGCCTTTCTGCTCCTGCTCTTCGTTCATGCGAATGAACGACGAACTCGGCATCAGCAGCTCGCCACGAACTTCGAAGGCTTCCGGCAGGCCGGCTTTCTTCAGTTGTTGCGCCGAAATGTTCAGGGGAATGCTGCGGATGGTGCGGACGTTGGCGGTGACGTCTTCGCCTTCGGTGCCGTTGCCGCGGGTGATGCCCAGCGCCAGCCGCCCACCTTCAAAACGCAGCGCCATCGACATGCCGTCGAGCTTCAACTCGCAAACGTAGTCGACCTTGGTCACGCCGGTCAGGTCGTGGACGCGGCGCTCCCAATCGCGCAGCTCGGCTTCGCTGGTGGTTTTCGCGAGCGAGAGCATCGGCGAGGAGTGCCGCACGCTGGCGAATTGTCCGCTGACCTGGCCGCCCACACGCTGCGTCGGCGAGTCCGGCGTGATCAGCTCGGGATGCTGCTTTTCCAGTTCGATCAGTTCGTCCATCAGGCGATCGAATTCGGCGTCGGTGATCTCCGGCGAGTCGAGAACGTAGTAGCGATGTTCGTGGTGGCGGATTTTGTCGCGCAGCGTGTCGAGCTTCTTCTGCAAGTCTTTGGCGGCGGGCATGCAGACATTATGCAGTTGCCGGTTGCCGGTTGTCAGTTGTCGGCGGATTGCTCGGCCGGGGCCCCGACCTCGAGCGCGTTAACGTAAAATGAAACAACGCCCGTGGCGCAAACTGACAACTGACAACTGGCCACTGACAACCGCCCTTGAAACATCTCCTCAACAAATGGTCGCTGCTGATCCTGAGCGTGCTGAAGCCGCTCGGCATCTGGGGCGTTCTGGGCTTCGCCGCCGTGGACGCGGCCTTCCTTGGCATGCCGCTGGACGCCATCGTCGCCGGCTACTCCTACGCCGACCCTAAGCGCTTCCTGCTGTACTCCGCGATGGGCGCCACGGGCTCGGCGCTGGGCAGCATCGTCATCTACTTGATCGGCTACAAGGGCGGCGAAATGCTGCTGGTCAAGCGCATCGGCCAGCAGCGCTTCGACAAGATCACGGCCTCGTTCGAGCGCCACGGATTCCTGGCCATCATGCTGCCCTCGATGCTGCCGCCGCCAACGCCCTTCAAACTTTTCGTGCTCTCGGCCGGCGTCGCCGAGATGAGCTTCACCCGCTTCCTGGGCGCCATCTTCTTCGGCCGGCTGCTGCGTTTTTCCATTATTTCCCTGATCGTCATCCGCTACGGCCCGCAGATCCTGGGTTTTGTTGGCGGCATGGTGCACAATCATCTGCGCCTGGTCATCGCGATCATTGCGGCAGGAATTCTGATTGGCTGGTGGACGGTGCGCCTGCGCAAGCGGCGAAGAAATTCGCGCCCGATTGCAAGCGACTCGCAGGTTTAACCGATAACTTCCGAGCGCGCGGTAGTGACAATCAGGTCGCGGCCCCGCCGTTTGGCGACATACATCGCGCGGTCCGCTTCTTCCAGCAATTGCTCCGGAGAGCGATTCAACGACGGCACCGCGGTGGCCGAGCCCTGGCTGACGGTCAGCATGTCGGAGAGCGGCGACCCAGGGTTAGCAATCGCCAGCGCATGAATCGCCGCCTGCACCTTCTGCGCCAGGCCTTCTGCGCCGGAGCGGTCCGTCTCCGGCAGCAGGAAGATGAACTCATCGCCGCCATAGCGCGCCACCAGGTCGGAGGAGCGCGTACTCAAATCGCGTAGCGCCGAGGCGATGGCCTTGACGCAGCGATCGCCGCAGGCGTGTCCCAGAAAATCGTTCAGCGACTTGAAGTAGTCGACATCGATCACGATGATGGAAAGCGGCTTGCCCGAGCGCACCCCGCGGGCCCACTCGGCTGCCAGCTTCTCGTCGAAGAAGCGGCGGTTGGCGATGCCGGTCAGCGCATCGGTCTGGGAAATCCGCTCCAGTTCTTCGGTGCGCCGGGCCACCTGCTCTTCCAGCGTGCGGATGAGTTCGTCGCGCTCGGCCTCGGCTTGCTTGCGCGCGCTGATATCTTCCACCACCGAGATGAAATATTCGGGCTCGCCCAGCTCGTTCTTGGCCAGCGATACCGTCAGGTTCACCCACACGATGCGCCGGTCCTTGCGGATGTAGCGCTTCTGCATCGAGTAGGTCGAGAGTTCGCCGCGCAGCAGCGCCCTGGCCTGGGCCCAGTCAGCCTCCACATCGTCCGGATGGGTGATGTCGCTGAAGTTCAGCCGCGACAGTTCCTGCTGGGAGTAGCCGGCGATCTCGCAGAAGCGCTGGTTGACGCGCATCCAGCCGCCATCGATGGAGACGTGCGCAATGCCGACCGCGGCCTGCTCGAAGGTCACGCGAAAACGCTTCTCGCTATCGACGAATTGGCGCTGCGCTTTGATCTGCGCCGTCACGTCGACCGTGGTGCAGTGCAGCAGCAGAGAGCCGTCCCGGTAGATGGGCGAGACCGTCATCAGCACTTCCAGGTCTTCGCCGTCCTTTGTCGTTTGATGGCCGTAGAACTGCGCTACCCCATGCAGCTTCACCTGCCGGCTCAATTCCTCCAGCGCGGTGGGCTGAAATCTGGGATTGATCCTGGAGACCATCGCGCCCACGATCTCTTCGCGCTTGTATTGCAGCCGGTCGCACAGGCGCTGATTCGCTTCGAGGTATCGATTGGTCTGGGGATCGATGACGGCAATCGCCACCGGCACGTGATCGAAAATGTGCTGGTACCGGCACACCGCCTCGCTCAAAACCGGGCAGGCAGGTATCGTCGGCGGATTGTCGTTCTTCGACATTACTGCGATTTTATTCAATTCTTGTCGAAGAAGGTAGGCGGAAATTGCTCTCGGACAGATGAGGGTGACCGCCAGAGAGACCGAGTCGATTCAGCGCGCACCCCTAGGGGCGTGAACGCACCAGATTTTCCAGCGATGCCGGCCGGTTGGAATTCATGCCCTCGGCCATCACCTGCAACTGCGGGCTAAGCAGCACGAATCCGCCCAGCGGCGTGCGCCGCGAGCCCGGATACGTATACCGCAAGTCCTGAAAATTGACCAGGTATCCGGCGCCATCCTGCGAGGTCTTCTCTTCCTGCGTGAACGGGAACGCCGCCCAGTCCAGATATACGCGGCCGAAATAAGATTGCTTGGCAGCCTCCAGCTCCGGCGTCTGCGGCGGCTTGTAGAACAGAATGCCCGACTCCGCATCGACGTCGGGCCGCGACGAGTCGACCGGAACCGTCTCGAAGAAATCCCGGGTCTCCACCACGCCGTGCCAGCGGAAGGGATTGATCATGTACGGATAAGCGCCAACCCGCTGCGGCTCGGCTTCGTGATAGACAAACGAGTTCAACGCCGCCAGTGCGCGCCGATGCTCGTAATCGCGAACGCCCCACATCACGACCACCAGCATGAGGGCGACGATCGCGCCTCCTCGTCCGCGCGGTCCGCGATGCCGCTCGCCAACCTCCTGGCTCACCAGCCCCAGCAGCCCGGGGATCGCCAGTCCGGCCACCAGCACCACCAGCATCACCGGCTCGACAATGTAGACGATGTCCCACGAATACCAGCGGTAGTTGAACGGCTCGAACAACCGGATGCCGTAGGCCGTGGTGTAGTCGAGCAGCAGATGACTGAGCGCCGCCAGCAGGGCGCAGAAATACAGAAAACCCCAGCGCACCGGAGGATGTTGCGCGGACTCCTTCAGCGGACGCCGGCGAAAACCGCGGAGCAGCCACACCAGGACGAGTACGGCTGCAGCCACAAACGGCACGCCGACAAAACTGTGCAGGATGCCGCGATGGTGTTGCAGCCCTGCGATTGAGCCCTTCAGTGACCAGACGACATCGATGTCGGCGGCCTCGGCGGCCAGCACCATGGTCACCGTGGCCAGCGCGGTTTTGCGATTGAAGCCCGAGCGCCCCAGGCACGCCCCGGTCAACATGTGAGTGACAGGATCCAAGAGCTCTATCGTAAATGATGGAGAAGGCAAACGATGGAGGGGACGGTGCAGAACTTTGAAGGCAGCGGCGAGCATCGTGGAGGCGACGGCAGAGCGAACCTTCAGCTTCGCAACGGCGAGAACCGTGCAGGGGACGAGAGGCGACGGTAGAGCGAACCTTCAGGTTCGCGTCCGCGGCCCGATACGAATTGTCATCCTGAGGAGGACTTCAGTCCGACGAAGGATCTGCGGTTCGCCAACGGTGCAGAACCTTGAAAGCAACGGCGAGAATCACACAGCCGACGGAACAGCGTGGAAGCGGCGGTACACCGTGCAGGCGACGGTAGAGCGAACCTTCAGGTTCGCGTCCGCGGCCTGATATGAATTGTCATCCTGAGGAGGACTTCAGTCCGACGAAGGATCTGCGGCTCACCCAATGCGTCTCTCCTTGACAATCTAGGAGACCCGCGCTACCGTTCCCTAGACCGCCAAGGAGAGACGCGTGGGCCAAGCCAAAGAAGACCGCCAGATGGACCTGTTGCAGGGCACGCTCGACATGCTGATCCTGAAGGCGGTCTCGCTGGGGCCGTTGCACGGCTACGGCGTGCTGCTGCGCATCCAGCAGATCTCCGGCGAGAATCTGCTCATCCAGCAGGGCTCGCTGTATCCCGCGCTCTATCGCCTGGAGCATCAGGGAGCCATCGCCAGCGAGTGGGGCGAGAGCGAAAATAATCGCCGCGCCAAGTATTACAAGCTCACGGCGCTGGGCCGCGCGCGTCTAGGTCAGGAGGCGGCCAAGTGGAAGCGCATGTCAGGGGTCATCGACGGAATTCTGCGCACCACGCCGGAGGAAGTATGAGCCTGCTCAGCGGACTGATGGCGCGCTGCCGCTCGTGGCTGCGGGGCGCCGCGCATCGTGATCGTCTGAACGACGAGATGGAAGCCGAACTCGAGAATCATCTCGAACATCTCACCGCCGACCTCGAACGCTCCGGACTCTCGCGCGAAGAAGCGGCGCGGCAGGCGCGCATCGCCATGGGCTCGCTCGGGACGCATAAGGAAGACATGCGCGCGTCGTTCGGACTGCGCGGGTGGGACGAGATCGGCGCCGACCTGCGCTACGGCATTCGCATGCTCTGGCGCACGCCGGGATTCACGGCGATTGCCGCCATCTCGCTGGCGCTGGCCATCGGAGCCAACACCGCAATCTTCTCCGTCGCCAAGCAAATCCTCTACGAGCGGCTGGCCGTGCCTCACGCCGAGAACCTGCGCCTGCTGGAGTGGGTCGCCAGCCGCGAGCACAATGTTGTTCACGACATCTCGGGCAGCTTCGAGTTGCTTCCGGGCGGCATGGCGTCCAGCAACTCATTCTCCTATCCGGCGTTCCAGCAACTACGCGAAGACAACCGGGTACTCGACGACCTTTTCGCCTTCATGTCAACCTCCACCAACGCCAACATTCGGGGCGACGCGATGCGACTGCGGACGGAAATGGTGTCGGGCAACTATTACCAGGCGTTAGGCGTACGTCCAATCCTTGGCCGCGCTATCCAACCGTCGGATGACATCGCGCCGGGCCAGAGTCCCGTTGCGGTCATCAGCTACGGTATGTGGGAACGCGAGTTCGGCAAATCGCCTGCGGTCGTCGGGCGAGGCGATTCAAGTCAGCGGCGTTCCGATGACGATCATCGGCGTGAACCCGCCGGAATTTACCGGCGCCAGGACAGTGCAGGAGTCCCCCGACCTCTTCGTTCCGCTCGCGATGCAACCTCTGGTGTGGCCGATGCCGACGGGCGGCGATATGACCAATCAGAGCCCGTCGTATGGAAGCGGGTTGTCGTTGCCCGGCCATTGGTGGGTGTTCATCATGGGCCGCGCCAAACCCGGTGTCAGCGACGCCGCCGCGCAGGCTGCGCTCAACGGAGCAGTTGCAGTCCATCGTGCGCGCCACCATGCCCATCAAGAAAGGCGAGGACATTCCGCAGCTTCGGCTGCGCGACGGCAGCCGCGGACTGTTTGAGCAGCAAAAAAATTTTGCCAAGCCGATGGCCGTGCTGATGACGCTGGTCGGGCTTTGTGCTGCTGCTGGCCTGTGCCAACGTCGCCAACCTGCTGCTGGCGCGCGGCGCGCGCCGTCAGCGCGAGATGAGCGTGCGCCTGGCGTTGGGCGCGGGACGCTTCCGCGTCGTCCGCCAGATGCTGATTGAAAGTCTGCTGCTCGCTGCGCTGGGCGGAGCGGGCGGGTTGCTCGCCGGTTATCTCGGCAGCATCGGGATTCCGAAGATGACCGAGAACGCATGGGAGCGCTCCGACTTCCACGTGCACTTCGACTGGAAGATCTTCGGCTTCACCGCCGCATTGACGCTGGTCACTGGACTGCTCTTCGGCATCGCGCCGGCGCTGGCTGCGGGGCGCGCTGAAGTTGCCAGCGGTCTGAAGGAGACGGCGCACACAACCACGCGCCGCCGCAAAGGCGCCGCCAGCAAAGCGCTGATCGCGTTTCAGATCGCCCTCTCGACTCTGCTGGTCATCGGTGCGGGGTTGTTCGTGCGCACGTTGCATAATCTGGATTCGGTCGATGTTGGCTTTCGCACCGACCATCTGCTGCTGGCCAGAGTCAATCCGCCGCGACGCCTCTACCCGCCGGGCAAAGACGTCGAACTGCACCGCCGGCTCGAGCAGGCCTTCGCGCCATTCCCGGCGTGAAAGCGGTTTCGCTGGTCGCTGTACCCTACGTGTCCGACGACAGCGACCGCTCCGACTTCGTCGTCGAAGGCGAGAATTTGAAGAACGACGACAGCCAGGGTGAGTACAACAACACGGTCGGCACGCGCTTCTTCGAGACGATGGGCATTCCGATTCTCGCCGGCCGCGCCTTCGATGCGCGGGATACCGCCACCTCGCCCAAGGTCGGCATCGTGAACCGGGCGCTGGCGCGCGCGCGTTTTCCCAACCAGAACCCGATCGGCAAGCGGTTTGCGACCGACTTCGACGAGACTACGCACGCCCCGCGGGAGTGGATCGAGATCGTCGGCATCTGCGGCGATACTCGCTACTCCGACCTGCGCACGCCGTCGCCGCCACAATTCTTCCTGCCGTTCGAGCAGCAGCACGAGGTCGGTTCCATGACCTACGCCATTCGCACGGGCATGGACCCGATGGCCATCGTGCCGTCGCTCCGCCACGCGGTGCAGCAGATCGACCCGAATCTTCCGTTCAGCCAGTCCCTGCGCACGCAGGAGCAGCAGATCAGCGCGGCCATGCAGCAGGAGCGCGTCTTCGTGGCGCTGACGTCGGGCTTCGGACTGCTCGCGCTGGCGCTGGCTTCGGTCGGGATTTACGGCATCATGGCGTACTCGGTCACGCAGCGCACCAACGAGATCGGTATTCGCCTGGCGATGGGCGCGCGCCGCACGCAGATGCGCGCCATGGTGCTGCGCGAGAGTTCGCTGCTGGCGCTGGCGGAATTGTCGCCGGCGTGGCCGGAGCGCTGTTGTTCACGCGCGCCATTCGCTCGATGCTCTATGGCATCACGCCCAACGATCCACTTACGGTGATCGCTGGCGTGGCGCTGCTGCTGGCTATTGCGCTGGTGGCCAGTTGGATTCCCGCAACCCGCGCCGCCGGCGTCGAACCCATGGAAGCCTTGCGCCACGAGTAAGCAGAAAACCTCGGTGCCCCACTCATTCGCGGTGTTCGAATGATTGGATACTGCAGTGACCCTGCCACCACGATTTGTCATCCTGAGGAGGACTTCACTCCGACGAAGGATCTGCGGTTCGCCCACGCAGAGAACTTTGTTCCAAGCACGGGAGCCCCACCATTGGCGGTGATCGAATGAGTGGGAAACTGCAGGGGCGCTGCCACAGCGACTTGTCATCCTTCTGTCATCCACACAAAACAATCACGTTGTGTAGGCCACCCGCCGGCGGGCTTATGATGTTAGATCGCACATGAAAAAGCTCTCCCACTACGATCCGGACGGCCGCGCGTCCATGGTCGATGTCTCCGGCAAGAAAGCCACGGTGCGCGAGGCCGAGGCCTCCGCCTTCGTCGCCATGAGCCGCGAGGTGCTGCGCGCGCTACCCAGAAATCCCAAGGGCGATCCGCTGGAGGTCGCGCGCATCGCGGGCATTCAGGCGGCGAAGCGTACGTCAGAGCTTATTCCCATGTGCCATCCGATTCCGTTGAGCAAGGTCGATGTGACCGCCGAGATCAAACGCGACGGCATCGCCATTCGCACCCTGGCGCGCACCACGGCCGAAACTGGCGTGGAGATGGAAGCGCTGGTGGCGGCGTCGGTGGCTGCTCTGACCGTGTATGACATGTGCAAGGCGCTGGATAAAGGCATCGAGATCCGCGAGGTGGTGCTGCTGCGCAAGTCCGGCGGCAAGAGCGGAGAGTATCGGCGTCCCGGGAAGAAGAAATGAAGGAAGGGTGGAGCACGCCTTCAGGCGTGCATATCGATTGACCAAATCGCTTCGCCTTTAGGCGCTGGGGTAATCCTGCTCAAGACCCCTCAGGGGCTAAAGCCGCAGGATTTCATAATGGAGCATTGATGCACGCCTGAAGGCGTGCTCCACCCGAAGATTGGCTGAATGACCAAGACTGCCGCTGTACTCACCATCAGTGATTCCTCCTCGCGAGGCGAGCGCGACGACCGTTCCGGGCCGGCAACGGCGGCGCTGCTTCGCCAGCACGGCTTCGATGTCACCCTGCATGAGACGGTTCCTGATGAGCGAACGGCCATCGAGGCCTCGCTGCTGCGCCTGAGCCCGCAAGTGCAACTGGTGGTGACCACCGGAGGCACCGGCATCGCCGAGCGCGACGTCACTCCCGAGGCCACGCGCGCCGTCTGCTCGCGCCTGATCGACGGTATCCCGGAACTGATGCGCGCGGCCGGATTGCAGCACACGCCGTATGCCGTCCTCAGCCGCGGCGTCTGTGGCGTGCGCGGCCAATGTCTGATCCTGAACTTGCCCGGAAGCCCCAACGGCGCCCTGCAATCGCTGGAAGCGGTGATCGGCGTCCTGCCGCACGCGGTCGACCTGCTGGCCGGCAAGACCGAGCACAAGTGAACTGGAGGATTCAAGCTGGCTCTTACGTAGATCCAAGCACTTTGGTAAAACGTGGGTAGCGGCTGACTTGCCTTGCAACTAATATACGTAGCTGCGAACGGCATCATCGTTTGGCGATTGCGTCCACGCCGACGACGGACCTGAGGCGAGGCCGACTCCTTTGATTCGAATTCGATTGCTGGCATTTTGTTTCTTCCTCGCGTTGTTCGTAGTCGACGGCTCCGGAGCTCTTGCTCAGTTTGCGAAGCCCACGCCGTCCCCTCAACCATCCACGGTCAGACTATTCATCAGTTGCGACCTCGACTGTACGTGGACGGTTGATAGCGAGCATCGCGGAATTCTGAAGAAGGGTCAGGAGGACCATCTTGACCTGGCGCTGGGCAAGCACAAGGTGGAGGCTCTGTCGTCAGACGGCCAGCACTGGGCGGAGACGCTGGTTATTTCTGAACCGATTGAGGAACACCTAGGCATTACCTTTTCCTCCGATTTGCCACCGGTCGACAAGCTTTCGGTGAGCCCGGCGACTCCGGTCCAACCGGCTACGGTTCAGCCTGCTCCGGCTCAACCGCCCCCTGCAGCGAAGCCGCCAGCCGAGCCATCAGAACAAGCCGATTCCCCTGGTATTCCGCGGTTCTACGCTCAGGCACGACAGATGTTGTTCGAGGTATCTGTCTATGACAAGAAGGGCAAAGCGGGCAAGGCCTGGATTCCACAGCAGGTGGTTAACGAGTCGCCGGAAATGGGGAAAGATCTTCTGGAAAATTTCCCCAAACCCGCGACGGGCTTAACCGCAAAGGATTTTCAGGTCCTCGACGATGGGGCACAGCAAAATATCAACTACCTCGACGAAAAAGATTTTCAGGCGGTTGATCTCACACACCAATGGGTTTTGGACGCTCGCAGACGCGGAACCTGGGGCACTCTGTCCCAAGACAAGATATACGTTGACTTCCCTGCGGCGATTTACCTCATCGGGTATGTTCCTCCAGCGTTAGAAGCCGGCGAATGCCACAAGATCAGCGCCAGTGTCGAGGGACGGATCGTTGGGCTGAGCCGCAAGGGCTACTGCAACGTCACCAAAGAGGACGCGATTGATGAGCACACACGCGCGGGGACCGCGCTGGGAACACAAATGCGGGCCTTCGCAAATTCCACCGCGAAAAGCTCGGTCGGTCTCTCAGTCCGCGCCTTTGTCTTCTGGTCCTCCGGCGTTTTATCGCTGGTCAGGGAGTCTTCACCCAGCACCGGCGCCCCGGTCCTTCCCTCCGAGAGCTCCGCCCTGGTGAGTGGCGCTGGCGCACTTCCCCCGCCGCCCTTCACTTACCGTATCCAGGTACATGACTCGAAAGCTCCGGCAACCGTGAGAGTGGTTACGCAGTTCAGCTTGCCGAATCCTCACTGGAGCTATGAAGACTGTCAAAAACATCCCGCAATCCACATTCTCGGAATCGTCTACAAAGCCACGGGCGAAGAGGTGCAGGAATTCGGCGATACCTTTTTCTGTTACACACTGTCCTCGGAGCTGGCGAAAAACTTGAAGCATCCCAAGTGGTGGAGATGGACTGTCCCAAGCCGCTTTGAAACGCAGGTCGAACTGCGGCCCGGCGATTACCAGGTGCGGGTGGTGGCGAGTGATGGCAAGAAAAACTTCGGACGTGCAGAAATACCACTGCGAGTCGAGCCCTTTGATGGGAAGCAGCTGATGATTAGCGATATCGTATCGGGCGGCATTCTGCGTGACGCCTCCTCAATCCTTCGCGACGCCGCACGCATCGCACCCGCGCCCCTTGTCCCGACGCCCCTCGTCAGCAAGAATGTGGAGTTCTTTCCGGGCACGGACTTTGGAATTCCGGTGTTCACCCCTCTTTCCTTCTATTTTGAAATCTACGAACCTCTGCTGACAGCACAAACGCCAAACGTCTTCTTCAGTTTGAAAATCACTAATTTGGAAAATGGCTTGCCGATGATGAATACAGGACCGATGAGCGCGGCTAACTGGGTGCTGCCGGGAAACGAAGTAATCCCAATTGGCTTAAAGATCGCGACGGGCAGATTGCCAATTGGCTCGTATCAATTGGAGGTACAGGCTTCGGATTCTGCCGGACGACAGACAGCATGGCGAGCGGCCAAGTTCACTGTTCACTAAACAATTGCCGCACGTCCCTGGATGTCTCCCAGATACGGTGTCATGTTTGAGATCACGCTGCCTCCACATGACTCATCCCAATGTATTCGTGGTGGCGACGCAGGTGATTCCATGATCTGCCCGAGGCTGCCGGCGAACTTAGCCTGTTGAAATCGCGCTACGGCTAGGGGCGAGTATGCGGCTGGGGGTTGGCGCCGCGGGCGTACTGTTCTTCGTTCTCCTGCTGCATCATCTGGAAGTAGCTGCTGAGCTTGCTCAGTCTGCCGCGGTTTCTCGGAGTCAGCACCAGCATTCGATCCAGCACGGCCAGCAATGCGTTACTCACATCCAGCCGGCGCCCGCTGGCCTGGATGCCATTGGCCAGGGCCATCTGGTCGCCGTTGGTGGGATGCCAGCCTTGCAGGCTCTCCAGCAGCACGACCCCCAGGGAAAAAATATCGGAGGCGCACGACAATTTTTCCCCGCGCGCCTGCTCGGGCGACAAGTAGCCTGCGGTTCCCCACGGCCTGACCGTTGCCGGAGCGAAGCGATCGACCGGGCGAAGCGGCTTGGCTGCCGTCTCCTCCTCGAAGAAGCGGAGAATGCCCAGATCGATGAGAACGGCCCCACCGGAATTTCTCAAGATGATGTTCGACGGCTTGATGTCGCCATGAACGATGCGGTGCTCCCACAACTCCGCAATGGCCGCCGAGATGTCGCGCCCGATGGGCAGGGCTTCGGATTCCAGCAAGCGGCCGCCATTCTTCAGCCGCTGCTTCAGGGTCAGGCCTTCGATGAACTCGTAGGTGCTGTAGACGGCTTTTCTGCCCCCGGCGCCGATGTAGCAGTAACCATGCTCGAGCAGCCGGGCCAGGTTGGGATGGGTGAGGTTCTCCATGGCAGTAACCTCGCGCTCGACGCGAAAGGCCTGCGAGGGATCGAAGAGCAGCTTCAACGCTACCAGGTCATTGGTGACCGTGCCGTCTTTCCGGGCGGTTCGCGTCGCCCGAAAAACGGTTCCCTGGCCCCCGGAGGCAATCTCGGGACCTACGATATACCGCCCGCCCAAAGCGGCTTCAATTTCCCCAGGCACAAACGTCTGAAAAGTCACCTTAGTAGGTAAAGTACACCCGCGAACGAGAGGAAGAGAAGAAGGTTATTTAGTGAGGCTGGAGGCTATGCCAGGCCACGGCGGCCAGCATCGGCTTCGCTCTACCGAAGCTAGCTGTACAGCAGCACCGTAATCGTCTCCTCCGCGCGGAATTGCGGTTTGTCCGGAGGTACCACAATGTAGCAGTTGGCCTGGGAGGTCGCCATCAGGTCGCCCGAGCCCTGCCAGCGGAGCAACTCGACCTCGGGCTTCTCAATCGAGCCGCTCAACTTCGCCGGAAGGAAGCGCGTCAGTCCGGTCTTGCTGCTGAAATCCGCTTTCAAGGTGGCGTGCGCAAAAGGCAGCGGACGCGGCGCCGCGCCCATCAGGCCGTCCAGCACCGGCTGCACAAATAGCTGGAAGGTCACCATCGTCGATACCGGATTGCCGGGCAAGCCGAAAAACGGCGTGCGCGCGCCGTCAAGTTCGACCTCGCCGAAGACCACCGGCTTGCCCGGCTGGATCAGCGCGCCGGTGAAGAAGAACTCCGCCTCAAACGAGGCCAGCACCTGTTCCACCAGATCGTACTTGCCCATCGAAACCCCGCCGGTGATGAGCAGCAGATCGGCTTCGAAGCCTTTGCGCAGCAGCAGCGCCAGTTCGTCGGCTTCGTCGCGCGCCACCGGCAGGATCATCGCCTCCGCGCCCGCGGCCTGCACCTGGGCGGCCAGCGAGTAGCTGTTGGAGTTGCGAATCTCATTCGGCCCGGGCCGCAGGTTGATGTCGACCACCTCATCGCCGGTCGCCAGGATCGCCACCCGCGGACGGCGATGCACCGCAATATCGGCCCGCCCCAGGGCCGCCGCCACCGCGACGATGGCGTGATTCACTCGCTTGCCCCTGGTCACCATCGACGTCGCCCTGGCGCGCTTCGGCGCCCGTAGCGACCACGTTGTCACCCGCCGCCACCGACCGCTGGACGACTACGACGTCGCCGCTGCGTTCGGTGTGCTCCACCATCACTACCGCATCGGTTCCAGCCGGAACCGGAGCGCCGGTCATGATCTCCACCGCTTCGCCCGGCTGCACTCGGATGGCGCTCTCCTGTTCGGAGGCTCCGGCGCGAATCTCGCCTATGCGGCGCAGACGCGCCGGCAGGTTGAGCACATCGGCGGAGCGCACGGCAAAACCATCGCGGGTGGAGCGCGGAAAGGGCGGAAAGTCGCGGTCGGCGCGGAGGTCTTCCGCCAGGACCATGCCGGCTGCCTCCAGCAGCGACAGCATCTCCGCACGGCTGGGCGTAAGGCACGTCGCATAGCCTTCGACGACGCTACGAGCCTCCGAAAAAGACAGCAGTTTCGCTTCGTTTTTGCTGGTCATGCCAGAAGACAACAATCGAGGACGGACGAAGAAACCGGCATGGGAGCCGGCAACAAAAAATCATCGGGGCGGATCGCTCCGCCCCGCAGCTAAAAACTTACTTGCCCTTTTTCGACTTGCCGTAGGTGGTTTCAACCGAAGCGCCGATGGTGGCCAGCATTTGCTTGGACGCGTCGGCATACTTACCGTTGGGCTGCAGCTCCAGATACTTGTTGAACGCCTCGGCCGTTCCCGGAGGCGCTACCATCTTTCCGGATTTGTCGGTGGTGGCTTTGCCAATCAGGTCGACGCCCTTCCAGTAGTAAGCATCGGCGCGGGTAGGATCGATCTGAATCGACTTGTCGAATGCCGCCAGGGCCTCATCGACTTTACCGGTGTTGGTCAGCACCGCTCCCTCGTTGTAGTAATACGAACCGGCGTTGGTGGGATCGGCCTGCGCCGCAGCGGCGTACTGCTGAATAGCCTTGTCGGTCTGCCCCGACTTGGCGTAAGCATCGGCCAACTGGTTCATGTACGGTCCCGAGGTCGGCTTCAGGGCCAGCGCCTTCTGATACGACTCGGCTGCGTCGCTGTACTTCTTGGCGCCGCGCTGGGCGTCGCCCAGATAAGCCCACACCAGGTCCTGATTGGGATCCACGGTCGTCGCCTGCTGCAGGATGGTCACGGCCTGGTCATAGTTCCCCTGACCTTCGAGCTCTTTAGCCTGCTTCAAGGTTTCGTTCAGGCTCTTGATCTTCTCGTTTTCCTTGGTGGCGGCAGCGACTTTAGCCTGTTGCTCGGCGGAGACGGCGGCAGTATGGTTCTTGCTCTCGTCCCAATTGACGACCTGCTCCTGCCCGGCCGCTACGGGAATATTGTTCTGTTCGTCGATGGGGTTTCCATTGACCAGCAGGGTTCCTTTGTAGGTGCCCGCATAAACGGTGCCCAGGACGTACTCGCCCTTGCCGTTCGTTTTGGCTTCGTACTTTCTCCCCGTGTTCGCGTCGTAAAACTGGACGGTGGCGCCGGCCAGGGGCTTGCCGGACTGGTCTTTGACTTCTCCGCGAAACTTTCCATCGAGTTGCGCCCAGAGCGGAGCGGCGCACAGGACCGCTAAGAGCAACGCGGCGGCGAAATTAAAACATTTCTTCATTGTTCCCTCCAGCGCAAAGAGCCGCGTCTGCACTGCCCTTCTTCTGCACGGTCTCCAGCGATGATCTTGATGTTTGCTTCATGAAAAGTCCTGGACCGCAGTTGCCGACAGATAAGGAATGGGATCGACCGCGCCCGCTGCCGCAAACGCCCGCAGCCGCAGAACGCAACTGTCGCAACTGCCACATGCCTGGTCCTCCCGGCTGTAGCATGACCACGTTAAATGGAACGGAGCGCCCAGTTCAAGGCCACGGGTCACAATCTCATGTTTCCGCAACGCGATCAGCGGCGTCTCAATTTGGATGCGGCCTTCCTTGGTCCCGGCACGGATGGCCTGATTAAACGCCTCATAAAATTCCGGCCGGCAGTCGGGATAGCCGGAGCTGTCCTGCTGCACCGCGCCGATATAGATGCGGTCGGCGCCCAGCACCTCGGCCCAGCTCACCGCCGCTGACAGAAAATGCGAATTGCGGAAGGGGACGTAGGTCACCGGAATCTCGGCGCCGATATGCTGCGGCGCGTCGGGGACGTCGATGCTGGAGTCGGTGAGAGCCGAGCCGCCGATGAGGCGGAAGAACGGCGTCTTGAAGATGAGCCGGCGATGGATCCCGAGCGCCTCGCAGATCCCAAGAAACGACGTCTGCTCGCGTGCCTCGGTGCGCTGTCCGTAACTGACATGCAGCGCGGCAACGTTTTCCGCGCCGTAGTCGCGCACGGCAAGCGCAGCGCAGGTGGCCGAATCCATTCCGCCGCTGAGTGAGACGACAACGCGGGCTGAGGAACTTGCACTTGGCATTTGGCAGCTGGCACTTGGCCAAGAACGGTGTGGTGGCGAAGTGCTAACTGCTAAGTGCTAACGCTAATGCGGTTTTCCTCACACTCCCTTCACCTGCGGCTCCCAGATGAACTTGTGAACCTGCAATCCCAGGCGCGCGTTGACCTCATCGGCCAGCATCCACTGCGCCAGATCCTGCGGGTCGACCACACAGTTGGAGGCATCGCGAGTTCCTACGGCATCCTTGCGGAACGCCGGCGAGAACAGCACCGTGAACGATCTTGCGGTCGAGCGCATGCTCGCGCGTGAAGTCGCGCGCAAACTCGTAATCGCGCCGGCTGGAGATGACGAACTTCACCTCATCGTGCAGCGTCAGGTGTTCCAGATTGCTCATACGGAAGCTGTCGCCTTCGCCCGAGTCGGGACACTTCACATCGACGATCTTCACGACCTGTTTGGGCACGCGCTCCAGCGGACGCTCGCCGCTGGTCTCGAGCAGGATCTTGTAACCGCCGGCAATCAGCCGCTCCATCAGCGGGACAACTTCTCGCTCGTGCAGCAGGGGCTCGCCTCCGGTGAATTCCACCAGGCCACCGTTGGGCGAGAGGCGATGAACCTCGCGCTCGACCTCGTCGAGCGTCATGGGAACGCCGCCTTTGAAGGTGTACTCGCTATCGCACCACGAGCAGCGCAGGTTGCATCCCGCCAGCCGCACGAAGATGCACGGCAACCCGGCGTGAGAGGATTCACCCTGCAACGATTTGTAAATCTCGATGATCTGCATGGGGGTGATTTGAAGGGGCACACCTTCAGGCGGGCCGATACAGTACCTCTATTGAATTGTCATCCCGAGGAGGCCCTCAGGCCGACGAGGGATCTGCTGTTCACCATCGGGGAAGCTTGATTGCAATGGTTCCTGCTGCGCCGCGGATTATTCGCTGTACCGCGCCGTCGTCGTATCCGTTTCCCAGATGGTGACGTCCTTCACCCGCACGCGACCCTTGGTGCTCTCTTTGAGGCGCGAATTGGTTTCGTCGTAGAAATACTTGGCCAGATTTTCCGCCGACGGATTGACGGTATCGAACGGCTTCAGCTCGTTGATCATCTCGTGATCGAGATAGTTCATCACCGGGCGCAGCACGTCCTTCAGTTCCTTGAAGTCGAGCAGCAGCCCGGCCTGGTCCAGTTCGGCGCCGCTGAGGGTGACGCGCACGCGATAGTTATGGCCGTGCGGCTTCTCGCACTTGCCGCGATAGTTCCGCAGATAATGCCCGGCAGAAAAAGTGTCTTCAACAGTGACTTCGAACATAAATTTGACCAGCGGCCTGACACAGACGAACCCGGCTTACGAAACGCCGCCGGACGGGCCACCGTAATTTTCTATTTTAGCGTGTCGGGCACGCACGGCGGGACGACGCGGCTTCATCCCCCGAAAGGCAGCGCTGCGGGTGCACCGGCGACCCGGATCGCTGCTCCCGCGGGCGCTAAGTTGTTCCAAATCGGGAATTTACGCATAGACGACTTCAGACGGCCGACCAAGCTTGCGGACGGCCGGGAGTACGTCTGCCGACCTTTACGTGGCTCAGAAGGTCTGTAATGCGCAGGAAGTGGCATCTTACAAAACCGCTAAACCCTACCAAATGATGGTAGCGCTGAATGGCATGATAGTGTCGAATCGGGAAACTGTCTAACTTCCTGATTTTTCAGCCCGGCCTGCTATCTCCCCGAGATCCTGACCTTCGGCCCCCTCAGATCAGCCTCCAGCGGGTCCGGCAACCGGCTGCTGAGGGTCGCCAGCTCCACCAGCAACTGGAGATCGACCACCTGCTCGGCTGAAAGATACTTCCTGAGCGCGGCGATGTCGGACGCGTCGACCTGCTCCGGCGCGCGCGTCAGCTTCTCGGCGAAACCCAGCGACGCCCGCTCCGCCTCATCAAACGGGCCGGGATCGCCGGCCTCCAGCGCCTGCCAGTGTTGCGCCGTCAACCCGACCCACTGTGACGATTCGCGATGGGCGCGCACGCAGTGCTCGCAGCCATTCATCGTCGAGACGCGCAGGTACACAACCTCGTACAAGCGGCGGTCGAGCCGCGCGCCGACCGTGCCGTAATTGGCCAGGAATATCGGCAACCGCTCTGGGCGTCGCGCCAACAGGTCGCGCACGGCCGAAGGATCGCCTCGCAGCGCGCGTTCGTAGATCTCCCGCACTTCGCCAGGAGCGTCCTTCATGTTGGCTGCGGCCCTTGCCATGGGCCCTCAGTATAGCGAGCACCGCTAGATTTTTTCTTCCGGAAATTCCACCTCCGCTCCCAGCGGATCGGTGATGCGATTGGTGAAGTTGACCAGCGCAACCAGCACGTCGAGGTCGACGATCTGCTCCTCGGAGAAGTGCTGCTTCAGCTCGGCAAAGTCGGCGTCATTGACATTGCGTAACTCCAGCGTCAGCTTTTCGGCGAACTTCAGCGCCGTCTGCTCCTGCGGCGAGAACTTGCTGTAATCCCCGGATTTCAGAGACTGCCAATCTTCCGGCGTAACCCCGGCTCGCTTGGAGGAAGCCAGATGATGCTGCAGACAATAACGGCAGGCGTTGATCATCGACACGCGGATGTAGACGAGTTCGTAGAGGCGGCGCTCCAGCGTGCGTCCGATGCTGGCGTAGAAAGGGAGGAAGGTCTTCAGCACCTCGGGACGCTGCGCCAGCAGCTTTTGAATGTTGCCCGGCTTGCCCTTGAAGGTCTTCTCGTAGATCTCGCGAACTTCCGGGCGAAGCCTGCTCGGGCTCGATGTAGGAAACTCTCGGCATCAGGAAACTCCTTTGCGCATTTAGTATGGAGATAAAGCCGATGGGGTCGGCTCGTACCGTTCGAGTGAGAGATGCCGGAGAAGGGGCATTCGAAGCAGTAAGGGGCGCAGATTTCCGGCTAGCCGTAAGTTTGTTTCCGGGTGGAGCACGCCTTCCGGCGTGCAGTTAGGATCGCTGAACATGACGGCTTCAGCCGCTGAGGTAAGTTACCTCGGGCGCTAAAGCGCTTACCAAATTGTAGTTGTAATAGTGCACGCCTGAAGGCGTGCTCCACCCATGTTGCTCCACCCAAACCTTGTACATCGTTCGACATTGATGAGAGACAGCTTGACCTCACCCTCTACCAAAATCATTCGCATCATCGGCGCCGGCCTGGCCGGCTCGGAAGCCGCGTGGCAGTGCGCCCGCCGCAGTCTGCGCGTGCAGTTGTACGAGATGCGACCGGTACGCTCGACCCCTGCGCACCAGACGGCGAACTTTGCCGAGCTGGTCTGCTCGAACTCCCTGAAGTCCGACAGCGAGAACACCGCGCCCTGGCTGCTGAAAGAAGAGATGCGCCGCGCCGGCTCGCTGCTGATCGAGATCGGGCGTCAGACGGCTGTTCCTGCCGGACACGCGCTGGCCGTCGATCGCGAAAAGTTTGCCGAAGCCGTGACCGCGGCGATAGAAGCCGAGCCGCTGATCGAAGTCGTGCGCGAAGAAGTGACGAGCCATCGACGAGGACGGCGCGATCACGGTCATTGCCACCGGGCCGCTGACCTCCGACGCGCTCACACGCGAGATCATTCGTTTAAGCGGCAACGAGCAGCTTTACTTTTACGACTCGATTTCCCCGATCGTCGAAGCCGACTCGATCGACATGACGCGCTGCTACATGGCCGCGCGCTACGACAAGGGCACCGCCGACTACATCAACTGCCCGATGACCAAGGAGGAGTACGACCGCTTCCTCGACGCGCTGCTGGAGGCGCACGCGGTCGACGCCAAGGACTGGGAGAACCTCAACTACTTCGAGAGCTGCCTGCCGATTGAAGAGATCGCGCGCCGCGGCCGCGACACCCTGCGCTTCGGGCCGATGAAGCCGGTGGGCCTGCGCAATCCGCATACCGGACAGATGCCCTACGCTGTGGTACAGCTGCGCCAGGAAAATCTTCGCGCCGACTCCTACAATGTGGTAGGTTTCCAGAATCACCTGAAGTACGGCGAGCAGGCGCGGGTGCTGCGGCTGATTCCCGGGCTTGGAGAATGCGAAGTTTCTGCGCTTCGGGCAAATTCACCGCAACACGTACATCAATGGGCCGACGCTGCTGAACGAAACGCTGCAGATGAAGCAGCATCCGAACGTGATGTTTGCGGGACAGATCTCCGGCGTCGAAGGCTACGTTGAATCCATCGCGACCGGCTTGCTGGCGGGAATGCATGCGGCAGCATTGGCGTCGGGAGCCGTGCCGGTACCGCCGCCGCGAGCGACGGCGTTCGGCGCGCTGGTGAATTACATCTGCCACGCCGAGGCGAAGCACTTCCAGCCGGCGAACATCACCTTCGATCTGCTGCTCCAGTTGGACGAAGACACAAAGCGCCGGGTGCGCGACAAGAAGCGGCGGCACGCCATGGTCTGCGAGCGCGCGTTGCAGGAGTTGGATGGGTGGCTGGCGGCGCACACCGTGCCAGTACCCTGATTATCGCGATGATGGTACGCTACTAGCGTATAGTTAATTGAGTCCCATAAAGGTTATGGAATTCGTCGAAGCTCCGGCGTTCACGAAATTCGTACCGAACTACTTGAAGGACGACGAATATGCCGCGCTGCAGAGATACTTGGAACGGGATCCGCAGGCGGGCGACCTGATCCCCGGTACAGGCGGTTTACGGAAGCTGCGCTGGCGGGATCGAACTCGCGGAAAAGGAACACGGGGTGGTTTGCGGGTTATCTACTATTACTTTTTGTCCGACCGTCAGATTTGGCTTTTGACGATTTACGACAAGAACGAAGCGGCAGACCTGACGGCACCAGAGAAAAAGTTGCTGCGCCGGGCCATCGAAGCGGAATTGGAGAGCAGGCGGAAAAGACAGGGCGAGCGGAAGGGCAAGGGTGGGAGATCGAGATCATGAAAAAAAGACGGGTCTTTGATGAAGTGATGGAAGGCGTTCGCGCAATGAAAGCCCACCGCGAAGGCAAGCTCACGTTGCGCTCGTACAAGAGCGCTCCGCCACCTCTGCCGACCGTAGACGGTAAATTTATTTTGGAGACGCGCGCAAAATTCCGTTGTTCTCGAGCCGTCTTTGCGCGCAAGCTCCGCGTAAACGAACGCACTCTGGAGAAGTGGGAGCAAGGCCGCGCGACTCCGAATCCGCAGGCTGCGGCTCTGGTGCTTCTGGTGCGGCAATATCCCGACACGCTCGATCGCCTGGAAAACCTAGCTTAAGGACCTCGCGGAGGTTGCCTGGCCCTTGGCGCTATCTACTTCTTCCCTTCATTCCGCGCGCGATTCTTGATCCAGATCGGCGTGCCGACGAATCCGAAGGCTTCGCGAATCTGGTTCTCCAGAAATCTCTGATACGAAAAATGCAGCTTCACCGCTCGATCGGTGAACAGGATGAAGGTCGGCGGCGAGACGCCCGCCTGGGTCATGTAGAGAATCTTCACCCGCTTCGACATCGGCACGGAGGCGCGTTCAAAATCGATGCGGCTGAGGAAGCGATTCATCTCGCCGGTGCCGACGCGCTTGCGCCGCTCGCGCGCCACCAGTTCCAGCGTCGAGAAAAGCTTGTCCAGGTTTTTGCCCTTGGCAGCCGAGACAAACACCACCGGCGCATAGTTCAGGAATTTCAGATGCCGCCGCACCTGCTCTTCGTACAGCTTGGGATCGGCGGGAGGCTTGCCGTCGGTGCGCGCCGTGGTGACCAGGTCCCACTTGTTGATGACGATGATGACCGAGCGCCCGCTCTCATGCGCGTAGCCGGCAATCGTGGCGTCGCCGCCAGTCACGCCTTCGACCGCGTCAATGATGATGAGCGCGACGTCGGCGGCTTCGAGATGTTTGCGCGCCATGACCACCGAAAGCTTTTCGGCCATCAGTTCGGTCTTGCCTTTGCGGCGAATGCCGGCGGTATCGATGAAGCGATAGCTCAGGCCGTCGCGCTCCAGAACTTCATCGACCGCGTCGCGCGTGGTACCGGCAACCGGCGAGACAATCGCCCGCGCCGTTCCGGTCAGCGCATTCAGCAGCGTCGACTTGCCCACGTTGGGCCGGCCGATGATCGCGACCTTGGTTTCCTTCTGCTCGGGCTCTTCGGCCTCGCTCGACTCGCCTTCGACGCCGTCTTCTTCGCCCGCTTCCTGCGCTGAATCCCGGGCCGTTTTCCGTTTCGACTTTGCCTTCCCGCCAGATCCGACAGCGTTCTCTTCTTGATTTGTCATCCCGACCGAGGGCTTCAGCCCGAGCGGAGGGGCCTGCGGTTCGTCCGCCGCAGAATCATCCATCGGGACGCGCCGGCATCAGCTCGATCACATGCTCCAGCAGCTCCGCGATACCGTTCCCGTTCTCGGCGGAAATCGGAAACAGCTCTTTGATCCCCAGCCGCCGAAACTCTTCCGCATAGGGCTCCAGCTTCGGCGTGTCCATCTTGTTTACCGCCAGCAGCAGCGGCTTGCCGGTGCGCAGAAGCTGGCGCGCCAGCTCGATGTCAGGCGATGCCAGCTCGGTGCGGCCGTCGACCACCATCACGATGGCATCGGCCTCTTCCAGCGCCACCCGCGCCTGGCGAAAGATCTCCGACGGGATCAGCGCTTTGTCGTCGGGAACGATGCCGCCGGTATCGACCACGCGCAGGCGCCGCCCGGCCCACTCGATGTCGCCGTACAGTGCGGTCGCGGGTGATGCCGGGCTCGTCGCCGACGATGGCGCGGCGCGAGCCGACCAGCCGGTTGAACAGCGTGGACTTGCCGACGTTCGGGCGGCCGACAATGGCCAGCGTTCCCAAACTCGGCGGGTCGCCGAGATGGGTCTTCTTCTCTTCGTATTGAATGTGGCGGCTCAAGTAAGCTCTTTCGGAGTTGTGAAAACTCGGTACAGGATAGGCGTGTGGCGTTGGTGAAGTACGCGCCCGATGCCAATCATCCGACGCGCCACACTGATTCGACCCGTACAGCTATTATAGGGACACGATTCCTCGCACCGTGTCCTCCACGTCACAACCCGCCGCTTTGGCCGCGCGGCTGCCGTCGCTGTACCAGTTCTTCGGTCCCGGAGGGCTGCTGGCGCACACGCATCCGGCGTACGAATTTCGCCGCGGGCAGTTGCAGATGGCCGAGGCCGTCGAGCAGGCGCTGACCGGAGCGCCGGCACCTGATCGTCGAAGCCGGCACCGGCACCGGCAAGACGCTGGCCTATCTGCTGCCGGTCATTCGCTCGGGCAAGCGCGTCATCATCTCGACCGGCACCAAGACCCTGCAGGAGCAGCTCTTCTACAAGGACGTGCCGTTCCTCAAGGAGCACCTGGGCGAGCTGCGCGTCTGCTACATGAAAGGGCGCGGCAATTATCTTTGCCGCAAGAAGCTCTACGACCTGACCGACCAGCCGGTGCTGAACGGCCTGGAGGAGATCAACCAGTTCCGCATCATCAGCGAGTGGGAGAAGACGACCGAGACCGGCGACCGCGCCGAGCTGGCCGACCTGCCGGAGAGCAGCCACCTTTGGCCCAAGCTCGACGCGCGCGCCGACCGCTGCATCGGCTCCGAGTGCCAGCAGTTCGACCGCTGCTTCATCACCGAGATGCGGCGGCGCGCTGCGGAAAGCGACATCATCATCGTCAACCATCATCTGTTTTGCGCCGACCTGGCGATCAAGGCATCGCATGCCGACCACGCGCCTGACGCCGGCGTGCTGCCCGATGCCGGGGTGGTGGTCTTCGACGAAGCGCACGAACTGGAGGACGTGGCTGCCGATTACTTCGGCGTGACCGTTTCCAATCTGCGGATCGACGATCTGCTGCGCGATGTCGAGCGCGTGCTGCGCGGCGCCGACATTCCGGTCGCCGATGTGCTGCAGGCTTCGGCGCGGGTGCGCGAGCATTCGCAATTCTTCTTCTCTATCCTGCCGCCGGGCGAAGGCCGCTTCGCCTTCGAGAACCGCGCGGAATTCCTGGAAGAAAATGGCGACGAGTATCTCGGCTTGCAGAACGCGTTGACTGCATCTCTATACCGAGTTGCAGGCCATTCCCAAGAAGCCCGACGAGGTACACGCGATGTCGCGGCGCGTGGACGAGCTGCGGATGCAGCTGGGCTTCGTGCTGGAAGCGCAGCAGACGCAACACGGTCTTCTGGATCGAGCGGCGCGGCGGCGAGCTGGGAAGCTTCAAGCCAGGCGCGCCGGGCGCATCCAGCCGCCGCCGTGGCGGCCAGCAAAACGTGTTTCTGCAGGCCACGCCGATCGCAGTGTCCGACATTCTGCGGACCACGCTGTTCGAGCATCTGGAGTCGGCGGTCCTGACCTCGGCGACGCTGGCGGTGTCGGGCGGCTTCGAGTACATTCGCGGGCGGCTGGGCATCGAGCATGCGCGCGAGCTGGTCGTGCCCTCGCATTTCGATTACGAGAGCCAGGCGCTGCTCTACGTTCCGCCGGATCTGCCCGACCCGCGCGATCCGCGCTTCGTCGAGAAGGCTGCGCAGCGCGTGCGGCAGTTGCTGGAGATCACGCGCGGGCGCGCGTTCTGCCTGTTCACCAGCTACGCGCTGATGCATCAGCTTTACGAGCAGTTGCTGGGCGAGCTGGACTTTCCCATGCTGCTGCAGGGCTCGGCGCCGAAGAACGCGCTGCTGGAGGAATTTCGCATGACGCCCGGCGCGGTGCTGTTTGCGACTTCGTCGTTCTGGCAAGGCGTGGACGTGCAGGGCGAGCAGTTGAGCTGCGTCATCATCGACAAGCTGCCGTTCGCCGTGCCCAACGATCCCGTGGTGGCCGCGCGCATCAAGGCCATCGACGAAGATGGCGGCAACGCGTTCTTCGAGTACCAGGTGCCCAGCGCGGTGATCTCGCTGAAGCAGGGATTCGGCCGACTGATCCGCTCGCTGCATGATCGCGGGCTGCTGTGCCTGCTCGACAACCGGATCCTCAACAAGCGCTATGGACGCGTGTTTCTGGACAGCCTGCCAAAGTACGGTCGCACGACCGATGTAAAAAAGGTGGAAGAGTTCTTCGGCGGAGATTAATTTCGATAAGCCTGCCACCGCTAAAGCGGCTCTGACATTCTTGGGGCAGCGTACCCGCCGCTTTCGCGGCGGGCTAATCACTCGGGCCTCCTAGAATCTCCGGATTCTCGGGGCGCTCCTCCGGCCGCAGGAGCGGCGCTATGTCGCGGCAGCTAGCGCCCTTCCACGTCCCGCGCCAGCGCGCGCAGCACCATGTTCACCAGCGAAAGCACAATCGCCCCCAGCAATGCCGGCAGGAAGCCGGTCACGACGAAGCTGGGACGCAGAATCGCCGAAGCGAACAACAGCATCAGCGCGTTGATGATCCACCAGAAGAGACCGAGCGTCAGGATGGTGAGCGGGAAGGTGACGATCTTCAGGAACAAGCCGAGCGTGGCGTTCACCAGACCGATGACCAGGGCGGCAATCAGCGCCGCGCCGAATCCGCTGACGTGAAAGCCCGGCATGATGTAGGAGACGATCAGCAGTCCGATCGCGCTTAACAACCAGTTCAGCAGCAGGCGCATGTGGTTCCTCTAACCCCGCAGTTCAGGATGCAGCTAACAGCATACAACCAGAGCTGCGGCTTCGGAACGACGCCGCCGTTCGCGGCCGATTACTTCGGGCTCTTACAGCCTCTACAGCGTGCTCTTCTTCTCGTCGCTGTCTTTGCCGTGGGTCTGGATGAACACGGTGCCAAAACGCGTACCGGAGCCGTTCGGCTCAATCGACACCAGGTGCTCGTTGTCGCCGGTGCCGACCTTGATCTCCCATCCGTCGCCGTGAGTGTCGCTGCAAGTTAGCTTGTTATCGCTCTTGCCGTCGCCCTTCATGTGCACGTCGCCGCCGTCGTCACTATGGCCTTTGCACACCAGCGTCGGGCCGAAGCTCTTCATCTTGTCTTCGTAGAAAGCTTTTACTTTCTCGGGCGAGTCGTCGCTGTCATATTCGGCGGCAATGACCTTCAGGCTGAAGCCGAACGCGCCAAGATCGACATTGGCGGAATGGTTGTCGCCGTCTTTCTCCGACGGACGCAGCTTCGCCCCGGGATACACAGGAATGCCGTTGTCCACTGCCTTGGGACTGCTATCGACCTTCAGGTCGGCAAACGGCGTCTTGATGTCGACCTTCCCGTCGCCGTCCTTCTTATCCTTGTTGTCGACGTTAATGCTGCAACCGGCCACCAGCAGCAACGCCGCCGACGCGATGAGGGTGATGATTGCGATTCTTGCTACCGAAGTCTTCATCGTGCTCCTCCGCCCGACATGCTCAGACCGGCGCCCCGCGGGGCGATGCCGGGAATGGTCACCGGCAGACGGCCCGGTGTCGGAATCTCACCAAACATTGCCGCGACCGCGCTCAACTCTGAAACTTTGGCATCCGAAAACGTGCACAAGTAATTCTGCACCTCGGGCATTTGCGCCGCGAAGTACGGATTGCCCAGCGAGACGACTACCGTTTTGTCCGCCGCCGACTGTACCACCTTCTGCAGCACGCCCTCCGGCTCATTCGACAATGCGATCATGTTCCGCTGCACACCGCCCTGCGGATTCAGATACACCGCAGCGACGACCGTCTTTGCCTGGGCTACGGCGTCCATCACCGGTTGAGCCCACGCCGCCGAGTTTCGCGGATCGATGTAGATCGTCTTCGTCCCTGGGATGCGCGCCCGCATCTGCCGGTCGAACACCCAGCCCGCGTCGGTTCGCACGTCCGGGGTGAAAACCAGCAGCAGGGTCGGGTCGCGGTTTTCCGCTGTCGAAGGATACGCATTCGGGGACGGATTAGTTCCCGCGGCCTTCAACGGCAAAACGCGATGGTTATCGCGAACCAGAGTTACGGATTCGTCGGCAATCTCCTGGGCGAGGTCCTGGCTTTTGGTCTGCCCAACCAGATGCGGTGACGGCTTCGATATCGACCAGCCGCGCCTTGTTCAACCCGACCGAGGCTTTCGCCCGCAGGATTTTCAGCACCGACTGGTCGATGCGCGACTCAGGGATCTCGCCGCTGCGCACCGCTTGGAGCAGCCCGTTGTACGAGCCGGCCAGGTCCGACGGAATGATGAGCACATCGTCGCCGGCCTTCACCGCCTCGACGGCAACGCGTCCGGCAGCGGCCGCGCCGCCCTCCGGGAAGAGCTTCAGTCAGTCCGCCCATCTGCAGTGCGTCGGTGACCACCAGGCCCTTGAAGCCCATCTGCTGCTTTAGCAGGCCGGTGACGATCGCGGGCGAGATGGTCGCCACGTGGTTGGGGTCAGGATCGAGCGCCGGAACTTTCAGATGCGCGACCATGACGGCGTCGACGCCGGCGGCAATGGCGGCGCGAAACGGCGGCAGCTCGACCTGGTCGAGATGCGCGCGGCTGCTGTTGACCACCGACACCGCCAGATGCGAGTCGGCATTAGTATCGCCGTGTCCGGGAAAATGTTTAGCCGTGGTGAGCAGGCCGGCGGCGCGTGCGCCTTCGATGTTGGCAACGACCATATCGCTGACCGCGCCGGGATCTTCGCCGTAGGAGCGCGTGTTGATGATGGGGTTGTCGGGATTGGAGTTCACGTCGGCGTCGGGAAACCAGTTCCACTCGACGCCGATGGCACGCGCCTCGACGGCGGTGATGCGGCCCTGCTCGCGGGCGTACTCGGGATCGCGCGTGGCGCCGAAGGCCATGGCGTGGGGAAAGTCGGTGACGCCGATGAGCCGGTAGGCGAGCCCGCGTTCGAAGTCGGCGGCGAAGAGCAGCGGGAATTCGGAGTCGCGCTGCAACTGGTTGGTGAGCATCGCGGCTTCGAGCGGCGGATTTTTGTCGAGCAGGCCATCGTCGAGCGAGACGGTGAGCGCGAAGCCTCCGATGTGATACTGGCGCATGGTGTCGCGCAGCGAGAGGTATTGCGGGCTGTCGAAGTTGGTGAAGCGGGCGAACGCCCAGATCATGAACATCTGGCCGATTTTCTGCTCCAGCGACATCTTCTTGAGCGTGGCGCGCGCCCACTTGTCGCCATCGCGGTCGAGATGGACCGGGCCGGGCTGCTGAAATTTCTCTTTGGCAACGCTGGGCATGGCAAGCAACAGACAAAGTATGAGGGCAAGCGCGCGAATCATTCGCAATGACGATACCAGAAGGGGGTTAAGGCCGGGCGGAGCACGCCTTCACAGGCCACTGAAACTTGAACACGGCGCGAGTTTTTTGTCAGGGCACGACTTCAGTCGTGCCGATGGCCGTCAATTAGAGCTGGCTTCAGCCGCTGCGTGCCGTGTGCAGCGGCTAAAGCCGTGCTCTCTTACGCGACTGAACGGCACGACCAAGGTCGTGCCCTGACACAAGGCAGCCTGCTCCGAGTTTTTAGCAGCCTGTTCAGGCGCGCAGAAAAGCCAGTCAATCCTCATCGAAGAGCCGGCTTCAGCCGGCGGCACGTAGGATGTCGCTGCGGGATCCATCGCGGACGCTCGGCGCGCCCTCAGGGCTGAGGCGATGGGGCCAGTTGTCCCCTGCTGGGAGGTTTGGATGGCCCGGGTACTTCCGATAAGGAGTCTTAATTGTGCTTCTGCACGCTCTCGAATCCCTGTTCAAATTGCGTGACCAGCGGGGTTTCCCCGGACTGGAGACCGCTGTGTCCCATGACGCGCCAGAGAAAACTGCCGCTGGGCGGCATATCGTACACGGCCATCACATCTTCGGTAGGCCGGCTCGTCACCAAAATCATGACGTCGGCTTGGGAGGGCTCGTACACGACCGTCAGCTTGCCCCAGTCCTGAATGGCGCTCTGCACCGCGTTAATCGCGTCCCGATCTTCGGGGAGCAGATTCGGAGCGAACTGGTCGCCATCATAGGAGGCAACGTAGACATAGCGCGCATTGGCCAAAATGCCGGGAAACGCTGGTGTTTTATCGGAGGTTGGATTCGGTGCAGCGTGGGCCGAAACCGCCGCGAGCACCAGCAAGCTGAACGCCAATAGACTGAGTCGGTTCATATAAGCGCCTCTGCCTGTTAGACGCCTGGCGAAGTCAGGTGAAATCGCGAGCTACACCCGAAAAAGGTAAACCGAGCCCGTTAATTTGCGGTTGGCGACTCAACTTGTGAATGAGTGATAAGGGGATGTATCGCCGGCTTAGAGCATTCAGTGGAATAAGACTCGGCCAGCGATATTGATTTCCTCGCGGACAGATACGACAACACTGCCGCGTTGTTATGGATAACGTGATCCGACACTGCGAAGAATCGGTCTTGCAGAGGGGGCACGCCTCTTTTGACTTCATTTCGCGACCCGACATCTACGCTGGCTTCGAGGGGTTTCTCACCTAATGCGTGATCGCCCAGGTGACACCACATCCAGAAGGGCAATTCTGGCTTGAGCCACCCAGATTGGCTGTGCCGTAAACGTTTCCGCCCGAGTCCAACAGCGGAGCCCCGTAAACGTAACTTCCATCGCTGCCGCCGAAGACATGAAGTTCACTGAATGCCCAACCGCCGCCGGACCGCTCAAGTTCGAAAACGGACCCACTTCCGAATGGGTCTCCCGATGCTGTCCCATAGAGGGTCCCAAGTCGGCCCATAGCCAGCGTCGCAACCGGTCCCTGATTACCATACAGCGAATACAGCGTAGTGAATCTCCAGCCGCCGCCGGAAGGATTGAGTTCGAACACGGTTCCACCGGGGTTATGAGCGCCGCCGTACACCGTTGTTCCGTACAGATTACCGGCGGCATCGGAGATCAGACCGCCGTATGGGCCCCCACCATCATTTCCGCCGCTGAAACTGTAGAGCACAGTTTCTGTCCAGCCCTGTCCCGATTGACTCAGTTCGTAAACGACACCGCAACCGAGATCCGAGCATCCCTGGCCGCCTAGAGGGGTTGTGCCATACAGGTTTCCAGCTGCATCGATAAGGACTTCGGCCTCGGGTTCCCTCCCATTGGATCCGCCGTTGAAGCTGTACAGGACAGACTCGCTCCAGCTGCCATGGGAAGGCTGGAGTTCGTAGACCGTCCCGTATCCATAGGCTCCCCCAGAATCTGTCGTGCCGTACAGATTGCCGAACTGGTCGAACGTCACCCGTGAAACGGGATTGGAAGCATCGGTACCAGCCTGAAATCTATAAAGAATGGTCTCCGTCCATGGGCAAATCGTGGTCCGGCAGATCGTCGAGGGTGGATTTAACTTGAACACGGTGCCGCATCCGAGGACGCCGGTACCACTGCGACACGCTCCTCCCCCTCCGAATATCGTTGTGCCGTACAAGGCGCCGTCTGGCCCGAAGATAACCTCGGCAGTCGGAGCGGCACCGTCATTGCCGCCCTGAAACGTATACAGCGGGGCAAGGATCCAGCCAGAACCCTGACGCGCCAACCTGAAGACAGTCCCGTAGTCCACGCCGCCGAATTGAGTTGTGCCGTACGTTGTGCCGTAAAGGTTCCCTGCCGAATCGGACGTTAATCCAGCATTGGGATGGGCGCCGTCGCCTCCCCCTGTGAAGTCGTGAAGCACGGTGAAGGTCTGCGCCAGTGCCGGTTGCATTGCTACCATTATCAAAACGAGCACCAGTACGAAGGCTGGTACTCGCGGCCCGTTGCAGAAAACCAATGTGGAATGTTGTGCTGGGTTCGTCATCATGGCCCCCTAACTGCGAACGGTGACGGTGCCGTTTTGAGGGGGACACTTTACACCCAACTGAGGAAGGATTCCAGCAGAGAAACGATACCTATTGTGAACAGGCCCCACCATAACTTACCCCAAATTCCCGCGGCTCAGAACCGGGAAACGATCTCTGCGGCCTCGGCTTCAATCTGCGGCGCATCGCCAAACCCCTCCAGCCACGTGACCTGGGGCTCGCGGCGAAACCACGTCATCTGACGCTTGGCGTAATTGCGATGGCCCTGCTGGGCGGCCGCGATCGCCTCCTCCAACGACAACTCCCCGCGAAGAAATTGCCGCGCCTGCCGATATCCCAGCGATTCCAGCGGCGGAACGTCGCCGTACCGCGCTAACCAATGACTTCGTCTCCTCCACCAGCCCGTCGCCGAACATTTGCCGCGCTCGCTGATTGATGCGTTCGTACAACTTCTGCCGCTCAGGGTTCAAGCCGATGCGCAGAATGCGATAGCCGGTGAGCGGATCGCGCTGCTGCCACAGCTCGCTCATGCGCGCCCGCGAAGCCAGGCAGACCTCGATGGCGCGAATGAGTTTGGGCGTGTCGTTGGGATGGATCTTTGCCGCCGACGCAAGATCCACGCGACTCAGCAGGCGATGCAGATAGCCCGGCCGCTCCGCTCGTGCGCGCAAACGCTCGCGCAACTCTTCCGAGCGCTCTGGCCCGGGAAATAATCCTTCCAATAACGCGCGCAGATATAGGCCCGTGCCGCCGACGACGATGGGCAATTTCCCCTGTCCCACAATGTCAGATAGCGCAGCCCGCGCCCGCCGGGAATATTCGCCCGCCGTAAACGGTTCATTGGGCTCAGCAACATCAAGCAGGTGGTGCGGCGCCAGCGCTCGCTGTTCCCGTGTGGGCTTGGCCGTGCCGATCTCGAAGCCGCGATAGACAGCCACGGAGTCGCAACTGACAATCTCGCCCGCGAAGCGTTGCGCCAGCGTCACGGCCAGCGACGATTTGCCGGATGCGGTGGGTCCTAGGATGACAACCAGCAGCGGCTCAGGTTGGGCGGCGGCGTTCATCGCAAGCGATTATCGCGCGGCCCAGGGAATGGTTTTGCCGAAGCGGAAGAAGCTCAGCAGCAGGATGAAGAGCACGATCACCAGGAGTCCGATGACGCGCACGCGATCGTGCGCCAGGCGCCGTTGTTGCAAGGCAAGCTCGCGTTCGTCGGAGCGGAGATGGTGGTCAGAGGACATTCGAGATGATTTTACGCCGAGAGCTGTTGAAGAGTCGTTGTGTCGGTGTCTCTCGAAGCCCGTGGGCGAAAGTGATTAGCCCGCCGCGGGAGCGGCGGGTCAGCTGTCCCACAGCTCCTCTGGACGACACGACCCCGAGTGACGCGCATCACGAGATTTCCAATAACAGTGTTTTACGATCGCGTTGTGTCCCATACCTACATCAGCTCTGTTTTCCACATCGTCTTCGGAACGAAGGAACGCATAGCCTTAATCAGTACGGAAATGCAACCGCGGCTCTGGAGTTACGTGTCGGCTATCGCCCGCAATCACGGGATGCATGTGCTCGCTATTGGAGGGACGGCGAACCACATTCATATTCTTCTCGTGCTTCCAGCGGATCAAAAACTGGCGGACGCCGTGCGAACCTTGAAGTGCAATTCCAGTCGGTGGATGCGCGAAACAGACAGGCGATTTGGATGGCAGGAAGGGTACGGAGCATTCAGTGTCAGCCCATCGCAACGATCAAAGGTTGAAGGGTACATTGCGCGACAGGCAGAGCATCATCAAAAGCGGTCGTTCGAAGACGAGTTCCGGGCGATGTTGCAAGCAGCCAACATCGAAATAGGAGGGACGCAAGCTTCCCCAGAGTGTCGCCCCTAAAGGGGCTCGGATTCTCTTGGGGGCACGCGTACCCGCCGCTTCCGCGGCGGGCTAATCACTTTCGGTCATACCTATTGTGGAGCACGCCTCAAGTGCGGTGAGCTCGCGCCGACTGTTGTGCGTTCACCCCAACTGTTGTGCGCTCGCGCCGACTGTTGCGGGTTCACCCCGACTGTTGTGAGCTCGCCCCGACTGTTGTGCGGAGAGCTATTCCAGATCGCCCTTGGCGGGGTTGTAGTAGAAGCGGAAGCGCAGCCCCAGGTACGGCCCGTGAAAGGCGCTGGGCAGGGGAGCAAACGGAGCCGACGCGGTGATGCCGCCCCAGGCGGCGCGGTCAAGAGCCACGTCGCCGGAGGGTCCGCGCAGCGTCATGCCGGCAATTTTGCCATCGGGCATGATGGCGAAGTCGATGGCGACTTTGCCTTTTTTCATCAGCGGGGCGCGCGCTTCTTCCGGAATGATGGCGTACCAGTTCATGCGCACCGCCTGGATCACGCGCTCCAGATAGGCGCCGAAGTCGACACCCTGGGTGTCCGTCAAAATTTCCAGCGGACCCATCTTCAGCGCTGAGCCGCCGGGCCCGGCGCCGTAGTATCCGCCGCCACCATAGGAGCCCCCGGTACGTCCGGTAGCAACAGCCTTGGTGGCATTCTCCACGGCAGAGCCGGGAGACGACATCAAGGCGCGGAAGTTCGGCGTACCCTGCTGCTGGGTGGGCAGTCGCGGATTATCTTGCGGAACGGCATTCTGGAACGGACTGGGCTGCTGCTGGCCCTGGGCCATCTGCTGCTGTTGCGGAGCCTGCTGATGAGGCTGCGGCGGAGCTTGCGCCATCTGCTGCTGGGGCGGCGCCGGCGGCGCCTGCATCTTGGGCGGACCCGCGCGCTTCAACTCCTCCAGCGTCTTCTTGTCGATCGAGGGATGCGGACTCTCGGCGGTGCGATTCTTGTCCGACAGCACAGCGGTCTTCGGCGCCTTGATCACCTTCTGCAGATCGGGCGGCAAATCGAGGTACGTCATCTGCTGGTTCTTCAGCAGGTCTTCCGGGGTGGTCAGAATGACGCCCTTCATCATCGCCGGGAAAATCTTGGGCGACATGGCCAGCAGAATCACCACCATCAAGTGAACGACCACGGAAATCCAGAACGCTTCGCGCATGCGCGAGCGCTCCAGATCGTCCTCCAGTTGGAGCAGCATGTGCGGCGTCAGGTCGAGTTCGCCGCCGTGGGCGGCTTCCCAAAGCGCAAGCTGCCGATCTTCACTGGGAGGAAGCGGGGATGGGGTGTCTGGCGGTATGAGGATTGATGCCATCCGATTGGATCAAGTACGCCTGGAGTTCAAATACATTAGACGCCCACGACCCTTTGAAAGCAAAAAACTTCCGAGGGATGGCGCAACCGTAGTAAACCCGGTAGGCTGTTGCTAGTTTCGCACTTCTATTTTCGCACAGCTCGCCTAATTAAGCATTCCCCGCCGGTAGTACGAGAGTTCCACAAAATCCAGATAAACTGAGGGCCTATGAAGGCTGTCATCGTTGGGACCGCCGGCCACATCGATCATGGCAAGAGCGCGCTGGTGCGTGCGCTGACCGGCACCGATCCCGACCGCCTGGAAGAAGAAAAACGGCGCGGCATCACCATCGATATCGGGTTCGCGAATCTGGATTTGGCCAGCCCGTCGGGCGATCCACTCCGCATCGGCTTTGTCGACGTGCCCGGTCACGAACGCTTCGTCCGCAACATGCTGGCGGGAGTGGGCGGCATCGACCTGGTGCTGCTGGTCATCGCTGCTGACGAAGGCATCAAGCCGCAAACGCGCGAGCACTTCGACATCTGCCGCATGCTGGCCCTACAGCGTGGGATCACGGTTCTGACCAAGTCCGACCTGGTCGACGCCGACACCCTGGCAGTGGTGCGGCTGGAGGTGGCGCAGTTCCTGAAAGGCTCGTTCCTTGATCCGTCGCAGTCGCCGATTGTTGCCGTCAGCTCGAAGACCGGCGCCGGACTGGACGAGCTGCGGCGCGAGTTGGCGCGGGTGGCGGCGGAAATTCCCGCGAAGGATTCGACGGCGGTGCTGCGTCTGCCTATCGATCGCGTCTTCAGCATGAAAGGCTTCGGCACGGTAGTCACCGGGACCATGATTTCGGGTACCGCGCACAAGGAGCAGGAGCTGGAAGTTCATCCCACGGGCAAGCGGGTGCGGGTGCGCGGCGTGCAGGTGCATGGCGCCGCGGCTGAGCAGGCGATTGCCGGACAACGAACCGCGCTGAACCTTGCCGGCGTCGAGACCTCGGACCTGGCGCGCGGCATGATGCTGACGCCGCCGGCAATGTTTCGGCCGACGAAGCGCGTGAGCGTCACGCTGGATCTGCTGCGCTCGGCCAAGCCGCTGCGCGATCGCGCGCGCGTCCATCTCCACGTCTTCACCGCGGAGACCATCGCGGAGGTAAGCCTGCTGGGAGCCAGGCAGTTGCAGCCGGGCGAGTCGGGAGTGGCAAGGTTGAAGCTGGATGAGCCGATCATGCTGCTGCCCGGCGACCGCTTCATCGTTCGGCAATTCTCGCCGGTGATCACCATTGGCGGCGGACGCGTGCTGGATGCGGCCGAGGAGCCGCGAAGAACGAAAGCGAGCGAGCGGCTGGTGTTCCTGCGAGCGCTTGCAGAATGCTGACGCAGAAACATCTTTGGCGCTCCGGGTGGCGCGGCGGGCGGAAGATGGTCTGTCACTGTCTGACGCTGTGGGAGAGACCGGATTGCCGCCGGCCAAGCTCGAATCGGCGGCGCAAACGCTGGTGAAGGCTGGAAAGCTGGTTCGATACCAGAACGTTCTGCTTAACCCGGCAACCGTGTTCGGGCTACGCGAGTCTCTGTCTTCCGTGGTGGAGCAATTCCACAAAGCCAATCCGCTGGTGGCGGGTATCAGCCGCGAAGAGCTGCGCGGAAGTTTGCGCGAGGAAGTCTTTCGCGGCGTGCTCGACGCGCTGGTCGCCGACAAGAAGCTTCAGGTCAACGGCGAAGTCGTACACGCCTTTGGCAAGGGCGTAGTGCTGCGCGACGAAGAAGCCGAATCGAAGCAGCAGATCGAGCAGGCATTCGCTAAAGCGGGGCTGAAGGTTCCGCTGCTGAAGGAAGTGCTGGCATCGCTGCCGGTCGACAAAGTACGCGCGCAGAAAATTGTTACGCTGCTGCTGCGCGATCGCGTGCTGGTGAAACTGGCCGACGAGTTGGTATTTCACCGCGACGCGCTGGCGGAGCTGCGGCGGCAGATTGCGGCGCAGAAGACGAAGACGCCGAAGATCAACGTCGGCACGTTCAAGGATTTGTTTGGGATTACGCGCAAGCACGCGATCCCGTTGCTGGAGTATCTCGACCGCGAACGGGTGACGCGGCGCGTGGGCGATGAGCGGGTGATCTTGTAAGCGGAAGACCTGTCGCCCCTGAAGGGGCTCAGATTATTGTAGGCGAGATTAACCTCGGGCTGCCGCCCGGGGCTGAAGAAATTGCGCACCGCCTGCGGCGGCGCTTTGCAAAGCATTTTGTCATCCCGAGCGGAGCGTCCGCGTCTTTGCTTTTTCGGCGCGCCGTTTGCGATGCGCTCACGCGCGATTTGTGACAGGCGGTCGCGCGGTCGAGGCCCTGAATCCACGGCATTGCGCTCATACTAGTCCCGCCGCAGGCGGGATGAAACCTCTTCAGCCCACCGCGGAAGCGGTGGTGTGCGGCGAGACCTAAATGAGAGAGCCGGCTTCAGCCGGCGACACATCCGCGGCGGCGCTACTTATCGCGCAACCGAGTCACGACGCGCCGGCCTCTCGCAAATGCCGCACCGTCTCCGCCACGTCCCCGGACTGGAACAAGCGAATCCCGGCCAAACCCGCGGCCCCGGCGCGCAGGCAGTCCGCGCCGTTCGCCAGATTGACGCCGCCCAGCGCCAGCACGCGAAACCCTCCCTGATACGGCGCTTCAACATCGCCCGGAGCGGCCAGTGCCGAGCACGCCTCGCGCAACGCGGCAAGCCCGATGGCTTTCGCCGCCGTCTGCGCTTTCTCGAAGATGGGAGCGAGAACAGCAAAGTCGGCACCATGCGCTTCGGCATAGCGAACCCCGGCGACCGAATGGGCCGACACGCCGATGAGCGGCGGGCGGTCGCACGCCTTCATCCAGAGCGCGCGTATCTCCGACGTGGCAAGGTCGCCGTCGGGAAGATGAACCCCATCGGCATCGCAGGCAAGAGCGAGGTCGGTGCGGGCGTTGAGGAGCAGCTTCGTCGTCGCCGAATTCTCGCGCACGGCGCGAACACATTCCCGCACAGCCGCTCCAGCTCCCGCGTGGTGAGATCCTTTTCGCGAAGCTGGATGTAGTCGACACCAGCGCGCGCAGCGTCAGCGATGCGCCGCAGCAGGGTCGCCCGTTGTTCGGCTTCGGTACCGCCGAGTTGTCGACGGTCCGTGATGTAGTAGAGCTGCATCGCCGGATTGATTGTAGAACCCCGGCCCGGGGAGTTGGCGGAACCCACGTTAGGCCAAAGGATGGCCGAACGTGGGGCACGAAGCACGAAGTTAATGCGGCTGAGATTGCTGCTTTAACTCCGCGAGGCTGCTCTCCACCTGCGCGATCTGGCGGCTGTAGTCGTTGTTTCCCTGAGACAGCTTTTGCAGCAGGGTGTATGCCTCTTCGTAATGGGCGCGAGCGTCGTCGACGCGGTTCTGAAGTTGCTCGACGCGTGCGAGGTTCGTCAGGGTCATGGCCAGGTCAGGCTGATGGACGTCGGGATTCTCTGCGGCCAGTTGGCGATCGATCGTCAGCGCCTCGTCGTAGAGTTGCCGCGCGTCATCCAGCCGATGCTGATAGGCGTCGAGCAGCGCGAAGTTGGTGAGTGTCATCGCCAGCTGCGGCCGGTAAATGGATGGGTTCTGTGCCGCCAGCTCGCGGTTGATCTTCAGCGCCTCTTCATAATGCGCGCGCGATTCGTCGATTCGACCCTGGGTGGCGTCGAGCATGCCGTACTCATTCAGAATCATGGCCATGTTCGGCAGATACTTGGCGGGATCGCGCTGCGCCAACTGGCGATTGATGCTCAGCGACTCGGCGTAGTCCTGGCGCGCCGCGTCGGGATGGTTCTGCATGCGCTCAATCGAGCCGACATTGTTCAGCGTGACCGCGAGATACGGCAGGTACGCCTCAGGATTCTGCTGTGCCAGGCGGCGATAAATCGTCAGCGCCTCCTGCTGATGCCGGCGGGCATCATCCAGACGACTCTGCATGCGGTCCAGGTTTCCCAGATTGTTCAACGTCCGGGCTTCATCCCATTGCGAGGCGTCTGCACCCTGCATGGCCTGGCGCAATTCGAGAGCCCGTTCGAAGTGGCCGCGGGCTGCATCGATCCGCGCCGGCTCGGTAGC
Organism: uncultured Acidobacteriaceae bacterium; assembly: GCA_963724965.1. Taxonomy (GTDB): domain Bacteria; phylum Acidobacteriota; class Terriglobia; order Terriglobales; family Acidobacteriaceae; genus Bog-257. The sequence goes on from CAVRWP010000003.1 coordinate 113,218, forward strand.
AAAGTTCTCCAGATCGCTCGCGCTCATCTCGGAGCTGGCATTCATCAGCGCCATGCCCACGGCGTTGTGGGCGAACGGGCTCTCCTGCAATTCCAGGGTGTGCGAGAACAGGTCGTAATCGCTCTCCCAGTAGGCAAGCTGGTGAACCGTTGTCCATGCCAGTGCGCCGACAACCAGCACACCCGCGACGGTACACCATGCGGGGCGCAGGTTCCTGGCTTTCGCAAGATCGGCAGCGCCCCACGCCACCATGAGGAAGATTCCGATCAGCGAGACGTAACCGTAGCGGTCGGCCATGGCGTACTCGCCCACCTGCACAAGTCCGATGACCGGCACCAGCGTTCCGAGGAACCAGAACCAGCCGACCGGCAGATAGCGCTTGCGGCGAAAGACCACGACCAGAACGGTGACAGCAATAAGAAAGATGGCGGACAAGATCCACTGCCACGCCGGCAACGCGCCGAGCGAGTGCGGATACAACGCCAACTGCGCGGGCCAGACGCTCTTCCATACATAAAGACCGTAGGCGACGATCGCATTCTGCACTCGGTTGGCGAAGGTGAACTCTTCCAGGCTCTGGACGACAGCGCGTTGCGCCCGCAGCGTCATCCAGGAGCTGGCTACCGTGAGCGCGAGCAGCGGGATTTTTTCCAGCACCAGCTGGGAAAGCGGCGCCGCCTGCGCAGCCTGGCGGATTCGTCATGCTGCTTGATGCTGAAACTTCATTCGCTCCAGCGGCCAGTAGTCCAGCAGCAATAGCACGAATGGCAGCGTCACCAGCATGGGCTTCGCCATCAAGCCGGCAGCGTACAAAGCTACCAGCAGCAGATAGCGTCGCCACCCGGGCTTCTTCGCATACCAGGCGTAAGCGCCGATCGCCAGAAAGAAGAACAAGGTGCTGAGGACATTCTTGCGTTCGGCAATCCAGGCAACCGACTCAACGTTGACCGGATGGAAAGCGAACAGCGCGGCGACAAACAGGCTCGGCCCCAGACGCCGGGTCAGCCATATCAATCCCAGGAAGAGCAGTGTCGCGTTGATGGAATGGAGAAAGATGCTGCTGAAGTGATGACCTGCCGGATTGAGTGCGAAGAGTTGATAGTCAAGGGCGTGCGACAACCAGGTCAGCGGATGCCAGTTCGCCGCGGCGGTCGCCGTGAAAGCCCACTTGATGTTCTCCCATGTCAGGCCGTGGATGTGCGGGTTGGCGGTGACATAGTCGCGGTCGTCCAGCACGAGGAAAGGATGGCTGAGCACCGGACTGTAGACGGCGAAGGTCGCCGCGAAAACTACGAGCGCCAGCCCCACCACTTTCCTACTAGAAACAACGAGACTCTCCGTAGACGAAGCCTGCGGGTGCGCAAGCTTCTTTCGAGGGAGCGTTCGTGTATTCGACTGAGCTTTCTTGGGAGACATCAAATTGATTTCACTGGACTTGCGCTCAAGGCTTCCGATTTATGACTGTCGCCTTGGTCGCAGGAAAACCGGCCTTTCGATGCAAACGTTGCATTGTACTTGTAGCACCAGACGGGAAGAGTGCGCTTACTACGTAAGTTGTATTTGATTCCCAAGTCTCTCGAGAGTACTTTGATGGGGCGAATTGCTGGAGACATCCAGCGATCGTCCATGGATTTGGCTCAACCATCAGGAGACAAACGTTCTCAATGGGTGTCTCCGTTTTTCTTTATTGATCGCCAACTCTGGTCTTGCCGAATACCTTGGTCGCTTCACTTTGCACGCGCAGCAAATAGCTGTTAGATCGCGCGATCCGATCGGCGTCACTTCGTCACTGCCGCCCGATCAACTGTAGGAAGGCTTCAGCTGTACTACTGGTGATTTCTGGCCGCTACTCCTTTCCGTAGCTCCGCGACTCACCCGACCACGACTTCAATTCACGACCGCCACAGGCGGAAGGTGGAAATCTATGAGAAGAAAATCCCTGCTGGGCATGTGGTGTGTCTTGTTACTGGCACTGATCACAACCACTGCCCTCACTTCGTTCGCGCGGACAGCTCCCCCGCAAGATGGTTCCGGGGCCTATCCGACGCCACGCATAACCCAAGAGATCAACCCACACGCGTATATCACCTTGCCGGGTAACACGCGTCCGGAAGCGGATAACGCAGTCTTCTACAAAGGTCCGGCGTCGGCGGCCATGCCCATCGATCACATTCTGCTTTTCCTGCAACGCTCTCCTGAGCAGGAACTGGCGCTCCAGGAATACATCACCTCGCTGAACGATCGCAAGTCGTCCAACTTCCACAAGTGGCTCACGCCCGATGAACTGGGCAGCACCTATGGCGTGGACGACCAGGACATCCAGAAGATCACCAGCTGGCTGGAGTCGCAGGGCTTCGTGATCAACCAGGTCTATCCCAACAAGATGTTGATCGACTTCTCCGGCACGGCGGGCACAATCAAGACTGCCTTCCACACCGAGATCGGCAAGCTTGTGGTCAATGGCCAAGATCATCTCGCCAACATGACCGACCCGCAGATTCCCGCCGCCTTCGCGCCGGTGATCAAGGGCTTCTTCTCACTGAACGATTTCCCGCCGCATGCGATGCACAAGTCGGTCACGCAATATACGTTCGCAGGCTGCGCATCGTCGTCGACGGCTCCCACGGAGCCAGGTACCTGCTACGCGATGACGCCGCAGGACAACCAGACGATCTACAACCTGACGCCGCTCTATAACGCCGGCTACTCAGGGCAGGGACAGACGATTTACCTGATTGAAGATACGGATAGTTATGGTAGTGACTGGCAGACCTACCGTACAACATTCGGTTTGTCCACAGCGTTCCCGCAAGGTTCTCTCACCACCACGCACCCGGGCGGGTGCACCGATCCCGGCACGAATGCGGATGACGGCGAAGCGAACATCGACATTGAAGTCGCAACAGCCGTCGCACCCAGCGCCACCATCAACCTGGCTTCGTGTCCCTCGGGCACCTTCAGCTTCGGCGGACTGATTGCGTTGCAAAACTTAATCAACGAGAGCTCGCCGACCCTGGGTGTCGTCAGCGTTAGCTACGGTCTGTGCGAGGCCGTAACCGGTAACGGCGGCAACGCCGCGTTTTATAACACCTATCAACAAGCGGCCGCCGAGGGCTTCTCGGTATTCGTGTCCTCGGGCGACGAAGGACAGTCCAGCTGCTCCGCCGCGTTCGGAACGGAATATGCCATTACCAGCTTAGGCGTTACCGGCTGGGGTTCGAGCCCGTACAACGTGTCCGTGGGTGGTACCGATTTCGAGGATACGTATAACTCGAAGACGGGACAGAACGGCGGACTTCCGCTCAGCACCTATTGGAATTCCACCAACGCCGCCAACTATGGCTCCGCGAAGTCGTACATTCCGGAAATTCCCTGGAACGACTCTTGCGCCAGCGCCCTTATTTCCGAAGTTGCCCACGGGACGTTCTTAACCTACGGCAGCACCGGTACCTGTAACACCAGCCCATTCAATACCACCAGCAGCTACATCAGTTCGGGCGCGGGCAGCGGCGGCGCCAGCAACTGTGCTACGGGAGCCGGCGGGGCCAATACCACGGCCGCTCTGTTGTCTGAACCGCAATGCCAAGGTTGGGCGAAGCCGTCCTACCAAACGGGAGCGGCGCTCAGTGGAGGGCAAGCAGTGTATGGCATGCCTTCTGATGGCGTACGCGATATTCCTGACGTATCGATGTTTGCCGCCAACGGCGTGTGGGGACACTTCGAGACCGTTTGCTGGTCCGATCCGACCCAGACCTCTGGCGGCGCGACCTCCTGCTCGGGCGCGCCGAGCACCTGGTCAGGATTTGGCGGAACTTCGGTTGCCTCACCCACCATGGCTGCCATCCAGGCGCTGGTCAATCAGAAGACTGGCGAAACCTGGGGCAACCCCAATCCGATTTATTACCAGATCGCGCAGAACGAATACGGCACGGCTGGAAACTTCCTCGGAGCGTCCTGCAACTCCAGCGGTACGGGCGGCCCAGGCAGCGGATGCGTCTTCAATGACGTGACCCAGGGCGACATTGACTTGCCCTGCGAATATAACGGCACAGCCGCAGAACACCACTGCTTCCCGGGCGGAGTTAATCCAGGCACGAGCGGCGTTTACGGTGTTGCCAGCACGGATAATGTCACGGGCGCGACCGTCATTAACGGCGGCACGGGTTATACCACGGCTCCGACCTGTACCATCGCTGGACCGAGTAATAACAACGCGTATCTTTCCCCGACGGGAAGCACGCTTTATGCCGGGGGCACGCAGGCTACCTGTACGGCAGCCGTAACCGCCGGTTCGCAAACCGCTGTTTGGACAGTTAAGATCGCGAGCACTAGCGCAGCCGGTCAACAGATCGCATTAACCAACAACTCGGGAACGACGATCTGCGGGCCTTACACGCTCACTTCAGGCAGCACGACAGCCATTGCGACGGCGCTCGCGTCATCGCTCACCAGCAGCTGCAGCACCTTCGTTACCAACAGCCGTACGACGTCCACCGTTACCATTACCTCGAAGACGGCAGGCTATGCCGGTAATTTCATTACCGGGTTTTACGGGATCCAATACTTCGGGCCAGCCTATGTAACCATCACCAACACGACCAAGGGCCAAGGTCCGAACTACGTCAGTGCCATCACAGTCACCGCTGCCGGCTCGGGCTACCAGCCGGAAACGCCCATCACCCTGACAGGTGGCGGAGGCAGCAATGCAGTCGCCGTCGCCAACACCACTCCCGGCACTCCGGCACAGTCGTATCAGCCGGCTTGGGGAGCAGGACCTGGCTATGACATGGCCACCGGACTGGGCAGCGTCAACGCCTACAACCTGGTGTATGCCAGCATTTGGGGTCCGTCGCAGGTACCTTGTCCTATCAGCTTCACCAATCCGGGCACGCAGACTTACGGTGTTGCACCGTTCGGTCTGACGGCCACCGATAGTCCTTGCAACCTGCCTATCACCTTCAGCGTGGTCTCCGGCCCCGCCACGGTAGCAGGCAACAGCGTCACCATCACCGGCGCCGGCAGCGTTACGCTGCAGGCTACCCAGCCGGGCAACAGCAACTACCTGCCTGACACCGAGCAGGTAACGTTCTCCGTCAACAAAGCCATGCTGACGGTGACGGCGACCAGCACCATGATGACCTACGGTGGTTCGTTGCCGGTGTTGAGCTACAGCATGACCGGCTTCGTCAATGGCGATAACCAGGGCAACTCGACTACGGGCGCGCCCAGCATCACCACCGGCGCAACCTCTTCCTCGCCAGTAGGCAACTACGCCATCAACGCGGCCCAGGGAACCCTGGCCTCGACCAACTACACCTTCGCCTTCGTCAACGGCGTGCTGGCCATCAACCCGGCCGTGCTGACCGTTACGGCGAACAACCAGACCATGAGCGAAGGCGGCAACTTCCCCACCTTCACTTACACCATGACCGGCTTCGTCAACGGTGACTCGCAAGGTACCGCGACCACCGGACAGCCCAGCATCACGACCGACGCACCTAACAATCCGCCGGTCGGCACCTACAACATCATCCCCTCGCTAGGCACGCTGGCGGCGACCAACTACACCTTCGCCTTCGTGAACGGCACCCTCACCGTCAACGCGGCAGTGGCGCAGCTCACCTCGCCGGTCAACAACTCACAGCTGGGCGACACCACCGTGACCTTCGTCTGGACGCATGAGACCGGAGCCACGGCTTATCAGGTGTGGGTCGGCGCAACTCCGGGTGGCCAGGAATACGGCTACTGCGGCACCACCGGCCTGACCTGCACGTTGTCGGGCTTGCCCAGCAACGGCAGCACCGTCTACGCCACCCTGTACGGCTACGCCAACAACACCTGGTCGATACAGGACTCGGGTCAGTACACGGCCGTCACCGTAACCAACGCGCAGATCACCTCGCCGCCCAAGGGCTCGACCCTGGCCGGTACCGCGGTGACCTTCACCTGGACGGCAGAGTCCGGAGCCACGGCTTACCAAGTGTGGGCCGGAACGACGCCGGGTGCTGACGATCTGGGCTACTGCGGCAGCTCTGATCTGTCGTGCACCATCTCGGGCCTGCCCAGCAACGGTCAGCCCATCTACGTCACCCTCTACGGCCTGAGCACCAGTTGGACGGTGCAGGATACGGCCAGCTACAACGCCGGCAGCGCAGCTCAGATCACGGCTCCCACCAAGGGATCGACCTTGACCGGATCTGCCGCTACCTTCACCTGGACCTCGGAGTCGGGCGCCACCTCGTATCAGTTGTGGATCGGCTCCACGCCGGGCGCGAATGACATCGACTACGGCGGCACCAGCGCGCAGACGATCAGCTTCAGCAACCTGCCCACCAACGGACAGACGCTCTATGTGACCCTGTACGGTTACGCAGGCGGTGTCTGGACGGTGCAGGATACGGCCACGTACACGGCAGCCACTGTGGCTAACGCGCAGATCGTCGACCCGCCCCCGGGCTCGACCCTCTCGGGCGACACGGTGACCTTCACCTGGACTCCGGAATCGGGAGCGACTTCTTACCAGCTATGGGTAGGTAGCGCACCGGGACAGGATGATCTGGGCGTAGGCGGCACCACCGGTACGTCAACCACCATGAGCAACCTGCCCACCGACGGCAGCCAGGTCTACGTGACCCTGTACGGTTACGCCAGCGACACCTGGACCGTCCAGGATCAGGAATCCTACACCGCTTCCGGCGGACACCCGCAGATCAAGGTGAACCCACCGGCCAAGCGTCAACACTAACCACAGGAATGCGGGGAGGCTAATCGGCTTCGCTGCACACCTGACCTCAAGGCCGCTCACACAACGTGGGCGGCCTTTTCACTTCTGGTGGAGAGTTGAGAAGAAGGAGTTTCGCCGTCTCACGCTCATTCGAAGACTACGAATCGGTGTTGAGACCGGACACCCACGAATAGTTGCGTTGAATCTGATAACTGCTATTTGTTTCGAATTGCTCATGGGATAGAACAATTCATAGTTCGATCATTGGAGTACGCTGCGGGCAGCCGGTCCAAGCAAAGGAAGCTCGGGTGAGCCACCCGTCCACCATCACGCGGAGCTCGAAGCCAATTTGGTCCATTGTCACGTTGAGGCGTGACACGAGCGCTTGTTCCCGACTAGCGACAGTGCTGTAATGCGCTTTCCGAATCCGATTCCGCAGGAGCCCGGCAGCGACTGTCAGGGCTGGGAAATCGATTTTAGTCAGAAGGTGTCGAACTTCAGTGCCGTGCTGTTGAATCGTTCTGTCCCTCTAACCTACGTTGTTTGTGACGACCAGGGCGGAAGCCAGCAAATCACATTGGGGGACAATGCCGCCGGCACGATCTCTCTCCCAGACAGCGGCATTCGCCGGGTGGGCATCCGGTTCCAGTCGGAGTTGCATTCGTACTTGGTTTATCTCGGCATCGATAACGTGAAGTTCACGCCGATCGGCCCCGTGTTTTTGGATCCCGTGGATTCGGGATTCTTGAGCGGGGCCCAGGTCTGCCCGACCTGCACGGACTTGATGGCAAGCGAAGGCACCGTCGTTCAGAGTATCGCAGCCGACGGGGCCACTCAGGCGGTAGTGCGGATTCCGGCGAACCGTAACGGTGAGTCCCTGAGTGTCTCCGTGTGGGATGACAAAGATAATCAAGGCGAAGGGACGAGCGGCGGGTTGTTCAAACTAGGGGATGGTCCGCAATCGGCGAGCCCAACCATAACCGCAACTGCGGTTGATACGCCGAAAGGACCGATGGCCTTTGTCATCTATCTGTCGCCGACCAATTTCGCACGCGACGCGCTGAACTATCCGCAGGATCAAAGCTCATCAGATCGAACAATCACTTTGCAAGTTCAGTCGAATAACGACCCAACCTACATTCTAACTGCAAACGCTTCTGTTGTCCGGCCTCCCGTAATTTTGGTGCATGGGCTTTGGGGCTCGTCAGAAGATTGGGGGCGACAGGATTTCACTATACCGATATATGACATCGATGTAGATACCATTGATTACTATTACCCGCTTCTTAAAGTTAACGCCACATATCCTACATACGACAAAAAGTACTTGGATATAACCAAGACTCTGATTCCCACCAGCGCCTTGGGGTTCAGTTACAACGCACCACTTGTTGATGGGCAGATTCGACAAGGTATCGCTGACTTCCGGCAGATCAACAATGCCGCGGCGGTAACAGCCGACGTTGTCGCGCACAGTATGGGCGGCGATATCGTGCGGACTATCGCGCTCGGATCCGGGTTTAAGAATAGCGTGACCTACGGGCACGGTCCGATCGACAAACTGATCACGATCGGAACGCCCCATCTCGGTACGCCGCTTGCAACTGACCTATTGCAAGATGCAAATACGTGCGTGCGGGAACGGCTGGCGAAAAGCGGCAATGCATCGTTCATCACGGTGACAACCGGCGCCGGCCTACCGGTCAATGGCGCGGTCGGAGACCTTCAGGGCGATGGCTTCCCGCCTCCAAACGGGTCCCTGAGCCCTGCGTTGGGAACGATTTGGGACGCTTTTGAGGCTGGACCTCTTCCATTCGCCATGGCTCGGATCAGCGCCCAAGAAGGGCTTAGCAACATGAGCGAACTAGATTGCAGCCTCGACTGGGATAAAAAGTGCGCTGCGGGCTGGTTGAAGGTGGTGTGTCCTCTCAGCCCCTTAGCGTCGGCACTGACATCGACGGCTTGGGAGTCAGTGGTGTTCGGAGCACTGCCGGGTGACTACGTTAGCGATGCGGTGGTGCCCGTGACGAGTCAACTGAACGGCGGAACCGTGGGGCCTAAGACGCCCACCCAGAAGGGGATTATTCACTCTCCCGGTATGACGAAACTTAATTTTCTTCCCCCACGGAATTGGATAATGCGAGCGGTGTTGTCGGGGCTGTGGTCGATTTGCTAAATGAGTCGCCCGACGACAAGGATTTTCAACAATAGGCAACAAGGCTGCGAAATAGGATCTCATGAATCGATGGGGCAAAATTCTGTTAATTGTGGCAGCGCCATTTACATTTACGACGCTGGCGGCATGGATGACGCCGAAGCTCCCGATCTGCAGATTCATACTGTGGCCTGGCGCTGCGATCGCTGACTCCTGGTTGCACATGGACCTTTTCCAACATCCGCGGGCCTTCGGGTTCGCGAGTATGGCGCTCAATGTATTTATCTACAGTGGACTGCTTGGGGTTTGTATCATCCTTATTAGACGCCTTGGGTGCCAAGTTAAACCGTAACGCTGACGCATGATTTCTTGTCTGACTGTGACCGATTACGCCGAAAACTCAGCGCCTCGTTCCAGCACGACTGGAGTGCCGCTCGAAAGCAGGGCTGATTGGAGGAAGGATGTTCATAGCAAGCAAGGTAATTAAGATGGTCTTAGCTTTGGCGGTTGTTCCGTGCTCCGCCCAGAGTAATTTGTTGCAGATAACATCTCCAGCCAGCGGAACTGTGGTCTTCCCTGGCCAAGTGGTGATCATCTCCGTGGGTGCAGATCCATCTGTTTCGAACATTGCTATTTTGGCACAGGACCCGCTGGGTTTCTCACAGGCAACCAACGGGCAGCCGCTGCAGTTTCAACTTAGCATTCCATCGAATACCACCATCGGCTCATATGATGTTAGCGCGCTGGGAACGGCGGCGGATGGTTCTGGAGTGGCGTCGCCTTCAATTTCGCTTCAGGGACAACCCGAATACGCAGTTCCAAATACTACAAACGCATCCGTCAGTGCTGCGGTTTTCGGCAGCAGGGGAAACGATCCCCCTCCACGTAGTGGATACCTCACAACTCGATGTAACTCACTCCGCCCAAATCAGCTATTCGTCTGAAAACCCGCAGATCGCCACCGTCGATAACCAGGGCATAGTGACCGCAGTATTCCCCGGCAGCACTCATATCATCGTCAGCAATGCGAGCGGTTCCTACTACGTTTCCACCGAGGTCGGGCAACTGGCAAAGATGGCTATCCCCGGTCTTGGCTCCGCGTTGTCCGGCAGCTCGGAAACTTTCCAATGGACCGGCAGCAACAACGCGACAGCTTACCGGATACAGGTAGGCAGCACTCAAGGTGCCAACAACTACTATGACTCAGGAAGTTTGCCGACGACCATCGTATCTCAGACGGTCAACAGCCTTCCCACCGACGGCAGCGACATCTATGTCACCCTGTGGACGCAGATCGGCGATCAATGGGCGAGCAATCAGTATTACTACACGGCCTTCACCCCCGCTCAGATCAATTCTCCGCAGAAAGGCTCGACGCTGGCAGGAGCCGGCGCTGCCTTCACCTGGACCGCAGAATCGCTGGCTACGTCGTATCAGTTGTGGATTGGCTCGACAGCGAACTCGCATGACATCGACCTACGTCGGCACAACCGCCTTGCAGGCGAGCTTCAGCAACCTGCCAACCGACGGACGCACCCTTTACGCAACTCTGTACGGTTACGCGGCGATAACACCTGGTCGGTGCAGGATGCGGGGCAGTACACGGCGGCAGCCATCACGAATGCCCAGATCGACCAGTCCACCGAAGGGAACCGCGTTCAGCACTGATACCGTTACCTTCACCTGGACGGCTGAAACCGGAGGCACGTCTTACCAGATATGGGTAGGAAGCGCGCCGGGGCAGGACGACCTAGGCGTGAGGCGGTGACCACCGGACGTCAACCACCATGAGCAACCTGCCCACCGACGGCAGCCAGGTCTATGTGACCCTGTACGGTTACGCCGGCGACACCTGGACCGTCCAGGATCAGGAATCCTACACCGCTTCCGGCGGACCCAGTCACCGATCGCAAAAGGTAAACAAAATCCAACGCTGACTACCAGGAAACCAGCTGCACAGAAAAAGGCCGCTCACTTAACGTGAGCGGCCCTTGTGATTTGCGGCGGCCTTACAGTCGCCGCGAGTTTTCGGTAATTACCGGCGCGACCTGTTGTTCCGTCGTATCGGCAGTTGCGGATGTCCGCCGGAGGCCGTGTACTGCTCGGCATCCTGCACCGACCACACGCCGCCCGAGTAGCCGTACAGCGTGACGTACACCAGGCTGCCGTCAGTCGGCAGATTGCCGATGGTCACCGACGTAGTCGTCGTTCCACCCACGCCCAGATCATATTGTCCCGGCGCACTGCCTACCCACAGCTGGTAAGAAGTCGCTCCAGTCTCGGCAGTCCAGGTGAAGGTAACGGTATCGCCTGGCAAGGTGCTGCCCGGCGTCGGACTGGTGATCTGCGCGTTGGTGATGGAGTAGGACGTGTACGTGGCCGTATCCTGCACCGTCCACGAACCGCCCGCGTAGCCATAGAGCGTGACGTAGATCTGGCTGCCGTTGGTTGGCAGTCCGCCCACGGTCGCCGTGAGGTTCGAGGTCCCGACTACAGCGAGATCATGTCCGCCGATAGTCGATCCGATCCACAACTGGTAGGAGGTCGCGCCGCTTTCGGCTGACCAGGTAAACGTTGCTGTGCTGCCCGGCAGGGTTGAGCCCTTTGCCGGCGAGGTGATCTGCGCCGGACTGGCGGCCGTGTAAGTAGCCGTGTCCTGCACCGACCAGATACTGCCCGCGTAGCCGTACAGCGTGACGTAGACCTGGCTGCCATTGACCGGCAAGCCGGACATGGTCAGCGTCAGGTTGGAGGTGCCGCTGGTGGCGATGTCCTTGCCACCGGGCGTGGTGCCCACCCAGATCTGGTAGGAGGTTGCGCCCGTCTCAGCGGTCCAGGTGAAGGTTGCGGTGTCGCCGGTCAGGGTCGAGCCCTTGGCCGGAGCCGTGATTTGCGCGTTGATGATGGTAGCTGCCGTGTAGGTGGCAGAGTCTTCCACCGTCCACGTGTTGTTGGCGTAGCCATACAGCGTGGCATAGATAACGCTGCCGTCGGTAGGCAGGTTGGTTACGGTCGCAGTCAAGCCCGAGGTGCCGACGGTTGCGATGTCGTGCGCACCGGCGCTGTGACCCAGCCACAACTGATACGAGCTCGCGCCGCTTTCACTGGACCACGTGAAGGTAGCGGTGCTGCCGCTGAGGGTCGAACCCTTAGGCGGCGAGGTGATTTGCGCCACCGATGCCGTGACCGTCAGGGTGCCGTTGACGAAGGTGAAGGTGTAGTTCTGCGCCGACAAAGTTCCCAGCGCCGCAGTGATGGTGTAAGTTCCGACCGGCGGATTCTGAGGAGCGTTGGTGGTCAGACTGGGGGAACCGCTCAGCACGCCCTGGGTATCGCCGTTCACGAAGCCGCTGTAACTGGCGGTGAACGTCGGCAGCGGGCTGCCCGCGGTGATGGTGGCGTTGTTCGCCGACACCGTTAACGTGGCCTGGTTGACGACGATGCTGTCGGTGACCGGAGGCGCCGGAGCCCAATTGCTGTTGCCCGCCTGATCGGCCTCGACGACGATGGTGCCCGCGCCCGTAACCGTCAGCGTGCTTCCGTTGACGGAGCCCGGACCGGACTTCACCGTGTAGGTGATCGGCAGACCCGAAGTCGCGGTGGCGGCCAGCGTAATCGGCGAAACGCCGTAGGTGACCGGTCCCGGATTCGGGAAGGTGATGGTCTGCGACTGCTGCAGGCTGGCAGCAGTGTACTGGTAGTCGTTATGACCGTTGGCGCCGCCGACTGTGGTTAGACGGACCCAGAAGGTGCTGCCATCGGTCGGCAGGCAGGACAACGTCGCGGTGTAGACACCGGCGTTGTAGTTCTGCGCACCGCCGCAATAATCGGTACCGCCCTGCGTCTTGCCGATCGACAAGGTGTAAGACGGGTTTCCGGTACCCGGCAACCAGAGGAACGTCGCCGTGCCGCTGGTCAGAGTCGAATTCGGAATCGGCGAAGTGATGGCCGCGTTGCTGGTACAGGCCGGGAAAGAGAAGCTGAGAATGCGCGTGCTCCAGTTGAACAAGCCCGCCTGCTTCAGATATTCGCCGGTATACCAGAAGGTGCAATCATCGGGATCCAGCATCATCGCGGTGTAGTCTCCCCAACGATAGCCGTAGGCGTATCCGCTGAGGTTCACCTGCGAATTCAATCCGGCATAAACCTGGCTTTCGGACTCCATGGTGTTCAGCGCATCGGTCGGGACGCGACCAGTGATGTACACCGAAGGAAAGACCGAGGAGCTGGAGCCGGAGTAGCCCATCAGCATGTTGCCCTGGTTGTCCTGGGCGATGCTGCCCATCCAGCGATAGAGGCTGGTGTCGGGCGAATAAGTGGATTGCTGGTACACGGTGGGCGTACCGGTTCCACCGCTGGTGTTGATGCCGCGCAGTTCATACCAGCGCTCGGCGGTGTTGCTGCCCGAGCCGCCGCTGCCGCTGGGAAGCACCGGTCCGCTGAGCAGCACCGACTCATAGCTGCCGAAATTGCGGTAGACCGCGCGATACATTTCATGCGCAGCCAGGGTATCGAGCTTCGACTCGGAGGCGAAGGTGCCGTTCTGCACCGTGCCCGTGTGGGTCGGCTGAGGAACGCACTGCGAAGTATTGGAGCAGGTTTTGTTGCTGTACTGCGACACCGTGATGCTGATTCTGGAGTCAACTGCAACCGTACCGGCAGTGAAGTTGTACTTCGCGCGATACATGTAGAGAACTGTACTGGTATTGCTGGCGTCGCTGTTCTCTACATAGATTTCCTTGGCGCCGCTGGCGGGATAAGTAGCTCCGTCCATGTCGACCGGCAGAAGGGCATAGTCAGTGGACTGCAGCTGCGCGCAGACGATGGTGGGAGTGTTGCCGCTCAGCAGGGCAACGCGATCGATACCGCAGATCGCAGCGCCTTTATACGAGCTGCCGGTGGAGTTGAACATGTCGAAGGTAATGGAGTAGGCGTCAGGCCAGACACCCAGCTTCGGATAATCCGGGAAATATCCATTGGCGCCAGGAGTGAACTGCAGCACGGTCCAGGTGCCGGTAGCGTCGTCGGTCTGCGAGATCGCGACGCACTGATAGAACGGCCCGGTGTCGCTGGAGCCGAGCGCAAACTGGGTGATGATCCAGCGCTGCGCCAGCTGATCGAACTTCACGATGCCGTCGCCATCGTTTTCGGTGTAGCACTCGGAGCCGCTGCCCAGTGACGACCACAGGGTGTTGGTGTTCAGCGGGCCCAACTCGACGGCTCCCGTCGTCTTGTTGAAGACGGCGAAGCCGGTATTGTCCAGAGAGACGACTTGCGTCGTGCCGGCCGCCATGTCGGTATCCGGAGGAACGCTGCCCACCGAGTACGTGCCATTCGGTCCGGTAAAACTTTCGCCGATGCCGTCAAAGCTCAATCCCTGGTTGACGGTGATCATCGGACCGTAAACTTTTTGCAGGGCGGGATCCTGAAACGATGGATCCGCGGGTGAGGAATTCTTCAGCCATTCCGGCACCTTCACTTCTTCTGCGTCTTTGAATTCGGACGGAACATACTGGTCGTGAATCTGGTAGAGCGGCTGGGTGGTAGCGATCTTGCTTGGTTTCATTACCCAGGTGCGCTGCACCGGCGACGATGGCGATGACGGTCGACGTTGACGAAGGGGTGCCCGTCGCAGTCTGTGCGGCCAATGTGGTGGATAGTACGAATGAAGCTGTGGCCAGAAACACGAACAGCCACAATCTCCGCGAAGTGGTTCGCAGGGAGTGGTGCATGGAAACCTTCCTTGTACGCCCCGCAAGGCGTGGGGTTGAACGGCTTTGGTCCTAGGGAGCTAGCTACCGAAACAGTGCGACAACAGCATCGAAGCGAAATGCAGAAACAACTGGCCCGGTGGGAACGAAGCAGCGGGCAAATCGCGCATCTATGAACTGGTCGCTGCGCGTGCGACTGGAGCGATCGAACAGAGAACTTGCCGAAACATCAGCAGGCGAAACCATCAGCCAGCAATCAGTAACCGGAACTTTCGGTTACCAAGCTGTGCTGCCGCCATCTTTCGTAACTACCACAACGTAGGAGGCCGGTTTTCCGTAACGGTACGGTAAGCGCTACAGTGCCAGATGGTAAATACTACTTCGGTAGTACTATTCAGCCGTAAACTAGCACTAAAATACCTCAATCGTCGAAAAACCGCCAAGTTTTTTCAATTTCAGGAATGGTGGGCGATCAGGCAGCAAGGTTACCATGTAAGTTATTGCATCACAAGCATGTTATCAAATTACATTATGGCAACTGTGGTGCCAAATTTGGTCAAAATATGCCACTTTATAGTCATTGATGGTTACCTACCTGAGTGCTAGCATCATCGGGCCATTTATATCGTGAGGTGAACGGTATGCGCCCCGTCATCCGGCTCTTGGCCTATCTCGTGGTGTCTCTCGAGATGGCCTGTTTCCCCGTTTTCTTACTGGCCGCCGACAGTTCGGCAGTTCTGAAATCAACTGGCAGCGTCGTGCTCAACGGCGCAGGTGCTCCCGCAACCACGGCAATCTTTTCAGGCGATACCGTTCGCACCGCCAATGGCGCGGTCCTAACGATTTCGGCGCCAGGCTCCACTGTCCTGCTTCCCCAGAACTCGCAACTTACTTTCAAAGGCAAGTCGATCAATCTGGCGGATGGCAGAGCGACAGTAACCACCACCAAAGGAATGTCGGTTACCACCGATCATTACCGCATCGCTCCGGACGCGACCGGTGCGGCGCAGTATGAGATCGACAAGTCCGGAGATTCGCTGCTGGTGCGAGCCTCCAAGGGCGGGTTGACGATTCAGTCGTCAGGAAAAACGGTCACCCTCAGCCAGGGCCAGGTTGCGTCGCTCAACGTGCAGCAAGGTCTGTTGAGCGTTCAGAATGCCGGCCCGTTAGGCGAGACGAATTCTTCGAGCCCGGCTCTGACCAGCTTGCAGGATTCGCTGTCGGGCTCCGACGGATCGACGCTTCCTATCTGCCCGAGCGCCTCGCTTTGCAAGGCACGTCCTTCGGTCTCAGGTATCAGGCCATGCCGGTGCACGCAGTTTTAGCAATCCGGTGGTGCTTAAGAAGAGATGTTTCCAAAGGTTGTGTTCACCCGAGCACAACCCGTCAGCTCTTTCAACCGCGGCGCATGCCGATCACGCATCGCTGATCGTTGAAGAACCCCAGCGAACTGAAATGTAAGGGCTGGACCACTGACGAGACTCCGGGCCGCAATTCACATGGGACTCAAATGGCGGAGCTATGCCCAATTTAGCGCCTAAATCCGAGATTGACGCCTCTGTTGTTCTGGCTGCTCAGGGCAACGACTGGTATGCGCTGCAAACCAGAGCCCGTTTCGAGCGCCGCATCTGCCACCAGATTCAGAGCAAGCATTACGAAGCCTACGTACCCATTACTAAAGAGCGGCATCGCTGGAGCGACCGCTACCAGGTGGTGGAGGCGCCGATCTTTCCCGGCTACGTTTTTGTGCGCGCCACCGAGAACACGCCCGAGCGGCTGGCGATTTTGCAGACCAACGGCGTGTATTGCTTCGTCTCGTTCAACGGAGTGATCGCCCGCATCACCAAGCAGCAGATGCAGGACCTGCGCCGGCTGGAATCGCACGACGTGCCGTGGTCGCATTATCCCTTCCTGAAGAGCGGACGGCGCGTCCGCATTGTGGGCGGCTGCCTGGATGGGCTGGAAGGAATTTTCATCGCCGAACGCGGTCATAAGCTGGTCATCTCCATCGAGCCGATGCAGCGCTCGATCGCACTGGATGTCGAGGGATATCACGTTGAGCCGGTCTAGACGCAACTCATTCGCGCGCCCGGCAGCGGCAGCTTCAACCAGGGTCAGGATTGCAGGAGTTGGTATGCGTCACACTTCTCTGCTTCGCTTTCTAGGATTGGCGATCTGCATGGTTCTGGCGGCGGCCACATGGGCTGCGGCACAGACTGCGGAAGAGCAGGCGGCTACGACCGCTGCGCACTCGTCAGCCCTCAACGCGCATATGGGGACAGCAGGTTCTACGCCGGGCATGAGCCCTGACGGAGACAGCCTGATCACCGCCGATGATGTGCTGGACATCTACGTCATGGACGTCCCCGAGTTGTCGCGGCAGTATCGCGTGGCTCCGACGGGAACAGTCACTCTGCCTCTGCTGACGGAGCCGGTAAAAGCGGGCGGGTTGACCCCGAGCGAGTTTTCCGATGCCCTGGCCAAGCAGCTGCACGACAGCGGCCTGGTCACAGACCCTCACATCGTGGTGACCATCATCAGTTCGCGGCTGAAGTCGGTGGCGATCACCGGCGCGGTAAAGATGCCGCAGATTTATCCGGTGCTGGGCAAGACCACGTTGCTGGATATGTTGTCGCAGGCGCAAGGCCTGAATGACGACGCCGGCAACACGGCGATCGTCAGCCGCGGCAAGCTGGGCGAGACGGTCACCGGCCAGACTACGCAGTCGGTCGACTTGAAGAAGCTGCTCGATACCGGCAGCGTGCAGTACAACCTTGCCATCTTTCCCGGCGACCGTATCACCATCCCGCGCGCCGGGATTGTCTACGTGGTGGGCGCGGTCAACAAGCCGGGCGGCTTCATTATTAAGAGCGATGACAATGGCATGACCGTGTTGCAGGCGCTGGCCATGGCTGAAGATTCGAAGGGCACCGCCCAGCGGCAGAAGTCGGTCATCATTCGTCCCGACAAAAACTCTCCCGACGGCCGCCAGCAGATTCCGTGCAACCTGAATTTGATTCTGGCCAACAAAGCGCCGGATCAGAAGCTGTATCCCAACGACATCCTCTTTGTTCCCGATAGCGCCGCGAAGAAGGCGTTCGCGCGCGGCCTGGAAGCCGCGTTGCAGACGGCAACCGGTCTGGCTGTCTATGGACGTTATTGAAAGGCATCGCGATGAACCCAAATAGTCTGTCCACGCATACGGAGCAACGCGAACTTCCCAGCCGCGGCTTCGGGATGCCTGTGCCGGTTCCGGGGCGCGCGCTGCCGGCGATGGAAGGCAGCTTCGCCAATGGCCAGGATTACGTTTCGCTGGCCACTTACTGGCACACGCTGATGAAGCGGCGGTGGACGATAGCCACCGTGGCCCTGGTGATCACCACCGTGGTCGCCATCGTCTCCTTCAAGACGCAGCCCATCTACAAGGCCACGGCTCGCGTGCAGGTCGAATCGGAAACGCCGATGGTGCAGTCCATCGAAGAGGTCTTTCAGAAGACCAGCGCCGACGACACCTACCTGCAAACGCAGATTCAAGTTCTGGAAAGCGAAAGCCTGGCGTGGCGCACCATTGAAGAGTTGCGGCTGCGCGAACATCTCATCAGCCCGGCCAGGCTGGCCAAGATTCCGGAGGATAAGCAGAAGGTACGGCTGATCGATGTCTTCAAGAAAAAATTGTCAGTTGAGCTCACGCCGAAGACCCGCATGCTGGCCGTAAGCTATGAAGATCCCGATCCGCAGTTGGCGGCGCGAGTGGCCACCACCCTGGTCAACAACTACATCGATTACAACTTCCGCCAGAAGTATGACGCCACCCGGCAGGCTTCGGCCTGGATGGAGCAGCAGCTGGATGAGTTGAAGGCGAAGGTGGAAAGTTCGCAGCAGGCGCTGGTCGAATACGAGCGCGACCATCAACTGGTCAACACCGGCGAGAAAGAAACGGTGCAGGAGCAGATCCTCTCGGAACTGAGCAAGGACCAGACGGCAGCCGAGAGTGATCGTCTGCAGAAAGAATCTCTGTATCACGAGGTAGAGATCAACCGCCCGCAACTGGCGACCCTGGTACACAACGATCTGCTGCAGAAGCTGGAAGAGAAGCTGGCGGACCTTCGCGATCAGTACACCGAGACGGTGGCGCAGTACGGACCGAAGTTCCCCAAGGCGATTCGGCTGGACGAAGAGATTCAGGACCTGCGCTCCCAGATTCAGGCGGAACAGGATCGGGTGCTGGCGCGGATTCGCAAGGATTACACCGCTGCGGTGACGCGTGAGCGGTTGGCCTCGGCGGCGGTGGCGCAACAGAAAGAAGCGGTAGGCGCGCAGAATCAACTGCTGGTACAGCACAACATTCTGGCGCGCGAATTCGAGAGCAACCAGCAGCTCTATCAGAGCCTGCTGGAGCGCTTGAAGAACGCCACCGTCTCCGCCGGGCTGCAATCCACCAACATTCACATGGTTGACGCGGCGCTGCCGCCGAGCGACCCCATTCGTCCGCGCAAAGGCTTGAACATTGCACTGGGCCTGCTGGCGGGCACGGTGCTGGGCGTGATGATGGCCTTCGCCCAAGAGGGCATGGATCATTCGGTGAAGTCGGCCGAAGAAGTTGAGTCGCTGCTGATGACGCCGGCCCTGGCGGTGGTCCCGCTGCAACGGGCTTCCGATTCGGCGAACTGGAAGATGACGGGCGCCAAGTGGCAGCGTGGACTGAAAGATCCTGCCGGGAAGCTGCCGCGGGAGACCAACGTGGCGCTGTCCATCATCGCCAATCCGCAATCGACTTTGGCGGAAGCCTATCGCGCGCTGCGGACGTCGGTCCTGCTCTCGCAGGCGCCCAATCCTCCCAAGTCGATCCTCATCACCAGTTCGCAAGCCGGCGAAGGCAAGACGGCGACGGCGCTCAACCTGGCGCAGACCCTGGCGCAACGCAAAGGCAAGGTCGTGATCGTCGATTGCGATCTGCGCAAAGGCGGCATCGCCCGCATTCTGCGGATCGATAACGAGAAGGGCGTCAGCACGGTGTTGACCGGCGCGGACACGCTGGCGGATACGATTCAGCAGTTCGAGGAATCGAATTTGTGGATTCTGCCCTCAGGCCCGGTACCGCCGAATCCGGCGGAGCTGATTGGCTCCGATCGCATGGCCGACCTCTGCACCGAGCTGGCCAAGAACTTCGAGCACATCATCATCGACTCGCCGCCGGTGCTGGCGGTGACCGATGCCACCATCATGGCCGGACTGGTCGATGGCGTGGTGCTGATTGCCGAGAGCGGTCGCACCCACCGCGCCGGCCTGATGCGTACTCGCGCCATCCTGGATAACGCCGGTGCGCGCATCCTCGGCGTCGTGCTCAACAAGCTGGATATGCGGCACGAAGGCTACTACGGCTACGGTAACTACTACTACTCGCAATACGGCAAGTACCCATACGGACGGTCCAACTCCGAGTAAGTCAACAGTCGACCTTCGCACACGCAGGCGAGCCATGGAACACGCGCGGCACGAAACCCGGCATCGACAGGACACGGAAGAAGAGCGCAAGCCTTCGCGCTGGAACCGGGTCTTCGAGTGGAAGCTGCGCTCGCGTCAGGGGACGCTGCTCTTTGTTGCCGTGCTGCTGGTGCCGGCTCTGCTGCTGATTTTGGAAACGGGCCGGGTTGTGCTGGCGCAGACGTTAAGCGATTCCTTCAACGTGCAATCGATTCGACATGCCATGGCGATCGATCCGGCGAACCCTGATCCGCATTTCGAACTGGGCAAGATTCTGTTGCTGACCGGCGATCCGGCGCAGCAAGTGGTAGCGGAAGAGCAGTTCCGTACCGCGATCGCCATGAATCGCAATTCGGCGGTCTATTGGTCCAGTTTGGCGGCTGCCTGCTATGCGCTCGCGAATCAAGCGTGTGCCGACAATGGGTTTGCCCGCGCGCAGGAACTGGCGCCCAGCAATCCTATTTTTGCCTGGCAGTCGGCCGTGAACGACGTGGTTTCCAATCAGCCGCAGGCGGCAGTGCGCAACCTGAAGGCTTTCCTGCGGCTTCAGCCGGAGGGACTGGCGCAGTCGTTTCAACTGCTGACGCGCGGCTTCGATAATCCTGACCTCGTCTGGCACGACTTGCTCGGCAGCACTGCCGATACCGGCACGCAGATCAAGTTCCTGGAATTCCTGGCCGCGGCGGACCGCGCCGATGCCGCAGACGGATTCTGGCGCGACCTGGCCGCGCAGAAGAAAGCGGTTTCGATTGCGCAGGTAACGCCTTACATCGATCAGCTTTTGGCGAATGGGCATTACACGGAGGCCGCCGGACGTATGGTCGTACACGCGAGCGCAGCGCGCGACGAATTACGCCGACGCCCTCAGCGATCCGAACCTGGTCTTCAACGGCAGCTTCGAGCATGAGCCGCTGAACGCCGGCTTCGACTGGCGTCACGCCCAGCAACCGTATGTCGATCTGAGTTTTTCCAATCCCACGGCGCGCAGCGGCAAGAAAGCGCTGGAGGTCGACTTCACGGTTCCGCAAAACGCCGAGTATGACCTGCTGTATCAGTTTGTCCCGGTCGAGCCGAACCAGACCTACGAGTTGAGCGCATTTTTCAAGGTGCAAGGCGTTACCTCCGACAGCGGTGCGCGGCTGCGCGTGCTTGATCCGCGCTGCCAGGCTTGTCTGGATGTGGCTACGGACGGACCAACCGGCACAACCGACTGGCGTCGCGTGGACAAGCAATTTTCCACCGGCCCGGCGACCGACATGATCCGACTGTCGCTGTGGCGGCCTCGCAGCCGCAGCTATCCGACGGAAATTACCGGCCAGCTTTGGCTGGACGATGTGTCGCTGGTGAAAGCCGGCAAGCAGTAGAAGCGAATGAATACCTCAGAGCACATCCTGCACGAGCAGATCGTTCTGCAACCCGGCGAGCCGTCGCCGCGCCTGCTCACGCTTCCGCGGCCGGAATCGCTCGGGAGCCCGTGGTGGACGGCATCGCGGGTGATCGTGATCGGTCTGCTGATGCTGGCGCCGCTGCTGTTTGGCGCTGTGCAGGCGTGGGCCTGGGGCGGCCTCACGCTGCTGACTGTGGTCGCGGCGGTAATGTGGGGTATAGGCTGCCTGCGCGCCGGCTCGGTGAAGATTCTGGCTTCGCCGCTGCTGATTCCCGTGCTCGCGGTTCTGATTCTCAACGCGATCCAGATGCGGGGCGGGCTGTCGCAGGATTACGTCGGCACGCGCGAAGCGTTGATCAAGCTGCTGACTTACACAGTTCTCTTCTTTCTCGCGCAGCAGTTGTATCTCTCGGCTTCCAGCAAGGTGTGGCGTACGACCGGCGTCGCCGTTGCGATTTACATGTTCGCGATGGCCGTGTTTGGCATGGTGCAGTACTTTGCCAGCCCGGGACTGCTGTTGGGTTATCTGCCGGAGTCGAACAGCGTCTTCGGACCATACGTCAATCATGGCAATTACGCGGGGTTGATGGAGATGCTCATCCCGATTGCAATGGCGCTGGCAATCGGCTTGCGCTGGAAGCATCCGGCGAAGCCCTTTGTACTATTTCTGGCGTTCATCGCGGTGGTGTCGGTATTTCTCTCCGGCTCGCGCGCCGGGTTGGTGAGCCTGGCGGTGGAGTTCGCGATTCTCGCCGCAGTGCTGGTTTCGTCGCGCTCGAATCATCGGCAGGTGTTACTGGCCGGGATTGCGGCCGCGTGCCTGGCCGTCGGATTTTTCTACTGGCTCGATCCGGGCGATGTGTGGGGACGCTGGGAGCAGATGGCGAACCGTCCGGAACTGGCTCTGGGAAATCGTCAGACGATAGCGCGCGACACCCTGCGCATGACCCGCGATCACCTGCTGCATGGGGTTGGCCTGGGAGCGTTTCAGACCGCTTACACGCCGTATCAGACGGTGGCCACCGATCTCAGCATCGACTACGCGCACAACGACTATCTGCAGTTCCTCGCCGAGACCGGCTTCGTAGGATTCGTGGTGCTGCCGCTGGCGCTGGCGGCGTTTTTTGTTCTGGCGTTTCGAAATCTGACACAGCGCTTGCAGTCGGCGCACGGATGGCTGCAATTCGGAGCGGCGATCGGTGTCTGCGGGCTGCTGGTACATAGCTTCTCTGAGTTCAACCTGCACATCCCGGCGAACGCTGCATGGTTTGCGTTTCTGGCGGCGATCGCGACGCTGCCCATTTCTCAAGGACATCCTCACCGGAGCAGACATGGCCACAGCTGAGATACCCTGCTCCGCCCCGGTCGCGGTCAAACAGCCGCGTCTGCGCACGGTGTTTGCCTGGACGCTGGCCGGCAATGTCGTTTATGCCGGTTGCCAGTGGGGCATGATCTCTGTGCTGGCCAAGCGGGGCACCACGGTTGCGGTCGGCCAGTTTGCCCTGGCGCTGGCGATTACCGCGCCGGTATTCATGCTGGCCAATCTGTTCCTGCGCGGCATTCAAGCCACCGACGCGCGCGACGAATTTTCCTTTGGCGAGTACTTCACGCTGCGCGCCGTCGGCACGGCCGTCGGCCTCGCGGTGATCGCGATCATCCTTCTGGCTTACCGGCGCGATTCCCTTTCGCTGGGCGTTGTCCTGTTCGTGTCAGCGGCGAAGTCGGTAGAGTCGTTCACCGACGTGATCGCCGGGTTGTTGCAGAAGCACGAGCGGCTCGACCAGGTCGCAATCAGCATGATGCTGAAAGGGGTCTGCTCCGTGGTCGCGTTCTCGGCCGCGTTCCTATGGTCCCACAATGTGGTATATGCCTCGGCGGCGATGGCGGTCACGTGGCTGGCGGTATTTGTGGCTTACGATCTGCGGGTGGCGCGGCGACTTCTGCACGCGGGCGAGCGCTACCTGGTATGGAACCGGAGCCGGCTGATGGAGCTGACGAAGCTGGCCGCGCCGGTGGGCATCGTGATGGGGCTGGTTTCGCTAAACGCCAACATCCCTCGCTACGCGGTCGAGCATTATCGCGGCAGCGGCGAGCTGGGTATTTTCGCGGCGCTGGCCTACCTGGTGGTGGTGGTTAACCTGATCGTGAATGCGCTGGGGCAGTCGGCCATCGCTCGCCTGTCACGCAGCTTCGCCGAAGGCAATCTGCGGCACTTCCGCATGGTGTTGGAGCGCATGTCGCTGATCGGCGTTGGAGTTGCCGCTCTCGGCATCGTCGCCGCACTGCTGATTGGGCGGCCGACGCTGCGACTGATTTACGGCCCAGTCTACGCCGCCCACCTCAATCTTCTGCTGATGCTGATCGGGATCTCGGGCGTTACCGCCGTCGCGTCGTTCATGGGCTACGGCATGTCGGCCGCACGACGGTTTCGCCAGCAGCTTCCGGTAACGCTGATCAGCGTCGCGACCTGCGCAGTCGCCGCGTATACGCTCACACCGCTCTGGGGACTAATGGGCGCTGCCGGCGCCATCCTGCTTGCCGTGTTGGCGCAGATTGCCGGCAGCTTCGTCGTGCTGCGGCGCGCGTTCCGTGGTGCGGCGGGCGCGTCCGTGAAGTTGGAAATTCTCGTAGGCGGCAACGCCTGCCAGCCTTTGACGGTAACGAGTGGGAGCACGCAGGAATGACGACCCAATCGATCGATTGCACAACGAACTCTTCCCCCGGGAACAAGAATCTGGTCACCTCCGAGCAATGGGACGCGTCGTGGGCTTCGATGGACGCGCCGTTGCGGCTGCGTCCCTGGCGCGACTACGTGAGCTGGCGCTTCGCGAAGCTCTTCCGGCAATACATCAAGCCCGGCGATCGCGTGCTCGAGGTCGGCTGCGGCGGCTCGCGCTTCCTGCCGTACTTCGCCAAAGATCTGGGAGCCGAAGTGTGGGGCTTCGATTTCGCTCCGGCAGGCGTGGCGAGTGCGCGGGCGGCGCTGAAACGCGCCGGCGTCAGCGGCAACATCATGCAGGCTGACCTGTTCTCTGCAAGCGAAATTCCCGAAGGCCACTTCGACGTAGTTTTCTCCGGTGGATTCATCGAGCACTTCGAAGACACCGAGGGCGTGGTGAATCACATTGTGCGCTTTGCGAAGCCGGGTACGGGATTGGTCATCACCGAAATTCCGCACGTGACCGGATGGATGTTCCGCAAGCTGCAGCGCCGCATGGATCAGACCATCTTCGATCAGCACATTCCGGTGACCGCGCAGGCAATGGATATTGCTCATGTGGAAGCCGGCGCAGATGTGGTTCGTCGCGCGACGGGCTTCGGCAGCCTGGGCATCGGCGTGCTGAATTACAACCGCCTGCTGCCAGGTGCGGCAACTGGAGTAGTGCGCCGCTGCCTGGAGATTCCGCAGACGCTGCTTACCGCTCCGCTGTGGCTGCTGCGTACCGAGTGCGAGAGCGATACGTTCTCTCCCTTCCTGGTTGGGGTCTATCGCAGGAGAGCGAACTGATGCGCATTCTTCACGTGCTGGGGCGGCTGAATCGCGGCGGCGTCGAGGCGTGGCTGGTGCAGTTGCTGGCGCACGTTGACCGCTCACGCTACGAGATGGATTTCGTGGTGCACACCACCGAATCTAGCGCGTATGACGAGCAGGTGAAGAACCTGGATGCGAAGATCATTCCCTGCGTGCGCACCAACCATCCCCTGGAGTACGCGAAGAACTTCGAAAAGATCCTGAACAAGTACGGCCCTTACGATTGCGTGCATTCGCATGTGCATCACTACAGCGGATACATTTTGCTGCTGGCGCGGATTTACGGCGTGCCGATACGCATTGCGCAAAGCCACACAGGCGATCCGCAGGCAGGCGCCGGGCCGGCACGCAAAGCCTATCTGGCGGCGATGCGGCAGCTTATCGGGTGGAATGCCACGGCCGGCATCACGGTAAGCCACATCGCCGGCGACGCACTGTATCCCAAGTGGAAGCATGACCGGCGCTGGCGCCTGCTGCCGTATGGCATCGATACTGAGCGCTTCAGCAATCCCCCCGAGCGCGGGGAGATGCGGCGGCAACTCGGCATTCCGCTCGAAGCAAAAGTCGTGGGACATGTCGGCCGGTTTGTCGACGTGAAGAACCACGCGAAAATCATTGCCATCGCCAAAGAGCTTTGCGCCGCCGACCCGAGCGTCCATTTCCTGCTGCTGGGCGATGGTCCGCTGCGCCCGCAGGTGGAAGCGGAGATCGCCGCCGCCGGACTGACATCGCGCTTCACGCTGACGGGCAATCGCCCGGACGTGCCCCAGGTTCTGCAGAGCGCCATGGATGCTTTTGTCTTCCCTTCCAAATACGAAGGTCTGCCGATCGCGCTGATGGAAGCCCAACTGGCAGGTCTGTCTTGCGTGGCGTCAGACGCTGTCACGCCGGAATCGGCCCTGAATCCGGAGATGGTGCAGTGGATCTCGCTTACCGCGCCCACGCCGGCGTGGACCGACTCTCTGCGCAGAATTCTCGCGGCCAGGGAAAAGCCCACGGTGAGTGCGTCGGTACGCAAGCGGCTCTCGATTGAGTCGTGCGTGCGCGACCTGATGCAAGTTTACGATTCACAGTTCGCCGAGCATGCCACGGCCGGCAAACTACTTCTGGTTCAACGAGGTTAGTATGAACATTCTGATCACCGGCGGAGCCGGATTCATCGGTTCACATCTCTCCGACTATCTTCTTGCGCAGGGCCATCGGGTGGTCGTCATCGACGATCTTTCGACGGGCAGCATGGACAACCTGCGCGAGGCGAGGAAGAGCCGGCTCTTCCACTATCATCTCGACACCATTTTCAACCGTCAGCTGCTGACCGAGCTGATTGACGATGCCGAAGTCGTATTTCATCTGGCCGCGGCTGTCGGCGTCCGCAACATCGTCGAATCACCGGTGCGCACCATCGAGACCAACGTCGGCGGCTCGGAGCGCGTGCTGGAGCTGGCGGCCAAGAAGGGTAAGCGCGTGCTCATCGCCTCCACCTCGGAGGTCTACGGCAAGTCGGCCAAGATTCCCTTCAACGAAGACGACGATCTGCTGCTGGGCTCTACCGCGAAGGCGCGCTGGAGCTATGCCTGCTCGAAGATGATCGACGAGTTCCTGGCGCTGGCCTACTATCGCGAGCGCAAGTTGCCGGTCACCGTGGTTCGCCTCTTCAACACCGTCGGCCCGCGGCAGACGGGACGCTACGGCATGGTCTTGCCGACCTTTGTGCAACAGGCGCTGGCGGGTGAGCCGCTGACCGTCTTCGGCACGGGCGAGCAATCGCGCTGCTTCACCTACGTCGGCGACATTATCCGCGGACTGACGGCTTGCGTTGCCTCCGACAAGACGGTGGGCGAGGTCTTCAACCTGGGCAATACCGAAGAAGTCAGCATGAACACGCTGGCCGAGCGCATCATCGCCGCCACCGGATCGAAGTCCGAGATCCAGCACCTCTCGTACGAGGAGGCTTATGCGCCCGGCTTCGAAGACATGGAGCGGCGCGTGCCCGACATCGCCAAGGCACGAAACTGTTTCGGCTATAGCCCGACCCATTCGCTGGCCGAGATCTTGTCGAGCGTCATCGACTACTACCGCGTGAAGGCGATCGGCGATGCAGCCGGCAATCAGCCGTTCACGCCTCCGGTACCAAACTTGAACGAAGCCGCCGCGGTAGCTCCGGCGGTGCTGTAGCGTCGACGACCACCTGACACCATGACCACTGCGATTCAGAGTCCCGGAGTTCTGCGAAGCTGGCGCTTCCAGGGACGGGGTCCGTCTGCCTCCGCTGTGGCCCTGGCCGATCCCATTCGCGATCCGCTCAACATTCTCCTCGCCGCAGGCGTTTCCGTGCTGGTCATCTGCGGAATGGTGGCCTTCCGCAACGACATGCTCGACTGGTATCTGCTGCCGGTCTTCCTGTGCGGAGCCCTGATCGGGCCGGACATGGTTGCGTGGCTGCGCGGCCAGGTCGATACCTTCGATCCGTTAGGAATTCTGGGAGCGTACGGATATTTCTTCTTCTTTCTGGCGCCCCTGCTCACCGTGATGTGGAATTACCACACGCGGGAGCTGCCGGAACCGCCCAACTGGCTGAGCTGGATCGGCTGGATGTCGGTGCTGAATGTCTTCGGCCTGATCATCTACCTGGTCAGCCGCAGCACCATCGCCGTTCGTCCGCCGCGAACCAAGTGGATCGTCAAGCCGCCCGCGTTCTTCGGGGTGATGTCGATTGCGCTGCCAATTGCGTTGGCCTTCCAGCTCTACATCTTCCTCAGCTTCGGCGGTATCTCCGGCTTCATCGACGCGTTCTCCGATTCCAGCTCCGATGCCTTCAACGGCATGGGCTGGCAATTCCTGATCGCCGAGATGTTTCCGGTCTTCCTCGCGATTGGGCTGCTGGTATGGAAACGCGATCTGCTGCGGCGGCGCTCGTGGGGTTTTCTGGCGCTTCTGGTGCTGGGGTTCTTCGTTCTGAAGATGCTTTTCGGCGGACTGCGCGGCTCGCGCTCGAACACGGTATGGGCGGTGTTCTGGCTGGTCGGAGCGATTCACCTGTGGATTCGGCCGGTGCCGCGGCGTTTCATCGCGATGGGCCTAGTCTGCCTGGCGCTGTTCATGTATCTGTACGGCTTCTATAAGCAGGATGGCATCCACGCCTTCGACGCATTCAAGGATCCCAGCCAGTTGCAATCGGCTGAGGAGAAGAACGGGCGCACGCTTGATACCGCGCTGCTCGGCGATATGGCGCGAACCGAGATTCAGTCGTATCTGCTGTACCGTCTGTGGGCGGTCAACGATTACGACTACGCCTACGGCGCGACCTACCTGGAAGCCTTCGACGTCTTGATTCCGAAATCGATTTGGCCCAACCGGCCGGATGGCAAGGTACGGAAAGGAACCGAGGCGCTGCATGGACGCGCAGTCTATGGGGCGGGAATCTTCCAGGCGTCGCAGGTGTACGGCCTGGCCGGGGAGGCAATGCTGAACTTCTCTCCGATCTTCGCGCCGCTGAGCTTCTTCGTCCTCGCTTTCGTGGTCGCAAAATCGCGTAGCCTGATGCTGGCCGACCCCGACGATCTGCGCTGGCTGCTGGTACCGATCCTGGCCAATGCGATGATCATCCTTCCGGCCGCCGACGTCGACAACCAGCTAATGTTTTTTCTGACCGTGGCAGCGTGCCCGCTGGTTCTGCTGCGCGCCTCCTGCGTGGTCATACCTCGACAGCTTCCCAGCGCCACGTCGCCTTCGCCGATTACCCAATGAACCTTGTCGTGGCTTTGGATTTTCGTTTCGTTCGGACGCCGGATGGGCGGGTGTGGACGCGCACGACCTATCCGCGCGCGTTCTGGGACCGCTATCTGAAAGTCTTTGACCAGGTGAAAATTGTCGCTCGCGCCGAGCAGAAGCCGCGGGTCGACGACAACTATCGGGAGGTCACAGGCGAGGGCGTCCAGTTTGCGGCTGTGCCTTTCTACCTCGGGCCCTGGCAGTATCTGAAGGCGCGGCGGCGGGTTCGCGAGGCCATACGCGCGGCCGTCGGCGTGGACGACGCCGTTCTGTGCCGCGTGGCGTCGCAAATCGCTTCGGACTTGTTGCCCATGCTGTGGGCGCAGAATAAGCCGTACGGGCTGGAGGTAGTCGGCGATCCTTACGAGGCGTTCGCTCCGGGCGCCATCCGGCATCCTCTGCGTCCTTACCTGCGGCAGCGGGCGACACGCCTGCTGAAGGAACAATGCGCGCGGGCTGCGGCCATCAGCTACGTGACCGAGCGCGCGCTGCAACGCCGCTATCCCTGCGGCAACCGATTCGCCATTTCCGTCTCCGACGTCGACTTGCAGATCGCCTCCTTCAACTCCGTGCCGCGACCCTTTGCCACCAGCTATTGTAGTAGCCAGCTTGGCGGAGATGATTTTTCTCCAGCCGCCAAACAATACGTGGGCCAGGCCCGTCCGCGGCTGCTCTTCATCGGATCGCTGGAGCAGATGTACAAGGGCCAGGACGTGCTGCTGCAAGCGGTGGCCCAGGTTCGCAGGAGAATACCGCTTGAGCTTCGCATTGTCGGCTCGGGCCGTCATCGCGCCGAGCTGGAGCAACTGGCGGGCTCCCTGTCCTTGCAGGATTGTGTGCACTTCACCGGCGAGCTGGCTACGACGGCCATTCGCGCTGAGCTCGACAGCGCGACCCTGCTGGTTCTTCCGTCGCGAACCGAAGGCTTGCCGCGCGTGATTGTGGAGGCGATGGCACGGGCGGTACCGTGCATTGCGACCAGCGTCGGCGG
Source organism: uncultured Acidobacteriaceae bacterium (assembly GCA_963724965.1). GTDB lineage: Bacteria > Acidobacteriota > Terriglobia > Terriglobales > Acidobacteriaceae > Bog-257. The sequence continues at coordinate 142,973 of CAVRWP010000003.1, forward strand.
CATTCCGGAATTGCTGGCGGCTGAAGATCTGGTAGCGCCGAACGATCCGCAAGCGCTGGCAACCAGGATCGAAGAAGTGCTTGGCGACAACCCGCGCCTTGGCCGCATGTCGGCAAGAAATCTGGAGAAGTCGCAACAGTTCCGTCCGGAGATATTGGAACGCCGGCGAACGCAATTTTATTCCTCTCTTCGCAACGCCACCCAGGAATGGCTGGCAGCGAAGCCCGTGGAAGAGGTCTGCGTAGCATGATGCGCGTGCTGCATGCGGTGAAGACATCTGACGGCGCGCACTGGGCCGCCAATCAAGTGGCCGTGCTGGTGCGCGAAGGCGTCGACGTGCACGTCGCCTTGCCTCGCGCCGAGGGCCGCACCATGGAGCAGTGGCGGCAAACTGGCGCGACCATCCACATCGCCGATTTATCTCTCCCGGCACGGCGGCCGGCGCGTTATCCTGACGCGGCAAAAAAGCTTCGTCGGCTGGTCGATGAAGTTCAGCCTGACCTGATTCACAGCCACTTCGTGACCACGACTCTGATGCTGCGGCTGGCGCTGGGCAAGGGGCATCGCATCCCCCGGATATTTCAAGTCGCCGGCCCGCTGCATCTGGAGCACTGGCATTCGGAACTGGCCGACCTCAGCACTGCCGGCCCGCAGGATTACTGGATTCCGTCGAGCCGCTGCATCCAGCAGCATTACCTTCGCGCCGGCGTCGAGCGCGAACGCACCTTCCTCAGCTATCCCGGCTGGAAGGTGGAAACGTTTTCCGCACGGCGTCAGTCGTACCTGCAGCAGAGGCTGCGCCTCCAACCGGGGACGAGGCTGGTGGGCAACATCAACCTGATGTATCCGCCAAAATATTTCCTCGGTCAGACCGTGGGCTTGAAGTGTCACGAGGATGTGATCGACGCGCTGGGAACGGTTTGTGGCAGAATGCCCGATGTGCATGGCGTGCTCATCGGCGATTCCTTCGGACGGGCGCCGTGGTATGAACAGCGCCTTCGCCAGCGCGCGCGCAGGACTGCGGGTGACAGGATCGTTCTTCCGGGACTGTTTGGTCCGCAGGAAGTCGCGCAGAGCTGGCCCGACTTCGATTGCGCCGTCCATGTACCTCTCTCGGAGAACTGCGGTGGGGTACTGGAGCCCTTGCTGGCCGGCGTTCCCGTCATCGCCAGCGCGGTCGGCGGAATTCCTGAGGTGGTGATGGACGGACTCACCGGCAAGCTGGTTCCGGTGCGTTCACCCAAGGCTCTTGCCAACGCCGTCATCGAAGTGCTCGGCGATCTGGATGCGCATCGTGGTCTCGCGGCCACCGGACAGTCGCTGGTGCAACATATGTTCGACGTGAAGCGAACCGGCCACGAAATCGCGGAGATCTACCGGCACATCCTGCACGGGAGCGCGCGTCCTGCCGAATTCGATTCGCGTGAGTATGTTGCCAACCTAGGCTCTCGGACGCCGCTGATGGAAGGTGCTGCCGTATGAAGAGTCTCGCCATCGTCGGCGCCGGCGGCAATGCCCGCGAGCTGGCCGACATGCTGCGTGATCTGCCCGAGTTCAAAGTTCTCGGCTATCTGAGCAGCGGGCATGGCAAGTATGACAGCCCGGTGCTGGGCGACTTCAGCTGGCCGGCAAATCACGACGTCGATGCCTTTGCCATGGCGATTGGCGATCCGGTGGCGAAGTTCCGCGTGGCCCGCGAATTGTGTGAACGCTATCCGCATATCGAGTGGCCGGTGATTGTGCATCCGACGGCGCACGTTGGCAGCTCGGTGACGCTGGAGCGCGGCGTGATCGTGTGCATCGGCGCGGTCGCGACGGTCGAGATTGTTATCGGAGAATTTTCGCAGCTCAATTACGGATGCACCGTCGGCCACGAAGCGCGCGTTGGTCCGGCATGCCTGATCAATCCCGGCGCGAACATCTCGGGTGGCGTGGAGTTGGGCCGCTCGGTACTGGTGGGAACGGGCTCGCAGGTGCTGCAGTACGTGAAGGTGGGCGATGAGGCGCGCATCGGAGCCGGCGCCGTGGTCACAAAAGACGTTGCGGCGGCAACCACCGTGGTCGGAGTGCCAGCGGCAGCGCTGGTTAAGCAAGGGGTTTAGTGCCGGACATGCAAAAAGGTATGCAGCGAGTAGCGAAGCGGGCTCTGGATGTCGCAGTAAGCGGCGTCCTGCTGCTGGTATTGCTGCCGTGTCTGGTGCTGTTGTGGCTGCTGGTGAAATTCAAGCTGGGCTCGCCGGCGATCTTTCGCCAGCCGCGTCCCGGGCTTCGCGGAGTTCCATTCACCATCTACAAGTTCCGCACCATGACAGACGCGCGCGACGCGGACGGAAATCTGCTACCGGACGCGGCGCGCATGACGAAGTTCGGCGACCTGCTGCGCAGCCTCAGCCTGGATGAGTTGCCCGAACTCGTCAACGTACTGACGGGCGAGATGAGCCTGGTGGGTCCGCGTCCGCTGCGCATGCAATATCTCGGGCGCTACACGCCCGAGCAGACGCGGCGTCACGAGGTATCTACCCGGCATCACCGGCTGGGCGCAGATTAACGGGCGCAACACGCTCACCTGGGAGCAGCGGTTCGAGCTGGACGTCTGGTACGTCGATCACTGGAGCTTCTGGCTGGACATCCAGATTCTGTTCAAGACGCTGTCGCAGGTCATCCGGCGTGAAGGAGTTTCGCCGGAGGGTCATGTGACCATGCCGGAGTTCGGTATCGATCGCCAGGAAGCGGGGCAAGTCTAGATGCAGCGCATCGCAATCATCGGCGCGGGTGGCTTTGCGCGGGAAGTCGAATGGCTCATCCGCGACCTGAACCAGGTCTCGCCGCAATTCGAATTTGCCGGCTACCTCGTGAGCGACTTGTCGCTGGTTCGCGAAACGGATTGCACCGAGCGGCTGCTGGGCGACTTCAACTGGCTGGATGGCAACGATCAGATCGACGCGCTGGTTTTCGGCATTGCTTCGCCGGGCGTGAAGCTGCGGCTGGCGCCGGAGTTGGAGTCGCGCTTCCCGCATCTGCGTTGGCCATCGCTCATCCATCCCACGGTGCTGTACGACAGGCCCTCGGCGCGAATTGGCCGTGGCGTTGTAGTTTGTGCCAACACGGTCGCAACCGTGAACGTTGAGCTGGAAGATTTTTCCATGGTCAACCTGCTGTGCACGATCGGCCATGAAACGCTCGTCGGGCGAGGCGCGGTGGTGAATCCGTCGGTGAATCTCTCCGGCGGGGTGAAGATCGGTTGCGGCGCGTTTATCGGCGTCGGAGCCAAGGTGCTGCAATACGTGAGCGTCGGCGAGCATGCCACCGTCGGCGCCGGATCCGTGGTGCTGAAGGACGTCGAGCCCTACACCAGCGTCTTCGGTATTCCGGCGAAACCGTTACCCAGCCACCGCGCGGCGGCAAGCAAGCCTGCGGTTTCGGTCAGCGCGAAATAGAGCTATTCTGCGTTACCATCAATGACGGCCGTCACTCACTCTATGTCGACCTCGCAGCAATCAGCGCTCCGAACGGCGATCCAGTTCGCGCCCTGGCCGTACTTCGCGCCCGATGAGATCGAGGCGGCCGCGGCCGTGCTGCGTAGCGGGAAGGTCAACTACTGGACGGGGGAGGAAGGCCGCAAGTTCGAGCGCGAGTTCGCCGACTTCTGCGGCTGCCGTCACGCCGTTGCCCTGGCGAACGGGACGGTCGCGCTGGAAGCGGCGCTGCGGGCTTTGGGCATCGGAGCGGGCGACGAGGTCATCACCACCAGTCGCACCTTTGTCGCTTCGGCAAGTTGCGCCGTCGCGGTCGGTGCGCGTCCCGTGATCGCCGATGTGGATGCCGACAGCCAGAACATCACCGCGGAGACGATCCGCAAAGTTCTCACACCGCGGACGAAGGCCATCATTCCCGTTCACCTTGCGGGCTGGCCGTGCGACATGGATCCCATCCTCGAACTGGCGCGCGAGCACGGGCTGAAGGTCATCGAGGATTGCGCGCAGTCGCATGCTGCAACCTACAAGGGGCGGCCGGTTGGCTCGATCGGCGACATCGCCGCCTGGTCGTTCTGCCAGGACAAGATCATGACCACGGCCGGCGAGGGCGGCATGATCACCACGAACTCCGACGAGTTGTGGGAGAGCGCCTGGGCCTACAAGGACCACGGCAAGAGCTACGCCGCCGTCTATCGCCGCGAGCATCCGCCGGGATACCGCTGGCTGCACGAATCGTTCGGAACAAATTGGCGGATGACGGAAGTTCAGTCGGCAATTGGTCGGGTCATTCTGCGGAAGCTTCCCGAGTGGGTCAGCCGTCGTCGGAAATTTGCCCAGACTTTGAACCAGCACTTCGTGCAGATTCCGGCGCTCCGGCTGACGATTCCGCCTGCCGACGTAGAGCACTCTTACTACAAGTATTACGTTTTTGTTCGTCCCGAGAAACTGCGGCCGGAGTGGAGTCGCGATCGCATCGTCGACGCCGTGAGCGCTGCCGGCGTGCCCTGCTTCACGGGAAGCTGCAGCGAGATTTACCTGGAAAAAGCTTTTCCTGCGGACTGGCGCCCGGCGGAACGTTTGCCAGTGGCTAAGCGCCTGGGCGAAACCAGCCTGATGTTTTTGGTACATCCCACATTGTCAGAGGAAGCCATCGCCGCTACGGCCACCGTGGTCGAGCAGGTGATGGAGAACGCGTCACAAGAGTAATTCCCTTCGTCTCGATAAGTCTTACAAAGCTACTTCGTCTATCCCAAAAAACTGAATTCGCGCGGCGATAGCGGGCGCCCATCGGCAGGCCAAACCGATGCGACTGCTATTCCACCCGCGAGATGAGGATCTGGCCATGCTGGTGCGATTAAGGTTCTGGATCATACTCGCACTCAATGTCTTTCTGGTTTGCGCATCGCTCACGATGGCGTGGCTGCTGCGCTTCGAGTTCACGCTCCCACAACGTCGGATACTGTTGGCAGCCCTGCCGATTCTGGTGGTGCTTCGACTGGCGGCGCTGGCGCGCTTCAAGCTGCTGCATGGCTACTGGCGCTACACCGGCTTGAACGACATCACCGACATCCTCAAAGCGACCTTTCTTAGTACCGCAGCATTTCTGTTGGTGGAGCGTTACGCGCTCGGCATCGTCGCCTTTCCCAAGTCGATCTACTGTCTGGAGGCGTTACTGGCGGTTGGCATGCTGTGCGGCGTGCGCCTGGTCTCGCGCACACTGCTGCAGGCAGCGGCTGAAAATTCGCGCACCAGCCCTCACAAGAAGGTGATCGTCGTGGGCGCCGGCGACGCCGCCGAACGGCTGCTGAAAGATCTGCCCAACAGCGGCTACGCCGCGGTGGCGCTGGTCGATGACGACCGGCAGAAGCTGGGCGCGCGCATCCACGGCGTGTCGGTGCTGGGTTGCGTCGATGACTTGCCGCGACTGGTGAAGCTGCATGAAGTCGAGGAGATCCTGATTGCCATTCCCTCGGCGACAGGCAGTGCGATGCGCCGCATCACCAGCGTATGCGAGCGGCTGCCGGTGCGCTTCCGAACTATTCCTGCGCTCGCCGACCTCATCAACGGCAAGGTCACGGTTGAGCAACTGCGCGACGTCAACATCGAAGACCTGCTGGGGCGCGAACCGGTTCAACTCGACCTGGAGCCCGTGCGCCAGCAACTGACCGGCAAAGTCGTCATGGTGACTGGCGCTGCCGGCTCGATCGGTTCCGAACTCTGCCGCCAGCTTCTGTACTACAGACCCAGAAAGCTGCTGTGCGTCGATCAGGACGAGAGCGCGCTGTTCTTTCTGGAGCAGGAGCTGTGTCAGGAATGCGAATCCGACGCCGTGGACTATTGCGTTGCCGATGTCGCTGATTCCCATCGGATGCGCCGGCTCATCAGCGGCGCCGAGGTCGACATCATCTTCCACGCTGCAGCCTACAAGCATGTGCCGATGATGGAGAGCAATGTCAGCGAAGCTGTCCGCAATAACGTGTTCGCTCTGGCATCGCTGCTGGACGTCGCCGAGCAGGCCGGCTGCGGTTCATTCCTCATGATCTCCTCCGACAAGGCAGTGAATCCCACCAACGTCATGGGCTGCACCAAACGCGTCTGCGAACTGATTATGGCTGCCAAGCCGGGCTCCAGAATGCGACGGGTTTCCGTGCGCTTCGGCAATGTGCTGGGCTCGCAGGGCAGCGTGATTCCGGTGCTGCAGGAGCAGATTCGAAGCAAGCAGCGAGTGACCGTCACCCATCCCGATATCACGCGCTTCTTCATGACCATCCCTGAGGCCGTGTCGCTTGTGCTGCAAGCGTTTACCGTGGGTAAGGACGGCGAAATTCTGGTGCTGGAGATGGGAAGACCGATTCGGATCGTCGAGTTGGCACGCACATTGATCCGGCTCTGCGGCAAGAGCGAGGACGATATCGAGATCGTCTTCACCGGCCTGCGTCCGGGCGAAAAGCTGCATGAAGAGCTCTTCTACGACAGCGAAGCCGGGCTCACGACCGAGTGCGAGAAGGTGATGCGGACCTCGGGCAGCATCATGCCATGGCCGGTGTTGCAGCAGCACCTCGGCGAGTTGGATGACCTTGTCTACTCCGCGTCGGATGCTGTGATTCGTCGAAAGCTGGGACAGATCGTTCCCGAGTTCCAGTACACCGAGAAGCCTCACGAGGCCGCAGCACAGATTCCGGTGCTGGTTGCGGCTCCGCTGCGGATTGCCGCTACGGCTTCAGCCAACGACTAAGACGTTCCTTCTCACATCGATGGAATCTCGATTCCCAATAAACGTGGCCGCGGTTGTGCTCGCTCTTTTGCTCGCGGCCAGCGCAGCCGATTCTGCCAGGCCGGCCGCGTTTCAGTGGCCTGACTCCAGCAAGTACGACCGGGTCCTCGTCAACGCGCAGCAAGGGATCGAGAGCTATCCCAAAGAGTGGTTCGCACAGGACACGCTGGTCACCGACTTCACCATTGCCGATACCGATAAGAAAACCGCCGAAAGCGCGGCCCAGCAGTACACCACAATCCGCGCGCTGCTGAACTCCTACGGACTGGCTGTCGGCACCTATGTCTCCGGTACCACGGTCGAGCCCGAAGCGATGGAAACGAAGTGGCCGTGGGTGGTGGTTCCGTCGGAATGGATGCCGGATGCTTCGCAATATGTCGGAGCGATTCCCGGCGAGCCGTTCCGAAAGATCATCGATGTCAGCGATCCGGGAACCCGCCACGCCTTTCAGTCTGGGATTCGCAAGCTGTGGGAGCAAATGCCGGCCCCGGTCCGCTTCGTCGATAACGCTGCGATTCATCAGAGTGCCGGCCGCGGCCAGCCCTGGAAAAGCTATTGCCAGAACATTCGCGAGATTCGCGAGATGGGCGACGCCATGGGCTCCGTTCAGATCTTCAACCTGTCGGGGCATGTTGGCGAGTTCTCCGACGTGGAGGCGAGCGAGTTGATCCAGGCCGTGGGCCACGGCGGAATTCTGCTGGAAATGCCGTGGCACGAAAACATCCGCAAGGATCCGGCTGCGACCGAGCGGGCACGTTTGCGGTATCGGCAGCTGCTGGACTCCGGCATGGCGATCATTATGGCCGAGCCTGGCGCGGAACCTTCGAAGGACCTGGTGAAGTGGGTCAATAGCTGGCGAAAGCCAGGCGATCATCTCTATTTTGCGGGCGCTTTCTGGCAGGCGCCTGATCCGTCGCTGTACACCTCGGCGGAAACCAAGGGAAAGTAATCGTCTTCCGGCTCTGCGTCCCCCAAACCTTATGCTGAATTTCTGTTCGAAACGATGGACCACGGTTGTGCTCTTCGCTGTCGGCATGACTCTGACGGTGCTGGTGCAATTGCTGTCACGGCCATCGTAGCCGCGTCAAAATGCGCACGAGCGCGTCCGTCCGGCTCTCTTCGAGAGAGCGACGGTCAACCTTGACCAATCCGTCATTGGGACGAAACACCTGTGAATTAGCAGCCTGATACGACGTCCGCCGAATACCAAAAGGGCTCAACGAGAAATCGTTGGGCCCTTTGTTCGTCATGGACCTTTCGGTTCGCCGATCGCAGCGTGAGAGGTGTTGAGACAGCCGGCCGCAGGCAACAGTAAGGTCTCGTTAATTCCGCTCGGCCGCGATTTTCTTGCTTCTTAGGTTTTTTTCATCTTCGGGATCACGGCGCAAACGCCTCGCGTTGCGCCTGCATTCCGTGTCGTGAGTGGGACTTGCGCTGCCTACGCTGTGCAGCGAGACGGTTGCGTACCCCATCCCTGTAAGTCGGCGATTGGTCACTGACCTGCGATTAAGACTTTGCCGCCCGCGACCGATAGGACTCAGAGGAGGAACGTCGATGGAGCCGAGCCAGCCGGCCAATGTGCCGAATGATCCGGCCAGTGAAATGGCCGAGGTTATCAAGGAATTTCTGGTAGAGAGCAATGAGGGACTGGACCGTTTCGACCGCGACCTGATTGCCCTGGAGAAAGACCGCAACTCGCACGAGTTGCTGGACAGCATCTTTCGCGCCGTCCACACCATCAAGGGGACCGGCGGGGTCCTGGGCTACGAGAAACTGGTCTCGATCTCGCACCTTGGGGAAAGCGTGTTGAGCCGCATGCGCGACGGAGTGCTGGTGCTTTCCTCGGAAATCGCCACCGCGTTGCTGAGCATGGCAGACGCGCTGCGCAACGTGCTGGAGAACATCGCGGCCAGCGGGGACGAAGGCTCTGGAGATTACTCGCAGCTTTTGCGGGAGCTGACCGCGGTCTTGCAAGCCCCGACGGCGACCGCTCCCGATCGAAATGGGGAAAGCTCTCCCCGGCTGGGCGAAATTCTGCTTCACGCCGACACCTGCCAGACCGACGATGTGCAGGCTGCGGTCCGGCAACAGGAGCACGGAGATGACCGGCTGCCGGGCGAGAGTCTGGTGCAGGAGGGTACGGCCGATCCCGGCGATGTCGCCGAAGGGTTGAAGATACAGACCGATTTTCGCGAGGCCGCCTGCAACACCATTCGCGTGGACGTTGCCCTGCTGGACAAGGTCATGAACCTGGTGGGCGAGCTGGTGCTGGCACGCAACCAGGTCCTGCAGTTCACGGATCGCCAGGAGGACAGCGCTTTTCTCAGTACGGCGCAGCGCCTGAACCTCATCACCACCGAACTGCAGGAAGGGGTAATGAAGACTCGCATGCAGCCCATCGGCAACGTCTGGAACAAGCTGCCCCGCATTGTCCGCGATCTGTCGCTGGCGTGCGGCAAGCAGGTGGAAGTGCGGATGGAGGGCGCACAGACCGAGCTCGACAAGACCATCATCGAAGCGATTAAAGATCCTCTGACACACATTATCCGCAATGCCGTAGACCACGGAATTGAAACTCCCCAGAACCGTCTGGCGGCCGGAAAGAGCCGCGAAGGCCACCTGCTGCTGCGCGCCTATCACGAGGGCGGACAGGTCAACATCGAGATCTCCGACGACGGCGCGGGCATGGATTTCGAAAAGCTGAAGGCCACGGCCGTAGCCAAGGGAGTGCTCACAAGTGAACAGGCTGGACGGATCAGCGAGCAGGAGATTCTGCGTCTGGCCTTCGCGCCCGGGGTATCGACGGCCGAACGGGTGAGCAGTATCTCGGGGCGCGGCGTCGGCATGGATGTGGTGAAGACCAACGTGGAGAAGATCGGCGGCACCGTCGATCTGCACAGCACGCGCGGCAAGGGAACGCTGCTGAAGATCAAGATACCGCTGACCCTGGCGATTATTCCCGCGCTCATCGTCACCAGCGGTGGCGAGCGCTTCGCTATTCCGCAGGTCAGCCTGATCGAACTGGTGCGCTGCGAGGGCGACGAGGCCGTGCGCAGCGTGGAGAACATTCAGGGCGCCGCGGTCTACCGCCTGCGCGGCAATCTCCTGCCGCTGGTGTATCTCAACCGGGAGTTGCGCTTGCCCTCGGAGGCGGCTGGCCTGTCGACGAACATCGTGGTCCTGCAGGCCGGCGAACGCCAGTTCGGGCTGGTGGTGGATGAGATCAACGACACCGAAGAGATCGTGGTGAAGCCGCTCTCCAAGCAGCTGAAATCCGTCTCCTGCTTCGCCGGGGCGACCATCATGGGCGACGGCCATGTGGCCCTGATCCTGGACGTCTCGGGACTGGCGCAGATGACGGCCGTGGTGAGCCAGCGTCATGAGGCGGTTGCGGCCCGGCAGGCCAGCAAGGCGACTGACGATAGCGCGGCCCGCGATTCCTGGCTGCTGTTCCGGCTGGGACGCTGCGGACGGCTGGCGATGCCGCTGTCGCTGGTCTCGCGGCTGGAGGAGTTCAAGCTGTCGCAGGTGGAGCGCTATGCCGGCCGCGACGTCATCCAGTATCGCGATCAGATTATGCCGCTCATCCGGTTAGCCGCGGTGCTGGGTTATGAGGGTGCTTCCGACGGGGAGATGCTGCAGGTCATCGTGTACTCCAGCCGGGGACAGAATGTCGGGCTGGTGGTCGATGAAATCCTCGACATCGCCGAGCAGTCGGCGGTGGTGCAGCAGATCTGCCCGGTGCCGACCTTGAAGGGCGCTGCCGTTCTGCAGCAGCGGGTCACCGATCTGCTGGACGTTCCTGCATTGCTGGCGGCCGAACATCTGGAGTGCGTTACAGGAGCACAGGCATGAGCCAGCGCAGGCAGTTGTGCACGTTCTATCTGGAAAAGTTTCTCTTCGGCGTCGAGGTGGAAAAGGTTCAGGAGGTCATCCGCTACCAGGAGATGACCCGGATTCCCCTGGCTTCGGCGGTGATCGCCGGACTGATCAACCTGCGTGGGCAGATTGTGACGGCCATCGACCTTCGCCAGCAGCTTCACCTTGAACCCCGGGAGAACGGCCAGTTGCCGATGAACGTTGTCATCCGGCGCGACGACGGACCCATTAGCCTGCTGGTCGATGAGATTGGCGAAGTGGTGGAAGTCGATGAGCAGTCCTTCGAGCCGGCCCCGGACACCTTGCAGTCGCAGGGCGGCGAGTTTCTGCGCGGCGTGTACAAGCTGCGGGAACAGCTGCTGCTGCTGCTGGATATTGAAAAAACCATGACGGTAGAGACTCGTCCGGCCTGAAGGCCGAAGGGTTGGGAAAAAGGAGCATACATGTCACAGGCACACACCGTTGCCACAATCCCTCATGAAGATGCCTTGCTGGCGCCGATGCGCACGCGCAGAAACGGCCAGCAGGCGCCGGAAAAAAATCACGCTGAGTTCTTCGACCTCACTCCCGGAATGGTAGTGGTGATGGACTGCGATCACACCATCATCGATATCAATCGGGAAGCCGCTCGGATCATCGGCAGGACGCGGCAGGAGTGTGCCGGCCACAAGTTGTGGGAATACCTGGACAATCGGGATTGCCGGGAGGGCAAGTGCGCCGCAGCGCGCGCCGTGGCGACCGGCAAGCAACAGGAAGGCATTATCAGAAGTCAGGTCGAACAACGATACGGGAGCCCTGCTGATTTCCGCCGCGCCTCGCTTCGGAAAAGATGGAGCGGTGGTAGGGGTTGTGCAGATGGCGCTTCCGGCCACGTTCCTGGGGCTGACCGACGAGGTGGAAAGCGTTACCAAAGCCGTCGCCCAGGGCAATCTGGACCAGCGGATCGATGCATCACGATTTGACGGGCAGTATCGGGATTACGCGCAGCATGTGAACGGGATGCTGGATGCAATTGAAGCCCCGGTGCGTGAGGTGGCCGCGCTTCTGCAACGCATGGCAGCCAACGATCTGTCACAGGATGCTCCCAACCGCTTCGGAGGCATCTTCGGAGAACTGTGCGATTCGGCAAACCAGGCACAGAGTCGCATCAAGAACGCCATCCGTATCCTGGAAAACATTGCGGCCGGCGACTACACACGGGACATGGAAGAGCTCGCCAAGGTAAACAAACGTTCGCAGAACGACACCTTGGTTCCCACGATGGTCAAATGCATGCGGGCGATCACGGCCCTGGTTAACGACGCCGAGATGCTGTCGGATGCTGCGGTGGCGGGCCGTCTGGAGATGCGAGCCGACGCTTCCAAGCACGAGGGCGAATACCGGAAAGTCGTCGAGGGTATCAATGCCACGTTGGATTCAGTCATTGCTCCCCTGCATGTTGCAGCGTCTTGCGTCGACCGCATCAGCAAAGGCGACTTGCCGCCAGCGATTACGGATTCTTACAACGGCGACTTCAACGCCATCAAGACCAACCTCAACGAATGCATCAGCGCGATTGGTGGAGTCATGCACGGGATTCGGCGCATGTCGCACGAACATGACCTGGGCGAGATCGACGCGGTGATCGACAGCACCCAATTTCATGGCGTCTACAAAGAGGTGGCCGAGGGAATCAACCAAATGGTGGGCGGCCACATCAGCGTGAAGAAAAAGGCCATGGCCTGTGTTGCCGAGTTCGGTAAAGGTAACTTCGAGGCGCCTCTGGAGAAGTTTCCCGGCAAGAAGGCGTTCATCAATGACACCATCGAAGAAGTGCGCGCTCACCTGAGAGAACTGGTAGCCGACGCCAAGATGCTGGTCGAGGCGGCGGTTGCCGGTAAGCTTTCCACCCGCGCCGATGCTGCCAAACATGGCGGCGACTTCCGCAAGATCGTCGAAGGTGTGAACAGCACCCTTGATGCCGTTATCGGACCGCTGAATGTGGCCGCCGACTACGTCGATAAAATCAGCAAGGGAAACATCCCTGCCCGCATCACCGACAACTACAACGGCGACTTCAACACCATCAAGAACAATCTCAACACCTGCATCGATGCCGTGAACACGCTGGTCGCCGACGCTAAGATGCTGGCCGAGGCAGCGGTTGCCGGCAAGCTCTCCACCCGCGCCGATGCTGCCAAACATGGCGGCGACTTCCGCAAGATTGTCGAAGGCGTGAACAGCACCCTCGATGCCGTCATCGGTCCCTTGAACGTGGCCGCCGACTACGTCGACAAAATCAGCAAGGGAGACATCCCTGCCCGCATCACCGACAACTACAACGGCGACTTCAACACCATTAAGAACAATCTCAACACCTGTATCGATGCCGTCAATACGCTGGTCGCCGACGCCAAGATGCTGGTCGAAGCAGCGGTTGCCGGCAGGCTCTCCACCCGCGCCGATGCCGCCAAACATGGCGGCGACTTCCGCAAGATCGTCGAAGGGGTGAATGCGACGCTCGATGCCGTAGTCGGCCCGCTGCAGGATGTTGGCCGGGTATTGGACAAGCTGGCGGGCGGAGATCTGACCGGGCAGGTGGAAACCGAATACGCGGGCGACTTCGGCCGCTTGCGTGCGGCTGTCAATGCCTTGGCCACGCAGGTGCGCGAAGCGATTCAGCAAATCGGCGCCAACGCCAGCGCGCTGGTCTCGGCCGCTGAAGAACTGAACAAGGTAAGCCAGCAGATGAGTGCCAGCGCCGATCAGACGGCCAACCAGGCCAACGTTGTGTCAGCCGCCTCCGAACAGGTCGCCAACAACGTGCAAACCGTGGCTACGGGCGCCGACGAAATGGGCGCCAGCATCAAGGAAATTGCCAAGAATACTGCCGATGCCACGCGCGTGGCTACCACGGCGGTCAAGTCGGCCGAGTCCACCAACCAGACCATCAGCAAGCTTGGTCAAAGCAGCGCCGAAATCGGCCAGGTGATCAAGGTCATCACCTCCATTGCCCAGCAGACCAACCTCCTGGCTTTAAACGCCACCATCGAAGCGGCCCGCGCCGGAGAGGCCGGCAAGGGCTTCGCGGTGGTTGCCAACGAGGTCAAAGAACTGGCCAAGGAAACGGCCAAGGCGACCGAGGACATCAGCCGCAAGATCGAAGCCATCCAGACCGACACCAAGGGAGCGGTGGAGGCGATTGGCCAGATCGGTACCGTGATCGTGCAAATCAACGACATTCAGAACACGATTGCCAGCGCGGTTGAGGAGCAGAGCGCGACCACCAACGAGATCAGCCGCAATCTGGCTGAGGCGGCGCGCGGCAGCTCCGAGATCACCAAGAACATCACCGGAGTGGCGGAAGCGGCGCACAGTACCACCGCCGGGGCCACCGATACCCAGAAGGCGGCGCAATCGCTGGAGCGTATGTCCGCCGAATTACAGGGACTGATCTCGCAGTTCAAATACTGACCCCTGGCGAGGGCGGCGAAAGGGGCATAGGACCTTTCGCCGCCCCGCCGGCAAACCCGGGAAAGGAACGATCGACAATGCGGGCCTTGGTGGTAGATGACTCTTCGGCGATGCGGGCTGTTCTGGCAATGACCCTGAGGCGGAGAGGCTTCGAAGTCCTGCAGGCAAGAGATGGCAGCGAGGCGCTCACCGTGCTCCGCGCCAGCGGACCCGTGCAACTGATTCTGATCGATTGGAACATGCCGGGCATGAACGGCCTTGAGTTGCTGCGGTGCATCCGCCAGCAACCCCAGCATGCCCCCACGCACATTCTGATGGTAACCACCGAGACAGGCATGGGGCAGATGTCGGAGGCCCTCTCGGCCGGCGCCGATGAGTACATCATGAAGCCCTTTACCCCCGACATCATCATGGACAAGCTGCAGCTGTTGGGACTATGAGCGGAGCCATGCACAAAATCCGGGTACTGATCGTCGACGACTCGGTCGTCATGCGGCGGCTTTTGTCCGACGCCGTCGCCTCCGACAGCGAACTGGAAGTCGCCGGCTACGCTGCCGACGGACAGATCGCCCTGGCGATGATGGAACGGCTGGCGCCCGACATCATGACCCTGGATGTGGAGATGCCGGTGATGAACGGCCTGGCTACGTTGCAGGCCATGCGGGCCAAGGGGCGCAGGCTTCCGGTGATCATGGTGAGCACGCTGACCGAGCGCGGTGCTGCCGCCACCATCGATTCGCTGGCCCTGGGAGCCAGCGACTACATTGCCAAGCCGTCGGGGTTGAGGGATTACGGGAGCGCGCGCGATTACATGCGCGAGGCTCTGCTGCCCAAGATCAAAGCTCTATGCCGGCGGCCGGCGCGGAAAGCGATGACGGAGATTCCGGCGGCGCGCCGCTTTTCCCTGTCCGGCAGGTCAAAGCTGGAAGCCATCGAGGTGCTTGCCGTCGGCGCCTCTACCGGCGGACCCAATGCGCTGGCGCAGGTGCTTCCGGCCATTCCCGAAACTTTCTCTGTACCGGTGCTCATCGTGCAGCACATGCCGCCGACCTTCACCCGCTTCCTGGCGCAACGGTTGACCGGGCTTTGTCAGTTGCCGGTAGACGAAGCTGAAGATGGGGTGCCGCTGCGCCCGGGACACATGTGGGTAGCCCCCGGAGGCAAACATCTGATGGTGGCGCGCGAGGCGGGCCAGGCCCGACTGCGTGTCACCCAGGGTGAGCCGGAAAATTCCTGTCGTCCGTCCGTCGACGTTCTGTTTCGCTCGGTGGCCGAGGTTTTCGCCAGCCGGGCGCTGGCGCTGGTGCTGACCGGCATGGGGCAGGACGGGCTGCGCGGCTGTGAGTTGCTGGCCGGCGCCGGCGCCGAGATTGCCGTGCAGGATGAAGCCACCTCCGTCATCTGGGGAATGCCGGGTTTTGTCGCCCGCGGCGGGACTGGCCGATGCGGTGTTGCCGCTGCCGGCAATCGGCGATTATCTGGTGAAACGGGAAGCTGCGCGCCGCCCGTTGAACCGTCATGACGCCTCCCTGGCGGTGACGCGATGAGCCTGGCCGCCGTCGAATTCGATTATCTCCGCACGTTGCTGAAGAACCACACCGCGATTGTGCTCGATCCCGGCAAGGAGTACCTGGCGGAAACTCGCCTGGCTACCTTGGTTAGCGAAGAAGGTTGCAGTTCAGTGCAGGAGTTGCTTGCGGCTCTGCGGCGGCAAAGTTTCAACGGGCTGCATCGCCGGGTTCTCGATGCCATGACCAACAACGAGACCTGGTTCTTTCGCGATGCCAACTGCTTTGCGGCGCTGACCGGTTCCGTGCTGCCGGAGATGATGAAGCGCCGGGCGCGGGAGCGCCGATTGTCGATCTGGAGTGCGGCGTGTTCCAGCGGACAGGAGCCCTACAGCATTGCCATGGCGATCTGCGACCAGTTCCAGCAGCCCGGCTGGAAGTTTTCCATCCTGGGTACCGACTTCTGCACCACGATTCTGGATCGCGCGCGTGCCGGACTCTACCGCCAGATGGAGGTCAACCGCGGATTGCCGGCCAGGCTGTTGACCCGCTACTTCCAGCAGAAGGGTCTGCATTGGCAGCTTAAGCCCGAGATCCTGGGCATGGTGCGCCTCGAGTTTCTCAACCTGGCGGAGTCGTGGCGCGACACCATACCTCCGGCTGACATCATCCTGCTGCGCAATGTCCTGATCTACTTCGACATCGAAACGCGGAAGACAATTCTGAACCGGCTGCGCCGGGTGCTCCGTCCCGATGGATTCCTTTTCCTGGGTTGCGCGGAGACAACCCTGAACCTGGATGCCGGTTTTGCGCCGGTGCAGTTCGGCAATTATGTCTGTTATCAGCTAAAGGACGGGTGATGGCATGGCCTGTGAAATCGGCAAGGCCGACATGGTGTCGGTGGTGGACGAGATTTTCGGCTCGATGGCGGGGTTGGAGTTGACCGCCAGTCCAACGTTGATTCCCTTCGACACGAGCAGCGGCTATATCGTCTCGGCGGTGCAGATCGTAGGCGATTGGCAGGGAGCGGTGCGGCTGGATATCGACCTGGAACTGGCGCGGCGGGCGTGCGCCAACCTTGTTGGTCTGGAGCCGGGCGAGCTTTCCTCGCAGGACATTCGCGACGCGGCCGGCGAGCTGGCCAACATGACGGGAGGCAGCGTGAAGGCGCTCTGCTCGCCTACCTCGCGGCTGTCGCTGCCGTCGGTGGCCATGGGCCGAGACTTCGAGTTCACGGTCTCGCAAGGGACGGTGATTCTGGAATCCTCTTTCACTCATCCCAGCGGAACTTTGACGGTGAGCGTGATCGAGAAGCAGTCGGCCGAGCTGGCCTGAAGCTGGAGCCTGAATCGAGTTCTGATTTCAGGAGTGGATAACCTTGGGCAGGTTCCAGTGACGCCAGACGGCGACCAGCCGCAGCACGAAGCAGGTGATGGCTCCGACAAAGGTCATCACCGTCGGGGGCAGACCGCCCTTCATACCGGCGACCATGACGGCAGCTCCGGCCAGCGCGGCCACGGCGTAGATGTCGGAGCGCAACACCGTGGGCACGCGCGCCAGCAGCAGGTCGCGCACCGTGCCGCCGCCCACGCCGGTGATGCCTCCCATCAGCACTGCCAGAAAGGGATGAATGCCATAGTCAAGTGCCTTAGCCGCTCCGGCAACCGCGAACAGCGATAGTCCGGCGGCATCGACGATCACGAGAAAATTCTGCGGCACCCGGCTTACATAGTTGTGCCACAGGAAAACCGTAGCGCCGGCCAGAAAAGCTACCGCAGGATAGCGCCAGTCGCGGATCGCTCCCGGCGGAATGGCGCCGATCAGCAGATCGCGGATAATGCCGCCGGCCAGAGCGGTGGCAAACGACAGCACCATCAAGCCGAGCAGATCGAGGTCGCCCTGGATCGCCGCCGTCGCTCCTTCCACGGCAAAGACAAAGGTGCCGATCAGGTCGACGGTCAACAGTAGTTTGGCCGAGTCGTATCTCACAAAACTGTCTCTCAAATGTCTCGCAAGTTATGAAGGGAATGATCTTAGCATCCGCAAAGATAGGCCGGAGATGGCCGAGACAAAGGTGGAAGCTGAGGCAATAAGACTGCCGGCATCCGCAGGAGCAGCCGTGTGATCCTCAATTAAGGAGATTCAAGAGTCTTTGGCTTCGAGCGGAGAAGATTGATGCCCTTCCCGACCTCACATGGCCGCCTAATCAACAGTAGTGCGCCTTTCGCGATATTGTGAGTCACTGATTTTTAGCTATCCTCGCGGCACGATTGTGGCTGGTGTCACGATTGTCTCCTTCGTACAATCGGCCTACTTTTTTTGCGGATTGCTTTTCCTACAGAAGCAATTCATCCGCAAAATCTGCGATTGGGTACAAAGGAGAAAGTATGAGTCGAAGACTAACTACGTCCTTGCTGATCATGATCGCTTTTGTGTCGATCATGAGTATTGTTTGTCAGGCTCAACAATCGCTGCTGACACGTCACGTGCGTGAAGCAACGCTAACGGGACAGGCGGAGTACGTCGGACCGCTTCCCGCAACCCAGCCCATGCGCCTTGTCCTGGTTCTGCCTCTCCGCAACCAGGCGGCGTTAGATAGCTTTTTGCAGGAAGTTTACGATCCGTCCAGTGCGTCGTATCGCCGCTTCCTTACGGTGGACGAGTTCGCCGCGAGGTTTGGTCCCACCCAGGCAGGATTATGACGAGGTAGTTCATTTTGCGGAAACACACGGCTTCACGGTCGCGGGCACGTCCCGCAATCGCGTGAACCTGGATGTCACGGGAACGGTGGCGAGCATTGAGGAAGCCTTCCATATCACGATGGGTGTCTACAAGCTTCCCAACGAGGATCGTACCTTCTACGCTCCGGACAAGGAGCCCACGCTCGATCTTTCCGTGCAGCTGTGGCACATCGCGGGCCTGGACAACTACTCGATCCCGCAACCGCAATACGTGCGTAACGGTGAGCATCCATTGGCGACGACCGGCTCCGGCCCGGGCGCCTCTTTTCTAGGCAGCGACATGAGAGCGGCGTACTACGGAGGATCGCTGACGGGCAGCGGCCAGTCACTCGGCTTGCTGGAGTATTACGGCACCGATCTCACCGACTTGAACACCTACTATTCCAACGTTCATCAAACCAACAACGTTCCTGTCACTCTGTTGTCCACCGACGGAACCAGCACCAGCTGCGTCTATCCAAGCTGTGATGACACCGAGCAGACTCTGGACATGACCCAGGCGCTGGGCATGGCCCCGGGAATGTCGAGCCTGGTGATGTACGTCGGATCGACCGATGCAGCCATCTTCAACGCGATGGCGACACACAATCCGCTGAACGCGCAGCTGAGTTCTTCGTGGACGTGGGCGCCGGCGGATCCCAACACCGACAACCCCTACTTCGAAGAATTTGCGGCCCAGGGTCAGAACCTGTTTCAAGCCGCCGGTGACAGTGGCAAGTGGACATCATCTTCCGAGATCTACCCGGCGGATGATGTGTATGTCACGTCGGTTGGAGGCACGGACTTAGACACCAGCAGTGCCGGCGGTCCCTGGAGTTCAGAGACTGCTTGGGTCGACGGCGGCGGTGGCATCTCGCCGGACAAGTTTGCCATTCCTTCCTGGCAGACGACCGCGGCCAACGGCTGCTCCTCGTGCTCCAAAACCTATCGCAACGGCCCGGATGTTTCGGCTAATGCGAATTTCAGCTTCTACGTCTGTGCCGATCAGACGACGTGCACGGAGAACGAGTACGGTGGAACCAGCTTTGCCGCGCCCATGTGGGCTGGCTATCTGGCTCTTGTCAATCAGCAGGCAGTCGCCAACGGTAATCACACGGTCGGCTTCATCAATCCAACGCTCTACACGATTGGCGAAGGCTCGAACTACGGCTCCGACTTCCACGACGTGACCAGTGGCAGCAACGGCTACTCGGCAACCGTGGGATACGATCTGGCGACCGGCTGGGGCAGTCCCAATGGAAGCGGACTGATCACGGCACTGGCGGGCGGCTCCGGCGGCGGTTCGGGATTCACCCTTTCCGCTTCGCCGGCTTCGCTGACGGTGGCGCAGGGCAACGCGGGAAGCTCCACCATTACCAGTGCGGTGACGGGCGGCTTCAGCGGCACCATCGCCCTGACTGCTAGTGGTCAGCCGAGCGGCGTGACTGTGACGTTCAACCCACCTCGATTACAGGGGCGGGAAGTTCGACGATGACGATGACCGTGTCCTCGTCCACCGCACCCGGAACGTATGCGATCACGGTGAAGGGAACCTCGGGCAGCACCGTGGAAACCACAACGGTTTCGCTGACGGTGACCGGCACGAGTCCGAACTTCACCATCAGCGCATCGCCCACATCACTCACGATTAGCCCGGGTAACTCCGGCCACTCCACCATCACCACAACGGTGTCCGGTGGCTTCAACTCGAGTATTGCCTTGTCGGCGACTGGTGAACCGAGCAGGGTGACGGTGAGCTTCAATCCGAGCACCATACGGGCGCCGGGTTCAGGCACGTCGACCATGACTGTCACGGTCAATCGAAGAGCAAGCCCCGGGACTTACACCATCACGGTGAAAGGCACGGGTGGAGGCGTGACGCATACGACTGCCGTCACTCTCACTATCCCGTAGTTGCAGCGAGGCCTTTTGGCAATGAGCTGCCTCAGCGGTTTGCAACAGGAAAGCCCGGACTTCGCAGTCCGGGCTTTTTTGTGTCTAAGAATGCCGTGGCGGGAAAGGGCCATCTGCATCGGCGCTTTTGTCGCGGCCTAAACCTTACGCCAGGATTCCCATGCGCTTGCCGACGCGCTTCAGCGTCTCCAGCGCCTGGTCGAGCTCTTCCTTGGTGTGGGTTGCGGTCACGATGGTCCGAATGCGCGCCTTGCCTTCCGGCACAGTTGGAAACGCGATGCCGGTGCCCATCACGCCTTCCTTGAAGAGCTCGCGCGAGAAGTCCATCGTCAGCTTGCCGTCGCCGATGATGATCGGGGTGATCGGCGTCTCGCTGGCTGGCGTGTTGACGCCGCCGATGTTGAAGCCCAGCGCGCCCAGCTCTTTCTTCCAGTAGCGTGTGTTCTCCCACAGCTTGTCGATGCGCTCGGGCTCCTGCTCCAACACATCGAAGGCCGCGATACAAGTCGCCGCGACGGATGGCGGATGGGAGGTGGAGAACAGGAAGGGCCGTCCGCGGTGGTAAAGAAACTCGATCAGATCGCGCGTGCCGCAAACGTAGCCGCCGAGCGCTCCGATGGCTTTCGACAGCGTCCCCACCTGGATATCGACCCGTCCGTGCAGGTTGAAGTGGTCGATGGTGCCGCGGCCGTTGCGGCCGAGCACGCCGGAGGAGTGCGCGTCGTCGACCATCATGATGGCGCCGTACTTTTCCGCCAGCGCGGTCAGCTCAGGCAGTGCGCCGATGTCGCCGTCCATGGAAAAGACGCCATCGGTGATGACCAGCTTGTGGCCGGGCTCGTTCTTCACCGATTCCAACTGCTCTTCGGCGTGCGCGGCATCCTTGTGGCGGAAGACCTTGATCTTGGCGCGCGACAGCCGGGCGCCGTCGATGATCGAGGCGTGATTCAGCTCGTCGGAGATGATGAAATCGTCTTTGCCCAGCAGCGCCGAGACCGTGCCGGCATTGGCGGTGAAGCCGGACTGAAAGACCACGCAGGCTTCGACGTTCTTGAAGCGCGCAATCTTCTCTTCCAGTTCCATGTGAATCTTCATGGTGCCGGCGATGGTGCGAACCGCGCCCGACCCGACCCCGTATTTCTTTGTGGCTTCCAGCGCGGCTTCGCGCAGCTTGGGATGCGTGGTCAGGCCAAGATAGTTGTTGGACGCGAGGTTGATGACCTTCTTGCCGTCGAAGGTGCAGACCGCGGCCTGTTCGTCGTCGAGCACGCGCAGCTTGAAGTACGTGCCCTTCTGCTTCAGGTCGTTCAGTTGGTCGGTGAGAAAGCCAAGAGGATCGGTGCGGGTAGCTGTAGCCATGAAATCAGCGTCTCCAATGCGACCAAGTATTTTATCGCGTGCGGCCGAGGATTGAGCGCTCCGCCATGGGCACGATGCCAAATCCCCTTTTGCGTTGTCATCCCGACCGGCGCGAAGCGTTGTGGAGGGACCTGCGGTTTTGCTGAGAGCAGCAAGTAAATGCCGATTCCGCGGTATGATTGCCGGACTCGCAAGAACTTCTTTACCGCTCCAAGATCGCCGAAGTTCAAGGAACGTCAATGAAGAGAAGGCGCTTTCTGAAGGGACTTGCCGCGCTGCCCCTGGTGGCTGCGGCACGCGGTATTCCGAGCCTCGCAGAAGGTTTTGCACCGGCAACGTCTCCGTTCCGCCGCGTTCGGCCCTCCGATCGCGATTGGCCAACCGAGGCAAGCTGGCAGAAATTGAAGCAGCAGGTCGGCGGCCAGCTCGAGCCAGTGCAGTTCCCGCTTGCGCCTTGCCAGACCTCGTTCGACAGCGCCGCCTGCCAGGCAGTCGTGAAGAACATCCGGAACCCCTATTACGTGGGCGATCAGCCGGGGCTGACCGAAACGTTGGGCTGGGTCGACGCGTGGGTGTCGAAGCCGAGCGCCTACGTGGTCGCGGCAAGAAACGCCGGAGACATCGCGGCGGCCGTGAACTTCGCTCGCGAGCATCGCTTGCGGCTGGTGGTAAAAGGCGGTGGTCACAGTTACCAGGGCACGTCGAATTCCGCCGACTCGCTGTTGATCTGGACGCGGCACATGGACGAGATCACTCTACACTCGGATTTTGTGCCGCAGGGATGCAAAATGGCGCCGCAAGCGGCGGTGACGCTTGGATCCGGCGCGATCTGGATGCAGGCGTACGACGCCGTAATGACCAAGGCGGGCAAGTACGTTCAAGGAGGCGGCTGCACCACGGTCGGCGTCGCCGGATTGGTGCAGAGTGGTGGCTTCGGCAGCTTCTCCAAACATTACGGAACGGTCGCGGGCAGTTTGCTGGAAGCCGAAGTGGTGACCGCCGACGGCAAGATTCGCATCGCCAACGCCTGCACGAATCCGGACCTCTTCTGGGCGCTGAAGGGTGGGGGCGGTGGCAGTTTCGCCGCAGTCAGCAAAGTGACATTGCAGGTTCACGAGTTGCCGGCCACGCTGGGCGGCGCAGACTTCGAGGTCAAGGCAAAATCGGACGCGGCGTACCAGCGGCTGGTGCGCCAGTTCGTCGCGTTCTACAGCGAGCACCTCTTCAACGATCGCTGGGGCGAGCAGGCGCACTTCAGCGGAGACAACACGCTCGGCATCCTGATGGTTTGCCACGGGCTGAGTTCCGAGGAGACGAAGAAAACCTGGAAGCCGTTCATGGACTGGGTGCAGCAGTCTCCCGACTACTCATTCACCGCGCCGCCCATCATCGGCGCGATTCCTGCGCAAGGCTGGTGGGACCCGGCGTGGCGGGCGGAGCATCATCAATCAGTGTTCAAGGCGGATGACCGGCCTAATGCTCCGGCGGGCAATGTCTGGTGGAACGGCGATGGCGGCCAAGTAAGCTGGACGATCTACGCGTATGAATCGCAGTGGATGCCGGCTTCGCTGCTCCAGCAGGATTCGCAGGAGAAGTTGGCCGACGCGCTGTTTGCCGGCAGCCGCATCTGGGATATCGAGTTGCACTTCAACAAAGGCCTGGCCGGAGCGCCCGCGGAGGCGATCGTCGCTGCGAGGGACACGGCGACGAATCCAGCGGTGCTGGACGCCTTCGCCTTGGCGATTATCGGCAGCGGCGCAGGGCCGTCGTATCCCGGCGTTAAAGGACACGAACCGGATGTAGAGCGAGCGCACAAGAACGCGGCATCGGTCGCGCGCTCCATGGCCGAACTGCGCAAAGTCGCGCCTGTGCCGGGGGCGTACGTTTCGGAAAGCAATTTCTTCGAGAAGGACTGGCAGCACTCGTTCTGGGGAGCGAATTACGAGCGCCTGCAAAAGGTGAAAGCGAAGTACGATCCGGAAGGATTGTTCTTCGTGCATCACGGCGTAGGCAGCGAAGCGTGGAGCGAGGATGGATTTACGCGGGTGCGTTGAGGCGCGCCGTGAAAATCCTTACTTCGCCCCGCACGGTAAGGACGGGACCTCTGTGGAGTCTCGCCAGAGACTATTGCGCTGCCGCAGTATTGTGAGCAGGTTGGGCATCAATTCACATACATTTTCGCAGCCGCGCAAAGACAGTAGACATTTTCGATTTATTCGTCGAGCGTAGAGCTCCTGTGGGGTCGCGTCGCTTGAGATTTCGAACCGATAACCTTGGCCAACTGGGTTGCTGGTAATGTGGAACCAGCTCGCAAAAATTCGTCGGTCAACGTCACTCTGCGGAGTCCAACCGTGAAAATTCGTAATTTCCGGAACTAGCGTCCAGCCGCTTCCCAGCATTTCACTCCGGCCTACGACCATGAGTCCTAGAGAAACTCGAGTGAGTTTCCCGTCCTGTGACGATGAACTGGCTCGCAGCTGCCAAAAGCGCAACCCGGACTGATCAAAGAGGTAACGTATCTCGTTTCCCAGCGCTTGATCGGAGGACCAGATACGAGCCAAGGCAGGGTCAGCAAGTCGAAACGCTCCCGCGATAAGAACTTGGGAGCCGTCGCTCTGCGCGAAATCGGAAACTGCCCGATCGTAAGACGAGACTGGATCGCCTATCTTCAGGCTTTCCAGCCGAGTCAATGCGATCAGAAGCCTGATGTGCCGAATATGCTTCGGCAGCCAGGAGCACCAGGTACATCACGATCGGCAGCAGCAGGACGGTCCCGAATGCGATGACGGCCACTTTCGCTGCACGAGGTCGGGGACGATCGGCCATGTTCCTTTAGGCACCGCCTCTCCTGAAGGAAGTTCCATAAATCAGGACATGCTTTCCCTAGGGACATACATGAGTGGCCTTGCGTCAGGGCACGGCTTCAGCCGTGCCGAATTGAGGCTGAAAAGAAAACGGCTTTAGCCGCTGCGAGCCGTCTGCAGGGGCTAAAGCCCAACATCTTCGAGAACGCTTACGGCACGACTGAAGTCGTGCCCTGACACAAAACACCCTTGAGTTGAGTCTTTTAGCCGACCGTCAAGTTGTGCCGTGACACGAAGCGCTCCAGCGAGCGAACTCACTCGCCTTGTTTGAAAGCGCTGAGCTTGTTCCCCGGCTATCGCGTCCCGTTCGGGTACACCAGGATCTTGCTGGCTTCGCCGGTCTTCAGGCGATCCATGCCCTTGGCAAAATCCTTCATGGCGATGCGATCGGTGATCACCGGATGCAGGTCGAGCTTGCCGGCCTTCAGCAGCGCGGTCATCTGATACCACGTCTGATACATGCGGCGTCCGTTGATGCCTTGCACGGTCGCGCCCTTGAAGATGACTTCTTCGGCGAGATTGAGCTCGACCATCTTCGACGGGATGCCCAGGAGCGACATGCGTCCGCCGAGTCGCAGGATCTTGAAGCCGAGACGAATTGCCTCGGTGCGTCCGGCCATCTCGAGCACGACATCGACGCCGGTGCCGCCGGTGTTGTCCATGACAATGTCGTACACATTATCTTTCGTGGGATCGAGCACGAAGTCGGGATTCATCTGCTTGGCGATCTTGCGGCGATGCTCGTTCACCTCGAGCGCGAAGATCTGTGTGGCTCCGCAGGCGCGCGCCACGGCGATGGAGAACAGGCCGATCGGCCCGCAACCGGTAACCGCAACGGATTTCGCCGCGATGTCACCGGCCAAGAACGGTGTGCACCGCGTTGCCCAGCGGATCGAGGATGCTGGCGTACTCCTCGGGAATCGAGGGATCCAGCTTCCAGATGTTTGACTCGGGGATGACGACGTACTCGGCGAAGGCGCCGTTGGCGTCGACGCCGATGATCTTTACGTGCTGACAGATGTGGGCTTCGCCGGTGCGGCACTGCAGGCACTTGCCGCAGGCCACGTGCATCTCGGCGGAGACGAAGTCGCCTTCCTTCACGCTGGTGACTTCTTTGCCGACCGCTTCGACGATACCGCAGAATTCGTGTCCGGGGATGAGCGGCGGATGGATGCGGCGCTGCGCCCACTGGTCCCACTCGTAAATGTGCAGGTCGGTGCCGCAGATGGAGGCCATCTTGACCTTGACCAGGACGTCGGACGGCCCGAACTGCGGTTTAGGAACTTCGCGAATCTCCGTGCCCGGCGCGGGCTCCGGCTTTACAACAGCAAGCATCGTATTCGACATGAGGATGGCTCTTTATCTCCCGCCGTGGCCACTCGCAGGCCGGCGGGCATCCGCCGATAAAACACGGCGCACGTCGCCCAGTAGGAACAGGAATCGGTGGGCAAACGGACAAGTTTAACACGCGCCCGGACGGGCCGCCGTCGCCTACGCCACAGCGATGACGTCGATTTCCACCAGCACATCCTTCGGCAGACGTGCGACCTCAACCGTCGAGCGGGCCGGCGGATTCTGCGTGAAATGGCGGCTGTAGACCTCGTTCATGTCGGCGAAATCGGACATGCTCTTCAGAAAAACGCCGCAGCGCACCACCTGCTGCATCGAACTGCCGGCAGCTTTCAAAATGCCGGCAAGATTTTGCAGCACGCGCTCGGTTTGCGCGGCCACATCGCCGTGAATGAGCTCCTGGGTGGCCGGATCGAGTGGAATCTGGCCGGAGACAAAGACGAATCCGTTAGCTTTGATAGCCTGCGAGTAAGGGCCGATTGCCTTGGGCGCATCGTTGGTGGCGATGACTTCGCGCATAAGTCCTCCTGAAGCAACGCTCGATTGTCGCACAGGCGAATGCGCGCTGCCGTGATGGGATCCCGTATGAGCTGTGTCGTTCACAATCCGATTCTGTTTGTCATTACCGGCGGCCCGGGCGCGGGGAAAACCACTCTGCTATTGGAGTTAGAGAGACGCGGAGTTTTGTGTGTTGGCGAAGCGGCACGCCAGATTATTCGGGAGCAGGTTGCAGCGAAGGGCGACGCTTTGCCTTGGGCGAATCGCGAACGCTACGCCGCGCTGATGCTCGAGCGGTCGATTGCTGACTTCGGGAAGTACAGCCGCGCCGGGCAGGCCACGTTTTTCGATCGCGGCATTCCGGACGTGTTATGTTACGCGCGGCTGATCGGGTTGCAGGAAGATGGAATCCGGAGCGCTTGCGAACAATATCGATACAACCGCACAGTCTTCATCGCTCCGCCGTGGGAGGAGATTTACGCGGCCGACAGCGAGCGCAAGCAAACATTCGCTGAGGCAATCGAGACGTATCAGGTAATGTCGGGGGCGTATGGGGATTGCGGGTATGAGCTGATCGAGCTGCCGCTGGTGGGCGCGGCGGAGAGAGCCGAGTTCGTAATCGATAAACTTCGCACGGGTGGCGCCGGCTGAAGCGGGCTCGGATCTGCTGGAAGCCCCACTCTAAACAAGAGTCATTGCTGCACGCCTGAAGGCGCTCTCTACCCACTCACTTTTTCGCAAACTTCAGCCCCAGAATCTCCATCGCTTCCTCGAGCGCGGGATCGTCAGCGGCGACCTTCTTGCTCTTCATGCGCGAGATGCGGCAGGGTTCGAAGAGCGCCCAGTTCTCCAGGTTGTGGCCATAGCGCGAACGGTAATACACGCCGGCCAGTCCCATGTCATAGACAATGCGCGAGACCAACTGCGTCAGCGTGCGGGGCGAAGAATTCTGCAGTGCCGAGGCGTCCAGATCGCGCAGGCCGAGACGCAGGCAATCTGACACCAGCTTGCGACGCAACAGCGCAATCCACTCCAGCGCATAAATGTCGGCGTAATTGCCGTCCGCGGCAGCCGTGCCGATCACGCGATTCTCACACCAGCTCAGCGGAACTTCGCCGATGGGCAGGAAGTCGTCATCGCCCTCGATCTCCTCCAACTCGGCCAGCAGCGTCAGGTCCGGACGAAAGCGTGCCAGCGTCTCCACGTAGCACGAAACTTCCTGGCTGGCAGCGTAGAGCACGCGGTAGTCACTCTCGGGATCGTCGAAACGATTGCCGAAAGTGCCGTCCTTGGCGCGCGACCAGTCGGGAAGCTGCCACGCGTCGGGATAGCGCGCCACGCGATAGATGGATTGTGTGGGAGTGCGAATCTCCAGCGGCAAAGCTATCCCCCGGCGATGAAGGCGCGCGCTGCGGCGAGCACCTCCGGCGCGACCACAGCGAGATCGCCCTCGCGCAGCAGGCGAAGAGGAACGCGGTCGCCGAGTTCGGGGTTCACGCCCATCAGCCAGGCCTGGATGACTTGCGGCGAGTCGTGGTCCAGCAGCGTGCGCACGACCTGGAACGTCAGCCGCAAGCGCGACTCGACATCACCGTACGGCTGGCTGCCTGAGCTCCAACGTTCGACGGCGCGCACGTCTTTGACACCGGCAACGTAGGCGGTAAGCTTGCGTCCGATCGCGTCGGTCAGGCGCTCGACCAGTTCAGGAAAATTTAAATTCAGCGACTCCCGGTGCGCCAGCAATCCGGGACGCGGCAGCGCCTTGCTTGCCACAGCAACTCCTCGAACAGCGCGTTTACGGGGACTATGATGCAGAGATCACCTCGACAATGCCGGAGAAATTACAATTAATTACCAGCACAATGTCATGTTCGCACACTATTGAAAGCCTGATAAGCGAACAAAAGGCGAAACCGTTGGTATCGATCTCGATTCCCCGCTCACGAAGTTCGTTGCCGCATGATTGCGCCCAGCGGGATGTGGCGCGCTCCGGCCACCCGGAAGCAGTGAAACCAGAAGGACCGATACAGGCGCGAGTTATCCGGATTTCGCGTGTCGATGATGATAGGCGTTGGGTTGGAGGCATCCAGATGTCCGAAGAAGCGTTGCATGCCGCCGCGGCGTCTGCCGCGATGGTCGAAGAACTCGTATCGGGCTTCCGACTTCCTGATGGCTTGAATACGGGCCAGGCCGCTGCAATTGCTTTTCAGGATTCGCCGCTCGTGCAGCCATCGCATCGCAATGTAGAAGGCGAACCCCGAGAGCGCGAGGGACAAAAGTACCGGCAGCGGATTGTCCGAGCCGGTCACTATCCAGTGCAGCCCGACCGCGGCCCAAACTCCATAGCTGACGAGCGGAGCAATTGCCAGCAGCCAGAGGTTTCGCATCTGCACCCGGTAGGCGACCCCGAGGGGAAAGTTTTGCGCGGGGATACCGTCCACCGAGAAACCGTTCTGGCCTTCGGCGATGGGTGGGAGCAGAACTCCGCATGCGCTGGGAAGGCGAAAGAAGAAACCGGCTATCACGATGAGGAGCGGGATGGCAGCTGAGACGGCGACCACTACGCCGGCGCGGACGACCGCCGGAGAGGCGGATTCGGTACTGTTAAATCCCGCGATACACACGATGTAAATAATCGTGCGCAGGACGGGGCCCATATCCTCCGACTGCCTCATTGAGGGGCAAGATACGCCGTGCGGTTGCTGGACGCAACGGTAGGAAAGTACCTAGGGCCGTGTGTCGGGCACGGTGATCGCGCGGAACATATACGGGAGCGCCTCGGAAACGACCATCGCCACCACGATCAGCATGCCGCCGAAAGCCTGCTGGGTCGACATCGGCTCCTTCAGCCAGAAGACGCTGAGCAGAGCGGCCGTCACCGGCTCGATGCAGAACAGCACCGCGGCTTCGGCCGGGCCGAGCTGCGTCTGGGCGCGCGATTGTCCCCAGAAGGCGAAGACGGTTGAGCCCAGCGCAAGGTAAATCGTCGGCACAACTACGTTGACGTTGCCGAGCAGTTGAGGAACGTTCTGGTAGCCGAACGGCGTCGGCAAGAACGCCGTCACCAGCACAGAGATGATTCCGGCGACGATGACCTGCGAGCTGGCCAGCAGCCAGGCGTCGGTGCGGCGCGCGAACTTGCCCATCAGGATCAGGTGGATGGCGCAGAGAAAGGCGCAGAGCAGCGTCTCTACATCGCCGCGGTTCCAGCCCGACAACCATCCGCCGGGCAGATGCACCAGCAGGTAAAGACCAAACGTTGCGATCACCGTGCCGATCGCAGTCGTCAGTTTGATGCGTTGCCCGGCAACCACCGCGATCAGCGGCGTAAACAGCACGTACAGTCCGGTGATGAAGCCGGACTTGGCGGTGGTGGTGAAGCGCATGCCGTCGGTCTGCGACCAGAAGATGACGGCAAGAATGATGCCGAGCCACAGGCCGTCGAGCATGCCGCGGCGCACGATGCAAATACTCTTCGCTCGAAGGATGATGGCGAAGACCAGCCCAGCCACCAGAAAGCGCAAACTCATCAGGGCGCCGACCGAGATGCCGGTCTGAAGCGCGAAGCGCGTCATGGGAAAGCCGCCGCCCCAGACCACGGCCGTCGATGCAACCAGTAGTACAGCGGTGGTGTGGGAAACCGGAACGGGATGGGAGCGGTCGGGCGACATAGCGCGGCGAAGGACCTATTCATCCTATCGTGAGCGCCGGCCCCGATTGGCTGGGAGCAGCTGGACTACTTCGACTTCGAGTCGGTATCCTTCGGCAGCTGAATGTAGACCAGGGCGAAGCGCGTTGCTTTCGGCTGCGACTTGTCGATACCGACGATGCGGTATTGATGTGGCGTACCGGCGCGCAGTTCGTGACCATTCGAGTCGGCGCTGATGTGGCCATCGCCGCCCTGGTCATCGGAACAGGTCAGCCCGCTGCGCGTGACCGCCGGCGTGCCAACGGGTTTGCCGTCGTTGCACTCCAACACCTCGCCGTAGCGCGAGAGCGGCTTGCGATAGTAGCCGAGAATCTTGTCGGGCGAGTCCGGGCTGACATAGCTGGCCACCATCAAGCGGAAGTGAGACTCGCCAAAGCTGAAGCCCATATCGACGGCGTCGTCGTTGTCCTTGTCTTTGTGAAGCGTCGCGCCGGGATAAGCCGGCAGCCCAATATCGGACGCCGTTACTTTGGCATTAGCATGGAGTTCCATGCCGGAGTTCTGGGCAGAGAGCAATCCTGTGAAACACACAAGAACAGCGGGCAACAGAATGGTGCAAGCATGATTAAGACGCTGACGAAGTAAAGGCACTCGGCCCTCCCGCGAAAGATTTCGATGGAAGATACGCTGAAGGACGCAAAGAAGTTCAGGCGGGCAAAATATTAAACGGTCGCCGGTCGGCCGACCCACTCAAGTTCCAGATTTGATACGGTGCGAAACTCAGTATCTCCGGTTACAAGGGGGCAGCGATATTTCTGCGCCAAGGCGGCGGCGAAAGCGTCTGCATACGCGATCGGGTATTTTCCCTTGAGGAGAGCCGCGTCCCAGATCTCATTGGAGTTTGGTACTTCAATCGTTGCAGGTACAGTCGTTGATAATTGGCGCCAGAATTCCGCGATGGTTTCGCTGTGGATTTTTCGGAGGAAGTAATACACCTCGCCGACATTGATGGCGCTCATGAATAGCCGCGCCGTGCCGGCAAGAGATTCGTCAAAGAGCTTTTCGACTGTGTCCGTCGCCGGTTGCCTGCGATTCATCCACTCAAGAATGGGCCACGTATCAAGAACCCGAGTCTTCACGTTCGCGCTCCTCCTTCCGGAAGGCTGCGAACTTTTCCATCAGGTCGGGCACGTCGGCGGCAGCGCCCCTCAACTTTCTCCAGTCGTCGCCCTTCGAAAGCACGATCTCATGCCCCCGAACCTCCAGGGTAAGCTGGGAGCCTTTGGTAAGGTTCAACGCTTCCCGAACTTGCTTGGGGATGGCGATCTGTCCCTTCGAAGATACGGTAACCTTTTCCATACAATCATCTTACCATAGGTAAGACGCAGAGCTAGAGCGTTGCAGCCCGGCTCTCGATCAGCCCCTTCACCCGCTCGAGAAACGCTTCTACTTTGACCGAGCCTTCGCCCTTTTCCTGGCCGCGGACGCGCACGTTGACCTCGCCGGCCTCGGCTTCCTTGTCGCCCACGACGATCTGGAACGGCACCTTCTGCATGGCATGCTCGCGGATCTTGGAGTTCATCTTCTCGTTGCGCGCGTCGACGTGGACGCGCACCCCGGCGGCCTTCAGCTTGTCACCGACTTCGTTGGCGTAAGCGTGATGCTTCTCGCCGATGGGCACGACGACGACCTGCGTCGGCGACAGCCACACGTGGGAACGCCCCGGCATAGTGCTCGATGAGCACGCCGAAGAAGCGCTCGATGGAACCGTAGAGCGCGCGATGCACCATCAGCGGCTGATGGCGCTTGCCGTCTTCGCCGACATATTCCAGGCCAAAGCGCTCGGGCAGGGTGAAGTCGAACTGCACGGTCGAGAGCTGCCACAGGCGGCCGATGGCGTCGACCAGCTTGACGTCGATCTTCGGCCCGTAGAACGCGGCTTCGCCGGGGATGGTCTTGTACTCGATGTTCTTGCGCTTGAGCGCCTGCTCCAGCGAGCGCTGCGCCAACTCCCACTGATCGTCGCGCCCGGCGTAGGTCTTGCGATCGTTCGGATCCCAGGTGGAAAGCTCGACCTGGAACTTGTCGAAGCCGAAGGTATTCAGCACAGCGACCGCGAAGTCGATGCAGCCGACCACTTCATCTTCGATCTGCTCGGGGGTGCAGAAGATGTGAGCGTCGTCCTGGGTAAAGCCGCGGACGCGCAGCAGTCCATGCATCACGCCCGAACGCTCGTAGCGATAGACCGTGCCCATCTCGCCCAGCCGCACCGGCAGATCGCGATACGACTTCAGCGAATCGCGGTAGATGAGGATGTGGAACGGACAATTCATCGGCTTCATGCGATAAACAGCGTCGTCCAGCTCCATCGGGGTAAACATGTTCTGCGCGTAGTAGCCCTCGTGGCCCGAGGTCTTCCACAAATCGACGCGCGCCACATGCGGCGTGTGGACCAGCGAGTATCCGCGCTTCAGATATTCCTCGCGCATCCAGTCTTCCATCTCCTTGCGGATGAGGCCGCCCTTGGGATGCCAGAAGATCAGCCCTGGCCCGGCCAGCTCCTGGATGGAGAACAGGTCGAGCTGCTTGCCCAGCACGCGATGGTCGCGCTTCTTGGCCTCTTCGAGCTTGTGCATGTACTCGTCGAGGTCTTTCTTTGAGTAGAACGAGGTGCCGTAAATGCGCTGGAGCTGCGGATTCTTCTCGTCGCCCAGCCAGTAAGCGCCGGCGATGTTGAGCAGCTTGAACGCCTTGATGCGCCCGGTCGACGGGATGTGCGGCCCGCGGCAGAAGTCGGTGAATTTGCCGGTCTTGTAGATGGAGATTTTTTCATCGGGCTGGGTGAACTGCTCGATGAAGTGGCACTTCATGAAGTCGCCTTCCGACTTGAACTTCTCCAGCCCTTCGGTGCGTGGCAGGAACTCGCGCGCGTAGGGCAGGTCCTGCTTCACCAGCTCCTGCATCTTCTTCTCGATGGCTTCCAGGTCTTCGGTGGTGAAGGGCTTCTCGCGATAGAAGTCGTAGAAGAAGCCGTTCTCGGTCGCCGGGCCGTGGCCGAGCTTGGTCTCGGGAAACAGTTCGAGCACCGCGGCCGCCATCAGGTGGGCGGACGAGTGACGGAAGACTTCGAGGGCTTCGGGATCGCGTTCGGTCAGGATGCGCAACTCGGTATCCTGCTCCAACGGACGGGCGAGGTCGACCACGCGCGCGTCGTCCTTCTTCGCCGGCTGCGCGGCTGCGGCACCGGTCTCTTCCGACGGCGGATGATGGCCGTTGCCACCGTTTCCATCCGAAGACAGCGGCTTGACCTGAGCTGCCAAAGCGGCGTCGGCCAGTCGCGGACTGATGCCTTTAGCGATATCGAGGGCGGTGGTCCCGCTGGGCACGTCTTTGACGCTGCCGTCGGGCAATTTCACATGAATGATTTCAGCCATGATGTATGAACCTATTTCCTTGGCGCCATAAATACGGGCGTCACGATGCTTGGGTAGAGCTGACCTTCAGGTCGGCGTTGGCGGCTGTTAGCCGCCTCCTCGGCTATCCAGATCCGTGCGGATCTGGATAGCCGATACATTATTGCGACTGGCTGAACGCAGGCCTGAAGGCCTGCTCTACCTGAATTTTGAGTGTATCGGAGCAAAGAAGCCAAGGGCAATGACGAGCCCGTCGCAGCCTCGCCGGACGCGAAGCTTAGCGGGATGTTCGCTGGCGGCGGGCGCGCACTTCCAGCACCGCCGAGCCGACCAGCGCGACCGAGCCGATCACGATGGCGATCGGGATAGCGACATGTCGGTAAGCGTTGCTCATATCAATCTGGTGGCCGCCGATCAGGCCGTACAGCAGCGTGCCGATAATTCCAAGTAGAAGCCCGGCGCCCATCCCCGCCGCAGTGAACAGCAGCGTGGTGAACAGCACCCGCATCGTCGAGGTGAAAGCAATCGAGAGCTTGGTGCGGCGAGCGGGCACGGCGGCGCTGTGCATCACTCTTTAGATTACAACAGGCGGCCGCCGGATGCGCCGTTCTGCCGCGATTGCCATTGCGTTACAATCAACTATTCATGTCCTCGACTTCCCAAGCTGTAACCCGAACTCCGGCCGAAGTAGTGCGGATGGCGCCTGTGTCCCAGGCGAACAACGGCATCTGCTACTCGGTGATGGGGGAAATTACCAATAGTATTAGTGACCTGGAGCGCATGGTCAACGCCGTGCCCCGCACGATTGCCGCCGCTCTGAATCGCAAGGCGTACTACTTTGTTCCCCTCACGCTGAACCTGGGCGACGACACCATGATCGCCGACCGCTACGACGTTCAACTCGCCGACAGCGCCGTCTGCCACCGCAACCAGACGCTGGGCGACTCGCAGTGTGTCTTCATCTCCACACGGCTGATGGAAGACAATTTCGCTATCGCCTTCGAGTTCTTCATCAACATCGGCCACAACTTTGTGGACCGCGTCGGGGTATCGCAGGAGTTTGCCGACCTGGTGTGGAAGCAGGTGGAAGGCCGGGTGCGCGGCGAGACCTCGCTTGACGCCTACGAACTGCGCAAGGTGGCGACCACCAGCGGCACCGAAGCCGAGAAGGCCAAGCACGAATACCTGCTGGCGGTTTTCGCCGACTCGATCGCCGTTTACATGCTGTCGCTGTTCCTCGATGTCGACTACCAGGACCTGCGCGAGCGCGACTACCCGCTGCTGGCTCCGGATGCGCTGGCCGAACGCCTGCGCAAAGTGAATGAGCTATTCCCGCCAAATCCTGGATTCGAGTTTGCGGTGTATCACCGGAGACGGCAGTAAAAAGCAGTTGTCAGTTGCCGGTGGTCAGTTGTCAGTTTCCTCCTAGAGTTGTCATCCCGACCGGAGCGAAGCGGAGTGGAGGGACCTGCGTTTTGCTTGCGCTGGTAATATCTGCTCGCCATTTACAATGACCGCGTGATTGCACATCTGCGCGGACGTCTCATCTCGAAGCATCCCAACCAGGCCATCGTGGAAGCCGGCGGCGTCGGCTACGACGTGGTCATCACCGTTCCGGCATTCTCTGAACTGCCGGCGATGGGCGCTGAAGTCGCGCTCCACATCCACACCCACGTTCGCGAAGACGCGCTGGCGCTCTACGGATTTCTGCGCGCGGAAGAGAAGCAGCTCTTCGAGAAGCTGATCACGGTGAGCGGCATCGGGCCAACGCTAGCCGTAAAAATTCTCAGTGGCGTGGCGACTGCCGATCTGGTGGGAGCGATCCGCGGCAACGATCTGGCGCGACTGACAAAAATTCCCGGCATCGGCCGCAAGACCGCCGAGCGCATGTGCGTGGAGCTGCGCGACAAGCTGGATGGCTTCGGCGAAGCGCAAGCAGTGGTGAGCCATTCGGCGGCCGAAGAAGATGTCATCTCGGCGCTGACGAACCTGGGCTACCAGCGCGCGCTGGCTGAGAAGGCAGTAGAGCGTGCGGTGCAGTCGGCCGGACACGAGAACTTCGATGCGATGTTCCGGGCCGCGCTGGGCGGGCTGTCGAAGTAAGCCAGGCTAGGACGTCAGGGAGCTGAGCATCGGGTTGCACGGCCCGTTAGTCGGGTAGAGCTGGAATTCTCGCTCGGCAGAGCTGCCTGTTGGTTTCGTAGAGCTGACTCGTTGTTGGGCCGGCAGAGAGGGTCTCCTTGCATCGCTAGTGCTGGCCTTCGGTAGAGGGCCTTCTGGTCCGGTAGAGCTGGCCTTCAGGCCAGCGTCCACGTCCTTCATTTGTAGATCAGGAGTCGGCTTCCGCCGACGACAGTCTTCCCGCTCTCCACGAACCGCAGGTCCCTCCGCTCCGGCGCGCAAAGGCAGCGCGCCTCCGGTCGGGATGACAATCATTCAGGAACAACAGAATCGCCGGAGCGACAAAATCCCCGAGCAACACAACAGCGTGCGCAATACAATCGCGAGCAACACACTCGCCCAGCGTGGAGAGGCGTTACCATAACCCTGTGCGCGAGAAAGTTCTCCAATACATTCGCGAGCGGTGCTTGCTGCGCGCGGGCGACCGCGTGGCTGTGGCTGTGTCGGGAGGCGCGGACTCCGTGGCGCTGCTGCGCGCACTGCTGGAGCTGCGTGCCGAACTGGGCATCGTGCTGTCGGTTGCGCACTTCAATCATGGACTTCGCGGCGAGCAATCCAATGCCGATGAGGCATTCGTCGCCGAGGTGGCGAAGGAACTCGGCCTGGAATGCTTCGTCGGCCGCGCGGACGTTCGCGATCATGCATTGACTTCGAAGCTGAGCATCGAAGCCGCCGGACGCGAGCTGCGCTATCAATGGTTTGCCGGAACTCGCCGAAAAGCAGCGGCTGGATGCCATCGCGACGGCGCACACGCTGGACGATCAGGCCGAAACCGTGCTGCTGAAGTTTCTGCGCGGCGCGGGGACGCGAGGACTGGCGGGAATCTATCCCGTGATCGATTTCTCTCGCGGCGCGGTTATCGAGGCAGGTAGCGAAAAGCAGATCCGCCGCTCCGCAACCCCCACGGCCCGCGATGGCGACCCCGGTTCTGCTCGTGATGACAGCAGCGGGAATGCGGGCGTTGACGACTCTTCCCTGCCGGTGCCGAACCTGAGCGAACGTCGTGGACCTCGCATTGTCCGCCCGTTGCTCGCGGTTACGCGGCAGCAGGTCGAAGCCTATCTCACGTCGCTTGGCCAGCAGTGGCGCGAGGACGAGAGCAACCTCGATCGGCGATTCCTCCGCAATCGCGTGCGCCACGAGCTGCTGCCGCTGCTGGAACGCGAGTTCAATCCCAACATTCGCCAGGCCCTGAGCGACGCCGCCGAGATCGCGCGCGCCGAAGACGAATATTGGCAGGAGCAGGTCGAGCGCGAGCTAGCTGGCCGAATCCGAAACGACGCTCTAAGCCTCGAAAGCTTTGATCAGTTTCCGCTCGCGCTCCAGCGGCGCCTGCTCAAGACGTTTGCCGAACGCCACAACCTGGGCCTCGACTTCAAGCACATCGAGCAGTTGCAGCTCTGTGCGCTGGGTGCGCTTCCCAAAACCGAGTTGCCGGGCGGCTGGATTGCCGTCCGCGTAGAGAACGAGCTGCGCATCCAAGCCCCGGCGGCGACGGAAGTGACGACGAGTTCTTACTCCTACATGCTGTCCATCCCCGGCGAAGTGATGATCCCGGAACTGAGCCTCAGCCTCCGCGCCTACATCGTTCCGGCGGAATTCGCCCAAGGAAGCCGCGCCGGGCGAACTCCTCAGCCTCGATCTCATCGGGCCGGAACTCAGCTATCCGCAACTGGCTTCCGGGAGACCGCTTCTTCCCAGCGCACAGCCGCTCGGAGGAGAAGCTGAAGCGGCTCTTCCTCGAAAAGAAAATCCCGGCCGAGCAGAGGCCAAGCTGGCCGGTCGCACTGTGCGGGAACGACATCGTCTGGGTGCAAGGCTTTCCGGTGGCTAACGCTTATCGCTGGCGCGGCGACGGTGAAGCCTTGCGGATTGAGGCGCTTGCAGCGGGGTCGTTTCAGCCGGGGCCGAACGGCTAATCTTTGGCGCGCGCCGGTTACCCTGCCCAGTCACGGTAACCTCTCTCACGTCTCGGCGGCTTCCTCGTCCAACCTGTGACCAGCATCGCGGCGAGGGATTGTCGGGTCGCTACTTTCCCAAAATTGGCTAGAGCGCCGCCACATAAGATCATTTTTTGTACAAGTCTTTCGTGCCGTTCTGTTTAGCTGGGGGTTACAATCAATAGTGCGCCGGAATTTGGTATCCGGCGGGTGCGAGCAGCATCTATATGGAGGACACGTGTCCGTGTCGGCTGCTAACCACAGGAGTTTTAAGTGAATTCGACGGTCAAGACGGTCGTCTTCTGGCTCGTAATTGTGTTGTCCGGCGTTCTGCTCTGGCAGGTCGTCAAGAACACGAACTCGGGCGCGAAGGATAAAGACCTCACCTTCTCAGAGTTTCTCTCTCAAGTGGACCAGGGGAACGTCACCGAGGTGACGATCATTGGGCAGGAGGTCCACGGCAAGTTCAAAAACGACAAGGCGAGCTTCCATACCACCATCATGTCCGGCTACACCGACATGATCAAAGAACTGCGTGACAAGGGTGTGAACATCACCGTGAAAGACGCGCAGGCTGGAGGTTGGCCTTCATGGCTGCTTAATCTCGCTCCGTTCATCTTGTTGGGTGCTCTCTGGTTCATCATGATCCGGCAGATGCAAACGGGGGGCAACAAAGCGCTCTCGTTCGGCAAGAGCCGGGCGCGGCTGCTCTCCATGCAGCAGAAGAAGGTGACGTTCAAGGACGTGGCCGGCGTGGATGAAGCCAAGGAAGAGCTCAAGGAGATCATCGAGTTCCTGCGCGAGGCGCAGAAGTTCCAGAAGCTGGGCGGGCGCATTCCGAAAGGCGTGCTGCTGGTTGGACCTCCGGGAACCGGCAAGACTTTGCTGGCGCGTGCGGTAGCCGGCGAGGCCAACGTACCCTTCTTCAGCATCTCCGGTTCGGACTTCGTGGAAATGTTCGTTGGTGTCGGCGCCAGCCGCGTCCGCGACTTGTTTGAGCAGGGCAAGAAGAACGCCCCCTGCATCATCTTCATCGACGAAATCGATGCGGTGGGCCGCCATCGTGGCGCCGGCTTGGGCGGTGGACACGATGAGCGCGAGCAGACGCTGAACCAGTTGCTGGTCGAAATGGACGGCTTCGAATCCAACGAAGGCGTCATCCTGATCGCCGCGACCAACCGTCCCGACGTTCTCGATCCGGCGCTGCTGCGTCCTGGCCGCTTTGATCGCCGCGTGGTGGTCTCGCGTCCTGACGTTCGCGGCCGTGAAGAAATCCTGCGCGTTCACACCCGCAAGATTCCTATCAACGACGATGTGGATTTGGGCGTACTGGCCCGCGGCACACCGGGATTCTCCGGCGCCGACCTGGCCAACATGGTGAATGAGGCTGCCCTCGTGGCCGCGCGTCAGAACCGCAAGACGGTGCTGATGTGGGACTTCGAGCAGGCTAAAGATAAAGTCCTGATGGGCGCCGAGCGCAAGTCGATGCTGCTCTCGGATGAGGAGAAGAAGGTCACCGCGTATCACGAGGCCGGCCACGCGCTGGTCGCGGCCATGCGTGAGCACGCTGACCCGCTGCATAAGGTGACGATCATCCCGCGCGGTATGGCGCTGGGCGTGACCATGCAGCTGCCCATCGACGATAAGCACACTTACACCCGCGACTATCTGGAGACGCGTCTGGCCATCATGATGGGCGGCCGCGTGGCTGAGGAACTCTTCCTCGGCACCATTACCACGGGCGCCGGGAACGACATCGAGCAGGCGTCGGACCTGGCTCGCAAGATGGTTTGCGAGTTCGGTATGTCGTCGCTCGGTCCGATTGCTTTCGGCAAGAAGGAAGAGCAGATCTTCCTTGGCCGCGAGATCAGCCAGCATCGCGACTTCAGCGAAGAGACGGCGATGAAGATCGACGCCGAAGTTCGTCGCTTCGTCGATGACGGCTATAACTCGGCGCGCAGCATCCTGGAGAACAACCGGCCGGTCATGGAGAAGATTGCCATGGCTCTGCTGGAGCGCGAAGTCGTTGACGGCAACGAAATCCAGATGCTGATCGAAGGCAAGGAACTGCCGATTCGCGTCAATCCGAACTCACCGCCTCCGGTGAAGGATGACGTGCAGCAGGTGCTGAAACCGGCTCCCGGCCAGCCCAACGTGGCTCCGGGAGAAAGACCGGCACAGGCGTAAGCGCGGCAATTAGCACTTGGCGTTTAGCCAAAGCGTAGGGCGGCCTTCATGGCCGCCCTTAACTTTTGGATAAAGCACTCGCCAGTCCTTACACCCATCACTTCCGCTCCGCAAGCAATATTGAATTGTCATCCTGAGCGGAGCGTCCGCCCGCTTCAGGCGGACGCGGAGTCGAAGGATCTGCGGTTTCGTTGCATCGATACTTGACGATGTGACCACAGATCCCTCCACTTCGCTCCGCTTGGTCGGGATGACAATGTGCCTTCACTTCGCTTCGTTTTCTTCGTTCGGTGACAAAGAGACCAAAACGAAAAGCCCCACCCAAGCAAAAGCGGCTTGGATGGGGCACCCTCTTGAGTCTTAGCTGGCAGCCGAAAGCTGCCAGCCGTTTTCTACTTCCTCACTACCAACTTGTTCTCAATTCCCAGCGTGCAATCGGGATTGACGTTCTGGACGTAGATATCATTCTCACCGTTGCGATCGTCTTCCCACGCCAGCGCCGCCAGTCCTGACGAGGCCAACCCTGCCGCCAGCCGCGCCTTATCCGACGACGCGGTCGACACGCCGAACTGCGCACAGACTGTCGCGCCTGTGCCGTCCAGCTTGGTGGCCTGAATCGTGCCGGAGCCGAAGCCCGGCGAATCGTTCCAGAAGACCAGAGCGCCGGTGCCAATCTGCACGTTGGTGATGAAGTCGCGCGTGTTGTCGTTCATGGGAGCGATGGTCAATCCGCTATCGCCCCACTGCCGCGCGCCTGCCGAGTTGAACTTCTGTCCCGAAACGCCGCTCATGTCCTGCAGCTGGTCTTGTTCGGTCCAGAAGAGGAACGTCTCCTGCGTCGCTCGGATTGTAGGAAGCTGTCGGCTCGACCTGGATGTCGTTGGTGTTGGTCGATCCGAGCGAACCGTTGTGCGGGAAAGCTTCGCTGCCGTTGCTCAGGATGTGCTGCGCGAACGACTGCAGCAGCGGGCTGTTCGAGTACCACGAGAAGACCGCTCCGCCGTTGCCGTCATACGTGAAGTAGGGGAACTCGCCGAACTGCAGCGAACCGCCATCGTAGACGTGAACGTGTCCGGAGCCCCACATCAGCTGCCCACTCGAAGAGAGTTTGTTTGCATACAGGTAGTTGTTGCTGCCGAAGCCATGATTGCGTACGAACGAGACAATCACCGAACCGTTGTCGGCGGCGTGCAGGTCGGCCAGGGTGTAGTCGTAGTTCGGCTCCTGCAAGGTGATCCCGTAGTTGAA
Organism: uncultured Acidobacteriaceae bacterium; assembly: GCA_963724965.1. Lineage (GTDB taxonomy): Bacteria > Acidobacteriota > Terriglobia > Terriglobales > Acidobacteriaceae > Bog-257. Next base: position 183,886 of record CAVRWP010000003.1, read on the forward strand.
GACGTTATTGCCGACCCAGGTCGGGAGGCCCTGCGGATTCAGCCGCTGCAGCACCACCGCATTGTTGGCCGTCCAGGCGACCACGATGTAACCATCGCTGGCGACGGTAATTTTGGGAACGTTGTACGACGCCGTACCCCAGGTGAGCGATACGCCCAGCGGACCCCACAGCGCCTCGCCCGTCGGGCTCATCTTGGCGGCGGTGATCTGCGGGTTGTTGGGATTTCTACGGTCATCCTGAAAAGCCAGCAATGCATTGCCGTTGGCGTCGATAGCGAGACCGTAATCCTGGGTCGAGCTCAGACCTTCTTCCGCAACCTGCACGCCGTCATGCGCGAACTGCTCGTATCCATTGGCGTTCAGCAGCTGATAATAAACGTCGTAGCCCTGCGGCGGCGGATCGTTGGGATTGTTGTTGAACCAGCTGACATACCAGTTGTCATTGGGCAACGCGAGCAGCTTGGGTTGAACCTGGTCGGCGCCCGCAATATTGGACAAATCGAGATTCTGAGAAGGGTCGGAGGACCACTGCGCGAAGGCACTGGTGGCCAGCGTGAGGGTCAACACAAACACCGCACTACGAATACCGTATTTCATTCGCACTCCTATTCGGGGATTTGGGGAGTGGGTGAATTGTACGCGCACCGATGGCGGCGTGTCGCAAAGTTCCGCCGCGTCAGCAGCATTTTGGGAGTATCCAATTCATGCGCTGACGCGGGCAAAGCGATTCGGCGTTGTCGGAGAGGCCGGCAGAGTTACCGGATCCTGTCCGAGCCGACAGCAAAGTGGAATGTCAGGATGCGAGCTGACGCGGAACAGCCGGCCGCTTGGGTCCACGCTTACGAACCAGCAGAACGCGGATGCGTTCCAGCAGTTCCATGGGAGCGAATTCCCCCTTGGGCAGCCAGGCGTCGGCCAGGTGTTCCTCACTGCAGCAGTTGACGGAGCCGGAGAACAACAGCGCCGGAGTTTCAGGAGCGATGGCTTTGAGTTGGTCGATGAGCCGCGCTCCGTTGAGCTTCGGCATCATCAGGTCGGTCATCACCAGGTCGACGCCGCCGGCCTTCACGAGAGTGATGGCGTCTTCCGGATCGGAGCATGTTAGAACTCGGTAGCCGCGGGTTTGGAGAATTACTTTTCGTATGGAGAGAGAGCGTTCATCATCGTCGACGCAGAGAATCGTACGTTTCGGTTTCATGTACCTCCCACCGAGCCTTCTCTGAGTGCTTGCGCAGGGGCGCCCGTGCAAACCTGTAATGCCGGTCGCGTGCGGCAAGTCACCAAGTGGTTGTTGTACGCCAGAGCAGTAGCGCGTGTTCCGGATACTAAGCCGCTCTATGGACGCGCACAAGTACTGCAAAGATCAATTACGAAGTTTATTTTTCGGCGGAAGGAAAAAATGTAACAGCACCATGAATGGTGATCGTCAGGTCTTCTACCTATGCGAAAACCCGCTCTGGACGCTGGTTTTCAGCTTGCACAAGATATCCTCAAAAAAATCACAACGTAACTTTTCCGTCAATCACGGGAACCACATTACCTCCGACGCGCACGTTGGTGACGGTGTCGTGTTCTCTCGTCGCGCGAATGTAGATGGCACTCGGTCGTTTCGTTTCGATGCCCTGCTCGATCATGCCTTGCGCATCGGACGCGAGCACGCCATGCCGCACTGCCCACGCCGTGCAGCATCCCGCGGCTGAGCCCGTCGCCGGATCTTCGCCGTTGTAAAAAATCATTCGCGCGTGCAGCGTCGCCTCGGGAGCGACCGTCTCGCGGCAGACAAGATAGAAGAATGCCGGACTGCCGACTGTCGCGAGATACGGCGCCATCTGGTTCCAGCCAACGCTGAGCTTCTGCAACGTTGGCAGCGAGCGGAACGGCACCATGGTGAATGGCATGCCGGTCGAAACAGTTTGGATGGGCAGATTCTCGTCCAACTCGGCGACTGGGACACCGAGAACCTTGGCGACTTCCGCGTGCGAGTGCGTTTTTCCGAACTGCGGCTCGGCCTGGCGCATCTCGCCGAAGAGCAGGCCATCGCGACGTTCGAAGCGCACCGGAATTTTGCCGACCTTCAGATCGAGCACGATCTCATCGTCGCTGGCAATGCTGGCGCAGATACCAGGCCGTCCCAAGAGTGGGATGTCCGGCGAAGGGCAGCTCCTCGAAAACGGTAAAGATGCGGACCTTGCGACCTTCCCGGCGCTCGGTCTCGGCATCGCGCGGCAGGATGAAGGTGGTCTCGCAGAGATTGGTCTCGCGCGCCAGCTTCTGCATCTCGTCGTCGGTCAGGCCACGGGCATCGGTAAAGACCGCAAGTTGGTTGCCCTCCAGCGGATGCGAGGTGAAGACGTCGAGCTGGACAAAGGAGAATTCGCGCTTACTCATGGCAGTCACTCCCGTTCCAATCTAGCAGGAGTTAGGGGACCGGCAGAGGGCCAGGACGGGCGAGCGGTGACGAAACGCTTGTCCACAGTTCCGAAAAAAGCGGCTTGGGAATTTTGTGCCGTCGGCTGAAGCCGACTCAGACATGAAAGGAGCCGGCTTACGCTGGCCTGAAGGCCAGCTCTACCCGTTCTTGCTTGGGCCGGCGTTATGTGAAGGCCAGGTTTACCTGAAGGACAGCTCTACCTGCTTTACCTGAACGCCGAATATACCTGAAGGACAGCTCTACCTGGAGGCCGGATGTATCTCAAGGCCGGGTTTATCCGAAGGGCAGCTCCACCTGAATTCCGGCTTTACCTGTACGCCAGGTTTATCGGAAGGCCTGCTCGACCTGCAGCCGCTAATCGCCGCTGGAAGGCGCCAGCGCCGGAGCGCGCGTTGGCTTATTGCGCGTGCGCGTCGGATTAAACAGGTTTAGAAATGCGCAGATGACCCAGTATCCTGCCGCGACGCCAAAAGCAAACGCCGCTACGATCGTCAGCAGGAGCATGGTTGAAAGCAGGAAAGTCGTCATAATTGTTCAGTCGCGCCGAACGCTTCCTTAAGGCTGAGAGCGCCGGCAGGCTTGGCAAACACGTCCCAACTCCGCCGAGCCATAACTCTGATGATGCCACTTTACCTCGCGTTGACTCCAGCCGGTATTGACCACTAAGATACGTGAGTAGAACTGCGTTCTTCCTCTTCCGGACTGACCAGAGCCGTTCAGGATGAAATTCGGGGCTGGGTGACACCCGACCATGCGCCGAAATGTAGGAATCGGGTGGCCGGCAAGCAGCATCGAACCGAATCGTTTCATGGGCATTTCCAGTATCAGCGTCCGCGGGGCGCGCCAGCACAATCTGAAAAACATTCACGTCGAGATCCCTCGCAACACCTTGACCGTGATCACCGGCCTCAGCGGCTCGGGCAAATCCTCGCTCGCCTTCGACACCATTTACGCCGAGGGCCAGCGCCGCTACGTCGAGACGCTTTCGGCCTACGCGCGGCAGTTCCTCGACCAGATGGAGCGGCCCGATGTCGACAGCATCGACGGGCTGAGCCCCTCGATCGCCATCGAGCAGAAGACGACCAGCCGCAGCCCGCGCTCGACCGTCGGCACCATCACTGAAATCTACGACTACCTGCGCCTGCTGTATTCGTCGGTGGGCGTGCCGCACTGCCCGCAATGCGGAAGCCCAATCTCGCGGCAATCGGCCGACCAGATTGTGCAGCAGGTGATGGAGTTGAAGCCGGAAGACCGCGTCATGGTGCTGGCGCCCATCGTTCGCGGCCGCAAAGGCGAATTCAAGAAGGAGCTCGACAAACTCGTCCAGCAGGGCTACACCCGGGCGCGAATCGATGGCGAGCTGCGCAATATCGCCGACGACGAGATCAAGCTCGACCGGCGCAAGAACCACACCATCGAACTGGTTGTCGATCGCCTGCTGGTGAAGCCGGGCATCGAGCGGCGGCTGGCCGCCTCCGTCGAACTGGCGATGAAGATGGCCAACGGGCTGGTGCAGGTGGTGGTGGTCGGCGGCGAGGAGCGGCTGTATTCCTCGAAGCTGGCTTGCCCGGAGTGCGGGATCAACGTGCCGGTGCTGGAGCCGCGCTCGTTCTCGTTCAACAGCTTGTATGGCGCCTGCCCGGAATGTAACGGCCTGGGCAGCAAGTACGATTTCGATCCGGCGAAGGTCATCACCGACTGGTCCAAGCCGCTGCTGGATGGTGGGCTGGGTCCGGGCTCGGCATCGCAGAACATGATTCGCACGCTGCAACTGGCGGCGCAGGCGCATGGCTTCGACCTATCCACGCCGTTTGAGCAGCTGCCGCGCAAGACGCAGAACCTCATCCTCTACGGTCCCGAAGCGAACGGTAAGAAACGCGGCTTTCTCGGCATCTTCCACTACCTGCGGCAGGCGATGGAAGAGAGCTCGTCGGAGACCTATCGCGACTGGCTGCTCGATCACATGTCGGCCACCAAGTGCCCGGCGTGTCATGGCAAGCGGCTGCGTCCTGAGAGCCTGGCCGTAAAGGTCAACGGCATGTCGATCGCCGACTTCACAGCGCTGCCCGTCTCGCGCGCGGTGGAAGCGGCGGCGAAGATCACGCTCTCGGAGCGCGAGCAGAAGATTGCCGGACGAATTCTGAAAGAAGTTGCCGAGCGTCTGGGATTTCTGAACGCGGTCGGGCTTGGCTACATCTCGCTGGACCGCTCGGCGGCGACGCTGAGCGGCGGTGAGGGCCAGCGCATCCGGCTGGCGACGCAGATCGGTTCCAAGCTGCGCGGCGTTCTCTACGTTCTGGACGAGCCGTCGATCGGCCTGCATCATCGCGACAACGACCGCCTGCTGCGCGCCCTGGAATCGTTGCGCGACCTGGGCAATACGGTGCTGGTGGTCGAACATGACGAAGACACGATTCGCCGCGCCGACTATGTCATCGACCTGGGGCCGGGCGCCGGCCGTCATGGTGGCGAAGTGGTCGCCAGCGGTACGCCCGACGACATTCAGGCAGCGCCCAATTCTCTGACCGGCCAGTACATCTCCGGGCAGAAGCAGATCACGGATCGGCATGTCCGGCGGCAGCCGAACGGGAAAGCAATCACCATTCTGGGCGCGCGCGAGAACAACCTGAAGAATCTCGACGTCACCTTCCCGCTGGGCGTCATGACGGTGGTCACCGGCGTCTCGGGTTCCGGCAAATCAACCCTGGTGAACGACATTCTCTATCGCGCTCTGGCCAACAGCCTGTACCGCTCGCGGGAAGAAGCGGGCGAGCACAAGTCGATCAGCGGCACCGAGTTCATCGACAAGGTCATCCGCATCGACCAGTCGCCCATCGGACGCACGCCGCGCTCGAATCCTGCGACTTACACCGGGGTATTCACGCAAATCCGCGACCTCTACGCCATGCTGCCGGAATCGCGTGAGCGTGGCTACAAAGCGGGGCGGTTCTCGTTCAACGTTGCCGGCGGACGTTGCGAAGCCTGCCAGGGCGAAGGCCAGCGCCGCATCGAGATGAACTTCCTGCCTGACGTTTACGTACTCTGCGAGGTGTGCGGGGGCAAGCGCTACAACCACGAGACCCTGGCGGTGAAGTACAAGGGAAATTCCATTGCCGATCTGCTGGAAACGCCAGTGGCCGACGCGCTGCCGATTCTGGAGAACATTCCCCAGATCAAGCAGAAGCTGCAGACGCTGGTCGACGTCGGACTCGGCTACATCCACCTTGGCCAGTCGGCGGTGACGCTGTCGGGCGGCGAGGCGCAGCGCATCAAACTGGCGCGCGAGTTGAGCAAGCGCCAGACCGGCAAAACCCTCTACCTGCTGGACGAGCCCACCACCGGCCTGCACTTCGACGATGTCAGCAAGCTGCTGGAAGTGCTGCACCGGTTGACGGACTTGGGAAACAGCATCATCATCATCGAGCACAACCTCGACGTGATTCGCAATGCGGACTGGATTATTGACTTGGGGCCGGAAGGCGGCGAAGAGGGCGGCCGCATTGTTGCCCAAGGTTCGCCGGAGCAGGTGGCGCGGGTGAAGAAGTCCTACACCGGACAAATATTAGCGAAAGTGTTGCCGCGAGCGTCCAATATGAAGACGAGCGACGAAGCGGCTTCCGGCTCGTAAGTATCCGAAACGAAGATTGCATGTCACTGACACCAGAGTCTCTGCCTGAACCCGTCGAGGGATCGTCAATACCTTCGCCCATTCTCGAAGGCGACAGCTTCGCGCTGGCCGAAGGCCCAATCGCTCCGCCTGAGCCGCCGTTTCCCGCCTGGCGAGGCTGGGATGTGCTTTGGATTGCCGTCTTCACAGCCCTTACCATTTTCGTTTTCACGATAATTGCGCTGTTCGTGGCTCGCGGCTTCCCCGAGTTCCGGCACTCTACATTTCTCGAACTGGCCACCAACGCCAAGATCGTCATCGGATCCCAGGCTGCGGCTTACCCGGTCGTTCTGCTGTTCATGTACATGCTGGTACGGTCGCGCTCCCAGGAACCGTTCGGAGAGGCAATCCGCTGGCACTGGCCCGGGCCAACGGCGCCGGCCTTCATCGCTTGCGGCGTCATTCTGGCTTTAGTCGTCGACGGCCTGGCGCGATTCCTGCCGATTCCGAAGTCGCTGCCGATGGACACGTACTTCCACGACGCCGCCAGCGCCTACATGATGGCCATCTTTGGCGTGACCCTGGCGCCCCTGCTGGAGGAAGTGTTCTTTCGCGGCTTGCTGTATCCACTTCTGCGGCGATCGTTTGGACTGGTGACCGGCGTGTTGCTGACCGCCCTGGCCTTCGCGGCAATCCATGGCGCGCAGCTCGGCTACGCGTGGGCGCCGGTGCTCAGCATCTTTGTTGTGGGGGCGGTTTTCACCATTGTCCGCGTCAAAACCGACTCCGTCGCTTCCTCGTTCCTGATGCACTGCGGATACAATTTCGCGCTGTTCGCCGCCCTCTGGCTGGCCAGCGATCACTACCGTCATCTGGAAAAAGTGACCGGCTGAAAATGGTATCGTGAAAATATGGCAGCAGACTCTCGCGCAAAACTCTTGTCGTTGTTAGCTCAGAAATCGTTTCGCCTGGGCCAGTTCAAGCTATCCAGCGGCGGCACCAGCGACTACTACATCGATTGCCGCCTGACCACTCTGGACGCGACCGGGGCTCTGCTCACCGGCGAGACGGTGCTGCAGGAAATTCACAGCCGCGGCTGGAAAGCCGATGCTATCGGCGGCCTGACCATGGGCGCCGACCCGATTGTCGTCGCGACCTCCGTGATCAGCGCGCAGCATGGCAAGCCCATTAACGGCTTCCTGGTGCGCAAGGCGGAGAAGACGCACGGAACCGGCCAGCGGATCGAAGGCTTTCGCGACAAGCCCGCGCGGGTCGTGGTGGTCGACGATGTCTGCACCACCGGCGCTTCCACCATTCAGGCGATTGAAGCAGCTCGCGAATATGGCTTTGAGATTGTCGGCGTGCTTTGCCTGGTGGAACGCGAAGAAGCCGGAGGGCGAGCCAATGTCGAAAAGGCTGCCGCGCCCGCGCCCTTTATCGCGCTGTTTACCGCAAACGACGTGCGCGCGGAACACGTGAAGAACGGCCCGCCGCCTATCTTCGCCGTGAGCGCGAAGTGCGATTTTTGCGACCGTCCGGCCGTGACCAACACGCCCGGCAATCGTTGTGAGGCTCACCGTTCCTGAGCGGGTTCGCGGGTGGAGTTGCAACAGAAACACCTCGGTGGCTGAAGCCGGCCATGAGAATCAGCCGTGACTGCCCGACCCTGAGACGATAGACACTTATGATCAAGACTGTGGAATGGACGGACGACGGTGTGTGCTTCATCGATCAGACGAAGCTGCCCACCGAAGAGATTTACGTTACCTGCAAGACCTATGAAGAAGTCGCCGACGCCATCCGAACCATGATTGTGCGCGGAGCGCCGGCTATCGGTGTCACCGCAGGCATGGGCGTCGCGCTCGGCGTGCAAAAGTCGAAGGCCGCCGACAAGGACGAACTGAAGCGCGAGTTCGCGCAAATCTGCGAAGTGATCGGCGCGACCCGTCCTACTGCGGTCAACCTGTTCTGGGGCATTCGCCGCATGCAGCAGAAGTTCGCCGAAGTCAGCGATCAGCCGATACCGGCCATCAAGCAGGCGCTGGTTGCCGAAGCGCAGAGAATGCACGACGAAGACATTGCCAGCAATCAGGCGATGGGGCAGCACGGCGCGGTGCTGCTGCCTTCCAGCGGCGGAGTCCTCACCCACTGCAATGCCGGAGCGCTGGCCACCGCCGGCTACGGCACGGCGCTGGGCGTGATTCGCGCTGCCTTCGATTCCGGCAAGAAGATCCAGGTCTTCGCCGATGAAACCCGCCCTTTCCTTCAGGGCTCACGTCTGACAGCGTGGGAGCTGATGAAAGACGGCATTCCCACCACCGTCATCTCTGACAACATGGCCGGCGCGATGATGCGGCAGGGCAAGATTCAGGCCGTCATCGTCGGCGCCGACCGCATTGCCGCCAACGGCGATGTCGCCAACAAGATCGGCACCTACACCGTAGCTGTGCTGGCCAAGGAGCACGGCATCCCGTTTTATGTTGCGGCTCCGTTTTCGACCGTCGACCTCGAGACTGTGGACGGAAGCCAGATTCCGATCGAACAAAGATCTGCCTCAGAAGTCACTCACCTCGCGGGCAAGCAGATTGCGCCGGACGGTGTGAAGGTCGAGAATCCGGCGTTCGACGTCACGCCCCATGAGTACGTCTCGGCGATCATCACCGAGCGTGGCGTTGTACGCGAGCCTTACGGGCCGTCTTTGCGCGAGCTGGCTGAAGCGCCCGCTGTTGTCAAAGTCTAGCGCTGGCGCTTACTGAGGATTCTGGTTGGCTGGATTCAGCTGCTCCTGATACTGCTGCTGCTGTTGCTGCATCTGCTGCAACTCCTGCATCAGCTGCTCGGGAGTCTTCACGATATTAGGATCGTTAGGCGTAGCGAACGGTGTGGGATTTTCCTCGTTTACCTGCTGCTGCTGTTGCTGAAACGACTGCCCACCCGGAGCTCCACCCGGCCGGCGGAATGCGCCCGGCGGAGTCGGCTGTTCCGGAGGTCCCGGATACTCCGACTCGCCACCGGCATCAGCCGAAGAATTGTCTTCATCCTCAGAGGCAGACGGCGGAGGAGCGCTGGCCGTCTGCGTGCCCGCTGCGCCGGCAGCCTGCTTGGGCGTCAGCAGCACTCTCTGGATCGCGCCCGGATTGCCGGCCACACCCAGAATCACGTAGTCGAACTTCGAACCGTTCAGCAGTGTGTTCAACACATCGCGGGGCAGTCCCGGACCAATCTGCGTGGCAACGCGTTCGCTGCTCGCGCCCGACGGGATGTCCATCGCCGCGCCCGTCTGCAACTGCACGGCTCGCAGAATCGACGACAGCGTGGAGTTCGGAGCGCTGATGGTCAACTGTCCGTTGCGGTAGCTGACGACCGGCGCTATCGGGGATTGCTGCTCCAGAGTTGGCGGCGGAGCCGGTGTTTGCGGCACCTCAGCTACCGGCGCAGCTTTCTTATGATGGGTTCTAGCTTTGTGCGGTGTCGCCGCCTGGGTTGCCGTCGCAGTTGTCGCGGCAGGCTTTGCTGCTCCCGCCGTCGCCGTGGGCGCAGGATTGGTGGTCTGCGCCACCGCCCGTCCAGCGGGCCACAGAATCGCCGTGGCTACCAGCGCTGTCCACGCAAACTGCTTTCCGAGGCGTACCATAGGGTGTTGGACGTCAATGAAGCTGCTTGGTTTCACTGCTATTTCCTATTCTAACTGCGCTTTCATTGCCGCCGCCGCATTCACCATAAATTCTTTCATGCCCGGGTCGCTGGCCACGTTCGGCAGCTCAGGCAGCATCTTACGATTTACGAATCAACAGCGGCCCCAGGCCGCGCCATCCTGTGGGTGAAGACATGTGTCGAACGTTCAACAACTCCTCGCCATTCTTGCGTTCCGCCTTCCATTTGTTCGCCGTGGCAGTAGTGATTCTCGCCGGCTGTCCGCTCTCTCGCGCGCAGTCGTGCGCTTCGGGAGCCGATCTGGATGCTCCCACGAAAACTGCGATCGACGCCGCCGCCACGCAATATCTGAACATGTCGAAAAGCGGCGACGTTGCCGGATTGAAGGCCAACGCGATCCCCGCGATCGCAGGAAATTTCGGCTCCATCGAGCAGGCAGTCGTCAGCAACAAGCAATACTTCAGCGACGGCACGGCCACCATCACCGGCACCTATCTGCTCGACGCCTCGCAAGCCAAGGCGGCTCTGCCCCAGGCCGACTTCTACTGCGGCATCTATAACTCGTCAGACCGCGTCGGCTTCTCCATTCCCAACCTGCCGCCCGGACGCTACGCCGTGGCCATCCAGAAGGTGAATGGCAAGGACCCGATCACGCTCACCCTGGTTCTTCAGGAGATGGGCAGCGCGTGGAAGCTGGCCGGTTACTTCCCGCGGCTGAACTCGATTGGCGGTCACGACGGCGACTGGTATCTGGACAAGGCTCGCGACTTCAAGGCGAAGAACCAGCTCGCACGATGCCTGGCTATATTATCTGACAGCGTGGGACCTGCTGGCGCCGGTCAACTTCATGAGCACCCCGCAGCTCGACAAGCTCTCGACCGAGATGTCCAGCGCCCGCCCCGGCGACCTGCCCAGCCAGAGCGCGCCCCTGTCGCTCTCGGCCAACGGCAAGACCTATCAAATCACCGAGCTCGTGGCTGTCCCGGTCGACAACAAACTTGATTTGCGGGTTCGTTACACCAACGCCAACGCCGGCAATTCCGCCATCGCCTTCCAGGACAACATGGCAGTCATCAAGGCGATTGTGGCCAAGTATCCCGAGCTGCGCGACGCCTTCGACTCCATCGTCGCCCGCGCCGTCGACAACAGCGGCCAGGAGTACGGCACCCTTCTGCCGGTGAAAGAGATTAAGTAAGGCTGGAGCTTGCTTCAGCCGTAACTTGTGCTGTGGCCTGTTATCGCCAACAATCCCTGCTGTGGGCCTCACTAGATGCGGTAAACTGCCCTTCGTCAAGACGATGCGCCATTCGATAACGGTATTGTTGATCGCCTACACTCTGAACTTGCTGGTGCCCGGCACCAACTGCCAAGCGCAGTGTTCTGCCACCCGATTGTCCACAAAGGAAGCAGAAAGCCTACTCCGGGTGATTCCAGAGGCATTGGAAGCGGAAAAACTCGGTGGCGAGCTGTCCATCGTGACGTGGTCTCCGAGTGCCTCGTATCGCACAGACGAGTTCTATTTCTACGAGATGCTTTCCAGCAAGAGCTTGCCAACGACTCCTCTGGATAACGGCATGATCGGCTATTTCGGCGTGAACAAAGTCACAGGGCAGGTGGTCGAGTTGAACTCGGATAAGCCATCTGTCGAAGGGACTGAATTGAGCCGAGTACAACAAACCGTCAGAGCAAAGCATTGCATTGGTAGTAATCTCGTGGCACGGCACCAAGACGTTTCGTTAGAAAGATGACTCCGGCAAGGCTCGTTGGCCGGATTGCTGTCGTAACATCGCCATTTGATAAGTGATCGGGTTCGGGCGGATTGCTTATGATAAGGCCTGTTTACGCCAACGATGGTTCTGCGGACAACTTCAGTGTTTGGCTCGCGCCTGCTTTAGCTGCTGCAACTGCTTGAGAAGGTTCGTCTTCTCGCTAGGGTAGTAGAAGTTCAAGAAGCGCCACCCTTGATTCTGCTGGTCTAATTCCGCCACTACATCCGGTTTGCCTGATTTCGCGGCAGTGTCCGTTGGCGAAGCACGCCATAATTCGACCGAGCACCTTCCGTCCTTCCATGTAACTTGCCGAGCCTGATAGTGGTCCGCTGGGTCTTGGCTGTTCAAGAAGGGGTCATAATCCAGTCCGACGATTTCTGTGGCTCGCGCCTGAGCGTCAGAATCCTGCTTCAATGCTCGAAAGAGTTCTGGGCTAAACGTGTTCGCCTTACGCTGCAACGCTAAATTCCATGCGGGCCGACTCAGGTTCTTTTGTGTGAGCGGAGCGTACCAGTCGTAAAAGTGCTGTGTGAATAGGCGGCAGGAGCCTGCCATCAGAGACTCAGGTGAAATTTGCGCCAAGCTGGGTTTGCAGGAGCTGGCAATGCCGACGCACAACGCAGCCCAACACGCGATTTGCCGATACCGGTTCATTGCTCGAATTGTAAGGCAACGCTATGTAGTAACTTACGAGAAGTCGCCATATCACTCATAACCGAATCGTCCTGAGTGCAGCGGCCTGATTTCGTCAATCATCGCGAACCATCAAACTAATCCCATCCGCATCAGTTCGATTCAAAACTAAGTATCGAGCCGACAACGCCAAGAAATCTTATTCCGCTGGAACTAACGACAGTAGTTGCTGTAAAGTGCTACCGCCAGTGAGCATGCGCACTCATTGGAGGAGCCAATCGTGTCCAACTCGACAAGGCACTCCCCGTTGATTTTGATTGGTACGCCGCTGCGCATCGCCACCATGCTGGCGCTCTTCTTTGTTCTGACCCTTGTTACAACGGCAGCGGCGCAAACATTCACGGTACTGCATGAATTCACCGGAGGGGAGGATGGTTTTATGCCCCTCAGCGGCTTGACGTTGGATCGGGGCGGCAATGTTTACGGCACGACCACCTACGGCGCCAACCAGAGTTGCCTGAGCGGGTGCGGCACGGTGTTTCGCGTTTCGCGCGCGGGAACATTCAGCACGCTCTACCGCTTTCATGGAATTGACGGAGATGGGCCGGAAGCCAATGTCACCGTCGCTTCCGACGGAACACTTTACGGCACAACCGAGTTCGGAGGCGCCCAAGGCACAGGCAACATCTATCGGCTGCAGCCGCCCATGCGCGCTCTGGGCAACGCTACCGCGACATGGAACGAGACAGTGATTCACACCTTCGGCGCGTACAACGACGGCGAGGGCGTTTTGCCGTGGTGGGGCTCGCTGATCTTCGACAGCGCGGGCAATATCTATGGGACAGCTTCTGCCGGAGGGACGGGACCTTGCTCGTCCGGAGGTTGCGGCACGGTCTTCGAGCTTTCACCCTCCAAAGGGGCATGGACGTATAAAGTGCTTTATCGCTTCACCTGTGGCGCCGATGGTGCGACGCCATTTTCGGGCGTCGCCATGGATGCTGAGGGCCGGCTTTATGGCACCGGGGATGGGAACCTCGGTTGTCAGGGTGGGACCGCCTATCAGCTTACGCCTTCCGGCTCGGGCTGGACCGAGAGCACCATGCATCAGTTTCAAAACCTGGGTGACGGAGGAGAGCCGGTCGGCGGCCTCGTGCTGGATGCCGCGGGAAATGCCTACGGTATGACGGCAAATGGAGGCACGAGCGGTTGCGGCGGCGTGGTCTACGAACTGAGTTCCAGGGGCGTCGGCTGGACGTTTCTTCCGATTTATTGTCCGGTGGGGCCCATGGCAGGCGGATCCGAATCAGCAATGACCATGGACGCGGCCGGCAATCTGTACGGAACCACCACAGCTGACGGGGCCAACCGTCTGGGCTCGGTTTTTAAGCTGACATTCAACAATGGAAGCTGGACCTACACCGACTTACACGATTTCACCGGCGGCGCCGACGGCAGCGGTCCCCTGGGAACCATGGCATTGGATACGGATGGCAATCTCTACGGCACGTCGCAGTACGGTGGCACGGGCGGCAGCTGCGAATTCGGCAACGGCTGTGGTGTGGCCTGGAAGATCACGCCGTAGCTGCCGCTCCTTGTATGTTTACGCCGTGCCTAACTCTAAGAACCGCAGTCTAGGGCGGTGTGTTGCTGAACGAAATTTTCGAGTAGCCTCCTCCACCGATCGATAGGTAGCAGGCAACTTGCGCTATGGGGACGTAACGAGTTGCGGACCATCGAAGATCATCCAGCATATAAATCCAAACGGCACCGTACGATTCTGGACGTCGGCACTGGTTAAACTTGAGTGTTGTCCACTCAAGTTTTAGCTTTGCCCCTTTTAACCCTGTTATAATCAACTTCATTCATGGCTGGAAAACGACTAATTCGTTCCACTACAGTTCTTTGCGTTCGTCGCGATGGCAAGGTGGTGATGGCTGGAGACGGCCAGGTCACCCTCGGCGAAGGCGTCATCAAACACACGGCGCGCAAGATTCGCCGCCTCTATCAGGACAAGATCCTCGCCGGATTCGCCGGATCGACCGCCGATGCTTTCTCGCTGTTCGCCCGCTTCGAGTCGAAGCTGGAGCAGTATCACGGGAACCTGGGCCGCGCGGCAGTCGAGTTGGCCAAGGATTGGCGCACCGACAAAATGCTGCGCTCGCTCGAAGCACTTCTGCTGGTCGCGGACGAGAACCAGACCTTCCTGATCAGCGGTCAGGGCGACGTCATCGAGCCCGACACCGGCATCGCGGCCATCGGTAGCGGCGGTCCTTACGCCACGGCGGCAGCGACGGCCTTAATGGAGCACACGCAGCTTCCGCCCCGGCAAATCGCCGAGGAAGCGATGAAGATCGCCGGCAAGATCTGCATTTACACCAACGATAACTTCACTATTGAAGAGCTGTGAGAAAGTGGCCAGTGACTAGTGGTCAGTGGCCGGTAAGGCCCGAGTTGCATGTAACGCGGCCCCCTTCTTTAACCGATGCTGTACTGGCCACTGGTCACTAGCCACTGGCCACCGAGGTTTCCCTTGGCTATTTATCTTCCCGCAACTTCCGATGACGAGCACGTCGCCCTCGACGAGCTCACCCCGCGCGAAATCGTTCGCGAACTCGACAAGTACGTCGTAGGCCAGCACCAGGCCAAGCGCGCTGTCGCCATCGCCCTGCGCAATCGCATGCGCCGCCAGAAGCTGACGCCCGAGTTGGCTGAAGAGGTCATCCCCAAGAACATCATCATGATGGGCCCGACCGGCGTCGGCAAAACTGAAATCGCCCGCCGCCTGGCCAAGCTCGCCAACTCGCCCTTCATGAAGGTGGAAGCCTCCAAGTTCACCGAGGTCGGCTATGTCGGACGCGATGTTGAATCGATGATCCGCGACCTGGTGGAGATCGCCATCGACATGGTGCGCGAGGAGAAGCTGGAAGATGTTCAGGACAAGGCGGAGCTGAACGCCGAAGAGCGGCTGCTCGATCTTCTGCTGCCGTCGATGCCTTCGCAGGTCCCGGCGAAGCCCGCGGCCGATCAGCAGATCGGTTTCAACGTTGACAATCAGCCTTTGCTGGCCGGCGAACCCGGGTCGCGCACCCGCGAAAAGCTGCGTCAGCAGTTGCGCGAGGGCAAGCTCGACGAACGCATGGTCGAGCTCGATGTCCGCGAGAAGTCGATGCCGGCGTTCGAGATCATCAGCAACCAGGGCGTGGAAGAGATGGACGTCAACATCAAGGACATGTTGCCGAACATCTTCGGACAGCGCACCAAGAAGCGGAAGATGAAGGTCAGCGAAGCCTTCGAATACCTGATCCAGGAAGAAGAGCAGCGCCTGGTCGATATGGACCAGGTCACCCGCATCGCCGTCGAGCGCGTGGAAAACTCCGGCATCATCTTCCTCGACGAAATCGACAAGATCGCCGGCCGCGAAGGCGGTCACGGCCCCGACGTCTCCCGCGAAGGCGTGCAGCGCGACATTCTGCCCATCGTCGAAGGCACGACCGTCAACACCCGTTACGGCATGGTGCGCACCGACCACATCCTGTTCATCGCCGCCGGCGCGTTCCACGTCTCCAAGCCCAGCGATTTGATTCCCGAGTTGCAGGGCCGCTTCCCCATTCGCGTGGAGCTGCAATCGCTGACCGTCGAAGACTTCATCAAGATTCTGACGGAGCCGAAGTCGTCGCTCACCAAGCAGTACACCGCGCTGCTCGACACCGAGGGCCTGAAGCTGGAATTCACTCCGGAGGCATTGCAGGAAGTGGCGAACTTTGCCTTCAAGGTGAATGAAGGTACCGAGAACATCGGCGCGCGCCGCCTGCACACCATCATGGAGAAGGTGCTCGACATCATCAGCTTCGAAGCGCCCGATATGCAGGAAAAGCACGTCGTGGTCGATGCCGACTATGTGCGTAATGCGCTCACCGACATCGTCAAAGATCAGGACCTGTCGCGCTACATCCTGTAACCATTCAGCATTCCGGAACGAAAGGTGCGGATTCAATTCGCACCTTTTTCTTTTTCCTCAACTCTTCCCGAAATGAGATGGCACCGCTCGGCGTGATACCGGTCACTGAAGGCGCGCACCTCGGGGCATAGCGTTGAGGTGCAGATTTGCAGTGTCTCTCAAGACACGTAGAGGAGGTTCCGTTTGAAACCCACCAACAAACCCAATGTCGTCGAGGAGAAGACTATGGAGCCGGAAGTACCCACCAAGATCAGCACATCCATTTTCCCGGGCCGCTATGTACAGGGCGCCGGCGCTCTGTATTCGCTGCGCGAGGAGATCGCACGTCTCGGCAAGAAAGCTCTTGTCGTGGTCGACCGTTCGGTCGACAAGCTTGTCGCCCCGTATCTGAAGTCGGGCGATGGCGTAACTTTCGTTTGCAATGAGTTCTGCGGCGAGTGCTGCGATCCCGAGATCGAGCGCCTGTCCAAGCTCGCACGCAAGGAAGAGTGCGACGTCATCATCGGCGTCGGCGGCGGCAAGTCGCTGGACACCGCGAAGGCTGTCGGCTACAGCATTCACAAACCGGTCGCCATTGTTCCCACGCTGGCCTCGACCGACGCTCCCTGCAGCGCGCTGTCGGTCATCTACACGCCGACCGGCGAGTTCTCGCGCTACCTGATTTATCCGCGCAATCCGGAAGTCGTGATCGTCGACACGGCGATCATCTGCAAGGCCCCGGTTCGCTTCCTGGTGTCGGGCATGGGCGACGCCCTCTCCACCTGGTTCGAAGCCGAGGACTGCCAGATCAAGCACGCCGGCAACATGACCGGACGCGTCGGCTCCATGTCAGCCTATGCGCTGGCGCGGCTCTGCTATGACACGCTGCTGAACTACGGCACGGCGGCCAAGCTGGCCTGCGAAGCCGGCGTTGTCACTCCGGCGCTGGAGCACATCGTGGAAGCCAACACGCTGCTGAGCGGGCTGGGCTTCGAGAGCGGCGGCCTTTCGGGCGCGCATGCTATCCACAACGGCCTGACCATCGTGCCGGAGACGCATCACTTCTGGCATGGCGAGAAGGTTGCCATCGGAACGCTTGCGCTGCTGATGCTCACCGACCGTCCGCCGTCCGTCATCAAAGAAGTGTATGACTTCTGCGAAGCGGTCGGCCTGCCGATCACTCTGGAGCAGATTGGCCTCGGCAAGATCACCGACAAGCAGTTGATGGACGTGGCCACCGCATCCTGCGCTCCGGGCGAGACCATTCACAACGCTCCGTGCGAAGTGACCCCGCAGCGGGTGTTTGCGGCCCTGAAGGCTGCCGACGCCGAAGGGCGCTCCCGCACGGAAAAACATATGCTGGTGCACGCATAACATCAGTTACACTTAACTAGTAGCGGGCGCCTTGATCGCTTTTTGTCACAACCGCATGAAGTCGGCACGCGTCCAATGTCGTGTGGGGTAGCGATTTTGCTTCTTGCTTTGGGTGCTCACAGCTGTCATGATATCGCGGTTCTGAGCACCCGCTAATCTGCGACATGCCTACCGAAATCCAAATCACGTGGGATGGAGTGGTCCCGGGCCTTGCAGAGCATCGCCTTAGCATCGGCGCTTATGGTGAATCCCTCAAACTCCTGCTAGTCGCTTTGCGTCGCATCGCTAACGAAATTGTTAGCAATGCTATGGAGGGCGAGGGATCGCAAAAGGGAAGACTCGTCACTGCAGCCAAGAACATTGACATTGAAATTACTGGGATTAAGCAGAACTCTTCGGGATTCAATGGGCTGGTAACCTTCCACAGTCCCCCCCAGCAGATTCCTTTCATGTCGCTAGAGGAGACCTCGGCAGTCGCATTGCTCGAGGACATTGATCGAGAGACGAAGGGGTATCCTGTCAACGGCGCTGTCCGAACTTATCTAAGGTCCTTGCCGCCCGGCACAACCCGACAAGTTTACGAAATTTACGACGGCGCATTGTCCAAGAAGCGTGTCGAGGTAGGGGAAGTCAAGCTAGTCGAACTCGCGCCGGACCTCCCTGTGCTCCGCACCTTCGAGGGGAACGTGGTGGGAGTTGGCTTCGAGCCAGGGAAAAGTGAAGTCAAGATTAAATATGGTGACTCGTTTGTCTCAACTACAGCCAGTCCAACCGAAGTGGACAAAGCAATTTCATTGCGCAAAGAAGACGTCAGGACAATAGCGATACAGGACAGCAAGCGCACACGGCTCATTAGCCTCAGACGTGCCGCAGACGCCCGTCCGAAGATAGATCGCGAGACCGCCAAGAAATATATTTACGACCGCTGGAATAATGTTCTTAAACAGCTTGCGAAATGAGCGCCACTGAACCTTGGAGTGACTGGATCGACGTTTCCGTAATCCTCGACCTCTACTCAGAAAACATGAGTAGATACGGTGGATTTCCATCCCATCCCGTACCGGGGTGCGTTGAGTCGGCGCTGGGAGCAGCATATAGTGCCGAATCATATTCAATGCCTGACGTAGACGAGGAAACGGTAATCTCTGGGCTCACATTCTCCGGATATATCCTCTATTACCTCGCGATCAATCAATGCTGGACAGATGGCAGCAAGAGAGCCGCGTGGGCGTCTGCCACTTGGGTTCTGTCGATGATGGGCCTTGCTATCGACTGTGACGATCAGGAAGCAATCGACTACTGCATGTCCATAGCAAAGAAGGAGATTTCCAGCGGCGAGGAAGTTGTTAATTGGATTGCGGAACGCCTCATCGAACTCCCTTAACTTCTTCTGGCGGAACAATGCCCTTTCACTTTCGCAATCATGGCCGCGGCGATATTCGCATCGCCGCGGTATTTTCCTGTCCTGCGATTGCACGTTACACCAATCGCAGCCACAGGTGTTCTTCGTCGATGTAGCGTCCGTTGATCTTCAACGCGCGCGGCTCGCATCCGTAGGGAACGAAGCCCAGCGCGCGATACAGCTTCCTCGCCGCAGCTTGCGTGGTGGCCACGCTTATGTTGATCTGCTCCAGTCCCTCGATCTTGCGCGCCTGCTCCAGGAGCAACGTCATCATTCGCCGGCCAACGCCCCCGCCGCGATGGCTGGCTCGCAGATAAACGCCCCACACGAATCCCTTGTGGCGCTCTTTCAATCCCGGCTCGCGAACAAATCCGGCAGTGCCAACCAATTCGCCATTCGCAAACGCACCAAGGACAAACTTGTTGGACATGTCACAAGCGATGCGCGAGCGAATCTCATCATCGGTCAGCTTCCCGTGCGCTTCGATGGTGGCGCTGAACGCCTCCGGATCGCCTTCGAGCGCTTCCAGCCGCACCCGTCGCCACGCGGCAGCATCGTCGGCAACTAAAATGCGAAACTCGACGGAAGTCATTTGGAATTAGACGAGCCTTGCGAACGAAGGAAATGATTAATCTTCGCCGACGCGCAACACGGCCAGGAACGCCTCTTGTGGAATGTCGACGCGGCCGATGCGCTTCATGCGCTTCTTGCCTTCCTTCTGTTTCTCCAGCAGCTTGCGCTTGCGGCTGATGTCGCCGCCGTAGCACTTGGCGATAACGTTCTTGCGCATCGCCGCCACGGTTTCCCGCGCGATAATCTTGGCGCCGATCGCCGCCTGGATGGCGACTTCAAACATCTGCCGGGGTATCAACTGGCGCATCTTGGAGACCAGCGCCTTACCGCGGTCGTAGGCAAAATCCTTGTGCACGATGATGGAAAGCGCATCGACCGGATCGCCGGACACCAGGATGTCGAGCTTCACCATCGGCGACTCCCACAGGCCGGCGAGGTGATAATCGAGCGACGCATAGCCGCGCGAAACGGTCTTCAGCCGGTCGTAGAAGTCGAGCACGATTTCGTTCAGCGGCAGTTCATAGGTCAGCATCACGCGGGTCGCGCTGACGTACTCGAAGGCTTTCTGCTTGCCGCGCTTGTCTTCCACCAGCTTCAAAATTCCGCCGACATATTCTTCGTTCGTCAGGATGGTCGCGAGGATGACCGGCTCTTCGATCTTGGCGATCTCGCTTGGATCGGGCCAGCGCGAGGGATTGTCGACCTCGATGACGGCGCCGTCGGTCAGCGTGATCTTGTAGCGCACGCTCGGCGCGGTGGTGATCAGGTCAAGATCGTACTCGCGCTCCAGCCGCTCCTGGATGATCTCCATGTGCAGCAGGCCGAGGAAGCCGCAGCGGAAGCCGAAGCCCAGCGCCACCGAACTTTCCGGCTCGAAGAAGAAGGACGAATCGTTCAGCCGCAGCTTCTCCAGTGCCTCGCGCAGCAGCGTGTGCTCGTGCGCATCCACGGTGTAGATTCCGGCGAAGACCATCGGCTTCAGCTCTTCAAAGCCGGGCAGCGCCTCAATCGCGGGATGATGGTCGTCCGTAACCGTGTCGCCGATCTTGGTGTCGGCGACATTCTTGATGTTGGCGATGAGGAAGCCGACTTCACCGGCCGAAAGTTGATCGACCTCGACTGGCTTGGGAGTCAGCACGCCCAGAGTTTCCACGTCGAAGGTGCGTCCGTTCGACATCAGGCGAATACGCTGACCCTTGCTCAGTACGCCTTGAATCACGCGGGCCAGCACGATGACACCGCGGTAGGAGTCGAACCACGAATCGAAGATCAGCGCCTGAAGCTGGTTGGCAGCGCGGCCTTTCGGCGGAGGAACATGTTGAACAATCGCCTCCAGCACGTCGGGGACGCCCAGGCCGGTCTTGGCGCTGATGGGCAGCGCGTGCGACGCGTCGAGCCCAACCGCGCTCTCGATCATCTCTTTCGTGCGCTCGATGTCGGCGCTCGGCAAATCGATTTTGTTGATGACCGGAATAATCTCGAGGCCGTTGTTGATGGCGATGTAGGCGTTGGCCAGCGTCTGCGCTTCCACGCCCTGCGACGCATCGACCACCAGCAGCGCGCCTTCGCAGGAAGCCAGCGAACGAGAGACTTCATAGCTGAAATCGACGTGGCCGGGCGTGTCGATGAGGTTGAGCTGATAGGTCTTGCCATCGGCCGCCGGATACATCATGCGGACCGAGTGCGCCTTGATGGTGATGCCGCGCTCGCGCTCCAGGTCCATCGCGTCCAGCACCTGGGCTTGCATCTCGCGCGCCGTCAGCGAGCCGGTGAGCTCCAGCAGACGGTCGGCGAGGGTGCTCTTCCCATGGTCAATATGGGCGATGATGGCGAAATTTCGGATGAGTGCTGGATCCATGGAAGGTAGCGACGCGCTCCATTGATTCTAACAGGCCAGCGCGGCTTCCTGATGCATGGCGAGGTAACATCGCAAGGTGGCTGAGAATCCATTCGTAGCGATTGATCATGTGCAACTGGCCGCTCCTCCGGGCAGCGAGGACCAGGCCAGGTCCTTTTATGGCGACGCTCTGGGCATGCAAGAGGTACCCAAGCCTCCGCTGCTGGCCAGGCGCGGTGGCGTGTGGTTCGCCAGCGGCGAGGTGCAGATTCATATCGGCATCGAGGAGAATTTTCGGCCGGCGCGTAAAGCGCATCCGGCGCTGCGCTGCCGCGACTACGATGGACTGATCGCGCGCTTGCGATCCAGCAACATCGAGGTGACGGAGGTCGACGACATTCCAGGCGTGCGCCGCGCGCATGTGCATGATCCGTTCGGCAACCGGATCGAATTGGTGGCGGAATCTTAAGACCACGCAGGTTGCAGAGGCCTCGGCCAGGGCATGACTTCGCAGGCTGCTAGAAGACGCCTTCCATCGCTTTGTGTCACGGCACAATTCGCGGGCTGTTGAAGAACTCGGCCCAGAGTGGAGCGATGCTCGAAGAAGCCGAGCCTGTGTCAGGGCACGACCCGCAGGCGGCTGAAAAACTCGTCAGGCGAGCCTGTGTCAGGGCACGACTTCAGTCGTGCCGATCAAGGCTTTTAGGATGTCCCGAGCCGGCTTCAGCCGGCGGCACCAGAGTTGGAAAAACCTTCCGCACTCTGCTCAGGCATTTGCTTGTTTGTGCCTGGGTGGAGCACGCCTTCAGGCGTGCATTTTTCCTGTTGTAAGGCGGAGCGCTTTAGCGCCTGAGGTCCTGTTCTATGGGCGGCGCGGTTACCTTAGCGGCTGAAGCCGGTCAGACTATCCAAGCGCGAGATGCACCCCTGAAGGGGTGCTCCACCCATTCTGCTCCATGCATTGTGCTCCATGCATTGCGCTCAATGCACTGTGCCCAAGCACTTGGTCGATGCATTGCCCCATTCATTTGGTCGCTGCATTGTGCGCCACACATCGCTGAAGCGGGTTCCAGACTCACCTGGCGACTTTCTCACTGCACAAACACTCGCACCTCATAGCCATCTTCATCAGACTGCATCGCCTCGCGCCAACCCTCTTCCACGCGCGGTAACGACGCTCCCGCCTTCAAAGCAGCTTGCACAATGATCTTCGGCTCGTGCGCCGGCACGGCCATCGACAGCACTCCGTCTTCATACTTCACGTCGGCAGTTCGCTCGCCGCCCATAACGCGTTCACGTCGCAATTGCAGCAGCTGCCGATACCACTCCAGCATCTCGCGATTCTCCGGCGCTCCAGCCCACGTCAGCTTCGAACGCTGGAACGTCGCCGGGTCTTCCGGATCAGGCACCTCGTTGAAATCGAAATCCTTGAACTCGCTGCGGCGACCTTCGCTCACCGCCTTCTTCAACGCCGGATCCTGAAAGTCGGCGAAGAACTGAAACGGCGCAGCCTCGTCATACTCCTGCCCCATGAACAGCAACGGCGTGTGCGGCGCCAGCAGCAGCAACGCCGCCGCAAGCTTGCGTGCGCCGCGCGGGATCAGCGCCGTCAGCCGCTCGCCTTTGGCGCGGTTGCCAATCTGATCGTGGTTCTGAATGCAGATGACATTGGCCGGCAGCGGCACATCCTTCGCGCTGGTTCCGCGCGGCCGGTTCCAGAAGCCGAACTGCTCGCCCTGGAAGACATAGCCGTCACGCAACGCGCGCGCAATCTGCTGCGGATCGCCGAAGTCCTGGTAATAGCCTTGCCGCTCGCCGGTGAAGAAGGCGTGGACCGCGTGATGAAAGTCGTCGCTCCAGAAGGCATTCAGACCGTAGCCACCCTCGCTCGCCGGCTTGATGTAGCGCGAGTCGTTCTCATCGGTCTCGGCAATCACGCAGACACTT
This sequence comes from uncultured Acidobacteriaceae bacterium, assembly GCA_963724965.1. Taxonomy (GTDB): domain Bacteria; phylum Acidobacteriota; class Terriglobia; order Terriglobales; family Acidobacteriaceae; genus Bog-257. Next base: position 207,050 of record CAVRWP010000003.1, read on the forward strand.
CGACCCAACTCGCCTGCGAACTTCTGCACCCGCTCCTGCAGTTCGGCAACGATATGCTTGGGCGAATCGTCTTTGATGGTCTGCACCGCATCCAGCCGCAGGCCGTCGAGATGGTACTCGCCGATCCAGTACAGCGCATTCTCCACCACGTACCGGCGCACGTGCTCGCAACCTTCGCAGTCGTAGTTGACCGCGTCGCCCCACGGCGTCTTATGCTGCGACGTGAAGTAGGGACCGAACTTCGGCAGGTAATTTCCTTCCGGCCCGAGATGGTTGTAGACCACATCGAGCATCACGCCCAGCCCAATCTCGTGCGCGGCGTTCACGAACCGCTTCAGGCCCTCAGGACCGCCGTAGTTGGCTTGCACCGCGTACGGCGACACTCCGTCGTAGCCCCAGTTGCGACTGCCGGGGCACGCCGCCACCGGCATGATCTCGACCACGGTAATGCCAAGCTGCTTCAGGTACTGCAGCTTCTGGATGGCCGCGTCGAACGTCCCTTCCGGCGTGAACGTGCCGACATGCAATTCGTAGAGGACGTAGTCGCGCAGCTGCAGCCCGCGCCAGGCAGCATCACTCCAGGAAAACTTCTCCGGATCGACAATTTCCGTCGGGCCTTGCACCCCCTCGGGAAGAAAGCGGGAGACAGGATCAGGGATCGCCATGCCGTCAGGAAAGACATACGCGTAGCGATCTCCGGCAGCGGCGGAGACCGTGGCGACAAAATCCTCACCATCGCGCCGCATCGGCAGATCCTGCGCAGCAGAACCACTCCGCCATAGCCGCAAAGTGAGTTTCTCGGGAAACGGCGCCCACACGCGGAAGTCAACCTCGCCTTCGCGCAGCGCCGCGCCATAAGTAAGAGCCTGGCTCACAGATTTCACCTCACATCAGACGTGAAACGCAGAGTTCAGGATGCACAAGCCGCGTCCCCGATACAATCGGAACGATATGTTGATTCTCGCTTCGGCTTCGCCGCGACGTGCCGAGCTTCTGCGCAACGCGGCCATCCCTTTCACCGTCGATCCGGCGCATGTCCCGGAAGCGCCGCTGACCGACGAAAGTCCGCTGGACTATGCCCGGCGCCTGGCCCGCGAGAAAGCCCTCGCTGTCTTCGCGCGGCACCCGCAAGACACCGTTCTCGGAGCCGACACCATCGTCATCGTTGGTGGCCAATTGCTGGAGAAGCCTGCCGATGCCGATGATGCGGCGCGCATGCTCCGCCTGCTTTCGGGACGGCATCACCAGGTGATCACGGGAGTCAGCGTGGTCGCGGCGGAATTCGAGCGTACCGAAGCCGAGATGACGCAAGTGTTCTTCAACGACATGTCGGACCACGACATCGTCGAGTACGTGCGCAGTGGCGAGCCAATGGACAAGGCTGGAGCGTACGGCATCCAGGGAATCGCCTCGCGCTGGATCGGCCGTGTCGAAGGCTGCTACTTCAATGTGGTGGGACTGCCGGTGGCGCGGGTTTGCCGGCTGTTGCAAGCACTGGAAACAGAGTCGGGCCGGACGATTCTTTGACCGGACGCGCTACTTTTTTTCTTCGGTGGTCGTAGTTGTAGTGGTCGTCGGCGGCGGCGTAGGGGTAGTTTTGTTTGCCGCAGCGTTGCCCTCGTTCATCGACGACTTGAAATTGCGAATCCCCTCACCTAGTCCTTTGCCCAGGTCGCCCAGCTTCTTGGGACCAAAAATGAGCAGGACGATGATCAGGATGACGATCAGGTGCATGGGCTGGAACAGGCCTTCCATATCAACCTCCTTGAGCACAGCCCGGTGCATCTCCGGTTCGCAACGGGTGCAACTGGTTAAATTTTAGGCTGTCTCCGCGAGCGCGTCAAAACAAGCTTTTCTCACCGGATGGCTTGAATCAACCCCGCCAACAGCGCTGCCCGGCGGGGCAGTTCCGCCGCGATGACGTGCTCGTGGCTGGCATGCGCACCGTCGCCGACGGCGCCCAGGCCGTCGAGGGTTGGAATACCTAAGCCCGCCGTGAAGTTGCCGTCCGAGCCGCCACCAACCGCAATCTCCTTCAGCGGGAAGCCCAACTCCCGGCCGATGCCCCGCGCCAGTTGGAACAGCGCGGCCACCTGCTCGGTGCGCTCCAGCGGCGGGCGATTGATGCCGCCCTCAATCTCAACCTGGCAGCGGGAGTTCACCGGACGCAACCCCTTCACGCGGCGCTCCATTTCCTTGCCGTCTTCCTTGTGCGCAATGCGCAGATCGACGTCGGCACTGGCTTCGGCGGCAACCACGTTCGTCCGCGTGCCGCCGCGGATGACGCCGACGTTCATGGTGATGCCGCGCTTCAGATTGGTGAGGCGGGAAATCGCGTGAATCTGGTGCGCCAGTTCGACGATGGCGCTCTGACCCTTCTCGAAGTCCAGGCCCGAATGCGCCGACACGCCTTTGACTCGCAGGGTAAAAGACCCGACGCCTTTGCGCGCCGTCTTCAACGCGCCGCCATGACCCGCAGGCTCGCACACCAGCACCGCGGCACATTGCTTCGCCAGCCGTTCGGTGATGGCGCGAGAGCTCGCGCTGCCTTCCTCTTCGTCCGATACCAGCAGAACCTTCACCGGCCTCGGCAGCTTACCGCCCGTCTCGCGCAGCGACCACAGCGCAAACATCATCTGCACGATCCCGCCCTTCATGTCGAAGACGCCGGGCCCAAAGAGTTTGCCTTTGGATTCGCGCCACGGCATTTTCTCCAGCGTGCCTTCGTCATACACCGTGTCGAAATGGCCGAGCAGCAGGACTGGCCGCCGCCCCGCAGCGCCCGCAAAGTTGACCTGCAAGTGGTCGCCGGATTTCCGCTGTTGGTGAACCCGGACCTCGCCACCCAGGCAGGCGAACTCGCCGGCCAGGTGAGCGCACAGCGCGTCGCACGCCGCCTTGTTATGAGTAGGCGATTCGCGCACGACCATCTCGCGAACGCTGGCGATCATCTCGTCCTGCCGCTGCTTCAGCCACGCCGCCACCGGCTGAATGTCGAACTTGCCGTCCTCGATTTTACGCATAGCTCTTGGCTCATCCTAAACGCCCGAAGCGTTGAGCGCGAGACATTCATTGCTTCGGCGGCGTTCGTTTCGGGTGGAGCACGCCTTCAAGGCGCGCGGTTTCGATTGCCCGGAGTTTCGGCTTCAGCCGCCGAGATGACGAAAGGGAACGTCCTCAGCGGCTAAAGCCATCGGTTAAATGCGTCTTCAATGCACGCCTGAAGGCGTGCTCCACCCGATAGCCTGAGCCGTTGGTTCCAAGCCCACCCTCTTCCATCACTTACAAAATGTATAATCGTGGGTTTCACGATGACACCATGAGTGATCAGCCCAATCCCGTTCCTGGCAAGCTCGATATCGGCGGGGTCCTGCAGATTCTGCCGCATCGTTACCCAATGCTGTTGATCGACCGCGTGGTGGAGATCGAGCGCGCCAAGCGCGTCGTCGCCATCAAGAACGTCACCATCAACGAGCCCTTTTTCGCGGGACATTTTCCCGGCTACCCGATCATGCCCGGCGTCTTGATCGTGGAGGCCATGGCCCAGGCCGGGGCGGCGCTGCTGTTCACGGAAGTGACCGAGCGCGACAACAAGCTGCTGGTCTTCACCGGGATCGAGCGCGCGCGTTTTCGCCGCCCGGTCACGCCCGGCGATCAGCTCCGCATCGAGGTCGACGTTCTCGCCTTCCGTGGGACCGCCGGACGCCTGCAAGGCAAAGCCTATGTCGACGGCAAGCTCGCCTGCGAGGCCGTGGTCACCTGCCGCTTATTGAACCGCCCGCCCGCCGGAGGCACCACCACTGCGCCCGAGCCTGAAACCGCGGGCGAGGCTTCCTAAACTTCCACGATGAGCATTCATCCGACAGCGATTGTCGATCCGTCCGCGAAAGTTCCCGCGTCCTGCAGCATCGGCCCGTTCTGCATCATCCACGCCGGAGTCGAGCTGGGCGAGAATTGCGAGCTCATTTCCAACGTGGTCATCGGTGGCCCCAGCCGCTTCGGCAGCAATAACAAAATTTATCCCTTCGCCGTGCTGGGCATGGATCCGCAGGACATCACCTACAAAGGCGAGCCTACGCGGCTTGAGGTCGGCGACGACAATGTCATCCGCGAGTACGTGACCATCACCCGCGGCACGACCAAGGGCGGCGGGATTACGCGCGTCGGCAGTCATATCCTGATCATGGCTTACGCGCACATCGGCCACGACTGCTCGATCGGCGACCACGCCATGCTGGTGAATGCGGCGACGCTGGCGGGCCATGTAACCGTCGAAGAATGGGCGGTGGTGGGCGCGCTCTGTCCGGTGCATCAGTATGTGCGCATCGGCGCGCACGCCTACGTTGGCGGAGGCACCACCATCACGCAGGACGTGCTGCCCTATTCGATGACCAGCGCCGAGCGCGATACCCACGCCTACATGCTGAACAAGGTTGGCTTGCAACGCCGCGGATTCTCGCCGGAACGAATCTCCGCGCTGCATCATGCCTTCAAGGTTCTGCTGGCCTCGAAGATGAACACCTCGCAGGCGATCGAGAAGCTGCGCTCCGAAGGCGCACAGGGCGAGGACGTCGAGGGACTGCTGCACTTCATTGAGAATGCGAAGCGCGGAGTGATTAAGTAGGCAGTGGCTAGTGACTAGTGGCCAGTGGCCAGTCGTTCGGGTCGAGCCGGCCTTCAGTTGTTCGGGTAGACCTGGCCTTCGGCAGTTCAGGTAGAGCTGGCCTTCAGCCGTTCGGGTAGCCCTGGCCTTCAGCCGTTCGGGTAGAGCTGTTCGGGTTGAGCCGTTCGGGTAGAGCTGGCCTTCAGGCCAGCGTCCATGCCTCTGCTTTGAACGAGTCGGCTTCAGCCGACGCCACCGGCTTCGGACCGGCGAAAACTTTAACGATGGTAGACAACACCGACCAACGTATCGGCCTGATCGCCGGCAACGGCAAATTCCCGCTGCTGGTGCTCGACGCCGCCCGCTCCAAAGGCCTTGACGTCGTCGTCGCCGCCATCAAGGAAGAAGCTTCTCCCGAGATCGAACACCATGGCGCCTCAGCCGTACACTGGCTCTCGCTGGGCGAACTGTCCAAACTCATCGACACCTTCAAGGCTGCCGGCATCTCACGCGCCATCATGGCCGGACAGGTCAAGCACAAGCAGATCTTCAGCAGCATCAAGCCCGACTGGAAGCTGGCGAAGCTTCTGCTGTCGCTCACTACGCGCAACACCGACTCGCTGATCGGCGCGGTCACCAAGGTTCTCGCGGACGAAGGCATCACCCTGATGAACTCCACCGAACTGCTCGAACCGATGCTGGCCACCGAAGGCGTGCTCACGCAGCGCGCGCCGAGCGATACCGAGCAGACCAACATCACCTACGGACGCGCCGTGGCGCATCACTTGTCGCGCTTCGATATCGGTCAGACGGTCGTCATCGCCGAGGCCGCCTGCGTGGCCGTCGAAGCCATGGAAGGCACCGATGCGACGATCCTGCGCGCCGGAGAGATCATGAAGTCGCCCACGCTCGGCAACGAGCCTTCGACGCTGAGCCGCTCGCTAACCGTCGTGAAGGTGGCAAAGCCAAATCAGGATATGCGCTTCGACGTGCCCGTCGTCGGCGTTCACACCATCGAGACGATGAAGCAGGCGGGCGCTACCTGCCTGGCGCTGGACGCCGGCCGCTGCCTGATGCTCGACAAGGACGCCGTGCTGGCGCAGGCCAACCAGGCCGGCATCTGCATCGTCGCCGAGACGCCGGTCACTCACATCCCGCATCACCAGCCGTAGGCTCCGCTCAGGTTCTGCCGGCAGCGCTTCGATTTACAATCGAAGCATGTCCAGTAAAGACGGCGCGTTGCGCGTCGGAGTCGTCGGCTGCGGCGCTTTTGGCCGGAATCATGCCCGCGTTTATCGCGACCTTCACCAGGACGCTTCCCAGAACGTCGAGTTTGTCGGCGTCGCCGACTGCGATTCCACCCAGGCAGGAACCATTGCCGCCGAGTTCGGCACGCGAGCTTTTCGCACTCCCGAAGAGCTCATCGCTGCCGGCGTCGAAGCCGCATCCGTCGCCGTGCCTACGGTTTCTCACCTTGAAGTTGCGCGCAAACTTCTCGAGAACGGTGTCGATGTCCTGATCGAAAAACCTCTGGCGGCCAGCGTGGCTGAAGCTGACGAGCTGATCGCCCTCGCCCGCAAGCATCAACGCGTGGCGCAGGCCGGACATCTGGAGCGCTTCAATCCCGCTGTTCGCGCCACCGCGCCCTTACTCAAGCAGCCCATGTTCTTCGAGGTGCACCGCCTCAGCGTGTTCACCCCGCGCTCGCTCGACGTGGATGTCATCCTCGACCTCATGATCCACGACCTCGACGTGGTGCTCTCGTTCGTGAAGTCGCCGGTGAAAGAGATTCGCGCCGTCGGGCTGCCGATTCTGTCGAAGAAAGTCGACATCGCCAACGTGCGCATGGAGTTCGACTCCGGCTGCGTGGCCAACTTCACCGCCAGCCGCGTCAGCACCGAGCGCATTCGGAAGCTGCGCTTCTTCCAGCCGCATCAATATATTTCGCTCGATTACTCGCGGCAGGACGTACTGGTGCTGACGGTCGAAGAAGCGAATGCTGCGGGCGCCGAAGCCGATCCGTTCAATCCGGCCAGCATGACCGCCGGAGCGTTTGCCGGCATTACGCCGTTCAAGCCGAAGGTCGAGCAGCAGGAGCCGTTGCGTGCAGAGTTGAGCAGCTTCCTGCGGGCGGTGCGCGAGCGTTCTACTCCGGAGGTCACGCTGGAGGACGGGCGCCGGGCTTTGGCCGTGGCTACGCAGATCGTCGAGGCCATCGCCGAGCACACCCGCCGCGCCAATTTGTTGCAATTGACTCAGGCGGAAAGCTAGCCTACGCTACCCGAAACAGCCATGCTGGAAGAACTGGTTACCATCTCGAAGTTTCTGAGTCTCGGGGAGGCCAAGCTGGCCCAGGGTAAGCTCGTTTCTGCCGGCATCACCGCTTTTGTCTGCGATGAAAACATGCATGCCATGAACTGGCACATGGGCATGGCTTTGGGAGGGATTCGACTTCAGGTGCCGGACAGCCAGGTGGTGCGCGCGCTGGAAGTGCTGGACGACTTCGAGCCGGAGGACGCCGAGACGGTGGCGCTGAGTCATCCCGAAGAAGAAGAAGCGGACGACGAGATCGAAGAGGTCGCCTGTTGTCCGGAGTGCGAGTCGCTGGAGATTCGCGAGATCCCCAGCCCGGTCCCTCGCCAGATCACGCTCTGGTCGGCAGCCATCCCTTTTCCCGAGCAGCCCACGCTGTTCGAACACCGCTGGAAGTGCCTGATGTGCGGCTACCAGTGGCGCGAAGCGGACGAATAGCCCCAAGGGTTACGGTCCTGAGCGGCGAAGCGTGTTCGCGAATACTCCCGCCAGCATCGCAAACACGCAGAACACGGGCGGCAAAACAAGAAAGTGCAGCAGTTTTCTCAATCGAGATGCGCACGCGGCGTGCGAAAATACTGCAGGAGTGCTTCGAGATGAACGGAATTCAGTTTGTTACGGACTCGAAAGGCCGCAAGGTCGCAGTCCAGCTGGACTTGAAGAAACACGGTGCTTTGTTGGAGGAGCTATGGGACGGCCTTATCGCCGAGTCGCGCCGCAAGGAGAAGGGAATCCCCTACGAGAAGGTGAGGGCGGACCTGATAAAGCGCGGCCGGTTGCGTGGATAGCTACTCCCTGGAATTCAAACCTTCGGCTCGCAAGGAGCTGTATGCCTTGTCGAATGAAGTTCTCACCCGCATCTTTTCTCGCATCGAATCGCTGGCGCAGCATCCGAGGCCTGCCGGATGTAAGAAGTTGAAAGGACACAAAGACCTTTGGCGCATCCGCATAGGAGACTGGCGGGTCCTGTACCTGATAAATGACGACGAATGTGTGGTAAGCATTGTGAGAGTGGCCCATCGTCGAGAGGTCTACGAATAATCCAGAGTAAATGCTGATCCCTTCCCTCGCCCCTCCCAACATGCGAAAATAGAGGTTCCACCCTTTCGCTATGAACCCAGTAGAGAGTGCTCCCAGCCGCGCCCAAGAATCCACCATCACTCCAGAAGTGCTTCGCGACCACGGCATCTCGCCCGAGGAATACGAGCGCATCCTGAAAGCGCTTGGCCGCGAGCCCAGCCTCACCGAACTGGGCATCTTCAGCGTGATGTGGAGCGAGCACTGCTCCTACAAGTCGTCGCGCGTGCATCTGAAGCGGCTGCCGACGCACAGCCGCCGGGTGGTTCAGGGGCCGGGCGAAAACGCCGGCATCATCGACATCGGCGACGGCTGGGCCTGCGCCTTCAAAATCGAGTCGCACAATCATCCCTCGTTCATCGAGCCGTTTCAGGGCGCGGCCACCGGCGTCGGCGGCATTCTGCGCGACATCTTCACCATGGGCGCTCGGCCGGTCGCGGTGATGGACTCGCTGCGCTTCGGGCCGATCACCCGACCCACCCTCTCGCCAAAAGCGGGCGAGAAGGATGGGGCACCCGACGATAGCTCACCCGCGCTCGCGATCGACCAGGCGACGCTGCACAAGAACCACTCCGTGCTGGAGGGCGTGGTCAGCGGCATCGCCTCCTACGGCAACTGTTTCGGCGTGCCCAATGTCGGCGGCGAGGTGAAGTTCGAAAGCTGCTACTCGGGCAATCCGCTGGTCAACGCCTTCGCCCTCGGACTGGTGCGCCGCGACCAGATTTTCTATGCCAAGGCGGCGGGCGCCGGCAATCCCGTGATCTACGTCGGCTCCAAGACCGGACGCGACGGCATTCACGGCGCGACCATGGCCAGCGAGGAGTTCAGCGAAGAATCCGAGGCGAAGCGCCCCAACGTGCAGGTCGGCGATCCCTTCATGGAGAAGCTGCTGCTCGAAGCCTGCCTGGAAGCCATGCAGACCGGCGCGGTCGTCGGCATTCAGGACATGGGCGCGGCCGGCCTGACCTGCTCCACCTGCGAGATGGGCGGCCGCGGCGGCGTCGGCCTTGAGATCGAGCTCGACCTGGTGCCTCAGCGCGAGACCGGCATGACTCCCTACGAGATCATGCTCAGCGAATCGCAGGAGCGCATGCTGCTGGTCGCCGAAAAAGGCCGCGAAGACGAAGTCCTCCGCGTCTTCCAGAAGTGGGGCCTCGACGCCGTCACCATCGGCACGGTCATCGATCAGCCGACCATGCGCGTGCTCGAGCACGGCAAGGTCGTCGCCGAAATTCCCAACGCTTCGCTGACCGACGACGCGCCACTCTACCATCGCCCGCTGGAGCGCTGGGAGCCACCGGTTCCGCGCGAGATGCCTGAAGGCATTACCCTCGGCACAAAAACTGAGTTCACCGGCGAGCTGCAAGCGGCTGCTCGCCAGTTCCAACATCTGCTCCAAGCAGCTGGGTCTTCCAGCAATACGATTCCATGGTGCAGACCAACACCGTCGAAGGCCCGGGCAGCGAAGGCGGCGTGATTCGCGTAAAGGGTACGAATCGCGGCTTGGCGATGGCGCTCGACGGCAACGGCCGCTGGTGCTATCTCGACCCCAAGCTGGGCGCGATGCACGCGGTCGCCGAGTCGGCGCGCAACGTGGCCTGCACCGGCGCGACTCCCATCGCGGCGACGAATTGCCTGAACTTCGGCAATCCCGAGAAGCCGCACATCATGTGGCAGTTCTCGCAGGTCATCGACGGCATGACCAAAGCCTGCGAGGAGCTGGAAACGCCGATCACCGGCGGCAACGTCAGCTTCTACAACGAGACCCTGGGCGAAGGCATTTACCCGACTCCGGTCATGGGCATCGTCGGCATCATTGAGGACGTTCACAAGGCCGTCGGCCCGCACTTCCTGCAAGCCGGGCGCGCGCTGGTCGTGCTCCGCGGCTCCGAGCCCGGAGACGCCTCCGACGCCGAAGCCGAGTTCGGCTCCTCCGAATACGCCAAGGAGATTCTGGGCCAGGTCTGGGGATTCCCGCCGTCGCTGGAACTGGACAAAGAGTCCGACCTGCAAAAGGCGATCGTCGAGATGATCGGCGAGGGGCTGGTCGAGTCGGCTAAGGACTGCTCCGAAGGCGGTTTGGCCGTCACCCTGGCCGAATGTGGCTTCGCCCGCGGCATCGGCGCCCAGGTCGACCTTAGCTCCGAAGAGCTACTCCCGGAGTTTGTCCTGTTCGGCGAGGACGCCAGCCGGATCCTGGTTTCCTGCGACCCGCAGAGCGTCGAGAGAATCAAAGATATTGCGGGGAAACACGGCATTTCGGCGGACTCCATCGGCGCCACCGTTCAAGACAATCTGGAGATTCGAGTGGCAGGCACAATTGCCGCTTCCGCCCCGGTGTCGGAGCTTCGCCAGGGCTGGGCAGGCGCGCTGGAAAAGGCGCTGCACGTCGAGACCGAAGAGCGGCTGGTTCCCGGGACATTGCAGAAAAGCTGATATCTCTCTCTGAAGTGATTTATGGCTGGCCTTGCGGTCGGCCTTTTGATACGTTTCACTCGAAAGTCCGATCAGGTGAGCAATGGAAATCTTGTCCGATAAGCTGCGTGAAGAATGTGGCGTGGTGGCGCTCTATGGTCACCCTGAAGCCTCCAAGCTGGCTTACCTGAGCCTGTATGCCTTGCAGCATCGCGGGCAGGAGTCGGCCGGCATCGTTGCTTCCAACGGCGAGACGCTCCAGTTGCACAAAGCCATGGGGCTGGTCTCCGACATCTTCAACGCCGACACGCTGGCCCGCATCCCCGGCTCGCTTGCCATCGGACACACGCGTTATTCGACCACCGGCGATTCGGCGCTGCTCAACGCGCAGCCCATCATGGTGGAGTGCAACAAGGGCAAGATCGCCCTGGCGCACAACGGCAACATCATCAATGCGCTGGAAGTGCGCGGCCAGCTCGAGCAGGCCGGATCGATCTTCCAGACCACCAGCGACACCGAGGTTATTGTGCATCTCATCGCGCGCTCGCGCGAGCAGACGCTGGCCGATGCCATGGCCGACTCGCTCCGCCGCATCGAGGGCGCGTTCTCGCTGGTGATGCTCACGCCCGACCGCATCTTCGCCGCCCGCGATCCTCGCGGCTTCCGGCCGCTGGTGATGGGACGCATTCCCGGCCAGGCCGCACATCGCGCCGACACCATCGTCTTCGCCTCCGAAACCTGCGCCTTCGATCTCATCGGCGCCGTCTACGAGCGCGAGGTCAAGCCCGGTGAGCTGGTCATCGTTGGACCCGAAGGCGTGCACTCGCGCTTTTATGCGACGGCAGCAGCCGCAATCGAGCTGCATCTTCGAGCACGTCTATTTCTCGCGGCCCGACAGCATGGTCTTCGGACGCGCCGTGCAGGCGACGCGCGATGCCATGGGACGCCAGCTCGCACTGGAATCGCCGGTCGTTGCCGACATCGTCGTGCCGGTGCCCGACTCCGGCGTCACCGCCGCCATGGGCTTCTCGCACGAGAGCGGTATCCCGCTGCAATTCGGCTTGATCCGCAATCACTACGTCGGCCGCACCTTCATCGAGCCCGAGCAGCGCGTGCGCGACTTCGGCGTGAAGCTCAAGCTCAATCCCGTGCGCCACGTTCTCGAAGGCAAGCGAGTTGTGCTGATCGACGATTCCATCGTTCGCGGCACCACCAGCCGCAAGATTGTCCGCATGGTGCGCGACAGCGGCGCCAAGGAAGTGCACATGCGCATCTCCTGTCCGCCGACCATTTCGCCGTGCTACTACGGCGTGGATACGCCCTCGAAGAACCAGCTCATCGCCGCCAACAAGTCGGTGGATGAAATCCGCGAATACATTGGCGCCGATTCTTTGGCTTATCTCTCGCTGGAAGGTCTGCGCAGGGCCGCCGGCGAAGGCGACGAGAAGGTGTACTGCACCGGCTGCTACACCGGCAAGTATCCGACCAACATTGTGGACGTGGAAGAGATTACGCCGGCATTGGCCGCCGGCGACTAGCTCAAGAGCTATCGTTGTTCCGGCAGGTTCTTCGCCATTGCCGCATCGATCACCGCGTTGACCTCCGCTCCCAGCAGCAGCATCATCCCCGTCACATAGAACCACAGCAGCAGGACCATCACCGCGCCCAGCGACCCGTAGGTTGCCGTGTAGGAGTGCGAGTAGTGCAGGTACACTCGCAGCGCGACCGACGCCACCACCCAGGTCGTGATGCCGACCAGCGAGCCGGGCGTGATCCAGCGCCAGCGCGGCCGCGGAATGTCGGGACAGAAGTAGTAGGTAAACGAGAACACCACGGCGACAAAAGCGAGAGCGATCACCAGTTGCACGATCTTCCAGCTCCAGGTGGCAAGCGGGCCAAGCGCGATCCGGTCGGAGACAAAGTTCACCACCGTGTCACCGCACAGGATGACGGTCAGCGCCACGATCACCAGCAGGCCGCAAACGATGGTTGCGGCAATGGCGATGCCGTAGGTCTTCCAGATCGGGCGCGACTCTTTGACCTTGTAGACGGCGTTCAGCGTGTCTTCCAGCGCGCGCATGCCTGCCGTTGCCGACCACAGGGCAGCGATGATGCCGAAGCTGACTTTTCCTCCGCTGCTTTTCTCGATCGTGTGCTCCAGCGTTTTCTTGACCAGCTCGAAAATCCCGGACGGCATAACCGCCGCAAAATAATTGATGAGCGTGCTGTGCAGCCGCGAGCCCGATCCCGCCAGCAGCCCCATCACCGAAGTCAGGCAGATCAGCGCGGGAAAGACCGCGAGGAAGAAGTAATACGCCAGTTGCGCCGAGCGGTTGAAGATGTCGTCGTCGTTCAGCGACTGCCAGACGCGCACGGCAAGCTGCCACTGCGACAATCCGCCAAGCTTCCACGGCGAGATTGCCGTGCCCTGCTCGATCGGTCGCTGTTGCTGGGTCGGCATCGCTGCAACCCGCAATGCTAACATTCGCGACTTGCGTCGGGTGGTAGAGCTGGCCTTCAGGCCTGGCGTCCAACCGGGAGTAGAGCTTGACTTCAGGCCGGCGTCCAACCGGGCGTAGAGCTGGCCTTCAGGCCAGCGTCCAGCAAGTCGAAACAAAGCGTTGTGCCGCCGGCTGAAGCCGGCTCGGAGACGAAAATAAAAAGCTTAGACGCTGGCCTGAAGGCCAGCTCTACCCGCGCAATTCGCTCAGCCGGAGTTTTCTGGCAGCCCTGAAGCCGTGCTCCACTCTGGATCAACTCGGCACAATTCATGGCGGACCATCAACTGACCTCCCGACCACCAGTGGCGATGACCACAGCGCCGCTGCTACACTTCGCCTATGCTCGCACCCTACGCCGTCCGCATCGAAGATTCCCGCGGACGCCGCTATCCCGAGCCGCCTCACCCCTATCGCAACCCGTTTCAGCGCGACCGCGACCGCGTCATCCACGCCCGCGCCTTCCGCCGCCTGGAGAACAAGACGCAGGTTTTCACCCGCCGCTACTCCGACCACTTCCGCACCCGCCTGACCCACACCATCGAGGTCACGCAGATCTCGCGAACCATCGCCGCGCAGCTCAACCTGAACGTCGATCTCACCGAAGCGCTGGCGCTGGTCCACGACATCGGCCATCCGCCCTTCGGCCACGCCGGCGAACGCACCCTCGATCTGCTAATGCGGCAGCATGGCGGATTCTTCGACCACAACCTGCAGGCGCTGCGCACCGTCGAAGAGATGGAACTTCGCTACGCAGAGTTCCACGGGCTGAACCTGACCTTCGAGGTCCGCGAAGGCATCATCAAGCACTCGCACGACTATAGCGCCGCCGAGCATCCGGAGCTGGCGGAATATCTGCTCGATCTGCGGCCTCCGCTGGAGGCGCAGCTCATCGACCTCACGGACGAGATCGCCTACAACACCGCCGACCTCGACGACGGCTTCGAGGCGAAGCTGCTGAAGCTGCCGCAGATTCGCGAACGCGTCGCGCTATTCGAGCGCTTTTACCGCCAGGCCGAAGCCAAGTATCCTGACGCTCCCGACAAGCTGAAGTTCAACGAAGCGCTGAAGCGCATGCTGAACCGCTTTGTCACCGACCTGATCGAGAACACCCGGCGGCGCGTGGAAGAATCGGGCGTAAAGACCATGGACGAGCTGCGAAACTATCCCGAGCGGCTGGCAGCTTTCAGTCCCGAGGTCGAGGCCGAGCGCCTCGAGGCGAAACGGTTTCTTACCGACTCACTGTACAACATCCGCCAACTGGATCCCGAGAAGCGGCAGGCCGAGCGGGTCATCACCGACGTCTTCCATCACCTGGTCGCGCATCCCGACGCGCTGCCGCGCATGTATCAGGAGCGCACCGAGAACGAGAAGCTGGTGCGCGTGGTTTGCGATTACATCGGCGGCATGACCGATCACTACATCGAAGACCTGCGCAAGAAATTGCTCCCCGGCAAGAAGACGGAAGCGCCGGCGGTTCCCCCAAAATAAAACGGCGCAGCCAAAGCTGCGCCCTGAACGAATCCTGTTCCGCTACTTCTTGTTGACGGCTTTTTTCAACTCCACGCCCGGGGTAAATTTCACCACACGTTTGGCAGGAATCTTGATAGCGCTGCCGGTCTGCGGATTGCGTCCGTTGCGCGCCTTGCGCTGGGAGATGGTGAAGGTTCCAAACCCAACCAGGACTACTCGATTCCCTTTCTTCAGCGCGCTGGTGGCGGAATCGACGATGGTGTCGATGGCGCCGTTGGCGGCCGTTTTACTGATGCCGTGAGTTGTCGCGATTTTCTCGACCAGGTCCCCCTTGTTCATGAGTCGCTCCTCGTCAGGTGGCTACCTGAACTGTGTCGGGAGTATTAACGTGCCAAGCCGCGACGCATGTCAAGAAAGAACTGAGCAGGCGCCAAAATTTAGTGGCCGCCGCCTCCGCCGCGTCAGCTCCCGCACAATCGAGTTCACAAACTGCTTGGCGTCGCCGAACAGCATCAGGTTGTTATCCAGGTAGTACAGAGGGTTGTCGATGCCGGCAAAGCCCGGGCTCATGCTGCGCTTGATGACCATCACGGTGCGCGCCTTGTCGACGTCGAGGATCGGCATGCCGAAAATGGGGCTGCTGGCGTCGGTACGCGCTGCCGGATTGGTCACGTCGTTGGCGCCGATAATCAGCGCGACGTCCGTCTGTGGCAGCTCGCCGTTGATCTCGTCCATGTCGAGCAGCTTGTCGTAAGGAATATCGGCTTCGGCCAACAGCACGTTCATGTGTCCCGGCATGCGCCCGGCGACCGGATGGATGCCGAACTTTACATCGATGCCGCGCTTGGTCAGCGAGTCGTAGAGCTCGCGAACCTTGTGCTGCGCCTGCGCCACAGCCATGCCATAGCCGGGCACAATGACGACCTTGTTCGCGGCCGACAGAATCGCCGCCGCTTCTTCCGGCGTGGCGCTACGCACGTTGCGCTGTTCCACCGCACCGGCGGCCGCCGTCTGCACCTGGCCGAACGCGCCGAACAGAACGTTGGTGAACGAGCGGTTCATCGCCTTCGACATGTTGACCGAGAGGATGAAGCCCGACGCGCCATCCAGCGAGCCGGCCACGATCAGCAGCTTGCTGTTCAGCACGAAGCCCATGGCCGCAGCCGACAAGCCGGCGTAGGAGTTCAGCAGCGAGATCACCGTCGGCATGTCCGCGCCGCCGATGGGCACGATCATCATGATGCCGAAGATCAGCGAGATGCCGACCATGATGGGATACAGGTGCGTGTTGGCAGGATCGCGCACCAGCATCACCGCCAGCACGATCGCCACGCCCAGCATTCCCAGGTTGACGAAGTTCTGACCCTTGTAGGTAATCGGCCGTTGCGGCAGGATCTCCTGCAATTTTCCCGCAGCCATCAAGCTGCCGGTAAAGGTCAGGCCTCCAAGGATCACTTCCAGCGAGAGCACCGACATCACAAACGTCGGCACATTCGGCGTGCGCAGGTAGAACTCGGCGGTGCCGACCAGGGTGACGCACAACGCGCCGAAGGCATGGCTCAGCGCGGTTCGCTGCGGCACTGCGGTCATCTGGACGTTGCCCAGGGGGACGCCGATGATCGCGCCCAGCACCAGCGCGATAGCGATCCACTTGTAATCGACGATGCCCTGATAGAGCAGCGTGCCGACAATAGCCAGCAGCATTCCGGCTTCGCCGGCCCAGACGCCGCGCCGCGCCGTCGCCGGAGAACTCAGCCACTTCAGCGACAGGATGAAGAGGACGACAGCAATGATGTACGTCGCTTCAATCAGGTGCGATTGTGGAATCATGATTTGGGCGTCCGGCTGGATTTGAACATCTTGAGCATGCGGTCGGTGATGATGAAGCCGCCGACGATGTTGCTGGTCGCGGCCACAATGGCGATCGTCCCCAGGATCAGCGCCAGGGTCGACTTGCGCTCACCCGCGAGAATGATGGCGCCCACCACGGCAATGGCGTCTAACGCGTTGGTCAGCGACATCAGCGGCGTGTGCAGCAGAGGCGACACCTTGCGGATCACCTCGAAGCCGATGAAGGCCGCCAGAATAAATACATAGAGGCTGTTGATGAGGTCGTTCGTAACCACTACGTGGCCTCCTTGCCGGCTGTTTCCAGCGCGGGCAGCGAGAAGAACTCGCGCAGCCGAGCATTCACAATCTCTCCGCCTTGCGTAACCAACGTACTGCGCGTGATCTCGTCTTCCATGTTCATCTGCATCTTGCCGTCTTTCACCAGGTGTACCAGGAAGTTCGCCAGGTTCTTCGCATACATCTGGCTGGCGTGATACGGCACCGTACTCGCAAGATTGATGCTGCCGACGATGGTCACGCCGTTTACGGAGATAACCTCTTCGGCGCGTGTCAGCTCGCAGTTGCCGCCGCGCTCCGCGGCCAGGTCGACGATCACCGAACCCGGCGCCATTCCCGCGACCATTTCTTTTGTCACCAGGATCGGCGACTTCTTGCCGGGCACAACCGCCGTGGTGATGACGACGTCACTCTCGCCCACAACCTTGCCCAGCAACTCGCGCTGCTTCTGGTAGAACGATTCGTCCTGCGCCTTGGCGTAACCGCCTGCGTCCTGCGCGTCGGCAACTTCCAGCGGCAGCTCGACAAAGCGTCCGCCTAAACTCTGCACCTGCTCCTTCACCGCAGGGCGCAGATCGTAAGCCGAGACCACCGCGCCAAGTCTGCGAGCCGTGGCAATGGCTTGCAATCCGGCGACACCGGCGCCAATCACCAGCACGCGCGAAGGCGTGATGGTTCCGGCCGCAGTGGTCAGCATGGGAAAGATGCGGGGCAGTTTGTCGGCGCCGATCAGCACCGCCTTGTAACCGCAGATGGTGCCCATCGACGAAAGAGCGTCCATGCTCTGCGCGCGCGTGATGCGCGGCATCAGCTCCACGGAAAACGAGGTCACGCCGGCGGCGGCAATGTCCTGCAAAGTCTTCACGCTGCCCATCGGCCGCAGGAAACCGATCAGCACTTGGCCGCGCTTGAACAGCGGGACGTCAGCCTGACCAGTGCGATCGTTGGAGCCGTAGCAGAGAACCTGCAGGAGGATGTCGGCACTTCCGAAGACATCGCCGCGGCTGGCAAGGACCTTTGCGCCTTTGTCCGTATAGAGCGCATCGGGATAGCCAGCTTCAACTCCGGCGCCGGCTTCGATGACCACTTCCAACCCCGCCTTGGCGAGATTGGGAATCACGCCAGGCACCAGAGCCACACGACGCTCTCCCGGGAATGTTTCCCGGGGAACACCGACAATCATAGGGCCTCCTTGTAATCCCTCCAGAGCGCTGGCTCCCAAAGGATTACGTTGAACGGAAAGAGCATTCTACGCACCGAGCGAGGAAAGTCCAGCAGTTGTGACGAGGAGTGAACCTTGGCCCTCACCGGCCTTGCCGGGCCGCATTCGGGGGAACTCTGGAGGTCAAAATCGGGAAGGATGGGTGGCGAATTCGGTACCTTCGGAGTGTCCGGTCCGGGTTTCCAACGGTTGGCTCGGTTGCCGAGCTTCCAGCTAAATGGTTCAGGGCTGGAACCTTAGAACGACTATGGCCGGTTCAAGCCCATTTTAGGCGTGCTGTTTCGGCACGGGTTGTGGTCAAAATACAACAGTCCGGGGTAGCTGCAACCTTGTAATCTATTGCATGCGCTGCTCTTAGTCTCTTCGATTTGATCTACGAACGTACAATTCGCAACCCGGTTGAATGTAGCGGCGTCGGCCTTCACAGCGGAGCTCCAGCCCATCTACGTATTCTGCCTGCGCCGGCCGGAAGCGGCATCGTTTTCCGCCGCACCGACCTGGATGGCTTTGAAGTTGAAGCCATCAGCCGCAACGTGGCGAAGGTCAGCTACGCCACCAGCTTGATGAAAAAGGGCGTGCTCATCTCCACTACCGAGCACCTGCTCTCGGCCTTCATCGGCATGGGTGTCGACAACGCCGTCGTCGAACTGGATAACCTCGAGGTACCGATCCTCGATGGCAGCGCGCAGCCGTTCGTCGAGATGATCACCGAAGCCGGCGTCCGCCAGCAGCGCCGCAAGCGCGTCTACCTGAAGATCCTGCGGCCCTACGAGCTGCAGGAGGGCGACAAGTTCATCGGCGTCTACCCGGCCGAGCGCTATTCGGTCAGCTACGCCATCGACTTCCCCCATCCGCTGATCGGCAGCGAGACCTTCCAGGTTGAGCTCTCCAACGGCAGCTACGTCCGCGAAATCGCCGCCGCCCGGACCTTCGGCTTCATCGAGCAGCAGAACGCGATGCTGAACATGGGCCTTATCCGCGGCGCCTCGCGCGACAACTGCGTGGTACTCACGCGCCAGGGCATCGACAATCCGCCGCTGCGCTTCCCCGACGAGTTCGTCCGCCACAAGGTCCTCGACCTCATCGGTGATCTGGCGCTCTTCGGCAAGCGGATTCTCGGCTACGTGAAAGCCGATCGCGCCGGACACGCGCTGCACACCGCCATCGTCTCCCGCATCCTGCGCGACCAGAGCTACGCCGAAGAGATCTCTCTCAGCGAGCAGACCATCGCCGACTGGCCCGCCGAACACCTGGCTGTCGCCGACTAAAAGCAAACAGGGCGACCCGCAGGCCGCCCCTGAACTTCCTGTCCTATCTGCCCTACCACTTCGATCCGGCAGGCTATTCCTTCCCAATCGGTTTGATATAAGCGGAGCGCACCAGTTGCTCGACTTCCAGGCTCTCGTAGGCGTGCTCGCCGTGCAGAGCCTCGTCGAGACCAATTTCTTCGTGCGCCGCTTCCACCTTCACCGGGGTAAACATGTCGATGATCCGCAACATGGCGTAGGTAAATCCAAAGGCCCATACCGACGAGAACAATACAGCGACGACCTGCTTCCCGAAGAAGCCCGGGTTGCCGTACAACAGGCCGTTGGTTCCCGCAGGATTGAAGGCGCTGTTGGCAAAGACGCCCAGCAGCAGAATGCCAATGAATCCACCGACGCCGTGTACGCCCCAGACATCCAGCGCATCGTCCCAGTGCAGCTTGTTCTTCAGCTCCACCGCGAAGTAGCAGACCACGCCCGCAACGATGCCGATGATGACCGCCGTAGTCGGCGAGACATAACCGGCCGCGGGAGTGATGGTCGCCAGGCCAGCAACTGCGCCGGTCAGCAGGCCGAGGAACTTGGGCTTGCGCTCGCGGATCCAGGCGACGATGAGCCACGCCACGGCAGCGAACGACGCTGCGATGTCGGTATTCAGGAAAGCCGTGCCGGTCACCGAATCCACACGCATCTCGCTGCCCGCGTTGAAGCCGTACCATCCGAACCACAGCAGGCCGGTGCCCAGCGCCACCAGCGGAATGCTGTGCGGCCCGCGATCCATCGAGCGACGCTTGCCGACGTAAAGAATAGAAGCCAGCGCCGCCATGCCCGCGATGTTGTGGACCACAATGCCGCCGGCGAAATCTTCCACGCCCCAGCGCTGCAGAATGCCTCCACCCCAAACCATGTGAACAAAGGGGAAGTAGACGAACGTCAGCCAGGCGGTGAGGAACAGGCAATAAGCCTTGAAGGTCACGCGGTTGGTAAAGGCGCCGGAGATCAGGGCCGGCGTGATGATGGCGAACATCATCTGGTAGGCGATGAAGACCATCGCCGGGACCGTGTTATTCGGGCCCGAGGGCGTCGACAGGGTGATGCCGCGCAGGCATGCGTTGTCGAAATTGCCGATGATGCCATGCCAGTCGCCGCTGAAGCACAGCGAGTAGCCGTACAGATACCAGATGACGGTGGTCCAGCCCATCGAAACGAAGCTCTGGATCATGATGGCCAGGACGTTCTTGCGTCCCACCAGCCCGCCGTAGAAAAAGGCGAGGCCAGGCGTCATCAGCATGACCAGGCTGGTACACAAAATCATGAAGCCGGTGTTACCGGTGTCGAGATGAAGCATTGGAACCTCCAAGAAACATTGTTTGGCAGAACGAGGGGCGTTCCCTTCGCAATCGGCGGCAGGTGCCGCAAGGGGCCGGGTTCAGGAAGGATCGAGAAGGGACAGGTCGGTCTTCAGCAGCAAGTCTACGCCCCGCCCTCGCGCCGGGAAAGACTGGCGCGGTGTGGCACGCGGCCATGCATAGAGACCGGAAGAGCGTATGTGCCTCGCGCGGACGACTGTCGGACAGACGTCCGGCTACTGCGAGACAAGGCTGCTCCTGCGACGCACACAGTGTCTGTGCATAGAATCACAGCCTCGCGTGATGCGCGGCTCAGAATCCGTGATGAAAAAGGTGAGCCCGGGCAGGGCGGCACATGTGCCGGTTAAAGATGGAAACGCTCCGAAGGCAAGATTACTGGCGCAATATCCGCCATGAATGCCGGGTTGCGGTCATCGGCGATATCTTGCCGATGATCTGTCGTAGTAATCCGCAAATATCGGCTTCGCCGCATACCATTCTATGGTTGAGCCCCTTTGATTTGCCTGGGCACCGAGTTCAAGGCAAAGGCGAACGACCTCTGGATCAAAAAACACCTGCCAGGGAACATAGCGGGCATGCCAGTAATCAGAGGAACAACATAATATTTCCCAGATGGCGCCGAATTCGAACGGGCTTCGTGGAGGCCGATGCATGCCGGCCGTGAGTAAATCGGTCGCAGTGGCCCTCAGTCTTTGGGAATCACACAAAATGTTGCTGATCCGGACATGAAAAACCGCAGGCTTTTCCACATAAATGCCCTCTGCCCCTTCCAACGATAAGCAAGGGGCGAAGGCCTTCGAATTGTCTGGTGTATTCGGCGAATTGGAGAACAAGTTCATCTGTCCCGACGACCGGCTGAATGTCTGGACAATGCTTTCCACCGACGGTCGATACCCATGCGATCCCGAGGGTCTAACAGTTCGACCTTATGCCTATCTAACCGTTTTGTCACAAGCTATCGGTCGGTGGCAGATCGGCGAGGATGAGTGCGGTCGCCTGATAACCGCAGCAACGGCCCTAGCAAGAATGAATTGCGTCTTGGGCCGCTTTCGAATCATCCGCCGCTGGCAATTCGTGCTACCATGCCCAGCGCGTTCCAGGGCCTGTTCGCTGACATAAGGAGCTTGCCATGAGCCAGACCACTCGCCGGATCGCGCTTCTCTCCTGCATCACGTTTGCCCTCGCGGTTCTCTGCAACGTAGCCCAGGCACAAACCCATACCATCACCGTGCTGCACAATTTTACCGGTGGCAACGACGGAGCAGCTCCCGACGCCGGGTTGACAATGGACCGGGCGGGAAACTTTTATGGCACCACCGTCGCGGGTGGGCCCAGCAATCTAGGAGGCGTCTTTCGCCTGTCACACGCCGGCTCAGGGTGGATCTTGACACCGCTGTATACCTTTCGTGATGCCGCCAACGGCGCGACTCCGTTCAGCGGCGTGATCTTTGGGCCCGATGGGAGCCTCTATGGCACAACCTACCAGGGCGGACAGTACGGCCAAGGCACCGTCTATCGCCTGCGACCCTCGCCTGTGCCCTGCCACACGGTGATCTGTCCCTGGGAGGAAACGGTGCTGTACTCGTTTACCGGCGGGGACGACGGGGGAAATCCTGCTTATGGCAATTTGATTTTCGACCGGGCGGGCAATATCTACGGCACAACCGAGCGCGGCGGCTCGCACCTGGGGGCCGGGGTGGCTTTCGAACTCACGCCCTCCAACGGCGGCTGGACGGAGAGTGTTCTCTGGTCCTTCGTGCAAGAGAGCGGATTCAATCCGGCCAGCGGCCTGATCTTCGACAACTCCGGTAACCTCTACGGCACAACCGAGCTGGGCGGCGGATCCGCCGGAGTGGTTTACGAACTGTCGCCCACCGGCTCGGGCTGGCTCTACAGTGTCCTGGCTTCGATTCACTTCACTGGGTCCGTCACCTGTGGGGGCGTGGCCATGGATGGGCAGGGCAACCTGTTCGGCACCTCCAGTTGTGGAGCAGCGGCCGGCGGCGTCTTTGAGCTGACGCCATCCGGCGGCGGCTGGACCTTCAACGTGCTGCGGAGCTATTCGGGCGATGTTGCCGGACCCTTCGATACTCCGACGCTGGATGCGGACGGCAGTGTCTACGGCACGTCGAACGGGACCGGCTTGTACGACTTGGGCGAGGTTTTTAAGCTGACGCCTTCTAATGGCGGCTGGATTTACAACTCAGTCAGCTTCGATGGCAGCAACGGAGAGCGCCCCGTCGGCAGCGTTATCCTCGACGCCGCAGGAAATATCTACGGCACAACCGCTGGCGGCGGCGCCAATCGAGAGGGCACAGTCTGGATGGTCGCACCCTAGGTCTATTGTGTACCCACTTGGTGGCGGCATGGCTTGCGTGTTCACCGCATAGCTCGGACTTTATCCACAGAGAGAGTTTAGGTGTGACCGTTGTCATATCCCCGCTACACTCATTGCAAGCCGGCATCGGTTTTGCGTGAAATCTCCCGTTCACAACAGTTATCTGCTACAGAAGCCGCAACCCGCGCTAAAATTGGGGCGCTTTCGCTCGCAGGCCCTCGAACCTTCCCGACGCAAAATCTGAATCAGCCTGGTTCTGCTGGAGGTCCACGATGTTCAACAAACAAGTCACATCCCATCGAAGTTTGCTACTAACCACCCTCGCCTTTTTCCTGCTCCTCCCGGGGGCTTGGGGACAAACCTTCAAGGTATTGCATTCCTTCGGGGCCAGTGGCGACGGACAATGGCCGGAAGGAGGCCAGGTACTCGATGGCCAGGGAAATATCTACGGTGTTACTGAAATTGGTCCGCCGGGAAATGGATGTTTGGGTGACGAGGGATGCGGCACCGTATACCAACTGAAGCCGCATTCCGACGGCACTTGGACGGAGTCGGTCATTCACGCCTTCAACGGAAGCGACGCCGCGTTTCCTTTGGCATCCCCCATCCTCGACCCCCAAGGCAACCTCTACGGTACCGCTGACGGTCACGCGGGTGCGGGAACATTCCCGTCTGTTGTTTACCAGTTGACGCCAAGTTCCGAACGGCACTTGGACGGAATCGATCCTCTACCAGTTTCCCAGCTCGCCAGACAATCAGCCGGGGGCCTTGACCCTCGACCCAGCCGGCAACCTCTATGGAGTCGCCGATAATGGGGGCCTCAATCAGAGTGGCTATATTTATAGCCTGAATCGAGCGTCAGGATGGCAGGAACAGTATCTGCTGTTATTCGACCGGACCTACCCCTATCTTAGCGGTCTTAGCCCGCAGGGTCCGATCACACTCGACGGCAACGGCAATCTCTATGTCGCAACCATCCTCGGCGGTACTTATAACTGCGGGGTTGTCTTCAAGCTGACCGGACAGGGAGGCTTTTTCTGGAAAGAGACCGTGTTACACGACTTCGCATGCGCAGCTGATGGCTTTTATCCCATCGGTGCAACGTTTGGTCCCGATGGCAGCCTGTACGGTGTGACCCAGATCGGCGGGGACCGTGGGAGTTTTCTTTGTGGGTGCGGTACCGTCTTTAAACTCACACCCAATTCAGATGGCACTTGGACGAAGACCACGCTGTACGCGTTTCGCGGCGGTCCCAACGACGGAGCATACCCCGTCAATGGCCTCGTGTTCGATCAGGCCGGCAACATCTATAGCACCACCGACGGCGGCGGCAACCGCTCTTGCCAGGGCGGGTGCGGCACCGTGTTCAAACTGACGCCGTCCTCCGGCGGTCAATACACAGAAAGCATTCTGCATTTCTTCACCGACGGTCCCGACGGCGCATACCCAATCAGCACGATGGCGATCGACGGAGCTGGAAATCTTTACGGAGCGACCTATCAAGGTGGCACATACGGCGACGGCGTTGCGTTCGAGATTACTCCGTAATGGGCCGTCCTTGTCTAGCGGCATTACTGTTGTTCTATCCCCATAGCGCAAGTTACGGGAGCGGATGTACCGTTTTCGTGTAGCTTGCGCTATCTCCTGTTCTCAACAGTTATCATTACCAGAATCACCTTGTCCGAGATTCGGCAGGGGGTTTTTTGATCCATACAATCGAACCGGGGGCCGAGAAATGGCACGCGTAATATTTGCGGTTCTGGCGATGTGCGTTGTGACCGTGGTGAGCCCGCCGTGCCTTATGACGCAGACCGTTGGCTTGACTTCGACCCAAATCCCGACCACGGGCGACCTGCCTGCCAAAGAGGCAATTCCCACGCTGTACGATGAGATGGATCTGCAACAAGCGGCGCAGGCCTATCTGTGGGCGTTGCCGCTGGTCTCGTTCGCGCAATGGCAGTACGAGCAGGAGACAGTCTTCGGCGCTCACAGCGGCGACCTGGTGCTGTATCAGTCGTACGAAGATAAGCTTGGCATCCTTACCGCCAACGCAACCACACCCTACATCATCGCGTTTATCGATCTGTCGAAGACCGGGTCCATGGTGCTGGAGATGCCGCCGGGCAATATCGCCGGAGGCCTGGGCGATTTCTGGCAGCGTGAAATGGGCGTGATGGGAGAGATGGGACCCGATAAAGGCAAAGGCGGAAAGTATCTCATCGTTCCGCCGGGACAAGAGGCTCCCGCCGCTAAAGGCTATTACCTGATCAAGGCGACAACCATGAACGTGTTCATCGGATTTCGCACCCTCGATCCCGATCTGCAAAAATCGATGGCGCTGGTAAATCAGGTGAAGGCTTATCCCTACGCCCAGCGCGCGAATCCTCCTGCGACCCGCGTGATTACGCCCGACGGCAGGAAGTGGTACGGCGGACAGCCCGACGGCATGGCTTACTGGGAACGCCTGCACGCCATCTATGAAGAGGAGCCGGTGGAAGAGCGCGACCGATTCTTCGTATCGTGGCTGGATAGCCTGGGCGTTGGCAAGGGAATGCCTTTCCAGCCCAACGCGCGGCAGCGCCAGGTTCTCGAGGCTGGTGCGCAGCTTGGCCAGCAGATGGCCGAAGCCAACAGTTTTGCTAAGCGCTTTCCCGACATCCTGCATTGGCCGAACCAGCGCTGGGAGTACGTCATCACCATGGACGATCCGTCACAGCGCCTGGGCGACATCTACCAGTTCGCCGAACGCACTGCCTGGTTCTACGAAGCAGTCACGTTTTCCAAGGCGATGAATACCAAAACGCCTGGCGTCGGCCAGGCGTATCTAAGCGAGTACAGCGACAAGGATGGCAACTGGTTCGACGGGGGCAAGAGTTACAGGCTGCATGTGCCCGCGAATCCTCCGGCAAAGAATTTCTGGTCGTTGACCGTGTACGACACCAAGACGCGATGCCTTATTGAGAATCCGCAAAAGAAAGCTGACTTGTCATCGCGCCAAGAGTTGGCGAAGAATGCCGATGGATCGGTCGATCTTTACTTCGCACCGTCGGCTCCGGCAGGTCACGAAAGCAACTGGGTGCAGACGGTGCCGAGTAGGCACTGGTTCGCCTACTTCCGCCTTTATGGCCCGATGGAAGGCTACTTCGACAAGAGTTGGGTCATGGACGATATCCAACTGGTTCCTGGTCAATAGCGAAGTCGACAACTTGTTCTTGTTATGCCGACGGAGGATGCCGATGCGAAATGTTGGGCCGCGATTTTCCGCAGTAATTCTGTTGTCGCTGGTTTGCCTGCTTGCAGGATGCGGCAATAAGCCGCAGGAAAGCGCGGCGCCACAAGGCGGCCCGTCGCCCGCGGAAGTCCGCGCCATCGCCAAGGAAGCCTATATCTACGGTTTTCCGGTAGTGACGAACTACAGCACCATGTACAAGCAGGCGATCGACAAGGGCAGCAAAGACTACCGCGCGCCGTTCAATCAGATTGCGAGCCTGGCGAATGTGGCTACGCCGGACGACAAGTTCGTGGTCACACCCAACTCCGATACACCCTATTCGTTTCTCTGGATGGATCTTCGGGCCGAGCCGATCATCGTCACCATGCCGAAGATCGAGAAGAACCGTTACTACACCGGGCAGATGATCGATCTCTACACCTATAACTTCGCCTACCTGGGCACTCGAAGTTTTGGCAACGACGGCGGCGCCTTCATGATCGCCGGTCCGGGATGGAAGGGGGAGATGCCGAAGGGCGTGAAGGCGGTGATGCAATCGGAGACGGAGTTTGCGTACTTGCTGTTTCGGACACAGCTGTTTAATCCCGCCGACCTGAATAACGTGAAGAGGATCCAGGCCGGCTATCATGCCCAAACGCTCAGCCAGTACTTGAAGCAGCCTGCGCCTGCCGCTGCGCCTGGAGTGAACTGGCCGGCGCCCTCGCCTGACATGTTGACGACGCCCGCGCTGTTTCCGTACCTCAACTTCATGCTGCAGTTTTGCCCTGCCAATCCAGCAGAGACGGAGTTGATGGCGCGCTTCGCAAAACTCAATATCGGAGCGGGCAAGACCTTTGATTTCTCGAAGCTGTCTCCGGAATCGCAGAAGGCTGTGACCGACGGCATCGCGGACGCGGGCAAAGATCTCGACGCCTTAATGAAGCAGATTAATGCCGACCAGGTGGCCAGCTCCGACTTGTTCGGCACGCGCGAGTTTCTGAAGGGCAACTATCTGTATCGCTATGCCGGCGCCAAACTCGGACTTTATGGCAACTCGGGCGAGGAGGCAATTTATCTAGCGTACTTCGTTGACGCCAATCATCAGCCGCTCGATGCGTCTAAGACCGCCTACACCATGGTCTTCCCAAAGGGCCAGTTGCCGCCTGCAAAGGCCTTCTGGTCCATTACCATGTACGACGGCAAGACGCAGTTCCTGGTGGCGAATACGCTGAAGCGATACCTGCTGAACTCCACCATGCTGAAGTCGTTTAAGTATGGCAGCGATGGATCGCTGACCATCTATGTGCAGAAAGGGTCGCCAGGTGCGGCGAAGGAAGCGAACTGGCTGCCTGCTCCCGATGGGCCGTTCTACGCGATCCTGCGGATCTACATGCCGGCGCCCGAGGTAGTGAACGGAACCTGGAAGAAGCCGCAGATGCAACCGGCCCGGTGAACGTACAGCAGGGTGTCGTGGCGCGAAATCGGCGTTCTGTCGACCTAAAATAATCGGAGCCCCGCCGCCTTGTCACTTGGCCATAAATCGCCAAAGCACAAGTTGATCGTCGGCCCCGGCTTCTGACCTGGCGTCAGGGCAGCAGCAAACGTTTCCTCGGGAAAGTCGTACCGAGAGAGAACTGGCTGACAGCCGAGGGACGATAGCTTTTCCTAATTCACTCCCGAGTTCGCTTGAATGGTGGGGGCGCCCTGATTTTCCGGCGGACGCATCAGGCCGAAGTTCTGCAGATAGGCGACGGTGCGCTGCGCGGCGCCGTCAAAGGTGAGCTGGCAGTTGACGAATTGCGTGTTCTCCCACGTCACGTCGCCGCCGCCGTAGATCAAGCGGCACTCGGTGAGTATGCAGTTCACGAAACGCTTGTCGTCCATGTAAACAGTAACGCCCTTGGGATGCCAGTTCTCCATTACCTGCATGTATGAGTCCTCCAGGATGATGAGCTTCTAGGATAACCGCTGGAGAGCTCTGCGGCGCGCAGGCCGGGCGAGTTCCGAGAAAAAAAGGGCGGAAGACCTGCGTCGAGTCCCCGCCCTCCGCTTGATAAGAAATGGTACGGGCTTAGATGTTCTGCCCGGCAGGAGAGCTGCCTTCGGTACCGGTAGCGCGCGAAGCAACGTCCTTGGCTGTATTGCGCACCTGTCCCACCGCGCGCTCGGCGGTGCCGCGGATATTCTCCACGCCGCGCTGCACGCGATCGCGATTCTGCTCATAGGTTTCGCGTGCCGAACTCGCCAGGTCGCTGGCGCGGTCGGCAAGATTCACGCGGGTTTCTTCGCCGCTCATCGGCGCGAACAGCAGGCCAAGGCCTACTCCAACCCCCAGCCCAATCAAAAAGCTCTTCATATCGTCCTCCTAGATGATGTCGATTCACAGCGCAGACCAGGCCCGGAGCGAAAAGGGCGATGTTCTCCGTCTGCGCTGTAAGATGCGCGTCACAATGGCGCGAGTTTGCCTTGGGAAAAGAAGAAGCGTGAGCCGCTGGAACCCTCGACTTACGTGCCGACCGGCTGCCTGGATTCGTTGCCCGCGAACTTTCCTGATGAATTTGCGAAGAACTCTCGCCGCAAGCCAATCCGCCGCCGCCTGCGGAGCGTACACCCTGCGGAAGTCAAGACGGCCCTCAGATTTCGCGGCCGCGCCTGTTTACCGCCTCGCCTTCCTATCCCAACTCACAGGAGATCACTTCCATGGATTTGGCTGAAATGGCGAAACTCGCTGACAAAGCTCTCAACCGCCGCAAATTTCTCAAAGGGTCAGGCATGGCCGGACTCGGCATCGCTTCGGCCGGACTGATTGGCGGAAGCTTTACTTCGCTGCTGGCGCAGAATGTTTCCACGGGAAATAGCAGCGCCCTCGGCGGCCGCAAGAATCCCACCACCATTCACGACACGCCTGCTGATATTTTCACCGCCGCGCTGGTGGCCGAAGACCTGGCGACCACGTTCTATTACAACGGACTGACCGGTCCAGTCATCCAGGATCCGGCCCTCGCTGGTCCCGGCGGCACGCCGCACCATCCCAACCCGACCGACTCGAACGTCGGCAACGTCGAGTACCTGCAGGCGGCGTTCATGGAAGAGATCGTTCACGCCGACCTGATGCGCAGCTTGCTCGGTATCGGTTCATCGGGACAAGATCCGTACCAGACGTTTTACTTTCCAGCCGGCACCTTCAACTCGCTGCAGCCGTTCCTGGCAATCCTGGACGCGCTGGAGAACGCCTTCATCGGCGCGTACCTGGTCGCGGCGCAGGAGTTCGCCGTGCTCGCCGTGAACGGCGCTTCCGGCTACACCTCCGACCAGCTCGAATATTTTGCCAAGGTTGCGGCGTCGATCGGTTGCGTGGAGTCCGAGCATCGCGTGCTGGGACGCGTGATCGGCAATGTGAATCCGGCCAACAACAAGGCCTACGAGCAGACCGACGGACTCACCAGCCTGGCCCACGGCAACAATTCGGCCGAGGACGCGCTGGCGCCGTTCCTGAATCCGTCGACCGGTCCGGCGTATTCGCTGCAGCAGGCGCTGACCAATCAGGGCACCGTGGCGCTGGCCTCGCCCATCCAGACGCAGTTGCCCGACAGCACCCTCTACTAAACTCGCAAGCCAACCGGCCGCAGCCGCGGGGTTGCGGCCCTCAGGAGATTTGAAATGTTCGAAGGCATCTTTCAACCCATGCACTTGCTGGTCATCCTGTTCATCGCCCTGCTGGTCTTCGGACCCAAGAAGCTGCCCGAGCTGGGCAAGGGCCTGGGCGATGGCATTCGCGCCTTCAAAGACAACGTCCGCAGCGAGAATCCGAAAGAAGTTGCCGACCAGCCAGCGAAATAGATTCGCTGGACGAACTCAAACGGCGCTACGCGACTTTCTTACCAAAGCGAAGAATCGTCTTCGCTCAGGTCGCTCGCTGATTAAGTAAGCGCAGCTTTTGGCCGGGGAGAAAATTTCCGCTGATAGTAAGCTGTGGTGGCAACGATGGCGGGCAAGCCAATCAGCAGGGGAACCAGCCACAGCCACCAGACTCCGTGCAGCAGGGGGCCAATTGTGACCAGGCAGAAAGCGGTCCAAGCCGCAATGTAGCTACCGATCATGCCCTGCAGGTGGACATACCACCAGAACATCTTCTCCGCGGGCGGGTGGGTGAAGCGCCACATGGCTTTGCCTGAAATCCGCATGCCGATGGCTCCAAAAACAATTGCCGGAACGCGCAGGTTCTGCACAATCTCCGGCCGGATGATTCCCGTCAGGGCCAAAGCCAAGCTGGATGCGAAGCACACGATAGCTGCGCCCCAGTCCAGTCCGTCGACTACTCTTTCGCCTTTCCATGTGGCCTTCTGCCCGAGCACTCGATAGGCAACGAAGGCCGCGTAGAAACTGAAGACGGCCACCAGCGCCAGGAAAAGTATCGGACGATAAACCGCCATGACCAGCGCGGTGGAACCGACCACCGCCATGCACCAGAAGTAAATTTTGCCCCAGCGGCGATGGGCCTTGCCGCCCTTCGCAGAAACCAGCGCCAGCGGAGCCAGCACAAAGGCTGTGCTCCCGGCGATCACATGAATCGTCAGAAGGATTTTCATCCAGATCGGGTCGTGCATCGGTCCTCGCTAGGCGGTTCGGCGTTGATGTTTCGCTGCAATTTTCCTTACGCAACGCGGAGCAGAGCGGTTCCACGAAAGTTCTGCGCCGGAAGTCTTGCCTTGCCAGTCGTTCAAGCAAGAGCATCGCGAAGGGCAAGGCAGGGTCGTCGCGCGTTGTAGAGAATTTCCCCGGCTAGCTGGAAGCCGCGTCTGAGCAGGGATTGAGTTTGGGACTCTGGTGTCGGGATTTGCCAGATTTCTGCTTTTCTTTTTTGCACCCGAGTTTGTGTTCTGCTAATCTAACTAACTGGTTAATTAAATGGCTACTCAACCCAACTCCGAGCCGCGCCGCGGCAGCCGCCGCCAGCCGGAAGTCAGCCGCAACGCGATCCTGCAAGCCGCGCTGGCCGAGTTCGCCCAGGAAGGCCTGGCCGGCGCTCGCGTCGACGCCATCGCCGAGGCTGCCGGAGTCAACAAGGCGCTGCTGTATTACTACTTTCGCGACAAGGACACGCTCTACGCAGCCACGCTCGATGGCTTCTTCGCTCCCCTGCACGACCGCATCATGGCGGTGTGGGAAGAGCCTGGCACCGCGGGCGCGCGCTTCCTGCACTACGTCAGGGAACACTTCGACGCCATCGCCGAGTCGCCGCATTACGCGCGCATCTTCATGGGCGAGCTGATGTCTGCCAGCCGCGGCGGCACCACGCATCTGGACCGCATTGCTGCCAAGTACATGAAGCCCACCGGCATGCGCGTGATCAAGCTGATTGAAGAAGGCATCAAGGCCGGTGAGTTCCGCAAGGTGGATCCGGTGCAGGTGCTGCCGTCGGCCATCGGCGCCATCGTTCACTACTTTCTGACCGCGCCCTTGCGCGAGCGCTTTCTGCGCGACGAGCCGGGAATTGCCCTGCCCAGCATCGACGAACGCCGCGCCGCGGTGCTCGACTTCATCGCCGCTGCCCTGTTTGCCGACCGCAACGCCGGCATCCGGATGGCGGCCAAGATCGCCGAATCTGATTCACCGCAGATCACCGATTTCAAAACCAGCGTCCCGAACGAAGGGGAAACGCAAGTGAAACCGCATAAATTCTTTTTCTTTCTGATCATTCTGTTTGGTATTGCGGCCGGCTACTACTTTTATTCGACCGACCGCACCAGCGAAACGGTGCTGATCGGCGTCGTCGATGCCAACCAGGTCATCGTGAGCTCGAAGATCATGGGACGCGTCGAGAAGCTCTACGTCGATGAAGGTTCCAAGGTAAAAGCCGGCGACCTGATCGCCGAGATCGACTCCGCCGAACTTGAGGCGCAGAAGAACGCCGCCGAAGCCACGATTCACGCCTACGATTCGCAGGTGTCGTCATTGCAGGCGACCCAGGCGCAGACACTGGGCGAAACCAACAGCGGCGTCATCAACGCCGACGCGCGACTGGCGGCGGCAAAGGCGTCACTGGCGCAGGCCAATGCCGACCTCGTCCGAATTCAGAGCGACTCGCAACGCATGATCGCGCTGGCCAAGGCCGGAGTCGAGTCCGACCAGGACCGCGTGCGCGCCGAAGAGCAACTCAGCGCGCAAAAGGCCGTGGTGCTGAGTGCGCAGAAGAATGTCGACGCAGCCCAGGCTGACCTCAACACAGCGAATGCGCGACTGCATCAGCAGCGCGCCGCGGCCAGCAACGTTGCTGCCAACGAAGCGCAAGTCGCGAACGCGAAAGCGCAGCTGGCCGAAGCCGACACGCGGCTGGGCTACACGAAAATCTATGCGCCGGTGAGCGGCACGGTGTCGGTCCGCGCGACGCGACAGGGCGAGGTTGTCAATCCCGGCACGCCGATCGTTACCATCATCGACTTCAACGACACCTGGGTTCGGGCTGAAGCGCCGGAGACCGAGAGCCGCTTTGTCTCCGATGGCGACCGCCTGAAAGTTCGCCTGCCCGAGGGCAATCCGATTTGGGGGACGGTAATCTTCAAAGCCGTGGAGAGCGACTTCGCCACGCAGCGCGACGTGAGCCGCCGCAAGCGCGATATCAAGACCATCGGGCTGAAGCTGAAGGTTGATAACCCCGACGGCGCGCTGGTTCCCGGCATGACAGCGGAGGTGCTGCTGCCTAAGGACTTGGGAAATAAGAAGTGAGGGTTGTCCCACCCTCTCCGCAAAATGCGGAGAAGGATGGGGCACCCGGCTCTCTATGAACTGTCATCCTGAGCGGAGCGAAAGATCTGCGGTTCTTGGGCCGGAAGGATGATGTTATTCGCGACGAACCGCGGATCCTTCGACGGCGCGCCCGCCCGCCGCAAGAACAGCGGCGGAAAAACAAAGGCGCGGACGCTCTGCTCAGGATGACAATTCGTGAGGGGATGACGATCCGGAAAAACGCGACGAGTATCCGCACTGAAGGATTTATCCGATGACTGCAAAACCCAATCCGGCCGAATATGAAGGCGATGCCATCGTCGTCGATCACATCACCAAGAAGTACGGCGACTTCACCGCCGTCGACGACATTTCCTTCAATGTGCAGCAGGGAGAGATCTTCGGCCTGCTCGGCCCCAACGGCGCGGGCAAGTCGACACTCATCCGCATGATGACTACGCTGCTGCCCATCACCTCGGGGCGCGCGCTCATCAACGGCTTCGACGTGGCCAAGCAGCCCGACGACGCCCGCCAGTGCATGGGCGTGATTCCGCAGGCGCTGACCAGCGACATCGATCTCACCGTCGAAGAGAACCTGAACATCTACGCCAAGCTGTACGGCGTGAGCGCTGAAGACCGCAAGCGCAACATCGACGACCTGCTCGAGACCGTTGACCTGACCAAGTGGCGCGGCGCGCAAACCAAAACACTCTCCGGCGGCATGCGTCGCCGCCTGGAAATTGCGCGCGGCCTGGTACACAGCCCCAAGATTTTCTTCCTCGACGAGCCGACCACCGGCCTCGATCCCGTCTCGCGCGTTGCCGTGTGGGAGATGCTGACGGCGATCAAGAACAAGCGCGCGCTGACCATCCTGATCACTACGCACTACATGGACGAAGCCGACCGGCTGTGCGACCGCATCGCCATCGTCGATCACGGCAAGCTGGTGGCGCTCGACTCGCCCATGGCGCTGAAGGCCAGCGTGCCCGGAACCAACGTCATCGAAGCGCAGTTCGCCAACGCGCCCGCCGACTGGCAGCAGGAGTTGGAGCATCTGGAAGACGTAACCTCGGTGCAGCCGGAAGCCGCCAACATGTATCGCATCCTCACCAGCAACGGCTCGAAGACCACGACCGAGCTGGTCGAGCTGGCGGTGCGAAAGAAGATCGAAGTGAAATCGCTTTCGGTGCAGAACACCACGCTGGACGACGTCTTCGTCCACTTCACGGGACGGCAACTGCGTGATGAGCAGGTGAAGGCCTTCAGCTTCATCATGCCCGACCGGCCGGGGATGCGCCCATGAATCGAATGTGGGCGATCGTCGAGCGCGAGTTGCGCAAGTTCTTCCGCTCTCCGGCGCTGATGCTGGTGTCGATGGTGTTTCCGCTGGTGCAGCTCGTCGTGCTGGGCAACGCTTTCGGCGGCAAGATCAAAGAGGCACGGCTGGGCGTGGTCGATCAGGACCAGGGCACGCAGTCGGTGAAGGTGCGCGAGGCGCTGGCCGCTGTGCAGTCGAACGCCAACACGTTCTACACCGTCCCTTACTACAGCGATCAGCAGGCGATGGAAGATGTGCGGACCGGCAAGCTGGATGGCGCCATCGTTATTCCGCCGGAGTATTCGCGGCGCGTCTACGAGCAGAACCATCCGCGCATCGCGCTCATCGTCGACAACACCGACAACTTCATGAGCTCGACGCTGGAATCGGAGTTTGCCGACCTCGTTAAGGCGCTGAACAATCCCGACGTCGATCCGTCGCGCATCGTGCAGCAAATCTCGCTCGACACGGTCGAGCTGTATCCCTACATCGAGTACATGAAGTATCTGCTGCCGGGCTCGATCGCGCTGGCCATGTTCGTCTCCGTCATGATCGGCGGCGGCATGTTGTACATCGATGACAAGGCGCGCGGCGTTCACGAAGGCTACCTGGTCACGCCGATTACGAAGTTCGAGCTGGTGGCCGGGCTGAATATTGCCGGAGCCATCAAGGCCATCATGGCCGGCCTGGTGATCACCATTCTCGGGGCGCTGCTCTCCGGCCTGGGAACCATCTTCACGCTCAGCAACATGTTCTACATCCTGCTGATGATTCTGGCGACCTCGCTGGCGTTCAACACCATGATGTTCCTGATGATGGTGCGGGTGGAAGATCCGCTGGTACCGCGCGCCACCTTTGGCGTGCTGAACACGCTGCTGTTTTTCCCCAGCGGCGCGATTTATCCCATCAAAGCGTTTCCGAAGTGGCTGCAGTTCATCGCGTATATCGATCCGTTCTCTTACTCGGTGCACGGGTTCAAGGCGATTCTGCTGAAAGATGCCGGCTTCGTGGCGATACGCATGGATCTGCTGTATCTGACGGTGGCGGCTTTCATCATGATCACGATCGCGACCGCGCTGTTCAAGCGAACGCTGTGAGGCAGAGGGCAGAGGGCAGTTTTGGACTGACCACCAATTCTTGAATTGTCATCCTGAGCGAAGCGTCCGCGATTTTTCTCTGGATGCGTTGGGTCGCGCGGAGGCGGAATCGAAGGGATCTGCGGTTTGTACGGATCGTACCTTGCACGGGAACAGCAGGTCCCTCCACGCGGGCTGAAGCCCTTGGTCGGGATGACACATCCTGAGTGACCAACCAACAAAAACATCCTGAGGGACTAACCGGCAAAACGTCGTCTGAATAACGGTTCGGATGAGTCAACCATGCGGCTGCTACCTGCGCCGTTGCAGCGTGCATCAGGAAAACGCGCCAAAACAGGAAGGAATTGTCGACTCATCCCCGCGTCTTTATAGATTCCTTATACAGCTTTTGGTAGACTGACGCCTCCATGACCCGAATCATCGTCTCCCTGCTGCTCTTTGGGGCGGCCCTGTCCGCCTATGGACAAGCTGCTCCCTCCGCCACCGCTCCCAAGCCCAACCTTACCGGTACCTGGGTTTACGATGCCAAGAAAAGCGTGCTGAAGATTCCAGGGCCCACCTCGATGACGCTGCAGATCGAGCAGGCCGACCCTGATATCAGCCTCACGCGAACCCAGACCTACGGCGACCAGAACTTCGACTGGAAGCTGCAGACCACCAGCGATGGCCAAAAAGATGTCGAAGAGACTTCCGCCACGGGAGTGACCACCATCACCCACGTCTCCTGGCAAGGCAACGCGCTGGTGCTCGATCAGAAGATCAGCGCCACGGACGGAACCAAAGTGAACGACGTGGTGACCTACACCCTGGAAGACAACGGCAACACGCTGATGGCGACGGAGCGACAGACAGCCGAGCACGGCAAGGGCGCGACCGTTAACAAGTGGGTGTACGACCGCAAGGCGCAATAAGACAGTTGCCAGTGATCAGTGGCCAGTTCTCGGAGGTCCGCGCAGGACGTCGCCCGGGAACTGAGCAGCCTCATCATGCCCGCCGCCATGCGCAGCATTGCTTCCTAGCCGCCGAAAAGCCAAGCGGGTTGCGCGAATTTCTGTCCCAGAGGTCCGTCGAGCAGTTTGGGCCTCGAAGGGCGAAACGCACCCTCACCCTTTCGGCTTTCCTACCTCGCAAATCTTTTTCCTCCATCCTGTAAGAAAGTCCTGGTGCTAGCGGACTATCCTACTGAGCACACAAAATGGATTCTGCGGATCAGAATCGTCAGGACGAGCTCTACACGGAAGTCAGCACGGCTTATGCGGCGGCGCTTCGGCGGCTGGCCCGCGCGTATGAAGCTGATCCCGACAAACGCCGCGACCTACTGCAAGAAATGCACATCGAGTTGTGGTTGAGCCTGCGATCGTTTGATGGTCGCTGCAGCTTGCGCACGTGGCTGTATCGGGTGGCGCACAACACCGGAGCTTCTCACGTGATGAAGAGCCGGAGGTTAGCCGGCCGTCTTGTGGACCTGGCAACTCTCGAGGCTGGGACGACCGCGTTCGACGGAGAGACTTCCGTGGATCGTCAATTTTCGGTCAACGAACTTCTCGACCTGGTCCACCGTCTCCAGCCTCTGGATCGCCAGATTGTGTTGCTTTACTTGGAGGGAGAAACGGCAGCCGACATCGCGGAGGTCGCCGGCCTTTCCGCAAACAATGTAGCGACGAAAATTCACCGCATCAAGCGAATCTTGAAGCAAAGCTATCGGGAGAGAGTGCGTCATGTCGGAAAATGAAAAGGACCGCCAAGGCGATCCGCAGGAAGTCTGGACGTCGCACGGCGCGCAGGATCAAAGCACCCTGCGCATTGCCGAGACTGCGAGAGATTTGTCTGCGATGGTTCAATCGAGAGAGCGAATGCAACGATGGTTGGTCCGGGGCCTGGTGATAGTTGCCGTGCTGTTGGGAGCGGGGCTTCTCTACAACGTCTACGCCATCGACCAGCCCTGGATCCGACTGGGGCAGGCTTGGACTCTTGGCGTCATCGTGTATCTCGTCGCCCAGGGTTTTGAAGGACACCGCAAAGGAATTCTGGAGCCATGCGCTCAGTATCTTGTGACGCAACATGAGGAGAGACGGCGCGGTTATTTGCGTCTCCGGAAACAGATCTGGCTGTTCGTGCCCGGAATTCTCGCCTGTGGCTGGGGCCGCTTGTCGGCGACAGTATCCGACATTGGGGTACTGCAACCAACTCCTTCGGCCAAGCTGCAGTTGCTCGGCGCGAACTGGTTGTTCGTGATGACCGGCGTTGGCCTGGTACTAGTGTGGGCAGCGTTTGGAAAGGCTGCTGAGAAAGCGGAGCGGGATCGCGAGCAGATTCTGCAAATCACGCGCGGCAGCTGAAAGAAAACGGCCTGACTCTCCTCAGGCCGTGTGGTGTTCCCAGTTTTTCTACAGCGCTATTACTTGATCGACGCCAGGGTTTTCTGGGCGTCGGCTGCATCGGGTCCCTTCAGGTTGAGGCTGAGGGCCTTCTGCAGTTCGGTACGCGCCCGGTCTTTGTCGCCGGATCCCATGAGAGCCATACCGAGGTGATAGCGGAAGTCGGCATTCTCCGGAGCGCGGCGCACCGCGTCTTCGGCGAACGAGACCGACACCTTGTAGTTGCCCTTCTTGTACTGGATCCAGGCCAGCGTGTCGTTCACGGCGTTCATGTCGGGAGCGATCTGCTTGGCTTGGGTCGCCAGGCTCAGAGCCATGTCGAGGTTGTCGCCCTGCTGGGCATACACCCAGGCCAGGTTGTTGGCCGCGATCGGATCGTGAGCGTTCTCGTTGAGCGCCTGCTGGAAGTACTTGCCGGCGTTCTTGAGGTCGCCCTTCGCCAGGTAGGCATTACCCACCGAGTTATTCAGCGTGGTGGAGGTGGGCTGGATGGCCAGCGCCTTCTGGAAGGCGTCCAAAGCCTGATCGGGTTTACCCTCGGCTTCGTAGATCTGGCCGATGTGCAGATACCCGGCGGCGTTCTTGGGATCGATGGTGAGCGCCTTCTGGAATTCGGCCAGCGCCTGGTCATACTTCTTGGTGGTAGCCAGGGCGGAGGCGTAGATGAACAACGCCGGCACGCGGGTCGGATTGGTCGTTGCGTACTGCTGAGCGACGGCCACGGCCTTGGGTGCCTGATTGTTGGCGAACAGCATGGCCACATAGCTGGCCCAGGCGGTGTCGAAGGTCGGACCCAGCTTGGTTGCGGTCTCGAACATCTTGTCGGCCTCGCCAAAGTTCTTCATCCCGGCGTAAGCATAGGCCAGGTTGATATAGACCGAGGGATCGTTCGGCGCGACCTTCTGGACTTCCTTGAGTTCGTCGATCGCCTTGTCGTACTGCTTCGAGCCCAGGTAGATGGTGGCGACCAGGAAGTGCGCCTGCGGGTTATTGTCGTTCTGCCGCTGCAATTTGTCGGCGTACTCCATGGCGGTATCGAAGTCGTGGCTGTCGCGATAGACCTCAGCCAGCGCCTGCAGCGTCATGGGGTTGTTGGGTGAAATGCGGTTGGCTTCCTGCAACTCGCTCTTGGCGCCGGCCATATCGCCGCTCTGGCGCAGGATGAGTCCCAGGACGTAATGAGCCTGGGCGTTTTCAGGAGCGTCCTTAACCACGCCGCGCAGGGTGGTGGTGGCATCCGGCAGGTCGCCCTTGATGGCCATCAGGCGGCCATTGAACATGCGCGCCGAGGTGTCGCCCGGATCTTCCTTGAGAAGATGGTCGACCATCTTCTGGGCATCTTCGGTGCGGCCGGAGCTGATCATGGTCTCCAGAATGCGAGTCTGAAGGATCTGGTTCTTGGGATCGTAGGACAGGCCGCGCTGGTATTCCTTCAAAGCGGCGTCAATGTTACGGGCGGCGAGGTAGAAGTCGCCGATAGCGGAAGCGACATCAGCCGAGGACGGCTGCTTGCTGCGCAACTGCTGCACGATGGCTTCGCCTTCGTCCTTGCGGCCTTCTTTCAAATAGAGGCCGGCCAGACGCAGGTACGGAACCGGCGAATCCGGATTACTCGCCATCTCGTCCTTGTAGGTGTCTTCGGCCTTCTTCACGTCCTTCTTGTAGAGATAGAAGCCGGCCAGATTGGCGTAGGCCGCCAGCGATTTGGGATCGAGTTCGACCGCCTTGCGGAAGTCCTTCTCGGCCGCGTCATCCTGCTGCAGGAAGGCATAGGTGGCGCCGCGGTTCATGTAGGCATTGGGATCGTCGGGCTTGATCGCGATGGCCTTGCTGAAGGTGGCCAGGGCGTCGTCATAATGTTTCTGAGAGAGCAGAACATTGCCCAGCAGCACGTAGCCCTCGGGATTGTTGGGGTCGTGCTCGGTAACGTAACGCGCCTGCTCCTCGGCGTTGGGATAGAAGTGCGAACCGGAGGCGAGGAACATGCCGCCCAGGGCAACGCGCGCCTTGAAGTTGTTGGGATCCAGTTCCACTACCTGGCTCATTTCACGAAAGGCGTCCTGATTGTGCTGCAGCTTCAGGTCGGCTTCTGCCAACTGGTAGTGGGCCTCGGCATACTTCGGATCGATCTGGATGGCTTTCCGGAACTGGATGACGGCCGAGTCGTACTTCTCCTGTTCCATGTACTTCATGCCGCTGTCCAGATATTTCTTCTTGGCGACATCCGGATTCTTGCTGCAGCCGACAAGCGCGACGAGCAGCAGGGAGGTGAAAATAGAAACGATGTAGCGATTCCGCATGACTTCTCCTGGGTTCACCGTGGGATGACCTGATCGAGGTCACCCGTAATTTGTTTTGCGAAGGTAAGCGCCCGCTGCTGGGCCGTCGCCTCATCCCCGTTCAGGACGGGAACCGAGATGCGAACCAGGGCCGCGTCGGTACGATTCAGACGCAGTGCATCGTAAACCAGATAAAACTTTCCCCAATATTCACTGGCCACGATTCGGCCATGGGACTGATACCAGTAGAGCACAACCTCCGAATCCAGCCCTTTACGAAGCAGGTAGAGGTTGATGGGAACTTTGCGGCCGTCGTCCAGCGGCAACTCGTAGATCGACGACACGGCTGGATTCCAGCCGGCTCCGGGCAGGCAGTTTTTCGGGGAGTGAATCTGCGCCCCGCTGCGCTGGCTGCGGAAGTAACCGATGTACAGGCCCAGCATCGATTTTTCCATGCCGGGCTCCCAATAGCCGCGATTCAGATAATCGGTCACGCCGAGCAGGTCGCGGGTTTCTTTGTCTAACGGCCACTCGATGACCATCGCCCAGGGGCCGATCTTGGTGGGAAAGTCGGACATCGGCTTGGCCGGCGGCGTCGACTCGCCATGCGAAAGATGAGCCAAGCCGACGGTAGCCGCCAACAGCACGGCAATCATTGCCCAGTAACGTCCCCCCGCTGTCATTGTGCCACCTTGGCAACCGGTATCAGGTCGGGATTGCCGTCCCCCTGATACCAGCCTAGCTTCTTGCGGATGTAGGTCACGAAACTGTGCAGGGCGAGGAACAAAATTGTGGCCACTACAAAAATCACCCAGCCGGAAAACTCGTGCATGAACCCTTCTGCCGCCTTCGGTCCGATGTAGTTGGCCATGATGGCCGTGATCATGATGCGCAGTCCGTTGCTGACAATGGCCAGCGGCACCATGGCTAGCACCATGAACCAGCGTACCGCAACACTGCGTTCAACAACATATCCGTAACCGGCGGCCAGCGCAAGCAACGACATCAGCGAGCGGATGCCGCTGCAGGCCTCCACCACTTCCAAGCGTATGCCGGGCAGGATCAGCACGTTGCCCTCGCGCATGATCGGGAACAGGTTCAGCATCTCCAGGGTGCGCGTAGCAAACTTCGAGGCGATGAACTGCAACGGGAAGACGATCTCGTTGTAGACGACCGTCGGCATAGGAATGGCGAACAGCAGAAACGCGATGGGGAAGGCCATCGAGCGCAGTACCTTCGCACCGGCAAAGTAGATAATCAGGCCGCAGATGCACGCCGATCAGCGACAGCCGGGCCAGCGACAGCTCAGCGCCAAGGCTGCCCAGATACATCACGCCAATGGAAAACAGCACGATAACCATGCCCCAGATGGAAGGCTTGCGGGGGATGGTACGTAACTTGTCGCGACGGGCCCAGATCAGATACGCCGAGAGAATCGGCACCAGAAATCCGTGGGAATAGTCAGCATCGTTGTACCATTGCCAGACCAGGAGCTTGAGGGTCGGAGCGTACAACAACAGCAGAGCCGCGACAAGAACCAGGCCTTGCCAGCCAAATGGCTTTACCGTCTGCCAGAAGGCCTGAAATTTTGAAGGAGGTTTCCCTCCAGGCAAGACGTCTTCCACCGCAGTCGACAGCGCAGAACCCGAGGTCTTGGTGCCAGCAAGCGCCACAGTATGAATGCCCCTTATGGTTTGCAATCGTGGAACACGTCAGGTATGTGCAATTATTTGGCCGAGTCTCTGGATTAGCCTGCAGTGAATTGCCCGGTAAATCAATAAGTTAAGCCACTGTATTTGGGGAAGCGCAACACCTTAGTCATTTCATGTGCAAAGTGTTGCACACAAAGTTCCAGCAGAATTCCTTTGCCGCAGGCAACCTTTCCGGTAACAAAACTCGGCATAACAGCATTTGAAAAGTTCTACCTGGCAAACGCGCCATCCAAGGCCGGAGTGAGACGTTCGGCCCCGTTCGCAATCGGCCGAAAAATCTTGTCAATATGGCAAAATGCAACAGTTACGCGTAATTGACAGATTCGGTGGGAAATAAAAAGTCACGAAAGTCTGTGCTTTACCCCTCCGAATGTGCTATAGTGGAAGCATAGAGTCAGATGAGCGAGAGATCGCCTGTCTGGCTCTTTTTGCATTTCTGGGCTTTCAAGCTTTGATCGCCCGGTTTCAAGTTCCCAGCTTCGAGTTTAAGGGCTCGGCTGGGTTTGCTGAAACTTGAAACTCGAAACCTGAAACTCCCCGCTTGGTTACTTTCGTTTCTTTTTCCGACGCCTGACACCTCAAGGCGCCGTCGTGGATGTCGATTCCCTACTCGGTGGGACCTGTCGACAGCCGCGCCCCCGAACATCGCGAGCCATCGCCGGCAGAGTCGCCCCGCCGTCCCCGTGGCCCGCTTTGTTTTTGCAAGGAGAACGTCATGGTACCTGCAAGTCTCATATTGCGCGGCCTATACCTCAACCCGGTGCTCCGCAAGCTGTTCGCTTTGTGGTTGTGCTTTCTGGTTATGCTGGCGCTCCCGTTTCACAATTTGACGGCCCAGACCTGCTCCATCAGCCCTTCGCAACCGCAGGCGGCCGGACCAGGCCAGTGCGTGCAGTTCAATGCCGGGGGCTGCGGCTCGGTAAGTTGGACCCTGACCGGCACGGGCACGCTCGATCAGTCCGGACAATACTGTGCGCCGGCCACGATCTACCCGCAGAACTACTCGCGCGGCGTTCAGCAGTTGCCGAACAGCAGCGCCTACAACACCTCGGTCTACAACTGGCCGGTGCATCCCAACTCGGCGTTGTGGGTCAGCCGCATTGCTTCCGACGCGCCCACACAGGGCAGCTATCACAACTTCAAGCTGGGAGCGCCGCCGCGCTTCTTCCAGAACCTGTTCAACAATAGCATCGACGACACGACGCCGAAGCAGATGGTACACGCGGTGCTGCCCTGGTGCCCTGACTGCCAGGATACCGAGTTGCCGATGCTGCAGCCCCCCTTCGTCGAGATGCAGGCGGGCTGGAGCATGGACGTCTATGGCGCGAGCAGCGGAGGCACCGGGCCGGATCGTCACCTGCTGCAGGCTGACCGCTCGGCGCAGTTGCAGTACGAGTACTACCAGGTGATGACCGACTCCCACAATGTGGTATTCACACCCGGAAGTCCGACGCAGGTGCAATTCGATACCAACGTCCTGCGCAAGCTGCAAAATCCGCTGCGCATGCAGGTCAACGGCGCTACCGGTGCGTGTGCCGGGATGAACTTCAATGGCTATGCGGCGAGCAGCTTCCTGATCACCATCGTCTCGCAGACGGCGGCGACGAATGGCTACCAGTGGCATGTGTCGGCGACCATCCCCTACAACTCGCAAAGCTGCTCCAGCGGCGACCTGGGCAGCGCATGGCTGGCTGCTTCCTCGAGCAACGTGGCTGCCGCGAATGTCGGCTCGATGGCGGTGTGGTCATCGGCGGACAATTCTGTTTACGGCGGGCCGGATGCGGGAGGCTCGAGTATCGTGGCCACCAGCGGCGATCCGGTGCAGTGGTGGAACAGCGTGATGAACGGCTACGCCGATCCGAACTGCGGCGGCTGCAACACCGCCTTTCAGCACGCGCTGCGTACGACGCTGGGCAACCAGATGATCTCGGCGCGCGTGATACCGCCGGCATCGTTGTATGCGGCGGGCGGGCATCCGCGCATGCAGCTGACCAGTTGCACGCCCACCAATCCCATCCAGTGCACCTCGAGCTACAACCTGGGCACCAGCGGACTCGATGCCTGCGAGGCCCCGACGCCGTGGCTGACGGTCACGCCCGGGTGCTCGTTCCACATTGCGTTTACCGGGCTGACCGGCAACTGGGCGTTGCTGAACGACAACGTCGATCACACCAACACCTTCTACGCGACGGCGGTCACCGACAGCTATCACTTCACCATTCCGGTGGACGGACGCACGCTGGGTACGGGCACGTGGAACGGCAATCAGTACACGATGTTCGATTGGGCGCCGTACGGGACGCGCTTCCGCCTGAAGAGCAGCTTCAACGTAGCCGGCTACTGCTCCGGTGATCTGACCACGGCGTGTCCG
Source organism: uncultured Acidobacteriaceae bacterium (assembly GCA_963724965.1). GTDB lineage: Bacteria > Acidobacteriota > Terriglobia > Terriglobales > Acidobacteriaceae > Bog-257. The sequence continues at coordinate 250,843 of CAVRWP010000003.1, forward strand.
TTCGAGAAGGCGTTGCTGAACACGCTGAAGGTCTACGGCATGGTGCTGCTGGACGGCACCGCGCCCGCCGATAACTGGGACACCGGCATCCTCAGCAACGGCTTCTATCCTGACCAACTGGTGGATGCGGCCGAAGCGCTGCACAACTGGAGCCCGGTCGAGTCGTCGCTGGAGGTGGTGGATCCCGCGAACACGCAGCCACTGTGGACGCCTACTGCCTATCTCACCGCCGGCAACCAGGAGGGCACGACGAATGGCAATCGCGTGACGGTGTGCGCTAACCACTCGGCATGCATGGACGTTTACCTGCAAGGTACGGTCGTCGGCATCGATCCCGAGCGCATGCCGCTGATTCCTGCGGGCGGCAGCTATCAGGCGAAGGTGTGGGTGAATAACAATCCCGACACCAGTCATAGCTGCTCGCTGTCGCCGAGCGTAGCTGGCGCGTCGGTCACCGAAGATGGCTTGATCACGGCACCCGCGCGCGGAGCCTTAAGCGCGCCGGCGATCACGACGATGGTGTGTACCTCGACCGCTGCTCCGCAGGCGAAGAGCTACGCGACGGTGGAATTCATGCCGTGGTCGCCCGACGGGTCGTTGCGGCTTTGCCTGGGCTGCCTGAAGACGACGGTCACCGATCATCTCGGACAGGTCTGGTACGGGCAGGTCACGCAGCGCGCGGTGACGGATTCGTATCAGCCTGGCGGAGGACTTGCTGTACGGGCCGCTATACGGCTCGTGGAATTTCTATCCGACGAACTGGGGCAGCTACACCGACGCGTCGCTTTACGGCGCCAGCCTCTCGCACCACAACGATGTCGCGCTGCACGTCGCGCTGCCGAACGGACAGTACACGGTCAACGTGAAGGGCGAGTCCGGCTTGGGCGTGGCGGCGATGGGCGAGAACGTCTACGACGCCGAGATCAACGGCAAAGTGGTTGCGGGATGGCAGGATGGCTACGTGTTGGCAGGCGGACAGTGGAAAGGCTATACGCAGAGCTATTCGGCGACCGTGAGCAATGGGGTGCTGAGCTTTGTAGCGCGCGATCGCCAGGACACCACCGCGAGCCCATATGGCATGAGCCTGTCGGCGGTGCAGATCGTAGCTGCGGGCAACAATCCGCTGCAGTTTGCGCCGCCGGCGCAGTTGGCCAGCGGCACGGTCGGAACAGCGTATCGGTACCAATTCAGCGCTACCGGAGGCGTAACACCATACAGCTTTGCGATGACGCAGGGCTCGTTGCCTCCGGGAATGCAACTGGGATCGACAGGACTTTTCGCGGGCACACCGACCTCGGCTGGGATGTTCAGCTTCACCGTCGAGGTCTGCGACAGCTCGACGCCGCAGCCGCAGTGTCTGACAGGTTCGACAACGGTGGCCATCAACAATCCGCCGGCGCCGCCGCTGCAGATCCTGACGGCCTCGTTGCCCAACGGCACGAACGGTGTCGCCTACGACGTGATGCTTCGCGGCTCGGGCGGCGTGCCACCGTACAAGTGGTCGAGCTCTTCGGCGCTACCCCCGGGGTTGCAGTTGACCTCCGCGGGTGAGCTCAAGGGAACGCCCACGCAGGCCGGGAGCCTTTACGCTGAACATCACGCTGAACGATTCGCAGGGAACAACTCCGGTGACGGCCAAGCTGTCGCTGACCATCGTGCAAACGTTGCCGCCGGTGATCACCACTACCACGCTGCCGGGCGGGACCGTAGGCAAAGCGTATCCGGCGACACAGCTTCAGGCCTCGGGAGGGCAATCTCCGTACACGTGGACGGTGACGGCGGGTGCGCTGCCGGCGGGACTGCGAATGAGCACGGCGGGCGCAATCACGGGGACGCCGACATCGACTGGCTCGTTGAAGGCGAAGGCGTACGCGTTCACCGTGCAGCTAACGGATGCCAAGAGTCAGCGAGCTACGGCGAACCTGTCGATCACCATCAGCGCGGTCACCGGAAGCGGACCGATGGGAGTAAGCCAGAAAAGCAAGTGAGGCAGCAACCGGGTGCCCCATCCTTCTCCGCGGGTTTTGCGGAGGGGGTGGGGTCTTCTTTTGCAACACGTCCTCTGCCGTTGTCATCCCGAGCGGAGCGAGGGATCTGCTGTTCGGTTCGAATACGAAGGTGGTTCGCGATCAACCACAGGTCCCTACGCTTCGGCGCCAACAGCTGCCGCCTCCGGTCGGGATGACAAGATAGAAGAGGCTGCTCGTTGTAGAAAAAGACGCTGGTTTGTGAGAGTGGCGCTCGCTCGCCACCCCTACTCAGCTTGAGACAAATAGTTCTGGCAGCAACGAAATGGCGCGACAACTTCGTCGCGCCGCTCCTGAAACTGGAAACCTGAAACTCGAAACTACAATCTTACGATCTTGTCTGACTCGAACTTCTTCATGGCGTTGCGGGTGTCAACGATGAGCTTCGCCGAATCGAGCAGCGCCTTGTAATCGAAGTCGGTGTGGTCGGTGATGATGACCACGCAGTCGGCCTTCGCCGCCGCCGCCATCGGTTCCGACTTCATCGTCTTGCCGTCGAGCTTCAGCGTGGGCACATAAGGATCGCTGTAGGTGACCTTGGCGCCGCGCTTCTCCAGCAGCAGGATGACGTCGAGCGCAGGCGACTCGCGCATGTCGTCGATGTTGCGCTTGTAGGCCACGCCGACCACGTGAACGTGCGAGCCCTTGACCGGCTTGGCGTGATTGTTCAGCGCGTTCTGCACCTTGTCGGCGACGAAGTGCGGCATGTTGCCGTTGATGTAGCCGGCCAGTTCGATGAAGCGCGCCTCGATGCCTGACTGCTTGGTCTTCCACGAAAGATAGAACGGATCGATGGGGATGCAATGTCCGCCCAGGCCGGGCCCGGGATAAAACGGCATGAAGCCGAAGGGCTTGGTGGCCGCCGCGTCGATGACTTCCCACACGTTGATTCCCATGCCGTCGCACATCAGCGCCATTTCATTGACCAGGCCGATGTTGATCATGCGGAAGGTATTCTCCAGCAGCTTCACCATCTCGGCGACGCGGGTGCTGGCGACGGGCACAACGTGTTCCAGCGCCTGTGAGAAGAACAGCTCGCCCATCTGCGTGCAGGCCGGCGTAACGCCGCCGACAACCTTCGGGCGTGTTGTGCGTCTGGTAGGTCGGATTACCGGGATCGACGCGCTCGGGCGAGAAGCAGAGGAAAAAGTCGTGTCCAACTTTGTAGCCCAGCTTCTCGAAGGTCGGCAGCAGCAACTCATCGGTGGTGCCCGGGTACGTTGTCGATTCCAGGATGATGAGCAGCCCGGGATGGAAGTGCTTGGCGACCTCTTCCACGGCCGAGACGATGAAGCTCATGTCCGGGTCTTTGGTCTTGCGCAGCGGCGTAGGGACGCAGATGTTGATGGTGTCCAGTTCGCGCACGACGGAGAAATCGGTGGTGGCGCGAAATTTCTTGCCGTTGACGTACTTCGCGATCTCGGCCGAGGGAACGTCCTGCACGTGCGATTCGCCGCGGTTCAGGCCGTCGACCTTCGATTCCTGCACGTCAATGCCGGTCACGGTGAAGCCGGCGTTGGCGAACTCCACCGCCAGGGGCAAGCCGACGTAGCCGAGCCCGACAATACCGACACGGGCAGTTTTATTTTTGATTTTTTCTTTCAGCGTTTCAATAGTGGTCACAGTTGTCTCGGCAGTCTGCATCAGATTTCCCGGTTCCCCAGCTTCGCTTTGCCGTCGCGAACCGGCGGCGGCTTCAATTCCCCGCGAGAGAACTTAAAGAGTATCGTTCGCGCTTCGAGTTTGCAATTTAAGCAACAACCAGTCGGTTTCGAAAGCTCGGGGTGGGGCACGCCTTCAGGCGTGCAAACTGCACCCTTGCCTACCGGTGCGCTTTAGCGCCTGCGGTCAAACATGACGGTCTTACCCCAGCGGCTAAAGCCATGCACTAAAACTCACGTTTCCTTGCACGACTAAAGGCGTGCTCCACCCTTGCTTTTAATTGCCGTCGGCTAAAGCCGACTTGAATACAGAACGCAATCTCTGACGCTGGCCTGAAGGCCAGCTCTACCCTGCATCGGCTGCACAGTCGGCAGTCCGGCGGCCTGAGGCAAATTTAACCTGCGACGGGCTGCGCCTTGGCGCGCGCGACATACACCTGCCGCAGAACTTCTCGGCTGCGCTGGCCGGCCTGTCCGTCCCACAGCGGCGGAATTTGCGACGAGCGCGGCGCGCTCTGCAATTCATTCCACGCCGCCAGGATCGTCGCCTTCTTCGTACCCGCCAGGCGATTGGTTCCCATCTCGATCGTGACCGGCCGCTCAGTATTGTCGCGAAGCGTCAGGCAATTCACGCCCAGCACCGTCGTCTCTTCCTGAATGCCGCCGGAGTCGGTGAGCACCAGCGACGCGCCGGCCTCGAGCGCAAGAAAGTCGAGATAGCCGAGCGGCTCCAGCAGGCGCATCTCGCGCGGCAACGGCAGCGGACTGCTCTCCAGACGCGCGCGGGTCCGCGGATGCACCGGCCAGAACAGCGGCGTGTTCTCCGCGATGACGCGCAACGCGCCGAGAATTTCTTCCAGCGCCGCAGGATCGTCGACGTTGGCCGGACGATGCAGCGTGACCACGCCGTAGTTCATCCCGCCGATGCCGAGGCGCTTGGCGACGTCGGATTGCTTGGCGCGCTCGACGTTCTGGCGCAGCGAATCGATCATCAGGTTGCCGACCATGTGAATGTGCTCGGGCGCCTGCCCTTCGCGCAGCAGGTTGACGCGACCGCTCTCTTCAGTGACCAGAAACAAGTCGGAGATGGAGTCGGTGACGATGCGGTTGATTTCTTCCGGCATGGTGCGGTCGAAGCTGCGCAATCCGGCCTCGACGTGAACCACGTCGATGAGCAGTTTCTTGGCGACCATGGCCGCTGCGGCCGTGGAGTTCACGTCACCGACAACAATGATCGCAACCGGCTTCTCTTCGACGAGGACGGGCTCGATGCGTCGCATGATCTCGGCGGTCTGCTGGGCGTGCGAGCCGGAGCCGACTTCGAGATGATGCTGCGGCTCCGGGATGCCGAGGTCGCGGAAGAACGCGCCCGACATGTTGTCGTCGTAGTGCTGGCCGGTGTGGATGAGCACGACCTGGAAGTCGGCGTCGGCCGCGAGCGCCTTCATCAGCGGCGCAATCTTCATGAAGTTGGGACGAGCGCCGGCCACCACGGCCAGTTTGATGGGAAGCATGATGAATCCTGACGGCATTGTAACCTGACTGCGCTTCAGCCTGGCTGCGCTTGTCATCCTGATTTCTTCTGCTACCCTGTCCCTTCATCGCCATGGCCAAGCTGCACGTCATCCTGATTGCCTATCACTTTCCGCCGGGCCCGGAGATTGGCGCGGTGCGCCCGTTTCGCTTCTACAAGTACCTGACGCGCATGGGCTACCGCTGCCATGTCATCACCGCATCGGCGCAGACCGAGGCTTCGGACGGCGTGCTCTTTCTTCCCGACGATCTTCGCGAAGTGTGGGAGGGTACGGACGAGCAGCGGAAATCGTTCAAGGCATATCAGGAATTGCTGGTGCGCAAGATTGCCTTCCCCGGACATATCGGAATTATGTGGGCGTTTGCGGCGGCGGCGCAATGCCATCAACTGCTGCGGAAATACCCTGGTGAGAAGTTCGTCGTGTTCTCGAGCTATCCGCCGTTGGGCGTGATCCCCGCCGGGCTGATGGCTTATGTGCGCGATCGCCTGCCGTGGATCGCCGACTTTCGCGATCCGCTCGGCGTGGGCCTGGGCGATGAGTTCACGTCGAACAATCAGCGCTTCTGGAACCGTCAACTGGAAGCACGCGTGTTTCGCCAGGCCAGCGCAATCATTGCGAACGTGGATGCTGCGGCGGAGATGTGGCGCAAGATTTATCCACGGCACGCGCGCAAGCTGCATGTGATTCCCAATGGCTTCGATCCCGAGGATGTACCGAGAGCGCGCGAAATTCCGCGGCGTTCGCAGAAGATTTTGCTGCATGCTGGGGCGCTGTATCACGGACGCAATCCGAACGGGATTTTTGAATCGCTGGCGCGGTTGCGCGCGGCCGCTGCGCCTGAGGCGTCGTCGGCGAAGATCGTGCTGATCGGGTCGGTGGATGCGAAGACCGGGATGAATCAGGCGCTGTGTGAGCAGGGGCAGCGCGAGGGCTGGCTGGAGCTGCGGCCTCCGGTGGCTCGCGCAGAGTCGCAACGACTGATGGAAGAGGCGGACGCGCTGCTGCTGGTGCAGCCGCAGAGCGATGTGCAGGTTCCGGGCAAGCTCTTCGAGTACATCTGCATTGGGCGTCCGGTGCTGGCGCTGGTGCCGCGCGCCTCGGCCGTCGAAGCGATCCTGGCGAAGTCGGGGATTCCTAATGTGTGTATTTATGCGGACGACGCGGCGCAGGCGGCGGATCAGAAGCTGCTGGAATTCTTGCGCCTGCCGAATACGCCGACGCCGGCGAGCGAGTGGTTCCGTACGAACTTCAACGCCGAAGAGCAGACGAAGCAGTTGGCGGCGATTGTGGAGACAGTGGCGCGATAGGTCGCATCTACAGAAATCCACGGGGAAAACAGGTGAAACTATTCGCTGCTCTGAGTGAGTCTCGGCTGAATCGCGCGTGTCGGTTTCATCTTCGGCCGGAAGGCGTAGAAATACCACTTCAAGTAATGCGGCAGCCACTGCATCACGCGGAAGCGCGAGGTCCCGGCGGTGCGGTCGCGCCAGACGCTGGGGAGCTCGGCGATGGGATAGCCATTGAGAAACGCCTTCACCGTCAGCTCCAGCCCCAGTTCAAATCCGGCGACGCTTTCGACTTTGAGATGGTGAACCATCCCGGCGTCGTACAGTTTGAAGCTGTTGGTGGCGTCGTGCGTGGGTATGCCGCGGAACCAGTGCAGCGTCAGGCCGCTGGTGCGCGACATCAGTTGCTTGAAGAACGGGCCGCCGATCAGCTTGCCGCCCGGCATGTAGCGGCTGCCGCAGATCAGGTCGTAGCCCTGGAGATAGAGCTGGTACATCTGGTCGACCGCCGACATCTCGTCCGACAGATCTGCCATGGTGACCAGCACCGGGCCTGACTCGACCGCTTCGAGGCCGGTCTTGATGGCATTGGTCACGCCGCGTCCGTACTTGTTGCGGAGAAGCCGCATGCGCGACTCGCCCGAGGCGATGATCTCCTGCGCGACGGGAACAGTGTCGTCGGCGTCGAAGTCGTAGACGACGACTGCGCTGAACGGAGTTTTGATGCTCGACGAAATTTCGCCCCACAGCGCCTTAAAGTTGGCGCCCTCGTTGTAGACCGGGATGACGACGGTTAGGGGCGGATTGGGCATTCTTCTTGGGGCGAACCGCAGATCCTTCGTCGGGCTGAAGCCCTCCTCAGGATGACAACTGCTAAAGGAAAAGCGGCGCAGCCTGAACTGCGCCTCTCTTAAAGCCGATCGCATGCAGCAACATGACACAAAGCATCAGGGCAAGTTGCACATGCGACCTCAGGCGCTAAAGCGCGGTCTGCATCAGGCTGCGCAATGCACGCCTGAAGGCGTGCTCCACCCTGACAACCTTGCTTGTTACATCTGGCCGACGCTTGTTACATCTGGCCGACGGCGATCTGCTCCTCGATCCACGGAATGATTTCGTCGAGGATCGTATCCAGCGGCGTCAGCGCTTCAAAGCCGAGCATCTCCTTCGCCTTGGTAACGACGGGCGAGCGCTCCTGCACGTCGTACTCGAACGGCGGATCGGAGACGTAGGCGAACGGCTTCTTGCCGCCGTGAACCTTGTTCCAGATCAGCTCGGCCAGTTCCAGCACCGTGGTGCGCACCGGCGTCGACAGGTTGAAGTCGTTGTTCTTGGCGGCCGGGTGCTCGATGCAGATGCGGATGCCCTTGGCCAGATCGCCGCCATAGGTGTAGTGGCGAATCTGGTTGCCGGCGCCGAGGATGTGCAGCGGATCCTGACCCTTCAATATTTTCTGCGCCAGGTCGGGCACAACGTGGGACATCGCCAGCTTGACGTTGCCGCTCATGATGTCGCGATCGTTCAGCGCGCGCTTCTCGCCGATGCCGACGCAGTTGAACGGACGCGCAATGGTGTACGGCAACTGATACTGCTCCCACGCGCCCTGCGTGAAGTATTCGGTCGCCAGCTTCTGGAAGCCGTAGGTCGAACTGGGCGGCGGGCAGCGGCGCTGCGCGCCCTCGGGCGTCGGGAATTCCTTCGTGTTCTCGAAGACCATTGACGATGAAACCACGGTGATCTTCTGCAGCTGGCCGTGCTTACGGGCGCGGATGGCGGCGTCGAAAGCGGTCGCCGTAATGCGCTCGTTCTCGGCGAGCAGATCGTAGGCGAACTCGTGGAAGTAGCTGATGCCGCCGATCATCGCCGCCGAGGCGACGAAGTGATCGCAGCCTTCGAGCAGTTCATCGAGCAACGCGCGGTCCTTGGCATTGCCTTCGACGAATTTGTAGTTGGGATGTTTGTCGTAGCTCTTCTCGACGCGCCCGTACTTGCTGAAGTTGTCGAGGCCGACGACGGTGTGTCCGGCGTCCAGCAGCTCTTGAATGAGATATCCGTTGATGAAGCCGGCCGAGCCGGTAACGAGAATTTTCATGATGGCAGTGTGTATTCCTTCGCTAAAAAGTGCCGCCGGCTGAAGCCGGCTCAAATCAAAACCTGGCGCCTACCCGGGGCTCCCGCCCCGGGCTAAACCCATCCCGCCGCTGCGCGGCTCGAGCGCCACAGCGCAACAACTCAGCCCACTCCCCCATCGCTCACGACACCCACCTAAGCGGTGACGGACGCCAGTTGCCGCGCGGGCAGGAAGTTCCACGGATCGAGCACGACCTTGCCTGCGGGAATGTCAATGTCCTTGTACACCGCGTGCGGCGCGCCCACGATAATGACGTCGGCCTTGCGCAGCGCTGTCTCCAGCGATACCAGGTTCTGGTCGGGCACGTAGGGATCGGTGCACAGCACCTCGAGCGCTTCGACCTCCAGCAGCTTCTTCAGCTTGTACGACAGGCTGTCGCGCTTGTCGTCGGACTCGGCCTTGAAGCCCATGCCCAGGATCGCCACGCGTTTGTTGGGCAGATCGTGAGGACGCAGCTGCTGCACCAGGAACATCGGCAGGCCTTCGTTGATGAGCATGGCGGCGTGGCCGAGGAAGAAGTTATTCTGCGAAAACGCCGCGAGCTGTAGCGTGTCCTTCAGCAGGCACGGCCCGGCGGCGAAGCCGGCCTTGGCGAAGCTGCGCATGCGCGGATAGTCGCGCGTGACCGCATCGTGAATGCGATAGAAGTCGAGCCCGCAATTTTCCGCCAGCATGTAGAACTGGTTGGAGATGGCGAAGTTCGCATAGCGCCAGGCGTTGGTGAACAGCTTGGCCAGCTCGGCTTCCTGCGGGTTCAGTTCGATGAGGCTGGGCGCGATCTTGCCGAAGAGCTGGCTGGCGGCGGCGATGGCGTCGGGCTCGAAGCCGGAGACGATCTGCGGCAGCTTGATGAGCTCTTCCACGGCGTTGCCTTCGGCAATGCGCTCGGGGCAGAACGCCAGCAGAACTTTGCGATTCAACTTGCGCAGGCGCTCGTATACCAGCTTGGTTACGCCCGGATACACGGTGCTGCGCAGCACGAGCAGCGTGCCGTCCTGCATGCGGTCCAGCAGCGCGTCGATGCTGCGATAAACGTCGCCGACCGTGGGATTCAGGTGGCGATCGACGGGCGTGCCGACCACGGTGATGACCGCGTCCGCGCCGTTGATGCAGGCGGGATCGAGCGTGGCCTTCAGCGACTTGCCCACGACTTCGCGCAGCAACTCGTCGGCGCCACGCTCCATGAAGGGCATCTTGCCCGAGTTCACGAGGTCAATCTTGGCCGGGTCGATGTCGAGCAGATCAACCTGCAAACCGGCCTTGGCGGCCAGCACGATTCCAAGTGGCAGGCCGACGTGTCCGCAGCCGCCTACAATCACAATCCGTTTCAGTGTTTTCATGAGCCTACTATTCTACTTGGGGTTTACGGCTGAATCGAGCGTACTGAACAGTATAGCGGCTCCCGGCCAGGTTGGGTTGAAGAAGCCAGCGCCCCGCCTTCTTGCCGTCCCCGGCAATGGGAGGGTCCGGTGAAGACGCCTTGTCTTGCATCCCTCTCTCCCGATTGCATATAGTGAGGCGTAATCGACCCCAAGGGTACCCGACTGTGAACATCACCGAAGCGCTGAAGATCACGCAGAGTGTTCCACGTGACGCTCGGCCGTTCGCGGTCACGCTGGCTTGCGGCTTCACGCCGCTGCATCTGCAGACATTTCTCGCCGCTTACATTCAGCAGTCGATACCCGACCGCAAGGTCACCATCTCGACCGGGCTTTATGGAAATCTTGTCGGCACCCTGGAATCGATTTCGGACGAGTCTCTGCCTGACGGGCTGGTGATCGCGCTGGAGTGGCCTGACCTGGACGCGCGTCTCGACTATCGCAGCGCGGGAAGCTGGAGCGCGGCTGCGGTCAACGACATCGTTGTCCATGCGAAGAGCGCGCTAGACCGGCTCGCCTCCGCGCTCGCGAAGATTCCCGCCGGCCCGCGCATCGCGCTGTCGTTGCCGACACTGCCGCTGCCGCCACTGTTTCAGACGCCAGGATGGCAGGCCTCCGCGCATCAGCTGCATCTCGAGTCGGACTTGCTGCGCTTTGCCGCCAACATCGCGAAGGAAGGCCGCGTCGCCATCGTGAATCACGCAGCGGCTGGACGAGACCTCGCCGGCCAACGCGCGCTTCGATCTGAAGAGCGATCTTTACAGCGGCCTGCCCTACACGACCCAGCACGCCGACCGTCTCGCGTCGCAACTGGCGATCGCGCTACGTGCCGCCGGCGCCGAAGAAGGGCATCATCTCCGACCTGGACGACACGCTGTGGAGCGGCATTGTCGGCGAAATCGGAGCTGACGCCGTAACGTGGGACCTCGCGTCGCACGCGCAGTTGCACGGGCTGTATCAGAAGCTGCTGGGCTCGCTGGCCGATTCCGGCACGCTGATCGCCGTCGCCAGCAAGAACGATCCGGCTGTCGTCCGCCAGGCCTTCGATCGGCCTGACCTGCTGCTGCGCACCGACCAGGTCTTTCCGATCGAAGTTCACTGGAACGCGAAGTCGGGCAGCGTGACGCGAATTCTCGAGACGTGGAACATCGCCGCCGACAGCGTCATCTTCGTCGACGACAGCCCGATGGAGCTGGCCGAGGTTGCGGCCGCGCATCCCGGAATCGAGTGCGTGCTGTTCCCGAAGAACGATTACGCTGCCGGGCTGGCGATGCTGCGCCACTTGCGCGATCGCTGCGGCAAGGAGCGCGTTTCAAAGGACGATGCCCTGCGGTTGGAGAGCATTCGCCAGGGCGCGGCGTTTCGCGAGCAGGTCTCGGACGGCGCGGCGCCGGAAAGCTTTCTGCGCGACATCAACGCGGTCGTGACCTTCGACTTTGCCGCCGGCAACGAACCGCGCGTCTTCGAGCTGGTCAACAAGACCAATCAGTTCAACCTGAATGGACGCCGTTACACCGAAGCCGACTGGCGGAAGCTGGTATCCGGGCCGGGCGCGGTTTTGGCCGCGATCCGCTACGAAGATAAGTTTGGACCGCTGGGCACGATCGCCGTTCTAGCCGGGCAGGTCGACGGCAACTGCCTGAACGTTGAAGCCTGGGTCATGAGCTGTCGCGCCTTCGCGCGCCGCATCGAGCACCAGACGCTGAAGCTGCTCTTCGAGAGCGCGGGTGTCAGCGAGATGCAGTTCAGCTTCGCGCCGACCGCAAAAAACGGGCCTACGCGCGAGTTCTTCGCCGCGGTGCTGGGCGAGGAGCCGCAGTCGGATTTTCGCCTGACGCGTTCCGAGTTCGAGGAAAAGTGTCCTAACCTTTATCATGAGGTGCGCGAGATGAGGAGAGCAGAAGCTCATGGATGAGACCCGGCAGCGGCTGACCAATTGTTTCCAGGTGGTGTTTCCCGACATGCCTGCGGACGCAGATTCCGGCGGCATCGACGGCGACCGTCGCCAACTGGGATTCGGTGGCCGCGATCACGCTGATGAACGTTGTCGAGGATGAGTTCGGCATGCAGATGGACCTGGACGACCTGGCCGACCTGGATTCGTTCGAGAAGCTGCTCGCGTATTTGCAAAAGCGCCAGCAGGTGGCCTGATGGGCTCGCTTCGCCTGCACCACATGGGATTTGTGGTGGCCGATATCGCCGCTGCCATGCCGGCGTTCGCCAAGTCGATGGCGGCGGAGTGGGACGGGCAGATCTTCGAAGATCCGCTGCAGAAGGCGAAAGTCGCGTTCATGACGACGCGGCCGGGCGATGCGCAGATTGAGCTGGTCGCCCCGATGGGCGAAGGCTCTCCGGTGGCTCGCTTCCTGCAGGAGCGCGGCGGTGGGATGCATCACCTGTGCTACGAGGTCGCGGATCTCGAGGCGGAGTTGGCGGCGTTTCGCTCGCGCGGCGCGATGATCGCCAGCAGGCCCAAGCCGGCCGTGGCTTTCGGCGGGACGACGGATCGCGTGGGTGATTACGGCGGAGAAATTTCTGGTGGAGTTGCTGGAAGAGAAATAGGGTGGAGCACGGCATGGGCCGTGCATACCGCGCATATTAGTTAAGAAATTGTCATCCTGAGCGTAGTGTCCGCGCCCTTGTAGTTGCGCCGCAGCATTTGCGGCGCGCGGACACGGAGTCGAAGGATCTGCTGTTCCTCCTTCGGCCACGGTTGCTTTCGAAACGGAGCCATGTCCTCCTTGCTCCTCAAAATCCGGCGCGGCGACACTCCCTTCTATCGCGGGGTGAAGAAGACGGCGCGCGCCATCGAGTCGAGCAACCTGCCGCTGCCGCGCTTTCTCAATCCGCTGCTCGGCTTCGGCTTTAGGGCTCAGCAGGGCGGCCTGATGGGACTGCGCTGGCTGTGGAGCTACTTGATCTGCGAGCCGCTCTTCCGCGGGCGCTGCTCGGCGGTCGGCAAAAAGTTTCGCGTCTGGCGCATGCCCTTCGTTGTGGGACATGCCAGGATTTTCGTCGGCGACAACGTCAACTTCTTCGGCAAAGTCGACATCTTCAGCGGCGGCCTGTTCGATGAACCCAAGCTGGTGCTGGGCAACCGCGTCGATCTCGGACACAACGTGCTCTTCCTGGTGAACAAAGAGATCGTGCTGGAAGATGACGTAAACGTCGCGTCCGGCGTGCGTTTCATGGATACCGACGCGCATCCCCGGGACGCGATGGAGCGCATTGCCGATCTGCCGCCGCGTCCGGAAGAGGTGAAGCCGGTGCGCATCGGCCGCTACGCCTGGATCGGCCACAACAGCTTCATCATGAAGGGCGTGACCATTGGCGAAGGAGCGATCGTCGGGGTAAACAGCGTGGTGGTGAACGACATCCCGCCGTACTGCGTGGCCATGGGCAATCCCGCGCGCGTGGTCGTGAAGAACATCAACCAGACCGCGGCAACAGCTGCCGCGCCCGCATCGTCGCAAGCTCCTACAACGTAGGATGCACAAGTAGAGCTGGCCTTCAGGTCAGCGTCTCGACTACCTTCTTAATTGCCAGAGGCAACTTTAGCCGGCGGCATACACCGTGACCCAATCGCCCATCCGAGTTTTGACGCTTATCGAGAACGCTACCGTGACCGGGCCGGCGCGGAACGTCATTGACTACGGAACGAGGATGGCGCATGCAGAAGGCGATCTGCCCGGGGTTGAGGTCACCATCGTTACTTATCAGCGCGGGACCGGAGCCCAGCGCGCTCGCCGTCGCCGCGAAAGAGGCAGGGCTGGCCGTTGCGACCATAGCCGAGCGGCGGCGCTGGGACACGAGCGTATTGTCGCAGCTGCGGCAAACGATTGCCGCCATCAACCCCGATATCCTGGAAACGCGCAACGTGAAGTCGCACTTCCTGGTGCGACTGCTGAAGTTGCAGCGCCAGTATCCCTGGGTGGCATGGAACCACGGCTACACCGAGACCAGCCGCCTTGATCGCATGTACACGCGACTGGACCGATGGTCGCTCACCGGCGCGTATCGGGTGGTCACCGTCTGCCAGCCGTTTGCGGACAAGATCGCCGGCTTCGGCGTGCCGCGAGAGCGCATTACCATCCTGCACAATGCGGTGAAGCCGTTTCCATCGCCGCCGGCGGAAGCGGTTCGGCAAGTGCGAGGGGAGCTTAGGATCGGAGAGGAAGCAGTCATCCTGTCGGTTGGGCGATTGTCGTACGAGAAGGGTCACGCTGACTTGATTCGCGCGGCGGCGGCACTGGCCGCAATGCCGGGCGCGCCTGTGTTTCGGGTGGTCATCGTGGGGGACGGGCCGGAGCGGGAGAACCTCACCAAGCTGGCGACGCAACTTGGAATTGCCGATCGCGTGACCCTGGCTGGATTTCAGCGTGATACCTCGCCTTATTACGGCATGGCCACGGTTGTGGCTGTGCCCTCCCACAGTGAGGGATCCCCCAATGTGGTACTAGAAGCCATGGCTGCCGGGCTGCCGATCGCAGCCAATCGCGTCGGCGGCGTGCCCGAGATTCTGGAGGATGGCGTCACGGGATTGATGGTCGAGCCGCGCAATCCGGATGCGATGGCACAGGCTTTATTCCGCTTTTGTCGGATGCCGAGTTGCGATCGCGTCTTGGCGCCGCGGCAAAGGCTCAGGCTGCTTCGGCGCACACGCCGGAGGCGTATCGCCGGGCACTGGTCGGGTTCTATCAAGAGACGCTGCGCAGCGTTCAGCCCGCCCTAGTCCAAAAGTAGGGCTAGAACGGGGCCGGACATGGCAGCGAACGGATGACACACGAGAAAAATTCTCTTAGTGCAGCACCAGCCCCGACCGCCAGCGGTCTACCAGTTCCCACCACAGATATTTCTCCCACTCATCGATAACGGTCTTGGCCCACCAGCGATGTTTCCACCACCGCTCGGCGGCGTTGGCCGGCCATGATGACGCAGCCACCGACCACTGATACTGCGGCAGGCGGGCGCGGAAGATCGAAAGAGCGCGACGGGTGTGGAAGTCGGAGGTAACGATGATCGCCGAAGCCGCGTGAGCCTGTTTCAGACAACGCTCGACATCGACGGCTTCGCCATACGTCGAGTCCGCCATTGTGGGACATACCTGCGCGTTGCGCAGAGTGGGCGTGCGGGCCAGGTAATCGCGGACCAGATCGGCTTCACTCTTGCCGTAGAAGTCGCGGCTGACGTCGGCGTCGATCAGAATGACCGGCGCGTAGCCCATCTTTTGCAAGCGAATGGCCTGGGCAAAGCGCGAACTGCCTTCGCCGCCCGCCAGCACGACCATGACGTCGGAGCGCTCCGGGGCGTTGATGACCAGAAAGGACCCCGAGCGCGAGAGCAGCCACAGCAGGGTCGCGATAAACGCCACCAGGACCACCAGCCAGACGAGCCCTTTTGCGGTGAGGATCGCTTTGCGTGAGGCAGTGCCGGTCGCCGCTGTCTGCGCCTCTACTTGGCTTCGAGGCATGCTGCCCCCATCTCCACCTGCTCGGCGTGCAGGCGTAGCAGGACCTCGCCAACAACATTCCAGTCATACCGCGTCTGGACCAACTGCCGCGCGTTGGCGACCATCTGGCGACGTTGAGGCGAGTCTGCTTGCATGGTGACGACGGCATCGGCCATGGCTTCGGGCGTGTCAGCGATCAGGATGTCCTTGCCGTGGGTGACCGCCAGGCCTTCCGCGCCCAGCGTGCTCGAAACCACAGGCGTGCCGGCGGCCATCGCTTCCAAAACCTTTAATCGCGTTCCGCCGCCGACGCGCAGCGGCACAACCGACACCAGCGCGCTGTGGTAGTACGGGCGCACATCGTCGACCGTTCCGGTGACTACCACATTGTCAGAGGCCAGGGCACGGATCGCCTCCGGCGGCTGGGCGCCGACGATCGTCAGCCGCAATTCCGGCCGGCGAGCGTGGATTAGCGGCCATGTATTTTTCGCGAAGTGCAGTGCTGCATCGATATTGGCGTGGTAGTCCATGCGGCCCATATAGAGGACGTCAAGTTTCTCGCTACTCTGGGCATTGTCGGCGAAGAACTCGCAGTCCACGCCGTTGCCGACGACCTCAATGCGCGCATTCGGCACACGGGCCTGCAACACTTCTTTCTCGCGCTGGCTGCAAACGGTATGGGCGTGGCAGAGCCGCAGCAGATCATCTTCCACGCCGCGCGAGAGCTTCGACGTGCGCCGGGCGTAGATGGCGCGCAGCGGGTTGGAGTCGTTGTCGGCATAGCGCGCCAGAATCTCCGACTCGATGTTGTGCCAGTCGAGGATGAGGCGCGTACGCGGCGCGATCCTGCGGATGTACTGCGCGTACGCGATCAGGTGCATGCTCTCGATCTGGATAACGTCGAAGGTCTGCTCGCGCAGGATGGGCTCGAGCGCCGTGATGACGTTTTGCGAGGTGTAGTTCAGAACGTTGAGCGGCGTCGGACCGATAAGTCCGCGCAGAATATTAATGGGACGGTAACCGGCGTCGCGGCGTAGAGCGTAGACCTTAGTACCTCGTTGCGGTTCCAGGCGCTGGCGCAACTGCTCGGCCTGGGCCGACGATTCCTCGTTCACCAGCCCGACATAGGTGAGATCAGCGTTGCGGGCCAGGGTGCGGGCAAAGTAGTAGTCGCGCAGGTGCGCGCCGGAGATGGTGGGCCAGCAGATTCGCGGCGAAAAGTACAGGACACGCATCGGAACGGGAACCTTGAGCAGTTTATCCCATCACGGATATGGGAAATTAGCCAGACATCGGATCGTCCTCAAGAGGGGCGCACCAAAATCACGCGCTGCGTCGGCCCTAGGGTTTCAGCCGGTAGCTGTCGCCCAGTTTCCCCGCTGCCTGCAGATGTTTTCGCGCTCTCACCAACTCAGCGATCTGGCGGATGTGACCCAGGTCGTGCAGGGCCCACTCATGCAGCATTTGTTGCAGGGTGATTTCTCCTGCCTCCTGATGCATGGCGCGACGTGCACCGGCGCTGCGCGGCAACGCCCGCAGGTACTCCAGGTTGGTCTCGCGCTGGTCTTCAAAATGGTCGAAGGCATCTTCCGCACTGGCATTGCGGTACAACTCCAGGTACATCTGCGCGTCATCCGGTTGGAACTCGGGCAGATCTTCGCTCATGAACCGGTCCACGCGGGCGCGATAGCAGTGCCACTCGGAATGGGAAAGATGGGCGAGCACCTCCGCTACCGAAAAGCGGTCAGGGGCGGGCTTCCATTCGGTATCTTCGACCGACAGGTCGCACATCAATCCGCGCAGAATCCCGGGGGTCGCTTCCAACTGGTCGAGGCAGTCCAGTTCCGATTTTTGCGTCATGCGATTCATCCTTGGGCTATTCTCTCCGACGTCTACCGGCAGCGTATTGCCGGCGGCCTAACAGCGGGAGAATTCTTTCAGAAACATCATGATTCGTATGCAAATTGTTGCATATTGTGCAGCGAGTTAATGGTATACTTCGTGGCGGCTTTCCCCCCAGCCATAGCTCCGCACGCCCGGGGAATGAAGAAAATACTCAAGCATGGGTTACACGCGCTGTTCCTGGCGCTCGCGCTGCCGGCGGCGGCGTTAGCCGGCTTTGGCCGTTTTCCCGCGACGTTCACCATGGGAGCACACGCGTTCTCGCAGGTTCCCGGCATTCTTGGAGACTATCTCCGAATCGCCTATTACAAGTTGACGCTGAAGCAGTGCTCGCTGTACAGCCGCATCTCGTTTGGTTCGTTCTTTGCTCATCCGGATGCGAAGTTAGGGCAAGGCGTTTATATCGGGTCGTATTGCATTCTGGGTCGCTGTTCGATTGGTGACCGTACGCAAATGGCGTCGCAGGTTCAGGTTTTGAGCGGGCGGCGGCAGCACAGTCGGGATTCCCAGGGGCAGATCACGGGGTCGGCCGAAGGGGAATTTGAGTGGATTGATATCGGTGCCGATTGCTGGATTGGGGCCTCTTCCATCATAATGGCACCAATTGGAAGCGGCACCACCATCGGCGCCGGTTCCGTCGTTGTCCGGCCAGTCGGGGCACAACTGGTCGCCGTGGGCAATCCTGCACGAGTCATCAAGGAAGAAATCGCGACCGCCAAAGGGTAATGGGGTTACACAAGTGAATTGGTCCAGCTATTCGAATTCGGATTCTGCGCACGAAGAGTATGACGTCCACGGCAATCTGATCGTGGCCGAACCGGAGGGCGGGTACGATCCCCTGCCCGAGGTCAAGACGCAAAGCAAGCCTGCCGCCGCGGCGCCCAGCAAGGGCCTGTTCCGCAACCGCCATCGCGGACCCGAGTTCTACAAGCCGTTCCACCTCATCCTGATGGTGTATCTGTACCTCTACTGCAGCCGAATCCCGGAACTGCTCCCTTCGCTGCACATTGGCATGGCGCTCCAGCCGCTGCTGCTGATTGGCATGTTCATGACGGGCACGACCAAGTCAATCTTCAAGACGGACATTGGCAAGACCATGACCGCCTTCACTCTCTGGGTCGGTCTGTGCGTTCCCTTCAGCGTGTGGAAGGGCGGCAGCTTTACCACCTGGCTGACCACTCTTCAGGCGCTGCTGCTGCTGTTCTTCATGGCGGCGTTTATACGAAGTATTGAGGATTGTTACCGCGCGATGTATGTGGTGGCGCTCGGCATGGCTACCATCGGCGTGCTGTCGATGGTGATGGGCGGAGGCACCGGCGGCGGCGCAAACGAAGTCCGCCTGGGCCTGGGCTCAGGCGCTGACACGCTGGCCGACGCAAACTTCCTGGCGCTGTACCTGGTGGTTGGCATTCCTTTCATCATCTTCGCCATGAGCCTGAAAAAGGGCATCATGCGGGTTGCCCTGGCGCTGATGCTGATTCCGGTGCTGGCCGGCTTTGCGCGTACCGGATCGCGCATGGGACTGCTGGCGCTGGCTGCCGGCATGCTTCTCTTCTTCGCCTTCGCGACCGCCGTGGAGCGGATGTCGATCATCATGGGCGGCGTCGTCTTCCTGGCCTTGGCCATCACGTTACTCCCACAACGTATTACTGAACGATTTACGACATTCCTGAACGCTTCGTCGTCGGCGCAGGCCGAAGCGGCCTCATCGGCCGAGACCCGTAAGATGCTCTTCTTCCGCAGTATCCAGTTGAGCTTCGAGCATCCGATCCTGGGCGTGGGCCCGGGCGAATTCATGGACGCCGAGGCCGAAGAAGCGATGGCAGCCGGCAAGCAGGCGATGTGGCACTACACCCACAACTCCTACACCGAATTGTCCAGCGAAACCGGCTTCCCGGGTCTGTTCCTCTTCCTGTTCGCCTTCTATCGCGGATACAAAGGCCTGTCGACGATACGATCTCGTTACAAATTCACCCGCGTGGGCCGCGGCGCGCTGTTCTTACAGATCGCGGTTCTCATGTCGTGCGTGGGCGCATTCTTCCTGAGTATCGCGTATAGCGGACTGTTGTACGCCATTCTGGGCATATCCGCGGCCTACAATCAGGCGGTCGCGCAGACCGTCAAGGAAGCGCAGGCTGAGGAAGCCAGGGCAGCCGCCACTCCGGCGGAGCCCGTGCTCGCCTGATGGAGGCACGCACGCAAGGAGAGTCCCAGCCGCCTTCCCACCGAGGGCTGATCACGCGCTCGCTCATGTCCAACCGGCCTGCCGATCGCAAGAAAGAGATTGCCAAAATCTGGCTGCGTCTGGCGCGCTATGGCTCGGTGAAGCTGTGCCGTCTGCCGGCGCGGATTTGCGATGCAGCCGACCTGCGGCGCATCGAGGCGCTGGCGCAAGAGATGGCGCCGGTTGTGGAGCGCGATCCTACGTCAGCCGCCAAGTACGCCGACTACGATCACTGGGTGCCGTTCAACGTCGCCCGCATCGGCGCTCTGGGGCTGCATACTTCCCGGCCTCGTCGCATCCTCGACATCGGCTGCGGCCCGGGATACTTCATGGCCTCGGCGCTCGGCTTGCGGTCACGACTGCTATGGCATCGACGCGCCGGACACGATTCTGACCAAAGTCGAGTCGCGCGTTTACAGTGAGATGCTGGGTGCGCTAGGGATCGAGAAGCGTGTCTCACCGCTGCTGATCGAGCGCTACAAGCCGATGGCGCTCCCGCAAAAAGATCTCGACCTTGTCACTGCTTACTGGATCTGCTTCAACCGCCATCGCCAGCCGGATGAGTGGGGCGCGGCTGAATGGCGCTTCTGGGTGGACGATGCGCTCACCTACCTTCGTCCCGGCGGCGTGCTGCACCTTGAGCTGAACGAAAACCCTGAGCGCTACGGCTCCCTCATGTGG
This sequence comes from uncultured Acidobacteriaceae bacterium, assembly GCA_963724965.1. Lineage (GTDB taxonomy): Bacteria > Acidobacteriota > Terriglobia > Terriglobales > Acidobacteriaceae > Bog-257. The sequence continues at coordinate 271,118 of CAVRWP010000003.1, forward strand.
TATGACAAGGAGACGCTGGACTACTTCCGTTCGGCGGGCACGGTGCAAGGCGGCATCGTTCGCATCACAAAAGGATAGCCTCGTCCATGGGGAGAACGCCGGAACTCCAGCCCTCCGGAAAGATCGCGGTGGCGTTGATGTCTGACACGGTAGGACTCGACGCCGGCACCGAGCGGCAGGTGGTCGAGACCGCGAAAAGACTGGACAAAAACCGCTTCGAGGTCCACGTCGTTTGTCTGGAAGACAGCCCGCAACTGCGCGGCGTTCCCGCTCCCTCCCACACTGTGGTATTCCCCACCAAGAGCGTGAATTCCGTCGAGGGCCTGAAACAGGTCAGGGCCTTCCGCCAGTATGCCGACGCGCACGGCATCCAGATCGCGCACGGCTACATGAACAAGACCAGCCTGTTCGCGGTGCTCTCGTCGCTGGGCACGGACCGCATCGCCATCACCAGCCGTCTGAATACCGGCTACTGGTACACGCCGGCGCTGCGCAGGATGTTTCGCCTGATGAACCGTCGCGCCGACGGCATCATGGCCAATTCACTGGAGGCAAAGCGCATTGCCGTAGAGACTGAGGAGCTTGATCCGGAGCGTGTGAAGGTCGTTTACCAGGGCGTGGATATGTCGAAGTTCAGCCGCGGGCTGGGCGATCCGACGGCTGCGGAAAAACTTGGAGTCCCGCCAAATGCCCGCGTGGTGGGCATTGTAGCCAATCTGCGTCCCGTGAAAGACCACGCGCTGTTCCTGCGGGCGGCGAAAATTGTTGCCGATCAAGTGAACGATGTGGCGTTTCTGCTGGCGGGACGCGGCGAGTTGTACGATGATCTTCGCAAGCTGTCGACGGAGTTGGGCATCGGCGATCGCGTCTTCTTCACCATGGGCGAAGGCAACATGATGGACTGGCTCGCGCGCATGACGATCGGCTGCCTGACGTCGATTAGCGAAGGCTTCTCGAATGCGATCATGGAGTACATGGCGGCGGGCATGCCGGTGGTGGCCATTGATGTGGGCGGCAATCGCGATGCCGTCGTCGAAGGTGAAACGGGATTTCTCGTGCCTGAGCGGTCGCCCGAGGCTTTCGCCCAGCCGATTGTCCGGCTGCTGCGCGCCGAGCCGCTGCGCGTGAGGATGGGCGATGCCGGGTTCGTGCGCTGCAGCGAGCTGTTCGAAGTGAAGAAGACCATCGGCCAGCTTGAGGATTATTACCTGTCGTTGCTGGCGGCGAAGAAGCAGTCGAAATAAAGTTCGGATCGTGGTTTCAGGACGAACATGAAACTTCAAGTCATTGCTCTGTTATTACTAACGAGCTGCGGGTTGGCCCAGATGCAAGAACAACAGGCGCCCGCGGTTCCGCCGCCGTCACAGGCGACTGTCGATGCAGTTTACGAAACCGTCGCTCGCTACCAGATCAACACCTGGCAGATGGGTGCGTCGGTCTACTGCTTTCGCGTGCGCGGCGAGGACGCCGACCGCCATTTCCTTGACCGGTTGAAGCCGCTGCCCGTCAAGCCCGAGTCAGACTGCAAGGAAAAGCAGAACTCCTTCACCACCACGGTCATCGACAAGCACACTAAGAAGCGCGCGGTGATGTTCGGCCTGGGCACTGTCGAATTCCGCAGCCCCACCGAGGCGCTGGTAGAAGGCAGCTACATGTGCGGGAACCAGTGCATGTCGGGCGGGATTTACCACGTTGCGCTCGACGGGAGCCAGTGGAAGGTGACGAAGTTCGAGGTCAGGATCAGTCAGTAGACGGTTCGGCCTGTTCTGGTTGGATTGCTTACTGTAATGGCCGTTTCGCGAGTAACCCCGCCGATTCCGGCCTGGGGCACCATCAGGATCTCAATGGAGATGCCTGGCGAGAAGCAATTCGGGATGTACCAATCTTCCGCTTTGCGAAGCCGTCTCAAAAAAATTACTGGTAGTGCTCCTTGATCCAGTCCTGGTGCTTGTACTTCAGCTGATAGAGCGCCCAGGCAGCCTGCACGGTTGAGTGGCCCTGATCGCCTTCGCCGAAACGGAATTCGAAAACGCCGCGGCACCAGCCGTACCAGCAATAATTCCAGGCGCCATCAGGCTGCTGGTTCGCGAGGATGCGGTCGACCCAGCGACTGCGAATCAGGTCGGGCCGTCCGGCGGCAAGGATAAAGGCAATGCGCTGCTCGTAGGAGTCGCTCACGCGGAAATCCCAGAAGCCGTCGCGCGCCGTGGCTTCAGCCACAGGGTTAATGACCGCGTTCAGCTCCGGCGATGGACCGTTGAAGTGACGATAGATGTCGAGCGCAATCAGTTGCAGGTGGACGCGCGTTCCCCAGTTGTACTTCGTGGGGTCGAACATGATTGGCGCGCTACTTCCGCCGATAGCGGCACGCGGTCGGGCGCGGTCGCGTACATGAACCAGCTATCCTGCCATCCCAACCGCGGAACCATGTCAGCGGGAATCATCGGCAACGGAATGCTGGGATCGACCCAGTGCGCGTAAGTACCACGTCTGCGGCTTACCCGGCATACGGACACGCGGGCTGGCCAGGTACGCCTCGATGTAGCTGCGCAGGCGTGGGATCGTTCGACATGTCGGCCATATCGCCGATCATGAACATCAGCGGCGGATTGCCCTGAATGTCGGGATGCTGGACGATCCAGTTGGTCGCGGTGTCGATCGAGTGGTCGAGTTGGGCGTTGAACTCGGCTTGCGTGGGACGGTGGAAGGAGTAGTTGTTGTACAGCACCAGGACGCCGAACAGCAACACAACCAGGATGAAGGCGATCAGGGCAAATGAGAATAGCCGGCGCGAGGAGGCTTTTATTCGTTGCGCGCGTCGGCGCTCGTTCAGGAATGGTCATGCAAGGCAACCAGTCTCAGCCCCGAATGCAGGCAGGAGGTGTGGAATTCTGTAGACGCCGCGATTCACGCGGCCAAAAAGCAGATCCCTCGTCGGCCTAAAGGCCCCTCGGGATGACAAAACTCTAATAAGCGAAGGCAGCGAGACCACGGACGCGTCCCTTCAAGGACCGCCGTCTCTAAGCTCAGCCGACGCGCTTATGCCTTGCCGGCGAACTGCGGCTTGGCCGCGGGATTGGCAGCGATACCGGTATCGGACTCAACCATCATGCGCACCAGTCCGGCGAAGTCAACCTCGGGCTTCCAGTTCAACGCGCTCCGCGCCTGGGCAGCGTCGCCGCGCAGATCGTGAATCTCGCCGGTGCGGAAGAGCTTGGGATCGACTTCAACGTACTCGTTCACCACTTCGGCAACGTCGGCACCGGCAGGAATAAGATTCAGCGTGCGCAGCACTTCAACCACAAACTCGTACACGCTGTGCGAGGCACCGGTCGCGATAACGTAGTCCACCGGCTTTTCCTGCTGCAGCATGGCGTGCATGGCGCGCACGTAGTCGCCGGCAAAGCCCCAGTCGCGACGGGCTTGCATGTTGCCCAGCTTGAGCTTGCTCTTCTTGCCCTGCGCCCAGTCCTTCGAGGCCAGCGTGATCTTGCGGGTCACCATCTCGGGACCGCGGCGCGGCGATTCGTGATTGAACAGAATGCCGCCGACGGCGAAGATGCCGCGCGCACGATAGACCTCACAAAGCTTGTGCGCAGCCGTCTTCGAGACGCCGTAAGGCGAGGTCGGATTCAGAGGCGTCTCTTCGTTGCGCAGGCCGTTCAGGTTGCCGTACATCTCGGAACTGGAAGCCTGATAGACACGGGTGTCGGGCTTGAGGCGCTCGACGATGTTCAGCAGGCGAGCGAGGCCGCCGACGTTGATGTCGAAGGTCTCGGCGGGAAGGTGCCAGCTGGTGGGCACGAAGACCTGTCCCGCGAGGTTGTAAACTTCGTCGGGCGTGGCTTTGGCGAAGGCCACTTCCAGCGAGACCTGATCGCGCATGTCGGCATAGAGGATTTCAACTCTGTCCTGAACGTTATGCAGCCAGCGCATGGTCGACGATTCGCGGCGCACCAGTCCGTAGACGCTGTATCCCAGCTCAAGAAGATATTCGGCAAGGTAGCTGCCGTCCTGCCCGGAGAGGCCGGTAATCAAGGCTTTTTTCATAGAAGGTTCGTCTCCCAATACCTAACCGCGGCGCACACACGCAGATCAGGCGGTGTTCAGCAGTATTTCACTTCATTAGAACATAAGCGGACCGAGACTCCGGGCCGCAACTCCGGCTATCGGCCGCCCCTGCCCAGCAGGAGAATCTTGACCGTCGAGAACATGATAAAGAGGTCAAGGCCGAAGGAGACGTTCTTGATATAGAACAAGTCGTACGCCAGCTTCTCGCGATTATCTTCCATGGTGACGTTGTAGCCGCGATTGATCTGGGCCCAGCCGGTGGCGCCGGGCTTCACCAGCCAGCGTTCGCGATAGAACGGGATCTCGGCAGCGCAGGCTTCTTCCTGTTCAGGGACAAAAGGGCGCGGGCCGACAAACGCCATGTCTCCCTTGGCGATGTTGAACAACTGCGGCAGCTCGTCGATGCGGGTGCGGCGCAGCCATTTGCCGACGCGGGTCACGCGAGCGTCGCCGTGCTCGGCCGGCGTCAGCGCTTTTTTATCGGAGCCGTCGAACATCGAACGGAACTTGAAAACCGTGAACAGCTTGCCCTGCTCGCCGACGCGCTTCTGGCGGAAGATCACGGGCCCGGGCGAATCCAGGCGAATGGCGAGGGCGGCCAGCAGCATGATGGGCGAGGTGATGACGATGGCCAGCGAGCTCAGCAGCAGCGAGAATGCGCGCTTATAAAGGCGCAGAGCCGCGCGTACGTGGAAGCCGGGCGAGAAGAGCAGCCAGCTCAGGCGCAGCGATTCCAGCGGAATTTTGCCGGTGACGCTCTCGTAGTATTCGGGGCCGTCCTGGATGTAAACGCCGCGCGCTTTCAGGCGCAGCAGCTTCTGCACCTGCATCTTGCCGCGACGATCGCCCATAGTGACCACGATGCGGCGGATGCCCTGCTCGGCGACGAGGTCTTCCAGGTCGTCGTCGACGTAGCGCGAAACGCCGCGAAGCAAATCCGTTTCGGGTCCGACGAAGCCGACGACGCGCACGCCAAGATCGGCACGCGCAGCGATCTCTTCCATCAAAGGCAGGGCCAGCGGTCCATCACCGTAAAGGATGGCCCGCTCGGAGAACCGCGCCGAGCGGTTCAGCACGAAAAAAAGTTTGCGCCAGGCTGGGACCGTGGTTCCAACAATGGCGACACCCAGCCAGAGCGTCGTTCCGGCCAGACGAATTTCCGGAAAAGCGTAGTAGAGGACCGAAAGCGTAACAAACGAACAGCCGAGAACGCCGACGAGTCGGGTGACTACTTCGCGACGATTGGAGAGGACTACCGAGTCGTAGAGGTCGAAGTAGTACATCAACAGCAAAAAGACGCCGACCACCAGGCCGATGCGTCCAAAGCCGTTCTCGTAGCGGAGATAAATGTTGGCATCAAACGCCGTCCCCGCCCAGAACACTACCGCTATAACGAAACCGAGTGTGACAAGTAATGCCTCGGTCACCGTAAGCAACAGTGTTCGGGTGGGAAAATAGGCGTTGAACAGACGAATCATGCAGAAGCCGCTTTAACCTGGCCCGCTTCCTTTTCTTTCTTGGCTTCCTTCTTCGAGCCGTACCGGCCGTAGTAGTGGGAGTAGTCCACATTCAGCATGGAGGCCTGGTTGAACACCACGCCCAGTAGCTTGGACTTCTCGATCGACTCAATCGCCTTGTTGAGGACCTTGCGACGGGTGAAGCCTTCGCGCACGACGACCAGCACACCATCCGACAGGCGCGAGAGCGAAGTCGCATCGGCCATGGGGAACATCGGGGTAGCGTCGAAGAGAACCCAGTCGAAGCTGGTGGCGAGGGTATCGATCATCTTGGCGAAGCGGTGCGACTCCAGCAGCGGCAGCGGATCGTCGAGCGGCTTGCCGGCAGGCAGCACCCACAGCGGGGTGTCGCGGAACTGGAAGAGCGAGTTCTCGAGTGCGAGCTTATTGTCGTTCCACTCGGTGATGCCGGGCAGCGGAGTCGGGGAGAACAAATCGCTCACGGTAGGCCGGCGCAAATCGGCTTCCACCAGCAGAACGCGCTCGTGCGGACGGCGGGCCAAGGTCATGGCGAGGTTCGCGGTCACGACCGACTTGCCTTCGTCGACCGCCGAGCTGGTGATGAGGAGCTTCTGGAGGCGGCGCTTCTTCTGCAAGTGCGCCAGTCGCGTAGCCAGGACGCGAAACATTTCCGCTCCCGTGCCGTCGGGCTCGGTGATGGTCACCAGACGCTGCTCGGGCGTGGGCGTCGGGCGAAGAATGCGCTCGGGGGGAACCTTCAACCAGGCGGCGTCAACCGGCCCGTTATCGATCAGGCCTGTTGCCGCTCCGCCAACCGCTGCAAGTTCGGATTGATCTGGAACCAAGGGCGAGTTGGGATTATCACCTTGGGACCGCTGTAAAGCTTCGTACACTCGACTCATGGCTAGACTCTCCTCACGGCAGTAGATTGCATCGATTTTTCGCTTTCGAGTTCCTGGTTATCCATGGTCTTCAGCAGGCGGAAGAAGTTACGGAGAAGGCTGGCTCCGTTCTCTTCCCGCCCAGAAACTGACAGCGGCACCTCTTCCGGCAGGGCTGGGCCGATGAGGCGGAAGTCGGCGGCGACCTCGGTAATCATGTCGCCGGTAACCGGCCGCTGTTCGCGGGCAAAAGCATTGACCATGGAGTTTTCGCAAAGGTTGTTGATGATGCGCGGAATTCCGCGCGAGTATTCGTGAATTTTATCCAACGCTTCTTCGCTGAAGATGGACGGCTCTTTCGGCGCTCCGGCGCGTTCCAGGCGCGACAGAACGTAAGCGTGGGTTTGCGGACCATCCAGCGGCTGCAACTGGCAGCGCAAAGAAACACGCTGCTTAAGCTGCCGCAACTCGGGTGAATCCAACACCATCTCCAACTCCGGCTGCCCCATCAGGACGATCTGCAACAGCTTCTGTTGCGAGGTCTCGAGATTAGTCAGCAGCCGAATCTCTTCGAGCAGCTCCGGCCGCAGGGCTTGGGCTTCATCGACCACCAGCGCCGTGATCAATCCCCGGGCGTGGCGCTGAATGAGGAAGCGGTTCAAGTCGAGCAGCATTTCGGTCTTGGTGCGGCCCTGATACGGGAGACCGAAATCCGCCATGATGTACTGAAAGAACTCCACTACCGGCAGCAGCGGATTGAACACATAGCCGAAGGCGATGTTGTTCTTGCGCAGCTCCGACAACAGGCAGCGGACCAGCAGCGTCTTGCCGGTACCAACCTCGCCGGTGATCACGATGAAGCCCTTACGCCGGCCAACCCCGTAGTGGAGGTTGGCCAGAGCTTCATTGTGTCGCGGCGTAGGGTGGTAGAAAAACGGGTCTGGGCTAATCTCAAAGGGATTGCGCGTCAACCCGAAGTATTGTTTATACATTCGCTATCCCCAGAAGTAGGCGTAGACCACACCCGACGGCAGCGCCACCAGAATCAGCAGCACAAAAGCCATCGCGGCCCAAGGCATCAGCTTGGCTCTGCGCAGCTCCTTCGGAGTAGGCAGCGCCGGAATCTCTGCCAGCACGGGCAGACTGGTAGCGTCAGCCAGAGCCTGCTCGCCACGGATGCGGTCGTCGAGGAACTCCGCACCGAAGCCGAACAACAAGGCCAGGGCAAGACCAGCGCCGATGGCAGCCAGCGAGAACTTGAAGCGATCCGGGAACTGCGGCTTGTCCGGCAAGCTGGGCGGATCGATGATGCGGAACTGCGCACCTTCCTGCCGCATTTCCAAGCTGGTCGCCAGGGCTGATTCCTGCTTCTTGGCGAGCAGGTCGGAATAAGACTTCTGCATGTTCTCGTCGTCGCGCATCATGTCTTTCATCTCGGCTTCGACGCCGGGCGTGGCATTCAGTCGAGCCTGATAGACCTGCGCTTCCTGCTGCAGACGCTGGAGTTGCTGATTGGCCTGTTCAAGCTCGGCCTGGTTGAGCTTCATCTGCGTCTTCAACTGAAGGATCGGCATTCCAGCCTGAATCTGCTGGGTCGTAGCGTTATCGGAGGCGACGTCTTCCCTGGCCTGGGCCGCCATATCCTTCTTCAGCTTCTCCAGGGCAGCGATCGTTTCCTTCAGCTTCTTGACGTCCGGATAATCGTCGGTGTAGCGCGCCTGCATAGCGGCGAGATTGGTCTGCGCCGTCTGCAATTGCTTATCGATATCGCTGGGCACAATGCCGGAATCGCTCATGCTCTGATACTGATTCTGCATGGCGTTCAGATACGTTTCCTGCTGAACCGCGCGCTCGCGCTTGGTATTGGCCGCTTCCATCTGTTGCTGAAGGCCGTTCAGGATGTGGATGTTGCTGTCCAACTGCTCGGGCAGCGAACCGTCATGCTCGGCCTTGAAGGCACGAAGCTTGGTTTCCTCGTCCTCCAACTGCTGACCCACGGCACGAGCCTGTCCATCGAGGAAGAGCGTCGTGGCTTCCGACTGCTCCTGGCTGGCGCGAACGTTTTCGTCCACAAAGAACGAAGTCAGAGCGATGGTCACCTTTTGCGCGACTTCTGCACTGGGCGCCTTGTAGGAAATCTTGAAGGCGAGCAGTTCGGCTTTGCCGGTGATGTTCGATTCGCCCTGGATCAGGTCCATCTTGATGTCATCGCGCATCTTTTCGACCTGGTCGTCCGGCGAATAGGCGTAGCCGGGATACAGGTGGAAGCGCGTGATAAGTCCGAGCAAACGCGTACGGCTCAATACCTGCGTGCTCATACTCTGTACGCGGTCGGCCAGGTCAACCTGCACGTTCGGTTCAACCAACTTGCTGGGAACCTTCGGCGGCTCTACCAGAATGGTGCTTTCTGAGACGTAACGCGGCGGCAAGAACCATGCCGAGGCGAAAACGACCAGCCACCCGAAGAAAAGGGGACCCAGGATCCACCACTTGCGGCGGAGCACGATCGCCCAATACTCACCAAAGCCTTGCCCTGATCTCTGGCCCTCAAACTGTTCCATGATGAATCACCGTCCAAGTGAACGACCCCACAGGTAACGAACCGTCAAGCCCAAACCAGCGGTCGATGTTGTCCCCGGGGTACCGTAGAAGTTTTGTGATTGGTTGATGAAGAGGAGATACACTGCCGCGTTCCAGGCCTCTCCGAACTTCCGGCTGAAATTGATCGTGCCTTGCGTCGCATCCCAGTACTGATGCGCCTGGAGATACGAGATCGATACGCTGTTGTAGTAACCGATGGCAGCGGCAAAGCCCCACACCCGGTTAATGGGGCGGGAGTACGCCAGCGTCGCCTGGTAGAGATTGACAGCGCCCAGAATTCCGCCGCCGTCGGTAACACGATGGCTGAAATTCATGCGAACCGAGTTGCCCGACTTGCTGTAGCTCACGGTGCCGCCTTCAGCGAGATCGAACTGTTGATTGTGCTGCTCTTCAATCAAACATCCGTATTGCGTACAGAAGATGGGAACCAGATCTTTCGTGTTGGTAAGTTCCGGGCCAAGCCAGCCGGAAACCGAGAAAGCCGGATTAAACCGATAGGTAATGAACCCTTCGAACATCTGAACGCCGGCGCGAGACTCGCCGTGTCCGAAGTCCAGAGCGGAAAAGTTGTATCCGCCACCCGCCGAGAACCGCGAACTGAACATGTGCTGGTAGTAGGCGCCGCCGCCCCAAGTGTAGGAGTTCCAGAGGCCTTCCACGCCGCGAATGTAGTGCTGCAGCGACTCGGTGCCGGCAAACGTGATGCTGTCATGCGCAGTCAGCCGGTAGGAAAGGTCAAGCGAGCCGGTGTTCTGCTCGATAACCGCCTGCGGGAAATACGACGTCGGGTTGGGGTCATTCGGCTGCGGATCGCTCACATACGTGAGAAATGGCTCAAAAGGATTATCGGTGTAGATGTAATTGTCCTTGAGACGCATCTGCCAGCGCTTGGCGAACGCCCAGGTAATCTTGACCAGGCCGCTCTGATTCAACGTTGTGTAATTGCTATAAGCGCCAATACTTAACGAGCTGAGGTTGACGCCTCCGCTGTAATTGAACGCAACAATCGAGGTGGGACGGAGCTGGACGAAGCCAACGCTGGCCGACCACATGCCGATGTTCTGCCAATAGTTGTCGCCGTGCCCGCCCCAGACATAATCCGACAGCGAACCGGTGCCCAAACCCAGGGTCAGACCGGTGTTATGTGTCACATCGGTGATCGAACTCAACGGAGGAAGCAGCTCGGGGTGATTGAAGGTGGTTTGCGGTCCGGTGGTGGTTTGCGAATCATCCGAGCCGGAACCGGCCTGGGAATTATCGGGCGAACCGGACTGCGACTGATCACTAGATCCGCTCTGCGACGGATCGGACGAGCCGCTCTGCGACTGATCAGAGGAGCCGTTCTGCACCTGGAAATACGGATCGTTGCCGGAATAGCCGGCTGCCGCCGGGCCACTGCCGCCGATCATTCCCGTTCCCGGGGTTGCAGTGCCCGAACTCGAACTCTCGCTCGAACCCGCACTGCTGCTGCTCGAACTGCTGGAGTCGTCCGAGCCGCTCTGCGCCCACGCCATCGGGACACATAGCAAAGCCAGCACTGCGAAGACTACTCCGAGTTGCCGTTTCATATCACCCTCCTCGTGCCCTCACCCGCTTGGAGACTACGGAATGACAAGTACATCGTGAGGCTGAAGCATGATGTTCTGCGCCATGTTCTGACCCTTAATTACCTGCTTGTAGTTGAACATGTATTTCTTCTCTTTCCCGTCGGGCCCCATACGCAAAACATAGACCTTTTTCTCTTTGGCAAAATCGCGGAAGCCACCACTCAACGCAATCGCGTCCAGAATGCTGATGGGATGAACGAGCGGGTAGTAACCCGGCTTGTTGACGTTTCCCATGATGTTGAAGCTCATGCTGTTCACCGACACGACCATCACGGTGACCTGAGGTTCGGAGACTACCTTTTCCAGCGTCGGTAGTCACCTGGTCCTGCAATTGTACTGGAGTCAAGCCCACGGCCTTGATCTCACCGATCAACGGCATCGTAATCATCCCATCGGGACGAACCGGCACGGTCTTGGAGAGTTCGCCTTCCTTCCAGACATGGACTTCCAGGACATCGCCGATGCCGATCACGTAGGTCTCGGGACGGACCGCGGGCACGCGCGACGCGGGAGTATTCGACGGCGTCGGCGGCAGAGCCTTGGCCTCACTCGGATTCGAGGAATTCGTGGCTGGCAGTACTGGCTGCGCGGCGGTGTTCGAGTCCGACTGGCCCGTAGTATCTTGCGGGGTTGCGTCCTGCGCGAATGCCCCCAGCGAAAACAGCCCCAACAGCACGATCGCAACTGCCATAAAATTGCGTGTTCTTCACAGTCTTTCCTTGCCAGTACATCATTCACCTCATTTGGATTAGTCGGCCTTATCTGGGTCGTGTTTCGTGGAACTGGAGCGGCGTTGGGGGATGCCGACTTCCTTGAGCTTGTACAGCAGCGCGCGATAGCTGATATCCAACGAACGCGCCGCTTTCTTGCGGTTCCAGTTGTTTGCGTGCAGCGCGTTAAGAATAATACGCGCTTCGAGCTTACGAACAGTCTGCCGGGTTAATTTCTTTAGCGACACCGGACCATCCAGCATCAGACTGTCGACAGGGTCGCGCTCATTGGGCTCCAGAAGTTCGCTCAAGATCACGTCTTCGGTGCCCATGACGACATAGCGCTTGACCAGATTCTCCAGCTGCCGAATGTTACCGGGCCATGAATAGCGCTGCATCTTCGCCATCAAAGCGGGGCGCACCATCGGTGCCCGGCCATTCAATCTCTCGTTGTAATACTGCAACAGGTAATCGCAGATAATCGGCAGATCCACGACCCTCTCGCGCAACGGCGGCAGATGGATGGTCATGGTCGCGATACGATAGAAGAGATCGGCGCGGAAGTTCCCCTGCTCGATTTCCTCGTGCAACTCGCGGTTGGTGGCGCAGACTACCCGGACTTCGACTTTCTTGTCCTCTTGCGCGCCGATGCGGCTGAACTGGCCGTCCTGCAATAGCTGCAAAAGCTTCGCCTGGAGCGTGCCATCGAGTTCCGCGATTTCATCCAGGAACAGGGTGCCGCGGTGAGCCATCTCAACGCGTCCAGGCTTGGGAACATAGGCGCCCGTGAAAGCGCCGCGCTCATAGCCGAAGAGCTCACTCTCCAGCAGGGTTCCGGGAATGGCAGGACAATTGACCTTGACGAATGGCCCGGAAGACCAGGGAGAATACAGATGCAAAAGGCGGGCGATGATGTCCTTGCCGGTGCCGCTCTCTCCGGAAACCAGAACCGAGAGGTTGGCTCCGGCGACTCGCTCCAGCTTCTGACGCACATCCCGCATCGCCGGCGTTTGACCGAAGATTACCGGCTCCGGAGGAAGCGACTGTACAGACAGCGCACTTTCGTTATTCGAGCCAGCCAGCAGGGGCATCGCGTTCCTCAGGATTACCTTTCGGGATAACGGTACAAATGAATTGCATTTCTTGCGCCAAGTTCCTGCACATCGCAAACTTATGCGCATAATACTTGTAAGCTGCTGGAAATAATCAAAATAAACGCAGAACGGCAAGCTACCAATCGAGGGGAAAGGGCATCAAAGAGCACGCTTTTGCGCTAAAAGTGTGAAAACATTTTCACTATGGGGAACTCACTTTCCCTGCACACGCACCTTGCCGAATTCCAATCCAGCCTGTTGCGCAATGAGGGGTTCCCGGAACTGTACCCCCAGCAAAAAGTATTGCCGGTCGGCGGTACAACGGAGGATGGTCGCCTGAAGTTGCGAGACCGAGCGAGGTAGCTGCGTCTTGTTGGCAAGGGCCACGGGAATCTCGAGCGAGATTTGTGTCCCGGGATCGATGTAGCGTCGCGTAGCCAAAAGAACGCCGCCCGCCGACAGGTTCAGCGCGGTGGCGAACTCCAGGAATTCCTCCCCGGAGGCGGAGGTCCCGCGGACAAAGAACGGGATGGAGATGGGAAGCCGCTCCCAGCCGCGGCGCTCGGCAGCGGATACGGTTCGACGCAATGCGATCTCCTACGCTACCTGAAGAGACGCACTCAGATAACCAAATCGTAATTCGTGACAACCACCTTTGTTTGTTGTACATAAGATGTATGTGACAGCTCAGGGTGGAGCATGCACGGTGCAATCTCTTGCGGTTGTGGAGAACAGGAATACCTGCTGAGAGGGAAAAGAGGTTCTCGAAAAGGAAACTAGCTTGCCTCTTTGTCGGGATTTTCATCAGTTTGACGTTGACAATACATAGGGTTGCGGTAAGATGAGCTCTCCCCCTGTAGAGTGCTTCCGCTCTATTTTCCCGAGGATCCGGCAGCTGACTAAACCTAAGACTGACTTTGGTCGAGAGTATGCCTGTGGAACGCAGGTCGGGGATTATTCCTGAGGATGCGGAGGAGTCGTTTCGCTCCGATGGGAAGGTAAAAGGGGTCGTGCAGATGCAACCAGCCAAGATGTCTCCGGTGCGGCAAGGGCTTGAGCTTGTAACCGAAGAGCATTGCAGTTGCTGCCGGGACGCACTGGCCTCCGCTGCCCACGAACTCAAAACGCCCTTGGCCATCATGGGTGGTTACCTCCATCTGCTTCTGACCGAGAAGCTGGGTCCGCTGAGCGCCCGCCAGGTGGAAGTCCTGACCGAGATGCAGGCCAACAGCGCCCGCCTCTCCAACTTCATCCAGAATCTGCTGACCTACACTTCCCTGAAGGTCGACCGCTTCGAGATGCATTACGAAGTGGGCGACATCAACGAGTGCATCCGCGAGATCGCGGAGGTCTGGGCGCAACGCTTCAACGATAAGGCCATCGCTTTCTATTTCCTGCCCAACGAGAAGCTGGAGCAGTTCCCGTTCGACTACTACAAAGTTCAGCACGTGGTCTCCAATCTGCTCGACAACGCCATGAAGTACACGCCTTCGTCGGGCACGGTGTGGCTGCACGTGGAGCCGTATTTCTGGGAGCGGCGAACGGTTTCGCGGCCGCCGTTGGTGGAGCGCCGCAAAGAGCGGATGGTCGCTCCCAACTGCTGCCGCATTTCTGTCTCTGACACCGGACCGGGAATCGCGCACGAATTTCAGCAGGAGATCTTCGAAGAGTATTTCCGCCTGACTCCACAAGGCATGCGCGCCGAGGGCTATGGGCTTGGCTTGGCGATCGCCCGCCGGCTGGTGCAAACCGCCGGTGGCAAAATCTGGGTGGAGAGCGAACCCGGCTCAGGCAGTAAGTTTTCCGTCCTCGTTCTTCTAAACCCTCAACCCAAGCGCGCCGCGGAGGAGCAATGAGCACTGGCCACATCCTTGTGGTGGACGATGAACCGAGTATGCTGCGATATCTCCAGACTGTTCTGGAGCTCGATTCGTACCGGGTAACGACCGCCTCGAATGGCCTGGAAGCAGTTGAGAAAGTACAGCGCGAGAGCCCGGACCTGGTTCTGCTCGACATGGTGATGCCCGGCGCGGATGGCCTTGAGACCTTGCAGCGCATTCGCGAAACCCGGCCCTCGACCAAAGTCGTCATGCTTTCCTGCGTACGCGATACCCGCAAAGTCGCGCAGGCCATGCGTCTGGGCGCGCAAGACTATTTGTCTAAACCCGTCCAGAAGGAAGAGATGGACGAGGTGCTGCGCTTCTGCCTGGAGAATACCGATCCGGCCGCGCCCGGCATCGGCGAAGCCATCGAAGTCAGCCAGGGCGTGTTCTTCTTCTCCGCGACCCCGCAGATGCGGCAGTTGCGCGCCCAGGCTATGCAGGTCGCCAAGTTCGACTTCCCCGTCCTGATCCTCGGTGAGAGCGGCACCGGCAAGGAAGTCCTCGCCCATCTGATTCACAAGTACTCCGATCGCGCGCATCGCACCTTCCTGAAGGTCAACTGCGCCGCAGTTCCCAGCGAGCTGCTGGAGAGCGAGCTGTTCGGCTACGAGCCCGGCGCGTTCACCGGCGCCAACAAAGCCAAGCCCGGCAAGTTCGAGCTTTGCAACAAGGGCACATTACTGCTGGACGAAATCGGCGAGATGTCTCCCGCGCTGCAAGCCAAGCTGCTACAGGTTTTGCAGGACGGCCAGTTCTCGCGTCTCGGCGGACGCGGCACCGTGAAAGTCGATGTCCGGGTGCTGGCGGCAACGAACATCAACATGCCGCAGGCCATCGCGCAGAAGACCTTTCGCGAAGATCTGTACTACCGCCTGAACAGCTTTGTACTGCGCATGCCTTCGCTGCGCGAGCGTCGCGAAGAAATTCCGATGATGCTGCGGCACTTCATGATCCACCTCGCCGACCGCTACGCATGTGCGCCGCTGAGCGTCTCGCCGCGCCTGGTCGAAGCTTGCGAGAACCACACTTGGCCGGGCAACATCCGCGAGCTGGAGAACTTCGTGAAGCGCCACCTCGTGCTCAGCGACGAGTCGGCCGCGATCTCCGAGCTGCAGCGCAACAATACCGGCACTTCGCAAAACGGTTCTGTGGTCTCAATGGAAGAGCGACAGGGAGCGGCACAGCCCGACCTGAAGGAGATGGTGCGCAATCTGAAGAACGGCGCCGAGATGGAAGTCATCGCGCAGGTTCTGGAAGAGACCGCGTGGAACCGCAAGCGCGCCGCCGTTAAGCTGAATATCAGCTACAAGGCGCTGCTGTACAAAATCCGCCAGTACGACATACGCCCGCGACAAGCCGGGTAGGAAAGCGGTTGCCAGTGGTCAGTTGTCAGTGCGATCTTGCTTGGCAACTGATTTCGGCCACTGATGGCAGGTATTCCCTCTCTCGTCTCTTGCTCGTAAGCTTGAGAACGCAACAAACTCTCTGTGAAATCTCGAGCCCCATCCAGGGCTCGTCCCTCCCAACAACTTCTTGACTTCTGCTTCAACTCTCCTATAATCCCTCGGCAATCGAGATGTCTGGCTCGGGGAGACATCCGGAATCGAATCGCCGGCCCTTGTCAGCCGGGGCTTACGAATCGAATCGTCACACTGCGGTTCTCAGGGAGGAGCACATGATGCTTCGCAGAGCCTTGCCTGCTGTTTTTTTGTTTACCACCCTCATATCTGTCATTCCAGCCAACTCGTCCAACATTTCCAGGCGCCCAACCCAAAGGCAGTCCAGCTATCAGCAGTTCTTTGGCGGCGGCGCAACGTATTTTCCGGTTTTTCTATCTTCACCCTCATCGCCTGACAACTGGCTGGGCGGAAGCGGTAACTGGAGCAACTCCGGTCAGTGGAGCGGCGGACTGCCCGGCTCGGGCAGCGATGTCGTGATCAATACCGGCAATGACAACGTCACCTGGGACGTCAGTGCCAACATCAATTCACTGACTCTGGGCGGATCGAGCGGAAACTCGACGCTGGCGGATGATGTCGGTAATGACCTCACGATGAATATCGCCGGGGCGTTGACCATCAATCATTCCGGCACGCTAAGTCTCGATTCGTATACGGGCGGCGCGGACACCATCATTGCCAATGCGAATTCCAGCAACGCCGGGTCCATGGACCTCGGGCTTTACAGTACCGTGCAGATTAACGGCAACTTCACCAACTCCGGTGGGATTGGTCTGACCGGTGTCTATGAAATGGGGTACGCGACCCTCGATGTAAGCGGGAACCTCATGAACACCGGGACCATCAGTGACAACGGATCGCTGACAGGCCAGGTCGCAGTCGGCGGCTCTGTGCAGAACAATAACTATATGAGTGTTGCCGATTTGACCGTCGCCGGCACGATAACCAACAACGGATATCTGGAAGTGGACAGCGGTGGGAGCGCAGGCACCCTTGTCAACGCCGGAACGATGTATCTCTACGACAGCTTTAACACGCCGAATGCGACCAATACCGGCAGCATCACCGTGTTCTACGACGGTGAAGGCGTAAGCGGCGGCACATGGACCGTCTCAGGAACCCTCACCAACGCCGCCAGCGGAACCATCACCATCTCGGGCTACCCGAGTGAAGAGCTGAATGCGCACATCCTGAATAACAGCGGGTCATTGCAGTTGATCGGCGGAGGCGTGTTGCAATCACAGACCGTCACCAACTCCGGCGTCATCGCAACCTCCAATCCTCTTGCGAACACGATCGATGTTTCCGGACGCTTCACCAACACGGCCAGTGGGACCCTGCAACTGATGGGCACCGGCGGCGACACAGCCCATATCGCCAACCTGGTCAATCAAGGCACGATCATCGTGGGCAATTCCAACACATTGACGGTTCCGGTCGGGGCCAGCGCTTCCGGAAACGCTCTGGCGGGATTTCTCAACGCGGGCAACGTTCTGATCCAGCAGGGCGGTTCGGTGTCGGCGTACTCCAAATACACCCAGAACACAGGGCAAACCGTTGTGGATGGCCACTTGTCCGGACAGATTAATTTCGCCGGAGGCTCGGTTTACGGCAACAACGGAACCATCACAGGCAACGTGACTTCGAATGCGTCGATCAATTTCGGCGATTCTCCGCTGACGGTAGGCCAGCTGAACTTTGCCGGCAACTACACCCAAGGCGCGAACGGCAGCTTGACCTTCGACATCGCCAGCCAGAACAGCTACGACAAGATGAGCATCACCGGGCAGGCGCACCTGAATGGGCTGATGACCATCGACTTGCTGCGCGGCTACGTTCCGCAGATCGGCAACATGTTCGAGATCATGACCTTCGCCGGCGAGTCGGGAACGTTCTCGAATGTAGTGGGGTTGCCGATCAACGGGCAGGAGCACTTCACGCTGGAATACAACTTGAACAACCTGACGCTGGATGTGGTCGCAGGACAGCTGAACGGGCTAAGTTCGCAGAAGACTGGATCCGGCAGCGGCGAGCCGTTCGTACAGATTGCCGAAGCCGGTATGCCGTCGCAGTTCAGCGGAGAAGGCTCAGCGCAGACTACGCCGGAGCCGGGCAGCCTGCTCTTGTTCGGATCGGGCATGGTGGGGCTGATCGGATTCGCAAAACGCAAACTACGTTAGCGCATGGCGATTGAAATTTGGGGAATTGAGTTTCGAGAAAGGCCGGAAGTTCGAGCAGGTTAGCACCATTCTTCTCAGCGCGGTACCACGAGTCATGCGAAACCGCGCTGAGAAGATCTTTAAGGAATGATGACTTGCCAGCACCACTCCTAAACGCTCCCTTTGTACTATTAGGTAGCAAGCGGCATGCCATAACTCGCGGCGAGGTTGCGGCTCACGCAAGACACTGATTTGCGGACTTTTTGCGAATCGCCGGTGCACCGGCAGGTTACAAACTCTTCCCTTCTGCATTCGCGGGGCTATCCGAAAAGTTTGACTCGCTATCCTGAATGCTAGTCAAAGGCGAGCTCTCGTAACTCATCGTTCACACTGGAAACGTGGGGCCTTGACTTGCGCGTGATCGCTCGCTGCTGGCATCATGCCCCTATACCTGCCCACGACATTCGACAGGGTTCTCTCATGTCCCGCACCCATCCAGCCCCGGTCCCGGTAACGTGTTTCCTTCGCCTGCTGGCGCTCGTCGTGGTGCTGCTGGCAGGTATGTCGCTGTGGGCGCAGTGCAATTCAGTTGATGAGGCAGAGGACACCAGCCCGCATCCAATGCCTCAGTTTCACGATCCAAAGCAGCCTCCGCCGCTGGAGGAGCCGATTTTGCCTGAGGCCGGCTTCCTGTCGGACACGCATTACACCAGCCAGTTTTTCGGCTTCGCACTCGACCTACCGCTAACAGTGCAGGGACACGAGATCATGATGGGCGTGATGCCGGAACGCGAGCACGCGCTGCTGTCGCTGCAGTTCGAGAAGGGCCGGCAGAACGGGTACATCACCATCACGGCGCTGGATCCGCGGCCGGGGCTCGACGCGAAGACGCCGGATGCGCAGATTCAGGCGGAGATGCGCTCCTGGGCGCAGAACGGAGGAGACTTAGCGATGTCGGCGGCGCCGACCTTTGCCGTTCCCGACTATATGCTGCGCCGGGGAAAGTTTTATTACTCGCTGCGCCACAAAGGCGGAGTCTTTGCAGCACAATATTGGACCGCGATCGACAACTACGCGATCAAGGTGGTAATCGGCACCAACGACAAGGATTTCCTGAGCCGGGCGAAGAAAGCGATGGCCGAGGTGCGCTTCTATTGTCCGCAAGACGATGGCACGCTGACCACCATGAGTGGCGAGCCGGTGAAGATTGTCGGCGAGCCTTATCAGGGACCAACGGTGCCAACGTTCCGCGTCAACAAAGCGATCAAGGAGCAGCCCGCAAAAGACATTCCGCTGGGACAATCGGCCGGGGACGCCTATCACAACGCCGATGTGGGGGTGCAATACAACTTTCCCAAGGGATGGCAGGCATTGCCGCCGGAGCGCAATGATCCACCGCCTCCGGATGCATCGCGGGAATACCAGTTTCTACATGCCTGTTCCCAAACGCTGGTGCGGCTGGTTCCCAAGCCTGCGGCGGGCAAGAGCTACCGCGAAGGCCCGATGATTGTCCTGCGTGCGCTGGACTACAACTGCCTGTCGATGCGCACTCCGATTATGCTGGGCGAGAAACGGGCGCTGGACGAAACGGCGGCGGCACTGGAGCGGAGTGGCGAGTTCGGCCAGATTGATACCGACCAGCTGAAACTGGTTTCGGGTCATCTGTTCATGGTCTTCAACGGTACAGTGGGCATGGACGAGCGCAGCGAGGACCTGGCGCAGCGCTTCTCGCAAACGATCTACGCCACGCGCTTCAACAAGCTGCTGCTGGTGTGGTCGTTTATGGCGCCCACGACCAGCGCGCTGGAGCAGATTCCTACCGACGGCATCGTGCTCGAGGGGCTGCCGCCCATCGAGTTACACAAGACATTACGCGCGAAGAACTAAGGTCTTCCGCTCGGGAGTAGCTGGATTTTCCCGCAGCTCCGGCCACCTCAACTTCGCGGCCTCCATCCAACCAAGAGCCATTTCCTTAACCCCTGGTCGTGAATTCCCCGTCACGAGTGTCTCGATGGGCGGCATGCGTTTATGCGTACTCAACAAATTTCTCTGCTCGGCGTTTTCTTCGTACTGCTTCTAGCTGGCCGTGTTGCGCCCGCGCAATCGCAGCTCAATGAACTGAGCCAGTACACCAATGCGGTCGCGCACGTGCAGCCATCCGAGCGCGTCATTCAGCTGGAGCGATTTGCCATCAACGCGCAACCGGGTCCACTGAAGACCGATGCGCTGGAATTCGTCATCTGGGAATATTTGCGCACACATAATGACGCTCATGCGCTGGCCTGGGCGCACGCGCTTTCGGATGCCGACGCCAACAACCCGGTCGCGCTGCGCTGTGCTGAGCAGGCAGGCGCGCGAGGCCGTCGACAAGGGTGGCATGAAGCCTGATCGCCTTCTGGCGATGTCCAGTCACGGACTCGACGGATTGTCGCAACTGCGACGGCCTCTGGGCATGAGTGAGGCAGACTTCGTGCTCCTGAAGCGCGAGAGCGAACGACATGCTGAGCGGAGCCGCGGGCATGGCCGAGTTGCACAGGAAGGACTACGTTTCGGCGCGTGTGTACTTACACAATGCCGTCTCGGTGAATGACAAGAACGCACAAGACGATTACGCGCTGGCGCTTGCCGATCTTGCCGGTCCGGACAAGAATCTGAAGGAAGGCTACTGGTATCTGGCCCGGGCGGTCGACCTGTCGCAGGGCACGCCGCAGGGCTTGGAGATAGCGCGGTATGCTCGCGCTCGCTATGCGAACGACGGGGGCAGCACCAGCGACTGGAATGGCTTCCTTGCTTCGGCAAAGCCGGCCGGCAGCGGTCCGCAACATCAGGCATACACGGCGATGGCGTCGCTGAACCCGCCGCCGGCTGTGCCTCGCCCGCCAGCGCAGAAAGTAGCGGCGCCGGTTCGCAACGCGTCGGTTAAGACTCCTCCAGTCGCGGCTCCGGCGAGTACGACACCCGCGCCTTCGGTCTGGGCAGATACCGCGAATCCTCCGGTCATTCAGCGGCGTCGCATTCCTGCCACTACCGGTCCGATGTCGCTGGGAATCCTGGTGGAGACATCGCTCACGACGAAAGAGAATCGCGCCGCTGTGGTCAACAGCCTGATCGACATGCTGCGGCACATGGGCGATCAGGACGAGGCTTTCATCCTCACCTACGACAACAATCTGGTCTTCAACCAGGACCTCACGACCGATCCGCATGCGCTGGAAGAAGCGATGGAAAGCATCAAGCCGCAGAAAGGTGCGGTGCTGGACGATGCCATTGCGTTTGCCGCCGGACATCTGGCGCGCATCGCCAAATATCCCAATCGCGTCCTGCTGGTAGTTTCGGACGGCAAGAACATCGACAGCCACGCTTCACCGCTGGAGACATCGTCGGAGATCAACGCTGCCGGCGTGCGCATCTTTTGCATTGGATTGGATGTGAACGAAATGGATGGGCGCTATCGCCTGCAGGCGTTGGCAGCGAGCACGGGCGGCCAGTCCGACTTCATCAGCAGTCCGGGACAGTTTCGCAATGCCACGCGCGAGATCGCGCAGAACATGGGGATCGACTTCAGGTTCTGAGCGGCAGCGAAACGCTCATGCGCATGCCTTGGCCGGGATTGCTGTCGGCCTTGATCGTGCCGCCGTAGGCTTCCGC
The DNA here is from genome assembly GCA_963724965.1 of uncultured Acidobacteriaceae bacterium. Taxonomy (GTDB): domain Bacteria; phylum Acidobacteriota; class Terriglobia; order Terriglobales; family Acidobacteriaceae; genus Bog-257. The sequence goes on from CAVRWP010000003.1 coordinate 292,710, forward strand.
AAGCGCCTTCGAGATCGCCAGGCCTAAGCCATACCCGCCGGTTTCGCGCGCGCGCGAGCTGTCGCCGCGATGGAAACGTTCGAAGATGTGCGCCAGCTCATCGTGCGACATTCCGGGACCGCTGTCTGCCACTTCCACTACACCTTTGCCACCTTTCGCGTGCAGGCGAAGCTGAATGCGTCCGCCTGTGGGACTGAAGCGTATGGCGTTCTCGATCAGGTTGACCCAGATCAGCTCCAGATCTTCGGCATCAGCACGGATCGGCATGGCCCCGTCTTTGTTGACCTCGATGCTCACGTTGCGTTCGCGCGCAATCGGCGCCAGACGATCGATCGCGCTCTGGCAAGTGGCGGCGACTTCCACGACTTCCAGGTCGCGGCGCACGCTGCCCGCAGCCCACTGCTCAGCGCGAGCGAGCCGCAGCATGGAGTGCAGCAATTTCTCCAGCCGTGCCATGTCTTCGAGCGCCTGCTCCAGCCCGGCGCGATACTCTTCGGCCTGGCGTGGCCGCTGCAGCAGCGATTGCAGCGTAGATTTCAAAATGGCTACCGGCGTCTTCAGCTCGTGGGCCGCGTTGGCCAGGAATTCACGCTGCTGATCGAAGGCGCGATGCAGTCCGGCAAGCATGGTCGTCATCGCCTGGGTGAGCGGCGCCAGCTCCATCGTTTCTCGTGCGGCATCGCTGGGATTCAACTCCCAGTTGGAAGTCGAAATCGTTGAGGCGCTGCCGGCGAGCTCAGCCAGTGGCCGCAAACTGCGACGCAGCGCCCAGACCGACAGCATCACGGTCATCGCCAGCAACACGACCGTTCCGATAGCGATGCCTAGCCCTGCAAAGGCCATGGCGCGCGTCATCTCGTCGGTGGGAGCGGCGTAGATGACGTTCAGCACGTCGCCGGGAGGAATGTCGGGCTCGCGATCCAGCACCGGCAGATTTTCGAGAATCACGGCGCGATAATGCACCCGCGCAAGGTCAAAGTCTGCGTGCGGGCGGTTCTTCCTGGGCTTCGGCTTTAAATCGGCGGGCCATTCAGGTGAGCGTGCGATCAGGTGCCCGTCGCTGCCGCGCACCTCGTAAAGATCAGGGTGATCTTTCTCCAGCGACGGCGGGACCATGTCGTCCTCGAAGATCAGCCGAGGATGCGTCTCCTCCGAGTAGCGCACCAGCGCGGCGATGGTCATCGCCCGGCCGCGCAACTGCGAGTCAAAGGCCTCGCGCAACTGGCGCCGCGTGAAATATAGAGCGACCATGGCGAGCGCAATTGCCAGCAACAGTTGCGAGATCACAACCACTGCAATCAATCGGCGCTGGATCGAAGTTCTGGGCATTTCAAGCACGCAGCATGTATCCCTGCCCGCGCAGGGTGTGAATCAGTTTGACGTCGCCGGTGTCGTCGAGCTTACGGCGCAGCCCGGAGATGTAGACCTCGATGACGTTGCTGAAGCGCTCCCAGTTGAAGTCGTAGAGGTGCTCCAGCAGCTCGGTTTTGGAAACCACCGCGCCCGGACGATGCGCGAGATACTCCAGGACGCGGTACTCCATCGCCGTCAGGCTGACCGGATTGCCTTTGCGGCGCACGGTGAGATCCGCGGTGCTGATCTCCAGGTCGCCGACTTTCAGAACGGCCGCGCTCTGCCCTTTGCCGCGCCGGATGAGCGCCTTCACCCGCGCCATCAGTTCGCCGAGGTCGAACGGCTTGGCGATATAGTCATCGGCGCCGGCGTTCAGCAGCTTGACCACCGACTCTTTCTCGTCTCGCGCGGTCAGCACCAAGCACCGGAACGCCTGAGCCGGAGAGCCGAATCTTGTGCAGCACCGTCTGCCCATCCATCTTCGGCAGCATGAGGTCGAGGATGATCAGGTCATAGGGATTGGTTCCCGACATGAACAGACCCTCTTCGCCGTCGAAGGCGAGATCGACCGCATAACCGGCGCTCTCGCGCAGGCTGCGGGCCACGTTTTCCGCCAGACGGCGCTCATCTTCCACGATCAGGACACGCATCACGCCCTATCCTATGCTGAATTGTAGAGCTGTAAAGCTGAAGGACGGCTGAAGCGCGGCGGGTACTCTGGCCGGCAACTCCCTCGCAACCTGCTGCCGGGTGCGGGCGTCTAACCCAGCGTGGATATCCGTGACTCCATCGCCATCGTCTCCAACTTCCTGCTGATTGGGGGATTGGTGTTTGGCGGCTTTACGCTGTTCGCCCAATATCACGCTACCGGGCGATGGGCGAAAAACTTCACCAACCTTCTCGCCGGCATGGGCATGTTGACGCTTGCCTTCGCGCTGACCCTGAAGCCGAAGAACGTGGAAGTGCTGGCGCGGATTGCAACAACGAAAGCGCCCAGCGTCTTCTACGGCGTGAGCAGCTTTCTGTTACTGGCGGCAATCGCGGCCTTCGGGCTGATTACCTATTGGCGTCCGCTGCGCCTGCGCCACGAGCGCAAGCTGGAGCGCGAACTGAACCGCGACCTGCCCAACATACGGTAAGTTGCCGAATTGCGGCAAAACTCGCTATAATCAATGTTTACCCAGCCAGCTTGGCAATCGTCTGGAGCAACTCATGGCACAAGTTTGTCAAATCTGCGGCAAAGGGCCGCAATCCGGTAACAACATCAGCCACGCGCACAATACGCGCCGTCGCCGCTGGAACGTGAACCTGCGGCCGGTCAAGGCCAAAGTGCCGAATGGCTCAAAGCGCATGCGCGTCTGCGCCAACTGCCTGCGCAGCGGCAAAGTCACTAAGGCGTAGCTTTCCGCCTGCGAGTTTCGAACCCTCTCCGCCCGGAGAGGGTTTCGCTTGTTGACTCGTCTTGCTCGCTATTCGCTTTTCGCCAGATTGGTAGTAAGTCCTGCGGGCGTCCCGAACCGGGCGCCGATCGCTCCGATAACAATCCCAATCATCGCTCCCGCCGCCACATCGGTCGTGTAGTGATATCCGTCGTAGACGGCGCCCACGCACATCAGCAGGATGGGAAACAGCAGCCACGGCGCCAGCCGCGGCAGATAGCGGTAGGCGAACATCAGCACCACGAAGGCAAGCATGATGTGCGCGCTGGGAAAGGCGTTGCCGTGTACTCCGGCGTGGTTCTGGATGTCGCGGACGGCGCGCTCGAAGATGCCGCCATGCGTGCTGCCGATCTGCTGCACGCCAACGCGATTGGCCGGGCTCTGCGTAGGAAAGAGCAGATACGTCGTGTAGCAAATCGCATATCCCACGCTTAATGTGTCGGTCAAACGGCGAAATGCCCCACGGAACGGCGAGCGCTGGCGCCAGGCCCAGAACATCCCTCCCACAACGGGGTAGAGCGGGTAAAACGCAAAATAGCCGAACTCCAGCAGCTCGATTACCCAGTTGCTGGCGCGGTCGTGCAGCCACTGCATCGGAACGACGTAGAAGATGCGGGACTCGAGAGCGATAACGAAGCTGTTCTGCCACCCGCCGCGCAAAGCCAGCGAGAGAAACGACACCTGCTCGAAGACGGTGATGAAGAAGATCGCGGGCAGCCAGTCGTGCGCGAACTGCCAGCCACTTCCTGCGTGCTTGCTTGCTCGCGAGCAGCAGAATGACCGCGATGGAAATGAGATCGCAGAGTAGATAAGCGGGCCAGTGGCGCACATGATCGTGGCGCGCGCATACGATCAGCGCCAGGACAAGATGCACTGCGAGATAGAGGCGGTCAGAAAGATTCATCCGCAATCAGAACGAGCCGGCCGGAGAATATTGCAGCTTACGCCTGAGATTTGTACTTCTCCTGCATTCGAGCATTGTGCTGTTCGCTCTGGCCCTTGGGAACGCTTAGCGACACCCACTCCGCACCCTTCCAGTGCTTGGCCAGCCAGGCAATCTGCCCGGTGTGATACGCCATGTGGGCGACCGCCCGCTGCAGCGCCTGCAATACCGTGTGCGGCTGCGCGCGGATGGTGACCGTCTTCTCGAGGTCGTCAGGCTGGAGACAATTGATGGCTTCGAAGAGAGTTTGCCAACCGTGCTCCCAAGCCGTGAGCAGCTCAGCGCGTGCTGATGTCGGCATCGACGAATTCCTGATCGCGATGACGGTCGGGCTTTTCGCCGTCGCTGGTGAGGAAGTCGGTAAAGCGCGAGCGAAGGTTCCCGGCAACATGCTTCACGATAACCGCGACACTGTTGTCCTCGGGACCGGGCGCGGCCAAAACTGCTCGTCGCTGAGCTGTGCGATGGCGCCGTCGGCGAGACGCTTGTGGCCTCGCAGCACGCGGAAGACTTCATCAAGATAATCAGTGCGAATGTCAGACATTGTCGTACCTCATGCTTTGAGCAAATTTCTTGATCGAGGACTTAGCAATCGACCCCTGATCTTAGTTCCCAACCCTGCGGTCAGGTTCGCAACTCCACAACCGTGGCCCCGCCGCCGCCTTCGTTCTGCGGAGGCTCGCTGACGTTAGCCACGTGCGGATGTTCCTTCAGAAATTGGCGCAGGGCTTTGCGCAGAATGCCCATGCCGCTGCCGTGCACGACGCGCAGCCGCACCGCGCCGGCAAGAAACGCGCGGTCAACGAATTTCTCGACTGCGTGCGTTGCTTCATCGACGGTTTGGCCGATGACGTTGATCTCGGTCGGCGCACTGTCGTCTTCGCGCGCCAAAGAAACACTGATGCCACGCGACCGTGCGGCCTGGACCGGGTTGCCGCCGGCCTGGGCGACAACACTGGCTATGTCGTCGCGCGCCACCTTCATCTTCATGGGGCCGACCGCAATCTCGAAACTGTCGTCATCGAAATAACGCAGCACCTTGCCGTCGCGGCCGAGCGAACGCAGGCGTACCGTGTCGCCGATCGAAACCTGCTTGACGATGTGCTGCTGCGCGTTCGGATCGCCGGTATCGGCGCCAGTGCTGTGAGCCACCACGGTTGAGTCGAACTGCTCGCGAAACTCGCGGCGCATCTTGGCAATACGGCGTTCCGCATCTTTCGAGAGCTTCTGCGCCTGGGCGCGGTCTTGAACGGCGTTGACAGTCTCCCGCACACGGTATTCGAAATCGCGGAGCAGGCTGTCCACCTTCTTCTCCAGCTCGCGCAGTTTTTCGCGCTGGTCCTTGCGGCCTTCGACTTCAAGATGGTTCTTCTGGCGCGCGAGTTCCTGTTCGCGGGCTCGCAGCTCCGAGCGCTCGGTATCGAGTTGCCGCAGCTCCGTGTGCAGGCGATCGAGGAACTTGGAGACATCTTGCGACTGCGAAGTAAGGCGCTGGCGCGCTGCTCCCACAATGTCGGGGTTGAGCCCGAGTTTCTGCGCGATGTTGATGCCTGCCGAAGCTCCGGGGACGCCGATGCGCAACTCGTACGTAGGCGCGAACGTGTTCTCGTCGAAACCGACCGCAGCGTTCAGTACTCCGGGAGTGTTCGCGGCGTAGACCTTCAACGCAGTGTGATGGGTGGAGATGATGCTGAGACAATCGGCACGGCGAAAGTGGTCAGCGATAGAAACGGCGAGCGCCGCGCCCTCTTCCGGGTCGGTCGCGGAGCCGAGTTCATCCAGCAGCACCAGCGAATGGGCAGTCGCGTGATGGGAGATGAAATCGATGTTGGTGACATGCGCCGAGAAAGTTGAGAGATTCTGCTCGATCGACTGATAGTCGCCGATGTCGGCAAAGACGGCATCGAAGATCGGCAGCTCGGCGCGCTCGGCGGGGATCGGCACGCCCGACTGCGCCATCAGCGCCAGCAGCCCCGTGGTCTTCAGGGCGACGGTTTTGCCGCCGGTATTCGGCCCGCTGATGATGACCTGGCGGTGGCCACCATCGAGTTCGACATTGATCGGTACGACCGCGATGCCCTTCGGCTTCAGCGTGCGCTCCAGCAGGGGATGCCGAGCCTGGCGCAAGACCAGCGCGTCGCTGTCCGACGTGTTGCCGGCTTCGAGCAACTTCACGGCAACGCAGTCATAGTCTTCAGCGAAGCGCGCTTTGGCAAACTGCAGCTCCAGCTCCGCCAATGTTTCGACGGCCTGCAACAGCGCATCGGCATGTTCACCGAGCCGTGCGGTCATGTCGAGCAGGATACGGTGGATCTCGGCCTGCTCGTCGTCCAGCAGCCGCACCAGGTCGTTGTTCTGCTCGATGGTCTCCAACGGCTCGATGAAGACGGTCTGCCCGCTCGACGACGCTCCGTGGGCCACGCCTTGCACGCGCCGACGCTGTTCGATCTTCACCGGGATCACGAAGCGATCCCCGCGAATCGTGACCAGCTCGTCCTGCACGGCCCCGCCCTCCGACAGCCGGCGCAGGTAGCCGCGCAACGCTTCCTGAATCGCGCGTTTCTGCTTCTCGATGTCGCGCCGGATGCGCCCTAGCTCAGGCGAAGCCTTGTCATCGAGGGTTCCGTCAGGCAAGATTTTGTTCGCGAAGTAGCGCAGCAAGGGCGACAGATCGGCGATCGTTTCCGATAACTCCCTTACAGCCTGCCAGTTTTCGGCAATGTTGGCTGCCGGATGCAACGCGATCTCGCGCCATTCGGAGGCGCGATCAGCAACCAACAGCAGATCCCGGATCTCGAGGATCTCCAGAGCGGCTCCAGAGATACGCGACTTGTTGATGAGCTTTGTAGGGTCGAGGAGTCCATGAAAATCGAAGCGTCCGCCGGAACGCAGGTAGCCGCGGAGCTCTTGCGTGAGCTGCTGCTGGCGTTCGATCCACGGACGATCCTGCGAAGGCGCAAGCTGTGTCACGCGCTCGCGACCAAGCGGCGAGGCTGTGTACGCCGCCAGCAATTGCCGCAGTTGATCGAACTCGAGAACGCGCTCGCTGAAATTCGAAATCGGTGCAGGAGAACTCATCGATGCTGGCTCTATGGTACAGGAGAATATTGCTCTACCGTGCCAGTCCGGGATATGGAAGGAGTTGCGGTGTTTACAGCTTATTCACGACCATGCGGCTACCCCTAAAGGCATTCGAACAGATAGACTGATTCGGCGGATTCTGGAGACGCCCATTGCGTACCCGCGACCTCGGGCTACGCAGCGCATCCTAATCCGTCAGCTTACGTAAGAGGAATCGATGGCAGCTCACTCTGACGCATTCGTATTTTTTGGGGCAACCGGCGACCTCGCCTACAAGAAAATCTTTCCGGCCTTACAGGACATGGTGCGGCAAGGCACGTTGGACGTCCCGGTCATCGGTGTCGCAAAATCCGGATGGAATGTCGAGCAACTGCGCGCCCGCGCCAAGGACAGCTGCGCCCAACACGGCGGAGGCGTCGATCCCGAGGCCTTCCAGAAGCTGTGTGAGTTACTCGACTACGTTGACGGCGACTACAAGGACGACAAGACCTACGAGACCTTGCACACCAAGCTGGCCGACGCGCAATTGCCCACCCACTATCTCGCTATCCCACCGAGCACGTTCCCGGTGGTGGTGAAGGGACTGGCCAAATCCGGTTGCGCCAAAAATGCGCGGGTGATTCTGGAAAAGCCGTTCGGCCGGGATCTGGTCACGGCGCGCAAGCTGAACGACACGTTGCACCAGGCGTTTCCCGAAGAAAACATCTTTCGCATCGATCACTATCTCGGTAAAGAAGCGGTTGAGAACCTGCTCATCTTCCGCTTCGCCAACAGCTTTCTCGAGCCCATCTGGAATCGCAACTACATCCACAGCGTGCAGATCACCATGGCAGAGACATTCGGCGTGGAAGGCCGCGGGAAATTCTACGAAGAGGCCGGCGCGATACGGGACGTGATCCAGAACCACATGCTGCAGGTGGTCGCCTTCCTGGCGATGGAACCGCCCACCAGGATGTACGTCGACTCGGTTCGCGACGAGCAGGTGAAGATCTTCCGCACCATCCCGCCATTGAGTCCGGCGAACATCGTCCGCGGGCAGTTTGCGGGCTATCGCGACGAACCCGGTGTTTCGCCCCACTCCGACGTGGAAACATTCGCTGCGGTGCGTCTGGAGATCGATTCCTGGCGCTGGGCGGGCGTGCCGTTCCTGATCCGCGCCGGCAAGCGTCTGCCGATTACGGCGACGGAAGTTTTTGTGAAGTTGCGCAAGCCTCCGTTGAGCAAGATGGGCGGCGACGGACGAAACTACTTCCGCTTCCGGCTTGGCCCGGACATCGAGTTGAGCCTGGGAGGCCGGGTGAAGCGTCCTGGGCCGCTGATGGTGCCGATGCCGGTTGAGCTATCGGCTGTGAAGTACACCAGCAACGACGAGATGGACGCATACCAGCGGCTGCTGACCGACGCGATGAAGGGCGATCAGTTGCTCTTCGTGCGGCAGGATGCGGTGGAGGCAGCGTGGGCGATCGTCGATCCGATTCTGGGCGACTGCTGTCCGACGGAACTCTATCAGCCAGGCACCTGGGGTCCGCCGGATTCGCGCGAACTGGCGGCGGACATCGGTGGATGGCACGATCCCACATAGTGGGACACGCCCGCTACGGCGTCAATTCGAACGGTCCATCGAACGATGTAGTGCTGAGCAGGCTCCCAGAACTTTCCAGCGTCAGCATCGTATCCGGCGATTGCCCGTTTGGATAACCTTCGAAGGTCCACAGAACAGTTTCTGTATACGTCACAGGTCCGCTGTCGTGAGATGCGGTCAGCTTGTACACCACGCCACACCCGGACGGAGGACAGGCGGCTGTGTCGCCGCCTTCCGAGGTTGTCCCATAAATGCTGCCGGCGCTGTCCATGATAGGAGCGCCGATGGGCATGAATCCGTCAGCTAAATTCGACTGGTTGGGAAATGTGTAGAGCCAGGTGATCTTCCACGGCTGCTCGACGCTCCGAGGAAATGTAGGTGAAGGCGTCAGTCGATACACCGCGCCACTGGTCACCGTACCGATCAGAGCTCCCTGGTTATCGAATGAGGGTGCGCTTTGGGAATAGCCTCCTCCTTCGCCGAAGGAATACAGGATGTTCTCGATCCATCCCTGGCCGGCAGGATGAAGCCTGAAGACGACCCCAATGCCACTGCTACCGCCCTGGTAGGTCGTGCCATAAAGATTGCCGCCGCGGTCAAAGATCACTCCTCCAAAAGGCCGTTGCCCATCAGGGATTGGACCGAAGGTGTGAATCGTTCTGAGGCTTAGCTGATTCGCGGACGGCGTCACCTCGAAAACAATACCGCCGTTCTGCCCACCCCCTGCGGTGGCTCCATAAATATTTCCCGCGGCGTCGATGGCTAGCGCGCCCATCGGACTAGAGCCGTCAGCACCACCGGTAAACTCATAGGTATTGCTGATGGCCCAGGCGCCGTTCTGTTGCGACAACTCAAAGACGGTTCCTGCACCGTAGATACCGCCTGAGGTCGCGGTTCCGTAGAGATTGCCGTGAGCGTCGATCACCAGCGTTGATTCAGGATTTGCACCGTCACTCGCCCCGACAAAGGTGTAGATGACGCTGCAGCTCCAGACACCCTGGTCGTTGGGGCTCAACTGGAATGCAATTCCCACATTGCCGCCGCCGCCCAGGGCGGAGACCCCGTAATAATTGCCGAGGCCATCTTTGGTCAGGCCGCCTTCGTACCCGATGCCGGTCCCACAAGGATAGTTATGCAGGGTCGTCGCATTGGCTAATTGCAAAGAAAACAGTGCGGCAAAACCGCATGCGATCAGTTTCAGAACCGCGAGTGTCTTACGCATCAGCAGCCTCCTCGATCGAGCGGCGAACAAGAGTACTACGACTCGCGGCTGGGCTCAATCACCGAGTGGGAGAAAAAGTTCAAATCGGGGCTACCGCTTGAGACTGCGTGTCACCCTTGCTCCAACGATCGTTTGCCTGAAACGAAGGCGTTTCCTGCAATCACGAAGCGCAACGGCCGTTCGATGGCCTTGGTGATGCCGATACGCGGCGTAGCCAAGATCTTCTCGGGGTGAAAGCCGTCGTCGGCGAGCCAAAGATCCGACTCTGACGTTGTCAGGTCTTTGTCGTTATCGCGCAGGCGAGTGATATCGAGCGCCTCCGCCATGCGACCGGGCCCACTGGAGATCATGCGTAGCTGAGTGGTTCGCGGGTTTGCAGGAAGATCGATACCGCGAGCCTGCGCCATGGCCGCGATTGCGTAGACCGGTTCGAGAGCGCGAAATAGCACGCCCTCGCCATAACCCTCCGGCATACAGGAAACATTCAGGCAGTAGTGATTGCCGTAAATGAAGTAGACGTAGGCGTGGCCCGGCGGTCCGAACAGTACAGAGTTGCGGGCGGTCTTCCCCGCGAAAGCATGCGCTGCGGGATCTTCGCTGCCCAGGTAGGCCTCGTCCTCAACCACGCGCCCAGCCAGCAGCCGCCGCCCGTCGCGACGGATCAGCAGCTTCCCCAATAACTCTCGTCCTACAATCGCCGGATCTCGATTAAAGAATTCGCGCGGGAGTGGGCGCGCCGCGCGCAGTTGATTCGCCGTGAGTTCATCTAAGCCGGTGCGCCACGCTGGTATTGCCATAGAGAAGAGTGGCCGGTCGATTTCGGAATTTCAGCTCCTGGCTTCGAGAACCACTTGGCCGATTATAGCGAGTCACTGTTTTTCGGGGATGCCGGCCTCGCGGGCGCGGAATTGCCAATAGTCGCCAGCTGTCTCGCTCAGATCGGCCATCGCCCGTTCGCCGCGGAAGACGCGGGAGACGCCGCGCACCACGCGCCGCATAGGCAGCTCGCCGTCCGCCTCAGTCAGGAACAACTCACCAACCTTGCTGGTGCGGTAATACCAGCGCTTGAGCAGCGCCAGATGCTCCATCCACTCCAGCGCGCTGCGCAGCTTGGGCGGCTCGACGGCGGCGAGTGCCTGCGTGATTCGCGATTCCATCGATTGCGGCTTCGATCCCACTTGCGAAGCCTCGGCCTGCTTACCGAAGTCGAGCAACACTGGATCGCATATTTTTGCGCCTTCGATCTTGACCAGCGTCACCGAATCGCGCTCGGCAGCAGGCTGGATCATCACGCCATTGATCTCATCGAGGCGGCGCACGATCTCCGGCAACTGCCCGGTGACAGCTTTCACCTTTTCGATGCGCGCATGGGTTGCGGCTGCGCCTTCAAAATCGAGATTGGTGGAGGCGTCGTCGCGCTGACGCTCCAGCTCGCGCAGCAACGATTGGCCTCCGGTTGTGAAAAAATCCTGTACGCGCGCGATCTCGGCAGCGTATTCGCTGTCGGTACAGCCCTTGAAACAGGGCGCCAGGCACATCTTCATCTCGGAATAAATGCAGCCGGGAAAGGCGGGATCGGGATTCAGATCGTCGACGCAGCGGCGCATCTTGAACAGGTCGAGGGCATCATTGCAGAATTTCTCTGCGGCCACACGCGTAGGAAACGGCCCGAAGTACTGGTTGCTGCTCTTTATGCCGGCGATGCGCGTGGTGACGGTCGCGCGCGGGTAAGGATTGTCGAGGATGAACTTGATCAGCGGCGCAAAACGAAAGCGAAGCCGCTTGTCGTAAGTCTTGGGAAACTCCTGGCGCAGGATTCGGTAGAGCAGGAACGACGCCTCGAAGTCGGAGCCCGCGGGCGACCATTCCACCCGGCGCACACGATCACGCAAGCTGAGCTTGCGCGTTTGACCTTCCACCGCGCCCAGCAGTCGTTGCAAACGTCGGCGAAGGTTGGAAGTCTTGCTGACGTAGGGCTCGCTTCCCTCCTCGCCGCGGAGCACGAACACGGCCGTGCTGGCCGGAGCTGCAGCGAACAACTCGGAATCGTGATCGGGAACGAACTCCAGGCACTGCATGGGCACGGGTAGATTCTAGTCGAGGCGAGGGATTACGGGCAGGGTTCTAGGACAAGGTGAACATTTGACGATGTTTTATCCTGAGCAGAACCGAGGTCCCGCGACTGCGCTCCGCTTGGGATGAACAATCTTTAAGAAAGAGGGAGGATCCCTGAGGTTACTAACCCTAATCCCTGCTCCTACTATTCCTCAGTGAGATTTTGTTCGGTGCGCTGAGGCGTTGGAAATGTGCGCGCTTGGAGTGCTCACGGTAGTCCGGGCCTTCGATCTCGACCTTCTTACACATTTCATGCAGACGCGAGCGCATGCGTTCGCCAATGCGGTCGCCCAGCGTTTCGCGGCGCGCGGCACGTTCAGCGTCGGAACGGCTGCTGAGATTGTCGACTGCCTTTTCCTGTTCCGGCCTATCGGGAAAATTGGTGGTGATGATGGTGGTTTTGTTTTCGTTGTAGCGGCTGTTGAGGATGTAGTTGACGGTGTCGAAGACCCACTCGGTGCTGCGCACGGCGCCCAGCTCGTCAATCACGAGGACTTCGGCCTCGAAGACCGGTCGCAGGATCTCCATCTCAGTGGCCTGCACCGAGGCGTTGTAGGAGTTCTGGATCGACTTCAGAAGTTCTCGGTAATCGCAAAAAAGACAGTGGATTCCCTTTTCGCGAATCAGCGCTTTGAGGATGCCGACCGACAGATGCGTCTTGCCTACGCCGACTGTGCCGACGAAGAGAATTCCGGTCTTCTCGATGGGATACTCTTCTACAAAGCGGCCCGCAAACATGCGCGCATCGCCGATGCTGGCCTGACTTTTGTCGTCGGGATCGTAATCGAAGTTTCCGAGATCGCAGTGCTCGTAACGCAAGGGAATATGCGCCGCCGCCAGCAGGCGATCAGCGCGGCCGGTCACGCGACATTCGCAGCGCACGGCTTCGCGTTCCTTGCCGCGGATTATGGTTTGCCACCCGGTGCCGCCGCATAGCGGACATGTTTCTGGTTCTGGGATCACAGATTCGAATCTAGCTTGAGGCGCGATGGTCTGCAACCATGACGGCGGTTGGTTCATGCAAGTAACGTTGGGAAAGCTGTGCGGAGTTGTGCAAATCGGGGCTCGCGCTCTCGGCAGGAGTACTTTCGGCAACCAGCCATCTGCCGCCGTCTATAAAAGCAGATCCCTCGTCGGCCTGAAGGCCTGCTCGTGATGACGATCATCAGGGTCATCACGGTCGAGCTTCTACGATGTCGAGCTTCTCGGAGTGCAAGCAAAGGTTCGGCGGCGTGCCCTTAAAGAATCACTGCTTCCCCGGCAGGATGTCGTAGACATAATCGTGCGAGGAGAGTGCCAAAGGCGGCATGCTGCCAGCCTTCACCCGCTTTATGAGTTCGTCGCGCGACAGGTCGAAGATGGCGTCGAGGATCTGCTTGCGCTCTTCGTCGCCGGCCTCGGCCAGGATGAACAGCACACGCGCGCTGTGCTGGATGTATCGCGGCGAAACTAACTGCCGCTTCAGGAGTTCCATGATGACTGCCGCCTTGCTTCGGTCGAAACGACCGGGATCGCCGCGGCGATCGAGCTCGGCAAAGAATTCCGCTGTCCATTCGTTGTGATAATCGAAGACCTTCTGGAACAGCTCTGGCGTAAAGCGCGTTCCGGCCGCGACTTTCTCGGCGCTGGGCACCAGCACCACTCCGTCTTCGGTCAGCGCGGGCCGCTGCAGGAAGCCGTCCTTGGTGATTACCGCCTGATGCTGCACCAAGGTCCACAGCCACGAAACGTCAATGCGGTACGTGGCCAGGTCGTTCATGAAGCGCTGCTTCAGTTCGTAGTCATCGATGGCCGCAGCGAAGTTGCCGTTCAGAATCTGGAAGCCATAATTGGCGGCCATGTAGAACGCGTGCTGGATGTGCTCGATGGTGATGTCGCCTTTGGGCACTCCGTAAATGGAATTCCACAGGACGGGGCTGAGCAGTTTCTCCGGCGTGTCGATCGTGGCTTTCACGATGATGGTCGGCGTGATCTTGCCTTGGGCGTTGACCAGGCCGCGGGATTCCAGCAATGCCTTCTCGGACTCGGCCAGGCCACTCGCGACCGTAGGGACGGCTTTGCCATTTGCGTCGATGGTCTGACGCGGGGCGTCCAGCATCGCCTGCAATTGGTCAACCGGCGTCTGCAGTGGTGCATTGCCGGCGGCTACGTACTCGCTCTCCGGACTGGCGACCCAGCTTTGGCGATACGCGTCGTATAGTTTGCCCTTCGCGCGCCCGGCAAGAATCTCGTCCAAGGTGATGCCGCTGTCTACCTGCTTGGCATCCTCGGGAACGAACATCAGTCCCAGCAGGCGTTCGCGCAGCTTATCCACGACGATGGCGCGCATCGCGACGGGGTTATAGCGCGAGCGTCCATAAACATCGTTCCGCTGATAGATCATGACGGCAGCCATTCCGCCGATCGGCGCGCCCTGCGTCAGTTCGCCGTGCTTCATACCGGCCATCAGCATCGTCAGCGCGTTGTAGCGCTGGTAGGCGATCATGTTCGGCGAGGCCATGCCGATGGTCTGCGGGTCGGGAAAGACGCCGTCGGGATCATCCTTCCACATTTCGATGAGGCTGCCGAGATAGTCCCAGCGGCCTACATTGGTGCCCAGCAAACGGCGGCGGAAGGTCCAGGCAATTGCCGGCAGGTAGCGCCCGCCGTTGCCCTCTTCGTAAAGGATCTTGATCTTGAACGTGCCGGCGGGAACGCCGATGATGCTTTCCACGCGCGACAGCAGCTTCTCGACGATGAGCGCCTCGCGCGGCGTCTGCATCTTCGGAATATAAAAGTACAGTCCTGTTCCCAGACGTTTCAGCGCGTCATAGTTATTCAGCACCATCAGAACGATGATCGCGATGATGCCAGGGACGGGTTGATCGTCGACGGTGATGTGCTCGTAGACGATGTGAATGCTGGGCGGACGAAACAGACGCGTCGGCCACTTTTTCGCTTCGCGATCGATTCTGTACGAACGCGTTTTGCCCTTCTTTACCACATCGTAGGACTTGCTGCTCCAGGCGCCCTCGAAGATCTGTTTAGCATTTTGCAAAGCCGCGAACGCTGCCACTGGCTGCTTTCCGCCTGCGCCGACTGGCTGGAAGTGCGCTGGCGACGCATCCTCAAAGTCGGGCATGTTCATCGGAGCGTTGCTGTTTAGCGCGTTGAAGGCCATGTCCAGTGGGTACCACGGGCCAGTGAGCTCAAGGCCGGGATTTTGCAGCGGATGAACGTCAGGCGGGACAGGCACTTCGTCGTTGAGGCGCCAGCGCTGCTGGCTCTCGCGATCCAGAAAGTTGTCGATCACTCCCTGTACAATCTCGCGAAACGTCCAGGGTTCTCCCGAGACCGGATCTTCGAACGACTCCTCCCACTTCGGCCAGGCATATTTCGTTGGTGCCGGTTCCGGGCTTTGGAGTAGCGCACGGCGGGCATTCAAAGCATCGGCAATGGCTGGGCGCAACTCGCGGGTGACTGTCGCGATGGTTTCCTCGACGCTCACGTCCCGGCCGTTCACTTTCTTGTTTCCAAAAAGCTCCGGGAACTGCTGCAGAATATCTTTGCGAACCATGGCCCCTCCCTGTGTTTCCATTGTCGCGCTCTCAAGCGCGGAGGCAATCTCAAATGCGCAGGAAAAAAATGACTTACTTTTGCCGGCCGCGATCTGAAACTCTAAGGATGATCGGTAGCGAATCAATTGTAATCGTCAGTTATTCTATTGTGACTGGATTTGCGTATGCCTTCCAAGCCCCGCAAGCCGAAGCCGTTTCGCGCCGCATCCGCGGTGAAGGCCATCGCGCGTGCAGCTATTGGAACGCCGCCGCCCACGCGGGCTGAACCGGCGGAGAAGAAGCGCAAGACCAAAGGTGAGAAGCACAAGCCAACGCTGGGGAAAATGTTGAGTGGCGAGGAGTAGCGCGCTATTTCGGGGGTGTTGCTTTGCTCAACGGAATCGTGACCGAACCGATCCTCCCGGTTGCTCTGTCGCGAATGACGTAACGAATCGCCACCTCTGAATCGAGTTGCGGCCATTGTTCGTCGATTCGCCAGCCTTTCAGCAAAGCGGTCTGGGTTTGTTCGGCTGACAGGTCAAAGGGAATCAATCTGACGGCGTGCGTGGTTTCCCCGCTGTTGGACAACGCTACTGCTGCAATGTCGTAGCTGAGCTTGGTTTCGCCAGGCGCCAGTACGATGCTGCGTGCCGGAACTCGAACGCGAATATTGATCAGGCCCTCGCCAGGTTCTCGGGTATCGGGCAGGCGCTCGAGCACAAAGGCGAGCCCAGTGTACTCGACTTGTCCTTTCGCGATGGCCCTCAGGTATTCGTGGATTTCGTCAGTGCTTGGAGCCGCTGTGGTGGGAACAAAGAAGCGGGACCGCGTCCTTACCTTGGATCCAGCCGATGCAGTCGACACTTCCAGCTTATGCCACCCGGTTTTGTGCTCGTTTGGGTCAACCTTAAACACGAGCAGGTAATAGCTCTGCGCGTCGTCCGTAGCTTCATCGGTACAGGTCTTCAGTTTGTTGACGATCGAGCAAGGACGGCCGCCCGACTCGGCCGCCAGAGGCTTAATGCCGTCGTTCGATTCAAATCCACCCACCGTGAAGTTGAGGCCCTTGCCATCGCCGACAACCGGTCCGAGGGAATTTGCCAGGTAGATATCGCGCCCCGAAATTGGCTTCAGGTCGAGGGGATAAACCGCCATGTCCGAAGTATTGAGGGCGCGAAACGCTTCGTCATAGGCTGCGCGCAACTGCGGATCGGTCGTCAGGGGAGACTTGTCGTAGGTTTGGAATCCGCCCCTGCGCCTGGCGGTGGCGTTCGGGTCGCCGCCTGTGGCGCGAATTCCGGCCGTCAACCAGATCACAGCTTTGCGGCCCGGAATGCCTGCATAGGCTTCTGCCAGTTGCCGCAAGGCCTTCAGGCTTGCGCGAACTGCGATCTCCCATGAATACGGGCTGTGAATGCGAGGCGCCTCGATCAGCTTCAGTAATTCCGAATATTCACCGGCCGTCAATCCTGCCTGCATCGCGTTAACTGCCGGATCGTTCTTCAGAACGTCATCGTTGAAACCTGAGTCGGGTGATGGGTGCTCATCGAACGAATGAATCTGGACCAGACCATCGGCCGTGATCGCCAACAGTTCGAAGGGTCTCTGGGGCAAGCCTTCCATGACGTATTTCACGAGCTGCTGTTCGGCTTCGCCCTTCCCGATAAAACCTGTGTTGATCAGGTCCACTGCAATAATCAGCAACTGCTGCGGCATGCCGCCTTCAGGCTGGTTGGAGTAGACCCGCTTTGCATCGTTTGCGCTGGAACTATGTGCTGGCTCAGCAGCAACCGGAGCGGAAATTTCGATAAGTTCGTTGATCGGCTGTGGCTTGCCGTCCACTTTCAGCGAAAGATTGTGAGCGAAAAGACCATGCACTGGCTTGCCATCCGCACCTTGGGCCTGAACCGGAAGCAGGACGAGTTGTTGCTGGGGTGCTTCCGCCTTCTCGGCAGAGTTCGCGTTGTCAGCCCTTATCTCGGCTGCAAGACTCGGCAATACCAGCAGAGCCGCAAACAGCAAAACCTTTCCCATCCGCCTTGTCATAAATCGGGATTTCGGGCCGGCCAGATCGAGCTTCAGAAGTTTGGGCGCTCCAGCGGTGGCTGCCATGCCAGAAAATCCTGGCGCATGCGCTCGATGTACGTATTTAACAATTGCTGCACGCGCGCCGGATCGGAGGACTTCACGATCAAACCGACGTGATGCTTCTTCTCGTTCATGCGCCAGACGATCTCGGGATCGTTGTAGCCTGAAGTGTCGGGCCGCTCCTGCTTGGCCAGCGACACTAGCAAGCCAGCCGCGTCTTTCTTTGGCTCGGGCGGCTTATAAGCACTTTTGCCTCCGGCGATCTCGACTTTCGCCCACTCCTCCCACATGTTGATGCCGGTGGCCGCCTGAATCAGATCGACGATATGCGCGCCGCCGACGCGGGCCGAGGTCTCGAGGAAATACAGCTTGCCGTCCTCGCGGCCACGAATGAATTCGCTGTGCGAGACTCCACGCACCAGACCAAACGCCTTCATCGTCGTCTGATTCATTTCGATGAGCGGCTTGGCTTCCTTCGAGCCGATCGGCAGGGTGCGCGTGGTGAAGATGTCGCCTTCCTGCGATACATCCATCGGCGGGCGGCCGTATTGACTGGCGATGGAGAACAGCAGCTCGCGCTCGTAGAAGATGGCGTCGACGTGGAAGATGTCGCCTGGGATGTATTGCTCGAGCAAGTAGAACGATTGCTTGTCGCCAAGAGTATCGAGCGACCGCCAGAACTCCTCCGAGTTGTGAATCTTCTTGATACCCATGGAGCCGGCTAGCGAGCGCGGCTTCAACACCCACGGCGGCGGAACGCGTTCCATGAACTCGCGCAGACGGTCGTAGTTCAGAACGTGAATGAACTCGGGCACCAGCAAACCTTCGTCGCGGGCCTTGGTGCGCATGGCCAGCTTGTCGCGGAAGTAGCGCGCGGTGGTGTCACCCATGCCGGGCACGCGCAGATGTTCGCGAAGGGTAGCCGCAGTCTCCACGTCAAAATCGTCAAGCGCAACGATGCGATCGATGGTCTCTTTGCGCGCCATGTAGCTGACGCCCAGGATGGCGTCTTCCAGCTTCCACTCCTTCTGCACGTCGGGCATGTAGAACGTCTCATCGATGCTCTCGTTCGGCCACTTCTCGTCCTTGATGCTGTTCGAGGTGAGCAGGAGCGTGCGGCATCCCTGGTGATGACATTCGCGGATGAAGTCCGTGCCCTTGTAGTAGCTGGCCAAACAGAGGACGGTGAGCCGGCGGTCCGGCGACGGCGTTGCGGATGACATGCGGCCTCCCGAGGGTGCGTCCCGCTTAGGGTCAACACTATAGCAGGGGAGGCGCGATGGGGCACAAACCGAAAGCGGCGTGCCGATACGCTGGGACGCCGCTTCCTCTGTCAACCTCGTTCAAGGGCTAGAACTGCGTGGCCGGCAGCACCGCCGTTCCTTCAATCTGAACCGACTGCAATTGAGAAGGATTGAGACCGAGTGCGCGAAGCACGGTAGGCGCCACCTGCATGGTTTCGACCGGCGTGTTCACCGCACCCGGGGTGAAGCCCGGGTTAGAGAGCAGCATGATCACGTTGGTATCGTCGTGCGAGAAACCTCCGTGCTCGGCAAGCTTCTTACTGCTGCCCGTGTACACCACACCGTAGTTGGGCGTGATGAGGATGTCGGGCGTGCGCGGATCGCCGGTCGGCGGAAGTCCTGGCGCGTTGAACATCGTCGTGATCGACGGGCCGTAGAACATTTCGCCCAGGCCGGCCTGAGTCGCGTTCTGCTCGATGATGGAAACGGCGTTGCCGGTCTGCGCTGACGACGAGAGCCACAGCAGAGAAACGTCATCTTCCGTGGGGCCAATGCCGCTCTGGTTCAGCGGCGACTCGGACCAGGGCAGCAACGAGGCGATCAGGTTCGCAGGCGAAGTGCCGTTGTTGCCGTTCGGTCCGGGAATCGGGAAGAACCGATTGGGGTCGATCGGCGACTGGCCGTGCTTGGCGGTGATGATGATGAGGGTGGTATTCAGCAGGCCCTGGTTGCGCAGCTCATTCACCCACTCGCCGACCGATGCATCGACGAACTGGATTTCGCTCAACAGGTAGGAGGTGGGAGTTCCTGCGGCATCGACATAGCCACCGGTGCCGACGTTATGCTCGATCAGTTTCTCGCCAACACTAACAGCCTGGAAATTCATGCCGAAGATCGTCGGGACCGGAGCGGCGCCCTGGCCATTGTGGGTCTTGCCGTCGATTTCATTGAGGATGGCGTTGACCTTCAGCGTGTCGTAGCACTGGATGTTCTGGAAACTGTCGGTCCAGGCTCCGGTCTGCGAAGGGTCGGGAATCGGGCTGCACTGCAAGCCGGTAGGAGTTACGACGCCGGGAAGGGCGACCACGGTGGAGTTGATCTCGGGCGAGTAATAATCGTCAACGTTGGTTCCATTGCCCGGACCGCTCACCGCCGAGTACGACGGGTGCTTGTCGGACCATGCGGTGTAGCCGCCCGCCGCGTGAATCACACCAAAGATCGTGTTGGTTCTAACGAAGTTCCACGGATAAACCGGAGCGCAGCCCTGCTTAGGATCGCGCTCGAGGCGATCGGCGTCGATGGAAGCGATGCCGCCGTCACCCGAAGGCGCGCCGCCGTTCAGTTGGGTCTGGTCGATGTCGATACCTTCGTCGAACTCGGTGGTCGTGCCCGTCGCGCCGAACGAGATGCCGCAGGGACCGCCGGCAACCCCATTACCGGTGGTGACCTTCGGAGGAGCAAGTGAGCGGTCGTACGCTACGTCATAGAAAGCACCGACGCTGCGCGGCGATCCGCCGCTGACCAGCGCCATCAGGCCGGGAAACGAGTCGGAAGGCTTGGAAGTGGAAGCATTCAAGTATGCCGTGCCGGTCGCAGCCAATGCGGCTAAATTGGGGCAGTATGGCGCACCGCCGTTAACTCCCGCGACCCCGTTTGCACAATTAACGAGGTCTAGGGAGTGCATGCCATCGACGCTGATCAACAGTACGCGCTGGATCAAATTGTGAGGATTTTTGAAGTTCGGGGATGGGGTAGCTGCTGACAAATCAAGCGGAGCGGTCGCGAGCGCGATCGCCAGTATCGATGTGAGCAGGGACTTCATTCATCGCCTCCTATTAGCAATAGTCACTAGGAACTCTAGCGTCGGCAAAGAAGCGCGAGGTCAACCTGCGGTGAAATGTTGATTACAGAACTATAGCGGGTGGAATTACATGAAATAGCGGTAAAGACCAGCGCTGAAGCGATTTGTCTTACAGTTGTGGGAGTTCAACGATCGGCTCTACGCTGCTTTTCTGGCCGGTCTGGTGTTGCTCCTCGTCGAAGTCGATCGGGCGGAGCCAGATCGACCACAATGAATGCGAGAAGTATCGCTACGGGCACATACAGTGCCTCGCAGTTCCCAGCGCATCTTCAGAATCGTGCCGACGGCCGCTCCGACTCACGTAGACACGTCCAGGTCGCCGCCAGCATGGATGCCTCGCTTACGTCGTGCTGGCCAAGTGCATGTCTCACAATGTGAGATGTGCCACTCTGGCGGATATGGTCGTATCCCCAGAAAAGCAGCTCGCGTGAAGGATTCCGTGAGTTTGGTAAGCGTGCCGGTAACAAACGTGGTGTAGATGGTAAGAGCTCCGACATGCGTCAGCGTTGCCGTCTGTACTGCCCATGGCAAAGGCCAGAAGCGCTACCAGCGAAAAATAGGCCGCCGAGCGCTGGTCGACGATCTGGCCCAGATGCATGGCCGGACGCGCGTGGGCAAAGATGGCCAGCAGCAATGCCTCGGTCGCCAGCGTAAAAGAAGCAATGCGCCGGATTCCAGTCCGTCCCGCAATCCCCACGGCGATGCGTGTTAAAGCCATCCCCACAACGTAGGAGACGATGGCACAGAACGGACGCAGCAGTTCCATCCAGTTTCTTTGTCCCAAATACATGCCCACGTGGACGCTGTTGCCGCTCATGTTGGCTGTGAACACTTCGAAGAGCGCGATGTACCCAACGGCGTCGACAAAGCCGCCCACCGAAGTCAGGGACAGCGCGACTGCGACTTTGCCGCGGACACCGAGATCGGGAGCTTGGCTCACAGTCGTTTCAGAGCGAGTTTGGCGGCGTTGTAGCCGCACATGCCGTGAACGCCTCCGCCAGGAGGCGTGGAGGACGAGCAGATGAAGATGTCCGGCGCAGAGGTCGCGTAGAAGTGCCGGGTCGGCCGGAAGAGAAATTGTGAGAACGTCATCAAGCCGCCGCCGATGTCGCCGCCGATGAGATTGGCATCCATTGCCTCAAGCGACGCGGGAGAAAAGACGCGGCGCTCCAGCACGCACTCAGAAAATCCCGGAGCGAAGCGCTCAATCTGCGCTTCGATTCGCGAAAGCATGTCCACCTGAGAACCGTTGGGCACGTGACAGTATGCCCAGGCGATGTGCTTGCCCTCCGGAGCGCGGGAGGGATCAAAGAGCGTTGGCTGAGCCAGCAACACGAAGGGGCGATCGGCGATTCGGCCGTACCGCATGGCGTCTTCGGAGACAGAAATTTCTTCGAGGGTGCCTCCGATATGCACGGTAGCCGATCGCAGGCAGTCTTTGGCTTTCCAGGGAATTGGTCCGGAAAGTGCGTAGTCGACTTTGAAAACTCCGGGACCGTACTGATACCGCTCCAGCTTTTGCCTATAGCCGGGGGACAGCCGCCCCTCTGCCAGGTTCACCAACTGACGCGGGGTGACATCGCACAGTGCAAGATCGTAGTCGTCCAAGTCGGCCAGCTTGTTCACTCGAGAGGAAGTGTGTACTGCGCCGCCGAGGCTTTTCAGACATCCGCAAAGTGCGTTGGTGATCGACTGCGCTCCGCCTTTCGGAATCGGCCATCCCACAGCGTGGGCCGTCGCGGCAAACATTATTCCGAAGGCAGCCGTGAGAGGCTCGTCCAGCGCAAGCATCGAATGCGCCGCCAGCCCGGCAAACAAGGCTCTAGTCCTGGAACTGCTGAACCGGAAATGGGCAAACGCGCTTGCTGACGGAAAGCCCATCAGACCAAGTCGGGCCATCAGAAATGGATGGCGGGGGAACAACGAGACCGGCCGCAGGACTTCCGGAGCCAGCTCCGGCCAATGTTTGGCAAAAGGTTCAAATGCACGGCGCCAGTGTTTGCCATCTATTCCCAGTGCCGCTTCGGCTTCGCCCAGATCGCGCTCAAGAATGACCGCCGTCCCGTCGTCAAGGGGATGCGCGACGGGGGCCGAGGGCTGAATCCATTCCAGGCCGTATTCCTGCAGAGGCAGGGTTGAGAAAAACGGCGACGCCAGCGCCATCGGATGAACGGCCGAGCCGAAATCGTGCAGAAATCCAGGCAGCGTGAGAGGAAGCGTGCGGGCGCCGCCGCCGGGCACGGCTTCCGCCTCAAAGACGTCGACCTTTACTCCGGCTTGTGCCAGAGCGATGGCAGCTGTGAGGCCGTTTGGGCCTGCTCCAACAACGACGGCCCGTTTTTGCGTTCCCGGCATAAGAAGTCAGTTTATGCGACTGCGATTGCGAAGTGCGCTGCTCACTCAATCGGCGTGAGGCGATGCTGCAACTCCGTGCAAGGCGTCTCCGCTCAACACCGTCGCCAGTTCTGCAGGCGTATCAACCAGCACATCGGGAATCGTCTGCTGCAATGTCGCGGGAGCAAACCCGTAGGTCACGCCTACGCTCCACATTCCGGCGTTGCGCGCAGTCAGGATATCGACTTGCGAATCGCCGACCATCACCGTTTCTTCCGGCGCGACATCGGCCTCGCGTATCAGCGTCTGCGCGCCTAACGGATCGGGCTTCTTCGTCTCAAAGCTGTTGCCGCCGTAAATCTGGAAGAAGCAGTCGGCCATACCAAGTCCCGCAACGATGTCGCGTGAAACCCGCACCGGCTTGTTGGTCAGAACGGCCATCTTGCGCGTCACGCCGTCGGAGTCGCGAAGTTGTCCGAGCGCTTCATGGATACCGTCGTAGACTCGCGTCGTGTCCAGCTTGTGCTCGCGATAATAAAGCAGGAAATAGTTCAAAGCTTCCTGCAGGAATTCGCGATCGGCAGGATCTCCAAGCGCCCGCCGGATCAGCATGGGCGCGCCATCGCCGATATAGGTGCCAATGACCTCGATGGGCAGTTCCCTGCGACCGTACTTCACCAGCATGGCGTTAACGGCGTTGGCCAAGTCGCGCTCTGAATCGATCAGCGTCCCATCCAAATCGAATAGGACGAGCCTGATTTTCTTACTCGGAATCGGACGAGAAATGCGTATCATTGGCTTCCAGTATAGCGATTGGATTCAGCAGAGTGCCTGAAGCTGCTTACGGCGCAAAGATGGGCATTGAATCAGCGAATCCTGGCAGAGCATTTACAATGGAAGCACGTCTTTCTGACCCGATTCGGGTATCGCATCTTATTCCTGAGGTAACGGATGGCCACCACAAAAGTACAGCCCAAAACTGCCGTCGCGCAGAATGAAGCTATCGATAAATACCAGGGGCTTACGGCCCAGCAATTGATCGACATCTACCGCCTCATGTACATGTCGCGCAAGCTGGACGACCGCGAAATTCTGCTCAAGCGCCAGCAGAAGATTTTCTTCCAGATATCGGGCGCCGGACACGAAGCCCTTCTAGTGGCTGCCGGCATGGCGTTGCGTCCGAGCTACGACTGGTTCTATCCCTATTACCGCGACCGCGCACTGTGCCTTGCGATCGGCATGACGCCGTACGAGCAACTGCTGGAGGCCGTGGGCGCTGCCGACGATCCGAATTCCGGCGGACGCCAGATGCCCTCGCACTGGGGCCACAAGAAGCTCAACATCGTGAGCCAGTCGTCGCCCACCGGTACCCAGTTTTTGCAGGCCGTAGGTTGTGCAGAGGCCGGCCGTTACTTCAGCACTCATCCGATGGCCGCCGAGAAGGCTGACGGCGATTATCGCCAGTTCAAAGATGTCGAATTCAAGGGCGATGAAGTGGTCTTCGTTTCCTGTGGTGACGGGACAACCAGCGAAGGCGAATTCTGGGAGGCGCTGAACTCAGCGTCCAACCTGAAGTTGCCGGTGCTGTTCGTCGTGGAGGACAACGAGTACGCCATCTCGGTTCCGGTTGAGGTCGGCACGGCGGGCGGCAACATCAGCAAGCTGGTGCAGGGCTTCCCGAACTTCCATTTCGCCGAGTTCGACGGCACCGATCCGCTGGTGAGCTATGCGGAATTCAAGAAGGCCATCGACTACATCCGCTCAGGCAAAGGCCCGGCGTTCGTTCACGGTCATGTAATCCGCCCCTACTCGCATTCGCTGTCGGACGACGAGAAGCTCTATCGCCCCGATGCGGAGCGCCAGTCGGAGGTCGAGCGCGATCCCATCACGCGCTTCCAGCTCTTCCTGGTTCGCGAAGGCATCCTGGACGAGAAGGCTGTCGATGAGTTGGAGAAGGACGTTGATGCTGAGATCCAGGACGCCAGCGATCGTGCGGTTGCGGCAGCGCTTCCCGCGCCCGGCTCATACGTTGAATTCGTTTACTCGCCCGACCTTGATCCGACCTCGTCTGCTTTTGAAAACGAGCCCAAGCATCCCACGCCGTCGGATAAAGCTCCCGAGAAGACGATGGCCGACCTCATCAACGCTTGCATGAAAGATGAGATGAAGCGTGATCCGCGCATCGTCATGTTCGGCGAGGATGTGGCGGATTGCAGCCGCGAGGAATATCTGAAGGCCAAGCAGGTAAAGGGCAAAGGCGGCGTCTTCAAACTGACCGCCGGTTTGCAGGCCGAGTTCGGCTATGACCGCGTATTCAATTCTCCGCTGGCGGAGGCGAATATCGTCGGCCGCGCCGTTGGTATGGCAACGCGCGGATTGAAGCCGGTGGTGGAGATTCAGTTTTTCGACTACATCTGGCCTGCGATGCAGCAGCTTCGCAACGAGCTGCCGCTGATGCGGTGGCGCTCGAACAACAACTTCTCTTCTCCTGCCGTGGTTCGGGTGGCGATTGGCGGTTACCTTACTGGCGGCTCGATCTATCACTCGCAGTGCGGTGAGAGCATCTTCACCCATACGCCAGGAATGCGCGTCGTATTCCCGTCGAATGCGCTCGATGCCAACGGACTGCTGCGCACGGCGATTCGCTGCGACGACCCGGTGCTGTTCCTCGAGCACAAGCGTCTGTACCGCGAGACGTTCGGTCGCTCGCCGTATCCAGGGCCGGACTACATGGTTCCGTTCGGCAAGGCGAAGATCGTGCGACCCGGACACGACCTGACGGTTGTGACCTACGGAGCCGTGGTGCCGCGCGCCCTCCAGGCTGCGCAAAAGCTGGAACGCGAGAATGGTGCCAGCGTTGAGCTGATCGATCTACGCACTCTCAATCCGTACGATTGGGAGGCGATTGCCACGTCGGTCGCGAAGACCAACCGCGTGCTCGTTGCCCATGAAGACATGCTGAGCTGGGGTTACGGCGCCGAGATCGCCGCGCGCATCGCAGATGAGCTGTTCGATGAGCTGGATGCGCCGGTCAAGCGTGTGGCGGCGAAGGACACATTTGTCGCCTATCAGCCGATCCTGGAAGATGAGATTCTGCCGCAAGCAGAAGATATCTATAAGGCGATGGCGCAACTGGCAGACTACTAAGGCAGCGGCCAAGTCTGAAGTCGGCGCATCGCGTATCGAAGTTAGTTTTCTGTCAGGGCACGACTTCTGTCGTGCCAAAACGATCACAAGAATGAGGGCTCCAGCCGCTGAGCAGATGTTGTAGCGGCTGAAGCCTGATTTAGTTTCGGCACAATTACGCAGGCGCCGAAAACCTCAAAGTTCGAGTCAGTGCCGCCGGCTGAAGCTAACTCGGGAGCGAAAACGTATGTTCCGACGCTGAAGGCCAGCTCACCGATATTGAGTCGGCGTCGACTTTTTCAATAGCCTGTGAAGCCCCTGCACGGAGCTTTAACGCGCCTTACCTCTTATCCCGTCAATCGAAATCGAGCCCGGACCGGTGAAGATCAGCGAAAAGGCGATCGCGGCCAGCGCCAAGGGAAACTGATAATTACCCTGGCCGATGAAGCCGTTCTTCCAATGCACACCGACGATGGCAACTCCCATGTCGATGCACATACACAAGGCGACAAATCGCGTGAAAAATCCTGCGATCATCAGGATCCCGCCGGCGAACTCGGTAGCCGCCGCCAGGTAGGCCATCCAGCCGGGCATGTGCAATCCGCGCACGGTATCCATGAAGTGATGCATCCCACCAAAAATCTTAGGGTATCCGTGCGCAATCATGATGGCGCCTAACACCAATCGCAATACCACCAAACCTAACGGTCGTAGCCGCTCCAGATAATTCAATTAGCTCTCCTGTGCTGTGGACGCCAAGGCAGGCTGAGAGGTGCCACTGGCCGGCTCGATGCGGTAATTGATGGTGATCCCGCGCTGCGCCATCGCGTCCAGGAAGGATTGTGCCGGAACATCGATCTCCTGGCGAATGCCGCCGCGTTTGGCGATCTGCCCGTCGATCATCATTTGAAGCACGATCGACGCCGGCCATGCGGTCGTACGCATCATCGAGGTCAAGCCCGTTTGTGTGTCGGTAGAGTCAACCATGCTGAACGAGGCGGCTACGTCGCCGTGTTTTGCTTCCACGCGCAGCAACGTCACTTCCGGATCGTTGCCGCTGAACTTCTGTTCAAAGAGCCGTGCCATGATCTGCCGCGGCGCAACCAGCGCACCGTCAATGCGCTGCTTCTCGCTGGAGAACAAGCCGAGATCGTACAGCGTTCGCAGCATGCTTAAGTGTCCGGGGTAGCGCAACGTTTTTTCGAAGCACTCGCCAACTTGACCTTGGAACGTTTCGGGCAGGGTCGAGGTACCGCCGGAAGTCTGGAACGCCTCCAACTCAGGAAAGCCCTCCATGCGGAAGGTTTCGACCTCGGTCAGCGGCTCGACGGTAACCATCTTGCCGTCGCGAAGGATCTTGGCCGGCTCGCAATATTCGTTGATGAGCCCTTCGACCGAGAAGACCAATTGATAGTTGAACGGCGGGCGCGGTTTCTGCGGGAGTCCGCCAACGTAGATCTTGAGGGCGTCAGCTTTGCCGCCGATGCGACGCAGCAGCTCGCCACCCAGGATGGACGCCATGCCGGGTGAGAGCCCGCAGTCGGGGGCGATGGCCACGCCGGCAGCTTGTGCAGCAAGCTCCTGCTTGAACTCCTGTTGAACGATCGTGTTGTTGCCGCCCAAGTCGGCAAAGTGACAGCCCGCGCGGATGGCGGCTTTCACCAGACCAAGGTTGTAAAAATACGGCACGCAGGACAGCACGCCGTCGTGGCCACGCATGACATCGAGCGCGGCGCCGGTATCGGCAGCGTCAAACTGAACGGCACGCAGCTTCTCGTTTCCTGCCAAGCGATTGACTTGCTTCTACCGCCTGCTCCAACCGCGCCTCGTCGCTGTCAGCCAGCGTCACGGATTGCACTCGTTCGCTGCGGGCCATGTCGTAGGCGGCCGCCCGCCCCATCATTCCGGCACCGATTACAAGAATTTTCATGATGACCTACCAGGGAAGTACCAGGATTGCACTACTGCAGCGAGTGCAGGAACGCCGCTGCAGTATTGGCCAGAAACGACAGGATAAATCAGAGGGCGCGTTTGACAAAGTGACTGGAGACACTTGAGCTGGTCATTCTCAATTCTTGCGGCGCTCGACGCCGGCCTGGCGACGTCTGGCGGCAGAGGATCGCACGCTACAGTATGAACGTCGTTGAGGTCCTTGGTTCACGCCTTCTGGCGCGCGATTTCCCCGAGCATGGCGTTCGTTATGCGCAGATAGTCGGCGGGGGCGAGCAGAATCTGCGTGCCGCGCACTCCGGCAGAAATCGAAATGACGTCCCACAGTTCAATCGTCTCGTCGGCATAGACCGGATAGTTTTTCTTCGCGCCCAGGACGGTCACGCCACCGCGGATGTAGCCTGTAAGCGGCTGCACCTCTTTCAGTTGCACCATCTCGACCTTGCGATCGCCGCTCAGCTTGGCCAGAGCTTTGTAGTCGAGTTCGTAGCTGCCGGGGATGACCGCGAAGCATGGTCCATTGCGGTCGCCTCGAGCCAGCAGCGTTTTGAACACCTGTTCCGGCGGAAGACCTATTTTGGCTGCCACCGTCTCAGCCGCAAGATCGTCGGGATCGACTTCGTACTCGCGCAACTCGTGGGGAATCGCGAGGCGTTCGAGCAGGCGAACGGCGTTGGTCTTCATGACGAGGGTTAGTGCTCAGGCCTAGGAATCAGGGTTTGGTGAGCTGACATCAGAGAATGTTGGGACCTTTGATTCGGCAAAACGCCAGTCCTCGCTTGGCTCGTGATGACAATTTCTCTAGTGAGACATACACGGTTTGGTCACTTAATCCCCGAACCCTAGCCCCTGGCTTTTGCACCTTTGCTCTTCGAAAGAATCCCCAATATCTCCTGCAAACCCTGACGGACTTTCTTCAGACTGTCGGCTTTATTGGCCGCGGGGAAGGGCAATCCCGACTGTCGCTTCTTCGGCGCTGCTTCTTCTTTCAGTTGCTGCCGTGCGCCCGCGATGGTGAAGCCTTCGTCATACAACAGCTTCTTGATGTGCAGAACGTTCTCGACGTCGCGCTGGCGATACATCCGTTGGCCGGTGCTGCTTTTCACCGGCTTCAACTGGGGGAATTCAGTTTCCCAGAAGCGCAGGACATAGGCAGGAAGGCGGCATAGCTGTGAGACTTCGCCGATGCGGA
The DNA here is from genome assembly GCA_963724965.1 of uncultured Acidobacteriaceae bacterium. Taxonomy (GTDB): domain Bacteria; phylum Acidobacteriota; class Terriglobia; order Terriglobales; family Acidobacteriaceae; genus Bog-257. The sequence continues at coordinate 321,776 of CAVRWP010000003.1, forward strand.
AGTAGAGCTTGTCGGGAATGACTGGCTCGGCAGCTGCGCTTTTCTTCCGGCGTGCTTTCTTCTCAACCATGCAGTGACAGTTTCGGGCTTACCGCGGCCTGATGCAAGCAAATATCGGCCAGGTGACTTGTTCTGCAAGGTTTTAGCATGATCGCGAACGCCTCTACAACCTTGTCGAGGATGCATTCAGGAACTCTGCTTTAGCCTGACGCAAAGTAAAAGTCCCTGCCCGCCAGGACAACATCGCCATTCCATCGAACGATTCCGCAGGCGCAATACTACCGGCTTCACTCGCAAAGAAAAACTTGTGAATAACAATCACAGCAGCATCTACCCCGGAACAACTCCATTGCGAGCGGCTGAATCCTAGCTTCTGTCCGAATTTGCGAAAGTTGGGCAACCTTCCGGACGTAAGGCAAGCAGGGTCTCCAAATTCAAGCGAGCTTCGTCGGGTCGCCATATGGCAGAGGTAGGTTCTCTATGTTTCGGCTACGCAGCGCTGCGTTAGTTTTAGCATTGTCAACAATTCTGGTCGCCGTCGGATGTGGCGGAGGATCGAGCAACTCAAGTTCCGGAGGTTCCGGTAGTGGCGGCTCAGGTGGGAGCGGCGGTTCAGGCGGAAGTGGCGGCGGTGGTACGACCACGCCGACCGTGAGCAACCTGTCGATTTCACCTACGATCGCGGGTACCGGCGCAAACGGTGTCGGCCAGTTCATCAATTTCAACTGGACGACGACCAACGCCACCGCTTTTAATGTCACACCGACAATTAATGGTGACGACCAGTCTTTGCCCCTGCAGGGTCCTTACCAGGACACGGGCGCACCCACACAGACAACAACGTTCACGGCCATAGCGAGCAACGGCTCGACGCAGTCTCAGCCGGCGACGGTTACGCTGACCATGGTTCCGGTAAACCTGACTGCCTCAGCAAATAACATTCCGGCAGGAAACTCGGTAACCCTCACCTATACCGGCCCGAATAACAACAGCACCTGGGGATTGCTGGTCAACGGGAACCAGAACCCAACGCAACTGCCGACGCCGACATGCAGCGGTAACAGTTGTACTGGGACCTACACAACTCCCGCGCTAAACGCCAATACGACGTACACTCTCGCGGTGACGGGTCCTGCAGGCGGGCAAGCCGATTCGAATCCAGTCGCCATCACTGTGGGCGGCGCGACGACGGTCACCCTGACAGCGAATCCACAGAATATTCAGCCGGGCAGCAGTTCCACGCTGACCTGGACGTCCCAGAATGCCACGGCTGTTTCCATTTCACCTGGGCTGGGTAACGAACCGCTGCAGGGATCAGCCCAGGTTACTCCCTCCCAGACCACCACTTACACTGCTACCGCAACCTCGATTTATCCCGGCACGCCTCCGGTGACAGCGTCGGTGACGGTGACGGTCAACACCGGCGGTCTGAACAACCTGAACCACATCATCTACATGCTGCAGGAAAATCGCGCGTTCGATAATTACTTCGGGGTCTTCGCAAATTATCGCGTGAACATCGATCACATCCCAGGTGCGCAGATGAGCGACGTAAACGATCTGCACACCTTGCCTGCGGGGTATCAGATTTGCAATCCGCAGGGAGGATGCTTCGGACCGTTCCACGCGCGCACGGAGTGTATCGAGAACCTCTCGCCCTCGTGGGATGAGACGCACTACGACATGGACCTGGTGGGCGACGACTGGATGAACCTGACGCCGCAATCGCAGTACCTGATGGATCGCTTCCTGGATACCACGCTCTCCGGCGGAAGCGGCGATCAGTACGATCCTACGCACTCGCGGCCGCTCGGTTATTACGATCAGACCGACATGCCGTTTTATTACGAGCTGGGCGCGCAGTTCACGACCAGCGATACGTGGTACTCCCCAATCCCGGCGAACACCGTGCCTAACCGCATGTATCTGTTCTCCGCCACCTCGCACGGACACGCCTTCCCGCCAACCGATCCCAACGATCCGGCGTGGCAGGTGGAGACGTTCTTCCGGGCTTTAACCAATGCCGGCGTCACCTGGCGCTATTACTATCAGGACAACAGCGTCTTCCTGGCGAACTGGGCCGACTGGAACGATCCGCAGATTCAGGGGAACGTGCGGAACATCCAGGAGTACTACAACATTCTGTCCAGTCCGAATGCGGATCAGAACCTGCCGCAGGTGGTGTTCATCGAACGGGCCAGTGCAACCGGTCTGGATGAGCACCCGGACAACAACGTTCAGAAGGGCGCTGCCGATGTGCAGAACATCATCACTGCCCTGCTGAACAGCGCTGCGTGGCCTGACTCCGCGTTCATCTTTACCTACGACGAAGGCGGTGGCCTGTTCGATCACGTAGGGCCCATTCTTGCGACGCCGCCGGACGACCTGCCTCCGCAGGACCTCGGTCCGCACGACCAGCAAGGACTGTTTAACGTGACAGGCTTCCGTGTACCCGTCATCGTGGTCTCACCGTGGTCGAAACCGCACACGGTAGTCCATTCGCCGATGGATTACACGGCGATCTTGAAGCTGATTGAAACTCGCTTCAACTTCCCGCCGCTGACGCAGCGTGATGCTACCGCCGGCGACATGGCCGATCCGACGAACGGCTTCTTCGACTTCAGCTCACCGCAGATGCTGACGGTGCCGCCGCTGCCGACCCAGCCGACTAACGGAACGTGCAACGAACAACTTGAGGGCCACCCGTAAAGCTGGGTGATCCGCAAAGTGAAAGGCCTCCGCGATACCACAATGCGGAGGCCTATGTTTTTACAAAAAAAGAGCGAGGCCACTTGCCTCGCCGTGATCAGTTACTTCTTTTTCTTCTTGGCAGCCTTTTTCGTGGCTTTCTTCTTCGTTGCCATGGATAGCCTCCTTTATGGAACTTGTTGGAACTTTCCCCTTGAAGGTCCCTTGTCGTTGCCCAATATGTTGCATGGGCAATACAGCTACGCAAGATATTGCGGTTACTTCCAATGAATGTCAACAAAAATCGTACAAAATTTTCTTGCGCAAGCTTCGGTTTTGTGTCCTGCACCTTCCTTGAGGCAATCGAAGCGAAGTGGAAGTTCGCGCGCTCTGCAAGTCGCGATACACTCGCGGGCATGCGCAACGATCCGGTTGAGCTGGAGGTTTTCAAGCATCTGTTCCACTCCATCGCGGAGGAAATGGGCGCCTCACTCCGCCGCACCGCGTTCTCCCCCAACATCAAGGAGCGTCGCGACTATTCCTGCGCAATCTTCGACGCAGAGGGTCAGGTCCTGGCGATGGGCGATCACATGCCGGTGCATCTGGGTTCGATGCCGATGTCGGTGCGCGCCGCAATTGACGCGCTGGATCTGGCTTCCGGCGATGTCGCCATGTTGAATGATCCGTTTCGCGGAGGCACGCACCTGCCCGATATCACGCTAGTTGCGCCGGTATTTGTCGGGCCGGCTAATGGCAAAGCCGGCGCGCAGTGAAGCGCGGGAATGGCGCTCCCAACTTCTTCGTGGCGGCACGCGCGCATCATGCCGATGTTGGAGGAACCTACGCCGGATCGATGGGGCCTTGTCGTGAGATCTATCAGGAGGGCTTTCGCATTCCGCCAGTGAAGATTGTGCGGGCCGGAGAGGTCGATCGCGATGTGCTGGCACTGTTGCTCAACAATGTTCGCACGCCGCGGGAGCGGGAGGGTGATCTGCGCGCACAACTGGCGGCGTGCCACACCGGCGGCTCGCGGCTGAATGAGCTATGCGAGCGCTATGGGTTGTCGCGCGTCGCGCGTGCCGGACACGCATTGCTCGGGTATTCCGAGCAGATGATGCAGGCGTTTCTGGCGAGCGTCCCGGCGGGGACGTATGCGGCGGAAGATTTTCTCGATGACGATGGCGTGAGTGATGTGCCGGTGCGCATCGCGGTGAAGATCACCTTTCCACTGGCTGCGAAAGGTCGCCGTGCGGTCGTCGATTTCGGCGGAAGCTCGCCGCAAGTGGCCGGCAGCGTCAACGCTGTTGAAGCTATCACCTACTCGGCATGCTTCTACGTCTTTCGCTGCCTGTTGCGTGAAGACGTTCCCGCTACCGCGGGATTGATGCGGCCGATTCAGCTCATCGCCCCGTCGGGAACGGTAGTCAACGCGACGCCCCCGGCAGCTGTGGCAGGTGGCAATGTCGAGACCTCGCAGCGTATCGTCGATGTGCTTTTGCGAGCGCTGGCTAAGGCATTACCCGACCGCATTCCGGCAGCGTCCTCGGGCACGATGAATAACCTCACCGTCGGCGGTATGGATGAGCGTGACGATTCGGCCGTTCCCTTCGCGTACTACGAAACTATCGCCGGCGGAGCGGGCGCCAGCGCCTTCCATGACGGCGTCTCGGGCGTGCATACGCACATGACCAATTCGCTCAACACACCCGCCGAGGCGCTGGAGTACAGCTATCCCTTCCGCGTCACGCGATATTCACTGCGAACTGACAGCGGCGGTGACGGGAAACATCGCGGGGGAGACGGCATCGTACGGGAACTGGAAATGCTGACAGATGCCGAAGTCACATTGCTGTCAGACCGCCGCAAGACGACGGCCGTACGGGCTGAGCGGTGGTGGAGATGGCACTCCCGGCCGCACGAGAGTCCTGCGTAACGATGGCTCGGAAGACGAGTTACCGAGCAAGGGCAGCACACGCCTGAAGCGCGGAGAAAGAGTGAGAGTGGAAACTCCCGGCGGAGGAGGATGGGGCAGCCGACCATCCGACGACGAGGTAATATAACCGTACCTGTTTGTGGGAGTTTTCAGGATGCAGCGCTGTCCTTCTTGTGGTTCGGAATCCGCCTCATCGTCCGTTTTTTGCGCCCAGTGTGGAACTCCGCTTAAGAGATCCTCGCTCTTGAACGCCGAGGCTCCCACCATGGTCGCGGTGACGTCCGACGCGCCGACTTACCCGCCCCCCCCTCCGACGCCGCGTTCTTCGTCCAGGCCCTCGTCGCACGGTTCCCGCGACCAGGGACGCTACACACCAGGCCTCGTCATTGCCGAGCGCTATCGTCTCATCGCGCTGCTAGGGCGCGGCGGAATGGGCGAGGTCTATCGCGCCGACGATCTCAGCTTGGGCCAACCGGTCGCGCTGAAATTCCTGCCCGAACATCGTACCGACGAGTACACGTTGGAACGCTTCCGCAACGAAGTGCGCATCGCGCGCCGCATCTCGCACCCAAACGTCTGCCGCGTTTACGACATCGGTGAGGCCGACAATCGGGTCTTCCTGTCGATGGAGTACGTCGACGGCGAGGACCTGTCTTCACTGCTGCGGCGGATTGGCCGTCTGCCTTCGGACAAAGCGCTGGAGATTGCGCGCAAAATCTGCGCCGGATTGGCTGCCGCCCACGACAAGGGTGTGCTGCACCGCGACCTGAAACCCGCGAACATTATGCTCGACGGCCGTGGCGAGGTGCTGGTCATGGATTTCGGCCTCGCCGGTATCGCGCAGGAGATCGAGGACGTCCGCAGCGGGACCCCCGCTTATATGGCGCCTGAACAACTTTCGGGCAAAGAGGTCACGGTCCGCAGCGACATCTATTCGCTCGGCCTGGTGCTCTACGAACTGTTCACGGGTAAGGCCGCCTTTGACGGCAAGACACTGGACGACATCGTTCGTGTGCGCGGCGGCAGCACGCCGCATCGGCCTTCGACGCTGGTACGCGACATGGACCCCGTCGTTGAACGGGTCATCTTGCATTGTCTGGAAAACGAGCCGGACAACCGGCCTGGCTCAGCGCTTATGGTTTCTGCCGCCCTGCCCGGCGGTGATCCTCTAGCTGCCGCCCTGGCTGCCGGTGAAACGCCTTCGCCGCAGGTCGTAGCCGCTGCCGGCACGACCACGGGACTTCCCGTGCGCACCGCTCTGCTTACGTTGGCCGGCGTGCTGGTCGGACTGGTGATCTACTTTATTTGCAGCGCCCGCACCAGCGGCATGTCGCAAGTCGACACGCCATACTCGGCAGAGGTGTTAGCGCAGCGTACACGCGACATCGCCAAAGAACTGGGATACACCACGCCCCCGGTAGACTCCGCCGGCGGCTTTCGATGGGACGACGATTATCTCGAGTACCTCGATCACGCCGGAGGGGAACATCCGAACTGGGACGAGGTGATGAAGCACCGGCCCACGCTGCTGCAATATTGGCGGCGCCAAAGTCCCGACTACCTGGAAGCGGCCGACATCCACAGCGACCTGCTGACGCCTGGGGCCGTTGATCCAACCGATCCTCCACCGATTGTCTCCGGCATGGTGTCGATGACGCTCGACCCCGAGGGGCGTCTGGTGCGCTTCGCAGCCATCCCTCCGCAGAAGGAGAGCGCGCCGACGGTGGCGCAAGCCTACGACTGGAAGCAGTTGTTCACACTGGCCGGGCTCGACATGTCGCAGTTCCAGTCAACTGAGCCACTATGGAATTCACTCGGCTCGTCCGACCAACGCGCCGCATGGACCGGCGTTTGGCCGGGAACCTCTTTGCCACTGCGCATCGAGGCTGCAGCATGGCGTGGGAAGCCGGTGTTCTTTCGCATGATCGGCGATTGGACCCAGCCGGACCGCATGCCTTCCAGCGATAACAAGCATTCCGATGCACCTCAGGTAGCGTTGGTGTTCTTCTTCCTGATTCTGCTGGCGGGAGCAATTTGGCTGGCGCGGCACAACTATCGCACCCAGCGGAGCGATCCGCAGGGGGCGGTGCGACTAGGATTCCTGATCCTGGTTCTGCAGATGCTGGTGTGGATTTTCAACTCGCACTTCGTAGCCAGCCTCGGCCTGTTTGAGCTCTTCGTCAAGGCCGCCAGCGGAGCGGTTTTTCTCGCGGCGATCGTCTACGTCGTTTATCTCGCCATCGAACCGTATGTTCGCCGACACTGGCCGCACGCCATCATTTCGTGGTCGCGCCTGATGGCCGGACGGATTCGCGATCCGCTGGTGGGACGCGACACACTGTACGGAGTGGTGCTGGGCGTAGTTTGGGGCGTGCTTTTCGGTGTGGTGGGCCTGATTATGAAGCGCATTGGCGCGACCCCGGGGCTTGGCTCAACCATGTTTATGGAAGGCCCAAGGCGCGTGCTCGGATCCTGCCTCACGCATGTATCGACCTCGATCGAGGCTACGTTGGTCTTCTTCTTCCTGATGTTTGTATTTCGCGTAATCTTTCGCAAACCATGGCTGGCTGCGCTGGTGTTTGTGGCCTTCTGGGTGGTCATCAAGAGCTATAGCGATCATCACTGGTATCTCACTGCTCCGGCCTATGCAGTGGTGTATGGTATCGCAGCGTTCGTGGTCATGCGCTTTGGCTTTGTTGCGCTGGCGGTAGGAATTTTCTGCATTGACCTGATCGGCAGCGTGCCTGTCACTACCGACGTATCGGCGTTCTATATCGGAGCTCCGGCGTTCGTGTTCTTGCTGGTGGCGGCGTTGGGAGTTTGGGGATGCTACACCGCTTTAGCTGGCCAGAAGGTAGTCAAGGGAGATTTGTTCGAGTAGCAGCCTGCTGGGTGCCGCCGGCTGAACGCGGCTCAATTATTTCAGGACGTGTCCCAGCGCTCCCGCGCTGGGCTGAAGAGGTTCGTTCCGCCTTTGCGGCGGGACTTACATTGCGAGTCTCAAATACGGCATATGTCGAGGCGGGGCTTCGCGAGCCAATTCGTGCCGGCAACATGAGCGTTTGTCTTCGTGACCATCTCTACCCTTCGTAGACCATCTTTCCGCCGACGATGGTAGCGACAGCCTTGCCCGTGAAGTTCCAGCCATCGAACGGAGTGTTCTTAGACTTCGAGAGGGACTGCGAGGCGTCGAAGGTCCACTTCTTCTTGGGATCAAAGATGGTGACGTCAGCAATCGAGCCCTTAGCCAGCGTGCCGCGTCCGTTCAGATTGAAGATACGCGCGGGGTTGGTGGCAAGCAGTTCGACAACGCGCCACAGCGTCAGCTTGAAATGATGATGCAGCACGGTGAGTGCGATGGGCAGCATCGTTTCCAGGCCGGTGATGCCGAAGGCGGCGCGTTCGAACTCAACTTGCTTTTCGTGGAAGGCATGCGGCGCGTGATCGCTGGCGATAACGTCGATGGTGCCGTCGAGTATGCCTTCGATAAGCGCATCGCGGTCAGCCACTGACCGCAGCGGCGGATTCATCTTGTAGTGAGTGTTGAACTCGCCGACATTCTCGTCGATCAGCGTGAAGTGGTGCGGAGTGACCTCGACGCTAACGCGCAGCTTGGCCTTCTTAGCATTGCGCACTGCTTCCAAGGCCTCGCGTGTGGAGATATGGGCGACGTGAACGTGACCGCGGGTCTGCCTGGCCAGCGCGATATCTCGCTCCACCACGCTCGACTCTGCCGAATTCGGCATACCGTGGACGCCGAGGCGGAACGACGTCGCGCCGTAATTCATCGAGCAGCCGACGGTAGCGCGCGTGTCTTCGGCATGCTGCACCACGGGAATCTTCAGTCGCGCGGCGGCGGCCAGCGCGTCACGCATCAGTTTGTCATCGAGAATTGGTTTGCCGTCATCGCTCACAGCGACGGCGCCCGCGCGTTTCAATGCGGCAAAATCCGTCAGCTTCTCACCTGAACTTCCGACGGTAGCGGCGGCGATGGGAAACACATTCGCCAGCGCTCCCCGTTGCGGATGCAGGATCCACTCCGTTATCTCCGGAGAATCGTTTACCGGCAGCGTGTTGGGCATGATGCAAACTGAAGTGAAGCCGCCGGCCGCTGCCGCCGCAGTTCCGGTCACGATCGTTTCTTTATGCAATTGCCCAGGCTCGCGCAAATGAACATGCACATCGATGAGCCCAGGAGCAACAATACAGCCGCGGGCGTTGAAGGTTTTGTCGGCCTGACCTCTAAGCTTTCCGGGAGCGGCGATTGCTGCGACACGTCCATCTCGCAGCAGGATGTCCATATCGTGATCCACGCCACTGGCCGGGTCAACGACGCGTCCGCGTTGTATGAGTAGGGATTCCATCATGCCGCCCCAAGCGTCATAGCCAAGATTGCCATGCGTGTCTTCACACCGTTGCGAACCTGCTCGTGAATCACCGACTGCGGTCCGTCGGCGACCTCGCTGGTCAACTCTATGCCGCGGATCACCGGACCCGGGTGCATCAGGATTGCGTCCGGCTTGGCCAACTTCATACGCTGTGGCGTGACCTGATAATGCGAAATATAGTCCTCGACACTGTGATGCCGTCCGGCTAGCCGCTCTTTCTGTACACGCAGAGCCATCACGACGTCGGCACCCTGCAGCGCCGCGTTCAGGTCGTGACTCACAGTCACACCCGGCGCCAGGGTCGAAGCGACCTCCGGCACAAAATCCAGTGGACCACAGAGAATCACATCAGCGCCGAAGCGCGACAGCAACTCCGCATTGGAACGCGCCACGCGACTGTGATACACATCGCCGACAATCACCACCCGCAGCCCACGCAGCGTCTTCTTGTGGTTCAGAATCGTGAGCGCATCCAGCAATCCCTGCGAAGGGTGCTGATGCATGCCATCGCCGGCGTTGACAATGGGCACATGCATGTAGCGCGACATCAGGTGCGCTGAGCCGCTGTTCGGATGGCGCATCACAATGACATCGGCGCCGATGGATTCGATCGTCCAGCCGGTATCGATCAGCGACTCGCCTTTTTCAATGCTGGAGGAAGTTGCCGTGACCAGCGTGGTGACGGCGCCCAAGGCTTTCGCCGCAAACTCAAACGAAGTGCGGGTGCGCGTCGAAGCCTCATAGAACAGCAACACTACCCGTTTACCGTGAAGAATGTTGCTTGGCTTGTTTGGATCCATGCGCCGCGCCAGACGCAAAATAGCTTCAATCTGTTCCGTTGATAGCTGGTTGATGCTCAGCAGCGAACCCAGTCGTGGCTTCATTTCTCCTCGGGTACCCGCTCCATCAGCAGCACCTTATCGGCGCCATCGATCTCCTGCAGCTTTACCTCGATGCTCTCTTCCGGCGTGGTTTGGATCGTTCGTCCGATGAAGCTGGCCTCAATGGGAAGCTCGCGATGGCCACGGTCGATCAGGGCGCACAACTGGATGCGTCGCGGACGTCCGTGATCGAACAGGGCATCCAGTGCGGCCCGCGTGGTACGGCCGGTGTAGATGACGTCGTCCACCAGCACAATGTATTTGTCCTGAATGTCGAACTCCATTTTGCTCTTCTTCACTTCGGGACGATGGCCCACGGTGGAAAGGTCATCACGATAAAGGGTGATGTCGAGCGTTCCCACCGGCACCTGGGTTTTCTCGATGCGACCCAGGATCTTGGCCAGGCGCTGTGCCAGCGGCACCCCCCGGCGCATGATTCCTACCAGTCCCAGGTTAGCGACGCCATTGTTTTTCTCGACAATTTCATGGGCCAGTCGCACCAGAGTACGCTCAATTTCAGAGCCGGAAAGAATCTGGGCTTTCTCGCGGAGGTTAGCAGCTTGCGTGGGGGCTTTACTCATGCCGCTCGAATGATACGCAATGCGCAAGCCGGTGAGCAACCGGAACCGAAGGCTTTGTGACCGGCGACACGAGTTAAGGTGACGCTGGGGTTAGCGGAACTCGCGACGCGAGCCGCGCATGGAAGCTCCCAGGGCACCACCGGCAGCGGTGAATAACAGGAAGATCACACCCATGAAGATCAGCACCAGAATCATCATCGTCGCGGCGCCTTGCGGCGTGGCCATCCAGTCGATCATGTGCTGCATGATTTCCTGCGCCTTGGGATCGGGCGTGCTGGCCATCTGCTTTTTCATCTGCTCTTCCATCGCCTGGCGAAAGGTGCCGCTACTGCGCTGAATCATGAACGAGACCGTGGTTACGATGGCGTTGGCAATGAATCCGAAGACGCCGGAAAGAGCTCCCAGCCTCATCCCCATGCCGGGAGTAATCACGGGGTCGGGCACCTGCTTGCGGTAGAGGTTCACTGTCAATGCGCCGGCGCCCAGCATCCACAAACAACACCCCAGTGAGACGAACGGGATTGCCGAGAGCAGTGCCGCGCCCACGCCACACAGCATCGCGCTCTTCCAGGCAAGGTCCCAATGAATCAGTCCGGGCGCGCTCTGGGACCGCGTGCCGCCCATCGACCAGGCGGACCCCGGAGGCGCGACGTTCAACGGCGCGGTTTCAAGCGGGACGATAGGCGCCGGCTGTGCCTCCTCCTCCGGTGTGGCTACGCGAATTTGGGGAGCGCCGCAATGCGGGCAGAAGGTGGTGCTTTCCGGAATCTCAGTTTGGCAACGATAACAAGGATGATCCACTTGCCGAAGGTTACAGAAAGCGCCGAGCAGTAGCAAGGCAGCGACGGTCGACGGACGCGACCGACAGATGAAAAAAGCCCCGGTACGCGACCGGGGCTTGGCTTTACGAGACGGTTATTGGGTTTGCGCCGAAGAGAACGTGCTGAGCACCGGAGTCGTCCCCGACGGCAACAGCACCACCTTCTTGGCGGAGATCACGTACACAATCCCGCCGAGATTGCCGTTGGGATTCGGCGTGACCACCGCCCGACCGCTGGCATCCACGCTGTACGTAGCCGATAGGTTTTGCGTACCGGAACCCGCCGAGCCGCTGTAGTCCTGGATGCCGTTGAGGTTGCCGTTGCCATCTGCCTGGAAAAAGCTGACGGCGTCGGTGATGGAGGCTTCCACCGGGTTCAGCGTTCCTCCGATATAAATTCCCAGTATCGACTGATTGCCGAGCGGAGGCGTCGCGGTCTGCTGTTCCAGCAGGCCGGAGAAAACGGTGCTGTCCTGGCCCACGGCAAAGCCCTGGTTGAAGTTGTAGAGGTAGAAGATCGGGTTGCTGGCGCCCATGCCCGAGGTCGTGGTGCGGCCATTGGTCGCGACGTTGTAGTTGCCCTGAAGCGTCGTCTGGGTCAGTGTCCCGCCTTTATTCTCATCCAGACGTGTCGTGCCTCCTCCTCCGCCGTTCCAGGTGACCAGCCCAAGAATGGCGTCGGATACCGGGCTTCCCCCGTTCGGATTCAAGCCATTGATCTCCAGCACGCTAATACCGCTAAGCGCGGCATCGCTGAAGTTGGGTGCCAGTTGCTTCTGAATGGTCCCCAGCGTCAGCGGGTCTTGAGCACTCAACTGATCAACTCCCATGATGAGATATTGTCCAGTCGAGATGACGTAGTACGCGTAGTTGTTGTTTCCGCCCGGGAAGGTCAGGTGCGCCTGGCCACGACCGTTCAGCGCGGACGGTGGCTGGAAGGTGCCTGTGAAGGTACGGTTTGCCAGGGTGCCGGCGTCATTCACATCCTCCTCGCCGCTGGTTACGTTGCCCGGCGAACCCGAAACTGCAAAGGTGCCGGCCTTGCCATAGCGCGCGAAGTTCTGATCCGCCCCGGTGGTGCCGACCGCATAACTTCCAATCGCCGGCGGCAGGAACGCAACCGTGTTCTGCACGTAGAACGATCCTGAGCCGCGCGTATTGGGATCGGAGTTGTCCAGGATCATTTGGCCGTTACCGACGTTGGAAACCGACAAGCTAAAGTGCATTGCCCCCAGGGTAGTGACATTGAGGAACATGTCTCCTAAGCCGTCGGCCTGGACACTGTAGGTGCCAGTGAATGCGTAGCCGCCCGTGGTTTCTCCTGTACCGCTGTTCGAGTCGAGCAAGCCGGCCAGGATGTTGCCGTTGCCGTCGGCAGTATAGCTACCGACCATGTAAACCGGCTGTCCGTTGCTATAGCCGCTAAACGAAAACGCGTAGTGGCCGCTCAGCGAGCCATTCGTGATGGGAGCATTGATGGTGATCTGCAGGTTGGCTTGCGCCGTGTTCTGCTGCGAATCCGCCACCTGGATGGTGAATTGTGAATTGCCCGCGGTGGTGGGAGTACCCGAAATAATGCCGCTATTCGGGTCGACGTTCAAGCCGTCAGGCAAAGTTCCGGCGGCGAGGCTCCAGGTATACGGCGGTGTGCCGCCCGCGGCGCCCAGCGTCGCGCTATAGCCGACGCCCTGCGTTCCATTCGGCAGGTTGTTCGTGGTGATGAGCAGCGATCCCTGCACGACAGAAATGCTCAGCGACTTCGACGCCGTGTTCTGGAACTGATCGGCGACCTGCACCGTGATCGGGTATGAGCCGGTCACCGTCGGGATTCCGCTGATCGCACCTGCACCCGACAAAGTCAGTCCGGGTGGCAGCGTTCCGTTGGTGATCGACCATGTGTACGGGGGCTCGCCGCCACTGGCCTCTAACTGCACCGAATAAGGCTGTCCCGTGGTTCCACCGGGAAGTGTACCGGTCGTGACCGTTAACTGTCCCAGCGGCGCCATGTAGCCGGACAGGTCCAGCAACAGGTTCGTCATTCCTGCGGCGTAGGCATCGATCGAACCGTTATTCGTTCCGACGATGGCCATATTCGACGTGTAAGCCCCGTCGATGGCGTTCAACGTGGACGCCAGAGGTTGTGGCCCGCTTGGCCAGAGCGTCAGATACCCCAGACGCCCCAGCGGCAATGCCGTCGCGTTCAGCGTATATCCCTGCGCGGTGCTGGGAGGCTGACAAGCGCTGCCCTCGATGTTGAAGGTCTGCTCGCCGCTGAATGGACCGATAGTTCCCCGCGTATCGATGGCCCGGCAGGGCGTCAGAGGAAAGAACGCCAAGCCTTGTCCCTGTTCTGCCATGCCAAAATAACCCGCGATATCGATGATTAAGTCGGTCGTGTCCGAAGGATAGACGGCGATTTCCCCGTTCGTACCAGCGGCTGAGAGCAGCGCCGCATTGGCGACAATCGTCCCGGTCGGATCGTTAAGAGTGGAAACCGTCGGCTGGGGTTGACCTGCAGGCCACACCGTGAGGTAACGCAGTTCCGAGCCAACAGGATGCGGAACGGCGGTAAAGTTCAGGGAGTAGGCCTGAGCGTTCGTCGGAATTCCGCAGTCGGTGCTGAAAACTGGAAAATCAGCTTCCTGCCCGCCCGGGAGCGGTTGTCCGCTGCGCGTGTCGGCAAGGCGGCACGGCGTCGACAGCGGATAGTAAGCGTAGGCGCCGGAGGTTGCCGGCTCGAAGTAGCCGTCCACATCGATCAGCACGTCGGCTGTATTGGTGACGTAGATGCTGACGCTGTTGTGATTGGCGCCGCCTCCCAGCACGATGGTTGCGTCTGCCTTATTGCGCCCATCATGCGAGTTCATCAATGAAATCACGGGCTGCGTCTGGCCGGTCGGCCAGATGGTGAGATATCCCAGATAACCGTGCGGCAGTACCGTCACGTTCAGCGAGAAAGCCGTTGCTGGACTCAGACTCTGCTGGCATCCAACCGCCTGGCCAAGCAAGGCAAGGTTGAAAGACTGCGCCGTTCCGCCCTGAATGGGGCTGCCTTGGCGGGTATCCAGTACTCGGCAAGGAGCGATAGGCACAAATTGCATCGCCTGCCCCTGCACCAGCATGGGAATCGTTAGACATAAGAAGGCCGAGAGGCACAAAAAGACACGACGAAGCGTCAGCATACGGATTCTCCGCTACTCTTGATTGCGTAATTGGTATGTCCCAGCAGGCGCCGTGCATGGGGCTGAGCAAGACATGCATAGCACTTTTCGGGAGCAAGTTTTTGATTAGTTCGGGTTGACCATACACCTGTGTTGGCGGTGGGTGCAATACTGCGAAAGCACTATTAAGGGTGCGGGTTCCTAGGTTGGAAAATAGTTCCAAAAAGGAATGGATCGTGGATCTACCCTAGGATTGATTTTCCGCCGCATTCAGGGAGCAAGCCGATCCTGCCCGTCCCGTTTTCTGCGGAGTGAGTCAGCGCTGCGCCGCACCGCCACAGCTTCGGTTTTCCCGGGCATCACGAAAACTCCGGATCGCTCAAACAGGGAGCGGGCAGGGATGACGGCTTTCCGCCTAACCCCTGTCTGCCTCCGCTTTCTCTTCAGAGCGCGGATAGCAGACAGCATTCGAGACAAAACTCCTCAAGATAAAGAAAATCTGGCGGCAGATGATGCAGCATGTCCGGATTGTTTACGATAACGGCGGTCGTCAAAGTCTGAGAGGAACCCGCTGGCAGGGAAAACAACAGATCGGGCAAGCGGCATTGAGCTTTGGCAGATAGTTTTATCTTATGTGATCTTGCTGGCGGGGCTTTCGACCCTGCTCCTGTCGATCTACACCGTCAGGGTCAGCTACTCAAGTTTGCCCTACGCTGACGGATGGCGAGAGATCGATCCGCTGGTAACCCGCATCAGCCCGCTTTCGGTGCGGTGGCTGTGGTGGCAACAGAACGAGCACCGCCTCATCATCCCGAAGTTGCTGCTGGCCGTCGACCTGCTCTGGTTTCATGCGAACCAGTTACTGCTTTTGTTCAGCATCTTCGCGATTCAGTGTGCCCATTTGGGGGTGTTGGGTTGGAGCATGCGCCGCTTGGCCGGTTGGCGGGGAGCGCTGTGGCGAACCGGTTTCGGATTGGCCGCCTTCTGCTTATTTTGCCCATCGCAGTGGGAGAATTTCGTCTGGGGATTTCAAACCTGCTTTGTCCTGCCGGGCTTGTTCGCATCCTTGTCGTTCGTGTGGCTGTTGCTGTATTTCATCCGCACCCGTGAAACGACGAGGCCCTGGGTCTTCCTGATCCTGTCGGTCGTTGCAGCCCTCTGCGCTACCTATTCACTGGCAAACGGAATGCTTTTGTGGCCGTTGCTGTTGGGAGCCGCGCTTCTCCTGGGTATGGGCCGAGCGGTTGTGACGCTTTTTACGGCGGTCGGCGCTGTAACCGCTGCCACCTACTTCATCGGGTACACTCATCCGCCGCACCACGCCAGCTTGGCCACGTCGGTGCAATCTCCGTTGCGCCTTCTCAAATACATCGCGGTGTACTTCGGCAGCACCTGGTTCCACGAACGCATGCATCCATCCGAGTTACTGGGCATCGCTGGGCTCGTTCTGGCGGCGGTGCTGTTATGGCGGCTGCGAGGCGCGGCGACGCGGCAAAATCCATTCTCGATTCAAATCGCGCTCACCCTCCTCTTTTGCGTCGGCACGGCTGTGATCACATCGCTTGGCAGGCTGAACTTCGGAGCGACCCAGGCATTTTCCTCGCGCTATCAGACCGTCGCTCTGCTCTTCTGGTGCTTTCTCGGGCTGGGCGCACTGCTCATACTGTCCGCCGGAAAGAACTTTTCCACCGCACTTGTGGTCGCGCAGATTTGCCTGGTTATCATTGTGGCGCGGGGAGCCGTACTGGCGCCTTTCGCGATCCGCGATGCCAGATGGCACGGATTTCAACTGAATGCAGCGGCTTCGGCGTTGCGTTCCGGAGTCTATGATCCTGCCCAGTTCTACTATGTCGGTCTGGTGCGTCCCGAGTATCTGTTCTCGGCTGTCCCTCTCATGCGACAGAACCGCTTGTCGATCTTCTCTCGCGATAATGAGCGCCCAACGGGGGTTCCTCTGACCTCGTTATTCCCGCACATGTCCGATGACTGTATCGGGGCGGTGGATCCTGTCGCCCGCATTGAGGGAAGCCGGCCCGGGCTGCGGGTCACGGGCTGGGCGTGGGACAGAGAGCATCATCGGCCAGCGTTGGCGGTCGTGCTGGTCAGGAATGGCGCGGTCGATGCCTGGGCCGCTGTAGGTTCGTGGCGCGGTTTTGTTCTCGCGAACGGGCGCAAGGCGGAGAATTACGTCGGATTTACCGGCTACCTTGGCGACGATCGGCAAAGCCAGGCCGTTGCCGTCTACGCGGTGCTGGACAGCCATCCCGGAACGGCCTGCCTTGTCGAAAGTTCGCCTTAGCCTTCGCAGCCTAGATTTTCTCCAACACTGCCTTGAGGTACTTCCAGAAGCCCTGCACCGACGGAATCTCTACGCGCTCCGCCGGACTGTGCGGACCAACGATCGTAGGGCCGAACGACACCATCTGCATGCCCGGGTACTTCTCGCCGATTACGCCGCACTCCAAGCCGGCGTGCATAGCGATCAGCTCTGCCGGATGCCCAAAGAGTTCCTCGTGGACCGACTGGCACTTCTTCACGATGTCGCTATTGGGTTCGGGCTTCCATCCGGGATAGCTGCCGGTATTTTCGGTTTCGAATCCGGCAAGGCGGCAGGCGGTAGCCACCATGCGCGCGGCTGCGATCTTACTGCTCTCGATCGCGCTGCGTTGACTGGTGACGATCTCCACGGTATCGCCCTTGGTGACGATGGTCGCCAGGTTGGTCGAGTCTTGAACCAGACCGGGAACGTCAGGGCTCATGGCGATAACGCCGTGATGCAGGCTGGCCAGCAGGTCAACGCAACGCTGGGCGTCTTCCTGCGCGAAAACTTTGTCCGCTCGATCGACCTTTTCCACCGTGATCTGGAGTTCGGGATCGAAGCCGCCGAGGTCGGCCTTGTACTCGCCTTCCAGCTTCGCGACCTGTGCCTTCAGCTTCGCCTCGTCACCTGCCTTGGTCACGACAATCGCCGAGGCTTCGCGGGGGATGGCGTTCTGCGCGCTGCCTCCGGTAAGGTTCGCAATCTCGATTCCCGCATTGTCCATCACACTCTGCAACGTGCCGCCGAGAATGCGCAGCGCATTGCCGCGTCCCTGGTTGATGTCGATGCCGGAGTGGCCGCCTTTCAGGCCTGAAACCTTGATGCGAAAAGCCGCGTCTCCCGTGGCCGGCAGCAGCGCGATCTTGCGGCGCGCGGTGGTCTTGATACCTCCGGCGCAGCCGATGCAGAGGGTGTCTTTCTCTTCATTGTCGAGGTTGAGGAAGTACCTCGACTTCAGCATGCCGCCGGGAAACTCGGCTGCGCCGGTCAGGCCGGTCTCCTCGTCGATGGTGAAGACGAATTCCAACGGGCCGTGGGCAATGTCGCTACTCTCCATGACGGCCAGCGCGGCGGCCACCCCAACGCCATTGTCAGCGCCGAGTGTCGTACCCTCGGCCTTCAGCCAGTCCCCGTCGCGGCGAACCCGGATGGGATCGGTATCGAAGTTGAAGGCCGTGCCTTCGTTCTTCTCGCACACCATGTCGAGGTGTCCCTGGAGCAACGCCATTGGCGCATTCTCGCGGCCCGGGCGAGCGGGCTTGCGGACCACGGTGTTGCCGACTTTGTCCTGCACTGCCTCCAAGCCATGCGTCTTGGCAACAGAGAGAACGTACGCGCGGGCAGCCGCTTCCTTGGTGGAGGCGCGCGGGATCTTCGTCAGCTCGGCAAAGTGCTTCCAAATCGGTTTCGGTTCCAGTTCGGCAAGAGCAGGTGCAGTCATAGAGAAACTCCAATGTTTGAATAGCAACTCTTCATCCTACAGCGGGGGCAGAGGATTGTTGAAGGCCGGCTTCCCGTTCCGGAACAAACGAATCGGATTCGTCGTCATGTCACTGCGCCGCGCAGTTTCTGTGCGATAACGTCGGAGCTTACTCCTTTGATGTGGTAGGACACGGCGCGTGGCACTTTCGCACTGCGACGCGTCTGTGCTCGCGCCGTGCTGAATTCGCTGGGCAGCGTTTTGGCCTTACCTCCTTTGACCCTCCAATTCTTCTGTTAGCCAGCGGCACGCAAAACCGCGCTTACGGAACGACCCCTGGGGAGTTTAGCGGGATGTCTACGATGGTGAGGAAGGCGGCCGCACTGCGGCAGTGCGGCATTCTTAATAGCGGTTGCGACCTTGAGCTTCGCGCAAACCTTGATTACAAACGTCCCGGTAGGCTCTTACCCCGTTGCCGTCGCGGTGAACCCGCTGACCAACAAGATTTACGTCGTCAACCAGAGCAGCAACAACGTCACCGTGATCGACGGAGCCACCAACCACACCACCTCTGTCCCCGTTGGCGCGTCGCCTACAGCTCTGGCGATCAATCCGGTGACGAACAAAATCTATGTGACCAATGGCAATGGCGACAGCGTCACGGTGATCGATGGAGCCACTGACCAGACGACAGCGGCCAGCGCCGGCTTCTATCCCATCGCGATCGACGTCAACACGGTTACGAACCAAATCTATGTCGCCAACTTCGATAGTGCCAACGTAACTGTGATCGACGGTGCGAGCAATGCCACTCACACGATCGGCGTCGGCACAACGCCTTGGGCGGTCGCAGTAAACGCGACTACCAACTTGATCTACGTTGCTAATTACAACAGCGGTACAGTCAGCGTCATCAGCGGCGCCACGGGCGGCACGACGACAGTCACGGTGGGCTCACGGCCACGTGCCATCGCGGTGAATGCCGTCACCAACCAGATTTACGTTGCGAACTTCGCCAGTAACAGCGTCTCCGTTATCGACGGCACAACCAACAACGTCACGCCGGTCAGCGTCGGGCCCTCGCCGGTAGCGCTGGCAGTTGACGTCGTCCGCAATCTCATCTTCGTGGCGAACTCCAACAGCAACACCGCGACCATCATCGACGGAGCCACCCTAAGCACCACGACGGTGGCTATCGGCAACTGGCCTAACGCGGTCGCGGTCAATTCCATCACCGACAAAGCCTACTTCAACAACCCCAACGATCCCGGAGGGATAACCGCCGTAAGTGGCTTGGACGGTTCGACAGTGAACGTTCAGGTTGGCCCTTATCCAATGGCGGTCGCGCTTAACTCGGTTACCAACGTTGTGTACACGGCAAATCAGGGCGATAACACGGCTTCAGTAGTTGCCGGCGCCAATTCCGATCCGCTTCAGTTCACCCCCATCACTCCTTGCCGCATGGTCGACACACGCCAGCCTTCGGGGCCATTTGGCGGACCCGCCATTGCCGGCGGGATGTCGCGCGGCTTTGTGCTGCCGCAGAGCGCTTGCGGCGTGCCAGCTTCAGCACTGGCCTATTCGCTGAACGTCACAGTCGTTCCCAGCGGAACTTTGGGCTTCCTGACGATATGGCCAACCGGTGAAACGCAGCCCGTTGTCTCGACGCTGAATTCGCCCGATGGACGCGTGAAGGCCAACGCCGCCATCGTGCCCGCCGGAGCAGCCGGTTCAATCAGTGTCTTCGCCAGCGACACAACCGATGTTCTGCTGGATATCAATGGCTACTTCCAGCCCGCAAGCAGCGCCACCCTGGAGTTCTATCCGCTGACACCATGCCGCGTCTTCGACACGCGCAATCAGACCGGCCATCTCGGCGGCCCGTATCTGCATGGCGCGCAGGAGCGAGATTTCCCGGTGCTGGCAAGTAATTGCCCGATCCCGGCCGGCGCGCAGGCGTACTCCCTTAACCTCACGGCGATTCCCTGGCAAAGCAAGCCGATGGGCTATCTGTCGGCGTGGGCGGCAGGTGGAGATCAGCCGGTGGTCTCGACGCTGAACAATCCGACGGCAACCATCGTCGCCAACGCTGCGATCGTGCCCGCTGGCGACGGCGGAGCCATCGCCGTCTATCCCAGTCAGGACACCGACCTGGTCGCCGATATCGACGGCTACTTTGCCGCGGCGGCCATGGGAGGACTGTCCTTGTACTCGACTTCGCCGTGCCGCGTGATCGACACGCGCTCGAATGGAGGCGCCTTCAACGGCCAGCGCAGTCCTGCTGTAAATGTTACTGGCAGCGGTTGCGTGGTTCCGGCTGATGCTGCCGCCTGGATCTTCAATGCGACGGCGATTCCGTCAGGTCCGCTGAACTACCTGACGCTGTGGCCGGACGGGGTGACCATGCCGCTAGCCTCGACGCTGAATGCAAAGGATGGAGTCATCACGTCCAACATGGCCATCCTGCCCAACCGGGATGGGCTGCTGGATGCCTACGCTGCAGGTCTGACGCAGTTGATCCTCGACCTCTCAAGCTATTTCGCACCGTAAAACAAGCGCGCTATCGCCGTTGTGATGACTCCCAAGGTACGCTGCCGAGCGAAGAGCGCATGACTCCCACAAAGCGCTTGACCGCGTGGCTCATGGCGGTAAGAATTTTCTTCTACAACGACTGGTCGAATTTCGTTAAGGACGGGGATTCCGGCAACACTGCACGCTTACGACTCGAGATTGATGATCTCTTCTTTTCGTCCTTGCGATCAGGTGTGCGGGAGAAATTCATGACAATCTCGGTGCGAAGCTACGGTCTCCTTCTGGTTGTTGCCCTTATCCTGTCGGGTGCTGCTGCGGCCATCGCGCAGGTAGTCACGGCGACTATTCCTGCCGGCGTAGATCCGGCCGCCATTGCGCTGAATGCGAGCACCAATAAGATTTACGTGGTCAACAAGTGTGGCAACTGTCAGGGCCCGGCTACGGTCACGATCATCGACGGGGTAACCAATAACACCTCGACCCTCTCCGTCGGTTATCAGCCGCTTTCGATTGCGGTGAATGCCACCACTAACAAGATTTATGTGGTGAACAATTGCGGCAGCGATCCCAACTGCGCCAGCACCGGCACGGTAACCGTCATCGACGGAGCCACCAACAACACTTCAACCGTCAACGTCGGCTACTACCCTTTCGGAATTGCCCTGAACTCAACCACCAACAAGATCTTCGTAACCAACTACTGCGGCAGCTCTATCAACTGCCAGAGTCCCGGCACGGTAACGGTGATCGACGGCAGCACCAACGGTACATCGAGCGTCACTGTCGGTTACCATCCTGAAGCCATCGCCGTAAATTCAACGAGCAACAAAATCTACGCTGTCAATCTCTGCGGCAGTACCCTCTCCTGCCCGACCGGCACAACGACCGTCATTGACGGCAACAACTACAGCACGTCCAGCGTTACGGTCGGCGTACACGCCTACAACCTCGACATCAATACGGTGACCAACAAGATTTATGTCTCGAACAAGTGCGGCGCGGATCCCACGTGCGGCACTTCCGGCAGCGTGACCGTGATCGACGGTGCCACGAATGGAACGACGCTGGTCCCGGTCGGCGACTTTCCGAACGGTGTCGCGGTCAATTCCGTTACCAACGAGATCTATGTGGCCAACCAGTGCGGCAGCGATCTCAGTTGCAACAGTCCCGGCTCGGTTACGGTGATTAACGGAGCGACAAACAACACGTCGAGCATCGCCGTTGCGGTTTCGCCGTATGTGGTGGCGTCCGATAGCTCGCACAACAAAATCTACGTCACTGACTTCTGCGGCAACGACCCGAACTGCCAAAGCGGGGGGCTGGTCACCGCAATCGATGGCGTAAGCGGTTCGACCGTGCCCGTGGCTGTTGGCAACGGTCCGGCGAGTTTGGCCGTCAACAGCACTACGAATACTGTTTATGTACCGAATTCACTCGACAACACCGTCTCGGTGATCGGTGCATCCACCACGTTGCAGTTGATGACCATGATCCCATGCCGTCTGGTCGACACCCGCAACGGCAGCCCGATTCAAGGCCAGAGCTATCAGACCTTCAACTTGCCTCAGTTGGCTCAGCAAAACGGATGTGGCAGCCTGGCCAATGCCGCCAGCTTCTCGCTCAACGTCACGCTGGTGCCGAAGAATGGTCATCCGGTTGGCTATCTCACTATCTGGCCCGCGGGCCTCACGCGGCCCAACATTTCGACGATGAACTCCTCCGATGGCCGAACCAAAGCCAACGCTGCGATCGTTTCTGCGGGCGCGAGCGCAGCCGTGAGCGTCTACGTCACCGACACGGCCGATGTCATCCTCGACATCGACGGCTATTTCACTCCGTCGAACTCATCGACGCTGGCGTTCTATCCGCTGACGCCCTGCCGGGTGGCCGATACTCGCGGAGGAAATTATCTGGTAGGCGGGACAGCGCGCGACTTCGCGGTGTCGCAGAGCCCCTGCCTGGACGGAGTGAATGCCACAGCGTACTCGCTGAACCTCACGGCGCTCCCGTATCCGACGCTGGGCTCGCCTCTGCGCTATCTCGAGGTATGGCCGACGGGCGACGAGCCACAGAATCCGGTGTCGACGCTGAATAACAAAACCGGCACGCGCGTGGCAAACGCAGCCATCGTTCCCGCGGGCACGGGGGGCGACATCACAATCCTGGCCAGCGACAATACGGATTTGCTGATCGACATCAACGGCTACTTCGCACCTGCCGGGCCCAACGGACTTTCGCTCTATCCGACCGCGCCCTGCCGCGTGTTTGATACGCGCAGCATCGGAAGTGGACAGCCCTTCAGCGGCACTCTGACTCCGCCGGTGAATGTGACCGCCAGCCCCTGCGCAGTGCCCGCCTCAGCGCAGGCTTATGTATTCAATGCGACGGTAATTCCCTACGGCGGTCTGGGCTATCTGACGCTCTGGCCCGATACCGAGCCGATGCCGAACGTATCGACGTTGAATGCGATCGATGGCCTGATCACGTCGAACATGGCTGTGGTACCAAATACCAGCGGGGACGGGAAGGTCGACGCCTACGCGGCCGGGCGCACGCAATTAATTCTGGACTTGTCGAGCTACTTCGCGCCCTAGCTCAGGGCAGGTGGCGCGCAATCTCAACGGCTTTTCCTGCAGCCAGAGCGCCATTCTGATTCACGGCCACAAACACCGCCAGGTCCTTGGAGTGGTTAATCGCAATCGCAGTGCTGAAGCCTGCGGTGCCGCCGTCCTTCACGATCACCGGATGCAAGTTGGGATTGCCGTCGCCCGTGTTCACGACCCACGCCATGGCTTGCTTGTTGCGGCCATTGGGCATGGTGTAGATCGGCTTCTGCGCCAACTCCATAGCGTCGGTGAGTTCGGTCGAGATCGCTTTGCCGTTCACCTGCTGGTGCCCGAGGTTCGCTTCGCCGAAGCTCAACATATCCTGCGCGGTCGAACGTAATCCTCCGGCGGCATACCAGGCGTAAATCGGCCACGGCGGAGCGTCGTTGCCATAGTGCATGTGCCCCTTGGCCAGGCGATTCTTCTGCTCCGCATTCGGCCGCAACGTAGTGTCAGGCATGCCGAGCGGCTCGAGTATTACGTTGCTGAGCTGTTGCTCCCAGTCTGTATGAGTCGCGCTCATCACCAGATATCCCAGCAGACCGACGCCGGCGTTCGAATACAGATACTGCGCCGGCGGCGCACTCGCCGGCTTCCAGCGCGAAATCCAGGTGAGGAAGTCCTTGGTGGTGTAGTGCTCGATGCTGCGCATTTCCAGACGCTGCGGAAGGTTGGGTGGGTCGTCCGGCAGCCCTGAGGTGAAGTCGGCCAGCTCCAGCGGCGTCACCGCTTGCGCTTCCGAGCGAAGCGTGTAGCCCGCCGGCATGTACTTCTGGATCGATGCGTTTGGATCCATCTGCTTGCGACCGATGGCCAGCGCGAACAAGGTTGTCGTAAAGGTCTTGGTGCACGAGCCGATTTCGACCAGCGTGTCCGGCGCAAACGGCGCGCCCGCGTCGGTGGCCTCACCGTATGGGAAGTAATAACGCTGGCCGCGCAGCGACACCGCGACGATTGCGCCGGGGAAATGATGCAGTGCCATGTACGGCTGCATGATCCGGTCGACAACGGCTTTCAACGCAGCCTGGTCGCCAGCTGCGTTTTGAGCCAACGCGATTCCCCCAATGAAAAGCAGAAGTGTGAGGGCGGATGCCTGGGCGCGACGTCGCATATTTCCTCGCCTCGAAGGTTGGCGCAGAGATGGTAATGCGGGAGGGCGCAGGCTGGCAATATGTCCGGGCAGCAAGGATTGCCGTTTCGGAAGGGTTGTCATCCCGAGCGCAAGCGAGGGATCTGCTGTTCGTTCGCGCCGTATCCGTCGTCGTATAATCAAGAGATGCCCACTCGCCGAAATTCCCTTCTGTGAGGCTTCCCAACGAATTGAGCTGGCCCTTGGGCGGGGCCTACGTGGTATGGAATTCCGACTCGTCAGTCCGTACAAACCCCAGGGCGACCAGGGTAACGCCATCCAGTCGTTGACCCGCGGCATTGCCGACGGGGAGAAGCATCAGGTGCTGCTCGGCGTCACCGGTTCAGGCAAGACTTTTTCGATGGCCAAGGTCATCGAGAACGTGAACCGCCCGGCGCTCATCCTGGCGCACAACAAGACGCTGGCGGCGCAGCTCTATCACGAGTTCAAACAGTTCTTCCCGCACAACGCGGTTGAATACTTCGTCAGCTATTACGACTACTACCAGCCGGAAGCCTACATTCCCGCCGGCGACGTCTACATTGAGAAGGAAGCGACGATCAACGACGAGCTCGACAAGCTGCGGCTGTCGGCGACGAAGTCGCTGTTCGAGCGCCGCGACTGCATCATCGTCGCCTCGGTCAGCTGCATCTACGGCCTGGGCTCGCCCGACGCCTATTACGGCATGCTGCTCTTCCTGGAGAAGGGCCAGAAGATCAAGCGCGAAGACATCACGCGCAAGCTCGTAGAAATTCTCTATGAGCGCACCGACGGCGACTTCCGCCGCGGAACCTTTCGCGTGCGCGGCGACATCATCGAAGTCTTCCCCACCTATGACGACTCGGCGTATCGCATCGAGCTTTGGGGTGATGAAGTCGAATCGTTGTCGCAGATTGATCCGCTGTTCGGCACGGTGAAGCAGAAGCATGCACGCCTGCCCATCTATCCCAAGACGCACTACGTGATGAAGCCGGAGCGCAAGAGCGCCGCCGTCGATTCGATCCTCGAAGAGCTGGCGTGGTGGGAAGTGGAACTGGAGAAGCAGGGCCGCATCGTCGAGGCGCAGCGAGTGCATCAGCGCACGCGCTTCGATCTCGAGATGATCAAGGAGATGGGCTACTGCCACGGCATCGAAAATTACTCGCGGCACTTCACCGGCCGCCTGCCGGGCGAGCCACCGCCGACGCTGCTGGACTACGTGCCTCGCGATTATCTGCTCTTCATCGACGAGTCGCACCAGACCGTTCCGCAGATTCACGGCATGTGGCACGGCGACCGCTCGCGCAAGCAGAACCTGATCGAGTATGGCTTCCGGCTGCCCAGCGCGCTGGACAATCGCCCGCTGACCTTCGAAGAGTTCGAGCACCGCGTGAACCAGGCCGTCTACGTCTCGGCGACGCCGGGACCCTATGAACTGACGAAGGCAGCCGGCGTGGTGGTCGAGCAGATCATACGTCCGACCGGACTGATCGATCCGGAGGTGGAAGTCCGTCCGGTGAAAGGCCAGATCGACGACCTGCTGCACGAAATTCGAGAGCGCGCCAAGAAGAACGAGCGCGTGCTGGTGACGACGCTGACCAAACGCATGGCCGAGGATCTTTCCGAGTATTACGCCGAGGTCGGCGTGCGCTGCCGCTACATGCACTCGGAGATCGAGACGCTGGAGCGCATCAAGATCCTGCGCGACCTGCGCAAGGGCGAGTTCGATGTGCTCATCGGCATCAACCTGCTGCGCGAAGGCCTGGACCTGCCCGAAGTTTCGCTGGTGGCAATTCTCGATGCCGACAAAGAGGGCTTTCTGCGGTCGGCGGGTTCGCTGATCCAGACCATCGGACGGTGCGCTCGTAACCTGGAAGGACGAGCAATCCTGTACGCCGATAACATGACCGACTCGATGAAGAAGGCCATCGACGAAACCTACCGCCGGCGTGCCATTCAGGAGGCCTACAACCAGGAGCACGGAATTACGCCGGAGAGCATCAGCCGGCCGCTCGACATGTCGCTGGTTGCGGTGGCCGCGGCTGATTATGCCGACCTGACCAACGAAATTGAAGGCATGCCCGAGTTCAAGTCGCAGGAGGAACTGGACGCCTACATCGCCAGACTGGAAAGCGACATGCGGGAGGCAGCCAAGCGCTTCGAGTTCGAACAAGCCGCGAAGCTGCGCGACAAGATACGCGATCTGCGCACGAAGGAATTCATGTTCACCTAGCGCGATCCTCGGCCCCTTGTCTTCGATACACGCTGCGCGCGAAGTTTTGCGGACTTGAACACAAAACGGCGGACCGCCATGGTCCGCCGTCACTCTTGCTAAGAGCTAAAAGCTAGCAGGGGTCTTACTGCGTCACGATCATCACCGGAGTTTGTAGCGGGCAGCTACTGGTGCATCCCGAGACCTGCGTTGGGGCAAGGATGTTTTGCGTGATCGTGTTGTTCGATGTCTGAATAATCGTGGTCTCCGAGGTTCCCTGATCGGCCACATAGACCTTTGCAGCCGAAGGATCGGAGGCGATATAGACCGGGTTGGCCCCGCTGGGCAGGGCTACCGTTGCCAGAACCGAAAAACTGCTCTGGCTCACCACCGACACGGTATTCGAACCCTGGTTGGCTACAAAGAAGTTGCTCCCACTGGTCAATGCCGTAACGCCGACTGGATTCGTTCCCACCGCTACAGTCGCCAATAAAGGAATCGATGGCGTCGTGGTGTTGATCGCCGACACATCAAAGACGCTGACCGTACCATCTCCACCATTGCTTACGTAGAGCCGATTGCGCGTGGGGTCGAACAGTGCCTGCGTCGGCAGCATGCCTAAAGGAGCGGTCGCGGCGATGGTTGTGAGGTTACCGTTTCCGGTGTAGATCACGTCGAGCGTACCCGGACTACCCTGGGCTCCCTGGGTCACGACGAAGATCCATCCCTGATTGTTGGCTGCTATGGAAACCGGGTTGACTCCCAGGGGCACCGGGCTACTCGTAGTTGTGATGGTCCCCTTCAGCGTCGAACCGTCGGAGCTGACGACCGAAACAGAGTTGTCTCCCTGATTGATCGCGTAGATGTATCCAGTCGAAGGGGACTGCACGAACGCGGTCGGATTCACCCCCAGGCAGAGGGTCGTTGCCACCGAGAGCGTGGCGGTGGAAATCGTGCTCAGCGAACCGTCAGCCTGGCACATCGACGCCGGGCCGGAATTCAGAACGAACATGTTGGCGTTGTTTTGCGAGGTTAGCGCAATCGGATGCGAGCTGGGGCAACAGCGAGATGGTGGTGATCGCGCCGGACAACGTGGGCAGGTATTGCATCACGGTATCATCGCCGGCATTGGCGACGTAGAGTGACAGCGAATTGGTGGGGAACGCCTCCGCGCTGGTGCCCACACCCATGGTGTTAACTGCCAGATTGGTGTCGCCGGAGACGTCAATCTCAGTGGTGCTACCGTCGCCGCCGCCAGGGTTCGAGTTCAAAACCCAGGCATAGTGAGCGCTCTGTGGCTGGCCGCCGGGACTGACAATCGGATTGGCAACCGGGCGGTAGTAATCGCCGCAACCCAGTTCCGCCAATAGAACAAAAGCGGTGAATGTTAAAAAAACGGTCTTGCGCAAACCCCTCATCCGCACTCCCAAGGTGGACTGCTGAGCCTTCAATTCAAGATGCAGCAGGAATTTACATTGTACTAGCGCGCCGCAACCCGTCATAGGGCTGCCCTGCCCGTTTCCTGTAACGCTTGACGCAGCCGGAAGTTGCGGGCCGAAACGGGAGGTCGCGAAAGCCCCCATCTGACAAATGTCAGCTTCCCCCAGTGACGAAAGCCACTACTGCGTCTCGCACGTTCGCCGCAAGATAGAAGCATCAGGTGAGGAGAAAAAACATGACTTCTACCGTTGCATTATCCCAGACCACAAACACCTCCAACCCCGTCTCCGACTGGCGTCCGCGGGCCATGAACGACATGGCCTTCGGCGCGCTCCTCATGGGCTTCTTCGGCTGCCTATGGCTGGGCTGGGCGCTGGGCTCGATGAACCTCCGCGCTCCTTTCGTGATTGCCGCCGTCGTTGCCTTCGCGGCCTCGGTTTGGATTCCAGCCGTCGTACTGCTGCGAAACGGCTCGCGCGCTGCCAAAGATGCCGGGCCGCTCACCGCTGAAGAAGAGCGCCAGCAGTCCCGCATGGGACGGATCTTCGGCTTGATCTTTGCCGCCGAAGGCGTGCTGATCTTCCTGGCGATCAACGTACTCAACAACCTTCATCTGGGCGACTACGCCATCTCAGCTATCGCCGCGGTTGTCGGCCTGCATTTCCTGCCCTTGGCGCGGCTGTTCCATCGTCCCATGTATTACGTGGTCGGAACGATTATGACTTTGGCAGCGCTGGCCTCGATCGCGATCCCGGTATCGGTTCGTATCAGCGCCTTGTCGGCTACGATGGCCGTCATCGTATGGGTGACCTGCGTTTTGATCACTCGCAAGGGGTTCGCGCTGGGGCGCGAACTCCAGACGACCAGCAGATAACGTCTACGCGATGGCGCCTTCGCCACTTCGTCCGCCCGCGCTGTGTCCGCCGCATGGAAACAGGTCCGCATCCATTAATTCTTCGCTTGATGATGCAAGATTGCCTCCCGCCCTCGTTCCCCCGTTGACAAGCAAGTTCTACCGGTGGATGCGGGACGCACTGCGTCCCGGACAGAGGGTTTATGCGCCAAAATCAACGTACAGCGTGGTTTCTTCTGGGACTGCTTCTGCTGTTCATGGCCGCGATCAGCCTGTCTCACGTGCGGCAGCCACATCCGGAATCGCAACTGAGACGTGTCGCCGGCACAATGGTATACTCCTCGCCGGACGCCTCGTTACTTGCTGCGAACGAAGAATATGTCGCTGACCGCAGCCCGGCTCCCGACGCGGCGTCTGCGGTCCCCGGGAATGCGGGCACAGAGAAGAAGCTCATCCGTACCGCCGAGCTGGGACTGACTGTCCGCGACGTCCACGAGGCCGCCGAGCAGATTCGGCGAATCACGGAAGCCGAGAGCGGCGAGATCGAAAACATGGATATTACAGGCAGCGATGGGGCTGCGTCCGCGACGCTGGTATCGCGGGTGCCGGCCTCAGCAGCTGGAAAGCATGCTGGCGGACTACAAGAAACTCGCGCTTCGGACCGATCGCGAGCAGGTGAGCGGACGCGATGTCACCCGCGAGTTCTGGGACAACGAAGCCCACCTGCGCAACCTGCACGCCGAAGAAGAACAGTACTTGACGATCATGAAACAGGCGCACAGCGTCACCGACATCCTGGCGGTTTCGGAAAAGCTAAGCGACGTGCGCGACCGCATCGAGCGCCTGCAAACCCAAATCCAGGTGATGAACCACGACGTCGAGATGTCGGCGGTGCAGATTAACCTGACCCAGGAGTCCGATGCCCGGGTATTCGGCATCCAGTGGCGGCCGCTGTCCAACGCCAAGGCCGCAACCCACGAGTTGCTGATCGGCCTGGGCGACTGGATCGACGCCATGGTAACGATCGTCATCAAGCTGCCGCTCATCCTGCTGTGGACGGCCACCGTCGCTGCGTTCCTGTTGGTGGTATGGAAGATTGCTCGCGCCCTGTGGCGGCGCGTCAAGCCGCCGAAGAAGCTCATTGTGGACCCGCCGAAGCCGCGCCCTGCCGGGACACAAACCAACCCCGACGTCATACCGTGAGCGCCAGCAACATACAGCGGTGATGATCACAAGGGCAGCTGCATCTTTTCCAGAAGCTGAATGTAACGCGGATTCTGGCGAAGGCTCTTAAACAGCCCATCGCTCTTTAGGCTCGGGAGACCAGAATCATGTTGTTGGTAGGCGCGTTCCAGCCAGTCTATCGCCTTGTCCGCCTCTCCGCGATAAGCGTAGATTTCGGCGACCTGGTACGCGGCCCCGTCACCATGTTTGGCGATGAGCTCTTTTAATGCGGCGTCCGAAGCCTGCCGACGGCCTAAAGCTTGATAGACCAATGCCTCGCCGGTCAGCTTCAATCCGTCGTTTGTTTCCTGCTGCATTTCCACCAGGGCTTCTTGCGGCTTCCCTCGCGCCAGCAGGATCTGACCCCGCCCAAAGTGAACGAATCCCTGTTGCGGATCCAGTTCCAGGGCCTTCTGCGAAATCGCGTAGGATTCGTCGTAGTATCCGGCTTCGTAAAGGTCAGATTGCAGGAACACATAACAGGGAGAACACAAAGGATCTACCGCAACTGCCTGTTTGCGTAATGCAATGGCCTCGTCCAGATGCCCCCCGCGCGCTAGCACCAGGTCGGCGCGATAGGACAGTAAGTCAGTATTTCCCGGTTGCAGCGCCGCCGCTTTGTTCAGCGCAGCTTCGGCACCTTCCCAATCGAAGTCATAAATCGAGACGTACATTTGCCAACGAGAGGTATCCCGCGGCCGAAAGGGGATCGAGAGCGATTGCCTGCTCTGCATCTTCTCGCGCCCGGCGAAATCCTGAAGCGGGGTCCATAGAGCCGTCGGCGGCCATGCCGGCAAATAGGGTTGAGCGTAGCGCCCAGGCAGGCGAGAAATTTGCGTCCAGCTTGATCGCCTGGTCGGAGTAGGCCAGAGCCTTGTCGTAGTTCGTCTTTTCGAAGCCTCGATTCAAGAAATACGCCGCTTGCAGATAAGCCTGGTAGGCATCGGGATTGGTGACCTTCGGCTCCGCAAGAGCGGCGGTCGGGTTGGCGCCGAGCAACTTGATTTGCAGAGCCCCGGTGACAGCCCGGGCGATTTCATCCTGCACTGCGAAGATGTCTTTGATCTCGGTGTTGTATTCCTCTGACCAAAGTTGAAAGCCATCCCCCGCCTTGGTCAGCTCCGCAGTGATGCGAACTCGATTGCCATCCCGTCGCACGCTGCCTTCCAGAACGTTGGCGACATTCAGCTTCTGTCCGACCGCGCGTACATCTTCGTTCTTGCCTTTAAACTGAAAGGCGGACGATCTTCCCGCAACCTTCAGGCCGGGAACTTTGGCGAGCTCGTTCGTCAGTTCTTCGGCGAGACCATCGGAGAAATATTCCTGATCCTTGCCCGCGCTCATGTCGGCAAACGGCAGAACCGCGATGGACGCCGTATTCACTCCGGGCGTTTCGACATGCCGCCGGCTTCGCCAGAGGTAGCCTCCCACTTCCGCCAGCAACAGCAGCAACAGCGCAAAAACGCCCAGGTTACGAAGAATACTCGTTCTCGTTGGGGGCCATTCCGGCGCGCGACTGATGTCGCTGCTCCGTCCGCGACCGCTGTCCGAACCGCGCTGCAATCTTTGTAGATCAGTCCTGATATCGGAGGCGTGCTGGTAGCGCAGCCCCGGATCTTTTTCCAAAGCCTTCTGAATAATGTCGTCCAGCTTGGTGGGCATCTGCGGATTCAACCGCAGAGCCGGGGCCGGATCGCGATTGAGAATCGCGTCGAAGATGGCGGCTGACGTGTCACCCCGGAACGGCATGGTTCCGGTCGCCATTTCGTAAAGCACCGCACCAAACGAGAAAATGTCGGTGCGCGAATCCAGTTCTTTGCCCGTGGCCTGCTCCGGCGACATGTACTGCAGCGTTCCCACCGGAACGCCCGGGAGAGTCAGCGAGAATGTTTTCGTCGCGGCGTCCTCGGCGACTATCGTTTGCGTCACCTGCGCCAGGCCGAAGTCCAGGATCTTCGCGTGTTTGCGATTGGTAACGAAGATGTTCGCCGGCTTGAGATCGCGATGAACGATTCCCTTCGTGTGAGCAGCGTCGAGGCCGTCGGCGATCTCGATTGCCAGCGACAGGAGCACGTCCGTGTCCAGAGGGCGCCCGGCAATAAATTCCTGCAGAGTCTGACCTTCCAGGAACTCCATGGCGATGAAGGTTTGCCCGTCCGCCACGCCGATTTCATAAATGGTGCAAATGTTGGGGTGATTCAGTGCGGAAGCAGCCTGCGCTTCCCGTTCAAAACGCGCCAGGGCATGCGGATCATGCGCCGACTCGTCCGGCAGAAACTTCAGCGCGACAAACCGATGCAGCGTCAGGTCTTCGGCTTTGTAGACAATCCCCATGCCGCCGCCGCCCAGCTTCTCGACGATGCGGTAATGCGAGATCGTTTGGCCGATCATTGCCGCGAATCTTACGTTGGGCCAACAGGCAAGTCAACGAACAGCAATCGGTTCGGGACCGTCTTTTTTTGTCGCAGGCCCAGGCGGTTAATGCTGCAGCCTTTCTGAAAGTTCCAGTTCGCGATGTATACTTCCCGACATTCCCGGGAGCGAGGCTTTTCTTGCGAGGCTTCCATGTTCACCCCGTATGCGATAGCTGCCCTTGTGCTTTCTCCGCCTGAGGTCTTTGTTCTCGTGGGCGTGGGGCTCGTCTTCCTCGTTTTCCTCCCTCCGTTGCTCGGCCAGTTTCGCCAACCAACGACGCGAGGATTTTCCACGCAAAACTTGCCCCGTATGTTTCTTGTCCTGGGGGGCATGCTTGGCGTCATCGCGTTGCTCTCTCCCCTGTCCAGACAGTTCTTTATGGCCGGAGAAGGCGATCTGACGTCCTTCGCCGGGACCTTGCTGCAAGCGCCTACGCGCGACGCCAATGGTTTGCTGCGGATCAGCCTCCAAACCAGCGACGGCGAGCGCGACCTTCTTGTAGAAGACTTGAGCCACCTTCAGGAAATCATGAACCTGCAACCCGGAGACTCGATCACTGCGCGCGCGCAGTCCCTGCTAGGCGAAAACCATATCTGGGAGCTGGAACATAATGGCGTCGTAATTGAGAGCTACGAGGAGATGCGTGAATTCTCAGACCAGAAATTGCAGCAGGGAAAAGCACCGGCCTTGTGGGTAGGGTTTGTGGCTTCGATTTTTCTGGTGCTGGCTATCGTTTTGCGATTGGTTTTTGGTGTGTGGTCCCAACCGGTGGAGCAAAGCGTACTGGGACGCCCCATCATGCCACCGGACGATCGTGCGTGACGTTCCAGCTACGCTCTTTGACGTCTCGCCATCGATCCCAAACAACAAGGCCCTGTCCTCGCTCAGACAGGGCCTTGAACTCGTGCAGAATCTTTCTGTGTTGCGCTTAGACGTTGAACGACGAGCCGCAGCCGCAGGTGCTCTTGACGTTCGGGTTATCGAACTTGAAGCCGGCGCCTTCCAGCGTCTCCAGGTAATCGATGCTGACGCCCTTCAGATACATCAGCGACGTCGCGTCAACGAAAACCTTCAGGCCTTCGAAGTCGAAGGTCTTGTCCATCATGCCGGCGCCGTTCTCGAACGACATCGAGTAGGAGAAGCCGGAGCAGCCTCCGCCTACCACGCCGACACGCAGTCCCGCCGGTACAGGATTCTGTTGCGCCATGATTTCCTTCACCTTCGAAACAGCATTGCTGGTGAAGTTAAGGGGCATCGCATCCGTCGTCGGAGTTGTGGTGGTGGGTGTAGTGGTTGTTGTAGCCATTCCTGTCTCCTGTGAAAATCTTAGCGGATTATAGCAAAATCGCCATCTGGCGTACTCTGTCCAGAAAGGACGACACCTACGGTCACTTAAATAGATGCCCCGTGAGGCCTGCAGGTCGCACCTTTCCTTCCGGTTCAGGAACTTGCCTTGAGGGCCAATATTCACGCCCCTGAATCTTGTTGCCACCCCAGCCCGCGGGAGTCATAATATGGGGCCGTAAGCCCCGTCCTGATGGGTAGGGCCGAATCCATCACTGCGGGACTGGTTCATCCTGAACCGAGGTGGCTAATGTCGACTCTGACGATGTTGTTCATTGTCTGGGGAGTTCTGACTGTCCTGCTGGTCCTCTTGCTGATCTATCGCAGTACCCTCAGCATGCACGAAGACGATCAGTTGTTCCTGGACGATTCCAGCAAGAACATGCGCGAAGAGCAAGAAGCGCTGCAGGTTCGCATGGGTAAGGTAACGCCTTGGGTCCGCATCCTGGGGGCAGCATCTGCGGTGCTGATTCTTGTAATTGCCGGCATGGCAGTGTGGCAGCGGATCAACCAGGGATAGTCGATCCCGGCCGGTCGGTCCCAAATCTAAGCGCAGTGCCGGTTTCGGGAACTCGTCCCGGCGCTGCAATAACTATGAGCTTTTTCGATACGCGCAGCTTCGGCTGCGCGTTTTCGTTTCGTAAAATGAAGCTTGCGAACCCGTTACTGGAATCGGTTCTCCCCCTCTCCGACCCTTGCCGGCTCTGTTAAAATCAACCTATTCACCTGTGAGGCTGACGAGACACCTGCAGTGGCTTTTCTGCCGCCGGTTGTTTCACGCCTCCCGATCAGCTGGCTGTTTATTCAACAGAAACGGCCCGTCCCGGCTAGCCATGCCGGGTAGAGGATGGCATGCAGACCGGACGATGGTCCGCGAGAAAGAGAAGCTATTTCTCATGGCCTGCATCCTTAAAATTAAAGGGTTGAAGCCAGCACATCCTGCGAGCCTCGCCATATTACCGGCGGCGCCCGGCTTTCATACTTAGCGTCCTACATATCATCGAGGAACCAGTGGCCACAAAAGAATTGCCTCATTTGCTTGAGTTTCCTCCGAGCCCGGAGATTGACTCGGAAGAAGAAGTTACGGAATGGTTAGAAGCTTTCGACCAGGTAGTCGAAGGCGATGGGAAAAATCGCGGCTGTGAACTGCTCGACGCTCTCATTCATCGTGCCCGCGAGGCGGGTGTCGAAATTCCTGTTCAGTTCAACACGCCTTACGTGAACACCATTCCGGTTGACGAGGAAGTTCCGTATCCCGGCGACCGTCAGCTCGAGCGCCGCATCAAGAGCCTGGTTCGCTGGAACGCGATGGCCATGGTGCATCGCCAGAACAAGAAGGATCCCGGCATCGGCGGCCACATTTCGACCTACTCTTCGCTGGCCACGCTGCTGGAAGTCGGCTTCAATCATTTCTTCCACGCCCGTTATGGCGATCAGCCCGGCGACTTTATCTACTTCCAGGGACACTCCTCACCTGGCGTCTACTCTCGCGCCTATCTTGAAGGCCGGCTGAGCGAAGAACAGATCAAGAACTTCCGCCATGAACTGCGCGGAGCTCCCGGACTGCCGTCCTATCCGCATCCGTGGCTGCTGCCCGACTTCTGGCGCTTCCCCACGGTCTCGATGGGACTGGGCCCGCTGAACGCTATCTACCAGGCGCGCTTCATGCGCTACCTCGAGAACCGCGGCATCATTCCCGCGACTCCGCGTAAGGTGTGGGCTTTCGTCGGCGACGGCGAAACAGATGAGCCCGAGTCCATGGGTTCGTTGACCTTGGCCTCACGCGAGAAGCTCGACAACCTTATCTTCGTCATCAACTGCAATCTGCAGCGTCTCGACGGCCCGGTGCGCGGCAACGGAAAAGTCATCCAGGAACTGGAAGCTGCCTTCCGCGGCGCCGGCTGGAACGTGATCAAGGTGGTCTGGGGTTCCGACTGGGACAAGCTCTTCGCCCGCGACAAGTCCGGCATTCTGCTGAAGCGCATGGAAGAAGCCGTTGACGGTGAGTACCAGAGCTACAAGGCCAAGGGCGGCGAATACATTCGTCGCGAGTTCTTCGGCAAATATCCCGAACTGCTCGAGATGGTCTCTGACATGAGCGACGACGAGTTGCATCGTCTGAGCCGCGGCGGCCACGATCCGGTGAAGGTCTACAACGCCTATAAGCGCGCCCTCGAGAATCACGGCTCGCCGACCGTCATCCTGGCGCACACCGTTAAGGGATATGGACTCGGCTCGGCCGAGGCACGCAACGCCACGCACCAGGAGAAGAAGCTCGCCGATCAGGCCCTGACTGCCTTCCGCACGCGCTTCGAGATTCCTATCCCCGAAGAGGCTGCACGTGAAGGCTGGCTCTATCGTCCCGCCGACGACAGCCCTGAGATTACCTACATGCGGCAGCGCCGCAAGGAACTCGGTGGCTTTATGCCCGATCGCGGCGTGCCCAGCTCGCAAATCCCGACGCCGCCCTTGTCCGAGTTCGCTGAGTCGCTGGCCGGGTCCAAGGGTCGCGCGGTGTCGACCACCATGGGCTACGTCAGCATGCTGCGGCAACTCCTGAAGAATCCTCAGATGGGCAAGCTGGTCGTGCCCATTATTCCTGACGAGGGCCGCACCTTCGGCATGGAGTCGATCATTCGCCAGGTTGGCATCTACGCCAGCCAGGGGCAGCTCTACAAGCCGCACGATCAGGACATGCTGCTCTACTACCGCGAAGAGAAAAGCGGGCAGATCCTGGAAGAAGGCATCACTGAGGCGGGCTCGATGGCGTCGTTTACCGCCGCCGGCACCGCCCACTTCAACTACAAAGTGCCGATGATTCCCTTCTTCACTTATTACTCGATGTTCGGCTTTCAACGCATCGGCGACATGGTGTGGGCATTCGCGGACGCGCGCGGCAAGGGCTTCCTGATGGGCGGCACCGCCGGTCGCACGACCCTGGCGGGCGAAGGCTTGCAACACCAGGACGGACATAGCCTGGTGCTCTCCAGCACCATTCCGACTTGCCACAGCTACGACCCGGCGTACGTCTACGAGATCGCCGTCATCGTGCAGGACGGCATGCGCCGCATGTACGAGCGCAACGAGGACCGCTTCTACTACATCACGCTTTACAACGAAGACTGGGCTATGCCTGAGATGCCGGCCGGCGTCGAAGAGGGCATCCTGCGCGGCATCTACAAGGTGCGTCCGGCCGGGAACGGCAAAGCTGTCGTGCATCTGTTCGGGAGTGGACCGATCCTCAATGAGGCGCTGCGCGCGCAAGGCCTCCTCGCCGAGAAGTACGGGGTTGCCGCCGATGTCTGGAGCGTCACCAGCTACAACGAGCTGCGCCGCGACGCGCTGGCCATTGAGCGTTGGAACCGTCTGCATCCGGCCGAGCCGCAGAAGCAGCCGCACATCCTGAAGGCGTTGGAAGGTGCTGAAGGACCGATCGTCGCGGCCACTGACTACATGAAGGCGGTCCCGGATCAGCTTGCGCCCTGGCTGGCGAACCGCCTGACCTCGCTTGGCACCGATGGCTTCGGCCGCAGCGACAATCGCCAGCATCTGCGCCGCCACTTCGAAGTCAACGCGGAATCGATTGCCGCATCGGCACTGTCTCGGCTGTCGCGCGAAGGCAAGTTCGATGCCCAGCGCGCGCAGCAAGCCTTCGTTGAGTTAGGAGTCGATACCGAGAAGATCGACCCGGCTATCGCGTAGGACTCAGTCCAGCCGCGGAGCGGCGGAAGACTTTAGCCGGGGGCGCAAGCTCCCGGTGCCGTTTACAGGACGGGCCCGGAGCCGCGGCAGCGGCGTCACGCTTTTCCCAACAATTCCTCCAGCCGCTTCTGCCGGAACTCGAAGATACTTTCCACATCTCGCCGCACCATGACGGCGTGCGCAATCTGTCCGAGAATCCCGAACGGCAGCTCATACTCCACGCAATCGCTGATCAACGTTCCGCCATCCTTTTCTGCAAACCGATGCTCGTGATGCCAGCGCTTGTACGGGCCGCGCAGCTGGTTGTCCACAAAGCGATACGGTGGCTCCCAAACCTCGATTTCCGTCAACCAGTGCATCGGCAGGCCGCGAATTCGCAGCTTGTACTCAATCAGCGACCCCGCATGCAGTTCCTTCTCCGCATGAATGATGTGGAAGCCCAGCAACGGCGGCGTAATCTCCTCCAGATTTTCCGGACGAGAGAAGAAGGCGAACGCTTCCTCGATGGGCTTGGGAAGCCACTGCTCGCGAATCAGTTGGTAGGTATGCGCCATGTAGAAGCTCCATGATACGAGCCGGGCAGTCTGATTTGATTCGCGGCGTCAGCGAACTCGTTGCCGATTTTCATGCCAGTCAAAACTCCGCAGAGGTTTTGCCGACGGCCAACTGTTATCCTTCTCCCATGCCGCAGGCCAGCACGCCAACCCCGTTCCGCGACGGCTTTGCCGCGCTCTGGCACGAGCCGCTCCTGCTGGCCGCCGACCTCACCTGGCGCTGGTGCTTCGGCTTTTCTGCCTGGATGTTAGCCTGTCTGTCGCTGGGCCTCTTCCTGAATAGCATCGCGGTTTCGAAGGCGGATCAGCTTCTTCTCGGTACCATGCAGCCAACGCTAGTCAGCGCGGCACTGCAACACATGCTTCGCGGAAGCCTGGTGCGTTTCCTGGTCGTCCTGGCACTGCTGCTTCTCGGCCTGACTTTATTGTGGTCCTTCGCGTCAGCAGTGGGCCGCGCGGCGATCCTGCGCCGTCTGATCGCCATGTTCAGCAGGGGCGAGGAACCTGCCGAAGTCGCCGCGACGGATTTACACTTCGGAAGCGTCTTTCTGCTGCATCTTTTGCGCGCGATGTGGACCGAGATCGCGATCGTTACAACCGGCGCGCTGCTGGTTTACGGCAACCTGCTTGCCGATCGTCAACGGCCGTTTTCCGCAGCGCTAACGCTTTCGTTTGGAGTAGGGTTCGCGTGCCTGGTCGGGATCGCACTGAACTGGTATCTGGGCATGGCACCGCTGTTCTGCCTGCGGAACAACGTCGACGCCCTGCAAGCCATCGAGCAGGCTGCCGCATTCTCCGCTCGTCACGGCCGACGCATGTTTCTGATGGGCTTGGGCTACTTCATCTTGCGATTAATCTGGTTCGGAACGATGTGGATGGTTTTCTTCGCGCCACTCAGTTTGTCAGGGAAGATCGCGACCGGCTTTCTCGTCCTGATCATGGCTCTGGTTGCGCTGGTCTACTTTGCGGGAGTGGATCTGCTGAACCTGGCAAGGTGGGCGGCTTACGTTTCGCTGGCTGAAGATGATG
The DNA here is from genome assembly GCA_963724965.1 of uncultured Acidobacteriaceae bacterium. Taxonomy (GTDB): domain Bacteria; phylum Acidobacteriota; class Terriglobia; order Terriglobales; family Acidobacteriaceae; genus Bog-257. Next base: position 360,987 of record CAVRWP010000003.1, read on the forward strand.
CTCATCCTGCGGAAATCCCGGCGCCTGAGCCGGTTAGCCCGCGAATGCCGCTGGAAACTCCGATGCTCGAAGGCCTGGCCTAGCCTGCCCTACATCGCTTTCTGGCCGCTGTGTTCTTCCTTCAAGCTCACAAACCACAGATAAATCTCGTCGACCCGCGCGATATCTTCGTTGAGCACCGGTTGGTCGGCATACTTGTGGATATCGGATCCACTGTGCCGCCGCTTCAGGTTGGAGACGATCTGATAGAGCTCATCCACCTTTGAGTGCATGATGCGGAGATCGCTAACCAGCCTCACTTCATCTACATCGAGCCATCGTCCACGCACCGGCTGCTCCCTGTGATCGGATTGTTTCATGGGCGCTTAATCCTAAGTAACCGAGCATATTGCCCGCACGCAAAAAGTATAACCCACCGACGCGTGAGGCGTGACTGACCCGAGTCTGATAACTACAGAAGCGCTGCCTCGTATTGTGAATGAAAAAAATTATGTTGCAGTGGCGGGAAGAGGCGGGAAGCGGCGGGAAATGGCGGGATTTAGGCGGGATAAATGCCCTCGAAATCGGGCGGAATCCGACTCGTTGGTGTGGAATTGACTTTCAGTGTTCAGGGGCGAGACGGGCCTAACCGACTCATTCTTCGTGGCTATCCGAAGTGTTCCGCAAAATTCCGGCAACCTCCGGCGAAGAGGGCTGCGAAGCGGCTGCAAGATGTTGTTTGTCAGAGGTTTAGATGATGAATGGGCTGCGGCACTCCGGCTGGCCCTGCGAACATCCGACGAACCTGAACGACCTATCCCGTCTGGCTGCCCTGAGATCTTTTGGTGGGAGCTTTGCGCCCCCTTTCGGAAGACAAGGCCCGTTCTACTGCCAGCATATCTATGCCCGCCCGACGGTAGAAAAAGCCTGCGAGCCCGGGTGGCGACATGTTCCCCATCCTTATGTAGTTTGCGGTCGACGGCTCATTGACCCCACGCTCCCACATGGAGACGGCCACCCCGCTGACGTTCGTGCTAGGTTTTCTGCCTGCGAACAATCGCCCGAATTTGCCCTGGCTAATAGGTTTTCCGTTGATAGGGGGCAGTAACTCACGCAATTGCTGGATCTTATTGGCCCATTCAGGCTTGGGCATGCTTCCTCCAACTTTCCGACCCTCTTGACATATATTAAGTACGACTTTATAAACTACAACTGTATGGTGCTTGGGTCCGGTTTGCGATTTCTCAAGAGTTGGACGTAACGCAATGGTTGGCATCCACGGTGGTTTGTAGGATGGACGGCCGCCTCGGATCGTACGTGCCAACTCAATAGACATTAGCACGATGGACTAGCTTGCTTGAGACGACGCTTTCGCTGTTCAGAGCTTCAGGTGCGCGAGCGAAAAGCCCGAACGCAATGATGAAAGACCACTGGCTCAGTCTTAACGATGTGATTGACCTGACCGGCTGGCACCCCCAGTCTGTTCGCCGGTTAGCGAGGGAGGGTCATGTTCAGAGCCGACCCTCGGAACGAGTGCGCCGCAATGGACGAGTTCAGCGCGAATATGCGCTGTCGTCCTTACCCCTCGAAGCGCAGTTGAAATTCCTCAAGCAGCCCCTTGTGAAGGAGCCAGACTGCACGGCTCTGGCGCTTCGCTCGGATCCAAGCCAATCCAAACTGTTTGCTTCCCTGCCGGAAGTCACCGCGCCCGAACGGCTGAACCTTTCAGCCGAACAGAACACCCAGGCCATGAAGCGGCTGGAGGCCATCGCTCCCTTGTTGGAATTCGCCAGCCGCAGCAAACGATTCCGCCCGACTTTCCGCACCGTGGGCGGAGTGGCTGTTCAGAGCATGAATTCGATGGTCAGCTATCTCGCCGATCAGCACCACGTCAGCCCCCGCACTCTTTGGAATTGGTATGCGCAGTATCGTAGTCTCGGTTATGCAGGTCTGGTCGATCGAGTTCGTTCGGACAAGGGAGAGTCGCGGTTCCTCAAGGCCCATCCTGCCGCCCGCGCATTCATAGAGAACAAATATCTAGGTGAGCGGCTGTCGATTCGGTTGGTGTATGACGCTTTGCGACGGGATTGGAGGATGCTGGAACCCGAGAACCCAAGGCCACCAAGCTACAGCGCAGTGCGATCCTACCTGGCCCTTTTGCCCAAGCCACTGTTAATCCTGGGCCGTGAAGGAAAACGGCAGTTCCAGGAACGGTGTGAGCCCTACCTGCTGACTGACTTCGATTCCCTTCTGCCCAACCAAATCTGGGTCTCCGATCACGGCCAGCATGATCTCTGGGTACGCAACGACCTGTTCTCCGGAGTGTCCGCCAATGCAGCTGTACGTCCCTGGCTGACCGCTGTGATGGATATGCGCTCCCGCAAGATTGTCGGCACGGCATGGTCTGCCACTCCAAGTTCCCACACCATCAGCTCCGCCCTACGCATAGGAATCGCCGACTTCGGGATTCCCCAGATTCTCTACGTGGACAACGGAAAGGATTTCGAGAAGATTGGCCGCGTCGACTTCTCTCCGGAATGCAGTGGCGTATTGGTACGGCTGGGGATTCAGCCGCAGTACTGCCTGCCTGGGCATCCGCAGTCGAAGCTGATCGAAAGCTGGTTTGGGACGGTGCGAAGGAGGTTCGACTGTCTCTGGCCGTCTTACTGCGGATCGGCCCCAAAGGAGCGACCCGAGGAATGCACGGTTGCCCTGCGGGAGCACCAGGCCTTCCTCAAAGGAAAACGCAAAGACTCACCACTGCCCCTGGCGAGCGAGTTTGTCGCCAGCGCGCGGCAATGGATCGAAGAATACAACTCGCAGCATCCCCACACAGGACGAGGGATGAAAGGCCGCACTCCGGATGAGGTCTTTGACGAACTGCTCCTGCCCGGTCAGCGCAGACTGATTGAGAGTCCAGAGGTTCTTTATGCCTTGTTCTGGGACCGCCAACGGCGCAAGGTCTCAGAAGGCGGATGTGTGCAGTTGTACGGCGAGCGCTACGAGCCGGCTGACGCCGAGAGCCTGGCCAAGCTGTTTCTGGAGATTGAACGGGATGTCGTAGTTGCCTGCGATCCAGCCAATCTGGGCGAAGCCATAGCCTTGGATCTGGACGGCCGGTTCCTGGGACGACTGCGGGCCCAGAAGCTGATCACCCGGGGGCCGGTCAGCCACGAAGATATTCGTACCTCGATGCGGGTCAGGCGGACCGCCCGTAAGGCGATTGCTGATTACGTCACTGGCTTGTCGGGCATACGAACTCGTGCCGGGGACCGCAGCGAGATCGCCCACCTCCAGGGTCGAGCCGAAATGCCGAGGGAGCAGGCTCCGCCTTTGGCGACTTCGATACGCAAGCAAGATCTGCAAACCGCAGGTAATCCCGGCTTCATTGACGACATCGTTCGTGAGCTGACGGAGGGCGAATAGCCAATGGCTCTCTCCTACGCGACACGAAAGCAGCTTCTGGCCGCCAATTTACCCGAGGCCACCGAAGTTCGTCTTGAGTTGCAGGATTATCTGGCCCGAACGGGCATGGCACCGCCCGACTTTGCCCGCCGTATCAACTATTCCAGGGAGGCGGTCTACCAGTTTCTGAACGGCAACTACAGCCGGATTTCCTCCAACGACGGCAACATCCGGGCAGCAATTCGCGACTTCATCGCGGCCCATCCGATTGCGACGCCCATCGTCACCTCGGGCAGGCTCTACGAAACGGAGAACGTACGCTTGCTGCGACGCTACTTCCACGAAGCCCTGGATCATCGCCGGGCCTATTACCTCTACGGCGCTCCGGGAACGCAGAAGACCTACGTCCTCCAGCACCTGATCGCAGAACTGAACCGATCCGAGATTGCCAAGAACGGAGAGGGCAGGAGAGCCTACTACATCTACGTTCGGCAAGGAATCCGCTCCCTGGACCTGATGAAGCGCGTGGCGGAGAGCTGTGGGGCGATAGGGTTGGGCACGGTTGACCGGATTCTGCGGAATCTTCGCTTTGATCTGAGCCAGCGCAAGGTGTTGTTGGTGTTTGATGAAGCCCAGCATCTTTCGATTGAGTGCCTGGAGACGATACGGGAGCTGTTGGATCTGCCTCCCCACTGCGGGTTGCTGTTCGCCGGCACCCACGAACTGGAAGAGATCTTTACTCGTCAGGCTCTTGAGTTGGAACAATGGCGCTCGCGTTTTCATGCTGGCCAAGCCTTACCTGGCATCTCCGAAGACGAAGCATCTGAGATCGTGCATTCCGAGCTAGGGCGGGAACTGTCGCAGCAGAAGATCCAAAGGCTAATCTCGAAATCGCGTATTACCGATCTGCGTAATGGCGGCAAGTACACATATGTCTCCGCCCGACGCCTGTTCTGGGTCATCCGGGAATTGCAAGTGGCTCGAAGGGGTTAGCGGAGGCCCTTCGCCATCGGACATGCTGCGTGCGGCATGTCCGATTGAAGGAAGGCGAAAGAGTATTTCAGTCCTGCGCCTGGCCGCCAGCGCCTTACGGCGCGAAATAGCTGGAGATATCCAGAATGAGCTGGGTTGGATCGGAAGCGTAGGCATCCGTGCTGCCGTCGGTGTTCGGCACGATCGCCAGGTTCGAAGTGATCATGCCGTCGATGGCGTTCAGGGTCGAAGCCTGCGGCTGCGTTCCGGAATCAGCCCACAATGTCAGATAGTGCATCGGTCCCGGCGGGACGACAGTCGCGTTGAACACGTAAGCCTGTGCGTCGGCAGGCGGGGCGCACACGCTGCCGGCCACGTTCACGGTCATCTCGCCCTGGAATGGCTGGCCATTGTTGTTGCGCGTGTCGATCACGCGGCATGGCGGCGCGGGATAAAGCGACAGACCTCCGGACCTGGGCGCTGCGAAATAGCCGTTGATGTCGACCACCAGCTGCGTGCTGTCGGAGGCATAGATCGAGATCGCGCCGTTCTGACCTGCGGGCACGATGGCCGCATTGGCCACGGTGGTTGCGGTGCGGTTGTTCAAGGTCGAGACGACCGGCTGCGATTCACCCTGCGGCCATACTGTGAGATAACGCAGCGGCTGACCTCCCGGGTAAGGCACCACGGTCACGTTGAACGAATAGGCCTGAATGTCCATGCCGGACGGGATGCACGTGCTGACCTCGACGGGAAAGTCACGCTCCTCGCCGCCGATCAGAGGCGGGCCGGCGAGCGAACCATCAGTGTTGCGCGTGTCGATAACCCGACACGGCGTCAGGGGATAGTACTGATAGGTCTCCGCGCCCGGCGCGCTGAAGTAGCCATTAATGTCGAGAATGACGTCGGTGGTGTTGCTCGCGTAGATGCTGATGGCGTCACTGGTGCCAGCCTGCACGATCACCGCTGAAGCCTTCGTCCGCCCATCGCGCGAGTTCATGGTCGAGGTGATCGGCTGCGCCAGTCCTGCGGGCCAAACAGTCAGATATCCCAGCGAGCCGTGTGGCACGACGGTCACGTTCAGCGAATAGGCCGAAGCAGAGGTCGGTATATTGCAGCCGCCGAGCTGCGGGATGGTGAAGCTTCGCGTCGTCCCACCCTGTATGGGGTCGTTCGTCTGCCGTGTGTCGATGAGACGACACGGAGTGACGGAGCTGAACTGAAATCCGTTGCCCGGCTGCATGAAGTACGCGCTGACGCCATAGTTGCCCAGCATGGTCAAGTTGCACGGACCTGTACCGGTACACTGCCCGCTCCATCCGGAGAAATTCCAGCCTTGTGCAGGGGAAGCATTCAACGTCACCGGCGTAAGCGACAAATAGGTGTGGCTGCATGTGCCAGGACAATTGATGAAGCCGTCGTTGCTGGTGATGGAGCCTTGCCCGCTCATCGAAGCCGTTAAGGTGTAGCTATTTTGTGTAAACGTCACATCTACGGGCAGGTTTTGGGACACAACGATCGTGCAAGGACCGACGCCTAAGCACGCCCCATTCCATGAACCAAAGCTCCAACCCTGAGCCGGCGCGGCGTTCAGCGTGACCGAAGTATTAGCGACATAAACGTGGGTGCAAACACCAGGACAATTGATGAATCCGTCAGTGCTCTGCACGCTTCCGCTGCCAGTGATGTTCACGCTCAGTGTGTAAAGAGGCAAGAAAATAGCTGTCACAGATTGATCCTGCGTCATGTCGAGGTTGCAGGGCCCAGTGCCGGCGCAGGCGCCAGACCAGCCGGTGAAGGCCCATCCTTCTGCCGGTGTGGCGTCCAGGGTAACGGGCGTATTGTTCGGATAGATATGAGTGCAGCTCCCGGGACAATTGATGATGCCATCTGTGCTGGTTATCGTTCCATTGCCGGACGTGGATGCATACAGCGTTTTCCCCGTCGTATAAAACTGGTAGACCGTTCCTTCGTTGCTGGTTCCACCGGAGCCGTTTAGTCCATAAAAATTCCCGTTGCTGGCCTGCAAAAGGCCGCCGCCAGGGCCCCCGCTCTGAAATCTGACTAGTGTGTTGAGATTGCCGCTCGGAGTGATACTGAAAATCGTGCCCACCGTCGTGCCGTACAAGGTGCCATCGCTCGCTTGCATCACGCCGGATGCCGGAGAGTCGCCGTCCGGGCAGTCGTCTTGTGGGTCGGAACAAAAGCTGTAGAGTGAGGTCAGCGTGCCCGTGGGGGTCATCTTGAAGACTGTGCCATAAGTGTAGGCACCTCCTTCCGATGTGGTGCCGTAAAAATTGCCGTCGCTGGCCTGAAGCAACTGCCCTGAAGGGTAGTTCCCGTCTTGGCCGTTAAACCAATGTAGTGTGGTCAGGTTACCGGCTAGAGTAAGCTTAAAGGTCGAGCCACAGTCCGAGTGACATAGAACCTGGCTTCCGCCAAAGGTCGTTCCGTAGAAGTTGCCGTCACTTCCTTGCACAATCGCTTCGGGGTTGTATCCATCATTACTACTACCTTCGAATTGATAGATCTTGGTGAAGTTGCCCTGTGGAGTGAACTTGTAAACCACCCCGCATCCTCCTGTCGATTCGCAGTTGTCGTTGCTTCCCCCGAACGCTACACCGTAGAAGTTGCCGTCTGAAGCTTGTATCAGTTGTCCGGGATAGCGCCCGTCGGCGCCTCCGCTGAAGCTATACAGCAACGTGAACGTTCCTGACGCGGTTATTTTGAAAATCGTTCCGTAATTGCTGGCTCCGCCTTGAAAGGTCGTCCCGTAGAAATTGCCGTCGGTGGCGAGCACCAACGCAAGCTGAGGCTGGTTACCATCGCTGCCGTTGAAGTTATGAAGCGTGGTCAAGATCCCACCAGGTGTGACTTTGAAGACCGTTCCCGGGCCGGCCAGCCCGATGGTACCGCCAGCGCTGGTCGTCCCGTAAAAGTTTTCATCGGACCCCTGCACCAGGCTGCCGATGGGATAAGCGCCGTCGGTTCCGTTGAAGTTGGTGAGCGTGGCAATCGTTTGTCCCTGCATGGAAACCAGAGCGATCAAGCAGAACAGGAAGATGAGGCAGACGGGATTCGACGAAGCTGATTTACGCAATGGGCAACCTCCACGATTTCTCTACTGTAAGGCTCTGATTTGGCCATTTTCCACGCGCCGGACAGTATACAGGGCAAAGTAAAAATCTTCGATAACTATTGCAATCAGGCGCAATTGTTGAGACTGTCCCCGTAGAAGCGGAAACTGCCGAAACTGGGTGACCAGCGATATATCCCGAGGTGGAGCAAATCGTTTATGAGCCCATAATGCATCGGAAGTACTCGTCGTCAGGGCTTCATCGCCTCAATTTATAAGAGAACTCTCACTCTCGCTAGAGTGAATGGAAGGATGCAGCTCATGGCCTCTCGCCGGCCGGGACTAGTGGATATGAAACTCACGCAGTAACGACCGGTGTTGCGCCGAATTTGTCGAGATTACAGCACCAAAAAATAGACATCGTGTCGGTTGTCTATACTCCTGCTGCCGGCGTGAAGCTGGATACGCATTGGTCCTCACCGGTCTCTGGGAGAACGGACACCGAGCGCTGACTAACTCTGGATCTGTTATAAGAAAAGGGGACCGATCAGTGCTCGAAGCTTCCGCTCGACCTCCTGCTCTGATTGAGCAGGTCTGCTCCGGACTCGCAGTCGCAGGGACGAACATGGAATTCTACTGCCGCAAGAGCCAGGTAGACTTGATATAAAGGTTACCGAGGGAAATGCTGGAACGGGCTTTGCAGATCGTGACCCAGGTTCTGGCCGTGATTTCGGGTACATTCCTCATGCCGACTGCAATCACTCCTCAAGCGGTCCCAGCGGATTTGACTCGTGGCAACATGCGGGCACCGCGCTCGCAATCAATCCCACTCTTAGCCTGTTTAGGCTGGCACGAATCTAAGGGCATCGAAGTCTCGTTCATCACCGGCCGAGTAGATCAGGGCACCGCGAGGCAAGACACCGAGACCAATCTGAGGAAAGCTGGGCATGCCGTCGGGAAGGGGCTGTCCATGAAGTCATTAGGCGACAAGAGCAGTGTGACATCGTACAAGACGGCTCAACGCGAGCAAATTGAACGGGGCAGCGGATATGTGATCATCGAGAACGTCGGTGACTAATACGGCGATCTTGACCTGCCCCCGGACTGATAAACTTAAACCGGACTGATAAACTTAAATTTGTATCGATTTCCTGAGGTTGCTGAGTGGAATCGCGCTTAACAGAAGCACTTCCGGCGACCCGCCATACGAAAAAGCAGGTGGCTCTCATTCTGGTGTGGGCCGGCACCATAATTGCCGTGTTACCCGCCATCTTTCACTGGGCACCTCACCCGACAGCTGGCGGCACGGCGAGAACGCTCTGTATGGTTGTGGCGAGTGTGATTGGTTTCGCAATCTGCTACGCCATGTATCGGGTAGAAAAACTCCGCATCGGACGGACATTTGCGCTGGGATTGGTTTTCTTGGTCTTTTTACTCACCGCGACTGTCAACCAGATGCACAAGACAATTGTCGATTTTGGCGTTCCGCATTTTAAAACCCAGAGCAACTTTCAATGGCAAACCGGAATCGAGAACGCCACCATCAACATGGCTCCCGAGGCCTTGCCGCATTCCTACCGCTTTCTCCCGAACGCGATTGTTCGCTGGATGGAAATCGCAGGGTTGAGTTTCGATGCCGCACGCAATCTGTACCGCATGTACTGTGGGTTGCTCATCTTCTACGCCCTTTACCGTTTCGCCTTGCTGTACACGAGCTACGTCGGAGCAATCATTGCGATGTTGCTGACTGCTGTGATCTATCCCGTCAGCTTTATCCATTATGCTGGACAGCTAACTGACCCCTTGTCACACCTGTCGTTTCTTCTCTGTTATATTTTCTTGGAAACACAGGATTTTCCACTCTTCCTTAGCAGCATGTTGATTGGTTCTTTGGCAAAAGAGACTGTGCTGGCCCTTGCCGGATACTATGTAATATTCAGTACAAAGGAACGGGGTTATCCAGTGAAAACGCTTATCGCCTGCCTTTCAGTGCCAGCAACATACCTCGGCATTCGGCTGCTGGTATTAAGGGCGACGCTGGGATATCGCAGCGTCAGCGGCGTCGGCCTGGAGCAGGTCGCGAAGAATTGGCATGAACCTCTGTGGCGTCACCTCTTTCTTCTTACGGCTGGTGCGCTAGTGCCATTCGCAGTGCTTGGCTGGAAAAAGACCCCTCGGACGCTCAAGCATCTTGTGCTCTTTCTGTTCCCTATGATTTTCGTTTCGTCGCTATTCTTCAGCTGGCTGGTCGAGACACGAAACTTCATGCCACTGGTATTCGTCATGGCTGTGATTGCGGGAGATTTCCTGAGTCGGGAGCTCGGGCGTGCAGATTTGAAGAAACATTCCCTCGAAGCTTGCTGACGTCTGATCGGCGTCGAGACAATTGCGCCTTCAACGTGAGTAAGGCAGATGAGTTTCTAGGTCGCTTAGGGGTATCCGCCAGTCTGGCGGAAAGGTCATGCTATAGCGATGCCAAGTCCGTAAAGCCTGATCCCACCTGCGAAAAAGCATTGCGGGACTCGCTTGGCATGACCCCCGGCACGTGTAGCTCACTCCGGCGCCCGCCTTGGCCGCGGAGCGTGACTTGCGAACCGCTGAATCCGTTGAGGGACATGATCCTCCCCAGTTCACTCGGATGCGCCGCAGCCCTAAAGCATTAGATCTGACCGGTACAGTAAACAAGTGATCATCATGACCGTGCCTCGTTTTTCGCTTAAGTGCAAGTGCTCGTACCGAGAACGGCTCGAAAGAAGAAAGATCTTTTGCAGAGAATGAAGGATTTGGCACTGTGAACTGAAATTTCACAAAGAGAAAGATAACCAGACGGCACTTGATCGTAGTCCCCTGATATCGCGCTCGCCACTTCGATTCACGGCGCTCCTGCCGCCTCTCACCTGTGAAGTAAAACTGTCGCCGCAGGCGGTTTGTCTTCAAAGCAGTAATTCAAGAAGGCCAAGTCGGGTTTACCGTCGCGATTGAAGTCGGAGCTAACCGACTGAACAGCATTTACTCCGATGGCATAGGTAGTGATTGATATCTTGCAAACCATCGCCATTGAAGTCGGAAATCGTCAAAGAGGTCGCGGTTTGAGCATATCCGTAGAGAAGCAGTTGCTGGTCGAGGACAAGAGCTTGGCGCCCGGTGTTAAGGTAGATTGAAATGGTATTCCCACCATTAAGAGGAGACGATATCATCCATCCCGTCTCCGTTTATATCGGCTACGACTTCCGTCGGGTACGCGGGTGGGTCATCCTGTAATGGGTCCGTTCCGGTAGGGGTCGTGAATTGGCGATTTCCTTCGCCGAATAAAATACCTCCCGCCGTTGCAATATCCGGAAGCCCATAGCCGTCAAAATCTCCGACCAGGAAATTGCTCGTCGTCTGAAGCGGCACCAAATCGAACTGAAAGTTGCCCCGGCCGTACAGGATTGCCCCCGCAACAATGATGTCCATATGACCATCGCCGTCCATGTCGCGAAAATAGATTGGACTGGAAGCTCCGGGAAGAGCGATTTCGTTCACTGGCGACTCAAAAGAACCGCTGCCATTTCCTTGCCAAATTAGGAGGGATGTCTCGTTGGAGCCCACCATGTCAGCTGTCCCGTCGCCGTTCAAATCGACAAGCTGGGTTGAGTATTCAGGGGCCTGACCGAGGGACGTGAAAGTCCCGTTCGATTGGTAATGATAGATCGTACCGGGAACCCGCGGATCTCCATAGCCCAGCATTCCACCAGCCAAGAGATCGATGAATCCGTCATTAAACACATTACCGGTCGACAAAACGCCGTAGTCTTGAGGGTTCAGCAGCTGGGGGGAAGGAAAGTTCCGATCGTTACGTCCAATCGTCACCGAAGGGTAGCCGAATCCAGGGTCGGCGCCGGCAAAGATGTCCGCAACGCCGTCGCCATTGACATCGCCGACTTCCAAAGTGAAAGATAAGTCGGTTGCGATCGATTGCGAGGTGAAGTTCCCCGAACCGTCGCCAAAGAATAAGACTAGCTCATCAGGCCCAGAAAGCGTGCTTCTGGTGGCGACGTCAATATTCCCATCGTTGTCAAAGTCGCCGGTGACAAACGGCGGATCAGCCAAGGATCCGTCATCGGCAAAGGTCGGGTTGCCGGTTGCCGTAAAGCCGCCGCTGCCGTTCCCTAGCAGGCTGCTGAAAAATCTTCGATTTCTGGCGAACTCTTTCCCTGTTGATCTCCAGAATGAGTTTGGTGCTTAGTCTTGGTGGTTCTTGTTTGTTCTACGGTCAGCAGTGATACCTAGTCCGCGCACTATGCCGACTGGACTATCAGGTTTCGCATGCGAACCAGGTTGTAGGCGGCACAGGCGAAGGTGAATACCCAGTCCACTTTTAACAACCCGCGATGCCGCACCTTCCGCAGTAGCGCAATCGTCTTCAACCAGCCAAAACATTCTTCGATTCGCTTCCGCTTGCGCTGGCTGATGCGATAGCTCTCGCGTCGGGCCGTCCGTCCGTCGATGGCGCTGCCTCCAGGCCGGCTCGCATTCTGCGCGACATGGGGGGTGATGTTCATGTGGCGGCATTCGGCCACGAAATCCTGAGTATCAAAACCCTTGTCGCCGCCCACCGTGATTCGCCCATCGCCAGGCAGTTGCTGCAGCATCAGCAGCGCCGTATCCCGCTCCGCCCTGCCGGTCGCCTCCCAAGCCATGGCGTTTACGATCAACCCATTATGGTTCTCCACCAGCAGATTGCCGCTATAGCTCAACTTCGCGTGCTTGCCCGAGCCTTTGCGCGCCAACTTAGCCTCCGCATTGGTTTTCGATTCATGGGTGTCATTCGAGCGCCGCTCGCCACGAAAGTTTACCGTCGGGTTGCCGGGATCATCCAGCGGCTGCTCAGGGCCGTTTTTCGGCTGAAAACTCTTTATGCTTGCCCAAGCTTCCAACAGCGTGCCATCGACGGTGAAGTGCTCGTCCCGCGCCTGTTCCACCACCTCCGCCAAAAACCGCTTCGCCACCTCGGCCTCCAGCAGTCGGTCGCGGTTCTTGGTGAAGGTAGTCGCGTCCCACACCTCTTCGTCCAGGTTCAACCCCACGAACCAGCGGAACAGCATGCTGTAGTCGATCTCCTCCATCAGCAACCGCTCGCTGCGAATCGAGTACAGCATCTGCAACAGCTGCGCCCGCAACAGCTTCTCCGGCGCAACCGAGGGCCGGCCCTCGCGAGCGTACATGCGGTCGAATGCGGGCGACAGCGCCTGCAAGATTTCGTCCACCATCGTCCGCACGGCACGCAGCGGATGATCCTTCCGCACCCGCGCTTCCGGCGACAAATAACTGAACATGTGACTTTGTTGGTGATCTATGCCTCGCATGCATCCTTCCTAGCGCACGTACGCTGTGGATCGGGAGTGCTTTTTCAGCATCCTGCTAGATAGGCGCGCCCCATGCCGCTGCTATCGATAGCAAAAATATCAAGGGTACGGTCGTTGTTGAAGTCAGCGACAGCAAATGCCAGAACTACCCCAGGTACCCCAGTCGGTACCGTATCGATGTAGCTTCCGTTGCCGCTGGATGGTAACAGATGCAGCTGATCCTGGCTGCCATAAACAACGTTCAAATATGCCAAGTCGGTATAGCCGTCATGATCGAAGTCCCCCGCAACTGCCAGAAAAGGGTTCGCCCCTGGCGTTCCCGCCGGAACCGGTGCGGAGAATGATCCTTCGCCATTTCCGAACAGTAGCAAGAAAGGCTCTGTGCCGCCGTTGCCGCCACAGGCGAAGTCTAATTTACCGTCACGGTTGAAGTCGCCTACCGCTGCTGTGGCATAGCACCAGGAAGGGAGGGGCTGGCTACCTCCGCTAGCAAATTGTCCTGTACCATCGTTCAGCAGAACCTGGTATGCCCCTTGGCCAAGCAACAGAAGATCAGGATGACCGTCGCCGTTGAAATCTCCAGCCAAGACGATGCTCGGAGTGATCTGGAGGCTGAATGACCCTAGCGGCTGATCCGCAGAAAACAAGCCATTTGCCTGTCCGTAACGGGTTACCAAGGTTGGCGAGGAGCCCTCAGGAGCATTGAGCATTATGAGATCGGCTCGCCCGTCGCCATTGATATCAGGAACCAGAGAGCCGCTGAGTAGATTCTCGCTCATATATTGAGTTTGCTGCCCGATGAGGACGTCGGGGCCTGGCTGAGGGGCATACACCTCATAGGGCAGCATATTCGAGACCAAGGTCGAGTCCGAGATCTGAATAGTGTGAGTTTGCGCAATATCAAAGTCCTGATCTGGTACCTCGAACTGCAAAGTGCTGCCATTCTGATAGAAGGTGGCGGCGGGCGCACCATCAAATAAGACTGTGCTCCCTGCCGTGAAGTTTGTTCCCGCGGCAGTTACCAACCCCTCGGAATCGCCAACCATAACCCGTGAAGGTTCAACTCGTAGAATTTGGGGAGCCGCTGAACCGCTGCCGCCACTTCCGGTATTTGTATTGCCGCTGCTAGTACTACTATCTGAGCCACCGCACCCAATCCCCATAATCGCCAGACAAAAGCAGAAGAATGACCAGAGAAAACGAGTACGTTTTGTCACTGCTCGTAGGTCTTTTCCGCTTAGCGCGCCTCCATTTTCTCTGGACTGCATTTTGGATGAACCTGTACTGGGCTGTTAACGAAATGCTCTCGCAGCAAACTTATGAGCTGCCGACCATTCCGGTACCAGTCACACTAGACTTGCTTGATACCAGCTCCAGATCAGTTTCATAGCCCATCGGACTATAGTTCAGCTCGACTTAATTCTACGTCTAAAGACAATTTTGACCATCGCACCGATTTGTCATTTTTATAAAAACCACAACTTGTCATCGCGCGAATTATTCGACACCTCCGTGGTCTTGACTCGTCAGGTGTCTCTCGCTGATACTCTCGTCCGATTTCGTCCCATAGCTTCCGGCCAGATGTCCGCTTAAAACATTTAAGCCGGAAAGGAGCCGCGTCAAAATGCCATCACCTTCCTCACTCAAACATTTCGCATTGGTTTGCAGCTTCCTCGCAATCACGACCATCGGCATACCTCGGCTCTCTGCCCAAAGCGATCAAGCATTAGAGGCAGGCCTGCGCACATTCGATAATTATGAAGGAAGTAACATAGACGTTGTGAGTACAGTAACCGGCAAGCTACATGTGCATATACCGTTATTGTCATATCCACAGTTAGGAGGGCGACTCCACGCCAATTTCTTCATCAACTATGACAGCGCGGCCTATCAATACATCAGTTTGCCCGGTGGGCACGATGTTTACGAGCAGGTGACCGGCTACTGGTTCGAGCCTGGGGCTTGGGTCCAGACGGACGCTTTCCCGCTGTTGATTGAGAAGGACATCTACGCAGACCCACCAACTGACCATGACTACAATGGCTCCGTGTTCACCCTGTATGACCCGAATGGCACAACCCATCGAATGGGGGCTATTCCCGCCTCCGGCCAGACACAGCAACTTCGAGCGTTAGATGGGTCCGGCTACTTTGTCAACTCCAGCAACTGGAATGGCAAGGTGGTTTACGATGCAGATGGGAATACGTATAGCTTTCCGTTGTCAGCTTCTGCGGTTGCCCAGGACACCTTCGGGAACCAGATGACGAGTAACGGTTCAACTCTGACGGACACCGTTCAACGCTCCATTCCTTTTGCTCCCGGAGCGACGCCGGGCTGTCATGTCTGGAATGTCCCTGGCCAAAACTCTGGGACGGAGCCGTACACGTTGTGTTACACAACGGAGTACGGAAATACCTTATTGACAAGCCTAGAGTTGCCAGACGGAAGCTCATACGGTTTTACCTATGAACAAGTCAGCATTGATGGGGAAGGCGACATTGCAGAGCTTCAGCAGATTACTTTACCGACGGGCGGCACGATCACGTATACCTGGACAAGTCAAGAATCTCTAGGCTGTAGTGCTCCTGCAAATTGGTGGCGCATGGTCAGCACCCGGACCATCAATGATCAAAACGGCCATCAGGCTGAGTGGCAATACAGCCGAAGCGTCAGTGGAAACGTCGCGACAGTCACAGTTATCGATCCCTTGGGCAATAAGTCGATCCATACCTCGACCGGTTTCAACAACCAAACGTGCGACTTTTTTGAGACGCAATCTCAGCAGCAAGACAATGCTGGACACACTCTCAGAACGGTGAATACAGGATACCAGTGGGTTGCAGACACCGGTATGTCTGGCATATACAGCGACGATACTATTATTTCAGTGGCTCCCACTTCGGTAGAGACAACCCTGAATGACATTAGTCCTACCTACAATAGCACTACATCTACGGCCTATTTTTCTAACACCTTTGGTTTTTGTGACATGGCGAACATGCCGGGTGATCTGCCGGCGTGGCGCTGCCAAGCGGCTCAACAGACGGCCCAGGCGATGTACATCGCAAATCCGACCAGCGTGGCCATTACTGACTATTCGACCGGCACCGGCTCGACTCTCCGCACTACGTCAATTACGTATGAGGCTTCGGAAAGCAGTACCTATCTCAATGCAAACGAGTTGAATCTTAAGTACCAGGTCGCAGTCACGGGCCCCCTCAACAGCTCTACAACCACTAATACATATGATTCTGGCGGCAAGGGAGAGTTGACGCAGATCAACGAGGGGCAGGGGGTTACCTATAGCCGAACATACACTTCCTACGGAATGCTCCACCAAGAGACGGATGCGTTGAACAATCAGACCACGTATTCATATGATGGCACGAATCTCTTTCTTCAATCGGTGCAAAATGCACTACAACAGGCAACGCAGTACAGCTACGACAAAAACACTGGCCATCTAAACTCGATTACCGACGCAAATGGCAAAACAACCTCTTACACCCACGACGAGCTAGATCGGCCGCTGCAGGTGTCATATCCGGATGGAGGCTCAACCAATTACAGCTACCCGAACACCACCACAGTAGATGTGACAGAGGCAATAAGTGACTCTGAAAACAAAACTCAGACCGCGCTTGCTGATGGCCTGGGCCGAACTATCTACACCGAGCTCACATCCGACCCTGATAGTCCGAACCAAATAGATACCACGGCAACGACGTACGACCTGCTGGGCCGTAAGAGCTCGGTTAGCAATCCCTATCGTCAAGGGGACCAGGTATATACCACTCGGTACTCTTACGACTCTCTTAACAGGGTGATTACGCAGACTCAAACAGACCAAAGCGCGGTCCAGTACAGTTACGCCGGCCCATTTACAACCGTGACCGATGAGGCCGGTAAGATGCGGAAAACACAGGTAGACGCCCTGGGACGCTTGATTAATGTTTGGGAAGAGGATCCCAGTAATAACAATTTAGATTACTTGACAGCATATGGATATGATTGTCTGGGGAATCTTTGGAATGTGACCCAGGACGGCTCGCACACTCGCTCTTTTCAGTATGATTCCTTGTCGCGGCTGACCAGCGCTCAAAATCCTGAGACCGGCCCGACGCCGACGACCTACCGTTATGACACCACGAGCACCCTCACGAGCAAGACTGACGGCCGCGGCTACACCATCACCTACGATCCCGATCCTCTCCACCGAATAACCAGCAAAACCTATTCCGATGGTGAGCCCACGATTTACTACTGCTATGACGGTAATCAGACCGCATGCGGTGCGCCCTCCATCAGTGGCAGCAACGGAATCGGCAGGCGCACGGGAATGGGAGACACCTCGGGCAATACCGCCTGGGCATATGACCCCATGGGAAGAGTGACCGAGATCAACAAGACACTGACCGGCGGAGGCAATGGGCTAACATACTACAATTACAACCTCGATGGCTCCCTCGCTCAGCTCACCTATCCGAGCGAAGACCAAGCCGCATATACATACAGTACGGCCGGACGCGTAACCGAAGCGCAGTGGATTGGTATTTTGGAAGGTTGGCCCTTAGCGGCGAACATCACCTATACCGCAGCCGGAGACATGGCTACCTACACGAACGGGGACGGAGCGACAATAACGCGATCCTACAACACGCGCTTGCAGCCTGTCTCGCTCCAGGCTACCGGAACGTCGGGCAATTTCTTCAGCCTTACCTACAACTTCAGTCTTGGCAACGGCGATAACGGCAATGTCGCTGGCATTACAAACAATCTCAATCCCGCACGTTCGCAGTCGTTCACCTATGACACCCTCAATCGTCTTTCTACTGCAAGTTTTTACGGCGGCAGCGATCAATACGCCTATGATGCGTGGGGGAACCTAACGTCTAAGACCGTCACCGGCGGCACAGGCGAGACGTGGAACATCGCATCCGATGGCAACAATCACCTGATTGGCTACGGATACGATGGCGCCGGTAATCTGATCGCGGGAGTAAACGGGAATCCCGTAAATACATTCAACGCGGAGAATCAATGGATAACTCAGACGAGCTATAATGCCTCGTTCCTCTACGACGGTGATGGCCAAAGAGTCAAGACAACTGAGGGAGCCAGTCCTGAGACAACCTATTACTGGAAGAATACAGGCGGGCAAATCCTCATGGAGAGTGACGGCAGCTTGAACATAAACAACCTCTACTTCTATTTAAACGGGGAAAGGATTGCTTATGGACCGGTGTTTGGGGACGATGGTCTGTATTTTTACTACAATGATCATCTCGGTAATGTACGGATGATCACCAGTGAATACGGAGACACGTGTTACGATGCCGACTACTTCCCTTGGGGTGGTGTGATCCAGGCATTTCAGAACTCCTGTCCGACTCAGTACTTCCAGTTTGCCGGTAAAGAACGAGACCCAATCATGGATATTGACTACTTCGAAGCCCGCTTTTTCCAGGATGTTATGGGACGATTCTACTCGCCTGACCTCCTCGGAGGTCATATCGAGGATCCTCAGACGCTAAACAAGTATACGTATGTACGTGACAATCCTGTGTCGCTAAGCGATGCCACCGGGTTGGATTTCTATTTGTCGTGTCAATCAGCATCCAGTACGTGCGCGGCGGATGCAGGCGGCAACTTGGTACAGGGCCAATATACTGCAGACAAGAACGGAAATATGACATTCCAGCCTACGGTGGTGACGAGCGCTTCACTCCAAGATCCGAATAGTGGCAACTCAGCGACCGTTAACCAAAATGGAGTGCAGATTACAACGCCAAACGGTACTTCAGAGGGGATCTTCATTAATGGAACACCAGCAGCCAACGATATCCGGGGAAGCGGTCAACTAGCCGGTTTATCGTTTAATGTCAATTATAGTGATGAGCGTGGCGGAAACCTGGCTGGGGGCACATTTAGCTTTAATGGCAGCGCTGCTGATGCCAGATCGCTGCTGGCGGAGCGCGGCGCCTTCAATTATGGGCTCCGTGACGAGTTTGATGGATCGATGTTTGGATTTCATCCTGGCACTGGTCAATTCAGGTTCGGCACTGGTCCGTCTTCGCATCTGTCCGTTCCGGACGATTGGGTGCTAAAAGGTGCTGCAGGCATGGAGGGTGAGTTAACATTTGTGTTTGTCCAAAACCCTGAGCTTACTACCCCAGTGTCGGGCGGATTTCATGTCGATGCGCATGTCGGGGGCGGTCATGCCCGCGATGTAATATGTGGAATTACTGGTTTGGGTTGTCAATGAGGGCTAAATGCTTGGCACGTTGCTCGTAACAGTAGTGCTGGCGCTATCGGTCGGTCTCGCCATGGCGGCTTGGAGACAATGGCAAAGAGAGTCTGTGCAAGTAAGTGGATGGCGCAGGATGGCGGGCTTGCTAGGCCTGGTTATTGTGTCTATTCAGATTGCTGCATTTGTAGGTTTTGAAGCTTATGGAATTGTGACCAGAGATGTTTCCTATCGCATGAGTAGCTTCTTTGCTTGGGGGCGGTTCGATTTTTACCTGTGCGTCTTTGCCCTGGTCACAATATCGCTAGGCAAGGGCCGATTTCGTGTCCCATTGCTCTTGTCGTCACTTATGTTAGAGGCAGTATGGTTCTTGATCGGATTCGGCGCTTGATCGTGCTGCCGTAACCGCGTTGTGCAGTAAAGTCTAACCAGGCGCAAGATCTGGAGACGGCTGCGTGGAAAAGAGAGAGCGGGTCGGACTGGCATGGGAATGTTGGCCGGTTTTGTATGACACTCAATCCCGGTCGGCTTGGATCATTCTGGGAACGTTTCAACATATCTCTAGAGCATGCCACTCCGTCCAGATCACATCGACACGCTGCCGCGACGACCGGCTCTTTCGAGAATCAGACCTACGGTACCGTAAGTGTTAAAGTGGTACTGTGTTGATCCCCTGCGCCATTTGCAATGATGGTCACCGTGTGCGTCGGAGGCGGAGTTGTGCCTCCACCACCTGAGCCGCCGCTCCCGCTAGAGGAACCCCCACCGCCTCCGCCGCACGACTGCAAGAGAAACGCCGTCCCAAATAGAAGCACACACAACAAGAGCCATTTCCCCGAACGTCTTCTTATCCCGGCTGCCGAGAGCACCAAGCCGAATGGAGCAATCCAGAGCGCCATCAGTGGTCGTACCCGCTGAGATGGCGGGTTGTGAGAGACTGACCCAATGTTTTGTGGCAACGAGATCGTTAGGACAGTCGTTGCCGGCAGCTGACCAGGGGTTACCGTGGCAGGCGAGAATGAGCACATCGCGCCAGCGGGCAGCCCCGAGCAGCTAAGTATTATGGGGCCGTTGAAGCCTTGAATGGCCAGCGGTTGCACGGTGACCGTGCTGGTTCCCTGCGAGCCTGGATTGATGCTTAGACTCGTCGGAGAGAGCGATATCTGATAATCGGCAGAAAAGATGTCGACGGCCATTCCATAAGGAGTGTTGTTGTCGGAATCAGTGGCGCCCAAGCTGAATCCGAGATCGTCATACGTCAGCGGAACCAGCGTCACGGTGACGGTTGTCGAGTCTCCCGCGCCTATCGTTCCCAAGCTGCACGACTGCTGGCTTAAGGAGCACGTTCCAGACGCGGCGGTTAGATTGGTCAGCCGCAGTTCCGCCTGGTCGCTGTTGTAGCCCAGCGTCGTTACCACGTTGTGTGCGGGCTCGTCTCCGACATTCTTGATGGTGAATGTGATCGGCGTGGGCGTGTCGATGATCGTGTCCACCCGGAAGGGAGCGGTCAAATTAAAAATGGGTGTCGGCGGCAGTACCGTGATCGACGCAGGCACGGTAATGCTGGCATTTGTGTCGCTGGCCGTTGCCTCGAAGTTATACGTGCCCGGCGCAACGCCATTGGCTGCATTCACGATCAGCGATCCGCTAATGAAGGAATTGGGAATAAGAGCCGGCAACGACGGATTGAAAGTACAAGTCAAGCCGGCGGGTAGACCGGAGCAGGACGTGGTCAAAGTGGTTTCGTAATTGGGCTGGGTTGAATACCTCGGCTGGAAATCGGTAGAGGTCAGTCCCGGGTAAACGAATTGGCTCGGGTATTGGAGGGTGAAACCGAACCCGGTCTGGACACGGTGATCCGTCAGAACAAAGTTGTACGCATTATCCTGTTCGCTGCCCAGTGCGGCCGTGATCTTGAAGACCTGTTGAAGATTGGCTCCGTCAGTAACGGTATAGGTGAATTGCTGGCTCACGCTGCCCGCCGGCACAGTGACGGTGCCGGGAATCTGGATCGCTGGATCGCTTGCCTGCAGCGTGAAGACTGTATCGGAAGAAGTCGGAACGTTCAGAGAAACCTGGGCCGCTCCAGCATTTGTGGTAATTGGCTCCGTTACCGTTTCAAGCTGAAACGCTTGAGCGGTCGCGCCGGGGATGTAGTTGAAGGAAGAGGTACCCCCGCCGGTCGTAAAGCTTGGTGGTACCGCGCTCGGCGTGTCCGGCCGCGCGCTGAACGTAGTCCTGTGTCAAGCCGTTTTCCAGTGCCGTAGCGATAACGGTCGCGCGCATGGAATGCGCCGAATAACCACGCGTCAGCCCTATCGCCAGAGCGTGCTTGCGCAGTACGCGATGGGCGTCAGGGTCCATGTGCCGCCTAGATTCCTGCCTCTTGCGATTGTGACTCAACGGGCGGAATATCGGCCCGTCAAGATCGTCGGCGTGGCCGGCCGCATCGAGATAGGCGCGGATGCGCTGCGCGGTATTCGGGTGGATGGCAAGCGCATCGCGTCTGCCGCCTTTCCTCACGATGCGTAGAGAGTCGAAGCCCCGGTTCTGATGAAGGTCCTCTACAAAAAGCGCGGCGATTTCGGCGCGGCGGAGCCCGACCTGCAGGACCACCGAGAGGATTGCCCGGTCGCGCAATCCTTCTACTGTGTCTTGGGTCGGGGTTATATTTAGCAGTTTGGCGGCGTCAGCCTTGGAGAAGGCATGAGTCGATCCTTCCCGCCGGTTAATGGCTGGGCGTTCCACCTCGGCAACCGGGTTAGATTCCACATGGTGATGACGCTTGAGATGTTTGAATAAGCTTGAGAGCGCCGCAAGCCTGCGGCGGACGGTGGAAGGCTCGGCCTCATCAATCTCGCGCATGATGCGCTCCCAAGCAATCACTGCGCGGTGGTCTACCTGGCGCAACTCGTTGTGGGAGTTGATATGCAGTGTCCGCATGGAGTGCTGCACGTCGAGCTTGTGCCTACGGCGGGTGCTAGTGCTTTTGTGCTTGGCGAGCCAGATCTCTCCTTCGGGAATGCCTGATGGCGCTGATTGATTTCATGGCTGAGCACCGAGTCTAATGTTAGCAATTCACTCCGTCGGCGCGTGGTGCGGTCCAACTCTCGGACGCATTTTCTTCCAATCGTAAATTCGGTTCGGGTCATAGAGATGGGCTTCAACCTCAAAGTCCCGCGCTCGCAACTTCTCTCCCATACTCAACAAGTGGCAGAGTCCCAGTACCACTAATCCTGATTGCACTACAGTCTCAGAAATCTTCTTGGCCCACGCCCACTCCCGTGTGGAATGTAGGGTCAAGTCTTGCAAAGTATCGTATTTGCTGCTGAGTGCCGCATCCGGCGTCTTCTTCCGGTCTCCTACGCTTAGGTCTATGTTGTCCCAATGAATCTTTAGATCATCGGCCAATAATTCCACGCATGATTTTCGTGGGAGTCCGGTTGCCTCTTCCAGAATGCAATCAATGTTATGCTCCTGGATAAGCTCTCTGAGCCGCGCATCAAACGCCGAGTCCATCGGGGAATCTAGTTGAAATTGGTGTTGAGTTGCGAAGAGACAAACTTTACGCATGGGTGCCCTCTCCGCCTTGGTGTGCTTTTTTCGCCCGCTGTTTCGTATTCCAACGTGACCTGCGCGGCGCGATGTGCCACGTGCCGTCTGCTGCACTCTTCTCGGTCCTATCGATTTTCAAGACCCCGAGGTTTTTAAGGATCGGTAGTCACTCCCGCGCCGTCCAGCAGAGTTCGCAGATTCGAACCTATATTCTGCGCGAGGTCTTTGAGCGTTACGTTTCGTAGCGTCGCGAGCGGCTCGACTGTCTCCTTCACGTCGATCGGGGCTGTTGGCCGGCTTCCAACCTGCGTAAACGGTGCCTCGGTTTCGGTGAGCAGGCGATCGGAAGGGAGGGCGGCAACGAGGTCACGACCTCTGTCGTTTCGAAGCATCGCGCAATTGATCGAAAAATAGCAGCCAAGATCAACAGCGCGGCGGGCCTCTGACTTGGAGCCTGTGAACCAGTGAAGGACGACCTGACCCTTACGAGCGAGTTGTGACTCGATCAGGTCGAGAGCCATCGTTGCCGTGCGGACGCTATGAACAGTCAGAATCTTGCCGCCTGCCTCGGCGCATTTCTGCAAAATCCGAGTGAATATTTGTTTCTGCAAGTCGAGAGAGCGGAAGTAACGAGGACCAGCGTCCAGTCCGACTTCGCCGACGTAGCGCGGCTGCGGCAGATACTCTTCCCACACGGCAATTTCAGCTGAACGCTCGGCAACGGGTTGAGGGTGAAGCCCCAGTGCGGCCCGGACATGGCGCGTTCCGTGGGTGAGTTTATGATTGCGCGGCCAGGCCTTCGGCGTAGTCGTCACCGTCAGCGTGTAGACACCAGCCTCCTCGGCGTCTCGCACGGCGGAAACCGGGTCCGGGAACAGATGCCGGGTTAACGTCAAGACACGCACGGGGTCTCAGTCAGCCGGGATCGCAGGAGGTTCGAAGCCGTCGACAGATAGTAAAGCTAAGCCTTTGGCAACTGCGCACATGCATGTTTCAACCTGTTCAAGATTGTCCGGGGCAGGCACGATGAAGCGATCTTCGGGAATATGCTGAAACATCGCCAAGACGCTATTCTGTACAACGGGGCTGAGAGATGAGCCCCCACTCATGACTACAAACTGTACGTCTTCGATGCCGCCCAATCCTCTCATGATGGTCTCCATGACTTTCGCCACCATGCGAGTCATGATTGGCTGGAGCGCATGAGCCAATTCTCCAGGCGTTAGGCGAACAGGATCGATCTTGCTGCCCGGAAACTCGACCGTAGCCTCGTTGGATGTAGAGAGTGCAATCTTCACGGACTCGACGTTGCTCTTGATACGCAACTTTGTTCTGAGAGGCTGCTGCTGATACCAATCTTGGAGCTTTGTGCCGCCCTTCGCCAGGCTATAGTTGAGAATCGCCTCGTCCATTCGCGCGCCACCTTCTGGGAATCCGCTACAGTAAACATTTTTTTGTTCAAAAACGCCCGGAGTCGTCACTTTCATCGTTGTAACGTCCAGAGTGCCGCCGCCGTAATCCAATACAAGAAAATTACCTGCCTGAATGCCCATATAAGCTCGAGCCGCGGCCAATGGTTCCGGGTATAGCCGCACACCTGAATAATCAGCACTCTCCCCAAATGCTCCTAGCTTCACAGCTTCACGTAACCGTCGGACACCGGTGCCGTGAAAGCTCGCGGGATAACCCACAGCTATGAGGCTCTTATCAGCCCCGGTTTCTACGGCCTTCTTGATCAGCTCCTTAACCAGCTTGGCGGTGCCCGGCACAAAGTCTTTCGGCTCAAGCGGTACATTCCCTTCCCAGTGCGGCTGGAGATACACCTTGCGGACTGGAGTCAAGAATCCGTTCTCTTCTCGCAGCAAGACGACTTCCTGCCTCTGCACGAGCGTGGGAGCATTGGCTGTCGCACGATCGAAATAGATTTTCATTTCCTGAAGCAACTTGCTGTCGTGGGAAAGGTTGAACGTGTGCCGGGTTGCCTCATGGCCAAACACGACGGATTTTTGGCGGCACTCAATAGCGCCACAAATGCAGACAGCGGACGGCATGACATATGGTGTATAGGCCTGAGGGTCCCCAAATTCCAGTGGGATCATCTGTGAGCCGCCACCGGGAGTATACACAGCAACAGAAGAATTGGATGTACCCAGATCAATCGCAATCATCAGGATCTCCTGAATTAACCACGTCTACGCTTCCAACAACGGTTTCCCCCACCTTTAACCCGAGCGTGATATTGCGCGATCGGCCAACAGCAGCTTGCTCGCGTATAACTCGATGTTTCTCAGCCGAAAGTTCCGCCTTTTCAATGACTCGGCCAAGAAATGGCTCAACTGAAGCAAGCCCTGCCTCAGCGAGTACATCGCGAAACATAAAATATCCAGCCAACTCGCTCTCAATCGCAGCCAGTTGTCCGCGTAACTCAACCCCAAGTTCCGTGAGCAATGCACTCTCGAGACCATGAAGAAGTTTGGCACCCTGTTGTCTGGCCGTCTCCAAGGCGCGGACTCCCTCGAACATCATTTGAACTATCTCTCCCGGACGCGGCAAGGTTGGATCGTCGCCAGCCAGCAACAGGTCCTGGGCCCAGGGATTCGATGCGAGGAACAGTACGAATCCAGGGCGGTTCTTTGAGCCGTTTTGAATTGCATTTCTAAGCCGAGCTTCATTGGTCGTGCCTGCGTATTCGAGCTGAGAAATCTTCACCTGTAGTGGAGGATTTGCCGTAACGCCATATGAAGACTTCCGCCAAACGTCAATTGACTTTCGCAGTTCAGTGATCTGCTGTCGCAGACGCTCGTTCTCGACGGAGTTGCGGACGGCAGTTTCAACGCCGATCAAAACCCGTGAATTTATGTTTTCCTTAAGAATTTCTCGTCGCTCTGACCACCTTTCGACGTAATTCTTCAGCCACTCGAAAGCAGTAGCGGCTGCTTCTGTCAGAGTCTGTGCAGCTAATTTTAGGAATTGAGAATCGCGAATCTCCTTCCAAGCCTTGGAGTCAAACCTTTCGTTATCCGACAGAGCTACAAGAGCCGCCGACAATGTTTCTGCGCTTAAGATTCCTTTGCTCGCCCCCTCCAGGAGGGGCAACACGCGAGCTTCCGCTAGCCAAGGGAAGAGTTGCAAAGCTTCCGCGATCCCGCCCGGGAAAGAAAATGCGAAGTCCAAGAATCGTAGGTCGATAAAGTGCCTCACCGGCCCTTTGGACGTGACGTCTTTAACTTGTTGCTCCCAACCTCGCTTTCTAGCGGTCGTAAGAAGCCGGATAACAGCGCCAGGGGCAAGCTCACTGTCCGCCATAGCGGCAGCAGCATTGAGGCACTCGCTCCAATATCTTTGACCATCAGTGGCATCGAACATTTTGTTCGCATCCCTGATAAGCGACCAAGTAGCAGCAGAGCGCCTACTCGTACATTCCTGGAGCAACTTGCGCCACTTGCTAACTGGCAAACCCGAAACTGGCAGACCATCGGCATAAGAGGGATTGTCCGCAAGCCATCTGGCCATTGCATCGGTCGCGCCTGATTTCAACGCACTCATTATGGCTTGGTTGAGGAGCTTCGGATTTCGAGTTCGTCCCGTCTCAAGCTGCGCGATGGTTGCCACTGCTCGGAGATAGGGGCCGCGGTACTTCGAGAGTCGCGACAGTGTTTCACCGTTCTGAGCCAAATAAGCTGGATCACGACGCCTTAGCACATCCACAACAGCTGCTAACAAGACAGGATTGTTGATGCCTCCGGATCCTCCATGAGTAGCCCGCGAGTATTCCAAAAAGAGGCTTCTAAGGCGATCAGGCGTGAAGCCTTCGAGGAGCTCCGCAATAGATGCCTCTTGTTGCGTCGGCTCCAATACTGCTAACAGCCTGCCCATCTGGTCCGAACTCGGGTCACCTGTGGACACAAACACGGCAAGAACCTGCCGCAACGTTTCAGAGAACGGCGCTGCAGGCAGTGCATCGAAAAGCCTAATGCTTGCGGAAACTGCAAGCGAGAGCATCCCATTTCGCTTCTGACGTTCTGCCATCCCAACAGTTTGTGTAAGGGTAAACAACGACGACTGCGCTACCTCTTCCAAAACGTCAACGGCATCAGGGTCAAATATGTCGTCACTGCTGATTGCGCCTGTCGCTACCGAAGCGCCCGGTATGCGGAATCTCCACCCATTCAAGAACCGACTCAGCATTTGTATGAGGGGGGTCGTTCTTACTGACGAGAGAACACCTGCCGCAAATGTGGTGCTTTCCTTCGACAGCACGCTCAGGATCAGAGCGCGATTGAATCCCCCAGCAGCCCGGATTGCGGCGCTGTAAACCAACTGCTTGAGTTCAATGGACAGAGGCTGAAGTGCCTCCAAGAATCGGCTAGGGTCGTTGCTCGTTAGCGCTATGGCTTCGGTCAGCGCCTTGGTCGAGGAAATCTTCCTTTCCAGTCTGGAGAGGAACTCGGCCCTGTAGAGCTCTATGTCGCGATTCTCAAGCCGCCCCAGGCGCTGAGGGTCCACTCCTCTCTCGGCCAAGTACGCTCGCCAAGTGCGCGGATCGGCAGCCGAGTGGGCCCACTCGCGAGCAAGGAACTCCGTTACGCGCGAAATGTCAGATGGCTCGACGCTGCCGGCCGCCAGATTACGCCACGCCGTTTGAATGACATCCGTGGGCCGCGTTTCAGCCCAGTTAAAGTCGTTTTGCTCAAGAGCTTCCATTCGAAATTCCAATGTACATCATCGCCACCTTCTGTTGGCGTTTCCCGCTTTGACGTGCAATCTCGCTGGACGAGACGAAGAGCACCTTCTTCCCCGATCATTTCGTGTGCCTCTAGAAGGCAATTGGTACTCAGGCGGGACGTCAGCGTGCAGAACTTTGATCATCATTTTGCACCACAACAGAGGTACGTGCAAGTTATTGAATTTAATAATCCTTGAGCGCGTTCGAACTGTTGTTACCTTCGTGAAGACGGAACGTTGCGTCTTCGTTGCAAATCGAATTCCGAATGATGTCCCGAACGGCCAACAGTCTTCGTTGCTTATTGGCCGACTGCACCTCAAACTAAGCAAGATGCCGCGCGCTTCAAACAACCGTGCAGTTGACCTTCAAGAATCGAAGCCCTTGGGTTTACTGCAAAATAATTCGAACTTGCTGCAAGGTAAATCGAGCATTACTGCAATTGAAGTCTGACACTTACACGTATCCAACTCCGGAAAGCGCTGGCCTGCCGTGTAAAATCGCAGTCGGATGCCGTCTTCAGACGCACAAAATTCCAGCGCAAACCCTACCGGCTTTGCGGCCCGGCTGTTGCGCGTCTTACGGCCTTCGCATCAGCATTCGGCTTTCTCGGCCACTCTGCTGGTGATGGGATCGGTGCTGGCCTCCCGGGGCCTCGGTTACCTGCGCGAGATGTACATCGCCTGGGCCTTTGGCGCCGGGCATTCCACTGACGCCTACTTTGCCGCATTCCAGATACCCGACTTCCTGAACTACATCCTGGCCGGCGGCACAGCGTCGATCACCTTCATCTCCATCTACACTCGCCACGTCTCGCGCGATGACGAGGCCGGCGCGCAACACGCCTTCAACGTCACCATCACCATCATGAGCGCGGTGCTGTGCGTGGGCACCGTTCTGCTGGAACTCTTCACGCCGCAACTTGTGCGCTTGGTGTTTCCGAAGTTCTCCACCGACCAGGTCGATCTCTGCGTTCATCTCACGCGCATTCTGCTCCCCGGGCAAATCTTCTTCTACGCCGGCGGAATCGTCTCTGCCGTGCTGCAGGCCAAGCGGATGTTCCTCTATCCCGCTCTGAGCCCCGCGCTATACAACGTCTTCATCATCGTTGGCGGCGTCGTGGGAGCGAAGTATCTTGGCATCGAGTCGCTGGCCTGGGGCGCGCTGGCCGGAGCCTTCCTGGGGCCATTCCTCATCAATGCAATCGGCGCGGCGCAGGGCGGACTGCGCTACGGCTTCAGTTTTGACTGGGGCAACCCCGGTTTCCGCGAGTGGGTGCGGCTGTCGATTCCCCTGATGCTCGGCGTCTCGCTGGTCTCGGCCGACGACTGGATCCTGCGCTACTTCGCTTCCGGCGGCGCCGGGGACATCTCGCGGCTGAACTACGCCAAGCGGCTGTTCGCGGTCCCCATCTCGATTCTGGGACAGGCAACCGGTCAGGCCTCGATGCCGTTCTTCGCCTCCCTGTGGGAACAAGGCAAGCGCAAGCTCTTCGCCGACACCGTGAACCAGACGGTCTATCGCATTTCTGCGGCCTCGTTCCTGGCATCGGCGTGGATGATGGCCGCCGCCCTTCCGGTTATCGATCTCGCGTTCCGCCACGGACACTTCACCTTCGCCGACGCGCAGGAAACCGCAACCTATTTCTTCTGGTTCGCGCTGTCGCTGGCGCTGTGGTCGGCGCAAGCCCAGTACGCGCGAGCGTTCTACAGCGCCGGCGACACGCTCACGCCCATGGTCGCCAGCACCATCATCGTCGCGCTCTCGCTGCCAATCTATCGCAGCTTCTTCCACCAGTTCGGCGTAGTCGGGCTGGCCGCTGCGTCGGATATCGGCATCCTGATGCACACCGTTGTTCTGGCATGGCTGCTGACTCGCAAGAAGATGGTGTTATTGTCCGAATTGCCATGGGGCGAATTGACCAAGGCGCTGGTCACGGCGATCTTCGCCGGAGGCGCAGCCTTCGCTGTGGGCCGCTATTTCGCCGTGCGCGGAAGCCTGAAGACAGACTTGATCGCGCTGGCCGTCATCACCGGCGTCTGGCTGGCGGCGGTAGCGGTTGGCTTGTGGGTCACAAAGTCGAAACTACCGGATGAATTGCGCCGCAGAAAAAAGCCCGCTGCCGTGACCCAGCCCGAACCAATGGTGGATCGGACGACCGGCGGAATCGAACCGTGAACGACAGTGGCTAACGGCTAGTGGCTAGTCAGAATGCCCGTCCCACCAACAATTGTCATCACGAGGAGGCCTTCAGGCCGACGAGGGATCTGCTCTTGCGTCCCCGCTAGTAAATGCCATTCCGAACTTAGCCGGTGCGTCTCTCGTGTCATCCCGACCGGAGACCGCCCTTCTGTGCCCGCCGGAGCGGAGGGCCGTGCGATTCGCCTGCAGTGAAAACACTGCCGCTGCGGACCAGCCGCAGGTCCCTCGACCACGTTGCGTTCGCTGCGCGAACTCCACTTCGCTCGGGATGACAATTCAATAAGGCTGAGTTCGTACCACACGCTGATCGGCCGAGAGCCGGCAGCTACTTCACTACGCGCATATTCGCCCAGTCGTAATCGAAGTGCTTACCGCAATCCAGGCAGACCACGTAGGGATGCGAGCCGGTGTCGGAAATCGTTTCCCAAGAATCGGAGGACTTTTTTCGCGGGGAGGTATTGGAGAACGGGAGCGACATGTGACGATGACGGCAGCCTACGGGAAGTAACTCGAGGATTCGGTCCCACATGACGCAACCTCTGGCCTCGGAACGTTGGGCGGCCGGCGCAGCGACCGCCCTCAATTCAGAGACTGATGCCACCCTGCGACGAAGTCAACAGGAGAACCCACCAAGGACAGCGGTCTCATCCGGTTTCGGGTCAACCGGGCGCCGGTCCTGTTGCGGGAATCGTTATGCCCGCGCTGCGACGGCGCCCGAGGGCTCGCTGGACGGAGCCGACGCGCTCTCCTTGGCTTCGCCGTTCACCTTCTGGCCGGGCTTGCGGATGTCGATGCCGCCCTTGAAGTACGCGCCATCTTCGATGCTGATGCGCTGGGCCACGACATCGCCGGTCAAAGAACCTTCGCCGCGGATGTCGACGCGATCGCTGGCCGTCATATTGCCGCGCACCTTGCCGAGCACCACGATCTCGCGCGCCGAGATGTTGGCCGAGACCACACCATTACGGCCCACGGTTACACGGTTGCCGGGCAGGTTGATCGAACCTTCCACGCGGCCGTCGATATACAGCGACTCAGAACCTGTGACCTCGCCCTTGATGACCAGCGATTTGCCGAGTGTCGCCTGCTCCTGGGTGTTGAGAGGGGCGGCGGCCGGACGCGGAGCGCTCAGCGGCTCAGCCGGAGGGGTAAACGTCCGCTGTTGCGGCTCAGGGCTCGGTGCCGGGGAGGGTGAGGGTGCATTGGTAGGCTTCCACATGATGTGTACTCAAAATCCTTTCTGAAGTATTAAGTGCTTGGAGAGGCACTTCGTTTGCCAAACCGAAACTCCACAGCTCTTTCTTCAGGACCTGCTGGTTTGGTGCGGTTATTCTGACTTTATCGCCCGCCTCCAGCAGCTATCGCGGAGCGCCGTGCGATGTAATTATTGCTACCATACAGCGACTTCTTATATCAGGGAATACCCTTACGTGTTTTTTCCCGCCGCCTCAGTTGGCAATCAGGGAACGGACTAGGAGAAAGGAACTAGAACGCAGTAGCCAGCCGTCAGTAGCC
Organism: uncultured Acidobacteriaceae bacterium; assembly: GCA_963724965.1. Classification (GTDB taxonomy): domain Bacteria; phylum Acidobacteriota; class Terriglobia; order Terriglobales; family Acidobacteriaceae; genus Bog-257. The sequence continues at coordinate 392,009 of CAVRWP010000003.1, forward strand.
AGTAGTCAGTTGATAATTGAAACTGTGTGGTGACTACTGGATACTCGTCGTTCGACTATGCCGATTCGAAGAATGATGAACCAACCGAAATCCTTGCTCCAACTGGCAACTGGCGGCTGGCTACTGGCTGCTGCTTTCCCATGCTGACCGACCAAGCTATCCTACGCCACATCGAACGCCAGCCAAACCACTCGGCGGGGTACAAGCAGCTCATCCGCGAGATGGGCCTGCGGGGAGAAGACCGGCGGCAACTGGCCGAGCGCCTGAAAGCGCTGGTCAAGAGCGCTCGCCTGATCGAGACCGGCCGCGACCGTTACACCCTAGCCGAGCACGCGGCCGCCCGCCAGAACCTCGTCGCCGGCCGCCTCAGCATGCATCGCGACGGCTACGGCTTCGTCGTTCCTAACGCCGCCCAGCGCAGCACCCTGGAAGGCGATATCTTCATTCCGCCGAACGCCATAGGCTCGGCCATGCACGGCGACCAGGTGCTGGTAGAACTCGGCCGCAAGAAGGACGACGGCCGCGCCGAAGGCCGCATCCTGCGCGTGCTCACCCGCGGTAATCCCACCGTGGTTGGCACCTTCCATCACGGCTCGCGAAACAATTACGTGACTCCCATCGACGAGAAGGTCACTCAGGAGATCGTGATCCCCCACGGCCTGGAGTGGCCCAGTGGCGAGAAACAAGACGAGGAAGAACGGGTGCCCCATCCTTCTCGCCCGAATTTGGCGAGAGGGTGGGATCCGGGTGATCCACTCCACCCACCACTCGTTGAGTCGGGAACGAAGGGAAAGAAATCGTCCCGCAAACAATCCCGAGATCGCGTCCTCGGCTCGGAAGCCCCCCGTCACGACTTCACTGACCTCGAAGGCGTGGTCGTCGAAGTCGAAATCACTGACTGGCCTTCCTCCACCGGCAATCCGCGCGGCCGTGTCATCGAAATCCTCGGCTACGAAGACGATTTCGGCGTCGATGTCGAAATCATGATCCGCAAGTTCCACCTGCCGCACCGCTTCCCCGTCGAGGTGCTGCAGGAAGCCCAGCAGTTCGACCCCGTCATCCACGCCAGCGAACTACGCCACCGTCAGGATTACCGCTCGCTGCCCATCGTCACCATCGATGGCGAGACCGCACGCGACTTCGACGACGCCGTCTTCGTCCGCCACCTGTCGAACGGCAATTTCGAGCTCCAGGTCCACATCGCCGACGTCGCCCATTACGTACGCGAAGGGTCGCCCATCGATCTGGAAGCGCGCCTGCGCGGCACGTCGGTTTATTTCCCCGATCGCGCCGTCCCCATGCTGCCCATCGAACTCTCCACCGACATGTGCACGCCTGCGCCCGCAGGTGGACCGCATGGTGCTGTCGTGCGTCATGGAGATCGACCACCAGGGCGAAATCGTCGGCTACACCCTGAACGAGGGCGTGATCCGCTCCGCCGAGCGCATGACGTATACCAACGTCCACCTGATTCTCGAAGGCGACCCGGCGCAGCGCGCGCACTACCACCGCCTGGTCGACGACTTCGAACTGATGCGCGAGCTGGCGATGATCCTCAACCGCAAGCGCGAGCGCCGCGGCTCCATCGACTTCGACCTGCCCGAGCCGGTCATCGAGTTCGACGAGCACGGCCTGATGAAGAGCGTCACGCGCTCGGAGCGCAACATCGCCAACCGCATCATCGAGGAGTTCATGCTGTCGGCGAACGAGTGCGTGGCCAGCTATCTCGAGAACAAAGGCATCGCGTCGCTCTACCGTATCCACGAGAAGCCCGATCCCAAGCGCGTCTACGACTTCGAGAACATCGCGGCAAAGTTCGGCTACTCGCTCGGCGTGGGGCCGCTGCCGGTCAAGCGCGTGCAGTTCAAGGCCGAGCGCCGCGATCGCTACGGCACCGGCCAGCGCGCCAAGACCGTCGAGATCCCCGAAGAAGTCCACATCACGCCGCGCATGTACCAAAAGCTGACGGAGAAGATTGCCGGCAAACCCGAGGAGCGCATCCTGTCGTACCTGATGCTGCGTTCGCTGAAGCAGGCCCGCTATTCGGAGATCAACGAGGGTCACTTCGCCCTCGCCGCGCCAACGTATACCCACTTCACCTCGCCCATCCGCCGCTATCCCGACCTCATCGTGCATCGCATCCTGAAAGACGTGTTGCACGAATCCGCTGAGCGTGAAGATCACGGCGTGCCGATTGGAGTCGGTGGAGTGGCGCACAGCGAAACGCCCTCACCGTGGTCGAAAAGGTCAAAGTCAGCTCGGAAGCGCGGCCACGTCAGGCACCGCGGACTCTGGTCGAGATCAAGACCGGGCTCTCAACCGTCCGAGCGACTCTCCGGTCCCATCCCCGAGGATGAACTCCACGACATCGCCGAGGAATCTTCCCAGTCCGAACGCCGCGCCGACGAAGCTGAACGTGAGCTGATGGAATGGAAGAAGATGAAGTTCATGGAAGACCGCGTGGGCGACGAGTTCGATGGTCTGATCGTCAGCGTCACCAAGTTCGGCATGTTCGTCGAACTCAACGACATGTTCATCGAAGGACTGGTGCCGCTCGCCTCGCTCACCGACGACCGCTATCAGTATCACGAGAACACGCGCGAGATCATCGGGGCGCGCAACCGCAAAACCTATGCCATGGGAAATTCCGTGCGAGTGCTGGTCGACCGCCTCGATCGCACGCAGCACCGGATACAGTTCGCCATCGTGGAAGAGCGCCCGCAGCGCGCCAAGCAGCGAAAGAAGCGGTAGCTGCCAACGCAGTCCGAGAGTGCCGTCCTGGGCGAAGCGCCCGCGCCCTTGCACTTCGGTGCCGCAGTTTCGGCGGGGGGACGCGCAGTCGAAGGACCTGCTATTGCCACGAGTAACAGGCCTCCATTCGGGCTGCACTTCAGAGTTTCCGCACGGAACCGCGTAGAATATCTCCCATGCGCAGGGCCGCCACATTCCTTGTCTTCGCAGTCGCCTCGGTTGCAACCACGTTCGCACAAACCTCGCAGCCGCAAACTGCCCCGCCAGCGCCAGTAGCCACGTCTGCTCTCTCAAGCTGGCCAACGGCGCAGTTCGCCTGCGTCCAAGGACGAGAGTGTTCACAAGGCCTACGACCTGCTCAACCAGATGATTCGCGCCCTCGGCGGCGACGCTTATCTCAACATCCAGAACATGCAGAGCGAGGGACGCACTTACGGCTTCTATCACGGACAGCCGAGCGGCATGGGCACGGTGTTCTGGCGCTTCTGGGAGTGGCCCGACAAGGAGCGGCTGGAACTGACCAAGCAGCGCGACGTCGTCGAACTCTTTACCGGCGACCAGGGCTACGAGATCACCTACAAAGGCACCAGCACCCAGGATCCGAAGGAGATGGAAGACTATCTTCGCCGGCGCGATCACTCACTGGAGTGGGTGGTCCGCAAATGGCTGCCAACGCCGAAGACGATGATCCTCTACGACGGCACCGCGATGGTGGAGCGCAACCTCGCCGACCAGGTAACGGTGCTCAACGGCGACAACGACAGCGTGACCATCTCCATCGACGCGCAGACCCGGCTGCCGGTGCGCGTTGCCTACAGCTGGCGCGATCCCGTCGACCGGCAGTTTGACGACGAGTCCGTCATCTTCAGCAACTACAAGCTGGTGCAGGGCGTGCAAACGCCGTACAGCACGGTGCGCAACCGCAACGGCGAGATGGCCAATCAGCGCTTCATCACCTCGGCCAGCTACAACACTGCGATGGCACCGACCCTCTTCGAGACCAGGGGCATCACCTACAATCCCGGCAAGCAGCCGCAGAAATAGCGTCAGTCAATATCGCGCCGAAACGTGTTGCAGTTCGAGTTGATACGGCGATGGGCTGACCCGGGTTGACCCATCGAACGGCCCGTTAAAGGCGATGATCAGATAAAGGCTGAACGACAACGTTCCGGCCAGCGCCGCGGTCATGGCCCCCTGCCAGGCAACGCTTTCGTGTCCGAAGAAGTAAGTGAACGCGATGAGCACCGCACCGCCCCCGAACAGCAGATACCACAACAGCTGAGGCACCGTGCCTCGACTGGTAAACAGGCGCGAGCGGCGGAAGTTCGACAAGCTCGTTCAGGTGCTTGAGCGATTCGGTGGTGAACACCTGGTCCTTCACGTCAGTGATGCTCGGCTTTGTGTAGGTATCCATCAGCGCCTGCATGGCCGCCCAGGTGCGCGGACTCTCGCGGCCCTCCGCCATGGCAGGAAACTCATCGTCGAGCACGGCGTGAATGTAGTTGAGCAGAGCGGTGCGGATCTGGGCGCGCTGCGCATCGGGCAGCCCTGCAGCCATACGCGACAGGTCGCCAACGGCGTTGGCCTCGGCTTCCAGCTTCGCGCCCGCATCCTGAAACTGCGTCCAGACCACGTAAATCGCAAACGCGATCAGCACGGCGTAGAGCGTACCGATCATCAGGAAAAAGTAGCTGGCGATTTCGTGATGTTTCTTCAGCCACTCCAGGTTCACGAAACGCCGCACGATGATCAGCCCCACTACCGAAATAATCATCGATCCGCACACAAAGAGCGTGCCAAATAAAGGTGTGTCCATGTGTCCTACCCTGAGGTACAACTCGCGGACAACATTTTGAGGGGTGCGCGCAAATAACGAAAGCGCAAAATGGCGAGGACCCTTGGCCTTCCGGCTTCTTCAACGCCACAGTTGGGACCTGTATCGATTGGCCATCCCGAGCGAAGCGCAGGATCTGCGATCTCTCGACAGCGGATTCGAAGTCAGCGAACCGCAGAGATCCTTCGTCGAGCCGAAGCACTTCTCCGGACGACAGATTCCTACGGGTGCTGCGCCTCGCTGGCTTGCGGGACTAATTGGAAATAAATCTGCCGGGGGAGGCGAGTGTCCCAATGGCCGCTGATCCTGGCATAACCGACCAGTCCGCAGAAGAGCACAATGATTGCCGCGGCCACACTCCAAGCCGGCACTGGCTGGCGCGCTGGAGCTGCGAAGATAAGCGTGTCTTTCGCTGGACAAACAGCCACACATTCCAGGCACCCGGTGCACTCGGCCGAGCGGACTTGCACCAGCTTGTCGACCGGCAGCGATGCCGGGCAGGCCTTGGCACACTTGGCGCAGTCGATGCAGGTGGCCTCTTTGCGCAGAATGCGCAGCGGGCTCGCCATCGAGACCAGCCCCAGCAACGCTCCGTATGGACAAAGATAGCGACACCAGAAGTTCTGCACGAACAACGACGCAATAACCAAGCCAAGCAGTACGAACGCCGCCGTCCCGCCGAGGAAGCGGAAGAAGTTCAGCATGCGCACGTCGACGATCAGTCCATAGGGAGAAGATAGAAACGCAACAATGGCTTCGGCCGACATAGTCGCGGCCGCATAAGCAAAGAATCCAAGGAGCAGATACTTCATCCCACGCAGTGGGATATCGAGCCATCGCGGCAACGTAAAGTTGCGGCGGAAGGTGTACCGCCCCAGTTTCCACAGATACTCAGAAAACGTGCCTACCGGACAAAGCCAGCTGCAGAAGGCCTTGCGCAGGAGAAACGAAATCAGCAGAAATGCGACAAAAAGGACCAGCCCCGCGGGATGAATCGCCGGCCATTGGTGTGTGACCGCGGCATACTTGAGCTGCATCAGCCCGGCGATGGGCAGCCAGCCCTCGACGCCGGCCGGACGCTCGACCGCTCTCGTCTGCCCCGCCGTCTCCGCCCAGCGAACCCATTGGAAAAATTGCACGCCGATCCAGACATTCAGCGCCAGAAACCCTGATTGTACTGCGAGCCGTAACTGTTGCGAGTCATCACGGTCCGTACGACGAATCAGCTTTTTCTTCGGCCGCGCCTCGCCTTTCGCAGCTCGATCTTCGCCGGATGTTTCGCTGACTGAACTCGGAGCGTCCTCAATCTCTGGAATGCGGCAACTGCTCATGCTTCGAGGTTAGCCAGTTGCCATCACGCCCAGCTATGACTTATGTCACAAAACCGTCTGCCACTAAAATTGCAGCGCCACGTTGACTTTCTTGTCTTCTGTTCGCGCTTGCGTGGCCTTCACGGTCCTTGGACGTCCGTGGCTGTTGATGATCATGGCGTTGTCATGCAGGAAAGCGGCGAGATAGCTCTCGTCGTAAGGATCTCCCGGCTGCAGCTTCCACTTCTTCTGCAGTTCAGCGGCGGTACCGGCGTCCAGCCCTGTAATCTGGAGCGTGCCCATGCGAAACAGATCGCCCTCGGCGAGGACGATGGCGTAGGTGACCGTGTGCTCGGGATCGTTGAAGGTCGGCGTGCGCTGCATCTTGACCGCAAGATAGCCTTTCGAAGTGTAGGCTTTGTGGACGCCGCTGAGCTCCATGTCGAGCTTGCCGTGGTCAACGACTTCGCCCGGACGCACCGGAACCATCTTCTGCAGCTCGGTCGTCGGAATAGCGCTGTTGCCGCTCCACTGAATCGATTGCCAGCGGTACTGCGGACCCTCATCAACTGGCACGGTTAAAGCGAGCAGAGCCTGCAATGGATCGCCGATGAACCTGATCTGCGGCTCGCCCACGGAAACACGCAGGTAGCCCTTGTTGCCGTAGAGAAAAAACAAGCCGTTCATCAGCGAGTCGTGGAAATTGCCGGCATAGTAGTCGTCGCCGATCAGCCGCTTGGTATTTTCGACTTTCTCCTCGGGCGTCATCAGGTTGGCGCCGGTCAACGTGATCTCCTGCACCTTTGGCTTGATCGTGTCGGAGACGAACGCAATGCCATCCACCGGGCCGCTCATTCCGCGCGTGTGCAATTCAGCGCGCACCTGCGTCACGACGTGATACTGCACCAGCACTTCGGAAATCGCGTGGCTGACCTGGTCCAGAAGATCACCGCTGCTCGGCGCCGTGCCATCGTAAAGCGGCACCTTCCCGTGTACCGCCTTGGTAAGTTCATCGGCACTCAGCCACACGATATTGTCGTAATGGCAGGGCAGAAAGTCCGTGCCATCGGCTACGGTGTAGTCCACCTCCAAGCCGCTCGACAGGGGAGTGTACCTGTATTCGAGGTTTGCCAAAGCCCCAGTGGCCATCAGCCGGTCAGCCGCCCGTTTAAGCATGTCAACGTCGACCGTCATCCCGGTTTTCAGGCCGAGAGCGGCGATCAGGTCATCTTCCCGAAACCGCTGCGATCCCACTACGTGAATGGTCTGCAGACGAAACTTCTGTTGGGCGAAAAGAGCGGGTCGAACCGGAAACAGAAACAGGCCGATCAGGAATATACCGACGAGACGTAAGCGCATGGCCAGCATTGTAGCTGGAGGGTCAAGTCCCTACCGTGACCTGAGCCATGGCTTCCCGTACAACATTTCTGCTGCCATCCGCACCTTAGAAGGGGAATGCGTTTCGGAGAAACCTCATGGCCAAGAATACGAAATCCCTCCTCGCCCTTGCCGGATTCGGCGCGGCTGTTGCCGGCGCCGCGTGGTTCGGCTCGCGCTATAGTCCCAAAGACCCTCGCACCAAACTCTGGTATAGCCGGCTGGAAAAGCCAAGCTACAATCCGCCCGATTACGTTTTCCCAATCGTGTGGAGCACGCTTTACAGCCTGATGGCGATCTCCGGCTGGCGCGTGTGGCAGGGAGAAGATTCCCCCGAACGTTCCAGAGCGCTTCGCTTGTGGGCAGCACAGTTGGCGTCGAACGCCGAGTGGACGAAGCTGTTCTTCGGCGAGCACCGACCGGTGCGCGCGCTGGCCGACGTTGTTGCCCTGGAGAGCATGATCGTCCGCTACATTGCGACCGCGCGCAAGGTCGACACCGGCGCCGCGCTCTGCTTTGTGCCTTACGCAGCCTGGGTCGGATTCGCCGCCGTGCTGAACGCTGACATCGCCCGCCGCAATCCGGACGCGCGCAAGAAGTTTCCGCGTCCCCGCGCGGCCTAGCTACTGCTCCGGCAACACCGGCAGGTCCAGCTTGTTCACCGTCGAGCGATCGTCCCGCAGCTTGACGTAAAGATCCTGCCCGTTGGGATGAGGCACATTCAGCGTCGATCCTGCAAAGCCGTCGGGCACCGGAGTGCTCTGCTGCATTTGCGGATCGGTCGATACCGAGTCCAGCAAATACAGGCCCGAGCCGCTGAGCGTGCACTGCTGATCGGTGGAGTGAGGACACCGCAACTCCGCCAGGGCCGGCAAGCGCACCAGCGTGACCAGCGGCTGCCAGTCCCCCTTCTCGCCGCTCGAGCTGACCGCGCGGAAGCGCAGCGGCCCAAACGCCGACGCTCCCAACTGCTTCTTCGGATCCAGCGTCGCCAGCACGGTCTGCGAATCCTGCAACGTCAGCGTCCCATCTCCCAGGCTCAGCATGATGTTCCCCGACCCGTCGCTCGTGCTTACTTCGATCATCTCGTCATGCGGAAAGCTTGCTGGCACGTCGCTCTTCAACGAGAACGCAAGCGTCGCATTCTGTGGCAGCTCATTATCGCCCTGCAGCCGGATCGGCGACGACGATGCCGACGCATCGGGCTGAATGCTCTTGCTGATCAGCGTGACCTTCGGCCGCGGCGACTGCACCTTTGCATCTAGATTCAACACGCGGCCATCTTTCAACGTGACGTGCGCAGTCGGCGTTTCACCAGCCTTCAATGCGCTCACTTCTGCTGACGAGTCAGCCGACATCTGCAGCTCATCCAGACTTCCCGCCCGATTCAGCGCTCCCGGCGTGAACTGCACGCCATTCACATCCAGCTTCGCAACTTCGTCCAGACGCGTGCCCGTCAGCACGCCCTGGTGATCGCCGGCATCGACGCTGAACGAATCCAGATGCCCGGCCTCGGCATAGGTGTTCAGCGAGACGTCATCCAGCTTCGTCAGCCCATATTGTTTAACCTGCATTTTGAGCGCGCCGGCGGTCGCATCCTTCAGCGCAATCTGCACCTGGATTTCGTCAGGCTTCTCTGCCTTGTGCGTGACCTTCAGCTTCTTGCCCTTCGAGTCTTCCACGGTCACGTCTTCCACGCATGCCGCCTGATCGGACTTCAGATGCAGCGTGTCGTCGCGGCCGACAATCAGCGCTGTCTTGTCGTCGGCAACCACCGTCCAGTTCGAAGCTCGTGGCCGTTCGCAGGCTGAAGGTCGGCCCTTCAAACTTGTCGAAGCCCCATTGCCCCTTCAATGTCCCACTCACGTCAGGTCCCAGCTTCGCAACGTCGGCCAGGGTCGGGGGTGCCGGCGGATTGGGATCGAGGTTCTCCGCCCGATAAGGATTCGGGTCGACCACGAAGCCGCCCTTCGCGGCGTCGGCCTTCACCGGAATGTCGAGTGACGCGCCCGACTTCGCATACGCATGAAGAACCCATCCATGTCCGAGGCTGGTGGAATACACCAGCGGCGCGCCTTGTACCGGCAGCACCAGTGCCGCGCTCTCCAGGCAGTACACTCCCTTGGGATCGACCGCGTGCAGCGGCGGAAGCTGCGGCGCCTCGATCGCCGGCAGCGCGATCACCAGCACCGACTTCGGCTTCTCAAACGACGGCGGCGCGTTGAGCTGAAGATTCAGCTGATCCTGCTTGGGCAGCGCCAGCGCCGGGATGTACTGGTAGTCGGCGGTGTGGAAGCTGGTCATCAGCCTTACCACGTCCACCACCGCTCCCACGTACGCGCTGTAGTAACCTGCGCCCGCCCAGGGCGTGCTGCTGATCTGTCCAACCAGGTCGGCTCCTGGTCCCGAGGCGAGCTGCGCCGCCATCGACTGGCTGTGCGGATCGTCGAGCACCAGCTGATTGGAATTCTGCGTCAGGCACGTCTCCTGCTCATCGACCGGCTTCTTGAAGCAGTCGTCATCCAGCTTGATGCCCAGGCTGCGCGCCAGCAGCGTCGACTCCTCCTTCAATTTGTCGGGATCTTCGTTGGAAACCTGCTTCACCGACTTCAGGTACAGGTCCAGCCGTGTGCGATCGAGCGCTGCGCGAGTCAAATCCTGCGAGGCGCGCACGAACGCTCCCGGCTTGCCGCGAACGTTGTTGCGCAGCGTGCTGAAGTCGCCGCCCGTCTCCGGCGCAAGAAACATCAGCGCCTGCTCCGCGCCCTTGGGCACCGTCACCATCACGCCTTCCTGCTTGACCTTCTTGTTCCAGGTGTCGATGCGGATGAACCAATTCTCCGGCGGCGGATTCGTGCTGCCGCGCAGAAAGGTCACGATCAGCAGGTAGTGCGCGCTCTGCGAATCCGGCAAATCCGGATGCACCCACAGGCGATCGCCGACTTGCAGATTGGGAACATCGCCGATGGGCAGTTCTTTATTGCCGCGGCTGACGCGCACTTCCACACGCGGACCGGGAAGATCGAAGGCCGCTGTGTCGGCAAGAATCGCGCCGGGCAAAAGCAGGAAAACGACAAACGATACACGTACAAGGGCTGAACGAAATCCCATATGTCTATCTTAGAAGCAATTCAGAGCTGCTTGGTTGATGCGCAATCAACACTGCACAGAATCATCGGTTTACATATTTCAGCCTGGATTGAAACATGCTTGTCGGCATCGGGTTTATGCTTCCATCATGAACGCAAAGTACACGCTCGCTTCGACGGCCGCGCTCATCGCCGATCCGGCGCGCGCCGCCATGCTGGCTGCCTTGTTGGACGGACGAGCCTTGCCTTCGGGAGAGCTCGCGCGCATCGGCGGCGTCTCGGCGCAATCGGCCAGCATGCATCTGTCGCAACTCATCGACGGCGGGTTTTTGACGGTCAAGCAGCAGGGTCGTCATCGTTACTATTCGATTGCCCGGCCCGAGGTCGCGCATGCGATTGAATCGCTGGGCGTCATCTCCGTCTCCGATAAATTTCAACCCGGCAGTTCGCATCAGGCGTTGCGCTACGCCCGCACCTGCTACGACCACCTGGCGGGCGTGCTTGCAGTTGAGCTGATGGATCTGTTCGAGAAAGAGCGCGTGATCGAACCGAAAGGCGAGCGCGACTACGAACTTACACGCCACGGCGAACACTTCCTGCGCAAATGGAACATTGAAGCCGACGCCGTTCGCCAATCGCGCAGAAACTTCGCCCGCCGCTGCCTCGACTGGACCGAGCGCCGCGATCACCTCGCAGGAGCTTTGGGTGCCGCCGTGTGCGGCAAGTTTCTTGCCTCCGGCTGGATCACCCGGGATAAACACAGCCGCGCAGTGCATGTTTCGCTCAGCGGAAGACGCGAGTTGTCGCGACTGCTCGGTCATGCGGTGCAGTGACAACCATCCTTCAGCAATCGCTGAAACAGGATGACCCGCCTGCGCTCTAACCTGAGCTCATGATCACCGTCTGCATTCGCTACACCATCGACATCCACAAGCACAACGACTTCGAGCAATACGCCCGCAACTGGTCGAAGACTATCCCCCGTTGCGGCGGCGACTTGCTGGGCTACTTCCTGCCGACTAAGCTTGCTGGCGCAACCAACATCGCGTATGCACTAATCAACTTCGCCGATCTCGCTGCGTATCAGAGATACCGCGAGGCCTTGATGACCGATGATGACGCGAAGGAGAATTTCGCCTTCGCCGACGAAACAGGTTGCATTCAGATTGAAGACCGCTCGATCCTGCAGTGCGTTTCCTAGCAGGCTGCCGAACTCGGCCGAAGCAAGCTTTGTGTCAGGGCACGGACTTTAGTCCTGCCGAAGCGAGCTTTGTGTCAGGGCACGACTTTAGTCGTGCCGATAAGGCCTTTGTTCCTGTTGCCGAGCCGGCTTCAGCCGGCGACACCCAGCCTGTCAAAGAGTTTTTTGGCAGCCTGCTCGAGAATGGTTGCTCTGGGTCCCAAAAGCGCCGAGTTACGTTAAGATACGGGCTCCGATGCAAACCATGCTCAGGCAAAAGTGGGAGGGCTATCTCGCGTCGGCGCGCAAGCGCGGCGAGTTCTGGAAGAGCGTCCCTCCCCGCTCGCTGGCGATGTTCTACGGCGCCATCTTCACCCTGTTCGCGACCTTGGGCTTCCTTAGCCTGATGATGCGGACCGTACACCTGAGCCCGTTGCACATTTTCCTTGGCGTACTGTTCTCGGGCGGCTTCGCTACGCTCTTCGCCTACGCTGCGCTGCAGAAGAAATATAAGCTGATGCCGGTTATTATCGCCGCGGAACTTGGCGGCTTCGAGATCCTGAGCCGGATGTTTCGCCACGAAGCCACCTTGGTTCCACCAGGCTCCGCGATTGGCGCGCAGTTGAACCTGCTTGGCATCGGGGGCGTGGTGACGCTCAGCTTGGCGTACTCGCTTTTCTTGTTCTTCTCAGGTCGCGAAGGCGAGCGCTTTTTTCGCACGCACACCGAGATCGCTTTGGCGCGCGAACTTCATCAGGCGCTGGTGCCCGCCGTTCAAATGACGGTCGGCAACTATGAAATTTATGGCGCCTCGATTCCCAGCGGCGAGGTCGGCGGGGACCTGGTCGACGCGGTCACCCATGGCGACGACTGGACTGCTTATGTCGCCGACGTCTCCGGGCATGGCGTTGCGCCGGGCGTGCTGATGGCGATGTTCAAGGCCAGCGTGCGCAGCCGCATCATCGCCGGATGCGACGGCGCTGGGCTGCTGGAAGGCGTGCATCAGACACTCTACCCACTGAAGACCAGCAACATGTTCGTCACCGCAGGTTTTCTTCAGCAGCACGCAGGCAAGCTGATGCTGTCGCTCGCCGGACATCCCGCGCTGGTACATTTTCGCCGCGCCGGCAGCGATTTCTGTGAGTACGATCCCACCGACCTTCCCATGGGCATTCTGCCTGCGCAGACGTTCACTTCGCGCGAGATCAATTGCGCGCCCGGCGACATTCTTTTGCTGCTGACCGACGGGCTCACCGAAGCCGCCAACGCGCGCGGCGAAGAGCTGGGCATCGAGCCCATCAAGTCAGGCCTGAAGCAGTGGGCGGAAAAGCCACTGCCGGAAATCTTTCGCAATCTGCGCGAGCTGGCGCTCGCCTTCGGCAAGCAACAGGACGATCAAACCATGCTTCTGGTGCGGCGGCTACACTAAGCAAGCTTTGTGTCAGGGCACGACTTTACTCGTGCCGATAAGGCCTTTGTTCATGTTGCCCAAGCCGGCTTCAGCCGGCGACACAAACCACCTCACGTCATGGGTGGAGCACGCCTTTGCAGACTGCTGAAAAACTCCGGCCGAAGCGAGCTTTGTGTCAGGGCACGACTTTAGTCGTGCCGATCAGAGCTTTGTCTATGTTGCCCAAGCCGGCTTCAGCCGGCGACACACTGGGTGGAGCACGCCTTCAGGCGTGCAGTTAAGAATCCGAGGAACATTCCGGCTTTAGCCGCTGGGGTAATGTCATTACCTCAGGCGCTAAAGCGCAAGCCTAAGAAGCTGGGTGGATGCACGCCTGAAGGCATGCTCCACCCAAAATCACGGCGATCTCAAACTGAACAGTCCATCCGCAGAATCGCGGGCAAATAAGAATGAAAAATGTGCGGAGGGACTTAGCTGCGTGGCAGGCAGGAAGTTTTGCTGGAAATAGAAAAGGCTGTGACTTTGGTTATGCTCTAGCCGCCAACTCCTGCGAGGGAGCCTTCAGCGTGGAAGCATGTACCGTCACAGCCCTTGAACGATCACCGCTTTCGCGGTTCCAAACCCCGGCTGACACCTCGCAGTGCAGTCGGTTTTTTCGGGTCTGGCGGTTGTTCCGGTCACCCGGATCGAACCGATCCCCCGGCATACTTCAGAGCGGCGACGCGAGGTTGCCGTCCTTTTCTGCCGCCGATGAAAGCTGCTGCTTTGGTTATGCTCCAGCCGCCAGCTCCTGCGAGAGAGCCAACTGCGTGGAGGCATGTACCGCCTCAGCCTCCGTGCGATCACCGCTTTCGCGGTTTCCTGACCCCGGCTGACGCCTCGCAGCGCAGTCGGTTTTTTCGGGTCTGGCGGTTGCGGCTGGTCGCCCAGCTCGAACCGATCACTCAGCTTACTTCGGAGCAGCTACTTTTGGTTGCTGTCCTTTTCTGCCGTCGACGAAACCAACTCTAGCGGATGATGAAAAAATGTCAACGCCCAAGGTTTGTGCAATCGCGAGTTATTTGTTTGTGGGTATTTATTCCTGCAAACACAACAATTCAGCCGAGTTCCTGCATAGGCCCCGGCGATATTCAACGCTGGTTCACATTTTTTTCACAGAAACGCCGCATCAAAAGTGTAGAAATCGAGAGGAACCATCGCGGTTCCTTGACGAAACGCCCGTTGTGCCTCACATTGGAGAGTCAGGAGCGGAATGTCCGATCTGGTAGCCTACGTCGACGGCGGATCTCACGGTAACCCTGGACCCTCCGGCATCGGCGTCGTCATCGAAGGCCCCGGCGGCGAGACCACCCGCATCGCCAAGTGGATCGGCCACCAGGACAACAACGTCGCCGAATACGTTGCCCTGCTGGAAGCCCTGCAGCACGCCGTCTCCGTCAAAGCCCGCACCCTCCAGGTCTATCTCCGACTCCGAAGTGGTCGTGAAGCAGATGACCGGCGAGTACAACTGCCGCAGCCCGCGCCTGCACTCGCTGAACTGGACTTGCCGCAAGCTCGCCCGCTCCATCGACTTCTCCATCGCCCACGTCCCCCGCGAGCAAAACCGCGAAGCCAACGAGTTGGCCAACCACGCGGTCAAGTCGCGCAAAGTCGCGTAAGTTTTGAAAGGGCACATCTTCAGGTGGGCCGATCATAGGCCCCTTTCCCATCACCTCGCCGCTGCCACACCAACGACATTGTCATCACGAGCGTAGCGAGGGATCTGCTGTTTGTCCGCAGGGGATATCCCTCGCCGAACACAAGAAAGCAGATCCCTCCTCGGTCTAAAGCCCTCGTCGTGATGACAAACCTTCTAAGGACGACGCTGCTCTGGCAGTTCAGAGCGACGTCGCCAGAGCAGATACGCTACTACCGTAGTGGATATCGCGATTCCGATTCCGAACTCGCCAGACAGGTAGGCCGTGAGAGGCGTCGGCCGGATCATTCCATCGAAGACGCTCTGAATGAAGATGTTGTGCATGGCGTGCAGAAGGACTGCGGTCCAAACGCTGCCAGACTTGAGACGCATCCATGCCGCAATAAAACTGCTACTCACAATCTCGATGCCGAAGCACAGAACGCCGAGCCACAATGGCCCCCGCCCACGATAGTCAGCCCAGAGAATTACCGGCAAGTGATGGAGAAACCACAGCACTCCGACGATGAGAGAGAGCCGGGTATAGGAAGCAATCTTGGCAAGTTCGGGCACAAGGAAGCCTTGCCAGCCAATGTTTTCGCCCATGCCGACGATACCGTTCGGGATCACGCTGACCGTGGCGTCAAACGCGATCGAAGCGGCAATTGCCAATGCCGTCGATGTGTTGTGCAATCCAAGCGCATGGAGCAACGGTTGTCCGTTGGCGGCTTTTCGCGTGAAGGTTCCGTAACCGGCCAGGAGAAGCGGTATATAAACCACCGAGGAATAGGCGATCGGGATGAAATAGCTAGCCCACTGATACTTCCATTTACCCCACTTCCAACCCATCCCCCGCACGGACTTTTCAAACACCAGGCGAGTAATCAGACCGGCCATGCCGGCACTCCACATCAGACCTAGTACGAAAAAGTCATTGCCGGCATTGATGGTTCTTTCCCGCACGATCGGCCAGTACAGGGGAATACTGATCGCCAGCAAAAGCAGCAAATAAAAGGTGATTTTAGCTTTGGTTCGCTGTTGCTCCGACGCTGAAGAATAGCGAGTCCACATGTTTGGCCTGCAATTCTAATCGCCCCCACTATAAGTTCCCACGGGATTCTGTGACCTTCATCACTGCATCCCGGGTCACAAAAAGCCCAGCATGGAGCTTACGCAAGAGGTAAGTCCCATGCCGACCACCACTATCATTGAACCTTTCCGCATCAAGAGCATCGAACCCATTCGCTGGACCACTCGTGAAGAGCGCGAAGCGCTGTTGCGCGCCGCCCACTACAATCTGTTCCTGCTGCCCGCCGATGACGTGCTCATCGACCTGCTCACCGACTCCGGTACCGGCGCCATGTCTACCGAGCAGTGGGCCGCGGTTATGCGCGGCGACGAGAGCTACGCCGGCAGCCGCAGCTTCGAGCGCTTCCGCGATTCTGTGCAGAACATCTTCGGCTATCAATACGTCATCCCCACGCACCAGGGCCGCGCCGCCGAGCGCATCCTGTTTAGCACCGCCTGCAAGAAGGGCGACGTCATCCCCAACAACACGCACTTCGACACTACCCGCGCCAACATCGAGTTCATCGGCGCCGAGGCCGTCGACCTGCCCATCGCCGAGGCGCGCCAGCCGTCGGCATGGCATCCCTTCAAGGGCAATATGGATGTGGCCGCGCTGGAAGCGCTCATCCTGCGCGTCGGCCGCGAGCATGTTCCGCTGGTGATGCTGACCATCACCAACAACTCCGGCGGAGGCCAGCCGGTCTCGATGGAGAACGCGCGCGCCGTCAGCGCGATGTGCAAGAAGTATCGAATCCCGCTCTACTTCGACGCCTGTCGCTTCGCCGAGAACGCCTGGTTCATCAAGCAGCGCGAGCCCGGCTACGAGAACAAGACGCCCAAAGAGATTGCGCAGGAGATGTTCGCGCTGGGCGACGGCTGTACCATGTCGGCCAAGAAAGACGGTATGGCCAACATCGGCGGATTCCTCTGCACCAACGACGGAATCCTGGCCGCGCAGGAAAAAGATCTGCTGATCCTCACCGAAGGCTATCCGACCTACGGAGGCCTGGCCGGCCGCGATCTGGAAGCCATCGCCGTCGGCGTGCAGGAGTCGCTGGAGGAGGATTACCTGCGCTATCGCATCGCCTCGACCGCCTATCTCGGCAACCACATTTCCGAGCAGGGCGTGCCCATCGTAGAGCCGCCGGGCGGACATGCCATCTACCTCGACGCGCGCGCGTTCCTGCCGCATATCCCGCTGGATGAATTCCCCGGATGCGCGCTGGCGGCGGAATTGTATCTGGAAGGCGGCATCCGCTCGGTCGAGATCGGCAGCCTGATGTTCGGACAGTCCGCAAAGATGGAACTGGTGCGGCTGGCAATTCCACGGCGCACCTACACCCAGAGTCACATCGACTACGTGATTGAGGTGATCCTGGCGGTGTGGAAGCGACGGCTGGCGATTCGCGGCATGAAGCTGACCTATCAGGCGCCATTCCTGCGGCACTTCACCGCGCACCTGGAGCCGGTGGCCGAAGTCGCGCAGCCGGTGGTGTAACCGGGTTAGTTGGTTTTGTGTCAGGGCATGACTTTAGTCGTGCCGATAAGAACCCTTTCATCAAACGGGCTTCAGCCCCTGCATGCCGTTGCAGCGGCTAAAGCCTTGCTCTTTTACGCAGCTAAACGGCACGACCAAGGTCGTGCCCTGACACAGGGCTCGCTCCAAGGATCATCAACCACACCCCTACGCCTCGTACTGCACCAGCGTCGCCATGCCCGCGGCCAGGTGCCACAACACGTGGCAATGCAGATACCACAGCCCCGGATTATTCGCATCGAATGCAATGGTCACGTTGCTGTTGCCGGTAACCAGAACGGTGTCGCGCACGGCCCCGCTGATCGCCTGCCCGTTGATGTCGATCACCTGGAACGCATGCCCATGGAAGTGCATCGGGTGCGACATCGGCGTCTCATTGACCAGCTTCACCACCGCGCGCTCGCCTTGCTTCACCATCACACTTGCTTTTTCCGACTGCGGATCGTTCACGTTGAACGCGATGCCATCGATCGTCCACGAGTACGCCGCCATGTTGCCGCCGAGGGTGAGCACATACGACCGCTGGTCTGACCGCGGCTGCAGCGGATGCCGCGCAACCATTGTCTTCTCCTGGTCGAGCGTCAGCAGCCCCGTAGCGCTCGCCGCCCGCACGGGCAGCCGCGAAACCGTGGCACCCCTGCGTGGCGAGAATGATGCCCGTCTGCTCGCGCGACAGCTCACGCAATCCAAGGATCGGAAACGCGCCGCCCTCGGCAGGAATCTGTATGCGTATATCGATGCGCTGCGCAATCGCCAGCGGAAAGCGGGTGGCGCGGATCGGCTCAATCGGCATGCCATCGGTGGCAAACAGCTCGCCCGTCAGCGAGCCTAGATCGACAAAGTAGTTCGTGCCTGAGCTGCCGTTGATGATGCGCAGCCGCACCCGCCCCGACTTCTCCACCTTCACCACCTCGGGATCGTTCAGCGTGCGATCGTTGGCGAGATAGGCGTCGTAATTCCAGTCGTTGGCATCGGGCTTCGCGTCCATCTTCATTGCCGAAGCATCCATCGCCGCCTTCTTGGCGTCCGCACGCAACTTGGCGAAGATCTCTTCCGGCGGCAGAAAGCTGTAATCGCCGAGCATGATCACGATCTGCTTCTCATCGAGCGCATCGTCACTTTTCTCGTGCACGATCAGCGGCGCGGCCAACAGGCTCGCCTCCTGCAAGCCGTAGTGCGAGTGCATCCAGTGCGTGCCTGCCGGAGTCAGGGGAAAGTCGTACAGAACGCTCTCGTTGGGACGCAGCGGAGGCTCGGTGACCCACGGCACGCCATCCTGATTGTTCGGCGGATGCAGCCCGTGCCAGTGAATTCCGGTGGGAACGGTGAGTTTGTTCTCGAGGTTCACGCGAAACGGCGTGTCGTATACCGACTCGATGCCCTGCGTGCCGTTGGGCTGGAGCAAACCCATGACGGTCGCGGCCTTGCCGTCAATCTCCAGCGTGCGCGTTGTGGCTTGCAAGATGATGGGCTTGGGGCCGGGCTGCGCCTGGTCCAATAAATCGAACGCGCGTGCGTAGGGCGCATGGTTCAGCACCAGGCCACCGACACCGATTCCGGCGGACGCAAGGAAGTTGCGGCGCGAAAGTCTTGCAGTCAAACTGTCACCTCGTGGGATAGGCGAAATGATAGCGCAATACCCCGGCAGATTTCAGCCTGGAAGTGAGGCCGCAGAAACGGACGATCAGAAAGGCCGCCGCGTGCGCAAGCGATTGGGAGCGTATGCAGCAGAAGGGACGATCCAAAATCCGCCGCGCGTACAGACAATTCGGAATTTTCGCAGCCAACTGGACCATCCGAAAGTTCCGCCGCAGGCTGGACGCTACCTCTTCAGCCAGCGCGGGAGCGCTGGGTTACGCGTGCCCTACACGAACCTGAGCCGGCTTCAGCCGGCGGCATTCCGCGAAGCTACGGCTGCGAAAACACCGTGTGATTCGGATCAAGCATAACGTGCTTCACACCCGCGGGCGCGGGTAGAGTGAAGCGCGTGTCGGCGCCTTCGGCGAAAATGCGACCGAGGTAAACCGGCTTTTCGTCGACCATGCCGTACACCGGAACGCTGGTGACCAGATCGAAGGGCGCCGAGTTCTGCTGAATCGTGCCGCTCACGGTCGTGCCTCGCGCCGTATGCGCGAACTTCGTTCCCGAAAGTTCGAGCTGCGGAAACGCGGTGCCATTCACCCATCCATCGAAAAACCAATCCAGCGAACGGCGATTCTCGAACCACAGAGACTGCGGTAGCACCTGCTCCACAGCCGCTTCAAAATCGGCGTTCGTGATCTGTTTCCCTTGATAATTTTCGACCAGCGTGCGCAGCAGCCCCAGAAACACAGTGTCATTGCCTGCGGGATTCGCGGCCGTGCGGGACGCATCGCGCAGCATCCAGCGCAGCATGTGAATCAACCAGGTGCCGCGGCCGTACGCGATGAGTTCGTAGCCGTTGGGAAAGTGCGACGACGACAGCCGGCTGCCCAGCGTCACCGGACCGGCCTCCACCATGGGTCGTCCATCGCGCGAGCGGCTGGCCAGGATTTGCCGATAGTTCTCCAGCGTGAGTTCGACGTCTGCCGGATGCGTGCGCTCCAGCAGCAGCAGCGAGCAGTAATTCGCCAGCGCTTCCAGCAGCCACTGCTCGTGATAACTCGCCCACGAAACCTTGTCGCCGTACCACTGATGCGAGAGCTCGTGCGGCATCATCACCTCGCTGTAGATGACGGCGTCCGCCTCCGGCAGATTCATCGCGCGTAACTGCTCGGGCTGCAAGTACGCGTAGCTCGACAGGAAGATCAGGCTCGGCCATCCCTGACTTTCCACGCTGGGATTTTCCGTCAGCGACAAGGTGCTATAGGGATACGGCCCCAGCATCTGCGACAACTCGGTCAAGGTCTCCGCTGCGCGGTCAGCCAGCGACTGGCCGATGCTCGCCGGATTCTGCAGCGGCGGCGGCATGGGAACCGGCTCGAGCGTTCCCGGCGCGTGTGGCGACAGCAGCGGCGGCGAAGTATTTGACTCCGGCGACGAGCGCCGTGAAATGCTGCCGCGCGCGGCGTAGGCGTCCACCTCAATCTTCCCGACCTTGGCCGAGTTCTCCACATATTCGCCGACGTTGAAGCCGGCAATCGGGATCGGCTGCTCGCTCACCCAGTGCCCGACGAAGCCGCTGCCGTCGCGCTCCAGCGAAAGCTTCTTGCCGGTAGCGATGAGGGTCAGGCTCTCCGGAAAATGAAACGTGAGATCGTAGTCGGCCATCGCCATGCCGCGGTTGGGATACCAGGTACCGCGCGCGCCAACGTAAAGCAGTCCGCCGCCGGCATCGGCCAGCACCGAGCCCGCGTAGGTAAAGCGCAGCGGAAAATGCGCCCCCGGCAGCAGCGGCGACGGGAAGACCACGGCGATCGTGTCGTTGCCGCGCCGCGAGAGCTCGCTGCCTTCGATCGCCTCGTTCTGAATGACCTCCAGCGGCTTGCCCTCGAATTCCACCTGCTTCACCTGGAGGTAGCGCGACAACTCAAACAGCACGATACGTGTTCCGCCCTGCTTCACGTCGATATCCAGCGTGGCGTCGACCGAGAGATTGCGCGAAGGATCGAGGGTAGCGTTGATGGTGTACTTGCTGATGGAGAGCACGTGGGGAGCCCACAGCGGTCCGCCCGGGCCGCCGAAGCGCGTATCCGAGAGCGCCGTCTTGCGCAGCGACCTCATCGGGAAACTCATCCACAGGTCGTAATAAGTCTGGTCTTCGTGCG
The DNA here is from genome assembly GCA_963724965.1 of uncultured Acidobacteriaceae bacterium. Classification (GTDB taxonomy): domain Bacteria; phylum Acidobacteriota; class Terriglobia; order Terriglobales; family Acidobacteriaceae; genus Bog-257. The sequence goes on from CAVRWP010000003.1 coordinate 412,987, forward strand.
AGGATGCGTTGCCGACAACGATCTGTTCGGGGCTGCGCGTGTCGAAGAAAACGTCGAAGACCCCGAGGTGCTCACCGGCGATGCGCGCGTGCAGAAGCTGATCGGCAATCAAGGGCGGCTCACCGGGTGCGGCCGTAGCGGGCGCGCTGGTGAACGAGATGCACAGCCGCATGGCGTCGATCTGCGCCAGGGTGCGTGCCGTGCCATCATTGTGCGCAACAAAATCAGCCGCCTCATCCGGCGGCCGCAAATAGGGCTTCAGCTCTTTCGCGGTGTCGTCGTTGAACCGCAGATACGCCGAAGTGAAGGCTTCTTCCAGCACACCGGCGTTGGTAAACAGGCCGAGTGAGGCGCGCTCCATGCGGTCAGGAGGCCGGATCAGAACTTCGCCGTCGCCTTCAAAGTATGCGCCGGTGATGTGGCCGTCGACCGCTTCGGTGAAGGCGATGGTGCCGTCGTTCAGCGAAATGTGTACATCCTCACGGTCGATCTCGGCTTCGCGAATCTTGTAGACCGCCTGCGGATCGAGGCCGACGTTGCGCAGCGCGCGATACAGCGGCAACACTGCTCCGCCCGTCGCGCTGGCCTCCGGCTGAGGGCGTGGTGGAGTGGGCACAAGCGCAGCCTGCTGCACCTGGGCCACAACGCTCGCGCCCAGACTGAGCAAGGCGAACGTAAGCCAAAAACGCCCCGGATTGGCCAGAATCCTGATACCCCTCATTACAGTAAGGATGCTACGAGGAGCAGCAACTTGTCACTCAGGTTTGGGACGAGCGGCTGGATATCGGTTGCGAGCTGGCGCTCACCGCTGGACGGAATAATGCAGCGTGACCACGCCATCTTCGAAGGCCTTGCTGGCAATCAACTTCAACTCAACCGTACGCTGGCGCGGCGCCATCAGCGGAATGCCTTCGCCGATGAAGACCGGGATCACCGTCAGCAGGAACTCGTCGACCTCGCCCGCATCGAGGAACGACCCAATGATGCCGGCGCCCCCCATGATCCAGACGTCCTTGCCGGGCTGCGAGCGCAGCTCCGCGGCGAACTCCTTGATCGGGCGATCGATGAACTGAACGCTGGCCGGAGGCGGTTCTGTAGGGAGTGTGTGGGTGAACACGTAGTTGTTGACCCGCGTATCGAAGGCCGCGCCCGCAACGCCGCGCTTCTGGAAGTCGAGTGCCATGTCGCAGGTTCTTCGCCCCCAAAGAATCGTGTCGATGGATTGGTAGAACCCGTCCATGCCGTAGTTGTGCTTGGGATGCGGCCGGTCGAGCCAATCGAAGGCGCCGTCCCGGCGAGCGATAAAGCCGTCGGCGCTGACCGCAACGTGGACGATGATCTTGCGGGACATACAGTAGATTTGCCGCAACTTCGACGGCAGAGATTAGTCGGGAACCGACTCGCGCGAGTTTTCGGCGACCACCAGCTTCTCTTCCAGCTCGGCCACATGCTCCATCAGGTAGTGGTCATAGCCTTTGAAGTTGCGCAGGCGATACAGGAACTCGCCCAGCAGCAGCAGACGGCAGCACACCACCACGATGAACACCAGCGCCAGCGAGATATCCAGGTTGGCATGGAATCGGCTGTAGGCCTCTTCGACACCGGCGCGGTTGGCCGAACGGATCGCCACCACCTCCAGGAAGATGCCGCCCAGGAACATGCCCATCAGCAGCAGCACGAACACAATCGCGCGGGCAATGTGCACCAGCGTGTTGAAAGAGTTGTTATGGCACTCGCACAGATTGAAGAGCTTGGAGTTCACCGACAGCAGCCGAGCCTTCAGGGTCCAGTTGCTCAGCTTTTGCGGTGGCAGCGACAGGAAGTGACGCACGGTGTCGGCATACAGCGCGAACAAGCCGCTAAACACGACGACCAGCACCTCAAGATAGAGGGCGTGATCGTGCAACCACCATAGGAGCGCGTTCAACATTATTGCCGAATATACCACGGAAACCGTGTCAAACACTTGCCCGCATCAGCTTCCCATTTCCGCAGGAAATGACCGATTAACTTTGAATTCAACAATTTCCGGTGCCTTCCGGGCGGTCTTTTTGATATCCTCCGCAAGAGCTAATTGCAGCCTCCCGCACGGATTTGCCCGATGAAAATTCTTGTCCTCAGCACCGACCAGGAACTCGCATTACTACGCCAGCGCGTGCTGGAATCTGCCGGCCACGAAGTCAATACCATCATGACCGAAAAGGACGCCGTCGAAGCCGCCGAAAGCAAAGTACCCTTCGACGTCGCGCTCATCTGTCATCACCTGCCCACGGCCACCGCCCGCAAAATCATCCGCATCTTTCGCGACAGCAAGCAGGCCGGCCAGATTGTCTTCATCGGCCACATCTACGGCGAGTGGCCTGAAGTCGAAGCCGACCGCTACGTCGTAGGTGCCGACGGCCCGGACGCGCTGCTGAAAGTCGTCGCCGAGAGCGGGCTGCTTTGAAAGGGACTGCCTTCAGGCGGTCCGCAAACCGGCCCGCCGAGCTCGGCTTTAGCCGCTGAGGGCCCTGATCCTCCCCCGCCGTTGCATTTTCTTGCTGTAACCAGATTGAAATCATGCTACAAACAATCCACAACTTCTGCTTTCTGCAAGGGTCTAAAGCATTCAAGGGGCGTGAAAGCGGACGAACATGGCCGACGCCAGCCGTCGGTGGGGGAGGTGCCACTTGGATCTGGTCACGATCACCGTGGTAGGGATCATCGTTGTGAGCTACGTTGTGGGGTGCCTGACGAGCTCAATCGAAACCGAACAGAAACTGCCACATCGCTACTAAGCGCGCATGAGCGCAAACATTAAGAGGCGCAGAGAGTAATACCGCTCTGCGCCCTTTTCTTTTCTCCGCTCACTCCGCCCGCAGCGCCTCGACCGGATTGACCGATGCCGCGCGCCGCGCCGGAATGTAACTGGCCACCAGCCCCGCGATTGCCAGCACCACGCTTACCGCGGCCAGCGTCGTTACATCCCACGCCTGCACGCCGAACAGCAGCTTGCGCATCAGCGCCGCCGCGCCAATCGCGCATGCCAGCCCAGCCACAATGCCGATGCCCGTAAGCCATCCCGCCTCGCTCATCACCAGTTGATATACCGCAGCGCGTTGCGCGCCCAGCGCCATGCGGACTCCGATTTCACGCGTACGCTGGCTGACCGAGTAGGCAATCACGCCATACAGTCCGACCGCACTCAGCAGCAGCGCCAGTCCGGCAAAGCCCCCGACCAGCCACGTCGACGAGCGATGCAGGTAGGCCGCCTGCGAATCTTCGATGCGGCGGGCCATGGTGTCTTCGTCCAGCGTGGCAAAGTCCGGCACAGCCTGGTGTACCGCCGTCAGCAGGCTCGGAATCATCGCCTCCGGCGCCTGCGATGTACGCAGCAATACCGAGAAGTAGGTGCTCGGGCTCTGTTCAAAGGGGATGTACACGGCCGGCCAGATTTCCTCGTCCAGCGAGCCTTCCTTGATGTTGTCGACCACGCCGACAACCTGTCGCATCGATTTCGCCGACAGCTCGGTGTCGCCGATCTGCTTGCCGATGGGATCTTCGCCCGGGAAGTACAGGTCGGCCAGCTTGCGATTGATGATGATCACCCCCGGATGTTTGGCGTCGTCGGTGTCGGTGAAGTTGCGGCCGCTCAGCAGCGATGCCCCGATCGTCCGGAAGTAGTCGACGCTGACGTCACGCTCGTTCACCTCGTTGTGCTCGCCGTGAAACGGCTTGCCGGCGATGCGGATCCAGGTGGTGTTGCCGTTGTAGGTCACCGGCAGCATGGTCGAGAGCGCAGCCGACTGCACTCCGGGCAGCGCCGACACGCTTTGCAGGATCTTGCGCGCTGGAGGGATCTGCTGCTCGTCTTTGTCATAACCGACATCGGGAGCCATCACGCCCACCGTCGCCAGATGATCGGGCTGGAAGCCAAGCTCGACGTGCAGCAGCTTGTAGAAACTTTTGCCGAGCAGGCCGGCGCCCACCAGCAAAACCATCGCCGTCGCCAGCTCCACGACGATCAGGTTCGCTCCCAGCCTTCGCCACGCCGTTCCTGCGTAGCCGCGATTGCTTTCGCTCAGGCCATCGCGAACGTTGCCGAAGGACAGCCGCAGCATCGGCGTCAGCGAGAAGACGATGGCAACAAACAGCGCCACCCCTCCGGCGAAGCCGAGCACGCGAGGTGTGAGGCCTACGCTCTTCAGGTAAGGCATGCTGCCCAGCATGTCGTGCGGGATCAGGCTGAGAAGCAGGCGAATGGCAGCGTACGATCCGGCAACCCCCAGCGCAGCGCCCGCGCCCACCAGCACAAAGCCCTCCGTCATGAACTGCCGGATGAGCCGCGCCGGACCTGCGCCCAGCGCGCCACGCACTGCAATCTCGCGCTTGCGGCTTTCGGAACGCACCAGCAACAGGCTGGCAACGTTGACGCACGCGATCAGCAGCAACAACAGCGCTCCACCCAGCAGCAGCAGGAGTATCGGACGACTGTCGACCAGAATGGCGTCCGTCAGCGACAAGACGGCGACGCCTTGGCCGTTGTTGCTGTCGGGATACTGCTTCGTCAGCTGTGCCGCGACGGTGGTGAGATCGGCCTTGGCCATCGCAGCCGAGACGCCGTCCTTCAAGCGCGCCACGCCGATGATGTTATGGCAGCTCCGCCGCTTTTCGCAGCCGCCCACCGGCTGCAGCGCCGCCCAGAAATCCGCGCGGCCGCGCAGGGCAAAATGAAATTCCTTGGGCAGAACTCCGACCACGGTGTAGGGCACACCGCTCAGCGTGATCGATTGGCCGGCAACATCAGGCCGTCCCGCGAACCATTTCTGCCAGCCGTTGTAGCTCAGGATAACGGCGTGCGCCGCTCCCACACTGTCTTCGCCCGGCAGGAAGTCGCGGCCGAGAACTGGGACCACGCCCAGCGTGCGGAAAAACCCCGCGCTCACCCGCGCTCCCGGCGCCAACTGCAATCCGGATGAGGTGTTGATGCCGTACGCGCTGCCGGTTAGCACATCCAGCGAGCTCAGCGTCCGGTTCATCTTCTTCCAATCCTCGTAGTCCATGTACGACAGATTGGCGAGAGGAATCATCGGCGCGCTCTCGGTCACATACAGCAGCCGCGCCGGATCGCGGTACGGCAGCGGCTTCAGCAGCGCCGCATCGACGAAAGCAAAGATCGCAATGCTGGCTCCCATGCCCAGCGCCAGCACAAAAATTGCAGTGAACGCGAAGCCCGGATTCTTCACCAGTTGACGCAGCGAGTAACGCAGGTCCTGCCCCACGCTCTCCAGCAACGGCAGCGTGGCGCGCTCGCGATAAGCCTGCCTGGTCTGCTCCAGCCCGCCGAGCTTCACCAGGGCAACGCGTCGCGCTTCGTCGGGCGACATGCCCGCGCGCAGATTGTCCTCGATCTGCATCTGCAAATGGCTTTCGAGCTCGGCGGAGAATTCCTGTTCGCGGTTTCTCTTGGAAACCAGCCCACCCAGCCGCAGTGCCCACGCTCGCAACAGTTTCATCATTTATTCCGCTTTCAACGTAATTGCCGGATCGACGTGTGCCGCGCGTCGCGCCGGTATCCAGCAGGCCAGGATCGCAACCGCCAGCAGCGCCGCCGTCACCTCGAGGTACGTGACCGGATCGCCCGGCGAAACTTCGTACAGCAGCGTCGTCAGCGCTCGGCTCGAAGCCAGCGCAACCGCGAGTCCGATTACGACACCAAGTGCCGCGAGCTTCACTCCCTGGCTCAGCACCAGCTTCAGGATGTCGGCGGGCGATGCACCCAGCGCAGCCCGCACGCCGATCTCACGCGTACGTTCGGTGACGCTGCCCGACAGCACGCCGTAGATCCCCGTGGCCGCGAGCAACAATCCGACCAGCGCGAATGCCTCGAACAAGACAAGAGCGAAGTGCCGCTGCGCCTCCGACGTTGCCGCCAGCTCGTCCATGGTCGCCGTGCGCACGATTACCTCATCTTTGTTGACCGACCAGATGGCGCTGCGGACCGCCGGCGCCAGCGCTGCCGGATCGCCATGGGTTCGCACGATCAGCGATTGGGTGCTGTCGACCCATGCCCACTGCGTGGGAGTCACGTAAAACGCGTCGCCATCGTTCAACGCCAGCGATACCTGCTTGACTTCGCCGACCACTCCGACCACCGTATGCCACGGCGCATCCGCGCGGCCCAGGTCCGGCCCCATATGCACGCGCTGCCCAACAGCATCGCCGTGCGGAAACAGCCGCTTCGCTAGTGTCTCGCTAATCAGCACGGCGCCCGGAGCCTTCGCGTCATCGTGCTCGCTAAGGGGACGGCCACTCACCAGCGGAATGCGCATGGTCTCGAGATAGCTCGGCGAGACTTCATAGCGAAATGCGCCGATCGCCTTCTCATTGGGGTACGACTCGAATTGCAGGCTGTTCCCCTCGTCTTCGCCGCTCAGCGGCAGCTGACTGGTGAAGGCCGCGCTCTCGACACCGGGTACACCGCGCACCGCCTGCAATGCTTGCTCGAAGAAACGCGCGCTGTCGGAGTCGCTATTGGTCGCGCGGCCGTATTCCTGCACCTGCATGGTCAGCAGATGCGACGGATCGAAGCCCGGCGGAATCGCAAACAGCTTGCGAATGCTGCGCAGAAGCAGGCCCGCGCTCACCAGCAGCACCAGCGCAATCGCCACTTCGACGATCACCAGCACGCGGCGCGTCCGCTGCTGATGACGCGTCGAAGTCCGCGACACCGATTGCAATCCACTTTGCGGATCGTTCCGCGAAGCCTGCACCGCGGGCACCAGGCCGACCACGATCCCGACCAGCGTGGTGATGCCGAAGGCAAACGCCAGCACCGAGCCGTCGACGCGAATCGCGTGCAGCCGCGGCAAATCCGGCGGACTCAAGGCCAGCAGAATGCCGACACCAGCATTGGCCAGCACAATACCCAACGCGCCGCCCAGCAGCGCCAGCATCAGGCTCTCGGTCAGCAACTGTTGCAGCAGACGCCGGCGGCTCGCTCCCAACGCCGAGCGCATGGCAAACTCCGCGCGCCGCTGCGCCCCGCGCGCCAGCATCAGGTTGACGACGTTGACGCACGCTATCAACAGCACCAGCACCACGCCGCCGAGGATGGCCAGCAGCACCGGCCGCACATCGCGCGTCAGATCATCCTGCAAGCCGTACACCAACGCGCCGCGCGACGGTCCGCCGGAATTGTCGTAGCCTTGCGTGTAAATCTGTCCGAGCTGCTGAACGACGGTCGTGCTTTCGTTCTGCGCCTGCTCGCGGCTGACCCCGTCCCGCAGGCGGCCGATCATCTGCAGATGATGTCCCCACTCGCGTCCATCGACCGGCAGCGCCGGATTGTATTGCAGCGGCGCCCAGATTTGCGCCGTCTGCGCCAGCACATTCTCGAACCCGCGCGGCATCACCCCGATGACGGTGTACGGAGTTGTCGTCGAGCGTGATCTGCCGGCCGATGATCGCCGGATCGGCGGCGAAGCGGCGACGCCACAAACCATCGCTGAGGATGACGACCTTCGGCCCGTGATACTGATCGTCTGCGGCCGTGAAGTCGCGGCCCAGAGCGGGCGCAATGCCAAGCGTGCGGAAATATGCCGAGCTGACCTGCTGCCCGTCGATGCGCTCCGGTTCGCGGTTGCCGATCATCGCCGGCTGCCACGGCTTCATCACCGCCAGCGACTCAAACGAACGCGTGCGCTCGCTGAGCCCTTGAAATGTTCCGAAGGCCGCATCGAGCGGCGAGCCTTCGCGTCGGCTCTCCCACACCATCATGATTCGGCGCGCCTCGGGATAGGGCAGCGGCCGAAACAAAATCGGATTCACCGCGCTGAAGATCGCCGTGCTCGCTCCGATACCGAGCGCCAGCACGGCCGCGGCCATGATGGTGAAGCCGGGATTCTTCTTCCATTGCCGCAGGCTATAGCGAACATCGTGCAGCAGGCTTTCCAGCGGCGGCACGGTGGCGCGCTCGCGATAGGCCTGCTTCGTCTGCTCCACTCCACCGAGCTTCAACACGGCTTCGCGACGCGCTTCCTCCGCCGTCATGCCCGCGCGCAGATTGTCTTCAACCTGCATCTGCACGTGGCTTTCGAGTTCGCGGGCGAACTCCTGCTCGCGCCGGCCGCTGGACCACAGACCGGCCACTCGCAGCAGCAGCGCGCGCACTCGCTTCATGCCTGCTCCGTGCCCGGCGCGAGAAAGCGCGCCAGTATCGACGTCGTCTGCTCCCACTCCCGCGCCTCACGCTCCAGTTGTTTGCGGCCGGCACGCGTCAGGCGATAGAACTTGGCTTTGCGATTGTTCTCCGACGTGCCCCACTCGGAGGCGATCGAGCCTTCCTGCTCCAGCTTCAGCAGCGCCGGATACAGCGTTCCGTAATTCAACGACAGCATGTCGCCGCTGATCTGCTCGATGCGCCGCGCGATCCCGTAGCCATGCTGCGGCCCCATCGACTCCAGCGTCTTCAGCACCATCAGCGCCAGCGTTCCCTGCCAGACATCCTTCTTGTCACCCATTTTCGTTCCTCTTGGATTCCCATAGGTATCCTGCCACGCTTCTTATGGGAAGGCAATAGGAGGACGTGTATTTCGTCACAAAAAAGCCGAGTCTCTTAGCGGCGCTGCATGCCTTGTACGAAATTAGGGGTCCGCCCGGTGCGAAGCAATTTTGCTTGGCGTGGGAACGCCGGGCTAGTTGACGTTCATCCTCACCATTCGCATGTTTGTAACCTGGCGTGGCGCAGCTCCTCAGCTACAATTGCGCATCGAATTTCTTTTCTGGACGCCCAATTCATGACCCATGCATGGCACGACATCTCTCCCGGCGAACACCTGCCGCACGAGTTTTATTCCGTCATCGAGATTCCCTTTGGCTCGAGCGTGAAGTACGAACTCGACAAGCAGAGCGGCCTCATCAAGCTCGACCGCGTGCTGTACTCCGCCGTCTACTATCCGGCGAACTACGGCTTCATTCCGCAGACGCTCGCCGAAGATGACGATCCGCTGGATGTGCTGGTGTTGTGCCAGGAAGCCGTGGTGCCGCTCACCCTGATTCACGCGCGCGTCATCGGGCTGATGACCATGATCGATTCCGGCAAGCGCGACCACAAAATCATTGCCGTGGCGACGCAGGATCCGGAGTTCAACTCCTACCACGAAGCCGCGGAGATGCCTGAGCACCGGGTCGCCATGCTGCGCCGCTTCTTCCTCGACTACAAGCAACTGGAAGGCAAGGCCGTCGAGGTCGACGACATCCAGCCCTCCAAGGACGCGCTGCCCATCATCGAAGACGCGCTGGCCCGCTACAGCCATCAACGCCGCAAGGGCTTCGGCAAGAGTCACTGATCCGCAATAAAAAATGCCAGCCGCACGGGCTGGCATTTCTGCGTCGCGTTCCCTCGCCGGCTAGGGCGTGAATTCGTAGATCAGGCCGTTATATTGGCCGTAGGCTCCGCCGAAATCGGCGATGCCGTAAATGTTGCCGGCCGCATCAAGGGTGAGTTGGTCGATCGGATCATAGCCCTGCGTGCCGCCCTCGAAGCTATAGACCGTCGACTTGATCCATTGACTTCCCGAGTGGGTCAGTTTGTAAATCGTCCCGCAGCCGCCATACTCGCAGCCGGCATAGCCGCCCTGCACCGTGACCCCATACATATTCCCGGCAGAATCAAACGTGACCGCGCCGAAGGGAACAGCTCCGTCGGTTCCGCCCTGAAAGCTGTACAGCAGGGTGTAGGTCCACGCACCGTTGCCGCTTGGCGTCAGACGAAAAACGGTGCCGTGGCCTGAGCCGCCGGCTTGCGTCGTTCCGTAAAGGCTGCCGTCGGGGCCGAGGGTCACTCCGTTCGGCTCCTGGACGGGCGGTGCGAAACTGTAGAGGACGGTCTGAATCCAGTGCAGCGGACCATGCGGACTTAGCTCATACACCGTTCCCACCTGGTTGCTGCCGCCGTACCATGTGGAGCCGAACACATTGCCATTCGCGTCCACAGCGATCGGGCCGTATGGGGCGGAGGCCTGAGGCCCGGCGTAGGGGCCGAAATTTTGGGCAATCACCTGAGACCAGCTGCCTCCAGCGCTCTGCCGTAGAACAAACGCGACACCGCCGCCGGAAGTTCCGCCGCCCTCGAGAGCTCCGTAAATATTGTTATTCGGAACAGTCGCCAACCATCCGGGCCCATAACCGGTGGTCCCGTGCGGCGCAAAACGCTGAAGGATCGAAAACGCATAACTTCCATTGGACTGCGACGCCAATTGGAAAATGCCGCCGTCGTAAGCGCCGCAATAGGGCGGAGTAGTCGTGCATCCGACGACTCCATAGAGGTTGCCGTAACTATCCTTCACCAGGCCCTCGGCCGGGAAAGCGCCGTCGATACCATGAAATTCATGGAGCAGGGTTTCGCTCCACGTACCGTCGCCGTTCGGCTTCAGCTCGAACACCGTGCCGCAGCCGTTCCCATTGCACGCATTGCTGACCGGACCGTCCCAGGTTGCGCCGTAGAGATTTCCCTCGGCGTCGAAAATCACCGAACCGTTGGGACTGAATCCGTCGCCCGGCCCTCCGAAGCTGTGCAGCACCTTGTAGGTTTGTCCGGCGGCAAAGTTGGTGAGCAGCAAGGCAGCGCCGAGAGCAAGCGTTCGCGCCACAGTTAGTCGAATGCACTTCATAGCAGATCCTCCCCTGGCAGACGAGGCCGGAAATGCTCCCTAGGTTACCGCGACTCTCGCCGCTTGTCGACTGCAGCTCGGACGCGCTTTGCTATCTTCCGTGCAGCAAAGAAACAGGCACCTGAATCGCTTCAGGTGCCTCTGGTTCATGACGCCCTGACCGCCGGTTCACGGCAGCGCTGGCGTGTACAGATCCTTCAATCGATACGACCGGTACGAACCGTCGTTCACGCCCAGCTCATACACGATATGTCCGGCGAGGTCGATCTCCGTGGTCACGGCTCCCTCACTGCCACCGATGAGTCCATCCCCGAAGCTGGCATACAGCGGGCTGCCGGGAATGCTGAGCAACTGCGCGGCGCCTAGCGCCGGAGAGTAGTGGCCGAGGTCCGCGGCCGTCTGCTCATAAACCGTGCGCGCTCCCTCATTCACCGAGAGGATCATGCCACGGCTGTTGCCGGTGCCACACTGCGAGTGCCGCAGGTTGCCGTCGTCAAACACCGTCAGGATTTCCGTGATGCCGTTCTGCGGCTGAAACGCCGCGTCGTGCTGATGGGTGAACCACGGATATACGTTGGGATCGCCACAGCTTCCGCCGGGAGGATTCACCACCGTGAAATCGCCATACGGCCCCATCTTCCAGATGATGTGTCCGTCGCCGGTGCCGTTTCCGTAGGCAATCTTCAGCAGCCAATCCTGATTGCGCTCCGAAAGCAGGATATTGCCGTCGGGCAGAAGCTGGACCGCGTTGGAGTGCAGCCAGTCGTTGGCCTGCGTAAACTGCTGGCTGAACGCGGGGCAGCCGGCGCTGTCGTGCACGCAGATCTCGTGCAGCGTGGCGTAGCGGCTCAGATCCTGCCAGGCAAATGCGTCCCACGCCCACAGCAACTGCATGTTGTGGTCGAGCACCAGAATCATGTCGCCGAGAATGTCCACCGGATCCTGCTGCGTGCCGCCCTGGTATTGCGTCGACGCCTCGTCGCGCGCACCCAGCAGCAGGATGTTGCCGTTGGGCAGTCGCCGCGTCTCGTGAGCATTGAACGAGGACATCACCGGATAGCCTTTCGCGGCCAGTTGCTCGTTCAGGATCTCCGCATTGGTCCGCAGCGTTTCGTTGCCGGCCAGGTCGTACTCATGCAGCACCATCTGCTCAATCAGGAAGAAGTTGCCGGTGGTCTCCGAGCGCGTCTCCAGCGCCTGCTGGGGGAAGTACCACAGCACATTTCCGTTGAGGTCGGTGGCCGTCGGCCAGAAAACGAATGGCCGGCCGACGTCGGGAATCAGATGGTAAGTCACGATCGGATACGTCGCGTCATGCTGCGTCGGCGGCGTATTCACCGTGAAGTGCTCGGCCGGAAACAGGTTCGGCAAATGTCCCGTGGTGAAAGTCAGATTAGGACCGCTGTTCAGGAAGTTGTTGGCGAACTCCTCCCAATGCATTTCGTACTGGCTGTTGGGCAGCATGCCTGCCACCAGGAAGTTCGCGCTGCGGGAGGAGCAGGGAACCGCGTTGGTCGCACTCGTCGCTTGCGAACCGCTCTGGTTGAAGCGCACACGAATCTGGTGGCCTGCCGTGCACGGCCCCGCGCTGAACAACGCGACCAGCGGATGCCCGGTGATGTTTACCGCCGACTGCCCGTTCTGGGTGACGATCGGATTCAGCTGATAGTTCACGGACACCGGCGCGTACACGATATACGGCTGCGTGGTGATGTCGCGCACCACCACCGTCACCACGTAGGTTCCTTCCACCTGCCATGGCACCCAAACAAACGAGTTCGGGAGATCGAAGTCGCGCACGATCTGCGTCTGCCCCTGCAGCGCCGCGCTGAACTGGTAGTCGTACGTGTGGCCCTGCTGGCCCCCGGAGAGGCTCGCCGTCCACGTGACTCTGGAGCCGAGCAATTCCGGACTGGGCAGGCTGGGACTTAGGGTGACCGTCACATTGGGCGAGCGGGTTGCGGCCGAAGCCGCGCTGACGAGGACGAACATCGCAAACATCAGTGCGGCACACGTCTTCGCAACGGAACCTTTCCGAATCGTCTGCATCTGAATTCTCCGCGATCTTAAATTTGGGCTGACGGGCGCAAAGGAGCGGCGGGATTTCGGTGAATATACACTAAGCCGCAGCTCCCGAATACTCCAAAATCGTTGCAGTCCGGCCGCTCAAACATTTCCGTTTCGCGGCAAAAAAAGACACCCGCTCGAGCGGGTGTCTTGTCGGAATATCCGCCGGAAAATCTACGGATTGGTCGGCGTGTACAAGTCGGCTGCCCGATAGGTGCGATAGGACCAGTCGTTGCCTTGCAGTTGGTAAACGATATGACCGGTCATATCGGTTTCCGTCGACTGCACCGAGTTGTCCGGAGTGTAGAGGAAGCCGTTGCCAAAGCTGGCGTACAGCGCATTCCCGGTCGAGGCCAGCAGCTGCGCGCTTCCCAGCGCCGCAGAATAAGCGCCCAAGTCCGCCTGCAGCTGGATGTAGACCGTGTGCATCGACTCGGAAACCGACAACACCATGCCTCGGCTGTCACCGCCGCCGCATTGCGTATGGCGCAAGTTCCCATCGTCGAAGACGGTGAGAGTTTCGGTAACCCCGCTGCCGGGCCGGAACGACGGATCGTGCTGGTGGGTGAACCAGGGATAAACATTCGGATCACCACAAGGATTCGACGGCGGATTCAGCATGGTGAAGTCGCCGTACGGACCCATCTTCCAGATAACGTGACCGTCGCCGGTACCGTTGGCGTACGCGATCTTCAGCACCCAATCCTGGCTGCGCTCGGAGAGCAACAGGTTGCCGTCGGCGGTAAGTTGCACTGCGTTGGCATGCGTCCAGTCGTTGGCCTGGGTGAAGTTCTGATTAAACGGCGGACATCCCGCGCCGCCGTGCAGGCAGACATCGTCCAGCGTGGCTTCGCGGCTGAGATCCTGATGAGTGAAGGTGTCCCACGCCCACTGCAACTGCATGTTGTGGTCGAGGATCAGGATCGTGTCGCCGAGAATATCGACCGGATCCTGCTGGGTTCCCCCCTGATACTGCGTGGAGGCTTCGTCGTGGCTGCCCAGGATGAGGATATTGCCGTTGGGCAGCCGCCGCGTCTCGTGATTGTTCAGACCTGACAGCGGGAGAAATCCCTTGGCGACCAACTGCTCGTTAATGATCTCGACGTTGGTACCGAGTATCTGATTGCCGGCCAGATCGTACTCACCCAGCGCAGTGTACGACATGAGGAAGTAGTTTCCGCCAGTCTCCATGCGAGTCAGAAAACCCTGATGCGGGAAGTACCAGACGATATTGCCTTGCAGATCGGTGGCCGCCGGCCAGTAGATGAAGAGTTGACCCAGGGTCGGCACCATGTGAAAGACGGTCAGCGGGAAAGCTGAATCGTGCTGCGTGGGCGGAACGTTGACGTGAAATCTCTCGTTGACCGGAAAGTTGTTGGGCAGGTGGCCGCTGGTGAACGTCAGCGTCGAGCCGCTCTGCAGGTAGCCGGTGCCGTACTCTTCCCAGTGCATCTGGTACTGCGTGTTGGGCAGCATGCCGGCCACCAGGAAAGTTATTGCTCTTGGAAGAGCAGGCAAGGGAGTTGGTGGTCATGCTGGTGGTAGCACCGCTGGGGTTGAAGCGCACGCGGATGTTATGCCCCGCCGTGCATGGTCCGGCGCTGAACAGCGCCACCAGTGGATGTCCGGTGATGTTTACCGCCGACTGCCCGTTCTGCGTGACGATCGGATTCAGCTGGTAGTTCACCGACACCGGCGCGTACACGGTATACGGCTGCGTGGTGATGTCGCGCACCACTACCGTCACCACGTAGGTTCCTTCCACCTGCCACGGTACCCACACGAAGGAGTTCGGCAGTTGGAAGTCACGCACGATCTGGTTCTGGCCCTGCAAGGCGGCGCTGAACTGGTAATCGTAGGTGTGGCCCTGCTGGCCGCCGGAAATCGACGCGGTCCAGGTGACGCTGGTTCCCACCAGCTCCGGGCTGGGCACGCTGGGGCTCAGGGTGATCGTAACGTTAGGAGTGCGTGCGCCGGCTGCTGCCGCAGTGATGAGCAGGGTCATAGCCAACAGCGTCAGCAGGCAGCCGCGCAGCCGTTTGGACACAGGCATACCGTAAGGGAGTCGCATGCGTTTTATTTCCTTTGCAAGAATGTCTCGACGAAGCAAGCGAAGGTGACGCTGAATTTCGGCTTGGCAGAGTGGCTGAAACTATACACTAAAACCGCAGGCGCGACGAGGGATTCCGCACCCAGCGGTGGTTTGCAATCATGGGTGGAGCACGCCCTTCGGGCGTGCATATTCCAACGCCATCATCGACATGCGCTTTAGCGTCTGAGGTAAAAGCCGCAGCGACTGCGCGAGCCACCGAAAGCTCGGCCTTGAGAGGCTTGTTCCGGGGCCGAGTTCACTGGTTGCTGGAAAAAACTCCGACGAGGCGAGCCTTGTGTCAGGGCACGACTTCAGTCGTGCCGATGAGGCCTTGATTTATGTCCCCGAGCCGGCTTCAGCCGGCGACACAGGGCGGTGAAGGAGTTCTTCAGCAGCAGTTCAGGCCGGCGAGCCTACGCCGCCGGCTTCCACTTGTTCAAAAATGTCAGCAGGTCTTCCGGCGCCAGCGAGCGCGCTTTCTCGAACTCGCCGCCCTGCTGGCTGTAGAGCAGCTTGCCGTGGCTGTCGAGCACCGCCAGCGCGGGAATCCCTTTCTTCATCGGCACGTTGTACTGCTGCATGATGTCCTGATTCTTGTCACCTTCCCCGACATCGACATGCACCACTTCGTAATTCTTCTGCAGCACAGTGGTCAGGTCCGGACGGTGAAACGCAAGGTCGAGCACGTGGCAGTCGTAACACCAGTTGGCGCCGAAGACGATCAGCACGTTCTTGTGCTGCTTGGCTGCCTGCGCAATCGCCTGCTTGATCTCCTCATGCGCGTCGATGCCGGGAGCGTAGATGACTTTGCTGGTCTCCATCGGCTGCTGCAACTTCGCCGGCTCGCCGCGCTTGGTGGCCACGATCTTCCAGCTTCCGTTCTGCTCCTGCCACATCTGCCCTTCGGTCACCCACACCACGTGGTCTTTCGCGGCCGTGCCGGTGTGAACCTCTGCCTCGAAGACCACCTGCTGCACGCCCGGCTGTGGCGAAGTCACCTGCGTGACATCAAGCTTGATCTGCCGCGCCTTCAGCCCCGTCCAGAACGACGTTTCAACTTCAGGGCTGCTGTCGCCGGCAAGGGTGGCGACGCGCGCCGGCGGATTGCTGCTGTACATCGACTTCAGCAGCGCCGCGTTGCCGGCGACGACTGCCGACTTCCACTGCTCCAGCGGAGGAAAGCTGGCGCCGGAATCGGCAGCTTGCGCGAGGGAGCCGAGGCCCGCGATGAGAACAAGCACCGAAAAAGCAGCGCCAAGTCGACGAACGAACGATTGCATGGATACTCCCGATAGATTGCGTAACCCAAAGCAAAAGAGCCAGACAGGCGGGACTTCCGCTCATCTGACTCTGCTTAAATCATAGCATTTTCACTGGCCAGAACCACAAAGAATCCCAAGTTTATATTTCCTGCGCCATCATGCGATTACGGCTTATTGTTGCGTTTCGCCCTATTGACATGTAATTCCTACATTGTGGGACATCGGTTCCAATCCGGGAAAAACATGCCCGCTATCCAACATGCCGGGTGCCCCATCCTCCTCGCCCGCCGTTGGCGAGAGGGTGGGCCCACATCGCTGACCGCGGGCTCACGGCTACAGCAGGTCGGGATCGGGTGGAGTACGCCTTCAGGCGTACATACAACCAGCGCAATTAGAACCGCGCTTCAGCGCCTGAGGTAATGCCATCCACCTCAGGCTAAAGCCGCATTCGTGCCCAACCGAACCTGCACGCTGAAGCGGTGCTCCACCCAGCTCCCCCACCGACTCAATGCCCGCCGTGATACGGATGCCCCTTCAGAATCGTGAATCCGCGGTACAACTGCTCCAGCAGCACCACGCGCGCCAGTTCATGCGGCAGCGTGATCTTCCCAAACGAGAGAACCGTTTTCGCATGAGCGCGCAGCTCATCGCTCCAGCCATCGGCCGGACCAACGGCAAACAACAATTCCTGCGTGTCATGAGACTGGTGATACTCGAGGAAGTTAGCAATCTCTTCGGAGGTCAACTGTTGACCGCGCGAATCGAGCAGCACCAGCACCGGCTGCGTGCGCCCCGAGCTTTTTTCCAGCAGCTTCAGCAGCGCGGCCTCCGACGCCAGCTCGTGCGCGTCGCAGGCAGCGAAGTGCGCCAGCCGCTTCATGTACTCCGCCGTCAACGATTGGATGGGCGCGCTCTTGGTCCGGCCGATCCATGCGATCTGCAGTCTCACGGCCTAGGAACTCTTGCGCTTGGCGGGTGCGCGTTTGCGCGGTGCAGCTTTCTTCATGGCCTTCGCCGCTTTGGCAGCTTTTGCCGGAGCGCGCTTGGCAGCCTTCTTCGCCGCGGGCTTCAGCAGCTCCGCGACCTCGACGCGCGTTGCCGTCTTCCACAGCCGCTCCAGGTCGTAGAACTTGCGCGCGCTCTCCGAGAAGATATGTACCACGAAATCGACGTAGTCCATCAGCACCCACTCGGCCTGGTTGTAGCCTTCGATGTGCTTGGGCTCGACGCCGGCGGCGCTGAGTTGGTGGTCGATCTCGTCGGAGATGGCCTGCACCTGGCGCGGATTGCCGCCGGAGCACACCAGAAAATAATCGGTGAAGCCGCTGGACTGCTCGTCCAGTTGCAGGATGGTGATGTTCTCAGCCTTCTTTTCCTCGCAGGCCCTGACCGCGATGGCCACCTGCGCTCGAATCTCATTTTTCTTCATGAAGTGAAAGTCCGCTTACTCTTTAGCTCTTCGCTCTTCGTCTTACTGGCCACTGACCACTGGCCACTACTTTCTCCGGTACAGTCTTTCCTTCTGGATGTAGTCTGCCACAGCATCGGGAACCAGTCGCTTCAGCGCTGCGCCTTTTTCTGCGGCGGCCCGAATCTGCGTGGCCGAAACTTTCTCGTGCGTCTCCGGCAGCATGTGCAGCGTCACGCCGGGCAGCACCAGCGGCCCCGAAATCTTTTCCTTGCGGAAACAGCTTGGTCACGCTCGGCGACGGACGCAATTTCTGCGGCAACGACGACGCTACATCGGCCAGCGAAAATCCCGGCCGCGCCGCCACGATGAACTCGCACTCGGCCAGCAGCTCTTCGGCCTTGTACCACTTGGCGATGTCCTGGAAGGCGTCCATGCCGATAAGAAAGTATAAGCGGTCGCTCTTGCCCAGAGACTTTTTCACGCGCCGCACGGTTTCCAGCGAGTAGCTCGGCTGCCGTTTGGCTCCGGCATCAGGGTCGGGCGCTTCGGCCAGCGACGGGATCATGTCCTTCTCGCCGGCCAGCGCCAGCGCGACCATCGCGTAGCGGTGATGGAACGACGTGATCGGCGACTTCTGCTTGTGCGGAGGAATGTCGGCCGGCACGAACCACACCTGCTTCAGTTGCAGCGCGTCAACAGCCGCACGCGCGACCGTGATATGTCCGCGATGAATAGGATCGAAGGTACCGCCGAAGAGCGCGAGGTTCATAAGGCAGCAATTAGCAATTAGCCGTTGGCAATTAGCAATTAGCTAAGAGCATACGGCGCAAACCAATATACCCGCGAGGATCGAAGTCAGCAGTGCAGTGCTTGTCATCACGAGCGTAGCTGTTTTGCGCAGCGAGGGATCTGCTTTTCGCGGCGAGGGAAGCAGATCCTTCGTCGGGCTGAAGCCCTCCTCAGGATGACAATTCGTCTGGCCGACGGGGCTCTAGCCGACGACTACTCCGCTTTCAACTCCGCCAGCTTCCGGGCCATCGCGTACTTCAACTCCTCGATGCCTTCGCCGGTCACCGCCGAAATCGGAATCAGCTCCAGCTTTTTGCGCTTGCAGAAACGCTTCAGCTTGGCAAGCTTGTCTTTGTTGGCGGCATCGATCTTCGAAGCCACCACGATGGTCGGCTTGGTATCGAGGCCGGCGCCGAAGCTGGCCAGCTCGCGCGTGATGACCTCGTAGTCCTCGACGGGATCGGGACGTCCGCTGGCATCGGACACATCAACCAGATGCACCAGCAGTCGTGTGCGCTCGATGTGCTTTAGAAACTGCGTGCCCAGCCCTGCGCCGTCGCTGGCGCCTTCGATCAGGCCGGGAATGTCGGCGACCACGAAGCTGACATCTTCGGACGGATCGCCCACCATGACGACGCCGAGGTTCGGCTGCAACGTGGTGAAGGGATAGTCGGCGATCTTGGGCTTGGCCGCCGAGATGCGCGAGATCAGCGTGCTCTTGCCGGCGTTGGGATAGCCGACCAGGCCAACATCGGCGAGCAGCTTCAGCTCCAGCCGCAGCTCGCGCTCTTCGCCGGGACGGCCTTCTTCGTGCTCGCGCGGCGCCTGATGCGTCGACGTGGCAAACTGTGCGTTACCGCGGCCACCGCGTCCACCGCGCGCCACCACCACGCGCTCGTCGGGATGAGAGAAGTCGTGCACCAGCTCGCCGGTGAGCTCGTCGTAGACCATGGTGCCGACGGGAACCTTGAGGATGACGTTCTCGCCCTCGCGGCCGGTGCAGTTGGAGCCCTCGCCGTGACGGCCGCGCTCGGCCTTGTACTCGGGATTGAAGCGGAAGTGCACCAGCGTGTTGTGGCGCTCGCTGGATTCCATGATGACGTCGCCGCCGCGGCCGCCATCGCCGCCGGAGGGGCCTCCGCGAGGCACGAATTTTTCGCGGCGGAAGGCCATGCAGCCGTTGCCGCCGTCGCCGGCCTTCACTCGAATTTTGGCTTCATCGACGAACATGGGAAAACAGTAATTAGCAATTAGCCGCTAGCAATTAGATCAACAGCAAAGGCCTCGCCGCGACGAGGCCTTGAACTTGGTTCCGGGGCTGAAGCCCTTGTTATTTCCGACCGTCACTGCTGGCTTTAAGGCCAGCTCTTCCACCGACGGACGCTAGTCGCTAGTCGCTAGTTGCCAGCGGCTAGTTGCTGGTCTCTTCCGGAACGACCGAGACGAACTTGCCCAACTGGCCGCGGTCCTTGAATTCCACCTTGCCCGTGATCTTGGCGAATAGGGTGTCGTCTTTGCCGCGACCGACATTGAGGCCAGGCTTGATGCGCGTGCCGCGCTGGCGAATGATGATGGTGCCGCCGGAAACCAGCTGGCCGCCGAAGGACTTCACGCCCAGCCGCTGCGCGTTAGAGTCGCGACCGTTGCGTGAGCTGCCTAAACCTTTTTTGTGTGCCATTCGAATTCCCTCAAGGGATTGCCGCCGGCTGAAGCCGGCTCTTTAAGATTGATTTATCTCGTTCGGCACGCCTAAAGGCGTGCCCTTTCAAACCTGCTGGACGCTGGCCTGAAAGCCAGCTCTACCGATCTCGCCGAACAGTGCCCTGAAGCTCCGCTCTGCCTACTACGCGGCCTGTTCGCTCTCGGCTTCTTCCAACTCCGGCGCCGCAACCTTCTCGCGAAGAGTCACGGTCTGCGTCGCCTGCCGGGCATGCTCCACAAAGCCGAGCAGCACCGACTCAAAGCGCTTGACGGTCCCGACCAGCACCAGGATGAACTGATGAACCAGCATCCGTCCTATGCGAGGTCGCGGCCGTCCACGTTAATGCCGAGGATCTTCACGGCAGTGTACGGCTGGCGATGCCCGTTCAGCTTCTTGTACTGCTTCTTGCGCTTGTAGTGGAAGACGAGAATTTTGTCGGCGCGGCCCTGCTCGACCACGTGTCCGGTGACGAAAGCCTGTCCCGGCTTGCCCAGCTCCCCTTCGGAGCCCGAGACCGCCAGCACATCGTTGAACTGCACACTTTCGCCGTCGCCGAACGACAGCTTCTCGACTCGAATGACGTCTCCGGGTGCGACGCGATACTGCTTACCCCCGGCGCGGATGACCGCGTACATGGCAATGCCTCCCAAGGCCGCGTCTCGCACGAGGCGGCAGACGACCTTAAACTCTTTGTGCGCTTGCACTTCCCTGGCCGGAAAGGAAATCTCACGGGCCTTGAGTGGCCCGGCTCGTTAAACCCCGGCCTCGGGGCGCCCCTGACGGGACTGGTAGTACAGGCAAACCATAGAAGTATAGCGGTTTTCCGCAGAGCAGGTCAACCCGGGAGGGGGACAGAATATCGCGCCCATTTCCATGCAGCGGCGGCCGGGATTCATACGACAGGCCGGTACCCGAGGGTAGGCAGGCTGATTGAGCGGGCTAAGGAAGCGGATTTGTTCAGAAAAAAGCTTAGGAAGGAATGCGCGAACGAGATACAGTGTGTGGCGCTTTGCAGCGGGATTTGACAAGGCACCTCGTTTGTCGCAGGTAGCCGTGGCGTTAGGTTTCGCTCCGAAAGGACTTCTCATGCGATCCAAGACTCTCACGACGCTATTGTGGTCGGCTCTGACGATCTTTTGTGCGACGCTGCTGGTCACAAACTCCCTGGCGACTGTGAACGAAACCCTGCTGCATACTTTCAGTCCCGCAGGCGCCGAAGCTTTTCCTTATGCGGGATTGATTGCCGATTCAGCCGGTAATCTTTATGGCACCACCTACTATGGCGGAGCCTACAACGATGGGACAGTGTTTGAGCTGATGCCCGTGCATGGCGGAGGCTGGACGCAGAAGATACTGCACAGCTTCAACTTCAATGGTTCGGACGGGGCTTTTCCATACGCCAGCCTCGTCTTCGATAGCGCCGGAAATCTGTACACCACCACCCAGAACGGCGGGATTTACTACGGGGGAACAGTCGTCGAATTGTCGCCGAACCAGGATGGTACTTGGACGGAGCAGGTGGTGCACAACTTCAACCCCTCCACTACGGACGGCGTTGAGCCCCTCGCTGGACTGATCATCGATCGTTCCGGAAATCTATATGGAACGACTTACGAAGGCGGCGCTCAATACTCCGGAACCGTGTTCGAGTTGTCGCCCGGCGGGAATGGTGAATGGACTGAGACGGTTCTGCACGCCTTCGTGTCCAGGAGCGTCAGGGGTACAGACGGAAGTCACCCCTATGCGGCCTTACTCCTCGATGGAGCCGGCAATCTCTATGGCACGACCGTTAATGGCGGCGCTTATAACTACGGGACGGTCTTCGAACTGACGCCACGGCGGCGGCCGTTGGACCGAAAAGGTGCTGCACAGCTTCAATAATAATGGCTCGGATGGATCTGAGCCTTTCGACGCTCTGGTCCTGGATAGCGCGGGCAATCTCTACGGTACTACTGGTCTTGGCGGTACTGACAATGCCGGATCGGTGTTCGAGTTGTCGCCCAATGGCAGCGGCGGCTGGAACGAAACTGTGCTGTACAGTTTCAATTCCCTGGGCAGCGGGGATGGATATGCCCCCTACGGTGGTGTCGTCTTTGACCCCGCCGGCAACCTCTACGGCGCTACGTGGGAGGGAGGGGCTCACGGACGGGGGGCAATATTCGAATTGTCTCCCGGTAGCGGTGGCGGGTGGACTGAAACGGTGCTGCACGGTTTCAGCATCAATGGTTCCGATGGCTCTAATCCTATGGACGGTCTGTTCTCAGATGCCGCCGGCAATCTGTTCGGCACGACCACGAATGGCGGTACTTACAACGTCGGGGCAATGTTCGAAGTGTCGCATAGCGGCACCGGAGGCTGGATCGAGAAAGTCTACAGCTTCAACTTCGCCGGCGCGGATGGGGCGAGCCCTCAGGCTGGCCTGATCTCGGATGCAGCCGGCAATTTCTACGGCACCGCCTCGACTGGCGGAAATTCAGCTGCCGGAAGCGTATTCGAGTTGTCACCGAATGGCAGCGGCGGCTGGACGGAAAAGCAGTTGTATAGCTTTGGTGCGGGTTTGGACGGGAAGTTTCCCACGGCCGGCCTGGTTCTCGACGCGAACGGAAATCTATACGGCACCACCTCCGCCGGCGGCGTTCGCGGAAGCGGGATCGTCTTCGAGTTGTCTCCGAACGGTAGCGGAGGCTGGAGGGAAACGGTCCTGCGCGCCTTCGATGGAACCACGGATGGATACGATTCGCTCGCAGGCCTTATTTTCGATGGCGCGGGTAATCTCTACGGCACTACCTCTCAAGGCGGCGTCAACTTCTACGGAACTGCATTCGAACTCTCTCCCAACGGAAGAGGAGGCTGGACAGAAACCGTGCTTCACAGTTTTGGGGCCGGCACGGATGGAGAGTCTCCCGTTGGTAATTTGATTTGGGACGGCGCAGGCAATCTCTACGGCACCACGTATTCCGGGGGAACGAACAACCTTGGAACGGTTTTTGAGTTGTCGCCCGGCGGGGGTGGCGGATGGACGGAAACGTCACTGTACAGCTTCAGCAACAACGGCCTGGACGCAGCCAATCCTGCTGCTGGCCTGGTCTTCGATAATGCCGGCAACCTTTATGGCACAACCTTCTGGGGCGGCTCTGACAATTGGGGAGCTGTGTTCGAACTGAGCCACAACGGCGGCGGGGGCTGGATGGAAACGGTGCTGTACAGCTTTCAATTCAATAACTCGGACGGCACTTCTCCCGAGGCCGGATTGATTCTCGATGCCGCTGGCAATCTGTTCGGCACTACCGTGAACGGGGGCAGCGCCTACTACGGTACAGCCTTCGAGTTATCGCCCTCCGGTGGGGGTGGCTGGACAGAAACCGTGTTGCACAACTTCGGAGGCGCGATGGATGGGTCGGTGCCGGAGGCTGGGTTGATCATGGATCATGCAGGCAATCTTTATGGCACGACAGGATTAGGAGGAAGCGGCGAACCAGCCGTCGGCACCGTATTCGAGATCACACGTTAGCCGGAGTTCAGCTGAAAGAGTCGCCGCATACTAAGTGCCGGGTGGCGGTTTACGGCGTGATCTCCCACACCACGGCGCTGCCGCCTTCTCCGATCGTGGTGCCGTACATGTTCCCACTGGCGTCGAAGGTTACAGCGCCCACCGGCATGTTCCCTCCGCTGCCGCCGGTGAATTGGAAATACGAGCTGTAGATCCATTGATTGCCTGATGGCGCCAGCTTGAAAATTTCGCCCGCGGGGTTGGTCGTGGTGATAGGGATCGGTCCGTAGAGGTTACCCTGTGCGTCGAAGGTCGCTATGGAGTTACCGAAGAGCCTGCTTGGCGTCAATTCGTGATATCGCATTGAACGCCAATTGAACGCTAAGGCGTGATCTTCCAGATGACACCGCAGCCCGGGATCCCGCCCACGTTGCACGGCCCACTTCCGCCGCTGACCGCAGTACCGTAGATATTGCCTGCGGCGTCCAGGATTACGCTGCCCCGGGGATACGAACCATTGCTGCTATCAAAGCTGACGGAAGTGTAGGTCCAGCCGCCGCTCGAAGGTGTCAGCTTAAAAACCTCGCCCTGGTTGTTCAGGCCGGTCCCGTTCGACGTACCGTAAACGTTACCGGCTGCGTCCAGCGTAGGGCTGTCGAACGGTCCTGCACCATTCGCAAAGGTGTACAGCGGGTTCCAACTGCCATTGTGTGGCGTCACCTCAAAGACGCCGCCCGGTCCAGCACAACCCGCGGCGCCGAACAGGTGGCCCTGCCCGTCCAGGACTACGCCGCCACAGAGGCCGGAACTACCGAACTGGTTGGAAGCCAGGACATCTTCAGTCCAGCCCGACCCGGAGGGTGACAACTCGTAAACCACTCCTCTGGATAATGGGCCCTGAGCCGAGGTTGTGCCGTAGAGATTACCGGAGCTGTCGAAGATCACGCCGCTATCAGGCTGCGTTCCCTTTTCTTCAAAGAAGTACCAGAGGACACTCTCCGTCCAGCCGCCATTGGAGGGCGTGAGTTCGAAAACCACGCCGGATCCGCCGAATCCGCCGTATACCGTTGTGCCATAGAGATTGCCGAACCGGTCGAAGACCAGATTGCCCCAACCAGGAGTTGCCCCGTCGTCGCCGCCGGTAAATGAGTAGAGCACCGTTTCCTCCCAGGGACAGATCGCCGTGTGGCAGGGCATAGGCGAAGGCCGCAAGCGATACACCGCGCCTTGGCCGTGCTCTCCTCCGTGGGAAGTCGTGCCGTAGAGGCTGCCGTCGGGTCCAATGGCAATCCCGCTATACGGATACGCGCCATCGACGCCGCCCGAAAAGCTATACAGCGGCGTCGAGACCCAGCCTGATCCGGCGGGTGACAGACGGAAGACCACCCCGGCATCTGCCGGCCCACCTTCTGAGGCCGTGCCGTAAAAGCTTCCCGCGCTGTCCATGGTTAGCCCGGCTTCGGGATACTCTCCGTCTGCGCCCGTAAAGCTATGCAGCACGGTGTGGGTCTGCGCCCGGGCTATGTTGGAGAGAAGCGCGAGGCAAGGCGCGAAGCAGCAGAAGAAAACGGCGATCCGGCGGATGGTCCGGCGCATGGCAAGCTCCTTATTTCAGCGAACAGGCCGGGACCTGGGTTCGAAAAGCGGAAGCACTATATTACCGAGCGATTAGCAAGTCAAAAGAAGAGGAAGTTGTCAGACAGAAAAGAATCGGAATCGGATACGCCGGCCGTCGTGCTAGGACGCAGTAGCACGAGCATCAACAAAGATAAGAACACTTATGGCGGGTCAGAGTGATAAGGCGATTCACGCCTAGTCAAGTTCACGCTTGACACCGACCGAAAATCCACTACCATATGGTTGTGGATAGATTGGGTACAACCTTTGCGGCTTTGTCGGATCCCACCCGCAGGGCAATGATCGAACGACTCTCACATGGCCCAGCCTCCGTGCATCGATTGACGGAACCGTTCGCACTCTCGCAGCAGATGATCTCCAAACATGTTGCCTACCTGGTGCGGGCGCGCATTGTGGTGAAGACCAAGCGTGGACGAGAGAGTGTGTGCACGCTCAGGCCCGAGGCGATTAAGAAAGTCAGCGACTGGGCAATCAGCTATCGCCGGTTCTGGGAAGAGAGTTTCGACAAGCTGGAAGTGGTTGTGAATCAAATGAAACAAACGGAGGTTAGAGATGGCAAACAACACGGCGAATGAAACCGAGCCGATGGTGATCACCAGAGTTTTTGATGCCCCGCGCGAATTGGTTTGGAAGGCGTGGACAGAGCCGAAGTACGTGATGCAGTGGTGGGGGCCGAAAGGTTTCACTGCGCCCTTTTGTGAGATCGATTTTCGCGTGGGAGGAAAATTCCTCCTCAGCATGAGAACGCCGGATGGGTGGGAGGGCTGGAACGCCGGTGAATACTATGAGATTGTTCCGTACGAGAAGATCGTCTCCTCCATGTACTTTTCCGATTCGAAGGGAAACAAGATTGAGCCTGAGCAGTTGGGAGTAGAGCTTGAGGCCATCGACAATGCGCACAACGTGATTCTTTTTGAGGATATCGGAAACGGCCAGACGAAACTCACTTTCATTGGCAACGAAACCATGCACAACGCAATCGAGAGCGGGCAACTCGAGGGATGGGCGGAGCAACTCGAGAAACTTGCTGCTGTTGTTGCAGGACTTGGGCAGGCGAAATAGGAAGTTGAAGTTTTGACGATCGTCCTGCGCGCGATACAGCTAAGGGTGACGGGAGGCTGCTTAGTTGGGGCTTCTCGTCGCCAGACAGAATACTCGCCCCTTCCAATAAGTTACCCTTCGCTCAACTGTTGCCGACAGCCACAGCGCAAGTAACGCCGGAACCGCGCGCCACCCAGGTAAGCGCACGATTGATCATCAGCTACCGAGAGAACAGGTCGTCCCTTACTTCCCACTCTTGCTGCTGTCTCCGCTGCTGCTCTTGGTATACGGATGCAGCGTCTGCTGCACGGCTTTTTCGGCGGCGGCCTGCATTTCCGGCAGGTGCTTCTGGATGATCGGCTGCACAGCCTGCATCGACTCGGCCTGCATGGCCGGCTGCTCCTTCAGATACCGCTTTCCGACGTCGGTGTTATAGAACGCGATGATGGCCTGCATGTCGGCGTGGCTCAGGTGCTTCTCGTAGATCGGAATGATGGCGTTGATCAGTTCGTCGGTCGAAACCACGGACATGCTGCCCTGCAAACTCTTCTCTACCACCTGCTGGACTTTGTGGACTTGCATTGGGGTGGCATCCGGATTCCGGAGGTGATAACTCTGGGCGGCGGTGATGGCCATCTGCTGTCCCATCTGCGCCCACATCTGGTGCATGCGTTCCTTGACGCCGGTCTGGATGAGCATTTGCTCCACGTCTTTCCTGGTGGCCATGTTCGACGCTGGTTGCTGGCCTGGGAGAAGAGCGCAGGTGACGAGAGAGAACAGAATTGCGAGCAGCGCAGGTTTCATGAGGTGCATTATGGGTGGCGGCCCGCGCAGCCGTCCAGAAGATTGTGGGCGGCAGCCTCCTGCGCGGCGGAAACCCGACGAACGGGTGGCAGCAATGCAGACATCCGCTCCCGCACAACGCCCACAAATTTTGCCCGCCAAACCGGCTGCCTCGGTAGTAGAGTATTGGGGCTCCAAAAGCCTGCTCCAGGAGTTGGTGATGCCTTCTCTGTTCCCGCGCTGCTGTACTGCCGTCATGGTTGTCGCACTGCTGCTCTGCGGAGTCGCGGCACACGCACAGACTTACACCGTACTGCATAACTTCTCCGGAGGCGCCGATGGAGCGCAGCCAGCCGCGGCGCTGACGATGGATCGAGGCGGCAATCTGTACGGGACAACTTCGCGAGGAGGTACGGGGCAGTGCTCCGGCGGCGGCGCAGGTTGCGGCGTCGTGTTCAAGCTCACGCACCTGAGTTCGGGATGGGTGGAGACGCTGCTCTATAGCTTTCAAGGCGGAAACGATGGACAGTATCCCGCTGCCAGGGTGGTCTTCGGTCCGGATGGCGCGCTCTATGGCACGACTTCGCAGGGTGGGAGCGCCGGCGTCGGCACAGTCTTCCGGTTGACGCCGCCCAGCACGATTTGCCACGCGGTGCTGTGCCCGTGGAATAAGGCTGTGCTCTACAGCTTCACCGGTGGTAACAGCGGAGCCGATGCGAATCCGTCGGGAGCGCTGGCGTTCGATCGCAACGGCAACATTTACGGAACTACTTCGAACGGCGGCGAAGTATATGAATTGAGCCGGAACGGAAATGGCTGGACCCAAACCATCCTGTTCACCTTCAACTACACGAACGGCGCGTTTCCTTATGGCGGCGTGATTCTGGACAACGCCGGCAACTTGTATGGAACGCTGGGAGATGGTCCCTATCCTTCCGGCGGAGCGGTCTTCGAGTTGACCAAAGTTGGCTCGACGTGGACCCAGATCAACCTTTACGAATTTCAGGACGACTACGATGGCGGCGAACCGGTGGGCGGACTCATCTGGGCCAACAACGGCTCCGGCTGCCTGTTGGGTTCGACGACCCTAGGACCGTTCCAGAGCCAACTGGGCAGCGGCACCACGTTCTCCGTGTGTCCCAACCAGGGGCAATGGGTCTTTATGCAGAGCAACGTCTTCGAAGAGACGGGAGGATTTCAAGGTCCCAGAGACAGCCTGGCGCAGGATGCAGCGGGCAACATTTACGGGACTTGGGATTTGACGGCATTCAAGTTTGGGCCGCAGAGCAATCCGGATCTGCACGACTTCAACGGTGGCGCCAACGACGAGTCGAACAACACAGGGGTTGTACTCGACGCCAACGGCAACGTTTATGGAACCGCGGACGGCGGTTCGGGAAACTGTCCTTATGGCTGCGGCGTCGTCTACGAAATCACGCAATAAGCCGCGCTATTTTCTTCCCGCCGCCTCCACCGAGTTGGTGGGATCGGCGCCGTCCCATGTCTGATCGGCCGTCGGACCGTAGGTGGAAAGCACCGGCTTGTCCAGCAGTCGCAGATAGACCGATAGCTGCGTGCGGTGATGGCAGGTGTGCAGCACGCGCCGCCAGAAAACCCATATGCGCTCGCGCCTGGTTTCGAAGAACGGGACAATCTCCATCCACCAGTCGCGCGGCTGCTTCGCGAAAAATTCCAGACGCGGACGCGCCAGCTCAGCCATGCGCTGCGTGCAGGAAGCGACGTTGAGTTGCTTTCGGAAGGACGTCGCCGGGCGCCGGTTCGGGCGTGCCGACGAACTCGCCGAAGAAGCGCCGCTCGGAGAGAAGCTGGTGCTTCAGGATTTCGGCGACCGTCGACGATTTGGGATGCGGGCGGAAGCCGAGATCGGCGTCGCTAAAGCTGCGCCAGACCGAGATGACCTTGTCGGTTTCGCCGGCGTAGATGTCGAGCAGATGCTGGAAGAGCGGGTCGGCGGCGCGCGGAACTTCCCGCTCGGGAATCGCGATGAAGTCGTAGTGCATGAGCACCTCGCAGAGTACAGATTTTCGTTGAGGTGCCGGGGATGCGAAGTTTTGTCAGTACGCGGTCGCAACCTGGGTGGAGCACCGCTTCAGCGGTGCATAAGACCTTGCCATGCTGATGATCGGCTTTAGCCGCTGAGGTGATTTACCTCAGGCGCTAAAGCGCGGTTCTAATGGACGGTAGAAATGCACGCCTAAAGGCGTGCTCCACCCAAATGCCCTCAACCCATCATGACTCCACCCATCATGACCTCCACCCATATGCACTCCACCCATGGTGACTCCACCCATGTGTGACTCCACCCATCATGCTCACCCAAGTGTCCTTCACCTCTCGTGCTCCACCCATAGCGCTCCAGCTATCGTGCTTCCCCCATTCGCGCTCCAGCCATCGTTTTCACCAAACAACAAAAGGGCGCGACCGGAGTCGCGCCCTCATGAGGAAATTTGGTTTGCGCTTAGTCTTCCACGCACTTTGTCTGATTGACGACGTAGGTTTGCAGCTTGCCCTGGCGCTCCAGCGACATCAGGTCGTCGAGCAGCGGATACTTTGCCGAGGGATCGAACTTCTGGATGGCGCGATAGGCGCGCAGTGTGCCGGCAAGTCCGGCAGCCTGAATCGCGGCCGCGTCCTTCACCTTCGGATGCTCCAGCTGGAACGCAGCCTGCGAGTACATCGCCTGCGTGCGCAACTGCTGCGAGTAGGTGTTGTTGATCGCATCCAGAGAGTCCAGCTCCTTACAGCAGACTTCGACTTTCAGCTCGGGAGCCTTCACGATCCACTCGCTCAGCCAGATTCTTTTTTCCAGGCTGTCCTTGGCGAGCGGATGCTCTTCCAGGCTGCGGGTATAGTCGACCACACGGGTGCGATCGCCGCCCATCATGGGGCAGCGCATCTTGGCTGCGCAGGGCAGCGCGATGGTGGTCACGAGCAGAAGCAGGACGGCAAGTAATCGGCGTGTCATAGTGCCTTCTCCCCCAAAACTGCATGAGGTGGGCCAGACGGTTCTAGGATGATACTCCCGTTCAGGGTGGCAAAAGCAAGCTCAATCCAAAGTTGCCTGATGTGCAATCTGCGTCCTGTCCCTGGTAAAGCGGCTTTCGTCCCAGTCCGGGCGCTAAATTGTTAACAACTCTGGCCTGCGAAGCAAAATGCCCTCGCTTGCGCGAGGGCACGGAATACGTCGTCAGTGGTGATGCGACTACTGCTTGGCAGCCGAAGTCGGCTTGGTGCCGCTGGACGGAGGCGTCGCGGTTCCAACCGGCTTACCTGCGCCGGCCGCGGGCCGGTTCGCTGGAGGCGCTACCGTCGACTGGGAGTTATAGGCATCGACGATCGCCTTGGTCAGATCGACGCCGGAGGTCGCCCAGAGGAGCGGACCCTGCGGCCAGGGATTGGACGAATCGAACAGCAGTCCATACCCGTTGCCCTTGGCGTACTTGTCGATCACGGGAGCCATCTTCTGCAGGATGCGCTGCGCGATTTCATTCTGCTGCTGCTGATAATCGTTCTGCGCATCTTCCCCGGTGCGCTGCAGCACCTTCTGCTTGCTCTCGATCTGCTTGACCAGCGTGGCGCGGGCTTCTTCGTTCATCTTGTCGCCCTGCGTGTTCAGCTGCTTCTTCAGGTTATCGATCTCGGTATTGAGACCGGCCAGTTCGTTCCGCTTGGGTTCGAACTTTTTCTGCAGCGCGTCAAAGTCGCGTGCGCCTTCGTTAGTGCCGATGATCGCCTGCTGGATGTCAATGATGCCGACCTTGACGCCTCCAGGAGTGGTTGCACCGGCAGTGGAAGCCGTCGAGGCTGCGGAGCCTGCGGCCGGAGCCGTCTGGGCCAGAGAAAGTGTTGCGAGAACCAGTGTGAGCACGGCTGTGCTTGCGAACGTGCGCTTCATTGCGATGGTGTAGCTCCTTGAACTGCTCCGGGAATTCTTCAGGTGTTCCAGCGATGACGGCGGTTGTGCCTGCGTCGCTCTTCTCTGGACTGGCGGGTGTCGGCGCTTGGCATGCAGTTACAGCCCAGAACGCTTCCCGACCGGAAAATTCGGCGGTGCGGATTCTTTGATTATA
Organism: uncultured Acidobacteriaceae bacterium; assembly: GCA_963724965.1. Taxonomy (GTDB): domain Bacteria; phylum Acidobacteriota; class Terriglobia; order Terriglobales; family Acidobacteriaceae; genus Bog-257. The sequence continues at coordinate 444,005 of CAVRWP010000003.1, forward strand.
GGAAACCCGGCTTACCAGCGTCAAACCTGAAGCTGCAACAAACAGGGTAGAAGATCGATAGCGATACAGCTGGGCCAGCCGGTGCCGCGGGCTGAAGCCGGCTCCGACATCGAAAAGAAGGCCCACGACGCCGGCCTAAAGGCCGGCTCTACCGATTCCCACTCCTGCGATTCCTACTGCTGCGGAGGCGGCACACGCGTGGCCGTACCTTCGGTGATGGTCACCCATCCGCCGCCCGGCTTCTGGATTTCGGATTTATACGAGTAGGCATCCGCGGTGACGAAGGTGCTGATGTAGCGGCCCTTGGTGACGATGCCGTTCATCTTCTTGGTGGTCTGCCACACCCACTTCTGGCCCTCGATCTTGCCAATGCCGACCACGTGCTCACCCAGACTGTTGTACTCGTTGAAGGTGTAGACGCCGTCGCTGTTGTTGTATTCCATCATGCGCACGGTGTGAATATCGCCCAGCGGACCGTGGTTGACGTACTTGATCTCGAGAAAGAAATTGCCGGGCACCCATTCGCCCGAGGCCTTGGCGGTGAACTGCACTGCCGGCGAGTCGGGGCTGATCCTGGTGGTGCCGGTGATCTTCCAGTCTCCGCCGAAATATCCCATCGCCAACTGCTGCTGGCTGGGCGTGGGCGCGGCGCCGTTGGGCGCCGACGACATCGGCGATTGCGCCAGTGCCAGCGTACTCACCAGCAGGCACAACGCCACGGCAACGGAGGAAGGTTTCACGAGTTCTCCTAGAACGTGGTCGCCACGGTGAAGCGGAAGGTCTTCAGCGGCTCGGCCAACAGGTACTTCGGCTGATAATTTGCGATTGACTCGGCATAGGTGTAATCGCCCGCGGCTCCCGCCGGGAACATGGAGCGGGTAATCGGCGTCGGCGAGTTGACCGTCTCATCGATGCGCATCGGGTTGTAGGCCCAATACACGCGGAAGGGCGCATTCACGATGGGCAGAATGACCTGCAACTCCAGGCCGGTCGACATGCGCGTCTGATAGTTCGTTCCCGGCACGATGGGCAAGTTCGATCCGTAGTGGATGTTCGTACCGCCCACGCAGGAGAAGGAGCTGTTGATGCTCGGGCAGCCGAATATGGTGCTGTTCAGCGTCTGCACCTGCTCGGTGGCAATGGCCAACTGCGAGCCCTGCGAGACAAAGTCCCAACCGGTATCGACGAACGGCGCCAGCGTGACCGGGCCGACGATGGGGATGCGGTACTCCAGGTTGGTGACGACCTGGGTATCGCCGCCGGGGAAGATGACCTGCTCCACCGGGATGGTGATGTTGTACGAGCCCTGCCGCGGATTGGCCGGGTTGAGCGGAACAACGCTGCCGTCGGGATTCTGCAACGGAACGGTAACCGAGGTTGGGAAGAACGAAACCGGCGAGATGGCGCGAATGTCGAAGCCACGCATGTCGGTGTCGCCGCCCATGTAGAAGCGGTCGGCAGGCGGCGCAACCAGGCCGCCGTAGCCGGAGATCCACGAGCCCAGCACGCGGAAGCCAACGGTGTTCCGGCCCTTGTTCACCGGCAGGAATTTCTTGTACTCGGTCACCGGCTTGATGTACTTCACGTTGCCGCCGATGCCGGCGAATTCCGTGGCGAAGTAGATGCTTTGTCCGTTGTGCGGGCGCTGCGGATTGTCGATCTTGTTGTAGGAGAAGTTGGGAACGATTTTGCTGGTGATGATGCCGTTCAGCGCGTTCGGACCCTGGATGCCGCGGAACAACAGGGCCTCAAAGTAATCGGACGAAGCCGTGCTGAAGGTTTGCAGCGAGGAGTCGTCGTATCCGTAGAGGATGCCCACGCGCTTGAACGAGCGCTTAATCGGATAGGTCAGCGAAGTGGTGAAGCCGGTCGAGGTCTGCGTGTAGTTCTGCAGATACGCCTGGTAGCTGGCCGGCAGGTTGATGGTCTGATTCAGTTGCTGCTCAGTCAACGCCGCCTGATTGTAGTTGTAGCTGGTGTGATACACCGTCCAGCCAAACTGCAACGGGCGGTCGAACAGGTACGGCTGGGTGAACGACAACTGCTCGTTGCGCTGATACTGGCCGACCTGGAACTGCAGGGTCAGGCTCTCGCCTTTGCCGAACAGGTTGTTGGTGGTGTAGTTGATGCCGATGAAGGCGCCCGCGAGTCCGCTGACGCCGCCGGTCAGGCCGATCGAGTTCTTACCCTTTTCTTTCACCTTCAAGGTAATGTCGACCGTGCCGTCCTGCGGGTTCTGCTTGATTTCCGAATCCTGTTCGGGCTTGAGCTGGTCGAAATACTGCAACTGATTCAGGCGCAGCAGCGACAGCTCCCACAGGTTGCCGTTATAGATCTGGCCTTCTTCCAGCGCCAGTTCACGGCGGATCACTTTGTCGCGGGTCGTGGTGTTGCCCTGGAATTCGATCCGCCGGACGTAGAACTGCTTGCCCTCGTCGAGATCGATTTCCAGGCTGATCGTGCGCTTCTCGTCGTCGGCGGTGGTGTTCGGGACGGGCGTGAAGTTGATGTAGCCGAGCGCGGCATAAGCTTTGCGCAGCGCTTCCAGGCCTTTGCGGATCGCCTCGGTATCGAAGATGTCGCCATCTTTGATCTTAAAGAGCGAACGCAGCGCCTTGGTATTGGTCACCGCTTTATTGCCGGAGAAGGTGATCTCCTTCAAGTGGTAACGCTGGCCTTCTTCGACGGGCATGGTGATGTCGACGGCCTTGCCGGGTGACGACTTGAACGGGAAGTACCACTTTATACCGTTGGTGTCGTGAATCTGCGTCTTGGGATCGCCGACCAGCGCCTTGAAGTAGCCCTTGGTCTGGTAGTAGTAGCGAACACGTTCGGAATCTTCCGTGAGCTTGGTTGAATCGTAGGTGCGGGGGAACAGGTTCTCCAGGAAGATGGAGTGCGGGATGCCGATGGGCTTCAGGTTCTTCATCGCGCTCTGCAGCTCGCGACTCTTGATGGCCTTGTTGCCCTCAAACTTGATCTTGCCGACCTTGACCTTGGGACCTTCTTTGACGACGAAGGTCAGCGAAACGGCTGCCGGAGGAATGGGCCGCACTTCCGAGCGGACGGTGGCGAACTGGTGGCCGTGCGCGGCTTCCAACTGCTTGATCACGACTTCGGCGTGCTTCACCTTGGTCGGATCGTACTGGCTTTCCTGGGTCAGGCCGACTTTTTGTTCCTTGAACTTGTCGAGAATATCGCTCTGGGTGATGGAGCTGAGACCGGTGTACTTGATCTCGCGGACTGTCGGCTTCTCTTTTACGTAGACGTAGATGATCCAGCCCTTGGGCGACTGCTCGCGCTCGATGCGCACGTCATCGAAGTAGCCGGTATTCCACAGGGAGTTGAAGTCGCGCTCCAGCGCAGCCTGGTCGTACACGTCGCCCGGCTTGGTGAACATGCGGGCGCGGATGGTATCGCCCGGGATGCGGCGGTTCCCGCGAATCACGATCTCAGAAACCACGTCCTGCTGCGCTAAACACGATCCGACAAGAAAGAATACCGCGAGGAAAAGACAGATCGCCCTGGCGCAACCGCGTGTCCCGCACATCAACAGCCTTGCGGGTCTTACCTGATGATGGCAAGAAATGACGAAACCTCAGGTTACTAAGTTGATGAAAGCGCAATTATACGGTACGGGTGCTCCGGTTCGGAAACCAAAGCGGCCTGCGAAAACTGAATCGATGGCTACGCTAACCCACAGTGCCGTTGCAAGTTGCGGAGCAGTCGCACTGCTTTCGTTCGATTCCAATTGAGGACGCAACTTAGTCGCGGATGTGTCGCCGGCTAATGACGGTTCCCACACCGATGCGTCGGGTAGAGCGAACCTTCAGGTTCGCGTCCAAGACGTCTGCACTCTAGGAGCCGGCTTCAGCCGGCGACACAGGGACACTTCGTGCTTATTGTGTTCCGCCGGCTGAAGCCGGCTCCAAAAAAATCCATTGGTTCGAACGCTGGCCTGAAGGCCAGCTCTACCCGAACTCCTGCCGGCGAACTCCTCGTAGCCCGAACTCCGCCGACCACCCTCTTGCGGCAGCCTCGAAACAAAGCTCGCTTCACCGCGCGCGCTCGACCTCCACCAGCGTCGAGTAGAACGTCGCGCCGCCGGCCATATCGGCCAGACGCGCCGAGGTCAGCACATTGATATTGATTCCGCCCTCGGCCAGCTTGGCCCAACCCAGGTAAGCGCCCACCACTCCGGGCTGCACCGCGCCGTCGACCCGCGCCCGCAGGAAGATTTCGCCCCGCTGGTTGAAGACGCGAACCCGGTCACCGTCGCCGATGCCGCGCGCTTTCGCATCCTCATATGCAATTTCCAATTCGTGATGATGTGGTTCCATCTTCTGATGGGTGGCGAGGTTCACGAAGGTCGAATTCAGGAAGTTGTCAGCCTTGCGCGCCAAAAGTTCCAGCGGATACTGCTTGGCCGCCGCCTGATGCCGCGACTCCTCGGGCGCAACGAACGACGACACCGGATCCATGCCGCTGGCAATCAGCTCGTCGTTGTAAATACGAGCCTTGCCATTGGAAAACCCGAAACCGTCGGCGAACGGCAGCCACGGTTCATCGCCATCAGCGCCGTCAAGGTTTAACCGCACATGCGGATCGCGCTTCCAGTCGCGCGCGCGTGATGCCCTTCAACTGCGGTACGCCGGCGGCAAGCGCCTGATCGATTAGGTCGTCGGTGGTGTCGCGGAAGCACGCGTCCTCGAAGCCCATGCGCTGCCCGAGTTCGCGAAAGAGGTCGACGTTCGAGCGGCATTCGCCCAGCGGCTCAATCGCCGGATGCGAAACCTGCAAGTAGTAATGTCCGTAAGCGGCGACCAGGTCTTTCTGCTCGAAGAAAGTCGTCGCCGGCAACACGATGTCGGCGTAGTCGGTGGTGTCGGTGAAGAACTGCTCGTGGACGACGGTGAACAGGTCATCGCGCATCAGGCCGCGCGTCACCAGATGATGCTCGGGACAAACCGCCGCGGGATTTGAGTTCCACACGAACAGCGCCTTCACCGGAGGATCGTCGACGGCGGTCAGCGCCTTGCCCAGCTCAACCATGTTGATGCTGCGGGCGACGCGGCCCAGCGGACTCTTCTGCATCAGGTCGGGCCGCTGCAACGCCGCGCGGTCGAGCCCGAAGCCGCCGCTGGTGGAAAGCTGAAGTCCGCCGCCAATTTCTTTGAACGATCCCGTCACGACCGGCAGCATGCAGATGGCGCGCATGGCGGCGCCGCCGTTCTGCGAGCGCTGTACGCCGTAGTTCACGCGAATCACCGCCGGCCGCGTGGTCGCATATTCGCGCGCCAGCCGCTCAACGTCGTCGCTGCTCATGCCGGTGAGTTGGGCAACGCGCTCCGGCGTGTACTCGGGCAGGCGCTGCTGCAATTCGTCGAAGCCTTCCGAGAAGCGCTGAATGTAATCGACGTCGTGCCAGCCTTCGCGCACGATGACGTGCAGCATGCCGAGGGCGAGCGCCACATCCGTCCCGGGATTGATGGGGATATACCAGTCGGCGGCGCGCGCCGTTCGCGTGCGATAGGGATCGATGACGACCAGCTTCGCGCCGTCGCGTCGCGCCTCTTCGATGAACGGCCACAGGTGAATGTTGTTGCCGTGAATGTTCGCGCCCCAGGCGATGATGTACTTCGACTGGCGGAACTGCTCCGGCTCGGTGCCGATCTTGCGGCCGTAGATGGAGAGCATTGCCTGCCCACCGGTTTCGGCGCAGATGGTACGCAGCAACTGCGAGGCGCCCAGGCGATGGAAGAAGCGATAGTCCATCGAGCCGCTGTTGAGCATGCCGATGTTGCCGCCGTAGGAGTACGGCAGAATCGACTCGGGGCCGAACTCGTCGCTGATGCGCTGCAGCCGCGCAACGATCTCATCCAAGGCTTCGTCCCACGTAATGCGCTGGAAGACCTGGTCGCCGTGCGTGCCTTTAGCGGCTACGCGGCGCAGGGGATACAGTACGCGGTCAGGCGAGTAGACGCGGTCGAGATACTTGGCGACCTTGCCGCAGAGAAATCCGCGGGTAATGGGGTGCTCGGGATTGCCCTGGATCCTGGTGGCGCGGCCGTCTTCGACCGTGATGACGACCGAGCAGGCGTCGGGACAGTCGTGCGGACAAGCGGCGTAAACGTTTCGCTTCATGACAACACTTCGGTTTTTCGATTATCCCACGAAGACGGTGCGCCATCGCCGCGAAGCGCCAGCCCTCAGTCCTGCGTTACGAGCGGCCGCCAGCGAGGGGTTACCACCTCGACGTAACGCGGCATGGGGCGCATAAAGCCTTGTTGTGCAGCTCGCAAAGCAGCTTATAATCTTGAGGCGCTGAGGAACCTCGGTTCCCTGACCGACGTCAAGGACAAACGCTGGCCGGTCCTTTAGATTCAGTGTGGGCCGCCTATGCAGTCACAATTTGCTCTTCTGGCAATCAGCGGGGGGTCTAAGCTTCGTGATCTGCTATGGAACCAGGCGACAAGCTCGAGAAGAACGACTTTCTCATCAGCTCTGGCACCTCCGCTAACCACGACTCCGCTCGTTCCGAATCCGAATCTGAGTCCGAATCCTCTCCTCCGATCTTCTCGCCCAACGATGTCATCTGCGAGCGCTACCGCGTCATCCGCTTCATCGCGCGCGGCGGCATGGGCGAAGTCTACGAAGTGGAAGACGCCGAACTGCACACGCCCATCGCGCTAAAGACGATCGCTCCGTCGCGCGCCTCGTCGAAGCAGCAGCTCAATCGCTTCAAGCAGGAGATCCAGCTTGCCCGCAAGGTGAGCCACCCCAACGTCTGCCGCGTGTTCGATCTGGGGCGGCACCAGGACGAAGCCCGCGGCAACGTGCTGTTCCTCACCATGGAGTTGCTGCCGGGCGGAACACTGGCCGCGTATTTGAAGGAACATGGCGCGATGACCTACGAGGCAGCGCTGCCGCTGGTACGGCAGATGGTCTCGGCGCTGGCCGCGGCGCATCACGTGGGCGTCATTCATCGCGACTTCAAGCCCGCCAACGTCATGCTGCTGACCACGCCGCAGTCGCCGACCGTCGTGAAGGTCACCGACTTTGGACTCGCCGTCATTCCCGAGGCGGAGGAGACGCGCTCGGAGGTGATCACCGATGTGGCCGGCACGCCCGCCTACATGGCACCCGAGCAGTTCCAGGGACATTACAGCCCGCGCACCGATATCTACGCGCTGGGCCTGACCGTTTACCAGATGCTGACCGGCAAGATGCCCGAGCCCGGCCAGACGCCGTTCCTGGAAACCAACGAGCACACTACCAAGCGCATGCGCTCGCGCTGGCGCCAGGCCATCATGCGCAGCCTCTCGCCCAACCCGGCGTCGCGCTACGCCACCGTCGAGGAGTTCTGGAGCGCCGTCTCCGGCGAACGCCTGCCGGGACAGACGATGTGGCAGGCCTTCGTGGCTTCCCTGCGGATGCATCGCTGGATCTACGCCTCCGCCGCGGCAGTGGTATTGCTGGCCGCCGTGCTGATGGGCGTCGGGGTTCTGCCCAATCCATTCCACCGTCTGCCCGAGCAGAAACACATCGCCGTGCTGCCTTTCGAGAACATCGGCAACGACGCCTCCAACCAGGCCTTCGCCGAGGGCGTCGCCGAAACCCTGACCAGCAAGCTGTCGCAACTGGAGCGCTACCAGAAGTCCTTCTGGGTGGTGCCGGCCGCCGACACGCGCGATATCAAGAATCTCGACGAAGCGCATCGCGACCTGAATGTGACGCTGGCTGTGACCGGCAGCATCGAGCACACCGCCGACGGCGTGAACCTCATCGCCAATCTGGTCGACGCCGCCAATCACCGGCAGCTGGCGTCGCGTTCGATTCACGTCGAGTCCGGCAACCTGGACCTGTTGCAGCAACGCGTGTGGGAGCAAGTCGCCGACATGCTCGACCTGCAAGTCAGCCCGCAAATCAAGCAGGAGTTGGCGCTGGGTGGGACTTCACAGGCCGACGCCTACGAACTGTATGAGCGCGCCAACGGTTATCTCCAGCACGACAATCCTGACGATACCGACCACGCCATCGGCCTCTTCAACAAAGCCGTGGCCAAGGATCCAAACTACGCTTCCGCTTACGCCGGCCTGGGCGAAGCTTACGGGAAAAAATACTTCCAGACGAAAGATCCGCAGTGGGCGGCCGAAGCCACGCGCGAAGCTGGCCGCGCAGTGGAGTTGAACGCCGACCTCATCCCGGTGCGCATGAGCATGGCCAGGGTCTATCGCGACACCGGCCAGCTCGATAAGGCGCTGGCGGAATACAAGCACATCCTGGAGAAAGACCCGACTGTGATCCAGGCCGAGTTGCGGCTGGGACAGGTTTACGAAGCCCAGAACAACTACGCGCAGGCCGAGGCGGCATTCAAAGATATGATCGCGCGCCGCTCGACTTACTGGCCGGCGTACTCCGACCTGGGCGCGCTCTATTACCGCCAGGGTGAGTTCGCCAAGGCAGCCGAACAGTTTCAGTCGGTCATTGACCTGGCGCCGGATGAGAGTTCGGGCTATTACGACTTGGGCGGCATCTACGTTGCGCAGGGACGCTACGAAGATGCCATCACTGTCCTGAAGAAAGGATTGGCCATCCAACCCGTTGCGGATGCCTGGACGAATCTGGGCTCGGCTTACATGTACATCGGAAAGTGGAACGAGGCCGCCGAGGCCATGAAGAAAGCCGCCGACATGAATCCCCACAACCACGTCATGTGGCGCAACCTGGGCGACAGCTACGATCAGATTCCATCGCGCTTGGCCGACGCGCGAGCCGCCTATCAGAAGGCACTGGAGACAGCGACCGAGCAGCTCAAGGTCAATCCCAACGACCCGGAAGTGCTGAGCGGCATCGCCCTCTACGACGCCCATTTAGGTCAGGCCGCCGACGCAGAAGCCTTTATCGGCCGGGCTTTGGCGGCGGCGCCCAAGGATAGCGATACACTATTTACATCAGCATTGGTGTATGAGATTATCGGCCACCGCGACAAAGCGTTAGAAGCCGTGGCTGCCGCGGTAGCAGCCGGCTATTCGCTAGAGGAAGTCGAGAAAGAACCGGAGCTGCGATCCTTGCGAACCGATCCTCGCTACCAGCGCTGGGTGAAGACGAGCAAAGAGAAGACTGCGGCATCGTAAAGTTCAAACCTGTCGGAGGCTAGCATATGCGTTCCCCTCGCAATTCATGCTGTGTTCTGCTGGCAGGCGCGTTCTGCCTGCTCCTGCCCTCTCTTCTGATTGGGCAATCCAATCCTCCGGGCGTATGTGCGGATACTTCGTCGGTTTGCAACTCCACCAATACCTGCCCGGAAACCAGTACTACCTGCACCTTGCAGGTCTCGCACAGCGGCACGGCAACCGCGGTCGTAGCCTACAACGGCACCATCGTCAATGATTTCTGTGTTTATCCCGGTCAGTCGGTAGTGTGGCAGGAAGGCGAAAATAACGCCGAGTACTCGGTCCAGTTCCTGACGACTCCCTTCAGCAACAATCAGTACCTGTTCCAGGGGTCCACGTCGCAAAACTCGTCGGGAAACGTCGAAAAGGCGCCTCCCTACGCCTGCTACAAGTTTTCGATTCGGCAGCAGGTCGGCAACAGCATCTATTCCGCCGATCCCAAGGTAGTGATCCATGGCTCGGGCAACACCGGCGCCAGGAAAAAGAAATCGCGACGACGGGGCGAGGAAGCTCCCACAACGTCAGAGCCAACACAGCAGTAACTCAGGCTGCCAGGTCTTCGGCCACCGATTCGCTCCGGCGATAGCGTGACGGGCTCATCACCGCCGCGATCAGGCCGAATATCGCGATGATGGCCAGGTAGTGCGCCGGGCTGTACCGGTTCAGGTGCGAAAGATACGACACCAGGATCGGCGTTATCCCTCCCACAATGGCGCATCCCACGTTGTAGGAGAAGGAAACGCCGGTAAAGCGTACCTCAGGTGGGAAGGCATGCACCATCAGGATCGGCGTCAACACCGACGAGCCTGCTCCGAATCCGGCAATCAGATAGAGCGGGAGGATCCAGCCAGGGGCGTGCTCGGCGCCCAGGTACAGCGCATACGTCGAAACGACCAGCAGGATAAAGGCGGGAATCGCCACCCGGCGCAGTCCAAAGCGGTCGGCTGCCGCTCCCAGCGCCACGGTCGAGACACACAGTCCCAATGAGCCGGCAAGGTTCGCGATCTGCATGCTTCGGATCGGGATGGCGAAGAACTGGTGCAGCAGCGATGGCGTCATCAGGATCACGACCACGATGGTCGCCATCAGCGAGACCGTGCTCATCATCGCTACCAATACCGACTTGGTATGACGTTGTAGGACAGCGCGCAACGGCAACTCGCGGGACAGCGCGGCGCGCTTGCGGATCTCCTGGAAGATCGGCGTCTCCTCTAGCCACTGCCGCAGATACATCGCCGTCAGCCCAAAGACCCCGCCAATCAGGAACGGCACCCGCCACATGCCGCCGGCAATCTGGGCGGGCGTAAACGCCACATTGATGATGACGGCCACCAGCGAACCCAGCAGAATGCCCATGCTCAACCCGCTGGTCAACATGCCGACGGCAAGGCCGGTGCGTCCGGCGCCGGCATGTTCCGCGCCGAAGACCCAGCCGCCCGGCGCTTCCCCGCCCAGCGCGGTCCCTTGCACCACGCGCATCAGCAACAGCAGCAAGGGCGCGGCGATGCCGATGCGCTCGTACGTTGGCAGCACGCCGATCAGCAGCGTGGGGATGGCCATCAGCAGAACGCTGAGGGTGAACATCCGCTTGCGGCCGCGGGTGTCGCCGAAGTGCGCCATGACGATGCCGCCCAGCGGCCGCACGATGTAGCCGGCGGCGAACAGTCCGAAGGTTTCGGTCTCGCGCAACCACTCTGGCAGTGTGGGAGCGAAGAACAACTTGCTGATGACCGAGGTGAAGAATACGAAGATGACGAAGTCGTAGAACTCGAGCGCGCCGCCCATCGAGGCTAGCGCAAGCATGCGGATTTGTGGTGTGGCTCGTGGTTGGGACATGCGCCCGCGGTCAGTGCGGATGTGAGTTTACCTGTTTTGCGAGTGGGTTGAAAGCGGCTGGCACTGCGGACACCAGAACGACGTGCGCGCGTCGATGCCTTGCTTGCGCGACTGGATGGGCGTGCCGCAGATGCGGCAGGGCTTGCCGCGCCGGCCATAAACCCACAACCGCTCATCTTCGTTGGCGCGGCCGGTGGTGCGGCGCATCCCGAAGTAGGTCACCATCTGGTCGCCCGAATTTTCGGTGACGTTGGCCAGCAGAAACTTTCGCGCCGTGCTCATCAGGCAGGCGATGTCTTCGTCCTGCAGTTCGCTCACGCGGCGAAAAGGATTGAGGCGGCAGGCAAAGCAGACCTCGGATTTGAAGACGTTGCCCATGCCGGCGACGATCGACTGCGTGAGCAATGCGACACCAAGTTCGAGACTAGGGTTGGCCCGAAGCCGTTCGCCTGCCGCGAGCGGATCGAAGTCCGCCGACAAAACATCCTGGCCGAGGTTGCGAAAGCCTTCGCGACGCCGCAGCGTGTCGCTGGTGTGAAACTCGGCGATGGGGACATTGAAGGCGACCGCCCAAATCTTCTCCGTCTGGATGACGACGCGCATGTCGCGCGCCGGCCGCTGCCACGCTTCGCCCGGCCGGTAGATGTGCCAGCTGCCGCTCATCAGCATGTGGGTGAGCAGAATGAGGTCGCCGGAAAAATGCATCATCATCCACTTGCCGCGTGCTTCGACATTCTCGACGGTACGTCCCACAATGGGGGAGTCGACGTCGACACGCGCCAGCTTCGGCAATTGCGTCTCGAAGCCGGTAACAATCTGCCCGCCGAGAGCGCGGTTCAGCGTGCGCGCCGCGCGAAAGATGGTATCGCCTTCAGGCATCAGGCGCTCTCGCTACTCCCGGAGTCGAGGTCATCGGCGTCGTCTTCAGCCTTCGGCCTCCGGCTCGACGGACTCCTGAGCGGCGGCCAGCGCGATCGGCGAGATGCGCCGCATCTGGTAGCCAAAGGCCGAGCTGAAGAAGCCGGACTCTTCGAGGAAGCGCGCCAGGAAATGGTCGCGCGCGGGCTCGCTGTTGATGGTGCCGATCATCAAGCCGGTCTTGCGACCCTGGCGGCGAATCGCCAGCTCGGCCAGCTTCTTCGCCAATTCGCGCGCATAACGCGTGCGCTCCGGGTCGGCGTCGGGCAGAAAGACCTGGATCTCCTGGCTGCGGCGGCGCAGAGAATGCCGTGAGCTTGCCATTGATCAGGATGACGCCGGCGCCGCTGGTGCGCGACATGCCATGCGGCGGCGTGGGCAGCTTGTCGGCGGGCCGCAGCTCGGCGGTCGCGGCGTCGCTAATCGTCGCGGCGACAGGCTCGGGTTCGGCGCCATCACGGCGCGGCCACGGCAGCAGCGTGCCGTAGGGATTGGCCGGATCGGTGGCGGCGAGAAACAAAACTTCCGGCGTCTCCGGTTCTGCACGCAAGCTGCGCAGCATGTCGACGGCGGCGGGCATGGCGAACTGCGCCGCCCCCAGGCCGGCGACAAACATGCCACGCCGCACCCAGCCGCCATCCTCCATCGTCTTCAGCGCCGGATAAATTGTGGGATAGCCGCGCGGCACATTCTCGGCAATGGCGGTCTCACGCGAGACGATGCCGTGGCGCACCAGCAACTGCTGCGCCAGATTCGCGCTCCACTCCGTGACGTTGATCAGCGTCACGATGCGCTGGCTGATCAGCGACCACCGTCCCTGTGCCGAGCCGCGATCGCGCGAACGGAAGCGCCGCACGAACTCCGGCGAGCCCGGCGGCGCCCCGGCGGTGGCGCTATGGGTCGGGCGCTTGCTGTCTTCACTGCGGCGCAGGTCGCGCAGCGGATGAAACGTGTCGTTGGTGATGAGACCGGCCCAAACCAGCTCCCACAAGGCATCGCGTGTCTCGCCCGGAAATCCGCCGCCCAGCGCAGCATGGATGGCCGCAAAGAAACGATGCCCCCGTCTGGGCGAGAAAGGTCCGAATCTTCTCGGCTTTCTCCGACAACGTCGGAGTCCCACTCTGTAGTCTCTGCCGGCTGCAGCAAGAGCGGCAGCGATTCGCTCAGGTAGAGCGCGATGCGGCCATCGCGACTGCCGACCTGCTCCAGTCCGACCCACACGACCTGCCCGGACGACATCAGCACATCGAGATCGCCAAAGCGATAGTCGACGATGCGCGCGGGCAGAATTTCGCGCTCCAGTTCAGAGATAAGCAGCGCTGCGCCTTGCAGGTTTTCGACGGCATCGAGCAGCGATTCCATGCCGCGGCGACGCACGGAGACGCCCTGCCAGCGCGCGGCGAAGCGCGCGAAGGTCGACTGCTCCACCGGCTCGATCTCGCGGCGCAGGCGCGCCAGGCTCTTGCGGCGAATCTGCTGCATGACCTCGGGATCGCACCACTCATGATGCGTGCCGCCGGGCCGGAACTCGCCTTCGAGCAGCCGGCCCGAGCCGTGCAGCGTGCGCAGCGCCATCTCAACCGTGTCCGGCGGCAACGTGTAGCGCCGGGCGAGGTCGAGCGTGGTGAACGGCCCGTGCGTTCGCGCATAACGGCGAATGATTTCCAGCAGCGGATCTTCGCTGCGCTCCAGGAAGACATCGGCGAGCCCCGGAGGCAGCGGTGTTCCCAAGGCATCACGATAGCGCGAAGCGTATTCGACCGGGATGTAGCGAGATTCGCCGGCGATACGAACGCGCACCGCCCGCCGCGCGCCGAGGAGCTCGTTGATAGTCGCCGCGACTTCGGCGTTTTCGCTGCGCGCCTCCAGCTCGCTCTCGGTCAGGTCGCCAAGCTTCAGCAGCAAGTCGTGCACGCCGTCAACGTGGCGCGCGCGATAGTCGGGCTCCAGCGATTGCAGACGCGCCTCGATTTCGTCGAGCGCCGCCGGATCCAGCAGCTCGCGCAGATCGGTGTCGCCCAGCAGCTCTTCCAACTGCGACTGATCGATCGACAGCGCCTGGGCGCGCCGCTCGGCCAGCGGAGCGTCGCCGTCGTAGATGTAGTTGGCGACGTAGGAAAACAGCAGCGACGCCGCAAAGGGTGACGGGCGCTCGGAGGTCACGCTGGTCACGCGAATCGCGCCGCGCTGGATGCCGGCCATGATCGACGTCAGCGCCGGCAGGTCGAAGACGTCGCGAATGCATTCGCGATAGGCCTCGAGGATGATGGGGAACGACGAGAAGCGCGACGCCACGGCCAGCAGATCGGCCGAGCGTTTCCGCTGCTGCCACAGCGGCGCACGCACTCCGGGGCGGCGGCGCGGCAGCAAGAGCGCGCGTCCGGCGGCTTCGCGGAATTTCGCCGCAAACAGCGACGTGCTGCCGAGTTGGCGTAGCACCAGGTCCTTCACCTCGGCCGGCGACGGCAGCAGGTCTTCGGAGCGAATCGCCTCATCGCTCTCCGGCACACGCAGCACAAAGCCATCGTTTGACCACATCGACTCGACTTCGAGCCCGTACTCGTTGCGCAGTCTTGCGGTAACGGCCATGCACCACGGCGCGTGCACGGCGCTGCCGAAGGGCGTCAGCACGCAGACGCGGCGGTCGCCCATCTCATCGCGGCAGGTCTCGATGAGGATGTCTTCGTCGCTGGGGATGCGGCCGGTCGCCGCGACCTGGTCTTCGAGATAGCGCAGGAGATTTTCGGCGGCGGTGGCTTCAAGGCTGTGCTCCTCGACCAGCTTGGCGAAGGCGACGGTGCGCGGCAGGCGCAGCAGCTCGCGGCTCATCTCGCCGATGTGCCGGCCGAACTCGACGGGACGCGCGGCCGAGTCGCCGCGCCAGAACGGCATCTTGCCGGGCTCGCCGGGCGCGGGCGAGACCGTGACGCGATTGTGCGAAATCTCTTCGATGCGCCACGTGGATGCGCCCAGGATGATGGTGTCGCCCTGCCGGCTCTCGAAGACCATCTCTTCGTCGAGTTCGCCGACGCGCGCGCCCTTCGTCGCTCCGGCGAGAAACATGCCGTAGAGGCCGCGATCGGGAATGGTGCCGCCGTTCACGATTGCGACGCGCTGCGAGCCCTGGCGCGCGGTCAGTTTGTTGGCGACGCGGTCCCAGGTGATGCGCGGGCGCAGCTCCGCAAACTCGTCTGAGGGATAGCGGCCGGACAGCATATCGAGCACGCCCTCGAAGATGGAACGCGTGAGCGCCGCATAAGGCGCGGCCGAGCGAACGAGGTTGAAGAGATCTTCGACGGTCCAATCTTCCAGCGAGACAGCGGCGACGATTTGCTGCGCCAGCACGTCGAGCGGATTGCGCGGATAGTGAACCGACTCGACCTCGCCGTGGTACATGGCGCGCGTGATGGCCGCGCAGGCGACCAGGTCGGCACGATACTTGGGAAAGATGATGGCGTTGCTGACGGCGCCGACATGATGGCTGGCGCGTCCGACGCGCTGCATGCCGCTGGCAACCGATGGCGGCGACTCGACTTGAATCACCAGATCGACGGCGCCCATATCGATGCCGAGTTCGAGCGATGAGGTGGCGACGATGCCGCGCAGCGTCCCCAGCTTAAGCTTGTCTTCGATCTCCTTGCGTTGCGCCAGGGCGACGCTGCCGTGATGCGCGCGCACCAGCGCCTCGCCGGCAAGTTCGTTGATCGCTCCGGAGATGCGCTCGGCCAGCCGCCGGCTGTTGACGAAGATCAGCGTCGAGCGGTGCTCGCGGACTAATTCAAGAAGTTGCGGATGAATCGCGCTCCAGATGGAGTTGCGCTTCGGTCCCTGCGAGGCCGGCCCGCTCGGCAGGTCTTCGATCTCGTTGATCGCGGCCATGTCTTCGACCGGGACCTCGACTTTCAGGTCGAGCTTCTTGGGTGCGCTGGCATCGACGATGGTGACCTTGCGGAAGACGGGTGCGAAGGCCGTCGACTCAAACTCGGTCAGCGCTTCTTCGGGGACATCGGCTGCTTCGGGTTCCTCAGAAGCGTCTTCGATCTTGCGCTTCGCCGACTTTTTCTTTGTGCCGCTAGCCTTCTTTGATGAGTCCGCTTGGGCCTGGCCCTCAGCTCCGCCTAGATAGCGCGCGACTTCTTCCAATGGGCGCTGTGTCGCGGAGAGTCCGATGCGCTGAAGAGGCCGTCCGACAAGGTGTTGCAGCCGCTCGATCGAGAGCGTGAGATGCGAGCCGCGCTTGTTCGGCACCAGCGCATGAATCTCGTCGATGACGACAACCTCGATGGAGCGCATCATCTCGCGCGCGCTGGAGGTCAGCATCAGGTACAGCGACTCGGGGGTGGTGATGAGGATGTCGGCGGGATGGCGGGTGAAGCGGGCGCGCTCAGCCTGCGGCGTGTCGCCGGTGCGAATAGCCACGGACGGCTTGTGGAATTCCTGCCCCAGCCGTTGCGCCGATTGGGCAATGCCGATGAGCGGCGCTTGCAGATTGCGTTCGACGTCAACGGCCAAGGCTTTGATCGGCGAAATGTAGAGCACGCGGCAGCGCTGCGCCTCGGCGGGCACGGGCGAGAACATCAGCCGATTGATGCACGACAAAAACGCCGCCAGCGTCTTACCGGTTCCGGTGGGCGCCAGGATCAGCGTCGAGTCGCCTCGCGCGATGGCTGGCCAGCCTTCGATTTGCGGGCGCGTGGGCTCGGTGAAAACAGCCTCAAACCAATCGCGCACCGCGGGATGAAACAACGCGAGCGCGTCCTGTTCGGACGCTACGCTCCCGGGTCAGGCCGGTTTGGCGGATTTGGTCTTTTTCGGCAAGTCTGAAAAGGCTGCTCCCGCATGTCTTGGATGCATACCAGTATGCAACGACTGACCTGGTCCTGGTTGGCGAGCCGGAGGACGATGACGGACAGGACTGTCCGGAAACGCACGGTAGCTGGTTGACCGGGCCCGGCGGCCAAAACCCGGTAAGCACAAGCTTTTCAATTGCCTGCCCCCGACGGCCGCACCAGGATCGTTTGGCTGGCAAACTGCATTCCTTATTCAGCGTAGCTGATCCGGTTCGTCCCGCAGGCTGAGAGGACTTTATGGGCGCCTTCCTTCAAGACCTGACCTACGCTTGGCGGCTGTCGCGCAAGTCACCCGGCTTTACCGTTGTGGCCGTTCTGACGCTGGCTCTGGCGATCGGCGCTAATGCCGTGGTGTTCAGCGTGATGAACGCGCTGATCCTGCGGCCGCTGAACGTGCCGGGCGGCGCGCGCATTTTCGCCTTGTGGCGCACGACGGATGCTGACGCCCACCAGTCTTATCCCGACTACATCGATCTTCGCGACCGCAACCGCAGCTTCGACGGCCTGATGGCCTTCAGCATGGATGAGGTCGGCGTGAGCGACGGCCACGACTCCTCCAGCGCGTGGGCGTACGAGACCAGCGGAAATTACTTCGACACGATGCACATCCAGCCGTTCCTGGGGCGCGTGTTTCACGCCTCCGATGAGCACGGCCCTGACAGCGCGCCGTATCTGGTGCTCAGCTACGGCTATTGGCGCTCGCATTTCCAGGGCGACCCCGGCGTGGTCGGCCGCGTCTTGCAGGTCAACCGGCACCCCTTCACCATCATCGGCGTGGCGCCACAGGGATTTCACGGCACCATGCTGTTCTTCAATCCCGATGTGTTTTTGCCGATCGTGAATGCCGGACAGACCGGCGGCAACGACTTGAACAAGCGCGGCAGCCGCTGGGTCTTTATGACGCTGGGGCACCTGAAGGATGGCGTCACTCCGGCGCAGGCGGCGGCCGACCTGAACTCCATCACCGCCGACCTGGCGAAAACTTATCCCAAAGACGACGGCAAGGTGATCCTGAGCCTGGCGAAGCCAGGCTTGTACGGCGATTATCTTGGGCGCCCGGTGAAGGCTTTCATGACGGCGCTGATGCTGCTGGCAGGATTGATCCTGCTGGCTGCGTGCGCCAACCTGGGCAGCCTGTTCGCGGCGCGTTCGGCGCAGCGCTCGCGCGAAGTGGCGCTGCGGCTGGCGCTGGGATCGACGCGCGCGCGCATCGCGTCGCAAATGTTCATCGAAGCGCGTTGCTCTCGGTCGCCGGGGGCGCTCTTGGACTGTACGGCAGCGTGCTCCTGTTGCGCGCGTTGAGCGTGTGGCAGCCGATGCCACGCTATCCGATTTACATGCCGGTGAATCCCGACGCGCGCGTGTATGCCATGGCTGTGCTGCTGACCATCGCCAGCGCGTTGCTGTTCGGCGCGTTGCCGGTGCAGCAGGCGCTGCGAACCAGCCCCTACGAAATCGTGAAGGGCTCGGCGAATGTCCGTACCGGACGAGGGCTGAGCGCGCGTGACCTGCTGCTGGTAGTGCAGATTGCCATCTGCGCCTTGCTCATCACCGCATCGTTCGTTGCCGTGCGCGGGATGGCGCGCTCGCTGAACAACAAGCTTGGGTTCGAGCCGCAGAACTCGCTGCTGGTCGACAGCAATCTCAGCATGGCTGGATACAGCATGGATCGCGTGCCGGCGATGCAGAAGCGCATGATCGACACTGTCGCCGCGATTCCCGGCGTGACTTCGGTGGGGCTGGCGGACGGCCTGCCGCTGGCCGAGGGAGCCAGCGATTCCAACGTCTTCGCCGACGATGCTCCGGATTTGACGCCTGCTCACGCTGCCGCCGATGCCAACGTGTATCGCGTCTCGCCGGATTATTTCCGCGCTGCCGGTACGGAGTTGTTAACTGGCCGGGCATTCACCTGGCATGACGACAAAAACGCTCCGCGGATTGCGGTGGTGAATCGCGAATTTGCGCGCCGAGTTGGCGCTCCCACGGACCGCGTCGGCTGGCACTACAAGATGCCGGACGGAACCCGTATCGAAGTCGTAGGCATCGCGGAGGACGGCAAGTACAACGGGTTGACGGAGGATCCGCAGCCGTCGACGTTTGTCCCCATTCTGCAGTGGCCGACCAGCGCGATCTGGCTGGTGGTGCGCACCAGCGGCGACCCGCTGCAACTGGCGCCGGAGATCCGAGACCGGATTCGCGCGCTCGACCCAAGCCTGCCGGTGGTGATTCAGACGCGCTACAAGTCGATGGACACTGTGTTTTTCGGCCCGCGCATGGCGACGCTCTCGCTGGGCGTGCTGGGAGTGATGGGCGCGATCCTATCGATTACCGGTGTCTTCGGTATGGCGGCTTACTCGGTGAGCAAGCGATTGCGCGAATTGGGGATTCGTATCGCGCTGGGTGCCAAGCGCCGCGAAGTTCTGGAAGCCGCGCTGGGACGGGCTTTCCGGCTGCTCACCTTTGGCTCGGCCGCAGGACTGGTGCTGGGAATTCTGGCCAGCCGTGTTCTGCAACTCATCGTCTATCAGGCGACGCCGCGCGATCCGCTGGTGCTGGCCGGAGCTGTGGTAGCCATGGCGCTGCTCGGGCTGCTGGCGACGTGGATCCCCGCGCATCGGGCGCTGTCGATCGATCCCGTGATCCTGCTGCGCGAAGAGTAATGCGGCGGCTTAGAACGCGTAGCGCAGAGCAACTGTGGTGTTGTTCGCGTGGAAGTATCGCGGCGCCGTCGGTCCGACGAAAGAACCTTCGCTGTACTGGTAGTAATTCCAACCCGCCTTGAAGGTCACGTTCTTGTGTACCAGAAAATCAGCGGCCGCTAGCGGCGACATGTAGGTCGACGAAAGCGGCCCCAGCGGCTGCAGGGGATTGAACATCGTCGTGTTGCCCTGGTTGTCGACGATGCTGTATCCAAGACGCAAATTCAGACGCTTCACGGGAGACGCGGTGAACGCCAGGTATCCGTATTGCGTGTGGGCGTTGTAGAAGCCGTAGGTTTCGACCAGCGAGTCGTCATTCACGCAGGTGTAGGAGTTGGCAGGCAAAGCACCGGCATAACAAACATTAGTGTTCTGCTGAATAGCGTCGTAGTTGTAGGCGAGATCGAACCCCCAGCGCTGATTAGGCATGATATTGGCGTCAAACATCACGCTGTAGTTGTGTTGGCTGTAGTCGATGTCGCCGTCGCTGTTCGTGGCGTGCTCCAGCACCAGGTTGCCGTTGAAGGTGAGCCACGAGCGCGGAGCGTATGAGATGTTGCCCTTGATGTTGAAGAACTTCAGCGGATCGATGCGGTAAATCCAATTATCAGCGCCGCCGAATTCCAGATTCAGGTTGGCATGCAGCGCGGTTCCCTTGCGAAACCACGCGCCCAGCACGCCCGAGTAACGATTGATGGTGGTGGTGGGACTACCCCAAGGAGCGATCACGCCGACGAAGGTGCAACTGCCATCGGGATTCAGCGGCACGCCCACGCAATTGCCGCGATTGGCATTGTTGGGGTAGTAGATGTCGCCCAGCGATGCCTGGTAGGTATTCCCAGGCTGGATCGTATCCTGTCCCCAGACAAATCCGCCGCGCACACCGAACGAATGCGTCACATCGTACTGCACCTGGAAGTCGTTCTCCTTGCTGTTCTGTCCGATCATGTTGATCGTGGTTTCGTTGATGATGTCGGCAGGAGAGCCCGATGAATGCGACAGGATTGTCGTCGGGAAGGTTGCGACGGGCGACAATAACGTCCCTGAGCCCAGTCCTGCGGCGCCGAAATAGTTCGACTGAAAGTCCTGGTAGTCGCCGGCCACGCTGAAATTGCGGAAGCGGAAAGTCTCCACCAGTCGCAGCCTGTCGCTCAGGTGAATGGTTCCCGAGACATCGGCCGATGCGGAGTTCCAGCGAGCATTGGCGTAGCTTCCGGCGGTATTGGAGCCCAGCACGCCGGAGCGCGAGATGAGTCCGGAGAAGGTCTCG
Organism: uncultured Acidobacteriaceae bacterium; assembly: GCA_963724965.1. Lineage (GTDB taxonomy): Bacteria > Acidobacteriota > Terriglobia > Terriglobales > Acidobacteriaceae > Bog-257. The sequence continues at coordinate 464,754 of CAVRWP010000003.1, forward strand.
TCGAAGGGCGTGCTCATGTGGGCGTGGCTGTACTGGAATTGCCCGTTGAAGTCGAGCCACTTGATCGAAGACGAGGCCAGGTTGAGCTGCTCGGTCGGAATGAACGTGTTGATGTGCTGGTAGAGGTTGTAGCCGAAGTAGCCGTTGCACGTCGGATTGGCGATGCTGTTGGTCAGCGGCGCGGAACACGGGCTTCCGCTGTTGAACCACGGCAATCCGAGGACGACGGGAGTTCCGTTGGAAAGCGGCCACGAGTTGAACGAGTTCAGGCCGTAGACAGTCCCGCCGTTGTAGTCCTGAAACAGCTGCGTGTAGCTGAGCGTCGTTTTCTTCGCGGCGCGCCAATCCATACCGAAGCGATAGCCATTCAGCGTGTTGTCGGTGGTCTCGTTGAGCAGTGCCTCGGTGCCTTCGTGGATGCTGCTGAAAGCCGGGCCGGCGAAGCGGTTGCGGTTGTAATCCACGCGGAAGGAGACTTTGTGCATGGGCAGCACAACCAGGTCGTAGTTGTAGAGGTTTTGCCGGTTGTAGTAGCCGTGCGGCGAAGTCAGGATAGGAATGTTCGGAACTCCCGTCGACGGATTCAGCGGGTTGGCGAACAGATCGTAGTCAAAATAATTCTGAACATGCTGGTACGAGCCGCTGAAGGTGTACCAGCTGTACTTGGCGATGCGCAGGCGCGCGGCCTGCTCGGGATCGCCGCCCCATCCGAAGCTGCTGAGCGTTAGGGTGTCGAACATATCCTGATGGGTGAGCGACTGCATGGTCAGCGTTTGTTCAAGAATGCGCGCGCCAGCCTGATCGTTGACCAGGGTGTTGTACATCGCCTGGCTGCCGTTGACGTCGGCGATGCGGCCGCCCAACTCGATCGACTGGATTACCTGGAAGTCGCCGATCTTCTTGCCTTCATTTCCATCAGAGGCTGGATCGGTGGAGGCACTGGCCGATGCCTGGCCCGCGCTCTGCGCCGCTGCCGGCTTGGCGAAAGGCAGATAGATCATCAGGAGAGCCAGTCCGAGATAGAACGCGCCGAGATTCCGTTGATCACCCATTCGCAACCTCCCGCTAGCGGAAGAAGACGGGATCGAAATTCGATCCGTGAATTTGCGTGTGGCAGAGCGTACAGGCTTGGTACTTCGTGGCCTGGTTGTGGAACGACGGCGCACCGGGCGCGGCTCCGTTGGTATTGGGCGTATGGCAACGGAGGCAGAGGAAGTTGACGTTGTTCACCTGCAGCAGCCGCGGATTGGTCGAGCCATGCGGCGTGTGACACGACATGCAACCCTCGTCGGTCTTGACCGGAGCGTGCTCGAAGACGAACGGACCCATGGTGTCGGTATGGCACTTGGTGCAGACGGCGAACTGTCCGGCGGCGGCGCGAACCTGGTGCCCGGTCTGGGTTCCGTGGGGATTGTGGCAATCGCTGCACTGAATCAGGCCGACATCAACGCGATGGCGATAGGGGCGGGCGAACTCGGCGCGCTGCGCAGTGTGGCAGCCGTAGCAGAGCTCGGTCTGCGACTTCACCAGCAGAAAATTCACATCGGTGGATTTGTGCGGGCTGTGACACGAGGTGCAACTGACGCCATTGGCCAGATGTTCCGACTTGGCGTAGTTCTGCGTCTCCGGCGTCGCCTGATGACACTTGGTGCAGATGGCCGCGGTCTGCGCCGGGCTCAGGGTTTCGAAGCGGATGATCTTGGTGATGTCGCCGCCACCGTCGACGTGCGCCTGCGCCGGGCCGTGACATCCCTGGCATCCGTGCTGGTTGCCCTTCAGCAGCGCCGAGTGTGGTGTATTGGCGAAGTGCTTGGTCCAGACGTCTTCGTGACAGGTCTTGCACACTTCGTTGTCGGCGTAAACGCCGGTCGCTTGTCCGGCGACCAGGCTGGATGACGATGTCTGCGGCGGCGAACCTTCCTGGGGCGTTGCAGATGCGAGCAGGTTTGCGAGGTGGACAGCGAGCAAGCACGCGGTGAAGAAACAGAACGCCCTGAACCTGTGCAGAGTCATCCCCACCCCTCCAGATAAACGGCCAGCAGTCAACTCGACGAAGTGGGGGAGCGAAAACCGGCGGCCGGTTTGAGCTGCAGGCCTGCCGGATTTGCATATTCTGAAGCTTAGGTTTTGAACATCCTACGTCGTTTGAGGGGCGAAGGGAAGAAGTAATTTCGCGACGTTGAAGTAAGGATGGAATGGGGAAATCAACGCGGAGCGGCTCGCACTCCTGCGCGCACAAGATTGGGTTGGTTCAACTCTTTAAGCGCCGGTCTGCTTCTCCATCTCCAGCTCCGCTTCCAGGCTTTCGGTATCGCGAAAGATGGTGGCCACGGCCAGCGTTTTTCCCTCGCGCTTGTAACTCACCTTGCAGTCTTTGTTATCGACGTCGCCGTCGATCTCGATGGCGTCCCACTGCTCGGCATGGCCGACGTAGTTGATGGGAATGTCGTAGTGCTGGCTCCAGAAGAAAGGCACGTCGTTGAAGGGCCGGCGCGCGCCCAGCATGTTCCTCGCCGCAGCTTGTCCCTGGCGCTCGGCAACGACCCAGTGCTCGACGCGAATATTCTCACCAGTGTGCGGATCGGGCCAGCGGGCCGCATCGCCCGCAGCGAAAACGCCAGGCGCGCTCGTTTGAAGGAACTGGTCGACCGCTATACCGCGATCCATCCTCAGGCCGGCTTGCTCGGCCAGCGCAATCGACGGCTTCACGCCGACGCCGACCACGATGAAGTCAGCATCGATCGTCTTGCCGCCGCTTAAAGTTATCTTGTTGCCGTCGACATGGTGCACCTTCTCGCCAAGATGAAATACCACTCCGTGGGACTCGTGCAGTTTTCGCACGAACTCGCCGAGCTTGCCCCCGAGAACTTTCTCCATCGGGATTTCTTCCGGCGCGACCACGTGAACGTCAAGCCCTCGCGTCCGCAACGACGCCGCAACTTCGAGTCCGATGAAGCTTGCGCCGACCACCACCGCCTGCCTAGCCGACTTTGCCTTAGCGACAATCGCCTTACTGTCGGCGAAGGTCCTCAGATAGAAAACCTGCGCGGGATTTGCGCCCTCCATCGGAAGCTTGATCGGATCGGCTCCAGTGGCAAGCAGGAGCGCATCGTATTCGTAGGTCTTGCCGGTGTCGGTGGCGACTTTCTTCTGCTTGGTGTCGAGCGAGATCACGCGCGTGTTGAGGACAAGGTCGATCTTCTGCTCTTTGTACCAATCCGGCGGACGCAGGGGAATCCAGTCGTCCTGAGCGTTTCCGGCGAGAAAATCCTTGGAGAGATTGGGACGATCGACCGGCGGATCTTCGACCGCGCTGAGCATCGTCAGCGGGCCGCCGTAGCCTTTGCGTCGAAGCATCTCGGCTGCCGCCAGTCCAGCCGCGCCGCCGCCGATGATCACGATAGAAGCCGGATGGGATTGGTTTCCAGGCTCGCTCTTCTTGGGTTCTATTTTCTCTTTGACGACGACCTTGTCGCCGGTCTGCTCGACCTTGTAGCACGGAATCGGATCAAGCGCCGGAGCACGCAACCCCTCGCCGGTGCGCAGGCTGAAACAGGCGTGATGCCAGGGGCAGCGCACTTCGTCGCCGACAATCAGCCCTTCGGCCAGCGGCCCATGATAGTGCGTGCATGAGGCACTGACCGCGAACAGTTCCGCGCCGCGCCGTACCAGCAGCACATCTTCGCCATCGACCACGCCCAGCAACTTGCCGCCTTCGGCGATGCTGGCCAGCAGAACGCCCTGCTTGAGATTTGGCTTCTCCGGATCGCTCATCCTCTCCTCACCTCATGTGCCCGCCATTCTACTTGCACGGCAATAAGAGTTGAAGGACGAGCGCCGGGTTGGACGGCTGTCTTGCCGGAGCGCTCATTGGCGATCAGAATCGGTCTTGCGGCTTGTCAGACGGATTCTGTTGAGAAGGTAGAGAGCGGCTGCGGGAATCGCAATCATGAGAAACTCCAGCGCTCCCGAACCACCGTCCGGCGAAACCCCGAGAATTCGCTCGATCCAGTCCATACTCACCCCGAACGGCGCGTGTTGACTGCAGCAAGGCTCCTGTCGCTCAAAGCAGGTCAATCCGCCGAAGTGAGAAGACTGTAGTGCGAGTCGGGCGCGGGCGCAAGAAACAAATCTTCTCCCGCAGCGCCGGCAGCACGGAGCACATCCCTTCGCAGCAGTCGTTTACCGTGATGAAGCGCGAGCAAATCGTGGTGAAGTCGCACCCGCTGCCCGGGATACTTGGATACAGTGTTGACCCAGGTATGCAATTCAGGCCAGCGCTTCGAGGGGTTGGAGCCTCGGTGAAATGGGGTGGTCGTGACTGCTCTTCTGCAAGATGTTCGCTTCGCTCTGCGCATGCTGCGTAAATCTCCGGCGTTTGCGGCCACGGTGATCGTCACGCTGGCGCTTGGCATCGGCGCCAACACGGCGCTGTTCTCGATCGTCAACAGCGTTCTCCTGAACCCGCTGCCCTATCCCCACTCGCAGCAACTGGTTGCGCTCTACGAAAGCAAGCCCGGACAGGAAGCCCCGATCAGCTATCCCAATTTTCTGGACTGGCAGCGCATGGCACAGAGTTTCTCGTCGATGGCCATCTACCGTCACGAGGACTACAACCTGATGGGCAGCAGCCAAGCCGAGCGAGTGAACGGGCTGATGGTGTCGGCCGCGTTCTTCAGCACGCTGGGCGTGCATCCTTATCTGGGCCGCGACTTCGTTCCCGACGATGACCATATTGGCGCGGGGCCGGTCGTCCTGTTGAGCGACGCATTCTGGCATCGTCATTTTGGCGGCTCGCCGTCGGTGATTGGTGGCTCGCTGGACCTGGGCGGCGTCAACTACACCATCATCGGCATCGTTCCTGCCGGCTTCCGCTTTTATGACGTTGATCGCGATGTCTTCACTCCGATCGGCCAACTGAATGACGCGTCGTTTCTCGATCGCCGCGTGGATCTCAGCGCGCGCGCCTTTGCCCGGCTCAAGCCGGATGTCACGCTCGCGCAGGCTCGTGCGGAGATGGATTCCATCGCGCATCATCTCGCGATTGCATATCCCGAGGCGGACAAGAACGTCGGTATCTCGGTCGTATCGATGAAGGAAGACTTCATCGGCAAGGTGACGCCTTTGCTACTGGTGTTGCTGGGAGCGGTTGCGTTTCTGTTGCTCATTGCATGCGCCAATGTTGCGGGACTGCTGCTGGTGCGCTCGATGCGCCGCTCCGGCGAGTTTGCCGTGCGGCGCGCGCTGGGTGCAGGCAGCGGGCGCATCCTCTCGCAGCTGCTAACAGAGAGCTTGATTCTCGCGGGCTTCGGCGGGCTGGCAGGATTGTTAATCGCCTTCCTGGGAACCAGAGCTGCCCTGCGCTTTCTTCCCGACGCGCTGCCACGCTCGAGCGAAGTGTCGATGGATCTGCGAGTGTTGTTGTTCACCCTAGGCATCTCGTTGCTCAGCGGAGTGGCCTTCGGACTCGCGCCTGCCCTGCAGTTTGCGCGCGTCGACATTCTGCAGGTGCTACGACAAACAACGCGCGGAGCAGGCGGAGGCCGGCGCCAGCTTCAGTCATTCGTGGTTGCGGGCGAGGTAGCGCTGTCGATTGTGCTGCTCGTCGGCGCGGGCTTGATGCTGCGCTCGTTCGCCGCGCTGTTACGCGTCGATCCCGGCTACACTCCCGAACACGCCATCACCTTCTCGCTATCGTTGCCGCCGCATCCCCACGCCACAGCCGATCAGGCGCGGGCACGGCTGCGCCAGTTCGACGCGCAGATGCGCAACATTCCCGGCGTTGAAGCGGGATCGATCACCCTGGGCTCGCGGCCGATGATTCACGATTCCGAGCTGCCCTTCTGGATTGAAGGCCATCCCAAGCCGGACGGCATGAACGAAATGCCGCAGTCGATGTTTTACCTGGTTGAAGATGGCTTCCAGAAGGCCATGGGCATGACGCTGAAGCGTGGCCGCTTCATCACCGCTCAGGACAACGAGCACACGCCCATCGTTGTCGACATCGACGACGTCTTCGCGCGGGAATTCTTTCCTCACCAGAATCCTATCGGCCAGCACCTCCACCTCGCGGGCTTCGATGTGGAGGCAGAAATTGTTGGCGTCGTCGGACACGTGCGTCAGTGGGGTCCCGGCAACGACGCCAAGGACGCCATCGAAGCGCAGTTTTACTACCCCTTCATGCAGCTTCCGCCCAAGATGATTCCCCTGGTCGCCGACGGAGCGGCCGTTGTTCTGCGCACGCACAACGATCCGACGGACACGGTTGCCGCCGTTCGCCGCGCGGTGTCGCAGCTTGATCCCGGCGCGGTCATCTATGCCGTGGACACGATGGATGGAATCCTGGCGAAATCCCTGGCCGCCCGGCGGCTGTCGCTGATATTGCTCGCCGGATTTGCCCTTCTGGCACTGGCGCTCTCCTGCATGGGCCTGTATGGAGTGCTGTCTTACCTTGCAGACATTCGCACGCGCGAGATCGGAGTGCGCATGGCACTGGGTGCCGATCGCAGCGATGTTCTTCGCCTGATCCTCAGACAGGGAGTGACCATGGCTCTGGCCGGAGTCGTGGTGGGTTTCGTAATCGCCTTAAGCCTGACCTCTCTGATGAGCAGCCAGTTGTTCGGCGTGACGCCGCATGATCCGATGACGTTTGTCGGTGTGGGCACGTTGCTGGTTGCTGTGGCGCTGCTGGCCTGCTACATTCCGGCAAAACGCGCAACCCGAGTGGATCCGATGGTGGCGTTGCGATACGAGTAAGCCCTCGAGGACAGAGCTGACGCGCCCTGCCCTCGACCGGCTCTCGCCTGCTGTCAGCGAATGGGCGCCAAACCAGGCTTGCTGTGCAGTATGTCCCACACTGTCTGGGGTTGCGGACTCGCATTCGTTCCGTTGTTGGGATTGTCGTAATTGTGGCGGCCGTTAGGCACAGCCACAAATGCGGGATAATCCCCAGTGCTCGAGTCGTACGCTTGCCCGACGATGCGACCGCTGTCGTCGATATCGTTGCCGTAGAGAAGAGTCAGCGTGCCGCCCCCCGCCTCGCTAATGTCGACGATGTGTCCGTTCTCCCACACAACGGCGCGGCTGCCGTTCGGACCAATCGACTGGCCGACGATCTGTCCCTGCTCGTTGACGGCGTAAGCATAGCTGGTGGTGTCCCCCGGTAGCGTGCCGAGATCGCGCATGTCCTGGTGTCGGGTCCACACGAACGCATGGATGTTGCCGTTCGGGACTTCGGCAAATCCCACGACTACGCCGTTGTCATTGATCGCGGCTGGCGTGTTCCACGCGTTGCCCCCGATGTTGCCAATATTGATTGGCTGCCCGTCCTGCCAAAGTACGGCATGCTCGGCGCTTTGATCACCCACGGCGTTCTCGCAGATGCCGGAGATGCCGACGGCCACATCGCGATTGTTGATAGCCGTCGCGGCGCTGTCAGGATCGCCGGGCAATGGAGGAAGCACAGTCTTGCGGCCGCGAGTCGGTTCCCAGAGCACGGCCTGAAACTGCAGCACCTGGGGAGCGACGCAGGTCGGGTCGTGATAAGTCGTCTCAGCCCAGCCGACTACTTGATCGCGATTGTTGGCTCCGGCAGCGTAGCCATTGCTGCCACCCAGTGTCGGCAGGGCGTGCATCACGCCGTTCTGCCAGAAGAAGCCCAGGCAGATCTTGCCCGTGGTCGGCATGAAAGCTGCGCAGCTCCAGGCCTCGCCGAGCGGGTCGGTGACCGCAGTCTCCGAGAAGCCGACCACTGCATCGGGGTCGTGATTCGGCCACGCCAGGCTGCTGTTCGGTCCGCCAAGCGTGCCAAGATTCATCGGCTGGCCATCTCTCCACAGCACGGCGTTGGTAGTTTGATTTCCAGCCAGGGCGGAGAAGCCGGAAATCCAACGCGGGTTGTTGATGCTGATGGCGGCGCTCTGCGAGCCGCCGGTGGTGCCCAGGTTATAAACGGTGTAGCCGCCGCGGCCCTGTGCCACCCCGGCGAGCGGCGAAATGACCAGCGCCAGCAGCGCGATGGACGAAAGACAGACGAGTGTCTTGCTCTTCATACGGTTCTCCTTTTCGGTACATGCGCAGGCCGCCCCACTCCGTGCTCCCGGTTTTGCGATCCGAGCCGGAGCCACCATGCGACATAAACGCACGATAGCTTCGGGCGAGCAGCGACATTGGACGCTGACGGACTTCGATCTGCTGCCGCCGGACACTTTCGGACGTCGAACTCCTTATGATTTTGGGAGCACCGAATGCAGGTCCGAAAACGTCCAACTGTTGTTTGGGGAAACGTTTAGAATCGGCTGATATGGTGTTGGATCGCAGAGTATGTGCGCGGGCCAGGCTGGCGAGGGACGCGCGCTTCGACGGCAAGTTCTTCATCGCCGTGAAGAGCACGCGCGTGTATTGCCGTCCGATTTGCCCGGCGCGCTCGTGCAAGGAAAGCAACGTGCGTTATTACCCGACGGCTGCTGCTGCGGCCGAAGCCGGCTTCCGGCCGTGCTTGCGCTGCCGGCCTGAGTGCTCGCCCGGAACTCCCGCGTGGCTCGGCACGCCCAGCACGGTCTCGCGCGGCTTGCGGCTGATCGCCGAGCACGGTTTGACCGATGGCGGAGTGGAAGATCTCGCCGAGAAGCTTGGCATCGGGACCCGACATTTGCGGCGCTTGTTCCTCAAACATCTTGGAGCCACACCGAGCGCGGTGGCGCAGACGCAGCGATTGCACTTTGCGAAGAAGCTGATCGACGACACCAACCTGCCGATGGGCGATGTGGCGTTGGCGTCGGGCTTCGGATGTGTGCGCCGCTTCAACGCCGCCATCAGCAAGACCTACAGCCGCACGCCCACGCAGATCCGGCACTTGTCGCAGCCGGCCAAGACGGCGACGCAGGACCATTACGTTTTTCGGTTGCGCTATCGCCCGCCGTTTCGCTGGAAGGCGCTGCTCGCGTTTCTGGCGCCCCGCGCAACGCCGGGAGTGGAACACGTTGCCGATGGCAAATATTCTCGGTCGATCTCACTGGATGACCATGCAGGTTGGTTCGAGGTTGGGCACGATGAAGCGAATCATAGCTTGATGGTGCGTTTGCACTTCCCGGATCCGCGCGCGCTCTTTGCCATTGTGCAGTCGATTCGCAAGATGTTTGACCTGAATGCCGATTGGCCGACCATCGGGCGCGCGCTGAAAAAAGATGCGGTGCTGGCAGAGCTGATCGCGGCTGCGCCGGGACTGCGCGTGCCTGGAGCGTGGAACGGCTTCGAACTGGCGACGCGCGCGATTCTCGGCCAGCAGGTCACGGTGAAGGGCGCGACCACGCTGGCGGGCAGGCTGGTACAGGCGCTTCGGACGCCCGATCTCGGGCAACGGCATTTCCCATCTGTTTCCGGCGCCGGATGTGGTGGCCGGGGCGAAGCTGGAGAGCATTGGATTGCCGCGGGCTCGCGCTGAGAGCATTCGCGCTTTGGCACGCGCGGTGTGCGACGGGCGCGTGCGTTTTGATGGGGCGGCAGATTCCAGCGAGTTCATCGGGAAACTGTGCGAGCTTCCGGGAATCGGGCAATGGACCGCGCAGTATGTCGCTATGCGCGCCATCGGTGAGCCGGACGCGTTTCCCTGCGGCGATCTTGGGCTGTTGCGGGCGCTTGGTCTGAAGAGCAGTCGCGCGTTAGAAAAGCGGTCGCAACTTTGGCGGCCGTGGCGAGCGTATGCCGCTATGCATCTGTGGAATGCACACGCCTGACGTGCGACGGCTCTCAGGCGTGAATGGGAGCTTAGAGCGCCGCCGCGATCACCTTCAGCAACTCCTCGTTTGTAAGAGGTAGCGGATTGGCCTGCATGCTGCTGGCGCGCGCTGCCTTCTCGACCACACCGGGCAGATCGGCTTCGGTGATTCCCCAAGTCCGCAACGAAGGGATGTTGAGTTCGGCGCAAAGCGCACGCACCCACTCGACGCCGTCTTCGGCCTGAGCATCGTTTCGTCCTGTCAGAAGCCGCGCGATGGTCGAGTAGCGTGCAAGCGCCGGATTTTGCGGCGCGCGAGCACGTAACGCGGCTACATTGGCTGCCATGCCGTACGGCAGAATCGCCGCGCAAAGATCTCCGTGCGGCGCCTTCCAACTTCCGCCGAGCGGCGCGGCAAAGCCGTGCACGACGCCGAGTCCGGCGTTGGCCAACGCGAGTCCGCCGAAGAGGCTGGCCAGCGACATATCGCGGCGCGCGTCCTTATCTACCCCATTGTGGTAGGCACGGCGCAGCGCCCCGGCTGCGCGTTCCATGCCTTCGACGCAGATTCCGTCTACCAGCGGATTGGCGCGCGCGCTGACGTAAGGCTCGATAAGCTGCGTCAGGGCGTCGAGGCAGGTGCTGGCGGTGACGGCAGGCGACAAGCCATAAGTGAGCTCGGGATCGACCAGGGCGACGCGCGGCAACATTAACGGGCTGCGCAAGCTGGCTTTGACGCCATCTTCCGGCGAGCCGAGCACGGCATTTCGCGTGACCTCGCTGCCCGTACCGGCCGTAGTTGGAACGGCAATGAACGGCAGAGACGGCTCGGTGATGGTGCGCCCCCTGCCGACTACTTCGAGAAATTCCAGCGGCTCGCCGCCGTTCGTGGCGATCGAAGCAATCGCTTTGCCGGCATCGATAGCGCTGCCGCCGCCCATGGAGATCACGACGTCGCATCCGGCGTCTTTCGCCTTGCGGGCGCCTTCGCGAATCAGCTCAACCGTCGGCTCACGCGGGAACCGCAAAGGTTTCTGCGGAGAGTGCAGAGATCAGCGACGCGGCGCGCTCGGCCGAAGCGCCGGTCACCACCAGCGCGCGTGCGCCGAAGCTGCGTGCCAGTTCCGGCAGCGTGGCCGCCGTTCCCTCGCCGAAGATGATTCGCGTTGCGGTGGCAAATTCGAAGCGCATCTTCTACCAGCCTTGCGGATCGGGGAATACGGCGTCGTACTTCACGCTGCTGCGCGGCTCGGCCATCATGGGGGCGACGGCGTCCCTCCACTTCGCATAATGAGCGGTCTCCCGGTGTGCGGCCTGCGCCTCAGGCGCGTGGTAGACCTCGACGAGAACGAAGCGCGTGGGATCATCCAGCTGCTGCACGAAGTCGAAGCGCGCGATGCCGGGCTCCTGAATACTGTTGCGGCCGTTCTCCCGAGTCGCCTCCTTGAAATCCTCCACCGACTCCGGCTTGACATGGATATGCACATGAACGACGAGCATGGGACTTCCCTCCGCTCTCTATCCTACTGCGAACGCGCACTGCCGTTTTGCGACACGCCCCCGGGTGATAGGGCTCACTGACACAGGGGTTGAGCCGCCATAGCCTGAACTTTGGAGCGGGGAAAACCTTGCGTTTCGGCGCAGGCCTTCCGTGCCCCGACGTTTGCCCGAGGAGGTCTCCTCATGACGTTGGAACAGCGAGCGCAGCAATTCTGGTCGGTACTGATCTTTGCTGCAAGAGAGCAGCGAGTGATCAGTTACTCGAGGTTGGCGCAGATCACCGGATGCCCGGAACCGCCGGAAACGGTTTTGTACTTCATCCATTGTTATTGCCGGCAACAACAGCTGCCGCCGCTGAACGTAATCGTGGTTGATCCGGCGACCGGGCGGCCCGGCGAAGAAATTCCTCGCGACCTGCGCGATCTCTCGGCGCAGCAATCGCGAGTCTTCGTTTATGACTGGCTGGAGCAGCCGGTGCCATCGGAAGAGATCTTCAAAGATGTGATGGAGACGGAAGCGGAATTGGAAAGAGTGAACGCGGAATATGTAGGGCTTCCCTGCTGAAACATGGGGGAGACTGCGGCTGTGATCGCGTCAGGACTTGAATTTGCAGAAGGAGGGTAGGTAAGCCTCATGAGCCTTAGTCAGCTCGCTCGCTCGATCAGGGAGTCGGCGACTCTCAAGCTGAACGAAACCGCCGCGCTGCTCCGGGAAAAAGGAGAGCCCATCATTCACCTGGGAGGCGGCGAACCTAAAAGCAAAGCCCCTCTGGATGCGGTGATCAACTGCGCCTCGCTGCTGAACACGGGAGAGATCCGCTACACCGCGCCCGACGGCATTCCGGCGCTGAAGAAAGCCATCGTTCGCTACACGGAAGAGCATTACCGCAGGATCGTCTCGCCGGGAAACGTGATCGTCTCCGGCGGCGCCAAGCAGGCGCTGATGGTGCTGTTGCACGCCATTCTCGACCCCAAGGATGAAGTCATTTTTCCGGCGCCGTACTGGGTCAGCTATCCCGAGATGGTGAAGCTGGCTGGCGGGGTTGGCGTTCCGGTGGTGGCCGAAGATGGTAGCTTCACGCCGACGGTCGATGAGATCAAAAGCGTGGTCGGCTCCTACACCAAGGCCATCATCCTGAACAGCCCGAACAACCCGTGCGGCGTGATGTATTCGAAAGACTTCATCCAGGAGATGGTGGAATTCTGCGAGACCAAAAGTATCTACCTCATCATGGACGACATTTACAACCGCCTGGTTTTCGACGGCAAGAGCGCGCCGGTCTGCTACGACTTCACGCCGGAGTCGATCGAGCAGTCGAAGCTGGTGGTGATCAATGGTGTCTCCAAGATGTACGCCATGACGGGCTTCCGAATCGGATGGGCGATCGGCAACAAACATCTCATCGAAGCCATGGCGACGATTCAGTCGCAGCAGACTTCGGGGCCATCGTCGCCCGGGCAGTGGGCAGCGGTGGGCGCGCTCAACGGCGTGCAGTCGTCGATCGAAAGCCTGAGGGTGACCCTGGAGAACAATCGCAACGTCATGGTCGAGCGCCTGCGGGCCTTCGACGGCGTGAAGCTACATGTGCCTGACGGCACCTTCTACTGCTTCCCCGACTTCAGCGCGTACATGAAGGATTCACAGAAGCTCAGCCAGTTCCTGCTGGAGAAGGTGCGGGTGGTCACGGTGCCGGGCAAGGAGTTCGGCTTCGACGGGCATCTGCGCTTGAGTTATTGCGGCACGATGAAAGACATCACCGAGGGGTTGGATCGCATCAAGTGGGCGCTGGATCCGAACTCGCCCAACGAACTTTACCTGGGCGACCACAAGCTGGTGAGGGAGTGGGTATGAACATCTATCTCGATGTCCAATCGCCCGCAGTCAATCAAGCCGGAAAGCTGGCCAGCAGCTACGGCTTGCAGAACCATGGGCTGACCAACCTGCGGCGCGTCTACTGGAACTTGCCGACGCCGGCGCTGTATGAGGAGAGCATCTTCCGCTCCGAAGGGAGCCTGTCGCACCTTGGTCCGCTGGTAGTCGATACCGGCAAACACACGGCACGCGCGGCGGCCGACAAGTTCGTCGTGCGTGAGCAGTCGACCGAAGACAAAATCTGGTGGGGCACCTACAACCGGCCGTTCACCAGCGAAAGTTTCAGTGCGCTGCTGGCGCGGTTGCAGGGATATCTGCAGGGTCGCGACGTCTTTGTGCAGGACTGCTACGCGGGCGCCGACGAGGAGTACCGTCTGCCGATCCGCATCATCACGCAGAAGGCGTGGCACAGCCTGTTTGCGCGGACCATGTTTTCCAAGATTCACAGCTACGACGTGCTGCAGCATCACATACCGGAGTTCACGATCATCGCGGCGCCGTCATTCAAGGCCTCACCCATGGTCGATGGCACGCGGTCGGAAACCTTCATCATCCTTAATTTCCGCGAGCGGCTGGCCATCATCGGTGGCACCAGCTACGCCGGCGAGATCAAGAAGACAATCTTCACCGTGCTGAACTTCCTGCTGCCGTTGCAGGGCGTGCTCTCGATGCACTGCTCGGCAAATGTCGGGGAAACCGGCGACGTCGCCATCTTCTTCGGACTCTCAGGCACCGGCAAGACCACGCTGTCCGCCGATCCCAAGCGCCACCTTATCGGTGACGACGAACACGGCTGGAGCGACAACGGCGTCTTCAACTTTGAAGATGGCTGCTACGCGAAGGTCATCCGTCTCTCGCCGGAAGCCGAGCCGCAGATCTACGCCTGCACGCAAATGTTCGGTACCGTGCTTGAGAACGTCACCTTCGACCCGCTCTCGCGCCACCTCGATCTCAATGACTACAGCGTCACCGAGAACACGCGAGCGGCCTATCCGCTTTCTTACATTGCAAACTGCCTGCCGGAAAAGCGCGCGGGACATCCCAAGAACGTCATCTTCCTCACCTGCGACGCCTCGGGCGTGATGCCGCCGATTTCGAAGCTGAGCCCTGACCAGGCCATCTATCACTTCATCTCCGGCTACACCAGCAAGATCGCCGGCACCGAGATCGGTCTGGGCACGGAGCCGGAGATCACCTTCAGTACCTGCTTTGGCGGCCCGTTCATGGTGCATCACCCGCTGGCTTACGCGGAGCTGCTGAAGGAGAAGATCAAGAAGCATCATGCCAACGTGTGGCTGGTGAATACGGGCTGGACCGGCGGACCGTTTGGAGTCGGCAAGCGCATCAGCATTCAGCACACGCGCGCCTTGTTGAACGCGGCGTTGAGCGGCTCGCTGCTCAAGGTCGAGTACAAGAAGGATCCGGTCTTCGGCTTCGAGGTGCCGACGGAATGCGAAGGCGTGCCGTCGCAGATTCTCGATCCGGCAAATACCTGGCCAAGCCGCGAGCAGTACTTCGCCAAGTACGACGCGCTGGCGGCGCGCTTTATCGAGAACTTCAAGCTGATGGTGGCCGAGTGTCCCGAGCACATCCGCGAGGCCGGGCCAAAACGATTGGCAGCAGCAGCGGTTCGATAACGCGCTTCGCTTCTTATCTTCCCCGAATTGGCCTGCGGCTTTCCACGCCGCGGGCCTTCGCTGCCTAAGCCCGGCGAACAGCTCCTTCTATACCTTTCCGCCGCTGAGATTTTCTGCACACAATTATATGTATATACATCTTATGGTCTATGAAAGCGGCTACCCTTCCCAATCTTCCCTGCCTGTGCGCCAGCCTGCGGCGGGCGTCGCGCGCTCTTACCCAGCTCTATGAGGAGGAGTTGCGTCCGCTGGGACTGCGGGCATCGCAGTTCACCATTCTCCAGGTGCTTTCACTTGCCGGTGAAGTGACCCAGGGAGAGCTGGGCCGGATGCTCGCGATGGACAGCACCACGCTCACCCGAACTCTGGCGATCATGAGTCGGCATGGCTGGATCACCCGCCGCCCCGGGGAAGACCGCCGCGTGACCCGCATCGCGCTCGCGAAAGCCGGTAAGACGCAGTACGAACGAGGGCTTGCTCGCTGGGAAAAGGTGCAGTCGGTTGTACGTAAGAGGCTGGGCTCGGCCTGCTGGGACGAGTTCATGAACACCAGTAACGATGTGACCAGGATGGTTGCGGCATTGGCCATCGATCGCGAATAGCAACTTGATCGAGGAGGTTCTATGTTGGATGTAATCGGTGCGCTGTCATTGGGAGTGATCTGCACGGTTGATTTCGTCGTGCTGATTGGCTTGGCGAAAATTGGCCGGAGCGCTAAAGTTGCGGCCTTCACCATCGCTGGAATCTGGGTCGCTCTCCTCGTTGCGATTGGCGCTGTGGGTGGTTTTGGGGCGGGCGTCCTCGGGCCATTCCCGGCTCCCGTGATTCCGTTCCTGATCTTGGCGACGGGAGCGCTGGTGGCTTGGTTCGCGTGGCCGGGGTTCCGCCGTGCCCTGCTCTCGCTCCCGCTCGCGGGCCTGATCGGCATCAATGTCTGCCGGATTCTGGGAGTCTACTTCCTAATTCTCCATGCGCAGGGACGTCTAGCGGCGCCATTCGCTACCTCGGCGGGCTGGGGCGATATCGTGACGGGAATTGCCGCGATTCCTCTTGCCGCATTGATTGCGTCGAAGGGCACAGCGCCTCGCTGGCTGTTGCGCGTCTGGAATGCTTTCGGCACGCTTGATTTGCTCACGGCGATTTCGCTGGGAACTCTCTCGGCGCCGGGCACACCGTTTCGCGTCTTCACCGAAGCTCCTGGCACGACGGCCATGGGAACGCTGCCGTGGGTGGGGATTCCGGCGTTGCTGGTCCCGCTTTACCTGATGACGCACTTTGTAATTGCCGTGAAGGTGCGGGCGATGAGCACAGCAGAAACAGGATCGAGCGAGCGAAATCACAGCGCGGCGCCTGGTGCGGTGGTTCGCAGGGTAGCTTGATGCGAGCGGAGCCGCGCGTAAGGCGACGGCTCCGCTTTCTTGTGTCGCTGCCGCCATCAGCAGGCAGAATTGCAGAGTCGATGCGAAAGCACTGCGGGCCTGCAGGCTGACTCCGAAATCAAACCCTTTGCACCGGGCGAAACCGCAAAATTTCTCTTCGGACGGCGCTTCGATTTCCCTTGCCAAATCCCAGAATAGTACTACTATCCCTCCACAGAGTTTCGCTTCGCGACAAGCGAAGTAGGCAATCTCGGCCCCGGACCTTTCCCTTCCAGTTCACAACTCAGGAGTGAAATACGATGACGACTTCCGTTCTTCGTTGCTTCGGATCCGTCGCACTTCGGAAGAGGTGGAGTGCGTTGCTCGGCGTGTCGAACCCGGCCACATCGGGCTCTGGTTCCAGGCGTAACCTGCTTCCCTCATTTTTCATTGCCGTAATCGGTGTGGGCACGCTGCTGCTGGCGGCCGCGCCCGCACAGGCCACCGACCGGTTGATCATCAACGGCGCCGGCTGCCAGGTCACCGAGGAAGATGCCATTGGCATTCAATTGCACCAGGACCTCTACCTGCGCATCGACTATCCCAACACGCATTGGCGCTTCGGCTTGCGGAACATGGGGCTGAAGGGCACGCAGGTCCTCGACATTGCGGTGCAAGGAGCGCAGTACACGTCGCCGCAATACATCGTGAAGCGCGCCGGCCTGGCTGAGATGTTCGTTCCTTACGACGATCGCAGCCACACCTATTACGACATGTCGTTTGGCGACGATCGCATGGACCAGATGGACCAGGCCGACCTGCCCGCGACCAACAGCGCGCTGGTTTACTTCCGCAACCAGGTTGGCAATCTCTACGTGCGCGACAGCGTGCCCAAGCTCGGCGTGGAGTGTCGCGACGAAGGGGTGGGCTGGCTGTGCAAGGAGCCGAACAGCCAGGTGCGCCGGCGAATTCAGGAAGTTGTGGTGTGGTCGGTGTATGACGCTTACAACTACGACTACATCATCGAGTACACCTTCCATGAGGACGGCCGCATCACGTTCCGCAGCGGCGCCACCGGTTACAACCTTCCGGGCGACACCTCGGAGCCGCACGTTCACAATGCCTTCTGGCGAGTGAGTACAAAGCTGTTGGGACGCGACGACAACGAATCGGTAGAGTTCGTTCACGTCGAGGACTCCAACGGCTATATCGCAACCGATTCTTTTCTGCCCATTCCAACGGAAGAAACTGCCGATTGGAATCCGATGCAGTTCAGCAATCTGCTGGTGCAGAGCCAGACGCAAACCAACGATTACGGGCACCTGGTCGGATATCAGTTTTACCCGTTCAACCGCCAGGGGACGGGGCACTTTCAGGAAACCTGGACGCAACACGATCAGGATCTGACCAACGATAATCCGGGCGAGGATGGTACAGGCACGGGCATCAACAACTGGCTGTACACCTGGTACAACCCGAACAGCTATTTGCTGGCGTACCTCAATGGTCAGCCGCTCGGCGGGACCGGCGACGGCATTGTGTTGTGGTACTTCGGCTCAGCCCATCACGAACCCACCGATGCTGATAATCAAATGGGGGACGGCGGACGCACCGGCATCACGCTGGTTCACTGGAGCGGCTTCGAAATGATGCCGCACAACTTCTTCGACTACAACCCGCTCGGCGGTCCGCCACGATGCGGTACCGGCTACGACAAGAACGACGCGAGTCTGCTGGTTGGCATGCATCACCACCAGTAGTCCGATTACGCAACCCAGGCCCAGGCTCAGTCCTGGGCCGTGGTGCGTCAGGGTCGCTCGCTCCAGCTACACGCCTAGTCTGCCGCACTCGTTTGGGAAGCTACGCCATGTATCGTGGGCACCGACGAGAACAGTCCGATCAGCCCCTCAACCAGCGTGGGATGAGTCAGCACGGCATCCCGCAGCGCGGTGTAGGGTAATCCACCGAGCATCGCGATCTGCACGGAGGCCATGATCTCACCGGCGCCCACGCCGAAACCCGTGAAGCCGAGGATGCGATCGCTGTCTGCGTCCACCAGCGCCTTGAGAAATCCACGCGTTTCGGAAAGCGTTCGTGCACGCAGATCTGCCGCCATGGGAATCTTGAACAGCCGGTATGGGATGTTTTGCGCCCTCGCTTCCATTTCGTGCAACCCGATGTGGGCCAGTTCCGGATCGGTGAACAGGCAATAGGGAACCTGCCTGCCCGTAGTGACACGATGGCCGCCGGTAAGGTTCGAATGGACTACGCGAAAATCGTCGATGCTGATGTGAGTGAACATCGGGCTGCCTGCGACTTCACCAATCGCCCAGACGCCGGGCGCAGTGGTCTGCAATCGCTCATTCACCTTGAGGTAGCCGCGGTCAGTGAGCTCCACTCCGGCCGATTCCAAACCAAGACCTTCGGTGTTGGGGGTGCGTCCTGCTGCCACCAGGATGTGACTGCCCTTCACGGTCTTCTCACTTCCGCTCTGCTCGATGACGATACTTACGGCGTTGCCGGACGTCCCTGACACTCGCTTGACCCGCGCGCCCAGCAAGATGTCGATGCCTTCATCCTGAAGAAGCGTGCGGAGACCGTCGCAGACGTCTTCATCTTCTCGCGACATCAGGCGCTGATTGCGATCGAGGATTGTCACTCTGCTGCCGAATCGTCGCATCGCATGCGCCAGTTCGACTCCCACATAGCCGCCGCCGAGGACAATCAAATGTTCGGGAACCTGGTCGAGTTCAAGCGCCTCGATGTGCGTGAGCGGCTGCGCTTCCGCTAAGCCGGGAATTGCGTCGAGCGTGGCGCGCGTACCGGTGCTGATGATCACGTTGGCGCCACGCAATAGACGCGTGGTTCCGTCAGGGAATGAGACCTCGACAATTTGTGGAGCGACGAAGCGACCGGTTCCGCCGAGAATCAGCGTCGCTCCAGTCGCGCGGTAGTTTTCGAGGTACATTTCGTTGAGGCCGGTCACCATCTGGCGCTTGCGTTCGCGCACTACCGCCATGTCGATCTTGAAGCCGTTGTGCATGATGCCGTAGTCCGCACTGTGGCGAACGTAGGAGGCGACCTTCGCACTGTGAATGACGTTCTTGCTGGGCAGACAGGCGATGTTCGGGCACGATCCGCCGATGTATTTGCGGTCGACGACTGCGACTCGTTTTCCTTCAGCAGCAAACGTCCACGCAGCCACGGTTGAACCTGTGCCGCCGCCGAGAATGACGACATCGAATTCTTCCGGCTGCATATTTCCGGTTACCGCAGTAGACGGCTTTGCACTCTCCATACGACTTTTCCCTTCTACGTGGCAAGGTTGCGCAGGACCTGCGTCGGTTGCAGCTGAGGCGAGCGCACCTCCCACAGTTGATGCCAAGTGTTCAGCCATCGCCGAGTCTTCGGCGCATGGCTAGAGATCAAGAACGACATTCGTGCCTGGTTGCGAACAGCACACCAGCACATTTCCCTCGGCTGGCATCTCCAGCGGTTCAGGATTGTAAGAAACCGAGCCGGCGATCAGGCCGGTGATACAGGTGTGGCAGACGCCAGTGCGGCACGCCCAGCGGACCGGCACGTCGCAGGCCTCAGCCAGTTCAAGCAGGCTTGCGAACTTGGGATCCCAGGCAACCGTGATCCCGCTGCGTGCAAACGATATCGATGGTCCTGGCCCTGGCGGCCCCGGAGGAAGATGCGGCGTGTGCGTCACCGCCGCCACGCCGGGCGTGATCGCTTCCACGGTGCCAAAGATCTCCATGTGGACGTTGTTCGCGGCCACACCCCAGGCTGGGAGACCCGTGCGCATACTATCGAGGAACGACGACGGCCCACACAGATAGAAGTCGGCGTCGCGCGGTACGGCGATCTTCTCGAGCAGCTCTATGTCGATGTGTCCGGGAGCGTCGAAGTCGACGTGCGGCTTGTCGTCAGCAGCGGGATGGCTGTAAACGATGTAGCTTCGTCCGCCGCTTAGTTGTTTCACAAGTTCACGCGATTCTTCCGCGAAGGCATGACTGGCGCGATCGCGGGCTCCGTGGATCCACCAGACCGGCCGTTGTGATTTCTCCGCGGCCAGAGCGTGCAGCATGGCAAGCACGGGAGTCGCGCCCACGCCCGCGCTCAGCAGAGCAACCGGATGCGTCGCCGGCTCGCAGAGTAAAGACTCCTCGCGGCGCACTGACGTCCAGCACATCGCCCTCGCGCGCGCGGTTGCATAGATACGCGCTGCCAATGCCGTTCACTTCGCTCTTCACGCTGATGCGAAGGTGGTCGACGGCCGGCAAGTCCGACAACGAATAGCTGCGCAGCACCGGCTGTTTCTGCGGATCGACTTGCAAGCGCAGAACAACGAATTGTCCGGGCTGAGCGGCCTGCATGGCCTGCCCGTCGACGGGCATCAGGGTGAACGAGGTCACGCTGTCGCTTTCCTTGTGAATGCGCGCGACTCGCATCGGCTTGAAACCGGGCCACGCCGGAGGCTGCTCTTCGTTGGCGAGGCCGGCGTTTCCGTTCGTCGTCCCGCTCGACTCCTGCTCAAGGATTGCGCGGAAAGAAGCCTGCCAGCCTGGGCTGAGAGCCGGGACGCGCAGGGCACGTTCCAACTGCTCGCGAGAATGTCCGGGCAAATACAGGAGCGCGTCAGTGTCGGCGACCGTCATGCGCTCGGGACCGTCGCTGACTTTCACGATTTCGTCGTCCGCGCCAACTTCGCCCTCGGTCAGCACGCGAAAGTAAAAGCCGGGCCGATGGTGAGCGACCAGCAAGGCCGGCATGCGAGGTTCGTTCATGCGGATGCCGACGCGGTAACAGGTGACGCGCGGCTGCGTCACTTCAAACAGAGCGTCGCCAATGCGGTACCGGTCGCCGATGCACACCTGGTCATCGAGCAGCCCATCGATGGTGAAGTTTTCTCCGAACTGACCGTAGGTGAAATCGTTGCGTCCCAGAAAACGCTCCCAGTAGTGGTAGGAGTCCATCTGATAGACGAACACGGCGCGCTGCTCTCCGCCATGTCCGCCAAGGTCGCCTTGCCCGTCGCCATCGATGTTGAGCTTGCGCACCATGCGCCGCCCAGCGACCGGGAATTTCCAGACGCCAGTGTGAACCGTCTGACCATTCCATGCGACGTCATGCGGTAGACCTACGTTTACCGAGAGCAAGCGGGCCATCCGTAACCTCTCAGTGGAAATTCAATCGCGCCGGCAACGTCTAAATACCCTTGATTTCGCCGCCGTCCATTCTTACTGATGTGCCAGTCATCCACTTCGCTGCAGGCGATACCAGGAAAGCCAGCAGGTCGGCGATCTCTTCCGGCTGTCCGTAGCGGCTGATGCCGATTTTCTCTGGAAATTCCCTGGTCGCCTCTTCGACGCTCAAGTTGTGGGCGGGCGCCCATTTCTCCATGAAAGAGCGGCGTCGGCCGGTCATCACCGGACCTGGAACGACGCTGTTCACCTGCACGCCATCGTTGATGCCCTGTTCCGCGAAGGCCTTGGCCAGCGCGATGATGGCGGCATTGATGGCGGCCACCGCTGCGAAGGCCGGCTTCGGATCGAGCGCGGCGCTGCCCGACATAAATACCACCGAGCCTTTCGCCTTCTTCAGCGCGTCCCAGGCAAGGATGGTCAGACGGCGCGCACCGTGCAGCTTTAACTCCGCGCCGGCATTCCATTGCTCGTCGGTCATCTCGAATAAATCGATTTGCGGAACCGCACCAGCGATGTTCAGCAGCGCATCGATCCTGCCTAAGCGATCGAGCGTGTTTTTCACCAGTGTTTGTGCAGATTCGACCTTGCTTAAATCGAGATCGATAGCCAGCGGCTCCGCACCTGCCCCCTTACCGCCTCCGCTGTCTCGTGCAGTGCCTCCGCGTTTCGCGCCGCCAGCACGACGGCTGAGAAATCCCGCGCCAAGCGGATCGCGGTGGCGCGGCCAATTCCCTGGCTCGCTCCGGTAACGATGGCAACAGAATTCATAGTTACTCCTTTTTCGGCTTCGAGGGACTTACGACGATGTGGCCTTGCTTGCTTCCAGAATGATGTCGACGACTTTCTGTGGTGCGCTGAGAAGTGGCGTGTGATCGACGGCGTGCGAACGAACTGTGGCGCGCATTCGCTCGGCCATGAAGTGCTGAGTTTTGGGATTGATCATGCGGTCTTCTTCCGCGACCAGGAACCACGCAGGCTTCGACTTCCACGCAGGCTTCGGCACCGGCTCCTGAATACATTTCAGCGCGATCGGTCTCTGCACGGCTGCCGATAATGCGAGCTGCTCCGCGGTTGCGTTTTGGGCGAAGGCGTTTCTGAAGCCATCTTCCGGCATCCAGATATAGCCGTCTGCATCCGGAGCAAGCTTTGGCGCTTGCGGATGTAGCGTATCGCGATAGAAAACCTGGGCGACGGTTTCGCCCTCGTCGGGAGCCAGCGCCGCGATATACACCAGGGCGCGCACGCGGTCGTCGCTCACGGCGGCAATCACGGATCCCGCATAGGCGTGTGCGGCCAGAATGACAGGCCCGGGACGCGAGCGATGGCGCGCCTCACGGCTGCTATATCGTCGCCAAACGAAGTCAGGGGAATGGGAGCTGCAATCATCCTCAGGCCCCGTGTTTGCAAGCTAAGGATGACATCTTTCCAACTGGAACCATCGGCCCAGGCGCCATGGACCGCGACGACGGTCAGCGTTTCAGAGTTCGGCACGTCAGAATCCTTCCCTCGTCGACATGAACGATTGGCGCGGTGGTATGGTCGTGGCAATGCTCCGCTGTGCGGCTAGTTAACAGACGCCTGGCGAAACGGCGACAGGCGCAAATCCTAGAGATGGAGCGACACCGTTAAAAGTTTCATTGTTGGTGTTAATTTTGAGAAGATTGCCGGGAAGAGAGAACTTATGGCAAAGGAGCTACGGCAGCAGCGGGATTGGGTGGATGGGTTTCTATTCGTAGGGAACCACCTGGCGCTGGATTTCCTGAACACAAAGCCGATTTTGGATGGCGCGCCTCGCGAATTGCTGCCGAACGCCACGGCGCTGGCGCGTTGGCTGGCTGCGGCCGGCATTACCACGACGCCCAAGAATCGAGCGCTGGTCCGGACGTGGAGCCATTCGGCGCGGGGAGAGAAGTTCGTTTGCAAGCTGGTCGCTTTCAGGGAACGTCTGCGCGCAGCGGTGCTGCGGCTGGAATACGGGCTGGCACCTGAAAACGACTTCCTGGAAGAGATGAATCTGCTGCTCAGAAACTATCCGCAACGGACAGCGATCACCCGACGCGGCGCAAGGCTGTCGTTGAACCCGTTCTTCGAGGCACGTACGCCCGAAGACCTATGGGCGCCGATTCTTGCGGCCACAACCGAATTGCTCTGCGTCCTCGAAGCCTCACGCATTCGCAAGTGCGAGTCCGAATCGTGCGTCGTTCACTTCTACGACACCAGCAAGAGAGGTTCGCGCCGCTGGTGCAGTATGAATCTTTGCGGTAATCGATTGAAGGTCGCCGCCTATCAGAAACGCCAGCGTCGTAGCTGAGCCAGAGATCATATTGCTCCCGGCCGCGCTCAACGCAGCGGCGCACCGGCATGGCTGGGAGGCAGTCACCGGCGCGCCGTCGGCCAACTCAGGCTTGCGTGTAGTCCATGCCGTCCAGGTCGGCGATCAGCCCCGGCCCGGTCGGCTTCCAGTTCAGCTTCTGCCGCGTGATCGCGCTGGACGCCGGCATATCGTGGCCGGCAAACACGCCAAGCCAGCCGAAGTGTGCCTCGGCCTCCTCGGGCTTGATGCTGACTACCGGAACCTTCAACCCCCGTCCCAGCGCCTCGGCGATGGCCTTCATGCTCACGCCCTCCTCGTCGACTGCGTGGTAGATTGCGCCCGGTTCCGCCTTCTCAAATGCCAGACGGTAGAGTCGCGCCACGTCGGAAACGTGGGCCGCCGGCCAGCGATTGCTGCCATCGCCGATGTAAGCTGAAACGCGCTTCTCCCGTGCTACAGCGTGAACGTAGGGCACCAACCCCTGCTTGTGTGTGTCGTGCACCTGGGGCAGCCGCACCACGGTGGTATTCACGCCGCGTGCCGTCAGCTCCTTCATCGCCGCCTCTGAAGCCGCACGCGGGTTCCACGCTGCCGTCGGTCCGTCCTCCGTCGACGGCTTGCCGTCCACATTGGCCGCGATCGCCGTGCCGGAGGTCATAACGAACGGCCGGTTTGAGCCCAGCAGCACCTGGCCGATCGCCTCGATCGCCTTGCGGTCGTCATCACAGTTCTTCTGGAATTGCGAGAAGTCATGGTTGAAGGCCAGGTGAACGACGCCGTCCGTCTTGGCCGCTCCGTCGCGCAGGCTGTCGAGGTCCTCGATGTTACCGTGCTTCACATCGGCCCCGGCTGCTCGCAAAGCCTCGGCGCCAGCCTCCGATCGTGTCAGCCCCAGCACTTGATGCCCTGCCTGAATCAGCTGCGGAACCAGCGCCGAACCGATGAAGCCGGTCGCCCCAGTCACAAAGATACGCATAATGATGTCTCCCTTTCCGTTCCAGCGAATATGACGCTGATCTGCCGTCTCTCAGTAGATGGGCTTCAGCGTCAGGACGACCTATACTGAAAGTCCGTATGATTAGCTCAATCGTCCTGCCGGGTCAAAGTTCGGAGAGTAAGAGATCCGACGCGTCGCCGTTGCCCCCTACTCCGGGACCCAGTCAGCGGATGGACCCGCTCTCCGAGGTTCTGGGGCTGATGAAGCCGCAAGTTTACGTCGCGGGCGGCTTTGCGGTGCTTGGGGACATGGCCATTCGCTTCCCCAGGCATCAGGGGATCAAGTGCTATGCCATGCTTTCCGGCCAGTGCTGGCTCGTTGTGGAAGGCGTGCCCGAGCCGGTTCTGCTCCATGCCGGCGACTGCTTTCTGCTGCCGCGTGGGCTTCCGTTCCAGCTCACCACTGACCTGTCGCTGGAACCCGTCCTCTACACTGAGGCCTTCGCGCGGCCGGAGATGAGAAGCGAAGCGCCGGGAATTACCGAAGGCGCGCGGTACATCGCTGGAGGCCACTTCAGCCTGACCGGCGGACACGCGGAGATGATCCTTCAATCATTGCCGGCAATCGTTCACATCCGCCGCGAGTCGGACAAGGCCGCCATGCGCTGGTCGCTGGAGCGCATGCGCGAGGAACTCCGCGACCCGCAACCCGGCGGCTCACTGATTGCGCAGCAGCTCGCCTACATGATGCTCATCCAAGCCTTGCGCCTGCATTTGGCCGACGTCGCCAGCGCCGGCCGCGGCTGGCTTTCTGCCCTGGCCGACAAACACATGAGCCTGGCCATCGCCAGCATGCACAACGACCCGGGATATCCCTGGACGCTGCAATCGCTGGCGGAACGCGTCGGCATGTCGCGCTCGGTCTTCGCTTTGCGCTTCCGCGAGACCGTCGGCGCTACGCCGATGGAGTATCTCACCCGATGGCGCATGCTTCTGGCTGCTGACCGGTTGGAGAATTCCACCGACGGGCTCTCCGCCATCGCGCAAGCGCTCGGCTACGAGTCCGAAAGCGCCTTCGGTAAAGCCTTTCGCCGGGTCATGGGCTGCTCGCCAAGGCAGTACACCCGGTCTACGTAGCCGTGCGTCGATCCCATGCAACACGCGGCTGACCGTGCAGAAGGCGAAAGGCCGGGGCGCTCGCTGTTTTGGGGTTATGTGGTCACGACTGCCCGGGCGGCGTTGGGTTCGACAGGGGCTCTGCGGCGCAGGATGGCAGCGGACACGAGGGTAATGATAAGGCCGACGGGCAGCGGCTCCATGAAGGTGTACGCCATGTTGATGAAGGGGTTCTGGTACATCTGCTGGGAGTGTTGTATGGCAGCGACCTTTGCGGCGGTGGTGGCAGGGTCAAGTCCGGCGGACTGGACCTGTTGAATCTGCGCAGCGAAGTAGCTGTCCATGAAGTGAGGCATGAAGTTGAAGTAAAGGATCTCCCACATGGCGACGTAGCAGACGCAGGTGATGAGGGTGATCAGGATGCCGCAGGCGAAGGCGCGGCCGAAGGAAATCTGCCCGGCCAGGTTATTGTCACGATAGCTGCGGATGCCGAAGTAGACCAGCAGGAACGACGCCACCATGATGGTGTAGCCGAGAAGCATGCTGTGGAAATTGCCGATCCTGTTGGCGATGAGAAGCGAGCCGCCCATCAGGACGGAGATCATAACGCCGGCAATGAGACCGAAGGTGAGGACGATTTTCTTCATGTGAGGCTCCTGTTGCGATCGATGTTGGAGTCACGATGCCGTGGAACCAGGCCCGATGTCGTCATCCTTTCGGGTGATTTTGCAGGAATGGAGCGGAAATCGTTCTTTCGGGTGATGCTTTCACGGTAGAAGTCCTAGTTCCTTGCCGCGCTGGACGGCCTGGGTGCGGCGCGCGGCTCCAAGCTTGTCAAAGACGCGGGCACAGTGTGTCTTGACGGTGTTTTCGGAAACGAAGAGCTGGTTGGCGATCTCGCGATTGCTGAGACCCCCGGCAATGAGGGTAAGGATCTCCAGTTCGCGAGCCGTGATGCCGAGATTTTGCTGTTGCGCCGTATTCGGAGCGAAGGGTTCGACCGCGGGAGCGTCAGCCGGGACTAGCACCTCTTTCACCACAACCGTTTCGCGGATGGTTTCGCGACTGCGCGTGATGCGAAGGCCCAGCCAGATGCCGAAGGTTGCGAAGAGGACGGCGACCAGCGCGCCGTAGAGTTCGACGGAGTGCTCGATGATGACGAAGCGGTATTCGGTGTACTGGAGGGTGGCGATGAGGATGCCGCCTACGACACCGAAGATGAGGACGTGCCGCTTCATGACCGGGAAATGAAAAAGTATATCTCTCTCCCCGACTCCGCTCACGCCTCTAGGCTTGGCAAACAAGTGCTTCGTGAAGCCTGGCTGCGTGGGCATGATTTCTGGTGCTCATGATATTCTTATGTAGTAGATAGCTGCGACCTTCCTGTAGGCAATTTTCCCGCAGTTCCTCAACAAAAATCATGATCTCAGTTAGCAATGTATCCATGCGCTACGGCGCCAAAGTTCTGTTCGACGAAGTGTCCACGGCGTTTACCCCCGGCAAGCGCTACGGACTCACCGGCCCCAACGGCGCGGGGAAGTCCACGTTCATGAACCTGCTGACCGGCGAGTTAGAGCCGCAGAAGGGCACCGTGGTGCGTCCGCGGAAGCTTGGCGTGCTGCGCCAGGACCAGTTCGCGTTCGACGCCTATCGTGTGCTCGACACCGTCATGATGGGTAACAAGCGGCTTTGGACGGCGATGGAAGAACGCGACCGCATTTATGAGAAGCACGAGATCACGAATGAAGACGGTATGAGGCTGGGCGAACTGGAGGGCATCGTCGGCGAAGAAGATGGCTACTCAGCCGAGACTGACGCCGCGCTGCTACTGCAAGGCCTCGACATTCCCGACGAGTTGCACCAGCGTCCGATGAGTGAACTGCAGGGCGGACAGAAAGTTCGCGTGCTGCTGGCACAAGCGCTGTTTGGGCATCCGCAGGCGCTGCTGCTGGATGAGCCGACAAATCACCTTGATCTGGATTCGATTCATTGGCTGCAGGGATTTCTGCAGAAGTATGACGGCGTGGTGATCGTCATCTCGCACGACCGGCATTTCCTGAACAGCGTTTGCACGCACATCGCTGACATCGATTACGAAACCATCATCACCTATACCGGCAGCTACGACGAGATGGTGATGGCAAAGACACAGATTCGTTCGCAGATCGAAAGCCAGAATGCGCAGCGGGAAAAGAAGATCGCTCAGTTGAACGACTTCATCGCGCGCTTCTCGGCGGGCACGCGCTCCAGCCAGGTGCAGTCGCGGCGCAAGGAAGTGGAGCGTCTGCAGGTGAACGAGCTTGCGAAGTCGAACATCCAACGCCCCTATCTGAAGTTCGAGCAGAAGCGGCCATCCGGCAAACACATTCTTGAGCTCGAAAGCGTGAGCAAATCCTACGGAGACACCGAGGTCATCCGCAGCCTCACGGCCAGCGTGACGCGCGGCGAGAAGATCGCACTGATGGGACGCAACGGTGCAGGCAAGACCACGCTGCTGAATGCACTGCTGGCCAACTCGCCCACCGTTCCGGAATCTGAGCTGCGCCAGACCAGTGGATACGATGGCCCGTTTCTCAACGACGGCAAGGTTATCTGGGGACACGAAGCCTCCGTCGGCTATTTCGCGCAGGACCACCGCGCGCTCATCGAAAAAGGGCTGACCGCATTCGAATGGCTGCATCGCTGGGACCCGGGCGCCGCGAACGAAGAGATCCGCGGCCTGCTGGGACAGATGCTGTTTGCGCGCGACGACGGCAACAAGCGCACTGACGTGCTTTCCGGTGGAGAAGCGGCGCGCCTGCTGTTCTGCAAACTCATGCTGCAAAAGCCGAACGTGCTGGTTCTGGATGAACCTACCAACCACCTGGACCTGGAATCGATTAACGCGCTGAACATCGCGTTGCAGAGATATCAGGGCACTGTGCTGCTGGTGACGCACGATCACGACCTCATCGACGAAGTCGCGACGCGGATCTGGCACTTCGAAGGCGATCACCAGGTGACCGACTTCAAGGGCTCCTACGAGGAATACCAGTCAGTCGTGGCTGCTTGACTCTTCGGGGACTTAACTTCCGCTAAAGCGTGGGAGGCTCCTGAATAACGTACCGCCCCTTCTTGGCTTCTTCTATCGCTGCCTCCGGATCACGCCCAGTCACAGCTTTGTACCAGGCAGGATGGTGTGTCCAGGCCCAGGGTTCGGTAACCGTGCCACGCGTCATTGCCTGGATGGTTCCGGGCTCGCCAAATGTGCTGAGGTAGATGTGAAAGAAGATTCCAAACAACATGATCAGCGCCGAGATGTCGTGAATCACGTAAGCGATGGAAACCAGGATTCGCCCGAACTGGTGCGGAAACCACATCATGAAGCCGGTAATCAGGTAAGCGATGGAGCCGCAGACGATTTCCCAGAACATCATCTTCTGTCCGCCATTGAAGAAGCCGGTCTCCGGCGATTCCGTCGAATCGCTGCGAATCACGTATGCCCTGATGTGCTTGATCCAGCGCGAATCCGCCGGCGTCCACCGCATCACACCCAGCCAGTTGATTGTTTGCAATCCGAAGAAGAAAACAAATCCGAGTCCGAACCAGGGGTGCAGAAAACGCGTCATCGCTCCGCCGCCAAAGAGCGGGGTGAAGAAGCGGAAGATCCAGGGCAGGTAGATACCGAATCCAGACAGCAGGGCGAGAAAGAAGAAGATGCCGACCATCCAATGCAGGAAGCGGGTGTAGACCGGATGACGCAGTAACTCTCCGGCGTAAACCACGGTCTTGCCCAGGCGATCGATGGCGTTGGGACGATGAATGAAGCGATCGGCGGAGGTCGCCATCCTAGTTCTCCCTTCCCTTGTCCGGCGGCACTATTTCTTTCACCGGCGGAGTCGGATGCGTCCGCAACGGACCCTCAAAAACGTAGTGCATCACCACGCCGACGAAGCCCAGCATTGCGCCAAACAGGCCGATGGGCTTGAAGATGTCCTTCCACACAGTAAAGGCCAGTGGGATTCGCGGGTTCTTCGGCAAATTTCCGTAGGCTTCGGGCTTGTTGATATTGTGCAGCACGTAGATAACGCTGGTGCCGCCGATCGTGTCCGGATCGTACACACCAGCATCCTTGAATCCGTACACATCGCGCAACTGCGCCGAACGCTTCTCGGCGAGAAACTTCATGTCGTCTTTGGTGCCGAAGTGCAGGCAACCGGTGGGACACGACTTGATGCACGCCGGCTCCAGTCCGGCTCCCACTCTGTCAGAGCAGAGCGTGCACTTATAAACCTTCTTTGTGCTCTCGTTGTATTTCGGGATATTGAAGGGACAGCCGGATACGCAGAACTGGCAGCCGATACAGTTTTCCTGATGGAAGTCGACGATACCGTTGGAGTACTGCACGATGGCGCCGTCTGCCGGACAGGCGTGCAGGCATCCGGGATCGGCGCAATGCATGCACTGATGCTTGCGCATCAACCAGGCAAAGCTGCCATCCTCGTGCTCGTCCTCATTGAACTTGATCAGGTTCCAGTAGTTCCAGTCGGTGTCGGGCATCGTCTGGTAAGTGTTGTCGAAGTGCGTAGTCTGGAACGGCATGTCGTTCCATTCCACGCAGGCCACCTCGCAAGCCTTGCAGCCGATGCAAGTGGTAGTGTCGATCAACTTGCAGACTTTGTCCTGGCGCTGTGTACCCTCGCCGGGAACCGGCCCGGGATGAGCCGAGATCTGTTGGATTCGTAAGGTTCCGCGATCACCCATCTCGTGCTCCTTTTAAACCTTCTCCAGCTTCACCAGGAATCCCTTGAACTCCGGCGTATAGGCATTGGGGTCGATGATCGTTGGTGTTAGGCGATTTGCCGGCATCAGTGACGTTCGCCCTTCGCTCTCGGAGATTCCCTTGTAGCCCCAGTGAATCGGAATGCCGATCTGGTATGTTTTCTTGCCGTCAACCATCATCGGCTTGATGCGCTTGGTGACCATAGCTTTGGCGATGTAATCCGCACGAATACTGCTGACCTTAACTTTCTCGCCACCGCGAATGCCCATCTGATCGGCCAGTTCAGCGGGAATCTCCACGAACGGCTCCGGCACAAGCTGCACGTTCATCGGATTGTTCTTCGTCCAGTAGTGATAGTGCTCGGTCAACCGATACGTCGTGCAGACCAGGTTGTAGCCTTCATCACGCGTCGCATATTTATCCATGTCGGTCTTGAACTTCTTGACCACCGGATTGTTCGACTGATCCGGATGCAGCGGATTGGCTATCGGGCTTTCAATGGGCTCGTAATGCTCGGGGAAAGGCCCGTCGGTTACCGCGCCCAGCGGCACAAACAACCGCCCGATGCCCTCGGGATTCATGATGAACGGGCCCATGTGATCTTCCGGCTTGGAGTCGGGCTTGAAGTCGGGCACGTCGTTGCCCACCCACTTCTGCGCGGTCTCGTTCCACCACACCTGCTTGCGTGAGGGGTCGTAAGGTTTGCCGGTCAGATCACAGGAAGCGCGGTTATATAGCACGCGCCGGTTCATCGGCCATGACCAACCCCAGTTCAGGTAAATTCCCAGACCGGAGGGATCGTCTGTTCCACGCCGCTGCATCAACGGACCAGCTTCCGTCCAGGAGCCGCAATAGAGCCAGTTGCCCGACGAAGTGGTGCCGTCATCGCGTAACGCAGCAAACCCGGGCAGTTGTTGACCGGCTTTCAGCGAAAGATTTGCTTTCTCGTCGTTAATATCGCCAACCGCTTTGCCGTTGATCTCCTTGGCGATCTCTGACAGTGACGGATGATCCGGAACCGTGTAATTCCAGGTCGCGTTCAGGATCGCATCGGGGAACTTGCCGCCTTCTTTCTTGTAGAGCTCGCGAATCTTGAGGAATATCTGCGCGAGGATGTCCTGATCCAGCCGGCAATTCCCCGGCGGCGGCACAGCAGCATTCTTCCACTGCAGCCAGCGCGCCGAGTTCACCATCGTCCCGTCCTTCTCGGCAAAGCCTGCGCCTGGCAGCCGGTATACGGTGGTGTTGATCTGCTTCATCTCGTCGGGCGTGGTGCCCGGAGCTTCCCAGAACGCGCTGGTCTCGTCGGGATAAATCTCACAGACCACGAGGAAGTCTGCTTTCTTCAGAGCGTCGATGTTCTTTTTCGAGTCCGGCCCGATCATCACCCCGTTCATACCGAAGGCGAAGAAGCCCTTCACCTTGCCCTCGTACATGTCGTTCCAGTTTTCGACCCAGGAGTATTTGCGATCGATCTTCGGCAGATAGTTGAAAGCGAAATCGTTCTCCTTCGTCGCCGAGTTGCCGTACAGGGCCTTCAGGAACGACACCATGAACTTTGGAGTGTTCGAGTAGTAGTTGAAAGAATCCCAGTCTTTGGGTTTTGACGCTTTCGGCGTCACGCGATCCAGATAGGTCTTCAGATCCTTGTCGGCCGGGGTGGGCATCTTCAGATAGCCGGGCAGAATGTCGAAGATGCCGGCCATGTCGGTTGCACCCTGAATGTTCGAGTGTCCGCGGAGCGCGTTCACTCCGCCGCCGGCGCGGCCCACGTTGCCCAGCAGTAACTGAATCATGGCTGCAGTGCGGATGATTTGCGTGCCGAAGCTGTGTTGGGTCCAGCCGACGGCATAGATGATGGTGGCGACTTTCTTCATGTCGCCATCTTTGCGGATGGACGTGAACTGGTCCCACGCCTTCAGCAGCTGATCTTGGGGAATGCCGGTGATGCGCGAAACCATCTCCGGCGTATAGCGTGAATACTGCTGCCTGAGCAGTTGGTAGACGCAACGGGGATGCTGCAACGAGAGATCGTAGGCGACGTTCGGAGGCAACGATGGCGGTGCAATCGGTCCGCCACCCATCGCCTTTGCGCCCGCCGGACCCTGCGCCTGGTACCCCTGCCCTTCGGGAGGCGTGTGCGTATTGCTGCCCTGCTCACCAGCCGGCACCGCGCCTTGCGGCTGATGCGCCTTTGGCGCTCCTTGTGTTGCCGGCGCGTCCGCTATGGGGACAGCGGCCTCCTTGCCGGTTTCGTTGCCACCCTCTTCGTAGTTCCAGGTGGCTTTGTCGTAAGTCTTGGTCTGTTGCATCGAATCCGGAATACAGGCCATCTTCCGGGAGCTTGAATCCGTCCTTGATGATGAAAGCGGCGTTGGTGTAGTTGACCAGATATTCGTGCGCTACACGGTTGTTTTCCAGAGCGTAGTTGATGAGGCCGCCAAGGAATGCGATGTCGCTGCCGGCCCGAATCTGCAGGAAAAGATCGGCTTGCGAGGCGGTACGAGTGAATCGCGGATCGACGACGATGAGGTGAGCGTTGCGATTGCGTTTCGCCTCGACCACCCATTTAAATCCGCAGGGATGATTCTCAGCAGGATTGCCGCCCATGATCAACATCATGTCGGCATTCTTGATGTCGACCCAGCCATTGGTCATCGCGCCGCGTCCGAAAGTTGGTCCCAAACTTGAGACCGTGGGGCCGTGTCAAACCCGCGCCTGGTTTTCCAGGCGCACCACCCCCATCGAACGCATTGTCTTCACAACCAGGTAATTGAACTCGTTGGTATCGGTGCAGCCGCCGGTGAACGCGATCGTGTCGCAGCGATTCACCGTATTTCCCTTGGCATCCGTCTCGACGAACGTTGCGTCGCGCGTCTTCTTGGTCCAGTGTGCGATCTCGTCGATAGCCTGATCCCAGGAGATGTCATCCCAGTGATCGGAGCCTGGCCGACGCACTTGCGGTTTCAGCAGCCGGCGATCGTTCTGGATGTCCTGTTGTAGCGACGCGCCTTTCGGGCATAGCGTGCCTCGATTGATGGGGTGATCGGGATCGCCCTCGACATGCACGACTTGCGGCGTGACATTTTTCGCCTTGTCCCCGATGGTGTGGATGATGACCCCGCAGCTGACCGCGCAGTACGGACAGGTACTGCGAGTCTCGGTGGTGCGCGAGATCTTGAGGCTGTCGGCCTGCGCAAGGATCGGCTGCACGTCGAAGCCAAAGACGCTGATGCCAACAGCTCCGGCTATGCCGGTCTTGAAAAATGTTCGCCTAGAGACGTCCATCGACAAGGCCTCCCGACTGAATTGCGGCAATCAAGAAGTTGAAAGAAAGATCAGAGCTGGCGTTGGATATACGCCTCGAGGAATGAGCGGAGGGAAAGCTTCGCGTGCGATTCGTCATTTCGAAAGCCGTAGGAGCCACGGCCACGAGCCCACAACTCAGTGAATTGGGTAGGAGACTACACCCAGATTCCCCGCCGGTCAACGCCGAACACAGGTTTGCCCAAAGGATTCGAGTCGGCGATTTTCAATTGTTAAAAACCCATTAAATTGAGGTGTATCTTGGCGTATCCCTGCTCGACCGCCCAAAGATCTAACGCCACCGTGCCAATCTCGTCCACCTCAGGAACCATTAGACCGTCGATCGTTAGATCGAACGACTTCAAATATGCCTTGCAGGAGTCACAGGCTTCGACGCGGATACCTTCCGGCTTTTCGGGGGAATAGCGCGGCAGTTTGGTGTGCTCCACTTCTCCGCACGACGGACATAAAACACGGCGAAATTCCCACTCCGTGAAGCAGAGCGAACAACCCAGGAAGCGCTTGCCACCGTCGCCCTCCGGAATCAACACCGCCAGTTGCGGCTTGCTGCCACACGCCGGACAAATGCTGGACGACGTTGTGGCGGGCAGCTTGGACTGCTTCGCGAGAACTTCCGCGTAAGGCTGGAAGAGAACGCGGGCAAGGAAGGAACTCTTCGCATCGAGACTTTCCTCCTGCCTCAGGTATTGGCTGAGAAGCCGGCTCTGGGATTCTCTGGTCGCAGTTCTTAGGAGTTCGGCCTCGCCACCCAACCCAGCTGGACCATGTTTCTGAACCGCGTCCAGCAACGCCGGTAACCACGGGAGGACTCTGTCGACCTGCAGATGATCGCGAACAGAAGCATCGGACGACCGCTCGGGGATCGTCACGGTTGATGCATCGTTGAATACCTTCTGCTGAAGCCTGAGAATCTGCTCGTAGAATTTGAGAACTTGGAGAGATGCTGTCTCTCTGGTACTCAACTCAGTAGCTCGACGGATTCGCGCTTCCCAACTGGATCTGTCCATTAGAGCCAAATAGCCTTCGTCATTTCTGCGACGTAATGTTTTCCCCGCCCTGTGTGTTACCACTCAGCATCCACGGTCACGGTGACCACCGTACCATGGGATTGATGAAGTGCTGGCCGACATACTACCAGTTCACATTCAAAGGGGAGCCGGGATGGCACATCCAGCGAACAACGAAAAAATCCGAGTCCTGTCAAAACTGGTGTGACGGCAGCCGTCGACGGTCGGAGATCGGGAATTGACGGCGAAGTTTTCACTGCAGGATCAAGCCGGTCGGCTGCGGGACAGCCCACACCAAAGCTGCGAATGCTAATGCCTGAGCACTGCTTCACTGCAGCTTGGCATACTCAGCTTTCGCCGCTTTGTAGATGGGGATGTCGAGATCGGCGTCTTTCCAGAGGGTGAGGAAGTCCTGGTAGGCGGCTTTGGCTTTGGCGCGGTCGCCTGCCATGGCGTAAGCGCGGCCAAGCTGCAGGTGTGCTAGAGCGCCCCAATTATTGATGTCCATAATTCCAGGGTGGTCGAGGATTTTCTGGAATTCGCGGGCGGCATTTTGTCCCCTGTTTGCCTGCAGGTAGGCGAGTCCCCGGACGTAAACCGGACACAGACTCGGTACTTGGCTTGGCGGGGCCAAGTCGTACCGCGAAGCCGGTTGCAGGATTCGAATGGCCTGGGTACTATCCCCCTCACCAATCGCGATCACAGCTCGAATGCAGGGTAGGTCCAAATTCTGCACCATGGTATCCCGTGGGTATTCTGAATTCAGCTGTTCGGTCAGTTTCTCTGCGGTTGCCAGGTTTCCGGAACGCGCGAACACGAGTGCCACCTCTGATTTGATGATCGTGTCGCCATCGAGTGCCAGAGCCTCGCTGGCATGCCTTTCTGCAAGATCCGAATTCCCAATCCAGACCTCACGCAAAGCCTTCAGCATCCAGTAGAAGGCAGCTCCCCCCTCGTTTCCGCCGGAGCCCGTGACTTCCCTGGCCTCGTCGAATAACCGCCGGGCATTCTTCATGCGACCGTGATACGCCTCTGTGTCACCTTGTAGTTCCGCCACCTTAGCTAACATCGAATGGTCAACGAGCCACTTCAGCTGCTCCCGCATCGACGCGATATCTGCTTCGTCGAATGCCAACCAATACCGTTGCACTCGCAAGCCGTCCAGCCCGTGAGAACGCGCTGCCTCGAACGCGGTTTTCGCCTCCTCGTACCGTCCCATCGCTTTTTCTGCGTACATCAGAGTACCGTAGCCAGAGAGAGTGTCAGG
The DNA here is from genome assembly GCA_963724965.1 of uncultured Acidobacteriaceae bacterium. Classification (GTDB taxonomy): domain Bacteria; phylum Acidobacteriota; class Terriglobia; order Terriglobales; family Acidobacteriaceae; genus Bog-257. The sequence goes on from CAVRWP010000003.1 coordinate 500,778, forward strand.
GCTCAAGCGAATTGCCTCCCGAGCTTCGGCAGCGGCTTCCTGATAATCGCCTTGCCGGATAGCTATTCCACCCAGTGCCAGGTGCGGCGCAGCGAAATATGGGTAGGTTCCAACCAGATCCTTCCATTTCGTTTTTGCTTGTGCCAAATCCCCAAGGGAAGATGCAAAGTAGGACGCCTCAACGAGCAACCGCTGTCGCCTATCGAGCCTGTCGCGTAGAGCATAGGCTCTCTGGTACTCATCTCTCGACAGGCTCCGGTCAAACCTGTCCGCAGACGACGAAGCCAAACCGCCATGAGCCAATACGAAATCAGGATCCAACTCCAGCGCGCGCCCGCAATATTCGAGGCCTTTAACGCGATCTCCCGCCGAGATGTAGTTGTGGCATAGCGTGTTGGCCTTCAAGGCATCTATGGAGGAGGTTGTGTCTATCTCCAACGGCTGATTGAACTCTCGCAGGGTTGTCCGAGGTTCGCCCAGTTGCCTTCTCAGCGCGACCGCTGCCAGGCCCAATTGCTTGACGATCAGATTTCGCTGCTCCGCCACGTTGTCAGCTTTGGCGATCACCGCACCCGTGTCGCAGCGCACCGCCTTGAGATCGAGCTTGTATTGATTACCTGCATCGGCAATGGCGCCAGTCACAAGGGCCGCGCTGTTAGTTTTGGCGCAAACTTCTTTAGCCCTCTCGTAGGTCAGCGGCTCACGGTCCGAGTGTCCCAGCTCCTGGAGAGCTCCGTCCACCTTGTCGGACGTGAGAATATTCAAGAACGGCGTCTGCTCCAAAGCAATGCGCAGAGCCGCGGTCAGGCTGCCATCGAATGCCTGATCGCCTGTCTTGTTCTCGAACTCGGCTAGTACGATCGTATCCGTGCTGGCGAGTTTAGGAGCAGGATGCATGCGCCGATAAAGGAGAGCCGAAGCAATGGCCAAGAGAAGGACTGCTGCAACGGCCACGGCAACGGAAGCTCTGCCAAGCGACCGCTTCTTTTGCTCTTGCCCGAAGCTGGGAAAGAGGCGGAGGTTCTCCTGCAGGTCCGACAACGCGGTGCCTACCTCCAGCGCCGACTGAAAACGCTGGTCCGGTTTCTTTTGCAGGCACTTGTTGATAACGGCTTCCAGTTGGAACGGGATCTCTGGCGCCAAGTCGCGCGCGGGTCTGGGTTCGCGGTGCTGAATAGAATCGTGGAGTACGGCTTGCGTTTCGCCGCTGAAGGCACGCTGTCCCGTCGCCATTTCATACAGCACCAGCCCAAGCGAAAACAGATCGGTTCGCGCGTCTAATTTATCGCCGCGCACCTGCTCCGGCGACATGTAGCCCGCCGTGCCCAGCATGGCGCCGGTTCGCGTCAGGGTGTTATCTCTTGTCCCGGCGTTTGCGCCCTCGGCCTTCCTGTCCGTTCGATCTTCCGGATCTCCGGCGCTTTGCGTGCCTTTTAGCAGCTTCGCTACTCCAAAATCCAGGAGCTTCACCTGCCCAAACGTGGTCAGGAAGACATTCGCTGGCTTTATGTCGCGGTGGATGATGCCCTTCTCATGGGCAGCCTGCAGGCCTGTTGCCATCTTTACTCCTACATCCAGCAGTTGATCGAGCGGCACAGCCTGCTCGGGCAACGGCAGAGCGGGCCACGCGATCGCGCAGCGTCTCGCCTTCCAACAGCTCCATCACAATGAAGGGCTTCCCGTCGTGCTCTTCAATTTCGTAGATCGTGCAGATGTTGGGGTGGTTCAACGAGGAAGCCGTCTGCGCCTCGCGCTCGAAGCGATGCAAGGAACCCGGATCGCCAACCAAGTCTTCCGGCAGGAACTTCAACGCTACCTGCCGGCCAAGCTTCAGGTCTTCAGCCTTGTAGACCAGTCCCATTCCGCCCGCGCCGATAACCTGCAACACGCGGTAGTGCGAGACCTTCTTTCCAATCAGGCTCGCGGTTCCGGACGATGACAGTTGGTCGTCTGGCTCCTTTGTTGCGCCCGCTCCATGTGCGGGCGGGAGTTGCGGTTCACCGGCAGGGACCGGGTCTTTTCCGGATGCCAAGATTAGAACCGGCATCAGCAGGCGATAGCCCCGACGAGCCACGGTTTCTATGTATTGGGGTGTTTCAACCGAATCGCCTAAAGCCTTCCGCAGCTTCTTGATGGCTGCGTTGATGCTGTGATCGAACTCCACCACCGTGTCGTTCGGCCACAACTCTTTCATGATCTGCTCGCGGGTGACGAGCTCGCCGTTAGCTTGCACGAGCATGAGAAGGAGTAGGAAGGGTTGCTGTTGCAGCCGGATGGTTCGCTCGCCGTCGCACAGCTCTCCAGCTCGAAGATCGAGCTCGAACACACCGAGACGCACACGCCGTGGCAACGTGTCCTTCATAGAAGGGATACGAAAGCCGTGGGAGCGAGTCGGCAGGCCCTACTATGACAGATTACCGATTCATCTTCCAGCGATCCTTGACCATGCGCATTGAATCCTACCGGTCCATAATCTGCTTTTAAATCAGCAGCTTACGAAGGTTCATCGGTAAATCACCCACAAGTCACCCCCAGTGCATTGTTGCCTTCCGGCTTCTGCCTCACACTCGCCCCAGTTTTGCAGAAGTCGTCACAGAGTTTCGATTCGTACTGCATTTTCGGCCTCACAAGTTTTGAGTGGAGGAAACAACAATGAAGCATTTGAGCTGGAGCACGTGTGCAGCGGTGATCGCGGTTGCGATCGTAACGGTGTTCTCGTTGCCGGCGGTGGCGGAAATTGTCTATACGCCTGTCCAGGTTTCTATCCCGGCGAATGGGTACTACTCCCTCGACTTGAATCATGATGGCATTACGGATTTCACTCTTCGTTCGGCTCTCCTCCAGGATTATTGCCAGTTCGGTGACGGTTACGTCTGGACTCTTACCGTCACTTCCGCCAGCGGGAACGCGGTGGTCACCCCATCGGGTCGCATCGGCGACAACAATGCTTCAGCCCTGGTGGCCGGCGCGTCCGTCGGTTCCAGTCAGGACTTCAATCCCAATGCATCCATGATGGCCGAGCTCTCCTGGGGATCGTGTGGCGTGGTAGTCCTGGGCGAATGGCTGAATGTTCCCTATCGCTATCTGGGATTGAAACTTCATGGACCGGGTAACGAGATCCACTACGGCTGGGCGCAAGTAAGCAACGTCGCTTACGTCGATCCATACGGACATCTCTACACCAGCACAATCCTTTCCGGCTTCGCCTACGAAACTGTTGCCGGGCAGGCTATTCTCGCGGGCCAGACCACGGACGCCCCATAAGACATCGGGAAGTAAATTCCTGCCAAACATTAGGAAGTCATACGGCATTTTCGGCTCACAAATTCAGAGTGGAGGAAAACTCAAATGAAACGCGTTCTGCCCATCGCTTGCTTAACCATTTGTCTGCTCTCCCTCGCCATCGGCGCCGGCGCGCAGGAACAGCTCAACTTCTCACAACTGCCGGTCGTCAACAGTCCATCCCCGATGCCAAGCGGCTACGGACAACTTAACTGGGCCAACTTCTTTTACGTCAACCCCTACGGCTGGTCGGACGCAGGTCCGGGATATGAACTTGGGCCTCAAGGCGAAGACGTCGCCTTCGTCGGCGGGGAAATCTGCAGGTTGAGTGGATATGCATGCTTTGGCACTCTCAGCGATACCCGTGGATTTCAGTTGGTGAGTGCCAATGTTGCCGGCGGCTACGGTGCGACTCAGATCACGGTGACGGCCTACAACAATGGAACGTTCCTAGGATCCACGCAGTACTTCCTGACTACCGAGATGCGGACTCTAGACTTTCCCGCCTCGTGGGGCATCGCGACCGAAGTAATGTTCCAGGTCACCGGAGAACCGGGGAGCTTGGTTATCTACAACCTGACCGCTTACACCGTTGGCGGGTAGGCCTGGTCCGAATATCGCCACATGAAAGGGACGGCGTCTTGCCTCGCCGCCCCCTATTCTCAGCAGCTGAATCCATGGTGGATTGCCAGATCATGCGAAGATCAACGCAAGTTGTGACTAATAGTAAGAAATACCGTATGAGTTTGGGCCCTTTGGAAGCGCAGGTCATGGAAGGTCTGTGGGCTTTGGGAAAAGGCAGCGTGCGGGAGGTTCAACTGCGGCTGCCTCATAAGACGGCCTATACCACTGTTATGACGACTCTGGTACGCCTTTTTCAGAAAGGGTTGGCCGGGCGATATCTTCAGGATCGCAAGTACATTTATGTAGTGCGAATGTCTGCCGAGCAGTGGGCGATGACGGCTGCTTCAGAATCGATCTCGCGGTTTCTTACGACCCCGAGGCTGTCGCGCGAACTCCTGCTGTCGTGCCTAATGAAAACCGTCCGCCATGACCCAACGCTGCTGCCGGAAATGGAGAAGAAGATTCGAGACCTACGCCGAATATCTCTTTCTGAAGGTCGGGCGAATCACGATCTCACTATCAGCTTGCGCCAGCATAAGCGGAACTCGAAAGGATAGTCGTTGCCGGCTGGTCGGTTCGCTCGCCCAGGTAAAGCTCTCGGGCCGAAGATCGAGCTCCAAGACCGGTTAACACAAACGCCAAGATAGCGTGTTCCTTTATCAGCAAGATATGCGGAACCCAGAGAATGCGATGGCAGTTAGCCCACCTTGCCAGCAAAGGCAGCGTTTATTTTTTCTCTTACGATCGGCTTGCGGGCTGAGGCTGCCTTCAGATAACGCAGCGTTGGTTCCATATCCAAGTGACCAAGCCAAGCCTGCACCGTTCTGATCTCGCTGTCGTTCTGCAGCCAAGTTGTGGTTCGATCGCCAAGACCGTCGTTCTTCAGGTCGGCAGTGAAGTTCATCAGGTCCTTGCGTTCGATCTCATCCTGATGAAGCTTCGGGCAGGAATCCACGAAGTGCGCCAACATCGAGCGGTAGGCGGCATGGGTTTCTTTGCGCGGTGGGTTTGAACTTCGATCAGAAAATCGTCGATTGCGCCCTGCAACTTCAGCCGACTGCCGGGCTTTTTCGTCTCAGGACTGGGGACTCCGGCGAGCTTCGCGTTGAGACGGACCTGCCGTCGGCGAAGAACTGCTCGAGCCTCGGCAAAATCTTTGCCTGCAGGCTCGGAGAGATTGCGGCCGGCATCCTTTCAGAAGGCGGCAAAACTGGCCTCTTTGTGAGTCTCTTCCCGCCCGTCAATAAGAACGACATCAGGTCTCAGACGGCCTTTGGTGTCCACGGCCAAACGGTACAAACGCCACTTGCCGTCGTCCTTACGGACTTCAACAGACGGACAGCCTTCTCGGTTTTAGCCATGTATGGTTTCCGGATTTCTGACCAGAATCGTGGCGGAGAGGGGGGATTCGAACTCCCGATACAGCTTTTGACCGTATAAACGGTTTAGCAATTTTGGACGGAACTACCCTGTTACGTGGAATCAATGATTTAGGTCGTATAAATTGCACCATTTGTGGGTCAAATCATGGTGTTCGGCACGTGAATGTGCAACCAACATGCAACCAGAGGTGTATGACGGTTTTTTAACTACCGACGTTTTGTTCGTTATACTCGGTTCGAATCCCCCCTTCCGAGAGGCTCCGATTCCGGCGGGTGAATGAACTTAGACCATGTCGACGGGAATCGATAAAGCCGTTGAGGTGTTGAAAAAGCTTCGGATTGCCCGAAGCCGGGAGCTGACGGCGGCTGGGATCAATCGGAGAGACGTGTCGGCGGCGCTTGCAAGGGGTGGTATCGAACAAGTCGATCGCGGGACATACTGCCTGCCCGGGTTCGCCAAGCAACCGCATGCTCGTTTGCTCGTAGCGTGTAAGCGAGTGCCTGGATCGGTAGTGTGTCTAGCATCGGCTGCTTCCTTCCATGGCCTCATTGATGACGAACCGCCCGAAGTTTGGATCGCGGTCGACGGGAAGTCGAGGCGTCCGTCTCCGAATCGGTTCGCAGTCAAGACTGTCTGGTTCTCTGGCGATGCTATGTCTCAGGGGGTAGTGAACCAAAGAATTGAGGGGATTCCGATTCGCGTCTTCAGCCCAATGAAGACGATCGCCGACCTGCTGAAATACCGGAACAAGATTGGAGTCGACGTTGCTATCCAGGCACTGCGGGCATCAGTCGCAATGAATCAGTACAGCCCTTACCGCCTGCTGCACTTTGCACGCATCTGCCGCGTGGAGAAACTAGCAACTGAGCTCATTCATGAGTTTGGCTCCGGCCGAGATTTCGAAGGCCGACAAGATCGTTCTGTTTGGCGAGAACGAGTTTGAAAGGCCTTGTTGGGATCGGTCTAATGACAATAAACGGACTCGAGTTCTTCTCGCTGTGCGGGAACGTGCGAAATCGGCTCGGCACACACCAGAATGAAAAAGCATTCATGCGGTGATATGAGCGGAGCGCCTAGCTGTCGAGTTTGCCGGCTGTTAAGCCTAGGTGGGTAAATCCCAACTTTCGTTGGGAAATTTACTACAATCTATTCGCATGGCCCCACGCCAGAGAAGACCGAGCTACGAATCGGCTAGGAGCGCCGCTGAATGGCCGTGAAAAGCATTGACGATGTGGTGAGCGCTCTTGACGCCATCATCCAGCGTGCTTATGACACTCGTAGCCGTGTCGGCTACTTTGCGTCCCTGTACCGTCGCGTTACCTGTGCAGTGCGAGACGACATCCTCGCAGGCAAATTTCAAAACAATGCCTTAATGGAACACCTCGACGTGGTTTTTGCCTCAAGGTATCTCGATGCACTGAACTCCTTTCAGGAGCATGGAACATCAACTCAAAGCTGGATGGTGGCATTCGAAGGCTGCGACAGCGCCGACCTTCTGATCCTGCAGCAGCTTATGTGCGGCATGAATGCGCACATCAACGTGGACCTCGGCATCGCAGCTGCTCAAGTCGCTCCCGGAGACCAACTGCCCCAGCTCAAGCCAGACTTTGACGCGATCAATGGAGTGCTGGAAAGCCTAGTGGGCGTCGTGGCGGATGAGATTGCGGCGATATCACCGCTGCTTGGCGACCTGGAGAAGATTGGGTTGCGCAGCGAAACCAGATTGGTCAACTTCGACGTGGAAGCGGCTCGCGAAGCAGCCTGGCTGACTGCCGTACGCTTAGCCTATGAGCCCTCGCTCCTGCGTCCAGCGACAATTGCCGAACTCGACCTGGCAGTATCGCTGGCAGGCCAAGCGATTCTGTATCCGGTTGTTGGGAATGACTGCCTCAAACTTATTCAACAGGCTGAGTGTAAGGACGTACGCGCTGTCATCGACGTGTTGTCCAAGGGTTACTCGGCCGCTTCAACAAACGCTGTGGGCGCAGAGTAACGTTCCTAAGAGGTAGGGCGATACCGAACCGGTGCCCGCTTAAACAGCCTCAGCCAATGAATAGCTCGTGCTCCGGCCGCCTGCGGCGTCCTTGACCAGAATGCCCTTGCGCATGAGGTCTTCGATATCGCGCAGCGCGGTGTCATGCGAACATTTGGCGAGCTTTGCCCATTTGACAGTCGTCAATTTGCCTTCGAAACTGTTCAGCAGTTGATTGAGAATCTTCCGCTGGCGATCATTGAGCCGCGTATTCGCATGCCGCTCCCAGAATCCCGCTTTCTTGAGCACAGCGGCAAGCGTGATTTCGGCCCGCTCGAAGGCGCGGTTAAGACAATCGAGGAACCATTCCAGCCAGGGCGTGATGTCCAGATCGCCCTTCTGCGTTCGCTCGAGATTCTCGTAGTAGGTCTTCCGCTCCTGCTGTATCTGGGAGGACATGCTGTAAAAGCGCTGCGCGGTTCGCTCGGAACGCGCCAGAAGCATATCGGCGATAGCACGCGCGATACGGCCGTTACCGTCGTCAAAAGGATGGATCGTCACAAACCACAAATGCGCGACGCCGGCCTTCAGTACAAGATCCATACCGTCGCCCTTGTTGAACCATTCGAGAAATCTCTTCATCTCCCGTTTGAGACGCCCTGCCGCTGGCGCCTCATAGTGAATCTGTTCTTTACCCATCGGGCCAGACACCACTTGCATCGGACCGGTTTTGTCCGAGCGCCAGCCGCCCACCGTGATTTTCGTCATTCCGCTACGGCCTGTGGGGAACAGCGCTGCATGCCAGGCATAGAGTCTGTCTTCTGTAAGCGGCTCGGCGTAACGCTGCGTAGCATCGAGCATCATCTCGACGACACCATCGACGTCGCGATCCGCTGGCGTGAGCCCGCCCATATCCATGCCGAGGCGCCTTGCAATGGAAGACCGCACCTGGTCCCGATCGAGAACCTCGCCTTCGATCTCACTTGATTTCAAAACCTCTTCCGTCAGGCTCTGGAGGACCGCCTCCTCTCGCAGCGGAAAGCCCAGGCCTTCCATTCGCCCGATTAGACGTCCCTGGCGATGTCGCAGTTCGGACAGGCGCGTCGCCAGCATCTCCTGTTTCCAGTGGAAGCGCGGCCAGGTTTCTAGCTCATGAATATAGCGGCTTATTCTACGTGCCATTTGCGTAGAATATAGTTGGTATTCGACGCAAACGCAAGAGGTATATACGCCTAGTATGCGTAGATTAAACTTGCTATCTACGCCCCTGAGTAACAGCGTGGTTACAGACACGGCGCGTTCGCACACGTTCTCGGGTTTATGGGCGAGTTGCTTCCGAGTGTTCGTACTTGTCGAACAGGCCAGCTTCAGCTCCGTCGGTTCAGACCTTGATCGTGGTGGTTTTCTTCCATAAGTTCGCCAAGCGTCGGACGGCGGCCGCTTGCTTCTTGCAGCTTCAGTTCAAGTCCAAGGGCAGAGAGGATATTGGTAACCTTGGAATATCCCAGTTCACCCATCCGTCCGTTCTCCAGCGCGTCAAGCGTGGAGAGGCCTACCCTAGCCCTTTGGGCAAGCGCGGACTTCGTCAGCCGCAGGGCCTTCCGCTTTCCAGCGATCTGCTCACCAACGGTACACAGCATCAAAATATGCCTAGTAAACGAGGCAAACTTGGCGCATCAATGATTGGAACCTCGTATATTAGGCTTACTATTCGCTTGCATGGTGCGTCCTTCACGATTGGCAGGACTCAAATCTGTTCTATATAATTATTATTATATAGGTGATTGCAATGCGAAAGCTCAAGATCACAAGGGTTGGGGCGTCTGCCGGGATCATCCTTACTAAAGAGGTAATGGCTCAGCTTCACGTCAAGAAAGGTGATTCCCTGTTCTTGACGGAAGCTCCAGGCGGGTATCGAGTCACCCCATACGATCCCGATTTCGAGCGGCAAATGAATCTCGCTGACGAAATCATGCACGATGACCGCGACATTCTCCGGGCACTCTCTAAGTGAAACGCTGGCGCTGGGTACGCCTAGACGTCGCGTACGCAGTTCATGACCGTCAATTAGCAGAGCACGGCGGTTTGTCCGGAGTTCGAGACGCGGGCGCTCTGGAGTCTGCTTTAGCTCGTCCAAAACATCTCGCCACGTATCGGAAAACTGATGCCGCGGAGTTGGCTGCGTGCTACGCCTTTTCCCTGGCCCGCAATCACCCGTTTGCCGACGGAAACAAGCGAACTGCCTGGGTGCTGGCGCGCCTATTCCTCGCCGACAATGGGTATCGAATTACATTCAATCCAATCGATGCCGTGAGGCTCGTGGAAGGACTTGCTTCAGGCAGTGTGACAGAATCGAATGCGGCGCAGTGGTTTCGAACAAGGCTGTCTGTTACGTAAATGCATAATCAACTCAGACCCGCATCAAGGCTTTTGGTTGCATATGCCTCGCTGATTGGTTTCGCATAGATCGACACTTGGCGTCTATAGCGCTCCAGTTCACTGGCCTACTCCTAATCGGTTTTAGGTATTCCGGGACGGCGATCAGTGGATCGTAGTCGACTTCTAAGTCGGCAACTCCTTTGATCAGTATGCCATCATCCATTCGCAACGTTAGTAGCTAAAATTTGAAGAGCCGTTGTGACTATCGACTCTCCCGCCGCTCAATGCGCCACTCTCTTCCATCTCGCTCGAAGTGAAAAATCACCGAATTTCGCGAATTGGGAATTTGCCGCGAGCCGTGGAGAATGTACTGAATCGTCTCCACGCAACTCCACTCGGCCGTATCTCCGACGAGGGTGGGCGATCCCGCGCATTCGTCGTCGATGGACAAAGACTTCACACCGAGAAAGGTTGTTCTGAGGGCAGCCGCTTGCGTCTTTGTAAGAGTCGGCCACTCGCGCTTTATAGCGTTGATGTCCATCGAATCGTAGGCCCCCTTGAATCGAGCGAGCGTTTCGTTGATTGCCTGATTATCGTTGGGACGCACAATGATATGAACAGTCGCGGTAGCACTTCCGCCGGGGCCTGTGGCAGTCAGAAGATACGTGGTCGGCTTTGAGGGCGAAACCTCATGAGTTCCCTCCGGCGGAACCGATCCGATTGCAGGTTCGATATGGACTTTGCCGGCATTCTGCGTTGCCCAACTGAGTTTGGCAGTCTGGCCGACTGTCATCTCAGTAATGTCTGAGGCAAAGCTGCTAATTGAAGGCGGCAATGCTTTGAGATCGGCGGTGACTAAGGTCTTACCACTGGCATTGACATCGACCGCCGATTTAAAGGTCTCGTAACCGTCCATGCTGACCTGCACGGCGCGTTTGCCTTCCTTCGACTCAACCCGCAAGATGCCTCCGGAGGGAACGGATCCGAACGCCGAGCCATCGATCTCCACTTGCGCTCCGGGCAGTGATTGAATGACGAGAAAAGGCGCAGCGGTGGGCTGCGGTACTCCGCCCTTCTCTGTCAGCGTGAAGTACACTGCGGCTTCTCTTCCGGGGGAAAGCTGCACCGATTGCTCCTTCGCCTCCTGATATCCTTCCTTTCTGACCTGCACCGTATGCGAACCCCCGCTCGCCTCCAGTTTGATCCCATCATCTGTCGTTACGCCTTTTAACACTCCATCGATCAAAATGTCGGCACCAGCAAGGTTGCTTCGCACCATCAGACTACCGGGACGCGGAGCGGATGGCGCATTCTGCTGCAATGGAAGCAATTCTGCAACAAGGTCCTTCGACTCGCCTTCTGCCAAGTCGATCTCGGTGGAATAAGACTGATAGTTTGCAAGACGAACCTCTGCCTGGTGCTCTCCTCTAGTCAACCTGGCGACAAACGAACCATCACCTCCAACTGTGCCAGCAGACTTGCCATCGATGATCACCTGCGCGCCCGGCCGTGAGCTTACGCGTAGCTGTGCGGAGGGCCCTCCGTGAACTGCACGATGCCGCGAAAGGAAAACTGCCGTGAGTACCAGCAGCACTAATCCGGCGACCAGGAACGGCACTCGGATTCCTGCGGCTTTGGAGACCATCGGAGTAGAGGGATCAGCACCACGAAATGCTTCTGAATCCTGTGTTTCAGTGACACTTCCGCTGCCCATCTGGACGGGTGGTGAATTGGGATAGTTTCGTTTAAGGCGTTGCAGATCTACACGTAAGTCAGTCGCAGTCTGGTACCGAAGTTCCCGGTCCTTTTCCATCGCCTTATTGATGATGGTCTGAAGCCCGCGGGGCACAGATGGGTTCAGATTTTGTGCCGGCGAAGGCGCTTTGTGCAGCAAGGCGTCAATAATCCCGACCGAAGTATTGCCGGAGAATGGTTGCCGCCCAGTCACCATCTGATACAGCACAGTGCCGAAGGAGAACAGATCCGTGCGCACATCCAGAGGTTCACCCAGGGCTTGTTCCGGAGACATGTAGGCGATGGTCCCGATCGCCGCGCCTGGGAATGTGAGGTCTTGTCCCGAGGTCAAACCGTTTGGAGCCGTGACGATGGAGGAAATATTGAGTGCGTCGTGGTGAGCCGCACTGAGCTTCGCCAGACCGAAGTCCAGCAGCTTTACATAGCCAAGCTGAGTCACAAAAACATTGGCGGGCTTGATGTCTCGGTGGATGATTCCTTCCGCGTGAGCAGCTTCCAGACCGGCGACGATCTGGTTGGCAAAATCGAGAAGTTTTTCCATCGGCAGCGGACGATTACCGATCCAGTCCTTCAGTGTCATGCCCTTCAAAAACTCCATCGCGATGAATCTGCGTCCGTCGAATTCGTCAATGTCGTAGATTGTGCAGATGTTCGGATGGTTAAGGGCGGATGCGGTACGCGCCTCCCGTTCAAAGCGGCGCAATGCAACCGGCTCACGGGAATACTCTGGGGAAAGAAACTTCAGAGCGACCTTGCGGCCTAGCTTCAGGTCTTCAGCGGCATAAACCACGCCCATTCCGCCAGCACCCAACTTCTCTAGAAGGCGATAGTGCGAGATGGTTTCGCCGATCACAGGTTCCCCGCTGGGCGAATGTTAGCGGTCGCCGTAATACCGGTCAATACTGCGCTTCCACGAATCTACCGAACTACGTGCCGTCAGCGCCCTGAAATTGCCCTCTGAGTTGTTCCGACAGCCATCGTCGTCGCCCGGTGGGCGCTTGGTCCCAACACTTATGTCTAGTTAATTTCAAAATGGGAATCGCACACAAGCTATCCTGCAAGTTAGCTTGCTTCCCCAATTTGATTGCGCCAGAATTCACAGTTATCCTGCGCAAATTTTCTTACGTTGCGTCGTTGGATGCTGGTGGAACAAAGGCCACTTCAGAACGCTTTGAGCGTGCCGCTTCGTCGGCCTCGGTCACGTCTTAGGTTTTCCTGGAGAACACCTTCCGCTCCGTAAATTTGCTGCACGGTCGGCAGCATCCACACTGCTCTCGGAACACAGGAGGAGACCGCTGTGTTTAGTCGAACCCTTCGATATAGTCTCAGGCGATTGTCTCTGGTCGGTCTGACAGTTGTATTGCTGCCATTGCTGGTAGTAGCTAGCGACAAGAAGTCGTCGTCTTCTTCTTCTTCGTCTGCCCCTGCTTCTTCATCAGCTTCTCATCCCTCCTCAGCGAACACTGGAGGAGGCGGATATCATCCAAGCAACGCTGGTGGAGGCGGCCGCCCCTCGAGCGGCAGCACTGCTTCGCGAGGACCTACGACTGGTGGAACAACCACCGGCACCTCGCACGGCCCCACTACAAACGGTTCGTCAGCTAGCCACCCCCGAACTACCGCTAGTGGTGCGACCACCAACGACAATCACGGGGGCACGACAGGTGGAACAACGAACCGGATTCCGGGGAACAAGGGATATACGACGGAGCAGCCTCGCGGGTCGTCTGTAACGAAGGAGCCAGCTGGTCATCCCGTACCCATAACTCCTGCGAAACGCGTCGAACCTCCGCCGGCAGGAGTTCATAAAGTTGAGATGCCCTCCGGTGACAGTGTAGTCACGCGGCAGAATGGTCAGCGCAGAGATGTGTATAACGCCGCGAGAGGAGTACAGGTTCACCATGACCTGAACGGAAATCAGCGTATCTCGGTAGACCGTATAGATCATTCACGCGTAGTGATGGATCGGCGTGGCCATGGATATATCGAACGTGGATACGCCTATCATGGGCAGGACTATGCGAGGCGAAGCTACTATTATCACGGTCGATATTATGACCGCTATTATCGCGGGTACTATTACCATGGCTATCCGGTCATGGTCTATGCGCCGGCATACTATTACCCACCCGCGTTTTATGGCTGGGTATATAACCCATGGCCTGCACCGGTTGTATATGGCTGGGGATGGGCTGGTGCACCCTGGTATGCCTACTATGGGCCGTATTTCGCTCCCTATCCTGTCTATCCGAGCGCGGCGTTTTGGCTCACCGACTACATGATCTCTACGTCTCTGGCCGCCGCTTATCAGGAGCAGGTTGACGCCCAAGCCGCATCTCAGGCCCTCCCCGCCGGGCAAACCTATGTCACGCCTGAGATCAAGCAGATGATCTCGGATGAGGTGAGCCGACAGATCGCGCTGGAGAACCAGGAGGCGCAGCAGAGTTCACAGGGTCAGGACATCAATGCCGAGTCCAGTGGCATTGCTCGTCTGCTCGGTGATAACCAGACGCATGTTTTCATCGCGGGAGCCGATCTCGACGTGGTGCAGGCTTCCGGGCAGGAGTGCGGCATCAGCCAGGGAGATGTACTGGAAGTTACCGCGGCTCCGCCACCGGACGCGGCGGCAGCAACGGCTACCGTATTGTGCAGTAAAGGCGGGCGGGAGTGTCCGAAATCTGCACAAGTGTCCGTGCCTTTCTCCGACCTGCAGGAAATGCAGAACCACATGCGGGAGAACATCGACCAGGGCCTGTCGGATCTGCAAAGCAAGCAGGGGCAAGGAGGCTTGCCAGTGGCCCCGCCTTCGGCGAAAGGGAGCGCGCTTCAATCGAACTTTGTCGGCTCCGCTCCGCAACCGGAGGTGAACCTTGAGGCGCAACTGCGAAACACATCCGCCGAAGCTGACGTCGCCGAACAGGAGGTTGCGAAGGAGGCGCCCGCTGCTGGAGCTGCTGATATCGGGGCCTCGGCAAACGCCTCAAAGCCCTTGACGGTCTCGCAAGGCGAAACCGTTTCACAAGTAAAAGCGGCACTAGGCGAGCCAAAGAAGGTGGTCGATCTAGGAACGAAGACGATCTACGTATATCCGGACATGAAGGTAATTTTCAAAGCAGGCAAGGTCAGCGACGTCGAGTGAGGACCCTGAGTTCGCTTGGAATGATCCGCAATAACGGAACGACTCACTGTTGTTTATTTTATTGAGGCACATGCCATGATAAGGCGCTGGTTTCTAGCAGTTGGTTTTCTTCTTGTTGCGGTAGTTGCATTTTCGCAGTCCGACCCAGCTACGGCGAATACGGGTGCCGGCGATCCGAAGAAGGTGCTTCAGGACAAGTTAGCTACGGAATTCAAGTTGACGAAGGTGTCGACCGACAGAAATGACATCGTTACGCCTGGCTCGGTCCTGGTCTTGCAAAAAGATGGACTGCAGATGTGCGGCGTCAATGCCCACGTGCCGTTTCCCGACACTTACAAAGGCGGGAAGATCTCCACGAGCTTTGCAGAAGAATTAGGCTGGGGTATGGTGGCGGGCGATACCAAGCAGATTGCACGGCGAAAGTTTGTAACCGGGGAGAAATTCTGGGTGACCGCCTTCGTCGTGCACGATGATGGCGTCATCTTCCAGTTCTACAGCGATCCGTACCAGGATATCCGGTACTACGCGAACCTCAAGATTTCATTCCCCAAGCACAACATGCCGCCGCCAGCCGAGGCACTGAAGGCGATCTCCGAAATCATCACCGTACAGCCCGACGAAAACGCCGCCGCGAGCGCACCGCAGCAGCAGCCACCACCGCAACAGCAGGCGCTGGCGCCCATCCCTCCTCCGCCGCCTCCGGCCGATGCCGCTCCTCCGCAGCCGAAGACAATTTCTGTCGGCGAAACCAGGGAGCAGGTTGTCGCCATCTTGGGACAACCACAGAAAGTGGCGAATGTGGGCAAGAAAGAAATTGACTACTATCCGGACATGAAGGTGATTTTTGTACAGGGCAAGGTTTCTGACGTGCAATAGCGGATTTTAGATCGAGTTCTTTTCCCCGGATCATACGACCTTGCCAATTTTTGAAGTCCCATTCTCGATAAACCAGAGGCTGCCGTCCGGCCCGACTGTGATGAACAACGGCATAACCCCCTGAGTTGGTACGGGATACTCCGTCAGGATTTCCTCGGTGGTGAGTTTGGCGATGGCTGTTCGATGCACTGAAGAACTCAGGAAACTATAGATTGCCATCGGGACAGGTTGTGATGATCCACAATCCATGGCCGAATGGATATTCAGCGAGCAGCGTTCCCGGGGTAGTCATTGTTGATTCCATGACAATGTCGGCTCCCTTGGCCGAGTAAAGTTGGTGGTGCTGACCAACCAACGGGCTCGGGAGAAAGGAGCCGAACGATGATCATTATAGGAGTAGATTTCCACCCCGAGTTTCAGCAAATCGCATTTGTCGACACGGAAGGCGGAGAGTGGCAGGAACGGCGTCTGCATCATCCGGAAGAGGCCGAGAGCTTTTACCGCCAGCTTGCGGCACAGGCCATTGAGATACGAGTAGGGATGGAAGCCAGCGGACACGCACGGTGGTTTGAGCGGTTGTTAGCGGAATTAGACATCGAGTTGTGGGTGGGCGATGCCGCCGAGATCCGAACCAAGCGCGTGCGTAAGCAGAAGACGGACCGGCAGGATGCACAGCTGATTCTGAAGCTGATGCTGAAGGATGACTTTCCCCGCATCTGGGTACCGAGCTGGGAGAATCGCGATCTACGGCAGCTACTATGGCATCGCCACCGCATGGTGCAGGCCCGCACGCGGATCATGAATCAGTTGCAGGCGGTGGCTCTGAATGAAGGCCTGCGCTGTTAGAAGCGGTTGTGGCGCACCAAACGACCACAACTGGAAGCGTTTCCATTGGCTCCTTGGGCCAGCCGGCGACGGCAGGACCTGCTGGAGTTGCTGGATCGATTGAATCCCACCATCGCGGAGTTGAGCCAGGCGGTAGAGCAGCAGGTGGAGAAGCACCCCGCTGCGCAACGCCTGGCAACGCATCCTGGTGTGGGTCCGCTCACCGCATTGGCGTTTGTGCTGGTCATCGGAGAAGCAGAACGCTTTCAATGCGGCAAGCAGGTGGCCAGCTACATCGGTCTGGTGCCGCTGGAAGATTCCAGCGGGAACCGACGGAGGCTAGGACACATCACCAAGCAAGGAAGTTCGATGTTGCGCTTCCTGCTGGTAGAAGCGGCGCAGGTGACGGTGCGGAGTGTTCCCCAATGGCGACACCGATATTTTCACCTGATGATGCGCCGAGGGCGGAAGATCGCCAAGGTTGCCATGGCGCGCCGACTGGCCGTTAGCCTGTACTGGATGCTGCGCCAGGGATGGGATTACGAGCAGTGGGTCAAGTTCGGTTCGTACGTGGAACAGCCCGGAAATCGCCATGGTGTGCAGTAAAACACCGAGCATATTGAGTGGGCGTTCCGCTCCTCTTCACTGAGGAGTTCGAACTGGTAATCATGATCGCAGTAGCGATCGAAGAGATGCATGGGTCGGACCGAGTTCCGGCCTGTGAGGATTACAAGGCGAGCCGTGGTTGGTCGGGACAGAGTCTTTTCCACTAGAGCGAAATGGCGCTTTCCAAAAGCGGATGCCGAAGTCTGCTCTGAAAGAACTTGACACCGCCGACATTGTCAGAGAGGCGATTTTGAACCAGCCCTCCTCAACAAACCAAACTTTTCCATCGGGGCCGGCAGTGATGCCACCCGGCCAGGAATGCTGGGAGGTGGGGAACGTGGTTATTGTGCCATCCGTAGTAACGCGCGTCACAGCATCCACATACACCTGAGATGGTCAAGTTGCTCCGTCAGGACCGAGGGTGGACCAAACAGGCTGTCATCTGGGCCACCGAGTCGCTGCTGCGGTGGCCCCACAACCAAACTCAGCTTAAGGGTTTGGAGGAGCCGGCGGAAGCTTCGCGCCTTGTGAGTTTAGAAACAGTCGCAAGCGCTCTGTGGCAATCGTGCCATGTTTAGTTACGTCGTCCACCGTAGCCAATAGTCTCTGACCCGCTTCTTTCAGAAAGTTCTCTTTTTGCGGTCCCTCCGGTGCTTGATTTGCCATTTGTAGCTCCAGGTAACGACTAAAGCTTACTAGCGCTCCTTGGCCCTCGGTCAATCCGGCTGGCTTCGGATCTTCCGGAATGTCTGATAGAGCAAACTTGATCGGAACGCTCGACCGCGCACTGGTTCGCCAAACTAGTTCGTCTGCAAAGTTGTTGGCTGCGGCGACTCGATTTCCCAGCACTCCGAGCCCCCACTTCTTCGTCAGATATTTCAACAGGCTGGTATGGTCATAAATGCCATGTAGAACACCGCTATCGAGCCAGGGTGAAACCATCACCGCGGCAATGCGTGGACCGAACAAATCGAAACCAAAATTGCTGGGAGGTGTTTTGTGAGCGTCGGGAGGAATTGCCTTGGTCTTATATGGAGCTTCGCTGGGATCGACGTGATCATAGAATCCGCCATGTTCGTCATAGAGGATGACAAACAAAGTTGAGTTCCACAGCTCTTTGTTGCCCAGCAGCGCGTTATACACGCTCGCGATCAGCGCATCTCCACGTCGGATGTCGCTATCGGGATGTTGATCATTTTCTCCTGGCCAAAAATATTTGGGTTCGATAAAAGCATACTGCGGAAATCCTGCAGCATCTTGGCAGTCCTCATAAAACGATGGCATATAGCGATAATTGGAGGCGTAGGGTAGCTGCCGACTCAATAGTACGGTCTGGGAAAAGTCGTGGAAGTAAATGCGCCAGCTGATCTTGGGATCCGCCTCGGAAAGGCGCTCAAACACAGTAGGTTGATTGTAATTGTGCCACGCTGGATCAAAGTGTGCCAGGCTCGGCATGTCGACATGTCCCAACGATGTGCCGGTGTTCACAAAAAATCGATTGGGCCAGGTCGGACCAGGCACCGAGCAAAACCAGTGGTCGCAAATCACGAACTGCTGAGCCAGTGTATTTAAGGCAGGAAGATAATCTGCACCATAGTAGGCCATGATCTCCAAAGGATTACCTTTTGGATATGCCCCTACAAAGTTATTTACGAACCCTGCACATCCTTGCTGAATTTGCTGGATGACGTCTTCGTAATCGTGCTTTGGATCGAAATCCATCCGCGCCGGGTTGTACTTGGCCGCCTTGGACGCTGGATTCTGCCAGATCGTCGCTCCGCTCAAAGTTTCCGGGTTGCTTCGGAGCGCTTGTGGGTCAACCCCGTCAACCCCCGTCGTTAAGCCCACCAAGCGATCAAAAGATTGATTCTCGAGAACCAGAACAACGACATGTTCAATAGGATCGGACATAGAGCCTCCCAAGCGCGAACGATATCACAGTCGAGATTTCTGTGCGATAAAGTCTAGATCAAACACATGAACTGAACCACCATGACTATGGCCATGGTCCGCTCGACCTATTCCAAAATCCTGACAAGCCAGTCCCGAAAAGCTCAGCTTTCACACTCTTTTCTTAAGAGCGCACTCGTCCAAAATAACGAACGCTGTTTAAACTGCTACTTCGCTGTCGCCAGGCGTCAAGATATCCAGGCTGTCCGCTTGGAATTACACGATATGACATCGAGTTGATTGATGCCCTTGTCTGTGACCGCCCTACAAGTATCCCTCCTCCCAGAAGAAAAGGGAGGAGGTGCAGGTGAGGCGATACGCAGGCACAACATCACCTACACGTTTCTCTTTCCAATGCCAGTGGCGACGTACGACCTAATTGAAAGGCGAGCCCATTCTGTAGTAGACAGTCATTGTCGCGTTTCGAGTTCGATCGCCACTCCAATTTCGGAGATTGCTCGTGACGATAACGGAGCTGCCTGCGGGGTATACCTGAGGAGGATCGAATCGAGACCAGCCAATCTGGCAGTCCTGCCCGATCTCACATGGTCTAGATCCACTGCCGTCGCTCGCCACATACTCGTATCTAACGATCTGTGCTCCTGCGGGGATCACGACGCTTACAGGAACACAATTCGCATAACGGTCACCGCCCATGATGAGATCAAGAGCTTGATCAATTGCTCCAGCCGTTTGCGGCCGCGCGGCCTTTGCCGCGGATTGGAGCACTGACGTTAGCGATCCATAAAATCCGCCTGCGTAGCCTGCAGCTAGGGCCTTGGCTGCCTCTGCCACAGGATCAATCGTGCTCTGCCCACATCCCGGAGCGCCGGAAGCTAAGATGTAGTCCCCGTGCTCCACCGTCCAACTGTCCGAAACGTTATAGACTTGGGCGCTCGCAGATACTCCTACAACCATAAGTGAGAGCGTGACTATCACTAACGCGCTGTTTTCATGTTTTCTCCTTCCAGTATTGGACATTTCCCTCGAGAACTTCTGCATTGCACACCACCGCGAAACTGGTCTCGGTGGTCTTAGAACAGGCACCGAAATTGTCGTCATGAACCTCCACCATTCGGAGTCGGCACGGGTGTTGGAGATGCTCCGCCTGGCGTCGACGAGATAGTGCTAGTGGTTGGCGCATTCACCGTCGCCCACGTAAGGTTGCCGGCTACTGTGCCGTCCGTAGCTGGGCGATAGGCGGTGCATTTACCCCCATCCAACTTTGCGCAGATCAGGAAAGGATCATTTCCCGGACGCTTGGCACGAGGCAAGAAAAGGTATCTGTTTACAGAGCCGCTGTTCGATGCAACTTGCTCAGTGTCGCCGAACCTCAATGAAGCTATGTTTTGCAGCTGCTCGGGTGACATGTCTTTGAAAATCGTATTGGCGGCTTGGGTAAACCCGCCGAGCATGGCGACGCCTTGAGTGAAGCCAGGGCCAAAGAAAGGCTGGATAGCGCTGCCGAGCGTTGCCATAGCCGCAAGGATGTTGAAGCAGATCGCTCGAGTGCCAGTCAGCTTTCGATCGGTCGAATAGACCGCCGTTGACCTGGGCGAGCGAATAAGGCGCTCGTGAGATTGGCGCGGGAATTGTCGGCGGAGGAGGGGTAGATGCCAAGGGCGGACTTCAGTGACAACTCGGTTGAAAGAGATTTGAGCCGGCGAACAGAATCAGCTTGCCGGCCCAAGTGGAGTCCAACTAAAACCCGATATGTATCAACCTGGTAACAATCTTCAGACCTTGTGTCCTGCTTTCTTTCCCAAACTGCCCGCTGGAGCGGCGGATCCTGTCTTTGGGGTTGGTTTACCGTCATTCTCCTTTGCTGAATCGGTCAATGTTACGGGCAGACCCTTGGCTGAAGCCTTGACAGCGGTGTTCGGCTTGTCTTTTGTCGTATAGCTCATCGAAAGAGGGGTATTTACCGCACCCAACAGGGTTACCGAGTTAAATGTAACCGTCGCCGAGCTATCGGATTGCTTAATATCAGAGGCTAGCACGCCCACATACTCCGCGCCGGCATCTGACACGAGCTTAACGCTGCCAATACGATCTAGATCCGATCCCTTCAGCGTCATGGTAATGGTGTTGTTCTTTGCCTTGCTCAAGTCCGTAGTGTCGAGTGTCACTTCAGTGATGTTGGGCGAACGCACGCTGAATTTTAAGGTCTGTCCCGTGCTCGCCGATTCGCCTGAGGTATAGACCACGTTCAAGCTGTAGTCTCCGGACAGATTGTTCAAGTCAGAAATGGCGAATTGCGCTTGCCCCGATTTCTTATCGTTGGAGGATACCCACTTACCATTGATTGTCGAAGTCGCCTGGGTCAATGTCACACTCGTGATACTGTCGAGGTCCGTTCCAGTGACCAAGCAGTTGTACTGGCCGTTCTGCGCTTTGCTCAGGTCCGCGGTTCCGTCATTCAAAACAGGGCAGTCCAGTTTCGTTACCGTAGCGTTGTGGACTTCCTGTATATGCACTCCCGCGATTACTGCATACGCATGTTTCATCAACGCCTGCTGCTGAATTGCGTTCCAGTTCTTGTACGCTATCGTTTTCCAAGCACCATTTACCATCTTCCTAGAGGCAGGTCTCGACCGCAGCTCTTCTCGAAATATATTCCCACACGCATTCCGCCGCGATCTGGAGGAAGCGAATGGAGAGCCGAAGCGGGTAGCGAGAGTCGTATGTGACCTTATCGCGAGCTTGACGGAGCGGCAAGTCGTGAGGCTTCATCAGCGCCTATCCGGCGGCGATAGAGGATCTATAGTAGAGTTGCTCCTTTAGACTATTCTCAATTGCCGAATTAAGCGTGTATTTATATCTGAACCATAATTCTGAACCATAGTGGCGTCCGTGCTATGAATCAGGGCTGCCGCCGTCGAGCATTGCAGCCAGTTTATCTTGCGTCACCAATTCTTTCGCCACTGCATCCATAAACACAAACGGCACCACCATTGGATCATGGAACCGAAATCGATATGCTCTTGGCTGGCCGTCCCTTTGAAGCACTGGTCCGCGCTGCGCCTGGCAGAACTCGCTCAAATGATTTGTGTAGGTAGCTACTTCGACGGCACGATTTAAGATCACGCTTAGCGGCTCCGCCACGGTGCCAGGATTGAAAAAGCCCAGGGCGTCTTGCGAACGGGCCGCGGCGATTGCGCAAGCCAAAAGCACGTGCCGATATAAGGCATCTTTATGCGAACTGTGCGTGGCCTTTGAATGCCGGTCCCTGGCCGTCTGTTCGGCCTGCTTCGTGGCTTTTTCAAGTGCTACGAATACATCTGCGCGATCAACTTTACGTGAGAACTTGTTTAACACAGTCACCCTAGTAGCATGTAATCCGATCAGATGGGTGTAATGCGGCAGCCCCTGTGATATGTGGACGATCAGATTCGCTGCATCCGATGAAAACGAAATTCCAAGCGACTTTTCTGCGTTCGCCAAGATGTCTCTCAGCTCGTCAGGAGTCATGCGCCGAAGAAAAACCTGTGATATTGCGCGCACAATTGACGCGTGATCGGTTACGAGCTGATCAATGGTGTCTGACACACCGACAAGCACGATTGTGGAATCAACGGCCAAATCAGATAGAGTTTTAATGAGGTCCGTAAAGTCCTTCGAGATGTTCTTTGCGGCGCGATCGAACTCGTCAATGATGAAGACGGACCCGGAAAGTGTTTCGAGAATACGACGAACATCGTCGACAGTTAGTGCGCCCGTCAATCCTAGCGCCTCGAGGAGAGGAACGCGTCCCTTGGAAAGCGGAACGAGTCCTGCCTGGGGCTTGTTGTCGACCCAGGACAAATCCCTAAACAGTTTTTCCCATATCGAGCCAAAAGTGTCGGAGGACGTCGCGACGGTTTTTACGATGAGGCGCTGCGGTACTGTCGAAGGATCTTTCTCAAAGGTGTCCAACGCCCTGATTGTTGGCCGTACAACATTCGCTAATGAAGTCTTTCCAACTCCGCGCTCGCCAAAAATAACGGCGTGTAGGCCAGCTTGGTTTACCGCATCGGCTACGGCTGTAAGCTCGTTCCATCGGCCCGCAAATAGCTCTTTTGTAGCGATTGGGGTACGCGGTTGAAACACTTTTGCCGCTTCTGCGGCAATTGCTTCTGCTTGTTCCAGCGTTAGTGCGGTGGCTGGCTCGTTCATTGTCTAAGTATAAGGCTGAAACATATAAGTATTAATGCCCAGTATCTAAGCGGCAACGAGGCCAGAAGCAAAGATAGCTAGCTACAGGTGGTCAGACATTTTGGTTCCGCCCCTGCATCGAGGCAGAGTTCGTGACGCGAACTCCAGCTTCGGCACGTCACAGTAACGTCCCAATAATTCGACGCTTTGCGGCGCGTGCTTCCAGCGTTTATGTGCAAGCTAATCAACAACTTGGCTTTGGGGACTACAGCCCTGAAAAGCTGGCATCGGCGATTCTTTCTCAAGAGAACGTCGGTTCGCAATCGTGCTTGTGTTTGCTTATATCGCTGATATACCATCTTTATATGACCTCTATCGATCTTGACCTGTTCGTGCTGGCGCTGGCTCAGTCCGGTTTGGGGACGACCTACGACCTGAAGTCGAAGGCCGGATTATCTGTCGGTAGCACGGCACCGATTCTTGCACGGCTCGAGGACTCTGGCTTGATCGAAGCACCAAAACCAGGTGTCCGGGACAGCCGCCGGTTCACGATTACCAAAGAGGGAAAGAAATTCCTTGTCGCAGGGTGGAAGCAACTGTTGGAGCGGAGACCCACTGATGTTGACGAGATTCTGAGGATCACCTACCTCGCCTGGGCGCTGGGCTCGCCGGAGATCGCTTCGGGCTTCGTCGAGGAAGCTGCGGCAGGGATAGAAGACTTGGCGGCCATGCGCAAGGCCGAGGCCAACCAGTTGAGACGCGGCTTGGGTGCTCCGGTCGGGGGGATATCCTACCGCTGGCTCCGGATCGAGGCGGAGGCGGCCCGCCTTCAGGCGCAAGGAGAAGCGCTAAAGCAGCTAGGAAAGGAAATTAAGAACAAGAAGAACGCCAAGAAATAACAGATTCTAATTCAGCTACTTACACCTCTCCTTGTTGGATCTCAGCCATCGCTTATCAGGCTTCAGTGCTTCGATCACCCCGCGTTACCACCCTAAACCTTTGGCACATCCGATGTGCTGTGGCAACCTCCAAGCGGGGCGCTTCGATTGTTTGCCTTCATCCCTGAAACTGATCTTTGTTCGCGACCAACTCATTCCGGAATGATCCCTTTGGGGTCTTTCCACTGGTCCAACACGGAACTGCACCGAAGTAATCTGGCGGGCGAGAGGCCCATTCCCTACCCTTTTATTCGCCAGTCGAGATCGGTATTCAGGGCCGGTTTTGCCTCGCTGGGCTGAACTTACCCGGGCGCAGACGACTACGAAGGGCGACAAACTTAGCCCAAAAGGCTGCCCGCGGCTTTTGAGCAAAGGCGGCGGACTTCGGCTTCACAGCCCGGCACCCATGGCTCTAAATAGTCCTAGAGGACGGAATTACCCGGTCGCGCCTGCTCACCTTTTCCGACTTCGGATCAGCTTATTTGGGTCGCTTGCTTTGGTAGAAAGGCCAGCCCATGTCAGGCTCGATTCTAGAAGGGAGGGGGTAATCTCCAGCAGCCACCGAACGGCCAGGGCCTCAATTCAAGATTCAGTACGAGTTCTTGCGGCACCGTGTCGGATCATTTTGGTAGACGTGCCCCGCGGGTTCACAGTCGAAAGTGCTGGAAAGTTCACCGGCGAAAAACAACGACACTGCCCATATCGGGAGCCATGGGCGGCTGCCATGAACGAAGTTACAGCTCCCCTTCAACCCCAAGCGTTGCATAGGACGACATGAACGAAGCACTCATCAGCGGTGAAGCTGGCCTTCACCATTTTGGCAGGACGAATTACGAAGTTCTCGATTCTCCGCAGCTCGCTGCGCGCCTCAGCGTGCCCGAAACCTGGGTACGTGAACATACGCGGAAACGCACGAACGATCCCATTCCTCATTTGAAGCTCGGCAAGTATTGCCGCTTCCTGTGGGGCAGCCCTGAGTTGGAAGCGTGGCTGGAAAGTCGTATGGTAGTCGCACACGACAACAGGGTGGTCCGGTCCTCAGGAAAGGAGTTCATTCAATGAAGAGGAACGGACGTCACCAGCAAGGTTACGTCTTTCGGAAGGGCAGCGGCTGGTATCTCCGCTATTACCAGGGAGAACGCCAGCCGGATGGCTCGGAGCGGGCAGTTCAGAAATGTGTGAAGTTGGCAGACTACGGCGGCGAGTATCGGTCGAAGAGCGCCGTCCGTTTTCTGGCCGATGAATTTCTGGCTCCCTTTAACAACGGCACGACGACAGTGGACAGCCTGATGAGCCTGACAGACTTCATCAAGAAACGTTACCTGCCCTACGTCAAGGAGCATAAAGCTCCAAGCACGTATGCCGGGTACAGGAATCTGTGGAGTCTGTACATCGAGGATCGCGGAACGATGGCGCTGCGCGACTACAGGACATGTGAATGCGACGACCTCCTACTGGAGATCGCGCGGGAGCATGACACCGCAAAAGAGACGATCAAGCGGGTCAAGTCGTTCTTGTCCGGCGCGTTTCGTCACGCAAAGCGTCTCGGAGTGCTCAACACGGAAAACCCGATGTGGGACACGGTGATTCCGGAATGTCGCGAAGGAGAGGACACGTATGCGTACTCTCTGCGGGAGATTCTGATCATGCTCGACCTGGTCCCAGATCCTGCCGGGACGATGATCGCCATCGGCGGATTCGCCGGCCTACGGAATGGAGAACTGCGCGGACTGCTCATCGAGAGCTACGATGGGGATTCGATCCTGGTTTCGCAGTCAGCGTGGCAGTCTCATGTGCGCAAGCCGAAAACCAAGGCTAGCCGCGCTCATGTGCCCGTCATCTCTCAACTCCGTGCTCGCGTTGATCGTCACTTGGCCAGCATGGGCTCGCCAACGTCGGGATTGATGTTTCCCAACAGCGTTGGTAAACCGATTGGGATGCAGCGCATCGTCGCCGACGTCATCCGTCCCGCGCTCGTTGGCTCGGGAGTCGAATGGCACGGCTGGCATGCACTACGGCGCGGACTCGCAACGAACCTTCACGAGCTTGGTGTGCCGGACAAGATCATCCAAAGGATCCTTCGGCATTCCAATTTAGGGGTCACGCAGAGTTGCTACATTAAAACCACCGACCCGCAGGCAGTGGAAGGCATGAAAAAACTGGAGCGGGAAATCTCACGTGCAACCAATATGCAACCGGCCAGGCGTGGGCAAAACAAACCTACCGAGGTTTTGTTCGACAGCGATAACGAAGTCGCCTGTTTTCAGCAGGATGTAGAACTGGCGGAGGACGCAGTCAGGTGCGAACCCTTCTCCGCCGAAATTCCCTGCTAACTGGGAAAAATACAGCGAATTCGCCCGAAAACGCCCGTTGTCAGATCTGTATTTCGGAGAATATCACTTGGGTTTTGTATCAGTTACGCCACGGCGGCCCCAAAAAACCCGCGCGAAGAACAGGGAATTATAGAGAGCGGATCAGGGAATCTAGTTCTCTGTTAGCAGTCCTGCATACGAGGGGCCCCTCGGAAATATCGGTGAAACCTTGATAGTAGTCTAATACCAGTTCAACTCGCGGTTCCGGTCCAACACGGACGACGGCTTTTCCAGGACGAATGGGTCGAGCCGATCTGCCTGGCGCGTCGCCCATGCAATTCATGCCTCGTATTCCGGTTGCTTCTCAACAGCCCGTGAGCGCGTCTTTTCGGCATAAGCCGCTATAAAGCGTCGCAAGCGTTCCGCCCGCTTCCAGTTGTCGACCCATTTGTTGAACTGCTCGAGCTTTTTCTCTTCCTCCTGAATATTCTGGCGCAACTGGTTCACTTCCTATGCTCGTCTCCTTTCGTCGGCCTCACGCTGCTTGCGTGCCTCTTCTTGCCGCACAGGACAACAGCGGCCGGCATCAGCCCCAGCTACAAAATTCCGGAATGATGGTTTCGACTCGCTGAAATCTTGGCGTCGCTCCACTTCGTCCGCTGTTGGCTTCACCCCACGTGCTTGGCGGCTTTCGGCCCTTCCATGAACTTCCCGACAAGCGAAATAGCCCAGAGCATTGCATACAAATCCGCAACGCCGATAGGGATAACAACGATCGCAGGAATCCACTCGCTGGTCCAGGGAACAAACAAAATCAACAAGACATGAAGAGCGGCAAGGATGGTCATGGTTACCCAAAACCACACATGCCGCTTCAACTTCCACTTGATGACTGTAGCAATACCAAGCATTCCGATGCTGTACAGCACTGGCCTCGCAAGATCAAGTCTGCCCGAATGATAAAACGGCCAAACAATAAGTGCACAGCCAGCCATCCAACACAGCACGCCCCACCAAGGTAAGCGCATCTGCTGAACTGCTTTAATGTCGTTCTTTATCTCGCCAGCTAATTGCATTTTGCGATCGCGCCTGCCGTTTGGTAAATATCAACAACCATGCTGAATCCAGAAATAACTTGGCCCACGAGTGGAGCTGCCTTGCCGAGAGTGGCTGCAATTCCAGCAGCCCCAAGGCCGGCGGAGAGGCCTGAGCCATCTGACCCAGCTGAGGCGGTGGAGACAATTCCCCCAGCAAGTTGGGCTCCTCGGAAGATGTTCCTTCCTTGCGAAACTCCTGCGGCACCATGCCAAAGACTAAACGCTCCGGCAACCGTTCCCTCAATAGCTCCTCCCGCCGGCACAAGAACTCCAACCGCATCAAGAGCCGTAGTTGCAGTGCCTTTGAGGAGAGCGCTTGTGATGCATGTGTTCTGATACCACGGCGTGCCGTTACTTGTGGTCGCATCGAGGGCCGGATCAATCCCGCTGCACAAGGAACTCAGCTCCGCCGGACATGAGAGGTTGGACGGTAAGAATGCGGACAGGATTCCCCAAGAGCCTGTCTGAACTCCATTGGGTATGCCCAACGTCTCGTTACTGGTTCCGCTTCCGGATCCCCCTCCAGACGAACCACCCCCGCTGCGACCTACACCAGCCACGGGAATAGAGATACCAATAGGCAGATACCAAGTAAAGTCGCCACAGCTCATGCTGGGACCATCTGGTCCATTTGAATAGCTCACATCGTAAGGTGTACACAGATTTATCATTCCGTCCATGCCGCCAAAGGCATACCCACCACCGTAGTCAGGTCCGCCGCCCCCAGCCCCAGGTCCGGCCGGATTTCCCCCGTCATCGCACAGGCTTCCTCCATCGCTGGCACAATCGTCGAGCCCCAAAGGGTCTACCGCGTTCAAGGGATTATTCGCGAGATAAGCATATCGGTTCCAGGTCTGAGGATTGCTGATATCAACCGCTCCCAACCCAGCCGGATCGGGCGATATCCAGCGTCCTTGTGTCGGGTGGTACTTGCGGAATGGGAAGTCATCGATACCGGCCGTCGTGACTCCGCTCGACGTCATCGTTGTCCACTGCTGCTGGCCAGTGAAATCATAGGAGGTGCCGGTGGCCTGATACTGCTCGCCGAAGGGGGCGTAGGCGCTGTCGTCAACCATCGCTTGTGTGTGATCCGTTACCAACCGTCCCGAGCCCAACCAATCAGCCCGCGAATAAGTCAAGTTGGCGCTGCTATCGTACATCGCCAACCCGCCGCTCGGAAGCGGATACTGAACGGTGACTGGCGACTGCCCATTCATTTGCGCCAAGACTTGGGATCCACCAGGTGCATACACGTACTGCCGCGTTCCCGCCGAGAGCGTATTCTCGACCATGCGTCCCAGGGCATCATAGACAAGGGCATTTCCATTGACCGTGGCGGGATTGCCCCAGTTCGGATCCCATGTGTAGGTATTGAAGGTATCAGTCAACAGATTTCCGTTGGCGTCGTAGCTGATTCCACCACCTGGAACATATTGATTCTTGGGCTGGTTGTACGAGGGCATCCAAGAAATAGTGCCGTCCTTCGTAATATTTCCGAAAGTGTCGTACGTGAAGCTTTGCTGCCAGGGGTTCGTTGGGCCAGTGCAATTGAATGTAGTCAAGCGTCCAAGAGCGTCGTAGTTAATCGTGCCGCAGGTCTGCTGATTTTGGGAATTCAGTGGATCGGTGATGGCAAGAGAAGAAAGCGTGCTATTCGGATTCCAACTGAGATTGTGCACCACTTGCTGAGGCTCAGTACCCACATTGTAGGTGGCCTGCGTCATCCGACTCATCGTATCGTACGCAAAACTGTCAGAGTCCCCGGATCCGTAAGTGATTCCGCTGATTCCGGTGACTTGAGTGAAGGTATAGCCGGAGGGAGCATAGTTGTAGCTAACACCCGTCACCGGATTTTGTCCTGAGCTAGCAGTGAGCGAACTGATTCGACCTTCGCCATCGAGCCCAAAAGTGATATTGGGAATGCCAGTCAGAACAGGGTTGAGAATATGTGGCGCCCCATTCGGCCAGTAACCCAAGTAAACCTCATAATAGCCGCTCGAATGTGGCGTGGACTCATAAAGATAAGTTGGCTCGCCTCTCGGGCTGTAACCAAAACCCTCATCGGTAAACTGGGTGCTGCCGCAGTTTGTTGTCTTCGCCTCAGCCATGCGCCCAACCACGTTATTCATCGGGACGCCGTCGACCGTAGCAGCATCATACGTGAAGTATCGGCACACTGGCCCGCTTCGGCCGGCCGCCGTTACTCGATGAAGACCGTCATAGTAGAAGCAGGTCGTGTTTCCAGCATTGTCAATCTTCTTGACCAAGTCTCCTGATGAAGTAGACCCGCAAGTGCTGTCGCCGTCATAAAAGTAGTTAACGGTGCCAGTCTCTGGATTTGATTCGCTCGACAACCGCTTGAGACCATCGTAGCTGTAGGTACGGGTCTGAGTCGTTGTCTGATTGTAATCTTGGGTAACGCCGGTCAAATCGCCAAGTTGATCATATTGATACTTCGTTTGATACCCTGTGCCAGAAGAGTTTTGTCCACAATATGCTCCGGCGGACGTTATTTCGCACACGGAAGTCATATTACCAGCGGCATCATATTGGTACTGTCGGGATTGCGCAGGTGAAGCTGTCGTGGAGACGGTCACGTCATTCAAGTTATAGGAGTAGTGGGTGTCAACGCCTCCCCACGCAGAACCATCGACATCAGTGTACCGCCCCAAAGCATCGTACCTGTAATTGATCGCCGGCAGACTACCTCCCGGCGACCCGGCCGAACCCACATATGGCAAAGTCGTCCACGACACCCGACCTGAAGGGTTGTAGAGATACTCGGTGGTATCCCAGCTGCTGGAGCCGGGCTGTTCGCGGACCTGAACGAGACTGAGTCTTCCCAGAGCGTCAAGGGTCGTGAGCGTATCCGCTGTTGAACTGGAGTTATTGTTCAGCACCGATTCCGTCTGTCCAATTTGCATGGACGGCAGGGTGCCAGCGTTGTTTACCCCATAATAATTGTAAGTTGTGATCGCGCCATCAAAGTCGGCTGTCTCGCTTGGACGCCAAAAGTAAGGATCCGTATAGGACGTAGATCCAGAGTAGTTGTTGGATACATCTGTGAACTGAGTTACTACGCCACCGCTGCAGTTATAGGTATAGCTGTAAGCGATGCTCGTGCCGTTGTCTCCCGGAGCAGAGACACCCGTGGGAAACGCGGAATTGCAGGCACCAGAGTAGGTGTACGTCGTTACGGTTCCATTTGTGTCGGTTGACGTCTTTAAAGTACCCCCCGAATTGTATGCCAAGGACTCCGACAAAAAGGGACCGCTACTTGTGCCGCTGCTCGACCGGCTTATTTCCGTGACACTACCATGCGTCACGCCTCCCTGGTCGTAGTAATACTGCGTATAGCTGCCCGATCCGCTGCCTCCGGTCACCTGCACCGTAGCTGGATGGTCGCAAATATTGTAGGAGCTACAAAGTGTCGTGTTTGGCGTGAAGACGGTTTTCTTTAGCAAAGGATTTCCGGAAGTCGCATAGTCATAGTCGTCTTCCTCCGTCACATTGCCGTACTGGTCAAGCTTCTGATTGGTGTAGCGGTACAGAGACTGGAGTTGAGGGTAATCATATACTTCGCGTTGAGTCAACGCCGTGGACGTATTGACGGTTGCATTGTTACAAGAAGTAGTATTGCCGTTATAGCAGATCCAGAAATAATCCATGACAACACCGCCCGAAGCTGGTCCACTGTAGACCTTTTGAGCTGTTTCGAGGACTCCAGAGAACAGCATGTCGGTCTGGTTTTGTGGGGTGGCCGCGTCAAGTACGATGGTTCCAGTCTGAGTAGGCTGGGAGATACCGTCCTGATAGCTCCGAGAATAGTTCCAGGTTCCCGTGTTGATATTCGAGCCTGATAGAGTCCGCGACATACTTGATGGGCTGCCGTCGGCCATCATGCAATTACTGTCGTTTCCACAGCCAGTTCCAGAGTACGAATAAGTAATCGTACCCCCGGTTGGCAGCGTGACCGAAGCAAGCCTCCCAGTATACTTGCCGCTAATCCCACTCCCGACCGTTTCTTCATACTGGAAAGTATATTCGGTTCCGTCCGCTAATTGAACGCTGCTGACCAGACATTCAGCTGTTGCCGGGAATTCCGTGATGGTGTTGGAGCCATTTGAGGTGTTGAAGTTCGTTTGTATCCAATATTCTTCGTAATTGACTGTGGCTTTTGCCGAACCCTCCAGGCGCGGTGTAGGTATATGTGACGGCCGGTGCACAGCTGTTCGCCGGCGTTGGGGGATCTCCGCTTACGGACAGGGCGGTCATGTTCAGCGTATCCGTCATGACGTACGAGGAATTGATCGTAATCTGATTTCCATTCGGATCGGATACCGTACCGGGACCTGTTGCGTGGTTGATATTCGGTGTGACATACGTTAGGCCGCCGCGTGCGCTAACCTTGATTGACCAGAAGCAAGAGCGGGCACGATATTGATAATGTACCCAGAGTTGTCAGCGGTGACAGCGTTTGTGAGGTTACTGAACGTGACACCGACCGTTCCGCAATCGGACGAGTTGATGGTGACTTCTGTGATGGAGCCTCCTACGGCGTGAGCCGCGCCGCTGGGATCGTGGTAGACGAAGCCGCTATAGATGGTCGTGAACTTTTCGTAATTGTAGGGATATGTCACAGGGCACGAGGGAGTCGTATTGATTGACGAATAGGTCATGTAGCCGGTGGCCGCTTCGGTAACCGCGCGCCAGCCCCAGTTGGAAGAGCTCACCGGCGTCCACACCGAACCTCCATTTGAGGCCACCGGCGACCACACCAGGCCGTCATATCCCAGACTGTAACTAAAAGGAAGACCTTTGCCGGCTTTGCCAAAGATCGGGATCGAAAAATGCACGTCGAGGTTGGATAGGTTAACGGTGTCAAAAGGCCCACCCCCATAGGTGCCGAAAGGGACGATACCGGTTGCCGGCTGCTGGGCCGCGCCGGCGATGGCAAGCAGCGAGATCACAGAATAGAGCAACGTGAAACGTACACTCAGGCGACGAATCATGGCATTTCCTCGATATCTTCTATTGACGGCGTTGCGGTGAGCCCTGTTCGCTTACGGAAGCGTTGCTGATAGTGATCTGATATAGCGGTTGACCGTTGATCGATCGGGTGATCTGGAACGGTGTCTGCACGCCGTCAATCGCCTGATAGTCAGAAAATCCAATTGTCACTGGGATGTTCGCGTTAACGTCGTTGTCGCCGTGGACGCTAAAAGCCATCGCCACGGGCAATGAGGTCTGCGAGTCGAGGTAGTAGTCTACGGTTGTCAGCGACTGCAGGAACTGGCGGTATGCCTGAACATGCTCGACCGTCTGCCCGTTGTACTGCGTCTGGCCGAGGTCGACATAGACCATCGCCGGATCGGCATAATCAGACAACAACGATAGAGCTGGGAAGAACCACACAGCGTCCGTCCAACAGTTCTGTTGCGCCATGTTATGTGGCTGCCCATTAAGGTCCGTCCATTGACCTACAGGCCCATTGCCATCACTCGGCCAACTGCGGGTTTCAGTGCGATTTCCCGCGCTTGTGGTCAATTGGATCTCGCTGCTCATATTGCTGGAAGACTGCAGGGTAAGCGTGCCTGTGCCTTGGTTGTTTCCGATGGTCCAGGTAACGGTGCCGCTTTCGTTAACCGAGCTGACGGTATTGCCCCCGGTCAAGGCTGCCATTGCTTGCTCGGCCCAGGTAAGACCGGAGCCTTGGCTTTGTTGGGGTCGTTGTACAGTGGGCGGCGTCGCAGCTGCATCTGACAGCCCTGCGAACACCCAGAGAGTCGACAACGACATAAGGCACACGAATTTGCGCACAGAGGTCCTCCAATGGGCTAACTAGATAGCCACGTCGTGACAAGAGCTAAAGCGTGGACGGAATTTATGAAAACGTGATTACGGTTACAGCCGTTCTAAGTGGGAGCGGAATGAATGAACTTACATTGTGGCCAGTGCTTATTCTTTTGGTAGTTCGATAGCTATTAACCAGACGAGCTGGAGTCTGCTCCATCCGAATTGTGGAAATCAAGTACACAGAAGTGTTACGCAAGATTCTGATAGATTTGCGATTTCACACCATAGGTCGATTAATAGTAAAGCTACTATATGGTGCTTAGACTATGTCGCTGGCAGCTATGGTGAGCGACGGACGATAGTCTAAGATCCGCAGGGCAGTGAGAGAAAAATGCCAAGGCCCACCGTCACCATCCCTCGTCTTGATGATCTCCACTCTAATGTGGAAATCACTCTTTCGGTCCTCGGTGCGCTGATGGTATTGAGGAAATATGCAAGCAAGAGACACAGACTTGCTGGCGTTTGGATTCTTCGGTACACGGTCTTGCTCGAACAATGGGACCAGTGTGGTTGCGTCATTCATAGCCCGTTGGCATTTCTCTCGACCAGCACGGTCAGAGTGAAATGGTAACGCCACGATGTGACGTCCAACATCGAAGTTGAACTAGATGCGCAGAACGAATAGTTTCTATTTTCAGATTTCCATTCACATAAAGCCGCGACTTCGGTTAGATTCTGTTGACGGGCTTATCGCTCTCCCGAGTAAATACAACGGCAGCTCTGTTGAGGACTTTGTAATGTCGCGCTGCGTGCGTTCCACTTGGTGCTTGTCCATCCTGGTTATTCTGACCACGTTCCTGCATGGCCAATCCTATAAAACCTTTCAGGCGCAGCAAGGAGTAAGCCAGCAAAGGCCGTGGCATGGCTCGACCAAAGAAGTAACCGATGCTAAGCCGCATGGTTTTTCTGGGCTGGAGGTATACGGCCAAAGCAAGCAAGGAGTACCAGGAGCACTTTCGGCGTTTTGCGCCGGGCTCGCTCGTCCGCGGGTTGCCGCCGGTGAATCGCCGAGCGAAGCTGGCAAGCGCCCAACTGGGAGAAGCTCGCTTTCCGGAACGTCGTCCTTCCCCGGTCTGGCGCTCCGTTCTGCGATGCCTGCCGGCTTTATTCCCGATGGCGTGGCTACCGGCGACTTCAATCTAGATGGCAACGCAGACTGGGTCGTGGCTAATGGCGGAGACAATGACCTGTGGCTTTATTTGGGCAATGGCGATGGCACTACATTATTGCCGAGGATTCTAAATCTTTCCGGCCTCGGACCCGTTTCGGTCGCTACGGCCGACCTCCGCGGCAACGGCAAGATCGACATCATCGTCAGCGAAGCTGACTCGAACTCCAGGCAATACCCAAAAAGTGCCGACGGAAAAAATGGGCCCGACGGGCCTCAGCCGTTTTAGCTGACCGCTATAGACTGGATCGGGTCCGGATGCCATAGAACAAATTGGTTTGAGTGGGAGCGTCTTCCGTTTGCAAAGGGGTTCAGGAGGCCTCGGTCTTCCCAGGTGGTCGGGGCCGAGCGCCAGACTTAGCGCAAATGTTTCGCCAAATATAACCGCAGCTTTGCCCTCTGTCTGTTCATTTCGCGCAGGTTACTTCCAATGACATTCCTCTGGAGCCGGCTTGAGCTTGCCACGTTCGAAAACAAGTGCTTTGCCCGTGGGCCCGACCGCTATAAGATGGCAGTCATGTTTCAATTCATGAACTCTCCAAGTGTATACATCAATCAAGGCGGTTTTTCCCAAGCTCGATCGGCCGATTAGCCATCGCGGGTTGCCTGTCTGTTCCAATACGTCGAATTCAAATCCAGTCTTAATAGGTATGACCGTCGAGGTTGTAGATACTTTCGCTAACGTTCTGCCGTTCTTACCCGCAGTAACAATCACTCCGCCGTCGGGTAGGGATACGACGCTGTTTGTGTTTTGAGCCAACTCGACAATGGAGTTTTGTGAAATGTCAAACGCTTTCAAAGGTGTATTGAATTCTGAATCGAAAGTACGGGCCACTACGACCTCTTCGGTCAGGAACGCCAAGTTAAAACCGGTCAGGTGCCCAGAATAGGCTGAGGGCAGGGACCACTGCTTCAGAAGTTTGGCAGATCCAACATCACAAACCGTTAGCTTGTACTCGCTGTCATTCAGTTCCCAGAATGCGAACCGAGACTTTTCAGGAGAGACCGCAAGGCCCGCGGTGTCCTTTTTGACCAAAATCTGTGTCTCGCCCGTCTGGGCATCGACCCGGAAGATTCCCTCGGCAGCCGAAACATAGGCAAGCGTATTCGATAGCCACACGATTGCACCTTCCCCGGGTAAAGAGCTGATTCGCTCAAAGACTTTAGGTCTGTCTCCTAAGGTCATAAGCCGCAGCGTGCCGTTCTCCGTATCGCCTTGTCCATCTTCTGCAAGAAATAATAGGACGTGGACGCCATCTGGAGAAATAGATACTCCAAAAGTAGCCCCATCAATTTTCGGTGTTGACAGCCTCTTGTCTAAACATTCTTCCCTCAAAGGCAAAGTCAACAATAGTCCAACCGATAGCCAGAAGGCTGTCTTATTCCTCAGCAATGTGAACGTGGTTTTCATGTTGTCTCTCAAGCGCTCGCTGCGCTGCGGCTGTCCTTGCCTGGAAGTGGCTTCCGTCTCTGAACGTTGTTGGCCCGGCGCAAATACTTCGTGCGCCTTATTCTGATTTGCTCTTTTAACTACAGAATCGACTGCCTGCTTCTCTGCGGGGTTCTTGTGGTAGTCGTGAACCGGCTGGCCGTTAACCTTTGTTATATCGGCAGCCTGGCCGGAATAGTGAAGGGAACTTGCGCTGTGCTCCCCATTCGTCGTGTAGCTGATGTTAACCGTCAAAACGCCTGGTGCGCCTACGTCCTTGCTGATCTTTTCCTCCTCTTGCCGCGATAGGGCCGGAGCTCCATTGTCGTACTTGATCGCAGCCACGTTCTCGGGCAATCCGGGCGCGGAAGGAATAGGTGGCGTATTCTCCGCCGGATCACGGGAACGCCCGTCTTAGTTGTACCTCCTTAAATCATAAACTTATGGTTTCGGTTTGTTTCCTTTGCGCTCTTCCTGAAGTGCCTTCAATATCGCCAGCAGATTCGCGCTGTCTGGGTATTCTTTTTGAAGATTTGGGTAATCGAAGTTGACGAATATCCAGCGGCCGCTCTGCCTTTCTACCTGAGCTATCACATCAGGTTTTTCATTCTTCTTGCCTGAACATACACCGAATATCTGCGCCCGGTAGATTTGTTCTTTCTGGATGACTTCGCCAACTTCATAGTGCTCGCAAGGATCCTGAGTATTCAGGAAAGGATCAAAGTCCAAACCAACAATCTCACCGCTAGCCTTCGCTTGTGCATCGGAGTCTTCCTTCAATGCTTGAAAAAGCCCAGTACCCAGCATCCGGCTCCTGTATCTGAGGACGGATCTTGATGCTGGCCCAGTGTGCGGTTTCAATGTCTTTGGAACGACCACTGATAGAAACCACTCAGAAAGCTCCGAACGGAGTCCGGCCCTTCAGGACTCGCGGTGCCTTGTGCAAACAACGAGCACGGCACAATAAGCACAGCAAACCAATAGAACATGATTGATAAAGTCTTCATAAAATACCCTCCGTGCGATCAGTTCCTCCAAGAGCGCGTCACTTCGCATGGGCACACCTGCCCCTTCTTCCAGAACACTAGTTGCTATCTGGGAAACGATAGACTGTGCTTGAAGGAGTGTCCTTGGTATATGGAGAAAAGTCTTTCTGCTTGAAATCGGAAACCCATTGTTTTCCGTCGTATATCTCGACATGTCCGTGTGGATGCGCGTCATTTCCTTCGAACACGGCAACATCGCCCTTCTGTGGCGTGTACTTGTCCTGAGAAACGGAGGAAGCTCCGTGTTTTTCTAGGAAGGGACCGTAATCTTTCGCTTCACCTGGATGGTCTTTGGTATCAAGGCCCCGGCCTTAAGTCCTCTTCGGCACGCAGCCGCGCATTCTCCCTGCGACTTTGTACTTGCGTGCTTGTCCATGTAATCGGCGACCTTGTCCTTGTCCAGCGTTGTGGAGGTCTGTTGGGGTTATTCTGGCCTGATTTTGCGCCTTCAACGACTCCGGCCACGGGTTTGGAACTACGCTCGCCGTATCCCCTATGCCGATCAGATACTTGCCTGGTCCGAAGCCCTGTTGCAGTGTGCTTCCGGCAACTCGGAAGCACAGACGCGAGTTTTCGCTTAGCTGCCACATTGCAGCTAGAAGCGGCTCCGGGAATGCAGGTCTGGAAGCAAGTTGCATTGCCTCCGATTGTAAGGCTTCGGAGCGGGGGAAGAGCAGCCGATTCGGCTGTGGATTGGGAAGCGGATCGGAGACGGATTGCAGGCATAGAGCGTCTTTCTTTAGCCGCCGAAAGCAGCTACTAAAAGAAGAACTGCGCACTCCTATTCGTGATCCTCTTCGGCCTCGGCATCGAGAGCCTGGAAGAGCACCTCTTCGGCGGCGGGATCGGCCAGCGGAAGCGCCGTCTCCGGGCTGTGTTTGAGCGCCGCTGCCGGATGGGTTGCCGAGTGGATTTGCTTGAGCAACCGGATGGAGACCTGGGTATAGATTTGCGTCGTGTCCAGCCGTGCATGACCCAGCATCGCCTGGATGAAGCGGATGTCGGCTCCGCCTTCGAGCATCAGCGTGGCCATTGTGTGGCGGAAGAGATGGCAGGCCCCGGCCTTGCCGACCTTGGCCTTGAGCACATAGGAACGCACCGTCATGGTCATCATGTCGCGGCCGATGTCCTCGCCGGTGTGCGCAAGGAACAGCGTGCCCGTGTCCGGCTCGATGGCAAGCTGGGGCCGCGCCTCCCGGATGTACTTCTGCAACCATGCGACAGCCCGGTCGCCGATGGGAACGAAGCGGTCTTTCTTGCCCTTGCCCTGACGGATCAGAAGCGTTCCCCGGTCAAGGTCCAGGTCGTAGAGTTTCAGGTTGATGACCTCCATGCGGCGCATTCCGGTCGAGTACAGCGTCTCCAGGATGGCGCGGTCGCGCAGTCCGATTGGCTCCCGGATGTCCGGCTGGGCGATGACTTGCTCGGCCTCCTGCGCGGTGAGCACGTTGCGCGGCAACCGGTGCGGCAGGCGCGGCAGCTCCAGCTCCGAAGCCGGGTTATGCAGGATGTGGTTCTGCCGCGTCATCCAACGGAACCAGGAACGCAGAGCGATCAGCCGCGCATTCTGGCTGCGGAAGGTCAGCGGCTCCCCGTTGCGCTTGCGCTGATGGAAGAGATGCCGTTGATAGCGTTCGAGCACGGGCCGGGTAATCTCGGTCGGCTCGGTCAGCCCGCGTTCAGCGCACCTACTTTGCATTCGGGCCTGGTTGCGGATCAGTATATGCTTCGCAACTAATCGAGGAATCTATCGTAAGGATATCTTTGACTAGAATTGTGGCCCTCTGATGTTTCTCGATCTCTTTGATAGCCGATGCAAGATGTTCTTGCGTCCACGTACCTCCAAGGGGAGGATTTCCAAAGGAAACGCCGATCGGCTCATCTTTGGATAGAACAAAGCTGGCGTTGTTCTGTATATCGAAGACATCATGGCCGTCCTTTTGCGTTAGCACAATCGCAAAAACCAATCCGTTCGATCTGGCAGGGGCGGCATACGCTACCACGTATACTTCCTTTGTCCCCGGGTAGGATTTCTCATCTAGAAAGTACCCAAAGGTCAGCTTTGTTGCTTTCGAGGACGGCAAGAACTGCTTCGCCTCAAGGCACTGAGCGGCATGCAGCAATAGTTGCGGCGCTTGTTCCTGCGAGTAGGCAGTTGCGCTCAAGCAAAGCAGTAGCGATATCGCTAACATGATTTTCTTCATAACAAGCGACCTCCCATCTTGCGAGCTACTGTCCTGGATTGTTGTAGATAACGATCCAAGTCTGTCGGCTACTAGTGCTGTCATTGAACGGGCCGAATTTTTCGTATACCGTCTCACGACCCGCGGCACCCTTAAGCCCATTACCTGCATCTCGCCACTGCACATTCGGATTATGTGTGGTTCCAAACTGGGTTCGGCCCTCGACCGGATCAGCCCCACCCTTCGCCCTGTTCGCAACAGCGTCTTTCATGACCTGAGCATCTTGGGCCGAGGCAGGTCTGTCGGGCGTCGCCACCTGTGCTGGCTTCTCAAGTTCTGCATTGTTGATGAGGGTATTTGCCAAGGCCTCTTTGCCATCCGAGAGCACGTCTGGATCGCCTTTCTTGGGAGTGCTCAGGCTCCCATCCTCGTGTGTCATAGTCTTTGCGAGATCGCCTTCCGTAGTGCTCCCGATCTGCTGTTGGGCCTGTCCGACGACCGATGCCATTCGAAACAGAAGGGGTCCCGCAGGCCGTCTGCTGGTTATCGTAGCAGTATGACAGGGTCGGCTCACTGTCGGAGTAGTTCTTGCTGGTGAGTCGATGGAGCCCGTCGCGGTTGTAGGTGATTGTAATGTTGCGGCCATCAGTCTTGTTGATTAAAGTACCCGTGTTATCGTACCCATAAGAGAGAGTTCCGTTTTCCGGATTGACGGCTTGCGTTAGACGAGACAGGGAGTCGTATTGGAACGTTCGGTTGTGAGAGCCGTTTTGTACCACAGATCGCAAGTTGCTTAAACAATCGTATGAGTATGTGGTCAGATAATCGACGCCACTCGGATCTTCCCAGACATTTGACAGCCTGCTTAGGCCGTCCACTTGGCTCTTCCGACTTTTTCCCGCTTCGTCGGTGACGGTCGTGGTATTTCCGGAATAGCTGTAAGTTATCGTGCTCCCGCTACCGTCTGGCTGGACTTGACTCGTGAGGCGGTTAAGAGCATCGTAATTGTAGTATGTCACGCCATAAGTAGGGTCGCTCGTTGAACGATAAGGGTTGCTGACGGATGCTTTGCGCCCCAGGGCGTCGTAAGAAGTATCCACATAGTCAGTGCCCTCGGGATCAGAGGTCAGCTGTGTGTGAATCAGGCGTCCCAGTCCGTCGACAATCTCTGTCTCACTAAACTGCTGGGTTGATGTGATCGCCTGAGTAACGGTAACGCTGGGGGTAGGCGTCGAATCGTTATAGCTGTATCCGACCGAGCCGCCGTCCGGAAAGTTGGCCCCCGTTATGCGGTTCATCT
Source organism: uncultured Acidobacteriaceae bacterium (assembly GCA_963724965.1). Lineage (GTDB taxonomy): Bacteria > Acidobacteriota > Terriglobia > Terriglobales > Acidobacteriaceae > Bog-257. Next base: position 541,032 of record CAVRWP010000003.1, read on the forward strand.
CATCATATTGATAGCTCGTCGTGTTGCCATTGGGGTCCTTCTCTGAATTGAGTACTCCCGTGTCGTCGTCATAATTGTAGGTGGTGGTTTGGTTCAGTGCGTTGGTTATCGTGGAAGGGTAGAGATTCGACGAATCATAGACATACGTAGTGGTATTCCCGAGGGCATCGGCCTTGGTATACAACATGCCCGTAGAGTAATACGTCATGGTATCAGTCGTAATATAGCCACCGTTCAGCAAGCGCTGAATCGAGGTCAGGCTGCCCTTGATCCCTCCTTGCGCGTCGTAGTAATAGTTGGTAGTGGCCGAATTGCCGGATCCTGTGATGGCCACGGACTGCCGCAGGTTCAGCAGGTTGGCGGTGCAATAGTTTCCCGCACACTGATTACCGGTCCCGAACGCTTCGTACAAAGTCGTTGTGGTTCGCAAAGTCCCACCCGGCGCACCCGTTCCGTAGTCGGTGTCTGTCACAGTGTATGGGTTGCCCGTGAAATAGGCGAGTGGAAGTTGCCCCAGAGCCGACCCTAGTTGACCGGCATTATAACTGGCGTACCAGAAGGAGTTGAATTGCGCGCCATACGATTCCTGCGTCTGTACTTCCTGGCCATTGGCCCACTGCTTGGTAATACTCGTGGGTAAAATGGGAGGGTTGGTACTGTTATATATGGTGGATACGGATTGCAGCTGAGAGGGCGACCCGTTATTGTAATTATACTGCTGGACTTGGGTTTCTTTCCAGGCGCCGTAGTACGAACCAGTGGACTCCGACGTCGAGGTATGGATTGAATAGTTGCCGGCGGGATCATTGATGGTCAGCACGCGCTGTGACGGCCAACCGCTGCCCCAGCTGTAGGTCCACACCTTGGGGTGTCCTGTTCCATCATCGACGGCCCTACTCGTTATAGCTCGCCACGCAGCTGTCTGGCTACCCTTAGTGATCGTCTGCCAAGTATATGTAATCGTGCCGCCTGTCGGAAGTGTGATTTGCTTCAGTTCCGTGCCGCTAACGTTTACGTCCGAGTAGGTTTCATATTCGAAAGTCCACGCTGTGCCGTTCGGTAAAACAATATCTGACACGTAATTTCCATATTGTGTGGACTTTACAAAGCAGAACTTAAAGGTAACAGTGCCGCCTTCTTGGCCTGGAACATTCCAATCCCTCTCCGAAGTTGCGCCACTACTACAGCCGGTGAAGTGCCCGTCACCCACTCCTGAGCTCGGTTGCACAGGGATAGCGGGTATGGAGCGACCGATACTGTCGAGAACAGGCCCCGTATTGGACCCGGTGATCGTATTTCCATAAACATCTTTGACACCCCCGCTGTAGAGTGTTCCATTGGCGTCATAGACGAGGAAAGACGACCAATTGCCTAAATATGCATAGTAGCCAGTTCCATCGATAGCCCTTAACTGTTGTGTTCCACCCGAACCTACCGGAATTGCCGCCATATGGTGCTTCTCGCCGTCCGGGTCAGTCAGGGTGAATTGGGTATACATATAGTTATTGGTTTTCGAGTTCTTTATATCTGTGCGCTGCAGGGTCGGTGCCACAGCGCCCGTGACCGCCGTGGTACTCATGTCCGGCAGTAGACTATTTATCGGCATGTAGGAACAGAGATTTCCGGCAGGATCGCAATAGGAATAAAAGGTCGGACTGTCATAGTGGATTGAGTAGTTAAGATGCAGCTTCCCAAGCTGCGGATATGACAATAAAGGTATATGCAGCGTCAACTTAGTGTTGGTGAGGTCGATGGAGTCCACATCTCCGCCGTGATATTGGCCGAAAGACTTTAGGCCCTGCTGGAGGTCAGAATCCATATCATTGGGCGGCGTCTGTGCCAGGGCTATTGTGGAACAAATAGAGGTGGCAAACAGCAGTAACCACGAACTCAGGCGATGATTAGCCATTGCACCAATCCTTGAGGGGATCCCCCATACATACGTCTGTTACGCGCCCAGCTGGCATTCATGCGAAGTACTGGCCGGTAGATGCTGGGGATAAGGTCCTGAACTCAGACTTAGTGAGTGGGAACGGAGGACTTGATGTAATCCGATTGGCCGTCGGAATAGCCGATTAAAACGCTCTATGGGATTGATGGCAATATTTAGAGTCACAGGTGAATGTGATAGCGAGCCATTTTGATACAGAAATATGCCGAGAATGTATTACTACCTTTTGGCTTTAAACGGGATTCCGGTATTATAGCCATGTGATTCTCAATATCGTGATTGATGACACGCGTTACAGACACACGCCAATAAGCTGACTGCATGATATTAAGAGAGAAACCATGAGGGGTAATATCTTATGCGGGCACTCATTACAATATATGCCCTGTTGATAACAACTACGATCTCTGCGGGTGCGGCCCGTATAGAGCATCAGCAGGCGCCAAGGAAGATTACGTTCCGAGTGTTGGCGATCGCCGATCGCATCCCCGTCAGCAGCTTCAGCCTAAATCGCGACTCGCTGCTGGTAGTGCTCGTCGATCAGCAGCAGTGGAGTCAGTTGGCGAAGATCGCATTCTCATATATGGGTTATGAGTATCCCTTTTCTGCCGATCTTCTCGATTACAGCTGGCTGGACACGTTTGTGGCCGTCAGGGACCGATCATGTGATGAGAGTTGGTACTCATTCAGCACGAAATCACAGAAAGGAGCCGACGGGTCGCTGGTGACGTCGAATGTCCTGAGCTACACAGCTCCTGGTGCCTTGCCTGATATCACCGCCGAGCAGATCCTGCCGTGTTATGTGGTTCGTGAAGGCGGCTACAAAGGATCGAGGCCTGTGGCCCCGAGCGAGATAGAGATGCCTGTGGCGGCCAACCAGGTCAACCGCTGACTTCGGATTGCCTGGGACTATCGCGTCTGCCCTATACGATGAGGCACACCGACGATACCTATCGATGACTAAAGGCTGCACTCAGAAGGTCAGGCTGCGCTGTAGCGGCTGATCTTTTTCCTTTTCAATCGATACGCAGGTGGAAATTGAACGGCCGCGCTTCTTAGCGCCGGGGTCTAGGATCGATCGGGACTCGAGAGCAACCACGTTTTACGAGGGATTAGGCCCCACTTCCCACGACTGACTTGCCGTATCCGTAGCCTTCCTCTCGGTCTAGTCGGCATTGTCGGACTTCTTCGTTGTCCAAGTCGGGCTGGAGCGCATTGAATCACCAAGGCTGAAAGGAAGTGTGCGATCGACTGGACCTGACTGTGGCTGTTAGATAGACGCCCGCAGATGTGGTAGGATGGGCGACCAAATCGTAGCTGAGCCTTGAATCTGTTGCTCCATTCCACGAAGCCGCAACGCGATTTCATTCCAAAGAAGCGCGGCCGCTATCAGGCCCATCGAAGGTGCGGAGGCTTGCACGCCTTCATATGCCAAGAGACCACAACGGCCGGGAGTGTTAACTAAGTCTTTGATAAATGAACTAGAAGGGTTCTCTGGCAGGGGGCGAGCAGTAATGTCGTCATCCGGGAACAGTCGCCGCGCCAACGAGTTGCTCGCCCGAATTGAGTGCCACGAAATTCTGGGATGCAAGAAGGAGGCTCCCATCCCCGCATCAAAAATCCACGGATAGCCTCCGCTAATCGCCATGCGTCTCGGATCAAATCTGTCGAGGCCCAGAATCGCGAATTTAGCTTCGCTGTTAATTCGATGCCAGCCCCAGCTGATTTTGGTCACCTCCGAATGCGCATCCCAGCCCCAGCCGCATGCTCTCTTCTTTAGGTATTCGGCCTTACTCTCTCCGAGCCAATGACTCTGTTCCTCGATGAGAATCTGGGTCGCCAAGTTCGGATCTTCGAAAGCGCCCTTGTCGATAAAGAGCGTTCGCGGACGGGATGGTGTGCCAGCCGTGATGAAGAATAGCAACGCTAGATACGCCTGGCCTAGGTGACCCAAACCGACAAAATCCATGCCTTCTTCAGGGAACCTCGATACGTCAAACGGACGGGAAATAAAGGACACTTGCGATGTTGCATATTCTGCGCGGTAGGGCGGAATGCCTGCAGCTGTCGCCAAGGCAGCAAAACCCAGATAGCCCGCAATTGCGAAGCACGATACTGGTGTCGCTCGGTCCGAAGAATCTATGAGCGAACCGTAACTAACCATGCCGCCACGGGCGTCACCGCTCAACGCCGTCTGATCTTTGGGCGGCGTGATCCCCAGATAGATAGCGATCGCCGTTCGCGAACGCGCACCAGGGACGAAACCACACCGCGAACCCAGTCGGGCAGGCTGTCGCAAAGGGCCGTAGAGACCGGCATTGATAAGTATCTGCCCTGAGAATTGACGCTCCAGAACGGCGGCAAGTGCCCAAATCGCCGGCCACAGATCATCTTCGGTGGCCCGATCTGGAGCGACCACAATTTCAACGTCTTGGGCAAGAATATTAGAGGCGTGACCGGGATTTTTAGCGGCTCCCGCCTTTAACAACCCATTGATCACTCGGTGCTCATAAGCTTCCACGGGGTCCCTCGATCCGGACGTGCGCCTTGATCTGATTTTTCGTTAGACGCCCCCAGCCTTCGGGCATTCGGATGTGGACGCCCATGGCTTCAATGGTCCACGGCTTTCTCCCATAGAAAGGCGCCACGATGGACCAAAATCCTGTGCGTGAGCAAATTTGGTTTTGCTGGTCGATCCAACTCAGATCGACCCAATCCTCCGGATGGGTATGGATCCCGGCAATCAAACGCTGCTTTGACTTGCTGAGATCTTCGTACAACTGGAACTTGGCGGCCTCGGTGAGATGTATCGATCGCGGCCTGCCTTCATCGTTACAGAGATGGTGGTGAAATCGCACCGTTTCGGCGATCCAGTCGCCACCTCCGACTCGGCCGCATAAGATCCCAGCGCTCTCCCGCCAGCCGTCACTGCGTGCCATGAGCTCTGCCATCGTCTGCGCAAACAGACCGGCGGGAATGATCAGGTTGTTGGCGATGCTGGCTGGCGCTGGTAACCCCTGGCCGGCACGTTCAGCAGTTCCCGAAGAAAGTTCAGGTATGCAACGATCTGATTTGTCGTCTTCAACCATGCTTTACGTGGCCTCCATTCCTGATGGCGCGACACGGCGTCTGCGTCTTGGTCCCAGCAGATAAACAGATTAGGAGATTTGAACTTGACCCACTGTTCGAAAGTGGGATTTCCGATCGGCCACGCTGATTCGACACATGCCCGTGTCTCTGGGTCGACGAACTTGCCCTCAATCGGCTCGTCTCCATATTTCTCACACCGAAGTTGAGCCAAGTACTCCCGGTCATCTGGCGCAAATAACCGAACATAGACGGTCTCATCCGCGCGTTCGACCAACTCCCAGAACCGCTGCTCGACGCCGTGGCGAAACTCCGGAGACGCCAAATCGAGGGCGAGTTTATCCCCCTCCATAAGGCTCCGGTCCCGGTTTCACCAGCCAGATGGCCTTGCAGCCTCTGTGATGACCGATGTGCATGCGGTCGTTCAGCACCGGGCCGGAGGGCGATCCCTCGTGCAGCTCCAGATTGGCGCAAGCATCTTTAGGAACGTCGAAGTGGTTGCACCCCCAGCGTTGTACGTGCGCCCATGTCGCTCGTGCGGGAAAGAAGTGCTTAGCTTCTTCGGATTCGAAGTGCATATCCACACACACGCGACGATGACGCCACCTATGGCCATGCTTCAGGCATTCGCCGAGTTTAGATTCTCGATGGAACTGGACGTCCCCAACTCCGAGATCGAGTATCAGTTCCTCCACTGGAATTCCGGTTTTCTCCGCGATCGGAGCCAGCACCGCAATCAGCGGTGCTTCTTGATCATTAAACTCGAGTTCAACAACCCGAAGGTCGTGACCATCCTGTTCAATTTCAACGACTACGCTCATTTAGTCCTCCAAGACAATCGACTCCGGTGCATCGAGGATTTCGACCCAAGAAGGGGCAGACCTTTCGGGCTGCATGCATCCGCAATTAGGTGGCACAGGTACGAGACGGCGGCAACTGCTACCAATATCTTCATGAAATCTTCCCAGTCGCCGTTTTCCCTGGCACAGTGCGCCAAGGCGAACTTTGCGATACCGCCACCAACCGCGACGCTGTGGAAGACGGAGCGATGGTTCGGATGGAGTGCCGGTTCCAGAATGTCTGGCGCGGCACCAGCTAAGACACCGATCGCTTCGCAGATCAAGAATTCCCCGATTCTCGGCGACCGTTCAAGCTGACGGCACGTAACTAAGTACGTGCCGGCGCTCACCGTCGCGCTGATTGCGATGTGCTCTCTAAGCTTTGGCAAATACCCTCACTTCCTCGGCCCCGAACGCCGCGCCGGAATTATGCGCACGCTCATTCGGCATCGCGCTACCGCTGGGAGACAGGCTTGTGCTCCTCGCTCAGGACCTTTCAAGGCCACGCCAACTTGCTTGCGTCCAGTCGGCTACAATGACCGCAGACTTCTTTCCGGTTTCATTCGCGGCGTCGACGGCAGCATTCAGCGCTGCGTCGATCGTTACGTTGGATTCACGAACAACGTAGGTGCCCGTCGGCAGCTTGTAGACGGCACCTTCGGTGCCTTGGATAGTTCGTGCGTACCCGCGCTTCTGCATGCTGCCGTGCAGCTTCTCGTAGTCCTCGTAGGACGCAGCATGCAGCTCAACGCGTGCTATGTAACTGGACATTTTCGACTTGCCTTTCTTCCCAAATCCGCCTACTGTAACCCTCTGGGAGACTGGTTGCTATTTCGCAACCAGTCTCCCATGTTGGATGGTGTCGAGTCAACACAAATTCACAACTGGTTGCTAATGGCTGACAATTCGGCAATTGATCTAAGAAAGCTCGGGCAAGGCATCCGATCACTACGACTCGGCAAGGGCTGGAGTTTGTCGGATCTTACCGAGACGTCTGGCGTGTCCAAGGCCTACATCTCCGATCTGGAGAACGGCACCGCCGGCAAGCCCAATATCCAATACGTCTACGCGATCGCCGTCGCACTGGACGTCACCCTCGACGAGCTGCTGGGCGAGGCCGCTCCGAAACCGGCGAGGAAAAGCACCAAGAAAGTATCCGACTTACCCCAGGGATTGCTGGAGTTAAAAGAGGAAGCCGACTTGACGGATGAAGATGTTCAAATGCTTGCGGAGGTCAATTTTCGGGGGCATCGCCCCAGAGATAAGGAAGGCTGGCGGTTCTTGCTGGAGGCTTTGCGCATGTTGAGTCAGCGACCGAACCAGAAATAACCTGCAATGGAACGAATGCGAGTAGGGGGACACTGGTATTGAGATCCCGATGTGCTAGCACTGATTCGCGAGGGCGGTGGATTGGCCGACCCGCGTGCTCTGGTTATCACGCAAGCTCGCAGGCTCAACCAACGCTATCGAATGTTCGACTCGTCTGGTGTTACGCCATTTGCTCGGCTTGAGCAGGTGGCGTCGCTGTTGGGCCTCGTGGTTTCTCCGATGGATACGGAAAGGCGCCGTGACGAGAGTAGGGATGCCGTGATCCTACTTAACGGCAAGGTCAAGGGAAAGCGCGGACAGATCTTCTATAACCCTGACCGCCCGAGCGCCCGAGTCGCATTCTCGATCGCGCACGAAATCAGCCACACGTTTTTCCCATCCACCGGCGGCTGGCGCTTTCGAGAGATGTGCAGCGGCGACTCGAGGGAGGCCAATGAGCTGGAGCGTCTTTGCGATTTAGGTGCATCTGAAATCTTGATGCCTCAAGAAGAATTTCGTGAAGAGGTCGGGGACGAATGGTCGCTTCGAACCGTTCCCAGACTTTCGCAGCGGTTTGGCAGTTCGTTTGAATCGAGTGCGTTTCGGCTTGCTTCAGCCCACCCGGGCACCGCGGCAGCTGGCCTGTTGAAGTACCGGCGCAGAAAAAAGAAGAGCGGAGTGCAGAACGTATGGAGGTCGCAAAGGGGCAAGGCCACCTCTTTTCGTCTCGTGCTCGGAGGGCATCCAGTATTGCGGAAGCCAAGTATCGTCGTCAAAGCTTTTACACGTCGGAAGATTTTCCGGCTCGGCTAATTGTTCGTTGGAACAAATCATTCGAAGCAAATTCCATTGTTTACCAGGTGTCCGAGGGGCGCGGTGTGATGCGCGCGAATGAATCGCTGCCGGCCGACTTTAACACCATCGGCTTATTGGAGGCCGTCGTGGCACCCTACCAACGCGAGGACGCCGTTCCGGATCATCCCGACTTGCTGTTCCTTTGGATCGGACGTTAGCCGACCAAGTTTTCAGAGCGAGTTTGTTGTTCTAACAACGTCGGATTTCAGCTTCTCGCGATACCGCGCAGCAATACATCGATAGTAATGCCAAATCCATCAGCTATGAGTTCGAGATTTCGCAGGCACGGCTCAATCTTGCCGCTTTCGAGTTCGGATAGGTAACTGCGGTCGATGCCCAGCTTCTCGGCCATGTAGATCTGGCTCCAACCGCGCTGTTTTCGCAGTTTCCTTAGCCTAATGCCGAACCGCTCGCAAATGTCACTGGACACCTGCCCATAATGCGTTGTAGGCTGTCGCCTACGTTATAGGTCATAACCTACAGTGACGGTGGTATTCAGCGGCTCGAGCTGCATCATGGAGGATCGCAAGTCTGCTGTTTTGCAAGGCTCCGTGCGCTACGTCAAGAATGGCGCTGGCGGGCGCTGGTGGAGAGTTGCCCGGGAGAATGGCCAGATTCACGCCGGGTGGCCGAGCGTCCCAGACGAACTGCTAAGAAACCCCGACTACGAAGCAATCAAGAACATTATTAAAGGCACGTTTGGTCCCCGCGCTGGCGGAACCCAGGACTTCAATGCCCTCCGTTCCCTCCTGGATTCCCCGAACCACCACGTTTGGATCACCTTCGAAGACGGGTTCCTGTGGTGGTGCACCGTCCGGAATGACATCGAGATCAACCCCCATGGAATGGGAAAAGATCGCGGGCATTTCTGGCTGACGTGCGAGAGTGTCTGGTCGAATCGGTCGCTAGGTGGCAGGTTGCTCAATACGGCCGACCTGCCCGGACCGGTCACCACCGTCATGGGGTTTCAGGGCACCGTCTGCGAACCGAAAGCGGCGGCGGCCATACTTCGCCTTATCCGCGACGAACAAGACCCGTACGTGGTGCTCGCGGCAGAGGCTCGGGTCCATTACGAGCGAGCGATAGAGAATCTCATTACTCAGCTGTCGCCTCAGGATTTTGAGCAGTTAATTGATCTCTTGCTGGCCAGGTCGGGATGGGTACGTATCGCCACCTTGGGCGGGACGCGCGAAGGCATCGACGTTGAGGTCGAGAACCCGGCCATTGGCGAGATTGCATTTGTGCAGGTCAAAAGTGCAGCCGCTCAAAGCGTGCTTGACGACTACGTAGATCGATTCAGCCGGCGACGGGATCACTATGCCAGAATGATTTTCGCTGTCCACTCTCCCAAAGGCTCCCTAAAGACGCCCTCAGACCCTGCAGTTCAAATCTGGGCTGGAGATTATCTTGCCCGACTCGTGGTGCGTCTCGGACTGGCTGAATGGATTGAGACAAAGATCGGATAACCGATTCGCCATCTACTTAGTGCCGCTCAGCCGAATGGCTCGCCAAGATTGCCGATTACCGCCCCCTATCGAGTCAGCCGTCGCAGTGGCGTTCTTGCAACTGGCGCTGGGGACAAAGCTAGTCCTTGTTGGACCTGTCGTTTCAAACAAGTATTATTTTGAGGTGACACCAAGGCCAAAAAAGGCGCAATCAGAAGGACCGAGAGCATTTGTTGATCGACCGGCGTGGGAAAAGGCTCTCAAACGAAGTCATCAACTCCAGGGAAGCTGGGAAAAACTCCTAGGTTTGGGATGCAAGGCTGGCACACTGGTGGACTTGGTGATCCCTTGCGTCTGTGCGGACTGGGAATCGAGCCACCGCCAGCAAGACCTTGACCAGCTGAAGCGCCGTTCCGACAGCATCATCAAGCGACTCGAAAGCTTGGCCAGCGACGCGGAGACTCTTGGGGCTATGCGGCTGAGACATTTGGATGGCGCGTCTCTGGCATTTAGTCTTGCACTGCCCATGGTGCTTGGGACCAGCCTGCGTATCGATCCTCCTGCTGACTTTTTTCTAACTTGGCCGGCCGATCTTCGAGCTTGCGCGGCGCGTTTGGAGAATTTGAGAACAACGCTCGTCGAGGGTTGGTCTGTCAGGCAATCCGGCGGAGCACTGAACACTTTCATTCTTTATAGATACTGCCGAGAAGTAACGGGCGGAAAGGCCAGTTACGCCGATTTGGCGAATGTATTGAACGCGGGCCTACACGCGAACGGCTCGGCGACAACTGTGGGCGAAGACGGACTCCGAATGCAGCTGCGACGCTTGGAGCGCGAACACACTGAGCCTTTGATCCGCCAAATTGAGTCACTGATGAAAAAATACGTGTCCTCATCCTCTGAGTCAGACCTGAGTTTTATGCGGTGGGTTTTGACCAGAAACTTGCCTCAAAACGTGAAAGGGTCGGCTTCCGAGCCGGGCGTTTACGAATTATTAGCTGATGCAAGCCGGCAGAGGGAACGTTCCCTCCAAATTCGTCGGGGCGGAGCCTAACTCTCCGGAGGAGCTCAACGCCCAAATTGACGATTTGATCTCGGTGCTACGCAGGATCCCTTCAAGCAAAAGATCCGAACGCAAACGCACCCCAAAATAGTTGAGTTCGCGTTCTCGCGCTAGGCCCGAGATTCGCGGCATATTGGCGGCATGACGCCGACAGCGAATTCAATCACTGCTCTTTCCGCAAAGTTCTCGACTCAACATCGTCCTCTACAGCCACTTTGGCCGTTCTTGCCTTCGGTCGAAGGCAATCATACACAAGAGGCGAATGCGAAAGGATCAATGTGAAAAGCATCGATCCAGAACTTCAAATCGCTCATTTGCCAATCCGAGAACTGAAAAGCAATTCTCACAATTCGCGGACCCACTCAAAGCGGCAAATCCGCCAAATCGCTGACAGCATCAGGGCTTTCGGCTTCAACAATCCTGTCCTCGTCGACAAGGACAGCACGATAATCGCGGGACACGGGCGAGTGTCTGCCGCCAAGCTGCTTGGCATTACCGAAGTGCCGACGATCCGACTCGAAAACCTGTCGCCTGATCAAATCCGAGCTTATGTCATCACCGACAATCGATTGGCAGAGGAGGCCGGCTGGGACACATCCATACTCGCCATCGAGTTTCAGCACCTTCTGGACGTCGAGAGTGACTTCGATATCACGGTTACGGGATTCGAAGTTCCCGAAATTGACTCCATTCTTTCCCTTGAAGGTAGCGAGTCGGACGCAGACGACCTGTTCGAAGTCGACGAGGAGGCAGCACCAGTTACCCAATCGGGCGACCTGTGGCAACTTGGCAAACATCGGATCCTGTGCGGAAGCGCCCTCGAGCAAGAGTGCTACGCGCGTCTATTCGGTAAGAAGCGATGTGTCGCCGATGTCGTCTTTGTAGACCCTCCCTTCAATGTCAGAGTGGATGGGAACGTCAGCGGAAACGGCGCGATCCACCACCGCGAATTTCAGATGGCGTCTGGTGAGATGAACGAATTCCAGTTCATTTCATTCCTAACCTCAAGTCTGAAACTGCTAGCCAACAACAGCGCAACCGGTTCCGTCCACTTCGTCTGCATGGATTGGCGGCATATGGGCGAACTCATCAGCGCTGGTCGGCAGGTCTACGAGTCTCTCCTGAACCTCTGCGTCTGGGTCAAGAACAACGGAGGCATGGGTTCCTTCTATCGCTCGCGCCATGAACTGGTGTTCGTCTTTCGAAACGGGAACGGTCGAGATGCGGCAAAAGACCGATGCCGAATACGTCGAAGATCTGATGAAGTTTATCGGGCCGAACGGCGACGCGAAAGTGATCATCGATCCTTCGGCTGCATCCTTCAAGGCCGAAATGACCAAACGCGGGATTTGGCATGCAGATGCCGACAACGAGGTGAATGAAGGTATCCGTGTCGCTTCGATGGTTCTGAATCAGCGCCTAGTGCGTTTTTGCCGGCAGACAACGCAGAAGACCGTTCAGGAGATGCAAAGCTATGCCTGGGACCCGAAGGCGGCTCAGCGCGGAGAGGAAAAGCCGCTCAAGATTCACGATCACGGACCGGATGCATTCCGTTACTTCGCTAAGAACGATGTCCCATATTGGAGGCTTGCATCGTGAGCGAGCGCTCGATGGGTCAATCTCAGAAAGCTGATCCTTCCTTCACAGGGTCATCCGGGATGCTACGACTAGAGTTCGGCCATAATCGCTCTTGGAGGATATGACGGAGAAGATCGACGTCCTATCCTCAGTATGTGTCTGCGGAAGCTCCGTTGCGGTGTGCCGTCTGCGGCGATCCTGTAGTAAGGGTCGCTCATCGCGAAATCGCGGATTTCGGCGAACGCACAAACTGAAAAACTTTGTAACTGTTGGTAAAAACCTCCGTGTCGAAATGCCAAGGCTTGTGCCCGTCCCGATCCACCGTTAACTCACGTTCAGTCACGTTGGTCGCCCAGGCAAGTTGAGGACCGAGGACCTCAGAAGCCTTGCATTTCCCGCCACTCACCTGGACAGCGGAGAAGTATTTCCTCCTGAATGAGTCGGAGGTTATCGTGTACTGCACGCGACGTGGATTGTGTGCGGGAGGCGAGCTTGACCCTGTCAGGGTCAATGACAGACCCAGAGTTCGTGTTCCGATTCCTAAATGTCGTCCAACGGTAAAGCAAGAGGAGGCTGACTCAGTCAGCCTCCTCTTTGCAAATCAATAATCCGTGGCCCGGGTTATTTCTTTCCTGCCTTAACTGCTGCCCAGCGTTTTCGCATTGCTTCCGCTATCCGTTTACGGCCTTCAGCCGACATCCTTCTTCTCTTTGCCGGCTGCTTGCCCGCTGAGCTGTTCTTACTACCTGGAGGCCGTCGGCGGCGTTTTCCGGGAGCGGAAGTGCCACCGCCTATGCCCTCCAGGGCCTGTATTGCAGCATCCAGCCTACTTCTCTCGGCTCTAAGCTGCCCGACGATATCAGCAATGTTCATGCCAGGATTCTATAACGACCTCTCCATTCTCCCTAGTTTGCCTACTTGTCTAGTTCGCTTGACTTCCTGCGCCAACAGAGCGGAACTGTGATGCGAACCGGAGAAACCAGCATGTCTAATGAAGTCAGCGCAAAACTCGAAGAATTGCCGCATATGCGGACGGCCAAGCTCCGCGTGCTGTGGCAGGAACTGTTCGAAAAGCCCGTCCACCCCAAGCTCCGCCGGGAGATGATGATCCCGATCCTGGCCTATCGGATACAGGAAAAGGCCTATGGCGGTCTGAAGCCTTCCACCCGCAAGCGTCTCGAAAAACTGGCTCAGGAGCTCGACCGCGATCCGAGAGCCAAACTTCAGGCTCCTCAGCAGATCAAAACCGGAACCAAGCTACTCCGCCAATGGCGGGGAGAGACGCACAACGTCATGGTCGTCGAAGACGGGTTTGACTATCGCAACAAACGGTACAGGAGCCTCTCCGAGATCGCGCGGCAGATCACCGGGACTCGCTGGTCGGGGCCTTCGTTTTTCGGACTGAAGCAGCATAGGAGTGGGAAAGCGAGGTCCGCTCAATGAAACCGATTCCCGGCGCTCGGGTTCGATGTGCCATCTACACCCGCAAGTCTTCTGAAGAGGGGCTGGAGCAGTCCTTCAATTCCCTCCAGGCCCAGCGTGAGGCCTGTGAAGCCTACATCGCCAGCCAGCGTCACGAAGGCTGGCACGTCCTCTCAAGGAATATGATGATGGCGGGTTCTCCGGCGGCAATATGAACCGGCCCGCTCTGAAGCAGCTGCTGGAGGACATTGCCGCCGGGCTCGATCGACACCATCGTCGTCTACAAAGTCGACCGGCTTACGCGCTCACTTACTGACTTCGCCAAGATGGTCGAAGCCTTCGATCCAGAAGGGCGTGAGCTTCGTCTCCGTCACCCAGCAGTTCAATACCACGACTTCCATGGGCCGGCTGACCTTGAACGTCCTGCTGTCGTTTGCTCAATTCGAGCGCGAGGTCACCGGCGAGAGAATCCGGGACAAGATTGCCGCTTCGAAGAAGAAAGGCATGTGGATGGGCGGCCTGGTGCCCCTGGGTTACGACCTCAAGGGCAGGAAATTGGTCGTCAATCCGAAGGAGGCAAAGATCGTCCAGGAGATTTTCGCTGAATATCTAAGGCGTGGATCGGTGGCTGAGCTGAAGCGGTACCTGGATCAGAAACGGATTCGGACCAAGGCTCGCACCTCGGCCAACGGCCGCACATTCGGTGGGGAGCCGTATGCCCGGGGTGGTCTTTATAAGCTCCTTCGAAATGAGGTCTACATCGGCAAGATCGCCCACCGGGGACAATCCTATGACGGTCAGCAGCCGGCGATCATCGAGCCGGAGATCTGGAGATAAGGTCTCGGCACTACTGGCGAACAACAACGACGGAAAACGTACCCGAGGTCGCAGGGCCGCTTCGAGTCCGCTGATCGGCGTCCTTTTTGACGAACAAGGCAACCGCTACACGCCAACTCACTCGGTCAAGAGCGGCAGGAGATACCGCTATTACACGTCGCAGGCTGTCATCCGGAAGCAACGGAACCTTCACTGTGAGAAGGCAGGATGAAGAGATCTGCAATTGCGAAAAATGGCCGTACACTTTCTCGAAAACCGACAAAACGCACTACTTCGTCTAGACGAAGTTCCGAGCTCAACCTTTGTAACCTGGAGTGCTCGGGTCCCTCTCCCACCATTAGCAAAGTGATGCTCCACTGGAGCTGGGGCCTCGCTGTGGCCAGGGCGCGCAGGAGGTCGGCGTGTCCTTTTTCCGCCGATAGCCGCCCAACGCTCAGCAACACGAGCGTGCCCTCTTTCAAACCTAGCGCTGCGCGAAGCCGAAGCTTTTCGCTTTCGGGCACCACCGCAGAAGGTCGAATAGGATTGTGCAGCAGCCGGATCTGGTTGTTGGATACACCTCTTCGCTTGAGCTCCTCTGCGAAGTCGTTACATACCGTTACGACCCGATCTGCTGCCCGATGGGACCACCGATCGAATTGATTGTAAATTCGGGTCCGCCAGGCTTCTTTTGTGTAGCCCTGGTGAACAGCTAACCATTTTGCTGTTCTGTGTAAACCAGCTAGCCGAACCAGAAAATGAGACTTGGTGTTGTTGGTCCAGATGATATCGGGCTGGTGCCGTCGAGCGATTGCTCGTAACTGAGGAATAACTCTTATGTCCCAAGGACAACTCTCTCGAACGCTTTCAATAGTGATATTCCTCTCCTGCACTGTCCGGTAGAGGATGGTTTCCAGGTTACGCCGCACGTACAGGACGAAGGTCAGCTCGAAGTGTGGGCTCGGAGCCTCCAACGCGGCTTCACGCGCGAACTCGAGTACGGGTTTCACAGCACCCGTTATGTTTGTTCCCTCGATGAAAACCAGGACCCGAATGCGGCGTTGATCTACGGTGGATCTGAGCGACGAAACTGCAGTTGAGCTTGAGACTCCTGCAGCTGCACTCATGGTTCGAGCGCACTCCAGCCCCAAGGTGTGTGTGTTCACGGCGGCCTCCGCAACACGGCGATGTAGCGTGCATTACCCGATCCTGAGAATGGCGGCTGACCGTTCCGATTAAGAAGCTTCGATAGAGCCTGCTTACAGGATGGCTCAACGCGCGACTCGAACGCCGCTATCGGCGACAGCAGCAGACTTGCAACATCTGTGGGAGCGCCGGCAAGTGTACCGCTCTTATGTCGATGAATCCACCATTTATTTCCCGCAGGCTCGGTCAGGATGCAGAATCTTCTGATGTATACTGCTCACGCCCTAAGCGGTACCGAGAGCGAACTCTAATGGTTTCGTAACTCATGCCGCACTAGTCCTGAGAGTGACCTTTCGACGATGCGCGATCCACGACACCAAGCGGGAACATGGTGAGACTTGGTCTGAAGAGAATAGCGCAAGGCGTTGCGCTAGCTTTGGCTTTTCCTTGTGCGCTAGTCACCGCCTTCGGGCGCCTGCGGGGTATGTTTATAGTATTTGCGCACATATTCGCGGCCGGCCCCGGTCTGCCCGGAGACTTTCTTCGATCTGCATACTATAGGTTGACGCTGACTCGATGCTCCCTCGACACGCGGATTTCCTACGGTACGTATTTTGTACGCCCTCATTCGTCGATCGCAAAACGGGTTTCCATCGGTGGCTATTGCGTGATTGCTTGCGCCAACATCGGCGAAGGGTCGCAGATTGGATCTCATGTTCTGATTCCGGGTGGACGACACCAGCACACGCGCGACGCAGAAGGTAATCTGTCATCTTGCCAACACTTCCAAGTGCGGATTGGCCGACGATGCTGGATCGGCGACGGAGCGATCATCATGGCCGATCTGGGAGCCGACTGCACCATCGGAGCGGGCTCTGTCGTCATTGAGAACATTAACGATGGCGTTGTTGCGGCCGGAAACCCCGCGCGTCCCTTGCAGCAGGCTAGACGGTGAACAGCATGTCTGCCACAGCAGCTGACATGACACATGGCACGGCTGAGCAACTGCCTACTCCGGTTCCCGTTTTACTTATGGTGCGGGAACTCGACTTGGGCGGAGTCGAGCGCGACGTCACGAAGATTGCCATACATTTGGATCGACGCAGATTTTCTCCGCACGTCGCAACATATTGCGCTCGCGGCTTGCGTTATGAAGAGCTTTTCTCGGCCGAGATTCCAATCCTCGAGATTCCGGTTCTGAGTTTGTTTTCGGGCAATGCCGTTAAGATGGCGGCGAAACTTCGACGATATATCCTTGCTCACGGCATCAAGATCGTTCATGCCTACGACGCCAGCGGCATACTGGGGCTCGCGGTGGCCAAGATGGCTGGGGTCCCTGTCGCCATTGGAAGCCAATTGAGTCATCGCGGTCTGCTCGACTGGAAGACCAGGTGGCTCCTGCGAGCCGCGGACCGCTATTCGGACGCGATCGTTGTGAACTGCCTAGCCTTGCGCCGCTACCTGGTCGAGGACGAGCGCGTAGCCGAATCCAAATTACGCCTGTGTCACAACGGCGTACTGACAGATGAGTTCTGCCCTGGCGAATGCACATTGCCGAGGGAGTTGGATGGCGCGACCGTCGTTATTGGAACCGTTTGCGTCTTGCGCGAGGAAAAGAACCTGCCTCTGCTACTTTCCGCCTTCGCGAAGATTCAACATCTAACGAGCGGCCTCCGGCTTGTGATCGTCGGCGGCGGTCCTGAACTCGCAACGTTGAAAGGTAAGGCCGAGCAACTCGGTATTGCAGACGCCACAGTTTTCGTCTCGGCTACTCGAGCAGTCGTGCAATGGTTGCGAGCCATGAACATCTTTGTGCTTCCTTCCTATTCCGAGGCATTCTCGAATGCTCTGTTGGAAGCAATGGCCTGCGGCTGCGCAGTGATTGGGTCGGACGTGGGAGGAACGCCAGAACTAGTAGGACCTTCGGGCGAACGCGGACTACTCTTTCGCAACAACGATCTTGATGACCTTGTTGAAAAGCTGACGCGAGCCATACGGGACCGGGAGTTACGACAAAGGCTGGCCTCGAACGCGGCGGCCTATGTCGCTCAGCATCTGACGATTGAAACGGCAGCCGAAACAACGGCTCACATCTATGAAGAACTCTTGCTTAAGAAATCCACGCAATCTCAAGCCTTGAAAGTCGATCCCAACATCTGGTCGCCGTAAATCGATCAGGCATCGCCGCCTGGTCGCCGATGAGAGATTTGGAGGGGTAAGGACAGGCCAAGTATGGTGCGCAAGATTTTACAATTGCTCTGGGTGTTCTTGATTATTAGCGTGTGCGCCGCCCAAAACCCAAACCGCCTCAAGGTCGGAACGGTGCAATACAACCAGAGTGCATGGGAATGCCCAGGATGTGATCTGGCGAACACGCTCGCTGCACGCTTCTCTTGGGTTATCTCAGGCAAAGCCGACCTTTCTGCTGATCGAAGATCCCTCTGGTGGGCCAACTACCTGGATTCTGAAGGCCTCTACGTTGGCCAGTTTTACAACTACATCATCGATGTTGCCGAGAAGAACCATTGGCAACACGAAGATATGTTGCTGCACTACAATCTCGACTACTCAGCTAAGAGCAGCTGGACGGGCATGGACTGCTTCGACATCTTCGAGCAATCCGGCATGCCCTTTGGTCAATTAAGCCGGGAGGGTTGCGCGACGGCGATTCATGGTGTCTTCCTTCAACACAAAAATTCCTATGTAGATGTGACAGCGACGATCTACTCCGGCAGTTGTGGCGACGCTTGCACCCTTAGGAATGGAACAGAGCTGCTGGTTGGATATGCCGAACCATTCGACCGAATCGATTTCACGTTAGCAAAGCCGCGCTCTGGTGGATCGGTTTCCTGGCGCTACTGGAACGGCCACTCCTGGACTCCGATTACACTCGCATCCGATGAGACCTCCGGGCTAGCGAGGAACGGGGCCGTCGTCTTGACCCCTCCTTCGGATTGGCGGCCACAATCAGTGAACGGCTCTCACAACAAATTCTGGATTCAACTGGAAGTTAACGACGCCAGCGAAGCTCCTAGGGTCGCGACGGTCAAGGGTGACTCCTGGATGAACGGGCCCGAGCGCATGCGGGGCTGGAATCCACGGGGCTGCCAATCCGCGCTAATTACAGTTGCGTACCAGCAGACCCAGTATTGTGCTCAGCCGACGACCGCCGGGCCAGATGCTGCCAGTGCACGGTGGCGCTATCAGGCACGAATGAACGCCTACGCCAACTATCACAACTATATCTTTTTCAATCCGAGCAATCAGCAGGACGGCCAATACAGCTTTGTCGGTGAGCTGCAGGCGCGCTGGGTCGCGGAGAGGACGCACAGCGGCCTGAAAATGAACGCCATTTTCCTGGACAACGTCGGCGGTGAGCCCACGTTGAGTTCGGGGACCTTCGATGAGAACCGTACCGATCTCGCTTGCTCACCTCAGTGTTCGCGGGGTTCATGGGCTACCTATTTTCTGAGTTACGCCACGACCTTGCGACCTAGCTTCAAGAAGGCATTCCCTGATCTGGACGCAGTTACGGCGAACGTTGTCAGTTTGAAGGCGTATGTTCCGGTGTTCGACGGCATTATGCAGGAGCTTTCAGCTTCTCAGCCTTATATTGGCGACTTTCAGAACTCTCAGTTCGAATTGTTCGACGATTTCTTGCCCGCGACCAACCTCGGGGGATCAGTTGGTTTATTTAGCTTATGGGACAACGTGCATTTCACTATGAAAATCGGCTCGCAGGGTGGCGAGCGGGGGCCGACTTATCACGTCGTATCCGAAGGCTCGCGGCTAAATATGGTGAACCTCGCCACTTATTACATTGCGAGTAACGCCAATACAGCCCTCTACTACAACACGCAGGGCTGGTCGTACTTTGATACTGACGAGTTCTACGTCTTCAACAGTACGAAGACTGCGAGGCTGTCTGAAGGGATCGTCGCGGGAACGGCGGCCGGAGGCACTATTAGGCTCGACGATGCTACCGGGTTCACGGCGGTCGGCGGGCCTTTGTACAAGAAGATCTATCTCGTTCGCATCGGGGGGAAAGACCTTGCGGCCTGCACGCGCAACGGAAACGTCCTAACGATCGTGCCCGAAAACGGAACCTTCTTCGCCAGCTACATTGTGAATGACTATCCTGCCGGGACTCCAGTCGAATTTGCTCACGTTGAACATTGGAGCGATCGTCATCATGCCGTCCCAACCGCGTCGAATGTCTGGTATTACAGCAACTGGTGGCCGGCTCTTTGGGTCGACATCGGCGATCCGAATGTGAACGGTTGGAAGCACGGCGAAAGAGATACTTCTTACCTGACAAGCGATGCGGCGTCGACTTATCCGGGCGGATGCGCTCTGTCTAACAAGTGTGCTCCTGTGTGGCGTCGCGACTTCACTGGCTATGGAGGCACTGTGATTCTAGATCGGGTATTTGGAAGCATAACGGCACCGTCTGAACTCGACCGTCCAGGCCCTCCGATCCACCTCGATGATCCGGAACGAAAATTCTTCGGGCCCTACTACATCCTTCAAGCCGATGGAACCAGTTCCGGGCCAGTGAATACCGTCTCACTACGGGCAGATGAGGCTGTAATCCTCACCAAACAACCCGTGAGGCCGGCGAACAGCACACGAAATTGATCTAAGGTGACGCCTATAGGCGAAGCAAAGCCGATTGTTCGCAGACTCCCGGGCCGGCAGGGAGTCGGATTGCGAACTCTCCGCTACAGATCGGCGCGCAGACCTGTACTCGGCTTTTGGGGTTCAGAGAAATTTAGGGGATTTACAAACTGATAAACAAGAATGGCGTTTCTCTGCTACGGGTCGTCGCACAAGCTTTGTGAAAATCCCGGCCAAACACAACGATTTTTGTACTTTCGCTAGTTACTCTCTGATAATCAAGACTAGCTGGCGGAGAGGGGGGGATTCGAACCCCCGATACAGCTTTTGACCGTATAACGGTTTAGCAAACCGCCGCCTTCAGCCACTCGGCCACCTCTCCGGCTCGGGCGGGAACCCGCGATTGCGGGGTGCTTTTGCAAGCAAAGTGATTATATCAGCAGCCACCGATCGCGCCACCTCTCGCGAAATCCAGTAGCGTCCTAAACCTGATTTAGGACACTGCCCGAATCCCTTTTCCTACCGACTGCTCGCCCCGTCCATTTTCTTACTTAATTCTGATGTATCTGTACTTGTGTCCCTTGAAGATCGTGTTCAGATAAATGCCTTTCGACTCTGCGCTGCGAAAGGCTTCGTAGATTTCGGGTGGCACCTCAAAGTAATCGTAAATTTCGCCGGTTTCGCGGAACTCAAGTTCCAGAACGCGCCACACCGGGTCGTACCCCATGCTCGAGATAACGCTTGAATCGATGGGCTCCCTCTTCATGACATTTCACTCGCATGGTCGTCTTGATCTTCATGAAACCCATTGAACGAATAAGGTTGTGATCGACAGTTTCCGCGCGGAGTCGGCTCACTGGCCAGCTTCCGTTCACAGCCCTTCGCCGCACCCAATCGTAGGCGAAAATGCGCTTTGTGCTTAGTCTTCAGTGCTGGATCGCAAACACCGAAAGCCGGCGCCTACACCTTATCGTCGTTTCCCAACGCTTCGAGTACGCGCGCGGGTGTCAAGGGCAAGAAGGGCACCCGAACACCGATTGCATTTGCGACGGCGTTAGAAATTGCGGCGCCGGGCGAAACCACAGGCGGCTCAGACAGACCGATGACGCCGCGCTCGTCGTAGCCTTTACCGGTCATCATGTGGACCTTGAGTTCGCCAATGTCGGCAATGCCGGCGAGGCGATAGAAGTCCATATTCGCATTCAGCATGCGGCCGGTAACCGGATCGAGTACCTTTTCTTCATAGAGCGCGTAGCTGATGCCCATGATGAGCGCGCCGGTTACCTGGCTCTCAGCAGTCTTCACGTCGACGACCAGGCCGCAATCCTGCACCGCGACCATCTTGTTCACGCGCACGATGCCGGTTTCGGTGTCGACGGAAACGTCGGCCATCTGCACACCGCCGACACCGCTGTTGGTGAGGTCGGGCGGCTTCGACTTGTCGGGATTCTTGCCACGCACGGTCATCGGCATGGCCCCAAGTTTCGAACACGCTTCCTTCCACGACAAACTGCGCGTTGGGTCGGACTTCACGCGAATCGTTCCATCGACTGCTTCGAGTTCCGCCGGCTGCGCCTTCAATGCGGTAGCAACTTTCGCGAAGAGCTGATTGCGGGCGTCGACGGCTGCGCGACGCGTGGAGGAAGTTACGCCACCTGACGTCGTGCTACCTCCACTGGCGCCGGAGACGGGATAGCGGCTGTCGCCGATCAGCAACTTAATGCTTTCCATCGGAATGCCGAGGGTGTCGGCGGCGACGATGATGATGATGGTGCGAGCGCCGGTACCGAGGTCCTGGGTCGCCATTTTGATCTCGACCGAACCGTCGGGATGAATGGTCAGATCGCAGTCGCTGTTATGGCCGCGGCCTCCCCAGGTGTGAATCGACAGGCCGAGGCCGCGCTTCACCGGACCCGATGTTTTGTCGCCGCGCGGATGCCAGTTCTTTTTCCACTCCATCAAATCGGCAGCGATGGGCAATTCGTCGCGATAGATCTTTTCGCGCGGGCCGGTGAGATCGAGATTGCGCGTCAACATTTCTACCGGATCGAGGTTCAGCTTCGCTGCAAGGTCTTCCAGCGCACACATGGTGATAGCCGCAGCCTGGGGATGGTTGGGCGCGCGCCAGGCGCGAGCGCTGCCCTGATTGGTTGCGATGGCGACGTTTTGCTTGCGCTGATTCGGGATCTCGAAGATGTACGGAAGCGGAGGCGTGCCACCGCCGCCCATGCCGCCGGTTCCCCACGACCTCGACTCCCACGCAACGACTTTGCCATCGCTGTCGGCGGCGATCTTTACGCGCGCGAATGCAGAGGGCCGCATGCCGGCAACTTCGAGCTCGGCGGCGCGGTCGAGCATGATCTTCACCGGCTTACCACCGGCGGTCTTCGACAACTGCACGCTGGCAATGCCCCACCGATCCGGCGCGAACTTGCTACCAAAGCCACCGCCAATGTACTGCTGCATCACTTGAATATTGCCGGCCGGAATTCCTATCGGCTCGGCGATCTGTGGCGCGATGCCCGACAAGTTTTGCGTGGAGATGTGGACCAGCAAGTCTTTGTCGCTCGTCCACTCCGCCGCCATGCCGTGCGATTCCAGACAGCAGTGAGTGATGGCCGACGCTCCGTAGAGTCCTTCGACGGTCGCGGCGGCCGAGGCGAAAGCTTTATCGGGTTCGCCCTGCGTTTGAACGCCGGTCTTCTTATAAGGCGACTTGGAACCGGAGGGTGGTCCGTACTTCGCCGTGCGCAAGGCCTGCACCACGCTAGCGTCGGCGCCCGACTCCTGGAGGTCCTTCAAGTACTTGGCATCGGGATGGAAGCTGATGCCCTGATGCTTGATGGCAGCGACCACCTGCTCATCGGGGACCTGGTTGTCTTCCATGTCCTCGAAGTCTTCCTGGCTGATGGGACCGTTGTTCGCGGCGATGTCTTTGGGCGGCTCGGCATCGGAGACGAAGTGCGGCAGAACCTCATACTGCACCTTGATGGCGCGGAGCGCGTCCTCGGCGGTGCATTCGTCGATGGCGGCAACGGCCACGACTTCATCCCCAGCCCAGAAGATCTCTGTGCCGGGCTTCTGAATAATCTGGACGGCCTTCACACCAGCCATCTTTTCAGCGGCGCTGGTATCGATGCTGGTGATCCTCGCATGCGCATAGGGACAACGCAGAATTCTGCCCGCAAGCAGACCGTCAGGGTTGTAATCGAAGGTGTACTTGGCGCGGCCGGAGACCTTCACCGGCCCATCGACACGCGAAATTCGTTTGCCGAGAAGTGGACGCTTCGCCGGATTCGGCCAGGTGTAGTCGCTCATGCGGCACCGCCCTTCTCCGTGGCCGATTTCGCAAGGGCGACGGCGCGAATTCCGTTGTAGGTGCCGCAGCGGCAGAAGTTGCCGCTCAAGCCACGGCGAATATCGTCCTCGGTGGCGCTGGGATGCTCTTGAAGGAAGTGCGTGGTGGCGATGATAAATCCCGGGGTGCAGAAACCGCACTGCTGCGCATCGTGGTCGACGAAGGCTTGCATAATCGGCGTTAGCGGTTCGCCTTCGGTCAGGCCTTCGACTGTCGTAATCTTCTTGCCCTGCGCCTCGATGGCCAGAACCGAGCAGGCATAAACCGGTTTGCCGTCCATCAGAACAGTGCATGCTCCGCACGTTCCACGGTCGCAAACACTTTTGGCGCCGGTCAGGTCGAAGTTATTACGCAGGGCTTCGAGCAACGTTACGCGCGGCTCAAGTTCGGCCGTCAGCCTATTACCGTTGACGTTGAGGACAACGGATACCTTGCCCGGCCCGTGAACGACGACTTCTTCGCCGGCCGCGTACACCACCGTCGGTCCAAGCACCAGCGGCACTGCGGCGCTGATACCGGAGATCTTCATGAAGTCGCGCCGGGTGAGACCTGAAGGCTGGTCCGAGTGCGACTCTTTGTCGTCTTTCATGCTGCCTCCCGAGAGTTTGTGCGCCACCGGTTGCGAGTATAACTCTGTGAGGATTGAAGTTGCAGGAGAGGGCGAATTCCGCGAGCAAAGAAAATGGCGACCCGAGGGTCGCCAGCTTTAGGGACACGAGCTGCCGTCTATTTGAGGGTTTTGACGTAAGCAGCAACGTCGTTAATCTGGGCGTCGGTCAGCTTGCCTTTGTAAGCGGGCATCTTGCCTTTGCCGCTTCCAATCACCGTCGCGATGTCAGCAGCGGACATCTTCTGGACGTCGGGGCCGTTGAGTGGCTTCGAGCCCATCGTGGTCTTGCTGCCGTCGGCGCCGTGGCACATGGCACATTTCGCTTTGAAGGTGTCAGCGCCGCTCTGTGCTACTGCGAACTGCGGAAGTGCCAGTGCGAGGATGAAGCTGAATAGGGCGACCCGCTGTAGCCATTTCATGGTCATCGTTTCTTCTCCTGTAAAGCGGACGTCTTCTGGGCCAAAGCCGCCGCAATGACGGTAACAATGTACTCCTCCGAACGGTCGTTCGCCATACAACTTCCGCGTAGCAAAGAGGGTTAGCCCTCAATCCAGGTCCGCGCCGCTTCAGTCGAAACAGTAAGGTTTCCGGGTGGAAAAAACCCCTTCGACCGTGTGATATGCCGCAAAACCCAGCCTCCGGGGTCTGCGGAAGAGCTTGACGCCCGAAGCTTAAACCTTGCTCGCTCAGTTGCTTAGAGGGCTCAGGGCAAGTCAGCCGACGTTTGGCAATTCCAATGCCTTCACTACCACCAGACGTTTGCGAAGAGAGGGCTGCCCGTGGAACCAACGTTAGCTGTGATCGGCCTGAATTTCCGGACCTCGCCTGTGGCCGTCCGCGAACGTTTCTGGATCAGTCCAGCGCGTCGCAGTGAGACGCTGCTCCAACTGGTTCGTTCCGAGGGCATCGAGGAAGTCATCGTCGTCGCGACCTGTAACCGCACGGAATTCATTCTTTGGACCGAAGACGTCCCTTCCGCTGCCAACTCCGTACTCCGCTTTCTAACCCAGGAATACCAGCTCAAACTTTGTGAATGGTCGCACTTTTATCGGCTCATGGACGATGTAGCCCTCAGCCACATCTTTCGAGTCGTCTCCGGACTGGACTCGATGGTACTGGGCGAGCCGGAGATTACGGGCCAAGTAAAAGACGCCTGGGCGGAAGCGCAACAGATCAACACGACCGGTCGATTTCTCGATGCGGTCATGCAGAAGGCGCTTACGGTTTGCAAGCGCACTCGCACGGAGACTGCGATCGGCGCCTCGGCCGTTTCGGTGCCTTACGCTTCGGTTGAGCTATCGCGGCAAGTTCTCGGCGATCTCGCCGGACGCGAGGTGCTGCTGGTAGGTGCGGGTAAGATGAGCGATTTAGCGGCGCACTATCTGATGAAGGCCGGTGCGAATCGCGTCAAAGTAATGAATCGTACGGCTTCGCGCGGATCCGAACTGGCACAGAAGCTGGGCGCGACCGCGGTTCCGTTCGAAGAAAAGCTCCAGCACCTGAAGAAGGCAGACATTGTCGTCAGCTCGACGGCTTCTCCCACTCCCATTCTCAGCCGCGAAGAAGCGGACATGATCGCCCGCGACCGCAAGCACAAGCCGATGGTCATCATCGACATCGCCGTTCCTCGGGACATTGATCCGCGTACCCGCGAGATTGAAGGCATGCACCTGTTCGACATGGACGACCTGGAGCATGTCGTTCGGCGCAACGCAGGCACCAGGCAGGCAGCTGCCGAAGCGGCGGAAAAGATTGTAGCGGCGGAGGTGCAGGGCTTCCGTCACAAGCTGATGGCGGAGCGGGTTGTGCCGACCATCGTGGCCTTGCGTCAGCGTCTCGATGAGTTATGCCGGCAGGAATTGGAAGTCCTGCGCAAGGAGTTCGGCCCTTTCACGGAAGACCAGGACCAGGCGTTAACAGCACTCACAACGCATATTACTCAAAGGATAGCTGGTTCACTGGCCCGTGAATTGAAGGAACTTCCAGAGAGAGCGGAACAGGACAGCTTGACCGCGGCGGTCGGCCGCCTGTTTCACCTTGAACAGCCATTAAGAGCTGCCGCCGGCTCCAAGAACTAAGAGCAGTGCTTAACATTCAGCAATTGGCTACGGTCTGGAGATAAACGATAGCAATTCTGACCAGATTCCAACTGCCGAACAACCTGTAACAAGGAGTAAATTTCATGTCTTCTGCGCAAAACAATAACAGCAACACTGTGGCGGGCTTCACTACCGTGCAAGCCTACACGCTGGCCATCATTACGCTGGCCATCGGAATCGCCGTCGGCTATTTCGCACGCGGCTCGGCATCTCCCTCTCAATCCGCACCTGAAGCTACCCAAGCTGCGACAACTGCGCCAAGCGGTATGGGCGGAGCCGGTATGGGCCCGGGACAGTTGCCCGCGATCGGTTCGGGACAGCAGCAAGCGGCAAGTCCAGAGATGATTGCCAAAGCGGCTGAACCGTTGCTGGCTCAGTTGCAGAGCAATCCCACCGACGCTGACACCGTCATCAAATTGGCCAATCTCTACTACGACAGCCAGGCGTATCCCCAAGCCATTCAATACTACGAAAAGGCGTTAACCCTTCAGCCGAATAATGCCGATGTGCGCACGGACTTGGGCACTTCATACTGGTACGCCGGCGATGCGGACAAGGCCATCGCCAGCTTCCAGAAAGCTTTGGCGATTCGCCCCAATCATCCGGGCACGCTGTTCAATCTCGGTATTGTGATGTGGCAAGGCAAGAAAGATCCCAAGGGAGCGGTAGTGGTCTGGGAGAAGCTGCTCCAGACGAATCCGGATTATCCCCAGAAGGACCAGGTGCAGATGTTGATTGAGCGCGCGAAAATGCACGGAGCCAAAGCCAACCAAGGCTAGTTGGCGCCGGGCGCGCGGGGCTTTCTCCTGCGCACGCTGTCGCTCGCCCCGGGACGATGCTGGCGCAGAGCTCGTCCCGGGTTTTATTGCGCGTCACCGGGTTATCGAGCAGCAAGTCCTGTTTGTTCTGACGTCTATAATTCTCACTGCAAGGAGAGAGCATGGCGTCGCTAACCGTGGTTGCAGACAAGACGCCGGATTCGCAGCTCGGTTCCGGCTTTGCAACCACAAGCCTGCGCCACCCGGTTCTTCTCAGCTTCGTTCTGGCCCTTGCTACGATCGCGGTTTACCTCCCGGTTCACCATTTCCCCTTCATCAATTACGACGATAACGACTACGTCTATCGCAACCGGCACGTGCAAGCGGGTCTGAGCCTCAGCACCATGAAATGGGCTTTCGTCCATTCTGCCGCGGCCAACTGGCATCCGGTGACTTGGCTAAGCCACGCGGCTGATTGCCAGATGTTCGGACTTAACCCCGCCGGACACCACGACATGAATCTGCTGTTTCAGGTCATCAACGTGGTTCTGCTCTTCTGGGTTCTGCTGAGAGCCACGGGATACGTCGGACGCAGTTTCATGGTCGCGGCATTGTTTGCGTTGCACCCCATCAACGTCGAAGTTGTGGCGTGGGTGGCGGAGCGCAAGACGCTGATCAGCACGATGTTCTTTCTGCTCGCTTTAGGTACGTATCGCTGGTATGTTCGCAAGCCGCGAACATCGCGCTACGTGGTGGTAGGGGTCCTGTTTGCTTTGGGATTGATGGCCAAACCGCAGATCATTGCTTTTCCCTTTGTGCTTCTCCTCTGGGATTACTGGCCTCTACAGAGGATGAGTCTGCCGTGGGACACGACGCTCGTCGATCCGCCTTTTCCGCAACGCACTCTGCGCGCTCTGGTCGATGAGAAGCTTCCATTGTTCGTCTGGAGTATTGCCAGCGCGTTGATCACCATGCACGTCCAGACCGGGGCACGCAGCTGGTTTCCGTACTCCTCCCGATTCGGAAATGCGATTCTCTCGTACAGTCTTTACCTCCAGAAAGCACTTTGGCCGTCAAGCCTGGCGCTGCTCTATCCCCATCCCGGTACTTCGCTGCATTGGTGGAAGGTGATTGTCTCAGCGGTAATTCTCTGTCTCATCACTATCCTGGTCGTGCTTGGCCGCCGCCATCGATATCTGCCGGTGGGCTGGTTTTGGTTTCTTGGGATGATGGTGCCGATGCTGGGCATCGTGCAGGTCGGGGTGCAGGGCATGGCCGACCGTTACGCCTACGTTTCCTTCCTGGGATTATTCATCCTGATCTGCTGGGGAGTTGCGGACTGGGCTCGCGACAAACGTCTGGCGTCTCGGCTGCTGCCCGCAGTCAGCGTGCTGACACTCCTCGCTCTTGCCCTAACCACGCGAAATCAGCTCAGCTACTGGGGGACGGAGGAAGGGCTGTGGCGACACGCGTTGCAGGTAACGGATCGCAACTGGGTAGCTCACAGTGAGTTGGGAGCGGCGCTGGCTATGCACGGCCGCGTCCCGGAAGGCCTGCAGGAGTTCAATCTGGCGCTCGCTATCAATCCCAATGATGTCAACAGCAACCTGGGAATCGCTATTGACGAACTCCAGGAGGGAAATTTTGCGGACGCACTCAGCCATTACCGGAGGGTGATCCAACAGCCAACGACCACACCCGCGATTCTGCAAGGCGCCTATTTGAGCATGGCAAAGGCCTATCGCGCGCTGGGAGATAATTTGAAGTCTCAGGAGTGTTTGAAAAAAGCGAAGAGCATCGAAGTTGAGTAATGAGCAAGCCAGCCGATTTTCCCACGGCCTCAGTTGCTTTCCGTCAAAAGCCCGTGCAAAATCGGACGAGCCACGCCGCTGCAGACCGAACATCCAAAGAATTTGCCCAGCAAGCAAGCCTGCTGTTCACCTGAATGCAAAGAGAACCGGGAGTAACGATATGGGGAACCCTACCGACCAGCCAGTCAACAGCCACAAATCTACATCGCGAACGATGACACTGATAGTTGCCCTTGCGGTTGCGTGTTCGCTCGGCACAGCCCTAGCCCCACAGTTGCAGGCTCAAACCTATTCCGTCATTCACAATTTTGTTGGCAGTCTCGATGGCTCAGAGCCGACTTCGGGAGTGACGATCGATGCAGCCGGCAATCTTTACGGCACCACGTTTTTCGGCGACCAGGCGACGGGTACGTTATATAAGATGTCGCATCTCAACGGCGGCTGGCTTCTGACACCGCTGTTCTACTTCACCAACATGGCCACGGGCGTGATTCCGTATGATCGCCCAATCTTTGGTCCCGACGGCGCGCTGTATTTCACCACCGGCTTTGGCGGCGTCGGCCCGTGCATGACGTACAACAACACGACCGGGTGCGGCGTGGTGCTCAGTATGAGGCCGCGACCGACGCCTCCGCCGACTCCCCTCACCCCCTGGAACGAGACGTTGCTGTACGAGTTTTCCGGCGGAGCCGACGGCGCCAACCCTTACAGCGCGGACATTGTCTTCGATAGCGCCGGCAATCTTTACGGCACCACCTATAACGGAGGCTCAACCATCTGTCCGAGCGGCTGCGGCGTCGTCTACAAATTGACCAAGTCCAATAATGTCTGGACCGAGAGCGTCGTGTACACCTTCACCAACGGCACCGATGGTTCGCATCCGTGGTCCGGCGTTACTCTCGACCAGGCCGGCAACCTCTATGGCACAACGGCTGATGGTGGCGCTTACGGATTCGGCACGGTCTACGAGTTAAGCCCGTCGGGCAGCGGTTGGACGGAGCGCACCCTATATAGCTTCCAGGGACAGGCCGACGGCGGCTTGCCATACGCGGGCCTGATTTTCGATCAAGTGGGCAATCTCTATGGCGCCACGTCGACTTACGGCGGCGGCAACGGCGGCACCGTCTTCGAGCTCACGCCCTCGGGTAACAACTGGAATTTCAACCTGCTTTACACTTTCGCGGGAGTAAGTGGTGGGTTTTATCCTGGACCGGTAGCCAATCTCTCGTTCGACAGCAGCGGAAATCTCTACGGCACCACGCACCTCGACGGCCTCTATAACTTCGGATCGATCTTCAAGTTGACGAACAACGGCGGCGCTTGGAGCTACACCTCGCTGCACGATTTCACCGCCGGCAACGACGGTGGCGATCCGCGCAGCAATGTCTCCTTCGACGCTCGTGGCAATATGTACGGAACGGCCTCGGAGGGCGGTACCGGAAACCGACAGCAGTGTGTAGGCTCGTGCGGCGTCGTATGGGAGATTACTCCATAGACCTGCTGTCCGAAGTGAACAGAGCAGGAACCGTAGCGTGCTCCGGTTCCTGCTTTCTTTATGCGCCGGTTAGCGGGCGAGCATTCTGTCGACTTGTCGCTGAGCAGCGTCAAGGTCCGACGACAGGGCTGCCGCTTTCTGCCTGGACTCACGTGCTTCGTTTGTCTGACCGTTCTTTTCCTGCGCCTGCGCCAGAAGCAGCAGGTTAATGTCGGTCGCGTCGATGCGGGCCAATTCCCCAAAGGCACGCGCTGCTCCTGCGGTGTCTCCAGACTTTTGTTCGACCAGCCCTAGTCCCTGCCATTCGCGTGCGCCGTGATGATTTATCGCTAAGGCAGCCTGAAAACTGGCTGCCGCTTGCGCGAGTTGCCCCTGGCCAAACTGAACGTAGCCCATGTTGCTCAGCGCCGTCGCTTTCATCTTGAGCAACACCGGCGCGACGTTGCCGTACTTATTCGCCGCGGTGTAGGTATCAATCAGCGTGAGTACGGCTTTGTAGTGATCCAAGGCCTCTTCAATCTTTCCATGTTGCTGATCGAAAGCTCCCAGGTAAAGATGGGCGACTGCGGCATCTCCCAGTTGCTCTCGCCCCATATCGCCTGAAGCATTTGACGTGATGGCAATCACTCTCTCGAAGTGTCCCATCGCATCCTCGGGCTCCCCGGCCTCGAGCAACGCAGTGCCCAGGTTTTCTTCTGCCTCATAGCTGCCGTTGGTGACGTGCGAGGTGTAGCTCCAGAGCGTGACGCTGCTCGACCAGTAGCTGAGCTGCCGATACGTCATCATCGACAACGCCACCAGTAATCCCGCGCTCGCGACGGCAAGCCATCGAACGGGCACTTCGCGTTGCGATGCCCAATCCGCGATGCCCCAACACACCATAAAAAAGATTCCAATGAAGCTCAGATAGGCATAACGGTCGGCCATCGCCTGCTCGCCCACCTGCACGATACCGAGCATCGGTACCAGCGTTCCGAGAAACCAGAACCAACCCACGAAAAGATACCGCTGCTTCGCCCGCCAGATCACGAAGGCCGTGAGCGCTAGCAGCAAGAACAACGAAAGTGCAAGCTGCCAGACGGCGATCGGAGAGTGGGGATAAAAGGGAATCAGCGGAATAGGCCAGAAGGCTTTGCCGAGATAGCGAACATACGAGAGGATTGCGTTCTCCAGCCGATAACTGAAGGGGTAGTACCGCAATGCGCCGGCCAGACTCTGCGCTCGCGTGGTCATCACCGCGCTGCCGGCAGAAAGCAGAAGAAACGGTACTTTTTCCAGGAGCAGAAACGAGAAGCGGCGTGCAGGAATCGCCCTCGGAGTGCCTAGGTCCGAAGCCCCAGCGCCGAAAGAAACCCTGCCAAGCGGCCAGTAGTCCCACAACAGCAGCACAAACGGAAAGGTGATGATCTGGGGTTTTGCGAGAAGTCCCAGAGCGTACAGAAACGTCACCAGCAAGAACGGCCCCACTCGCGGCCTGCTCGCATACCAGCGATAAGCGCCAAGCGCGAGAAGGAAGAACAACATGCTGAGCAGGTTCTTGCGCTCCGCAATCCAGGCGACCGTCTCTACATTAACGGGGTGCAATGCGAAGATCGCCGCCACCACGAAGCTTCGTCCTGCGCATCCGGTGGCCCGCTGCAGCACCCAGAAAAGCAAAAGGGCATTCAACACATGGAAAAAGAGGTTCATGTCGTGATGGCCAGCCGGGTTGAGCTGAAACATCTGGAAGTCGACCGCGTGCGAAAGCCACGTGAGGGGGTGCCAATTAGCTAGATCGTGCGTCGTAAACGCCCAGCGGACCGTTTCCCACCCAAAATCGCCTCGCAGGTGGGGATTGTTCACGACGTACTGTTCGTCATCATTGATCGAAAATGGATGCTGCCGTACCGGCAGGTAAACGGCAACAGTAAGAAGAATGAGACAGGCGGGATAAAGCAGCCGGGTCAAGACGTGAGGAAGAGAATCGAGTGGCAGCGTCGGACGGGCCTTGGCGCGAAGCGGAACTCTCCGATTTTCTCGCGGCTTTTCTCCCGCCATAACTGGGCTTCAATTCGGGTTCCCCGGTAACTCTCTTGTTTGCAGTAATTTGTATCATACGTACGGGGAATCGCCGAGTGAAATGACAGTCCCAAGTAGGCAAACCAGCCTTCCTGCTGATTCCAGAGGACTTGGGCTCCCAAAATGTACAAATGGAGCTGTAAAGTGCCAGAAATCTGACATTTACAAACGGCTGTGCCTTGGCCGGGAGGGAAATTGCCTAGAACAATGCTGCAAACACCTGCACTTTCCAAACGGCAAAACCTACGTATTCATTGAACTTACAGTGGCACGAGGATTGCTCTTTGACAGGTAGCCTCTCTCGCTATGGGGCAAATTGGGTCTGTACGTGAATTGAACCTAAAGGAGGGTTCGATCCTTGAAAATGCGTATCGCTTCGCTGACACTGCTCGCCCTGTGCTTGGCTGTTGTTCCGGCCGTCGCCCAGGATGTTTATGACAACGGTCCGACAAACGGCACCACCGATGGCTGGACCATCAACTTCGGTTTCGCGGTTAGCGACTCCTTCACACTGAGCAGCGCTACCACGCTGAACGGTCTTAACTTTGCTGCGTGGGTGGAACCGGGCGACGTGCTCCAGAGCGCTGAAGTCTCGATCACCTCGAGCGAGTTCGGCGGCACCAGCTACTTTGACCAGACGGTCAGCTTCACTCAGAGCGGTTGCGTCTCGAACCAGTACGGCTTCAACGTCTGCACCGAGACCGGCGCGATGAACGGCCCGTCTTTGAACGCCGGTACCTACTGGCTGAACCTGTCGAACGCTGCCACCTCTGCTGGCAACCCGGTTTACTGGGATGAAAACTCTGGTCCGTCCTCGGCTTCCGAGAACTCGATCGGAACGATTCCTTCCGAGTCGTTCACTCTGACCGGCAGCGGCAGCGCCGCGACCACCAGCACGACCTCGAGCACCAGCACCAGCGGCATCGACTCCTGAGCCCAGCAGCATCATGCTGTTCGGTTCTGGCATCCTCGGCCTGGCTGGCGTTCTGCGCCGCAAGCTGTTCTAATTCAACCGACCCTTCCCCCAGGTCATTTCAGAAGCCGGAGCCTAGTGCTCCGGCTTCTTACTTTGGGCAACAAACGCCCACGTCGCATGATTTGCCTGCCAGCCCGGCATTGACCTAAGAACGTGCAGCTCGACTTATCCTAAGTGAATCCACGTCTCACCGGTCCATGTTCACTGCATCAGGAGAGTTCCAGGATGGAAAGTCCCAAGCGGTGCATTCCACACGTTCTTCCTGTCTTACTCATTGGGGTGGGCAGCGTTATCCGGGTCCTCGTATGTTTTCAGCACAATCCCATGGATTACTTGGTCTCGGACATGATGAGGCACTGGGGCAATGGGCTTAACTTTCCCCGAGGCGGATATTTCGGAGCGGCGGATCCGATTGTTTATCAGCTCTATATCTGGTTTGTGCAGAAACTCGTCGGCACCAACCGAGCCCTAATTGCTTTATCGGCCAGCATGCTTTCATTGGCCATGCCTTGGACCTATTATCGAGCGACACGAGAGTTTGGCTTAGCCAAAACTCCCGCATTATGGACATGGGCTCTCATTGCCTGCACTCCATCCCTGTTTACGTTGTATCACTTCATCATGATGGAAACCTTGCTCCTTTTCGTCGAAGGCCTGGCTCTGTGGGCGACGGCGCACTACCTCCGAAAAGGCGGAGCAACCGGATTTCTATTGCTGGTCGTTTCCTGGACAATCGCCTGTCTGACCAAGCCAACAATTGCGCCGTTGGCGGCCGTTTGCGTTCTCTGGAGCTGGTGGAAGAAAACACCTTCGGTTCGAGAGATGGTTTTCGCGATAATCGCGGTGATCATCCTGCTCTTGCCGCAAGCAATCCGCACCAAGGTCGAGCTTGGCTTTTTCGCTCCGTTCGGCAATCCCTGGCTGACTCGAATTCAACACCGATCAGGGGCGAAATTCATTCATGTTACGTTTCATGATCCTCACCATTACACCATCGAACTGGACTATATTTCGCCCACCTGTTTAATTCGACCCATGCGACCGCTGAGCGATTGGGCGATTCGTCGAGCCTTTGGCTCTTCAGTGGTTCGGGTGTCAGCCGATTATCGGAATGGCTCGCGGGATTGGAGCGATGCATATAATTCACTCGACGTTGGGTGGGATGAATGGTTGGCTCAGTGGGGAGAGAACATTGTCGTGATGCTATTCGCGCCATCCTGGCCGGAGAGTGTTTACCCTCTTTGGGACGGCGAATTGCAAACAGTGACTCGCTGGATGTGGGCTCCTCTGATTGCTGTCGTGCTCATATGGAACGCCTATATGTTCGTAAAGGGACGCTTCCATCTGCTGCCTGTCGCCGTGACCATCTTTGCGTTGTTGTTGATCCTGCAGAATGTAGTTACGGCAGAAGGACGTTACCGTAAACCTCTAGAACCTTTGCTGCTGATGAACCTGGTCTGGCTCATCAGCACACGAGGAGGTGACGGTCAGGACAAGCTGGAGAATCTGGAATCTGCAGAGTAACCACTACTCGGGATGCCAAACCATGGTTGGGTTAACCCAGTGAAAGCCTCGGTTAGTCAATGCAAAAACGTGTTTATCTGAAAACGGAATGCGAGTAAGGCGAGCCTTGATGTCATGTCCGTCTAACACGCCCTGCAGAACCATCTTGTCCGGCTGCGGTAATTCGTAGGTTAAGGTATCTTTCCGGCTATCAGCAACGGGGACCCACAAGACAACCTTGTTGTTCGCCGCGTCGACCTTACTACCGTACACAACGTGGTGGTCATCCATATACTCGATTGACGTCGACTCGAGTGAGTCGAGAACAAGCCGACGCCATCTCTGGGAATCCGACATCATCGGCGGCTGGATTATTCCATCCACGGTTATTTCGTCGACATTCCACACGCCTCGTACTACAGCAGGAACACGAGTCTCCCCTTCCAGCTGTGAGTGGTATGACCAGATCGAATGCCCAATCAGCGTGCCCACGCCAATCAACAACACCAGCACGGTAAGTCCGCGACTGATTAACTTGTCCTTGAACGCATAGACGGGCGGAGTGAGCCGCACCTCTCGATTCAGGACAAACAAATCGAACAGGCGGCGCAGATCCGGCGCCAGTAAATACAGGCACATCAGGATGAGGTGAGCGCAGAAAATCTTCCGAGGAACGTCGTAGGCCAGATTCAACATGAGGACGTTCGTCATCACCGCCCCGCCGACCAGCGCTCCGAGCGTTGTCAGTTGCGGTACAAGCAAAAGAATCGCACCCAACATCTCGCCCATACCGCCGAAGAAGCTGTACAGCCTCGAATATCCCATCTGTGTCCACAGCAGATCCATCGGCGAAGACTGCCCGTATGGTTCGATAAGCCGGGTCAATGACGGCGCAAAGAACTGTGAGCGGAAGATTTTGTTGCAACCATAACCCATCAAAACAATTGCGACTGTGACGCGAATGATAATGCGAAACCACTGGTACAGCACTTCATAATTGGCCCTTTTGCGGTCGAGATAGGACCAAACCGCGGTGCCGATGATGGATAGTAGAAAGATTAGGATGAGCAGTACATAGTCGTAGATCTGGTCTCCGCTTCCATTGGGGAGTTCGGTGTAGTTGCCGGCTATGCCGAGCACATTCTGCCCGAACCATGGGACCACCGAGTGCAACACCGCGTCCAGCACTGTATCTGGTTTGCTGAATGAACTGAGAGAGCCGACCGCACGCGGGCACATATATAGAACGAAATATATAAAAGAAAAGCGGAACGCAATCTTAATACTAGGCGACCATTGAGTTCGGACTTCCGATGCGGAAACCGGCGCTTCCTTTTGCAAATGCGGTATCATCTGGCCCTCTTGCTGGAAGGATTTTCCCCTGCTTTCCCCGCTTGGGTGCCGGGCTGGCGCGGGGGCCGAAGCTGAGGAATTGTCTCTCGAATAAAGCTTTTGTGCAACACTGCTTTCGCCTGATCAGCCCAACAACGGCTGTAATACAACGCCGGTGTTAGGGCTTGCTTATGCGGTCTCGGGTCACCGCCTTACTTGTTGTTGTGACTCTCTTCGCAGGCTGTGAATCGCGCTACACGACACTGCTTGATTATTCCGTCAGCAGCTCGTCCGCGTAGTGCTGGGCGCTAAGAATGTTCTTTGACAGGGCTTCGGCTTTTTGGCGGGCGGCGTTGGCCTGGTCTTTTTCTCCTGAGGCATCAAGGGCGCCGGCCAGCAGAATGTAGCCGTAATCCGTCGGATGAACGGCCAGGCCGCGCGAATAGGCGTTGATGGCAAGCGGCAGGTCACCGGTCTTCTGCGCCATGATGCCCAGGCCGATCCAGGCGCCGGCGAACTCCGGATCGATCTGCACCGCCTTCCGCAGATTCTCGCGCGCATCAATCAAATCTCCGTTGGCCTTGTAGGCGAAACCGAGATTGTTGTAGGCCCGCGCCTTCACCTTGGAATTGCGAGCGATGTTCGCAGCCTTCTGATACCACTCGATCGCACCCGGATAGTCGCCGTGCATCTGCTCGTAGATGCCGAGGTTGAGGTCCACATTGGGATCATAGGGATAAGCGGCGACCGCGGCGCGGAAGTGCGGAATCGCTTCTTCGGGATGGCCTTGCTTGAGCAGCGTGGTGCCCAGATTGTTTTCCGCGATCCAGTTATTGGAAGTGACATCGAGGGTGTGCGTCCAGAGCGTGATGTGATCGTCCCAGTAACTGACTTGGCGACTGGCGACGAGCGACAAAGCCAACAACGCGATCACCGCTACCCCGCGAACCAAGAGAAGGCGCGGCTTTCGCTGGGCGGCCCAATCAGCAACCAGCCAGCACACCATGAGAAACAGGCCAATGAACGAGAAGTACGCGTAGCGATCGGCGATCGCCTGTGTTCCCACCTGCACCACCCCGATCATCGGAACCAGCGTGCCCAGGAACCACAGCCAGCCGACGGTGAGGTAGCGGCGGCGATAGGCCAACGCGACCGCAGCTGTAATGGCCAGCAGCAGCAGCAGCGCTGCCGCAACTTGCCACCACTTGAACAGCACCAGAGGATATGGATAAAACAGCGCGAGTCGCGAGGGCCAGAAGGCTTTGCCGATGTAGCGTACGTAAGCGATGATGGCGTTCTCGACGCGCAGGGCGCGGGCAAAGCCGCTGGTGGCGCCTCCGGCGGACTGAGCGCGCAGCGTCATCGCCGCGCTGGCGGCACACAGGAAGAGCAGCGGGATTT
Organism: uncultured Acidobacteriaceae bacterium; assembly: GCA_963724965.1. GTDB lineage: Bacteria > Acidobacteriota > Terriglobia > Terriglobales > Acidobacteriaceae > Bog-257. The sequence goes on from CAVRWP010000003.1 coordinate 578,560, forward strand.
TTTCCCAGATAATCTTTGCTATAGGTCTGAGCGGGGATCGCGCTTCCCGCGGGGGCTTCGTTGGCGCCGAAGCTGATGCGCTGCAACGGCCAGTAGTCCCACAGCAGTAGGACGAAGGGCAGCGTGATCACTTGCGGCTTCGACATCAGGCCCAACGCGAAGAGACCGGCGACCAGCAAGGTAACGCCCGTCATTGGGCCGCTCGGCGTACCAGCGATACGCGGCCAGCGCCAGCAGGGCAAACATCATGCTGAGCAGGTTCTTGCGTTCGGCGATCCAGGCGACGGATTCGACGTTGATGGGATGCAGGGCGAACAGTGCAGCCACCATCCAGCTGCGACCGATGTAACCGGTTGCGCTGCGGAGAATCCAGAACAGCAGCAGCGCATTGATAATGTGCAGGGCGACGTTGACGTCGTGCGGGCCGGCGGGGTCGTCGCCGAAGATCTGCCAGTCGAGCGCATGGGACATCCACGTCACGGGATGCCAGTTGGCTGCATCGCGCGCGGTCAGCGCCCATTTCACAGTCTCCCAATGCAGGCCGGCTTTGACGTGCACGTTGTCGGTGACGTAATCGGGATCGTCGTAATTGGCGAACGGCTGCCAGTGTACCGGGTAGTAGATGGCGACGACCGCGACGACCAGCACGAGACTGAGTAGCATCGTCTGCACACGAGACGACGACCACCAGGCAGGAGACGATTGACTCTGCTCCACGGCTTTCGAGTCAACCGACGTCATTCCGTTCCTCGCGATGGTGAGACGTTTGCCGTGAAGTCACCCTACAATTTCCCCTGATGAGCGGCCTGCGCCGCGGCTTCTTCGCTTTGCTGTGCACCGCCCGGGTTGCCGAGCTGACGATAGCACGCCGCCATATTGCGATAAGCCGCGGCCCTGAGCTGGTTGTCGCGCGTAATACTGACGGTCTTTTGATAGTGTTCGATAGCAGCCGCGTAGTTGCCGCGTTTCTGCTCGTAGATACCGATATTCAGGTTGCTGACGGGATCATCGGGATAAATCGACGCCGCCTTATAGAAGTGAGTGACGCCTTCCTCTGCCCGGCCTTCGTTCACCAGTGCTTTGCCGAGATTATTTTCGGCGAGAAAGTTGCCGTTGGTTACCGCGACGGCGTGCGTCCACAGTGTGACGTTGTCTTGCCAATAACCGAGCTGGCGATAAGCCGCAATGCCAAGGGCGAGCAACGCTACAGCGCTGATCGCGCGGAGTGCAGCAGCCGGGATTTTCTTTTGCTCGGCCCAGTCCGCCAAACCCCAGCAGATCATGAGGAACAGTCCGATGAACGGCAGGTAGGCGTAGCGATCGGCGATGCCTTGCCGGCCTTGATAGCCAACGCCTTCGAGGCCGAGCATCGGCACCATCGTTCCGAGAAAGAACAGCCAGCCGATGAGCAAATAGGGACGTTGCTTCCAGGCGCGGACGGCGACAATGGAAACCGCGGTCAAGAGGACAATCGCAATCGCGACGTGCGACCACGGCACGAAATCGGGATGCGGATAGAATGCCGCGAGCCGCGCCGGCCACAGCGCTCTGCCAATGTAATCAATATACGATGCCAGCGCATACTCTATCCGCAGCGAGAGCGGATACCACGCCTTGTTCCCATCAGCGCGCTGCGCGGCCATGGTTATGGCTGCACTCACCGCGGCAAGCGCGAAGAGGGGGACTTTCTCCCAAACCAGTTCGGCGGCTTTCTTGCGCCACGTTGGGTCATCGCTAAACGAAATCCGGCGCAGCGGCCAGTAGTCCCACAGTAACAGTACAAACGGAAACGTGATGACCTGCGGCTTCGACATCAATCCAAGCGCAAACAAGACGGCGACGACCGTATAGCGGCCGAACTTCGGATTGGCTGTGTACCAGCGATAGGCGCCCAGAGCCAGAAGGAAGAACAGCATGCTGAGCGAGTTCTTGCGCTCGGCGATCCACACTACCGACTCGACATTGATGGGATGCAGCGCGAACAGCGCCGCCACCATGAAGCTGCGGCCCACATAGCCGGTCGCCCGCAGCAACACCCAGAACAGCAGCACCACATTCAGCACATGCAACAGCAGGTTGACGTCGTGCGGGCCCGCCGGATCCAGATCGAAGAGCTGGCAGTCGAACGCGTGCGACATCCACGTTAGCGGATGCCACGTGCCCACGTTATAGGTCGTGAAGGCCCAATGCAGCGTGTCCCAGCTGAGGCCGGACTGCACTTGCGAGTTCTGGGTGACGTAGATGGTGTCGTCGTAGTTGACGAAGGAGAAGTTGTTCACACGAGCGTAGACGGTGACGGTTGCGACGATCAGTACGCCGCTGAGCACGAGCGCCCGCTTCCAGTCCGTCGCCGGGATCGCACCGGCCTGCGACGACTGGCTTGTCTGCTCTGCGTTGACGCCGATCGCGCTCAAGCTTGCTCCTCAGAGATTACGATCTACGGGCCTTGCAGTTGCTTCGCGGCATGAAAGCACTCGCGCGCCTTTTCTGCATCGCCAAGATCACGATAGGCCAAGCCCATATTGTTCCACGCTTTAATTTTCAGTGACGGACTAGTGGTTAGGAGGATGGCCTTCCTGTACTGCAAAATCGCCTCATCGAGGCTACCGTGCTGCTGATCGTAAAAACCGATGTTGAAGTTGCTCACTGGATCGACAGGATGGATTTCGGCCGCTTCGCGAAAGTGCCCGATGGCCTCTTCGAGGCGTTTCTGGTCCATCAGTGCGCCACCCAAATCGTCTTGTGCAATATAGTTCGGAGCGGTGATTTCGATGGTGTGCGTCCACAGGGTGATGTTGTCGGCCCAGTAGCCGATCTGGCGATGAGCAACCAGCGCCAGCGCCGCAATGACTACACAACTGCCCACGGGGAGGATGGCCGGTGGCAGATGCTTTTCGTCGGAAAAATCGGCGATGGCCCAGCAGACCATGATGAAGATCCCGAGCAGGGGCAGATAGGCATAGCGATCGGCCAGCGCCTGGCGACCGACTTGTACCAATCCGATCATCGGAATCATAGTGCCCAGGAACCATAGCCAGCCGACGATCAAATAGCGGCGCGTAGTGCGCTCGGCCACAAACATTGTCATCGCCAGCAAGATCAGCAGCCCGCCGTAAACCTGCCACGCCCGCAGCGAATCTCCGGGGTGGGGATACATGGGAGCGAGGTGCAGCGGCCACAGCGCCTTCTCAAGGTACTTCACATACGAAACGATTGCATTGGAAAGCCGGATGGACAGCGGGGTCGAGGCCAGCGACAACACCGCTCCGCTCGCGCTCTGCGCCTTCATTGTCATCACCGCGCTGGCAGCGGCAAGGCCGAACAGCGGCAGCTTCTCTTCAATCAGTGCGCGCAGGCTCTTCTGCTCCAATGTGGAATCGGTCGCCGACGTCTTGCCGATGGCCATGCGGCGCAGGGGCCAGTAGTCCCACAGCAGCAGCACACACGGAAAGGTAATGATCTGAGGCTTGGCCATCAGTCCGAGAGCGAAGAGCGCGGCAACCACCACGTACCGCCCGAGTTTCGGCTTGCTGACGTACCAGCGATACGCGCCCAGCGCGAGCAGGAAGAACGTCATGCTCAGCACCGTCTTGCGCTCGGCAATCCATACCACCGACTCTACGTTGATGGGATGAACGGCGAACAGTGCCGCGACCACACAACTACGCCCGGCGCATCCCGTGGCCCGGAACAAAACCCAGAAAAGCAGCACGGCGTTCAGCGCGTGCAGCAGCATGCTGGTCTGGTGGTGGCCTGCCGGGTCCTGGTCATAGATCTGGAAGTCGAGCGCATGCGACAACCACGTCACCGGATGCCAGTTGCCGGCGTCGTAGGTAACAAACGCCCAGGTCACGGTGTCCCACGTAAGGCCGTTCTGCACATGGGGGTTCTCGGTGACGTAGACGTTGTCGTCGTAGTTGACGAAGGGATGCGTCTTGACCGGGTAATAAAGACCGATCGTGAGAACGAGCAGCAGCAGGGAATACAGAAGCGGACGAGCGGAGAACATCGCCGAGGGACTGGCCGGACGGGCGTGCACTTGCTCACCAGGTTGCAAGCCGACCGAACTCACCATACCCCCTTCGCTCGACGAGTATACCCGATTACTTTTCGCCGAACGAAGGCCGAAGCCTTAGTGCTCCTGGGCGTAATAGCCTTCGCGCGCGTGCACTTCCAAGTGAGAGGGAGCGCGCACTTCCACCCGCAGAGAATGATAGCCCGGGGTGGACTGCTGGGGCGGGAAGGAAACGTAGTATTGCGTTCGCAGATCCTGTTCGATTTGCGAGAAAGCCGCGCCCAGCTCTTTGGCAGATTCGGCGACGTAGAGCCGTCCGCCTGTACTGTCGGCCAGGCGCTGGAGGACGCGGTCGCCGCGCTCAATCTTTTTCCTGGGATGAATGGTCAGCGGATAGATCTGCACTTCGCTGCGCTGCGCGGCGGAGACGACGTCGGTCAATCCGTGAATGCTGTCGGTATCATCACCGTCGCTGAGGACAACGATCGCACGATGCAGATCCTTGCCGTCGGTGGCAGCGGACGGTTGGCTGGAGCACGCGCTGTATAACGCGTCGTAGACGCGCGAGCCCCACCCCGGTTCCTGTAACCGCGTAACCGCATCGACAAGCGCCTGCCGGTCGGCCGTGGAGCTTTGCCAGGTCTTGAATTCACCTCCAAACGCGATGACAAAGGCGCGATCCGTCTGTGGCCGCATAATCATTTCAAGAAAATCTATCGCTGCCGTCTTTTCCTCCAGGAGGACGCGGCGCACCGAATCGCTGGTGTCAATCACCAGGCCGAGATGGAGCGGCAGATCGTCGCCGCGCTCGAATTCGCTGAAGTGCGCTACCGGCGACTGATTGTCGAATACGCGAATGTCATCGGCGGACAGATCGCGCACCAGCTTTCCTCGCTGGTCGGCCACGGTGAATTGCAGGCGAACTTCGGGAATATCCCGGCGAAAGGTGTAGTCCGGAGTGTTCGCCGGAAGATGATCGCTCTCCGGGAGATCGGGCATCGCCATGGGTCGAATCGCAATGCGATCGCGGGTGTAGCTGGAAGGATCAAGCGTAGCGGCGGGCGCTCGCTCGGCGGACCCGCCGTCAAACCTGCCGGCAGCCCACTCGCCGATTCCCAGGAACGTGCCTCCTGCCAGCGCAAACGATAACCCGTATACCAGTGTGGCTCTTCGCACAAGCCATTTATCGGCGAGCCAGGCAAGCACCTTGAGAGTGATGCCGAAGCGGAAGATGTGAACGGCGGTCAGTGCCGGAAAGGAAATGTCAGCCCACACGGTTCCACCCCGAAAAATGGATGGCGGTGCGGCAGGCCAGTGTTGCCGGATTGCGGAAATTTCACAAATGAATGGCGGTTCATGGGCGACAAATGCCCAGATCCTACCCCGTTGGTGGTAGTCGGTGGGTCATATCGCTCAATCCTGTAGTACCCTATTGCCAAGACAGAAGTAATGCCTTCGGAAAAAGTATTAATTGTCGACGACGAAAAGCTCGTTCGTTGGTCTCTGCGCCAGAAATGTGAAGAGTGGGGTTATCACGTACTGGAGGCTGACAACGGCTCGGCTGCGCTGCGCGTGGCCCACAACGAGTCTCCGGACCTCGTGCTGCTCGATGTACGCCTGCCTGACCTGAACGGTATCGAAATTCTCGAGCAACTGAAGAAATCCGGCGACGCGCGCGCGGTCATCATGATCACCGCCGACCCACAACTGGAAGACGTGAAGACCGCGCTGAAGCTCGGCGCCTACGACTTTGTCGGCAAACCGCTGGACTTCGACGAACTCGCCGTGGCTGTCAAGAACGCGCTGGAAACGACACGACTGCGCTCCGAGGTTGAATCACTGCGCGGAGAGATGCGCCGCCGCACCGGCTATCACAATGTGATTGGCGTCTCGCAGAAGATGTCGGAGCTGCTGGGTTTCGTCAACAAGATTGCGGCCAGCGAAGCCTCCACGATCCTGGTGCAGGGCGAGAGCGGCACCGGCAAAGACCTCATCGCCAAGGCCATCCATTACCAGAGCCGACGGCAGGAAAAGCCGTTCGTCGCCATCAACTGCTCGGCGATCCCCGAAACGCTGATGGAGGCCGAACTCTTCGGCCACGAACGCGGCGCTTTCACCGACGCCAAGGCCATGAAGAAGGGCTTGTTCGAAATGGCCGACGGCGGCACGCTGTTTCTCGATGAAATCGGCGAACTATCGCCGCTGCTGCAAGCCAAGCTCCTGCGCGTGCTCGAGGACCAGATCATCCGCCGCGTAGGCGGCGTGCGCGACATGCAGGTGGACGTGCGCGTGATCGCCGCCTCCAATCGCGATCTGGAGCGCGCCGTCCGCGAAAACCAGTTTCGTCAGGACCTTTACTATCGCCTGGCGATCATCTCGATCTTTCTGCCGCCCCTGCGCGAGCGCAAGGAAGACATTCTGCCGCTGGTGGAGTTCTTCCTCGAACGCTACAACCGCAAGTTTCGCAAGAATGTGCGCGGCATTACCGATGAAACTCGCAAGCTGATGATGAAGTACGATTGGCCGGGTAACGTTCGTGAGCTGAAGAACGCGGTCGAACGTGCCATGATCCTGGAAGAAGACGATCAGCTGAATCCGGCTTACCTGCCGTTCGCGGTTGCGCAGCAGCATTCCGCGTTAACGGCGTTCGAGCTCTCTGCGGGAAATAACGGAGCATCGGTCAGCAAGCAACTCCCCGACGGACGCAGCCTGCCCAAGCTGGAAATTCCTGACGGTGGCACTTCGCTGGAAGAAGTGGAGCGCGAACTGGTGGAGATTGCCATGTCGCGGGCCAACGGTAATCAGACACACGCGGCGCGCCTGCTCGACATCAGCCGTGATGCTCTGCGCTACAAGTTAAAGAAGTTTGGCTTCATCCGCGCAGAAGAAGACGAGCCTTCCACCGCCTCCACCTAAGATAGATGCCACTCTTCCAAAGTAGCTGCCTTCGTGTCACACTTCTGGCAGGCATTCTCGCAAACTAGCCTCTCGCCTTTTGCGCAACTCGTCGACTCACATTCGAATGTATGAAGAACGCTTTCTGATACGGAGCAGGCGCTCACGCTTCGGGCAAATAATGCAACTGGACTTAGCAAGCGGGCTTCTATTGATAGGAGAAGCCCTTTCAGGAGCTTAGATTCCCGCGCTACCAGCGCGCACCAGGAGCTCAGATGAGAAAGCTAGTCATCGTCGTCGTCGTGCTCGTTGTGATCATCGTGGGAGCGCTCCTGGCTCTTCCACATCTAATCGACGTCAATCAATACCGCGGCCAGATTCAGTCAGAGCTGCAGCAGCGCCTCAACCGGCCGGTGCAGCTGGGCGAGATGTCGCTAGGCATTTTTCCTCTTCGCGTGGAGGCCAACAATGTCATCATCGGGGAAGACCCGAACTTCCATAGCACCGCACCGTTCGCCCAGGTCTCCCAACTTGACGTCAGCGTGAAATTGCTTCCGCTGCTTCGTAAAGATGTCGAAGTGGACAGCCTTGAACTGAAGCGGCCGCAAATCGAAATTATCCGCAACCAGAACGGCGTGTGGAACTTCTCCACGCTGGCCAGTGCACCTGCAGCGCCGTCCAATGCGCCGGCTCAGCCAAAGCAGCCCGCGACGCCCACGCCGGTCCAGCCGACTGAATCCGCCCAAGGCAATGCGTTCACTTTGGGCGAGTTGAAGATCACCGACGGCCAGATCGCAGTCACCGATTATCAGAAGCATCAATCGCGCGCCGTCTATGACCACATCGATGTGGCTCTGAAGGACTATGCGCCCGGGCAGCCGTTCTCGCTTGACCTTACTGCGCACTTGCCGGGCAATGGCTCGCAGACATTGAGCTTGAGCGGCAATGGCGGACCGGTGAATAACACTGACCTCACCACTACCCCTTTCAAGGGAACGCTGAAGTTGAATCAGGTATCGCTGGCTGGAGTGCAGAAATTCCTGAACTCAGATGCATTGGCCGGAACCGATGCGGTGCTCTCCGGCTCAACCGATCTTTCCAATGCCGGCGGCATGATGAGCGCTTCGGGCTCGCTGAAAGCCGAGAACGCTGTTGTTCACGGCGTGCAGGTCGGCTATCCCATCTCCGCCGACTTCGATGTCGCCGACAATCTCAACAGCGACGTCATCAGCATCAAGAAGTGCGATTTGAAGCTGGGTTCGACGCCTCTGTCACTAAGTGGAACATTCAACAGCCGACCAAATCCTGCGGTCGTTGACATGAATATCAGCACGTCGAACGCGTCGATTCAGGATGCGGCGCGACTGGCTGCTGCCTTCGGCGTTGCTTTCAGCACCGAGGCCAACATCGCCGGACAGATTACCGCCAACGTTCACGCGCAGGGCCCGACCAGCCAGCTTGCGTTCAACGGGAACGTGAACGCGCGCAACCTCGAGATGACTGGCAAGCAGATTCCTCAGCCGGTCAAGGTGCCTGAAATCGATCTGTCGATGACGCCGCAGCAGATCCAGTCCAATAACTTCACCGCGACCTCGGGCGCCACTTCGCTGGCCATACAGATGACGCTGACGCAATACACCGGCGTCTCGCCAAATGTGGATGCCTCGGTGAAGACCATCAACGGCAAGGTCAACGAGTTGCTGAATATCGCTCAGGCTTACGGTATCAGCGCGGCCGAAGGTATGTCGGGCAGCGGCAACATCACCCTTGATGTCCATGCCACCGGGCCAATCAAGAACACCGACGCCATGAAGTTCAGCGGCTCGGGCGCACTGCAGAACGCATCGCTAAGAACGCCGTCGCTGACGCAGCCGCTGAATATCCGCAATGCCAATTTGCAATTCACGCAGAACTCGATGAACGTGACCAACCTGGCGGCTTCTTTGGGCTCAACGAATGCCAGCGGCAATCTCAGCGTAACCAACTTCCAGGCACCGCATCTTACTTTCGCGCTGTCGGCCGACAAGCTAAATGTGACCGAACTGCAGCAAATTACCGGCAGCTCTGCGCCGCAACAAAAAGCTCCTGCCAAGAAACGTGCCGATGCGTCTTGGAGCCTGGTTCCGTCGGCTGAGGCGGCCCCTGCGAAGCCGGCTCAGCCCGGCCTGCTGCAGCTTGCTACCGGCAACGGCACCATCGCGGTGGGGACGATCATTTACGAACAGACAACGCTCACCAATGTGAAGTCGAACGTAAGTCTCAACCGGGGCGTCATTCAGCTCAATCCGCTCACCTCGCAGGTCTTCGGCGGACAGCAGAGCGGCAGCATCACGGTCGACACTCGGCCTAATCCGATGGCCTTCACCGTCAACGTTAAGCTGACCGGCGTCGACGCCAACAAAATGATGTCGTCGATGTCATCGGTGAAAGACACGCTGTACGGCACGCTGGGGGCAACCACCAACATCACTTTCACCACGCCGGCCTCGGGCGACGTTGCCCAGACGTTGAACGGAACGATGACCATGACCCTGGCCAACGGCAAGCTGATGAAGCTCGACCTGCCGGGCGAGTTGTCGAAGATCGGCAAGTTCGGCGGCGTGACGCCGAAAGGCTACACCGCGATCACGCAGATGAGCGGCAGCTACAACATTCATAACGGAGTCGCCCAAACCAGCGACACCAAGGCTGCGCTCGACATCGGCAACCTGGCAGCCAACGGCACGATCAACCTGGTCAGCCAGGACCTGAACATGCACGTTACCGCGGTACTGAACAAGAGCTTCAGCCAGTCGGTCGGCGGCACGGGCGTCGGCGGCTATCTCAACACCGCGCTGGCCAACAAGAACGGAGAACTGGTGTTACCGGTGCTTGTCACGGGCAACATGAACCATCCAATGGTCGCGCCCGACGTGCAGCAAATCGCGAAGATGAAGCTGAACAACCTTCTTCCGACTGCGGGCGGCCTGCTGAATGGCAAAGGCGGGGCGAACAATCTGGGCAGCCTGGTGGGAGGAATCGTTGGCGGTCAGCAGCAAGGCCAGCAGCCAGCCAAATCCAATCAGCCGCAACAGCAGAGCAATCCACTGGGCAATGCGCTGAACCAGATTCTAGGCGGGCAGAAGAAGCACTGATAGCGACCGATAAGCGTGAGCTGCACTCGTAGGTTGGCTTTGTAAGGGACCGTCTTCAAGCGGTTCGCAAGCTTAAGCAAACGGAGCGGTTAGCCCCTGAGGCTTGCGCCCAAGCTCGTGCTCAACGAACCGATTCCCAGATTGGGAGCGCGGTGCCGAGGGCAAATTCCGTCGACTTTCTTACCAGTAAGACGGTAAGACCAGTAAGATTTTGAGTTCGAATCTTACCAGTAAGATTGGCCGGATTACGGTTTTACCGCGCGAACCTTCACCAGCGTTCCGTCGGGAAGTGCATTGCCCATGAAGTGGACGACGCCATCACGCACCACGCCGTTTATCTCCGGTACGACCGCCGCTACTCCACCAACATCGGCTGCGCTGACTGCGGGCGTTTTCTTGGCGATCCCGCGATCCATGGCCAGATTCGCCAGGCGATCCGCCTCGCGATTCTTTTCGCGCAGCACATGCTTGATTTCAAAGCATTCAAACTGATCAATCAGCTTCATCGCCTGCGTGTGCAATTCCTTCAACGTGGGACTGCTGACTTTGTACTCGCCATTAATCTGCTTCACCATCAGCTCGGAGTCGCTCACGACCTTCAGCGCCTTGAAGCCATGGCGCAAGGCGTAGCTCAACGACGCCAGCAATCCCGAATATTCCGCGTAGTTATTGGTCTGCCGTCCGAGATACTCGCTCAATTCGGCGACCGGACGGCCGAGCTCGTCCTCGATGACGACGCCATAGCCCGACGGGCCGGGATTCCCGCGCGCACCACCATCCACATTAGCCACCAGATATCCCTGGTCAAGGCTGGTGATGGGACCACCGATAAACTCCTGCGAGTGATAACGCGATTTTCCGGGAAATGGACGGATGGGCATGGTTGGTAGTTTACCCCCAATCATTTCGATGCAGTGACTATCCCGAAAGTAGCTGCCGGCAAAACGGGCGTTTTTGCGAAATTTCAGCTCAGCGGCCCAGGGCCAGACGAGTGGCCAGGCGCTCTGGAAGATTTGCCGAGAGAATGCGTTCCTGCGTCTGCTCGACATCGTAGGGAACACGATAGAAGGTCACTTTCGCCAGGCTCTCGTCCTTTTTTTCGTAGAACGCGAACGCGGCGCGCCAGTCGTTATCCCGAGGTTGACCCACCGAGCCGGGATTAATCAGATAACGCTCGCCGGGAACCAACTCGATGGTCCAGGTGGCGACTTCGTCGTCGTTGGAATACTTCGGCAGAAGAGGCCGCGTTCTGCCGTCGCTGATGTTGTAGGCAAAGCCGCCTTGAAGGTGCGTGTGCCCGAAGAAGATGACGTCCGCGTGGCCCGGCAAATGAAAATCGAGCGCCGCGGTAGGCACGTTGAGAACGTATTCGTCTTCGTCGCGCGGCGAGCCATGCACGAACTCGATGCCCGCGACTCGATCGTGGCGGAGCGGACCCTCCGGCAAATTGCGCAGCCACTCCTGGTTCTCCGGGCTGAGCTTCATCTGGGTCCAGCGCGCCGACATGGCGGCTACCAGGTTGAACTCCGAAAGGTTCGACAGGCCGGCACAGGCGCGATCGTGATTGCCGCGCACCACCGGAACATCCATGGCGCGGATACGATCACAGACCTCATTCGGCGAAGCGTTGTAACCGACCACGTCACCCAGGTTGGCCATGACGTCGTAGGCGGGCGCCGCCTTCAGGCAGGCTTCCAGCGCCTCCAGATTGGCGTGAACGTCGCTGAGCACGAGCAGACGCATGGTCAGCGAACCTCCTGCGCCAGCACCGGACAGCGTGCGAGATGACCGGGAGCGACTTCGATCAGCGGCGGCAAGCCGTCCTTGCAGGCGGCGACACGCACGCCGCAGCGCGGTTCGAAGGTGCAGCCGGGCGGCATCGCCGCGAGGGCGGGCACGGTGCCTTCTATGGTCTGCAGCGGTTTGGCGCGATCGGAGCGCAAGGTTGGAACCGAGTTTAACAGGCCGCGGGTATAGGGATGCGCGGGATGGCGAAAAACGTCGCTGGCCGTTCCCATCTCGACCAGGCTTCCCGCGTACATCACGCCGATGCGACGCGACACCTGCGAGACCACGGCCAGATCGTGCGAGATGAAGAGCATGGCTAGCGAGAACTTCTGCCGCAGCTCGGCCAGCAGGTCCAGCACCTGCGCCTGAATGGTTACGTCCAAGGCCGTGGTAGGCTCGTCGGCGATCAGCAGCGCCGGACGATTGACGATGGCCATGGCAATCATCACGCGCTGACGCTGGCCGCCGGAGAGTTGGTGCGGGTAGTCGCGCGCGCGGCGGTCAGCATCGGGAATCGAGACGGTGCGCAGCGCTTCGACTGCGCGGGTCCAGGCCTCAGACTTGGTGGTAGAGCCGGGAATTCAGCCCCACCTCAGACTGGCCGTTTGGTCCCGAGGTTTTCGCTCCATTGCCGGCATGGGCCAGCACGGCTTCGGCAACCTGATCGCCCACGCGCATCACGGGATTCAGGGCCGTCATCGGCTCCTGAAAGATCATGCTGATCCCGTCGCCCCGGATTTTCTGCATCTGCTGGATAGGCAGGGTGAGAAGGTCGGCGTCGCGAAAGCGAATGCTCCCGGCGATGCAGGCCTGCGGGGGCAGCAGCCGCAGAATCGCCAGCGAGCTGACGGACTTACCCGAGCCCGATTCGCCTACCAGTCCCAGCACTTCGCCTGCATCGATGTGAAAGCTCACATCGCGGACGGCGGCGACCCGGCCCTGGGCGGTGGCGAATTCGATGTTCAGGTTCTGGATGTCGAGCAGCGGCGCCACCGAACCATGCTAACAGGCAGCGATGTCACCGCTGCGCAGAGGATGGCTTATTCGTTGCGAAGCCGTGCTACCCCCACCGCCTATCGCACCTTGGCGTACATTAGCTGGTCCAGGATTACTCCGTTCTTGATGGCGCTGCGCTGCAGCATTCCTTCACGGACAAACCCCGATTTCTCGAGCACACGAATTGATGGCAGCATTGTGGGCGAACACGGTAGCAAATATCCGTACGACGTTGTAGCCGTCGAATGCCCAAGCCGAGCTGGCACGTGACCGCACGGGTCGCCAGGCCGCGGCCCCAGAACGGTTCGCCCAGCCAGTAGCCCATCTCGACACTGAGGCGCGCGATGTCCAGCCCTAACTTGAAACCTATGCCGCCGATGGCTTCGCCACCATATTCGATGGCGAACGACATCGGCACATCCATGTCGCGAACGTAGTTCAGATATTCCATCCCATCGCGCCTGGTGTAGGGGTGGGGAAACTGGTCGCGGAGATTGGCGGCGATTTTAGGATTGTTGGCGTAGCGCAGCAGAGCGTCGAGGTCGCTCTTGCGCCAGGTGCGAATCTGCAGGTCTCCGAGGTCGAGCAGCATCTGCAACATGGTGCTCCTTGCGAAGAGCAGGCGCAAGCTTCGGCCAGCTCGCGGTCCGCACAAAAGAAAAACGAAGCAGACTCAGCTGCTTCGTCTTCGGAGTTGCGGATAGTTCCAGTTAGATGGACAGGACTTCTTTCTCTTTGCCCTTGGCCAGCTCTTCCATCTTCTTGATTTCGTCGTCGGTGAGCTTCTGGATCTGCTCGAGAGCGCCGCGCTCCTCGTCCTCGGTAATCTTCTTGTCCTTCATCGCCTTCTTGATGAGGTCGTTGCCGTCACGGCGGATATTGCGAACCGCGGTGCGATGCTCTTCGAGCGCCTTGTGCAGGTGCTTCACCATTTCCTTGCGGCGATCCTCGGTCAGTGCGGGAACGGGTACCCGCACCAGCTTGCCGTCGTTCATCGGGTTCAGGCCAAGGTCGCCGGCGCGGATCGCCTTCTCGATAGCGGCGATCTGGCTGACGTCCCACGGCTGCACGGTAATGAGCTGCGGCTCGGGAGCGCTGACATTAGCCAGCTGATTGAGCGGCATCTGCGAGCCGTAAGCCTCCACCATGACGCCGTCGAGCATGTGAACGGAAGCCCTGCCGGTGCGTGTAGAGGTCATCTCGTTACGAAAGTCCTCGACAGCTTTCTCCATGCGGGTCTTGAGCTGCGCGAAACTATCTTTCAGGGCAGGAATTGACGCCATCGACACTTGAGCCATTACGGTCGCCTCAGGATTGAGATCACAAACTCATGATTATAAGCCGTAGGAGCAAAGCCGTCAGCATCGGCTGTCGGGCCTGGAAGGAGGCCAGCAGCCCCAGCAGACTAGACGCAAAGGGCATTCCGGGTGCTGGGAACCTGGATTCCAGGCCGAAGCGTAAGAAGGAACCCGATAGCTGATAGCCGACAGCTAGCTCTCCTCCTCGAAGTCCTCGTCCTGAAAGATGTACGGTGCGGTGCGCACCAGGAGAAATCGCACTTTTTCTTTGCAGGTATCGCAGTCGGGGAAATGCTCGCCGCTGATCATCACCACTTCATGTGCTTCGCGATGGTTGCCGGCGTGGACAACCTCATAGATCCCTGACTGCCGTACCGCCTCGCCTGCGCGGTAACGCCGATCATTGGAGCCTGCAGCTCCACGACGTGGACTCTGACCGCCTGATTTGAGTTGGAACGTGAACCTTCGACCTGACGCGTTTTTCCGTGTAATACCAAGGCCCGCACTTTTTCTGGGAGCGGGTTGAGTCATCATGGGGTGACCCCCGTTCTGCATTTGCTTTCTGTTTGCCTAAACTTAACGTACTTCGCGTACTTTGTGAAGGAGAGACTCACAAATCTAGCAGGTTCGCGACGTAAAGCGGCCGATTCTATTTGCAGGCAGAATATTTCCCGTCGTCAGAGTTCTTGGCTGGTTGCTTCAGGGTGAAGCGCACCCGCTGATCGCAGATAGAACATGCAGGAAAGACCTCGCCCGCGCGCAAGATAGCGTCGTGCGTTTCCCGATGGTCCTGGTGCTCGACCCGGTAAACCCCCGAGACCGGCACCGCTTCCGATGGCTTGTAGACGTGCGCAGCCATAGCAGCACTCAGCGGGGAACTGCCGGTGATTGTAACGCTATTAACAGCAGCCGCTCAGGAAATCGAGGGCTGCCGCTGGAAATTTGTGGGAATTGTTACGGCAGCCTGTCTCAGCCCTGATTGACGACCGAGCCTACGCGCTCACCCATCACCACACGATGGATATTGCCACGCTTGTTCAGGTTGAAGATCACGATGGGCAGGTTGTTCTCACGGCAGAGGGCGATAGCGGTTGCGTCCATGACGCGCAGGCCCCGGCGCAGCACTTCCATGTAGCTGATCTCGTCGAACATGGTGGCGTCCTTCACCAGCACCGGATCGTCGGTGTAGATGCCGTCGACCTTGGTGGCCTTCAGGATGGCGTCCGCCTTGATTTCCATGGCGCGCAGAGAGGCTGCGGTATCCGTGGAGAAATAGGGATTGCCCGTGCCTCCGGCGAAGACTACGATGCGGCCCTTTTCCAGATGCCGCATAGCCCGACGGCGAATGAAGGGCTCAGCCACCTGATTCATCTCCAGGGCGCTCATCACGCGGGTGAAGACATTCTGCTTCTCCAAAGCATCCTGTAGCGCGAGGGCGTTGATGACCGTGGCCAGCATGCCCATGTGATCCGCGGAAACGCGATCCATGTGCTTGGCCTGCTCGGCGACGCCACGGAAGAAGTTGCCGCCGCCAACCACGATGGCGATCTGGGTGCCTAGACTGTGGACTTCAGCCAGCTCGGCCGCGATCTCGTGGACTCGCTGATTATCGACGCCGAAACCCTGTCCGGCAGCCAATGCCTCGCCGGAGATTTTGAGCAGAATTCGTTTGTAAGCCGGAGCGCTCATTCGATGACACACAGTCCTGGAAAAGCTGTATTCAGTGTAGCAGCCCTGAACGACGATCCGCTGGGTACCGGGGATTGCTGCCGGAAACCGCGGGCAGCTTCCCGAAGCGGGAGGGTAACGGTGCGGCATAAATTTCCCGCTCCACGGCGCTCATGGGGCACGGCGATTCATTTAGAGTTGAAGCAGACCCCGCCTACATCGCATGAATGCCATCGACGATCTCCTGTCTCGCGTTTTTCGGCTGCCTTCGTTTCGGCTGAGGCAGCGGGAGGTCATCGAAGACGTTACCGCCGGGCACGACGTGCTCTGCGTCATGCCAACCGGCGCCGGCAAGAGCCTCTGCTTTCAGCTGCCTGCGCTAATGATGGAGCACCTTACGCTGGTGGTTTCGCCACTGATTTCCCTGATGGGCGACCAGGTGCGCCAACTGCAGGCGTTGGGAGTTCCTGCGCTGCTTTTGAACAGCTCGCAGGATTCGCACGAGCAGTCGCAGGTGCTGGGCAAGCTGCGCGACGGTTTTTCCGGGCTGTTGTACCTCGCGCCGGAGCGTTTCGCAGCGGCGTCCTTCCGGCGCATTCTTCCGGAATTGAAGACTTCGCTGCTGGTGGTGGATGAGGCGCACTGCCTCAGCTTCTGGGGACACGACTTTCGTCCCGAATACATGAAGCTGGCGGAGATCCGGGAGGCGCTGCACTCGCCTGTCACCATGGCGCTGACCGCAACCGCCACGCCTACAGTACGTCAGGACATCATTCGCCTGCTGGGGTTGCGCAAGCCGCGGGTGCACGTCACCGGCTTCGATCGTCCGAATCTCACCTACGCCTGCCGACGCCTGGATACGGAAGCCGAGAAGGACGAAGCCCTGCTGCAAGGTTTGGCGAAGCAGCCTGGCAGCGGCATCGTGTACTGCGCCACCAGGCGCGGGGTCGAACAGTTGGCCGCGCTGTTTCAACAGCGCTTTCCGAAGCGCGTCATCCGCGCCTATCACGCGGGCATGGACGGCGAGGCGCGCACCCAGAGCCAGGAAGATTTTATGTCGGCGCCCGGTGCGGTGGTGGTCGCCACCAACGCCTTTGGCATGGGCATCAATAAGCCTGACATCCGCTTCGTCATTCACTACAACATTCCCGCCAGCCTTGAGGCCTACTACCAGGAGGCAGGACGTGCCGGGCGCGATGGCCAGCCGGCTCTCTGCGTTCTCTATTGCAGCCTGCGCGATCGCCACACGCAGGAATTCTTCATCGACAAGATCGGCGAGAATAACACCTCTCTGACCGACGCGCAGATACGAACGCTGCAATCGCACGCGCGCCAAAAGCTGGAGCAGTTGCTCGCCTACGCCTTCCGCCTCCGCTGCCGCCGGCATTCGATCCTGGAATATTTTGGCGACGAAAGCCTGCCCGCCGATTGCAACTGTGACGTCTGCCGTGGGCACGTTCGAATGCAGAAGGCTCCGCAATCGGCTCGAACGGTGTCTCCTCGAACTCGGACGAAAGAACGCGTTATGGCTGACCGGACGGACTTGGACGGTGCTTCGAATGGGCGCCTGGAAAAGCTGAAGAAAGTTCGGCTCGAATTGGCCCGGGCACAGGACGTTCCGGCGTTCTGTATCGCTCACGACTCCGTGTTGCGAACCATCGCATGCACGGCACCTGCAGATCTTGTCGCGCTCGCGCAGATCAAAGGCATCGGCCCCGCCAAGCTCGACAAATATGGTCCCGCATTTCTGCAGGCTTTGAAGGGCTGACCTCAACGCCGCTGGATCGTTTGAACTCGTTGTAACCCTTGTGGCGAAAGCATTTCACAGATAAGCTGAACCTCCTTTGCAATCGCAACGCTGAACACTCACGAAGGAAGAACGAGTCGATGAAATCTGCTGGTCGCACCTTTGCTGTGCTTGCCGTGCTTGCTGTCTCTGGATTCTCAGCCTCGATTCGCGGCGCTACACAAGCTGCCGCAGAGAAGATGACGCCGCTGCTTCTCTCCGTACAGAACGCGCCGATCCCCTTCATGGGCTCCGACGGGCGCGAGCACCTGGTCTATGAGTTATGGATGACGAATGCCTCCAGCGCCGAGATCGCGGTGCAGAAGGTTGAGGTTCTCGGCGACGGAGCAGTATTGCAGACGCTCGATACCGGAGCGATTGCCGGTCGGCTTCAGCCGGTTGGTCAGCGTCAATCGACCGGAATGCTGGCAAAGAGCACGCAGGCCTTGTTGTTCCTGAACGTCACGCTGGCGCCGGGCAGCACGGTGCCGCATCAGCTCTCGCATCGCGTCGCGATCCACGTCGAGGCTGCGCCTCCCGGCAATCAGGATTTCAGTGAAGATGGTGGCGAGGTTACCGTCGATCGCCGTTCGGTCGTTGTGGTCGATGCGCCGCTGCGTGGCGACAGCTATATCTCTGCAGACTCCTGCTGCGACGCCACACGCCACACGCGGGCGGCACTTGCGGTGAACGGACACGTTTCCATCGCGCAGCGTTTCGCGGTGGATTGGGAGCAGATGAATGCCAGCGGCAGCATCTACTCCGGCCCGCGGGAAAAGCTGGAGAGCTACCCGATCTTCGGCAAGGAAGCGCTGGCCGTGGCCGACGCGACGGTCGCCTCCGTGATTGATGGATTGCCGGAGCAGACTCCCGGGAAGTATCCGATACATATTGCAGTCGATCAGGCAGACGGCAACTCGGTGATCCTGGAGTTGGGCGATCATCAGTACGCTCTTTACGCGCACCTGCAGCCAGGAAGCATCCGGGTGCACAAAGGCGAGCACGTGAAAGATGGGCAGGTGCTTGGGTTGGTCGGAAACACCGGCAACTCGCTGGTGCCGCACCTGCATTTCCACGTGATGGATTCGCCGTCGCCGCTGGGATCGAACGGGCTGCCGTATGAGATTCGGCGCTTCACCGTCAACGGCAAAACGCCGGGAACGGAAGCCTTCGACGAAGCCGAATCCAAGGGAACGCCGGTGCCGGTAACTCCCGTGTCTCCACCGGACAACGTAACGAAGGCCATGCCGCTAGACCAATTGGTCATCTCGTTTGCCGACCGATAACGGAAACAGTTGCCCGCTTGAATGATCTCTCGCTATTGGCGGGGGACAATCCGGCTTTATTTTACGTCATCGGCAGCTCTCGTCGGCAGCACGCGATCTCGGCAAACCCCGTCCCGTGAAAGCTCGTCTCAGTACTATCGCGTCTAGCGGAGACCTGATTGTTTATCACGAGGAAGCCATGACCAAGACCCTGCTCGCTACTCTTGGCGCTTGCGTGTGCTATAGCAATGCCCGCGCTTGCCCAGAACTCCACCGCTCAGCCCCCGTCGAGTCCGACCACGGGACAGCAACCGGACCAGAACAACCCGCAGCCGACGCAATCGCCGGAGCGCGGAGCGAGCGCCGGCAGCATGGCCTCGCAAACATCGCAAACAATGTCGGGAACCATCAGCGCCGACGGCAAGAGCTTCACCAGCAATGGCACCAGCTATACCGTCAGCAACCCGAACTCGGTAAAACCGTATGCGAACCAGCCGGTCACGGTCGGCTACGAGATGGATGCCAACAATTCCATTCGCATCACCAAGCTGATGCTGAACAAGCCCCAGCACTAGATCGAGGTCGCGCACAAAACAGGGCGGGATTTCTCCCGCCCTTTGTCGTGCTCATAGTTTGTTGGATGGTTACTCGGCCGGCTGATCGGCGGCCTTGCTGATGGCGATGGTCTCGCCCACGTCACCCACCTTGAAGCGAGCGAAGCGCTTGACCGAGATGTTCTCGCCCAGCTTGCCCACCACGGTGGCGATGAGCTGGTAGACGCTGATGGTCTGGTCCTTGATGAAGGGCTGCTCGTACAGGCAGACCTCTTCATAGAACTTGGACATCTTGCCTTCGACGATCTTCTCAACTACCGGAGCGGGCTTGCCAGTCTTGGCGGCCTGGTCGCGATAGATGTCTTTTTCCTTCTCCAGCGCCTCTGGGGTTACGTCTTCCTTGCGGATATAGCGCGGATCGGTGGCGGCGATATGCATGGCGATGTCGTGCACCAGGCCCTTGAAGTCGTCGGTGCGGGCGACGAAGTCGCTCTCGCAATTCACTTCGACCAGCACGCCGATCTTGCCCCCGGCATGGATGTAGCTGGCCACCGAGCCTTCGCTGGTGGTGCGTGTCGCCTTCTTGGCGGCGGTCGCGATGCCCTTCTTGCGGAGAATGACGATGGCCGCCTCGATGTCACCCTTGGCTTCGGTCAGGGCGTTCTTGCAATCCATCATGGGGGCGTTGGTCTTGTCGCGAAGCTCTTTTACCTGTGCTGCGGAAATGTTGTTCACGGTTGTAGTGCTCATCTCTTTCGGAATCCTCGCTCTTCGCCATTCGCTATTCGCTTTTCGCGGCGAAGGACCGAAAAGCAAGTGAATCAGTGCAGTTCGCTTCTCTCTTTCGACTGCCATTCTGCCGAATAGCGAAGGGCGAATAGCGAAAAGCGTACTTTAGAAAATAATGCCCGCGCATACATCGGGCGCGGGCGGATGATTCTCGTAAAACTCGAGTCGATGCTTACGCGCTTGTATTTTCTGCGGCGCGACGGCCTCCGCGGCCCAGCACCTCTTCCATGCTGACTTCTTCGGAGTCGTCGATCGTCGACGTTTCCGCAGAGGCAACAGCGCCTTCTTCGGCCGGGCTGGCAGCGGCGGCTTCCGCAGCTTCGCTGTACTGGACACCCGACGCGACTTCGGCCACCTGCTTGTCGTTGGCAGCCTGCGAACCTTCGACCACCGAGTCCGCAATCTTCGATGCGAACAGGCGGATCGCGCGCAACGCGTCATCGTTGCCCGGGATCACGTAATCCACTTCGCTCGGATCGCAGTTGGTGTCGACCACGGCGACCACCGGAATGCCCAGCTTGCGCGCTTCCTTCACCGCAATCTGCTCCTTGTTGGAGTCGATCACGAAGAGAAGGTCGGGCAGCCGATTCAGATTCTTGATACCGGCAAGGTTGGCCTGGAGGTGCTTGCGCTCGCGCTCCAGCTTGATGACTTCTTTCTTCGGCAGCAGCTCGTAGCGGCCATCGGTGGCCATCTCGTCGAGCTCTTTCAGCCGCTTCACCGACTTCTGCACCGTCACCCAGTTGGTCAGCAGTCCGCCCAGCCAGCGCGAGTTCACGTAGAACATTCCGCTGCGGCCGGCCTCTTCGGCGATGGCATCCTGCGCCTGGCGCTTGGTGCCGACAAACAGCACCAGCTTGCCTTCGGCTACCTGGTCGGTAACGAACTTGGACGCTTCCTTGAACATCTTCAGCGTCTTCTGCAGGTCAATGATGTAAATCCCGTTGCGCTCGCCGAAGATGTATTCCTTCATCTTCGGATTCCACCGTTTGGTCTGATGCCCGAAGTGAACGCCAGCTTCGAGCAGCTCCTTCATCGTGATATTTGCCAAGCTACCTCCTCGGTGCTTGCATCCTTCGCGCTGAACACGCGCTCCGGATTGCTTTTCCCGGTCACCCGCACGCGAGTGCGGGAAGAATTCGTTCCGGTTGCTACCACTTCGACGACTCGCCCCCGGAACCAAAAGGCGAGATCAGGGGTTAGGGACTAGAGCCTAGGGATTAGCTACGAACTTCCGCTACTAGCCCCTAAACCCTAAACCCCGCCCCCTTGTTTATCTCTTCGAGAACTGGAAGCGCTTACGGGCGCCCTTCTGGCCGTACTTCTTGCGTTCCTTGCCGCGGGCATCGCGACGCAGGAAGCCTTCGGCCTTCAGCTTGGGGCGCAGCTCAGGATTGAACTCCTGCAGCGCGCGGGCAACACCCATGCGGACCGCGCCGGCCTGGCCGTTCACGCCGCCGCCGCTAACGGTGCAGGTCATGTTGAAGCTGCCCTGAGTCTCGGTAAGCACGAAAGCCGACTTCGCCATGATGCGCTGCGCTTCGGTGACAAAATGCTCATCGAACGCTTTGCCGTTAACCTTGAATTCGCCGTTGCCGGGACGAAGGAACACGCGGGCGACGCTCGACTTGCGACGTCCCGTGCCGTAGTACTGAACCAGTTCTGCCATCGTTATCGCTCGGGAGCAGAGCTCCCTTGATCCTTCCAGAAAAATTTGTGGACACGCCTTCACGGCGTGCCGTCAAAAACTTAGGCGCGCTTTGCCGCCGCCAGCGCTTCAGGCTGCTGCGCCGAATGCGGATGCTTGTCGCCGCGATACACCTTCAGCTTGCCAGCCATCGCGCGGCCCAGCTTGGTGTGCGGCAGCATGCCCACGATCGCCTCTTCGACGATCTGCTCAGGCCTGCGGATCAGGCGCTTCTTGTACTCCTCGGACCGCATGCCGCCCGGATAGCCGGAGTAGTGGTGATAGACCTTGTTATCGGCCTTGAGGCCAGTGATCTTGATCTTCTCGGCGTTAATCACGATGACGTGGTCGCCGGTATCGATGAATGGCGTGTACTTGGGGCTGTCCTTGCCAGACAGGATGCGCGCTACACGCGACGCCAGCCGGCCTAATACCTCACCGTCAGCATCAATGACAAACCACTTGCGCGCAATTTCCCCTTTGGGGAAATAGGTTGACATCGCTAAACTCTCCCAGATAGTTGAAGACCGCGAAAGAGCCGCTTGGTTCTGGCGCTGGACGCGCAAAGACCTACAGGCGGGCAAACGCAGGACTGCGAAAGATGTAAGGATAGCCGATTGGCGCTGCCATTGTCAATGACGGGCGGGGTTTTATGGAACTCTAAGCCCTTGCGCCAAATGGGGAAAGCCTCGCCACCATTGTAGCTCGATAAAGCGGGACTGGAACCCATCTTCGTCGGAAAAACCAAATCCGGACAGAGCGTCGCCGGCACGGAACAGACACGCCACTTCGTCCAACTTGTAAACCCTCCGATGTGGCTGCTCTGCGACGGTCATACTGTCGCCCAAGGTAAAGGTGATCGCGTCGGGGGACAGCTTCGACAATGGGAGGACGAGTGCTGCGGGTCGGGAGCGATCCGCACCGTGGGAGAAGTCGCCCAGGAAAAAGTAGCTGGGGCGCGGAGCCAGAGTTATTCCTAGAGCTAGGCGAGCCGCTTCGGCTAGCCACTTCTCCGTCTCAAGCCTCCGCGTGAGATAGTCGGGTTTAAGCGTGGGCCGCAGCCCTCCTCGCAAGCGATCTAACACCCGTGACGCTTCCGAATCCGGCAAGGCGCACAGATTGGGACACGGACCCACTTCGGGATCGTATCGGTGCGTTACCACCTGTGGCATGGTGGGCATATCAGAGATCGTTCGCGCGGGAACCCGGACAGCAAATTACCATGATTGAGCGGCGGCGCCTCGCCAGACAGTGTTTCACTTCGCTGGTCGGTCAAGCGGAATTCCGCCGAGTTAGTGTCCGTCTTCGTGCCGGGCAATTCTCAAAGGGAGCCGGCTGCTGCGGCTGTCATGGGCCGGGCATAGGTACTCCTGCGCTGCGGGCCAGCAAGGTTGATCCCGTCCAGGTATTGCGGTCGGAGTAGCGCTGCTCACTGGAGCTGCTTCATCAGCTCCGGATGCCTGGTGCGCAGCCAGTAGTATTCGTTGATGGGGCGGTCGTCCTGCAACGCGGGCGTATTGGGCGCACCCACCATCATCTTCTCGGGCGAAAGTTCGCGCGAGACCAGCAGGCCATACTGCTCCTCAGACGATTTTGCCGGCCCCCATTCCATCATGTCGGCAAGAGCGGCCTGGGGCGTGCGCGCCACCAGCTCCTGCGCCGCTTAGTTCGGCGATCGGACTCATGCTGGCGAGGAAGTGATAGTTGGCATCCGCCCTCCAGCGACTGATATACGCGCACATAAGGGAAACTCGTCGGTCAACGCTCGGGTCACGGCGGCGCGGTCGACATCGTCTCCGTCATATAGCCACTGCTGAAAAATTCCGCCCGACGTCATGTGCTGCTTCGCCACCGCATAGAAATCGCGCGAGTACAGCAGGCTGGAAGCGGCAGCTTCCAGCGGCGGCGGCGGATCGATAATGATCGCGTCGAACTTCTGATTCGAGCGATCCAGAAAGCGGCGACCGTCATCGATGACTACATGCGCCCGCGGCGACGCCAGCAACGCCGCGCCATCGGGGTGGTAATACGGGAAACACCTTCGGCACGCTCGGCACCAGCTCCACTACCGTCACCGGTATCCCCCACGACATCGCGGACCGAAACGTCGTGCCCATGCCAAAGCAGATGATCAGCGCATTGCGCGGCGGCTGCGCCAGGTGCGACAGCGTGAAATGCGCCATCATTTTCGTGATGGGTGTGAGGCTGGTCATGCCGACCCCATTGACTAGCAGGAGCTTGTCCATGCCATCGCCGGTAGCGAGAACGGTCGCTGTGCGATCGCGCAAAATCACGCTGTCTGGGAAGTCCACTTCGTAATCTTTGGTGAAGAAAAAGAGCGTCACCGCCGCGATGACCAGCGCCGCGGCAGCCGCGAGTCGCAGACCCCGCTCGCTTCTTCTCCATCCGAACAGCCCCATGCCGATCCAGGGCGCGACCAGCAGCAACATCGAGACGCGTTCGCCAAACAGAGGCAGAAGAATGAACCCGGCCAAGACCGGTCCGACAATGCATCCGATGACGTTGACGGCGTACGCACGGCCGGCGCGATCTGGATCGCCCTCGGACCAGCGGTCGACCAGCATCGGCGTGAGGAATCCAATCACAGCGGAGAACGGAAAGACGCCCACGAAGATGCGGAGATCGGCGCGCATCACCAGCCGGGGATCGGCCGTGAGCAGAGGCAACAGCCCAAACGCCGCAAGCGATATCCACAGCAAGCGACTTTCCGCGCGAGCTCCACGGCGGCTCCAGAAGCGATACGTCTGTGAGCCCAGGAACGTGGCCAGCAGATACGCCGCAAGGATCTCCGCAAACGAATAAACAAATGGGCCAACGAAATACGTGAACAGGCGGATCCAGACCACTTCGGCCGCCATCGTCGCCAGGCCGGTGGTGAACAACAGCAGCAGGATCGTCCTGCTGTTGGCGGTCGCGATCGGCGAAGCCTGGACTCCTTGGGGTGCGAATTCGGCGGAGCGCCAGCTTGCCGCAAAGGTCAATGCAGAGGCGGCAACGAAGATCACTCCGTTCAGCACCGCGCAGCGCTGTAATGTGCCGTGGAATCCATAGAGCTCCACCAGCGAGGGCGCAAGGGCCGCACCGGCAACCGCGCCCATGACATTGGCGATGTAGAGGAAGCTGAAGGAGCGTTGCGACTGCTGGCGCCTCGCGCTTCGGATCGCAAACATCGCCAGGGGTATCGTCCCGCCCATGCAGGCGCACCACGGAATCAAAGTCAGTGCGAGCCACGACGCCCGAGAGCAGGTAGAACGTGCCGGACGAAACTGTCGCATTACCACCCAGCCCTTCCAGCAGCCGACTGCCCCACGACAACTCCAGCGGAACCAGCAGCGCCGAAGCGCCGATCACCAACTCGCAGATCGCATACAGCCGCAGCGGCGGAAACTTGACGCGGTCACCATAGCGTCGCACCCATCGTCCAGCCAGCCACGAACCGGCTCCCAATCCGGCCATGAAAACCGAAAGCAGAATAGAGACCAGCGCGGTCGTAACCCCAAAGCGCGCCATAGCCAGACGCAGCCAGACCAGCTCATAAACCAGGCTGCACAGGCCGGAAAGAAAAAAGAAGATTGCGAACCAGAGCATGATGGGTATTTGCCTTGCCTGGCGACATGGGAAACGTCACCGTTCCGTCGCACTCACGATATCACCGCGATGCTTCGTGAAGGGTGTTACGATACGCATCCTATGAAATGGAAGCCTGCGGCGTTTTTTATTTTCGCTCTCTGCAGCGTGCTTGCATCGGGACAGCAGCCGGAAATCAAAGACGCACTACTGAACCATCTAGTGGTGCCTCGCAATTATTACGTGGGAACGGATCTGAGATTTGATGAAAGCGGCCGGCTGCTCACGCCTGCAAGTGAGGGTTTTGGTCAACTCGATGCTCGCGTTTTCGTGAAGGCCGTAGAGATAAAAGATCAGCACCTCCACATTAGGGGAGAGCGAACGTTTGCGCAGTACGATTCGAAGGCAAATATCTTCCGAGCGGGACTTACCGGCGAGAAGGTTGATATCGACATTGAGCTGCCTGCCGGAAACGGAGGCCTTGGCGAAGTCCTGAACAAGGTGTTCTTAACCGCTTCCGAGTTGCAGAATCGGTGTTCAGCGGAAGAGCAGACTCGATTCGAAGAGGTTCTCTCGCAGCTAAGCAGTCACCAGAGATTGACTCCTCCCTCAGGTCCCCAAGCCAAAGATCTTGCTAATTTGAACCGTACCTGTTTCCCCACGGGAGAGGAAGTCTACAGGGCTGGGGTTGGCGTCAAACCGCCCAAAGCGCTACATACCCCAGATCCGGTGTATTCCGAGAGCGCGCGTAAACAGAGGGAGCAGGGTAGCGTTCTGCTGCTAATAATTGTCGACCAGAAGGGAAACACCAGCACACCGTACGTGATTCGCCCGCTCAACTCCGATTTGGACAAAGCCGCGCTGCATGCCGTGCAAAAGTGGCAGTTCGATCCGGCGTTGTTTCAAGGCACACCAGTTCCGGTGATGATCAACGTCGAAATGTCTTTCAGGCTCTTCTAGTTGCGGGAGGTTTTGCGGCGGAACTACTTGTCCCGGGCTGTCCGGATCACCGACTCCATCTGTTCCAGATAAGTTTCCAGAGCACGCCGTCCTGCGGAGGTCAGCTTGAACTCGGTGCGCGGCTGGCGGCCGACGAATGACTTGGTGCAGCGCACATAGCCGGCGTCTTCCAGCTTGCGCGCGTGTACGCTCAGGTTGCCGTCAGTGATCTCCAGCAGGCTCTTCAGGTCGTTGAAGCTGAGCGTATCGTTGACCGCCAGCGCGCTGATGATGCCCAGGCGCACCCGCTCGTGGATCACAGGATCGAGACTGAGGGCGGGCGCCGCCGTGTGTTCCCGCGAGGCGCTTTGTCGGCGGCGCGGAGCTGCGTTCTCTTCTGAATTGAGCGCGTGCCTAGCCACCGTGCCTCCTCGCAATGATCAGAGCCGAAACCCGATATGCAGAAGGCCAAAAGCCAGGCCCAGCGTGACGTTCGCCCAGAACCACGGCAACGGCAGGGTGATCGCGCCAGCGGCGACGAAGGCCGCGCCCATGGCCGGAACCGTACGCACCGAGAACGCTCCCGCCTGCATCACGGCTACGCCGTAGAGTACCAGCCAGACACCCGGTATCAGCCGCACCGGCCCCTGCCACATCAGGGCGACTGTCAGCAGACCGCCGGCTGCGAGCGCGGGCAGCAGTCCGGCGAAGAGTCTGCGTCCGGAGATCGACAGGATCTCGGTACCGAGCCGGGTGGCTTTCTGATGCATCATCGCCAGCCCGATCGTCGCGGCCGCCATAGCCTCGATAAGCCAAGCCGCCAGCCATCCCTCGGCTGTCTTCTGATGCAAGGCAATCGGAGTCGCTATCAGGGCAGTGACTCCCACGATGCAGAAGCCCCACCCCGGCACGGCAGTGAAAGCCGAGCTGCGCTCCATGGTCTGACGAATTACCCTCAGATGTTCCAGGGCAGCGGGGGTTTCGCCGTCAGGCGGGCGGCTGCTCTTGCGTCGACAAGGTCGCGACTCTGGCACGGAAATACACTAGTCCGGCAACTGGAGCATGTCAAGTACTTTACAACACAAAGCATGCTGACACTCCGCGACACGGAGAAATGCGTTAGGCTTATGGCTCGATGGCATCCCGGTTTCCTCTACTCCGCTTTACGTTCCTGACCTGGTTTCTGCTGTCTTGCGTTGGGTTGGGCCACGCGCAAGTTATTCCGTCGCGGTTGGCTACTTCAAAAGAAATCCATGACATGCTGGTCAACTACATCGACGTCCAGCATAAGAGCCACGGGATCGTAGTCGGCGTCATCACCAAGCGTGGCCGGGAGATCATCGCGTACGGGCACTTTGACGGTGCCGACTCGCGCGTTCCCGACGGCGATACCGTGTTCGAGATCGGCTCGATCAGCAAGGTGTTCACCTCGCTGTTACTCGCCGACATGGTGGTGAAAGGCGAGGTCAAGCTCGACGACCCCATCTCGAAATATCTTCCCGCCTCGATAAACGCGCCCACGCGCAACGGCAAACAGATCACGCTGCTGGACTTGGCGACTCACTATTCGGGGCTGCCGCGTATGCCCGTCGGCTGGACCTGGGACTACTCGCCGGAGCAGATGTTCGAATCGCTGAGTCACTACCAACTGACGCGCGATCCCGGGCAGAAGTATGAGTATTCAAACTACGCCGTTGGCCTGTTGGGGCAAATCCTCGCCTTGCGCGCGGGCACCGATTACGAGACGCTGCTGCGCACCCGCATTACTGAGCCGCTTGGGATGCAAAGCACGGCTATACATCTGACTCCTGCAATGAAAGCCAACTTCACTCCCGGCCACGGTCCGGGCCGGGGGACTTCACCCCCTTGGGAGATACCGGCGCTGGCTCCCGCGGGAGGCATTCGTTCTACCGTCAATGACCTGCTGATCTTTCTCGCCGCCAACATGGGCATCATCAAGACGCCGCTTGAGCCCGCGATGAAAAAGATGCTGAGCGTCCACCGTCCGGTTTCGCCCGGATTGCAGGTCGCCCTGGGTTGGCACATCCAGAACGGCGTCATCAATCACAACGGACAGACCAATGGCTATTGCTCGTTCCTGGCGTACGACTCCCAACGCAAGGTCGGCGTTGTGGCCCTGTCTAACTCCAACCAGGGCATCGACGATATCGGTTGGCGCGTTTTGCGCTTTCCGTCGCCCCGGCTGACCGAGCAGCAACCCGACATCCCCAACCTTCACCCGTAGCTGATGCCGGCTTATATACTTTCCAGCAGTCTCAGACGCGGCATGATGGCTTCGACAAAAACAACGGGCGTGAAATGTTGCGAGTAGGTCTCACTGGGGGCATCGCCTGCGGCAAATCGACGGTGGCCGAGATGCTGGTCCGGCGCGGCGCACACTATCTGTCCGCCGACGATCTGGCTCATCAGCTCTACGCTCCCGGCGCGGAAATATACGACGCCGTCATCGCTCACTTCGGCCGGGACATCGTCAATCCTGACGACACCATCAATCGCAAGAAGCTGGCCAGTATCGTGTTCCCCGATCGCATCGGGGAGTTGAATGCCATCGTCCACCCAGCCGTGGTGGCGGCGCAGAAACGCTGGATGGCCGCAACCGTGCGCAACAATCCGGATGGCATCGCCGTCGTCGAGGCGGCGTTGCTGCTCGAAGCTGGAGCACAAACGGATTTCGACAAGATTCTGGTTGTGACCTGCGACTTCGAACGCAAAGTCCAGCGCTATGCGCAACGCATGGGCAATCCCGGTCGAAGCAGCCCGTGCCGAGGTGGAGCGCCGTAGCGCCGTACAGATGAGTGACGAGCAGAAAGCCGCGGCCGCCGACTATGTGATTGAGAACTCGGGCTCAGTTGAGAATGCCGAGCGGCAGGTCGAGCTCATCTGGCCACAACTGCAGGCAGTGGCTCGAAGCCGGGCCCTCTAGCACAACAGGTGCACAGATACTGCCGATTTCGTTACACTTTTCGTCAGAGGACGTCTATTTCCTGTTTCGTCACCGTGACGGCAGAAATTCTCAAGACAGCATGAGATTCCTACGACCTTTCCTACTCGGCATCGTTATTGCCAGCGCTTTTTACTGGCTCACCACCCATCATCAGGGCACAGACCCGATCGCCGGCATCCTCGCACGGCCTACGCATGTGGAGTTGAGCGAAGCGGCGGGGCCGGAAAAGCTCGACCCGGAAGAAGAAAATAACATTGAGGTCTATCACCGGGTGATCCCGTCGGTGGTCAACATCACCTCGAAGACCGTCGCCTACGATTTCTTCTTCGGCCCGGTACCGCAGGAAGGCCAGGGATCCGGCTTCATTATCGACAAGGATGGGCACATCCTCACCAACTACCACGTTGTGGGAGATGCCGCGCAGGTCGACGTTACCCTGCATAACAAGAAAACCTATCACGCCACGGTAATCGGCCGCGATCGCGCGCATGACCTGGCGGTGGTGCAGATCAAGGCGCCGGAGGTAGTTCCCGCAGTGCTGGGCGAGTCCAAGAATTTGCAGGTCGGCCAGAAGGTGTTCGCCATCGGCAATCCATTTGGACTTTCCGGAACCATGACGCGCGGCATCATCAGCTCGCTGCGTCCGATCCGCAGCCCCGAGGGGGCATACATCGAAGAAGCCATCCAGACCGACGCCGCCATTAACCCCGGCAATTCCGGCGGCCCGCTGCTGAACTCGCACGGCGAGGTCATCGGCATCAACAGCATGATTGCGACGGGAGGCTCCAACCAGAGCGCGGGCATCGGTTTCGCCATTCCCGATCAACACCGCCAAGGCCGTGCTGAACGACCTGATCACGCTCGGCTCGGTGCGCCGCCCATCGCTGGGCATCGTCTCTCTGCCCATCGGTCCTGAGCTGGCGCAGGAGATCGGCCTGCCGGCTAACTACGGCGTACTGATCATTCGCGTCGTCCCCGGCGGCGCAGCCGACCAGGCGGGCCTGAAGGGTGGCAACGAGCGCGCCTATCTGGGCGCTACACCCATCATGATTGGCGGCGACCTGATCGTCTCCATCGACAACGACCAGATCGGCGATCAGCAGGACCTGGCGAATGCCATGAATAAGCACCGCGCCGGCGACCGGGTATTCGTCACCATCTATCGCGGCAGCCGCAAGATGCGGGTGCCTGTCACACTGGGCGAAGAGCGGCAAAGGAGCTGAGCCGCGACCACAGACCTTTGGCTTGGGCCTGGCATTCTTCCCGTTGCCCCTACGCTTGGCGGTCAGCTATGATTTCTAACTATGTATGACGAATTCCATGCGGTTGACCGTTGGAGCGGCAAGCAGCTGTATTGCCGCTATCAGGCCCTAATCGTCGCCATCGCGACGCGGCATGCCGATGCCGTTGACATCAAGTTCATGGTCGACGATCGCCCCGTATGGATTGCCTTGCCCCACATGGCATGGGTGGAATACAACCGGCAAACTGGCAAGATCATCACCGATCCGATGGCGGTTCAGATTGCCGGGCATTACTTGAAGTGGGCAATTGAATCGGGTGAGGACAACGGCCGCGAGATGTATACCCTGACCGTCGAGGAAACTCTCGACCAGCTCAAAGCCGTAATGGATGAAGCTCTCCAACCTGCTCGCTGACCTCGCCTGACCGGGCCCGTTTGCATCTATTCTGTTGAGTTTTTCTGCGCTGCTCCGGAATTCCAATCCCGATTGCCGGAGCTTGCCATGTTCGGCCTGAA
The DNA here is from genome assembly GCA_963724965.1 of uncultured Acidobacteriaceae bacterium. GTDB lineage: Bacteria > Acidobacteriota > Terriglobia > Terriglobales > Acidobacteriaceae > Bog-257. The sequence continues at coordinate 609,686 of CAVRWP010000003.1, forward strand.
TGAAGGAATACGTTCTATGTCCTCTTTACTGCAGACTCCCGATGTGACCCAACTGCTCGGGCAAAAAAACGTTCATCGCAATCTTCACCCGCCGCAACTGATTGAAGCGGCGTTGCGCCGCAGTGAAGCCGAATTGGGCGCTCGCGGATCGCTGGTGGCCTCGACCGGCAAGTGTACCGGCCGCTCGCCGAAAGATAAGTTTGCCGTGAAGGACGCCATCACCGAGAACCGCGTGGACTGGGGCTCGGTGAATCTGCCCATCTCGCCCGAGATCTTTGACGCCCTCTACGAACGCGTCCTCGAGTATTTGTCCGGTAAAGAGCTGTTTGTGCAGGATCTGTACTGCGGCGCCGATCCAAACTACCGGCTGCCGGTGCAGTTCATCAACGAATTTGCCTGGCACAACCTGTTCGTCCGGCAATTGTTCATCCGCCCGACGCCGGAAGAGCTCAAGAATCACGCACCCGAATTCACCGTCATCAGCGCCCCCAGCTTCCTCGCCGACCCTAAGCGGGACGGCACGAACTCCCCGGTTTTCATCATCGTTAACTTCACCAAGAAGATCGTGCTCATCGGCGGCACCGAATACGCCGGCGAAATGAAGAAGTCGATCTTCGGCATCATGAACTTCCTGCTGCCCGAGCGAAACGTCTTCCCGATGCATTGCTCGGCGAATATCGGGCAGGATGGCGTGACCGCGCTGTTCTTCGGACTATCGGGAACGGGCAAAACAACGCTGTCAGCCGACCCCAAACGCCGCCTGATTGGCGACGATGAGCATGGCTGGAGCGAGAGAGGAATCTTCAATTTCGAGGGCGGGTGCTACGCCAAGTGCATCGGCCTGCGTCCGGAAACCGAGCCCCAAATCTATAACGCGCTGGGTTTCGGCTCCGTGCTGGAAAACGTCGTGCTCGATCCCATTACCCGCGTCCCTGACTACAACGATGACAGCAGGACCGAAAATACCCGCGCTGCCTATCCCATAGACTTCATCGAGAATGCGGTGATTCCCGGACTCGGAGGTCATCCTGGGAATGTCGTTTTCCTCACGGCGGACGCCTTCGGCGTTCTGCCCCCGGTATCGAGGCTGACGCCGGAGCAAGCGATGTATCACTTTATGTCGGGTTACACGGCCAAGGTTGCCGGAACCGAGGCGGGTGTGACCGAGCCGCAGGCGACCTTCTCGACCTGCTTCGGCGCACCCTTCATGCCGCTGGCACCCAAGGTTTACGCGGAGATGCTGGGCCGGCGGCTGCGCGAGCATAACGCCCAATGCTGGCTGGTCAATACCGGCTGGCAGGGCGGACCATACGGCATCGGCAAGCGCATTAGTCTGCCGTACACCCGCGCCATGGTTGATGCGCTGGTCGAGGGGAAACTGGCGAAAGTGGAGTACGAAATCGAACCGGCCTTTGGCCTCAGCATTCCGAAATCTTGTCCCGGAGTGCCGTCGGAGCTGCTGTCTCCCCGCAATTCGTGGAAGGATAAGGCTGCTTACGACAGGATGGCTGCCGATTTGTCGGCGCGCTTCGCCAAGAACTTTGAGAAGTTCGATGCTCCGCCCGAGGTCAAGGCCGCCGGTCCCAAGACCGGTGAAGTAAGTACCACGACCTCGAAGTTTGACGATGTGGCACAGCCATGGCTGTGCCTTTTGTTTTTCCTAAACGCTTTTTCCAGCGAAGAAAGTTTTCCTACCGCGGGGAAAACGGAGTTACGGACCACGTCCAACCCGAAGAGGCGAAAGGCATTCAGATATCAACAAACGCACGCTTAAAGGAGTGTTCCATGCCTGATTATCAGCGCACCGCAAGTGTGAAAGCTTCGGCTGATGCCTTGTTCGACTACCTCTCCGACATTCGCAACCTGCCCAAATATTTCAGCAGCATGACCAGTGCGGAAGGGGCCGGCAACGATGAAGTGAAAGTCACTGCCGACGTCCACGGCGAAAAGAAAACCGGCAAGGCGAAGTTCCACGTAGACAAAGCGGCCAAGAAGTTGCAGTGGAGTTCCGAAGGTCCGAACGACTACCACGGCGAACTGGAAGTTACGGGGCAGGGCGACACATCGCAGGTTGCCGTTAAGCTGCACACCAGGAAAACGAACAAAGAAGAAATCGAAGGCGGCTTGCAAAAGACGCTCGACAACGTCGTCCGCCTGGTCGAGCAGAACGCAGAAATAGCAGCTTAGAACTGAGACTGGACGTGCTGTTCGCCGATGACCTTATCGGCGTTATCGAACCAGATGACTTCGTATTTCGGCTGAAAGATCGAGTACCAGTACTTGTAGACGAACTCGGCGGTGCAACCTTTGGGAACCGCGGTCAGCGAGCCGCACGGCCCGTTTCGACTGGGATCGCCAAGTAGCTGGCGCACCACCTCGCTGGCATCGCCAATGGTGACCTGGGAGGCGTTCTGGCTCAGCTTCTGATCGTGGTGGTAGGCCCAGAAGGCCGCGATTACCAGGACACCAGCGATAGCGATGAATACGATGCGTGTAATCATTAGCTTCGTTCTTCGACCAGCAGCATGGCGTTGCGGGGAAGATAGCTCTTTCGGCGAAACCAGTCTTCCATTGCCGCACGCAGGCGCTCCAGAGGCACATGCGTTCCGATTTCCATCTCGCCGTCCGCGGTGGGAATGGTGTCGTCAAAAACCTGGTCGTTGGTGAAGTTGCGCATGCTGAAACTGTCCAGCCACTTCATGGGACAAGCGAGTCTCTGCCCGCCTTCTTCGTACTCCACTCGGATTTTGCGCGCGAACATCTCTTGATTGTGCCGGAAAAGTGGTTGCTCTCGCCAGTGGAGGTCTACGCTGCATAGGGCGTGCTCTCGCCGACGAGTACTGTCTCTTCTCTTGCCGCAGGAGTCAGAAGCGGCCAGCCCCGGCGCAACACGTAGTCCAGCCATGCGCCCGCGATTTGCGAGGTCAGCACCGCCGCCAGCACCAGGGTTGTATAGAACGTCGGGCTGATGATTCCGGCTTCAAAGGCCACGCTCGCCAGCACAATACCCGGACCACCGCGAGCGTTGGTGGTAATAGCAAGATTGAAAAGATCGAGACCCCGGAAGCCGGCAAATCGTCCTGCCAACGAAACCGAGAGCAACTTCACGATGCAGCTTCCCAGCAGGAAAGCCGTCAGCATCCACAGCGAAAATCCGTGAACCAGGTCGAGCTTCAGCCCCACGATGGCAAAGTACACGGGAATGAAGAAGGCGAAGGAAACTTTGCCGATGGCATCCAGCGCCTCGGCGAACAGCCGGCGCTTCTTGTGCACCACCGCGAACCCTGCCAGAAAAGCCGCGAACACCAGGCTGACGCCGAGCATTCCTGCCACCACGCAGTATCCCAAGAGAACCGCGATAGCGTAGCCCAGAGGCGAATGTTGCGCCAGCACGTTGAAGCGCGACTTGTTGATGCGCTTGATGGCGCGCGGCAGGATCGTCAACCCCAGGGCGAAGAAGGCGACCGTCGAGAGCAGATGGTACGTCATGCTGCGGGGATCAAGCGCGCCTTTGCCGGCCAGCGCGGTCGCCACCGCCAGCGCCAGCCACAACACGATGTCCTCAAGCACAGCCACTCCCAGGATCAGCCGCGCGAATCGAGTGTGCAGGATCTTTAAATCGGCAAAGATTTTGGACACTACTGGAACCGAGGTAACCGCAACCCCGACGGCCAGCACAATGATCAGCGACAGGCGATTGCCGTTGGGGCCAGCCAGCGCGGGCCGAATCAGCCACGGCCCCAGCAGCAGCGCCAGCAGAAACGGTAGGCCGGTTCCGACGACCGTCAGCCAGCCCACTTCGCGGCGTTCTTCGCGAGTGAAGAGCTGCCGGGTTTCCGCGCCTGAGAGAAACATAAGCAGCAACAGTCCCAACCAGTACACGAAATCCAGAATCTCGCCGGGACGCTTGCTGCCATGCAGGAGATGTTCGATGAACGGTAGCCGCCCCAGCAATGCCGGTCCCAGTACGATGCCCGCCAGAATTTCCCCAACTACCTTGGGTTGGCGCAACTTCAGAAAGCAGTAGCCAAGCAACTGGGCAAATCCAACCAGAAGCAAAAGAAGACAAAGAATGGACGTGAGATCGGAATTGGACACGAGCGGCGCTCCCAGAGCTGTAGGATGAGCTCTCGAAACCACTGGTTTGCCGGCAATGAGTCAACGATGGGCGACATGGCCGGTGTCTTGACAATGCTTGCAATTGTGGTACCTTGTGGAAACTTGACTGCTCAGACGGTTGTCGACAGGAGAATCAAAGTTTCCGGTTTTCCTTGGCGGCGATTTTTTTGCGTCTGAGTCTACGCGCTCATACTTGCCGAACGAAGCTTTGCGAATGCCACTTTTCTCGGGCTTCCCATCATCCCATGGGTTCACGTCTTCAACTTAATTTAAAGCGGAGGCTTCTATGTCGAACCTGGGCGACCTTATGAATGGCGGCGTTATTACCGCCAGCGCGGTTTTCACCGAAGCTGAAATGACGATCATCAACAACCTGACCTCGACGGAAGTTGCTGCCCTGATCAGCATCTGGGGCAAAGTTCAGGGGACAACGCTGATCAACAACAATTGCAACGCATCATCGATCAGCGGATCTTCGAAGAACACAATTGGCATTGTTTTCTGAAGTGCGGCTCATGGCCGCGGCTGTGCAATCTGTGGTTAACCCCAGGAGGGTTCTGTGAACAACGTTCAGAGACTAACGCAAGCCGGTTTAATTCTTCCCAATGCCGCTGCCGCACTCAGCGCCGCCGATCAGCAGCTCATCAACAGTCTTACGGACGACGAAGTGTCGGCTTTGATCAGCGTCAAGAGCAAGCTGGGCGACGACTTTGCCCAGCGAAATTCCCGCACCATCGGCATCGTTTTCTAGAGATGGAGAACTGACATGCTGGCCGCTGTCGAAACTCAAGTAAGCCATAGCCGCCGTCTGCGCAGCAAAATTCAACTCATGCGCGGGGAGATGGATGCCGTAGCGGAGACGCTATGGAGCCATCCCCGCCTGCGTGAGATCTATCCGGAATTTCTCTTCCGTAATCACTCGGTCATCCGCTGCAGCGTGCCGCTGATGAAGAATGCCGCGGAAGAATGCGAGAAGCGGCTGGGAAAGGATCCCATCGCCGAAGGGATGCTGGCGTACTTTCGCCATCACATTCCGGAGGAGACGGGCCACGACGACTGGGTGCTCGACGATCTGGAGCTGCTGGGTTACCAGCGGCAGGACGTGCTGAAGCGCATCCCGCCGCCGTCCGCGGCTGCTCTGGCGGGAGCGCAGTATTACTGGATCCGGCATGTTCACCCGGTGGCTCTGCTGGGCTTCATCGCTGTGCTGGAAGGCACTCCGCCCGACGTCGCTTTCTTTGAAGCTACGGCAGACCGCATTGGCGTGCCGCGTAAGGCGTTCAGCAACCTGCTGCTCCACGGGAAGCTGGACCCGCAGCACCGCGACGATCTGAACCAGGCGCTTGATAGTCTTCCGCTCACCGAGGAGCATCACGCCCTGATGGGCGTCAGCGCCTTCCAGACCATCAGCCTGCTGACGCGGGTGGCCAGCGAAGCGTTACAATAAGCTGCCGAATTAGTCGTAGCAGTGCGCATTCCCCCGGGGCCATACGGATGATCGGCAGTACAATTTCGCATTACCGCGTAACCGAACGCCTTGGCCGAGGCGCCATGGGCCTGGTCTATAAGGCCCTGGACCTGAAGCTCCAGCGTCCCGTCGCCATCAAGCTCATCTCCCGCGAGATCGCCTTGAACCCGGAGCAGCGTACGCGCTTCGAACGCGAGGCGCGCACGGCGTCTTTGCTGGACCACACCAATATCTGCACCATCTACGAATTTGGCGAGACGCCCGACGGCGAATTGTTCATCGTCATGGGCTTCTGTCCGGGCGAGAACCTGCGTATGCGCCTGGAGCGCGGCCCGTTGCCTCTGAAGCAGGCAGTCAATATCGCTGAGCAGATTGCTGCAGGCCTGGCCAAAGCCCACAGCCTGGGCGTGGTGCATCGCGACATCAAGCCGGCCAACATCATGCTGCTGCCTGACGGCGGTGTGAAGATCGTCGACTTCGGCCTGGCGAAGCTGCCGCGCGATGTGGGTTTGACCAACACCGGCGGCGTTGTCGGCACCATCCCCTACATGTCGCCCGAGCAGTTGCGCGGCGACCCGCTCGACCGCCGTACCGACATCTGGTCCTGGGGTGTGACTTTTTACGAGATGCTGGCGGGCGACCGGCCATTCGAGTCCGGCAGTGAAGCCACCATCATGCGCGCCATCATGGATCTGGAAGCGCCGTCGCTTTCGGCCCGACGCCCTGACGTCCCGCTGGCGCTGGACCAGCTCATCCAGCAGACCTTGAAGAAGGACCGCACGCAGCGCCCCGACAACGCGGCCGAACTGGTCGACAATCTTCGTTCCCTCCCTGTTCGCAGCGGCTCGGTGCCGGTTTTTCCGGTGTCGTCGCGACCGCACGCCTCGGTGGCCGTACTACCGTTTCTGAATCATGGCTCCGAGCCCGACAGCGAGTACTTCAGCGACGGCCTCACCGAAGAATTGATTCATGCGTTGTCGCGCATTCCGGGGCTGCAAGTGGTATCGCGTACCTCGGCCTTCGAGTTCAAAGGCAAGGCTCAGGACGTTCGCACTATCGGTGAGCAGCTCAAGGTTTCCGCAGTCGTTGAAGGCAGCGTGCGCCGCATTGGCGATCGCGTACGTGTCAGCACGCAGCTGGTGAACGTCAGCGACGGCTTCTGCCTGTGGTCACAGAAATTCGATGGCAAGATTACTGACATCTTCGAAGTGCAGGAAGAGATTGCGCAATCGATTGCCGACCTGCTGAAGGTCGAACTGGGCTCGAAGATCGGCAGCAGCGGCCTGGTCAAACGCTACACCGACAACTTCGAAGCTTACGACTTCTACCTCCGGGGCCGCTTTCACTGGAACAAGCGCAGCGCCGAGGGATTTCAGAAAGCCATGGAATACTATCAGCGGGCGCTGGAACTCGATCCCAACTACGCGCCTGCTTACGCCGGCATCGCCGACTACTATGTCGGCGTCGCGTCCTGGGGACTCGCCCCTCCGACAGTGGCGTGGCCGGAAGCCAAAGAAGCCGCAAAGAAAGCCTTGGCCGCTGACGACACTCTGGCCGAGGCGCATGCCTCCATGGGCATCATCCACATGTGGTACGAGTGGAACTGGCAGGAAGCCGAGCGCGAATTTCTGCGCGCCATGGAGCTTAACCCCGGCCTGCCAATTACGCGCGTGTATTACAACCTGCTGCTGGTGCAGACTGGCCGCTTTGATGAGGCCGAAGAGCAGATCCGCGCGGCGATTGCCAGCGACCCGCTTTCGGTTCCGGCCAATGTTTATCTCGCCGGCGTCTATCATTACCGCCGCGACTACGACCGTTCGATTCAGCAGGCCCGCCGCGCGCTCGAAATCGATCCCCACGATATCGAGGCTCACATCGTGGTCGGGCTGAACTTCGAGCAGAAGCGCGAGTATTCCGAAGCCATCGCGGAGTTGGAGAAGGCATACGAACTCGCCGAACGTAATCCTCTGCTGCTGGGTCCGCTGGGCTCCTGCTACGGAGGCGCCGGCGACAAGGAGAAAGCTCTCAGCCTGGTGGAAGGCTTGAACGAAGCCGCGAAACAAATGTACGTGGCTCCCATGTCCTGGGTCATGTTGTACCTGGGGGTAGGCGATATCGACAGCGCCTTCCACTGGCTGGAAAAGTCTGCGGAAGCCCGCGATATCCTGCTCTGCTACCTGAAGGTCGGGCCTATCTACGACCAGATTCGCGAAGATCCTCGATACGGCGACCTGCTGCAGCGCACCAACCTCGCTGACGACGACTCGATCTCGCGCTTGCGCACGGTGACCGAACGCTCCGCGCAAAGCGATGCCCTCGTCACGCCCCGGCAGCAGCAACTCTTAGCTACTGCACGTTGGCGGCGTTGGAAGCGATGACCGGAATATCGAAGTACATCAACTCGTTTCCGCTGGCGTCCTTAATACCCGTCAGGTAAACGTGTGAACCCTGCAGCGGCTGCCGGACGTTCATCACGTCGAAGAAGAGAAAGCCTGCCTTGGTGGTATGCGGCTCAACCGCCTCGGCTGCGAAGTTAGCCGCCTGAATCTCCACCCACTGCTTCTGCGCCTTCTTGTTCTTGGTATTGCCCGGCAACGGTATTGGTCCGGCACGCTGCGGACTGGTACTGCTGGCGCTGATGTGCGCAACCCGGCGGAAGATATCGTCGTTGATCAGCGATTCCAGTTTGCTGTGGCCGCCCGTAACCAGCTCGGCATGAAGGCTGGTGAGCGCGATCGGCTGGTCCCCGTCGTTCGTGATGACCAGGTACACCGGCAGAAGGCCCTCCTGGGTGTAGGGCGTGATAAAGATGTCGCTCTTCGGGGGCGCGTTGTAGACATCGATCGCGGCTGTCACCTTCTCATTGGTGTGCGCGTCTTTGCTGGGATAGGTGTTGGCGTTTTCCGGCCGCGGCATCACAAACTCTTTTGCCGCCCACACGCTCAAGGCGCTGAGGAATAGGACCAGCACAACGGCCGGCGCGAATAAGAACCGTCGGGAGAACATACCGGATTATCCGCTTTCTTAGCGGAGTTGCTCAACTCGCTCGGTCGCATGTCCTTGACTCCGGACGCGCAATGCACATAACCTCGCAGTCTCGCCCCGAAAGGATTGGAACGCTATGAGTCTGCTGCAATGGTGTGATGAAGGACCGGCAACCGTCGATCTGTCGGCGACGGTAAGCGATGCGGTACGCCTGATGATCGACAAAGCCGTCGGCGCGGTGGCCGTGATCGACGATCAGGGAATTGTTGCCGGCATGTTCACCGAGCGCGATGTGCTGGCAAAGTTCGCGCTGAGCGGGCGCGATCCCAGGCAGACGCCGGTGCGCGAGCTGATGAGTCCCATGGTCGAGATGGCCACCGAGGAGACGACTCCCAGCGAAGCACTCGAAGTCATGATCGAGCGCCACTACCGGCACATGCCCATCGTCGACGATCACGGCAAGGTGCTGGGCATCTGCTCAATTCGCAACATCCTTCAGGCCAGGATCGACGACTTGCTGGCGCAGCTGGCTCACCCTCGAAATTGACCGGTGCGATCTCCCGCGAATCAAACCCAGGACCTCGGCTTAGGCAGCTTTGTCTCAGGGCACGAGTTTACGCGTCCGGTTAACGTCTATTCAGGGGACCGGATTTAGGCGATGCAGGCAACTGACCAGGGGCTGAAGGCCCGCACCTCCAGCTAGCCTTGCGGCGCGACTGAAGTCGTGCCCTGACACAGAGCTGACTTCCTGGCAGCCGCGAAGCCGCACTTGCTTAAACATTTCCAAAAGCAAAAGCCCGAGGCTGGTCGCCTCGGGCTATTTTTATTTCCGCAGTTCTACCGCACGTTGTGATTGTGCTGGCAGCTGCCTCCCTGCACCGAGGTAATGTCCCCGGCCGAGGCATGCAACGTTTCGTTCCAGCAGGCGCCATTCGAGTTCTGGTACTGATACGTCTCCGAACTCGCCTGTCCCTGGGTGGTCACGTTACCGGAGGCGCTGACGATCAGCGTGTCGGTCGGCGTAACGGCATCCGAATACGAACTGGAATAGGTCGCAGTGCCGTTCAGCTTGATCAGCTCGGTCTTGGTGAAGCCCTGGTGAATCTCGCTGAACTGGCTGAACGATCCATCGGGATTGGCCCTGTAGTCGTACGAAAGCACCAGCGGCCACGAATACTGCTTGCTGTTGGTGGTGACGTTGGAACCGGCGGTGGTCGTGGTGTTGGACGAGATGCTGGTGCCCTGGCCCACATACTGGTCGTCGATCGAGCCATCGGTGCGCACGTAATACTTTTGCGCGTTGGTGTAGTCGATGCTCTGCACGACCTTGGTATCGACGCGTCCGTGAGAGGTATTCACATAACCCTCAACCGTGAAACCGCGGTCGGAGGTCACCGACAGTGTTCCCCACACGATCGCCGGCAGCGCCGTGATGTTCTCCACGATCGCGGGTCGGGTGGCGTGATGCTGTTGGTCGTCACTGCGCCGGTGATCTGGGTGGAACCGGAATCGAGATACAGCAGAAGGTTCGCGGTTGCCTCGAAGTATCCATTGGCGTTGTAAACGCTCACCGCGACCGTGTGCTGCTGGCCGTTGCTCAGCACGCCGGCAAACGGCGTCAGGTCGACGCGATAGGGCTCGAAGTTGAGTGTGTGCACGCCCGGAATCGGCTGCCACAGGAACGGATCGATGCCACCGGTGAAGATCCACGGGTAGATGGGGGCAACGCCGGCCGGCGTTCCGTCGATGCTGACTTCGGCTTCGCGGAACGAAGTGTTGCCGCAGCTGAACAGCTCACCGGCCACATCGTTGGGAGCGCAGGTGTACCAGAACTCATCACCCGACTGGCCTTGCGCGAAAACATCCAGGTAAGCCGCCTGCACGTTGGCCGGCATGGTGAAGGTTCCTGCCATCTGATCGCTCGGCGTGTTCAAGGTGACGGTCCCGCCGGTCGAACCGGCAGACAGCGGGAGTACCACGCCAGCCGTTGCGGGCGGATTCTGACCCTGCGCCAGCGGATAAAACTGGAGATACGCGCTGCCGTGATAGTGGCTGGTGTACTGGTTGTTGACCAGGTTGCCCAGCGTCACCTGACCCGCCTGCGCCACCGTGAACAGCGGGCTCATTTCGGTCAGATTGCTTTCGGTGTGCCAGGTGCGGGTGAAGTTCTGCGAGGGCTCCGCCGTTGTGCCGAAGAAGATATTCGATGCGCCGATCCAGATATTGGCGGTGCGGTCATACTGCACGCCGGGATCGACCGACCAGTCAGCCTCGAAGACCACCGCAGCCCACGGGCCGGGACATCCTGCCGGAGGCGCGTAGTTAAACGGCTTGGGATTGAAGTCGGCGAAATCGAAATTCTGGAAGAGCGTCACCGTACAGGGCTGCGTCGCTGGTCGAGGCACGGGCGCGTTCGCCGTGACCGTATTCGGAGAGCCCACCACAGGATTGCTGGGAGCGACGTAGTTCTGCGCAGAGGCCGCGCAGGTCAACAGGGTTACCAACGCGACGGAGGCAAACATCCGCAATGTCGGCAGCGAGCGATACGGTTTCATGAGTGGCTCCTTGGCAAGAAGGCGCGCAGCGTGAAGCACGCAGGGATGTCGTTAAGCATAGTTGTTCCCTCTCCGTCATTCAAGGAGCCGGCGAAGCTATTTCTGCAATACGCGCCCGCCAGCAGTTTTTTGCAATAGCATTTGTTATTTGAATGAAAACAAAGCCGTGATACTGTGGGTAGCCGCTCCCGAGACGAGAGTTCAACCTCATGATCCTGACCACGGAAGTGTTTCACTATGATCCGGATATCACCGGCGTGTCCTGCGCGGGCCGCTTCACTCTGGGAACCCGTCTGAGCGAACTGGAAGCGATGATCAACTCCATGTTTGCCAAGGGCGCGCGCAAGATGGTGCTCGATTTGACGAACGTGGATTTCGTCGACAGCGCCGGTCTGGGCATCATCATGCGGATTTATGGCGAGATGGCCGAACTCGGAGGCCACTTCCGCATCGCCGGCCCGCATGAACAGGTGCGGCGCCTGTTTGACATCACCCGCACATCGGCCATCCTCCCTGTCGACGCCAACCTCATCACCAGCGTCCAGAAGCTACAGGAAGCGAAAGCAGCCACCTCGGAGTAACCCAGAGACCCTGCCGCACGGACCGTCGGTAACCTGGCAGAATCGGACCAAACCCGGCTTTAATCCAGCCGCTGCACGACTTTGCGCGCAAGCTCTTTGCTTGCAAGACTTTGGCGGGAATCATCCAGGATTGTTCTTTACTTGCAACACTTTACGGATTTTGAGGGAGGGGAGTTACTGAGATGGCGTGAAGTAACCGATTGTGACAGAAAATGCGCACTACTCTAGACTTCCAGCGCGCCGGTTAACTCGCTGATCTTGTCTACGCGGTGTTCCAGACACCATTTCTCCAGCGAATCTACCAACTTCTCGCACGCGCACGGATCCCAGAAGTTAACCGTTCCCACCTCGATCGCGCTTGCGCCAGCCAGCATGAATTCGATTACATCTTCGGCAGTACTGATTCCACCCAGACCGATGATCGGAATCTTCACCGTCTTCTTCGCTTCCCAAACCATGCGCACCGCGATGGGCTTGATCGCCGGCCCGGAAAGTCCGGCGGTGATGTTGGAGATGCGCGGCTTGCGCGTCTCGGCATCGATGGCCATGGCGACAAACGTGTTGACCAGCGACAGCGCATCGGCGCCGGCTTCTTCAGCGGCGCGCGCCATGTCGGCGATGCTGGTAACGTTGGGCGAGAGCTTCACGATGAGCGGACGCGTCGCGATCTTCTTCACTGCGCTCACGACGTCATAAAGCATGCGCGGATCGCTGCCGAACGCAATACCGCCGCACTTGGTGTTCGGGCAGGAAACGTTCAGTTCATAGCCTGCAATACCTTCGCCGTCGTTGAGCATCCTCACGACATCTTCGTATTCATCCTGCGAATGCCCGAAGACGTTGCACAGGAAGACGACGTCGCCGATCTTGCGGAGCAGTGGCAGCTTCTCGTCGAGAAAGGCGCGAGCACCGATGTTCTGCAGCCCGATCGCGTTCAACATTCCCGCCGCAGTTTCAAACAGTCGCGGCGGAGGATTGCCCGCCATTGGCTCGCGCGATAAGCCCTTGGTCACGAAGCCGCCCAATCGGCTCAAGGTCACGATGTCTTCGAACTCGATGCCGTAGGCGAAGCTGCCGCTGGCCGCGAGGATGGGATTCTTGAAGGTGATTCCGGCAACGTTGACGCTGAGGTCGAGTCCTGGTTTCGGAAGCGGTGTCATTGCGCCGGCCTTTCGCGGGTCAAGCTGACCGGTTGCTTCACGCTCGCCGTGCGCTCCAGTTTGTCCCAGGCGAAACTGCGGCCTTCCATCGCGCGTTTCAGCGTCTTGATCAGCACCAGCGAGAACAGTTGCCGGTAAGCGAAGCGCTGCAACCAAACGTGGCCCAGCAGCAGGAAGTCACGCTTGCCGCCGGGTTGTTGCCGCTCGAGGGTGAACGCGATGGTCGATGCGATGAAGTCGATCACCATGAACAGCGCGAAGTAGACCACCAGCTTGTGGAAGTCCGCTGGATTCGCCGACTCGGGATGACGATACTTGTCGACGAAATAACTGAGAGCGCCGACAACGAACATGATGTCGATGAAGGGTGAAACCAGCGGCAAGAGAATCTGGAAGATGACCATGTTGGGGATTGCAACCCACCCGAGCGCGCCCTTCTGCTTCACCGCTTCGATGTGCTTCCACACTGCCTGCATGATGCCGAACGACCAGCGGAAGCGCTGCCGCATCAGGCCATTCGCGGTGGTCGGAGCCTCGGTGTAGGCCAGCGCGCGGTCTTCGTAGTTCACCCAATAACCGGCTTGCAGCAACGCCATCGTAAGATCCGCGTCTTCGGCCACGGTGTCATGGTGATAGCCTCCAACCTCGCGCACGGCCGCTGTTCGCCATGCGCCAATCGCGCCAGGAACAACGCTGACCGCATTCATCGTGTTCAGCGCGCGCCGCTCGAAGTTCTGACTGGTGATGTATTCCAGCGCCTGCCAACGCGTCCACAGATTCACGCGGTTTCCGACTTTAGCATTTCCGGCAATCGCGCCGACCTTGGGATTGCTGAAGTGCGGCACCAGCTTCGAAACGGCGTCGGGCGCGATGATGGTATCGGCATCGATGCCCACGAATATCTCTTCGGTGACTTGCTCCAGGGCGAAATCGAGCGCGTCGGCCTTACCAGAGTTCGCTTTGGTGAGCAATGTCACGCGGCCAGCAGCAATCTCGTCCCTAAATGCGCTGCGTGTGACTTCAAGCGTGGCGTCTTTCGAGCCGTCATCGATAACGATGACCCGCAGATTCTTGTAATCGGAGTCAAGCACCGAGCGCACCGTGCGCTCGATAACCTTCTCTTCGTTGTACGCCGGAACCAGCACAGCGACTGCGGGCTGGTAACTCGGATCGAAGACCACCTTGCGGCGATGGAAGCGGTCGTAGCTCGCCAGCAGTCCAATGAGCACCAGTCGCCCGGTCATCAGCACATCGCCGACGAAGAAGACGAAGATGATGAACGACTGCATCAGTCCAAAGAGCGAGAAGTTCAGGCTGTCGACGCGCGCGGCCCAGCGCTCGTTGGTGGTGATTGGCGGCATCACGTCGGCGCGCGTCTTGCCCATCAGCTCCGAGACAGGAACCACCTGGTATCCCTTATCTCGCAAGCCGGCGAGAATCAGGTTCAGCGCGACCACCGTTTGGCTGCGATCGCCGCCGCCATCGTGCAGCAGAATGATATTGCCGCAGCGCAGGTTGCCGGGCGCGCACGGCGGCAAATTCGCCAAGACATCGTCGGCGATTTCCTTGCCGGAGCGCCGCGGATTGTCGCGCCAGTCGTTAGGATCAATCTTCTCGCCGACTGCGATGTAACCGAGGTCCTGCGAGATCTCCAGCGGACGCACCTGATCGGCAGTGTCGGGCGCTTCATCAATTGCATACGGAGGACGCATCAGCACTGGCTTCACGCCGAGCTTGCTCTCGAAGAGCCGCTCGGTCAGATTCAGCTCGACTTCGAAGTAGCGCTTGGAGATCGTGCTGATGTCCGGATGCGTAAAGGTGTGATTGCCGATTTCGTGGCCTTCGTTATAAACCCGCTTGGCGATACCGGGAAACTTCTCGACCTCGCTGCCAATCTGGAAGAACGTTGCCTTGGCGCCGTACTGCTTCAGCACATCGAGAATCTTCGGCGTCCATTCCGGATCAGGACCGTCATCGAAGGTAATTGCAACCTTCTTCTGCGGCGTGCCGCCGTACATATCGACCACGTACGGCATCGGCAAAGACTGGAAGATCTCGTCGCTGATGAGATTGGTCTCCGGATCGACGACGATCTTGCGCTCTCCCGCTGTAGGCTTCGACTGAATGCGGATGATCTCGCCCACGCCTTCATCATCGACGTCCTGACCCGGAGGAACAGCGCTGAGCTTTTGTGGTGCTCCGGCTTCAAACGGCTTATCCCACACCGCCCACAACGAACGGTCTTCGGAACCCAGACGCCAGAGGGCAAACGTATCGATACCCATCGCGTGCGCCGCGCGCATCTGGTTCATCGCGGTGACGCCGTCGAGAAACCAGACATCGTGGCGAACATCGCCGTCCAAGTAGGCGAAGTGAGGATTCATCGCGTCATCGTCAAAGTTGACGTCAGCTTCTGAGTCCGACGCCTCAAGCCACGCGTCCTGAACGGTGACGCCGCGAATGTCTTCCGGTGGCGTGCCGGGCTTCTGCCCCTTCTTCATCGCCCAGTCGTAACCGTAGTTGCCGACCGCGCAGATGATCTTGTCCTTCGGAATTACCTTCAGCGCTTCCTGAAGGTTCTTCACGAACCAGTCCTGGCTGGCGACGGCTCCTGGATCACCGCCCGGATAATGCTGGTCATAGTTCATCAGGATCAGGCCGTCGGAGATCTTCGAAATTCCGGCGTAGTCAAAGGTGCGATCGTTTACCGGAATCGCGATGTACAGCTTCAACCCCTTGGCGTTCAGCGCCCCATAGAGTTCCTGTACGAGTTGACCGTAGTCGTCGCGTGAATCGTCGGGATAGGCTTCGATGTCGAGCGTCAAACCCTTGTAATGATCGCTGCCCAGAAAGGTCAGGACTTCGTGAATGAATCGAGCCCGCGCGCCGGGGTCGCCGAGGAACTTAGCGGTGTCAGGATTCCACTTATTCGTGGTGGGATCGAAGTTGTTGACCAGGGGAAAGACTTCGGTCTGGGCCTTCTCGCCCTTCAGGAACGACATGACCTTGTCGTCGATGGCTTCCGCCTTGCCGTTCTCATCGATGACGTCGTACAAAGTATTCAATTCGGTCGCAGCTTGCAGTCGGCCATCGGCGGTCAGAGCATGCATCCATTCGGGGAAGAGCAAGTCGATCTGCGGATAGTATTCCTTCAATGACGCGAAGCTGGCCGCGTCCCACTGCACGTAGAACGCGCCGCGGATACCTTCGTCGGAATTCAGGACGACCTGCGACGCTGGAACCACCGTCTTGCGGTGCGTGTTTGCACGGCGCGGCGGCTTGCGCTTCTGGTTGTCTGCCAGCTTGTGATACGGACGCTTGAGATCGGGCAACGCAACCCCAGGAGCCGATGACCCGCGAACCACCGAGAAAACGAACAGCACGATCAGAAGCGTCACCAGGATGACACTGCAGTCCAGGATGAAACGCAGACGCCGCCAGCGCTTACGGTCAGGATCGTAGAAAATTGGTTTGGATTGCGGCATCTTTCGGGTCAACTCAATCGTAAACGGCGGCTGGGGCTAGGGCAAATTGTGCTTTATAGCCTTTGGCTTACGGCGGGTAGAAGCGGGGAAACGCCTTGGATTCATCCTCTCTTGAGGGTAGGAACACGACTAAACGACGATAGACTCGCTTTCTATGCCGGTTTTTTGAAACGGAGACGCCAACCAAGTTTGTCTAGTAGGCGAAACTGCTCGATTCGTAGAGGGTTAGCTCAAGCTCTACGGCTCATCGCCGACAGCCGCCCTCCTGCTATATTCGCCACGTGAGCGCACCGGGCGGGAATCTGCGGGAGACAAGTCAGCCAACTCCGTTCTGGCAGCTCCTTCGCGGCTCGGCACGATTCTTCCTCCTGGCAATTCTCGCGGCCTTCGCCCTGCGGCTCTTTTTCTACTTCAGGTTCCCTCACGTTACCGGCGACTCGCTCATCTATGGCGACATTGCCAAGAATTGGCTCGACCAGGGCGTCTTCGGGCTGACCCACAGCGACGGGGTTCACCCGACCTGGATTCGGCTGCCAGGTTATCCGGCCTTTCTGGCCGCCTGTTTTGTGCTGTTCGGACGCGAGCATTACCACGCTGTGCTGCTCGCGCAGATCGTTATCGACGTCGCGACGTGCTTCTTCATCGCCGACCTGGCGCGGCGGTCGGTCTCCGATCGCGCAGCCCGATGGGCTTTCCTGCTGGCGTGCTTATGCCCGTTCACCGCAAACTATACGGTTGCCCCTCTGGCCGAGACGCTCAGCATCTTCTTTGTCGCGGTGGCGCTGGATGCAGCAGTCGCGGGATTTCGCGCGAGCGATGAGGGTCACGCCAGCTGGCCAGCGTGGGCCTGGTGCGGCGTGGGGATTGCGTGCGGGATTCTGTTGCGCCCTGACGGCGGCATTCTGCTGGTCGCGCTTTGGCCTCTACCTGTTTTGGCGAATGTGGCGGGCGCCTCAACAACGCTTCCGGCTCTTCTGCGCCGGTGTCGTCGTTCTGGCAATCTCGCTGGCCCCACTGGTTCCCTGGACGATTCGCAATTGGCGCGACTTCCATCGCTTCATGCCGCTGGTGCCGCAGTCAGCCAGCGATCCCGACGAGTTTGTGCCGGATGGCTTGGATCGCTGGACGCGAACCTGGGCGGTGGACTATGTCTCGACCGAAGAAGTGTACTGGGAAATTCCCGGAGACAAGGTCGACATCAACACTCTGCCCTCGCGTGCGTTCGACAACTCGCAACAACGCGCGCAGACCCAGGCAATCTCTTGACGATTATGCGCGCGTGCTGGTCATCAATCCGGCGTTGAACGCGCGTTTGCATGCGTTGGCGAAAGAACGCGTCGACGCGCATCCCTTCCGGTTTTACGTCTGGCTGCCGACTCTGCGCAGCCTCGACATGTGGCTGCGCCCGCGCACCGAGATGCTGCCGGTCAGCTCGCGCTGGTGGGAGTACAGCGACGACATGGAGTCGTTCGTTGTCGGCGTGATCTGGGGCGGATTGAACCTCTTGTTTGTGCTGGCGGCGCTGATGGGGATCCTTCGTGGCCCTCGGCCACGTTATCTCGGGATGATGCTGCTGTTCGTGGTGTTTCGTTCGGCCTTCTTAGGCACGCTGCCCAATCCCGAGCCGCGTTACACGCTGGAGTGTTATCCGGTAGTGCTGCTGCTGGGAGGAGCGTGGATCTCGGGATTGCAGAAGAAAAAGATGCCGTCTCTGCAGTGAGCCCAGCGAGCCTGGACGCTGGCCTGAAGGCCAGCTCTATCTGATTGCTGATCCTACCTGATTCTCATCCCACTGGTTGCTCGTCCTACGTCAGCAGAATATTGTCGATCAGGCGAGTCGTTCCCACATAGGCCGCAACTGCGACTAGCGCGCCTCGGGCTGCGTCCTCGACTGCATCGAGAGTGTCCGGATCGACGATGGCGAAGTAGTCCAGGCGCGCGCCCGGCTCCTCGGCGATGACTTGCTCGCCAATCTGGCGCAGCTTGGCTGCATCGCGCTCCCCTTGATCGGCGGCATGCTGCACCCGCATGAGCGAACGATGCAGTACCAGCGCCTGCTGCCGCTGCTCGGGCGAGAGATAGACGTTGCGCGAACTCATCGCCAGCCCGTCCTTCTCGCGAACGATCGGGCAGACCACCATCTCAACATCCATATCCAGATCGCGAACCATCTTGCGCAGCACGGCAACCTGGGCGGCGTCTTTCTGTCCGAAGAAGGCAAAATCCGGCCGTACGATCTCGAACAGCTTGCTGACGACGGTGGTCACGCCGTTGAAGTGACCCGGACGCGACGCGCCATCCAGCTTGCCGCTCAATTCGTCAACCATCACTCGCGTCTTTGCCCCTGCGGGATACATTTCTTCCACCGAAGGAAGGAACAACAAATCGGCGCTCACTCCTTCCAGCAATGCCACATCGCGCTCGATGGGTCGCGGATATTTCGTCAGATCCTCCGTCGGTCCGAATTGCAAAGGGTTGACGAAGATCGACACTGCCGTAACATCGCAGCGCGACTTCGATGCCCGCACCAGCGACATGTGCCCTTCATGCAACGCTCCCATGGTCGGCACAAAGCCCAAGGTTTTGCCACTGCGTGTGACTGCGCGGCAGGCGGCCTTCATGGCAGAGATTGTGGGAAGTTGTTTGACCATCAGTGTGGCTGCACCTGGGGAGTGGTCTGGTTCGGCGTTTGCGGCGCCGGGGCCACTTCATCGGGCGTGACTAGCGGCTCGGGCTCGGGCAGCTTCCACGTGCGCACGATCTCCGAGAATACCGGCTCCAGGCGCTCGATATCGGACGAAGCGCACTTCAGCGCCACCGAATAAATCTCATTGTCGGGCCCTTGAATGAAGATCAGCTCTTCGATCCAGTCGCGTCCGGTGGACTTCTCGTGATATTCGGCCTTCAACAGCTCTGCCGGCTTCGCATCAACCGTGCGCACTTGCCGCCGCAAGGTCTGGAAATCCTGACCCGACTCGCGCATGCCCGCCGCAGCCTGTTCGATGATGGCATCCAGCCCCAACGCCTCGTCGCTGTCTTTCGGCGGCGCCACCATGGCAACCGTGACCTCGCTCCAAAGAGTCGGATCGTTTTTCTGCGGAGGTGAAACCACGACGCCGTTGCCGTCGTAAATTTCGCCCATCATGTTCCAGGATGGAGGGTAGTTGAAACAGAAGCCGCCGTTGGGCTGGCAGTAGTGCTTCCAGGCTGTCAGCCGCAGGCGGATGCGTCGGCTTGGCCGTCTGTCCGGTCTGTGCAACCGCCGTTCCCGATGAAATCAGCGCGAGTAATCCCGCGCGCAAGACAAACCGCATGCTTCTACACTGGCACACTGCGCTTGCGTTCGGCAATTGTGTGCAGCGCAGACATGGTCTCCTTGGGCAGATGATAGGACTCTTCGTCAGCGGGATAACCGCCCGACTTCACATCGTCTTTGAAGGCGAGCAGCGCGTTGCTGATGATCGAGCCGACGTCGGCGTAGCGGCGAACGAACTTGGCCGGCGGCGCGAAGGTCAGCCCCAGCAGATCGTGGAAGACCAGCACCTGGCCATCGCACTCCGGACCGGCGCCGATGCCGATGGTCGGGATTTCCAACTCAGTGGTGATCATGGCCGCCACTTCTCGCGGAATGCCTTCCAGCACTACGCAGCAGGCGCCGGCGCGCTCGAGGGCAAGCGCGTCGTGCATGAGCTGCTCGATCGCCTTGAGCGTCTTGCCCTGCACTTTGTAGCCGCCCATGGCATGAACCGATTGCGGCGTCAGCCCGATATGCCCAACCACCGGGATCTCGGCTTCCACCATGCGCTCCACCAGGTGGGCTCGCTTCTCGCCGCCTTCGATCTTGACTGCTTCGGCGCCGCCGTCCTTGATGAACCGCGCCGCGTTGCGCAGCGAGTCCCGCAGCGACACGTGATACGAAGCGAATGGCATGTCAGCCACCAGGAACGCCCGCTTCACACCGCGGCGAACGGCTCGCGTGTGATGCAGCATCTCCTGCACAGTGACCGGAAGGGTGTTTTCGTAGCCGAGCATGACCATGCCCAGCGAATCGCCGACCAGCACCATGTCGATGCCGGCTTCGTCGACCAGGCGTGCGCTGGCGTAGTCGTACGCGGTAAGCACGGTGATGAGCTCGTGACGTTGTTTCTTGTCGAGAAGTGTGGATGCGGTGATTTTGGCGCGGAAGTCGCCGGTCGTGATGCTCACAAATACCTCCAGTACAGTTCCGCCTTGGCGGATACCGCCTGTCACTGACTCGAGCTGGGGCTCTGGTCCCCACCCCAAGACGAGTGGATTGTACACCCGCGGGGTATGGGCTGTTAGTTTTTTCGATGCCGGCGCCGGACGAAAGTTGTAGAGAGCCCTAGTCCGCGCACGTGCGGTCGTGGACGATACGCCAGCCTTCGGGAAACTTGCGGAAGATCAAGGTGAAGACCCCGTGCGATTCCTTGTTGCTTGACATCTTCAGGTGAAACTCGCCGTCAATGTAGGCGAAGTCCGGCGACAGGACGTGAACGCCGTTGGTGAACGAGAAGGAAAGGTTTCCCATCTCCGCGCCACCGTTCTGGTAGCGTTCCTGGTAGTGCTTCAGGACGGGCTCCCAGCCTCGCGTCTCCTGCGTTCCCGAAGCAAAAACCAGGTCAGGCGACTTCCAATAGCCGTCCATGAAGCCCTTCAGATCACCGCGGTTCCAGGCTTCCACTTGCGCCAGCAGCACCGCCGGAATGGCCGACTCGGGATCCGCCGTCGCCTTCGGCATCTTGGCTTGTCCGACCAAGCCTTGAACGAAAACCAGGAACGCACATAGAACCAGCCCCAATCGAGACATGGACGCCTCCAGAGAAGCAGTGTACCGGACCCTGCCCAGCAAATAAAAAGAGCGGCGAGCATTCGCTCTACCGCTCTTTCGTCACCTCGTTCAGCCGGCTGGTTGACCGGCGAAGCTGTGGTTAGTGCGCCTGCGCGTTTACTTCGGCGCGGCTGTGGCGCAAAGTCGACAGGAACATATCGGCCTTTCCCGTGTCCTTCACCTGTCCGGTGAGCACCGGGCGGAAGCCGACGCTGCGGCCGTAATAACCCATCATCGCGTTCTGATCATCGTGAATGGCGGTGCCATTCAGAGTTGCACCAGCGAACAGCCCGCGCGAGCGCGAGTAGGTCAGGATCTCGGAATTCATCTTCCAGCTGGTGCTGGCGGAGGCATCACGGCCAACCGGGCCAGCCGACGCGTTTACGCCTGCTCCAATTTTGAACTTGGCACTCAGTAACTGATTCATGCCGTTATCGTTCATGATCAGCATGACGACATCAACGCCTTCGGCGCCAATCTGCGCGCCCCAGCTGCCGCCGGTCATGGTGAAGAAGGCTGGAGCGCTCCATCCTCCGTTCGGCAGGCGGCACGAAGCTACGCCACGTCCATGTTCTGCACCAAAGATAAATCCGCCTTTGATCATCGACGGAACTACGGCAACGCACTTCGCTTTGGTGTAAACGCTGTCCGGGATCCCGTTATCAGGGGCGGCCAGCAGTTCATTCAAGTCCTTTGCGGCGTCATCGAGGCGGGCTACAGCCTTGTCGTGCTCTTCGCCTGTCTTGGTGCCGGCATCTTTCGCTGCCTGCTTTTCGGAGTCAGCAGCGTTTTCATCTTTTTCAGCGGCAGCCTTGCGCGAGTTGTCCTGCGCCTGATCGCTGGCCTGGCTCTGGTCGTTACTTGCAGTCGTAGTGGTGGTCGTGTTGCTCGAAGTGGATGTGTTGTCCTGTGCGAAAACCATGCCCGCACTGAGAACCAACAACCCCAACAGAAGTCCTAAACGCTTCATAAACTAATGCTCCTCCCTGGAGAAAAACCAAATCCGCGGACTGGACTCTTAATCCGTCCTACGTAGTTGGATAGAGATTGAGGGGAGATGGTTTACAAGCGAGAGAGAACTATTTGTAGGGGCGGTCTTACAACCCATGGCATGAGCGACACATCGGCGAAACGAGCTTCTCAGGCCCTCTTCTTTCCTGGTGCTGCGCGTTGCCAGGGGCGTTTGGGACGCTCGGCTTCGGGCAGGTCGCGTCCGCGTAAACGATCGTACATATAAGACTCGCTGACCGTGCCCAGGCCTTCGTTGTAGAGGCTGATGCCGCCGAGACCTTCTTTGAGCTCTTCGCTGAATTCATGCAAGGCGCGCAAGTGATCGGCGGTTGCGGGATAGGTATTCTTCGACGTCTTCAAAACTTTTTGATGGCCCAGATCCGTTAGCTTCGAGATCTCACCGTTGATCAGGTATCCGGGATAGGCGAAGATCTTCGCGCTTCCATCGTCAGCACGTTCAATGGCAGCCGAGCACTGATACTTTTTCAGAAACACACGACCGCTCGCACCGGGAGCTTCAGTGATCTCAAAGCCATTGTTGCGGAACCATGAAACGACATCTTCGAATGACTTGGGCTTAACTTTCTTTGCCATTTGCTTTGCCTCTACACTGCGCACGACGAGATGCTCTATCGTTGGCTGCTTCGATGCGATAGCGACGCTGTGTGAACCGTTGCCTGAGCGCGCGAACTTTCGTAGCTCACTGGCCGGGAACACACACTGTCGCACATTGCGCGGCCCGTCGGCAACCCGAGGGACGCGAAAATCGCACGTCAAGATTGCTGGCGCGTGACTCGCGAACGACTTTATTGACTCAGCGAAAAGTTCACCGTGATCGTCGTCTCGACTTCGATCGGCTCGGCATTCAGGTAGTACGGTTTGTAGCGCCATTGCTTCACCGCGTCGATTGCAGCCGGCGCGAGCATGGGATGTCCGCTGATCAGGTGCAGATTCTCTACCGTTCCGTCTTTACCGATGGTCGCCTGCAGCAGGACCTTCCCTTCGATCCGCGCGGCTTTGGCCAGCGGCGGATAAGCCGGATTCACCTGCCGCACGAGTAATCCTTGTGCGACACCGGATGAGACACGAACCTTCTGCACAGTGAGTCGCGGTGCCGTTGGCTCGGTGTGGGTGAGAAGTTGCGTTACGCGCGACGAGCCGTCGGCCGGCAAAGCGCCGACCACGCCATCCGGCGATGCCCCGATCTGCGGTGGACGTGCCGCATCGGCATCGCGAATCCTGGCGACGTGAGTCGGAATTTCAGCGGGAACAGTGAACGCGTTCTGCATCGCAGACGCGCGCGAGACTGACGTGACTACCGAATGCGATGGCGCCGGCGCGGTCGGAGGCGGAGGTGGCGCTTCCAGCACATACATCCACCGCTGGCTGGGCAGCGTCTCGGTGTAGATCAGCGACAGCAGTACCAGCGCCGTCAGTATCGTGCTCTGCATCAGGAACGAAGCTAACGTCGTCCACGGATGCCGGCCTGCAAGTCTTCCACCGGATTCAACCAGGCTGTCCTCAAACATCGCCTCAGTCCTCCTCACGTGTTTGCATACAAAGACACCGAGGAGCGGAGTTTTGGGCTCAGCAAAAAATGTTTTATGAAAAATTATTTCGGCCAGCGCGAGGAGGTGTAGTCGATGGCTTCCTGCACGTTCAGTTCGCGCGTGAGTACGCCGGTGCGTACGTAGAGCTTGGGATTGTCGCCATCCTTCACGTAAACGGGCCGCGACATGGGAGCGACGATCGCGCGGCAGACGTCTTTGTTCTCGACTGCGGAGAAAACAATCTGCACGCTGCGGCAGGCATCGCCGCCGAGCTTGGTGGCAACGGCCGTCATCAGTGCCTGCTCGAAGCCGTCGCGGTCCTGCTTCTTTAATGTCTTGTAATCGTTATCGAGACCGATGATCGAGCCGTCGTCGGCAACGCCTATCAGCAGCGTTCCACCCTGGCCATTCATGTAGCCCGCAAGGGTCTTCAGGATGACGCCTTCCAGCGCGCGATTGACTTTGTTCTCACGCAGGTCCCAGCGGAACGATGATTTGAATTCCAGGTTCGCGCCCTCGCCGCGCGCGATGAGCGTATGCAGATCGCTTTCCAGCGCGGCGCTGAGCTGCTCGATGCGCTCGGAGCGGCGCTGCATGCTGGAATAAAGGCCGGCCCCACCGACACTGAGGATCATGCCGACGATGGCGTAGAAGATTGTCTTGCGCGGCGTCTGGCCCTCGCAGCGAGCGCTGCATCTGGTGGAGGGCGAAGTCGACCGGCTTGGTATCGGCCGTCGGCTGATATTCGTAGAAGTAGACAAACTCGTTGGTGGGATACAAAACGAAGATGCCGACGGCAGCGCCCAGCAGCAGCGCGATACCGAGCATGCGCAAGCGCGAGCGAAACTTCCAGGAGAGCTGTAGCGGACCGGCCATCAGCTTCTCCAGTGCAGCGTCACTGGGCCGTCCATGGGATGGCGCATCGGCTGGCCGGTAGCTTGCGATTCCAGGCGCGCCTGCTTCAGTTCGAAATACCACTTCGCCGGACGGTCGGCGTCGTCGATCAACATCAGGCTGGGATTGTACTTCAGTCCTTCCGCCTGCTGGATCATCGTCTCCTGATCCTGGCGTACGAAGCGATTGCCGAAGAACTTCGCGATCGACGTGAGGAACGGGACATTGAGGAAGATGTTCCAGGCGGCGCAGACATCGATGCGGCAGTTGTTGTCGATTGTCGGCGTGACCGTGGTCAGGCTGGCAAACCATTTTTCGCCGGCGCGAATGACTTCGTAGCGACGATTGGGCAGAACGAAGTCGATGGTCGTGGTGATCTTCTCGCCATAAACGCCGAGCAACTTATACGGTGCGCTGTTCGCCGACGGCTGGTGCGCCGTCATGCGAAAGCCCTGCTCGATGGGCTCGAAGTGTTTCTCTTTTTCATGGATGCTGGCTTGCGAGCGCCACCACCACGACTGATGCACGAACGGCCCGTGCGCCGGGTCCATCAATCCGATGATGCCGTGATCGATGTTGCACGGTAAATCAGCGACCAGATGGGCGGAGTTGAACCGCGCGCCGAACTTGGGGACTTCCGGCACCGGAGGAAGCTGCGCGAGGTCTTCAGGACGAATTCTTCCTCTCCCACTTTGTGGGACGTAGACCCAGAGATGGCCATCCCGCTCCTCACAGGGATACGCTGCTGCAAAGATCTTGGACGGATCCAGCGTGTCGGCTTTTGTCAGCGACGGAATCTGCTCGCACTGGCCAGAGCAAGGTTCAAAGGCCCAGCCGTGATATTTGCAGGTGACGTTCTTCCCATCGAACCAGCCGTAAGACAGCGGGATGCCGCGATGCGGGCAGAGATCGCGCATGGCGAAGTAGTTGCCGTCGGACTTGCGGCCGAGCACCAGAGGAATGCCGCAGAGCAGGGCTTTGCTCATCTGCTTGCCGGAAATCTGCGAAGCGCGCAACGCCGGGTACCAGTCGTCAAAAATAAGAGTGGTAGTGGGTCCGGAAGCAGCAACCGCAGCACGAGTGACGTCGCTGGTCATGGGTGATGCTCATACTATAGCGAAGGTCAAACCTGAGCGACGAGTTGTATTCACAACGGACGCACGGAGACCACGCACGAGAAATAAGTTGGTTTCTTTTTGATCGTTTCAAGATCGCAGACGTTCAGGTGCCTTCGGATGCTTGAACCGCAGGTTCCTCCACTCCGCTTCGCTCCGGCCGGGATGACAATTGTTAGGGCTACTCCGTGTTCTCCGTGCCTCCGTGCTGAATACCGCGTCGCAAAACGAAGGCCGGAGCATCTCGCCCCGGCCTTATTTCTGGTCACCGACCACTAGCCACTTACTTCGTGATCTTCTCCCCGATCGACTTCGCCTGCGTGAACAGCAGCAGGTAGTCCGGGCCGCCGGCCTTGGAGTCGGTTCCCGACATGTTGAAGCCGCCGAACGGATGCGCGCCCACCATCGCTCCCGTGCACTTGCGGTTGATGTACAGGTTGCCGACGTGGAACTGCTCCTTGGCCGCGTTGATCTTGTCTTCGGAATCGGTATACACCGCGCCGGTCAGGCCAAACTCGGTGTTGTTGGCGATCGAGAGACCGTGCTCGAAGTTCTTCGACTTGATCACCGCCAGCACCGGCCCAAAGATTTCCTGCTGCGAGATGGTCGCCATGGGATCGACATCGGCAATGACGGTCGGCTGGATGAAGTAGCCGTCGCCCAGCTGCGTGATGCGTTCGCCGCCGGTAATAAGGCGTCCGCCCTCGGCAATACCCTTCTGGATATAGCCAAGGATGGACTTCATCGACTTCTCGTTGACCACCGGACCCATGTTCGGGTTCTGCGTGGGATCGCCAACCGTGATTTTTTCAACACGCTCCTTCAAGCGCTGCAGGAACTTGTCGTAGACACGCTCGTCGATAATGGCGCGCGAGCAGGCCGAGCACTTCTGGCCACTGAAGCCAAAGGCAGCGCTGGCCACGCCTTCAATCGCCGCATCCAGATCGGAGTCGGCATCGACGACGATGGAATCCTTGCCGCCCATCTCGAGGATGGTGCGCTTGATCCAGAGCTGGCCGGGTTGCTGCACGGCCGCGCGCTGGTTGATATGCAGACCAACTTCCTTCGAGCCCGTGAACGCAATGTAGCGAGTCTTGGGATGCTCGACGATAGCGTTGCCGAAGCTGTTGCCATGACCGGGACAGAAATTAGCCACACCGTCCGGCAGCCCGGCTTCTTCCAGAATCTCGAAGAACTTCGCCGCAATGGTCGGCGAATCGCCCGACGGCTTCACGATGACCGTGTTGCCGCACACGATGGAAGCCAGCGTCATGCCGCCCATGATGGCGCCGGGAAAATTCCACGGCGGAATGACCGCGCCTACGCCGAGAGGAATGTAGCGCAGCCAGTCGCGCTCGCCGGGCAACTGCACCGGAGTCTGCGCTTTGGAGAGGCGCAGCGCCTCCAGCGCGTAGAAATCGGTGAAGTCGATCAGCTCGGCGATATCGCCGTCGGCTTCGGCCCAGTTCTTGCCGACCTCGAAGACCATCCACGCCATCAGTTCAAACTTGCGCTCGCGCAGCAGGTGGCTCACACGGAACAGCAGGTTGGTGCGCTCCTCGACCGAGCTGTACTTCCAGGTTTCGAAGGCCTTCAGGGCTGCCTGCATCGCGGGCTCAACCTCGGCCGCGCCGGCGGTAGAGAACACGCCAACCACTTCCGAAGGCTTGGCGGGATTCAGCGAAGGGGTCTTCTCCTCCGTCTTGACGCGGCGGCCGCCGATGACCAGATCGTATTCACGGCCCAGCTCGCCGCGGACCTTCTCGATGGCGGAGCGCATCTTGCGCTGGTTTTCAGGATTGCTCCAGTCAACCGACGGCTCGTTCTTAAAGGTATCGGGAATGCGGGCGTTGTTGATGGTGGCGGCGCCGCGCGTGCCTTCGCGCGCCGGGGTCATAGTGCTAGACATAAAGGAATCCTCTCAGCAGCTTGATTTCAGGATGACTCTTACTAGATGCCGCACACCCATCGGGGATGCGGAACGCGGGGTAACCCTTTATTTTACGCCTTATATCGATCCTTTTGCCCAGCCGACGCAGGCGGCGGTGCGGGCTCGATTGCCTGCCCCTTCCGGCGCGTGGTAACCTCCGCTCGGCCCCTGTTTTGAACCGCTTGGAGGCATTTTATGGGTCTGATCATCCTCATCGTCGTCTTAGTGATTATCGCCGTTGTCCTGATAGGCATTTACAACAGCCTGGTGCAGCTGCGGGTGCGGGCCGACAACGCGTGGGCCGATATTGACGTTCAGCTCAAGCGGCGTTACGACCTGATCCCGAACCTCGTCGAGACCGTGAAGGGCTACGCTGCGCACGAGAAGGGCACGTTCGAGAACGTAGCCAAGTTCCGCAGCGCGGCCATGTCCGCTTCCACGCCGGCGGAGAAGAGCGAAGCTGAGGGCCAGCTCACCTATGCACTGCGCGGATTGCTGGCGGTCGCCGAAGCCTATCCGCAGTTGCAGGCTTCCCAACAGTTCCAGTCTTTGCAGGGCTCGCTGTCTGGGCTGGAGGATGCCATCCAGAATGCGCGCCGCTACTACAACGCAGTGGTACGCGACCTGAACACCAAGATCCAGACCTTCCCGAGCAACATTGTTGCCGGCATGTTCCACGTCCAGACGAAGCAGTTCTTCGACGTAACGGATCCAGCGCAGCGCGAGCCCGTAGCGGTGAAGTTCTGAGATGACTTTCGCTGGTTGTGAGGCCGACGATATTCAAGGGTTAGGAAGGAAAGACCCACCCAAGCAAAACCGGCTTGGCTGGGGCACCCGGTTCTTAGCTGTTCTCACGTTCCTTCTGTCGATCTGCTGCCTTTCAACTCCGGCCTTCGCCCGCGAATGGCACATCACGCGTTTCGTCAGCAACGTCACTGTCGGGCAAGACGGCAGCATGGATGTGCGTGAGTACCTGGTCGTGGACTTCCGGGGCGAGTATCACGGGATTTACCGCGATATCCCCATCGAGTATCCCGGCCCTCATGGCACAAACTACGAGTTGTTTCTCAGCGTTACCGGCGTGACGGATGGGCAGGGGCAGAAGCTGAAGTACGACTCCAGCGTGCAGAACGGATACCGGCACCTGAAGATCTACATACCCGGCGCCAGCGACACCACAAAGGCCGTCCAGATCAACTACACGGTGAAGAACGGCGTGCGCTGGTTCGATGGATACGACGAACTCTACTGGAATGTGACCGGCAATGACTGGCCGGTGCCGATCGATAGCGCTTCGGCCATCCTTCTTTTCCCGGCAAACGCGCTGGGGAATCTGCGGGCACAGGCCTTCACCGGCATCTACGGCTCCCAGTCACAGGATGCCACCGTCGTCGTGAATGGCAACGTGGTGCGGATACAGGCTAACGACTCGCTGGAGATGCGCGAGGGCCTGACCGTCGACGTGGCCATCAGCAAAGGCGTGCTGAACGAACCCAGCAAGCTGACCTTCGCCATCTGGTTCATCCGCAGCAATACCGTCGTTCTTCTGCCGTTGTGGACTCTCATCGTGATGTTCTTCTTCTGGTGGACCAAGGGGCGTGATCCCAAGGCCGACATCTCGGTTGCGCCGATGTACGAGCCCCCCAAAGACATGACGCCGGCTGAAGTGGGAGCGCTGGTCGATGACAGCGTGCATCCTCGCGACATCACGGCGACACTGGTCGATCTCGCAGTAAAGGGCTACATCAAGATCGAGGAGACAGAGGCGAAAACCTTTCTGTTCTCGCATCGCGATTACATCTTCCATTCGCTGAAAGAGCCGGGGACCTGGAGTTCGGGTTCGCTCGAGGCTCACGAACGCGTCATGCTGAATCACCTGTTCCGCAGCGGCGCGACGCAGATTCGAATGTCAGACTTGCGCAACCACTTCTACGTTGCGATTCCGACGATCAAAGAAGATATCCTTGTTCAACTCAAAGGCAAAGGGATGTATTCGGTGGATCCGGATTCAGCTCACGCCTACGTAATAGCCGGAGTAGTTCTCGCCGCCGCGCCGTTCGTGCTGCTTCAGGTATCAGGCTGGGCAGACATGTTCAACTCCGTTGGGCTGCTGGTGGTGGCTGCCTTCATCTCGTTGGTCATTGTGTTTCTGTTTGCGCGCATCATGACCGCCAAGTCGCTGAAGGGCGTACGCACCAAGATCGAGATTCTCGGCTTGCAGGAGTTCATCAGCCGCGTCGATGCTGATCGATTGAAGCGGATGCCACCTGACACCTTCGAGAAAATTCTGCCGTTCGCGATGGCGCTGGGCATTGAGAACCGCTGGGCAAAAGCATTTCAGGGAATCGTGCAGAATCCCCCAACCTGGTACGTCGGACCAACTCCGTATGTCGGCTTCAACCCGATCTTCTTCGCCAGTTCCATGCATGCTATGGCCGCCGATGCCCATCAAGCCTTCGTCACCGCGCCCCGCGCCAGCAGCACCGGCTCCGGTTTTGGCGGGGGTTTCGGAGGCGGGGGTGGCTTCAGCGGCGGCGGTTTTGGCGGCGGCGGAGGCGGCGCCTTCTAGCGAGCACTTTTCCTCGTGCTGCGCATCCGCTTACGCCTCCTTTGAAAAATAGGAAGTTCGTACCGTTCCGTAGTTGACACGACTCAACTTCTTCATTGCGATTGGCAATCGCCGTGCATTAGGCTATCGCCAGTGGTTCCCAGCCAGGTCCACTCGCACGGGCTCCCATGCACGTCAACTTCAAAGCACTGCCTGCGCTCATTGCGCTGGCCATCCTCGTTGCCGTCTTCGCCGCCATCTCCCGTCAGCATTCAAAGGAGAGGGTGAGGCTGTGGCTGGTGGGATGGGCGTTCGTGCTCCTGCGTTCGGTCATCCAGTTTATTCACCCGACCAATCCTCGCTGGTCCAATCTCTATGTGGGGATGGGTCTGGGTGCTCTGCAGCTAGCCAGCATCAGCTTCGTCGTTTCGGTCGCGCCGAAGGCTATGACCCTGCGGCGGCAGCTCGTCCTCGGGGGCATATTAGGAATTCCTGCGCTGACCCTTACTTTCGCCATCATTACCGGCGTTGAATCCCGGCTGTTCTACTACACCGTCGTCGCTGTCACGCTGATCAGCACTCTGCTCTTGATAGCGCGGTGGTATCGAAGAGTTACCGTCTACGTTATCGCCATCTGCGTGGGAATGATCGCTCTGGCAGCCTCGATTGTCTGGAGCGTCGCCATCGGTCACGAAGAGTACAGTGTGCATCTGATTCTGGCGGCGATGAACCTGTTCGCAGCTGGACTGTTCTGGTACCGCCTGCACCGTACGTCAGCCGGTGTGCTGGCGGCCGTGCTCGGTTTCGTTGCCTGGGGCGTCTTTCCACTGATCGTAGCCCTGCAGAAGTTCACCAGCCTGCAACTCATCGAGTCCGAGGTCTGGAACATCCCGAAATATCTGGTGGCCGTCGGGATGATCGTGACCCTGCTGGAGGACCAGATCCGCTGGAGCGAACACCTGGCGTATCACGATGCGCTTACCGGTTTGCCCAATCGCCGACTGGTGCAGGACCGCCTGATACAGGCGATGGCCCACGCGGATCGCTCTTCTCACAAGGTTGCCGTACTCTTGCTCGATCTTGATGACTTCAAGGAAGTCAACGACACCTTGGGACACAAAGTCGGTGACGCTGCTTTGCAGCAGGTGGTGGCGCGACTTTCCAGCCGCATGCGCGCTTCCGATACGCTCGGCCGCACCGGTGGCGATGAGTTCACCGTCATCAGCGAAGTCGCCAATCATCAGGGGGCGCAGACACTGGTTTCTGCGCTGGAATCGGCTTTGGTGCTGCCGCTCAAGATCGACGGAAGACTGGTGCGAACAGGAGTCAGTGTCGGCTATGCGCTTTACCCCGACAGCGGCAGCGATCCGTTGGAGTTGTACGCCGTCGCAGACCGCGCCATGTATGCCGTCAAACGCGGCAGCCGCGCCCTTCGCTCTTCCGCCGGCGGCAATGACTTCGCGTAGAAACCTGTCGGCCTGCCTCTGCACTACAATGAACTCGAGTGACAGATACGAAAACAACGCGCCTGACCGAGATGGTGAAAGCCGCTGGTTGAGCCAGCAAGCTAAGTCCGGCGGTGCTGGACTCAGTGCTTGGGAAATTAGCCCGGCAACACGATCCCAATGTCCTGGTCGGCTTCGACACAGCCGACGACGCTGGTGTGTATCAACTCACGCCTGAGCTGGCGCTCGTCCAGACTGTAGATTTCTTCACCCCAATCGTCGACGATCCATACGTCTTCGGACAGATTGCTGCCACCAATTCGCTGAGTGATGTATATGCCATGGGCGGACGTCCGATTAGCGCGCTCGCTATGGTTTGCTTTCCCGACGACGGCGATCCCAAGGTGCTGGAAGAAATGCTTGCGGGTGGACTGTCCAAGATGGTCGAGGCGCAGTGCACTGTGATCGGCGGGCACAGCATTCGCGATCCGGAGATCAAGCTCGGCTACTCGGTGACAGGGACGATTCATCCGAAGAAGATCCTCGCCAACAGCTCTGCCCAGGCGGGAGATCGACTGCTCTTTACCAAGGCTATCGGAACGGGTGTGATTTCGACAGCCATCAAGCGGGGCACCGCGGATTTCGCCTGGATACGCGCTGCGGTGCGCTCCATGACCACGCTCAACAAGGCCGCCGCCGATGTCATGCTTGCGGGCGGATACGCTGTGCACAGCGTCACCGATGTAACGGGCTTCGGGCTAATCGGTCATGTGCGCGAGATGGCGCTCGGCTCCGGCGTGAGCATACAAATCGTCGCGTCGAAGGTGGCCTTGCTGCCGGGTGCATTGGAATGTGTCCGGGGTGGATTTGTTCCTGGAGGATTGAAATCGAATCGTCAGTTTGCCGACAATTGCGTCGAACCCAGCGCCGAAGTTTCCCCAGACCTGCTTACTTTGCTCTACGACCCGCAAACCGCTGGAGGGCTTCTCATCTCGGTAGCCAACGCTGACGCCGGACGGCTGGCCACCGATCTTCAAAACGCCGGAGTGGAGGCAGCCGAGATTGGCGAGGTGCTTACCAAGAGGAAGCCGCTCATCAGCGTGATTCCCTGACCGTCGGTCGCTGGTTGCCGATCTCTGTAACCCGCGAGCATTAAGGTGTTTCCCTTCTCAGGAAACGCAATTTCACCAGCCAGAATTCGTCGATTTCCACTCGCACGAATTCGCGCGCCGGGTTACCATGTTCGACAACTCTGGTTTGTCGAAGGCCGCGCATTCCCGGCAATCATTACCGTCGCGATGCGATCCAGCCGGCCGTTGGTTTCGCAGCAGAGAGCAATGTCTCGCGTTCGAATCAAGTTGCCAGAGCACACAGCTTCACAATCACGAGGAGAAACGATGAAGTCGTACCGGGGTCTTGCGCTATCGATACTTGCTTTGATGATTTCTGTGATGCTGGCAGCTTGTGGCGGTGGCGGCGGGAGTAAGCCCGCTCCGCCAGCCGCGTTGACGATCACTTCCACCGTCCTTCCGAAGGGTTCCGTCAACGTGGCGTATAGCGTCTACATCCAGGCCTCAGGCGGTACCGGCACGTACACCTTTGCAATCACCTCGGGCACTCTGCCGACTGGTTTGAGCTTTACCAATCAGACCGGGCAGATTTCGGGTACGCCAACGGCTGAAGGCGTTTCGAACTTCACGGTGCAGGTCACCGATTCATCGAATGCAACCGCAACCGCTAACCTTTCGATCACCATCCAAGGCGTCCTCATCCTCAGCTGCGACAACTGCGCGCAAGGAACTGATGAGCTCCCCTACGGCAATCCCGGGGTTACCTATAGTCAGACCTTGTCGGTCACGGGCGGGCAGGCACCGTACACGTGGTGCGTGATTGAGAGCAGTGGCACTTGCGACAACGGGTCTCAGGGTGCGTTGCCCCCGGGCCTGACGCTGACCACCAACAGCAGCGGGCAAGCCGTCATCTCCGGAACGCCGACCACTCCGGGCACTCCGACCTCGTTCACAGTGCAGGTCACCGACTCCGAGACGCCGGCTTCCAACGGAACTATGGCACTGACCCTGACCATCTTCGATCTTGGTCCGAAGTCACTTCCCAACGGCCAGTTGAACACGCCCTATAACCAGAACGTCACCGCAATAGGCGGAATCGCGCCTTACACGTGGACACTCACCGGCAGTCTGCCGCAGGGCTTGAATTTTGCCACCTGCATCAAGAGCCAACATCCCTCCTGCGCGATCACCGGCACCCCAACCCAAGTAGGAACCACTAGTTTCACCTTGACGGTCACCGACGGTGAGACTTCGCCGGCAAGCGCTACCGCTACGGTAAGCATCACCATTGGTCCACTCGCCACGAACGGTACCTTGAACGGGCAGTATGCGATTTCCTTCAGCGGCTTCAAGAACGGCAATCCGTTCCTGATGGTTGGATCAGTCGCCGCCGACGGCAACGGCAACATTACCTCCGGTGAGATCGACTATAACGATGGCAGCGGCGAACCCTATAACCGATCCCAGTGCCTGGGTAACCCGGTCTGCCCCATCGCGCAAGTCGTCCAGACGGGGTCCACTTACAGTTTGGCCACAGGCAACGGCTTGGGCACGATGATCCTGAATACCGTCGACAGCGCCGGCAGCCCGCACACGTATGACTTCAACATCGCGGTCTCGGGCAACGGATGTGTCGCCGGCCGCACCCTGTCGTCCTGCGGCCGCCTCATCGAAACCGATCCGGCGATGTATGGGTCCGGTGAGCTGAAGGTGCAGGATACGACCTATTTCCAGATCAACACTTTCTTCCCCGGAAACTTCGCCTTGCTGACCAACGGGCAGGATTCCAGCGGAAATCGCTACGCCGCCGTGGGCGCAGTGGGAACGAATCCGGGCACCCTGGTCGACATCGACTGCGATGGGAACGGCTGGGGCCTGACTGGCTGTCCACTCGATACCAACGACAACGGCAACAACGGAAGCGGGGCCACGGTATCCGATCCGTTCAGAGGCCAGTTCTCCTCCACGATGGATTCCACCACCGGCCGCGGAACCTACGTCAACATGACGTATCCCAACCATACCGGCTCGGTCTGCGGTGTGCCGAGCGGCACATTGTGCGGCTACGTCTACTATGTGGTGAACTATGCCGAGCTCATCATGATGTCGACCGACCCGCAACAGGTTTCCGGCGCTCCGTTCGCAGACCTGACTCTGTGGCAGGGATATCGCCAGAAGTCCTCTGCCACCGGCTGGGAATTGAGCTCACTGAACGCAGGCAACATCCTGAGCTTGACCGCGAATGACGGCGGGAAGGCCGACGTCACCACCGGTTTATTGGCGGCGGACCTGGCCGGCAATGGCACCTTGACCTCCGACGAAAACGATGGCGGCACTCTGACTCACCAGACGCAGGCGGCCGGTACTTATGCGGTGGGCACCTCCGGCAACAAGACTGGCCAGTTCATCCTGAGCGGATTTCCGCAGTTTGGGGCAGGTGGCGCGGTGATGTATATGTGGAGCGGCAATGGAGGTAACGGCGCATACATCGTGGGCACAGACACCAAGGTCACTGCCGGAACGATGGAGTTGCAATTACCCGCTCCTCCGGGCACCGGCTTCTCGGACTCGTTCGTCAATGGTAACTATTTAGGCGGTACTCTGTGGCCGATGATCGCGGCAATCACCAACTCCGTGACTTATCTGCATGCCGACGGCATAGGTAACGCCTTCGGCACGCAAGACACCAGCGGCTCGGGTGGTACGGGAACGAACAATCTGACCCTCACGTATGCGGTGGACCAGTACGGTCGCGGCACAGTCAACAGCGGCGGCAATCCGTACGGCTTCCTGTACGTCGTGAGTCCGAACAAATTCGTCCTCACGCCCACGGGCAACAATCCGGCACTCAACATCTTCATCACGGGACAGCCGAACTAAGCCGGATTGGCGGAAGGCAAAACGATATTGGAATGGTGAATGATTCCCGCTAGCGAATCGAAGTCGGCAGCAACAGTGAATTCGCCAGCGGGAATCACCAGCCACTCCGGCGCATCCTCACTGGTCGCGACGAAGTGGGCATGGATCCTCTCCCTGTTACTCATCGTTGCAACCGTCGCCGTCTATTACCCGGTCAAAGATCACCCCTTCGCAAATTACGACGACGACGCCTACGTCACCAGCAATCCGCATGTGCAAGCCGGCGTGACCTGGGAGACGGTGAAGTGGTCCTTCACGACGTACGAGTTTGCGAACTGGCATCCGCTGACTTGGCTCTCCCACGCACTCGACTGCCAGCTCTTCGGCATGGACCCCGGCCCTCACCACGAGAGCAACCTGCTGCTGCATCTCCTGAATGTGTTGCTGCTGTTCTGGGCGCTGGCGCAGGCTACCGGATATCTCGGACGAAGTGCGATGGTTGCCGCGCTGTTCGCGCTGCATCCGATGAATGTCGAATCGGTGGCGTGGATCGCTGAGCGCAAGAACCTGCTCAGCATGTTCTTCTTCCTGCTGGCGCTCGCGGCGTATCGCTGGTATGCGCGCGAGCCGAAGGCGGGCCGTTATCTCGCCGTTGCCGGTCTGTACGCGCTCGGATTAATGGCCAAGCCGCAAGTCATCACCCTGCCCTGCGTGCTCTTGTTGTGGGACTACTGGCCGCTGCGACGCATGTTTCCGGAGTGGAAGAGCGCTTCCTGCGGGACAAAGGTCGAGACATCTTTCCCTAGCCGGACGCTGGGCAGCCTGATTGCTGAGAAGCTTCCACTGTTGATGCTGGCGGGAGTGAGTGCTCATTTGACGCAGATGTCGCAACAGGCCAGCGGCTGGCATTCCGTGAAGTGGACGCGAGCGATCCAGGTCGGCAACGCGATCGTCTGTTACGTGCGCTATCTTGCAAAGGCGTTCTGGCCTTCGCACATGGCCGTCTTCTATCCGCATCCGGGCAGTTCGTTGGCAATGAGCACGGTCGTGCTGGCGGCACTGCTGCTGCTGGCCATTACGCTGGTCGTGCTGAAGTATGCCCGCGCCTGCCGTTACGTTGCGGTTGGCTGGTTCTGGTTTCTCGGAACGCTGGTGCCGATGAGCGGAATTGTCTCCCTCGGCGATCACGCCATGGCCGATCGTTACGCGTACCTCCCATACATCGGCTTGTTCCTGATGATCTGCTGGACGATTGCCGAATGGGCCGCTCGTCATGGCGTCAGCGTTCGAGCGCTCGCCGTAGTTAGCGTCGTGGTGTTGATTGCCCTCGCCGCAGTAGCTCGCATTCAGCTGAACTACTGGCAGGACAACGTGACGCTCTGGACGCATGCTCTCCAGGTCACGCCGGACAACTCTATCGCGGAGAGCAGTCTGGGCTCTGCTTTGATGGAAGACCAGCGCTTCGACGAGGCGTTGACGCACTATCGCGCTGCGCTCGCGATCAGCCCGCTGGATCCGGTTGCGAATCTCGATGTGGGATTCCTTGAGCAGAAGCGAGGCGACTTACGCGGCGCGATCGACCAGTACAAAACAGTGATCGCGACATCGCAGAAGCCTGAGCTGACGAAGAAAGCACTGGTGAATCTCGGATACGTCTATCGCGACCTCGGCGATACACAGAAAGCTCAGGAGAGCTTCGCTGCCGCTAAGGCGATGCAATAGGTCGTTGTTTACGTCGCTGCCGCAGCTTGCGCGGCGGGCTGGAAGCCCGCGAGTTTCATCCCCTTCTTCGCTTCGCGTGCCTTCATGAAGTACTCCCAGATGAAGCCGGTGCGATAGTTCTCCACCATCAGCATGGTGATCCCCTGATCGATGCCGAGCACGTCCACGTCTGTCCAGCTTGTTCGCGGATTAAATGCGTCGACGAAGCCGTACTTCTTCCACGCGCGCAGGCCGTAGCTGTTGTAAAGATTGGCCAGGCACGCAATGGTCTCCTTGGGCAGGAACGGCAGCGAACCTCCCGGCGCGCATGGCACGACCGTTCCGTCGATATAGCCGATCTCCGGCGGCCCTCCCCACGCCTGATAGCCTAGGCGCGAGTCGGAGGCGGTGATGCCCCAGGTGTTGTCGTCGTAGTCGGGAAAGCGCCAGCGCAAGGACTGGCAGAACAGCTTGTGCGTGTAGGTCGCGATCGCCGAGTTTTGAAAGTAGTTGGCGTACTGATCGCGCACGTTGCGGAAGTCGAACCAGGCGTGCGAGTACTGATGCACGAACAGCGGGTCCGCGCCACTGATCCAACGATAGCCGTCGAACTCCATCGTTGGCCGTGAGAAGGCGTTCCACGACGAAGGATCGATATTGTTTGCCGGCGCACCGATAGCCAGCAGATACATCATCATCAGCTCGCAGTAGGTGTCCCAGCGCGCGCCGATGAACTTGTACTCCGGCGTCCATCCCATGGCGAAGGTCTGGCCGCCATTGAGCATCCAGCGCCAGTTCACGCGCCGATAGATCAAGTTCGCCAGGTAGGTAATCTTGTCGTTGTTGAAGTACTCGCGCGCCATGAGCACGCCGCACAGCAGGATGGTCGTGTCGATCGGCGAGACCTCCGATAAATGGATGCGCTTGCCGGTATTAATGTCGAGGAAGTGATAATAGAAACCGTTTTGCTGATCGACGCGATCGACCAGGTGCGAAAGCGTGGCCACCACGCGAGCGCCGATTTGATGTGGCGGCAAATAGCCCCGCTTATGTCCGATGCACAGAGCGGCGAGTCCAAAGCCGGTGGCCGCGATGCTGGCGGTTTTGCGATTGTCCGGTGTGCCGTCGGCTAGCGCACGGTCACGAACCAACCCGGTTCGCGGGCTCGCTTCGTTCCAGAAGAACAGGAAGGCCCGGCTGACAATTTCCTCGAGCAATTCGTCGTCAGTGAGCTGCCACTCCGGCGGAACCTTGGTTTGTTGCGCCGGTTTCTTGATCGCGAGCAGATCGCTCTTAATCAAGGGGTAGGCGAACGCGCCCTTCGCCATCAGCGAGAGCACGTCGCGACGTGTCCAAGTCTTTTCCCGGAAGCTCGAAAGATCGGCACGGGTGTCTTTGCCGTGCCCCAATTTAGTCAACGTTCCTCTGCATAGACCGTCTGTCGATGTACCGAGTTTAAATAGTAACCGCTTGGTTAACAACGGGCGAAGGCCTTAGTTTGATGACAGAAATGCGGCGCACAATCTGCAGTCGCCGCAAAATCTTGCCGGAGATTAAAACTGAAAAACGCGCTTCTGCGATCCGGAAGTAGCACAACGCCCCTGCCGGATCGGCCTCCTTCCAGATATTCGCTCGGGAGTGTTGCTTGTTCTCTTGCCTTCGAAAAGCGGCGCTCTGGGACGGCTTTGCTATCGGCTTCTGAAGTCCAGACGAGGAAAAGTGTGGGAACACTGCTGCAACACCTTGCATTGTCGCTGGCGCCATCAATCCTAAGTTGTTGGTTTCATGATGTTTAATAGAGGAACTCGGATTGCAACAGGAGTTGGTGACACAGTTGTGTGTTCTGGATCAGCCTAGGACACCGATATGTAGGGCCAGTCAGGCATTTAACTCGGCTTTTTCTTTTAGAGATGTACCGGGCTCGCTGCAATGGCTTGCATGTTTCGTGGAAACGGAGGAGGACCCCTGATGAGGAAATTCGCGTGGTCGTTTTGTTTGCTGGCAATCGCTCTCTGCATTAGCCTGCCGGCTCTGGCTGATGACACTACACTCTATAGCAACCTCGGCACCGGTAACGACGTGTACCAGTGCTGCACTGGATGGACGGTTTCCGGAACTGGAACCCTTGGCACCAGCTTTACCGCGGCCAACGAATTCACAGCGATGGCGTCCGGCAGCATTTCGCAGATCGATATCGGCATCGGTTACGTAACCGGGACGAACTCGTTCTACGCTGCTCTTTATACCGACGTCAACAACCTGCCTGGCACCCAGTTGGGTATGTGGAGCAACCTCAGCAGCTCGACCACGTTCGGTCAGTGCTGCGGACTGGTCACCATCTCCGGCATCACTGGCATTAGCCTGACCGCTGGTCAGAACTACTTCCTGGTGCTGGGCCCGATGAACTTGGGCGACACCACTTGGGAAGCCTGGAACTACAGCAACAGCGCCACTGGCCTGGATCTGTACTCCACCGACGGCGGCAACACCTGGAACTCCAACGGCACGCAGCCCCAGGGTGCATTTGACATCCTCGGCAGCTCCGGTGGCACCACTCCTGAGCCTTCGTCCCTGATTCTTCTGGGAACCGGCTTGCTGGGCGCGTTCGGCACCATGCGTCGCAAGCTCATGAAGTAATTCACTTCGTCACTGGAAAGCCGGAGCTTCGCCGCTCCGGCTTTTGTTTTGCCCGCAGGATCGTTACTCGTTCTCCTTCACGTAGCGCATCCGTTCGCCTTTCTCGTCATCCGAGCGCATTCCGTCGATAACCATCTTGTCGCCCTGGAAACGTAACTCGCTTAGAGCGCCTCCGCGGCGCGGATAATGGTCTTTGTGCGTCCTGTCGATCATGAACGACTACGTGGCGTGGTCAGGAAGAGGAAGCCGGCGAAGGGCGTCGGCCCGTAGCTTCCTGACTCCTACAATGTGGGACAGCCGCGACCCATTTCAGCCGGAGTGTTCGGTCTGGGTGATTTGCGGACTTGTAACTCTCTCGATAATCTCCTGGGCGAGATTCATGTAGGCTTCCGCGCCGCGCGAGTGCGGGTCATAGGCGATTGCCGGTTTTCCATGGCTTGGCGCCTCAGCCAGTCGAATGTTGCGTGGGATAGTGGTCTGGCACATCAGGTCGCCGAAGAAGCCTCTCAGCTCCGAGGCCACCGATTGCGCCAGGTTTGTCCGATCATCAAACATTGTCAGGACTACACCCTCGACAGCCAAGCCGCGATTCAGGTCGAAGCGCATGCGCTCAATAGTATCCAGCAGTTCCGTCACCCCTTCGAGCGCAAAGTACTCCGCCTGCATTGGGATCAGGACGGTATCGGCCGCGACAAGAGCGTTCAAGGTCAAAAGATCCAGAGCGGGTGGGCAGTCCAAGACAATGTACTCGAACCGTTCGCGCAAGGGTTGCACCGCGTGCCGGAGGCGGTACTCGCGAGAGTCGAGCGACACCAGCTCGATATTGGCCCCGAGGAGGTTCTTGTGCGCGGGGATCAGGCTGAGATTCTCGAACTCCGTTGGCTGGACCACCTCGTCTGCGGTCATCTCGCCCATGATTAGGTTATAGACGTTGGGGCGGTCAGGATCGCGAAGGAAGCCGACGCCGCTGGAGGCATTGGATTGGGGGTCGCAGTCGATCAGCAATGTCGGATGGCCATGAGACGCGAAGGAGGCAGCGAGGTTGATCGCGGTGGTTGTTTTGCCCACCCCACCCTTCTGATTCGTGACGGCAATAACCCTTCCCATGGCTCAGTTAGCAGCTTAGAACGAGCGGTGCTATCGGACAAGGGAATGGCTGCCCGGGCCAGCCTTTTTCAGAGGAAAAGCTGTGCAATTCTGCTGGGGAAGCCGGGAAGATACTGATTCAGCGGTAGAAGGGTTTCGTTGCGATTGTGGAAGCCGGGAGGAAAACGCGGGGTAGGACATCAGCGCTTAGGTAAATTTAGGTAAATAGGGAATGTTCCACGTGGAACATAGAGGGATTGCTAACCGAAGCGTCTGGATTCGCCTGGTGTTCCACGTGGAACAATCTTTGCTATGGCACGATTTCCCAGACCACCCCACCGCCTCCAGGAGAGCCCCCACTGGTCGCGGTTCCGTACAAATTGCCGCTGCGGTCCAGCGTAACATTGCTGATCGGGCAGTCCCCGTCACTGCCACCCGTGAACACATAGAGTGCCACGTAGTCCCTAGAATCAGCAGTTAGTTTGTACACTCCACCGAAATCCGTGAGGCAGTCCCCATAGTAGGTGCCGTACAGGTTCCCAACTGCATCTTCGACAACCGGAGCCTGTGGCCCTGCTG
Organism: uncultured Acidobacteriaceae bacterium; assembly: GCA_963724965.1. GTDB lineage: Bacteria > Acidobacteriota > Terriglobia > Terriglobales > Acidobacteriaceae > Bog-257. The sequence continues at coordinate 651,313 of CAVRWP010000003.1, forward strand.
GCACGCCAAATTGGAAGTTGCCGGGAAACGAGTACAGGGGTTGGGGATACACGTCGAGCTCAAACACGGTCCCGCACCCGCCATACATCTCCGATTCCTGATAGCAATAGGACTGTCCTCCCGCACCAGTGGTCCCGTAGAAGTTGCCGGCCGCATCCAGCATAAGGCTGGAATACGGTAGCGCTCCCCTCGAGTCGTCGTGGAAGCTAAAGAGCGTAGTCTCGCTCCAACCGTGCATCGCAGGCACCAGCTTGAAGATGACGCCTGCGCCATCGTACTGCGGTGGATGATAGCCGGGTCCTCCGTAAGCCGTGGTCCCGTAGATATTTCCTGCCCGGTCGAAAATGACGCCGCCGACTGGAGTGGACCCGTCCGATCCGGAAAAACTGTACAAGACACCCTCAGCCCACGCTCCGCCCAGGTGCGTCAGTTCGAAGACCGTACCGTTGCCATATGCGCCGCCAGCTTCGGTCGTGCCGTAAATATTGCCTTCTGGGTCAAGCGCCAAGTCACCATAACCCGGAAAGCTCCCATCCGAACCGCCGCTAAACCGGTACAGCACAGTCTTCGTCCACGGACAGCTAACGGAACGGCAGGGGTTTAGTGGAGGCATGATCCGATAGATCGTGCCGCAATCCCCAGCCGCTGTGCATGAGGCTTGACTTCCCTCGGTTGTTCCGTAGAGCGAGCCGTCCGGGCCAAAGATAACGCGTGCCGCCGGTCTCGAGCCATCCGGTCCGCCCCCGAAGCTATACAGGGTCGACAGGAGCCACGCCCCGTCCTTGTAGGTCAGCTTAAAGACGGTGCCGCAACCGTCCTGTGGACAATATTGGGTTTGCGAGTGGCCACCCAGGAGAGTGGTTCCATACAAATTTCCCCCAGCATCGATGGTCAGTCCAGCTGCTGGATCGAAGCCGCTGGCCGACTCGAACGAGAAGCTATGGAGGACTTGGAAGGTCTGCGCCTGCAAGGCCAACGGCGCGAGCGAGAGCGCCAGTACTGTCAGGCATAATGTCGCAACTGTGCCGGCTGTGAAGGTATTGACCCGCCATCCCAACATCGCCATAGCCCGTCTCCTTAAACCCTTCGCGGTCTTTCGGCCATTTGTGGGGAGATCACTATAACCCAAGTAGCTGGAAGCAGTAACAGCGATCTCGAGTAAGCGCGGAAAACTGTTTTTGGACATTTTTCGGCAATCCAAATCCATGAACTGCAATCTCATCATCGCTGACGCTTTTGTGCGCCGGCGTCATTCTCAATTATGGTATTTTCCCACTTATTGTCATTACGAAGCATTGTTTTCGGTGTTATTTCCCACTCTGCTAGGAATTAGAACACTCGCTAGCCTATTCCTTTCCATTTAGTATCCTCCAGCAGATTACCCGCGGCGCGAAGCCGCAGCGAAACGTCGATACATTTACGTTTCCAGCGCTCTTGGGTAAACCTTATCCCTTGAGTTTTCCCTTCCGTGAATTCGCGCCTGCGGGTGCTCCTTCTTCCTGCTTGCTCACAGGCTCGCGCTTCAGTGCTATGCTGGGCGAGGTTTCTCATGAAGCGCGAGGTCGAAGATCTTCCCGTCGCGGCCGAGACGGCCGACAACCCACGTCGCGTCGGTGTCCGCTTCGTTGGCAATGCGCTCTTTGTTCTGCTCGTCCTGCTGGCTGCGGCAGTCGGCGCACTCTCCGGCTTTCTGCTGGTCTATTCCACCGACCTTCCCCAGGTAACCGAGCTCGAGCACTACCGGCCGAGCACAATCACTCAACTCTACGATGATCAAAATCGCGTCATCGGACAATTCGCCCTCCAGCGCCGTGTCATCGACAGTTACAACGACTTTCCCAAGGTGCTGCGCGACGCCCTCATCTCAACCGAAGACAAGGAGTTTGAGCAGCACTGGGGAGTAGATGTCTGGCGCGTCTTCGGTGCCGCTTGGCGCGACGTGATGCTCGACAGCCGGGCACAAGGCGCGTCCACGCTCACCATGCAACTGGCGCGCAATCTGTTCCTCTCGCCCGACCGCAACTTCCGCCGCAAGATGCAGGAGGTCATGCTGTCGATACAAATCGAACGCCGCTTCACCAAGCCGCAGATCTTCACGCTCTACGCCAACCAGATCTACCTTGGCCATGGCGTTTACGGATTTGAGGCGGGAGCGAACTATTACTTCAGCAAGAAGGCAAAAGACCTGACGCTGGAAGAAGCCGCAGTGCTCGCCGGTCTGCCCAAAGCGCCCAATTACTACTCACCGATCAATAGTCCTGAACGCAGTTTGCGTCGCCGGAATCTGGTGATCAACAACATGCTGGAAGACGGCAAGATCACCGCAGCCGAAGCCGAGAAAGCGAAGACCGCGCCGCTGGTTCTCAAGCTGCAAGCCGAGCCCAACGACATTGCGCCCTACTTCGTCGAAGAGATTCGGCAATACCTCGAGAAGAAATATGGAGCCGAGGAAGTCCACGAAGGCGGCTTGCGCGTCTATACCGGCCTGAACCTGGAGATGCAGCATGCGGCTCAACAGGCGCTGCGCGACGGGCTCGCGACCTACGAACGCCGCCACGGATGGAAGGGCAATCTGCTGAACATCGTCGCCAATGGCGACTCGCTGGCCAGCTATCACCACGTCGACTGGGACGGAAACATCGAGACTGGCAGCTACATTCATGCGCTGGTGACTGACGTGGAGCCGATGGCCGCGACCGTTAAGTTCGGCAACTACGAGGCGCGCCTCGGTCCGGAAGAAATCAAGTGGACCAGACACACCTCGCCCGAGCAATTTCTGAAGGTTGGTGACATCGTCTACGTGAAGGTTGACGATCTGAATGGCACCGCCAGCCGTGTCTCTCTCGAGCAGGAGTCGGGCGTGCAGGGCTCGCTGATGGCGCTGGACAATTCCACCGGCGACGTGAAGGCGATGGTCGGCGGCCGCGACTTCGAGGAGTCGAAATTCAATCGCGCCACCCAGGCGCTGCGCCAGGTCGGCTCATCGTTCAAGCCCTATGTTTATACGGCTGCGATCGACCAGGGCCTCACGCCCGACGACACCGTGCTCGACGCGCCGATTACCTTCAATACTCCTTCCGGTCCGTACACGCCGCATAACTACGATGGCAAGTTCGAGGGCGTCATCACCTTTCGTCATGCCCTGGCAGAATCGCGCAACATACCGGCGCTGAAAGTGACCGAGCGCGTCGGCGGCATCAAGACCGTGATCGACTACGCGCGCCGCTTCGGCATCACCTCGCCGCTGCTGCCATATCTGCCGGTAGCGCTGGGTGCAGCCGATATCACGCTGGCCGAGCAGACTGCGGCGTTTACCACGTTCCCCAACGATGGCGTGCGCGTTGTCCCGCGCTACATTCGTAAAGTCACCGACTACGACGGGCGCGTGCTGGAAGAAGATTATCCCGAGGTACGCGACGTGGTGAGCGCGCGCACCGCCCGCATCATGGTGAGCATGCTGCGCGAGGTGGTGTTGCATGGTACTGGCTACCAGGCCAGCAAGTTGAATCATCCGCTGGGAGGCAAGACTGGAACGACCAACGACTTTACCGACGCCTGGTTCGTCGGCTTCTCGCCTTCGATCACCTGCGGCGTCTGGGTCGGCTTCGACGAGAAAAAGACCCTCGGCAACAAGGAAACCGGTGCGGTCGCTGCGCTGCCTATCTGGATGGATTTCATGCGCGTCGCGTTGAAGGGCCGCGAGTCAGAAGACTTCGCCGCGCCTCCGCCGACCACCCCGAGCGCAGAGGCGCAGAAGGTTGATACCCCCGATGACGCTGAATCAGGCGACAGCGAGGCTCACTGATGCGTCGATTTTTTCGCTTCCTGTATCGTGCGTTGATCCTCATCGTCGTGTTCCTGGCGGCGTTTCTCACGGCAATGCGTTTCGCCATCCACGGCCGCCAGACAACCGTTCCCAAGGTGATTGGACTGGCGCAAAGCCAGGCTGAACGCCAACTCGCCGACCACGGCCTGGTGCTGGATCAAGGTGATCGCTACTTCAGCTCCGATGTTCCGCCCGGGCGAGTGATGTCGCAGATACCGGCGGCTGGACTGCAGGTTCGGCGAGGCTGGCACGTGCGGGTGGCAGAAAGCATGGGTCCGCAGCGTGTCGTCATCCCTGACCTGCTGGGCAACAGCGAGCGTGCCGCGGAGATCAACATTCGGCGCCGCGGACTGGAGTTGGGCGCGGTCGCTGACGCCGTGATTCCAAATGCGCCGCCAGACCAGATCATCGCGCAAAGTCCACCGGCCAACGCCGTCAACGTGTCGGAGCCGAAGATCAGCCTGCTGATGGCTGCGGCGCCCGAGACGGACTCATTCGTCATGCCCGACTTGGTCGGGCGCAGCGAGGATGATGCGATCAATGTCATCGTGGACGCCGGAATGCACGTGCCGACGATCAATACCCAGACCGCTCAGCCGGCACCGCAGACGCCCACACCGGGCTCGCCGCAGCCCGCCCCCACAGCGAGCCGCATGGTGCTGAAGACCACTCCCGCGGCCGGTCAGAGAATCTTCGCCGGCCAGCCAATCGCGCTCGAAGTCTCGCAATAAATCGCCGGCGTCGTGTTAGCGGATCAAGGCTTTCGCCAACTGTCGCCATTCGTCGAGCGGCAGCGAGTTCGGTTCGGCAGGCAGCGCCTGTATGCAGACGTGATCGGCGCCAGCCGCGAAGTGGGCGTCAATCCGGCCGCGGATCGCTTCTACATCGCCCCAGGCCACGATTGAGTCGATCAGGCGATCGCTTCCTTCGCCCTTGCAGTCCTCCTCCGTGAAGCCGAGGCGCAGAAAGTTATTGGTGTAGTTCGGCAGCATCAGATAGATGGCGAGAAATGCCCGTGCGATCTTACGGGCTCTCGAGGCGTCCTTCTCCACTACCACCGCCTGCTCGACCGCGAGCAGCGGCCCTTGCCCCAGAATGCCCCGCGCCGTCGACGTATGCTCTGGCGTGACATTGTAGGTGTGCGCGCCATCGGTGCGTTTGGCCGAAAGCTCCAGCATCTTCGGTCCCAGCGCCGCCAGTACCCGGTGCAGCGAGTCCGGAGCGACGCTCTGATAGGCAGCGTTGTCCATTGCGTCGAGATACTCGCTCATCTTCGCAACCGGCTTCTCGTAGGTGTGGCCACGCTGCTGTTGTACCAACGGAATATGGCTCACTCCCAGCCCAAGCAAAAAGCGCTCGGGATACGCTTCCGACAAAGTCTTCTGCGCCGCCGCCATGGTTACCGGATCCCGGCCGTAGATGTTGGTGATGCCTGTCGCTACCACAATGTGAGGACGTCATCGACAATAGCAGGGCCGCCTGGGTTAGCGACTCGCGGCCGAAGGCTTCGCTGAACCAAATTGCTCCATAGCCGAGCTGCTCGGCTTCGGCTGCGGCCGCTTGCACTTTCGTTGCGGGTTGAGATTCAAAATTTCCAGTCCAGATTCCGATCTTCTTCAACGGCAGATCGCTAGGCATGCTTGTCCTTTCAGTGCAACCTGTGAACTACAGTTCCGACGCGATGATGGCATCGGCTTCAATCTCGACCAGCATCTCCGGCGAAACAAATCCGGTGACCTCGACCATCGTCGCCGCGGGTCGAATGTTGGCGAACACCTCGCCATGCGCCTTGCCGACCTTCTCCCACTGGCTGATATCGGTGACGAACATACGGGTGCGCACCACGTCTTTGAAGCTGGCGCCGGCGCCTTCCAGGGCACGGCCGATATTCTTCAGCGTCTGCACTGCCTGGGCGTAAACATCGTGTCCGCCGACGATCTTGCCGTCATCGCCCGTGGCGACCGTGCCGGCGACAGTGACGAACGGGCCTACCTTCACCGCGCGGGAAAATCCGACTGTGGGTTCGTAAGGAGAATTACCGGAGATATTGCATCGTTCCATGAAGCCTCCTCCTGCAGATTAGAGTCTGGTGATTCGAAAGCGGCTCAGAAGCATGTGCCGCCCACTACGCCGGAGTCGAATAGAGAGCGACCGTCTTCGGCCTCCTGGGTTGCCTCAATCATTTTGGCAGTCAACGTGACACTCTGCTGACAAGCGTGCCCACAGTTAAATTCGCCCTATCCAGCAGCAAACCCGAACCGCATAAACAGCGCTCAAACGTAACACCCTCGCCTTCGGGGGTGCCAACGGCGAAGCGATTCGTACGGACTTGGGTTTCTATCGGTGAACCTGCTTGAGTAACCCTGCGGCTTATTCGTTATTGCGCAAGCGTTACAAGTGCGGTAAGAACACGCATCGCACATTGTGGGACTCGGACAACGGAGGTTCAGCAAACAGACTATGATCCCGGAATCTCACGCGCTACAGGGGCTGTTCACAGAGCTGGTTCACGAACACTTCGACCACGACATCGGCATTCACGACCCCGAGCTGCAGAACTACATCGCCAACGTCTTGAGCGAGTTCTGCGAGATCGAGCAGCTTTACAAGGTACGAAATGCCGGCGGCCGTCCGCTGGGCGATGTCGGCGAGATGCTGCTGGAGGCCGATCCCGTCTTCGGACCCGCTCCGTCGTTCGATCGTGAGCGCCAGGTGCGCAAACACATCGGCGACTATATCCTCTTCTTCTCCGGTATGTTTCCCGAGAGCATCAATCACTACCGGCTGCGGCGGCAGCGGCTGGAAAATTTCATCGACTTCATCAAAGCCGGGAAGGAAAGCTACTTCATCGTGTCGAAATTCGATCAGTTCGAATACGCGCGACTGGCGCCCTTGTTCGCCAAATTATCGAAGGAGTTCGAATCCTGCGTGTACGCCCTGAACCTGGTGAAGAGCGACCTCGACGAAATGCAGCACCCAATATCACGGCGAACGCAGGAGATCGTGATGTAAACGTCACGATGGTCAAAAGGGCGCGGTCGAGCAGCCGCGCCCTTTAGCTTTTTAGCCGGCCTCAAATGTCCAGCTTGCTTCTATCGGTCTGTCCTGTGTGGATTGTCATCCTGACGAGGGCTTCAGCCCGAGGAAGGATCTGCGGTTCCCGCTTGAATCAGTACGACCCTTCATTGTTTTAATCCTCGCCTCAGCTTTCCATGTAGAATCCTCGCTCCCTGCGCGAATTCCCATCGCTTTCAAGGAAATTTGTTCCAACACGCTGTTAAGAAGCGTGAAGCCACAACTTGCCCGCAAACTTTCCAAGCGACCCGGGGTTTCCAATTTCGAAAGCAATTACAGCGGCCGCTGCAGCAGTGAAGAAGATCGGGAGGGCACCATGAAAGGCCAACTGAAGTTCGCATTGCTAGTGGCGTTAGGCACAGGAGTTCTTGGGGCAGGGGCAACAGCACAGGAGCGGCAGATCAACCTTGCCGACAATGCCCGAGTGGAGTACGCAACCTTCAATCCCAATCAGGCTGCTGGCCTGCAATTGGCAGGTTGGGATGATCACCGCCGCTGCGACGGCGATCATGATCGCGACGATCGCGGCTGCTATTACGCGTATCGCGCGCCGTATCCCGGGTACGCCTACTACGGCAATGGATATCACGCGGCGCCTGCGCCGTACTATCCTCCGGCCGCCGGCTGGTATGACCGCGGCGGACGTTGGCATGCTTATGACAGGGATCGCGACCGAGACCGCCGTCGCCATGATGATGACGATCGTCGGTGAGTCCCGTCCAATGTGAAGCAAGACCGATCAGAGGAGTAGTACCGCCTGAGACGGCGGAGGTGATGCAGAAGGCCCGGAGCGGCGACTGGCTGAATGGGAGCAGCCAGTTCCGCACCGGGCCTTTTCGCGTGCGATTTCTGCGATACTAGACGTTAGGCCATTACAGCCGCGTTTGAAGGAGTGGAGCACGCCTTCACGGGTTGCAATTGCGAAAGCACTGGAAAAGTGGCTTCAGCCGCTGAGGTGAGTTTCAGACTGCGCGACCCAGGCGGTTAGTCCATAGAGTTTTATGACCCTTGTAGCTGATCCAAAATCCGTCAAAGTGAACCTCACCACCGGAACCGGCATGGAGATCGAGTGGAAAGACGGACACGCCAGCTCGTACAGCTTTCCGTATCTGCGTGACGCCTGCCCCTGTGCCTTATGTAATGAAGAACGCGAGCGCGACGGACGCCAGCCGGGCGATCCGCTCACGCCGGTCGCCGGGGCGTTACCGATGTACAAGGCGGCGGCCAGGCCCACCGAGGTGAAGCCGGTCGGCAAGTACGCCATCAGCTTTCACTGGAACGACGGGCACGAGCACGGCATCTATTCCTGGCAGTATCTGCGTGAAAACTGTCCCTGCGACGAGTGCAAGGCACGACGCGCCATGGAAGCCCCCGCAGTCGGCAGCAAGCCAAACTGATCGTGCTTCTGTAGCGGCAGAGGAATTTATCACTGGGGCACGGAGGCCACGGAGAATTCCTTTCCCTTTTTCAACCAACTCCGTGCTCTCCGTGTCTCCGTGGTGAATAATTAGTTGGGGTATCCTCGAGCTTGTCTTCTTATCTGTCCAAATTAAATCCGCAGCAGCGCGAGGCGGTTGAGACCGTCGATGGCCCGGTGCTCATTCTCGCCGGCGCTGGCAGCGGCAAGACGCGCGTAATCACCTATCGCATTGCGCACCTGATCGACGGCATCGGCGTTCAGCCGGATTCGATTCTGGCTGTCACCTTCACCAACAAGGCTGCCTCGGAGATGGCCAGCCGCGTCGATTCGCTGGTCGGCTCGCGTTCGGTGACCAAGCCGGCAATCTCGACCTTCCACTCGTTCTGCGTGCGCACCTTGCGCCGCGACATCGAGACACTCCAGATCAACGGCAAGGGTTATCGCAAGGATTTCGTCATCTACGACGAGAGCGATCAGCAGAACGTCGTCAAGATGGCCATGAAGCGGCTCGGCATCGACGACAAGCAACTCACGCCGCGCAATGTTCTCGGGCGCATTTCGTGGGCGAAGAACCACATGCTCGATCCACAGCAGGTATATCTCGACTCGGCCGATCCCAAGACCGAGCGAATCGCCCACATCTACGAGATCTACCGCCAGGAGCTGGCAAAGTCCAACGCGTTAGACTTTGACGATCTGCTGCTGTTTGCCGTGCGCGTCCTGAAGTCGTCCGGCGAGGTTCGCGAAAAGTACAACCGGCGTTACCGCTACATTCTGGTGGACGAGTATCAGGACACGAACCGCCCGCAATACGAGCTGATGCGCATGCTGGCAGGCAGCGAGCACAATGTCTGCGCCGTGGGCGACGAAGACCAGAGCATCTATTCCTGGCGCGGCGCTGATATCCGCAACATCCTCGAGTTCGAGAACGACTTCCCCGAAGCGAATATCGTTCGTCTGGAGCAGAACTACCGCTCGACCCAGAACATCCTGCAAGCTGCATCGTCGGTGGTCGCGCGCAACCAGAAGCGCAAAGGAAAGAATCTGTGGACCGATCGCAGCGGCGGGGACGCAAATCGGCTACTACGAAGCGCCCGACGGCGAAAACGAAGCGCTGTTTGCCGCCGATTACATTGCCAAGTATCTGCGTCAGAATCAGGCCGAGAACGGCGAGACGCCGCGCGCGGCCGTGCTGTATCGCACCAACTCGCAATCGCGCCTGATGGAAGAGGCGATGCGCCGCTACCAGATGAAGTATCACGTTGTGGGAGGCTTCAGCTTCTACGAGCGCGCCGAGATCAAGGACATGATCTCGTACCTGAAGGTCATCGCCAATCCGGACGACTCCATCGCCATGCAGCGCGTGATCAACAATCCGCCGCGCGGGCTGGGCAAGACCACCATGGAGACGATCGAGCGAATCGCGCTCGAGACGGGGACGTCCATGTGGGGCGCGATCAACGAGACCGTTCGCCAGCAATTGCTGCCACCACGGGCTCTGTCGGCGCTGCATAATTTTCGAGAGCTGATCGAGGATGCGCGGGCAATGCATCTGGGAACGTTTCGCGAGCGCGTCGACGAAACGTCAGGCAGTAAGGAGTGCGGTGGACGCGGCGGCTTCCGATGCAGATGAGGACTTGCAGCATTCCATCGACTTTTCGCCGGCGGAGTTCGAGAGCGAGGCTACGGAGTTTTCGTCGGAGATGTTTGCAGGTGAAGATGTTTCCGCTGCGGACGAAAGCGGGTCCCTCCGCTCCGGCAGCCAAAATCTGGCTGCCTCCGGTCGGGATGACGAATTCTGAACAGGGCGAACTGCAGGCCGCCTCCGATCAGGATGACAGTTCTCGTACAACGTGGACTCGTTAGGCGACTCCGTCCAGGATGACAATTCCGGCGAGGAGCGCGTTGAGGGCTTCCGTGCGCCGGGTGATGCGGCCTCCACCGGCGAGCTGCTGAAATTTCTCATCGACCGTACCGGCTACATCAAGCTGCTGGAGCAGGAGGACTCGCCCGAGTCGCTGGCGCGCATCGAAAACTTGCGCGAACTGGTCAACGCAGCTATGGACTCGCGTGATCGCGGCGAGACGCTGGCGGAGTTTCTCGATCACGCGGCGCTGGTCAGCGACGCCGATCAATACGACGAGAGCGCCCGCATAACGCTGATGACCCTGCACGCAGCAAAAGGTCTGGAGTTCCCGCTCGTCTTCCTGATCGGTCTGGAAGAAGGTTTGTTCCCGCACTCGCGGACACTGCTGGCTCCCGACGACATCGAAGAGGAGCGCCGGCTTTGTTATGTCGGCATGACGCGGGCGATGGACACACTGATCGTGACCCGGGCGCGCTATCGCCGGCGTTACGGGACAGATATGCCGGAAGCCAGCGTCCCATCGCGTTTTCTGGAAGAGATTCCGCAGGAGTTAATTCAGGACTTGGGCTCACCACGCGAGAGGCCTCCGCGCCAGGACTCCAGCAGCGATTACGGTACCAGCCGCCATTACTCGTACGAGGACGAAGATCAGCGGCCTCAGTACGGGCGGCAGAAGACGCCGCAGCGCACCTCATATGCGGGCCAGGCTTACAACTCGATCGACAATATCGCCGAGTTTTTCGCCTCGCGTGGGAAGAAGTTTACTCGCCCCAAGGTCGAGGTTGCAGCACCCACCGGGCGGACCGGATTCAGACCCGGCCAGCGGGTCCGACATCCGAAATACGGGGAAGGAACCGTTTACAAGCGCGAGGGAGATGGGGAAGACGCCAAGATTACGGTACAATTTCTAAGGCATGGTTTGAAAAAGCTGGTTGAGAAGTACGCTCAACTGGAAAAGGCGTAAGGCGGTTGCCGAGACGAGATTGAGCGAGCCTTCACGCCGTCGGCGTAGCCGTTTCAGTTATGGTAGAGCTGGCCTTCAGTCCAGCGTGTGAGTGGTTTTAACAGATTTTCGGCAGAGCTTCAGCCTGCGCAGCACATCAAATCCTACGAGGAAAGCAAAGAGTTCATGGCAAACACCAAAAGCATCGCCGACAAGACAGAACGCAAGAAAGTAAAGCGCACAGCGCGGAAGAAGGCAGCTCCTAAGGCGCCTCGTACCTACGCGCGCGGCGCGGAGAAGCGCAAGGTCAAGAAGTTGGCGCGCGGCACCTCCAAGCGGTAAGCCGTCGGCTCTGAGCTGTGAGCCACGGCCTCATCTGAAATGCCAAGCCCGCCCTGTTCGGCAGGAGCGGGCTTTTCTTTGCTCGGCGATCTGTGTCACCAGCCGTTACAGCTCGTCGATGGCTTTCGCCGCGGCGTTGATAGCTTCGGCGATCTTGCTGATCTGCTCGGCTGTCGCGCTACCGCGCGTCACTTTCGATACCACCGCGCCACGCAGGTTGTGGAAGGCCTTCATGATCTCGGGCGAGCGGCCGCGTTCAAAGCCTTTGCCGGCTTCTTCGAGGCGCTCGAACAGTGCGTCGACGCGGCGCTTGTTCGCCTCCAGAAACTCCAGACCCTCCGGCGTCACCGAATACACTTTCTTGCCGTTCTCCACCGTAGAAGTGGCCAAGCCTTCTTCTTCCAGCATCGTCAGCGTTGGGTAGATCACGCCGGCGCTGGGCGTGTATCCGCCGGCCAGGCGTTCTTCCATCGTCTTGATCAGCTGATATCCATAGCTCGGCTGCTCGGAGAGCAGCTTCAGGATCACCAGCTTGATATCGCCCGCGTCGAACATCCTCTCGCGCCCGCCGCCATGGCGCTCGTGACGACCACGTCCGCCGAAGCCTCGGCCGAAACGGCCTTCCGGCCCTCCGTGCTCATGCTCGTGCTCAAAATGGCGGCGGCCACATCCGCGGCCCCGGTGCTCATCTTCTTGAATTCGAAATACAATCATGTTCTTTCTCCTTGTGAATAAGATATATCTTAAGCTATATCGTTAGTCAAGATATATCTTTAATTCCACGCAGGTCATTGATTTTAAACAACTAAAGTCGACACTTTGCAGGAGAACAGGCGGCGGCAAGATGATGCCACGTCTGCGCCGCCAAGCTTCCGAGGGACCGACTACTTCTTAGGGGGATTGTCGGCAGAGGGTGCGGGCGCTGAGTGGTTCGACGCCGCCTGGTTGGGCTGAGGCTGGTCGAGGTTGACGAGGATCGATCCCGGCGGCTGCTGAAGAGCGAACTGGTCGTCGCGCAGGTCATCGTTCAACACCAACTTCTCGACCGTCAGCCGTATCGAATATTCCTCTTTGGGCCGCGCGATCTGAATTACGTTGGGAAAGCGAATGCCGTTGTAGTCCTGATAAGCCTGGTAGGTGGCCTGGGTAGCGACCGAGCCGCTCTGGTCGTAGATAATTTGCTGATGGACGGTCAGATTCGTCCGGTCGAAGATGATCTTGCGCGCGAGATTCCAGTCATTGCCGCTGCGGTGAATGATGTCGACAACGTAGTCGGGCTGCTCCAGCTCTTTTTTCTTCTTGGTGTCGTAGATGATCTCGGTGCCGTCCTCCAGGACCGGGATATCGTTTGCGGGATCGATCTCGGGCAGCAGCAGCGCGTTGTAAATCACCTGCGGACGCAGGTTTTCCAGAGGATTGGCGCCCGGCTGAACCACGTCGTTGTGGCCGACATAGAACTTGTTCTTTGCGGGAATCGACAGCTTGAACTGGCTGCCATCGCTGACCATGTCGAACGCCTTATTGCGCACGATAGGGAACAGGCCAATCATTCGCAGCATGTCGGGCTTGCGCACCAGGATATAGCCGCGGATCTCTTCAAACTCCGTTACTTTGCCTTTCTTCTCTCCTCCGACGGAAGTGGCAATGTTAACCGTCGCGTTCAGGGTTTTGATCTTCGAGGCTTCGGCGTTGATGAAGTCGAGTAGCTGCTGCTTGCTTGCGGTCTCCAGCTTGGCCGTACTGGTGCGCGCTTCCACCACACGAGTGTGGAAGAGACATCCACTCTCGGAGAGCAGCATGACAGAAACGAAAATGGCGCCAAGAAGTTTGGAGCGAATCATAGGGCCTGGAAGCCGAAGCGTAATCTCGTAGTATACGGCAGATGCGCCATAGAACTGAACGACTCAAACCCTCACTGAGAAGCGGCCACCGCCCGCCGGTAAGCGGCTACATTGCGCGAATGCTCCTCAAGATCGCGGGCAAACCTATGGTGGCCATTGTTATCGCTGACAAAGTACAAGAAATCCGTGTGCGCCGGGTGCATTGCCGCCTGCAGTGATGCCAGTCCCGGATTGGCAATCGGCCCCGGAGGCAATCCCGGATACTTGTACGTGTTGTACGGCGAATCGAACTGCAAATCCGAGGCGTAGATCGTACCGCGGTAACGATGCGCCAGCAGAGCCGCATAGATCACGCTGGGATCGGCAGCCAGCGTCATATTCCGGTTCAGCCGATTGTAATAGACACCGGCGACCAGCGGCCGCTCGCTTGGATCGGCCGTTTCCTTCTCTACAATTGAAGCCATGGTCACGACGCGATGCGTGTCGGCCTGTCCAAGCAGGCCGATTTTCTGCGCCTCCTGACGGAAGCGATGCACCATGGCAGCCGCGATGTCGTGCGCGCTGTCGATGCGGGTGAACTGATACGTATCCGGAAAGAGATAGCCCTCAAGCGATTTGGCGCTGGGATCGATGTCCTTCAAGAGGAACAAGTCATTTTGCGCGGCCGTCAGAAAGTCGGCGGCCGGCCCCAGTCCCGCCTGCTCGACCGCGTTGGCGACGTCGTACATGTTGAAGCCTTCGGGAACGACCACCGAACGGGCGTAAACGTCTCCCTGGGTGAGGCGGTCCCAGACCTTCAGCGCATTGGCAGGCTGGTCGAACTTGTACTCGCCGGCCTTCAGACGTCTTCAACCCTTTCGCGTACTGGATCATCAGGAAGGCCGCCGAGCTACGGATGACTCCCTGCTTCTGCAACTCGCGGGCAATGTGGCGCGTGCTCCACCCGGGACGCAGCAGGAAAAACGTGGTCTGCGCGGGCTGCACCGGCAGCAGCGCTGCCCAGCCAAACCAGATGGCGAACGCGAGGACGAGGATGACAATCAGCTTAAGTAATGTTCGCACTTGACCCGTAATTTAGATGAGATAGCCCTGCATCACGCTGCACGCCGGCAACTCACTCCCGAGAAGATGATTTGCGGAATTCCAGAAACGACTGCAGAATCAGCACCGCAGCCACTTGATCCACGACTTCAGCGCGGCGATGGATGCTCATTTCGGTCTCGCGCAGCAAGCGGTTGGCCTCTACCGACGTCAGCCGCTCGTCGAAGAGATGCACCGGCAACTTGAACTTGTGACGGAGCTCCTCGGCGAAGGCCTGCACCTTCTCAGCCTGAATACCTTCAACCCCGCTCATGCGCAGGGGCAATCCCATGACGATCTCGGTGATGCCGTGCTGGCGAATCACGCGGCGCAGGTGGTCGAAGTCGGCCTTCTTATTGCTCCGGTAGTACGTCGGTAACCCTTGGGCCGTAAGACCCAGCTCGTCACTGACTGCGAGGCCGATCTTCCGAGCACCGTGATCGATCGCCAGGATACGAGCCTGCGGTGCGGGACCTGCTTCGCTTGAAAGACTATTTTCCATCTTGGACACAGCCAAAGTATCATGCTTGGAATCTCACGGTTGCGAGTACCATAGGCAAGATGCCCGACCAGCTTTTGGACAATCCGCCACCGCATCCGTCCGATCCCGACGTTGAAGCCAACGCCGGAGGCGGGCCCACGCCGGTTCCGCAGGTCAGCATCAATCGCTCGACCGTAGCTGAACTGGAGCGCCGGCGGATGATGCATCTGCAGACCGCGGCCGTCCTCATCCTGGCCAGTGGTGCCGTCCTGTCGCTCATCTACGTGGCCAAGCTATTGCTGGTCGTCGTCCTCATCTCCATCCTGATCGCCTTTGTTCTTGCTCCGATCGTCGACCTTCAGGTTCGCTTTGAGATACCCCGCGCGGTGGGAGCCTTTGTAGCCGTGGCCATTCTGATGAGTGCGCTCGGCTTTGCCAGCTACGCCTCCTACAGCCGGGCCCTCGATTTCATGCACGAGCTCCCGACGTACAAGGCCCGAATACAGTCGCTGGGCGCCAAGATCCGCGAGCAGGCTGAGCAGATCCAGAAGACAACCGAGACGCTTGAGGACAGCCCGGAAGACAGCAAGGCATTGACGGTAAAGCAATCGAGCAATTGGACCGACATGGTGAGCAAGAACGCCAACTCGTTCTCCGAACTGCTGCTGGCGCTGACGTTCATCCCGTTCCTTGTGTTCTTTATGCTGAGCTGGCAGGATCACGTGCGCTCCCAGACCGTGATGCTGTTCAGCATGGAAAACCGCAACTCGGCTTACGTGATGCTGGGCCTCATCGCGCGCATGATTCGCTCGTTCATTCTGGGCAACTTCATCATCGGCGTGTTTCTCAGCGCATGCAGCATCGCGGTCTTCGCGGCCATGGGGCTGCCGTACTTCTACTTTTTAGGCTTGATTAGCGGATTCCTGAGCCTCATTCCTTACCTCGGTGTTCTGCTGGCGGTAGTGCCGCCTCTGGTCGCCGACCTTGGACACCTGACGACCGGCGTGGCTGTGCTGGTCATCGCTTCCATCATGGGCTTGCACCTGATCGGCATGAATGTTCTCTATCCCAAGATTCTGGGGAAGCGTCTGCAACTAAACCCGCTGGCGGTAACTCTGGCGCTGCTGTTCTGGGGATGGCTGTGGGGCGCGATGGGATTGATTCTCGCCGTGCCCATCACGGGAGCATTCAAGATTGTCTGCGACCACATCGATCGCCTGCGTCCGTACGGCGCGTGGCTGGGAGAGTAGCGGCGGTTCGCTCTTCGCCTCCAGCCTTCTCAAAATGCGACCCCAATCAATAATCCTGAACATCGCCGGCACTCGCGTTAGCCGCGGATTCTGGCGAAAAGCGAATGGCGATTAGCGAACAGCTACGCCCATTCGTTAGAATCAGGATTTGGCACTCATGCCGAGGAGTTGTTCATGGCACACATGGTGAAATGCGTGAAACTGGGTCGCGAAGCCGAAGGTCTGGACGAGCCGCCTTTCGACAACGATCTGGGACAGAAGATCTACAACAACGTCTCCAAGCTGGCGTGGGAACAGTGGCAAGAGCACATGAAGATGCTGCTCAACGAGTATCGCCTCCAGCCCTGGAAAAAAGAGCACCAGGAGTTTATCGTTCAGCAGATGGACGCGTACTTTTTCGGTGAAGGCGCCGAGAAGCCCAAAGACTACGTCCCGCCCACGCAGTAATCACATGAACACTCGATGATCGTTGCGATTGAGGGAGCCAGCGCCGCCGGGAAGACGACCTGGTGCCGCTCCCACTTTCCCGATCACGTTCGCGAAACTCCACAATCGATCGCCGCTCCGAGCCTGTTGGTCGACCCCGAGCTCGTCGCCAGCTTTTGGGTCTGTCATGCCATGGACAATTGGACGAACGCGCTCGAAATCGAGCAACGATACGGCTTTGCCGTGTGCGACGGCGACCCTTTACACCTTTACTTCTCGTGGGCCTTGTGGCGCGCAGGCACGATGAGTAGCACACTCTTCGAATACGAAAGTGAGCTGTACCGCAAAGCGATTACAAATTGCCACATCGGCTTCGTCGATTACGTCTTATGGATTGAGGTCCCGGAGGAAGAACTGCGGCGCCGTGCCCAATCGGACAAAAGCCGCCAACGAAAGCGACATGAAACCTACCTGGGCCTTGTGCCCTTGATGAAGAGCTGGTTTGCTGCGCGCGAGAAGGTGCTTCCTGGAACCGTGAATGCGTTGTACGACGGCATGCTCGTCGAAGAGCTGCCACCGCTTTCCCGGTCAAAGCGCTACGAAACAGGTGTGCTGGATCACATGCTGGCGGGCATCGGACGCTAGCCTCGGCTAAGCCCTTGCCGCCTGCTCATCAGAGCCCAGCGGTAGGAAGTATTGCGTCCCGCGAATCGGCTCGCTCACACGCCGGAGCAACGCCTGCAAATCGTCGCTGCGCTCCACGAAATCGATCTCCGACGTATTCACGATCAGCAAATCCGACGATGTGTAGTGAAAGAAGAAGTGTTCGTACGCCTTCACTACCTCTTCCAGATAATCGTCGCTGATGGCCTTCTCGCCCGGCGCGCCCTTTTTCTTCAGGCGCTTCTTCAGCACCTCGGGCGTGGCCTGCAGATAAATCACCAGGTCCGGCGTGGGCACATTCTGCCGAAACAGATCGTAATAGCGGTTGTAGACCTCAAGCTCGACATCGCCGAGATTGAGGCAGGCGAACAGCTTGTCTTTCTCGAAGATGTAATCGGCGACGTAGAACTTGTTGGGATTGTGCTTGGGATCGAGCGCTCCCAACTGCTCGTAGCGTGCGATCAAAAACGCAAACTGTGCCTGAAACGCCGCACCCTGCTGTCCCTGGTAAAACGGCTTCAGGAAAGGATTGTTTTCGGGCTCACTGATGCGTTGCGCGTGCAGGGTCTCGGCGATGACCTGGCACAGAGTGGTCTTGCCGACTCGTATAGGGCCCTCGACTGCGATATACCGGGGTGGTTCAAACAGGTTCGCCATGATCGGAGAAAGGCTACGGTTCGCAGAATAACTTGCCCGGGCGTCCAAGGCAATTACCTGGTTGTGAAAGTTGGGATGAGATTTCCACCGATGCGATGGCCGTCAGCATTTGGCATGTAGCACTTGGCCAGGTGCTGATGCTCAGCGACCAAAAGCGTCTTGCAGGGAACGTCCTTGAGGCGGTCCATATCCGAGCAAGTGAGGCCAGCCTGAGCGGCTGAGGTGAGGGCATTCAAACTCGGGCTCCTCAACGCCAATCACGATCTGCCTCGATACAATGGGAATGTGATCCCCTATATCCTCGGTGGCCTCGGCGCTGCTGGCCTCGCGACATGGGCCGGCTTTCAGACGATGTGGCCGACATCGCAGGTCTACGGCCGAACCTTCATTGGCTTGGAGCCGGGATCCCGCAAGCTTGCCCTCACATACGACGACGGGCCCAATGATCCTTGGACCTTTCGCCTGCTCGAAGTCCTGGAGCGTCATCAGGTTAAGGCGACCTTTTTTCTGATTGGCAGATTCGTGGAGCAGCGGCCCGACGTTGCCCGGGCGGTCGTAAGCGCCGGACACGCCGTCGGCTGCCATACCTGGGACCATCCCAACCTTATCTTTTGCTCGTCCGCCGAAGTTCGCCGGCAACTCCAGCAAACGCAGCGGGTCATACAGGACGCCGTCGGTGTTGACGTGAAGCTCTTCCGGCCGCCCTTCGGCGGACGCCGGCCCGCTTCACTTCGTGTGGCGCGCTCGTTGGGCTTGCAGACCGTAATGTGGAATGTGACCTGCCGCGATTGGACTGAGCGTTCAACGGATGAAATTGTCGCATTGGCCGAGCGCCAGATTCGCGGAGGCGACGTCATCCTGCTGCACGACGGCGAGTTCCACCGCATCGGCATCGACCGCAGCCGCAGCGTCGAAGCCAGCGACCGCATCCTGACGCGCTACAAAAGCGAAGGGTATGAGTTCGTTACGATCCCGCAGATGATGGAAAAACAGCAATTAGCAATTAGCGGGGATGGCGGGCCCCGCAGCGGACGTCAACCAGCCACATCTAAAAACGTGTCATCCTGAGCGCAGTGTGCGCCTGTTTTTTCCCCGCAGCGTCCTCGCGGCGAGCGGACGCACAGTCGAAGACCGCACAGGCATCCGCCACCCAGAATTCGACGCAGCTTTAAACCAGCGCCAGCGCTTCTCTTGCGGCGGCCAAGCTATCATCGATGTCACCTTGCGTGTGCGCGATGCTCAGGAACGCCGCTTCGAACTGCGATGGCGGCAGCCACACCCCGGCGTCCATCATGGCACCGTGGAAGCGTCCGAACTTTACCGTGTCGCACGTCGATGCAGTCTCCCAATCCTTGACCTGCTTGTCGGTAAAGAAGAAGGTGAACATCGACCCCACGCGATTCGCCGTCATGGTGACGCCTGCCTCTTTCGCGGCTGTCATTATGCCAGCGACTAACTTACCCGACATCTCATCCAGCTGCTTGTAGAAGGCCTCGCGACTCGCCTTCAACTGGCACAATGTCGCGATGCCGGCTGCCATCGCCAGCGGATTGCCGCTCAGCGTTCCCGCCTGATAGACCGGCCCAAGCGGCGCAACCATGTCCATCAGCTTCGCCGATCCGCCATAAGCTCCCACCGGCAGACCACCGCCGATGATCTTGCCCAAGGTCGTCAGATCGGGTTTGACGTTGTAGAGCTCCGACGCACCACCGAACGCCACGCGGAAGCCGGTCATCACTTCGTCGAAGATCAACAGCGCGCCATCGCGGTCCGTCATTATCCGGAGAGCCTGCAGGTAGCCAGGTGTGGGCAACACGCACCCCATGTTGCCAACCACCGGTTCGACGATCACGCAGGCGATCTGGCCGGGAAACTTGCTGAATGCCGCTTCGATCGCGGCTTCGTCGTTGTAGGGAAGGGCGAGCGTGTACTCGACAAACTCTTCCGGCACGCCCGCCGAGCCGGGAATCCCAAGCGTCGCCACGCCCGATCCCGCCTTCACCAGCAGCGCGTCGCTGTGTCCGTGGTAGCAGCCTTCGAACTTGACGATCATCTTGCGCTTGGTCGCAGCGCGCGCCAGGCGGATCGCCGACATCGTCGCCTCGGTTCCGGAGCTGACGAATCGCACTTTTTCGATGGCGGGAAACGCCTCGATAACCAACGAAGCCAGCTCGGCTTCGGACGGCGTTGACGCACCAAAGCTCGTCCCGTTGCGAGCAGCCTGAATGATGGCTTCGATCACCTCAGGGTTTGCATGCCCGAGGATCAGCGGCCCCCATGAGCCGACATAGTCGATGTAGCGATTGCCGTCGGCATCCCACACGTGGGCGCCTTCGCCGCGTACCAGAAATGGCGGGTCGCTGCCCACCGACCGGAAGGCGCGGACCGGAGAATTGACTCCCCCGGGAATAAGCTGTTCGGCTCGTTTTTGCAAGCTGCGAGATTCGTCAAGAATGCGGGCCATAAAACGCTGATCGCCTTTCACTTTGCTCTTTGCTGCCGGTTTGCAGCAGGAAAACTGGAGTTTATCAGGAGCGCTGCGGCCCGCCCTGTGAGACTTGTCACAACGACGCCATCGCCGCTTTTGGGGTATGCTCTTCCAATCTCATTGTGGGGAGAGCGAAATGAAGACTGCCGCTATCACGGCCTTGCTGTTCAGCCTGGGATCCTTAGCTCCCGCGCAGATGGGCAAAGAGTCATCTGCGAACACCGCAAACCCGATCGTCACGACGGTCCGCCAGATGGAAGGCCGCTATGCCAAGAACCTCAGTGGGGCGGCCGACGAGATGCCGGCCGACAAATACAGCTATAAGCCGACGCCGGACCAGATGACCTTCGCTCATCTGATGATGCACACTGCCGAGGCCAACTACTCGCTCTGCGCCGCCGTGGCCGGAGAAGCCGCGCCCAAGACCAAGCTCAGCGATACGGACTCGAAAGATGTTCTCGCCAAGGCGGTGAAGGATTCGTTCACCTACTGCGAGCAGGTGCTGGCAAAGGCCGACGACAGCAGCCTCGGACAGACTGTCACATTGTGGGAGGGGCATACCGGGACGCGCGGCGCCGCACTGGTGACGATGGCCGCCGGCTGGGCCGACCACTATTCCGCGGCTGCAACCTATCTGCGTTTGAACAATCTGCTGCCGCCCAGCGCCAGCAAGAAATAGAGTATACCCCAACGTGGTACTCCCACGATGGGGTATATCTTACTGAGGCTTGGCGACGATGAGCTCGAAGCTGCCGGGCACCATGTTCGGCCTCTGTCCCGCCGGGACAGGCTTGTCTTCCCGCTGTGCCGTGACCAGATAGGCCACATTATTGTCTTTGTCCAGGGTCATGGTTCGCGCACCTTTGGCTGTCGGCAGATTCTGCTGAACTGTGTACTTGTCCGGACTGTCTTCGTGAATGACGGTCAGCACGCCCTCGCCGCAAGACATGAAGGCCTGCTGCGTCCTGGGATTGAAGCGGCCAGCATCCACGCCTTCGCCGATAGGAACGGTGGTCACAACCTTCCCTGAGTCGGAGTCAACGACCGCCATCATCTTGTTATCGCAACCAGCGAATAAGCGGTGATGCTCAACGTCCATGGCCAGCGCGCTAGGCTCCTGGCACGGCGCCACCGACCAGGTGTTCAGCACTGAATTCTTGGTCACGTCGACTTCGGCAATCTGGCTCTTGTCTTCGATATTCACGTAGAGCTTGCCCTTGCCATCGCTGGCGGGGAACTCCGGTTTGCCGCCGAGCGCAACCGTCGCGACAACCTTGCCTGTCGCCGCGTCAATCACCGTGGAATCGTGACTGCGCGCGTTGAAGGTGAAGACATGCTTGGAGAAGGGCTCGTAGAGGATGGCGTCCGGCCGCTCACCAACCTTGATGCTGTCCAGCTTCTTCAGGGTCTTCAGGTCGAATACGGTGACCGTGTTGTCGCCGCCGTTGCTGACGAAACCCTTTCCCAACTCCTGGGCCAGCGCCACGCCGTGAATACCCGACAGGTCCGGAATGTCACCCGAAACCTTAAGAGTCCTGGCATCGACCACCATGACATGGCTGCCGCGGGTGATGAACAGCCGCTGAGCTTCTTTGTCGAAGGTCAGGTAATCCCAACCGCCCTCACCGCCAAGTTTGACCGTGTCGGTCACCTTGAACTGCTGGGAGAATGCAGGAAGGGCGAGCAGCGCCGCTGCCATGGAAATGATAAGAGCCTTTTTCATATACAACTCCTCTCTAATTTCGAAAAACGACGAACTGGTTTATTTCTCTGCCTCATGGCTAAGGTAATAGTGAACCGCGGGCGTGATGATGAGCGACAGCACCATGGAAATCGTAATCCCACCGATCACCGCGATGGCCAATGGCTGCAGCATCTGCGATCCTGCACCCAGGGCAAGCGCCAGCGGCAACATGCCCGCTACGGCGGCCATGGCCGTCATCATGATGGGCCGCAAGCGCCGGCGGCCGGCTTGAATCATCGCGTCGTGCGCGGAAAAACCTGCAGCGCGAAAGCGCTGATCGGCGTCGAGCAGCAGAATGCCGTTCTTCGCCACGATGCCGATCACCATAATCAACCCCATGAACGATGCGATGTTGAAGGTGATCCGCGTGACTAGCAGCGCGAAAAATACTCCCGACGTCGACAGCACCGCCGACGCCAGAATCGCAAGGGGCGCGGCCAGCGTACGAAATTCGAAGAGCAGCACTAGGAACACCAGCACGATCGCAAGTACCAGTACCAGCATCAGGTCGTGGAACGACTGCTGCTGCTCGGCGTAGGTTCCACCATATTCCACGCGAATAGTCGGCGGCAGGCGCAGATGGTTGACGACTTCTTGCACGGCCGTCACTGCACTGCCCAGGTCACGCCCTTCCAGGCGCGCTGTAACTGCAATGTCCCGCTGCAGATTCTCCCGCCGAATTTCGGTCTGTCCCGGCAACTGCGTCACATTCGCCAATGAGCCGAGGGTAGCCGTGTGCCCGCTGGCGCTGTTCAACAGGGTGTCGCTCATCGCCTGCAGCGACGCACGATTGCTGTCTGGATAGCGCACGCGGATCGTATACGGAATGTCCTGCGCAATCAGCGGAGTCACGGCCGGCTCGCCTTCGAGCACTGCGGAGGCGTCGACGGAAACTTCTTCCGGGGTAAAGCCAGCACGCGACGTAACCGCCGGATCGACCTTAAAGACGGTAGCCGGCCCACTAATGGTGTTGTCGATCCCGTTCAGAACATCGACCACGCCATCGACCTTGGAGATAGCATCGCCGACCTTCGGCCCCCAATCACGCAGCAGTGCGGCATCGGACGAGAACAACTTTATCTGGATCGGCTCCGGCGCGTTCGACAGGTCGCCGATCATGTCCTGCAACACCTGGGTGAACTCGACATCGACGGCGGGCTCCTGCCGCCGAATCTCGCTGCGCAGCTCTTCCATGATGTCGTCGACGCCGCGGCTGCGCTTGCTCTTCAGCTTCACCGCGATATCGCCGGTGTTGGCCTCAGTCACAGCCGCCAAGCCCAGTTGCAAACCAGTCCGCCGCGAGTAGCTCTCGACCTCGGGAACTTCGCTGATCAGCCTTTCGATATGGCTGACCAGTCGGTTCGTCTCTGCGAGCGAGGTTCCCGCCGGCGTGATGTAGTCGAGAATGAATCCGCCCTCATCCATCTCGGGCAGAAGATCGGTTCCCAGCGCCCGGTAGCAAAAGAAGGAAATTATCACCAACCCGCCGGCGAAGAGCGCAATCCAGCGCGGACGCTCCAAGGCAAAGCGCAAGCTGCGTTCGTAGAAGTCAACGACGCGCCGGAAGCGGCCGGACAGGGCGGCTTCTTCGGCGGCCAGCAGGCGATCCTTCTCACTGAGATTGCTGTCCGGTGCGGCCGCTGACTCGCCCTTGTGCACGAGGTACTGGCTGAGCGTGGGCGTCCAGGTCAGCGCCAGTGCCAGAGACGTCAGCAACGCCATACTCACCGTAATCGCCAGCGCGCGGAAGAAGACGCCGGTGACACCGGAGATCGCAATGAGCGGCAAAAAGACGACGATCGGCGTGATCGTCGAGCCGATCAGCGGAGTAGTGATCTCGCCCAGCGCGCTGTGTATCGCCTCGACTCTCCCTTGGCCTGCGTCCCGATGCAGCGCAACATTTTCGACAACGACAATGGCGTCGTCAATCACAAGGCCGACGGCCGCCGCCAATCCACCCAGCGTCATCAGGTTGAAGCTCTCGCCCAGCACTTTGAGCGCGATAAACGTCGCCACCACGGTGACCGGTATGACCAGCGCTGCTACCAGCGAAGTTCCCCAGTCGCGCAGGAACAAAACCATGATGATGGATGCCAGAATCAGCCCGATGAGGATGGCGTCGCGCACGCTCTTAATGGACTCAAGCACGATCTCCGACTGATCGTAGAACGGCTCGATCTGTATGCCGGGAGGAAGTGACTGGCGTATACGATCGATCTGGGTATGCACTTCATCGGCTACGGCGACAGTATTGGCGTCGGGCTGGCGGCTCACGTTCAGCAGCACCGCCGACTTACCGTTCGCGGTCACGATGGTATACACGGGCTTCACGCCCGGGCCCACCGCGGCGACATCATTGATGCGCACCGGTACGCCGTTCTGCGTAGTCTTGATGACAATCTGCCCGAGCTGAGCGGGATCGGTAACCTGTCCGTCGACCAGCGTGAGATACAGCTCATGATTTTCCGGCAGTAGCCCGGGAGAGTCGATGAGATTCGTGCGGCGCACCGCGTCGAGGATATCGCTGACGGTCACGTTCGCCGCCAGCAGCTTCGCGGGATCAGGTGTGACCGTGAACTCAGGCTCCTGTCCACCCTGCACAACCACGGTCGCCACACCATCCAGGCGATTCAGCCGCGGCATTAATTCGTAGGTGGCTAGCGTCCACAGCTGCGTCTGCGGCACGGTGTCCGACATCAGGCTGTAACCGATGATAGGAAAGCTGGCAAAGCTCAGACGATGCGTCTGAATGACGGCGGTCGAAGGCAGCTGCGTGCCGATATGCGACAGCGCCGCGTCAACCAATTGCAGCGTCGTCACCATGTCGACATGCCAGTCAAAGAAAAGATCGATCTCGGCGGAACCGCGGCTGGTGATCGAGCGCACCTGGGTCAGGCCCGGCACGCTGTTCACCGCCTCTTCGATTGGCCGCGTGATGGTCACCATCATTTGGTCGATGGGCATTACGCCGTTGTCGACCCCGATCACCACGCGCGGAAAGTTGGTCTGGGGAAAAACAGAAATCGGGATGGTGAACGCGAGATAGGCACCGGCCGCCGCGAGCACGAGCACCAGGAAGACCAGCGACTTGGAGTAGCGGCTGAACCAGTAGCGCTCTTCGGCGGCGCTGGAGCTTTGCAGGTGCCGCATCCACGAGGCCACCTTCTCGCGCCAGGTCATTGCTTGCCCTCATCACCTTGAGGAGGCGGCTCTGCCGTGGCGACTTTGACCTGTGTGTTGTCAGGAAGACCATAAGCGCCGTTGACGATCACGGTCTCGCCGCCGCTCAAGCCTCTGGTGATCTGCAAGTCGTTCTGCTGGCGAACGCCGGTCTCGACGGCAACCTGGCGCGCCTTGTTATCGCTGACCATCATCACGATGCTGGCGCCGTCCGGAGTCTTCAGCAGCGCCGAGGATGGCACCACGATCGCGCCTCGTATGGTGCGTGCAACGATGGAGATGCTGGCAGCGGTACCCGGCCGCAGCGCTCCGTCCGGATTTGGCGCTTCTACCCAGACTTCGACCGTAGTGCTGTTGGGATCCAGTGCCGGACTCACCAGAGTGACTTTGCCTGGAACTCCGACAGCCCCCGGCGCCGTGATCGTCGCCGCGTCGCCGGCCTTCAGATAGGCAGCCTCACTTTGCGGAATGTGCGCGCGTGCAACAACCGACGATGTGTCCATCACCGTCAGCAGCGGCGTTCCTGCCGCCGGCGTTTCACCCGCGTAGTACGGGCGGTCGGTCACCACACCGTCGATGGGACTGTGAATCTCGGAGTAGGCAAGCTGCGCTGCCGCGCCTTCGTACTTGCCCTGCGCCGATGTGAGCTGACCCTTTGCCGACTTCAGTTGATCTTTGCGTCCAGCCGACTCGAGGGCAGCCAGATGCTTCTCCGCCATTTCGTATTGCGCTTTTGCCTGCGCCACGGAAACCGCCGACGCATCGAGCTCCTTGCGAGGCATCGCGCCTTGCTCGTACAACACGCGACGACTGTCATAGACCTTCTGCTCGGCGTCGTAAGCTTCCTTCGACGTCTTCAGGTCGAGTTCCGCCTTCTGCCATTCTTCCGGCAGAGCCGACCCAGTCTCTAATCCGTAGGTCGCCTCGGCTTGCTCATACGCGCCCTTGTTCTCGACTTCGCTAGCGGCCAAGTCACGATTTTCCAACAGAGCCAGCAACTCTCCACGATGCACGCGGCTGCCGCGATTCACGTAGAACGTCTTCACCGGCGCAACGACCTTCGGCGTAATGGCAGCTTGATCGCGAGGAAACAGAATCGCGTCGGCCGTGATCACTTGTTGGATCGTCTTGCGTTCCGCCGGCGCGGTCTGCACGGTCACGACGGGCTGAGGCTCTTCTTCTTTCTTGGAGCAGCCGGCGAGCAACATCGCGGCCATCACTGCCAGCCACGCGACAACGCAAGTACGAACGATTCTCACGGCCTAAAAGCTCCCTGTCAGAGTTTGCAAGTTGGCAATGGCGACGTGGTAGCGCGCCTGCCCATCGGAATAGCTGGCGCGTGCCTGGGCCAGCGTGTTTTGCGCGTCGACCACTTCCAGGGCCGTTGCCTCGCCCGCCTGATAGCGCAAGGTCGTCAGGCGCATGCTTTCCGTCGCCAGATCGACGGAATTCTTCAGCAGATCGAGCTGGCCACGCGCGGTTTGCGCCTCCGCGTAGAACGATTGCAGATCCGCGACCGCCTGCCGCTGCGCCGCACTCAGCTCAACCTTCGCCTGGTGTTGTTGCAACTCCGCCTGCTTCACCCGGCTCTCAATCGCGCCCCAGTGCCAGACAGGGATGTTCAGCGTGGCTGTCGCAGCGTAGCCAAGGTTGCGAATGTCATCGGTATAAGTGGCGTAGTGATTGGCGTCGATGCCGTACAGGTAATCCACCACCAGCGACGGCAGATGGGCTGCGCGCGCCACTGCGACGTCGTGATTGGCGACATCCATCGCCGCAAACGCCGCTTGCAGCTCGGGATTGTTTTTTCCCGCCATCCCTTCTACCTCGCCGATCGCAGGCAGCGCCGGCGCGGCGGCAAGGTCGTCAGCCAGCGTGAAGTCCTGCAAGAAGTTGGGAAAGAGCAGCACCGCCAGATTCAGCCGCGCATTCTGCATCGCAAGCTGCGCTTCCTGCAAGCGCTCGCTGCTGATCGTTCGCCTGGATCTGCGCCTTGATCACATCCGAGTGGGCAACTTCGCCGCCTTGCTCAAGCTTGCGGCTGAGTTCCAGAAACTTCTGCGCTTCGTCGCTGGCCGCCTGCGCGCTCGCCGCTTTGGTCTGCGCGGCTTCCAGCCCGTAATAAGCCTGGACGACGGTGACCACCAGACCACGAGCGGCGATCTCGGCTTTCGCCCGGGCCAACGCCTGAGCCGCTGCCGCGCGGCGGTAGTCCGCGAACTGTCCGACGCCAACCGTTTGCTGCACGGCACCCTGGCTGATGTATTCGTGCACGCCGTTGTTGGCGATAAAGACGCCGGAAGCCGTGCGATTTCCCTGCGTATAAATAAAGCCGTTGTTGTAATCGACGCCCGGCAGCAGCGCCGCTCGCGCTTGCACGCGATCTTCGCGCGCCAAACCCAACTCCATCAGCGCCGCCTGGAACTGCGGACTATTAGCCTTGGCGCGGCTGAGGGCGTCGGCCAGGGTGAGCGACACCGGAGAATTCTTCGAGTCGGGTGTCTGCGGCTGAGCGGCAGGGGACTGCGTCTGCGCGCACAACTGCGCCAGACACAAAACGGCAATCAACGGGATGGACTTAGCCGACAAAGCTGCTCGCAGCACTTGTTTCAGAATGCCGTGAAGAACCTTAACCCAAGCTGAATCAGCAGCCTGGAACTCCCAATTTGCGCCGGGGCAGCGGTGCTTTTCTGCGGCAGCACCGCGTAGAAAAG
This sequence comes from uncultured Acidobacteriaceae bacterium, assembly GCA_963724965.1. Lineage (GTDB taxonomy): Bacteria > Acidobacteriota > Terriglobia > Terriglobales > Acidobacteriaceae > Bog-257. The sequence goes on from CAVRWP010000003.1 coordinate 679,310, forward strand.
GGTAGAATAGAAGGACAAAACCATAAGGGAACCAGGTGAGACTCCACGTGTGCAGGCCCGCCTGATCAGGTATTAGATGAAGAGACTCTCCGCCCTTTGTTTGACCCTCTGGCTAATCGCGCCGCTGCTGGCTGCTCAGGCTCAGACAACGACTGCTCCGACTCCGACGGCTGCTCCCAGTGACACGGTGGTCGAAGAAATTGTTGCCCGGGTCAATAACAGCATCATTACGCGCGCCGACATTCGCAAAGCTCGCGAACAACTCTACGCTGAGGCTCACCAGCAGACCGACCAGATCGCCGCGGAACAGGACGCCAAAGAGCACGAAAAAGATCTGCTGCGCGACCTCATCGACCAGCAGTTGCTGCTACAGAAGGCCCAGGATCTGGGAATCTCCGCCGACACGGAACTGGTGAAGCGACTCGACGACCTCCGCAAGCAGATGCACGCCGACTCCATGGAAGACCTGGAGAAAGCTGCGCAGGCGCAGGGAATCTCGTTCGAAGATTTCAAACAGAACATGAAGAACAACATCCTGACCCAGCGCGTCATTGGGCAGGAAGTTGGCGGCCACATTACTGTCAGCACTCAGGAAATTCAGCAATACTACGATCAGCACAAGAGCGAGATGCAGCGCCCCGAGCAGGTGCGACTGAGCGAAATCCTGATTTCCACGCAGACCACGCCCGCGATCAAGAACGACAAAGGCGAGACCCAGCTTCCGGAAACTCCCAGTGCCGAAGTAGTCGCGCAGGCCCAGGCCAAGGCGAACGAAGTCTACGCCCTGCTGAAAAAGGGCGGCAACTTCGACGAGTTGGCCAAGAAATATTCGAATGGACCCACCTCGGCAATTGGTGGTGATCTGGAATATTTCAAGCGTGGAACGCTGTCGGCTCAGCTCGAGTCCCAAGTCTTCGGCATGAAAGCCGGCGATTTCACCGAACCGGTGCGCACCAACCAGGGTTTTGTCATCCTGAAGGTTACCGAACACCAGGGCGGTGGTATCCCTCCGTTGAAAGATGTCGAGAGCCAGATCCAGGAACAGATTTACATGGTCAAGATGCAGCCCGCGTTGCGTGACTACCTGAGCAAGCTCCGCGAAGAGGCTTACATCGACATCAAGCCGGGCTACCTCGATACCGGCGCCAGTCCAAACGAGACCCAGCCCATCTACACGACAGCGGCCAACGAAAATACGAGCACCGGCAAAGAAAAGAAAAAGAAGAAGCTTGGACTCTTCTAAGTCCTGCGAAAACAGCCTGCACGGTATCCGCCCAGCATGAATTGGCAGCCGAGTGCGATACCATAGGCCTTCAGCGCGCATCGTGGTGCTCTGATGCCGCTCCATAGGTTCGAATGAAGGATTTCTATATCTGCGATTGCGCCCGTCTGGAGAACCAGACGATTACGTCGTACTTTGTTGTCGCCGTGAAACAAGTGAAGTCGAAGAAGAATGGCGAACTTTATCTGTCGCTGATTCTCGCCGACCGCACCGGCCAGCTCCAGGCCAACATGTGGGACAACGTTGGCGACGCCATCTCCCACTTCGACCAGGACGACTTTATCAAGGTCAAGGGCATCCTGCACAAGTACAACGGCCGCTGGCAGATGACGGTCCACAAGATCCGCAAGATGGGCGATTCGGAGATCGACTACTCCGATTACCTGCCTAAGACTTCGAAGGACATCGACAAACTCTGGCAGACGGTCTGCGATTATGTCGCCAGCTTCCAGAATCCCTGGCTGAAGTCGCTATTAGAGGCGTTCATGGCCGACGAGGCCTTGGTGGCCGCGTACAAGAACGCTCCGGCTGCCAAAACGCTGCATCACGCCTTCGTCGGCGGCCTGCTGGATCACGTGGTCTCGCTGTTCAATGTCTGTGACTTGGCCTCACGCAACTATCCGCAGGTGAATCGCGACCTTTTGCTGGCCGGTGCGTTTCTGCACGACATCGGCAAATTACATGAGCTCAGCTATCAACGCTCGATTACCTACACGACGAAAGGTCAGCTGCTGGGACACATGATCATCGAGCTGGAAATGCTGCACGCCAAGCTCGCCGGCCTGCCGGGATTTCCCGATGAGCTGAAGATTTTGCTCGAGCACCTGATCATCAGCCATCACGGGCAATACGAGTTCGGCTCGCCCAAGCTGCCGATGTTTCCCGAGGCGCTCATGCTGCATTACCTCGACGACCTTGATTCGAAGATGGAAGCCATGCGCGCGCAGTTCGAGCGCGAAGCTGATCTCGACAGTCCATGGACAAGCTACAACCCATCCCTGGCGCGGCCGCTCTTAAACACGCAGAAATTTCTCGAAAAGGGTTTGGAGAAACCAAAGACTGCGCCGGCGGCCGACGGCGACTCCATCGCTCCGGTTGTCAACGATGGGGAGAGCGATGGCGAAGCTTCGAAGACAGCCGAACAGCCCGAAGCGGAAGATGTAGGCGTCGCTGAGAAAGCTGTACCCTCGGCGTTTGAGGCCTTGCAGCGAAAGTTCGAGTCGCACAAGGTGACGCCGAAGCCAAACTAGGCAGCTTCCTGGGATTTCAAATTGATTGTCGTCGTGGATCGTCGGTCGATGCCCAACATCGACATCCCGAGTTCTGGCGTGCTGCGGAAACTTTTCGCGCAACCCAAACGTATCAACTAACCGAATGCTCGCTGCCATGCCCAGGCACGACGAATTCCGGGAGCGCCGTGTCGATACAGCGCTCTTGCTGCTAATTGCCGCTTCGTTTCTGCTTCTGCACATTGCCGTCGGCGGTCGCTACGGCTTTCAACGCGACGAGTTGGCTACTCTCGAAGACGCTCGCCACCTCGCCGCCGGTTACGTAGCCTATCCCCCGATCACCCCGTTCTTCGGACGCATTTCGCTGGAACTGTTCGGTACATCGCTGCGCGGATTCCGTTTCTTCGCCGCGCTGGCTCATGCGATCGCGACCGTGCTTGCAGGACTGATGGCGCGCGAGCTCGGCGGCAAACGGTTCGCGCAGGTTGTCGCCGCCTTGGCAGTCGCCATCTCCCCGGTATCGCTCGCCTCAGGCGCGCTGATGCAGTACGTCGCTTTCGACTTCATGTTTTGGGTGCTGACCGCTTATTTCATCATCCGGCTGCTACGAACCGGAAACCCTCTGTTGTGGCTGCCCATCGGCGCCGCCATCGGACTGGGCATGCTGAGCAAGTACACGATGCTCTTCTTCGTCGCATCGATCCTGGTTGGCTTGTTGCTCACCGACACGCGCCGATACTTGGCGTCGCGCTGGCTGTGGGTGGGCGTCGTTGTTTCGCTGCTCATCTTCCTGCCAAATCTGCTTTGGCAGGTTCATCACAATTTCATCTCGCTCGATTTCCTGCATCACATTCACGCCCGCGACATTCGCATAGGCCGAACACAACATTTCCTTCGCGAGCAGCTCGGCATTCCCGCCAACATTTTCACAATTCCGCTGTGGATCGCCGGCCTATTCTTCTATTTCCGCTCCCCTCAAGGTCGCCGCTTCCGCATGCTCGGCTGGATGTTCCTGGTCACCTTCCTGATCTTTCTCGTCGCCAAAGGCCGCAGTTACTACCTAGCCCCCGCCTATCCCATGCTGCTGGCCGCTGGCGCCGTTCTGGAGGAGGGCTGGTTGCAATCGATGGCTTCGAAAAACGCGAGCCTGATGCGTGGCATCACTTTCGCTGCCCTGGCGGCCGGCGGAGTCCTGGCAGCCTCAGTAACGCTGCCGCTTGCGCCGGTGAACTCGCGTTGGTGGCAGGTCGCCAACAAAATTGACGGCGATTTCCGTGAAGAGATCGGCTGGCCGGAGCTGGTGGCCGAGGTCGCGCGAGTCTATAACTCCATTCCCCCCTCGCAGCGCAGCAGCACCGGCATCCTGGCAGCCAACTACGGAGAAGCGGGTGCCATCGATCTCTACGGCCCAGCTTACGGACTGCCGCGCGCTATCAGCGGCATCAATTCTTTCTGGGCTTACGGCTATCCTTCACCGCCGCCGACCACGCTGATCGTGATTGGCCTCGGCGATGAATATCGCAATCAGGATTTTCAGTCGTGCGAAGTTGCCGGTCACATCACGAATTCGTACGGCATCTCCAACGAAGAAACCGACAATCCCGACATCTACATTTGTCGCGAGATGCGGCATTCGTGGCCGGATTTCTGGCGCGATTTCCGATACTATGGATAAAGTTGAAAAATGATCGCGCCTATTTTCGACTTGACGCGCAGTTGCCATTTCAAAGAATATTCCCGCAGCGCCTGTAACTTAACGAACATTCTCGCGGGTTTGGATCCGGTGCCGCGCAGGCACTCAAAACCAATCGCAATCTGGCCTCGAAAGGTTGCCGATGAGTCCCAGGTTGACCCTGCTTCTGATTTGCGAAGAATGTGAACGTTATCCCATCCTGATTTCTGCATTGCAATCCGCAGAATTTGACTTGATTACAACGGACAAGCCGGAAACGGCCATGCTCCTCCTCGGGCAGAGCACCGTCGACGCGATGCTCATCCATCCCGGGAAGAACCTTGCCCGGCCAGCCTTTGTTGCGCTCAAACGGCGTGCTCCGCGCGCGCCTATCCTGCTATTTGACGTGGACGACCAGTCAACGGAAAAAGGCCAGGGACTTTACTCCGTCGTGCATGTCAACGTGCAGGACGATGTTTTGGTGCATGCTGTGGCTATTTTCTTGCGAGAGTCTCTCATGCTCTCCCAGTCCCCGCGCGCCGCCGAGATGGCGGGCAGAACTGCTGCCAAGTCGCCGCCGGACTATATCGTCGACGGGCACGCCGGACATCACTGAAACCAGACTCACTTGCGCGTAATCGTATGTAAGGTGCGTCAGTCGGCGCACTGCACTGCTATCAACTGCGCAAGGAGATCTGCAATCATGCAAGTGAACGAATACGTGACCCTCGGTCGCTCCGGCCTGCGCGTCAGTCCGCTCGCGCTCGGAACCATGACCTTCGGCAACGACCGCTGGGGATCCAACGACGACGAGTCGAAGCGAATCTTCGACCGCTATCTCGAACTCGGCGGAAACTTCATCGATACCGCCGACGGCTATGCCGATGGCAAGAGCGAAGAGGTGCTGGCCCGCTTCGTCGCCGAACGCAATCTTCACGACCGCCTGGTCATCGCCACAAAATTCACATTCAATCCACAGGAAGGAAATCCCAACTCCGGCGGCAACGGTCGCAAGAACATCTATCGCGCGCTGGAGGGCTCGCTGCGCCGCTTGAAACTCGACTACGTCGATCTCTACTGGATGCACGTGTGGGATACGATCACTCCAGTCGAAGAGGTAATCAGCACCCTCACTGACCTGATTCGCGAGGGCAAGATCCGCTATTACGGATTTTCCGATGTGCCCGCCTGGTATGCGGCGCGAGCCTACACGCTGGCAGAACTCCAGGGACTCGAACGTCCCATCGCACTACAGTTGGAGTATTCCCTGGTCGAGCGCAACATCGATCGCGAACACATCCCCGCTGCGCTTGAGCTTGGCATGGGCGTCTGTCCATGGAGCCCGCTGGCCAGCGGCTTCCTTAGCGGCAAGTACTCCAAGGAAGGCCCCGCCAGCAGTAAGGGTAGCCGGCTGGAAGTGCTGAAAGGTTCGAACAACCCGGTCTTCAACAAGTTCATCGAGCGCAACTGGAAGATTCTTGACACCACGCAGCAGATCGCGAAGCAGACGGGCCACACCGCCGCGGAAGTCGCGCTGAACTGGGTCGCCCATCAGCCGGGAGTGACCTCGACCATCATCGGCGCGACCAGCCTGAAGCAGCTAGACAGCAATCTCAGCGCGATCACCTTCGAGCTGCCCGCCGACGCACGGCAGAAGCTCGAAGAGGTGAGCCGCGTGGAAGATGTCCATCCCTACATGTTTTTCGGCGAAGTGTTGCAGGACCGGGTGCGCGGCGGGACGAAGGTCCGGAAGTGGACCGCCTGAGCCTCAGGTCGAAATCGCTCTTCAAGAAACAGGAAAGCCCAGGCCGTTTTGCCTGGGCTCTTCACTTTTCGCTTCGGTCCGTCTTCGTCCAGGTTCTGGCGATCAGCGGATCCGTTCCATCAAGCGAATATCGTCACCATCCTCACCCCGATGGATTACATAACAAGCGCGATACTTTCCAGCTCTCTCTGGAATGCCTCCAACGTTCCGCCCAACAGGCCTGCCCTGCTCACAGCCTGACGGGCTTCCTCGGCGGAGACACCATATCCGTGGCCAGCAAGAAACATTTGGATCAACTCGGCCGCATCCTTGGAGTCGAACCCGTGGAGCAGTTCGCTCCTAAGCGCCGTTAATTCCGGGACGGAAAACTTTTCTGTCATCACCGTCTTCACCTCCGACCCTTACGGGCATTTGCTACTTAGACTCCCCAGTCACCTGATTAGTTGCAGGCAATCCAATTGCCGAACCTAAGTTTCTGACCGTTTTCCCGCTGGGTCTTTGAATTCTTACAACCCACGTGTCGCTAAATAGTTGTCAAATCGGGACGTAGCCTGCTTGATCTGGGACAGCGCCTACGACAGGAGTGGGACGAGTAACAGCTTGACTCCTCGCGACTTCCAGGAGGGTCGCTCCGGTATTTCATAGAAAGCGAGATCGCACTATGAACCGTATCCCCAGACTCTGGGGCATTTGGACCATTTTGGGAATGTCGCTGAGAAATACCGCGCACTGAACGCAGCTCAGAGCTGCTCGATGGTCGCTTCTGGCTCCAGCAGAATCGGGATGCCGTTGCGGATCGGGTAGACCCGCTTGCACTCATTGCACTTGAGGGCGTCTTCGCCGCGCATCACCAGAGGCTTCCGACAAACCGGGCAGGCAAGAATCTCCAGCAGGTCAGGAGGGATCATGGGGATGATTCTAGTACATCCGTGCTCTGCTCTTCGCCATTCACTTTTCGCCCTTCGCCAGAGATGCGGGCCGCCAACTTCCGCCGCGATTTGTTCCCGATGAGCGGTGCAATGGGCGATGCCCCAAGTTCGCCCTCTTTTGGCTAACCTGGGCTTCCTAGCCGCACTGACCAGGTACCGAAGCGAAACCACCGTTACCTCCGCCGAACAGCGAGAAGCGAAGAGCGTTCTCCTCGCGATAAACTAAATATTCATCCACATTGTGAGGGGGAATCATGTCGGCCATCATTCTCGACGGAACCAAGATCGCTGCCCAGATCAAAGCCGAGGTCGGCGAAGAAGTGAAGGCGTTGACCGCCGCGGGCCTGCGTCCCGGGCTGGCCGTGGTCCTCGCCGGTCACAATCCGGCATCGGAGATCTATGTTCGCAACAAGGTGAAGAGCTGCGAGCAGCTCGGCATCTACAGCGAGAAGCACACGCCGCCCGACACGGCGACCACCGAAGAACTGCTGGCGCTCATCGACGACCTGAATCGACGCGACGAGATCGACGGCATACTCGTGCAGCTGCCGCTGCCGGCGCAGGTCGACGCCAAGAAGGTTCTGCTGGCGGTCTCGCCCGAGAAAGACGTCGACGGATTTCATCCCATGAACGTCGGCTATCTCTCCACGCAGCGTCCGGGTCTTGTGCCGTGCACGCCTGCCGGCATCATTGAGATCCTCAAGCGCAGCAACATTCCGATCGCCGGAGCCGAAGCCGTCGTCGTAGGCCGCAGCGACATCGTCGGCAAGCCCGTCGCCATGCTATTGCTGAACGGCAACGCCACCGTGACCGTCTGCCACTCGAAGACGCGCGACCTCCCGGCCGTGTGCCGCCGTGCCGACATCCTGGTTGCCGCTATCGGCAAAGCCGGCATGATCACCCCTGACTTTGTGAAGGCGGGAGCAACGGTAATCGACGTGGGCATGAACACCGTCACCGATCCTGCCGAGTTCAAAGAGTTCTTCGCCGGAAATGAGAAGCGCGAGAAGGGTTTCGCCGAGAAGGGCTCAACCCTGATGGGCGACGTTCATCCCAAGGTCGCCGAAGTGGCCGGCGCCATCACGCCCGTGCCCGGCGGCGTTGGCCCGCTCACCATCGCCATGCTGATGAGCAACACCGTAAAGGCAGCGAAGCTACGCCGAGGCCACAAGGTCGGCAGCCTGGCAGCGCGGTAGATTTCCGTCAAATCATTCAACGTCGGGTGCACCAGATCTCGCGCTTCCTCGAGATCTGGGTGAGTACTTACTTGGCGACTACGTCCAGCAGGACCTTCTTCGTCACTACTTCTGATTCGGATTTCGCGGAAACAGTAAGCAGGTAGCGCCCGGGCATGGTTTCCGGCGATACCGTGATTTTCAAAGCGCTCTGAACCTGCCGTCGTTCCCGATCCAATGGACGACTGAGCGTGCCTTCCACTCCTTTCGGCAGGTCTGTCACGCCGAAACGAATATCTGTCGATGTCTTATCGCGGATAAATACAGTGATGTAACGCGTCTCCCCCGGCGATAACCGCAGCTGCGAGAGGTTCTACCCAGAGCCAGAAACTGCCGTGCGCTGGTTCGTATTCATCCGGATTGAGAGTCGATCTGTCGCGGTTGGGGTAAGAGAGCCAACGAACGGCCGCTCCACAGACATCGTCGACTTCGTATGCCGGCTCGCAACTAACTCCAGCCGAGGAGTTTCCAGTCTTGCTTCCCAAAGCGATGGATGAGCGCGCCATCAAAGATGAGGCTAACTTTCGTTGTGCCCGGGGGCAATGTCCCTCTTCCGACGCTCTGGCATGCTGGGATTGTCTTTTTCCGTTATACGTAGCCGAATACGCCTCGCAAGCCGCCACCCCAGGAACATGCACGTGGCCGGAGTCGTCACCTCCCATTCCACCTCCGCGAACGGAATTTGCCGGAGCGGCCGGACAGATGCCGTGCACAGGTCACATGGTCTTCGCCATAGATGGGTCCCGGGACTCCACTGGTCGCGCGATAAGCCGCTGTCTTGAAGGTTGCGTCTGCGGTGGGCACGTCGATCCACGACATCGTGACTCTTTGCGGTGCGCGAAATGGAGATTCCAAAGATCTCCAACGGACCCTCCGCATATCCCTCCAGATCAGGTTGGAAGGCACAGACGCCGTCAAGGACTGTCGGCCCGCTTGCAACGTGGCGCTTGCCGCCGGTGCCCACCTCTCGCAGAGGAGCGCCGGCCGCATCGCTCACGTTGAAGAGCCAACAAGTATTCGCCAGGAATCAGCACATCCAGAGATGCCGACACCTCAAGGCGGTCGAACTTCGCTCCTTCTGCGGGAGCGATCGCTTTCGCAGTAATGCCAAGAAACCGCGCCGCCACGGGTTTCACCGTCATGCTGCTGTTGGTGAGCAGAGTCTCCGTGGTAAAGGGTGTGCCGGATGCCATCTTTCCCGTGGCTCTCACGCTGATGCGAACGCTACCGGGCTTGGTGGGGATGACCGTGCCCCGATAAGTCCGCGGCTTCACCTCGGTCAATTGCACAGGCAAGACTTCTGACGGGATCCGGAGGGGCATACTCGAACACCGGTCTCCGTGTCTCGCAACCACGCGCTTCGCTCCTCCCGTATCTCGAACTGAGGTGGCTGTCGTCCAACATCTCCCAGCAGTTCGAACTCGAAGTCGAGCTTGTCCCCACAAAGGCTTCGTAAGGTAAGTGTTCGGTACGAATCTGAATGTCTCCCGAACGCGACACCTCGCCAGCCTCCACTCTCCTCCCGCCAACTTTGCTCCCCATGCTTCTGCCGAACCCTTCAGCGGAACGACGGCGGCTCTCATCTCGCCTTTTGAGCCGTCTTCGGTGTTGCATGAATTTCATAGCGTCCTTTGGCGGCCTTGTTGAACCAGACAACCTGATGGGTGCCGTCCAGAGGCATGTAAAGCTCACCAAGGAAAGACTTCTTGGGATCAGTCTCCGCCGTCCAACTGACATCCGCGTTCTTCACGTCGTCGCGCTTCAGCTTGCGGCCATCCGGTAAGACGAAGACCACATCCGTATTCTCATCGGGTACGACCACGTCGAACATCACTTCCTCTTCGTCTTTCGGCAGCTCGAACGTTACCGTCGCCGAGGGGCTAAAGGGCACTGCCTTTGAAACTTGGGCGCCCGGCGCCGCCCGCATCAGTGCAAGGTAGTCGGCCATCCTCGAGGTGAAGTGCGCCGTCACTGTCGCCGGCGCACGCAGCTGCTGAAAGGCGAACTCGAAGGTGTAACGTCCAGCCGCCGCACGTTTGCGAAGGTGATCGAGACGGATTGTCCGTAATCGTCGGATCCCAGCGGAGCGGCACCGGCAGACCCTTGCGACCAACTCAATCCTTCAGATTCCGCGGTTTCATGAGTGACCCTATGCCCATTCGGCAGGATAAGAATTGTCGTTACCTGGGAGGTGCTCACAGTGGCCAGAATGGAATCCTTGGGTACGGGCGGCTCAACCACCGTCAGGACTAGACGGTAGGTAGACGACCCGGCGGGGACGACGGCAGTGCCGCTTTCCTGTTGAGCCTCCGGCACGCTTTGAATGAGACAAGCAAGAACCACAACCAGTAAAGCCAGCGATAGCTTAGGCATCCGGATCACCGTTAGTTACAACTAAGCCGCCAAGAACAGGCGCTTCAGCAATGAAGCGTTGTGATATTTCTCAAGTAACAATCTGGATTTGTGGAATTGCGCTGTCAGTGTCGACTGACGTAGGGGTATGTGACAAGGAGGAAAAATTTCTCTAATAGCGGGCCGGACTTGGGCTGATATATACCCAAACTTCCGACCATCTAGAATGATCGGAACACCGGCTAAACCAGCCTCCTTCTGAAATTGGGAATTCTCCAGGTTACGAAAGGACAATGCCTGGACTGTACTTTCGTAATCTTGACGCCCCTCTAGGACAGAGTAGGCTGATAGGTTGGGTTCAGTGTGCCCAACGCAGCCAAATCTCACCTGTGATGGGCCGCCTCGGTTCTTTGAAAACAATTGTGGCCAATGCAGTCGCCCTGATTCCTCCCTTATAATCGCGGCTTCGCCACCTGTAAGTCCCATGCGCTCAAGATTTTGCCTATAAGTCCCCTGTTTACAAGATTTTGGGAGGGACCATTAGCTAAACAAGGTGCTATCAATATTTTGCGGAGATGCTAGGGGAGGGGGTATCTTCAGCTTTGAGCCGGACACCGCCTCCAATCGAGTTGCTAAGAAGTCCGGCCGGCTAAGGCGTGATCATCTGGTACGAGATGATCTTCCACTGTCCGTTGTCTTTGCCCCACAGGAACGACAGCGACGCGGGATGCTCTCCAGGCGTGCGAATCGCGAAGATCACGTCGTAATAATCGCCGTACTTCTCGGCCGCAGCCGAACCTTCCTTGTACGGATGTTGTCTGGAATCGCGGCCGCAACTCAACGCCGGAACCAGCGCTTCGGGAACCGCGACTAGCGTGTAAGCGTTCTCGCCTTTGTGCTGGACCAGCTTCAATCCCGGATGATCGGCGTCTGCCGGTTCGATCACGTCGTGGAGATGCTGCGCCTTTTCGATGTCCTGCGCGACAGTCTGCATCGCCGTCTGCATGTAGTTGAGATACTGGGCCGAGCTGCTTGGCTTGGGCTGGCCGTCGGGCACGACTGCATCGATGCAGGAATAACTGCGGGGCGAGAAGTAGTTCATCGCTCCGGCGTAATTGCGCTTCACCAGCCAGGTGCCGAGGAAGTCGTGCGAAGCCGTCAGCAGCGCAGGATCGCCTTTGACGTGCTGCTCCGGCGCTTCCGCGACAGCATTCCGCGTGTCGGGAATGTCAGATGGTTTGGCGTCTTCGGGCTCGGCGTCCCAGGAAACGACCTTCCAATAAAGGCCCTCTTTCGTCCAGAGAACGGTCACGACCTGTCCGGTCTCATGCGGCTGCTCAAGGCGAAAGACCGACGCGTAATACTGGTTGTACTTCCTGGTCTTGCCGGTCGTGCGCGCGTCTTCCATATCTTTCAGCGCGCGCTGATCGTCGCACTCGAATTCCGGCGCGACTCCGTCGGGAACTGCGTAGAGCGTGAAGATGTTGGAGTACTGCTGCTTGATGCTCTTCAGGCGGTCGTCGTTAACCTTCGAAGGCACAACGACGTCCTGCAGTTTCGCCGGCTTGCCCAGCGCCTTGCTGATCGCAGCCATGTCGCGCGCGGCAAGGTAAGGCGCTGCGGCAGCGCGGATCGCATTGCCTGATTGCGGACCGTATTCCTCCAAGCAGGAATAGGACCGCGTCGAGAGATATGCCGCGGAAAGTTCGGGCTTCTGTTCGATCAGCCAGGAGGTCAGGAAATCGTCACAGCATCGTCGAGCCTTCCCGCTCCTTTGCGCGGCAGAGGAGGAACATCGCCGGTAGTTTCGGCGACGGTTTCGGCGTCCGGCTCAGCGATATCGAGACCGAAGAGATTGCGCCACCAGTCGGTGAGACCTTGCCAGCGCTGGAGATGACGTTGCGTGTTGTTGCCGGCGCGAACATCGGAATTGGCAGCCGACAAATGGCCGTTGAACAGTGCCTGCGGGAATCGCGACGAGCGGTAATCGACGTCGATGTCGGCGTGTCTTCCGTCGGGAGCCATGGAAATCTGGATCGACGGCGTGCCGCCATCCTGACGCCAGTTCAGCGGATATCCGTGGTGATAAACGGTGTTGTCGCGGTCGCGGAAGAACTCGTTCGATTTCTTGAGGAGTCCGAGCGCATCGGGCTTCAGGATGACATAAACGCGGAACTGCAAGTCGCCGCGGGCTTTGGGGATCTTGCCGTTGATGGTCTCGATGGACTGAACCAGGTCCAGCGCGTTGCCCATCGACTTGCCGGACTCGTCAGTCAGCTTGGTGGTCATCAGCGCGTGCGTGACGGCTTCGAAGGTCGTGCGCGTGGAAGGCGAGAGCTGGTCGTAATCGGTCGGCGGATCGTTCTCGTGCATCATCCGGTCGTATTCGGCGTACCACTCGTCGATCAGCTTCTTCTGCTCGGGCTTGAGCTGGGCGTAGGTTCCGGGAAATGCAGGCTTGGAATTGGAGGTTGAAGTCGGGTTCTGCGCCGATGAAGGAAGGACTGCAAGTACAGCAGCAACCAAAAGAAAGAGCCTCATTCGGTCTCCGGATCCTGTAGCGCGGCCATTGCGAATAGCTCCGCGTCAGCCGCGTTCGTCGCTTGCTGATAAATCGAACGTTGGAATCCCCGCGACCGTAAGAGCCGTGCATCGAGCAGGTTGGCGAATTCCGTAACGGCGATCCGCTGACGGGGAAGTCAGATCATTCTGCTTCAGAACGCGCGAAAAAGGAAGGAGCGATGTCCGGCTATCGTCTGCGGCGCGAGATCGGCGGAGCAGGCGGTTTGCCCTTGTAGTCCTTCGGGTAGACGATCACATGGCGCTGCGCGGCTTCGCCATCGCTTTCGGTGCGAAGATCGTCGATGTTGCGCAGAGCAAGGTGCAGAATGCGGCGCTCGCGCGAAGACATGGGAGCAAACGCGTACGGCATTCCGGTTTCGCGGACGCGTTCTGCGGCGACGTCAGCCGCCAGACGAAGCTCCTGTAAACGCGAGGCGCGGAAGTTCTGGCAGTCGAAGCTGACCTTCTCGTGCTCATCGGGAGCGAGGCGCAGCATCTCAAGCGAGACGTGTTCAAAGGCCCGCAGCAGCTCGGCGCCATTCTCCAGCGCCAGCGGACTGTCGGCGCCAGAAATGTCGACCAGAATTTCGGGCCGCTCCCACTCGCGGTCGGCGCCCACTTGCGGATCGACGGTGATCTTGTAGCGCAGACGGAAGTCGCCAGAGGCGAAGATGACGTTGAGCAGTTCGCTGATTTTCTTAGCTGCGGCGACCTTGTCTTGTATGGGCATAGGTTATGTCGTCCCAACGAGCTTTCTTAAGCGCGACAATTACTTACCGGCTTTCTTGCGGGCGCGCTTTTCCATTTCTTCGCGCATCTCGCGGCCAAGTCCGGTGCGGTTCATGATGTATTGCTGAATGATGGCGATGATGTTTCCGATGATCCAGTAAACGCTGAGGCCCGACGGCAGATTGAAGCTGAACCAGCCGATCATCAGCGGCATCATCAGGGTCATCATCTGCTGCTGCTTCGGATCCATGCCCGAGTTCGGCGTCATCTTCTGCACCAGATATGTGCTGACGACGATAAGGACAGGCATGACGAACAGCTTGTCCGGCGATGACAGGTCGTGCAGCCAGAGAAACGGAGCCTGACGGAGCTCGATAGCGCTACCCAGCATGGTATAGAAGGCCCAGAGGAACGGCATCTGGATCAGTAGCGGCAGACAGCCGCCCGCCGGATTCACGCCTTCGCGCTTGTAGAGCTCGCCGATCTCGGCGTTCATCTCCTGGCGCTTCGGGTCGCGCATCGGGTACTTCTTGTACTTCTCCTGAATCGCCTTCATCTGCGGCTGCAGCTTCTGCATCTTCAGCGCTGACTTCATGCTGGTGATGCGGAGCGGCAACAGCGCCAAGTTGATGATGATGGTCAGGATGATGATCGCCACGCCCCAGTTCTGGACCATGTGCTGATGCGTCCAGCGCAACCACAGGAACAGCGGACGAGCAACGATATGGAAGAAGCCGAAGTCGACTACATCGCGGAGGTCAGGACCATCCATCTGGCCCGGAGCGGTGTTGGAGCGAACCGACTCGAGGACTTCAATGGCTTTTGGACCGACGAAGAGGCGTTCGTGCGTTGTTCCGGACGCATCTCCAACGGCGGCGCCAAGGACGTCGGTCTTGATGGAGTCGTTCGGATCAGGCTTCTTGGGATCCTTGGGAACGCGGATCGACTCGTGCAGCGTGACCATCAAGGCTTTGTCGGGATTGTCCGGCAGGAAGATGGACGCGAAGAACTGATCCTGCGGTCCGGCCCAGTTGAATGGCCCGCGTAACGTATTGCCGCTGCTGATCTTCTTGGCGGCAAGGCGCTCCACCTTGCCGTCGGCCATGTATTCGATCTTTTGCGCGGCGTAGTTGGGAGCGGTAACCTCGTCGCCGAACGCGGCCGGCCAGAGCGGCAGCGCAGTTACAGGCTGTCCGTTTTGGGTGACCGATGTTTCGATGGAGATAACGTAAGTCGTGCCGAAGACGAAGCTCTTGTGGACGACGACTCCGCCGTTGGCGTAGTCGAAACTCAGCTCACCGGGGAGATTGAACGTTCCGGTCGAACTGGCGACGTAAAGCGCAGAATTGATTTGGCTTCGGAGATTCTCGTCGTATGTGTAAAGCCCGAGCGGCAGCCCAAACTTGGTCGTCTCTTTGTTGACCAGGTCGAGCGGCTTGCCGTCGTCGTCCTTGTACTTCTTCAGAATCCACGACTTCACCTGGGCGCCGCGATTGGTGAATACGATCTTGTAGAGATCGTTCTCGACCACGGTCTCCGTCTCGCTGCCGGCACTCTTGTTGGAAACCGCAGTCGTAGCGGGCGTTACGCCGGGCTTTGCTGGAGTCGCGGCAGCCGTCACCGAAGGCGGAGCGGACGACTGCGTTGTCGTCGTGCTGCTCTGGGACGTCGGGTTGGCGTCGGACTTCTGCTGATTAGCGGGAGGCTTTTTGAAAAGGAAAAGCTGGCCGAGGATAATAAGCCCAAAGACGATGGCGAACACCATCATCATCCGCTTATCACCGCCGGGCTCTGCTTGAGGACTGCGATATTCTGCCAAGGTCAGGTTCCGTTCAACGCAAACCGCCGGTCAGACCGGCGGAAATCGTTCCGTAATCTTCGGTTTAATGAGTGCGGGGGCTCAGCAGCTCCTGTTTGCCCATGCGCCGCGGCGCTGGATCGTATCCCGCCTTCGCAAAAGGATGACAGCGCAACAGCCTGCGCAAAGCCAGCCAACTTCCCCGCAAAGCTCCATGTTCGTCCACGGCGTCGAGCGCATACTCGGAGCAGGTGGGCACGAAGCGGCAGGAGTGCGGCAGCGCCGGCGAAATCAGACGCTTGTACATCCGCAGCAGGAACTGTAGTGTCTGCTTCATTTGGCTTCTGCCAGTCTGGCCCGCTGGGCGGCTAAGCCCAATCCTCGTCTCACCTCCGACTGCAACTCGGAGAACGGCAATGCGAGGACGCTCTTGCGCGGATTGAAGACGATATCGATCGGCCCCTTGCACGCGTCGTATGAGAGCCGGACTGCCTCCCGCATCCGACGCTTGATTCGATTGCGTTCTACCGCTCCGCCAAGGACCTTGCCGACGGTTAACCCGACTCGCGGCCCTCCCGCCAAAGCAGGATCGCGGCGCAGGAAGAAGACCGTCATGTTTCCCGTGAACTGCCGGCGTCCGTTCTGATAGACACGCTGAAAATCGGCGTGCTTCAGCAGGCGTTTCGACTTCTGAAACTTGCTGGGGTCGGAGACCGTACCGGACATTCAATGTTCGTCGCCCCGCCTCAGAGGCATGCTGCCCTCTGTGGCGGAATGGCGAAGACCCCCCACAATTCTATCGGCAAGACAGCGAACGTGCAGAATGTACTGATGACTTCCGCTTAGTCGCGGTAACCGGGGCTGACGGAAACGCGCTTGCGCCCTTTGGCTCTACGCCGTGACAACACTGCGCGTCCGCTCTTAGTCTTCATACGGGAACGAAAGCCGTGCGTCTTCGAGCGGCGACGCCGGTTGGGTTGGAATGTGCGCTTAGGCATGCTAAAACTGCGCTCCTCACTAGCACAAAATTGGATTGAGCAAACCCAAAGTATAACGTTCGGAGGCCCCCGCTGGCAACCGGAGCAGGCAAGCGTTGCCGAATCGCGGGGGCTTTGCGTCACCAGTTCGGAGCGTCAGAGATTTGCCGCCGTCACACGCGTTTTTGTTCCTACTTCGGGACTAACTGACCGATGAGTAGTGCAATTCGTTTTCGCGAGTGGAGAGTTTGCGCGAGCGGCAAAAGTTGGCTGCACCTGTGTCGCTGCACTCGTCAAAAATATTTTCGTGTCTTAACTTTCACATAATCAATCGATCACGAAAAAATCGAAACGCATCGCCACGAATTTGTCTGGCGCGAATTTTTTTTCGTGCTAGTATCCGTTGCAGCCAAAAACAAAACAGGCTTCACGAATGCGGTGCAAAGCTCCTTGACGCCGCTAGACGGGTTTGCTAGATGTTGTTTTCCGGTCAGTCGGTGCCGCATTTTTTAATTCCGTACTCGGTTCTGTTTCCCTCTAATCCAAGTCTGTTTTGCTGAGAGGCCCACTTCGCCTCAGGACTGCTATTTATGTCTACTTTTGGTATTGGTGCTTCCAATCCGTGGGTGCGCGTGCTTGACGCACTGGAAAAAAAAGTCAACCGAACTTCCTACGAGACCTGGCTCAAACCTACTCGGTACGATCACGCGCAAGGCCCGATCCTGTTTGTTCGCGTTCCGAATCCTGAGTTCTGCCACATCGGCGAACGCTACGGCGATTTGATCAGCGAGGCCATTGAGAACCTCGGTTTGGAATTCCGCGATGTCGAGTTCGTGACCGAGGAAGAGCAGCAGAAGGTCAGGAACGACGGCAACGGCGCGGATCCGCACCGCGAAGCTCCGGCGAACACCGAGAAGCCCGTGTGCGGTCCGGCAACACAACAGCGCTTCGACTGGGACGGCGCCGCACAGCTCAACCCGAAATACACCTTCGACGATTTCGTCATCGGCGCCGGCAACCAGTTCGCCCATGCCGCAGCGCGGGCAGTCGCCGAACGCCCATCCAAGGCGTATAACCCGTTGTTTCTGTACGGCGGCGTCGGAATGGGCAAGACGCACCTGATGCAGGCCATTGGCCATGAGATCAAGAAGCGGTCTCCCCAGACGTCGATTTGCTATGTCTCCAGCGAGCGCTTTACGAACGACATGATCAATGCGCTGCGCTACAGCAAGATGACCGGCTTCCGCGACAAGTATCGAAACATGGACGTCCTGCTGATCGATGACATCCAGTTCCTGGTCAACAAGGAGCGCACGCAGGAAGAGTTCTTCCATACCTTCAACGCGTTACACGAGTGCATGCGGCAGATCGTGATCGCCAGCGACCGTCCTCCGAAGGAACTGGCCGAAATCGAGGACCGGTTGCGCAGCCGCTTCGAATGGGGACTGATTGCCGACATCCAGCCGCCCGACCTGGAGACCAAGGTCGCGATTCTTCAGAAGAAAGCCGAGTCGGAGCAGGTCATGCTGCCGACCGATGTCGCGCTGTTCATCGCTTCCAACATTCGGAGCAACGTACGCGAACTGGAAGGCGCGCTGATTCGACTGACTGCCTACTCGTCCCTGACCGGCGGCGAGGTTAACCTGCAGACCGCGCAGGAAGTTCTGAAGAACCTGATTGACTCCCAGGTCCGCAAGGTCACGATTGAATCGATTCAAAAGGCGGTGTGCGAGCAATTCGGTCTGCGCCAGGCGGAGATCAAGGCCAAGAACAATTCCCGCGTCATCGTTTTTCCGCGGCAGATCGCCATGTACTTGTCCAAGCACCTGACCGATGCCTCGCTGCCGGAGATTGGCCGGCAGTTCGGCGGCAAGCATCACACAACCGTTCTGCACTCGGTGGAGAAGATCGAGGTGGTGCGCAAGACCGACAAGGATTTGAACAGGATGCTGAACAAGCTCACAGAGAGCTTAGGCTTATAAACCGCGCCTCGAGCGCGGTTTTTCACTTTTGGAGGACGTTTTCTCCAGCCGATCCTGTGGATGACGTGTGGATCAAGTGTAAGACTTGGCGTAAACAGATTTTCGGTCCCGATTCGACACTGCTGACCGCAATCCGACGTAGCGATTTTGTACAGCGATAAAACCAGAATGCCCGCCAGTGGTGCGGTTTTTCTTCAAATTTCCACTTTTCCGCATTACCTGCTGTTACTACTAGTTTTATATGTTTTTGATTTGATATAAGGAGAAGCAGTAGAAGAGGCCGGAAATCGGGACAGAACCGCCGGCCGAGGTGGAAACGAATGGCTGCCGAAGCGACAGGCGCAATACAGGGAACCGCGATGGAAATCAGTGTCAGCAAGTTCGAACTGCTCAAGGAATTGACTGCCACTCAGGGAGTGGTCGAGCGCAAAACCACCATTCCTATCCTCTCCAATTTTTTGTTCGAGGCAGCCAACGACCGCCTGACCATCACGGCCACGGACCTGGATCTCAGCCTGCGGACCTCCTGTGCGGCCAAGGTGAAACGCGAAGGCGCCTGCACGATTCCCGCGCGCAAACTGTACGACTATGTGAAGCTGCTGCCTGACGGCGACATCTCCATCAAGCTGCTGGAGAACCACTGGGTCAACATCCGCTCCGGCCGCTCGAACACCAAAATGGTCGGTATGGCGCGCGCCAACTTTCCCGGACTGCCGACGTTTCCGTCAAGCGGCATCGTCAAAATCCCGGCTCAGACACTGCGCAGTATGATCGGGCGGACGATCTTCTCCATCTCCAACGAGGAATCGCGGTACACGCTGAATGGCGGCCTGATGGTTCTGAAGCCGGAGTCGATCACCATGGTGGCGACGGACGGACATCGCCTGGCTCATATCGAAAAGCAGGGCGAGAGTTTTGAGGTTAGCGGCGAGAATAAGACCCTGATTCCCAAGAAAGCCATGAGCGAGGTCTATTCGCTGCTTCAGAACAGCGACGTTGAGTTTATCGAGTTCGCCAAGGACGATTCGACCCTGTTCTTCCGGATCGGGGAGCGCTTGCTGACCTCGCGTCAACTGACCGGCCAGTTCCCGAACTACGAAGCCGTGTTGCCGCGCGAGACTACAAAATCCGTGGTTGTCCACGGAAACGATCTCAGCACGGCGATCCAGCGCGTGGCGCAGTTTGCCGACGAGCGCTCGCGGGCCATCCGCATGAAGCTCGACAAGAACGAGCTGAAGATTTCGTCCTCTTCCACCGATTCAGGCGAGTCGGAAGACTCAATCGAAACCGCCTACACCGCCGATGCGCTCACCATCGGCTTCAACTCCGAGTACCTGATCGACTTCCTGAAGGCCTCCAGCGGCGGCGACGTGCGGCTGGAGTTCAAAGACGCCCAGTCGGCCGGCCAGATGCGACCCGAGGAAGGCGACGACGGCTTCAAGTACCGCTACGTCGTCATGCCGATGCGGATCTGAGGAAATTTTATAGTTGCTGACCCGAGAAGCCGGATTCTCGTCCGGCTTTTATTCGTACGCCAGGGCGTCGATTGGGTCCTTCTGGGCGGCCTTGATTGCCGGATAGAACGCACCCAGCATCGAGCCGACCATGGCAATTACCGATGCTTTAATCAGCAGCGCGGAGCTGATGGCGACCGGCAGCGTCTGGAAGTGAGCCTTCAATCCTGCTTTAGCCCCGTAGCTGAAGAGGATCCCCAAAATGATGCCGCCGATGGCGATCAGCAGCGTTTCCCGCAGAACGACATTCACAATGTAGAGCTTGCCGGCGCCCAGCGACTTCAGGATGCCAATCTCGCGCGTCCGCTCCATGACAGCCGTGTACATCGCCTGGAAGATCACGATGAAGCCGATGATCATGGAGATGCCGATCACGACGTTAATAACGGTAGTAAGGCCGGGGATGCTGGCCGAAGTCATCAGGGAAAGATATTCCTGGATCGAGTGCACGCCGTATTGCTGCATGCCGGGGATGTTCTTGATGTCCTGAACAACGGCGTCGGCGTACTTGGGATCGTCGAGCTTGACGTAGAAGATCGTGGCCTTGCCTTGTGAGCCGGTCAAGTCTTGAAGCGTGGCCATGGGAACGAACTTACGGGCGCCCTTGCCGTGCTCCACGATGCCGCAAACGCGGAAGTCATGGTTCAACGCCTGGACCGTGTCGCCAACCTTGATGTGGTCCGAGCCGGCTTTGAGATCGTCAATCAGCATGTCGTACGGGCCCTGAAATGGGCCGCCGGCGATGTAGTGGAAACCTCCGGTCACCGAATCGAACGACTGCAAGTCGATACCGTAAAGCACTTCCAGGCTCTTGGAGATAGTGGTCTGCGTGACCACCGGAGCGACCGCGATGACGTGCGGCACTTTCATCAAGCGGTTGGCGACCTTGACGGATACGGGCGCGCCGTTCATGCCCATCAGCAGCGACGAGCCAGGTGGTTGCACCATGATGTCGGCGCCCAAGCTAGCCTGGCGCGTGGTTGTGTCTTTCAGGATGCCGAGCATGATTCCGACAATCAGCAGGATGAGGGTGACTTCGACGGCGACAGCGACGACGCTGATGATGGTGCGGAACGGCCGGTGCACCAGGTTGGCAAGAATCATCCGGTTCATAGGTAAGAACTTAGATTGTATAAGATGCGCGCGTGAGGTGGTGCGCCAGGCAAATGCGGGCAGTGCGCTGCTGAAAGTAGCACACTACCCAAACGTAAAAGATGTCACGTTGAGGCGGCCTGCGTGCTTTCGGTTGACCACGCGCAGCTTCTCACGCCAGCGTTCATCTACCTCGACCAGGCTCCATTCGATCCTCGGTGACAGGTAGCGCAACAGGATGTCGGTGGTGGAATGGACACGCAACGCAGGAGCCACCAGGAAGAGCAGGGGCGGCTGGCTGGAGAGTTCCCGGCCGGCAAAGTAGCCGTTGCGGGTGAATTCTCCGTGCTGCTGATGCCAGCGCACGCGCGACCAATAGTCGAGGCCCTGCAATGGCAGGTGAATATCTTCATTGGCCTTCAGCTCAAGCACAGCCAGGCGCCCGTCTCGAGTACAAGTCAGCACGTCGAGCATGGCGCGGTCGCTGGCGGCAAACGCCGGCACCTGCGAATAGACAAAACGCTGATCGAACCGCTCGTCGATGGTGCTGACCTGGCGGATGACGAGGCTCTCCAGCCATCGCTCGGGAGCCAGCCGATAGAACAGATTGGTGTGTGAGCCGGCGGGATGGCGCTGCTCCGTCAGCCGGAAGAGCAACTCGAGGAAGAGTGGCTCGTTTTCGGCATCGAGGACATACTCGGCCGGGCCGAGGCCGAAGAGAATGGCCTCACTGTTGCGAAAGGAGCCAGGGCGTTGGCGTCACGCGCGCGCGGGCAAACTCCAGCCCATGTAGGCGGAACACGATTTCAGCCGCGGATTCGATCGTGACCTCTGTTTCCGGCACCAGCTTGCAGACGCGATTGATTGAGGTCGCGAAGCGTTCATTGGCAGCCTTCGGATCGATAGCGCGGATCAGGCGAGTAACGATGTTGCCGCTATCGTGGACATCGAACGCCTCCAGCGTTTCGGCGCGCTCATCCAGTTCGTAGATTTGCCACTTAGCGGCGTCGAGATCAAGGTTGGCCGCACGCTGGCGCACGACCTCTGACCGACCGGCGGGAAGAAACAGCTTCAATCCTTCCACCTGCGCGCGTCCGGCAAATTGCTGCCGCAGAAGATCCATCCAGAGAATGCCAAAGGTCAGGGCCGCGTCGACTGACGCCTGGGTTTCGTCTGCACCCGCTCCCAACACCGCGAAGTGCGTTTGCCCGGCACGCAGGAGTCCGCGCGTGTAAACAGGACTGATGGAATGTTCCAGGTCGGGGCTGGAGCTCAGGCGATCAAGCCTGAAACCCGGGTACTCGCGTCGCAGCACTCGCTCGAGGAGTGTCTTGTAAAGCGCACGATCGCGGCGGCGCTTTCCATTGCTGTGTGCCTCCCTGCCCGCATGAATTTCCAGATCGTTCGGGTGCGACTGCCCAAACCGCAGAACCTGCAAGCGCAAGATGGTATCGCGGCCTTCGCAGCCCAGAACGCGCCGGACGACATTGCGCTCCTCCGACCAGAGATGAAGAACGCACTTGCCCTCGCCGGAGACGGAATACCTGGCAGTCGAGAAGTCAAATAGCTCGGTGCCGTCTTCTACGACAACCGCCTGCGGATGTTCTGCCAGAAACTGTTCTAAGGTCTTTGCCAGAGACTCGGGCGAGACTGCACCGTTGGTCATCCTGATTGAACGTTAACCCAGGCGAGGCTTCGCCGCAGCACCCGCAGACACAGCGCCATGTGATAATGAGTAATTCCGGAACGCGGTCTCTTCCCCGTACTAACATGGGATTTCGGCGTCTTCTTGAACGCGAGCCTTTGCAGGCAGCTGGGGCATCCAATCGAGTGTGACTATGGACAAGAAGTTCTTTTTTGACCGTTACGGCCTGGCCCAGGCCGACGTTGAGCGCTATCTTTCGGCTGCGCTGTCGGCGGGCGGCGATTTCGCTGACCTGTACTTCGAGTATCAGACCTCGACTTCGGTTTCACTCGACGAAAGCATGGTGAAGTCGGCGACCCAAGGTATCTCCGTGGGCTGTGGTGTCCGCGTGCTGTCAGGGGAGCGTACCGGCTATGCCTACACCGACGATCTTTCGCCGGAGCGCATCCTGCACGCCGCCAAGACGGCTGCCATGATCGCCAGTGGACCTGCCCAGCAGCCTATCGTGGGGCTGACCGACAAGCCGGCGCATAATTTGTATCCGGTGCCGCTGCCTTCGGTCGAAGCCGACGTGCTGGCGAAGGTTGACCTGGTGCAGCGTGCCGACAAGGCTGCCCGCGGGTACGACGCGCGCATTCACGAGGTGCGCGTGAGTTACGCCGACGAACTGCGCCATATCCTGGTCATCGGCTCGGACGGCAGTTTCGCCGAGGACTCGCAGCCGCTCTCGCGCATGAGCGTCTTCTGCATCGCGAAGTCCGTGGCATCGGGTTCGGCGCGCGGCAGCGCCGGCGGCGGCGGTCGCGTCGGGCTGGAGTACTTCCAGGGAGAAGCTTCTCCGGAACACTTCGCCAAGGAAGCCGCGCGGCAGGCGATCATCCAACTGGACGCCCGCAACGCCCCGGCAGGCGAGATGGAAGTCGTGCTCGGTCCCGGATGGCCGGGGATCCTGTTGCATGAAGCCATCGGTCATGGCTTGGAGGCCGACTTCAATCGTAAGAAGACCTCGGCGTTTTCGGGATTGCTGAACCAGCGCGTCGCGAGCGACAAGTGCACGGTCGTCGACAACGGAACGATTCAGGGACGTCGCGGCTCGCTGAATGTCGATGACGAAGGCAATCCGACGACAAACACCGTGCTGATCGAAAAAGGAATTCTGAAGGGATACTTGGCGGACAAGTTGTCATCGCGCCTGATGAACATCCCGAACACGGGCAGTGGTCGTCGCGAAAGCTATCAGCACATCCCCATGCCGCGCATGACGAACACCTACATGCTCGCCGGGCAGGACGCGCCCGAGGACATTATCAAATCGGTGAAGTACGGCGTTTATGCGGTGAACTTTGGCGGTGGGCAGGTCGACATCACGAATGGCAAGTTTGTCTTCTCCGCCTCGGAGGCCTACTTGATCGAGGATGGCCAGATTACTTCACCGCTGAAGAACGCGACGCTCATCGGCAATGGTCCCGATGTACTGACCAAGGTTTCCATGGTCGGCAGCGACCTGAAGCTGGACGAAGGCGTCGGCACTTGCGGCAAGGACGGACAGTCAGTGCCAGTCGGCGTCGGCATTCCAACGCTGAAGGTGGATCGCCTGACCGTTGGCGGCACTGGCGGGTAAAGAAGCATGTCGGCTACTTGGGATTGGTCTGCTCCTATCGCCAAGCGCTGGCTGATTGCTGATATCTGTGCAGCTCTAGCCGGTGCCACGGCAAGAACTCTGCACTCGCCGTCGACGGGGCCGCGAATTCCGCCGGGTGTATCACCAGTCGTTTCACAGATCGTGCATTATATGTTTCACCCATTGGTGGGTCTTGCCATAGCGGTCTACTTTTTCTTTTGGACGTATCGACGCAAGTTTGTTGGTATTGGAAGTTTGTTCGCCTTTTTCGTAGTTGGCGGACTTTTGGCAAATGCTTGCGTCGCACGTTGGTGAAATTCTCTGACCAAGGCAACAGCTCTCAAACAGGAATGATCGGATGAATGTCTCTACACCAGAACGCCCCGAAGCGATAACCATCTCAACGGACCTGAAGGAAATCGCCGCGGATGCGGTGAAGCGCGCCATGCAGGGCGGCGCGACCGCAGCTGAAGCTGTCGCCATGGATGGCAGCGAGTTCTCCACCGTCGTTCGTCTGGGGGAAGTGGAGACACTGAAGGAGTCGGGCTCCAAGGGCATCGGTGTGCGCGTGTTTTTCGGACAGCGCGCGGCCAGCACTTATTCGAGTGACCTGTCGCCTGAAGGCGTGAAGGTAATGGTTGAGTCGGCTTTGAAGCTGGCTAAGATCACCAGCGAAGACCCATTTTCCGGAATTCCTGAGCCGTCTCAACTGGGCAAGCTGGAAGGCGATCTTCAGCTCTATTGTGACGACGTGTATTCGCTCTCGACCGCCGATCGTATTGAATACGCAAGACGCGCCGAGAAGGCTGCGCTCGATGTCGACTCGCGAATCGTGAACTCCGAGGGTGGAAATTTTGACGCGGCGATAGGCTACAAGGTGTTGGCCAACTCGCACGGATTTGTCGGCGATTATCAGCGCTCTTACTGCTCGGTGTCGGCTGTGCCGATCGCGCAGATTGAGGGCTCGGCGATGCAGCGGGATTACTGGTACTCCGTCGCCAACTCGCTGAAGAAGCTTGAGTCGCCGGAAGAAGTGGGAAAGATTGCCGCCCGGCGAACGCTGCGCCGCATCGGCGCCCGCAAGGTGAAGACCCAGAAAGTCCCGATCGTCTTCGAAAACACGGTTGCGGGGTCCCTGGTCGGACACATTTTCGAAGCCGTGAATGGCGATTCCGTCTATCGAGGTGCGTCGTATCTGAGCGGAAAGCTCAATGAAAAGATTGCCGGCGAGAACATCCAGATCGTCGACGATGGAACCGTGCCCGGCCTGTTCGGGACGAGCCCGTTTGATTCGGAGGGTGTACCCAGCCGGAATACCGTCGTCATCGAAAACGGCGTGCTGAAGTCCTACCTGCTGAACACCTACACGGCGAAGAAGCTCGGCTTGCAGACCACCGGCAACGCCTCGCGTGGATTGGCGGGGACGCCAGGCATCGGGCCGGGAAACTTCTTCCTGAAGCCGGGTGCCAAGAGCCTGAAAGAGATTCTTGCCGATATCAAGGAAGGGTTGTTTGTCACTGAGTTCCTGGGCTTCGGCGTGAACCTGGTCACCGGCGACTTCTCGCGTGGCGCCAGCGGCTTATGGATCGAGAACGGCGAGCTGACCTTCCCGGTCGAAGAGATCACCGTGGCCGGCAATCTGAAGGACATGTTCGACAACGTGTCAGAGATTGGAAATGACCTGGAGTTCCGCAGCTCTATCGCGTCGCCTTCATTGCGTATTGATGGAATGACCGTCGCCGGCGAGTAGTCAGCGGGCGATACGGGTGGGTGAAGGCCGTGGCCCAACCGCGGCGAGCGACGTGGGCTCGGTTGCATCAGGCGTGTTGATGTAGTCCTGCCAGCGGTTCCAGATGCTGCGCAGTGCCGCTGCAATCGGGATCGACAGGTACACTCCCAGCACGCCCCCCAACTCTCCACCCATTAAGACTGCGGCGATTGCCGCCAGCGGATGCAGCTCAAGCCCGTGTCCCATGATGCGCGGGCTTACGATGTAATCCTGGGTCAGGCGCCAGGCCCCAAGAAACAAAATCAAAATCCATAGCTTGCTATACCCGGCGAGAAACCCTACGCCGAGGATCGCAGCTGCTGCGACCAGCGGTCCGACGACCGGGATGAACTCCATGATGCCGCCGGCGAAGGCCAGCGCCAGCGAATATGGATACCTCAGCACAGTGAGTACCACACTGTAAGCGCAGAGCGACAGGCCGGCGACAAGGATCTGCGAGAAGATGAAGCGGCCGAGCATCTGATCAAGGTCTTCTACGATGCGGCGCAGAAGACGGCGCTGTTCGCGACGGTCGAACTTGTCGATCAGACGGTGCGCGATCTTACCGCCATCGATGAGAAAGAACACCGCAAGAATGGGAATCAGCGCCACCCACACGAGGTTGGTAAGGAATTGCGCGACCTCGCCTCCCACCTGTCCCATCCAGCTCAGGATGGCGTCGCGATGATCGGCGATGAATTGCTCGATGCGGTATTGAGTGTCGTAGCTCCAGTTGTGTTTGCTGCCCAACTGCCAGACGATCTTCCCGCTGGTCACGTTCTCGAGAAGGTTAGGCAGAGTCTGACTCAGGCGATGTGTGTCTTGGATCAGCTTCGGGCCAAAGAAAATTCCCAGGCCGGTGAGAATAGCGGCTACCAGGAGGTATGTCTCGGCAATCGCCAACCCTCGTGAACCCCGCGCCAGCGGCGAGCTCTGGATGCGATTCACAAGCGGCTCAACCAGGTATGCGAAGAAAATAGCAAAGAGGAAGATGACCAGGGTATGGCGAATGCCGTAGAGGAAAGCGGCGATGCCGACAAAAGCCGCTATAGTCGTAAGAACTTTGGCAGTTCGAAGGTCGAAAAGGTGCACTCCTTATTCAGATGTCAGCCATGCGGCCTTAGTTGGCGGCAGTGCTGGAATGTCTACCAACCGCCCAGCGCCTTGCGCCCTTATTTACACGCTGGCGATGAGGTCTTTTTTGCGCTCAGCGGGGAGGAATGAAGCTCGGAAGGAGTTTCTGGCTAACTCGCGAAGCTCATCCTGGTTGAAGTGGAAGATGTCGCGCGCGATCCGGTATTCGCTGATGAGATCGGTGTGGAACATGTCCGGATCATCGGTATTCAGCACAACAGGAACGCCGGCGTCGTAAAGCCTGCGTACGGGATGCTGTTCCAGCGCCAGACAGCAGCCGGTCTTCACGTTGCTGGTGATGCAGATCTCGACCGGGATTTGATGGTCGGCAAGATAGCGCACGAGTTGAGGATCTTCAATCGCATGCAGGCCGTGCCCGATGCGATCGGGCTTTAACTCGCGCAGCGCACCCCAGATGCCTTCCGGCCCCACGGTCTCGCCGGCGTGGACTGTAAGGCGCAGTCCATGCGATGCGGCATGGGCGTAGATCTCGCGAAACTGCTCCGGACCCGCTTTTCGCTCGTCGCCGCCGATCCCGATGCCGACAACATTCCTGCTCTTGCATTGAATCGCTTCGTTGACGACGCGCCAGGCCTCGTCGAGTCCGAAGTGGCGGACGGCATCGAAGATCCAAGAGAGCGACAGGCCGAAGTCGCGTTCGCCGCGCTGGCGGCCGCGTTCGGCGCCTTCGAAAAGCGGAGCAAATTCCTGGCCTCGCCACTGCACGACGCCGACGGAAATGTACGCCTCGGCGTGAACCACACCTTGGGCGTGCAGCTTCTCCATCATGCGATAGGTGACCAGCTCGTAGTCGTCAGCCGTGCGCAGCCGCTCGGTCACAGCCTTGAAGGCGAGCATAAAGCCGGTGAAATTTTCGTACGCATAAAGAGCGCGGGCTTCTTCTTCGCTGAATACCCGGCCGCTGTCTTCGATGTTGGTGTAGCGATTATTGGCCGTCGTGAGAGGCGTGGGATGCCGGCGACTCAGCTCCGACAATGTGGGAGGATCAACCGAACCCTCCAGATGCAGGTGTAGTTCAGCCTTGGGCAGCGATCGCAGAAAGTCGTCGTTCACGGCTTGATTGTCGCCTGAAGCACTGGTTTGGAGTTGCGGGGGCTGAACTCGCTGCGATGGCGGCTATAGAACCAATAAACCACCAAGCCGATGATCAGCCAGAAGAAGAAGCGCAGCCAGGTCAGGATTGGCAGACCAGCCATCAGCAGAATGCAGAAGATCACGCTGAGGATCGGTGCAGCCAGGCCACCCGGTGCGCGAAACCCCCGGCGACGCTCGGGCTGCTTGTAGCGCAGGATAATGACCCCCAGCGAAACCAGAACGAACGCGAAGAGCGTGCCTATATTCGAAAGATCGGAGAGCGTGCCGATGTCGAGAATGCCCGCTGGAATACCGACCAGGAATCCGGCGATCCAGGTTGCAACCGCTGGGGTGCGGAAGCGCGGATGCACGCGGCCGAACATCTTCGGCAGCAGGCCGTCGCGCGACATCGAGAACCACACGCGCGCCTGTCCAAGCTGAAAGACCAGCAGCGACGAGATCATGCCCATCATGGCTCCGAAGAGCACGGCCAGCTCGGTCCAGTGCAGCAGAGCGGATTTCGTTGTGCCCGCCAGCATGCTCATGCTGTTTACCACCGGCGCGGCGTCGTCGATGAGAGAGCTCCACTTAACCAGACCGGTGAGCACGACAGCCACCGCGATATAAAGCACGGTGCAGACAATCAGCGTGGCGATGATGCCGATGGGAATGTCGCGCTGCGGGTTGCGGGCTTCTTCCGCGGCGGTTGAAACCGAATCGAATCCGATGTAGGTGAAAAAGATGATCGAGCCGCCGGTGAGAACGCCCGACCAGCCTTCGGGAACGAACGGATGATAGTTTGCCGGATGAATGAAGCGCATGCCGACGAACACGAAGGCGAGAATCGCTGCGATCTTCAGCAGCACCATGATGTTGTTGGTCTCAGCCGATTCGCGGATGCCGCGCACCAGAACCACGGTCAGCAGCAGGACGATGAGGAACGCGGCAATGTTGAAGCCGAAGTGCCAGCCCGGCGCGTACAGAACATTGCCCTGGAGATCAGTAAGGCCGCCCGGCAAATAAGCGGGCGTGATCCAGCGCAGTGCGGGATGCCACCCGAACCACTGAAACGTCGCTGCCATGTGCGCGGCGAAGCCCACACTGACCGCCATGTTGCTGACTGCGTATTCGAGAATCAGGTCCCAGCCGATGATCCATGCGATCAACTCGCCCATCGTCGCGTAGGTGTAGGTATAGGCGCTGCCGGCGATGGGAATCATCGACGCCAGCTCGGCATAGCACAGCGCCGTAAAGGCGCACACAATCGCGACCAGGATCAGCGAAACCGCCAGCGCCGGCCCGGCTCCGGGACGTCCCAGCGTTGCTGAATGGTGGACGATGTAGTCGGCGAGTGGAGCGTTGAGAATCGAGGAAGTGTCGAACTTCTGGCCGGCAATGGCCGTGCCTATCACGGTGAAGATGCCGGAGCCGATGACCGCGCCGATACCCAAAGCGGTCAGCGACCACGGTCCGAGCGTCTTCTTCAGACGATGTTCCGGGTCTTCCGATTCGGAGATCAGCTTGTCAATGGACTTGCACGCGAACAGTTGATTCGCCAGGGTACGCTCCCGGGAGTGAGATCGGCTCCTCGAATTCAAACAGAAACGTATTGGGACGGCAAGTCAGACAGCGCTTTTCACCACAGAGGCACGGAGTCATTTTGAGTTCGGAAAACTTTCGTGTGCTCCGTGTCTCCGTGATCAGTCCGAACTACTTTCCTGGTGCGAGCGTCTCCAGGAAGTGATCGTCGATGAGGTGAAACAGGTGCGTGCGGGCTTCTTTGCCAGCTATGCCGTGCGTTTTGCGCGGATACACCATCAAATCAAACTGCTTGCCGGCATCGATCAGGTTATTCACCATCTGGATCGTGTTCTGCATGTGTACGTTGTCGTCGCTGGTGCCGTGTACCTCCAGCAGACGGCCGTGCAGATCTCCCGCGAAGTTTACTGGAGAGCTGTCCTTGTAACCCTCGGGATTATCTTTCGGCAAGCCCATGTAACGCTCGGTGTAGATCGAATCGTAGAGCAGCCAGTTGGACACCGGCGCCACCGATACCCCCGACTTGAACAAATCGCTGTGTTCGAGTGCGAATAACGTGAAGTAGCCGCCATAGCTCCAGCCCCAGAACCCCAGGCGGTCGCCATCGAGCTGGGGGAATTTCTGCAGCGCCTGTTTGACGCAGTCCACCTGATCGCTAAGCTCGATTGGCCCGAAGTGATGCTTGATGGGCATGGCGAAGGCTTTGCCACGATTGGCCATGCCGCGATTGTCGACGTGCAGAACCGCAAATCCCTGCTGGGCAAGAATGTCGTCGAAGAGATCGCGGCCGTACCAGGCATCCAAAACAGTCTGCGCACCAGGTCCCCCGTAAGGGCTAACGATCAGGGGAACCTTGCCGTTGGCCATCATCGGGCCGCCAGTAGGCAGCACGAGCAGGCCTTCCAGAGGCGTAGTGCCGTCGGCGGCTTTGAACTCAACAAACTGAGGCGTAACCAGGTGGTAGTCCTCGATACCGCGGGCCTTCCAGAATGTGCTACAGCTTCCATCAACCGAACAGACCGATGCGGTGGGGGGAGTGGTGATCGAGGAATAATCGTCCACGTAGTATTTCGTGTTCTTCGGATCGAAGTCGGCCATGTGAAAGCCGCCTTGTTTGCTGATGCGATGAAGATTCTGGCCGTTCAGGCCTACGGCGTATTCGTTTCTCTGTTTCCAGTCGCCCTCGTTGGCCGAAAAGTACACAATCCCTTGCTTGGCATCGACTCCATCGATACTCTCAACCTCCCAGTCGCCGTGCGTCAGCTGGGTTTCCATTTTGGCCGGAGCGCTCAAAGGGTTCTTCGGGTCGAAGTGGTATAGATAAATGTGATTGTGGCCGTCGCGCCAACTGGTCCACAGATAACCGTCGCCCGAATCGAGCATCAGGAAGTCAACTTCCGGATGCATGTCGATCCAGGCATCGGTGGTCTCTGTCATCATCAGTTGCGAGGCGCCGCTGTTGACGTCGACGAAATACAGGTCCATGCGGTCCTGAACGCGGTTCAGTACCATCGCCCAGATCAATCCGTTGCGAACCCAGCCGAAACGCGGGATCAGGACATTAGGATCGTTACCCAAGGGAAGCGAGCCATTCTGCGTCTTAACGTTGATCCACTTGGTTTTCCCGCCCTCGGTGCTCACGACACCGATGCGCACGCCGGGATTAGGATCTCCTGGCTGTGGGTACTTTTCCTGGTCGACGGTCGCATGCGTTGGAATCCAGTCCGTGATCGGATAAGCCGGGACGTCGGCTTCGTTCATCTGTAAGAAGGCGATGCGCTTTCCATCCGGGGACCAGAAATAATTGCTGCGGCTGTACAGTTCCTCCTCGTAGACCCAATCAACTTCGCCGTTCAGCAGCGCTTCTGTTCCGTCCTTGGTGACCTGGCGCTCGTTATCGCGACCAAAAGCGCGCACATAGATGTTGTGGTTGCGGATGTAGGAAATTTGCTCGCCGTTGGGCGAAAACTTGGGATCGACGCTCTCGCCGGAGGCCGAGGTAAGTTGTACCGCCGTGCCGGAGTCGAGGCTGTACAGCCACAGCTGACCCATGGAGTCGAACAGCAGGTGCTTGGAGTCGGGCGCCCAGTGATAGGCGGCAACGGAATAACGTTGCGCGGCTTCTTTCTTGCGCTCGTCCTGAATGGAGCTAGCCGGTGGCGCCAGGGCGGCCAGCTTGCCGCTGGCGACCAGCACAGCCGACTTTCCGGTGGCCACATCGACGTAATAAAGCTCGCCATGCTCGCCAGTGTCGTCGCGCTGCACGAAGGAAACCTTCGTACCGTCGGGACTCCACTTCACGTTCTCCGGCCCTCGGCCCAGAATGCCGCCCGGCTGAAAAATATCTTCGATGGTCAGATGCTTTGAGCCTTGCGCGGTCTGGGTTACCGGGGTTTGCGCAGTTAAAAGAGAGAAGGATAGAGCAAACAAGACAGCTACGGCCAAACGTACGTTCACGGCGGCTCCGGATGGAAATGTCGGTTGGGTGAAAGTTTATATCACAGAAGGGAATTCACGATGCGAACGCAAAGGCGGAAAGGGCAGCGCTTGTCGATCTGGGATTAATGCGTCAGTTCGTAGATCCGGAGCAACTCCACCAGCACAACAAATATGCCGACGCCAAAATAGAGATTATGAGCCGTCTCAGTGCTCATGGCCGCAGGAAGAGGTACACCGCGTTCACGCATAGTGAGCACCAGCGAGCGTTCCCGTTCCATGATGAAGTCGGCAATACGCCGATAACACGCAGCAATCAAAAGGCCAAGCAGAAGTCGCGCAAATTCAAGTGGCATAGGTCAATCGTAAGACCGGCCATCGGAGGCACTCAATAAGCCGAAAACCTTAACTCTAGTGGTGACTGCTACCGTGGCATTTTCGACGAAACCAGAATACTGTCCAACTCCGCAAATGTCCGGGAGCAGTTCTCCGGTGCAGGAAAGAGCCGCGCCGCATGCTAGAATCCAAGCAGTTTCCCAATGAATACTGATGTTCAAAAGCTGATTGAGCTGCAGCAGGTGGACTCGCGTATTGCGGCGGTGCGAGCGGAAGTAGCCGCGCTGCCCAAGGAAGTGGCGCAGATCGAGGCGAAGCTCGCCGGATCGAAGAGTGCCGTGGAAAAGGCCCAGAACGCGATCAAAGCCGACGACGTAGCCCGTCGCAAACACGAATCGGACATCAAGGATCAGCAGGAAAAAATCAGCAAGTACCGCGACCAGTCGCTGAAGGTCAAAACCAATCAGGAATATAAAGCATTGCTCAGCGAGATTGAGCATGCCGATGGGGAAATCCGCAAGCTCGAGGACAAGATTCTCGAGATCATGGTGGCCGCCGACGCACGAAAAGATGCATTGAAGCAGGCCGAAACGGCTCTCAAGGCTGATACCGCGGAAAACGAAAAGGAAAAACAGCACGCGCGCGAGCAGACCGCTGAAGACGAAAAGCAGCTGGCGGAACTGACGGCGCAACGCAATCAACTGCGAACCGGCCTCGCTGACGATACGCTACGTCATTACGACCGGGTGTCGAAGTTTCGCGGGTCGGCTTTAGCGGCAGTTCACGAGAACCAAATGTGTTCGGTGTGCCGCGTAATCCTGCGGCCGCAGGTGTATCAGGATGTGATGAAGGGCGAAGAAATCCTGTACTGCGATTCCTGCCAGCGCATTCTTTACTTCGTGCCTCCTCCGCCGAAAGAGGAAGAGAAGACCAATGAAACTCAGCCTTCCTCAACCCAGGAATCCACTCCAAGCGACGAAGCCGCAGCTCAATAGCCGTTCCCACTCCTTGGGCATTCTCGCAGAAGAGAGTTAGTTGCAGCCGTCTGCGACCTTCTTCAGGCTGGTCACTTTCATCGTCGGTGGTTGTTGCGAGAGCACGTTGTGCCTCGAGGTTTCGCGGGAAGGTTCGCTTACAATGCCGGTCGCGCGCACCATCTTTGCGTTGAGGTGCTTGAATTGGTCGGTGTCGCCATCGAGAAGGTAGAGCATGTCATCGGACGCGCCGAGCGTGTAGCGTCCCTCGTACCCAGTGAGACAGCCTACGACCGTTTTCTTCTGACCTTGGATGGCCGCGTCACTCGTTCCTTCCTTGCTTTGGGCAGAAAGAGCGGATGCCGCGAATTGCGCGAACAGCATTAACGACAAGGTATATCTCGCTACGCTTCGTAATCTCATTGGGCAGCCCTCCATGGTACTTAGCACAGCGACAGATGTTGCCGAAGCCTGGCCTAGTTTCTCAAAGAGTTGCTCATCATTAAAGCGAACAGCAGCGGAAGATAGAGAATCGAGCAGCGAAACAGCTGCACAGCATGCACGCGCGATCGCGGGTCCGTCACAGGCAGCTTCATAAACAGGACTCGAGCGGCAAAGAAAATAAATATCGTGCCAAGCACCACCGCGCCGAGAAAATAAACCTGTCCGGCCATACCCAGCAACACCGGCGTGAGACTGATCGGCAGCAGCGCCAGGCTGTACACCAGCATGCGTACCGCCGTTGAGCGGCCGTCGGGTTCCACGACCGGTAGCATGCGAATCGAACCTCTCGCGTAGTCCTCGCGATACATCCAGGCGATAGCGAAGAAGTGCGGAAACTGCCAAAGAAACAGAATGGCAAAAAGCGCAAGTGTTCCCCACTCCAGTCGACCTGAAGCCGCAGTCCAGCCGAGAACTCCGGGCATCGCGCCCGGAAAAGCTCCTACAAACGTACAGACTGGCGAGATCTTTTTCAGCGGTGTGTAGGCGAGCAGATAGACAGCCGAAGTCAGAAACGTAAGCAGTCCCGTCAGCCAGTTTGTGAAGATCACCAGATAAAGCGATCCGCCAACAGCCAGCAACCCTCCGACGATGGTTGCGTGGAGCAGCGACATGCGACCCGAAGGAATGGGCCGGCGCGCGGTGCGCCGCATGCGAGCATCCACGTCGTGCTCCATGACTTCGTTCAACGCCGCCGTGCCGCTGGACACCATGCCTATACCCAGAAGAGCATGCAGCAGCCCCCAGCTCATCGCGGGCACGCCGGCTTTGCGAGCACCGAAGAAGTAACCACACCACGCGGTGATGATGATGAGCGTAGTTACGCGCGACTTGGTGAGCTGAGCGTAGTCGGTAAGTCGGGGCACGATGTGCAACCGGCCGAAGGAAAACCCTTCTGCGGAAGTCTTCATTGCGAGTTGCTCCTATCGACAGCTACTGTGTTCGGCCCTAGTTCTGCGCCTGGAAGGCTTCTGCAGGATCACGCCAGCACCGTTTAAAGAATCCTTCGTCCGAAAGATGTCCGGCGCGCCATTGCTGCAGATTAGCAAGGGTCGTAGCCGCCATGCCGCCATCCTCGGAATCGAAAATGACAACTACACCAGCGACTTCATTCGGGTCCGCAGGAGCCCCAGCGTCGGCTCCGCGAAATACCGACTTTGCAAGGGCCCACTTGGGCTCTGCACCGAACTGGTCTTTGTTGAGAGGCTGCACCCAGATAATCTTTACCTGCTTGCCGTCGAGCTGCTCCCATTTACCGGGAAACTGTGCGACCTCTTCCTTCGTCTGCCGCACAGAGGCTGTCTCATGCTGGTCGCCAGTCATGTCGGCAAGGTTCACGGTTGCTGCTCCCGGAAGGTCAACAAATTCACGCTTGATCCAGCCGCGCGCAATTCCAGAGATCTTAATGTGCACCCAACCTTGAGTCGAATCGAGAATTTCAAACTCATCTTCGGCGTCGGCTTGCATTAACACTTCAGCCCCGTCGACCGGTTGTGCGACAACCGGAGTGTTGGAGCGTTTCACCACTGCCAGGTTGTTTGGCCTGGTCTGGTTGTGCAGCGCCGCCTCCAGATTCGTCGCCTGCTCCTGGAGTTTCTGCAGTTCCTTCGCGGTGGCCGGATCCGTAACGACGGGCTTGGTCAACGGCTGCGAGCCCGAAGGTGCGGTGGTCAGGCGCGGCGCGGTAAAGAAAGAGTTGTTCCCGGCTGTGAATGAAGGACTATCAGGCAACGACTTTTTCGCATTGGCGCTGGCTGAGGAAGTCGAAGCGTTCTTCGCGGCATCGGGATTGAGTTTTTCATCGAGCGCGTCCAGCAAATCCGATTCGAGCCGACCGCTCGACTTGAGAGCCTGATATCCCGAACTTGCCTGGTTGCCGGCATACCAGGCGGTAATCTTGGCACTTACTTCAACGACAGTTTGCGAAGCACTCGTGGATTTCAGTTGTACCTCGTACTTGTAGTAGCCGCGCTTATAGCCATCCAAAGGGTGTCCCGAAGGATCGGCGAAGCCCTCGAGTTCCGGGAGTTTTCCTCCAGGATAGGACTGGATACTTTGCAGAGCTTTCTGTACCGCAGCCTTCGAAGCATGGAAGGTGCGTTCGTTTGCGGTAGTTTGAGCTGGCAGCGCACCGACACTCCAAGCTAAGACGATCACACTGGCGGCGATTCGTAATCTCTTGGCAGTGAGGGTCACGGCAGCGGCTCCAACTGGCTGTGGTGGATCCAGCCACGATGTCCGTCTTCCGTCTCAACTCCATACCAATAGGGAGTCAACACGACAATCAGGACTTCAGTTTGGGTCGGCAAGGTTTCCAGTGTTGCAGCACCGTGGAAGGGCGCGGCGCGCAACTGTGCTCCCGGATCTTTAACGCGAAGCTCCACCTCATGCCGTAAAGCTTCGACGTGCACTTGCATGGCGGGTACGGTCACTTTTTGTGGAGGAATTGAGACTGTAGTCACGACTGACGTTGCGGATGGAGTTGCAGTGGACGCGCCAGCTCTGGCCGTGGGATGGTCGGCTTCCTGCTTCTTGCTGAGAATTGTTCTGAGGTGTTCCTGGATAGCAGCATATTCGCTGGACTCTACATTCCCCAACGATGGATGCCGCACATTGCGAGCGTCGACGAACACCGCATCGATCTGCACAATGCTCGCATTGGCGTCCGCGCTCTGCACGACATAACGAACACTGATGGTCCCAATGTCTTCGCTGTCCTTAAAAAATCGAGGCGACAAAATTTTGTCGGCGACTTTGTAGTAAGCCTTTCCGGGACCTTTCCACGGGCCAAACACTTTCGCCGCCTGCGCGCTATGGGCTCCGTAGAGAATACGTTCTTTGTCGTAGGAGTAGGTGCCGTGAATGATCTGGTCTTGCGTTACCTGTTCGACAGCCGCTTCCACGTCGCCTATTGGCGATTCCACACGAATCATGAGATGCGGCGTTTCCGCGGCTTCTGACGATTTGTGAAACGCAAAAGCGTAGCCAGGACCGAGCAAACCCCAGATGCAACTGGTCTGCAAAAATATTAAAAACCAGCTATTTCTTCGAGATAAAACTGGGAGCCCTGAGATTGGCTGATGACCCCTTGCCGAGGTGGAGAAGATTCGCATCGGGTGTTGGCGGGCTGGAGCAGCCGTGCGTGGAGAGCATTGATATCCGAAGTGAAGACCATTGTCAAGCAAGGCTTTCGCCAATCTCTGACAGCACGACGATCCGCATGTCAAAATTTTGTGTGGCAAATGTAAAAATTTAGACACAAATAACTATTGCAATCCAGTCGCAAGTAGAGATAGTATCCCGCCCGGCTCAAGTTGTTGGGTTTTTACGAAAATTTGAAAGACGTGCTCCCACGGTGAAGTCGGCCGGCGTCAGCCATCTTGTTGTGCGAGGTCTC
Source organism: uncultured Acidobacteriaceae bacterium (assembly GCA_963724965.1). GTDB lineage: Bacteria > Acidobacteriota > Terriglobia > Terriglobales > Acidobacteriaceae > Bog-257. Next base: position 716,874 of record CAVRWP010000003.1, read on the forward strand.
GCGATGCAGATTGGCCCTACGACTACTAAAACTGCGCAACGTTTTTCCACCAGACCAGCCTTTGCAGGTCTTGCAAGCGCGCTAGGTCTTCTGTTTTTCCTTTCCATCTTTTTCTGCAATCCAACTCCGGGACGCGCTATTCCTGCGTTCGCCCGCAAGTATGGATTGCCTTGCTCGGCCTGTCATGAAGCTTGGCCAATGTTGAATGTGTTTGGTCAAACGTTCAAGGACAATGGCTACCAGTTGATGAACGACCGCGATTCTCCGATCTGGCAGAATCCATCGTATTGGCCGGCGACCTTCCGCATCACGCCAAACTGGCACCGCGAAAGTACGAACAAAGTAGCCGTCGACCAGCCGAATGGAACGCAGATCGAAGAAGAAGTAAACTCCAACGGCTTCGATCTCACCGGCCTGGATTTCCATACTGGCGGCACGCTGTACAAGAACTACTCGTTCTACGTGCTGCCGTCGTCGGATGCCACCGGCGCCTTCCACTTCGAAACGGTGATGGGCCGCATCGACAACATCGGGAACAGTCCATGGTTCAACTTCAAGTTGGGCAAGTTCGAACTGGACAACATCATCTCGGAGAAGCGCATTCTCACGTTGTCGAACAACGGCGGCTATTACCAGCTCTATCACTTCATCCCGCTGGGCGACAGCAACGTCTTCGGCCAGATTGGCGACAACCAGCTGGGTATCGAATTGATGGGCCACTCGCTGAACGACCGCACCCGCTACTCGGTCGCGCTGCTGAGCTCGAACGACGGCAACGTCAATCTGCCCTCCCGCAACGCGTACAACACATTCGTAACCGTGAGCCAGGCTTTCGACGCCGGCTACCAGGGCGGGGTGGACCGTGTCGGGGCATATGCCATGATCGGTAGCGGTCCGACGTATAACCTGACGTCGGCCGGCACTCCCATTACCGCTGTAGGCAACAAGCCCTTCAACCGCGAAGGCGTGTTTGCTCTCGTCTATGCCAAGAAGCTGGACTTTTCGTTGTTCTTCCAGCACGGCTGGGACAGCGCATACTTTGGCACCAGCACAGCTTCCAACGTGCCGCTGCCGCCAGGAGCGCAAGCCCCATCCTGGAACGGCGGTTTTGTCGAGGCGCACTACGTTTTCAACCCGCAGCTAATCCTGATTCAGCGCGACGAATTCGTGCGGATGGCGCAAGAAGCGTTGCCCACTACGCCCGGGAATTGGGGCAACACCAACGCTTATACGTTCGGCTTCCGCTACTACCCGTTCATGTTCAGCCGTGCCGGCTTCGCGTATCACGCCGAGTACGCGCTGGTGCAGGAACAGGGTGCGTCTCCGATTACGTTTACGCAGTTGAGCAACAGCAGTGTCTTTTTGGGATTTGACTTCGACTTCTGAGGAAACACGATGCGCACAAGAACTTTAAGGCTCCCTTTGATCTTGAGTGCTGTGGCGGTTGTGTTCCTCGTGACCGCTGCGTACGCACAGCAAACCGAATACAGCGAAAACCAGAGGCTGAACATGGAGGCGCATGTCGGTAACATGACCGGACTGGCCTCCACCGGACAGCCAATTTACAAGCGCTTCTGCATCGGTTGTCACGGCGAGTTGGGAGATGGCCAGGGCGAAAACGCCATGTGGATCGATCCCAAACCCCGCAACTTCACGATAGCGATTTTCCGCTGCCGCTCTACTCCGACGGGCACACTACCTCTCGACTCCGACCTGTACGACACCGTTGGGCGAGGTATGTTGGATTCCAACATGCCGCACTGGCTGCCGTTGACCGATCAGGATCGCGTGAACCTGGTCGCCTACGTGAAACACTTCTCCCCACGTTGGACGACGGAAAAGCCGGGCACGCCAATCGTCATTCCTCCTGAGCCGGAAGTCACTGCTGAGAGGATTAAGCAAGGCCGGGTTCTTTTCCAGAAGCTCGAGTGCTGGAAGTGTCACGGTGTAACCGGTCGCGCCAATGGCCCGTCGGCCGACACGTTAACGGACGATGAGAACCGCCCCATCAAGCCTTTCAACTTTCATGATTCGCAGAAGTTCAAGTGCGGGTCCACCGATCAGGCCATGTACAGAGACTTCATGACGGGCTTGGATGGCTCGCCCATGCCTTCGTTCTCTGACAACATCAAGCCGGAGGAAGCATGGGATCTGGTCTTCTACTTGCGCACTCTGCAACCCGATAACACCAAAGAGAAGCAGATTGCGAAACAACTTGGACTGACGCCGATCAATCCTCTGGAGCCGCTGCCCAGCAGCGATTCCAGCCAGGCGCCGAATAGCGATCAGGGCACGGCCCCTGCGTCCCAGCCGGCGCAACCCAACCAGAATCCATCACCCGCTCCCACGCAACCGGCACAGCCTGCGAATCCGTCAAGCACGTCGCCGCCACCCTCCAACAATTCAGGAAACGAATGAGCCGTTAGGGATAAGGAGATCACGCAATGTCGATGAAAGTGCAAATGAAAGTCGCGGGAATGCTGGCCGCGTTATTCCTGGTTGCGGTGCTGGCAATCACCCACGGGCCTAAGGTGAAGGCGGCAGGTAACGGCAAGATTACAGGCATGGTCAAGCTCGACGGTGCTGCTCCGCACATGAAGGGCATCGATATGTCGAAGGATCCATACTGCGCGAAATTTCATGCCAACAGTCCGGCGCAGTTGGAGTTGGTGGTAGTCGGAAAGAATAGCGGTCTCGAGAACGTCGTCCTGTATCTTTCCCAGGGTCTTTCGCCTGAGGCCGCCAGCCAGAAGTCGTCGGCGCAGCCGGTATTCGATCAGAAAGGCTGCATGTATACGCCCCATGTGGTCGCTATGAATCCTGGTGAGGAATACAAAGTAGTCACCAGCGACCAGACCGCTCACAACATTCACCCCGAACCGAATCCGATGACCGGGAACATTCCGTGGAATCGCTCGCAGCCGCCCGGCGCACCGCCGATCGTGCAGAGCTGGAAGGCCGAGGAAGTTGCGATTCCGGTCAAGTGCAACATCCACCCCTGGATGCACGGCTACCACGTAGTCGTCAAAGGACCCTACGCGGTAACAGACGATAGCGGCAACTACACGATCCAGAATGTTCCTCCCGGCAACTACACGGTGACCGCGTGGCAGGAGACTTACGGTACACAGACGCAAAAGGTGACCGTAGCGGCCGGCGGGTCAGCCACAGCCGACTTCACGTACAAGGCGAAGTAAATACGCCTCATCTGGCCGCTGAACCGGGTCGTCGAACGGCCCGGTTCAGTTCAGCCAATTAGCTCCGTCTGATCCGACCTTCGATCGTACGAGTGAGACGACATGGCGAAACTCTTTGCAGTAACGATCATCGTCATTGCTATCGCTTCGGCGGTTCCTATCGTGCTGCATATCTGGGAGCCTCCGCAGGACATTTCCATTCACGGCAAGCTCATCGATGAGCAGTTCTCCGAGACGATGGTCGAGGCGGGTATCTGTTTTCTGGCCTCCCAGCTTCTTCTGGGTTTCTTCATCTGGAGGTTCTCTGATCGTCCACGCGAAGAGAAGATCAAAAGCTTCCCCGGCGGCGCACGCGGTCTGGTGGCGGCAGCCGTGATCATCGTGGGCGCGGAGGTGATGGCGTTGGGGGCCTTTGGTACCAAGGCTTGGGCGAGTATCTATTTCACTCCGCCGGCGGCTAATGCGATTCGGGTGCAGGCACAAGCTGGACAGTTCGCGTTCTACTTCCGCTATCCCGGGCCCGACGGCAAGTTTGGTCCACTCCATCCGGAGCAGATCAGCGAAGCTACAGAAAACTTCTTCGGCCTCGACACCACACACGATCCCGATTCGAAAGACGACATCGTGACGGCGGAAATGGCGGTGCCTGTCAATCGCGACGTGCAGTTATTGATGCACGCCAAGGACGTGGGTCATTCCTTCTTCGTGCGCGAGTTGCGCATTCAGCAGGACTTCGTGCCTGGTCTGGATCTGTCGGTTCACTTCACGGCGACCAAGATCGGCAGGTACGAAATCGTGTGTACGCAACTCTGCGGATTGGGTCACTACAACATGAAAGCGTATCTCGAAGTCATGTCCCAGGAAGACTTCGACAAGTGGCTGAAGCAGCAAGCAGCGCTGCAGTAGTCAGTTTTGCGGTTTCGCGCAGACGCAGATACTGAGAGGACCAGATGCACAACATGTCCGAGCCGGCCGTACATCATCACACTCCGCCCACCGGTTTTATCAAGAAGTACGTCTTCAGCCTGGACCACAAAGTGATCGGCGAACAGTATTACGCACTGGCGCTGGTGGCCGTCTATATCGGCTTGGTGCTGTCGTGGATCATGCGCATCCATCTGGCATGGCCGAATGCCGCTATCCCGGGGCTTCAGTTCCTGTCCAAAACCGGAGCGCCAGGCGGTATTTTGACGCCTGAGTACTATCTGCAACTGATGACCATGCACGGCACCATCATGGTCTTCTTCGTACTCACGACGGCTCCTTTCGCCGGCTTCGGCAACTACTTCCTGCCCATTCAGGTCGGCGCGGAAGACATGCCGTTTCCGCACATGAACATGATGTCGTTCTGGGTGACGTTCTGTGCATTCATCGTCGCCGTGTCGGCCTTCTTTGTTCCCCAGGGACCGCCGCTCTCCGGTTGGACGGCCTATGCTCCGTTGAGCGCCCTTGGTCAAGTAGCAGGTCCAGGTCAAGGTACAGGACAGGTCCTGTGGGCCGTGTCCATCGCCATATTCTGCGTGGGACAATTGCTGGGCTCCCTCAACTTCATTTCGACTACGCTCGACATGCGCTGCAAAGGCATGAGCCTGATGCGGCTGCCAATGTCGGCATGGGCGTGGTTTATCACTTCCTGCATCGGCTTGACGGCTTTCGCCGTGCTGATGCCTGCCTGCATTCTGCTCATCCTCGACCACGTTGCCGGCACCAGCTTTTTCATTCCGTCGAACCTGGTGGTGAACGATCAGCTGCAAACGCATGCCGGCGGTTCGACGCTGCTCTGGCAACACCTGTTCTGGTTCTTTGGACACCCTGAGGTCTACATCGCCATCGTTCCGGCAATGGGTGTCGTTTCCCATGTTTTGATCACCAACATGCGTCGCCCGCTGCTGAGCCATCGCGTCATCATCTATTCGATGGTGGGCATCGCGTTTCTCAGCTACATGGTCTATGGCCACCACATGTTCGTGAGTGGAATGAATCCGTTCTCGTCGCTGGCGTTTTCGTTCCCGACGCTGGCGATTACGATTCCGGCCACGATCATCGTGCTTATCTGGATTGGCAGCCTCTACGGCTCGAAGCTTCGCATCAACTCAGCTTCACTGTTCGCTCTGGGCTTTATCTCCATGTTTGTCAGCGGCGGCATCAGCGGATTTTTCCTGGCGCAGCCTTCGATCGACATTCTGCTGCACGCGACCTACTTCGTCGTCGGACACTTCCACCTCGTCATGGCGGTTGCTGCGTTGTTCGGCATCTTCGCCGGTACATACTTCTGGTTCCCCAAGGTAACGGGAAGAATGATGAACGAGACCCTGGGCAGACTACATTTCTGGGTTACGTTCGTCGGCGCCTACTGCATCTTCATGCCGTTCCATTATCTGGGCATGGCCGGCAACGTTCGCCGCTATCAGGCATTCGTCGATGACTTCATGGGGCCGTTGATGCCGGTGCACAAGTTCATCACCATCGCCGCGCTCATCACCGGCGCCGCGCAGATCGTGTTCCTCTACAACCTGATTCACAGCCGCTTCTGGGGCAAGCCTGCTCCTCTGAATCCGTGGGAAGCTACCTCGCTGGAGTGGTGCACGCCCTCGTCGCCGCCGCCCTTCGACAATTTTGGCGGCAAGTTGCCGGTGGTGTATCACGATCCGTACCAGTACGGCATCGAGGGTGCTACCAACGATTACGTCATGCAGAACTCACCCGAGCAGATCAATTCGCCGCGGGATGAGAAGTAGTTAAGCGATTCCATCCGAGCGCAGTAGGGGTCTTGAAAATGGCGACAACGGTTCACGAACCACCGCAGGCACCAACCGACCAATCCAAGCTGACGTCCTCGTCAGGAGGTGGTTGGGGCAATACAACTTCGTCCGGCGCCAGGTTGCGTCTGGAGGACAGTTCGCCGGCCTCGCGGACCGGCGTATGGGTAGCGCTCGCCGCCATCACGATGAGCTTCGCAGCTCTTACCAGTGCGATGATCGTCCGCCAAGGCTCGTCTTACGACTGGCAGCATTTCGTTTTGCCGTCGATGCTGTATCTGGACACCGCGGTATTGCTGGCCAGTAGTGCCGTACTGGAGCTGGCGCGCAAGCGGGTCGCGGCAGTTCTTCATGGACAACCGAAAGAGCGCTCGGCGGCCTTGCTGACACTGTGGCTGACGTTTGGGTTGGGTCTGCTCTTTGTTGGCGGCCAGTATGTGGCGTGGATGGAATTGCGAGCCCAGGGCCTGTATCTAGCCACCAATCCCAGCGCTTCCTTCTTCTACCTGTTTACTGTGCTGCACGCCCTGCATATTCTCGGCGGCTTATGCGGCTTATCGCTGGTGATTTGGCGCTTCAGCAAACAGGTTCCCACGCTGAGGGTGAGTACGCTGAGCACCGTCTCGTATTACTGGCATTTCATGGATGTGCTGTGGATTTACCTGCTGCTGCTGCTGTGGATGCGAATCTAGTGCTGTACCGGGAGGACATGCTTTGAGCCATTCGGACATTACGATGGATGCTCACGCGGTCGTGCACGAGAGGTCTTCGCCTTTCGCCATACCGACCAAGAAGCTCGCGATGTGGCTATTCATCATCGCTGATGCGGCGACGTTCGCAGCCTGTCTTGTAGCGTACGGCTTCTTGCGCAACGGCTCACTCAACTGGCCCACGCCGTTCAAGTTCTTCCCCACGATCGTCAACGCCATGGTGATGACGTTCATCCTCGTCACCAGTAGCCTTACGATGTTTCTCGGCGTGCGGGCCGCCAAGCAGGGCAATCGTGACGCTGCTTTCCGCTGGACAATGATCACCATGGTGGGCGGCCTGATCTTTGCGGGCCTGCACTTGCGGGAATGGTTTGGGCTGATCGACGAGGGCGTCCGGTTGTTCAAGAATCCCTGGGGCAACGATCTGTTCGGCGCCTCGTTCTTCACCATCACGGGTCTGCATCTGACCCATGTCGTGATCGGGATCATTGTGTTACTGGTGGTCGGCATGCGGTATAAGAGCGGGCGCTTCAACGCCGATGATCTTGAGATCACCGGCCTGTACTGGCATTTTGTTGATCTGGTCTGGATGTTTGTTGTGCCGCTGATTTACCTGCTGAACATATCCAAGTAAGCGATCGTGCGGAGGATGCAAATGGAAGATCTAACCAAGCAACAGCCCGGGGGCGCCGCGTCGTATACGGACAGCCTCGGGAAGTACCTCATCGTTTATGCAGCTATCCTCATCCTCGCCGGACTGCAGTTCGTGATCGCCTATGGAAATGTCGATGTTGCGACCATGATCTTTCGCATGTTTTCTATTGCAGTGCTTGAGGCAGGATTGGCGGTCGTCTTTTTCATGCACATGGGCTCCGAAAACCGGACATTTGTGACCTGGGTGGCGATCGTCATAGTTTTGGTTTTCGGAGCGTTGCAGTACAGTTGGACGGATAGTTATCGGATGGAGCGAAATTCTCCGAAGACCGCTCCAACGTTACCGGTGTCACCAACGCAGTGAGGCTATGAATAAGCTGTCAGCAAAGTCGATACGCCGCGTCTTTTTGGCGCTCGCAGTTTTGGCTGTAATTCTCCTTCCCCAGGCGCTTCTGGCCCAAGGCTGTGCGCTGTGTTATACCCAGGCCGCCTCTTCCACCCAGCGGTTCATCGCGGCCCTGCGCAGCGGCATCATTATTCTGATGGTGCCTCCAATGTTTTTATCGGTGATGTTCACCGTGATGGCTTATCGGCGCCGGAACACCTTCAATGAAGAGCTTCCCGACCAGGATTTTGAAGAAACCGACTTCGCATTCCATCGAAGCGATTCCTGAGCCTGATTCGCGCTTTCCTCAACAGAGAAATCCGCATAGGCCGTTACTCAGTATGTGCTGAAGAAATGTCAGTGAGGCGTGAACTCTATCGTCGCGCCTCACGTAGCGCAGAGATCTAGTGTTTAGTCGCAGGTTTCGCTGAGGCTTTCGCAGTTTTGGGAGCCGTCTTCGGGTGAGCGTCATCGGCTACCTGTTGAGCCACGCGGTCTGACTCTTGTACAAACGTTGCCGACACGGCGTCCACACCGAAGGTGCCGGCATCTGCCCCCAGCGGAACATCTTTGAGCTCGGGAGCTGGTTTCCCTACCTTATATAAGGTTACAACCGTCAACGCCTGATACTTCGCTGGATCCAAAGGCGTCCCCTTGGGCAGCAAACCGGATGGAATTCCACCGGTTCCCGGATCCTTCAATTGCGTTGGAACGGTGTAAACGAAATAGTCACACTGTTTTGCGCGAGCTTCGTTCTCGACATCCGCCACCGGGCCGTCCGTTGTTAATACAACGGTTTCGAACTGGTGCCGGGCAAACTCGCTCAAAAGATCGAGCTGAAGGTTATCAACGGGCAAAGATTGTCCGGTGGCGTCTTTGATAGGGACCACCCCGACGCGAATCGCGCCTGCAGCTTTAGGAGCAACGGCCGGAGTGGGCGGTGCGACAGCCTTCGGAGCAGGAGCAGCTTCTGCAGGCTTGGCGACGGTGGTCGAGTCGGAGGGCGAAGAGGCCGTGCCTCCCATCATGGCGGACATGTCTTGAACTTTGCATCCTGGCGGTGCATCGAACATCGGGGCATCGAGATTTGTGTTCGTGAGTTCGACTACTTCTGTTGTGACGGTAAAGCTGCCCTGACCAGTCTCCATGTTCATCGTTTGCTTCAGCGGATAACCCATGGGCCCGCTTCCGCTACCTTTCACCACGATACGGTCTGTGCATCCTCGCTTGCCGCCCATTCCGCCACAAGCCATAGAGCGGTACGACTCGTCCGCACAAGTGAAGTTGGGAATGTCGGCATACCAGCCGTCGATCTCCATTTTCGTGTGCGACTGATTGCAGGCATCAGGGCTGGACTCCATCATCATGGTGCTGCGAATATGACGCGCTTTGTACCCGAACATCTCCTGGGTCTCGCCAGTATCGGTCGCAGTGCGGGTGATGGTGACGACGCCGCCTTTACGCTGCGGCATCTCCGATTCGTTCATCTCCTTGCCCATGCCGCGCATGTCGGGCATCGCCGGACACGACGTTTCAGTGCCGCCCATCGGGATGACGGTGCAGCGATCTCCGGCTACGGTCAGCATCCGTTTCTGATCGCATTGCAGAATCGTGACGGCGCCACCGTGACCTCCGAAACTCATCTCGGTTCGCTCACGCGCGCCCTTGATGTACACCGTGCTTTCGGTGGTATGTCCCATCACGGTGGTACGGGTTTTGATTTTCAGATCGGCTTGGGCAACGGTGGAAACGCCGAGGAGAAACAGCAGGGAGTAACTCGCCAGGCGCATCGCAGGAGACCTCCTGCCCTAGAAACCTAACACTCCGATGCCCGGAACGAAAGAAAAAGCGGGAAGGCATTCTGTTCCGCAGGGAGCCGGACGCTGCTGGCCGGATCCATGATGAAGTTGTAAAGGACACCGATCGCGCCAAGCGGCGCTTGAATTGTCAGCCACGCGTCCTTAGCGCTGGCAACTTGCTTCCGGGCGATATGGATCGAGGGCTCGCTTCCAAAACCATGCCCAATGAGGCACGGGACGGTTAGACGGCTGTTCCGGTCAACCCAAAAATCTCGGCGGTTTTGGCGGAAGCGTGTGCGAGTCGAACGCACCATTGACGTCGGAGACGCCAATCGCCGGTTTTGAAGACCGGGAGAGTCACCGGACCCCCTTCGCTTCCGTATTGTGGCCTCCCCACCTGCAGAGGAGTGACGGTCACAGATCCGTCTGCGGCTCTTGCAGAGTAAAGCTTGAGTACCGCGAAATCAATCGACGCGAAACCGGGATAAGTGTGAGGGGGGCCTTCGCAACATCGGAACCGTGATTTCAAAAAGGGGCATAGACGTTGTGCATCGTTTGTTGACGTAGGCACCGATTTCGGCAAGTTAGATCAGTTTGAGTCACCCTGACCCTGGAGATCTGCCGTGATGGACCTCGGCAGTCCCGAGTTCGTCATTTCTTAGCTGCGTAATGTGGCTAGGATTTCCTCGGCTGCACGAAGTCCGCTGGCGAAAGCGCCATGCACAGTTGCCCGGTGCCCGTCGGTTTGCGTCGCTTCCCCCGCAAAGAAGATGGTGTTTTGCAAGGGCGCGGCCAGCCGTTTTTGTGCCGCTACTCCTCCAGCGAGTACGTAACTGTAGGCGCCGCGTGAAAAAGGATCATTTTGCCAGTCGTGATAATAGGAGCGAACAAAATGTTGGCGAATTAAGTCTTCGGAAACCTGAAGAATGTGGGCAAGTGAGCTCATCGCTTGGCTCTCAAGCTGCTGCTGAGAGTGAGTGGATTCCGGATGTGCCACCGGGCCGGCAGCCCAGGCCACAAGCACGGGAGCGCGAATCGGCATCGCGGTCGAGAAAGTTGGGAAAGCCTGGTCCCGACCGAACAGGAAATGGAGATCTCTTAGAGGTTTCCGAACCAAGGCACCAGCCTGCTCCCAGAACAATTCATCGAACTGAAGCACGAGCCTGTTCACGTGTCCCATGACCATACTGTTGAGCGCCTCGTCCTTTTCCAGGAGTGGAGGGTCGAAGAGAACTGCCCATAAGGCCGAGTTCTTTTGCTGCAAGACTCCCAACGGGAGCGTGACCACCAGCTTCGACGACACGAACTTCATTGAGCTACCCGCGCTTGATCGAGTTGCGATCCACACTCGCCCACCGCTCCAGTGAATTGATTCCACGATAGCGTTCGTCCTGACTTGGACAGTAGGCGGCAATTCCTGGCAAATCGCATCAAGAACTTTCGAATACCCGCCGCGGACATGAAAACCGCGGTCGCCTTCGGTCTGCTCTTCGGCGCGGCCATCTGTAATGATGGAATGCGTGCTGATGCGCGATGTGTCAGCGGCGTGGAAGCCCTGAACATATCGTCGTGCCCAATCGGTCGCTCGACTAGGAGCGCTGGCGAACCGCGACTGCAGGGTCTCCTCGAATGTCTCATCAGGAAAAGCGGAAAGATCCATTCGGTACAACTTTTCGAAAACCTCAAAATCTGGCCCATCACACGGATTCAGCTCATCTTCTTCGGAGCAGTAGCTCTGCCCGTCGGTCTCATACATCTCCACCCCTCGCCGTTGCAGATACTGGTCAAACTCTTTCGGCTTACCATGCACAAACTCCGCGCCAAGCTCGATGGCATAGTCCGGAATGATGTCCAGCAGCGTCAGAATGCGGCCACCAACTCGATCACGAGCCTCAAGCACCAGCACCTTTAGGCCGGCTTTTCCCAGTCGTTCGGCTGCGGTCAAGCCTGCGATGTCTGCTCCTGCGATGACCACATCCCACTGATCCATCAGCTCTACCCTCGTGCGATTGGATGCGAAGGAAATGAGGGAGGGACTTTCTGCGGCTTGGGGTGAGCTTCGCCGACTTCACGTTGTGCGCAGGAACGATGAGAAATTCACCAATGTCTTTGCAAAAACCTGAAGCGAAGTGTTGAGATTTCACTCGCCCACAGAGCAACTTAGGCAAGTTGAGGCAAAGTGCCTCACTGATTTCAGGTATTCCGACCCGAGCTGTTGCGAAATGTATCACCTGGGGAAGTGACCTTCATCACAGCGCCTCTCCGGCTCAAAGTCTCACACTAGGAACGTTCTTATAAAGGCTGGCGCGGGAAGTGTCCAGCGACTTGGCGACAAGGTAAAAAGTCACCGGGTACAAAGTCATACGGGAGAACTCATGAAGAAGGTCATCCTAGCTATTCTGGCTTTAGCGTTTCTTCTTTTCTTAGCGCTTCCGAATCTGTCCTGGGCTCAGGAAGACATCTTTAAGGCGAAGTGCGCTGGTTGCCACGGAGCTGACGGTAATGGAACGGCAGCCGGCAAGAAGATGGGAGCTCCGGAGTTCTCGTCCCCAATCGTTCAGAAGGCGTCTGACGCGGAACTCGCTGATTTCATCGAGAATGGTGGTCCGCAAAAGAAAGCCTCACATGCTTTCGCGAACAAAGGTGTGAGTGCCGCCGACGCGAACAAACTTGCGGCGTATGTGAAGACTCTGAAGTAGCCTTCACGTCGCCTTGATCCACTTCAGGTCAGCCGACGTTTAAGTCGGTCTGAGGTGGCGGTTCTCTTCCGCTTCTTCGCCCGACGGCGCTGTTCTCACTGGCGCCGCTTTTACCTGCCGAGGTCCGACTGGGCCGCCTGGGCGATCTGGCTCCAACTGGCGCACGATCCCGCACCTGTTGCAGCCCAGGAGAAAAGCTCATGAGCAAAGGAATTCTCTACGATGCGACCAAGTGCATCGATTGCAAGCAGTGTGAGCAAGCTTGCGCCGCAGAAAATGGTCTTCCCTACGACGACAAAATCGCGGCTCAGGAAGTAACGTCTGCCCATAAATACACGGTCGTTCTTGATAAAGGCGATAAGTACATGCGCCGTCTCTGCATGCACTGCGAAGATCCGGCGTGCGCTTCGGTCTGTCCGGTTGGTGCGCTGCAGAAGACCGCTCTTGGCCCCGTAACCTATGACAAGAAAAAGTGCATGGGTTGCCGCTACTGTATGGCGGCGTGCCCGTTCGGAGTTCCGAAGTACGAATGGGACAAGGCCGTCCCAGGGGTGCGCAAATGCATCATGTGCGCCAAGCGCGTAGCCGAAGGGAAGCAAACGGCTTGCGCCGAGATTTGCCCGACCGGCGCTACTTTGTTCGGTGACCGCGACGCCTTGTTGGAAGAAGCGAAGAAGCGCATTCACGACAACCCGAACACTTACCTTCCGCACGTCTTCGGCGAGACGGAAGTCGGCGGCACCTCAGTAATGCTGCTGTCGTCAATCGGCTTCAACAACTTCGGACTCCGAACCGATCTTACGGAGCGCGCGCTTCCTCTTTATACCTACCAGGTTTTGTCGCGGATACCCGATTTCATTCCTTTGTTCGGAACCATGCTGGGTGGCATTTATTGGATCACCCATCGCCGTGAAGATGTTGCGGAAGCCGAAGCGCAAGAAAAAGAACATAAAGGTGGTGCCCGATGACCGTACCTCGCATGAAGTTCACCTTCTGGAAGGCCGTCTTCCTTGTCATCATGGTCGCCGGCATCTATTGCAGCTACATCCGTTTCTTCCATGGCTTGGGTGCCTCCACCAATCTGTCGGATCAGTTTCCGTGGGGAATTTGGATCGGCTTTGACGTGATGTGCGGCGTCATGCTCGCGGCCGGCGGATTTACGCTGACCGCAGCGGTAGAGATTTTCAATATCAAGCGCTTTCATTCCATCATCCGTCCTACGATTCTCACAGCTTTTCTCGGCTATCTACTCGTCTCCGCCGCTCTGATGTACGACCTCGGACTGCCGTGGAACATCTGGCATCCGCTGGTCATGCGCAACCCTCACTCCGTAATGTTCGAGGTTGCCTATTGCGTGATGCTGTACACCACGGTGCTGGCGCTGGAGTTTTCCCCCATCGTCCTGGAGCACTTCAAGCTGCATAGAGCTTTGAAGATTGTGCGCAGCTTCATGGTGGTATTCGTGATCCTCGGCGTGCTGCTTTCCACGCTTCACCAGTCTTCACTGGGCACCTTGTACCTGATCATGCCGAACAAGCTGCACCCGTTCTGGTACAGCCCTTTGCTGCCGGTGTTCTTCTTCCTCTCGGCGATCTCGGTCGGACTGGCGATGACCATCTTCGAATCCTCGATGAGTTCGAAGTACTTCGGCCGCGAACTCGAAATGCCGATCCTCCGCGACCTTGGCCGCGTTCTAGTCGTAGTTCTCGCCCTGTACGGGATCCTGAAGTTTGAAGACCTTTTCCATCGGCATGTGCTGCATCTCGTCTTCGTCTCCGGCTACGAGCAGAGATTTTTCCTGTTGGAGATTTTCCTCTCAGTGCTGATTCCTCTCGGCATGCTGTTAGTGCCGAAGATCCGCGAGAGCGCACAGGGGCTTTACCTGGCCGCTGTTCTCTGCTTGCTCGGCTTTGTCACCAATCGTCTCAACGTAGCCATCACCGGAGTGGAGAATGCAGTTGGTGGGCGCTACACGCCCAAGTGGACCGAAGTTGTGATTACCGCAATGTTCGTTGCGCTCGGGTTCGCGATCTTCGGATTTGCGGCGAAATACCTGCCTATCTTCCCCGAGGAGAAGGCTCACATTCCGACGGTTCGCCAACCTGCAGTGCTTCTGAGCGAAGAAATCGCGGTGCCTGCCCATGCGGGTGACTGAAAATCACGATGGCCCTCCCGCCGGAAACAGTGACGGGAATAGCCTGTTGTCTTCGGGATGGTTTCACCGCCTGTCGCGCAGCGTAAGCGTCAAGTTGATGGTCGGTATTTTCCTCGTCCTGATCATCATCTTCGGACTGTTCGGCTATTTCAGCATTCAGGATCAACGAAAACATCTGGAAGACGCAGCGCTGGTTTCGGCCGAGCAGCAGAGCGAAGTTCTGCGCCGCAGCGCCTCGCATTACATGCTGAACAACGACCGCGTTGGCCTTTACGAAATGATGCTGAACATGGCCGACCAGCCCGGCATGGTACGGGTACGAATCATGAATCCGCAGGGGGAGATCAGCTATTCGACGTCGCCGGCCGAAGTGGGAACGTTGGTCGATAAAACAGGGGAGGCGTGTTACGGCTGCCATGAAAGATCCAAACCGCTGACCCGTCTCAATCGTTCGGATCGCTTTCGAGTGTATCGGGCCGGAGGCGAACGTGTTCTTGGCGTCATTACTCCGATCGAGAATCAGCCAGCTTGTTCGAATGCCGCTTGTCATGCTCATCCCGCCAGCACGCAAATCCTGGGCGTGCTCGACACCAATCTATCGCTGGCCAAAATGGACAAGGGACTGGCTCACGAGAGCCGCGAGATGCTGGCTTTCACCCTCCTGGCTCTGCTGGCGGTGGTCTGCTTGAGCGGATGGTTCATTCGGGTTGTCGTCCACGAACCTTTACAAGAGCTCGAAACCGGCACCAAACGCGTTGCCAGCGGCAAGCTTGGATATCAGATTCCCGTCCGTTCACAGGATGAGGTGGGAGAACTCGCTCAATCGTTCAATGAAATGAGCAACCGGCTTCAGGTTGCCCAGGCAGAGATCACGGCGTGGGCTCACACCCTTGAGGAGCGAGTCGAAGAGAAGACGCGGGAACTGAAGCAGGCGCATCAGCACATGCTGCACGTGGAGAAGATGGCGACGATCGGCAAAATGGCCGCCGTGGTAGCGCACGAGATCAACAATCCTCTATCGGGAATTCTTACCTACGCTCGACTGGTGAAGCGCTGGATCGAGAAGAGCGTGGAAGTATCGCCGAAGCAGGAAGAGATGAGAGGATCGCTCGACCTGATCGCCAGCGAAAGTAAACGTTGTGGCGAACTGGTTCAGAACCTGTTGAGCTTCTCGCGGGTCTCGCCCATGAATCTGGCGTGGTGCGATCTGAACCAGGTAATCGATCGTTGCACTCGCCTGGTCCAACACAAACTCGACATGGGTGGTATTCAGCTGAATCTGGATCTTGCCGCCGAACTGCCGCCGGTCCATTGCGATCCCGCTCAGATTGAGCAGGTAGTGCTGGCGATGGTGATTAATGCTATCGATGCCATGCCCCAGGAAGGCAATCTGTGGATCAGCGCCCATTCGTTAGCCGCCGGTGTCATTGAGTTGATTATTCGCGACGACGGTGTGGGTATTACAGACGAGCACCTGGCCCACATCTTCGAACCTTTTTATACGACGAAGGAGGCGGGTGGTTCCGGCCTGGGCCTCGCCATAAGCGAAAACATCATTGAACGGCACGGTGGAACCATCACCGTGGATTCCGTTGTCGGCCAGGGAACAACTTTCAAGATTGTGCTGCCAGTTGACAGCCAGAGGCCGGCGATGGCGGCGGATGCCGCCCGCCTGACCACTGAAGCGAGGTAAGCAATGACCCAAGGCAAGCTGTTGATCGTGGACGACGAGCTCAGCGTGAGAGATTCGTTGGCCAAGTGGTTCGCCGAAGAGGGATACGACGTGGCCACCGCGGAGAACGCAAACGAGGCGCTCACGCGGGTGGCCGAGCAGAACTTCGACGTCGCCCTGGTTGACATCAAGATGCGCGGCACCGACGGCATCGAACTCCAGCGGCGGCTGCACGAGATCTGTCCCGAAATGCTGGTCATTATGATGACCGGTTATGCGTCGGTGGAAACCGCTGTTGCCGCTCTGAAGAACGGCGCCTACGACTACGTCAACAAACCGCTGGATCCGGACGAAATCGCTCACCTAGTCGCCAAAGCGATCTCGCACCGGCGAACACAACAGGAGAATGTTCGCCTGAAGGAAACGGTGGCGGAAATCGCGCGCCCCAGCGAGATAATCGGCCAAAGTGCCGCCATGAAGCATGTCTTCGACGCCATCGATACCGTGGCGCCGACGGACGCGACGGTGCTGATCACCGGCGAGAGCGGCACCGGGAAAGAGCTGGTTGCACGCGCGGTTCATTCCGGAAGTGCGCGGCGCTTCCATCCACTGGTGGTGATTCACTGCGGCGCGTTGACGGAGACCCTGCTGGAGAGCGAACTCTTCGGCCATGAGAAGGGCGCCTTCACGGGCGCGCAGTACCGCAAGAAGGGCAAGTTTGAGATTGCCGAGGGCGGTACGGTTTTTCTGGACGAGATCGGCGATATCAGCCTGAAAACTCAAACCGACCTGCTGCGGGTTTTGCAGGAGCGCGAAATTTCCCGTGTAGGCGGCAATCAAACCATCAAGGTCGATTTCCGCATCGTGGCTGCCACCAACAAAGACTTAGAGCAATTGATTGAGGAAGGCAAATTCCGGCCCGATCTTTATTACCGGCTTAATGTCTTTCACATCGAAATGCCGCCGCTCCGCGATCGCCGCGAAGATATTCCGGTGCTGGTGGATCATTTTGTGCGTAAGTTCTCTGCCGAGATGGGCAAACGCATCAGCAGCGTAACCCCTGCAGCGATGAATGTTTTGCAGCAATACAACTGGCCGGGAAACGTACGCGAGTTGGAGAATGCGGTCGAGCGAGGCATGGTTGTCGCCCAGGAGCCCGAGCTGCGCGAGCAGGACTTCACCCTGAAAGCCAAGAATGGCGTTGGGCTCGGGATCGGGGATGTGCGGAGTTTAGAAGACGTCGAAAAGGCTCATATCTTAAGAGTCCTCGACGAGTGCAGCGGAAACCAGACGCGCACCGCCGAGGTTTTGGGGATCGATCGGGTGACCCTACACCACAAACTCAAGAAGTATGGATGGAACCGTAAGGAAAAAGAACAACTGGCAACCAGTACCTAGACCGCCAGCTCTTCACGGATAATTCCTGGCGTACAACCGTTTTTGTCGCGCGCTCATGAAGAAGTTACACCTGCTGCCGGTGGGACCTGTCGACACGCAACTGCTCGAATGGCTGGGCCAGGCGTTGCATGAGAAGTTCCGAGTGCCTGCAGAAATCCTTACCCCTGCTCTTGATCCCGCGTTTGCCCTGCATGCCGAGCGCTTGCAGTATCATTCCTCTGAAATCCTCGCCAATATGCAGCGCTATCTTCGCAAAGACACCTGGCGCTTGCTGGGCATCACTCAGTTGGATTTGTACATTCCGATTCTGACCTTCGTTTTCGGTGAGGCGCAAATGGGCGGCCCCTCGGCGATTGTTTCCTATCGGCGGCTGGAACAGGAATTTTACGGACTGCCTCCGGATTCGGATGTCCTCGCCAATCGTCTTTTAATCGAAACGGTGCATGAATTGGGACACACTCTGCGTCTCACGCACTGCCACAACTATCAATGCGCCATGGCCGCATCCCATGCGGTGGAATGGATCGACATTAAAGACAGCGGCTTCTGTGAAGATTGTCTGGCGCGGGTGCTGCAAGCGGTGTAGTCAGGCGAGCACTAATCGCGCCAGCCACAGACTGTGGCCGGCATCCCAGGATACGAGGCGAAAGTCGCCACCGGCTGCCTGGAACGTCCGCCGGCTCATTTCCAACTCCAGAGAGTTCAGTTCTTGCTTCCCATCCTCGGATAGCCCGACGGGCAAGCTGCTTTCAGCGGCGATCCGCAATCCTGCGGCGATAGGCCCTTGAGAGGACAAAGTCACTTCTACAGTTGAGTGCGGCTTCGCATAGCGAAATAGATACTCCAGAAAGTAAAACAGAGCCTGCATTAATCGGCCTCGATTGCCGCGGACCAGCACCGTCTGCGAAGGACTGCTGATGGCGAGATTCTTTTCCTCGGCCTCGAATAATGGATCGAAGGTTTCCTGCAGCTCTCTCAACAAGTCGTTGAGGTCGGTCGTGTCATGATCGTTACCCGCTTCCGTCGAGTCATTGATCGACCTGAGCAGCAGCAGACGCTGCCGCATCCGCTCGGCATTTTCCAGGACCGTCTCAATAGTTTCGCGCAGCTGTTCCACCGTTTCGTCGCGACGCAGCGCGAGTTCCAGCCTGCATTGCACCGCGGTGAGGGGTTGGCTGAGTTCGTGGAAGATTTCAGAGACGAACGAGCGACCGGCTGAGGATTTTGATTCAGGGACTTGGGGATTCTGTATCAAGCCAAGGCCTCGGAGCGGCAACTCAATTCATAGCCAACTCCGCGTACGGTGTGGATAAGGCGAGGAGAGTGTTCCGCATCCACCTTGCGACGCAGGTAATTGATATAAACATCGACGATGTTGGTCGACGTATCGAACGACAGATTCCAGACATGCTCGACAATCATGGCTCGGGTGACGCGCCGGCCGGCATTGCGCATAAGGTATTCGAGGAGCGCAAACTCCTTCGATGTCAGCTCAATCAATCTGCCGCCGCGCTCCACTCGACGAGCCACCCGGTCCAGCTGAAGATCCGATACCTGGAGGACGGTTTCCACCGTGCGAGGGCCGCGCCGCAACAAGGCGCGCACTCTCGCCGAAAGCTCGGTGAACGAGAAGGGCTTGATGAGACAGTCGTCCGCACCGGTATCGAGCGACAGAACGCGGTCTTCCACGCGGCTGCGGGCTGTCAGAACCAGCACCGGCAGAGACGGCTTCTTGGGGCGAATCGCGTTCAGTACCGCAATGCCGTCAAGTTTTGGCAAGTTAAGGTCAAGAATCACCAGATCATAATCGCTCTCGCTGGCCATCTGTCGCGCCAGTTCGCCATCACCGGCTACGTCGACTGCGTAATGCTCGGCCTCCAGCCCCTTGCGTACGAAAGTGGCGAGAGGAGCATCGTCTTCGACGACCAAAATGCGCATAGGGTAACACTCAAAAGGTTACTTTTTATTCTTGTCGGCACCCACTTGTGCCGTCAATGCTTTCCTCCGGTTCAAATACTTGGACTCCCACATTGGGACATTTAAGTAAAGGAAAAAAGAGCGAGTTGGCTCCTTGTGAATTCTGGAATACTAGCGCGAAACGATGATGGCCAGGAGTCAAAGAGGGTAATCGACAATCGGTTACCCTTATTGGGTTGGAATGGTTCCAGGCTTTTATCGGGCGGGATGTTCTCTGGCCCTTATCGCAGCGGCCAAAACGTTGGCCTCTCCGGAGGAGTAAACTTGAAGCATGGCACGTGGTTGGGAAAGTAAGTCAGTCGAAGAGCAAATAGAACAGTCCAATTTCGAACCTTCAGCAAACCCGGACGCAGTCACAGCCCAAGACCGTCAAACCCTGATCAAGAGAAACGACCTGGTGTTGTCTCGCAAGCGGGTTGTCCAGCAACTCGAAGGCGAGCCTAACCAGCGCTACGCGGAGTTTCTGCGTCGCACGCTGGCTGATTTGGAAGCGCAGATCGCAGAGTTGAGTTAGTCGACGGCGCTGAACATTCGCAGTGGCCATGCCGGGACGTTCACCGTCTCCACGCATCATCGTGTTCCTATCCCCAGCTCACATCCACCTGTGATTGCCGTCACGGAAGCAGGTTCATCGGCCGAGCACAATGCAGCTAGAGGTGCAGTATGCCGATCCTGGTAATTGCAGTCGTCTTCTTCGCCATTTTTCTGGTGATGGGCGTCATGGGTGTCACCGCCATGGTAGCCGAACATCGCGGCCATCTCTTCAGCGGAACCTGGAGCGACGAACCCAAGACGAGGCCGTAAAATCCTGTCCTCCTGGGGCGAGAAGCCGAAGCAATCGGCTGAACCCGGGTGCGCTTTCTGCATGAAGCCAGTCATTTCTCGTCAAACCGAATTCCCACCTTCAGTTTCTCAGAGCCTTCTAATCTTCCTTTAATTCTGTTCTAAGCTTCGCCAGTTACAACCGTTTCATGACACCCCCAATACCGCTCGACTACTCCGATCCAGCCGTTATCGTAGCCAGTCCGAATTCCCGCCTCCGCAGGCAGATCGTCGAAGACTTCATGCTCTCGCGCATCAGCGCGGCCGAAGCGCAAGGCGGGGCTGACGCCCTGGGCAAGCTGGAGAGCAGCGAATGCCGACTGTTGTTGCTCGATCGGAAACTGCCGGACCTGGATGCCGATGAGCTGTTGCAGATCATCCATCAGCGCTTTCCGGGTATCGATGTTCTGCTTCTGGACGAGTCCGGCAGTCCGGCGATTCCCTCGCAGTGGAGGAGTTCAAGTGCGCTGAGCCTGTTTGCGACCATCCAGCGCTGGCAATCCCCTTCGGCGCCCACACCGGTTATGAAGTTGACCGACGGTATAGAGCCGTTGCCCGGCATGGTGGGTCGCGCGGCGTGTATGGGTCAGGTGTACCGCATGGCGCGACTGGTAGCTGCTCGTCGTACGCCGGTGCTCATCACCGGGCCGACCGGTACGGGCAAGGAAGTGGTGGCAACCGCCATCCATCGGCTCAGTCCGCGAGCGGCTCAGCCATTCGTGGTGATTAACTGTGCTGCCATTCCCGAAGCCCTGATGGAATCAGAGCTGTTCGGCTTTGTGAAAGGCGCCTTCACCGGCGCGGTGCAGTCCCGTCTAGGCCGCATCCATGGCGCTCATGGTGGAACGCTATTCCTTGATGAAGTGGGGGAGTTGCCTTTGAGCCTTCAGGCCAAGCTGCTGCGCTTTCTTGACCAGGGCGAGGTACAGCGGCTGGGCAGCTCCGATGTCTTTCGCGTGGACGTCCGGGTGCTGGCAGCGACTAATGTTGCCGCGACCAATTTGACCAATGCCGAGGAAGCGCGTAACGCTACCGTGCAAGCGGCGGCGGGATTAAGCAACATGACTCTGATGGACTACCTGTCGTCCATCAATCAGGGGTGAAGGGATGAAATCGGGTTCGAGGGGTGGTACGCTGTTGCGGTCATGACCGCCGATGAAGTGAAACAGCTATTGCACCTGGAGCCGCTGGCCATTGAAGGCGGATTCTTTCGCGAAACCTACCGATCCCGTTGGACGGTATCTGCCGAATATTTGCCTGACGGTTTTCGCGGCTCGCGCTCGATTGGAACCGCGATCTACTACATGATTACGCCGGAAACCTTTTCGGCGCTGCATCGGCTGCCGGGCACGGAGGTCTTCCATTTTTATGCCGGAGATCCGGCCATCATGTTGCAACTTCTGCCCGACGGAGCGTCGCGTACGGTGACGCTCGGTTCGGATTTCCCGAACGGCCAGCATCCGCAGGTTGTTGTACGCGGGCAGGTGTGGCAGGGATGTCGGCTGGGCACGGGAGGCAAGTGGGCTTTGCTGGGAACAACCATGTCGCCGGGATTCGATTATGCCGATTATGAAAACGGCGATCGTGAGACGCTATGCGAGCAATATCCTGCGGCGGCAGAACTGATTCGGCAATATACGAAATAAGAATTGGCCACCGGAAACAAAGAACCGGTTCAACCGCACTTACCTGTTCCATGGCAGGCTCGTCTCTTTGAGGCACAGTTACCCGGCTCGGCAAGCTCGCCATCCGGGCCGATACAGGTTTGGGTGTGCATGCACCAGAACAATCCATCGTTTGAAGGCGGTATCGAAAGATCGCGCTCCGCTTCGATGAACTGTCCTTTCCAACGCAGCGCCGGACACAGTTCCTCGCGCTGGATGTTGAAGCGTTCTGAATCGAGATTCAGCATCATGCTTGCCCTCCCGATGAAGTGGGTTGCAAAGGAAGGATGGCGCGCTTCACCGCTACCTTCGCAAGCGTGATCTTGTATTTGTTTTGCCGGAGAGCCTTTGCCCCTGAGAGCGCAGCATCAGCAGCTGCCTGCGCCGATTCTTCGTTAATGTTTTTTCCCACGAGCGACTGAGCGGCTGCGGACGAAATCCAGGGAATTGGTGCAACGTGCCCAAGCACTACACGCGCGCTGCTGACCTGCTCACCATTCATTTCCAAGGCCACGGTGGCTGTCGCTAATGGCCAGTCGAAGGCGGCCTTCTGTCGCACCTCGTAATTCGCGACCCGCAGATTGTGTGCCGGCGGCGGAACGACAATCTCCAGCACCATCTCTCCGGGCCGAAGATCGTGCTCAAGCTCGTTCTCCGCTTTCGGAATGACGAAGAACTTTTCCAGCGGCAGTTCCCGGATACCGCTTTCCGGGGATTTGGCTGAGTACAACCGAATCTTCGCGCCGTAGGCGATCAGAGCCGGGGCGATCGTCGACGGGCTTACAAAATAGGCTGGGCCATCGTTGCCCAGTATCGCTGCGTAACGATTGTCGCCCTCCACTACCATCGACCTGCCATCGGAGGTTTTGGGCAGCAACCCCATGCCATTGCGGAAGTACCAGCAACGCGGGCGTTGGCACATGTTGCCGCCGATCGTCGCCAGATAACGAATCTGTGGACTGGCAGCTTCATTCGCGGCTTCGATGAGTGCCGGGTACTGGGCAAGTTCCGATTTCGCCTTCCCCAGTTCCGCGATGGTCGTCAGCGCCCCAATCCGCAAACCGGTTTCGGGCCGGTAGTTGATGCCGCGCAGTACCGAAATCTCCTTGATATTGACCAGGCGGCCTGGTGTAAGGACGTCGTCCTTCATCAAGCTAAGCAGATCGGTTCCGCCAGCGAGGATAGCGGCGTTGTCGCCCAGCAGCGCGGCCACCTGCTCTTTACTCTTGGGGCTGACATATTCGAAAGCCCGCATGGAAACCTCCGCAATCAGGAAACACAGATCCGTGACAAGCGATCAGCGTCACAATTCTATAACCGGAACTATGGGTTGCGCAGCGGACGGCGGAAAGCGCCCACGCTGGCAGGAAAAAGCCGCTGCAGCCATTAGGCGCAGCGGCTCAAGTCATAATCCTCGTTCTTGCAGCTAAGCTCCGTGCCCTCCGCCCAACTGGGCAAACGTAGTGCGCAGGAACTTGTGTGGATTCACCGGTGTGTCGTGGATGCGGACCTCGTAGTGCAAGTGCGGTCCGGTGCTGCGCCCGGTCAGTCCAACATAGCCGATGACCTGGCCCTCGTGCACGGTCTGGCCGTCGGCCACCGCAAATCCAGAAAGATGTCCGTAGCGCGTGGTGATGCCATTGCCGTGATCGATCTGCAGCATACGGCCGTAACCATTATAGAAATCGGCGTAGGTCACAATGCCGTCGGCGGGTGCAATAACCGCTTGGCCATAATGGCTGGAGATGTCGACGCCGGAGTGGAAGGCGCCTTCCCCGTTAAAGGGATCAATGCGCTCGCCGAATGCGCCCGTAATCGGACCCATCACAGGCCACAACGTCGGAGCTGATGCGGCGCTGGTCCACTCACCTAATGTGGCGTTATGGGTAAGTCCCATGCCCAGAGCGGCGGTGGCAGCTCCAGAAAGAGCCGTGGTCCGCAGCGCATACAACTGGTCCATGGAGTACTTAACAGTGTCGTCCTTTACGGGACCTTCTGTGGCCTTCATCAGCTTGGCGTTGGGCTTGAGGCCGTAGATGACCGAGACTTCGTTGGCGAGCGAACCAAGCGAGGCGACCTGGATATCCTTCTCGTGGTTGCTCTGCTCCAGCTTCTGATAGCGGCTTTGCAACGCGTTCTTTTCGGAGCGCAGCTGATTGAAGCTGGCGACCTTCCACAACATGCGAGCGTAGGAGCCGGCCATTCCCGTAATCGTGAACATGCCGATTAAAGCTCCGGCGAGGAACACGTACAGATAATGAAGGGGAATCGGGATTTTCCGTAGCTGGCCTTCCGCGTCGCGGGCTACGAAGAGAATATAAAAGCGCTTTCGCAAATCTATAACCCTCACTAAAAATTAGTTCCGGCTAATGACACCTGACATCTATGAAGGTCCGGAACTTTCCGCCTAGGTGTTCCCAACTGCGCCTGGGTCACATCCGGAATCCGCGGGCTAAACGGTTTCCTGCCCGGCCGATAACAAAAGCCGGGTACTCGGCTGGAATGTTATAAACGACTTCAAACCGTAACAGACCATACATCACGTGTCAATAAAACTACGGTTGTACCCGCCACTAAAGTCTTCTAAATGAATACCATAGTGGGAATGTCGACAACGTTGCGCATACGCAATCAACTGCCCACGGCCGCGGGCTTCGCGTATAGTGGGCCTTCGTATCCACCAGAGGCCGCATGTCTCTCACCGAAAAGCGCCTGATCGACAGGATCCGCCAAGCGTCGTCCCGAACCAAGTTTCGAGGTACCGGCATCGGCGACGACTGTGCCGTCCTGGCGCTGCCCAGTGGTCACGAGGCGCTGGTTACCACCGATTTCAGCCTGGAAGGGGTGCACTTCCGGCGTGAGTGGCACCGGCCGGATTCAGTGGGACATCGGTGTCTGGCCCGTGGACTGAGCGACATTGCCGCTATGGGGGGAAATCCTCGGGCTGCTTTTCTATCCTTGGCCCTACCGTCAAATCTTCAATCTAGATGGATTGACGGATTTGTGCTCGGGTTGCTCCGCTTGGCCGACCGTTATGAAGTTCAACTGGCGGGCGGTGACACCGCACAGTCGCCCGACGGCATTCTGGCCGACATAGTAGTGCTCGGGTCAGTCCCGGCGGGGCGGGCGGTCCTGCGATCTGGCGCCAAACCCGGCGACCTGATTTACGTCACGGGGACGTTGGGCTCTTCCGTAGCCGCCCTGAACCAGCTTCGAGCAGGCAAAAAGCTGCGTCCAAAGTCGCACCCCAAACATTTCTACCCGGAGCCGCGCGTCGCCATAGGACGTTACCTGCGTGAGAAGAAGCTGGTGTCGGCAATGATCGACGTCAGCGACGGTCTCTCCACGGATCTCGGTCACATCTGCGAAGAGAGTGGCGTCGGAGCGGTCGTGTACTCGCAATCGCTCCCGGTCACCGCAGGAGAAAATGCCGTAGTCCGAGCGTTGCATGGTGGAGAAGAATACGAACTTCTGTTTACCGCCCGGCCGAATCGTGACATCCCCAGGATGATTGCAGGTGTACCAATCTCTCAGGTTGGGGAAATTGTCGGTGGGAAGACGATGAAGCTGGCGCAGCCGGATGGAAAGACCACAAAGCTTGAGGCCGGCGGATGGCAGCACTTCGCCTGAGTTCGCTGCCCCAGAGTATCAGCTCACCGTCGACAAGTACCTTCGTCACACAAGTAGGTGAGCCACAAATGGCACTCCTCTCTCCGCTGGTGTGCCCTCGCTATTTATAATCACGCCCATGAATCTGGAACAGAAATTGGCGGAACTGAAACGGCGAGACTCTCTGGCTGAAGCCGGCGGAGGCGAAGAACGAAGGGCGCGCGAACACAAGCAAGGCAAGATGTCGGCCCGCGAGCGCATCGAATTTCTCCTCGACGAAGGCACGTTCGAAGAGACCGACAAGCTGGTTACCCACCGCTGCACCGACTTCGGCATGGAAGAGCAGAAGTACTACGGAGACGGCTTCCTCACCGGATACGGCCGCATTGAAGGCCGGCTCGTTTTCGTCTTCGCCCAGGACTTTACTGTCTTCGGCGGTTCCCTCTCAGAAACGAACGCCGCCAAAATCGTCAAGATCATGGATACCGCCATGCGCGTCGGAGCCCCTGTAATCGGGCTCAACGACTCCGGCGGCGCCCGGATTCAAGAAGGCGTGCGATCGTTGGCCGGCTATGCCGACATCTTTCTGCGCAACGTTCTTGCCTCCGGAGTAGTTCCGCAGATTTCGGCGATCATGGGACCGTGTGCCGGTGGCGCGGTGTATTCGCCCGCGATGACCGACTTCATTCTGATGGTGCAGAACACCTCGTACATGTTCATCACCGGGCCCGACGTCATTAAGTCCGTCACCCACGAAGAGGTCACCAAGGACGAGTTGGGCGGCGCCGTTACCCACAACGAGAAGTCCGGGGTGGCGCACTTCATGGCGCACGATGATGCCGAGTGCCTGAGCATGATCCGCGAGCTCTTCAGCTTCCTGCCGTCGAACAATCTGGAAGATCCGCCGCGCAAGGTCTGCACCGATCCCATCGATCGCGAGGACGAGCGTCTCGACAGCATTGTGCCGGCCGAGTCCAACCAGCCCTACGACATCAAGGACGTCATCAATACCGTCGTCGACGATTCCTACTTCTTCGAGGTGCAGGAACACTACGCCAAGAACATCGTCGTAGGATTTGCGCGCCTGAACGGCAAGCCGGTTGGCATCGTCGCCAATCAACCGGCATTTCTGGCTGGTGTGCTCGATATCAGCGCCAGCATCAAGGGCGCGCGCTTCGTGCGCTTCTGCGACTGCTTCAATATTCCGCTGATTACGTTCGAAGATGTTCCCGGATTTCTTCCGGGTACGCAGCAGGAGTATGGCGGCATCATCACGCATGGCGCGAAGCTGCTGTATGCGTTCTCAGAAGCGACGGTGCCGAAGATTACGGTCATCACCCGCAAGGCCTACGGTGGCGCCTACTGCGTCATGGCGTCCAAGCACATTCGCACCGACGTGAACTACGCATGGCCTACCGCCGAGATTGCGGTCATGGGTCCGGAAGGAGCCGTGAACATCGTGTATAAGCGTGACCTCGAGAAGTCGACGAATCCTGACTCGGATCGCGCAGCCAAGATCGAAGAATTTCGCGAGCGCTTCGCCAATCCGTATGTTGCCGCCGAGCGCGGTTATCTCGACGCCGTCATTCGCCCACGCGACACCAGACGCAAGCTGATTCAGGCGTTAGAGATGCTGGAGAATAAGCGCGACAAGAATCCGCCCAAGAAGCACGGGAACATTCCGCTCTAAGGGTTGCGAACTTCAGCGAGGCGCCGAAAGTACAGGAAGGTATAAGAGGGTGCCCCATCCAAGCCGACTTTGCTTGGGTGGGGCTTTTCTAATTGTTGATCGGAAAACAGTGATTGCGGCGGTCGCAATCTGAGGAGCAAAAAGAATCCCGAAGCTGATTTGAACCATTGTCGGGGATTCCGTTCATCGCAACGTATGCTGCTTTTATGATCTTGCATACTTGCGCATGCAGCGTCACAACCACAGCCGAAGTCTTGATGACCGTCCGCCAGAACAATTGTCGTTCGAATAAGTGACTCGCTTCGATCCTTGCTTCTGTTGCAGCTTCGTCTACTTGCGCAGGCTCGGCTTCGACCTCAGCTCAGACTTCGTGCGATCCCCTTACCGGAACAACTGTTCAACGCTTCGGGATTCCGTCTCGCCTTTGACTCGTCCTTCGCTTCCAACCGGCAGATCCAGTGGCTTGTTCGACCATCGAGCCGACACTTGAGGTGCACAGCAAAAATCGTCGAGCTTCCGCCACAGTCGCCGTAGCCTCCACAGTGCGCTTGCGCGTATTGCCGAGTGGCGAACTGCCGATTGGAGAACCAAAAACTTGTCAAAGAACGAGTGTGTTTTTACTCTTTCGGCATACGAAGTCAATAAAATTATCGAAACTATAAATCGTTTATTTTCAATCGAGTGCAGCTCGTCCACAGGGGTGTGCCAGAAAATTGTGCAGAGCCGGAAAAGCCTTCTTGAGGCGAAACAGTTGCATGCAGAATTCATGCGGCTTTCATTGTGCCAAGAGGATCGCTTGATCGTCATAACGTCGCGACGCTGATTGTGGAATTCGAGGAACAACCGCTATCTGCGCGGCCTTTCGTAAAAGGCGATTTTCGCTGGACGGTGGTTTGCTACCATCGCAGGCATGCCTCTGCTGCAGGCAAATCATCTGGTTAAGACATTTCACACCCAAGCCTCCGCTTTCGGATTGCGCCCGGGCGGTCAGGTTCGCGCTGTGAACGATGTCTCTCTGGCCATCGACGCGGGCGAGACGCTTGGGCTGGTGGGAGAATCCGGTTCCGGCAAGAGCACGCTGGGCCGGATGCTGTTACGGCTGGTCGAGGCCGACTCCGGCGAGGTGATCTTCGATGGCAAGAATGTCCTTCAGGCCGGCGGCTCCGCGATGCGGCAGTTGCGCCGCGACATGCAGATCATCTTCCAGGATCCGTTCGGCTCGCTTGACCCGCGCATGACCGTCGAATCGATTGTCTGCGAGCCGCTCATCGTTCACGGCAACGACGGCAGGTCCGATCGCCGAAAGCGAGCTGTCGAAGTTATGCGCGCCGTCGGGCTGGATGAATCGGCGCTGGGCCGTTATCCGCATGAGTTTAGTGGAGGCCAGCGGCAGCGTGTCGGCATTGCGCGGGCCCTGATATCGCGGCCGCGCTTTATCGTGGCTGATGAGCCGGTATCGGCGCTGGACGTGAGCGTTGGCGCGCAGATTGTGAACTTGCTGAAGCAATTGCAGCGCGATTTCCGGCTGACCTACCTGTTTATCTCCCATTCCATGCCGATCGTGCGCTACCTCGCCGACCGTATCGCGGTGATGCAGCATGGTGAAGTGGTAGAAACGGGAACGACGGAACACATCACCACTGCCGCCACGCATCCCTACACGCGCACGCTGCTGGAAGCCACGCCGGAGATGGAAGCTAGCTCGCGCTGAACGCAAGTTGTTTTGGCTCGTCGGAACCGGCAGCTTCATCGCGAAACTGCGCACCTTCCAGCCGCAGGAGAAAAGCCTTCACCGGCAAGCCTCCGCCGTAGCCGCCCAGATAGCAGCCCGACGCCAATACCCGATGACAGGGCACGATGATCGCGATGGGATTGTAGTGGTTGGCCTGGCCTACGGCCCGGAATCCTTTCGGATTACCGACAGCACGCGCGATCTCAGCATACGAACAGGTTTCGCCGTAAGGGATCTTCAGCAGCTCATGCCAGCATCGCTTGCGAAAGACGGTGCCGCGAAGATCAAGTTCGAGCTCAAAGCGGCGGCGTTTCCCGGCAAAGTATTCTTCCATCTGCCGCCGGACGTCGCGCGTGCGCGGCTCTGATTCCTGCCATGCGATGGGCTCCCCGTTGAGATTCTTCGGCAGCCCGCGATCGAATTCGAGAACGACTAACGCAGAGGCCGACGCTCCCAGTAGCAGCGGTCCCGCGGGCGATGACATTCGCGAATAGTAAAGAGTCTCCATAGTTGTTGAGCAGACTATCACCACTCTGCGCCCGATATTGGCTGTTGTCGGACCTGTAACGCTTCCGTCTGCAAAACCAGACCCCTCGCAGTGCGAGGGGTCTGAGGGAGCGTAGGCTTGCTGATTGTCGGGCAGTCTAAATGCTACTGCTGCGGCGTGGTGCTGCTGCTGGCTGGAGCTTGGTTCATATTTGCAGGTGGCTGGGCCTGAGTTGACGGTTGCGATGTCGCCGGCTGTGTCGAATAACTATTGTCGCCGCCATTGGAGGAGTAGCTATTGCTCTGGCTGGACGTGCCATTGCCCATCTCGTTCGACTGCATCGAAGCCAGCTGATCGACGTTGTTCTTCATCAGGCTGATCTCAACGCGGTTGCCGCTCGCCTTCGCGGTGCCACCTTCAGAAGCGGGAATCTTGGCGTTGCCCATTCCCATTACGTAGATTCGATAAACGGGAACGTTGTTCTTCTCAACCAGGTAGCGCACAACTGAGTTCGCCATTGCCTGCGAGCTCTGCACGCCAGCTTGACCACCTGTAGCAGAGAAGCCCTGCACTTCGATGATGTAGCCCTTCTGGTCCTTCAGATTGGCCGTCATGTCGTCGAGCGCTTCTTTCGACTTCGGTCCAAGAGCGGTGGTACCGGAGCGGAAACGGATTTCAGTCTGCTGTGCAGCCTGATACTGATCGATGTTCCCTACCACCGACTGCACGGTATTCAGGTGATTGCTGGCTTCCATCGCGGTCTGGTTCGCCTGCTGCGCGCGGTTGCCGGCATCAACAGCATGCTGGTCTGCCTGAGTAGCCTTGGCGTCCGCCTGACGAATGCCTTCCTGGGCGCGAGCATCAACGTCCTTGATCTGGCGCGCGTTCTCGGCGGTCAGGTCGTCAAGCTCATTTACGCGATTGCGGATCGGGCTGAGCTGACGCTGCACGTATTTCTTGCGCGCGAACGGATTCATCTTGCCCCAGAATCCCTGACGGACATCCGGCTGCAGCGGCTGACGAGCGGAAAGATTCTGATCGGAGTTGGAGTCTTGAGTCGTGCTGGTCGATTGCGAGCTGCTGGACGTCGAGGATGGCTGCGAACTGCTGCTGCCCTGAGCCGTGTTCTGCTGCGAGTCCGAAGTGGTCTGCGCTACTGCGGGCACCATCAGTGTGGCGGCCAGTGGCAGCGCTAATAGCATTGAAGTCTTCATTACCGATTTTCCTCCAAGAACCTTTTGGCACATCGTGCCTCGCATTGGCCCTGCATCAGAAACCGCGGGCTCTGCTGCGGTTGTGCGATTCAAACGACGACGCGCGACAACATAGTTCTCATTACATGTGCATTGCCAAACCCTAACGCGAAAAACACGTTGTAAGTCATTTGTTTTCAGCGAAGGATATTGACCTTGAAGGTTCCGGATGGGTAGTAAGGGAAGTTGCCGGGTAATTGTTACCGGACCAGAGTGGCTGCTAGGCAGGCTGCACAGTATCGAGAAATGCTTCGTTTCCCGAATCGCGCCTGGTCATCGCAGATGCGGCCGCACTTTCTACTGCTTTCTTTGCGTCTTCCAAAGCCATCGGTGGAATGACCGTCAGGGACCCGAGCATATTCGCGAGTTGAAGATAGGAACTTCGACACTTGTGCAGGAACTCGACCGGATACTCGGGCTTGCGCGCCCGCGCGGCTTCGGGATCGGCGTCCAGAATGTAAGCCACATCTGGCGTGGGTACGAAAGCCGCAACCAAGCGGATAAACAGACGTGTCAGCCAGTTCGAGAGTGGAAGATTGGCCAGTTCATCGTAGATATAGCGATCCATGACGACGACTTCGGAACCGGAGCGCCGCGCCCGCGCCACGACTCTCACCAGGTGCAGGGCATCAAGCAGGTACAGTCCGTGGCGCACGATACTCAGATACCACTTGCGGACATTCTTGTCGCGGCGATTGACTGGCTTGCCCGGCGCTCCAATACCTTTTTCACTGCCGTACACCTTGTGGACGAAGCCTTCGCGATAACGGCTCAGCACAACCACGTCGTCCCAGAAGGCGAGCAGGCTGGTCGAAAGTCCCTGGTGGTGGAAGAACTCCAACAGGTTCGCGATCTGGGTGCTCTTACCTGAACCATCCAGGCCAGAAAACGAAATCAACATCGGACGGCGCGACGGCTTCATTACGCGGGGCCTCAAAACGTTGGTTAAGAATTTCAATTACGGCTTGCTGGACGTTCCCTTGGAAACGCCGTAAACGATTCCGCCGGCGGCTCCAACAGCGGCGATCAAGCCAATCTTGATCAGCAGCGAACGGCGCTGTTTTTGCTTATCCGGTGCGATCGCCTCTCCTGCAGGGCGCGACGCCGCGCCGCCGACCACCGGAACTCCCTCGGCGGTAGCTGTTCCCAGGGGCTCCTGCATCTGTTGTTGCGGAGCAGGCTGGGGCGCAGGCGTTGCCGGCGTAACGTCGGTAAAGCTCTCCGGCGATGGAGCATTGTTCTGCGTCGGTTCGTTCTGACTGGGAACAGGTTGCAGCGGTCCCTTCGAGGGATCGAAGCTCGTTCCATTCTGCTGCTGGTTCTGCGGCGCAGAACCGTCCTGCTGCTGCCACGCCTGGGCGTATTCCGGCATTCCGCACAGAACCGATCCCACGATCAGCAACATGAATTTCGTTAGCAATTTCTGATGAGCTTTCATCGTGCAGCTCTCCAATACAAAATTTTTTACTGATGGCCGTTATTCTCGAATTTGGAAATAGCTCTTCACCGCTCCGACCGTGTGCAGCGCAGGCTGGGCTACCGAACCAACGTGGTCTTGAGCGGGCTTCATGAGGCGCTCGATATCGGCATCCCGGTCGTAAAACAGGTTGCGAGCGCGATTGCGTGCGTAACGCCACAGGTTGGCGACGTTCGTCTGATACCAGCACGACTCCGACATCCTCGGCGACAATCCACAGAAAACTCGGAAACGACTCTCCAGGACTTCCGGCGATGCCAGCAGCGCCGCCGTCAGTCGATGGTTCCCTTCCAGCACGGTGACCGGACTTTCATCGTTAACGCCGATCAGCAGCACTGCGCTATTGTCTTCGTGAGTTCGCAGGTAATAGCTCAAAGCCTGAACCTTGGAGATGAAGTCGCGCGTCTTGCCGCGAAACGGCTTGGTCTTAATCCGTTTCACAATGTCATTCAGCAGAAAGCTGCCGTTAGCCACCCGCCGCCACTGGGCGCGCGGGAAAACCCGTACCCGTTGCAGATCCCGAGCTTCAATTTCCACTTCCCACCACTGCGTGTCGCTGGGCAATTCACGCCACATATGGCCGCGACGGCGAAACAGAAGCGCACGCCGCAAGGCGTTGGCCGTTTCGTCCTCAACCTGCGCGCCCAGCACCAAATCTTCGAATTGCTCGCGATCCTGATGGAATTCTTCCTGATAGAACTCGTTCTTCAGGAATTCCGCGATGACTTCCGCTTCAGTAACGCGCCGTAGCCTCTTCATGTACGCTCCCGCCAGCGGTCAGCCACATCTTCACAAACGGAATAGCGACCGCGCATAACAACAACACCCTGAGGACCTGCTGGACGACGATCACCTCCAACAAAGTCGAGTGGAATAAAGTGACGCCAATGACGATCAGTCCGCTCACCACCAGTTGCAGCCAGCCAGTATTGGCGATGCAGCGGGACATTTCGTAAGTAATCAGTACGACTGCGATGGCATAAACTCCCGTTGCAATAGCATTCATGCTGAGCAGCAGGGTCAGGCCGCCGACATCCGTATGGAAGTGCGAGCCAAATAACGACTGGAACACCAGCCGGGGAAAAGCCGCCAACAGAAGCACGAACACCACTGACATTCCGGTGACCAGCAGGAGCGGTATGGCCAACAATGATCGGGAACCGCGGTCTTCTTTTTTCTCGGCGGAAACGGGAAACATGGCACTGACCACCGACCAGGAGGCGAAGTAGAGCAGTCTGCCTACCAGGGCAATCGCTGCGTACAAACCGGCCTCGGCCGGCGGGAAAAAATGCTTCACCATCAGGATGTCGATGTTGCTGATGATTACCTGACCGACAAAGAAGACGATGGCCTGTCGCGCTTCTCCAACCGGAGCGGTATGGCGATTTACGGAGGGACCGCGCAATTCCTTGGCGCTGTCGGGAATCAGGAAAGCCAAAATCACGGAGGCGGAGATCGCAGCCACCGCGCCCAACACACCGAACCCAAGTTCGATAAGAACGATGGCGCCGACGAACTTGGTAATAGCTTCGGCGGCCATGTTCCAACTCAATCCGCGGAATCTGCAGGTCCCTTGAAGCCCGCCGCGCTTTACGCCGAGCGGGACGTAAATTGTCAGCCCAATGGCCAGCAGGATAATGATCCAGGGTGACGACAGCCGTAGATAGGTCGTCAAAACCGAGTTCGCGGCCAGCATGAACACGCCCAAGCCGATGCCTACGACCCAAGCTCGCTTCCTCAGGTGCTGAAAGACTCCTGCTTTTTCCTCGATCGTGTCTGCCTTAGCCACCAGCTTCGTGCAAACCAGCTGGAACGCCAGAGTGATGGCCGAGATCAGCATCAGGATGGTGACCGCGGCAGCAGCATGACTGAAATCAGACGGTCCCAGCATGCGGGCGACGCCGATGTTGTAGCCGAAGTTCGCCAGACTTACGAAGACCGACCCGATGAGCAGAATGAGGCTGCCGCTCAGGATCTTGGCGTGATTCGTGTACTGAGGGAACCAGCGCGACACGAAACCGTGCCATCGACTCTCACGCGGGGGAGCCACCAGTATCGTGTCGGGATTTGCGCTCATGCGGCCAGACCACTTCCCTGCTGATCGTCATTGGCTGGAATCGGCTGTACCGCCGAGCCCTGCATTCCATGAGGCTCAAATTGCCGCATCGCATTCGGCAGGAAGCTGCTGAAGCTCTTCACGGCGGCGGTGGAATTGTCGTAGATCTCGAAGAGGCGTCCGGTGCGGGTGAGTTCCAGAACCACTGCGGACTG
Organism: uncultured Acidobacteriaceae bacterium; assembly: GCA_963724965.1. Lineage (GTDB taxonomy): Bacteria > Acidobacteriota > Terriglobia > Terriglobales > Acidobacteriaceae > Bog-257. The sequence goes on from CAVRWP010000003.1 coordinate 751,284, forward strand.
CGGCGACAGCGCCGCCAGTTTCAGATCGCCGTCGTGCTTCACAGCCGCACGCATGCATTGCAGAAGAACATCGACGCCGGCGGCATCGATGTGCCGCACCTGGGACATATCGAACACAATCTGAGGCCGGTCCGAATTGACGAAGGGCTGTACCTCCTGCAGGAATTTGCGGGCCTGTTTCAGGTTCATCTTCTCCGGCATTCTCTTTACGACTACGGGCCGACTAATGGTCTCCATATCTCCTCACTACAGCCAAATTCGAAGAGAAGTCCGAGGGTTCCGAATTTGGCAGCGGGTCCTCTAGAACTGAAGCTTCCGGTGAGGTCTTCGCCCCCTCGGAGCACTCGGCGGTCCGCTTGGATCGCCGTCGTTCCACGGATGCACGTACTCCGCGATAAAGCTCTCTTGGTAAGAAGGCAAAAAGAGCAGCTGTGCTGCCTGCCAATCGAGAAACAGGGCTCAGGGGGATCATTCCTACCAATTTGCCGTCGTGAATCTCCACTTCCACGTCGCGCACCAGGTGTGCCAGTCGGCGAAACCCTACGACGCAGTGCATTGCGTCCAGGCCCGCGCCCAGGCAACTGAAGGGCAGCAGGGTTGTGTTTTCGACAACGGTGCCGCAGTCGACTTCGGCGTGGCGCTCGATCACCGTTCCACGCGTGATTAGGGCGGAAGCACGAACGTGGGCATGTGGGCCGATATAAGCCGGCGCGACCACTCGCGCTTTGCGATGGATGCGCGCCCCTTGCCCCAACCAGACGCCCGGCTTTACTTCTTTGCCCTGAGGTTTAACGCCGTTGCGCGCTAGCAGCCCGTCGGTCGCCAGTCGGCGCAGGTCGGCGGGTTTCCGCAGAGGATTGATGTAGCCCGAGACCCGGAAGGCTTCCGACTCGCGGCGCATATGCCGCAAGCGGCTTTGGAACAACTGTGCTACATCGGCGCGGGCCTTAGTACTCAAGACGAACAGATCAAGGCCGCCACCATTCGAATCGATGGCTTGGGTGATCGAATTCCGGCGGTCGATGTGGTGTTGAATAATTTCGTCATAATCCACTTCGACGTAGGGCCCCATGCGGATGACGATGACAATTTCCGCGCCATCTTCGGCGCATTGATGAAAAGTTTCCTCTGCGCTCCGCCAAAATTGCTCGCCTTCTACATGCAAATGCTGGTCGTCGGAATCCAGAGCTGCACATCGGGTAAATGGCTCTGCTTTCTCCGGAGCGTCGCAAATTACGCTGCAAACAGATACCCCGAAGTGCCGCAGGCGACGCACCACGCGCTCTTCTGGCGAAGCCCCGAGCACATCGAGGCAAGCCAGCGGGATCTCGCCAAAACTTTCCTGCCGAACCGGCTCTCCTGAACTGATTCCGCCAATCAATAGAATGGCTCTTATGTCCATGACTGCCACCTCGGAGCGGCCGCCCGAAAGATGGCCGAGCGGGAAGGAACCCACGATGGGATTCGCCGAAATCGTGAGATCGGTTCAAGGGCCCGCGTGCGCTGCTGCAAATCGAAGGAACGTAAATATTGCCGGATAATCTGGGGCATGGTCATACGTAGCGCAGCGGAGAAGTTTTGGTCCGCCATTTCGCGCATGAGTTCTGGGTCATTCAAAAGGGAAAGCAATTCAGCCGCCATGCTGCCGGCATTACCAGTTTGATAAAAGCCAACCGCCAGCCCTTCATCCAGCGCCATCTCGCGAAAGTCGTCGATCCCCGCCGATATGATTGGGACGCCAAATTCGCAGGCGAGGTGGGCTACTCCACTGGCCCCCGTCGCCGAGGAATACGGAAGTACTAAGGCGCTGGCACTACGAAACAGGTGCGGGATGTCCTCTTCTTCGACATATCCGGTGAATTCGATACGCGGATTGTCTTTCGTGCTTTCCGCGACCGACTCGATGTAACCCGGTGTCGCCGGATGATTTCCCCCGGCAACGATCAAGCGAACATTCGGCATTCGCTGGGAAAGTTCCTGGAAGGCCTCGAGTAATAACTCAAGCCGTTTGTATGTCCCCCATTTTCCGAAGGCGAGGAGGCGATGCTCCGGATTGCCACGGCTGGCGAAGTCGGGAGGCTCGGGACAGCCGCCCAGGATTCCGTGGGCGCGGAAGTGAACGTTCTCGCCGCGATATTTTTCGATCAGTGTCCGCCGATAAACCGGCAACAAAACAGAGATGGAATTCGCCATCAACAACATCCTCGTGGCCACCGATCCCGCGGTCCGATACAGCTTGGGGAAGCGGATACCGGAATCGGCCAGGTTGATGTTGTCCATCAGGTGATGCAGGGTTACATGTGTGTAATGTCCGCTCAAACGCGACAAGGCCGGCTGGCCGAGCCCAAGAAATGCCGGGATCGGCTTATTCCCGAAGGTTGAAAACAACAGGTTGAACCAGACGACATCGGGCTTGATGTCGCGAATGACCTTCGTCAGCCTTAGCGGATTCGACAACGCATCAAAGCGCCAGCAGCGAATTACGTCGAACTCGGGCAATTCCTCCGCAGGAGTGTCCAGTTCGTCGGCCAGCACCGTCAGACTCAGGAGAGGGTCACGCCGCAGTTCCCGCGCCAGATGAAACCCGTATTCGTTCAGCCCTCGCCGGCTAGGCGGAAACGCTGTGACAAGGCAAATCTTCATGGACTCCCCTGGGCCTAAAAAATCGAAAGGCGGAAAACCGGACGGATGAGCGTCCCGCTTTGTGCAACCCCGGTGAAGTTCGGGAATTGTTCTGCCTCGAGACCAACGGAAAACTGCAGGGGATAGGCGATCTTGTACTCCCCGGCGTCGTCACTGAATGACCGGTGTAGCGGTCTTAAGTAACTGATGTAGAAACTGCTGTATACGTTGTCATACTCCTGAAACCCTTCGCCGCGAGTCCAAGCGAACTGACCGTCGACGCTCCAGCTGTTGTTTGGCTTGTACTGAATCGTGCCGGCGGGCCGCAATGCTTGCGCGGTCGCTTGCAATGTATTCTGCGTGCGCCACGAGCGGATGTATTCGCCCATTCCGCTGACCGTCAACTTCTGTCCGAACTTGTGTTGCAGTCCGGCATAGGTCGAAGTCGTAAAGAATTGATTGGGCTCCGGCGAAAATGTCAGATCGCGGCGCGTGTAGCCGGTAATGAACGCCGTCTTGGCCCACGGCCGTCCAACGGTGAATTGAAATGTTGCGCCCACATCGCTGGAATTCTGCTTGTAGGTGGTCGCCGTGAAGGGTCCCGCTTCGTGATAAATGCTGCCGTTTACCGCGATCCAGTTGAAGAAGGAACTGCTATTGAAGTAAGCGAACTGGCGGAACAGATTCTGGTCCTCGTATTGAGGAGCAGAAGTATCGCGCCGCAAGGTGAACTGCAAGCCGGTGTTGAACGCAATCCAGCCGTTGCCGAGATGCAAAACCGGATTCAACGCGGTGTTGAAGTTGTAATCGAACGTGTTGCGGTTGATGATGAGCGCTTCCTGCGGCAGCGACTCTTCGCCGTTGGCGTTGCGGATCTGGAAGAAGCCGCTCAACATCGGAAAATTGTTGTCGAAGTGATAGCGATAAGCCGTCGTCCAGAGCGACTCCTGCTCCGATCGCGGTGGCGGCAGCAACGCGTTGTTGGTGATGCCGAAGATCTGGCGGTCGAGCATGTAGATCGTCGAGTCGTCATACAGGCCGCCGGTCGTGAAGTCCGTTAGCATGCTGAGGTGATCGGTAACGCGAACACCTTCTTCGCTCGCTACCTGCATGCCCTCCAGGTTGGCGATATCGCTGCCGCCCAGCGTGTCGGCCTGCGACAACGCCAGCAAGGCATTCCAACTCTCGTGCCGCTGGCGATAGACCTCGCCTTGCGCCATCAGGTAGTCGTAATTCTGGTTGGAAGCGGGATCGGAGCCGATCGTCGCCAGCTGCTCGTTGGCCTGCTTGGTCTTGCCTTGAGCCAGATAGGTATTCGCCAATCCGATCGCGACTACATCCTGCGACGCACCGGCCTCGCCCGCTCTACGGAAGTACGACTCGGCCGTGGTGAAGTCGTGCATGGCGAGGAGCAAATTCGCGGCTTCGATCAAGTTGTCTGCTGTGACCGGAGGCGCCTCGCCGATACGGCTCTCTGCAAAGCCCAGGCTGATTTGTTGCCGCGCGTCGTCATCCTTGCCGTACTTCACCATCAGGCGAGCAATTGCCAGGCGGGCGTCGACACGATTGGCGTCCGGAGCTTCCAGCGCCCGCGCGAAGCGATCCATCGCGGCCTTCTGATCGCCAAGAGTCAAGAGGGCATCACCGGTATCCAGCAGGATGGCCGACTGGTCGCCGCCCAGCTTTTCAGCGGCTTCCACGTAGCGCAGGGTTTCTTCTTTGCGGCCGAGATGCGCATACGCATGGGCCATGCGGCCGTAGATCAGCGGGTCATCGGGCGAGAGACTGAGCGCCGCATTCAGGGCGTCGATCGACTGCTGGTAGCGGCGCATGTCATACAACGTGTCAGCCAGAGCCAGTTGCAAACTTAGATCGTTAGGCGCGTAACGGATCGCTGCGCGATATTCCTGCTCCGCGCTGGCCAGCAGATGTTCCTGCCGGTAAGCCGTCGCTAGTGCCAGGTGCGTCGAGCCGGATTCACCCAGTAGCTGTTGCGCTTCCTCGGCTTGTTCCCGAGCTTCTTTGGGATGGCGGAGCTGCAACTCGCTGAAAGCCAGGCCAAGATGGGCGACACCGTTGTTGGGAGCCAGTTTCAGCGCGGTGTTGAAGTCGTCCGCTGCCTGCTGCGCGTTCTGCATGTCATTGAGCGTGTAGCCGCGGTTGACATACGCTTCCGCCATCTTGGGATCGCGCTGGATGGCGCGGCTATAATCGTCGACCGCCTCGTCGAGCAGCTGCGAGTGCTTGTGCACGTGTCCTTCGAGCAGCGGGAAGTTCGGCTCATTGGGAAGAATGCTGTCGTACTTGTCGGATATCGCCAGCGCGTCGTCATAACGACCCATGTTGTACAAGTCGTAAGCGAGGTAGACCGACGCGTTGCGGTCCTTGGGCAACTGCTGCAGCACCCGGTAGCCAAGCTTCGCCGACTCGGCGTAATCGCCTTCGTGGAACAGGTAGCGCTCGCGCTCACGCATGACGCGCGGATCGTCGTTCATCTTGCCTTTTGCGCGACCCACCCAGACGCCTGCCAGTTTGATCTGCTGGGCTTCGATCGCAGCATTAGCCGCGTTCGCGATAATGAGCGGATTGTCAGGCGCGATCTTGTACGCCTGCTGATAATTGTCGTCGGCTAACTGAAACTGCTTCGTCTGCGTGTAAAGGTCGCCAAGCGCCAGATATGGGACGTAATCGTCGGGATAAGCCTTCGCCAGGCGATTGAAATATTCAGCCGCCATTTTGACGTCGTTGTCTTCGCGATAGAGATAGCCCATCGCTTCGAGCGCGTAACGGTTGTCAGGATCTTTCGCGAGGATGTCGCCGTAGATCTTGCGGGAGTCGTCCTTGCGACCTTCTTTCCAAAGCAAGTTCGCATACTGCAACGTGATGTTGTCGTTGGCGGGGTCGAGCTTGCGCGCTTCCAATAAGTCGGCTTCGGCGCCCTGCAGATCGTTGTCCGACATCTTCAACGACGCGCGCACACGAAGGAACTCGGCCTTTGCCGTGCCTTCAACATTCAACTTGTCGATTTCCTGTTCCGCCGTCGCCAGCTCCTGGTGCGCGGCCTGGTCATCGCCGCTGTCGCGGTAAAGTTCCGCGAGATTCAAACGCAGCTGAATGGGATAAAGCGGGCCTTCGGGAACGCCGCCTGCCGGCAGTGCAGCAATAGCCGCCTTGTATTCCGCGATAGCGTCAGCCTGACGATTTTCTTCCTTCGCCAGCAGCGCCTTGATGGCGTGCAGCCGGTAGTGATTGGCGTCGATAGCAGCCGCACGATTCAAATACTGACGCGTCTTTTCGGTATCGCCCAAACGGAGCTCGGCCTGAGCGGCGCTGAGCTGATATCCAATTTCTTTCGGCTTCTCGTTGGCGGCGCGAACATAAGCCTTGGCTGCTTCTTCCTTGTTGCCGTCCAGTTCATAGGTGTAGCCAAGATCCGCCAGTACCGCGGGCGTCATCTTGGGAGCGCTCTTCAGAGTGGCGATCGCGGCTTTGTAGTCGTGCTCTTCGCGATAGTAGTTAGCCGCGGCCTGGAAGATCTCCACGTTACCGGGCGAATGCTTCTTGGCGAGGTCGAGCATCTGCTTGGCCTTGTCCGGCTGCTTGAGTTTCAGGTAGGCCACGGCCAGCATGAGCTCCGCATGAGCGCTTGGCTGCTGCGATTCAGCGCGCTGCAGAAGGTTGATACCCTCCTGCGTGTCTCCTGTGCGCATCTGGAGCTCGCCGAGAATGAGCAGATCATTCGTGCGTTTAGGATTGGCGCGAATCACTTCGCTTAGCAGTTTCTTGGCATCGTCGGTGCGACCCATGCGCTCGTAGGTCTGCGCCAGTCCGCTCATGCCGTCAGCGTTACCGGGCGCGAACTGCAGGCCGTGCTGATAAGCCTCAACCGAGGTCTGGTATCGTCCCGCCAGCCGCGACGTGTAGCCCAGCAGGAACCAAAGCTTGTTGTCCTGCGGAGCGGCTTTCACCGCACGTTGCGCGTAATCGGCGGCGGCAGACGGGTTGCCGCGTTTCAGCGCGTCCTCGGCGGCACGCGCCAGACGGCCAACTTCAATGCTGCTCCCCCAGCCGATGCCGCTGTCACCATTGTTGCTGGACTGGGACGCAGACGGGTTCTTCTTAGAATTCTGCGAATTCGGCGCTGGTTGCGACTGCTGGCCATTGACCTCGAACGTCTGCGCCATGGCCGCAACCGTAAGAAGCAGGGAGCAGAAAATCAGGGGAACAGTTCTTATCTTCACTTGAACAACTCACTGGCATGTCGAGAGTGTGCAGCAACTCAGCTTGTAAGCTGAATACCTTCGTCGGATGCGAATTGCTCCTCATTGGCTGTTCGGCAGCTCCGAACATCAGCTACTCAGCTTGCCAGGTGGTACCGCAGTTCCCATTTTGAGGAGCATCGGTGTGTATGCAGGGCCAAACGAGCCATTCCGCAGCTCTGCTTCAGCAGTGCTCGGCAACCGTATACGGAATCTGGGAATCGAACAGCTCTGAACCGTAATCGCGGAGGCAGTCCCTTGATTTCGCAGTCGCCCACTTTCCCCTCACGAGCGATACCCCTTTCCGCCATACTGCTGATTTGCCTGGCGGTACACGGGCCTCTGCTGCTGATGCAGTTGCCGGCGAGCTCTTATGACGCGAATACGCACATGTTCTTCGCGGCTCACTACGCTCATCATTGGTTCAATCCCTGGAACGAAAAATGGTTTGGCGGTTTCTCGCAGACCACGTATCCGCCGCTGACCCATCAGTGGATCGCGCTGTTCTCGCACATCATGGGCCTGAAGATGGCGTACATGTTCGTGCAATTTCTGGCGATCTTGCTGCTGCCGATTGGCATGTATCGATATGCGGAGCTGTGGGTAGATGAGATTTCCGCCAGCTATGCCGCGTTAGGCTCGATATTCCTGGGCTCGCTCTCGATGCTGGTTTACCAGTCGGGACAGTTGCCAACCACTGCCGCCGCGGCTTTGACGCTGAATGCGCTGCCCTTCTTCTACATTTGGATGGAAAACGGCGAACTCATGGCGCTGCTGAAGGGTGTGGCCATTGCATGGGCCGCGGCTGCCGCGCACCACGTGACGCTCCTGTTCGGCGCCATTCTTTTCGCGGTTCCGGTATTGTTTTTGGCTCTTATCGATCGCAACGCAGCGCCCGAGGAGGAAGATCATGCCTCAGTGGGTGGCGTTCTTGGCCGGGCTGTCGTGTTCGCGGTGCTTGGCGTTGCGGGCGTTGTTGTCGTGCTCTATCCGTACTGGATCGCGCTGATTAAAAACCCAATCAACCAGATGCCGATCCCGCATGGCTCGCGCGACAACTACATTCTGCATCCCTTCAGCGGAATCAATTTCTGGATCATCCCGATGGGGCTGCTGATCCTGGCAATTCCGTTCATCCTTCTGCGGGGCTCGGCGGATCGTCGCCTGCGTCCGCTGCTCTTCGGCTGGTACTTGACGACCCTGCTCGGCCTGGGCGGCACAACTCCGGTCGGCAAGGTGCTTCTCGGCCGTGCCTACAATGTGCTGACTTACGAGCGCTTCACCTTCTGGGCCACACTGATGGCGATGCCTTTCGTTGGTCTGCTGGCGGTGTCGCTCATCCGTCGCTTCCGCATGAAAGCCTTGGTGGGTCTGGCGATCGCCGCAGTAATCACCATGGCGTCGGCGGTATCGTGGATCACAATTCACCCCATCAACAGCACACCGTTCAATGTCGACCAGGTGATCGCATTCCTGAATCGCGACGATCATTCGAACTTCCGCTACATCACGTTAGGTTTCGGCAGCCGATTCGCCGAAGTCTCGAGGGAAGCGAAAGCCGACAGCGTCGACGGCGATTACAACTCGGCTCGTCTGCTGCCGGAAATGACGGCCTACGGTGCGGGCCAGCTTTACAACTCGAAGTATTTCGGACTCGCCGGCATGGAGTCGCTGCGCGCGGTACTGAAGCACGCGAACCAGTACGGCTTGAAGTACATCTTCGTTCGCGATCGCTACTACGAGCCGCTGCTGGCTTTCGCCGGATGGCGCAAGGCGGAAACCTACGATAACGGCAACGTGACTTTGTGGACCAAGGAAGATGTGCCGCCGGCGCGGCCGCTGCAGTTCAATGGCTTCCGCCCGACTGAGATGCAGGGAATCATGTGGGGCATCTTGCCTGTCGGCAGTAGCCTGTTCGCTCTGTTCCTGGTGCTGTTGGTGCCGGAGCGGCGCCGCTTGGCAACAACTCTGGAGTTCCCGACCCGTGCGACGGTTGAACCCATGATTCTGCGGGAGGCGAAGTAATGAAGCGCGTTCTACCCATCCTCCTCATCGTTCTTGCGGTTGCGCTGATCGCGTTGGCGACCATGCAACCGACTCAGTCATCGGCGGCCACCTCGCCGGAAGGCGCGGTGCAGTCGCTCTTCGCGCACGTGAAGGCGCACGACTACAAAGGCGCGTACGCTTACGTCGCAAAAGACAGCAATGCCGACGAGCAGGCCTTCGCCAGCGATCTCGCGGGACGCGACGGCAGCCTGCGAACGTACTCCGCGTTGCAGGAGGCGGATACCAAGGTTCTGCACGCCAACGACAACGAGGCGCTCGTCCGCGCATCGCTGGAGTATGCAACCGCCGTCGGCGCTTTCTACGACACTCGCGACTTGAAGGTTGTAAAGGAAGATGGAACCTGGAAGGTGGAATGGCCGGTCGTGAAGGAAGCCAAGGTTCCGCCGCAGGTCATCCAGGAGAACTATCTGCGCTGGGATGTCATTACTCGCGGCGCCAATGACGATTGGGGCGCGCAGAATGCCGAAGCTCCCCGCGTTCGCATTGTGTCGATGAATGCGATCCAGCAGGACAACAACACCATCGTCGTCGGCGAAATCGAGAATGAAGACACCGTGCCCGGCTTCGTCTCGGTAGGCGCGACTCTGGTTGGCAAGGACGGCAACGTATTGGGCGAAGAGACCAGCTTCGACAAGATTTCGCACACGCTGCTGCCCAAAGAAATCTCGCCGTTCCGCATCGACTTCCCCGACGTGCCGCTCTCGAAGGTCAAGAGCGTGCGCATGCAGCCGAACTCGATGCTGGTGCCGGCTTCTGCCGACCCGGTGATCGGCGTGCTGCATCAGCGAGTCGAAACCGACGCTCGCGGCCGACATGTGCTGAAGGGTGAGCTGATCAACCAGAGTGGCGAGATCGTTAACATCCCGCACGTGCTGGCGACTTACTACGACAACTCCGGCAAAGTGATCTGGGTATCCGATGGCTATGTCGATCAGGCGCTGTTGCCGCAGACGCCGGTGCCGTTCGCGGTGAGCCTAAGCGACCAGATGGCGGCGAACGTGCATAACTATCGCGTGACCGTAAACCAGTACATGCTGGATCACGAAAACTAGGCCATGACCAGGAAACGCTTCATCCCGACGCTTCTTCTTGTTCTGGCGGCGTTGACGTTGCTGGAAACAGCTCAGGCCGCTGAGTTGCACGTCCCCGCAACCGTTACTGCCGGCTCGGGGCTGACGTTCTCCAGTTCAGGCAGCGGAAGCGCGACGATGTATCTCTTCGGTCCCGGAAGCGCCGTCAAACGCCAGGTGGAGCTTGGGCAGCAGATCCAGCTCAGCGCTGACGACCTGCAGAATGCCGGCCGTTACACCGTCGTTATCGGCGACGATAGCGCGGTGTTCTTCGTTACCGCCGCTCCGGTCAACTCGATCGCATTTCTGGCTCGGCCGTCGCGGGTTCCCGCCGCGACCGCAAACGTGATCACCGGCACCGCATTTCTCTTCGATAAATATCAGAACCTCGTTCTTCAGCCCGAGCCTGTGAAATTCGAGCTCGAGGAAGATGGGCAGACCACCACGCGTAGCGAGACCTCGAAGGGCGGAGTCGCGTTCACCAAGCTGGATTCATCCAGGAAAGCGGGTCCGGCGCAGTTCGTTGCCACCAGCGGTAGCGCGTCTGTGCGGCGGGTGGTGCAGCAGGTAGCTTCTGATCCCTGCAACATTCGTATGAGCGCCCAGCCCAACAAGAACGGCGTTCTCGTGCGCACGGATCCTATTCGCGACTGCTCGGGCAATCCCGTGCCGGATGGGACGATCGTAACCTTTACCGCAACCGATTCCCAAGGCAAGAGCACGGTGGACGCGCGCATCAAGCGCGGCATCGCCGAGGCGCAACTGCCGGTATCCAACGGCGCCACAATTTCCGTGGCTTCGGGTGTCGTCGTCGGAAACGAAATCCAGTGGAGGGGTGGCCAATGAGAACCGCAACGCGACTTGTCCTGGCATCGATGCTGGCAATCGGATTTCTCGCTGTGCTGCCCGCGCTGAAAACTTATGCGGATACCACTCCGTCGATTGCCGTCAACGTCGGGAACGCCGGACCTCGTCAGGTTGAGGACACTACCCAGCGTGCCGTGGCTCGCGATTATGCCGCTGCCTGGCAGGCCATGACGAAAGCCCTGGATCAGAACCGCACCGACCTTCTCGGTCCCAGTTTCATCGGCAACGCGAATGACAAATTAGTCGCGACAATCCAAGACCAACGCAAGAACGGATTACGCCAGCAGATTGTCGACCGCGGGCACAATGTTGACGCCGTTTTCTACTCGCCCGAAGGTTCAGCCATGGAGCTTCACGACACGGCGCAAGTCCAACTCCAGCTTATGGATGGAAGCAAGGTCATTCATTCCGAGGAAGCCACTATTCACTATGTGGTTTTGCTGACTGCGGCGGAAAATTCATGGAAGGTGCGGGTGCTGGAAGCCGTACCATCTTTCTAGACAAATTGACCTTTCTTCGGCCACTACGTCCAATCCCTTACGACTAAGTCGTAAATTTGCTGGTTAGATGGGTCGCTCTGCCTCCGTGTCGAATGGCTCGGTTTTTGCCCCCGCGAGGCGGGAGAACCAGCTAAAATATCTAGACTCCAGTGTGAGGCGCGGCATCCAATCGCTGTTGAGTGGCTGGTCCTAATGATTCTTAAGAGTATCCGTGTCTCTATTCTGGCGTCGCTGGTCGCCGGTTCGTTAGTCTGCATTGCGCAAGACTCCCCCGCCAACATAACTTTAACGCCTTCAACGCAGTCGCAGGACGACGCGAAGCCGCAGACAGCTTCGCCTGATGCCAGCCAGCCGGCGAAGACCACTCCCCAGAATCCGCCCGACAAGGCCGCGGCTTATTACCACTTCATGATGGCGCATATGTACGAAGAGATGGTCTCGATGTACGGCCGCTCCGATTATGCGAACAAAGCCATCGACGAATATCGCGCCGCCATCGATAACGATCCCAGCTCCGACTATTTGAATGCGGGCCTGGCCGAGCTCTACGCCAAGACCGGGCGAATTCGCGACGCCGTCCTGGAAGCGCAGGACATCCTGAAGCGCGACGGCAACAACCTGGAAGCCCGCCGTTTGTTGGGCCGCATCTATCTGCGTTCGCTTGGCGACATGCAGGCAGGCACGCAGTCGCAGGAAATCCTGAAGCTGGCCATCGATCAGTACGAGCAGATCGTAAAGCTGGATCCCAAGAGCGTGGAAGATCACCTGTTGCTCGGTCGTCTGTATCGCTTGAACAACGAGCTGTTGAAGTCGGAGAACGAGTTCAAAGCGGCGGTGAAGATTCAGCCCGATTCCGAAGAAGCGGTTACCACCCTCGCCTATCTTTACAACGAGGAAGGCGACTCAAATCGCGCCCTGGAAGTGCTGAACACGGTTCCTGAGAATGCGCGCACAGCGAAGCTATATTCGGCGCTGGGCTACACCTACGAGCAGCAGAAGGATTACAAGCAGGCGGTCGACGCCTATCGCAAGTCGACGGAACTGGATCACGATAATCTGGACGCGGTGCGAGGTCTGGCCCAGAACCTGATGAACGACAACCAGACCGACGCCGCTCTGGAGCAGTACAAAGCGATCGTCGAAGCTGATCCGTCGGACGCGCAGACCTACATGCGCATCGCCGAGATCGAACGCCGCAGCGGCAAGTTCGATCAGGCGATGGACTCATTGAAGAAGGCCAACTCGGTTGTGCCGGACTCGCTTGAAGTCCAGTACAACATGGCGGTGATCGACGAAGCGCAAGGCAAGTACGACGACGCTATCCAGATTCTCAATGACCTGCTGACCAAATCCGATCACTCTGACGGCGACTCTTCGACATCGGACAAAAACAATCGTGCCGTGTTCCTGGAGCGCTTAGGCACGGTCTATCGTGAAGCTGGAAAGAACCAGCTTGCCGAGCAGACCTTCCGCAAAATGCTGGACCTTGGCGACGAGAACGCCATCCGCGGCTATCAGCAGATCATTGAAACCTACCGCGACAACAAGCAGTGGCAGCAGGCAACGGCCGTTGCTGAAGAGGCGGCTAAAAGATTCCCGGATGATCGCGGCTTGCAGATGGTGGCGGCTTCGCAACAGGCCGACATGGGCAATTCCACCGTGGCCATCGACCGCGTCAAGGGCATGCTGAAGGACAATGCTGACGATCGCGAGGTCTACATTGCGCTGGCCCAGATGTACAGCCGGGTGAAGGAATGGGACAAGGCGGAAGAGAGCATCGACAAGGCGATTGACCTCTCCAGTAAGCCTGAGGACAAGGATTACGCACTGTTCGTCGCGGGCTCGATTTACGAGCGCCAGAAGAAGTACGACAAAGCCGAAGAAGCCTTCCACAAAGTCTTAGCCGACGATCCCAAAGACGCCATGACCCTCAACTATCTCGGCTACATGCTGGCGGATCGCGGCACGCGGCTGGATGAGGCATTGGGATACATTCGCCGGGCGGTGGCGCTGGATCCGCAGAACGGCGCTTACCTGGATTCGCTGGGCTGGGTCTACTACAAGATGGGTAATTACGAGCTGGCGGAAGAGAACCTGCGCCGGGCTGCCGAGCGGATGAACGACGATCCCACCATTCACGATCATCTCGGCGAACTCTACATGAAGACGGGACGGATCAAACTGGCCGCCACGAATTGGGAGCGTTCGCTGGAGGAGTGGAACAAAACGATCCCCGCCGAAGTCGACACCGACAGCGTGGCCAAGGTTCAGAAGGAATTGGAAACCGCCCGCGTGAAACTCGCGAAACAGAATCCGGCATCGCCATCGCCGGCTAAACCCTAATTCCAAGAACAAGCAGATACTCCAAGGCGTCGCTTAGCGGCGCCTTCTCATTGCTCACGCGCAAGCGAGAACGCTTTCTGTTTGTCGAAAAGCGAACGCCGTTGTAGAGTATGGCCTCGCTTTCCACTCCAAAAAAAGTTGATGTCTCGAGCTTCTCGAAAGGAAAACACATGAAACGAATGCTGGTGGGCCTTGCACTGTTGGCGATGACAGTAGCTGCGCAGGCGCAGATGAGCAAGAACACCGAGGTGCAGGAGGCAGTCACAAAGCTGGAGCAGCAGTGGGCGGTCGATGCCAAGGCCAGCAACGCTGACGCGCTCGCACCCATCCTGGCCGAGAATTTCATCAATATGGACTCCGACGGCTCCGTACACGGCAAGGCGGAGACGCTTTCACGTATGAAGGACGCCAAGTGGCAGGTCAACGAGATCAGCGACGTCAAAGTCACCGTCTTTGGAACTACGGCCATTGCTACCGGCGCCTGGCAGGGTAAGGGTACAAGCGACGGCAAGGCCGTGGACGCCCACGAGCGCTGGGTCGACACCTGGATGAAGATCCCGGGCAACAAGTGGCAATGCGTTGCCAGCGCCAGCACTCCAGCTAAGTAGCGGCTCCAGTGGGACTTGGACCGCGGGCTGAATCTTTCCCGCGGTCCTGGCGTCTAAAGACAGTCCGAGCAACCTGCTCTGGTTTGCCGCATTTCGCTGCGTCCGGTAAAATACAGGTTTGCGTCAGACTAGTCAGGAGTTCCTATGAAGGCAGCCATCCATCCGGCCTACGATGAAGTACGCGTCCACTGCGCGTGCGGTAATACGTTTCTCACCCGTTCGAGCCACAAGGGCGATATCAACGTGGAAATCTGCTCTGCATGCCATCCGTTCTTTACTGGTAAGCAGAAGCTGATGGACACCGCCGGTCGCGTCGAGCGCTTCCGCCGCAAGTACGCCAAGTCCGATGCGGGAAAAGCAGAAACTGCAAAGGCGGAAACCGCTAAAGCGGAAACCGCGAAGAACTAAGCTTCACTTGACTTCACGAAAGCCTCCGCTTCGGCGGAGGCTTTTTATTCGCGCGCGCTCAGCGCCCTGTCGATCGAAAGTGCTCCCGCGCCCTTGATCAAGATCGCCAGCAGAAGCGCTATCGCCAGCAGGTGATACTCGAATCCCTCGCCCTTCTGCTGACCTGTCCAGTTCATGAAGAAGCCATTGGCCATGTGCACGGTCAGGACCGCGACGACCATGTTGCACAGGATGCCGAAGGCCGCAATGCGGCTCAGCAGTCCGACCAGCAGACCCAGCCCACCAAAGAACTCCGCACAGATGGCCAGGAAGGCGAAGGGCGCGGGGATGTGCTGTTGCTGGGTGAAGAAGGCCATCGTGCCCTTGAAGCCGTAGCCGCCGAACCAGCCCAGCATCTTCTGCGCGCCGTGAGCAAAGAACACAATGCCCAGCACCAGGCGCATCATCGTCAGCGTGAAATCGTTCGATGTGTTAAGGAGCTTACGCACGCTATCCTCCTCGACGAATCGCCTTCAGGCGATCGCGAAACTGCGCATCGAGATCGAACCGTACTCGAAAGCCCTCGAAAATGGACTCGACCTGGGAGTATTCGCTGGCTGCTCCGAGCACAAGGAAGACCGGCGCGAAGTGCTCGACGGTTGGGACCGCCCACGCCGCATGAGGCGCGAGCTCAGCGTAACGCTCCAGACTGGAAACATCGCGCGCTTCCAGTTTCTCTTTGAACCAGCTATCAAACTGCGCTGCCCAAGGCTCGACTGGCGCGTCGATGGGACCGCCGCGAAACATCCGGAGGTTGTGGACAATTCCGCCGCTGCCCAGCACCAGAGCGTCTTCCCGGCGGAACGGAGCCAGCGCCTGCCCTATTCGGAAAAGCTTCTCCGGACTCAGTTCAAGCGGAACGGAAAGCTGCACCAGCGGAATGTCGGCCTGCGGATACATCAGTCGCAGCGGGATCCATACGCCGTGATCGATGCCGTCGCGTTTGGTCAGCTCCGACTCGAATCCAGCTTCCTGCAGGCGATTCGTGATGCGCTCGGCTAAGGCTGGAGAACCCGGCGGGGAGTAGGTCAGGTCGTAGAGCGCACGCGGGAAGCCGCCGAAGTCGTGTACCGCCCGATATCGCTGGGCATTGCTGACGGACACGGTGTCATCGCTATCCCAGTGAGCGGAAATCGCGATGATCGCGGCTGGCTGTTGCTGCTGCCCGAAGTCAGCCAACGCCTTTTGATACGGACCCTGCTCGATGGCAACCATGGGCGAGCCATGCGAGATGAATATCGCCGGTGTTTCTGCTTGAGATTCGCGGCCAGCCATTCTGAGCACCCTCTGTTCCCAAGATGCGTGTTATAACACGCACGGTGCAAAATATGAGGCCCGAAGTGTGGTTTTACTGGCTGTCAGCAGACTTAAACTGCGTCCAGGGATGGCCCTTCATGTCGTGCAGCACCGGCTGCTGATAGCTGAATTCAGGATGTTCCTTGAGGAAGGTATCGGCGATAAAGTCTTCGCCGCAGGGATGTCCGGCGCGCGCCTGCAGGGTCATGTTCTTGGTCATGGTGCTGTCGGCAGCCTGGGACGTAACCGCGCCCATCGGCGCAAAGGCGGGCTCGCTCCATGCGGGCTCGGGAGCCGGTGATTGATCGCCGTGGCCGCACAGCCCGCGGAAGTTGCGATCATCCTTGCTTTCGTAGGTGTCCCAATGATCGGCCAGGAACTTCTCACCCAACGCGACATCGATCTTGCCCTTGTTCGCGGGCATCACTTCTTCCCAGCGCTTGTGCCGGGCGTTGGGTGAACTGGCCATGTTGTTGGGATCGAAGGTCGTCTCTTTCTGAATCAGCTCCGGATCGCTGGGAAAATTTGCACCCACGAAGTAGCCGTCTTTCGTTCGCCAGACTTTGTGCAGCTTCAGGCCGATCTCGAAGCGCGCCACCTCGCCGGTGTTGTTGTCGGCAAGCAGCCAATCGTTGGCGTAGCCTCCGTTGTTGCCCTCGAGCATGATCTGCACGAACGAGTCGATGGAGTTGCCGTACTGCAACGCTTTGCGAGCGCGCACGAATTCCGGAACGCCATTCGGATCGAAAAGATCGAAGCCTGCGATGGTCGTCTCAGTTACCATCAGTCCGGCAGCGTTAATGCCGAAGTCGTCGTCGCTGACGATGATGCCGGGGAACCCGTCCATCAGCATGTGATAGCCGTGGGTGGGAACGATGTCGAAAATAACGGTCCAGCGCGTTCCCACGGCGATACTCGTCCAGTTGCTATGAGCGATCACTGGCTTGTGATCCTTCGTCCACGAGCCCGTCGCGACAAACGCGCTGCAATTTCCCGGCGCCTTCAGGTCGGGCGCGTTCTGCGCTTTCTCCTGCCGATTGAGCGTAGGAACGTAGTAGTCGGGAACCTCTTCCATGGCGTTCAGCGCGACCACATCCCAGACGTCCATGGTGGATCCGTGCGCCTTCAGCCCATCGGCGATGCCCTGTAGTTCCTCGCGATATTCGGCTTCGATGTGCGGCCATAGAACGTTCTGCGCCGTTGCGCGATAGAAGTTCCAATCCCGCTTGGTGCGATAGACATCGAGCAACTGCACCGTCTTGAAGCCATCCTCAATCTCTGGCGCCAACAGGTATCCGTGTTGATAGCCGATGTCTGACGGCGAGCCTTCGAGATGCACGTAAACCCAGCCACCACGCTCGAAGCGATAGGCCGCCTTCAGTCGCGCATCGCCTGTCTTGGCCGCGTCCTGCTTCTTGGCGGCGGCACACATCGACCCGCACAGAGCGAGCACGGCAACTGCTAATAATCCGGAAAGAACGCGAATACGCATGGGAGCCTCCGCTATCGAGGAAGTGGCAGCAGCTTATCGATTTACCGTCGGAATAGCAAACTCCAGCGTCGTCAAAGGCTTTCCGTTGCTGCCCCGGCAAAACGTCGATATCATCATGCGCTTGAGGGAATCATGTCCTGGATCTTCATCAGTGTTGGTGGCCGACGTCGACTCTGCGCAGTCATAGCTCTGTTGGTCCTGGTGGCCGCCAACGGTTTTGCTCAGAAGAAGCCTGGAAGCTGGAAGTTCGCTGTGTCCGGCGACTCCCGGAATTGCGGCGACATCACCATGCCCGCCATTGCCGCCGGAGTTCGCGCCGATGGAGCAGACTTCTATTGGCACCTGGGCGACTTCCGCGCGATGTCGAACTTCGACGAGGACTGGCGCCGCACGCATCCCAAGGCCAGCATCGCGCAATATCTCAGAGACGCTTGGCCCGACTTCATCCAGCACCAGCTGACCCCTTTCGATGGGACGACGGTGTATCTGGGCATTGGCAATCACGAACTGGTGTCGCCGATGACGCGATCGGCGTACATCGCGCAGTTTGCCGACTGGTTGAATCAGCCCACGATCCAGAAGCAGCGGCTGGCCGACGATCCGTCGAACCATCAGCTGACGACCTATTATCACTGGGTAGATCGAGGCGTCGACTTCATCACCATGGATAACGCTTCAAACGACATGTTTGACGATGGCCAGATGACCTGGTTCACGAAAGTTCTCAAGAGAGATGCGGCAGACAAATCCATCCAGACAGTCGTCGTCGGTATGCACGCCGCCCTGCCCGACAGCTCATCGGCCGGGCACAGCATGAACGACTCGCCCCAGCAACTGGCAACGGGACGAAATGTTTACGGCCAATTGTCGGCATTCCGCAAGAACACGAAGAAGAATGTCTACGTCCTCGCCAGTCACTCGCATTTCGTCATGAACGACGCCTACAACACAGCTTGCCACAAAGACGACGTTCTGCCGGGATGGATTATGGGCAGCGCCGGCGCAGTGCGATACCGGCTGCCCGCAGATCGGGCGACTCTCGACGATCGACAAGACCGACGTCTACGCCTATTTGCTGGGAACGGTCGCGACCGACGGCTCGATCACCTTCGAGGTGCGCGAGATCAAAGAGAGCGACGTGCCGGCCAGCGTGGTGAATGAGTTTTCTCCCGAGCAGGTGAAGTGGTGCTTCGAGCAGAACAAGTCGAACTACACCCCGTCGAATCCCACCTGCAACACTCCCAATGCTCCGGACGAATAGGCGACAAGAATCTCTTCGATGCTAAGCATTTCGGCCAGCGACCTCGAGCAACTCCGCCGTCATGGCGAAGATGCCTACCCGGAAGAGAGTTGCGGCATTCTGCTGGGCAGATTTGAAGGCGACAACCGTCGCGTCTGCTCAACCGTGCGCTGCCAGAACGCATGCGCCGATGGCCGGGCAACGCACTTCGTGATCGACCCTCGCGAGTTGATTCGCGTGCAGCGCGCCGGGCGCGACCTGGGGCTGGAGATTGTCGGCTTTTACCATTCGCACCCCGATCATCCGCCGCAATGGTCGCCAACCGATCTGGAAGAGGCGCACTGGATCGGCTGCTCCTACGTGATTACGAGCGTCGAGCATGGAAAGCCAGCTCTAACGAATTCCTTTGTGCTGACCGGCACTCAAGAAGAAGACAAGCTTTTTGTGCAGGAAGAACTCTCCGTGAGTTAGTCAGCGTCCGGCTGCCGATTGCTAAATACTGGCCGCAATCTCTACAATCACCATTCCTCTATGCTGCGCTTCTCTACAGCGGGCGAATCACACGGCGAAGCCTTGGTAGCGACCGTTTCAGGCATGCCTTCGGGCTGCCGGTCGATCTCGCCTTCGTCAATCGCGAGCTCTGGCGCCGCCAGCAAGGCTATGGACGGGGCGGGCGCATGCGCATCGAGCGTGACAGCGCACGCATCCTCAGCGGCGTGCGCCACGGTAAAACCATTGGCTCGCCCATCGCCATGCTGCTGGCCAACAACGACTGGCAGAACTGGACGGAATCGCTGCCGGTGGAAGAAGGCGATCCGGCCAAGCACAAGCGCGTCGCGTCTCCGCGGCCGGGGCATGCGGATCTTGCCGGAGCCGTGAAGTACAACTTCACCGAAGCTCGTTACGTCCTGGAGCGCGCGTCGGCACGTGAATCGGCGGCACGGGTTGCGGCCGGAGCGATCGCCAAACTGCTGTCTGCGGGAACTCGGCATCGAAGTACTGAGCCACGCAATTGCCGTCGGCAGCGCGCGTCTGGACAAGCCGGTCAGTTGGAACTCCATTGTCGCGTTAGCCGCGAAGGAGGAAGTTCTGCTCGGCTGCGCCGACCCGGAATCCGAAGCGCGCATGAAGGAGCAGGTCGACGTGGCGCTGCGCACCGGTGATTCCGTCGGAGGCGTATTTGAAGTTATCGCGCACAACGTTCCGCCCGGGCTGGGCACCTACGCCAACTGGGACGAGCGCCTGGACACGCTACTCGCCGCTGCGGTCATGTCGTTGCAGGCGGTCAAGGCCGTTGAGATTGGCGATGCGGTCGAGGCCGCGGCTTCACTGGGCTCGGCCGTGCATGATGAAATAGGATACGAGCAGGGCGCGCGCCAACGCGTTCACCGGCTTTACCCGGAAATCGAATCACGCCGGCGGTCTTGAAGGCGGCGTCTCTAACGGCGAAGACATTCGCGTCCGTGGCTATCTGAAGCCGATCTCGACATTGCGGCGCCCGCTGGCGTCGGTGGATTTCACCACACGCGAGCCGGTAAAAGCAGCCTACGAGCGCTCGGATGTGTGCGTGGTTCCCGCAGCTGGCGTTGCTGCCGAAGCGATGGTGGCGCTCACCATTGCACGCTGCGCGCTGGAAAAGTTCGGAGGCGACTCCCTGCTGGAGTTGCGAAGAAATTTTGAAGGCTACTGCCAACAGTTAAGAAACTTCTAAATGATCTATCCGATAGTGAAATACGGTGACCCGGTCCTGGAGAAGCCGGCCGCCACCATCACCGAATTCGACGACGAACTGAGCAAGCTGGCCGACGACATGTTCGAGAGCATGTATGCCGCGCATGGTGTTGGGCTGGCCGCTCCACAAATCGGCATCAGCAAGCGCATCGCGGTGATCGACGTAACTTTCAAGGAAGATCCGGAAGCCAAGATCGTGCTCATCAATCCTGAGATCGTCTACACCGAGGGCCGGCAGACCTCGAGCGAAGGCTGCTTGAGCCTTCCCGAGTTTCGCGAGAACGTTACGCGTCCCTTCAAGGTCACCGCCCGCGCGCAGAACCTTAAGGGAGAGACCATCGAAGTGATGGGTGAGGAACTTCTGGCTCGCGCCTTACTGCACGAGACCGATCACCTGAACGGCAAACTCTACATCGGACACATCAGTGCGTTGAAGCGCGACATGATGAAGCGCAAAATCCGCAAGCTCATGAAGCAAGGCGATTGGTAGCCCCGCAATGATGGACCTGGTGTTTTGCGGTACCCCGCTGTTCGCCGTGCCCACGCTGGAGAAGCTGGTGGCAGCCGGCTTTGGCGTGAAGCTGGTGGTGACGCAACCGGATCGTCCCAGCGGTCGCGGCATGGAGCCGACGGCGTCGCCGGTCAAGCGAGCCGCTCTCGCTCTCGACCTTCCCGTCACCCAGCCGGAGAAGATTAAGAACAATGAGGAGTTGCGCCGGCAGCTAACTGAGATCGCGCCGGAAGCAATCATCGTTGTCGGCTATGGTCGCATCATTCCGCAGTGGATGATCGATCTGCCTCCGCTCGGTAACCTCAATCTGCACGGCTCGCTGTTGCCGAAGTATCGCGGCGCAGCTCCCATTCAATGGGCGATTGCCATGGGTGAGACCATCACCGGGGTTACCACCATGCGCATCGACGCCGGCCTCGACACCGGCGACATCCTGCAACAGGCGGAAGAGCGCATCAACCCGGAGGACACGGCGGTGACGCTTGCGCCGCGCTTGGCACAAACCGGCGCGGAGTTGATGATCACTACGCTTGCAGGTCTGAAGGGTGGCAGCATCGTTCCGCGACCGCAGGACAATTCGCAGGCGACGCTGGCGCCAATTCTCAAGCGCGAAGACGGCCTGATGGATTTCTCGCGAACAGCAGCCGATGCATGGAACCGCCTGCGCGGATTTCAGCCATGGCCCGGAGCGTTCACCAAGTTTCGCGGCAAGATGCTGCACGTGCATGCCGCAATGCCGGCTCCCGAGGTTGCGGTCGTCGCCGCCGGACACTTTACGATCGAACATGACCGCCTTCTGCTCGGCTTCTCTCACGGCACCGCGCTCGATGTCCAGGAACTGCAAATGGAAGGCAAGAAGCGCATGAGTGCGAAGGATTTCGTGAATGGTTATCGCCCGAAGAGCGAAGAGACCGTCGGCAACTAGCAATTAGCAACTAGCGATCAGGTTGAACTCTACCGCCTGCAGGCCGGATTTCTGAATCTGCATTCGGTTGCAACGCTAAGCCAGCTGCCTCTAGCATTTTGCTAGTTGCTAGTTGCTAGTTGCTAGTTGCTGTTTTCCCCATGCCTATTTCTCCAGCACGCATCGCCGCCTTCGACATTCTGTTGCGTGTCAATCAGCAGGATGCCTTTGCCAGCGAACTCCTACACTCCGATCGGCTGGAACATTTGAGCTCGGTAGATCGCGGGCTCACGACTGAAATCGTGATGGGCGTGCTCCGCTGGCGTTCGCGGCTGGACGCGACAATCGAATCCCTCGCGCAGCGTCCCCTAACCAAACTTGATGCAGAAGTTTTGACCGCACTGCGGCTGGGAACCTATCAGCTGCACTATCTTGACCGCATTCCGGCGCACGCCGCCATTAGTGACAGTGTTGACTTGGTGAAGCGCGCGCACAAGCGGTCGGCAGCCCCGTTCGTCAATGCGGTGTTGCGCAAGGTCGCAACTGGTCAAGGTGGTACGAATGCCCCATCTTATTCGCCTGCCGTTGTCGACCGCGCCGAACTCTCCAGCTCGCGTGAATGGGACGCAACTTCTCTAGCTGCTGAATTCGCGCATCCGATCTGGCTGGTTGAGCGCTGGATTGCGGAATTCGGCCCTGAGCGCACTGCGCTGATTTGTCGACATGATCAGCGGGTGCCACCCCTCACGCTGCGTATCGACAGCGCTGACTCCGAAGACGAACTGAAGCGTGACGGCATCGAACTCGCTCCTGGCGCGCTGCTCTCCGGCGCCCGGACCATTACGAACGGCGATGTTCTCAAAAGCAAAGCGGTGCTTGAGGGGCGCGTCTTCATTCAGGACGAAGCTTCGCAACTGGTTGCGGCGTTAGTGGGAACTGGTTCCCGCTTACTTGATTGCTGCGCCGCCCCGGGCGGAAAGACTGCAGCCATGGCTGCGCGTAATCCGACGGCGGAGATCATCGCGGCGGAGTTGCACGCGCATCGCGCGGAGCTGTTGCGCAAGCGTGTGCACAGCGCGAATGTTCAGGTGATCGAGGCGGATGCTTTGAATCTGCCAACGACGGGAAACTTCGATCGCGTTCTCGCAGACGTCCCGTGTTCGGGCACGGGAACGCTGGCGCGCAATCCCGAGATCAAGTGGCGGCTGAAACCTGACGATCTTGTGGATTTGCATGCACGACAGGTGGCAATCCTGAAAGCATCGCTGAAGCACCTCTCGCCGGGCGGCCGCGCGGTGTATTCAACGTGTTCGCTGGAGCGCGAGGAGAACGAACTTGTCGTGGAAGAAGTACTGCGTGAGGCTCGGGAATACCGCCTCCTGGATAGCCTCGACGAGCTGGAGCGATTGCGTTCAAGCGGCGAGTTGGTATGGGAAGACGTGGACTCGCTGGTCAACGGGAAATATTTGCGCACGATTCCAGGGGTGCATCCCTGTGACGGCTTCTTCGCAGCAGTGATGGAACGGCGGATCAGCTAACGAGCAGTCGCAGTATAGCAAGCATCGGCCGCGATCGGACACCTCGCAACGAACGACCGGCAAACAAAAAGGCCGGCACGCAGCCGGCCTCAAGGTTCGAATGAATCGAACTACTTCTTGGGTGCGATCGCGTCTTTGGCGGCCTTAGCCACGCGGAACTTCACGACGGTCTTCGCAGGAATTTTGATGGCTTCGCCGGTCTGCGGATTGCGGCCCATGCGCGCCTTGCGGTTCGACTTCACCAGACGGCCCAGACCGGGCACGATAAATACGCCGTTCTTCTTCGTTTCTTTAATAGCTACTTCAGCCAGCGCTTCCAGAAAAGCGGCCGCTTGCTTGTTGTTGAGTTCGTTCTTCTCGGCCATGTGACGGACGAGCTGGGTCTTGGTCATGCCTGTTGCCATTCGTAATCCTCCTTGAAAGGTGAGCAATGATTGCTCGACTTGTGCGTATCCTATACCAACACAATTGCAGCGCAAAGCATTTTCACCATATTTTATGCGGGTTTTTCCACAGATGCGCTCGAAAAGTCAACGTCCATGCGGGTTTTCGCACTACCCGATGGCGGAGATGCCATAATAGGGGAGTTTCGTCCCATCGAGGTTCTCCGGCTTGAGCTGTTCCATCTGCAACCTGCGCAAGGAAAAACGCTTTTGCCTGGCGGTGCATGGCCGCATCTGCGCCCAGTGCTGCGGCGAGCAGCGCGAAGTCACCCTGGAGTGTCCGTCCGAGTGTCCTTACCTGCAGCAGGCCCGGCAACACGAGAAGCCTCGCGATCTTCCTGAGAATCCTCCAGAGGAGATGTTTCCGGCGATCCGGCTGCGCGAAGCGTTTCTGGAGGAGCATGAGCCCCTGATCACCGGCGTGCTGGCCACTCTGGCAAGAATCTCCCACGCCGACCGTCAGCTTCATGATCGTGATCTGATCGCGGCGATGGCTAACATGACCCAGAGCCTGCAGCGGCTCATCGGCTCGGGGCTTGTCTATGAGGAGAGCCTGGCAAACCCCGCACAACAGGCGGTGATCGACACACTGCGGCAGGCGTTCCAGGAGTTTCGCGAGGTTGAGCAGCGTCACCTGGGATACGTGCGGCTCAAGGACGCCGAAATCCTGCAGACGCTGGTTTTCACGCTGCGACTGGCGCACGTGCACACCTCGGGCCGGCCGCTTTCCCGCGCGTTCCTCGATTTCCTGCAGGAGCGCTTCCCCACAAACGCCGGGGCTCCCGTCGCGGGCGAAGGTGAAGCGGGAGGCCGTATCATCATTCCGTAGCCGCTTAGCCTATGCACCCTGTCGAAGGAGCAATACTTTTTCTGGCCGCATTGACCGCCGGAGCCATTAACTCTGTCGCCGGCGGCGGCAGCTTCATCTCGTTCCCTTCATTGCTGTTCATTGGAATTCCGCCCGTCAACGCCAATGCGACCAGTACCGTGGCGTTGTGGCCGGGACAGCCAGCCAGCGTCTGGGCCTACCGGCGCGAGATGAAAGGTATATCGCCCCGCACGTTCATTCCTCTCACGGTTAACGGCATAGTCGGCGGAGTGGCCGGGGCGTGGGTTTTGCTGGTCACGCCGCAGACCACCTTTTTGCACCTGGTCCCATGGCTGCTGCTGGCCGCGACGCTGGTCTTCACCGCCAGTGGCCGCATCACCCGATGGCTGGGCCAACGGCGCTCGCAACCGCATGACGCGCTCGTCTCCGTCCACGGCATCCTGTTACAGCTCGTACTAGCTTTTTATTTGGGATACTTCGGCGCCGGCGCCGGCATCCTCATGCTGGCTGTGCTGGCGCTCCTGGGGATGGACAACATCCACACCATGAATGCGCTAAAAGCCTGGCTGACTGCGGTTTCCAACGGCGTCGCGATGCTGCTGTTTATCTTTCATCGTGCGGTGTACTGGCCCGAAGCCATCATCATGGTCATCGGCTCCTTGCTCGGAGGCTATTTTGGAGCGTTCTTCGCCCAAAAGACCAAGCCGAGCCATGTGCGCGCGATCGTCATTGTTGTTGGCTTTGGCATGACAGCTTATTTCTTCGCGCGGCAGATCTGGCATTAACGCTCATCGCGGTTCAGGCGCCAGATGCCCCAGTTGAGATAGGAGGCATAGCTCACCCACAGCAAGTAGGGAACGAGCAGTAGCGCCGCCAGCGGCATTAGCGAGTAGAAGACGAAGATCGTGAACAGGATTGCCAGCCAGAGTACGACAATCTCGGCGAAGGCCACACCGGCCATCCGCGAGCCGAAGAAAATTCCCGACCAGGCCACATTCAAAGCCAGTTGTGCGAAGAAGATCAGCAGCGCCGGCATTGCTCCGCGTCCGTACTCCCGCCACACCAGCCACGCCGATATCGCCATCAGCACGTAAAGCGTGGTCCATACCGGGCCGAAGACCCAGCCGGGAGGAGTGCCGGCTGGCTTGCGGAGCTTGGGATACCAGTCGCGAACGCTGCTGGCGGTGAAGAAGCTGCCCAGCCCTCCGGCGCCGAGACACACGGCGAAGAAGACGATCAGCATCAGCCAGCGTTGGGAGTCCACGCAATAATGCTATCAGCCGCAGCGTTCTGAGCCATCGGATGTAAGCTGTCGGCCGTGAGTTAAAGCGCTGAGAGCGAAGCCAACATCACTCGATTGCTACAGAAGCGGGACTGTTTGAAGCGAACTACCGGGGTTGAAAGTCGGGGTCCGAAAGCTTTGACGGATAGCTGACGGCTGAGAGGTGAGAGCCGCAGTTTGCGCATCCGCATCGACAGCGTGAAGAAACAGGAATAATCCCAGCATTCCCACGAACACCGTTACCAGCCGTTTCAGTAGCCGTTTTCCCGTCACGACTACTTAGATAGCGAGCTCTCTTTGAGAGTAGCCTGAGCACGAATTTTTATTCGATGCGTAGCACGATCTTGCCATAGTTGGCTCGCTGCAGCATAAGCCGATGCGCCTCGGCAGCCTCTTCCATGGGCAGGACGTGCCCGATCTCAGGATGAAGCCTGCCCTCGGCGATCCACGGCTCCATAGCGGCCAGGCACCGGTTGATCAGAGCATAATCTTTCGCCAGCACGCTCAACCACAGGCCGTGAGCACTCAGGCTGCGCGCCATCATGAAGCCGGCGTCGAATTGTTGCCGCTGTCCGGTCGCCGTGCCGTAGATGATGACGCGTCCAAAGTGCCGGCAACAGCGCAGGCTCTTGGCGGTGTGCTCGCCGCCCAGCATCTCGAACACGGCGTCCACGCCTTCGCCCTTGGTCAGTTCCTTAATGCGCTGCTCGTAATCCACCTCGCGATAGTTGATCGGGTAGTCGAGCCCAAGCTTCTTCACCCGCTCCAGCTTCTCGTCAGAAGAGGCCGTGCCGTAAGTCTCGATGCCGAGAATCTTGGCTACCTCCACGGCCGCGGTCCCAACGCCTCCGGCCACCGCGTGAATCAGCACGCGGCGTTGATGGTTGTCGCTCCAGCGGATGGGCTCCATGGCGTCTTCGGTCATCCCGGCTTTCCAGTAGGCGAGATACGCGGTAAGGAAATTCACCGGGAACGCAGCCGATTGCTCCGAGGTCCATCCCTGGGGCTGAGGCCACAACAGCTTGGGTTTGATGGCGATCTTCTGGGCAGCCGCGCCCCATTGCAGATAGCCCATGACGCGCTCGCCCGTATCGTCGCGAACGCCGGCAAACTCGCGTCCGGTGACGAACGGTGGCGGCGGCGTGCCGCTGTAGGTGCCTTGCGTGGTCATGGTATCGGCAAAGTTGATGCCGACCGCTTCCACGCGGACGACGACTTCGCCCGGCCCAGGCTGCGGCTCAGGAATATCGTGAACTTCCAGTACTTCAGGACCACCGGCGCGCGTTACCAGAACGGCTTTCATAGAAATCGATTGTACGACGCAGGAATAGCGCGGGAATGTGACGTCGATTACAGAGGGAGATTGTGCTCTTGGGCGGGCGTCTGCATGAATTCCAGCGAGCGCGAGATGTAGCTCTTCAGATCGTGGCGGCGGACAACGGCGTCGAGCATGCCGTGCTGCAGCAGGAACTCGCTGCGCTGGAAGCCTTCAGGGAGCTTCTGACGGATGGTCTGCTCGATAACGCGCGGTCCGGCAAAGCCGATCAGCGCGCCCGGTTCGGCGATGTTCAGGTCACCCAGCATGGCGAAGGATGCGGTGACGCCGCCGGTGGTGGGGTCGGTCATCAACGAGATGTAAGGCACCTTGGCATCGTCCAGGCGGGCAAGCGCCGCCGAGATTTTGGCCATCTGCATCAGGCTGATCACGCCTTCCATCATGCGCGCGCCCCCCGATGCCGATATCACGATGATGGGCAGCTTTTCGGCCAGCGCCCGCTCGATGGCGCGGGTTATGGTTTCGCCAACCACCGTGCCCATCGAACCACCGATGAAGGAATACTCCATAGCGCTGACGATGACGGGCTTGCCATCCAGCTTGCCGCGGGCATTGATGATCGCGTCGCTCAGCCCAGTGTCCTGTTGCGAGCGCTTGAGGCGATTGGAGTAGGGCTTCAGGTCGGTGAACTTGAGCGGATCGGTCGACACCAGGTTGTTGTCTTCGATCTCGTACTTTCCGTCGTCCAGCAGATAGCCCAGGCGGGTGCGCGCGTCGATACGGAAGTGCCGGTCGCACTTGGGGCAAACGTTGAAGTTCTGATCCAGGTCTTTCTTCCAGATAATCTGGCGACACTGGTCGCACTTCACCCACAAGCCTTCGGTCTTGACTCTTTTTTCGCCGGAGGTGTCGAGGGGTGCGGATTCGCGCCTAAACCATGCCATGGGTAGCCGTAGGTCAGTGTAGCTGACCGGAGCATGAGTTGTCGCGGCGTGGGAAAGCGTTCTGAATCCAGCAAATAGAGATCTGCACGGCCGCGTTCGAACGGTCCAGGCAGCACAAGATTTTCCCCGCCCTGCCGATGAAGAAAGCTGGATGCCGTATTTCGAGAGCTGGTGTTGCGCTGGGCCGCCGTAGAGCGGTTTGGGCGCGAGTTCAATGGCCAGGGCGCTCACCCCCTATAGGGAGTCTGAGCGTCAGATGAGGAAGCCAGAAAGCGAATGTTTGCCGTAATCGGAATCTTGGTGGTGCTGGGGGCGGTAATCGGCGGATTTCTGCTGGAACACGGGCCCATCCGCGTCCTGATTCAGCCCTCGGAGATCATCATCATTGGGGGTGCCGCCCTCGGGACGCTGCTGGCCGCCAATCCGCTGCACACTCTGAAGGGAGTGATCAGCGGTGTGCTGCAGGTGGTAAAAGGTTCGAAGTTCAGTAAGAAGCGCTATCTTGACTCGCTAAAAATGATGTTCGACATGTTCAACAAGATCCGCCGCGAGGGCCCGAACTCGGTGGAAGGCGACATCGAAACCCCGGACAAGAGCAAGTTTTTCGCGGCTTACCCGCAATTCGTAAAGGACCATCACCTGCGCGATTTTGTGTGCGACACCATGCGCGTTGCCCTCATGGGCGGAGTCGAACCCTTCGACGTTGACCAGATGATCGAAGCCGACATGGACGTGCATTCGCATCTGTCGGAGCAGTCGGTAACCGCGCTGAGCACGGTGGCCGACTCGCTGCCTGGCCTGGGTATCGTTGCCGCCGTGCTCGGCGTGGTCATGACCATGAGCGCGCTGGGCGGGCCGCCGGAAGAGATTGGCAAGAAGGTCGCTGCGGCGCTGGTGGGAACGTTTCTCGGCATCCTGATGTGCTATGGGATGATCGGGCCGGTTGCCGCCAACCTGGGTAAGCTCGCCCACGAGGAGCATGAATATCTGCATGTGCTGCGGCTCACCATGATCGCTTTCATGAAAGGGATTTCACCGCTGCTGGCGGTGGAGATCGGACGCCGCGCCGTGCCTTCCCACCTGCGGCCAAGCTTCTCCGAGTTCGAAAAGTACTGCAAGCAGTCTGGCGCCGCCGCCGCCGCTCCGGCTGAGGCAGCAGCCGTTGCGTCCTAGAAAGAGAAGCGATGCCTGCAAGTACACAGCCCATCATCATCAAGCGAATAACTGGTCACGCCGGTCATCACGGCGGAGCGTGGAAGGTCGCCTACGCCGACTTCGTCACCGCCATGATGGCGCTGTTCATCGTGCTTTGGCTGATGAATACCAGCAAGCCGGTGCAGGAAGCCATCGCCGGATACTTTAAAGATCCGTCCGGAACCGGCAAGCTGATGGGCAGTACCCAGCCGGTGACGAAGACGGTCACCAAGGAAGACATGGCGAAGGTGAAGGCGGAGTTGGAGAAAGCCATTCAGCAGATGAGCAACTTCGACAAGCTGAAGAGTCAGATCGAGCTGACTGTCACCTCCGAGGGCTTGCGCATCGAGCTGCTGGAATCAAAGAACGGCACGTTTTTCGAGAGTGGTGACACCGATCCCAACGGCAACGGCCGCGAGCTGCTGATGACTCTCGCTGAAGAGCTGGGCAAACTTCCCAACAAGATATCGGTGGAAGGGCATACCGATTCGCAACAGTTCTCGGGGCGGGCAAATTACAGCAACTGGGAGCTTTCCGCCGATCGCGCCAATGCCAGCCGCCGCCTGATGCAGCAGCACGGCCTGCGTAGCGATCAGGTGGCACAGGTGCGGGGATTCGCCGATCAGGAGCCGCGCGAAGGCAAAGACGCCTCCGACCCGTCGAACAGGAGAATTACCCTGATCGTTCGCAATCTCGGCGAGAAGGGGCCATCGCAAGATGGAACTTCCGGCCCACAGACACCAGTGCCTCTCGATGTTCCCGACACGCAGGCGCCGGCCGCTGCGCAAACGAAATAAGTGTCCCTTACACTTGCCGGTAAGGCAGCCGGATGCGAACCCGGCATCCGCGCGCGTCGGTGCGATTGGTGAGATCGATGGATCCGCCGTGGGCTTCGGCGATCTGCTGACACAGAACCAGCCCGATGCCTGAGCCGCCTGGCTTGGTCGTGTAAAACGGCACGAAGGCATTGCTCGGATTCAGCAAGCCAATGCCGTTGTCCTCGACGAAGAGCGTTACCGCGTGCTCCTGCTGGTTCCAGCCAAGCGTTACCTTCGGAGGCGCGCCTTCGGCCTGCGGGGACTGCGCCTGCTCCAGGGCCGCGTCGACGGCGTTGCGGACAAGGTTGATCAGCATCTGCTCGATAAGATCGGGATCAAGCATCATGGTGAGGTTGTTGCCGGGCGCGATGTCTACCTTGAGTCGCGTCTCCAGCGCCGCCACGCGCTCCATCAGCGGCCCCAGTTCGGTCGACTTGAGCGTGGGCGACGGCATCTGCGCCAGCCGGCGATACGACTGCAGGAAGCGGTGCAGGGCCGCGGTTCGCGACTCGATGATGCTGAGGCCGCGCTGGAAGTCCGCGTTCTGCGCCTGCGGCAATTCAGGCAGCGGCAAACGCGACGACAGGCTTCCCGCAATCGAGATGATCGGCGCCAGAGAATTGTTGAGCTCGTGGCCCAGCACGCGAATGAGCTTTTGCCATGCGCTGCGCTCTTCTTCGCGCAGGGCACGACTTACATCGGAGAGGACGATCAGCGTGTGAGGCACGCCGTTCTGCCGGAAGGAGCGCTTGCGTACCATCCAGCGCGCATTCGGCGCCGAGTATGGCAGCGCAACCAGTGTTTCGTTGGGCGCTTCGAAGCAGGCGTTCAGTTCGAGCTCGGTCGCCGTCTTGCCCAGCAGTCGCGCCATCGGTTGCTGCAGAAGCCGTTCGCCGGCGGCATTCATCAGGCGCAACACGTGATCGGGATCGAAGGTAAACAGCGGCGCATCGATCTCTTCCACCACCCGGCGCAGCAACGCGGTGGCTTCAATCGATTGCAGTCGCTGGTCGGTAAGAATGTCGGCGAGAGCGTTGACCTCCAGCGCCAGCTCGCCCATAGCGTCGTTGGGAGCGGCGCCGCGCGCGCGAAAAGAATAATCTTCCTCGCGCAGTGCACCAACCACATTGGTCAGCGTCTGCAACGGCCGCACGACCTGGTCAAGCAGCGCGATCGTTAGCACCAGCCAGAGGAACACTTCCAGTACGGTAAGCGAGACTTTTACGTCCTGCGTCCAGTTGTGGGTCCAGATAAGCGTGGTGCCGAAGACCATGCCGGGCAGAGACGCCAGAATTGCGAAAAGGACGATGCGCTTTTCATAGAGCAGGCGGAAGCGGCCGTGATGTTCGTCGTGCTCCGGTCTTACCGCAAGCACGGACTTGAAGTGCGGTGCTTCGGCATCGTGAGCCGAGGCGATCTCAGCTTCGCGGGCAAGCGCGGATGTCGTGCTGGAGGCGACAGGGCGCTTTAGCTCGCCGTCTGCACTAGAGGCCATAACGTTCCATGCGGCGATAGAGCGCGCCGCGGCTCAGGCCCAGCGCTTCGGCGGCCTGGCTCACATTGCCGTGAAAACGTTGCAGCGCCTTGCGCACCAGAATGCCCTCGACCTCCTCGATGCTGAGCTCTTCCAGATTTTGGCCCTGCTGGCGTTGCTGCACGTTCAGTCCCAGATCGGACGCCTGGATCTCGCCGGTCTGGCACATCAGCACGGCGCGCTCCAGGGTGTGCTCCAGTTCGCGCACATTGCCCGGCCAACTGTACTGCATCATGGCCTGAAGAGCAGGCGCGGCGAATCCGGTCACCGGCGCGCGATAGCGCGAAGCATAGCGCTTGAGAAAGTGCGCGGCAAGCACCGGGATATCTTCGCGACGGTCGCGCAGCGGAGGGATGGGAATCTCGACGGTGTTCAGCCGGAAGAGCAGGTCCTCGCGGAAGTTGCCGGCCGCGATGGCCTCCTGCAAGTTGGAATTCGTAGCCGAGATCACGCGAACATTGATGTGTTTGGTTCGGGACGAGCCAACACGCTCAATCTCGCCGGTCTCCAGCACACGCAGCAGCTTGGCCTGCTGCCGCATGGGAACGTTGCCGATTTCGTCGAGGAAGATGGTGCCGTTGTCAGCCAGCTCGAAGCGTCCGATGCGGTCGGTGCGGGCATCGGTGAACGCGCCTTTGACGTGGCCGAAGAGTTCGCTCTCAAACGTTCCTTCCGGCAGCGCGCCGGTGTTCACCGCGACCAGCGTCGAGGACGCTCGCGATGACAGCGCATGCAGCGTCTGGGCGACGACTTCTTTACCCGTGCCATGTTCGCCGGTGATGAGGACGTTGGCGTCCGAGGGTCCGATACGCGCGATGGTCTGCAAGACCGGCTGCATGGAAGGCGCGGCGGCAATGAATTCCGGCCGTCCTTCGGCGCGTAGAAGGCGAGCTTCGGCTTCGAGCTGCTGCGTACGTTGCAGGGCGCGATGCAACTCCACTTGCGTTCGCAGGATGGCCAGCAGGCGCTCGTTCTCCCAGGGCTTCTGGATGAAGTCGCGCGCACCGCGGCGCATGGCTTCGACCGCGAGTCCGACGTTGCCCCACGCCGTCATGACGATGACCGGGATGTTGCTGTCCATCGCGACGATCTCAGAGAGAAGGTCGAGGCCCTCCTGTCCCGAGGTAGTGTCACGCGTGTAGTTCAGGTCGATCAGGACGGCGTCGTAAAACTCGCTGGCCAGCGATTCACGCACGGCGGCCGGCGACTTCGCGGTATCGACGGCGAAGCCAGCGGGGCGCAGCAACAGCTCGAGCGCTTCGAGGATGTGGGGCTGATCGTCCGCCGCCAGAATGCGCCCGGTACGTTGCCGGGTACGCGCTTCGCTGGCAGCGTCTTGTGGGCTTTGGGTTCTTGGCAAACTTCTCACCTCAGGGAGCGGTACCATCCACCGCGTTCTGTATCTGGATTTTGTTTTCTTCCAGGGTCGTGCCCGTGGCTCGCTGCAATTCCAGCTTCGACTTCTGATACGCCGTGCTGGCGTTTACCAGATCGAGTTGCGCCAGGGCGAGATCACGTTGCGCCGTCAGCGTCTGGAAGCTCGATCCGGCGCCCAGTTGCTGCTCTTTCTGCATGATGTTGAAGGTCTTCTCGGCCAGGTCGCGGGCCTTCTTGGCGGCGTCGACGCGAGCGCGCCCTTGCTCCAGCGCATATTCGGCATTGCGTACTTCGATGCGAATCTGCTTGCGAAGTTGCTGTTCGCGAAGCTCGGCCTGGCGATACTCCAGCTCGGAACGATACTGGTCGGCTTTCGCCACGCGATTACGGATCGGCATCGCGAGGTTCAGCCCGATCAGGTAATCCGGCGACGTGCTGTTCCATGCGTTCTCGAACGCGCCCCACCAGTTGGTGGGAACCAGAGGCGTGTTGGGCTGCGTGTAATACGGGTTCAGGTCACCCGCCAAGTCCGGTGCCGCCGTAGAATCC
Source organism: uncultured Acidobacteriaceae bacterium (assembly GCA_963724965.1). GTDB lineage: Bacteria > Acidobacteriota > Terriglobia > Terriglobales > Acidobacteriaceae > Bog-257. The sequence goes on from CAVRWP010000003.1 coordinate 785,025, forward strand.
GACGAGCGTGAGCGTAGGCAACAGCGCATTGGCTGCGGCTTTGCGCGAGATCTCGCGGTTCTGCAGATCGATTGTCGACTCGCTCAACTCAGCCCGGTCAATCAATGCCTGCGCAATCAGCTCCTGCGTCGGCCGCTCAGGAATTTCCTGGACCGTGTCGCAGCAGGTCGGTAGGAATAACCGGCATCGCCTCCAGCGTTGGGTCATCGAGGTTCCTGGTCAGCGCGTTCTTGATCAACGATTCCTGCAACTGAAGGTTGGTCTTGGCGACCGTTAGATCCTGGTCGCGGCGCGAAACTTCAGCTTCGGCGCGCATCACGTCCATCGCCGGAACCGCTTCCAGCTGCAATTGCTTCTGGGTATTCTCGAAGCTCTGCTGCGCAAACGCGTAAGACTGCTCGTTAACCTTCTCTTCCTCGTAGGCGCTTACCAGGTCCCAGTAGATGTTGGCGACTTGCGTGATGGTGGCTACGATCTGCATCTTGAAGGCGATGTCAGAAATCTTCTTATTATTCTTGGCGATGCGCAGATAACGCAGGTTCGGCCCAGTTCCGAAGCCCGCCAGCAGCTGCTGCTGGAGCGTGATGCGGTAGTACGAGTTCAGCGTCGGATTCAGACTGTTGAAAATACTGTTCGACGTCTGACGGTTGTCGTCGACATCGACACTGAAGGTAGTGCCGGTGGCGAAGGATTGGGTGTAGTCGAAGTTGACGATGCCTGTATTCGCGCTCAGTTGGGGCACACCATAGAGCTGCAGGTTGCCCAGCGGCTCGATCAGGTGCTCGAGGCTGGTGGTTCCGCTGAGGATCGGATCGAACGAGGGCACCGCAGTTCCGGTACCGAGCGTGGATTGCACGAGTCCGGAAGCGCCGGCGCCCGCACCGCCCGCGCCACCCGTCGTACCGCCCGCACCTGCTCCGGGAGCGCCGGAGCCGAAGCCGCCTACGCCTCCGCCCGGCGTGCCTTGCACGATGCCGGTGTTGACGCCGCGGAAGGTGCCACCCGCCTTGGTGCGCTGGATATCGGTGTCGGCGATGGGCAGGTTGTAGCGCGCGATTGCCAGGTCGAGATTGTTCTCCAGCGCCAGGTCGATCGCATCTTGCAGCGAGATGTAAAGCTTGCCGTCGCGAATGTGCTGATACAGCCGCTGCGAGTTCGACAGATTCGGCTTTGGCACCAGCGAGGGTCTGTACGCATCGATCGGATTATTCGAGTGCGGAATGGCCAAACCCGGAGGCGTACGGATCCCGAGCGACTGAGGCTGCGAGAGCGTAGGCCCTGGTTGCGCCGGTGCCGGCTGCGGCATGGGCGCGTTCGGCGTCGGCTCCGGTTGCGACGTTTTTTGCGTTCCCAGTTGCGCCTGCGGAGTGCTGGGAGCGTTCTGCTGCGCTTGAGCTGAGAGCATGGACGTGCACAGGAACAACGCCAGCAGCGGAGTTCCCGCCCGCCGTTCCATGCGCGAAGATCGCGAGAGGCCCTGGCTCATTGACCCACCGCCTCTCCGCTAGGCGCCAGGGCCGGATTCCCCGTGTCGCTCACCAGCCAGCCGTCTTTCATCTGGATGGTGCGCGAGCCGTAGGACGCGTTCACATCCGAGTGCGTAACCTGCACGATGGTCACGCCCTCCCGATTGAGCCGGGTAAACAGCTCCATGATTTCTTTCGCCTGGCTGGAGTGAAGATTGCCCGTGGGTTCGTCGGCCAGCAGCAGGCTGGGTTTGTGAATCACCGCTCGGGCGATGCCGACAAGTTGTTGCTGTCCGCCGGAAAGCTGGTTCGGGTAGAGATCTTTCTTGGCGACGATCTGGAAGTGGTCGAGAGTTTCGGCCACCATACCCTGCCGCTGAGCGCGTGGGATGTCTTTGTACGAGAGCGGCAGGTCGATATTTTCCTGCACCGTAAGGTCATCGAGCAGGTGATAGCTCTGGAAGACCATGCCAATTTTGCGCTTGGCCAGCTCCGCGCGGTCCTTGCGCTTCATCAGGTGCACCGGCTGCTCGCCGAAGAAGTATTCGCCCGCCCACTGGTCGTCGAGCAGCGCCAGCACGTTCAGCAGCGACGATTTGCCGGCGCCGGACGGTCCCATGATGGTGATGAACTCGCCCTCTTGGATGGTGAGGTCGACGCGGCGCAGAACCCAAGTCTGCCCCGCTCCGGTTTTGTAACTGCGTTCGACATTCTTGAGAGTGATCATGAATTCGGGTAGAGCGAGCCTTCAGGGTCGCGTACCATGCCTCCAAATTTCTCTTGCCAGGGTGCTGAAGCTCGAATCGACCTCAGCACCCTGGCGAATCCTCGCCATCGCGCCGACGCAGGCCTGAACGCCTGCTCTACCCCGCTACTCCCACCGCAGCGCCTTGATCGGGTCGATGCGCGAGGCCCGGCGCGCCGGGATGTAGCTGGCCAGCAGTCCGCAGGCGAGCAGCAACACGCAGACGCCGGCAATCGTTACCGCGTCGTACGGCACAACACCGTAGAGGAAGCTGCGCAACACACTGCCTGCCGAAATCGCCGCGACAATACCGATGCCAACTCCGATCGCCAGCAGCAAAACCGCCTGGCCCAAAATCATCTGAACGACATTGCCTCGCGTTGCGCCCAGCGCCATGCGCAGTCCGATGTCGCGCGTACGCTGGCTGACGTTGTACGCCAGCAGTCCGTAAATTCCGGCGATCGAGATCAACAGCGCCGATCCGGCGAAAATCCATAGCAAGCGCACCGCCAGCGTCTGGCTGCCCAGCGAGGTGTCGACCAGGTCCTGCATGGTGCGAATGTCCATGACGGCCATATCGGGATCGACTTCCCGCAGCGCCGTACGCAGCTCCGGAATGACCATGGCTGGATCGGAATGGGTGCGCAGCGCCAGGTTGGTGAACGACGCCAGGATGTACGGCGTGAGTTCGTCGTCCGGGCCGAGCTGCAGATACGAAACGTTGATCTCCGGCTGAACATCATCCGACATCGCCGTCTGATGGGTGTTCTCGACGACGCCGACAATGGTCACCGTTCCGTGCGGTCCTTTGTCGCTGATCTTCAGCTGCTGGCCGAGCGGATTCTGTCCGCGGAAATATTTCCTGACAAAAGCCTCATTCACTACCGCAGCACCGGCCGCCTGCGGTCCGTCCGAGTCGCTGAACGAGCGGCCTTGCAGCAGGCGCACGCCGAGCGTCGAGTACAGGCTGGGGCTGACCGCGCGAATCGCGGCGACAGTCTTGTTCGCCGGATCCTTGGGACGGCCTACAATCTCGACCGAACCTCCGGCCTGGAAGTTTGGCGACAACGGAAGAATGCTGGTGAGGGCAGCCGAGTCTACGCCCGGCAGATGGGCAAGCTTGTCGAGCAGCGGCGCGTAGAAAACCTGAGATATGTCTTTGCCCGCATATTTGCCGGTATTGCCGACCATGCCTCCACCGGACTGCGGCAGGAAGATTGACGTGACTACCACATTGTGGGGCACGAAGCCGAGCGGCAGATTGCGGAGCGACAACAAGCTGCGCAGCAGAAGTCCGGCTGAGATCAGCAGCAGCAACGACAGCGCAATCTCGCCGACAACCAGGGCGTCGCGAAAGCGCTTCTGGCGGCGTCCGGCACCTGCCGCGGGTGTTCCTTCGCGCAGAGCTTCCTGTGCCGGAGCGCGCGAGGCCTGGATCGCCGGAAGCAATCCGAACAGGACTGCGGAGAGAATAGAAAAGCCGACCAGCGCCGCAACCACGCGAGCGTCGACGTGAATGTGCGCCGACAGCGGCAGATACAGGTCAAGATAGAACTTCAACAGACGAACACAGCCATAGGCGAGCCCCAAGCCAGCGGCAGCGCCAGTCAAAGAAAGCACCAGGCTCTCAGTGAGGAACTGGCGGACTAGCCGGCTGCGCGCGGCACCGATGGCGCTGCGGATGGCGATCTCGCGACGGCGTCCGGAAGAGCGCGAGAGCAACAGACTGGCGACGTTGGCGCAGGCGATCAGCCAGACAGCCAGCACGGCAAACTGCAGAGCCATCAGCGCCGGGCGAACGTTGCCGGTCAGCACCTCGCGATAGCTCTTCACGATGACGCGCTTGTCGAGCTCGAGCTTGGGATAAGCGTTGGCGATGTTGTTCTGGATGCCGCTCAGTTCAGCTTGTGCCACACCAACCGAGACGCCAGGCTTCATCCGCCCAATCGCGGTAAAAGAGCGTGAGTCGCGCTCCTCGTTTTCCTTGACCGGAACCAGCGGACTCCAGACCGCGGGGCCGTCGCCCACGTACGGGAACTCGAAACCGTTCGGCATAACGCCGATGACCGTATAGCTTTTGTTGCCCAGCTTAAGAGTGCTGCCCAACACCTGCGGATTGCGATTGAAGAATTTTTCCCAGGCGACGGTGTTGATCAACACCACGTCGCCATGACCCGGCTGATCTTCGTTGGGCATGAAGTTGCGCCCGATCTGCGGATCGACCTGCAACGTGTTTAGCAGATTCGCGCTGCTGTAGATAACTGGAATGAAATCCGAGTAGCCCGGAATGTCGACGCTGCGAATGCCGGTGGTGTACCAGCCGATGTCCTGAAACGAGTGGCTCTGCGCCCGCCAGTCGCGAATGTCGGGCAGCGAGGAAGAGCTGGCCGCAACGTCGTCGGGCCGCGCCTCGCTCATCTGCACAACTTGACTTGGCTTGGGGAACGGAAACGGCCGCAGCAGCACCGCGTCGATCACCGCAAACATGGCGGCATTTACGCCAATGCCGAGCGCCAAGGTCAGCACCGTGATGGTCGTGAACCCGGGATTCTTGCGCAGCTGGCGTAATGCGTACTGAACATCTTGTAGTAGGCCGCTCACGTCGGTTTCCTCACTCGTAATGAAGTGCTTCGATCGGGTCAACGCTGGCCGCGCGCCGCGCCGGAATGATGGTGGTTACGCCGGTGATGATCGCGAGTGCCAGCAACGCGCCAAGTATGGAGAGCGGATCCCATGGGCGCACTCCGAACAGCGCCGAAGCCGCCAGATGCGCTCCCACCAGCGCCAGCGGCAGCCCAACGAGAGCCCCGATCAACGTGGCGCGAAGCGTCTCGCCAACGATGAGGCCGGTGACTTCGCGGCGCGATGAACCCAGCGCCATGCGCAAGCCGATTTCGGCCGTGCGCTGCTGGACGCGATACATCAGGAACGCCGAAAGCCCGACGATCGTCAGCAACAAGCCAATCAGCCCTAACGCCGTGACCAGTTCGGCTGAAACGCGATAGCTGGAAGCGAAGAACTGCACCAGCTCGTCCATCGACGTCACCATGATGGGTCCAAACTGCGGATCGATGCGGACCAGCATGTCGCGCACGGGTTGCGCCAGGGTCATCGCATCTTGCTGCGAGCGCACCAGGAACGTGATTTCGCCCCAGCTCAGAAAGCGGAAGGGTAAATAGAAATACGGCTCGGGGAGCTCGCCAATGGCATTGATGGGAGCGTCTTCGGCAACGCCGATGATGCGTGCATCCACGGCGGGAGAACTCAGGTGAATGGTCTGACCGACGGGATCCTGCGATTTCCAGTAGCGGCGCGCCATGGTGCGATTGATGACCACCACCGGCGGCCCGCTGATGTCATCCTGCGGCTCGAAGCCGCGGCCATTGAGAATGCTGGTACCGGTGACCGACAAGTAGGCTGCGCTGACCGCGTTGTACTTTAGCTCGGGCGCATCTTTCGGATCGGTGTGGCCGGGAACAAGAACCTTCTGCGCCATGCCGCCTTCCGACGGCATAAGGGGCGAGCGAATGGCGTAGGCGACCTGCTCGACTCCGGGCAGCGCACGCATCTGGCGCATTGCCTCTTCAGCTTTGGGCATGCCGTTCGTCGCGGGCAGCGTGCAGAAGGCGACCAGCACATTGCCGCGCGTGATGCCGATCGGCGAAACCTGCGTGTTGACGAAGCTCCGCACCAGCACGCCCGTGCCGATCAGCAGCATCAGCGAGATGGCAATCTGGCCGGACAACAACACCCGCCGGAGTTGCGGCGCGCGGCCACCCAATACGCGAGACGATCCGCCGGAACGAACCACCTGCAGCACATCGGCACCGGAGAGTTGCCAGATCTGAATCAGCGCCAACGCCGCAAACGTGATCGCCGTCAGGACGCATGCGAATGCGATGAGACGGCCGTCGAGGTGGAAGGCCATGGTCGAGGTGAACGCATCACCCAGCACGGCCGGGCCGTTCAACATGCGCGACAGAAGCTGTGGCAGGCGAGCGGTGATTGCCAGATCAATGCAGATGCCGGCCGCCAGCGCCATGAGGGCGAGCAGCAGATTCTCAACGATCGATTGCGCGAACACCTGGCCCCGCGTTCCACCCAGTGCAACGCGAATGGCAGCGTCTTTGCCGCGTGCCAGTCCGCGGGAAAGCAGCAGGTTGGCCACGTTCACCACACACAGCACCACCACTAGCACGACGACAGCTAAGAGCAGTGCACCGGTGGATCCTGCGTTCTGCAGGCGATAGTGCAGGTCACTGACGACGCTGATCGAACGATTGCGATTGGACTCCGGATGGCTGAGCTCGAACGAACGCGCTACGCTGCGCAATTCATTCTGCGCTTCGGTCACGCCGGCGCCCGGAGCGAGCCGGCCGAGCAGATTGAACCAGCGGAAGTCCCACGCCCGCGATTCTTTCGCGCCGGCAATCATGTACCAGGTCTCGGTCGGCATCCAGAGATCGCGGTCGCTGCCGTTATCTATTTCACGGAACGATGGCGGCAGGACGCCCAGAATCAGCGCGGGAAGTTTGTTGTCTCCGCGAACCAGGGTGATCGTATGTCCCACAACCGAGGCGTCGCCGTTGAAGTGATGCTGCCAGAAGCTGTGGCCGAGAACGACGACGGGCGTGTTCTGGATCAGTTGCCGGTCGCTGGACGTGAAGACGCGGCCCAGCAGCGGCTTGACTCCAAGCGCATCGAAGAAGTTGCCGGAGACGACATCGACCTCGCGCGACTCCAGAGTCCCATCCGGGCGCGGGATGCTGGTACCGCGTCGTCCGATGGCCACCAGGCTCTTGAGCGATTGCGTGCTGTGCGCGATGGCCTGATATTCGCCATACGAGAAAAAGCCCTGCTGTTCTTGCTGCGTAGTCGAGAACAGGCGAACGATCTGCTGCTGCTGGGGAATCGCCATCGGCCGGAGCCAGAAGGCATCGAGCAACGAGAAGATGGCTGCACTGGCGCCGATGCCAACGCCCAGAGTCAACACGGTTACGGCAGTGAACCCGGGATTCTTGCGGAGCTGGCGCGCCGCATAGCGAACGTGTTGGAGAAAAGAGGACATAGCAAGCAAGCGGCATCCGGCATTTCGCCAAAGCCTGTCGCCCCTGAAGGGGCTCGGAATTTCTGTTGCAGCCTACCCACCGCTGAAGCGGTGGGCTATCTTCTACCGTCTCGCTGCGCGAGACTAGGTTCGTTCCGGCACGAGCGGTAGACCACACTCGGTGTCGTTGTCCCACATCGTGGGATACGACCCACAAGCCACATCCCGCCGACCGACAACGTCCACCGGTCTTTACCGCGCCGGGGTTCTCGCAGCTAAACCAACAACGCTGCTTGAGGTCTGAAACGCATCACGTTCAGCAGCCTTAGATAATTGCTAAGGGCTAATTGCTAATTACTGCCTTATTGCGCCTCCTGCATCAGGCGACGCAACTCGTCTTCAGCCACGACTTTTCCGTCGAACAGGTGCACTTCGCGCTGCGCATGAGCGGCGAAACGCGGATCGTGGGTCACCATGCAAATGGTTGCGCCTTCGCGATGCAGCTTCTGCAACAGCTCCATGACAGCTTCGCCGTTACGCGAATCCAGGTTTCCAGTCGGCTCATCAGCCAGCAGGATCGAGGGCGATCCCGCCAGGGCGCGCGCCACGGCCACGCGTTGCTGCTGACCACCGGAGAGCTGCGAAGGGTAGTGACGCAGACGGTGCGCCATGCCGACGCGCTCCAGCGATTCCAGCACGCGCCGTTTGCGCTCGGCCGACGGCATGCCGTCGCGATAGGTCAGCGGCAGCTCAACGTTCTCGTACACGGTGAGGTCGCCGATGAGGTTAAAACTCTGGAAGATGAAGCCGATCTCGCGATTGCGGATGCGCGAGCGGTCGCCGAAGTCCAGGTTCGCCACCGGCGAACCGTTCAGGTTGTACTTGCCGGCGGTCGGCGTATCCAGCAGGCCGATGATGGAGAGCAGAGTCGACTTGCCGCAACCCGACGGCCCGGACATGGCGACGTATTCGCCTTTGCGCACCATCAGGTGCACACCCGACAAGGCGTGCGTCTCCACCTCGTCGGTGTAGAAGACCTTGGTCATATTCTCGATTTCAATCAGCGGAATGCCTGCTGCTTCGCTCATGTTGTTGTCCAATCCTTGGAGTAGAGTCGATCTTCGCTACTCGTTTTTCGTTCTTTGCCGGAGGAAACTCCCCGGCCATCCTTATCTACGCAATCTCCGTATACTTGGTTCGGCGTTCGCATCCATTCGCAAAAGCTTTCTGGCGAAAAGCGAACTGCAAACTGCGCGCTTACTCCAGCCGCACCCGATCGGTGTTATCCCAGCGCGACATATCCGACAGAATCACGGTGTCGCCTTCCTTCAATCCCGAGTCGATCTGGATCAGGTTCACCGAAGCGCGGCCGGTCTTTACCTGCACGCGCGTCGCGGCGTTCCCCGACGGGTCAAGCTTGAACATCGAGATGGTGCTGTTCTCCTGGCCAAAGGCCGGGCGTCCCACGTAGAGCACGTTCTCCAGCTTCTCCAGGTCGATAGTTCCGTCCACGCTTAAATCAGGCCGCGCGCCCTTAGGCAGCTCGCCCGTCAGCTTCACGTCGACCGTAACCGTGCCGTTCTGCACCGCGGGATCCACACGGCTAACTTCGCCGGCGATGACGCCGTTATGGGTATCGATGGACGCGGGCTCGCCGATCTGCACGTCGCGCGCCTGCGTTTCGGGAATCTTCAGCTCAGCCATCAGGTGGTTCGGCTGGACGATCTTCGCCAGCTCGGTGCCGGGCAGCACATGCTGTCCTACTTGCAGCGGCAACTCGACCAGCACGCCATCGACGCCCGCCTTCACTTTCAGGCGCTCTAGTTGCTGCTGCTTCAGGTCGGCCAGCGCGCGCATCTCATCGACCTTGGCCTGTTGCACCGCGAGCTCCGACTTGATGGCGTCCTGGTTGATCTTCAAGCGCTGATCTTCAATCTTGTCGCGCGTGTCCATCTCCTGCGCCTTGCCCTCGGAGGCTTTCGCGGCCAAACCGGAGATGACGCCGAGATCGTAGAGAGACTTGTCGGTCTGTGCCTGCCGCTGCGCTTCGTTGTAGTCAGCGTTGACCGTGGCGGCGCCTGCCTTCTGGTTCATCAGATCGCTATCCAGCTTCACCTTCAGGCTGGCATACTCCGCTTGCGCAGCCTTGACCTGGAGCTGCGCATCCAGCGCTTCCTGCTCCAACTGGGGATTGCTCATCTCAACCAGAATGGTGTCGGCGGTGACCTGCGAGCCCGGCAGTTTATCAATGCGTATGACAGTCGCTTCGGTTTCGGCGGGAATTTGCCGGACATCTTCGTGGCTGGGAGTGAGCGAGCCCAGGCCGCGCACCTGGCGCAGCATGGAGCCGCGCTTCACGGTGTCGGTCCATATGGTGCTGCGGTCAACCGTGGGCGCCGCCGGTTTGAGGCGCGAGATGCCCACCGTCACTCCCACCAGCACCACCAGAGCGGCGGCGGACCAGAGGATCTGGCGGCGTCGTTTTTGTTTCTTGATTTCGGGACGGGCGATATCCATTGCGTAGTCCTTGGTGCAAGCGGGGCACCATTTGCCGGCGCGGTTAACTGCCGCACGATCAGCGAGTTACTGCGGCTGTCGAGGGCGCTGCAAAGAGGCTGGGTGTCCCCTCTCGAATAGAAGTGTCCGCTTCCGGACACTGTTTGTAAAGTGGAGAATTGGGTTTTGCGAAAGGGGGAGCTTAGTCTTTGCCCTGAGCCATGGCGTGGTTGTGGGCGAGGTACTTGGTGCGGATCTCACGCAGTTTGCTGACGTGCTGGTCGCTGAGGGGCTGCTGCTTGCCTAACATGTGCGTGACCAGTGCGATCTTCGCAAAGTGCTCCACGGTTTCCATGTTCATGAACGCGTTCAGCAGGTCGACGCCGTAGGTCACAACGCCGTGGTTCGCCATCAGGATGGCCTCGTGGTCGGCGACCAGCGGCTCCAGAGCTGCCGCGAGTTCAGGCGTGCCCGGAGTTTCGTAGCTGGCCAGCGGCACCGATCCCAGAGTGACGATGAGCTCGGCACAGAGAGCGCAGTCCAGTGCCATTCCGGCCGCGGCAAAGCCCGTCGCTGTCGGTGGATGCGCGTGCACAACGGCGCGAATGTCAGGACGCTTGCCGTAAATCAATAGGTGCATGGCGAGCTCGCTGGAGACCCCGCGCGTGCCGCTCAGCTTCTTGCCGTGTTCATCGACAATGACCAGGTCTTCCGGCTCCATCAAGCCCTTGCTCATCAGCGTAGGCGTGCAGAGGATGCTGCCGTTCTCCATGCGTACGGAGAGGTTGCCGTCGGTTGCGGCAACCAGGCCTGCCTGGTGCAGCAATTTGCCGAAGCGGACGATCTCTTCCCGGTGCTGTTGCTCCGTCTTCATGGTCGGGAATTGGACACCCCGAAGCGGGACACCAATACTTCTATCGTACCGCAGCCTTTGCCCGCCGGAAAAGGAAAGATGCACACAATGTTGTGATGCGGGTTGCGCGGTCGCAAGGCCGCAGCGTTGCGCTGTTAGCGTGACAATGGGTATGTGCTGGTCTCCGACTTCGACTTCTACCTTCCCGACGAACTCATTGCGCGCCAGCCGCTGGCCGACCGCGCCGCGGCGCGCATGCTGCACGTTGACCGCGGCTCGGACCGCCTGGAGGATCTGTCCTTTCGGAATTTCCCTGACCTGCTCCGGCCTGACGATCTGCTGGTCTTCAACAATACGAAAGTCCTGCCGGCGCGCCTGTTCGGACACCGCAGCGGTTCGCGCGCGCAGCGGGTGTCGGAACTGAACCCGGCGGCGAAGGAGTTCCTGCGCGGCAAGGTCGAAGTGCTGCTGACCAGGAAGCTGTCGGATGAACCGATGGTCTGGGAAGCTCTGGTGCATCCCGGACGCAAGCTGGGGATCGGCGAACGCATCTACTTCGGCGGCGACGCTAACGAAGCGTCGCATGAGTTAGCGGCGGAGATCGTCGACCGCGGTACGTTCGGCGAGCGCCATCTGCGATTCGACGCAGTCGACGATTTCTTCGCGGTGCTAAGCCGCATCGGGCACATTCCGCTGCCGCCTTACATCGACCGCCCCGACACGCTCGAGGATCGCGAACAGTATCAGACGGTCTACGCCAAGCCCCTGGGCTCGGTGGCGGCGCCGACCGCCGGGCTGCATTTCACGCCCGAGATCCTGGAGAGGATTCGCCAGCGCGGGATCGAGACGGCCGAACTGACTCTGCATGTGGGACTGGGAACATTTCAGCCGGTGCGGGTCGAAGTAGTCGAGGAGCACAAGCTCCACAAGGAGTGGTACGAGATCTCGCCGGAAGCGGCGCAGAAGATCCAGCGGGCGAGGGATGCAGGACGAAGGATCGTTGCGGTTGGGACCACGACGGTGCGGACGCTGGAGTATGCGGTGAGAAAGTCCCCGCCCGAGCAAAACCGGCTCGAACGGGGCACCCTCAAGACCGTCGCGGGAATGGATTCTTCCGAAGAACACCGGGTGCCCCGTTCAAGCCGGGTTTGCTTGAGCGGGGATTTCCGTGATCAGCCTATTGTTCCCCAGTCCGGAGAAGCCGACATCTTCATCTACCCAGGCTTCGAGTTCAAAGTAGTCGGCGCCATGCTGACGAACTTTCACCTGCCGAAATCGACGCTGCTGATGCTGGTCTCGGCCCTCGCCGGCCGCGAGCGCGTGCTGCAGGCGTACGAGCACGCCGTGCGGGAGCGATATCGGTTTTATTCGTATGGCGATTGCATGTTCGTAGAGTGAGGCGGAGGGTTCACCACGGAGAAGTGCGAATTTGGAGCAAGCAGTCCGGGCATCTTGATTCAACATGGCAATGTGAATTTGGCGCGAGCCCGCGCCCCAAAGGGCGGGCCTATCACCTTTCGCGCTTGTGCCGCTGGGGTATTCCGAGCCTAAGCGTTCATGCAAGGCTGGCTTCCTGCCCTACGGCGATCCTCGCGTGAGAGGAATTCGGCACTAGACCAAGACTATCCCCCGCCAGCAGTGCCTCCTCGCTTGATAAAATCATCCCTTGCCTTCCACGAAGAAAACCGCGAAGTCCGCCACCGTCTCCAGCGCTGCCAAGCCGGCCAGCGCGGCGAAATCGGCTGCGCCTAAAACGGCTGTCGTCGTTCCGGCTGAGCCCGCCGGTTCCAAGGGACGCATTTACCTGATCGACGCCATGTCGTTCATCTTCCGCGCCTATCACGCCATGGCGCGGCAACGCCCGATGTCGACCAAAACCGGCATCCCGACCAGCGCGACGTTCGTGTTCGTCAACATGCTGCGCAAGCTGCGGGCCGACTTCTCGCCCGAGTACCTGGCCGCCGTCTTCGACGTCAGCGCGCCGACCTTCCGCGACGTGCAGGCGAACGAGATCACCAGCCTGCGCAAGTTCGACAGCAAAACGCAGACCTATGTCGATCACGCTTACGACGGCTACAAGGCCAATCGCGCGGCCATGCCCGACGATCTGGCGCAGCAGGTGCCGTACATCCGGCGCGCGCTCGACGCCTATCGCATTCCGATCCTCGAGATGCCGGGCTTCGAAGCCGACGATGTCATCGGCACGCTCGCGCAGAAGGCTGCCGACGCGGGTTACAGCGTCTTCGTCGTCTCCAGCGACAAGGACATGATGCAGCTGGTGAGCGATCGCATCTGCGTGTTGAACCCGCCGAAGGACAACCTGATTTGCGACGCCGCCAAGGTAGAAGAGATCCTGGGCGTGCCTCCCGAGCGCGTCGTCGACGTGATGGCTCTGCGCGGCGACTCCATCGACAATATTCCCGGCGCGCCCGGTATCGGCGACAAGGGCTCGGTGGAGTTGATTCAGCGCTTCGGCACCGTCGAGGGCGCTCTGGACCACGCTGATGAGGTCGAGCGCAAAACCTATCGCGAGTCGCTGCAGAACAACCGCAACGCAATTTTGGTCAGCAAAAAACTGGTGACGATCGACCGCAACGTCGCGGTTGAGTTCGAGCCGGAGAAGATGAAGGCGCAGGAGCCTGATGCCGCTGGCGCGCGGGCGCTGTTCACCGAACTGGAATTCAACACCCTGGTACAGGACTTCCTGAGCGAGAGCATCGAGCTGGGAGAAACCGATTACCGCGACGCCAAGAGCGCTGCTGATGTGAAGGCCGTCATCGCTGCGGCGAGCAAGCCAGGGAAAGACGCTGGCGATCGCGCTGGAACTCTCGGCTGACGCGCGGGAGCGACGGCGGAGAGCGGAAGAAGCCGAGGAGCCGGAGAGCGAGCAGTTGTCGCTGACTGCAGCGGCGCCAATTACCGTATCGACGGCGGCGCAGCGAGTCGCGATCTCTGCCGAAGAAGGCAAAGCTCTGGCCTTGACGCTCGACGATTCGCCGGCAGCAGCGCCGTTGAAAGAAGCGCTGGCCAATGAGAAGATCGCGAAGACGATTCACGATTTGAAATCGGCCACGCACACATTGCGCGAGCAGGGCATGGCCATCGCGGGAGTGAAGCACGATCCCTTGCTGTACGCCTATCTGCTCGATCCGACCTACTCGACCTATGCACTTCCGGTCGTGGCCTTCCGCAAGTTCAATCTGAAGATGGGGCCATCGCCCGCCGAGGCCGCTGACATCACCTTACGGCTGGCCGATAAATTGAGCGCTGAAGTCGATAAGGCCGACCTGCGCAAGGTGTACGACGAGATTGATCTGCCGCTGGTGCCGGTGCTGGCGCGCATGGAAGAGGCCGGCGTCAAACTCGATTGCGATGTTCTCGCCGAGATGTCGCGGCGCCTGGAAAACGACATCGGCATGAAGGCCCGCGAGATCTACGACAAGTGCGGGTTCGAGTTCAATATCAATTCGCCCAAACAACTTGGCGACGTGCTCTTCAACAAGCTGAATCTGCCTAAGCCGATCAAGTACGGCAAGGGCAAAACCATCTCCACCGCCGTCGATGTGCTCGAAGGGCTCGCGGCCGAGCACGACGTTCCGAAGATGGTGCTGGACTATCGCCAGCTTTCCAAGCTGAAGTCGACCTACGTCGACGCACTGCCCGCGCTGCTGAACTCCTGCACCAAGCGGCTGCATACGACCTTCAACATGGCTGGATCGGCGACCGGTCGACTGTCGTCGGTGAATCCGAACCTGCAGAACATTCCCATCCGCACCGAGCTTGGACGCGAGATTCGCGCGGCCTTCATCGCCGAGCCGGGCTTCGTGCTGCTCGCTGCCGACTATTCGCAAATCGAGCTTCGGCTGCTGGCGCACTACTCCGGCGACAAGCTTCTGGTCGAGGCCTATCGCACCGGGGAGGACATCCACACGCTGACGGCTTCGCAGGTCTTCGGCGTGCCTCCGCTGATGGTCGATGCCGAGCACCGCCGGCGCGCCAAGGCCGTGAACTTCGGCATCGTCTACGGGCTGTCGCCGTTCGGACTGTCGCAGCAGCTTGGCATCGATACCAAAGAAGCCAAGCGCTTCATCGACGCTTACTTCGAGAAGTACAGCGGGGTGCGCGAATTCATCGACCGCACACTGGACGAGGCTCGCCGCGAGCAGAAGGTGAAGACCCTCTTCGGGCGCGTGCGCCCCATCCCCGACATTCACAGCAAGAACTTCAACCTGCGCGGCTTTGCCGAACGCACGGCAGTCAACACGCCATTGCAGGGCACGGCCGCCGATCTCATCAAGCTGGCCATGATTCGCATCGATGCCGACCTGCGCCGGCAGGGGTTGCGTTCCCGGATGCTCCTTCAGGTTCATGACGAACTTGTGTTTGAAGTCGCCGCCGACGAGATAGATACTATGAAGAGACTGGTCACCGAGCGCATGGAGCAGGTACATGAGCTCAAGGTCCCATTGAAGGTGGAAGTAGGCGTAGGACCGAACTGGCGGGACATGGAGTAAGGGTTGTTAGCAAGCAAGCAAGAGCGGGAGCCTTCGCGGCCGAACCTGTCGCCGACAGAGATTGCCTCGTTCACGGAAGCCGTAGCCGAGTACATCCGGGCGCAGCGGGCCAGCTATTTTCCGCAGGCGGCGCCGCTGGCCTTTAGCGAACTCTGGCTGCGCTTTTTCTCTGCCTCAGACCTGGAGCGCATTCGCGTCCTGCAACCCGGTCAGCAGCGCGTATCCAATCCTCCGTTTTACAGCGAACTGCAAAAACTCGGTTTCACCGGCCTGCCGGACTTCACCACCATGGCGGCCATCACCTTCGACGACGTCGTGGTCTTCCACGATCCGCTGACGCCGCAGCTCATCTTTCACGAGATGGTGCACATCGTGCAGTATCGCTTGCTCGGCGTAGACGAATTCGCGCGTCTGTATGTGCGCGGCTACCTGCACAGCGGATATTCGGGAACACCGCTGGAAGTTTGCGCCTACGAACTCGACGGCCGCTTCATCATGGGCAGCGTCGGCTTCGATGTCGAAGCCGAAGTGAAGTCGTGGATCGAGAACGGCCGTTACTAGCGTCCCCCTTATGGATGATCCTGCAACTGGCAGTTGTTGCCGAAGGTGTAGGAGTTCAGGGTCAATCCCGGTCCTTCCGGATTCAACGACAGCAGATGCGCGCTGAAGTTCGGCGTCCGCACCAGGTAATACATGCGTCCCTGATTCACCTCGACGTAAGCGCCCTTGCTGTCGAACTTCACATCCGCTCCCGCGCTCTCTTTGGGAAACGGATTGCCATCCTGAAACAGATAGACCTTCACCGACTTTGCGCCGTTCAGGCTCATCACCGCGTAGACCGAGCGAGCGTGATAACGGATCTCGGCGCCGGCGTCTTGTCCCAGCGAAGTCACGCCGTCCTTGCCGACCTTCCAGCGCCCCACCAGCATCACGCCTCCGTCGGGCGGCGAGTGCGGAGGCAGGAACTCGGCTTCATCGCCCTCATGGTGCCCGTTCATATCGTCGACCGAGCTGCGCCCGTAGATCTCGCCGACGTAGGTTTCCTGCGTCGGCACGCCACACTCGGGCTTGAAGTCGTCCTCGGCTGGATCGAGCGGTATCTTCAGCACCTCGGGATGCGCGACGGCCAGCAGCTCGCGGATCTTCTGCTCCATGACAACGTTGTTGCCCTCGCCGAACACCTTCATCACGACCTGGCCTTGAGGATTGATCAAGTAGCGATTGGGCCAGCCGTCGGAGTGGTAGGCGTTCCACGTTGTTCCCTTCAGATCGGCGAGGACGGGCCAGGGCAGGTGATAGCTTTGCGCGGCCTCGCGAACGTTGTTCACGTCGAAGCCGATGTTGAACTCGCCGAAGTGGACGCCGATGACGTCAAAACCATACTGGTGATACTTGGTGTACCAGCGCTTGACCACCGCGAAATCGCGAATGCAGTTGATGCAGGTGTACTCCCAGAAGTCGATGAGCACGACCTTGCCGCGATAGTCGGCGATGTGGTGCGGCACGGGCGCGCCCTGGTCCAGCCAGGTGCCATCCGCTCCGAAATCAGGAGCCGGATAAACCTTGGTATCGACTTGCGCGAAAGCAGCCGACGCGAGTACGAGCAGCAGACAAACGTAAAGCAGCGATCTGCGGAGAAGAGCAGAAACCGGCGACAACGAGTTCATCGGAGACCCCGCTGAGAATAAGAGATGTGCCCCTGCCGCCACGGTGCGGAAATGCCTTGCCAATACTATGACGCAAATTCCGGGATCTGA
Source organism: uncultured Acidobacteriaceae bacterium (assembly GCA_963724965.1). Classification (GTDB taxonomy): domain Bacteria; phylum Acidobacteriota; class Terriglobia; order Terriglobales; family Acidobacteriaceae; genus Bog-257. The sequence goes on from CAVRWP010000003.1 coordinate 801,903, forward strand.
TAAGGGCAGGCAGGCGCGGCTGAGCCGAACCGCTCACGGAACGAGGCGCGCTACTGGGTTATCCTTGTAACTGGGATGCAGGTACGAGTTCTTTACATGGGGATGTTGCGGGAGATCGCCGGCCGAGAGCGCGACGCGGTCGAGTTGCGCGAGCAGGCTACCGCGGGCGAGCTCTATGCAGAGCTGCAGCGACGTGTTCCCAAGTTGCAGGACTTTCGCGGGGCCATCGCCCTGGCGGTGAACTACGAATACGCCGATGCGGCGGCAACTCTGCGCGAGAACGATGAAGTGGCGTTGATTCCTCCGGTGAGCGGTGGAAGCTGGAGCCGGAGTTGTGAGCCGAGCTGCCGCTTACCTCCAAGCATGCCAGCCTGGTGCTTGCGCCGATCGCCGCCGAAACAATTCTCCAGCAGATTAAACGGCCGGAAGACGGCGCGGTGGCGACCTTCGACGGCATCGTGCGTAACAACTCGCGTGGACGCCGGACTTTGTATCTTGATTACAGCGGCTACGAGCCGATGGCCCTGCGCAAGATGGAGCAGCTGGCGACGGAAGCGTTATCCCGCTTCGCCATTCGCGATGTGCGCCTCGTGCATCGACTGGGCCGCTTACAGATTGGCGAAACCAGCGTCTATATAGCAGTTGCATCGGCGCATCGGGCCGCGGCCTTTGACGCCTGCCGCTGGCTCATCGATACCCTGAAAACTACGGTGCCCATCTGGAAGAAGGAATTCTTCGAAGATGGAGCAGTATGGTCCGACGGAGAACCGTTTCCGCCGGACATTCCTCGCGCAGACCAGAGCGCGTCAAAATAGCTCAAGCGGTGTTTAATTCAGCAGATGCCTTTTCGGCCCAAATTTTCCAGATTGCTCGGCATCGTTCTGCCGTCAATGCTGTTGCCCCTGGCTCTGACGGCGGCAGCTTGCGCGCAGTCGCAGGATTCGACGAGCACGGTACCGCACCCGCCCGATTCCCTATCGCAACCTAAGCCGGCGCAGGTGCCGCATCCTCCCGATACGAAGCCGCAACAGCAGCAACAGCAATCGACGGATCAGGATGAACAGCCATCCGCTACGTTCAAAGTGAACGTGAAGCTGGTGAACGTTTTCACCACCGTGACTGACGGCAGTGGTGCGCCGGTATCGACGCTGAAGCAGGAGGACTTCAAGGTCTTCGAAGACGGCAAGCCGCAGCAGATTGCGGTGTTCCATCGCGAATCGGAGTTACCGCTCTCCATCGTCGTTGCCATCGATACCAGCCTGAGCACGCGCGGCGATCAGAAACTCGAGCTTGAGTCAGCGCGGCGTTTCGCGCATGCCATCCTCCGCCCGATCGACGGCCTGTCGCTCTTCCAGTTCAGCGAGATCGTCGACCAGCTGACGCCATTCACTTCCGACCTGCATACCATTGACCGCGCCATCAACCGCGTGCACTCGGGAGCCGCGACGGCCCTATACGACACCCTCTACCTCGGCTCGGATGCGCTGCTCGCGCGCCGTGGCAGAAAAGTCATGGTAGTGATCACCGACGGCGGCGACACGGTCAGCAAGACGAATTACCAGGAAGCGGTGCGCGCTGCCCAAGCCGCCGAAGTCATCCTGTACAGCATCATTATCGTACCCATTGAGAACAGCGCCGGCCGCGATCTCGGCGGCGAGCACGCGCTGATTCAGCTCTCGCGCGATACCGGCGGAAAATATTTCTATGCCAGCGGGATGAACCAGCTGGATGCCGCATTTCGTCAGATCAGCGACGAGCTGCGTACGCAATACCTGATCGCCTACTATCCCTCCGAGCGCCTGGCTGACTCCGATTACCGCCGCATTGAAATAAAGATCGATCCTGCGACCAAGGACTACCCCAACCCGTCTGATTTGATTGTCCGCAACCGGACGGGCTACTACACCATGCCTTTGAAGTAATTGGACGCAAGCCGCTCCCCGAAGTCAGTGTGACTAGTCCGTCTCGCGGTGAGATCCAAACTCGCGAAACTGTGCCTCATCCCATTTCCATCGTTGCAAGGCAAAAATCTTAGCCTGCGCCAGTGTTCCCGGCGTGAGTTCTTCCCGCCGCAAGTTCCCCCAAGCGCAGGTATCAAGCGCATTCCAGCGTGATGAACTCTATCGCCCGCCTGCACGAACCGCATAATTTTCCATAATCGGACAGTTGCATAGTTGCGATACTTGTTAACTGTTGTACTCGCAATATTCAGAAAACTGGATGCGAAAATGGGCGAATTCCGGAAAGCAGAAGGATTTTTCCGGAACGCCCCGCCCGCCTGGTTGCTCATCTCGCTGCAAGCGCGGCAGTTGCACGCCGCCTGTTCCCCCGCAGGTGAGTGGCAGGCATTTTGCACGGATCGAGGGCATGAATTCCTGCACCGCGATGAACTTCTCGCAGCCCAAGCTGAACCGGACGTCGCGTGCAGGTTCCCGTCATGCCAGCGAATTTTCGCCAGCATGCGATTCAAAGCAAGCGCAGTGTGAGGACAACATGACAGTAAAGAGGTTCATCACCGGATTGCTGGCTCTGCTGGTAGTCGCCCTGATGATGGCGCCGTCCCTGATGGCGCAATCGTTGGTCTCGGGCGATCTCACCGGCACGGTCACCGATCCTTCGGGTGCAGTCGTGTCGGGAGCCGCGGTGACGTTGAAGAACGACGCTACCGGCCAGACGCGAAACACCACCACCAACGGCAGCGGCGCGTATCGCTTCTCGCTCCTGCAGCCAGGCAACTACACCGTCACCGCGTCGGCTACCGGCTTCAGCAAAGCCCAGTCCACGACTTCGATCGCGGTTGGCCAGGCGACGATTGCCGATATGAAGATGGCAGTCGGCAACAACACCCAGACCGTCGAAGTCACCACCGCGGCGCCGCTGGTGCAGGCGGATAACGCCGACCTGTCCACCAACTTCAATCAGACCCAGATCGCCAATCAGCCCAATGGCGGTAACGACATCACCTACATCGCCCAGACCGCGCCCGGCGTCAGCATGAACACCGGCATGGGCTACGGCAACTTCCAGACCTCCGGTCTTCCCGCCACCTCGAACCTTTTCACGGTCAACGGCGAGAACGACATGGATCCCTATCTGAACCTGAACAACTCCGGGGCCACCAACCTGACGCTGGGCAAGAACGATGTTCAGGAAGCTACGGTCGTCACCAATGCCTACTCCGGCCAGTACGGACAGCAGGCGGGTGCGCAGGTTTCCTACGTCACCAAGTCCGGCACCAACCAGTTCCACGGCAACGCCGAGTACTGGTGGACGGGCCGTGCGATGGATGCCAACGACTACTTCAACAATCTGAACGGCGTTGACCGTCCGTTCGCCAACAACAATGAATGGGCAGCTTCCCTGGGTGGACCGATCAAGAAGGACAAACTGTTCTTCTTCGCCGACACCGAAGGCATTCGCTATATCGTGCCTTCGTCGCAGACCGTGTTCTCTCCCACGCCAGGTTTCGCTGATGCAGTCTTGGGGAACATCGCAGCTACTAGTCCGGCTTCGCTGCCGCTCTACAGCAAGATGTTCAACCTCTACGAGTCGGCGCCCGGATACAACCGGCTGTCTCCCATCGCGGGCGGCGGCACCGGTTGCATCGACTTCACCGGATACGCGGGCAACTGCTTCGGCCAGTACGGAGCTACGCCTGCTCTGCCGGGCACCGAATACATCATCAGCGGCCGTATCGATTACAACCTCTCCGACAGGGATCACTTGTTCTGGCGAGTACGTATGGACCACGGCACCCAGGCCACATTCGCCGATCCCATCAACTCGGCTTTCAACGCGGCCAGCTTCCAGCCTGCTTATGATGGACAGGGACAGTGGACCCACACCTTCGGTTCCAATGCCACCAACCAGTTCATCTACGCCGGCAGCTACTACCGCGCGATCTTCACCCAGAGCCCTGACGCCAATACCGTGTTCCCGACGCAAGTCCTGATGTCTCCGCTGGGCTATACGGATCTGGGCGGCGACCTGGCGGCATTCCCGCAGGGCCGTAACGTCACCCAGTATCAGTTCGTCGACGACTTCTCGTGGACGAAGGGTGCGCACAGCTTGAAGTTCGGCGCAAACTTCCGCCGCTACGACATTACTGACTACACCTTCGGAACCTTCAACAATCCGCTGTCGGTCATCACCTCCGTCACCGACTTCTATAACGGCACCGCTGGAGAATTCGTGCAGAATTTCCCCAACCGTCAGACGGAGCCGGTCGCGCTGTGGGGACTGGGACTGTACGCCCAGGATGAATGGCGCGTAAACAAGAGCCTGAAGATCACGCTGGCACTGCGTGGCGAGCACAACTCCAATCCGAACTGCAACCTGAACTGTGCTTCTTACCTGGGCAGCCCGTTCCTGGGAACCAGCGTGAGCGGAGATACTCCTTACAACCAGATGATCCTCGCCAACCAGGCAGGCGTCTTCCGCGGTACCGACACCGTGAACCTGGCTCCCCGCTTCGGTTTTGCCTGGTCACCGGGCGGCAGCGACAAGACGGTGATTCGTGGCGGCTTCGGTATCTTCTACGATACCTTCCCCTCCATCTTCGCCGACAACTCCATGACCAACATTCCCAACCTGATTCCGGAGACACTCTTCGGAGTGAATTGGGCCGACCAGACGACGCCTACCGGCGCATGGCAGACCGCGTCCAGTTCGGCGGCAGCCATTCGTTCGGGATTCGCCAGCGGCGCGTCTTTCAATTCGCTGTCGACGCAGGTGCCCGGCTTCAGCGCTCCGAATATCAACAGCTTCATCGGAACGTTTAAGACGCCTCGCTATCAGGAATACAGCCTTGGCATCGAGCAGCAGTTGGATGACAAGAGCTCGATGACTCTCGGTTACGTGGGCAACCACGGCCTCGACATTCCGATCACCAACTACCCCAATGCGTTCTCGGCTACGCCGGCCGGGCTTCCCATTGGTGGTCTTTCCGCCACACCCTTCAGCAACAACTTCGCCAGCGTCGCCGAGGTCTACTCTGGTGCAGTTTCCAACTACAACGGTCTGACCGCCAGCTACCAGCGCCGTATGACGTACGGGTTCACGGTGCAGGCCAGCTATACCTGGAGCCATTCGATCGATGAAGTTTCCAACGATGGTTCTCCCAGTACTCCGTACAACACGCTGACCAGCATCAGCTATCAGCTCAACCCGCTCTGCCTGAAGTGCAGCAATTACGGGAATTCGGATTACGACATCCGCAATTCGTTCAACGCGAGCTACGTGTGGCAGACTCCGTGGAAGTTTGGCAACAAGTTCGTCAACGGCGCCTTTGGCGGCTGGACGTTGTCGCAGAACTTCTTCGCCCGCTCTGGATTGCCGTTGACGGTGCTCGACAGCAGCAGCTCCATCGGCAACTACTCGTTTAACAGCAGCACGCCCTATTTCCCCGCGCAAGTGATTGGTGCCGGCCAGGGCAGCTGCAATCAATATGGATTGAACTGTCTGAACTCCGCCGGTTTCACCACTGCCGGCGCGCTCACGACGTTCCCGAACCAAATCCGCAATCAGTTCCGTGGGCCTGGGTTCTTTGATTCCGATCTTTCGGTCAACAAGAACTTCAAGCTGACGGAGCGGGTGGCTCTTGGCTTCGGCGCCAATCTGTACAACGTCTTCAACCATCCGAATTTTGCTTCGCCGGTAGACACCTTCAGCGCGGGCAGCTTCGGTCAGGTTCTGCAAACCACGGCCCCGCCGACCGGTCCTTACGGAGCGTTCTTCTCGGGTCTGCCCTCGGGACGCATCATCCAGTTCCAGGGCAAGGTGGTCTTCTAACCTGCAACCTCGGAGATGGCGGCTCTGTTCGCGGAGCCGCCAATTTTGCTACTCGAATTTCGACAATGGCAGGAGAAATCGACGCATCGCCCATTACATTTTCTTCATGTCAAAAGAAGTCACATGAATCAAAATATTGCTTCCCAGAAGCCGATTCTCGATACCGGCACAGTTCAATAGTTGCGATACTTCTTAACTGAAACTCTGCGTTCTTCAGAAAATAGGATTTCGATAAGCTCTGGCTGTGAAAAGCAGAAGGATTCCTATCCAATTTCAATTCCGTTCATTTATAAGACTGCTGCAAGTAGAGGCTTTTCCGGGCTTTCTTTCTCCTCGCGCAAGTGGCAGCAGCTTTGCACTAACTCTTCACACCAAGTTCCCTGCACCCAGGAGTCTCTGGATCCCGGGCTGAAAAGCCAAGTGCAGGATTTAGCAATCGAGCCTTGCTTTCCGCAAGCGCGTGAAGAAGAAATCGAAGCACGAGGAGATACATGACAACAAAGAAATTCATCACTGGATTGCTGGCTCTGCTGGTAGTCGCCCTGATGATGGCGCCGTCCCTGATGGCGCAGTCGTTGGTTTCGGGTGACCTTACCGGTACAGTTACCGATCCAAGCGGTGCAGTCGTTTCCGCCGCGTCGGTAACGATCAAGAGCGACGCCACCGGCGCTACCCACACCACGACCACCAACGGTAGCGGCGCGTATCGCTTCTCGCTGCTGCCGCCGGGCAGCTACACCGTTACCGCTTCGGCTGCAAACTTCAGCAAGGCGCAGACGACCGCGCAGATCGCTGTCGGCCAAGCCACTATCGCTGATCTGAAGATGGCGGTGGGCAGCAACACCCAGACCGTCGAAGTCACCACCACGGCACCGCTGGTGCAGGCTGACAACGCCGATCTGTCCACCAACTTCGGCCAGGTCCAGATCGCCAATCAGCCCAACGGCGGTAACGACATCACCTACATCGCCCAGACCGCGCCCGGCGTCACCATGAACACCGGCATGGGTTACGGCAACTTCCAGACCTCCGGTCTTCCCGCCACCTCGAACCTGTTCACGGTTAACGGCGAGAACGACATGGATCCGTACCTGAACCTGAACAACTCCGGCGCCACCAACCTGACGCTGGGCAAGAACGACATCGAAGAAGCGACCGTCGTCACCAACGCCTACTCCGGCCAGTACGGACAGCAGGCGGGTGCGCAGGTTTCCTACGTCACCAAGTCCGGTACCAACCAGTTCCACGGCAACGCCGAGTACTGGTGGACGGGCCGTGCGATGGATGCCAACGACTACTTCAACAACCTGAACGGCACGCCGCGTCCATTCGCCAACAACAATGAGTGGGCCGCTTCCTTGGGTGGACCGATCAAGAAGGACAAACTGTTCTTCTTCGCCGACACCGAAGGCATTCGCTACATCGTGCCTTCGTCGCAGACCGTGTTTGCGCCGACCGTTGCGTTCGCGAACTCGACGTTGGCCAACATCGCAGCCACCAGTCCCGCGTCCTTGCCTCTGTACAGCAAGATGTTCAACCTGTACGAGACCGCGCCGGGTTACGGCAATGGCGTTCCGGTGAACGATGGAGCCGGCGGCTGCCAGGACTTCAACGGCGTGGCTGGCTTCGGATCCGGCGGCGCACCTTGCTTCCAGCAGTACGGCGCAACGCCGGCCCTGCCTGGAACCGAGTACATCATCAGCGGCCGTATCGATTACAACCTCTCCGACAAGGATCACTTGTTCTGGCGGGTACGTATGGACCACGGCACGCAGGCGACCTACGCCGATCCGATCAACTCGGCATTCGACGCGGCCAGCTTCCAGCCTGCTTATGACGGTCAGGGACAGTGGACCCACACCTTCGGTTCCAATGCCACCAACCAGTTCATCTACGCCGGCAGCTACTACCGCGCGATCTTCACCCAGAGCCCCGATACCACCTCGGTCTTCCCGGCGACGGTCCTCATGTCCCCGTTGGGTTACACCGATATGGGCGGCGATGTGTATGTCTTCCCGCAAGGCCGCAACGTCACCCAGTATCAGTTCGTCGACGACTTCTCGTGGACGAAGGGTGCGCACAGCTTGAAGTTCGGCGCTAACTTCCGCCGCTACGACATCACCGATTACACGTTCAGCGTTCTCAATAATCCGCTGGCCGTTATCACTTCGGTGACGGGCCTCTACGACGGCGTAGCCGGCGAATTCCTGCAGAACTTCCCCTCACGCGCTACCGAGCCGGTTGCTCTGTGGGGACTTGGCATGTACGCCCAGGATGAGTGGCGGGTCAGCAAGAGCCTGAAACTCACCCTCGCGTTGCGCGCTGAGCACAACTCGAATCCGAATTGCAACCTGAACTGCGCTTCGTACCTGAGCTCGCCGCTGCTGACCTCGAGCACGAGCGGAGACACACCCTACAATCAGCTGATCACTTCCGGTCAGGCCGGCGTCTTCCGCGGCACGGATACCATCGATTGGGCTCCGCGCTTTGGATTTGCCTGGTCGCCGGGCGGCAGCGACAAGACGGTCATTCGCGGCGGCTTCGGTATCTTCTACGACGCCTTCCCGTCGATCTTCGGCGACAACGCCATGACCAACATCCCCAACCTGATTCCGGAAGCGCTGTTCGGAGTCAACTGGGCCGACCAGACCACGCCTACCGGCGCATGGCAGACCGCATCCAGTTCGGCGGCGGCCATTCGCTCGGGATTCGCCAGCGGCGCGTCCTTCAATTCGCTTTTAGCTGGACTTCCGGGCTTCTCGGCTCCGGGCGTCAACAACTTCGTCGGAACGTTCAAGAGCCCTCGCTATCAGGAGTACAGCCTTGGTATCGAGCAGCAGTTGGATGACAAGAGCTCGATGACCTTGAGCTACGTCGGCAACCACGGCCTTGACGAACCCATCACCAATTATCCGAACGCCTACACGGGCGGCGTCGGCGGTCTGGCGCTCGCTCCTTACACCAATAACTTCTCCACCGTGGCCGAGGTTTACTCGGGAGCGGTTTCGAACTTCAACGGTCTGACGGCGAGCTACCAGCGCCGCATGACCTACGGTTTCACCGTGTCGGCCAGCTACACGTGGAGCCACTCGATGGATGAAATCTCCAACGGTGGAAACCTCCCGTATAGCAGCACCAGCATCGTGTACCAGATCGATCCGTCGTGTTTGCGTTGCGGCAACTACGGCAACTCGGACTATGACATCCGCAACTCGTTCAACGCGAGTTACGTGTGGCAGACTCCGTGGAAGTTCGGCAACAAGTTCGTCAATGGCGCCTTCGGCGGCTGGACGCTCTCGCAGAACTTCTTCGCCCGCTCTGGCCTGCCTTTGACCGTGCTGGACAGCACCTCGGGGGTTGGCAACTACAACGGCAACACTCCCTTCCTGCCGACAGAAGTTAGCGGCCTGGCGCAGGGATCCTGTAACCAATATGGGCAGAACTGCCTGAACGCAGGTGGCTTCTCCACCGTTAACAACCTGACCACCTTCCCGAACCAGGGCCGCAATCAGTTCCGTGGACCTGGCTTCTTCGACTCCGATCTGTCGGTCAACAAGAACTTCAAGCTGACCGAGAGAATGGCGTTCGGCATCGGCGCCAACCTGTACAACGTGTTCAACCACCCGAACTTTGCTCAGCCGGTTGACTCTTGGACGGGAACTGGAACCTCGACCGGTAACTTCGGTCAGGTGTTCGAGACCACCGCTCCCCCGACCGGTCCTTACGGATCGTTCTTCTCGGGTCTGCCTTCGGGACGCATCATCCAGTTCCAGGGCAAGCTGGTGTTCTAACCTAACCTAACCTAACCGAGCTCAACCGCTCGTCTACGAGGCTCCCGCAAGGGAGCCTCTTTTTTGTCTCCGACACCTCGGTTTTCCTGCCAGCTTCTCTCGCTCAGGTTGTCTATTTCCGGCTTCGGAGTTATGAAATTACATATTTCATGAGACAGGAATATACAAAATCGCAAATTCCAGCCAAGTGGTGTGATAACGCTACTACTATTACCTCTTTTAAATCAGACACTTAAAGCTTATTTTGAATACGTCCAACTTGGAAGGTCCCTTGCCCTACTCTCCTACGAAGCCGGAGTGTCTACCGGCCGGCAATTAGGCCCTCTCTGGCACCCGAGTCATTGAGGAAAAGAAAAAACAGAAGCCTAGTCTTGAGGGGAGATATGACAGCAAAGAGATTCATCACCGGGATTCTGGCAGTACTGGTGATCGCCGCCGTGATGGCGCCGTCGATGATGGCGCAGTCAACGATTTCCGGTGATCTTACCGGTACGGTCACCGATCCAAGCGGTGCGGTTGTGTCCGCGGCTACAGTCACGCTGAAGAGCGATGCCACCGGCCAGACCCGTACCACGACCACCAGTTCCAATGGAACTTACCGATTTACCCTGTTGAGCCCGGGTACCTACACCGTATCGGTGACTGCACAGGGCTTCAGCAAGACGGAAAGCAAAGCCAACGTCAACGTCGGCCAGGCTGCCATCGCTGATGTGAAGATGTCAGTGGGCGCCTCGTCCACCACGGTGGAAGTCACCACGACCGCTCCGCTGGTCAACGCTGACAATGCCGACCTCTCGACCAACTTCAACCAGAACCTGATCGCCAACTCGCCCAACGGCGGCAACGATCTGACCTACATTGCTCAGACCTCGCCCGGCGCCACCATGAACACCGGCGGCGGTTACGGCAACTTCAGCGTCTACGGACTTCCCGCCACCTCGAACGTGTTCACGGTCAATGGCGAGAACGATATGGATCCGTACCTGAACCTGAACAACTCCGGTGCGACCAACCTGATGTTGGGCCGCAACGAAACCCAGGAAGCCACCGTCATCAGCAACGCTTACTCCGGTCAGTACGGACAGCAGGCTGGTGCGCAGGTCAACTACGTGACCAAGTCGGGCACCAACCAGTTCCATGGCAACGCCATTTACTACTGGAACGGCAGCTCGATGAACGGCAATGCGTGGTTCAACAATGCCACCGACACTCCGAAGCCGTTCGCCAACAACAATCAGTGGGCAGCCTCCATCGGCGGACCGATCAAGAAGGACAAGCTGTTCTTCTTCGTCAACACCGAAGGCATTAAGTTCATCCTGCCGGCCAGCTCGATCGTCACCGCATGGACTCCGAACTTCATCAACGGCAGCTTGGCGGCCGTTGCGGCGAACGATCCCGCTTCGCTTGCTAATTACCAGAAGTATTACAGCATCATGCAGGGTGGTCCGGGCTACGCTGCCAACGCCGGCGGCGCGGCAACACTCGCTGAACGGCGATGGTGGCTGCGATGCTCCCGGTTTCCTTGGACCCCAAGTACCTGGCGGCCCCCCTCCTTGGGCAATTGCACCTTCAACTACCAGACCAACGGTTCCCAGAACGCCAGTGAGTGGCTCCTGAGCGGACGTGTTGACTACAACCTGTCCGACAAGGATCACCTGTTCTGGCGCGTAAGCATGGACCATGGAACTCAGCCGACCACGGTTGACTTCATCAATCCGGCTTTCTCGGCCGACAGCTATCAGCCGCAGTACAACGGACAGGGTCAGTGGACTCACACTTTCAGTCCCAATATGACCAACCAGTTCGTTTATGCCGGCAGCTACTATCGCGCCATCTTTACCCAGAACAATCCGTCGATCTGTTCCCCTATCGCGGTCATCGGTTCGAGGCTTCAGCCTGACCCAGGTGGGCGGCGAGGTTTACGCCTTCCCGCAGGGCCGCAACGTCACCCAGTATCAGTTCGTGGATGACTTGTCCTGGACCAAGGGCGCGCACGACCTGAAGTTCGGTGCGAACTTCCGTCGCTATGACATCACCGACTACACCTTCAGCCGAGTGAACCAATCCGGAAGTTCTGTCGTTCGACCAGGGATCAGGACTTCTTCACGACGGCATCGGCGACCCAGGTCCGTCGAGCGCTATCCTTCGCGTCTGACCGAACCGGTTGCCATTTGGGGTCTCGGCCTCTACGCGCAGGACGAGTGGCGCGTCAACAAGAGCCTCAAGCTGACGTTTGCACTCCGTGCGGAGCACAACGCCAACCCGAAGTGCAACCTCAACTGCGGTTCGTTGCTGGACGGCAATTTCAATACCCTGCTGAACAACGGCACCATCAGCGATTCGACTCCGTATAACCAGTTCGTCAATGCGGGTCGTAACAGCTCTCTACTCTGGTGTGGACAGCATCAACTGGGGTCCGCGCTTTGGTTTCGCGTGGTCACCGGGCGGCAGCGACAAGACGGTCATCCGCGGCGGCTTCGGTATCTTCTACGATGCCCTGGCGGCTGGCGTGGCTGACAACTTCATGTTGAACATGCCTAACGTCATCTCCGTTTACAGCAACGGCGTGCCATGGGCCGACACCACTACCCCAAACAGCCCCTACATCCAGGGTGCGGCTTCGGCAGCGGCCATCCGTACGGGCTTCGCCAACGGCGCTTCGTATGACTCGTTGTTGGCGCAGTTGGGTGCCGGCCTTCCAGGACGCCGACCTTCATCAACCAGTCCGGTACCTTCCACACTCCGTATTACGAGCAGTGGAGCTTGGGTATTCAGCAGGCCATTGGCGACAAGACCTCGGTCTCGCTGAATTATGTGGGCAACCACGGCGTTCGCATCCCGGTCGACAATACCGGCCCTGAACGCGTACGGCGCCGGTTTTGCTCCGTTCCCGAACAGCTCCGCCCACCGATGTCTTCACCGCGGTTACGCAGTACACCTCGGGAGCCGTCTCCAACTACAACGGACTTACCGCCACCTTCACCCAGCGCTTGACCTACGGGTTCAGCATCCAGGCCAACTACACCTGGAGCCATGCGATGGATGAAATCTCCAACGGCGGTCTGGGCGAGCCTTTCGTTGCTACCACGAACGAATCGATCCTTTACCAGATCAATCCTGCCTGCTTGCGCTGCAACAACTACGGTAACGCCGACTACGACGTCCGCAGCTACTTCAGCGCCAGCTATGTTTGGCAGACGCCTTGGAAGTTTGGCAACAAGTTCGCCAACGGAGCCTTCGGTGGATGGACTCTGTCGCAGAACTTCTTCGCCCGTACCGGCCTGCCTTTCATCAGTACTGGACGGCAACAACGGCGTCGGCAACTACACGCCCAGCATCCTGCCTGCTTCGATCATCACTGGCGGACAGGGCACTTGCGGGTCTGCTGCGAACTACGTCTCGGGAACACCCTGTCTGAACAGCGCCAACTTCTATGACGCTTATGACGCCAACGGGAATCCGATTACGCCGTTCCCGACCTCATTCTCGAATCAGCGTCGCAACATCTACCGTGGACCTGGGTTCTTCGACTCCGATTTCAGCATCATGAAGAACTTCAAGTTGACGGAGCGCTTTGCGTTCGGTGTCGGAGCCAACTTCTACAACGTATTCAATCACCCGAGCTTCGATCAGCCCGATGCAACTTTGGGCGATTCGACTTTCGGCCAAACTCTAACCACCGCGCCGCTCCCCACGAGCCCGTACGGTGCGTTCTTCGCCAACCTGCCTTCGGCACGTGTCATTCAGTTCCAGGGCAAGCTGGTGTTCTAAGTTAGTCTGCTTCGTCTCGGCGGCCTCTGTACGAGGCCGCCGTTTTCTTTTGCAGGAAGGAACGCTGCTCGCCTCCCGAGGCTCGGCAGCGATGGTTCGTTGAGGAAGGCTGTTCTAGCTCGACAACCGCATCTTCCGCCGCCGGCGCCACTCCAGCACGCAGTAGCAATCCATGATCACGATGATGGGATCCAGAGGATGACGGTAATCCATGCTGGAGTGAGTGACGTAGTACACCATGGGAAAGGTGAGCAAGATCAGCACCAGCGGAAAGACATCCTGCCCTTTACCGTTGAGCCACGCATAGCGCAGCCCGCCGAGCATCAGCAGAGTCATCGCCGTCGCAAAAATCGTATTAGGAATGTGAAAGGGCTCATCGGCGAGAAACTTGGGATCCAGCGACCAGAAGCCGGTCCACATGTTCACTACGTGCCGTGCCGATACACCGACAAAAAATCCCGGATGCCGGCGAATGAAATCCAGCGCCTGTGCCTTCTTGGCGTCCATGTAGCCGATCTCGCCCAGGGCTCGCCACTGCGCATACTCGATCGGACTGGTGGTGGGATGGGCCGAGTCAGGCGTTACATCGGAGGTATCGCCGTTATTGCCGACGTGTACTTCCATCCAGAAGCCGTCGCGCAGCGGAATCAGGCGACCGAAAGCGCGATAGTTCCGCACCGTCCACGGAGTTACCACTGCCACCAACATCAGCGCCGACGCCAGTCCTGGCAGCAGCCACGGCAGCCCGGCCCTCGATCTCCGCACCGCGAGCCATACCGCGAGGAACGGCAGCGGTCCCAGCAGCACCGGACTCACCAGGCCTGCAGCTCCCCACAGCAAGCCCCACACCAGCCAATCGCCGAGTGCGCGGGTCTTCTCCAGTCGCAGCGTCTGCCACCAGAGCAGGGAAGCGATGAGGCAAGTCAGTGGGTCGGAGTAGATGCGGCCGCTGGCCAGGTAGATCGAATACGGAAAGAAAGCCCACGCCCAACCGGACACGCGTGCGGTTCGCTCATCGAGCACCCGCTTCGCGAGGAAGTACACGGGGAAGACCGTCAGCGACGCGAACAGACTGTTCAGCGAGAGGATCGCCATCGTCGTGGCGACGGTGAAGCCGCCAAACAATTTCATGCACAGCGCCACCAGGTAGGGATATGCCGGCGGCAACATCGCGGTCGGGCCGCTGGGATCGAAGAAGGGCGACGAGAAGCCGTGTCCTTCGCAGATCGAACGGGCGATGCGCCCCATCTCCCACCCGAAGTGCCAGTGGTCGCGGTAATTGTCGAGGAACTGCGGCACCATCACCGCCGACACAACCAGCCGGATGACCAGCGCCGCCGCGAACATGTACCAGAGCGAGCGGGGAACAGTTCTGGAATCAGGCTCGTTCATTCCTACTCGTGGCGGAGACACTCGACCGGGTCGAGCCGGGAGGCGTTCTGGGCGGGAGTAATGCCGAAGATCACGCCGATCAGGCAACAAACCAGCAAGGCAACCAGGGCGGAGCTCACCGATATGGTTATGTGGTAGTTGATGAAGAGCCGCATCGCAACCGATATCGCCATCCCGACAACGGTGCCCGCCACTCCGCCCAGAACCGCGACATAGAGGGCTTCGCAAAGAAATTGCAGAAGGATTCCCCGGCGGGTTGCGCCAACCGCCTTACGCACGCCGATTTCATGCGTGCGCGCATGAACCGTTGCCCACATGATGTTCATGATGCCGACGCCGCCGGCAATCAAGGTCACCGCCGCAAACAACAGCAGCACGGCCGTGAGGGCCGCAGCAATGTTCTTGGCGGCCTGCAAGACGCCGGTCATGTTGCTGACTTCGTACGTCGATTCCGGCCTATGACGCGACGCGATCACGGCCTTGATGCGATCGGTAGCTTCGGGAATCGAACCGGAACTGGCCATCGAGAAGTACAACTGGTTGACCGAGTCGCTCCCGCTGATGACGCGCGCAACGCTGAAGGGGATCAGGATGGTGTTGTCTTCAATCTCCGACCGCCCCATCGTGTCGACCCCTTCGCGGAAAACGCCGATGATGGTGAAGGGGATGTCGTGAATGTGGATGACCTGGCCCAGCGCCAGGTCCAGCGAGCCGAACTGGCGTCGCGCCAGGCTCTCGGTCAGCAGCGCAACCTTGGTCGCCGACTCGGAATCCGCCTGGTCAAAGAATCGGCCGCTGCTGACCACCAGCCGCCGCACCTGCTCATATTGAGGATCCACTCCCAAAACCAGAATCTGAACGTTGGTGGAGTTCACCCGCATGGTCTGGTGAACGCTGACCACCGGCGAGGCCGCCTCCACGCCGGGCACGTTTTGCTCGACTGCAACCATGTCCCGCAATGTCAGATAGTCGCCCAAACCCGCATTGGACGGGCCGCTGGAGATGCCGGTGTACTCCGCCCAAATGACGTTCGTGCCGACATTCTCAATCTGTGCGAGGACATAGCTTCTTCCGGTCAGCGCGACCGTGACCACCAGGATCAGGGCTGCCGTTCCCACTGCCATGCTGAGCGCGGTCATCGCGGCGCGAAGTTTGTCGGCCCGCAGCGACTCCAGGCCCATCGTCAGGATCTCGCGGAAAATGAGACCCTGCCCCGAACGAAGGCTGGATGGAGTGACGCGCGAGGTTTCGGCTTGCGGCATAGACAAGTGCGTTTCTGCCTAGAAGGCCCTTATATCATAGCGGCCCGCTGTTCCCTGTTTCTTTAGAGTCCATCGGCGTGCGAGTCGATACAGAAAGGTTGCGAGCCGCCGAGCGGCGGCATCACTCTTACCTACGCAGGTGCTGCGCATTTGGTACACTCACCTTTCACGTTGAAAGTTAGAGGTTATCCATGCCGAATCCGACACAGCCCTCCCTCACGCAGCCAGCCATCCAGTTGACCAACACCCCCGACTATCGCGAAAGCTACGCCAACAGCGTTCAGGTGCGGGTCAATGTGTGGGACTTCTTTCTGGTATTCGGCACCTTGCAGCAGCAGGACGAAACGCGGGTGGAAGTGCGCAATTTCCAGGGGATTTATCTCAGCCCGCAGCAGGCCAAGGCGCTGCATACCATCCTGCAGCAGAACCTGGTCAACTACGAAAATACCTTCGGTGAGATCAAGCTGGATCCCCGTGCAGGCTCGGGTAACGGACCGATTCACTAGCTTTTGCTGAGTCCGGCGTATTATTTTTGACGCGCACAAAAAGTGCCTGTCACCTGATGGTCAAGCCCAATAGCTGGATGGCGAGTGCGCGCACGTATCTTCTTGCCTACGCACTCATCTTTACCTTCCTGTTTCTCACCCACGCTTTCCTGCTGCGCCTGCCGTATTTCTGGGACGAAGCCGGATACTTCGTGCCCGCCGCGCGCGACCTGCTGCTGACCGGCTCGCTGATTCCCCACACCACGTTATCCAATGCCCATCCGCCGCTGGTGATGCTGTGGCTCGCTTTCTGGTGGAAGTTCAGCGCGTTCACGCCAACCACCACGCGGGAAGCAATGCTGATGGTGGCGGCCTTCGCGCTGGTCGGATTATGGCGGTTGGCGCGAACCGTCTCAACCGAGTCTGTGGCCGCGGCGACTGTACTCTGCACTGCGCTCTATCCGGTGTTCTTCACCCAGAGTTCGATGGCCCATCTCGACATGATGGCCGCTGCCTTCACGCTCTGGGGACTGGCGATGTATGTCGAGCGCAGGCCCGTCGCGACCATCGTATTCTTCTCGCTTGCGCCGCTGGCGAAGGAAACGGCCATCATCACGCCCCTGGCGCTCATGGCCTGGGAACTGCTTCGTCCTGTTCTGAATGGTTCGCGCCACACCCGCCGCGAATCGTGGTTTCTGTATCGCTCGGCCGAACACGCCCTGTCGTTCCTGATCTGCGTGCTGCCGCTGCTGGCGTGGCTCGCCTACCATCATCGCCACACCGGCTACTATCTCGGTAATCCGGAATATCTCCGCTACAATCTGCAAGCCACACTGAATCCGCTGAGGATTTCGCTCGCTCTACTGATCCGGCTGTGGCACGTTTTCGGCTACCTCAATCTCTTCCTTCTCGTGCTGGGCGCAGCGGAGGCGATGAGCCGCGCGCCGCTGCCGGAAGCCGACGGTTCAACCCGGCCACGCATCTCGATTCCCATTCAACTTGCATTTCTGGTCGTGCTCGCGGCCAATGTGGTCGCGGAGTCGGTGCTGGGAGGCGCAGTGCTGGCTCGCTATATGCTCCCCGTGGTTCCGCTGGTCATTCTGGTCTCTATCTCGACCATGCGGCGGCGCCTGCGACAGTGGACATGGTACGTGGGCATCGCGGCGGCGGCGTTCGTGGTGCAGCTCTTCGTGCCGCCGCCGTATCGCATCGCGCCGGAAGACACCTTGCTGTATCGCGATTACGTAATCCTGCACAAACAGATTGCCGACGAACTATCCCAGCATCCGCAGCGAACCGTCCTCACCGCGTGGCCGGCCTCCGATGAACTCACGCGGCCGTTTCTCGGTTACGTCAAGCAGCCGCTCAACATCGTGCGCATCGAGAATTTCTCGGCTCCGGAGATCGGAGCTGCCGCTCATGCGACCGATCAGTTCGACACCGCTTACCTGTTCTCGACGAAGTGGGAGCCGCCGCATCCCCTGCTGCAAAGTCTCACCTTCGGCAAGCGAATCCAGGAACGCTTCTTCGACTATCACGAAGACCTGCCGCCGCAGCGCGCTGCCGAGATACTGGGCTCCCGGCTCACCGAGTACAGGAACTGGAACAACGAGTGGGTCGGGCTAATCCCGATCGAAAGGGTAGAAGACGCCCGCCTGAACCGGCATCCCTGATCTGCCTACCCACCCCGCATCCCTCCCCTGCATCCCAACAGGAGTCCCCTGACTTAGTTTGGGATCCGAATCCGCAATTCTTCTGGAGGAAATTTCATGGCGAACAGACAGCTCGAAAACGCCCGCGTGGCAATTCTCGCAACCGATCTATTTGAAGAAGCAGAACTGATTGAAACGCGAAAAGCGCTGGACGAAGCAGGAGCGCAGACCGTAGTGATCTCACCGAAATCCGGCGAGATTCAAGCGGTGCAGCACGACAAGAAAACCCAGAAAGTAAAGGTCGACATGACCCTCGACCAGGCCCGGCCAAACGATTTCGATGCCGTGCTCCTGCCCGGTGGCGCGATGAATGCCGACGCCTTGCGCATGGAGCCGAAAGCGCAGGACTTTGTGCGGAATATCGAGAGCGAAGGCAAACCTGTCGCCGTGATCTGCCACGGGTCGTGGCTGTTGATATCGGCAGGCCTGGTCAAAGGCCGCAACCTGACCAGCTACAAGACTATTCAGGATGACCTGAAGAACGCAGGCGCAACCTGGATCGACGAAGCCGTGGTGCGCGATCGCAACTGGGTGAGCAGCCGTCAGCCCAGCGACATTCCGCAGTTCAACCAGGCCATGATCGAAACATTCTCCGAATCGAAAAAGCAGGGAACCCGCGCAGCATAACTCGCAACGGCGCCGCCTTGAAGCACGCCGGCGGCGCCCGTTTCACTTCTCCCCATTACGCTCCCGCAGTTACAACGGACGACACGTTTATTATGTGAGTTGAGAGAGTCTCTGCCCGTTGGCCTCCACTCCACAATCCGCGGACGTCGGCTTCATCATTCGCAACTATCGCGCCGCCGACTTCGACCGCCTGTGGCAGATCGACCAGCTCTGCTTTCCACCCGGCATCGCCTACTCGCAGATGGAGCTCAGCGGCTTCATCACCCGGCGCAACGCGATTACTCTGGTCGGCGAGCTCCAGAACGCCAACGAGAATGACGATCCGATCGCCGGCTTCGTGATCGCGCACCCAATTCGTCGGAAGTATGGCCGCATCCTCACCCTCGATATCCTGCCGCAGGCGCGCCGCTCGGGCCTCGCTACCAAACTCATGAACGCGTCCGAGGAGCGGGTGCGCGCGCTTGGCTGCGGCGAAATGTACCTCGAGACGGCGGTCAACAACGAGCCCGCGTTGAAGCTCTACCGCAAGCTGGGCTACGAAATCTTGCGAACTCTGCCCGAGTACTACACCAGTCATTCGCTCGACGCCTACCTGATGGGCAAGCGACTCTAGCGGGAACGCGTGCTACAATCGGCGCTTTCTACGGCGCTGTCGCGCGCGCGAACTATGGCCCAGACTCCTTCCAGAACTCCTCAGCCGCCGCTCCGGGTTGCTGTCGATACCGGTGGCACCTTCACCGACTGCATCTGGATGGAGCGCGGCCGGCCACGCATGATCAAGGTCTTCTCCACGCCTGCCGATCCGTCACAGGCAATCGCCGAGGCCCTTTCGCAAATCGGAGCTCCCAGCGGCGTGACTCTGCTGCACGGAACCACGGTCGGCACAAACACATTGCTGCAGCGCAAAGGCGCGCGCGTCGCCTTCGTTACTACCGCGGGCTTTGAAGACACCATCGAGATCGGCCGCCAGAACCGGCCGAAGTTGTACGACCTTACCTTTGAACGTGTGCCTCCGCTGGTCGAGCGTGGTATGCGCTTCGGCATCGGCGAGCGCGTTGAACCCAGCGGCAACATTCTGCAGAAGCCGTCCCGCGAGGACTTGCGGGTGCTGGCACGCGACGTACACGCCAGCGGCGCGGAGTCGATCGCCATCTCAACCCTGTTTTCGTTTGCCAATCCGGAGAACGAGCGGGCCATCGGACGCGTGTTGGAAGAACTCGGACTGCCCCTTTCT
Organism: uncultured Acidobacteriaceae bacterium; assembly: GCA_963724965.1. Taxonomy (GTDB): domain Bacteria; phylum Acidobacteriota; class Terriglobia; order Terriglobales; family Acidobacteriaceae; genus Bog-257. Next base: position 821,967 of record CAVRWP010000003.1, read on the forward strand.
CTCTCGCACAACATTCTTCCGGAGTTTCGCGAGTTTGAGCGCGCCAGCACGGTTGTGATCAACGCTTATCTTCAACCGGCGATGCAAAGTTATCTCCAGCAGCTTGATCTGCGCTTGCGCCAGATCTTTTCCGGCAAGTCGAAAAGCTCGCGCGTTTTCGTCATGCAGTCCAACGGCGGCATAACTTCGTTGGAGGCAGCCTCACGGCAGCCGGTGCGAACCGTTCTTGTCGGGCCCGGCCGGAGGAGTGGTCGGCGCGGTTTCAGCGGCACGTCTCAGCGGTTATGAGCGGGTGATCACCTTCGACATGGGCGGAACTTCGACCGATGTCGCGCTGGTCGACGGTGAGCCGCGGCCGAGTAACGAAGCCGAGATCGACGGTTTGCCGGTACGCGTTCCCACCCTCGATATTCACACCGTCGGAGCGGGCGGCGGCTCGCTGGCGCGCTTCGATGCCGGCGGCGCCTTGCGTGTCGGACCGGAGTCGGCGGGCGCCGATCCCGGTCCAATCTGCTATGGGCGCGGGTTGCAGCCGACCGTCACCGACGCGAATCTGCTGCTCGGCCGCTTGCAGCCCGATAAGTTCCTCGGGGGTTCGTTCACCCTCGATCTGGAGCGCACCCGCGCTGTCACCGCTGAGTGGCTGAAGCGGCAGAATGTGCGCATGTCACTCGAGCCGTTCGCCGAGGGCGTCATTCGCGTCGTGAACGCGAACATGGAGCGCGCGCTCCGGGTCGTCTCGGTGGAGCGCGGCTACGATCCCCGCCAGTTCGCCCTGGTCGCCTTCGGCGGCGCCGGCGGACTGCACGCCTGCGAGCTGGCACAGTCACTTGGAATTCCGCGCGTGATCATTCCTGCGATGCCGGGAGCGCTGTCGGCATTCGGCATCCTGACCAGCGACATCATCAAAGATTACTCGCAGACCCTGGTGACGCAGTTGAGCGCTAGCTCCCGCTTAGCAAGCCTGGCGAGCAGGTTCGCTGCTCTTGAAAGCCTTGCCCGGCGTGAGTTTCAGGAGGAAGGCTGGCGTGGCAGGCCACGATTCGAGCGCAGCGCCGATCTGCGATATCGCGGCCAGGGTTTCGAACTGAACGTTGCGTTTGGAAAGTCGCTGCTGGCATGATTTCCATCAGCAGCATCAATTTCGCTACGGTTATCAATACGCGGATCGCGACGTCGAACTGGTGACCCTGCGCTTGCGCGCGCGATTGAGTTCTCCCAAGGCTCGCGCTGCAGCCCTGCCAGACGCCCCGCAAAGCGCTCACCGCAGAAAAGCGCCGAGTGTGGTTCTCCGGAAAAGCTGTTCCGGCTGCGCTTTACGAGCGCGGAGAGATGTCCGTGGGAAAGAAGCTGCAAGGTCCGGCGATCGTGACGGAGTATTCCGCGACCTCGGTCGTACCCCGAACCAGCATCTTTTATTTGGACCGCGCCGCGAATCTGATGATCGAAGTGCAAAAAGCAAAGGCGCCCAGGTAGGGCGCCTCGCATCATCTGGGAAATAGACTAAGCGACGTCTTCCTTGCGCTCGCGCTCAATTTCCTTCTTCTGCTCGTGCCGAATCTCCGCCTCGTCCTTCTTCTGCTCCACGGCGTCTTTCGCGTTCCCCCAGGCATTCTGTACCTTACCCTTGATTTCCTGGGCAGCGCCCTTCACCTGGCTCTCGGTATCGCCGGTCCACTCGCCGACCTGGCGCTTCGCGCGTCCGGCAACTTCATCAACCTTACCCTTAACCTGATCGTTATTCATCGATCCTCCCTATTTTCCTTATGGGTCGTACGTTGCGTATCTTGTATGGATAAATTCAATCGTCGCTCGCAGTCACCTGATACTTTCCCGCCGAGCGACGACGGTTTAAACTGCCGTTCTGCGTCCACTAATCAGCTGGAATACCAGGGCAACGACCGCAAGTACCAGCAGGATGTGGATGAATCCGCCAAATGTGTAGCTGGAAACTACGCCCAGCAACCACAGCACCAGCAGGATTACAAACAAAGTCCAAAGCATCTTGTCACCTCCAAAAATCTCATGCGCAACCGAGTTCCGCGACCAACACAATGTTGGAAGCAGGCTGCCGGGATAATGGTTGTTTGTGAGTAGAAGAGATAAGTTCGCGCGAACCAGCATATTTAGTGGAGTTCAGGCAACCCAAGAAGTGAAATCCGATAATCTGTTATGCTCGCCGCATCAAGCTATGAGGGTTGCGATCCAGGGAGAGTTGGGCTCATTCAGTCACGAAGCTGCAGGCAAGATGCTGCCTGGCTGCTCGGTTGTCCCCTGCGCGCGTTCCGCCGAAGTCTTCGATCGCGTGGAGAGTGGCTCGGCCGGAGCTGCCGTCATTCCCATCGAGAACTCACTGGCCGGATCGGTGGCGGAACATTTCGACCTGCTACTCGCGCGCGAGCTCTTCATCCATGCCGAGTTCCACCTGCGCATCCGCCACAACCTGATCGCTCCTCCCGGAGTTGCGTTGAAGCAGATACGCCGCGTTTTTTCGCATCCGGTTGCGCTCGATCAATGCCGCAACTTCTTTCGCTCCCATCCGCAGGTGCAGGCCGTGCCGTTCTATGACACGGCAGGCAGTGTTCGCCACATTCTTGCGGAGAAGATGAACGGACGCGGCCGGCATTGCGGCGAAGCTAGCCGCGGCGCAGTATGGCGGACGCATTCTGCTGGCAGGGATCGAAGACGATCGGCAAAACTACACGCGCTTCCTGCTGATCAATAAGTCGCGAAAGGTCGCTCGCGACGCCGGCAAAACTTCGCTGGCGTTTTCTCTGAAGAATGTTCCCGGCGCGCTCTTCAAGGCGCTCAGCGTCTTCGCGCTGCGTGATATCAGCCTCAGTAAAATCGAGTCGCGGCCCATGCGCGGCCATCCCGTGGGAGTACGTCTTCTTCGTCGACATGCTGCGCGGCGACGATGAGCCGGCACGCAATGCGATTCGACATCTCGCTGAGATTGCTGAGTTTGTGAAGGTATTAGGCGTCTATCCGGAAGTCAAGAAGACGAAATCTGCTAAGGGTAAAGCCTGACCGCGGTTGGCAATCGGTAGACACCATCCCCAAAAAGCGGCATTCGAAGTTGACGGGAAGCATTGTTTTTCGCGGCGTTCTGGCACATACTGCCTCAAGCCTCGGTTAACTTGTCCTCCTTTGCGGGTCAGCCGGGGCGATTCGGGGAGCGACGATGCCAGGCCAAGTATCGCCACCTCGGATGGGGTCTGAATCCTCCCCAACAGGGCGGCGATTACGCTCCCTCCCGCCCCATCAAGAATCTGGATTGCCGGCTTTACCTGCTTGCTTCGGTGGCGCGCTGCGCCTCGAGGCGCGCGCTATGCTCGGCGGCGGACAGGTAGGCTCCGCCCAGCAGCAGCATGCCGCTCCAGAACGACCAGAAGATCAGCGTCACCGACACCGAGAACGGTCCATACACTTCCTGGAAGTTCAGCCAGGGCAGCACCAGTATGTAGAGGTACTTCGCCCCCTCGGAAACCAGGCCGGTGATGATGGCTGCCGGCAACACCGCTCGCGCCGGCACCTTACCGTGCGGCAGCAGCCAATAAATCAGGAAGTAGATGCCGATGGTGGCGACGATGGCCGACGCCTTCATCAGCACGAAGCCAACGCCCTGAAACACGAAATTCCCGTCACCGGTGAAACGTTCCAGCCACTTCAGATTCTGCGCGGTCAACGCGATCGACAGCATCGCCAGACATCCGCACGCGGTTGTTAGTCCCAGCGAGACCAGAAGATTCATCAGGTATGAACGGTTCTTCTTGAAGCCCCAGATGCTGTTGAGCGCTACTTCCAGCGGAAGGAAAATTCCGGTGGAGGTGATCAGCAGCATCACGAACGACAGGATCTGCCCGCGCCCTTTCACGCTCGCCAGGAACTGCAGGTTGCGGATGACGAAGTCTTTGTTGCTGGGAAGGTAGTCGCGCAGCAGTTGCAGCACCACGTCATACATCGCCTGCGAATGAAAGACGCGGTGTACCACCGTCAGCAGCAGCACGATAAACGGGAAGAACGACAGGATGGAATTCGCCGCCACAGAGAAGGCGTAGGTGTGTACTTCGGTCTGCATCAGGTAGCGCAGAGTCGACCAGCCATGATGGCGCAGGCGGTGCCACAGGCTATAGGTCTCAGGCAGGTAGCGGAAGATTTCCTGCGCCTGATCTTCGGCCATCAAGCGCTTGGCGGCCGTTCCGGGACGCAACGCAGTTGCGCGTAAGTCAGCAGTTCCAGACGAGTTAAGGGCGGTTCCGGCAGCAGTCGAGGAGGAGGTGCGGAACAGCGGAGCGGCCTTCGTGGCCGGCTCAGTTTCGCTCGCTCCGGTGCTGCCTGTCATCTGTAGTCATCGTAGCAGACAGGGGCGGCAGACTTCAGTGAGCTTGGCTGCGGGTCCCGTTCTGGGCCATCCGGAAGTCATTGTGCAAGAAATACTTGCCAAAAAGGAGAGTTCCTTGTAAATATCGTTTGCTCCCCTTCGGATTGGGCGAAGGCGGGGCTTTCGGGTCTACCGAAACGCGGATTTGGGTTGATGTTTCTGTCAGCAGTTGTATTTCACGCATTGCACGGGTTCCAGAGAATTATGCCGAACGAGCAGTAGTACGCCGTCCGGGTGTAATTCGCGGAGCCTTTTTCATTGCAGAAAAGCTGCGAGCTGAGCCGCAACCCTTGTTTCCCGGCGACGTTGAGACGTCTTTCCGGCTAAGCCTCAAGCTATCAACCCGCGTGCGAGCGCGTGTTGCCGAGCGTGAGTCGTAGCTGGAAACGTCCGCGAAGCAGGGGTGATTCCAAGTGTTCGAAAGGAGCGGGTTGTGAGAGAGAAAGGTACTGTGAAGTGGTTTAACGGAGCCAAGGGCTATGGGTTTATCCAGCGGTCCACGGGCGAGGATGTTTTCGTACATTTTTCGGCTATCCAGGAAAGCGGATACCGCAGCTTGAATGAGGGCGAGACGGTTGAGTTCGACCTCACTAAGGGACCGAAGGGCTTCCAGGCCGCGAACGTCGTGCGCGCTTAAGACGTCTCCGCCACGCAGAAGCCCAGAGGTAAGCGCCGCTTTCGCTTTAGGCTTCTGAGTTCGCGATTGAACCACTTGAACCCTCCCACCCGGGAGGGTTCTCTCTTGTCCGACAGTTGTCGAAGTTACGCCGACACCGTCACGTGCTCGTTGCACTGCGATAGCTTCTGGATCGCATCGGCCACCGATTTCTCAGCCGCTTCCGGGCCGAACGCCTGCTTGTCGGCGTTGATCACCGTTAAGTTATTGAGCCCGACAAATTGCAGCATGTGCCGCAGGTAGGGTACCTGGAAGTCGGCCGCCGAGCCTTCGTCGTACACGCCACCCCGGCTGACGATCACCAGCACTCGCTTATCGGCAGGGAGCAAGCCCTTGGGACCTTTGTCGGTATAGCTGAAGGTCTTGCCGGCGCGGACGATCTGGTCGATCCACGCTTTCAGCGCCGTTGGAATGCTGAAGTTGTGCATGGGAGCGCCTATCACGATAACGTCGGCGGCCATCAATTCATTGATCAGTTCGTCCGACTGCTTCAGCGCCTGCTGCTGTTCCGGCGTGCGCTGCGCTTCGGGAGTAGTCGCACTCTGAATCCACAGCTCGCTGAGACTCGCCGGCATGTCGGCCGTGAGGTCACGCTCGATCACGCGACCGTCGGGATTCCGCTGCTTCCATTCCTCAGTGACGTGGCGGGTTAAGCGCCGGGAAACCGAGTTGCTGCGCGGGCTGGAATTAACGACAAGCAAAGTAGACATGATTCTCTCCAAAATCCGAAGTTCGTCTGTCACCGGAACGACGTTGGAAGACGTCGAAATCGACAGTGGCAGCGGTTCTTCGCGACCGCGCTCCATCCGCCGGAGCGCACAGGGTCGCAAGCCCCATTAATGTGTTACAACACATAGTTCGATGTAGGACTGGTTTGGAAGATTCAGAATGTCCGGCTTGAAAGTAGTGCTCGGTCTGCGGGAGGAAGCTTAGTGATGCTCTTCGGGAGGTGCTTCCTCGGCAACGCTGTCGAGGATCACGGCGCACAGCCGGCTTAGCTGATGGCAATCGTCGTCGCTGAGCTTCCCCAGCATCGTGGTCAGTTCGGCATCAATTACCGGCGCCATCGTGTCCAGCAATTTCATTCCTTTGGCGGTGATCGCCGTGACCGCCTGGCGCTGATCCTGGCTGCCGCGCGAACGCTTCACCAGCTTGCGCGCCTGCAGGCGATCGACCAGGCGAGTGATGTCGGGAGCGCGATCCAGCATGCGGCAGGCAATTTCGCAGCGCGCGTGGCCCTGCGGGTGAGCACCGCGCAGGATGCGCAGCACGTTGTACTGCGCGCGAGTGATGCCGCTGCTCCTCGCACACGCGGTCCATGATGTCGTTGATGGTGTTGGCGGCGACAATCACACTCAGCAGCGCTTCCTGAGCCGGGCTGGAGAAATGATCCTGCTTGAGCCGCCGGCTGAGTGCTTCCGTCATAGTCTCTTTATAGCCAGAAACCTCGCCGCTGTCACCCGGAGGCCGCGGCAATTCAGGGTAGCTCAAGGCTAACCAGCTCGCCTTGCAGATCGCCGCTGTCGCGATAGTTGGCGGATGCTTTTACATTTTTCCAGTCACAGGAAAAATTATCCGCATTGATGAGCACAAGCTTCTGCCGGTCGGCCACGTGCAAGTGATACATCTTTCCCGACGAGAGTACGGTCAGCACGGCCGCAGGCGCCGCAGAACAATCCACCGCGACAATCTTGCCGTTCAGATATGCCATGGGACGCTTGTCGGTATCGTGCAAAATCGTCGGCTCCGTGTCGCGAGATTCCGAATCTCCGGAGCCGCTGAAACTGTCCGCCGAAGCCGGCGGCGCAGTTGCCGTCGGAGGGTGCAGTGCCGACGATTGCATTCGGGAAATCGTTTGCAGCATCTGGTTGGCCTGCCCGGCGACCGCGGGATTTGAGCTCTGCGAAATAGAAGCCAGAACCGTTTTTCCTTCTTCCAGCTTCTGCTGGTTCAGCAGAATGACCGCCAGGTTCAGGCGATAGCCATCGTTGCGCGGCGAAAGCTCGATGGCGTGACGAACGTCCTGTTCCGCCTCCGCATACTTCCGCTGCTTCATTTCGCCGAAGGCCAGCAAGTGATACGCATCGGCATACTGCGGATCGAGTTGAACGGCCTTGTGCAGGTCCGCCATGAATTCATCCGAGCCCACGCTATCCGGTTGCGTCTGCTGCATCAGCACGGCGGAATAGTAGTAAACCCGAGGATCTGTCGAACCCAGCTTCGCCGCAGCGCGGAAATGGTCCGCGGCCTTGGGCAGTTGCCCGTGCCGCAGATAAGCGTAGCCCAATCCCCGTTGAGCCTCGGGAAGATTGGGATTCTGCTGCAGAATCGCCTCGAACTCTTGTACCGCTTTGTCCTGATAGTCCAGAGTGTGCGCGGCGTAGTCGGCCAGTTGCGCTCGCGCCTCGAGCGAATCCAGCGGGACGCGCGGTGGCATTGAAGCTGGTGGGGATCTTTCCGTTGAAGCGCTTGGCATAGAGCTTTCCCGTATGCCAGTTCGTCCAGATCGTCTTTTCCATCGCCGGCAGCGTTACACCATAGGCCTTCTGCACCGCGTCCGGAATGGGCATCTTCTGTCCGTTGGTATACAGGAAATAATGGGCCGTAGGCGTGAGCTGATTGGTATCGAACAGATAATGCGCGACCAGCCACGACTCGACGTAGAACATGTCGCGACGCTCGCCGCTGCGATAGTACGTCTCCGAAAAATGCTGCACCTGGAAGAGATCGAGCAGGCGGAACTTGCTGGCCTGGTCCAGCAGCTCGGCTCCCGGAATCAGCGCTCCGATTTCGATGCTGCCGTTGCTGCCGATCTTCATCGTCGAAAGATATTCGGCAAAGCCTTCATCGAACCACGGCGCAGTCTGAGGAAAGTTGCCGTTCAGTAACAGGTGCGCATACTCGTGGAAGACGATTTGCCAATTGTCTTCCTGGCTCATGTCCACCATGATGAAGTTCTTGTCGTCGCCGGGCTGGAAGAATCCGGCCAGCTCCACCGTTTTGCCTTTGTAAATCGGACTGTATTGCCGCAGCTCCTTGGTGTTGCGGAAGGCGATGATCAGGAGCGGGATGGGCTGATTGATTTTCGTGCGCACGAAAACTACGCCGAAGGCGGCGCGCATCTGCTCGAACAAATCGGCGACATGCCGGCCATTCTTCTCGCCTGCGTCGGTGATCACGGTGAAATGGTCGGAGCGGACTTCCATCCATTGCGGCTCAGCCGGCGTTGAGAAATGCTGGAAAGGTCAGGAGCAGGAAACCTAACGACAGGAAGCGACAGAGAACTCGCATGGTCTCGGCACCGGGCTGGAGATTGGGAGCAGCAGCATCCTAGCATTCCCCGCGGAAACCTGAGTAGAAGATTGTCGCACTGCGCAAAAAGGGAAAGCCTTCCTGTCCCGAACAGGAAGGCTTTCGAGGATGCCCTTGGGCTGAGTTCCATCCATCCCGAGTCTGGGTACGGCGGGCATCGATCGCGGGCGCGGCGAGGGGGGCTCTCGCGCCTCACGAACTTAAACTTTGCTTTGACGCTGCGACGGTTAGCGGGTCACTCACCTGTCTTCCGTCGCAGCGCCGGTCCGTTGCCTTGTCGAACTCTCCGGCACTCCCATACCGGAGAACCCTACCTCTGCTTCACTTCTGGGTTACTGCTGTTCGCTTCGCTTCGCACTGTTGACATTGCAATAGACGTGCCAGCTCAAAATAGGTGAGTTTGCCCGAAGTTTTTGTAACGAGCCTGTGCTTCACGAAGTAATTTTTACGAGGACTGGGAAAAAGCAGACTAACTGTTGATTGCAGGCTATTTATTTTCGCCACCAGCAACCATTTCTCGCAGATGCTCAACGGCCCAGCGGGCATGCTCTGCCACGTTGGCATCTTCATCGGCGCTCAATTGCTGCAATACGGGATGAATCGCTGATCCCCACTATTGCCCATCGCTACGGCGACATTGCGGCGCAGTCCGGCGAATTTCATCCGCTTGATAGCCGAGCCGCGGAAGAGCTCGCGAAATTCTTCCACCGTCATTCTCGCCAGCCACTCGAGGTCGGGATTCACCAGCCCCGGCCGCGGCTGAAAGTCAGACAACTTCGTCGCCGGCGCGTGCCGGTTCCAAGGGCAAACATCCTGGCAGATATCGCAACCGAAAACCTGGCGACCCATGAGCGGGCGAAGCTCCTCCGGAATCGACCCCTTCAGCTCCACCGTGAGATAGGTGATGCATCGGGTTGCGTCAATCTGGTAAGGCGCGGGAAAAGCCTGCGTCGGGCAGGCATCAAGACATCGCGTACAGGAGCCGCAGTGATCCGTGGTCGGCAAGTCGGGCGTCAACTCGAGCGACGTGAGCAGCACGCCGAGGAATAGCCACGACCCAAGCTTTTCATTCAGGATGCAGGTATTCTTGCCGATCCAGCCAATGCCCGCATACTTGGCGACGATGCGCTCGATGACCGGCCCGGTGTCGACGTAGCACCAGGTGCGCGGCGCGGCTACTCCCTGCTGCGCGCACATTTCCAGCAGCTTTGCTTCCAGTGCCCGCAGCTTTTCGAAAATCACATCGTGATAGTCGCGCCGCGACCACCCGTAGCGCGAGATCCAGCCTTGCGTCGCGCCGCCCGCATGGGTGGAGTAGGGCTCGTCGGCGTTGTAGTTCACGGCGCACAGGATCACCGACCGCGCCCAGGGAACCGCGTTGGCCAGCGAGGCGCGTTTCAGTTCATCGGCCTCGTTGCGCGCTTCCAGATACTTCATCTCGCCGGCGCGGCCTTCGGCAATCCATTCGGGGAAGAAGCGATGCTCGGGGCTGTCGCCGACGCCGGCCACTCCCGCCAGATCGAAGCCGAGGTCCATCGCGGCACGCTGGAGTTGTTCTTTGAGTTGGGGGATGGCAGACACGACGGGAACTCGCTACAAGTATACGGGCGGGCAGGATTTCGAGGCTCAGGTGTGCAATTGCGGGTGCCCCAGGTCTCGCGTTTTTCGAGACCTGCGTGAGTCAACACTATAACTGCTTCGACATGGTGATGAAGTGTACGGGCTGCGTCGCCGTCTTGATGATCTCCGCTGATTGCGTGCCCGTTTCGACGAAGCCGAACTTACGATAGATCACGGGCAGCTCTGCCCGCAGATTCACGATACGGATATCGAGCACGGTGCAGCCTCTGGCGCGCGCGTACTTTTCCGCTTCGTCCATCATGCGCCTGCCCAGCCCCGATTTCTGCCGCGCGGGATCTACCGACAGCGTTCCGAGATAGGCACGCTCGCCGGTGATCTTCAGCCACGCGCACACGATGATGTCATCGCCCTCGCACAGCAGCAGAAACCGGCCCTCACGCAGGTTCTGCTCCACCATCTCCGGATTCGTGCGGTCGCCACTTTTGAAGAAGCGCTCAACGCTGAAGGCGCGGTTGATGAGCGAACACGATTTGAGGCACGTCCGCAGCGGTTGCTTCGCGTAATGTCATCTACAGTATCGCCGTCTCGTGCAGCAGTTCCCCCCTGGCAAATCGGCCCGGGCTGAGCACCTCAACGTGGTCCACGACTTCGGTGTTGCCGTGCAGGATCAAATCGGCCACCATCTTACCGGTTGCGGGCGCGTGCATCACGCCGTGACCGCTGAACCCGTTGGCACAGTAGAAGCCCTTCAGCTCCTCAACCGGCCCGATGATGCAGTGATGATCGGGCGACATTTCGTAAAGTCCCGCCCATGCGCGCTTAGGGTTCACCGCGAGATTCTCGAACACGGGCACGCGATCGGCGGCGCGCGTCAGCACCTTCTCGATGAACGCGGGGTCGAAGTTGGTGTTGAACTCGCCGCCTTTTTCTTCGGGATCATTCCATGCCAGCAGAAAGCCCAAACTCTCCGGCCGAAAGTGGAAGCCATTGCTCATGTCGATGACCATGGGGATCTCATGCGAGACGCCGTCGAACGGTTCCGTCGGGATCAGCATGCGCCGCATCGGCTCAACCGGCAGCTCGAATCCCGCCAGCGCTGCAATCTGCGCTGCCCATGCGCCCGCCGCATTGACGACTACCGGCGTGCTCACCGGCCCCCGCGTGGTCTCGACACCCGCAATGCTGGAACCCTCGCGATGAATCGCCGTGACCTCGGTCGACCGCCACAACGTCGCGCCCTTCTCGCAAGCGCGATGTTGTGAAGCCGACCATCACGCTGTTGGGATCGACGAAGCCATCGGTGGGGCAGAAGCTGCCGCCGAGAATGTCGTCGGAACGCAACTGCGGCACGGTAGCGACAATGTCATCGCGCGAAATCATCCGCGCCTGCGTCAGCCCAAGCGATTTTTGCAGCTTCTGATTCGTCTGCAGGTAATCGAGATGCGCCTGCTTAGTCGCAACAAACATGATAGCCTTGTCCGCGATAGCCGCCGGGCTGCCCCAGGCGCTCGTCGAACGACGCGTAAAACGGGATGGAGTACAGCGACATCTGGATGTTCGGCCTGGTCGCAAATTGCGCGCGCACGCCGCCCATGCTCTTGCCGGTGGAACCTTTGCCCTGGTGCGTCTCGCGCTCGACGATGAGGACGTTGCGGCAACCCGCTTCGGTCAGATGCCAGGCGATGCTCGCCCCCACAATGCCGCCACCGACAATCACTACATCCGCTGTCTGCATTTTCGTTGGACCCTTAATCTGGGAAACATTGTATGCTGCGGGAGAATTCGCCTGCGAAAATCCCGGCTGGGTCACTGCATTGTGTGACGCGTTCCGGTAAGGTTGCGAGCAGGTTCGTCATGCCAATCACATCCGTTGTCCAGATCCTGACCGCGTCGATCGCGCCGGTGATTGTTATCTCAGGCGTGGGCCTGTTACTGCTCAGCATCAGCAACCGTTATGGACGCGCTCTCGATCGCGCGCGGCTCATCATGCGCGAGCTGCAGAGCAGCGCGGCCGGCAGCTCGGAAGTCCGTCACCTGGAAGAGCAGCTTCGGCATACGCATCAGCGTGCGCGGCTGTTGCGGCTGTCGATGACCTACGGAGCGCTCAGCATCTTCTTCGTGTCGCTGATGATTCTGTCGCTGTTCGCCGAGCAGGTGTTTCAGCTTCGCACCGATTATTTTGCGCTGCCGTTCTTCGCGGCCTGCCTGGTTTGCCTGATCGTGGCCATGTACTACTTCATCCGCGACAGCACGGTGTCGATGGCGGCGCTGGAACTGGAAATGTCGAGCATTCCGCCGGGTGTCGCCGGCTGAAGCCGGCTCTGGTTTCAGCCGGGCAGCCTACCCAGGACTCCGCTGCGCTCCGTCCTGGGCTAACGGCAGAACCAGCCTTACGGCCTTCGGCCGATTCCCGATGCCAACGCTTCCCTCGTACCGCGTCACAACCCGACGTGATGCTGCTCACAGACCTGATGTTTTGCCGCGCCTAGCCTTGCTAATCGGGGTCCCAGACTTTCGCGGGTTTCCGTCCGCGCACACATCCCCGCCCATGCCGCATCGGGCAACCTGATGTGGTTCCAAACGCGTCGGCGACGTCCCGCCTCAAGGATTCGAACATGCCCCTGGTCAACGCTTTCTCCAAAGCTGTGGTGCGCGATTTCAACCTGGAAGAACTGGAACAGGCGGCCCGCCTGATGCGCGGCTACGACCTGGTCGCCCTGTGCGCGGCCGGCTCCGGCCACGCCGGCGGCACGCTTTCCATGATGGAGATTGTTGCGGCGCTGTACCTCAAAGTCGCCGTCCACGACCCCAACAATCCAGAGTGGCCTGATCGCGACCGCATCGTCTGGTCCGCCGGACACAAGGCGCCCGCGCTCTATCTGGGGCTGGCCTTCGCCGGATATTTCCCCATCGAAGACGTCGTCACCCTTCGCAAACTGTATTCGCCCTTTCCAGGGCCATCCGCATCGGCTGAAGCTTCCCGGCGTCGAGGTTTCCAGCGGATCGCTTGGCCAGGGGCTGAGCATTGCCGTCGGCATGGCGCTCGCCGGAAAGCTCGACGAGGAGCGTCATTCCATCTTCTGCATCATGGGCGACGGCGAGCAGCAGGAAGGCAACATCTGGGAAGCGGTGATGGAGGCGTCGCACTATAAGCTCGACAACCTGGTCGGCATCATCGATCGCAATCGCCTGCAAATCGACGGCTGGGTGAAAGACGTGATGAACGTCGAGCCGCTGGCCGACCGCTACCGCAGCTTCGGCTGGGAGGTCGTCGAGATCGACGGCCACGACATGCAGCAGGTGGTCGAGGCGCTGCAAAATGCCAAGAGTGCTCCCGTCGCCGGCAAGCCGACGGTGATCATCGCCAACACCGTCAAGGGCAAGGGCGTCAGCTTCATGGAGAACGTTGCCGGCTGGCACGGCAAGGCGCCCAATTACGACGAGATGGTGAAGGCCATCGGCGAACTCGGGCTTACGGACGCCATCGCCTACGATGCGCTGCTGGAGAAGGCGAAAGAATATCAGGCCGAGGTAGAAGTGAAGCTGGCGGCGAAGATGCCGGACTTCCCGGCGAAGTACTGGTGGAACAGCGACGCCACGATGAAAGTAAAGATGGAGCCCACGCGCAAGGGCTTCGGCCTGTCGCTCAAGAACAATGGCGATGATGAGCGCGTAGTGTGTCTCGGGCTCGATATCTCAGGCTCGATCACCATCAGCGAATTTTATGCCGGTCATCCTGAGCGCAAGAATCGCTGGCTGAGCATGGGCATCGCCGAGCAGTCCGCGACGGCCGCTGCCGTGGGCTTGGCGCGCGAAGGCAAGCTGCCGGTCTTCGGGACGTACGGAACGTTTGCCGCGGCACGCAACCTCGACCAGATTCGCGTGTCCATCTGCTACGGCAACTTCAATGTGATGATCGCCGGCGCGCATGGCGGCGTGTCCGTCGGACCCGACGGCGCGACGCACCAGGCGCTGGAAGATCTGTTCGCCATGTGCGGCCTGCCGAACATGTCGGTGGTCGTGCCCTGCGATTCCATCGAGACACGCAAGGCGACCGACTACCTGCTGCTTCAGCATGTCGGGCCAAAATACATTCGCTTTGCGCGCGAGGCGACGCCGATCGTCACCACGGAACAAACGCCGTTTGTCTTCGGCGTAGCCAATGTCATTCGCCTGCGCGCGGAATCGCCGAACATGGTCGACGCCTTCGAGACGGTGCTGGCCAGCAAGTATCGCAACGAGCACGAAGACCTCAGCATCATTGCCTGCGGTCCGATGGTTCCGGAGGCGATGCGCGCCGCGTGGATCCTGAAAAACGAATTCGGTTACGAGACGCGCGTCATCAATCTGCACACCATGAAGCCGGTCGACGAAGAAACGATCGTTCGTGCGGCCAAAGAAACCGGCGTGATCGTCACCGCCGAAGAGCATCAGATCGGCGCGCTGGCGTGGCGCGTCAGTGGCATTCTGACCGAGTGCCCCGAGCTGTATGGCGTGCCAGTCATCACCGGCGCTATCGGCGTGAAAGACCGATTCGGCGATTCCGGCGCGCCGTGGGAGCTGATCAAGGAGTTCGAGGTCAGCGCCGAACACATCGCGCAGAAGGCGGTGGAGTTGCTCTTGATCACCAAGGTGAAGAAGGAAGAAGAGCGGCTCGAGCTGGCACGCTAACGCCGTGGCATAGGTTTTTCATTTCCTGAACGAAACTTTGCGGGTGCCCCGGGTCTCGCGATTTTCGAGACCTGGGAGACGCATCTGCCGCCGGCTGAAGCCGGCTCTTTTTAATTCGGTTGCGTGGAGCCCACGGCTTCCGCGGTGGGCTAAAGATGTTGAGCTCCGTCTGGCGACGGAGCTCTCTCAACATTGTCCCGTTAGTGTTCCATCAAACGTCGATGGTTCTGACCAGTGGCCACGGTCTTCATCAATCTCTCGTTCAAGGCAATGTAGACGGCTTCGCCCTACTTATTCTGCATTTTCTGCATCATCTGCTGACGCTCCTGGGCGCGCATGCCTTCCCACGTCTGATACTGCTGCGGTGTCAGGATCGGCTTCAGCTTGGCGTCGGTATCGTCGGCGATCTGATGCATCTGCATCGCCTTCTGCATCGGTCCCAGCGAGGTGTTGCTCTTCAGCGCCTTCAGCTTGGGCGCTTCTTCCATCAGGATGGGCCGAACCTGCTGCTTTTGCGCAGGCGACAGGTTCAGCGCGGCCGACATCTTTTCCAGCTTTTGCATTGCCTCAGCTTTTTCATCGCCGGCCGGGGCGCTCATGGCTCCCTGTGCGAAAAGTTTGGGCGCGGAGACCGTCATCGTAACCGCAAGACAGAAAACGAGGGCGGCAAGTTTCGACAAATTTTTCTGCAAGATCATTTCTCCTTTAAAGCGAATTCTGGCGCTCGGAACGGACGTGCGAACGCCCGGCTGCCAGAGGATGTGCGAGGGCCCTGAGTACGCAGAGTGGTAGAGATATACGTCAGGCGGAAGCGCAGGGTCAAGGAGAAACTAGGAGGCAGGGACGGTGTTACTTATTTTCGCTCAGCGCATCCATGATGCGATCGAAATCCTCGAGCGAGGAATATTCGATCAGTATCTTGCCCTTGCCTTTGCGATCGTTGATGGTGACACGCACGCCCAGCGAGCGCTCCAGAAGTTTTTCCGCTTCCTTCACGTTGGGATCGACGACGCGGACCTTCTCCTCCTTGGCAAGCCGCGGCTGCATCAGGTTCGAAACCGCTTCTTCGGTCTGCCGCACCGACATGCCCAACTCCGACACGCGACGCGCCAACCGCTCCATCGCCTCCGGCGAATCCAGCGGCATCAGCGCCTTGGCGTGACCAAAGCTGAGCTGGCTTTTCTCCAGCATCGTCTGCACCGGCGCAGGCAGCTTCAGCAGGCGCATGAAATTGGCGACCGAGGAGCGTTCCTTGCCGGTGCGTTGCGCCATCTGCTCCTGGGTCAAGCCGAACTCGCGGCCCAGGCGCTCGTAGGCGCGCGCCTGCTCCATGGCGTTCAGGTCTTCGCGCTGCAGGTTTTCGATGATGGTCATTTCCATCGCCTGCTCGTTGGAAACCTGGCGGACGATGGCGGGAATGGTCTTCAGTCCGAGAGTGCGCGAAGCTTCCCAGCGGCGCTCGCCCGCAACCACCTGATAATGTCCACCGGAGACTGGACGAACGATGATGGGCTGCACCACGCCGACCGACTGGATCGACGAAGCCAGTTCAGAAATTGCCACCGGATCCAGCGACAGAGTGCGCGTCTGGTAAGGATTGTGTTCGAGACTCTCCAGCGCGATCTGGTGCACCTCATCGGCGTTCGGTTTGGGCGCCGACGGTGCAGCCACAGGCGCGTGCGGGACGTGCCGAGGCGGCAAGAGCGTCTCGAGTCCGCGGCCCAAAACTTTTCGCTTGTCCGTGGTCATGGGGGAGTTCTTTTGCGGGCAGTAATTGCGAACTGCCATTATAGGCGCTGACCGGCACTCTTCAAGCTGGCATTTTGCTTGTGGAAAACTCGCAAAAGTCATAATCCTGCCAGTGCCAATGACCTCCGCCCTGCCAACCCGCTGACGACGCAGCAAATCATATCCAGTTAGGACTACCTTGCCGCGGGAGCATTGAAACGTGTTTGTCAGGGGTACGTGCCGTTGCGCTGGATAAAGCCGTCGTTGTTCGTTTCTTCTGATACTGGCGCTGATGGTCTACCCGCTGCCGGCGCCTGCGTATTCGGTGCTAACCCACGAAGAGTTGATCGACCTGGCGTGGAACGACAGCATTCGTCCGCTGTTGCTGAGCCGCTATCCCGGAACCTCGGAGGCCGCGCTGAATGAGGCGCACGCCTACGCCTACGGCGGCTCGGCCATTCAGGACATGGGCTACTACCCGTTCGGTAAAGAATTCTTCAGCGACCTGACGCACTACGTCCGCACGGGTGATTTTGTCGCCAGCCTCTTCCGCAACGCGCGTAACGTCAACGAGCTGGCGTTCGCCATCGGCGCCCTGTCGCACTATCTGGGCGACAATACCGGCCACAGCGAATGCATCAATCCGTCGACGGCGGTCGAATTCCCCAAGCTGGCGAAGAAGTACGGCGAGTGGGTGACCTACGACGAGGATCCGCACGCCCACGTGCGCACCGAGTTTGCTTTCGACATCGACCAGCTTAGCCACCAGCGGCTGGCGCCGGCGGCTTACTTGCGGCATGTCGGCTTGAAAGTGCCACGCCAGTTGGTGGAGAAGTCGTTCTATGAAACGTACGGCCTGCATCTCCGCGACGTGCTGGGCCCGGAGGTACCGGCGATCCGCAGCTATCGCTGGTCAGTACGCAGCTTCATTCCGCGTTTCGCCCACGCCGAGGTGGTCCTGCACGGTCACGGCTTTCCTCCGGATGTGGATAACGCAGCGTTTCAGAGCTTCGAGCAGCAGGTGCAGCAGGCGCCCTTTCAGCATTGGGACGGCGAGCGCAAGCATGCCGGCTTCGTGACGCATCTGCTGGCTTTTGCGATTTTGATCATTGCCGAGGATCGGCCCGATGGCGGATCTGGCGATACGCGGGCCGAACCTTCACACCGAGCAGCTCTACGTGCAAAGCGTCGACGACACGATGACCCAATTCCGCAACATTCTGCATGAACTGCAGCAGGGGAACGACTCGCCATTTGCGTTGCCGAATCGCGATCTCGATACCGGCAATCTGGTGAAGCCCGGCGCCTATCCGCTCACCGATCAGACTTACGCCGTACTGTTGCGGAGGGTGACCGCCGAGCCCGGTGTACCGGTTCCGGCGGGGATTCGTCGCGATCTGCTGCACTTTTACGCCGATCCCAATGCCCCCATCACGACCAAGAAGAACGAAGACGAGTGGAAACATGTGCAAAGTGAATTGGCGACCTTGCGCGAGATGCCGGTGCGACAGTCGCAGCCGGACAGCGAGTCAGCCGCCGCCGGATACTGAGCGGTCGCCTCACCGCAGCGCAGCCCGTAGCGCGTCCTGGAGATCGTTGTAGAGAAACTTATATCCCGCGGCCTGCAGCTTTTCCGGCACGGCGCGCGCCGAGGTGAGCAGCAACTCCTCGCCCATCTCGCCAAGAACGGTTTTCACGACAAACTCCGGCAGCGGGAAAATTGTCGGCCGGTGCAGCGCTTTGCCCAGCGCCTTCACGAATTCCGCGTTGCGCACCGGCGAAGGCCCGACGACGTTCACCGGACCGCCGAGCTTGTTCATTCTGCAGCGCGAACTTCATCACCCCGATCACATCTTCGATTTCGATCCAGCTCCACCACTGCCGACCACTGCCGATCTTTCCGCCGACTCCGAGTTGAAACGGCAGCAGCATCGGCTTAAGCGCGCCGCCATCTTTCGCCAGCACCACTCCGATGCGCAGATTCACTACGCGAACGCCCGCATCGCGCGCCGGGTCGGTTGCCGCTTCCCACTGCTTGCAGACCTCGGCCAGAAAACCTGAGCCTGGCGCGCTCTGCTCGGTCAGCATTTCGTCGCCGCGATTGCCGTAGTAGCCGACGCCGGAGGCGCAAACAAACACCTTCGGCTGACCCGTGAGCCGAAAACTCTCACTCGCCGCCGTTGCCAGCGTGCGCGTGCCGACTGAACGGCTCTCCAGAACCTCGCGCTTGAATTGCTCGGTCCAGCGTCCGGCGATATTTTTTCCTGCCAGATGCACGACCGCATCGCAGCCCGCCAGCTTCGCCGGATCGAGGGGCTGTCGCGGATCCCACTGCACCTCGCCGGCACCCGGCGAATGGCGTACCAGCGCCAGGGTTTCGTGTTTCGCCTCGCGCAAGGCGCGCGCCAGCGCACCGCCCAACAAGCCCGACGCTCCGCTGATGATCACTCGCATCGCAGCACCCGTTTGCAACATCAACAATGTAACGCATTCTATTTCTCTACTCCGGAAGTTGCAGTGACCGGCTTTCACCAACCGCGCACCAGCATGGAGTTTTGCGTATAATCACTCATGGCGACTTTGCGCCAACAGATCGCGACCAATGTTCTGACGGTCACCCGCTTCCGCGATCTCCTGCGCAAGGTCCGTTCCTACCGTCCCTCCGACGATCTTTCCTCCATCAAGAAGGCATACGAGATTTCCTCCCAGCACCACAAGGGGCAGGAGCGCGCTTCCGGCGAGCCATACCTGGCGCACCCGTTGCAGGTCGCGACCATCCTCGCCGAGATGCAACTCGATACCACGGCCATCACCGCCGGCCTGCTGCACGACGCTGTCGAAGACACTTCGCTCACCATCGACGAGATTAATGCCGAGTTTGGCGAGCAGGTCGCGCACATCGTCGAAGGCGTGACCAAGATCAGCAAAATCGACTTTGCCTCGTCGGAAGAGGCGCAGGCCGAGAACGTGCGCAAGATGGTGCTGGCCATGATGGACGACATTCGCGTCGTCCTCATCAAACTGGCCGACCGCCTGCACAACATGCGCACCTTAAAGTTCCTCTCGCCGGCGCGTCAGCAGAAGATCGCGCGCGAGACCCTCGACATCTACGCGCCCATCGCGCACCGCCTCGGCATGGGCAAGATTCGCGGCGAACTCGAAGACCTCGCCTTCCAGTACGTCGATCCCATCTCCTACAACCAGGTCAAGGAAGCCATCGAATCGCGCCGCAAAGAGGGCGAAGCGTTTCTGGCCGAAGTGCAAACGGTCATCGATCAGAAGCTGAAGGAAAACAAGATTCATGCGCGCGTCGAGGCGCGTATCAAGCGGATTTACAGCATCTGGCAGAAGCTGCAGCGGCAGCGCATCTCGGTCGACCAGATCTACGATATGTTCGCGCTGCGCATCATCACGCAATCGGAAACGGATTGCTACGCCGTGCTGGGTATCATTCACAACCAGTGGCGGCCGGTGCCGGGACGCATCAAAGACTTCATCGCCATCCCGCGCAACAACTTCTACAAGTCGCTGCACACCACGGTCATCTCCGAGAAAGGCCATCCCTTCGAAGTGCAGATTCGCACCGAAGAGATGCACAAGATGGCCGAGGAAGGTATCGCGGCGCACTGGAAATACAAAGACGGCCCGGTGTCGGCGCGCGACGAGCAGCGACTGGCGTGGTTGCGGCAGGTCGTCGAATGGCAGCGCGACATCAAGAACTCCGGCGAATTCCTCGCCACGCTGAAAATTGATCTGTACCCGGAAGAGGTTTACACCTTCACCCCGAAGGGCAAGATCGTCGTTCTTCCGCGCGATGCGACGCCCGTTGATTTCGCTTACACGGTGCACACCGAGGTCGGCAACACCTGCGTGGGCGCCAAGGTCAACGGACGCATCGTTGCGCTGCGCTACAAGCTGCGCTCCGGCGACATCGTCGAGATCCTCACCCAGCCCGGACATCATCCCAGCCGCGACTGGCTGCAGTTCACCAAGTCCTCGCGCGCTCGTCAGAAGATCAAGCACTGGCTCAACGTGCATCAGCGCGAGCGCGCCATCGAAATCGGCCGCAAGCTGATCGAGAAGGAAGCGCGCAAGTATCGCATCTCGATGAAGTCGCTGAACGACGCCGAGTTGATGAAGGTTTCGAACGAAAACGGTTTGGCGAAGCCGGACGATTTGCTGGCCGCGATCGGCTACGGCAAATTTTCCGCGCGCAGCATCCTGGCGCGCCTGGTCCCGCCGGAAGAGGCGCAGTCGTTCTCAGGACGTCAGCCTGCGGCGCCGGAAGATGGCGCTTCCGGCGGAGGCTTCACCAGCGTGGTGCGGCGCGTCTTCGGCGGCGAAAGCTCGGCCATCATGGTGAAAGGCCATGACGACCTGATGATCTATCGCGCGCGATGTTGTAATCCCATCAAGGGCGAAGAGATTGTGGGCTATGTCACCCGCGGCAAGGGCGTGGCTGTGCACTCCAAGTCGTGTACCAACGTTGTGAACCTGATGTTCGAGCAGGAGCGGCGCATCGATGTCGAGTGGGGCAAGGACGGCGCCGTTCCCAAGGGCCAGGAAGGCTATCCCGTCAAGCTGGCCGTCGCCTGCGACAACCGTCCGGGCATGCTGAAGCAGATCGCCACCGTCATCAGCGACGCCAACACCAACATCCGCAACATGGAAGCCAAGACCGAAGCCGAGCACGCGACGGTAGAGATCGTCGCCGACATCGCCGACCTCAAACACCTCGACCGCATCGTCATCGGAGTGCGCAAAATCCCCGGCGTGCGCGACGTGCAGCGACTGCAAAAACTCTAAGAAGCGACTAGCAATTAGCAATTAGCAACAAGTAATCAAGCGAAAGCAACCAGCACTTCGCCTCTTGCAGATTGCGTATTGGGCAATTGCCGAAGCGCCGCAGGCGCGACAAAAGTTAGCCCCGGCCCGTTTACGGCTGGGTAAGCGGCCACCCTGAGATAGGAGTCGGGCTTCAGCCCGAGCGGCACTATTTCCGTTTCTTCCACACCAGATCCCAACTCTCGCGGCGATCAACGAAGCTGATGATCCTGCCTTTCTCATCGCGCTGGAAGATTTTGCGGATGCGCGGCTGACCGGGCACGAACAGCACGTCGCGCACTTCCACCTCGAGCGGCTTCATCGAACTGCCTTTCTTGCCGCCGACCAGGCGCTGCCCGTCCCACCGTATCTCGTAAACCAAATCCGGCGCAGCGGAATATTCGCCGACATACTCCCGCAGCTCTTTCTCCGGCAGCTTGATCGCCGGTGGATCCTTCAGCACGGCGTAGGTGTGAATCAGGTAAAGCTTCCAGTCATCGCCATCGCGATGCCACGTCTCGGTGGTGAGATATTGCGCGGTGAGATTCTGTCCGTGAAAGGTCTCGATCTCGTCGTCGGTGTGAATCACGGTGGCCAGGTCGCCGATCACGTGCGCCTGGTAGTTCGAGATCTTCAGCGTGCCCGACGCGCCGGCCGGCAAAGGATTCAGCTGATCGAGAAAAGCGCTGCGGTTCAGGATGGCGCCACTCTCATCGACATAGACGGCGTCGGCGGCCAAAGCGTCCTGCCAGACTTTCTTGTCGCCGGGAGCGATGGCGTCGAGCAGCGCCTGATCTTTGGCGCGCAGCAGGGCGATGGTTTGATCGGTGGTCTGGGCTGTCGGCGCGGCTTGCGGCAGCATTCCGAGGAACAAAGCGAGAACCAGCATCGGGATATTGTATGTCGGACGGGCTCGCGCGCCGACGCCGGGTTCAGGTAGGTTACGGGCGGTTGACGACTCGCCGGCTCGTCTCGGCAATCATGCGATCCGGTGCGGCACACCGAACGTGTGCCCTTTAAAACAGCCGACGCCGTCAAAGCGACCCGCTCCCGATTTCCCGTATCCAAGAGACTTCACCTGGCGAGCGGCCGAAAAACCGCTCGCCTAGTGAAGTGTTCCTACCGCTCCGCCGTGGTATTGGTCGACAGCATGTGAGCCGGCGCGATCTTCTGCGCGTGCGCGACACCCGACTTATCCACGATCAGGCGAACATGCAACGGACGTCCCGGCGTCAGCAACACCGGACGATGCTGCGACGGTACCTCGCTGGTGTCGATCGACAGCGCGCGACCGCTGGGCAGCGCCAGCTTCAGTTCCGTGCCGCTGACCTGGCACACCGTGCCATAGAGTTCCTGCGCGCCGCTGCCGTGCAGGACATTGGCGGCGCTGACCGTCGCGGGACAACTGATCGTATCGGGCGTCGAAGGAACGATAGGATCGACCGGCGGCTTCTTCAAGTCCTGCTGGCCGAGCAGCCCATAGATGCGCAGTTGCATGTTGCTGGCCACGTACACGCGACCCTTCGCCACCGTCGGCACGATGTTGGCGTTGGCGTTGACGGCGTGCGTCCACGTGCCGCCCAGAATGGAGAACAACTGATGCGTCAGGTTCGAAGCATCGTAAGCGCGTAGCGTCATCGACGTGCCGGGATTCTGGTCGGACGACAAACTGGGCCGCTGCACAAACCAGACCACCGCACTTCCCGCCGTAGTTCCGTTCGACGAAACCACCGGCATGGTGCCGCCATTGTCGGGCAATCCGTTGACCGGGCCGGAGCCAGTCGTGCTTTCCTGAACCAGTTGCACCGTCGGTGAGGTTTGCAGCTTCCACGAAGTCACGCCGTTGCCGCCGCCGGTGACAATTCGCGTCACCCCATCCGAGCCGACGTAGTACGCGGGGCCGCACCAGCAGCTTCCCTGGTTAATGGTCTGCACCACGTTGTTCGGACCGCCCTGGGTGTAGCCGCCCATGTTGTCGCGGTTCAGCAGGAAGGCGCGGCCGTCTTTGCCGCCGGCAATCGCCAGGTGGGGAATCGGTCCCGGCTGGTCGGGCAGGATCAGCATGCCGCCGGAACCCACGTCGGCGTCATAACCATCGAGGTTGAAATAGTCGTACGTCGTGAAGCTGTCCTTCAGTGTGAGCAAATCAGACGACAATCGCACCATGCTGTCGGGCCGGTTGAAGGCCTGCGAGTAGCTGGGAATGTTCGGATTGCTGTTGCCGGTGGAGAAGTAGATGTCGCCGGTGCTGTCGGTGGCCGGGCCGAACCCCGACTGCCAGATCGACGAAAGATAAAACGGCGCGCTGGGCGTGTTGAGCAGGTCGGTCACGTCGCCGGTCATGGGCAGCAGCGTGGTGGCGTTGTAGCGCAGAATGGTACCGCGCGACTGGCTGGGCACGGTGTCGCCGGTGCTGCCGAAGGTGATGTAGATGCTACCGTTGGCTTCCAGCAGCGCCGGACGCTGCAACTGATAGCGCGACAGGAATGTCCACTGCGTGCCGTCGGAAAGCGTGTCGGAATACCGGAGGATGACCGGCGGCACAACGTCGCGGCCGGTGCTGAGCGACACCTCATGCAGGCGGAAATTCTCGCCGCCCGAAATCGTGTCGTTGACGAAGTACATCACCCCGGTGCTGCGATCGATGACCGGCGTGCTGAGAATGCCCATCATCGGGAAGACATTGTCGTCGTTGTTCTTGTAGGTGTAGGGCACCGGAATGCCGAATTGCGCGTGCCACAAAATCGCGCCGCTGGCGGCGTCGAGGGCATAAACGCTGTTTGTCTCGGTCGCCAGGTAGACGACGTCGTGCACGCCCTGTCCTTGAATCGTCTGGCTGGTGACGAACAGAGGCTCGGCATCGATACGGCCGTCGAGCAGGATGACCTTCTGCAAACCGAACGACGACGAGTTCACGTTGGCGGTGGTCAGTTGCGTTTCGGCGGAAAACCATCCGGTGCGATTGGTGTCGTTGTGGTAGGTGAGCACATCCTGGGGCGAACTGGGTAACGGCTTGTCGGCTGCGAGGCTCAGCGACGGCAGCAGCGAGCATAGGGCAACGGCGCAAAGCGCAACGCCGCGATGCAACTTGGGCATGGGCATGGGAAAACCTCCAGCAGTGTCTGGGACCCGCACATCCGATTCGGGAAGTGGGATATTTGTAACGTAAGAAGCCGGAAGTAGCAACTGCGGCGATCGCTAGAGCTGGCCTTCAGGCCGGCGCATGCGATCTACCTTCGATCTGCGCCTTGGGGCCTGAGGTAGAGCTGGCCTTCAGGCCTGCACATCGCAAGCTACCTTTGATCTGCGCTTTGGGCCCGAGGTAGAGCTGGCCTTCAGGCCAGCGTCCAAGCCCTTATGTGAGTACCAGAGTCGGCTTCAGCCGACGGCACCAACCTCGCAAGATCACCTCAGCACAATTTCGACATCTTGCGTGCCCGTAATGGTCTGCGGCTTCGCGGTTACCGAGCTTTTCACTTGCGAAGCTTGTTGCGGCACCCTACAGTGGTGTCGCCTCGCTTCCGGCAGACGCTCCCCTCCCGGAACTGGCGCTGTATCGATCTCAGGAAACAGGAATGAAACCGCGCACCGCGTCTGCTTTACTGTGCTTCTGCCTGCTCTTCGCCATCGAGTGTCTTAACGCGCAACAAGCCACACCAGTTCCTGCCGACAACGCGCCGACCACTACGCTGTCGACCACTACCGAACTAGTTCTGGTTCCGGTGCAAGTCAAGAACGGCAACGGGCCGATGCTGGGTCTGAAGAAAGAAGACTTCATCCTGCGCAGCGACAAGCAGGTAGAGCCGATACGCGTCTTCGAGGAGTGGTCCAGTTCAACAGCTACGCCGCCGGCTCACACCGCGCCGGCTGCCAGTGCTAACAGTTTTTCCAGCGTGCCGCCGGGCGGGTTGCCGCAGCAGTTGCTCATCATCGCCATCGATTTGGTCAATACGCCGTTCCTGGAGCAGGGCCGCGCCAAGCAACAGCTATTGAAATATCTTTCCGAAGATTTGCCACAGCAGCCCTTCGCCCTGGTAGCGATCACGCGCAACGGCTTGCGGCAGATTCATTCCTTCAGCTCCAACTCTGCTGTGCTGGTCGACGCGCTGCGCCGCATGCAGTCCAGCACCACCAAGGACGAGATGCAGGAGTTGACGCTGGAGAGCGGCGACGTCGGCCAGATGGCGACGGCCATGGCTGAGGCGCAACTGTTCCAGGCCTATGCCGAAAAGATTGCCGCGCGTACCACCCTGGCCGCGCTGGAGCAGATTGCGCAAGCGTATGCCGGTGTGCCGGGACGCAAGTCGGTCATCTGGCTCACCGGCGGCATTTCGCCGATCCTCTCCAGTCCTTTGGAACAGGGTATCGGCCTGGACACCGATCTCCTCGACGATTTCGAGCGTGCCTTCTCGGCCATGAACACCGCCAACATCGCCATTTATCCGGTCAATCTGAATGGCATCGGCGGCGGCAACCGAGGTGGAAGGCAGATCAATGGATCAATCGCTCCGCAGTCGGCGGCAGGATTTGCCGACGATCGCACTTTCGGGATCAAGGTGCTCGCAAATAAAACGGGCGGCAAGTGGTGTACGGCGATGACCGAACTGAAGACCTGCATCGATCAGGCGGTTGAGGACAGCGCCAGCTACTACCTGCTCGGCTTCTATGTTCCGCAAAAAGGCCGCAAGCCGGGCTGGCACAAACTCGATGTCAAGCTGGTGTCGGGGGACGGATCGGTGCGTTCGCGCACCAACTACTATCTGGCTTCGCGTCTGGAGCCGACGCCGAAAGAAGTGGCTAGCGTGATGCGCGACGCCGCTAACGCCCGCATCGACTACACCGGGCTGGCTTTTACCGTCGACCGCCTGCCCGACCCGAACGGCAACACCAGTACCGCCATGCTGCGAATTCGCGTGCCGGCCAGCAGCGTGGTTTCGCCCGAGGGCGACAAGAAGACTCTCAGCTACGATGTTGGCGTGGTGCCGCTAAAAGCCGACGGCGACCTGGTCACCAACATCAAGGTCACGCGCCTGGACCTGAATCCGGCGCAAACCGAAAACTCGCTGAACCACGGCTGGATTATCACTGAGCCTTCGCCGCCCTTGTCCTCGGCGGCGGCAGTGAAGTACATCATTCGCGACAACGGCACCGGCCGCATCGGATCGGTCACGGTGCCGCTGCATGACCCGGCGAAGGGCAGCTAGGCTTTACCTTTTGTTGCCCTCGTCCCGTCTTTCACAAAGGCCAGAACTTCGTCGGCGTGGCCTTCCGGCTTCACCGGACAGAAGATGTGCGCGATCTTGCCCTCGGGAGAGATCAGGAACGTGGTGCGCACGACGCCCATCACCTTCTTGCCGTACATGTTTTTCTCTTTGACGACGTCGAACTTGTTGGCGACTTCTTTCTTGTCGTCGGCGAGGAGGGTATACGGCAGGTCCTCTTTTTCCTTAAACTTCAATTGGGCTTTGGATGTGTCGGGCGAGATGCCGAGAACCACCAGGCCGGCCTTCTTCAGCTTGCTGTATCCGTCGCGGAACTCGCGCGCCTCAATCGTGCAACCTGGCGTCATCGCCCTCGGATAGAAGAACAGGACCACAGGCTGCCCGCGAAACTGAGCGAGTGAAACCGGGTTTCCGTTTTCGTCAGGCAGTGTGAAGTCAGGGGCTTTCGTGTTGATATTCATATCGAACTATCTATACCGCAATTTTCGCCGCCGGGCTATGACGGCGCTCATGACTCTCGGGTTGTTTGTCCCGTTTTGCCCCGCACAGGTTTTGCAGGACCACACTCACGACCAGCCGCCGCCCCCGAATAACCAGTCGAAGGTCAACGCCAAGCCCAAGAAGCGCGGGCCCCGCGCCATCGGCGTGGTGGAATTTCTTCCCGGCGGCAAAGCTCGCTTGGTGCCGGTCGCGCTCTGGATCGACGATCGCTTCTACGATGCCAGCCTCTACGGCGCCAATCCTGAGCCCATGGCGCTGGAGCCCGAGACCGTCTACGAAGCCACCGATTACGGCGAGCCCACCGGCCTGTTCACGGTCACCACGCCGGAAGAAGTGAAGGGAAGCTGGGTCGCCGCCGGCACGTGGAAGCCGCATCTGGCCATGGACGAAAAGCTGGCGCAGCAAAAGGCGAAAGAGCCGAAGCCGAAGCCCAAAGGCTACGACGTCAACTCCGAGCGGCCGGTACTGAAGCGCTCCGGCGATTCCTCCGGCGGGTCATCGCAAAGCGGCAGCGACGATTCGGGAAGCACCTCGCAGAGAGCCTCGTCGGGATCGGCTTCGTCAGCGCCGTCTTCGCCGGAGCCGCCTGATCGCCCGGTGCTGAAGAAGCCGACCGCACCGTCTCCCGACTCCGACAGCGGAACCGCCGCCAAGACATCCACTTCATCCACCGCGCCCACCGACGCGACGACCAACGCATCCTCGCCCGACGAAAGCGATCCCAACCGCCCAGTCTTGCGGCGCGGCAAGCCGCAGGAAAAGGCAGGCGCGTCTACCGTCGCCACGACAGCCGAACTGCAGCAGGAGATGGTCGTCATGCAGGATGGCGAATCGAAGATGAAAACGACCATGGCGCAGCTCAGCCATCGTTCGTTCCCGGCCATCTCCGACGCCACCGCCCACGAACCGCGCTCCATGATGTACGCGCTGAGTGCGGCGGAGCGCGCCAACAAGGCCGATCAGTTGCGCGCGCTGGCGCTGGCTGAGATCGGCAAGTTTGCCGCCTCACGGCACACCCCGGCGGTGCCGAAGAATGCGAGCATCGCCAACTACGATCTTCGCGCCTACGATCTTGACTTCAGCAACTCGCCAACTTTCGTGCTGACCGCAGCGTTGCCAATTTCCGGCGCCAAGTCGCTTCGCGGAGGAGAGTTCGACTACTACGTCACCGTGGTTGCCCGCGAAGACATCAACGGAATTCCCATCAAGATCTTCAGCATCGTCAGCGACAGCAATCATCTCGACGCCTATCCGCGCCTCGAGATCGTCGGTGCCGTGGACGCCGATGCCAACGGCCGGGCCGACTTGCTCTTCCGCCAGTACTCGGATAGTGGCATTAGCTACGGCCTCTATCGTGTGTATCCCTACGACCTGCAGAAGGTCTTTGAGGGGGGAGCCTCGCTGTAAGCCGGCACAGCGGTTCCCCCCACCAAGGGACTACGATTGTGCAAAACTGCCGAACTGCGATGCTGCCAAGGGAGCTGTCGGATCCCGGCTTCGGGATCGCAACGCAATTTGCATCTCGCTGATTTAAATAGCCCTTAAATGTGCCCTCGGTCGTGGGCAAAGTGTGTAAACAATTGAAAAATCTAGGTGCGCGCAAAGCCTGGGCGCGTATTCCACAAAGTTTTCCACAGAACTGAGGAATTCGGAAGTGCTATCCCGCTAAACCTTTGTCCTGCCGAGATTTTCCCGTTTCAGGAGCGAGAATTTCCGGAATTGAGCGGCAAAATTCCTCACGCTTCCGATGGAATTCTCGCCCCGGAGTCCGCCACTTGCCAGTGCGGCGTGGAGCAAGGCAATCTGATAACGATGCCGGAGCTTCCCGACATTGAAGCCTATCTTGGCGCGTTGCGAACCCGCGTTGTCGGCCAGACGCTGACGCGCGTGCGCATCGCCAGCCCATTCCTGCTGCGCTCGGTCGAGCCGCCGCTGGCGGCCGTCGAAGGACACACGGTGCGCGAACTGCGCCGCGTCGGCAAGCGCATCGCCTTCGGCTTCGACAACGGCCTCTGGATGGTGCTGCACCTGATGATCGCCGGCCGGCTGCACTGGCGTCCCGCAGGAGCGAAACTCGGCGGGAGACAAAATCTTGCCTCGTTCGATTTTCCTGACGGCTCGCTTGGTGCTGACCGAGGCGGGCGCGAAGAGGCGCGCATCGCTTCAGGTCGTCGCCGACGAAGAAGCCTTGCTGGCGCTCGATCCCGGCGGCATCGATGTCTTCTCCGCCGACCTCGAAAGCTTTCGCCGCGTTCTCACCGTGGAGAACCGCACGCTGAAGCGCGCGCTCACCGATCCGCGCTTCCTCAGCGGCATCGGCAATGCCTACTCGGACGAAATCCTCCACGCGGCAAAGTTGTCGCCCATCGCTCTCACGCAAAAGTTAAGCGATGCGGAATGGCAGCGCCTGTACACGGCGACTCGCGAGACCTTGCAGCTCTGGGCCGACAAACTGCGCGCCGAAGCCGGAGGACGATTTTCCCGAGAAGGTTACGGCATTTCGCAAGGACATGGCGGTACACGGACGCTTTGGCCAGCCCTGTCCGCGCTGCGGCGAAAAGATTCAGCGCATCCGCTATGCCGACAACGAGACCGACTATTGCGTGAACTGCCAGACCGGCGGCAAGGTTCTGGCCGACCGCAGCCTGTCGCGCCTGCTGGGCTCCGACTGGCCGCGCACCCTCGACGAACTCGAAGCCCTCAAGCGGAAGTAGGATTGGGTGTCCCCTTACTTATTTTCCTGAAGCGCACTTTTGTACTCCTTCTGCAGGCCGTCGCCCACCTGGTCCATCGCTACCAGGAACGCCAGTGTTTGACGCACGTCGCCGCCCGCAGCCTGTGCCTGCGCCACCGACAGCTTGTCGGGATCGAAGCCGTAGATGACGTACGACTGCAGCCGCAGATACTGCCCCAGCGTTTGTTTTTCCAGTTGCATGAACTGGTCCTGCAACTGATAGGCGCTGGCGTAGCGCTGCACGCGAGCGTACGGCATGTAGCTGAGGGCGCCGGTGGACGATGCTGTCTTCCAACTGGCATCGCTGAGCGCCGGCATGGTGTAGCCGAGAGTGATCGAACTGATGTCGTAAGGCTTGCCGGCGGCGCGCGCGTCCAGGAAGGCCAGCGCCTTCAGCAGGTTTTCTTTTTCCTTGGTGATGGCCTCGTGCGACACCTGCAATTCCTTCTGGTTGTCGCGAATCTCCTGCTGGACATTGACGCTGGCCTCCTCTTGCAGGTGGTGATGATGCAGCCGCTCCACGCCCGCCTCGAGCCCCAGCGCGATCAGCAGGCCGATGGTGATGGTGAAAAGGTGCAGCAGGAAGTCGCGCACCCCGTGAATCTTCTCGTCCGGCGGATGGACCTCGATCATGGTCTGTACAGGTTAGCAGCCCGCAGTGCCGGAGTTGCTTTGAGCGATGGGAATATCGCTGGGGCTGTCGACGGGTGCCCATGTCTCACGTTGTCCGAGACATCGGCGAGGTCGCGAACAAGGCGGGTGGAGCACGCCTTCAGGCGTGCCATCAATCCGCCGCGAAGACTCAGGCTTTAGCTGCTGAGGTAATACACCATCTTCCGCTGTGACCTCAGTGGCTAAAGCCAGCTCTCAACGTCTCTGCGAAAGCTGCACGCCTGAAGGCGTGCTCCACCTGAGAAAGTGGAAGTCGCAGATGTGCCTCTGAGTCTTTTTCTCCCCCTGCTCCGTATATGCCATTAGTATGATCGCCACCGCATTCAGTTTGCTGGTACCGATGGAGACCGAAGAGGCCCAAATCGCTCGCGGGCTGCGGCGCCGCGATCCCGATCTGCTGGACGCGCTCATCGAGCAGTACCAGCATCGGCTGCTCCGCTACCTGCTGCATCTCACCGGCAACCACGCGGTCGCCGAAGATCTCTTCCAGGAGGTCTGGGTACGCGTGCTGGAAAAGGGCCATTTGTACGACGGTCGCAACCGCTTCGTGACCTGGCTGATGTCGATCGGGCATAACGTCGCCATCGATTACCTGCGCAAGCGCAATCCCGCCTCGCTCGACGAGATGCAGGATCCCGAAGAAGGCGCGCCCTTCGAGCCGCCCGATTCCGGCCCATCGCCGTTCGAGCAGGTGGCGCAAAGGCAGCAGCAGGAGCGTTTCGACGAAGCGCTGCAGAATGTGCCCGCGCTCTTTCGCGAGGTGCTGGTGCTGCGCTTTCAGGAGCAGATGAAGCTTGAGGAGATTGCCAAATTGATTCATATCCCCGTCGCAACCGTGAAGACCCGTTTGTATCGCGGCGTCCAGGCGTTGCGTCCATTGCTGGAAGGAGGCGCGCGATGACCAACCACGAACATGAACGCGCGCTGGAGTTGATCATGCGCCGCGGCAGCGAAGAGCTGGCCGTCCGCGATCTGGAATGGCTGAACGCACATCTGGCCGCCTGCTCCCAGTGCTCCGGCTACGCGGAAGATTTCGACCAGACCGGGCACCTGCTGCGCGCGGTCGCGGTGACCGCCAGCCCTTCGCTGGTGTCGCGTACGCAGCAGCGGGTGCATGCTCGCGCGCTGTATCTCGAGGAGCAGCGCTCGCGCAAGGTGCTGATCGCGATTTCATTTTTGCTGGGCGTGCTGTCGTCGGCGACCTCGGGCTGGCTGTGGTGGAAGTTCGGCGGATGGGTCGCCGCATCACCTTGGCTTGTCGCAGGCGCTGGTTGAGCCCGGCATTCTGCTTTTTCTGGTATTACCGGCGGTGATGATCGCCGTTGTGATGCTCGCGTTCCCCAGCCCGCTGCTGGAAGAAAGATTCCTGGCAGCGCTGGCCAGTGAACGCGAGGGAGGTGACCAATGAACGAAAAATCTCATTTCAGCCGGGAGTTCGAAATCATTCCGGCGTTTCCGAAGGTGCTGGCGGGAATCCTGTTCCTGATCATGCAGATCTGCTTGCTGGTCCTGGTGCCGCACTTCGCGAACAAGATCAACGATGTGCCGCCGAAGCCGGCGCTGGTGGCGATAAGCCTGGTGGGCGGTGCGTTTCTGATGATCGTGGTGCTGATGATCGGCTACGTGTACGCCGACTCCAAGCGGCGCGGCATGAACTCGACCCTGTGGACGCTGTTGGTGATCTTCGTCCCCAAGGCGATCGGCTTCCTCGCGTACTTCCTGCTGCGCAAGCCGCTGATGCGGCCGTGCCCGCATTGCGGAACGAACATCGGCTCCGACTTTCGCTACTGCCCCAAGTGCGGCTACGCGGTGACGCCCATGTGCCAGTACTGCGGGCACAGTATCAAGCACGACTACGTGGTCTGCCCCTACTGCGGCAAGAGCGTGGTGCAGACGCCGGTCGTGCCGCCGCCAACGCAAATGCCGGCAGAGCAACATTAGCGGAGAGTCTTGCAGGAAAATAACAAAGCCCGGCTTCGGCCGGGCTTTTGCTTTCTTGATGGTTCGGTCTCGTGAGGTTCGGGAGCGCCAGAAACAGACAACAACAAATTGTCATCCTGAGCGAAGCGAAGGATCTGCGGTTTGCCTGCGCTGGAAGAACCGGGTGACACTCGTCAACGAACCGCAGATCCCTTCGTCGGACTGAAGTCCTCCTCAGGATGACAATTCCCAGACGGCGGCCCAATACAGGGCAGCCCAATACTAAATGCCAACTGCCAAGCGCCAAATGCTAACCGCCAACTGCCAACTGCTAACTGCCAGCTTCATTCCTACCCGTTCGGCTTCACGTACTTCGTCTTTCCGTTGGTCTTCAGCTTGAACACGTCGTTGCTGAGCTTTTTGTCGACTTCAATGTTGCTGTACTTGGTCACACGATAATCCCCCGAGGGCTCGTCAAACCGCTGTTGTACGCTCACCCCACGCGCCGGATCGATCCACAGCGTAATCAGGTTGAACATGTTTTTCACCCGCGGTGATTTCGGCGTGAGCTCCAGCTTGCCGGCATTAACTCCCTGCACGTTCTCCATGCCGCCGAACTTCACGTCATACGATTTGTCGAGGTCGTGGCCGCGTCCGCCAAAGCCCAGCACCAGGAAGCTCTCGAAATCTGCCTTGTTCTTACCGGCGTTGTACTCGGTTACCTGATTGATTCCCGGCTGATAGTAGCTGACCATGCCGTTGGAAAATACCACGTACTTCTTATCGGGCTTGGTAAAGTCGGCCGCCATCTCAATGCTGTCGCCTTGCTTGCGAAAGTAGATGGTGCCGGCTCTGAATGTCGTGATCGTCAACCACTTTCTGATACTGGTCAGCGCTGAAGTCGGCCTGGGCCGAGCGGAATTTGGCTGCGGCCTGGTCCATGGAATTCAGGATCGCCTCCAGATTCTGCGCCTGTGCCGCCGCGGCTGCGCAGAGGACGAGCCATCCCACAATCGCAATCGTTCTAGCTTTCATAAGGGTTCCTAAAGAGAGAAACCAGAATTGCCCGCCGAGTTGCTTGCTCCGGCGAAGTTCTAGCGATGCGCCCAAACCTTGTAGGCAACCAGGTTGTGATTGCCGTCGCGCAACTCCTGGTATTTGTCGATGGTGACCGAGCCGGAGATAGGCTCGATGACGCGCAGCAGCGACTCGCGGATCTCGGCGTCGCTGCCGTTCTTCACGTTGGCGGCGTCGACTTTATACAGGAAGCCGTCCCCTACCTGCTGCACCACAACCTCGGCCTGGCGCGCGGGCTTCTCCTGCGGCTTGTCGCGGAAATTTACGAAGATAGGCGTGATGAAGATGAACGCCAGGATCAGCGTAACCATCACGTCGTAAGGCACGCTGCCCCGTGGATAGGTCCACCAGAAATAGCCCCGTAATGTCTGGCCAAGCTTGCTCATCGATAGTTCAAGGATAGCAGCAGTTGGGGCTTGGCAGTTGGCACTTAGCACTTGGTCGGGTGCCGGGTGGCCCACTCATTCGCGTTTTTCGAATGAGTGGGAGGAAGGAAGTTGGACCATTGCATTTCCTCACGCCACCCGTATGATTTCAACTGGCTACTGGCGGCTGGCGGCTGGCGGCTGGCCACTGCCTTACAGGTTCATCCACTCCGGGTGATAGTCCTTCCAGATGCCCGTTGCCGCCGAGATCTGTTGCACGGGCTGGTCTTCGGCATGCTTGGCCGAGCGGGCCCACTCCCATGCGCGCACCATCTGAGACTTGTCGAAGTAACGCGTCTCCGCTTCCAGTACCGAAGCCCCGGCGGTGAGGATCGCCACGACCTCTTCCCACTTGTCGGCGCCGACGACGGCCATGCGCGCGATGTGGTCGGTATGCTTCTGCAGGAAGCGCATCTCCTCCCAGCGCGCTTTCAGCTCGGCGCCGTGCATCTCCGACAGATCGGCGACGATGCCGATCGGCTTGTGCTTGCGCTCGCGCAGCAGAACTTCCAGTTGCGGCTCAAAGCCCTTGATGTCTTCGGCTGTCATCTTGCCTACAACTTTGAAGCCCAGCACTCCGCCCGAACTTTCATGAAGTCGTTCAATCATCCGATCCATGCTCCTTAAATGTGTGCGATAAGACGCGTCAAAAGTCCAGAAGCAGTGTATCAAGACGCCGCTTCGACTATGGGATGGAGAACAGCTTCCAGCCGTCGGCGTCGAGATTGAAGATGAAGTCGATGAGCCCGCTGTTGGAGCATTTGTCGTTCTTCACCTCGGCCACCAGCACGGCCTGCTGCACGTTGTTGCGCGTCATCTCGCTGGAGGCGAGGCGAACTTTCTCCGACTTCGTCAGCAGCTCGCGATCCGAGCAGGCGCGCTGACTGTCGCCGAGGTTGATGGCCGCGTCAATACAGGATGAATCGAAGAGCCTGCAGTAGAGGCCGCGATGTTTCTGGAAATCGTCTTCGATGTCGGTCCGGTCCAGATGATGCGCCTCGGAGCCGACGTTGACGCCGCTCTTCGGAACGTAGGACAAAACCTTGTCGGCATCGCCCGCGCGTATCGCGGCGAAGAATTGCTGCTCCAGCGTTTTTGCCGACTGCGATTTCTCGGGCGCAGCCGACTGCGCCAACGCGAAGCTGGAGGCGAACAGCAGCAGAAGAGCAAAAGCTCGCATGCCAGTGAGACGCCGCATCACCGAACTCGCTTTGCCTTCGCCGATTTCTTTTTTGCCGGCTTCTTCGCTGCCGTTTTCGGCTTCTGTTTGGCCGCTTTTTTCGCGGCCTTCACCGGCTTCTTCTTTGCCGAAGGCTTCGCTTTTTTTGCGCCGGCAGTTTGCAACTCCGCCTGCCGCCGCTTTGGCAGCCGCTCAAACACCAGCCGATACGATTCGGCCAGCAACTCGCGCAGTTCGAAATCCGGCAGCGCGTTCAGCCGCTCCAGGCAGACCCATTGCGCTCGCGCCATGTAGGGCGCGGGAATGATGTCGGGACGCTCGCAGAGTTCGACGAAACTTTCCGCGCTGGCTTTGAACGAAAGCCGCGGCGGCCCCGACTCCAGCGAGGCCACCGCGAACAGCTTGCCATCGAGCTTCAAACACAGCGTACCGCCCCACTGCACCACTTCGCTGGTGTGCGGGAAATCGAGGCAGTAGCGGCGAATCGCTTCAATGTCCATGTTCGTTGGGCGCTTCCGGCCAGGTGCGCATCATCACCGCCTTGGTGTAGGCGACGCGGAAGCCGCGCCGCTCCATGTTGCGTTGCGAGCCGCTGCCGGGATGCGTGCTCACCACAGCATACTCGCAGCCGGCCAGCCCCGCCTCGTGCAGCCGCTTGGCGATCAGCGCGCTCTGCACGCCGCGCCCGCGATACTCGGGCAGCGTCGCCGTGCCGAAGAAAGCCGCAATGCGAGCCTGCGGAATGATGCGTCCGCCGCATCCGCCCACCACCGTATCTCCGATGCGCGCCAGAAAGGCCATGGCGCCAGGCAGCGCGGCAAATCCGCCGAAAACGCTCTCGGCGACCACGATGTCCTGCTCGAAGCCCTTGGCGATCGCCGACATCCACGGCATCTCCGTCTCCCGCGTCACGCGTTCGACGACCACATCGGGCGGCAGCGTGAGCGGCTCTTTCGGATCGACGCGGCGTATCAGCACGGTGTTGAACTCGGCGATGCCGTAGCCGCGCTCGCCCAGCAGCGCCCGCAGCGACTCGTGCGCCAGCGGCGATAGGACGACCGTCGCGGGCACGCCGCGGCTGCGGAAAAATTCTTCCACTTCATCCAACTGCGCGGCCGTCACTTCTCCATACAATCCCAGGCCGACCATCTGGTTGGCGGGATAATTCAGTCCGCCGAAGAATCCAATTCCTCCGGCGATCGTCAGCGAGGCAATTGGGTCGGACGGCGAATAGGCGCGCAGCGCCGCCTCGCAGTCGGGGAAGATCATCTCCGCCATTTCCAGGCGGCGGGCAAATTCAAGGTCCACAAAATCGGTGAGTTGTTCGGCTTTCGCGGTACTTGCTGGCATTCGAAACTCCTAGGAATTCGGGTAAGCGGATAAATGGTGATGGCGCGAGCAGCGCCTGCCGGAGCAGGGAGTTTCGTATTAGCGGACGGCGATGGTCACAGGCAGCTCGCCTTGCAGTTTAGCGCAGGCCGTCCGCGCGTGGGAAGGGTGTGCTAACGTTTTCGCATTATGACGCACGCACAACCCACGCTCTCGCTGGAGGGACAGGTCGCCCTCATCACCGGAGGCTCGCGCGGCATCGGCGCCGCCGCCGTAAGAATGTTTGTGCAGGCCGGAGCGCGCGTGGTCTTCAACTACGTTCGCGCCAAAGACGCAGCCGACAAGCTGGTGCAGGAGTGCGGCCCGGATGTTTGTCACGCCGTGCAGGCCGACCTGAACGGCACCGCCGGCGCGGAAGGCTTGGTGCGCGCAGCGGTCGAGCGCTTCGGCTCGCTCGATGCCGTCGTCGTCAATCACGGCATCTGGAGCGCCGAGGAAATCGACGTCGACAAGATGACCGACGAGCATTGGCGCACGACCATCGCCACCAATCTCGACAGCGCCTTCGCCGTGGTGAAGCATGCGGTGGCGCAGATCAAGCAGCAGGATCGCGGCGGCAATGTAGTGCTGGTCAGCTCCACTGCCGGGCAGCGTGGCGAGGCCGGCCACTGCGACTACGCGGCCACCAAGGGCGCGCTCATCAGCATGACCAAAGGTTTGTCGACCGAGCTGGCGCCGCACCGGCATTCGCGTGAACTGCGTCGCGCCCGGTTGGGTCGAGACCGACATGACCACCGGCGCGCTGGGCGACGCCGAGCGCCGCAAGAAAATCTACGCCACCATTCCCTGTCGGCCGCGTCGGCACGCCCGAAGAAATTGCCGCGCCGATCCTCTTCCTGTGTACGAAATACGCCAGCTTCATCACCGGCGAAGTGTTCAACGTGAATGGCGGCGCCGTGCTGGTGGGCTGACTCTCTGCGAAAAAATAGGCGTAACGAGTTTCGGGTGGATCGTTCCAGGTTTGTGTCGCCGGCTGAAGCCGGCTTTGGACTTCCCGAAACGCGTACCCACCGCTTCCGCGGTGGGCTGAAGAGGTGCCGTCCCGCCTGCGGCGGGACACTGGACAAGCCAGGCTTGGAAGTCTCGCACGGCGGGACAGCGGCCAACCAGGCTTGGAAGGCTCGTCTCACGGCGGGACAGCGGCCAAGTCAGGCTTGGAAGCCTCGTCTCACGGCGGGACACTGGTCGCGGCATGTCGAGTCGAGGGTCGTCGCGGAGAGCGCCTATTCTTCGCTTGGGCTTTCGGCGAAGCCCATTTCGCCTAAATGGCTTTCGCCGATATCGACGCTGGCTTCGGTGGTGTGGCCGTCCTTGCGCAGCTCGTCGATCATGGCGGTGATCTCGTCGTCGGGCAGGGCGGCGGCCAGGCGTAAAAACTCCTCCAGCCGGGGAGGCTCGAAGACTTGGACCCACGTGTTCGCGCCCAGGTTGTAGTTCACCTGATACTGCAGCGGTTCAGTTTTCAAGCGGAAGATGTGCAACGTTCCTGGCATAGTCTTCGATCTCTCGCAATAAAATCGCAGCCCTGGAAAAATAAATCAGCGAACCCAGGTTCGAACACCGCGAAACTTGGAGCACCCGCGCAAATGCAATCGGTGACGCCCAACTCGCAGCCGGCGCACGGCAAAAAAATAGCGGGGACGTTTCCCCGCGCAACCACGTCCTTACCGCAACATTACGATTCCATGGGGCTGGCTTCCGGGAAGCGCAACTTGCATTTCCCCAGAGCCTTGTTGAGCATGTCCTCGACTTCCGGCTCTTCCCAACCTTTGGACATGGCCAGCTCGCTGACCAGCAGGTAGCGCGCCCGTTCCAGCATTTTCTTTTCGCGGAAGCTGAGAGCCTTTTCCTGCGCGAGCAGCAACAGTCCCTTCAGCACGATGGCCACATCGATCAGCGAACCGGTCCGCATCTTGTCGGAATTCTCTTTGAACCGGTACTTCCAGTCGGCGTGATTTTCGCACTTCCCGTCGGTAAGGAAATCCAGAATCTTCTGCACTTCGCCGTTGCGTACTACCTTGCGCAGGCCGACGCTGTCCACATTGTGGAACGGCACCATGACCTTCAGGCTGCTGGCTTTGATTTTGAGGAGATAGAACCTTTCGATCTGTGAGCCGATGGTTCTGCTGCTGATTTGCTCGATGACGCCTACCCCATGATTCGGGTAAACGACCTTGTCTCCGATGCTGAAGCTTTGGTTAGTCATGAGGGCCGGAGATGCTGCTTTTTTCCCGAGGTCCCAAGCCTCGGGCGGTATGAGAGGACTACAACTTATGTCGTAAGTATACGACCGGCTTCCTGAAACGGTCAATGGACGCGGGTTTCCAGTACGCCAATTGACGCCCGCAAGCCGCCGGGTGGAGTGAGCCATCAAGTCGACCGAAAGCCGGGTGGAGCATGCCTTCAGGCATGCACGACAACGTTCCTGGTTTTGAGCCGGCTTTAGCCACTGAGGAACCTCAGCGCCTTAAAGGCGACCTCGGAGTGTGTTCTTAAGACTGCACGCCTGAAGGCGTGCTCCACCCAAACGGTTTCCCCAATGCTAAAGTCCATTCACGCACCGTCGCCAGGTCCGCCCGGCAATCCTCCGCAAGCCGTTGTCACGGCTGCACGTTGCATCACGCTCCCCAACTGAGCGCATCTCCCTGTATTCCTGCCTTTCCAATAAGTTCGTGACGCAATCGCGTATAATCCTTGGATGTCTGCGGGTAACGTTCGGTGGCCCGAGTACATCAACCCGAAGTATGACTGAGCACATCAAGAAAAAGCTGGCCGAGGAGATTTCTACCCTCGAACACGAACTGAACCACGAGCTGCCCAAAGAGCTGAAAAAAGCCGTGGCCATG
This sequence comes from uncultured Acidobacteriaceae bacterium, assembly GCA_963724965.1. Lineage (GTDB taxonomy): Bacteria > Acidobacteriota > Terriglobia > Terriglobales > Acidobacteriaceae > Bog-257. Next base: position 861,109 of record CAVRWP010000003.1, read on the forward strand.
GGTGATCTCAGCGAAAACGCCGAGTATCATATGGCCAAGCAGCGCCAGGAGTTCGTGCGCGCCCGGCTGGGCCAGCTCAAGCAGCGCATGGCTGACCTGTCCATGGTCAACATGGCGAACATCCCTAAAGACCGGGCCGCCATCGGGTCGACCCTGGTCGTGTTCGACTCCACCAAGGATGAAGAGATCACCTACAAGCTGGTCACCAGCGAAGAGTCAGACGTGACCAAAGGACTTATTTCCACCAGTTCGCCCATAGGTCGTGCTTTGATGGGCAAGAAAGTGGGCGACGTCAGCGAAGTGGTCACCCCTACCGGCAAGCGGGAACTTGAGGTGCTGAAGCTGACGACCATTCACGACGAAGCGTAGTGATGAGTATGACCTGGACAAGCGCGGTTGGCCGGTCCTGCAAGTGGCTGTTGTACAAGATTGTCCACGGCCTTGCGCTCACGCGTATCTCGCCGAACGCCCTGACCTTCATCGGACTTCTCATCAACATCGTGGCCGGCATCTTCTTCGGCTACGCTCATCCTGACAATCAGCGGCGCATGTTTCTCTATGCCGGGCTGGTCATCATCGGCGCCGGCATCTTCGACATGGTCGACGGCCGCGTCGCTCGCGCCACCAATCAGGTTACGATTTTCGGCGGATTCTTCGATTCGGTCATGGACCGCTACAGCGATGTCGCCATCTTCTTCGGGCTGCTGGTTTACTACGCGCGCGCCAATCGCTTCTTCTACGTGGTGATGGTGGCGCTGGTCATGATCTCGTCGATCATGGTGAGCTACACGCGCGCCCGCGCGGAATCGCTGATCCCGCTATGCAAAGTTGGCTTCATGGAGCGGCCCGAGCGCATCGTGCTGATCATCATCGGCGCGCTCTTCAATCGCATGGGTCCAGTGCTGTGGGTGATCGCCGTGCTCAGCACGATCACCGTCATTCATCGCATCCGCTTTACTTACCAGGCACTGCGCGAGATCGAACCGCCGCCCGTCCCCGTCCGTCCCGACCCGCTGAGGTTCGAAGAGATCGTTGGCTGATCCCGCGCTCCCGAAGCTACCGAGCCGGCGCACCTACGCTCTGGTATCCCTGCTGATAGCCCTGCTGATACATGCCCAGGCGATCGCCGTGCCAGTTGTCGGTGCTCATATTCATCGCCCGATTGTTCTGGGCGTCGGTGATACCGTTCTGATAGCCGGCCTGATAGGCTCGCTGATCATCGCCGGTTAGCGTGGCCGGATTGTAGCCGGTAGCAGCCGCTGCGCCAGCAGCCGTGCCTGCGGCCGGTGCGTAACCCTTCCCGCTGTCATAACCCTGCTGGTAGCCCTTCTGGTAGATGTTCAGGCGGTCGCCGTGCCAGTTGTCGGTGGCCATGTTCATGGTCCGATTGTTGTGGGCATCGTTCATGCCGTTCTGGTAGCCGGCCTGGTAGGCCTGCTGGTCTTCACCCTGATACATGTTCGGGTTGAAGGCGCCCTGCTTACCGTAGCCCTTCACACTGTCGTAGCCCTTCTGATAGCCCTTCTGGTAGATGTTCACCCGGTTGCCGTGCCAGTCGCTGGTCTGCATGTTCATCGGGACGCCCGGCCTGGGCATCGTTCACGCCGTTCTGGTAGCCCATCTGGTAGGCGCGCTGGTCCTGATCCACGTCCTGCGCGTGCATCAGCACGGGACTGACGACGACCGGCGCCGCGCCGAGCGCAAGACAAAACGCCAGATTCCTGAGTTGCTTCAACATGAAATCGTCTCCTGTTGTCGTTAAATATGACCTAATGCGTTAGAAGGAGGGCGGCCCGGAAATGTCGCCCAGCCGCGTCATCAACTCTGCAGCCGGCGGAAGCCCGGGGAATGGTAGCGCGGGCGTGAGTCTACGCATCAGCAGAAGACCGGGGCTGCCGCCTGGCGACCCCGGCACTGTAAAGATCGCGATGCCCGGTCCTCCAAACGATTTAGCGAACGCTGTGGAAGCCCTGCTCATATCCGGTCTGATAAGCATGCAGCCGGTCGCCCTTCCAGTCGTCGGTGTTCATGTTCATTGGTCGACGCGACTCGGCATCATGGACTCCGCGCTCATAGCCGGAGTCGTAGGCCTTGCGGTCTTCACCCTGGAAAGCCGCCCCGCCATGCATGCCCATGGCCTCGTGTTCATGCCCCTTCACGCTTTCGTAGCCCTTCTGATAGCCCTGCTGATAGAGGTTGACACGATTGCCGTGCCAGTCGCTGGTGCTCATGTTCATGGGGCGATTGCGCTGCGCATCGTTCACGCCGTTCTGGAATCCGGTCTGATAGGCGCGCTGATCTTCGTTGACCTGCTGCGCGTGCGCCATCACCGGGCTGATAACCAGTGGGGCTGCACCCAGCGCGAGGCAAAACGCCAAACTTCTGACTTGCTTCAACATGAATTCGTCTCCTGTGTCGTTGAATAGGACCTATTCCTTAGAAGGAGAGCAGCGCAGAAACGTCGCCCAGCCGTGTCGCTGGAAAAACGCGAACCGGAAGGCAACCCGATTGAAACCGCCGACTCGTGCCGCCGGCTGAAGCCGGCTCCGGATTCCGTCTGCGCGCGACCTACCCACCGCTTCCGCGGTGGGCTGAAGAGGTGTCGTCCCGCCTCGCGGCGGGACACCGAACTAGCCTCCGCTTAAAGCTCTCGTCCCGCCTCGCCGCGGGAGACCCGGCAACACGTTCTTGCCGACGAAACGAGTCTCGGCTTCGCGAGGTCTCGCCCACCGGCCTATCCTCACGGGCACAAATCCCCGCAAACGTTAGAATTGGACGTGCGTCTCTGAATTATCGGGATTCAGCCTCGCCCCGGATGGGCGGACGTGGCCACGTCTGCCTGCCGCTTGAACCTTTGTGCACTTTGGTCCGTATTACTTAGAGGCTCCAGCTACAAACCGCATTGATAGAAAACAGGGACGGGCTTCCGTTCCAGGAGATGGGAAATGTTCGTTGCAACGTTGGTCCGATCTGCGGCTCGCAAAGCGCTTTCGCTGGGATTGATTTCTCTGCTGGCATCGGCAGCATGGTCGCAAGACGCTGCGCCGCAGCAGTCGACTCCCGCGCCGGGTGGGCAGTCGCAAAGTGCGCCGCAAACTATGCCGCCCTTGACGCCGATGCCGCAGGCGCCCGCGCCGCAGCATAACGCTGCGACCGTTTATTCCGACCAGAACTACTCCAAGCCGGTCTCAGGCTTTCCCAACTTCTTCGCGCCCTATACCGCCCGCCACGTGGCGCCGCCGAACCTGAACAACTCGGCGATGACCGACAAGCTCTTCCATGATGGCAAGATCTACCTGTCGATCAACGACGCCGTAGCCATGTCGATCGAGAATAACCTCGACATCACGCTGCAGCGCTACAACCTGTCGATTGCCGATACCGACATCCTGCTGACCAGCTCCGGCAGCCCGTCACGCGGTGTAAATGCCAGCGTGGTGCAGGGTACGCCGGGCGGCGCGATCGGCGCGACTTCGACCGGCGGCACCGGCTCGACGGCCACCGGCGCAACCGGAACCGGCGCAGGCGGCACGCAGATCGGCGCCGGCGGCGCGGGCGCGGGCGCACTCGGTATCGTTTCGTCCACCCTCGGCTCCGGTCCACCCATCGACAACTTCGATCCCGCGCTCACCGGGAACATACAAGGCCAGCGCGCTGCCACGCCGCAGCAAAGCCCCATCTTTTACGGTGTGCCGGTCGTCACGCAGAACACCAACGTCTATAACTTTGGCTATACGCAGGGCTTCTCGACGGGCACGCTGATGAGCATTACCTTCGACAACAGCTACATCACCACGAACTCGCTCTATCAGTTGGTCAATCCCACGCTGCAGCCGACTTTCAATTTCCAGTTGCGGCAGCACCTGCTGCAGGGCTTCGGATTCGATCCCAACTTGCGCTACATCCGCATCGCCCGCAACAACCGCGAGATCAGCGATGTCGTCTTCCGCCAGCAGATCATCACCACGGTCTCGCAGGTAGAAAACATTTACTGGGACCTGGTGACCGCCTACGAAGCCGTGAAGGTGAACCAGCGGGCGCTGGAACTCTCCAACAAAGTTCTTTCCGACGATAAGGAGCAGGTGCGCATCGGCACCATGGCTCCGATTACGCTGGCGCAGGCTGAGAGCGGTGTCGCCTCGGCGAAGCAGAACCTGATCCTTTCGCAGACCAGCCTTCAGCTGGAACAGCTGCTGATGAAGAACGCCATTACCAAGAACATGGAAGACCCGCTGCTGGCCGACGCGCCCGTGATTCCCACCGACTCGCTGAACGCCGACGAGCAGTTCGAGGTGCAGCCCATCCAGGAGCTCATCGACGAAGCCTTGCAGCGCCGTCCGGAAATTGCTTCGGCGCGCATCAACCTCACCAACCTGGAAATTTCGCGCAAGTCGATTCGCAACGCCATGCTGCCCACGCTCGATGCTTACGCCTTTTACGGCGCGTCCACTTTGGCTGGACCACAGAATCCCATCGTTCCCACCTGCCCGACGGACTTTCCATCCTGCTATTCGCCGGGAACCCTTCCGACTTCCTATGGCTCAGCCTTCGGAAATCTGTTCAACAGCACCGGGCCCAACAAGGGCATCGGTGTGAACCTCAACATCCCGATTCGCAATCGCGCGGCGCAAGCCAACCAGGTGCGTTCGGATCTGGAGTATCGCCAGGCGCAGGTAGCTTTGCAGCAGACCGAGAACACCATCGCGTTGCAGGTTCGCCAGGCGCAGTTCGCCATGCAGCAGAACTACGCTGCGTTGCAGGCGGCCATCGCCGCTCGCGATTATGCGCGCGAGAGCCTGACCGCCGAGCAGAAGAAGTTCACCTACGGCGCATCGACGCCGACGCTGGTCTTGCAGGCGTCGAGCAACCTGACGCAGTCTGAGTCGAACGTGCTGAACGCCGCTGCGAACTACGAGAAGTCGAAGGTGAACCTTGATTACACGACGGCGGAAACGCTCAGCAAGATGGGCATTGACGTTGCTGATGCTGAAGCCGGCAAGGTGAAGAGCGCGCCGCATATTGGCGGCGTGGTGCCCGCCAATGTGAAGAACATTCTGGGTGCGCCGGAAGGCGAGAATCAGCTGACCGCGCCGCAGACGAGCACGCCTCCGGCGGAGACTCAGCCGGAAACAGCACCGCCGAGCACCGAGCCCGGAGCCACGCCTCCGGCAACTCCGCCGGCGACGCAGAATCCATTGCAGAACGAGCAAGCCCCGCCGCCGCAGGGGTAAGACGGCCGAGCCTTGGCACCGGATCGCATCGGACCATGTTCCGGCCTTGGCGGGACGCCAATTCTTCAGGCCCACCGCGGAAGCGGTGGGTACACGTGCGATGAGCTATCCAGAGCCGGCTTCAGCCGGCGTCACATACGTCGTCCCTACTTCCTTCGGGGACGCTGCTTGGCTGAAATCGATCGTACGATCACCTGTCCGCGGCCGCTCTCTGGCAATGGCTTGCACAGTGCGGTCGCCTGATCGACCATGTCGGCCACCTCGGCCTGCGATAACGTCGCCGCCGACGGCAGCCGTACAAACCGATTCTGCGAACCCGACCCTTGCAGAATTCCGTTCGGGTCCCGCAGCTTCGTTCCGCAGTAGGGGAATGCCAGCCCGACGCCGTTTGCATCCGCCGCCATCGACAAGATGCTGTCGGTCGGCCGCTCGGTTGGCGAATAGCCGATCACGAAGAAGTTGTAGTTGTCGTAGACCAGCTCATACGCCGTCGGAAACCGCTTGCGCAGCGCCCTGCGCACCGCGCGAATCAGCGCCTGGTTCTTCTCATCGAATTTGTCGATGCAGCTCTGTACCTGAGCTTCGGCATCGGCAGGCTTGGCGGCTGTTTTCATGCCGGACATTCTATGCGATGGTGGCCTTGCAGAATACCTCGAGATCGCCTGGAGGCGTGCTCTGCCCCAAGTGTGAAATTGACGCATCGCCGACCAGGCTTTGCCGGCAACATCGCGATTTCTGCGGCGCGGGTATCTCGCCGATCATCCAATCAGCAGCAAAAACATTTGTCTCCGCCGTCGCTGTAGGCTAAAAGCTAAGAGCTAACGGCAAAGTTCCCATGATCATCCACGTTCTCCATCTCGGACAGGTCCCCTACGCGACGGCGCTGGAACTGCAGCGCACGCTGCTGCAATTGCGCAAGGCCAACCGCATCGAGAACACGCTGTTGCTGCTGGAGCATCCGCCGGTCATTACCCTGGGGCGCAACGCCAGCCTCGACAATGTGCTGGCCTCGCCGGAATTTCTCTCCCAGCGCGGCGTCGAACTCCACGAGATCGATCGCGGCGGCGACGTGACCTTTCACGGCCCCGGCCAGCTGGTCGCTTATCCCATCTTCGATTTACGCAGCTTCGAGCCCAAGGTCGGCGCGGTGGAATTCGTGCGCCGCCTGGAAGAAGTGCTCATCCGCACCTGCGGCGACTTTGGCATCGGCACTCAGCGCATCAAGGGCTTGACCGGCGTGTGGACCTACGCGCTGCGCAACAAGCCGGAAGCGAAGATCGCGGCCATCGGCGTACACATCTCGCGCGCCGTCACCACGCACGGCTTCGCCCTCAACGTTTCTACCGACCTGGACTACTTCACGATGATCGTGCCCTGCGGGCTCACCGGCAAGCCGGTGACGTCGATGGAGCGAGAGTTGCAGAAGTCCTTAACGATGGACGAGGTGGCGGTGGCGGCTTCGCGCAACTTCAGCCGCGTCTTCGGCGCGCAGATGCTGTGGCTGGAATCGCTCGACGACCTGTTGGCCCAAGCCGCGCCTGCCGCGGAGCCAGCGAATCAGGACACCCCCGCGCGCGCTCCCAAAGAGCTGCGCGAGTTGCACGGCGATGGTAGCGAAATCGTGTAGCCGAGAACGAATTTCCTCCTCATCACGCCAGCGCGCCGCGCAGCAATCCTGCAGCCAGCGTCAGCACCGACACCGCAAGCACCACCGCTCCCACGTAAATAAAAGCGATCATGCCATTGGGCCGGCTGGCGGTGGGCGCTGCCATCGAGAGGAAAAATCCCATCGAGATCAGAATCGCCGCGAGCGGTACTCCGATTCGCACCAGCCATACCGCAGAGCCTGGCAAAAGGGCCGCGTCCGCCAGCACCTGGCACACCAGCGACAGAATGACGATCACGCCGGCGTGGGCATGACCGGCACGAAAAAAATTCTGCCGCAGAGGGTTGTCCATGTACCCGGAGCTCTTGTTCATCAGCGAAGTCAACAGAAAATAGCCGCCGTACTGAATCGTGGGAACGGTGATGAGGATGATGCCGGACATGAGTTTCGCATCGCGAGTCATAGCTCTGCCTCCCTACAGACGCTTATCTAGATGTAGTCAGTGTGGGGAAGTTTCGCTCCGGCTGCGGTGCTGCGGCTCGTTTTCACATATCCGGCAACTCACCTATATCAAGCTGAGGGTGCAGGTCAGCGCGCTTCCGCAGAGCTGCTTGTTGTAGCTCACGGTCTTCGCCGGACACAGCTTCAACAGCGCAGCCACCGCGGGTTTGGCGAAATCGGTGTTCACGTCTTTCGTGACGATGTCCTTCAAATCGCCGAGCAGCCGGTTCCAGTCGTCAGGGATTTTTGCCTTGCTTACCAGCTCGGCCAGTTGCTGCAGATCGTCGCACAGATCCATGAAGCTCGAAGTCGCCAGGCAGAAGTAATTCAGCTTGAGGGCATTGTTCGGATCGCCGTCCCAGATCGCCGTCGCCTGCGAGCCATCGTAGTCGCCACAATGCCGCCGGTCCGCCGGCGCCGACTCGCTCGAGTCCGTTTGCCGCGCGGTTCCACTCGGCCCACACCTGGTACGTCACGTTGCCGCCATAACTCAAGCTCAGCAGCGCCATCGCCGCATCGTGAAACACCTGCCAGTTGGCGGCGTCGGCCGATTGATTCGCCGGCGGCTTGTTGCCGTTGTAGGGCGAGCAGGCCAGCTTGCCATACGCCGACGACTCCAGCGTGAAGTTGAGATTGATTGTGCCCTTGGGAGTCTTGGCCGCAAACTGCTGCATGTCGTTCGTCGCCGAACTCGCCTGCGGACTTCCGCGGCAGGTAGCTCGGGGATCGCCGCCATGTGCCGTGCTTCGTCTTTGTTGTTGGTCTCGCTCAGCTCGATCTGGAGCTTCACGTCGGCGCCCGTTGTGGCTTGTGCGTCGGCGACGAAGTGCACGCGCGCTTTTTGCAACGCCTTGTTCACGGTGGTGTCGCTCTCTTCGCCAACATCGAAGAGGAAGCGCACGTTGCCGGTGTCGGTGATGTAGACCTTCGTCTGCTGGAAGTAGCTGTTGACGTCCTGCGCGTGGAAGAAGTTGAAAAAAGTCACGCCGATGGTGAGGGAACGATTGATGTCGGTGCTGACGCCGGAGCCGGGCTCGAGCTTCAGCCCGCCGGCGCCCAGCGCCAGCTGAATGTTGCCAACGCAGAAATAATTCCAGCTCTGATGCAGCAGCGCTGGATTGTCGATCGCCACCTGGTATTTCAGGATGAGCGTCTTCGCCGATTGCGCATCAAAGTTGGCCGCGATGCCGGCGCCGTTCTTCACCGTGTTGGTCATCCAGTCGTCGAGCTTGCCATTCAGCTTGTCCTCCAGATCGCCGCACGCCGACGCCGCCTTCGCGCCGCCCAGCCCGTGCGTCATATGGTTGATCGCGTCCTGGAATTTCTGGCTGTCGAGTTTCACACTCGGCTTGGTGGTGATCGTTGACCTGCGCTTTTACGCCGACGCTGCCGCTGACTTCATTTTTGTGCGCGCGCATCAGGTAGAGGAAGGCGTTCGGCGTCGTCAAGCCTTTCGACGATGGCCGTGAAGTCGTCGGTATGCGTGAGGCCGAGTGAGGCGCTCGCGCCAATGTCGACCGTTCCCGCAGGCAGTGTGAGATTGGCCATGCCCTTGGTGCAGCTTTCGAGCACAGTGCTGACGCTGGGCGCGCAGAACTTGCAGGTGTCGATGCCGTAGCTGAGGTTGAGCCCGTAGCTCATGCAGCCGCTGAAGGTCACTTCCGCCAGGTCGCCCGGCGCCATGTCGGTGGCGCAGCTTGGCTGGAAGGGGAAAACGAATTTGGTGAACGCCTCGGTGATGGCGTCTTTCAGCAGCGTGCCGCACTTCACTTTGTGCGCGAAGACAAAGCTGGTGTCGGAGCTGCCTTTGGCGTTGCCGCTGATGCCGAGCGCGCCCACGCTGCCGCCGCCGCTCACATTGCCTGAGATGTTGAAGTCGAGCGAGAGCTTCACGTACACCGCGCCCAGGTAGTCGCCCGCGGGCAGCCCGGCCTTCGAGGTGGCGTCGAGGTTGTCGAGATAATTCAGGCAGCAGCCTTTGCTGACGATCTCAAGCGCGCAGGTAGCGGTGTCGGTCAGTCCGAAGCTGATGCCGGTCGAGGTCTTCCAGCAGGCGTTCTCCGAGAGGTTGAAGCTGACCTTGGTGCCCGTGGGAAATTTCTCCACCGGGCCGTTCCAGTAGGGCGCAGTCTCGACGGCGAACTTGAGGATGGGTTGGGCGTTGTCCTGCAACAGGCTCTTGAGCTGGCTGGCGCTGGCGAGGTTGGAGAGTTTCAGAGACAGATCGAGCGACGGAACATTGTCTGTGGCCATGGGGTCCTCCCTGGGAAAGGCGTGTGTCAGGTGTAGAACCGCGCGGAGGAGATGTCAAGAAGTGGGTGAAGAGGGATTAAGGGATTAGCGACAGGGGTTAGGGGCTGGGGTCAGGGGATGGGACGGAGAAAAAGACCAGCAGAACCAATTCTTCCGGATTGTCATTCGGAGCATGGTTCTCGAATACAGTTGGCGTGCAATGCCGACGTGTCCCGCCGCAGGCGGGACGATACCGCTTCAGCCCACCGCGGAAGCGGTGGGTAGGCGAGCTGAGAAGAGCGAAGCCGGCTTCAGCCGGCGGCAGGTCTTTTCCCCATCGCGAACGGTGGCGTCCGCGACACGCCGAACTCCGACACCACATACGAAATCAGCAGCGACAGCGTCGCCGTCGCCGCGTACTTCGCGAGGATGTTCCACGGCAGTGGCCGAATCATCAGCGCCACCGCTGGCACGATCACCATGTGCACGCAATAGATGGCATACGAATTTCTGGCCAGCCCTCGCCACAGCCCCGAGCTGCGATTCACCAGTTTCTCGAACAGGGCGATCAGCGCGAATACTGACGCCAGGCAAAACGCGCAATGCAGCAGATCGTTGCCCGCGCGGTATTTCAACTGGCCGAGCTTCAATCCGAACGCCAGCTTGTACATCATGAACGCCGCGCCCAGCAGCAGGCTCAGCGGCAGCCAGGTCGCGATGCGCGGGCGGTATCCGCCGGCGGTGAACCATCGCGCGACGATACGCATGCACGCCGAGCGCGAAGTAGAAGATGTAGAGCGAGAAGCGCGTCGGCTGAATGACCAGCAGATACGACAACGGAACCCAGGTGTAGTCGATGACGTACTGGTTGACGGCGAGAAACACCAGCGCGTTCACGGCGACAAACGCGGGGAAGAACCAAAGCCCCGGCCGGCCCGTTCCCGGCTCCATCCGGCGCAGGCGCGCGTTGCCGTGGTTGGCGATCATCAGGCCGAAGTAAAACAGCAGGAGCACGCCCAGAAACCAGAACTGGGCCTGCTCGTAGTAGGTGCTGAAAAACGTGTGCGTCCAGAAGTGCAGATAGGGGGGCGGCGTTTTGGTGCGGCTCAGCCAGATGAAGTAAGTCGTGACCGGCGCGAGGAACAGCGTGCCGACAACCCAGGGGATGCCGACGCGTTTCAGCTTCTCGCGGGTGAAGCCGTCGTCGCCCTTGCGCAGCAGCGAGGGCAGGGCAAAGTATCCGGCCAGCAGAAACATCGTGGGCATGATGAAGACGTCGGTGATCATCACGAAGCAGAAGAAGCCGAGGCTTTGCCGGGTGTCGACGACGTACCACCATGTGGGAGCAAAGAGCATGTAGCTCATGGCGGCATGAAAAACGACAACCAGGACGATGATGAACGAGCGCAGGTTGTCGAGGTAGTCGAGGCGGCCGAGGGTAGGCGGCGTCGCGTTCGACGCGCGAGGCTCCGCCAGCAATGTCGTGCTCATGGTTCGAGTATCAACCTTCGGCGTCACGCGTGGGCGTGATGGCGTGTCAAAAGTGCACGCGGATTCCAGATGTGGGAAGGAGGTCATAATTCGTTTGCTGCCTCGGTCCGCGTCGGCAATAATCGGCAACCATGATGACGCAATTATTTCTTGCACTGGTGCTGGCCGCAGTGCCGCTTGCGGTCATGCAGGAGGCAACTACGCCGCCGGGCGGCCAGCAATCGGGAGCAACCATTCCGTCCTCGTCGGCCGTAGGCGCCGCAGACGCGAATGGTGGAGGAGTCGGAGCAACGGCAGGGAACGCATCGCCGCTTCGTGTTGACGGTCCCGTCAAGGCTCCGAAGGCGATTAAAACTCCCGACCCGGACTATCCTGCCGCTGCCCGCATTGCCGGCTACTGTGGAACGGTTGTGTTGTGGCTGATCGTCGATCGTGACGGCAGCCCGAAGCAGATCAAGGTCGTGCGTCCGATGGGGATGGGACTGGACGAGGCGGCGATTGCGGCCGTCGAGAAATGGCAGTTCAAACCGGCAACGCGGAACGGTGAGCCCGTCCCTGTTCAGATCAACGTGGAGGTCAACTTCCGCTTCGACGCTTCGACACCCCCGGTTACTCCCTTGCACTCATCACGCGAGGCCAGCGCCACGCCAGCGCAATTTCCCGGAGCAGACATAACGAAGTATCCCCTCGTGGCGCATATCCAGAACATCACGGTGTCACCCGCGGGCCTTCATTATCGGGTAGAGGCGGAGTTCTCCTTCGATCGGGCAGAGAACGCGCCAGGCGTCGCAATCTTCTGCGAGTCGAACAAGAAAGACTGCTCATTCCTTTTGCAGGGACACTATCCTGCGCGATGGCTGGTGGCGAACCAGCAACTGGAGATTCTTGGCCAGAAGGGAAACGGCACGGAGTGGGAGAAAGCGGAATACAAAGTTGCTCCGGCGAAACCTTGAGCAGTTGATAACAGATCTGTGGCCGGCTGAAGCCGGCTCTGCATTCCGCTTCGGCGGCGGCACAGTTGTCGCACTCGGCATAAACGTTGGGGACTGCGCTGCTCCGGCGCGACGACAAACCGCAGATCCTTCGACTTCGCGTCCGCCCGGCGCAACAGCTGCGCCGGAAAGACAGGCGGACGCTCCGCTCAGGATGACAATCTCGAGAGGGGAATGGCGAAGGCAATCTCGAAAAGTGAATGGCGGTGACAATCTCGAGCGGGGAATAGAAATGACAATCTCGAAAAGTGAGTGGCGAGAGAGCTCGGGACAGCGCTATCACCGTTAGCGGTCCGTCGACTACGTTCGGCTGCGCCTCGCTCCCTCTGGATGACAAGATTGCCGGATGCGGAGCCTGTCGCTGGAACCTACTTCGCGTCGCTGGCGGGGAAGACCTGGCCCGTGATCGGCGCCAGCATGGGCACCACGCTGGTTTGGATGTCGAAGGTCCCGCCCTTGGCTGCGGCATCGACCAGGATCTTGTACTTGAATTCGCCCATCTTGAAGCCGTTGTGCGCAATGTGAAAGACGTAGGTTCCGTTGCTGGATTGCTGGAAGGTGATGCCGTCGGGGCTGGTACATTTCACCACCAGCAGGATCTCGCCGCCCTGATCGTCTTCGTCCGGCTCACCCTTGCCGCCTTTGGCCTTCTCTTCGGCTTCGCGCTTTTCTTTGGCGTCGTGATCCTCTTTTTTCGCCTTGGGCATCTTGAATCCCGGAACCAGCGCGCGCGCGTCATCCAGATTGGACGGTGGGAAATTTCCCGGACGCCACTCCGACTCAGCCAGCTCCTCCGGCCCGTTGAGGGTGAGATAGACCAGCATCTTATCGCCCTGCGCCAGTTTGCGCCGCTCCGGGTGCACGTCCACCGAGCTGACCACCATGGGGAAGGCAATCGCCTTGGAGCCCTCGGCCACGACCAGGGGACGCGGCCCGGCATCTGTGGCCGGCGGAATGGCGAGGTAAATCGCGGTCATGGTTTCGGCGATGATCTTGGCCGGCTGGTTGGAAAATGCGGCGAAGGTGCGCTTGCTGTTGCCGGTAAACTCGCCGTGCACCATGCACAGCCGGTTCTTGACGCAAGTCGCCGGAGCCAGCCACACTACCGCTGCGTTCTTGTCGCGGGTGGCGCGGGGAATCATGATGCTGTGCGAAACCGGCGCACCCACATTGTCGGCCGCGCGGAACATGGCCGCGATCGCGACCTGTCCTGGAGGAATGGTGAGGGAGATCGGTCCATCGGCGGGCTGCGGCGGCTCGCCGGAAATCTCGACCGCCCATCCGGCCAGCGTCGACAACTTGCCGCTGGCTTCAAACGGCAGCGCGTAGCGCGTCACCACCACCTGTCCCATGTTTTCGTAGTCGGCGGGATTTTCGACCACGGTACCCGACACGCGCTCGCCGGGACGAATGTGCGAGGGCAGAACCAGTCCTACTTCGCGCACGCTGATCGCGCCCTGCGGACCTGACGGCGCAGGCGCGGGATTGGAAGGCGGCGTCTGCGCGGCGTTCTTGCGGGCCGCAGCCAGTTGCTGATCGACCTCCTGCTGGGTGAAGGTCTTCACCGTCTCCGGTCCGCCCTCGGCCTCTTCGCCCGCCGGACACTCGCGCGCCTTGTAGCTTTGCGAAGCCGTGTCCCATTCGGCGCAACTGAAGACGTTGGTTAGAGGATCGTGGGTGAGGCGATGGCCGCCGATCTGCTTGCCCGCTTCGTCGAAGACCTGGATGAACTCGCCGGTGAAATTGGCGTTGGAGTCATAGGTGGCGCGAGTGATCTTGTGGGTTTTGCCGTTGGGCCAATACGAAGTGTTGAGCGACTGGGGCACGTAGTAGCCGGGCTTGTACTCCAGAATGTTTTTCTCCAGCAACTCGCCGTTGGGCCCGAGGGTATCGTTCTCGACGATCTGGTTGGCGGCGTTGTAGTGCAGCACGATTTTGCGGCCGCTGCCGGCGTCCTTGGTTTCGGTGCGCTGGGCGATGGCGGGAGCGGCGCCTATCAGGAATAGTGCAAGTAAAGAAACAACAGAGCGGAGCGTAACAGACACGGCAGGTCGCACGGTATCTTCCCTCGGATGGTACAGAACATCGAAGTTTAGCACGCAGGAGGTTATCAACTCCGCATGGCGAAAACGGCGCCGCAGGTCGCACACCCCGTGAACGGCGGGGCTGAACGTTTGTCGCGCCTACGGCGCTGCGTGCAGGTTCGCCAGGCACCCGCGTTTGTCCAAAAGCGGCACTCTGACTGATCATTCTGTCTCATCTACTATCGTTTTCGTTGACACTGAGCAACTCAGCACGCTACGCTTTTTGTGCCTCGACGGTGGCCATCGTCTCCTCCGCTCCAGCGCAAAAACATAAAACTCACCGGTGCCAATCGACACCAGTCTGACCAAGAAGGAACTTCTTTAGATGAAATCACGGCATTCGTGTTCTCGTCGCGGCATGCGCCGGACGATCGTTACACTCGGGTTGAGCTTTGCCCTGGGAGCCTTTGCTGTTCCCAGCAGCGCGCAAAGTCTTTTCCGGCAGATCAGTCAGGACAGCTTCACCAATGGCACCAGCCAGCATGCGACGGAAGTTGAGCCCGGCGCGGCGGTACACGGACCGGTGATCGTCACCGCGTTCCAGGTAGCGCGCATCTCCAGCGGCGGCGGCGCCGACATCGGCTGGGCAACTTCATTTAACGCCGGCATCTCCTGGACCAACGGCTACCTGCCTGGTCTGACACAGTGGGAGGGCGGCGGTCCCAACAGCGCGGCCAGCGACGCGGCCGTAGCTTACAACGCCAAGTACGGCATGTGGCTCATCTGCACCCTGCCTATCGGCAACTTCGACACCGTTGCCGTCAGCCGCTCCAGCGACGGCCTGCACTGGAGCAATCCCATCTACGTCATCCAGAACCAGGATGCCGATAAGAACTGGATTACCTGCGACAATTCCCCGACCAGCCCGCACTATGGCAACTGCTACGTCGAGTGGGACAACCCCGACGTGGGCGACCTGCTTTACATGAGCACCTCGACCGACGGCGGCCAGACCTGGGGGACGCCCATGACGACCGCGAACCAGGACTACGGCATCGGCGGCAATCCGCTGGTGCAGCCTAACGGCAACGTCGTGGTTCCGTTCGCCGACTTCAACGGCGGCATGTCGGCCTTTATGTCGACCAACGGCGGCGCCAGCTGGACCGGCGCGCTCAGCATTGCCAACGCTCCCAGCCACGGCGAAGCCGGCGACCTGCGCAGCGCGGGCCTGCCTTCGGCGGCGATTGACGGCGCGGGCACGGTGTACGTGTCGTGGTCCGATTGCAGCTTCGAGAGCAACTGCTCGGCCAACGACATCGTTTACAGCAGCTCGACCGACGGCACGCACTGGTCCTCGAAGGTGCGCATCCCGCTTGACCCGATCGGCAGCGGCGTCGATCACTTCATCAACGGAATGGGCGTCGACATCGGAACCTCCGGCAGCAGCGCTCACATGGGCATGACTTACTACTATTACCCGGTATCGAATTGCGGCAACAGCTGCAGCCTGTATGCCGGCTTCTCGATTACCAGCAACGGTGGACAGACCTGGTCTGCCGGCCGTCAGCTTGGTCCCTCGATGCAGTTGAGCTGGCTGCCGAATACCTTCTCGGGCAGGATGGTCGCTGATTACGTGGCGACGGTCTTCCCCGCGGGCGGACGCGCCTTCCCGATCTTCGAGCAGGCGTTCCAGCCGCAGAACGGATTGTTCAACCAGGGAACCTACACCTCGTCGTACGGCTACATCTTGAGCGAGATGACCGAGCCGCAGATGAGTTCGGCCGGCGAGACGCCCATCCCGGGCATCAAGTCGGATCATCCTGCGCGTCAGCGCGGCGAGCTGGACAACATCCCGCCCAGCATGCGGAACAAGCCCGAAACCAAGTAAGCGTTGTGAGAATGGAAACACGGAACCGCCGGTCGCAGAGGCCGGCGGTTTTTTTATTGGTGTAAACATGCCGCCGGCTGAAGCCGGCTTTTTGATTTGATTTGCGCGGTACCCACCGCTTCCGCGGTGGGCTGAAGAAGTATCGTCCCGCCTGCGGCGGGACTTCCACGGCAGCGATAGCCGTGTGTCGACTGGCGCCGCTCGCCTGCGGCGGGACTTGATGCCAAGCGATAGCCGTGTGTCGACTGGCGCCGCTAGCCTGCGGTGGGACTTTACTTCAGATGCACTGCGGCCTCGACCGCTTTCGGTCCTGCGCCTTCGCGCAGCTTCGCTACAACCGGCCCGTACTTCGGCTTGATGTCGTGGCACGACGGGTCGCAGTAGACGCCCTGATGGGTTTTGTCGGTCGCGGGATCGGGCATGGGTGAGGCGACGGCCGCATCGCGATCGGCTTCGAGCTGGCGCTCGACATCCTCGATCATCTTTTCGTTCTCGGCGGCGCTGAGCCACTTCTTGTGGTTGACGATGTAGTTTTCAAAGCGCGCAATCGGATCGCGCTGTCGCCAATATTCGAACAGTTCGGCCGGGACGTACTGCGCGGCGTCGTGAATGGCGTGTCCCTTCATGCGCATCATCTTGGCTTCGATCATGGTCGGGCCTTCGCCGCGATAGGCGCGCTCGCAGGCTTCGCGCGTCGCGTCGTAAACCTGGCACGGATCGGTGCCGTCGACGATCACGCCGGGGATGCCGTAGGCGATGGCGCGCTCGGCCAGGTCCTTCACCAGGAACTGCATGTCGGCCGGAGTGGAGTAGCCCCACAAATTATTTTCGACGACGAGAACCAATCCCAGCTTCTGCACGGCGGCAAAGTTCAGGCTCTCGTAGGTGACGCCGGTGGACTGGCCGCCGTCGCCGACATAGGTCAGGCCGACGACATTCTTACCTTGCAGGCGCGCGCCCAGGCAGACGCCGGCCATCACGCCGATCAACTCGCCCAGCATCGAAATCGGCGCGCAGACGTTGCGCTTCTCGAAGTCGCCGAAGTGCGACGAGGCATCGCGTCCCCAGGTGGGCGAGTCGCCCTTGGCCATGTACTGCCGCATGATGTCGGCGGCGGTGAAGCCGCGCACCAGCATCGCGCCCTGGTTGCGAATCATCGGGCCCAGCCAATCGTCGTCGCCGAGCGCGTACGCCGAGGCGCACGAGCAGCCTTCCTGACCGAGACCGAAGTACACGCCGCCAACTACTTTGCCCTGCTTGTAGAGATTTTCCAGCGCGACTTCCATGCGGCGGTTGAGCAGCATCCAGCGATAGATCTGGAGACACTGTTCGCGTGAGAGATACTTCGACTCGCGTATGGGCGGCGCGGCTGCCGAGAGATCGCCTTCGATGCGGTACTCCACGCTGGAGCCTTCGCCCGACATGAAGATGCGGAAGTCAGGCTTCTCCAGGCGCATGTCGGGAATGGAGTAGGTGCGAAGCGAGGCTTGTGCGGCAGAATCTTTCTTCTTGACGTCGGCCTTCTGCTGACCGCCGTTGCGTGACTTGTCGGCGTTGGTATCGGTCGGCTTGGGCGAGCCGTCGGCCTGCTCATCGGGAGCCGGCGTCTTCGACGGCTTGGGCGGAGCGAGAGGGACCTTCGCGGGCTTCTTCGATTCAGAGCTGCTGGAATGAGGGCGCTTCTTGTGAGACATGCAGAAGCAACGATAAATCGACGGTGGAACCGGAGGCAAGCTATCGCGAAAAGAACAGTACGCCCGAAATGAAACGATAGGTTATATTTTGCGCTGCGGGCGATGGCCAGAGTCAATCTGCGGTGCTAGGCTGCCGTGTTATGGGTATAAATCTGAGGCGAGCGCTTCGCAACCTTACCCTGATCGTGACGTCTGCGGTGCTTTGTCTGGGAGCGACAGCTCAAACCAAACCAGTAGCTTTGGGCGATGCAGCTGCCCGCGCGATCGAGCTGTCACAGATCAGAATACCGGGCGGAACGCCGTTTCACCTCAAAGCCACCTTGGTTGAATCCACAAATCCGGATTCAGGTTACAAGGCCGATATAGAGGAGTACTGGGTATCACCGCAGAAGTGGCGCCGGACCATCTCATCGGAAAGGTTCTCCCAAACCGTCATCCAGACGGGCGGCCATAGGATCGAGCAGAACACCGGGGACTACTATCCGCTATGGCTGCGCAATATGGTGACTGCGTTAGTCGACCCAATACCGATGTCGAATGAGCTTAAGCAGATCAACGCTCGTCTGGAAGAAGTGAATGCGCAATCAGAGAGGTGCGTCGATTTGCAAACCAGGGTTGGCGAATGGTCCGTGCAGAACTCGGTGTATCGCGTGTTCTGCTTCGATGCGAAGCGGGGCCTCCTGAGTTCAATTGTGACCCCGCCATACTCCGCATTCCTCGCCGACTATGCGCCTTTTGGAAACAAGCTCGTTCCTCGGAAAGTCACTAACGACCTCGAGCCGGGAACAATCCTTCAAATGCGTGTCGTAGAACTGAATCCTATTGTCCAAGCCGACGAAAAGCTCTTCAGTACGGATGGGATCCCCGCTTCGGCGCCGCTGCTAAGTATGAAGATTGATCAGGCAGTCGCGAACGGGCTGGCTTTAAGCACTCCACCGATCCAGTGGCCGGCCGTGCGAAGCGGCAAGACGTCTGGGGCGCTGAGTATCTACCTGTCCGCAGACACGACGGGTCGAGTTCGAGAAGCATGGCCATTGAATTCTGACAACGCGGCGTTGGACGACACTGTACGCGAGCAGGTGAAAGGCTGGCGCTTTAAACCCGTCGCCGTTCAGGGTAATCCGGTTCAGCTTGAAACAATCCTCACCTTTGCCTTTGATACCAAAGTCGCCAATCCGATTCCTTTGCTGACGAATGAGGAGGCCCGCGCACTCGCCACCAACATCGTTGAACCAACATGTCTTCCCGCTGGAAGTCCGTCACTCTGAGCGTGAGCGTCGATGAGAATGGAGAGATTCTTGGTATTGGTAACCCGAATGAGGAGAGTGACGACTTGTTCGGGCCGGCATACGCCGCCTTGGATCAATGGCGTTTCCGGCCATATGTGAGGAACGGCAAGCCAGACCGGTTCGACGCAAACGTGACGTTTGCAAGCAAGAGTTCGCGGTCTGGGACCTAAGGCTGCTCGCCGAATCATAGTCAGACTATCAGCGATGTTAAAAATATGCATTTTTTACATGTCAATATGGCAAAACACAACGATAAGCCGTAAAGTGATGAATCTAAGCTAAATATAAAGTGCTAAATTATTGTTATTTTGCCCCCTCGACGTGCTATAGTGGATTCAGAGTTGAAGCAAAGGGATCGCTTCCCACAGAGAAGCCTCCCGACCAGACCCCAGCCCTCGTGCTGGGTTTTTCTGTTTCTGGGAGCCAATTCTTCCGGGCTCGCTTCGGCTTCACGCCCTGCTAGCGACGGCCATTTCTGGCCGGGCCGTCTTGGGCGTCCGCTCGGCCCTAACGAACGTGTGCGAGGCTCGCGGTCGATCGCGAGCTTTTCTGTTTGTCCGGCCGCCGCGGCATGGCAGGGCACTATCTCAGTACGACATAAGGGTTGACATCATGGCACTGGTAAAAAGCTCCAGCCGCTTCGGCAAGAAGCCGGCTGCGATCGCCGTTCCGCATAAAGGCGCGGCGAAAAAATCGCAGGCCGCGAAGAAGAGCGCGTCCGCTAAGTCCGCGGGCGTGAAGCCATCGAAATCGAAGAAGAGCAGCAAGTCGGCGGCGAAGTTCGCATCGCTGAAGGCGAAGCAGATGACGGTAGACCGGCTGAAGCGCACGGTGTGGGCTTCGGCGCAAAAGATTACCGAGGCGATCATCAGCGCCGCCAGTTCGGGAAACCTGGCCGCGGCCAAGGAGCTGTTCAGCCTGGCCGGCCTCTATGACATACCGGCGCCGGACGACGAAAACGCGGCTGCGGCGGCCGATCGCCGTGCCGGCTCAGGCGGCAGAAGAGGCGGCAGCCCAACCGGCTGCGGTGCATCCAATCGATTTGTTCTTCGACAAGATTGGCGTACCCCCTTCAACGCAGGAGCCGGAAGTGGCCTGAGCGGGCGGCCCTGTAAAATAGCGGGCCTGTAAAATACAAGTTTGGTATCGACCGGGAAGATTGTTCCTGGGAACGAGGAGAAAGCAGCTGCATGGACATGACCTGGGTGACGGACCGCATCGCGGTCGGCGGGGGCATCTGGAACGACGAGAAGATGATCGAGGTGGTCCGCGCCGGGGTCACACACATTATCGACATGCAGATCGAGTTCGACGACACCCAGTTGGCGGGCCCATACGGAGTCGCGGTGCTGTGGAATCCCACGGACGACGACTTTCGCCCCAAGCCGCCCAAGCTTTTCCAGCGCGGTGTGGATTTCGCTCTCCGGGCTCTCGACGATGCCGAATCACGAGTCTTCATCCACTGCGCCGCCGGCGTGCATCGCGCGCCCATGATGGCGATGGCGGTGCTTCGCGCCCTGGGCTTCAGCCGGCATGATGCCATGGAAATGATCCAGTCGCGCCGCCACGTCGTCGACTTTGCCGACGTTTACGTGGACAGCGTGGAGGAGTTCATGCGTCAGTATGAACTCCTGCAGAAGCCGAGCTGAAGCCGGTCCTCAGCGAGTTCTTCAAAGGAATCGACGTTCGCGATGCGAAGGTTTTCCATCGCGCTTCTTAACCTCCCACTCTGTGGGACAAGATTACTTACACCTCAGAGAGAGGCATTCATCATGCCGAAGCCATACCGCCTTGCAGGGCGGTTTTTTTCTGTCCTGATATCGCTGATTTTCGCGTTTTCCCTGCCCCGTCCGCTGGCGGCCTTCCAAGGTCTGACATTGTGTCAGGTCACGGATGTTGTGTACCGCGCGGACGGAACTCCGGCACAAGGGACGGTGGTCATTCTGTGGTCGGCGTTCACCACCGCGGCCGGCCAGCCGGTTGCGGCCGGTTCGCTGACCGTGGAGCTGGGGCCGCAGGGTCAATTCAGTGCCGGCCTGGCGCCGAACAGCGGCGCCACTCCCGCGGGCACGTACTACCGCGTAACTTACAAGTTGAACGATGGGAGCACCTCACAGGAGTTCTGGTCGGTCCCGGCAACGCCGCAGACGACCATCGGCGCGATCCGCAGCAAGCTGGTTCCGGCAAATCAGGCGGCCCAGTTCCTGACGCGAACCTACGCCGATTCGCACTACATCGACCTGACCGATAACCAGCCGGTCAACGGGGTGAAGACATTTTCCAGTTCACCTTCGGTGCCCGCGCCCCAGAATCCGAACGACGCGGCGAACAAAGCGTACGTCGACGCTTCCGGTGGCGGAAGCGGCAATCTGGCTTCGCCGCCGCCCATCGGCAACGTGACCCCGAACAGCGGCAACTTCACTACGCTGACGGTACAGACGACGAATGGCGTGCCCAATCCGTCTCGCTTTCCGCAGAGCGATCCCTGCGCGCAGATCAACGCGGCCATCGGCGCGCTCCCCGCGGCCGGCGGCACGATCGATGCGCGCGGGTTCGCTCCCGGCCAAACCTGCAACGCCTCCCTCACGGCGAACAAGCCGGTGACCATCCTGTTCGGGGCGGGCACGTGGGTCTTCAACGGCAATCCGGGGATCAACGTGAGTGCGCCGAACGTCGTCATTGCGTGCCCGGCGAGCGCGATTTTGCAAGCGTCCCCGACGGTGCTGACTTCGGGAACGGCGGCTCCGCTGATCGCCAACTTCGCCGATCCGGTGGTCAACAACAACAACTTCCACACCGCCGACGCGACCCAAATTCTCGACTGCGCGCTGGACGGCGCCAACGTCGGCACCTTCGGCATCTTCGCGCCCGCCGTGTATTCCATGAAGATCCACGGAGTTCACGCGCGCAACTTTACCGGCGCGAACATTCTGGCGCTGGCGGCGCAGAACGACATGTACAACACGGTCTCCGACGGCAGCGGCGGCGACGGTGTGGTGTGGGGCGGTGACAGTCATGTCTCCGGCATGTCGCAGTCGAACGGCAACGCCGGCGACGGCTGGCACGTGGTCTCAGGCGGCAACGTCTTCGACGGGCCGACCGCCTACATGAACAAGCTGTACGGCATGCACTTCGACGGCAACGAGGGCGGCGACTGGCTCGCCAGCCACACCTACCTGGAGCCGAAGATCGTTCTGCCCACGTCGAACAACGCCGGCGGCTACGCCTTCTATACCCAGACGGTGGGAACGACGGCGTCAACCCGCCCGGCGCAGTTTTGCCAGTCAGTGGGCTGCACCATGCGTGATGGCGGGGTGACCTGGATCAACGTGGGCAACTGCAATTTGTATGGCCTCGGGTTGCCGGAGTTCTACGCTACCTTCGAAAACATCAACGCGCCCAATATCTCGGAGTCGAATGCCGGCAACAATGCAGGCGACTGGGACGACATCCTGATCGAAGGAACTCCCACAATGTGGGCCAACGAGAATTCTCTGCTGGGAGCCAAGCCGCACGAGTCGTCGATCCCCAGCTATCCCACGCACGGAGTACATCTGAAGTACGCCAGCAACAGCTCGGTGCGCGACACGCAGTGGTGGGGCGGAGCCTGGGGGCCACCGCTGGCGGCGCAACCCGACCTCGGCGGGGTCGAGCTCGAAGCTTCGCGGCTGATCGAAGTGGACGACCTTGATTGCAATCAGTCGTATGGGCCGTGTCTGGCGCTGGTGGGCAGCACGAATGTCATCGCCAACAAGCTGGTGTCGTCGAATGGCGGCGTGGCTGCCAGCCCGGTGCCGGACATTGCGCAGATCGATGGCGGTTCGAGCCTGATTCTGCTGGACGGCGTGGAAGCGTACGACAATCGCACTCCTGCCTATCAGAAGGGAGTGGCCAGCAGCGGCGCGCACGTAACGGTGAAGAACGAGAAATATCAGGGCGTGGCCGCAGGCGACAACGGCGTCAGCATCGCGGAGATTCTGAATCAGTCTGACATTGTGGCATATAACGTTCCCAGTGCCGGCGGCTATCAGTGGAGTGTTGGCGGAAACGCGATTGGAGGCATCAACAGCTCGGGCCTGCAGTGGTACTCCGGCGGGCAATGGGGTAACGGTCTCAGCGCCCGCAGCCGCGTTTTCGGCATATCAGATGACCTGGCCGACGACGCCGGGCACCAGCGGCCAGTGTCTGACATCGTCAGGGGGAGGATCGACTCCCATGAGCTGGGGAAGCTGCAGCGGATTTTCGCCGAGCTCGCCTCCGCCGCTGGGCAACGTGACGCCGAACACGGTGAGCGCCACGGCGCTGACCTACCAGAACATTCCCGGCGTTTCGTTCCTGGTCAGCCACTACAGCGGAATCCAGGCGGCGATCAACGCCGCATACAACAACGGCAACGTGCTGGGGGCGGTGATCGACGATCGCACATCCGCGTACACCGGACCAGGCTTTGTGCTGTACGACTCGGTCACCCTGAAGCTGGCGCCGACCACCTACACCATTAACGGCACGGTCACCTATAACAACGGCAATAACAACGTGACGGCCGGAATCATCGCGCTGCCGGGCGCGCGTCTGCTGGGGGCGGGGACATCGACGAATCATGGCACGATTCTTCAGCCGGCGAATGGACTGAACGCCGACCTGATTGCGACTTCGACGGTCGGCAGCGGCACGGCGAATCCGCAATGGTGGCACTGGGGCGAAATCGGCTTCCTGCGCATCGTTGGCAACGGCACGAATCAGACGGCCGGCGATTGCCTGAAAGTTGAGAACATGGGCGAGGTCGCCAGCGTTCACGACATCGAGTTCTCGGCCTGCTACAACCACAACTTCGAAGATATCGGTTACGCGGCGACGCAATCGGCGCTCACCAATATCACCAGCAATCGCGCGGTGCAGGGATCAGGCGTGGCGTTCACCAACCTGTCCGGCGTCGCGGTGTTGAATGGCATCAGCGGCGATTGCAACCAAACATCGTTGATCGCGGCGAACTTCAACGCTGCGGGCACGTTGACGATTCATGGGCTGAAGGCCGAGGCCGAGAGCTCCATCTGCAACCCGGCGGTGCAGGATCCGGTAATCCTGGCGACCACGACGGATGCCACGGTGCTGGCGTCAATCAAACTCGACGGCGGCTACGCCTTCGGCACCACGCAGCAGAATCTCATCAAGAGCGCGGGGCCGGGAACGATCCAGTATGAGCAGGAAAACTTCTACCTGAACGGTTACGTCAACATCCTGAACGACACCGTGCGCGGGCAAACGATCGCCAACAGCGCTGACGGCGCTGAAGCAGCCGGTCTTCTACTTGAGCAACGGCGTGGTGTTCGGCAACCAGGCGTTCACCTTGCAGTCGAACACGTTCGTGCAGGGAAATCCGAACGGCACGCCGACCGAGATTTTCGGGGTTACGTCGTCCAGCGGCACGCTGCTGGCGGATTCGGGTGACGGCGACAACAGCAGCATCGTTGCCGGCGGCGTTCAAATCTCAGGACACAACCGCACGACCTTCGGCCAGTCGCCGGAGATCATGGCGCGCTGGGGCTATCGCTTCCTCGGCGCCGGCAGTGGCTACGATGACACAAAGTGGGACCTGGTGCCGGCGTGGAATACCGGCGACACGACGGAAAAGAACATTGGCAGCCCGCTGGCCGTTTGCCAGAAGGGCGGAGCCGTGAGCTGCCGCTGGTCGAATGTTTATGCGGCGAATGTCGACACCACCAGCTTCAAGTTGAACGGCAATCCGCTGGCTACCGTGGCCAGTTCGGGCAGCTACAACGACTCTGTCGAACAAGCCGGCGATTCCGGTGCAGGGCTCCCACATTGTGGCAGGCTCGCTGCAAGGCAATACGGCGCAGTTGACGGGCAACGGCACTGACCAGACGATCTATTCCGCTTCGCTGCCGGCGGGAACGTTTGCCGCCGGACAAGGCATGAAGTGCTGGGCCCGATGGACGCATTCCAGCACCAGCACTGCGGTCACGTACAAGTGGACGCTGGGCGGAACGACGGTGGCGTACGGTTCGCTTACCAGTGCTTCGCAGAACTTCACCAGCGATGTCGAGATCTATACGATCACTTCTCTAACCTCGGAGATCATCAATGCCAGCCCGATAGTTGGGGGAACGTCGATTCTTGCCGGCCCCAGCAATAACAATGCCGGCGCGGAGAACCTAGCGAACGCGTCGACCATCAAGCTCACCTTCAACATGCCGAACACGGACTGGGTGAAGGGCTCGACCTTTTACTGCCAGACGATTCAATAACACAACGCAAATCTGAGCAGCAGTTCACGAGTACTGCCCGTGACGGTGGATTTCTATGGCTTCCAAGACTAAGTCCAAGAAAACTCGAAAAGGTCAGCAAGAGCAAGGGCGATGTGAAACCCACGCCCGTGTTGGTTCAGAAGGCAGCGGTAGCAGAAGAACAGGAGAAGGATGACATCTTCAGTGCGGAGCGGCTGAAGTGGGTGGGCGCCCATCTGGACGAGAAGCCGCCGGCCAACCGCCGCCTCGGACTCTACACGAATTCTCCCGAGGCCAGCACGTGGCGGGAGTATCTGATGTGGGCAATGCTGAAGATCCGCGGCAAGAGCGGCCATCTGCGGAAGCTCATCCTGAACCGCGCGCAGCGCGACCTGGATCGCACCAGCGCAAAACGCAACATCGTTTTGAAGGCGCGGCAACTCGGCATCACGACTTACGTTGCGGCGCGTTTTTTCATCAACTGCATTACGCGGGAAGGCACGCTGAGCGTGCAGGTCGCGCATGACCAGCGCTCGGCAGAAGAGATTTTTCGCATCGTGCATCGCTTGCTGGAGAACCTGCCAGTCGAGCTGCGAAAGGGCGCGCTGATGACATCGCGCGCCAACGTCCGGCAGCTGGTCTTCCCGGTGTTTGACAGCGAATACCGAGTGGAGACGGCTGCCGACCCCAACGCCGGCCGCGGGTTGACCATCCACAATCTGCATTGTTCGGAGGTCGCCCGCTGGCCGCGCGATGTGTCGGAAACCCTGGCATCGTTGCGCGCCGCAGTGCCGCCGGATGGAGAAATCTTTCTCGAGTCGACCCCCAACGGAGCGGGCGGAACGTTTTATGACGAGTGGCAGCGCGCGCCGCAAACCGGCTACGCGCGCCACTTCTATCCCTGGTGGTGGGATCGCGAGCTATCGCCTGCCGGTGGAGATCGTGAAGTTCACCGATGAGGAGGTCGAGCTCATGCAGAAGCACGGGCTCGATGGCGGGCAGATCGCGTTTCGCCGCGAGGTGCAGGCGAACTTCCGAAACCACGCGCGCGAAGAATTTGCGGAGGATCCGGAGACCTGCTTCCTGGCTTCGGGCGAGTGCATCTTCGACGCCGACATCCTCGAGCAACGGCTGACGCAGAGAATGCCGCCGGTAGAGGAGAGCGATCACGGACGGCTGTTGACCTTCCTGCCGCCAATACCGCCGCAGAATGATGCGCCGCCCAAGCAATACGTCATTGGCGTGGATCCGGCTGGAGGCGGCACCGAGGGCGATTACTCGTGTGCGCAGGTGATCGAGGTGAGCGGAGGCATGCAGTGCGCCGAATTGCATGGCCACCTTCCACCCGAGGCCCTGGCATCGCAAGTCGCTCTACTGGCAAAGCGCTACAACAATGCGCTGGTCGCGGTGGAGCGCAATAATCATGGCCACGCGGTGCTGGCCTACCTCGCACTGGATCAGGGTTGTTTGAACCTTTATCAGATGGGTGGCCAGGCGGGATGGCTG
Organism: uncultured Acidobacteriaceae bacterium; assembly: GCA_963724965.1. GTDB lineage: Bacteria > Acidobacteriota > Terriglobia > Terriglobales > Acidobacteriaceae > Bog-257. The sequence goes on from CAVRWP010000003.1 coordinate 887,808, forward strand.
ACGAATGTAGTCACGCGTCCGCGCATGCTGGAGCAACTGCGGCAACTGCTGGCGAATGGGTCGTGCATGTTCTTCAGCCCGCGCTTGCTGGAGGAGTGTCGCACATTCATCCGGCATCCCGACGGCTCATGTGCGGCAGCGGCCGGCGCGCACGACGACACCGTAATTGCGATGGCGATTGCGCAGGCGGTACGGGCCGAGTTGCGGATTGCTCCGGCGAAGACGCCGGAAGAAGCGCAGTATCGGCTGTCGCAGGCCGCGTAGCGAGGCGGCTTGCCTCACACAGTGCTGTGACCTGCGCCGATGAATTGTCGCGGCCGGCGTTCTAGGATCGTTCTTTGGTACCGTCCTGGATGCGGCCGCGCCCTTCAGCCTGGATTGCGCAGAGGCGACGCGGGCGCGACGGCCGTGACGTACGGCTGCGATGGCCGTCTGGGGCGGTATTTCGAAGACTCTGACAATGTCAGAGCGCGGTATCGCCCTGTCGCTTCCACCGTGTCTCGGCGTTTCGCAGGATGCGTCGAGATTAACTCGGGACCCTCTGGCTCAGGGACGTTCGTTCCGCCGGCGCATCTGCCGGGAACAGGTTGTTACGTTGCTGATCCAGGCGGTCCAACACGTTCGCAGGATGCGGGGTGGCGCGCAGAGTCATCTGATGCGCTGCGCCGATGGCCACTATTACGTGGTCAAGTTTCAGAACAATCCGCAGCACACGCGCGTGCTGGTCAATGACTGGCTGGGAACGCGGCTGGGCGAGATGATCGGGTTGCCGGTACCGGTGCCCGCGATTGTCGACGTGCATCCGTGGCTGGTGGAGCATACCCCGGACCTGCGCATGGAACTGTGCGGGCGGCGCACGATGTTTACCGCGGGGCTGTCGTTCGGCTCGCGCTATGTGGTCTCGCCGCTGGAAGGGCAGGTTTACGATTACCTGCCGGAGACGATGATTCCCCGGGTGCGCAACCTGCGCGACTTTGCCGGCATTCTGGCACTCGACAAATGGACCTGCAACGCCAACGGGCGCCAGGCGGCATTCTGGAAGAAGTCGCGCGAGCGCAAATTGACGGCGACGTTCATCGACCAGGGTTATTGCTTCAACGCGGGGGATTGGAGCTACCCGGATGCGCCGCTGCGCGGGGTGTTCGGTCGCAACGATGTGTACCTGTGTATCACATCGTGGGATAGCTTCGAACCGTGGCTGACGCGGATCGAAGAGTTCCCGGAGAGCTCGCTGTGGCCGCTGGCCGAGCAGGTTCCGCCGGAGTGGTACGGCGGCGCGACCGACGAATTGACCCGCCTGCTGGAGCGGCTGCTGGAACGGCGCTCGCGGGTGCGGGAGCTGATTTTAGATTTCAAGAATTCATCGCGGAATCCGTTTCCGAACTGGAAGGAAAGAGTGAATTAGCAATTAGCGACTAGCCACTAGCTACTAGCGGGTCGAACGAATGATGAAGGACTTCAAGACATTGAAGGTTTGGGAACGATCTCATCAGGTGGCGTTGCTCGTCTATCAGCTGACGCGTGAGTTCCGAGGGAGGAACTATATGGTGTTACCAGTCAGATGCGACGTTCGGCTACATCCGTCCCCGCCAACATCGCCGAAGGATGCGGACGATCAGGTGACGGTGAATTTTACAGGTTCCTGAGCGTAGCTGTGGGGTCGGCGGTGGAGCTGGAATACTTTCTGCTGCTCGCCAGGGATTTGGAACTGCTTTCCCTGAAGAACTATGAAGTCGCCAATGATCATACGATCGAGGTTCAACGAATGTTGAGCGCTCTGATCCGAAAGGTACAAGCAAGTCGCACGATCGCTTAGCGTTGTTCGCGTGATTCGTTAGTCGCTCATTGCTAGTTACGCTGGAAGCTAATGGCTGATCTCAAACATTGCGACTTCTTCGTGCTGCGCTACGTTCCCGACGTGGTGAAGGGAGAGTTCGTCAATGTCGGCGTGGTGCTGCTGGAAGAAGGCGGAGACGGTTTTACCGACGTATGCTTCGCGCGCGACTGGCGGCGGGTGCGCTGCGCGGATCCGGATGTCGATATTGAGCTGATTGAATCCTATGAAGAGGAGTTGCGGCGGTTGCTGCAATCGCGGCAGCCCGAGGTGATCAATTATCGCGAGCCCATGTCGCGGCGGGAGTGGCTCCTGGCGCAGATGGAGCAATCGTTTTCGGGAGCGCTGGAGCTGGCGCCGATGCAGGCGGTGCGGACGGAGTCGCCGGCCGCCGAGTTGGGCAAGCTGGCGCAACGATATCTGGAGCCGACGGCTCGCAGCAGGCAGATCCAGTCGGGCCGGCGCTTTCTTTACCAGAGAATGCGCTCTGCCTTTGAGGCGGCCGGTGTCTGGCGGTTCATGCGCAAGGAAATTCCAGCGGGGCAGTACACGAAGGACGGCGATCCGTTGAAGATCGATTGTGGCTACCGTCCCAATGGAAGCGTCCACATGTTTCATGCAGTTTCGCTGGCGACCAATGTGGATTCGGCCAAGGCGTTGGCGTATAGCTACGCGAACCTGCGGCAGGAATTCATGAAACAGGAGGGCGCCCCGTGCACACTCGCGGTTCTTGCGGAGGACGACGTTGACGAAAGCGATGTGGGCATTCTATTCGCACGACAAGCGTTGGAGAAGAATGAGATCGAACTGCGAGCTATCAGCACCATGCCGGCGATCGCCGAACAGGCGCGCAAGGATTTGAAGTTGTAGAGCACAGGTTTTACTCGTAGCAGGCGCTCCGTTGGAGCGCTTTTTCTTTTGCGATTCACAACAATTCCCGAGACAAACTCATGAATACTTTGAATGCACTGCGCGGCGCCCTGCGCCGCGTCACCGGATCCTCTTTACTCAAACTTCCCTGGCCGAATAGCCGGCCGCCCGCCGCGCTGCAAGGCAGCAGCGCTGAAGCCGCCCGTAGAACGGTGCCGCTACCCTCCATCCTCGCTCCGGGGGCACCCACGCCAGGCAACGGAATGGCGCGTGCCGGAGTGATGCCCAAACCAACGCCGGCCAATCTGCGGCGTTTTTCCGAGATGCCGATCGCGCGCAAGGCGATCAACACCATCAAAGATCGAATTGCCGGCATGCAGTGGCGCATTCAGCCGCGTCGCGGCCGTTCGCTCGACGATCTGCCGGACGCCGCCGAGCGGATTGCGGCGCTCACGTTGAACTTCGAGCAGCCAAATCCCGAGGATTCTTTTCGCTCGATGATCGAACAAGTGCTGGAAGACATACTGGTCGGCGGTTTCGGAGCCATCGAGCTTGACCTGTCGGGGGATTACAGCCGGCCTCTGACATTGTGGCCGGTGGACGGCGCCAGTATTCGTATCCGCACTGACTGGGACGGTACTCCCACAGCGTCGCACTATGTGCAGGTGGTCGCTCCTTTCACGCCGCAGCAGGAGATCAGCCTGGCAGACGAGGAACTCTCGTACATCCGGCTGAACGCGCGCACGTACACGCCCTTCGGCCTGGGCAAGCTGGAAGTCGCGTTCGAAACCATTCACGAGTTTCTGGGCGCGCATCGCTTCGCCTCCAGGCTGGCCAGTAACGCCGTCGTACAGTACGCGTTGTGGCTGCAGAACCTGAGCCCGCAACACCATGAGCGGCTCATTCGCTGGTGGCAGGACGAGATTGAAGGTACCGGCAAAGTGCCGATTCTGACGGTCGAGAACAAGCCCGAGGTGCTGCACTTCACCGGCGGCACCGATGCCGATCTGCGGCTGCAATGGCAGGAGTTCCTGATTCGCATCATCGCCGACGCGTTCGACCTGCCGCCGATGCTGCTGGGCTTGGAGCGGGACGTCAACCGCAATACAGCTACCACGCAGTATGACGACGCGTTTCGGACGGCGGTGGTTCCGGTGGCCAGGCTGGTCTCTGAGCACCTGACGCGTGACGCCATCAGTAAACGCCTGGGCTGGGACGACCTGGAGTTCGTCTTCACCGACGTCGATGCTCCCAACGAAATGGAGCAGGCACAGATTCAGCAGATCCTGCTGGGCTGCGGTGTCCTGACGGTCAATGAAGTGCGACGCATGCGCGGCCTGCCTCCGCTGCCGGAGACGCGCGGAGGAATCGCCGATGTGCCGCCTATGCAGTAGGGCAGCACGGCCAAACGCAAAGAACTTCGGCTGGCTGCTGGATGCGCCAAGGCAACTCGGTGCTAATCCGCCGGCTTGGCCGAGTGTCCGCTGCGAATCGTTTTCTGGAGGAACGTATGGATCTTCAACTGGAAGCTATGGCGGTGGCCATGCCGGAGGTCGCCGGACATCCGAATCGCCTGCCGTTTCAGGGGGTGCTCACGCTGGTGGGGGTCGCGTCGCAACGCTCGCCCAGCGGAGCGCGCGGACATCGCGTAATGCTGACACGATCGGCGACAGAGGCTGCTCTGCCGTCCCTGTTGGGAATGGCCCTGGACTACGCGCCCTCGCTGGACGCCCACGATGCCTGCCGCAAGATCGGTATCATCACTGCCGCCGACATCGTGCCTATGCCACAGAGTAAGACACTGTCCAGCACAGGCCAAATCGCGGTCAGCGGGTATCTGTTTGCCCACGACTTTCCGGAAGTAATGAGAGAGATTCGCGCGCAGCCGCCCAGAACGCTCGGCATGTCGTACGAGATTGCCAATGTGTCGGTACCCAATCAAGGTGCGCTGATCTGGACTGTGACCGACTTTACCTTCACCGGAGCTGCGGTGCTGCGCCGCGACAAGGCGGCCTATCCCCAGACATGGATGTCGGTGGCTAGCCGCACATAATCAGCAACATCCCACAATGTACGAGGAGACAAAATGGACCACGAAACTAACAGCAATGGCGATCTGCCCGGCATCGCCGACTATCTGGCGCAGGCCACACAGTCGCTGGCCGACGCCGTAGCCAATCTCGACAGCCAGTTCGCCTCGCTGCACGCCAAGATCGACCGCATTGTTGCTGCCGTTGACGATGGCGAGCTGCAGGCGGGCCCGCAAGCGGACACGGCGCTACGAAGCAAAGTGACCGAACTGGAAAAGGCCAACCAGGATTTGAAAGCGCAAACCGCAACGGCGCGTCGCAAAACGCTGTCGCCGGCGATCACCGCGCTGCTGGCCAAAGAAGGCGTCGACGGTAATGCGCTGATCGAAATTCCGGTTGTCGAGAAGGCGCTGGCGGGACTGAGCATTGAGCAGCGAATCGCAGTGAAAGCGGAGTTGGCCCGGGCAGGCATTCTCACCTAGGACATTCCTACCAATCAGCTTCTTTACTCCGTGGCGGCCCCAGTGGCCGCCATTTCTTTTGGAAAGGACATCATGAAAGCACAATTCGTAAACCTGCAAGCAGCGGCTGACTACATGGGCCCGGGAGCGATCGAGGTCGATCTCTACCAGACTGAAATCACCGACATCGTACGGCGGCGCGGTCCTTTCGGGCAGCGCATCAAGCAAGTGCCGGCGACTGGCCATCCTTCGCGCTTCTTCGAGGAGACAGCTATTCCGTCGCCCACCGCGGCCAATGCATTTGTGGATCCGCGCAACATCGTGCCGACGCTGGTTGCGCCCACCCGACTGGAGCACAGCGTTCCGCTGAAGTGCCTGGTCTCACAGATCAACTACAACGTGTTTGACCTCGAGGTCGGAACGCAGCAGAGCCAGTTCGCCTACCTGCAGGCGAAGGACCTGGCGGATTCCGTCGAGGGCCTGCTGCGGACGCACGACGTGGCGCTCTGGAATGGCAACGACACGTCGTTGTCGAATCCCACAACGCCGCAGTATTACGGCGTGTGCGGCCAGATCAACGACGGCGGCAACGTGGCCACGATTGCCACCACAGCGAGCATCGTGGACGGCCTGAAGTCGACGATCGCGCAGATGGTGGCGAACAACAACTTTGAGGTGCGGCCTACGGCGATCTACGCCAATCCGGTGCTGCTGGATTTGATCGACCGTGAAATGAAGCAGGAATTTAACGTCGTGCTGTCGACTACCGAAGTCACCGCCGGTCTGAAGGTGAAAACGCTCTCGACGCAGGCAGGCGATCTGCCGCTCATCCCGGAGTGGTCGCTGAGTTACACCGGCGTTCCGGGCAGCGGTTCAGCCCAACTGCCGTGCTACATCGTTACAGAAGACATGATCGAGTATCACTGGCTCACCAGTCCGAGCCCGCGCGTCTTCCAGTTGGGCACGCCCAGTTCGCTAACGTCGCAGATGGTGGTGGTGAAGTTTGGCGGCGTCGTGGTGAAGGGCGCCAGCTACGCGCACTACAAGGTGATTGTCGACCGTTAAAGCAGGCTTTGGCGCCTTGATGTTCGAGGCGCACTTCGAGGGACGAGTAGTCCCTTCCCAGCGAGTCGCGATCTCTTGCCGCAGGCACGCGAAAGGCGTGAGGCGGCGGCGGTCGGGACTCGCTGTTTCTTTGCCGCGCTTCAGCGGCACGACTGGAAAAATGCATGAACTACCTTGCCAATTCGGAGTACGAAGCCTACGGGCTAGGTCCGGATACGCCGGAGTCGTGGGTTTCCGCGGCCTCGGCGATCATCAACGCACATTGCAATCGGCCGACACTATGGACGTCGCAGTACACCGAGAGCGCCCGCCTAACGCCCGGAAGAAACGTCATGAGGTTAACGTACCTGCCTCTGGAGATGCCGCAAGGCGGCACCACGCCGCTGATCTCGGGGCGCGCTCGCTACGGAATACCACGGCGCGGCGATGACCTGACGTTGTGGGACACCGCGTCGGAGCTCGCGATGATGTTCGGATTGCCTGGCACCTGGATCGTTCTGGACGTCAGCACCTTCGATTTTCGCGTCGATACCGGGGAGGTGACCTGGCTGCCGAATCCTCTCGGGATGTATTTCGACGAGATGGAGCTGGTGTATACGGGCGGCTTCGACCAGATACCCGATCCGGTGAAGTTTGCCTGCGCACAGTTGGTCAAGAACGCACAGGCGATGCCGGCGGTTAACGTTCGCGAAGGCACACTGAATGCCATGCACTTTGCCTATTTCGCCGACACGCTCATGGATTCCACGGTGCGTGAAATGCTTGCGCCGTATGTAGCGCAGAAGGTGGCGTGACATGGCCGACCAACTGGGAATCATCGCGGGACGCGGCTGTTCGGCGGTGCGGTTTGCCGATGCCATCCTGCAAACGTTGGGCGGCGCGCAAGTGACATTGAGGCTTTCGGATCCATCCTCGGGCGACACCAGCAGCCAGTTGGGACTGGAAGCGCCGACTGCCGAGGATCTGCCTGTCTCGCCGGCAGCGGTGAAGATGCTGGAGCCGGCTGAGAACGGTAAACGTCGCATGGAGATCGTGGTGAGTGTTACGGCCCTCCGGGCTGCCGCAAAGACCTACGGCATTGAAGACATTTCCGCGTGGCTGCTGACCATGCAGGGCGTGGTGGTAAGCGGCGTGGCCTGGCGGATCGCAACGGTAACGGTAGACAAAGTGTGCGGCAAGGACTGTGCCTACCATTTGACTGCCACAGAGTAGGACAACGATATGCAACCGACGAAAGACAGTTTCTACGTGGCTTTGCGCGACCGGCTGGTAGCGGTTGATCCCAACCGCACGGTGACACTTGACGGCGCGACCCGGCCGGCCATCGCAGTCCTTGAGAACGAGCCGCCCAGCGGAGCGCCATTGCTGTGCGACGCATTCTATTTGCAATGGGGCAACGCACGACCGGCCATTCCGGCGCTCGGCAACCTGATGCAGATGGACTGCACGATCTCCTACTGCACCAAGGGTTCGACGCAGAACGGCAGCCTGGATCGCGGGCGCGATCTGGCCAGCCTGGATAACGACCTGCTGTCGATCTGTACTCCGGCACAGGCGGTGAAGAACGACTACAGCTCGGGAGCGCCCGTACCGCTGGGTTCGACCATTTTCTGGACCCAGCCGGTGCTCAACGCTGCCAAGAGTGTTCCACCGTATGTGGGACGCGAGATCACGATCTCAGTTTTCTTTTATCCGGAGGTGAACCAGTCATGAGCGCCAATCCATACGCCCGGCGGTCGCAGATGGCGCCTGCGGCGCGCGTAGTGCGGGCCTATGCAGCGCCGGTCAATCGTACTGCCGGGATCATCTCGGCCTATGATCCGGCTTCGGCCGGCGGCTTCAACCTGGACGCGCCTCCCGCGCCATGGATCGACTCTGGGCTGGGTGGAGAACTTCGCGCGCGTCTCGGCGACGAAATATGACAGTGTGCGCGCCGGTGCTGCAGCCAACATCACGGTGCAATATCGCTTGCAGCCGGAAGCGCGGGTTGAATTTGACCTGCTGTCATGGGGCAAGGTTCAGCTGGCGTTGTCCGGCGGGACACAGCAGATGAACGTGTTAGCCGAAGAGCCTGGGCATCTGCCGCAGCCGTCGGGCGGAGCGGCGATTCCGGCATCGCCGGTGCAAGCCGGGTCGACGAATACGCAAATCGTTCTGACCAGCGATCAGCTCGCCTGCTACAACGTGGGGGATCTGGTTGCCGTGGATGTGGACTACACGGGCCAGACCGGGTATCTCGGTTCGGGTGCTCCCGGCGCCTATCTGTCGTCGCCGCTGGGCGGCGGTTCGTACCTCGATTACGTGCGGCGCATCACCTTCAATGTGTCGCGCGTGTGCGGCAAGAGTTCGTCGGCGCTGCTGCTGGCCGAAACTCTAATTGCCACGCCCGTTACAGGCATGGGCGTGCAGAAGGTCGTGGCGTTTCTCGATCGCGAGGGCAGTAGCTTTTTCCAGGAGTGGTCAGGGCTCTTCATTGTCGCGCCGGACAGCGGAGGGCAGTCCTGCTTTTACTATCCGCGATTGCAGGCGGCCGCAGGGGCGAGCAGAATCGCGGCAGGAACTGACGGCCCCGCTGTTCAGCCACCGGCTGCACGTGAATCTTCGCGCCCTACCGACAACTGACCAGAACGACAACGAAACCGTGCTGTGCTACCGGAGTTATATTCCGACCGCCAACGCGGCTGTCTAGGAATATACCCCAATGTGGGAGTAAGGATCCATGAACTTCCTGATTGATAACAACGACGGCCTGGGGCCGCAGGATTATACCGGCTGGGTGGACGGAGATCACCTCCCGCACATTGTGCGAAAGCTGAATGCCCCGGCAACGCTCTCCGCCTCGCTGGTGAGCGCGGACAGCAGTTTCCACCCGTTAGCTGTCGGCGGACGCGTGATCCTGCAGCGCAGCGATGGCTTCCGCCTGTTTACCGGATATCTCGACGTGCCCCCGCAGATGGAATTTCTCGGCACGGGACAGAATGCTGCGTGGCGCTATCTTCTGCACGCGATCGACGACTCCAGCCTGCTGGACCGCAATCCACTACCGGCGCGAACTCCGTTCGCATCGCGGACCGCGGGCGATGCCTTGAAGACGCTGACCAACGACCTCCTGCCAGGCGGGCTGGATGTTTCCGGCGTGCAAGATGTGAGCACGGTCAACCAGTTCGCGATCGTTCCTCAGAAGACCTGGACCTATCACGCCCAGGAACTGGCAAGCGAGGCGCGCGCGATGTATCGCGCGCATGACGGCAAGCTGCTGTTTCAGCCTGTAGGTCAGCAAAGCTTCCCCATCAGCGAGAGTGATCCGAATTTCGTTCCCACGGCGTTGGTGCTGCAGCAGCCAAATGAGCTGCGAAACGATGTCACGCTGGTTGGTGAGTTGGAGCCGCTGGTCTACGTTCGCGACTATTACCTCGGTGACGGGACGACGCTGGCGTTTTACTTGTCGCAGACGCCCTACGCCAAGACTGCGATCACGGTCTTCGAGGAGGATTACACCGCCTCGCAACTGGAGCCGTGGTTGTGGAGCGTCAGCGATCCGAACAATAAGGTGTCACTCAGCGGCGGGCAGCTACAGCTCAATGGCGGCCCGTCGTCGATCAGCTTGGTCGAGCAGGTTGAGCTCGCCGGGTCGCAGTGCTGCAGCACGGCAAGTTCACGTTCTCGGCAGCGTCGTCTGGCATTGTGGGAGGTCTGTACAACGGAGCGATTTCGCAGGCCAACTGCCTTGCCGGCTTCAACGTGTCTCCGTCGGGCGCCAACTGCTCGATTCAGGCCGTGGTGAATGGCGTAGCGGTCGGGAGCGTCCTGACGACTGCAGGCGGTCATGTCTATTCGTTTGTGACGCAGACGATTTGTCCCGAAGGCCACCGCGAGCACCAGACGTATCTGTCGTCGACGCATCCGGCGGGAAGCGGGCGCGGAGGAGATGCGATTGCGGCGCCGGTTCGCGTGGTGTTGAGCGTGCATGACGTCGATCCGAACAATCCGGCGACGCTCGCTGCCCCTGCGACGGTTCTCTTTGACGATGTGCTGCCGTCGCCACCCGGGTTTGCGACCTATGCGCTCATTAGCGAAAGCAGCTTCTTCGCCGGCGTTTCTTACACCCGTATGCAGCACATTGTCGACGCTGAAATTCGCAGCATGGTGCCGAACGGGACGTTCCGCACGCGGTTGAGTGGAGCGCTGGCCGATGGTGGCGAGTGCTACATCAGCACCAGCGGCGTACTGGAGTTTTATGCGCCGTATCCGCCACAGCTGAACGAAGAGATCGTGGTTTCGTATCGGACCAGCGTGCGGGCGATGGCGCGGGTTCAGGATCCGAACAGCATCGCGCAGCACGCGCAAGGCGGCGACACCGGCCGCCGGATTTTCGTACGGAAGCTGAAGCTGCCGCCGGCGCCCACCTCCGTCGATTGCGAAAATGCTGCGTCGGCGTTGCTGGACGACGCGGTGCAGGGTGCATGGGCTGGCGAATATCAAGCCGTAAGCGATCTTCTGCCGGTCGAAGATGTCATTCCGGGCAGCGCGGTGCAGGTCTCGGCTGCGTCGCGGGGCGCGAACTTCACGGCAATCGTGCGGCAGGTGGAGCTTGCAGTGTTGTCGCTGCGCGATGACCGGTCGCACTACACCATCAAGTTCGCCAACGATGCGGCCGAAGCGCTGGCTCTCGAGTTCGAAGAGGTCACGCTGCCGGCGCCGTTGACGACGATTTACAACGTGAACACGCCGTCGTCGTCACTGTACATTGCGCCGCTGAACGGCGCGCAGGTGACGAACGTGATTGCTTCGCAGATCAGTGTTGATGCGGGCGTGGCGCCGCCGTCCGGTGGAGGCATCGAAGTGCGGCGCTCCGATGGAGGCTGGGGACCGTCCGACAGCGGCAATCTGGCCGGACGGTTCACGACACAAACTTTTACTCTGCCGCGCCTGTCGCGCGCGCAGGGTTATTACCTGCGGCAGTTCGATGGCTCGACGCCTCCGAAGTATTCGCGCTACTCGACGCTGCTGCACGTGGATTATCCGTTATGAGCACATGTCCCAGTACCTGCACACTCACTGATTTCGAATCGAAGGTGCTTTCCGACCTGGCCGAGTTGAAGGCCAACATGCGCTGGATCATCGGCAACGGTGGCCAGGGCAAGATGCAGGAGCTCGAAGAGCGCGTGGAGCGTCACGAGATTTATCTGCAACGCTTCGCCGGAATCGCGACCGCCGTCGGATGCCTGCTCACGATGGTGCACCTGGCCATCGACTTTCTCCGACTGCGGCATTGAGCCGGGGCGCCAACTCTGTCCCATACTTCGGACGCCGCCGAGACCGGCGTCCCGATCCATCTTTCAGCTAGGTAAGCCCTATCGACATCGACGTAGGTCGAGGGCATTTCTTTCACTTCTCACTACATTGCAAGGAGCAAATCATGAACTTTTTATCGAAACTTCTACAGGGGATTCTGTATGTGCCCGGGATCGTTCAAAATGTTGAAGCCGTGCTGGGCGCCAAGAACGGCCCTACCAAGAAGGCTGCGGCGTTGACGGCAGTCAACCAGACAATTTCTGCGGCAGATGCCGTGGCCGGCAAGACCATCGCCGACCCCAACAAGTTCCAGGACAGCCTGGGCAAGGTGATCGACGGTGTGGTCGGCTGCCTAAATGCATCAATTTGGGCTAACAAAGCCTAAGCTGACGCGTCTACTTATCAGAGGCACGGCACTCACGGCAGGCCTGATCTCCTGATGCCGCGGTCACCGTGCCTCGATGCCTTGATCCCACCTGCAACTCCCGCCTCGCCTGCTGCGTCGAACCTTGGATATTCTATGTACGAAGAGGATTCGCTGATGAGCCGGCCCATTCACCTGGCACTATTTGTACTTGCGGCATGCACGCTGGCAGCTGCGCAAGAACCCACCACCCCTGCGCCAACCGCGAGCACTCCATTGCAACAGCAGAAGAATGCAAGCAGCGCGACCCAGGACAACAGCGGCACCACGGGTGACCAGATCACGAAGCCGGCGGATGCGAAGGGATCGACGCTGATCGGATGTCTGGCGGCGCCCGATAAGGAAGGCAGGTTCGTGCTGCATAACATGAATTACCGCATGGGCGTGCAGATCCTTGGTCCCGATGATCTGAAGAATGACGCGGGCAGCAAGGTAAAGCTGACGGGGCAATGGCAGGCTCCGCAGCAGCCAGTGACGCCGGCGCCCCCGCAGTCGCAGTCAAAGGACAAGCCGGTGGCCCAGATGCGGCGTTTCCAGGTGACCGAGGTTGAGGTGGTATCGCCGAAATGTTCGGTGCCGACTGAGGTGACCCCGCAGAGCGCGCAGAAGCGCGGCAAGACGACGACGTACAACGCACCCAGCGCGGACGAGGGGAAATAAAGCCGCTGATTGCAGTTTTCGGGTAGAGCTGGCGTTCAGGCCGCTTATGTTCGCGTCGGAGTCGGCTTCAGCCGACGGCACGACCCGGGCTCACCTCAGCGGCTAAGCCGGATGCGCAAGGCTTCCTCATGCGCACCGCTGGAAGCGCTGCTCCACCCTCGGAACATCTAAAAGCTCTTCTTCGAATCCAGCAGAATCGTGACCGGGCCGCTGTTGACCAGCGATACGTCCATCATTGCCTGGAAGCGTCCGGTTTCGCAGCGTAGGCCGGCAGCGCGAATCTTGGCGACGAAGTATTCGTAAAGTTCTCGCGCGCGGTCGGGACGCGCGGCGTCGTCGAAGGACGGGCGTTTGCCTCGGCGCACATCGCCGTACAAAGTGAACTGCGAGACAGCCAGCAGCGCTCCGCCAATGTCGATAACGCTGAGGTTCATCTTGCCGGCATCGTCTTCGAAGATGCGCAGACCCGCGATCTTTTCGGCGAGGTAGTCGGCGTCAGGCTCGGCGTCATCTTGCGCGACACCCAGCAGAACCAGCAAGCCGGCGTCGATTGCACCGGTAATTTCGTCTCCGACTTTTACGGAAGCGCGGGTCACGCGCTGAACGACTGCTCGCATGAACCCGTTTGTATCATGATCGGCCAAGGGAGGGGCCCACGCTCTCGCCAAAGTCGGGCGAGAAGGATGGGGCCCCCGATCAGAGTTTTTCATCGGAAGAAGATCCACCGTTTGGCCTCGGCTCCAAGCACTTGTCATGAGCCCCAAAAGCGAAAAGCCAGTAGCGAAAAGCGAGCCCGGCTTCTTCTCGCGTTGACCGTTGTATTTCCCCCAATTTAGGATTAAGCAGTATTCGTATGCCCGGTGCTCCGTGGGCGCATTTGTGTGCATCTGTATTGGAGCGGTTTTTCGCAATCTTTACAGGCTTCGCGCCTGCAATTTAGACTTACGAGTTTCGCCACCCCGGCCGGTTGCGCGGCGGTGTCAGAGGAGACGAATTCGATGGCTTCGGTAGAAGAACGGGTAAAACAGATTATCGTCGAGCAGTTGGGTGTGGATGAAGCAGAAGTAACGCCCAATGCTTCGTTTGTGGACGACCTCGGCGCTGACTCGCTGGACACGGTCGAGTTGGTGATGGCGTTCGAAGAAGCCTTCGAAATCGAGATCCCCGACGAGGACGCGGAGAAGATCCGCACCGTGCAAGACGCGGTCAGCTACATCGACGCGCACGCCAAGACCAAGAAGTAGTTGCGCCCGTGCTCAGGCGAGCCTGCCCCGACACTGGGGTGGCGCCCGCCGTTACGGCTGAAAAGGAGATCCCGACCTCATGGCATCGGTTGACGAACGCGTAAAGCAAATCATCGTAGAGCAGCTGGGCGTGGACGAAGCGGAAGTCACCGCCAACGCCTCCTTCGTGGACGACCTGGGCGCCGACTCGCTGGACACGGTCGAGCTGGTCATGGCTTTCGAAGAGGCCTTCGAGATCGAAATTCCGGATGAAGATGCGGAGAAGATCCGGACGGTGAAGGACGCCGTTGATTACATCAACGCACACGCGAAAGGATCGAAATAGTTTGAGCCGGCGCGTGGTGGTCACCGGGATCGGGATGATCTGCGGCGTCGGCAATGATGCCGACACGACATGGCAGGCATTACTGACAGGTAAGAGCGGCGTCGAGCAGATCACCAGCTTCGACGCCTCAAATTTTGCCTGCCGCATCGCTGCCGAGGTCAAGAACTTCGATCCGCTTTCTCTGGTCGATAAAAAGGAAGCGCGCAAGATGGGGCGCTTTATTCATCTGGCTATCGCTGCCAGCGATGAAGCGCTGCGCATGGCCAACTATAAAGTCGAAAACGAAGAGATGGCCGAGCGGACCGGCGTCAACATCGGTTCCGGCATCGGCGGATTCGATGTCATCGAGCGCGAGCACAACAACCTGCTCAACGGCGGCCCGCGCAAAATCTCGCCGTTCTTTATTCCCGCGGCCATCGTGAACCTCGCCGCCGGACAGGTCAGCATTCGCCACAACGCCAAGGGGCCGAACGAAGCCACGTGTACGGCTTGCACCACCAGCGCCCATTCCATCGGCGATGCGGCCCGCGTTATCAAATACGGCGACGCCGACGTGATGATTGCCGGTGGAACCGAAGCGGCCATCACTCCGATGGGCGTCGGCGGATTTGCGGCCATGCGCGCGCTTTCGACGCGCAATGATGATCCTCATCACGCCAGCCGGCCATGGGACAAAGACCGCGACGGCTTCGTCATCGGCGAAGGCTCGGGCATCCTGATTCTGGAGGAGTTGGAGTTCGCCAAGAAGCGTGGCGCCAAGATTATCGCGGAGGTGGTTGGCTACGGCATGAGCGCCGACGCCAATCACATCACCCAGCCTGCACCCGCGGGCGAAGGCGGCTATCGCGTGATGCGCAATGCGCTGCGCGATGCAGGGCTCACGCCGGAACAGGTTGGCTACGTCAACGCACACGGCACCTCGACGCCGCTGGGCGATGAATTGGAAGCTACGGCGATCAAGCGCGCCTTCGGCGAACATGCCTACAAGATGCTGGTCAGCTCGACCAAGTCGATGACCGGACATCTGCTGGGCGGCGCCGGCGGACTGGAAGCAGCCGTCACCGTACTGGCGCTGCGCAATCAGATTGTGCCACCGACCATGAACCTGGAAAATCCCGACGAGGGTTGCGATCTGGATTTCGTCCCCAACAAGCCGCGCGAGGTCAAGATGGAGTACGCGATGTCGAACTCGTTTGGCTTCGGTGGAACCAACGGTTGCCTGGTGTTCAGGCGCTGGACGGAATAGGGCAGCGCAGACTCCACAATCTTCCGGACACAAACTTCCTGACGGGTTGTTCGTTTTGAAATCGTGAGCGATAAGGCCTGCTTGCGACCGTTATCTCAGGACTTATGCTGCCGGACGAGATTGGACATTGCCCACTTCCGCAGGTGAAACCGCTATTTTCCCACGCAGCACGGGCATACGTTGTCGTTCTCTTCTGCCTTGAAGCATTACTTTTTGCCGCATCACTTCTGCTAAACCTCAGCGTATTATTTGGCGCGGCGGAGCCATACACCCGTTACGGCCTAACTGTTTTTCGTGCAGCGGTCATTGTCGGAATCCCGGTATTTGCGTTTATTAAGGACTCGTGGACAGATCAAATCAAGAACTGTCCGGGATGGATGTGGAAAGGGGCTCTGGGGGTTTGGGTGTATGGGGTTCTGACAATGTCGCTTCTGCTGTTTTCGCGACTAGGGGGTTGGGGCCAAGCTGTGATGATAACGGGCTTCCCGCTTGGATTTGAGGCGATTCCTTGTTGCGTTCTTTATCCTGTCATTTCGCAGAGATACCTGACAAAACCTGAGATCACGCGTCGAGCACTCCGCTCCTTAGGAATGATCGCCTTGATGGCTGCGGGGTTGTTGGCTTATCGAGCTGGCTACTTGCGCCATCCCCAGATGTAGATGGGCACCAATGCGGCGTAACTTACGTACATCGCCTTATCGCTACCTATCCTCCGCAGGTGCAGAGGCCGGCAAGAATCGCGCAACGCGATTTATTTGCTGATGGTGAACTTCTTCTCGGCGACTTCGGTGCCGTTGCGATTCAGCCGCACCGTCCACTCTCCAGGCGCGTTCTGCGCCGGCGTTCCGGCAATCTTCATTTCAAAACAATATCGGCCGCCTTCTCCGGCGTGCGGGACAGCATTCGTCTTGTGAACGTATCCGTTGGGCTCGATCCAGTCGACGGACCATTGATCGTCGGGATCACCGTGGCGGAAAGCGAAGAAGAACCAGGCTGCGGGAGCGGTAGTGGAGAACTCCGAGTGGCTGTTCGCGGGCAGCGCGCACGGCGTCGAGCTCTGGGTAGCCGCCAAGGCTGTGCCCAACAATTCGGCGGACCCCAGCGCGGCGCGATTGGTGTTGCCGGTGCCGGCGGAGGAGGTGCTGGCGCCTGCATTGACCATCTCCGTATGGTTGTTCGTCTGCTCCGGCTTGGGCGAGCCTGAGCTCATGATCATGTACGCCACGATGGCGAAGATGACCACGGCAACCGGAATTGCGATCTTCGCCCACGCGGGAAATGTGGACGCGGCGGAGCCGTGCTTAGCGTCCGCAGAGGATGGCCGACTGGGTTCCGAAGATGCCGGCAGAGTTTTTGCGACGGGCTCCGTCACAACCGGCGGATGCGGTGCTTGGGTTTTCGGAGGAGCGGCTGCCGCTGAAGACGCGGCCAGGTGCAGGCATCGCTTCAGCTCTTCCAGCATATGCTCGTAGTTGTCGCGAAAGTCGACGTGCTGAAAGCGGCGAACGCGAAAGGGAATGTCGCAGTCGCGGTAAAGCACGGGAATGATCGCCTTCTGCTGATCGAGCGCGAAGGAAACCTCGTCCATCACATTGTTGGAGTTGACGGACGCGGGCGACAGGATGATGAGTACGGTCGGACAGCTTTCCAGCGCCTGCTGCACGACGCGGTCCCAGCGCTCGCCGGGGCCGATGTCGAGCTGATCGATCCACACGGCCGAGCCCGAGGCTCGCAGGTCGTTGGCCAGGCGAAGCGCGAAGTCGGAATCTTCACGGCTATAACTGAAAAAGGCGATGGGGGCGTCTGGCACGGGTCATCCTCTGGCTTGCTGGTGCGTGGCAGACATGTTAGTCGAGGCGAAGAGCAACTAGCAATGAGCAACTGGCGATTAGCATTTGGCACTTTAAAAAGTGCGCGGCGCCCCACTCATTTCGTGGCTTTCGAGTGGGAGGAAGGACTTGAACTTCCAGCCGGAAGCGAGCTCACAAATCTTTCCTTCCCACACAACGAACAGCGCGTTGTGTGGCACCCGCGTTCGACGACCCGCCGATTTCACCAGCCCCATAAACCTAAGCCGTGATCCCTATTCCTTCGGCGGCTCCCACAGTTCCACGCGATTGCCTTCCGGATCAGTGACCCAGCCAAACTTGCCGTATTCGTGCTCTTCGAATTTCTCGTCGACTTGCACGCCTTCTTCGCGAAGAGCTTGCAGCAGCGCCTTAAGATCGTCGACGCGGAAGTTGATCATGAAGGCGCGCTCCGGTGAGCCCAGGTATTTCGTTTCCTGAGGGAAGATCGACCAGATAGTGAGAGCTTCCGGATCGTCGCCCGCGCGAAACATCGCGCCTGCTTCAGGCGAGCTTTCAATGCCCAGGTGTTGTCGATACCACTCGTAGAGAGCTTTCGGATCTTTCGCCCTGAAGAAGATGCCACCCACGCCGGTGACGCGTTTCATACGATCCTCGCTTGGTGTGAAAATGTGTGCCGACAGTATAAGCGGTTTTTGTCACGCGGCGAGCACCGGTTGCGGATGATGCTCTGGCCAAAAAAAAGGGCACGGATGGTCTCCGTGCCCTTGTTTGCCTGCGGTAGGACTAGGCTTTGGTGTTCTGCGTCTTCAGCACTTCGATCGCTTTGTTCAACTGATCGTCGGGCTGGGTCGCCTTTTCCTTCTGTTCCTGCGCCTCGTCGTCGGCGTTCTCGTCCTCATCGGGCGCGATGAAGTCGTCGCCCGCATCGGCAACCAGGATGTTAGGCGTGACCGCAGTATCCTGCAGCGCCTTGCCGGACGGCGAGTAATACTTCGCAACCGACAGAATCAGCGCCGAGCCATCCGGCATGTCGATGACCTTCTGGATGGAGCCGGAGCCGAACGTCTTGTCGCCGACAACGTCGCCGCGCGCGTTCTCCATGATCGCCGAGGCCACAACTTCAGCCGGTCCTGCGGTGCCACGATTCACCAGCACCACCAGCGGAACGTTGGGCGCGACCGCTTTTTGCGGATCGGCATTGAACGTCTGCTTGGGATATTTCTGACCCTGCAGGTAAGTGATGGTGCCGTGATTCAGGAAGAGGTTCGCGGTAGCGACGCCTTCGTCTTCCGAACCGTCACCGGAGTTGCGCAAGTCGAGGATGATCTTCTTCGCACCCTCTTTTTGCAGCGACTTCAGCTTGTTGGCGATTTCTTCCGAGCGGCCCTTGGGGAAATCGTCGACCTTGATGTAACCGATGCCGTCTGCCATGACTTTATCGGTGATCGGCGGATCGGTGACGACGGCCAGGGTTACAGCCGATTTCACGGGCAGCGCGCGCCGCGGGCGAACTACGGAAACATTGACCACCGATCCCGGAGGTCCGGTCAGGCGGCCATCGATTTCCGCCAGCGACATGTCGCGCGTCGATTTGCCTTCGATGGCTTCGATGATGTCTCCGCTTTCGATCTCAGCTTTGTCGGCAGGACCGCCAGGGATTACCGAGATGACCGCCGCATAGCCGTAGCGCTTGGATACCGCCGCGCCGATGCCGGCCTTGCCTTCTTTGCGCTGCTTGTATTCCTTGAACTCGGTCGGGTCGAGATAGCTGGAGTCGGCGTCCAGCGATTCCAGCAGTCCGTGCAGCGCGCCGTTGGTTACGGCAGTGATGTTGGGCTCCTCAACGTACTCGGTGCGGATGCGCGACAGCACCTCGCTATACACGCCAAGTTGGCGATACGAGCCATCGGTGCCATCGCTCGGCGTGTCAGCATGCACACCCAGGCCGCCGATAACGATAAACGAGGCAATGAGGAATGAGGAGACAAGAACGAGAATCTTGGTGGTCTTCGACATGATGAAATTCGCTGATGGAGGGAGCTACTGCCCGCTGGCTCCATTCTATCCCAGTTTCGATGCCCGTCCTCCGGGGAATGTTCCGGGAAATTATGGGCAAATCAGGGCTAAGTGATTGGACGGCGGGCTGCCAGCAATGTAATCGGGAAGGTCCGGGCTAGCTTCGAAGGCTACCCGGCGGCGGAGATATTGCCATCCACCGCTGTGGGAGGCTGGCCAGTAGGGACGCTTTCGGCAGGTGGGGCGGTGGCGACCGGAAGCTGCGGAGCCGGCGGCGGAGTGGCGACTGTCTTCGGCTTCTGGCGCTCTTCCAACTCGATCTTCAGCATTTCGCTCTCGAGTTGGCGCTTCAGATCATCGCGCATCATGCGGAACTGGGCCATGAATTTGGCGACCTGACGCATGACCTCCGGCAGCCTCTTGGGGCCGAATATGATCAGCGCCAGCACCAGAATGAAGAGGATGTCAGGCATGGTGACGAGCCGCGGCCCGCTGGCTCAGCGGGCTGGGATCAGCTTCAGCGGCAGGCGCTTAGGCCTTTTTTTCTCCCTCGCCGGGGGTGGCAGTCTCGTCCTTGGCGTTCATCGACTCTTTGAAGCTGCGAATGCCTTCGCCCAAACCCTTGCCAAGTTCGGGCAGCTTTTTGGGGCCAAACACCAGCAAGGCGATAAAGAGAATCACCAGCAGGTGCATCGGCTGAAACAGATTATCGAGCATGTCAACTCCTGCCTATCAGGATAGCGCATTTCCGCAAAGGCAGTGCACATTCCGCGTGCAGAGAAATGCCACTACCGTGGCATAGCGAACCGGTAAGGACAAGCTTCGAATTCCGACAGAGCCGGCCTCAGGCCAGTCCGTCCTTTCGTTTCCGCTACAAGCTCACCGACGCTCCTGCGGGCAGGTAAATCGGACTCGCCGGATAGGAGAAGGTGTCGGCGCTAGGCACGGCTTTACGCGTGGTGTCAGCGGCCAGGTTCATGACGCCGGAGATGGTGTCAGCATCGACCATCAGAATCGAGTAGCCGTGTTGCTGATCGTTGCCGGCCACCAGCGTCGCCTGCGTGTCGGCGTCGGTGGTGCCGGGCTGCGCGGTCAGCGCGTGCAGGTTGTAGTAGCCGCCATGGCCGATGACCAGGAACGGCGTCTTGTACTTCGCCACCAGTGATCGCTCGAAGCGCTGGTAATTATGCACGTGTCCGGTGAGCACCATGTTGGGCACGCGCCGCGAGTCGTTGATGGCCTGCTGCAGGGCGTCGGCCATGCGCGCGCTGCCGCTGTGAAAGGCGTCGAAGGAATAGATGGGGTGATGCAACGCGACCAGGAACGCCTTGTCCGTTGGGGCGGTGGCGAACTCATTGGTCAGCCACTGCTGCTGGATGGAGTCGATGGAACCGCCCTCGGGAACGTTGGTGTACATGCCGACGATGGTCGCGAACGGGCAGTCGAGGGTGAAGTAGACGTTGGGTTGCGACAGCGTGGCGCGCGGCGCGTCCTGCGATTCGGGATTGACGTGCGCGTCGGGCTGCATGAAGTAGCGTACCCACCCGTCGAGCGAGGTCTGCGAGCTGTTGATGGGATCGCCGTCGTGATTGCCGGGGATCGAAATGATGGGCGCGGTGTAGTGATTGTAGGGCTCGTAGAACTGGCTGTAGTAGTCGGTGACCTGCCCGTTGAAGTAGACGACATCGCCGAGGTGATAGAAGAAACGCGGCAGCTCGTCGGCTGAAAGTTCAAGGTCGGCCTTCATGGCGTCGGCAACCGCCGTCTGGAATGCGGAATTGCTGATGCCGCCGGTATCGCCCACGCAGTGAAACACCAGGCTGCCCTGCTTTGCAGCCAGCGCGGTGATGCCGGGAATGACCGCTTCGAGTTCGTAGTGATACGGCGGCTGGCCGAGCGGCTTGGGCAGCGGCTGAACTGCCTGCGACGAAGTCAGAGCGTCGAGCGGATGCACTCCGGGATGCGCCTGTGCCTTGCCTTGCGGAGGCTTGGTTCGCGTCTGGCCGGGGAGTAGGACGGTGTTGACCGACGGATGCTGCGCAACCATAGGCTGCTTGACGGGAGCGGGCGTTGAATGTTTTTTCTGGGCGTGTGGCGGAGGCTGGTGCGGCTTCGAGGGCATGAAGAACTCCTCGTACTACAGGAGCACTATCGTAGTCCCGGCGGCACGGGGCGCAGCATAAAAATTGTGTTAAGCGCGCGCGGGCATCAGGCCTGCGGGCGCATACGCTGCAGCAGCTCAGAGGCGGCGCGCTCGGCGTCGTCCATCTGGAAGCCGCGTTGAAGCTGGACTACATCGGCGGTCTTGGCAAACGGCTTCAAGGTCGCGATAACGTCGTCGCACGGCAGCTGCGAACACTCCGGGCCCAGCACGAGGTACGAAAAGTCGGCAGCGCTGAGCAGCAGCTTGGCGTCGTGCAGGCGCGATGTAGTCACTACTTCGTAGCCGTGGCCGTTGAGCATTTTGCGCACAAATGCGCACAGGTCGACCGACTGATCGAGAAAGAGAACCAGCGGTCCAGCGGGCGTGGTTTCTTTGGCTGCCGTGGGGGGCTCTTTGAGGAAGGAGACGATGGCTTCTTCTTCGGTGTTGTAGACGCGGAGAATGGTGGTGAGCTTGGTCATCTCCAGCAGGCTGCGGAAGAACGGTTGCGGTGAAGCCAGCCGCAGGTCGCCGCCATTAGCTTTCACGCGGGAGAGGAAGCGCACCAGCAAGCCCATGCCCGAGCTGTCGACGCGCGTGACATCAGCGACGTCGATGACCAGCCGGTTGAAATCCTGAAGAGAGCGCGTGATAACGGCTTCCAGCGTGCGAGATTCCTCGCCCCCCACGATGCGCCCGATACAGCGGATCACGTAAACCTTGCCGCAGGCCCGGCTGTCGACAGAGAGGGACATGTCCCACCTCAGAA
>CAVRWP010000003.1:915000-1088187 GCA_963724965.1 uncultured Acidobacteriaceae bacterium
CGAATGCCGTGGACAACTAGTACGGGAGTCAGACAGCGGGGGCTAAGCTTCGTTGTCGAGAGGGAAACAGCCCAGATCGCCTGCTAAGGTCCCCAAGTCTCAGTTAAGTGGGAAAGGATGTCGGAACGCCCAGACAGCCAGGAGGTTGGCTTAGAAGCAGCCATCCTTTAAAGAAAGCGTAATAGCTCACTGGTCAAGCGGTCCGGTGCCGATAATTCAACGGGGCTTAAACTGAGCACCGAAGCAGCGGATGCATGGCGTCAAGCCATGCGTGGTAGGAGAGCATTCTCAACGGATTGAAGCGGGATCGTAAGGACCCGTCGACAGTCGAGAAGAGACCCTGCCGGCATAAGTAGCGATAACGGAGGTGAGAACCCTCCGCGCCGAAAGTCTAAGGTTTCCTGAGGAAGGTTAATCCGCTCAGGGTTAGTCGGTCCCTAAGGCGAGGCCGAAAGGCGTAGTCGATGGACATCCGGTTAATATTCCGGAACTCCCTTTGGTTCGTTATTACGATGGGGTGACGCAGAAGGATAGGTGCAGCCTGTTATGGCTATCAGGTTCGATGCGTGTAAGGCGGTTTCTCTAGGCAAATCCGGAGAGACACTAACGCTGAGACGCAAAGGAGTAGTCCGTATGGACGAAACGCACTGAGTTCACGCTGCCAAGAAAAACCTCTAAGGAGAACCGACGGGAACCGTACCACAAACCGACACAGGTAGACGAGGAGAATATCCAAAGGCGCTCGGGAGAACGCTCGTTCAGGAACTCGGCAAATTAACCCCGTAACTTCGGGAGAAGGGGTGCCCCGGTAACGTGTCAAAGCGTGAGGGGGCCGCAGTGAAACGCGCACGGCGACTGTTTAACAAAAACACAGGTCTCTGCAAAGTCGAAAACGACGTATAGGGGCTGACGCCTGCCCGGTGCCGGAAGGTTAAAGGGAGAGGTCAACCGCAAGGTGAAGCTTCGAACTGAAGCCCCGGTGAACGGCGGCCGTAACTATAACGGTCCTAAGGTAGCGAAATTCCTTGTCGGGTAAGTTCCGACCTGCACGAATGGCGTAACGATCGTGCGACTGTCTTAACGAGCGACTCGGCGAACTTGTAGTACCGGTGAAGATGCCGGTTACCCGCATCTAGACGGAAAGACCCCGTGCACCTTTACTATACCTTCACTATGAACTATGGCATTTGCTGCGCAGGATAGGTGGGAGGCTTTGAATCCAGGCTCTTGGGCTTGGAGGAGCCAACGGTGAGATACCACCCTGCGAATTCTGTGGTTCTAACCTATTCCCGTTACCCGGGAAAGGGACATAGTGAGGCGGGTAGTTTGACTGGGGCGGTCGCCTCCTAAACTGTAACGGAGGCGCGCGAAGCTACACTCAGGCTGTTTGGAAATCAGCCGTCGAGTGCAAAGGCATAAGTGTGGTTGACTGCGAGTCCTACAAGACGAGCAGGTGCGAAAGCAGGCCTTAGTGATCCGGTGGTTCTGTATGGAAGGGCCATCGCTCAACGGATAAAAGGTACGCCGGGGATAACAGGCTGATCGCTGCCAAGAGTTCATATCGACGCAGCGGTTTGGCACCTCGATGTCGGCTCATCGCATCCTGGAGCTGTAGAAGGTTCCAAGGGTTAGGCTGTTCGCCTATTAAAGCGGTACGTGAGCTGGGTTCAGAACGTCGCGAGACAGTTCGGTCCCTATCTGATGTGGGCGTAGGAGATTTGCGAGGACCTGTCCTTAGTACGAGAGGACCGGGATGGACGAACCTCTTGTGTTCCAGCTGTCATGCCAATGGCACGGCTGGGTAGCGAAGTTCGGTTGTGATAAACGCTGAATGCATATAAGCGTGAAGCACTCCTCAAGATGAGATCTCCCAACCCAAAAGGGAAATGAAGGGCACACGAAGACTACGTGTTTGATAGGCTGGATGTGAAAGTGCAGTAATGCATGAAGCTTACCAGTACTAATCGCCCGTTCGGCTTGACCATAAAATTTACTTGGCTGCACGTGTAACTTCAGCCGGCGCAGAAATTGGCGCCCGCTGGTGAAACCTCGTGCACGCTGGAGAACTAACCAGCGTGCGGAGCTCGACGGAGCTCCAGCCTTAAAATTTTGTGACTCGTTTCGGAAAAAACTCAATGCTATTCAGTTGTGAAATCATTCGCCGAAAGGCAGTGGTCGATGGCTAGTTGCCAGCGGCCAGTCTGACCAAGGCGAGTGGGTGGAGCATCGCTTCAGCGCTGCAGTCAAGTCCACTCCATGCTTTGTCATCCTGAGGAGGGCTTCAGCCCGACGAAGGATCTGCGGTTCCCAGGAGCCGCCGAGAAAGTTCTTTACAGGTTTGGCGCTATAGGTTCTGCGTGACATCACGCCTGGAACCGAGCTGCAGAGCGATCTGCACGCGCCTGCGAAGCCGGTGATCTTACCGCAGGGGAAACACCCGTTCCCATCCCGAACACGGAAGTTAAGCCCTGCTGGGCCGATTGTACTGCACGCGAAAGTGTGTGGGAGAGTAGGTCGTCGCCGACATAAATAAAGGCTCCATGTGAATAACATGGAGCCTTTTCCTTTTGCTGCCGAACTCTTCGACCATCATCTGCCCTGCTCGACGTCCCAAGTGCCCCGAGCCCATCCGTGCTACCCCAAGCCGGCATGGATGACCGAAAGGTTATTCCCCCTCTCGACTCTTACTTGCCTTCCAGTCCGCGCCCGCGAGGCGTATCGTGCCAAGAAATTGGACGAAGTTTTGCCGGAAAGCAGGTTTGTCCGTGAACTTCCTCAAGCAATTCCTATCGCATACTTCCTCTCCTATCACGCTATCCCTGACTCCGCCCTCGCCCTCTTCGACGATCTCCACCGCGACTCCTCCCCAGCCGCCGCCCAGAAACCTGTTCGCCGACATTCACTCCTTCGCCCACTCTGAAGGCTTGTCGCTGGAAATGTGCGTTGCCTGGCTGCAGCAGGCGGGGCTCGCCATGGATCTCTCGGCGGTGCCACACCAGCGCGACTCGTGCGAGGAAGAGGTGCGGAACTCTCTGCTGGATGGAACTCCCGTGTACCGCTGCGTGCGCAAATCCGCCGACGAGATCTGCCGGCTGCGCAAACACTATCGCCGCAAGCCTTCGTTGCTGCCGGAGAACGAACGCGCGGCCATCAACGCCGTCTGGCATGAATTTCAGAACGTCCCGCAAATCGCCGCCGCACTTGGCCGCGACCCTGTACCCCCGGACGCCACCGCGTGCTACCTTCCCTTTCACCTGTTCGGCAACAAGTGGGGCATCTACATCTCGCTGCCGCGCGTGCTGACCAACGTCGAGCGCCTGGCCAGGTCGTACGATGTCCGCTCCTGCATCCTGGGGAACTTCGAGATCCTGCTGCAATGTGTGCTCTTCGAACTGTTTCACCACGAATACTTTCATCACATCGTGGAATCGGCGCTGACCACGCTGGAAATTCTGGTGGGCGCCCTGACCATGCCGCAGCGGCTGTATTACGGCTACAGGATGCACGTCTACGAGAAGACGCTGGGGCCGCATCCGCATAAACCTCTGGAAGAGGCCCTGGCCAATGCATACGCCTACGATGCCCTGGCGCCGATCGCGCGCAGTAAACTTGGCTGTCGCACCCTGGAGGCAACGTTGTATCGCGGAATGCGCCGCGAAAGCTGGCCATCCTTAAAGGAGGGTTACCGCGACGCCGGCCACTACACCGCCAGTGACGGCGACCGCGCCGCTTTTACCGCCGGCACCGCACAGCTGGCAGCCATGATGCTGAACTCCCTCGAGGTCAGCGTGCCCGCTTTGACCATGGTCGCCGATCGGGTTATGCCCAGCCAGCGCACCGCGTTCTGCCGGAAGAACGACATTCCGCTCTACCTGGTTGGCCCTGACGCCGCCCACAGCTTTTTCCGGGCCATGATTCCGGCGCCGCGCGAAACCTGCGTGTCGCTGTTCTCTCCCCGCTACACGCGCAACCTCGACGAAGGCTTGCGCGAGATCGCCTGGGGTGGGACCAAAGAGCGCGTACGAAGTTTGCGCAGAGCGTAAACGCAGTCCGGCTTCCGGTAGAGGTTCTTTCCCAACAGCGCGCCTGCTGCCCCAAGTTCGCGTCCTTTCTCGTGGACGCTAACCTGGGCGGCGGTATTTGCGCCGCAAGCCGGTGAGGCACGGATTGGTCGGTCGGGTGGCCCATCCAAGCTTCCTTTGCTTGGTTGGGGCTTTTCGATGTCGTCCCCGAGTTCACCATCGGGGCTTCGCGCCGTTCTCTCTGCAAGGTGAGCCCCCAAGCAAAATCGGCCGAGGCGGCCCACCCGTCCGATTCGCAGTGAAATTGCGTGGTGCCCCAGGTTCGCGTCCGAAAGAAGGCCGCGAACCGAGGGACACCAGGCATCAGTCATCAGGCAGTCAGTCATCAGGCAGTCAATTCCACTCCACGATTTGTCATCCTGAGGAGGCCTTCAGGCCGACGAAGGATCTGCGGTTCCCGTGAGCCGCCGAGAGCGTTCTTTACAGGTTTGGCGCTATAGGTTCTGCGTGGCATCACACCTGGAACCGGGCCGCTGAGCCATCTGCACGCGAAAGTGTGTGGGAGAGTAGGTCGTCGCCTTTTACTTTTACACAGGGAGGAGATTTTATCGTGGTCGCGAAGTGATAACTTGACAACAACTCGCCCCAGTGGCATTCTAACTTCGGTTTTCGTCACTCGCGATGGAAACTGGCGAAGTTACAAGTGACTGGCTTGGTATCGGTGATGCCGAGACGAGATTAAGGTGATAAGAGTACATGCCGCCTAGATCCTCCGCGTACGCCCCCAATCCATACAGTCAAACTTCGCGCCTCGCCGATCAATCGTATCTTTGAGAGTCGATTGTTGGCAGCACCTCTAACTTTTTCCGCTTAGTGTCTTTGACATTGAGCACATGGGAGAAGAGCGATGTTTACGACTGACAACCATCCAAATGCAGCAAAGTTGATGGATTCGCTGCGCTATTTGGGCTACAACAACTACTCCGCTCTATGCGACATCATAGACAATGCCTTCGATGCGGAAGCTAAGAATGTACATGTCACAATCAATCAAGTCGCCGGCGAACCCTTGATTCTCATCACCGATGATGGGACGGGCATGGATAAGAAAACCCTGGATGAGGCTCTCAAGCTGGGATCATTGACCGATCGTAATGCTGGTTCCGACTTAGGCAAGTATGGGATGGGTCTTGTAACGGCATCGCTGTCAATTGCGAAACGTACATCTGTTTTGACTCGCAGCAATGGAAGCCTCTTGAAAAGCGTAACCGACGTCGATGAGGTGAAGAAACGTAACGCTTTTTGCAAATTTCTTGGGGAGGCTAGTCCTGATGACGTCCTGATGTTCAACGAGACAATTAGCGCTGGTGGGACCGGAACCATCGTTGAGTTGAGCAAGTGCGACAACTTGAAGAACACTAACCTAACGGTGTTTAGGAACACACTTAGGGGGAAGCTCGGCCAAGTCTACCGATATTTCTTGTTGTCGGGAAAGAAGATCTTCCTAAACGGGGACGAGGTGGCAGCCCGCGACCCGCTTATGATCGACGAAGGAGCAGAGATTTACAGTGATGACAGGTTCGATCTCACTGTTACCGGTGCTGACGGAAAAGAATTTGCCGACCAAGTTCGGGTTCGTATCGCCGTCTTACCAGACTTCGGTAGCGATGGAAACAAGGACCGAAAGATCGGGATGCGTAGCCAAGGGTTCTATATCCTCCGAAACAATCGCGAGATCGCCGAAGGTGAGACGCTAGGACTGTTCACCCGCCACAACGATCTTAATCGATTCAGGGGAGAAATTTTCTTTTCGGGCGCATTCGATGAGGCGATGGGGGTAAATTTCACCAAGCGCGATCTCGATCCAACTCAAGCCATTCTGCACAAGATTAATGAGCTGGTACAAGGCCAGCTAAGAACAATTCGCAACCGCATCAAGACAGCGCGTATTACTTCCGAGGATTCAGAGATCACCCATGACGAATCCGAAAAGTTGATCAACGCCAAATCCCATCTCTTAATCAGGCCAAAGCCGCAAAAGAATTCGGCGGGAGCGGGAACAAATGACGGCGATGGCAGTAATGGATGGACGGGCGACGCAAAGCGGGGCTCAGGCAAATCATCTCAGGCAGGCAAAAGTAGTGCCGTGCCAGGGCGATTCAACGTTCGGTTCGAAGCCGTGAAACTGGGTAAAACCGGCCCGATATACGAGGCCGAGCAGACTGGAAAGGTCACCGTTGTTCAGTGGAATATCGAACACCCGTTTTATGAGCGATTCGTCCTTGAGCGCAAGGATGACCAAACACTTAGAACTTCAGTCGACTTCCTTGTCTATTCGATGGCCACAGCGGAGCTGACAACACTAAACGAAGAGAATTATGAGATGATTCAGAACATCAAAGCGGTCATGTCGTCGAACCTTCGCAGTTTGCTGGCCTAGACCGGAACAATTCAGCTCCCGTCGTTAAGAAGGCCGCTCGTACGTTGGATTGTGAGTGGCCTTCTATTTTCGGCCCAACTAAGCCCGGTGCCTGGTGCCCCAGGTTCGCGGCCTTCTTTTGGACGCTAACCTGGGCGGCGCGACTGTCGCATGTGCCGTCCCCTGAAGGGACTCGAACCTGGAATGGCGGCTACCCAGCGCTGAAGCGCTGGGCTATCTTATGCCGTCTCGCAGGCGAGACTCTGTTCATCCCAAGAGCCACCGGGCTGCCTCCAT
This sequence comes from uncultured Acidobacteriaceae bacterium, assembly GCA_963724965.1. Classification (GTDB taxonomy): domain Bacteria; phylum Acidobacteriota; class Terriglobia; order Terriglobales; family Acidobacteriaceae; genus Bog-257. The sequence goes on from CAVRWP010000003.1 coordinate 921,739, forward strand.
CGGCGAGCTTTCTTCAGGAAGGAAATTCGCGCCAAGAACAAAGTCCGTGCGCAGGAAGAAGACCACGCGAAGGAAGAAAGTCCGTGCGAAGGAAGAAATCGGTGCCAAGGACGAAAGTCCGTGCGTAGTTCGCAGCTCTTTCGTTTTCGGAACTAGCCTGAACGTAACCTGGTTACGAAAGGACAATACGCGCGATTGTACTTTCGTAATCTTGACGATCTCCATATTTCCTTTACGCTGATAGGTTGGGCTTGGTATGCCCAATGCCTGGCGGACCGCGTAGTGTGCGTCCGGGCGGGCCGGCGATCTTTGACATGCTGCCGTCAGCTTCGACCGAAAGTGTTCAGCTTTCCTGTGGCGTTATTCCTTCCCGAAGCGGCACCTTGTTCCTTGAGCTTCGAAACGGTGCTTCGTTCATTCGGTGAAATCCGGGACGAAGCGTTCCTTGGCTTTGATTGTGTTTTTCCCGGCGCAAAGGCTTGGCTCGATCAGGCGTCCCGGATTCAAGGCTCGCTCCGATCGAGCCCTTCGCCCCCCACGCGCCGCTAAACCCTTGCGGCTCAAGATTTTGCCTATAAGTCCTTGGGGCTCAAGATTTTGCAGACCGTTTCCTGTGTTTTCAAGATTTTACGAGCACATCGGGGGGAGGGGTGACCCTCAGATTCGAAGCCCGACTCGCTACGAAGCGCTCTCTACGGATATTCACAGGACGGCTCAGCAAACAACCCTTCGGCGATGGCATCTAACTCCCCATGATCCCAGCCGAGCCGAAAGGACTTTGCACCAGCTGTAATCGCGCCGTCGATCTGGACGCCGTGGTTTGCCCTCATTGCAACGCTCCGCTCGACACCGGCGGCTCGCAGCCGCTGGATGTGCCCCGCGAAAACTCTTCGGAATAGCGTGCGTCTAATCCGCATGCAGCTTTACTGACGTTCCTTGATGAGGTGAGCTTTATGAGCACGGATAGCCGTAAATGTTCCATTCCTGAGCAGAAGGTTCGCGAGCGCGCTTACGAAATCTATGTGCAGCGCGGATGCAAGGGCGGTCACGCCGACGGAGACTGGCTCACGGCCGAGGCTGAGTTGAAAGAACTGAAAGCCAAGGCCGCCGAAGTGCTCTCGCTGGCCAAATCTCTCTCCGACGAAAGGTAGTTCTGGGTCGACAACGCGACGCGGCCCGTTGCCTCCTGGCTCGCCGGAGTTTGGCTGGCTTGGAGCGATCTGCAACCCCGGCAGAGAAACGATGGCTCAAAGTGCGACGCGTCACACGGTCTTCCACCACGCTCGCGGTATGATGGATGCGTTCGTAAGACCGCGCCGGACCGCTGGTTCGGCCCAAGTGGGGGACGTCGATGTTCACGTGGGCTCTCAGTCATCGCAGCTTTGTGAAATATTTTGTTGTGTGCCTGTCGGTCGCCGGGCTCGCGTGGTTTGGAGTTGGCGCTCCGCGGGCTGTGGCGCAGTCGGCAAAAAGCGAGATGCCGTCATCGGGCGGCGATGTCGCTCGCGGCAAGTACATCGTGGAAGATGTCGCGATGTGCGGAACCTGTCACACGCCGCGCTTCTCCAACGGCCAACTGGATCGCAGCCGCTGGCTGGCAGGCGCGTCCGTACCGTATCTGCCGGCGCAGCCGACATCGGATTGGCCGATTCAGGCGCCGCGCATCGCCGGCAAGCCTCCAGCAACGGATGCGGCGATGATTACGCTGTTGACTACCGCGGTGTGGACTAACGGCCAGCCGCTGCGCGATCCCATGCCGAAATTTCACATGACGCGCGCCGATGCCGAAGCGGTGCTGGCGTATCTGAAGTCGCTGCGCTAGGTGTGATGAATCGGGTTGCGAGGCGCCACGCGGTGAACCGCAACCCGTCGTTCGAAATGCCGAGGCAGATGATTTCTAGCTTCACGCTTTTGAAGCTGGCGACGCGCTACTGCGGCGCTCCCCAGGCCCATCCGGTAATCAGCCAGCCGGCGCTGCCTTTTTTCAGAGTCAGAATGAAGGTGGCGTTGCTTTCCTTCTTCCCCTCACCCTTGAGCTTGTGGGTGAAGTCAGCGGGAACGACGACATAGGCGAAGTTGCCGGTCACCTCGACGTGCCTGGGCTTGCCCAGAACGACCATCCCGTCGGTGCTGCCTTCTTGCTTGGCGCTGGCCTGGTAACCCTTCATCCAAGCCGAGCAGGCACCGGCGCCGTGCCACACGTACGGCGGAAACTCGTCGATGATCGCAGCGTCTTCGGCGCAGGTTGCCAACGCCCCTTTGGCGTCGCCCTTGTTGAAGGAGTCGACAAACTTCTGTACAGGCGCCATTGCATCGGAGGTGTCCGATGCTGCGGCCAATCCTACTGCCATTAGGACCATCGCAACTGCAATCAGCACTTTCTGCATGGTGGTGGTTTCTCCTTGGTGGGTTGATGGTTTGGATGAGAGTCACGTGAGACTGCAACGGCCGCGGGCGTTGATCGCCCGGCGATTATATATTTTGGCGACAGTTCTAAGATGAGCAAGGGCAGCCGATTGCTCTTGGCTCGAAGGCAGCAAGTTGGTTTACTCGATGAGCCCGAAGGAGTAGATCTTGCCCGACGAAGCGGCATTCATCGAGGTCATGGCTCCGGGCGGCAAGATGCCGTACTCGCCCAGCGCCGTGGAGATGGTCACGTGGTAGGTGCGCGGTGCGACTTTCACATTGTCGAATGGGACGACATCGCGCGATGCGCCCGAGACGTGGAAGACGCCGCCGGTGACCGTACGAAACTCGCGGTAGCCATCGCGATCGTGCAAGCGCACGAGTTGATAGTCCCTTATGTCGAAGCCTTCGGGAACGACAATCATTAGCTCGAGCGGCGCGGGCACACGATAATTGCTGGTCGATCGGTCGATGAAACCGTTGAGGTCGCCCTTCACGATGCCGCCTGAAGTAACGCTCTTCACCAGGCCTCCCGACTTCCACGTCACCTCTTCCGGCGCAAGCGCGGTCCACTCTCCCTTGATCTTGGCATAAACGCCGAGGGCGGTCGGAGTGCCTTCCGGCACGGAGTTCGCGTCAGTTGCAGGCTGTGCGGCAGCGAGAGTCTTCTTCTCAGGCGGCGCAGGCGGCATAGTCTTGATTGCATTCGCAGTCGCGGACGGAGCCGGCGCCTTAAAGGCCGGATTGATCATCGTCTGAATGACACGCTCGCTGACTTTCGCTGACTTGAGTTGAACGAGTTGATCCGTCGTGAGGTCGAAGTGCTGGTTCTTGGTGCGAAGCTGCTCGATAATGGTGTCGTCGCTGAGCCCGGCCTTTGAGAGGCGAATCACATCCTGCACGGTCATGGGCTTGGGCGGTGGACCCAGTACGAGCACGTTAGTCTGTGCTGCGGCTGACATCGCCAACATCAGGAGCGTGGAGCAGAGAAGGACCCTGTTGGTGTTCATGGGGCGACAACCCTCTTTGCCCGCATTGTAGCGCGATGGTGCGAGACGGCATAACACTTTGTTGCCGGAATTGACGGGGATCTTAGCCCTTCACCCGCGCGCAGTGCGTCTCCATGGCCGGAGCACCGTGTATCGCGGAACCGCAGTGGCGTTGGCTTTCTTGGCGGTGAGCAGCTGGCGTCGCACAAGCCAGCTGATGGCTGCCTGTACGGAGCTGCGTGAAATTCCGATGGCTTCGGCCAGCTCTTGGTAACTGATCTCAACCACAGTTTTGCGGCGTTCAGACTCAGCGGCCAGCCACAAGTAGACAAGAAACGCAGCCGGCCTGTGATCGTGGCCGACCAGGTCGCGCATTAGAACGTCGGTGATGTAGTCGTCGAGCTTCGGCATGGCTATAGTAATCGCTAATATAGCATTCCCTGGCCGATTGCGATGACGGCAGCGGCAAGCTATGCTCGCCTTCGCTAAGGAGATTGCCGATGATTCGTGGTATCAAACTCGCCAGCATCCCGGTTGGTAACCAGGACGCGTCGCTCAAGTTCTATACAGAGAAGTTAGGCTTCAAAGTCGCCACCGACCAGCCTTTCAACGATAAGCAGCGCTGGATCGAGCTGCAGATTCCCGGTGCCGACACGCGCTTCGTGTTATTCACGCCCGAAGGTCACGAGGGCCGCATCGGAGGCTTTCAGCCGATGACTTTCTGGTGCGACGATGTCTTCGCCACCACCAGCCAGTTGAAGGCGAAAGGGGTGGAATTCACCGTCGATCCGAAGAAAGAGGTCTGGGGAACGATGGCCATCTTCAAGGACGTGGATGGCAATCAGTTCGTATTGTCGAGCCGCTAGCGCGACGACGACGCGTTGCGTCCCGTCAAAGCCGCTTCGCTCGAGGCGGCGGATGTCTCCGCTTTATTCGGGAGACCATCCGTTCGCGTCTTTGGACAGAGTGTTCCAGTAAGGCGTCCAGGCGTCAGAATGCGGGTGCTACCACTTTCGCAGTGATTGCGACCTTCATCACAGACTGCGATCTGCTGTCCTATTTAGGCTCAGAATCACGCCCGGAAATCAGGGAGCCTAATGCGGCATCTGAATCTCTCCGCCGTCCTACTTTCCATTCTTCTGATTGCGATGCTCGTGCCGGCTGCGGCAGAAGTGGTCTACACGCCGGTGAATGTTTCGCTTCCCGTTGACGGCTCGTACTACATCGACTTGAACCAGGATGGCGTGGCCGATTTCGCCCTGCGGTCCAGTCTGCTACAGGACCTCTGCCAGAATGGCGATGGATATTCGTGGAGCCTGAGACTCACGCCGGCGCCGAGTGCTGCCGCGATGATCGCAAGCCCGGGCTACGCGGCAGCGCTGTTGCAGGGAGCGCGTATCGACAGCGCGCAGAACTTCTCCCAGGATGCGGCTGTGATGGCGGAACTGGAGTGGGGAAGCTGCGGACGCGGTTCTTACGGGCAGTGGCTCGATCTTCCGAATCGCTACCTGGGCCTGGAATTCCGTATGCCGGGAAGCCCGCTGGTTCACTACGGTTGGGCGAAGGTCAGCGTTGTCGGCTACGTAGACCAGCATGGACATCTACAAACGAGCACGCTATTGCAGGGCTTCGCCTATGAGACCGTTGCCGGGCGAACTATCCTGGCCGGGCAGACGTCGGGCGAGTAGCGCTGTTCCGGCAATCTTAAGCTGCGGCAGTGCTCACTTCGCCGGGGACGCGGAGGCCTCGGCAGGCTGAGGCGGAGCAGACGGGGGCTTTGCATTGGGATTGGCAAGAGCGTCGTCGACGCGCTTCTTGAAGTCGCCCTGATCGTTGTGCTCCCAGCCACTGTAATTCGAGACAACCTGCATCTGGCATCCGGTGCCTTCGGTCACTAGCGTGACCTTGTTCTTCCGCTGGAGAATGGCGCCACTGATGTTAACGTGTGCCTGATGCTTCACATCGTAGGCCGCTGTCATGGTGGCGTCGTCAGTTTGGTCTACGGTGTAGTTTTCCTGAACACCGAGAACGGTCTTTACGGCCGGCCAAACCTGGCTGCAAGCTACGGGATAGGTGCTCTTGTAGGTTTTGCCGAACGCCGGCAGCGCTACGGCCAGGATCAGCAATGCAAGAACGACAAACTTCGCCTTCGACATGGCGTCCTCCTGAGTGCGGAGGGACTTTGCCGGGGCAAAGCTGCCCCGCACGAGGTTTTTGAGATATCTGAACGATAATCTCCGCACACATTTCTTCAGTGCGCCGGGTCACGTCGGCGAGTGATAGCGATTGGACGAGGACGTGAGGACTACGCTGCGGGTATCAACTCGGCGACGGGCGAAGCGGAAGAGGTAACCAGCAGTGCGCCGGCGGCTCCCAATATCACGCCGAGGGTTAGGCGGACCAACAGCCAGTTACCGTGAAGACCGGCGAGTTCGGTGATCCCGTCCAGCAGATTGATCGCGGCCGCAGCCAGCAACCAACGCAGTGCGATGTGCCGTGAGCTCCGAAACAACAGCCCAATCGCCGCGCCCAGATAAATGCCCAGGCAGCGTGCGCAGATTGCGACCGGTGCTCCGCAGAAGAGCAGGCTGCGTTCGGGCCGCTGATGACAAACGAGTGCGAATCCTCGTTCCAGGACGAACGCTGTCACGGGGGAGCCGTGTGTCAGGAGATAGGGCGCGGCGATGGCCAGCGCGGCAAGAGCTGCGGGAGCAAGTGCGATCAGCCGCTGGCCGCGAGTAGAAAGAAGAAGCAAGATGAGGCTCCGAAGAAATCCGACATCAGGATACTCGATGTACGGTTTCACGGCGCCTCATCTTGCGGCAAAGCCAGACGTTTCCGGGCTACGGTGCGAAGTAGCTGGAGATGTCCAGGATCAACTGCGTGGTGCCCTGCGCAAAGGCGTCGATCTTTCCGTTGAAGTTAGGCACGACTGCCATGTTCGAGGTAGTCGAGCCGTCGCCCGCATTCAAAGTTGAGACGGTCGGCTGCTGTTTGCCGTAGGCCCACAGCGTCAGGTAGCTCAACGTCGGATCGGGCAGCACAGTGGCGTTCATGACATACGACTGCGCTGAAGGCGAGATGACGCAGTTGCTGTCGACGACGTCAACCGGCGGACTCAACACTCCGCTGAACGCTCCGCCGCCGCTGCGCGTATCGAGCACGCGGCACGGCGCCACCGGGTAAAGCGAGAGTCCGCCCGTACCCGGAGAGGCGAAGTAGCCGTTGATGTCGACAGCAAGGTTGGTATCGGCGCTGGGATAGACCGCGATTTTGCCGTTGGAACCTGCGCCGACAATGGCAGCATTCGCCACCACGATCGCGTTCGGATTATTCAGCGTCGAGACCGTGGGCTGCGGAGAGCCGGTGGGCCAAGCCGTCAGATAGACCATGCGCTCGCCGTTGTAGGGAATCGCCGTCACGTTGAGAGAGTAGGCGACTGCACTGGCCGGAACACCGCACTCGCTTGCAATGACCGGGAAGTCACGCTCCGCTCCGCCCGTCAGGAACGGTCCGCCCAGTGGCCCGTTCGGATTGCGGGTGTCGGCCACGCGGCACGGCGCCAGCGGGAAGAAGTCGAGCGTAAGTTGGCTGGGCGGGGTGTAATACCCGTTGATATCGATAAGGAGGTTGGTTGTCTGGCTGGCGTAGACGCTGATCTGCTGGTTCGTGCCTCCGGCAACGATGGCTGCGTCGGCCTTAATGCGACCGTCGGAGTTCATGGTCGAGACGCTTGGCTGAGGTTGTCCGGCCGGCCAAAGGGTAAGGAACCCAACCGGTCCGCCGTTAATCGGAACCAGGGTAACGTTCAGCGAGTAGATATTGGCCGTCGAGAGATCAGAGCAGCCGTTGGTTTGTGCCAACTGCTGGAGGTTGAAGGTTTGCGCCGTGCCTCCCGGGATCGGGCTGCCGCTGCGCGTGTCGAGCAGGCGGCAGGGTGGAACCTGGATGAACTGGTACGGATTCGGCGAGAGGCTGAAAACGGTTCCATCGCTGCTGGAGCCTCCCTTGTAGGTCGTACCGTAGAAGTTGCCGGTAGGAGAAACCGTCAGATTAGCGTACGGGTAAGCCCCATCGGCATTATTAAAGGCATGCAGGGTCGTCAGATTGCCGCTGCTGTCGATCTTGAAGATCGTGCCGTAGCCGTGGGCTCCGCCGGTGCTGGCGGTACCGTAGAACAATCCGTCGGATCCCTGAATCAGGCCGGCGTAAGGGATCGAACCGTCGCTGCAGTTCGAGGGAGCGCAGAAATTGTGGAGGGTGGTCAGAGCGCCGGCGCTGGTGATCTGGAAGATGGTACCGTCGCTGTTGGTGCCGCCCAGCGAAGTGGTGCCGTAGAAGTTTCCGTCGGCGCCCTGGAGCAACGGGCCGTAAGGATTAAGACCGTCGGTTCCGCTGAAGCTGTACAACGTAGTCAGCGAACCGCTGGACGAAATGAGAAACACGGTGCCGTCGTTGTTGGCTCCGCCCTGAAACGTAGTGCCATAGAAGTTACCGTCTGTGCCCTGAATCAATCCAGTCCAGGGATGCGAGCCGTCGGTTCCAGCGAAGTTGTAGATGGTGGTCAGCGATCCGCTGGGCGTGATCTGGAAGACGGTGCCCAGGTTGTTGGTGCCGCCCTGATAGGTGGTGCCGTAGAAGTTGCCGTCCGTGCCCTGTACCAAGCCGCCGTAGGGGATATTCCCGCCGCTGAATTGATAGAGCGTCGTGATGAGGCCGGTGGAATTCATCTTGAAGACGGTGCCGCCGCCCAGGCCACCAAGCGCCGTGGTGCCGTAAAAGTTGCCATCCGTGCCTTGAATCAGGCTGGAATAGGGTCGGGCGCCATCGTTGCCGCTAAAGCTATGCAGCAGGGTTAGCACGCCGCCCGGGGTGATGCGGAAAACTGTGCCGTCGTTGTTGAAGCCGCCATAGTACGTCGTCCCATAGAAATTCCCGTCGGTACCTAGAACCAGGGACGCGTGCGGTTCCAGACCGTTTGAGCCGTTGAAGGTTGTGACCGTTGCCAGAGTCTGCGCCGACGCAACTGTGCCCCCAATGACACAGAGCGCCAATAGCAGCGCGGCAAATTTGGCAGAGACAAGTTTCCTCATAGACGTTCCTCCTACCCTGCTGGTGCGTGCAGTAAAGAGTAAACGAACTTTGGCAGTTCGAAACAGCAATTCTGAATCGGGAGTAATAAAGCGGTAACATTCCTGCGAACCAGGCAATGGCACGGGTTAAGGCTTTCCGCCGATTCGCGGCAGTTTGCCGGGTTGTGCGCCATGCGCTCGCGAGCCCTAAAGACGAACTCCTATCACGATCCCGTGGCGGATGCGGAAGATTCCGTACCACGCCACCTGCTCAAAGCTTTGCTGGACATGTAGTCCGGCCTCTGTCATCAAGGCTGCCCAGTCAGCTAAGGTGCGATTGGCGTGAGGGTGGCCGGCGAACTCGGCGTTCATCACGCTGTCAAAAAACATAGTGGCATCGCGTTCGACACCGCCGTGGAAGGTGTCTTCCATCAAGACGAGCGTGCCGCCGGGCTTAAGCACTCGGGCTGCCTGGCTAAAGAAGCGGGCATGCAGAGGCTTGGGCACGTGATGCAGGACCGTGATCAGGGTGACGGCGTCGAACGAGGCGTCCAGGAACGGCAGCGCGCCGCCGTCAGCGAGAACATAAGGCAGCGGCAGCATCAGTAAGTTAACGATGTCGCAGCCGACGACGGTGCGGCCGGGCGTCTGAAGGATGGCCGCGACATGGCCAGTGCCCGTGCCGATATCGAGCAATGTGCCGGAAGCCGGCAGGTGCTTGGCGAAGAGCGACACAACCGCTTGCGAGCGGCGGAAGGTGATGTTGTTGAATGGGCGGCCGAACCACGGATGTTGGCGCGCGAAGTCGACGATGCGCTGCTGAAACTGCCTGCGCTGCCGCCGGGGATCTGCACCGCTCACTCGCCGCCGCCGATCTCGAGAGCCCTACGACCGGCAATCATGTTCAGCACGTGCTTAAGGACGCGGACCATGCCCTGGCTGAGCGACTTCGAAGTGCCCGCGCCGCGGTACGCTTCGACCACCTGCAAGCGATATTGTTCTGAGGCGAGCATCTGCGAGTTGACGAAGCTGTCGATCCAGTTGAAGGTGTCGGCGGAGCGGATTGATGGCGTCGCCGAAAGCACGCGCGTCGTCAGATCAGGCCCGGCGTGCTGCGCCAGAAAGCGATCGACCGCAGCTTCATCATAGAAGCGAATGTTGGCCAGTAGGTCGACCAGCGTCTCGCGCAACTGCGGCTTTGGCGAGGCTGCGGCATCTTCCAGCGCCAGCAGAGCAAGGTCGTGACGATCGTAGGAGTGCGAGAGCACGCCGGTGGCCCGCAACGCTCGCCTCGCGTACTCCATGTCGCCGAGGCCGATCGCCTCGCGATAGAACTGCGGGATGAACTGCGCCTTGCCCGAAGGCCGATGCTGGTCGAAGATAATCTCCGCCCATCCCATGTGGGGCAGCAGCGGATACTTGCCGCTCGGCGTGACGAACAGCGCGCGCCCTTCGGCGATCGTCTCGCGCGTCAGCGATTTGTATTCCTCCAGCAGGCTGTCCTCGACGGTGGGAACACTGCGCAGGATGTGGAACGACGTGTACAGCACCGACTGATGGAACCACGGGCATCCGTCGCGATAGATGCGCGACATGGCTTGCATAACGCGCTCAGGATCGCGACAGCCATGCAGGAAGAGCACTCGCTCGGCAACCTGCATGAGGAAGACATCGAAGACGGTTCGCTTGTCGAGCAAAGCTTGGACGGTGCGCTCGCAGCCGCCGTCCAGGTTTTCCATTTCGGCCAGACATTCGACGCCTAGCTTGCGGCTGGGGATCTGCCGCGAGTTGGTAAACATCGCCAGCAATTCCGGCAGGTTCACCGGCTGGAAATCGGCCTGCTGCGCCATCATGTGCCGGAGCGCGTACTGAAAGACGAAGAGCGCAGGCGGCAGCACCAGGCGCGACAGCTTGGCCAGGCGCTCCAGACGATTGACGTTTTCGATCCACGGCTCGCGCAGCCGCTCCAGCGTGTGGGCGTCGTCGGCGTGGTGAATCATGATCATCACCGACATCAGCGTGCAGCTTTCGATTTTGGTGAAGTTGGGCAGCCCGATGGGCGCCACCATGTTGTGAGCGATGTTGTCCAATAACTTCCAGCCCGGCTCGGGCTCCTTTTTCCAGAAGCGATAGAGATACGGGCCGGCGAGGATGCGAACTGAGCGCGAGCGGTCGAGCGCAGCGGCTTCCAGTTGCTCGCCGAGCCCGTAGTGATACGCGACCTCGATGCCCACGCGGCGCGCGTTCAAGGCTGAAGGTGGCAGCTCCTGCCCGCGCAGAGCGGCGATCAGGCCGAGCCGTGAAACTCCCATGAAGTGCTGCACGATGGCGGTGATTCTGGATGGATCGACGCCGGCGGCGGCTCGCAGGCCGGAGGCCACGCCATCGCGGTAGAAACCTTCTTCGCGGGTCGCGAGTCCTACAATGTCGGAGTCGCGATTCTGCTGCAGTAATACACGGGCAAGATAGGAAACGTCGGCGGCGGCGAGGAAGGGATCGTCAAGGCGCCGAACCTTTTCTTCCAGGAAATTAGTCTTGGTGAGCAGGCGCTCAAGTTCGTCGCTGGCACCGCTTTCATACAGATGGCCGGAGTAGTAGCGCAGCGGATACGTGTCCGGAACTTCAGCCCACTGGCTGCAGTAGTCGAGGATGCGCTGCCGCATGTGTTCCAAGTGAGACGACGACACCGCCGGCTCGTCCGCACGCGCTTCGTTCATGCGCCTGGCTGTGGCCGGAGTCGTCCCGGCGAAGAGCGCCAGCAGGAATTCGCGAAACTTGGCGTGGAAGAGCCGGAACGTGGGCAGGCGCTCGGTGGTTTCGCCTTCGCTGAGCAGGGCGGTAAGTTCGTTGTCCACCGCAGCCTCAACCGCCGATGGTGGCAACTGAGCGATGGCTGCGATCTGCGCCATGGTCAGCGGCCCGTGCGCCAGCGCCAGCAGCAACAACGTATCGCGCAGCCCCGGCCACTGCGAGTTGGAAGCGAAGCGCAGCAACAGTTTCTCGAAGTAGCCCTCGATGCCGAGCGGCAGATGGTCGACGTCTTCGAGATACAGGCGGCCCTGCGCGAAGTCTTCGGCCAGCATGCGGATGTAGAGAGGATTTCCCGCCGACACGCGCGCGACGGCTTCCACGTGACGATCCTCAAGATCGTATTTCGAGACCACGCGAAAGAGCAGGCGGCGGATCTCGCGCTCGGGCAAGCCGCCAAGCTCCAGCTTTTGCGACGGGACCTCGGGATCGCGCAGCGACGGTACGGCTCCTCGCCGCGCTCCCAGAAGCAGGAAGACATTTGACGGCAGCCGCTCGCCTTCGAACAGCAAAGTATTGACGATGTTCTGGCGCTCGGGATCGGTGCGGCCGGCCAACGCTTCGTCCACGCCATCGATTACCAGCAGCAGCTTGCCGCGCGTTTGTTCGACGGTCACGCGCGCGGCGTTGGCCAGGTCGGCTGACGCCCCTGTGGTCGCGCCGCCGTCGGCAGGGAGTTGGTGGATGAGCGACGAGATGATGGTCGACAGCTCCAGGCTGCTCTTATCTGCGCCGCACAGGTGGAATGCGACACTGAGCCGCGCATCGTGCAGGTGGCTGGCGAACATGCCCACTTCTTCCGAGCGCCCATAGGACGACTTAGGGCCGAGCAGATCGTGCACAACGCGCGACAGCAGCGCCGTCTTGCCGATGCCGGGATCGCCCTCAACGATCAGAAATCCGCGCGGCCGGGAGGCGATGAACTCCAGCAGTTGCAGCTCTTCGCTGACGCGCCCGACCATGTCCTCCGAACGCTCCTGCAACAGCTCCCAGGACGCGGCGCTGGCGCCTTCGGGCGCAGCGATGTCGATCTTCTCCGCGCTCTTCTCGATGATGGTGCGCAGGCGCTCACTGACATCGCTTGCCCAGCGATGATGCGCCATCGAGTAGTCGAGGAAGTCGGGTCGCCGCTTGACACTGTTGAAGAAGAAAATCTTGCTGAGCTCGCAGGGACCGCGACGCGTCGGATAGCCGCATTTTGCGTGGAGCAGAAGCGGCGATAGCGGCAACATGCGTTCGCCGTGGACCAGCCCGAGTTGTCCACGCGGAAGCGTGGCAGCGGCAGCGGGCAGTTCGACCGCCTTCGGCTCGATTCCCATCAACAAGTGCGCCGTGCCGTCGTCGTCGTGCAGGACGAGGTCGTAGGCAGCGAGGAAGCGCAGATCGGTCAGCACCGACGCCAGTTGCGGCCAGTGCTTTTCGTACTCTTCCTCTGCTTCGTCATCGGAGCGGCGCGCGCTGTGCGCCAACCGATTGCGCAGGTTGATGAGTTCGTCGATGCGCTGGTTCTGCCGCGCGGCCGGCGCGAAATAGAAGTTCACCAGCGCCGGCATCAGCATTTGATCCTGCAGGCCGCGAAATGAACGCAGCACCTCGCGCAGAAACGCGTTCCACGAGCCCAGCGATGGAATGCGGAAGTGCAGCGCGATTTCTTCATCGACGGCCGGCGAGCGCACGCCGAGGCGAAGATATTCCTGGATGGCAACAATCGCGCAGTACTTGAGGGTGACCTCGAAGACGTCGGTCAGTCCGAGAAGCCGATGCAGCGGACTCGGTGGCTCCTGCAACTTCGCCTGAAAGGTGCGGGCGATAGGAATGGGATACTTCGCCAGAATGAATTCCGGGTCGAAGCCCGCGCTCGATGCTGGAGTAGTCGACATCGGCTGAGGCTCATGCCGGTTGGTGCAATTCAAGTTTCCGGCTGCAGCGTGATTGCGTGCGTATCATTTGGCACCTTGGAAACCACGAAGGATTCCCCAGAGGATTGCGCCCATCCACGCCAGCAGCGCGCAGATGAGTACCACCAGCGGCTTCCTCGCGGAAAACGATTTCTCTTTGCGCACGCGGTTCCAGGGCACCAGCATCGCGGCTGTCAATAGCAGGAAACCGAGACCGCCGGTAATGACGACAATGCCCTTCACTCTTTCGTCGCCGTTGAGAAATTTGGTTGTGGTGTCGAGCATCTCCAGCGCATACACACCGACTATGAAGACTTCCAGATACTCCAGCTTCGTCTGGACTTCAGCGACGGTCTCGGTGCTCTCGCGCGTCTTGCTCGCCTGCTCGTCCATCTTGCGCCGGCGCAGAAACTCCGCAGCATTCTGATTGAGATCGCGCAATGTCGACAGCAACTCGTCGATGCCGGTGGCATCGTAGAAGCGCCGCAGGAGATCGCTGTGCGGCAACGTCAGGTTGTGCTTGATCTGCGCTGCCGTGCGTGCCAGTACTTCGCCGCGTGCGGCAATTTCTTCGGCCCGCCTGGTTTCCGAATCGTCAGCTTCGTCACGGCTGGATGCTTCGGGCGCAAATCCTTCACCATCGGCAATCAGCTGATCGATAGCGCGGGCCAGACCGACGATCTTAATAAAGTCGCTTTCGGTGCCACTGCCGTCGTGCGAAACACCGTTCGTGTTGGCATGGGCGCCAGAGCTGGCCTTGTGGGCAATGGCAATTCCGCGGTCGCCCCAAACGCCCACAAATCGCGGCGCGACCACCAGGTTGCGTTGCGCGAAGTCGTGCGGTCTGGCGCCCCTCAGATCGGGATACAACACCTGCCACAGCGTCTCGCCGATTTGCTGGGAGAGCCCGTTATGTCCGGCCAGCGACAGCGGTACATCGTCGCGGAGTGGAATGCGCGCGAAGCGGAAGCGACGTTCGGCCGGAGGCGGAATCTGCTGAAGCTGGCCGATGTCATATTGCGACGGCGCGACATCGCTGTCGTTTCGGGTTGCCGACAGGTCGTAGACCGTGACGCAGGCGCTCTCGTTACCGCTTTCGGTTTGGTAGATGGAATGTTCGACTTCGCTGCGCACCAATTCGACGACGGCGTCATCGTTAAGGCCGCCATCGTTTCCTGCCGCCGCGATTGTCGTGCCCTGGTTGGGCGTAGCGACGATGGTGCAGAGATAGTTCTGCCCGTCGAACCACGGATCGGCGAAGTATTTCACTAAGCTGCCTGCCCGGCCTTCGAAGTTGCGGCGCGCCGCTTTGTCCGGGACAGTGCTCCCGCTGGATCGCAGAGCGCCGACTTCCTTCGCCTGCAACCGCGCCCATACACGATACAAATGCCGCCCGTTGGCGCGTTCCGGATCGACGGCGAAGAAGTAGTCGGTCTGATTGAGCTTGCCGGCGGGACGTCCGGACGAGTAGGCCACGGCGGTGAACTCGAAGCCTCTTCCCAGCGACGAATTCTCCAGGTCGAGCCTGGCCCACTCCTTGAAGAGCAGGCACTCGGGATCGCGAAGGTAGATACCGTCGGTGGGAACGCGCGTCTCATCGGCGAGCAGATGCTCGGGACGAATCGCGCCATGGTCGTCGAGCAGCGGCACATGTTTCAGCTTGTCGAAGAACGTCGCGAAGGGAGCGGACGCCTTCTGCAAATACACGATGGATCGCCGCGCCCGGCGAAGGTCGCGATGATAGGACTCGACCTCGCGATCGAGCATTTCCAACTCAGGCGCAAACTCGCGGCTGTCCTGGAGCACTGAATCGAAGATGGGATTGCGCTTACGGTCGCGAATGGCGGCTCTGATTTCGTCGAACAGCTCCTTGGCCCCACTGGTCTCGCTGAGGTAGTCGCGGCCACGCTGCAGCGCCGCATACAGGATGGAGTGCAGCGCGCGATTGCGCGGACAAGGAAAGTGCTTGCCGTTATCCACGATCGAAGCGTAACCGGCCATCAGCAGCGGCCAACGATACTCGGCCGGAACCTCGCTCAAGGCCGGCGCGAACCAGTTGATCTTGGGCTGCTCGGGCGAATCCATCCAGCCATCGGGATGCAGGCCGAAGCGCTCCCAATCGACCAACGCGGCCGGGTCTTCCAGAATCCAGCGAGCCAGGTACATCGAGCAGAACGCATCGAAGTCGGGCTGCCTGTGGGTCACCAGCCAGAACACGCCATGCGAGTCGGAAAACCGGTTGCGCAGATATTTCGCTTTGTGCAGGACGGCAGCCGAAGCCGCGGGAAACTGGGCTTCGCGCGTGAAGTGATGATCGATGACGGCCAGCGCCTCGTTGCCATTGACGCAGGTGCCGCCAACATCGGTCACCAACTCATTGCTGAATAGAACGCAAGGGCTGGCCGAGCCCTGGTCGGCCGCTCGAATACCTTCGCCGGCCGTGAACACAGTTCCGAAGTCGACAAATCTGTATCGAAACGTCAACGCCATGGCGCAACTCTAGGAGGATGTGGAATCCCACTGCCGGATGTGGCCTAGTATTGTGCCAGAGAGGGAAAAGGCAGACAACGCTGATCGGCTCAGGATTATTCCGGAGGCATCGCGCCGGCGTCGCCGACCGGAGTACAGGCCAATCGGCTACTTCGAAGTAGCGTTCAGCTTGTCGAGCACGCCCTTCAAGTGGTCAAGCTTCTGGCCGGCGTCGCCCAGCTTTCCTTCTGACGTCAGTCGCTGATACTCGGCGAGGTCCTGTGCCGCTTCCTTAATTAACGTATTCACGCTCGGGGGCGCTGCGGCTGTCGTAGTAGTGGCAGAGGCCGATGTTTGTGGCTGCGGCGTCGATGCGGACAATTCGAGGGTGGAAGTTGAGTTTCCGAACAACGCCGCCAAGGCAGACTCAAAGGTTGGAGCGTAGGCCAGCTTATCCTGAAGAGCGAGCACGACCAGCCGCAGTTCGGGCATGGGGCTGTGCTCGGCTTGCAGGTAAATCGCCTCGGCGTACAGCAGAGTGCGGCCAACCGGAATCACCAGCAGCGTACCCCGACGAACGTGCGAGCCCTGCTGGTTCCAGAGGGTCAGTTGTCCGGAGAGCTGCGCGTTCTGATCGATGCGAGCTTCAATCTGCAGCGGCCCGTCGACCAGCCGAGTCTTCGGGAAGTCGTATACCAACGCCGTCCCGTAGTTGGGCCCATCGCTGCGCGCGGCAATCCAGCCAATCAGGTTGTTGCGATTTGCGGGCGTGAACGGGAGAATCTCGACAAACTCCACGTCGCCACCGCCCGGTAGCTTCATCAAAACGAAATGCGGTTGCATGGTCTGGGTGACTTGCTCGCCGTTGTCGCCCATTACGATCTCGCTGGCCACGTTCCACAAGTCTTCGCGGTTGTAGAAGACCTCGGGCTCGGTCATGTGATACAGGCAGTACGCTTGCGCCTGCATTTCCAGCAGCAGCTGCGGATAGCGCACGTGCTTGCGCAGATCGGCTGGCATCGCCGACGCAGGCTTGAACAGCGCGGGAAACACGCGCCGATAGGCGTCTATGATTGGGTCGGTGTCGTCGAAAACGTAAAACGTTGTCGTGCCATCATAGGCATCGATTACGACTTTCACACTGTTGCGAATGTAGTTGATCGAGTTGTCGCCCAACCGGTAGTGGGTGGAATACGGATAAGAGTCTGAGGTCGTGAAACCGTCCAGAATCCACGACAGGCGGCCATTCTCGCCGAGAACGATGTACGGGTCGGTATCGAAGGTGAGGAACGGCGCCAGGATCGAAGCACGGCGAACGACGTTGCGACGCATCAGCAACTCGCTCTTGTCGTTCACATCGTCGCTGAACGGCAGCTTGCCGACATCGCCGCGGTCCATGGCGATCAGCAGTCGCCGAATCCAACCGCCCAACACAATGCCGCCGCTCCCCTGGTACTCGGTAAAGCTGTTGGCCTGGCCTTCGGGATAGTTGAATTCCTTTTGCCGCGTCTTCACGTAGACATCGTTGTCGGTCAATTCGCCGAAGTAGATTTCCGGACGCGTCGGCTTGAGCGAGGGGATCGTGCTCTGCACCGGCATGTTGCTCAACCACAGTAGGGGCAAGCCTTCAGAGGTGAAGCCGTTCACCGGATTCATGGTGATGCCGTAGCCGTGGGTGTAGATCAGCTTCTCGTTGATCCAGTTGCGGCTGCTCTCGGGAAGCTTGTCGACGTTCAACTCGCGCGCCGCCAGCATCACCTGCGTCAGCTTGCCGTCGATTTGATAGCGGTCGATGTCGATGTCGGGAAAGTCGTAGTAGGTGCGGATCTCCTGTATCTGACGCAGCGTGTCCTGAAGCGCGTGCCAATCCCACAGCCGGATGTTTTGCAGGGTCGCCTGATTCTGCGCCGGGTCGGCTGCTTCCGGACTCATCTCCGCCGGAAAATGCTGCTGCGCTACCTTGTCGAGGTCGTAAGCCTGGCGGGTCAGCCTGATGTTGTTGACGATGTACGGCGTCTCGCGGATCAACTCGTTCGGCTTCACGATGAAGCTGCTGACGTACCAGACCGTCACCTGAAGAAGGAAAAAGCAGGCGACGGCAGGCACCACGGCGGCGAGCAGCCAGCGTCCACGCTTCAGCCAGAACGCGTTCGCAAAAGCAATTCCCGCGCCAAGGACCAGCGCCACTACGATGACCAGCAGTCCGGGCAGCAGGATGTGGGCGTCGGTGTAGGTAACTCCGCTGAAGACGGTGTGGTCCTCGGTCAGTTGATCGAAGCGCCCGAGATACACGCGCCACGCGATCACCAGCAAGACGAACGAGAACGTAATCGAAATGCCTCGCCACGAGACCAGGTCGAAGCGATTCGCGTAGCCCTCCAGCGCTCGTGCGCCGCCATTGATGAGCAGGAACATGCCGGCAATCGCAAAGCTGACGATCGCCACCATCAGCAGCCAGCCCGAAATCGACTGCCAGACCGGCAGCGTGAACAGGTAGAAGTTGAGCGGTTTGCCAAAGATCGGGTCGGCGAATCCGGCGGCGTGCGGCGCGTACCAGTAGAGCGCAAAGGTTTGCCAGTCGGCCATCATGATGCCGGCGATGCTGGCCGCGAGAAACAGCGAGCCGCCCAGGGCTACCAGCCGCATCATCGATTCGACCGGCAGCTTGACTACCCGGCCGCCGATGAGAATCGTGTGTCCGCGAGTGTCACCCGAAAACTCGGTGCGCTTCAAAATCAGGTAGGTGCCGTAGACGACAACGAAGGTCACCGCACCCGATACGGCAAAGACGGTCCAGCGCAGGCTGAGCGACTTCCAGAATGCCGATGCGAAGCCAAGCGAGCCGAACCACAGGCTGTCAACGTAGATGGAAAGCCAGTTCCGGCCGCCGAACGCGATCAGGGCAACGAGGGCGAGGAATATCCAAAACCATGTGCGGCGCGGTCCCGGCGGCTCCATCCGGACGGTGTGCATGGGACGCCGAAACGGGGGCCGGTCATTGGGATGCATTGCGAAACGCTCCGAGATTCAGGATACACGGGAGGAGTCGCGAAGGCTCGTCAGGTGCGAGGTCAGAGGTGAGTTGGGATAAGGGATTTTACGTGAGTTACGCGACAAGGTTATACTCCGGTGCCGGAAAACTCTTATGCGCATTTCTCTTACAGTAAACGGAATGCAACGCACCATCGCAGCCGTGAGTGGCCCCGGCTACCTCAATGTACACGTGAATCTGCACGACCGACCGAAAGAAAACGACTATTCCAAAGTCGTCCGCGTCGTCGGCACCGAAACGCTCGAAACCGAGACGGTAAGCCTTGAGTGGCTAACGGTCGAACTCAGTACTGGTGACAGCATCGAAATTCGATTGCTCGAAGACGGTGACAGCGATGCGCCTAGCGAGATACGGCGGTCATCTGAATCACCTCGAAACTTGTTTTCGCGCCCCGACCTTGCCCAGCAACTGATCACGCTCGTCTCCGAATTCGATTCCCGGCTAATGGAGTTGGTAGACAAGTCCGAGCAGACGCAATCGGCGGAGGAGCATAAGCGGTTCACAACTGCTGTCGGCCGCGTTTCGTATGAAGTCGGCGAGAGTTTTCTGTACCCGATTTACCGCCGCCATCCAGAGTTCATACCCGAGGACTTTAAGGGAGAGTTGCTCTAGTTGGCGAACTCAGGCCATAGCGCAAGCTACCCCGAAAGCACTGCCCCGGCTCAATTCATGGATAGGAAGTACAAGTCTTCCTGCCCGCTAGGGCGGGCGTAGATGATTACCGATAGATCATCGGAGATGGCGGCGGCATTGCCGGAGAAATCTTCGCGTATCGCGAAAGGAAAGGTCAGCACACCCTTGGCCTCGCCCGACGCGGCGCCGTTATGCCAAGGCTGGCGAAAGATGGCCGTCTGTCCGTGAACCGTATTTTCGAAGAAAAACGACTTTCCATCCCGCGCGTAGAGCGCAAAATAGCTGGCCAACCCTGGCTTCAGCGCCGTGCACTTTTTCTCGCTCAGCGAATACTGGAACAAGCCGGGATTCGCTCCCCAAAGGATTGGCCCCATCACATAGTTTCCATCCGGCGAAACGTCCAGCGTTCCCGCGCAGCCTTTGAACAGAGATACGGGTTTGGCGAAGGGATCTTTCAAGTCGAGCTTCCATGCGGCTGAATGCTGCACGTCGGAGCCGCGATAGGAGGTGAAGAGCATCGAGCTGGTGCCGCGAACTGTGGTGGCGAAATCCGCGCGCCCGGCCACCGCAGGCAACTGCCGTAGATGACTGCCATCGGCCTCCACGATATAGACGTCGCTGTGATCCCCGTTCACTACCGAGAAGACGAATTGCGAATCATCCGTCGACCAGGCGAGCGTCTCCAGCGGAATTTCGGAGCCATAGATCTTTCTCGCGTTGTTGCCATCGATGCCGGCGATCCAGAGTTCTTCGTGGGAAGGGCTGGGGCTGATCAAATACGCCAGTTGCTTTGCCGAGTGCGAGATCAACGGCTGGGTCGCAAGCTCGCTGACGACGTCGGCAGACTGTTTGCTGGCGGTATGGTAGGCGGTGAGAACGCCGGAGGCTCGACCGTTGACGAAGTACACGCCCTTTCCGGCAGGATCGGCCAGCGGGCTGCGGTCAGGGCCCGGACCAAAGGTGATCTGCTTGAGCGAGCTGTCCTCCAGCGAATACATCCAGAGATTGGTGATGCCTTTCACCTCGCGGCTGAGATACAGCGTCTTGCCAGGCTCGGCCCATGAGGCGTGGCCAACCGTGCTCGAAATCTCTCCCACCTTCGCCAGTTTGTGATCGGCAAGGTCCAACTTGTCTACGTCCAGTATGTGGCTCCCGCCACCCAGGACCAGCAAACTCTTACCATCGGGATTAACGAGTAATTGAAAGGTCCAGGCTCCGACTCCGACACTTTTGGAATACTTGGCCAACACCTCAGATCCGGCGCCGCTGGAATCAATGCGCACGATCTGTCCTTCCAGGGTTCCGACAAACAAGGAATGCCCATCGATGCCGGGAGCCACCGCAATGCCGTTAGCGACACGCCGGGGCGAGCCGCCGAGGGTGGGAATCGCCCAGATCTCATAATCGCCGAGACTGGGGCCGAAGAGAATCTCGGTGCCGTCAGCGGAAAAGGAAAGCGGCGTCTTGTTGCCTTCGTCGCTGGTGAGCTGCAGCGGCTTGCCGCCCGAGGTCAGCATCACGAAGAGCTGGTCGTAGCCTTCGACCGGAGAAGTGAATGCGATGGTGCGACCGTCGGGCGAGAGAATCGGACTCACGATTGCGTGATTCCACTCGCTGATCTTGGTAATCTTGCCCGGCGCAGATTCTGTCGCCTTTCGCGGCCAGAAATGATAAGCACCGAGCGCGACAGCGATGAGCGCCACGGCAGCACCGATATAGAGTACCGCATTGCTGCGTCTCTCCATCGGCGCGGCTGGAACGCTGCCTGACGGCGCAGAAACTGCAGGCATGCTCGCCGAGGAGGCCGCGGCGTGAATAGCCGTCGAAGCATACTTGGAACTGCTGCTGTCGCGCGATAAACGCTTGAGGTCGGCACGCAACTCGGCAGCCGACTGATACCGCAGATCGCGATCCTTCTCCAGAGACTTATTGATGATGCGTTCTAGTTCCGGCGGCGCTTCGGGATTCAGGCGTACGGGAGATACTGGTGTAGAGTTGAGAATCGCGGTGAAGATGACGCCTGAAGTTTCGCCACGGAACGGCAGCGCGCCAGTCGTCATTTCGTACAGCACGGCTCCCAGCGAAAATAAGTCGGTGCGCGCGTCCAGTTCCTTGCCGCGCACCTGCTCCGGAGACATATAGGCAACGGTGCCCAGCGTTGTGCCCGGGCTGGTGAGGTGCGCTTCGTCGACGGCGCGAGTGATGGTATTGGCGCCGCCGTCGCCGGCAAGCTTGGCCGAACGCGGCTCCACAACCTTGGCGAGACCGAAATCCAGAATTTTGGCGTGACCCCGGTCGGTCACAAAAATATTCGCAGGCTTCAAGTCGCGATGAACGATGCCCTTGCTGTGAGCCGCGTCCAGCGCGTCGGAGATCTGGATGCCGAGCGAAAGTATGCTCTCCAGATCCATCGGGGAATCAGAGATCTGATGTCTGAGAGTCGAGCCTTCCAGATATTCCATGGCGATAAAAGCTTTGTCGCTTTCTTCGCCAATGTCATAGATCGTGCAAATGTTGGGATGATTCAGCGCCGATGCGGCCTGGGCTTCGCGCTCGAATCGTGCGAGTGCCTGCGGGTCAGAGGCGACTTCGTCGGGAAGAAACTTCAGCGCTACAAAGCGATGCAGGCGTGTGTCTTCGGCTTTGTAGACAACCCCCATGCCTCCGCCGCCGATACGTTCGAGGATGGAGTAATGTGAGATCTTCTGGCCGATCACGTGACGCGAATGTTACGTTAGACCGCAAATCAAGTCAATTTCGGCGTAGTAGGGAAAAAAGGCAGCATGATCCGGGCGTGCCAACCGCAGATCCATGGTCGGACTGAAGTCCTGCTCAGGTTGACAAAAGGCGGGGATGCGCGCTAACGGGAGGGTCAAACCGAGGTTGATGGCTAATTTGGAGGCGCGGGTGGGAATCGAACCCACGCATAAAGGTTTTGCAGACCTCTCCCTTACCACTTGGGTACCGCGCCCTGACTCTACCGTAACGCGTTCTCGGCCTAAAATCCAGCCGCCCGACCACCAGGTTCTCGGCGCACGGCCAACTTCTCATCGCCATTTACAATCCTTACACGTTCTGCTCGTAGTCTTGGACCAGCGGGTCTCACTGAGCACAACCTGGCACTCCCTATGAACGTTCTTGAGTTCAGCGCTCTCGTCGCGCTCGGGTCTTTTCTTGCCGGATTTCTTGGCGCGCTCACTGGACTTGGCGGCGGCGTGGTCGTCGTTCCCATGCTGGCGCTGCTGTTTCATGTCGATATCCGCTACGCCATCGGCGCCTCGCTGGTATCGGTGATTGCGACCTCTTCGGGCGCTGCCGCAGCGTACGTGCGCGAAGGCTATTCCAACATTCGCATCGGCATGTTCCTTGAGACTGCCACGACGGTCGGTGCGATCGTCGGCGCTGCCATTGCATTGCACGTTCCGACCAGCGCCATCGCCATCGTCTTCGGCCTCGTGCTGCTCTATTCGGCTTATCTCTCGAGCCGCCATCGCGAAGAGCACGGGCCGCAGCTGCAATCGTCGAAGCTGGCGGAAAAACTCAAACTCAATGGCAGCTATCCCACGCCCGAAGGTAAACAGAAATATGCGGTGACCGGAGTTCCCGCCGGCTACAGCCTGATGTTCGGCGCGGGCTTGCTGTCGGGGCTGCTGGGCATCGGCTCGGGCGCGGTGAAGGTGCTGGCGATGGATCAGGCGATGAAGATCCCGTTCAAGGTGTCGACGACGACCAGCAACTTCATGATCGGCGTGACGGCTGCGGCCAGCGCCGGCCTCTACCTCAGCCGCGGATACATCGCTCCGGGCATCACCATGCCGGTCATGCTGGGCGTACTCGCCGGCTCGATGATCGGAGCGCGTGTGCTGGTGAAGGCCAAAGTGAAGGCGCTGCGGTATTTGTTTGCCATCGTGATCGTGGTGCTGGGCATCGAAATGATCTTCAACGGAGCGACGGGGCGCATATGAGCGACGAACAACTCTCGCACGCCGAAGCGGGCGGCTGGACTGACCTTCGCATCGAGATCATCATCGGCATACTGTTGCGCAGCGGCGTGATCCTGGCGGCGTCCGTCATACTGTTCGGCGCTGTGCTGTACCTGGCGCATCATGGGCACGAGATCCCTAACTACAGGGCCTTTCACGGTGAGCCGGAGAGTCTGAAGAGCCCGATTGAGATCTTCCAGGGCGTGATGCACATGAGCGCCCGCGCCATCATTCAGTTCGGGTTGCTGCTACTGATCGCCACACCCGTCGCGCGAGTGCTTTTTTCAGCCGTCGCTTTCGCTCTGGAGCGCGATGTGATGTACGTGATCATCACTCTGATCGTGTTCGGCGTTCTGGTTTTCAGCTTGTTCGGATGGGTCTGATACGCCGATGAGCAGACCAAATCCGGAAGCCTACATCTAAACTTTCACCTTAATTCTTTGGAGGAACAATGGCAGGAGTCAATCTGGCAGAGGCACGTCGCGTGATCGCCGCGGCGGAAAAAAAGGCGCAGGAGATCGGCCAACCGATGAACATCGCGGTGGCCGACGAAGGCGGCAACCTGGTAGCGCACGTGCGCATGGACGGTGCGTGGATGGGCAGCATCGACATCTCTATCAACAAGGCGTTCACCTCGCGCGCCTTCGACATCGCAACCAAGGACCTGGCGACGCACTCCCAATCCGGCGGGCAGTTTTTCGGCATCCACGTTTCCAATCACGGCAGGATCATGATCTTCGCCGGCGGCATCCCGCTGAAGCGCGATGGTAAAGTAGTGGGCGCAATCGGCGTCAGCGGCGGCTCGGGCGAACAGGACCACGCCGTCGCGGAAGCCGGTGCAGCCGCCTTCTAACATGAGCGAAGACATCTTTGAGGCAGTCCGACAGAACGACCTCGAGCAGGTTTCTGAATTGATCGAGCGCGAGCCGGAATTGGCTCGTGCTCGCAACCAGAACGGCGTTTCCGTGCTGATGCAGGCGGTCTACGAAAGCAAGCCGGAGATCGCGAAGCGGCTGCGCGGCGCCGTCGGCGATCTCGACCTCTACGAGGCAGCGGCCCTCGGCGATGTCGCGCGCTTACAGACGCTGCTGGCGGCGAATGCGGCACAGGTAAACTCGCGCAGCAGCGATGGTTTCGCTCCGCTGCATCTGGCGTGCTTCTTTCGCCAGCCCGAAGCCGCCCAGGTTTTGCTTGCCGCCGGCGCCGATGCCGGAGCCGTTTCCGCGCATCGCATTGCGGTCATTCACAGCGCCGCGGCCTCTCGCGACGCCGGCCTGGTGAAGCTGGTGCTTGCCGCTGGAGCCGATCCCAACGCGCAGCAGCACGGCGGCTACACCGCGCTGCAGTCAGCGGCCATGCACAACAATGTGGAGATGGTGCAGGCGCTGCTGGATGCGGGCGCCGATCCTTCCATCAAGAATGACGAAGGACAGACCGCAGCGGACATGGCGGCGAACGCCAGCGCGAGAGAGGTTTTGGAAATACTGCGAGCGCTTTAGCGGCGGTTATTCCGCTACCACTTCGCTGGGAACCGGAGTAGCGGAGTGTGTCCGTAAAATTCCCGTGCCGAGCATCACGGCGCAGAACAGCAGCAGCACGCGCAGAACGGTGGCGTGCAGCACAGGATCGCCCAGCAGGATTCTCACCAGCCCGAAAGCTGCACTCGCAGCGCAAAACGCGAAGTAGAGGCGCTCCTTGGCACAGCGCGAATAGCGCAGCAGGATCACGAGCACGGCGGTCACGATTACGTAGATTCCCAATAGAATGGAGCCCGCGACAGCCTTCTCGCCGCGCAGGGAATACGGTGCGGCATGAGAAATCGCGAGTTGCAGCGCCGCTACTCCCAGAAAAAAGACAGAATGAATCAACGCGATAATGGCGCGCTTGCGAGTATTGATGATGGCGAAGTCGACGGTTTGGGGCGTCACGCGGGCTTCTGCATCGGCAGCCGAAATTCCGAGGGTTAGCGAAGAACTCATACGTTGTTAGTTTGCCCGTTGCCTTAAACATCTGGCTGTGACCAAAATCACAGAATTGTGGGTTTTGTCCCAGAAAAGGCCCGCGAACCGAGCGCCGGTGGCGTGGCCGGCGTAATCTGATCAGGCGTGGAGGCACGCGTGGATAAAGTCAATCTGGCGCAGAAGTTCTCGTCGTTCTCCGAGCATTACAGCCCGAAGATCGCCGGCGAGATCAACGACACTTACGTCAAGCTGGTGAAGTTGCAGGGAGACTTCCTGTGGCACCATCACGACGTTGAAGACGAGCTGTTCTTCGTTGTCAAGGGCAAGCTGCGGATGAAAGTACGCGAAGACGGCAGCGAGCGAGAAATCGTGATCGGGCAGGGCGAGTTCATCATCATCCCGCACGGCGTCGAGCATTTTCCCTCAGCCGACGAAGAGACGCACATCCTGCTGCTCGAGCCCAAGACCACGCTGAACACCGGCAACGTCGAGAACGAGCGAACTGTGGCAGAACTGGAACGGATCTAGGAGTGGATAAACGTGAGCATTTATTTCGAGATTCAAGCCGATGACGTCGCGCGTGCGCGGCAGTTTTACTCTACCGTCTTCGGATGGATTTTTTCGCTGGTTCGCGGACTGCCGATCGAATACTGGCACATTGAGGTCGGCGATACAGGCGGCGGCTTGTTGCAGCGGCCGGCCCCTCGCCCTCCGATGCAGTCGGGGACGAACGCATTTGTCTGCTCTTTCGAGGTAAACAATTTCGACGAGACAGCGAAGACCATACTCGACGCAGGCGGCATTGTTGCGCTGCCGAAGTTTCCGGTTCCCGGCAAGTGCTGGCAAGGATACTTCGTCGACCCCGAAGGCAATGCGTTTGGCATCTTTCAGGTCGACGAAAACGCAGGGCAATAGGATTTTTCACTGCTGGCTGACGGGCCCGGCTTTCTTCACTTCTTCGCCATCGCGCGGCAGCGCCTGCAACAATTCGCGGACAGTTTTCTTCAGCACCGGATGCCGCGCCTCGGGCGCGATTTGGGCGAGCGGCTCCAAGACGAAGCGCCGCTCTTGCATCGCGGGGTGCGGTATCTTGAGCTCCGAAGTCGAAATCACAGAGTCGCCGAACAGCAGAATGTCGATATCGATGTTGCGGGGACCTTTGGACTGAATGCGGCGCCGGCCCATCTGCTGCTCGATTGCCTGGACCTTCGCGAGAAATAAGTCCGGCGTCAGCTCCGTGCGGACAGCAACAGCGCAGTTCAGGAACCAAGGCTGATCGGTGAAGTCGACGGGCTCGGTCTCGTAGAACGACGAGACCGCGACGACTGTTCCCAGCTCTTTGAGTTTCTCGATGGCCGCGCGAAGATTCTCCTCCCGATCGCCGATGTTCGAACCGAGCGAGAGATAGACCGTCTTCTCCATCCACTCATCTTAGCGTTGCGCGTGGACGGGCTGCTGAAGAAATAGGGTCGAGGGAGTTTGTGTCAGGGCGCCGTCCCTACTGATTCACCGGCACCTTGATGATCTTCTTCTGAATCGCGTAGGTCACCAGCTGCGCTTTGTTGTGGATGTCGAGTTTGCGCATCAGGTTGAACTTATGCGCCTCGACGGTCTTCACGCTCAGGCCGAGCAGCACCGCGATTTCCTTGACGGAGTTTCCTTCGGCCAGCAGCTTCAGGATCTCGCGTTCACGGGGCGTCAAGGTCGACATGCGTGGTTGCATGCGGGTATCGCGTACGCGGGCGCGGAAATCTTCCACCAGCTTGCCCAGTACCTGCGAGCTCAAATACTTTCCGCCCTTGTAAACATCGCGGACCGCGCTGACCAGCTGCAGCGCAGGCGTGTCTTTCAGAACATAGCCCGCCGCGCCCACTTCGAGACACTGCAGCAGGTAGTCTTCGTCCTCGTACATGGTGAGGAACAGGACCTTGGTTTCGGGCCGGTTCTTCTTGATATGCCGGGTCGCCTCAAACGAAGAAAGGCCGGGCATGCCAATATCCATCAGCACGACATCGGGGCGCAGATCGCGCGCCTTGTCCACGGCGTCGCCGCCATCCGGCGACTCGCCCACAACTTCAAAATCGCTCTCGCTCTCCAGCAGGCGGCGGACGCCCTGCCGGAACAACGTATGATCATCGACTAACAAGCATCTGATTTTTGGCATGGGTACAGCGAGCAATTAGCAAGTAGCCGTCAGCAATTAGCCAAAGCCAAGTGCAAGCTCCTTTCGCAAACTAAAACTCCGTCATCCACAATCGGCACAACCAATGTTGTTACGAAAACGGAAGTCACGTCAGACATTGAATGCGACAACTCCGTAATCCGTGTGCCGCTGGTGAAAGCTCTTGTCCGACGTGGCTACGCCCCGCGCGCCACTGCTCCGGCTCCACTGACGGGCGCATGACTGCCGGCGCTGCTCCCGCTGCTTACAACAGGCGCACTTACTTCGATGCGGGTTCCCTTGCCTCGCGCCGAGCTGATCTTCATCTTTCCGCCGATGTTGACAATGCGCTCGCGCATCCCGGCCAGACCAAAAGTCTGACGGCTGTTGCCGGGTTTCGCGCTGATGCCGACGCCGTCGTCCTCGATCACCAGGCTCACCAGCTCGCCTTCGCGCCTCATTTCGATGGTGGCTGTTGTCGCGCCGGCGTGCTTGGCAACGTTGTGCAGCGCCTCCTGCACGACGCGATAGAATGCGGCTTCCACGGCGGCGGGCAGCCGGCCGAACTCCGGCGACACCGTGACTTTGGCTTTTACGCCGGCACTCTTGGCCAGGTCTTTGGCTTCCTTGCGGACGGCCGCAATCAGACCCAGTTCCTGCAGCACCAAAGGCGAAAGGCGGGCGATGATGCGGCGAATGCCTTCGATGGTGCGGTCAACGACATCGAGGGTCTCGCGAATTTTCGCTTTGCCGGTACGCGTCGTGGTGTTGGTCTCCAGCATGCCGAGATAGAGGCGAATGACCATCAGCGCCTGTCCGGTTTCATCGTGCAGTTCGCGGCTGATGCGCTTGCGCTCTTCTTCCTGGGCGTGCAGCAGGTGGCCGGACAGCTCGGCAATGCGCATCTCGCGCTCGCGTAGCGCGTCGGTCATGCCGGCGCGGTCGATGGCCAGCGCCGAACGGTCGGCAATGGCGCGAAGCAGGTTACGCTCCGTCGGCAGCCAATCGTGCGGACGCGAGAAGCCGATAACCAGCACCCCGATCACATGCTCTTTCGAGCGGAGCGGCACACCCCACAGCGCCAGCGCGCGCCCCCTCAGCGCCGGATGCAGCCCATGGGCCACGGTGGCGCGCAGGTCGGGCAAAATAGCGGGCTCGCCGGTAGACGCGATCTTGCCGGCAAAACCTTCGCCCACGGGAGTCGTCTCAGCCAGCAGCTCGTCTCCGTCAGAAAATCCGAAGTGCGACTCAATCCTCAGCAACTGCTGTTCGCCTTCGCACATCAGGATGAGCCCGAGGCTCGCGTTGAAGGTGAACGTGGCCGTTCTGAGCACGCGATCCAACAGCACGTCGAGGTTTGAGGCGGAAAGTTCGGCATCGAGAACGGCGAGCAGGGTCTCAGCTTCGATCTTCTGCGCGTCCGAGTGCGCCGCCGACACCGCAACGTAGGTGGCCCACGAAAGCGTTTCCATCGCGGCCGACATTTCCGGCAGACGGCTGGGGGGGAATGTCTTGCGCAAGTACGGATCGATGAGTTGCTGGTAGATTTCCAGCGAACGGGCGACCGCGCGGGCGCTGACCTCAAGCTTGGCCAGGCGCTCGCCGAAGTGCTGCAAATTGCTGTAGAACGTGGCGAAATCGGTTTGCGAGAAAATGGAAAAGCCGGTGCCGATGGTGAGCCGCTCGAGGGCGGCCATGGCGCGGCCGTCAAAGTTGAACTCGTTGAACATCTGTTGCCGCCAGGCCGCCGTGATTTCCGGGAACCAGGGCTGAAGGGTGCGCGCGACTTCAACGACCACTTCGCGCGACGACTCTTTCATTGGCAACAGTGAGGACATGGAACTCCTGAGGAACAAGAACGTTGATGCGGCGAAGCTTATGTCAGGATGGCGTTACTACCTGCACAACTCACAACCGGAACGGCTCCGCTGGCCAGGGAGGCGGTTGCCGCATCTTCTGTAAGTAGATATTACCTAGATTGTACATACCTTGCCATCGGGCACGGGCGACGAATCGGGGCGGAGGGGAGGCACATCGTATGATGAGTCGGATTCGAATTGAATTGACTACGGAGACATCGAGAACGCTGAGGGCTTGAGATTATTATGAGCAGCCCTGAATGAAAGCTCGACTTGGATTGAGATTGTTATCACGAGTGGGCTTTGGCCTCGGAGGGGACTCTTTTCCAACGCGCAAAAGCAGATCTTTCGTCGGCCTGAAGGCCTCCTCGGATGACAATTCATTAGGGTGGGAGCGTCGAAGCGCAATAGCGGCCAAGCGCCCGGATTACCGTCGTGTCCTCTATGCCTCAGTAGTGAATGTGGTTTTGCAGCTTGAGTATGACTGACCTGAACAAAGACGAAGTCCTGCGCTACTCGCGGCACCTCATCATGCCTGAGGTCGGCATGGAGGGGCAGCTCAAGCTGAAGCAGGCGCGCGTGCTCTGCATCGGCGCGGGAGGGCTGGGCTCTCCGGTCGCGATGTACCTGGCGGCGGCGGGAGCAGGAACTCTGGGTATTGTCGATTTCGATATTGTTGATTTCACAAATCTGCAACGCCAGATCCTGCACGGCACCAGGCGATGTCGGGACGAAAGAAGCTGGACTCCGCGGCCGAGACGATTGCGGCCATCAATCCCAATGTCGAAATCCGAAAGTTCGAGACCCGCCTGACCAGCCAGAACGCGCTGGAGATCCTTCGCGACTTCGACATTGTCGTCGATGGCACCGACAATTTCGCCACGCGCTATCTGGTCAACGATGCCTGCGTGCTGCTGGGCAAGCCGAACGTCTACGGATCGATCTTCCGCTTCGAAGGGCAGGCCAGCGTCTTCGCCACCAAGGACGGCCCGTGTTATCGCTGTCTGTATCCCGAGCCACCTCCGCCGGGCGTGGTGCCGTCGTGCGCCGAGGGCGGCGTGCTGGGGATTTTGCCGGGACTGGTTGGCGTGATTCAGGCGACGGAGACGATCAAGCTCATCCTCGGCGCGGGCGACTCGCTCGTGGGACGGCTGCTGCTGGTCGATGCGCTGGCCATGCGCTTCCGCGAACTGAAGCTGAAGAAGAACCGCGAGTGCCCGGTATGCGGTGACAATCCGACTGTTAAGGCACTCATTGACTATGACCAGTTCTGCGGGATCCGTGGCGAGGAAAAACCGGCAACTGATAATATCGGCGACATGACTCCGGAAGAACTGAAACAAAAGATGGACGCCGGCGACAAAAACCTCTTCGTGCTGGACGTGCGCGAGCCTAACGAATACCAGATCTGCAATCTGGGCGGACACCTTATTCCACTGAACGATCTGCCGAAGCGCGTCGGAGAACTCGACAAGTCGAAAGAGATTGTCGTGCATTGCAAGATGGGCGGCCGTAGCGCGAAGGCCGTGGATTACCTGAAGCAGCAGGGATTCACCAACGTGCATAACCTGGTGGGCGGGATCAACGCCTGGGCCGAACGCGTGGATCCGAAAGTGCCGAAGTATTGAAGGCGGAAATCAGCAAGCCGGGTGCCACATCCTGCTCGCCTTGTGTTGGCGAGAGGGTGGGCGGAACCTAACTGACCAGCCTGATCTGTCAGACTAGGCCGCGGCCTTGGCGCTCACGAGTTCTATTTCTTCCCGCGACTGCTCGCGCAGATACAGATAAACCGGTAACGCCAGTGACACACCCACCAGCACCAGCGCGAGAATCGGCAGCGAGCGCTGTCTCACCGGCAGGCGTCGGCTCTCGATGCGCATGAAGACGATCAGCACGGCGGCGGAGACGAAGACGTCGGCGCCGAAGAAGGCACTGATGCGGTTGGCGAAGAGTTCGCGCACGAAGAGCGAGAGATTCAGTCCGTGTCGCGCGACCCAGGGAACGAACTGCCAATAGGGCAGCGCAAATCCGAGGATGCAAAGGATGAGGTAGAGACCTTTGGGCTTCATCGCAGATCACCTCACAAGTCGATGGGCCGTTGTGCATCCATGATAAAGCCAAACCGCCGGGCGGACGTGTAAACGAACGCGTCTGACGCCGCCTTCCCCGTACAATGCGGAGCTATGTTTCAACTCTTCTTTGTCGTTCTGGCCTTGTTGGGGGCGTCGATTCACCTGGCGATCTCGCCGAAGCGCCGCGTTGCCAAGGCCGAAACATTTCTTTTGTATCTGCTGGTGATTTACGTCGGCGTGATGGGCGTGACCACGTCAGTCTTCCACGTGTTTTTTCCTGGGTGGACCTCGGCATCGATCGGATGGTCGACCAGCCCGTACGAGTACGAAGTCGGCATGGCCGATCTTACGGTGGGGGTACTGGGAATTTTGTGCACGTGGTTTCGCGGGAACTTCTGGCTGGCGACGGCGATCGCCAACGCGGTTTGGTTGTGGGGTGACGCCGTCGGCCACGTGCGCCAGCAGGTCGAGTACAACGATCACGCCAGGAATAATTCCGGATTGTTCTTGTACATGGAATTCATAATGCCGCTGATTATTCTGTGGCTGACCGTGTACCAGCGGCGGAAGAGCGCGAAGGATCTCGACGAAAAGCGTGCCGCCGGCTGAGCCGGCTCTCCTTCGTTAAATCCAACATCGACCCCGAGCTTCCGCTCGGGGCTGAAGAGGTTTCGCACTGTCTGCGGCGGCGCCGTTGCTGCTCGACGGAAGAGTCAGAAATCGGGTGAGGTCACGTGAAACTGGACGCGGTCGCCCTGTTATGAATAAGTCTCGGTCGAACGCCTTAAGCCCCTCGCCGTTTTGCCCGGAAGCGCGCTCGTTGGTGGCGCTTTCACTCCGCTTTTTCTGCCGCTTTGGGGTGATAGGTGGAGCGGGCGTCGCATGATAAAATTCTGCCTAGAATCTTGTGCGGGAGAAGTTTGTTTTGATTGAGATAGCGCCGTCAATTCTATCGGCTGATTTCGCCCGCCTGGCTGAAGATGCTCAAGCTGCACTTCGCGGCGGAGCCACCCTCCTGCACGTGGATGTCATGGACGGTCACTTCGTTCCCAACATCACGATCGGGCCGCCCGTGGTGGCTTCGTTGCGTAAAGCTGTCGACGTTCCGCTCGATTGCCACTTAATGATTGAGAACCCCGATGAGTTTATTCCCGCGTTCGCCGATGCGGGCGCGAACTGGGTTTCGGTGCATCAGGAGGCCTGCATTCACTTGAACCGCACGCTGGAACTGATCCGCAGCCATGGCATGTCGCCGGGCGTGGTCATCAATCCGGCCACTCCGGTGCAGACCCTCGGCGAAGTGCTCGACATCGTGGACCGCGTGCTAGTGATGTCGGTCAACCCCGGATTCGGCGGGCAGAAGTTCATTCCCGGAGCACTGGAGAAGGCACGGAAGCTGGTCACCATGCGCAACGCCAAAGGCGTGGATTTCCGCATTGAAATGGATGGCGGCATCGATCTCGAAACGATTGGAGCGGCGGCGCGGGCAGGAGTGGAACTGTTCGTGGCCGGCAGTCATGTCTTCGGCAAGGGCGATCCGGCGCGCAATGTGGAAGCGCTGCTGCGAACGGCACAGGACGCCCTGTTGCAAAGCGCCTGAGGGCGCAAAGAAAATCCCGGGCGCACCCTCCCTTGCGAGCCCGGGTTAATACAAGCAAGTTCCCAGAGGTGGTCAGGATGTTTCGTCGCGTACTCATAACAGGCATCACGGGCTTTTTGCTGGCATCGCCGTGCGCTTTCGCTCAGCAGGATGGAAACACCCTGCCCGCTCCGAATACGGTTGGCAGCTCGGCCCCGAATGTGAACGGCCAGTCGCCCACGACCAACGCCGGTGGCCAACCTGCGAGTTCGACGACCACGCCGGCTGACACGTCCAAGAGCAAGCATGGCAAGAAGTCGAAGAAGAACAAGAACGCCAATCCCATTGCCGATGTCGACTCAAAGCAGCCTGATAAGGTGCTGTTTGATCGTGCCGAAGATGCCATCAAACACAGCAAGTACGACATCGCGCGTCTGAGCTTGCAGACGTTGATCAACACCTATCCGGACTCGGAATATGTGGCGCGCGCCAAGCTGGCGATCGGCGACTCGTGGTACCAGGAGGGCGGCGCTGCTGCCTACGCCCAGGCCGAGAGCGAGTACAAAGATTTCATTACCTTCTTCCCCAATATGCCGGAAGCGGCTGAGGCGCAGATGAAGATCGCCAACATCCATTTCAAAGAGATGGAGAAAGCCGACCGCGATCCTACCCACGCCCTGCGGGCCGAAGACGAGTATCGCCAGATGATCCTGCAGTTCCCCGACAGCCCGCTGATCCCGCAGGCCAAGGCGCGGCTGCTCGAAGTGCAGGAAGTTCTGGCGCAGCGCGAGTACGACATCGGTCACTTCTATTTCCTGCGCGACAGTTATCCGGC
The DNA here is from genome assembly GCA_963724965.1 of uncultured Acidobacteriaceae bacterium. Taxonomy (GTDB): domain Bacteria; phylum Acidobacteriota; class Terriglobia; order Terriglobales; family Acidobacteriaceae; genus Bog-257. The sequence continues at coordinate 955,516 of CAVRWP010000003.1, forward strand.
GGCGATTGCCCGCCTCAAGTCGGTGACCGACACGTATCCGCTGTATAGCGGCGCGGCCGATGCTCTGGTCGAGTTAGGAGACGCGTATCAGAGGGAAGTGGAAGTTCTGCGGAAGTCGCGGGTTCCCGAGGCGGCAAAGGGGCCGCTCATCAAGAAATACAACGACGATTCGATTGCGGCTTACAACCGGGTTTTGACTGTGTATCCCCTGGAGAAGGCTGCGCCCGACGCGAAGAAGCGGTTGGTCGCGTTGAAGCAGCCGGTTCCGAAGGCGACGCCGCAAGCAATCGCCGCCGACAAAGCGGAGATCGCCAGCCGCGGCAAGGTCGGTTATTACGGCAAGGTGATGGAGAATTTCCATCGCGGTCCGGACGTCACCGAGGCCACCAAGGTCGGCGAACCAACGCTGGTCGATCCCAAGCAGGCCAGCGCCCCGGAGATGGTGCGCTCGGCCAATGAGAGCGTGAAGAGCATCATGGCAGGAGCAGGGGGAGGCAATAGCCTGACCGTGGAGACGTTGAAGAATGGCGCGACTCCTCCGGCCAATCAGCCCGTACCGCACTCCGATGCCACGCCTGGTACAGAGACCCCCGCAGCTGGTGCAAACACGACCGGGGGCGCGTCGGACGCGGCTCCCGCGACGGGTGACGCGGCAGGCAGCGAGATGAAAAATGATCTCCCGGCCTCCGGCGATGCGACTACTGCGGCGCCCATACCTCCGCCAACGCAGGTAAACGACTTGGCGAACTCTGCGTCCGCCGGTGCTACCAGCGGCAGTGGAAACACCGCGTCATCTTCCTCGGGACAGACGCAGGCGGCTCCGGCGAATCCCGATACCGAGAGCACGTCGAAGAAGAAGAAGAAAAAACACCTGCTGGTGTTTTAAACGAAATTGAAAACGCTACAGGAAGCCTCATCCCAGCGGACATTGCTTGGATGGGGCTTTTTGTTGGTGATGCTAAGACTTGCAAGAAATATTTTCTCCTGCGATTGCGGCTGAGGTTTTATCTGCGCTAGAATTCCTAGTGACCGCACTTTTGCGTTTGTGACGGACGAACGCGCTCTGCAGAATCCCCAACCAACCGGTCCGCGGGAGTGGCGAGTTCAGGTCTGCCGGTCTTCCGAAAGTTGTTGGAAACTCAGCTGGTTGTCTGGTTGCACGCGGCATGCCGTTGTGCTAAGATCAGTGTTTGTCCCGGCTGGCAAGTGAAATCTTGTATGGCGTGGCGCAATTGCGTCAGGGCCGTACAGTGCTGGCGTAGCTCAGCTGGTAGAGCATCTGATTTGTAATCAGAGGGTCGGGGGTTCAAATCCCTTCGCCAGCTCCAGAATCGTGAGTTGAGCGCGCCGCAAGGCGTAGCAGGAGCAAGCCAAACGAGACGCGCAGCTCTCCTAGAGAACTGAATCCAGCAGCAGCTTTCGTAGTAAGACGCGCGCGCAGTATCGCGCCGCTGTTGCAGAGTCTTGTGGGTAGCGTTTGGCAGTTCTTTGACAGCAGGGGATTGGCGATTCCGGGCCTCAAGCAGTCGGCCTCTCGCGGCGGTATTCGAGAGCGAATGCTCGGTCGAACCGGGACCTCGGCAGCGCAGTTTTTCGCGGGTTGGGGTGGTCGGATGTGCACAGGTGGCCGAGTGGTTAATGGCAGCAGACTGTAAATCTGCCGCTCCTTGCGAGCTACGGAGGTTCGAATCCTCCCCTGTGCACCAGCTTAAGTTTGGATGTGCGATTTGGCGGCCGAGAGCATTGAGGTAGCAAGTATCACCGGAACGAAGAAGTTAGTCGTCGCCTTCGTAGTTTATGCCGTACTGGCGGTGCTGGCCTGGACGACGCTCAGCGATCCGAAGTTCAAATACACCACGGTAGCGGTTCTGGCGATGTTTGCCCTGCGGACCTGGTCGTGGAGCCGGAAGCAGGAGCGCGACGAAAGCCGCAATTAGCGAGTGCGATAAATAGAGCAGGAGCCGCGGAGCGGCGGCACGGTAGGGCGGGAGTAACTCAGTGGTAGAGTCACAGCCTTCCAAGCTGTTGGTCGCGGGTTCGATTCCCGTCTCCCGCTCCAGAGTTGAGGCGACTTGCGGGCGCGAGCCCGCAGCCGAAATCCCAAACGTAAGTGAGGGATCTGTTGTTTAGGTGTTACGAGGGCTGATGTAGCTCAGTTGGTAGAGCACTCCCTTGGTAAGGGAGAGGTCACCAGTTCAATCCTGGTCATCAGCTCCAGATTTTTTAGAAAGAGCCCGCTTTATGCGGGCAATACGGCTTTCCGATACGTGAATACATCGATGGCAGCAGAACGTACACCGTTTCGGCAGGCGGGCATTCGGGTCGAAAAGCTGGACGAATTCGAGCAGTTGCAGTCGGCATTGTCGCGGGTCTTTGCGCCTGCCGATGTGAAGAGTTATCTGCGGCTGCTGGAGCGCAAGAACGTTCCAATTCGCGACTTCCCCCGCGTGTTGCGCGAGAAGTTGCTGGAGCAGGCAGACGCTGGCCTGGGGCGTAGTGGCAAGTCGGCGCAGCAGTTGTATGATGCGCTGCCGGTCAGCGACCAGGCGCAAATGCGCGAGTTTTATTTGACGACGCTGGAGTCGGTGGACGCGACCCTGCGTAATAAGTTCAACAAACTTTACCGGTACTACTAGGGCAATCAGAGAAGAGATATGGCGAAAGAGAAATTTGATCGCAGTAAGCCGCACGTAAACGTAGGCACGATCGGGCACATCGATCATGGCAAGACGACGTTGACGGCGGCCATCACCAAGGTTCTGGGCAAGCACAACCCGAACATCAAGTTCCGTTCGTTCGATTCGATCGACAACGCACCGGAAGAGCGGGAGCGCGGCATCACGATCGCGACGGCGCACGTGGAGTACGAGACGGCGAACCGGCACTACGCCCACGTGGATTGTCCCGGCCACGCCGACTACATCAAGAACATGATCACCGGCGCGGCGCAGATGGACGGCGCCATCCTGGTGGTGGCGGCCACCGACGGTCCGATGCCGCAGACCAAAGAGCACGTGCTGCTGGCTCGCCAGGTAGGCGTGCCCTACATCGTGGTGTTCCTGAACAAGTGCGATGCGGTGGAAGATCCCGAGCTGATCGACTTGGTGGAGATGGAAGTTCGCGAGCTGCTGTCGAAGTACAACTTCCCGGGCGACGATCTGCCGGTGATTCGCGGCTCGGCGCTGGGAGCGTTGAACGGGGAAGCGCAGTGGGAAGCCAAGATCGACGAGCTGATGGATGCGGTCGACAAGAACGTGCCGCTGCCGGCGCGCGAAATCGACAAGCCGTTCCTGATGCCGATTGAAGACATCTTCTCCATCTCGGGACGCGGCACGGTGGTTACGGGCCGTATCGAGCGTGGCAAGGTGAAGGTAGGCGAGGAAGTGGAGATTGTCGGCTTCCGCGAGACCCGCAAGACGGTTGTGACCGGCGTGGAAATGTTCAAGAAGCAGTTGGACGAGGGCCTGGCGGGCGACAATGCCGGGCCTGCTGCTGCGCGGCATTCCGAAAGAGGATGTGGAGCGCGGCATGGTGCTGGCCAAGACGGGCTCGATTACGCCGCACACCAAGTTCACCGGCTCGGTGTACGTGCTGTCGAAAGATGAAGGTGGACGCCACACGCCGTTCTTCAAGGGCTATCGTCCGCAGTTTTACTTCCGCACGACGGACGTGACGGGAGTGGCGACCTTGCCGGAAGGCACGGAGATGGTGATGCCGGGCGACAATGTCACCCTGCAGATCGAGCTGATTACGCCGGTGGCCATGGAGAAGGGCTTGCGCTTCGCTATCCGCGAAGGCGGCCGCACCGTAGGCGCGGGCACGATCAGCGAGATCATTGCGTAGTTACGGCCCCACCCTCTCCGCCAAAAGCGGCGGAGAGGGATGGGGCACCCGCGGCCGAAGCCTCACTCAGCGCCGCTGGCGGACAACATAAATTCTCGGTGGAGCGAAGTTGCTCTGCTGATATCCGCGCTTGGACGCGGACAAGGCTTCCGGGCTCCCAGCCCAGGGAGTAAACGAAAAGGATTATCGAATGCCTCGAGAGATTGTTACGTTGCAGTGCGGTGATTGCAAGAATCGCAATTACTCGACCACCAAGAATAAGAAGACCACGACGGGCCGGCTGGAATTCAACAAGTTCTGCCGGACGTGCCGCAAGCACACGGCGCACAAGGAAGTGAAGTAGGAACAGACGCTCCTCGCGTTTCGTTATTCGCTTTTCGCCGGTCAGATTTGCGAATCGCGAAGAGCGAATGGCGAAGGGCGGAATTTAGGGGCGTAAGCTCAACGGTTAAACTGTCGGTCTCCAAAACCGAACTTGGGGGTTCGAATCCCTCCGCCCCTGCCAGTTTTTGGAAACACGCCATTCGCTTTCGCTGTTGGCCAGAGGAAACGCGAAAAGCGAGAGGCGAAGGGCGGTTGTACTAGGCGCGTAGCGCCGGAAAAAGGTAGCAGATGGCGAAGTCAGCAGCAATCGAGAGCGTTGGTGAGAACAAGCTGGCCACCTTGAAGGCGTGGCCGCAGCGCGCGAAGAGCTTCTACAACGACGTGCGCACCGAGATGCGGAAGGTGACGACGCCGTCACGCAAGGAAGTCCAGGGCACGACCACCGTGGTCATCATCACCGTGTTCCTGTTCGGCGTTTATTTTTGGATTGTCGACGCGGCGATCGGCAAGGGTCTGGACCATCTGCTGAAATATCTGAGTGGACGCTAAGTTGCGCGGAATGCGCGGGAAAATGACAGAAGAACAAAATAAAACGGAGCAACTCGGCGACCAGCCTGAAGGCAAGGCCGGCGGCGACGATACTCCAGAGATCGGATCTGCGCAGTCGCAGAATCCGAACATGAAGTGGTACATCATCCACACCTACTCGGGCTTCGAGCGCAAGGTCAAAGAGTCGATTGAGTCGCGCGTGCGCGCCTACCCCGAACTGGAACACAAGATTGGCCGGGTGCTGATCCCGACCGAGTCGGTCACCGAGGTTCGCGGCGGCAAGAAGTACACCAGCGAGCGCATGTTCTATCCCGGCTACGTGCTGGTGGAGATGGACATGGACGACAACGTCTGGCACGTGGTGAAGGGTACGCCGCGGGTTACGGGATTTGTGGGCACTGGGCAGCAGCCGACGCCGCTGTCGGAAGAAGAAGTCAACCAGATTGTTTATCGCGTGTCGGTGAGCAAGGAGCAGCCCAAGCTCAAGGTCAAGTTCGAGAAGAACGAATCGGTGCGCATCAGCGAAGGTCCCTTCGCCAGCTTTACCGGCGTGGTGGACGAGATCAACGAAGATCGCGAGACCCTGAAAGTCATGGTCACCATCTTCGGGCGTTCGACGCCGGTGGAGCTCGGATTCGGGCAGGTCGAAAAAGTTATTACGTAGGAAGGCCGCCTTTGGCTTTTCGCTTTTCGCTCTTCGGATGAAGCGCGAAGGTCTGGCGAAAGGCGAAGAGCGAATTAGCGAAGAGCGAGAATTTAAATGGCAAAAAAAGTTACCGGTTCGGTGAAGTTACAGATTGCGGCGGGCAAGGCTACTCCGGCTCCGCCGGTGGGTCCGGCGCTCGGTCAGGCGCAGATCAACATTATGGAGTTCTGCAAGCAGTTCAACGCGAAGACCAGCTCCAAGGAGCTCGACGGCCTAATCATTCCGGTCGTGGTTTCGGTTTACAGCGACCGCTCGTTCACCTTCATCACCAAGACGCCGCCGGCGGCGATTCTTTTGAAGCGTGCCGCAGGTGTGGCCAAGGGTTCGGGCACACCGAATAAAGACAAGGTCGGCAAGGTGACCGAGAAGCAGGTTCTGGAGATCGCCAAGCAGAAGATGCCCGATCTGAACGCCGCGTCGATTGAGACCGCGGTGAAGAGCGTGAAGGGCACGGCGCGGTCGATGGGAATTGAAGTTATCGCGTAGGGATTAACTTCCTCTCATTCGAAAATCACGAATGAGTGGGGCACCCGAGTTTTGGGTTGCTAGTGCAAACCGCAGGTCCCTCCACTCCGGCTGAAGTCGTCGGTCGGGATGACGGTTCTTGGGGGGGGGCGACAGAGTTTTGAATCGCAATTACCACGGCTGATCAGAACAACGATCCGCGGTGGGAGATGAGGAAAACGCATGAAGAAGTCTGGAAAGAATATTGAGAAGGCGCGCGAGGCGGTTGAAGCGAAGTCCTATCCGCTTCAGGACGCCGTGCCTCTTCTGCAGAAAGTGAAGTACGCCAAGTTCGACGAGACCGTCGACTTGACGATGCGTTTGGGAGTCGATCCCAAACATGCCGACCAGATGGTCCGCGGCACTGTAGTTCTGCCGCACGGACTGGGCAAGTCGAAGAAGGTCCTGGTCATCGCCAGCGGCGAAAAGGTGCGCGAGGCGCAGGCTGCCGGCGCTGATTTTGTCGGCGGCGAAGACATGGTCGAGAAGATCCAGAAGGAAAACTGGACCGACTACGATGCCGTCATTGCTACGCCCGACATGATGAAGTCGGTTGGCCGTTTGGGCAAGGTGCTCGGCCCGCGTGGTTTGATGCCCAACCCTAAGACCGGTACGGTGACCTTCGATGTTGCGGCTGCCGTGGCTGAAACCAAGGCCGGCAAGGTGGAGTTCCGCACCGACAAGACCGCTCTGGTTCACGTGCCTGTGGGCAAGATTTCGTTTCCGCCGGAGAAGCTGGTGGAGAACGCGGCCACGGTGATCACCAGCGTGATCAAGGCGAAGCCGTCGGTGGCCAAGGGTAAGTACATCAAGGGCTGCTATCTGAGCTCGACCATGGGGCCGGGCGTGCCGATTGACACCTCGGCTGTGGAAGCTGCCGCGAAGGCGTAGTTTGAACGGGCACGGCGCGGGCGAGCCATGCAGGTCCCTCGATGGGCGGCTCAGTGATGACGAAATTTAAGAAGGATTGAGTGTCGCAACGACGCTGCTGAAGGCGTGCACCCTTCAAAGAAATAAGGAATCGAAAATGGCCGTTACCAAAGCAAAGAAAATCGAACAGGTTGAGGCGCTCACCAAGGAGTTCCAGGGCGCCAAGCACGGCATCGTGGGCACCTTCGCCAAGATGACCGTGGACAAGGATTTCGAACTGCGCAAGGCGGTACGCGGCGCAGGCGGTCGCTATCGGGTGCTGAAGAACACCCTGGCCGAACGCGCCGCCAAGGGCAGCGCCATCGAAGACGCGGTGAAGGACCTTGCCGGCGTGACCTCTATTGCCTACACCAATGGCGACCCGGTGGCTCTGGCTAAGGCGCTCAGCAAGTACGCCAAGGACAACCCGGAGTACGTTTTCAAAGCGGGCATCGTTGAAGGCCGCGTCATCGCGATCAAGGAAATCGATGCGCTGGCGAGCATGCCGTCGAAGGAAGAGCTTTACTCGAAGCTGCTCTTCCTGATGACCGCTCCGGCGCAGCGCCTGGTGACGGTGATGAATGCGGTCGGCCGCGATCTGGCCGTGGTCATCAACCAGGGCGTCGAGAAGAACAAGTTTGGTGGCGCTCCGGCGCCGGTCGAAGCTGCTCCGGCCGCAGAAGCGGCCCCGGCGGAAGCATCGGCGTAATTTTGGTTTCCCACCCTCTCCGCAAAATCGAGGGAGGAGGATGGGGCACCCGGCGCAGGCTTAGGTTTGTTGCTCCCACCCAAGCAAAGGCGGCTTGGATGGGGCACCCGGCTGAAACGTCGCTCTACCGGTGCGGGACACAGGTTTGGGGGCGAAAGCTTCCAGGAAAGATTGCGTTATCCGTTGTGAGGGGTGATCCCCGGGCGTTGTCTGGCGCGCGGAGCGACACATTGGAAACCTCAGAGACGGGAACGAAATCAACACAACGAATAACGAATAGGTGGACAAGAAAATGGCAGATCTGCAGCAGTTGGAAGAATCGATCGTAGGCCTGTCGCTGCTGGATGCGGCGGCCCTGGTAAAGAAGTTGGAAGAGCGTCTTGGCGTCTCGGCGGCGGCTGCGGCCCCGGTCGTGATGGCCGGTGGCGCGGGCGCAGGCGCCGCTGCAGCGGCTCCGGCGGAAGAGAAGACCGAGTTCACGGTCGTTCTCACCGAAGTAGGCGCCAACAAGATCAACGTGATCAAGGCTGTCCGTGAAGTCACCAGCCTGGGCTTGAAAGAAGCCAAGGACCTGGTCGACGGCGCGCCCAAGACCGTGAAAGAGGGCGTGAACAAGGAAGAAGCCGAGACCATCAAGAAGAAGTTCACCGAGGCGGGAGCCAAGGTCGACATCAAGTAGTCATCCGGCAGGCGCGTAACGCCTGCGGGAAACCTGGAGGCTCACCAGAGCCTTGCAGGTTCGTCTTTGTAGTATTGCGTCCCTCTGTTGGCGGCTGCACTGGGCCGGCGCTGGATTTGGCGTCCGGATCTTGCAGCTGTCATCAGGCGGGGACGGTCCACTCCGGGCGCGCTGACCGGAGTTTCTGGCTGCTGCTGCTTTCGCACGACGGGGCGGCGGCTACGTTCTTCTCCACGCCGGAGCAGGCGGGGAGAGGCGCGATGAACGGGAAGAAGAGCGGTTTTCTCAGCGGGAAACCGTGGCATTCCTGGGCATCGGCGTGATGCTGAGTCCTTTCGTGAGGCTCGGACATCAAAACATGCATGGCGGGCGGCTGGTGTGCCGAACCTCGCGTCAGCTCGGGCGCGACGGCATCATCGGACGACAACAAGGCCTGAAGATACTGGCGCGGGAAGCTTACAAAATAGCGGTGCCAAAAGCACCGAATTCCCAGGCTAATTGGTTATGGGATTGCACGACGCCTGACGCGGCGCTTGCGGGGAGTTCTGTCTCTGCGGGCGCGATTCGCTTTGGGCGCGAAACTTACAGGTTCCGATTCCTCTTTCCCTCAGTTCTACCCGTGTGTGACGGCGCGCATCCCGTCACCCATCCAGCCCCACCAGGCGCAGAAACGGCGTTTGTCAGGGGCCCAGAGCATCGCACCACGGTTTGCCCCGGTCATCAGCCACGCTGGCCGGTAACGATTAGGAGCTTTATACATGGCGCAACAGAAGACTGCCAACCGAAATCGATTTGATTTCTCAAAAATTCCGGCGACTATCCAGATACCTAACCTCATCGAGGTACAGAAGCGCTCGTACGATCGTTTTCTGCAGATGGACGCCCTGCCGAGCGAGCGCGATGACGCAGGTTTGCAGGCGGTATTTCAGTCGGTCTTCCCCATCACCGACTTCCGCAACGTCTCGCAGCTCGACTTTGTCGAGTTCGCCATCGGCAACTGGGAGTGCAAGTGCGGCCACCTCAAGGGGCTGAATCACCTGCGCACCACTTGCCGCAACTGCGGATCGACGGTAAAGACCGATCCGTTCCACCTGGGCGACGTGCTCTGCACCAAGTGCGGAACGTACAACGCCAACACACCCGATTTTTGTAACAAGTGCGGTGACCCTGTCGGATTGCAGCTGAAGTACGACGTGGCCGAGTGCGAGGAGCGCGGTATGACCTACTCCGCGCCGCTCAAGGTCACCATGCGCCTGACTATCTTCGACAAAGATCCGGAGACGGGTAACAAGTCGATCCGCGACATGAAGGAGCAGGAAGTCTTCTTCGGCGACATTCCGCTGATGACGCAGAACGGCACCTTCATCATTAACGGCACCGAGCGCGTGATCGTCAGCCAGTTGCACCGGTCGCCGGGCGTCTTCTTCGAGACGGCCAACAACCGCACTTACTTCCTGGGCAAGATCATTCCGTACCGTGGTTCGTGGGTCGAGTTCGAATACGACCAGAAGAACATCCTGTACGTGCGTATCGATCGCAAGCGCAAGTTCCTGGGAACGATTTTCCTGCGCGCGCTGGGCCTGCGTTCCGACGAAGAAATCCTTCGCACCTTCTACACCGTCGATCGCATTGCCATTCGCGACAACAAGCTGTACTGGACGCTGGATCCCGGCACCGACAAGCCAACCAACCTGCTGGGCATGAAGCTGGCCAAGGCCATCACGGCCAAGAACGGCGAGGAAGTTTCGCACTCGGGCCGCAAGGTTACGGCCGCGGTGATGAAGGAAATCCAGAAGCATCGCATCAGCGAGATCGAAGCCGACCTGACCGACCTGGAAGGCGCGTTCGTCGCTGCCGATGTGATCGACACCAACACCGGCGAAGTGCTTCTGGAAGCCAACTCTGAGCTTGTCGCCGACAAGCTGTCGAAGATGATGGACGCGGGCGTCACCGAAGTTCAGGTCTTCTTCCCCGAGCGTGACGATGTGGGCACGGTCATCAGTGCCACGCTGCGCCGCGATTCGGTGAAGACACCGCAGGAAGCGCTGATCGAAATCTACCGCAAACTGCGTCCCGGCGATCCGCCGACGCTCGATACCGCGACGGCGCTCTTCCACGGCATGTTCTTCGATCCGCGGAAGTACGACTTTTCGCGGGTGGGCCGCCTGAAGTTCAACATCAAGCTGTTCGATCGCGAGGACGGAACCAACCTCGAGAACCGAACGCTCGAGCCGGATGATTTCTACGCGACCATCAAGTACCTGTTGAAGCTGCGCAAGAACATTGGTTCGGTGGACGACATCGATCACCTCGGCAACCGCCGCGTACGCGCGGTCGGTGAGCTGCTGGAGAACCAGTTCCGCATCGGCCTGGTCCGCATGGAACGCGCCATCAAGGAAAAGATGAGCGTGTACCAGGAAATGTCGACCGCGATGCCGCACGACCTGGTCAACGCCAAGCCGGTCATGGCTGCCATCCGCGAGTTCTTCGGATCGTCGCAGTTGTCGCAGTTCATGGATCAGACCAACCCGTTGTCGGAGATCACCCACAAGCGCCGCCTGTCGGCACTTGGCCCGGGCGGTCTGTCGCGCGAGCGCGCCGGATTCGAAGTCCGCGACGTTCACCCGACGCACTACGGACGTATCTGCCCGATTGAGACGCCGGAAGGTCCGAACATCGGCCTGATCTCGTCGCTGAGCTGCTATGCCCGCATCAACGACTACGGCTTCATCGAGTCGCCGTATCGCAAGGTGAAGGCCGGCCGCGTCATCGACTACCTCACCGTGGTCAATGCCGGCGACAGCGAGTTCCGTGTCGGCGATCACGCTGAGAAGTCGGAGATCCTGAAGATCAACGCCGATCTGAAGGAGCGCAAGAAGAAACTTATCGACTTCGAGCCGTTCTCGTTCTACCTGTCGGCGTGGGAAGAAGATCGCCACGTCATCGCGCAGGCCAACGCGGAAATCGACGACAAGGGCCGCATCGTTGCGGAACTGGTCAACGCCCGCAAGGCCGGCAACTTCGTCCTGGTCAGCCGCGACGAAGTCGACTACATCGACGTCAGCCCGAAGCAGCTGGTATCGGTGGCTGCCTCGCTGGTGCCGTTCCTGGAACACGACGACGCCAACCGCGCTCTCATGGGCGCGAACATGCAGCGCCAGTCGGTTCCGTTGCTGCGTGCGCAGGCGCCGATCGTCGGCACCGGAATGGAAGGCGTCACGGCGCGTGACTCGGGTGCGGTGGTTTTGGCTCGCCGCTCCGGCATCATCGACTCCGTCGACTCCGAACGCATCATCGTGCGCGTCGAGGGCGAGCATCATCCCATGCAGCTCTCGCGTGAAGTGGGCAGCGACATTTATCAGCTGACCAAGTTCAAGCGCTCGAACCAGAACACTTGTATCAACCAGCGCCCGATCGTGAAGAAGGGCGACCGCGTAGCCAAGGGCCAGGTGATTGCCGACGGACCTTGCACCGACATGGGCGAGCTGGCGCTCGGCCGTAACGTGCTCGTCGCCTTCATGCCGTGGCGCGGGTACAACTTCGAGGACGCGATCCTGGTCTCCGAGAAGATGGTGAAGGAGGACTATTACACCTCCGTCCACATCGAGGAGTTCGAGATCGAGTCGCGCGACACCAAGCTGGGACCGGAAGAAGTCACGCGCGACATTCCTAACGTCAGCGAGTCGGCACTGCGCGATCTCGACGAGAGCGGCGTCATCCGCATCGGCGCGACCGTGAAGGCCGGCGACATCCTGGTGGGCAAAGTTACGCCGAAGGGCGAAACTCAGCTCACGCCGGAAGAGAAGCTGCTGCGCGCCATCTTCGGTGAGAAGGCCGGCGACGTTCGCGATGCTTCGCTGACTTGCCCTCCCGGAATCGAAGGAACCGTGGTCGACGTGAAGATCTTCTCCCGCAAAGGGCAGGAGAAGGACGAGCGCGCCAAGTTCATCGAGTCCGAGCAGGTGGCCAAGCTGGAGAAGAACCTGGCGGACGAAATCCGAATCCTGACCGACGAGCGCCTGAAGCGTTTGGAAGCTCTGCTGGGCGGCAAAGAAGTACTCGCCGACTTGCACGACGAGCGCACCAACAAGCGTCTGTTGACCAAGGAAGCGATTCTCGACCGCGACACCATCGAGCGGATCTCGACGCGCAACTTGAAGCGCATCAAGTTCCCCGATAAGGACCCGCGCATCAACGAGCAGATCGACGAAATCGAAGAGATGACCTCGCGCCAGATCGATGTGCTGCGCAAGATCGTCCGCGAGAAGGTCGAGAAGCTGCAGAAGGGCGACGAACTGCCTCCCGGCGTGATCAAGCTGGTGAAGGTGTACATCGCCATGAAGCGCAAGCTGAGCGTCGGCGACAAGATGGCCGGACGCCACGGTAACAAGGGCGTGATCGCGCGCATTCTGCCGGAAGAGGACATGCCGTACCTCGACGACGGAACGCCGATGGAGATCGTCCTGAATCCGCTGGGCGTGCCAAGCCGTATGAACGTCGGCCAGATTCTGGAGACGCATCTCGGCTGGGCCGGCTACGCACTGGGCCAGAAGATCGGCGAGCTGCTCAAGGAGAACTCGAAGGCGGAGCGCCTGCGCAAGGAGCTGAAAGTCCTGTTCAAGGACACGCCGTTCGTAGACGAACTTGTGGCACTCGACGACGAGCTGCTGGAGAAAGCCGCCGACGGCATGAAGGACGCCGTCTACTTCGCTTCGCCGGTGTTTGACGGATCGAAGGAGGGCGAGATCAAGTCGCTGCTGGCGGAAGGCGATCTGCCGACCTCGGGCAAGGCTTATCTCTACGACGGCATGACCGGCGACAAGTTCGAGCAGCCGGTAACCGTTGGCTATATCTACATGCTGAAGCTGTCGCATTTGGTCGACGACAAGATCCACGCGCGTTCCATCGGACCCTACTCGCTGATTACCCAGCAACCGCTGGGCGGCAAGGCTCAGTTCGGTGGCCAGCGCTTCGGTGAAATGGAAGTGTGGGCGCTGGAAGCTTACGGCGCCGCGTACATCCTGCAGGAGCTGCTCACCGCGAAGTCCGATGACGTGTATGGCCGCACCAAGATTTACGAGGCCATCGTCAAAGGCGAAGCGGCGATTGAGCCGGGCGTGCCGGAGTCGTTCAACGTGCTGATTCGCGAGTTGCAGTCGCTGTGTCTCGACGTGGAGTTGATCAAGACCAAGGAGCGCAAGGAACTACCGGCTCCGGAGACTCCCGTGGCGGCTGACTAGACGCTTGGGGGACGCGGCCTCATGCCCGCGTCCCATCTGGCCGTATCAGGTAGAGCGAACCTTCAGGTTCGCGTCCAGGTCCGGCTCAGGAATTTAGGACTTCCATTCGCTGCTGTCGCAGCGGATGGAAGTCCCGGAAGAAGAAGAAACGGCGGTAACGCGGCACTGAAGCGCCGCTCTACCGATAACGGTCGGTTCGCTGACAACCGACAACAGATAACTGAGGACTAAACATGTACCGCTCGAGTCCATTTGATCTCGGAAATCCGATTGCCGATTTCGACGCCATTCGCATCAGCCTGGCCTCGCCGGAAAAAATCCGCAGCTGGTCGCACGGTGAAGTTACCAAGCCGGAGACGATCAACTACCGCACCTTCAAGCCGGAGCGCGACGGCTTGTTCTGCGCCCGCATCTTCGGTCCCGTCACCGACTGGGAGTGCTTGTGCGGCAAGTACAAGCGCATGAAGCATCGCGGCGTAATCTGCGACAAATGCGGCGTGGAAGTCACGCTGTCGAAAGTTCGCCGTGAGCGCCTCGGCCACATCGAGCTGGCTTCGCCCTGCTCGCACGTGTGGTTCTTCAAGGGTCTGCCCAGCCGTATCGGGCACATCCTCGACATCTCGCTGCGCGACCTTGAGTCCGTGCTCTACTTCGAAGCCTACGTCGTGGTCGAGCCCGGCGAAGCTCCGGTAAAAGAGCGCGAGGTCATCAAGGACGAAGCCAAGTATCGCGAGCTCGACCAGGAGCACCGCGCTTCGGGCTTCAAGGCCATGATGGGCGCTGAAGCCATCAAGGAACTGCTCAAGCGCGTGGAAGTCGAAACCCTGTCGGTTGAGCTGCGCGAAAAGATGCGCACGGAAACTTCCGTCCAGAAGCGGCTGAAGTACTCCAAGCGCCTGAAGGTCACCGAGGCCTTCCGCAAGAGCGGCAACAAGCCGAACTGGATGATTCTCGACGTGATCCCGGTCATTCCGCCGGAGTTGCGTCCCCTGGTTCCACTCGATGGCGGCCGCTTCGCGACCTCTGACTTGAACGACCTCTATCGCCGCGTCATCAACCGCAACAACCGGTTGAAGAAGCTGATGGACCTGCACGCTCCGGAAGTCATCGTGCGCAACGAAAAGCGCATGCTGCAGGAAGCCGTGGACGCGCTGTTCGACAACGGACGCCGCGGGCGCGTTCTGCGTGGCGCCAACAATCGCCCGCTGAAGTCGCTGTCCGATACACTGAAGGGCAAGCAGGGCCGCTTCCGTCAGAACCTGCTGGGCAAGCGCGTCGACTACTCCGGCCGTTCGGTGATCGTGGTTGGTCCCGACCTCAAGCTGCATCAGTGCGGCTTGCCGAAGAAGATGGCGCTGGAGCTGTTCAAGCCGTTCATCTATCACCGGCTGGAGCAGACCGGACATTGCACCACCATCAAGCAGGCGAAGGAAATGGTGGAACAGCAGGAGCCCATCGTGTGGGACATCCTGGAAGAGGTGATTAAAGATCACCCGGTTCTGCTGAACCGCGCGCCAACGCTTCACCGCCTCGGCATTCAGGCCTTCGAGCCGGTGCTGGTGGAAGGCAAAGCCATCAAGATTCACCCGCTGGTCTGCACCGCGTTCAACGCAGACTTCGACGGCGATCAGATGGCCGTGCACATTCCGCTTTCGCCGGAAGCGCAGGTGGAAGCCAGCGTGTTGATGCTGGCCTCGCACAACATCCTGTCGCCCGCTTCGGGTCAGCCGATCACCGTGCCCACGCAGGACATGGTCCTCGGTATCTATTACCTGACCAAAGCCAAGCCGGGCGCCAAGGGTGAAGGCCGCGCCTTCGCCAACATCGACGAAGTGCTGCTCGCCAAGGAAATGGGCGAAGTGGAAACGCTCACCCCGATTCGTCTGCGCTACACGCGGCGAGGTCATCGACCTCACCACCGCGTACGACGATCAGGATGTGGCGCACACCGAGCCGACCATGTTCGAGCGTCAGTACATCTCGACCACCGTGGGCCGCGCGATCATGAACGATCACATCAAGCGCGGCGCGCCCGACATGCCGTACATCAACGGCCTGCTCAAGAAGAAGGGCAGCGGCAACCTGGTCAACTACTGCTACCTGCGCTTCGGTCTTGAGACCACGGTGCGGTTGCTCGACGGCATCAAGCAGCTAGGCTTCCAGTACGCCACCAAGGCTGGCTTGTCGATCGGTATCGACGACATGGTCATCCCGGCGGGCAAGGCTGGACTGGTGCGCGACGCCGAGAAGCAGGCCATTGCGGTGCAGCAGCAGTACCTGGATGGAGCTATCACCAACGGTGAGCGCTACAACAAGGTCGTCGAAATCTGGTCGGCCATCACCGAAAAGGTGGCTGACGAAATGTTCGGCGCCATGCAGCAGGACGACAAAGCCGGCGAGATGAACCCGATTTACGTCATGGCCGACTCCGGCGCTCGCGGATCGAAACAGCAGATCCGTCAGCTCTCCGGTATGCGCGGACTGATGGCGAAGCCGTCGGGCGAAATCATCGAGACACCGATCACGGCGAACTTCCGTGAAGGTCTCACGGTGTTGGAATACTTCATCTCGACGCACGGCGCCCGTAAGGGCTTGGCCGACACCGCGCTCAAGACCGCCGACTCGGGTTACCTGACCCGCCGTCTGGTGGACGTGGCGCAGGACGTGATCATCAGCGAATACGACTGCGGAACGGTCGATGGCATCTACGTCACTTCCATCGTGGAGTCGGGCGAGATCATCGAGCCGCTGCGCGACCGTATCGTGGGCCGCGTCTCGCTGGAGAAGATCAAGGACTACGAAGGCAACATCATCGTCGACATCAACCAGGAAGTTACGGAAGAGTTGGCGAGCGCGGTGCAGGCTGCCGGTATCGAGCGCGTGAAGATTCGCTCGGTGCTGACCTGCGAGTCGAAGCGCGGCGTTTGCGTGATGTGCTACGGGCGTAACCTGGCGACCGGACGACTGGTCGAGCTGGGCGAAGCTACCGGCGTCATCGCGGCGCAGTCCATCGGCGAGCCGGGAACGCAGCTCACCATGCGTACCTTCCACATCGGCGGCACGGCTTCGCGAGTCAGCGAGCAGTCGCGTCTCGACGCCAAGAACAACGGCACGGTGCGCTTCATCAACCTGATCACGGTACGCGCCAAGGAAGGCAACCTGGTGGTCATGAACCGCAACGGTTCGATCGCGGTGGTCGACGAGAAGGGCCGCGAAAAGGAACGTTACGCGGTCGTATACGGCGCCAAGGTGAAGGTCGAAGACGGCTCGCAGGTTGCGCTCGGCGATGTCATGGTCGAGTGGGATCCGTACACCTTCGCGATCCTCACCGAAATCGGCGGCACGGTGCAGTTCAAGGACCTGCAGGAAGGTCTGACGCTGCACGAGGAAGTCGACGAAGTGACCGGTCTTTCGCGGCACGTCGTTGTCGATTCGCCTGATGAGAAGCGCCAGCCGGCCATCGTCATCAAGGGCGCCAAGGGCAACAAGCGGTACCTGATGCCCTCGCGTGCTCACCTGATGACCCTGGATGGCGACACCGTAACTCCGGGCGACGTGCTGGCGAAGATCCCGCGCGAAACCACCAAGACCAAGGACATCACCGGTGGTCTGCCGCGTGTCCAGGAGCTGTTCGAGGCGCGCAAGCCGCACGAGACCGCGGTCATCAGCGAGATCGATGGCGTGGTGAAGTTCGGCGACGTGGCCAAGGGTCAGCGCAAGATCTACGTCGTGGCGGACAACGGTACCGAGAAGGAATACCAGGTGCCGCGCGGCGTTCACGTCAACGTGCAGGAAGGCGAGCGCATCCGGGCGGGCGAACCGCTGATGGATGGCCCGCTGAACCCGCACGACATTCTTGCCGTACTCGGTGAGAAAGAGCTGCAGGCTTACCTGGTGAACGAAATCCAGGAAGTCTACCGCTTGCAGGGCGTGAACATCAGCGACAAGCACATCGAGGTGATCGTTCGCCAGATGATGCGCTGGGTGAAAGTCGAGGATGTGGGCGATACGTCGTTCCTGCTGGAACAGCAGATCGACAAGTTCCGCTTCCGCGAAGAGAACGAGAAGACGATTGCGAACGGCGGCAAGCCGGCTACCGGCCGTCCGCTGCTGCTCGGTATCACCAAGGCTTCGCTCTCGACCGACTCGTTCATCTCGGCCGCATCGTTCCAGGAGACCACGCGTGTGCTGACGGAAGCTTCCATCCAGGGAGCCGTCGACCACCTGCGCGGTCTGAAGGAAAACGTCATCGTGGGCCGCTTGATCCCCGCGGGAACCGGAATGGAGTACTACCGCAATGTCCGGTTGTCGCAGGAGATGGAGCAGGCCGCATCGAAGGTGCAGGAGGAAGTTACAGCCGCGTACGAAGAAGCCGAGCGCGCGCTGGAACTGCTCCGCCACGAAGGCGAGAACGAAGGCGAAGAACTGCCGACCGAAGTGTAGCAGGGTAGAGCGGACCTTCAGGTCCGCGTCCAGCAACGGCCGACAAACCAAGCCGCGTCAGCGGCGACATGAGGCCCGAAGCGAAAGCTTCGGGCCTTTTTGTTGCTTTTCGTTTTTAAAGTAGAGCGGATTTTTGATGCGTGCCCAACCAGCATTCGCAGCTAGAATGCCCGGACGACTAGTCCGGTCGAGTATCGAAAGCTATTCTGCGATGTGCTGCCATTGAAATAGCCGGATGAGAAGTACGTGCGCAAGTAATCGAACTGGCCCAAACGCAGTGACAGCCGCTTGTAGAGCTTCACATCAGCGCCCCCTCCAAACTCCATTCCGAAGGCATTCGTTGAGACTTCGGGAGGGGCCAATCTTGAGGAAGGCAATGCCGTGGCGCGCGTCGGACCGATGAGTGCATGTGCAAAAGGCGTGAACCTGCTCTTGTTCCGGTAGCTCACAGTTGGGCCGAAAAGGAAGTTGTATTCGTGAACATGAGTGTATACGCCGTTTGTAAGGCCAAAATTGCCACCATACTGGCTGCTGAACTCGGCGGTTGCACCGAAATAGCGATTCACGTTGTAACTTCCTGAAGCTGCCCAGCCATTCGTATCCTCGCTGCTGGTCAAACCCGCAAGCTGCCTCAACGTACTTGAGAATCCATTGCCGAAGTTCATGAAGGAATAGCCGCCAAATAGATCGACGCGCGGTGTCGGACGAGGGCTGGATTCCGGCATCCATGCTTCGTCCGCGACCCTAACTACGATTCCGGCGGAGTAGCTGAAGTTATTCTGTGAGGTTGGCAGGCCCGACATTCCATAGGCATTGTTGTTGAAGTTGAGATTAGTGTGAACATAGTCGAGCTGACCAAGGCGCAGAAGTAGAGATTTCGTAAGTTGCAGGTCGGCGCCGCCACCCACGGCCACGGCGAATCCATCGCGCGTAGCTCCAAATCCATTATTGTCAAAAATCGTGCCGTGACTATCGCCAACCAGGACATGGGCAAACGGAATAATTCTGGTGTGATTGCGGTAGGTCACTGTTGGTCCAAAGAGAAAATTGTGTATATGAGTGTCAAAAGGTTTGGCAGGAGCAAAGAATATGTTGGACCCCAGGAAGTCAGCATTGTACTGGCCGCTAAGGTCAGCTGTAATTCCAAGATAGTGATTCAGGTTATAGGTGGCGGCAAACTTCCATCCGTTCATACCCATGCTGGTCGTCGAGGCAACAAAAGGAAGTGTACTCGGACTTGAAACCCCGCTATTAAAGTGGAAATACGAATAGCCGCCATATAATTCAAGCCGGGGAAATTCTTTAGTGTTGCTATCAGTCGAAGTAGAGTCGCCAGCGGCAGCCCCAAAAATAGAAACAGCCAAGACGAAAGACGCAATACATACAGTTTTATACACTACTCTCGAGACCTCCGGTCCGGAAGAGTGGACGCCGACTACTTGTCTATGGCTATAGTGACGCACCCTGAACAGCGTTGTTAGCAGAGTTCCTGCAGCAGAGAATTGAATTGTCCCGTTTCAGAATAGATGGGTATCAGCCGAGTGCCCCATTCGAGGCCGTCTTTTGCCTTGAGTGTGGTTCTCTTTTTGGACGCCGAACTCCCCCGAGAACTTACGTAATCGATTTGCTCCGGTGCCATTGCGGGAATTGTGGTTACCTTCGTGTTTCATAATGTTCTTTACTTCTCTGTTCAACTTTCTCAGAAAAATAAACTAGTACGTCCGGGGACTAGCCAACGCGGAGCGTCACGCGAAGGCATTCTGACAAGACCATGCTGCGTTGCCCCGGTGCGCAAACCCATAGCAGATCGGAAACCAGGCTAGGAGGCCTGATCTCCGCAGGACAAGCTGATGGAGGAGCGCACGACTCCCGGAAGCAGCCTGGGGAAATGCAGTCCGAAATTCACAACAATCCTCATAACCAGAGCAGTTGACTTGTTGAAGAGGCATTCATGAAAGCAAACAGCTGCAGATCCGCCGGCGCGGTTTCGCTGGCGCTTTTTGTTTTCGCTACTTTCGTCATTCTCTGTGGAACAGCGTACTCGCAAACTCTAACTGTCCTTCATGCATTTACTGGCCAAGGTGATGGAGGAATTCCGCTAGGCACTCCGATGCTGGACACCAAAGGAAATTTCTACGGAACGACCTACTACAACAGCGCGACCGGTTGGGGCACGGCATACAAACTCGGCCTTATAGGGCAGAACTGGGTTTTGACCCCGCTCTATTCCTTTGGCTCCGGCGGTCCGACGGACGGACAAAATCCTTATGGCAACCTGGTTGAGGACTCCGCGGGTGTCCTCTACGGCGCAGCGTGGGAGGGTGGCGCGTTTGACGTCGGTACCGTTTTTAGCCTGCGGCCTTCGCCTAAGGCATTTCCGGTTTCCGTTGCCAGTCCTATGTGGCCCACTTGGCTGCATAGCTTTGATTTCTCGGACGGTGAATACCCATTCTTTGGTGACTTGACGATCGACTCGCATGGCAATCTTTACGGCACGACCATGGACGGCGGTACTTATGGCCAGGGCACGGTTTACAAGCTGACACCTTCCAACGGAGGGTGGGCATTCCAAAACCTTTACAACTTTGCCCCCGGCGGTGCAGTTGGGGCGTTTCCGATTAGCGGTGTAACCGTGGATGGCGCTGGCAACATCTACGGCACTACGACCAAAGGGGGAACCTCGAACAATGGCGTAGTGTATGAGGTTACGTCCTCGGGTGTAGGAAGTGTCCTGTATAACTTCACGGGTGGCGATGACGGATCGTTTCCCATGGCAGGCGTGATCTTCGATGCCTTCGGCAATCTTTACGGCGCCACCTCGGTGAATGGCACAGCAGGGGGCGGCGCGGTGTTCGAACTGTCGCCTGGCAGCAACGGCTGGACTTATAACCTCGTTTACCCCATCACCGGCTGGGGATTTGAATCAAACTTGGGAACCGGGATATGGAGAAGCCTGGTCGTGGATCCACAGGGCAATCTCTATGGTGTGACCTGCCCTATGGAGACCGGTTATTACAGCACCGTGTTCAAATTGACGCCCGGAGCCGGCGGCTGGAGTTACACCACGCTTTACACTTTCACCAATGGCGCGGACGGAAGCCTCTCGGAGGCGGGCCTGGCTCGCGACTCGCAGGGCAACCTCTACGGTGTGTCATCGTACGGCGGAAACAACAACTATGGCACGTTCTTCAAGCTTACGCCGTAGTCGGTTGTCCCAAGAAACGGAATAGTCCGCGTGCGGAGAAGCCAAGCGCGCGCTGGAACTGTTCTGCGCAGGAGTTGGTCATCGAGTAAGAACACAAACTGGAATCGATCGAGGCTCGGACGAAAGTCTGGGCCTCCTTTTTTGACCGATGAGAGCCACGTGTGGGGGCACCGGGCGGTGTGATGTGCATCCTTGTCTCTCCCGGGACAATATCCCTACAGTCGATACTGGGAGCGCCATGATTCCGAAGACGATGAAGGCTGCGGTGGTGGAGAAGTTTGGTGCGGAGCTTTGTTTCCGCGAAGTCCCTGTGCCTGTGCCCGGGCCGGGAGAAGTGCTGGTCGAGATTGTTGCCACCGGAGTCTGCCACACCGATCTATCTGCAGCCGAGGGAGCGTGGCCGGTCAAGCCGACACCGCCTTTCATCCCTGGACATGAGGGCGCTGGCTGGGTCGTCGCCACAGGATCGGAAGTGCGGCATGTGACGGAAGGCGACCGTGTGGGTATTCCGTGGTTGAACCGCGCGTGCGGCTACTGCGAGTACTGTCTTTCGGGCCGCGAGATGCTCTGCATGCGGCAACAGAATTCCGGCTACACCATGAACGGCACGTTTGCCGAGTACGCCATCGGGCATGGCGATTACGTAGGCGTGATTCCGCCTGAGGTTTCGTTTGTGGATGCGGCGCCGATTCTGTGTGCCGGCCTCACTACTTACAAAGGACTCAAGGAAACCGGGACGCAAGCCGGCCAATGGGTGGTCATCTCCGGCATCGGAGGCCTGGGCCACGTGGCCGTGCAGTATGCCAAGGCGATGGGATTTCATGTGGCGGCCGTGGACGTCGGGCGCGAGAAGATGCAACTGGCGACCGAACTGGGTGCGGAGATTGCGATTGACGTCAGCGCGCAGGATCCGCAGACGACGATACACAAGCAGATTGGCGGGGCGCACGGAGTACTGGTGACGGCGCCGTCAACCGCAGCTTTCAAGCAGGCGCTCGGCATGCTGCGCAGGGGCGGGATTTGCGTGTTGCTCGGCATGCCTCGACGGGAGCTTCCCATCTCCATCTACGATCTGGTAATGAATCAGCAGTCGATTCGCGGCTCGGTGGTCGGCAACCGCCTCGATCTTCAACAGGCGCTGCGCTGCGCCGCCGAGGGCAATGTGAAGGCGCATATTGAAACGGTCTCAATGGAAGCCGTCAACGATGCCTTCGCGCGAATGAAAGAAGGAAAAGTCCAGGGCCGGGTCGTGCTTCGCATCAAAGACGAGTCAGGGTTGAAGTTGGAGCGGGAAGCGGTCGCGTTCGCCGGGTGAATCGGGTGCCCCATCCTCCTCCGCCTCTCTGGCGGAAGGGTGGGATCCGTTGGCGCACGAGTAGATCCGGTGTTCGTATCCTGACGAGCAATCAGCTTGGCCCACCCTCTCGCCAACAGCAGGCGAGTAGGATGGGGCATCCGGCTTCGGATACCCGCCGGGGGCGCGACTCACTGGGCGTCGGATTCCGGGCAACCAAATCTTATTCTCGGTAACCGAGGTTTGCGCTATACTACCCCTCGACACTTCGGCCGGGAGGTTCTCATGCGCGCATCCTGCAGTACCACGACGGTCGTTCGTTGCTTCCTGACTCTGACCCTGGTCGCGGCCCTGCTGCTGGCGGCACATCCGGCGCAGGCGCAGACGCTTACCGTCATCCACAACTTCACCGGCGGACAGGACGGCGCCAATCCGCGCGGCGGACTCATGATGGATGCTGCCGGGAATCTTTATGGCACGGCGTCGGCCGGCGGTTCGACCACCTGCCAGGGCGGATGCGGCACGGTGTTCAAACTCTCGAATCGCGGCTCGGGCTGGACGTTCTCGCCGCTCTACAACTTCACCGCCATGCCCGACGGGCAGTTTCCCAACGGCAAGCTGAGCTTCGGGCCCAACGGCGCGCTGTTCGGAACCACCAGCTATGGAGGCGCGTCCAACCAGAATGGGCGATGCGAGGGCACCGGTTGCGGCACCATCTTCTCCCTGCGGCCTCCCGCAACGTTTTGCCGCACCGCGATCTGCTTCTGGACGGAGCAGCAACTGTATCAATTCACCGGTAACGACGACGGCGGCACTCCGAGCGGCGACATCGCATTCGACTCCGCGGGAAATCTCTTCGGCACCGGCTATACTGCCGGCTTCTTCGGAGGAGGCGTAGTGTGGGAGCTGACTCCCTCTGGCGGCAACTGGAGCGAGAGTGTGCCGTATTACTTCTCTGGCAGCGACGGCTCGAGTCCTGCGGCCGGCGTGGTCCTCGACAGTACGAGCCATGTGTACGGAACCACGCAATACGGCGGCATGTTCAACTTGGGCATCGTCTTTCAGCTGACGCACAACGGCAATACCTGGGTAGAAAGCATTCTGCAAAACTTCGACGAAGCGAACGGCGCGCAGCCGCTCGGCAACGTATTGCTGGACGGCAGCGCCATCTATGGCACGACCAGCCGCGGCGGCGCAGGCGGCGTCGGCGGGCAGGCGTTCCAGCTCATGAATTCCGGCGGCACCTGGATGGAGTCGGTGCTCTACACATTTACCGGCGAATCCGGACCGGCGGGCGACCTGGTGATGGACAGCGCCGGCGATCTGTACGGCACCACGCTGCAGGAGGGCACGAACAACTTCGGCACCATCTTCAAGCTGAGCCCTTCTGGCGGGACGTACACGTACACACTGCTGCACGCGTTCAACGGACAGGATGGAGCGCAGCCGCGCGGCAGCATCGTGATGGATGCGAACGGCAATCTCTACGGCACGACGGCCGGCGGAGGCCCACACAATCGGGGCGTCGTGTGGGAGCTCTCGCCGTAGAGCGTGTAAAGCGGCAATTCATCGACCAGTGGGCACCCATTCAAGGTCTGACGTAGCCTTGAATGGGATTTTTTGTTGATGGTAAAAACGATGCCTCCCAGGCTGCGCTTGAACGGGGCACCCGGCATTCAGGATTGCTGGCTGGGAATGAACGCAACCTTCGTGCGGTTTCTGCTAGGCTAGAGATATTAAGGGTGAGGAGACACTATGTATCCCGAAATTATGCTGGTACCAATGCGTGAGGAACTCACGAAGGTAGGCGTTCAGGAACTGCGGAGCGCGGACGACGTCGACCGTACTTTGCGCAACGAACCCGGCACCGTGATGGTCGTGGTGAATTCGATTTGTGGATGCGCGGCCGGACGCATGCGGCCCGCTGTGCGGGTGGCCCTGCAGAATGCCGCCAAGCCCGACAAGGTATTTTCGGTCTTCGCCGGTCAGGACACCGAGGCCACCGAGCGTGCTCGCAGCTACTTCACCGGCTATCCGCCATCCTCGCCGTCGATTGCGATCTTACGCGACGGCAAGCTGCTCTACATGATGGAGCGCCGCGACATCGAACGCCGTGAGGCGCCTGAGATTGCAGCCGAGTTAAAGAGCGCGTTCGAGAAGTTCTGCGCTGCCGCCGCTAATCAGTAACGGGTGCCCAGGTCTCGGGGGCTCAAGGCCTGGGATCGCAACGAATATATCTTTCGCCAAATTTGATTCCTCTTTCGCGATTGTCATCACGGATGCTGGCGAGGGGTCTGTTTTCGTCGCGAAAGACGAAGCCGTTGAGTCCTCGGAAGAATCGTTGATCTTCGCCACCGGGATTGGAACGACGTAAGATAGCGTCCTCTCAATCCGAGTCCGCCAGCAGAATGCGCGGCGGAGAAGCCAAGGCGCGTTTCAGCCTCAAGACAGCCGGGCTGATTTCGCGCGGACGACAGGTCGTAGACGACGCCGATGCATGCTCACTCCAGTGACGGCAACTCATCACTGGTAACGGCGCGGCGTTTGTGTAAACTTCCCTTGTCCCTGAATGTCCAAGTTCTTCTATCACTTTCGGCTGGCGCTGTGGCGGGCCTTTCAGCACGACGCGTTTCAGGTCGCCAAGGCGGCTGCCTTTTCGGCCATCCTGACTCTGTTTCCAGCCATCCTGGTCGTCGCCTCGCTACTTTCCAGGGCACACAACACCGAGGCACTGCTGCGAGAGGTTGGTCACGCTCTGGGACGCATCCTGCCCGAGGGTACCCGCAGTTCGGTCCTGCAATATTTCAGCGGCAACAAGCCAATCTCGCTCAAATTCCTGCTAACGCTGATTGTGATCACTCTATGGACCGGCTCGGGCGTGATGATCTCCTGGATGCAGGGATTTCGCGCCGCCTATCAGATGCCCAAGATGTGGGGGCTGGTGAAAGAGCGCATGATCGCGTTCCTGCTGGTGATACTGGCCGGCTTTCCATTGTTCTTTGCGTCGTTCCTGCTGGTGTTCGGCAATCAGATCGAGGCGTGGATTATCTATCGCGTCGGTCATGAACTGGGGCCGTACATCCTGGGCTTGTGGACGATGCTGCGCTGGATCATCGCTACCCTGACCAGCATCGCCGTCATCGGGCTAATCTTTCATCACGGGCTGCCGCGCACGCAGCCATGGCATCGCGTGCTGCCCGGGTCGGTCCTGTCGACGGTGCTGTGGTTTGTCTCAACCGTGCTCTTCGGGTTTTATCTGCGCCGGTTTGCCAACTACAACGTCATCTATGGATCGGTGGCCAGCGCGATCGCGCTGCTGATCTGGTTACACCTGGTGTCACTGGTCATCATCATTGGGGCGGAGTTCAACGCGCTGCGCTATCCGCGGTTCCTGTTCGGTGCGCACTCCGATCTGAACGAGCCGAAGAAAGTCGAGCAGGAATGAGTCGTCGCGCAAAGATCGTGTGTACGATCGGGCCGGCCAGCAACTCCGAAGAGATGATCCGCGAGTTGATGCTGGCGGGCATGGATGTGGCGCGGCTGAACTTCTCGCATGGCAGGCACGACGATCATGCCGAGGTCATTCGCCGCCTGCGCAAGGTTGCAGCCGAACTACAGCGCAGCATCTGCATTCTGCAGGACCTGCAGGGCCCGAAGATCCGCACGGGCCTGCTGGTCGATCACCTGCCGATCGCGTTGCGAACCGGGCAGAGCGTGACCATCACCACCGGCGAGGTGCTGGGCACATCCGACCGCATTGCGACCACCTATCGCGAGTTGGCCGGCGACGTGAAGCCGGGCGAACGCATTCTGCTCTCCGATGGCCGCATCGAACTGGAGGTCGTTGAAGTTCGCGGCGGTGACGTAGTCTGCCGGGTACTGAATGGCGGCATGCTGGGCGAGCATCAGGGCATCAACCTGCCGGGCACGAACGTTAGCATTCCTTCGCTCACCGAAAAAGACGAAATCGATCTGGATTTCGGATTGAAGCATGGCGTCGACGTCATCGCAATCTCGTTTGTGCGCACGGCTGAGGATGTGATGCGAGCGCGTCGCGCCATAGTATCCCGCGGAAGTCGGGTTCCGCTGGTCGCGAAGCTGGAGAAGCCGCAGGCCGTTGACAACCTCGACGCCATCCTGGAGATTACCGACGGGGTGATGGTGGCTCGCGGCGACCTGGGCGTGGAGGTTGCGCCGGAAAAGGTGCCGCTGATCCAGAAGCAGATTATCCGCCGCGCGCTCGACTTCCGGCGCCCGGTGATCACGGCGACGCAGATGCTGGAATCGATGATCGAGAATCCGCGTCCCACGCGCGCCGAAGCCAGCGACGTGGCGAATGCCATCTTCGACGGAACCGACGCGGTGATGCTCTCGGGCGAGACGGCGATGGGGAGATATCCGCGCGCCACCGTGGAGATGATGTCCCGCATTGTGGTAGAAGCGGAGAGCGACCGCTCGCATCTGCTGCTGCCGGAGCACCAGCCGGGGGAGCGGTTGATGGTTGCCGAGGCGATCTGTGAAGCCATTGCCCATGCCGCTCGTGACCTTGACATGCGGGCCATCGTGGCTTTTACGGACAGCGGTGCAACTGCCCGCATGCTGTCGAAATACCGGCCGCTCCCACGTATTTATGCCTTTACTCAACATGCGGCAGTGTGCAACCGTATGAATTTGCTGTGGGGCGTGACTCCGGTATGCTGTCCAGCGGAGCTAACGGTGAAGGACATGGGAGAGGTGGCCGAAGCGGAGTTGAAACGCCTCGGCGTGGTCCGCGAAGGCGACGTATTTGGGCTGATCGCCGGGACCAGCCAGACGGCAGGCGCGACCAACTTCCTGCGGCTAATGACGGCAGGCAAGTGACTCGCAGGTAATTCCGACAACTTCGCTGCGGCGCTGCCCAACGCCGTCAGCAACGCGAAGAGGGCACGGCAATGGCTCAAGAAATCGTGTCGGTGGCTGTTCTGGAAGCGCTGCCAGGCAAAGAGGAAGAACTGCTGGCCCTGTTGCGCGAGCTCTACACCATGATGCATGCCAAGGGCTACTGCCGCGACGTGCTGCGGCGCGATCCCGCGCGCCCCGACCGCTTCCTGCACGTGCGCTATTGGACCTCGGCCGAAATGCGCGCCGAAGCGCAAGTCGATCCCGAAGTACACCGCTACTGGCAGAAGCTGCCCGAGCTGTGCACCATTCCAACGGTGCATGAGAGCCTGGAGACGGTGTTCGAGTCATAGGCTCGCTCTGGGCTGTGAGCTCTGAGCGATGAGCTCACAGCCAAAACTATCCGCCATCATGAGATTGTCATCCCGACCATGGGCTTTAGCCTGCGCGGCTGCTTTCCGACACGAGCATCAACCCTCCCTGCACACAAACCGCAGATCCCTCGACTCCGTTTTGCTCCGCTCGGGATGACAATTCGAAAGGGAGATAGCGATCGTCGTGAATCGAATAAGCGAGCTGAAGTCTCAAGTGGCTACCAGTCGCTGACAACCGGCTATTGGCGGCTGACCCTTGGCAACTGAATTCAGTTCACCCACGGTCCGCGCGAATCGCCATTGCCCTTGGGCTCGTCGCGGGAGCTGGGATCGCGGAAGTTGCCGAGTTCGTCGAAGTAGTCTTCGTGCTTATAGTCGCCGCGATCGTCATGCTTGCGCATGTAGACTTCGAACTTGCGCGCGGCGCGCTTGCGCTTCCAGCGGTAGTAGGAGTTGCGCAGTCCGAAGGCGCGCTCGGAAGTCGCGTAGCCGAATCCTCGCCGCGGCACAAACTTCAGCCAGATGTAGCCGAACAACAGTCCGCCCATGTGCGCCATGTAGGCTACCGACGCGCCCGCCTGATGCGCGGAGCTCAGCGTCATGTAGACCTCGATGAAGATCAGACCCATGATGAAGTACTTGGCCTTGATCATGAACGGAATGGGGAAGAGCATGATCTCGGCTTCGGCGTGCAGGATGCCGAAGGCCAGCAGCAGTCCGAAGATCGCACCCGATGCGCCAACCGTAGGTATGAGGGGACTTGCGCCCAGCAGGCCGGTGAACGACACGATGATTGTCGTCAGCGCAGCGCCCACCGCGCAGAAAAAGTAAAACTGCAGGAAGATGTTGTAGCCCCAGTCCTGTTCCAACTGGGCCCCGAACATCCATAGCGCGAGCATGTTGAAGAGGATGTGCCACAGACCATCATGAATGAAGGCGTAAGTTACCAGTTGCCAGAGCCAGCCCCGCACCACCAGTGCGGGCACGAGTCCGAAGTGGTAATAGGTCCACAGCTTGACGTCGCCCTGCATGAAGGCGCTGAGCAGCGCGACAGCCAGAAACACTGCGCCATTGGCGATCAGGAGCTGCTTCACCGCGCGGGTGAAGGGCGGGAAACTCAATCCCATGCTGGAAGTGCGTCGCATCGGTAGCTCTATTATTCCACAGGAAAACGATGAGTGTTGGATGCGCCAAGGGGCGGTTACGAAGGCTGGAGCGCGCTTTCAGGCGTGCAGCGCAGATGTGAGTTTGCGCGTGGCTTTTAGCCGCTGAGATTTACTTGCCGCTCGACCTAAGCGGCTAAAGCCGCCCTCCCTAAGTAGTCGTTATGCATCCCTGAAGGAATGCTCCAACCCCATTCACCTCTGCGGCTGCGGGACAACTGCGAGGCTGCGATGGCCCTTGGCGTCCACGGAGCGCACGGCGAAGATCACGTTGTCCTTCGAGACAGCGATGGTTGCCTTGGTCGCGTTGCCGACCAACTGCACGTGCTGCCACTCGGGAACCGTCGTATCGCGCCACAACACTTCGTAGCCGGTGGCCAGTCCACCGGGCGAAGGCTTCCACTCCAGCGTGGAATCGTTTTGCAGTGCCTTGGTCAGCAGATGAACATCGGCGGGAGGCGCGGGTGCCGCAGCGAGCGAAGCCAGCGTGGCCGCGTTCAGCCGCGCGACATTGGCTGTGTAATCGTAGTCCACAAACTTCGGCAGGTCGCCATATTGAACGCCGTTTTCCGTGCGCACGTTCTGGTGCTGATGATTGAAGTTCTCGCGATACTCCGTGAGGCGCACGGCGGCATATCCCTGTTCATTGAAGGAGAAGTGATCGCCACCGCGCAGAAAGCGGTCAGGACGAAAGACCAGCATCGCCTGGAATTTGTCGGCGCTCAGATATTCTCGTCCGGTTTCAGCCACGTAGCGCGCCAGTTGCCGCGATGGGCCATCGTTCTGATTGCCCTGCGCCAGGATGCGCTTCACCTCGTCGGCGGTTGCGGTACTCGGGATGCCTTCCGAGAAGACGCGCACCACGTGCGGGTTTTGTAGAGTGTCGCCGGGCGTGCGATCGCCGCCAACGATGTCGTTGTTCAGCACGCCTTCGATGTCCCAGCCGACGGCTTTCGACATTTTGGCGAAGTGACTGCTGCCCATCAAGCCTTGCTCTTCTCCGGCGACCGTGAGAAAGATGATTGTTGCCGGGAAGCGATGTTTGCTCAGTACGCGCGCACACTCCAGACTGACAGCAGTGCCGCTGGCATCGTCGTTGGCGCCGGGCGCCTCAGCTTTCGCGTCGTTGGTATCGCTGTTGCGCGAATCGTAGTGGCCGCTGACGACGAAGATGCGGCCGGCGTTGGCCGGATCGGTACCGCGCAGGATCGCGTAAACGTTGGTGATCGTCGTCGGCTCAGGCACGCGGGCCGCAGGCTGCTGCACGAACTGATCGGTCTTGATCTCAAGGCAGTCGCCGCACTGGCTGGAGTATCTCTGGAACTCTCCTTCGATCCAATCGCGAGCGGCGTCGATGCCCTTATCGTTGCCCATGCCGGTCATGCTCGAGGAAAGTGTCTGGCGGGTGTAGAAGCCGGCGAGCGTCTCGATGTTGCGCTGAATCTGCGCCGAGGAGATGTCATTTAACGCCGCTGCGATTTGCGGGTCCGGCGAAGGCGAGGCTGCCGTGGATTCCTGTCCCCTGAGAGGAACGATCGCCGTCCAGAGGGCGAACAGTATACACGCGAATTGGGCGATACCACGAGTTCCGAAAAACATAAAAGTTCGCGCAACCTCCACAATTTCGCGGCGTCTATGACTTGACCGATACAGCCGTGAGATTCTAAATATAAATGCAAGGCTGCGGAGACGTCGTTTTTGATGCGGCCGCGCGAACCAGAGCAACGGAGGCAATTATGGTGATATGTCCTGAATGTGAAAGCGATCTTGATATCGAGGAAGACGAAGTCGACGAGGGTGAAATCGTATCCTGTCCGGAATGCGGCAGCGATTTTGAAGTGGTCGCGGTTGAGCCGCTGGAATTGACTCGCGTGGAAGACGAGGACGAAGACGACGACGATGATGACGAAGAAGAGGAAGAGGAGGGATACTAGCTTGCCCTGTAGAGTTCGCATCCGGGCCGGCTACGCATGTACTCTGCTGTATCTGCTGCTTCTGGGTTCCTCGTTCGCCGTCGCGCGCCAAGCTTCTCCAGCGCAGAATTCTCCCGCGAAGAAAAACGATTACGCACTTATCTACGGGACCGTCTGGGGACCGGATAATCATCCGGTCGCAGGCGTGCCCATCAAGGTTCGCCGGGCCACGGACAAGAAGGCGAAGTGGGAGCTGGTCTCCGATCATAGCGGCGAGTTTGCGCAACGGGTTCCGGTGGGTAAGATGGATTACGTTATCGAGGCCGACATCAAGATGCCGAAAGGCCAGCCCAAGCCGAACGTGCTCACACACATTGACGACGACGAGCGGCAGGATGTCAGCCTTCACCTCACACAAGAGCAAATCCAGCAGCACTAAGAGTGAAGGAAGTTCAGATGAAAAAGTTGTTCGGGATCGCATGTTTCGTGATGATGGTGGCGTTTGCCTGTAGCGCGCAACTGACGATCCCAATGGGCGGGCTGGGCACGTCCGACACCAATAAGAAACCAACGCACGTCACCTCACGCACGCTCATCGGCGCCGTCACCGACAAGGACACCGACAAGCCCATTCCGGAAGCGATTGTCTATCTGAAAAACTCCAAGACGCTGGCGATCAAGACCTATATCGCGCAGAGCGACGGCAGCTACCGCTTTCCCGAACTCTCTCCCAACACTGACTACGAGGTTTACGCCGAGAAGAACGGCAAGAAGAGCAGCACCAAGACGCTCAGCCAGTTTGACGACCGGCCGAGCCCACGGATCAATCTCCAGATCAATACCAACAAAAAGTAGCCTGCGAGCTGGGTTGCGCCTAAAATCTAGGGCGTGGGGCATCATCCCAGATGCGCTTGCCGCACGATCGTAGCTGCGCTGCTCTTGTGTGCGGCGGGCGTCTGTCAGAGCGTTGCGCCGCAAAGCGCACCGCCGAATCCGCCGCAGGCTCCGACAACTAAGCCCGCCGCTCCCGCAGCGCAACCATCTGCTCCGACGGTGAAGAAATCTACTCCTGCCAAGCCTGACAAGAAAACACAGCCGAAGCTGACCGCGAAGCAGAAGCAGGGAGTCGACATTTTGCAATCGGTGGAAGGCGATCTAGGCCGCTACTCGCCGGAGATGCAGACGTATTTGCTGCAGGAGATGGCGCATGCGTACAAAGACCTGGACCGGGCCCAGCAGGTCACGCTGCTAAAGGAAGCGTTTCAGGCCGCGGCGAACATGGAGGAAGGTAATTACCGGATCGAGCAGCAACGCTCGATCGTGAATTCGCTGAACGAAGCCGATCCATCAGCGCTGCTTGGCATGCAGACTTCACCCGATCCCAAAGTGCGTGAAGTCGTGCTGCAGCTGCTGGTTAAGCAGGACCTCGATCAGGGCAAGCTGATGGCTGCGGCCCAACGCCTGGCGCAATGGGATCCTTCGCTGGCGTTTCCGTACGACTATGGCAAACAGGTGATGATGCGGCTCGCTGCACAGCAGGCGGGCGAGAGGCAGTCGGTGTTCTCCTCCGCGATGGCCGCGTATCGCGGCGGCGAATCGAAAGTTCGCACCGATGTCGAGATGACAGACTTCATCCTGGGCACTTACGGCCTGGTGCCTGCGTCGATGGCCGCCGACGCCGTCGATATGCTGCTCAATGCAGTAGCGCACTGGGAGGAGGAGCAGCGGGAACGTTTCTCGATCACGACAGGTGGAAACGCAGGAAGCACGCAATTCAGCAGCCTCTACGATTACGAGCTGTTTGAGTTGCTGCCCGTGCTTGAAAAAGTAGATTCAGCCAAAGCTGACGCGCTGCGGCGCGAGCACGCGACCGTTGCAGCTTTGCACGACAAATATCCCAACGGGAAAACGTCGCTCAGCACAGACGGGAAGGAGGCGGGCATGATGTTCGCCTCCAGCCCCAGCGATAGCCCCGCGCCGCCGCCGGCGACCGATCCGTCGTTCCTGCAGGAACGACAGCAGGCCGAGACGGTCGGCGCCTCCTCAGTGAAAGATGTGGACGGAGCGATCGCCAGCGCACAAAGCCTGTCTAATACCATGCGGTTCAAATACGACGACAGCACGCCGCGCTGTGAGTGCGCTGGAGCGCATCGCGATGGCCGCAGTCGGGCGGAAGGACTACGCGGGGGCATTCCGGGCGACGAAGGCATTGGCGGAAGCGGCACAGGATGTGGCTCCGCTGGCAAAAGCTCACTACTTTATTGAGGCGGCTGCCATCGATGCCGAAGCACATGATGAGGCTACGGCAAAGCAGTATCTGGGGAAGGCGATGAAGGCTGCCGACGAACTCTACCAGCTCGACGCGTTCAGTAATGAGCCGAACGAAGCGCCGAAGTGTCTGTGGCCGTCGACGGCGGCGTGGAAAGGGACGCTGGTCGTTGCGCAACGGATCGATCCCGGCTACGCGGCGCAGGAGTCGGCATCGCTGCCCGATCCCGAGATTGAGGCGGTCGCCGATGTGGCGCGCGCGGGAGTGATGCTTGACCAGGAGCCCAAGATGACCATGATCGAAGTGCGGAGAGGTACGGACAGCGTCAACATGGAGTTCGATACGCCGTGGTGGACTGTGCCGAAGGGCGGAACGCCCCAGGCGGGACAGTAAAGTTCTTCAAGGATGGCCCACTCAAACCTGTTTTGCTTGGGTGGGATTTTGAAGCCCAGCAGTTTGTAAGAAGAAAGACCCGCCCAAGCAGAACTGGCTTGGACGGGCCACCTTGGGGCATTCCCTCCCGCAACGGTCATCAGGTTGTGCGGGCGAACCGCAGATCCTTCGACTACGCGTCCGCCCTCCACAAAATGCGGCGGAGAAGAAAGGCGCGGACGCTCCGCTCAGATGACAATTCGTTTGGGAGGCGTGGCGTTCAGCCAATAGCCGCGGCCACGTGCTAAATGCCAAGTACCAAATGCTGCCTTCAATAACAAAGGCCACCATTGCTGGCGGCCTCGTTCGGTGTGCGACCGATGTACTGCTAACTAATTGTTCTCGTTGCTGGCGCGCTTCCACGACATGAATTCGCCAATCGTGGATCCGCTGCCCGAAGAGCTTGCTGCCGGAGCCTTGTAGGACTCGACATCGGCGCGGGTGGCTTCTTCGCCTACCGCCCGGATGCTGAGTCCGACTTTCTTCTCCGCCGGGTTCATCTTGATGATCTTGAACTCGTGCTCCATACCGGGTTCCAGCTTGAGCGGGTTGCCGTCGTGGTCCACGGCTTCCGAGTTGTGGCAAAGACCTTCGACGCCGTCGGCGATTTCGACAAACGCCCCGAAGCTGGCCAGCCGCAGAACCTTGCCGTGAATGACATCGCCCACGCGATGCTGTTCGAAGAAGGTGTCCCAAACATCGGGCTGCAGTTGCTTAACGCCGAGGGAGAGGCGGCGCTGGTCAGGCTCGATGGCGAGCACGATCGCCTTCACCTTGTCGCCCTTCTTCAGCACTTCGGAAGGATGCTTCACGCGCTTGGTCCAGCTCAGGTTGCTGACGTGAACCAGGCCGTCGATGCCGTCTTCGATCTCGATGAACGCGCCGAAGTCGGTCAGGTTGCGGACCTTGCCTTCGACAACCGTTCCCACCGGGAACTTCTCGTGCAGAGTTTCCCAGGGATTGGTCTCGAGCTGCTTCAGTCCGAGGCTGATGCGGCGGTCGGTCGGGTTGACGTTCAGCACAACCGCTTCCACCTGATCGCCTACATTGACCATCTTGGACGGATGCTTCATCCGCTTGGACCAGGTCATCTCGCTGACGTGAACCAGGCCTTCGATGCCCTGTTCCAGCTCGATGAACGCGCCGTAGTCGGTCACGCTGATAACGCGCCCGCCGACGTGTGCGCCGATCGGATAACGCTCCGCGGCATCGAGCCACGGGTCAGGCGTCAGCTGCTTGAAGCCAAGCGAGACGCGCTGCTTATCTTTATCGAACTTCAGCACCTTGACCTGGATCTGGTCGCCGACCTGGACGAGGTCACGCGGATGCGTCAAGCGTCCCCAGGACATGTCGGTGATGTGCAGCAGGCCGTCGATGCCGCCGAGGTCAACGAAAGCGCCGTAGTCGGTCAGGTTCTTCACCGTGCCGGTAAGGATCGCCTCTTCGTGGAGCTGCTCCAGCGTCTTGCCGCGCTTCTCGGACTGCTCTTCTTCCAGCAACTGCTTACGCGAAGCCACGATGTTGCCGCGCTTCTTGTTCAGCTTGATGATGCGGACATCGATATCCTGGCCCTTGAGCGCGTCGAGGTTGCGCACCGGGCGCAGATCAACCTGCGAACCGGGCAGAAACGCGCGTGCGCCTAGAATGTCGACGGTCAGACCGCCCTTGATGCGGTCGATGACGCGCGCTTTTACCGGCGCCTTGTCGTTGAAGACCTTTTCGATATCGTCCCAGGCCTTGAGGCGCTGCGCCTTCTGGTGCGAGAGGTTGATGTAACCCTCTTCGGTGTGGCCGGGCTCGCGCATGACGGCGATTTCGTCGCCGCGCTGAACCGAGACATTGCCCTCGTGGTCGGTGAACTCGGCCACCGGAATGACGCCTTCGGACTTGTAGCCGATGTCGACTACGACGTACTGCGGAGTCACCTTCAGCACGGTGCCGGAAACAATCTGATCTTCGTTGAGGGCGGCTTCGGTTTGGGCCTGTTCCTGCTCAAAGGTCTCCAGAGCAGTGGCGAAATCTTCCATGGTGGGCTCTTTTTCGGCGCGTGAGGGAGTCTGAGGCGTGGTCTCAGAGGCCGGCTGGGGTTGAGGCTGTTCAGCGGACTGGGCTTGCGGCTGTTCAGCAGTTTTCGTTTCGGGCTGCTCGGCAGCACCGGTTTCCTGGGTCGGGGTCGTCGGGGTGTTGTGGGTTTCTTCGAAAGACATGGGTTGCTTACGCACACTCCACCCGCTTTGAAAGCGAGAGGAGAGCCTGTTCAAAACGGACTGCTGGCTTGAATCTCTTCAGGTATGATTGTCCCGCTCGTGGCGGGTTTGGACAACCCAGCGGCCGGATCCGATGGAGCGGGCTGCGCTTCAAGGGAACTCTTCGAATATAGCAATCGGGGGGGAGGGTGTCAAACACCTAAGTCCTATGTCCGCACAGATTTTGCAGGGTTTTTCCCAACTTTTAATCTCCAAGTCAAGGGGTTTGTGTCACAGGCGAATGTGACCCCTTCCGGCTCCGGTTGGGCGGCGCAATTTGGGATGTTACTCTGCCAATGCTATGGATTATCTCTGGACACCGTGGCGTTATTCCTATGTCACCACGGCCGACGTTTCCAGCAGTGCCGGAACCTGCATCTTTTGCGAACTGCTGCGCCTCAACGACGACCGCAGGGCGCTGATCGTTTATCGCGGCCAGTTCAACTTCGTCATCCTCAATGCTTTCCCCTACACCTCGGGGCACAGCATGATTGTGCCTTACGAGCACACCGACCGCCTGCACAAGCTGCCCGAAGGCGCCGCGTCCGAAATGATGGCGTTGGCCTGCCGTCTGGAGACAGCGCTGTTCGAGTCTGTACCATCCTGACGGCGCCAATATCGGCATGAACATCGGCAAGGCTGCGGGCGCCGGCATCGCCGGCCACATTCATCTGCACGCGCTGCCGCGCTGGGTAGCCGATGGAAATTTCATCACGGTGATCGGCGAAACGCGCGTGTTACCGGAGTTGCTGGAGACCACGTACGAGCGGCTGAAGGCGAAGTTCTAGGAGCAGTGCCTGCTGGGCAGTTGCCAGTAATCGGTTGGGACGGCAGTTGGCACTTGGCATTTAGCCAAAGCGCACAAAACGCGGGTGCCCCATCCTTCTTCGCTTCTTTTTTGCGAGAGGCTGGGCTTAATAACTCTTCAACCGTCGCGCTTCGCGCACCACATCTTCCACCCTTGGCAGGAAAACCTCTTCCAGCGGCGGCGAAAATGGCACGGGGGAGTCGAACGAGGCGATGCGCGTGATGGGCGCGTCCAGCGAATCGAAGCACTCTTCGTTGATGATGGCCGAGACTTCGCCGGCAATGCCGCCGGTCTTTGTGTCTTCGTGCAGCACGATTACGCGGTTGGTTTTCTCGACGGTTTCGCGAATGGCATCGCGATCAAGCGGCAGCACCGTGCGCAGGTCGATCACTTCGAGCGAAATGCCTTCCTTGGCCAGTATCTCCGCGGCTTCCAGCGCGGTGTAGACCATCGCAGCGTAAGTGATCACGCTCACGTCGCGGCCTTCACGCACCACGCGAGCCTTGCCGATGGGCACCGTGTAGTCCTCAGCCGGCAGTTCTTCCTTGATGCGGCGATACAAGAACTTGTGCTCGAAGAACAAGACGGGATTATTGTCGCGGATGGCCGATTTAATCAGGCCCTTGGCGTCATAGGCGCTGGCTGGGCAGATCACTTTCAGACCTGGGGTGTGCGCGAAGTAAGTCTCGGGATTCTGCGAATGGAACGGGCCGCCGTGCACGCCTCCGCCAGACGGGCCGCGGACGACGACCGGCACCGGCGCGCCCCAACGAAAATGGGCTTTCGCGAGCAGGTTGGTGATCTGGTTGAAGGCACAGCTGATGAAGTCCATGAACTGGAATTCAGCGACTGGCCGCATACCGGTGATGGCCGCGCCGAAGCTGGCGTTGATGATCGCCATCTCTGAGATCGGCGTATCGACCACGCGTTCGGGACCGAAGCGGTCGATGAGACCATCGGTGACTTTGAAGGCGCCGCCGTAGATGCCGATGTCTTCGCCAATGCAGAAGACGGACGGATCGCGCTCCATCTCCTCCCAGATGCCCTGCCGGATTGCTTCAAGATAGGTGACTGCTGCCATGAATAATTGCCATCCCCGCAGAAGATTCTAAACGAGCGCGAACAATAGAGTCAGAGGGCTCAACGTTTCGTGATGCCTCTAGCGTCTGGCATTGAAATCGTCGACTACTTCTTCTGCCCAGGATTATCCGGATGCGCCAGGTTCTGCGGGTTCTGCTGCTGTCCGGTATCTTTCATCTGGTTGGAGTTCTTCAGGAATAGCACGGTCTTCCAGATTTCGTCGTCGCTCAGGACGCCGCTCCAGCCGGGCATTCCGGTGAAGCGGATGCCGTATTTGATTGTGTAGAAAATATTGCCGTCGGGATCGTCGGGGGTGCGCGTCAGCAACTGCGGGACTGACGGATAGAACTGCCGGCGCATGGGAGAGATAGGCTGCTTCAGGCTGCCATGGCAGAAGGCGCAATTCTTGTCGTAAATCATCGAGCCGTCCATGACGTTGTCCATGGTCGGCTGAAACGGATTCGAATCCTTGGGGGCATGGGCGTCGGTCCACTCGTCTACAGAGTGATTGGCAGTACGGCGTTCAAAGCTGCTGGGCGTGTTGCCGACAGCGCGGACATCGAAATGTCCACCGGTGAGGTACAGGTAAGCCCCTCCGAAAACGACGAGGAGCGTAAGAATTACGCCGAGGATAAATCCGCGCATGAATCTCCTTTATGGGCGTGGCCGACCGCACAGCGGGGAATTGAGTATCGTACTACGGGCGTCTCAGTCGCTTCGTCAGGCTTTACAAATCGTAACTCAGGGTTCATCTGCCGCGCGCAGCCTCAGCGGCTAGCGCGCGCGATACGTCCCCCTGAATGTAATCAGTGAATCGACGCGCAAAAGTTCCCTTAGTTTGCCTTCCGCGGAACTTTCCGCAGTCAGGCTGCTCGCTCCTTACTGCCCGCATCACACGAGAGTTAAGGACTGAAACCCAGTCAGGACAGGAGTGTTTTATGGCAGTTCATTACGGAATGCTGCGGGATTACCGCTTCTCCAGCGATGTGGACGACATTCGCGGAGCCGCTCTTTATGGAGCGGACGACGACAAGCTTGGCAAGATTGACGATGTGATCTTCGATCACGCCACCGGCACGATTCAGTACGCCGTGGTTGATACCGGGGGTTGGCTCAGCAGCAAGAAATTTCTGGTGCCCGCCGACCGCATTCGCCCGTACGGCAAGAACGACGACGACTTCTCCATCGACGCGACCAAGAAACAGATTGAGGCCCTTCCCAAGTACGACGAAAACACGACTATTACTGACGCGGACTGGACAAGCCACGACAGGAGCCAGCGGGAAGCTTGGGGCAGCGGTCCAGTGATGCACAAGGAAGGCAGCACGCACAGCATCACGCCGGAGGCCAGCGAAATGCCGGCCGGAGAAGGGTCGGGCGTCGACGATCAGGCGTACATGCCGGACCGGTTGGTGAATAAGTTCACCGACGCAACACCGGATCCCAGCAAGATTCGCATGCGGCCGTCGGGACTGGCCGCCAAGGCAGAGGATGGACGTTTTCCCGGGATGTCGGAGAGTCAGGAGATCCCAACGCTGGCTGCCGAAGAAGCTGAGGACCGGGCGGCCAACGATCCGGTTGAAGCGCAGCGCGATCATCTGACTAACCCGGGCAACCTCTATGTTGCCGAGCGCGATCGGGCGCGGCGGTGGTCGGCATTCGAAGAGCACCTGCGGAAGAACCGCGTCGATGTGACTGCCAGTTGCCGCAGCTGCGATACGGCACGCGATCGCGTCGCTTAACGTCCCACAACAAATCGTCGCGGAGGCCGGATGCAAACCCGCAGCAGGCCTTCGCGATTCTTGTTTGTGCAAGGCTTTTCAAAGGTCTCGATAACGTCGGTCCTCTTGCTAGTCCCAAAAGAGAACGCTGTTCTACTACCCACCCAATTTTTCCTGTAGTTTCCCCCGAGCCGAGCGGATGATTGCCCTGAACAAATAACTTCGACGCGCGCCCCACGAGACGCCGCCCAATCTTTGTTGTCTTCTTCTTCCCGGGTGACTCCTCTTCTGTTACCCACGGCCAAGTCATCGCAGCTGTCGGCGATTCAATATTCAACTTCTCGCTACGAAATTTGATGTATGAGAGGCCCTCATGAAACGCGACTTCGTATTCTTGGCACTGGTAATTGGGGTACTGTGTACCGTATCTTTTGCGCAAGGCATCTACAACAACGGTCCGACGAATGGCACGACCGATGGCTGGACCATCAACTTCGGATTCGAGGTCAGTGATTCGTTCAACTTAACCGGCGACGCCGTGGTCGGTGGACTTGCCTTCGCAGCGTGGGTGGAACCCGGCGACGTACTCCAAACTGCTGAAGTCTCGATCACCTCGAGCGAGTTCGGTGGCACCAGCTATTTCGACCAGACCGTCACCTTTACCCAGAGCGGTTGCGTCTCGAACCAGTACGGCTTCAACGTCTGCACCGAGACCGGTGTATTTTCAGGCCCCGCCCTCAATAGCGGCACCTATTGGCTGAACCTGTCGAACGCCGCCACCTCTGCTGGCAACCCGATTTACTGGGATGAAAACTCGGGCCCGTCTTCTGCTTCCGAAAACTCGATCGGCACGATTCCTTCCGAATCGTTCACCCTCGATCCAGGAGGGTGCCGGTCCGGTCAGAATTCACCGGATTGCGGGCCGCCTCCCACGACGCCCGAACCCAGCAGTCTGCTTCTGCTCGGCTCCGGTGGTGGGATTCTTTTCGGGTTTCTAGTCGGCTTGCGCAAGCTTTTCTAGGCCGCCCGACTTCAGCTCTGCGACTCGGAGGTGATACGAGAGGAGGATCCGTGACTGTGCGCTTGGCATTCCTGACTTTGTTGCTCATCGCGTTTGCGACGATGCCTGCAGCAGCACAGAGCGATATCTACGACAACGGTCCGACCAACGGTACCACCGACGCCTGGACCATTAACTTTGGCTTCGCTGTAAGCGAAAGCTTCACCCTGTCGAGTTACAACCAGATCGACAGCTTCAACTTCGCGGCGTGGCTTGCTCCCGGCGACGTGCTCCAGAACGCAGAACTCTCCATCACCTCGAGCGAATTCGGCGGCACAACTTATTTCGATCAGACGTTGACCTTTACCCAGAGCGGCTGCGTCTCGAATCAGTACGGCTATAACGTCTGCACCGAGTCGTCGGCATTCTTTGGTTCGGTCGCCCTGAACTCGGGCACCTACTGGGTGAATATGTCGAACGCAGTGGTCAACACGGGCGATCCGGTTTACTGGGATGAGAACTCCGGCCCATCCTCAGCATCGGATAACACGCTGGGGACAATTCCTTCGGAGTCATTTACGGTTTTGGGCGGGTGCACCTGTTGCGGCGTGGGACAGTATTGCGGCCCACCGTCGCCCGAGCCCGCAAGTTTCCTGATATTTGCCTCAGGCACGGTGCTGCTGGTGGCAGTGCTAATCGGCTCACGAAGGTTCCTCTGAGGCTGCGGTTGCCGTTCTGGTTTCTACGCGAGTCCGAGGTGATTGATGGGCAGGCGTTAGCCAGTCGTTACGCTTGCTCGTCGTGGCAGACCCTTGGCCGCGAAGAACAGAATATAGAGGTAGCAGACGACCGGCAGCACGAACGCGTGGTGCAGTCCGACGCGGTCGGCGAGCAGGCCTTGCAATTCGGGGACGATCGCGCCACCGACGATTGCCATGATAAGCAGCCCGGAACCCTCGCCGGTCAGCGGGCCGAGCCCTTCGATGCCCAGTGTGAAGATGCTGGGAAACATGATGGAGTTAAACAGGCCAACGATCAGCAGCGCCCACATGGCGAGGTGTCCGGAACTCATCATCGACGAGCAAACGAGTACCGCGGCCACGATAGCATTGAAGCCGAGAAGGCCACGCGTCGATATTTTCTGCAGCAGGCCCGAGCCGATAAAGCGGCCGATCATCGCGCCGCCCCAATAGAACGACAGGTATTTCGCCGCAACCTCCGGACGCAGGTTGCCAATGTCGGGTAGGTTCATGTAGTTGACGAGAAAGCTGCCAATCGAAACTTCTGCTCCTACGTAGCAGAAGATCGCTACCGTACCCATGACTAGGTTGCGATGTCCCCAAAGGCTGTCGTTGGTTGCCGCGTGTCCACCCTCGGCTTCGGGAATGTGCGGCAGTTTGAACTTGCCGATCACCACACCGAGCGCGACCAGCGCCAGGGCGATGATCAGGTAAGGTAGCTTCACCGACGAGGCCTGCTGCTGCCGGTAGACGTGCAGAGCGTGCGGCGCCATAGCCTGCAGCTCTTCGGCAGTTTTGGGAATTGCTGCGCCCAAAATCAGCAGCCCGCCGAAGTACGGCGCCACGGTTGTTCCTAGCGAATTGAAAGCCTGCGTCAGGTTGAGGCGGCTGGACGCTGTGCGCGCCGGTCCCAGCACTGCGACGTATGGATTCGCCGACACCTGCAGCGCCGTGATTCCCGCCGCCAGAATGATCAGCGCTGCGAGAAACAGCGGGAACGACGGAACGCTGGCGGCCGGGATAAACAGCAGCGCCCCCAATCCCATGGTCAACAAGCCGGCGACCATCATCCTCTGGTAGCCGATGCGCTCAATGATCTTGCCTGACGGAATCGAAAATACGAAGTACGCCGAGAAGAAGCAGAACTGAACCAGCATGACCTCGGCATAGTTCAGCTCAAAAATCGACTTCAGATGCGGCACCAGAATATCGTTCAGTGAGGTGAGAAAGCCCCACATGAAGAACAGCGTGGTCACCATCGCCAGCGGGCCGGTGTAGCTCTTCTCTGGGCCCGTTTCCGTCAACGTCGTCGAATTTTGCTGTGCTCCCAGTGCCATGTTCTCCTGCTTAGATGTCAAACCGGCTTACCACGTCCGCTGCATGGGATGCGCTTCGGTGTTGAACACCACCTTATGCAGGTCCAGCGTCGACTTCGGAGCATACAACAGGTACAGGTACTTCAGGGTTTCAGCCAGGAAAAAGCTCTCCATATCGTCGCGCTGCTGCTTGGTTTCCACGCTGACCAACGCGGCGAAGCCAGTGTCGGTGCGGCAGTATTTCTCCAGGCTGTCCGCGAATGTCTTGCCCATGTCGAGGTAGAGAGGTTTGCCGGTGAAAAAATACAGGTAGTAGGTCGACTCGATGATCTCCGGGCGCAGTTCGTAGCCGGGATAGGTGATCTTCATGGTCGAGTAATCGAACTCTTCCGGCTCGATGCCCCAGGTAGTCCACATCTTGTAGCTGGAATTTTGTAACTGCTCGGCGCGCGTCAGATCGCCGGAGAGCGCGAGCACCGCAGGGAAGAACGCGTCGAGCGCGCCATAGTGTGTCGAAACTTTCGCACCGGTATTCATGTTGACCTGCGCATACCACAAGCCGCCGGGCGTTTGGTCAGCGACATATTTGTTGAGCGCGGCAATGCTGGTCTTCCACATCTGCTCGCAGTCCTTGTCGCCAAAGAGGATGGAGCATTTCAACAGATACTCGTAATAAGAGTCGATGCCGCCGCTGATATGGCTGACCGGATCTGTCCACTTTCCGGTCTCGACGTTGATGCTGGAGCCCACTAGACCAATGGGGGATCGTCGATCGTAAACCTCAACCAGCGCACGCTTAGCTTTTTCGTAGTAGACCGGCTTGTTCGTCAGCTTGCTCAGCGTGCCGAACTCGATCAGCAGCGAGCCGATCTCGGCGGGGTTGCTCTCGACGCCCCTGGTCGCGCCGGTCTTCAGGTTGACGAAGACGTACGGCATGCCGGTCGGCGAGTTGAAGGCCGGCAGCAGGCGCGTGCCCAGATCGTCGGCTAGCTCCAGCAGACGCTTGTCGCCGGTGAGTTGATAGCTGCTGAGCAGGCCGCCAAGCAGGCGGATGGTGATCTCGAAATTCTTGACGTAGATGTCCTTGTCGAACGATAGCTGCTTGTCGATCAACTCGCGGTCTTTGTCGGCCTCGTCCTTCAGACCCATCAGGACCATCGTGTCCAGCGCATCGACCGGGGTCATCAGCAGTGATGAGGCATACCAGTCGCGATAGCTCTTGGTGAGCGGTCGCAGCTCGTCATGTCCCCAAGCATATTGTTTGTAGCCGCTCCAGGCGTGCAGAAAATCCTGACGGACGCGCTCGGCCATCTCAGCTTTCTGCTGCGTCCGTCCAGGACTCGGGTGCT
This sequence comes from uncultured Acidobacteriaceae bacterium, assembly GCA_963724965.1. Taxonomy (GTDB): domain Bacteria; phylum Acidobacteriota; class Terriglobia; order Terriglobales; family Acidobacteriaceae; genus Bog-257. Next base: position 999,210 of record CAVRWP010000003.1, read on the forward strand.
TTGGTTGGAACACCTGGTTTTGTGGACTGCGCGAGCGTCATAACCGCAAACGACAACGACATCCAGATGAGCGCAATCAGAATAGAAAAGGCTCGAACACGTTTGGTTGTCATCACGAGCGGGCTCCGGCCCGCGAGGGATCTGCTTTTCCGATCGCTGCGAGTTCTTCTTTCACGCGGCGAACGTATCCGCGATCGGTGAGTTGGAACTGCGCCTCCGGCGGCCCACCCGGAGCGCCGAAATAAATGTCGGGATGCGCCAGCGTGGACTTGTCTTCCTGTGTGCAAAAAGCCGTCATATGGATTTGCGCGCAGCCGGTGGCTTCCACAAACGACCGAACATTCGCGAGCGTGATACCGGCTCCGGGAAGCACTTCGATGCGTCCGTCGGAGCGCTCGATCAGCCGCCGGATGAGATCGGCGCCGTCGGGCGCGTCGTTCCTCTGTCCGCTGGTGAGCACGCGAGTAAAGCCCAAATCAATCAGCTGCTCCAGCGCGCGAAACGGGTCAGGTGTGACATCGAACGCGCGGTGAAACACAGCCTGCTTTGTGCCGATCCTCTTATAAAGACTGCGCGCGCGCTCAAGGTCGATCGTGCCGTCGGAGTTGAGAATCCCAAACACCAGACCGTCGGCGCCGTGCTCCAGCAGCGTTTCGGCATCGCGTTCCATCACGGCGAACTCGGTTTGCGAATAGCAGAAGCCGGCCTGCCGCGGCCGATTCATCGCCATCACCGGCACATCCGTTCGCGCTTTCACCTGAAGCAGCGAGCCTAGGCTCGGCGTGAGTCCGCCGAGAAACAAGGCGGAGCAGAGTTCAACGCGGTTCGCGCCCCCGGCGGCCGCCTCCAGCGCATCTTCCGCGGAGCCGCAACAAATCTCGAGCAGTATTTCAGCCATGAGCGTCTCTGCCGGACAGGCTCCGGCTCGGCTTCTACTGTAACAAGTTCAGCGGGAACGCGGCTCGCCGGAAGCTCACTCAGCCGTCGTTTCAATTCGAGAATGCTGCTCTGAAATCAGGCGTTCTCTCTCGCGCAAACGCGGGGCCCGTGCCATAGTTTCCTTACTTGTGGCGGAGGCGACTATGACCAGCCCGCACACCTTCGATCCTTACGTTGAGCCGTTGCTTGTAGCGCGCGTGCCGCGCATGAGCGGCTACTCCGCTCGACTCGCCGAATTTTTCGAGTGGGTGCGAACCGAAGTCGATGCCCAGGCGAACTACACCGATCGCTACGCTCCGCCTGCGCTCGAAACCTGGGACCGGAACGGCGAGGTCATCAACCGCATCGTTGCGAACCGCTGGTATGACGAGCAGCATGCCGAGGTCTATCGCCGCGGCATCATCGGCCTGCCGTATGCCGAAGGCGCTCCGCATCTGCTGACCTTCGCGATGGGGTTTATCCTTTCGCAATCCGACATCAGCTTGCATTGTCCGGTGACGCTGACTGGCGCCGTGGCCTATGTTCTGAGATCGCATGCGCCCGACTCCGTGCGGCAGAGATACTTACACGACTTGATGCGGATGGATGGGCTCGCCAAGACCGGCGGTACCTGGGCGACAGAACAGCACGGCGGCAGCGATGTTGGCGCGACTACGACACGAGCCGTTCGCGATGGCCAGAATTTCGCGCTGCACGGATTAAAGTGGTTCACTTCGAACGCCAACAGCGGGCTGGCTGTGGCGACTGCAAGGCCTGAGGGTGCGCCAGAGGGATCGGCCGGTCTGGGACTGTATATCGTTCCTAGCCACCTCGCGGACGGCTCGCCCAATCACTATCGTATCCGTCGCCTGAAAGACAAGCTGGGAACGAAAGGGCTGCCTACCGGCGAGATTGATCTGCTCGGCGCCGAGGCGGTCGAGATCGCGCCGCCTCCGCATGGATTCAAGCTGATGATGGAGGCGCTGGAGTATAGCCGCGTGCACAACGCTGTCGGATCGGTTGGCGTGCAGCGGCGTGCCTTGCGCGAGGCGCTGGCATGGACGAAGTCGCGCCATGCATTCGGCCATGTGCTCGCCGGGTATCCCATGGTGCAGGACGAACTGCTGCGCATGCGTGTAGAGTTCGAAGCCGGTGCGCTGCTGGCCTTCGAAGCAGCCATCACCTTCGATGAGGTGCAGCGCGATGCCGAGCGCCGCACATGGTTGCGTCTTTCGACCGCGTTTGCGAAGTATTTGACTGCTGAATACGCCATCGCCGCCAGCCGCGCTGCGTTGGAGTTGATTGGAGGGAATGGTTACACCAGCGATTATCCTGTCGCGCGATTGCTGCGAGACGCGCAAGTGCTCACCGTTTGGGAGGGTCCGGCGAACATCCAGGCGCTGGAACTCCCGCGGCTGCTGGGTCCTAAGTATCGCGGATGGGAGCAGTATCAGGCGCGCGTGCGCGGTATCGTCGAGAAGCTGCCGGAAGCGCTCATCCGTTTGCGCATGGGACTCGACGCCCGGCTGGAGACCGATGCCGAAGCCGTCGGCATCACCACGCGCAACGACAAGAGCGCGAAACTCTATGCGCGCAAGCTGCTGCATCGGCTGAGCCAGACTCTGGCGTTTGCCCTGCTGTGCGAGGCAGCGAGTGCCGCTCAGGAACGCGGGGACTTATCACCCGCTCATTCGGCGTGGCTGTATCTGGAGCAGATCGAACCGCCATCATTCGGCGCGGAGAATGAAGCCTCGCGTCACGGCGTATTGCAGGCCCTGCAAGAAGAGGCTTCCCAGATGGCGGCTACCGGCCAGTGACACTCAGGCGCTTACAGGCGTCGCGCGCGCGGCCTTAATCTCGTCCCAGCGCACCCATGCAATGTAGAGCACAACCAGGATGTTGATCCCTAGCACGACAAAGTGGAACTGGTTTGGATGCTTGATCACCTTCCAGATCTCAAACGGCAGGTAGACGCAGCCGGAGATGATGGCCAGCCACTCGGCCCACGCACGCTGCTTCCACAGCCCGTAGCCCTCGATGAAACGCAGGATGGCGTACGCGAGTGCAATGCCGAGAATGTTGATGATGCTGGCGCTGGACAGCTTACTGACCGCGTCGAGGAACTGGTGTGGGAGATGCCGGTTGGGGTTGATGTGCAGAAAGAACAGGATGTGCTCGGCCGCGTCTTCAAAATCGACATCGTGCCTGATCATGCGTATGAAGACATAAGCACCCAGCAGCGCCAGCCCACCCTTCAGCGCTTCCACCAGCGCAACCGTGCGCAAGCCTGCGCGATGCATGCGCCGCAAAGTGGTCTTGCATTCGGGCGTTGTGGTGATACTCATCCCTGAGAAGCTGTGTGGTAGTTGCTCGGCACAGCGTACTCGGCCCATGTTGCGAGTTTGAAGCATGTCCTCATCTTGGATTCCGGGCGAGCACGCTGCCGTTGGCTACGTATCGTAGCCATTCTGCGATGGCGATGCAAAGCAGAAACTTAGGCGGGACGGAACTGGCCGGCATGGGCTGTGTCGAGCATCTCATTGGTGCTACAGAATTTTTCGCGGCAACGTGATGTGTCCGCACAAGATAGCTCGGCGGCGTCGATGTTGCGCCAGCCCGCATAGTTGACCCAGCGCACACAGCGCTCCTCCAGAACTCGCTGCAACGCTTCCCGGCCGGGCCTTCCATTCGAACAAATTTCCTGCGCCATCTTTTGCGCGAGCTGCTGCGCCTCTACGCGGTTGGTCGGGATTGTTCCCGACGGACCGCGCTTGGCCCAGCCCACAACATACAGTCGCTCGCCGATCTTGCCATGGTCGTTGGCGAAGATGCCATTCTGCGGCGAAGCCGAGCAGCAGGGCAGAGACTCGTAACCGACGCAGGTCACGGCGAGCTGTGCCTGAATCTCGACCATCTCGCCAGACGGCGACCGGAATTGAACCCCGGTAAGTTTGTCTTCACCCATGAACGTCGATGGAGCGAGATTGAAATGAAAGTTGATGGTGACGGGAGTCTCGCGCTTCTGAGCGTCGGCAAAGCTGCGTAGGACGTTCACCACGGCTCCGTCGCCTGTGAGTTCTTCAGGGTTGCTGACTACCAGGTGTGCGCGCTGCAGCGTGCCCAGTTCTGCCAGCTCGTGCTCATTGAACTTGGCATCGGAGGAGCTGCGGCGGCCTACGATGTGAACGGCCTCGAGCGGCTGAGCTTCCAGCCAGTCCAGCACTTCGGCCGGAATGTCCGAGCCGGCAAGTTCTTTGCGGCCTTTCGCAAGAATGCGCGCGACATCGAGAGCAACGTTGCCGTTGCCGATCACGACGGCAGACTTCGCTCCGTCAATCGCCGGCGACTGGTTGTGTGGATGCCCGTTGTACCAGCTGACGAAATCCCCCGATCCAAGCACACCGCGAAGATTCTCGCCGGCAATTCCAAGCTGCCGGCTCCGGGCTGCTCCAGTTGCGACCACCACAGCGTCATAGAACGACATCAGTTCGTCGAGTTTCACATCGCGTCCGACCTCAACGTTGCCAAAGAACTGCACGCGCTCGCGGCTGAGCAGGCGATCGAAGACGCGGACCACGTTCTTTGTGCTTTGGTGATCGGGGGCGACGCCATAACGAATCAGGCCGAACGGTACTGGGAGTTTCTCTAGGATGTCGATGGAGGCGTCCGGCAACAGCCGGAGCAGGTGGTCGGCGAGATAACATCCCGCCGGACCAGAACCGATGATGGCAATATGCATAAAAGAAAAGGGCGGTGTCGCCGCTGACGCGGATCCTGCCGATTTATGTTGCTTACCCGGGTTTACACCCCGGGCTAACTCCATCTCGGAGCTGCGCGGCTAATGTGTCGGACTAAGCCGTTTACTGCCGGTCGCTATCTCCTCAGTCCGCCAATGAGCACTGAAAACGAACTGCCAAGACCCCACACTCGATCCACAGACGCGCACGGTTCACTAGCCACTAGCCACTAGCCACTGCCTTACTGCAGCTTCACATATTCGTAATTGACTGGATTGTTGTTGATGCCGCGATCCGGAGGCGCGATCCAGGCCGCCATCTTGCCCTGCTCGTAAACGCCTTGCATCAGGCTCAGGATGTATGCCTGATCCGCCTCGCTGGGCAGCCAGCCTGCGATCCTCGCGTTGAACTCCTCCTGCGGAATCGGATTACCCGCCGGATCGGTCGGCACATTCGCCCACACACCAATGCTGCGGCGGAAGCGCGTGCTGGGGAGCGCCAGGCGGAACGAATGGCCGGCCTTCTCGATCAGCCGGTTCCATCGCGTCACGCCCATGTCGCAGTCCTTCACGTACGAGCCACGGGTGACATCGTTCATCGCGTTGCGCATCGGGATCTCTTCCGTCTTCGTACCGAGTCCATCGGGAACGTCGAGCGAGTAGATCTGATCGGTGGCCACGTGATCCTCGTATCGCGTTTCGTCAGGGCGCCCCTTCAAGCCATTGGCGAAGTAGGAGGCCGCGTTCGATGAGCTCTCCGAGCCGAACAGGTCCAGTGACGAGCTGAACCAGAAGTTCAGGTAGCGCTGAAGGGTGGGCAGATCGACCGCGCCCGCCTTGCGGATCGCCACGGGATCGTCGCTGTTCAGTTCCTTCATTACTTCAAGGGTGCGCTTGATGACGCGGCTGATGCCGGTGTCGCCGACGAACATGTGGTGCGCCTCTTCGGTCAGCATGAACGAGCAGGTACGCGCCAGCGGATCGAAGCTCGACTCTGCCAGCGACTTCAGCTGAAACTTGCCGTCGCGATCGGTGAAGTACGTGAACATAAAAAAGCTAAGCCAGTCGCGGATGGGCTCGTTGAAAGTGCCGAGAATGCGCGGCTTGTCGGCGTCCCCAGAGTGGCGCTCGAGCAACTCCTCGGCCTCCTCGCGTCCGTCGCGGCCAAAGTAGGCGTGCAGCAGGTAAACCATCGCCCAAAGATGCCGGCCTTCCTCGACATTGACCTGGAAAAGATTGCGCAGGTCGTAAAGCGACGGAGCCGTGTGTCCCAGCATGCGTTGCTGCTCGACGGACGCGGGCTCCGTATCACCCTGAGTGACGATCAGGCGGCGCAGCGTGGATCGATACTCGCCGGGAATCTGCTGCCAGACTTCTTTGCCGTAGTGATCGCCGAAACCAATCTTGCGTTCGGGATCACGGTTGGCGAGAAAAATTCCCCAGCGATACTCGGGCATGCGCACGTAGCCGTACGTCGCCCAACCCTTAGCATCGACCGAGGTCGCGGTACGCAGGTAGACGTCGGCGACCTGGAAATCTTTCGGGCCGAGTTCCTGCCACCAGTTCAGGAATTCCGGCTGCCAGTGCTCCAGCGCGCGCTGCAGCGTGCGGTTTGATCCCAGATCAACGTTGTTAGGAATGCGGTCCTGATAATTGATTGCCATGTGATGCCTCGATTTCGGTAGAGCTGGCCTTCAGGCCAGCGTCAATGCGTAGTAACTTGTTTTGGCCGACTTCAGTCGGGCTGCGACTAGAGTCGGCCGTATCAAAGATGGGCTTGCGGACGCGGCGCGAAGCCCGACAGCTGCTGTTTACACTCGTTCCCAGTTAAACTTCGCCTTCGATCCTTTGCCGAACAGCTTCAGCGCGCCCTGCTCGCCGGTCGCATTCGGACGGATAAAGACCCAGTTTTGCCACGCCGACAGCCGTCCGAAAACTTTCGTCTCCAGCGTCTCGGCGCCAGGGAAACGCAAGCTGGCTTCCATGCCGGTGAGCGCATCCGGCGAAAGACTGGCGCGCTCTTCGATGGCGATGCGTACCTCGTCTTCCCAGTCGAGATCATCGGGCGCGAGGGTAATCAACCCTAGGTCCAAGGCCTGTTCGGGGCCGAGTAGCTTGCCCTTGGCTTCGATCGCGGCGCTCATATGAGTGGCGTCTCCGCTGAAGCGTGTTTCCAGTCGGCCACGATCGTTGACCGTCGGCAGCAGGCCAAAGTTGAAGTCGTCGAGCGCGATCTTGGGCGCGTCGCCTTCGCCTTCCGGAAGCGCCAGCATGTAGCTGCGATCGGCGGCCAGCGCCAGCTCGAAGAGCACGCCGGCGAAGCACGAACCCGGCTCGATGATCGCGTACATGGTGCGCGAAGAAACGTCCAGCCGGGCGAAAGTGCGGCGCAGCATGCCGACGGTTTCGCGCACGAGCCAGTCATTCTGGTTGGCGAGTACCACAGCGTCAGATGCCAGCACTGCCTGCGGATCGCCCGCCGTTTTTAACAGCAAAAGCCCAAGCTCCAGCTCATTGACGCGCAGCATCAGGATGGCATCGTCCAGCTCGCGCGCCATCTGCAGCGGCCACCACTGGTCGCCGGCCGCGTGAATCGCGTCGATGGTCTGCGGCTGATCGCCTTCGGGAGCTCGCACCGTGAGAGTCACCGTCCGCGCGGCGCGATCGAAGGTTACGTCTACATACTTGTAGTGATATCCGCTGTCGTCGATCGTGCGATCAAGCTTGCTGAGCTTGATGCCCTTGGCGTCTGCCGAACGAGTCGAGGTCTGCGCAAGTTTTTCGGCGCGGGCGCGTACCACTTCCTGAAACTTCGCCGGCGCAGCCACTTCGTCTACCAGCCCCCACTCCTTGGCGCGCTCGCCTTTCACGCCATCAGGATTGGTGCAGAACATGTCGGCGAGATCGCGGCGCACCTTGCGCTTGTCGACCACGCGCGTGAGTCCGCCGGTCCCCGGCAGTACGCCCAGCAACGGAACCTCCGGCAAACTGACGGCACTGGAGCGGTCGTCGATGAGCACGATCTCATCGCAAGCCAGGGCGAGCTCATATCCGCCGCCCGCGCAAGTGCCGTTTACAGCTGCGAGGAATCGCAGCCCATCGTGCTCGCTGGAGTCTTCCATACCGTTGCGGGTTTCGTTGGTGAACTTGCAGAAGTTCACCTTCCACGCGTGCGTGGACGTGCCGAGCATGTAGATATTGGCGCCGGCACAAAACATGCGATCGCGTGCGCTGGTCAGTACTACACAAGCGACTTCCGGATGCTCAAAGCGGATACTCTGCAAAATGTTGTAGAGCTCGATGTCGACGCCCAGGTCGTACGAGTTGAGCTTGAGTTTGTAGCCCGGACGCAAGCCGCAATCTTCGTTGACGTTCATGGCCAAGGTGGCAATACGGCCATCGATGGTCAGATGCCAATGGCGGTACTCTTCCGCAGGCGCGTCAAAAGTGACGAGCTCCGCTTCTTTAACTTCAGGCATGCAGGTGAAATCTCCTCAAAGATCGGCGCCGAAAGGCGGTCACATCCCCACGTGATATAGATGCATTATAGTGCATTTAATAGGGGCTGGGCTAGGAATTATTTTGCATGTCGAGTCGTGCAGCTTCAGCTCTCGCGCAACGTCTCGATCAGCCGATTCGCTGCCTGCTCGGGGCTTAGGATGCTCGTTTCAAGGATGAGATCGGCCTTGCGATAGAGCGGTTCGCGGACCTCGAGAATACGCTTCAGATCTGACATCGACTCGCGATTGTCGGCCATGGGACGCATGTCGCCCTGGGCGATGACGCGCTGCATGTGCTCCTCGGGCGTGGCGCGCAGCCAGACGGTGTAGCACATAGTAAGCAGGCGTTCGAAGGTCGCGGGCTCGGAGACCAGGCTGCCGCCGGTCGCCAGCACGAAGCGCGGATAGCGCTCGATGACCTGGTCGAGGCAGCGGCGCTCCAGGCGACGAAAGCCGCCCTGTCCATAGAGATCGAAGATGGCGCTGAGCCCGACGCCGCTCTCTTGCTCGATAAGGCGGTCCAGTTCGAGGAAGGGAACTTCCAGGTTTTCGCCAAGAAGTGCGCCCAGCGTGGATTTGCCGGCACCACGCAGTCCGATGAGGGCGATGCGTCCACGACGCGCCTCGAGATCGACTCCGCCAAAGTGCGCGACCAGCACTCGGCGAGCTTCGGCCAACTCCGAAGCTGGCATGCGCCGCAGAAATTCCGTCGTGTGCACCAGATCGACCGGCGGCTCGGGACCGTCGAGCACTAGCGCCTCAACCGGAATATCGAGTGCGTTCGCGATTTGCCGCAGCAGCAGAATCGATATATTGCCTTGTCCGGTTTCGAGCTGCGCCAGATAGCGTTCCGAGACTCCCGAATCGCGCGCCAGGATCTTCCGGGTCATGCCGCGGCGGGCGCGGGTCTGGCGGACTCGCTCGCCCACGAGCGTCAAATATTCGGACTCCGCTGCCGATTCCTGCTCCGGCGGAGCGGCGGCCGAAGACACCTCAGGCTGCTCGCTTTCCTCGGCATGCATTATGTCGCGTTTTCGCGCCACGGTGGATGCATTATACTTCCGGGGCGGCACGTATAATAGTGCCAAGGTGTGGGAAGAGCTGAAGCCGCAAGCCGGCTCGCACGTGGGGACAAGCGAAGATGCCAGTCGACATCAAGATCCTGGTCGGCACCATGACCGGGACCGCCGAGATGGTGGCGCAAGAGGTTCAGCAGGCGTTGGAGACCGCCGGCCATCAGGCCAGCATCCAGGTCATGGACGGGCTGGACGCCAGCGTTTTTCAGGGCGGCGGCACGTTCCTCATCTGCACCTCGACTTACGGCAGCGGCGACGTGCCTGACAACGCCCAGCAATTGTTCAACAGTTTAGAAACCGAGAAACCGAACCTCAGCAACATTACCTATAACGTGATTGCCCTCGGGGATTCGACCTACAAAGACACTTTCTGCCACGGCGGCATTCGCTTCGACAAGCTTCTGTCCGAACTCGGCGCCCGCCGGGCGGGCGAGATGCTGATGCACGACGCCAGCTCAGGAACTTTGCCGGAAGAAGATGCCGCGAAGTGGGCCGTCCCCTGGGTAGAGCAGCACCTGTCTTCATCGGAGATCGCATAAATCATGGCAAGTACAGTTGAAAATAGCATTGGATCGGAAGCCAAGGTGCTGCAAAGCTACCTCGGCGGCAAGTGGCAGGCCGGTACGGGAAAGGGTGCGCCGCTGGTGAATCCTACGACCGGGGAAATCGTCGCTTCGGCCAGTTCGAAGGGTCTGGACCTGAACGCCGCTTTGGAGTACTCCCGCAATGTGGGAGGTCCCGGAATTGCGCAAGCTATCTTATGCGCAGCGGGCAGAGTTGCTGGGCAAGATTGCCGATGCGTTGGTGGCGCGTCGCGACGAGTGGTTCGAGATCGCGCGCAAGAATTCCGGCAATACCAAGGCCGACGCGGCGATAGATGTTGATGGCTCGATCGGCACGCTGAAATATTTCGCCAAGCTGGGCGGCAAGCTGGGCGACGCGCATTTCCTGCGCGATGGCGGTCCAATGCGCCTGGCGCGCGATGCCAACTTCCAGGGACTGCATGTCGGCGTGCCTCTGCACGGCGTTGCCGTCCACATCAACGCTTTCAATTTCCCTGCGTGGGGATTGTGGGAAAAGGCCGCGGTAAGCTTGTTGGCCGGCGTGCCCGTTCTGGCGAAGCCTGCGACTTCGACGGCTTGGCTGGCGCAGGAGATGGTGAGCGCGGTAATCGAAGCTGGAGTGCTGCCTCCGGGAGCGCTGTCGATTCTGTGCGGCTCGCCTAACGATCTGCTCGATCATCTGCAACTCGGCGATGTCGTAGCCTTCACCGGTTCAGCTGATACCGGCGAGCAAATCAAACAGCACAAGCGCATACGCCAGCAGAATATTCGCGTGAATATCGAGGCCGACAGCTTGAACTCGGTGTTGCTCGGTCCGGATGTCGCGCCGGACTCACCGGAATTCGGCTTCTTCGTGCGCGAGGTGCTGCGCGAGATGACCTCGAAGGCTGGGCAGAAATGCACGGCGATCCGTCGCATCCTGGTGCCGCAGGACCAAGTGCAGGCGGTTGTCGATTCGCTGGTCACGGCGCTGAAGACGCAGGTTGTCGGCGATCCGGCAAACCCGATGACGAGCATGGGCCCCGTCGTCAACATGGCCCAGCGCAAGGCCGTGGAAGAAGGCATAGCCAAGTTGAAAACGCAGGCTGACGTCGCGTACACGGCGGAGAACCTTGCACCGCTCGATGCCGATATCGGCCGCGGAGCATTTGTCTCGCCCACGCTGCTGAAGGTCCGCGATGCTGGCAAGGCCGATGTAATTCATGAGGTCGAGGTGTTTGGTCCTGTAGCCACTGTCGTTCCTTATCGTGACAAGCAGGAGGCGTTCGCACTTGCGCGTCGCGGTGGCGGATCACTGGCTGCCTCGGTATACAGCGGCGACACAGCGTTCCTGGCGGAAGCCGGCGTTGCTTTGGGTACGACGCACGGCCGTGTGATGCTGATCGATCCTGCGATTGGCGAGAGTCACACCGGCCACGGCATCGTGCTGCCTTCGTGCCTGCACGGCGGACCGGGCCGTGCCGGCGGCGGCGAAGAACTCGGCGGCTTGCACGGACTATGGTTCTATCACCAGCGAGTCGCATTGCAGGGGTCGGTAGCCACACTGACTGCCATCAACGAGCGGGCGGCAGATCCGCACGAGTAATCTGTGGAGTTTTCGTACTACAACGCAGCCGTCGATCTGCTGGAGCGTAATCTCACGCCTGAGCGCGCCAGCCGCATCGCCTTCATCGACGAGGCCGGCCCGCACTCTTATGCTGAGCTGGCTGAGCGGGCGAATCGCTGCGCCAATGTCCTGCGTGAACTCGGATTGCAGCCCGAGCAGCGCGTTCTGCTCTGCTTGTACGACAGCATCGATTTTCCGGCCTGTTTTCTGGGTGCGATCAAGGCCGGCATTGTGCCGGTGCCCATCAACACCGTGTGGTCCGCCAGCGATTACGCGTATGTACTGAGCGACAGTTGCGCCAGCGCAGCCATCGTCTCCGAAGGGCGACTTGCTGCGATGTCGGAAGCGGCGCAGATCTGCGACTGGGCTGGACAGACAATCGTCGCCGGAGATAATGGCGTTGGCGACTTGCAGCTTTCCCGGTTGATGGGCACGGCTTCGGCGACATGTGAGCCGTTCCCGACGCGTCCGGACGATGCGTGTTTCTGGCTGTACTCGTCCGGCTCTACGGGTCGGCCCAAAGGCGCGGTGCATGTGCAGACCAGCCTGGTGCAGACGGCCGAGCTTTATGGGCAAGGCGTGCTCGGCATCGGCGCCGCCGACGTAATTTATTCTGCGGCTAAGCTGTTTTTTGCCTACGGGCTCGGCAATGCGCTGACTTTCCCGATTTCCGTGGGAGCAACGTCAATCTTGTTCGCGGGCCGCCCAAAGCCGCCAGAGGTCAGTCGCATCCTGCGTGAGCAGAGACCGACGATTTTCTTCGGCGTGCCGACGTTGTTCAGCTCACTGCTGGCTTCGCCGGACCTGCCGCGTCGCGGCGAGCACGCCCTGCGGCTTTGTGGGTCGGCGGGCGAGGCGTTGCCGGAGCCGGTGGGCAAGGCGTGGACGGAGCAGACGGGTGTCGAGATCATCGACGGCATCGGCTCGACGGAGATGTTGCATTGCTTCGTATCCAATCGGCCCGGTGCTGTGCGATATGGAACGTCGGGCATTCCGGTGCCGGGCTATCGTGTGCGTCTAATGGACGAGCTTGGCGCGGAAGTTCCTGCAGGCGAGATCGGCGAGTTGCATATCGCTGGTCCAACGACCGCTGCCTGCTACTGGAATAATCGCGAGAAGACGCGTGCGACATTTCTCGGCGAGTGGATGCGTACGGGCGACAAGTATCGCGAGGATGCTGACGGCTACTTGGTTTATTGCGGACGCAGCGACGACATGATGAAGGTTGGCGGCATCTGGGTGTCGCCGATGGAAGTAGAGTCCGCACTAATCGCACACGAAGCGGTGCTGGAAGCTGCCGTCATCGCCTGTACGGACGAAACGGGTCTGGTGAAGCCGAAAGCTTTTGTGGTGGTGAAGGATGGCTCTGCGGCAAACGACGAGTTGCGAAGGCAGCTTCAGGGATTCGTGAAAACGCGCTTGGCGCCATACAAATATCCGCGCTACATCGAATTCGTGGCCGAACTACCAAAGACGGCGACTGGAAAATTGCAGCGGTATTTGCTGGCGAAAAGGGAAAAGCAAAGCGCTGGTTGATCGCAAACGCAGATATGGACCCATCAATTACGAGAGATGAAGTTATCGTCGCCGGCAAGCGGCTGGAGACGTTGTGGATTGAGCCGCAGGCTTCGGCTCGGCCGACGCTGGTCATGCTGCACGAAGGCTTGGGCTCCATTGCGTTGTGGAAGGACTTTCCGCAGAAGCTGGCCGCCCGTACTGGTTGCGGCGTGCTGGTCTATTCGCGTTACGGCCACGGCAACTCCGACAAGCTCATGGAGAAGCGGCCAGTGCGCTTCATGCACCATGAAGGCCAAGTTGTGCTGCCGGAGCTGCTCGACAAACTCGGCATCGTGAAGCCGGTCTTGATCGGACACAGCGACGGCGGTTCAATTTCCCTGATCTTCGGCGGCCGCTATCCCGACGCCGTCAGCGGTCTGATTTTGGAGGCGCCGCATGTCTTCGTCGAGGACCTGAGCATCGCCAGCATCGCGCAGGCGAAAATTACGTACGAGACAACAGACTTTCCGCAGCGGCTGGGGCGGTATCATGCCAACGTCGATGCGACGTTCTGGGGCTGGAACAATATCTGGCTCGATCCGGCGTTTCGTTCGTGGAACATCGAGGAGTATGTGCCGCGAATCACTTGCCCCGTTCTCTGCATACAGGGCGAGCAGGATGAGTACGGTACCATAGCGCAAGTCGAAGCGATCAGAGCCGGCGCTCCTCAGACGCAGATTGCCGTACTGCAAGATTGCAAGCACTCGCCGCATCGGGATCAAGAGGCCAAGACGATCGAGCTGATGGCAGAGTTCGTTGTTGGCATCGCGAAAGCTGAGGCGAAAGTTTCTGCAGCTTTTTAGGGGCGGTGAGAATTGTGAATATCGAGTTTTCGCCAAATGCCAAATGCTAGTCGCTAACCGCTGATTTCCGGGAGCTTTTAATGTCTGAGTGGGTACACACGTTCAAGGGTGCGGTGCTGGCGTCGGAATATGACGATGCCAGCCACATGAATTCGCGCATGTACGTCTCGCGCTTCGATCAGGCAACGTGGTTTCTGCTGCACGCGATTGGCATGACGCCGGCGTCGATCAAGCAGCAAAATCAGCGCATCGCCATCGTGCGCCAGAACTACCAATTTCTGGAGGAGCTACGCGGCGGAGAACTCGTAGAGATCAAGAGTGGCTTCCTTGCGGTTGGCGAAAAGTACTTCCGTTTCATCCACCAGATGTATAACGACGAGACCGGAAAGCTGGTCGCGACCTGCGACAGTGTGGCCGTACAGGCGAGTCTGGAATCGGGGAAGAGTATCGCGTTAAGCGCGGCGCTTCAGGAAAAAGCGAAGCGATACCTGGTGACGTCGAATGTGCCGCTGGATGCGGCGGTTGGCTAGCCGCCGATAATCTTGTCATGTAAGAAGCGCGCGAAAACTTCGTTCGATAGCAATCGGCCGCGGGACGTCAGGCGAAGGTAGCCTGCTGCTGGCTCGAGCAGTCCGTCGTCGATCAGCTCTGTGATGGTCGATGAGTAGTCGTCAATCGGCACATCGCCAAATCGCTTCCTCAGCGAATCCTCCGAAACTCCGCGATTCAGCCGCAACCCGAGGAAAAATGACTCTTCCAACGCTGCTCGTTCGTCCACCAACTGACGTGATTCCGTAAGCTGTCGCGCGCGGTCGACGGTTGCCGAGAACGCCTCCAACGAATCCTGCGTAGCGAAGCGCACTGATTCGACTCCACGCGCTTTCAGCTCATCGCCGGCTGGCAACATCGAATGCGCGTCGACGCCGAATCCGAGATAAGGCTGCCGCGTCCAGTACTTGAGGTTATGACGCGAGTCGCGCAAGCCGATGCCGTGCGTGACGGGGCGGGCGAAGTTAGAAATCTCGTACTGTTTCACGTCACCGCTGTCCAAACGCTCGCAGGCGGCCAAATAAAGATCCGCGGTGAGATCGTCGTCGGGAACAAAATGCGCGTGATAACGACTGCCTCCCGCGAGTAGCTCGTTGCCCAGGCGCGAATCCTGGTCGACTTCCAGCATGTAGACGCTGACGTGGGGAACGCCGATTGCGAGTGTCTCGCTCAGAGAGTATTCCCAGCTCTCCGCGGTCTGGTGCGGCAGCCCCGCAATCAAGTCGATGCTGATGTTGCCGATTCCGGCGGCACGAAGTCGCACAATGTCGTCGAGAGTAATAGCGCGCGTGTGCAGGCGTCCGACGGAGGAGCTCTCCTTGTCGACGAACGACTGCACGCCCAGACTGACGCGATTCACGCCGCAATTGAGCACGGTCTGGAGGATCGGGACGCTGATTGTTCCCGGCGCGCACTCTACGGTGATTTCAGCGCTGGGCTCGACGTCGAAACTGCTGCGCACTGCGTGAAATATGCGCTCCAACTGGTCTGGGGCGAGAATGGAAGGTGTGCCGCCACCCAGATAAATGGAGTCGACACGCCGATCCAGAGTTGCTGCAAGCTCGCGAGCGATTTTGCCGGCAGACTCGACATCCGAGCACACTTGCTGCACGTACCTCTCGAATAGGCCGCGGGAAAACACATCGGAGGCGAAGTTGCAGAAGCTGCACTTAGTGCGGCAGAACGGGACCGAGATGTAAATTCCCAGTGACATTGGCTCAGCAATTAGCGATTAGCATCTAGCTTACATCCCGTTTCGAAACGGCGGTTGCCAGAACTCTGCGTGGAAAAAGGCGAGCAGCATTCAGAGCGCATATTATGATGACGCGAGGTGATTGTCGTCCGTTTAGGCGTTGCGGCTGGCATCAAAGCTAAGTACTAACTATCAAGTCCCAAATGCCAAATGTATCCATGAAAAAACGCGTCGTCATCACGGGAATGGGTGCGGTCAGCCCGAACGGTGTTGGAAACCAGGCATTCTGCCGCGCTGCGCTCGATGGTGTCAGCGGTGTAAAGCGCATTCGCAGCTTCGATCCCAGCGAACTTCCCGTACACATCGCCGGCGAAATCCAGAACTTCAACGAACTGGACTGGATGGAGGCGCGCGAGAGGAAGCACGTGTCGCGGGTGGTGCCGCTGGCGCTGGCGGCGTCGACTGAGGCGCTATGCGATGCCGGTTGCGAAACCTCGCAACTGTCGCTTTCTGAGCAACGTGAGATTGGCGTTGTGCTGGGTTCCGGCGGCGGCGCGCAGGAATTTTCCGAAGAGCAGGTTCGTCTCTGGCTCACAGGCCACGTTAAGAATGTCAGCTTGTTCTGCATTCCCAGCGGGACGATGGGCACGCTTTCCAGCGAAATCAGCATGCGCTTCGGCTTGCGCGGCATGAGTCACGTCATAACGACCGGCTGCACTTCGTCGACGGACGCTCTTGGCTACGCGCTACGACAGATTCAGTTTGGCTTTCTGCCAATGATGCTGGTCGGCGGCGTCGATGCGCCGATTGCGCCGGGAATCATGAAAGGCTTCACGCTGATGAAGATCATGACCACGTCCTGGAACGATCAGCCGGAACGTGCTTCGCGGCCATTCTCGCTCGATCGCGATGGCTTTGTTGTGGCTGAAGGCGCGTGGATGTTCTTCCTCGAGGAGTACGAACATGCCCGCGCGCGTGGTGCGCGCATTCTGGCGGAAGTTGCTGGTTACGGTTCGACCTGCGAGGCCTTTCATCGTGTGCGACTGCAGGAATGCGGCGAAGAGCCGGCGCGCGCAATCCAGATGGCGATGGCCGACGCTGGAATCGCCGCAGGCGATGTGAACTATGTCAACTTGCACGGCACGTCGACGCAGCTCAATGACCGCATCGAGACACGGGCGCTGAAGCTCGCGCTGGGCGATCAGGCCTATAACACGCCCATGTCCAGTTTGAAGTCGCAGATCGGTCATCCGCAAGGAGCATGCGGTGCAGCTGGCGTTGCCGCGACGCTGATTGCGATGCATCATCGCCAGCTTCCGCCGACCATCAATCTCGAACAGGCGGATCCGGAATGCGATCTGGACTACGTGCCGGAAGCAGGGCGACGCGCTGAGATCGAGTACGCGGTCTGTAACTGCATCGCCTTTGGCTCGAAGAACTCGGCATTGATTTTGCGGCATTTGGCGTAGCTCCTAAAGCCCAGGTTTTCCATCTTTTCCGCCGCTGCTCTCGTCTATATAGGTTCCCCGGTTCGCATACAATCAACTAAGGGCTCATGGCTGGAATCCACGAAGAAGAGGTACTTGGGAAGGCGTACGACGCGCGCCTGATGAAGCGTCTGCTGACTTACCTGCACGCGTATCGCTGGCAGGTCGCGGTGGCGTTGTGCGCTATCGTTTTGAAGGCTGGCGCCGATGTGCTCGGTCCTTACCTGACCAAGGTCGCCATCGATAAGTACCTCGCCAACAAGACCGAAGCTCATTCGCTGCTCGACCGCTATCTCAGCCCAACTCCATTGACCGGTATTGCGCAGATTGCCGGGATGTATGTCGGGTTGCTGCTGTTCAGCTTTTTGCTCGAGTTCGCGCAAACCTACATCATGCAGTGGAGCGGGCAGAAGGTGATGTTCGATCTGCGCAGCCAGATCTTCCGCCACCTGCAGCGATTGCACATTTCCTTCTACGACAAAAATCCTGTCGGCCGGCTGGTCACGCGCGTTACCAGCGACGTCGATGCGCTGAACGAGTTGTTTACCGCCGGCGTAGTCTCGATCTTCGAAGACATCTTCGTGCTGGCGTTCATCCTGACGATCATGCTCAAGATGAACTGGAAGCTGGCGCTGATTACGTTCGCGGTGTTGCCGATTATCTTTTACGCGACCTCGATTTTTCGCCGCAAGGTGCGCGACAGTTATCGCCGCATCCGTGTGGCGATTGCCCGTATCAATGCCTACTTGCAGGAGCACGTGACCGGCATTGTCGTATTGCAGCTGTTCAATCGCGAAAAGCGTTCGTACGACGAGTTCGAGAAGGTCAACCAGACCCACATGGACGCGTTCAAAGACGCGATTCTGGCCCACGCCGTGTATTACCCGGTGGTCGAAGTGCTGTCGTCGATCGCGATTGCCAGCGTCATCTGGTTCGGCGGCAACCAGGTCGTGCGCAACGTCGTCACGCTTGGCGTGCTGGTGGCCTTCATGCAATACGCACAGCGCTTCTTCCGGCCGATCCAGGACCTCAGCGAGAAGTACAACATCCTGCAGGCGGCGATGGCATCGAGCGAGCGCGTCTTCAAGCTGCTGGATACACAGCCGGAAATCGTCTCGCCGCTCGCGCCTAAAGTTCCCCAAGGACCGGGGCGCATCGAGTTCGACCACGTATGGTTCGCCTATCGCACCATGGCGCAGGCTGCGGAAGAGGCAGCAAGCCGCGGCGAGAAGCTGAAGGTCGTAGCCTCATCGAACGGCGAGGCGAGTTCCGACGAAGTCGAGTACGACTGGATTCTGCGCGACGCATCCTTCGTCATCGAGCCCGGCTCGACGGTAGCCATTGTCGGGCACACGGGCGCGGGTAAGACGACGATCATCTCGCTGCTGCTGCGCTTCTACGATGTGCAGAAGGGCGCGATCCGCATCGACGGCGTCGATATCCGCGACATGGACTTGAGCGATCTGCGCCGTCGCTACGGCGTGGTGCTGCAGGATCCGTTCCTGTTTTCCGGTACGGTTGCCGATAACATTCGGCTAGGCTCGCGCTGGATTCAGGATGAAGCCGTCGAAGAAGCAGCCGAGCAGGTTAATGTCGCCGACTTCATCCGGTCGCTGCCCGGTGGCTTTGAGGAAGAAGTTCGCGAACGCGGCAGCACCTTGTCTACCGGTCAGAAGCAGCTCATCTCGTTCGCCCGAGCGCTAGCGCACAATCCGAAGATCCTCATCCTCGACGAAGCGACGTCGAGCGTCGACACCGAAACGGAGTTCCGCGTCCGCGAGGCGCTGACGCGCATGGTCGAGGGGCGCACATCGATCATCATCGCGCATCGGTTGAGCACGATTCAGCGGGCCAACACGATCATCGTGATGCACAAAGGTCAGGTGCGCGAGATGGGTTCGCACCAGCAGCTGCTGGCGCAG
This sequence comes from uncultured Acidobacteriaceae bacterium, assembly GCA_963724965.1. Lineage (GTDB taxonomy): Bacteria > Acidobacteriota > Terriglobia > Terriglobales > Acidobacteriaceae > Bog-257. The sequence goes on from CAVRWP010000003.1 coordinate 1,018,119, forward strand.
CGCGGAATCTACTACAAGCTCTATCAGCTGCAGTATAAGGACCAGGAAATACCGGCGATGCCGTCTGACGCGTTATCCACGCAGCAGGTGACGGTGTCGGCGGACGATTGACGTCTTCACCTGAGCAGGTGTTCCAACCATCTGCCGCCCCTGAAGGGGCTCTGGATTTTATGCGCGCGTACCCACCGCTGAAGCGGTGGGCTGTCACCTTTCGTCTCGCTGCGCGAGACTTGGGCATGGCGGTTCGTTGAACCGATGCAAAAGCGAAGAGATCGATCAGTATCTGGTGGTCCCCGGCAAAAGGGGCGAAAGTACCTGGTGAGACCCACTCATTCGAAAACCTCGAATGAGTGGGGCACCCAGCCTTGGGACGAAAAGCGAAGAGCGAACAGCCACAAGCGAACTGCGGCTCCTCTAGAACTGCCGGATCGCGTCGCCTGCTGATACCAGGTTGTTGTCGGTTTCCAGCAGCAACACCCTTCCCGAATCGACGATGTAGCCTACGTAGTTACGCGTGCCTTCCACACTGTTGGAGATGGCAACGGTCATGCGGCCGGGAGCGGCGGAGCCGACATTGTATGTGCCTTGCAAGGTAACTCCTGTAACTACTCCCGAGGGATCGTTCAGGTCGAGTGTTCCTGCCAGATTGCCATTGCCATCCGCGGAAATCTGGCCGCTGACGCCGCTGGCGTTCTGTGCAGTGAGCACGCCTCCAACGAGGAAGTAGCCGAACTGCTTGGTGGCGTAGCTTCCCGCCCAGGCGGAGTTGCCGGTGGCCGAGCTGCTTTGCGCGAAGACGCTGCCGCCGCCGATGGCATTGGATCGCTCGTCCACGTAATAACCCTGCGTGGGCGAGATGAGGTAGATACCGTACGGCAGGGCCACGCCGTTCACGTTCCAGTTGCCGCTGACATAGCCGTTGCTTCCGACGTCATACGCGCCAGTAAGCGACGCCTGTCCGACCGTGCCGGTGTTATTCACGTCGTAGTAGCCGGTAGACACATTGCCGCCATTCGCGTTGATGGAGATGAGTGTGTAGGACACGCCGGCACTGGTGTTGGCCGAGGTGTTGATCACGTACTGGCCGCTGAAGTTGGCCGGCGAGAACGAGGACTGCGTCTGCAGGTCGGCGCTTCCGAGGAAGAACGTCGCCGGGTCGGGACACAAGAAGCGGAAGCGACTCCCGGAGACGACGTAATAAATCATGTTGGAGGAGCCGGTGCTGGAGCCGCTGAAGGCTCCCGTGCCGCGTCCCAGTCCGTCGGCGCTTCCGTAGGTACCGGTCAAGCTCTGGCCGGTGACGATGCTGCCCCCGCAGTTGAGGTCCTGCACGCCGCCGACCGTGCCGCCATTCAGGGCGAAGATACCGGCCGAGGCGATGGGTCCGCAGCCGAATCCGCTGCCGTTGAAGCCGAAGGCATAGTTGCCGGAGGGTGCAGTGATGCCGGAGCTGGCCTGAGCCTCCAGGTTGCCGGTCGCCGAAACCACATTGTTGTCGATTTCGTTCAGCACGGCATTGTCGAGCGCCTTCATGGCGATGGCGAACTGGAAGCTGCCGATCGAGTTGTTGATGTTCAGCGTCCCGCGTCCGTCGGCGCCGATGCTGTAGCTGCCGGTCGTCGAAGTCGCGTTGAAGTAGCCGGAGGTGACGTCGTTCAAATCTTCTTCGCCGGCGGTGATATTGCCGTTGCCGTCGGCGGTAACCGCGCCAATCGCGTAGACGGCGTTGCCGCTGGTATCGACGCCGCTGAAGCTGAAGATGTAGTTGCCCTTCAACGAGCCGTTGTTGAACGTGACAGCGGTGATGGTGACGATGGCATTGCCGGAGATCGACGGGGCATCGGTGATGAAGGCGGTAACGGTTACACTGGCCGGGCTGGGAATCACGTCCGGGGCGGTGTAGAGGCCCGAACTGCTAATGGTGCCGACGGTAGCGTTGCCGCCAGTGACGCCGTTCACCTGCCAGGAGACGTTGGTGTCGCTGGTGTTGCTAACCGTGGCCGTGAACTGTTGCTGCGAGCCTTCGGCCACGTTAGCGGTAGCGGGAGCAACGGTTACGGTGGGATTGGTGGGAGTGGAACCACCGCCTCCACCACAACCGGGAAGCGTCAGGAGAACCAGGGCAGCAGTTGCGGCCAGAATCGCTCTTTTCATCACGAGACCTCGTTGCAGTCAATTTTCCGTACTGTTGTTGGTCTTGCAGGTTTAAATCAGACTTGCGAGGGTCTTTCAGTGTTGCGGAGTCTACCACAGTCCGGGACCGCAGGGCAGCGCTTTGAGATCAGGATCGATTCAGGAGCGGCAAATGAAAAGGGCCCACCCTCTCCGCAAAAGCAGCGGAGAAGGATGGGGCACCCGATGTTCTTAGCGGCATGTACTCAGCTTTGGCTAACGGCTAAGGGCCAAATGCCATGAACTGTCCTTACTCTTCTTCTTCCACTTCTTCGCCGCGTTCGGCTTTAGCTGCCGCGATGATCTTCTCCTGCGCCGCTGCCGGCACCACGTCGTAGTGATTCATCTCCATTGAAAAAGTGCCGCGGCCCTGGGTCATCGAAGTCAGATCGGTGCCGTAGGTCAGCATCTCGGCCATGGGAACCTCGGCCTTGACGACCGTCTTGCCGCCCTTGTTGTCCATGCCCTGAATGCGGCCACGGCGGCTGTTCAGGTCGCCCATGATGTTGCCGGCAAACTCATCGGGAATGGTGATCTCGACGCTCATGACCGGCTCCAGCAGCGTCGGCTTGGCTTGCTCCATTGCTTTGCGGAAGGCGATGCGACCGGCGGTCTTGAAGGAGAGTTCGTTCGAATCGACATCGTGATAGGAGCCGTCGTACAGAATCACTTTGAAATCGACTACCGGGAAGCCGGCGAGGTAGCCGCGTGCCGCCGCTTCCACAATTCCTTTTTCAACGGCGGGAATGAAGTTCTTCGGGATGGCGCCGCCGAAGATCTCGTTCGAGAACTCAAACACGCCGCCGCGCGGTAGAGGCTCCATCTTGATTTTGCAATCGCCGAACTGGCCGTGACCACCGCTCTGCTTCTTGTGGCGGCCCTGCACGTCAGCGCGTCCGCGAATGGTCTCGCGGTAAGGAACCTTCGGCGCCTTCAGAATGACTTCCGTGTGGTACCTGTTCTTCAGCTTGGAAACCACGACTTCGATGTGCTGCTGGCCGGTGCCTGCGATCAGGAACTCTTTGGTCTGCGCATCGCGGAAGAAGCGCAGCATGGCGTCTTCTTCCATCAGTTTGTGGATGCCGTTGCTCAGCTTGTCTTCGTCGGCGCGCGTCTTGGGCTCGATGGCGAAGGTGATGGCGGGCTCAGCGAAGGTGACCTGCGGATACTGGATCGACGAGCCTTTGTCGCCGAGGGTGTCGCCGGTCAGAGTTTCTTTCAGTTTCGCGACGGCGCCGATATCGCCGGCGTGAAGTTCGTTGACCGGCACGGCGGTCTTGCCCTGCATCGACGAGATGTGCGCGAATTTTTCCGATGAGCCGCGGGTGAAATTCTGCAGCGTAGCATCGTTCTTCAGCACGCCGGAAAAGACCTTGAAGTAAGAGATGCGGCCCGAGAACGGATCGCTGATAGTTTTGAAGACGTAGAGCGAGAGCGGCTCGGAGTCGCTGATCTTGCGCACGGCGGGCTCGCCATTGTTCGGCGTGGGAGCGGCGGTGATGCTGCCGCGCTCAACCGCCGTCGGCATATAGTCAACGATGAAGTCCAGAACTTCGTCGGTGCCGATGTTGCCCAGGCCCGAAGCGAAGATCACGGGAAAGATTTTGTCTTCGCGAATGGCGTTATGCAGACCGCTAATGATGTGCTCTTCGCCGATGGTGCCATTCTCGAAAAACTCTTCCATGAGGGCGTCGTCGCCTTCGGCAACGGACTCGACCAGACGCTCGTGCGCGGCCTTGGCTTCCTCGGCCATGTTGGCTGGAATATCGCCAACCTTGGCTTTGCCGTTGCCGCCCATCTCGTAGGTGTAGGCCTTCATCTTCACTAAGTCGATGACGCCGGTGAAACTCTTCTCGGAGCCGATGGGTAGCTGAACGGGAACGACGGTGCGACCGAAGGCTGAGGTCAGCGACTCCATCACGCGGGTGAAGTCGGCGCGCTCGCGGTCCATGCGGGTGCAGACGATTACGCGCGGCAGCGCGAATTTGTCGGCGTAGCTCCAGATGCGCTCGGTAACGACCTCGACCCCGCTGACGGCGTCGACGACCACGATCGCGGCTTCCACAGCAGGTAGCGCCATCTCGGCTTCATGGATGAACATGTTAAAGCCGGGAGTGTCGATGAGGTTGATCTTGGTTTTGCCCCACTCGACGACGGCAGAGGTCGCGGCCAGCGACATCGCGCGAGAAACTTCTTCTTCGTCGTAATCGGTGACGGTGTTGCCTTCATCCACGCGTCCGAGGCGTTGCGTGGCGCCGGCGGTGAAGAGCATGGCCGATGCGAGTGAGGTCTTGCCCGAGTGTGAGTGCCCGACCAGGGCGACGTTGCGAATGTTTGCGCCTTCGTAATTCTTCACGTAGGAGTTCCTCCGGTACTGCTGGCAACACCTGCGAAAGGCCGCTCATTCCCACCGATCAAAAGTATTCAGGCGCTTAGTGGGATCGATTACCTCGCCGCAGTCTCAAGGGCGTGCCGTCTTTTCTGCTCGCGTTGGCGGCGCGCAGACAAGATCCCCGGGCGCACGAATTTCTCGTGCTGGCGAAACCCCGAGGTTGCCGCTGAGGCAAAAAGGCGGGGCACCATGCCGGCCTGCGCATGGTGAAGCTGTAACAAACTTGAAATGCTAGCATACGCCCTTTGCTGGCTCAAACGGGGTGGTGGAAACGGGTATTTGCCTGACCTCGAGCCGCTACTTGTTCTTCAGCTCTGCCAGCCAGTTCTGCACCAAGGTCAGCGACTGCGAGCTGCCTTCGCTGGGGCTGATGGCGATGAAGCGCTGGCCGTCCTTCGTTGGAGAGTATTCGCGGGCGATGATGCCGCGCAGCGGAAGACGGAACAACTGCTTGCTGCTTCCGATCTGAAATGCGGAACCCGAGCCGTCGACTTCCACCGCTGTGAGCCCAGTGAGATCGAAGTAAAACAGCTCTTTCCCGTTTGCGCTCCAGCGAGGCGAAGCGCCCCCGCCGTTCGACACCTGCCACTTGGCGCCGGTCCACGGAAAGGGAGCAACGAAGATTTCGGGCCGGCCGGCCTCCTGGCCGACATAGGCGATCCAGCGGCCGTCGGGCGAGAACGTGCCTCTGGAGGCGCCGCCGGTGGTGTACGCGAATGGCTTGCGGTCGCCGGTCAATGGAAGCACCCAGAGATCGACGTTGAAGCCCACACCTTGTTCGTACATGATGTAACGGCCATCCCGCGACCAATCGGAAAGCGCCTGGAAGATCGGCTTGGGCGAGGAGATCAGAGTCTGTTCCGGGGCGCTGCTGCCCAGTCGTCTTCACCGAGATTGCAGCTTGCTGGTTCGAAGTGAAGGCGATCTGCTTGCCGTCGGGAGACCAAATGGGTGTGAGGTGCGCGCCACCCGTGAAGGTCAGCCGGCTCTGCCGGTTGTTGAGCAGGTCATGGAGCCAGATGGTTGCGGTCGCGGTGTTCAGCTCGGTTGTTGCCAGCTGTTTCTCATCGGGTGACAGATCGAGATCGAAGTACTCGGCCTGCTCGCCAACCGTTCCCAGCTTCTTTCCGCTGCGGTCGTACCAGGTGAGGATCTCGTTACCCGTGGTGGCGCCGGACGCATAGACCAGCATGCCGTTGTTGGAGACGCTGACGTTCATTCGCCACAATCCTGAGTCGAACTGAACGTTCTCGCTCAGCGTCTCCGGGTCACCGGAGAACTTTCCGGTGGAGGGATCGAAGAGCTGCGACACCAGCGAATTCTCCCGCTGAAAGAGCAATCGTCCCGAGGCGAACACCGCATTCGACAAGGTGTGCAGCAGAAGCCGGTTCTCCTTGCCATCGATGGAAGCCATCATTACAGCTGTCTCGGGGCTGGTCGGCGCATTGTGCTTCACCGCAATGTAGAGGAAGTGCTTGCCGTCCGGCAGAAACCACGGCCAGCGATGCGAAGAATATTCTGCCGTGTTGACGGTCGTCACCAGAGTGGGCGCACCGCCGTTGGCGGACACCCGGGAGATGCCGGTGTTGTAGGAGAGCGCCGCGACGATGGTGCCGTCCCGGTTCCAGGAGCCGCCGCGTCCCAACGTCGAATCGCAAATCGTGACCGGTGTTCCTCCGGTCACCTCGATACGCTTCAGCTTGTCGTCGGTGAAGAAGGCTATGGAGCGACTGTCGGGCGACCAGAAAGGAAACATTGCCCCTTCCGTTTCGGGGAGAGCTTGAGCCGTAGTCGAATCGAGCGGGCGAAGATAAAGCTGGGTGCCGTTAGCGCTGTTATTGGCGGAATACACCACGTAGTGTCCGTCAGGCGAAATCGCCGCCGGACCGCCGTGATCTCCCGAAAGATTGAACTGCATCTTGTCGGGCGGATTGATCTGGACGCGCAATACCGGCAGTTCTTTCTGATTGGCCTGGTAGAGCAATATCAAGGCGGTCGCGGCGACCGACGCCAGAATGCTGACGATAATCCAGGGCAGAAGCAGTGTATGCTTGCGCGCCGGCGGCGCCATCGCCATGACTGACGACGTGATCTGCGAGCCGCCTTCGATGATCTGGCGCAGTTGCAGCTTCACGTCATGCGCGGTCTGCCAGCGATCGTCGGGATCTTTCGCGAGACACACCTTCACCAGGCGCTCGAACGCTGGCGGCGTCATCGGCTGAATCGAGGAAATAGGCGCGGGATCGCGTTCGAGCACCGCAGCCATGGCGCTAGCCGGCGTCTTGCCTTCGAAAGCGCGCTTGCCGGTTGTCATTTCGTACAGCACTGCGCCGAGCGCGAAGATGTCGGAGCGCGCGTCAGCCGGTTTGCCTTCGACCTGCTCCGGAGCCATGTACTGGAATGTGCCGACCACCGTGCCTTGCGCGGTGAGCGGGTGACTCGCCGGCGGGGTACTAACCGTGACGTTCAGATTGGACGCGGAGGCGACACTCGCCATCACGGACTTGGCCAGCCCGAAGTCCATCAGCTTGGCGCCGTTCTTGGTCAGCATGATGTTGCCGGGCTTCAGATCGCGATGGACGACGCCGCAGCGGTGGGCTTTTTCCAAGCCGTCGCAGATGTCGACGCCGTAGCGCAGGACCTGCTCCATCGGCAGCGGACCCTTGGCCAGGCGTTCGGCAAGGGTTTCGCCTTCGAGAAACTCCATCACCAGATAGTCGATTCCGTCCTGGTGGCCGACGTCGTAGAGCGTGCAGATGTGCGGATGATTGACCGACGAAATTGTGCGCGCTTCCTGGTCGAAGCGCTGCGCGAGCTTCAGGATTGTCGGAGAGATGGGAAGGTAGAATCTTGACCGCGACTGTGCGGTCGAGCCGCGTGTCGCGCGCGCGATACACTTCGCCCATACCGCCGGCCCCCAGCGGAGACTGGATTTCGTATGGACCTAGTTTCGTGCCGGAGGAGAGTGCCATCCCGTAGGCGCCATTATGGCATGCTTGTTGAAAAGCTGCCATGGACGTGATGGCATGCTTGCGACAGCGCAATTGCCGCGAAATGCTGCCGATTCTCCACAAATATAGGCGTCTTGGAGCGTTGAGGCACTCTGCGCCATCCAATCCCATGCGAAGATAGAACCGGACTTTAACTCAAGCGAGCCCATGCCAACCTCGAGCCCTGCGCAAGCCTCGGCTTTTCGTCGAGTCTTTAAGGCATTTCAATATCGCGATTTCCGCCTGATGTGGATCGGGGCGTGCACGTCCAGCATTGGCACCTGGATGCAGATCGTTGCGCAAGGCTGGCTGATCTACCGCCTCAGCCACTCGGCTTTCCTGCTGGCGCTCGATCAGTTTCTCGGCGGCATTCCGATCTTTCTCTTTACGCTGATTGGCGGCGTGGTTGCGGACCGCATCGAGCGGCGCAAGGTCCTGCTGATGTCGCAATACGTCCAGATGGCCAGCGCCACGACGCTAACCGTGCTGGTCGCCATGGGACTGACACATGTGTGGCCGATCCTGTGCCTGTCGTTTGTCTCAGGCCTGGCGCAGGCCTTCGGAGGGCCGGCGTATTCCGCGCTCATTCCGACGCTGGTCGACCGCGAGGATATGCCGAACGCAATTGCGCTGAACTCCATCCAGTTCAATCTGGCGGTGACGATCGGTCCAGCGCTGGCAGGACAAGCGCTGGCGAAACTTGGCGAGAAGTGGTGCTTCGGATTAAACGCGCTTTCTTTTCTGGCGCCGGTGATCTCTCTGCTGTTGATCACCAACCGCTTCATGCCGACGCCGACCTCGGAATCGATGTTCACCAGCCTGAAGGAAGGCATCAAGTTTGTTCGCAAACAAGCGTCGATGGAAGCGCTGATCGTGCTGGCGTTCTGCATGACTGCGCTGGCCATGCCGATGCGAACTTACATTCCCGTGTTTGTGAAAGACATCTTCCATCGCGGCCCGGAGACCTACGGAAACTTGCTTTCGCTCATGGGCATTGGCTCGATCTGCGGCTCGTTGATGGTGGCCGGGTTGGGTAACATTCGCCGCAAAGGAAGATTCGCAATCATCGGCCTGATCTGCCTGGGCGCGGCGATCTCGGCGTTCGCATTGTCCAAACACCTGCCTTTCAGCTATGCCGCGCTGGTTGTGGTGGGCGCCTCGATGATGGCGGTGTTCGCCACGGTTACGTCGCTGGTGCAGTTAATCACGACCAACGAAATGCGCGGCCGGGTGATGAGCGTCTATAACTGCGCGTTTCGCGGCGGAATGCCAATGGGCAATCTGCTGTCGGGATGGCTGGTGCCCATCTTCTCGGCGCCGCTGGTGCTGAGCGTGAATGGCGTGCTGTTGATTGCCTTCGCCTTGTACTTCCTGCTGATCCAAAGACGCGTGGCCGCGCTGTAGCGAGGTCCCACTCTCTCCGCAAAAGCGGCGGAGGAAGATGGACATGCGCGATTTACCTATTCCAACGGAATCCGAAACAGATTGCGGCGGGTATTATGGCCGACCGTCACGTAGGCGGTGGCGCTTACGGCCGAAAACACCGGTCGAGGGACTTGGCCCAACGGTTTGGACTTCTTCAAGTCTTCCAGGCTAGCGAACCCTTCAGCTGGAAGCTTGGGCAATCCCGTGTCCCGAACCACCGGCAGTATGAAGCTACCTTCGTAGAGTCCTTCAAAATACAGGAAAATGTTCTTTCCGGAAGGGTCCCAGTTCGCGCCGCAGAAGCCCCGGCACAACGTGATGGGAAGGCCGCCGCTGATGGGAATGGCGAGGGTTGCGAAACCGTCCTTCGGATTGGCGGGCGCAGAGGTTGCGATCAGCCAGCGGCCATCGGGCGACACATCCATCAGATCGAGAATAGGGTCGGTACCAATCTTCTCGCGACCGGTGCCGTCCGTTTTCATGCGATAGACGTAGCTGCGATCCTGTTCCCCGGCGCGGTAGACCAGGTCGCCGTTGGGAAGAAATATCGGTGTGTCAAATCCCGTGGTCGAGGAAATCTGTGCCGGCGAAGCGCTGCGGTCGGTCGGTGCGATCCAGAGGCTGGGATGGCCGTTCGCGTCAGCTACCGTGAAAACCACTGTCTTTCCATCGTGCGACACGGAGTAGTTTTTAATCGAATAGCCGGGGAGCATCTTCTCCTGCTGGCCGCTCTCCATCTCCTGCTTCCACAACTCATTTCTCTTACTCTGGGCATTGAACATGAGGAAGTAGAGTATGCGTCCGTCATCGGAGAAGGATGGATCGGTCGCGCTCCCGTCGGCAGAAATCTGGTGGTCTCCGCTCTTGTCGTGTACCCACACCGTGTCGTCTTGCGTACCGACGGCAGTAATAAGAGACTGGCCGTCCGAAGCCATCGCCAGGCCTACCTGGGACGTGGGTCCGAAGGTGATCTGCTCCGGCTTGCCGTCCGGAAAGGCCTGCCGCCAGATGTGGTAGTCATCGGTCTTCGTGGTCACGTACATCCACTTGCCGTCGGGCGACCACGCGGCTGCAAGGCAGACTCCGTTCGGTCCGACAATTCGAGGCTGGCCGCTGCCATCGAACGGCAACACGTGGCAGGGCTGCAGTTCGCCGCGATTATCCATTTCCACGATCAGCACCGACTTGCCGTCAGGTGAGAGATATCCATGGTGCACCATGCTGCGCACGCCGGGCGCAGCGTAGACCAGACGGCTGTCGCCGCGGCTTTCGTCCGTGGTGACCAGCACCATGTGCGAGGACTCGCGGATTTCGCTAAAGAGCAGACGCTTGCCGTTATCGATCCACGTCAACGAGCTTGAATTGGGAAGCCACAGATGCGGCTCACCGCCGATAACGGGCACAATCCAGGTATTCCACTCGCCACCGGTGCCGTAGGCGATGCGCGAACCATCGGGAGTAAAGGCGGGCGACACTTTCTCCAAACCGTCGTGTGTTAGCTGCGCTGGATCACCGTCGGGCAGCAGCTTGACATAGATCTCGCCCTTACCGAAAAAAGCGTCACCCCCGCGGATGAACGCCAGCATCCTGCCGTCTGGCGAAAGTGCGGGATAGACAACGGAATCGGTGAAGTAGGTGAGTTGCTCCCATTGTTTGTTGGCGGCCGGAGGCTTCGGTTGCGGACGCCGCGATGAGGCGAAGTAAGCTCCGACGAAGGCGGCGATCAATAAGAGTGCAGCCAAGCCGGCGTAAATGGGCCAGCGCGACTTCTGCTGCTGCGGGATCACGGCCGAGGGGACTCGGCCGGATGCAGAACTTCCTTCGGGCAATGGCGGCGCGATAAACCTTCCCGAACTGCTGTCGCGCCGCAGACGCTCCAAGTCAGTGCGCATGTCGGCGGCGTGCTGATAGCGCAGGTTGCGATCTTTCTCCAGCGCCTTGTCGATGATGCGTTCCAGGTCGGCGGGTATGTCGGGATTCAGGCGAATCGCCGGCACAGGCGCGCGATTCACGATCGCCTCGCAGACCATTGCCGAGCTTTCACCACGAAAGGGCAGAGCGCCCGTCGACATTTCGTACAGTACCGAGCCGAACGAGAAGATATCGGTGCGAGCGTCCAGGTCACGTGCGCGCACCTGCTCCGGCGACATGTAGGCGACGGTGCCGATGATCGTGCCTGGGCTGGTCAGATGGTCGGCAGACTCCGCTTGAACCGTAGGCCCTTCGGTCTCTGCGATTGCGGAAAATGCAGCGCTGACTTTCGCGAGGCCGAAGTCGAGAATCTTGGCGTGCCCTCGTCGCGTGACGAAGATGTTTGCCGGCTTGATGTCCCGATGCACGATACCAGCCGCGTGAGCTGCGTCCAGTGCATCCGCGACGTCGATAGCGATGGTGAGCAGCGTCTGCGTCTCGATCGGTTTGCCCGCGATGTAGTGGCTCAGGGTGACGCCGTCGAGAAACTCCATCGCGATGAACGGCCGGTTGTCGTCCTGGCCGATCTCGTAAATCGTGCAGATATTGGGATGATTGAGTGCAGAAGCAGCCTGGGCCTCGCGTTGAAAGCGCGTCAGCGTCTGCGGATCGCCGGCAACGTTATCGGGCAGAAACTTCAAGGCGACGAAGCGCTTGAGGTTGAGATCCTCGGCCTTGTAGACGACGCCCATCCCGCCGCCGCCCAGTTTTTCAACGATGCGGTAGTGCGAAATGGTTTGTCCAATCATCGAATGGCTTAGTGGCTTGCAAGAATCTGAGTTGCTACATCTTAGGGTCGACGTATCGGCGTAGGTCAATGAGGCAGCGGTCGCGCTAGTGCGTTCGAATCGCTGCCGAATTCGTGCCGTACGGTCTACGGCTTTCTCCGAATCTTCATGTGGCGCGTTCTGCAAGTACAGTGGCGGGTTATGCTAGTGAACTTGGACCGAGGCTGTTCTACATTGAAATGCGTGGGAGGAGTTAATTTCTGATGAGCAATACAACAGTTAGCCCCGATTTACAGGAGTCCGCCGCAGTTAAAAGTTATGCAGCCAAAGCTTTTGCCGCCCAGAGCGCGGAGTCGCCGTTGGCGGCACATAGCATCCAGCGCCGGAGCCCGCAGGAGCACGACGTTCAGATCGAAATTCTGTTCTGCGGAGTCTGCCACTCCGATCTGCACCAGGCGCGCAACGAGTGGGTCGACTTCATGCCGACGGTGTATCCGTGCGTCCCCGGTCACGAAATCGTTGGTCGCGTGACCAAGGTCGGCAGCGCGGTGAGCAAGTTTAAGGAGGGCGACATCGCGGCCGTTGGCTGCATGGTGAACTCGTGTGGGATTTGCGAAAGCTGTAAAGAAGGCTTGCAGCAACACTGCGATAACAATGCCGCGGTCTTTACCTACAACAGCGAGGACAAGATCCTCGGCGGCGTCACGTACGGCGGATATTCCGAGAGCATCGTGGTCGACGAGAATTTTGCGCTCAAGGTCCCCAAAGGCCTCGATCCGGCGGGCACCGCTCCGCTGCTTTGCGCCGGAATTACCACTTACTCGCCGCTGCGGCACTGGAAGGTCGGCAAAGGCCAGAAGGTCGGCATCGTGGGACTCGGCGGCCTCGGGCATATGGGTTTGAAATTCGCCCATGCCATGGGCGCGCACACCGTGCTGTTCACTACCTCGGCGAACAAAGCCGATGAGGCGCGCAGGCTGGGCGCTGATGAAGTTGTGCTGTCGAAGAACCCCGAAGAAATGCAGAAGCACGAGCGCAGCTTCGACTTCATCCTGAACACGGTTTCGGCCCCGCATGATGTAAATGTCTACATCAACCTGCTAAAGAGAGATGGCGCGATGACCTTCGTCGGCATACCTCCGAAGCCGGTGCCGCTCGGGATATTCAACCTGATTGGCGGTCGACGTTCGGTTGCCGGCTCCAGCATCGGCGGCATTCCGGAAACTCAGGAGATGCTCGACTTCTGCGGTGAGCAGGGCATCACCTCCGACATCGAGATCATCCCGATTCAGAAGATCAATGAAGCCTACGAGCGCTTGCTGAAAAGCGACGTGAAGTATCGCTTCGTCATCGACATGGAGTCGTTGAAAAAGTAAGACCAGCGGCACGGTCGCGATGGCAGTTTCGATTGCGGCCGTGCCGGGTTCTTCGGTAGTTGAAGTCATGCCAAATCAATTTCGTGTCTCGAGCCACCTCCTTCGCCGTCTGGATGAACTAAACATCCCTAAGGACCGTTTGTTGCGTCATGCCGGATTGCCTTCCGGATTGTTCCAGCAGGAGAAGGTGCGGGTTACGACGGAAGAATTATTTGGAATATATCGGGCGGCCAGCGAAGTCTCGGGCGATCCAGCGATTGGCTTACAACTGGGCAGCGAGGGTCGAGTCGAGCGATATGACCCGATCGCCATCGCCGCGCTTTGCACGCGTTCGTTGCGCGATGCCCTGGCACGACTGGCTCGCTACAAGCAGCTCACCTGTCCGGAAGAGATCCGGATACTCGACAAGAAAGACGAGTGTGCCGTGCATTTCAACTGGCTGCTCGCCGAAGAGCAGGAGCCGCCGTCACTGACCGATACCTGTTTTTCGTGGATCGTTTCGGTTGCGCAGCGCGGGACCGGAAAGGCCCTCCGTCCCAAGCGAGTGGAGTTTCGCCGCCCAGTCAGCGAATCGCGAGGTCTACGAGGAGTTTTTTGGTTGTCCGGTAAAATTTCTCGCGCCGCAGAATCTGCTGGTGTTCCGCAAAGAAGATGTTGAAGCGCCGCTACTCACGTACAACGCCGATCTGCTGGCAATGGTGGCGCCGCAACTGGAGGCGGAGCTGAGCCAGCAGTTGGCCGAGAGCACGATTTCGGAACAAGCCAAAGGTGTACTGAAACGGTTGCTGGCAGGTCGGCGTCCCGGGCTGCTGGACGTTGCTCGCGAGCTACGTTTAAGCACGCGGACGCTGCAACGCCGGCTCACCGATGAGGGCGTCAGCTTTCAGCAAGTGATGAAAGAAGCGCGCCACGAACTAGCGCGCCACTACCTACTGCATTCGTCGCTGGAACTGAATGAAACCGCCTACCTGCTCGGCTATGAGGATGCCAACTCTTTTTTCCGGGCCTTTCACGCCTGGGAAGGCACGTCGCCGGGCGAATGGCGTTCCAGCCGCACTGCGGCCGCTTGAACTTCAGACACGACTCTTCCGGGGAAATTCCGTTACTATAGTTGCGATATCCTGCTGAACCCCATAAAGGAAGCTCCGCGAATGAAGCGTTTGACTCTGATTCAGGTCGCCCCGGCGATTCTGCTGCTGCTCGCCAGCGCCCTGGGCTGGTGCGATACCTCCATGCTGCGCCCACCGAAAGGCGCGAAAGTCGCCATCATCGTCTTTGAAGACCTTGAATGTCCACAGTGCTCCCGGGCTGCGCCGGTGCTGCATGAGGCAGCTCAGAAGTACGATATCCCCTTGATCCAGCACGATTTTCCTCTCAAGCAACATCCCTGGTCGTTCGATGCGGCCGTCAACGCCCGTTACTTCGACACCAAGTCGCAGAAGCTGGGCGATGAGTATCGCTTGTATATTTTTCAGAACCAGAACTACGTGACCAAGCAAAACCTGCAGGGCATGACGCAGAAGTGGGCCGAGCAGCATGGTATCGACTTCCCGTTCGTTGTCGATCCGCAGGGAGAGCTGACCAAGAAGGTGGAAGCGGACCGCAACCTGGGCAACCAGATCCCGCTGGACCACACGCCAACCATCTATATCGTGACCGACGCGCCTCACGTTGCACCGGTGACTGAGGTGAAGGACCTGACCCAGCTCTACCAGACATTGGACCAGATCACGCAGCAGGTTAAGCAGTCGGCACCGAGCACGCCGGCGAAGAAAAGCAGCAAGAGCTCGCACTAGCTGTAGATTGATGTGGACCACGGCACGGCTTCGGCCGTGCCTTTTGTTATGCCAGGTCGGGTTGGCCGGTAGCGGTAACCACGGACGCCCACTCTTCGCCGGACAAGCGTTTGCGCTCGGTAGTGGCCAAGGGGATCGGCACGTTGATGAACACTCCGTGCTGCAAACCGATGAGCATGTCCGTCTTTCCTGCCATGGCCGCGTGTACCGCATGTCGCGCGAAGGAGTCGCAAAGGACAGAATCGACCGTCGACGCGGGTACGCTGCGGATGTAATAGCTGGGGTCGAAGTAGCGAATCACCACCGGGAAGCGCTGGGCCGAGAAGTGATCCTGAATCTTGTGGCGCAGGAATAATCCGATGTCGCGGTGGATGACATTGCCGGAGGCGTCATGCTCGTCGGAGGGCGGCATCAGGTGCTGGCCCACCCCTTCCGCGACCACGATGACCGCGTGGCGTCGCTCTAATATGCGACGATGAAGCACGGCGAGCAGACCGCTTTCGCCTTCCAGTTTGAAAGGCACCTCAGGAACCAGCGTGAAATTCACTTCCTGGCTGGCCAGGGTAGCGCCGGCCGCGATAAAGCCGGAGTCGCGGCCCATCAGCTTCACGATGCTGATGCCGTTGGTAACGCAATGCGCTTCCACGTGGGCGCAGTCGATGACCTCCTTGGCTTTCTGGATGGCCGTGAAGTAGCCGAAGGAGCGGTTCACGTACTGGACATCGTCGTCGATGGTTTTGGGGATACCGATAATCGAGATCGGCAGCTTGCGCCTTTGAATTTCTGTGACCATCGCATGTGCGCCGCGCTGTGTTCCGTCCCCCCCGACGGTGAACAGAATGCTCACGCCACGCTGCTCCAGAAAATCGACAACAATGTCAGGGCTGATTGGTCCGCGCGATGTTCCCAGCAGCGTTCCCCCAAGTTGGTGAATGTTGTTCACCATTTCCGCATTTAGCCACAGCGGCGGAGCAACGGCTTCGGGAGAAAACCCCGAGTAACCGTAACGCACGCCCATCACCGCCGGCACTCCGTAGTGGTAGTGCAGTTGGAGATAGAGCGAGCGAATGACATTGTTCAAGCCCGGGCAAAGTCCACCGCAAGTGACGATAGCGACTTTGGTCTTGGCAGGGTCGAAAAACAGGTGCTCGCGAGGTCCGGAGCGCTCGAAGAGCGGTCCGTCTTCGCGGAGCGGATCGCGATAGTACATGCCGTCGTGAATGAACGTGCTTTCGATGGAGCCGAGCGAATCCAGACGCAGAGGCGAGCGATGCTGGCGCGGACCAAGGTCGGTGATGGCAATCTTCTGGCTCATGCAGATTCGAGAAGCTCCGGCTAATCCTTTTTCGGCTTCTTCGGTTTCATCATCTCCCAGCCGGCCTCGGGAATACGACGACCGACGAGGCTGAATGTGCTGGAGCCCGCCAGCGACTCGCCGCCGTCCATGTATACCATGTCACCGTTGATGTATCCGGCTTGATCACTGATAAGAAATGTTGCGAGATTTGCAATTTCGTCCAGCGTTCCAAAACGGTGCAGGGGATTGTGATCCAGCAATTTCTTCTCCAGCTCAGGAGTTGGAAGCAGACGGGAAAATGCCCCTTCGGTGCGGATTGCCCCGGGTGCAATGGCGACGGTCCGAATGCCGCGCGGTCCCCACTCGACGGCGAGCGAGCGCATCAGCGAAACCACGCCGGCTTTGGCGACGGCACTTGGCACGACATAAGCCGAGCCTGTATCGGCGTAGGTGGTCGCAATGCTGAGCACGACGCCCTTGTGGCCGGCTGCCAGCCAGCGTTTGCCGCAAGCCATCGTCATGTTGATAGTGCCCTTCAGAACGATGCCGATTACGGAGTCGAAGGCATTGGCTGAGAGCGTTTCGGTCTTCGCCAAAAAATTGCCGGCGGCGTTGTTGACCAGAACGTCGAGCGGCCCACTCGCCCACAGCTTCTCGATGAGCGCGTCGACGTCTTCAGCATTGCGCACATCGCAGGCGAAGCCCTCGATGCTGCCCCCGGTTGAGCTGGCCAGCTCTTTGGCGGTTTGTTGAACGACTTCCAGCCGGCGGCCACAAATGTAAACCGTGGCGCCGAGTTGCAGGAAGCGCTCAGCCATGGCCCGGCCGAGGCCGGTGCCGCCGCCGGTAATGAGGATGCGTTTGCTCTTCAGGAGATCGTTGTTGAACATGAGTTTCGTCCGGAATGGATAAGCTAGCATGCGGCGTGGGAGCATGTCAGTGAGGGAGCCGCTATTGGCTACTCGCGATGGGCTCTTCGTTTGGCCTTCGTTGCTCTTCGCTTTCAAACCTACAGTGGTTAACGGAACATGAGCGAAAAGCGAAGAGCTAAAGACGAAAAGCGGCTTCTCTCACACTTGCGCCAGGCGGAATTCGGAGCTGCGACGGCCGGCGGGGGTTGGCGTGACGGGAAGCCGGAGTTCCACTTCAAGTCCGTGAGGAGAGATGTTGCGCGCCACGGCCGTTCCGCCGTGGGCAGTCAACGCGTTGCGCACGATGGCCAAGCCAAGGCCCATGCCGCCGGTCGTGGTGCCACGGGAATCGTCGACGCGATAGAAGGGCTTGAAGAGCAATGGCAGAGCCGCTTCTGGAACGCCAGGTCCGTTGTCGCGAACCGTAATAACAGCGCTGTCGTTGGCCTTTGCCAAGGTTACTTCGATTCGGCCGTCACGCCCGGAGTAGAACAGCGCATTGCGCACCAGGTTTTCGATCGCACTGTGCAGCATGCCGGCGTCACCGGTCACCTTGATCTCGCCGTTTCCATGGTAGTGGATGGTGGCACCGGTGGCGACGGCCTCAAAGTTGGCGTCGTGCAGAACGTTGTCGATCAGATCATTCAGCGAGATCAGTTCAAACCTGGGTTGCAGTTGACCGCTCTCCATGCGTGCGACGGTGAGGATGCGCTCGAGCATTGAATCGAGCTGAACCGTGTCCTGCTCGAGGCGGTCGATCATCTCGCCGCGTTCCGGCTCGTCCGCATGGCGGGCGATCGTCAGCGCCAGCCGCATGCGCGCGATCGGCGAGCGCAACTCATGCGAGACTCCGCTCAGCAGATTACGTTCACTCTGAATCTGGTTGCGCAGCTCTCCTGCCATGATGTCGAAGTCTCGCACTAGGTCGGCGATCTCATCCTGACGGTTGCCCAGATTGTCGCCGGCGCGAATATCCAGATTGCCGCGCGCCAGCTCATGGGTGGCATCGCGCAGACGCTCGATGGGCTTGGATAGATAGTGGGCGATAAGCAGGCAAACGATGGCCGAGAAGATGGTGCCCAGCCGCAGCGCCCACAAGATGTCCCCGGGCACGCGTTCCGAGATCGACGGCGGAGTCATCTCGGCGATGAGCACATACTGCCCTTGAGGAGTAGTCGCGCGGCCCGCGAGCACGTTGACCTCATACGAGTGATAGAGGCCTTCGTTATTTTCCGCCGCCGTGGCGCCGCGCAGGACATTGGCAGGAATCTGGCGCCCGGTCATTTCGCGTCCGCTAGCGTCGACCAGCCAGAAGCGAGATCGCTTGCTAAGGGAAAGTCCATCGAGTAGCTGCCTCAGCCCTGACGGCCCCTGCTCCTGAAGCGTCCGGGCCGCGAGGTCGGCAAGGATCGTCATCTGGTGGCGTTCAGGCTGGATCCACCATGGATGTTCGGAATTGATGCGGTAATGAACGCGCAGATAAAGCGCGCCGAGCAAAAGCGCCTGAGCGACCCAGAAGGGAAGAAAGATCTTCCAGAACAGCCGCCGGCTCATACGCGGCTCTTTTCCGGAGCTTCAGCAGCGAGGAAGTAGCCGATACCGCGAATCGGCCGAATGAGTTCCTCGGAGTCGGCACAAGAGCTCAGTTTCTTGCGCAGACGGCTGACGTGAACATCCACGCTGCGATCGAATGCGTTCAAGGGACGCCCGAGCGCGACTTCGGCGATCTGCTCGCGAGTGACCACGTTGCCGGCATGGCGAAGCAGCAACTCCAGTACGTTGAACTCGACCGAGGTGAGATCGATGGGTGCCTCGCGGCAGGTAACCGTACGGGTGCTCAACGACATGCTGATATCGCCGACAGCGAGCGTTTCCTCGTGGCCGTCCCGTGCCACGGGAGCGGCGGATTCGCGAGTGCGCCGGAAAATGGCGCGTATGCGCGCTACCAGTTCGCGCGGATCGAAGGGCTTTGCCAGGTAGTCGTCGGCGCCAATTTCCAGACCGAGTATGCGATCGACGGCTTCGCCGCGCGCGGTTAACAGCAAGACCGGGACAGAGGATTCCTGGCGGAGGGCCTTCAGCAGCTCGAATCCCGTGCCACCCGGTAGCATGACATCGAGTATGATTAATTCGTGCTCCCCGGAGCGGGCAGCGGTCAGGCCCGAAGCATGATCGTAGGCCGCGTCCACGCGAAAGCCTTCGCCTTCGAGGAAGCGTTTTAAGAGATTGACCAGGCCGTGATCGTCGTCGACGATGAGCAGGCGGTTCACGGGATTTATTTTGCCTTTTCCCGCGCGGCTCTGCGGTGAAGAATTGTTTCGTGATGGGATGTTGGCCTTCACACTTCTTAACCTTCCTTCACCTTCTCTTAACTGCGACAAGAGCTCCCATTCGGTCTAATAGTATGAAGTAATAGTACTGCAACCATCGCGCCAAGTTGCAGTTAGCTGACTTGGGACGGGTAACGATAACGCCGCGTCCGGGCGCACGTCGGTAGTGCTACGAGGAGGATTTTCGTGAAAACACGGCCATTCCAAAGGCCCGGAAAACGGAAAATCGCCGCATTTCTGGGATACGGGGTGACCCTTGCGATCTGCGCTGTTCTGGCCGGCTGCGGTTCCCGGCCGTCCAAGAGCGCGAAAGCGGGCGGTCCGCCGCCGACTGTTCCCGTGGGAGTTGCCACGGTCAAAGAAGGCGACTTCGACGTATATCTCACCGGGTTGGGTTCAGTACAGGCATTTAATACGGTCTCATTGAAGACCCGCATCGACGGTCAGATCATGCAGGTCAATTTTCAGGAAGGCCAAGACGTCAAGCAAGGTGAGTTACTGATTCTGATCGATCCCCGACCCTACGAGGTAGCGCTGGCACAGGCTCAGGCGAATTTGGAAAAAGACGAGGCACAGCTTACCAACGCCAAAGCTCAATACGAACGCAACAAGGTGCTCTATGAGCAGGGGGTCATCGCCAAGCAGGATCTGGACACGATGGAAGCCTCTTTCGGCACCTACGAAGGCACCATCGCCAGCGACAAGGCGGCGATTGATAACGCCAAGCTGAACCTGACGTATTGCCGCATCGTATCGCCAATCAACGGTCGCGTTGGTCTGCGCCAGGTGGATCCCGGAAACTACGTTACCGCGGCGGGTGGCACAGCAATGCTGGTCATCACCCAGTTGCACCCGATTGCCGTGGTCTTCACGTTGCCGGAAGATCAGCTGCAGCAGGTGTTTCAGCAGATGAAGTCGGGGGCGCTGGAAGTCGATGCCTACAGCCGCGATGACCAGACGAAACTGGGCACCGGCAAACTGCTGACCATTAACAACCAGATCGACCAGACGACCGGAACCGTCCAGTTGAAGGCGATCTTCGACAATCCTGACAACACGCTCTGGCCGAACCAGTTCGTCAATGCGCATTTATTGTTGAAGAAAATGAAGGACGCCATTACGGCTCCGGCCAGCGCTCTGCAGCGCGGGCCCGATGGCAATTTTGTTTACACCGTCGACGGCCAGAATGTCGTGCAGATGCAGCCGGTGCAGTTGGCTTTGACGCAAGGCGCGACCTCGGTATTTTCATCGGGAGTGCAAGCCGGCGCGCGCGTGGTAACCGATGGACAAGAGAAGCTGCAGGCGGGCATGAAAGTCGCTCCCCAGTCTCCCGTCCATCAGAGAAGCGGATCGACCAGCGGTAGCATTGGATCGCAGTTATGAGTATTTCGCGGCCGTTTATTCTTCGGCCCATCGCGACTTCGTTGTTGATGGTCGGTGTGCTGCTGGTCGGCATCGTGGCGTACCAGCAGCTGCCTATTTCGGCTTTGCCGCAGGTCGACTACCCCACCATCCAGATCGTTACTTTCTACCCAGGAGCCAGTCCCGACGTCACTGCCTCGTCGATTACAGCTCCTCTGGAACGGCAGTTCGGGGAACTGCCAGGTCTGAGCCAAATGACCTCGAGCAGTTCG
This sequence comes from uncultured Acidobacteriaceae bacterium, assembly GCA_963724965.1. Taxonomy (GTDB): domain Bacteria; phylum Acidobacteriota; class Terriglobia; order Terriglobales; family Acidobacteriaceae; genus Bog-257. The sequence continues at coordinate 1,039,141 of CAVRWP010000003.1, forward strand.
TTCGGTGCTTCGGTCATCACCCTGCAGTTCAATCTGGAAGAAAATATCGACGTAGCCGAGCAGGAGGTGCAGGCAGCGATTAATGCGGCGCAAACCTACCTGCCGAACGATCTGCCGACGCCGCCGATCTACAGCAAGGTCAACCCTGCCGACGCGCCGATCCTGACACTGGCCATGACCTCGGACAGCATGCCGCTGCCGCAGGTGGAAGACCTGGCCGACACGACGTTTGCGCAAAAGATTTCCCAGTTGCCGGGCGTCGGGCTGGTCAGTATCAGCGGTGGGCAAAAGCCGGCCGTACGCATTTTGGCGAACCCGACGGCGTTGGCTTCTTACGGCATGAGCCTGGAGCAGTTGCGCTCGGTAATCGCCCAGATCAACGTTGACCAGGCCAAAGGCCAGCTCCAAGACAACCGACAGGCGTTCACCATCGGGGCCAACGATCAGTTGCTGAATCCGACCGGATACGCGGACGCGATCGTCGCGTATAAGAACGGCAACCCGGTTCGTCTTTCCGACGTATCGACCGTGGTGATGGGCGCGGAGAACGCCAACCAGGCCGCCTGGATGAATACCACACCGGCGGTGATTCTCAACATCCAGCGGCAGCCGGGCGCCAACATCATCAAGGTCGTCGACAGCGTTAAGCTGCGCCTGAAGCAGCTGCAGGCGAACCTGCCCGCGTCGGTGAAGGTCACGGTGCTGACCGATCGCACCAACACCATTCGCGCCAGCGTTAAGGACGTGCAGTTCGAGATGATGCTCACCATCGGCCTGGTCGTGATGGTGATCTTCCTGTTCCTGCGCACGCTGTCGGCCACCATCATCCCCAGCATCACTGTACCGCTGTCGATTGTAGGCACGTTTGCGGTGATGTATCTGCTGGGCTACTCGCTCGACAACCTCTCGCTGATGGCGCTCACGATCTCGACCGGATTCGTGGTCGACGATGCCATCGTGATGATCGAGAACATCGATCGCTTCATCGAAGAGGGACACACACCGCTGGAAGCGGCGCTGCGCGGCGCCGGCCAGATCGGCTTCACCATCGTGTCGTTGACCGTTTCGCTGATCGCGGTGTTGATCCCGCTGCTGTTCATGGGCGATATCGTTGGCCGGCTTTTCCGCGAGTTTGCTGTCACCCTTGCCGTCACGATTCTGCTTTCTGCCGTCATCTCGCTGACCTTGACGCCGATGATGTGCTCGCTGCTTTTGCGGCCTAACCATGAGAAGAAGCATGGGCGCTTCTACGAATGGTCGGAGCGGATGTTCAACAACACTATTGCGTTCTACGGACGCACGGTGAAGTTCGTGCTGAAGCACCAGACGATAACCCTGCTGGTGACGATTGGAACGCTAGTCGCGACCATTTACCTGTACATCGTTGTTCCCAAGGGCTTCTTCCCGGTGCAGGACACGGGCGTGATCATGGGCATTTCCGACGCGCCCGAGAGCATCTCGTTTGCGGCGATGGCCCAGCGGCAGCAGGCATTGGCTGCCGCCATTCTGAAGGATAAAGACGTTGAGAGCCTCTCGTCTTTTATCGGCGTTGACGGTACCAACACGACGCCGAATAGTGGACGCATCCAGATCAATTTGAAGTCGCGCGAAGAGCGATCGGACGATGTCACGACAGTGATGAAGCGGTTGCAGCAGGAGATCGCCGGCGTGGAGGGCATCACGCTCTACATGCAGCCGGTGCAGGACCTCACGGTTGAAGACCGCGTCAGCCGAACGCAGTATCAGTTCACGCTGGAGGATGCGGATTCCAAGGAGCTGCGGGACTACACGACGAAGATGGTCGAAAAGCTGAAGACTTTGCCGGAGCTGCGCGACGTAGCTACGGACCAGCAGAATCAGGCGTCACAAGCGACCCTGGTCATCGACCGCGATACCGCTTCGCGAATGGGGGTGACAGCCAGCGCAATCGACAATACGCTGTATGACGCTTTCGGGCAGCGGCTGGTGTCGATCATGTTTACCCAGCTTAACCAGTATCACGTGGTACTGGAGGTCGATCCGAAGTTCAGCGCCGATCCCGATTCGCTGAAGGACATCTACGTTCCTGCCGGTGGGGGACAAAGCCCGGCGACGCCGATGCTGGGCAGTCAGCCTGCAGGCGCTTCTACGACCACCAATGTCATGGCTGCCGCCGCCCAACAGGTGCCGCTGAGTGCTATTTCGCACTGGGAGACAACCACCGGTCCCCTGACCATCAATCACCAGGGACAGTTCCCGGCGGTAACGATTTCGTTCAACCTGGGCAATGGCGCGTCGCTGGGTGACGCGGTCAAGGCCATTCAGCGAGCTGCATCGGATGTCAACCTGCCGCCCAGTATTCAGCTCGCGTTTCAGGGCACGGCGCGGGCCTTCCAGGCTTCCTTGGATAACGAGGGGTGGCTGATTTTGGCGGCCATTGTCACTGTGTACATCGTGCTGGGGGTTCTGTACGAGAGCTACATTCACCCCATCACGATTTTGTCGACACTGCCTTCGGCCGGTGTCGGCGCCATTCTTGCGCTGACGCTCTTTCACATGGACCTGAGTGTCATGGCCTTGATTGGTATTATCCTGCTGATCGGTATCGTCAAAAAGAACGCGATCATGATGATCGACTTTGCGCTGGAAGCGGAGCGCAAGGAGGGCAAGCCGCCGGTTGAAGCGATTTACGAAGCTTGCCTGCTGCGCTTCCGCCCCATCATGATGACGACTTTTGCCGCATTGTTTGGTGCGGTGCCGCTCGCGCTGGGTTCGGGAACCGGCTCTGAGCTACGGCGGCCGCTGGGTATCACGATCATCGGCGGATTGCTCTTCAGCCAGGTGCTGACCTTGTACACCACGCCGGTGGTTTATCTGTGGTTCGATCGGCTGGCCTCTGCTCTGCGTCACATGCGCGTACCCAAGCCGGCGGAGGCGACAGGGGACTGAACGGAAGTGGCCAGTGGTAGTGACCAGTGGCCGGAAGAGACTGGCGATTGATAACTGGCCACTAGCAACTGCTTTATGAACATCTCTGCACCAGCGATCGAACGGCCTGTAGCTACTACGCTGCTGACCCTGGCCCTGCTTCTGGCGGGAGCGCTTGCCTACACCCAGTTGCCCGTGGCGCCGCTGCCGCAGATCGACTTTCCGGTGATCTCGGTCGGCGCTTCGCTGCCCGGCGCGAGTCCGGAGACGATGGCCTCGGCGGTTGCCACTCCTCTGGAGCGGCAGTTCGGCCGCATCGCCGGTATCAATCAGATGACGTCGTCGAGCCAGTTGGGTTCGACCGGCATCACCATGCAGTTCGACCTGAACCGCAACATCGATGCCGCTGCCCGCGACGTGCAGGCAGCCATCAACGCAGCCCGCGGATATCTGCCCGCCGATCTGCCCAGCAATCCGACCTATCGCAAGATCAATCCTGCCGACTCGCCCGTCATCATTCTCGAGATGACGTCCGAAGCGATGACGCAGGACCAGATGTACGACGTCGCCGACTCCATCATGGGACAGAAGTTGTCTCAGGTAGAGGGCGTGGGCCAGGTTTTCGTATGGGGATCGTCGCAGCCGGCGGTGCGCATCGAAGCCAATCCGCAAGCGCTGAACCAGATGAATCTCGGTCTGGAAGCGGTGCGTAATGCGATTGCCGCGGAGAACGCTAACCAGGCGAAAGGGTCGCTGGACGATGGGCAGAAGACGTGGGTGATCCGCGCCAACGACCAGCTCAAAAAGGCCAAGGACTACAAGAACCTGATCGTCGCCTACCGCAATGGCGCACCGGTTCGGCTAAGCGACGTCGCCACGGTTGAAGATTCGTACTCAAACGTCAACAACGCCGGCAGCTTTAACGGCAAGCCCAGTGTGCTGATTGTGATCTTCCGGCAGCCGGGCGCGAACATCATCGCCACGGCAGACCGAGTAATCGCTGCGCTGCCGTTTCTGAAGGCTTCTCTGCCTCCGGCGATTCATCTGGAGATTGGCCTCGATCGTACGACGACGGTGCGGGCTTCCGTTGCCGATGTGCAGCGCACCCTGATCATTTCGGTGATCTTGGTTGTGCTGGTAGTGTTTGTCTTCCTGCGCGAGATCCGCGCCACCCTGATTCCCAGCGTGGCCGTACCGCTGGCCATCGTCGGCACCTTCGGCGTGATGTACCTGTGCGGCTACTCGCTGAACAACCTGTCGTTAATGGCCCTCACCATCTCAACAGGATTCGTGGTTGACGATGCCATCGTGGTGCTCGAGAACGTGATGCGCCACGTGGAAGGCGGCATGCAGCCATACCAGGCGGCGCTGGTCGGCGCACGCGAGATCGGGTTCACTGTCGTCTCCATGAGTACGTCGCTGATTGCCGTGTTTATCCCCATCCTGCTGATGGGCGGTATCGTCGGACGGCTCTTCCACGAATTTGCAGTAACCCTCAGCGCGGCTATCGCCGTATCGCTCGTGGTGTCACTGACGACGACGCCGATGCTGTGCGCGCGCTTCCTGAAGCCGCACGATCCGGGCAGCCACGGCAGGCTTTACCGGATGAGCGAGCGCGGGTTTTATCACCTCACGCACGGCTACAAGGTTTCGCTGGGTTGGGTGCTGCGCCACAAACTGGCTATCTTGATTTTTGCCATAGTCATGGTTCCGGTCAACGTCGCCCTGTATGTCCTCGTTCCGAAAGGCTTCTTCCCGCAGCAGGACACCGGACGTCTGGGCGGGATGGTGATGGGCGATCAGGATCTCTCGTTCGAGGCGATGAAGGTTAAGACTGACGAGTTCATCCGCATCGTCAAGCAAGATCCCGGCGTTGAGAGCGTGCTGGCCTTCGTGGGAGGCAACGGCGCCCAGAATCAGGGCCGCATGTTCGTCGTCTTGAAGCCGCTGGCCCAGAGAAAAATCAGCGCGGACGAGGTGGTCGCGCGCCTTCGCCCCAAGACCTCACATATTCCGGGTGCGACGCTTTTTCTGCAGTCGATTCAGGATCTGCAAATCGGCGGTCGCATGTCGAACGCGCAATACCAGTACACGTTGTCCGGTGAGGATCTGGACGAACTGTACGAGTGGGCGCCGAAACTGCTGGCGAAGCTGCGGAAGATTCCACAACTCAAGGACGTGAATAGCGACCAGCAGATCAGCGGCCTGGAAGAAAATGTCGTCATCGATCGCACCACGGCGGCCCGTCTTGGCGTGACGCCGCAAGAGATCGATGCGGTGCTATACGACGCCTTCGGTCAGGAACAGATTTCGACCATCTACCAGACGCTAAACCAGTATCACGTCGTGATGGAAGTGGCTCCGCAATATCAGCGCACGCCTGATGCCCTGAATAGCGTCTACGTCATCACCCAAAGCGGAGCGCAGGTGCCGCTGTCGACCTTCGCGCATTTCGAACCGTCCACGACATCGCTCTCGGTCAACCACCAGGGACAGTTTCCGGCAGTTACGCTGTCCTTCAACCTGGCGCCCGGAGGCGATCTGGGTACGGCGACCAGAGCCATCGAGCAGGCCGAGGCCGAGATGCGGATGCCCAACAGCATCCACGGCAGCTTCCAGGGAACCGCTGCCGCGTTTCAAGATTCGGCTGTCTTCCGAGCCTATGCTGATTCTGGCGGCGCTGGTGGCTGTGTACATCGTGCTGGGTATGCTCTACGAGAGCTACATTCACCCCATCACGATTCTCTCGACCCTGCCTTCAGCCGGCACTGGCGCGATCCTGGCGCTGATGCTCTTCCACATGCAGCTCGATGTCATCGGGCTGATCGGCATCATTCTGCTGATCGGCATCGTGAAGAAGAACGCCATCATGATGATCGACTTCGCCCTGGAAGTTGAACGGGCGGGCAAGACCGCGGAAGAAGCGATTTATGAGGCTGGCCTGGTTCGCTTCCGCCCGATCATGATGACGACGGCGGCAGCGATGCTGGGAGCTCTGCCCCTGGCAATCGGCCAGGGTGTGGGCGGCGAGATTCGGCGCCCGTTGGGTATCGCTATCGTGGGCGGCCTCATCGTCAGCCAGGCTCTGACCCTCTACACCACCCCGGTCGTCTACCTGTACATGGATCGGTTCAAGGATTGGGTAGTGAGCATCATGCCGTGGGGCAAGAAGACCGCTACCCGCGAAGAAGAAGTCCCCGTCTTCGCCGACTGAGATCCCGTTATCCCCTCGCTATCGCTGCTGGATAGGCGTGAAATGCCCGTACTTGTCCAGGTCGATGCGAATATTGCACTGCTGTGGCGCGACGTGAGCGAATGAGACGCTCAAGGTCGACTCGGGGCTTGGCAGTTCGCCCGCTTCCGTCGGAATTCGTATGAGGTCGTCCGCCTCGTTGTAGGGCGCGGCAACATCCGTTCCTTTGGAAATGATCAGCGTCCATTGTTTCGAAGTGGGGATCAGGTAAAGGTTGTAGGCGCCCATCGGCAGCGATTTTGAGCCGATCTGAATTGGGGTATTGGTAAACAGGGCCATGGCCTTGCCCCCGGGTGCCCATACTTTTCCGAAGGGAACCTGCATGTTCAGCGGCTTCTTCAAGTTGACGTTGACGTGTTCGTACTGGACCACCAGTTGTTTTTCTTCGTCGAAGTTACAGGTGGCCGACGCGCTGTTAGGGTCGTCCTGCGCCCGGGCAGTGCCGCCAAAAATAGGAGCGAGCGAAGCGGCAAGGAAAAAGGACAAAATGACGCGGTGCATAGCCAAGCCTCCGTGCCTACAATCCAGACTAGGCAGTTTAGCGCAACCCGCTATTGTAAGTCTGTGACATTGCACCATTAAACGGGGGATGCAACCGGGCGCATTGACCCAGTTTTAACCCGCGGCACCGGTATGGCCATAAAACTACTCTTACGTTTTCGGCATCTCTGAGTAGGACAACCTCGCTTCTCGTAGAACTCAAATCGTTGAATAATAGAACTTTGGGCCTACCGGCAGAGCAGGCTGCAATGCTCATTCATGACTGAAGCACACAAATCCATGACCAGCGCCTGGCAGGAGCGCCTCTCGGCGATGCGCAACCTGCCGCCCGTGCTGAAGATCGTCTGGGACTCGGGGCCGCTCGTGGTCGTCTTGGGCTTCGTTTTCCGGCTGCTCATGGCGCTGCAGCCCGTAGGTTTGTTGTATGTCAGCAAGCTGATCATCGACGTCATCGTTCAAGTTGTCACCAAGCATCAGCCGATTCCAACCAAGTTGTGGTGGCTGGTGGTGGCCGAATTCATCCTGGCCGTGGCCGGCAACATCCTCACCCGGACGATCGACTACACGGACTCGCTGCTGGCCGACAAGTACACCCGCCACGTCAGCATCCAGGTGATGAAGCATGCGGCCGAGCTGGATGTCATCGCCTACGAAGACCCGGTCTTCTATGACCGGCTGGAGCGCGCGCGGGTTCAGGCCACCGATCGTCTGGCGATGATCCAGATGCTTGGCCGTCTGGTGCAGCAGGTCATCACGACCATTACGCTGTCGATTTCGATCATCTACTTCTCTCCCTGGCTGCTGTTGCTGTTGATTGCGGGCGTGATTCCGGCGTTTCTTGGCGAAAGCCATTTCGCCTTCCTGGGATATGCCAAGAATTTTCGGCAGACCCCGGTGCGACGCCAGCTCGACTATCTGAGAGTTCTTGGCGGCAGTAAAGAAGCTGCCAAGGAATTGAAGCTCTTCGGACTGAGCAAGTTCCTGACCGAGCGGTTTACGCGGCTGTCGGACGAAGTCTACGAGGAGAATGTCGCCCTCTCGAAGCGCAAGTTGGTTGCGGGAGCGCTGCTCTCGATCATCGGATCGCTTGGCTACTACGCAGCCTATGTCTACGTGATTTGGCGGACGGTGACCGGGGCGCTTTCCATCGGCACGCTGTACTTCCTGGCGGGAGCGATTCTGCAGGCCAGCACCAACATCCAGATGATCTTCTCGACGCTCTCGGGAGTGGCGGATCAGGCCTTGTTCCTGACCGACCTGCTGGCGTTCTTCGAGATGCAGCCGACGATCAAGTCGAAGCCGAATGCGCTGCCTGCTCCGCGGCCCATCCGGCGCGGCTTCGAATTCCGCAACGTGAGTTTTGCCTATCCCGGCAGCTCGCGTCGAATCTTGAAGAACTTGGATTTCACTCTGCACCCGGGCGAGCGCGTGGCCCTGATCGGCGAGAACGGGCAAGGCAAGACGACCATCGTCAAGTTGATTACGCGGCTGTACGATCCGACCGAAGGGCAGATTCTGCTCGACGGCATCGACCTCCGCGAGTACAGCCTCGAGGACCTCTACAAGGAAATTGGAGTAATTTTTCAGGATTTTATGCGTTATGAGATGACCGCCCATGAAAATGTAGCGGTTGGACGCATCGAAGAGATTGGGAACAAGGAAGAAATTGCCGCGGCAGCGCACAAGAGCCTGGCGGACGAGGTCATCGCAAAGCTGCCCAATCGCTTCGATCAGATGCTCGGGCGGCGCTTCGAGAACGGCGTCGATCTTTCCGGCGGCGAGTGGCAGAAGCTGGCCCTGGCGCGCGCTTATCTTCGTGACGCGCAGTTGCTGATTCTGGACGAGCCGACGGCGGCGCTGGACGCGCGCAGTGAGTACGAAGTGTTCGAGCGCTTTGCTGAGCTGACTGGCGGCAAGATGGCGTTGTTTATTTCACATCGGTTCTCGACCGTACGAATGGCGGACCGAATCGTTGTTCTGGCGGACGGCCAGATTGCCGAGGACGGCAGTCATGAGCAGTTGATGGCGCTCGGCGGCCAATACGCCGAGATGTTCGAGTTGCAGGCGGCAAGCTATCGATAGATCCATGGTGAATGCCAATCACAGGGACGTGCTGGTAGAAATGGCCGAACGGCTGGAGCCGATTCCGGCGGGAGCGCCGCAACGCGAAAGCGCGCTTACGGAATCCGCACGTCAGTGGGCGCATGCAATTACGTGGCTGCCAGCGACAAAAGAGTCTGACCATTTCGCCACGCGCTGGGCCGCCCTGAATCGCAGCCTGGAACCATTGCTGGCTGAAGTCGATTTTCAGCTTGGCCCCGACGAGCAGCTTCCCGAAGATTTGCAGTGGATGCATGACAACGTCCGGCTGGTGCGAGCCACGCAGAGCGAGGTTCAGCAATCGGTGAGTTCGATGCGTCGCGTGCCCCATGTGCGTACTCCGGACAAGACGGTCATGCCGCGCGTTCTGGCGATAGCCCAGAATTTTATCGAGCAAGTGGAGTATCGCTATTCCGATGCCGCCTTCGCCGCCTACCTGAAAGCGTTCCAGACGGTCGCCGGCCTCAACATGGCGGAGCTTTCGTTATTGCCTCCTGCGCTAAAGCTGATAGTGCTGGAGGAGTTCGTCGCCCGGGGTAAAGAGGTCATCAAGCAGCCCGAGCAACCGCGCCGAATCAGCGATCTGATGGCCAGCATGCGCGAATCGTCAGAGGCGCCGTGGCGAGAGTTGCTGGAGCCGCTGATCGTCTTCGAGCCGGTGTTGGCGCAGGATCCCTCCAAGGCATATGCGCGCTCGGATTTTCAGAGCCGTGAACTCTATCGCCATACGGTAGCGCACTACGCGGAACATTCGGACTGCTCAGAGCTCGAGATCGCGCAACGTGCAATCGATCTGGCGCTCGAGTCGGTAAAAACCCCGCCAGCCGACCCGCGGTTGGCTTGGCGCAAGTCGCATGTCGGCTATTACCTGATCGGCGAAGGCGCGAAACAATTGCGGGCCCGTGCGGGTGTGCGCTTGCCTTTCGGCGAACGGGTGCAGGAGTTCCTGCGTCGCCATCCGGATGAGTTCTACCTTGGCGGTATCGAACTGCTGACGCTGGTGATCGTGATTGCGATCATGACGCCGGCCTTCAACGCATTCAACAGTTTCATCGGGCGCATTCTCGCCATCATCGTTCTTTTGCTTCCCGCCAGCCAGAGCGCGGTTGAGGTGATGAACTACCTCACCACCGCACTGCTGCCACCGCGAATTCTGCCGAAGCTGGACTTCTGCGAAGGCATTCCCAACGACTGCGTAACCATGGTCGTGGTGCCGACCCTGCTGTTGAATGAGAAGCAGGTGCGCCGCCTCGTGGAAGATGTGGAGATTCGTTACCTCGGCAACACCAGCCGCAATCTGCACTACGCGTTGCTGACCGACATGCCTGATTCGGCGGAGAGCCCGAATGAAGACGATCCGCTGGTCGAACTGGCTGCCGGACTGATTCGCGACTTGAACGAGAAGTATGAGGCGGATGGTCAGGGCAAGTTTTTCATGTTCCATCGGCATCGCATCTACAACCCGCGCGAAGGCGTGTGGATGGGGTGGGAGCGCAAGCGCGGCAAGTTGCTCGACTTCAACCGGCTCATCAAAGGGCAGTACGACAGCTTCCCAGTGAAGATCGGCGATATGTCGCTGCTGCCCGAAGTGCGTTTTGTGCTCACTCTCGACAGCGATACGGAACTGCCACGGGGGACGGCTCACCGGCTTGTCGGCGCAATGGCCCATCCACTGAATCAGGCCATTGTCGATCCGCGCGACAACATCGTGGTCGCCGGTTACGGCATTCTGCAGCCGCGCGTCGGCATCAGCGTCCAGAGCGCCTCGCAATCGCGCCTTGCCAGCATCTACTCCGGTCAGACCGGCTTCGATATTTACACTCGCGCTACCTCGGATGTTTATCAGGACCTCAAGGGTGAAGGCATCTTCACCGGCAAAGGCATTTACGAAGTCGAGACGCTGGGCCGCGTGCTGGAACATCGCTTTCCGCGTAACGCCCTGCTGAGCCACGACCTCATCGAGGGCGCCTATGCTCGCGCCGGCCTGGTCAGCGACGTTGAGGTCATCGACGATTATCCGTCGCACTACAGCGCTTACAATCGCCGCAAGCATCGCTGGGTGCGCGGCGATTGGCAGATCGTGAGCTGGCTCTTCGGGCGCGTGCCCGATGAGACTGGCCGCCGCGTGCCGAATCCGATTTCGTTTCTCTCGCGATGGAAGATTCTCGACAACCTGCGCCGAAGTCTGGTTGAGCCTGGTATTTTCCTTCTCTTTGTATTGGGATGGACCGTGCTGCCAGGTAAGCCGCTCTACTGGACGCTGGTGACCATCGCGATTTTGTTTGTGCCGCCCTGGTTCCAGTTTGCGTTCTCGGTTGTGCGCTCGTTGGCCTCAGGCGCGTTCCGCTCCATCGGCGACGCCGCGGCCGCCCTTGTCAAGGCGATGGTTAGCGTGTTGCTGACACTGACATTCCTGGCCCATCAGACTTTGATCTCCGCCGACGCCGTCTTCCGAACCTATTATCGGCGCCTGGTTTCGCGGCAGCGCCTGTTGGAATGGGAGACGGCTGCGGAAGCCGAGATGGCCAGCGGGAAACGCACGTTTGTCGATGTGCTGCTGAACTGGACGCCGGTGATGGCTTTGACCGTGGGCGTCCTTGTGTACCTCTCGCATCGTCATGCGATGTACGACGCGTTGCCGATCCTGCTGCTGTGGGCTTTTAGCAAGCCGGTGAGCGCATGGCTGAACCGTCCGCCCCGTCCGGCGCAGAAGCATGTCACGCTTCAGGATCAACGCTTCCTGCGTCGCGCCGCGCTCTACATCTGGCGCTACTACGCGACGTTCAGCAATGCTGAGCACAACTGGCTGATCCCCGACAATGTTCAGGAAGAGCCACCACGCGTAGCCGCTCGCCTCTCGCCGACGAATCTGGGCTTCCTCTTCAACGCGCGGCAAGTGGCCGTAGAACTGGGCTACCTGACCACCCCGGAATTCGTCCAGCAGACTCTTCGCACCCTGCATACGGTTGACCGCTTAACGAAAGATCATGGTCACCTCTACAACTGGTACGACACGCGCACCTTGGAAGCTGACCGGCCGCGCTTCGTCTCTACTGTAGACAGCGGAAATCTGGCGGCGTCGCTCATCACGTTGAAGGGCGGATGCCTGGAGTTGCTGAACAAGCCATTGCTGAGTCCGGCTCTGCTGGACGGCTATGCCGATCATCTCTGTGCGCTGGCCGACCTGGAAGTGGTTTCACATAAGGTGGCGCGCAGCTACGAGAAGACCACGGAGTCGCAATGGCTGGATCGGCTGTTGTCGTCCGTCGAAATTCCACAGGTCGACGAGACTCTCGACCAGGCTGTGGATGCGGCGTGGTTCCGCGAGCAAACCACCGGATTGATTCAGCAGATTCGGCTGGCCATTCACGACTACATGCCTTGGCTCCTGTCCGAATTTTCAGCATTGCGAGCCGATGCCACCTTGGCTTCGTTGCTGAACTGCGATTCCTTCGCCCTGGCGCAGATGCCGGAGTGCATTGAGCAACTACGTATCAAGCTTGAGGTCAGCATCAGCCTGGGCATGGATGGTCGCGAACTTCGTCAAGCGCTCGTGGCTAAGCTTCCGGAGGCGCGCCTGAACAGCCTCCGCCTGATCGAACAGCTACGAACCATAGCAGCGCAATGCGAGCAACTGTACCGCGACATGGATTTCGCTTTTCTGCTGGATCGACGGCGGAAGTTACTCTCCATCGGATACGACGTAGAAGCCGGAAAGGTCCACGCGGCCTGCTATGACCTGCTCGCTTCCGAGGCGCGCATCGCCGCCTTTCATTTCCGTCGCCAAAGGCGATATTCCGCAGGAGAGCTGGTTTCAGATGAGCCGCTCCCACGTTGTGGTAGAAGGCCGTCCGGTGCTGATTTCCTGGACTGGCACCATGTTTGAATACCTGATGCCGCAGCTATGGATGCGCTCGTATCCGGACACCATGCTGGAGAACAGCAAGGAATCGTCGGTGTTCGCGCAGCAGATGTACGCCGACGACAAAGGCATTCCTTGGGGAATCTCGGAGTGCGCTTTTGCCAAGGTCGAAGACAACGGCGCCTATGGCTATCGCGCTTTCGGTGTTCCTCAGCTTGCCTTGCAACAGGATGAAGAGCGGCTGGTGGTGGCGCCCTATGCGACCATGCTCGCGCTCGGGATCGATCCGCCCGAAGCGATTCGCAATCTGCGCTGGATGACCAAGAAAGGCTGGTTCGGAACATACGGCTATTATGAGGCTGCGGACTTCACCGCCGATGTGCGGCCAACGCGGCGCCAGCGCTTCGCACTCGTCCGCTCCTGGATGGTGCACCATCAAGGCATGAGTTTGCTGGCCATCGCCAACTTCCTGAATCACGGCGTAGTGCAGCGCTGGTTCCGCGCCGATGCGCGTGTTCAGGCGACCGAGCTCCTGTTGCAGGAGCGGCCCGCGGGGCGAGTTGCAGCCAAGCCCAAGTCGAAGAAACGCGCGAGCAAGGCTTCAGCGCGCAAGCCCCGCCCGGTCCTGGTCGCTAAGACCTAACGTATAAAGGGCTTACATGACATTCAACGGAGCTCTGTAGGCAAGGCAACAATGCGTGTCTGCTTGCGTCTAACCTATAGAAACCACTTTTGGCATTTATGGCGGCAAACCGCCGGGATTCTGAATGCGCAACACAGCGCAAGTCGCGCTACCATTTACGTACGGAGGATCGATTCGATGAGTGAAAACAATAACGAGTATGTTCGCGAAGGCGAATACCGTTCTTCAGACGGCAATGCCAGCCTGGGCTTGGCGATGCTGTTTGTTGGTCTGGCGATAGGGGCGCTGACTGCGCTGCTGGTGGCTCCGAAGACTGGCAAACAAATGCGCAAGACGCTTCGCCGCAAGTATCAGGGAGCTCGCGATGCGATGGAAGATATTGGCGATCAGGCGAGTGACTGGATTGATAAAGGATCGGATTGGGCGGACAAGGCGAAGAGCCGTGTCGCGCCGTTGACCAAGCCCTTTCGCCGCTAATATAGAGTTCCCGTGCACAAACAAATACGGACCGGAGATCCCGGTCCGTAGACGCTTTCTGCCTGCTTGCTGACACTCGCCTAGTATTTGAAGATGTGAATTCCGCCGTCGCCGGTTGTGATCTCCAGCAGCGGGCCGCCACCATTCAACTTGCCACGAATCCTGGTGCTCTCAATCGAGCCATTCACTGTAACCGGCAGGTCGAGTTGTATCTTGCCATCGCCGGTGTGGGCATAAATCTCCGCCGCCAAATCCTGCGGCAGCTTGGCTTCTACTCGGCCGTCGCTGGTGTGAATCAGCCAACCGTTGGCCATCTTCGAACCAGGGCGTACGGTGAGATCGATGTGTCCATCGCCCGTGCGCAGATCGAGATCGGTGAAAACGCCGTCAACGCTCATGTGACCGTCGCCGGTGTGGCCGTGAATCGAACCGTTGAAGTCTTGCACCGAGATGTGTCCGTCGCCGGTATCGAGTCGCGCCTGGCCAGACACGCCATTCACCGTGATCGCTCCATCGCCGGAGTGAAGGTCGAGCGAGGACTGCGGGGGAACTTGAATCTCGACGCGTACGCCCCGATGCATGTTGAGATGGAAACCCCACTGATTCGGGATGCGCACCTGAATCTCAACCTTGTCCCCCTCCTGGTGTTCGGTTACGCGGACGCCAGAGCTCCCAATCGAATAGCCATCAGCAACGATGTGGGCGTTGATGGTGTTGCTGACGCCGCGCGACACATCAATGGAAGCATCGTTGGTGTCGACATGCAGCATTGGACTGGTGCCGACCTGATAGGACTTATTCCACTCATCCGCGTGGGCGGCGAGGCTGAATGCGCTGAGGCAGAAGAGGAGGACTAGAGGCTTCATACTTACAGAGCTCCTTCTCTTTATAGTACGAGAAGGAGCTTCCGTAAGTTCCGTTGCGAATGAGGAGATAAGGAGGGCACGTTTGCGGTGCCCGGGGCATGCGATCTAGCGGAGTGGAACGTCCCGCATGCCCCTCATGAGCATCGCTCCCTGCTTGTTTAGATAGACGGGGGTGGGAAAAAAGGGTTAGCGCACGGTCACGAAAATCCGCATGATTCACGGCGTCAGCAGAAGTGATTGGATGCGTTGAGTTTATTCTGCCGGCTGTGCTGATTGATCCTGCGGCAGTAGATCCTGCACCGCTTTCTGATTGAATTCTGCGGCCTTATTTGCATCTCCCATCGCCTTCCAGGCCGCAGCCCTGCCTTGATCTGCCTGGAACTTTACGTTGTGTTCTGCAGGCCCTACCAGCATCTCCGGAGAGGCATTGTTCTCGGCTTCGGAGAACGTCGTCAGCGCTTCGCCCGGCTGATGAGTATCAAGGTAAAGCCTTGCCAGCTTCAGCAACTCAGATGGCTTGGGCAGTGTCGACAACGCGATCGCTTTCCGTTGAGCCTGGATCGTCTCAGGAATTTTGTCCTGATGTTTGTACACGGTCGCCAGCGAAAACCAGAATAGAGGCACGTCGGGATTTCGCGAAACGGCTAGCTGATACTGTTCTTCCGCATCGGAGAGGCGTCCGGTCAGGTAGTCGATGTTGCCGCGAAGCCAGGGCACGAAGCTGGAATCCGGAACGATCTCGTCGGCTTTGTCGATGGCGGAGAGGGCTTCCCCGTTGCGTCCGAGCGCGGCCAGAATGATGGCCGCATTCGCCCATTGATTGAATCGAGTCAGGGACGATCCTGTGGGAGTTTGTCGAGGCAGCGGAGCGGTTGCGCAATTGACCCCGAAGCGGCGAATCAAAGCTGCATTTTCGGGCGTACGGCGCACGAATACTCCCGAAACTTCGTCGAGGTAAACCGGGCTCCACTTTGCGCTGTTGCAGTAGTTCTTCAGCTCATCCAACTCTGACTCGAAACGATTCAGGGGAAGCAAAATGGTGTTGATGTTGTAGCGGGCTACCTCCGTATCCCACGCCGCCGAGTCGGCACCGGCGCCCAGCAACTCACCTTGACGCAGGAAGGCTCCGCGTCCAAACGGTATGGCCCGGCCATCGAAGTAGTCCCGGTATTTTGGGCCCAGCGCCCATGTGACGAATCCGCCTTCGTTGTAGGTGTTGAAGAGCTCTGGCGGGACATTGTTCTGCTGGATGAAGTCGGCGGCCTCCGACGGAAACCACCAGCTCAGTCCGGCGCCATACGAAGACAGCCCCATTTCGTCGAACTTGAAAACCTTAGCCGACCACATGATCGCGAGTCCGGAAATGATGGCAGTAGCTGCGATGGCGAGCATGGCGCGTCGCCGTTCGTCGCGGATATGTCAGGGTGGCCTGAGACAACGCTGTCGCAAGAATCGCGCCGCCAACAATCGTCACAGTGATCGCGGTGAGTGCCTCCATGCGCAGATGCTGCATGGTGACATAGGCGGAGCACAGCAGAAGGAACACCGCTCCGATCTCCCCCTGTATGAGGCCGAGCACCACCGCAACGAGCGCGAGCAGCAGAAGAATGTAAATCGATCCACCGTAAGAAAGGGTCAGGCCGTGAAGTAGTGTGGACCGGGTCAACGGCAGTCGGCCCCACTCGGCGATCCATGAGGAATGCTCAGCCATGGCGCGGTTCTGTCGAATCAGCGCCGAATAGAGATTCCAGCCCCAAGGGTTGGCGATGGTGACTGCAGCGGTCGCGAGAAACCATGGGACTGCGCGCTTGAGCCGCTGGATCGCGACGCTTCGGCGCTCACCGGGCTTGAGCATCTGCAGGACGTCCATGCCGACGAATGCAGCGATGAGTCCGAGTCCGGAGACGAAGCCCAGATGAAGATTTACCCACGCCAGCATGAGAATGGGCAGCAACCACAAACGAGCGCGACCGGTGCAATAGTTTTCCCACAGCAGCGACAGAAAGGCTGCGAACAAGACGACCGTGAACATCTCTGCTCGCGGAGTGGTTCGCTTGGCGATGAGCGAAACAACGAAGATGGTGATGGCAGCGGTAACCGCTGAGCCACGGCGGAGCAACAAAGCCACCGCACCCACGCAGGCGGCCGCGCCGATCCAGGAAAGAAGAGAATATCCCCCTAAGAGGTAGGCCCAATAGAAGAGCAATCCTGAGCCAACGGGATAAACCCACGGATGTCCTGCTGCGGTGTACGAGAAAACGTCTGTCGAGAAAACCTGGTGATGTTGCGCCACCCAGCGTCCCGTAGCCAATTGCCAGAACAGGTCGGGGTCGGCGATCGTGCGCAACCCACAGACAAACGCGTAAACGATGGCGAGTGCGTACAGCAGGAAGAACAGGCGCACTTCCAGGCGTGAAGCTCCGTCTGTCGGCAGGGCTCTGGCCTGCGTGTTCCTGGCGAACTTGGAAGTCAGTTTGGGCATTTCAACTGCGCGGTGCGCTGGACAGCCTTGCGGCAGCATCGTTCATCGTGGATCCGCTGCCGGCCTTAAAATGGTGCGGACCGATCTACCATGGCTCGATGACGGGCAATTATAGCGGCAGCGGACTTGTAGCCGCTCAACGCGTGTAGCGGTTCTGTTTCTTCTCCGCGTGACGCTCCAGTCCCAGCTGAATCAGCCGATCGATCAGTTCGGAGTAAGCAATGCCCGAAACTGCCCACAGTTTCGGATACATGCTGATCGAGGTGAAGCCCGGCAGGGTGTTGATCTCGTTGACGTACATCTTCTGGCTGCGAGGATCCATGAGGAAGTCGACGCGGGCTAATCCCGAGCAATCCACGGCCTGGAACGCTGCGATTGCCAGCCGCTGGATTTCTTTCATCTTGGTTTTGGTGACTTTCGTCGGAATGATGAGTTCGGAGCCCTCGTCGAGATACTTGGCGTTGTAGTCGTAGAACTCCTTGATGGGCACGACCTCGCCGGCGACGGAGGCAATCGGCTTGTCATTACCCAGCACGGAGCACTCGATCTCCCGGGCCTTGGCTTTCTTGCCGCCTACGCCTTCCTCAATCACCAGTTTGCGATCGAATCTCGCTGCCTCGTCCATGGCGGCTGCCAATTCGCCGGCATCATGGACCTTGCTGATTCCGACCGATGAACCCAGATTTGCCGGCTTCACAAACACAGGATATTTCAGCTTCTCTTCGATGAGCTTCCTGGCTTTCCTGGGCTGTTCGCGCCAGGCACTCCGCAGAATGGTCACATGTTTCACGATTGGCAGTCCGGCGTCGCGGAACAGACGCTTCATCACGTCCTTGTCCATTCCTGCCGCCGAGCCCAGCACGCCCGCGCCGACATAAGCAATGTCAGCCAGTTCCAGCAGACCTTGTATCGTGCCGTCCTCACCAAAGGTCCCATGCAGGACGGGGAAGATGATATCGACGTCAACCGGATCCACCGCGGCCCGCAGGTCTCGCGCATCGGTTTCAAACGGCATCAAAGAGGAGTGGTTCTGACCGGGCATCGGAGGCACAACGATGCCTTCACCGCGGGCCAGCACGGCTGCCGCTGAGGTCGTCTCCGGATCGCCTGCCCGCAGATGCCGAGCGTCCGCCGCTTCCGCGGGGGTGCCTTTCAGCAGACGCTCCGCGTGGGATGCGGTGACCCAACGGCCTTCCTTGGTGATGCCGATGGGAACTACGTCGTACTTGCTCTTATCGATTGCGTTCAGGACCGATGCTGCCGACAGCAGCGATACCTCATGCTCGCCGCTGCGTCCGCCGAACAGGACGCCTACCCGGAGTTTCTGCATGATTCGATATTAACGCTGCGTAACACCGTGGCTAGTGATTAGCCGTGGACGGGTGTGCGGTTAAATTTCAGTGAAACGTGGCCGCTGGCGATTGACCATGCCAAGGCGGTGCTCTACCATCCCACCCTTATGACCAAAGAGAATCTCGATCAGTTGCAAGCCACTTACAAACAGGCGGTTGACCAATGGGTCGCCGCGATCCGGGCGGAAGAAGCGCTGGCGACGCCCGACCACTCCGAAACGGCCATGGAATACTGGGACAAAGCCGACTTCAGCGTGCAGGACGCAGAGAAGCAGGCCCGCAAAGCGCGTGACGCCTACAAAGACGGCCTGCGGCAACTCAATTACGGTTTCTAGTCATCAGTCGTGACGAAGCGACGAGGCCGGGCCCAGCATCATCTAAATTTGCAGATATGCTTCCGCTCTACCCTCCAGCCAGAGTTGAGGTCGACGAGAGTCGACGCTACATTTCCGTAAACGATGCGGCCTGCCGCCTGCTCGGCTATTCCCGCGAAGAATTTCTAAAATTGCGGATTGACGACATCAGCTTCCCCTCCGGGGCGCATACCCGGCCAATGTACGATCAATTCGAAGAAGACGGCAGCATGCAAGGGATTTTCGCCTTGCGCCGCAAGGCTGGAGACGTGATCTGGGTACGATTTCACGCAGAAATCGTGGATGGCCGCTCCTGCGCCGTCTGGACGCACTACGAGCCCTGGCAGGGACCAAACGCCCACCCTGGAATGGAAGACTTCCGGTGACGCTGAACTACTGGTGCGCTTCGTTGATCAGCTGAGCAACCTTCGAATCGCCGCCAACCGGTTCCACGAAGACAATCTGGTTCGGATTCAGGTACATGCGGTCGGGACCGTGCAGCTCCTTGCCGCGCTTCACCAGCATGTTGGTGACCTGCTTGGTTTCAGGATCGGTTTTGCTGACGATGTAGAAGACGTCAGTCAGCACTGGGTTGCGCGTGCCGAAGCCGTCCAGCTTTCCGTAGTAAACCGCCCCATTGATGAGCAAGACGGCCTGATAGGCGGTCGCAAAGGTCGGACCCTGACGATGATGGTCCATCCAGTGATAGGTGATCGCGTGTCCGAGAAACATGCCAATGAGAAGGAAAACGATACAGCCAATTATCAGTCCGGATTTACCCGATTTCTGCTGACTCGGGGCAGCAGCTGCCGTTGAAGCCATCTTAGTCTCCGTCGCCCAGTGATTTCGTGATAGACGTGCCGATTATACGCATGCGCACCGGATACTCACGCAAAGAAAAACCCGCATGTCTCAAAGCGAGAAATGCGGGCCGATGAGAAGAGATCAGCTTTACGGGAGCAGCCGACTTGGACAGCTCCCGTAAGCGGGCAAGGGAGCGTTTGGAGATGAATCGTCCAACGCTCTTTATGGATTCGAATCGGGCACGGTTTGTATCAACGCGTCACCGACGATCAAGTCGAGGCCGATCGGCAGTCCGTAACTGTTGTTCTGGTTGACGACCAACTCCAAATCACGAACTTCGGTACTGTGCTGCGGAGGTATTCCGCTCACGATGCGTTTTAGGTAGAGGGTGCCCAACCCGGCCAGTGACACGTGGGTGTTGTAAGCCACGTTGTCGGTGATCTCCGGATGGCCGGCGATCGATATGCCCACAAACGACGCAGTCCCCATAGAGAGGACCTGGACGTTGTTGTTCACTACCGTATTCACTTGAGCGCTGAGCACATTGGCACTGATCAGACCGCTCAACAGGTTTAAGCCTTGGACAGTGGAAGTGGTTCTGCCGGTAGACATAGTGTTGGTGAGGTTCGACTCGCCCGTATTCGTGATGGTTCCCGTGTTCAGGATGTTGGGCAGGTTCACCGTAGCCAGGCTGTTAGTCATCACCGTGCCGCCGGTTCCCAGGCAAGGAAGAATGACGGGCGCCGTAGGAGCTGAGGTCAACAGATTGCCCAGGATTTCGGTCCCAAACGACTGTCCGTTCAGGATCGCCGGCGCGAACACGTTGAGCATGCCGCTGTTCGCGTTGGAAACGATGACCTCCGTGCCGACCTGCAATCCCAGAATATTGAGGACGGTCACGTGAATGTGCAGCATGTTCACAGTGAGGTTCGCCATCGCATTCGAGATGTTGGAAGTCTGCTCGTTCAAGACAATGTATCCGATCAAGGGAAGGTTCACCCGGGTGTTCGCCGGCACAGAGCCGTTATACACGTGACCCAGGATCGAAAGGTTGGTGAAGGTCGAACCCGCAGCGCTGACCTGGAAAGTGCCGTTGCTCTGCAGTGTGGTAGTGCTGACGGCATTAATCGCCTGCGCGGTAATCAGGCCGCCCAACAGGCTGATGTTGGCGGTTGAGGCAGTCGCCTTCGCAGCCTGTGCTGAACTGGCGACGCTCGTAGTCACTGCGCCTCCGCTGAGCAAGGGAGGAAGGCTGACGCCGGCCGCGTTTGCCGAAAGGTTAAGCGGCTGAGCAGAGGTTCCGCAAGTTCCGCCTAACTGCACCGGAGCTGTCTGACCTACCAGAATGGTGTTTCCAACGAAGGCCGACGTACCGTACGCCGAGCCGATGTAGGACTGAGTGTCGGGATTGGTCGCGAAGCTGAGGCTTGAAGCGAAGATCATCAGTACCAGTACAGCGCCTGCTGCGACCGGCAAACGAAAATTCGATGACCTCATTTTGCTCGTCATGTCTGCCATGCATTCCTCCTCATTCTGACAAATGTTTACCCTGGCTCGCTCCGGCACAGCGGAGAGCGTGGTCGAAGAACACCACGCTATGCCGCCAGTGAGCCCTGGGGCGCGTGTTCTATTAAAACTTCACACAGCTCCGCATCCGACCTTGTCGGGGAGCAAGCGCGTCAGCGGAGGTAACCAAATTGTCGATTCATCATCCGTGCGTCATGAATCGCCGTGGCTGAGTCTTGCGAAAAGGAATGGAGCAATTAGTCCTCCAGCGAGGGAAGCTCGAATTTCTAATTGGTTAGGCCGAAGAGGAACAATCAGAGTGAGAAGATATGTACCACAGAGTAGGATATACGGTAAATGTTACTGTGGGAGGAGTGGGTACACCTTGGTGGCTTTATTGCTCAAATAGAGCCTATTTACTCTAGTTATCTAGTGTTCGGAGTAACTGCATTTGTGCAATTACTCTATCGGGAGGTAACTATCAATCTGGCTTCGATGACGCGGAACTAAAGTGGTTGATTACCTTTTGGAGAGAAGTTTCATCGTCAACATTGAGACAGGTTCGTGAACGATCGATCTGCTTCATCAGTCCGCAAAGAACCTTTCCCGGCCCCACCTCCACAAAGGTCTCAATGCCCAGATCGATAAGCGCACGCATCGACTTATCCCACTGCACGGCGCCCGTTACTTGCCGGACTAGGGCTTCACGAGCCTGTTCGGCCGTGGTAACCAGGCTGGCATCGATGTTGCACATGACGGGAACTTCCGGCGTGTAGAAGGTGAGCGCAGCCAGGTCATGGGTCAGGCGGTCTTGGGCCGGCTGCATCAGGGCGCAATGGAAGGGAGCGCTGACCGGCAGCAGGATGGCTCGCTTGGCGCCCGCCTTCTTGGCCAACTCCGCCGCTCGCTCCACGGCGGCCTTGCTGCCCGATATAACGATCTGGTCCGGCGAATTCAGGTTCGCAGCACAGCAGACTTCTCCCTGCGCTGCTTCCTCGCAAACCAGCTTTAGCTTCTCGATGGGCAGCGCCAGCACCGCGGCCATGGCTCCTACTCCGACGGGCACGGCTTCCTGCATATACTTCCCGCGATTGCGAACCGTTCTTACTGCATCGGCGAAGGGCAGCGTGCCGGCGGCCACGTGCGCCGAGTACTCGCCCAGGCTATGTCCCGCAACGTAGGACGGCGTAATTCCTTTGGACTGCAGCACTCGAAACGCCGCGATAGAAACCGTCAGGATCGCGGGTTGGGTGATCTCCGTCAGCTTCAGTTGCTCTTCCGGACCTTCAAAGCACAATTGCGAAAGCTTATAGCCAAGCGCGGCATCAGCCTCGTCAAACGTTTCTTGTGCGACGGGATAGAGAGCGGCAAGTTCTTTACCCATGCCGACGGATTGAGAACCTTGTCCGGGAAAAAGAAACGCGATTGGAGTTGGGTGTGCAGTCATGTTGTGTGCAGGGAACGGCTACTAACTTATAGCTGTCAGCTCTTAGCAAACAGCCCGACAATTCAGTCGCAGTCGAACAGCCCAGCAGTGCCAAGAGCGAAAAGCTAAGGTCTAAAAGCGAATCGACCTCTCAAACCACTCCGGTGCCGAGATTGCCAGCGCCCGGCGATGCCGTGTGGTTGTGATTGATAATCCTGCTCGCTTCGGAGATGCGCTCTTCGATGCTGTGATTCAGCTTGCTGTTGGCAAACTCCATGGCCACGCGAATCGCGTTCTTGATGGCGTTTGCGTTGGAAGAGCCGTGGCTTACGATGCAGACGCCCTTGATGCCGAGCAGCGGAGCGCCACCATATTCGGAATAATCAAGACGCTTCTTGAAGTCGGCGAATGCTTTACGGGAAAGCAGAAATCCTACTTGACTGGTGATGGTGGCCTGCAATGACTGCTTGAGCAGGAAGCGCACCGTCTCAACCATGCCTTCCGAGATCTTCAGGGCGACGTTACCGACAAACCCGTCGCATACCAGCACGTCGGCGCGTCCGTTATAAAGATCGCGTCCTTCGACGTTGCCGACGAAATTCATGGGCAGCTCTTTGATCAGCTTATAAGCTTCGCGCGTAAGGTCGTTGCCCTTGCTTTCTTCTTCGCCAATCGATAGCAGGCCGACGCGCGGATGTTCGGCGGTAGGAAACCGGCCGGCAAAAATCGTCTGGTAGTACATGTCGCCCATGATGGCGAACTGCTGCAGATTTTGCGGCTTGGAGTCAACGTTCGCGCCGACATCGATCAGGATGGTCGCTGTGCCTTGAGCGGTCGGGAAGACAGCCGCCAGCGCCGGACGGTCAACGCCGGGAATCGCCCCGAGCACCATCTTGGCGGTAGCCATAGCCGCGCCAGTGTTGCCCGCGGTCAGGAAACCGGCAGCCTTGCCGTCGCGGACCATGCGAAGTCCGACGCGCATGGAGGAGTCGCGCTTGGCGCGAACCGCTTGCGCCGCCTTCTCCTGCATGCCAATCACTTCGCGGGCGTTGAGGATGCTGATGGGAAGACGCTTCCAGAAGCGATGCTGTTCAAGCTCGCCGCGGATGACTTCCTCTTTCCCGACCAGCACAACCTCTACATCGTAGTGTCGTGCGGCAAGAATCGCGCCTTCCACTTCAGGCTTGGGCGCGCGATCGGCGCCCATGGCGTCAACAGCAATGATGGTTGGCATCTTGGCCTGTGTTGCAAACCTCGAGTACTGCGGAGCTCAGACTGCAACGATGCAGGACTGGGGGCGTACCGCATCGTCCCCGAGCCCGAATGCGGGACTAGCTGGCGGCCTCTTCGATCTCAATGACCTCGCGACCCTTGTAGTAGCCGCACTTGGGGCAGGCGCGATGAGGCAGCTTGCGTTCGTGACAGTTGGGACATTCGGACAGCGACTGCGCCGTCAGATGATCGTGGGCGCGGCGCTTGGCCGTGCGCGCCTTGGAATGGCGCCGTTTTGGATTAGGCATGACAACCTCTCACCCGGACGCCAAACTGGCGGCCGTAAACTTGAACTTAGCTTTGCAGCTTCTTCTTGATTTCGTTCAGCGCATCCCAGCGCGGATCGCTCAGATGCTGCTCACAATGGCATTGTTCCAGATTCAGATTGCGGCCGCAGTGCGGGCACAACCCCTTACAATCTTCGCGGCACAACGCCCGAACCGGCGTCGCCAGCAGAACCTGCTCGCGCAGAGCGTCTTCCAGCAGTATGCCTTCGCCCTGATAATAGCCGATTTCAGTTTCCGCTTCCGAGATCGAAACTTCGTCGCCTCGCCGATCCACGCCTTGCGGGCGAAAGATCAGGTCGAAGCTCTTGCTCACGTCCTGCTGCACCGGATCGAGGCAGCGGGCACAGCTGAACTCCAGGCGCGTCTCAACGGTTCCTACCAGCCGGATATCTTCGACATCCTGATGGTGCCCGTGATGTTCCACAATCAGCTCGGCACGGCCTGCGCTATGCAGCGGGCCGATCTGCCGGAAGTCGTGTCCAAAATCGATCGCGCCGGGCTGATAGTTCTCGTTAAACTCCTGCTTACGGAGTTCCAATTCCCGAACACGAATCAGCATAGCGACACCGGCCTTAGTCCAGGAACGAACGCCCAAGCCCTTAACCTCCTGCCGGATATCAAGCGCCTGACCAATACAAACGCGCTACGGGTCTGAGGACACCGTTTCGCAGGCCAAGCTCCTGACGGGAAACACTGGCAGGTACAAATGGGCGGGATCGTTCTAGCGCAAAGTATAAGAATAAAAGTAGTTGTGCCGCAGTGTCAAGGCTGCGGCGGCCGTCTGACCTTAAGCCAGTTTAGCTTCAACGGGATGAATGCGCGTTGGTGTAAAATCCGTGTGCATCTTCCGACGTGATAACGGGGCATACCGGCGGTAAGCGATTGAGCGCAAGGGGCCTTCAGTACGGGTGACTATGGGTAAGAGTTCGGTTCCAGATCTGTTCCGCGGAGCCATACAGGATCTGCGGACGCGGCCCCGCGGCAACGTTCCAACCCTCGATGTTCTGCGCAGCATCGCCATTCTGGTTGTTTTCAGCGGACATTACGGTTTCGAATTCGAAGGCGCCCATTGGGTGCAGCGTCTGCCCATGTTTTTCTGGGGCTGGACCGGCGTCGATCTCTTCTTTGTCCTCAGCGGCTACCTGATTGGCACCCAACTGTGGAAAGAGGTAAAGCGCACCAACGGCATTCGCATCGGACGTTTCCTGTTGCGCCGCGGTCTGCGCATCTGGCCTCTTTATTATGCCTTCGTCGGATTCGTCGCCTTTGAAGGGCTGTTCGGCCGTAACATCAGCGGCCTGTGGTCGGACGCCTGTTTCCTCTCCAACTATTTTCACTGTCAGATCGGAGGCGGTTGGTCGCTTTCGACGGAAGAGCAGTTCTACATCCTCGCGCCGGTTTCGATTGCGCTGTTCTCGCTGATTCTGAAGCCGCGCCGCCTCTGGGTCGTGCCGGTCGGCGGATTGCTGGTCCTGCTGGTTAACCGCGCCATCGTCATCCATTACTCGACGTTGAGCATCGCGGACCTCCGCCAGAAGCTTTACTTGCCCATGGCGACGCATGCCGATGGCTTGGCGATTGGGCTGTTGCTGGCGTGGGCCGGAATCTTCTATCCCGAGCTGATCAAGTCCAAGCGCTTCCGGTATGCGACCTGTGGCGCGATGGTTGTGTTGGGGATCATCCTGTACGCCATCAATCAAGTGCAGTTCAACTACACCTCGCTCGGCCTGATCTTCGGAGCCATGGCGCTGTGGGGCGTAGGGCTGGAGAAAACGCCGAAGCTGCTCTGCTGGCAAGGCTTCTATGTCATCAGCCGATTGTCGTACGGAATGTACCTGAACCACTTCGGACTGCTGGGGCGACTGCACAATCTTCTGTTGCCTTTGAGGCACCGCGGCGGTGAGCCCGCCTTCTGGATTCTGTATATCGTTTCGATCCTGGCTTCGCTGGCCATCGCGTTCGTCACGTTCCAACTGATCGAATGGCCGTTCCTGCAGATCCGCGCGCGCTGGTTGGCTTCAGAAAAGAAGTCGCAGCCGCAACCTGCGTCGGAGGCAGCAACAGCCTAAAGGTAAGCGATCGTCGTCCCGACTCTGGGGAACTCGTCCCAGGGCAGCCGTTCTCTGGGCGACTGGCTGGTACACTCCAACTGAATCTCCGCCTGGGCGCGGAAATCCGCTCTTTCGGACGCTCATCATGCGATTGGTTTATTCGCTCGTTCTCGCTTTTGTCTCGCTGACTTCGCTGGCACAAACCATCACTACTCCGGCGCAGCTCATTGCTGCCATGCACGATCGTTACGCCTTTAAGTGGTATCACACGCTGAGCTTTGAACAGAAGAGCGTGACGCACAAGCCGGATGGCACCGACACCGTCGAACTATGGCACGAGAAGCTGATGCTGCCGGGGCGGCTGCGTATCGACATCGGTGAGCCGTCCGAAGGCAATGGCATGCTGTTCGTGAACAACCACCTTTACATCTACAAAGACAGCAAACTTGCCACCGAGCGTGATTTTGTTCACCCTCTGCTGGTGCTGGGCTTCGACGTTTACCGGCAGCCGGTCGATGCGACCATGCAGCAGCTCAAAGGGCTGAACATCGATATGAGTCTGATGCATGAAGACACATTTGATGGCCGGAAAGCCTACGTGGTCGGCGCCAAGCCTGGCGACCTGCAGAGCATGCAATTCTGGATCGACAAGGAGCGCCTGTATTTCGTGCGGATGCTGCGCCCGAGTGAGAAGCAGGCTGGCGCGTTGCAGGACATTCGCTTTGGAGACTACAAGCAGGTCGAGGGCGGAGGCTGGCTGGCGGAACACGTCTCCATCGTTGCAGACGGCAAAGTGGTCTTTGAGGAGATTTACAGCGACATCAAGATCAATCCGGCGCTGAGCGCAGACCTCTTCGATCCGGCAAAGTACATTCAGACGAAGAGCCCAGCGCAATAAGTTCTTCTCGCGCGCAAAAAAGACGAGACGCTCGTCCATCGGCGTCTCGTCTTTTTGCGTATCGCTTCTTTCTACCAGGCCGTAAGGGTTACTTTGTCGACCCACATCGAATAGTTCTGCTGATTGTAGTCGCCGTCCAACTGCACCGCCGCGTTCAGCTCCGAGGCGCTCACGGCGTAAGTGTTGAATGTGCGGTTGATGTAGCTCTTGTGACCGTTGAGCGTTACGGAAATAAACTTTGTTTGATTGCCCGTTCGCTGGAGCTCGAGCGTCAGATGGTTCCACTGATAAGCCGGAGGCTGCGAGCACCCGATGCCCGTGTGCACCCAGCGACCGCCTGCGGTGTCCCACACGTCCCACTGATTTCCGCCTCGGATGTTGCACTCCGTGCCGAAGATGAATTTATGGTTGTTCACCGACTGGTTCACGTCGAATTCCAGCGCCTGGGCCGCTCCGGGAGTTTTCAGGTAGAAGTACAGATCGTAGGTGAAGTTGCTCACATTGGGATTCGCGCCCAACTGCTTCCACCAGATTGCGTTGTGATACGGCGAGCTTCCACCCAACCAGTACTGCGTAGCATTTCCACTCATCGACGGATTGCCGATGTGCTGGGAGATTGAATGTGGTGTCGAACCACTTCCCGCGCAAGTGTCACAGGTCTGCCAGCCTGACATCGATTGCACCATATTGTAGGTTGTGCCGGCCAGCGAGATTGTGGTCAGCGCACAAAGCAGCGCTGCGATTGCGAGTAACTTGCTCAAAACTACCTCCAGAGAATGTGGTTCGTGCCAATGCACTCGTCGCAGACTAGGGACGCATCAACTCTGGAGAAACCCGTAGTTGGGCTTAGGTGATAAGGTGTTTTGACCTTAGAAATCCTTCTTTGTAACGCTTATGCGGAATTACGGGTAGCCACTTAGTTCGGGCGCTCTGAGCAGGAAGTAGTCGACAGATCATTGAAGCGGATGAATTTGCAGTTCAGTAACTCTGGCGCGGAATTCAGGATACTTTCCTTGGTATAAAAATCCGGATTTGCCCTAGGGCCCTTAAAAAGTGAGGGCCGGTGAAACCCGAGATGCAAAGTGAAAAGACCTAAGAAAAAGCCGGGGCTTGCCGCCCCGGCTTTGTCGTACCGATCGAGAGACCGGTCCCGACGGTTCTTAGAACAGCTTGCGGCGCAGGAGACCAGCTACGCCGAGGACGCCGCTGCCGAGCAGCAGGATGCTGCTGGGCTCAGGAGTCGTGCCGGGAGCAGTGCTGCCGCCGGTCAGGGTGAAGGACTCGGAAGGAATGGTTCCGATCGAGTTCTCGGAAGCCGAGGACGGACCAGAGTTTTCATCCCAGTAAACCGGGTTGCCAGCAGAGGTGGCAGCATTCGACAGGTTCAGCCAATAGGTGCCGCTGTTGAGGGCGACGCCCGAAAACGCGCCGGTCTCGGTGCAGACGTTGAAGCCGTACTGGTTCGAGACGCAACCGCTCTGAGTGAAGCTGACCGTCTGGTCAAAGTAGCTGGTGCCGCCGAACTCGCTCGAAGTGATCGAGACTTCAGCGCTCTGGAGCACGTCGCCGGGTTCCACCCACGCAGCAAAGTCCAGACCGGTCACGGTCGCGGCGTTGCTCAGCGTGAAGGAGTCACTAACTGCAAAACCGAAGTTGATGGTCCAGCCGTCGGTCGTGCCATTCGTCGGGCCGTTGTCATAAATGGTCTGTGCAAAGGCGGGCATGGCTACCAGCGCCAGCAGCACGATTGTGAGCGAAGCAATACGCAGTTTCAAGGGAGAATCCTCCTTTTGGTTTGTAAATCGAAAGGTTGCGGTAACAGCGCGCTGCTACCGGACTTTTCACGCCCCTCACATCCCCCCAAATAGGCGCGCATATCTGCGGCCGGTGGGCATTGCCTCGTCTGACCACGATTCAAGTCGCGCTCAACACCGAGGTGCGAGAAGAACGTCGCCTCGACTCCAAAAGAAAGAAGTACTGCAGAATGCAGCGCCAGCATGAGTCGAGGACCGAATGTCCAACCGGCGCTCAGTTATGAGGCAGAACCTTGATTGCTGCTCCTCACCTCGCGATCATTGCGCTTGGCGCCGAGACAGTGTCCTGCTTTGTGTCTGAGAACTACTGGGCTTCGAAAGTGCAATTCGCGTGCCGTGTCAAGTTGCTGAAAATAGGTTTAGGTTGCGAGAGATCAATGCAATGGCTTGCAACTAAGTTCGCAAGAATTACCAGCGGCTGTCCTGCAATTCCCAGAATGGGAAGAAGTAGTAGACAAGGAAGCGGATTAGAAGCATTGCTAAGATGTAACCTCTAGCTGTCTGATATTCCCAAAATGGAACTGACAAGCGCGGCAAAAGTTGGTTTCCCAAAATGGGAAATAACCAGTAAACGCAAGGGGATATTCATAGTATGGACGCTATACCGTTATTTCCCGCGCAGACTATCTAATGCACTTTCCAGGTCCATCAGAAGGTCGTCGATTGTTTCCAATCCGATATTCAAACGCACAATGCGGTTGCCATAAGCAGCGCGCCCTTTGTAGTGCGTGAAGTCGTAAGCTAGAGCGAGGCTAGTCACGCCTCCCCAGCTATACCCAATTTCGAATAGCTCAAGCGTATTGACGAACTGCATGACGTGCTCCTGGGTGAAGCCTTCGCGGAACACGATTGAGAAGACTCCGGTAGAGCCCGTGAAATCGCGCTGCCACAACTGATGACCGGGGCAAGAAGGCAAGGCAGGATGCAACACGCGCTCGATCTCCGGTCGTTCGGCCAGCCATCGGGCAATGCCGAGCGCAGACGCCTCGACTTTCTCAAGGCGCACGGCGAGCGTCTTCATTCCTCGCAGAGCAAGGCTGCAGTCGTCCGGCGACGCCGCGCATCCCAGCAGCTGCTGGGTCGCGCCCAGGCGCTCATAAACCTTCTTCTCTTTCGCTGTGACCGAGCCGAGCAGAAGATCACTGTGACCGCCGACGTACTTGGTGAGGGCCTGCATGGTGACGTCGACGCCATGCGACAGCGCATCGAAGTACACGCCGGCCGACCACGTGTTGTCCATCACGACCAGCGCACCGGCAGCGTGCGCGGCTTCGGCGATGGCGGGGACGTCCTGTACCTCCATGCTGATGGAGCCGGGACTTTCGCACCAGACAACTCGCGTGTTCGGCTGAATCACGGCCGCAATACCGGCTCCCAGCGTAGGATCGTAGTAGCCGACCTGTACCCCGAAGCGGCGCAGCACATCATTGCCGAGCTTGCGATTAGGGCCGTAGACGCTCTCGGGGAGAAGCACGTGGTCGCCGGCGCGAAGCAGGGCAAGATTAATCAACGAAATCGCATTTTGTCCGCCAGGCGTGATGATGGTGCGATAGCCGCCTTCCAGCTCACAGACGCGCGCCGCCAGTTCCAGCGTTGTGGGCGTGCCGTAAAGGCCGTAGGTGTAGCCGGCTTCATACTGATCCCATGCGTCCGTGACGGCCGCGGCATCGGGGAACAGCGTGGTCGAAGCGCGATAAACCGGCGTGTTGAGGGAGCGGAAGCCGTCGGGAATTGTGGCGTCGGAGTGAATCAGCCTGGTCTTCCAATGCTTCTTCATCCGCTCATTATAGGAGGGAGCAAGCAGCCGTCGTTTCAAGCTTGCCTGTAGCGAGCGGCGGTTGCTATTCGATGATGGCGAGGGTATCGCCGGCATTTACGGCTGAGCCCTCGGCAGTCAGGATCTTCTGTACTTTGCCGTCCTTGGGCGACTTCATCTCGTTCTGCATCTTCATGGCCTCCATGACGATGATGCCCTGGCCCGCCTTCACTTCATCTTTCTCCGCGACGAGGATGCGGACGATCTTGCCCGGCATCGGCGCCTTGACCTTCTGCGGACCTGCTTCCGTCCCTGCAATCGCGCGCCGAGTACGCAGGGAGCGCGGATCGCGCACATCGACGGCATAGCGGGCGCTGCCGATCACCATGTGCAGCTCGCCCTGCAGCGACCTCTCCCGCTTGATCTCATAGGCCTTACCGCCCACCAGAACAGAGAGAATATCGCGCGCTGTCAGTTCGGCGTCCACATCTATCTCGTGGCCGTCTACTTTGCACAGCCAGCACTGCTCGCCGCGAGTTAATTCCACTTGGTGCGTCTTCTCGTCTACAACCACGTCGTAGGTCATAAAGAAGCCTTTAGCATTTAGCTTTTATTCATCGCTCAGCAAACATCTCTTGTACTGCCTTAGTGTCGATATCCCAACCACGCGCAAAATCATCGATCGCGCAGTGCCTCGGCTCGTGCGACACGCTTCCAGTTCGATCCCGCAGCAGCCAAGCCTTTGCCGTTGCTGCCGCCTCCAGCGCCGTTTCCGTTGGCCAGCGTGGCTTTGGGCTCCATACTGGCGAAAATAGCTGCACCCAGAGCTGCGATGATCGGCCGTCGCGCATCGGTCTCGTTGCTGGGCTTGGTGAGCAAGCGATCAAGGAAGCCGGTATCAATGTTTCCCGCCTGGAAGTCAGGGTCCTTCAAGATGCGCCGGAATAGTGAGATGTTGGTCTTGATGCCGCCGACGAAGTACTCGTAGAGCGCGCGCAGGAGGCGGTGAATCGCCTGCTCGCGATTCTCGCCATAGCCGACCAGTTTGGCCAGCAGCGGATCGTAATCCAGCGGCACAGTCCAACCTTCATACATGCCACTGTCGCGGCGAATGCCCGGTCCGGAAGGCGAGATCAGACGCGTAATCTGCCCCGGCGAAGGGAAGAAGTTGTTGTCCGGATCTTCTGCATAGATGCGGCATTCGATTGCATGGCCGCGCAACTGGATGTCTTCCTGCGTGAACGGCAGTTTCTCCCCGGAAGCGATGTGCATCTGCAGGTGCACCAGATCCAGTCCGGTAACGAACTCCGTGACCGGATGTTCCACCTGCAAGCGCGTGTTCATCTCGAGGAAGTAGAAGTTGCGGTCCTGATCGACCAGAAACTCCACCGTGCCGGCATTGAAATAATTGGCAGCTTTGCCCACGCGCACGGCGATCTCGCCCATGCGGCGACGCATATCGTCATCCACGATGGGCGATGGCGATTCTTCCAGCACCTTCTGGTGCCGGCGCTGCACCGAACATTCGCGCTCACCCAGGTAGACCACGTTGCCGTGCTCGTCGCCGAAAATCTGCATTTCCACGTGGCGAGGATTGATGATGAGCTTCTCGATATAGACTTCGTTGTCGCCGAAGGCGCGCTGCGCCTCGCTGCGAGCGGCTTCGTAAGCGGAGTGGAGCTCCTCGGGCGAGGCCACCTGGCGCATACCTTTACCACCGCCCCCGGCAGCCGCCTTCAGCATGATGGGGTAGCCGATCTGCTCCGCGAGACGGGTAGCGGCGTCAATGTCGAGTCCGCGCTCCGAGCCCGGCACGAAGGGCACGCCGGCCTTCTTCATGTTCTGCCGGGCGCGGGTCTTCGAGCCCATCATCTCCATCGACTCCGGCGAAGGACCGATGAACTTGATACCCGCATCGCGGCAGGCCCGCGCGAAGCCCGCGTTCTCCGAGAGAAATCCATAGCCGGGATGGATCGCCTCGGCGCCGCTGCGCCTGGCCACATCGAGGATCTTGGCGACATTAAGGTAAGATTCGCTGGCCGTGGCTGGTCCGATGTGATAAGCGTAATCGGCCTTGCGCACGTGCAGAGCTTTGCGATCGACGTCGGAGAAGACAGCAACCGACTCGATGCCCATCTCGCGGCAGGCGCGAATGACGCGGACGGCGATTTCGCCGCGATTGGCGATCAGCACTCGTTTGAACATGGCAATGCCTCAAAAAGCGTACGCCTCACCTCGAGACGAACGCGGCTTCCAGATGTTCTGCGGAACCTCGGGCGGAAGGTAGCAGGTTAATGCTCACATCCCCAGAAACTTGGATTTTACTGCATCGGTCACGGGCAGGGAGTGCAAATGTCACAGATACCAGTGACGCAGTTTTTGATAGCCAGTCGCTTCGCCGCTCCATAAGTCGGCCTTTTGTTAGACTTCCAATACTCAAACGCTCGCGAGGATACTGCGTGAAGAAAGAAACAACAAACCAGGCTTACCTTGGGAAGAAGATTGCCGGCAGCGTGGCTGCCGTTTCAGCCCTGATTCTTGCAGGAACGATGATTGGGATAGCCAAACCATCGGTCCAGGGCCAGTCAGGCAGCACAACATCGGCGCAACCCACCGCTGCCGAAAAGTACAAGAATATCCAGGTGCTGAAAGACATCCCGGCAGACCAACTGATTCCTTCCATGCAGTTCATCACCTCCTCGCTCGGCGTCGAATGCGATTTCTGCCACGTCGAAGGCGCTGGGGGTCGGCTTGAGTTCGACAAAGATGACAAGAAGGAAAAGAAGACGGCCCGCGAGATGATGCAGATGATGTTCGCCATCGATAAGAACAACTTTGACGGCGAACGCGAGGTCACCTGCAACACTTGCCATCGAGGATCACCGCATCCGCAGGGCATTCCGGCCATTCTGGCCGATGCCCCCAAGCCGGAGCCGATGCCCGCGCATCAGCACGAGACGAAGGCTGCGGAGTTGCCATCCGGCGCTCCAGTGCTGGCCAAGTACATTCAGGCGCTGGGTGGTGCGGCTGCGCTGGCCAAGGTACATACACGCGTAGAAAAGGGCAAAGCGATCATGCCGGAAGGTCCGCCTACGCCGATCGATATCTATACGAAGGCGCCTGACCAGCGAGTCTCGGTGATGCACACGCCCAAGGGCGAAAGCGTCACCGCCTACAACGGCCAGGGTGGGTGGCTTTCGTTCCCCGGTCGACCTGTGCGGGAGATGTCGGCGTCGGACGGAATCGCCGCCAAATTAGACGCAGAGAGCTTCTATCCCAACCTGTTGCAGCAGCAATTCACTGATCTGAAGTTGCAAGAGAATCCTGAGAAGATCGGCAACGCGGAAGCCGATGTGGTGCTGGGACTGGTCAAGGGACAGCCGCCGGTGAAGTTCTACTTCGATCAGTCCTCGGGACTGCTGGTGCGCATGGTTCACTACACCGAGACACCGCTGGGCTTGAATCCGACGCAGGTGGACTTTGCCGATTATCGCGCAGTCGATGGCGTGAAGACGCCGTATCGCTGGACGATTGCTCGTCCCAGTGGAGCCTTCACCATTCAGATTGATGAAGTGCAGCAGAACGTGCCGATCGACGAGTCAAGATTCGTTGAGCCAAAGGCACCGCCAACACCGCCTCCGACAAACGGCGGACACTAACAAAAAGCCCCTCCTCGCGGAGGGGCATAAACGAAGCAAGTGATTCTGTCCTATTGCGTAGTGTCGGTGGTGACGATGCCGCTGGGGCCGGCTTTCTCGGCCTTGGCTTTCTTGGTAGCCATCGTCTTGTCGACCCAATCATCGGCCGTCTTCAAGTCAGCCTTGCGCTGGTCGGGATTATCGCATTCGTATTCGGCGCGCTGGCGATAGAGCAAGTTCAGGTAAGCCATGGCGTCGTCGTAATCCGGACGAAGCTGAATCGCCTTCTGCAGGTTTTGGATGCCGTCTTCGACCCGCTGGGCGTTCTCCGTCTTCAATGCGTCGCAAGCCTTCTTATCTTTCAATTCGTCAGTCGGCTTCATGCCTAGTTCCGCACGCGCTTTCTGGTCCGGCTGGTAGGCTTGCATCCAGTCGATGACCGCCAGAGAGTAGTAGGTCTCAGGATCGTTGGGGTCAAGCGCAGCGATCTTCTGGTAGTACTCCTGAGCCTGCGGGAATTTCTTTTCCTGGAAGTACATCGAAGCGATGCCCTTCAGGCTGTGGATCTGCTGCTCTTTTGGAGGATTCTGATCCAGGACCTGCTTGAAGGTGTCGATGGCTTCGTCGGCGAATCGGTTGTTGTCCGGCGAATCGGCGCCTGGAATGTACTGTCCCATGTAGGCGGTTGCCAAATAAAGGCGGGCATTCACTAGGGTTGGATCAAGGTCAACCGCGTTCTTGAAATGTTCGATTGCGTCTTCGTACTTTGCGTTCTTATAAGCCAGGACGCCCTTGTTGAGTTGATCGCGCGCTCTCAGCTTGTTGCAGCCGACCGTGGAGAACAGCGCGAGCAGAACAGCAAGTACCGTCAGTACCCGTCCGCTCTTATTCATGTCTGGTATCACTCTCCGTAGCGTTGTTCGGGATCCCGTGGGCGGGACGTGCTTGACGTCCCGCGCTTCAGGGAAAGAGGAGTGTAGCCCGAATCACGTTCCTATGCTGCCCGGCGGCCGCTGGGCGACCGCGCGGGGTATTACCCGCCCGCTTCGATCTTGGCGGTAATCAGTCCTACTTTGTCGACGCCGGCAGCGTGGCCAATGTCGATGACCTGAGCCACATCGTTGAAGGGCAGGTCGGTATCAGCCTTGACGAACATTACTTTCTCAGCGCGGGTCTTGAAGATGTCATTCAGACGGCCTTCAAGGTTCTCCCACGTGACGTCGTCCTGGTTGATCTTGAGCGCCGGTTTGTCACCGGGCCCTTTCAGAACCTGCACAACGACGGTGCGGTCGTTGCTTGGCGGCGGTTGGTTCTTGTCTTTGGGCGGCTGGGGAACCAGCGCGTCCAAGCCTTTTGGCGTCAAGGGCGTGATCACCATGAAGATGATCAGCAGCACCAGCAACACATCAATCAGCGGCGTTACGTTGATATCGGCTGAGGGCCCGCTGGACCCTCCCATTGCCATTCCCATTGTTGACTCCTACTGGGACCCAGCGCCCGAAGTCGCGCCAGTCGGCGGCTTTGGGTTCACCGGAGTCTTTGCCTGTTCGGTCAATAAACCAACATCGTCCACACCGGCGGAACGAACGTTATCCACCACGTCCACCACGCTGCCGTACTTGGCTCGCATGTCGGCGCGGATAAAGACTGTCTTGTCCACTTTGTTGGCCAAGCGGTCCTTAACTTTGTTCGTCAGCTCGTCCAGGGTGACGCGATCGGTGCCGAAGTAAATGCGGCCGTCGCGCATGACGACGACCAGTAAAGCATCTTCCTTGTCGGCGTCGGGCATGGGCACAGGGTTGTTCACCTTTGCCATGTCGACGCTCACGCCCTTCTGCAACATGGGCGTGATGACCATGAAGATAACCAGCAGCACCAGCATCACGTCCACCATGGGTGTGACGTTGATGTTGGAATTGACCTTTCTGCCTTCGTCGCGTACTGCGAGTGCCATATGTTCAACCTCCCATCGGCTGGATCAGCCTCAGCTGCTATGCCGAGCCTTATCCACCTACCGACGAACGCTCCGGCGCTTCAGGAAGTAGTCGATCAGCTCGCTGGAGCTGTTGTCCATTTCCACGTCGAACGCCTCCACCTTACCGGTGAAGTAGTTGAACATCATGACGGCCGGGATGGCGACGAACAGTCCGACGGCGGTGGTCACCAGAGCTTCCGAAATACCTCCGGCAACCGCGCCCAGACCGGTAGCCTTCTGGGTCGAAATTTCCTTAAACGCGTTCAGAATGCCGACCACGGTACCGAACAGTCCGACGAAAGGAGCTGTGGCGCCGATGGTTGCCAAGCCGCCCAATCCACGCTTCAGTTCGGCGTGAACGATAGCTTCGGCCCGCTCAAGAGCGCGCTTCGAGGCTTCAATCTGCTCGCCCGGGATATCGGTGGAATCGCCGTGGGCCTTGAATTCCTGCAGGCCGGCGGTGACAACCTTGGCCAAGTGGCTCTTCTTGTTGCGCTCAGCCACCTTGATGGCTTCTTCGATCTTGCCTTCGCGCAAGGCGCCGGCAACGGCGGGAGCAAAGGCGCGCGACTGCTTGCGGGCAGCGCTGAACGCCATGGCGCGATCGATCATGACGCCGATCGACCAGCCCGACATGATGAACAGGATGACGACGACAATCTTCGCCAAAATGCCCATCTGCTTCCAGAGAGAGACCGGGTCCCAACCTACGGTGGCTTCCTGGAAAATCCAGGTCGCAGCCGTGGGGACGTGGCTGAGAGCGTAGGTTGCGATGTTAGCTAGGAACATGAGTTGACTTTTCCTCCTCGGAACTTTCGGTTACAGCAGACCACTTGTGGATCCTGCAAATGCGAGCCGCTCAGCCCAAATTCCGGGGAAGGGCGTCACGGCTATTTTGTGCAGCTTACCTGCCTGTCAGGCCCGGGCTGCTCCCCGATCAGCAACCCCGGTCTGAAGCTTAGATGCAAATGTTGGTTCTTTGCGGAGCCTAGTCACCCGACAAACTGAAGTTGACGTTGATCGTGGTTTCCACCTCGACGGGTTCGCCATTCAGGTAATAAGGCTTGTACTTCCATTCCTTTACGGCTTCCAGGGCTGCGTTAGTCAGCATCGGGTGTCCGCTGACTACGTGCAGGTTCTGAATACTTCCGTCCTTGCCGATCAGCGCCTGAAGCACCACAACGCCCTGAATGCGGGCTTGCTTGGCTAAAGGCGGATACTGGGGGGTCACCTTGTGGACCAAAAGTCCTTGGGAAACGCCCTGCGATACGCGGACGCGCTGCGGAGTCGCAACCTTAGGCACGGCCGTAGGTACGCTACTCATCACGCTGCCCAGAACGCCACCCATAGCGCCGCCCGGAACTCCACCCGGGACGCCGCCGACGACGCCAGCCGGCCCTGCGGACGGTGGTGGCTCGTCTTCTTTCAGCATCTGGATCTTTTTGGGAATGGCCGTTGGAGTGCGAAGCTGGCCGTTGTCTAACTCACTCTGGACCTTCTTCACGATTACCGGAGCAGCCGCGGGTGGCGGCGGCGGTGGGGGCGGCGGCGGGGGGGCCGTCAACATTGTCATGAGCTGCTTAGTGGGAAGCGCTTCCGTGAAGATCAGAGGCAGCAGCACCAGCACGCCCAGGAACAAGAACTCCAGAATAAAGGAGATAACCGTGGTCGCCCCTTGCCTGGTTTTAATTCTGCCTCCAGATTCTACGAGGCTGTCTTCAAACATACCTGTCTCTCCGAAGAACTCTCTGGATAACTTAGACACCGACTTTTCGGATTTTGTGCCCTAAAAAGCAAAGCAGCCGCTCGAAATTTCCCGGCCAGGGCGAGCAACTTAAGACGGAAGATTGACGCCGAAAAACAGCGAGCCGAAGTATACACCCCAGCTCTATGGTTGCACAGGCTTGAGGGCAGCGGCCATGGGCGACGGCCTGGCAGGACTACAGAATTGCCTCAACCTTAGTGCAATGTCCTGCCCTGCGATGCCCCTCGCTGACTATCTGAGGTCGACTTACCAGGGCAGGATGTCTTACTGATACCGCGCTTACGCTTTAACTTTTACCTTGGCCTTGTCATTTGCCTTACCACGCTGTGGCGTCATGCGCTCAATCGCCGCCTGGCCGGCCTTCTTTGACCGCCAGTCCTGATAGGCAACCAGCATTGGAGCCGCAACCGCGATCGACGAGTACGTGCCAATCAAAATTCCGATGACCAGTGCCAGCGAGAAGTTACGCAGCACTTCGCCGCCGAAAACGTACAGCGAAAGCACCGTCAGGAACGTCAAGCCCGAGGTCAGGATGGTTCGGCTCAGGGTCTGGTTGATGCTCTTGTTGACGATGTCGGCCAGGTTGTCGCGCCGCAACAGCTTTAGATTCTCGCGAATACGGTCGAAGACGACGATGGTGTCGTTCATCGAGTAGCCGATCAGCGTCAGGATGGCGGCGATAACCGTCAGGCTGATCTCTTTATCCAGCAGGGAGAAGAAGCCCACGGTGATGATGGTGTCGTGGAAGCAGGCTACGACGGCGCCCACGCCGTAAATAAACTCGAAACGGAACCAGAGGTACACCAGCATTCCGGCCAGCGAGTATA
This sequence comes from uncultured Acidobacteriaceae bacterium, assembly GCA_963724965.1. GTDB lineage: Bacteria > Acidobacteriota > Terriglobia > Terriglobales > Acidobacteriaceae > Bog-257. The sequence goes on from CAVRWP010000003.1 coordinate 1,077,956, forward strand.
GCGTGGCCATGATTGCCTGGTGACGGAGCTGCGAGCCAACCTGCGGTCCAACGATCTCGACGTTGCGAACCACGAAGCCGGAGGTAAAGAAATCCTGCTGCAGCGCGCTGATTACCTCTGCCGGAGCAATCCCGTTCAGATCATCCACTGAGTTCAGGATGCCGCCGCGCTGCTTATTGCGGAAGTCGTCGATGGCGTGTGCGATCTGCGAATAGCGCTCCTGAGCATCCGTGCCCAGATGCATGGGGTCTTTCTGCATCAGCCACTGCTCAAGGCTGGCTTCGCCGGTGTTGTTCAGGTCCAGCTTGCCGGCTGCGGAAGCTTGCGGTTCAAGCGCGCGAATGATCGTGTTCTTGCCCTTATCAAGCGCGGACTCACTGGTTTCCTGGATGCCGAGATCCACCAGCACTTCGTTGTCGGTTGTCGGGCCGAAGCGCTGAATCTTGGGATCGTGCAAGCCGGCGCCGTTCAACTCATGCCTGATCTGGTCGAGATCCGGCGTCTGCGCGAACTTCACGTAGACCAGGGTTCCACCGCGGAACTCAACGCCCAGTGGAATGCCGTGCCAGAAAAAGATGGACGAAAGTCCGGCGACGCTGAAGATCAGCGAGAAGGCAAGGAAATACCATTTCTTGCCCAGGAAATCGATGTTGGTATTACGAAATAACTCCACCGCTAGCCCCTTAAATGCTCAACGCTTCGCCACGCTGATGGCGGTTGAGAATGCCTTCGAAAATCACTCGTGAAACGAAAACCGAAGTGAACAGGTTGGCCGCCAGACCGAAGCTGAGCGTCACCGCAAAACCCTTCACCGGACCGGTTCCGAACAAGAACAGGATGACCGCCGAGACGATCGTCGTAACGTGCGTGTCGAAGATGGTTGTCCAGGCGTGAGCAAATCCCTGATCGACGGCCGACGACGGCGTCTTGCCGTGTCGTAGCTCTTCGCGGATACGCTCGAAGATCAGCACGTTGGAATCGACACCCATACCGACTGTCAGGATGACTCCCGCAATTCCCGGCAGCGTGAGCGTTGCTCCGCTGAAGCCGAGGAAGCCAAGCAGTATGACCAGGTTCAGGAACAAGCCAAGATCGGCATTGATTCCGGCGAAGCGGTAGTAGAAGAGCATGAAGACCATGACGGCCACCATGCCAATCACCGCTGCTCGCACGCCTTCACGAATCGAGTCGGCGCCGAGCGACGGGCCAACCGTCACTTCCTGCAGGTACTTGATGCCGGCCGGCAGCGCGCCCGAGCGCAGCGTCAGAGCCAGGTCTTGCGTCTCCTGCGGGCTGAATGCGCCGGTGATGCGGCCCTGGTCGTGAATCTGTTCCTGAATGGTCGCAACGGACTTCACCCGGCCGTCGAGCACTACCGCCAGCTTGTCGCCGACGTGTGCTCCCGTGAATGCCGCGAAGCGACGTCCACCTTCATTCGTCAAGGTAAAGTTCACATCGGGACGGCCGTTTTCGTCCTGGTTCGCATCGGCCGAGCGAAGGTCGCCGCCGCTTACAGCCGAAGTGCGGCTGATCAGCCAGTAAGCGTCGGTATCAGTGCTGCCGTCCTGGCCATGCGAGCCGTTGGAACCCTTCATCAGGACCGTGTCGGGAGGAAGCACGCCGTTGTTGTCCTGCATGGCCGCTTGCTCGCTCGGGTACGGACCCTTGACCGCCTGCCGGATTTCCAGCATGGCGGTGGATTGCATGATCTCCTTCACGCGGGCAGGATCGTCCACGCCGGGGAGCTGCACCAGGATCTGGTAGTCGCCCAGTCCGTGCTCCTGGATTACCGGCTCGGAGACGCCGAGCTGGTCAATTCGGTTGCGGATGGTCTCAATCGCCTGCTGTACAGCTTTTTTCTTAATGTCCTGGGACGCCGAATTCTTTAGCGTTACGGTCCAGGAGTCCTGCGCTCCGGAGCTCAGGTCGTAGTCGGAGCCGATCTTGTCAGTCACAATGCGACGCAGATCCGAGGACGCAGTGGCCGGAACACCCTTCACCGCGATGACTTCAGGATTGTTCTGCGGATCGGGCTTCGAGATTTCGCCGAAGGCAATGTTGGCCGACTTCAGCGAATCCTTCAAACGGTCGACCGTGCGGTCGGTCTCGGCATTAACAGCATCGTTGACCTGCACCTGAAGAATGAGGTGGGTGCCGCCCTTCAGATCGAGGCCGAGATGAATACGCTTCTGCAGCGATTCCTTCAGGCCCTGAGCGGTGAAGCTGCTGGGAATGCCGATGATGCCGAACAGAAAAACAATCAGCACGGCGACAATCAAAACTGTTTTGGCGAGGAGATTCTTGTTGTTCATGGGAAACAGCTACCTTAAGACTTTTCGCCCTCGGCGGTCGTCAGCGTGACGATCGAGGCTCGGGTAATTTCCATCTTGATGTTATCGGGGGGAACTCGCAGAACAACCACGTCATCTTTGACCGACAGGATGACGCCGGTGAGACCGCCGCTGGTGACGACTCTATCGCCCGACTTAACTTGCGAGAGCATCGCCTGCCACTTCTTCTGGCGGCGCTGTTGCGGCATGATCAACAAAACGTAGAAGATGCCGAAAATCGCCACCATCATCAGGAGAGGCGCGGAACCGGCTAAGCCACCCTGAGCAAATAAACCTATCAATCTGACCATTTCGTCTTTCGCGAGTCGCGCCTGGTTGGCAGCAACTCAACTGCTCGGATTTCCAGGAACCGCTGTGACGCTCCCGGGTCAAGCGATGCAGACCACGGCAACGGCATACTCCATCCCTCGCGTCCGGGGCACAGTGGGATGTTCGGGGACTCCAACTGAATACCAGGATCTCTGACCCAACCTACGTCGCCGCAGCGGTACGTGAAGTCGTGACTCGGCCAGACTGCAGCGCGATCTCAGAAGGCTTTTTCCCTGATTTATTATTTTATCGCGCTTTTCCGGAAACCGGCACTCCCCAAGACGCAATTCTCACGCCGCTTCAGGTGACTCACCTATCCTGGGAACGCTGAAGTCTCTGACCGTTCTAACTATTCGCTCGGACTTTGCTCGGACTCGGGGGCGAGATGCGGTGGCCGGACGCCTGACAGAAAACGCGCAAACTCCCTAAGCTGTATAGCTTGCCGCACCCTCCGCATGGTGTCAAGGTAATACGCCAGGTTGTGCACGGTGTTCAACACCTGCGCCAGCAATTCATTCGACGCATACAAATGGCGCAGATAGGCGCGCGTGTACCGCGTGCAAACTTTGCAGCCGCACGCCGGATCCAGCGGCCCCTGGTCATCGGCGTAGCGCGCAGTCTTAATGGAGATGCGCCCCTCGGAGGTGAAGAGCAGGCCGTGACGAGCGGCACGCGTCGGCAGCACACAGTCCATCATGTCCACGCCCTGCGCCACGTAATGCACGATTTCTTCCGGCGTGCCCACGCCCATCAGGTAGCGCGGCTTGTCCTCGGGAAGAAAACGGATTGCGTTGTCGACCATCTCGTACGTCATCGGGCGCGGCTCGCCTACACTCAGGCCGCCGATGGCGTATCCAGGAAAGTCGAGCTCAACCGTGCGCTGCGCCGACTCGCGCCGCAGGTCAGGGAACATCCCGCCCTGCACGATACCGAAGAGAGTTTGATGTGAGCCCGGCTCAACCACTAATCGTTGGCGACGAGAAGAAACTGAACTCCCATAAGACTTGAGGGTGCCCTGTTCTAGCCCATCTGTTGGGTTAGGGCGGGGGTTTTCTTCGCTTTGAAGGGACGCAGCCGCGCCATCTTGATCAACCCCTGAGTCCAAGGGCTTCAGCCCGCGAAACCACGGCACTTCATGCTTATGTTCCTCAAAATATTTCTTGCTGCGCGCCGCCCAGCGCAATGTCATTTCCATCGACGCCTGCGTTCGCGCGTACTCGGCCGGATGCTCGGTGCACTCATCGAAGGCCATGATGATGTCGGCGCCCAGCCCGATCTGCGCCGCCATCGCGCTCTCCGGGCTGAAGAAGTGCGACGAGCCATCGAGGTGCGAGCGGAACATCACGCCCTCTTCCGTAACTTTGCGCAGGTCGCTGAGGCTGAACACCTGGAAGCCGCCGGAATCGGTCAGGATCGGCTTGTTCCAGGCCATGAACTTTTGCACGCCGCCCATCTTGCGCACCATCTCCACGCCCGGCCGGAGATACAAGTGATACGTGTTGTTCAGCAGAATCTGGACGCCGAGCTCCTCCAGCACATCCTGGGGCACGCCCTTGACTGTGGCGACGGTGCCAACCGGCATAAACACCGGCGTCTGCACTTCGCCGTGCGGCGTGACGAAGCGTCCAGCGCGCGCCTTATCCTCGCGCGCTTCAATCTCAAAACGAAAAGACATCTCGCCGATTGTAAATGGCGCTGCCGAAGATACGCTTTCACTGCGGAGGCATCGAGGACGCTGAGAAGAACCGAGAATAATCTGCGAGCTCTCCGTGCCTCCGTGGTGAATGCGCCGTTGCTCCTTGACCCCACTTGCGAATCGGGATACGTTCATGCCAACCACACTAGTCAGGGGCGAGGACAGGCAACTTGCGGGCCATCTTCATCAGCTATCGGCGGAATGACACGGAAGGCGAAGCTGGCCGCCTGTTCGACGACCTGGTGTCGGAGTTCGGCGAGAACTCGGTTTTCATGGATGTTGCCGCCATCGAAGCCGGTCGCGATTTCCGCAAAGTGATCGACGAGAGCGTTGCGACCTGCGGCGTGCTCCTGGCCATCATCGGCAAGAGTTGGGTGGACGCGAAGGACGACGCGGGCCACCGGCGGCTCGACGATCCCACCGACTTCGTTCGCCTCGAGACGGCTTCGGCCCTGCGTCGCGACATCCCGGTGATCCCGATCCTGGTACGCGGCGCCAAGATGCCGCGTACGGAAGAGCTGCCCGAAGACCTGCACGATCTCGCCTATCGCAATTCGGTGGAGTTGACGCACGCGCGCTGGAACTCCGACCTGCAGCTTCTGGTGGAGGCTCTGCGACGTCAATTGAAACTTCAGAAGACCGGACCGATTCCTGCGGCCAACGATACCGGTGCGGCGCCGGCGGATGCTGTCAAGCTAGTCGAGAGCTCAACTAAAACTGTGGCAGCGCCTGTTGCGACGCAAAAGAAGCCTGTGGGCCTCGTCGTGGGCATCGCTGTTTGCTTGATTGCCGTCCTCGCCGGCGTGTACTTCTTCCTGAATCGCCAGGTCACCGTTCCCAGTCTTCGTGGAGACACGATTACCATGGCAACCGCAAAGTTGAACGCGGCTCATCTCAAAGTGGGACAAACCTCCGTGCGGCAGGAGTCCGCCGTAGATTCGAATGTCGTGCTCAGCCAATATCCTCCGTCGGACGAGCAGGTAAAGAGTGGAACCGCAGTTGATCTGGTGATTTCGGAAGCCGCGCCGCAGGTCGAAGTTCCTTCGCTCGTCGGGCAAAGCCTCGACGATGCGCTGCATACGCTAGCCGCCCATCAACTCAGCGTCGGCGATGTTGAACGCCAGGCTCGCGCCGGGATGGCGCGCGACACAATCCTGCAGCAGTTCCCCCAGGCCGGAGAGTCCGTGAAGGTCAACGGGAAGGTCGATCTGCTGGTTGCCGACGCTCCGCCCGCGGAAGCCTCGACGCCCGCGGCCGCCAAAGCGAATACCACCGCAGACGCCGATTGGGAAGCGAAGCGATCCGCCCAACGCGCGGCCGCTAAACAAGCCGCCCTTGCGGTCGCAGCCAAGAAGGCCGATGCCGATAAAGCTGCCGGCAACCCTGCCGCCGGGAGCGCGAGCAACCCGACACGCTCATCGGCAGCGACGCCGAAGGTCACGATCCGCAGCGCCTCCTGCACCACGCTGGCACCGGGTAAGTACAGACTCGATATCGCCGGCGATGCCGTAGTGGACGGCAGCGATACATATCTCTTTTACACATGGGCTTCAATCGGCGACGCCGGCACGCGCTGGCGGCCTCAATGCCAAGGCTGGAGCATTCCGACCTCGAGCGACGATCAGCTATGGGAAGTGAGCTGCCTCCATCGCCCGGGCGATGCGGCCCAGATGTCGTGGCAGACATCGCGCACCATAACCAGCGCCAATAAGCAGCCGCCCACGACCGGCGGCACTACGCTGTTCAAGCCGGGCATGCAGGCGGTTTCAAACCTGAAATTCAACGTTTCCTGTCAATAATCGAGGCGAAAGCTTATCAACTCCGCACGCCGTGCGGCATAATTGTTGGCGGTGTTGCTGCGCCGGTAACTGCACGCCGCGACCCATTCTGAATTCTCATGGCAGAAAAAACATTTACTGGTGTTACCCTGCACGGCTTTCCTGTGCGCATTGATATGGATTGGCCGTTTCATCGCTCCGAGGGCGGCAGCGACTGGTACGTGGTGCACGGCCGCGTCACGCTGAACGACGGCAGCGGCTTGCATGCTGACGTCGCGCTCAACCTGGCGCAAACCATTCGCGAGGTGCTGCAGGTTTTCGACAGCGATCTGGCATTCTGGGTCGCGGTGAACACCGCGCGCAAGGCTCTCGATATTAAGCAGCTTGAGCTGCTCAAGTCGGGCAAGCGGCAGCCGCTGCCCGTATCGAGCCGCTGCTACAGCATTCGCAACCAGCATTTCACGTTTGCCACCGTGAAACCGGAAGAGATCGGCGAGTTCGTCGCTCGCAAGATTTTCTGGGGTAGTGGCAGCGAGCGCCAGCCTGTGCTCATCGCCGACCCGTGCGACGCGCAGTACATCGGAGCCGCCGATCCCAACATAACGGACAAGCTCCTGGCGGCGGCAAAAGACCTGGCATCACGCGGCATGGTGGAACTCGGAGGAGACTACGCGCGTGCTACCGATGGATTGCTGGCGCAGGCGCAGGCCTTCACGACGGCCAAGGACCATGCGCTGGAAGAGCTGCACCTGAAGCACGCCTACGAGCGGGGATAATCACTTCTTTCGAGCAGATGGAAGGCTGTTCCGGCGGCCGGCAGAGCGAAAAAAGCGAGCTTAGCTGGTTGAGGGGAGTGATCACCACTCTCTGCAGATTTTCTTACCAGTAAGATTCGAACGGTTGAATCTTACCAGTAAGATTTTCTGCACGCGTCGCAAATCAAAGCCCCACCCAGGCAAAACCGGCCTTGGATGGGGCACCCTCTTGAGCTTTCGGCTTTCTTGACTCTTCTTCTACTTCGACTAGGCGGCGACCGGTGTGCGCCGTGCTTCCATTCCGTCGAGCACCTGCCACAGCGACTGCGCTGCTTTTTCGGCGGCGTCGAGCGCCTTCTCGGCCTGCTCTGGATGCATTGTGACTTCGGCGCTCAACAATTCGCGCCAGACGTGCGAGTGTTCAACGTCGGCGAACTGATGCAGCGTGAAGTAGCCGCAGGTCTTGGCGTCGGCTCCGTAGCGTTGCGCCAAGCCCTCGGCCTTTTCTTTGGCTACGCGCGGAACCTGCGACTCGTAGGCATAAAAAGCTGCCAGTGCTTCGGCCGTCGCGCCTTCGCGTGCTACACGTTGAAATTCGGCGATTGCCTCGCGCACTTCCGGCATCGCCTCGATGGTCGCGCACCTGCTGACGGTCGGCGCCCATGCCCTCGGCGAAGTCGAGCCACATCTCGCTGTGCGGACGGCCCTGAATCTCCTCTTCGCACAGGTTGCGCAGCACGGCGCGGCGCTGCTCGCCGTCTTCCAGCCGCGAGTGCAGCGCGCTGAGGTACGCGGGAAATGCTGCGACGTGGTGGTAGTAATCGGCGGCATACTCGCGCAGATCTTCGCGCGTCAGTTCACCGGCCGTCCACGCTTTGTAATATGGATGGCAAAGAAGATCATAACGGGCAATGCGCTGCTCGAGCGCGCTCAGAAAAACTTGCAATTCCATGAATCACCCCACAAAAAATTTAGGCCCGGAATAAGGTGAGAACACTATACGGGAGGAGGAAGCAGCGCGACAAGGTACGCAAGTCGCCGCAGGCCGGCGCTGCTAGAATCTAGATATTGCCGCACCTGCGGCCTACCTGGGGAATTTACAGTTGTCGCCTCAATTCACAGAAACCTACGACGTCGTGGTGGTCGGCGCCGGCCATGCCGGTTGCGAGGCCGCGATGGCCGCTGCGCGCATGGGCCTCCAGACGGCGCTTTACACCCTGAATGTCGATCTCATCGCGCAGATGTCGTGCAATCCTGCTGTCGGCGGCATTGCCAAGGGACACCTGGTGCGCGAAGTCGACGCGCTGGGCGGCATCATGGGCGAAGTGACGGACGCGGTCGGTATTCAGTTTCGCCTGCTGAACACGTCGCGCGGGCCGGCCGTGTGGTCGCCGCGAGCGCAGTGCGACAAGCAGCAGTATCGGCAGAAGATGCGCGAGGTGCTGGAATCGGAGCCGAATCTGCATGTGAAGCAGGCGGAAGTGGCAGACTTGGTTGTCAGTTGTCCGTTGTCAGTTGTCAGTAATCACAATCCTCAGCAGGAACGACAACCGAACCGACAACCGACAACCGACAACTGATCACTGGTGTTAAGCTCCGCGACGGCCGCACCGTTGGCGCGAAAGCCGTCATTATCACTACGGGTACATTTCTCAACGGGCTAATTCATTGCGGCGAGGAGCAATATCCCGCGGGACGCAGCGGCGAGCCGCCAGCCGTTCTGCTCGGTGAGGCCCTGAAGAAGCTTGGCCTGCGCGGCTGCCGGTTGAAGACGGGTACGCCGCCGCGTCTGGACGGACGCAGCATCGACTGGTCGAAGTTTGCCGAGCAGCCGGGCGACGAAGATCCCAACCCCGTTCAGCTTTCGCACGAAGAAGGTCGCCCATCACGACAAGCAGGTGCCGTGCTACATCGCGTTCACCACGCCGGAGACGCATCGCGTCATCCGCGAGAACGTGCATCGCTCACCCATGTACAGCGGGCAGATTCAATCCATCGGGCCGCGCTATTGTCCATCGATTGAAGACAAAATCGTCAAGTTTCCCGACAAGGAGACGCACCAGCTCTTCCTCGAGCCCGAGGGGCTGAACACGCACGAGATCTACGTCAACGGCATGAGCACCTCGCTGCCCATAGAAGTGCAGCTGGCGATGATCAAGTCGATCCCCGGCTTGGAAAACGCCGACATGTTGCGCCCCGGATACGCCATCGAGTACGACTCCATCGACCCGACCGAGCTGGAGCGCACGCTGGAGACGAAGAAGATCGAACGGCTGTATCTTGCCGGGCAGATCAACGGAACTAGCGGTTATGAAGAAGCGGCATGCCAGGGGCTGATGGCCGGCATCAACGCCGCGCTGAAAGTGAAGGGCGAGCCGCCGCTGATTCTCGACCGAACAGAAGCCTACACGGCGATCCTGATCGACGACCTTATCAGCAAGGGGACGAACGAGCCGTATCGCATGTTCACCTCGCGCGCGGAGTTTCGCCTGCACCTGCGCATCGACAATGCCGACCGGCGGCTGACGCCGCACGGCCGCCGCGTGGGACTGATCAACGATGCTGCGTGGGCGGAGCATCTGGCCAAGCAGGAGCGCATGAAGGCGATGCGCGAGCTGCTGGAGAAGACGCGCATCAATGCCGAAATGCTGGAGGAAGTTTCAAGTTTCCTGTTTTCAGTTTCGAGGATGGGATCGGAAGATGCGACTGCCGAAACTCGAAACTTGAAACCCGAAACTGCCCTGGGTGCGACCCTGGCGCAGTTGCTGAAGAGGCCGGAAGTGCGGATTGAGTCGCTGGCGCCGGTGCTGAAGAAATTGATGCCGAGTTTCTTCGAACGAGGGGCTGAGCCTTCCGCTGCGGGCGAACCGCAGGTCCCTCCGCGCGGGCTGAAGCCCTTGGTCGGGATGACAAACTCTGAGGTCGGGATGACAACTTCGGCCAGGATGACAGCCGCTGAACTCTTCCCGCTAGCCACTGAGCCCAACCCCTGGCCCCTGACTTTCGCCTGTCGGCTGAAATCCGTAACGAGTTGAAGTCGGTCGAGACCGAGATCAAGTACTCCGGCTACCTGGATCAGCAGACCAAAGCCATCGAACGGCTGAAGAAGTCCGAGCAGCGCGTCATTCCTGAGTGGTTCGATTACGGCAAGGTATCCGGGTTTGTCGCGCGAGATGAACGAGAAGTTGTCGCGCGTGCGTCCTCGCACGTTGGGGCAGGCCAGCCGCATTCCCGGCGTTACGCCGGCAGCGGTGTCGCTGATCAACGTCTATATCGAGATTCAAGGCGGCGGAACGCCGGCGCTGCTCCTCCGGCGAGCTGAGGTAATTGCTTACGAACTCCC
>CAVRWP010000004.1:0-987246 GCA_963724965.1 uncultured Acidobacteriaceae bacterium
GAGATACCCGTGAACTTCTACATCTTCATGGGCTCGTCGGGCATGTTGGACTCCATGTGCATCTGCAGGCCGCCCCAGATTTCGTTGGGATCGGGCGCGTTGGGATAGACGTGGGTCATCCATCCGAAGACTACGGGAATCCACAGCCCGTGCGCCTGCCGGCAGGCATCCTCGGTGTGAATGCTGCCTTGCATGCCGAATTTCGCATTCGGCCCGAATTGCTCGTCCAATGGAAGGTTGCGCGGGGCGCCGCAGAAATCCACATGCCGATGCCACACTCCTATACTGAGCGGCACGATCGTATTGAGTTGTTCGGCGGTGGCGTTTTGCGGAGCGGTATACATCACGCCGACAGGCTTCATCCCTTCCGGCGTGCGCTTGTAGAGAATCGACGTGGGATGCTGATAGTTGATCGCCCCGCGATCCTCGCGGCGGTAGCGGTAGTTGGTGTAGTGCACCTCTTCGCCCATGCGGCCCGTAGGATGGAACGGCTTGTAGCCATCTTCGATAGCCGTGTTCACGTCGGCATAATGGGTGATCACGGTGCGCGCTGCCGCCAGAATATCTTTCGCGCGTTGCTGATCGCCGGGCTGCGATGCGCTCCTGACAGACATTTGCATGTGGTTGCCCATCTTCATCGAGGGCACGGGCGTCTGATCGGTCGTACCGCCGTAGTAGTGCAGCAACAGCTCCCAGAACGGATATTGCTGCGCCTTCACCAGCGTGAATGCACCCACAAGTAAAACAACCAGCACGATCATGAGCCGCTTCATGGCGACCCTCCACGTTGCCGTACGCAAGGCCTGACTGGTTTACGTCGGCCGGTCCAGATAGTTTCAGAGAAACTCCGGTTGCGCCAGGTCTCATGGTTCGAGACTTTGAAGATTGGACGCGGGAACAAGATTTTCGGTGAAATTATGTACGCGCAGGCCGTCTGCCGGAGATAGAAACAGCTAGCCTCGTTACCGCCAGTTGCCATCGGGTCTCACCCCACTATCTCGTACGGCCGCATCATCTCATTGTCTTCGTGCTCAAGAATGTGGCAATGCCACACGTAACGGCCGGGGTAGCTATCGAATTTCACGATGATGCGGGTCACCATTTTTGAATGGGCACTGACGGTATCCTTCCATCCGGACTCGAACGGCTCGGGCGGCGTGCGCGGACCGAGGAAGCGGAACTGCTTCTTCGTCAGGTAGGTCCAGGGCTCATAGTGTTGGCGATCGAGAATCTGGAAACGCACCGTGTGCAAGTGGATGGGATGGGTGTCGTCAGTGGGGTTGACGAAGCTCCAGATCTCGGTGCTGTTGAGCGCGGGGTTTTCGGTGATGGGATCGTGCCAGTAGCTCGCGTTCAATAGCAGTTGCACCGGCTCCTGTACCTGGTTGTCGTACTCATCCAGCGTCAGCAGACGCGTCTTGGTCGCCTCCGACTCCTGCATTTTCGGCACCGCGCGCAATTGCGCGGGCAGGGAACTGATGTCGCTAACCTTGGTGTTCGCCACGCGGAATTGCATGATGTTGAACGAGTCGCTCTTGAGGATCACCTGCTCTCCACGGCATTCGCTGAAATCGACCACGATATCGATGCGCTCGGCGGGCGCCATCATGATGGCTTTCGCTGTAACCGGCGCAGGCAAAAGCCCTTGATCGGTTCCGATCTGATGCAGCGGCAGGCCGTTGCTCAGCGACAGGTGATAGAAGCGCGCGTTCGAGCCGTTGAGCATGCGGAAGCGATACTTGCGCGGTTCGACTTCAAGATAGGGAAACAGTTTGCCATTGACCAGGAACGCGTCGCCAAACAACTCCGGAATCCAGGGTGCGCCGGGTTTGTCGGAGATCGGGTAATAGAGCTGCGCGTCGGGCGTGAGCAGGCGGTCGAAGATTATGAGCGGCACTTCGTACTTGCCGCTGGGCAAATTCAAATCGTCCTCGACTTTGTCGCGCAAGATGGCCGCGCCAAACAAGCCGGCATAAATATTCAGGCGATTGATGCCCATGGCGTGGTCGTGATACCAGAGCATCGCCGGTTCCTGCTGGTTGGGGTAGTGATACACGACGGACTTGCCGGGCGCGAACCAGTCTTCCGGATAAGCCATCGCTCGCGGCGGGCACGCGGGCTCCGTGCAGGTGGGAGACGATGCGCACCTGCGGATTGGTTTTCTCCGCGCCGTGCAGGCGATAGTCGATGGGAAGGAAATGCTCCTGCGGCAACTCGTTCGCCCACTCCACCAGGACGTCTTCGCCAGTGCGCATCTCCAGCGTAGGACCTGGGACCGATGGACCGAACGACCAGAAGCGAGTCGGCTTCAAGTCGCGATGGACTTGCATCTCGACCGGCCGCGCCGCGAAGCGATAGTAGGGAGCGGTGGCTTTCGGCGACGACGGTACAGCGCGTGTACCCGTGGGCCTGGCGATCTGCGGAATCGGCAGCGGATCAACGAACGTCGCCAGAGTATTGACGTTCAGCGTCGTTGCCGTCGTAGGCATCGTGTGAGGCGTGCCCCACAGATAACCGGTGCGGCCCAAGGTCAGGCCTCCTGCCAGGGTGGAACAGTGTTTCAGGAACGTGCGTCGTGTGGTCACGGATACCTTCGAGAGACAGTCGTACTTGCACAAAAAAGGGAAACGGATGCAGTCTACACCGCACCCGTCGCCCGTCGGACTCCAATGCGAATTGGAGCGTTCGGTTGTCTTTACAGCTGAGCGCAGCCTTTTGCCGTCACTTCGCCGGTGCTGTCGTTCAGCAGAACGTAGCGCCGGCAGGTGGAGGGCTGGGCGAACAGCATCATCGACGAGATCGAGTTGGCGATGGCGTCAAACGAGCCGTTTCCAATGCGCTGGCCGTTGAGCCAGTTGTCTTCGATGAAGCGGATGATCGAGGTCTGGTCGGTCATCGTGTGGTCCACGAAGTTGGTGCGAGCGTAAGGCGAGATCACCATCAGGGGAAGACGCGGACCGTAGCCGCAACGTCCCTGGGCGGCGGGGCCGTCGATGCCTGCCAGCTGCGGAGCGACCGTACCGCACAGGTTAGTGCCGGTCAGGCCGTCAGCCGTGGTCTGCGAGGTGTTCATGATCTGGCCTAGCTGGTGATCGTACCAGCCGTCCGAGTCGTCGTAGGCGATGACGACGGCGGTGCTGCCCCAGTACGGGGTCTGCGACAGGAAGTTGATGGTGTCGACGATGAAGGTCTGGCCGTCGAGGGGATCGGAGTAGCCGGCGTGTTCATCCTGGTAGCCTGGGGCTTTCAGAAAGCTGACGGCCGGGAAGTTGCCCGCGTTGACCGCGTCGAAGAAATCGTGAGTGTCGTACTGGTGGTTACCGGCATCGCCCTGCTGTCCGATGGTGGCCACCGAGGTCGGACGCGTGTGCTGCAGGTTCTGGGTGGAGACGTAGTACTGAAACGGCTGGTGATGCGGAATGTAATCAGCCTTGTTCGTCCCGGTGATCGTGGAGGTGTGCGAACGGTGGCACCCGGTGGATCCGTTGGGGTTGGTGATGGTCAAATCGAAGCCGCCTTCGAAGAAGCCCCAGCTCACGCCCGCGGTGTTCAGCATGTCGCCGATGTTGCGGCCGCCCATCTGCAGGACTTCGCCGCTGGTAGTGGAGCAGGCATCGCCGATCGGATCGGCGTCGCTGATCAGGGTGTAGCCGCCGTTGCCGTCAGAAATGATGGCGCCGGTGCCGTTTTCGTTCTGGGTGACACCGTTGGTCTGCCCGGAAACCAGGTTCAGGGCGCCGTCGGTCGATGGACCGAAGTTGGTGCCGTAAGAGTTGTCGCTCATAGCGAAGTTCTGAGCATAGTTCCACAACGCCGTGACGGTGTTGCCGTCGTAGTAGCCCATGGTGAGGCCGGTGGTGTCCACGATGCCGCCACCGCTAGGGGGCGGTCCGGCAACACCAACATTAGCCGGGAACAAGTCCATCAGACCTTTGTCGAAGGCCAGCTGTTCGGGCGTGTAGTCATGATCCTGATCGTTCGTCGCTGCCTGCGAGCGATCCAGGCGGAAGGGATTGGTTGCGCCCTGTCCGTTAGCCGGGTTGAGATTGGGATTGTTGGTGCTCAGGCCACCCTGAAGACCGTTCACATTCGGCGTGCCCGGAAGAGCAGTAAAGGGCGGTTCACCGGCCGGATTCGTCGCGTTGGGATATGTCGCAAAATAGTGGTCGAAGGAAACGTTTTCCTGGAAGATAACCACCAGGTGCTGAATGGGAGTTGTGGTACTCGCGATGGAGCTCGCGGCCGGACGTGCCGGAGTAGCGGCATTCGCACTTGCCAACGGTCCGAACGTCATGACCGCCATCAGGGTTGTTGCCAGTATCTGACGCATAGGTCTCCTCACCTCTCACCTTCGAGAGCTCCACCTTGATAGCCGTTCGAGGTCAAATGGAATTGAACCCTCGATGAATTGTCGATGAACGTCAGAAGAAAATTGGGCTTTTGGATAAAGCAGCATGCAGTTGCAACAATTGTCGACACAACTTGCAACTGAGGGCAATCACTCTGACGACGGATCGTCAGGAGTGTCGTTTCAGCCAACCGATATGATGGAACGAATGACGATGAAACGAATTCTCGTTGCCACCTCGAACCCAGGCAAGATTCGCGACCTGGTCGGTGCGGCGGTTGGGTATGACGTCCAGATCGAAATGCTGCCAGGCTTCTCTTCGCTGCCCGAGGTTGTTGAAGATGGCCTGACCTTCGAAGCCAACGCCCGCAAGAAAGCCGAGTTCTACAGCAAGCACGCTGAGGGCGAGATCGTGATCTCCGACGACTCCGGACTTGAAGTTGACGCTCTGAACGGCGCGCCTGGCGTGCGTTCGGCGCGCTACGCTGCCGATGAGCATCATCCCGAGGAACATTCCGGCAACTCCGATGACGCGGACAACAACGCGCGCCTGGTGCGCGAGTTGCATGAGGTTCCCGACGAATTTCGGACGGCACGATTTATCTGCGTGATTGCCGCAGCGCGCAACGGACACACGTTAGCCACCTTTCACGGCCATGCCGAAGGGAGAATACTGCGTGCTGCGCGCGGGGCGAATGGTTTCGGATACGATCCGCTATTCTTTTTTCCTGAGATCAACAAGACGTTTGCGGAACTAACCGCCGAGGAAAAGGCTGGCTACAGCCATCGCGGCGCAGCCTTTCGAGCATTCCTGGCGTGGCAGGACGAAGAGCAGGAGCGGCACCCGCATCGGGACTGATCCTCTCTTCATTTGCATTGTCATCCTGAGGAGGGCTTCAGCCCGACGAAGGATCTGTGGTTGGCGCGAGTGAAGCTGCGCAGGAAACTGCCGTCCGTGAAGGGACTCGGAACTATTGACCTGCTCACCCCGACCTGAAGGGCGGGGCTACTTTCTCCAATGCCACCCTCGGACCTCTACACTTCGCTTTCCAGTTCCGGCATCGTTCCGGCTGCCACTTCCTTGCCGCCGTCGTGTACCTTGGCGGTGGTCACAAGCGCCACGCCGATCACGATGATGATGGTCCCAGCGAGCATGTAGCTGTCGAAGCGCTCGTTGTGCAGCAGCCATCCCAGAAACACCGCGACCACAGGATTCACGTACGCATACGTCGCCACCTTCGGTGTCGGCACATGCTTCAGCAGCCAGATGTAAGCGGTGTAGCCCACCCACGATCCGAAGACCACGAGATAGAAAACGGCCATCATCCCACGATGTGTGACCACGATATGGCGCGACTCTCCGCTGACCAGCGCCACGATCGCATTGCCAATCGCGGCGAACACCATTTGCCATCCGGTCGCGGTGAACGGATCGACCTTCATCTGCCACTTGTGCGAGAGCACCGAGCCGATCGACCAGCTCAGCGAAGAGAACAACAACAGGAACGCGGCCAGCAACGGCATGAGGCCGCCCGTGCGATGCTCGAAGCGCGACCAGAACAGCAGCGCTACCCCGGCGATGCCGAGCCCCACGCCGATAACGCCGCGCGTGGACAAGCGATCGCCATCGAAGACAAACGTTTCGAGCAGTAAGAACCAGATCGGGGTGACGGCAACCAGCAGCGCGGCGAATCCTGTGGGCACCCACTGCTCGGCCCAGGCCAGTCCGCAATTGCCGCCTACCAGCAGCAGGCAGCCGATGCTTGCCAGCCGCAAAGCCTCGTCCAGCGTGATTTTGATCTTGCGGCCCATCATCGCGCAGGCTGCCAGCATCAGGGGTCCGGCCAGCACGAAACGCATCGTGCACATGACCGCGGGCGGCAGATGCTCTTCGTCGGCGATGCCAATCGCCAGATACGTCGACCCCCAGAAGACGTAGACCAGAGCGAACGCCAGGATGACTTGCAACCGATGATTGCTCTGGGTGTTCACGCGATATTGATGTGGCTAAGCAACGATGGCACCCGGTGTGGGGGACAAGCCGCTAGCTGGCGGGTTTCGGCTGCTCCTTGCGCAGGCGGTGTCCGGTGATCAGCACGTAATGCACCCCTGAAATGGTGGTGAAGGTAAATGTGGCATAGAGGAAGAACTTCACCGTGAACAGCACCAGCGGCGTCGGCATGACCTGGGAGAGTACCACGAAGAACACGGCCGCAATCTGGCAGGCGGTGTTGATCTTGCCGAAAATGCTGGGACGGAAATCGCGGAAGCCAACCGTGGCGTAGAGCACGATCGCGGTAGCAACAATTCCCATGTCGCGGGTGAACACCACCACCGTGTACTTCCACGGGATCTTCTTTACGAACGACAGCACCAGGAACAGCGAACTCAGCAGCATCTTGTCGGCGATCGGATCCAAGTACTGCCCCAGCATGGTCTGCTGATGCAGCGTGCGGGCCAGCAGTCCGTCGAGCGCGTCGCTCAACGCGGCTGCGACCAGCAGGCCGAGCGCCCAGTGCCAGTCGCCATCGAAGACGGAAATGATGACAAACGGGATAAAGATCAGCCGCAGCAGCGTGATCTGGTTGGGCGCTGTCCAAAATTGGCTTCTGATTCGCGTGCTTTGAAGCAGTGGCATGGATTTCGCAGCGTCTCTGCGTCGCTGCCGGTGTTGCGCTGTGACTTTACGGCTCACTTTGATTTTGACGGGTTTGGCTGCTGCTGGCAATTGTTCGCAAAGGAGAGTGCCGCAACCGGCACAGGTCTGCGGGTCGGCAAGACTCATCCGAGGCACTAGAAACTGAAATCGTGGCTTTTCGCCTGTCTTCGGCATCTGTATACTCAATGCCGAAAAGTCTGGCCGGTTCCGAAAAAATGAAGACGCTCCCCTCTCATTTTGACGGTATCCAATTTCGCAATCTGGTCCCGCGCCGCAACGGCTATGGTGCTTTGCTGCGCTGGCTGGTTTCCCGCCGACAGGGGCAGTGGCGGAAGGTCGTTGATTCTCGTCCTTCGCCGTTGCCGCCGCGCAGCTCCGAGCGGCTGCGAATAACCTTCGTCAACCATTCGACATTCCTGATTCAGCTGAACGGAATCAATATCCTCACCGATCCTATCTGGTCGGAGCGGGCCAGTCCGGTATCGTGGGCAGGTCCGCGCAGAGTTCGCGCCCCCGGCATTCCCCTGGAACATCTGCCGCCAATCGACCTGATCCTGCTGAGCCATGATCACTACGATCATCTCGACATGCCCACGCTGCGGCTGCTGGCCGACAAACATCGTCCCACGATTTATGCCGGCCTGAAGATGCGACCACTCCTGTCGGAGAACGGTATCGAGAACATCGTTGAGCTGGATTGGTGGCAGGAAGCCGCTGCCCGCAGCGATATGTGGCTGACAGCCGTACCCGCGCAGCATTTTTCCGGACGCACCCCCTTCGATCGCGACCATCGCCTGTGGTGCGGCTTCGTCCTGCAGACCGAAGCGCTGTCTATTTACTTTGCGGGCGATACCGGCGCCGGCCCGCATATCGAACAGATCGCACAGCAGTTTCCCGCCCTCGACCTGGCGATTCTTCCCATCGGTGCGTTTCGTCCGGAATGGTTTATGGGCGAGGTGCACATGTCACCGCAGGACGCAGTCGATGCGCACGTGACACTGGGAGCGCGAATCAGCGTGGCCAGCCACTTCGGCACCTTCCCGCTGGCTGACGATGGCGATGACGAGCCGGTGGAGGACTTGCGCGATATCCTGCGGCAGACCGATCTGCACGGTACCGAATTCTGGGCGCTGAGCTTCGGCGAAGGCCGCGAGATTCCGCTGCGTCCGCTGGCGGCGCAATCCCGGCAGGGCGCCGCGCGATAAAGCCTATCTCTGATGAGCCCTAAAACAGCAGCTTCGACCTACGTGGCCCTGCTCCGCGGAATCAACGTGGGTGGCAAACACAGAGTGCCGATGAAGGAACTGGCCGAGGTCTGCGTTGGCTGCGACTGCGGCAACGTTCGCACCTACATTCAGAGTGGCAACGTCGTGTTCACCGCTCCGGTTGGCACGGTGAAGAAGCTGGCCGCGGAGTTGGAGAAGCGCATCGAAGCGCGCTTCGGATTTGCCGTGCCGGTCGTCTTGCGCGACCGTGAGCAGATGGCGCGAGTCGTGCGCAGTAATCCTTTCCTGAAAGAGGGCAAGCCGGAGAAGGCGCTTCACGTTTCATTTCTGGCCTCCGCGCCGACGGCGGAGGCCATCGCCAAACTGGATCCCAATCGCTCGCCCGGCGATGAATTCCGCGTCGTCGGCAGCGAAATCTACTTTCATTTCCCTAACGGCGCCGGCAATACCAAGCTGACCAGCGCCTACCTCGATTCGCGCCTGCAAACAGTAGGTACCGCCCGCAACTGGGCCACCGTCCTGCAACTGGCCGCGATGATGGAAGAGTGATCGGCCCGCTACTCTGCTCCTGATTGCCGCCATGCCCGCATAACGGTACACTAGGCGATTACAAGGGGTTTTCCATGCTTATTGTGATGAAGGCGCACGCCACCGAAGACGAGGTGAAGCGCGTCTGTCAGAAGATCGAGAGTTTCGGCTATCGCGCCCACTCCATCCCGGGAGCGCAGCGCACGGCCATCGGCATTACCGGCAACGAGACGGAACTGGATCCGGGTACATTCGACGAAATGTCCGGCGTGCAGGAGGTCATCCGCGTCAGCAAGCCTTACAAGCTGGTGAGCCGCGATGTGAAGGATGAAGATACGGTGGTGCGCTTTCCCGGCTCGGAGGCGACCGTCGGCGGCGACGAAGTCGCGATTATGGCTGGCCCCTGCGCCATCGAGAGCCGCGAGCAGGCCTTTGCGACTGCCGAGCATGTGGCCCGCGCCGGAGCACGCTTCTTCCGCGGCGGCGCCTACAAGCCGCGCACCTCGCCTTACTCGTTCCAGGGACTCGCCCTTGATGGTCTGAAGATTCTTGCCGACATCCGCGAGCGCTTTGGCCTGATGATCGTCACCGAAGCCGTCGACAACGAATCGCTCGAACTGGTCGAGCAGTACGCCGACATGATCCAGATCGGCGCGCGCAACATGCAGAACTTCTCGCTGCTGAAGCGCGCCGGCCGCTCCCGCAAGCCGGTGCTGCTGAAGCGCGGCATGTCAGCTACGGTGGAAGAATTTCTGATGGCCGCCGAGTACATCATGAGCGAGGGCAACTACAACGTCGTGCTCTGCGAGCGCGGTGTGCGCACCTTCGCCGACCACACGCGCAACACACTCGACCTCAGCGTGGTGCCGGCGGTGCAGCGCCTGAGCCATCTGCCCATCATCGTCGACCCCAGCCACGGTACAGGCAAGCGCAACAAAGTCACGCCGCTGTCGCGCGCCGCGGTCGCCGTCGGAGCAGACGGCCTCATTATTGAGGTGCATCCTGATCCGGATCGCGCGCTCAGCGATGGCAAGCAGTCTCTTTACCCCGAGCAGTTCGACTCCTTGATGGAAGAAGTTCGTCAGATCGCCAAGGTGCTAAACCGGTACGTCGCTGATCCCGTACCCAACCCGGCTGTCGGAACGGCCGCCGCTCGCTAATGCTCAAAAACAGGTCGTGGCAAGGCGCGCGATGGATGGCAGTTCTGCTCCTCGCGCTTGCCACGGCCTCATGCCACCGAACTCCGACTGTCGCGCCCGGCTATCACGAGTACGCTTACGTCACCAACGGCAAGAGCAACTCGGTCAGCGTCATCGACGTGCTCCAGTTTCGCAACGTGAAAACCATTCCGGTCGGCGCTGGTCCAACCGGCGTCACCGCGAATCCCGCGCGCAACGAAATCTACGTGGCCAACGCCGACTCCAGCAACATCAGCGTTCTGAACGCCGAGACCAATCAGCAGGTCGCGGTCATCGGCGTCCACGCCAGGCCGTACTACGTGTCGGTGTCGACGGACGGCAAGCGCGCCTACGTCGCCAACTCCGGCTCAGCTAATGTTTCCGTGCTCGATCTGGATAAGCGTGCGGTAGTCTCGACGATTCGCGTGGGTGGCGCTCCCGGCATGGCCAAGGTCTCGCCCGACGGCAAGCTGGTGGTCGCCAGCAATCGCGCCGACAACACCATCTCGATCATCGATGCCGACAAACTTGCGGTGAAAGATACGGTGAAGGTCTGCGAGCAGCCGCAAGACGTCGTCATCCTGCCCGACAACAGCAAGACATTCATCGCCTGTCCAGGTTCGAACCAGGTCGCTTCGGTCGATCTGAAGACCGATCGCCTGCTGACGCTGATGGATGTCGGCGAGCTTCCGGTACATCTCACGCTGAAGCCCGACGGCGGCGAACTGTTCGTCAGCAACTTCAAGAGCAACAACTTTTCGATCATCGAGACCGGCAACAACGAAGTTGGCGGCAGCTATCTCATCGGCGACAACCCATCACAAGGGGTGGTGACCGCTGACAACAGCCTGCTGTACATGACCAACTTCACTTCAGACACCGTGAGCGTGTACACCATCGACGAAGGCCGCGTCATTGGCGCAGTGCAGGTGGGGAGCCATCCCGATGCGCTGGCGCTCACTTCCGATGAAGCGCACCTGCTGGTGCTGGATTCGGGCTCGGGTGACGTGGCGGTGGTGCGCACGGTGAAGACGAGCGACAACTCCAAGATCAGCGCCGATCGCGCGCTGGTGAATTTAATCCCCGTGGGCAACCAGCCCAACGACATCGTGATCAAGGCGTTCACAGTAGGGAAGCGGTAAGGCAACGGCCATGAACTACGAGCTTGGGCTCGGGGCTGAAGGCTAGGGGCAAGGCTTTGGGACCAGGGCCGAGGGCTAGCCGCAAGGCCACGAACTTGGCACCAAGGCTTGGGCGGAGCGCCGTAGGCGCGAAAGAAGGTAGCCCCGCCCTTCAGGCCGGGGTCAACAGCATACGTGGAGTTCGAGTCGCTTCAGGGATGGCGGGGTTTCTGCACCGCGTCTACGCCCCTCTTCCAGCGTTACAATAGAATCAGGTAGTAACCATGCAGTTAACAGCATCTCACCCCGAAGTTCATGAAGCGCGCTGGTGGGAGACCATGCCCGACGGCCGCATCCATTGCTACCTTTGCCCGCGGCACTGCCACATCGGCGAAGGCCAGAGCGGCTTCTGCTTTATCCGCAAGAACGAAGGCGGCAAGCTCATCCAGCTTGGCTACGGACGGCCTGCGGCGCTGGCGATGGATCCTGTCGAGAAGAAGCCGCTGAACCACTTCTTTCCCGGCACGAAGATTTTGTCGATGGGCACAGCCGGCTGCAACATGGGCTGCTTCTTCTGCCAGAACTGGGACATTTCCAAGGCTAAGTCGGACCAGGTAAATTCGCTGGACCTCAATCCTGAAGCCGTCGTCGAACTGGCGCTGGAGCACGGCGCGCCGCACTTGGCCTTCACCTACAACGAGCCGACCATCTGGGGCGAGTACGTCATCGACATCGCGCGCGAGGCGCACAGCGCAGGCCTGAACAACGTGATGGTGTCGAACGGTTACATCACGCGCGAAGCGTTCTTCGACATCTATCGCCATATCGACGCCGCCAACATCGACCTGAAGGCCTTCACCGAAAATTTCTACGGCAAAGTGACGCTCACGCATCTGCAGCCGGTGCTCGACACGCTGCGCTGGCTGCGCCACGAGACCGGCGTGTGGTTCGAGATCACCAACCTGATCATCCCCACACTCAACGACGGCGACGATGAGTTCAAGCAGCTATGCGGCTGGGTGCTGGAAAATCTGGGAGACGACGTGCCGCTGCACTTCACCGCGTTTCATCCCGACTTCAAGCTGCGCGACAAGCCGCCGACGCCGCCCGCAACGCTGCATCGTGCTCGAGCCATCGCCCGCGGGATGGGGTTGAAGTACGTATACGAAGGCAACATCCACACCGACGGCGGCAACACGATTTGCCCCGGCTGCAGCCAGACGGTGATCACGCGCTCGTGGCACGCGGTGATGTCGAACAAAGTGAAGGATGGCCGCTGCGTCAACTGCGGGACGAAGATCGCGGGCGTGTTCTCGAAAGTAGAAGCGGAGCAGCGGCGGGAGTGGGCGGGAAAGCAGTAGGGGAGATCTAGCTCACCCATAACCACCGTCGTCTCTTCCGGCCCAACCTACCAATTGTCATCCCGACCGGAGGGAGCTGCGGTTCGTCGAGCGTGATCAGCCTTCCACTTCGGGCACCGCAGATCTCTCGGCTGCGCGCGTTCGCCGGGCACGCGCGCGGAGAAGCATGAAGTTGTCGTGGATGGGCGGTTCGACTTCGCTGTCGAAGGCTACCGCTCGTCTCTCCCAATCCACTTCTGCACGGGCTCGGGCACAAACGCTGCCATCTTCTCCAGCAAGGCTACGGGGTCCGTGTCATCGAGCACCAGTCGACGATTTTCTTCGCGCAGAAATCTCTCGCGCACCGCTTGATCGAACAGTTCCAACAGCGGCGCAAAATAGTTCTCGACATTGAGCACTCCGCAGGGCTTGGATTGAATGCCGAGCTGCGACCATGTCACCACTTCGCAGAATTCCTCGATGGTGCCGAAGCCGCCGGGCAGCGCGATAAAGCCATCCGCCAGGTCCGACATGAGCGCCTTGCGCTCGTGCATGGAGCCAACAATGCGCAGCTCGGTGAGCCCGAGGTGGCCGACTTCAAGCGCCATCAGCGAATCGGGGATTACGCCGACGACGCGGCCGCCGCGCGCCAGCATCGTGTCAGCCACAACGCCCATCAGGCCAATGTTGCCGCCGCCGTAGACCAGCTCGATGCCGCGCTGGGCAAATATCTCGCCGACGGTGACGGCAGCAGCACGATACGCCGGCCGATTGCCCATGCTGGAGCCGCAGAAGACACAGAGTCGCTGGAAGGACATGTCTGAAGTTTAGTCCAGGCAGCGCATCAGCCATCGGCGCATGTAGTATTTCAAATCAGCGATGGCACAGCTTTCTCCGGCAACTAGAGAGAACCGCGAGCCCGACCTCGCCCTGCTTCGGCGGTGGTATGCACCGCTGATCGCGCTGGTCAATCTCGCGCTGCTGGTGCAGGTGCTGCATCGCTATCATCACGCCCTGACGCCCATCAATCACGGACTGGCGCGTATCCTGGCCACGGCATTCGCTGTCAACATTGCGACGGCGCTCGCGATCCTGTGGCTGGCGACGGTGCGGTGCTGGCGTGTCCGACTATCTTCGGTTAATCAAGCTGGACGTCGCCCTCTCTCTACTCCCGTTTGTTATGGCCGCGCTGCAGGACGGAAACAAGGGTCGCATCTTCCATCTGTTCGCGCTGGTGTACGTTATCTTCCTGCTGGCGAAGATGGGCGAGTTCCTGTTTTATGCCGCGCAGAACGGCACCGTGCCGGGAAATCGCGTGCGCGTGCCGGCGATTGTCTTTGCGGCGGCGTTCATCGTCTATGGCGGACTGGCGCCGTGGATGGCGCTCGCGAGTTCGCCCCAGGGCGACGAGGCGCACTTCCTGATCCTGAGCCACAGCCTGGCCTTCGATCATGACTTCGAGGTGGGCAACAACTACGCGAAAGGCGATTACCGCGAGCAGTATCCGCCGCCGTCGCCGGGCGAGATGCGCGGCTATCCCTACGCTTCGATGGAGCGCGACAACGTCGACTACCTGCCGCACGAGCCGCACACGGTCACCAACTTTCGCGGACAGTTGATGCTGGAGCACGATCCTGGCTTGCCGCTGCTGATGACGCCAGGCTATGCGCTCGATCTGCGCGAGGGCGCGCTGTTCACGCAGGCGCTGATCGGCGCGGCCGGCGCGGCCGCCGTTTACGAAGCTGCGGTGCTGCTGGGCGCTACCACTGGATGCGCGCTGCTGACCGTCGCCGTGTTCTGCTTCTCCTGTCCTTACTGGGTCTTCACGCAGAGCGCTCTGGCCGACTTGGCCGGCGCCGTCGGGAGCCTGTGGATCGGCTTGCAGTTTCTGCGCTATCGCCGCGCGACCGCAATGGCTATTTATTGTTGGCTGGAGTTCTGATCGCCATTCTGCCCTGGCTCAACATTCGCTTCTGGGCGCTGGCTGGGCCGTCGTTCCTGCTGCTGGCCGCGTGGATCCTTCGCCGGCACAAGTCTGTGATTGCGAAGCTGGCCTATCTCGGCATGCCCAGCCTGATTGGCCTTGCGCTGTTCGGCGCGCTCGACAAGCATCTGTTCAATACCTGGATGCCCAACGCGTCGATGCTGATCCTGGAGAAGAGTTATCCGCAGTTCGGCATGAACCCGGTGCATGCGCTGCTGGGCATGCTGTTCGATCAATCCTATGGACTGTTGCCGACGGCGCCGCTTTACGTCGCAGTGGCGGCAGGAATGATCGTGCTCTATCGTCGCGATCGCTGGGCCTTCGCGGCGCTGTTGCTGCCCGCGCTGGGATATCTGCCGTTCGTCGCTTACAGCCGCTTCTGGTCGGGAGGATGGTGCGCTCCCGGGCGCTACATGCTTTCCGCGACGACTCTGATGATTCCCGCCGCCGCGTTGGTCCTGCAACGCAAGCTGCGCTGGTGGATCGCGGCGCTGGCCGGATGGAGTCTGCTGATCGGCATCCTGTTCACGGTGAATCCTTACCTGCGCATGCCGTCGATCTGGGTCTTCTACCAGATGAGCATGCTGGTGGAGTTCTTCCACGACCACATTCACACGCCGCTGTACAGCATCCTGAGCGTCTATCCCAACATGATACTGGCGCGAGGGCAGGATTACCTGCGCGCGCTGGCGTGGCTGCTCATCTATGCGGCGGCAGCATGGGCCTGGGCGCGAAAATCGGAAGCTACATTGCCGGAACCTCAAGACGCAAGATGAGGAAGGGTTGGCGCAGGTCGGGAAACGGCGCGCTCACTTTTCGGGCTGAAGCTGCATTTTTACGAGTGCTAGGCCCAGCTTGCGCGGGTCAGCTCCCTTACCCATCTCAGCCGGAGAGTGCAGGGGACCGACGATTCGAAAACGAATTCTCACCGGATTCGAAACCAACAGCACGTTTCGCGGAATTGTCGCGGTTCTTGTCTGGAATGGGTCAGGGAGATAGTGAAACGTCCAGGTTTCGATGGGGGCATCATTCACGAACACCTGCGCAGAAAGGGTTGGAAAGTTCGGCGTCAGGTTAGGAGTTACCAACGCCCAGAGCGTGACCGTCTCCGGCAGCCTCTGATCGTCTAAGGGCAAGTCGACACCGAACTCTGGTCCGGTTCCCCAAGTCGCCCAATCCTCAGGAGTGGCCCAATCTCCGCGCATGTAACGTATCGCGCTACCACCGCGCTGGAAACCTAATGTCTGTCCGATTCGATATTCCCAGTTCCGCTGCAAAACCTGACGGTAAGAGTCGTAGTAAATGCGGTAACGCGATAGATCCGGCAAGCCTTCGGGCGCATAGGGGTCGAAAGGGAAGTAATTGTCGTCCTTTGGGGTAATAATCGACCGCACTTGCCCCTGGCCTGTTTCGTAAAGGCTCAAAGGTAAAAGCGCCCAGCTCATCTCCAGATGTTTCAGGGGCAGCGGTCCCAGCTTTACTTGAGATAGAACGGAGTCCGCGATGGGCACGGGACCTTCATGCAGAGCTAAGTCATAACGAAGCGTCGCCAGGTACGCCTGCCAATCGCCGAGCGCTGCGAGGTTCCAGACCGCCTGCCCAAGGCCGAGACTCCCCACCAGCAGCGCGACGAGCCCAATGGCTTTCCGTTGTGGCCGGAGCCATTGAGAAGCGACCAGGAACAACATGGCCGTAGCGATAAGCGGTGCGAGTAAATTCAGGGTTCGCGCGGCAACCTCTTCTTCCAGGCTGGTGGGGGTGCGTCCCAGCAGGACCTGAAGACAGAGATAAGCGACTGCCAGCAACCCAGCGGATGTCACCACGGTTCTGATCGCCGCTAAACGAGCAGGCAAGGCGAGCGTCGTACAACTGCAGACCAAAATCAGGATGGAGATCTTTGCCGTGATGTGGCTGGAGTGCAGGAGATAGTTCAGGCCGTGGAGGAATCCGCTGCGGTTGGTCGGGTCGAACGGTCGCAGGATCGAGATCACCGCAATTGCAGCCCCCGCCAGGTACCAGATCGCGAGCCCAGCCGCTAACTTGCGCTGGCGCGGGTAAGCGAGTGAATCTCCACAGACACACGCCGGCGAGCACGAGTCCGAAGAACACCATGGATTCGTACGCGATGAGCATGGGGAGAGAGATCGCCAGCAGCAAGAGCAGCGTCCATCCCTCAATTTCCTGGCAAAACAGCAGGATGAAAAGCGCCGGCCAATAGAGAGACACCAGGAGATGGCTATCCGTCGAGAGATAGGCCTCGACGTTCATGGGTCCGGCAAAGAAGCTGAGCAGCGGGAAGAGGATGTACCACCGCCGGCGCGCGTAGTGGTAACACAAAAAGAGGCTGAGCAGCGCATGGCTATACAAGGTGGCGCCGTAGATCAGCGACAGCAGATGTAGAGAGTGAATCCGCAGGTGGGTTGCGATGACCAGCGGAGTCTGCTCAACCAGGATGGTGAAAAATCGTGACTGGAACAGGCGCGCCTTCCAATCGCCCACCCAGAAGTAATAATTGCGGGTGGAAGCGATCCGGATGAACATCCAGGCGCCATCGCCCCACAAATGCAGGTCGCCGGCCACCGCCAGAAAGCGCTCCAGCACGACGGCGGTCATGGCGACCATCACCATCGTCCTGCCCCAATTCAAAGCGTCTCGCTGTCCTGGACGCGGAGACCAACGGTCTAAGACCGAGTGGGGAGCAACCTTTGTGGACTGGGACATTCGTTCCAACAGGACGAGCCTTCAGCGGCAGCTTGCTTGTTCCGCTGATTGGCGTACAGCTTACACCATTCAGCAGGCGGCCTCGAAGCCGTTCTGGGTTCGGTCCGGCCGCTCAAACCCTCGGACGTCACAAGTGAATGTGATGTGCGTACTTGTTGCATGTGCGCCCGGAATGTTCCGCTGGTATGTATTCGGAGCAATGCCTGGAATGCCGAAAGTTGCCGGTCAAGTGCCTGAACCCCAGTGTTCATGAGGGTATTCACAAGAAACAGCGGATCACGACAGATTGTGACCGCCGGCACTTGGCAAGGTGCGCTGACCCAAGGTCGCGCAACACGGACGTTCCTGGTCCCTCGGAGTGACTCGCGCGCGCTCCGGCCGTAAAACGCGGGGATACGATGGAATGTTCAGGGGGTCGTCGTGCTTACACCATACGGGTTAGACATCATCGAAAGCTGTCTGGCGTGCAAGATGCGCGCAGAACACATCTTTTGCGATCTGCCGCCGGCAGCGCTGCAATCGTTCGAAGGTATCAAATACGCATCCGCCTATCCTAAGGGCGCTGTCCTGTTCGTGGAAGGCCAGGCGCCGCGCGGGATTTTTGTCCTCTGCAAAGGCCGGGTGAAGCTGTCCATCTGCTCTACCGATGGCAAGACTCTGATCCTGAAAATCGCCGAACCGGGTGAAGTGCTGGGGCTGAGCGCCACAGTCAGCGGCAAGCCTTATGAGTTAACCGCGGAAACCGTCGATCCATGCCAGGTCAATTTCGTGAAGCGGGAAGATTTTCTGCGCTTCCTGCGCGAACACAGCGAAGCTTGCCTGCGGGTAGCCGAGCAGCTGAGCGATAAGTACAACTCAGCTTGCCGCGAGATCCGCTCGCTGGGACTTTCCCACTCCGCCGGCGAGAAACTGGCGAAGCTGCTTTTGGAATGGAGCGTCCGCAACGGCGAAGCCGCCAAGAGCGAGCCGCGGGTGAAGCTGGCCCTGACCCATGAAGAAATCGCGCAGATGATTGGCACTTCGCGGGAAACGGTTACCCGTCTTTTCGCTGATTTGAAGAAGCGGCAGATCGTGCAGGCGAAGGGATCGACTCTGCTGATTCGGAACAAGTCAGCGTTGAAAGCGATGGCGATCGCGCCTTAACGCGACCGCAACATTTGTCCGCAAACGGAACTGTAGCGTCTGTCCGGTGAAGTGTTTTGTTTTTGTACCACAAGATGGGACAGCGCTATCCCTTTCTTCTTTTAGCTACTTGCTCGCTCCCTGTGAATAAGGTCACGGAAAACAGTGACTGCAATCACTGCGACTGATTCGTGTTGAGCAGTATTACCTGTTTATGGAAAGCACAAATCAGTCGAGTTGCCAGACCTGCGAATTCCGTCCCGATCGCCTTTTCTGCGACATGCCAGCGGAGTCCTTGAAGGCGTTCGACGAGATTAAGTCCACTGCGGCCTTCCCGCGCAGCACGGTGTTGTTTGCGGAAGGCCGTCCGGTCCGCGGCATCTATATCCTCTGCGACGGCCGTGCCAAGCTTTCCATCTGCTCTGAAAGCGGCAAGCGGCTCACGCTCCGCATCGCCGGTCCGGGGGAAGTCCTGGGCTTGGGCGCCACCCTCTCCAACACCGCCTATGAGGTCACCGCCGAGCTGCTGGACAATTCGCAGGTCGTGTTCGTGCGCCGCAGGGAGCTGCTGAAGTTCCTGCGCGATAATCGCACGGTGTGCATGGAGATCGTGCGCATGCTCAGCCAGGACCTGCACGGCGCCTACGAGCGCGTACGCACGATCGCTATGGTACGCACGCGCCGGCCGCGCATCACGTTCCGCACCCGCGCCCTGGTGGTGTAGATCGAGTCTTCGCGAAGCATAATCCTCCCACACGGGTTGACTCCGGTCGGCCCGTGTTTCGCGTTTTGGGGAGGATATCGCAACGCCTACAAGGTAATGTCGCCGGTGCCCCACGTTCGGCCTAACGTGGGCCGGGTCAGAGGACACCCCAGGTTAGCGTCCAACACAAGGACACGAACCTGGGGCCAGCATCTTTGAACCAGCATCTTTGCTTTCGTGAAATGCGACTACCTGCTGCGGTGTCATCTGCACCTGAGGTTTATACTTGCGCGCGAGGTACTTCATTCCGCGAGGTTCAATGAAACCATTCGTTGGCATCTCTCTCTTCGTCAGTTTAGCGATCCTTCTCGGTGCGGCGCAGAACATGAAATCGGACTCCACCATGCAGGCCAATGCGAAGTTCGCGCAGATGAGCGACGAGTTCGTGAAAGATTCGCTGGTACTGTCGCCGGTGACGGCTTCCGGCGCGGGCTATCACAAGCACACCGATCCCAAGACAGGGAAGACTATCGACCTCGACGCGCAGCTTGATGACGTCAGCGCAGCCGCCTGGACGGCGCAGGAGCAGTTCTACAGTGCGTGGCGCGCGCGCTTCCGCAAGGAAGCGCCGATTGAAACGCTGAACCCGCAGGACGCCGCCGACTCGCGCCTGATCGACGACCAGATCGGGTTGAACCTCCTGGAGCTCCAGAAGATCCAGAACTACAAGCACAACCCCACGTTCTACGTTGAGCTCATCGGCAACGGCTTGTTTCTTCCCTTGACGCAGGAGTACGCGTCGCAGGAAGTGCGGGTGGGCGACGTGATCTCGCGCATCCAGCAGATCCCGCGCTTCCTCGAGCAGGCGAAGTCGCAGCTGAGCGATGCCGATCCGATTTTCATCTCGACGGCGGTCGATGAGAACGAAGGCAACGTCAACCTGATCGATAGCGTGGCGGCCGACATTCCCGCCGGTTCGCCGCTGAAGGCGCAGTACGACAAAGCTGCGCCGTTGGCCAAGCAGGCGCTGAACGATTTCAGCGCGTGGATGAAGAACGACCTCGCTAAGCGGCCGACCAACAACCGCACCTGGCGGCTGGGTGAGCGCTGGTACGCCGAGAAGTTTCACCTGGTGATGGAGACGTCGATCCTGCCGGCGAACCTGCTGGCCGACGCGGAAACCGAGGTCAAGACGGTACGCGCGGAGATGCTGCAGATCGCGTTGCCGCTCTACAAACAGATGTTCCCCGGCCAGAGCGACTACGCGAATCTTCCGACCGAAGAGCGCGAGAACAAGATCATCGGTGCGGTGCTGAATAAGATCGGCGAGGAGCATCCGCAGCGCGATCAGCTGATCGAAGCGGTGAAAGCCGACGTCGACGGCATCAAGCAATTCATCATCGAGAAGAAGATTGTTACCCTCGGCCCGCGCGACAACCTGAAAGTGATTCCGACGCCGGAGTTCGAGCGCGGTATTTATTCGGTGGCCGGCTTCCACGGCGCGCCGCCGTTGGAACCGACGGCCGAAGCGCAGTACTGGGTGACGCCCATCGATCCCAAGATGCCCGAGGCCAAGGCCGAGAGCAAGCTGCGCGAGTACAACAACTACACCCTGAAGTGGCTGACGATTCACGAAGCGCTGCCCGGCCACTATGTGCAGGCTGAGCACGCCGATGACGTCCAGCCGCCCACGCGCCGCGTGCTGCGCGATTTGTTCGGCAACGGCGCTTACGTCGAGGGCTGGGCCGAGTACGGCGCCGACGTGATGACCCAGGAAGGCTATTTGAACTTCGATCCGAAGTTCAAGCTGGTGCGGCAGAAGATCTGGCTGCGCGGCGTGGCGAACACCATCCTCGACATTCGCCTGCAAACGATGAACATGACCGACCAGCAGGCGCTCGACCTGATGACGAAAGAATGCTTCCAGACCGAAGCCGAGGCCGAGGGCAAGCTGGTGCGTGCCAAGCTGAGCTCGACGCAGCTGCCGACGTATTTTGTGGGCACGCGGCAGTGGTGGTCGCTGCGCAAGAAGTATCAGGCGGCGAAGGGAACCAGCTTCACCCTGGAAGAGTTCCACGACCGCGCGCTGGACCAGGGTCCGCTGCCGATCGAGTATCTGGAGAAGATCATTCTGCCGGAGAAGCAGTAGTCAGCGGCTGATTAGGGGCCAGTAAGCAACGGGTCTACGGTCCTGATATTGTGGGTGGCGCACGCCTTCAGGCGTGCATTGAGGAGTTAGTTTTCATATTCCGCTTTAGCGGCTGAGGTCAGTGCAGCTTTGCTCAGGGCTAAAGCCGATGGAAATCAGCAGTTTGATCTGCACCGCTGAAGCGGTGCTCCACCCTTTATTTGCGCGCTCTTGCCTTCCGTGCTCCCAAACATTCATTCTGCTGCAGCGTGTGAAGATTTGTAAAAACCGTGCGGTTCGTCCCAACCGCTCGAACTTTTCCCCTGACGTTGCGTCTATATCAGTAACCCAAATCCAAGGTGGGCGCCAAACCCCAACAGCAGTGCACGTGGCGCCCACCGTTTTTTTTACTGGCTCGCGTACAGGCTGATGATGCGCTCGATCGCGCGGCGGCATACCGCGCAGAACTTGTCGTAGCGCGTGAACATGATGCAGTTCTCCTGCGGACGGTAGTAGCCTCTGGCTTCGTAATTCGCCCCCTCGAACGCACCCACGCGATCGGAATACTTGTCGTTGTCGAGCAACTGGTCTTCCTGCTTCTTCTCTTTCTCGAAGAGCGCGTTCATCTCACCCTCGGGACGATTTTCCTTGCGGATCTGCCGCCGCTCGGCCTGGATGTCGTGCTCTTCAGCTTCGAACTCCGCTTTCTTCCACGGCGTCGGAATGGGCGTGCCGGCCACGACCAGGTCTTTCCACTTCAGCATCGAGGGATCGAGCAGCGCGGTGACGTTCGGCTCCCACGGCTCAATGTGTTTTTCCGGCGAGCCCACCGACACATCGGAGGTGTAGTACTCATCGGCGAGTCCGGCGAACTCGTGCCCAAACTCGTGGACGAAGACGTACGGCATCCATTCGCTGTCAGCGGCTACCGTTGCGTACAGGTTGTAGATACCGCCGCCGCCGTAGGTTTTCGAGTTGGTGAGGATCTCGATGAACTCGTACGGCGCGTAGGAGGCGATGTCGCGCAGCGCCTTGTTGTGCGTGGTCATGATGTAACGCTCGCTGTCGAACGTGTCATACGAGGTGCCGAGCGGCGGATGCCGATAGACGCCCGTCGAGGGCCGCGAGATGCCGGGCTGATCCGCCGGAGGGCACAGCCCCCACACGTTGAAGTCCTTGCGATGCTCTTTGAAAGGCGAGCGCGAGAATAGTATCTCGGTGGCGCGCTTGGCATCGGCCTCGAACTTGCCGCGCTCGGAGGCCGCGTAGCCATCGCCGAGGATGAGCAGGTCGACCTTGGTCTCCGGCTCGCCGTTCTTCTGGATCGTCATGAGCGGGCCGGGCGACTTGGGATTCATGGTGTCGATGAACTTGTCTTTCGGGTCGATCGTCGTCGTCCATACTTCATGGAAGTCGACGTCTTTGCCTTCGCGGCGCTCCTTCAGCACGATCTTCACCGGCGCGTCGGGCCGCGGAAAGCGCAGCGATTCGGAGAAAGTGCGGTTCAGCGTCTTGGCTTCGTCGGTTTCCGCCCATTCACTGAAGAGCGCGCCGAAGCCGCGCGAATAAAGCAGCTTGCCGCTGGCCGCGTCGTGCACCTCGAAGAAGTAGTTACCGAGATTGGTGTTGTCGACGGTCTTCGACATGTCGCCGGGCCAGGGCAGCGGCTCGATGACCACGCGGTCGAAGCTCCAGAACTCCTGCGTGGCGTTGCCGGTGTGATAGTAGTCCAGGCGCATGGTGGCCGGTTGGGCGGCGAAGGCGGCGGTTGTGAGTGCGAGAAGAAAAAAGAAGGACTGCGCAAAGCGTCGTGTCATAGAAGTGGCTTGCCTCGAACAGACAAGCTTAGGCCGCGGAGGCGTGGGGAGCAAGGGTTTGCGTCGCAGTCACTGGCCACGTCAGCTTAGGAAGCTGTGCCTGTTGCAACAGCAAAACGGCTGGTGACGAACCGCGGATCCTTCGACTGCGTTCGGCTGTCGCCTCACTTCGCTCAGGATGACAATTCTTTGGGGCGAGTCCCGCTGAAAACTTGGTTTCTAATCCCGAGCCCCTGATCCCAAGCCCGTGACGCCGGCCCTGACCCCTGACCCCCGAGCCAATCCCCTGTTTCACTTCCTCTTCCAGCGCACGCCGTCTTTGGTGTTCTCCAGGATGACCCCGTTCTCGGCCAACTCGCGCACGAATGGCGTCGGAGCGCGCGAAGTCGCGTGTCTTGCGAGCTTGCGAGTGCTCGGCGACCAGCTTCTCGATGTCTTCATCGGAGAGGGCGGCGGCCTTGGCCAGTTCCGCCGTCTCCGCGCTGATCTTGTCCTGCAAGCCTTCCGTCTTCGCCCACTCGACCGTCGCGCGGATTTTCGCGGCGTCATCGTCTTTCATCACCGGGAAGATCTCGTCAAACTGCTGTAAGACTTTCTGCAATCCGGGAATGTCCCCTTTGCGAACCTCGCCGGCATCGGCAGCGGCGTTCACGTCGCGCACCATGTCGAAGATGGCTCCCAGAGCGCGCGCAGTATTCAGATCATCGTTCAATCCCGCACGCATTTCATCCGAGGTCCTCTGCGCGACGGCGGCCATCTTCTCGCTGCTGCCGTCTTCGAACTGCGAGGTTTCCAGCCGCAGCTTGAAATTGCGCAGGCGCTCGACGGAGTTGGCTGCCTGGGTCAGGCCGTCGAAGGTGAAGTTGAGCTGCTTGGTGTAAGGGACCGACATCAGCAGAAAGCGCACCGACGAAGGTTTGTGGCCCTTCAGGATGAGGTCGCGCACGGTATAGAAGTTGCCCAGCTTCTTGGACATCTTCTCGCCCTCGACCAGCAGGAAACGCGAGTGCACCCACACGTTGGCGAACTTCTTGCCGGTCATCGCTTCTGACTGTGCAATCTCGTTTTCGTGATGCGGGAAGATGAGGTCTTCGCCGCCGGCATGAATGTCGAAACTCTCGCCGAGAAACTCCATCGACATGGTCGAGCACTCGATGTGCCAGCCCGGCCGGCCGGGACCAATCTCCGTATCCCACTGCGCCTCGCCCGGCTTGGGCGCCTTCCATAGCGCGAAGTCGCGAGCGTTGTCCTTGTCGTACTCGTCGACATCGACGCGCGCGCCATCCTCCATCCCGGCGAAGTCGCGTTTGGAAAGCTTGCCGTACTCGGGGAACTTGGCGATGCGGAAGTAATACGAGCCGTCGTCGGTCTGGTAAGCGTAGCCCTTGTCGACCAGCCCGGCGATGAAGTGCGCCATCTCCGGAATGTGGTCGGTGGCGTTCACCAGCACTTCGGGGTGCTCGATGTTGAGCGCGTCGGCGTCTTCCAGAAACGCCTGGCGATACTTCTTCGTGTATTCCTGCACGGTGACGCCGTCGCGCGCGGCGTTGCGGATGATCTTGTCGTCCACGTCGGTGATGTTCATCACGTGCTTGAGCTGGTAGCCGCTCTGCTTCAGAAAGCGGCGTAGCGTGTCGACGACGACGAAGGTGCGGAAGTTGCCGATGTGTCCGTAGTCGTAGACCGTGGGACCGCAGGCGTACATGCGGACCAGGTTGTCTTCCAGTGGATGGAACTCTTCGATCTTGCCGGAGAGCGTATTGAAAAGCTCAAGCGCCATGATTTTTCCTGTAGGAGAGCTGAATCCTCGATTGTAGGGAAGTGCGGGAAAGAGGGTCAAACGAAGGGTGGGCCTTGATACTTACGCCGGCAATTGGCAAGGTCTGCGCGGTAGAATTCCGTCTGCAACAACGGTACAGTGGGGTCCTAACGCCGTGCAGCCGTATTTGGACAGAGTTCCAGCTGGCTTAGCAACTCGGATTCGCAGGTGACGTAGAATTGTTTTGCACGTCGGAAGACACTCGGCAGGCCCCCCGGAGAAGCGGTGCACTCCCCTCAACACAATACTCGACACCTTTTGGAACGATTCGCGGCAATCGTCGATTCCGCCACGGACACTATCATTTCGACCGACACGCACGGGGTGATTGAAACCTGGAACAGCGCTGCCTCTCGAATGCTTCGCTATTCCGCCGACGAATTAATCGACCAGTCGATCTTCTTAATCGTTCCTCCCGACCTGCACGGTGATCTTACGAAGAGGTTTGAGCGCGTTTTCAAGGGCGAAGCCGTGGATCCATTTGAACTCACGCTCCTGGCGAAAGGCGGCAGCAAGGTGAGTGCCTGCGTCTCCCTGGCTCCTGTCGGAGGCAGCGCAGGGAAAATCCTGGGCGCTGTGCTGGTCATACGCGACTCAGCCATCCTTCAGCAGGACGAAATAGACCGCGCTCGATTAGCCGCAATTGTTGAGTCTTCGGATGACGCCATTATTTCCAAGGACCTCAATGGTGTGATCACGAGCTGGAATGCAGCAGCCGAACGCATATTCGGCTATACGTCCGACGAAATTATTGGGCGTTCGATCCTGACGATTATTCCGGCGGAACTGCAGCACGAAGAACCGACGATTCTGGGCGAGATCAAGACGGGCAACAGAGTGGCGCACTTTGAGACTGAGCGACTGCGAAAGTCCGGCAAGCGAGTTGAAGTGTCGTTGACTTCCTCTCCCATCCGCGATCGCGACGGAAAGGTGATCGGCGCTTCGAAAATCGTCCGCGACATAAGCAGGCGACGCCAGGCAGATGATGCCCGCCTTCGCCTGGCGGCGATTGTTGAATCCTCTGACGATGCGATTATTTCCAAAAACCTGGACAGCATCATAACCAGTTGGAATGCGAGCGCGGAACGCATGTTTGGCTACAAACCCGAAGAGATCATAGGCCAGTCGGTGATGCGTTTGATACCCCGTGAGCTCTATTGGGAAGAGCCGGAGATCATTCGCAAGCTGCGCAACGGGGAACGCATCCACCACTTCGAAACCAGGAGATTGCGCAAGAACGGCGAGGTCTTTGATGTTTCCCTGACCGTGTCCCCTGTGCGGGACGACAGCGGCCAGGTGATCGGGGCCTCCAAAATCGTTCGCGACATCAGTGACCGAAAAGCCACTGAAGCTGCTCTGATGGATAAAGAAAAGCTGGCAGCCACCGGCAGACTGGCGGCGAGTTTGGCGCACGAGGTAAACAACCCTCTGGCAGCGATCACAAATTTGGCTTATCTGATTCGCAACCATCCCGGCCTGGACAATGAAGTGCGTTGCTACGCCGACTCGCTCCTGCATGAAACCCAAAGAGCGGCTGATATTGCCCATCGAACTCTGAGCTTTTATAAAGAGGCCGCGCGCCAGAGTCCCACCGACGTCACGGAAATATTGCGCCAGATCCTGGATGTAAAGCAGAAGACGTTGTTGGAGAGAAATATAAATGTGGCCACGATCTTCTGCGATAGTCCGACCCTTCAGGCGTACCGAGGAGAACTGCGGCAGGTGTTTGAAAACCTGATTGAGAATGCAATTGATGCAGTGGGGCACGACGGATTTATCTGTGCGAGAACTCGCACAATCGGCAAAGGCAGCACGGAAAGGTTGATCGTCACGGTTTGTGACTCCGGTTCGGGGATCGCTCCTGACATAGGGGCAAAAATATTTGAACCATTCGTCACGACCAAGGAATTCAAGGGCAGCGGGCTTGGTCTTTGGGTATCCCGTTCCATCGTGCATAAGCACCGGGGAACAATTCGGGCACGCAGCAGCTTCGACCCGAGGTGGAAAGGGACGACCTTCGTCGTTTGCCTTCCTATTTCGCCGATCCTGGAAGCGCATTAGCGTCCAACGGCGATTTTCTCGGAGAAGGAATGAGTATCCCCCGGCTTCGTCTGATCTGTTCCCACCCGTAAGCGCGTAGTAGTTTTCCCGCCAATCGATGTTCCACTCAAACGTGAACAGCAGATTCCCGACCTGTGTTCAAAGCCTCAGTCGGCTGGGCCGGCAAAGAGAATGCGATTTCCATCGGGATCGACGACGACAAAGTTTCTGGCGCCCCACGGTTCCTTCGTCAAAGTTTGAACGAAGGGCACGCCCGCATCCTGGTAAGTCAGGAAGAGCAGTTTGATTTCGTCTGCGGTAGCGACGGTGAGCGCAGCGGAGAGCAATTGCTCGCGCTCACGAACGTCGCCGGCGAAAACGGGTTCGCACACCAGTCGCAAAGCAAGCTTTGCATGATCGCGGCTGACCTGGCCGTAGAACGGCGGATCGCCGTAAACGAAGTCGACTGCGAAGCCCAGCTTGGTAGTGTAGAAATCGCAAGCGGCCTCGACGTTGGCAACATAGAGTTGGGCAGCGGTGGAGTTGAGAAAAGGACGCAGGGCAGTCTGTTCGGATTTTTGTGACACGGCATTGGCTCCTGATTTGAGCGCCTGCCAGGATTCGAAGCCTCGTTGTCGCGCGACCAGTTCCTGCGCGTCGGCCAGCTTGAACGCCGCGTCCAGCACCTGAGGGTCGCTGAGGCCGTGAAAGCGGGGCAGAGTTGCCCTGATTTCGGCGGCGACGGGATAGTACCGTTCGCGGTGCCAGCGCAGATACTGTTTGGCTTGTTTCTTGAGGTTTTCGAGGTTCGGCATAGGCGCAGCGATTCTTGAATGTGGTAGGTGGGCGTTGCCCTTTCGATCTGCACCGATGCGCCCTACGCAGCAGAAGAATATTGCGCTCGACACCGCGAAAGTGTCAACGGCTTTTGCAGGCAAGAACGGAATCAAACGTGGCAGGAATTGGCAATGCCCCGCCGCTGCGTCGCGCTCATCTTCACGAGGCGTTCACCAACGGGTAGTATCTTCGGGCGGGGTGAAATGTATGGCGTCGGTGATTATGCTGTCCGGGCCGATTGGCGCGGGTAAGACGACGGTAGCGCGCGAACTGGTTGCCCTGATGAGTGGGGAAGTGGCTTACATCGAAGGCGACGACTGCTGGCGGTTTCTGGCTAAAAGCCAGCGCAGCCAGCGCGAGAATTTTCCCATCATCATGCGGTCGATGACCGCAGCGTCTCTTCCTCTGGCGCGCTCCGGATACGATGTTGTACTCGACTTCACGATCCCACAGGAGTTCCTGCCGACGGCGCAGAAAATCCTGAAGGACGTGCCCATCGACTTCATCAACTTCCGGCCGAGCCTGGGCGTGTGCGAACATCGCGCTGCCAATCGCGCGGAGGGCGTCATCTCCGACTACGCCGTGTACCGTGAATTCTACGAGTTATTTGAGAAAGCCGATGAGCGGTTCTCGATTTGCGAAGACACCGCTGATGCCAGGATGGTGGCTGTCCGTATTCTCGACGGACTGAAGGCCGGACAATTCCGGGTAGCGTGACTGAAGTTCTCCTTTAGATGCAGCAACTTTGTTTTCGCGACGATGCAGCGGCTTTCCGACAGACATCACCCAAGGTGAGAGCTGCATCTCATTTTCGAATTGAAGTGAGGAACTCTCACTTGGTTGCGAAAAGGAGAACACGAATGGCAATTAAGAAAATTGGTACCTTTTTGACAGGGGCTACGTTTGCATTAGCGCTCTCGCTGTCGGCCATGGCCCAGCAGAGCCAGACCACCACGACGACCTCGCAGGACAATACGATGGCGCCGCAGTCGCAGAGCA
Organism: uncultured Acidobacteriaceae bacterium; assembly: GCA_963724965.1. GTDB lineage: Bacteria > Acidobacteriota > Terriglobia > Terriglobales > Acidobacteriaceae > Bog-257. The sequence continues at coordinate 28,571 of CAVRWP010000004.1, forward strand.
CGACCACCACGACTTCGCAGGATGCGCCGCAGAGCACGCAGACGACGCACACCACCACCAAGACCAAGCATCATCATCAGAAGACGACTACGGATTCCACTACAACCACGGCCACTCCGGCTCCCTCGTCCAGTTCGACCACCACAACCACGACTCCGGCAGCTCCGCAGTCGAACTCCACCACGACTACTACGACCACCAATCCTCAGTAATAAGGTTAGGGTTGTGATGGCTCGGTCGTGACCCGTCTACGACTTGCGTGAAGATGGGATGAGACAGCCGGCGCCGAGTTCGCCGGCTGTCATTTCGACTTATTGCGTCGCGAGTTGCCATACAGTACCCGCATTTTGAGTCCCACACATGAAGGTGGTGCCGTAGAGATTGCCGTGTGAGTCCAGTCCAAGTGCGCCGCTGGCGGGGAAAAAAGTGTACGACCAGAATTCAGGCGTGTTGTATAACCATCCGCTCGGACTTGGCGACAATTCGAAGATGTATCCGAATTCCACAGTATTCATGCAGCCGCTGTAGGCCGAGCCGGTACCCCACAGGTTACCCTGAGGATCCAAGATGATGGCAGGGAACAGATCGTCGCCGTCCAAGGTTTCGTCGCCATGATGCAGTTCGGTGAAGGTCCAGCTTCCATTCGAGGGCGAGAGCATATAGATACGGCCGTAGTCATTCCCGCAGCAACCCGCGAACTCGTAAATGCCGTACAGATTGCCTGCGCTGTCTTGGGTCAAAGAGTGAGGGTTGGTGCCCATCCAGCCCTGGTCTGGGAAGTTGTACACGACGTTCTCGCTCCAGCCGCTAGGCAATAGCGTCAACTGGAAGACAACGCCGTAACTATAGGTGCCTCCCCAGCCCGTTGTGCCATACAGGCTGCCATCCCTGCCGACGATGATGTCGGTCGGGCCGCTGCCCCCGCTACCTCCAGAGAAGTTGTAGAGGATGCTCTCAATCCAGCCGCCAATGGAGGGGCTGAGTTCGAACACCGCACCAAGCTGTTGCGCGCCGCCAGATTGCGAAACTCCGTAGAGATTGCCGCTGCTGTCCGAGACCAGATTGCCGCCTTGCGCAGCATCGGCAGGTCCGGTGAAGGTGTATGTCTGAGCTTCATTCCAACCGCACGAGGTGGAGTGGCATGCGGTGGCGGGCGGCCTTAGGCTGAAGATGAATCCGCAATAGCCGCCAGAATTACAGTTTTCCAGTCCCCCTTGCGCCGCGCCGTAAAGAATTCCGTTGTTCCCCACCATCAGGCCTGAAGGAGAGCTGCCGCTGCTTTCGCCTAAGAAGTTGTACAGTGTGCTGAGGATCCAACCCGAGGCCGCTTGTGCCAGCTTGTAGACCGATCCATTACCGGAGTAGTAGCCGGTCGGACCATAGATGTTCCCAGCCTTGTCCAGAGCCACGCCGTTGGGTTCGCTCCCATCGCCTTGGCCGGTGAAATTGTGAATCACATCGAAGCCGCCGGACTGCTGCGGCATGCAAGTGTTCTGAATCGTCGTCGTGGCATAGCCAAGCAGGGTGAACGATTCCGATGGAATTGTGCCTATCGAATTATCCTCAGCCAGAGACGGTCCGGAGTTTTCGTCCCAGTAGGCGGCATCGCCACTGTTGACGACCGCATTCTGCAAAGTGATCCAGTAGGTTCCGATATTCAGTTCAGGACCGGCAAACGAGGCCGTTTCGGTGCAGACGTTAAAGCCGTACTGGTTACTGAGGCAACCGCTCGGCGCAACCGTGACCACACCACTGAAGTAGATGGTCCCGCCGAACGGGCTGGAAGTAATGGAGATTTGCACGGACTGAAGGATGTCACCGGGGGCCAGCCACGCCCCGAAAGAAAGGCCGGTGACATAGGAATTGTTGGCGGCCAGACTGGCAGTATCCGTGACAGCATAGCCAAAGTTGATGGTCCATGCGTCGACGGTGCCGTTTATAACGCCATTTGTATAGAGGTAGCTGTCGAAAGGATTGAAGTTGCGCCCTCCGAATTGTTGGGCGATCGGACTGCACTCGCGCGTTGGCCGGCGGCTTGGAGGTCGACGATAGACTGCGCGGTTGTGATTGAGCCGTGCCGCGTATTGGGGCAACGAGGCCGCGGCCCTCGCCGTCGGCGGGACATTTTGCGCCGATGCAGGGAGCGCTCCGATGCCTGAAGCCAAGAGCGCTAGAAATGCGATGTAGCCGAGAGGACGAGTGCCGTGTGCTTTCATGAAAGCCTCCTTGAGACGTCGTTGAGGCGCAAACTGACGGGATGGCAGCTCTGTTCAGGACTAAGGGCGCGGTAGACCGGGGAATGGGGCGCTCCGAGGAGGGTTGACGCCGCGTGGTGATCGCGGCGGCGGTCCAACTGGAACGCCTGGGCGGATTATGGCTTGTAGGGATTCGGTTTTCAGTGACGTGTGGTGCTGACAGACGTGACGAATCAACCTGGCCGCGCGTACGATCACCGCCAAGGCTACGTCCCGCGATTTACAATACTTGCATGGACTCATTCGTTATTGCAGGCAGGCAGTTTCGCTCGCGCCTGATCGTGGGCACGGGTAAGTACAAGTCTGGGCAGGAGACGGCGCGCGCCATTGAGGCTAGCGGCGCCGAGATGGTCACCGTGGCCGTGCGCCGCGTGAACCTCGATCGCAGCAAGGAGTCGCTGCTCGATTTCATCGATCCCAAGAAGTATTTTCTGCTGCCCAACACCGCCGGCTGCTACACCGCCGACGAGGCGATTCGCACGGCCCGCCTGGGCCGCGAGGTCGGCCTGTCGGATTGGGTGAAGATCGAGGTCATCGGCGACCAGCAGACGTCTGTATCCCGATGTGCAGGCGACGATCGAGGCCACGCGCGTGCTGGTGAAGGAAGGCTTTACCGTGCTGCCGTATACCTCCGACGACATTGTGGTGGCAAAGCGGCTGATCGATGCCGGCGCCTCGGCGGTGATGCCGCTGGGCGCGCCGATCGGCAGCGGACTTGGCCTGCAGAACCAGCCGAGCATTCGCATTCTGCGCGAGATTATCACCGACGTGCCGCTGATTGTGGACGCGGGCGTGGGCACGGCGTCGGATGCCGCGATTGCGATGGAGCTTGGCATTGATGGCGTGCTGATGAATACCGGTATCGCCGGAGCGCAGGAGCCCGTGCTGATGGCTGAGGCGATGCGGAACGCGGTTCTAGCCGGTCGCCAGGCGTATCTGGCCGGACGCATGCCGAGAAAGTTGTACGCGACAGCAAGCTCCCCGCTGGAAGGCGTAGTTCGGTAGAGGTTTTGTGTCAGGGCACGGCTTCACAGGCTGCTGAAAGACCGCGCATTGGTTGGCCTTGAAAGGGCACGGCTTCCACAGGTTAGTAAGGAACTCGGCCGAAGCGAGCTTTGTTTCAGGGCACGATTTTAGTCGTGCCGATTTCCCGATCTTAGCGTGGCTTTAGCCCCTGCATACCGTTGCAGCGGCTAAAGCCGCGCTCCTTTACGCAGTTAACGGCACGACCAAGGTCGTGCCCTGACACAAAGCTGGATTCAGCCGAATCTTTCAGCAGCGCGTAAAAACGTGCGCTGACACAACGCTGGCAGCGGTGAGTTTGTCAGCAGCCATGGCTGAACACAAACCTCTAGCCGCTCACCTCAACCAGCTGACCCTAACCCTAGGCCCCGAAACCCTAGCCCCCTGCCGCCTGCTTTACGGCACGTTGACCGTCACCTGCTTCGTCGTCCTTCCAAACTGATTCGTGGCATACAGCGTGTACGTCGTCGTCACTGTGGGATTCACGACCACGGTGTTTCCTCGGATCGCGCCTACGCCAGGTGCCACAATGTAGTACTCCCCGTTTGTCGCACTCCAGCTCAGCGTGACCGGCTGGCCAGAGCCGCCAGACGACGTTGCGGTAAAGCTGTTGATGGTCGGATTCGGTCCCGTCGGCACGTTCTGCGGCGTGTACAGCGGCGAGATCAGCAGCACCTCGAAGTCCGACGCGGTCACCGAATGCAGATTGCCGAGATCGTTGTTGTTCCAGCGCAGGTCAGGGTCGCCAGTGATGAACATCGAGCTGCCGTTGTCGGCCATGATGGCGCCATATTCTTTGAGCGCCGTCAGGATGACCTGGTTGACGTGCGAGAAGCCGGAGATGTCGAAGCTGGACTTCAGCCGCAAGCGCATGCCCATGGGCGCAGCGTATTGGTTGCTGGAGTTGGCCGCCCAGTGCGAAGCCGGTGGCGTGAACGCCTGCTTGCTGTATTGCAGGGTCACCCGAATGGCGTGATTGATGTGCCCGCTGGCGATCTCGTCATAGCGCACCAGGCCCGGGAAGATAGGCAGCCCGGCAGCATCGGCGGAGGTCCACGTATACGGACGCTGCTCATTGGCCGTCAAATCCCACACCGCGCCAGAGGCCGCACTCCACAGCCCAGGGTTCACTTTCGCAGCGCCATACAACTCGTACAGCCAGCAGTTGCCCTTGTCGATGACCAGCACGTGGCGATCGCCGTTGCCGGGATTCGGATAGCCTTCAATCTGAGCGTTCATCGGAATCGGCATCGGACCGGGATCGCTCTCGTCGCCGTAAGCGGTGTAGTTGATGTTGGTCATGGGCTGAGCGCTGGTTACCACAATGTAGGGGATGCCCATGCTCTGTCCGTCGTACAGTCCGGCGCCGAAATCAGGATGCAGGGGCGTGCTGCCGCCGATGAAGTTGATGATGGCCGAAGAGTTGGGATCGACCTGGGCGTTGGCGATGTTGGTGTTCCACAAGCTGCTGGACGGGAAGGGAACAAAGCCGTTCAGGCTGCCCTGCGGTCCCTGGCTGATGACGTTGCAAGGATTGTTTTGCGCTGAGACGGATATCGCGACGAGCAGGCTGGTGATGAGCAGCAGGCGGCTGAGAGATCTCGCGTGCATGGTGGTACTCCGCTCTGAGATTCCTACGCACAGAGGAGGCTGGGATTACCGCGAGCATAACATCCGTGGAAACGCGTGCAATAGAAATCGAGGGTTGCTGGTACCGTGGTTACCTTCGATTGGTGACGAAGATGCCTGGGAAGCGAGGTTGACGTGCTGTGTGGTTGTCCTTGGCACAACGTCGAAGCCGGGGGTACGATAGTTGGCCACGGGCAATTGTCTCGCACGATTCGCACGATGAGAGAAGCAATTCTTTTCGCGGCACGCCTGATCGCGGTCACAACCTGCCTGACCGCAGTGATACATGCACAAGGGAAGCCTGCTTCTGGCCAAATAGTCCCCAACGGTAAAGTCGCAGCCGTGAATGCCTTCTTTCAGCTAACAGACGGTACGACAGCGTATGGAGTTCCTGGAACCGTGCGATTTGGCCGCACGGATTTGCCGGCAGAGAATTGCCATTGGACGCCGCAGACGCCGGAGCCGCCGGAGGTGCCGCTCCAGGAACACAAGACAGATGCCTACGGCAAATTAAGAGTGCAAGTGCCCGCTGGATGTTATTCGGTCGAGATCACCGCGCCCGGGTACAAACCATTCGACCCGCTTTTCGCGTTTATCCAACAAGACAACCGAAACCTGCGTTTCTCAATGGGCCGGCTTCAGGAACCGGATGGTGCCCGACGCGCTCTGGCATCGCTTCATCCAGGTGTGACCATTTACTACGGGTACGTTGCGGATGGCAGAACCCAGCCTATCGCAGGGGCCGAGGTTAGAGAACAACTCGCGGATGCGCGAGCGACTACCGATGCCGACGGCGTTTTCATCCTGGAGATACCCACCAAACGCGCGCCGGATGATGGCTGTTCAAGCTTCCTCGATTCGATATCCGTGAAAGCTGACGGGTACAGGGAAGAGCTGAGAAAGAACGTGGAGATTTACCGGGACCAGGTCACAGGCGGTACCTTCGGGTTGCTGCCCGGCACTGGGACCGCGGTAGACGGCGGGGAAGATAGTCCGGAACCTGCACTCCGCGCAGGCGCAAGCGACGAGACGGCGAAGTGGTGGAGTACTTCGCCGCTGAAGGCGAATCCGCTCGTCGACGAGTGGCAGAATCGCTTACCGGCAATCCAGAAGCTGATGCGCGAGCAGAAAATCGAATGTTCCGATCAACCCTACACTAGCCAGATCGTGGATGCCGCGAAGTTTGCCGGCGGTCCCGAAGTAGCGTTGGTGGACTATTGCGGCCTGGGCGCCTATACCGACAACCTGCTGCTCGTCCAACTGGACGGCGGCAAGCCAATCCTTAGCAGATCGGGAAATGGCGAGACGCTTAGTTTTGCCCAAGGTGCATCAGCTATGCACGAACTCGGCGTCTATCTGGTTCCGGAGAAGAGCGCGATCTTCTCTGTCAGCGCTGACAACGACGGATGCCATTTGCTGGCTTGCAGAGCGGAAGCGTACGTTTGGAACTCGGCGAATCGTAGCTTCGACCATGACAAGGAGCTATCGCAGGTCGGCCAGCAAAGTTATTGTCGTTACGCGCAGCAGACACTGGCGAAACAGGCTGAAGGGTACGCCGCCGCCGCAAAGTCGAGTTCCAGCAAGTGAACCGTTTTGGCTCTAGAAAGGCCCTGCCCAAGCAAAAGAAGCTTGAACGGGGCACCCTCTTGTTTCGTTTTCATCACCAGCAGCGTACCGAAACTGACAACTGGTGGCTGGCACTGACAACTGACCACTGCCTTACTTCATCACCAGCTTGGCGATCGTCTGCAACTGCATGTTGCTGGTGCCTTCGTAGATCTTGCCGATCTTCGAGTCGCGGAAGAATTTCTCCACCGGATAATCCTTGGTGAAGCCGTAGCCGCCGTAGATCTCGACGCACAGTGACGCCACGCGCTCGGCTACCTGCGAGCAGAAGAGCTTGGTCATCGCGGCTTCTTTCAGGAAAGTCATGCCGGCGTCTTTCATGCGAGCGCAGTTGTACATCAGCATGCGCGCAGCTTCGATCTCGGTGGCCATCTGCGCGATCTGGAACTGGATGCCCTGGAACTCGGAGATGCTCTTGCCGAACTGCCTGCGCTCCTGCGCGTACTTCACGGCGAACTCCCACGCGCCGCGCGCCAGGCCCAGCATCTGTGCCCCAATGCCGATGCGTCCTTCGTTCAGCGTCTCGATGGCGATCTTGTAACCCTTGCCGACTTCGCCGAGCACGTTCTCTTTGGGCACGCGGCAGTCTTCCATAATCAGCTCGCAGGTGCTGGAAGCGCGGATGCCGAGCTTGTCTTCCTTCTTGCCGACGGTGAAGCCGGGGAAATTCTTCTCGACGATGAACGCCGTGATGCCCTTGTAGCCCGCCGTCGGATCGACGGTGGCGAGCAGGATGAACACGCCGGCTTCCTTGCCGTTGGTGATCCACATCTTCTGGCCGTTGAGGACGTACTCGCTGCCCTTGAGTTCGGCGCGCGTCTGCAGGGCGAACGCATCGGAGCCGGAGCTGGCTTCGCTCAGCGCGTAGGCGCCGACGGTGTCCTTGCACATCTTCGGCAGGTAACGTTTCTTCTGCTCTTCGGTGGTCCAGCGCAGCAGCGCATTGTTGACCAGGGTGTTCTGTACATCGACGACGACGCCCGCCGAGGGATCGACGCGCGAGAGTTCTTCGACGGCGAGGATCGCTTCGAAGAACGTTCCGCCGCCGCCGCCGTACTGTTCGGGAACTTCGATGCCCATCAGGCCAAGCTCGAAGAACTGGTCGATGAGTGAGTGCTCGAAGACGCCCTCTTCGTCCATCTTCTTGACGTGCGGGCGGACGCTCTCGTCGGCGAACTGGCGAACGGTGTCGCGAAAGAGAACTTCGTCTTCGGTCAGTGAGACCAGAGGCGCGGGGAGATTAGCTGCGGCTTGCGCGGTAGACATGATGGCAATCCTTGTCGTGGGATACGAAACCCTCGATTTTACCGCACGGCGGGGTCGCGTCGTGCAGTGACGGCAGGCGATCGGCGAGGATTGGTCTGAAATGGACTCAACGTAGGCTTGCAGCTGTGCGCGTTGTTGGGGGACAGCACGGCCTTCAGGCCGGGTTGGAGCAGCCTTCAGACGCGGGTGGAGCACGCCTTCAGGCGTGCAGGTAGATCGTGGCCACGAGCCTGGCTTTAGCCGCTGAGGTCCATGTGGCTTCACTGCCTAAGCGGCTGAAGCCGGATAGACATAGCTTTCTGAATGCACCCCTATACAAGTTGCTGACAAGACTCGGTCGAAAAGCCTTGTGTCAGAGCACGACTTCAGTCGTGCAAGGGTAGACAGGCTTGCGAAGTGTATAGTGTTTGTGTACAGTATACAGTCATACGAGGAAAGCTCATGAAATCCATTCTCCCCGTTTTGATAGCAGCCACTTTTTTCGCTCTTGGCTCAATGTTGTCGGCGCAATTGCAAAGCCCCGATCCACAGACGCTGGCCAGGGATACCGTTAACGATCTCGCGGCTCATCGCTTCAGCGCGGTCGAAAAGCGCTTTGACGATCGCATGCAAGGCGCGCTGCCGGCCGACAAACTCTCGGCCATCTGGGATGCGCTGATCGACAAGGCCGGACCGTTTGAGCGCGTGCTGGCGTCGCACGTGGACGAGCAGGGTGGTCTCCAGGTCGTGAGTGTCACCTGCAAATTCAAGTACGACAGCTACGATCTGCAGTTCGCCATCGACCCGCGTGGGCTGATTGCGGGCATGCATGTTCTGCCGCCTTCCAATCCCTCGGCGTCTTCCTCCGAGAAGAAGCAGAGCTGGTCGGCGCCCGGCTACGCCAAGCCAAGCGCATTTCATGAAGTTGATGCGACCGTCGAGAGCGGGACGTTCAAGCTGCCGGGAACGCTGACGCTTCCGAACGGCAAGGGGCCGTTCCCGGCGATCGTGCTGGTGCAAGGCTCGGGGCCGCATGACGCCGACGAGACGATCGGCGACAATAAGCCATTCAAGGATTTGGCGTGGGGCTTGGCGAGCCAGAACATCGCGGTGCTGCGTTATGTAAAGCGCACCAAGCAGTATGGAGCGCAGTCCGTTCCGCCGGGTGTGAATCTCACAGTGAAGGAGGAAGTGACCGACGATGCCGAAGCCGCCGTGGCGCTGCTGGCTGCGCGGCCTGAGGTCGATCCCAAGCAGATTTACGTGCTCGGGCACAGCCTGGGAGGGATGCTGGCGCCGCGCATCGCCACCGCAGACAAGCAGGTTGCGGGGATCATCATCATGGCCGGCACCGCCAGGCCGATCGAAGTGGTGATCGTCGATCAGTTGAAATACATTTCCGGCTTGCCGGGCGCGAATCAGCGCCAGTTAAAGCCGGAGCTGGAGGCGGCGGAGAAGGCGAAGAAAGAGATTGAGAGCCCGGGATTGAAGCCCGACGCGATGATCTCGGTTGTGGGCGCAAAAATTCCAGCGTCGTACTTTCTCGATCTGCGCGACTATCATCCCGCCGAAGTGGCGGCAAAGCTGAATATTCCGATCCTGGTATTGCAGGGCGGGCACGACTACCAGGTCACCAAAGACGATTACCAGCTTTGGCAGGCGGCGCTGGGCAACGATCCGCGGGCGACCTTCAAGTTTTATCCCAACCTGACGCACCTGTTCATGGATGTGCACAGCAAGGGGCCGGCGTCACCGGCGGACTATTCCGTCGCCAGTCACGTTTCCGGCGATGTAGTGAATGACATTGCGCAGTGGGTGTATAAGAATGCGGCCGGCAAGTAATGACCCTCGCTATGAGTGTCTGAAATTTTGCGGCAGTGATGCGGGTGGCTCGCGGGTGGAGTACTTCAGGCGTGGAATTCAGCTGCGCTAAATCTCTTGGCTTTAGCCGCTGAAGCTCATTAGGCTCGGGTTCCCTCAGTGGCTAAAGCCGGGCTCGAACTAGCATGGTGAATGCACGCCTGAAGGCGTGCTCCACCCGTCCCTGCGCTATGCCTTAATCGGAGCGCGCAGTGCGGGTGAGCCGGTCACGGCCGCCTTCAGGTCGGTGTCGCTGGCGATCAGCTCCAGCAGCTTGCGCGTGACCTTGTCGTCGATGTCGGCGGCGTGCGCAATCTCCACCGGATAGCGCACGGTCAACTGCAATCCGGTCTCGGCATAACTCAGCGCGGCCTTGGGCTCAGGCGCGGCGACCGAGGCGTCGAGAATGCGCTCGACCAGCGCGTGCTGCCGCTCGATGGTGTGCTGATAGCCCGAGTAGATCGAGGTTACCGCGTCCAGCACTTCCTTCTCGACTTTGGCGGGATCCGCTCCCGGCGCCAGCATCAAGGAAACTTCATGCCACGCGTACGCCGTGCCCGGCAGCTGCTTGAAGAAGGGCGCTGCCTGGAACATCACCGAGTTCGAGAAGACCACGACGCGTCCTGTCGGATAGAGATCGATGCCGGTGCCGGCCAGTTCCATCAGGTAGAGTCGCACCAGTCCCACCTCGACCACATCGCCGGTCACGCCGGAGACAGTAACGCGATCGCCGACGCGCACGCCGTAACGCCCCACGAGAAAGAAGTACGCAGCCAGCGACAAAATAATCGTCTGCAAGGCGACGGCGATGCCGGCGGTGATGAATCCGGCAAACGTGGCCAGCGAGCTGAATTCGGTGATGAACCCAGACACCACGACGGTGCCCATGAGGAAGCCGATGACGAAGCGCCGGATGAGCGTGAGCTGGCGGCGGCGGCGCGCGTCGTGAATGTACTTGTAGGTAGCGTGACGCCAAAGCTGGCCAAGCCCGAACAGCACGGCCAGCGCCAGCAGGATCCCGCCTACGCGCGTCAGCAGCGAACGCAGCACCCGGCCGTACTCGGCGGAAATGGAGCTGCGCCACTCCTGCAGCTCGCCGTGCGTTTCGTCGAGCAGGATGATTTCCTGACGTAAGGGTACGGCGGCGTCGGCAACCTGCTTGAATTGCGTGGTCAGCGCGGCGAATTGTTTGCGCGTGGCCGCAATCTGCGCGGCAGTCGCCGGAGTCTGTGGCGTTGGAGACGCGCTCTGCTGGTTGACGATCGCCCGGCCTTGCTGCACCAGCGTCTTCAGCGAATCTTTTAGTGGTGCGTCGAGCTTTTCGGCAGTGTCGCGCAGGTGCATGGTCTCCGTCATCAGCTGATCGATGTCGTGCATGTCGCGCATCTGGCCGAACAGAATCGATGTTTGTCCGAACAGGCCGGCGTTCTGCGCCGCGTTGGCTTTCGAACCCTGGCCGGTCGAAGCAGACGTTTCTTTCTTCGGCGGCGTGAAGACCTCCGGCACGGACTGCTTCAATTGCGCGATCTGGGCTGACAATCCGCTGCCGGCAGTTTCGCTGGCGGCCACGCTGGCAATCTTCTGCAGCGAATCCTGAATGGTTTTCTCCAGATCAAGTTCGCCTTGCAGGGCGTCACGCTGCGAAACCAGCTGCGCACGCGTCTTGGCCGGCGCCTTCGCGATCTGGTCGTTCAGGTCGGCAATCTGCGACTGCATGTCGTCGATGCGAGCGCTCGCATCGGCTAACGCTTTGGCAATCGTGCCTCCCTGCGACGGCTGAGGCTGGTTCGACGCTGATGCGCTGTTGTCGGCTTCCCGCGCTCTGCTTTCTGCTGCGCCAGCAGCGTGGCCTGCGCCGATGCCGATTGAAATGCGAGCTGCAACGCCTGCACGGCGGAGTTGCGCGCATTCTCGAGATACAGAGTATCGCTGGGCTGCCCGGCGGTGACGTCCAGGCTGGCGACGTGGCGATACCAGCTGATGGCCTGGTTCAGGTGATTCAGGATCGTCGTGCTCGGGGTCGGAGCCGCCTGCGCCTTGGCCCAAACCACGGCCGCCGTGGAAGCAATCAGGAAAACGAAAACAAACCCGCCACGGCTCCAGGAAGCCTTGCGTTGCCAACGTGCCAAACGCGTCCTCACTTTTTATTCAGGTCTGAATATTGGGATGCAGAATCGCTGACTGCGGTCACCTGTAAGGTATAGCAGCCGAGCCGTAGAAATTTGAGGTAGATGGGAATTCGAGGCAACTTCCAGCGAGATTATTTCAGTTGTTTGTAGACAATCTTCAGCTTGTCAGCTTCCAGGATGCGTGCCACCTGATTGCGCGCATGGACCGCCCATGGCCCGGTCTGGTCGAGCTTCAGATACGCCTTCCAATGCTGCAAAGCCAGGCGCGGTTGTGCCTGGCGCTCATAGGCGAGAGCAAGGTTGTAGTGCGCGTCGGCATAGGTGGGCGCAAGCTGGATGGCGGTGCGATAGGAGGCGATCGCCTCCGGAATCTTTCCGGTTTCGTCGAGAACGTTGCCCAGGTCGAAGTAGGCAAGGGCATAGCGCGGGTCAGCGACGACCGCGGCGCGATAATGCTTCTCGGCGGAGGCGTAATCCTGGCGGTTGTAGTACAGCGTGCCCAGATTGATGTGCGCGGCGGCGTGCTCCGGCTCCAGTTCGAGTACACGCTGGTACGTGCGGATGGCCTCCTCGTGCGTCGAAGGATGCTCCTCCATGGCGATCCCATGGCTGAACAACTCGGCCAGGTTTTGCAGGTCGAGGATGGGCTTGATCTTGCCCGAAGAGATCTCCCGGGTCACAAGGGTGCCCACCGGTCCAAAGTCCATGACGAACTGGCCGGCGATAGGTTCCACCGAGTGGCCTTCATGACGATACGCGACGCGAGAGCCGACGCTAAAGGCGCTGGCTTCCAGCAGCGGGTTCTCCATGCCGGCGACTTGCTTTTGCATGGCCTGGAGCGACTCGCGTATCACTGCCGGGCGCACGCGCTTGGCACGAAGGTCGCGAATCTTCTTCAGCTGAAGGAGGTCGTAGAAGGTAAACGTCTCAGAAATCGGAGCGAGTCCCGCGCGCTGCCAGCCAGTAAGCTGGTTGGCGGTGATATGCAGGATCCGAAGGACGTCGGCTCGACAATATTGATTCATGTAAGCTCGGGTCGCCAGTGAGCTTTGTCTTCATTATCGAGGGGAACGAGGAGTGCAATCAAGTGCAAAACCCATGAAAACAGTGGAAAACCAGGTACTGTGTCCCTTTACGGTAACCTCTTCCGGCATTTACAATCCAGTTGACCACCCAACGAGCCCGTCATTCGGCGGGACACTCCTCGGGACCCGGCAAGCCGACGTAGCTCAGTTGGTAGAGCAGCTGATTCGTAATCAGCAGGTCATCGGTTCAAGTCCGATCGTCGGCTCCAGTCTTGCCATCTCCCTGCCCAGACCGTAAACAGCCATGCTAAACAAGGAACTGCTCTCTTCGATCGCCAGGCAAATGATGGCCGGTTCCTCGGTCGAGGTGAATGGCCAGCAGATACCTGTGAGTCGGACGAGCGCCAATCGCTTCAGGACGGTGGCGTTCGAAATGGACGGCAAGGAGTATCAGGCGATTGAACAAAATCCGGAGAAGCCCAGCCGATGGGGCCAATTGGCGAAGAAAGGTCATGCGGTGGTGCAGTTCAAGGAAGAAGAAACCAACCGGTTCGTTGCGGTTTCGGTAGATGGAAAAATTCTGGTCTACGGATCGCTCGAGCCGAAACCATCGCAAAGGCGTAAGCACGGATCGAACCAGTGACTGCGATTTCGACGGCGGTGTCGGCGCTGCTGCTACTGAATGCCATTGGCCACGAACAGCGTCGAGAAGATGCGCTGCACCACGTAGAGCACATGGGCGCCGTCCTGCGTGATGATGGGGTGGCGCATGGCAACCATCGCAGTTTTATCGGTGGGAGTGAAGTGCGACCATAGTTTGCTGGTCCCGGTCGCCAGATTCAGATCGTAGATCTCGCTGCTGTCGGTTCCGATGGGGCGCTCGAAGAAAATGTTCTCTGAACCGCCATGCCACTCCAGCGGCAGGTCACCCGGAGACAGTCCTTTGATCTCGCTGGCCTCGCTGCCATCCATTGGCTGCACCCAGTAATGCTTTTCGTCGTCAGTAACAATGAAGCCTTTCCCATCCGGCGAGATGCTGCCCAGGCCTTGCTCTGCGACGCTCCAAAGGTACCTGCCCTCTTTGCCAACCGGCCGAACCGTACCCGTTTCCAAGTCCTGGATGTATGTAACCGGCGTATGCCCGGAAGCCTGTAACAACGCCAGAATCTGTTTTCCGCCCGGCACCCACGCAGCGCCGAGATACTCCGTGCCAGATGGTGAGGTCAGGACTCGTGCCTCACCCACTCCAGTCGGAATCACTCGCAGATGTTGCAGGTTGGTCGGGTCGAGAGCTAATACCCATTTGCCGTCGGTGGAGAAGCCGATGCCGGCGCCCTGGCCGATCAGCGCAGGCGCAGAGCCGTCGGTGCGTTGCGTGTAGAGGTTGTAGTCGTTGGTCGAGCCGGTGACGTAGGTGTTCAGCAGCAGCGCCTGTCCGTCGGGAGAAAACGCCTCGGTAATCTGGAAGGGAAACGAGCTGACATCCCGCACTTTTCCCGTCTGGGTCTCGGACAGGATCTGCTGATCGCGATAGTCTTCTATGCTCAGCAGGACATTGCGGTCCTTTGAAATGTCTTGCAGGTGGAGCTTGGCGGGCGAAGAAAGCAACATTCGTTCCTTCCCATCAAGACTGACAGCACGCAGGGAACTGGGCTCGCTGTTGACCGCGCCGGTGAACCATATCTCGTCTCCCTTGGGTGCCCAGGCCAAGCCCTGCACGGTGTTGAACTCCCGGGTCAACGGCTTACGGTTGCCCTGGAGGTCGATTACTTCGACCGTACCGCGATCGTCGCCCAGTATCGCGTGATCGATAAAGGCAATCTTGTCGCCCGACGGAGAAAAACACAGGTCGGCTGATGTAGCCGTCGTTCTGGTACAGGGTTTTGCCGGGCGGGAATTCGAGCCGGAAATGATGTCCAACCTGCCGGCTGACTGCCAACGTAGATCCATCCGGCGACCAATCAGCATCGGTCACCGCGTCCAACAGCTCGCGCGTTGAGCCGCCTCCCAGCGGCACGCGCGCCAGGCGTCCCGTGGGCGTGTACTTCGGATCGAACAGGGTGTCCAGCGTGACCGCCAGTTCTCCCGTCGACGATATGCTCAACAGGCTGGCCGGGATATGCAACGACTCCGCTTCGATGGTGTCCGTCCGAGTCGAGAACAATTCGGTAGGCTTGCCGTCGCTGGTGCTGTCGTACACCACAGTGCGCCCGTCGGGCGCGAAACGCGCGTGGCGGATATAGGCAGAGCGGAAGCTGATCTGCGTGAACGAAGGCTGGCTCGCCACCGGACGATGCAAAGCCCAGGCGGCAATCGCGCCGATTGCCAACGCAGCAATCAGCAATGCCGGCACAAGCAATCGCGAGCGCTTCGACTGCGTGTCTTTCAGCGCACGCAATCCGCCGGTCGAAGTGCCGGCGCTGCTCAGCGAATCCAAGGCGAACGCCAGGTCGCTGGCCGATTGAAAACGTGCTTCCGGCTTTTTCTCCAGACATCGGTGGACGATGCGTTGCAGGCCGAGCGAGACGTTCGTATTGCTTTCGCTGAACTCCGGAGGATCTTGTTTCAAAATTGAAGTCATCACTTCGACGCTGGAGTCGCCGCGAAAAGCGCGCTGGCCGGCGATCATCTCGTACAGAATGGCGCCCAGCGCAAAGATGTCGGATCGATTGTCGACAGCCTCCCCGCGCACTTGCTCAGGAGACATGTAGCCCGCCGTGCCGAGCACGGTGCCTGCCGAAGTCTGGTTCGGACTGGTCATGGTCGCGTCAGCGGTGGCTACTGCCGCTTTCTGCTTGGCCAATCCGAAGTCGAGGATCTTCACCCGGCCGTCGCGCAGCACGAAGATGTTTTCGGGCTTCAAGTCGCGATGCACGATCTGCTTTTCGTGCGCGGCGGCCAGCCCTTTGGCGATTTGCAGTCCGTATTCGATAACCCTGCGCTGGGGAAGCGGTCCGGCGTTCATGCGGTCGCGCAGTGTCTCGCCTTCGAGAAATTCCGAGACCAGGAAGTGCATGCCGTCCTGCACGCCGACGTCGTAGACCGCCATCAAGTTGGGGTGGTTGAGCGCGCTCAGGATGCGCGCTTCCTGCTGGAAACGCTCGAGCCGTTCGCGATCGCCGGCAAACGATTCCGGCAAAATCTTGATGGCCACGGTTCGATCGAGGCGCGTGTCGCGAGCGCGATACACCTCGCCCATACCGCCGGCGCCTACAGCCGCAAGAATCTCGTACGGGCCCAAACGGGTTCCCGGGGTCAGAGCCATGGTTCACCTGAAACGGAAGTGGCTCATTCTACCGCGAGCAGGCTGATCCGGGAACTGAGAAGACTGGGCGTACCAGTCGCGCAACTCAAGATTGCTTGCGCGGATCTGTACGCCCTCGTGCTCGGCCTTGTGCCGGATGCCGACGTTCTCCGAATCTACGGAGCGAAGAAGCTGGAGATATCCAGGATCAACTGCGTCAGATCGGAGGCGTACGCGTCGGTGCTGCCGTTGATGTTGGGCATGATCGCCATGTTGGAGGTCACCGCTCCATCGATGGCGTTCAGCGTGGAAGCCAGCGGTTGCTGGTCGGGATCAGGCCACAGGGTCAGGTAGTGCATCGGTCCCGGCGGTACCACGGTGGCATTGAAGACATACGCCTGCGCGTTGCTGGGTGGCGCGCAGGTGCTGTCGGCCACGTTGATGGTCTTCTCTCCTCGCCAAGGTTGGCCGCCGCCGCTGCGCGTGTCAATCACCCGGCAGGGAGCGGTGGCATACAGCGAGATGCCGTTGGCAGTCGGCGCGGCAAAGTAGCCGACGATGTCGACGACCAGCTCCGTGCTGTCGGACGCGTAGACGGAGATGCCGCCGTTGCTGCCGGCAGGCACGATGGCCGCGTTCGCAACCGTGGTTGCGGTGCGGTTGTTCAAGGTCGAGACCCCAGGCTGGGCTTCGCCCTCAGGCCATACGGTCAGGTAGTGCAGCGGCTGGCCGCTGGGGTAGGGCACGACCGTAACATTGAACGAGTAGGCCTGGATGGTGACGTTCTGCGGCATGCAGGAGCTGGTCAGCACAGCAAAATTGCGCGGCTGGCCGCCAACTAGGGGCGGACCGCCGAGTTCGCTGTTGGCGTTGCGAGTGTCGATCACCCGGCACGGCGTCATGGGATAGAACTGATAAGTCTGCGAGCCGGGCGCGCCGAAGTAGCCATTGATGTCCAGGATGACATCGGTGGTGTTGCTGGCGTAGATGCTGACGGCGTCTCCAGTGCCGGCCTGCACGATCACCGCGGAAGCCTTGGTGCGCCCATCGCGCGCATTGGTGGTGGAGATGAGCGGCTGAGCCAGGCCTGCAGGCCACACGGTGATGTAGCCCAGCGAGCCGTGCGGCACGACGGTCACGTTGAGCGAATAGGCCGAGGCAGCCGTCGGAACGTTGCAGCCGCCCAGTTGCGGGATGATGAAGTTCTGCGAGGTCCCGCCCTGGATGGGATTGCCGGTGTTTCTGGTGTCGATGAGACGGCAGGGAGTGACCGAACTGAACTGGGATCCGCTGCCGGGCTGGATGAAGTAGGCGCTGACGCCGTAGTTGCCCAGCATGGTCAGCTGGCAGGGAACGGTGCCGCTGCAGGCGCCGCTCCAGCCCACGAAGTTCCAGCCGTGCGCGGGCGCTGCATTCAGGGTCACCTGGATTAGCGATAAGTAAGTGTGACTGCAGCTACCGGGGCAGTTGATATAGCCATCGTTGCTGGTGATGCTTCCGTCTCCACTCATCGATACGGTCAGGGTGTAGTAATTCTGGGTGAAGGTCGCGCTCACGGTTTCGGTCCCGGTCATCGTCACATTGCAGGAGGGATTATTCCCGCTGCACGCGCCGCCCCAGGCGTTGAGGCTCCAGCCGGGCGCGGGGTTTGCGTTCAACGTCACCACGGTGTTCGACAGGTACGAATGGCTGCAGGTACCCGGGCAGTTGATGTAGCCGTCGCTACTGGTGACCGTGCCGCTGCCGGTCGGAGGCGTAACGGTCAAGGTGTAGCTGAGCTGGTTGAAGGTCGCGCTCACCGACTCGTTCTGCGACATGGTCAGGGTGCAGGAGGGACTGCTGCCGCCGCAGCTTCCGCCCCAGGTGCCGAAGACCCAGCCGCCAGCCGCTGTGGCGTTCAGCGTGACCTGCGTATTCTGCTGATAGATGTGACTGCACGAGCCCGGGCAGTTGATGAAACCGTCGGTGCTGGTGACGGTTCCGCCGCCGTTCACGGAGACGATCAGGGTCTCGTCGGTGACCTGGAGGCTGAAGACCGTACCGGCGTTCTCACTCCCGCCGTATTGAGTAACTCCGTAGAACTTCCCGTCGCTGCCTTGGATCACGCCCGGGTACGGGTGCGAGCCGTCGGGGCAGTTCGCTTGCGAGCAAAAGCTGTAGAGGCTGGTGAATGAGCCGCTGGGGGTAATAACGAAAACCGTTCCCGAGTCGGTGCCCCCGCCATAGTAGGTTGTCCCGTAGAAGTTGCCGTCCGCTGCCTGCAGCAGCACGCCGTCAGGCGTTTTGCCGTCGGTGCAGTTGGGCTGCGAGCAGAAGCTGTACAAACTGGTCAGCGTGCCGCTGGGCGTCATTTTGAAGATCGTGCCTTCGCCGCGTTGACCGTAGTTATTGGCGCCGCCGCTGGAAGTTGTCCCGTAAAAGTTACCGTCGCTGCCTTGAGTTAATCCGCCGGCGGGCAGGTTCCCGTCGGTGTCGTTGAAGTTATGAAGTACTGTGAAACCGCTGCCACTCAGCGAAATTTTGAAGATCGTGCCATAGCCAGTGCCACCCTGGCTCGTAGCGCCATATAGATACCCGTCGCTGCCCTGAATTACTCCCGCGTACGGAACGTAACCGTCAGCGCAGCCGGATTGGGAACAGAAATTGTAGAGAATAGTCTCCGCACCGCTGGGAGTGATTCGAAAGACCGTGCCTCCGCCCAGGCCTCCAACGCCGCTCCCGCCTGCGTAGGTGGTGCCGTACAGGTTTCCATCGCTGGCCTGCACCAACGGCGCCCAGGGGGTGCATCCGTCGTTCGGAGGCCCCGCAAACGCGTGGAGCTGGGTGACATTACTGCCGTTGCCAGGGAGGCGTTTGTCTACCGTGCCGCAGCCGGACGGAGTATTTCCTCCGATGCTGGTCACTGCGTAGCCGTTTCCGGCGCTGTCTTCCGTCACCCCGGCGTAAGGCTCTGCTCCATCCGACCCGCCGGTGAAGGTCCACATCACACCGAACGTTCCGCTGGGGGTAATTTTGAAGATCGTGCCCCAATCGGCGCCACCCGAATATGTTGTGCCAACCAGGTTGCCGTTGCTGGCCTGAATCAGCAGGCCTACCGGCCATGAACCGTCTGAGGGTGAGTTATGCACCGTGGTCAGGTTCTGGGCCGACACGCCGATTGGAATCAGGGTAACGATCGCGAATAAGACGGCCAATGATTTCCAGAAACCGGAGGTCTTCATAGCAGGCTCCTTTTTCGCTTGCCTGGCAAACACAGATCAGATTTTTGGGGGAGCGTCTTTTATCTTGGTTGAGATCCGAGAAGGGATCTCCAGTGAAAGAATGTGCGGCGCGAGGGTTGAAGAGCTGCTTAAGAGCGCAGAAGACGCACGTAGTTCTGTAAAGGCCAAGGAATTGTCGGATGGAACTGTGTCCTGCGTCAGTGAATCCGGTCACGGCGTCGGGTGACAACGTCCCGGAGTGGTACCAATCGAACCGCTTCTTTTCGGGAACGCAGGCCAGAGGCGCTTGGATTCATGTCACGCGATGATGTGCAAACGTCACTGACATCCGCCGGAAACGCGCCCACGATATTTGCCGTTGTCAAACGACTCCGTTATCTGAAAAACTCGTCAGAACTCAGAACGAGTCCGCAGTGTTCCCTCCGGGGCAACACTTAGCCGGCGAAACCGGCCGGCTATTTCGTTGAGACCTCCAATGGCCTTGGTGCCATCCGGTGAGAGCTAAACCCTTCGATCAGGAGCAGGTGATGAGTCCCTTCCAGGAAAGAGTGCAAGAGGTCAGTCAGTGGTTCGCCAGTCCACGTTTTAAAGGCATCGTTCGTCTTTACTCACCCCGGCAGGTTGCCGAGCAGAAAGGCACATTTACTACCGACTACCCGGTCGCGCGCCAGGCCGCCGAAGGTTTTTACAACCGTCTGCGTGAACTGTTCGAAGCGCGCAAGTCGATTACGACGTTTGGTCCGTACTCTCCGGGACAGGCGGTCGCGATTAAGCGAGCCGGCATTGAAGGCATTTATCTGGGCGGCTGGGCGACGTCGGCGAAGGGAAGCATCACCGAAGATCCCGGCGCCGATCTGGCCAGCTATCCGTTGAGCCAGGTGCCCGACGAGGCCGCGTCGATTGTGCGCGCATTGATCACCGCCGATCGCAACCAGCTCTTTTCGCGGGCGCGCATGAAGCCCGAGCAACTGGCATCGACACCCGAGATCGATTACCGGCCATACATCATCGCCGACGCCGACACCGGCCACGGCGGCGATGCGCACGTCCGCAACCTGATTCGCCGCTTCGTCGAAGTCGGCGTTCCCGGATACCACATCGAGGATCAGAAGCCCGGCGTGAAGAAGTGCGGTCACCAGGGCGGCAAGGTGCTGGTATCGGAGAACGACCAGGTGCTGCGGCTGAGCGCGGCGCGCTTCCAGCTCGACGTTATGGGCGTGCCCGGCATCATCGTCGCGCGTACCGACGCCGAGGCGGCAAGCCTGCTCGACGGCTGCGCCGACGAACGTGACCAGCCCTTCATCCTGGGGGCCACCAACCTCGATGTCCCCAGCTACAAGGCTGTCGTCCTCGCTCTGCATCGGAAGTTCTTCGAAGCCGGCGTGGACGAAGTTCGCGGCCACATGATGTTCGCGATGTCGGAGCTGGAATACGCTGACGCCAACAAGTGGCTGGAGAAGACTGGACTGCTGCCGCTGCTGAAAGAACAGGCCGAGGCGTACAAGAAGAAATCGGATGGTCCTGTCGAAGCGATGCTGGATAAAGTCATGCCGCGCTTTCTGGATGCGTGGCAGGCCGAGGCCGACCTCAAGACATACCGGCAGGCTGTGGCTGAGGAGATCGTCTTCGGCGTCAGCCAGGGCGAGACGTATGAGCTATCGGCGGACGAGTGGCTGGCGTTCTCGAAGCGTGCGTCGTGGTATGAGGCGCGCGAGAAGGCCAGGTCGATGGGCATCGACGTTCCCTGGGATTGCGAGCTGAGCAAGACGCCGGAAGGCTATTACCAGACGCAGGCCGGTCTTGAGTTTGCAATTGCCAAGTCACTTTCGGTGGCGCCATTCGCCGACATCCTGTGGATGGAGACGGCCACGGCAGACTTGCATGAGGCGAAAGAATTTGCCGAAGCCATTCACGCGGAATTTCCCGACAAGATGCTGGCCTACAACTTGTCGCCGTCCTTCAACTGGGACACGACCGGTATGAGCGATGAAGAGATGAAGAACTTCCCCGAAGAGCTGGGCAAGATGGGGTTTGTTTTCAACTTCATCACCTACGGCGGTCACCAGATCGACGGACTGGCGGCGGAGGAGTTCGCCGGCGCTCTCAAACAGGACGGCATGCTGTCGCTGGCACGCTTGCAGCGCAAGTTCCGCTTGTTGGAGTCGCCCTACCGCACGCCGCAGACCCTGGTTGGCGGTCCTCGTCTGGACGCCGCGCTGATGGCGTCGTCCGGCCGCACGGCCACGACGATGGCCATGGGCAAAGGTTCAACGCAGCACCAGCATCTGGTGCAGACGGAAGTCCCGCCCAAGGTGCTGGAAGATTGGCTGAAGATCTGGGCGGAGCACAACAAGCTGGAGCCGAAGTACCGGCCGCAGTTGCGTCCGGTAGCGGCCGGTTCCGACTTCCTGGAACTGAGTATCTGGAACGACTCAAAGGAAAAGGTCGGCAACGTGATCTTCGCCGATGTTCACGATCGTCACGGTCACAAGCTGCTGTCGATCCGCGACATGAATACCTTCGAGAAGTCGCTGCAGAAAAAGCGACTGATGACGCTGGCGCACTTGTTCCTGCTGCACCGCTATAAGGCGGGATTGGTGCATTACCTCAGCCCGACCGAGGACAACCAGCATCAGGCGCAGAAGATGAAGCGGCTGGGCATCTTCAGCAACGTGAACAACGAAGCCGACCTGATCATCGTGGCCAGCATCAATCCGCAACGCATCGCGGATCTGCTCAATCCCGATCAAGTGGTCCTGCGCAAGCTGATCATGAAGCAGGATTCGTAGGCTTAACAGCAGTGGGAAAAGTAAGGCCCGCCTGAGATAAGGTGGGCCTTTTTCGTGGCAGCGAATATTCCTTCAAGAAATAGCCTTCAGCATCGGCGCCGCCGATTTGAGCTGGTTCAATCAGCGCAAGCGACAGAGCTCCGCGCTATCGCTTGCGGGTCAACTTTTATGGCTGCGTGGTCACGTGGTTGCAGCCACGCCGACAGATCGCGCCCGGTCATCTCCTGCAAACCTTCAATCTCCGGACGAAACAGGTCGTTCAGCATCTTCAGCGTGGATGTTGCTATTTCCGTGAAAGGCGCGCCACCGCCAACGCATAACTTCATCAGTCGCGACTTGCGCACGGAAGCAACCAGGTGGTCGAGATTGCGGGCTTTGCACCAGTCGGCGAGCGTGGTGGCCGTGCGCGTCATCAGGAAGCTGCGCGGCTGGGTCATCTTTTCGGAAGAATGAACGCGCGCCAGTTCCGCTGCCGAGAGCGGGCTACGCGGGATTTCCAGAAACGTCAACAGCCTGTCGAAGTACTCCTGCGGCGACTGACGAAGCTCTTCGTAGAAGCTGACCAGCATCTGCTCAGGCGGAAAGGCTTCGCGCCACCGCTCGAGGTGGGTGGCATACATCCCTGTGGCCAGCAGTTCGGGGTCGCGCTCCAGCGCCTCTTCAAAGCTCCAGCGCACCATGCCATAAGCGCGTTTGACGCGATAAAGCGAAATCACGCGCTGTACCGGTTCGCGAAAGACAAACACCAGCTTGGCTTGCGGGTTGGTCAGCGCAATTGCCTCCCGCGCTTCCCCCGACGCGAAGTAGGTAGGGGCAATTTCTCCGGTCGGACGCTCCGGATGGGCGACAGGGAAGTGACGCCAGTACCAATTCAGCCCGCGATGAAAGTGACAATCGAAGAAGCGAGTTTCCTTCGTAGGCGCGGGCAGGGTCGCGTGCTTCTGCAGGACGTGATGAATCCACGTGGTGCCCGTCCGAGGCGGACCCACCACGAAGAACGAAGGCAGTTGGGAAGCTGGTTTCGAACTTGCGGTACCGGTGGCCGGAAGCGCTAGTCTGCTCTCTCCATCCCCGAGACCTCGTCCGAGTGCGCTCATGCATACACCCCACGGGATTCGATGAAGTTCGAACTCGCGCCGGCCAGCCAGCGAGCAGTACTACAACGAGTGAAAGGATGAGGGAAAGCCGCTGCCTGTTGTCTGCAGAATGCAATTCAAGCAAATATCGATAGAACATCAGGTTGCAGAGGTCCGGAGCGACCGGAACGAAAAAGGACTGCCGGCCGAGATACGCGCAACTCTCGAGTGGCAGTCCGTTGATGTCCGCAAAAACGTTGCCGGGCCAGGAGGCTACTTCTTAGGCTGTTTGGCGATGATCATCCCGGAGATCTTGTTGTAGGTAGCCTGGGGAATGATCTTCTTCTGCACCAGGTCGGTCTTCTTGGAGTAAGGACGGCCGGCGATGATCTTCGCCGAATACGCGTCGCCGATTCCCGGCAGAGCGGAGAGTTGCTCCTTGGTCGCGGTGTTGATGTCGAGCAGGTCGCCCGATTTGGCCATGGATGAGCCGGCAGCCTGCGGGGTGGGGTCAGCCGCCTTCTTGTCCGGCGCGGCCATGCAGACGCCGGCCAGTAACAATGTCAGCAGCAGTGCTGAAAATAAACGAGAGATGTGACTCGTGCGTTTCATAACACCCTCCTCCTCGGTGTGAGAACTGCTCAGAGTGTCTCCCGAACCCTGTAACGGGAGACGGAAACGAGGATATCCATTTGCCTGTCGGCTTACAAGAATTTGCTTTGCGGCAAGCTTCGCTCTGGGTAGGCGCTGCGCGTTTAGGCGGTTCGGCAGCTCAGCGTCAGGGACTAACAGTGATGGTCAAAGGGTTGGATTTTATAACCTCGGGACGAGGTCTGCCTCCCGCGTACAAAGAATCGGCTCGGTGCAGTTGCACGACATAGGTGCCAGGGTGCTTCAGCTGAAACAGCTTCCCGAGATCGACCGACTCCTTTAGCGTACCGCCTGGTTCCACACTGCGTGTGCCATGATCGTCGGTAGGCCCAACCGAAGGGACACCGTCAGGGCAAGGACCTTCCTGTCTCTGACACTTGAAAACCTCATAGTACCGCGTTTCCGGAACGGGATTTCCTTTGTCGTCGTACAACTCCACCAAGTAATCCATTTCTCCGAATGCCTGTCTCGGTACGGCGATATTGTGCTGCGACACGTCGGTCAAAGTGACATCCACGGTCAGTTTAGTACCAATCTTGTGGGTGTTACCCGGCACGCTGATACTCACCGAGTAGGGCGGAGCCGAATCCATGGGCTCAGAATCCTGGAGTGCCCATGCAGTGATCGCAGACAGCAGTAACACAGTTGGTAAGGTGACATTCTTCATTTGGGGACTGCCTTCGTCGGCGCTATTTGCGATTCGGGTCTGTCGGAGAGGTCACCAGCGGATTCGCAGCCGCGCCGGGCTGGTCGGCGTCTTTGCGTTCGCAATGGTGCGAGTGAAAGAGCTGTCGAACCTGGTCTTCCGTGCCTTCAAACTGAGTGTTGCAGTAATCGCAAACCCCGAGCAAAGGAGTCATTCGCGCAAACCGAAGTTTCCTTTTGCTAATCATCCCCATGAGTGTCCCACAGAATGCGAGAGCCGAACAGAAGAACGTGGTGTCATTGAAACGCTTGAGCGAGCAGTCCCAAATCGGGGACAACGGACCGCCTGTTGAGGGAACGGCCAGGACAGGCTTCGCTGCCATCTTGCTCCCGGCAACAAGGAACTTACATAGATAATTCTACGCCCGCGGCAGAATGATGATGTGATAGATCGGCATCATCAAAAGCATCACTGCTACCACGGCCAGAGCTACCCGCACTGCGTGCGTCTTGAATCTCTGACTGATCGACATCAGCAGCAGAACCGTAGCCAGCATGACCGTGGCGCGCACATATTGATCCGAGTGGTCGCGGGCGACATTGCCCCGCTCGAAGGTTTCTGCGGCTTGTTCATTCAGTCTGGCGGCTTCCTCGGTCTTTGCATTGTGATACTCAGACATCCGCTGCGGGCCGACCGGAGCGTTGGGATTATTGAGCGGATCGGTCTTCTTCCATGCCTGGAAAGCCGGAACAAACTCCGGAAGGAATCGCCGCTCGAACAGGTCAGCCAGTTTCTGCTGGCCCTGGGCCTCGGCGGTGAGCCATTGGGCGACGGTGGTGGCGTTATAGAGCCGCTCCTGATTGGCCGTGCTTTCCGTTCCCTGCGCCTGCACCCGCAGCTTGCTGGCAATGCCATAAAGCTCAGCCTGGTGTCCGGTCCACAACGCGGCCTGATAGCCGCTCCACGCCGTGCTTACGGCGACCATCGCCAGCACGATGGCTTCGATGATCTCCAGCACTTCGTGCATACGGGATTGGGGGCCTTCATGATGGTGGCTTAAATGTTGCGAAATTTCGATATTGGAAGCGCCTGCTCCTTCGGGCATTCAAAAGCTCCTTCTGTGAGCGGAAGATACCGTCTAAGAGGAATGTAATACAGCGGGCGCGGAGAAAATACGGGAACGTGGCTCGGAGTTCCGGCCTGGGCCTCGATTGCGGAATGGATCGAGGGCTAGGGAGTTGGTCTGAGACCAGAGCCTCGCAGCGTCGATCGTCAGGCAGCCGGCTCGAAGATCCTGCCACTCTTCACAGCTTCAATTGCTGCCGGCAGATCGTCGAGCAGGCGCGACATGAAGACAAAGCCCGACGCCCCGCGTGCCAGCGCAGCCTGCACCAGGTCGCGGGATTCGTGGAAGGAAATGAAGATGATCTTGACTTTGTTCTTGCTGAGCAGCAGCCGGCGAGCGATCTCGAAGCCCGATGTCCCGTCGAACGAGACTCCGAGCAGAACGACATTCGGCTGAACGCTTTCGATTTGCTGCAGCACTGAAGCCCCATCTCCGACTTCGGCAACGATATCGCAGTCCTCGTGTACCAATTCGGACAGGGTTCGCCTCATAGCTGGATTTTTGTCTGCGATTAAAAGGCGAAGACGGCCCACTAATTCTGCCTCGTTGCTGTCGGGGACGTAGCGCAAAGTTGAACGGTAATGGGTAGGCAGCGGGGTTCCAACTTGCAAAACTGCCAGCGCTCATTACTTTTACTAGTAGCGTCGCTCTCGAAGGATTTCTATTTTGAGGGCGCAAGGGGACGATCGCGCCCGGTCCGGTCATGGCGCTGTAATCCGGAATTCACCTTTTCAAACTGCAAACGAATCAATACCTTACGATTTATTTCGCAGCCCAAAAATGCACATGTGAGTCTTACACAGTTCAGCGGTGGCGCATCTCTTGGACAGATCGAGCCTTTCAGCGGGATAAAACTTTTTGACTGTCCGTCACGCGGATACACTCCTACTCTCGATGCCGCTTGCTAATGGCTTCTGGCGAAGTCATCATCTTTGACAGAACGAATTTGCCCAAATGTCCCGAATGTAACAGCACCGACTTGGAGCCCATTGCCGATCCGATCTTAGCGAAGAAGGGCATCGATGCTCCGATCATTGCTTACCGATGCTCTAATCAGCACACATTCCCTGCGGGGGATTGCGCCAAGGCCGCATCTGCTGAGTAGGACCGACAAGGGACCAGGCCCACTAACCCCTTAGCTCTAGTGTTGATAGTCTGCGTAAATAGAGCCCAATGTCATCGGATAAAACACGTCCCGAGTAGAACAATGGCAGCGGCCACCCCGGTACCAGTCCCTGCCTCTCACGGCCAATCCTAATCTCAATCGAAAAAGGAGATCACGCCAGATAGCCAATGAATACAGGCCAAGGGACGCCGTTTCGTACTCCTGGTATTTACAAAGTTACCCACGATCCAGCGCACGCGAGAACCGGCTTTGCTAATTGGCTTTTATGGTTTGGGAAGGTAATGATTCCGCTGTAATCCGTTTGTAATTCAGCAGCTTAGCTTTCATGGGAGCATAGAAATCCCATCACTTGGTCATTGACCCCGCTGTTGCCAAGTCCATACCATCAGGTCAAACCCCTTGCATGGAAGAAACGACGATATCTCACTATCGCATCCTCGCGAAGCTTGGCGAAGGAGGGATGGGCGTAGTCTACAAGGCCGAAGACACGCGCCTGGAACGATTCGTCGCGCTGAAGTTTCTGCCCGAGGATTACGCGCACGATCCGGTGCTGCGTGACCGCTTTCTGCGCGAAGCGCGTGCCGCCTCTGCCTTGAATCATCCCAACCTCTGCACCATCTACGACGTCGGCGAGGAAGACGGCAAGATTTTCATTGCGATGGAGTTTCTGGATGGTGAGACGCTGAAGGACGTCGTCCTTCGCGGACCGCTGCCCACCCGGCGTCTGCTGGAAATCGCTGAGAGCATCGCGGAAGGATTAGAGGCCGCACACAGCGAGGGCGTCATCCACCGCGACATCAAGCTGGCGAACATCTTCGTCACTAAGAACGGGCGCACCAAGATTCTGGATTTCGGACTGGCGAAAAAGACCGGTCCCAAGCGACTGGCCTTTGCAGCCGCAGCCGCCGGCATCGCGAATGGGACGGAGGAGTCGCAGTTGAGCAGCGGCCTGGCGGCTTTAGGTACGGCGGCTTACATGTCGCCCGAGCAGGCGCTGGGCAAGCCGCTGGACGAACGAACCGACCTGTTTTCTTTCGGCATCGTCCTGTACGAGATGGCGACCGGTTGCGCTCCATTCAAGGGCGACACCACCGGCCTCCTCTTTTTGTCGATCGTACAAGCGACGCCGGAGTTACCGCGGGAACTTAACCCGGAGGTGCCGGAAAAATTGCAGACCATCATCGGCAAATGTCTGGAGAAGGATCGCGACCGGCGTTATCAGCACGCGCCCGACATCCGCGCCGATTTGCAACGCCTGCTGCAGACTACGGCAGCGCGCCGAATCACGACGGCGCAACCGAGCGACAAGTCCGCACCGGCAGTACTTCTTGAGGTCGCGGCTCCGGTGGTGGATGTGCCGACGTCCAAACCCTCGCCGGTCGTTGCTGCCGAAAGCATTCAGGAAACCGGCGCTTCTCGGCGATCCCTGTGGAAGATTCTTACTGCAGCCGGTGCTTTCCTCGCGGTGATTGTGGTCGGGACATTTTTTTATCTTCACAGCCGAAAGGTCCAGGCTCTGGCTCCTCATGCCGGCATCGTTGTCGCCGACTTCGCCAACACCACCGGCGATCCGATCTTCGATGGAACCCTTCGGCAGGCCCTTACCTTCGACCTGGGACAGTCGCCGTTTGTAAACATCGTTTCCAATCGGCGGGTGACGGCGGCGCTCAAGCAGATGGAAAAGCCGGTGGACACCCGGCTGTCGCGCGACATCGCGCGCGAGGTTTGCCTGCGCACCAACAGCAAAGCCTACGTTGCCGGGTCCATCGTGCCCTCGGGGACAGGCTATCGACTTGAGGTGCAGGCCCTGAACTGTGAAAACGACCAGACCCTCGCCACGGTCAAGGGCACCGCGAAGGACAAGAGCGCGGTTCTACGCACGCTAAATACGACCGATGCCGAACTCCGCCGCAAACTGGGTGAATCGCTGCCCTCGGTGGAGCAGTTCAACAAGCCGTTGGCCGAAGCCACTACGAATTCTTTGGAGGCGTTGCAGGCTTTCACCACCGCCCAAGATATACGCCGCCAGAAGGGCGGCACCGAAGCGCTTCCGTACATGAAGCATGCCTTGGAACTCGATCCTAACTTTGCGCAGGCTTACGCAGTCCTTGGTGCCACGTACAGCGGCGTTTCCGAGCCAACGCTGGCGCGGGAAAACCTGCAAAAGGCGTTCGAGTTGCGCAATCGCGTCAGCGAGTCCGAGCGGCTCAGCATCGAGGCCGCCTACTACGACACGGTCACCGGAGAAAGCGACAAATTGATACAAACGTGCGAAGAATGGATCCGTTTGTATCCCGGAGATGCGGGGCCGCACGCCAGATTAGCGACGCAATACGGAGCGAGGGGCGCCTTCAAACAAATGGCAGAGCAACTGCGCGAAGCCATCCGTCTGGCGCCCGACATGGCCGTAGCTCACACCAACCTCGTGCTGGCTTACATGTCAATGAAGCGGATGGACGAAGCCAAGGCGACCTACGATGCCGCTCGCGCCGCTGGCGTCGAGAGCGAAAACCTCGAACTCATCCGCTACGACCTTGCCTTCGTTGAAGGCGACGACGCGACGATGGAGAAGCTTCTGAAGGCAGCCAAGAATAAGCCTGGCTATCAGAACCGGCTCGCGCTCGAATGGGCCAACAGCGAAGCTTACTTTGGACGATTCGGCAAGGCCCGCGACTATGCCGAGGAGGCAATCAATTCCGCCATCGCCACCGACGCCAAAGAGAGTGCGGCCGAGCACGCCGCTCAATATGCATTGACTCAGGCTGAAGCGGGCAACGTAGCGGAAGCGCGCCACTTTGCGAATGAGGCTTTGCGCTTAGGGCGCGGCAGGTCGGTGGCCGAGTCCGCTGCGCTGGCCCTGGCACGCTCAGGAGACGAAGCACGGCAGAAGCGCTAGCCGAACAACTGAACAGCGACTTTCCCCGCGGCATGATCATCCAGAATTACACCCTGCCTACGATTCGCGCGGCCATCGAACTGAACCGGCAGCATCCCGAAAAGGCAATCGCTCTTCTGGAAGCGTCGCTACCTTACGAGTTCGCGCCCAACGCCTACGGCGATCTGCACCCTGCGTACTTGCGCGGCCTGGCCTATCTGCAACTGCATCAGCCGCAGAAGGCCATTGTCGAATTTCAGAAGGTGCTGGATAACCCTGGCGTCGTGGTGGATTCGATCATCGGCGCACTCTCGTACCTGCAATTGGCCCGCGCTGAAAAACTGGCCGGCGACCTGGATGCGGCGCGCACCCACTATCAGGATTTCCTGGCGCTGTGGAAAGAAGCCGATCCTGACCTTCCGCTGCTGAAGCAGGCCAGGACCGAATACGCCCAGGTTCGATAGGCTGCTCGACTTTGTTGATCAAGCTTTGCAGGGGATGGATTATTCGGCCGGATTCAAGGCGCCGCCGGCGTCGTCCAGGGGAATGCGAGCCATGATGCAGGTGCCCTCGCCGGGCTGTGACTCGATCTTGAATTCGCCGCCGGCCAGATGCACCCGCTCCCGCATCGAGATCAAACCCAGTCCGGCAGCAAGCTTCGCTTCATCCAGATCGAAGCCTACGCCGTCATCGGAGACCAACAGTGACAAGTCGGTTCGCGATACCTCCAGCGCAACTTGAATGGAGGTAGCCTTGCTATATTTCCCTGCGTTGTACAGCGCTTCCTGCACGATGCGCAGCAAACTCAGCGCCAGGAGGCTATCGAGATTTTCCGGGATGCCTTCGCAGGTGCACTCCACCGGGATCTTGTACTTCTCGGAAAACTCGCGGCAGTGACTTTGCACCGCGATGGCCAGCCCCAGATATTCGAGCTCCGAAGAGTGCAGTTGATGCGAGATGCGGCTGACTTTCTCGGCCAGCGACTTCAGGTTGTCGCAAAGCTGGGGAATGGTGGGATGGCGCCTGCCGATCATGCCGGAGACGGGCTGTCCGGCGCGCAGCATCTGGATGCGCAGGATGGCCAGCGCCTGACCGATGTCGTCGTGCAGCTCGCGCGCGATGCGCGTACGCTCTTTCTCCTGCGCTGTCGTCAACCGCCGCGCCAGCTCGTGACGTGCGGTTTCCGATTCCCGCAAGGCTGCTTCCGCGGTCGATACAGCCGTCAGATCCGAAAGCACGGCGAATAGCGATCGCTTGTCAGCGGCCAGTCCGAAGTCGACCTTCACCGGCACGCTTTTTCCCCGCCCAGTCCGATGCTGCCCTGAGAAGAATACGCGGCGATCTTTCCAGACAGCAGCCGGGAGCGCTGTGCCGATTCCTCGGCAGGGTTGCCTGGTTCGAAAACGGTGTCAAAGGAAACGGCAGGGATTTTACCCGCCGGCCAACCCAGCCATTCGCAACACTGGCGATTCGCCGCCAGCAACTTTCCATCGAGGTCCAATTCAGCGATAGCCAGGCGGATTTCGTCGGGCGCGATTTGCCAATGGGGAACGGACATACGGGTTGCGCGATCCAAAAGATCGCGCACTTTCTAGGACGATCGCTTCATCTGCAGCTTGATCGCGTACTCCAGAAGCTCGGCATTGGTCTTGAAGCCGAGGCTCTGCATCATTCGATACTTGTGAAACGCTATGGTTCCGGTTTTCAGATTCAGAATGCCGGCGGCTTCCTTCATCGATTTGCCCTCGGCCAGCAGTTGCAGGATCTCGCTCTGGCGCGCGGTGATTTGCTTTTCCTCGCGCTCGGTGGCCGACTGCCGCAACAGGTGAGTCACTGTCTCGCGAGTAATCAGCGGCGACAGGTAAGACTCTCCGCGCAGAACTTTGTGGAGCGCGGTCAGCAGCTCCTCGGCGGCCGATTGCTTCAGGACGTAAGCGGACGCGCCGCGCCGGAACGCATCGGCAGCTACGTCGGCGCCCAGGTTCATGGTGAGGAAAACCAGCTTAACGGAGGGCAGTTTGCGCTTGATCTGCTCCCCGGCGTCCAGGCCGTTCAGATGAGGCATGCCGATATCGAGCAGGACGATGTCGGGCTTGAGCGATAACGCCGCTTCAACCAGCGCGCGGCCATCGGTCACAACTCCAACGACCTCAAATTCGGGTTCCAGCGTTCCCTTGCAGGTCTCGGCCACCAGTCTGTGGTCGTCAGCGATCAGAACCCGCGCCAGCGGTTTGCGATTCAAGAAAATGACTCCGAATTCGAATAGATTCTATGCTCTGCAGTAACAAGTCTCAATGACATAGCGCAAGCAGGAATAGCTCCCGACGCGCGCTACAAAGGAATTTAGGCTTTCGATCGTTGCCTGAGATACCTGTTTACCAGAAAGAACGCTTATATAGGTAGCTGACTATACGAGCGTGGTGACTTGAATTCGATAGCATTCCGGAAAAGCAGCTACTTCGGCTGAGCTACCATCCGCAAATATGGTTTGAGCGTCCGGAAACCATCCGGATATTTCTGCTTCGCCTCATCGTCGCTGACTGACGTAGGAATAATTACATCGTCGCCCGGCTTCCAGTTCACGGGCGTCGCCACCGAATGTTTGGCGGTCAACTGGATAGAGTCGAGCACGCGCAAGACTTCATCGAAGTTGCGGCCGGTGCTCATGGGATAGCTCAGCGTCAGCTTGACCTTCTTGTCGGGACCGACGATGAATACCGTGCGCACGGTGGCGTTGTTGGCGGCGGTGCGGCCTTCACAACTGTCGCCTGCATCGGCGGGCAGCATATCGTAGAGTTTCGCAATTTTCAGCTCAGGATCGCCAATCATCGGATAGTTCACCTTGTGGCCCTGAGTCTCTTCGATATCAGCGGCCCACTTGTTGTGGCTCGTGGCCGGGTCCACGCTCAGGCCGATGATCTTGCAGTTGCGCTTGCGGAATTCCGGCTCCAAGCCGGCCATATATCCCAGCTCCGTCGTGCAGACGGGAGTGAAATCCTTGGGATGCGAGAACAAAACCGCCCAGCCGTCGCCCATCCACTGGTGAAAGTCGATAGGGCCCTGGGAGGTTTCAGCAGAGAAGTTCGGCGCTTCATCGTTGATACGCAAAGACATTCGTCTTCCTCCATGTTGCTATGAGTTATGAAGGCGAGATTTCACAAACCTGTAACTGCTGCTCAAAGCAATTAAGCAGGACTTTGGCTTTTGGATTGGTCCAGGATGATGCCTCGCCCCGGCATGTATACCAGAACGGTTACGGGAAGAAAAGTCGTTCGTTCCGGTGTCTACCAGCCCCCGCCGCCTCCGCCTCCGCCACCACCGCCGGAAGAACCGCCGCCACCGGAGCCCGAACTCGATCCCGGCGTTGACGATGCCGACGACACGGCAGACGAGAATCCGCCGGACAAACCTGAAGCAAAGTCCCCGGCGCTGAAGCCGGTCAAGCTATCCCCGCTGAACCATATCGGCGCGTAACCAACGCTGCCGCCTGGCGCCGTGGCCGCCTTCGCCAGCACGCTCTCAAATTGCTCCGCCCATGCCTGCTCCACTCCCAGCGCCAACGCGTAGGGCAGACACTTCTCGAACAATGCCGGCGTCTTCGCAGGCGCATCGGCGCGCTGCAGGCGATCTCCCTCGACCATGGTCAGGAATTGTTTGAAGCCCTCGATGTGGTCCATCAACTCGCGTCCGGCCGGTGTCAGTGTTCTGAGCAGGTAAACAAAGATCGCGTTGGTGACCACAAGAAGCGCCAGGCCAGCGGCCGCTGCAGCTCCCACGGTTTTAGCGAAGAAGAAAAGCGCCATCACTTCGAAGAATGTGAAAACCAGCGCGACGATAGTTGTCATCACCGCCGTAGGCCCAAATTTTCTCCACGCCTTGACGGCTGTACCGAGCAGCCCGATCACGGCCACCGACCACAGGCTCAGCCAGAGCGAGAGAAAACCGGCAACGAAGCGATTCGGGCCCGGAAGCGTGAACACCATCGCCACCAGCGTCAGCAGGCTAAGCCCCGCGCCGACGAATACCCAGCCCCAGTGCTTCTGAAACAGCTTCTGGTTTTCTTCCAGGTTCAGGTCACTCGTCAGCGTCCTGGCTGCGGTGCCAATGGTCGGGCTCTCCAGCTGCGTGAGATCGATTTCACTCGAGCTGTTGAAGAGAATGCGGAGCAGGTTCACTTCCTCGGCCGGCAGGCTGCCGTCCGGATGCTTCAATCGCGTGAGGCTGTAGACGCTGCCTTCCTGCTCGATCTTGAGGTAGCCCTTCACGGCTAGGTCGACGGCGGCGCTGACGAAGACGCGCTCGTTGTAGCCCATGTGTCGCAGGAAGCACATGGCGGCTGGCGACAGTTGCGCCGGCGGTTCGTAGCGCACCACGATCGCGCCGCGGCGCGGCTCGCGTCCCACCACCAGCCACGCGATGACGTAGTAGACCAGCACAACAAACAGTCCGAGGAGAACTGCGCCGACGGTAGCGTTGTCGGAGACGAAGTACGCCGCGCGCTGCGCCGCCGTCGGCGCGGCAACCACTCCCTTGGGAAAGCCGACGGCGATCGTCAACCCCTGTCCACGACTTAACGGCGCCGTGGTGACAAACGAAATCTGCGTGTCGCTGTCGCGGGTGATGATGAGGTTGTGTTCCTGCGATGCCTGATAGCCGGTGTAGCCGGCCAGACGCAATTGATCGGCCGGCACCGCCTTGGGCAATGTGACAGTTGCCGAAGCCTGGTCGATAGGGAATAGCCAACCTAGTCCGGTGACGTTCCAGTACAACTCGTCGAAGTCGGCGAAGTAGCCCAGTTCGCGGTTCGCCTTGTAAGTAATTTCGTAGGTGTACTCACCCGGCGCCAGTACGGTGGAAGAGTTGCCGATGCGGATGCGCACCCCATTGCTCATGGGCTGCTGCATATACGTTTCGGTCTGTCCATCGCGGCGAACGTCGATCAACTCGAAACCGACAGTGACGCGATTTCCGTGTTTGTCCAGGTAAGTCGTAGGAAATTCGCGGAAGATGCCGTGCCGGATGGAACGGCGTTCGCTGACGACGCGAATCGTTTCATGGACGACGAGCGAGGAGTCCGGCTGAACTTGAATGTCGGAGCGAAAATCCAGAACGCGCTCGGCGGCGAACGCGGGCAGGCCGA
Organism: uncultured Acidobacteriaceae bacterium; assembly: GCA_963724965.1. GTDB lineage: Bacteria > Acidobacteriota > Terriglobia > Terriglobales > Acidobacteriaceae > Bog-257. The sequence continues at coordinate 63,257 of CAVRWP010000004.1, forward strand.
ACAGCGCCAGCACGAACAAGACCAGCGGCAGACGTCTGTGGCGCATGGAATCCTCTTGGGGCGCTTGCCTTGTATTCTGGCCGATTAGCCCGTACGCCCGTCAAGGAATTAGTGCACGCTAACCGCTAAAACCATGGCGCCGACAATTCCGGGAACTCTTGCTTCTCGGTTTTCGTTTAACTGTGTTGTAATCGTTCGTCCCTCATAGGAGCTCGTTCGCGTGAATCTACTTCGCCGTGCCTGTCTGCTGCTGGTCGCCCTCGTTCCCGCAATCCTGATCGCCCAAGCCGCCCCTGAATCGGGGAAGTTCCGCCTGCATAAGTTCGAGCAGGCCATCGGCGAGGAAAACTACACCATCACTCCGGACGGGAGTTCGCTGAACCTCAAGACCGACTTCAAGTTCACCGATCGCGGAACGCCGGTGCCGCTGACTGCGACCCTGCGCACCTCGGACAGCTACGTGCCGCAGAACTTCACCATCAAGGGCAACACCTCGCGCCTCTCGACGACCGACACCGAGGTCACCATCAACGGCGCGAACGCCACCATCCGCCAGGGCAAGGACACGCGCACAGTATCGGTGCCGCAGACGTTTTTCACCATCTCCGGTTATGCCCCGGTCGCCATTCAGATGGAGATGATGCGTTACTGGCGTGCTCACGGCCAGCCCGCGCAGATGATGACGCTGCCCATCGGAGCCGTCCGCATCCAGGTTCGCGGCTCGGAGACCGTTCAGGTCGATGGCAAGCCGGTGAAAGTCGAGCGCTACACCGTGCAGGGCCTAATCTGGGGAATGGAAGTGCTGTGGATGGACAGCAACAACAATCTTGCCGCGCTGGTGTCGACCGACGCCGAGTTCGACCACTTTGAAGCCGTACGCGACGAGTATAAATCCGCGGTCTCGTCCTTTGTCGCCAGCGCCGCGCATGATGAGATGGCGCTGCTGACCGAGTTGAGCACTTCGGCCGCCGGTCGCCGCACCGGAACGTTCGCCTTCGTCGGCGCAACCGTCATTGACGTTACCGGCAAGCCGCCGATTCCGAATGCAACCGTCATCACCGCCGGCGGCAAGATTCTCGCTGTCGGTCCCAGCAACGAAGTCAAGATCCCCAAAGATGCGCAGCGCATCGACGTTGCCGGCAAATACATCATCCCTGGCTTGTGGGACATGCACGCCCACTATGAGCAAGTCGAGTGGGGACCGATCTACCTCGCTGCGGGAGTTACCACAGTGAGGGACGTCGGCAACGAGTTCGACTTCATCACCCAGGTGCGCGATGCCGTCAACAGCGGCAAAGCGCTTGGCCCGCACATGCTGCTGGCCGGAATCGTCGATGGCGACGGGCCATACGCGATCGGCATCACGCGTGTGAACAACGCCGAAGATGCCGAGAAGTGGGTGACCAAATATCACAATGCCGGCTTCCAGCAGATGAAAATCTACAGCTCGGTGAAGCCCGACAACGTGAAGGCCATCTGCACCGACGCGCACAAGCTTGGCATGACCGTCACCGGCCACATCCCCAACGGCATGACCGCGTATGAAGGCGTGGATGACGGCATGGACATGATCAACCACATCCACTACATCGCTGACCTGCTGATGCCGAAGGATGTCGACATGCACAAGCTCAAGGGGCCGGAGCGGCTGAAGGTGATGGCGTCCATCGACGTCAACTCCGAGGAAGGGAAGAAGGCAGTCGCGTTCTTCGCCGAGCACCACACCGTAATCGATCCGACCGTGTCGCTCTATGAAGCCCAGTTCCGCCCCGCCAGCGAGCCGGCTGAAAAGATTGAGCCGGGCATCGCGCGCGTGGCTCCCGAGTTGCGCGAAGCGCTCAGCAGCGGTGGTCTGCCGGATAGCCTTGCTCCCCTGGGACAGAAAATCTTCCAGGCAGATCTGGCGATCATCAACGCCCTGCACAAAGCCGGCGTGCCCATTGTTGTCGGCACCGATCAGAACGTGCCCGGCTTCTCGGTCTATCACGAGATGGAGCTCTATCAGGAAGCCGGCTTCACGCCGATGGAAGCGCTACAGGCGGCGACCATCGTTTCCGCCCGGGCCATGAAAGCCGACTCCGAGAGCGGCAGCATCGCGGTCGGCAAGCGCGCCGATCTCGACGTGCTCGACGCCAACCCGCTGGACGACATTCACAACGTGCGCACGGTGCGCCAGGTGCTTGCCAACGGCGTGCTCTACAGCCCGGCCCCGCTGTGGGAGAGTGTCGGATTCAAGCCGGAGTGAAGCCTGCGGCTATTCGGAGAAAAGCTTCTCCAAATCCCGTGCGCCGTGCACGACGCGGAGTATATGAAGTTGCTGCTCGACTACCTGATAGAACACCAGGTGAGAAGGGAAGCGATGCACCGGCATTCTCCGAGTGCCGCGAAGACTTTCGGCTTTGAAGGTGCAGCGTGCCCCGGCGTGCGGAGTTTTGGCCAGGCGCTAAAACGGTAGCCGATACGGCACGTTCCCATCGTGCCGCCAGCTTCTGATTGGCCTGCATTTCGTACCAGTCAGCCTGGGCCAGAATGTCGGCTATCGCCGCCGGACTGAAGGTTACGTGGGCAGCTCTCACCTGCGGCGGGTCCGGTCGCGCAGGGCTGCGACCACGCCCTTACTTCTGATCTCCGATACCGGTATGTCGATGGGCTGTCCTTTAGCCGCTTGCAGAAGCTTGTTTTCAAGATCGGCAAACCGGCGTTCCTTGTCGCGACGAATCAGCTCCCGGATGTATTCGCTGGGAGTACCCCAGTCACCGGTCGCGACCTGACCCTCGACATAAGCCTTCAGCGTCTCAGGGAGAGAGATGTTCAAAGAGCTCATTGGCATAGCTTCATTATATGCCATTTTATGAAGGTCAGGAAGACTTTGCATTGGCTGCCTGTATCCGAGGCGCGGCGCTCCAGGATGAAGCCTCGGCGCGCATTCAAGGCTCCCTATTTTCAGCCGGGCGATTATCCGGTATGCTTCGCACGTCCCGTATTCATCCAGAATTCATCATTCAGCCGCAGGAGAAACGATGGCCGACTCCGCCAGTTCCAAGAAGAACAAAAAGAAAAAGAAACCCGCCTCCGTCGTTGAGGACGCTTCCACTTCCGCATCCCCGGGCATTCACACGCTGGCGGTGGATATCGGCGGCACCGGCGTCAAGACGATGCTGCTGGACGCCGACGGCAAGCCGATGAGCGAGCGTCTGCGCGCCAAGACCCCCGATCCGTCCACGCCCAAGGCTATCTGTGACATCATCGCCGGCTTTGGCAAGAAGCTGGGCGACTTCGATCGCGTCTCCGTGGGCTTTCCCGGCGTGATCAAGGAAGGTGTCGTCTACACCGCCGCCAATCTTGACAAGCGGTGGATTCACTTTGACCTCGCGCAGAATCTCTCGCGGCAATTAGGGAAGCCGGTGCGTGTCGCCAACGACGCTGTTGTTCAGGGCTTGGGAGCGGTAACGGGAAAGGGGGTCGAGCTGGTGATCACGCTGGGTACCGGAATGGGCGCCGCGTTGTATCTCGACGGACGGCCCATACCATCGCTGGAGATGGGGCATCATCCCTTCCGCCACGATAAGACTTACGAAGACGAGCTCGGCCGCCGCGCGCTGGCGAAAGAGGGCAAAAAGAAGTGGAACAAGCGGCTGGGCGAAGCGATCGACCAGCTCTACCGTCTGTTTTATTACGACCATCTTTACATCGGAGGCGGGAACGCCGCCAAGATCAGCATCAAGCTGCCGGATAACGTCTCGGTCATCTCGAACCAGGATGGAATTCTGGGCGGCATCAAGCTGTGGGAGCGCGATCTGGACGAACTGCGGCAATGACCGAGTGCGCCCCGTGGCGATCAACAAACAAGAGAGAGGGACTGCGCTTTCCCCCAAAGTGCAGTCCCTCAGTGCTCTCCCATGATGAGAGCTGTGCAGACCCGATTATCGCCTAAATTTGTAGATTCGTCATGTTTCGAACCGTAGTATTTCGGCGGAAGCCTTGGTGCTAAACGCCGCAGGATCCGGGAATCGATAAATCGCCTGCCGGATAGGAATGTGCGGTTCGCTCCGAAACGAACCAGCGCCGCGATCGGCGTAAACTTAACTCATGATCAAGCGAAAATTAAAGATCGTCCGGCGCACCAACAACATTCCGATCATGGGCGCCTGCGATGTCTGCAACATGCAGTTCCACGCGCATTATCCCCTGAGCGGGCCGTCGGCCGCGCAAGCCGCCATCCAGCAGCAGTTCAACGCCCACAAATGCGGGGCGGCGCATAAGGAAGCCGAGGCGGCTTCCTCGGAAGCGACAGAGAAGAACTGACTGCCAGTGCCGCGCGCTCTCCTCGCCCCTGTATAATCACCTGTTTCGGCCTGGTGCGCCGAGCCAATCCGTAGCGCGCGTCATTTACCGGAGGAACCTGTTTGGATTTCCAGCTTTCCGAGGAACAACAACATTTGAAGAAGATGGTGCGCGATTTCGCCGAGCGCGAGATTGCGCCCAACGTCATGAAGTGGGACGAGCCGGGCACCTTCCCGCTCGAGACGGTCAAGGAGCTGGGCAAGCTTGGCCTGATGGGCACCATCTTCCCGACCGACTACAGCGGCGCCGGCATGGGCTACGTCGAGTACGTCATCGCCATCGAGGAGCTCTCGCGCGTGGACGGCTCGGTCGGCATCATCGTGGCAGCGCACACGTCGCTGTGCTCGAACCACATCTTCCTTGCGGGCAACGAAGAGCAGAAGCGCAAATACATTCCCAAGCTGGCCACGGGCGAATTCATCGGCGCCTGGGGACTGACGGAGCCGGGCTCAGGCTCGGACGCCGGCGGCGCGCGCTGCAATGCCGTTCGCAGAGGAAAGCACTGGGTACTCAACGGCACCAAGACCTTCATCACCAACGCCCGTTATGCCGATGTAGTGGTTGTCATCGCCGTGACCGACCGCACCGCGCACACGCATGGGCTGTCGGCGTTCGTGGTCGACAAAGGGACGAAGGGATTTCGCATCGGCAAGAAGGAAGACAAGCTGGGCCTGCGCGCCAGCGATACCTCGGAATTGATCTTCGAGGACTGCGAGCTTCCGGCGGAGAACCTGCTGGGCAGCGAGGGCCAGGGATTCATCGACGCGATGAAGGTGCTGGACGGCGGCCGCATCTCGATTGCGGCGCTCGGTTTGGGAATGGCGCAGGGCGCGTACGAAGCGGCGCTGAACTACTCGAAGGAGCGCAAGCAGTTCGGCAAGCCGATCAGCGAATTTCAGGCTATCGGGTTCAAGCTGGCCGACCTGGCGACCGAGATCGATGCGGCGCGGCTGCTGACCATGCGCGCGGCGTCGATGAAAGATGCCGGCATGAAGACCACGCTGGAGTCGTCGATGGCGAAGCTGTACACCAGCGAGGTTGCGGTGAAGGCCGCGAATGAAGGTGTGCAGATTCACGGCGGCTATGGCTTCATCAAGGATTATCCGGCGGAGAAGTTTTATCGCGACGTGAAGCTGTGCACCATCGGCGAAGGCACCAGCGAGATTCAGCGTCTGGTGATCGCGCGGCAGTTGCTGAAGGACTAGGCCGGCTGATTTGAGGAGTGCATCTTCAGGGGCGCCATGTGCACAATCCAATCAGGAGTCAGTCGGCACGACTAAAATCGTGCCCTGACACAAAACATTACGGCTGAACTTCGGCCACAGTACACCATCATTGTGACCGCGTCCCTTGCGCTCTGAGATGTGCCTTGCTTTATCATCAAACGTGACCTCCACTAACCACATTGGGCCATTCATCGAACGCATCCGCAACGGCGAGGTGCGCGCACTCTCTCGCGCCATCTCCGCCGTCGAAGACCACACGCCGGAATCGATTGCGCTGCTGAAGGGATTGTTCCCCTATAGCGGCCAGGCGTTGCTGCTCGGTATCACCGGCTCGCCCGGCGCGGGCAAGAGCACGCTGGTCGACCAGCTGGCGCATGCCTATCGCAAGCAGGAGAAAACGGTCGGCATCGTGGCCGTCGATCCCACCAGCCCGTTCAGCGGCGGCGCGATTCTCGGCGACCGCATCCGCATGAGCTCGCACCACGCCGATTCCGGCATCTTCATTCGCAGCATGGCGACGCGCGGTTCGCTCGGCGGTCTGGCTTCCACCACCGCCGATGTTGCGACCGTGCTTGATGCCAGCGGCCGCGACGTGGTCATGATCGAGACCGTCGGCGTAGGCCAGGACGAAGTCGACATCGTGCGCCTGGCCGACGTGACGATTGTCGTGCTCGTTCCGGGCATGGGCGACGATGTGCAGACCATCAAGGCCGGCATCATGGAGATCGCCGACATCTTCGTCATCAACAAGTCCGACCGCGATGGCGCCGAGCGCGTGGAGCGCGAGATTCGCGCCATGCAGGCGATCACGCCCAAGCGCAGCGGCGGCAGCCGGGATGAATGGACGCCGATGATCGTCAAGACCGTGGCCAGCAACGGCACCGGCATCGACGATTTGGTGGCCGCCATCGACACTTACCGCGCGTATCTGGAGAAAGACGACCGCGCGATAAACCGGCGCATCGAAAATTGGCGTAAGCGCATTGCCGAAATGCTGCGCGACGCGTTGTTTCAACAAGTGCTCTCGCATTACATGAGCGAGAGCGAGGGCCTGCGCTACGCCCGCGAAGTTGCCGAGCACAAGCGCGACCCATACTCTTTAATCGAGAAAATCGTAGACAGATTGGGGACACCGGAATGAGTCAGATTGATCATCTTGGAATTGCCGTGAAGTCGCTGGCGCAAGCCAAACAGTTTTACGAGAAGCTGGGGCTGACGCCCATGGAAGAAGAAACCGTCGAGGCTGAGAAGGTTCGCCTGTCGATGGTGCCGCTGGGCGAGAGCCGCATCGAGCTGCTGGAGCCGCTGTCGGACGATTCGCCGATTGCCAAGTTTCTGGCCAAGCGCGGCGAAGGCTTGCACCACGTGGCGATCCACGTCGACGATTTGTCGGCGACGGTCGAGCGCCTGAAGGCCAGCGGCACGCGGCTGATCTCGGATGAAATCAAGGTGGGGGCCGGCGGTCATTTGTATGTGTTCGTACATCCCTCCAGCGCCGGCGGGGTGTTGCTGGAGCTGGTGGAAGACGCGCCGCAGGGGGTATAGAACAGCGCTGCCTCAGGTCGCTAAAGCATTAGGAAAGTTGTCATCACGAGCGGCTTCAGGCCGCGAGGGATCTGCTTTTCGCGCGATACAAGCAAATCCCCCGCGCCAGAAACAGGCGCTCGTGATGCCGGCTTCTTCTGACGACTATTCATGCTGATCATTGCCATCGACACCTCCGGACGCCGCGGCAGCGTCGCCCTATGTCGCGGCGACGCCGATAGTTTCGAAACTCTGCAACTCACCCATCTGGAGCACGGCACCTATTCCGCCCGGCTGATGCCCGATATCGCCGAACTGCTCCAGCAACGCGGTTTTCAGAAGAGTGACATCGACGGTTTTGTGGTGGTCTCCGGACCGGGTTCATTTACCGGACTGCGGGTCGGACTCGCCACGGTCAAGGGACTGTGCGAGGCGCTGCATAAGCCGCTGGCAACGGTTTCAACGCTGGAGGCGCTGGCGCTCACCCACGGCGACGGTGAAGTAACGGTTGTGATGGATGCCGGACGCGGCGAGGTTTACGTCGGGCAACATCGCGACCAGGAACTCTGGTGCGCGAATACATCGCGAAGCTGGCGGAGATTCCTCTCGCGGCGCGGGAAGGCAACGGTTCGCTGATAACTCCCGATAAGGCAGTCGCAGAGTTTCTGCAGTCGGCGGATGTGGCGGCGCGTTTGGTCGCTCGGGTTGAGGCCGACGGCATCGGCCGCATCGGCTTGCGCAAGCTTCTCGCTAAGGATCTGGCGGACGCCGCTACTGTCGATGTGAACTACGTTCGCCGCTCGGACGCGGAGATCTTTGCCAAGCCGAAGGGATGAAAGATCCGGCATTTTCCATGCTCATCCGCCGCGCCACCCCCGCCGACATTCCGCAGATGCTCGCAACTCGCGCAGCAGGCCGACACCGCCGCGCACTGGGCCGAGCGTGAGTACGATGCGCTGTTCGCGCCCGACGCCCCCAAGCGAATCGCGCTGGTGGCCGCCGAACGACGAGGACGCTCACGCCTTTCTTATCGCCCGCTGCGAACTCGATGAATGGGAGATTGAGAACGTTGTGGTCGCGGCCAATCAGCGTCGGCGGGGAATTGCGTCGCAGCTCATCGCGGAGCTGATGCGACTTGCAGGCCAAGCTCGAGCCACTTCGGTGCTACTGGAGGTTCGCGAGTCCAACCTAGCCGCTCGCCGGCTCTACGAGAAGCTTGGATTCACGCAGTTTGCCCGTCGCCCGCAGTATTATCGAAACCCGCCAGAGGATGCCTTGCTGCTGAAAATTTTGGTTTCGGATCTGTGACAAAAGCGCTTGAAGCAGAATAGGGCGTATGCTAGGTTTTTCATCGTAGATTCACCGGAGGTTCAGTGAATGGCAACTCAGGTCCGCGATCAGCTTCTCGCGAGTAACGACGAATTCCGCCGGCTGGCCGATGAACACACCCAGTATTCCCAGCGCCTCGACTCTCTGATTGAGAAGAAATATCTCTCCGAAGAAGAGAAGGTCGAGGAAGTTCGACTAAAGAAGCTGAAGCTCCGCCTGAAGGACCAGATGGAAACCCTGGAGCAGCAATATCGCTCCTCACATCAGGTCGTTTAGTCGCCATTAACCGCTATCGTCCGGCGGGAAAGACGAGGGTCTCACCCGCCGCGTTTGATCCCTGCCTCGCGCCGTCCGCGCTTACGCCTTGTTGTATCCTGAACGTGCTCTGTTCCATGCGTTTCAAGGGGAGGCTCCCTTGTCTTTCGTTGTGAAACTCTTCCGCGTCCGCCTGCTTTTCTTTTGCGCGATTCTTCTTGCCGCACCAGTGCTATGCGCCCAGGCCAAAGTACAAGCGCCCACCGGCCAGTGGCACGGCGTCATTCAGGGCAGGGCGGGCGAAGTCCACTTCATCATCGATTTAGAGAAGCAATCGGACGGCTCGCTGAAAGCGACCCTGGTCAACGGCACCGACCGCCAGCCGTTCAGCAGCGCGGTCTTCGCAGGACGGCACCCTGACCCTTCGCATGGATTACTACGACGGACAACTCACGCTGCACATGGTGGGTCCTGACAAGATGGAAGGCGAGTGGTCGCGCCAGAGCAGCAAAGGCGTCGTGCATGTTCCCGTGTCTGCTGACCCTCACAAGACGCCTGCGGAAGTTCAGCCCTGGAGCGGACCAAGCCTGACGGGCGACTGGGTCTTCACCTGGCCCGATGAGCAGGGCGCCGAGCGAACCACGCTGGCAAACTTCAAGCAAGCCACCCAGGCCGATGCCGACGGAAACGTCGCCGTCACCGGAATTATCGAGCCGGTTAGCGGCGATACCGGGCTGCTTCATGGCATCGTCTTCTCCGCCAACGGGGTAACGCATTTTCATCTGAGCCGCTTCGACGGCATTCACATTCTCGCGCTCGACGGCGATATCCTGCCGGACGGCACCTTGCAGGGTCAGCAGGGAGGAGTCAAGTCGCTTGAGCCTTTCACCGCCGTTCGTGCGAAGGACAAAGCCACGGCCGATCCTAACGCGCTCGCTGAAACCCTGACCAAGGTGAAAGACCCGCAGCAGCCGTTCCGCTTCAGCGGCGTCGATCCGTCGGGCAAGACGCTCGACCAGAGCAGCCCCGAGTTCGCGGGCAAGCCGCTGATCGTCGACATCTTCGGCACTTGGTGTCCCAATTGCCACGACGAGGCGCCGGTGCTGGAAAAGCTCTACCAGAAATATCGCGACCAGGGATTGCAGATTGTCGGCCTCGCCTACGAGTACACCGACGACCAGCAGCGCAGCCTGCAGCAGATCGGCATCTATCGCACGAAGTTTGGAATCACGTTTCCGCTGCTGCTGGCGGGCACCACCGATGCCGGACAGATCGCGAAGACGCTGCCGCAGCTGGAGGGTTTCGGCGCGTTTCCCACATCGATTTTCATCGACCGCGCAGGCCACGTGCAGGCAATTCTGGCTGGCTTCACCGGACCGTCAACCGGCGAGAAATTTCAGGAAGTGCAGCAGCGGATGGATCAGCTGGCGCAGCAGATCGTGGCGTCCGCCAAGTGAAGAGAGAATCAGGGAAGCAAGAAAGTGCTGCGACCAAGCCAGTCTGCATTCCGGATTCAGAGAGTCTTGGATGTGACTGGATTACGAGCGCCACGGCGTGATTGCAAAATCTAACCGTCGGAACTTCTGTCCACCTGCGTACGCTGGCGCGGGAACCAAGACGAGGTCACAATGAACATAGCGTTGTGGGTCCTGCAAATCCTCGCCGCGCTCCTGTACGGATCGTCGGGCATCATGAAAGTCTTCCTGTTCGACAAGGTAAGCCGGGACGTCCCGTCCTTTGGCGCGTTACCGCGGAACGCCTGGACGGCACTGGGCATCCTGGAGCTGGTGTGCACGCTGGGGCTCGTCGTTCCCGCCGCATTCCGTTGGCATCCGCCGCTGACAATCCTGGCTGCCGCAGTTCTAGCGGTAGAGAGCCTCGTGTTCGTCGGAGTCCACATCAAATATCGCGAGGTTGCGGCGACGATCTTGAGCGCGGTGCTGGGCCTTCTCATGGTGCTTCTCGCGTATGGCCGGATGGTTCTGCGGCCCTTCTAACCGGTGCCATCTCGCAAAGGTAGCTTTCCGGACAAACCGCGAAGGACACTGGAAACGCGGCTCGACCGGTCTGAATATCGGTCGGAAGAGGGCATGACGCCCCAGGTGCGCAAAATTCCTTCGCTACACAAATCGCCAGTGCACTTCCTTGACGCCAAAAAGATTTTGAGTGAAATCGCCTGTTCTCGCCAATCAAGCAGCTAACGAGCCGCAAGTTTGATTTCACTGTTTTTCACTCCCGTTTGTAACTTCAAACACTTCAAGCACTCCGTCGGAGATGATAGCGAGAGAATGACCATCCGGCGACAACGCAGCCACATTATGAATGGCGTGCCAAGGCGTCCACGGAGACGTGCCTTGGAGCTTCAACGAGAAAACGGGCCTGTCATTGTTGACGCTGTAGACGGTGGCGTTATCGGTCGCGTAGAAGGGATACATATCTAGCCCGTCATTCCGAGCGCCCCTCATCCTTCCTTCGACAACCACGAATCTCGCGCCACCGGACGATGGTACGGGGGGTGTCCCAAACATCTGTTTATCCACAGGTGAGACTTGGAACAGCAACGCACCCTGAACTGTGGCGAGAGTCAAGGTCGTGCCCCCAATTCCTATCGTGTCATCGTTGATGAACGAAGCAGTAACGCTCTCTGCTGCTGTTATGAGTCTCTGCTGTCCGGCGATACGGAAGGGACGCCAACCCTCGTTGACGCGTCGGACGCATAACCCTGCTGGCTTGCCACAAGCCCCGAGCAACCAGCGGTCAGAGAAGGCGAACGTCCTCTCCCCATCGGGCATCTGTTCCGTCCAGCTGGATTGAAGATTGAAGCTCTCCGTATCCAGAAGCGTCATCTCGCGGGTGTGCTGCGACACAGCGGAGAGCAGCAGGGTGCGACCACTGGGAGACGGCTTGCAGGTCGAAGGAGAAGCGAAATGCTTCTCTTGCACAATCTCCAGCGTCACTGATAAAACGCGAACTGCATCGTTGGTACAGAGCAGGAACCTCCCTCCGGTTGTACCTGCCAATGCTGGAGCCGCGTAGGTGAAACGAGTCACCCACTCCTGTTTCGCTTGCTGTCGGCCTGTGTCCGCGTCAATGACTACGACATGTACGTGGGCGGCGTCACCCTCTTTAGCCAGTAGGTGTTTGTTGTCTTTGGATACGTCCGGGGCAATCCAACTGATAACGACATGCCCATTGTCACTGAATGCCACAGAAAGACGAACCGGGGCAAACATTTTGCGCGGGGCAGCGTCGTAGCCAAATTGCTCGACTTTGGTCTTCCAATGTGGCGTTGGCTCAGAACTCGAACCATATGCCGTCGCAAGAGGAACCAGTAAGAGCAAAATTAGCGGGTATCGCATAAGAAGGAGTGCCGAAGTGAAGATGCGGCTGCTCATGCCTGTTGTAACATCCGTATCATAAGTCACGGCTGGGCCAGTGCATAATCTCCACCCCAAACTGCGGACGTGGGAAACGCGACTTGCTCTGCTCGCGAGCCTTGCTCTGGTGGGCGTTGCTATCTCGACGCCCATTGGCATTTCGCTACAACCGCCCAGGCTGGTGGTTGGCTGTGAAGTTCGCGACCGGGATAGCAACGGCATGTGCCGTTGCCCTCGTTGTCATCAACATCTTGATACTTCCGGGATAGGGTCGACCAGTCGAGGTTCTTGGCCGTCAGTTTACGTAACTTCGCCATTTCATTCATCGACGCAATGAGGGGATTTGAGCGTAATCGCCTGATTGCATCAACGGTGTGTCTGCCTCTTTCCATCGATCTAGTCTCAAGGCTTGGCACCCGGCCATGTGGCACAAATCACTGACAAAGGTTCACTGAAAAGTGTGAACTTGTTCCAGGTGCTTGCAGGCTGTCGCCCTCATCTTATGCCGCCATCGCTCCGGACTGACGACGAACTGGGAATCGGTGTCGCAGGTAGTGATAGTTGCTTCCAGGAGACATGCAGAAGGAGTATTGACATGAAACATGCAGCCATTGCTGTCGTAGCGCTCATGCTTGTTTCGGGATGCGGGGGAAATGGTGGTTCCTCTTCTCTGACTGGCACCTGGAACTTCTCCAGCAATTCTCAGGTCTTCGGCGAGCAGTACTCGGGAACTGCAGCGATTCAACAAACTGGAAGCAGCATTACAGGCAGCACGACCCTGAGTGGATTGGCTTGTGCTACGCAACAGGCTTCCATATCCGGGAGCGTTGCTGGCACGAACCTCACCATGCAGTTCGGAGGCTACAGCGTAACCACGGGTCCAGAGCGCGATACCATGAATTTCACGGGTACGCTCAATTCCGACTACACCTCCGCTTCGGGTACTTATTCGACCTCGGGGACTTGCCCCCCCGGCGACCGAGGCACTTGGACCGCGACCCGGCAGTAACGTTGGGCGGAATGCGTTCAGGATGGCTCGGACTTGGGGCTTCTTCCTATGCGCACAACTACGGCATGGATTCTTCTTTTCGCTCTTCTAGTTGCTGACTCGAACCTCGCGGAGGCGCAAACCGGCACCACGCTCAGCCGACATGCAACCAAGGTCAAGCACAAGGTCACAAATCTGGGCGTACGAGCTACTGTCATTGTGGTGCGAAAATCTGGGCCGGACCTGCAGGGGAGAATTGAGAGCATCGAAGACAGCACATTCACGGTTGCCGATGTAGGACAGAATCAGCCCGTGACCGTGGCATATGAGGACGTAAGAAAACTCGACACGGACGGGACAATTGTCGCGACCGGTAGGAAAACGCCTAACCCGCATAAAAGCGTGATCATAGGCGCTTGCGTGATGGGTGGGCTGGTCGCGTTTCTCGCGATCGCGCTGTCCAATAAAACCTTCTAGTCGTAATTAACGATAAAGGCCCATAGGCAAGTTACAGGAGCGATTGTAACGCTTTGGTGTAGCTCGCGATATCGCCCGATTTCGCCAACTAGATCATTGAATGCCTGTTGCAAGTGTAAAGTCTTGACCATGAGAGGCGTTGCGAGTTGTTTGATTCTCATTTGTTTCTGCACAGTATTTCGTGCAGAACCGAAAAGTCAGCCGCTTGGGTGTTGCGATTCGACGGCATCGGAGCGGTGCGAGTGGGAATGACGTTGCCTCAGCTTAGTGTAGCGCTAGGCGAAACGGTCTCGCTGCCCAAAGACCGACAAGAACAGGCGTGCTTTTACGTCGAGGCGAAACAGCATCCCGACACAGCAATCATGATTGTTCAAGGGAAGGTTGCGCGGATTGACGTGGTTGTGCCACATGCCGCCAAATCAAACACCGCGACCGCACAAGGAATTCGCATCGGCGATTCTGAAGCTCGTGTTCAAGATGTTTACGGGTCTAAGGTCGTAATTTCGCCCCATGCCTATAACTCCAATGGGCACTACTTAACGGTTCGCTCCGGCGATGACGGCTTGAGATTTGAAACAGACGAAGGCAAGGTGACGAGCCTTCTATGCAGGTCAACTTGCTGCCATCTCGTTCATCGAAGGATGCCAGTGACCTTCAACTGTTGTGAAATCGCCATTTGATAAGTGATCGGGTTCGGGCGGATCGCTTATGATAACGCCTGTTATCAACAACTATCTTTGGGACGTTAACTTTCGTTGCGCCCTGTGGAGCAGTTGACGCCCCATCATCTCGAACGGTTGCCGGTATCCAGCCCGCCAGTTACCATCATTCCGCCTCAATATACTGCGCTTGCGAAGACAAGTCCGACAGGCCTGTGGTTCCAGTGGTTCTGGCTGAGAGTCTCGTTGCCCCGGGCAAGGATTGATGAGTGCAGCTAGATAGAAACGACAATTTGACCCGTGCAAGCGGCGCTTTGAAGAAGCTGAACTGGAGAATCTCAATGAAAACTCGAAATTTGTATTTCGTCGCGGCACTCACGGCTCTCGTCGCAGCCCTGTCCTGCAGCAAGAACGAGGGCCCCGTCCCCGAGGCCGTCTCCCACAAAGACACCTACGAGCAAGCCTATGTGTATGGCTTTCCGATGGTGATGAACTACGGTGTCATGTATCAATACTTCGTTGACAAGAACTCAGGCCAATACAAGGCGCCATTCAACCAGATTTACAACGAAGCACGCGTCTTTACGCCAAAAGATACAGCCATCGTCACCCCGAACAGCGACACCCCATACTCATTCGTTGGGGCGGACTTGCGGGCTGAGCCCATCGTTCTCTGCGTGCCCAAGATTGAGAAGAGCAGGTACTACGATGTTCAACTCATCGATATGTACACGTTCAACTACGCATACATCGGTAGCCGCGCCACGGGTAACGATGCTGGCTGCTTCATGGTCGCCGGGCCGGATTGGAAGGGCGATACACCGCCAGGGATCAAGAAGGTATTTCATTCCGAGACTCAATTTGGGCTAATCGGGTACCGTACTCAGCTCTTCGGCCCCAAGGACATGCCGAACGTCGTAAAGATTCAGTCGGGTTACAAAGTTCAGACTCTCTCGGCTTTCTTGCATCAGCCCGCGCCGCCAGCAGCGGCTGCGATCGTTTTCCCCCCATTTACGAAGGACGACATGAAGTTGCCTTTTCCGAAGTATCTGAACTTTGTTCTGCAATTCTGCCCGCCAGTCGAAGAAGAGAAGGCGCTCCGGGCCAAGTTCGCTACCATTGGAATCGAGGCAGGCAAGCCGTTTGACCTTGACAAGCTCTCCGACACAGAGAAGGCGGAGGAGGCGCTTGGCGTCAAAGAAGGATACGACGCGATTGTGAAACAGAAGGACGAGATCGGCAAAAACATTAACGGTTGGCTGGTAGGGTCGATCTTGGGAGATCGGGCCTTTTTCAACGGCAACTGGCTGCTTCGCGCCGCCGGCGCACTTGCGGGAATCTACGGCAACAGCGCTGAGGAAGCTGTGTATCCTCTGGCGAAAAGCGACGCCGCTGGGAACCCGCTCGATGGCAGCAAGCACAACTACACCCTTACCTTCGCCGCGGGCCAGTATCCTCCGGTGAACGCCTTCTGGTCGGTAACCATGTACGACGGGAAGACACAACTGCTGATCGAAAACCCGATCAATCGCTACTTGATCAACTCGCCGATGCTACCCAGCATGAAGAAGAACAAAGACGGCTCGCTCACAATGTATATCCAGAAAGACGCCCCATCAGCCGACAAGAAAGCGAACTGGCTGCCCGCACCAGACGGCCCGATTTATATGGTGATGCGCCTTTACTGGCCGAAGACGGAGCCGCCTTCCATCCTTCCGCCTGGCTCAGGCACATGGCAACCGCCAGCGATACAAGTCGCGCAGTAGCTCAGAGCATCGAGCCGGGATGGGATAAGCCTGTCCCGGCTTCTGGTTTACTTCAGTCTGGCACGCTTTTGCATTTCGGTTCAGGCCCACCAGCGATAGGTCCCGGACGATCAATGGCTGTGACTCTTCCACGGCAACTCAGATAGTTATTGTGAAATCCCCATTACACTCATGAACCCCCAACGCCAGCGCCTTCACAGCTAAGGCCCGATCCGCCTGGTGCAAAGCCCCTACTGACCCGCAAGGCTCTATAATCGTTAGACACCCATGGTTCGCGACGGAATCTATTACGGACTGGCATTCCTGTTGGTGGCGGTGCTGATTGGCTGGCTGGCCATGCCGGCTTTGGCGGCCATTCCAGTGTTGCTGGCCGCGTTCTTTCTGTGGTTCTTTCGCGATCCGGAGCGGCGGATTCCGGCCATCCAGGGAGCGATCGTGTCGCCTGCCGACGGTAAGGTGACCGACATCTCGATGATTCAGGTGGACGGCGAGGCGCGGACGCGAATCAGCATTTTTCTCAGCGTGTTCAACGTGCACGTCAATCGTTCGCCGGCCAGCGGCGTGATCGAAGAGGTTCGCTATCAGAAGGGCAAGTTCGCCAACGCCATGGGCGCGGCGTCGGCCGAGATGAACGAGCAGAACATCGTTACCGTGCGCAGTGACGCCGGCATCGTTGTTTTCAAACAGATAGCCGGTTTGCTGGCGCGGCGCATCGTATTTACCAAGAAAGTCGGCGATCGGCTGGAACGCGGCGAGCGCGTCGGCCTGATCAAGTTCGGATCGCGCACCGATGTGATCTTTCCCGCAAGCGCCGAGATGAAGGTGCGCGTGGGCGACAATGTAAAAGGTGGCTCGTCGGTGCTGGCGATTGCGCAGCCGCTCACCGAACCTTCCCGGCTGCGCGATGTTGCGGAGGTGCGATGAGCGAATACCCACTGCAACGCGAAGGAACTCCCGTGCGGCGCCGCCCGCGCAAAGGCCTGTACCTGCTGCCTTCGATGTTTACCGCCCTCAACATGGCGGCCGGCTACTACGCCATCGCGCAATCCATCCAGGGAACGCCTGCCGAGTACTGGCACTTCGATCAGGCCGCCAAGGCCATCGGCATCGCCATCGTTCTGGACTTCTTCGACGGCGGCATCGCGCGGCTGACGAATACAGCCAGTGACTTTGGCCGCGAGCTTGACTCGCTGGCCGACGTGATTACCTTTGGCATCGCTCCGGCCGTGCTGGCCTGGATGTGGGGCTTCCGCATGCTGCCCATGGAAGGCAATTTGGATTGGCGCACGCATGTCATCCAGATTGGCGCGGTGCTGACCTTTGGCTTTGTGCTGGCTGGAGCTTCGCGCCTGGCTCGCTTCAACATCCAGGTCAATCCGCAGCCGTCGAACCCGGGACGGCCCGGCCGCAAGTATTTTGTCGGCATGCCGATTCCCGCCGGCGCGGGCGCGATTGCCGCGGTGGTCCACCTGGTGCAGGGAGATCCGCTGCAACTCTGGTGGCTGTCCTGCGGCTGGGCCGTGTTTATCGGAGTCGTGGCCTTCCTGATGGTCAGTACCTGGCGCTTCTTCAGCCTGAAGGGCATCAACTTCCGCCAGCCTCAGAACTTCCGCTGGCTTATCGTGATCGGGATCGTGATCGGCCTGATCTGGTTCGCCTCCGAATATGTGTTATTCGGGCTGGCGCTGGTTTACATTCTTTCGGGTGTCATCGCTCGGCTGTCGTTTGTATTTCGCCGGCCGACCGTGCCGCCTCCACCACCGCAGGACGAGGCCTCACACGCTTGATGAAACCTGAATCGAACAACCCCTCCACGTTGCGCAACGAAGGAGGCCATTGGGGTGGTATTTTCCGTGTCGCCATCATCGGCGCCGCCACCTTGAAGGGCCGCGAACTGAAGGAAGTGCTGAGCGATCGCAACTTCCCGGCCACCGACATTCGCCTGCTCGACGACGAAGAGTCGCTCGGCCAGTTGCAGGCTGTCGGCGAAGAGCCGACCTTCATTCAAAGCGTTCTGCCCGAACATATGGACGACGTGGACTTCACCTTCTTCGCCGCCGATGAAGGCTTCACCCGCGACACCTGGCAGATGGCGCGCCGCGCCGGCAGCGACATCATCGACCTGTCGTACGCGCTGGAAGATCGTCCGGACGCGCTGTTGCGCGCGCCCTGGGTGGAGCATGAACTGGGGGCGACAAGAAAGGTCGACTTCTCCGAAGCGCCGGTCGTCACCGCTCATCCGGCCGCCATCGTGCTGGCCTTGTTGCTGCTGCGGGCGCAGAAAATCGGCAAGATCGTGCGCGCCATTGCCACGCTGTTCGAGCCGGCTTCCGAGCATGGCCGCCGTGGCATGGACGAACTGCACGAGCAGACGGTGAACCTGTTGTCCTTCCAGCAGCTGCCGAAGGGAGTCTTCGATACGCAGGTTGCCTTCAATCTGCTGGACCGCTACGGCGACAAGTCGATACCCACGCTGGCGGCGGTGGAGAGCCGCATTGTGCGTCATTTCCGCAGCATTGTGCAGGACAAGCTGAGCGTGCCTTCGCTGATGCTGCTGCAAGCGCCCATCTTCCACGGACACGCCTTTTCGCTTTACATTGAATTGGACACGCCCGCGCAGACCGCCGAGATGGTGGCTGCCGTTTCCGGCGAGCACGTCGACGTCTTGCAGGGCGGGGAAGAGTCGCCCAGCAATGTGAATGCGGCTGGCCAGGAGCAGATCCAGGTTTTCGTGCGCCAGGATGCGCAGAGACCGAGTGGCTTCTGGTTATGGGCGGCGTCCGACAATTTGCGCATTGCGGCGCTGTCGGCCGTGGAGTGTGCGGAGAGCATGATCGCTTCCAGGCCGCGAGGAAAGGTCCAGTGATAAGGTCGGAATTCCGGCGGTATGCGACGGTAGTTGCTGCGCTTGCGCTGCTGTGCCTGGCGACCGCCTGCGGCTATCACACTACCGGCAATAACGCGCCCCGCCTCCCTACCGACCTGCACACGATTTACGTCCCCGGAATTCAGAACGCCTCGCAGACCTATCGCATCGGCCAAACCTTTTCCGAAGCTTTGGTGAAAGAGCTGCGCGAGCGGACCAACTACCGCATCGTCACCACCAACGATGGCACGGCCGACGCCGTTCTCAATGGCACCATTACCAGCGTCTATATCGCGCCGCTGACTTTCGACTCCACCACCGGACGCGTTTCTACCTCGCTGGTCGTCGTCACCATGAATGCCGCGCTCACCCAGACCGGCAGCGGCGGCAAGGTGCTGTGGAGCAATCCCAGCTTCCTGTATCGCGATCAGTACCAGTTGTCGACAGACCCTTCCAGCTTCTTCGAGGAAGAAACTCCGGCGGTGCAGCGCATGGCGAATACCTTCTCGAAGGAACTGGTGGCCGACATTCTGGAGGCGTTCTAGATGCGCAGCTTTGCGGCATCGGACCGCTTTGTTGCCGACGTAAAGGCGCGCAAGCTGGCGCCGGGATACGTCTTCATCGGCGACGAGGCGTTCTTCCGCAAGCGCTGCCGGGAAGCGATTCTGCAACACCTGGTGCCCGCCGACGTTCGCGAACTGAGCTTGTACGATATGGATCTCGCCGATGTCGAGCTGCGCCAGATTCTGGATCAGGCGCGGACGCCGTCGCTGATGTCGCCCTTCCAGGTTTTCTTCATCCGCGGCATCAAGACCCTGTACGGCCGCGGCAAACATGATGAAGAATTCGCCGCCATCGGGGAGTACTTCAAGAATCCGAATCCGGATGCGATGCTGGTCTTCATCGCCGACCACGTCAGCATTCCGGCCGATGCCCGCCGCATGGATCTGACCGACAAGGATCGCTATGAGCGCATCCGCGAAACGCTGGGTGAGTACTGCTCCGTGCTCGAGTTCGCCCGTGTGGACGAGGGCGATGCCGTGAAGTGGGCGATCGAGACCGCCGGCGCCGAGGACGTGAAGCTCGACAGCGACGCCGCGCGGGAGCTGGTCGACTCGCTGGGCGGCGACATGATGATGGTGGCCAACGAACTGGAGAAGCTGGTGCTGTTCGTTGGCGAGAAGAAACGCATCACGCTTGGCGATGTGGAGACGCTGGTGCTTGCGGCCAAGCAGCGTTCCTTCTACGAGCTGACGGATGCTATCTCGGCGCGTGATCAGGGCCGGGCGCTGGCCGTGCTCGATGCAATCCTGAATACCGGCGACGGCGAAGAAGCCGCCATCGGGCATCTCTACATGCTGGCGCGCACTTTTCGCCAGATGCTGGTGATCCTGGAGCGCAATGTCCGCGATTCGCGCGCATTGTGGCAGGCGCTGTGGCAGGGCTTCCGGATTCCGCCCTTCGCAGCCGAAGACATTATTCGCCAGGCGAGACGCTACAAGTCGCGGCGCGAGTTGACCAATTCCATCCGGCGCGTGGCCAAGGCCGATCTGGCGCTGCGCTCGAATCCTCCCAGCAAGCGCCTGATCCTGGAAAACCTGGTGCTGGACCTCACCGCCGAGCCTAAGCTTCAGGAAGCCGGCTGGCTGCAGGACGAGCTGCCGGTGTAGTTGTCGTATGGATGTAGAAGCCTATCTGCGGCGGATCGAATATGATGGCCCGCGTCAGCCAACCGCCGAAACCCTGCACGCTCTCCATCGCCGGCACCTGTTCACCGTTCCCTTCGAGAACCTCGATATCCCGCTGGGTACGCCCATCTGCCTCGATCTGGATGGACTCTACAACAAAATTGTTCTGCGCCGGCGCGGCGGATTCTGCTACGAACTGAACGGCTTGTTCCGCGAGTTGCTCGCCCAGCTTGGCTTTCGCGTGCACCGGCTTTCGGCGCGGGTCAGGCGGGAAGACGGCGGCTTTGGTCCGGAGTTCGATCACATGCTGCTGAAGGTGGAGTTGGACGAGCCTTGGCTGGTGGATGTGGGCTTCGGCGATTCGTTCGTCGATCCCATCGTGTTTCGCTCGGGCGGCGCCGACCAGGTCGACGGTCATCGCTACGTCGTGCTGCCGGTCGGTGAGGAGTGGGAGCTTCTGCGCGAAGATGAAAAAGGAAAAGTTCCGTTATACAAATTTCGCGACGCGCCGCACCAGCTGAGTGACTATCAGCAGATGTGTACCTTTCACCAGACCTCGCCGGAGTCGCACTTCACCAAGAACTGGATCTGTAGCCGCGCCACGCCGGACGGACGCATCACGATCGCGAACATGCGGCTCATCGTGACCCGGGACGACAAGCGCGACGAGGTTCAGTTGAGTACGGAAGGCGATGTGCGCCGCTGCCTGCATGAGTTTTTTGGAGTGCAGTTCGACGATTCGGTGTCGCTGGCGAAACTGACGCGGCAGTAGGGACGGCTCACGAAAGGCTTCAAAGCGACGCTCAGCGCAGCATGGCGAGGCTTAGGCTGACGAAAAACTCGGCTCGGGGGGAAACTCGGCTCGGGGGGGAAACTGGGGTCGGGGGGGCAGATTTGTGTCAGGGCACGACTTCAGTCGTGCCGATGAGGCCTTTTCTTTAGGATCACTAAACCGGCTTCAGCCGGTGACAGGTCTACGCGTCCCGGCGCGAACTACGCGGCGGAAAAAACACTGCGGACGCTCCGCTCAGGATGGCAATCCGAAGATGGAGGCGTCCGCGCCACAACTACTTCGCTTCTTTTACATCGACGCTGGCTATAGTGTTCTCCCACTCCAGCTTCAGGGTGGCTGCGTCGCCGCCCATCTTGTCGAACGAAATCGTAAACATCTCCAGCCCGGAGGACCGCTGGCTGACCTTCATCGGGATGCGCGCCAGATCCTGGCTCTGGTTGTACTCGGTGCCCCACTGGCCGGTCTGTTTGTTGATGATGAGCTGCCAGCTGCTCATGCCCGGCAACGAGTAAATCGTATAGCTCCCCTTGGGAACCTTGGTGCCGCCAATCATCAGGTCCACCGAAGTCTTCAGACTGGTGGCCGCGTTGGCTCCGGTGCGCCACACTTGATCGTAAGGCACCAGGCCGCCGAAAATCTTGCGGCTGCGCATGGACGGCCGGCTGTAGTCGATCTGGACGGTGTTGCCGTCGGCAAAGGTCAACATGGCCTGGGCCGGCGGGCTCAGCGGCGGCTTCTTGCTGTTGGCCTGCATGCCGTTTTGCGCAACGGCCATGGTGGTAAAAGCAAACAGAACTGCGGCGATCCAAAAACGGCTCTTCTGCATTGCACTCTCCTGGGCGTTAACTGCGGATTCCATTATTCACCGGCCAAGCCGAACTGGCCAATCTAGCGGTACAGGGCGCTGCTGGCGCGCTCTGGACTCGATCTGCGCTATTTTTTCTGCTCCGGGTCCAGGTGCATTTCCGGCATCGGCGGCCAGCCGATCGACTTGCCCTGGAACAGCGCGACCGCCGTCTCGTAACGCTTGGTGCCATCGTGGATGGCGAAGCGCCGGAGATGATTGGGCGGTCCGCTCCACATGCAGACGCCGGCGTAGGCTCCGTCTTTGCGCAGGATGTAGTAGCTCATGTCGACGTACTGCATCTTGTGCATATCGCCATTGAAGTTGCGCACGATGCGCTTCAGCGCATCCATGCCGGCTTCCTGCGGAGACATGCCGCGGCGCATATTTTCGACGATGGTGTGCGCGCCGCAGATCTTGATGTTCTCTTCGCCGTTGCCGGTCGCGCCCGCCGCGCCCACGTCCTGGTCGACATAGCAGCCCGCGCCGATGATCGGCGAATCGCCCGCGCGCCCGGCCAGCTTCCACGCCAGGCCGCTGGTGGTGGTCGCGCCGGAAATCTCGCCATTCACATTTAGTGCGGAGCAGTTGATGGTTCCCGTCGGCGGATGGAGCACGCGTTCGACCGCGGCGGCGCGAAACTCGGGCTCGATGCCGAGCTTCGCGGCCATCTCTTCCAGTCGCTGCTGGCGGTCTTCGTAGAGTTCGGCTTGATTGGCGTTCTCGTCTGGCAGCTTGTACTTCGGGCTGGCGATTCCCGGACCCCACCAGTCCTTGTTCGACATGGTTTCTTTCCACAGCAGCCAGATCTTGCGCGAGCGGTCGGTCAGCAGGTTCTCGCGCGCAAAGCCCATGTCGAAGCCGAAGCGCTGCGCGCCTTCGCCGACCAGCATCACGTGTCCCGTATGCTCCATCACCGCTTTCGAGAGCAGCGACACGTTTTTGATCTCCCGAACGGCGGCGACCGATCCGGCCATGCGGGTCGGACCGTGCATGCAGCAGGCGTCGAGCTCGACCACGCAATCTTCATTGGGAAGACCGCCGAGGCCGACACTATCGTCGTTGGGATCGTCTTCCGGGCCGGTGATCACCTGCATGACAGCGTCGAGCGTGTCGCCTCCACCGCTCAGCAAGGCGTAACCGCGATCCAGATAGTTATAGCCGTTGGCGGCGGAGATGATGATCGGCTGCTTGGGCTTGGTAGATGGGACGGCGGCTGTGTCTGGCTTGGTCTGCCCCTGAAGATCGAGGGCGAGCGATGCGGAACCAACTGCAGTCGTAGCGATGAAATCGCGACGCGAAACCTTCATGTGCAGTCCTCGGTGGTTTTACCTACGGCCAAGCAGAATAGCATGTTGGAGGACATCTTACTTGCGAAGGGATGGCGGAGGTATGGCGGCCGGGCACAGCAGGACAGATGATGCGGAATAGTCACTCTGTATGAGGACGAATTGGAACATGCAGGTGATCAGGACGACAACAAGCGTTATGATCAAGACCACCGTTGGGCAAGCAGTTCACTTTGAGGAAGAATGGCTCTGAACAGGTCAACAAGAAGAAGCGCCATGATCCTGATAATAGTCGTACTGTTCGTCGCCTGGTACACTCTCGCGGCCAACTACGACTATGGGGCATTATCGGGGACATACGTTTTTCAGCAGAACAGCGAGAGCTGCACGCTCCATCTTCGACCTGACCGAACCTTCTCCGAGGAACTGACCCGCGCCGGAAACTCTCACACAGTAGAAGGAACCTGGCGCCGTTATGGTGAGGCTCACGTATCGTTCTCAAGCAGCTTCCTCAACGTCGCGGGGGAGGAGCTGAATGCAGATGGCGAAGCTCATGGGCAGTTCGACAAGACTCTGGGACTGTTTCCGCGCCTGACCCTTGCTCCGGTCCCGGGCGGGCCGACGTTCCACAAGAAGCTGTTTCGCTAACCTAATGGCTTATCCGCTGCTATCGTCCGGAGCGGCCTTGTTGCCGGCTGAAACGATTCCGGGGCGACGAGTATGCCACGAGGCAAACACAGTCAGACAGAAAAGGCACAGCGCGCGGCTGTGCCTCGAGTGCAGTTCAACCGGGTATTTAGCTGGCGACCTTCTCTGCCGTATTTTGATCGGCGCGGAAGCGCAGCAGAGCGGCGATGCGGCCGATCTTGTCGAACTCCTCATCGTCTGGAATGTAGGTGAGCTCTACACCGGTGCGGATCGCGTGTCCTACGATGGCGTCGCCGATGTCCTCAAGCTCAGTGTTCTCTTTGCCGCAAATCGCGCACGTGGGCGTAACGTGCATGTCCATGTGGCCGCAGTGGTAGCACTTCACGCCGGGGGCGTGGAAGGTGGAACCCAGCATCAGCGTCTGCACCTCACCCTGCTCGAGGGAGCGCAGGACGCGCCGCAAGCCGACCGCTCCTCGTCCGTTGCGATGCGCCTCGCCCACGACGTCGCGAATCAAGGCCTGCTTGCGCTCGGCCTCGTAAGCCGCCAGATGCTCGCGCGCCATCTGCTTCACGTGGTCGGGGGTCGCGACCTTGGGGTCAATGCGGAAGTGCCCGACCAGATGCTGGCGAGCCTGCGACTGCAGTTGCGGCTCGATCTCCGACCAGACATCGTCACGGCAGCCGATCAGCAGGAGGTCGCAGCCGCCGTGCTCGAAGTACTTCTCGATGCTGTCGGCTACGGTCTTGAAATGCTGCATGGCTTCGTTGGTCTGCTTGCGCTCGGCGTGGCCGGCGTCGTACCCGGCATAACCATCGCTCTTGCCGCGCCGCGTAAGCTCGTTGACGAAGTCCTGCTTTTCGATGATGGTTTCATTCTGCAGCTCGAAGATTCGCGCCACGCTGCGATCGGCCAAAACGATGCAGGCGCGCTGTTCGCTATCGAGGACCGCGGCCAGCGGCTTCAGATGAAAGCGATGGCTGATGGCGATCTTCGGCTGGAGCAGATGTCCGGGCACATCGAACTCGCGCCAGAAGCCCGTCTGCCCGCAGGCGAAGATGGCTTTGGCTTTGGTGGGGCTGCCATGCAGCGGGTCTACCAGGTTACCGATGCGCTCCAGGTCGCTGCGCGTGGAACCATTCTTGCCCAGCTTCTCCGCCTCGCGCAGCGCGTTGCGGACCATGTCTTTGACGAGAATCGCCTCCTCTTTGTGCGATTTGTTCGGTGGCGTCGAGGGCTGATAGTAGAACGTAATGGCGCATCCCTCCGGCGATTGAAAGTTGGCTAATTCACGGATGTCATCGCGCGTGATCATTAACGATTCTCCTGTCTTATCTGGTTTTGCTTCGATGACTACGGGTCCTGCAGCCCGTGGCTAGGCGCTCTTGGAATACTCCACGAGCCGGTCTTTGAGAGGGTCCTTCATTGGTAAGGCGCGTTGCAGATGCTCCCGCGCTGTGCGGATAGCATCGCGCACCTCCTCCACCGTGTGGCTGGTGATATCGGCGATCTCGTCGAGGGTGAAACCTTCAACGGTGTACAGGATGAAGGCCTCGCGTTGGGCGCGACCGGCGTCGCGCAAGGTGGTTTCCACCTGGCTGATCAATTCGCTTCGCGCTGCCAGTTCCTCAGGATTGTCGGCGGCCGGATCGGGGATGACGCTTTCCTCGAACAGCTTCTCGTCCGGCTGATGGAATTGCAGGATGGCCTCGTCGCTGCCGCGCACGTTCTGCTCGCCCCGCGAGCGCTCCAGCGGAATCGCTCCCTCGCTGTCGCCGTCGGACGACAGATGATCGATGGCCTGCTTGGCCAGGCGATGAATCCAGGGCTCAAGCTTCATGCGCTCCGGCTTTTCGTGCTGGTCGCTGAGAGCGTTGGCGATGGCTTCGCTGACCACGTCTTCCACGCTGATCTTGTCGCGCGCGATCTGGTCCTGATCTTCGCGATACTGCAACTCTCGTTCAACGTATCGCCGCAGGCGGGGAAAGTTGACAGCGATGTAGTTCGAAATATCGGAATTGGAAACCTGCTCCGGCTTGACGGAGGCAAGCGTCTGCTCGAAGGGAACGGTCGGTACGTCGCGCTGCGACCCTCGACGGCGCTGCCATTTGTGCTGGTTGCGCAGCAGCTCTTTGTGTTTTTTGAGCTGCTCCACGATGTCGGCGAACGCAGCTTTGACCGCGGTGATGGCGGTTGCGCTGGTCTCCTGCGAAGCCATTTGCCCCGACGGCAGTCGGAGATTGAGCGATACCAGCATGCCCTGGCGAATCGAGCTCTCCTCGATACTGCCTTTGAGGTGAACCAGTTCCGGACGAAATACCTGAAGGTATTTTTCCAGTTTTTCAGTTTGTTGTTGAATTAATTTTTCTAGGTCGGAAGTTTTGGAAATCTTGTAGCTGATATGGACGTTCATGAAAAGCCTCTCCGGATGGAACGATCTCCATCCGCAGCTACCGTCCTCTTCTAACTGGAATTTTACTCCTCCTATTACAGAAGCAAGCGGAAAATGACGAGTTGCCCCAATGCCGCCATGGAGGGGACGGACGGGATTGCGCAATCCTGCTAGCCCCGCCGCAGCCCAAGGTTGGAAGACCGCGAAACCTGGGCAGGCGCGAGCCGTTTCTGCTCAGGAGGCGTTCAGCGACGGCCGTGTCTTGGCGTCCATCCAGCACCACGCCACCATGATGAGCGGATACACGATGCCGACCAGCGTGATCGGCCATCCGGCGTAATGTTTGTAGACGCCCGAGATCAGGAAGGTGGGAACGGAAAGATAGGCCGCGGCCGGAACCAGGACGCTCGCCTGACGTGAGCGGATGAGCAAGGCCGCGCCGGCCCACAGCAGGACGGCTCCGGTAACCGTTCCCAGGGCGCCGATGATCATCGGCTCGGTTTCGCTGTTGAGGAAGCCTCGATACACTAGCTCCTGCACAGCGCCGCCAGTTTCCAAAGCGCCAAACACCAGCGCGAAGAGCGAAATTGCCATGTGGCCCCGCATACTCTTTTTCCTCCTGAATAAAATTGCAATGTTCAGCTGACCGCCCGGAAGAAGACGAGAAACAGCACCGCCGAAGCCAGAAACGACAAGGTTCCTGCCATGACTTCATTGCTGGCCAGTCGAGAGGGCAAGGCCACGGTAAGCAACTCCCACAAGGCCGATCGCCAGAGACGGAAAAATTCCATGGCGCTGCCTTCGGCAATTGCGTCGCAAAGTTGCGCGTTGAAGACGTCCAGCATCTCGTCGCCAAACTTGCAGCGCAGGTCAGCAGGGTAGAGACAGAGCAAGTTCCCGTAGACGATTCGCCCCACGCGAGCGATTGCCGATTCTGCAGTGATGGGCATAACCTACTCCGTGGTTCGCGGTACCAGCTTGCGTTTGCGCGCCAGGCGTACCGCAGCTTCCATGCGCGCCAACTCGGATTCCAGCAGCGATTTAGCTTGGCCTGCGAGCCGGTAATAGCGGCGCCGGCTGTCTTCCGAGCCGCGGCTTTCTTCGACCTCGGCGATCAGTCCCTGGTCGAGCAGGCGTTGCAGGGTGGTGTACAGCGTTCCCGGACCCATGCGAAAGGTTCCGTCCGACAGGGCTGACATCGCCTGCATGATGGCGTAGCCGTGTTTTTCGCCGTCGGTCAGCGATAACAAGACGTAGAACACCGCCGGAGTTAGAGGTTGATCGGGCCGCAAATCAGCAGTACTGGTTTTTTTCATCCATCCGTCCCGCAACTACATCTGCGACTGATATATCAATAAGTGATATATCAAGTCAAGCAGGATGTTTAGGACGGGCTCAAGAATTCCGGCTCCGGTGCGGTGCGGTGCGGATTAGCCAACGGAAGGCGCACCCACCACTATCCGGCGTTACTTTCGTTACCACCGCTTTTTCCCTGTCAATAGGGCAAAACGCAACAATAAGCCGTAAACCCAGGATTCGGCGGGAAATAGAGTTGCTCGTAGTTTTGTTGTTTTGGGTACTCAATTTGCTATGCTGGAAGTAGATTGAAAGTCGAACGAACCCAGCTCTTGTGGCTGGGTTTTCGTGTTTCTGGAGACGAAGATGAAGAACCCGGTGCTGCTCGTCATCGACATGGTGAATGACTTCCTAAGCCAATGGCCGGCCGATGCGCGGAAGCGGCTGGTGGACTCGACTGGGGCTCTGGTGGACGTGATGCGCCAGCGCGGGCTGCCGGTGATCTGGATTCGTCAGGAGTTCGAGCCCGACCTGAGCGACGCCTTTCGCGAGATGCGGGAGAAGGGAATTCGCACCGTCATCCGAGGCAGCCCCGGCGCCGAGATTGTCAGCGAACTGGCGCCGGCTGCCGGAGAGACGGTGATCGTCAAGAAGCGCTACAGCGCGTTCTTCGGGACGACGCTGGACGACGTGCTCGCGGCGCTGCAGGCGGATGCGCTGATTCTGGCGGGCGTCAACACGCATGCCTGCATACGGACGACAGCCATCGATGCCTATCAGCGCGATTGGCGGGTGGTGCTGGCCGGCGACTGCATCGGCTCGTACGACCAGGAGCACCACGAAGTATCGCTGCGGTACATGACGGGCAAGATTGCCGCGGTGATGAGCAACGCGGAGATTGAGGCCGCGCTGTCGCGGTGAGTTCTTCCCTCCCACTCGTTCGAAAAGCGCGAATGAGTGGGGCAGCCGGTGCCGGGCGGACTCTGTACGTAGAGCATTTCTTGTCGTGTGGGATTGGGATTCTTGGAAAACTTGAGACGGCACGTGCAAACCTTGCGGTATGCTTTGCGCTGAAGCCGAGTTAAACTTCGCGACGCTGGAGTTGCTATGAATTTCTCCATAAAGAAACTGCGGCTCATTGCGTTTTTGGTTCCGGTTATAGCTGTGGCAGTCAGCACCTCATCCGCACAGACGTTTCGAGTGCTTCACAACTTCAGCGGCGGAGCCGATGGCGCAACGCCATACGCGAGCCTGACGATGGACCGGGCGGGAAATCTTTACGGAACCGCATCGGCCGGAGGACAGACATCGTGCCCGGGCGGATGCGGCACTGTTTTCAAACTTGCTCCCTCCGGCGGCGGTTGGTTATTTACGCCGATCTACAAATTTGCCGGCGATCCCGACGGCAGTAGTCCAAGAGCCCCCGTGACTTTCGGGCCCGATGGCAGTTTGTATGGCACGACGTTCGAAGGTGGCAATTCGCCCTGTTATCCGCCAGGCTGCGGCACCGTATTTCGTCTGCGACCTGCGGCCCACCCTTGCCATACGGCTTTGTGCGCGTGGAACGAGACTGTGATTTACGACTTTGGGCAGAACGTGGCGTCCGAGCCAACCGGGAACATCGCCATCGATGAGGCGGGTAACATCTACGGAACTACGATCGTCGATTACGGTACGGTGTACGAAATATCGCCCTCAGGCAGCGGGTGGACGGGAACCATTTTGCATCAGTTTTATCGATCGGACGGCCAGTTCCCGTACGGAGGGGTTGTTCTTGATGCGAATGGCAACCTTTATGGCACCACGTATGAGGGTGGCGCCAATTTGTGTGGCTGCGGAGTCGTCTTCGAACTTTCTAACTCCGGTTCCGGATGGAACGAGAGGATTCTCTTTCAGTTCCAAGGCGGAGCCAGCGAGGTCGGCGTTAATCCAGTGATCGGAGTCACCTTCGACAACCGTGGCAATCTTTTTGGCGCCACCAGTTGTGGCGGCCCTGCCTACGGCGGAACCGTGTACGAGCTGCCAGCTCCTGGTGGAATCGAAGCGAATGTTTTGTATGCATTCGCTGGGACGTGTAATCCCGGGCCAAGCGGTCCGACGTCGAACCTTGCCGTCGATTCAATCGGGAACCTATACGGTACTGCGTACGGTGACGGAGAAAATAACTACGGAAGTGTTTTCAAACTGACGTTTGGAGACGGAACTTGGACTTATACGGACCTTTACGACTTTTCCGGAGCGCGCGACGGCGGCGGGCCGCTGGGTGGTGTAACGATTGGGACCGATGGAAATCTGTACGGCACAACCTCTCTCGGTGGTGCGTCCGGCGATGGAGTTGTCTGGGAGATCACCCAGTAGAATCTGGGGCTGCGTTGCGCTGGTGGGCCCAATCGTAGTGAAATACTCGCCATGATTTCACGACCTGACAATACGGAATACGCCGAATACTACAAGAACTACATTGCTCGCGTTCCTGACGGAAATGTGCTCGACTTTCTCGCCAAGCAGCCGGGCGATTATCGCCAGTTGCTGGTGGGGGTGAGCGACGGGGACGCGGCCGCCGCGCCTGCGCCCGGCAAGTGGAGCATCAAGCAGGTGCTAGGGCACATCTGCGATACCGAGCGGGTGATGGGGTATCGCGCGCTGCGCTTTGCCCGCGGTGACCAGCAGGAGTTGCCGGGCTTCGAGCAGGATGACTACGTACGGGAAGCGAATTCGAACGCGCGCAGCCTGGAAGATTTGCTGAACGAGTTCGAAAGCGTGCGCAAGGCGACGATCGCACTGTTCGGCTCGCTGCCTGCCGGAGCCGAGATGCGGCGCGGCGTGGCCAACGGCAATCCCATGAGCGTGCGCGCGCTGGCGTACATTGCCGGCGGACACGCGCAGCATCATTACGAGCTGCTGAAGACGGCTTCGGTCAAGCGCGCCCCAGGCCGATGAGATTTCGGAGTGAGGGCGGCGTTTCCTTTTCGAATTGTCATCCCGAGCGCGGCCGAGGGATCTGCTGTTGGTCCCGCAGCCTAATGACGGCAGCATCCGGCTGCTCCGCTGGGCTCGGCGATTGGTTATACTGTTACGGATATGGGAATCGTGAAGAACATTGCCGCGATCGCCAAGGGTATGAGCATCACCTTCATGGAGATGTTCAAGCCGACGATCGTGGAGAATTATCCCGACGGTCCCGGGCCTACCCGGGGCGCGATGTTCCAGGACCGCTTCCGCGGCATGCACGTGCTGCAGCGCGATGAGAACGGGCTGGAGAAGTGCGTGGCTTGCTTCCTGTGCGCGGCCGCCTGCCCGTCGAACTGCATTTACATCGAGGCGGCGGAGAATACCGAGACCCACCGCATCAGCGGCGCCGAGCGCTACGCCAAGGTCTACAACATCGATTACAACCGCTGCATCTTTTGCGGCTACTGCGTCGAGGCCTGCCCCACCGACGCTATCACCCACGGCCACGGCTTCGAACTGGCGACCTACAACGCCAGCAACCTCATTTATCGCAAAGAGCAGTTGTTGTCGGGAACGCCCGCGCACATCGGCGCGAACGCTGTGTTCAGCGCCGGAGACAACTACCGGCTGGCGCCTAAGAAATAAAAGTCCAGTTTGTAAGCAGAGCCCCGAATCTGTCGGGGCTCTTGCTATTTGTGGAAGAAGCGGCGAGCCATTCCTGGTCCGCAGCACGAGTCGACACCTCGCCGTGAATTGTCATCCTGTTCCGCGGCATGAGCGTAGACCTCGCCGTGAATTGTCATCCTGAGGAGGACTTCAGTCCGACGAAGGATCTGCGGTTCGTGGGTGAGGTTGAGGTTGCGGCGAACCGCAGATCCTTCGACTGCGCGTCCGCCCGCCGCGCAAGCGCGTCGTAGAAGAAAAGGCGCGGACGCTCCGCTCAGGATGACAATTCGTAAAAAGGTGGCGGAGCGATGTGACCCATCACTTGCGGCAGAGGGTTCACGGGCACGCGATACATTTCTGGTGCGCAGCGATGTGACCCATCACCTGCGGCAGAGCGTTCACGGGCATGCGATCCCTTGTCTGACCGTAAAGCGTCTGACCGTAAAGCGGTGCGCGGCGATGCGACCATCACTCGATAGCAGAGAGGGGGCGGAGCGCCGCGACCGGTCAAGAGATCTGCAGGTAAGGGCTACTCCTTCGCCAACTGCTCCAGCACGCCGTGCAGCGGAATCCGTATCCACGCCGGACGCTGCTGCAGCTCGTACTCCAACTCAATCAGCGCGCGCTCGATCATGTAGGCGCCGAGCAGGATCTTGATCTCGTCAATCTGCGATGGCAGGAACGAGGCCGGGCCGCTGCACTTCAGATACTCCTTCAGGAAGATCGCGCTGACCCAGTGGTACCAGACGCGCGCCCAGCGCTCCAGTTGCGGATGCGCTTCGCGGCTGGGCACGATGCCGGGCACGTCGCCGAACAGCGCGGCGTGCGACACGTAGTGGAATGAGCGCAGCATGGTCGCCACATCGCGCAACGCCGAGCGCTTGATGCGGCGCTCGCTAAGCGGACGGCCAGGGTCGCCTTCGAAGTTGGTGATGACCCAGTCGCTGCCCGAGAACAGCACGTTCGACAGATGATAGTCGCCGTGATTGCGGATGCGCGTGCCCGACATACGCGTGTCGCGTAGCACCAGCAGCTGGGTGCGCAGTTCGCTCTCGCGATTGAGCACGTCACTGATTTCCTGCTGCGCTTCAGGGGGAAGGCTTCGGCCGCGGGCGCGCAGCAACTCGAAGGCGCGATTCAGTTGGCCCAGCATGCCGTGATAGACGCTCTGCCGGTAGAAGGTGGTGAACGGCTCGGGGGCAAAGTCGGGAATGTCGGCGCGGCTGCTCAGGGCGGCGTGCATCTCTGAGGTGCGGCGCGCCAGCACGCGAATGCTGTCGAGATAGTTGCCGAGCAACTCACCGACGATGGGTGGCGCGGGATCGGCCGGGGCCCAGAAGTTCGGCGACTGCAGGTCGCGGGCGCGGGGGTCGTCCTGGGGGATGGCCAGCGTGTGTTCGAAGAACAGGCCGAGCTGATCGACGGTGTAGTTCCAGCCCGGGGTGGTGTTGGGAACGGCGCTGCTCAGCGTGCCGACGCAGAATTCCTGCACGAAGTCGTCGCGATAGCGGCGATAGTCGAGCGAGCCCAGCGCCGCCGGAAGCGCACGGAACTCGGTGTGGTCGCACAGAAATTCCGGCACTTCGCGTCCGGGATTGATGCCCTCTTCCATCTTGCGGTACATCTTCAGAACAAAATCCGTGCCGTAGTGGATGACGGTGAAGCACTGGTCGGTCTGCTGCGGCGTGGGCTCGAGATTCGATTTTGCTGCGGTCCATGCTGCGCGAAACGCACGCGTGTGCGAGCCCACCAGTTCGCCACCGATCTCGCCGCGCAGGCGACGCCGGCGGACGATGGCGCGCAGCAGCGCATCGCTGAAGTCGCGGTCGAAGGTCGCGCCGTAAATCACGGCTTTCTCGTCGGAGCCGGTCACGACGATCTTCGCCAGCGTGGCGTCGGCGTGATCGTGCAGCACGGCCTCGGCGTTCTCGCCGGTGGCAATTGAGACCGGCACCAGGTAGAACTCGGGATCGCCGTCTCCGTATTCGACCTTCAGTACGATCAGGTGCGCGGTGGTCTCCGGCAGCGTGAGCACGTTTTGCAGCGAGAGCCCGGTGATGTAGCGCTGCTTGCCCAGGAACCACGGCCGGCTGCGCAGCATTGCCGGTACCAGCGGGTAAAGCCGCGAGAGAACATCTTCGGTGACGGCGCTCTCCAGCGCGGCGACCTCCAGCACCGGTAGCTCCTGCGGCGTGCCGCTGACGTTGAAGGACTCCTGCGTGGCTCTCGCGCGGCTGCAGATGGAACCAGTAGAACGCATGCGGGCCGAGCGAGAGCAGGTAAGGATTTTCGGTGATGGTGGGGAACTTGGCGCGGCCGAAGACTTCCACCGGCACCATGCCCTGGCGCGCCGCCAGATCCAGTTCCACGCACTGCGCGAAGCGCGACAGGTTGGCAACGATGAGCAGGGTCTCGTCCTTGTACTGGCGCACGAAGGCGAGCACCTTGCGATTGCTGGGATAAAGAAACTCCAGCGTGCCGCGCCCGAAGGCCTCGAACCGCTTGCGCTGCTGGATCAGCCGCTTGGTGAACCACAGCAGCGAGTGCGAGTTGTTCTGCTGCGCCTCGACGTTGATGGTTTCGTAGTGATACTCGGGATCGATGTTGACCGGCAGGTACAGGCGCTGCGGGTTGGCGCGCGAGAAACCGGCATTGCGGTCTGAGCTCCACTGCATGGGCGTGCGCACGCCGTTGCGGTCGCCGAGGAAGATGTTGTCGCCCATGCCGATTTCGTCGCCGTAGTAGAGCACCGGCGTTCCGGGAAGCGAACACAGCAGCGCATTCATCAGCTCGATGCGTGGGCGGTCGTTTTCCAGCAGCGGCGCCAGCCGGCGCCGAATGCCGAGATTGATGCGCGCCTCGCGATCGCGCGCGTAGGTGCGGTACATGTAGTCGCGCTCTTCGTCGGTGACCATCTCCAGCGTGAGCTCGTCGTGATTGCGCAGGAACATCGCCCACTGGCAGTTCTCGGGAATGGGCGGCGTGAGCTTCAGGATGTCGGTGATGGGATAGCGGTCTTCCATGCGCAGTCCCATGAACAGGCGGGGCATGACGGGGAAGTGAAACGCCATGTGGCACTCGTCGCCGGTGCCGAAGTAGGCGACGGCATCCTCGGGCCACTGGTTGGCTTCGGCCAGCAACATGCGATCGCGATACTTCTCGTCGACGTGCTTGCGCAGCTCGCGCAACGCCCCGTGCGTCTCCGGCAGGTTCTCGCAGTTGGTGCCTTCGCGCTCGAACAGATACGGCACGGCGTCCAGCCGCAGGCCGTCGACGCCCATGTCGAACCAGAAGTCCATGGCGGCGAACATGGCCTCGCGAACTTCGGGGTTGTCCCAGTTCAAATCGGGCTGGTGCGAGTAGAAGCGATGCCAGTAATAGGCCTTGGCGATCGGGTCCCAGGTCCAGTTCGAAGCCTCGAAATCCTTGAAGATGATGCGGGCGTCGCGATACTTGTCGGGCGTGTCGCTCCAGACGTAGAAGTTGCGCCAGCGCGTGCCGGGCGCGGCGCGGCGCGAGCGCTGAAACCAGACATGCTGGTCGGAAGTGTGGTTCAGCACCAGCTCGGTGATGACGCGCAGCCCGCGGCGATGGGCCTCGCGCAGGAAGCGCTGGAAATCCTTCAGCGTGCCGTACGAGGGATGAACGTCGGTGTAGTTGGAGATGTCGTAGCCGTCGTCGCGCAGGGGCGACGGGCAAAAGGGAAGAAGCCAGACGGCCGTGACGCCGAGATCTTCCAGGTAATCCAGCTTTTGGGTCAGCCCGCCAAAATCGCCGATTCCGTCGGTAACGCTGTCGAAGAAGGCGCGGACGTGTACTTCATAAATGATTGCGTCTTTGTACCAGGTGACATTCGGGAACAGGTTCATGATCTCCTGCCGAGCAAGTTACTCATCCTAGGCCTGCCGGTTGTCGGTGTTCAACTCACGTTGGATGAGGAATTTGGCGCAGAGGGTGCCGGAAAAGGAAGAAAGCCTGATTCCGGATTTTCTACAACTTGGGCGGGAGTTGCGCGCGTGTCAAAAAAGCCGCTGGAAAAGTTTACCTGGCTCTTGACGTCCAAGGCGTTGCATTAATATACATCAGTCCGTATAATTATTCAGTGTCGAAGCTGAGCCGCCATGCATCTATCAGAGAGCTGATTTCCGAGCGTGAAATCAGCAGCCAGGATGAGTTGCGGCGGGCGCTGTTCCGGCGGGGACATCGAGTGACGCAGGCGACGCTGTCGCGCGACATTCACGAACTCGGGCTAGTGAAAACCTCCGAGGGTTACAAGCTGCCGCAGGGAGAAGAAGCGGAGCTATCGCTTCCGTCGATTGAGCGCCTGATCGAAACGTTCGTTTACGACGTGAAGACGGCGCACAACCTGGTGGTGATCAAAACCAGCGCCGGCAGTGCTCAGCCGGTCTCGGCGGCGATTGACGCCGAGGAGTGGGAAGAAGTGGTGGGCACGATTGGCGGCGACGACACGATCCTGGCGATTTCGCCGGATGCGAAGTCGGCCGAGAAGCTGGCGCACCGATTGCGCAAATATTTTAAGTAGGCCTCCCGCCCTACGCCAAAAGAAGGTGTGGAACGGGGCACCCGGCAGCGGGGAAGTTTCTCAACCAGGCGAAGAAGGTAGAGCGAACCTTCAGGTTCGCGTAAGGCGAGTAACAGATTGTCATCCTGAGGAGGACTTCAGTCCGACGAAGGATTTGTGGTTCAAGAATGAATGCCACTCTCCAACCCGCGGTCTTCGGAGCCACCGGATATTCCGGCTTCGAACTGGTGCGTCTGCTGGCGCGGCACTCGGGCTCGAAGAAGCCGATGCTGGTGCGTCGCAACGGCGAGAGCGGCGGCGTGGCTGATTTGAGCGAAGCCTATCCGCAACTCGCGGGCAACGGCGGCTTTCCGTTCGAGAGCTTTTCGTGGCAGCGGATGAAAGATGCGGGCGTCGACGTGATCTTCTTCGCGACGCCGCACGAATTCTCGCGCGAGCTGGTGCCGGAGGCGATCGAGCAGGGTTTTCGCGTGATCGATCTGAGCGGCGCGTGGCGGCTGAAGCAGGCCGGCAATCGCAAGGTCTACGGCTTCGAAGAGACCAAGGAAGACGCGACGCTGGATAGCTCAGCAGTTTACGGATTGCCGGAGCTGCACGCCGATGAGATCAAGCAGGCATCGCTACTGGCGAATCCGGGATGCTATTCAACGTCGATCATCCTGGCGCTGGCGCCGTGGATTCGCGCCGGTTACGTCGATGTGGAGCACGGCATCATTTGCGATTCGAAGTCAGGGGTTTCAGGAGCAGGGAAGACGCCGTCGTCGACCACGCATTTCGTCGAGGTTGACGACAATCTTTCTGCCTACAGTGTTTTTGGACACCGGCACTCGGGGGAGGTGCTGGAGCAGCTCGGGATCGACAGTGGGTCGTTGCAATTTACTCCGCATCTGCTGCCGATTCCGAGAGGCATCCTGTCCACGATTTACGTGAAGCTGGCGTACTCGGTAGCGGCAGAAGAGTTGGAGCAGTCGCTGCGCGAGTTTTATGCGGGCAAGCCGTGGGTGCGGGTGTTTGGCGCGGCGCGGTTGCCGCAGATCAAGTTCTCGCTGAACACGAACTATTGCGACATCGGTTTTTCGCTTTCGCCCGACGGCAAGCGCGCCGTGCTGGTTTCGTGTCTGGACAATTTGCTGAAGGGCGCTGCCGGACAGGCAGTGCAGAACATGAACCTGATGTTCGGGTTCAACGAAAAAGAAGGGCTGCAATGAAGCTGGTCATAAAAATCGGTGGGGCCGCGCTCGACGACAAAGAAGTCGTGAGCACGTTCGCGAAGACAATTCCGAGCCTCTGCCGCGAAGGTCACAAGCTGGTGATCGTTCACGGCGGCGGCGCTGCCCTGAGCCGAACTCTGAAGCAGCTTGGTTGCGATTCGACCTTTATCGATGGCCTGCGAGTCACGAACGCTCAGACGCGCGACGTTGCCATGATGGTGCTGGCCGGTCAGCTGAACAAGCAGTTGGTCGCGTCGATCGGAGAAGCGGGACAGCCCGCGATCGGCATCTGCGGCGGCGATCTGCGCATGGTGCTGGCGTCGAAGAAAAAGCAGCCCGACCTGGGATACGTCGGCGAGATTTGCAGCGTCGATGCCAAGTGGATCACGCGCTTCTGGGAAGCCGGCGTTGTGCCCGTTGTCTCCAGCCTGGCGCTGGGCTTTGACGGTGAGTATTACAACGTGAATGCCGACCAGATGGCGTCAGCGTTTGCCATCGGCTGCGATGCGGATGCTCTGGTTTATCTGACCGACGTCGCGGGCGTGAAAGATGCGGCGGGTTCAGTGATTCGCTGGCTCGACGTGCATGGCATTGCCGAGATGGTGGAGCAGGCTACGGTGAGCGGCGGCATGTTGCCGAAGCTCGAGGCTTGCACCAGCGCCCTGAAAAAAGGTGTGACGCGCGTGCGCATTCTGCCCGCGACTCGCGCCGAGGTTCTTCCCGGATTCTTTACTCATCCTATCGATTGCGGCACTGAGGTAATTGCGTAGTGGTCCATCTTAACCACCTCGTGCTGCACCCGACCGAGCGCAAGGAAGGCGCGTGGCCGGGTCCCCGCTTTGATCGCGCCCTCGAGCGACGTAGTTAGCGTCCGCGTCGCGGACGTTTCATTCCGAACATTTCGTCTCGGCTCTCCGTTCAGGTAAAGCGCTCGCCCTGAACTGCTAGCCGCTAATTGCTAATTGCTAGTTGCTTGTGTTTTGGAGGTGCGACTTTGATTGCTACGACGATTCCCCCGGGAGCGAATCCCCGCGCATTTGCCCAGCGCGCCGTCACCGGACGAGATTTGATCTCGATACAGGACTTCTCCGCCGACGAACTCTCTTGCGCGTTGGAACTGGCTTCGGCGCTGAAGGCGCGGCCGGCGGATTTCCGCGGTATTCTTTCCGGCAAACAGATTGTCCTGTTCTTCGAGAAGCCCTCGCTGCGCACGCGGCTGACGTTTGAAGCCGGCATCAACAGCCTGGGCGGCTCGTCGTTCTTCGTCGACCAGACGCAGTCGCGGCTGGGCGTGCGCGAGAGCCTGAGCGATGTGGCGCACAACCTGGAGCGCTGGATCGACGGCATCGTGCTGCGTACGTTCTCTCACGACACGGTGACCACCATGGCGCAGCACGCGTCGATCCCGGTGATCAACGCGCTGAGCGAACTGGAGCATCCCTGCCAGGCGATGGCCGACATGCTCACGCTGCAGGAGCAGTTCGGCGAACTGCGCGGCGTGAACTTTGCCTACGTCGGCGACGGCAACAACATGGCGCACTCGCTGATGCTGGCTGCGGCCAGCCTGGGTGCGAATGTCTCCATCGGCACGCCGAAGGGTTACGAGCCGAACCCGCAGATCACGGCTGCGGCGAAGCAGTTGGCCGCAGCGTCCGGCTCGTGCGTCGTGGTGACCAACGATCCCGTTGAAGCGGTTGCCGGCGCTGATGCAGTTTACACCGATGTTTGGGCCAGCATGGGTCAGGAAGAAGAGGCTGCCGAGCGCAGCGCCGTCTTCGCGCCCTTCCAGGTTAATCGCAAACTCTTCTCGTACGCCGCCAAGCACGCCGTGTTCATGCACTGCCTGCCGGCGCATCGCGGCGACGAGGTTACGGCGGACGTCATCGACTCGCCGCGTTCTGTTGTCTTCGATCAGGCGGAGAACCGTCTGCACATCCAGAAATCCATTCTTGTTTTGCTGCTGGAAGGCGGTTCGCACCGCTTCCCGCCGAGGAGCGCCAATGCGTGAGAAAGTCGTTCTTGCTTATTCGGGTGGACTTGATACTTCCATCATCATTCCGTGGCTGAAAGAAAACTATGACTACGACGTCATCGCCTTCGTAGCCGACGTGGGTCAGGGTGACGACATCGAAGCGGTCGTCAAGAAAGCCTATGACACGGGCGCGTGCAAAGTCATCGTCGAAGATCT
Source organism: uncultured Acidobacteriaceae bacterium (assembly GCA_963724965.1). GTDB lineage: Bacteria > Acidobacteriota > Terriglobia > Terriglobales > Acidobacteriaceae > Bog-257. The sequence continues at coordinate 102,578 of CAVRWP010000004.1, forward strand.
GCGGCAGGAGTTCCTGACCGACTACGTTTTCCCGGCGATCCAGGCAGGCGCGGTGTACGAGCACAAGTACCTGCTGGGCACGTCGCTGGCGCGTCCGGTCATCGCGAAGTATCAGGTGGAAGTCGCGTTGCGCGAAGGTGCGACGGCCGTGGCCCATGGCTGCACCGGCAAGGGCAACGACCAGGTGCGCTTCGAGCACGCCTACCAGGCGCTGGCGCCGGAGCTGAAGGTCATCGTGCCGTGGCGCGAGTGGACGCTGCAGTCGCGCGAGGATTGTCTCGATTACGCCGAGGCGCACGGCATTCCCGTGGCGCAGAGCCGCGAGAAGATTCACAGCCGCGATCGCAACCTGCTGCACGTTTCGCACGAGGGTGGGGAACTGGAAGATCCCAACAACGCACCTCTGCCGACCACGTGGACGTGGACGAAGTCGCCGCAGGACGCTCCCGATCAGGTTGAGAAGGTCACGATCGAGTTCAAGCAGGGCCTGCCGGTCGCGGTGAACGGCGTCGAACTGGACGCGGTGGCGCTGGTCGAGATCCTGAACGAAATCGGCGCACGCAATGCTATCGGCCGCATCGACCTGGTGGAGAATCGCTTTGTCGGCATGAAGTCGCGCGGCTGCTATGAGACGCCCGGCGGCACGCTGCTGCTGACCGCGCATCGCGAACTGGAAGCGCTGTGTCTCGACCGCGAGCTGGCGCACTTCAAGCAGCACATCGGGCTGAAGTACGCCGAGGTCGTGTACTTCGGCCTGTGGTTCACGCCGCTGCGCGAGTCGTTGCAGGCGTTCGTCACCAGCTCGCAGAACGACGTGAACGGCACGGTGACGCTCGCGCTGTACAAGGGCAACATCGACGTCGCCGGCCGCAAGTCGGAGTCGTCGCTGTATCGGCCCGATGTCGCCAGCTTCACCATGGGCGCCAGCTATGACCAGAAGGACGCCGAGGGCTTCATTCGCATTCTCGGGATTGCCGGCGCGCTCGCGGGCGATCATTCAGCAGCCAAGCAGAACGGCGTGCTGGCGTTCAAGAAGAAGCACGGCGGAGTTCGATGACGACCGAGGCTGCAGTAGAAAGAGGCAGCCCAGTGAAGATGTGGTCGGGGCGCTTCAACCAGGCGCCGGATGCGGAGTTCGAGCAGTGGCAGCGGTCGTTTCCTTTTGATCGCATCCTGCTGCCGTATGAAGTTGCGGCCAGCAAGGCGCACGCGTCCGCTCTGGCGAAGGCCGGCGTCCTGACCGCTTCAGAATTGGCGGCAACGCTCGTCCGCGCTCGAATCAGATCGCGGCGCGAAGGCGTGCCGGAAGCTGACGACCCGTCGATCGAAGACGTGCATCATTACGTCGAGCATCGACTGGTCGAGATTGCCGGCGAGGTTGGATTCAAGCTCCACACCGGCCGCAGCCGCAACGAGCAGATTGCGACCGACCTGCGGCTGTATGTGCGCGAGCAGATCGACGAGATCACGAAGCTGCTGGCGGAGTTCTCTGCGGCTTTCGTGAAGCAGGCGGAAACGTCTGGCGCAAATGCGATGCCGGCGTACACGCACCTTCAGCGCGCGGAGCCGGTACTGGTGGCGCACTGGCTGCTGACGTACGTTGCGATGTTTCTGCGCGACATTGATCGCCTGAACGATTGCCGCAAGCGGCTCAATGTTTGTCCGCTGGGATCGGGGGCGATTGCCGGAACGATCTTGCCGCTCGATCGCAAAGGCATCGCCGTGGAATTGGACTTTGAGGCTCCCACGGCGAACAGCATGGACGCGACCAGCGATCGCGACTTCGCCATCGAGTTCGTGCAGGCGCTGTCGTTCGTGGCGCTGCACCTCAGCCGCTGGGCGGAGGAGTTCATCCTCTTCTCGACCACGGAGTACGGATTCGTGAAGTTGCCGGAGCAGTATTCGACTGGCTCGAGTGCGATGCCGCAGAAGAAGAATCCGGATTCGCTGGAGCTGATTCGCGGCAAGTGCGGCAAGGTCTATGCCGAGGCGGTGGCGCTGTTCATCGGCGTGAAAGGTCTGCCGCTGGCCTACAACAAAGACATGCAGGAGACGCAGCAGCCGGTGTTTGCGGCGGCGCAGCAGGTCTCCAGCATGGTGCGGGTGGCGACAGGCTTCATGAACACGGTCGAGTTTCGGTACGACCGCATGAACTTGGCTGCCAGTCAGGGTTTCATGAATGCGCAGGCTGCGGCGGCTTACCTGGTTCGCCAGGGAGTGCCGTTCCGCAAGGCGCACGAGTTGATCGGCAAAGCCGTTCGGCTGTGCGTGGAACAAAGTTGCGAACTTGAGCAACTGTCGAAAGAAGATTACGCGCTCTGCGGCATTACTGCCGGCGAGTCGTTCTACCAGGCTTTAACACTCAAAGAGGTGTTGGCCATTCACAACGTCCCGGGAGGCACGGCCCCAGCGCGGGTTCGGGAAGCCTTACAGACGGCGAAAGAGAAGGTATCCCAAATTTTAGGAGTCGCCCATGCATGCGCGTAACGCAAAGCTTCCCGATGCTTTTGCCATTGATCAACTGATTCAGGTGCACGTTGGCGACGGCACCCTGTTGCCGCGGTCGCTGTCGGAAATCTGCGAAAACATCCGCGACTTCATCGTCGTCGAAAACGAAGGCGAGATTGTCGGCTGCGGCGCGCTCCACCTCTACGGCATGCACCTCGCCGAGATTCGCTCCATCACCGTGACCAACAAGTCGAAGGGTCGCGGAGCCGGGCGCGTGCTCATCGACGCGCTGATGAAGGAAGCCAAGAAGCAGAGCGTGACCTGCGTCTGCCTGTTCACGCGTATACCGGAGTTCTTCGCCAAGATGGGCTTCGAGGAAGTCGAAAAGGAAGAGCTGCCCGATAAGGCGCTGAAGGACTGCCACAAGTGTTCGCGGCAGAACGCCTGCGACGAGATCGCGATGTATGTCGGGACTTTGCCCAGGCATGTGCGGGTTCGCCGGCAGCGTGCGCAGCAGAACTACGTGCCCTTGTCGGCGCTGCACGCGTAATTCCTACAGACCCACACAATCCAAATGCAGGATTGTGTGGGGCACCCGGCTTATTCCCGAGGACTCTCAGTTAGGCTGTCAATCAATTCGACTGCATCCACGGCGCGTTTCTTTAAAAATTCGGAGGGCCCGTGCAGGGCGAATTCCGCCAAAAGCACGCGCAGTACCGACCGCTGCTCCGGATTGAGAGCGTAAAGCTGGCGGATTATGAAATCTCTGGTCGGTGTTATACCGCTCGGGCTGAAAGCGTACACGACATACTCTCGCACGACATTTTCATCCTCGATGTTGTCCAAAGAACATATTAGCCAAGCGGCCAGAAAAGCAGTTAAAGCTTCATTCGTAAGTAGCACAAAGTCGCCCGGCATCTTATATAGGAATTTCTTGGGCACATCAGTCCACTTACGGTTGTTCAACTCTTCAAACAAGAATTTGTCATCGTCGTGGATCGCGTTCTCTTCGGTCAGCTCCGGGAGCCATGCGCCGTCGCAACGGGTGATTTTTCCTGTGTATGGAATCGCAGGAAAAGCATGTCGGATAGCATCTTGTAGCGCGATTATTCGTTCGTTGTCCATGCCACGATTGACGTCATCAACTTCTTCTTACCGAATGGACGTTTACTGCCTTGCGCACTCACTTCAGATACTGCAGCAACTCCTTGAACTGCGGTGTCCCGGAGCAGCGCAGCAGTTCGTACATCATCATCTCGGTCGAGGAGATCACGGCGCCGGCCGACTTCATCCGCTCCAGGCCGATCTTCCAATTCCACTCCGCGCGCGATCCCACAGCGTCGGAGGCCACGTGCACCAGGTAGCCGTCGTTCAGCGCGCCTAGCGCCGTCTGCATGACGCAGATGTGCGCCTCCATCCCACAAAGTAAGAGAGTATTGCGGTTGCCTGGTACGGCCTTCAGGTGCGAGCGGAACTGGTCGCTGCCGAAGCAGCTGAATTCCATCTTGTCATAGGTCGCCACATCACCTACCAGCGACGCGATCTCTGGAACGGTGCCGCCCAGGCCTTTGCTGTACTGCGTGGTCACCAGGGTGGGCAGTTCCAGAATTTTCGCCAGCCGGATCAGCAGCTGCGAATTCTTCACCAGCTGTTCCTTGTTGAAGATGGGCGGCAGCAGTTTCTCCTGGATGTCGACGACAACCAGGGCGCACTGTTCAGCTACGAGCGACCGCCGAGCTACTTCGGACTGATCAGCAGTCAAAGCAACACTTCCCAGCATGGATGACATAGATGGATCCTCTTATCCGTTGGGATATTCTATCGCGCGGTCAGACAGTGCGACGGGAGCGACGCAATCGCAAGCGGAGTGTTCTACAACCAATGTGGAACCGGTTGCGCGATAAAGGCGCTCGGCGGTTGACGCTCGATTCGCAATACCAATACAATCGTTTTAGCGCATGTGGTTGGTGCGCTCTTCAAAAAATAGCCGCACTTGCTGCCCCCTCGTTCAATGGCAGGACAGACGCCTCTGGAGCGTCATATCGGGGTTCGAGTCCCTGGGGGGCAGCCAAACTCTTGCGAACATTTCCGATAGAAGAGGTCCCTCGCTGAGGCTCGGGATTTCGGCACGCGTCTCCCGCTACGCTCACGCCGCGTAAACGCCTCAAGTTCGAGTCCCTGGGGGGCAGCCAAATTCTTCTGACTCTACTCCTGCCGTAGCCCTCGCTTTGCTAGCGGGCATCTCCCCAATTCAAAATCTCCGATTTATCGACAAGCCCGAGGTTTTCCAAGTTGCCGCCTGCCGTTGATTCGTCGGCGACGAAATCCGCGCGCGGTAATGATTCGAAGGTCGTTTATAACCGTTTGACAGTAACGATTTTATCCGCTTAAAGTAGTTGATTCTTACCGGATTCCGGTCAATTCAACCACTGGTCTGTCGACGGAGTGTTATGCCTGTCAAACGCCGTTCTTCGTTGCGATTGATGTTCTGCGTGGTCGTCCTCTGTTCCGCAAGCGCCCTGGGACAGGTGACAGCGAACTTGTCGGGCCGGGTGACGGACCAGACGGGGGCCGCGATAACCGCCGCGTCGGTTACGGCGATCAACGTGGATACGCAGCTTTCACGGAGCACCACGACCAGCCAGTCCGGACTGTATCAGCTGGTGGCGCTGCCGATCGGCCGCTACGAGATCCATGCCTCCAAGTCGGGCTTCGCCGAGCAGGTTCGCACCGGCATCGTGCTGGTGGTCGGACAGGACGCGACCGCCGACCTGACCTTGCAGGTCGGGCAGCGCAGCGAGCAGGTAAAGGTGGTCGGCGACGTTCCCATCGTGAACACGACGACGCAGGATATTTCGGGCCTGGTGGGCGAGAAGGAAGTGAAGGCGCTGCCGCTGAACGGGCGCAGCTACGATCTGCTGCTGGAGCTGACTCCGGAGATCGTCAACTTCACCTCGCAGAAGACCGGCGGGGTGGGCGTTTCGAATTCCAGCACGGGCAACAACTTTGCGGTGGCCGGCAATCGTCCGCAGCAGAACGAATTCCTGCTGAACGGTGTGGAGTTTACCGGCGCGGCCGAGAACAACATGACGCCGGGCGGCGCCAGCGGCAATCTGCTGGGCGTGGACGCGGTGCAGGAGTTCAACGTCTTGCGCGACACCTACGGTGCGGAGTACGGCAAGCACCCGGGCGGACAGATCGACATCATCACCCAGTCGGGCAGCAACCAGTGGCATGGCGACGTGTACGAGTTCCTGCGCAACAGCGCATTGAATGCGCGCAATTATTTCGACCCGGCCAATACCAAGCCGTTGTTCCAGCGCAACCAGTACGGCGGTTCGGTGGGCGGCCCGATCCAGAAGGATAAGACCTTCTTCTTCGTGAACTACGAGGGCTTTACCCAGAACCTGCATCAGACGTCGGTGGCGTTTGTGCCATCGCTGGCTTCGCGAGCCTTGGCGGTTGCCAGCGTGAAGCCGCTGCTGAACCTGTGGCCAACGCCGACCGCCAACGATCCGACCTTTAACGGGATCTCCGAAGTGTCGAGCAGTCCGCTGCAGACCATTCGGGAGAATTTCGGTACAGCTCGCGTCGATCATGTTTTCTCGCCGAAGGATACGTTCTCGTCGGTGTACACCATCGACGACGGCAACGACTTCACACCGACGACCGCCGATCCCTACAGCGCCGACGTGCTGACCCTGCGCGAGCAGGTGGCGAGCCTGGCGGAGACGCACATCTTCTCGCCGTCGCTGCTGAACGTCGCGACCTTCGGTTATTCGCGCGCGGGCTATTTCTTCACCGGCGAGCCGACTCCGGGAACGCCGGCTGTCGACGTGCCTGGATTTCTGCTGGGCGACCAAGTTGGAGCGGTGGTGGTGGGCGGAAGCGCGGCTTCGAATCCGCAGGCGCAGATTGGCCTGGCGGGCAGCAACAACGGCAGCAATCTTCACGTCGCGCGCAATCTTTATACGTATGAAGACCAGGTCAGCCTGACGCACGGCATCCATCAGTTCACCTTCGGCGTCTGGTTCCAGCAGTTCCAGTCGAACGAGATGCTGGCCCTGAGCCAATACGGACAAGCCACGTTCGCCAGCCTGCAAACGTTTCTGGCCGGCACCACCAGCAGCTTCCTCTACGATCCGGCGCCGACGGAGATGAACTGGCGCTCGCTGTTCGGCGCGCTCTATGCGCAGGATGTCATTCGGCTGAGCCCGCGCTTCACCCTGAGCCTGGGCTTCCGCGACGAATATTCGACGGGCTGGAACGAAGCGCACGGACGGGCTGCGAATTACCTGTTTCCCGACGGCGTGATCTCCAACGACCCTCGCATTGCCGGCAGTTCCTTCACGGTGAACAACGCGAAGTTCCTGCCGCAGCCGCGTATCGGTTTCGCCTGGAGTCCGTTTGCCGACAAGACAGTGGTACGAGCGGGCTTCGGCATGTACAACGATCTGCAGGACGCGCTGGGCTACCGCATGGACCAGAACGCGCCCTTCAACCCGACCTACACGATCGCCTCGCTTCCGGTGTCGAAATTGCCCATCGACCCGGACGCTCCGGCGCCGGCGAAAGCCTTGCTGAGCCCCGGCGGCGTGCAGCCGAATCTGCAGATGCCGACGCTGATTTCCTGGTCGCTGCGCATCGAGCAGGAAATCACGCCCAACACTTCCTTCACCATCGGCTACATCGGATCGCACGGCTACCATGAACTGATCGGCGCTGACGCGCAACACGCCGGTGCCGGTGATTTGTCCGGCGTCCCCATGTCCGGCCGACTATCCAGCGAACTTCCCGGCAGGGTTGGCGGGCACGCCGATTCCGGCGGGCACGTACTACATTCCGGCAGGAACACCGAAGGCGAACCCGACGCTGGCGAACACGTGGACCTGGTTCTCGACCGGCACCGCCAGCTACAACGCGCTGGAAGTCAACCTGAATCATCGCTTCAGCCACGATCTGTCGCTGCGCGCGAACTACACCTGGTCGAAGGCGCTCGACGATGGCGACTCGCTGAACCAGACGACAGCAGGGAACGCCCCCGGCCTGGTGGCGAATCCCTATGACCTGCGCGCCGATTGGGGACCGGCAACTTTCGACGTGCGCAACCTTGCCTCGATCGGCCTGGTGTACGCGCTGCCCTTCGGCAACGGCAAGATGTACGCGAACCACCTCGGAGGCGTCGGCAATACCGTAATCGGCGGCTGGTCGGTGACCAGCATCGTGCTGGCGCAGAGCGGCTTCCCGTTCACGCCGCAGTTGAGCTACAACCCGTCGAACAACGGCGACACGCGCAATCCAGTCCGGCCGTTCGTGAATCCAAATTTCAACGGCAACGTGATCATCGGCTCGCCGTCGGAGTGGTTCAATCCGGCGGCATTCTTGCAGCCGCCGCCCAACAGCGGCTTCTATGGGAATCTGGGCCGCGATACGCTCACCGGCCCCGGCCTGTTTGACTGGGATTTCTCGGCGGTGAAGGACACGAAGCTGAGCGAGCGGCTGAACCTGCAATTCCGCGCGGAGATCTTCAACATCCTGAACCATACCAACTTCAACACGCCGAACCTGATCACCTTCACGCCTTCCGGCGTGAACCCGACGGCGGGCGCGATTACCAGCACCTCGACCACGTCGCGCCAGGTGCAGTTTGCGGTCAAGCTGGGCTGGTAGAGAACGAGGTCGTGCTCGCGATCTCCAGACGGAAACCGCGAGCAGTGCAGTTCGACGAACTGGGAAGCTCAACGTCTGCGTATGCGTCTACTTCGTGAGTTCGAATTGTTTAGCTACATCGGTTGCCTTGTAGTAGCCGGCATCGACCGGTAGAGCACCGGCGACGATGACTTTGCCGCCAGGCCCTTCCATGACGGTAAAGTTGATGACCGCCCCGCCCATCACGTAGAAAGGCATCGCTCCGAAGAAGGTCCACATGTTCTTTTTGGTGTAGTAGGTGCCGCCGGCCGAAGAGACTTTAGCCGTCATGAGCACGGCGCCGCCTTTGCTCAACTGCTCGCGGACGGCTCGCTGCTGAGCGATGATCGCCAGCGGAACTTTCGACTTGTCATCGGCCGTCGTCAGCTTTGTGAGGAAGGCGTCACAGGCAGCAACAACGTTCTTCCCGCTGGCGGCAAGGTCCTTTAGTTTGGCTGCTCCGTCCGTCAGCTGTTTCTTCTTGGCTACGTCAGTTTCCTTAGCCGCTTCCGCCGTTAGCTCGTCCGACTTCCCCGTGGCTTTGTCGACGTTCCCCTGCAACTTAGCCCTCTGGTCCGCAAGACTTTTGAGTTCGCTGACCACGCTTGAGTTGTTCAGGGCCATCGCGTTGTAAATGGCGGGCAGGTAAACACCGATATTTTTCTCGGTGAGTGCGCCGGCAAGAGCGTTGATCAGTTGCAGATCATCGGAGGCGACGACAATGCCTTGAATGGAGTAGTCGGTGCGAAAGTAGCCGAGAATCTTGTTGGCCGCGTCCATGCCCATTCCGATCGTCGCGGGGGTAAGGAACCGGGCTGCCGGGTATTGAGTCAACGTCTTTTCGATGTCTTGGGAAGCCTCGCCCATTAGGTCAGAGATCGCCTGGCGCTGGGCGTCGTAGGCCAGCAGCGACTGAAAGTCTGGAACGTCGGAATTTGCGTACAAAACGACGGTGTTCCACCCAGGACCTTTATCGCGGGCGGTTTTTACTTTCGTTGCGATATTGTCGGCGGCGAGGGTGAGTGCCTTAGAGGCCAGCAAAGAGGCTTCAAACGAGCCGGCTTTATCGCCAGCCGATACTTCGCCCTTGTATCCCGAATCAGGCACCGTCAGATTGTTCTTCGCAATTGCAGTTTGCGCATCGGAGATTGCCTTTTGCTGGGCGGCGAGATTGGCTGCCTGGGTCGCAGCGTCAACCTGAGCGGCCGCGCTAGCTGCGGACTGGGCATCTTGCAAGGCTTTTTGGGCGGTCAGTAACTGCACTTGTTGGTTGAGGGCGTCAATCTTCGCCTGCAAGGCCTGAATCTCTTGCGAGGTGGGTGTGTTGCCATCTTGAGCCATGGTTGGACCTCCGGAGACGAGAAGGCCGAGAAGAAACAGGCATAGTGTGAGAGGTAGCGCGCGGAAGGCCCCGAGTCGGGAGCGCGAGAAGGATTGGGGCCGCGTCGGACAGTTACGCACGGTCATAACATGCTCCTTGGCGGCGGGATACGAACGATCGGCCGACTACGAGCTACGGCCGATCTCTCGTTTGCTTACGTCTGATTGTCGGTTGCTTCCGGAAGATCTCAGCACATCTTTAATTCATTGGGATAGTAGAGCGTGCCATTGCGGGAAGGAATGGCTCATTGTTGCCACTGGCACTGACCCTTGAGTGCGAACTATCGGCAGCGCTCTTGATTTGAGCTGGACCTGTGCGTAGACTCCGCTGTTACCGGTAAGACATAGGCGGCAGCGGAGTTCTTTTTTATGGCTAACGAAATCATCCCTCGCTGGGAGTGGCGTACCTTCGGCGACAACTTCAACGGTTCCGCTAATCCCTTCGCCGCGTACACCTCGAAGGGAACGCAGGACAGCGACGAAATCTACTTCCTCTCGCCCGTGACCTCGGAAAACGTCAAGGTGCGCGACGGCCTGATGGACATCAAAAAGTTTCAGCAGTCCAACCCCGACGGGCTGGAGCAGTGGAAGCCGGTGCTGAAACAGGGTTTTCCGTTTCCGGCGTCGGAGGTGAGCAAGGTGTTCGATGTGCTGGGCATCGCCTTGCCGCACGTGGACCGCAACGAGTACACGCTTGAGCAGTTCATCGATGAACTGGCCAAGCCGGTTCCGGGATTGCGCGTGGTGCAGGTACATAAGACACGAACCCGTTATACCGTCGAAGGCTGCATGGCCGAGTTGGCCGAGGTGTCCGCCGACGGCAAGAAGACGCTCACCATTGCCATGGAACTGGAAGATGCGGAGCGCGTGATCGCCACTGTGCGCAAGCTGAAGCTCGACCATTACGAGAACATCAGCTACCCGCGCGGGCTTAAGGCGCTGGTGGGAATGAAGAGCTAGGGAATCCATGCCAAACTACGCGGTCATCGATATAGGCACCAATTCCGTTAAGTTCAACATCAGCGAACGGCGCGCGGACGGGACGTGGCGCACCATCGTCGATCGCGCCGACATCACGCGGCTGGGCGAAGGCCTGGAAAAGACCGGCGAGATCAGCAGTGACGCGATGCAGCGCACCGTCGATGCGATCGCCGCCATGGTCGCTGAGGCGCACAAGAACAATGCCGTGCAGATCGCCGCTGTGGGGACCATGGGCATGCGAACGGCGCGCAACAGCCAGCAGTTCATCGATGCGGTCGAGCAGAAGTGCGGGGTGAAGGTCGAAGTCATCTCGGGCGACGAAGAGGGAAGGCTGGCGTACATCGCGGTGAAGTCCGGGCTTGGACTGGCGGAGGGTTCGCTGGCCATCTTCGATACCGGCGGCGGCAGCTCACAGTTTACCTTCGGCCACGGTTCCACCGTCGAGGAGCGTTTTAGCCTCAACGTTGGCGCAGTCCGCTACACGGCGCAGTTTCATCTCGACGGCATCATCTCTCCCGATCAACTAAAAGCCGCTCTCGACTCGCTCTCGTCGGAGTTGTCGCGCCTGGACAACCGGCCCTCGCCCGACGTGCTGGTCGGGATGGGCGGTGCGGTGACCAACATCGCGGCGGTAAAGCATCAGATGGCCAACTATGATCCGAACGTGATCCAGGGATCGACTATTGAGCGAGCCGAGGTCGAGCGGCAGATCGAGCTTTATCGTAGCCAGTCGGTTGATGACCGCCGCAAGATTGTCGGTCTCCAGCCCAAGCGCGCCGACGTCATCCTGGCGGGCGCGTGCGTGGTGAAGACGGTGATGGACAAACTCAAGAAAGACGCACTGCGGGTCAGCGACCGCGGGCTGCGCCACGGATTGCTGATCGACCGCTTCTCCCAATAGAACCATCCGCCTGGCTCTTGCGAGAGAGGTTGAAGAACGGCCTCCAGGCTTCTGATAACGAATGACTTATTCGACAAGGAGAAGCCCCGACTGCTCGACCGAAGGCCGCCCGGCTGGCTTCGCCCTTTCACTGCGGTGGTGTTGTTTTCTGCTTCCGCCGAACCGCCGCAATCGCGGGGTTAAGCGCCAACTAGCTCTAACTGCTTGCGGTGCCTAGTAGTTTTCCTAGTGGCGCGTACCAGCCACTGGCGGTACATATTTAGGAGCCTAATCACACAGTGCGCTTGTGCGGTTCGCAGCACCGAAAGATTCGGCCGCGGATGCCGAATCTGCGCAGGTTGGCCGCCTGTCACGCTCCGGCCCACGAGCCAAATCGATTTCGAACCACCTAGGAGAGGGGAGATATTCTATGACTCATCGGAATACACAAAAGTTCTTCCGGGCGGCGTTGCTGTCGCTCATGGTGTTTGCCGTTTGCAGCACCGCAGTCTTCGCACAGACGGTAAAGACGCAAGGTTTGATCAAGGGGCGCAAGGGCGCCGAGATGATTTTGCAGACGCAGGACTCACCGGGCCTGGTAGTCGTTCTGACCGATGACACCCAGGTTGCGCAGGTGCAGGGCGTGTTGAAGGCGCGTCGCAAGAACATGTCGATGGCCGCTCTCATACCCGGCCTTGCGGTGCAGGTGGAAGGCAACTACAACGCGGAAAATCAGCTGGTGGCGACGAAGGTCTTGTTCAAGGGCAACGATCTGGAGCAGGCGCAGTCGATCCAGGCTGGCCTGCATGAGACCCAGGTCCAGTCTCAGAAGAACCAGCAGGAACTGGAGCAGCAGAACGCCGCTTTGCAGGCTCAGAACGAAGCGCTGCAGCAGCAGCAGGCTCAGTTGACCGAGCAGCAGAAAAAGATTGCCGCCAACAAAGCCGCCGTCGCCGCTGCCGTGGCCCGCTTCGGCCAGCTTGACGACTACTACATCATGGACGAAGTCACGGTCTACTTTGCCAATGGACAGGTGACCGTCGACCCCAAGTACATTCCGCAGTTGACGGCTCTGTGCGAGAAAGGCAAGACCATCGACGGTTACATGATTCAGGTGAAGGGCTACGCGTCTTCGGTTGGCAGCGCCTCGCTGAATCAGAAGCTGAGCGAAGACCGCGCCAATAACGTTGCGAACATTCTGATGCAGCAGGGTCACATTCCGATGACCAACATGCTGGCGCCAGGCGCCATGGGCGAAAGCCGCCAGGTAGGCAGCGACAAGACGGCCGAAGGTCAGGCCCAGAACCGTCGCGTCGTCGTCCGCGTTCTCCAGAACAAAGGCATTGCCGGGACATAGTCTGTCGGCCCATATGACGCTACATAGAGTCAGGATTTCCTGTACGACAGGATTGCGGAGGTAAATGTGGGGAAGAACGGCAAAGAGAAAAAAGACAAGAAGACGAAGGTAAAAGAGAAAAAGAGCAAGGTCGCGGTGGCCGAACCCAAGGCCAAGGCGGCTGCGGGGCCGACAGGAAGTTATGCGGACGGCACGCCCCTGGACAAGATCACTTACCTGGAAGCCAAGCTGATCCTGAAGCCCGACCGCTTCACTTCGGTCGACAGCTTCCGGCAGTTCGGCAAGCTGGTGCAGAAGACCGCGAAGAAGGTGGGAGTTGGTTTCGTGGAAGACCGCGAAGCCAGTTTACGGCCGGAGGTGCGCGAGATCGTTTTTGTTGATACTCCTGACTTCCGTCTGTACAAGAGCGCGTTCATCCTGCGGCGCCGCATCGCCTACGTCGACGGATTCCCCGTGGGCGATCCGGAAATTGTCTTCAAGTATCGTCATCCGGACGAAGCTGCGGCGACGGCCATTGACGTTCGCCCGAAGATTGCGGGCAAGTACCGCATCAAGTTCAAGGCCGAGGCGTTGCCGTTGAAGGACGGGATAGGCGGTTACCGCATCCTGTACTCGCACAATTGCCAGTTCGGAGCGAGCCAGGTGCACGAAAGCGATCCGACATCGATGGGCACCTTAATGAAGATCTTCCCCCCGCTGGCTGAACTGAAAACTCCCGGCGAGGAGAGGGTGAAGCTGGTCAATGGCGGGATCGTCGAAGAGGTGCTGTTGCCACTGGGACAGCTCGACTTCGGTAAAGCCGTCGTAGCCAAATGCGATGTAGGTTTGTGGCGTACGCGCGGCGAGCACAAGCCGCTGGTGGGGGAGTTCGCCTTCCAGGTGAAATTCTCCGACCGGACGGCGCTTGCCGAAAAGCAAAAGAAGCTGGTGGCGCAGTTCTACGTCTCGCTACAGCGCGATGTCCAGGACTGGCTCGAACTTGGCTGCACCAAGACAGCGATGGTGTACCGCCTGAACGGCAACGAGCCGCAGAGTCACGAGTAGTTGTGTGCGGCGTAATGCTTGGAGCTCGGTTCCGCCTGACCTCTCTCCTGTCAGGCTGAACCGAGCCGCTTCCAACTTAACCCGGTAACGAAATTTCTTTTCCTAGCGAGATGCCAGGCACCAGACAAGTACGCGCGCCCCGCGCAGTCGCGACGCTCATGCTTGCGGTTATTTCTCTCGTCACGGCGGCTATGGGTCAGACGCTGGCGCCCCGCGCGTATGTCGTCACTCCGGTCAATTCCAACGCCTTCACCGTCACTTCAAACTTCTATACCGGCGGCATTGAATTCGACGACAGCGTTCCCATCAAAGACGCCAGCGGCACCATCGAGATTTTTACCCCCACGATTTATCACGCGCTCAGCTTCTTCGGACGTTCGGCCAACATCACCGTCGGCGTTCCGTATTCGGTGGGAAGTTTCGAGGGGCTCATCGTCAACCAACAGCAGCACCTTTATCGCTCGGGATTGGCGGACGGCTTCGCGCGCTTCTCCGTCAACCTGAAGGGCGGCCCCGCGATGAAGCTGCCCCAATTTATGAAGTGGAAGCAGAAGACGCTACTGGGAGTCAGCCTGGCCGTGCAGGCGCCGACGGGGCAGTACGATCCGACGAAGCTGGTCAACATCGGCATCAATCGTTGGGCATTCAAGCCGGAGTTCGGCTACTCGGAGCGCTGGGGCAAGTGGGTGCTGGACGGCTATGCCGGTTGCTGGCTCTTCACCACCAATACCGATTGGTTCTCCCGGAACCAGTATTATCCCGGCACGCGCTCCCAGTCGCAGGAACCCATCGGCGCCTTCGAAGGTCACCTCAGCTACGATTTCAAGCCGCGCATGTGGGCGTCGCTGGACGCCAACTTCTGGGTGGGCGGCATTACCAGCGTCGAAGGCGTTCCGAATCCCGCGACATTACAGAGGAACTCGCGCGTCGGGGCCACGGCGGCCTTCCCCATCAGCAAGCACCAGTCGCTGAAATTCAGCTACGCCAACGGCGCTTACATCCGCTTTGGAGGCGACTACCAGGCGTTTTCGCTGGCCTGGCAATATTCCTGGATCGGGCGCAAGCTGAAATAGGGCGGGGGGTCTGTGACGGGGTTTCGGCCCTGCATAGGAAAGAGGCTGGGGTTAATGCGCCTGCCTTGATAGCATAGAAGATTGCGGCAGGCGGTCACAGGCCCGTGTGCGGGTAGTCATTGCCTTCGCCGCCTGGCCCAAGGAACATACAAGGTTGCGCATTTATAGAAATTTGGAGAAGCATTATGTCTGAAACTGCAGCACCTGAAGTGAGCGCGACGAAAAAAGATCGCGCTGAAGCAGCACTTGCCAAGAAATCCAAACCTCTCAATTCCTTCGACATCGCCCAAGCTCAATTCGACAAAGTGGCCGAATACCTGGGCCTGGATCCATCCACGCGCGAATTGTTGCGTTATCCGCTGCGTGAGTTCCACTTCGCCATTCCGGCACGCATGGATGACGGCAGCGTGAAGATCTTCCGCGGCTTCCGCGTGCAGCACAACGACGCGCGCGGCCCGGGCAAAGGCGGCATCCGCTTCCACCCGCAGGAAACGGTCGATACCGTCCGCGCGTTGTCGATGTGGATGACCTGGAAGTGCGCGGTGGTCGACATACCGCTGGGCGGCGCCAAGGGTGGCGTCATTTGCGATCCCCATAACCTGAGCCAGCGCGAGCAGGAGCAGATTTGCCGCGGCTGGGTTCGCCAGGTGGCGAAGAATGTCGGCCCAATCTCCGATGTGCCCGCCCCCGACGTGATGACCAACGCGCAGCACATGCTGTGGATGCTGGACGAGTTCGAGCAAATCCACGGCGGCCGCTATCCCGGCTTCATCACCGGAAAGCCGGTCGATATGGGCGGCTCGCAGGGACGCACGGAAGCCACCGGCTACGGGCTGGTGTTTACTTTGCGCGAAGCCCTGAAGGAACTCGGCATCAAGCCGGAGAGCACCACGGCCAGCGTGCAGGGCTTCGGCAACGTGGCGCAGTATGCCATCGAGCTCTACACCCGCCTGGGTGGCAAAGTGATCGCCGTCTCCTGCTGGGACCAGGGCGACCAGGTTTCCTACACCTATCGCAAGATGACCGGCGTCGATCTCGATCAGCTTCGTTCGATGGCGGACCGCTTCGGTGGCATCGACAAGAACAAGGCGAAGGCCGCCGGCTATGAAATGCTGCCTAGCGAAGCCTGGATCGAGCAGAAGGTCGACATCCTGATTCCTGCGGCCATCGAGAACCAGATCACCGGCGACACCGTCGGCAAGATTGCGCCTACGGTTCGCATCATCGTCGAGGGCGCCAACGGTCCGACCACTCCCGACGCCGACGCTGCAGATTCACGCGCGCGGCATACTGCTCATCCCCGACTTCCTGGCGAATGCCGGCGGCGTTACCTGCAGCTACTTCGAGCAGGTGCAGAGCAACATGAACTACTTTTGGGAGAAAGATGAGGTCCTGGGCAAGCTGGACGTGAAGATGACCACCGCGTACATGGCCGTCTCGGAACTTGCCCGTCGCGAGAACCTCTATATGCGCGACGCCGCTTACGCCATCGCTATCGGGCGCGTGGCCAAGGCGTGTCACGAGCGCGGTTGGGTCTAATGCATCGGCCGTCACAGCTCCACTAGTTGTGGCGGCCTCTTCTTCGACAGCGACTGGAGGCAGTCATGATCGAGACGAAGCCTCACTCTACCGTCCCCCCATCCAACGGAAAAAAGTCATGAGTCGAGACGAGACACAGGTTGCGTCCATCTTGCGCGAATTGCAGGAACGCGCCAAGGAATTAAACTGCCTTTACCGCGTCGACGAACTGCTGAACCGGCCTGAATTGCAGCTGGAGATGATCTTCCACGGCATCGTGGAGATTCTGCCCCACGGCTGGCAGTATCCCCACGATTGCCAGGCCCGCATCCTGTTTGAGAATAACGTGATCGCATCGGCCGATTTCCAGCCGACCGCCTGGACGCAGAGCGCCAACATCGTTGTGCAAGGCGTGCCCGTGGGGGCGGTGGAAGTTTCCTACCGGGTGCCGATGCCTCGCTCCGACGAAGGCCCATTCCTGAAGGAAGAGCGCAAACTGATCGAGACCATCGCTGACCGCATCTCCGGACACATCATGCAGCGGCGTTTGAAATCGGCCTTCGATCGGATCGCGACGAAAGACGGACGTGCCGAGCAGCGCGGCGAATGGCGCATCGTGCTCGACTTCCTGCGCGACACCGATCCCATTCTGCTGCAGCGCATCTCGCGTAAGCTGGTCAATCATCTGAGTTGGAAAGGCGTGGCCGAAGCCAAGCAGTTGCTGCTGCGCACCAGCGGCAGTCCGCCGACCCAGCAGGTAGTAGGGGAAGAGAATCGGCCGCTGCGCAAAGAGTCGGCGGCCTACAATGCCGACCTCACGGCCGACGCCTTCCGTCTGGCCAGTGAACATCTCAGCGAAAACGAGATCCTGGCCTGTGTCACCGCCTGGATCAAAGAAGAGAAATCCAGCTTCCTGGTGCGCGCGCTGGAGGAGCTGGATACCTCGCTGGGCGACATCATCGAGGCCATCGAGCGCTTCCGCCACAGCGACATCAATGAGAGCGAGCTCTCGCTGTCTACGCAGAAAGGTCTGCGCGTCTCGCTCATCCGGCGCTTCTTTTCCGAGAGCCTGGAGTTCATCAATGTCGGCAAGAACGCCATCATGGTCAAGGATTTCTACGACCTGATCGGGCGCATCATCTATCCGCCGCGCTGCCACGGCAAACTAGGCGGCAAGAGCGCCGGCCTGTTCCTGGCCAAGAAAATTGTCGACAAGAACGCGCCGCCCGACAGCGTGCTGCACCAGATCAAGATTCCCAAGACCTGGTACATCACCTCTGACTGGATTTTGCAGTTCGTTCATCACAACGAGCTGGAAGACGTTCTCAACTGGAAGTACATGGAGATCGACCAGGTGCGCCAGGAGTATCCGCACCTGGTGGCGCTGTTCAAGAGTTCGTCGTTTCCCTCGGAGCTGGCCAAGGGACTCTCGCTGGCCCTCGACGACCTGGGCGACAAGCCGATCATCGTGCGCAGCTCCAGTTTGCTGGAAGACCGCGCGGGCGCGGCGTTCTCCGGTAAGTACAAGAGCCTGTTCCTCGGCAACCAGGGCAGCAAAGAAGAGCGTATGGCCGCGCTCATGGACGCCATCGCCGAGGTGTACGCTTCCATCTTCGGGCCCGACCCGACGGAATATCGCGCCGAGCGCGGCCTGCTCGACGTTCATGAGGAGATGGGCATCCTGATCCAGGAGGTCGTTGGTCAGGCGATCGGCAAATATTTCTTCCCGGCCTGTTCGGGAGTAGCTTTCAGCAACAACGAATTTCGCTGGTCGGCGCGCATCAGCCGCAGCGATGGATTGATTCGCCTTGTGCCCGGTCTGGGCACGCGCGCCGTCGATCGCGTTGCCGACGACTATCCCGTACTCATCGCTCCGGGCCAGCCGAACCTGCGCGCCAACGTCACCGTGGAAGAGATACTGCGCTATTCGCCGCGCAATATCGACGTCATCAACCTGGAGACGAATTCGTTTGAGACGGTGGAGGCCGAAGCGCTGCTGCACTATACCGGCGCGCGTTATCCGCAGATGCGGAACATCGTGTCGTTCGTGAACCAGGATCGCATCGAGCAGCCCGTGGGATTGCTGCCGGACCTCGATAAGCAGACCGTCGTTTTCACCTTCGAAGGACTGATTCGCAAGACGCCGTTCGTCAGTTACGTGCGCGAGCTGCTGACGCTGCTGCAAGCCAAGCTGGGCGAGCCGGTCGACATCGAATTCGCCTTCGACGGCAACGATTTTTACCTGCTGCAATGCCGCCCGCAGAGCTACAGCGAAGATGCGGCGCCGGTCGCGATACCACCCGACCTTCCGCCCGAGCGCGTGGTGTTTTCCGCGAATCGCTTCGTCTCCAACGGCAAGGTTCCCGAAATCACCCACATCGTTTACGTCGACCTGGAGGGCTACAGCCATCTTCCCGACGAGAAATCGATGCGCGATGTCGGCCGCGCCGTCGGCCGCTTGAACAAGCTGCTGCCCAAGCGTCAGTTCATCCTCATCGGCCCGGGCCGCTGGGGCAGCCGCGGCGATATCAAGATGGGCGTGCCGGTCACCTACTCGGACATCAACAACACCGCGATGCTGATCGAGGTCGCGCGGCAAAAAGGCAATTACCTGCCCGACCTCTCCTTCGGCACCCACTTCTTTCAGGACCTGGTAGAGGCGTCGATTCGTTACCTGCCGCTATATCCCGATGACCCGAACAGCATCTTCCGCGAGTCGTTTCTGAAGGAATCGCACAGCGTATTACAGGAGTTGCTGCCGGAGTTCGCCGGCATTGCCGAGATCCTGCGGGTTATCGACGTGCCGCGCGAGACCAACGGGCAGATTCTGCGCGTCCTGATGAACGCCGACATCGATCAGGCAGTGGCCATGCTGGCGCCGCCGTTACGCGAAGCCGCGCAAGTCGAATCCGGTATCGCCGCCTTCGGACGCGCCGGCGACGAGCACTGGCGCTGGCGCTATCGCATGGCGCAGCGCATCGCCGCGCAACTGGATCCGCAGCAGTTCGGCGTGAAAGCTTTCTACCTTATCGGCAGCACCAAGAACGCCACCGCCGGCCCCGGCAGCGACATCGACATCCTGCTGCATTTCGAGGGAACCGAAGATCAGCGCCGCGAGCTGTCGCTGTGGATGGAAGGCTGGAGCCAGTGTCTGGCGGAAATGAACTTCCTGCGCACCGGCTTCCGCTCCGAAGGTCTGCTCGACGTTCACCTTATCACCGATAAGGACATCGCCCGCCGCTCCACCTACGCGGTGAAGATCGACGCGGTGACCGACCCGGCGCGCAAGCTGCCGATGAAAGATTCCTAAGAGAACTTCTGATCAAAACAAAGGCGGGCCGCGAAAGCCCGCCTTGTCTGTTACGTCGCGCAGTTACTGTTGCGGAAGCAGGCCGTAGATATCGAGTTCGGTCTGCGTCCCCACGTAGACATGCCCATCCACCACCGTCGGGGCGCTGAACTTGACGGCGGCTCCGGCGGTGTCACGGCCTCCGGTATTCGAGCTGTTGTAAATCTGGTTGGCAAGGTTGTTGGCGTCGTAAGCGTGCAGGATGGCCGGGCCTCCGTTTCCGGCCGCGGTGCTTTCAATCTCCCACAGTATGGCGTCTGAAGTCCCGTTGGACGACAGCGACGAAGTTGCACCGTGTCCGCCGTAGGTGTCGGTGCCTTTCTGGATCGGCGCGGTCGACAACAGTCCGGTGCTGGAATCCCAGCTGAAAGCCCGGACCACATCCTGCGCGCAATGGATGTACAGGGTGCCGTTAAAGTACGTCGGCGTGGCGAAGATGTTGTCGAACTGCTGCGTGCCGGTCTGCACCTCCTGAATCACGTGGTCGGTTTGCTGATAGCCGCCCATGTCATCGCGATTCAGCACGAAGATGCGGCCGTCCTTGCCGCCGCCAATCAGCTCATGCGGATATTGCGACGGGTTATCGGGCATGATGATCGGCGAGCCGCTGCCAAAGTCGGCATCGTTGTCGCGTAGGTAGGTCTCATTCGACGGCTTGAAGTAATCCAGCTCCGTCAGATTGCTGCCTTGCAGGCGCATCGCCGAGTCGTTGTAATCGGGAGCGGGATCGCCCAGATCGACGCCGGTGATGAGGTAGACATCGCCGGTTGTGTCGTCAATGGCCGGCGTGCCGCCCCACAGTCCGCCGCCCGCGCCGTCGGGAGTCACGTTATAGATCGCGACCTGCTGCAACGAGGCCTTGTCATAGGCGAGTATCCAGCCGTGATTGCAGTGGCCGAAGGTGATGTTGATGGAGTTGGTGGCCGGATTCAGGGCCAGGCCATTACGCTGATAGCAGTTGGTCTCCAGCGTGATTTGGCCGTTGTTGCTGTCCCATCCGGTACCTGCGACCGTCCCCGTAACCACGACGGGCCCGCCGAACTTTTCGGCTCCAGTCGCGACACTGAGCGCGTGCAGACGGAAGACTTTGTTCCCATTCTCCAGGCCGTCGGTCACCACATACATCGTTCCGGTCGTGCTGTCGATGACCGGAGTCGAAGTGATACCCAGCAGCGGCTTGATGCCTTCCTGATCGTTGACCTGGAGAGGTGTTGCCAGGTGCTGTTTCCACAAAGCCGAGTCGGAGAGCCCGTCGGCATCGAAGGCGTACACCGTATCGTTCTCCGTGGCGACAAATACTACGTTGTGTTGCACGCCGTTGATGGTCAGGTTAGGCAGATAGAGCGGTTGAGCGTAGACCTGCCCGTCGACCTGCAACGCGTCGAGCTTGCCGAACTGCTGCGTGTTCACATTGTTCGTATTCAATGTCGATTCAGTGTTGTTCACGCCGTCGCGAACATCGTCGTTGTGGTAAGTCAGCATCGAAGCGCTGCCCTGCGGCGCATTGATGACCGACACGGCGGCGTTCACGCTGTAGGTTGGCAGCGCCACGCTGGCTGCGCTCACCGTGTGCGAGCCAGTGCTGGCAGGCGCGATGTAAAGTCCGGTGCTGCTGATCGTGCCTGTCGATTGATTGCCTCCCGCTACGCCATCGACCGACCAGGTCACGCCGTTATTGCCGGTGCCCTGCACGGTAGCGGTGAATTGCCGGCTGCCCTTTGGAGTGAGCGAGGTGGTGGTTGGCGCGATCGTCATCGCCAGCACTGTCACCGCGGCACTCGCGCTCTTCGTGGTGTCGGCAACGCTGGTTGCCGTCACGGTGTGTCCGGCCGCGGTGGCCGGAGCGGTGTATAAGCCGGTGATGCTCACGGTTCCAACCGTGGTGTTGCCGCCGGAAATCCCGTCGACCGACCAGGTCACGGCCGTGTTCGTCGTGCCAGTGACGGTCGCGGCGAACTGCTGCGTCTGTCCGGCTCCGACCGTCGCAGTCGTCGGCGAGATGGTCACCGTGATTGTTGGCGGCGGCAAAGTAACAGGGTTCACCGTCACCGTAGCGTTGGCGGTCTTGGTGGTGTCGGCATTGGAAACGGCGGTCACCGTCACCTGAAGCGACACGTCTGTAGTCGGAGCGGTATAGAGGCCGCTGGTGGAGATGGTTCCGTTCTGCGTACTGCCGCCGGTCACTTGGTTCACCTGCCAGGTCACGCCGGTATTCGTGGAGCCGGTTACCGTCGCCTGGAATTGCTGTGTACCTCCGGAGGTAACAGTTGCCGTGGTGGGAGAGATAGCGATGGAAACGGTGGTAGATCCTCCGGATCCACCAGACCCGCCGGAATTGCTGTTAGAACTCCCTCCCCCGCAATTGACGGATAGAAGAAGCAGGCACACGGCTGACATCAAGGACAAAGCAGGAGAAAGCAGGCGAGACATACACGGCCTCAAAACGGGAATGGCTAACGACGAGGTAGATGAGCAGCAGCTTTGCCGTGTTGCTTTCCGCAGCACACGACTCCAGGGCAAACCCAATTATTTGTTGAACTTTTGCCAAGGTGCTCGCCTGAGAGCGACTCCCCGAAGGCCGGTTCTCGTTATCAAGGAGAACGAGAGAAGAGGAAAGTGGCGCTCTGATTCTCGCAAGATTTTGCAATGTCAACGGAACTTTCGTGTTGCTGGAATCCGGAGTCTCAGCTACTATCGCTTGTAGTTTCTGGGAGTTGTCTCAGGGTTCTGTGTGCCGCACTCGCTGGAAGCTGAACTGCATTCTCACCAATAGCTGCTGTACTTGACGGATCCGGCTCAGGACGGTCCATTCCTTACGTGTATCTGCCGCAAGGAAAGAGTGTTCCTACTGTCCGGGGGCGAAAGGGTTTACTTGTTCAGGGAATCTGTTTTGCACGCCTCGGTGCGTACCTATCTTCTTACCGTTCTTTTGTCATCAGCTTCGCTCGCCGTTGCCGCACAAGCCCAAGCTCAGCCTTCCGACGCGCCAACTGCTCCGGCCAATGCCGCCTCGACCACAGCGCCAAAGCCCGCCGACAAGAACAAGGTCATCCTGAAAGTCGGCGACAAGCAAATCACTGAGGGAGAGTTCGAGCAGTACATCGCAGATCTGGAAGCCCAGCAGGGTCCGGCTGACCTGAGCCGCAAGAAGCTTGCCGACAACTACTCTTCGCTGCTGATGCTCTCGCAGCAGGCGCAAGCCAATCATCTTGAGCAGACTCCGGCAGTGCAGCGTCAACTGGCCATTGACCGCACGCAGATTCTCTCAAACGCCGAGTTCGCGCGTTTGAAGGAGCAAGCGGAGCCGACTTCGGCGGCGATTAAGGCGTACTACGACGCCCATCTTGACGACTATGACGTGGTGAAGATTCGCCGCGTTTTCATTCTGGGCGCTGAGAATCCGCACAATGGACAAGGCCTGAATCGCACCCAGGCTAAAGCCATGGCCGACGCCGTCAAGCAGGCGATTGCCGCGCATAAAGATGTGATCGCCACGATTAACGCCATCCCGCATGGTCGCACCGATGTGGTTGCCGACCCCGACCCCCTTACTTTCGGCCGGGGCGAGTTGCCGCCGGGTATGGACAAGCCTGCCTTCGACCTCAAGACCGAAGGCGAGTGGGCGCAGATCAGCGACGGTCCCGATGAATATCTGTTTATCCAGTTAGTCAAACGCAGCCGTAAAGACTTAAGCGAAGTTTCGTCGCAAATCGAAAAGAAGCTCCAAGCGGAGGGGTTGCGCGAAGAGCTGAAATCCATGAAAGAGAAAGCCGGTATCTGGATGGACGAGGACTACTTTGCCTCGAAAGCTCCGGTGCCAAGTCCTAGTACGCAGCCTGAAGGTTCGGGCCAGGCGAAAGCTGGCGCGGACAGAGGAGAGAAATGAGTACAACAAGAGGTATGCTCCGTTTGGCGCTTCCAGCCTTAGGCTTGGCGGCGTTGACCCTTGGACCTGGCTTGGCGCAGGCCCAGATGACAACCACCGGTATCGACTGCTCCCAGATCGCCTCGCTGCACCTGCTCCAGCAGGAGAACATGCGCGCCGGTTTGGCTCTGATGGAATGCGGTGTCATTCCCCGTCCCGATGTGGACGTCGAGGGTGACTCCATGGACAACGATGCTCCTCAGCCCCCCAACGTTCTGGTCAGCAACCGTAACTGCTCTTCGGGCAGCAGCTGTACCAAGAGCGAAAGCATGGTGTACAAGAGCACCCGCGTGGGTGAAGACGTCATCGTTGTGAACTACAACGACCACAATGGCAACAGCTATTCCGGCACTTCCTACTCGACGGATGGCGGCCAGACCTTCACCGAAATTCAGCCTGCTCCGTTCGCCAGCGGCCACGGAACCAATTACGGCGATCCGATTGTCGTCTTCAACTCCAGGCTGAACAAGTGGTTTGCCGGCGATCTGGCGACGGGTTGCGGCGGCCAGGGTATCGGCCTGTGGACTTCGCCGGACGGCATCAACTGGACCGTCGGCGCCTGCGCTTCCAACAGCTCGGCTGACGATCGCGAGTCCATGTGGGTCGACAACAATCCGTTCAGCCGCAAGTATGGCCGCATGTACATTTCATTCGGCAACTATTCTGTCGGCGTCGGCGCCCTGCAGCTGGTTTACTCGGACGACGGTACCACCTGGACCAGCTCGACCATCAGCAACACCAATACGTTTATCCGCGACGTTCAGGTGACCGGTTCGCCCATCGGGCCGCCGCCGCCAAGCGCCGGCTACATCAGCACCGTTTTTGTTGCCGGTATGGATGAGGGCAACGGTGGACTTTCCACGCGCCAGAACCTCATGTTCCGCTCGAACGACGGTGGCGTGACCTGGACTTCGGCTACCTTGGGTCCGCGCTTTAATGCCGTTGGCGACGGCGTGTGCGCTTCCAACAGCTACTTCGCCGATGTCTATCCGATCTGGCGGCACATGGGATGGGGCGAGCCGGGCGTTGGCGCCGGTGGCGTCGTTCACTATGCCTATGCCGGACAGGGCGAAGCGCCGAATGATCACGGCGACATCTACTATGTCCGCTCCACCGACAATGGCACGACCTGGTCGACTCCGATCAAGCTGAACGATGATCCGGGCGGCCAGTACAAGACGCAGTGGATGCCTTCGCTGTCGGTTAACTACAATGCTGCCGGTTTCACGCCGCAGTCGAAAGTGACTGTGGCCTGGTACGATCGCCGCCAGGCGACCACCGCCTGCAACGTAGCCACCGACCCCGGTTGCAGCTACTATCGCTACGGCGTCCAGTCGCCTGACAACGGTCAGACCTGGGGAGCCAATATCCAGATCAGCGACACCCTCATCCCGCAGCCCACCCAGAATGACGGTGGCGTCCAGCCCTGCTACGCCGGTGATTATGACTACAACACCGCCCAGGGTCAGACTGCCTTCGTGACCTGGACCGATGGCCGCGTGTCGGTGGGTGGCGTTCAGGTTCAGAACGTGGAATTCGCAGCCGTTCCTGAGCCGTAAACTTCAACCTAACGCTTCACAAAAGAGGGCAGCCCCACGGTTGCCCTCTTTTCTTTTTGTGCGGATTTGCCTGCCGACTTACCAGTAGCCCTTGAACAGGAAATAACACGGCAGCGTAGACTTGCCGTCGGCGGTGGCTTTCACCGTGCAAACAAAAGTCCGGCAGTCGTGGAAGATGGGAATGTAAGGGAAGATAGCCTTGCGATGGCTCTCTTTTTTCAGCACTGCGTCGGCTTGCGCCTGGGTCAGCTCGATTGGCGTCCCGACGATGCGTCCCACTCCCGGTGGCTTGGCGTAATTGAAGTGGGTCGGGAGAATGTGCAAGCCCGAGCTCTGTTCGTTGCCGTGCTCGTCCCAGATGGAAATTTGTCCGGCATCGAGGAACGGCATACTGGCTGGCCCATAGCCGATGCTGACCATGCCCCGCGAGGTCTCCAACTCAATCCAGTGATGCGCCAGCACGCCGCCGTGTGACTCTCGAATCTCCATCACCACCGGATGAGCTGTGGTGGCCGCCGGCGACGGTGGCCCGGTTTCCATCAGACTTTCTTCATCCGGGGCGAAGCAGCGAATCAGGTGGTTGGCGCAGGGACTGGAAGCAGATTGCGCCAGCATCGAAGAGGTCAGGCCCAAGGTCCATAAGAGCAGGAATGTCGCGCGCCGCATCGGGATCGATTACCTGGATGTTTTCAATTCTTAGGCGATGGGAGGGAACTCTGCCCTCTCAATTCTTAGAAGGATATGCAGGCAAATACGTTGTGAGGGGCGCTCAAAAGCGGGAGATTCCGGATAGAACCCTATCGGGAAAACGCTGCCGGCGATGCCGGAAATTGAGCGCAAGGACTGGAAAAACTGGTTGTTCCGCAGGGCCTTGGGAGCATCAGGATCGGCGTAGACCGAATCCGTTACTGCGCTACGATTTTTTCGCGCAGGTCGCGAGCGGCCTGCTCTAGGCTTCCCGGCTTGCCCAAATCACGCCAGTAATACTCGTCCGCGGAGAAGCCGACAATGCGCTCGCCTTGTTCGCTCAGCCGCAAGTACACCGGCACGATAGGAAAAACGCCCGTCTCGTCCATCAGCGCAAACAGGCGCGGCGAGATGACGTGAATACCGCAAAAAGCTAATGCCCGAATGTGGGCCGCCGGACGCACCATTTCAGGTTCACTGCCGCCAGAATGCCGTCCGCACAGCTGCAAATCATCGTCGAACAGCAGTAACCGCGAACTGTCGCGACGCTGTACCGCCAGCGTAGCCAGCGCTTCACGCCTGCGATGAAGTTCCACCATGCGCGCGAGATCAATCGAGCTGAGGACGTCGACGTTGTAGACGAGGAACGGCTCGTCCGAGCTGTCTTGCAGAAAGAAGTCGGAGGCTCGCTTCAATCCGCCGCCGGTATCCAGCAGCACTTCTTCGTGCGAGATCGCGATGTTCATGCCGAAGTTTTCGCGAGCCTTGAGGTAAGTAACGATTTTCTCAGCGAAGTGGAACACGTTGACGACGACGTCGTTGATGCCGAAGCTGCGCAGGCGAGCCAATGCAATCTCCAGCAGAGAGCGGCCATCGATTTCGACCAACGCTTTCGGCCGATCATCGGTCAGCGGACGCAACCGCGTGCCCAGCCCCGCTGCCAGCACCATTGCACGCATCAGGCTTGTTTCTCCAGCTCGCGATGCGTGAGCACCACGTCGGCGCCGTTCTCCGCACGCAAATGCTTGGCCAGCGACTCGGCCAGATAGACCGAGCGATGCTGGCCTCCGGTGCATCCGAACGACACCATCAGGTTCTTGAAGCCGCGCTCGCGGTAGTTCTTGACGCTGGCGTCCACCAGCGCTTCCGCGTGCCGGAGATATTCGTGCACCTCAGGATATTGCTCGAGGTATTCGATCACCGGAGCGTCTCGTCCGGTGAGGCTTTTGAAGCGCTCTTCGCGGCCAGGATTCGGCAGCCCGCGCGCGTCGAAGACAAAGCCGCCGCCGTTGCCGCTATTGTCCTGCGGCACGCCGCGATGAAACGAGAAGCTTGATACGCGCACCGTCAACCGCTCCGGCTCGACCGCCGGCTGCAACCGCTCCGACGAACCCATCGCCCGAAACGCCTTCATCAGCTCCGGCAGCTTGATCGGCAGCTCGACATTCTCCAGAAGCCAGCGTACGTTCTTCAGCGCGTACGGCACGCTCTGCAGGAAGTGCGTCTTGCGCTCGTACAGCCCGCGATAACCATACGCGCCCATCGCCTGCATGATGCGCACGTAGACAAATGCGTAGAAGTAACGCAGAAATTCTTCGCGATCGAGCGCGATGAATTTGCCCAGCTCGTCCAGATACGCGTCGAGCAGCGCCTGGCGAAACTCAGGCGGCAGATCGGCCTTGGCGTCGAAGAGAAGGGAAGCGATGTCGTATTGCAGCGCTCCTTTGCGCCCGCCCTGGTAGTCGAGGAAATACGGCTCGCCATCGCGCAGCATCACATTGCGCGATTGAAAATCGCGATAGAGAAAGTAATCGCTGTCGGCCTTGAGTAGGAAAGTCGTCAGCCGGCGGAAGTCGTTCTCCAGCCGCTGTTCATTGAAAGGCGTTCCGGAAAGCCGCAGGAAGTAATACTTGAAGTAGTTCAGGTCCCACGCGATCGACTGCCGATCAAAGCGCGCGCGCGGGTAGCAGACCTTGTAATTCAGATCGCGCCCAGCCTCGACCTGGAAGCGCGGCAACGCCGCCACTACCTTGCGATACGCGGCCATGACCTCGGGCGCAATCACCGCACCGGAGCGGTGTTTCGTCAGAAACTCATACAGTGTCAGATCGCCGAGATCTTCTTCCAGATACGCGCCGCGCTTCAGGTTCTCGGCGTAAATCTCCGGAACCGGCAGGCCGTGCCGACGGAAGTGGCGAGAGAACTCCAGGAACGCGCGGTTCTCTTCACGCGAGTTGTACAAAACGCCGATCGCGCTTTGTTCCCCACGGCGCAGTCGGAAGAGCTTTCGCTCCGACGCGCCCAAGGCGCCGCCCAAGGGCGCCACGGTTTCCGGCGCAGCCCCGAAGTGCTTCTCGAAAAGTTGCTGGAGAGCGTCCATGAAGAAGTGTGGGAGCTGGTAACCCATCCACCCAACAGTTAAGCATCTCCGATTTCACCCGCCAAGACAATCTCGCGAACCCAGCTCATCACGTGCCTGAAAAAGAAAACTCCTCCTACGCCCAGTCAGCGCAGGAGGAGCAGGTTGAGGTTAACTTGCGATTACTGGACCGTGATGTTGACCGCGTTGGAGGCGATGCCGTTGGCCACCACGACCAGCTTGCTGGGGCCCGTCTCCATGTTCGCCGGTACATCGAAGTGCGTGTAGGTCGGCACCGCGCGGGTGACCACGCCCATCGTGCTGTGGTCGTGAGTGCGCGCGTAGAAGACGTGTCCGGTGGCGTTGTTGGTGATTCGCACCAACGGATAGTTAGTAGCTGTCTGGAACTCGTCGCCGAAGTTTCCAGCCTGCGACCAGCCATTGAACTGGCGGCCAAATACGGAGTAGCTCTGGCCGCGCGTAACGGTGGAGGGAACGATGGTGACGGTCGGCGCCCAAATCTGCAGAGCGCCACCGTTGGCGGTGTAAACCTGCGAGCCGCCCACCAGAATCTGGC
This sequence comes from uncultured Acidobacteriaceae bacterium, assembly GCA_963724965.1. Taxonomy (GTDB): domain Bacteria; phylum Acidobacteriota; class Terriglobia; order Terriglobales; family Acidobacteriaceae; genus Bog-257. The sequence goes on from CAVRWP010000004.1 coordinate 131,403, forward strand.
CGTTGGGCAGAACCATCAGGCTGCCGCCGAAGCTGGTCAGCGTCGGCGTGAAGTTGGTGCCGTCCCACTCGTAGAAGCGGCCGGAGTTTCCTTCGACCAGCACTTTGCCGTTGGTCAGCAGCACAGCGAAGTTGTCGCCGGCGTCGTCGCCGTTCTGGAAGTCAGGACCGGCCGTCCAGGTGCCGGGAGCAGTCGGGCTGGAGCCCGGATGATAGACCGCCGTGTGACCGGCAGGCGCGCCCTGATGGGTTGCGCCCGTGGCAAACACCGTTCCATCCGGACGCAGGATTCCGGGACCGGTTTCTCCCGGCGGGCAATACTCGCCGCCGCCGTACTGAATGCAGCCAACTTCCGGCGGACCTTGCAGGTTGGTCGCCGTTGGACCATCCGACACCCATTCCTGCAACGACGGAATGTAGCGCTCGGAGTTCGGATTGTTCAGCACGTCAACCGTGAGCAGGGTGCCGTCGGGCATCAACTCCCAACCCTCTTCGGCGTTCCAGTCGCTCTTGCCGGAAGAACCCATCGCCGTCCACGTCATGGTGCTGGGATCGAGCTCGGCCATTTGCATGTCGAACTTGCGGCCGATGAGGAAGTGACCGTTGGGCAACACCGCCGAAGGCGAGTCACCGATGTAATCCCAGCCGCTGGGCGGAGTCAGCTGGCTCCAGGTGTTGGCCACCGGATCGTAGACCTCGCCCAGGTTGGTGAACGAGAAGCTGCCGAAGTTGTATTCGCCGCCTTCGATCAGCACGCGGCCATCGGCCAGCACGGCCTCGGCCATCGCGTAAGGATCGTAGTTGGATTCCAGGCTGGCGACCTGCGTCCAGGTGCCATTGATGTAGCTGCCATTGATATCGGGAGTCAGTTTGTACCAGTCCTGGCCCTGGTAGCCTTGCACCAGCACGGTGCCGTCGGTCAGTTGCATTTCGATCTCAGCGCCATCGGGCGGCTGATGGACAAGGTTAGTCAGGGTCTGTGCCTGCAATTGGCTAAAAGCGGCGAGCGAAAGCGCGCCAAGCGCTAATAGAAATCTCTTGGTCAAGACAGTCCTCTCTTCATTCATTCGTGATTCAGCAACGGTTCAAGCAAATCGTGATGGCCCACAGTTCCGGACTCCGACTGGTGACAGGCGCAGGGTGCCGATTCTGGAAACTCTTTCTAAGGAGTGACCGCGACGCGGAGCAAGCCCGGAAAACAAAGTGTCTGAATTCTGCTTCAGCGGGAAAGCCTGTGTCAATCGCTTTGCAACCAGGCGCGATTAACGGCGGTGTTCGTAGATGCAGGGTGCGAGTTCGGGCTCGGCGGCACAAACACGGGGAGGAGCAACGGCCAACCTTTATCCGGACCGAGTCGCTGGAAGATGATATTGGCAGTCGCCGACGGATTTACGCTCCGGCTTTTTGCACAACTTCTTCGACGGCGAGGAACAGCGCCTGCTCGGCTTGGCGCCGCTTCAGCAGCCCGGGAACAACACATCCGCCGGCGTGGTCCCACAACACAAATTGCGCTGCGGCAGTAGCATGGTTGCCTTGGTTCAACTCCCGCAGCAGCGTCGAGTTGGCGAGATGAGTTGCGCCGGCGTTGTAAACAAAATCCACCAGCGCGTCGAACTGGTTCTGCGTCAGCGCCACCGTGACCAGCTTGTTGACCGCAGCCACCGCTCCGGCGACATCCTTCAGCAACAGAGCGCTGGCCTGCTCTTCGGTGATGGTGAGCTTGGGATGAACGTCGGGGCCGGTGTGTCCGTACCCGATCGTCCAGACACCAACGCAATCCTGATAGGCGGCGAGCTTGAGTCCTTCAAATTCTTGTGTGAGGGCCAGACCCTTCTGGCTGTAAGAACGATTATTCGACAAAGTGACCTCCTCGCTGACCGGCGGCGACCGGCAGGGCGCGAATTAGTGTAATGCGAAGCGTTTGGGAACGGAAGCAAACTAATGATCAGAGCCGGCCTTCAGGCGAGCGTCCCGGCCGATTCTCTACGACTCCGAGGCGGCTTCAGACGAAGGCATTTCGTAGTTATATCGACGTTTCAAAAATGAAAAAGCCCACTCGAAATAGGAACCTGAGTGGGCTTTTTCTCTGCTGTCGGTCCACATCGTCAAAGGGACCGGTGAGGAGAGTTCTATCGGTGACGAGTTGCTTACGGCGCGATCTGGTAGATGACTCCGTAGTTGTTCGCGCCGCCCTGGTTCGTCGTGCCGTAGACGTTTCCACTGGCATCAAGCACCAGGCTTCCGCTGGGATAAGCTCCCGTGTCGCCACGGAATCCGTGCAGCAGGTTCGAATTCCAGACTCCACCGACATTGCTTAGCTGCACGGCGCTGCCCGCGATTCCGCAATTGCTGCAGCCGAGGTAGACATTCCCCGCAGCATCCAGGGTGGGCGAGTCGGTGGGACCGCTGCTCGCCTCAAAGCTTTTCATCACGGTGTACGTCCATCCGCCTGCCGACGGCGACAGCTCGAACGCCGTGCCCCCGTTATTTGCGCCACCTAGCGAGGTGCTGCCATACAGGTTACCTTGGGCGTCCATCGCGAGACCCGCCCAGGGCTGGTAGCCATTCGTGGTTCCGTTGAAGACATAAACCGGCGACAGGTTCCAACCCGAACCGGAGGAAGACAGTTCGTAAACCAGGCCCTCGTTGTTTGCTCCGTTGCGGGATGCGGTGCCATAGAGATTGCCGGCGCCGTCGATCAACAGGCTGCCTTGCGGTTCACCGCCGTCATTGCCGCCAGTGAAGTTCCAGAGGATCGTCTCGGTCCAACTGCCGCCCGAACGCGACAACTCGTATACGACGCCCTTGCCATCGGCTCCGCAGTATGGGGTTGTGCCATACAGGTTGCCGGCTCGATCAAATACCAGCGATCCAAGCTGCGGCTGACACCCGTCATTGGTGCTGTTGAAGCGATAGAGCACAGTCTCCGTCCACGGACACGAGACTGAATGGCAAAACGACGCCGGCGGCGTCAGCTTGTAAACGGTGCCGCAACCGTCAAAACATCCCGAGTTGCCGCCGCCAGTGGTGGTTCCGTACAGCGCTCCGTCAGGGCCGATCACCAGGCTTGAGGATGGATACGCACCGCCGGAGCCGCCGCGAAATTCGTAGAGCGGCGAGAGCGTCCAGCCGGTGCCGGAGCGCGCAAATCGAAACGCAACCCCGTCGTTGGAAGGGCCGCCATAGAAGGTCACGCCGTAGAAACTGCCGGCCGCGTCGATAGTCAGCCCGGCGTAGGGAGACCCTCCGTCGCCGCCGCCGGTAAAGTTGTGGAGGACCGTGTAGGTCTGCGCCTGCGCAGGCATGGCGCTCCACAGCGCCACCGCGCCGAGAATCAGTGGGAGCACAACCATGCAACGCATCGGCCGTCTTTGCTTTGACATTGTTTCTCCATCAAAGAGGAATTTTCCGCGCTGGGTGCCGGTAAATCCGCGGCACAAGCGAAGGTCTGAACATGCACCCTACCGAAAGCCCTCACCCCTCGGTGTCCGATAGTTTGCCGTTTGGAATGTCGACTTGGCAAGGGCAAAGTTCGACGGGAGAACATTTGTCCTCGAATCCGACAAAGTTAACGCGCAACGCGGCTCAGGCGAGCCGCGAGCAAAAGAAAAAAGCCCACTCGATCGCCTGTTTCGAGTGGGCTTTCTTTTCAGCCCCGCTGCATCAGCCAGTTTCAGCCGACCACACGGAGCCTCTGATACAACTTCGCAGATCTACTTCCAATTCATGGCCACGAGGACAGTCTCCGGACCATCGTTGGTTAGGTTCGCTGCCAGGCTCAGCTCTTTCTCGCGCTTCGACTCCGGCAGTTGAATCCCCAGGTTGCTGCGGCCGTCCCAAATCTCGCTCAGGAAATACTGGTTGCCGTAGCGGTGAAAAACCAGCATCGCTCCATGATCTGCGGTGGACTGAACCTCGATCGCCTTGATCAGATAAGCAGAGGCGTGCGTGCCCTCATTCTTCATAAGGTCGACCGATTCGCTGATGGAAGAAAGCTGATAGTTGCCCTCGGCCATCACCGTTTGCCCCACTGAAAAGTCGAACGGCACATACGCGTCGATTCGGTTCTGCGCACTCAAGACCGGCGAGGCAAGCAACAAAGTAGTTGCCAGCATACTGAAAAACCCAACGATACTCCGTTTCATACATCCTCCTTCGGGCTGAAGCGCTGTAGCGGAAACATCGTCAGCCCTTGTGGTGAGCCGCCCTAGTTGGCGGCCTCACTTGATCCCCGTTGCCTTGAGATAGAGCAAGCCGCAGACCAAAGTCCGCCCCTGGCGATGGCGTTCGGTTGTGGGCTGACTTTGCAGTGAGTTGCGATTTGTCACGCCGAGCGCGCACCGGCGAAACTGGCTTTTGCCTATCCGAAAAGATTGTCAGTGGCTATCCGGAAGGTACGAAAACTCTCTCGGGTGCCCCAGGGCTCGCGATGTTTATAGACCTGGCTGTTAACAGGCTGCAGCCGAGGACGGGCCTTTCGTGATGTGCCCGGCACGGTTCTTCGCTATGATGAGCGACGTACTCCGGAGGTACTATGCGTCGCATCGCCGCTATCGTTGTTGTCGTTCTCCTCGCCACCGCATGTTTCGCGCAAGAGGCCGACAAGGTTTGGTCCCAGGAACAGGCTTACTGGAAATTCGTTCAGGCCAACGACCTCGACGGCTACCGTTCGCTGTGGCACGCTGACTTCGTCGGCTGGCCGTTCTCCAGTCCCGAGCCGCTGCGCAAAGAGCACATCACCGACTGGATCACAGCGCACACCAGCAAAGGCGAAAGCTACAAGCTCGACAACATGGAGCGACTGTTGGTCGAGGTCAACGGTAATTACGCGACCACAACCTATCGCGTCCGCGGAGCCTGGGTCGACAAGAGCGGCAAGGGCAATGCGTCCACCGTGCGCATCATCCACACCTGGCTGCGCGACTCCGACGGCAAGTGGCACATCATCTCCGGCATGTCCGCGCCGGTGAATCCGGAAGGGCACTGACGCGCTCATAACGCGACTCGCCGGCCCCAGTCAGCGGCGCAGGCATCGCTCGGATGTTGGGGCGCGTTCCCATTCCATCCCAACATCCTGCGCTGCTTACGACGCCTGTCCGCTGATCCTCGCTTTCGGAAGTGCCCAATAAGAACCGCTGATTTATGATGGCTGGACTTTTCGGGAGGCCACGCGAGATGCGGTTACAACGTTTAATGCAGCTTGTGCTGCTGGGCATCCATGAACTGGAAGACTACGCGATCTTGCTGGTACGCATCGCGCTGGGTTTGTTTTTCGCCGTCTCCGGCGGGAACAAACTCTTCGTCCCCGCACAAACTCAAACTATGTACGAAACTCTTGTGGCCGCCAATGTCCCTTTTCCGCGAGTGATGGTTTATTTCGTCTCCAGCGTCGAATTCGTCGGCGGGTTGATGCTGATTGCAGGGTTTCTATCCAGCCTGGCCTGCATTGCCCTACTAGGCGATATGCTGGTGGCCATCCTTACTACGAAACTCGCCGCTCTGCCGAAAGGTGTTTCGCCCCTGAATTGGCTGGATAACTTTCTTTACCTTCCCGAAGCTCTGTACGTACTTTTCTTCGTCTGGTTAATTTGTTCCGGCCCCGGTAGATTCAGCCTGGATCGGAGGCTAGCCGCCAGACTGCGGCAGTGAGGCACGCTGCGAATGTCGAAGCTCGAGATCCAGGCGCCCGCGTCTACTGTCCAAGCTGTAGCAACGCTGCGCGGAGGGGCACGCTGGAAATCCGAATAATTCCCGCGTAAGGCATATACATCTCCTGGACCAGAAAAAGCGCAACCGAAACGGAAACTGCTGCAATAAAAAACGTGGAGATGACGGTTCCATTGACCGGAGCAAAGAGTCCCCAGCTTAAGAAGATAAAAGTCAGCCAGAAAACCACCACAACTACTAATGGCTTGGAAACCATGGTGGTGCCTTGTTCGAACATCAACCATCGAGCTTGCGAGATCTCGGTTGCCAGGTTCAACCCTTCCGAGCGAAGCAATCGCTGCCGGTCGTCTTTCGGCGCCAGTTGTTCGATCGAGTCATAAACTGCTCCTGACAAGCCTCCGGTGGGAGCTAGTTGCGCCATCTCCGACATTTGCTCCGGCCACAACCGGCCAATGATGTGCACCACTTCGCCACGGAGCACCTCGCGCGGCGCCTTCGCTTCTGGGCCGTAAAGAGCCAGCGTACGGTCGAGCGAGATGATTTGCGCGGACATCTGAAGCAGCGCGTTGGTTTGCGTGTCGTAGGAGTCCTTAGCCGAGGCGATGAGCAAGCCTAGAACCAGCGCAGCCATCGTTCCCACCAGTCCCATCCCTAACTTCACCACGTCCTTCGAGTTCTCACTGAGATGGTCGGCGGGCAAAGCTCGGCGGAGAAGCATTCCCAGCAAGCCGGCGCCAAAGATCAGGCAGAACGTGAGCCCGCTAACGATGATGTAACTCATCCTCACCTCTTCAGAGTGCGGAGCCAGAAGCAATTCAATTTACCAAACCGGCCGAGAGGGACGAAACCTATCGATTATGACTTCTATAGCTGTTGAAACATCGTCGTAGCGCAAGGGCTGCAGCTCGGCTGAGGACAGCACATCTCAGCCCGTTTTATCGCTGGTTCGGCGTTGCCGCGCGAGCCGCGAAAACGATACTATCGGGCCACATGCTCGCCGGTGTCGCCATTCTCGTCTGCTGGGTTCTGCTGGTGCTGTATTGGAACCTCAGCGCGGGTTCGATCAAAGCCGCAGCCGAACCACAGGACTTCGCCTCGCGATTGGCGCGCATGCCGGTGTGGCTGGGCTTTGTGCTATTCGGAATGGCGTGGGCCTATCCTTTCGGCCCAGTCACAATACCGCGCACAGGTTGCTTCGCAATCGATCGGCGTAGCCATCTGCGCGCTGGGTCTCTTCGTGGCCATCTGGTCGCGCAAGACCCTGGGCGTCGAGTGGAGCCAGGATGTGGAGTTGAAGCAGGGACACAAACTGATCGAGCGCGGCCCGTACCGATTCATGCGCCATCCCATCTACACCGGCCATCTCCTGATGGGTCTGGGAACGGCCATCGCCTCAGGATTGCTGATCGCGTTTGTCGGCGTTGCGTCCTTCGCTATCGGTTTCTGGATCAAGCTGCGCCAGGAAGAACGCCTGCTCCTGCGAGGCTTTCCCGACGAATACCCAGCCTACCAGTCGCGCGTGAAGGCGCTCATCCCATACCTCTTCTAACCGGCCAACATCTTTGGTTTGAGCGTCGGCGCCGCAGTCAATAGAAACTTCTACGACTGAGCCACATGCGCTCGTTTACGATGGTCTTTACCACCAGAGCCTGAACCGTGGAGGAACGAATGAATCGTTCTTACGCAGTGGCTGTCTTTGTCCTCCTCGCCGCATTTTGCTGTGCCGCTCAAAAGCCTGATTCGAATGAGCAGATCACCTACACGGAGCTGGATATCACCGGCGCCAACGACTTGTCCTCCTCGCAGATCAGGGAGGTCAAAGACTCGGTCCTCGGTAGACGCGATACAAGCGAAAGCCTGATGGACAGCGCGCGACACGCACTCACCATCGCCTTGAAAAGCGAGTGCTACCTCAATCCCGACATTGAGCTCTTCTCGGCATTTCGCAAAGACGGCGGGGGCGACGACGTCACGCTGCACGCCACTGTGAAGGAAGGCCTGCGCTACTCGCTGCGTAACTTCCGGGTACAGTGGGACCAGACGATTCCCGCGCAACAACTCGCGCAACAGCTTCCACTGGACGCCATGCGCCACGGCGATTGCCAGGGACTGAACGCCGTGGAGAGCACGGTGGTTCAGCTCTACCAGGATCGCGGCTACCCGAACGCAAAAGTTCAAGTCCTAATCCAGCGCAACAGCGTCGCTCGCCAGTTCGACCTGACACTGTATGTCGACCAGGCCTCGCGGGCGCGCTGAGGGAAGTAACCTGCTGGAGTTCTGATTGCGCCGCTTGCAGCCTATTCCTATTTTCCTGACTCAATGCGGAGCCGGCGGAAGACGCGATTCGTGGCCCGCTACACACTGCCAGCGCCCATCGCGGTAGGCAAAGATATCGGTAAAGCGATTTTTTCGCGGGGGTTTGCCATCACCGCTGGTTGTCACTCCCAGCCCCCGGACGTAGGCGAAATCGCCGTAGACGTGGGCCTGCATGTCCGCTAATTCGGTGTGAGTCTTTCCCGTATTGTCCTGATGGGCGGCGCTCGCCAGCATGGCGCGGCGGTCGATCAGCGATCCGTCAAAGTCGGCCTCTTCAAATTCATCGGCCAGAATACATCTGAGCGCAGCTGTGTCGTGTTGTTCCGCAGCTTGCAGCCACGTGTGTTCGACCTGCAGCAACGTCGCCGGATCCTTTTGCTGACCCTTTGGGCAATCTGCGCCATGCGCCAGCGTGCAGAGCAACAACAACTGGAAGACACTCTTCATGGCGCTCCATTATCCAGCCGCGACGTGACTCTATATTGACGCAACCGAGTCCACCACAACCGTCGCCGCGGCGGAGACCGTATCTACTCACTTCGAGGAACCAACGGGCGAGCCAAAGCGGAAGGTTATCCCGCCGGAATAGCGGAAGGTGTTGTTGTTGGCTCCGTAGTAGACAACATTGTCGTTCTCGAAGCGAATCGCGGGCTCACGCAGCAGCATGTAATCAACTTGCACCGGCCTTATCGAGATGCCATGCGACAGAGCGATATCCAGACCCCCGCCCACCGCCATGGCGAACTTGTGATAGGAGACGCCGGAGTCAGAGAGTTGACAGTTGGCAGGCCCGCATGAGCCCAGAGGCGTGCTCGTGAGGTGAGGATTGTGGACGCCGGCCAGGGTTTCTACAAACGGCGCGTATCGCTTGTGGCGATAAACAAGGTGCGGACCGAAGAGGTAAGTATACGAACTGAGCGAGGCTTCTTCGTCGAGACATCCACCCGTATAACAGAAGATTGGCACCTTTTGCGAGCCATAGGATCCGGAAAAATCGGCCGTCAGACCCAGCCAGCGATTCACGAACACCGTCGACGAGCCGTTCCAGCCGTTGAAGGTGAAATTGTTTTGGATTGGGAAGCTGGTGTGAGACGAGAAAGAGTATCCACCAAAAGCTTCGAATCGCTGGGTGTCTTGCGCCGCGGATACGACCGTTAGAACCAGAACCGCGAGCAACAGGCAGCTACCGCCTGGCAGTTTCTTGTCCATATCAGCGAATCTCCTGAACTGCTGCGCGCAAGAAGTGATTCGGAAACAAGCGCGCGAAACAGAGTCAATTTCACAAATTACGTCGGAAAAGCCGAACAGCAGCAACTCTGAAACGCCGCGATTGTCGCACGAAAGGTGAGTCAGCACAATGCAAAAATTTGCACTCTTTTACAAAGTTATTGCAGCCCTTCGCGAACCGCGTTTTTCGATCAAGATAGCCGAGATCTGCGGGGTAACCGCCGTTGTCTCACGTGCTTAGCCGGACCCGTAGTAAAACAGAAATCATGCCCAACGACGCGATCATCCGAGTGCAACCCTTAGTCGCCGTAAGCAACGTGAGGGCGAGCAGTCGCTGGTATAGCGAGCTTCTCGGCGCAGATTCGTTGCCCGATCACAGTCACCGTGACACGTACGACCGCATCCAGTCCGATGGGCGGCTGATCCTCCAGCTTCATGCGTGGGACGCTGAGGACCATCCCAATCTCACCAACCGAGAGGAAGCGCGCCCGGGCCACGGAGTGCTTCTCTGGTTCGAGGTCACCGAGTTCGATCAGGCGGTTGAACGGGCGCGAGCCATGCATGCCGAGGTCATCCTCGAGCCGCATGTCAATCCCAATCCGCAGCATCGCGAGATGTGGTTGCGCGATCCGGATGGCTACGTCGTCGTCATCGCCAGCCCCGACGGCGAAACGAGTCCGCGATAACGGTGCGCCACGCGTGAAGCGTTGGGCGAGGTCGGTTATGATAAGGCCTGTTTACGCCAACTATGTCTTGGCCAAGGCTTCCAGTCTGGCGGTAAAGGAATCGGTAGCGGCACAGCGGTGATAACATCGCAGAAGTTCGCGAATTCTGGGTCGCGGCTCTGCCAACTCACTAGACTGTGCCAGCCGCTCTAGGAGCAACACTTGGCGCCTAGACGAACTCGGTGCGTTCGGCGCGCCATTGCGCAATCTCATCCAGTATCGTGAGCGCTTCACTCGACGACCACTGTCGAGAAGAGCCAGCCCTTTGAGTGAAAATGCCGAGTAGAGGGTCGAATCGTCGCTATCTTTCTGGGCTTGGTCGATTGCTTGCAGAGACTTAGCGAGCGTTCGCGGGACATCCACCATCGACCAGTAGTACATCATTGCTGTAGCATCCTTCGCCCATGCGTGCGGCTCATCCGCTCTCGTTCCAACGATCTTGGCTCCGCATTTGGGAAGTCGGGCGTTAATCAGGCCATACAGGATGGTGAACTCCGCGTATGGTCGGATGCGACGTCGAGATCGTCGTTGCCGCTGCTGTTAGCTGGTATCGGGGCGGCTGCCGCGTTCTAACCGGGGCCTTACTGTTTGGAAATATCCCCATTTCATAAACCACCACCATCTCCCGACCATCCACCGTCCTCCACACGCCTTTTCCCCAACGCGTTATCCTTAGTTCATGGATCGCACTCCTGTGGATACGTTTCATCTTGACGTGGTCGTCGTCGGTGCGGGGCCGACCGGGCTGGCTTGCGGCATCGATGCCAAGCGCGCCGGCTTCAGCGTGGCCAACATCGATAAGGGCTGCCTGGTGAATTCGCTGTTCAACTATCCCAGCAACATGACCTTCTTCACCACGCCCGAGCTGCTCGAGATCGGCGACATCCCGTTCTCCAGCCCCAACCAGAAGCCCACCCGCCAGGAGGCGCTGGAGTATTACCGCAAGGTCGCCGAGTTCTACAAGCTCGACGTGCGCCAGTACGAGCCGGTGCTGAAGATCGATGGCAGCGACAATCACTTCGTCGTGCACACCACCAACCTTCACGGACATCGCCGCGAGTACCACGCGCGCAAGCTCATCCTGGCCACCGGCTACTACGATCGCGCCAACTATCTGAACATCCCGGGCGAGGAGCTGCCCAAGGTGATGCACTATTACCGCGAGCCGCATCCGTTCTTCGGGCTGAACGTGCTGATCATCGGCGGCAAGAACTCGGCGGCCATCGCCGCACTGGAGCTGTGGCGTCACGGCGCGAAAGTCACGCTGGTGCATCGCGGCGCGGGCATCAGCCCTTCGGTGAAATATTGGATCAAGCCCGACATCGAGAACCGCATCAAGGCCGGACAGGTTGCCGGCTACTTCAACTCGACCGTCCGCGAGATCACGCTGGAGCACGTGGTGCTCGACACGCCCGAAGGCGAAGTCACACTCGACAACGATTACGTTTTCGCGCTGACCGGCTACCATCCCGACTTCGAGTTCCTATGCTCGCTCGGCATCAAGCTCGACGGCGAGGCCGACAAAAAGCCGGTCGTCGATCGCCAGACGCTGGAGAGCAATGTGCCGGGAATTTATCTGGCCGGCGTGATCGTCGCCGGCACGCGCACCAGCGAAATCTTCATCGAGAACGGCCGCTTCCACGGCCAGCTCATCGCCGCCGATTTGAAGCACAAACTGAGGGCTGAGCAAGTGACGGCCTAACGAAGCGCCGGCCGCCATTCGTAAGAATTGTCATCCCGAGCGCAGCGAAGCGGAGTCGAGGGACCTGCGGTTCCTCAGCGCGAAGGCTGCTCGCACGAAGCACCCGCCCGCCGCGCCCCTAACGCCTCAGGCTTTGTATCTGGGCACGACTTTCAGTCGTGCCGAAAAGCTTCCCTAAGAATTGTCATCCTGAGCGCAGCGAAGGATCTGCGGTCCGTCCGAGGGGGAACGATGTGTTAGTAGCGACAAACCGCAGGTCCCTCCGCGCGGGCTAAAGCCCGTGGTCGGGATGGCAATTCGTAACGAAAGGTCATCATCACCACATCGACAAGCTCACGTTATCCAGCCAAACCGAATACGGATCCTGCCGATAATCTCCATCCAACTGGAACGCCACATTCACATCGCTGCCGCCGTAATGCTGCTGCGGGTTGTAATACTTGTCGACCGTGCTGACGTTCCCATCGACGCTCTACGCTGATGTAGTGCATCTGCCCGTTCACGCGCTCTACCGTCCACGTCAGGTGATGCCACTCGTTCGCCGACACCTGCGGACACGCCACGTCGGTCGTCTCCCAGCTTCCGGTCTCGGAATTCCAGATGTCCCAGTGCCCGGTGTTGCGATAGCTGCACTCGGTGCCCCACGTCCAGCGCGTGCCGTTCATGCTCTGGTTGATGTCGAACTCCAGCGCCTCGGGCAGGTTCGGGTCCTGCATGTAGAAGTACAGGTCATACACAAAGTGCGTCGGCGTCGAATTCGGGCCGAACGACTTCCACCACAACGCGTTCGAGTACTGCGTCTTGCCGCCCAGCGTGTATTGCGACGACGCGCCGCTCAGCGACGGCGTCGCCAGGTTCGGCGTCATCGTCGAAGTCGCCACGCCGAGTCCTGCAGCGCACACCTTGCCATTGAGCTTCTGTGTGCACCACTCCCAGTTGGGAAGCGTCTGCACCTTGGCCTGCGTGTTGGCGCCTGCGGGCACTCCCGGAGGGCCGGCCGGCTGGGCGGGCGAACTTCCCGATCCCGAGCCGCCCGAAGGAGTACTGGGTGATCCCGAGGGTGGCGCCGGCGAACTTGGATCCGAAGGCGTGGTGCTGCCGCTTCCTGTGGGCTGCAGCGAGGGTATTTGCGACGACTGCATGGAAGCAGCCGCGCCTCCGCAGCCGGCCAGCGACAACAGCAGCGTGAAACCTAGCAACCATGACAACGGATTACGGCGAACGCAAAACGACAAGCAACGGACGCTTGCGGCAAAAACAAGTTGCATGAACCCTACTCCAACAATTTTGGGAATCAGCGAAGAAGCCGCTGGAATTGTTTCTAACGTGGGTTAAAACAATTTCGTGGAATGCACCCATTATATTGGCTGCAATCACCACCCAAAGTTGCTGAAGCTGGATTTATGCGGAGAAAATCCACTTAGTACGGAAGAATCATGCAGGCGCACGCGCAGCTCGCGATGCGGCGTTTCGCCATTCACTCTTGGCCAGAATCACTCCTCGTCAGAATCACTCCTCGCCAGAACATCACTGCTCACTGATTGTCCTCACGAGCGAAGCGAGGGATCTGCTGTTTGCTCCTGTAAGAAGGACTTCACGCAACAACTCTGGCGAAAAGCGAAAAGCTAAAGGCAGTGTGCGTCACTTACACACATCCACGCCCTTCTCAATCGCGCTGCCTTCCTCGTAGTCGTTCCACGTCTCGATCATCAGGAACGGGAGTTGATGCTCGCTGGTGTAGTAGCGGCGGAACATGCGCAACGTGTCATTAAACGTCTGGCCGCAGCGCTGGTTCATCTTGCGATTCTGGCTCCAGCTCGCCCTGGAGTCATTGAAGCCGGGCCACGCCGCGCCTACCGCAATCTTGTTGGGATACTTCGTGACCATCGTCCTGTAGAAATTGTCGAGATACGTCTGGCCCCAGTTGCTGCCGTTCGCCTGCCAGCCTTCCTTGCCCGGATTGATCCATGCGTAGAAGCCGTCGAAATCGTTCGCCCACTCCGGATGAATATCTTTCATGATCAGCAGCGGCGGATCTTCCCACGTGTTCGTCACCTGCCGAACGCGCGCCCAATCCGCGTGACCGCCCTTGGGAAAGATCATGATCACCGGCCGGTCCTGATACTGCAGATACGCCTCGCGAGGCACAATCGCCTGCGGCCCAATGTAGCGGTCGTACGCGTATTTCAAATCTGACAGCACCGCGTCGGTCTCCGTCGCCGGCTCGCTGTCGTCTTCGTCGTACATGATGGCGACCTTGAACTGCTTCTCCGCCGCCACCTGCTGCAGCAGCGCGTAGGCCTTGTCTTCAAAGGGATGATGCTGGCCGTACCAGTTCACCACGAAGGCCGTCATGCCCAGCTGCTTGGCCTGACCGATCTGCTTTTCGATCACCACACGGTCCTGTGACGAATAGCCGACGTTGATGTGACCCGGCTGTCCGAACCAGGGCAGGTAAACCGCCAGCATCGTCGGCTGCTCCTGACCGCCCGCAAAGCTCTGGGCCGCCAGCGACGAGCGAACGTCGGTGCGATGACATCCGGTGACAAGCAGGAGCGCAGTAACAATTGCCGGCAAAAAGAGCCGGCGCAGGTGCAAGGTTTTTTCGTTCATATGTCCTGGTATTTGGGCCAAGACAGTCAGATGAGAAATCCAGCAGCACAGATGTCTGGAAGCAGGGGACAGGGTTTTGGGGGTCAGGGGTTAGTGGTCCGGGCCTCGCATGGGACGAAACGTCTCAACTGCCTTCCGCTACAAATTGTCATCCCGACCGGAGCGCGGTCCTTTCGCGCCGCAGTGGAGGGACCTGCGGTCCGCCTCGTAGCAGTATTGCTTTTAGAATTTACCGCTTGGCCTCTAACCCCTAGGCCCTGACCTCTAGCTCTAACCTCTGACATACCCCAGAAACTCTCGCGAAGAGTATCCGGGAAACACGGTACTCAACTCCGGATTCCCCAGATGCTTCGAAACCGCTTCTCCCAGCACGCAGCGGAAGTCCGTGGTGAGCGCCAGGTCGCGGCCTTCGTTCAACTGCGCCGGATCGAGCCCCGGCCAGCGACCATAGACCTTGCCTCCTTTCACCGGTCCGCCCAGCAGGAACATCACGTTCGCGTGTCCGTGGTCGGTCCCGCGATTGCCGTTCTCGCGCGCCGTGCGTCCGAACTCCGACATGGTCGCGATCACCGTGTCTTCCCCCAGCGGCCCAAGGTCGGTCCAGAACGCCGCAATCGACTGCGAGAAGTCGCGCAGCACGTTGGCCAGTTGTCCTTCGGCCGCGCCCTCGTTCACGTGGTGGTCCCATCCGCCAATGTCGGTGAAGGCAATCTGCACGCCGAGGTTTGCCTTGATGAGTTGCGCCGTCTGCCGCAGCGCGTCGCCGAAGCGGCCCTTGGGATAATCAGCGCCCGGCGCCGGCGTGTAATGCTGCGGGTCGGTGGACTTCAGCATCTTCACCGCTTCGAACGTTTCGCTGCCGGTGCCGTGCAGCACCGAGTCGACCGACTGCGCGTACATCGCCTCAAAGGTATTGCCCAGCGGCGCGGCTGCCGGATTACCGCCGGCGATCGAAAATCCATTCACATTGCTCACCGCAACCGCCGGCGCCTTGCCCGACAGAATGCGCGGCAGGGAAGTCCCCAGCGCGACTGCGCGGAAAGGCTTGTCGGACGTGCCTTCTGCCTGCAGCGTGCGATTCAGCCAGCCGTCGCTGGTGTTCTTTACGCCCGGCGTGCCCGACTCCATGTAATCCTGCGCATCAAAGTGCGAGCGCGTCGTGTCAGGCGAGCCCGCGGCATGCACGATGGCGAGATGTCCCTGGTCCCACAGCGGCTTGAACGACGCCAGCGACGGATGCAATCCGAAGAAGCCGTCGAGCTCGATGACCTGCTGGCGCGGGATCGCGATGCTCGGCCGCATCGTGTAATAGGACGGCTCGGCGTGCGGGATCACGATGTTCAATCCATCGGCCGCGCCGCGCTGGAAGATCACCACCAGCCGCTTGTTGCTGGCAGCCGAGGCAACGCCCCAGGCCGCGCGCGTCAAAAACGATGGCACCGCCGCCGTACCGATGACGGCCATCGCGCCGTTCTTCAGAAATGCTCGTCGAGTAATCATAAGCAATCAGCAATCAGCGACTAGCAATTAGCAACTAGCAACTAGCAATTAGTTTTTGAGCCGTGAACGATCGTGCAACTGTCTAGCCCCAAACCTCTGGCCCCTGGCCCCTAGCCCCTGATCCCTTATTTCTGGCCACTGGCCACTAGCCACTGCCTCTTCACTTGCGTTGAAACTCCGGCGACCCCAACAACAGTCCCGCAATGACGTTCACATTCGGCGTCTTGCTCGGCGTCTGCTCAGACGCGTTCAGCTCCGGTCCGACAATCTGCTGCTCGATGGCGTCGTGCGTCTGCTTCGAGATGTCGCCGGCCAGCAGCAACTGCTCCAGCTTCAACTCCACCTGGTACGGATCGGGCGATTCGTTATACGCCGCCGAATTAGAAATCAGCGGCGGCCCGCTGTTCTCAGCCTTCGCCTCAGAGTTCATCAGTTGCGCAAGATCGAAACTGGTTCCCTGGATCTTGTTGGTCGCCAGACCCAGCCCGAAGTTCATGCGATCCAGCAGCGCCGCCGAATTCACCCACACATCCGACTTGGTCGAATATCCGGTCGGCGGCTGGCAGCCATACAGCGGCTGGCCCATCTTATTCAGCACCGCCAGCAGCGGCTGCGGATCTTCGACATCGGCGCCGGTAGCGCGCAGCGACGACGCCACAAACTCGAACGGCGTCTTCACCCGCGCGCGATACGCTTCCGGCGCCCAGAATTCCGGCGAGCGCAACATGGTGCGCATCACCTCGCGCAAGTCGCCGTCGGTCTTGAGGTACGTCTTCGCCATCGCATCGATCAGCGCCGGCGGCGGATTGTCGGAGACGAAGCGCTGCGCCAGCTCCGTCGAGATGAAGCGTGCCGTCGCCGGCTGCTTCGCCAGCAGCGTCAGCACCTCGATGCCTTCCTGTTCGCCGTTCTGCTTGATCGTGTGGCCGAGCACAGTCTTGTCGCCGGGCTCGTGCAGCCGCGGCCGGAAGATGTAGCCGCCGCCCTGATAGGGCTGATCCAGCGTCCAGCCGGTGAAAACGCGCGCCACCTCGGTCACGTCCTTCTGCGTGTAGCCGCCGTTGACGCCGAGCGTGTGCAGCTCCATCAGCTCGCGTGCGTAGTTTTCGTTCAGGCCGTTGCGTCGCTTCTGCTGGTTGGCATTATTCGGGCGCGTTCCGTATGGCTGCCTGGCGCTGAACTTAGGCGAGAGCCCCAGCGCGGCATCGGAGTCAGGCCCTTCGCTCTGCCAGTTGTCGAGGTAGAACAGCATCGCCGGGCTCTGCGCAGTCGCGAGCAGCAGGTCGCGAAACTTTCCCAGCACATGCGGCCGAATCACATCACGCTCGTACGCGGTGACCAAATACCGGTCCGCGCCCTTGCCGATAAAAACGTTGAAGTGGTTAAACCAGAAGTCGGTGAGCACTTCTTCCAGCTGGCGATCGCTGTAGACCGCGCGCAGCAACTTCGCCTGCTGCACCTCCTGATCGACGACGGCCTCAGGATGATTCAGCGCGATGACAGTCTCGCGCTGCTGCGGCCTCAGCCCGCTCAGCAGCGCCTGCCGCTTGGGATACGGAATGCCCTGCAACACATCATGCTGCTCGGCCACCGGCATCGCCAGAATGCGCTGCATGCGCGCCTCCGGCTCCAGCAGAATCAAATCGTCGACCGCGTTGTGTGCGTCTTTGCGCGCTGCCTGCTTCTGCGTCAGATCGGCGGGCTGCACGGTGGCACTCGTCGTTGCGGCAGCGTTAGCGGCATTCTGCTTCTGGTCCTGCTTCTGCTCGACGCGATCAATGGCAGCAAGGTAGATGGCGTGTTCATACGGACTGGAAGGTATCGGCAGCTTTCCGTCCATGGCCTGCTTCGCTATGGGGTTGGGCGGAAACGCCATCACCATTTCGCGCGTCGGCATCGTCAGCGTCAGGTAGTTCGCCAGCCGCGCCTGCATTGCCGCATTGTCGATTCGCTCCGGATGCAGTTCAAGATCGATCCACTTGTCGACGCCCATCGCCGCGACAGCCTGCACATCCCCGGGCCGCGGCCCAAACGTCAGGCGATCGATAGCATGCAGCGCGCGCTTCTGCTCGTCGGCGGCATTGGCCGGCTTCTGCTTCTTGGCATAGACGCCGACCGCCAGCGTCATCATCAGCAGCAAAGCCAGGCCAACCTTCCGACGAGTCATGCCACGATCCTTCCACGTACGAGTTTATAAACCGGGTCAAACAGCAAAAGTTGCAACGGGCGCCCAATCCTGTTCAGGCGGGCGCCCGCTGTACAGAAGTTCGACGGATCCTGGCTCTGACTAACGCACTAATGTGCCGTTTCAAAGCCTCCCGCGTTGATGGCCAGCGCCGTCCCAAGTAAGCCATCGGCGAGCCTTGGATTTGGCTCAGGGTTCCGGTCGTGGCGTTAACTTGAAAGCCCACAACGCCTGGAACGGTGGCGATTGTAAGTGGCTGAGCTCCGGGGCAAACGGCGCTTGAGGCCATGCAGAGACTTCAGGTAGTTCATTGGCCACTCCTGGCAGAAAGAATTTCAAGCGCCGCGAAGTATACCGCGAAACGGCTCGGTATCCTAGTCGTATTTGTGCCTATAAACCGTTGTCAGGATTACGCTTGGCGCGTTCAAGGTGCCATCCCCAATCAAGGGATAACTTACCCGTAAAAAGCAAAATCCCGGCCTGCGCCGGGACTAAAAGAAAAGCGGCTCTAATGGCCGCTTTTGTCAATCAATTCTGTAGACATTATAGCATTCAGAGTAGGTGAAAGCACAAAACTTTCTGAATTTATATTTGAATTGTAATCAGTCGATTACGGCTTATTGTTGAATTTCGCAATATTGACATGTAATTCTTACATTTTCCCTAGGAGTTATAGTTCCCGATTGCTAGTGATCTAAAGGTCGACGGTCGCAGAGCTCATGTCCTCGATGCGGCAGGCGCCAGAAGCGAAGCGGGTGCCCCATCCTAGACCTGATTTTGGACTAGGGTGGGAGGATTTTCATCTTAGTCACGCAGATCTGTGGTCCGCCGAGCCCGCTCCAGTCACGAAGTCACCACAGCATCGTCCGGTCAGAAGCTCACTTCGCCGAACGGTCGGGTCGTCAGACCTTGCTCTCTTCCGATGCCAACGAGTCCGAATCTAGAATCTTCGAAGCGACGGGCCTGCGTTGAATCCAGCGATTCAGATAAAGCACAACGATGACGGTCAGCACGAATACAAGCACAGAACCGAAAAGCGTCTCCCAACGAATCGGGCTTTCGGCAGACTTCTCGAACAGTACGGATTCGGTTTGGCCGTGCAGCAGTTTGCCGAGACAGGGGAATAATCAGATACCACGTCAGGGTGGTTATCAGTTGCAGAGCCGCTTCGGCCAACAAAACGGCCAGCGCGATTTGACCGACCCGCTTCTTCAGCAAGGAAGTCCGAAGCTCTTGCACCAACCCCCTGGGCGTGTCGTCCATTGCGCCACGAGTCTAGTGTGTTTCGGCGGAGGCTGCAACGGCTTCTACTGTTCACGAAGTTTTCGCAGCGTTCCGTTCAGCTGAGGCAATCGCAGCGCTATGCGGGAGGGAAGCGTTTCGCGGCGAGAGATGTCTTCGCCAATAAGTGAAAAGGAGCAGGAAGGCAAGAACTCCGAAGACTACATAGGCCCAGTGCAGAGTCGGTCCGGTCTCCGGCTTGATCACGTGAGCGGGGAGCGTAATGTCAGCAGCGGCGTCGTTGTGCTTCACTCGAACGCCGAGCATCCAGTCGCCCGGCGTCGGCAAATCGACCTCGGCGGTTTGCAGCAGTTTGTTCTCCGAGTCATCACTCGAGGCGCGCACCGCTTCCGACGATTGCGCTATACCCACCCGTTGCGCCTGGATCTGGACACTCGCGTCCTGCACGACCTGCATGGTGTCGCGGTCCTGCACCAGCACGCTGAAATCGGCGCTCCCTGCATTGAGGTCGCCAGGCAGAGCGAACACCGACACCGCGAACGGCCCTGACACCTGCGAGACACGCAGCGCCTGATCGTCATCATCGGATGGTCGTGACGCGAGCGTTGCCAGACATAGTCCCGCTGCGACGAAGAACACGACGAACGTAATCCCTTCAGCCGTTGCCGGGCGAAACCAGCGTCGCAGGCCGCGCGTGACAAACGACATCTCCGCCAACGCCCAGCAAGACGTCATATCGCGAGGGTTGCTGACGTTCCATTTGCGGATCATGCTTCCTGCCCGACAGGCATTGCACGGCGATCACGCACGCCGGAATCAGGAACACGGTCGAGCCCATCACCCACATGATGGCGCCGGAAGCGACCTGGTCGGCCAGCGCCGGCAGTCCGAACAGACGCGGCATAACGGCGTACGACGGATAGATGAGGCGGTCCGAGAAGACCAGGATCGCGGCGACCACGGAGTTTTGCAGATCGCCGATCAGCAGGTAGGGAATTGCGACCCAGCGCGCGCGCCGCAACGGGCTCGACCTCTCCGGCGCGCCAGGAGTTGGCCCGATGAGGGGACTTGGCCACGGCTGAATCACCGGCCACCAGAAGATTAGCGACGCGAGAAAGAAGCACGCGTGTTCGACTTCGTGCCATCCGCTCGAGGCCAGCGCCATTTCGTACAGCCGCGGCGTGTGCCAGGCGAACATCGCAGCGCCCATGATGATCAGCGCGGTCGCCGGATGAATCAGGAAGTCGCCGACGCGCGTAGCCCAGCGCGAGTTGAGAAACGGCCCGGCGAATTCGCGCGCGCCGAAGACGGGCAGCCCGCGCACCAGCGGAATCAGCGGCGCGCCCAGCAGAATCAGCGGGGGCGCGACCATCATCAGCACCATGTGCTGCAGCATGTGCGCGGTCAGCAGGAATCCGGAGAAGGTGTCGAGCGGCGAAGCCAGTGCGAACCACAGCGAGAAGAGGCCGAGCAGAAAGCATCCGGCGCGCCACGCAGGAACGAAGGGCACACGCGCCCGGCGCATCAGCATCCAGCCACGCAGATAGATCAGCGCCGTGAGCACGAGCGCGAAGGTCGCCGCCGGTGGAATGGACCACGACAGCAGCGCGGCCTGGGCTGGGGACAGCATGGGATCAAGAGCAGATTACTGGAAGGGAGTGGAGTTGGCCATCTGCTCTCCACCCTTTCGCCAGCCATCGGCTCTCCCACCCTCTCGCCAAAAGAGGGCGAGAAGGATGGGGCACCTGATCTCGATGGCTCGATTCAGTTTTGTCATCCTCAGCGGAGTGAGGCGTTAGCCGACCGCAGTCGAAGGACCGCTACACCGCAATCGAACTCTCTATCACCCAGTGAAAAACCCCACGCAAGCAAAAGCGGCTTGCATGGGGCACCCTCCAGAGTTCTGCGCGTCCACTAGCTGTCGTTGGCTGCCTTGGGCAGGCCCTCGTCATTCCAGTCGATGTTGGCTTCGCTGAAGCGGTCGAGTACCTGATCGCCCTTCACTTCGCCGAAATAATCCCACGCCCATTCGACGAAAGTCTCGATGCGCCCGCGCATGGTCGACAGCAGCGCAACGTGGACGCCCAGCCACGCGGCGAAGGCGACCACGCCCTCCAGTTCGTAGCGCTTGGGACCAATCTCGGCCACTGCCGCTTTGCGTCCGATCATCGCCATGATGCCTTTGTCGAAGTAATCGAACGGGGTGCGCGGCTTGCCCTCGATATCGGCCAGAATATTTTTTGCGCACCACTTGCCCGCCTGCTCGGCCACCGACGCCAGTTGCGGCAGCTCCTGTCCCTTCGAGAAGATGTTGGCGAAATCTCCCAGCGCATAGACGTTGGCGTGTCCGGGAACGGTGAGGTCCGGCTCGACGTCCAACCGCCCACCGTGACCGGGGGTGATGCCGAGGCGCTGCGATAACTCGGACGCGTGCAATCCGCCCGCCCAGACCGCGGTGCGCGTGGGAACGACTTTGCCGTCCGACAACACGACGTGGCTGTCGGCCACCTCGCTCACCGTCGTATGCAGGTGGACTTTTACGTTGCGCTCTTCCAGCATGCGCAGCGCGTAAGCGTGCGCCTTGTCGGAGAAGCCGTTCAGCACCACGGCGCCGGCGTCGACCAGGTGAATGCCGATCTGGTCCATCGGCAGATTGGGATATTCCTGTTTGAGCGTGTGGGTCACCATATCGCCCAGGCAGCCGGCCATTTCGGTTCCCGTTGGTCCGGCGCCCACGATGACAAAATTCAGCGCTCCCTTGGCGATGAGGGAGTGGTCGCGGTCAGCGGCTTCCAGAACCGACAGGATGCGCGAGCGCAGCAGTTCGGCGTCGTGCACAGAGTAGAGCGGGAAGGTGTGCTGGTCGGCGCCCTTGGTGCCGAAGAAATTTGCCTGCGAACCCGCAGCCAGCACCAGGTAGTCGCCGCTGTAGGTTTCCCGGTTGACGGTGGTGACGCTGCGCGCATTGAGATCGGCGGAAACCACCTCGTCCATTTTGACTTCGATGTTGGGATGGCGCACCAGCGTGTTGCGCAGGCTGAAGGCGACGTTGCTGGGCGCCAGAAATCCCGCCGCCACCTGGTACAGCAGCGGCTGAAATTGCTGGTAATTGTTTTTGTCGATCAGGGTGACACGAACGTCGGGATTCGACGCCAGCTTTTGAGCGCAGTTCAGACCGGCGAAACCTCCGCCGACGATGACGACATGCTTCATGACAACCGCTCACTTTCGGATGGGCACTGCGGTCGACCGGCGAGTTCTACTAGAGTGGCTAGCACTTTACCCTGAACGCGGAAATGTAAGCAACTAAGAAAATTACTAGTAGTAATCGCGGCCGGATTCAGCTAGAAAAAAAGCTCGTAATCCTCTTAGCAAAATCAGTCGTGTCCTAAAGTCGCTGACCCGACGCAGGAGTCTGTCAATGTCAATCGCAGTCGCGCATCGTCATTCCGATCTTCTCTCCCAACCGCCATCGTCCCGGCGGCGATTCGGCCGCGCGACGGCCATCACGACGTTGCTCGCCGCCGCCTTCCTGTTGGTTGGGTGCGAAAAGAAGGAAGAAGCCCCCAAGCCGGGTCCGCCTGAGGTTAGCGTGGTGGCCCCGCAGCAAC
This sequence comes from uncultured Acidobacteriaceae bacterium, assembly GCA_963724965.1. Taxonomy (GTDB): domain Bacteria; phylum Acidobacteriota; class Terriglobia; order Terriglobales; family Acidobacteriaceae; genus Bog-257. The sequence goes on from CAVRWP010000004.1 coordinate 154,190, forward strand.
AGGACGTACCGATCTATGCCGAGTACGTGGCCCAGCTCAACGGCCCGGTGAATGCCGAGATCACGCCGAAAGTGCAGGGCTACCTGCTGCGGCAGGTCTACCAGAACGGCTACTTCGTGAAGAAGGGCGAGCTGCTGTTCGAACTCGATCCTCGGCAGTACCAGGCCGCCCTCGATCAGTCGAAAGCCGATGTCGCCGTTGCGGAAGCCAATCTCTCGCGCGTGCAGGCTGACGTGGCTCGCGACACCCCGCTGGCTGCACAGAGCGCGATTCCGCAGAAGCAACTGGACAACGACGTGGCCGAGCAGCAGTCGTGGGAAGCGCAGCTCAAGGCCAAACAGGCGGCGCTGGCCAACGCGGAGTTGAACCTGGGCTGGACGAAAGTCTACTCGCCCATCGACGGCATCGCCGGCGTTTCCAACGCGCAGGTCGGCGACCTGGTGGGCACCGCAACCAAGATGACGACAGTCTCGCAGGTCAATCCCATCTGGGCCTACTTCAACATTAGCGAGAGCCGCTTCCTGGAATTTGCGCCGGAGGTCACCAAGATCATCACGGGCAGGGCGCCGCTTTCGTCGGCACCGAGCGACATTGAGTACATCCAGTCCAACGACCAGGCCTACCCGGCCAAGGGCAAGATCATTTACGTGAACCGCCAGGTCGGCACCTCGACCGGCACCATCCAGATGGCAGCGCAGTTTGCGAATCCGGATGCGATTCTGCGTCCCGGTGGCTTCGGCCGCGTGCGCATTGAGTCCGGCACAACCAAGGGCGCGCTGCTGATTCCGCAAGCTGCCGTAATGCAGGTGCAATCGATGTACCAGGTCGTGGTGGTGACGCCGGAAAACAAAGCGGTATTCCGTCCGGTGGAGGTGGGCGATCGCGTCGGCACCAACTGGATCATCACCAAAGGATTGCAACCTGGTGAGAAGGTCGTGGTCGACGGTCTGCTGAAGTTGCAGCAGTTCGCGGCGCTCGATCCTGATGCGGCGCGGCAAGGCATTCCCGTGGTTGCCAAGCCCTACACGCCGCCGGCCCCCGCGGCAGGGAGCAACTGATCATGCCTAAATTTTTTATCAATCGTCCGATTGTGGCGATGTGTATTGCCATCCTGATGGTGCTGGTCGGGGTGGTGGCGATGCTCAGTCTGCCGACGGCCCAATTCCCCAACATCGCCGACCCGCAGATCCAGGTGCTTGCGCTGTATCCCGGCGCCGATTCGCAGACCGTAGCTGAATCGGTGGCGACGCCCATCGAGCAGCAGATGTCGGGCGTCAGCGGCATGAACTACATGTATTCCACCAGCGCCAGCAACGGGCAGATGACGCTGACCGTGGACTTCGCGCTGGGTACCAACGCCAACACCGATCAGATTCTGGCGCAGATGCGCAGCAACCAGGCGAACTCGCAGTTGCCCAGCGCAGTTATCAACAGCGGCGTCACCGTGCAGCAGTCCACTTCGTCGCCGCTGATGCTGCTGGCGCTGTCCTCGCCCAACAACACCTACGACAACATCTTCCTGGCCAATTATTCCTACATCAACCTGAACTATGCGCTGACCCGTCTGCCGGGCGTGGCTTCGGTATCGGTCTTCGGCGCCGGTCAATATGCCATGCGTATCTGGGTCAATCCCGACACGCTGGCGAACTTGTCACTCACGGTTCCGGAAATTATCAGCGCGGTGCAGGCGCAGAACACGGTGAATCCCGCCGGCCAGATCGGCGGACAGCCGGTGCCTCAGGGCCAGCAGTTCACCTACAACGTGCGCGCCCCCGGCCGTCTCGCCTCGCCCGAAGAGTTTGGACAGATCATCGTTCGCGCTACTCCGGATGGCGGCGTATTGCGCTTGAAAGACGTAGCGCGAATTGAACTCGGCGCCCAGACCTACAACCTGCAGGGCCGCTTCAACGGGAAACAGGCTGCGCTGCTGGCTATCTACCTGACGCCGGGCGCCAACGCATTGCAGACGGCTGCGGAAGTCCGCAAGTTCATGAAGGAAGCTTCCGGCCGCTTCCCGCAGGACCTGACTTACGCCGTGCCGCTCGATACCACGCTGGCCATCACCGCCGGTATCGATGAAATTCGCAAGACGCTGATCGAAGCTCTCGCGCTGGTCATCCTGGTCGTCTTCATCTTCCTGCAGGGCTGGCGCGCCACGTTGATCCCGTTGCTGGCCGTGCCGGTGTCGCTAGTCGGCGCCTTCATCGTCTTCCCGATTCTTGGTTTCTCCATCAACACGTTGTCGCTCTTCGGACTGGTGCTGGCCATCGGACTCGTCGTCGACGACGCCATCGTCGTGGTGGAAGCCGTGGAGCACCACATCGAAGGCGGCATGACGCCGCACGACGCCGCACAACTGGCGATGGAAGAGGTCTCGGGCCCGGTCGTGGCCATCGCCCTGATTCTCGCCGCCGTATTTATTCCAACGGCCTTCGTGCCTGGCATCACCGGTCAGCTTTATCAGCAGTTCGCCGTCACCATCGCGGTATCGGTATTGTTCTCGGCCTTCAACGCGTTGTCATTGAGCCCGGCGCTCTCGGCGATGTTGTTGCGGCCGAAGAAAGAATCGCGCGGACCGCTGGGCGCATTCTTCCGCGGCTTCAACAAAGTTTTCGGCAAGGCGACCGATGGCTACGTCGGCGTGTGCCGCCACCTGATTCACAAAGCGGGATTCGCCTTCATCCTGCTCGGCATCCTGTGCGTGGGCGCCTGGTTCTTCGGCAACAAGGTTCCCGGCAGCTTCCTGCCCGATGAAGATCAGGGCTACGTGTTCGGCGGACTGCAATTGCCCGACGCCTCCTCGCTGCAGCGCACCTCAGAGGTGGCGCGCCAGGCCGAAGACATCATCATGAAGACGCCGGGTGTGCAGAACGTCAGCTCGGTAATCGGGTATAGCCTGCTGAGCGGCGTGCAGACCACCTACAGCGCGTTCTTCTTCATCTCGTTCAAGCCGTGGGATGAGCGCAAGACGCCCGATGAAAGTTACGACGCCATCAAGCTGAATCTGATGCGCGGGCTTGTCGCAGGTCAATGCCGGCCTGGCATTCGCGTTTCCGCCGCCCGCCATCCTGGGCGTCGGCACCTCCGGCGGATTCACCTTCATTCTGGAGGACCGCTCCGGCAGCGGCAGCGAGTTCCTGGCCAAGAACACGCAGGCATTTATGCAGGCCGTGCGCAAGCGCCCTGAGTTATCGGGCGTGATGACCACCGCGCTCTTTCGGCGTGCCGCAGGTCGGCGTGAACGTCGACAAGGCCAAGGTCCTGACCCAGCAAGTTCCCATCAGCAACGTTTACCAGACGCTGCAGGCGTTCATGGGCGGCGCGCTGGTCAATTACTTCAACCAGTTTGGATTGCAGTGGCAGGTATGGGTGCAAGCCGACGGCGCCTTCCGTACCGATGCCAAGAACCTGGGCAAGTTTTATGTGAAGAACACCGCCGGCGACATGGTCCCGTTGAGCACCTTGACCAGCACCGATACGCGCAGCGGCACCGAGTTCGTCATGCGGCAGAACTTGTATCAGTGTGTGCAGATCAACGGCAATGCGGCGCCCGGCTACAGTTCCGGCCAGGCGATGGCGGCGGTGGAAGAAGTGTTCAAGCAGACCATGCCCGGGCAGATGGGGTACGACTGGAGCGGCATGTCGTACCAGCAGCAGAAGGCGGCGCAGGGCGTCAGTCCCAGCACCATCTTCGGCTTGTCGTTCCTGGTCGTGTTCCTCATCATGGCAGCGCAGTATGAAAGCTGGACGCTGCCGTTCTCGGTTCTGCTCGGCGTGCCGATCGCGGTGTTCGGCGCGTTCGTCGCCCTGTTCTTCCGCCACCTCGACAATGACGTGTACGCGCAGATCGGACTGGTCATGCTGATTGGCCTGTCGGCGAAGAACGCGATTTTGATCGTCGAGTTCGCCAAGATGGAATACGACAAGGGCACACCGTTGCTGGAAGCGTCGCTGACCGGCGCAAAACTGCGCCTGCGGCCGATTCTGATGACGGCCTTCGCCTTCATTCTGGGTTGCGTGCCCCTGTGGACAGCCACCGGCGCCGGCGGTATCTCGCGACAGGTGCTGGGCTCAGTAGTAATCGGCGGCATGCTGGCGGCGACCGCGCTGGCCATCTTCTTCATCCCGGTGTCGTTCGATGTGGTCGAGCGCTTCGGCCTGTGGCTCTCCGGAGGGAAGAAAGAATTGCCGCCGGGTCAGGCGCCGCCTCCGCCCGCGCCCGATGCTTCTGCGAAAGGAGCCGGCCATGACTAACTGGAAACTAGCCACGGTCGTTGCCTTGCTGCTCTCGCTGACCGCCTGCAAGGTCGGTCCCAACTATCAGCGGCCGCCGTTGGATGTGCCCGGCCAGTATCGCGGTCTGCCGCCCGATGCCAACACGCAGCCGCAGCCGCCGGGCTCGTCGCAGCAGGCCGCCGAAGATTTCGCGCAGATGAAGTGGTGGACCGTCTTCCAGGACGACACCCTGCAGGCGCTGATCAAGGACGCGCTGGCCAACAACTACGACATGCGCATCGCCGCGGCGCGCATCATGGAAGCCAGCGCCAATCTCGGTATCACTCGCGCCAATCAGTTCCCGACACTCAACGGCAGCTTCTCCATCGTCAATCAGCAGTCCTCGCCGATATTCACTGGGGCGCCGACCATCGACACGGCCGGGCTGCAGCTTAACTACATCGTCGATTTCTGGGGCCAGTATCGACGCGCGACCGAAGCGGCGAAGGCGATCCTGCTGTCGACCTACTATGGCCGTGATGTTGTGCAGACCACGCTGATCTCGATGGTCGCTCAGAACTATTTTCTGCTGCGCCAATACGACGCGCAGCTCATTTACTCGAAGGAAACGGTCGCCGCCGACAACGACATCCTTCGCCTGAACACCATCAAGTACAAGGGCGGCGATGCGGCCATCACCGACGTCTATCAGGCGCAGGTGCTGGTGCAGCAGGCTGAAGCGGAAGTCATCTCGCTGAACCAGGCCATCGAGCAGACGGAGAACAATATCAGCATCCTGCTCGGTAAAAATCCGCAGGCCATTCCGCGCGGATCGGCTCTGACCGATCAGGCGCACCTGCCGAGCGTGCCGGCCGGATTACCATCGGCGCTGCTGGAGCGGCGTCCTGACGTGCGTCGCGATGAAGAGTCTCTGGTTGCCGCCAACGCCAACGTCGGCGTGGCCAAGGCGTTGTTCTTCCCGCAAATCTCCCTCACCGGAGAGTTCGGCGCAGCCAGTACCGCAATCTCCAGTTTCCTCGCAGGGCCGGCCACGTTCTGGGCGGTCGGTGGCCAGGTCACGCAGCCGATCTTCCAGGGCGGCCGCATTCGCAGCAATTACAAATTGGCCTGGGCGCAGCGCGATGAAGCCGAGCTCACCTACAAGAAGACTGTGCTGAACGCTTTCGGCGATGTCTCCAACAGCCTGGTCGGCTACACCGACTCGACCCAGTACCGCATGAAGATCCAGGAGCAAACAGACACGTATCGCGAGACCGCACGCCTGGCAACCGTCCGCTATCAGGGCGGCGTGACCAGCTTCCTGGAAGTGCTGGTGACCGAGCAGGACTACTTCACCTCGGAGCTGCAACTCTCGCAGGCGTGGTTCCAGGAGATGAACAACTACGTGCAGCTCTATCAGGCGCTGGGCGGCGGCTGGGATCCCGCACATCCGTAGGGCATAGATACTTTCTACTTTTGTCATCCCGACTGGAGCGTCCGCGTTTTTTTCCGACCCGCCGTTGTCGCGGGTCGGCGCCTGCGGTTTTTCGCGAATAACAACGATCTTCCGCTTCAGGCCAACCGCAGATTCTTCGCTGCGCTCAGAATGACAATTCGTAGTCGATGCGCACCCCTCCGGTTAGAATGTTTTAGTTCGCCGGCGCCCACCCATGAGGATCCTCAACCCCCGTCTGTTCCGCGTCGCTCTCGCCAGCATCCTCGGTGGGCTGCTGATCGGCATTGTCGGCGGACTCTTCCGGTACTTCCTCATACTCTTCGACGGCTTGCGCTCGCAGATGGTGACCGCTGCGCACCATCATCCATACGTGGGATGGATCGCTCCCATTACGCTGGGCGCAGGTACCGCATGCCTCGCGCGCCTGATGGTAATCAAGGTGGCTCCCACCGCTGAAGGCAGCGGCGTACAGCGTGTAGAAGCCGTGTTCAGCGGCGAGGTCGAGCCGGCATCCCCCATTGTGGTACCTGTGAAATTTGTCGGCGGCCTGCTGGCCATCGGCGGCGGCCTGGCGCTAGGCCGCGAGGGCCCGACGGTGCAGATGGGTGCTTCCTTTGGCGAGTGGGTTTCGAAGTTTCTGCTGCACGACGAAGAAGACCGGCGCGTGGTGCAGGCTGCCAGCGCCGGTGCCGGCCTGGCCGTGGCTTTCAACGCACCCATCGGCGGCTCCATCTTCGTCTTCGAAGAGCTGACCAGCAACTTCACGCCGTGGCTGCTGGTGTCGACGCTGGCTTCGGCCACCGTTGCCGTATGGCTGATGCGCGGGATGCTGGGCAACACCCTCAGCTTCAAAGTGACGCAGGTCAGCATCACCGCGAACTGGAACAAGTGGCCGTTCCTGGCGCTGGGCGCGCTATTGGGCCTGCTGGGAGCGATTTACAACCTGGTCGTGATGCGCATGTTGCAGGCGACCGACAAGATGATGAAGCTTTCGTCGCTGCAACGGGCCGCCATCATCGGAGGCGCGGTCGGCGTGGTGGCGTGGTTTGTCCCCTCCATGGTCGGCGGCGGCGATGTCATCACCCAGACGATTCTCAACAACCGCTTCGCGATCGGCAGCCTCATCACGATCTTCCTGGTGCGCTTCCTCATCGGCCCGTGGTCCTACGCTGCGGGATGTCCGGGCGGATTGTTCGCGCCTCTGCTGCTGCTGGGAGCTTCATCGGGCGCGCTGTTCGCCGAGGTGCTCAACCGCTTTCTGCCCAGCGCAAATGTTTCCGTCGAAGCCTGCGCCATCGTCGGCATGGGCGCGCTGTTTACCGCGAGCGTGCGCGCGCCGCTGACCGGAATTGTGCTCACGGTAGAGATGACCGGCCGCGCCGATCTCTCGCTTGGTTTGCTGGCGGCGTCGCTGACCGCGATGCTGGTCACCATGCTGCTGCAGAGCGAGCCTATCTACGACAGCCTGAAGCGCAGAATGTTGTCGCAGGTCACGGTGAGCCCAAGACGCGTGGACGCAGGAGTAGTGCGGCCGGCCGGGACGTGAGCGTTCGTTACGGCGGCACTGTGAGACGCTGTGGGCACGTGCCCGATAGGCGCGATTCGGAGACACGGAGGCTGCGGAGATCTCGACAGATTGTCATCCGGAGCGGTGCGTTCGCCTGCGTTTGTCGCCGCGTCTCTCGCAGCGTAGCCACGCGGCGCCGAAGGATTTGCGGTCGGCGCGGGGCTGACTTCGATCGGCGCTAAATCCAGATTCCCCGCGCCTCCCTGGCTCCGTGGTGAACTGCCACCCCTTACTCCAACTTCACCCGCGCCTGCAGCTTGTGTTTCTGCCCCGGCTGAAGTTCGACCGCGTATTTCCCGACGTTGGTCACCTCGATGCACAGCATTGATTTCCACTGGTCCATGCCCAGGTCCTTCATCTCCGCCGCCTTCGCGCGCCACGGATTCCAGATCACCGTGGTCCGCGAATTCTGCTTCGCCACCTTGATCCCACGTTGTAGGACGGGGTCGATAAGCTCCAACGGGGACGCGGTATTCAGATATACGCGGTCGGTTTCGACCGTGATGACGACATCGCCGCTCTGCTTCTTCTCGCGAAAACTGTCGGTCTTGTCCAGGTAGTGCACCCCGTTCAGACCGGCGATGCGCGATTTGGTCACGTCCTTGACTTTGTAATAGGCGTGCAGCGCTTCTTCGAAGGTAAATGGCTCCGAGCCGGTGTTGGCCGCGGTCAGCTCCAGTATCAGCTCCGGGCCGAACGTGACCCGATGCATCAGCCGGAAGTCGAACGGCCAGTACTTCTGCGTGCTCTTTGAGTTCTCGGTAAACATGGTCACCGTGACCGCGTCGCCCTTCTGCGCGATGGAGTCGAGATGCCAAGACTTGGTGCGCACAAAGCCGTGTGCCGGCGCCTTGGGATCGTCTTTCTTGTCGCCGAACCAGGGAAAGCAGACCGGCACGCCGCCGCGAATGGCGACGCCATCCTGATACAGCGACCGGGGGCTGAGGTAGATCACCTCTTGCGCGCCCGCCGGCTTCCACGAGGTGACGTGTGCCCCGTGCAGATACACTTCGCCCGCCGCGGCCTTGCCGGTGATGCGGACTTGCGCCAGCCCGCCTTTGCCCTCGACAACCGCAGCCACGCCCGCTATTCCAAAACGGCGATTGAGTTCAGAAATGGAGGATGCCATCACAAAATTCTATCTCGCTGGAACTGGTGCGGATATCCTCTCGAAGCCCTAGTCGCAGGGCCAGTACGGCCACGGTCAGAGAATCCTAGCATGTCTTAAGGACGAAATCCTCGGCCCTGCAAACGCTGTTTAGGGCATGACCTCAGACGTGGGTCGTGCCATAAAGCGCGCCCATGAGGCCGCTGCATTGTGAACCCCGGATGAACATTTCCTTACCGGTGTATAGTGTCGCAATACGCTGCTCTTAGCAGCTCTGACTGCAACTTTTACCAGTTGAAGGCATCTTGGCTGACTGATAGATTTCCATCCTGCCATTCTGAGGTGATCTGCATGAAGGCGACGCAATTATTGCACGACCGTGGCCAGAGTCTCTGGCTCGACAACATCACACGCGACCTGCTCGACAAGGGCACGCTGAAGAGCTACATCGACGAACTCTCCGTCACTGGCCTGACATCGAACCCTACGATTTTCGATCAGGCCATCAAGAAGAGCACGACCTACGATCCCGCCATTCACAAGCTGCTCAACGAGGGCAAAGCGGGCGAGGCGCTGTTCTTCGAACTCGCGCTCGATGACCTGACGCGCGCCGCCGACCTGTTCCGCCCGGTCTACGACCAGACCAAGGGCGTCGACGGTTACGTGTCGCTCGAGGTCTCGCCGCTGCTGGCCTACAACACGGCGAACACATTGGCGGCCGCGAAAGATCTGCACGCGCGCGCCAACCGGCCGAACCTGTTCATCAAGATTCCGGGAACGAAAGAAGGCCTGCCTGCGATCGAGGAAGCCATCTTCGCCGGCGTGTCCGTCAATGTGACCCTGCTGTTTTCGCGCGAGCAATATCTCGCTGCCGCCGAAGCCTATCTGAAGGGAATCGAGCGCCGCATCGCTGCCGGACTGCCGACCAACGTCGCCTCGGTTGCGTCGGTGTTCATCAGCCGCTGGGACGTCGCCGTCGCAAAGACGGTTCCGGACAATCTCAAAGACAAGCTGGGCATCGCGATCGCCGGTCGCACCTACAAGGCGTACGTTGATTTGCTGGCGTCGCCGCGGTGGCAGGCCATCGTGAAGGCCGGCTATCATCCGCAGCGTTTGCTGTGGGCGTCGACGGGAACCAAAGATCCCAAGGCGTCGGACATTCTTTACATCAAGGCGCTGGCTGCTCCCGACACGGTGAACACCATGCCGGAAGCGACGTTGAAGGCTTTCGCCGATCACGGCGAGCTGGGCGAATCGATGGCCACCGACGGCGGCAAGTGCGAGCAGGTGCTGGCCGAGTTCAAGCAGGCCGGCGTCGACATCGATGCCCTGGGCGCGAAGCTGCAGGAAGAAGGCGCGAAGTCGTTCGTCGAGTCGTGGACTGAACTGCTGAAGGTCATCGAGTCCAAGAGCGCCGTGGTGGCGAAGTAGAAAAGCAGGGGTTAGGGGCTAGGGACCAGGGTGTTAGCGCGGCCCTTTTCTAGCTGACTCGTACTTTGAGTTGTCATCCTGAGGAGGCTTAAGTCCGACGAAGGATCTGCGGTCACTGACGAAGGATCATCGCGGTGGAAACGCATCGCAGGTCTTTCGACTCCGCGGCGCGGCTGCGCTTAGGATGACAATTCCTATTCCAGTTCAAGATTCTTGATTTTCTTTTAGGAGCTCACAATGCAACTTGGAATGATTGGTCTGGGACGTATGGGCGCGAACATGGTTCGCCGCCTCATGAAGAATGGACACGACTGTGTGGTCTATGACGTGTTCCCGAAATCCGTGGAAGAGCTGGTGAAGGAGAAGGCCGTCGGCTCGTCGTCGATTCAGGACTTCTGCAGCAAGCTCTCCAAGCCGCGCGCGATCTGGCTCATGGTGCCCGCGGCTGCGGTCGATGAGACCATCGCCCAGATCGTTCCTCACCTTGAGAAGGACGACATCCTCATCGACGGCGGCAACTCGTATTACATCGACGACATTCGCCGCGCGAAAGAACTGAAGCCCAAGGGCATTCACTACGTTGATGTCGGCACCAGCGGCGGCGTGTGGGGCCTGGAGCGCGGCTACTGCATGATGATCGGCGGCGAAAACGATATCGTGAAGCACCTCGACCCGATTTTCAAAACCCTGGCGCCGGGCAAGGGCAACATCGACCGCACGCCGGGCCGCGAAAAGCTGGGCGGCACCTCGGAAGACGGATACCTACATTGTGGGACTAACGGCGGCGGCCATTTCGTGAAGATGGTGCACAACGGCATCGAGTACGGCATCATGGCCGCCTATGCCGAAGGGCTGAATGTGCTGAAGGGCGCCAACATCGGCACGCACAAGGAAGAGATCGACGCCGAGACCACTCCGCTGCGCGATCCCGAGCACTACATGTACGACTTCAACCTGCCCGACGTTGCCGAAGTGTGGCGGCGTGGCAGCGTGATCGCTTCGTGGCTGCTGGATTTGACGGCGTCCGCCCTGACCGGCGATCCGCAACTGGCAAAGTTTGCCGGACGGGTTTCGGATTCGGGTGAAGGCCGCTGGACGATCAAGGCCTCGATCGACGAAGGCATTCCGACGCCGGTGCTGTCGAGCGCGCTGTACGAGCGCTTCCTGTCGCGCGGCCAGGGTGACTTCGCCGACAAGCTGCTCTCCGCGATGCGCTACGAGTTCGGCGGACACCTGGAGAAGGCGGCCGGGAAGTAAGCTCTGGAGCGGCGCTGCTTGAAGCTGCGCCCTGCCATCGCTTGTTACGAGTTGTCATCCTGAGGAGGACTTCAGTTCGACGAAGGATCTGCGGTTCGGTGCCGTAGAAGCATCCTTGCAGCGCCGGCGAACCGCAGTTCCTTCGACTCCGGCGTCGCAAAACCGGCGACGCCTACGCTAAGGATGACAATTCTTATTTGACGTAACCCACAGGGAATGGCGCAGTCCTTAACGTTGGAGCCACGATGAACGTTGAAATTCTTCCTGATGAAGCTTCGCTGGCGCGGCGCGCGGCTGGGGTGATTGCAGCCGCGGCTCGTGACGCCGTGAAAGCGCGCGGCCGTTTTGTCATGGCCGTCAGTGGCGGCAAGAGCCCATGGGTCATGCTGGCCGACCTGGCCAATGAAGAAGTGCCCTGGGCCAACGTTCACGTCTTCCAGATCGACGAGCGCATCGCGCCCGCAGGCGATCCCGATCGCAACTACGTTCACCTGCGCGACAGCCTGCTGCAGCACGCGCCCATTCCTCCGCAGCAGATTTATGCGATGCCAGTGGAGAATCCCGACTCCGAGGCTGCGGCCGCGCAGTATGCGCAGACGCTGGAGAGCGTGGCCGGCAAACCTCCGGTGCTCGACCTCGCGCACCTGGGTCTTGGGCCGGACGGCCACACGGCTTCGCTCATCCCGGGCGATCCGGTGCTCAACGTGACCGACCGTGACATCGCCGTCACCGGCGTTTATCAAGGGCGCAAGCGGATGACCATGACGTATCCGGTCATCAATCGCGCGCGCAAGATCATGTGGCTGATCAGCGGCAAGGATAAAGTTGAGGCCTTCGCCAAGCTGCGCGCGGGCGATCCGTCGATTCCCGGCGGCCGCATCAGCCGCGACCAGACGCTGGTGCTGGCGGACAAAGACGCGGCGGGGGAGTAGCTGTCGTTCGACCCTTCGTCTGCTCAATGGCCGAGGTAGCGGGCGATCTTGAACTGCGTGTCGAAGCCCAGATGCGGTACGCTGATCGAGTAATTTCCCACCACCACGATCTTTCCGTCTGACTGAATGGTCAGCCCATTGGCACTCACAGAGGGCGCCTGTACTCCGCCACCAAACGTGGTGACGACGATGCCGTTGCTTCCGAAACTGGTGTCGAGCTGGCCGGAACTGGTGTAGCGCGCTAGGGCAAACGCGGGCGCGCCCGATTGGTTGGTTGTGCCTACCAGAACCGCGTTGTCGCTAGGATCAACGCCCAAACCCGACGTGTTCACGACCACATAATTGGGAACGGCGGTGGTTGTGCCGCCGTTGTTGCCGAAGCTGGCGTCTAGTAATTCCGGAGCTGAGGTAGCGGGACACCGCGAAGCTGACCGTCGCCAATCCGTTGATCGGCAGCGGCACATTATTCGTCAGGCTGCCTCCTACGATGAAGTCGCCGGAGCTGAGTAGCGCCAGTCCGGGAGCTGTTCCGGGGCTAGCCACCTGCCCGCCAATGCCGAAGGTGGTATCTAAACTGCCGCTTGCGGTGTATTGCGACAGGAAGCCACTGGCCTGTCCTGTCGACGTTACCAGTATCTTGCCGCCGGGCAGCACCGCCAGCGCGATGGCGCCAAAACCAGCGGTTCTTGCGCTGCCTCCGCTGCCAAAGCTGGTATCGAGTGCGCCGCTGGGCAGAAGCTGGATCAGCTTGCCATCGGCTACCAGGATGTTTCCGTTCGACTGAATCACCACGCCGCTGGCCGACGGGCCGTCGTTGAAGTCGAGCGACACGATTCCGCCGGTCCCGAAGCTGGAGTCCAGCACGCCGGCCGAGGTGTAGCGAACCACCGAGGCGTTGAAGCCTCCGGCGACGGCCACAATCTTTCCATCCGATTGCAGAGCAATCGAGCTGAATGGGATGCCTTCCAGGCTGGAGATCGACGCGATGCCAGAGTTGGCGAAGCCGGTGTCCAGGCTGCCGTTGCTGTTGTAACGGGCGACCGCGGCAATCGTAAAATCACTGGGGCCGGGGATGCCGCCCGCTATCACAATCTTTCCGTCGGCTTGCAGGACGGCTGCATTTGCAACGGCGGCGTTCGTGCTCCGCTGCTGATCGCCGAAGTCGGTGGTCGCGATTCCACCCACCCCGAAGGTTGTGTCGAGATGCCCCGCCTGAGCTGCGGCATGCTGGCAAGCGATGACCAAAACTACGGAGAGAATGAGCAACGAAGTCCGGTGAGAATTGGTTCCGTTCATGTTTCCTCCTGCGGTGTTCATCACCTCCAGGCCATCAATCGTGGTCTGAAGTACGGTGGCCAGCGACTGTATCGCGGCGTACCAGCTGGTTTGTCACAGGATTGTCACGTCCGAGTCAACATCGAGTCAAAGAGCGGAACTGTTTCATGTCCGTAGTTCCGCACTTTTAAATGCGTGTGAGAAGACGGCCCCATAGGCGTTCAGAGTTTCTCCTAGCGGCGCTTTTCTGGCACCGAAGAGCGCTCCTATCGATCGCAGCACCATTCCCTTGATAATCGCCAGCCGCAGCAGGAACACCTGCCCGCTGGAGAAATGTTTGCGCGCGTAGCGCAGCATGTTGCCGTACCAGTAGAGCTGCTTGTCGCGGAACGAGAGTTGTCCCACACTGTGGGCCCCGGAGTGGCGGAAGCGTGCGTCCGGGCAATAGAAGATCCGCCCGCCCTGATCGCGCAGCCGCTTGCACAGGTCGACATCTTCGAACCAGACAGGGAAGAACTGCTCATCGAAGCCGCCAAGCTTGTCCCACACTGTCCGACGTGACGGCCAGGCAAGCGCCTGCCGGCTGTTCGATCTCTTGCTGCTGCGAGTAGTCGGCGTCGAGACAACGATAGCGGCGGTTCACCGGATTGCCCGGCCAGAGCTGGTTGACCAGCGTGGCCTCAAAGATCAGCGACCACAGCGTAGGCAGGCGGCGGAAGGTGAAGCCGCGGTCGGGACGGCCGTCGGCTTCGAGGAGAGCGCCGCCGGCGGCATCGGCTCCCGTCGATTCCATGCACTTCAATATCGCCGCGACGGCTCCCGGCTCCGCGACCGCATCGGGATTCAGGATCAGCAGGACGTCGCCGGTGGCTTCGCGCGCGCCTTGATTGGCGGCCGCGCCGAAGCCTCGGTTCTCCGCGTTTCTTATGAATCGAAGAGGATGCTTTTGCTGCGAACTGCTCGACCCGCTGGGCTGTATCGTCGGCCGAGGCGTTGTCGACCACGACGATTTCGCAATCCTCGTGGGCCAGCGCCTCCAGGCAGGCGGCGATCGCCGCTGCCGAGTTATACGTCACGATAATGGCCGAGCAGCGCATAGGGCAGGGAAGGACGAATTATAATCGTGCGGGCGTTAAGAAGACGTAGAGCTGGCCGTTGGGTCGGCGTTATTGTCCATTCCAGAAATTGTCAGTCCGACGATGGAGCTGCGGTTGTAGCGGAAGGGTCATCGCGATGGAGACGAACCGCAGGTCCCTCCACTACGCGTCCCCCCGCCGCAAAAGATGCGGCGGAGAAGCAAAGGCGCGGACGCTCCGGTCGGGATGAGAGGTTGAAGGCGGAAGGGGATTTTCTGATACGGACGAACCGCAGATCCTTCGACTCCGCAGCGCAAAAGGCGCGCTGCTGCGCTCAGGATGACAAATCGTACTGAGTTGTCGTCATTCTTTGAAATTGAAGCTTCGCCCAGGATAACCATCGCATGTCGACTACTGCTGTAGCCGGGAACAAAAATTTGCAGATTATCGAGACCGCACTTCCAGGCGTTGTCATCGTCAAGCCGCGAGTGTTTGAAGATCCGCGCGGCTTCTTCATGGAGACCTACCGGCAAAACGTTCTTGCCGAAGCCGGCATCCACGAGAACTTTGTGCAGGACAACCACTCGCACTCCTCGCGGGGCGTGCTGCGCGGGCTGCACTATCAACTGCAGCGGCCGCAAGCCAAGTTGTGCCGCGTGGCCCAGGGCGAGGTGCTCGACATCGCCGTCGACGTGCGCCTGGGTTCGCCGACCTTCGGCAAGTGGGTCAGCGTGGTGCTCTCGGGCGAGAACCGGCAGCAGCTTTTCATCCCGAAAGGCTTTGCGCACGGCTTTGTCGTCCGCTCGGAGACTGCCGACTTCCTCTACAAGTGCAGCGACTATTTCGATGGCCCCGACGATCGCGGCGTGCTGTGGAACGATCCCGCTATCGGCATCGACTGGCAGACCGCCGAGCCGATTCTCTCCGAAAAAGACAAGCGTTACCTGCCGCTGAACGAGATCGCGCACGATCAGCTGCCGAGGTACAAATAATGCGACTGCTCGTGACCGGAGCCAACGGCCAGGTGGGCTGGCACTTGCAGCGCACGCTCGCACCCATGGGCGAGGTGCTGGCCATCGACATCGATCAGGTCGACCTCACCGATCTGCAAGCCGTCGGCAAGACGGTTCGCGATTTCGCGCCCGATGTCGTCGTCAATGCCGCCGCCTACACGGCGGTCGACAAGGCTGAAAGCGAGCCGGAGCTGGCGCGCGCCATCAACGTCGCTGCTCCCGGCAAGATTGCCGAAGAGTGCGCCAGGACTGGCGCGCTGATGGTCCACTACTCCACCGACTACGTGTACGGCGGCAGCAAGGCCGAGCCCTATGTCGAGAGCGACCCGACCGAGTCCGCTCAGCGTCTACGGGCAGACGAAGCTGGAGGGCGACCAGGCGATCATCGCCGTCCGGCTGCAGCTACATCATTTTGCGGACGACGTGGGTATACGACGTTCGCGGCAAGAATTTTCTGCGAACCATTCTTCGCCTGGCGCGCGAACAAGAAGAGCTGCGCATGGTGGGCGATCAATTCGGCGCGCCGACATGGGCGCGCATGCTGGCGGAAACCTCGACGATCATCATCGCGCGTCTGCTGGAGCGGCAAGCGCGGCTACCGGCAAATGGGACAGCGGGCTGTATCACTGCACGGCCGGGGGCAAAACTTCGTGGGCCGGATTTGCGCAGGCCATCCTGGAAGACTACGAAGACCTGGTCGACTGGCCGGCCGACACCGGGGAGTTCGGCGGCGCATTAAAGGCCAAGCGCGTGGTCGAGATCACCACCGAGCAGTACAAGACGCCGGCCAAGCGTCCGCACAATTCCGTGCTGTCGAACGCGAAGATTCAGGCGGAGCTGGGCATTACCCTGCCGGAGTGGCGCAGCCAGTTGCGGCTTGCCATGCAGGACGCGATTCGCTGATAATTTCGTGTAACCATTTCAGTTGATGAACAGTCTGGCTTCTCGCGAATTTGGCATCCATCTCCCCGCGCGCTCCCCGGCGGAGGGGCTCGCGCTGTTCACAGCACATGAACGGAGACCTATGAAGGGCATAGTCCTGGCGGGCGGTATCGGCTCGCGCCTGTCTCCCCTGACCCGCGTCACCAACAAGCACCTGCTGCCGGTGTACGACAAACCCATGATCTTCTACCCGCTGCAGATCCTGGTGGACGCCGGCATCCGCGACATCATGATTGTCACCGGCGGCGCCAATGCCGGCGACTTCCTGCGCCTGCTGCAGAACGGCAAGGAGTTCGGACTGGGGCAGCTCAGCTTCGCCTACCAGGAGGGCGAGGGCGGCATCGCCGACGCGCTGCGTCTGGCTGAACCGTGGGCGCGCGGCGACAAAATCTGCGTGGTGCTGGGCGACAACATCATCGAAGGCGACATCAAGGCCGCCGCGACCAAGTTTGAGCAGATGGAACAAGGCGCGATGGTGATGCTGAAAAAAGTCACCGATCCGGAGCGCTTCGGCGTGCCGGTGTTCAAGAACGAGCGCATCGTCAACATCGAAGAGAAGCCCAAGAAGCCGCAGTCTTCCTACGCTGTCATCGGCGTGTACTTCTACGACGCATCGGTCTTCGATCGCATTCGCCGGCTGAAGCCTTCGGGCCGCGGCGAGTACGAGATCACCGACGTCAACAACAGCTACATCGAAGAGGGCATCGCTGCATCACGAGATTCTCGATGGCTGGTGGACCGACGCGGGCACGTTCGAATCGCTGTGGCACGCCAGCAACATGGTGCGCGAGAAGGTGCAGCGCAATTCGCCCCAGACGGTAGGAGCGCGCGAAGAATGAAGCTACTGGTTACCGGCGGCGCAGGATTTATCGGCTCCAACTTCGTTCACCAGGCGATTGCGAAGCATCCGGACTGGAAGATCGTTGTCCTCGACAAGCTGACCTACGCCGGCAATCTCAAGAATCTTGAGCCTGAGCTGGGCGAAGGCCGCTGCGAGTTTGTGCAGATGGACATCTGCGATCGCGGCGTGCTGGAGCACTTGCGCGGCTGCGATGCGGTGATTCACTTCGCTGCCGAAAGCCATGTTGATCGCAGCATCGAGGACGCGTCGGCGTTCGTGAAGACCAACGTCGAGGGCACGCACAACCTGTTGCAAGCGTCGCGTGCGGCGGGCGTTCCGCGCTTCGTGCATGTCTCGACCGACGAGGTGTACGGAAGTCTCGGCGATGAAGGCCTGTTCACCGAGCAGACGCCGATTCAGCCGAACAGTCCGTACTCGGCGACCAAGGCTGCGTCGGACCTGCTGGTGCTGGCCTACGTGCACACCCACAAGTTTCCCGGCGTGGTCACGCGCTGCTCCAACAACTACGGGCCGTACCAGTTTCCCGAGAAGTTCATTCCCCTGATGATCGCCAACGGCATGGCCGGGGAAAAAGTTCCGGTGTACGGCAAGGGTGCCAACGTTCGCGACTGGATCCACGTCGACGATCATTGCAGCGCGCTGCTCGCGGTGCTGGAAAAGGGCCGCGAAGGCGAGGTCTACAACGTCGGCGGCGGCTGCGAGATGCAGAACATCGATGTGGTGAAGCTGATCCTGAAGGCGCTGGGCAAGGGCGAGGACCTGATCCAGTACGTGACCGATCGCCCGGGCCACGATCTGCGCTACGCCATTGACTGCACCAAGCTGGAGCGCGAACTGGGCTGGACGCCGCAGGTCACATTCGATAAAGGCCTGGCCGCGACGATCCAGTGGTATCGCGACAATCAGGATTGGCTGAACGACGTGCGCAGCGGCCAGTATCGCGATTACTACCAGCGGCACTACACGCAGCGGGAAAAGACCTTCGCGGGGAAGCAATAAGAGCTTCCGCCGGCGGCATAGGTTGGAAGCGGATTGAGTCCATGATCCGATTGCTCGCACTCGTCATCGTTATGTCGCCGGTGTTTGCCACTCGCGCCTCGGCGCAAACCGCAGCCCAACCACAAATCCTGCTCGAAAATGAATTCGTTCGAGTAACGCGAGTCTCTTCTGCTGCAGCCGACGATAAGCTGGACCAAGTGCTGGTGCAGCTTTCGGAAGGTAAAGCAAGCTTTATTCCAAAGGGTACAACCGCGCAGCCTGCTGCTCCGACGAACGCAGACGATCTCGTTGTCGAACTAAAAAAACATTGGGATGCGGAGGTGCAGCCCTGCTCGTTCCCCAGGCAGTGCACGCGTGAGACGAAGATGGGCAACGAGACAGTTGCGTGGTCGACGACCCTGTTCACGAACGGCTTTGTTACGGGCACGACCCATCGTCTTGCCTTGCATGCGACGCTGGACAGTTCGTATTACACCGCCAAGGGAAGCGACCGGATTCTGTTCATTCCTTTCACGGCGTTTCATGGGAATTTCGGCGGGATTGACGAGATCCTGAAGCCGGGCGAACCGTACTTCATAAAGGGAGTCGAAGTAGAGGTGACGGCGCCGGATGCGGAGACGCGCTGGCTGGTGTTGCGGCTCAATGTCCCTCAACCGTGATGCGGCGGTGTGAGGGATGAATGCGCAGGGTCGAACCCTAGGCCCGACTGCGTTCCTCGGAGGCGCCATCTCGCTTCGCTCGGGATGAGATTTCTTATCGCCGGGCTCACAATTCCACAATTCTTTAGAGGAAAGTTGTGTCACCGCTGTCGACAGTTTCCGCCACTCACTCTCCCCGTTACATTTTGTAAAGCCACTCTCTTTGGCGCGTGACTTGCAATCCCGCCGGGTTCTTACTTTCATCCAACGTAGTAGTAATTGGAGGAGAGAACGACCATGTCACGACTGGTGCTATGCAGCCTGCTTCTCGCGTTAACGGCAGGGGCGGTAGCGCAAACTTCGCAAACCTTACAAACTGGCTCGGCTACGCAGAATTTGGCTTCCGAGCCGGTCATCAGCAGCAACGGGCCCGTGGTTGCCGACTTCGGCAAGCATCTGCCGGACAACGGACACCCGACCGAAACCAAGATCGCCACCGAAGTCCGTCACGTGCTGCTTATGCTGCCCTACTACTCGCTCTTCGACGATCTCGAGTACAGCGTGCAGGGCCGTACGGTGACCCTGAGCGGCAGTGTCACCAGCATTCACGGGGAAACCAAACGGGAAGCCGAGGCCGCCGTCCAGCGCATTGAAGGCGTGGAGAAGGTGATCAACAACATCACCGTCGATTCGCCTGCGCCCTTTGACCAGCAGATCCGCGAGCAGGTGTACCGCAAGCTGAGCAACGCCGGCGGTCTGTCACAGTATTTCTGGGAGGCCGCGCCCAGCATTCACATCATCGTGCGCAACTCAAACGTCACCCTCAAGGGCTATGTGAACAGCGAGGGCGACAAGAACCTGGCCGGCATCACGGTGAAGGAGATTCCCAACGTGTTCCAGGTGAAGAACGAGCTGCAGGTGATTAAGTAAAGAAAGGGGCTGGGGATCGGGGAACAGGGGCTAGTGAAACGGCGGTCGATGGGAGGCGATCGAAGAGGCGTCCCTCATCTTTGTAGCCGGGAGGTTTCCTCTCCACGAAGCCGTATTCCTGCCGAAGTTCCGGATGTCTACTTCTGGCCCCTAGCCCCTGGCCTCTTCTACCCTTTTCCCTTGAACACGTACGCCAGCTCGATAATCAGGATGATCACGACCATGACTTCGAGCACGAAGCCGCGGCTCTGGTGAAATTCGTCGATGAGGAAGCGATAGAGATTTTCGGCGGTCTTCAGCTTTTCGTTGACCAGGTCTTTGTATTCGGGCACGCCGACCTTGCTCGCCGCCAGCCGGTAGAGCCGCGCGGAATACATGTCGCTGACGAACTTGATGGCGTTGTCGGCGCGCTCCACCAGCTCGGTGACTTCGACGGTCACGCCGTTCAGACGCATCGCCTCCGAGCGCATCTTCCAGCGCCGCACGATTCCGGCGCTGCCTTTCAGTCCGGCATAGACGCCGTTCAGCTCGCGCGTCAGTAGTTCGTCGTAGTGACGAAACTCCAGCAACTGCGAGTTGGCGTACTCCAGAATTTGGATCACCGTCTGCGCGTTGGCCGGCGTGTCGTACACCAGCGCCGCATTCCAGCCCACGGTCACCAGGTCGTTGGGATAGTAGAAGACGCTGGACTGCGACGCATCTTCGTTGACGCTGCGCGCCAGCGGTGACTGCTCGCCGCGCAGCACCTGCGCAATCTGCGGCCCGTGGCTCTGCACGATATCGATGCCCTGCGGATCGCCGGCAATGTGCGTGAGATGGAAGATGTAATAGTCTTCGTCGAGCCACTCTTTGTACGGACGCACGATGGCCGGCGCAATCTTGTCCAGACGCGAGCGCACGATCTGTTGCGCCTGCTGCTCCAGCTCCGGGCTGGGCACCCAGCGCGACGCCAGCCGAATGAGGCCGTCCCAATCGCACTCGAACTCGAACTCCAGCACCACGCTGACGACGCCGTAATCGTAGTACTTGATTTGCGGCAGCAGGCGCTCGCCGCTGGTCAGGATGATGGCGTCGAGGGTTTCGATGACCGGCGGCTGCTCGAAGCGCACGTACTCGGGGGTGGTGTGCTTGAAGCGCGGCTCGACGCGGCGCGCGCCCAGAATTTCGCGCAGCGGCTCCAGCCGGATCTCCTCGGCAATGTCGTGCAGGATAAGCGCCAGCACCGAACCCTTGAGGGCGACGGGGTGCGTACTTTCTTGCGCTGTCATCGAGGATGATTGTACGTGACGGCGCCGCTGGAAAATGTGGTGCCGGGTGCCGCATCCAACCTTGGTTTTCGCCTGAGCGGGAGTTTGCTCTACCTCCGCTCCGCTCCGGTCGCGAGGACAAACCCCTGAGGAATCGTAGCTCTATCACCTTCCGCCGACACTTTCTTGAAACTATCCTCCCATAGCTTACGTATGAGACTCTTACCCCAACGAGGATGCCTATGAGTTCAAACATCAATTCGCTGCCGAACTACGACGTGGCTGTGCCTGCCCCTTCGCCGTCGGGTTTCCGCAAAGTTTTTGTCGGCAAGGACGGCCTGCGTGCCGGCTGGTGCCTGCTGATTTTCATGCTGCTGCTGGCTGCGGTGCTTTTCACCGCGCACGAGGTGGCCATCAAGATTCATCCACCGACGCATAAACCTGGCACGACGCCTTCGGCACTGGGTTGGAAGTTTGCCGCCATCAATGAACTGATTCCGTTTCTCGGCGTGGTGCTCATCACCTGGATCATGTCGAAGATCGAGCGGCGACCGGTCGGCGTGTACGGCCTTGGCGGGGAACGCAAGGCGCCGCGTTTTTTTGCCGGACTGGTGTGGGGCTTTGTCTGCCTGTCGCTGCTGGTGGGCACGCTGTGGAAGACCGGGATGCTGGTCATCGAGCGCCGCCTGCTCTTCGGGTCGGACGTTGTGTTGTACGGCGCGCTGTGGCTGGTCGGCTTCCTGCTCGTCGGTTTGCTGGAGGAGTACCTGACGCGCGGCTACATGCAGTACACGCTGACGCGCGGCATGGCCGGGCTGTTTCGCGCGCTCTTCAAGATGGAGCCAAGGACCTGCGAAGTGCTCGGCTTCTGGAGTTCGGCGATTGCTTTCTCCATCCTTTTTGGCATGGGACACAGCGGTAACCCGGGCGAATCGCCGATCGGTCTTCTCTCGGCCGGGCTGGCCGGCATTGTGTTCTGCTTCAGCCTGTGGCGCACCGGTTCGCTGTGGTGGGCCATCGGCTTCCACTGCGCGTGGGACTGGTCGCAGTCGTACCTGTATGGCGTGGCCGACAGCGGATTGATGGTCGAACATCACCTGCTGGCGACGCATCCGGTGGGCAAGCCGATCCTGAGCGGCGGATCAACCGGACCCGAAGGCAGCATCATCATCCTGGGAATTTTTGCGCTGATCGTGATGATCGTTCTGGTGACGCTGCCGCAGCGGAAGGGAAGCTATCTGTGGCGCCGCCCCGGGGCACCGGAGCCGCTGCCGGAGCCGTCACGACTGACTGCGTAATCAAGGCGTGGTAGGATGACCGGAGCGCGTGGGGCGCCTCCGGTCCGCGGAAAGGACAGAAGTCCACCCGAGTCTCACAACCTGCGTTTTTGCGAACTTACTTTCTGCCCGTCAATGCGGACCTCGGGCGCGCGAAAGGAAGTTCGTCATGCCGGTAATTCCGCTTCCATCCAATCCCAACCTCGACCACCTCAAACATCAGGCGAAAGATCTGCTAAAGGCCCATGCCTTGCGTTCGCCGCAAATGGCGCAGATTATTCGCGAATTCCATCCCCGCTTTGCCAAGGCCAGCGACGCGCAGATTTTCGCCGCAGCTTTGAAGCTGAGCGATGCGCAACTGACCATCGCGCGGCAACACGGATTTCCCAGTTGGCAGCGCATGAAGCAGCGCATCGAGAAGCCCACGCTGGCCGACCGGCTGGACCTGCCGCATCACGAGCGCATCCAGGACCCGCATTTTCGGCGGGCGGTTGATTTGCTGGATGCTGGCGACGCTGCGGGACTGCAGGCTTTGCTGGGCGAGCATCCCGAGCTGGCACAACAACACGTTGTTCTGGACGGCACCAACTACTTCCGTAATCCCACGCTGCTGGAGTTTATCGCCGAAAATCCGACACGCCATGGCGTGCTGCCGAAGAACATCGTCGAGGTTGCAAAGGTGATTCTTGGCGCCGGTGCGTCGCCGGAGGCGTTGAACGAAACGCTGGCGCTGGTGGCCAGTTCGCTGGTGGCGCGCCAGTCGGGCTCGCAGATCGCGCTGATCGATTTACTTTGCGACCGGGGCGCCGATCCGAACAGTGGGATGCGGGTCGCTGCGATCCATTCGGAGTTCGATGCCGTGCAAGAGCTGATTCATCGCGGAGCCCGCGTGGATCTGCCGATTGCTGCGGCTCTGGGGCGCGTCGAGGAAGCTCGGCGGTTGCTGCCCTCGGCCACCGCCGACGAGCGGCATTGGGCGCTGGCGGTGGCATCGCAATTCGGATACATGGAGACTGTGCGCATGCTGCTCGACGCCGGGGAAGACTCAAACCGCTACAACCCTCCGGGCGGACATTCGCATTCGACGCCGCTGCATCAGGCGGCTGCGTCGGGTAATGTCGAGATGGCTCGATTGCTGGTGGAGCACGGAGCTCGTCTGGATTTGCGGGACACGATGTGGAACGCGACCCCGGCGGAGTGGGCTGCGCACGAGAAGAAGAGGGACGTCGAGGAGTATTTACGGGAGTGCGAGCCGCGTTCGGGGACGTGATGACGACCAGGACAGTGTCAGCCCGAGTGGGGGGACCTGCTGTCGCTCGCAGTGGATGGCGGCGCGGGGGAAAAAGCAGATCCCTCCTCCGGCTGAAGCCGTCGTCGTGATGACAATCTTCCCGAAAGTGCCGTATCAGCGAGCGTGCAGCATCGGCACAGCAGGTCCCTCCACTGCGCGTCCGCCCGCCGCGAAGTCGCGGCGGAAAAGCAAAGGCGCGGACGCTTCGGTCGGGATGACAAAACTACGGCAACTCAGCTTATTTCTTCCCATTCCGCCACTCTTCCCAAAACGTAACTGCAACTTGTCCCCTCGTCATTGCCCGCACGCTGTTCGGGCGCTTATAGTTAGGGGTTTGCTTACCGGTCCGGCATCTCTCCGCCGGGCCCATTCCATGCGGACGCGGATTCTTCGCGCTGGAGTCATTGATGACCAAACGTGCTGTTCTCTTACTCGCTCTGCTGGCTTTCGTGCTCGGCAGCTTCAGCTATGCCGACGAAGGCATGTGGCTGTTCAACGCGTTTCCCAAAGACAAGGTGCAGGCCAAGTACGGCTGGGCGCCCGATCAGGCGTGGCTGGATCACGTGCGTCTGTCGTCGGCGCGCGCGCCCAACGGCTCGTCGTCGTTCGTCTCACCGGATGGACTCATCTTCACCAACCATCACATCGCACAGGAGTGCATTCACGATCTCTCCACCGGCGGCAAGGACTACATGAAGAACGGCTTCATGGCGAACACGAAGGCCGACGAAGCCAAGTGTCCGGGCATGGAGTTCCTGGTGCTGCAGGGCATCGACGACGTGACTGCGAAGGTGAACGGCGCGGTCAAGCCGGGCATGTCGACCGCCGACGCCGGCAAAGCGCAGCGCGAAGAGATGGCTTCGCTGGAGAAAGAATGCTCCAGCGGCGACATTCGCTGCGATGTGGTCACGCTCTATTCGGGCGCGATGTACAACCTCTACCGGTACAAAAAGTATGATGACATCCGGCTGGTGTTTGCACCGGAATTTTCCATCGCCTTCTTTGGCGGCGATCCTGACAACTTCGAGTATCCGCGGTACGACCTCGACATCTCGTTCTTCCGTGCCTACGAAAACGGCCAGCCCGCAAAGACGCCGAACTACCTGAAGTGGCAGCCCAACGGCGCCAGCAACGGCGAGTTGACGTTTGTCTCCGGACATCCCGGCCGCACTGGCCGTCTGCTGACGATGGACCAGATGGGCTTCCTGCGCGATTACCAATATCCGTTGCAACTGGAGGCCTACAAGGGACGCATTGAAGCCCTGCAAAAATTTGGCGCGCAGTCGCCGGAGAATGAGCGCGAGGCGCAGAGCGATCTGTTCGGTTTGCAGAACTCGCAGAAGGCGGTCACCGGATATCTCGATGCTGGCCTCAAGGACCGTGACTTAATGGCCGGCAAGGCTGCCAATGAGAAGAGCCTGCAGGAGTTCGTAAATTCGAATCCGGATCGCAAGAAAGAGTTCGGCGACCCGTGGTCACAGGTTTCCAAAGCCGTCGACGTGCAGAAGGAAATCTACAAGCAGCTGTTCTACCTGGACAGCATGGCCGGCTTCCGCGGCGATCTTCCACGCTATGCGCGCCTGATTGTGCGCGCCGCCGACCAGAAGCAGAAGCCGAACAATCAGCGCATCCGGCAATACACCGACGCGCAATTGCCTACGCTGGAGACGCAACTGTTCTCCGACGCTCCGGTGTACAAGGCGCTCGACGTCGTGCAGCTAACGGAGAGCCTGAAGCAGATGCGCGACGGGTTGGGTGCTGACAATCCCGACG
This sequence comes from uncultured Acidobacteriaceae bacterium, assembly GCA_963724965.1. Classification (GTDB taxonomy): domain Bacteria; phylum Acidobacteriota; class Terriglobia; order Terriglobales; family Acidobacteriaceae; genus Bog-257. The sequence goes on from CAVRWP010000004.1 coordinate 179,479, forward strand.
TGCAGAAGGCGCTGGCAGGGAAGTCGCCGGAGGAGCGTGCCAAGGAAGTAATTGACGGCACGAAACTCAACGACGTGGCGGCGCGCAAGCAGTTGTATGAAGGCGGAGCGACGGCGGTCAACGCTTCGACCGATCCGCTGATCGTCATGATGCGCGAGATCGAGCCGGATGCGGCGGCGATTCACCAGAAGGACGAAGACCAGGTGCAGTCGGTCTTCCGCCAGAGCGGCGGGCAGATCGGCAAAGCGCTGTTCGCGCAGAAGGGGCTGAGCGTGCCTCCGGATGCGACCTTCACGCTGCGCCTCAGCTATGGCCCGGTCGAGGGCTACAAGAAGGACATGAAGGACGTGCCGTGGTTCACTACCATGGGCGGTGCTTACGAACACGCGGCCAAGCACGACAGCAAGCCTCCGTATCAACTGCCGGAGAGCTGGCTCAACTCCAAGTCGAAGATCAACCTGAAGACGGTTTACGACACGGTGTCGACTTCCGACATCATCGGCGGCAACTCGGGCAGTCCGGTCATCAACAAGGCGGGTGAAGTGGTGGGCATCATCTTCGACGGCAACATCGAGTCGCTGGCGTGGAACTTTGCCTACACCGACAAAGTGGCGCGCGCGGTAGAAGTGGATTCGCGGGCGATTACCGAGTCGCTGAAGAACATTTATCACGCCGACTCGTTGCTCAATGAGTTGACGACGAACGGCGCGATGATGCCGAATCCTACGACGAAGATGAGGAAGACGAGGTAAACAGTGGCCAGTGGCTAGTGGTCAGTGGTCAGTGGTTAGTGGTCACTGGCCGGTTTATGAAGTGGGTGCCCCGTTCAAGCTTGTTTTGCTTGGGCGGGGTTTTTTTGTTGTCGTCAAAATAACTGATGTGTCATCCCGACCGAGGACTTTAGTCCGAGTGGAGGGACCTGCGGTTTGCGGAAGTGGGTAGCGGCTTGTGCGAACAGCAGATCCCTCCTTCGGCTGAAGCCGTCGTGGTGATGACAAACTTCTTGAGGGATCGCACTACTGTTGCGCGCACCCGATGTAAGCGCGGGCGGACCGCAGGTCTTTCGACTACGCGGCTGCTGGCAAGTCTTAGGAGGGAATGCGCACTTCAAGTCAAAAACCCCGCTCAAGCAAAAGAGGTTTGAACGGGCACCCGGCAGTTCCTGCGACTACGCGGCTGACGCCGCTCTGCTGACAAGTCTGAGGATGGAACGCGCACTTCCAAGTCAAAAGCCCCGCCCAAGCAAAAGAGGCTTGAACGGGGCACCCGGTGTTTCTTTACTAACCGATATTTACTGACCACTCGCCACTGACCACTGACCACTGGCCACTCACTCACGCCGCGGTGGCAGTCTGCTCTGGCATTTCGTTCGGAATAGGCGCGTTCTGGTGCATCTCGCGATAGTGCTTGGGAGTGGCGCCCACCAGGCGGCGGAAGACGCTGGTGAAGTGGCTTTGGGTTTCAAAGCCGACGATGGTTGCGACCTCGGCCAGCGCCGTGCGTGTCTCGCGCAGAACTTCCTGGGCGCGCTCCACACGTTGCCGCATCACGTACTGGTGCGGGGTGGTTCCGGTGCTCATCTTGAAGAGTTTGGAGAAATAATACTGGCTCATGCCGACGGTCTGCGCCAGTTCGGCTACCGACAGGTCGCGGGCAATGTTTTCGCGGATGTGCGAGAAGACGCGTTGCAGGCGGCGCGGCGGCAATCCGCCGACAACTTCGATGGGCGCCAGCGCGGCATCCAGATAGGAGGCCACCACTTCTTCCGCCATGTTTTCACCCAACGAGTGCAGCGCAAGCACCAGGACATTCATGCCCTCGGTCTTGGCGCCGACGTGAGCGGAGTAAGCGTCGTTGCAAAGGGCAGCGCGCACGCCGGGCACGCGGTTGGCGGCCACAGAAGCTCCCACGCCGCGGCTGCTGACGATGATTCCGCGTTCGGCATCGTGACGCAGAACCGAAAGCGCTACCTGTTCGGCATAATCCACACGGGCCTGACCCTGCACCATGGGAGCGGAGTCGGTTACGTCATGTCCATCAGCATTCAACTTTGCGATCAATCTTTCTTTTGCCTGCTGGGCTGCTTCGTCTGAAGCGATTGCGATTCGCACGTACTTATCCTCCAATTGGAAATACCGCAGTTCAGCTCGGTCCCGGTCGAGTTAGCTTGCCTGCGAAGATGCCAGGGCATCTTCTGCGGCGGCTGACAAGTCACTCTGGCTCGAAAATCGCCGGCATGGGCGGCAAGCTTGTTGCACATCACCGGCTGGGCGCGCCATTTGCTCGACCAGGTATTGGTTCATAACGTCAGAACAGCGCAGGGTCGCTCCCCGCTGGCGCAATTCGTCCAGCAGTGCGTGCCCCGCATCATCCATTGCCATCAGTCCGCAAAGATCGAGCGTGAGCGGTGTCGGCAGGTCGACGTACTCGCCACTGACCTTTCGTAGTTCCTCTACCCACGGGCCTACCAGTCGGCCCTCAACCAACAGCGAGACAGCATTTGCACTTTGCTCAATGCTGATTCGCAACACGATTGCTTTCTCCCCTTTATCGATTCCGATGTCGAAAACCTGAGTTTTGTTGTTCGACAAGATTGACTTATTGAATGCCTGTGGACTTTGGCCCGTCAGGCTGTATCGCCACATCGTGCTCTTAGCTAATGCACGACTGGTGCCAACTTCAGGCGTTTCGCAGAATCGTGGCCGCTGTTGCAAACAAGCTTATTACCGAAATCCGAGTGCAGATTTGAGGGTGCCTCGAAGAGCATGTGTCGAATTACTGTGTCAGATTCTCGACACCGTGTCAGACAGCCGTCACTAGAGCGAGAAGCCGCTGCCGCGCGAGATGCGCAGCTTCCCCATCCGGTAGAGGAGTGAGGTGCGCTTCATCCCCAGGCGAGCAGCCGCCCCGGTCGGGCCGCCGATCACCCAGTTGGATTTCTGCAGGGCCTCAAGGATGTGCGCGCGCTCCATGTCGCGGAGGGTTCTGTCGTCGCCATTGGCTGGAGCGCTGATGGTCTCAATCTCCGGAGCAGTCTTCAATTCGGCCAGGGGCGCGCGGAGTTCGCCGTCGCTGCTGAGGATGACGGCGCGCTCGATGAAGTTTTGCAGCTCGCGCACGTTGCCCGGCCAGCCGTAACGCGTCATGACCTCCAGCGTGTTCACGGGGATGCTCTGCACGTTGCGATTCATGCGACGCGAGTACTTGCTGGTGAAGTAGCGGGCCAGCAGGGGAATGTCTTCCGAGCGCTCGCGCAGCGGCGGCAGGCTGAGGGGAAAAACATTGAGGCGGTAGAACAGGTCGCTGCGGAATTGACCTTCGGCGACCATCGAGCTCAGGTTGCGATTGGTGGCGGCGATCACGCGGACATCAACCTTGTGCGTGGCCGTGCCGCCCAGGCGCTCGAACTCCTGCTCCTGAAGGACGCGCAGCAGCTTGGGTTGCAGCTCCAGCGGAATGTCGCCGATCTCGTCCAGGAAGAGTGTGCCCTGGTGGGCTAGCTCGAAGCGCCCGATTTTGCGGGCGATGGCGCCGGTGAACGCGCCTTTCTCATGGCCGAAGAGCTCGCTCTCCAGCAGGCCCATGGGGATGGCGGAGCAATTGATCTTCACGAAGGTGCGCTCGCGCCGCGAGCTGCGGTCGTGAATGGCGCGCGCAATCAGTTCCTTGCCGGTACCGGTCTCGCCTACGACGAGGACGGTGGAATCGGTTGGCGCGACGGTCTCGACCTGGCCCAGCACGCTGCGCAGGGCGGAACTGGAGCCGACGATGTCTTCGAAGTCCTGCTCGGCGCGAATCTCTTCTTCGAGATAGGATTTCTGCTCGCTGACGCGGGCCGCGCTCTCCGAAAGTTTGCGGTGTTCGAGCGCGTTCTTTACCCCGATGGCGATCTGCTGCGCCACCTGCCAGAGAAATTCCAGGTCGGCTTGAGTGAAAGCGGCCTCGGTGCGGCTGCCCAGCGTCAGCAGGCCAAGAGAGGCTTCGCTGCCCTTCTGCACCAGCGGAAGAATCATGCTGGAGCGCAGGCCTTCACCGTCGATGACCTTCATACGCGTCGGGGTGAAAGGCGTGTAGCCGGGCGCAGTGCCCGCCAGCATTGGCTTTGCCGCCAGGAAGGCTTTGCCGGGGTTGGTCCCTTCCATGGGGATCATCATGTCCTGATGGACGAAGCCGCGGCCATCGGGAAAGTCGAGAGCGTAGACGCGCAGCATCTTCGGGTCGTCAGCGTCGGGCAACAGCAAGGTTGCCGAGTCGTGCGAGACCAGCCGGCGCAGGCTAGTAGAGATGGCATGAAACAGGTCGTGCAGCTCCAGGTTGGAGACGACGCTGTTGTTCACCTCCAGCACCAGGCGCAGACGGTCGCGCTCGCGCGCCAGTTGCTCTTGCAGGCACAAGCCTTCGTCATAGTGCAGGGCGTTATCGAGCGCCACGGCAACCTGCGCGGCCACCAGTTGACCGAACTCGATCTCTTCTTCGCTGTAGCCGCCTTCAGCCTGTCGCCCGAAACCCAACGCTCCGACACGACGATGGGCGGTGGTCAGCGGCAGCACGCAAAACGAATTTACCGCATGTTCACGGAAAAGCTCGTAAGCCCGAGGGAAGCGCTGCAGCTCATGAGCGGAGCGGAAATTCTGTACCGCCTGGCTCTTCCAGGCTTCGCCGCCGGTCGAGCTCTCCACCGGAATTTCAAAGGTAAGGGGCAGGCTTTTGGAGGCCGACGACTGCAGCACATGCACGCGCATGGTGTCGGATTTCCCTTCGTACACGGCGACGCTCAGGTAGTGGAAGCCCAGGAGCTGGTGCAGATACTCGGCCATGTTGTCGAAGAGTTCCGACAGATCGCGATAAGACGCGATGACGCGCGACACTTCCATGAGCGCCAGGTACTTGCTCGCGAGTGCTTCGACGTCTTGCGTCATCGTGGTGTAACTAGCGGCGCGAAGTACGCTCAAGGATTCGGCAGTTGCGGCCGTGTAACCGATCAATCTGGTTGACAACTTGCCACCCCACAAGGCCTGACACACTTGAGATTCGCGACAGGCTGATTGGGGTTCATGATAACGCTGCCGAGAGTTCCAAAGAATGTCGTAATACTTTACTTAACATATCTTTACGCAATGCTTTACAAACCGACGAAGGTGGGGGTGGAGCGACATTCGGCAGGCGCCGCCGGAAGCTCCGGTTGGCTTTTTGGACAGTTCGAGAAACCTGTCGTTGCGTGTTTGGATGTCGCGACCCGGCGATTGGACGCGGCCAAGGTAGGCTGCGGTAAACTCGGAGGCCATGGCTGGAAAAGATTGAGCGGAAGGAGCGCGAAGGTTAGAAATTGAGCAAAGCCTGGGCATGTCACTAATTTGCGGCGAAGCTCATCTACCATTGCGTCGGAGGGAGAGAGCATATTGAGCGGAACAAATCCAGCGCCCGGCGCGCCGGGCATTGAGCCACGTTGGACGGGCGGCGCCAAGGATGCCGTCGGCACGGCTTATGCGGTGTCGAGCCGCATCTGGTACACGCTGGCCAACGGCGTGAATACCGAGGTCTATTACCCCACCATCGACACGCCGCAAATCCGCGACATTCAATACATGATCAGCGACGGCGAGACGTTCTTCCACGACGAGCGCCGCAATACCATCAGCACCGTCGAGATGATCGATGACGATGCCCTGGGCTATCGGATCACCAACAAGGATCCCGAGGGCCGCTACGTCATCGAGAAGCAGATCATCGGCGATCCGCACTTGAACTGCCTGCTCATCCATACACGCTTCGACGTAAAGCCGGAGTGGCGCGGCCGCCTGCACCTGTACATCATCTGCGCGCCTCACCTCAACATCGGCGGCTGGCATAACAACGGCAACGTGGTCAACACCAAGGGACGCCACTTCCTGATGGCGCACCGCGACAACGTTTACCTCTCGATGGCCGCGACCAATCACTTCATCAAGGCTTCGTGCGGCTACGTGGGCACCAGCGACGGATGGACCGATCTGTCGCACAACTTCAAGATGGATTGGGAGTACGACTCGGCGACCGACGGCAATATCGCGCTCACCGGCGAGATCAATCTTTCCCAGGGTTACGAGTTCACGCTGGGCGTGGCCTTTGGCCGCAGCCCGCACGCCGCCGGAGCGACGCTGTTCCAGTCGCTGTGCATTCCCTTTGCCGACAACGTGAAGAGCTTCGTCGAGCAGTGGCATCGCACCCGGCGACGCCTCGCCGTCGTCGATATGAACCACGGCAAGCTCACCGACGCGGAGGCACGGCTGTTTGCGCGCAGCATCAACCTGCTGCTGGCGCACGAAGACAAGCTCTATGCTGGCGCGATGATTGCCAGCATGAGTATTCCCTGGGGCGAAGACAAGGGCGACGACGAGCTGGGCGGCTATCACCTGGTGTGGACGCGCGACATGGTGCAATGTGCCAGCGCTCTGATGGCGGCCGGTGACGCAGCCACTCCGCTGCGCGCCATGATCTATCTGGCCATCGCGCAACGCGAGGACGGCGGCTTCTACCAGAACTTCTGGATCGACGGCAGCCCGTACTGGACGGGCGTGCAGCTCGATGAAGTTTCGTTTCCGATCATCGGCTGCTGGCGATTGTGGAAGAACAATGCGCTCGGCGGCTTCGATCCGCACACGACCGTCATGCGCGCCTGCGCATATTTGATTCGCGAAGGTCCTGCGACGGCCGAGGAGCGCTGGGAAGAAGCCGGCGGCTATTCGCCGTCGACACTGGCCAGCAACATCGCAGCGCTGATCTGCGCGGCCGAGATGATCGAAGCGCGCGGCGACAAGCACACTGCCGACTTTGTGCGCACCTACGCTGATTTCCTCGAGTCGCACGTCGAGCAATGGACGGTGACCGACGAAGGAACTCTGCTGCCCGGGGTCAAGCGGTATTACGTCCGCATCAATCCGGCAACGAGCCAGGGCGGCTCGCGCGGCGACGAAGATCCGGATTCGGGCGAGCTGACTCTGGCCAATCAGAAGCCCGGTGATCGCTCCCAGTTTCCGGCGAACGAGATTGTCGACGCCGGCTTTCTCGAATTAGTGCGCTTTGGCATTCGCAAGCCGGGCGATCCGTTGATCGAAGACTCGCTGAAGGTGATCGACGCTGTGCTGAAGGTCGACACGCCGTACGGCCCGTGCTGGAAGCGCTACAACCACGACGGCTACGGGCAGCGCGCCGACGGAACCTCGTTCAAGAGCTGGGGCGTCGGCCACGCCTGGCCGCTGCTGATGCTGGAACGCGCCACCTACGAGCTGGCGTGCGGCCGCAACATCGATGTCTTCCTCAGAGCTGCCGAGAGGCTTTGCCACCGGTATCGGTTTGTTCCCCGAGCAGATCTGGGACCAGCCCGACATTCCGGCAGAGCACATGTTCTTCGGCAAGGCGACGGGAGCGGCAATTCCCCTGATGTGGGCGCATGCCGAGTATGTAAAATTATTGCGATCGGTGGTCGATAACAAAATCTTCGATTGTATTGAGCCGGTGCAGGAGCGCTATTGCAACGAGAAGCCGCGTCCCGTAATCGAAGTATGGAAGATGAATCGCCAGGTCCGATCGGTTCCGGCAGGAGCTCTGCTGCGCATCCAGGCGTCGTCTCCGTTTGTGCTGCACTGGAGCGACGACGAATGGAATACAGGGCACGACAGTCCGTCGAAGATGACGGCGCTCGGTATCGAGTACGTGGACCTTCAGGTGGACCAGTCGCAGAAAGCGCCGCTGCGCTTCACTTTTAACTGGCCGGTCGACAATCAATGGCAGGGCCAGGATTTCTCGGTGCAGGTGACGCATCCGGCACAGCAGCAGGTGCAGACCAAGTCCGCAGCAGGGTGACGTCTGTGCAAAGAACGTAAGCGACCTTCGCAGCAGTGCCGACCAAGTCGGCAGCCGGCTAGGGACATACGGTAGAGCGGACCTTCAGGTCCGCGTCACCCGAAATATTTTTTCTTGCAGAGCCGGCTTCAGCCGGCGGCACTAATACGAAAGGCGGCAATCGGTGAGTCAGGTCGACGTTGCAGAAAAACAAGAGATCAAGAGTTCCGCGGATCAAAAACAGCTCGAACAACTTTGCATCAACACCATTCGCACGCTGGCAATGGACGCGGTGCAGAAGGCCAACTCCGGGCATCCCGGTACACCCATGGCTCTGGCTCCGCTGGCTTTCGTCCTGTGGGACCGCTTCCTGCGCTTCAATCCGCGCAATCCGCATTGGGCCGGCCGCGACCGCTTCATTCTCTCCAACGGCCACGCCTCGATGCTGCTCTACGCCATGCTGCATCTCACCGGCTTCGATCTGCCGCTCGACCAGCTCAAGCAGTTCCGCCAGTGGGGCTCGAAGACGCCGGGCCATCCTGAGTACGGCCTCACGCCGGGTGTTGAGACCACGACCGGTCCGCTCGGCCAGGGCGTGGCGAACTCCGTTGGCTTTGCGATGGCTCAGCGCTGGCTGGCGACGAAGCTCGACAAAGATGTCTTCGACTATCGCATCTACGCCTTCTGCGGCGACGGCGACCTGATGGAAGGCGTCAGCAACGAAGCCGCCTCGGTTGCCGGCCACCTTGGCCTGTCGAACCTCATCTGGTTCTACGACAACAATCACATCACCATCGAAGGCAGCACCTCGCTGGCTTTCACCGACGATGTGGCCACGCGTTTCCGCGGATGGCATTGGAATGTGCTCAATGTCACCGACGTGAACGACCTGGACCTGGTGGACCTGGCTATCCGCGCAGCGCAGCGCGAGGTCGCGCGTCCGACGCTGGTCATCGTCGACACCCACATCGGCTGGGGCTCGCCGCATCGGCAGGACACCAAAGAAGCGCACGGCGAAGCGCTGGGCGAAGACGAGGTCAAGCTGGTGAAGAAGGTTTACGGCTGGCCCGAGGATGCGCAGTTCCTCGTTCCCGACGAGGTTCGCGGCTACATGGGCAAGGCCGTCGAGCGCGGCAAGAAGTGGGAGAGCGAGTGGAACGACAAGTACAAAGCCTGGTCGTCGAAGAATCCTGAACCGGCAAAGATGTGGCAGCAGATGGTCGATCGCGAACTGCCGCAGGGCTGGGACAAAGACATCCCGACCTTCCCGGCAGACGCGAAGGGATTGGCCACGCGCGATTCAAGCGCAAAGGTGATGAACGCCGTTGCGAAGAATGTGCCGTTCCTGATGGGCGGCGCCGCCGATTTGTATCCCTCGACCAAGACGCTGATCAACGGCGAATCGAACTTCGAGAGAAACGATTACGGGGCTCGCAATTTCCACTTCGGCATTCGCGAGCACACCATGGGCTCGATCGTGAACGGCATGTCGCTGTCGAACCTTCGTCCGTACAGCGCGACGTTCCTCATCTTCTCCGACTACATGCGGCCGCCCATTCGCCTGGCCGCGCTGATGGACACCCCGTGCATCTTCATCTTCACGCACGACTCGATTGGCCTGGGCGAAGATGGCCCGACGCATCAGCCGATCGAGCAGTTGATGTCGCTGCGCGCAATTCCTCGGCTGCTGGTCTTCCGTCCCGCGGACGCCAACGAAGTTGCCGAAACCTGGCGCACCATCATGCCGCTCAAGAAGCAGCCGGTGCTGCTGGCACTTACGCGCCAGGCCGTGCCGACCTTCGATCGCACCAAGTACGCGCCGGCAGCGGGCGTCGCCCAGGGCGCCTACATCATGGCCGACTCGGGCGGAACCCCGGACGTCATCCTGATAGGCACGGGTTCGGAGGTGCAGCTCTGCATCGGCGCCTACGAGAAGCTGACCGCCGAGGGCGTGAAGGCGCGCGTGGTTTCGATGCCGTGCTGGAAGCTCTTTGAAGACCAGTCGGCCGAGTACAAGCAGAAGGTGCTGCCGCCGGAAGTCAAAGCCCGCGTCGCCGTCGAAGCCGGCACGACGTTCGGATGGAAGGAATACGTCGGTTCGGATGGCCTCGTCGTCGGCCACGCCGACTTTGGCGCGTCGGCTCCGATCAAAGAATTGATGAAGCATTTCGGCTTCACCGTGGACGACGTCGTCGCGAAGGCGAAAGAGACAATGAAGAAGGCGAAGGGATAATCTTTCCGTGCGACTCTTTCGAATTGTCATCCTGAGGAGGACTTCGGTCCGACGAAGGATCTGTGGTTTGCGCGCGTTGAATCCCATGCAAACGAACCGCAGGTCCCTCGACTCCGCGGCTGAAGCCGCTCCGCTCGGGATGACAACGTTCTGGTGCGAGCGGAGAATGGACCCACTCAAGCGAAAAGCGCGCTTAGAGGGGACCCGGCGTTTGCATGGGCACTCGGCAAATTGGCTGTGCAGGGACGCCGACTTAGTCGCCGACATCCCTGTTTCACGAATTGTCATCCTGAGGAGGACTTCAGTCCGACGAAGGATCTGCGGTCGGTCTTTAGATATCCCCAAGTGTTTCCGAGGTGAATATTCCGTTCACCCCGCATCTTTCTGCCCCAGTTAGCATCTGCCACTGAGTAAATTTCTTCCGGAGCGAATTCATGAGCACACTCGTACAGCCGGCCCCGCAGAAGTTAGAAACGCCCACACTTCCCAAAAGCGGCGACTGTCTGGTCGTCATCTTCGGCGGCACCGGAGACCTCACGCATCGCAAGCTGATTCCCGCGCTCTACGACCTGGCATGCGTCGGCTGTACCACGCGCAACTTTCAGATCCTTGGCATCGGCCGCACCAAGCTGGACGACGAAGAGTACCGCGGCCGCCTGCACGACGGCACCGCGACCTCTAAAGACACGCGCAACTTCTCCGAAGACGGCTGGAAGGATTTCTCCGAGCGCCTGCACTACCTGATCGGCGACGCCTCGAAGCCGGAGTTTTATCCCGAGCTGAAGAAGAAGATCGTTGAGATGCAGAAGGCCGGCGCAAGCAAAAACGTTATGTTCTACGTTTCGACCTCGGCGTCGCTGGCGCCGCCGATCGTTGAAGGCTTGGGCAAGGCGGGGTTGGCGAAGAACAGCGACGGCTGGACGCGCATCATCCTGGAGAAGCCCTTCGGCAGCGATCTGAAGACGGCGCAGGAGCTGAACGACATCGTCGCCAACGTTTTCGAGGAGAGCGCGGTCTACCGCATCGATCACTACCTCGGCAAAGAGACGGTGCAGAACATCATGATGTTCCGCTTCGGCAACTCGATGTTCGAGCCGGTGTGGAACCGCAACTACATCGAGTACGTCGAGATCACCGCCGCCGAGACCCTGGGCGTCGAAAGCCGCGGCGCGTTTTACGAAGAGACGGGCGCGTTGCGCGACATGGTAGCCAATCACATGATGCAGCTGATGATGCTGACGGCGATGGAGCCGCCGGTATCGTTCGACGCCGACACCGTGCGCACGCAGAAGGTGCAGGTGCTGCGCGCCATTCATCCGATGACCCTGGAGCAGGTGTCGAAGCACACCGTGCGTGGGCAGTATGGCCCTGGCACCATCGACGGCAAGCAGGTACCCGGCTATCGGCAGGAGCCGAACGTCAGCCCGAAGTCGACGACGGAGACGTATGTCGCGGTGGAATTCCACATCGATAACTGGCGCTGGGCGGGCGTGCCGTTCTACGTGCGCGCAGGCAAGCGGATGGCGAAGTCGCTGACCGAAGTCGCGGTGCACTTCAAGCGCACGCCGCAGGCGCTGTTCTCGCGCAATCCCGAAGGACGTACACCACAACGTCATCAGCATGCGCATCCAGCCGAACGAGGGGATCTCGCTGAGCTTCGGCGCCAAGCAGCCGGGGCAGGAGATGCGCGCGATCCGCGTCGACATGGACTTCTCGTACAAAGACGCCTTCGGTACGGAAACGCCGGCCGCGTACGAGACGTTGTTGCTTGACGCGATGCGCGGCGATCCGACGCTGTTCACGCGTCGCGACGAAGTCGAGGCGGAGTGGCGCATCATCACGCCGATCGAGGAAGCATGGAAAGAATTGCCGCCCCCGCAGTTTCCGAATTACGAAGCGGGCAGCGAGGGTCCAGCCGATGCGAACAAGATGATTCGCTTCGACAAGCTGCGGTGGAGATCGCTGCTGGGCGAGGATGGGAAGAAGGGGTAAGCCTGACGTGATGATCCCGGAAGAGTGTCATCACGAGCGAAGCGAGGGATCTGCTGTTTCTTCGCACCGGAAGGCTGCCGTCGGCTGAAGCCGACTCTACTCATTTACGGCAATCCGTTCTGCACGCCTGAAGGCGTGCTCCACCCTTCCTAATCTGCGTTACTAAAAATCCGACGGTGTTCTGGCCTTTAGGGCCGCAACGGTAATCCTCCCGCGTAAGCCGACTCAGCGCCTTGCTACACTGAATTCGTGCGGCGGCTGATCATCAATGCTGACGATTTCGGGCTGACAGCTGGTGTGAATCGGGCTATCGCCGAGGCGCATCAGCGCGGCATCGTAACGTCGACCACGCTGATGGCGAACTCGCGCGCCTTTGACGCGGCCGCTGAAATCGCACGTGCCGACAACGGAGAGCGTTTCAGCGTTGGCTGTCATGTTGTCCTGATGGACGGCGAGCCGCTGCTGCCACCCGACAGAGTTCCTACGCTGCTGGAGCCGCGCAACGGCGCGACACCGCGTTTTCGCGAGAGCCTGAACGACTTCGTGGTCGCTTCGTTTCGCCACAAGCTGAATCCCGACGAGATCGAGGCCGAAGCCGCGGCCCAGCTCGATCGCCTGCAACAGGCCGGCATACAGCCTTCACATTTCGACACGCACAAGCACGCGCACATGTTTCCCGCGGTGCTGCGCCCACTGCTGCGCGCGGCGAAGTCACGTGGCGTCGGGGCAGTGCGCAATCCCTTTGGACAGGTCTGGCCGCTGCCGCTGGCCAGCCTGCTACGTACGCGGCAGGTGTGGAAGCGCTTTGCCCAGCTCAACGTGCTGCGCAATTTCGCTTCGAGTTTTCGCCGCGAAGTCGAAGCGCACGGGCTGCGCACGACCGACGGCTCGCTGGGCGTGCTGGCCACAGGCGTTCTTGACATGAAACTCTTTGCTGCAGTGGTCGAAAACATTCCCGAGGGCACATGGGAGTTTGTCTGCCATCCCGGCTATAGCGACGCGGAACTCGACCAGGTACAACACGCGCCTGCGGCAATCGCGGGAGACAGGAATTGTCGCTGCTGACTTCGCCGGAGGCGCGCGAGTTGTTACAGCGCCGCGGCATCGAGCTCATCAGCTATCACCAGCTCTAGCTCGCGTTACAATGGGTGTCCCACCAATTCCCAAGCAGCGCCCCGGGGACTCATCGCTCATGAATGCACTGGTACGGCCGCAGGCCGAGTACGAAGCTGTGTTTGCGCGCATCACGCGCCTCGCGCTGGACTACCTGGCGACCATTCCTGCGCGGCCAAGCTTTCCTGACGTGACCGGCACACAGACGCAGGCGTGGTTTGCGCGCGAGCTGCCCGAGCAAGGAATGGGCGAGAGCGCGCTCGACGATCTGGCAAAAGTCATTGACGCGTGCCGGCCGAACAGCCCGCGCTTCTTCGGCTACGTCTTCGGTTCGGGTGAGCCGGTATCGGCGGCGGCCGATTTGCTGGCCAGCGTGCTCAATCAGAACACCACGGCGTGGCGTTCGGGTCCGTCGGCGGCGACCATCGAGCATGTAGTCGTCGGCTGGCTGGCGGAGGCCGTCGGCTGCACAGGATTTGTCGGCAGCCTGACGGGCGGAGGATCGCCGGCGAATCTGATGGCGCTGGCGATGGCGCGCGAATCGCGGCTTCCGGCAAATGAGCGCGGCGCGCGGCCCGGCACGGTCTACGCCTCCGAGCAGGTTCACATGTCGATCCCGAAGGCCGTCGCGTTGCTCGGCCTGGGCTATGACAACCTGCGCCTGATCGCTTGCGACGATCAATATCCGCATTCGCATCGACGAGCTGCGGAAAACAATTGCGCGGGATATTGCCGCAGGGCTGACGCCGATCGCCATCGTTGGTTCGGCGGGAACGGTGGCGACCGGCAGCATCGATCCGCTGCACGAGCTGGCTGCAATTGCGCGCGAGCACAACGCGTGGTTCCACGTGGACGGCGCTTACGGCGCGCTGGCGTCGATCGCCGTGCCGGAGAAGTTCGCGGGGCTGAACGAAGCTGACTCGCTATCGCTCGATCCGCACAAGTGGCTGTATCAGCCGGTGGATTGCGGCTGCCTGCTCTATCGCGACCGCGCCGCCGCACAGCGTGCCTTCTCGCACACGGGAGACTACGCCAAGTCGCTGCTGGAAGATCCCATCGAGAGCTTTGCCTTCTTCGAGGAGTCGATGGAGTTGTCGCGGCGATTTCGTGCGCTGAAGCTGTGGCTGTCGTTGCGTTATCACGGCATGGAACGATTTCGCGAGGCCATCCGTAATGATCTACAGAACGCGCAGCTCCTCGCCGGACTCATCAGGAACGAACCGCAGCTCGAATTGCTGGCGCCGGTCCCGCTGAGCGCGGTTTGTTTCCGTCATGTTGCAAAGTCAGGTGCGGCTGACGGAGATGCGCTGAATCAGGCGATTTTGCAGCGCATTGTGCGGCGCGGGAAGGTATTCTTATCGAACGCGAATATTCAGGGTAAGTTCGCACTGCGTGCGTGTTTCGTCAATCACCGCACAACGCCGGACGATGTGGCGCAGATTGTCAGCGAGGTCATCGCGGCGGGCAGGGAACTGACAGACGGGGCCGAGTCTTAGGATGCAATCCTTTTCGCAATTTCTGTCGCACGCGGGCGACGAGGCGATTCTCACGACCGCGCCGTGCCGCGCCGATCTGGCTGGCGGCACCATCGACATTTGGCCGCTGTACCTGTTTCATCCCGGGGCAGTGAGCGTGAATGTCGCGCTGGGCAGCGTGCTCACCGGCTGCAAAATCACGCCGCACGCGGGCCAGCGAGATCCATCTCAAGTCGCACGATATCGAACCGCGATCAGCGCTACGCCTCGCTGGACGAATTGCTGTCGCTGAAATCGCATCATCACGGGCTGGCCGCGTACCTGGTGCGCTTCTTCCAGCCGCGCGGCGGATTTACCCTGGAGACCCATTCGCAGTCTCCCGCGGGCGCAGGCATTTCGGGCTCGTCGGCACTGATGATCGCGACCGGCGCCGCGCTGGCCCGCTTCTCGGGGCGCGAGATCGACATCGAGCAGCTGCGGGTGATCGCGCAGAATGTCGAAGCGCAACTGATTAAGGTTCCCACCGGCTGCCAGGATTACTATCCGGCGATGTACGGCGGCGTGAGCGCGATTCATCTTGAAGTCGACGGCGTGCGGCGTGAGGCGATCCCCGTCCCGCTCGAGGAAGTGAATCAGCGCTTTGTGCTGTTCTATACCGGCGCGCCGCGGCAATCGGGCATCAACAATTGGGAGGTCTTCAAGCAGCACATCAACGGCGACAAGCAGGTGATTCCACAACTTTGCCGAGATCGCGCGCATTGCGCAGGCCATGCACACGGCGCTGGCCGCGCAGCAATGGCAGGATGTGGAGCGGCTGATCGGCGAAGAGTGGAAGCTGCGGCGCACCAACGCTCCCGGCATCTCGACGCCATTAATTGATAAGCTGATTGAGGCGGCCATGGCGAACGGCGCGCGAGCTGCCAAGGTTTGCGGCGCCGGCGGCGGTGGCTGCGTGATCACGCTGATCGAGCCGGGCACGCGACGAGCGGGTGGAAGACGCCATCCGCGCCAACGGCGGACAGCCGCTGAAATTTCGCAGTTGCGCCCCAGGGCGTGCAGTTTCATTCGGCGATGAAGGGACAGACGGCCAGGGTATGAGCACGTTCACCGACGACAAAGGAAAGCTTCAGCCCATCTGGGCCTTCGTGTTTTCCTTTTTGCTTTCGGCTCTGGCATTCTTCGTTTCGGGAAACATCGCGCACGAGGCAGCCGAAACTCATCCCTTCCGCGTCGAGTTCATCTTCCGTCCGCTGTGGGCCTTCCTGCTGCTGGCCATCTTCATCTGGCTGCTGACAGTCGGCGACCACGTCGAAGAGCATCGCATTGCGGCGCAGGGCCTGCCGCGCACCCGGGGCTGGTTGAAGCAGTTCGTGCTGGGCATTCTGCTGGGCTGCGCGCTGACCACGCTGGCGGTGGCGCCGATTCATTTCTACGGCTCGTTCCGCAGCGTGAACCTGATGGCGCTGCGTCTGCTGCCGAACCTGGCCGCGGTCCTGATGGCGCTGCTCTGCGGAGCGCTGGCCGAAGAGCTGATGTTCCGCGGCTATCCCTTCCAGCATCTGGAGAAAGCCATCGGCACGGTTCCGGCAGTGATCTCGTTCTCGATCATCTACGGTGCTG
Source organism: uncultured Acidobacteriaceae bacterium (assembly GCA_963724965.1). Classification (GTDB taxonomy): domain Bacteria; phylum Acidobacteriota; class Terriglobia; order Terriglobales; family Acidobacteriaceae; genus Bog-257. The sequence goes on from CAVRWP010000004.1 coordinate 195,733, forward strand.
CTGCACTTCCTGAATCCGATGCCGGGCATCTGGGGCATCGTCAACACGGTGCTGATCGGCATCATGTTCTCGGTGGCGTACCTGCGCACGCGCGCGCTGTGGCTGCCGTGGGGCATTCACTTCGGGTGGAACCTCACGCTGGGCCTGCTGTTCGGGCTGCCGCTCAGCGGCTTCCGCAATTACAACTTGTTGCGCTATACCCAGGCCTACGGGCCCGAGTGGCTGACTGGCGGCAAGTACGGCATCGAAGCCAGCATGACCGGCGCGGCCGCCATCGTCGTCGGGCTCATCCTGGTTTCGACTCTGCCCTTCCGCAAGCTGCCGCAACCGGAGTCTGAAGACCGCGGCTGAGCCGGCTCTCCACGACAGCCTTTCCGGCATCAAATCCTAGCGGCCCGAGACTCTGCCTGGGCATATAATGTAGCCAATCGGGGTTCCTCATGTACCGCGCACCATCTACGCTTCTCATGGCAGCGTTTCTGCTGTTGCCGTCGATCGTATTCGCCGGCGATAACAAGTCCGCCGGTCCGTCCGACAAAATGACGCCGCAAACCAAGATCACGGTGATGCGCGATCTGCAGGCGGAGCGCGTCTTTGTGCGCACGGTCATTCCTCGCGGCGATCGCGGACTGGACATCAAGGACGGCAAGATCAGCCCCAACGATCAGCAGGTAGCCTCGCTGGTGGCGCAGCATGGTTTCGCTGCCAAGCCGGGCGATCGCGTGGTCATCACCGACGTCGTGTTCAAGGAGAAGTCGATCGTCTTCGAACTCAATGGCGGCGGAAAGAAGAAGGAGAAGTGGTATCAGCACGTGTCGGTTGGCGCAGGCGGAACGATGGCCCCGGTGGGCGGCGGCGCGCCGCAAAGCCTGGAGGCCAAGGGTTCGTGGGTGACGCTCACCTTCGACAAATACATTCCCGAGCTCACCGGCGAGCAGGTGCGCGAAATGCTGGCGCCGGTCTTCGACTTCAAGGCCCTGACCGAAGCCGAAGCCTACCAGAAGACGCTGCCGCCAAAAGTGCAGCAGGCCATCAAGGACCACAAAGTCCTGGTGGGCATGGATCGCGAGATGGTGCTCTACGCCATGGGCCGGCCGCCGAAGAAGATTCGCGACAAGGATGACGCCGGCGTCGACTACGAAGAGTGGATCTACGGCGATCCGCCGCAGGAAGTGCAGTTCGTGCGCTTCACGGGCGTTTTCGTTACCCGGCTGGAGATCATGACCGTCGACGGCGATAAGATCGTTCGCACCCAGCGCGAGGTGGATTTGCCTTCGGCGGAGACGCAGGTCGCGGAAAAGAAAGAGCAGCCCAAGCCGGGGAACGCGCCCACGCTGCTGCGTCCGGGCGAAAAGCCGGAGAACGCTCCCGGACAGTTGAGCCAGCCCGCGTCGTATCCCCCGGCCGTGGATACGACCAGCCCGCAAGGCGCTCCGGGATCGGCCCCGAACTCGGTGCCCTCACACTGGCTGTCGGCGGAGCTGGAGCAGTAGCGGTCCCAGTGATTTGGCGCGCTCTGCTCTGCGCCATTACACTGATAGGGTGAGGATTGCACTGGGCCAGATCAACACGGTGATCGGGGACTTCTCCGGTAATTCCGAAAAAATCATCGAGTACGCCCGGCGCGCCCGCGATGGCGGCGCCAGCCTCATCCTGTTTCCCGAGCTTTCCATCTGCGGCTATCCGCCACGCGACCTGGTGGAGCGGCCCAGCTTCGTCGAGCAGAACTGCCGAGCGGCCAAGATCATCGCCCGCGAGACCAAGGGCATCGACGTCATTTGCGGGTTGGTCACGCATGCCAGCGCAGCGACAGGGAAGTCGGTGCTGAATTCGGCGGCGCTGCTGCGCGACGGCAAGATCGCGTTCGTCCAGTCGAAGCGGCTGCTGCCCAGCTACGACGTTTTCGACGAGATGCGCAACTTCGCGCCTGCCGACCATCAGGAACTGCTTTAGCGCCGAACGGCGGGCCAGTCGCGCTGACCATCTGCGAGGACGCCTGGAACGACAAGCATTTCTGGGATCGCCAGCTCTACGGCGTCAATCCGGTCGAGGACCTGATCGGCGCGGGCGGCAAGATCCTGCTGAATATCTCGGCCTCGCCGTTCTACCTGCACAAGCGCGAGCTGCGGCGCAACATGCTGGCCTCGATTGCGACCAACTACAAAGTTCCGGTGGCGATGGTCAACCAGATCGGCGGCAACGACAGCCTGGTCTTCGACGGCTCCAGTTTTGCCATGAGCTCCGACGGCAGGGTCATCGCGCAGGCCAAGTCGTTCGAGGAAGACCTGGTCACCTTCGACACCGAAACGCTCGCGGGCGACATTCATCCTCAGGATGAGCGTGTGGTCGCTAGTGCGTACTCGGCATTGGTGTTAGGTACGCGAGACTACGTTCACAAGTGCGGCTTCCGGCGGGCGGTTCTGGGGCTCAGCGGAGGCATCGATTCGGCGCTGACGGCCTCGATTGCGGTCGACGCGCTGGGCAAGGACAACGTCATCGGCGTCGGCATGCCGAGCGGCTACTCGTCGCAGGGCAGCATTGACGACGCGGCCGAGCTGGCGCGCAACCTCGGCATCCAGTTCGAGCTGGTGCCCATCGCCGGTATGTTCGACGCGTACAATAAGGCGCTTGCGCCGGTCTTCGCCGGGCGCGCGGCCGACGTTACCGAGGAGAATATCCAGGCCCGCATTCGCGGTTCGCTGCTGATGGCCATCTCGAACAAGTTTGGCAGCCTGCTGCTGACCACCGGCAACAAATCGGAATTGGGTGTGGGCTATTGCACACTGTACGGAGACATGTGCGGCGGGCTGGCGGTCATTTCCGATGTGCCCAAGACGCTGGTGTACGAGCTGGCGAACTACGTGAACGAGCGCGGGCCCATTATTCCGAAGAACACGATCGAGAAGCCGCCGTCGGCCGAGCTGCGTCCCGACCAGAAGGACAGCGACTCGCTGCCGGATTACGCCGTGCTGGACAAGATTCTCGAGGATTACGTTGAGGACAATCGCTCGCCCGATGAGATCGCCAAGGCGCACGAGTACTCGCCGGAGCTGGTGCGCAAGGTGGCCTGCATGGTCGATCGCAGCGAGTACAAGCGCCAGCAGGCCGCGCCGGGGTTGAAGATTTCGGAGAAGGCGTTTGGCTTCGGGCGGAGGTATCCGATTGCAGCGAAAGTCAGCGTATGCGAGAAGAGCAATTAGCGACTAGCGATTAGCCATTAGTGACGAGCAATTCGCAACTGGCGGTTAGCGACGAGGAATTCGTCATAGGCTTTCGATCAAGCGGTTTGTGTCAGATGATTTTTTGTGTTGCACGATTGTTTGTGTCTACGGCACGACTGAAGTCGTGCCCTGACACAAAACAGAAACGCATTGCCGCCAGTATCTTTTGCCAAGTGCTAAGTGCCAATGCTAGCTGCTAGTCGCTAATTGCTGCATCTCGAAAGGACCCATGAACGTTTTCACACGCACTCTCCTCATTGCCGCCCTCTGCGCGGCCAGCCTGAACGGCTTTGCCCAGGGCACCAGCTCCTCGAAGCCGGCAACCACCGCCAAGTCCTCGAGCGGCAGCGGCTCACTGCCCAGCGAAGCCACCATCGACTCCTTCCTCAAGAAGATGTTCGGGTGGAATCAGGAATTGAGCTGGAAGATCGCCGAGGTCAAGCAGTCCGAAGCTGCCGGCATCACCGAGGCGACGGTGGTCTTCAGCACGCCCAAAGGCCAGCAGGTCACGCGCATCTACATCACGCCTGACCAGAAGTTCGCCTTCACGGGCGAGCTGGTGCCGTTCGGCGCCGATCCCTTTGCCGAGACGCGCCAGGATCTGAAGGACGTGAAGGGTCCGGTACACGGCTCGGCCGACGCGCCGGTGACCATCGTCGAGTTCGGCGACCTGGAATGCCCGGCCTGCAAGGCGGCGCAGCCTAATGTCGAGCAGTTGCTGAAGGAAGAGCCCAAAGTGAAGCTGATCTTTGAGAACTTTCCCCTCACGCAGCATCCGTGGGCAATGCTGGGCGCCAAGTATCTCGACTGCCTGGGACGCGAGAACAACGATGCAGTGTGGAAGTTCATCGCGACCGTCTACAGCAACCAGGAACAGGTCACGCAACAGAATGCCGAGGAGAAGCTGAAAGGCTATGTGAAGGATTCGGGTGGCGATCCCGACAAAGTAGCGGCCTGCGCCGCTACGCCCGAGACCGACAAGCGGGTGAAGGAGTCGATGGAACTGGGGCAGAAACTGGACGTCTCCAGCACGCCGACCTTCTTCATCAACGGCCGTCGCGTGGTGGGCTTCAACAATCCTAACGTGCCCTACGATGCCGTGAAGTCGATGGTCGACTTCGAACTCAGCAACCCGAAGTAGGAGCAATCGAGCAGTGAGTGGCGCGTCAGCTTAGGCTGGCGCGCGTTTCATTTGGGCGGAGCAGACTACGGCCGCTGAGTCTGGACGGGCAGAGCAGGCCTGCAGGCGTGCGGTAAACGCTCGCTTCGGAGTTGTCATGCTGAGGATAGTTTCAGCCCGACGAAGGATCTGCGGTTTCGTAGCAGTGCCAAGGATCTCCGCTCAGGATGGCCTTATCGATGTCGAGTACGCCGTTCTGAAGGCGCGTTCCATCCCGGCCTCTCACTTTCCTTGAGTCCTGCGCAGCCATGGCCTACCATAAGCCGCAGAACGCCTGCAGCGTCTTCGTTTCCGGAGGGTGAATGGTTGGCATGGCCACACGACGAAGCACCAAGCTGGTTCTTGCGCTCTGCCTGCTCGCACTCTTCGCGGCCGTACCCTCGATCCTCGGCCAGCAATCAACATCGCAGCACGACACCGACCCCGGCTATCCCGTCGACGTTGACGGCCGGGAAGTCCTCAGAATCTACGAGGGCGTGGGCAGCTTTTCGGCGCAGACTCGCGCCGAAAATGTTTCCGCCCGTCTGCAGAAGCTGGTCAACAACCCCGCCGTCGATGTGAGCAAGATTCAGGTTGCGGATTCGCCCTTCGGCTCCAGTATTGAGCTTGGCGACGACATCCTGATGGTTGTCACCGACCTTGATGCCAAGCATTTGCAGCTGTCACGCGATGCGGTGGCCGCGTTTTACCTGAAGCAGATCCGGCTGGGCATCACCAACGCGCGCCTGCAGCACAGCAGGAAATATCTAATGTGGGCGCTGGCCTACGCGCTCATCACGCTGGGTGTTTACCTGTTTCTGATGTGGGCGGTCGTGGTCGGCTTTCGCAAACTGATCCGGGTGCTGGAGCCGGCTGCGGCGCAAATGAAGGGCATCAAGATCCAGCAGACCGAACTGCTGGAGGGCCGGCGCATCGCAGCCTTTGTCGGGTGGGTGTTGCGGGCGCTGCGGGTGGTGCTGATCTTCCTGTTTACCTGGCTGTTCCTGGCCACCGAATTCAATTATTTCCCATGGACACGCGAGCATGGCAAGCGGCTGCTCGACTACATCACGACGCCGGTGACGTTTGTCGTGCGCGCCTTCGTCAACTACCTGCCGAACCTGTTCTACATCATCGTCATCGTCACCGTGATGGTGTACGTGATGAAGTTCGTCAAGCTGCTGGCGCGCGAGATTGAGATTGGCAACATCCGCATTCCCGGCTTCTATCCGGAGTGGGTGCCTCCGACGTACAAGATCGTGCGCCTGCTGCTGATCGCGTTTACGGCCGTGGTGATTTATCCCTTTGTGCCGGGGGAAGGTTCGCCGGCGTTCAAGGGGGTCGGCCTGTTTATCGGCGTGCTGTTCTCGCTGGGCTCGACCTCGGCGGTAGCCAATGCGATTGCGGGCGTGATCATCATCTACGCGCGCGGCTTCCGCGTGGGCGACTGGGTGAAGATTGCCGACAATACCGGCGAGATCAAAGCCATGACTATGCTGGCGACGCACCTGATCACGATTCGGAATGAGGAGATCATGGTTCCGAACTCGGTGGTGCTGAGCAACTACGTCACCAACTACAGCATGCTGGCGCGCACGACCGGACTGATCCTGCACACCTCAGTCACCATCGGCTACGAGGTGCCGTGGCGCAAGGTGCATGAGTTGCTGATCCAGGCGGCGCTGAAGACCAGGTACATTCTCGAAGAGCCGGCGCCCTTCGTGCTGCAAAACGCGCTGCAGGATTCGTATGTGCAGTACGAGATTAACGCCTATACCAATGAAGCCAAGCTGATGATCTTCACCTACTCGGAGCTGCACGGCAACATTCAGGATTGCTTCTTTGCCGCCGGGGTGGAGATTATGTCGCCTATCTACTCCGCGCTGCGCGATGGCAATCATGTGCAGATGCCGGAGAATTTCTTGCCGAAGGATTATCGCGCGCCGGGATTCCGCGTCAGCAAGGACGATGCGGCAGCAGCTGCTTCGAACAAACCCTAAGCGCGGTCGGGCGGAGCACGGCTTCAGGCGTGCAGGTTGCTACCTAATTTGACCCGTGCTTCAGCGCCTGAGGATCCCGGTTACCTCAGCGGCTAAAGCCGGGCTTTCGAGCGAGTCTGAACTGCACGCCTGAAGGCGTGCTCCACCCGGGAGCTCCGTCCATGATCATCTATGCAGGAACATCCATCCAGGCAGGGAATTCGGCGGGCTCCGCAGAGTTGAAGACAGCCAGGACGGCCGCCCACTGCTGCGCATGCCAGTGCAGGGGCTGAAGCCCGCGTCGATAGGCAACGCGATCGGCACGACTGAAGTCGTGCCCTGACGCAAAGCCCGCTTCAGCCAAGCTTTTCAGCAGCCTGAGACGTCGTGCCTCGATACGAACCTTGGCCGACTCTACACGAAGCGGATCAAGCTAGTCGAGAACGGATCGCTGTCCTGAAGTGCTGGCCTTTGGCCGACTCTGCCTACTTGTTGCGCGCGTAGGTGAACATGTAATCCGTCAACTGCGGATTGGAGGCGATGTTGACTGTCGTCTTCAGCGAGTTGGTGAGCAGTGACGGCGCCTTGTCGGGAAGAATCTCGTTGGAGATGAGGAAGCCGCCCGGCCGGATCATGGTGCCGATGTTGGCGCGAGCCAGCGACTGCTCCAGGCTGCCGTAGTAAACGAAGATGTTGGTGCCGATGACGAGATCGAATTGCTTGTCGGGCGGCAGCGTCACCGTCTGGAAGACGATGTTCATGTCGATGGGGGTTACTTCCTTCACTACGCTGGGACGAACGGCGACGGAGCGATTCCAGATTTCGTCCTTCACCTCGTCCGGCACCGGGATCGGAGTTACCGGCTTGCCAATGTCCTGGCCCAGCTTTTGCCAGTACTCGAGGAAGCCGTCAAGATAGGTTTTGTTCCATCCCTCATACGGGCTCGACAACAACTGGATGATATAGGGCTTGCCGGCGGCGGCTTCCTTGCGCGCTTTGTCGAGATGCCGGTTGACGCGCGAGCTGACATCGAAGGTGTAGAGCTGAAGCTTGTCGGGATTGGCAAGGCCGAGGCGAACGAGCGTGTCGATGACCGCGAAGGGCTGCGTGGTTTGCGGCGGGTAGAAATCCGTGCCCGCTTTTTTATTCACGAAGTCGAGGCCGGGACCGACGATGGCTACGCGATGAATGCTGCCCGGCTTCAACAGACCTTCCTGCATCATGTGTTGCAAGTGAAGGTCGATGGTGTAGTCGGGATAGAGATTGCTGTCGGTGGAGATACCGCGATCTTTGAAGGCCTGAAACTTGTTGACCTTGGCCTGTTCGGCATCATGGGCCACGTCGTCGCGAAAGCGTCCCAGCAACGCCAGCATGTAAGCCTTGGTTTTGGCCTGATCCGCGGGCGTCGCCAGGCTGTAGCCTTTTTTCTGCAGCAGGGCCCGCATCTCCATCATGCCGGGGCTGGGATGCGGCGCCGACAAAGCCTTGATGAGGTCGTTAGCACGCTTGTCGGCGATGCCGTTCACGAAGCTGCTCTTGCCGTACTGCGCCAGATACTCGTACGTGATGCGCGGCTGCGTGGTGTAGGTAACGCCCCAGCGCAGCAGGTTGGCCAGCGTGTTCTCCTCGCCCTGCTCGATACGCGCGCGGATCTCTTTGTCCTGATCGCGGACCCACTGGTCCCAGGCCGCCGCGGTCGGCTGGCCGCTGGGCTTCAATTCCGCAGGCAGAGAGCTGACATAGGTATTCAAAACCGGCTGTACCGCGGAAAAGGGAACGAACTGCGGCGTCTGCGCTTTGGACTGAACTGCAATACAGAGTGAGAGCTGGATTACGAAGAGAACCTTGGACAAAAAGATTTTCATGGGCGCTGGTGTGACGTTGCGAAAACGTTTCGCCAGATTTTCTCATGAGTCGCGCTTGGTATCCACAACAAGTTTCCTCTTTTTTTCATCGCCTATCGAGAGGAAGGAATTTTGTCGGAGAAATGTTCTATCGCGGGTGCCGGTTTTCGAGTTTTCTGCACAGGTCGCAAAGTGATGTTGCGAGTCGGGTGGAATGCAGGCGAGACGCGGCTTTACGCGGAGCAAGTCGCTGCATGTCGAGACAGAATGAAATTGCGGAGAAGCTACTTCTGCCGCGCGTAGGTGTACATGTACTCGGTATCGCCGTTGGAAACATCGACCTTGGTCTGCAGCGAGTCGGTCAGTTTCGACGGCGCCTTCGAGGGCAGCAGCTCGTTACTGATCAGGAACCCGCCAGGTTTGACCATGGAACCGATGTTGGCGCGGGCCAGCGACTGCTCCAGGCTGGCGTAGTAGACGAAGATGTTGGTGCCGATCACCAGATCGAATTGCTTGTCGGCGGGGAGCGTCAGCGTCTGGAAGACGACGTTCATGTCTTCGGGCGTAACGCGCTCGACCACCGCCGGCCGCACGCTGATGGCGCGATTCCAGATGTCGGACGCGGCTTCGGGCACGGGAATCTTGTTAGCGGGCTTGCCGATCTCGCTGCCCAGCTTCTGCCAGTAGTCGAGGAAGCCGGCAGCATAGTCTTTGTTCCACTGGTCCGACGGGCTCGACAGCAGCTGAATCGTGTACCACTTGCCGGCCGCGGCTTCGCTGTGCGCCTTGGCCAGATGGCGGTTCACGCGCGAGCTGATATCGAAGGTGTAAAGCTCAACCGTCGCGGGGTCGGCCAGGTTCAAACGCGCCAGCGTGTCGATCACAGCGAAGGGCTGCGTGGTCTGCGGGGGATAGAAATCCGAGCCCGAATTTTTGTTCACGAAGTCGAGGCCCGGTCCGACGATGGCGACGCGGCGAATGCTGCCCGGCTTCAGCAGTCCCTGATCCATCATGTGCTTCAGGTGAACCTGGATCATGTAGTCGGGATAGAGATTGCTGTCGGTGGAGATGCCGCGGTCTTTGAACTGCTGCGACAGGTTGGCGTTCTTGTTCTTGTAGAGCTCGGCTTCGGCCTTGATGACCTCGTCGCGCATGCGTGCGAGGTTAGCCAGCATGTAGGCTTTCACGCGTTTCTGGCCGTCAGGCGTCTTCAGGTTGAAGTTCTGCTTCTCGAGGAAGCTGCGCATGTCGACCATGCCCTCGTTGGCGTGAGGCGAGGTCAGGGCGCGAATGAGATCGTCGGCGCGCTTGTTAGCCAGCGAGTCGACGTACTTGTCTTTGCCGAAGCTCTCCAACTGCGTATAGGAGATGCGCTCTTCCTTGGTGTAGGTGACGCCAAGACGCAGCAGGTTGGTCAGCGTGTCTTCCTGTCCGCGCTCCAGGCGGCTGCGGATGTCTTTGTCCTGCGTGCGGACCCACTTGTCCCACGCGACCGCGGTTGGCTGGCCGTTAGGCTTCAGCTCAGCCGGAAGGGTATTGAGATAGGTGTTCAGGATGGGTTGCGCTTCGGAGAAGGGAAGAAATTGCGGGCTCTGCGCCGCAGCCGACGTGACGATAAGAATGCAGACGAAGAACAGCGCAGCCACTTTGGCAAGTTTGCTAGACATAATCTTGTTTGCGATAACTCAGGCATGCTCCGAGGCGCCAGTTGCGGTTTCGTTGGCGGTGAACTTCGCCGGAGCCAGCCCCGGTTTGCGGCGGCGCGACCAGTAGAAGACCGGCAGGCCGGCGGCAATCAGCAGGCAGCCGACACCAGCGGTCTTGGGCGTCCCCCAGACGCTGTTAATGACGATGGCCGCGCAGGCCAGGACGAACACCGCCGGGGCCAGCATCTTCACCCACAGCTTCGGATCGGCGCGCAATTCGTGGCGCCGGACGACGAACAGCCCAGCCACCGCCGCTCCCGAAGAGAGCAGAATCGTGAAGCCGGTGTACATCATGATGGGGAAGAATCCACCAACCATGACCAGCAGAATGCTCCACAGTGCCTGCAACGCGATAGCCAGCGCGGGCGTGCCGAAGCGCGGGCTGACACGCGCGAAGCTGGGAATAAACGCTCCGTCGCGCGACATGGCGAAGTAAACGCGCGGGCCGGCGATGCTCATGGCGCTGATGGAGCCGAGCAGTGCGATGAGGATGGCGGGTGTCAGGAAACTCTGGCCGACGCCGAACAGTGCGTGCGCGGCGACTGAGCCGATGTTCGGCGAATTCTGCATCACGTCAGCGGGAACGGCGTAGACATATAGCGCGTTCAGGACCGCGTAGAGAGCGATGATGACGAAGGTTCCGGTCAGCAGCGCGCGGCCGATGTTGCGCTCAGTGTCGTGCATCTCTTCGGAGATGTAGGCGGCGGCGTTCCATCCGCTGTAGCTGAACATGATGGGGATGAGCGCAATCAGCCAATTCACCGGCTGGAGGTGCGTGTCGGCCGACTGGAAGTGCGTCCATGAGCCGTGACCGACGCTGAAGCCGAAGATGCAGAAGGCGCCGATGATGCCGACGATGAGCAACGCCAGGGCATTCTGTGTCAGCTTGCCGGCGCCGAGGTTGCAGGCGTGCAGCAGCGCGAAGATGGCGATGACGGCAGCGGCGGTCAACGCCCGCGGCGAGACGGTGAAGGCGCCAACATAAAAGCTGATCGAGAAGATGGCGTGGTCGGAGGCGGCCTTCGGAAAATATTGGCCGAGATACGTTGCCAGGGCGACGGCGCCGAAGGCTACGGCGCCGGAGAAGCCGGCGATGAGCGATGTCCAGCCCGAGAGAAATCCGGCCGTTGGTCCGTAGGCGTTCGAGAGATAAATGTATTCTCCGCCTGCGGCCGGCCATCGTCGCGAGAGTTGCGAATAGGAGAGTGCGCCTGCCAGGGCGAGTCCGCCGCCGGCGATCCATAGCGCCAGCATGATGCCCGGTTGCGGCACCAGCTTGGAGATGCTGGCGATGGTGGTGAACACTCCGGCGCCCACCACGTTGGAGATAATCAGGGCGACGCCGTCGCGGACGCTGAAGCTGCGGCGCAACTGGTTGGTCATCGCAGGCGCCACGGACGCAGCTCCGCTGCTGGAGCGGGCGGCTGAGTTGGCAAGAACTGGCTGACTCGTCCCGGGAGTGTTGGGCATGCTCGACTACTGGTGAAAGATTCGATTGCTCAGTGACATACACTCTACACCAGTTCTGCTTCTCTGGACATAGTGGGGAGGCGGGCTTAAGCGCGAACATCGCTCCACGCCGGGTTAAACGATCTGAATGTGCGCGTGATGGCCGGGCGCCGAGGCGAGTTTGCGGTCGCGTGTCACAGCGTGGCGTTGAGCTCTTCGGCGAGGGCCACATCCTACGGAAGGTTAGCTTTTAGTGCCGCTTTGGTCTGAACTCACAATCGCTTGTGATTCGGGTCACAGAACATATGTGCGCAGGTCTGGCATAAACGAGAACATGAAGAGCTTGGCCGCCCAATGTAATTTTCTGAAGGCGTCGCCTGAGTTGAAGAGTTGCTTGCAGTCAGCCGGTGAGCGAGAGCGTTTCCTGGTGGGGCAGGTGCTGTTCAAGGAAGATCAGGCGAACGCCGGTGTGTATCTCCTGCTCAAAGGCAAGGTTCGCATGAGTGTAAGCGGCCTGCCGAAGCTGGACCGCCTCTTTTCCGTGGGTTCGGTGATGGGCTTGCCGTCGACGTTTACGGGCCACGTGTACAGCCTCTCGGCCCAGGCGGTGACCGACGCGGACGTAATCCATGTCCCGCAGGAAGCGTTTCTCCAGATTATGCGCGAGCAGCCGGAACTCTGCCGGCAGGCCGCCGAGATGCTGGGGCGCGAAGTCACCTTCATCCAGGGGGCGCTGGCGGAACGCCGCAAGCAGGCCACCTCGAAAAAGATGCTGGACCAGGTCGCCGTCGGCTAGCCGTTTGCCGCGCTAATCCACCTGAAAGTCGGCGGTACGCACTGGCGTGGCTGCGCCGGTGGAGTCGACCGCCCGCACCTGCAACTCGTACGATCCCGGCGCAAGCTTGTCCACCGGCAGGCGCAGCCCGAACGATACCATCGGAGTTCCGGCAGTATTCTTGGGCAGCGGGCCGCCGGTATCGATCTTCTTCTGGCGGGTCTTCAAATCCACTACCAGCATTTGCACGCCAATCTTCGGCGGATCGGTTCCGGTGAGCCGCGGATCGTAAACCTCGGCATAGAAGACGGCGGGGTCGGTCTTCTTGAAGCTGGCATCGCCGCTGGGAACGATTTCCATGCCCTGCGCCACCAGAGGCGTGCGATTTTCCAGCAGGGCCGCGTCCAGGCTGCCGCCGTCCTGATTCAGGGGGCGCAAGTCTTTGCTGAGCGCGACGGCACTCATGCTGAACTGCTTGGCGTCGTAGGTGTCGACCACCAGCGGCACCTCAAGCTTGCCGAAACTGTTGTTGCCGGAAGTAAACGCGACCTTCAGCTTGTAGTGACCTGAGCCGATCTCGAACTGGTTCTGGTAAACGTACGGCTTCTCCAGGAATTTCTTCAGCTGGTCTTTGTCCTCGAAGTCGAAGACCACGTTGTCGCTGAAGCGCGCGGCGACGGAACCGTCCAGCTTGTAAGCGATACCGAGCACGTTCACCTCGGCATGTTCTTTGCCTTTTTGCTTTTCAAACTGCACCGAGCTGGACGGAATGTCGATGGCCAGGCTTACGCGCGCGGTGTTGGGCGAGATGAAGAAGTACGGCGCACGCATGGAAGCTACAACATTGCCGGACTCCGAGCCGTTGGCGTGATTCTCCAGCTGTTTTTCGATCGGCTTGCCGGCCAGCAGGTCGGTCGAGCGGATGTTGCAGTAGCCGCTGCGCGAGCGCACGACGGTTCCACTGCGATCGATCTTCACCTTCAGAACGTGGCAACTGCCTTCCTCGGAAGAAGGAGGAGTGTAGCCGAGCACGTAGTATTCGTTCTGCTCGTGGGCGATTTTCTGCAAGCCGCCCAGCAGGTCGTTAGTGTTCACGATCACAAAGCCGCCGGTGCCTTGCGCCAGTTCATAAAGCACTTGCTGATTGAGGGAGACGTCGGTCACCGTCGGCAGAAGCGAGCGCGACGAGGAGTAAGGAGCCACGGGCAGGGGATTGATGCCCGCGTTGGAAGTGTTTGCGCCCCCGCGCGTGCCGGTGCGGGATCCGCTGCCGCCGGTGCTTCCCGTGTGTCCTCCGCCGGTGCCTCCGGTATGTCCTCCGCCGACGGTGCCGCCGCCAACGCCGCCACCTCCGGTATGGCCACCACCCCCGGTTCCGCCTCCGCCACGCTGCACATAGACCAGGCGCGCAGGCGGATTGTCATCGTCGCTCTCGGCATCAAGGTCCAGCGTTGCTGAAACCAGTTTGCCCGGAGCATCGGGAAAGAGCTCCAGTGGAGAGGCATAGCCCAAGGGTGTGATCAAGCCGCGCACGTCGATGGGATAGACCGCGACATTGGCCTTGTTGCAGGCGGAGATTGCCGCGGTCAACTCCGACTCACGCTCGATCGTATCGGGGTCAGTGGGGTTCATGGGAAAGCCGGAGGAAAACAGCACCAGCGTCTTGCGTCCGGGAACGTTGGCCAGGCTCTTGGCCATATCACGGAGGGCCAGCAACAGAGTGTGCACACCGAAGTTGGCTTCGGCATTTACGATCTGCGGAATTCCCATGGTGGGGGCAGTAACCGGCGAGCTCGAGCTGTCCTGCAGCGGAGTCGGCGCCACGGCCGAGAACTTCAGGTTCTTCACTACATCTTTCAGGCGAGCCGCATCGGTGGTGAAATTCTGGGTCACTCGCAGCGAGCCGCCAAAATCCATAATCGCGATGTAGCGATTTTCGCCGGTGTTGGCGTCAAGAAACTTCATGGCGGCATCGCGAGCTTTGACCTGGTCGCCGATGTCCATGGTCGAGTTGTCGAAGAACATCACCATGTAGTGCTTGCGATTGGCTTCGGCGGTGCCCTCGTCCTCGTAGGAGAAGCTCTTGATGGGCTGTTCCTTGTTGTCTTCGAAGACGCGAAAATCCGATTGCTTGAGATCGCGAATGTAGGCGCCCCGTTTGTCGGTGACCACGGTATCGACCAGTACCAGGCCGGTCTCCTTGGTGATGGTCGGGATCGACGTGGAGGCGTTCTGCGGCGTGAGATTCTGCGGCACAGGTTGCGGCGTCTGCGGTACTTGCTGGGCCGGCAGGCGAACCGCCGCCATCATGAGAACTACGGTCGCGAGCAGAGATCTCATCCTCTTCCTGTTCATGATTTCGCCTCTTTACGGAATCTGCACACTACTGTTTTGTGCCGCCAGTTGTCCGTCTTCGCCGCGCACCACCAGGCGCACCAGGTACGTGCCCGGCTTGACGTCGAAACTGCTCTTCAGCGTGATACCCGAACCCAGACGCTGCTCCAGGGTTTCGTCCTTCAGATGCAACTGCAAAACCTTCTCGGTGCCGGCGACGAAGTTTCCGTCCCCATCGAACAAGGCCGAGACGATCGTAATGTCGTTGTTGTTGCGTCCGTTGTCCTTGTGGAAATGAACGTGCCGCACATCGACGCGCGCGACCACCGAGAGCTTGGCGTCATTCTGTTCCGATTTAAAGAATTGCGTGTGCACCTCGATAGGAATATCCCGAACCTCCTGGCGCGAGAGCACGGCGTCTTCGATGTCCTGCTTGGCCTGTTCGGAGGCGTCGGCCGGCCCCTTGGGCGCGAAGTAGCCCTTGCGCGCCTGCACCGTTCCGCTGGTGTGTGTCAGAGAAACTTTCAGCCGGTGATACTTGCCGTCGAGCTTCAGGTTCTGCGGCGCAAAGCCCAGCAGGTACGAGTACTCCGGAGGCGAGGCCACGCGGCGGAAACCTTCCTCGAAGTCATTCCCGCCATAGAAAGTGCCGCCGGTGGTGTAGGCCAGTTCCTGGAGGATGTCGTCGTCAGCCGCCAGTTCAGCATTGCGGTACTCCTGGTAGACCCCGGCTACGGTGGGCGACTCCACGCGCGTCTCACTGACGTCGGGGTTCTGGGTGAAGAGGCCGCGAGCGTCCAAGGTGCTGATGACGACCTTGGCTCTCAGCGCGCGATCCATCAGCGACACCTGCTTTGCAACCTCATCGGGATTGATGAAGCCGGGAGAAACCAGCACGATCGTCCGCTCGCCCGGTGACGCTGCCATCCTGCCAACCAGGTTGTTGAGGATGCCCAGCGCCATCCTTGTCTGGTCATCGTTACGGGTTAGCTCTTCCAGCGCGGTAGCTCGGGCCATCGCCAGAGCCTGGCTGGCCATGGCGGAGTCGTCCTGAAAAGCGCAATCCAACGCGTCCTGCGCGGCCATCACCGTGGCTTGCTGGTCATGCTTGTTCTGGATCAGGTCGGCCATGTAATACGAGATGTTGGGGCAAGGGGTGACCGCAGACTGGCCGAGCGGGCGGGGAATGATCTTGTCGAGCGTTTCGAACAGTTTGTCGCGATCATCGGTGAAGTCGATCTGCGTCAGTCCCGAGGTGGTGTAGATGGCGACACGGTCCGTAGTGGTCATCGAGCGCAGTTGCCGCTTGACGGCGTTGCGCGTCTGCGCGATGTCGCTGTACGTCAAATGCACATCGTCGAAGAGGTAAGCCACGAAGCGCTGCGGAATCACAACAGTCGGCTCCATCGTGGGCTGCGCCGGATTTTCCGCGGGCTTAGGCGTGGTGGCGACCGTGGTCGCCGGAGCGCCGGCCTTCTCCACGCTGAATTTGCTGATAGGCTGTGGCTTCCCGTTATCGAAGACCTGGAAGTCTTCCTGCTTCAGATTGCCGATGGGCTGGCCTTTGGCATCGCGCACCACCACGCGCACCTCCACCAGATTGACCTTGACCTGGAAGGTCGCTGACGTGTCGTGCGAGGTGATCTCGGGATTGGCGCTCTGCGGCGGAGGAGTCGCGCTGGAAGAGGCAGGGCTGTTGCCGGCCGCCTGTGGCCAAGCGGCGATAGACAGGAGCAGCCAGACGATGACGAGTCGTAAGGGCTGAACGGCGGCGCTTGTCGGTCCTCGAGACATGGTGCGACGTGGAGTACCCAGCTCCACAGATGATCCCTGGTTGTCTACCGACGGCCCGGTATGGACTAAGCAGGATAGGTCGTGCAAGCGTGCTCTGCCGCATAGCTTAACCTTTTTTGCAGATACAGGCCAACTGACCGGGAGCCGAGTAGGTGGAAATGGTGCCAGGTAACATTGTGTCTGAGAGATATTGGGTGGAGCACGCCTTCAGGCGTGCAATTGAGAACGGCTCAACCTGTCGGCTTCAGCCGCTGAGGTAGTAGATGCACTTACCTCAGGCGCGAAGGCCCGTATTTGCCTAGCCGTTATAGGCGCGCCTGAAGGCGTGCTCCAGCCTAGTCAATTTCACATCGACCGGGCATCTACGCCACGTCTGCCGGGGCTGGGCGCCCAAGGCGTAAGATGGCCCATATAGGAGCGCGCCAACATGAGTCAATCGTCGTCCTCATTCTCTCGCCGCTCATTCCTGCAAGTTTCGTCGATGGCGTCGGCGGCACTGGCCTTTCGCATCGTCAATGAGCCCATGCTGGCTTTGGCCGCCGCGCCCGCTCATTCCCCGGGCTCGATTCTCATCAACGCCAACGAGAATCCGCTGGGGCCGTGCGCGGCCGCACGCTCTGCCATTGCGGAGGTCACGCCGCACAGCGGCCGCTACCTGATGGAACCGACCAACGCGCTGGAGAAGCAATTTGCGCAGAGCCTGGGCCTCACCGACGAGCAGGTGTCGATCTTTGCCGGCTCCACTCCGCCGCTGGTTTTTACCGTGCGGGCGTGCTGCTCCCCGAGCGCGAGCTATGTCACCGCCGATCCGGGATTCGAGGCGGGGCTGATGGCTTGCCAGCAAGCGAAGGCGCGCGCGGTGAAGGTGCCGCTGACGAAGACTTACGCGCACGACGTGAAGGCGATGATCGCCGCTGCGCCCGATGCCGGCCTGTTCTACGTCTGCAATCCCAACAATCCGACGGGCACGCTGACCAGCCACTCCGACATCGAGTACCTGGTCGAAAACAAGCCAAAGAACTCCATCGTGATGGTGGACGAAGCCTACATTCACTTCAGCGATGCGCCGACGGCCATCGACCTGGTGAAGGCAGGCAAAGATGTGGTGGTGCTGCGCACGTTCTCGAAGATCTACGGAATGGCGGGGCTGCGCTGCGGTTTTGCCATCGCGCGTCCCGACCTGCTGGAGAAGATTCACAACTACGGCGGCTACAACTTCATGCCGGTAACGGGAGTGGCTGCGGCCTCGGCGAGTTTGAGCGACGCCAACCTGGTCGCCGATCGCAAACGCACCAACACCCAGATACGCGAGGCCACTTTCCAGTGGCTCGACGCCAACGGTTTCTCCTACATCCCGTCGCAGACGAACTTCTTCCTGCTCGACACCAAGCATCCGGGAAAAGAACTGATCGCCTCAATGGCAAAGCAGGGAGTGGTTA
Organism: uncultured Acidobacteriaceae bacterium; assembly: GCA_963724965.1. GTDB lineage: Bacteria > Acidobacteriota > Terriglobia > Terriglobales > Acidobacteriaceae > Bog-257. The sequence goes on from CAVRWP010000004.1 coordinate 213,433, forward strand.
TCGGCCGCGTCTGGGCCGCCATGCCGAATCACGCGCGCGTCACGATTGGGACGAGCCAGGAGATGGTTGCGTTTCAGACTGCGCTGAAGAAGGCGATGAACGGCACGGCTGCAGGCTAACTCGAATCTCGACCAAATGAAATGCCCCGTCCAAAGTGGGTTGCTTGGGCGGGGCTTTCGGAAAATCGCGACCTTCTCAATCAGATTCCTAGAGTAGCCGACCTACGGTGCGAAGTAGCCGGAGATGTCCAGGATTAGCTGGGTCGGCGCCGACGCGTACGCGTCGATGGTGCCGTTCGCGTTGGGAACGATGGCCATGTTCGAGGTGATGAACCCATCGCGAGCGTTCAGCGTCGAGACCACGGGCTGCGGTTCGCCGTCCGGCCATAGCGTCAGATATCCCAAGGGGCCCGGTGGTACCACGGTCGCGTTAAAGACATAGGCTTGGGCCGCAGCGGGCGGGCCACACTGGCTGTCGACGATGGACAGGTTTCGCTGGCCACTGAATGGCTGGCCGTTGTTGCTGCGGCTGTCGTAGGCACGGCACGGAGTCGCTGGATACAACGAAAGGCCGCCCGTCCCCGGCGCAGCAAAATATCCATTGATGTCAATGATGACGTCCGTGCTGTTGTGGGTGAAGACGCTGATATCGCCATTGGGCGCCGCCGGTACGATTGCCGCGTTAGCCACCGTGGTCGCCGTGGGATTATTGAGCGTCGAGACCGTCGGCTGCGGTTCGTTGCTTGGCCATGCCGTGAGATAGCTTAGCTGCTGCCCGTTCGGATAGGGTGACGCAGTTACATTGAACGAATACGCCAGTGGTTGATTGGGGAGATTCGCCAGGCAAGGGCTCTTCGACAGGATCGGCAATTCCCGGGTCTCCATTGCGCCGAACGATGGCGGTCCTAATCCTTGCGGCTGGTTCGATCCATTGCGCGTATCCACCACTCGACAGGGCGCAAGCGGATAGAACTGCAGGCTGCCCTGCGCCGGCGCGGTGAAGTATCCGTCGATGTCGAGGATCACATCGGAGGTGTTGGAAACGTAGACGCTGACCTCATCACTAAGACCGGCGGGGACAATTGCTGCATTTGCTTTCACCCGACCATCGGGCGAATTCATGGTAGACACCGTAGGCTGGTCTTCCCCTGTCGGCCAGATGGTCAGATAGCCGAGCCTGCCGTGCGGCGAGACAGTCACATTAAGTGAGTACGCGGTGGCCGACGCCGGGATGTTGCAGCCACCCAGGCTGGGTACTTCAAAGTTCTGTGACGTGCCACCCTGGATGGGAATACCTTGGCGAGTGTCAACCAGCCGGCAAGGAGTGACCGGAGTGAATTGCCATTTGCCGAAGTTGTTGTACTGGAAGGCTTCGACTTGACCGCCGGCAGGCACGACCAGCAATCCGTCCGCGGCGTTCAATCCAGGCAATGGTATGTTGGAGTACTCCGAACAAGACACGCCCGCACCCAGGCTGGCCGAGAACACTCGATTGCCAGTCTCATAAGCGTATCCGTAGAGATTCCCACCCTCCGTTCCTGTGTACACAACTCCATTCACCACGATGGGAGCACAGGCAAACGAGTCCCCGCCGTTTGGTTGGGCGGTCCACAGTGTCTGTGAAGAGTTTAAGTTGACCGCGGTTAGCGTGTATTGCTCGGTGTAAAACGCCGTGTCTTGCCAAAAAGCCGGTGAGTACTTGCTGTTGAATCCGCCCAGGTAAACGCCGTTGCCTGTGCTGAGCGTGATTCCGTCCGTGGGATAGTTGTAGAGATCACGCACGTAAACCAGATTCTGGTAGATGGCAACGCTATCACCGCCGCCGCCTTCACACTGCCCGCTGTAGTGCCAGATCTGCCGGCCAGTTGTGGGATCGAACTTGTAGGTCTGCGGGCAGGCGTACGAAACATAGACTCCGTCGGAGGTCACCGCAGGAGCTGACGAGTCGCCGTTTTCGACTTCTTCGGTCCACAATAGCGCTCCGTCTGATTCACGTACGGCGTACACCGTTCCCCCGTCTCCCGCACCGGATGTGTAGACAATCCCGTTGCGAGCGGTTGGAGCCGACGAGAATGCATATTGCCCGGGCAACAATGCACTCCAGATCTGGTGGCCATCCACCGCCGAGAAAGCGTACATCGCTCCCGCACCGTCGTAGGCACTGCTAGGCACCAGAAACAGCATGCCATTCTCATAGGCAGCGCCGATCCAGCCCCCCTCGATACCTTGAGGCGTGGGTTGATCCCACAGGATGTGCCCCGTCTGCGCGTCCAGAGCATAAAGGGTAGATGGACTGCCGGCAGCAATCACGAATACCTTATTGCCAACGATGACGGGATAAGACGCGGTGCCCCCGATATAGACCGACCACCTTAAAGACAACGGAGGATCCATCCCGGGCGAGTACAACGCTCCCGTGTGGTCAGTCTTGATCTGGAAGCTGATTGGATTCTGCGCGGAGGCTCCAGAAAGCAAAGTGCAGAGAGAAACGAGAAGCGCGAAGCGGCCAGATAGCTTCATAAGGCTCCTAGTAGTGGCGGTCACATCCTAGCAACCCTCGGAAGCCGACGCTAGCAGGTTTTTGCCCCTACGGATCGAAGTCTCCCATTGCGGGAGCACTTCGTCGGTAGGCAGGAGTTTGCGCTCGGACTACCCTGCCTCATTCACACTTCTGCAAAACGACTTACTGAATCTGTATCACGCTGCCGCCGTCTGCGGCCTGCAGTTCCTTGGTCCGCTCGATCACCTTATTCGTGAAGGCGAAGATCGACTTTGCGTGGGGCGACTGTTCGCCTTCCATCACGATGGGATGACCGCTGTCGCCGCCTTTGCGGATATCGGGGTCGAGTTCGATGGAGCCGAGGAAGGGAATGCTGAACTGTTGCGCGGTGCGCTGGCCTCCGCCCTTGGAGAAGATGTCGATCTCCTGATGGCAGTGCGGGCAGACGAAGTAGCTCATGTTCTCGACGATGCCGAGGATGTCGACCTTCACCTGCTTGAACATCTCGATCGCCTTGCGCGCGTCCTGAAGCGACACGTCGCTGGGCGTGGTCACGACGACTGCGCCGGTGAGCGGCACGGTCTGCACCAGCGAGATCACGACGTCGCCGGTGCCCGGCGGCAGATCAACGATGAGGTAGTCGAGCTGTCCCCACTCCACCTGGCCGAGGAACTGCTTGATGATGGAATGCAGCATGGGCCCGCGCCACACTAGCGGCTTGTCGCCCGGGCTGAGGAAGCCGACCGAGATGACCTTCATGCCGTAGCGCTCGGGCGGCAGAATGCGATTCTCGCCGACAACGCTGGGCGCTTCGCTGGAACCGAGCATCAGCGGGACGTTGGGGCCGTAGACATCGGCGTCGAGCAGGCCGACTTTGTTGCCCATGCGGGCGAGCGCGATGGCCAGGTTGACGGCGAGGGTGGTTTTGCCGACGCCGCCTTTGCCCGATCCGACGGCGATGATGGCGTTGACTCCGGGAAGCGGTTGCGGCTCAGGTGCGGCCTGGCCCGGCATGTGCGAATGAGAGCTCACAGTTGGGTCTTCCTAGTACCTTTGGAATGATGGGTGCAAACCCTTATTATACCTTGCGAAAGCGCACCGCCTCACGCGCGTAGCAAGACGCCTGAGACGACGAAACACTCGCCACAAGAGCGCTGGCCGCTCATCGTCTTTAACTTGCGTTTAACAGTCATCGTCGTTAAGATTGTGCCGATCCGGCGTCAGCAACGTTGGTTTTGACAACGGAGCCCTCGACGCCACGAATGCCAACCGATTCGACGACTGCAAAGGCCCCTGTGAGCAAAGAGCTGATTTCCACTCTGGGCCTACCTCTACCGACGTTCGTTCCGCGGCGCTTTCAACACAGAAACGTCAGCAGTTGGTCGGGCCATCTCGCCTTCGCCAGCGACCTGATTCGCGCTATCGAGCCGGAGATCATCGTGGAGTTGGGAACGCACTGGGGCGAGGCGTACTTTACTTTTTGCCAGACGGTGCAGCAGTACGGCCTGGGCTCGCTGTGCTACGCGGTCGATCACTGGAAGGGCGACGAACACGCCGGCCACTACGGCGAAGAGGTCTACGGAGACGTTTGCCAATATAACGACCGCTACTACCGGCAGTTCTCGTATCTGCTGCGAATGTCGTTCGACGAGGCGCTCGGGCAGTTCAGCGACGGCAGCATCGACTTGCTGCACATCGACGGCTTCCACACCTACGAAGCGGCCAGACACGACTTCATCACCTGGCTGCCCAAGGTGAAGCCCGGCGGCATCCTCATGTTGCACGACATCGCTCCGAAGCATGAAGAATTCGGCGTGTGGCGGCTGTGGGAGGAAATCAAGGGCGAATTCCGGGAGACCTTCGAGTTTCACCACGGCTGGGGATTGGGCGTGATGCGCCGGCCGGGGGAAGGCAAAGGTGGTTTGCTCACCGACGCTCTTTTTCATGGCACGCCGGCCGTGCAGGAAGAAGTTCGCCGGCGCTACGTCATCTATGCGTCGCACCTGGAGAATCTGCTGGCCCAGTCGGCGCAGGCGGCGGCGCCCAGCGGATCTTCTCAGGAAATTTACGTTCAGGTTTTTCCCTTCGGCACCACCGGACACTCGGAAGAGACGGTGCTGGTAAAGAAGATGAAGCCGGGAACCTGGAGCACGTTGGATTTCGAGTTGCCGGAGGGAGTTGGGCAGGGCCCGCTGCGCATCGATCCGGCGCACGACCCCGGCATTGTTGAGATCAAGGAGATTCGGCTGCACTCTTTAGCAGACGACAAAATTGTCTGGGACGCTCTGGCCCATCCGCAAAGCATCCAGCTCGCAGGCACCGCGGTGATGGTCCCGCAGGAAACGGGCATGCTGCTGATCAGTACGGGTAACGATCCGCAGGTGATTCTTGACGTGCCCGCGAGCCTGTCGGGAGCTGTCATGCTGAGCATCTCTCTGCGCTCGGGCTCCGCGTCTCAACCTGCTGTCGAGATGATGGACGGATTTCTCAAGGACGCTGCCGGTAAAGAGGAGTTGGCGCAGCAGCAGATGGAGGCGGCGCAACGCGAGCGGGAAACCAGTGCGCTCGAGGTGATACGCGCGGTGAAAGAGAAAGAAGGCGTAGAAGCATCGTCTGCAGGCGACGGAAGAGAAACTTCAGAAAGAAGAAGCGACACGAGCAGCGATGGAGCAGTCGCTCTCCTGGAAGGTCACGGCCCCGATTCGCAGCCTGATGAATGCATTGCGCTCGGGCCGCCCCAGGGAGTAGTTGAGTCAAAACGTTCTTCCAGGCTGATTACCCGTAATCACCTGCACGGTTTTCCCTTGGTTACGTCCGGCACGCCTACGGTTTTCTACCCTTCTGATTTGCTAAAATGCCTCTAGCTGTGAAAGCTCCCAACAGCTCAGCCGGGTTGGCTTAGCTTCAATTCTATTCTGCTCAAACTGTTCCGATAGTCTCGGGTGAACGGCGCGATCAGTTAGCCAGTTGGCGAAGTAACGATTGCAGGCGACATGACCGACGAAGAGTTTGTTCATAATCTCTATCACCATCTGTTAGCGCGCGAACCCGATAGTGGCGGCATGGAACACTGGACTGGTGTTCTGGCCGATGGCACGAGCCGCTCCGATGTGCTGGAGATATTTCTGACTTCGCCGGAATTCCTCGCCTTGCAAGATCGTAAGAATCGCAGTGAGAAAGTACCATCGGAGTTCTCGCACCTAAGCGAATCCGAGCAGAAAATACTGCTCGCGATGAAAGAACGGATAGGCGAAGGGGAAGATTCGTCTCAAGGTCAGGAGATATCGGCTGAAAAAGAAACCGAGGAAAGCTCCGCGATCGCTGAGTTGTCAGCGCAGGTGTGGGCTGCCCGGCAAGAGGTGGGACGCCTGAATCCTCGCCATCCGGGCCTGGTCAATAATCTGGTTCAATTTAGTAAGAAGTCGATGCGACGTTCGCTGGGCTGGTATACCCGTTCCATCCAGGGGTTCAACGAGCAGGTTGCCAAAGCTATCGAGGAGCAGGGGAAAGCTATCATTTCTATCCAGCAAGTGCTGGGCAGAATGGAAAGCGACATGCTCAAGTTGCAGGAGGATGCTGCCCAGCAACCTATTCGCACCGCTGAGCTGGCGGTACAGGAGCAGCTTCTACCTTATGCCGAATTCTTTCGCGGACTATCTCCCGTCGTCGACCTGGGTTGCGGTCGCGGAGAATTCCTGGAGATATTAAGGCAGCAGGGAACGGCAGGTTATGGCGTAGACTCTGATCCGTATGCATGCGAAATTGCGCGCCGCAAGCTTCTGAAGATAGTGGAAGAAGATATGTTGGAGCACCTGCGCCAGCTTCCGGATCGCTCGCTGGGCGGCGTATTTTCTGCCCGGGTGATGGAATATCTTCCGGCGCATTTACAGGCAGAGTTTCTTGCGCTGTGCTCTTCCAAGCTGAAGCCGGGTGGAGTCGTGGTAATTGAAACGACCAATCCGGGTTCACGGCAGGGCTTTGGGAGAATTTCCTGCCTTGATCCGACACATTTGCGCCCGATTCCGCCTGAACTGATCAAGAGCGTGCTGGAAAGCGCAGATATTCGCGACGTGAGGATTTCCATTCTTGCTCCGGTGGAGGCGAGCCTGGCGCCGGTCGCCGCGGTCGAAGCGTCCGGCAATCCTGTCCGCAGGGCCGAGCTTGTGACCGGCGCAAGCAACTTGCTGTCGTCGAGTTCGACCTATGCGGTCGTAGGCTGGCGAAGCTAGTCATCCGGGTTAAAGCGTGATTCCATCAACCGACAACAAACAGATTGAATTCGCAGCTTGCACGATCATTGCGAAAAACTATCTTCCGATGGCCCGGGTTCTGGCGGATTCCTGGATAAAGTTCTATCCAGACTATCCTTTTTTTGTTTTGCTGCTGGACTCACCGCGAGGCTTTTTCCGGCCCGAAGACGAAAACTTCCAGACGATACTCACTTCCGAACTTGAGATAGCCAACCTGAATGGCTTTCTTTTCAAGTACAGCGTATTAGAAACCAGCACCGCGGTTAAGCCATATCTACTGAGCTATCTATTCCGTCGTTTCAATATCGACAAGCTGTTGTATCTCGATCCGGATATCCTCATCCTGAATTCGCTGGATCCGCTGCGAAACTATCTGGATGACTCGAATATTCTGTTGACTCCGCACTTGCTGTCACCGTTACCAAACGACGGGCTGACCCAGACTGACCACGATATCCTTAAGTCCGGTACCTATAATCTTGGATTTCTTGGATTGCGCAATAGTGTAGCGGCGGAAAAGTTGCTGCAATGGTGGTCGGGGAAACTCTATCACCATTGCATGGTGGCTCTGGAGAACAATCTTTTCGTTGACCAGCGATGGATGGATATGACGCCGGCGCTCTTCGATGGCGTCAAAATAATTCGTGACCCCGAATATAACGTTGCGTACTGGAATCTGCACGAGCGCATCATTTCGGTGGATGACGAAGTCACTGTCAACCGGCGGCCACTGCGCTTCTTCCATTTCAGCGGCTTTGACGCCGATAAGCCCGGAGTAGTGTCCAAGCACCAGAATCGTTTCGGTATGACCGATATCGGCGATACCTATAAGCTCTACTTGCGGTATCGCGATCTGCTGGTGGAGCGGGGCTGGAACGATACCAAGGCCTGGAAGTATGGCCTTGATTATTTTCACAACGGCATCAAGATCCCGCCATCGGCTCGGCGCTACTACTGGGGGTTGGGAGTAGAACTGTCGCATCTGGGGGATCCGTTTGCATGGCTCGATCATGGCATCAAGACCGAGGATGGCGGTCCCCATACAGCGGCGCTGCAATTAGGCGGCGTCAACCTGGCGGGATACTTTGAATCGGAGACTGGAGTGGGCGAAGGCGCGCGCAGCAACCTGCGAATCATCCAGGCTAGCGGTGTTCCTTATGTAATTAATAATGTCGTGGATCCGACTTCGGAGAACCTCGAACTCCTGCCCGCGACATTCGAATCCGAAAATCCTTATATAGCGAACCTGCTAACCATCAACGCTGACCGGCTGTATATCCATGGTGCAGAGTATCCGGAATATATGCGAGGACACTTTAATATCGGGTACTGGGCCTGGGAGCTCCCGGAATTTCCCAGCGAGTGGGCTGCATCGTTTGGCTACACCGACGAGGTCTGGACGCCAAGCAAGTTCACGCGCGATGCCGTTGCCTCGCGCTCTCCGGTTCCGGTCAGGGTCGTGCCCCATGCGATGGATCCGATCTTCATGAAAGATGTGCCGGTCGACCGGTCGAAGTTCGGCTTGAGTCCGGAAGTGTTCGTGTTTTTGTATTTCTTCGACTTTCACAGCTACCTTGAGCGCAAAAACCCGCTGGGCCTGATCAAGGCTTTCAAGAAGGCGTTTGGAAACCGGAAAGACGTGCAGCTGCTGATAAAGTCTCTTCACGGTTCCGACCATCCTGCTGAGCTGTCGATGGTGGAGAGGGCGATCGACCGGTCGAATGTTCGGCTGATGGACCGCAATCTGAGCAGAGAAGGGAAGCACGAACTGATGATGGCGTGCGATTGCTATGTTTCTCTGCATCGCTCGGAAGGTTTTGGCTTGACGATGGCGGAGGCCATGATGTGCTCGAAGCCGGTCATCGCGACCGCGTATTCCGGCAATGTGGATTTTATGTCAGACGATGACAGCTTCCTGGTTCCCTATCGCCTGCTCACAATCGAGCAGACACATGGACCGTACAAGGCCGGATATCATTGGGCCGATCCTGACCTGGACTATGCTGCCGATGCGATGAGGCAAGTGGAGCGCGCTCGAGAAGCGTCCGCGGAATTAGGCCGCAAGGCGCGGGCCAAGGTGTGCGACCTGCTGCACCCCTCGACCATCGCGGCCGGTGTGCGCGATCGCATGCAGGAACTGGGATTACTGGGCGAGGTTGTCGCGACTAGCGGGCAGGCAAAACGGAATTAACGTCGGCAGAAGGTTATCGATTGTCCATTGAACAGAGCAGCCAGCAGACAGGGGAGCAATCCCAGGCCCGGGCTGTTGTCGTCTCCGCATTTGTATTTCTCACCACGATTCTCATCATTAATCGCGAGCTGTTCAGGGTAGCGATCTGGGAGTACACCGACTTTGCCGCCAATGCTCTTCAAATCGAGCGAGCCAAGCATTTTCACGAGCTGTTAGGTAACTATTCGCGCTGGGGCTTCCACCATCCCGGCCCATTTCTTCTTCTATTATTTCGCCCTGGGTGAGAAGGTCCTGCACGACTGGCTGCATGTGGTTCCGGCGGAGATGAATGCGCACATCGTATTCATGATCGTGTTGAACACGGCGTTTCTGTTCGGCGCGATCGGCATCATCACCGGCCGCTGCCGCTCGCGACTGTTTCCGCCCGCAGCTCTGGGCCTTTCCCTGTTGTTCATCTATGTAGTGAATCGCACGATTCCCGGCTCGGCAATTTTTTCTATCTGGATGCCGCATGTCTTGATGTTCTGCTTCCTGTTCTTTCTGACGGCAGGGGCATCGCTGGCGGCGGGCAGGACGGCGCATCTTCCGTGGATGATCCTGAGCGGCTGCATATTGATCCACGGACACGTGGCCCAGCCACTGTTTGTCGGAACGCTGGGAACGATGGCGGTGGTTACAGCCTGGTGGCGCTGCGGGAGGTCGATAGGCACTGCGCGTTTCATCCACCAGAATCGCAAGGCGATCGCCGTCAGCCTGCTGGTGATTGTTGTCTTTTCGCTTCCGATCATCCTGGATGTGACCTTGCATCACGACAACAACGTGCGAGCAATCCTGCGGCACTCGGCTTTGCACCAGGGTCTGCAACAACCTTTCCTCAAGTCGCTGAAGTACGAAAGCAGCTTTTTTGCCTTCATCGCCAAACCTGAGGCCGTGCTGGAATCACCCAAAGCCGGGCTGATCAGGAAAGCGTTGGCGCGGCCGGAAGTCGCGACGGTGTGGTGCCTGGGCGCGCTGATGCTCGGTCTTACGCTCTGGCTCTTCCGGAAAGGTCACGACAGCGTCTCTCTTTTTGTCCGCTATGGCGCCTTCGAGATTCTGGTAGTTGCCGCGCTTTTCTATTACTGGACCTTGAAGATGACCGGCGCCCTGTTCAACTTCAACGGCTACTTCTTCTTCTCCGTTGAGCTGCTGGCGTTGCTGCTGATGGCATCGGTCATACTCGACGGCTTTCAACTGAATGTGAAGCCGGCCGTGAGCGTGGTACTGTGCGCGCTGATGCCGCTCTCGATGTTCGCGGGTCAGCGCGGATTTCTCAATACAGAGAAAGGCGAGATCGAGACTGATCGCCTGGTGGCCACGCTGCCGCAGATTGATGGGCAGCCGGTACATCTTAGCTTCGATGGCGGCGATTGGATGATCGAGGCCGGCATTGCCAGCCGGTTGCAACATGAGCATCAATCCTTCTGCGTGGACGACCTGTGGGCCTTCACCTTCGGTCGCGATCATCGCTGCCAGCAGTTCAAAAATCTCGACAACCTGATCCTCTCGCGAGTGCCGGAAGCGTGCGAAGCGCCCTGCCGGCTCCTGATGAAGGACGATCGATTCGAACTTGAGTTGACGCCGTATCCGGAGTTGAAGCTGCCTTTTACCATCAAGCCGGACGATCGGACCAGCCTCAACAAGGGCTTCAACGAATTTCTCGGTACCGATGGCCCGGTATGGGCGACTGCTCACGCAACGATTTATTTCAGACTGGCCCCGGATTTCGGCGATGCACCAAGGGTGCGATTGAAAATCTTCGGCACGGCAAATCCTGACCACCCGGTCAAGATCCTGCTGAACGATCATTTCCTGGGCACGATTACGGCCGGGCACGACACCAGCGAATTTACGGTTGATCGCAAGTTGCTCGTGCCCGGTGAAAATCGGTTGGTCATCCAAGTCGACGATCCGCTGAAGGTCCCCGGCGATCCGCAGAACAATCCGCGAGTTCTTGGCTTCTCTTTTGGCAAAGCGGAGTTCGAATCAGCCAGAAACTGACACTATTCGTAATTCCTGTTTTTATTTTTTTACAGCGCGCAGAATTGCGGGTCTTCGCTGCCGGCGCGGTAATTTGCCGAGATAGAATTTCCGGATGCGTTTGAGGCAGTTGCGCGAGAATTGGGAGAAGTTGGGTGAGCGGGATGCCATGTGGGCTATCCTGTCCAGCCCGGAGAAAAAAGGCTGCAAGTGGGACGAGGAGAGTTTCTTCCGCTCAGGGCACCAGGATGTGAATGAAGTATTGACCGAGATCAGCGCTCGTGGCCTGCCTCTGGAAAAAGGCACCGCACTTGATTTCGGTTGTGGAATCGGGCGCCTCACGCAGGCGCTGTGTTCTCATTTCCGGAAGTGCTACGGCGTCGACATTTCCTCCAGCATGTTGAGCCAGGCGGCGCAATACAATCGCTTTGGCAGCGCCTGCACCTACGTTCACAATGAAGCCGGTGACCTGCAATGCTTCGACGGCGATAACTTCGATTTCATCTACAGTCATTTAGTCCTGCAACACATTCCGCCGAAGGTCAGCAAGCGTTACATCTCCGAATTCGTTCGCGTCCTGAAGCCGGGAGGTCTGCTGGTTTTCCAGGCACCGAGCGAAATACGTCACCCAGAGAACGGCACAGTTGATCTCGCCGTCGCGCCGGAAGCAGCAACCCCTCCAAGTCGTACGGGCATTCTGCAGCGCCTGAAGGCATCGCTCGCTGGCGTGGCAGGTTCCATGAAGCCTAAGGCGAGGATTGAAACAACGGGAGAGCACACCGAGAGACTGGAACAATTGATTGACATGCATTGCGTGCCGCACGACGAGGTGCTGAAAATCATCCGGAACGCCGGAGGGAAGTTGATTGAGATGCAGCCATACGATTCCGCCGGTCCCAAGTGGAGCAGCTTTCGCTATTGGGTTACCAAGCCGCATGCGAAAAAGCGGCACGGCGAATCGGATATCGCGGCGTAGTGGGTGTCCGGACGTGAGCGCCACTCTTGGCGCAGGCCAATCGGGCAGCTCACTTCTGGTTGTGCTGCACGCCTACGATTTCGTTCTCGCGTCGCGGATCGGCGTCGTATCCAAAAGCTTGCAGCGGTTCTCCGAAGACCTGCTCGCAAATTGCTTTCGATTCTGCGTCAAGCTCGGAGCGCCAGCGTCCGATGGAAGCTTTAGGCCCGCCTGAAGTGCGGTGGGCCTGCATCTCTGGAGTGTCGACGAGCGCGCGCCGCAGGATCTCGTCAACCACCGCCCGACTGGAATCTACACCGACGTAGCGCAGCATTGTCTGCAGCGTGTCTTCCGGTTGCAGGATGAGATCTTCGTAGCGCACCAGCAAAGTCCGGTCAGCCCGGGCCTTCCAGTTGCCTAGAAGCTGCTGCGCTTCGCGGCCCAGGCGCGCAATGTATTCGGCTTCGCTGGCTACTTGATCGCGATTGAAGCCGAGAGTGCCTCGCTTGGCGTTGAAGGCGCGAATGGAACAAAGCATGTCGCGAAAATCGCGTACAACAACAATCTCGCGCGTCCTGGGATAAAGCTCCCAGAAGATGCCGGGCACTTCGTCGGGGATATGTTTCTCGACGAAGAATGCGGGCGGAGACTGGTTCTGGGTGGCCGCGATTTCGCGATAACAGTTTTCGATGCTCTGCTGGCACAGGGTCGCCACCTGCTCCACGAATCGCTCATTGAACCATTGTTGCAGCTGCGGGTTCTGTCCCAACGAGCCGCGCTGAAATGGATCCTGCGATCCCCACCAGTCGTCCTCGAAGATACCGATGTGGCTGGCCGACTGCGCCGGATACGCAGGCTCGGCCATCGCGCCCAGCAGCTGCATCCAGTATTTCGCCGGCCGGTTTTCGTAGGGATAAATGCGCAGCGTCGTAATTGCCGGATGCTCCGCAAGCAGACGCATCACCCAGGTAGTGCCGGTGCGGGCGAGGCTGTTCACTAATAACGGCTGCATCGTGGGCTCGAAGTGCGAGCGCAGTGCCTGATGGCGTCCGCAGATTTTCGCTACCGCAAGACGTTGCGCGTCTTCCAGCACCACGCGGACCTCTAACTCGAACTCGGGCGTCATGCCGATGACGCTGACCGGCGCCCAGAATCCTACCTTCGTACCCTGCGGCGCACCGGGAAAGCAACGATCGACGTCGGCACGGGGAAACAAAATGGGGATGCGTCGCGGCGGACCATCGTTGGCGATCAACTCGATCTGCACGGCCGGCGACTTCGCCGACAACACCCACCCGGCCACTTCAAAGCAATAGGAATCGCGGGCCGTTTGGGCTTGCGGAAGCTCCAGGGAGAATCCGTGGAGGGCATCAGCGGGCGTAACCAGGCGATCGACCTGTGTGATTTCGATTGTGCTCATTCGCTCTCGAAGTGCCGTGGAGCAGGAAGCGCGAAAGCTTGCCTGCTCTGGTTTTCTAATTGAAAAGGCTTGGTACATTCAAGTCTACAGCTCGGGATTTGCCGGCGTTTGTACAACTCGGCGAGGGGTTGCGTTATTCAGATTCTTTGCTGGAATTTTGGACTGGCCGGCATGGAGCAAGCGCTCTGGCCTGCTATCATGAACCAATGTGGGCGGCCGCACGGCGGCCGTGAAGTATCAGGGCCTGAATGCGTTTTTTATTTTTTGGGGGCGCTGCATTCGTGGCCTGACTTTCGTTTCACCGGTCAATACAGACAGCGGAGGCGATGGCTTCCAGTCTGCTTTGGCATGACCGGTTGACCATCACTCAAGCGCATCCTGTTGACCGCTCCTATGCCCAATGGATCGATGGCACATCTTGATGCTCTCGAAGCGGAGAGCATTTATATCCTGAGAGAGGTTGTCGCTGAGTCGGCTCATCCGGCAATGTTGTATTCCGTCGGCAAAGACTCCTCGGTGATGCTGCGCCTGGCGCAGAAAGCGTTCTACCCCGGCAAAATCCCGTTTCCCCTGCTGCACGTCGATACCGGCTTCAAGTTCCGCGAGATGCTGGCCTTTCGTGATCGCATCTGCCAGGAGTTGGGCGTAAAGCTGATCGTTCACACCAATATGGAAGCGGTGAAGGACGGCGCCAATCCTTTCCAACTGGGCACATCGCGCTGTTGCGCACTGCTGAAGACCAAAGCTCTACTGGACGCACTGTCCATGAACGGGATCGATGTGGCCATTGGCGGAGCCCGCCGCGACGAAGAAAAATCGCGTGCCAAGGAGCGAGTGTTCTCCTTGCGCGATTCACGAGGCCAGTGGGATCCGAAGAATCAGCGGCCGGAGTTCTGGAACCTCTACAACGTGCGCATCGCTCCCGAACAGGCATTGCGCGTCTTTCCGCTGTCGAATTGGACTGAGCTGGATGTGTGGCAATACATCCACCGCGAGCAGATTCCGGTGGTCCCGCTTTACTTCGCGAAAGAGCGCGAGATGCTGGTCCGTGGCGACCTGCTCATTCCGCTCGACCACCCCGTCGATCTTCTGCCGGGCGAGAAGCCGCAGCGCGTGATGTGCCGCATGCGCTCGCTCGGTTGCACCTATTGCACCGGCGCCATTCGTTCCACCGCGGCCAGCATTCCTGACATCATCGATGAGCTGAAGTTGTTCCGCCGCTCGGAGCGCGAGAACCGCGTCATCGATCACGATCAGGAAGGCTCCATGGAATTGAAAAAAAGGGAAGGATATTTTTGAGCACCGACGTTGCAGCGCAGGAACTGCTCCGGTTCATCACGGTGGGAAGCGTCGATGATGGCAAGTCGACTCTGATAGGGCGCCTGCTGTACGAAGCCAACGCCATCTATGAAGATCAGCTTTCTTCGGTCAAGAAAGCCTCCACGGCCAAGCACGTCGACCTCGATTTGTCGCTGCTCACGGACGGCCTGAGGGCTGAACGCGAGCAGGGCATCACGATTGATGTCGCCTACCGTTATTTTTCTACGCCGCGCCGTAGCTTCATCATTGCCGACGCTCCCGGGCACGAGCAGTACACGCGCAACATGGCGACCGGCTCGTCGACCGCCGAACTGGCACTGATTCTGGTGGACGCGCGAAAAGGCGTCCTGACGCAGACGCGCCGCCACACGCTGATCGCGTGGCTGCTCGGCATTCGTCGCATGGTGGTCGCCATCAACAAGATGGATCTGGTCGGCTACCAGAAGCAGGTCTACGACTCCATTCGCGCAGATTTCGAGAAATGTGTTGAGGCGTTTCCCGGCGTGCAGTTGCATTTCCTGCCGTTGAGTGCGTTGGGCGGCGAGAACGTTCTCCGCAGCAACGGCTCCATGCCCTGGTATTCGGGCCCATCGCTGCTGGAGTTGCTGGAGACGCTTCCGGCCAAGCCGCCGGTGAGCGCCAGCTTTCGCTTCCCGGTACAGAGTGTAATTCGGCCGAATCAGGATTTTCGCGGCTATGCCGGCCAGGTGAGCTCCGGAACCGTGAAGGTCGGCGACGAAGTGCTGGCTCTGCCCTCGGGGCAGCGGGCGACGATCGACGCGATTCTGTTGCAAACCCAGAATCTGGAGAAGGCGGAAGCCTCGCAGTCGATCGTGCTGACGCTGTCGAAGCACATCGACCTGGGCCGCGGCGACATGCTGGTGTCGCCCGAAAATCCAGCCAAGGCCACCACCAGGGTCACAAGTAACCTCATCTGGCTTTCATCCGCGCCGCTCCAGCAAGACACACGCTACCTCATCAAGCACACAACGCAAACGGTTTGCGGGCGTGTTCTCCGGCTCGACAAGAAAATCGATATCGATACCTTCGCCGAAGTTGAAGGCGACAGCCTGAACTTTAACGAGATCGGCAAAGTGCAGTTCGAACTGCACAGTCCTATTTTCGGCGACATTTATCGCGACAATCGGGCGACCGGCAGCTTCATCGTTATCGATCCACGCACCAACGACACGGTTGCGGCCGGCATGATCACGGAAGTCGCGCCGGGCATGGCTGAGCACACCGGCGATACGGACGCAGGTTCGCGGGTAGCTCTGCGCCATGGGGTGACGGTGTGGTTCACCGGACTGAGCGGCGCCGGCAAGACGACCATCTGCCGTGCGGTTGAGACTGAATTGCTGGCTAATGGCCTGCAAGTAGAGGTCATTGACGGCGACGTCATCCGTAAATATCTCTGCAAGGACCTCGGCTTCAGCAAGTCCGATCGTGACGAAAACATCCGCCGCATCGCCTTTGTGGCCAAGATGCTTACGCGCAACGGCGTCGTGGTACTGGTTTCGGCGATCTCGCCCTATCGCGCGGCTCGAGAAGAAGCGCGCCACACCATCGGCGATTTCGTGGAAGTTTTCGTGAACACGCCGCTGGAAGTGTGCGAACTACGCGACGCGAAAGACCTGTACAAAAAGGCGCGCGAGGGCAGTATTCACGGCTTCACCGGCATCGACGATCCCTACGAAGCGCCATTGGCGGCGGAGATCGTCTGCGATACTTCACGCCAGAATGTTCGCGAGGTGTCGGCCAAGGTCGTGGCCACAGTAATGGAACACCTGTCGTCTTCGGCTGCCCGCCCTGGTTCCGAAGGTTAAGCAATCCAGTCGCCCACTAGCGGAGGATCGTGAGCCCAGAGAGCATCGCTGCGCGCGTGCTGGCCGGCGCAATCGTAGGGTTTCTCGTCGGACTGACGGGATTGGGCGGCGGTGTGCTGCTGGTCCCCATTCTGATTTCGGCACTGGGTGTTTCGCCGATCGTCGCCGTTGGTTCCGATGCGCTGGTCAACTCCATCACTAAGATTGGCGCGGGCATTGTGCACTGGCGCCGCGGCAACGTGCGATGGTGGCTGGTGGCAGCGCTCATCAGCGGCAGCGTTCCCGGCGCAGCGCTGGGCGTAAGCGTACTGATGTGGCTGCGCAGCGCGCGCGGCCCCGCCGTCAACGACTTCCTGAAGATCTCCATCGCCGTTCTGCTGATCATCATTCCCGTGACCTACCTGGCAGCAAAGCCGTTTTCCAGCGAAGTCGAGATTGAAGCGCCTAAGCGCGCGAAGGAATATGCCGGCATCGTTCTCATCGGATTTCTGGTAGGAATTCTGGTGGGAATCACTTCGATCGGCTCGGGTACGGTCACGGTGATGCTGCTGCTGGTTTTTTACGGCTTCACGCCGCGGGTTGTGGTTGGGACGGACGTTGTCCACGCGCTGCTGCTGATGGGATTCACGGCGACGTTGCAGGCTCGGCTGGGCAATGTCGATTTCGCGCTCGTCGGTTATATTCTCATCGGCTCGATCCCGGCCGGAATTGTCGGCGCGTCGCTGGCCAGCCGGATTTCGGCAACGCGACTGAAACAGATTCTGTGCTCGATCCTGGTTGTGCTGGGGATCCAGATGCTGTGGACTGGAATACATCATGCAGTTCGATAAATCTGCGGAAAACGAGTACGTGCTGCGCATTAGTAATAGCCTAGATGCGGCCGCGCGCGTGCTGGCCGGCAGCGGAGATCTGGCGACGAAAGGCAGCGACGACTGGGCGATCATCTCCGGCGCTGAAAAGAGGATTGCTGCCGCGTTGCGCGAGAGTTTGCAACAGAGCGGCGAGGGCTGGCTGTGCGAAGAGCACGCTGACGATCGCGCTCGTCTGGGATGCGGCGTGGTGTGGGTGGTCGATCCCATCGATGGCACCTGCGAGTTCGCCGGCGGGATTCCCGAGTGGAGCATCTCAGTCGGACTGGTGATTGACGGAGTCGCGATTGCCGGCGGCATCTACAATCCCGCGAGTGGCGAACTGGTTCTCGGATCGGCCAATCTAGGGGTGACGTACAACGGAAATCCGGCACGCGCCAGTCAGAAAGCAAATCTCGATGGCGCCTCCGTTCTTGCCAGCCGCCAGGAATTCCTGCGCGGCGATTGGACGCGCTTTTCGAGCAACGAGTTCAGCGTGCGCCCGATGGGATCGGTTGCGTACAAACTGGCCCTGGTGGCTACGGGCCGGTGTGACGCGACCTGGACGCTCTCGCCCAAAAACGAGTGGGACATCGCCGCCGGCGTTGCACTGGTGAATGCTGCCGGCGGCCGTGTGAGTTCGAGTGACGGACAGCCGATTCGTTTCAATCGTGAGAAGACCTTGCTGCCGGGATTGATTGCCAGCGGCGAGGCTCTCTGGCCTTCCGTGAATCGCGTAATCGCCGAAGCGGTGCACGCTCCATCGCGCTAGCTGGTCACACTGTTTTCCTCTACTTCGTCAGGAACACATCCTTGCGCGGAAACTTTTCGAATACCGACGCGTCTTGAGCGAAGTTGGTGGCGAGAATGTCAGTCGGGTTCCCGGCGATCCACTGCGACAAATCGATCGTCTGATAATGGCCGCTGTTGAAGACGATAAGAATGCGCGCCTTTTCCTTGCTGATGTTCTCGATCGAGTGCCCGAAGCCCTGCGGGATGTAGCCAACATCGCCCTGGCTTAGTTGTTCTTCGCGCCACCGGCCCTTGGAGCCGAAGAGCGTGACATTGAACTGGCCGCTCAGGATGTATTGCCACTCGGCAGCGTTGGGATGCCAGTGTAACTCGCGTAACGCGCCCGCTTCCATCTCCAGCACCACGCCGGTCATGGTCGTCGAAATAGGGAACTGCGATCCGTCGACGCGCCACTCAAGGCCGCCTTTGAAGACTTCAAACGGCTTCTGCGACAGCAGGCTGTACTTGTGCGTCAGGGGAGGCAGCTTCCAGCCCTGCAAGGGTGGCGCTGCGAGTGGTGGAGGAATCTTACCCTTCGCGAAGTAAACCTCTTTCTTTGGGAACTTGTCGAACGTCGAAGCGGGCAAGCCGAAGTTTTTCGCCAGCAACTCCTTGGGCGCGTGTCCAAGCCAATCGGTGATGCTGAAGGTGCCGAACTCTGAGAAGTAGCCGTTGTCGAAGACCAGGATAAAGTGGCATGGCTGCTCGCCTAGCGTCTCGATCACGTGTCCATGGCCGCGAGGAAAGTACCAGATGTCGCCGGCCTCAAAGTCATTCGTCTCCGCGCAGCCCTGCGGGTCGATGACCGTTGTACGCACGCGCCCCTCGGTGACGAAGGCCCATTCGGCGGCGGTGGCATGCCAATGCAGTTCGCGCATTACCCCCGGCTCCATGCGCATGGAGACGCCGGCGATGCCCTTCGAGATTGGCAACTGCTCAACCGTAGCTTCCTTGCCGAAGCTGCCTTCCAAGGTGCGGCCGGCGGATTTCTCCAGCTCAAACTTGAAGGTTGGAAGCTCCGCTCCGGAGGTGACCGGGTCGGGAACGTTGTTCTGAAAGCTGGTGTGGCCGCCCTCGGAGCTGATGGGCAGCGACTGTGAAAACATAACTCTCCTTCTCGGGCGCGGGACGTATCGCCTTTCGATTGTCAGGGAATTTGAAATGCGGTTTGACTAACTTACCTGCGGAGAGACAGGTAGGGCAAATGAAAATTTCCTGCAGGAAAAATCCCACTCATCCGCGCTGCTCTGCGAATGAGTGAGACGCTGAGGGGAAACTGCTACATTGGGGGGCCGCTATAGGTGACGGCATCGATGTAGGCGTCGCCGATGATTAAGTCCAGGCCGATCGGCAGTCCGTAAATGTTGATTTGGTTCACCACCAGTTCGATACTGCGCACTTCAACACTCTGGTTCCCCGAGTAGCCGTAGATGATTTCCTTGAGGTACAGCGTACCCAGGCCCGCAAGGGGGACACTGGTATTCGCCGGGATGTTGTCGGTGATCTCCGGATGGCCGGCCACCGAGATTCCGACGAACGAATCGGTCCCATTCAGCGAGGCGTCGTTGTACTGATCCACGCTGGCGTCGACCACACCGTGCATGACGCTGGCAGTTACCAGGCCGTTCAGCAGATTCAAGCCGGTGATGGTCGAGGTGTTCTCACCGCTGGAATAGTCGGGCGTCAAGTTTGATTCGACCGTATCGGTCAGTGCACCAGCCGAAAGGATGCTCGGCAAGTTCAGACCGACCTGAGTGGCCGTCAACACCTGGCCGTTCGTGCCCGTGCAGGGGAGAGTCTCAGGGGCGGTGGGCGATGAAGCGAGCAATGGCCCCGACACCTGCGTCCCAAACGAGTATCCCCCGATAATGCCAGGAGCCGGGACGTAGTAGATGGTGGCACTGGCGTTGGACACGATGAGTTGTGTCCCCACCTGCAATCCGAGCAGGTTTCCCAGCGTCACATAGACGTGCAGCATGTTGACCGTCATGGTGGCGCTCTCGCTACCGACATTGGCAATCTGCTCGTTCAGTACGACGTAGCCCAGCAGCGGCAGGTTGATCCGCGTGTTGGCCGGCACCGATCCGTTGTAGACGTGGCCGAGCACGACCAAATTGCTGAAGTTCGATCCGGCGGCGCTGACCTGGAAGTTGCCGTTGTTGTCGATCGTCGTAGTAGCGACGGCAGTGATGGCTTGCGCCGAGATCAGGCCGGCCAGCAGGTTGATGCTGGTGGTATTGGCTTGAGCCTGCGCCTGCTGGCTGTTGCTGGAGACCGTGGTATTCACCGCTCCGCCACTGACCAGCGGTAGCAACGTAACTCCCGCGGCCGTGGCCGACGTGCTCAGCGGGAATTGCCATGTCCCGCACTGGCCGGTGAGCGAGGTGGGCGCAGTCTGACCGACGAGCACCGTGTTACCGACGAACGCATAAGTTCCATAAGCCGTCGGCGAATACGAAGTTGTGTCGCTCTGGGCGAAGCTGTTGATGGGCGCCAGCGCCATCGTCAGCATCACCAATCCGACGAGCGCTAAAGATTTGGTAGTTGACAATCGGGCGGACGCAGCATTCTCTAGGTATTGCATTCGATGCTTCCTCCTCTTGTTTCGTTGGGCTGGCCTCGACGTGCAGGCGGTCGTCCAATCCGCTCAAAATGGCGCGTTGCGGATCGTGACGTTGGGCGTCGCAGGGGCGAGGCTTGTGGAAGGGTGGGGCGGGCAGGGTAATCGGAGCAGTCGCAGAGAGGCGTGCTGCCGGTATTCCGGGCTTGGCGGCCAGATGCAAACCAGTACCTCTCTCCATGACTTCCCGTTCATGGAGCCCACACCTTGTACCGGACCTGTGAAGCCCTGCACGGATGCAGTTGCTCCGGGCAGATCCGGACGGTTAACCATGAGTGTCCAGCCGAGGTTTTTTGTGATGGGCTGCTGGAACACCCGCTCTTGCTTTTGCTGAATCGTCACCAGACTGAGCGGCTAAGGTTCATTCCGCCAGTCTGATGAAGTGGCCGGAGCCAGGCTGTTATCTCCCACAATGTCGGTCGTCTGACAATGTGGCAGTGAGGTTCCGAGTTGTCGAGCAATATACATCAAGTGAGTGCGGGGCGTGCGAAGTTTTTCGTGGCACTTAGGTGAATCGGCACATTGGTTGGATTACCGTGCCGAATCGAGGCCGCCGCTTCTCCAATAATGCGGCTCATTGCTTCACCAGGGTTGTTGTGGCGGCACTATGCTTCTGTCTCCAAACACACG
This sequence comes from uncultured Acidobacteriaceae bacterium, assembly GCA_963724965.1. Taxonomy (GTDB): domain Bacteria; phylum Acidobacteriota; class Terriglobia; order Terriglobales; family Acidobacteriaceae; genus Bog-257. Next base: position 234,803 of record CAVRWP010000004.1, read on the forward strand.
GCTAGGGACGTACGAAATCCGTTCCAGGCTTGGCGCCGGTGGAATGGGCGAGGTCTATCTCGCGCACGATACCCGGCTGGGCCGTCTGGTCGCGCTGAAGATTCTGCCGGCGAACGTCGCAGCCAATGGCGAACGCATGCAGCGTTTCATACACGAGGCCCAGGCTGCATCCGCCCTGAACCACCCCAACATTCTCACGGTCTACGAGATACAACAGATCGACTCGGTGCATTTCATTGCCACCGAATTCGTCGACGGCGAGACCCTTGAAAGCCGTATCCAGCGCGCCTGTCCCACGGTTGCCGATGCGCTCGAGGTCATCATTCAGGTCGCCTCGGCCTTGTCGGCGGCGCATGCCCGCGGTATTGTCCACCGCGACGTCAAGCCGGCGAACATCATGCTGCGCGCTGACGGGCTGGTCAAGCTGCTGGATTTCGGACTGGCCAAACTGGAAGATGGCGACAGCCTCGCGGACAGTGGCGCGCCCACGAAAGTCGACTTCCAAACTTCGCCGGGTACGATGCTGGGCACGCTTCCATACATGTCGCCGGAACAGGCGCGCGGTCTCCAGGTCGATGCCCGCAGCGACATCTGGAGCCTGGGCTGCGTCCTGTACGAAACGATCACGGCCCATCGGCCTTTCCCCGGCCAAACACAGTCGGACGTGCTCGCTGCCATCCTGAACACGGCGCCTCTGCCGCTGTCGCACTATGCGCGAAAGGCTCCTCAGCAGCTCCAGGACATTGTCGGCAAGGTTCTGGAGAAGAGCCGCGAGGATCGCTATCAGACGGTCGGAGATCTGCTGGTCGACCTGCGGCGCCTGAAGAAGCGCATGGAACTGGCGGAGCTTGTGCGCACGAGCGGCGGCCAGGTGAGCGATGATTCCGCGACCGCCTCCCATGCCAGTTTCCTGATACAGCGCTCGGAGATCGTCGGCCGCGATCGTGAAATCGCCGAGGTCTGCCAGGAGTTGCGCAGCGAATCGACTCGCCTGGTCACATTGACGGGGGTTGGCGGTACGGGTAAGACCACGCTGGCGCGAGTGGTGGCTGGTCAACTGATCAACGATTTTCCCGATGGCATGTGCTTCGTCGACCTCGCCGCCGTCCGCCATCATGAACTGGTGCCGGCAATCGTTGCGCAGGCGCTGGGGGTGAAGGAAGGTGACAGCAAGCCGGTCTTTGAGGCGGTGAAGGATTATCTCCGTGATCGCCGGGCGCTGATAGTCCTGGATAACTTCGAGCAAGTGCTGACGGCCGGCGCGATCATCGCAGAGCTGCTTGCGTCCGCACCGCGCGCGAAGGTTTTGGTGACCAGCCGGGCACTCCTGCAACTGAGCTATGAGCGAGAGTACATCGTTCCGCCACTGGCTGCGCCGCGATCGTTCGGCGACGGCGTCCCCGAAGACCTGATGAAGTACGATGCGATCAAACTCTTTGTCGAGCGCGCCCGCTCGGTGAATCCAACCTTCACCCTCACGCACGATAACGCACGCAGTATCGCCGGCATTTGCGCGCGACTGGACGGGCTACCCCTCGGTATCGAACTGGCGGCGGCGCGAATCAAGGTTCTGTCACCGCAGGCGATCCTGGCACGGCTGGTACATCGGTTGAAGCTGCTGACCGGCGGCTCCCGCGATCTGCCTACGCGCCAGCAGACCATGCGCGGCACCATGGACTGGAGCTACGAGCTACTGACCGAGGCCGAGCAGCGTATCTTTCGCCGGCTGGCCGTCTTCGCCGGAGGCTTCACGCTCGATTTCGCGGAGAACGTCGTCGATGTCGACGACGGCGCGGATGTCCTCGAGATTCTCACCTCGCTGGTAAACAAAAGCCTGTTACTGGCCGAGCAACAGGCGAACGGCGAGGTGCGCTTCCGCCTGCTGGGCGTAGTTCGTGAGTACGCCCACGATCGTTTGGATGAGAGCGGAGAAGTGCCGGCGATCCGTCGCAAACATGCGGTCTACCTGCTCGCCTTGGCCGAAGAGGCTGAGCCCAACCTGCGCAGTGCGCAGCCGGCCGAGTCGCTCAACCGCCTGGAAGAGGAATACGACAATATCCGCGAGGCCTTGCGATGGTCGCTGACCAACGATCCCGACACGGCGGCGCGAATTGCGGTAGCCATCCGGTATTTCTGGGATTTCCTCGGTTATCTCACCGAGGGTCTCGGCATTCTGAAGGAGATTCTTGCGTTAGGCGATCGGGTGCCATCGAAGATACGTTGCTTGTTGCTGAGCATGGCCGGGAACATCGCCAAGTTCCAGGGCGACTACGCAACCGCCCAGGGCATGTACGAAACCGGATTGAAGGAGAGCCGCGAACTCGGCGATCTGTCGCAGGTATCGTTGCTGTGCCGCGGCCTCGGCGGGCTGGCAGTGGAGAATGGCGATCCGGAAGGCGCACGCCGCTTCATCGAAGAAGCGCTTGCAGCCGCGCGCGAGGCCAATGACAAATTCGGCGTCGCGCGATCGCTGAACATGCTCGGGGACCTGGCGCGTTCTGAAGGAGACTACCGCAGCGCGCGGCCTTTGCTGGCCGAGGCTCTGGAGCTTTGCCGCCGAACCGGCAACAAGTATGCGACCGCGAACATCCTGAACAACCTGGCTGCGGCCGATTACGGCGACGGAGACTACGCTGCGTCACTCACGCACTTCACCGAAGGCCTGAAGATGGCGCAGGAGCGCGGTTACAAGGTGACCGGTGACCGGATTGCGATTTCTTATTCTCTGGATGGCTTTGCCGCGCTGGCCGTGCAGGATGGCCGCGGAGAATTGGGAGCTAAGCTCGCAGGCGCCGCGGAGCATATGCGGGAGACGATGAACTTCCATACCGAACCGGCAGAGCGCCGTTTTCGCGAGACGTATCTCGCAACTCTGAAAGCGCTGCTGCCCGAGCCGGCTTTCTCGGAGGCTTATGAGCAGGGAAGCCGGTTGGGCCTGGAAGAATGCATGCTTCTGGCCTTGACGCTGGGGTCCGACGAAAAGTGATTCGCCATCAACGCAGCGGAACCAGCACGGCCACGTCGAACTTGGTGTAGTACTTCTTCACGTCGCCCGCGCCGTACTTCTCGCGAAATTTCTCTACCACCGCTTTGACCTGTGCTGCATCGTCGTCGGGATGGGCACGAAATTCTTCATCCTCACCGTGCGCGTCAACCTTGATCTTCGGATTCTTCAGGACATTCTTGTACCACTGGGTATCCGAACCCTGCACTGGTAGCAGATACAGCGTGGGGTCCTCGAAGACAAACCACACAGGAATGGAGATCTCGCGTCCCGACTTCCTGCCCGTGACCGTGAGCTTGATCTCGCGATACCGCGAGAGGCGATCTTTCAGGGAATCCTTCTGCGTTGCCATGGGCGCCTCCGGTGTTCCAGTCTACGCCATAGATCCAGGTGCCCAGGTCTCTTGATTTTCGAGACCTGGGTGGGCAGATCAAAAACCCGGATCCAGCTTGCGACAAGGTTCGTCGCTGGCCTCTGCGTTGGATCACAGGCCTGTCATCGCCATCAAGCGCTCGGGATAACGATCGCCCTGGATGTCGATCTTGGAGGCGGCGTCATCGATGGAGCGAAGATCAGCGGGCGACAACTCGACGGCCAGTGCGCCGATATTTTCGTCCAGTCGATTCAGCTTGGTGGTACCCGGGATCGGCACAATCCACGGCTTCTGCGCCAGCACCCAGGCTAGAGCAATCTGCGCCGGCGTCGCCTTCTTCTGTTTGGCGATCTCGCCGATCAACTCCACCAGCGCCATGTTGGCTTTGCGCGCTTCGGGAGTAAACCGCGGCAAGGTGCTGCGGAAGTCGGAGCTGTCGAACTTTGCATCGCTATCGATCTTTCCGGTCAGGAAGCCTTTCCCAAGCGGGCTGTATGCCACCAGGCCGATGCCGAGTTCTTCGATGGTCGGCAGCACCTCGCGCTCATGATCGCGGAACCAGAGAGAGTATTCGCTTTGCAGTGCCGTTACCGGCTGAACTTTGTGCGCCCGGCGGATTGTCTTCGCTCCCGCTTCGGAAAGCCCGAAGTGCTTCACCTTGCCGGCTTGAATCAGCTCTTTGACCGCTCCGGCAACATCTTCGATGGGAACGTTGGGATCGACGCGATGCTGATAGAGCAGATCGATGACGTCGGTCCGCAGGCGCTTCAGCGAACCTTCGACGGCCTGCTTGATGTGCTCCGGCCGGCTGTTCACGCCTGCCGCTCCCGGACGATTGTCGCCGCCGCCAAGGTCGAAGCCAAATTTGGTGGCGATGATTACGTTCTTGCGATGCGGGGCCAGGGCTTCGCCTACTAGTTCTTCATTGGTGAACGGTCCGTAGACCTCAGCCGTGTCGAAGAATGTGATATCCCGATCAACAGCTGCGTGGATCAGGCCAATCATCTCCTGCTTGTCTTTCGGCGGTCCATAGCTGAAGCTCATGCCCATGCAGCCCAGGCCGATGGCCGAGACCTCGAGATTGCTTTTTCCAAGTTTGCGTTTCTGCATAATTCCTATTCCTTCCTGCGCGGAGGACGTCGCCACGAGCACGCGCCTCACTTCACAGTTAGTTTAGATTTCGGAGGGGGTGTTGATGACATGCGCAGGACGCCATTGTCTATGCAGAACGCGCCAATTGTAATGAAAGGCTGGTGAGACTCGATTGGAAGACCCAGGTCTCAAAAAGCGCGAGACCTGGGGCACCATTTGATTGGCTGCGGGGGGAAATTTGTTACGCCTTGATGAACTGCACTTCGAGGCTGATGGTCACGTCTTCGCCCACCAGAATGCCGCCGGTTTCAAGCGTGGAGTTCCAGGTCAGTCCGAAATCCTTGCGGTTGATCTTCGTGGTCGCAGAGAGCCCGATGCGCGTGTTGCCCCAGGGATCCTTGCCCGGCGCGGTCGGGCCTTCGACAGCGAACACGACCTTGCGGGTGACACCGTGAATGGCCAAATCGCCTTCCACTGACAGCTCGTCATCGCCGGCGCGCTTAATCTTGGTCGACTTGAAATTCAGGGTAGGGAACTTTTCGGCATCGAAGAAGTCGGCGCTCTTCAGGTGCGCGTCGCGATCCTTCTCTCCCGTGCCGATGGAAGTGGCGTCGATGGTCGCCTCGACGCTCGACTTGGTGATGTCGGCCTCATTCAGGATCAGCTTGCCGGATACGCCGGTGAACTGACCTTTCACGTTGGAAATCATCATGTGTTTCACCTTGAACTCGGCCACGGAATGGGCGGGATCGATGTTCCAGGTTGACACGGCTGTTAAGGGCGCGGTGGATGTCGTCATAAGCTGGCTCCTCTTTGCAAAAGCGTACGACATTTAAGATATGTGTTGCAACAAATAGTTGCACGAAATTTGTTGTGTTTGTAAATGGCTGACCCGGCGTGCCTTAGGTGGCTATGAGAGGATTCGAAGGGCCGGACAACGATGAATTCTCTGCGAGGGGGTCACTCGAAGATCAAGGCGTGGTAGCGCTCAAGGACCGCCGCAAGCGCCGTGTGAATCAGCTTTCCGAGGTGCTAGTTAAATGCGGTGGAAGCGAAGTGAGATGTGATGGAAGGGGCGGCGCATAATTCAACCTTCGCATCCATTAGCTCGAAGAGAGAAAGCGCCTGGAGACAATCATGATGGTCAACACCGTAGTTGACGGAACGTTTCGCCAGACCAATCTGGCCAACGAATCCTCCGAGTACCTGGCCAGGCGTGAAGAACTTCGCCTCGCCGAAATCGAACTGATGCGCCAGCGTGAGCGCGTTGCGCAACTGCGTCGCAGTCTTCCCGAAGGCGCTCCGGTTCAGGACTATTCTTTGCAAGAAGGCCCTGGTGATCTGAACGTCGGCGATGCGCCTGTGCATACAGTGCGGCTGAGCGAACTCTTCACCAGCCCAAGCCGTTCGCTCGTTATCTACCACTTCATGTTCGGTAAAAAGCAGACAAAGGCATGCCCTATGTGCACCGCCTGGATCGACGGTGCAAATGGCATCGCCCATCATCTCGCTCAGAATCTCGATTTCGCGGTCGTGGCTGCTGCCGATCTCCCGACGCTCCGCGCTTTCGCTCGCCAGCGTGGTTGGGACAAGCTGCGTTTGCTGAGTGCCGGCAACAGCACCTTCAAGTACGATCTGGGCAGCGAAGACCAGGATGGCGCTCAGGACTCAACCCTCTCCGTTTTCACGCGCGATGGCGGCGGCGCCGTTCGCCACTTCTACACCGCGCATCCTCGAATGGGGCCCGAGGTTAAGGAGCGGGGCATCGATCTGCTCTCACCGATGTGGCACTTCCTGGATCTCACGCCGCAAGGGCGTGGCGACTGGTATGCCAGTCTTGCCTACGGGGTGAACGTTCCGCCGGCGCGCTAACCGGCGCGGCATTCGACGAAGCGCGATCCTGCGCTCTCCGTTTGGTGACTCGCTGACTGAGAACTGGTCAGGTTACTTGAGGGCGCCGGACAGCAGCGAGGCCACGCCAGAGCCGCCAGTACCTTCAACATACTTCGTCATGATGGGGATAAACTTGCTCACCATGTCGGGTGAAAGGCCCAACTTTTGGAAGGATCCGGCCGCGGCCGCCAAACCGCCGATTCCTCCCGGAGCGGAACCGGCAAGACTCGACAGTCCTGTCATGCCGCCGGTGGAAGGAGCAGCCTCCAGAAAACTATGCATGCCCGGCACCGCGTCCGATACCTTGCCGAAATCTGAGGGAGCCAGCCGGCTCTTCGCCAATCCAAACAATGCGCCCGCTCCGCCGGTAGCCTGCGTCGGAGTAATCGATAGTTCCTTGGTCAGTTGCCCGACCAGTTCCGGGCTGGCAGCGGCGGTAGCTTTCGTGGGAAGCGTAGGAAGAGTCTGCGCCAAGCCGGCTTGACCGCAGAATGCGCCGAGAAGGAACAAGCACACAAGCGCTCTTAACCAATTCATGTTGACCTCCAACCCTGACGTGAGTCGGGAGACGACTCACGACCATGCATGCGGCCAGTATCTACCATGCAGGTCGGGGAGCATAGGAAAGAGTTTTGGCGACTCCAGCCCGGTTTCGAAAAGGGATCATGCGGCCTGGGAGAGTGATTCCAAGATCGCTCGTCCGCGGGACTTCGCGACGATCAGAGCATCTTGCTTTCAAGCTCTTCCCAGCGATGGTAGAGCCGATCAACGGCTTGCTGCGCTTGCTCGAGCTCAGCTTGCGTCGCGAGAAGACGGGCGGCGTCACTGGCGATAGACGGGTCCTCGGAGGCTGCGCGTGCGGCCTTCAGCTGCTCTTCGGCCTCGCTGATACGCTGCTCGAGCGTCGCGTATTCTCTCGCTTCGAGATACGACAACTTCTTCTTCGCACTGGGGCTGGCCGCTACAGAAGAAGCCACAGCGATTTGCTTGTCAGCCGTCTTTTCAGATGCCTTGGAGGCGCGTTGGCCTTCCTCCAGCCACTGTTCCCACTGCGAGTAATCTGCAAATTGTCCAACCGATCCCTCCCCGTCCAGGCCAAGAACAGTGGTCGAGACGCGATCCAGCAAATAGCGATCGTGTGTAACCAGCACGAGTGCCCCGCGGAACTCCATCAGGCTCTCTTCCAGTACCTCGAGGGTGGGAATGTCGAGGTCATTGGTCGGCTCATCGAGCAGCAGGACGTCTGCCGGTTGCAGCATGAGCTTGGCGAGCAAGACGCGGGCGCGTTCTCCGCCTGAGAGTCGTTCTACTGGTTGATTGAGCTGCTCACCGGTGAACAAGAATCGTGCTGCCCACGAAGCTACGTGGATCACGCGATCCTGATAGATAACGGAATCGCTGTCGGGCGCGAGCGCTCGCCGCAAAGTCGTATCGGGGTCGAGCACGCGGTTTTGATCGAAGTAGACAATTTGCAGTGCGTCAGCCGTGCGAATCTCGCCGGTCGCAGGCGACAATTCCCGCGAGAGCAGCCGCAGCAGAGTTGTCTTGCCGCTGCCGTTGGATCCGACGAGGCCGACACGCGTTCCGGGAGTGAGAATGAAGTCCAGGTCACGGAATAGAGTGCGACCTGCGATCTCGAAGCTGAGGCCCCGCAGTTCCATCAGCCGCCGCGTCTTGCGGTCGCTGGCGGCAAAATCGATTGCCGCGCTAGCCGTTCGGGTGCGCGCATTCAAATCAGCCAGCTCGCCGATCAGTTGGTTCGCCTTGTCGATACGGGCTTTCGATTTGGAAGTGCGCGCCTTGGGTCCGCGCCGCAGCCACTCAATCTCGCGGTGTACTCGATTTTCCAGCGCGTCCTGGTGCTTCGCCTGCGCTTGTAGAAATGCTTCTTTTTCTTCCAGCAACTTGCTGTAGTTACCGTTCACCCGCAACAGCCCGTCGGGGTAAGCGCGGTTCAGCTCGACCATGGTTGTGGCAATGTTCTCCAGGAAGTACCGGTCGTGACTGACCACCACCGACGCAAAGGATGCAGATTGGAGTAGTTCTTCGAGCCATTCAATCGCCGCCAGGTCGAGGTGATTGGTAGGCTCATCCAGCAGCAGGATGTCCGGTTGCTGCACCAGAGCTTCGGCGATAGCAAGCCGCTTGCGCCATCCCCCGGAAAGCGAGTTCGCTGAAGCGTCAAGGTCCTCCAGACCGGCGCGTCCCAACGTTGCGGCCATGCGAGCCTGCTGCTCGTCGTGCGGAACACCTGCGCGCTCCAGCGCAGCCGTAATCACCGAACGAACTGTCTGGTCGCCCGCGAACTGTGACTCCTGGTGAACGAAACTGAGGCGTACGCGCTTGCGCAACGCCACCTCTCCTGAGTCTGCATCAACCGCGCCGGAGAGAATTTGCAGCAGCGTCGACTTGCCCGAGCCATTTGGCCCAATCACGCCGATGCGGTCCCCTTCCGAGACGGTGAAGGCGACATTGCGAAAGAGGGGCAGGGCGCCGTAACTCTTTGAAATATTTTGGGCGTTGAGAATCGGCGGCAATTCGTGCAGCTTCCTTGAAGATCTACTTCTGAGAATAGCAGGGAACCGGCGGGAGTAGACCACGGTCATCGACAACTCGAAATGAGCGCCAGACGCAAATGGAGCCAAGTTGCGGAAGAGCGCAAATTGGTGACTTAGCTAACTCAGGAGTCGACGCTGAACTGCGAGGTATCGGTCACCTCGCATCTCTTTGCAACGGTCTTCTTCGGTCAATCCGGCAGCTTCCCGCCGCTTGCCTCCGCCGTCATGAGGCGGCATACCGCTCTCTCGAAAATACTCACATGACCTGTTGCGCTGGAGCGAGGGTGACCTGGTACTCAAACTCGGCAGGGCAGCCGGTCTAACGCGTAGCGGTTCATGGTTGTTCAATCCTGACCTGACGCGCGCAGCAGAACTACGCCGGAATCCGTGTGCCCTCGCACAATCGCCAAATGCTTTCCATCGGCCGACCAATTGAAGTCCCGGATCTCCTCCGACGTGAAGTTGGTCAAGGGCCATGGACGCGATCCATCCAGGGGTTGGACCCAGATGTTGCCTACGGAGTTCTCAAAGACTGCATAGGCATAGGCCTTGCCGTCGGGCATGAATCGCAGCATTCCGGCCCAGGGACGGTCCTCGAGGGCGAAGCGTGGATCCGCATCAATCGCCCGCGGAGGGAGCGAACCGTCCGTAGACAGCAACGCAATCTGTAAATGGTATTTGTCGCCTTTCTTGCTCTCTGGCCCGTTCAGAAAGGCAAGCAGCTTACCGTCCGGGGACTGGCCAATCTGAGAGAAGAAACTGGACCCGATCTTGGTCGGAGAACCGCCGGCCAAAGGCACCCTCATGATGGCCTGCGCTCTTCCGTCCCGATAGTAAACCCATTTGTTATCCGCCGAGCACACAGGAAAAATATCTTCGTTACCGAAGGTGAGTTGCTGCAGCCCCTGCCCGCTCCGATCAATTTTCCAAATATTAACGCTCGGAGTATTGGGCACAATGCTGATGAAAACGATGGTGCGGTCGTCGGGACACATTACTGGTATGAAGCTGGGAAGCTTTTCGTCAGCCAGGATGGTTGTTCTGTCTCCGTTTTCCGGATCGAGTTGCACAATGCTGCTGTCTGGATCGGCCAGCAATTTTCCGTCGCGCGTCCACGACGCATCCGAACCACCTCAAGACCCATCAACTGCTTCGCCTCAGCCACGGCCCCGCTGGCCGGAAGCACATAAAGATGGTAGTTTTCGTTCGCCACTACTGCGGCCAGGGTTTGATCGTTGCTCGTGAGGCTGATGTCATTGTATTGGCCGCTGTCAGTAGCAATCGTCTTAAACTCGCCCTGCGGATAACTGACAAAACCAAGCCGTCCGCTTTGAATCTTGTTGTCGATCACCAGCAGGCCGCTCCCATCATGCAGCCACGTCAGGTTAGCCAGGAATTCCCGGAATACTTTGAGCCGTGCGAAAACCCGTTGTTTGCCGGTCTCTACCTCAATCGCGACCAACTCCGTCGTGGACTTGTCTGTCGCATCCCCAATGCAAACAATGATTTTTCCGTCCGGCGACCAAGCCGGCTGAAACGGGGTAGGATGGTCCCCGCTGACGAGCGTTCTCTCGGTGCCGCCGTCGCTGTTTGCAATCAACAGCCGGTATTTCCCCATTTCCGGATCATTGTCCCGTATGAAGGCCATCTGCTGACCATCGGGAGAGAATGTTGGGTTCGAATCGATGTCTCGAGCCACCAGGCTCGGCGTGCCTCCCAACACCGCGACGCGGTATAAATCGTAGGTCTTCGTGTCTTTGGCCCCGCTGCCGCCGCGTCGGAAATAGATGTAATTCCCGTCCGACGAAAAAACAATGTTCCCGTAAATGGCGCCTTTCACCGCAGGTCACTACTTGCGCGTTACTGTTAGTCGGAAGGTGCCGCAACCACAAGCTCTCTTCGCCTTTTTCATCGCGGCGGACCAACGCCAGGTATTTTCCATCGGGCGAAATCGCCACGAATCGGGCTCCGGTAGTTTCTGCAATCTTGGTGACCGTGTAGTTCCCAAATGAGCGTTGAGGCCGGCGTGTCAGCAACGATCGGACACCGAACCCAGCAGCCACGATCACCAGCAAACCAATCACCAGCGCCACTACCGTAGCCCGCTTGTGATGGCGCGCCACTTCCACGATAACTTTAGTCGACGAGGAAGAATCGAACGAAGGCCCGCTGGACGGGGATCGCAGTGTTGGCGCCAGTCCACTCTCTTCTGCCACCGTTCCGGGCACTCTGTTTCCATTGGCTCCGCTCGCGCCCGACTCCGCAGCGCCCAAGCTCTGGTCCCGCTGCAAGCGCTTCAGATCACTGCGCATCTCTGCCGCCACCTGGTAGCGCAACTCCCGATCTTTCTCCAGCGCCTTCACGATGACATCGTCGAGCTTTGGCGGAAGGGCAGGGTTGATGTGCAGTGGCCGCGACGGCGTTTCGTCCAGAATCGCCTTGAATACGAGGGCTGAGGTCTTTCCCGAAAACGCAGATCTACCGGTGGCCATCTCATAGAGCACCGCGCCCAGCGAGAAAATATCGGTTCGGCAGTCCAGTACATCTCCTCGCGCCTGCTCGGGCGACATGTAAGCAACGGTCCCCAAGGCCGTTCCCGGACTCGTCAGGACTGCCGGGCTGGTGAGCGCGCCGCCCGATTCCTCCGCATCTTCCTCCAACTTCGCCAGACCAAAATCCAGCACCTTGCATTCGCCGTGCGCTGTGACAAAAATGTTTCCCGGCTTCAGGTCGCGATGGATAATTCCGCGATGGTGAGCCGCGTCCAGCGCATCCGCCACCTCTATCCCGTAGCGCAGCACTTGGTCGAGCGGCAACTTCCCTCGCTGCAACCGCTCGGCCAGGGGCTCTCCTTCCAGGCGTTCCATCACCAGGTAACTGATTCCGTCCTGCGAACCGACATCATGCACCTGGCAGATATTGGGATGATTCAGCGATGCGATCGCTCTCGCTTCTCGGTCGAACCGCTCCTGCGCCCCTGACTTGTCCGAGAGGTGAATGGGCAAAACTTTGATGGCCACGATTCGATTCAGCCGCGTGTCGCGCGCGGCGTACACTTCTCCCATACCGCCCGATCCGAGCAGCGAAACAATTTCATACGGCCCGAGTTTGCTTCCAGGGTTCAGTGCCATCAGTCCGGCCATTATATTCCTGGGAAATCGCCTTGCTCCCAACCGAAGCGAGCCACCGGAAGAAACGGATTGTTGTTATGGACAGGGTAAGGAGCGGAGGGTTGCAGGTATTTCATCCGGGACGAACAGATCGTGAGCGTCCGCATTACTCCGATTTGTCGTCTGGTGTATTCGCCCTAATACGCGGATGCGGACCCGGACCACTCGTCCCCCGTCTGCCCTGGGGAATCTACGGTCCGTTCAACGTTTGTGATAGCCTGCGCCTTCTGGTTTTCTTCGCACAGCGCTCTAGTTGATTTTGTAGAGGGTTCGACATCGTCCCCGGCGCAGGAGAGCAGTCTTTATGCGGGTTCGGGGGCTGGAGAACCTGGGCCAATCCACGTGGTCGGCTTCAAGGCTGCCGTAATAACTGTAAGGCGTTGGAAACAATTGGTCGGGCAGAGAGGATTTGAACTTGAGGCGTTGAGCAGGCGTGAGCGAAGCGGGAGCATGCTGCCGAAATCCTGAGCGCTAGCGCAGGACCTCTTAACCATGAAGAATAGTGAAGAAGAATTGGTCGGGGAGAGAGGATTTGAACCTCCGACCCCCTGGTCCCGAACCAGGTGCTCTACCAGGCTGAGCCACTCCCCGACGTGATACAAACTGCGCAAACCGCAGTCCCGGCGGTAAGGCGCAGAGGGCGCCGATCGAGATCCGCCGAAACCAAATTATAACAGAGCGAGAGCGGTCGGGTGGATCGCAGCCAGGCGGTTTGTCCGCGTCTACCTCGCTTCGGACGTAGATGCCGGCGGTGGATCGACGCGCCAGACTGCGACAGCTCTGCGTCAGGGCAGAGCGCCGTACCAGAGGCACGACCGAGCACGGAGCTTCGTGTCAGGGCGCGACCCAAGAATAGAGGTTTGTGTCAGGGCACGACTTCAGTCGTGCCGTACGCAGTCTTCAATTATGTTCTGAGCCGGCTTCAGCCGGCGGCACCTCACCGCATGGCCAGGACGCGCCCGCGCCGGACGGCACGCTCCACGGCGACAACAGAATTTCTTCCACCAAAGTTGTGTCTTCCACACTGAAATCACGCCCTCCAGTGACACAAATCACAGTAGCAGAGGTGCAAGGCGCGCTAGTCTGATATTGAAAATGATTTTCAATTTCATCTACGGCGGCGCCCGCGCCGAACTCTCGAAGGTCGCATCGTGAAACTCCTGCCGTCATTCGCAAAAATTGCTGTCCTGTTTGTCATTCCTTGTTTTTCGCTTCTGAGTGCCGCCGCCGACGGCGGACAAATCTCCGGCACGGTAGCCGATCCGACGGGGGCAGTTATTCCCGGAGCCAGCGTCGTACTTCGCAACGTGGCCAGCGGCTCCCAGATCGCGGCGCAGTCCGGTGCCGATGGCTCCTACGCGTTGGCCAATGTCGCGCCCGGCTCCTACGAGATCACCGTAACCATGCAAGGCTTTGAGCCCTTTCACGATCTCGGCATCAACATTGCCGGCGCCGACAGCTTGCGCTTTGATGTGCGGCTCTCGCTGGCCAAGCAGTCGGAAGTCGTCGAGGTGTCGTCCAGCATCCTGCCTACCGAAATCGATTCGGCGCAGAACGGTGGGCTGATCACGGCCAAGAGCATGACCGCCGTGCCGCTGAACGGACGCAGCTTCACCGATCTGCTGTCGATGCAACCGGGCGTGGTTCCAGCCAGTTCCTCGCAGCCGAATGCAGTCGTGATGTCGGGCTGCACTTCCACACCGCCATCGGGCGACCTGAATGCCGGCAACCTCTCGGTGAGCGGACAGCGCGAGACCGCCAACGGTTTCTCGGTGAACGGCAGCATCGTGGAAGAGGACTTCAACAACGGTACTGCGATTGTGCCTAACCTCGATGCCATTCAGGGCCTCCGCGTGTTGACGAATAACACCGACGCCGAGTATGGCAATTACAGCGGCGGCCAGGTGATCGTCGATACCAAGTCGGGCACCAACCAGATTCACGGCGATATCTTTGAGTTCCTGCGCAATACGAATCTGGATGCGCGCAACTACCTGGCCACCACGCGAGCGGCCTACGATCGCAATCAGTACGGCGCCACGCTGGGCGGACCAATCCGTAAAGACAAAGTATTTTTCTTCGTCGACTACCAAGGCACACAAATGACGCAAGGGCAAGAGACCGGCTACATCGTCGTGCCGTCGCTGGCCGATCGCAGCGGCAACCTCGGCGACCTGGCCAGCCAGCTTACCGGCAAAGTCTCCAGCAGCTACTGGGCGGGCCAACTGGCGCAGAAGCTCGGCTACACAGTGCAGGCGGGCGAGCCTTACTATTCTGCGGGATGTACGACATCGACGCAGTGTGTATTTCCCAACGCGGTGATTCCGACGTCGATCTGGTCGACTCCGGCGCGTAATCTCCTGCAGTACATTCCGACGCCGAATGTCGGAGCTAATCTGTTTTCCGACGCAGCTCAGAATGAGACGCTGAACGACGATAAGGCTGCGGCTCGTCTCGACTTCGTGACTCGAACGTTTCGGCAACATCTTCGCCTATTACCTCCTCGATCAATTCACCATGGACAACCCCTATCCCACGGAGCAGGGTGGCGCGAATGTTCCCGGCTTCAACGCGTTGTCGGACGGACGGGCGCAGTTGTTCAGCTTCGGCGACTTGAAGACCTTCGGGGCGAACACCGTGAATGAAGCGCACTTCAGCTACATGCGCTTTGCCAACGTTATCGGGCAGCCGGCCGGCGGCGTGGGACCGACATTGGCTTCGCAGGGCTTCGTTTCAGGCGAAGGAACGCTCGGAATTGTCCCGCTGAACAAAAGCATCGAGGGCATCGAGAACGTCGCCTTCAACGATTTCACCATCGGCGTCGACGTTACCGGCGAACGGCAGGTGAACAACACCTGGAGCTGGAGTGACAGCCTGTCCCACGTCGTGGGACGTCACACAGTGAAGGTAGGCGGAAGCTTTCATCTCGACCAGATCAACATCGATTCCAATTCGATCAACAACGGCTCGTTCGTTTTCCAGGGTACCGAGACGGGCTCCGACTTCGCCGACTACCTGCTGGGCATTGCGACCACCTACGAGCAGGGCGACGCGCGGCCGTTCTATCTGCGCAATCACTATACGGGCTTGTTCGCGCAGGATAGCTGGCAGGTGCGTCCGAACCTGACACTCAGCTACGGATTGCGATGGGACGTGCTGCCACCCTGGAGCGAGAAGTACAATCAGATTCAGACCTTCGTTCTCGGCGAGCAATCGCGCGTGTATCCGAATGCCCCGACGGGAATCGTTTTCCCCGGCGACCCCGGAATTCCTTCGACGCTGGCACCGACCAAGTGGACCAACTTCGCGCCGCGTCTGGGTTTGGCGTACTCGCCCAACTTTGACGACGGGCTGCTGGGCAAAGTGTTCGGTGGAGCAGGGAAGAGCAGCATCCGCGCCGGCTACGGGATCTTCTACAACGCGTTCGAAGGCTTGTCGGCGGGCATCATGAGCGCCTGCGCTCCCTACGGCTATGACTACGACAGCACCGGCGGACGCCCGCTGTTTAACGAACCGTTCGTCTCAGCGACCACCGGCTTGAGCAACGGCCAGCCCTTTCCGTCGCCGATGCCGCCCTTCGGCGCCTCGGCAAGCAATCCCAATACCTCGGTTGACTGGTCGAAGTATGAGCCGATCACCGGCGACCCGGCTTTCTACTATCGCAACACCTCGCCCTACACCGAGAGCTACACATTTCATTGGAGCGCGAGCTGGCGACGCAATACCTACCTCAGCGTGGGATATGTAGGTTCGCAGTCGCATCATCTGCTGGTGCTGACCTCAGCAAATCCGGGAGACGCGACGGCCTGCCTAAGCGTGAGCGAAGCGAGCCAAGTAATGCCGGGTACCGCGACCTGCGGTCCCTTCAGCGAAGGTGGCGTGTTTACCAAAGCCAACGGCCAGCAGATCGTCGCCCGCGGCCCCTTCAGTTCCTACTTCGATGGCATTACATATCAGAAGACGATCGGCTTCTCCAATTACAACGCCCTCGAGGTTTCGTTGCGCCGCACGGGGCGCAACTTCGACCTCTCGGCCGGATACACCTACAGCAAGTCGCTCGACGACTCATCGAGCCTGTCGGAGCCAGTGTATCCCTGGGATGCAGCTCTGACTAAAGCGATCTCAGCCTTCGATCTGCGTCACAACTTCGTCGTGAACTATCGTTACCAACTTCCGTTCACCACTCTATTCCGCTCGAACACTCGCTGGAGCAGCGGCTGGTGGCTGTCGGGTATTACGCATATCTCCAGCGGGCTGCCGGTCACGCTTTACAACAACACCGACAGCTCACTGCTAGGCTCCATGCCGAACGGCATCAACAACAACGGCGTCGACACGCCGGAGTTCGCCGGCGGCAATCTTGCGGTCAATACCAACCCACGCAACGGGCTTCCCGCCTTCAACACCGCATTATTCAGCGTGCCCGCGCTGGGGACGCTCGGCAACGCGCCACGGCGCTTCTTCTACGGTCCAGGCATGGTGAACTTCGATATGGCGCTGCAGAAGGAGTTCCCGATCCGCGAGAGCAAGGTGCTGCAATTCCGCATGGAAGCGTTCAACGTCTTCAATCACGCGCAGTTCTTCGGCGCAGCAGCGGTGAACGGCAACATCAGCAGCACCGGCTTTGGACAGATCGTCAACGCCATGCCGCCGCGCCAGGTGCAGCTGGCCATGCGTTTCAACTTCTGAGGGAGCGCTGGCCATCATTCTGTGAAGGGGAACGGCCATCAACTTCATCGGTTAAGCACCACGCGAAATAACCAGGTACGAATGGCAATCGCCCTTTGCGTGGTTGATTGTTCGTACCGATGCTGTCCACTACAATCCGGCAGTAGGGCTCGCGCCGCGCAGCAGGAGCGCGAACATTCCGCAGTCACGAGGAGACGGAGCATGCATCGCATTGCCGCTGTGGTTTTGATGCTGGTCGCGAGTTTGGAAATCTGTGCTGTCGCGCAGGGGGCCGGCATGCCGCCGCAAGGCGCCACAACGGCGCAGACCGCGCTGACGGGCTCAGTCACGTACATGCAGCGCGTGGCGTTGCCGCCTAACGCGGCGATCGAAGTGAAGCTGCAGGACGTTTCCAGGAAGGACGTGCCTGCGACGACGGTTGCCGAGACGGTATTCGCGCCGGAAGGCAAGCAGGTCCCAATCCCGTTCACGCTTGCCTACAGTCCGAAGGATATCAACCCGACGCACAGCTACCAGGTTCGCGCCAACATCAGCGTGAACGGCAAGCCGATGTTTGTCTCCAGCATGGGCTACGACGTGCTGACCAAGGGCTTTCCATCGCAGATCGTCATTATGATGAAGCCGGCGCCGCCCGCGTCGGGCAAATCGCCAGCACGAAAGCTGCAGGATTCGCGGTGGGTGCTGGCTGAGCTCGATGGCAATCTGGCACTGCCGGGCCAAGGGCACGCGGTGCATTTCGAACTGCATCCCAAGGAACGGCTGACGGGTTCGACCGGCTGCAATAACTTCGTCGGGAGTTACATTGCATCGCAGGGTGCGCTGCAGTTCATGCCGTCGGCAACGACGATGAAGATGTGCGAGCCGCAGGTTGCCGCGCAGGAGCAGGCGTTTCTCGGCGCGTTGAAGGCGACGACGAACTACAAGATCGACGGATCAACTTTGGAGCTGTTGAACGGCGAGAAGCTGCTGGCGAAGTTTCAGGCGGAAGGGAAATAGAGCATCACCAGACCCAAGTCTCGAAATGCGTATGCCTGGGTAGCCTGCAGCCGCGGCGGAAAAACAAAGGCGCGGCCGCTCCGCTCAGGATGTAGAGGATCAGTTTGTGTGCTCAAGTGATCTGATCTGGCCGCTACTTCTTCGAAAGCCCGGCCCACTTCTCCAGCAGGCCTAGCGTCGCGGCGTAATCCAGATCGTCCCAGCCCTCTTCGCTCGACATCTCGTAAATCTCGTCGACCGTCTCCAGCGCCGGCAGCTTCACGCGGTTCTCCTTCGCCATGTCGAGCATGAGGTGGATGTCTTTGTGCATCAGGCGCAGCGGGAAATTGGGAGAATAATCGCGGCGCAGCACGAACGGCGCTTTGTAATCGACGACGCCATTCTTGACCATCGACGCCCCAATCAGCTCCAGCATCTTCTGCGGCTCGACGCCCATCTTTTGCGTGAGCGTGAGCGCCTCGGCGAAGCCTTCGTAGATGAGCGCGATCATCAGGTTCATCCCAAGCTTCGCGGCCTGGCCTTTGCCGGTTGCGCCGATGTGGATCACCAGCTTGCCCATCGCTTTGAACAGAGGATCCAGATACTCGACCGGCTCCTGGGCTCCGCCCACGATGAAGATGAGCTGGCCATTTTCTGCGCCAATCTTGGAACCGGTCACAGGAGCGTCAACCCAGTGCACGCCGCGCTCGCTCACCTTCTGGGCAAACTGCACGGTGGCCGACGGCGAGATGGTGGAGGAGTCGACGAGAATAGCCCCCTCGCGGAGCGAATGCAGGGCACCGTCGTCGCCGAAGATTACGCGCTCGACCGCGGCGGTGTCAGCAACACAGCACCAGACCACGTCGGCGTCTTTGGCGGCGTCGGCCGGGGAAACGGCCACGGTTGCGCCGTCAACGTGCTGCCGGGCGGTGCGGTTCCAGACGTGAACTTCATGTCCGGCTGCCACCAGCCGCGAGGCCATGGGACGTCCCATAATGCCCAAACCGAGAAAAGCGATACGCATGCGAGGCTCCTTGGATTCCGGAATTCGACACGCGCCCGACGAAGTGGCCGGCGTGTCCGCCCGAAACTAATGATTTAAGCTGAGTGCGACAGTAAGGTCAAGGAAGTCGCACTGTTAGCGGGATGTTTCTCTTTCTGACTGTCACTCCGAGTGGCGCGGCCCTTTCGTCATGAATTGCCCTCCCGCGCACAGGCCTGCGCACCTGCGCAGTTGCTCCTCGCATCGTAGCCCCCTTTATGAGCGTCTAATAAAGCAGTACTTTCATGATTGGACCAACGCTTCGACGTAAGGCTAAGCAATTCAGTTCGCTGGTGCGTCATTCCGCAATGACGCCGCGAACCGGGACCACCCGCAGGCCGGTTCTGGCGCCCCGCGGCCAGCTTGGCGTCACCTTTATTGGACATTCCAGCTTCTTCCTCCAGATCGGCGGCAAGAACATCCTGGTCGATCCGAACTTCGCGCGCTGGATCTTCATCCTAAAGCGGCTGCGCAGGCCGGGATTGCGGTTGCGCGATCTGCCGCCCATCGACGCCGTGCTGGTTTCGCACGCGCATTTCGATCACCTGCATCGTCCGTCGCTGCGCACCATCGCGCGCCTGACCCGCTGGCAGACGGGCAAGCGCCCCGTGATCATCGTGCCGCGGCACGTTCGCGACCTGGTTAGCGATCTCGGCTTCGGCAAGATCATCGAGCTCGACTGGTGGGAGAGCTGTCAGTTGGGCAGTGTCGAGATTACGCACACGCCGGCTCGTCACTGGGGCGCGCGCATCGTCCGCGACATGCATCGCGGCTATGGCGGCTATGTGCTGCGCGCCGGCAGGCACTCGGTTTATCACGCCGGAGACACGGCCTACTTCGACGGTTTCCGCGAGATCGGCGAACGGCTTCAGCCGGAGCTGGCGCTGTTGCCCATCGGCGCCTATCATCCTGCGCCCTATCGCAACGTGCACACCTCGCCGGAGGACGCGGTGCAGGGCTTCGTCGACCTCGACGCGCGATGGATGGTGCCCATGCACTACGGTACCTTCAAGCTTTCGCACGAACCGGTGGACGAACCGGTCGAGCGCCTGAGGGCCGAAGCGAAAAGGCTACACATCGAAAAGAAAGTGTGCGTGCTGGAAGAGGGCGTCACGAAGTTCTTCGAGTAAGACGCGACTAGCTGATAGCTACTAGCAATCAGCGCTCGGCACTCAGACACCAGCCGGTATGGTTCGTCGTTCCTATCTATTTTGAATTGTCATCCGACCGGAGGCGGGCCGCCTTTGCCCGCTGCAGTGGAGGGACCTGCGGTTTCGCGCGAGGATCCATTTGTCCTTCCGCCTGAGGCGCGTCACCCTCGCCAGCCTCTTCTACTCTGGATACAATCAAGAACGGGCCGCGTGCCCATCCGGAGATCCTTTATGAAGAAGACTGCACTCATCCTGCTGTTTACCCTGCTCCTGTCGGCGTGTGCCTTCGCCGGTGACAGCTATCTGCCCGGTAAGATTGCGAAGTGGGAGAACGGCACGTACCCAGACGGCAAGAAGATGAAGACCTGGGTGGTCTATTCGTTGCAGACCGACAGCACTACCTACTCCATCGCTCACAAAGGCGAGAACAAGCCGCAGATGCAGGCCGGCGAGTCGGTCGAATACTTCATCAAGAAGAGCAACCAGATTTACGTGCGCAACGCGCAAGGCAAGAAGCGCGAGTATCAGATCATCGGTCAGAGCGCGGTGACACCAGCTCCGCCTGCGCAATAACGATGTCGCGGTTCGCCGGTCGCTACCCCTTCCGCTTCAGCTTGCTGACAATCCGGCGTGGCGGGCGGATGGGCGAGGCCAGCACGCCAGAGAGGTGTTCCACTTCGGTCACGACTCGATCCAGGTCGTCGATTAGCGGCTTCAGCCTGTGAGTCAGGCCGCCCAGGCGATACTCGCGAACCAGCGAGCGATAGTACCAGAGCGTTTTCGCCTTCGGTGCGGAGAACTTCTCGAAGGCGACATCGCCTTCGTTGCGGAGATCGCGCAGAACGGCGCGGCAGTTGTAGAGTTTGTCGGCTGCAGAAACGAAACGCGTGTCGGCATCCTCATGGCGCACGCGATGCAGGTAGCGAATCTTGCGGCGCTCCCAATTCTCTTTCTTCTTGGGATCTTCGACGTAGGAATCGGTGCAACCATCGACGATATGGGCAACGCGCGGCCCGAAGATCTGCGCGATCATCTTCAGCATCGGCCGGCCGCCATGGTCCTCGACCGCGTCGTGCAGCAGCGCGGCAATGGCCATATCCTCGTCGCCGCCGTAGTCGAGCACGATGGAGGCTACGCCCAGCAGATGGGACAGGTAGGGGATGCCGCTCTTCTTGCGGTCCTGATCGCGGTGGACCTGCGCCGCAAACAGCAACGCATGGTCAAAGCGTATTGAGAGCGGAATGAACTTGCGTTCATCCGAACCACGTTGCCTGATGGTCATAAGCCGTAGAGACAGGATACCGCAGAGCAGCCCGCACCGAGCAAGCAGGATTGCCGGCTGGCTGGCTGAACGTTGCCACCGGGAGTTCGGACGGGGAATCCCGGAGAGGCGTCAAGGAACCGTTGTGGAGCGTTGGAGCAGCGGCAGAACTCAGCCCGCGGCCGAAGCCGGAGAGGCGGCAACTCTACTGCTCACCAATCCCATCATCAGCGCCATCCCTGCCATGCCTACCATCAGAAACACGCAAGGCGGCCATCCTCCCGCGGTCCACGTCCATCCCGTGATGGTTGCGCCCAGGCTACCGCCGATGTAATAGAAGGTCACATACAGTCCTGCCGCCGAGGAACGCGCCTTGCCGGCTACCACTCCGGTTTGCACGGTACCCACCGCCTGGTAAATGAACACGCCCGACGAGGCCAGCGCCAGCCCTACGATGATGACGGCCAGCGAATGCACCAGCGTGAGCAGCAATCCTGCGGCAGCAAAGGCAAATCCGGTCGCCGAGGTCACACGAATTCCGTAGTGATCGAGGCAGCGCCCCGAGAGAGGCGTTACGATCAGTCCTAACAGGTAGACGAAGAAGATGCTTCCCAGTTGCGCGGTGTTGAGGTGATACGGCGGCGCAGCCAGATAGAAGTTCGCGTAGGTGAAGGTACCGACCAGGCAGAACAGCGCCGCAAACCCCATGCCGAAGACTGCCAGCAATCGTGGGTTCCACAGATGTCCCTTGGCTTGGGAGATCGAGTGGCGCACCGCCGCGGCGCGAACAAAGTTCTTGGCCACCGGCAGCCAGCGCTGCACCATGATTGCGCCTGCCAGGTTCACTAGGCCAATGACGAGGAACGCATACCGCCAATCAAAATGGTGTGCCACCAGTCCCGCGATGTAGCGGCCGCCGAAACCACCCAGCACCGTGCCCGTGATGTAAGAAGCCATCGCGCGGCCAACGTACACGCCGCCGAACTCCTCGCCGATATAGGCCATGATCACGACGATGACGCCGGGAACGAACAATCCCTGCATGAAACGCCAGAAGATGAGCTGATGCAGATTTTGCGATGTGGCCGCGAGCAGTGTCGGTGCAGTCAGCGCATACAGCGACGGCACAATGACCTTCTTGCGTCCCACAGATTCTGCCAGCAGCCCGACAAATGGTGCGGTGAGAGCGACCGCCAGAATCGTCGCGCTGACCGTGAAGCTGACGGCGATTGCCGTCGTGTGGTACAGGCGCTGTAGATAGGGAAGCATCGGCTGCGTGTCATAGACGTTGAGAAAAGTACACATGCCTGCCAGCATGCAGGCAGCGATGGCGACGCGGGAGGGCGCAGTAGTGGGAGTGCGGCCAGCGGCTAAGGTCGGGATGGCAACGTCCATCGCGGAAGCCTACGACGTGCTTTCTTTAGGGACGCCCTCGGCGCAGGGAAGGTCCAACGCAGGATTATAGCGGCTGGCAGCAGCTACAGCAGAACGATCGTGATTCCTTTATTACCGCGTCCAAGATCGCTGTCGGCCTTCAACTCCGGCATGTGTTTCAAAAGCTCCCAGGTGCGCTCGTCACTCTTGCGCCAGTTCTCGCCGAAGATGCAGTCGCGGATTTCTTTCCTGGTGACCATCTGCCGCAACGTGGCTTGCAAGGCGAAGCGCAGATCGCCTCCGACGCCGGTTGAGCCGTAACCGTGCACGACCTTGAGGACCTTGATGCCGGATTGCTGCGCGCCGTGAATCTCGCTGCCCAGGCGGGCGCGTGCCTGCTCCACGCTCGGCATGCCGTCTTTGAGGATCACGGTTTTGATGGCGAATCCCATTGGACCCTACGATTCGCACGCGAAGGAAGCTCGCTCCGCCAGGTACACGTCACCTCGCGGCTTTGTGTCACGGCACGGCTTTTAGTCATGCCGGCATTTGCAGCGGCCAAAGCTTCCCAACGAGCACACCGGCTACGTTGTGAGTTGAACATCGACCTGGCGCGTTCGCAACTCCGAATGCCCACCGCTGCGCGCCGCTCGCGAACACGATATCATCTCTAACTCGGGATACTCGATGAAAGAAATCGCTGGATGGGCTCTGGAAACCGCTAAGCTGCGCGGAGCGTCACTGGCCGAGGCGCGCGTCGTCGACGAGCGCAGCCGCGCACTGGGCACGAAGAACGGCAAGATCGGCAGTGCCTCCGACGCCGAGACCCTGGGCATCGGTATTCGGGTTGTAGCCGACGGCGCCTTCGGATTCGCGGCCACCGACGATCTTTCCCGCGAGGGCGTTCAGCAATGTGCCGCCCACGCCGTGGCAATCGCGAAGGCTTCAGCTACGGTGAAGTCGCAGGAACTGCGTATGGTTCCCGAGCGGCCGGCGAAGGCCGACTGGTCGTCCCCCTGCAGAATTCGATCCCTTCGGCATCTCCATCGAAAAGAATCTTGATTTGCTGTTTGCCATCGACGAAGAGCTGCGTAAGACCAGGGGCGTGACGCTGGCGGAGACCAGCATGAACTTCCGCCGCTACGAGCAGTGGTTCTACTCCATCGAGGGCTCGGAAATTCATCAGACCGTGGTCACTTCGGGCGCCGGCTATGCCGCGCACACCTTTCAAGGCACGGAGATTCAGAAGCGCTCGTATCCCAACTCCTTCGGCGGACAGTTTCAGAACAAGGGCTATGAGCTGATCGCGGAGCTCAAGCTACTGGAGCATGCACAGGAGATCGCAGAGCAGTCCGTAGCCCTGCATTCTGCGGACCAGTGTCCCGAGGGCTCGTACGACATCGTGCTCGATTCCTCGCAGCTCGGCTTGCAGATTCATGAATCGGTCGGCCACGCCATCGAGCTTGACCGCGTGCTGGGCATGGAAGCCAACTTTGCCGGCACCTCGTTTCTCACGCTCGACAAGCTGCGCACGCTGAAGTACGGCAGCGAAATCGTCAACGTAGTGGCTGACGCCACCGAAGCACACGGCCCCGGCCTGGGTACGTTTGCCTACGATGACGAAGGGGTCGCGGCGCAATGTACGCCGGTCATCACCAACGGTCTTTTCACCGGGTACCTGACTTCGCGCGACACCGCCGAAGCCATCGGCGCATCGCGCAGCGGAGGCTGTTTGCGCGCGGAAGGCTGGAACCGGTTGCCCATTGTGCGGATGACCAACGTCAGCATCTTGCCGGGCGAGGAACCGCTGAGCCTGGAGCAGCTTATCGCCTCGACCGAGCGCGGCATCTACATGGAGACCAATCGCTCGTGGTCCATCGACGACAAACGTTACAACTTCCAGTTCGGCTGTGAGATCGGATGGGAGATCGTCAACGGCAAGCGCACCCGCATGCTGAAAAATCCTTCGTATTCCGGCATCACCACGGAGTTCTGGAACGCGATGGATGCCATCTGCTCACGCGATGAGTGGACATTGTGGGGAACACCAAATTGCGGCAAAGGCCAGCCGCAACAGGTGATGGGAACGGGCCACGGCGCCGCGCCCGCCAGGTTCAGGAACATCAGTGTGGGCACGGCGTATAAAGGAAGCGGCACTTAGTTGTTTGCACCTGGCATTTCGGCAATAGGCAAACGATCGTTCCGGGTCCAGGAGTGTGAGCAACGATTCTGCTGAGTGCCGACTGCGATTCGATAAATGCTGAACCGCGATCAGGCTTCTTCCATCTTCGACAAGCTTCGCAAGTACTCGTCTGCCGATGAGATTGAGCTCCTCGTCTCCAGCGGACGCAGCGCGCTGACGCGTTTTGCCAATAACACCATCCATCAGAACGTAGCCGAAGAAGAGAATCACATCTCGGTACGCGTTTCGTTCGGCGGGCGAACTGCGCGCGCGACCACCAACAAGCGTGACGACGACAGCCTGCGTCGCGTGGTGCAGTCGGCCGATGCACTCGCGCGCGTCCAGCAGGAAGATCCTGACTTGCTGCCGATGCCTGGGCCGCTGGAAGTTCAAGAGAATGCCGCTGGTTCGGGCCATGCTGCGGTGAACCGCTATTTCGAGGGCACGGCGAAACTCACGGCTGAAGATCGTGCGGCGGCCGTCGCGCAGATGGTCGAAGTTGCGAAACGGCACTCGCTGACTGCAGCGGGGATTTATTCCTCCGCCGAAAGCTGTGAAGGCATCTTCAATTCGCGCGGTGTGAGCGACTGGTATCAGCAAACGCTGGCTGAAGTTTCCATCACCATGATCGGCGACAATTCGTCGGGCTGGCAGAAGCTCAACGCCACCGACGCAACCCAACTCGATCCGCGACGCCTGGCCGAGGTCGCGGCCGGGAAAGCTATCGCGTCAAGAAATCCACTCGAGCTGGCGCCAGGGAAGTACACGGTTATTCTCGAGCCGGCGGCCGTGCTCGATGCGGTCGGGTTCATGTTCTGGGACTTCAGCGGCTCAGCGCTGCTGGAACAGAGATCGTTCCTCAACGATCGGATTGGCACTCGGCTGTTCGGCGAGAACATTACCGTTTGGGACGATGCTTACCATCCTCAGCAGACCGGCGTAACCTTCGACGGCGAGGGGATGAAACGGCACCGTCTGAAGCTGATCGATCAGGGCGTGGTGCAACGAGTAACCTTCTCGCGGGGTAGCGCGAAACGCGCGCTTCAGGCGGGAGACTCGGGTAACGTGGGGCCTGTTACTCCTACTGGGCATGGCTTCGCTTTGCCGAACGAGATTGGAGAAGCCCCGCTCAATATTGTCTTCGAAGATCTCGGGGAAAATACCCAAACTGTCGATGAGATGATCGTCTCCACGGAGCGCGGAATCCTGGTGACTCGGCTCTGGTATATCCGCGAGGTCGATCCTTACGAGAAGATCCTGACCGGCATGACCCGCGACGGCACGTTTCTGGTCGAGAACGGCAAGGTTACGTGCGGGGTTCGCAACTTCCGCTTCAACGAGAGCCTCGTCCAGATGCTACAAAACATTGAGGCCATGGGAGTTCCGGTGCGCGCCAGCGGCGAGGAATCGATGGACATGGTGGCGCCGGCCATGAAGATCCGCGACTTCAACTTCACCGAAACCACGAAGTTCTGACCTCACGCAAAATTACTGACTCGCCGATAAGTAAGTGGCGTGGGAAGCGCCTGCGAAAATTGCCTCGCACCGGCGCGGCTGTTTCTGCGCTGGAGGAGGGCAGGCAAACACATTACAAGAATATGTTTTACAGTAACAACCGCTTGATGGTACTTTAGTAACTTCTGGTAGGAGCATTACCGCGGTATCGTGTTGGGGTACACGATCATGTCTGCTGGCCACCAGTTCGGCGATTTTCGCAATTCAATACGTTTTCCACTTCATCTTCAGGTCACCCTAAAGACTCCGGCAGGGGAATATCACGCCAAGACCACAGACATCTCGGCGGGCGGCATCTCTTTTCACATTGACGAATCGCAAGTAGAGGTGGGTTCGCCGGTGGAATTTGCCATTGAAATGCCGAGTGAGGATTTGGGGGCCAGTCAGCCAGTCATGGTTCTATGTGCCGGCCGTGTGGTTCGATGCTCGCAGGAAGGTGCAGGACAAAACGTGGCGGTGGTGATCGATGAGTACCACTTCAAACGCATTTAACCGGATGAAAGCGGTTCGCAAAGCCGATAGCAAAGGCAAAGCTGCGCCGGCATCCGTCGTGGGAGTGCCCAGCGAGCCGGAATCCGGCCCGCAGCGCATTCGCATCATCCTGGCTGACTCGGAAGCCATCTTCCGCGTCGGCATGAACAAGATCTTCGCCATGCAGGACGACCTCGAGGTCGTGGCGCAGACGGAAACTCTGGCCCAAACTCTGCATGAGGTGGCCAACTCTCCCAGCGATGTCATCCTGTTTGAAGCTGGGCTCTCACCTAATCCTGCGGACGCCATCAGCGAAGTCGCGCGGCGCGCGCTTCCGGGAGCGAAGCTGATCATGGTCACGCAACGCGCGGGCGAGCAGGAGACGGTCGATTATCTGCGCCGCGGCGTGCGCGGCATTCTGGCCCGTGCTGTGTCACCTGAGCTGCTGGTGCGCTGCGTGCGCAAAGTAGCCGCCGGCGAGACGTGGCTTGATAAGCAGGGTGTGAACTGGGTCATCGAAGCCTATCGGACGCAGGCGTTGCAAGGCACGGCGCCGCAGCGGCAGCTGCGTCTCAGCGAAAAAGAAATGATGATCATCAGCGGCGTCACCCAGGGCCTGAAGAACAAAGACATCGCCCGCGAAGTGGGGACGACCGAGCAGGTGGTCAAGAATTATCTGCGCAAGATCTACGACAAGCTCAACGTTGCCGACCGGCTGGAGCTTGCGCTCTACAGCATGCATCATCGGTTGCTGGACGGTTACGTGTTCCCGGGCTCCGACGGCCAACAACCGCCGGCAAACGGCAAGCCGGCGGAAGCAGCGGCGCCGCCGGGCGCACCGGCTCCGGCATCTGCTGAGGCGGGATCGTCAGCCTCGGCAGCAGCTGTCGGCGAGCATCCCAAGCAGAGGCAAGCCTAGCTTTCCGATTTGTCCCTGCCGCCGAGTTGCGGTAGGGTTATCGGTGCTTCATTTCTCTCCGAGGCTTCTCATGCGAACAATTAATGCTGCTATGGGCAGGATTGTGCTTGCCTGCGTAATTCTCATGCTGGCGTTCTCGCCGGCAGTGCATTCTCAAAATTCCTCGACATTGTCACCGGAGCTGCGCAGCTCCATCGATCAAATCGCGCAACAGGTGCTCAAGTCGACCGGCGTTCCCTCGGCATCGGTAGCGGTCGTGCAGGATGGAAAGATCGCCTACGTGCAGGCGTACGGCGCAGCCAAACTCGATCCGCAGACCCCGGCGACCGCTGCCATGCGCTACAGCATCGGCTCGATCAGCAAACAGTTCACGGCAGCAGCCATTCTGATGCTGGCCGAGGAAGGCAAGCTTTCGCTGGACGATCCGGTCTCGAAGTACGTTTCGGGCCTGACCGATGGCGACAAGGTCACCATCCGCGAACTGCTGTCGCATACCTCGGGCTACCAGGATTATTGGCCGCAGGATTACGTGATGCCGATGATGCTGAAGCCGACCACGGCCGACCAGATCATGGACATGTGGGCGCGCAAGCCGCTCGACTTCCAGCCGGGAACGAAGTGGCAGTACAGCAACACCAATTACGTCATAGCCGGCGTAATCGTCGAGAAAGTTTCCGGCATGCCGCTGCTGAGGTTTCTGAGCCAGCATGTCTTCACGCCGCTGCAGATGAGCAGCGTCTCCGACACCGACGCCAACAAGTTGCCGCCGACCGATCCGACAGGCTACATGCGGTACGCGCTTGGTCCGCTGCGTCCTGCGCCTAAGGAAGGCCGTGGCTGGATGTTCGCCGCGGGTGAGCTGGCAATGACCGCCGAAGACCTTGCGAAGTGGGACATTTCGATCATCAATCAGAGCGTGCTGAAACCGGCTTCCTATCGCGAAATGGAAACCGAAGTGGTGCTGAAAGACGGCGTCGGTACACGCTACGGTTTGGGGATGTTTGTTACCAGCAACAACGGCCATCGGACGCTGGAGCACGGCGGCGAGGTATCGGGATTCGTGGCGGAAAACATCGTTCTGCCCGATGACAAGATCGCCGTGGTTGTGCTGACCAACCAGGATGCGTCGGAGGCAGCCAGCGGCATCGGTCGTGCCGGTGGTCGCATCTCTGATTAAGGCGGCGACTCCGCAGGATCCGAAGACCGACGCGATGATGCGCCAGATCTACGACGGCCTGCAGCAGGGCAAGATCGATCGCTCGCTGTTCACCGACAATGCCAATCTTACTTCACCGACCAGGCGCTGAAAGATTACGCCAACAGCCTGGGACCGCTGGGCACGCCCGAAGCGTTTACTGCTTCGCGAACCTCGCTGCGCGGCGGGATGACCGCGCGAATCTACGAAGTGAAGTATGCGAAGAAGAACCTGGTGATCATCATCTACCAGATGCCGGATGGGAAGATTGAGCAATATCTGATCGCCGAGCAGTAGAAGTGAAATGCAGTTGTGGCGACTTGTGAATAGAAATGCCGGTGCGCTGGGTTCGACCTGCTTTTGGCTAACCTGGGGTCCTGATATACGAGTGACAGTTCGACTCACCCAGGTTAGCGTCCAAAAGCCGGACGCGAACCTGGGGGCACCAAGAGCCGGACGCCACCAAGCTGATCAGAGATCAGTTCGTGATCGTGGCTATTGAGCCGTCGAGCTTGTTGATGGTGATCTGAAAACTCTCCTTGTAAGTCTTCGCTAAGTCCTGCAGCACACTGATGGCGATGGCTTCGCCCAATAGCATGGAGTCATCACTGTCGCTGCGCCAGTGGATGCCGGCGTGCAAACCGTGGCCGTAGGTGATGTTGTGCGCGAGTTTATTGAGCTCGCCATTCACCGTCATCGCATCTTTGTCGGCATTGGTGTAGGAATACGGAACCACGCTGAGACCGTCAGATGCCGGGGCCATCGGTTGATTGATGGGAGCGTTACCGTCATAGAAGAACTTCAGAACGGTAATGCAGGCGCCTCCGACGGTGCCGTGTCCTGTGGGATACGAAGGATGGGCCGGTGATCCCTCCGGGAATGCCTGCGATAGCAGGTAGCTGCTGCGATAGCGCTCATAGCTCTGCTCAACCGCGTTCGACCCCAGCACGTTATCGTTCACACCCCCGCCGAGGTCGCCGTTCTTGCCGATTTTGGTGAGATGAACGATGCCGCCGCCGGATTCGGGCCGATGACGCAGATGCACGACCCACTTCTGATACCAGACCGCGTTGAGGGCGATCTTGGCCACCGTCGCTAGAGTTGAGGCGATATCCGGCGGTCCAAAGGTGCCGAAACCATTCTGCTTTCGCGACTTCGTGTAGGGAGTTCCCGGATTCACCGGAAGCCTGAGTGACTCCAACACCAGGTGAGCCGTGAAGTATGCCTGGTACAGCTCATCTACGTGAGTGTAAGACGCCAGTCCGCGTCCGTTGTGCAGGAAGCGCGGCGTAGGGTCCGTCTTGTTAGTCAAGCCGGTGTCGACGCCGTTCTGTACTGCCTCCCACAATGGCAGATAGGTCATGTAATCCAGATTTGGCACGTACGTAGCCACTTGCTGGCTGATACTCTGCGCTCCCATCGCGGTCGGTACCAGAAACAATTGAGAAATGTAAGGTCCGATGTTTTGTCCTTGAGAGTTGCCGCGAAAAAGTAGATCCGGCGTGACGTTGTTGCTGGAATCCCTTGGTCCGGCATACTTCGGCATACCGGACAATTCCTGAGCGGCCATCGCCGCAATCGGGCTATTCCCGTATTCCGTAAAAGCCACGTCGCGCAGCAGGGAACACCAGTAGAGTTCGACCAGCTCGGTTCCATATTCCTCGCTGGAGAGTGCCGGCGGCGGCGGCACGATGACCGGTGCTTCCTGGTTTTCGGGCGAGGGATTGCTGCCGAACTGCCAGCCGTCAGTACCTTCCATGGAGAATGCGTACGAACCCAGAGGACCGTTCAGGGTACGCGTACCACCCAACGGAATGTTCTCAAAGTCGCCGAAATTGCCGCTTAGCGTTGCGGCTCGAAACAGATTATACGCAGGAAGATTCACCAGGCCGGGCGAGTCCTGCTGGACGCACTTGGTGTACGTGCCAATCTTGGTCGGATATTTATTTTCGTCTCCATTTGTCTTGTGAGTCGGGATGGCAACTTCTGCTTGTGCGGTTGCGCGCGCGAAACGCACGTGAAAACAATCGAGGGCTCGCTGGTTAGTTACACCCGGTGGGTCGCACGGATTAGCCATAAGAAATCCTTTCACTTGGGCTCGTCGTCAGACAAGGTCGACGAGTTATCGCAAACGCCTGGGATTAGGAGCGGAAAAATTTAGGCAAGTCGGAGAGCAGGGAAACCCGCTTCCCCGAATGTTCTGGTGTCGCGATTATAGGCAGGAACAAGTGCCAGTCAAGGCACGTTGGTGATTGTCATAACGGAAAAGCCCGGCGAAGATCAGCCGGGCGTTCGTCGCGAGTCCTTTGCGTGTCTACTGTTTCGTCGCCATCGACTTCATCGTTGTACCGTGCAGTTTGTCCTCATAGACAATATCCATCGTTTTGCCATCGGAGCTGAGCTTCGCTTTCATCACGCCAATGACTTTTCCGTCGCGCATATCCGTTTCTTCCAGTCCGCTCTTGCCGATCGGTTTCACGGAGACGGTAGTCACGCCGGGATCGCCCTTCATTGGCGCCTCCGTTCCGTTCATCTTGGCCGTGTAGCTCTGGCCGGTCGGCGTGGTCATGGTGAGTTCATCGCCGCTGACCTTGTAGCTCCAGGTGATGCCGTTGTCGGAAATGTTGTCCATCTTGGTCGTGCGCCATGAACCCGAGATGCCGTTCGCCCCCGCCGGACCTTTCGCGACACGCGCGGCTTCTCCACTGCCGGTCACCGGGTCAGCATTACTGTTGCTGGAGTCATTGAAGTCCAAGTGCATGGTCTTGTCGTCGGGCGCGACCGTCATTTTGAAAGTGGCAACGGTTTTGCCATTCTTCTTGTCGGTTTCCTCGACTTGGCGGTCGTTGACAACCTTGATCGCAACGGAATCGTAGTAGGGATGGCCACTGACGCTGTGGTCCTGCCCGTCGGCCGGCACCTTGACCGCCGGAACGCAGGTCTTGCACTCGTAGGTGCCGTTTTCCAGCAGATAAACATCCGGCTTTTTAGAGAAGTCGACCTTATTCATGTCGATCTTCCATGTGCCGTCGAACGCACTTTGTGCCGCTGCCAAAGCCGGAACAACCAATGCGCTGAGACACAGGGCCCAGAGTGTTCTCCTCATCGGATTTCCTCCTGAACTTGTTCTAATCCGGTCAGGAATTATATAGAACGATTTCCGGCGCGCAATGGACGTTCGTGCGCAGATGCGGCCTGTTGATGGCTGTCGCGGAGGGGCGCTTTGCGGGGTGAGGGAGTTTCGGCGATCGTTAATCGCAGGCCGGTCGAGTAGCGCGCCGGCGGATTGGCCATCGACAGAAGCAGGATTCATGCAGGTACCGGGATCTGGCGTGTGGGTCGCTACCGCACGGGCTGCCGGCGTCGAATTCAGTTGCTGCGAATTCATCATCAGATGCGGTGTCGGTGTCGGATTGGCGGACGAGTTCGGCTGCTGGTCCGCGGGTACGCCGTTCTGCGGAACCGTCGTTCTGTTGCCCGGCCCAGGATTCTCGCTGTCCGGCGTGTTGCCGGTTGTTCCCATCGTCGACTTCGACGGCTGCGTGTCGCTTTGTCCGGAAGCGCCGGTGGTCGAGGTGGTGCTGTTCTGCCGGTCCTGAACGGTCGTGTCGGGCGCGGAATTCTCTGAGGTGTGGTGCGACTCCCCCGCCATTCCCCGATCGGCGCCCTGCGTTGGCTTGGTATGGTTTGGCGTGGTTGCGGTTTGTGTTTGCGCGGTCTTGCTGGAATTGCTGCTGTCGGACTGCGGCGAAGGGTTTTGCGCCATTGTCAGTCCGAGCCCTAGAAGAGCCATGGCCGCTAGATAAACCAACTTCGTCATGATGGATTCTCCGCCCAGAAGAAGATACGACGTGCTTATCTACTTAGACGAGTCTCAGACTACTCCTGGTTTCACATCTAAGGTGATTTATTTAGAAAAGATTAGGCGTGAAATGCAGGAAAACACCAGTTGGGCCTGCGGAAGCGAAGGCGAAGCAAAGCACTCGGAAGGGAAGTAGAGCTGCGGGATTTCGGTTACTTAGCTTTGGGCGAGTCGGTTGGCTCAGTCGCCGCTTCGGTCGGTCCCGCTCCCGGCGAATCCTTATGGCACTGGCACTTGGTGACGATTGCCGAACGGAGACGGGTGCGGAGTTCGTCAGGCAGTTCGTAAAGATGGGAGTCCCGGTAGATCTCGATGGTCATCTTCGTCGTGTTGCAAACGACGTAGCAGTTGTGGCACCACTGAAGGTGATCTTCCAATTCCGCCCGTGTTTGGGCGTCCATCGAGTCGTCGAGGTAATCGGTTAGCTCTTTCAGAAAATCAGAGCAGGTCACTGTTTGCCGTCTCCACCAGTACGATTTTTGAAGTACTTGTTCAAGCGCTCGCGAAGTTGCAGCCGGGCACGAAGCAAGCGAGACTTCACTGCCGGAATACTCAGGTCCAAAGCCTCGGCCGTCTCTTCGGTCGAGAGACCTTCCACATCGCGCAAGACGAACACCGTGCGGAAACTCGGCGGCAAACCTTGTACGGTCTTGCCCAGAATCTCCTTCAGCTCGCCCTGCGAATAAAGCTGCTCCGGATTCGGAGCCCAGTCCGCGACTTCTCGCGGCATGGAATCTTCTTCCGTCTTAATGTCCTCGTCGAGCGAAACCATCCGCTCCGGACGACGACGTCGCAGGCGCATCAGCGCCTCGTTCACCGCGATCCGGACCAGCCAAGTATAAAACTTTGACTGCTCCTGAAAGTTTGCCAAATTCTGGTAAGCCTTCAGGAAGGCATCTTGCACCACATCTTCAGCGTCCTCGCGGTTCTGCGTGATGTGTTGCGCAATCCGGAAAACATTGCGATCGTACCGACGCACCAGCTCCTCGAAGGCGCTGATGTCGCCGGCTTTCGCCGCGTGAACCAGAGCAAGTTCATCGCCAACTGGTTCAGCTACTCTTGGTTGGATGGTGCCCATATCTATGCAGATTCAGGATTTTACGCCAGAAGACAGAAAAATGCCCGGAACCCATTGTACCTACTCCAACGGGAATTGGGAAAAACCCGGAGCGAATTTTATGCTCGAACCTTGCGTGTGACCGGCACAGGTTCGTTGCCGCCTGCTTATCATACGGAGCGGCCCAGGGTTTGGTTTCACCTTGGGTACCGATTCTGTCAACGGAACACATTCGTCCACGGCAGCTCCAATCGCGCTAAACTGCATGCAGTGAGCACCCGTATTCGCCTTTTCGTCACCACGCTGCTCTGCCTGTTGGTTGTGACCGGCAGGGGATTCGCCGCGCAAGACAGCACGTCTTCCTCGAGCAACTCATCCACGCACAAGAAGAAGTCGACCGCCTCGAGTTCGACGCACAAGACCACAGCCAGCAAGAAGTCGACTTCTCGCAAGCCGCGTAAGAAGGTGACCGCCGCGCGTGCTCACCAGATGAAGAAGACGTTCGTGGCCTCCAACGATCTGCGGCCAATGGCGCGGCAGTTGGTCGAATTTCGCACTCCGGCAGCTTACGCCGGAGTTGAGAATTATGCTCACACCCACGCCGGTACCGAGGCCGGCTCGCTCGCCTGGTTCGCCATCGGCTATGCGCATTATCTTGACGCGCAATATCCCGCTGCGATTACCGCGCTACAGAAAGCGGAGCCGCAAATCGGCGAGTTGAAGGATTACGTCGCGTTCTTCATCGGCAATTCGTACGTATTGAGCAACAATCCGGAGGAGTCGCTAGCCTACCTGCGCGACTTTGGCACGCGTTTCCCGGACTCGCTCTATGACCACGACGCGATGATTGCCGATGCCAAGGCCATGCTGGCGCTGAATCAGCCGGCCGAAACGATTCGTCTGCTGGAAGCGCATCGCACCCCGGCCAGCGCTGAGACCGAATATTACCTTGCCAAAGCCTACGTGCAGAGCGGGCAGCCGAAGACCGGCGCGGAAATTCTTCAGCATGTCTATTACGGTTTCGCTACGAACTACCTGGCCGACGCAGCCTACGCCGATCTTCGCAAGATTCCGGCAGAAGAGGCTCTGCCGCCGGTGACCTATGCCGAGCATCTCGAACGCGCCGATGCGTTGTACAAAGCGCGACGCTGGGGCGCCGCAGCCGACGAGTATCAGTACGTGGTTGATCTTTCCCCGCCGGGCAAGCAATCAGCCGGGCTGATCCAGCTGGCCAACTCGTATATGAAGGACGGGGATACGCGGAAAGCGAAAGACGCGCTCGCCCGGATTCCCGACGACGGCAGCGATGCCAGCGCGGAGAAGTGGTATCAGCAGGCCGAGATCGCGCGCACGGAGAATGACGACGCGTCGCTCAGCAATATTCTGGAACACATGCGCGCCAGCACGCCGAAATCGCCGTGGCTGGAAGCCGCTTTGATGAGCGCGGGCAACATGTATCTGCTGCGCAAAGATTACGACAAGGCCATCGATTACTATCGCGAGATTCACGAACGCTTTCCGGAAGGAAACAAGGCCGCCTACGCGCATTGGAAGTGTGCATGGCTGACTTATCGTCAGAACCGTCGCGAGGAAGCCAAGAAGTATTTTGAAGAGCAGATTGAGTTTTATCCGGGAACGAATGAAGTCCCCAACGCCATGTACTGGCGTGGCCGCATGGCCGAGGACGATCGCGACTACGGTGTTGCCCGGGCTTATTACCAGAAGCTGAGCAGCCGCTATCGCAACTATTACTACGCCGTGCTGGCGCGGCGCCGGCTGACGACGCTGCCTCAGGCTCCCGCGGTGGTTGTGGCTTCGCTACAGCATGTTCCGGCGCAGGCCGCGCTCGATCCGGTTTCGCAGGTGACGACGCCTCCCGAAGACGATCTTCATTACAACCGCGCCAAACTGCTGGAGAACGCCGGCATGACCGACCTTGCCGTGCGCGAGTTGCAGGCTGGGAGTTCGTCCGGACCAAGCTGGGAGATGATCGAGATCGCCAAGATTTACACCAGCGGCGGCGAATATTATCGCGCGCTGCAGGCGCTGAAACGCGCGATCAGCGGCTACTTCTCGATGGATGTCAGCGACCTGCCGTCGCCCTACTGGCAGGGACTTTTCCCGCGCCCGTACTGGGACGCGCTGCGCAGTTCCTCGGAGGCCAACGGGCTTGATCCGTACCTGGTCGCTTCGTTGATTCGGCAGGAGTCCGAGTTCAATCCCAGCGCGATCTCACATGCCAACGCGTATGGCCTGATGCAGTTGCTGCCCCGCACCGGCAAAGGCGAAGCCAAGAAGACCGGCTTGTCGCACTACAGCACCGATTCGCTGCTGAACCCGGACACGAACATCGAGTTGGGTACGCATTACTTCCGCGAAATGGTTGATCACTTCGGAGGGCAAGTTGAATATGCGCTGGCCGCCTACAACGCCGGCGCCGATCGCGTGGAGGATTGGCGCGCCTCCGGGAACTACCGCGACATCGAGGAGTTCGTTGAATCGATCCCGTTCACGGAAACGCGCGAGTACGTGCAGGCCATCGTGCGCAACGCCGAGGTCTACAAGAAGGTCTACGGCACACCGTAGCTATTTCTTCCCGTACTGCTCGGCACCCATGAGATGAATGGAGACATAGGGCTCGTCGCCAATCACCCAGCTGTCGTGGCCGGGCGCAACATAAAACACGTCGCCTGCGTTCATCTCTCGCTCGCTGCCATCTTCCATCGACAGCCCTGAGCGACCCGACACGACGATGCCAACATGGTCGACCATGCACATCTTGGCGCCGGTGGCCCTTCCGATGTGCTCCGACCAGCGCCAGCCCGGCTCGTAGGTAGCACGCCCAAGCGTCATTCCGCCTACGTGTACGATCTCGAACTTGCCTTTCGGGAAGGTGAGTGTTTCATCCGGATTTTCAAATCGCTTTAGGACGACGTCGATATTCATCTTTCGTTCCTGAGGAAAGGATGTAGGAACTCCAGCGCGGGTTCGCACTTGGCCACTCTGCAATGCACTTCGCCACAGAAGCCCGTACCTACTGCTTCACCCCATACCATCCCAGAAATTCGCACTTGCCTTTCGCTTCGCACTGCAACATATCCTGCGCCAGCAGATTCCATCCTACGAATCCCGAGAAGACGTGGTTCTCCGACTGCTCAGGCGTGGGCGCCAGCCCGGCGCCGGTTTCGGCATCGTAGTCTTCGTGCATCGAGCCCCACTTGTTGATGTCGGCGACAACCATGCGGCCGAGAATGTCCGACAGCTCCGCCGCCTCTTTGTTGAAGCCGTATTTCTTGAGCGAGATGTAGTTCATGTAGTTCGCGTTGATCCAGATCGGACCCTGCCAGTTCGAGTAGGGAACGATGATCGCGGCATTGTTGTACTCCGGATCCTGTTTCGACAGGCTGCGCACGCCGTACGGGGCCAGCATGACGTCTTTGTTCAGCATGTAGCGCGTGATCATCTGTTTGGCGCTTGCTTCAGGGAGAATGTCGGCGATCAGAGGAACGAAGCTCGAATAGCTGATGCGCTTTACCGGCTTCCCGGTGTCGCGGCGGATGTTGTAGAACATTGCCTCGTCAGCAAACCACATGTGCTGCAGCATCGCCGCCTTCAGCGCCGAAGCTTTCTTGCGATACTCCTCGGCTTCGTCTTTGTAGCCCAGCTTATCGGCGAGCTTTGCCATCGCCTGGTATTCGCGATATTGGAACGTGCTGATGTCGGTGGCGAGGATGGCGCTCTTATCCTTGGGATCATTGGTCAGCGCGACGTTATTGTCGGCACCGGAAGAGATCGCGTTCTCCCAGAAGAACAGCCCGTACTTGGGATCGAACTGCGTCTGCTCGCGATAAGTGATGACCTTGCGCATGTTCTCCCAGATCGGCTTGACCCAGGAGTAATCGTTCAGCCCTTCGGAGGCGATTACCGCGCCCTGCGCCAGAAACGGCTTCATGGCGAAGCGCCCCATCAGCGGCCGCGGACCCTTGGTCGTGATGCAACCGGCGACGTAGCCGTCCTGATCGATCGCGCCGGCAAAGTCGAGCACCCAATACTTCAGGTATTGCGGCTTGCCCTGCTGCGCCAGATGCGAGCCGATGAAGAAGCCGTCCCAGTCCCACATCTGTTTGTAGTAGCCGGCGGGGATCAGGTAGTCGTACTTGATAAAGCCCTCGGCCGGACGAATCGATTGCGGTTCGAGCTTGGCGTAAGCCGCGGAAACCTGATCGAGCGTGTTGGAGAGATCGGAAGGTTTATCGGCGGCGTTGCAGATGACGGGCAAACATAGTGTGCAGAGTAGAAGAGCGCGCAGCGCTCTGCGAAATCATGGAACCATTCTCCCAGATTTCGCATTACCAGACACCGGGAAGCAGCCGATACCGCACCTTTCGCTGATACTCGCGCGTATCCAGGGAGACTTACCGCAAGAAGTTTTTCTTCATCGAGGCTGAAGAATTGCTGCGAGGCCGACGGATTACTTGGCTTCCAGCGTCATTGGTTCCGCATATCCGGTCATCTCCAGATATCCAACGCCCGCGATCGGCGCCCCGCCGCGGGTTCCGCCGATGTCAATCGCGCCTTCCCAGTACGACAAGCCGGCATTGGCGCCGCTCGTTAACTCTTGTGATGCCAGCGGCGTTCTAAGTTGCAGTTCCAGGCCCAGAGACGGGATCGCGACTCTCCACGCAATGGGATAAGCCGCTTTTGTGACCGGGCTGTTGTAGGTCTCACCCATAGGCGTCATAGAGAAGTCGTGGGCAGCGAGGAATGTCGACTTGCCGTTCGCGTCCACGTACGTCCCAGACGAGTACGGATCGACGCTGCCGTCTTTATGCCGCAGCCGATACAGCATCAGCTCGGATGTTGTCAGCGAGCTGCAGACTCAGCCAGTCCCAGCCGACTTCGTCTTTGTCGAGGCCGCTGCTGAAGAACTCATGATCCATCCACGACGTGCCTTCGACGGAATACGTCTTGCCGTTCAATTCAATCGTGCCATTCGTCAGCAGACGCGTGAACGAAATGTAGTGTGAGGCATTGCCGTTACCCGCGCCTTTCTGGCTGATCCCGTTGCGGCCATGAATGACGGGTGGCTTGCGCGACGTCATCGAGAGGCGCAACACGTAATCGGAAGTTATCGCCTGCAGTTGCTGCGTTCCATCTTTCCACTGCACTTGCCAGTTGCCATTCCACACTCGCTGTTGCTGCAGGCTGGCGCCGGCGAGTCCAGGACCGGCACGATTCAGGCGTTCCGTGTGATAGAACTTTCCGCCGCCGATATCGCTCAACGCCAGATGCGCGAGATAGATGTCGCGCACAGCCCAATCGCCACCGGCTTGAGCATTGCGGTCGACCCCCTGGCGAAAGAACGTCAACTCAAAGCCGAAGCGGTGTCCGTCGGCTGCCCTGAGATTGCCGGTGTAGTACCACCACTCGGTGCGATAGTCGGGATGGTCAAAGTGGTCGCGCGGGAATTCGTAGCGATAGCCCGGCATGGCCTGCTGATACTGCGCCGGCATCGGCAGCGTCGACATGAGGAGCAGCAAGACCGCAATCGCCTTACTCCTCATGCACCACCTCGATCGGATTCAGCGAAGTGGCCACGCGCGCCGGATAGAAGCCCGCCAGCACCGTAGCTACGTAGACGAGAGTCAGCGCACCGAGCAGCACCGCAATCGGCCAGTGAAAGCGAATGGTCCAGCCAAACGACTGCTTGTTGATGACGAAAATCAGCAGCAGCGACAAAACAATCCCCAGGCCGAGCCCGGCGATGTTGGCCAGCAGACCGATCAAGCCCGCTTCTACCAGAATGAGTTTGCGAATCTGCGAAACCGCTGCACCGAGGAAGCGTAACAAACCGAGTTCGCGGCGGCGATCGATCACCAGCGCCAGCATCGCACCGGCAATTCCGATGACCGCGACGATTACCGCAACCACCTCTAACGCATAGGTAATCGCAAACGTGCGATCGAAGATCTGGATCGCCTGGGCGCGCAGGCTGCGGTTGGTGTAAATAACAAGATTGTGCCCGGCGGCTACCTGCTCAACTTCTTTACGAACCGCGTCGATGTTCGCTCCGGGCGCGATGTAGACCGCCATATTCGACACCGCCGGATCGGGCAGATACCGCAGCGCTCGCGTCCGGTCGATGACCATGAATCCTTTTTCCGTGCCGTAATCGTAGAAGACGTCGATGATGCGAAACCGAACTTGCGCATCGCCCAGCGGCAGAACGATGATGTCGCCCGCGCG
Source organism: uncultured Acidobacteriaceae bacterium (assembly GCA_963724965.1). GTDB lineage: Bacteria > Acidobacteriota > Terriglobia > Terriglobales > Acidobacteriaceae > Bog-257. The sequence goes on from CAVRWP010000004.1 coordinate 274,832, forward strand.
CAGATGGTGCTTGTTCGCAAAAGGCTCGCTGATAATCACGTTGTCTTCGGCGCGAAGCTCTCGGTTGATTTGCTCGGTCGAGCGCCCGGAGAAGAACTCAACCTTTCCGAGTGGATGCGGGCCGAGCGTGTCGCCCACGCCGAGGATCGCAGGCAGTCCCTGATAGCTGATCTCGTACTCGCGAAAACGATCGACGCCCGCGACGCCTGGTAATGCAGCCAGCTTCTGCGACAGGCGCGACATCAATGATCGGATGGCGATCGGCGGAAGGGTTCGTAGCCGGAGCAATGAACAAGTCGGCCTTGAGCTGATTATTCATCCACACCTGCACGGTCTGGCGGAAGCTGCCAACCATGATGCCGACCGATGTGGTCATGGCAATCGCCGTCGCCAGCGCACCGACGAGCACCGAGGTTCGACGCAGCGACGATGCCAGACTACGCGAGGCCAGCATCGCCTCGACACCGCCGAGCCGGCGCAACATGCCGGACGAAATCGCCGTCAATCCGCTGACCAGCGCAGGAATCGCGAACGCACAAGCAGCGATGAACAGGAGCGCCGCAGCATATCCGAAGAAAGGTTTCCCTGCGATGGCGGGCGCGAACGACGCTGCGGCCCCGACGATCGCCAGGGCGAAACCAATCCAGAGATCGCGAATCTTGTGGACGCGTGTAGCATACTCGCGCTCACCGCGCGCCATGGCTTCGACCGGCGCGACCAGCGACGCCTCGTGCGCAGGCGAAGCGGCCGAAGCCAGCGAGACCCCGACTCCAATCGCAAGGCCGAAAAGAACTGCCAACGGCGTCAATTGAATCGGCGCGGGAGTGCTGCTGACGTAAAGATTGTCGACCGTGGCTCCCAGCAGACGCACCGCTCCGATCGCCAGCAACCTGCCGAGGACAATGCCAACCAGTCCGCCGACTACTCCGAAGCACGCGGCTTCACCAAGAAACGCGCTCAGCACGGCCGTGCGGCTGGCGCCCAACGCGCGCGCAATGCCAATCTCTGGCCGGCGGCGTACGACAGACACCGAGATCGTGTTGAAGATCAGGAACGCGCCGACCACCAGTGCGACGTAGCTGAGAATGCGCAGGTTCCATCGGAAAGCGCTGAGCATCTTGCGGTTCTCAGTGGTCTCACTGCCTTGACGGCGAAGCTCGACGCCCGCAGGCACCACGGCGCGCAGCCGCTGCTCCCATTGCTCCACCGAAGGCGTGACTGGGACCGTGATGAGAATGCGGTCGACGCGGTTCGCGCGCTTTAGGGCGCGCTGAGCGGTGGCGATGTCCATCAGGATCAATCCGCCGGCGTCGCCTGAATCTCTGAGCACGCCCCGAATCGTGTACGGATGGACCTCGTCGTTGATCTGGAGCGGAATTGTGTCCCCGACCTTCGCACCCAGACGTGAGCTGACCCAGACGTTATCGTTGGTCAGGTTTTGCGCGAGGCTGTTGGTGCCGGTCCGCTCGTCTTCGGGCAGGCTGAAGCCTTCTGGGTGGTCGGCTATCAGGTCGAGGCCGACTAGCGGGATCGACTGGCCGGTCGCGGGCATGGTCGCGAAGTCATCGATGCGCGGCTCGACTTTGATTGGGTAGGGAAGCGTGGCCAGCGTGGCGACGACGCTGTCGGGAACGCCGCCCACGGCCGTGACTTCCAGATTCGCACTGCCGGTAAGGCTCTGGATGGAGGAACGAAATGACCCAGCGGCAGCATCGCCGGCCAATTCGATGGCCAGCACCACGGCGACTCCTAACGCCACGGCGAGGACAGTGAGTAACGTGCGCGCGGGCTCCCGATGAAGCGGACGAACGATGAGCCGATAGAAAATCTTCAGGCGCGACCTCATCGCGCGATGACCTCTTCAATCCTGCCATCCCGCATGCGGACTACGGCGTCGGCGATGTTGGCAGCTTCCATGCTGTGCGTGGCCATCAGGATTGCCGTCTTCTGCTCGTCGGCAATGCGGCGCAGCAAATCGAGAATCACGTTGCCGGTTTGGGTGTCGAGATTACCGGTAGGCTCGTCGGCCAGTAACAGCTTGGGATCGTGAACCATGGCGCGAGCGATGGCGACCCGCTGCATCTGACCGCCGGAGAGCTGATGTGTCATGCGGTTGCCGAGGTCGGCGAGTTCGACCAGCTCGAGCTTCTGCCCGGCACGCTCCCGCGTCTTCGACTCACCGGCCAGCAGCAGTGGCAGCTCGACATTTTCGAGAACACTTAAGGTATTCAGCAACTGAAACGACTGAAAGATGAAGCCGACCTTCTCGCGGCGCAGACGGGTCAATCCGTTGTCGTCGAGCTCCGAGGTTGAAACGCCGTCCAACAGCACCCGCCCACCAGTCGGGAAATCCATTGCCCCGGAAAGGTTCAGCAGTGTCGATTTGCCGCATCCACTGCGGCCGACCAATGCGATGAAGTCGCCCGCGCCCATCGAAAGCGATACACCATTGAGCGCGTGTACAGTCTCGCCGTCGGTCACGTAGCTTTTGCTCACGTCTTGCAGTTGCAGCAGCTCGGTATGGCGGCGCGAGGCCGGCGTCCGTAGATCCGAAGGCTTGGTTTGGGTCAGGTCCATGAATATCGGCGGAAAGCACGATTATTTCACTAGTGTTGGATGTGCGTGTGAGAAGAAGGATCGGCCTTGCCTCTCGAATCGATCTGCATGGTGCAATTCCTTTGCATGACAGGAAAATAGTTTTCCGTGCACGCTCCGGATGCCATAATGAAGCGCTCCTGCCACAATCAGGTTGATCGAAATCTAGCTTCGAGGCGGCGATTGTTCGACCGGCGGTCGAAAGGGAGAGTTTGTCTCCAGCGCATGGGAGGCGTTGCATTCTTCGTAGCGACGCTTTTGACCAGCGCTCAGGCGCAGGCGCCCGCCCCATTGGAAGCCCCGGCGACCCCGACGGTTTTCTGGTCGCAGGTCGATACCTATGTCGGGCTCACACATTCCATTGACTTCATGATGCTCGCCTCGGGTTCGCCCGGGAAGGACGAATCGCATCCTGAGTTCGTGCTGGGCCCCAATCTTGATATAGCCCTGCTGAACTTCATTCCTCACTTGAAGTTGACCAACCCGGAGCGAAGTAAATATCTGACCTTTCGCGTTGGCTATCGCTACGTGAAGAATCTCTATGGGAAGGAAACAGCGCAGAAGAATGGCGTGCTGGAGTTGACGCCGCGTCTTCCGCTGCCACTCGGTTTCGAAATCGGCGATCGCAACCGCATCGATCTGCAAGGCCTGCCGAAACAGTTTTCCTGGCGATATCGTAACCGCCTGACGCTGGCGCGCAGCTTCCAGGTTCGCAAGTTCGCCTTTACGCCCTATGGCTCCGTCGAAGAGTTTTACAACTGCGAGCTGGGCGAATGGGCACAGTACAACTGGCGCGTCGGCGTCATCTCACGGATTACCCCCAAAGTCGAAGTCGAGACCTGGTTTCGGCGCACCAATACGATCGTTGCTCCCATCGCGACCGCCGATGTTGTCGGTGCGAAGCTGGTGTTGTTCTTCCACACGCTGGACCCCCATTAGCCCCGGTGAACGGATACCTACGGTCAGCCGGAACTCTCACGGGAGATGATGGCGCCGGCGTACGGCTGCAAGCGTCTGCGAGCGCAGAATAGAATCGTAGGGTTATGGAGGAGCCGTGAAAGCCGCAGTTCTGCATCAACCCGCACCCATCGCGCAGAAGCCACTCCACATCGAAGATGTTTCCCAACCAAAGGTTGAGGCGAACCAAGTCCTGCTGAAGGTCCGCGCCTGCGGCGTTTGCCGCACGGACCTGCACATCGTCGAGGGCGAGCTACCGCCCAGAATTGAGAACGATATTCCTGGGCACCAGATTGTTGGCGATGTGGTAGACGGCGCGACGGCTGAGTTACCCATTGGAACCCGGGTGGGAGTCTCGTGGATCGGCGGAACCGATGGGACGTGCTGGTTCTGCCGCAACGGCATGGAGAATCTGTGCGATCAACCGACCTTTACTGGCTATACGGTTCGCGGAGGCTATGCCCGGTACGCGTTGGCCCGTGCCGATTTTGTTTTCCCGTTGCCGCACGAGCTCGACGACCTGCACGCGGCGCCATTATTGTGCGCGGGCATCATTGGCTTTCGTGCCTTACGCGTTGCGGGAACACAGAAGGGCGAGCGCGTTGGACTGTTCGGTTTCGGCGCGTCAGCGCATCTGGCGATCGAGGTGTTGCATGCGTGGAACTGCGATGTCTACGTATCGACGCGCGGAGAATCGCATCGCAAATTGGCTGAATCGCTCGGAGCCAAATGGGTTGGAGCTGAGACCGACAAGCCGCCGGTGGCGTTGGATCGTGCGGTGACCTTTGCGCCCAGTGGCGATGTCGTAGTGGCGGCCCTGTCGAGCCTGCGAAAGGGAGGAGTGGTGTCGATCAACGCGATTCACTTGGACCGCATGCCGCAATTCGATTACGACACGTTATTGTGGGGCGAGAGGCAGATCCGCAGCGTCGCCAACATGACGCGCGACGATGCTCGTGATTTCCTGAAGCTTGCAGCCGACATCAACCTGCAGCCGAAGGTAAAGTCGTTCTCGCTCGACCAGGCCAATGAAGCGCTGTTGGCGGTCAAGCAGGATGCCATCGATGGGGCGGCGGTGATTCTGCCGTAAGTGGAGCGGCTGAAGCCGGCTCCTAATGCGCGAAACCCAGCGCTTGCGCGCTGGGCTGAAGAAGGTACCTCTCGCGTTGCGGGACTCTCGTCTACTGAATCTTCGCGTAGTTCGAGTTGCTGGTGGTCACCTGAATCTGCTTCGCCGTGGCGTTCAGCACGGTCTGCGCCGCGTAGTTGGTGCCGTCGGGCAGACTCGCCATCTGGACTGCGAGCGTGACCGCGTCCTTCGGGTCGTCCATGTAGGTATTCACGTTGATGGTGGCGATCTTCTTCGCCGCTGCATCAAAGCCGATGCTCATCTGGTCGCCCTGTTTGGCGTAGTTGTGGAAGACCAGCTGGGTAAGGTTCGAGCCCACGGTCTTATCAATCGAAACATTGTGCTTCTGCATGGCCTGCTGGATCAGTTCCGCATTCGGCGGTACATACATCGACAGCAAGCTCTGCACCTGCTGCATGTAATCCTTCATCTCGTCGGTTTTCTTCTCGACGATGCGCTGACGCAGCTTGCCGCCCTTTTGCTGCTGCTCGGGCGGTGCCCCCAGGGGGACTTTCTGCACCTGGCCATTCGGTCCATAGGAGCACTGGAAGACCCGCTCCGGCTTCTGATCGCCTTTGAGAGTGATCTGCTGCGTCTCAGTCCACTGATAGTGGTGCAGACGCTGCTTGTTGGCGGCGGCCTGCTGCTTAAGCGCCATAACCTTCTGCTGCAGCTCGGGGTTTGATGCCGCCGCCCATCTGCGCGACGGCGGCGCCGGACAGGGCGGCAATGCAGACGATGGTCAACGTACGGGTCAGGAATATCCTTCCTTTTACAAAAACGCCCTTCTGATTCATGGCGAAGTTTTCATCCCTTCAAGATGTGCAGTCTTCTGGCACGCGACGGCTGATCGCCGCTCGTGCGGCCCCGTGTGCCCGGGGCAAACAACTATTACAGACCGGGCGACGGTTTGGCCACAGGTTTTTCCACCGGCTTCAGTGGGACGTCCTTCTTTTGGTCGCCTGTCTGGGAGGTGAACGACGATAGCTGTGACTTGCCGTACGCGCTCCAGACACCTGCCAGATAATACTTTCCGCCCCGCAGCGCAAACAGCAGCTTCGATGGAAGATTTTTAGTCGGCGGAGCAGACTGCAGGAAGTAAAGATCCTGCTGAGTTTTGCCGTCCTGGCTGCGCAGCAGAACATACGTAGGCGCGATGAGGTCAAGCGTGTACTGACCCGCAGACATCTTTACCCCCGAAATGTAGAAATCGAAGGGAATGTCGGCGGTGGAACTGCGCGGCGGATTCTGCGCTGAGGCGAAACTGCACGTCAGGAAAATCACCGCCGTAATCGCACCGACTAAGGTAGAGCGACACTCCAAGAAGAAACCTCGAGTCATCTGCTTCTCCTTAACCTGGCCGATGGATACACAACCGGCCGCCTCTAAGTTATGGCAGCCGGATCGAAGCCTTTCAGTGACACCATGCGAGATTGCGCAGGGTCCCAGTATTCGGCCTGCTGCACCACGATCTTCATCAGCACAAGGTCAGGATCTTCGAGGCCGCCGGGAAACCAGGACTTGTAGTTAGGATTCCACAGCTGCTGGGCCGTTTCGCTATTTCGTACCAGCTCGCAGAAGCCGCTAACCGAGACGTAGTGGTTGCCGACGTGGTTGGCAAAGCAGAGGCTCACACGCTGAATCGTGCGCACCGCTTCTACCTTTTCGCTTTTGCTGCTGGAGATGAACCAGAATGCGCCGTCGTCGGAGGCGCCTTGCGAGGCCATCGGGCAGCTGTGCAGCGAGCCGTCAGGCCGTATTGTCGTGAGGATTGCCGTGTCCATACCGCGGAGAAGATCATTGAGCCGGGCAATCGCCTGGGCTTGTGGCATGTAAGCTCCTTAGGATTTTATGAACGAACTCGACTCGTTCGACGCTGTGTCTTATCCGGCAACCGCAGCCACAAAATCGGCAGCCACATCGTCGGGCTTCCAGTCGTTACCAGAGTACACCTTGAGGATTTTACCGTCTTTGCCAACCAGCACAGTTTGCAGCCCGTGGACGATCTGGCCGTCTTTGCTGTTGTAGGCCAGCCCGAAGAAGTCGGCAGCCTTGCGAACCTGCTCCGGCGTGCCCGAAGCGAACTGCCAGTGCTGGAACTTCGGGTCGAGGCGTCCGACATAATGCTCACCATAGGCACGCAGTACGGCCGGCTTGTCGTTGTCGGGATCGATGCTGATCGACAGTAACTGAGTCTGTTCGAACGCCTTCGGATTTTGCTGAAGCTGCTCCAGCACGCGTCCGAAGTTGCCGCTCATGCGCAGGCAGTAGTCGGGGAACGGGCAGTGGGTGTAGATGAAGGTCAGCAGCAGTGGCTTGCCGCGAAACTGGCTGAGATGGATCGTGTGGCCATCCTGGTTGACGAGCGTGAAGTTGGGGACTTCCTGTCCGGGCTCGGGAATGTGCAGTTGCGAAGTGCCATCGACAGCGCTATCGCTGACCTTGTTGAACGTGATGTCCTGCAACTCGGCGTCATTGCCGAGGATCAGCGTCGCGTGTATCTGATCGCCGGGAGCAATCGCCTGGAAGACCCAGGTGTCGCTATTGGCGACCAGGAATGGCATGGTCATGCCTTTCATCAAGCCGGGAACATCGTGATGAGCGACCGTGATCTGGTGTTGCGCAGGATCAACTGCAACCACGCGGCCGTCGAGCGGATATCGCTTAGGCTCCGGCTTATGCGAACAGGCAGTAAAGAGGCAGAGGGCGGCGAACAGATAAGTGCAGATCCAGCGAGTAGGCATCCGTAACTATTCTAGGACATGGCGAATGGGCGCAGGGCTAAAGCGCTGTCGCCACGATCGAAGATAACCCCGCCCTTTCAGGGCGGGGCGTGCGGATGTTAATGGATTGAGTTCGCTTCAGGCACGACTGATCTGTGCCGCGTCTACAGTGCTCGCCCTTACATGATCGCGGTCGGCGGAGCCGGTTCATCGGGGCTGCCGGCGTTAGCCAGCGGCACGCGGATCATCACGATAGCCAGCACCACCAGCATTACGAATCCGCCAATCAACGGCGGATGCTGGAAGATCACCGGCAATGGCCATTGTTTGTATTTGAACACCGCAATGACAATTCCCATGAGCGCCTCGCCGGCGATGAAGCCCGACGCCGTCAGCACTCCGGCATTTTCTACGCGCGCTTTCTGAGCTTCGTTGAAGTTCTTGCTGTCGCGCATCTTGTCGGTCAACCAGCGAATCATGCCGCCGATAAAGATCGCGAAAGTCGTTTCCAGCGGCAGATACATGCCCACGGCGAAGAGCATGGGGCTCTTGACCTCGACCATGATCAGCGCAAATCCCATCAGGATGCCGACGACAATCAGCGGCCATGCCATCTCGCCGCCAACGATGCCGCGCGACAGCATCGCCATTAGGCCGGCTTGCGGAGCGGGCAGCTGAGGATCGCCAAATCCGATTCCGCCGCTATTAATGTTCGCCTGGTTCAGCAGCAGCAGGACTGGCAGCAGCGCGAAACTGGCAACGGTGACGCCCATGAAATCGCCAATCTGCATCTTGGCGGGGGTGCCACCGAGAATATGTCCGACCTTCAAGTCCTGCAGCATCTCGCCCGCGACTGCCGAGGAGATGCAGACCACGGCCGCGACGCCCAACACAGCCGCGACGCCGTGAATGCCCGAGACGCCCATCAGGACCATCAGGATTGCGGCGATGACCAGGGCGGCCAGCGTCAAGCCGGAAATCGGATTATTCGACGAACCAATCATGCCGACCAGATTGCCGGAGACGGCCGCGAAAAAGAAGCCGACGATCATCATGACAATCGCGGCGACAATTCCCGGGCCCCACGAGTCGGCGTAGCTCTTATACAGAAACACCATCGCGATCAGCACGACGAACAGTCCGGTAAAAACAAACTTGGCGTTCAGGTCGCGTCCGGTGCGAGCGGTGTCGGCGTGCGCGGAAGCCGACTTCTTCAGGTCGGAGACCGCGCGCGCCATGCCGATGCCGAGGCTCTTGCGCATGCGGAAAAGCGTGAAGCAGGCGCCGACCAGCATGCCGCCGACGGCGATGGGACGTACGATGAAGCTCCACACCGCGCCGGCTTGTCCTGCCCAGAAACCGGTGTCCGGAATCGTAGTGCCCGCTGGAGCGAATTGCGCCACCAGTGTCGGTCCGCCAAGAAAGAGGATGAGCGGTACCAGCAGTCCCCACGCGATCACGCCGCCGGCAAAGTTCAGCGATGCCAGACGCGGTCCGATGATGTAGCCCACGCCCAAATACGCCGGGCTGATGGCCGGAGCGGAGACGGTGGTCACGGCTCCAGCCGGCAGCTTGGGAGCTGCGGCGGAGCGTCCCATGCGCACGAAGCTGGTCCCAAGGTTGCCGACATGCACGATGAAATCGCGACTGGCGCTGAACAGGCTGAACTGTCCCAGCAGGTAAATCAGCCCGCCGAATCCCATGTTGCCGAACAGAATCTTCGCTGCGCGGCTGCCCTGCTGTCCGGCAATGTGAATTTGCGAGGCCGCCACCGATTCAGGGAAGGGAAGTTCGGGGTCTTCGACCATCACTCGGCGCAACAGGGTGACAAACAAAATGCCAAGAATGCCGCCCAGCAGCATCAGGATCGACGACTTCCAGTATGCGTGCTGAAAATCGAAGACCGGCCACGCGCCAGAAATCACGAATGCCGGAATCGTGAAGATGGCGCCCGCGGCCACCGACTCGCCGATGGAGCCCACGGTTCGCGCGATGTTCTCTTCAAGGATAGAGCCCTTCATCAGGCGCAGGATCGCCATGCCGATGACGGCCGCAGGATAGGTGGCGGCAATGGTCATGCCGGCACGCAGGCCCAGATAGGCGTTGGCGGCGCCGAGAACGACGGTAAGAACAAGGCCGAGAAGCACGGCGCGAAGGGTGAACTCCGGCATCGTTGTGTTGTCGGGAACGTAGGACCGGAACTTCCTGGGTGCTTCGGTGGTAGTCGAGCTCATTCAGGCAAACCTCGGAGGTGCGCACAAATTATAGCGACGGCGCAAGTTAGCACGCCAGCGCTATCGTACACAAGTGCGGGTGCTTTGGCCGGAACCCGGATAGAATGTGGAACGCAAGAGGAGATCGACCGACGTGGACTATCTTCTGAAAACCGAGCCGACTGTTTATTCCTTCGCTGACCTGGAGCGCGACAAGCAGACCATCTGGGACGGCGTCACCAATCCCACTGCGGTAAAACACCTGCGCGAGATGAAGCCGGGCGAGCGCCTCATCATCTATCACACCGGCGACGACAAGACGGCCGTAGGAACGGCGACGGTAGTGTCCGTCGATGCCGCCGATCCCAAGACGCCGCTGGTGAAGATCAAGGTAGGCAAGGCGATCGGAAAGCCCGTCACCCTGGCCGAGGTGAAAGCGAACAAGCTGTTCGCGGATTCGCCCCTGGTGCGCCAGGGAAGGCTCTCGGTGGTTCCGCTGACCGCAGCGCAATACAAGGCGCTGGCTGGGGAATAACGGCGACGGCCGATTCCGTGAATCCTTGATGAATCCTGCCAGGAGGAATCTTAACCAGCATTGCACGTCAGTTGCGAAGCTTCTATACTGAATCCGTCACGGTGCTTCGGGACCGGACTGAGTCTCCTCGCACCACCGACGGGGTCCTACTGGAGTAGGACGGTTGGAGGGTCGTCTTCAGCAGTCGTGAGACGCTAAAGCGAAAACGACGAGAAACGCGCGTATCCCAACGTGCCGTGGCCGTTGCGGGCCGAAACACCCTTCTGCGAAGTATCTTCTCCGAACTCTTTCCTTCTGATTGCCGTATCTGCCGTACCGCACTCAATAACATCTCCAGAGTTCCTGTTTGCCTGGAATGCCTGGCCGAGATCAAGCCGACGCGCGCTCCGCAATGCATTTTGTGCGGCGACCGTCTGGCCAGCGCCCAGTTGCTGATGGGCGACGGCCGCTGTGTCCATTGCCGTGACCACGAGCCAGCCTTCGACCGCGCTGTTTCCTTCGGCGAATACAAAGGCGCTCTGCGCGGGCTCATTCACCTTCTGAAATACGAAGGTATGAGGCCTGTGGCCGTTCCTCTGGCAGAGATGCTGGGCGAAGCCATCGCCGACTTGGGACTGGACGCGTCCCCGGTGCTCGTCCCGGTTCCGCTTCATAAGGCCCGGTGGCACGATCGCGGCTTCAATCAGGCCGAGTTGATCGCCCGTGCGGCATCTAAGTACTTTGAGCGGAAGCTTGCCATTGCACCGGAGGCGCTGGTCCGCCGTCGCGAGACGATTTCGCAGGTAGGACTCAGCCGCGAGGAACGCATCGAGAATATGCGGGACGCCTTTCGAGTTGCCGATCCGAAGGCAGTCCGCGGCCGCAACGTGCTCGTGGTCGATGACGTGATGACCACAGGTACCACGTTGTCAGAGTGCGCTCGCGTGCTCAAGGCGGCCGGTGCAGAACGAGTTTGGGCGGTGACCGTGGCGCGCGCCTTCCAGGGCGCAGACCTGCGGGAAACTGCCGATGCCGGGGAAGAGGAGGAAATCGAAGCGGCAGAAGTTGCCGCATCGGTATAGAGGGCTATGTCGAGTTCGGTCCAAAGCGCAGCGTCCCGATATGGAAAGTCCTTGGCTGGCTGTATGCATCACGCCCGCGTGGCGGGAGATTCCGAAGGCCCGCAGTGGGCGGCTATGCACGCGCCGGTACTGGTGCTGAATGCATCGTACGAGCCGATCAACGTGTGTGCCGCCCGGCGCGCCATCATCCTGGTGCTGAAGGGCGTGGCCATGATGGAAGAGGCCAACGGCCACGAGCTTCATGCCGCGCGCCTGGCTATGCGTGTGCCGTCGGTGATCCGCCTGCTCGAATACCGCCGCATCCCGCATCAGACGCGCGCTTTGTCGCGCAAGAATATCCTGCTGCGCGACCGCAATACCTGCCAGTACTGCGGCAAGGTTCTGGCCGCCGGCGAGTTGACGCTGGACCACGTGATCCCGCGCTCGCGCGGCGGCGCTTCCACCTGGGAAAATCTCGTAGCCTGCTGCCATACCTGCAATCGCAAGAAAGGGAACTTGCTGCCGCACGAAACCAGCATGAGGCTAACGCGTGAGCCGCGCGCATTTAATTTGCATACCAGCCGTCACATCATGCGCATGATGGGCCGCTCGGATGCGAAGTGGCAGAAATACCTTTTCTACTAACCACTGAATTTCGTCGCGAGCCGCATTGCGCTCATGCCCAACGTGAACACCGCGTCTCGCACCGTCGTGGCTGACCATTCCTTTCGTACAACTTCTTCGAACGTCTCATTCCATCAATAACTTACGCGGCGGCACAGGTGACAACCGAGGAACTTTGCGCGCATTTCGTTCTAAGGTTGCCCTGAATCTGCATCTTACTTCCAAGTGCTTGCGTAGCGGCACGAACTGATTTTTTGGAGATGGAATGGCAGACAGCACTCTTGATCAGATTGTCGAAGATTTGAAGAACTCTGGTTCCAGCTACTTCCCCGAACATTCGGAGGTGCGAGCGGTGCGAGTCGTGGGGCACACCCCGAAGACCGACCACTACACGTACGAGATCGTGATGGACTTCAACAGCGGAAGCGAGCGAGTGAATGCAAAGCTTTATCGCGGTAAGAGCGGCTCCAAATCGCACCAGGAGAACGCGCGCAAGGAAGAGCAGAACCTTCAGTTCGCCCATCAGACATCGGAAAAGCGCAAGCTGAACGGCATTCCGCGGCCGATCGGAAACTTTGCCGAGGTTGGCGCCGTGGTGAGCACCAAGGTCAGTGGTCTGCCTTTGCAGAGCATCATCATGAAGGCCGCCTTGCTGCCCGACAACGGCCATCACCATCTTTTGGAGGGCGCGGCCAGGCAGGCTGGCGAGTGGCTGCAGCAGTTTCACAAGGCTACGGCGGGCATGCCGCTGGCGTTGGATGGCGACGCCATGTTGGACGAGCTCGAGAAGCTTTGCGCCAAGGCTCGCAAAGACGGGCTGCCGGCCGACTCCACCGACGCGATCGTGACCAATGCTAAAAGCGCGCTGAGTAAGCACAAGAAGCCGCTGAAATCGTCGGCGGTGTTGACCGAGTTCATTCCGCTCAACGTGCTGGTGACGGACGACGGTATCGGATTTTGCGAGTTCGCCAGCCTGAATCAACAGGGACACTCGCTGCAGGACGCGGCTATTTTTCTCGCCGCCATCGAGGTGCTGGAGAAATATCCGTTCTGCAATCGCAACATCACGTCCCAGGTGCAGGATGCGTTTGTGACTGCTTACGGCGTCACTGCGCAGGATGAGCCGCTGCTCGACGCGTTGAAGATGAAGGTGCTCTTGCAGATGTTCGCTCAGGGTCGCCTGGTGAAGGAAAGCGCCGAGCGCAAAAAGGTGATGTGGGCCAATGTGATGAAGCGCTTCATCCAGCAAGCCGCCGAACGGTCGTCAGCGCGAGTAGCGTAGAGGGACGGCAATCAGCAGCCGCACAGTATGCGAACGTGTCTATAGTGAAATGCCCCACCCTCTCGCAAAAATCGGCGAGCAGGATGGGGCACCCGTCCACAAACCTAATCATTAAGCTTTCTTACTGCTTCGGTTGCTGGCTTCCGTTCTGCTTGCCGCTGTCATCCGTCTTCGACAGCTCCTGGCCATCGTAGGTGATCTTCGACTTCGCACCGTAACGCTTGTAGTTTTTGTACTTCACTATGTAACGCATCTTGACGTCTTCGTTGCCGGCGAAGTGTAGCGTGTCTTCAGCGAACGTGTAGGTAGGAAACCAGTATTGTCCGTCGATCTGCTCGCGCCAGGTGGTGTACTTCGGCGACAGGTTTTCTTTTTCCGGATGCTTCGGGTTGTGCACCTGGGGCACGGTCTCGCCGTAGGTTTTCACAATCTGGTAATCGTGGTCGTCGACCCAGATGCGCCCCTGGAAATAGCGCTCGCCCTTTTCCATCACTTTCGGCGCGATGTCGAAAACGTAAGTGCCCAGTTCGTCTTCCTTCTGCTTGCCGACATACACCACTTGATACTTCCCGATGTCGTCACTGGTCAGCACGAAGGGCAGGCGGTGACGGATGTCGTCATAATCGGATTGCGTCATCGTCACCCGCTCCAGCGAGGACTGCGGCGCGAAGGTCACCTGCTCAATGCGATGGCCTGCGTTATCAAACAGAATGTCGCTAATTTGGTGATACTCGCCGTCAACCGTGCTGCCGTCTAGCGTCTGCACCGTAACATCTTGCGTGTAGGTGTACTGCTCGCGCGCGAGTTTAAACTGCTTCTCCTTGGCGGAAAACTTCTGGATGATCTCGTCGACGGTGGTGCCTTGCGGCTGCGATGGGTCGAGCGGTCCCTCACCGCGATCATCCGCCAGAACAGGGAGCGTGAGGCATAACGTGACGATGGCGAGCAGAGCTGGATGTAACAGACGAGACCCGCGGAACTTCATGGTTCACCTTTAACTGTCATTGTATTCGATGTATTCGACGGCGGCACTGAGTGGCAGCCTCAGCATGGAAAGCTCCACTCCTAACCCATGCCGAACAGAGTTCACCCGCCCGTAATCATGTAACAAACGTTTGACGGTCCATCGCGTCTCCCGTTTAATGTTCTATAAGTGCCGACACCCGATCCCAAGCAACGCATCAGCGTTATCAATGCTCTCCGCGCCTTTGCCGCTTTGGCTGTGGCCTGGGGCCACTTCGTAGCCGGGCAAAGTAAGTGGCTGAGCCCTACCGGAAAGTATGGCTACTTGGGCGTCGACATCTTCTTTGTCATTTCCGGCTTTGTCATTCCGTGGAGCCTCTACCGTTCGCGCTACGCCCTGCGCGACTACGGCCGCTTCATGCTGAAGCGCAATATCCGGCTCTATCCGCCGTACCTGGCGTCGATTGCCATCAGCATTCTGGCGACAAACTTCATCATCGAGCCGCTGTTCAAAATCCCGCACATGACGGTGACCGGGAGCGACCTGTTGCTCCATTTCACCTACCTCAACGACATATTTCACGTCCCATGGATCAATGTCGTTTACTGGACGCTGGCTATCGAATTTCAGTGGTATCTGCTTGTGGGACTCGTGATGCCGATGCTGGCCAGTCCCAGGCGCTGGATGCGCTTCCTGATTACCTCGGCGATGGTGCTGGCCTACTACTCCGTGTACTGGGATCGCCTGGTCTTCCACTATCTGCCGGTATTTCTGATTGGCGTCTTCGTCTTTCAATATCGTGCCGAGATTATCGACATGCGCGAGATGCTGGGCCTGATCGCAGTAATGGTGTTGACCCTGCACCGCATCTCCGGCTGGCTGGTGCCGCTGGTGGCTGTGCCCACCGGGCTGCTCATCGCCTTCTCCACCTACCACAGCAAGCGGATGGATCGCGTAGGCGATATCAGTTACTCGCTCTACCTCATCCATCTTCCCATCGGCGTGAGCCTGATCGGCATGATGTCGCACTGGATCCCGTACTCCAGCTGGTTCCTCGGCCTGCTGGACGTCATCGGCCTGGCCGCCTGCATGTGGGCAGCGTGGATCATGTATCAGTTCATTGAGAAGCCGTCGCAGGAATGGTCGTCAGCCATCAAGTTCACGCGACGTACCGAACCGGTGCCGCAACCCGCAGTCGCTGCAGCCGCGGACTAGCCCAAAAGAAAATCTGCTGGTGTCCTGTCCCGGCTCAAGTCGCAATCCCAAAATTGATATCAGAACGACCTGTCGGCCCGGGGACGCCTCACCCGGGCGACCATCCGGCCGGTGCTGAGTAAGTCCTTAGCTTGGCATACTTTACGCATAAGTGGAATGCTGAGAGGACTTTAGCGGGTTCCTTTTTTGGAACGATTGTTTGCAAGACTTTACCGGCTTCGCGAGAGGGGGAGTAACGAAAGTAACCAGCTCTTCCGGACCGTTTCGGCACTGGAAGCGTGACAGGATTCGTCTCCGCCTTTCCCGCGCTGTTCCCGTTCGTCCGGCTGTTACACTACAGGGTTTTTGTACCCGTCTGCTTCGCCTCTGGAGGCTTCATGCTGCGTCGTCTCGCTCTCTTTCTTGTTGCCTGCTCGCTTGTCGGAATCGCTCAAGCCAAACGCCCTTTCACCTTCGAAGACATGATGAAGCTGAAGCGCATCGGCGAGCCTTCGGTTTCGCCCGACGGAAAATGGGTTGCGTTCAGCGCCGTCGACGTGAACCTTGAGGCAAACTCGAAGACGCCGCATTTGTGGATTGTGCCGATCGCCGGAGGCGATGCGCAGAGACTGACGCCCGAAACTGGTTCTGGCGAAGATCGCATTCGCTTCTCGCCCGACGGAAAACGCGTGCTGTTCGAGTCGGCGAAAGATGGCAGCTCGCAGATTTACGTGCAGGACTTCGATACCGCGACTGGAAAGCTGACTGGCGAGCCGAAGAAAGCCACGAGCATCTCGACCGAAGCTTCCGGCGGAACTTGGTCGCCGGATGGAAAGAGCATTCTGTTCGTCTCCTCGGTTTATCCCGATTGCAACGACGACGCGTGCAACAAGCAGAAGGACGATGAGAAAGCCAAGTCGAAGGTGAAGGCGAAGATCTTCACGCAGCTCATGTTCCGTCACTGGACCAGCTACTTCGACGGCAAATACAGCCACCTGTTCCTGGTGTCGTCCGAAGGAGGAGTTGCGCGCGATCTCACGCCTGGCGCGCACGACGTTCCGCCGTTCTCGCTTGGAGGTCAGGATCAGTACGCGTTCTCGCCCGATGGTAAAGAGATCGCTTACACCAGCAACATTGACGAAGTACAAGCGACAAGTACCAACAGCGACATATTCATCGTGCCAGTTGCAGGCGGAACGCCGAAGAGGGTCACCACGAATCCGGGAAGCGACTCGACGCCGCTCTATTCGCCCGACGGAAAGTACATCGCTTATCGCTCGCAGCTTCGCGGAGGATACGAGAGCGACCGCTTCCGCCTGATGCTCTACGAGCGCGCCACCGGAAAGATCACCGACGTGATCGCCAAACTTCGATCGCTGGGTCGATTCGATGTCGTGGTCTCCGGATTCGAAAGTTGTGTATTTCACCGCGGAAAACGAAGGCGAAGCGCCGATTTACAAGATCAACATTAATGCGCCGAATCCGTGGCCCGTGGAAGTGGTCGGCGGCTTCAACGATTCGCCGACGCCGACTTCTGACGGCAAGGTGCTTGTATTCGACCGCATGTCGATCGCCGCGCCGAATGAGATCTACAGCGCACCTGTAGGAACAACGGCAGTCAGGACACCGCATTGCGGCGGACTCGTACCTTCGGACACAGGGAATGAGCGCAGCTATAGGGTGGCCGATTGCAATCTCTTTCCGGCGCAGCCGCTCACGAAGCTCAACGAGCCAATCCTCTCGCAGATCCAGATGCAGCCGCTCGAATCGTACTGGTTCAACGGCTGCGCTGAAGGACAAGGTTCAAGGCTTCGTCGTCAAGCCGCCGAACTTCGATCCCAGCAAGAAGTATCCCGTAAAGTACCTGATTCACGGTGGTCCCGAAGGCGCCTGGGGCGATGACTGGTCGTATCGCTGGAATCCCGAGCTGTTCGCCGCGAACGGTTACGTCGTGGTGATGGTGAACTTCCACGGCTCGACTGGTTATGGACAGAAGTTCATCGACGCCATCAACGGTAATTGGGGAGGTCCGCCGTATCAGGACCTGATGCTCGGACTCGATTACGCCGAGCAGCATTATCCATTCATCGACAAGGACCGCGAATGCGCGCTCGGGCGCCAGTTACGGCGGATATGCGATCAACTGGATTGAAGGCCACACGACGCGCTTCAAGTGCCTGGTCTCGCACGATGGCATGTTCAACACCGTGTCAGCATACGGAACTACCGAAGAGTTGTGGTTCAACGAGTGGGAGTTCAAGGGAACTCCGTGGACAAACCGCGCGCTCTACGACAAGTGGTCGCCGGAGATGTTCGCCACCAACTTCAAGACTCCGCTGCTGGTCGTTCACGGCCAGCTCGACTATCGCCTCGATGTGTCGGAAGGCTTCCAGCTATTCACGACGCTGCAGCGCCTGAAGGTCCCGTCGAAGATGCTGTACTTCCCGGACGAAGGTCACTGGGTGCTGAAGCCGCAGAACAGCCGCTTGTGGTACCAGACGGTCAACGACTGGGTTGACGAATGGACCAAGCCGAAGAGTCAGTGACGTTTGAAGTACTGCACAGCGCGCTCATGCGCTTCAGCTTTCTCGCGGGTCGGGAACGTGCCGAGGTTGCGGCGCTTGCCGGTCTTGGGATTCTTCTTGCGCGAGTAGAGGCGATATTCTCCGGAGCTGAGTTTGCGAATCATGCTTCCTTAGATGGGCGATTGCAGCTGACGAGCAGCTTGCTCCCGCGAGAATTCAGCGGATGGTATCGAGGTGAGGCGCTTCGCCGGCAAAATTCTCCTGAGTGTCGCAGGAGATGCGATTGCGGCCCGCACGTTTGGCGCGATAAAGGGCGCGATCGGCGCGGGCGATGAGATCGCCGCAGGACAGAGAAGCCGAAGGATAACAGGCGGCGATGCCGATGCTGACTGTAAGCTGCTGGCCGAACGGCGAAGCCCAATTGACGATGTTGAGCTTGGCCAGAGCGCTCTGCATTCCCTCAGCGACGGTTCCGGCGCCCTCGCGATCCGTATCCGGAAGCAACACGATGAACTCTTCGCCGCCGTAACGCGCGATGATGTCAACGCCGCGCTGCAGTTCCTGGCGAAGCGCCTTCGCGATGCGCACCAAACACTCATCCCCGTAAGGATGTCCGTGCACATCGTTGATGCCCTTGAAGAAGTCGACATCGATCATCAGCATAGAAAGCGGCTCGTTCTTGCGTTGCGCGCGCTTCCACTCCGTCTCGAATGCTTGCGAGAAGAAGCGTCGATTGGGAATTCCGGTAAGCGGGTCAAGCGTCGATTGCCGCTCCAGTTCCTGGTTGGTCGCCTTCAACTCCTTTTCCTTGCTGAGCAGATTGGCTTGTCCCATCAGGTAATTGACCTGCAGCACTCCGGAATGAATGCCCTGCACGATCAGCAGCAGCAGCATCGCAGCTACGCCGAAGTAGAAATAGTGTTGGGCGACGGAGATCGCCATTCCGAACAGCGCTCCCGTGACCAGCAGCGGGAACAAACTGCGCAGCAGCAAAGCTCGCCGGCTGTTCGACGTCCCGCGGACAATGGCTTCTCTGTCGCGCGGCAGACGCAGCGCCTGCCATCCGACGAAGAGAAACGGTACGCTCCACAGCAACTCGAAGACGCCGCCTTTGGGCAAACGCCACGCCATCGCCAGCAATGTTTTTGCCGGCGCCTGCCACGACACGCTGGGATAATCCAGCGCGATCTCGATCGGCAGATACATCCACAACATGGCGCATAAAGTGCGCGTGCGCCTGCGCTCTTCGGCCGTTGACCATGTCAGCAGACGCAGCGTGCTGCCGACGGCGAGCAGAAGGCATTCTCCCCAGTAGATCTGATAGGTCGTCGCCGCGGCCTGATCCGCGGGCATGGAAATCTTGAAGAGGCGGACGTATGTCAGCACCGTGGCGATTACCGCCTGAAACACATTCAGGTAGAGCACTCCGCGGCGAGAGTGCGAGTCATAGGTGTTGGCTATGGCGAGAAAGAATGGAATCCCGGCATCGAAAAACAGCAGGTCGGAGAGGTCGGCGGAAGGCGCCAGATTCCAAGTGCTTCCGTTGAGAAAGGTGAACGCTGCCTGAGCAGCGGCCCAGACCAGGAGTCCGACGGCAATCCAGATCCAGCCCGGACGTTCCCGTTGTCGTAGTTGTGTCGCCCGCCAAAGGCAGCAAATGCCCGCCACAAACGGAACCGCGGCGGTGAAGGCGTTGGAGAGAAGAGCAACTCCGGGAAAGACAAGCAGAACAACGGCGTGAAGGATGATTAGTGCGACGAGGGAGCCGCCGAGTACGGCGCGCCCCTTGGTCGGCCAGTATGTGCTAATCCATCCAACCATTTAAGTGTTACTGCACAAGTATAGAACGGCAGAGCGCAATCGGTTCTTTAAGTATTGTGGAAAGCCTGAAAGAACCAAGTTGGAACTCCGAGGAATACTCGTTGTGGAGGGATTGCGCGCTCCAGTAGAATCCTGTGCTCCGCGTAGTTGGGGCCAGAATCGCCGCGTTGCTCCAGCCGCCAGGGGCGCTGCCGATGAATGCTGAAGAGGGAATAGTGTGCGGCGCGAGTCAATGTCCGGGACGCCAGCGAACTGCCGGGCCGAACAACATTACCGTTCGGGGTTTGATCCGTCTGCATCCTTTAGAACACGCTGGCATCTAAAGTTGAGTATAGTTCACTCAAGGACTCATATGCCTAACGAAGAAAAGGATTTACAGACAACTGACCCGGAACTTCGCGATGACTCGGGGGCCGCGCGCACGCTGCCGGTTCTTCCCGTACGCGATACAGTTTTGTTTCCGCATGCGGTGCTTCCGCTGACGGTCGGTCGCGAAAGCTCCGTGCAACTGATTAACTCCCTGGGAGAAGACAAGACGATTGTGGTGGTGGCGCAGCGTGAAGCGCGCGTCGACACGCCGCAGCCGACCGACTTGTATGCTGTCGGCAGCCTGGCAGTTGTGCACAAAGTTGTGCGCATGCCGAACCAGAGCCTGTTCGTCTTCGCTGAGGGACTGGAGCGGGTGAAGGTCACCGAGTACGCGCAACTGACGCCGTTCATGCGCGCGACGGTCGAGTCGATTTCCGAACAGCCAGTTCCGAAAAACTCCGAAATCGAAGCCTTGCAGCGCAATGTGCTCACGCTGTTCCAGCAGATCGTGGCTGGCTCTCCCACATTGTCAGACGAGCTGTCGACGGTCGCCGGCAACATTGACGATGCCGGCCGCATGGTCGATTTCATCGCGTCCTCGCTGCCCTCGCTCTCGACCCGCGACAAGCAGGACGTGCTGGAGACGCCTGACGTCCAGGTGCGCCTGGAGAAGAATCAACCAGCATCTGGCGAAGGAACTCGAAGTCCAGCAACTGCGCAACAAGATCCAAAGCGAAGTCCAGGATCGCGTGCAGCAGACGCAGCGCGAGTACTACCTGCGCGAGCAGATGAAGGCCATCCAGAAGGAACTGGGTGAGCAGGATGAAACTACGCGCGACACTGAAGATCTGCGCCAGAAGATCGAATCGGCCGGAATGCCGGACGATGTTAAGAAAGAGGCGCTGAAGGAGCTTGGCCGCCTGGCGCGCATGTCGCCGATGGCAGCCGACTACGGCCTGACGCGCAACTACATCGAGTGGCTTGCCGTATTGCCGTGGCAGAAGTCGTCGGGTGTCGATATCGACATTCCGAAGGCGAAAGAAATTCTCGACTCCGATCACTACGACTTGGAGAAGGTGAAGAACCGCATTCTCGACTATCTGTCGGTGCGCCGGCTGAAGCCGGGAATGAAAGGCCCCATCCTCTGCTTCGTCGGACCTCCGGGCGTGGGCAAGACCTCGCTGGGCAAGTCGATCGCCCGCGCGCTGGGCCGCAAGTTCGTGCGCCTGTCGCTGGGCGGCGTGCACGATGAGGCGGAAATCCGCGGACATCGCCGTACGTACATCGGCGCTATGCCCGGACAGATCATGCAGGGTATTCGCCGCGCGGAGACCAACGATCCGGTCTTCATGCTCGACGAAATCGACAAGGTCGGTCGCGACTTCCGCGGCGATCCAGGTTCGGCGCTGTTAGAAGCGCTTGATCCGGAGCAGAACGCGACCTTCCGCGACAACTACCTCGACGTGCCGTTCGATCTGTCGAAGGTGTTGTTCATCACCACGGCGAACATGCTCGATCCGATTGCCGAACCGCTGCGCGATCGCATGGAGATCATCGAACTGCAAGGCTACACGGAAGAAGAGAAGGTTCACATCGCCTTCCAGTACCTGGTTCCGCGACAGATTGAGGAGAACGGAATCACGGCTGAGCAGATCGAGTTCCCCGAGGAGACGATTCGCTTCATCATTCGCCACTACACGCGCGAAGCCGGTGTGCGCAATCTGGAGCGCACCATCGGCACCATCTGCCGCAAGCAGGCGCGCCGACTGGCGGAAGGGAAGACCGACAAGCTGGTGGTCACCCCTGAGCTGGTGCAGCATCCGGACATGCTGGGCGGCATGAAGATCCGCACCGAAGGCGAGATTGCCGAACGGACCAAGCGGCCCGGCGTGACGGTTGGTTTG
The DNA here is from genome assembly GCA_963724965.1 of uncultured Acidobacteriaceae bacterium. Classification (GTDB taxonomy): domain Bacteria; phylum Acidobacteriota; class Terriglobia; order Terriglobales; family Acidobacteriaceae; genus Bog-257. Next base: position 296,647 of record CAVRWP010000004.1, read on the forward strand.
GCGTGGACGCCGACCGGTGGCGATGTGCTCTTCGTCGAAGCAACGAAGATGAAGGGCAAGGGCGGCGCTCCCACGATCACCGGACAGCTTGGCCAGGTAATGCAGGAATCGATCCAGGCTGCGTATAGCTGGGTTCGCTCGCATGCCAAAGAACTCGGGATCGACGAGGCATTTTTCGCCGATCACGACATCCACATTCACGTGCCGGCAGGAGCGATCCCCAAAGATGGTCCTTCCGCTGGTGTGACCATGGTGACCACCCTGGTCTCGTTGCTGACGGATAAGCCAGTAAGGCCGTTAACGGCGATGACCGGCGAGATTACGCTGAGCGGGAACGTGCTTCCCATCGGCGGGATCAAGGAGAAGGCGCTGGCGGCCAAGCGCGCAGGTGTTACCGACATTATTCTGCCTGCCGAAAACAAGCAGAATGTGGAGGAAGACCTGACGCCGGAGCAAACGAAGGGAGTCAACTTCCACTACGTCAAGACGATTGACGAGCTGCTGCAGATCGCTCTGCCCAGCACTCGCGCGGAAGCGAAGAAAGACGCCGAGATTCGCGAGCAGGTGTTGCAGACGGTGCCGGTTGGCTGAGACCATTCAGCAGAAGTAAAGAGAAGGCCGCAGCGATGCGGCCTTTGTCTTTTGCCGGCCAGAGACTTTAGCTGGCGACACTTCGCAGGATTACAGCGTGAATCAGTTATCCGCTTGCAGTTGGTGCAGCGCGCCTTCGGACGTGCACGTCGGGAGATTTTCACGCGCCAACTTTGAGGCAACGGCCGTAATCGGCTCAAGCCGACCCGGCAACTGTTTCAAAAAATGCACGCCTGCACGCGTGCTCCCACTCTTCCTGTGAAGGACGCCGCCTCTTACTTGCTGTTCTTCATCTTCCACAGCATCTGGCGGTACATGCCAAGCCACAGCTCCGCATCCTCCGGCGACAGCTTCAATCGTCGCACCATGCGCCGCACCCGCTCTTCGGTCGAGGTCACAGAAATCGGATTCACATATCCGCTGACATGAAGTGACTCGAGTAAGACCTGGGAGATCCTCTCCACCTCACCCGCGGTCGCAGTCGCCGCTTTCCCAGGTTTCACTGCAACAGCTTTCGGATCACGAACAAGTTCATACAAGCACAACGCGACGGCTTGTCCCAGGTTCATCGATATGTGCTGCTCGCGCGTAGGAATGTTCATCAACCAGTGGCAGTAGCTCAGATCGTCGTTCGACAGCCCAGTCTTTTCCGTGCCGAACAGAAGGGCTATTTTCCCGCTCGCGAATGCTTTGCGGATCAACTTTGCGCCTTGCTCCAATCGCCACAGCGGATGCTGCAAATCGCGATGGCGCACTGCCGTGGTTCCCACAACCAGAGTGCAATCGGCCACCGCGTCAGCTACGTTCTTGAACTCCGTCGCGCTTGCCAAAACAGGGGCTCCGTCAACCGCTGAGCGCGCCTCGCGAAACGCGACTTCATAAGGATTCACGACGCGCAATTGCAGAAATCCAAAGTTGCTCATGGCGCGCGCAGCCGCGCCAATGTTGAGCGGATTGCTGGTCTCAACCAGCACAACTACCAGACCTTTTGACTGTTCAAGCATCGGAAATCAGTGTAGTGCAGAGCGCCACTCCCGGGCGAAATACGGTAAATCACAGACAGAAGGCAACAACGGGGCCATTTGAGAGCGTCCAAGCTAAGACCTAAAGAACGTTAAGACACAAAACATGTTTTATCGCATCTTCCATACCGCTGTTATTGCCCTTTCTTCAGCAACACTGTTGTGCGCTCAGGCTACCAAGCCCGCTCCGCCTACGCCGATCGACGCCAAAAAAGCGGAGCTGGGCGGCAAGACCTGGGATCCTGCCTGGGACAAGATCGTTGAGCAGTCCATTCCGGCAGACATGCTGTCGTCGCAGGTGCCGCATGACGTCAAGAAATTCTGCCCGCGCTTTTACACCATGAGCGATACCGACAAACGCGTCTTCTGGGCCTACTTCTTCCAGGCGCTTGCCGGAGCTGAGGCGGGGCTGAATCCGACAACCCGCGTGCGTCACACCGAACCGGAAGTCGCGGTCACCGACAAGGTGACGCATCGCGCTGTGCGCAGCGAAGGCCTGCTGCAGTTGACGTATCAGGATTCCGACCGCTATGGGTGCGACTTTGATTGGACGAAAGATCGCGATCTCTCGAGCAACGATCCTAACAAGACGATTCTTCAGCCAAGGAACAATCTGCAGTGCGGCGTGAAGATCATGGAGAACCAGATCATCACACAGGGTCACGGTCTGGTGTCAAGGAAATCGTACTGGTCGACCTTGCAGCCGGGCACGGTGAGCTATCGCGTGTTCGCCAAGGAGATGGTGAATCCTCCTGCTGCGTGCCAAGCCCCCGCGCGCGCGCCCACAAAGCTGAAGCAGGAAACCACCGCTTCGGTCCACGAGGTCGCACAAGAGACGCGCGCCAACAAATAGCGCGCTGCTGAACTTGCCGGGACCGACGCGCCTCATTACAATAAGAAACGCCAACCTTGTAGGCGCGTAGCTCAGTTGGTTAGAGCGCTACCTTGACACGGTAGAGGTCAGGAGTTCGAGTCTCCTCGTGCCTACCATTTCTTCTTCAATCTCTTACGATCTGTTTTCAGGCTATTTTTCACCTCTCGCGTTCCACCATGGGCGATATCTTTATGGCGGCCGGGATCTTCCTTTAGCGCGGCCTGCGGCATACTGAGCTTCGTCATGTCCGCTGTGGCCTCGCTTTACGGCGCGAAGTATCCCGAGATGTCCAGGATCAGTTGCGTCTCACCCTGCGCCCATGCGTCTGTCTTGCCATTCAGGTTTGGTACAACCGCCATGTTCGACGTCAGTGCTCCGTCTTTGGCATTGAGCGTTGAAACCCCTGGTTGATCCTGCGAGTCGGGCCACAGCGTTAGGTAGTACAGCGGGCCCTGCGGAATAACCGTTGCGTTGAAGACGTATCCTTCCGAAGTGGAGGGCGGACCGCATGGGCTGGTCTCAACCGGCACGGTCAGCTCCCCGGTAAACGGTTGGCCATTTCCGGTCTGGCGCGTATCGATGACGCGGCATGGGGTCAGAGCATAGAACGACAGCCCACCCGACTGCGGCGGAGCAAAGTATCCGTCGACATCTACCAGCAAGTCAGTGTCGTCGGTAGCGTAGGTCGCGATCGCACCGCCAGTACCGGTCGGCACGATGGCCGCATTGGCTACGTTCGTTCCCGTGGGATCGTTCAGCGTCGAGACCCGCGGTTGAGTCTGTCCGGCGGGCCATACGGACAGATAGCCCACACGCGAGCCCTTCGGCAGCACGGTGAAATTCATCGAGTAGGCGGCGGAGGTGTTGGGCAAGTTGCACGTGCCCTGCAGAACCGGGAAGTCGCGTTCCTGGTGGCCTTGCAGATACGGGCCGCCCAACGCTCCGTTGGGATTGCGGGTATCAACTACGCGGCATGGTGTCACCGGATAGAACGCCAGCGTCTGGCCGTTGGCGGGAATGAAATATCCGTTGATATCCAATAGAACGTTGGTCGTATTGGTGACATAGACGCTCACTGAGCCATTGGGCGTGCCCGCCGGAAGGATGACTGCGTTTGCCTTGGTGCGGCCGTCCGGCGCGTTCAGGGTCGAGACCACCGGCTGGCCTTCACCGGCAGGCCAGATGGTCAGGTACGACAGCCTGCCCGGAGGGACAACCGTGACGTTCAGCGAATAGGCGACGGCATTCGCCGGTATACCGCAGGGGTTGTCGCCTTCGGAAAGCGGGAACGAGCGGAACTGATTGCCTGGAATCGGCGGCCCACCAAAAGTTCCGTTCGCACCGCGAGTGTCGACGACCCGGCACGGCGGCAAGGTCACGAACTGCAGCGCCTGCGGAACGGGGTTAACGATCTGGGTCAACGACCCACTGCTGGGCGAGTAGTTGCTATCGCCGGAATAGTCGGCGACGATGATGTCGGTGCCAACCGGCAGCGCGGAGGCAACGCACTGAGCTGTGCCGGAACTGAGTTCCACGGCGGTGCAGCCCGAGATGGCCGTGCCGTTCGAGGTGAATCCGACGCTGCCGGTCGGCTGAGGCGGGCCTGCCGGGCCGACGGTAGCGGTGATCGTGACTTGCTGTCCGCCGATCGAAGGATTGGGCGTGCTGGTCACGGTGGTCGTGCTGAGAGGAAGTTCGACAACCTGCTGCACGGTGTTCGACGTGCTTCCTCCGAAACCTCCGCCGCCCTGGAAAACCGCGACGATGGCATGCGTGCCGAGTGCCAAGCTGGAGTAGTCGAGGACGGCGACCCCATTGGTCAACGCGACCGTGCCGATCTGCGCGCCGTCGCTGCTGAAAACCACGTTGCCGCTGGGAATACCGCTCTGCGCCTGCACAGTCGCAGTCATCGTCACGGTCTGGTTGAGGTGCGAAGGGTTGGGTGAGGTGGTTAGCGTAGTTGTGGTCGAGACAACCGGCGGGCCAGTTATTTTGAAGACAGTTCCTTCGTTATCGGTTCCACCGATGTAGGTCGTCCCGTACAAGAAGCCGTCGTTGGCCAAGAGCAGGTCAGTGTAAGGATTGCTGCCGTCGCCGCAATTGCAGAAGGCGTGAAGCAGGGTCGCCTGTCCCGCGGGCGTGAGGCGGTACACGGTTCCGCGGCTATACTGCCCGCCTCCCCCAGCGGTTCCGTAGAAATTGCCGTCGGGACCTTCAATCAGGCCGGATTCGGGCGTGGCTCCAGGCGAGCAGTCGCGATTGCAAAACGCAAAGACTGTGCTGAAGTCGCTGCCGTCAGGTCTGATCTTAAAAACCGTTCCGCTGTCTCCCGCCCCACCCAAATTGGTTGTGCCGTACAGATACCCATCGCTGGCCAGCAATAACTTCGCGCGTGGCGAAAGGCCATCACTGGATCCCCCGAAGCTGTGCAGCAGGGTAAAGGCGCCCGATGGCGTTACCTTAAACACCACACCAAAACCGTTGGCTCCTCCCGAGGTTGTTGTGCCGTAGAAATTGTGGTCGGTCCCTTCGACCAGACCGCCCAAGGGCTGTTTGCCGTCCGGGCAACCGTTCACCGTGCAGAATGTGTAGAGCACCTGAAAGTTGCTACCGTCGGTGCCCAACCGGAAGACGGTGCCAAAACCCAAGCCGCCGGCCCACGACACGCCGTAGAGTTTGCCGTCGCTGGCCAGCAGCACCGGCGCATAGACTACGCCGACATTGCTGGTAGTAAGGACACTGAACGTGCCTTGGGGCGTGATCTTGTACACGTCGCCGCCTCCGGGACCGCCGGAGCGCGTGGTTCCATAGAGGTTGCCGGAAGTGTCCTTCACCAGACCACTGTCCGGATACTCGCCATCCGTTCCGATGAACTGGTGTACCAATGTGACCGTGCCGTCGGGAGTCATCTTGAATACGACACCGTAATTGTCCGTGCCTCCGCTGTCCGTCGTGCCGTAGAAGTTGCCGTCAACCCCCTGGACGAGCCACTCCCGGTAAGGGTTCATCCCGTCCGTGCCGCTAAAGTTGTGGAGGGTGGTGAGGGTCTGCGCGGGCGAGGCGAGCACCATCGCTGCACAAAACAAATAGATCCAAAAAGCTCTGGCGAACTTTAGCTTCAACAACGGCAGGCAGCATGAAGCGCGCATCATTCCCCCACTCGCTGCGTTCCGGAAATCGCGTATGGCCTAGCTTGACGGATTGCATGCCGGCCCACGAGGTACGGCAACCGGATCCACGGACACGAGGGCACAAGTCGATCAACCCTGGCGCAGCTGTGTACAGCTTGTGCCGGAACCCGGCGAATTGTCCTAACGGATTTCTTAAGAACTCTAAAGAAGGTCGCTTACGGGCGGGTTCTGTCCGCATGAGAACGATTGCTCACACGAAAGGCTTGTGCGAGAATTCACCCCAACGTGGGGCTTCGGGGTCGCCGCCCTGCCTATTCCCAGGCATCAAGCGCATCGCGCGCAGCAAAGAACGGCATCGTTTGCTATGGCTTCCAGCGTCAGTCAGACGGCTTCTTCTCCATCCCGGGGACGCGTGTGGAAGTTCGGTGAGTGTCAGTTCGACGAGCTCAACTACCAACTGACCGTGCGGCACCGGGTTGTGGATATTGAAAGCAAACCGCTGGAAGTCTTGCGTCAGCTCTTGTTGCGAGCAGGCGAGGTGGTCCGCAAAGAGGAGCTGTTGGAGGCCGTCTGGCCCGGCGTTCTGGTGGTGGACGCTTCACTGGCAACCGCCGTTTCCAAGCTGCGAAAAGCTCTGGAAGATGAGACGCTTATCAAAACCGTCCCCAAGTTGGGATACCGGTTCTGTGCCCCGGTGCATTGTTATGTTGCCGGTGAAATTACGGCCCCTTCGGCGGACAATGCGAGCGCTCTGCCGGTGGACGCCGCTACGAAAAAGCGTGGTTTTGAGAACGGATTGAGCGGTTCGCGACCACCGTTAGGGCGACGCATTCTTGTTGGGCTGGTTGCGGGAGTCCTGGTCGTCGGCATTTTTGTCGGACTCACATCCTTCCGCAGTTTCAACCACACCGTGCCAATGGCGCGTGCCGTGGCGATCCTTCCGTTTCAGAACGTCGGACAAAATGCAAACTTCGAATATCTTCGTTCGGCGTTGCCCGACCAGGTTGCCAACAGCCTGAGCATGGCGCGTTCGCTCACCATACGCCCGGTTGCTGCCACTGGGCGGTACGCCGATGCCTCGCTCGACTTGCATCAGGCGGGCCGTGAACTCGACGTCGATCGCATCGTAACCGGTCATTACGTTGTTGCCGGCAATCAGCTGCAGATCACGATGGAAACGGTCGATACCGGCGAAAACCGCGTGCTCTGGCACGAGACGGTGAATGTTCCCGCGAATGATCTGTTGCAACTGCAAGAACAGGTCGCGGCAATCTCGACAGGTAATCTGGCTCGCAGTCTCGGCATCACGCAATTTGTTAACGAGACGGCGCCGCCGCCGAGCAACGAACAAGCCTACGAGCTGTACCTGCGCAGCTTGGCGCTGGATTGGGATCCCGCGCCGACTCAGAAAGCGATCGAACTGCTTCGCCAGTCGGTGCTGCTGGACGCCGCATATGCTCCGGCTTGGGGTCAACTCTCTCTTCGTTATTACAGCGCGTCGCGGTTTGGAGGCGGAGGGCCGGCGATGCTCCAACTCTCGGACGCGGCCGCGGAGCGGCAAATGGCGCTCGAGCCCGATTCGCCCGGACCGGTGGCGGAGTTGACCATTCACCGTACCGAGCGTGGAGACTTGGTGCAGGCGCACCAGCAGGCGCTGGAGTTGGTTCGCCGGCGTCCCGACAATCCGAATAATCATCATGTTTTGAGTTATGTCTTGCGGTATGGCGGTTCGCTGGAGGAAGCGGGACGCGAATGTGACACGGTGGTTCTCCTGGCTACGAAAGTCATTTGGGGTTCGTGCTCGACAACCTTCATGGAACTGGGTAACTACAGTCGAGCCATGGACTTTGTTCGCAAGGACCTAAGCTCGGAGTGGTCGAAGGCACATGCCATCGAGGTTCATCTCCGGGAGGGCAAGACCGAAGAAGCAATCAGGATTGGCGCGCCTAAAATTGCGCACTGGGACAGCTACAAAATGCTGTTGGCTTGCGCGCAACATGCGCCGTCGTCGGAGATCAAGACTCTGGCCGGCGGTGTTGAGGTCGACGACGACCCCGAAGTTAATTATTTCTTCGCCGGGCATCTGGCGTATTGCGGTCAAACCGAGGCAGCTTTGCGCATGCTGAAGCTGGCCGTCGAGCGAAACTATTGCTCCTATCCCGCGATGGACAAGGACCCATTCTTCGATGGGCTGCGCAACAATTCAAAATTCAATCAGATTCGCCAGGCTGCGATTGCTTGCCACGAAAACTTCGTCGCCAATCGCCTGCAACTTCCGAAATTCGATGCGGCGGAATTGAGCGACTAACGGACAGCACAATCGCCCCTCATTTTGCCTGTTGAGAGTATTTCCACACCATGCCATCTGTTCTGAAGGGCGTTCCTAGACCGCCGCACGTCAGGGTAGCGCCATAGAGGTTGCCGTTGCTGTCCAGAGTCAGGTTCGTGAAAATGTCCGCGTTTCCCGCAACTAACTGGGACCCGTTCCAGGACGTGATCATTCCGCAGTAATTCGTATAACAGCCATAGAGACTACAAAAGAGGTCGGCTCCTCCTTCGGCTGCATAGAGAGTTCCTCCCGGATCTATTGCCAGTGCGTGATAAACGTTTCGGTATTGGTTGCAGTCGAACAGATTGCTGTAGAGCAGGCTGAAACTCCAGACGTTGCCGATGGGCCGCAGTAAGAAAAGGAAGCCGTAATAATCGTATTCATACCCGCCGCCGCAATCGGAAGTGTATGCGCCGTTGTAGCAAGTGCTGAAGCCGTAGAGAGTTCCGGCGCTGTCTTGAATCAAGCCGCCGGGCGAGAATCCGTCCGTCGTTCCCGTGAAGGAATAGAGGATCCTCTCCGTCCAGACTGAGGCCGAGCGCGCTATCCGGAAAACGACTCCCGCGCCGGTCAAGCCGCCGCCTGCTGTCGTTCCGTACAGATTTCCGTCATGACCCACCAATAAGCTGGTGGGAGCAGAGCCGTCAATTCTTCCCGAAAAGCTATAGACTATTTTCTCCGACCAGCCACCTTGAACGGACGAAAGTTCGAAGACCGCGCCGTGTCCGTAGGCGCCTCCAGACCCGGAGAATCCGTATAGGTTACCAGCAGTGTCGAAGCCAGCCACCGTCCCGCCCCAGGCGTCAGAGTTCCCCGCAAATTCATACAGAGTGTTTTCGTCCCAGCTGCACAAGGCCGAAGCGCAGGGTACGGAGCCGAGATTAACTTTATAGATAATGCCGCAAAACTGGGTCCCATCGCTGCCGCAGGTTTCGAGGCCCCCCGACGCCGTTCCGTAAAGGGCGCCATCGGGACCAACGAGCAGGTTGCTCGGTGTAGCTCCGTCGTTGCCGCCCAGTAAGCTGTAGAGCGTGTTGTAGAACCAGTGTCCGGCTTTTTGTGCGATCCGGTAGAGCAGTCCAGCATCGTAGGTGCCGCCACCCGCTGCGCCGTAAAGGTTTCCTGTGGTGTCCAGAGCGATACCAGATGAGGCTGAATCGACCTCGTGCAATTCCTGCCACCCGGTTGTAGGAGGAGGACAAGCATAGTTATCGCTATAGGAGCTAGTTGTACCTTCGCCCAGCAAGGTGAAGGATTCCGACGGGATCGTCCCGATTGAATTCTCACTTGCGGACGACGGGCATCCCGAACCGGTACAATCGACGCCGGAGTTTTCGTCCCAGTAAACGGGATTGCCTTCGTTGTCGACTGCGTTCTGAAGGTTGACCCAGTAGGCGCCGGAGTTGAACGCCGCGTCAGGCCAGGTGGCGCTGACGGTGCAGACGTTAAAGCCGTATTGGTTGGAAACACAGCCGCTCTGGGTGACCGTCACTACCTGGTCGAAGTAGCTGGTGCCGCCGAAGGGCGCATTCGTAATGGAGATTTCGACCGTCTGTAACGTGTCGCCGGGCTCAAGCCAAGCGCCAAAGCTCATGCCGCTGAGGTTGCCGCTGTTGGGCAGGTTGAAGCTGTCGGCTACGGCGTACCCGAAATTGATGGTCCAGGCGTCGGTGGTGCCGTTGATGGGGCCATTGTCGTAAGTATCGTTGCTATCGAACGGCGAAATGTGAAGCCTGTCTTTGTAGGACGCGTGCGGTTCTGTGCGATGCAGGCGCGAAGCAGTTTCCTGCGGCGACAGTTTGACCGCATGGCTCAGCTTCGAGGCAAACTGCGGCAGCTTCGCCGCTTGCATGGCCGTCGGCGGAACCGAAGTTTGTCCCTGGGCCGGCCGCGCAGTGATGGTCAGGAAGATGAACAAGAAGATAAGGAACAGCAGGGCAACGAGAAGAGCGAGCACCAGTTGGAATGGGCTCCAGCCCATACCGAACAGAGGATGGTGAAATCGATGGCTGCGCATGACGATTTCCTCCTGGCAGAAATGGGGCCGAGTGGGAATCGGGTCTGATGACACCTGGCAAAATTTCACGACGTTTCGTGAGTTTTGTCAGTGACGTATGGAGGGGATGGGGGTGACTAGGCGAGCAGTTTGTATCTGTCGCCCGTAAAGCGGCCACGAATGCGCGGCTCACTTGTGCGAGCGGAATCGAAAGGCGCGACTGAGTGGGTGGCACGGTAGGCGAGTGGTCTTAGGGCGTGAGTTCCCAGACTGTGCCGCAGCCGCTGTCGCCTTCGCCGAGGCAGCGATCCAGATTGCCGCCGGAATACGTTGTGCCATAGAGATTGCCGTTGGCATCAATCGCAACCGGACCCATGGGATTATGACCGACGCCCCCGCCGGTCTCGGTGAAGTCATAGAGCTCGCTATAGACGTACCCGCCGCCCGATGGGGTGAGCTTAAAGACGCAACCATCACCGTTTCCACAAAATGCCGCCGTGCCGTACAAATTGCCTGCAGCGTCCATCGTGAGGCGGCTGGAAACTCCGCCCTGGTTGTTCGTGAACGTATACAGCAGATCGATACTCCAGTCATCGGAGGCCAGCAGCTTGATCACGGTGCCCTTGCCGTTATGTCCGGCCTGCCCGGTAGCGTCAATCAGATTACCGGCAGAATCGAAAATCAAAGCCTGCGGGAAGCAGCCATTAAGGCCGCCAACGCACACGAACGATTGCAGAACATTGGCGGTCCATCCCGACTGCGCAGGGACAAGCTGGTAGATGGCGCCGTTCGGCGTGGTATTCACGGGGTCCGTCGTGCCGTAGAAGTTGCCGGCACTGTCCATGATCAGACCGCTTACGGGGCTGGACATCCCTTGCGATGGGGAGTTGAAGCTGTAGACGGTGCTCTCGGTCCAGCTGCCCTGCGAATAGGCCATCTCGTAGACACTGCCCAGGCCAGCCATGCCGCCAACGTTTGTAGTTCCGTAAATGTTTTGCGCTCGGTCGAAGATCAGGTCGCCGTTGCCCGGATTTCCTCCATCGCCACCTGCAGCAGTGAAGGAATGCAGCAGCGTCTCGTTCCAGGGACAAAGCGCACTCGGGCAGAAGGTCGCAGGAGGTCTCAAGCGGAATACTGTGCCGCAGCCGTTTACGTATTGGTCGCAGGGCCCGTTGTTAACGATTCCGCCGCCTTGGGTCGCACCAAAAAGGCTGCCATCGGGGCCGACCACGATTCCCGCAGGGAAGTTGCCGTCCGGCGGCCCCTGAAATTTGTAGAGGAGCGAGTACAGCCAACCGGAACCCTGTCTGGTCAGCTTAAATGCCGTTCCGCATCCGCCGTTGTCGTTAATCGTGAAGCAAATGTCGCCCGGTTGTCCGTTTACGCCACCACTAAACGTGACACCGTAGACGTTGCCAGCCCGGTCGAGGACAACACCATGCATTGGGTGAGCTCCGTCACCTGTATTCTCGCCGGTGAAGGTGTGCAGCACGGTTAAGGTCTGAGCCGACCCCATGAGGCTAAAGGACGTTAACAAGAACAGAATTCCCAGTCTGGCAGCGGCTGAAGGGATCGGGCAGGGTATACCGAATGCGTGGTCGTAACCCGCGATCGACATGGCTGACATCTCCTCTACCATCTCAAATTACGGAATCATATCTCGCCTTCAATCGGTAAGCAAGTGGAGAGAAAGCGACCGATTCGGAAACGAGATTAAACCGTACGCGCGAGCCGGCAACTTATCAGGTTGTATGTGCCGGCGCGGTGGTGGGAGGGCTCGATGCTGCGGGTTGGTCTTCCGAATCCGTACGTCTTTCCTTCTCATCCCACGTCAGGATCTTCAGGTCGAGGACGAAGATGGAGTACAGCACCGGAACCATCAGCAGCGTGATAAAGGTTGCAACGGTCAGGCCGCCGATCTGCGCGTAGCAGAGCGGCTGCCAGAGCGGACCGCCGTGCATGGCCAGCGGGAAGAGCGCGAGCACGGTGGCTCCGACGGTGATCATCACCGGACGCAGACGAATGATGCCGGCGTCAATGACAGCCTCTTCGAAGGGCTCGCCCTTGGCATGCATCTCCTCGATGAAGTCGAAGAGCACGATGACGTGGCTGACGATCACGCCGATCAGGCTGGCGATGCCGAGAAAGGCCATGAAGCCGAACGAGGTGCGCATGACCCACAAGCCGAGGATCGCGCCGGCTACGCCGTAAGGCGCGGCGGCAAAGACCAGCAGTGGCTTGACGGCGTTGTTGAACTGGAAGAGCAGTGCGAGATAGATGGCGAGTACTGAAATGGCCAGCACCAGCGCCAGGTTGCGGAAGCCGTCCTGCTGCTTGTCGTACTCGCCGCCAATGGTGATCTTGTATCCGGGCGGCACGGTCTTCTCGAACTCTTTCAGCTTGGGCAGGGCAACGGCCGTTATCTCCGAGGCAAGGTGGCCGGGAGCAGGGAAGGCGTAAATCGACATCTCGCGGAAGTGATCGATGCGCACGATGCGGTTGGTCATCATGCTCTGGTTGATGTCGGAGACCTGCACCAGCGGAATCTTGACGCCGTTCTCCGACGACGAGTAGACGTAGAGGTTCTGCACGTCGGAGAGCTTGGTGCGCTCGTCGAGTTTGAGGCGCGCGACCACGGGGATGTTCTTGTCGCCGTCCTGCAGCGTGGTGACCGGCGTGCCACTCAGCGCGCTGGTGGCGGAGTTGGCGACATCGAGATTGCTAACGCCGGCCAGGTTGGCGCGGTCAGGGTTGATGTTGAGCTGGACCTGGAAGCTTTCCTTCTGCCACTCGTTTCGCACGCGCCGCGCCTCGACCGCCGACTGCACGATATCGATGACCTGATTGGCGATGCGGCGCATCTCGGCGATGTCTTGCGCGCTCTGCTTGGTGCTGACGTCGGCCTGGCTCACGACGCGAATCTCAACCGGATAGTTGATCGGGTTAGTCTGGAGTTGGCGGTAGTCGCAGCGCACGCCCGGTATCTCGCGGGACAGCACAGGCTGCACCTGGTCAACGAACCCGGGTGTGAGCTCCTTGTCGGTGAGTTGTACAAGGACCTGCGCGTAGTTGAGTTGCTTGGCCTGCGGGTTGGCTGAGAACCAGAAGCGCGGGCCGCCGCCGCCGACCCAGGTCGTGACGTACTTCAGCACATCGGCGGCCTTGCCGTCCTTCTGCGGATGGTTCTTGCCGTAAAGGGCAGCCTGCTCGCGGATAATCTGTTCGACCTTTTGCGCGGCGTCGTTGGTGGCGTCGAAGTTGGCGTCATTGGGCAGCCAGACATCGACGTACGACCAGTACTGCACGTCGTCGGGGAAGAACGAGGTCTTCAGCTGCGAGAACAGAAAGACGCCGAGTACCAAAAACAGCAGCGAGCCGAGTGCGACCTTCCAGCGATGCTCGATGGCGAAGGTTGCGGTGCGCGCGTAGAAGCCGGTGAATCCCTTGCTGCGACGCTCTTCGATCGGTGGTTCAGGTTTGCCGGGCCGCAGCAGGTAGTAGCCAAGCAGCGGGATGAAGGTCATCGACGCCAGGCGTGACGCGATTAGCGCGACCGTCATCACCACCGGCAGGCTGTAGATGAATTCGCCGGTGGTGCCGGTGATCATCAGGAACGGCAGGTAGGCCACGATGTTGGTAATGGTGGCGTACATGATGGCCGTGGCGATCTTGGTCGGGCCCAGCCAGGGTGCGACGATGCGCGGATGTCCCTCGGCCAGCATGCGCTTGATGGAGTCGCCGGCAACGACGGGATCGTCGACCAGCAGGCCGAGCGCGATGATCAGCGAGGCGACCGATACCTGCTGAATGTCGATGCCGATCACGTAGAGCGTGCCGAAGGTCATGGCCAGCGTGATGGGGATGGAGATGGCCATCAGCACGGCCGAGCGCCACTCCCAGAACCCGATGAGCGAGACGATGACGACGAGGCCGATCGCCTCGTAGAGAGCGTCCATGAAGAGGTCGATCTGCTCTTTGACCTGCACCGGCTGGCTCGACGTCGGCACAATCACCAGGTCATCAGGCAGGTACGGCGCCAGCCCCTTCAGCTTCTCGTCGACATGTCTGCCGAACAGATCGATCTGCTGGCCCGAGCGCATGTTGATGCCGAGCGAGATGGCGCGGCTGCGGACCCACTGGCCGTTCTTGTCTTGCCACGTCAGGTAATTCAGGAAGGTCGGCGGGCTCTCGTAGGTGCGCGAGATGTCGACCAGGTCGCGCAGATAGACCGGGCTGTTCGAAGCGGAGACGCCGATGATGACGTTGCCGATGGCGTTGGCGTCGGGGAACAGGCCGGAGGGATTGATCGTCAGGTCTTGCGGACCTACGGGAAGCGATCCGGCGGGCAGCGTGATGTTCTGCGCGTTGAGGATATCTTTCAGCTTGGATGGGTCGTATCCGTACTGCGCCAGCCGCTGCTGCGAGTAGTCAAGGTAGATTTGCTCTTTCAGCACGCCCGAACGCGTGACCGTTGAGACTTCCTGCACGCCCTGCATGGTGCGCTGGATGAGATCGGTGTAGTTGTCGAGCTGCTTATAGGAGTACTTGGCGCCGGCTACACGCGCGAGTTCAGTTTCGGTTTCGGCGGGATCGCGAATGATCGCCGGCTGCCACGCATCGGGGTAAAGCTCAGAGCGGTGCAGGTTGTTGCGGATGAGCTGCTCGCCGCGATCGCGAATCGTGGCGTCGTCGAAGGTGGTCGAGGCGTCAAGTCCCACGTAACCCGGGCCGTCGAAGAAGCGCAGGTCTTTCAGGGTGCCATTGCGCTTGGCGACGTTGGCGATGGTTTCGAAGGTTTGACGGACCGGGCCCGGCGCCACCGAGAGCGGAAAAGCGTAGATGACACTGACGCGCGGCTGCGGCGAGTTTTTCGGCAGGGCGGCGCGCGTCTGTTCGATAGCTTTGCGGATGCCGATGGCGCGCAGCGAAACTTCGGTCGGCGTGACCTTGGGGCTGGCGACGGTCAGCATCAACGCAGCGGTATCGCCGAAGTTGCTGTTGAACTGGATCGGTCCGGCGCCGCGCGGCAGCTGCTCGTTCAGCTGGTTCATCTTCAGATTGATGTCGCTGAACTCTTTCGACTTATCTTTGACGCTGTCGTCGAGCTGGATGTAGACGACGGCGAGGCCAGGGAAGCTGAGCGAGCGAATGCCGAAGTTCGAGGGGCTGTGCGGGGCGGATGGTCGTATTCTGCGCCGCAGCCTGCTCCATGGGGCGGGTAACCAGCTGCTCAACCTGCTCGGCGGTTGCGCCCGGCCACTGGCACTGCGCGGCGGCAACGCGCACGGGGATGTCGGGGTCTTTGCGCTTGGGCATGTGCTGGTATCCGTACCAGCCCCAGAGAAAGACCGCGATGAGCAGGATCATGGCCACTTGGCGGTGTTCGGTGAAGAACCGCGCTGTGTTGTGCGTGGTGGCGATGATCTCCGCGTCGGATTTGTGGTGAATCGACATTAGCGTTGCTGGTTATTGCTGCATTCGTTCCCTTATTACTTTGTCATCCCGACCGACGGCTTCATGCTGACTTCACTTTGTCATCCCGACCGAGGACTTTAGTCCGAGCGGAGGGACCTGCGTTTGTCGCAAACAACATTCCTTCCGCGAGGGGCGAACGCAGGTCCCTCGACTGCGCCGCTCCGCGGCTCCGCTCGGGATGACAAATCCAAACGGAGCCGCTTTTCCGGCCACGCCCGAAAAGGCTGCTTCACAGCGCCGTTTCGCCGGCTGAAGCCGGCTCGGGCAACATAACCAAAAGCCCTTATCGGCACGACTGAAGTCGTGCCCCTGACACAAAGCTCGCCTCGGCCGAATTTCTCAGCGGCCTGTGAAGGCGTGCTCCACCCCCTCACGGAATAATCTTCACCTCATCTCCGGCCTTGATCATGTTCGTGCCCGAGGTCACCACGCGATCGCCAACTTGCAGTCCGCTCTCGACGGCGATCATGTTGCCGTAGGTGCTGCCGAGCGTGACGTCGCGGGTCTGGACCTTGACTACGTCGCCAGTTCCTTCGGGAACATAGACCGCGAATCCATTTGTGTTGGAAGGACTCCGCACGACCGCAGAAATGGGCACGACCATCACGCCGCCCGCAGGCGACGGTGTACCGAGGGTGATTGACCCGATCATGCCTGCCTTCAGTTCGTTCTTCGGATTATCGATACGCACCTCGACCGAGTACACGCGACTTTTCGGATCGGCGGCGGCAGAGATCGCCGTGACGTGCCCGGAGAACGGATTGGGCAGTGCTTCGGTGGTCACGGTCTGCGGACTGCCTAGCTTGATACGTCCGATGGCGGTGTCGGGCACGCCGAAAACGGCTTTCACGGTGCGCGTGTCGCCGAGCGAGAAGCCGTTAGTTGCCGGGCCGACCAGTGTGCCCAGGTCGACGTTGCGCTTCAGGACGTAGGAATCGAAGGGTGCGCGCAGGTCGCAGTAGCTCAGTGCCAGCTGCGCCTCGGCAATCTGCGAGTTAGCGTTGTCGACCGCGGCTTGCGTGCTTTGCTCCTGCGCGCGCGTGTCGTCATAGTCGGGCTGTGTCGCCGCGCCGGCTTTGTAGAGCGCGGTCATGCGATCGAACGAAAGCTTGGCGCGCTCGTGCTCGGCGTTCGCTTTGGCTAACGAGGCTTTCGCCTGATCGAGCTTCTGCTGGTACTGGTCTTTCTGCACAACGGCGAGGACTGTGCCACCGGTAACGTGGTCACCCTGGTCGATGTTGCGGATGTGACCGTTGGCATCGCGCACCTGCTTGATGCTGACAATGTAGCCGCTGGATTGAAAGGCGAGATCGACTTGCTGATAGGGCTGAATGTTGGCGGAGTACACATTCGTCGAACCGGTGTCGATCTTGCGGACCGTGTCGGTGCGCACGGGGACGATCGTGGTGTCTGACTGTGCCTTGCTGCAGCCTGCCTCGACTGCGGCAATGGCCGCTACAATCGCCAGCGAAGCGGTGGCCGCCCACAATCCTCGGCTGCTATGTGTGTTCATCGTTAGTCCTCGCCAACCGATTTGTCGAAGTTGGCCTTGGCCGTCCAGAAGGTGGCGATGGCCTCGTTGTAGTCAGAGTTGGCCTTCTCCACTGCCGCCTGTTGCTGCAAAACGTCGCGCAGTAGCGCAGTCTTCTGTCCATACTTGTCGGTGACTTCCTGCAGCTTCATCTTGGCTGCATCCTGCTGCGCGCCGGCGACATCGACGGCCGCTCGGGCTTCCTGCAGCGAGCGAAAATTCTTGTTCACGTCGACCAGAACATTGTTCTTCGTTTGTGTCAGGTTGATCTTGCTTTGCTCGACCTGCACGGTCTTCTCGTTGACGGTGTCGCGTCGCCGGCCCCAGTCAAAGGGCTCCCAGCTGAGCTCGAGTCCCACGGCCATGATGTTCGTCGGCACAAAATTGACGCCGAAGGGAGACAGGTAGTGGAAGGACGCGCCGAGGTCGGGCATGTATTCCGACTTCGCCAGACGGCGAATCGTGTCGGCCTGCTGCATCTTGATCTCGGCCTCCTTCACTGTGGGATTCTTCGCCAAAGCCTCGTCCTGTGCGGCTTTCAGATCCTGCTCCAGAGGCGACAGATCCTTCGCTTCGCTGACAGAAAAGTCGGTTTCGAGATCGCGGCCGAGAAGATTGTTGAGCGTCTCCTTCGCAGTTTGCAGCTTGTCCTGCGCCTGCAGCAGCTTTAGTTTCTGGTCAGCGAGTTTGGCTTTTACCTCAAGGCTGTCGGACTGGAGCGCGACTTTTTCCTGCACGTACTCGGTGGTGATGCGATCGAGCTCTTCGTATTGCTTGATGCTGGCCTGAGTGGCGCCGATGACGTTGTCGATCTCGACGATCGAGTAGTAAGCCTGGAGCGTGTCGTTGACGATGCTGAGACGCTGTTCGCGGATCTGCTGCACGGTTTGCGCCATAGAGAGCTCTTCGCCGTGCACGTGCAGGTTGATCTTGTGCAGGGTGAGCAGCGGCTGCGAGACGGTGCCGAAGATGTAGGCGGTCGGCTGCGAGGGAGTCGTGATGGGCGTCTCTTTCGCGGGAATCGGGCCGATGCCCGGATAAGTGCCGAACTGACCCTCAGGAACGACGAAGCTGATGGGAGCCAGCAGCTGCGATCCGAAGGCGTAGATATTCATCGCGGGATAACGGCGGGTCTTGGCGGCCGCGACTTTGTCTTTGGAAACGTCCAGGTCGAGCGTGACAATCTTGAGATAACGGTTGTTGGCCACCGCGAGCTTCACAGCCTGATCGGCGGTCAGCAACTCGGGACCGCTGGGAGCCTCCTGGGCGCTCGCGATGCGTGACGAGCAGGCCGGCCACAAGCGAAAAAACGCAAGCTCGAATGTGCCGTAAGCGCATCGGAGTATCTTGTGGCGATGGGGGTTATTCAACATGTAATGCGGATGGCCCAAAATGTTTGAATTGGCGATGACATTAAAACATTTTCAGCACTGAATTGGGAGTAAATTCTTGACTCCAAAGAGGTACCATAGCCGGCGGGCGAAGATGCGCAGAGAGGCCCATCCGGTGTAGAGTTTCACTACCAACAGGAGAGTGCATGCAAGCGATATTCAAATCCGGTGCTGTGCTGATTTGCCTTGGCGGAATGTTGCTGACGACGGCTGGAGCGCAGGCGTCGCAGGGCCGCCGGCGGCCGATCAAAGCATGTCGAATTCGCAAAGCGGCGCTGCGCCCAATCAGATGCAGAGCCAAGCGGTTTCGCCGGAAGTAGAGCAGGAGATCGCACGCAAGGTGATTCACGCCGTCCTGATGCTGCCATACTACGGTGTTTTCGACAGCATTGCCTTCCGGATGCAGGGCCGGACGGTGATACTTCAAGGACAGGTGCTGCGCGCAACCCTCAAGCCTGACGCCGAGGCGGCGGTGAAGAAGGTGGAAGGTGTCGACAAGGTCATCAACAATATCGAAGTGCTGCCGCCCGGGCCGATCGACCAGCGGATTCGCGAGCAGGTGCGGGCATCGATCTATGGATATGGGCCATTTCTGAAGTACGCCAATCAGCCAGTCCCGCCCATCCGCATCATCGTGAAGAGCGCGCGAGTGACTCTGGAAGGCGTGGTCAACAACGAAACCGACAAGAACGTTTGCACGATCCGGGCAAACCAGGTTTCCGACGTGCTGTCGGTGACCAACAACTTGCGCGTCATGCCGCCTCCTCCGCCCAAGGACAAGTCCTCGAGCAGCAGCAAGAAGTAGGTTCCCGAATTCCGGTTCTGCGGCCGGTTAGGAATGTCGGCCGCAGAATCGCACGTCATCCTCGCGGCGCCAATTAGCTCCTCGTGCGCCCATCCAGGTTGTCATCCCCGCCCGGCGAATCTGCATCTATCTCCTAGCTTTGTGGAAGCTCCCTCAAGTTTTGGTAAAGATCCATGGCACAAAACAACATTCCGCTTCGCCAATTCGGAAAGAGTGACGTCAAGGTTTCAGCCTTGGGAATGGGCGGCCATCACCTGGGTGACGCTCCCAACCAGCCGACCGCCGTTCGCATCGTGCAGGAGGCGGTCGACGGTGGCATCACCTTCTTCGACAACTGCTGGGAATATCACCGCGGCCGGTCGGAGATGTGGATGGGCGAAGGCCTGCGAGGGCGCCGCGACAGGGTCTTCCTGATGACCAAGGTCTGCACGCACGGACGCGAGTCGGCGCTGGCCATGCAAATGCTCGAGCAGTCTCTGCAACGATTGCAGACCGATCATATTGATCTTTGGCAAATCCATGGCGTGTCGTTCGAGAACGACCCGGAGCTGTTCATCCGCCCGAACGGCGCGGCTGAGGCGCTACGCAAGGCGAAAGAGCAGGGGAAGGTTCGCTTTGTCGGTTTCACCGGCCACAAGGATCCGCACATCCACTTGGCGATGCTGAATGTGGGCTTCGAATGGGATTCGGTGCAGATGCCGCTGAATGCCTTCGATTCGCAGTTTCACAGTTTCGAAACCCAGGTACTTCCCGAGTTGAACAAACGCGGCATCGCGGCGCTGGGAATGAAGCCGATCAACGGCCATGGTGAGCCGGTGAAGGGCGGTGTGCTCACCGCGCAGGAGGCGCTGCGCTATGCGATGAGCTTGCCGGTGACGACGACCATCACCGGGATGGAAAGCCTGGACGTGCTGCGACAAAATCTTGAGGTCGCGCAAGGATTTCAGCCGATGTCGCCGCAGGAAATGCAGGCGCTGCGTGAACGGGTGAAGCCGGAGGCCGCCGATGGCCGCTTCGAGCTCTACAAGGTTTCGCTCAAGTTCGACAATCCTGAAGCGCGGCTGGCGCACGAGTTCCCGCTCGATACGCAGTCGGTGGAAGTGAAAGAGATGTTGAAGGCGACCAAGAACGACGGACATCCGAGCTACTCGTAGGGGCGGGACGAACCCATGGGAACAAATCACGACTCCTCCCGGCGGCGCTTTCTGAAGGGCGCGGCGGTTTTGGGAGCCACGACGGTTGCGGATCGGATAGCTATGGCACAAGCACAGCAGAATAGCGGGGCTGCCGCAAGCGGCAACACCGAACTGGTTCCTCATCGCACGCTGGGACGCACGGGAATCCAGGTGTCGGCGATGGCGCTAGGTGGCTATCACCTGGGCTCGACGAAAGATCAAAAAGACGCCAACGAGATTGTCGCGGTTGCGATGGATGCGGGAATCAACTTCTTCGACAATGCCTGGGATTATCACGATGGGCACAGTGAAGAAGTTGTGGGCACAGCGCTCAAAGGCAAGCGGCAAAACGCTGTGGTGATGACCAAGGTCTGCACTCATGGGCGCGGCAAAGACGTTGCCATGCGGCAGCTGGAAGAGTCGCTGCGGCGGTTGCAGACCGACCATCTGGACCTGTGGCAGATCCATGAGGTGATCTACGAAAACGATCCTGACTTGATCTTTGCTCCGGGCGGCGCGGCGGAGGCGTTGCTGCAGGCCAAGCAGCAGGGCAAGGTACGCGCGATCGGATTTACGGGACACAAGGATCCCAGTATTCATCTGCGGATGCTGTCGCATGGCTTTCCGTTCGATACGGTGCAGATGCCGTTGAATTGCCTGGACGCAAACTTTCCGCAGCTTCGAAAAGAACGTGCTACCCGAGGCGCAGAAGCAGGGAATCGCGGTGCTGGGAATGAAGAGCATGGGCGGCAGCGGCGAGATCGTTACCCACGGCGCGGCTACGCCACAGGAAGCGTTGCGCTACGCGATGAGTTTGCCGGTGGCCGCGACCATCAGCGGGGTGGATGCGATGGAGATTCTGCGGCAGAATCTGGAGGTCGCGCGTGGATTCCAGCCGATGAGTGCGGCGGAGATGCAGGCGCTGCGGGAGCGGTGCAAGTTCTTTTCCTCCGATGGTCGGTTCGAGCTGTTTAAGGTAACGAAGAAATACGACGGCGGCGTCGGACGGCAGCAGCACCATTTCCCATCGTCGGAAGAGTTGCCGGCGTAAATCTCTGGTTACATCTCGTGTCACCTGATAAATAGATAAATAGCAGCAGCCCACATGCCTTGTCATCCTGACGAGGACTTCAGCCCGACGAAGGAGCTGCGGTTCGTTCGCAAGGGAAGTGAGATGCGGACGAACACCGATCGTTCGACGACGTGTGAGCCATCCCGCAAACAGCCGGAAAGAAGGCAGCGCGTGCCTCTAAGTCGGGCGGGATGCTCGCCAGGGGTAGCTAACTGCTGAGTCGCTGGCTGTTCCTTTCCAACCGCCCCTCGCGCCCCCGCATCACAGCCTTCAGAGGAGCAAATTCACATGCAAAGCGCGCACGAGTTATTCATTCACGAACTGCAAGACATGCTGGACGCCGAGCAGCAGTTGGTTGAAGCTCTGGGCAAGCAGGCGGAAGAGAGTTCCCGTCCTGAGCTGCATAAGGCGTTTCAGTCCCATCAGGCCCAGACCGAAAAGCAGGTTGAGCGGCTGCAACAGGTCTTCGAATCGATCGATGAAGAAGCCGAAGAAGTCGAGTGCAAGGGTATTCGCGGATTGATCGAGGAACACGATCATTTCAAAGAGGAAGAAGACCCGGCCGAAGACATTATGGACATCTTCAACGTTGGCGCGGCCGAAAAGGTCGAAAGCTACGAGATCTGCGCCTACGAGTCGCTGATCCGCATGGCTAAGTTGATGGGCTACACCAAGGCCGAGAAGCTGCTCAACCAGAATTTGAAGGAGGAGCAGGCGACCCTGAAGAAGATGCAAGGCTTCTCCAAGAAGCTGAAGCCCGAAAACATGGGCATGGACGAAGACGAATCTTCGGAAGAGAACATGGAGGACGAATCGGGTCCTTCGCAGAAGAAAAGTTCTTCTCGCCGGGGCGGTAACAGGCGAGCTGCCTGAGAAGAAGGTGAATCGAGGCGCAGACAACCCTCCCTGCGCCTCTTTCTATTATCCGTGGAATTTTTTCTCCTGAGGAAATCCGAGTCATCCGCGGCTGGCGGATACTATCGGAGGTTTTCAGAAGCCGGGCCCGCCTGTTAAACTTGCTCGGCTAAAAATCCACGATGAGTAACGCAGGTTCCCCAGGCTCCCCGAAAATTCGGCTGGTGCTGCTTTGGCACATGCATCAGCCTTTCTACAAAGACATGGTTAGCGGCGAGTACCGCCTGCCTTGGGTGCGGCTGCACGCGCTCAAGGATTACTACGGCATGGTGAAGCTGCTCGACGAGTTTCCCGAGGTCCAGCAGAACTTCAATCTGGTGCCCTCTCTGGTGGCGCAAATCCAGGATTACGTTTCCGGCGATGCGCATGATCCGTTCTTCGACGTGATTGCCAAGCCGGCAAATGAGCTGACGCTGGCGGATCGACGCTTTGCTCTGCGGTATTTGTTTCAGGCGAATCCGGTCAACATGATTGGCCGCTATCCGCGCTATCGCGATCTGTGGGAGCGATACCGTTCGACCAGCACGCGTCCGGAAGGCGCCGAGTCGTACTTCGTCACGCGCGATTACGGAGACCTGCAAGTGCTGTCGCAGCTGGCGTGGTTTGACGAGTTCTTCCTGACTGATCCGGACGTAGTGGGCTTGGTGAAGAAGGGCGAGGATTTTACCCGCGACGACCAGTTGCTGGTAATCGCGAAGCAGCGCGAAATCCTTGCCAAAGTTTTGCCAGCGTACGCTGACGCGTCGCAACGGGGATCGATCGAGCTGTCAGCTACTCCGTATTACCACCCGATTCTTCCGCTGCTTTGCGATACCTACGCCGGCGCAGAGTCGACTCCCGGGCTGCCGCTGCCGACTCGGCACTTCAAGCATCCCGATGACGCCACGACTCAGATACGGCGCGCTCTGGAGTCTCATGAGGCCTTGTTTGGAGTGAGGCCGAAGGGACTGTGGCCGTCGGAAGGCAGCGTCTCGGAGGAGGCGTTGAAGTTGGCGGCTCGCGAAGGCATCCAGTGGATGGCCACCGACGAAGGCGTGCTGGGGCGTACGCTGGACTTCAACTTTGCCCGTCACAACAACGACCACCTACACGTCGACGGTGCCGAACGGCTCTACAACATCTATCGCTACGAAAAGGGCGAGACACAGATGAACATGGTCTTCCGCGACCATCGGCTGTCGGATCTGATCGGCTTCGTGTACTCCGGAATGCCTCCACAAGAGGCCGCGAGCCACTTAATCCAAAACATTAAGGACTCAGCGCGCCCTGTCCTCGACAAAGGCAAGAACGCCGTCGTGTCAATCATTCTTGATGGCGAGAATGCCTGGGAGTACTACCCGCAGTCAGGCCGGGACTTCCTGCGGCGCTTCTACGACGCGTTGCAACGCGACTCGCAGATCGAGCCGGTGACGATCTCGGAGGCGATTTCTCGTCACGCCGAGGCGGATTTCGGACATCTGGACCGGCTGGTGCCGGGATCGTGGATCGATGCCAACTTCAACGTGTGGATTGGCGCTCCAGAAGACAACCTTGCGTGGGACCTGCTGGCGGAGGCGCGCGATTACTATGACCGACACGCGCACAGGGTGACCGAGCAGCAGCGCAACATCGCATGGGAGGAGTTGCTGATTGCTGAAGGCAGCGACTGGAACTGGTGGTACGGGCCGGAGCATCACTCGGCCAATGATCGCGACTTCGATGAGCTCTATCGCAAACACTTGGCGAACGTCTATCACGCCCTGGAGGGAATTCCTCCCGAGGAGTTGAATACTCCGATTATTCGGGGCGTGCAGCGGCCCAGCTACATTCCGCAGACGGCTTACGTCCGCGCGCGCGTCGACGGAGCCGTGAGCGGATATTTTGAATGGATGGGCGCCGCCAGCTACACCTCCGATCAGCGAACCAGCGCCATGCACGGCAAGCAGTTCCTGCTGGATGCGGTTTATGCCGGTCTCGACGCGGACTCCGTTTCGGGGCGCCTGGACTTCCATCATGGCGTTCCGGAGGATTCGTACCGGCTGGTGGTGAATCTCGAAGTCTGGGCGGCCGAAGGCAATCATAAAGCTGCTCCCAGCATCTATCGGCTGACGGCGGACGCGCGCGGCCGCGAATTGCAAAAATGGGCACTGACGAACGGGCAGGAGCGGCACCAGCTGGCGAGCTTTGCGAGGGGCGAGCAGGAGACCAACGCCAACGGCGTCGAAGTGGCTCTCGACCACATCTTCGAGATGCGCGTGCCGTTCGAACTCATCGGTGCCGAGGCGGGCAGCCGCATTCGCTTGCGCTTCGCGATTTGGCGCGAACATCTGCCGGTCGATTCGCTGCCGCTGGAAGGCTGGATCGATCTGCATGTCGTCGCCGAGGAAGAGCTTGAGACCAATCTGTACAGCGTCACAACGTAGGCTGCGGTTCGCCGGACCACCCAGCGCCATGTGCGACCTGTAATGAAATCCTTGGGAAAGCTACGATGCTCGGGGCTTTTTGTCGGTCTGGCGACGGTAGACGTCAGCTACGCGGTCGAGGAAATCCCGAAGCCTAACCAGAAGATCTCTGTACCGGAACAGCTGGTCAACGCGGGCGGTCCTGCCACCAATGCAGCCGTCACGTTTGCCTTCCTCGGCGGACACGCGACGCTGGCCTCAGCCGTTGGTCAAAGCCCTCTCAGCCGCATCATTCGCGACGACCTGGCGCATCATTCTGTTCGATTGCATGACATGGCTGGCGGCCGTAGCGAGTCTCCGCCGGTTTCGTCCATCATGGTGTTGCGTGCGAGCGGAGAGCGAAGCGTAGTGTCGGCCAATGCTGCCGTTTTCTCGCCGCTATCCACAAACTTCGATCCGGCATGGCTGGCTGGCGTATCGGTGGTCGAGGTCGATGGCCAGTACATGCCGTTGTGTATCGCCGCGGCAAAGGCTGCCCGCGAGCAGGATGTCGCCGTGGTGCTCGACAGCGGGAGCTGGAAGCCGGGGATGGCGAAGCTCCTGCGGTTCGTGGACACAGCGATCTGCTCGCAAGATTTCCGTCCGCCGGGCTGTCGCCGCGAAGATCAAGCGCTTGAGTATCTCATTTCGCACAAGATCAGGCGGGTGGCCATCACTCGCGGCCAGCGCTCCATTCGCTACCACGAGGACGGCACCACCGGCGAGATCCGCATCGCCAATTCTTCGAGGCTGCGTGCGGTCGATACCCTCGGGGCTGGTGACATCTTCCATGGCGCCCATTGTTTTTACTTCGCTCAGGGCCTGAAGTTTTCCGATGCTCTTGCGGCGGCTGCTCGAGTGGCGACATTCTCCTGCCGCTACCGCGGAACCCGACACTGGATGAACCATTTTCAGCCCTGAATCACTGGATCCCGGGGCAGCCTCAGCAGCTCTGCTGCGCATCATACCCATCGTCAGTTATGCGTGTTCCCCGAGTTGTTATCTCGATACTGCTGCTTTGCACGGCGCTTTTTGCTGCCACGCCTGAGCTGCGCCAGATCGGCATGGTAAACATTCCCGGTGCGCCGGGCTTTGGCGAGCTGGCATTCTGCAATGGCATGCTGCTGATGACTCATGCGGGCGCGTCGGCGGTTGACGTGTTCGATCCTGTGAGGCGGCGGGTGATCGCGCAAATCACCGGGCTACAAGCCCCGCGCGGAATTGCTATCGATGAACAGGGCGGAAGAGCCTACGTGGCCGACCACGGCAGCAACTCCATCGCAATCGTCACCACCGACGGCTGGAAAGTTGCGGACTCCATCAGTCTGCCGGGTTCGCCGGACGCTGTGCTATACGATGGCGCGGGGAAGCTTTACTGGACCGACGCGGATGCCGGAACGATCTCGCTACTCGATCTTCACACCAAGCAGGATGTAGCTCGGACCGACACCGGCGGAACACCGCGCGAACTAGAGTGGGATAGAGCGCGGAAGCTGGTGTTCGCGACGCTTCAGGACACCCATCAAGTGATCGTCGTTGATCCGGAGCTCAAGATCGTCAACCGCTTCACGCTTAACGCGTCACAGCCTACCGGCCTGGTTTACGACCCGCAATATCACGAACTATACGTAGCCGTGCGCTACGCGGTCTTGGCAATTAGTGCCGACACTGGTGCTGAGATCGATCGCGTGGCCGCGCCGGCGGGCGTCGATCGAATGTGGCTCGACCCTGATTCGCACACGCTGTACGCTGCCAGCGAAGGCTCGCTGCTGACGCTGAGCGCCAAGGGGCGGCTGTCCTTAGACGATGAGATCGTGACCCAGGTGAAGGGAGATGCCGTAGCCTACGATGCCGACAAGCACCTGGTGCTGTTTCCCGGCGGACGCGAAGGTAAGTCGAAGCTGATCATCTTCCGGCCGATGGCGCCGCAGGGTCAGGGCAGTGACGATCCGCAAGAAGCCAAGGCACGGTAGCATCCCTGCAGTACACGGTAGGCCTTCCTGGAGCAATCGTCTTGGTCAATCCCGAAAACCGGATGGCTTCAACAGATTGTCATCCCGACCGGAGCGAAGCGGAGCCGAGGCTCGCCCGTTGCGGAAACCTCTCCTCACTCGCGAGCCGCAGATCCTTCGTCGGGCTGAATCCCTCCTCAGGATGACAATAACTGGACGCGTGGACCGCACGACGAATGTCATGCTCCGACACAAAGCCGGTCTTCCTGCCACGCGCCATCGGCCCTGTCGAGGATGTCCTCTATCTCAGATATTCCCGCGCCATCGGCCGCCACCACGGCCAATCGTGATAGCTCTGATCGCCCCACACGTACATCTCATGGCGGATGCCGCGAGATCCCATGATCGCCGCCATCTCGCTATTGTCGTTCCAGCACATGTCCCACTCACCGGTTGAGAGCACGGTGCGGATGTGGTTGTAGCGCCAGCCGTCATTGCAGTTCGCCAGGTAGTCGGGCGGGTTGTTGAAGTAAACGTCCTCGCTGTACCAGCCGTTCATAAATCGCTTGATGTCGAACGATCCGCCCATGGTGACGCACTCGGTCACCTTGTCGGGATGGCGCATGGCGAAGTTGAGCGCGTGATAAGCGCCGAAACTGCAACCGGTGACGATCGTCCGCGGGTTCCAGTTCTTGTTCCACATCAACGGAAGCACGTCGTTGAGGATGTAGTTCTCGTACTGAATATGCCGCTGGACGCGCCAGTAAGGGTGCGCCTGCTTGTTGTACCAGCTTTCGGTATCGACGCTGTCGACGCAGTAAATCTGAAGCTGGCCGTACTCCAGGCGATCGGCCAAGGCGGCGATCATCTTGTTATCTTCGTACTCGAAGAAGCGGCCCATGGAAGTGGGGAAGACAAGAACCTTCGGGCCATCGTGGCCGAAGACAAGCATGTCCATGTTGCGTTGCAGGTCCTTTGACCACCAACGGTGGAATTCACGATTCACGTTATGTATGCCTCGGATAGAGAGATGTGGATCTCAGTGCCGCCCCGTCGGGACCGAGCAGGCTGCACGCTGAAAGCATCATCACGACGAGCTTTCAGGCCGAGGAGGGATCTGATGTTCGTGGCGAAAAGCAGATTCCTCGCGCCGAAAGCAGGCGCTCGTAATGACAAGTCAGGAGAATTGCAGGCGGCTCATCAAACCGGTGTTAGCCCTAACAGGAACAATCATTCTACAGGAAGGCCGTCGGGCGCCGCATTTTCCACAATTCCGGCATCCAAATATCTGTTGAGCCGCAGAGCCGGCATACCGTACATTCCTAATACCTCATACAATGCCAACTACCACCGAGATGAATGACATCCCTGTCGCTGTCGCCGATGATCTGAAATCGCGGCTGCGTCTGCATCAGCAATTTCCTTCGCAGCTGATCGATGAGAAGCATGACTTCATCGTCTATCTGCCGCCGATGTACGACGAGCAGCCCGACCGCCGCTTTCCCGTGCTTTACATGCAGGACGGGCAAAATCTGTTTGACCCCGAGACCTGCTTCATTAAAGGCAATTATTGGCACATGGGCGAGACAGCCGACCACCTCACCGGCACTGGCGAGATCGAACCGCTGATCATCGTCGGCATCTACAACACCGGCGAGCACCGCATCGACGAGTACACACCGGTGAAGGATCGTCGTCTTGGCGGCGGCGAGGCGGACGCTTACGGGCAGATGCTGGTGGAAGAGTTGAAACCGTTCGTCGATCACACCTATCGCACGCTGCCGGGCCGGGAGAATTGCGGGTTGGGAGGATCGTCGCTGGGCGGACTGGTGACGCTGTACCTAGGACTGCGCTACACCTGGATGTTCAGCAAGCTTTCGGTGATGTCGCCGTCGGTCTGGTGGAGAAATCGCGCAATACTGAAGACGGTGGCGCAGATCAAGCGCAAGCCGGAGCTGAAGATCTGGCTGGACATCGGGACGAAAGAGAGTCAACGCGCGCTGCCGGACGCGCGCGAGCTGAACGTCTCGCTGGTCAAGAAGGGCTGGATCGAAGGGAAGGATCTGGCGTACATGGAAGCCCCTGACGCCGACCACAGTGAAGGGGCGTGGGCAGCGCGAGTGGCGCCGATGCTGAAGTTTCTGTTTCCGCCGCGGTAACTTCTGGCGAAGCGTGATCTCCACGGAGAGCACGGGCAGGAAAAACTGTTGGGTGTCCCATCCTTCTCGCCCTATGTTGGCGAGAGGGCGGGCAGGTACGATGCTCCCACCCTCCGCCAAACGAAGGCGAGAAGGCTGGGGCAACCGGACACTTATTCTCGGACCGCCGTTACGTCCATCTGATAAAAGCGGAACGTGTGGTCATCGCCGGCGATCTTCGCGTATCGGTCTAGCACGTCACGTACGAAATTCGGCCGCTGATCTTCAGGCACACGCTTCGACCACTCCACAAACGTTACCGCCCCGAATGCCTCGAACCCTTCGCGTGACTGGAAGTCCCAGCTCTTATCGGACACGTGCTGTTTGGTTACGCGAAGACCACAACGTTCGGCTAGGGCTGCGTATTCTTCCGGGCGCATGTGCAGATACGGATCACGAAAGTCTTCGAACCAAGAGGACCATGGGGCCGACTTCCGCGTGTCTTCCAGAACCATCTCCAGGCTCTTGCGCTCGCCATCGGGAACCAGCCGCAGCTGCGCCATGGCTGTGGGCTTCATGGCATTTCGTATGGGGCGCAGGGCTTCGTCCTGCCGGGCGATCCAGTGAAGGGCATTAAACGACACGACGAGGTCAAACTCTTCGTGAAACTCGATCCGCCGGATATCGCTGACTTGGAATCGAAGATTAGGCTGCGAGAAATTCTTCGTCGCGAAGGCGATCATGTCGGCCGACGCATCGATTCCGACGGCCAAGCCGTGAGGCAGCCGGGCTGCAATTTCGGCCGTGACTTTGCCGTTGCCGCAGCCCAGGTCAAGCACACGCTCGTCGCCCTTGAGATCAAGCAGAGCGAGCACCTCGGCCGCCATGGCTTCTTGCAGGGTTGCTATGCGGGTATATCCGGAAGCATTCCAGTCGGTCATAATCATCTCGCGAGCAAGCGCAAGCAGTATAGCGTCGGCGCACGCCGAGCGGTCTTGCTACAATGCTGCGATTCGATTTTGGAGCCGTCGATGATCCTGAAGATATTTGCGCTTCTTGTGGTATTAGTCGTGGCTGTGCTCCTCTTCGCCGCCACCAAGCCGAGCACGTTTCACATTCAGCGTTCGCTGACGATCCAAGCGCCGGCAGACAAGATTTTTCCGCTCATCAATGACCTCCGCAACTGGCCGCGCTGGGCGCCACAGGACCGCGATGATTCCACGATGAAGCGGAGCTTCAGCGGGGCCGAAAGCGGCGTTGGCGCGATGTCGAGTTGGAGCGGCACCGGCAGTACGGGGAAAGGAACGATGACCATCACGGAATCGACCCCGCCGAGGTCCGTCACCATGAACGTCGACTGGACGCGCCCGTTTGTCGCGCGCAACGTGAATCAATTCACGCTCGAGCCAAACGGCAATGCAACGAACGTCACGTGGAGCATGCAGGGGCCGAATCTCTACATGATGAAGCTGATGAGCGTCTTCACCAACATGGACCGCATGATGGGCCGGCATTTCGAAGAAGGCCTGGCGAATCTCAAAGCGGAAGCCGAGAAATAAACCTCACACCTTTTCCGTCAGCCGCGTCCGCAGTGCAGCATCGCTAGCCATATCGATACATGTCCAGGCCATCGTAAGCGCGCCGTCAACCATTGCCTGGTCGGCGTCTTCCGTGATGCAGTGCGCGGTGAACTCCGGCTGATGGTTCACCGCCGGCAGAGAGTTGATGCCGAGCATGGGATGGATCGACGGAATTGCGCGCGAGACGTTGCCCATGTCGGTGGACCCGGTGGGACGGATCTCCCACTCAGAGTTGTCAGGAAAGGGTCGCCCGAGGGCGGCGGAGTTCGCGCGATAAATCTCCGCCATGGCGCCGTCGTGGTGCATCTCGGCGTAAGGTTTATCGCCTCCCGTGATGACGACCTTCGCTCCTGTCGCCAGGCCTCCGGCTTCGAAGCAGCGGTACACCTTGGGCTGCAGGTCAGCCAACTGGTCGACGGTTTCGGAGCGAATAATGTACTTGGCTGACGTGTGGGCAGGCACAACGTTTGGCGCCACTCCGCCGCAGGTCACGATGCCGTGGATGCGGTCGGTTGAGCGAATGTGCTGCCGCAGCAGGCCGAGCGCAGTTTGTGCGACGGTGATGGCATCGGCGGCATTGATGCCGAGCTCGGGAAAGGCCGAAGCATGCGACTCCTTGCCGGTGTAGTGAACCTCGAACATCGAGGCGGCAATAATCTTGGAGCGCAGAATATCCATCGGTGCGGGATGAACCATCATGGCGGCGTGGACGCCCTCGAAAGCCCCGCGCTCCAGTAGAAGTATTTTGCCGCCGGCGTTGCCGACTTCCTCGGCTGGGGTGCCGATCACGCTGATGGTAAGACCTACTTCGTCCGCAACCTTGGCAGCCGCCAATGCCGCTCCCACGGCCGACGCCGCGATGATGTTGTGTCCGCAGGCGTGACCGATACCGGGAAGCGAATCGTACTCGGCACAAATTGCGATGTGCAGCGGACCTGAGCCCACGCGGGCGCGAAAGGCCGTTGGCAGGTCGCAGATGCCGCGCTCAACCTGAAAGCCGGCTTGATCCAGCGACTCACAAAGCCAGGTTGATGCCTGCTCCTCTTCGAAGCCAATTTCGGGATGCGCGTGAATGCGGTGGTTGAGTGCAAGCAGTTCCTGATGAGCGGCGTCGTAGCGTTCGCGGGCGGCAGATTTTGCGTCCATGATCATCTTTCCTGGCGCGAGAATGTCGCACAAAACTTACCACGGCGTTCTTCGGCTGAACAGGATCGAAAGATATTGTCGCGCTGATGATGGCTCGCGGTTTGAGGGATCTACCAGCCAACGCCAGGAAGGGAGCAGTTACCGCCGTTCTGCAGCCAACGTGGACCGGATGTGCCGAGTTCCAGGATGTTGATGGGAGCGCCGACCTCAGCAGGGTGGGCGTTGATTTCGAGACGGATCAGGCGGTCGATGGAAGCCGCCGAGGCAACGTTGCGCTGCTGGCCGGAATTGGCGACGTAGGGTCTGATCTGGTCCCAATATCCCAGGTAAAAGAGCCCGTCGCCCTGACGGCAGTTGCCGGGACAGATCGATGTTCGCGTCGAGAGGTAGGGACCGCTTCCGGTGCGTTGGAGTTCGATGATACCCAGCATCGGCTGTCCGGCTACAACCTCGGCGAGCGCCAGGGCGACAAAGTCCGAACGGCTGCTGTTCTGCGTGAGCCGGCGATACTCGCTGGGGTTATTGCGCTGGAGAAACGCAAGCAGACTTTGCGTCCGTTGCTGCAGGGAATGTGCCGTGGCTTCTACGTGATCCTGAAATGTTCCCGGCCGCGCGTATCCGTCGCGAATGGCGTCGGAGGAACGGTAGCCCGATCCGTAGTGCGCCAGCCCAGACACGGTGGCATAGACATTGCGATACTCATAGAGCTTGCACTCGGTAGCATTGCGATTCGCACCGTAGACGGCGCGGCTGTCGGCGGCGAGCACAACGCGGTAGCGGCTGCGCAGAGCGAGGGCGGAGGTAGCCGGTGCCTTGGCCGCCGGAATCAGACACAACAGCGCGAGCAAAATGCAGCGCGTAATGGCAGCGGCTCTAGGCATCCGTAGTTATGAACCCGAAACTCGCGCGCTCCACTCTGCGCCGGCTAACCGCTGTGGCGAATGTGCATCACGTCGCCATCCTTCACGATGTACTCTTTGCCCTCCAGCCGTAGCGTGCCGCGGGCGCGGGCTTCGGCTTCCGAGCCGGCATCGAGTAGCTGATCCCAGTGGATCGTTTCTGCGCGGATGAAGTGGTGTTCCAGGTCAGTGTGAATAGCACCGGCGGCATGGACGGCCTTCGAGCCGCGCTCAATGGTCCATGCACGGCACTCGTCCTCGCCAACGGTGAAGAACGAAATCAGGCCGAGCAACTCATAGGTCTTGCGGATGAGGCGCACCAGTCCGCTCTCTTTCAAGCCGTAGCTGGAGAGGAATTCAGCCGCGTCCTCGTCGCTCATCTCGGCAAGTTCGGCTTCAACCTTGGCGCAGACTGCAATCGCGCCGGTGTTTGGCCGGGAGGCGACTTCGCCGATCTTGTACTTGTCGATCGCCTCTTCAAGATCCTTGCCGAGCGTCGTGCTCTCGCCGATGTTCAGCACATAGAGCATCGGCTTCTCACTGAGGAACATGAAGCCGCGCAAGCGCTTCTTGTCCTCGGGTGTCATCTCCATCTCGCGCAATGGCTTCTCGGTTTCCAGATGCGCCTTAGCGCGCAGCAGCAATTCATGCTCGCGCTCGATTTCCGGCGACTTCATCTTCTTCAGGTCTTTCTGGACGCGCTCCAGACGCTTCTCTACCTGGCCAAGGTCGTTGACGATGAGATCGAAGTCGATGTTCTTGATGTCGCGCAGAGGATCGACAGGTCCGACGTGCGGGATGGAATCGTCTTCGAAGGCCCGCACGACGTGAGCGAGCGCGTCGACATTGCGCAGGTTGGCGGCGAAGGCGGTTTCGTTCAGCGCTTCCTTGCTGAGGGCTGCGACGTCGGCGTATTCGACGCTGGCGTGCACGAGCTTCTTGGGATTGCATTGGGCAGCCAGCCGATCGAGACGATCGTCGGGGACCTTGGCGACGCCCAGGTGCGCCTCGCGCGGATTGCCAGAGCGTTGCGTCACCTGCTGCTTGGTCAACATGACGAACAGGGAAGTCTTGCCTACCTGGGGCAGGCCAATGATGCCGGTTTTCATGATTAGCTTTCAGCCTTTCGCTATTCGCTACTCGCTTTTCGCAACGATTCTTTGCGGGCCAGGCTCTAGGCCTTTAGCTCTTAGCGAGAAAGAGTGGGGCGCTTAGAACAGCATCAGCGCAATTGCAGCTCAAAACTTGAAACTGGAAACTAAAATCCAGTTTACGTCATTCGCCTCGCGGTCAGAAAGATCACAGCCAGGCCGAGCAGCAGCACCGTGCCTTCCAGTCGTGTCGACCAGACGTGCAGGCGGTTGAACTCCACGCGGCGCGCGTCGTCCTGACGGTACCTGGTCGATCATCACCATGTCCTTTTTGAGCGCTTCCATGCGGGCGCCTACGCCGAACATGCTGACCAGAGTCAGGAGGAGCATCAGGTAGACGAGCAGATTACGCAGAGCAAAGGGCTCGGGCGTGCCATTCACAACGGCCGAGTTGATCATCGAAGTCGCGACGAAAACGATGCCGCAGGCGATGGCAATTCCGTGCAGCAAGGCCAAGCTACGGCTTACAACGTTGCCGGCGAGCTGGTGAGTGGGAAGAACGCTGGGCTTAAACACAGTCGGTGCGACTACGAAGGCGAAGAAAATAATGCCTCCGATCCAGACGACGAGCGAGAGCAACATCAGGAAGCGTACGAAAGACATGAGGACCTCTGGGCAAACTCACTATTCTAAATGGAAGCTGCGTTCTAGCGTTTTCGTCAGCGCAGGGAATGCTGCTCTGGATTTACTGATTAGTTAAGGGCATCTCCGTAAGCCTCAAACCCCATCGGATAGGGAGCAGCCATTTCGACAACTTTGACAAGGGTGGGAAGGACACAATGAAGCGGAGACTGATTCTATTAACAGGTACAGTGCTGCTGTGCGGATGCTGGGCGATAGCTCAGGCAGGCGGAGCAGCTGGGGCGGGAGCAGGCGCTGGTGCGGGCACAGGCAGCGCCGGTGCAGGTAGCTCGGCGACGCCGGGTGCCAGCACATCCGGCAGCATGGGAACGCAGTCGGGCACGATGGGTGGCCAGACCGGAACCCAGAGCGGCACGATGGGCGGTCAAACGGGATCGACCGGAACAATGAACACTCCCGGAGCCCACACGCAGACGCCCGGAGCGACAACCACAACTCCCGGCACGACGCAGCCGGGAACGGACGTAACGCCGAACTCACCGGCAACTACGCCGGAAACCACTCCGTCGTCGCCCAGCGTGGCGCCAAACACGCCGAACGCGGCTCCGAATACTCCGACCACGTCGCCTAACACGCCGGACGGAACTACCGGCGGAAGCTCGACAACGACGCCTCCGTCCACTTCGACCGGAACTCCGCCGCAGCTTTAAAGTCGGCTGCCAGCGAAATGAAAAGTGGAGCCCTGAGCGGGCTCCTTTTTCATGTTTAATCTGCGGCGACCGCTCGCAAGGTCCGCGATTGACGCGCGGCGAACTCGAAGGCCTGACTCAGATCGTCTACAAGATCGTCGACATCCTCTGCCCCTACCGAGATTCGCACCAGATCAGCTGGAATGCTCTTCTGCTGTCGCAAGTGAGCCGGAATGCTGGCGTGCGACATGTAGTTGGGCAGGCTGATGGTAGAGTTCACGCCCCCGAAACTTACAGTAATCGCGAACAGCTTTGTCGCTTCCACGACCGCCCGTGAGAGTTCGGGATCGCCGGTGACAAAGCTGAGCACCGCTCCGTCGCCTGAGGCTTGCGAGCGGTGAATCGCAAGCTGGTGTGCGTCGGCCAAGCCGGGATAGTAAACGCGGTTCACTGCAGGATGAGAATCCAACAGTTCCGCAATGACCTTCGCGTTCGCCTGCTGACGATCGAGGCGCAGCGACAACGTCTTGCTGCCTCGCAAGAGCAGAAAGCTGTCGAAAGGTGAAAGGCCTGCCCCTTCGCCGTTCTGAATCAGGTACAGCTCCTGGCCTAGCTCCTCGTCCGCTACTATCACCGCGCCGGCCATCACATCGCTGTGTCCGCAAAGAAACTTGGTCGCGGAATGCAGAACGATATCGGCGCCCAGTTCCAGCGGCCGCTGCAGGTAAGGAGACATCGTGCTGTTATCGACACAAACCAGCGCGTTGCTGCGGTGGGCGATTTCCGTGACCGCGGCGATGTCGATGATTTGCAGCAGAGGATTGGTCGGGCTCTCGAGATAAACCAGACGGGTGTTGCTGGTGACCGCTTTGGCAACCGCGTCGAGATCGGTGAAATCGACATAACGCACGTTGATGCCGCGTTTGGTCAGGATGCGCGAGAAGAGGCGATACGTTCCGCCGTAGAGATCATCGCAAGCCAGGATTTCATCGCCGGGACAAAGCAGCCGCGTCACGGCGGTGATCGCTGCCAATCCGGTGCTGAAGCAGAAGCCACGCGTTCCGCCTTCGAGGGCCGCAATCTGCTTCTCGACGACACAGCGCGTAGGGTTGCCGCTGCGCGAGTAGTCGTACTCGCCGAAAGCCGTCGCGTCATCCTGACGGAACGTGGCCGTCTGGTAGATAGGCGTATTCGCGGGCGTGAAGCGATCGCCGGGAGCCGGATCAAAGGTCAGTAGTCGAGTGGCAAACTTCACGCTGCACCTCCTTGTTCGGTAGCCAGTGGCCAGTAGTCAGTCGTAAGTTGGACGGGTTGCGATGAAAGCTTAGGTTGGTTCGCGGCAGACCGTCCATCCTGGTCTGCGCGGTGTTCGCGGCTCAGGTCGAACAGATCGGCCATCACGGCGGTCGTGGTCGGCCAGCGGCCGGCGCCGCGGCCTGTCCATACGTGTTGGGTATCGGACTGCCCGGTGTTGATCAGCAGGCAGTTTTCTTCATTCTTGATTTGCGCGAAGGGATGGGTTGCATCCACTACGCGCGGGGTGACTTCGAGATAGACGCGGCCATCTTCGAGTCTGGCTGTGCCGACCAGGCGCGCTCGTCCGCCGTCACGCGCGGCAGCCTGGACCCAGTCGGGATCGAGGGCGTCGATCCCGGTGGAGCTGACGTAGTGTGCAGCTACTTCGGGGAAGGCGCGACGGGCAAGGAGCCGCAGCTTGCAGATGGTGTCTGACCCGGAGAGATCAGCGCTCGGATCGGCCTCCGCAAAGCCATGCGCTTGCGCTTCAGCAACCGCCTGCTCCCACGAGCAACCCGTCGCCAGGCGGTCGAGGATGTAGTTGCACGTTCCGTTCAGCACCCCCGAGAGCGACACGATGTGTCCATCGTCAGCCAGCGCCCGCACGGCTTCGAGGGCGGGAACCGCGCCTCCAACCGCTGCCGAATACCGCAGAGACGCGATGAGCGCCGAGGCGAGCGTCGGACGCCAGTAGCAGCTTGTTGGCGGTGACGACTGGCTTGCCAGCTGCCAGTGCCGCGTGCACCAAGTCGCCGGCAGGTTCGCTGCCGCCGATCAATTCCACCACTACGTCGACATCGTCGATCACGTCCCAGCAATCCTTGGTCAGCAGGTTGCGCGGAGCGTGGTCGACATGCAGTTCGGGACGACGGACGGCGATGCCGGTGACGTCGAATAGGTTCGGATGCTTCCAGAGTTCCTGGAAAACGCCCAGGCCGACGGTGCCAAGTCCCAAAAGCCCGATGCGGAGAGGTGCAGGCGAGAAGCCTTTTGGTGAGAGCACTGAGCGATGGCTGCCGACAACAGTCGCGTAGTTTTCGCCCAGAGCGGCGACTTCGAAGGACACACCCGTCTTTCTGCCGAACGAAATGGCCTTCTTCTGGACGACCTTACCTGCGACGGTAAGAGCATCGGCGAAGTTAATCTCGTCGAAGCGCTTGGCGTCCGTGCAGGTGGCGGGGTCGCTGTTGTAAATGCCGTCGACGTCTTTGATCAGGCGGCAGCGGCCGTTGAGCTGTTTAGCAAGGAACAGGGCGGACAAATCAGAGCCGCCGCGTCCGAACAGGGCGACGCGGCCTGAACGGTCGCGAGCGACGAAGCCAGGAATGACGGCGACGCGGCCCTGCTGCAGTACGCTCTCGATCACCGCAACGTCAGCACTGACCGGCTCGGTATCGTTGGAACCGGTTTCGGCGATGAGCTGAATCTGTCCAGGGTCAAGTACCTGCGCTGGGATGCCGAAGCGATCCAGCTCCAGCGTGAGGAATGCCGTGGCAACTTCTTCGCCGGTAGCGACGATACGCGCGATAGCCTCTTCGTTGGCGTTGCGATAGTCCTCAACCGTACCGAGGAGGCGATCCGTCTCTCCGGCAAAAGCGGAGACCACGGCGACAACGCCGTACTGCCGGCGAATCCAGCGATAGATTTCATGAACCGCATGGGGAAGGTCAGAGCGTGACTGCAAAACCGAGCTTCCGAATTTCAGGACGATTACTTTGCCAGACATGCTTCCTCCTTCGACTCGGTCACTTCGATTGCAGCCAGAGCATTCTCGAGATCGGCGATGATGTCGGCGGGATTTTCCAGTCCAACCGAGAGCCGTACCAGCCCGTCGGTGATGCCGGTGCGCTCGCGAATGTCGCGAGGCACGTCGGCGTGGGTCATTGACACCGGATGAGTGATCAGCGTCTCGACTGCGCCAAGGTTTTCGGCGAGCAGGCAAAGACGAACCGTGTTCATGAGCTGAATGCCGGCGTCGGCGCCGCCCTTCAGTTCGAAGGAGAGCATGCCTCCGGGAAGCGCTTGCTGTTTTTCTGCGAGAGCGAACTGCGGGAAGCTGGCGAGACCGGGGAAGTGAACACGGGCGACTTTAGGATGCTGCTCCAGCCACTCGGCGACTTTCTGGGCGTTTATGGAGTGCTGCTGCAGCCGCAAGGGAAGCGTCTTGAGTCCCCGTAGAGTCAGCCACGACTCCTGCGGAGACTGGATACAGCCCAGCGTCTTGCGTACGATGCGCAGACGTTCGATCAATGCTTCGTCGCGCGTCGCAATCGAGCCCCCGACGGTGGAGTTGTGACCTTCGATGTACTTCGTGGTCGAGAGCAGCGAAATGTCCGCGCCTAAGTCGAGCGGCCTCTGCAGCACCGGGGTAAGGAACGTATTGTCGACGGCCAGTTTCACGCCGGCTGCGTGCGCGACCTTGGCAATCGCTGCGATGTCGGTCAGCTTCAGCGTCGGATTGGCCGGCGTCTCAATGAAGACCAGGCGCGTGTTCGGCTGGATCGCCTCGGCCACAGCGTTCGGAGTCGGAAGTGTCGACGAAAGAAGCCTCGACGCCGAAGTTCGTCAGGATCTGCTGGAAGAGCCGTACGGTGCCGCCGTAGACAACGTCGGAGACGACGACATGATCGCCTGACTTAAGGATCGCCAGAAATAGAGCGGAGATAGCTGCCATGCCGGTGGCGAAGCAGACGGCGGGCGGAGTGTCCTCCAGCGCCCCCAGGGCAGCTTCCAGGGCCGATACCGTGGGATTCGCGGCGCGCGAGTAGGTGAAGCCCTTGTGAACGCCGACAGCTTCCTGATGGTACGTAGTGGATTGGTAGATGGGGGTGAGAACAGCGCCGGTCGCGGGATCGGGCTTGAGGCCGCCACGCACCGCAGTTGTCGAAAACAGCTCAGCCGAGAAAGCCATGAAGCACTCCAAATCGTGAATTACCCAGAAACAGCAAGACCGCCTTTCCTAGGCGGCCGGTCACGATTGGAGTTTTCTCTGGTTGGGCTGTCAGACTCCGAATGTGACGCAGGCACCGCCTAGGGTGCACATGGCCATGGTCATTCGTAGAGTCATTGACAACATGTAGAAAAGGTACCCTAGGAACTCAGAAGTGTCAACCGGCGTCGCGAAAGGAAGTCTGCGACTAACGGGGAATCCCACTGCGAAGTTGACTGTAAAAGATTAGGCTGCCGGAGCGAGACGGCAGCCTGTTCCTGACGTTATGCGGCTGATCACCGGAACGTCTAACCACTTACTTCGATGCGGTTTCCGATAAAAGGCTTTCCTGTGGAAAAACAAAAGTGTGAGTTGCCGATTGTTGGGGGTTGAGGATGGTGGGATTTGCAGCTCTGGATTTGCTTGGATTGGCCGGAGAGATAGTGACCTGAAGGCCCTAAAATACCGATGCCCTCTCCGGGAGGAAAGGGCACCAAGAAATCAGACGGCCCAGCCTGGCTGGGAACGTTTAGCGGGCAAAGGCGCCAATGGCGGTCGCTTCGTCGTCCTTCACGTCAAAAACGGTATACAGCTTCGTGATCTGCAGCAGATCGTGAACCTTTTTGGTGAGGTTCAACAGTTTCAGTTCGCCGCCCTGGTTGCGGACGGAGGTGAAGGCGCTGACCAGCTCGCCGATGCCGGAGCTGTCGATATAGCTAACGTCGCCCAGGTTCAGCAGGATCTTCTTCTGCCCTTTGCCGAGCAGGTCTTTGATGGTATCGCGCAAAATGACGCTGCCTTCGCCGAGAGTGATTCGTCCACTCAAGTCGACGATGGTGATCCCATCTACCTGCCGCGTGCTCGCTTTCATGCTCACGTGGAAGCCTCCTGGCGGTCCAGATCATTGCCCTGGATCCGCTTGATCAAAATGATTTCAGTGCCGGGATTCAGTTTACGAAACCGAACCTCATCCATGAATGCCCGCATTAAGAATATGCCACGCCCCGACTCTTTTAAAAGATTCTCGGGAGCCAGGGGATCGGGAACTTCTTCAGGTACAAAGCCTTTCCCCTCATCGGTGATGGTGAAGATCAGGTCCTGGCCACTCTGCTCCATGGTAAGATTCACGCGCTTGGCAGGATCGTAAGCATTGCCGTGCAAGACGGCGTTGATCATGCCTTCGCGAACTGCCATGGAGATGCCGCTCCGAATGTCTTCGTCAAAGCCAGCTTGCGCCGAGATGCGGTCAGCCATCTCTTCCGCTTTGTTGACGCTTTCCAGCGTCGATTCCATCCGGTACGAAACGCGTTGTGGCGCGGTCATCAATCGCTCGCTCACCCGAGATGTGGCTCGAAATTGCCGAATACTCAGGAATTCTGCAGTTTGCCTGTTCGCGACAAACTTGTCAATCAAAGGGTTTCCAGTTGCCTGCCAGTTGTGACGTTAGCAGAAGCGGCGGGAAACAAAACTGGAATGCATTGTGGGAACTCTCGAGGAAGTGTGCGGGTCATGGAACAGCGGCTATGAGCCCCGCATTGCCGCCCTCTGCCGGATGCTGTAGAATTAGAACGAACGTTCGTGCGAATCTTTTCTCGTCCGCGATATTACCACCTTACCGACATGGCACCCTCTCCTACAACTCGTGATGCCGAGCGCCCTGTTGTTCAGGATACGCGATTTGACCGTCGTCTCGCCGAGATCCTCGATTACGCTACCGAAGTTTTCGCAGAGAAGGGCTACGAAGGCGCCTCGATGCGCGACCTGTCGCGCTTGAGCGGAATCTCGCTGGCAGGCCTGTACTACTATTTCGAGTCAAAAGAGAAGTTGCTGTACTTCATCCAGCAGCACACCTTCAAGACCATCATGGAGCGCTTGCGACAGCGGCTGGCAGCGAGTAACGATCCGGAGACTCGCATCCGCATCTTTGTGCAGAACCACGTGGACTATTCCGTGGCGAAGCAAAAAGCCATGAAGGTCCTTTCCCACGAGGACGATATCTTGAAGAACGGATATGGAGCGGAGTTGTTGGCGATTAAGCGGGAGTATTACCGCATCTGCGTGGGTTTGGTGGATGACTTAATCAAGTCCAATGCGGTTAAGTCTGGAGGAGTTCAGGCGGGTGCCATCAACACGCGCACTGCAGTCATGGGATTGTTCGGCATGATGAACTGGCTGTACACCTGGTATCGGCCGCGGGTCGATCCGGACGCAGAGGTGGTGGCACGCGAGTTCAGCGACATTTTCCTCAGTGGAATTCGATCGGCCCGCCCGGAAGTCAAGGACGGCAATGCTTCGGCAAAAAGTTCCCCGCGGAAGAGGGCTGCGGCCAGGAATCGCGAGTAAAGGCGAAATGAAGGGAAGGATGGGTTCCGGATGAGTAGTACGACCTCGAGCGCGGCCACACAGAACAAGCAACTGATTCGATATCGCGCCGAAGATGGCGTTGCGGTGATCGAGCTCAACGATCCTCCGGCGAATACTTACAGTTACGACATGAATCGCCAGCTCGACGACGCGATTCTTCAGGCGCGCATGGATGAAGGGGTGTACGTCATCGTGATGACGGGAGCGGGCGAGAAGTTCTTCTGCGCCGGCGCCAACATCCAGATGCTGACTGAAGTAGATCCGGCCTTCAAGTATTACTTCTGCCTTCATGCAAACGAGACGTTACTTCGGCTGGAAAACACGCCCAAGCTGGTGATTGCTGCGCTGAACGGCCATTGCGTCGGCGGAGGTCTGGAGGTGGCCATGGCGGCCGATATTCGCCTGGCGCGCAAGGACGCCGGGAAGATTGGTCTGCCGGAAGTCAACCTTGGCGTGCTGCCTGGGACCGGCGGAACACAGCGTCTGTCAAGGATTCTGGGCAAATCGAAGGCCATCGAGCTGATGGTGCTGGGCAAGACCTTTTCCTTCGAAGAAGCGAAAGAGATGGGACTGGTGAATCAGGTTTTCGACGGCAGCAATTTCATGGAGCAGGTGATGGAGCTATGCTCGCCAGTTCTGCCCGCCGAATAAGGCTTCGAAGGCCGTTGGCCGAATTAAGAGAGCCGTGCAGACCGGATGGGAGATTCCGCTGGAAGCCGGCTTGGCGCTGGAGCGCGAGAATCAGCAGTTGCTGTTCGAAAGCGCCGACGCGAAAGAAGGGCTGGCAGCGTACATCGAGAAGCGTCCGCCAAAGTTCACTGCGAAATAACCATGAGCGGCGGGCGGATCGAGAGCTTAGAAGCCCGCTCCAGGCATTGATTGAACTGGGATTCCACCCATGCAGTTGAGTCTTTAATTTCAAATGAACTCTGCGCCCAGCACGAGTTACACCCGCATCGCGGTCGAGCTTCGGCCTCCCGCGGCGCGCGTGACACTCAACAACCCGCCCCTGAACGTCATCGACATCAAGATGATGGAGGAACTGCGTGCCGCGTTGGAGCAGATCGAGGTGCGGCCGGAGATCACCGTCATCGTCTTCGCGGGTTCCGAGCGTGCGTTCTCCAGCGGAGTGGATATTGCCGC
This sequence comes from uncultured Acidobacteriaceae bacterium, assembly GCA_963724965.1. Taxonomy (GTDB): domain Bacteria; phylum Acidobacteriota; class Terriglobia; order Terriglobales; family Acidobacteriaceae; genus Bog-257. Next base: position 339,243 of record CAVRWP010000004.1, read on the forward strand.
GCACACACCCGAAAAAGTTCGTGGCATGCTGGCCGACTTTCATAGCGTAATTCGCTCGATCGTAAGCAGCAGCAAGCTTACGGTTGCGAGCGTTCGTCGGCATTGTCTTGGAGGCGGAGCGGAACTGGCGCTGATGTGCGACATTATTTACGCTTCGCCGGATTCCGTCTGGGGTTTTCCGGAGATCAAGCTGGCCTGCTATGCGCCGGTCGCGAGCGTGGCGTTAGCGGCGATCGTGGGACAGAAGCTTGCGGCTGAGTTGCTGCTTACGGATCGAACGCTGAACGGGGAGGAAGCGCTGGCTGCAGGATTGGTGAATGGGCTCGCGGAAGATCCGGAGACCCTGGTTTCTGAATGTATGCAGCGTGTATCGCAGCTCAGTCCCGCGGCGTTAAAACTCGCCAAGAAGGCTTTCTATGCTTGGGATTCCATGCATTTCGACAAGGGACTAGCAAGGGCCGAGCAGATTTACAACGACGAGTTGATGCAGACGGCCGACGCGCAGGAAGGGATCAATGCGTTCCTCGAACGTCGTCGGCCGAAATGGGCGGGGAAGTGAACATCGCCGGACAGATCAAGAAGGAAATTGCTTTGGATTACGAGATCGCACCGGAAGATTTGAAGGCGCTGCAGGATAACGGATCGGACGTTGTCCTGGTCGATGTGCGTGAGCCGTGGGAGATCGAGACCGCGAGCCTTACCGGCACGCTGAATGTTCCGATGAACGATATCCCTTCGCGTTACAGCGAAGTCCTCGATCCGCAGAAACACACCGTAATCCTTTGCCATCACGGGGTGCGCTCCTGGAATGTAACAGCGTGGCTTCGGCAGCAAGGATATGACAAGGTGCAATCGTTGCGCGGCGGCATCGATCGCTGGGCAAGGGAGATCGATTCCAAGGTGCCGCTGTACTGAAGACTGACTTCTGAGTGTTAGAGGTTTCATGATGAAAAAAGAACTAATCTCACTACGCATCAACCGCCGAACGCACGAGTTGGCCGTTGAGCCCAGCAAACTGTTGCTCGATGTGCTGCGGCAAGACCTCGACCTTACAGGTTCGAAGCGAGGTTGCGACGATTCTTCCTGCGGAGCCTGCACGGTTCAGGTCGACGGCGTCCCGATGCTGTCGTGTACGATGCTGGCCGCAAGCTGCGAGGGCCAGGAGATCACCACCGTGGAAGGTCTGGCTGACCACGGTGGACTGGCGGCGCTGCAGAAGGCCTACGGCGACTTTGGGGGCGCCCAGTGCGGCTACTGCACGCCGGGTTTCATGATGACGGTGAAGGCGCTGCTGGCGTCGAATCCCGATCCGACAGACGAGGAGATTCGCGAAGCGCTGAGCAGCAATCTGTGCCGCTGCACCGGATATCTGCAGATGTTTCAGGCGATCCGCGCCGCCCTCGCCGCGGAACAAAAGGGCATGAAACATGAACTAGTGGGGGCCAAGTAGGCGATGAGCGAGTTTTCTGTAATCGGTAAGCCAATCGCAATGATCGACGCCGCTGGCAAGACCACCGGCGCGGGCAAATATACTGACGACTTTGCGCTGCCCGGAATGTTGGTCGGCAAAATCCTGCACTCCCCCTACCCGCATGCAGTCATCAAGAGTATCGACACCTCGCGGGCCAAGGCTCTGGAAGGCGTGGTTGCTGTGGTGACAGGTGAGGACGCGCCCAACACATACGGTATTCTTCCCGTCGGTCATGATGAAACCGCTCTGGCCGTTGGCAAGGTGCGATACGTCGGCGATCATGTCGCCTGCGTTGCCGCGGTTACGGAAGAAGTTGCCGAACGCGCTCTGGAGTTGATTGACGTTGAATACGAGCCGCTGCCGGCCTACTTCGACCCGGAGCAGTCGATGAAGACGGAAAGCGACTTCATCCACGAAAATCGCCCGAACAACATCGAGAAGGATTACCACCACGTTTTCGGCGATCCGGAGAAAGGCTTTGCCGAAGCCGACTACATCGCCGAAGGCCGGTACATCGCCCAGGAAGTGACCCATGCCGCGATGGAGCCTCACTCCACGCTGGCGAACTTCGAACTCGATCCGTATACCGGCAAGCTCGGGCGACTGACTGTAATCTCCTCGACGCAGGTTCCGTACTATCTGCAGCACAAGCTTTCGCTGGTGCTCGAGATGCCCATGTCGCAGATCCGGGTGATCAAGCCCCTGGTAGGCGGCGGCTTTGGCGGGAAGAGCGAAATCATTCCCATCGAGATCATTGCCGCTGTTACGGCGCGCGCGGCAAAGGCACCGGTGAAGATCACGTACACGCGAGAGGAAGTTTTCTGGGCGCATCGCGGACGGCCGCGCACCATCATCGATCTGAAGACGGGCGTCAAGAACGATGGCCGCATCACTTCGGTCGCCTGTAAGGTCATTCAGGATGGTGGCGCTTACTGCTCCTACGGCGTGGTAACGATTCTGTACTCGGGCGCCCTGATCGGCGCTTTGTACGACATCCCGCACATCCGCTACGACGGTTATCGCGTGCTCACCAACAAGCCAGCTTGCGGCGCGATGCGCGGACACGGCACAGTCAACGTGCGCTTTGCGTTTGAATCGCAAATGGATGAAATCGCCGCGAAGCTGAATCTTGATCCGGCCGATGTTCGCCGCATTAACCTGCTAAAGCCGCCCACGGTAACCGTTAACGGCCTTCGCGTGCTCAGCTATGGCTTGCCTGAATGTATCGAGCAAGTGATTGCAAGGTCGGGCTGGGACGAACGCAAAGGCAAGCTGCCGAAGGGACGCGGACTTGGCATGGCATGCAGCCATTATGTGAGCGGCGCTGCCAACAGCATCATCCGGTCTGACATGCCGCACTCGACGGTGAACATCAAGATCGATCGCGATGGTGGCGTCGTGGTATATACCGGCGCTTCCGACATCGGTCAGGGCTCCGACACGATGACGGCGCAGATTGTAGCCGAGGTCCTGGGATGCGATCTGTCGCGCGTAAGAGTCATTGCTGCCGATACAGACCTGACTCCGATCGATCTCGGTTCCTACTCCAGTCGTGTAACCTTCATGGCGGGGAACGCCGCCCTTAGGGCCGCGCAGAATGTCAGGAATAACATCGTCAGCGCCGCTGCCAAGAGAATGGACTGTGGTCCGGAAGATGTCATCATGCGTGGCGATCGCGTGTACAAGCGCGGAACCGCCCCCGATGATCATGATCCGAACGCCGCGGAGATCCTTGAAAAGGTCGATGCCCCGCGTGGGCGAGTCGACGGTCAGATTCTTCGCGGTTCCGTTCTGCAGACCCGGAAGGATCAGGGTCCGAAAGAGCACATGAGCTTCGAAGAGGCTGTGGTCTCCGCTATTGATTTTCATGGAGCGCTGACCGGAACCGGATCGTACGCTCCTCCGGTTGAGGCGCGGGGCGGCAGGCACAAGGGCGGAGGAGTAGGTCCATCGCCGGCATACTCCTACTCGGCTCAGGTAGCCGAGGTCACCGTCGATGAAGAGACCGGAGAGGTCACCGTCCACAAGATTTGGGCGGCTCACGATTGCGGACGAGCGCTGAATCCCGTCGCGGTCGAGGGCCAGGTGATCGGCTCGGTATGGATGGGATTGGGACAGGCTCTGCAGGAGGAAATGATCTGGAAGGATGGGCTGCTGATGAATCCGGGCATGCTGGAATATCGCAGTCCCTCATCGCAGGAGTCACCCGAGATCGATTGCGTGATTGTTGAGAGCATTGATCCGGAAGGACCGTTTGGTGCGAAAGAGGCGGGCGAAGGCTCGTTGGCAGCGACAATTCCTGCGATTTCCAACGCCATCTACGACGCCGTCGGCATCCGCCTGCGCGAGTCGCCTTTCACGCCCGAGCGTGTGCTGTCGGCTCTGCGAGCCAAGAAGGGACTGAAGCGAATCGAGATGACCGAGCACGTCGACCCCACCGCTCCGACAACGTTCCGCGAACACGGCGGCTCGCTCTGGTTCAAAGGAAAAGGTCCAATGCGACATCCAATGGATCCGGCGCGGAGAGCAGCGGGCGTAACGGCGGGAGGGGACCAGTGAGTCTGCCAACGTTCCGGTTACTGCGTCCTAAGTCTATCGAAGAAGCTGTCGCATTCATGGCGACACATCAAGAAGACCTCAAGGTCGTCGCTGGTGGAACCGATTTGCTGCCATCGATGAAGCAGAAGTTATTTACTCCCGGTTTTGTTCTGGATCTGCGGGGAATTGCCGAATTGCGTGGCATACGCGACGCTGCGGGCGGCGGCGTTGAGATTGGCGCGTTGACAACGCTGACCGAGGTCGAGCATTCCCCGGTCATTCGGCGTGATTTCCCTGTACTGCACGATGCTGTGAAGACCGTGGCGTCGCCGGTGTTGCGCAATATGGGCACGCTCGGTGGCAACGTTTGCCTGGACACGCGCTGCCTGTGGTATAACCAGTCGCTCGCATGGCGCAAGAGCTGCGGATTCTGCCTGAAGAAAGACGGCAACCTATGCCACGTTGCCCCGGGCGGTAAGTTCTGCTGGGCGGCCTTTTCCGGCGACACCGCTCCTGCGCTGCTCTGTCTTGATGCGGAGTTGGAAATTGCCGGAGCGAATGGCCTGCGTCGTACGCCGCTGTCGGAGTTCTACGTTAACGATGGCATCGTTCGGTTGCATTTAGCGAAAAACGAGTTCGTCACTCGCATTCATCTTCCAGCGTCGTCGGCAGGTTGGCGCGGCAGCTATCAGAAACTCCGTATACGCGGCAGCATCGACTATCCTCTGGCGGGCGTGGCTGTCGCCATGAAGATGAATTCTGGTCGCGTGGAAGACGCTCGCGTCGCGATAACAGCGGTGAATCCGGCGCCGCACCGGCTGAAAGATGCCGACGCTCAGCTAATCGGAATAGCTCCGACCGAGGCGATTGCCGAGAAGATTGGAGAGATGGCGGCGCGGACGGCGAAGCCGCTCACGACTTCTGTGCTGACGCCCGAGTATCGTCGCGAGATGGTGAAGGTGTATGCAAAGCGAGCGGTGATGGCCGCCGCCTCCAACTCATGATTACCGACTGCCACGTACATATCCAGCCGCTGGAGCTGTTCAAGCCCGAAGCGCTGGCGCTGATGAAGAAGTCGCGCAAGGATTTTGACCGGGTCGCGGAATACTGCGCTTCGCCCAAAGCCTTTTTGAAACACCTGGACGCGATCGGCATCGACCGAGCGGTGCTTATTAATTATGTGGCACCAGAGGTCATCGGTTTCACCCCGGCCGTCAATGAGTTCATTGCGAACTACGTGAAGGAAGATCCGAAGCGGCTGATCCCTTGTGGTAGCGTTCATCCCCGCCACACATCGAATGTGCTGGCTGACATGGAACAGATTGTCCGGCTAGGCATCAAGCTCATCAAGATTCATCCGCCGCATCAACTTCTCTATCCCAACGACTACGTTAACGGAGTCAAGGAACTCGAGATTATCTATCGCGCTGCCGAGGCGAATGGAATCCCGATCATGGTCCATACCGGCACGTCGATTTTCCCGGGAGCGCGCAATAAGTACGGTGACCCGATTTACGTGGACGATGTCGCGGTCGACTTTCCCAAGCTGAACATTTTGCTGGCACACGGTGGACGTCCGCTATGGATGGATACTGCGTTTTTCCTGATCAGGCGCCACAAGAACGTGTTTCTCGATATCAGTGGAATTCCACCGAAGACGCTGCTCAAGTATTTTCCCCGGCTCGAAGAGATCGCTCATAAGACGTTATTCGGTACGGATTGGCCTGGTCCCGGGGTGCCCGAGATTGCTAACAATCTCGCTGAGTTCCGGGCGCTGCCCCTGAGTGAGGCAACGAAACAGCAAATCCTCGAAAAAACGGCGCTGGCGATATGGCCGTCGACTTAAGGGCCGGCGGTCAGGGGCTGGAGATTAGTGGGTAAGTAATCCCGCCCGGTGCAGTCGCTCGTTGCTACGCAATACTAGGCGCCAAGCGGTATTCGCCGATTGCTTTGCGTTTTCATCCCGCTTGCGGCACGTCTTCGCCTTGACCGTCTTCTACCTTCGCAGCCGCTTTAATCGCCTTCCAGAGTGAGTCATAGCCCACGCGAGCTTTCGCCGAATAGGCGATGATCTGCTCCGGCCCAATTTCCAACTGCTCGGTGAGTTTCTGCAAGGAGGTACGCAGTTGGTTGCCGGATATCCGGTCTGCCTTGGTAGCGACGATGAGAAACTTTCGGTCTACGTGGCGCAGCCACGTCACCAGTTGCTTATCAAGGTCTTGGGGCGGAATGGTCACATCAACCAGCAGCAGGCACAGAACGAGCGATTCACGCTGCTCCAGGTAAGGGTTGATGAAGCTAGCCCACTGCGCGGTAACTTCCTTGGGGACGCGTGCAAATCCGTAGCCGGGCAGATCGGCGAAGACAAAATCGGGATGAGGCTTGCCGGGACGCCGAATCTGGAAAAAGTTGATGGTCTGCGTGCGGCCGGGAGTGTTACTGGTCTTCGCGATCTTATTGCCGACGAGCGAATTGATCAGACTCGACTTACCGACATTGGAGCGACCCACGAAAGCGATCTCAGGCGCGCCCGCAGGAGGGAACTGCCCGGGATCGGCAGCCGAGGTCACAAAGCGCGTCAGCACCTTCATATTTCCACTATGGCCGGAGAAGAGAGAAAGCGCAAGAGGGGTCGGTGAGAGCTGTTTTGCGAAAGAGCGGCCTTCGGCTTCAGCACCGAACGCTAGTGTGCTTCGGCTCCGACTGACGCCCGAAAATGAGGCCCGCATTTCTGCGGGCCTTGGTGAAATCCTGCGAAAAACGGCTACTGGTGAGCTGTCGGTGCGGTTTCCGAGGCGGGGGGAATCGCCGGGATCGTCGGCTCTTCCTCCGGCACTTCGGGCAGAGGCCGCTCCAGCGCAAACGCCAGCACCTCGTCCATGGTATTGACGAAGCGCAATTGCATAACGTTGCGCAGGTTTTCCGGAACGTCAGCCAAATCTTTCTGGTTGTCGGCCGGCAGAATGACCTCAAGAATACCGGCTCGGTGCGCGGCCAGCAGCTTCTCTTTCAGGCCGCCAATGGGCAGGACCTTGCCGCGCAACGTGATCTCACCGGTCATGGCGATATCGCGACGAACGGGAATGTGGCTCAAGGCGCTGGCTATTGCGGTAGCCATGGTGATGCCGGCCGATGGACCGTCCTTCGGGATTGCGCCCTCAGGCACGTGAACGTGGATGTCGAGGTTGCGATAGAAGTCCCGTGGCAGGCCCAAGCGGTGCGCCCGCGAACGCACATACGACATAGCCGCCTGCGCCGACTCCTGCATCACGTCGCCTAACTTGCCCGTGAGGGTCAGCTTGCCCTTGCCATCGACCGTGGCAACTTCCGTTGTGAGGATCGAGCCGCCAACTTCCGTCCACGCCAGGCCCGTGACCAGACCGACCTCGCTCCGCTCGTGCACTTCGCTGTCGCGGAACTTCATCACTCCCAGGTAATCGGAGATGTTATCAGCGGTAATGGTGACCGAGAGCTTGTTGCCCTCCTTCACCACCTTACGGGCTACCTTGCGGCAGACGTTGCCAATTTCGCGTTCCAGGTTGCGTACACCGGCTTCCCGCGTGTAGTAGCGGATGATGCTGGTGAGGGCGTCATCCGTAAAGATGATGTTTTCTTCCGTCAAACCTGTCTGCTGGCGTTGCTTGCGCAGCAGATATTGCTTGGCGATCTCCACTTTTTCCGGCTCGGTATAACCGTGCAGGCGGATGACCTCCATACGATCCTGCAGCGCCGCTGGAATGGTGTGCATCACATTGGCGGTCGCAATGAAGAATACCTGCGAGAGGTCATACTCCACGTCCAGATAGTGATCCACGAACATAAAGTTCTGCTCAGGGTCGAGAACCTCAAGCAGAGCGGACGACGGATCGCCGCGAAAATCCATCGACATCTTGTCGACTTCGTCGAGCATAAACACCGGGTTCTTGGTGCCGGCCTTCTTCATCATCTGGATGATCTGGCCGGGCAGAGCACCGATATAGGTGCGCCGGTGACCGCGCACTTCCGCTTCATCACGCACGCCGCCCAGTGACATGCGGACGAACTTGCGTCCGGTAGCCTTGGCAATGCTCATGCCCAGCGAGGTCTTGCCGACGCCCGGAGGTCCAACGAAGCAGAGGATCGATCCTTTCGGATTCTTGACCAACTGGCGGACAGCCAGGAACTCGAGAATGCGTTCCTTGATTTTCTCCAGCCCATAGTGGTCTTCGTTCAAGACCTTTTCGGCAACGTCGATGTTGCGGATTTCCTTGGAGCGCTTCTTCCACGGCACCGCCAGCAGCCAGTCAAGGTAATTGCGGGATACCGTAGACTCGGCCGACATTGGCGGCATAGCTTCCAGCTTCTTGAGTTCCTGGAGCGCCTTCTCGTGAACTTCGCGGGGCATGCCGGCGGCGTCAATTTTCTTCTTCAGATCATCGAACTCGCTCTTCTCGCCGCGCCCTAGCTCCTTCTGGATGGCTTTGATCTTCTCGTTGAGGTAATACTCTTTCTGCGCCCGCTCCATCTGGCGCTTCACGCGCGACTGGATAGTGCGGTCCATGTTCAGTTTCTCGATCTCGACATCGAGAACATCGCCAATGCGGTTCAGCCGTTCGGCGGGATCGAAAATCTCCAGCAGCTCCTGCTTCTCTTCAATCGAGAGCTGAAGATTTGCGGCGATGGTATCGGTCAGCTTGGCCGGATCGTCGTTGCGAACTGCGGCAATCATGGTCTCGTAATTCAGCGACTGGCAGAGCTTCACGTATTGCTCGAATAGACCGGTAACGCGTTGCATCGCAGCTTCGACCTGTTGCGTCGGATCTGCCACGTACTTTGCCGTGCGAACGGTGGCTTCGAAATAGCCTTCCGTATCGACCACCTGAAGAATTTTGCCGCGTTCTAGGCCTTCGACCAGGACCTTGATATTGCCGTCTGGCAGCTTCAGGCTTTGCACAATATTGACGATCGTGCCTACCTGGTAAATCTCACTGGGCTTGGGCTCATCGATCGATGCGTCATGCTGGGTGGCCAGAAAGATCTTCTTGTCGCCGGCCAGCGCTTCTTCCAATGCGCGGACGCTGGACTCCCGGCCAACCACAAAGGGCGTCATCATATACGGAAAAATGACGACGTCACGGATAGGCATCATGGGGAGTTTCTTGGTCTCAAACTTTTCGCGCTGGGTCACTGAATAACCACCTTGTCATGCAGAGCGAGGTAGCTGCTCTGGGAAAGAAAATGATTGTCGAAACGCGCAACAAGACGCGCTGGCCGCCCCCGTTCTCGCAGCCAATTTGTTCAAGAATATCACGTGGGAGAAGCCCTAAAAAGCAAACAAAGTGCTGAGAAGAGAGTAACTTCTGTGGTCTGCTCTCGCCTTCGCGGACGGCCGGGCAAGCCGTGCGTATGCTGGTGTCTATTTGGATGCTGCCCGTCAGCACGGGATTCATCTGAAATGCGGGTGAGAATCCAGGTCGAGCCGGTGCTGTCCTCGTACAGTCGATCTGGGCTCCTAAAGCAAAACGGCGCGACCGAAGCCGCGCCGATCAGGATTGCGAGAGATCTCAGGTTATCCAGCTTTTTCCATGAGTGGCAGATTGACGTTGCGCTTCTCCACCATCTCTCGCGTGACCTCAAAGTCCTTCACGCGCTTCTGGCCGGGGAGAGCATACATGATGTCGAGCATCAGTTCTTCCAGAATCATGCGCAACCCGCGAGCTCCGACCTTGCGCAACATCGCCTCCCGGGAGATGGCGCGGAGGGCGTCATCGGCGAAGCGCAGCTTGACGTTCTCGAAGTCGAAGAGCCGCTGGTACTGTTTGACGATTGCGTTCTTCGGCTTGGTTAGAATCTCGACCAGCGCGTCTTCGTCCAGGTCATTCAGCACGCCGACGACAGGCAGACGGCCGACAAACTCAGGGATGAGGCCAAACTTGATCAGATCCTGCGGTTCGACGCGCGCCAGCAATTCGGTATCGCGCTTGTTGCTCTCGGTGAAAGCCGCTTCTTTGTCGGCATCGGTGCGGAAGCCCATGGAGCGCTTGCCCAGGCGGCGTCCGATGATGCGCTCGAGTCCGACGAACGCTCCACCGCAAATGAACAGAATGTTGGTGGTATCGACCGGAGTGAACTCCTGGTGGGGATGCTTGCGTCCGCCCTGCGGGGGAACGTTGGCAACCGTCCCTTCTAAAATCTTGAGCAACGCCTGCTGAACTCCTTCGCCGGAGACGTCACGGGTGATGGACGGGTTCTCGTCCTTGCGGCCGATCTTGTCCACTTCGTCGATATAGATGATGCCGGTCTGAGCCCGGGCCACGTCGCCATCGGCGGCCTGCAACAGCTTCAGGATGATGTTCTCGACGTCTTCGCCGACGTACCCAGCCTCGGTCAGCGTGGTGGCGTCGACGATAGCGAAGGGTACATCCAGCATCTTGGCCAGCGTCTGGGCCAGCAAGGTCTTGCCGGTGCCCGTCGGACCAATCAGCATGATGTTCGACTTTGCGAGTTCCACTTCCGTGCCGCGCTGGCGGTTCATGTAGACGCGCTTGTAATGGTTGTAGACGGCTACGGCCAGCTTCTTCTTGGTTTGCTGCTGTCCGATGACGTACTCGTCAAGGAAAGCTTTGACCTCGGCGGGCTTGGGAAGTTGGTTTGGCGTCGCGCCGGGCTGCGCCTCAGTGCGGTCATCTTCCAGAATGGAGTTACAGACGGCAACACATTCATCGCAGATGTAGGCGCGCGGATAGTCGGTGGGAGAGGAAATCAGCTTCGCGACGGCGTCCTGTGACTTGTGGCAAAACGAGCAACGAAGCACTTCTTCGGAACCGGTCCTGGTTCTCACGGATGAAACTCCTTCACAGCGCACGCCAGCAATGGAATTAGTTCGACCCGCCGTTTCCCGTCCGTCCATCCCGGGAGGAGTCGTGCTACCCCTTGAAAAGGTCGCCGCTATCGGCCAATCGGCTAACCCTTCAGGAACCCTTAGGAACTGGTGCACTGTGAGAGCTATTGAACCACAGTTTGGCTTTCACAACGTGCCCTTAGTGCAAGATCTGCTACCACTTTGGCAGCAACGCTGGAAATTTCTTCCAGCGCTGCCCCTCTGACCGTGTCGGATTCTTACTTATGTTTAAAAATAATGTCGTCGACGATTCCGTATTCCTTCGCCTGATAGGCGTTCATGATGAAATCGCGCTCGACGTCGCGCTCCACCTTCTCCAGTGGCTGACCGCTGTGTTTGGAGAGCAGTTGGTTCGTGATTTCTCTCATGCGCAGGATCTCGCGCGCATGAATGTCGATATCGGTTGCCTGGCCCGACAAGCCCGACATCAGCGGCTGGTGAATCAGGATTCGCGAAGTCGGCAGGGCAAAGCGCTTCTTGGGAGCGCCTCCGGCCAATAGCGTAGCGGCCATGCTGGCAGCCTGGCCAATGCAGATCGTCGTGACATCCGGCCGGATGAATTGCATGGTGTCGTAAATTGCCATGCCCGCTGTAATCGAGCCACCCGGCGAGTTGATGTACAGCGAGATATCCTTCTCTGGATCCTCCGCCTCAAGGAACAGCATCTGCGCGATGATCAGGTTGGCGACATTGTCATCGATCGGAGTGCCAAGGAAGATGATGTTGTCCCGTAACAACCGGGAATAGATGTCGTAGGCCCGCTCGCCCCTGCTGGTTTGCTCAATCACCATGGGCACAAGCATTGTTCGTCGCTCCTCTGCCTTTGCGGCATGCGTTCTAAGCCGGCCCTTCGCTGTGCTCAGGATGCCGGCAGCGGGGCTCTGCCCGCCGTGCGCCTTTACCCCCGCTTTCCCCGTGAGGAGAAGCGGGAGGATGGAAATGCAAATCCGTTACGCAGATCTGCGATAAAGAGTGTCTAGGGTCTTCTCGTTGCGCAGACGATGGCGAATTCTATCCAGCCCACCATTCTCCGTCAAACGAGTGCGGACTTGCTCTACCGACTGTTTGGACTGCCTTGCAAGCTCTTCCAGGTCCTGCTCGAGTTCCTCTTCGGGGACTTCGATATTCTCCTGCTCCGCGATTTGATTCAGGATCAGAGCTGTGCGGACTTCGCGAAGCGCGCCCTCACGCTGACCTGCGCGCAGGCGGTTCAAATCCATACTCTTCATGTCTTCGGTGCGCATTCCCTGAGCCGCCAGGGCGCGCAGTCCCCGCTCCAGACGAACATCGATCTGATCATTGACTAAGACTTCAGGAACAGGGAAGTCATTGCGCGTGAGTAACTCCTCTACGAAGCTTGTCTTTGCCCTGATGTTCGGCTTCGTGTTCCTTTTCGGCCTTCATGTTATCGCGCACGCGGTTGCGCAGATCTTCTACCGTGTTGAACTCCGTGCTGAGTTCCTTGGCGAACTCGTCATTCAGCTCGGGCACCGTTTTGGTCTTTATGGCCTTGACCGTAACTTCATAGGTCATGGTCTTTCCGGCCAGGCGCTTGTCAGCAAAATCGTCGGCGTATTTCACATCGAAGGTACGCTGCTCACCCGGTTTGACGCCCCGCAGGTTTTCGCTGAACTCGGGAATGGTATTCTGGCCGCCGATTTCCACCATGATTTCGTCGACCTCGACCGGCTTGGCATCACTTTCGGCTTCCTTCGGCGTTCCCTTGAAGCTGACTACCGCGAAGTCTCCATCGGCGACCGGATGCTCTTCTTCGACCGCTGTATACGCAGCCTGCTGTTCGCGGATGTTCTTCAGCGAAGTCTCAACTTCTTCTTCGGAGACGTTGGTGTCTAGAGTGGTGACGCGAATGTCGTCGTAGGGAGCAAGCTTGAAATCGGGCAGCACTTCGAAGGACGCCTTGAAACGCAACGGTTCGCCTTCGTGTACGTGAAGGTCGGTTACCCGGGGCTGAGAAATCGGTGAGAGATTCTGCTTTTTCGCCTCGTCCCGGAAGTAGCGAGGAACCAGTGCGTCAACAACATCGCTTTTGATTTCTTCTGCAAACCGCTGGCGGACAATTGAAGCAGGGACCTTGCCCTTGCGGAAGCCGGGAATGCGCGCCAGTTTCTGATAGCGGCCGACCAGGTTTTCGGTTTCAGCTTTGACTACGTCGGCCGGAATCTCAACGGTGAGTTCGCGCTGACAAGGATTGGTTTCTTCGGATGAGGTCGTTTCTGTTGGCGTAGTTTCAGTCGTCAAGGAGTTGCCTTCAAACAGATCAAGAATGGGAGAGCTCGGCGCGAACACTCCCTCGAAGCTGGGTGCACAATCTGCTCAGTACGCGAGGGCGCCTTCGATGCGAGCCGGAAAATAAATGCACTTGCCCCAAATATAAGTTTATGAGAGGGCTGCCGAGCGGTCAAACGAGGAGGGTCCGCTCCTCCGGCGCCCTAGGCTTGTGCAGTTCAACGCAGGCGAGATTTCTTCGAGGCGTTCCTGCCGGTTCGAGCCGCCGAGGACACCAGCTTCTTCTTGACAGCAACTCTTCGCTTGCCGCCGGGAACTGTAGTTGGCACTACTTCTAGAAGAGCAGTCGGCTTGTTGAACAACTTCTCGAGATAGTTATTCTTGCACTCGACCGAGCAGAAATGCACAGCCAGAGGCAGGACCGCGCGTTCGCGACGCCATGTGGGATCGATCACTACCTCGCGCCGAGCAGCTTGAGTGCCCACATTCTCAGCAGCTACTCCATTGATCCAGGTCTCGTCAGGCTGCTTGCCGTTGCCACAAAGATCGCAGACAAATTGCAACATACTTACTTTGACGGCTCATGAAGGCCAAAGCGTTGTTCGTGTTCCCGATTTCGAAACAGAGCTGCCCGTACGGAGGTACGACCGGCAGCCAGGCAGAACTCCTAAACTCTCTCCAATACCATGGCGATACCTTGTCCAACTCCAATACACATGCTGCAAAGCGCATATCGTCCGGCGGTGCGTTGCAGTTGAAGCGTCGCCGCAGCTACCAGGCGCGCGCCACTGGCTCCCAGCGGATGGCCGATCGCGATCGCGCCACCGCCGGGGTTCACGTGGGAGGCGTCGTCAGGAACATCCAGATCGCGAAGCACGGCGAGCGCCTGCGACGCGAAAGCTTCGTTCAATTCAATTACGTCCATGTCGGCAATGGTCAGTCCGGCCAAAGCCATGACCTTCCGTATCGCTGGGACCGGTCCCACGCCCATGATTCGCGGAGCTACTCCGGCGACTGCCGAGGCAACGACTCGCGCTTTCGGCTGCAATCCGTATTTCTGGGCAACTTCTCCCGTTGCCAATAGAACAGCGCAGGCGCCGTCGTTGACTCCAGATGCGTTGCCGGCGGTGATGGTCCCGTCGGACTTCACTACGGGCTTCAGTTGGGCTAATCCTTCCAATGTGGTGTCCGGCCGAGGATGCTCATCTTTGTCGAAGACCACCGGCGGTCCTTTGCGCGGGGTGATCGTGACCGGCGTGATTTCCTGCGCGAGTGTGCCGCTCTTCATCGCTGCTGCCGCTCGTTGCTGGCTGCGGTAGGCGAAGGCGTCCTGATCAGCGCGAGAAATACCAAACTCCGCCGCCACGTTCTCCCCGGTTTCCGGCATGGAGTCAGTGCCGTACAGCGTCTTCATTGCGGGATTTATGAAACGCCAACCGAGGGTCGTGTCTTCCAGCTTCATGGAGCGGGAGAAAGCCGAATCAGCCTTGCCCATCACGAAGGGGGCGCGCGACATGCTTTCAACTCCTCCGGCCACAACCAGCGAGTTTTCGCCCGTCTTAATGGCGCGAGCAGCAATTGCGATTGCATCCATACTGGAGCCGCAAAGACGATTGACCGTTGTGCCTGGAACCGTCTGGGGCAATCCCGCCAGCAGCAAAGCCATGCGAGCGACGTTCCGATTGTCCTCTCCTGCCTGATTCGCGCAGCCAAAGATGACGTCATCAATTGCGGTCCAATCTACGCCAGGATTGCGCTCCAGCAGCGCTTTGATAGGAATCGCCGCCAGATCGTCAGTCCGAACCGTCGAGAGAGATCCGCCATAGCGGCCGAAGGCGGTCCGAATAACATCGCAGATAAATGCGTCAGGCATGTAAGTCAAACCCCACAGATGAAATCGCTGATTTCCATCATAACGTGCAGCGAGATAAGGATCGGAAGTAGCTAACGGGCGATGTGATGGAGGAGAAATCCTACGGCCGTCCAGAAGGGGGTAGCCAGCACGAACGCGACCAGCAAGCCTCTAGGTAACGGCAGGGATGCTGCGGCTTCAGCAGGAGAAAGCGTCGCATCCGCGGCCTGATACGCCTTGTAAAAATCCGGAAGCCGGGTGAGAGCCCACATATGCAGTAACTATATCGTAAGAGTGTGGGCTCCTAAGCCGGGGTTGGCTTGTGAAACTGAACTAGTCGGGCAGAAGCCGCCCGGTTCCATGAGGAATTTCGAAGCGCCTCATTTTGTTGTAGAGCGAACTGCGGGGAATGCCCAGTCGCCGCGCCGCACGCTCTATCGATCCACCTTCGTCTTGCAGGACATGATGAATGTAGGCGCGCTCGACGTCCCTGAGCGTTCCGTTGCGAAACTCGCTATGGCGATGGTCGTTTCCGGAGATCTGAAAGACAAGGTGCTCAGGCGCAATAATGCCCCGTTCAGCAAGAAAAGCGGCCCGCTCCAGCACATTCCGCAGTTCTCGAATGTTTCCCGGCCACGGATAGCGTTCTAACTCTGCCATGGCGGAATCGGAAATGCGCAATTCCGGACGCGCGTACGTGCGAGTGATGCTCGTCAGAATACTTTCGGAAAGTAGAGCGATGTCCTCCGTCCGCTCCCGCAGCGGCGGTACGGAAATCAAAAAGATGTTCACACGGAAAAACAGGTCGCTACGAAACCTGTTTTCGCGAACGAGCTCCAGCAGTTCTCGATGAGTCGCCGAAATCAGCCGGATGTCGACGGAGTGATCGCGAACATCTCCCAGACGCCGGAAAGTCCGCTCCTCCAGAACCTTCAGTAGCTTGGGCTGCACTTGCAAGTCGATGTCGCCGATCTCGTCGAGAAAAACTGTGCCTCGGTTTGCGACCTCCAGCAAGCCTTGTTTTGTGCTGACCGCGCTGGTGAAGGCTCCTTTTTCGTAGCCGAACAACTCGGATTCCAGCAGCTCACGGGAAAGCCCGGCGCAATTCAAGTTGAGAAAAGGCTTGTGAGCGCGAGGTCCATTGCGGTGGATCCAGTTGGCTAGAATTCCTTTTCCGGATCCCGTCTCACCCTGGAGAAGAATGGGGCTCTCGCTGGAGAGTACGCGGCTGGCAATCGTTCGCAGGTTTTGTATAGCGGAGCTGGTACCTAAGAATGGGTCGATACACTCACTCTTATGGGAGGGGGTGGAACGTGGGAAGATGCGTTCTCCCTTGAGCAGGCGCAGTAGAACCGCATGCAATTCGTGTAGCTCGACGGGTTTCACCAGGATTTGGTCCGCACCCAGGCGTACCGCGTGGCCAGCCGCATCGACACTCGCTTGCCCACTGAGCACGACTACAGGCACAGATGGGCTCAGCGCTTTGGCCTGGCGCAACAGTTGAGGCGCGTCGCCATTCGGCAGGTAGAGGTCCAGCACGACTGCTTCCGGGCAGAAGCGGCGAAGCTCGGTTTGCGCGTCGTGGCAATTGGAGACATCGCAGACAATGTGGCCTTGCGCGGTAAGAAAATTGCAAATTCCAGAACGGACGATTGGATCAATATCGACGACCAGAATTCGGTTTTGGCTCAAACGCACACCTACACAGTTGACACGAAGTTAGCTCGAGGGGCCGTCGTGACAGTCAGGCTGAATTAAGTTGCGGGAGCAGTACGCCTGCCACATCGCGAGAACCGGGAGATTATCTGCGGGAGCAGAAACAACGGCCAGAATCTCCCAGCGAATCGCAAAGGATCATGGTCTGCGTTTTGCAGAAATGTGGCAGTGATGTGGGTCACAACTCGTTGTAGCCAAAAAAAAGGGGCGAACCTCTGGCAAGGTCCGCCCGAAAAGAACATCAGTGCTCTGGTTAGTCTGCGTTCACCTCCGACCGCAATACTGCAGTGTCCAACGAGAAAGCCTTCAGCCCGGTTAGTTGCAGCGAGATGTTCCAGAGAAATCGCGGGTTGTTGAAAAGGTATCGCCGCCACAGGCGACGAGGCTCCGTGCATAGCCGATGCAGCCACTGAAGTCCCGACGACTTCATCCAGCACGGGGCGTCTCGCATCAGTCCGGCATGAATGTCGAATGCCGCTCCTACCCCGATCATGAGGGAGGTATTCAGGCGAGCAAGAAATTGGCCCATGAACCGTTCTTGCTTGGGCGTGCTGAGGCCGATCCAGATGATGTCAGGGGTCGCATTGTTGACGATTCTGATGATGCGCTCTTCCTCTTGCGGGTTGAGAGGACGAAAGGGTGGAGTGTAGGTACCGCAGATGACGATACCGGGGATACGTTCCTCCAGTGCCGCCTTCAATCTTCCCGCGACTCCGGGCTTTCCACCGTAGAGAAAATGACGGTAACCGGCTTTCACACACTGCCGGCATAGCTCCCACATGAAGTCGGGACCATAGACACGTCGCATCTTTCGATGCCGCTGGCATTTTCCGACCCATACAGTCGGCATTCCATCCGGAACGCACAGAAATGCATTGTTGAGAATGTCACGTAGTTCCGGATCGGATTGCGCCTCCATGATGCCGTGAACACCGGTTACGCAGATGTACGCCTTACGGTGCTGCTGGAGAGCCTGCTCGGACTCGCGCAGCGTATCCTGCATGCTGACGGCGTGCACGCCAATCCCGAGCACGTTCGCGCGAGCCAGACGTTGCCTAATCGGAAGCATGGGCTAGCGTCAGTTCCAGACGCCCGGCTCGGCGCAGTTCTTCCTCGATCCAGCGATACGTGATCTCGAGCCCGTCACACAGAGGCGTTGCCGGCTCCCAGCCGAGCACTCGGCGCAAACGCGAGTTATCGCTATTGCGTCCGCGAACGCCCTGCGGACGACTCAGATCGTGACGCTTGGTAAGCCGCTTGTCGGCAATACGGCAGATGGTGTCGACTAGACCATCTACGCTGACCATCTCTTCTGTGCCCAGGTTCAACGGTTCACAGTAGTCGCTGGCCATCAGTCTCATCAGGCCTTCGAGACAGTCGGTAATGAACATGAAGGACCTGGTCTGCCGCCCATCGCCCCAGATATCGATCTGTCCGTAGTCGTCGGCGAGCGCGACCTTGCGGCAAATCGCAGCGGGAGCTTTTTCCTTTCCGCCCTCATACGTACCGAGGGGCCCGTATACGTTATGAAAGCGTACGATTCGAGTCTCTAACCCGAAATCCTGCCGGTAGTATTTACAGAGTTGTTCGCTGAACAGCTTCTCCCAGCCGTAGCCGGCCTCAGGATCCGCAGGATGCGCGTCCTCCTCTTTTAAGGGAGTAAGGTCTGTGACGTTCTGTTTATAGCCAGCGTAAACGCAAGCGGAAGAGGAGTAGAGAAGGCGGCGTACCCGATTGATACGCGCAGCCTCCAATGTATTGGCGTTAATTAGGACGTTATTCCGGGCGATTTGAGCAAGCAATGCTGTGATGTAGCCGATACCGCCCATGTCGGCAGCAAGGGCGAAGACCAGCTCCATCGATTCCGTCGCGCGCACTGCGTTGTCGATGGAGCGCAAATCAAGCAGTTGAAATTCGTCTGCAGCAGTCGGTTCGAACTCTGGCTCTTTGATGTCGATGCCCCGAACCCAATAGCCCTCCTGTTTGAGGCGCGCTACAAGATGATGGCCAATAAAACCGCCTGCTCCGGTGACTAACACTCGAGTTGTTGATTTCATGAAGGAAGCCTCTCGTTTGCCGTGGAGATGTACCGAAAGAAAAGAAGATGGTCGATGGAAAAGAGTTAGGGCTGAGAAGGTCGCAGAGCGGGTGCCATGCCCGCGTCGGAGCGCTGGTCATGTGTTCCGTTGTCTTTGAGTGTGGAACTGCACTCCGGACCAGGCATGCCCTGCTCAATACATTGACGATGAATCGTGCTTTTCAGCGCGCTTGCCCGGCGGCGTTTTGCTTCCTGAATATGCCGCTTCCGGCAATGGAGAGCAAAATCGCTCGATGCAAGACCACCCGCCTCCCGGTCCTGGCTCGGATAGGACGCACTCGGTAATGCAGACAACGACAAAACAACGTTCGCCGCATCTTCGTCCGTCGGTTGCCCCTCTGATTCGCCGACGGCCACCCTGTTCGAGATTGACCGCCGGGGACGCCAGGATGTTGCGCTGGAGGCCAGGCTCATCGCTTGAGGTGTACCCGCTGGGTGGGGGATCAAAGAAGACGCTGGACGATCGTTGGCGTCCGGCTGAAGATCTGACAACTGCAGTACATCGGATTCGATACGGGAATGAACCGAACTGTCGACTCTCGTATTTGCAGATCCCACCGTTGAGGCAGGAATCACAGTCGGACTCAGGCCTTCAATATAAGTTGCGCTGTCATCGCCCGGTGTTGTTTGAACTTGAGCCGCGCAGCGGCTTGCTATTGGTGCGCTCAATAGCATAAGAACCACTGCGCGGCCAAGGTGCGTGAGGCACTTCATCGATCGGAAGGTTGCGAGCGTTTTTTCAGTTCAAAAGAGCCTGGTAGATGTCCATCAGCCGTTCGTAATTCTTCTTCGCCGTAAAGTTCTGCAGGTAACGCTGCCGGGCTGCGAAACCCATCTCCTCCATTTCGGCAGGATGGCGCCAGGCCCAGCGAACTTGCTCCGCCAACTCGTTCTGGTCGTCGGGATCAAAGAGCAAGCCCGTGCGCCGTTCGTCCACGATTTCAGGAATTGCGCCAACTCGGGAGGC
Source organism: uncultured Acidobacteriaceae bacterium (assembly GCA_963724965.1). Lineage (GTDB taxonomy): Bacteria > Acidobacteriota > Terriglobia > Terriglobales > Acidobacteriaceae > Bog-257. The sequence goes on from CAVRWP010000004.1 coordinate 359,012, forward strand.
GATGGCGGGAACGCCACAGGCAGCAGCCTCCAGTAGCCCCATCCCGAAAGGTTCATGCCATCGGCTGGGAAAAATGAGGAAGCGCGCTCCCTTGATGCAAGAGATCGTGTCTTTTGAGCTGAGAGTCCCCAACAGTTTGATTGGCAAAGCCATGCCGCCCACAAGAGAGTTAAGCCTGTCATGAAGCGGACCGTCGCCTGCAACCAGGAGCGGAATGTCGGACAGGGTCTTCCAGGTTTCGAACAACTCCAGAACACCCTTCTCGGCGCTGAGTCGGCCGACGAACAATGCATAGTCGCCGCGTGCGTGGCGCTGTCCCGGATCATCAGGCAGGAAGTTGGGCTTGCAGTACATCTTTGCCGGCGACCATCCCGCACGTACGAAGGTGTCGCGACAGAAGCGGCTGGGGGCTACGTAGGCGTCGACCAGTCGCTTCCATGTGCCCAACACGCCATGACTGAGCAGCATCAGGGAAACAGCTCCGGTCTGCAGGTGGGAATGGCGATAACAACCGCGCACGACCCCGCGAAGCGAGCAACCGTTGCAACTTGCGCAGCGCTGGCCATCTTGGAAAAACGTGCCCGAGGGGCAAAGCAGCCGATAGTTGTGGAGCGTTTGCAGGACGGGGATACCCATTGCTTTGCAGGCATAGTGAGCGGACGGGCTCACCAGGGGCAGGAAATTGTGGCAATGGGCGATATCCGGCCTTTCCTTGCGGATCAGAGCGCAGACGTCAGAGTACGCAGCGCCGGCCCAACTGGTGGTGAACAGCAAAAGAGATTTGCGCAGCGAACCGTAGCGGTTAATTTCAGCATTCTGGCGGGTATACATCACCACACGATGACCCGCGCGACGCAGCATATCGACTTCAGCCCGCACCACACTGTCTTCGCCGCCGCTTTGCTGATACTGGTTATGTATTACCAGTACGCTAGGTTTTTGCATGTCTTCCATCCGATCGGATCGGCGATCCACCGGGTGTTCTTGCCTATCATTTGGCGGATCCGCAACTCTCGATCGAGATTTCCACTGCAGGCTTTCAGCAGCAGCCGTTTGGCGCGATACAGCGCCGCCGTCCACGAATCGATTTCGGCGATGGAGTCTTTCGCGCCGAATTTCTGTTGCACCATCGCTCTTTCCTGCGCCCGCCGGTTCCTGTTCCGGATGCTGACGTTGTCGCCGTGCCAACGGAAGGCGGCCACGAACTTAGGAACATAATGAAAACGAAAACCGGCGTGTGCCAGGCGAGCGAAGTACTCAAAGTCCATACAGACGCGGTAATCACAGCTCAACAAGTACCCGCGCTCAATGACGTGGCGCCGGAAGAATGTAGAAGTCGAAGGAATATAGCAGCCAAACTGCATCAATATGGACCGATCGAACTCATGTTCGACTTTCGACCGCAGAATGTTGCCGGTGCGGTCGACGAAGACGCAGTCGCCGTAGAAGATGTCTGCCTCAGGATGCTGCTGGGCGGCTAGCGCGATCGCTTGCAATCCGCCTGGCAAGTAATAGTCATCAGCGTTCAACCAGCCGGCCAAATCGCCACGTGCGCGCAGAAAGCCCTTGTTGATGGCGTCCGATTGACCTCGATCAGGCTCGGAGATCCAGCACAGATTGTGCTGCTTGATGATATCTACGGTGCGATCCGTCGATGCGGCGTCGATCACGATGTGCTCGACCTCGACCCCCTCCTGCTGCGAGACGCTCAGGATCGCATCCTCGATGAAGGCACCGGAGTTATACGACGGGGTAATGACCGACAACTTAGGAAGCTGCATAGTTTGTGCAGTGGGCGGGACGGCTCGCTGCCACGGAAGCCGCCAGGAGTGATGACATAAGAACCGTCAGCTGTAGCTCAGAATACGGCCAGGGAGCGAATCCCAGAGTCATGAGGAACTGGGCAAGAAGGTAGGCGAATGCGGCTTGCAGGAAAGCGCGGAGACACGGGTCGCCTATCCTGGTCTTGCTATACAGCCACCGTAGCATCGCGATATGGAACCACAGGTAGCACAGGAGGCCCGCCAATCCATATTTAAGCCAGACGTGCAGCGGGGCATTATGGACCATGACCGACTCCGCCTTCCATCTGCGGATGTGCCACGTTGAATAGGCGGTGCCAACGCCTATGCCCATCCACGGTGAAAGCTGAATCTGGTCCCAGGCATCCGCAATATCGTGTACGTGGTCGGCATTATCTGCGCTGAACTGAGTGTCGTCGCTGTCCGGATCCAAACTCTGCATCCGGCTCAGGAAGTTGGGCCCGAGAATTGCGAGAGCTACGGCCGCGGTCACGCATAACAAAAGGAGCTTCCGCGCGCGATGGCGCGTCTGCAGCGAGGTGAGAACGCAAACGCCGATTCCCAGTTCTCCCCAGTAAGTGCGCCTCAGACACAAAAGAACAAGAAGGCAACAGGCGGCAGCCAGGAGAATCCATGCGAGTTTCTGCCGGGGCTGCGAGGTCGCTTGCTGCTGACCTAAGGCCAGTATGCCGGCGAACACGATGCAAGACAGCACTGGACCATCAAAAACCGGGATAGCTACTCCAAGGAGGTTATCGCTGTACCCTAGTGCGTAGAGAAGATAGATAGCGATGACACGAATCGACGCGTACCAGGCGAATAGCTGAATCGCAAAGATGACGTCCTGGTGATTCTGCAACCAGAACGACCACACCAGAAACAAACCAATACCCAGACCCAGCCCGCGCCAATCAAAAAAGAAGTTGGTGCCTTTATGTTGAGCTCCGTAAAGGATGGCAAAAGCTATGACCAGCAGGAACGCAAGTCCGGGCACACGCAGCGGCCGGGGAATTTGTACGTGTCTCGTGCGCAGGCAGCCCAGAAAGATGAAATGAAGCCATACCAAAGCGATCAGCAAAAGATCAATGTAACGGAATCCCAGTATTGCCTTGTAGTATGGCCAGGAAACAACAGCGCTGTCGTCACTCCTCGCGAATTCCGGGACGAAGATGATTGACCACAAGGAGACAAAGATAACGGCCTGCCACAACCGGTATCCAAGTCCTGGACCGAACCGTCGGCTTGCCTTGACCGAGATGCCGGTAAAAGGAACTGCTGTTGTGGTCATGTGAGCAGTGGAAGTTTTTCCGGAGGAAGATCAGCGTAAACGGCCCGCACTAAATCCCTGAATTGGAATTGCCTCGCTCGAACGCGAGCGCCGTAGGACAGAGATCTCAACAAATCCGGGGCAGAGGCAATCTCGAGCACAGACCGAGCCATAACCGCAGACAGCGTTCTTCGTCCCCGCCCGGCGGTTTGGATAACCCGTCCGCACGTGCCATTTACGATGAGGCCCGGCCCCCCCAGATCAGTACACAGAACGGGAAGTCCTTGAGCAAGAGCTTCGAGCACGACGGTGCCCCCGGAATCCCGCAGGCTGGGGAACAGCAGCATGTCGGCGCGACGGTAGTACTCGCAGAGAACCCGCTGGCTTTGCCATCCGACCCAGTGAACGTTGTCCTGCAAGCCGAGTTGGTGGCACAACTTCTCCAGCTTCGATCGAGCAGGACCTTGCCCGATTATGGTCAGCTCCACCTCAGGCCATATCTTCCGGACATGGCTCGTTGCCAGGATGGCAAGATCGATGCCTTTCCACTCCAGCAGTCGTCCCACGCAAAGGATACGAAGTCCGGTGCCTGGATTCGCAAGAGGCTTGTAACTAGAGCTCACCTCGGCGCTCGATAATCCGACAGCCAGATGCACAACACTCTTGCTTCGACAGGTCGACGGTAGCAGTCGCCGTGTGTCCCGGGTGACCAGAATGCGGGAAGCACAACTTAAGGTTCGACGCACGAATGGATCGACCCGCAATAGAAGATTAGAGACGTCGCGCAGCCACTCGCGGAATCGCTGACCGGCCGAAAATCCGGGGCGAAGGGGAGGGGGCACCGCTTCGCCACCGGATACCGGGCCGAACCAAAAAGGAATGCCAAGTGACCCCATGAAACTGGGATAACGCGCGCTGGCGTATGTGATGTGATGAACGAGATCGAATGGTAGCGATGGAAAAAGGCTGCGTACGTGCCTGGCAGCGAACCACTGCCACAGTACGTAATAGGCTGCTTTTGCGCGAAAGCTGTTGCGCCGCCGCTGCAGCAATCGCGGCAGATCGAAGTAAAGAAATGTTAGGTTCGATGGCAGAATATGCGAGTGAGATTCGATCGCTGGGCGATTATCGGCCCGCGTGATTACTGTCACTTGATGTCCAAGCCGCGCTAACTCGGTAGCCCAGTTCCATCCGACGCCTGGCTCGGATCCGCGGTCTGGTTCACAGGCATACGCGGAAAGCAGAACCCTTGCCATCAGTCCAGCCCCGCAGACTCGCGGCCGGCCACCGAAGCGCAGGATTCCAGCAACGGCAGTCCGGTCGTCTGGCTCAATCGGAGCCGCTTCCGGGTGCGCGCTTCCAGCCAACGTACAATCGCGAAATTAACTTGTTCGGCTAAGGTCTCAGAGCAGTCATCGCCGTTCAAGACAATCTCACCAGGGTTGCCGGCGACATCCTTCGGATGTGCGCTTCTGTCGCGACTGATTGCTGAATCGATATGGATGCATAAGTCGGGCCGAGAAATAACTCCGAGACAGCCGCGGCTGATACGCTCTCTCGAATCCGACCGGTAGTCGATAGATGTAATGATCACGGTGGACCGAATGCGATCGATCGACGTTTGCAAACCGGCCAACAACACCTTCTTAAAGGGAAGTGGAAGCGCCAGCACGGAGGATCGACGAAACGCTGGTGCAAGGCTGCATCGAAGTCGGTCTGCCAGTTCGTGGACTTTTTCGCCACTGTCTCCTGTTACTTGGAGGTGCATTCCCGTTGGACTCAGAACCCGCCTTGCAATCCGCCCCAGTTCTTTGACCATGTGAATCTGTCGTGGCAAAAAACCAGCAGCTTCCGGTGCATCCGAAAGTCTCTTTTTGAGACCAGGTAGCTGCCGACAAAACCACTCGAAGTCCTGCGCAACGATGGCTTTCTCTATCGGAACGGCATCAGCTGGCCAGAAGTCCAAGAGTGCTCGCCTGCAGCCGAGGGCGTCGCGAGCGAACAGATGTTGCAGCTGCTTGAGATGGGACAGATTCAGTGATTGCTTCAGTACCGTCTTAACCAGACGGTAAATGAACTCATCGGCGACGCTGGGCAGGCAAAACTCCCCGAAATGACGACGTCTGGCGATAAACTCTTCCGCCTTGAACCAGGAGCGACCGTTTCGGCAATAGTCGCCGTAGCCGTCGATGGCAAGGTGAGTGATGTGTTTGCCTTCTGTTTTGGCCAGAACAAAGTAGCAAGCAGACGTCTCGTGCTGAAGTGATTGCACCAGGTGCGCGCCCACCGCTTCAGCGCTTCGCGCCAGCAAAGCGGGAATCCGGTGCAGATCTCGGGGACGAAACATAACATCGACGTCCGAGGCGCTGATCTCGTTGATGCTCCCGTAGCCGCTGAGAACGCAATAGGGAATCCCCGTACGATTCAGTTGAGCGACAAGGGCGGAGAAAAGCTCTCCGCGCGTGGCAGCGTAGTTGATGGCTCTGGAAGTCACAAGGTGCAACCGGTTGTCCGCTTTTGATTCTGCAGGTCCGCAGGAACGGTTGCGCTGGTACAAAACGAGGGTTAACGCTTTGAGCAGCGCCGCCGCGCGCCTGCGGTCATCCCATTCCATGCAGGTGAAGTAGGTACGCGCCAGATAAGCAATTTCCAGCTTCCTGCAGGTCTGGGACGAGATGCCAAGACTGTTGGCGAATGACTCCAGGGCAGGGAAGTGAGCCTTTGCTCGCCCCTCGAACAGATAATCCTGGATATGTAAAAAGTGAAATGCATCCTGGAGCGGCAATCCGGCGCGCTCACCCATTTCCCAGTCAATCAGCGCTGGCGTCAGGCCGGGGCGATGACGAATGTTCCAAGGCGCAAAATCGCCATGCACCCAACAGGAAGGCAAGCTCTGCACATCTGTTTGTTCGGTGAGGGCAACCGCCAACAATTTGAAGTCAGCAGCCTCCATGTAGTCCCAAAGGGGATGGAATTGCCAGCCTTCAGCTTGTCCTGCCAAAGTTGTGCGCTCGTCGACCAGGACCAGCGAGCGCAATAGATTCTGGTATTCAGAGAGGAAGCGACGCGCGCCTGGACGTCCTGCCACATACCGCTGAGTCGCAATAGCGCTTGACTCATCAACGTGAACGATCTCGGGTGCAGCGATCGTGCCTTCCTCCGCCAGGAGACTCAAGACGTTAGCTTCACGGAGGACGGCCGAACGCGCGGCGGGTTTCAAAGGCACCTTCGCCACCAATGGGCATTCGCCGCTGAGGGGGTCGACAAGATGGATGGTGGCTTTCTGCTGGGGGCCGGGAGTTCCGATATGGATGACGGGCACCGGCGGAGTGCTGCCTTCCCACCCCAAAGCTCGCCAGTCAATACCCATCATGTTGTCGAGATGCACTCGTTGAACATGCGGCAGTAAATGAGCCATACCCACACTTTGGGCTGCCAGCAGACCATGCCAGAAGAGGCGTGAGCTGAGGCGGTAGGGAGCCCAATTGGCCAGCACTGGATTCATGGACCTTCCCGCCGGAAAGCTCCATCGTGGGCCCGCAGCTCCGGAAACCACGAAGAGCGCTGCCGGGAGGTTCCGGGCCCGGCTCTGCGGCAATAAGGAAAGGATGTCTTCGATCACAGCAGAGGCCGGCATGGTAAAGGCTCGAATAAGCGGACAAATTGAAGAACATCAGGAGATAGAGCTGTTGTGACCTGGTGCGCCACTTGATCAACAGGGCACTCGGCGTTGACGATCAACTTACTACGGAACTCGTGAAACAATCGGAGATAGGCAGTGCGCTGACGTTCGGCTTCCTCCGGCGTCAGTTCCGCCTTGCGGCACTGCACAACTTCGGCGGGCGCATCCAACAGGACGTAGAGATCAGGATGGGGGAAAAAAGCCGTCAGCCAGCGCGCAAACTGCAAACTCTTCACCGGCAACCGATACCGCAGAGGGTCGACCAGCACGTCGGGATAATACCGGTCGAACAGGACTACGCCTGAGCGCCTCTTGACCGCGCGGATCGTAAACAGATATCCGGCCCAGCAGTCTGCGAGCCAGTAAACCAGCTTACAAAGCGATATCAATAAACACCGCGGGGCCTCCGCATGGGGCTGCAATACCGGCGGCCGATTAACTCCTTGGCTACGAAAATGCGGCCGAAAGTGAAAACATCGTGTGCGGCTGAGCTTTGTCTCGCACACAGGACGCAAGCGATCGATCACCGCTGATTTCCCGACCCCGTCCGGACCGAGAAATGCGATCCACATTCCACCAACCTGTAACTGTGCTGCTAACCCGCTCGTCTTCATTGCCAGATCGCCAGTCCAACCGCCATCTGTAAGATTGCACTTACACCTTTGTCGGCGAATTGTTTGCCGCCGCTAACGGGGACGAATACGATGTCGCCGTCCTGGAGCTTGGGGTCGGCAGCTCGGTTGGACACAATTTTCTTGAGTGGAAGATCGGACTCGATTCTGCCGCCCGACGTGTTACGGATTAGCTTTGCGTCGGATTTTGCGGTTTTGTTCACACCTTGCGCCAGCGCCAGGGCCTGCAGAACGGTTATCGTGTCCGTGTTGTCGACCAGGTAGCCTCCGGGTCTGCCAACGTCGCCCACTACGTAGACCACCCCCGCGCGTTTCACTTGGATACGATCTCCCGGTTCCACCTGCATGTCGGCTCCGCCCGGCAGCTGGGCAGAATTGCCTAACTGGAAAGTCATGACTTGTTCGCGATTGCGCCGGTTGACGGTTATCGTTCTTGAAGCAGTGGGCGTTATACCCCCGGCAACGGCGATGAAGTCTGCCACCGTATGCTTGGTTACCCATGGGTACACGCCCGGAGCCTTTACTTCTCCAGCCACAGTCACTCCCTGAGTGGCGTACTCGAGAACAAGGATTTCCACATTCGGCTCGCGAAGTATCTGCTTCTGGCGAAACCGCTCCTCGACGGCAAACTGCGCCTGCTCCGCGTTCAGGCCTTTTACCTTCACCGCGCCGCCCACCGGAAGACTAATCTCACCGAGATCGTCGACTCGAAACTTGCCTGAGAGTTCGGGAGTGTCGAACACTCGCAGCTCAACAAGGTCGCCCTCGTCAAGCAGCAGGGCATCGCTGGTAAGGCCTTCGGTCTGCGGCGTCGTCGATTGAGCGTTCGCGGTATACCGCAGGCAAAACAAGACCGCTACGCAAGCGAAGATAAGCCAGATCGGCTTGCGGACGCGTCTCCAGCTAGTTGTCGAGATACTTGGCATTTGATCGGCCGAAGCCGTAGCCGTAGCGGTGGTAATACGAGTTGTCGTAACTCTGGTCGACATCAGTCAGAACGATGCCGGCCGGATGGGCCCCAGCCCGGCTCATCTGATCGCATGCATGATGAAGCGCGTACTTGGTTGTTTTCCCCCAACGAGCTACCAGCAAAACAGCATCCGCCATGGGACCCAGCACCGCTGCGTCGGTGAAGACGGTGACTGGGGGAGTGTCCAGGATGATGTGGTCATAGCGCAGGCGCCATTGTGCAAGAAGAGCCGCCGCGTCACTCGAAGCCAGCATCTCGACGGGAAACGCGCAGTTATCCCCGGCGGGCAAGATCGATAGATTAGGCAGGACTTCCGAAGTTGCGACCGCCTCGCTTTCGCTACATCGACCTGCGAGGACGGTGGTCAGGCCTGGCTCCCGTTTGAGCCCGAATGCTTCGTGAATAGACGACTTGCGCAAATCTGCATCTACTAACAGGACTCTCGCTCCCTGCTGCGCTAATACCACGGCACAATTGATGGCGGTGGCAGTCTTGCCTTCGCCGGCACGACAGCTTGCAACTACTATCAGCTTCGGAGGACAAGTACCGATCCGAAGCAGCGAGGTACGTAGAGAACGGTACGACTCGGCAAAGCGGGACTGAGGCTGATAGTGAGTGATCAGCCGCCAATAGGTATCGGGGCTGCCCGACGGGATTGCCTCGTCGGAAGCCTCTTGCGTCCGGTTGGCAAATCGTGGAATCTGGGCCAGAGTTCGTAAGGCCGTGAGGCGTTCCACCTCCTCAGCGTTACGCACAGTTGAATCAAAAGCCTCCAGACCCGCAGCGGTAAGAAGACCTATCACGGCTCCGCATCCCAAGCCCAGGCCAATGTCGAGAACTGGTCTCGGGTCAACCGGCTCTGACGGTATTTGCGCAGGCTCGACGATCCCGATGTTCGCTGACGCCAGTCCGGCCAGAATGCCGGCTTGCTTCAGTTTCAGTTGCAGCGTCTGATACAAATCCTGCGTCGTTTCGACTTCATGTTTGAGGATTGCGTACTGTGCTGCTCCCTGATTCAGGTCGTAAGCCTTTTGCTTCTGCTCCTCGAACTTGGACTGCAGCATCTTTTCTGCGTTTGCGGCCGACAGATACTCGTTTCGGTAGCGCTCGGTCAGGTTCTTCAACTCAGTGCTGATGGCACCGTCGACTTGGGCCATCTCGTTCCCCAACTCAGCCAGCTTGGGATATCCTTCACCGAACTTGGTGCTGAGCTTGGCATAATCGACACGCAACTGCGCCTGCTGCGTCCGCAACACCTGCAACGTCGGCTCAGGTACCGTGGAGGCGATTAACTCAGGATTGCCTGATCCTGCGATGCGGTATCGCGCTTCCTTTACGATCCGGTCCGATTCCGCTGTAGTCAACTGCTCGTTCAAGTCTTTCAGCTTGTCCGTGATGATGTTGTCGGTTTCGTCGACGCCAATCAGCCCGCGTCGCTTTTGAAGCTCCGATAGCTTTTCCTGTGCCTGATTGGCTTTGAGCTTGAGGTCGTCCATTTGCGCCGAAAGCCAGGTGGATACCTGACTGGCGGCATCGTAGCTGTTGCGAAAGTTTCGTTCCGTGTAACAGCTCACCGTTGCATTGACGACCTCTGCTGCGAGCTTCGGGTCGCCGGTGCGAAACTGGACGCTGAGGATATCGGTCTTGGGGACAATCTCGACTTTCAGGTTCTTCTGAAAACGCCGGAGAAGTGCATCGCGAACCTCCGGGGAAAGTTCCGTAACATCTGTGTCGGCGGGCTGAATCCAACCGCCTGCGAAATCCTTGCGCTCGGCAAGCCTGGTCTGCTGCATAACCGCCAGAGCTACCGTCTTGCTCTCGAGAACGGTTGCCGCGCTTTGCAGCTGAATGGTTGGGTCCGACGGGTTCAGCACTCTGTTCGCCAATTCGTCCAGTCCCATGGAGTTGGTACCGGCGGGACTCACCTCAATCTCTGCCGCCGCCTCATAGCGGGGTGGGCGGAACATCGCATAAAGGATCGACAGAAGCAGGGATGCGGAAACGCAGACGATGATCACGCGCCGACGGACGCGCAGCATTCTCCAGAGCTCAGGCAGAAGCAGCTCTCCGCGCTCTCCACGATCAGAAGTGTCGTTTTGACTATCCAGGTCCAGGTTCACCGGTACTCGCGAGATGGATTAAAGGCAGGGGGATTTCAACAGCTTCAGGTTCTGCCGGTCACGCACGATAAGGTGCGGCAAAGGATCGCCAGATCCAAAAATACGGTGCGGTGCTCGGCGTAGTAAAAATCGTATTCCAGGTGCTCATGAATGGGAGCAGTGCGATGCTCGCTGATTTGCCACAGGCCAGTGATTCCCGGCGTGACCGTCAGCCGTTTCTTCTGGACGTCACTGTATTGCTCGACGATGAAGGGCATCTCTGGGCGGGGTCCCACCAGCGACATCTCTCCCAGCAAAACATTAATCAGCTGCGGCAATTCATCCAGCTTAGAGCGGCGAAGGAACCTTCCTATGGACGTCACTCGGGGATCCGGATTGCCTTTTGGAGAGTAGCCATACTTGGGCGCATCCACGTACATCGTTCGGAATTTGTAGATGACAAATAGTCGGCCATCCTTCCCCACGCGGTCCTGCGAAAAGAGCACGGGGCCAGGCGAGGAGATCTTGACTAGCACTGCAAGTATGGGGGCGAAAACCATCAGCGAAACGAACCCAAGAAGGGCTAATAACACATCGAGCAACCGCTTGGTGGCCACAGCCAGTCTCGATTTTCCGGGCATCAGAGCAATGCATGAGGGCGCAAGCAGCAGCCAGAATTGCCGGCGTGGCATCGCCAGCAAGCTCCATTGGGAAGCAAGTATCGCTCCCAGGCACGACATGTAACTCACCCGCAGCAGATGTTCCGTATGCTTGATGTTCAGGGGGCTGGTTGAGCCATTGCCGTCCCTACGCCTATCCAGCAAGCCGATGAGGGCGAGAGCAAAAACCACGGCGGACAATATGGTCAGAACGAAGGAATATCGCCCTTTTAACAGTTGCGCGAGCGCGGCGGCGAAGGCAATCGCCGCAGTTACGATGGCGACGTCGAGAAGGCTCGCAAAGCCTTGCAACCTGGTTGGAGAACTCTGGCGATTTGCAGCGGGCAGCGAGGGTGCGTCAGCGATCGAGAGATAGCGGGAAGGAGTTCCCATGATGGTCAGCGTTCCTGGATCAAACGGAAGAATTATCGAAAGGGCTTACAGGGCTTCGACGTCAGCGGCGTGCAAGTTAATGGAGATGGACTGCATGATTTGGTCAATGGAAACGATCAGCCGGCGGGAGTTCTGTTTTTCCAGTAACGTGCCCAACCATCCCGCGAAAGGACCATGCTTCACTCGAACCTTGTTTCCAACTCGCAGGTAAGGATGGGGCTCGACATCTGCCGAAAGGAGATTGCAGGATTGCAGACGCGTAATCTCCTCGTCCGCCAAAACGGCTAACTCCCCTGCGAACGAAACCAGGTGGAGGATGCCGAAGGTTTCCAGCAGGGAAGCGCGTTCAGCCTCGCAGATGCGAACGAAGATGTAGCTGGGAAAGAGAGGAGTTTCTACTCGCTTGATCCGGTCTGACCAGTGGGCCAGGCGATAAAAAGTGGGAAGCAGGTATTCGAGATTCTTCTGCCCCAACTGGCGGGCGACTTGCCGCTCATGATTCGAGCGAGTGTAAGCGGCTAACCAGCAGCGACGAGTGCGGTCGAGTTTCATAGCAGCGGCGTGGGGAAAAAGTTCATGGCTTCGCCATTCTCAGTCCCAATTGCTCGGGATGAGAAACAAACACTAAGTTTCCTCAAGACTTCCTTACTGACGGCTGACAAGAAAACTATGAAGGAGCCAGATTGCGGTGGTGCCAACTTGCGGATTTGCTATTGCAGGTTATCTTCCATCTGGCCTGTAGGAAGCGGGATGGCTTACTTTGCTTGGACTTATGAAGTGCGAAGTGAAGAAGTCGCGTCGAACTACCGGAAACCGTCCAAAAGCTGGACGTAAGAAGTGACTAATACTTAGACGCGGACGAGGGTGACTTGCGCGGAAAAGCGCGATTATTGCGCGACGGGTTTGTGAATCTTAGTCGGATCTAACTCTATGTTGCTCTCAAGAACCATCTCGACGGAGTCGCCAGTGCCCAGCGTCACCTCGGGGCCGCGGGTGAGCAAGACCGTAGCCAGGCCGAGAACTCCACCGCTGGCGGCGCCTATGGCCGCTCCCTTGCCACCGTCGGCGAGAGCGCCAATGAGGGCGCCTGGGGCCGTGGCGCCCACCACGGTTCCGACATCTTTGCCCTTACTGCTGTCGCCCTGGATCGTCCCTTCCTTGCCCTTCATCGAGTTGCTCGTGGATCCGGGCGTATTCTGAACGGCGCCGGGCAGCATCACGGTGTATCCATTGGGGAAGATCATTGAAGTGAAGCTCATTTGCAACTCGGCACGGCCTTTTACCCGGCCGGGACGAACCACCCGTTGCACTTCGCCCTGAACGAAGGTTCCCGCCGGGATGACGATCTGATTATCGGCGGTGATCGGAAAAGCCGTCTGCGCGTAGACCGGGTCGCCGGGCCGTGCGCTCTTCGTGGTGATGCCTTGCTTCAGCGTGAGCGGAATCTTGGTTCCGGAAGCCACCGTAATCGCCTGCACAGGCGCCGGATCAGGACGGCGCAGGCGCGACGACGCCAGTCCGCGGAGTCAGGTGCGGCGAGTCCTGGCTGGTTTGCGGAGAAGCCGGGACGGCGAGGCCGAAGCTGACAGTCGCCGTGAGTAGAGCAACAATTCCTCTCATTACTCCTCCGAAGGGAAGCGGCACCTTGTATCTGCTTGAACGCGGCAGACATTCGAAAGTCGCGCAGCGTCTCGGTCGCTCCCGAGTGCCTTATTTTAGGCCAAATAGCGCGTTAACGTGCGCAGTAACGGTAATCTTTTCGGCACTGAACTCGGCTGTCGGCGCCGGAGTTCCCATGGTGCCTGCCATCGGCGCGGCTTTGGCCATCATGGGGCGGATAGGCTGCTGTTCGTAACGTATCCACCGACGCATAGGAAAGCTCGCCCAAGCCGCGACCGCTGGACTGAGCTACTGCATTCGCTTCGTCCTTCGCCCGCCGCAGCGCGTCCTGAACGGCCTTAATCTTGGCCGCGTCCATATTGTCGAGCAAGTAGCTGATGGAGGTGTCGGTGACTTCCATGTTAGCCAGACCTTCGGAGATTGGCCCAACTTTGGAGAAATCCTTCAACTTGATGCTGATATTCGCCTCAACCCGATAGCCGATCAGCTTGCGCTTAGGATTCTTGTAGTCGTAGACAGGTTGGGTAGCGAAACGGCTAATCTGCGCCTCGCTGGGATCGATGCCGTTGGAACGCAGTAGTTGACGAACCTGTTCGGCGGCCTGGGTGGCCTGCTGGTTGGCATCCTGTAGTTTGTCCTGTTGCGCCGAAATGCCGAACTGGACCAGCGCCGTGTCCGGGTCGCTTTCGTATTTGCCATCGGCGCCCACCCAAACCGAGTTGGGGATGACTTTCGCCGACTGGTCCTGCGCAGTCGCCGACGGACATACGTTAACCATGCTGACAATCAGTGCCATCAATATCGTAGGAATACAGAATTTCTTGCTTGCCATAACATCCTCCGGACGGCTCAGGCTCGGTCTGTGAGTCAAATCATACTTGCCCGGGCGCAGCTTCGTCAGCGGGAGCTCCGGATTTTTGCTTTCCACAGGCCTCGCTGCTATATACTGCGCCGCATCAAAAAGGGAACGTCGGAGAGTCCCTTTCTTGCGCGGCTTCTTTGGCAGCGGTTTACGAATCCAGTGATGACGGTTTCCCGGGCTAGCGAGCGCCACCACCGGTTATGAGCCGGATTCACCTTAATCGCCGCCTCTCCAAGATCTGCAATTGCCGTTCGGACTCCTGGCCAGATTACTCGTAAAATGAGGTAACGCCGTGATACCGAAGTTCGGCGTACGCAGTGTTAGGTTAGGGAACTCTCTGATGGATAAGTTTGTCATTCGCGGCGGCAATCCGCTGCTGGGCACGGTGCGGATCAGTGGCGCCAAGAACGCCGCCCTACCGGCGATGGCCGCCGCCCTGCTCACCGAGGAGCCTGTCATTCTGGAAAATATTCCGCAGGTGCGGGACATCGAGACGGAGCGCAGGCTGCTGGCAGCCATGGGCGCAGAGGTGGAACTTGGCTACGGACGCGCCCAGCACCGCACGACGATCTGCTGCCGCGAGCTGGTGAATCCCGAGGCATCCTACGAATTGGTCAAGACCATGCGCGCGTCGACCTTAGTACTTGGTCCGCTGGTGGCTCGCATGAAGACAGCGCGCGTGTCGCTGCCGGGCGGTTGCGCCATCGGAGCTCGCCCGATTGATCTGCACATCAAAGGTCTCGAGAAGCTGGGAGCGAAGATTAAGCAGGAGCATGGCTACATCGAAGCGAGCGCCGACCGACTGAAAGGCGGCCGCGTCGTCTTTGAGAAAATTACGGTTACGGGAACGGAAGATCTCCTGATGGCGGCGACCCTGGCTGACGGCGAGACCGTCCTGGAGAATTGTGCGCGCGAGCCCGAAGTCGTTGACCTGGCCACCTTGTTGAACAAAATGGGCGCGCAGGTCGAAGGCGCAGGCACCCATACCATTCGCGTTCGTGGAGTCGAAAAGCTGCATGGCGCGCGCCACCGCATCATTCCCGACCGCATCGAGGCCGGTACATTCATCATCGCCGGTGCGCTCACCGGGGGCGATTTGATGGTGACCGGATGCGATCCGGTTCATCTCGATGCGCTGCTGCTCAAATTGGAAGACTGCGGGGTGACCGTTCAGCGAAACGGAGAGTCGGTGCGAATCGTCGGCAACGGCCCGTTGAAGCACGCCGACATCATTACCGAAGAATATCCCGGCTTTCCGACTGACATGCAGGCGCAGTACATGACCCTGGCGACGCAGGCGGATGGAACCAGCATCATCACGGAGAACATCTTCGAGAACCGCTTCATGCACGCTCAGGAGTTGGTGCGCATGGGGGCCAATGTCAGGATAGAAGGCAGCAGGGCAGTCGTACGGGGCAGAACGCCTCTGAGCGGAGCAGCGGTGCAGGCCAGCGATCTGCGGGCGTCGGCGTCGCTGGTGATTGCCGCCCTTGTCGCCGACGGCGAGACCATCATCGATCGCGTGTATCACATCGACCGCGGCTACGAGCACATTGAAGAGAAGCTGAAAGGAGTGGGCGCACAGATTCGCCGCATCGGTGAATTGCTGCCGCGACGCGTGAGTGCGCCGGCTGTTGCCAGCTAGAGAAGCTCAGTGCCTGGTTTCGACGCAATGTCAGCAGAAGCTGGGCAAGGAAGAAGAGGCACGCCGAATTACGAGGCGTACCTCAAGCCGAACCCTGATGGACCGGACGCAGACAAAGTCCGGAAGACTCTGGCTCAATTGCGCTGATTAGGCGGCGCGCGCTCCCACCGCCGATTCGATCTCTTTCATCTCAGATTCCGACAGCTCGATTGCCCCGGCCTTCATATTTTCTTCCAGATGGGCGACGGATGATGTGCCGGGAATCGGCAGCATGACCGGACTGCGATGCAGCAGCCACGCCAGCGAAATCTGCGCAACTGTAGCGCGATGCCGCTTCGCCAGTTCGTCCAGCTTGCCGCCGGGCTGCGCAAGCTTGCCTGATGCGACCGGGAACCACGGAATAAAGGCCAGGTTGTTTTTCTCGCAGTACTCCAGCACATCCTCGTGCTGGCGATCGGCAACGTTGTACTGATTCTGTACGCTGACGATGTTGATGACCTTGCGCGCCTGATCGATCTCACGGGGTTTTACTTCGCTCAGTCCAACGTGGCGAATCTTGCCTTGTTTCTGAAATTCCACGATGGGTGCGAGAGATTCTTCCACCGGCACTTTGGGATCGATACGGTGCAACTGCCACAGGTCGATTCTTTTGGTCCGCAGACGCCGCAGGCTCATTTCGACTTCCTGGGCCAAGTATTCGGGACGGCCCACCGGCAGCCACTGGTTTGGACCTTGCCGGGTCAGGCCCGCCTTGGTTGCGATAACCAGGCCCGGTTTGAAGGGCGCCAAAGCTTCGCCAATCAGATTCTCGCTGACGTCCGGCCCGTAGCTGTCAGCGGTGTCGATGAAGTTCACACCCAGTTCCACGGCGCGTTTCAGTACGCGTTTGGATTCTTCGGGATCCTTCGGGTCACCCCAGATACCTTCGCCGGTGATGCGCATGGCGCCAAATCCCAACCGGTTAACTTCCAAATCGCCGCCAAGTTTGAATGTCTTTGCGATCGCCATTTCGTACCTCGTCAAGAATTGCCAAAGTCAAACTACTCCTGAATGGATGAGGTCAGGCGGGCGTCGGATGCGGATCTGTTTCGACTCGTTGCAAAAATCCTGCCACGCATATCACTCAACAGTGTGATGTATCTCGCAGAATTCGATGGTAAGTTCATTGATGTTTAACTTGAGGAGCTAATTAATGAAGGGAAATGCGAAGGTTATTGCGAGTTTGAATAAGGCGTTACACGACGAATTAACCGCAATTGTGCAGTACATGGTGCAGGCAGAGATCTGCGAAAACTGGGGCTATGTGCGGCTGGCGGCTGCTACCAAAGGCTCGCGCTATGACCGAGATGCATCATGCCGAGCGTCTGATTGAGCGCATTATCTTTCTGGACGGCACGCCGAATGTGAACGTCCCACTCGCGCCTGAGGTCGGAGAAACCGTCCAGAAGCAGTTGGAGGCAGACTTGGCCTCCGAAGACGGCGCCATTCGCGAGTACAACGAGGCCATCGCGCTGTGTGCGAAGGAGGGCGACGCAGGCAGCAAAGACTTGTTTGAAGCGCTGCTGGGGGATGAAGAGAAGCACGCCGACTTCCTCGAAGCGCAGATTCATTCGATCAAGGAAATGGGGATTGGCGCCTACCTGTCGCAGCAACTGGGCAAGTAAGCACGAATCATTTCTGAGGATTACCCGACCCTGCTCCTGAGTCGTCACTGTATTGCTTCAGCAACTCCTGCAAGTCAGCGAGGTGCTGCTGAGTGAGCCTGGCGCGGAGCAGGGCGACGTCCATTCCATACATCGACCCGTACTCCGCCTGCTTGTCAGTGGCCGGATAGCTGGCGTCAACGTAGGCGTCACGATAGGCGATCCATGCCCGCTCCGAAGCCTTGATCTTAGCGACGGCATTCTCTTCGCCGGCGGCTTTGGCGAGCACCTGTTTGTACAAGGCATTCAGCTTCGCGTCGACGCGGTTGGCTTCGTCCCCTGCGCAGGCGTTCATGTCCATCTGCGTCTGTGCCTTGGCATTGCAGGCTTTGAATTGCGCAGAATCCTGCGAAAACAATGGCAGAGCAGTGAGAAGCACGAGAACTGCAATCGTCAGGGCTCTCAGCGGCGTTATTTTCGGGTTCATGGTTGCGAGTATCTGAGCATACTTTGCAACCGACAGCGCCAAGGCCCCGAGCTAGTTTCTTGGCTACGGCAGTCACGTTGTCGTCAGGATTGCGGTCGATGAGCTTGTCGAGCGGATCGATTCCTGCCTGCGCAGGTTTCTTGTCGACCGTGATGGTTATGTCTGTTTTCTCCTGATCGATTTTCTGCTTCTGGAGATAGAGATACTTCCCGTCGGAGTCGAGTACGCCGATGTCCATCCAGTCGTTCACCGGAATCGAGCTCTCCTGGCCCTTTCCGTCGGCGCGGAACTTCTTGGCCTCGACCGTCAGGTTCACCTGATACTTGCCGTTCGGCAATTGCTCGTAGGTGGCCGTCAGAGCGCGATTGTCGTAAAGCGTGATCGTGCGGAAAAGATCCTCAAACAGATATTGATACTGCGGAGGCGTCACCTTCTGGAAGTAGGCCTCCAGATCCAGGGAAGTCGGGTATGGCGGCCCTTTGAACGCGTATTGCTTGAGAAATCCGCGGATGGCTTCGTTGACCTTATCTTCGCCGATGTAATCTTGCAGCGCATACATCGCCATCGAGCCCTTGCGATAGTGGACGTACCCCTGGTTCTGATCGACCTTGTACAGCGGGTTCTCCTCGTTGCGCTCATTCGCGCGCCCGCGGAGATACTGATCAAGCTCAAAGCGCAGGAAGCGCTTCATCGACTCCGGCCCGTAGTGATGCTTCATTACCATCAGCGCCGTGTACTGAGCCATGGTCTCATCGATGGAGGTGTCGCCCTCAACGTAAGCGGAGATGACCTGGTGTGCCCACCATTGATGCCCGGTTTCATGGGCGGTCACGTAGAAGGGAAGCACGATGGCGTCGGGCTTGTCGCTGATCTTCGTGAGGAAGCCGATGGATTCCGAGAAAGGAATGGTGTTCGCGAAAGACTCGGCAAAGGTTCCATAGCGCGGAAATTCGATGATGCGCAGCTGATGAAATTGGAATGGGCTGAAGTTTTCGCTGCAATAAGCCAGCGTTTCCTTCATGCTCTCCATCATGGTGTCGATGTCGAACTCGTGGCCCGGCTGGTAGTAGATCTCGAGATTGACATTGTTCCAGTGGTCGCGCCGAACCGCGTAACGCGCTGACTGGAATGAATAGATATTCAGGATGGGCGCATCCATCTTGTACTGGAAATAGCGCCGGCCATTCTCCATCCATTCTTTCTGCAGGTATCCGGGAGCGATTGCGATCTGGTCCGGGCTGGTACTGACCGTAGCTTCAAAGTTGATCCAGTCGGCATCGAAGCTAACGCTGTTGTACTCGCGAGCCGCCACGTCTTCCAGCTTCGGCATGCGCCGCGCTTTTTCCAAGCCATGACGGTGCCGGGTGCTGTCGTCGGTCAGCTCGACCTCTTGCGCATATCCAATGTACGGACCGTAGCGATCATTGACGAAGCTTCCATTCTTGACGATGTCGGTGTTCGGAGCGTCGTTCTGGAAGCCGGGATTGTCGTAGCGCAGGTCGTAATCGAGCTGAACACGTCCCCCGGGCGGCAGCGGGTTGGGCAGCTTGTACAGGTAAAAGCCCAGAGCCGCATCTTCAATGATGGGCGTTTGTCCGCCAACAAAAGTCAGTTTGTTGACCTTCATGTGCAGGCGGGGGAGCGGAATCAAATCCACAGGCCAAAGCGTGATGGCCACGCGCTCAATGGGAGCGGAAGTCTTGTTCTCCAGCCACATGGTGCCGCGCATCGTGAACGCGCGCTGCTCCGGGTAGAAGTCGACCTCGGTCTTCACGTCGGTGACACGTGGTTGCGGCAGCCCCCAATATTGCTTGTACTTTTTCTCGTATTGGGCCCGGGCTTCGTCAATCTGGAAAGTCGTCTGATAGTGATTCAGGACGTGGGTGTTGTAGAAAATGTAGCCGCCGACGCCCGCCATGGCTACCGCGCACGCGAATACGCCGGCCATCGACGCGCCCGAGAACCGCGCTGCAGCCTGGCCCATGCGCACTCGGAAGCTGCTTTCCGTCCCGCGCACCCAAAGCAGGTTCGTCAGAATTGCCAGCAGGATTGCGCCGAGAATCCAGTAGATCCGGAACCAGATGAGCGGCTGCAGAAACGGCCCATAGCCGTTGATGTCGGAGTAGATGACTTGAGGCGCCTCGCCAAAGCGATAGAGGTAATTCTGAAATCCCGCCGGAGGCAGAGCGATGGTGGCCACGATGTACAGCACCATCACGAAGTGGCCGAGATACTTGTTGTTGACGACGGTCTGAACGAAGATCGCCAGCACACACAAGATCCACAACGAGGGTAGCCGGTCGAGGAACAGTTCCCGGAAGTAGAGGCCAAACTGGAAATGGTGGAAGCCCTGCGCGATCTGTACGGTCAGACCCGATGCCAGAATCAACAGCACTACTACCACCTGCACCAGCATCAGCGCCAGCAGCTTCGAGCAGAACAGAACCCAGCGCTGCAGAGGGAAGGCGTCGATCACCTGATTGAGCTGCGCGTCACGTTCACGCCACACCAATTCGCCCGAGTAAAAAATGATGATGGCGAGAGCGAAGATTGAGAACCCCGCACTGGCAAACTCCAGCATCTGATAGGTGACGGGATAGGTGCGCGTGGCTTGCGGATTGGTGACCCCAGATGCCGTCAGGGTCGCAAACAGAAACCCCGCCAGCATAAGAACCAGGAAGAAGACGTTCTTCGTGGTTTCGCGAAAGTGGATGCGAGTGAGCGCGATTAAATGCTGCGAACGACGCTCCGGCAGAAAAGCTGGGATGCGCGACGGGCAGCGCCTGGGCAGTCGACTTCTCTTCTTTCTCCTCGACGATGGCACGCCGTTTACTCTTCTCAGCAGGATAGGCAAACTCAAACTTGACGTAGGCGCAGACCAGAAAAATCGCACCCAATCCCAGCCAAAGCGCGCGATTTGCAAGCAGAATGCCTTCCAAAGGGATGAGTTGGGTGTTGCGTTGGAACGGGGTCCAGTAGCGGGTGATTCGGTCGATGGCCGCGCCACCTAACGGATCCGCCAGAGCTGCACGGACGCTGGCGGTCAGCGCCGTGCTGTTCATTTGACCGACGGTAAAGTAAGCGATCAACACCAGCACGCTGGCCACGTAAACCGGCAGCATCTTGCGCGTAAACGTCGACAGCGCGAAGAAAATCGCCGTCAGGAACAGCAGGTTGGGCCAAACGTTGATGAGATAGGGCTGAAAGTATGCTCCCACCAACTGCGGGCCGACGCGGGTTTTGTCGAGCCACGGAGTCAGTGTGCCAATCCATGCTCCCAGGCCAACGCTGCTGAAGATCAAAATTTGAATGGCGAAAGCCGCGAGGAATCGTCCACCGAAGTAGTCGAATTTCGTGATGGGCGCGGTGTAGAAGAAAACTGCGCTGTTGCTGTCGATATCCTGGTAGGTGGCCTGTCCGGCGATTGCTGCGGTGATGACGATGCCGAAGAAGCAGATGAACGTGATCACCCCGTTCAATGCGTAGGGCGAGGTGATCAGAACCTTTCCGCCGGTGCCGAAGTCCACGCTGGCGTTGGCAAAGGCGCCACCCGACATCAAGACGAACAGCAGCCCCAGCGCAAAGAACACGAGGAAGTATACGTACGTCGAGAGCCGACGCAGCTTCTGCTGAAAATCGAAGAGGAAGATGTTGGCCAGCATGGTTAGTTGGCCGCTCCGTTGATCCCCTTGATGGTTGCAAAGTAGAGATCTTCGAGGTCGGGGACCACCGGTTCGAAGCCCGGCTCAGGCAGTTCATTCTGGTGCACGTGGAGCAGGGTCTTCCCGGCTACCAAGCGCATAGAGATGACCTTGAACCGTTGCTGGTAATCGGCAAGTTGCGCGCGATCGATCGCCTTCTTCCAGACGGATCCGCCGAGCGTCTGCGACCAGGGTCATCGGGTCACCAGCGGCGCGGACGCGTCCCTGGTGAATGATGGCCATGTTGCGGCACAGGTCGCTTACGTCGGAAACGATGTGCGTAGAAAGGATGACGATAATGTTCTCGCCGATAGCACTCAGCAGATTATGAAAGCGAACGCGCTCTTCCGGATCCAGGCCGGCCGTTGGCTCGTCGACGATGATCAGCCGCGGATTGCCCAGCAGGGCTTGGGCGATACCAAAGCGCTGCTTCATACCGCCGGAGAAGCTGCCCAGCGGCTTGTGGCGATGGTCCCAAAGATTGGTCTGACGTAGCAGGGCGTGCACGACCTCGCGGCGCTCTTTCGGATTCTCAATCCCCTTCAATGCAGCGAAGTGCGATAGCAAGGCTTCCGCCGGAACCTTTGGATAGAGTCCGAACTCCTGTGGCAGGTAGC
This sequence comes from uncultured Acidobacteriaceae bacterium, assembly GCA_963724965.1. Classification (GTDB taxonomy): domain Bacteria; phylum Acidobacteriota; class Terriglobia; order Terriglobales; family Acidobacteriaceae; genus Bog-257. The sequence goes on from CAVRWP010000004.1 coordinate 381,091, forward strand.
CCAGCATCTTGCGCACTTCGTCTTTTTGCTTGAGCACATCGATGCCGTCCATGCTCGCGTTGCCGCTATCGGCTTCCTGCAGAGTGGCCAGAGTACGCATGAGCGTGGATTTGCCGGCGCCGTTGGGGCCGAGCAAGCCGAACATGCCTTGAGGGATGGACAGAGAGACGTCCTGTAACGCCTGCGTCCCGTTGGGATAGCGCTTGGAGAGGGCTTCAATTTTCAGTTCCATCGATGTACCTGTTCCGTGATACGCAAACGATCGCGTCGCGTGTTCCACCGAAGATAAGCCCGCGGCGGCATCTCGCAGCAGCAACGCTTTCAGGATTTACAAAACTTATGTTTTCTTAACAAAAACTGGCGCAGCGATATGCTTTCGTAGTAGTTGGTTTGAAATGCGACCTATTTTGCCATCTCGAAGCAGTTTAGTCATTGTCCTCCTTGCGATAACTTTCGGCTGCGCCACCGTGCCGCTGGGCTACGCCGCGCAGCAGGCTGAATCCCAGCAGCCCGGCGCGGCAAAAAAAGCAAGAGTGGTGGGCGTCGTCAAGGCGATTACCGGCAACACGATCACGTTGCAGACCGACACTGGATCGGAGGTTGCGGTCTCTGTTCAGCCCAGCACCAGGCTGCTGCGTTTGGAGCCCGGCCAAACCGACCTGAAGACCGCTCCAGCGATTCAGTTGAGCGATGTTCAGGTTGGCGATCGAATGCTGGTAGGCGGAGCTCCTTCGGACGACGGCAAGTCCGTTGCGGCAACCACCGCGGTGGTTATGAAGAAGGCTGACGTCGCTGAAAAGCAGCAGCATGATCGCGAAGAATGGCAGAAGAACGGCGTCGCCGGAGTGGTGAAATCGGTCGACGCTGCCACGAACACGATTACGCTGTCGACCGGGACACTCGCGGCCAATACTCTTACGGTTCATGTTTCCAAAGACACGATCATCCGTCGGTACGCGCCCGATTCCATCAGGTTTGACGATGCCAAGCCAGGCACGCTGGACCAGGTCAAGGCCGGCGACCAACTGCGCGCCCGCGGCGTCAAGAGCGACGACGGAAAAGAGCTGGCGGCGGCAGAAATTGTCTCGGGATCCTTCCGCAGCATCGCCGCCACCTTCAACTCCGCCGATGCCACCAACAACACGATTACCATCACCGATCTTGTCACCAAGCGTCCTGTGACGCTGAAGATTACTCCCGACTCGCAAATGCATCAGTTGCCCGCGATGTTTGCGCAGCGGATCGCGATGCGCTTGAAGGGGAGCTTCCGCAAGTCCGGCTGGTGCTGGCGCCGCAGGCGGTTCGCCTCCCTCTCAGCATCCTCAAAATGGACAGGGTGCAGCGCAAGGCGGCCCGGGTATGGGTACACGCCCCGGCGGCACGCCTGATTTCCAGCAGATGCTCAACCGCATGCCTGCCGTTTCCGTCACCGATCTGCAAAAGGGAAGCGCGCTGATGATCGTGGCCACCGAGGGTACGGCCGATGCTCCCTCGCAGGTGATCATCCTGCTGAGTGGGGTTGAGCCCATTCTTACCGCCGCGTCTCCGCGACAGGCCAGTACGATTTTGTCTCCCTGGAATCTCTCGGCCGGCGGAAATGCTGGAACGGGAGACGCTCCCTGAGGGAATAGTCTTTACAATTACTCCGTTTCATAAAGGTTCGATCGACTCAATGCGTTTGTGTGCAATCACTCTCTTTTTGATTTCCTGTGTTGCCGTTCCGGCTATAGCCCAGACTTCGCCGGGAACGCTACGCGGCCGCGTCACCGATCCTTCCGGCGCAGTAGTCTTCCAGGCGACGGTTACGGCCACGGGTCCGGACGGCAAGTCGGCCGTCGTCGCGACCGACCATCAAGGCAATTTTCAGTTCACTCGCCTGGCTCCCGGTTTGTACAACGTTACCGTCGAAGCAAAAGGCTTCGCGGTCGATCAGGAAGCCGCGGTGAGCGTCACCTCCGGACAGACGCAGCAGCTCGACGTTGCGCTTCAAATCCAGGTTGAGCAACAGCACGTTGAAGTGCAGGAAGAAGCGCCGACGGTCAGCGTCAGCCCGGAAAACAGCGCAAGCACGCTGGTGCTGAAGGGCAAGGATCTCGACGCGTTGTCGGATGATCCCGACGAGCTGGCTTCCGAGTTGCAGGCCCTCGCCGGGCCCTCGGCCGGTCCCAACGGCGGACAGATCTACGTCGACGGATTCACCGCCGGGCAGCTTCCTCCCAAGTCAGCGATCCGCGAAATTCGCATCAACCAGAATCCCTTCTCCGCCGAGTATGACAAGCTGGGATACGGCCGAATCGAGATCTTCACCAAGCCTGGAACCGACAAGTATCACGGCCAGCTGATGATGAACGGAAATTCGTCGGCCTTCAATACTCAGAATCCCTTCGACAGCGAGAACCCGGGCTACTACTCCGAGATTTTCAACGGGAACGTCAGCGGTCCGATGGGCAAGAACGCTTCTTTCTTCTTCACCGTGCAGCAACGAGATATCGACAATATCAGCGTCGTCGTAGCGCCTATCTATGGTCCGGGCTACCCGGCCTACACTGCCAGCGTGCCCAACCCGTCGACCAGGCTCAACATCAGCCCGCGCGCCGATTTTCAGCTGTCGAAGAACAACACGCTAACGATTCGCTATCAGTACGTGCGAAACACTCAGGACAACGCCGGGATAGGACAATTCTCGCTGCCGACGACGGGATACAACTCCAACAGCACCGAGCAGACGGTGCAAATCAGTGATACCCAAATCATCAGTCCCAACATCGTCAACGAGACAAGATTTCAGTTCATCCGCGACAGCGACAACCAGACCCCGCTTAGCATGGACCCGACGATCGTCGTGCAGGGGGCATTCACCGGCGGCGGGAGTTCGCAGGGCATAGTGATTGGAAATCAGGACCACTACGAGCTGCAGAACTACACGTCCATCACCCACGGAACGCACTTCATCAAGTTTGGCGGGCGTCTGCGCGGAACAGTCTATTCCAGCACCCAAAATTCCGGATTCAATGGAAGCTATACGTTCGCTTCGATTGAGCAATATCAGGCGACCCTCGCCGGGACTGCAGTTCCCAGCCAATTCTCCCTGGTCGCCGGTCAGCCGCTGTCCGACGTTTCGATGATTGACGTCGGGTTGTATGCCGAGGACGAGTGGCGGATCAAGCCGAACATCTCGCTCAGTTACGGCCTGCGCTACGAGACACAGACAGGCATTCCCTACGAGGGCAACTGGGCGCCGCGCGTGAGCCTTGCGTGGGGGCTGGGTCATTCCAAGCAGCCCAAGACGGTCATTCGTGGCGGCTACGGCATCTTCTACGACCGCTTCTCGTATGACTACCTGTTGGAAGCTGAGCGTTACAACGGCTTCACGCAGCAGCAATATATTGTGGCGAATCCGACCTTCTATCCGGATATTCCCACGATCGCACAGTTGCAGCAGCTTTCCACGGCGTCGCCAACGGTTTACCAGGTGCAGAGCAATCTGCACGTCCCCTACACGATGGAATCGGCAGTGAGTCTCGAACGGCAGGTCACCAAAAACGCCACCGTGTCCCTCACCTATCTGAATTCGCGCGGCGATCACCAGCTCATTCTGCGAAACGCCAACGCTCCGCTTCCGGGCACCTACAATCCTGCCGATCCCAACAGCGGCATCCGTCCGGACGGAAACAACACGAATATCTATCAGTACAACTCCGGCGGCGAGTTCGAGCAAAACCAGCTCATCACCAACTTTCGCGTCAGTCTGGGACAAAAGCTCTCACTCTTTGGCTTCTATTCGCTCAGCTACGCGAATAGCGATCTAGGATCCGGAGGCCCGGGTTCGGGCGGAGCCGGAGGCGATGGATTCGGCGGCGCATTCGGCGGAGGCACAAGCTCTCCCCAATTCGTGATGAACTCCTACGATCCCATGCAGGATTACGGGCGAGCCTCTTTCGACGTGCGTAACCGTCTGTTTATCGGCGGAACGATTTCGCTGCCTCACGCGTTTCGTGTGAGTCCCTTCATGATCGCCAACTCCGGTACCCCTTTTAACATCATCGTTGGTCAGGATTTGAATGGAGACTCCATCTTCAACGATCGCCCGGCGCTGGCCACCACAGCAGGTCCCGGCGGCCAGGTGATCGTGACGCCCTACGGTACGTTCAACACCGTCCCGGTTGCCGGGCAGACGATTGTCCCCATCAACTACGGAACAGGGCCCGCGCTGTTCTCCTTCAACCTCAGGCTTAGTAAGACTTTCGGCTTGGGCCCTAAGGCCGAAGGTTCGGCAGGCGGACCGCGCGGCGGTGGCGGCGGCCCACGCGGCGGTGGACTGGGTGGTCGAGGCTTAAGCGGCGGAGGCGGACCCGGCGGTGGACCGTTTATTTTCAGCGGCGAAACGAATCACAAATACAACCTGACCTTCAGCGTCAGCGCCCGCAATCTTTTCAACAACGTGAACTACGGACCGCCAGTCGGGAATCTAGAGTCGCCGCTGTTTGGAACCTCCAACTCGCTGGCCGGGCCACCGTTCTCATCGGGATCTGCAGTAAGACGTATCGACTTGCAGATGCTGTTCTCGTTCTAGCGCATCTGGCGAAAGAACTGCTGATGCCCGGCGACAATGCGCTGCCGGGCTTCGAGGTTAGGCTCCAGCGACCATACGCCGGGTTCGTGCGTACCGCCGAGCAAGATGCCGTCGGTGCGCGGGAACATGTAAAGGTCGTCGTTCAAGGTGCAGTAGGCGATCTCCGACTGCGGCAAGAGAATGGTCAGTTGGCCTTTGACCGGCGTTAGCTCATCATCACCAAAGAGGGCCTTGGCGCCCAGGCCCGTACAGTTCACGATCACCTTCTGCGGCAGCGTCTGCAACTCCGCGAGTTCACGAATCTCGCGCACCTCAATTTGCCCTCCGGCGATCCGGTAATCCTGCATCACCGCTGGGAGATAAGTGTTGGGCTCAATAAGCATGGTGTCGAACTGGCGCACCCAGGGAAACGGGAACGGACTTTCCGACGGTACGAGGTCATGCATTTCGGGCAGAAGGTCGCGAATCGGGCTGTCGAATGCGAGCAACGCGCCCGGGGGAACCGGCTCCGGGCCCATGACAAAATTCGGCATCCAACGTATTCCATAACGCGAGCCAACCATCAATTGATAGCGGCGGTTCGCGAGGTGAGACGCCTCAACAAATTGCGGCAGGAAGCCCGGCGCCTCTTTGCCGTGATGATAAACGGATACAGGACACCACTGCGCTCCCGCGATGTTGGAAGTTGTGTTTGGCGGAAGAGCTTTGGCGTAAATGGTGACGCGGCATCCGCGTTCCTGAAGCAGGCGAGCTGTGGCCAGACCGACCGCCCCGCAGCCCAGCACGGCAACGTCTTTCACTCCGGTGGCGTCCACTTCACGGCAGGCCAACTCGGCGGTTCCCCACGAGAGAGTGACGCCTCCTCCGCCGTGTCCGTAGTTGTGGACGACCAGCTTCTCATCGAACTTCTGCGCGGCAACGACGAACCCGGATGGACGAAAAGGCCGCAGTCCGACCACCGTGCGGATTTCGCGGTCGGCACTGACGTTGACCTTTGGCAGCTTAAGGAGCGGTGCCGCTGTGGGCGCAGCCGGAACGGCCGCCTGCGCGACATGCTTGGCCGCGCAGCCCTCCAGAGCGATTGCCCCGGCAAGAATACCCAGCGATTTCAGGGCTGTTCGTCGATCCATGGTGGGCGAGTATAGCTGAAGACCGACCGTACTTACTCCGCGCTCGGTCAAGAAGAATCTAGTGAGGCAACAATGACTTACGGCTGATAGCTGAAGTTCAGGTTCTTGTCTTCTTTCGGACCGACTGTGATCGTCTGAGTCTTCTCGCCGTACTTCTCCTGAACTGCCGCGATGGTATAGGTTCCGGGCGGCAGACCGGCAAGCGTGAACTTGCCATCTTTCGCAGTGACCGCAAAGTAAGGATTGCTCAGCACGCTGAGGTACATCTGCATCCAGGGATGCTGGTTGCACTTGATTGGGATCATCAACTCGGGGTGGTCGAAGGTCTTCTCCAGCGGCTGCGAGTTTGGCATCTGCGACTGGTTCCACTGGGGATTGTTCTTGGGCATGGGGTGAATGTTGTGCAGCGTCTGATCGCTGTCCTGGAAATTCACCGGCTGGCCGACCATGACGGCTGCCATGTGCGGAACATAGCGGCAACCCTCCTGCTTGATGCTCACACTCTGCTTGGGAGGGTCGTAACTTCCTGCCGGAAGTCCGCTCTTCACATAAACCAGAACGTTGGCCATCCGGCCGTCATTGACCACTGCCTGCTCTGATTCAGCCTGGCCCTTGCAGCCGGGATCGTTGGACATATCGATCACCCGGGCGGATGGAGGTTCGCCGTCGAAGTTGACGGTGCCGCTGATCGTGGCCGACGTGGCCGGATCAACCGCTGGGGCTTTGGGTTGCGACGTCGTCCCCGCTTCAGAGCCTGCCGCGGTATGCGAGTTGCAGCCGGTTAGGAAAAACGAGAAGGAGAAGATCAGAATACTGCAGTAAACCTTGTGAGACACGCTTCAGCCCTTACTGGAATAACAAGAAAGTATGAGGAAACCCTTCATTGTACTATTCGAAGCGGGAGCGGCATGAGCCAAGGCGACAAACCGCGGACAGCGCGACAGGTTGATCCGGACGCAGCCGACGCGCGGGTGACGACAGGGAGACGCAGCCCAAATGTCGCACAGGCAGTTCTGCTGGCGAGCGCCATCGGACAGCTCGGGCTGGCGCTGGTCATCACAGTCTACCTGGCGCGCGTGCTTTCGCCTGCGGCGTTCGGATTTTTCTCGCTGGTCGGGACCATTTTCATTCTCGCTCGAAAGTTCCTCGACCTGGGCCTTAGCAACGTCGCCGCACGCGACATCGCGCAGAAGCCTCAACGCGAACGGCCGATTCTTGAAGGCATGATGGCGTACCGCAGATCCGCCGGCGTGCTTTTGGCGCTCGCGCTGTTCGTGTTTGCCTTCGTGCAGCAAGAGCCGCAGCAGCGCTGGGTTCTGATAGGCGCAGCTTTGGTTCTGCTCTTTACCGAGCCGGCAGCACTCGATCCCGTCTTCCAGGTTCGACAGGCGCAGGGAGGGCCAGCGCTGCTGAACCTGTTCGGCGGGCTGCTGGTTCTAGTGGGCAGTGTCGCATTTAAGCGCCTGGCGCTCGCCGGAGCAGCCTTCGCTGCGCTGCTGGTCATTCGCGAAGTGTTTTCGTTGTTGGGCACAAAGATTCTGGCCGAGCGCCTATTGGGTTATCACCCCAGCCCCGGCTTCCGCGGTCGAGCGTTAAAAGCCTTCATCGGCCCGGCGCTGATCTTCGGCCTCGCCAGCCTGATCTACACGGTCTACTTCAACTGCGATGTCTTCTTCGTTCTAGCGCTGCGCGGGCGGGACGAACTCGGCGCTTATGCTGCGGCTTTTCGGCCCATCAATCCGCTGCTGCTCCTTCCTTGGTTGCTGATGGTGCCCATTGTCCCGGTCCTGACTGCAACGCTGGCACGGGATCGCGAGAGGTTTATTCGTCACGTTCGCGATGCATTCAGCATCGCTATGGGAGTCGGAGCCTGCGGCGCCGTTGCGGGTGTGCTGCTGGCTCCGGATCTTGTGAACCTTCTATACCCGGCGCAATACCTCGAAGGGCCGCTCTCGTGTGTGAATGCTTTTCGGTGGCTCTCGGTGGCGCTGGGGCTGGTCTGTGCGACGACGGTATTGACTGCTTCTATGCTGGCGGATCGGCGAGAGAAAACCCTGCTGGTCATTGGAATTGCGGCGCTGATTGCTAACGCAGCACTCAACGTAGTCCTGCTGCGCCACTACAATTTCACCGCTGCCGGCTTCGCCACGGCGGCCACGGAGCTGTTGTATCTGGTCGGAGCGACCGGTGCATTTCACGCATTCTCCGGCCGCAGCGCGCTGACGTGGAGCGCCGTGCTCTACCTGGCACCGGCGGCGTTCATGGCCGCACTTCTTCATGTAGTGACAGGAGGTCCCATATTGCGGGTTGCGATCGGCGTGATGCTCGGGACCTTATCGGTGGCCGTGATTTTGTTACTCCCGCAGTCGCGGCAGTTCCGCCGGGAGATGACATTGGCTGCTCCGGCCTTTGAAGAAGCCGCGGCCGTCGCGGCACCTCAGGTTGAGCTATGACGAAAGCAGATCCGGTCGAACAGGCGCTGAACGCAATCGGCGAATTGCGCGCCTTGGACGATCCGAAGCAGGTCGCTGTTCAACTTCGCGCATTCCTGAACAATCGTTCCAACCTGGTCGTTGCTAAGGCGGCGAAGGTTGCCGGCGAACTGCGTCTGTCCCTCATTCCCGAACTCGCAGCGGCTTTCGACCGCATGATGGTGACTCCACAGAAACTCGACAAGCGCTGCGCCGCAGTTACAGAAATCGCCTCCGCGTTGTACGAACTCGATTACACCGAGCCGGACGTCTACCAGTGCGGTATTCGCCACGTCCAGAAAGAAGCGTCCTTTGGGCCGCCAGTCGACACTGCGGCGAAGCTGCGGGGCATCTGCGCGCAGGGGTTGCTTCGTACCCGGAGCGCGGACGCGATGGCCGCGGTCGTCGATCTGCTTGCCGATCCCGAGCCTGCGGCGAGGTTGGGCGCGATTCGCGCATTAGCGCTGAATGGCGGAGAAGCCGGAGTGCTGCTGCTCCGGCTGAAAGCGCTGACCGGCGACGAAGACCCGGAGATCACGGCGGAGTGTTTTTCCGTCCTGATGTCCAGCGCGCCGGAGCAGTCGCTGGCCTTCGTCGCACGATACATGGACGAGGAAGACGACACCGTAGCCGAGGCGGCGATCTGGGCGTTAGGTCAATCGCGGCAGCCGGCAGCCGCCGAGGTGCTTCAGGAAAAGTGGCAGCGCACGGTCAAGCAGTCCTTGCGCAAGACACTGGTGGCGGCCCTTGCATCGTCACGAATTCAGGAAGCCACTGACTTTCTCTGTATGCAATTGCAAAGTACGAATACCGGGCTGGCCGAGGAGATTTTGACCTCTCTGTCGACTTACGCCAGCAATGCGGCAGTCAGGCGAGCCGTGGCTGCCGCGGTGGAAGAGCGTGGCGATCGTGGCCTGACGTCGCTGTTCCAGCAGTATTTCGACTAGGTGCCGGATTCGTCGCTTACTGCTTCAGCAAGGCCTCAAGCCTTTGCTGGATCACGCTGGTCTCCGTCTGTCCGCGATAATTAGCGGCAATCTTGCCGTCGCGGTCGATCAGGAAGGTGACCGGCAAGCCGAGAATCCCGCCGTAAGATTGCGCCAGTTGCGTCGATCCCATGGCTACGGGATAGTTCATTTTGTATTGCTGATAGAACGCGCGCACTGGATCGGGCCCGTCGTCCATGGAAACGCCAATTACCTGAAATCCCTGTGCTGCGTAGTTGTTCTGAAACTCTACGAAGTGAGGAATCTCCGACTGGCAGGGAACACACCACGTTGCCCAAAAATCGAGAAGGACAACCTTGCCTTTGTAGGCCGTCAAGTCCAGCGGGCTTGCCGTTCAGATCGACTAAGGAAAACGGGGCCGCTACCGACCCGATCGCTCCCGCCGGCCCTCCGTTGCGCGCCGATTGATGGCGCGCGAGTTCATAGAGACCGACCACGACGGCGATCACAACAAGTATCAGGACAACTTTTCTCATTCGTTATTGACCTTTGATGGTGGGATATCCCTTGTACACCCAGTCTGTGCCTAAGTTGTCGGCAATGTACAGCACCTTAACATTGGTGAAGCCCATCGTGCTCAGCTCCTTGAAGGCCGGACGCACGTTCGGGCAATGACCCCACGGGCAGCAGCCACAGTAAAGGACGATGGCTTTGTTATGAGGCAGCGATTTTACCCGGGTCCGCAGCGTCTCGATGCCCTCCTTCTCAGAGCCGGCGCCGATGTACTCGGCATCGGGAATGTGCGCTTGCCGATAGAGGAGCCAGGGACCGACATTCAGGATGAGAGGCTTCGCATCGCCAGACTGAAGTACGTTGACCAGTTCTTCCGGTGTGATGAGCTGCGGACTGCCCGGAGACAGTTCCGCCGGCGCCTGCGAGGACTGCGCTATGGCAGTCATCGCCAACAAGATTGCGTACGCTAAGAATGCAAGTATTCTGGAAGCCTTCATGACTTAACCTCGTTATGCGGTATTGGTTCCGATGCAAACGTTATGACTACCCATCCAGATTAGCTGAAGCCGAGGGCGATGCCCAAACGGCTTCAGGGTGGATCTCGCCCGGTGAGGCGAGGTCAGTCGCCTGCCAGTTTCAAATCCGGTCGAAGCTCCGGTGGTCCACTGAACAATAGCTTGATTGTCGTGAACCCGGCCCTGATAATGACTTTCGCCAGCACCCCAGGAGCCAACTGAATGACCGCATCCGAGTTGACGGCCTTCGTCAAAAGGCTAAAGCCCCCGTTTCTGCAAGACCTGGCGTCAGAAGAACTGAGCGCCGTCCTCGCTCCGGCACGCCAGCAGCGGTTTCTGGCCAAGTCCGTCATCACCAACCAGGGTCATCCCGCCAACCAGATTTACATGATTCTGACCGGTGCGGCCCGCAGCTTCTTCCTCACCCAGACCGGACACAAACTGCACGTATATTCCTATCCTGCCGGAGAAATGTTCGGTGGCATGGCTCTGGTCGCCCGACCCTCCGAATACATCGTCAGTACCGAAGCGGTGAAAGACAGCTACACCCTGTCCTGGGATCGAGCGAGCATTCGGACCTTGATTCTTCGTTATCCGAGGCTCATGGACAATGGATTATCGATTGCGTCGGAGTATCTGAATGTGAGCATTGCCACGCAGGTCGCACTCAGTTGCCACTCCGCAAAGCAGCGTCTGGCGGAGGTGCTGGTCGGCATGGCCAGCGGTATCGGACGGCGCGTTCCGGGTGGAATTGAGCTGACGGCTCGCAACGAAGAGCTGGCCTCGGCCGCAAACGTAACCACCTTCACCGTCAGTCGACTGATGAGCGAGTGGCAACGCGGCGGCTTAGTCAGGAAGAGCCGCGGTAAGGTGCTTCTGCCGTTTCCCGAAAGGCTTTTACTGCAAGATCTCTAGTCTAGCCAGAACCAAGTAACCATTGCTGCTTGACTTTGCGCAAGTTCGAGTCTGCGGCCCGACATCGATCCCACTCGCGCCGTATGGAATGATGAACACATCGGCAACCTGTTTTCATCTTCGGTAAGGGTGTCGTGAGCGGTTAGAGTTTCGATACGCAGAGAGGGGGTCACAGTCTGTGGCCCTCATCTTTTGAGGCTTGCTTCTCAGAAGCTCCTTGGGAATTCTTCGCTCTGTTTCGCCACAGATTTCAGGCCAGATCCCTGTCAGAAACCAGATCCGTTCCAACCCTGCGGCAGCAGAACAGCCTTAACGTGCTTGGAGAAGTGAGTGCCCAAAGTAGCCCCGACGGTGGTTTTATGTATCGACGCCGAACCGAAGTCGTTGATGGCCCGTAGCCTGCTTCTTTCGATCGCGGGATACGAGGTTCGTACAGCGGCATCGGCAGAGGCTGCGTGGCAATTATTTCGCAGCACGCGGGTAGACCTCGTGCTGGCAGACCAGTATCTGCCGGGCATGAAAGGCGCTCAAATCGCCGGCCCGATGAAACACCTCAAGCCGGAGGTTTTGTTTGTGTTGCTGGACGGCGCTTTCGATCCGCCAACGGATGCCAGTGACGTAGATCTCACACTGATGAAGTGTCTGGACCCGGCTGTGTTTCTGCAATCGATTCAGAAATTGATTGCCCGGCGCAAGCCGTCGGTCGTCCCCCCGGCCGGCAAACAAGCAGGGAGCACACATCGTGCTCCCTGACCTGGCGACAAGTTGATCGCGCGCACGAGCGGCGGTTCGGCCAACCCTCGCGGCTAGACCGAGGGTCCCGCCGCTCTGACTTCTGCGCTTACTCCAGCCTCGTACGCTTTGAAGTTCTCACGGAAAAGGTTCGCTAGCTTCTTTGCTGCTGCGTCATATGCGGCCTTATCCGCCCAGGTATTGCGCGGATTCAGAATTTCCGAGGGTACTCCCGGACACTCCGTGATTACGGAAAGTCCGAAGAAGGGATCCTTCTCGACTTTGGCGTTGGCGAGAGCGCCGCTGTGAATTGCGTTCACGATCGCGCGCGTATGGGCCAGCTTGATACGCTTGCCGACGCCGAACGCGCCTCCGCTCCAGCCCGTGTTCACCAGCCACACCCGTGCGTCATGCTTCTTCATTTTCTCGGCCAGAAGCTCGGCATACTTGCTCGGATGCCAGACGATGAATGGACCGCTAAAACAAGGCGAGAACGTGGCCGTCGGATCCTTCACTCCGACTTCGGTACCGGCAACCTTGGCGGTATAGCCGCTGATGAAGTGATACATCGCCTGCGCCGGGCTAAGCGAACTCACCGGCGGGAGAACACCGAAGGCGTCGGCGGTGAGAAAAATGATGTCGGTGGGGTGATCGGCGACGCAAGGAATCTTTGCGTTCTGGATGAACTCGATGGGATATGCGCCGCGGGTGTTTTCGGTAATCTTGGTGTCGGCAAAATCGACGTGGCGATCTTCTTCCAGCACGACATTTTCCAGCACAGCCCCGTAACGCAGCGCCTGGAAGATATCCGGTTCCGACTCAGGTGTCAGGTTAATGGCCTTGGCGTAGCAGCCGCCCTCGATGTTGAAGATGCCGGCATCGCTCCAGCAGTGCTCGTCGTCGCCTACGAGAAGCCGGTTGGGATCGGCCGACAGAGTGGTCTTTCCCGTCCCGCTCAGACCGAAGAGCAGAGAAGAGCGGCCGGTCGCCTTGTCGGCAGTTGCCGAGCAGTGCATCGAAAGCACGCCGCGTTTGGGGGCGAAGTAGTTCATCACCGTGAATACGCCCTTCTTCATCTCGCCTGCGTATTCGGTGCCCAGGATCACGAGTTCGCGATCTTCCAGGCTGACGCAGATGCTGGTCGTCGAGCCCATGCCGGCTGTGTACTTGTTTGCCGGAAAGCGTCCGGCGTTATAAATCACGAAGTCAGGCTTGCCATAATTCGCCAACTGCTCGCGCGTGGGACGAATCAGCATGGTGTGCATGAACAGCGCGTGGTAGGGGCGCTCGCAAATGACGCGAACCTTGATCTGGTAGTTGGGATCCCATCCGGCAAAGCCATCGAAGCAGTACAGCCGCTCGCAAATATTCAGGTAATCCCTTGCCCGCTCTCTAACCACGTCGAACGTCCTGCTATCGAGCGCGACATTTACTGGTCCCCACCAGACATCGTTTTCCGATTGCGGGCTTCTCACCACGCGCTTGTCCTTGGGCGAACGGCCGGTCTTTGCGCCCGAGTAGGCCACCAGCGCTCCGTTATCGGCGATGCTGGCATCTTTGTCGTAGCGGATGGCGTGTTCGTACAGCGCGCTGGGAGGCAAGTTGCGATAAATTTCCTTAACGTTGATTCCGAAATCTTTCAGATCAAATGGATCCATGTTAGGATTCCCCACCTTCTAAGCAAATTAGACCGCACTAACGAATCTTCCATCATACCGCCGGGCCGCCAAGGAATGAAGAAGCAGCAAATCAGCTGGCCGAACGAAAGTTGTAGCCTGGAAACCAAAACCCAGAGGCTCGGAGTAATTGAGCTTTGTTCATTGTTGGACGGTGCCGATGAGGCGAGCCACATTGAGGCCTGGAGCGAGCTGGCGCCGGGATTATCCAGTCGAGCAGAATTTCGACCACTTGGCGCGATTTTGACAAAATCGAAAGGCGTTTCCCACTCAGCATTGCAAAGGTATATCTTCAATACTGCCTGGGGCGTGGGGCCACAGGTGATTCTTGAATGTTCCTTGCGGCTGGGCACAAAGCCGAAATTGAACGTCACGGTTACAGTTCCATTTCATCAGCTCGAAATGCGCATCTGAAACGAATATGAAAATGCACTCAGGGGAAGGTTTCTCGCCTTCATTGGCTCGTCGCCGATTCCTTTCAACCATGACGTCGATCGCGGGGCTCACGTGCGTACAGGCGGCCTTCGGTTCCAGCTTCATGCTGCCCCTGGATACGAACGTAGCCGACAGCGCCCTGGACGCGCGTTCGATCGAGATGGTTCGCTATCCCCAAAAGACGGACCTGATCCTGCTCACGGATCGGCCGCCGCAGCTTGAGACGCCGCTCAGCTACTTTGGCAGCGACCTCACGCCCAACGATGCTTTCTTTGTTCGCTGGCATCTGGAGGGAATTCCGACGACGGTTGACTTGGCGACGTTTCGGCTGGAGGTGGGTGGCCACGTTCGCAAGCCTCTGAGCCTGTCGGTGAGCGACCTGCGAGCGAATTTTGAACCGGTGAGTCTGGTGGCTCTGGTGCAGTGTGCCGGCAACGGCCGCACTCTGTTTGAGCCTAGAGTTCCGGGCGGTCAATGGGGCAATGGAGCGATGGGCAACGCACGCTGGAAAGGAGTGCGGCTGAAGGACGTTCTCGATGCGGCAGGAGTTCTGCCCGGAGCCGTTCAGGTCGGAGTGCATGGACTCGATCAGGCTCCCATGCCGAAGACGCCGCGCTTCGAGAAATCTCTGACCATCGATCATGCACGCGACGCCGACGTCATGATCGCCTACGAGATGAACGGGGAAGAAATACCAATGTTGAACGGTTTTCCTCTGCGTCTGATCGTGCCCGGCTGGTTCGCTACGTATTGGGTCAAGTCGCTTTCGTCGATTAACGTCCTCGATCAGCCGCTGAAGAGCTTCTGGATGGACAAGGCCTATCGCATACCTGACACTCCCGGTGCTGATGAAAGTCCGCAGCACCTGGCGACGGAAACGGTTCCTATCAATCGCATGCCGGTGCATTCGATTTTTGTCACCCCCGAACCTGGCAAACAGCTGCGGGCCGGGGAGCGATGCAAGGTATCCGGACTGGCCTACGACGGTGGCTCGGGCATCGCACGTGCGGAGTTCTCCAGGGATGGCGGCAAGACCTGGAGCGACGCGACGCTCGGCGAGGATCTGGGCCGATACTCATGGAGAAGATGGCGGGCCGAGTGGACGCCTCAGGCCGCTGGCAAGTATCAACTGATGGTCCGCGCCACGACTCAAGACGGACAGACCCAGCCTGCAACCCAATGGAATCGCAGCGGCTACCAGCGGGACATCGTTGAACACCTCGACGTGAAGGTTGTGTGAGGCGAAGGATGCTCAAGACGCTTAAGTGGAAATCAGGTTACGGCCTGGCAATCGCTGCGGGCGCGCTGGCTTTGCCGCTCTTGCTTACTTGCCAGGACTCCGCGTCGAAGCAGGAAGGCAGCAAGCACACGATCACGCTTCCGCAATACAACCCGGACATACCGAATGGACCTCACGTCGAGGTTTACCGCAACAACTGTTTGATCTGCCACTCGGCTCGATATGTTCTGACGCAGCCGCGCTTTCCAGAGGCCACGTGGCAAAAAGAAGTGAAGAAGATGGTCGACGCTTACGGAGCTTCGATCTCCGAGACGGACCAGCGCCTCATCGTCGAATATCTGGTCTCCATTCGAGGCGAGCAGCCGGCGACTATCACTCCCACAAAGTAGTACTGACAAGCCGCGGTAGTTGCTGCTCTTGATACCACAAGCCTACTTTTACCTGCTATTCATTCTGCATTTACTTCCTCGTCAATAGCCTCGCGCATACTAGAAACGAATGCTGTGAGTATGACGCGGAAGGTCGATGGCGAGATTCGGCACGAAAGCGTTGATCGAGCGGCTGGAATCCCCGGCCGCAAACACAATTCCAATCGACCAACTTCCATTCACCCTGGGAGACGCGACTGCCGGCTCCGAAGACGAATTGCAGGCCGTCGTGGTCGGTTCGTCGCAGGATTGCGATCTCCCAACCAGTATCTTTGAGTCGCGTTTCTTCCGAAATATTGCCCGCCGAAGCGCCAGCGGCGAGGGACCGCGCCGCACCTTACTCGAGGTCGAAGCCTACCTTAAAGACAACCTCGGAGTATGGGAGAACAGCTGGATACGCTTTCCCCGACGGCGCCTCAGTGCTCACGCCCAACATATTCTTGAAGCCGACCTCCAGGTGATGCGAAACGGAGAGGCGGGTGAACGCTCGGATGCTTCTCGCTTCCGCTTCTCTCGCGACGGCGAAACCTGGGTACGCATCCCCATCTCCTACGCTCTAAAGCTGGCGCTCGCCGATCTGGTTGGCACGCAACCGCACTTGCCTGAGCCCATGCGTCAGGAAGCCGAGCGGCTAATGAAGCACTTCCTGAACGACAATACCTCGCCCGAGACGACATCATTTCGCATCGTTGAGGATGGTGACGGCCGATCGCTGGGCGAGAACATTGCGCGCGAGGCCGCGCGACGTTTTCTCTTCACCTCGCTGCTGGTTTCGTGGGCCAACTTGCGCTTCGGATTGCTCGAACACGGCCAGCGCGCCATGGTGTATCACGCCCCGGTGCCGTCGGTTCACCAGGAAGACCTTTCTTCCTGCGTTTCTGACTCGTTCTATCGCGAGCTGTTCATGAGCCCATGCTTGTCCGGTTGGAGCGATGGCGAGAAGAAACATGAATACATGCACCTATGCCATCAGGTGCTGAGCCGGAGCCAGCTCAACGCCCTGGGCAAGCTGCGCGAAGCCGGCATTATCGCCATGGACCTGGTGGTCTTGCCGAGCCTGTCCAACATCAGCCTGGCGAACAACGGCATTCACATCAGCATGGGTAGCCGCATTCTGACAGACGGCCAACTTTGCCATCCTGGCGCAGAACAGGCCAAACGGGTTGGGGACCTTGCCATCAAGATCTTTGAGCACTTCCTCGTGCTGTTTGTCGGAACCTACACCGCCGCTCCCTACAGAATTGGCTTTTCGGAATTTCATCCCGAGCGGCTGCTCTCATTTCTTCCGCACGAGCTTGACTTCACGCACTTGCGCTTGCTGTGGCGCGAGTGGAAGGAAAAAGCGCAGCTGCGGATTTTCGGCCGACCATTAACGCCTTACGGCCCGCGCCGGCTGGACGATGTAGTCGGCAAGATATTTCGTTTGCGGGGAGACTGCGTTCCCGACGCCCGCCTGCTGACGTACCCGGTGGCGTGGCTGGCAACGGCCCAGGCTTCGGCATTGGATGGCGTAGCGGGCAACGTTGACCGCCTGTCTTCGGAGCTTGACGAATTTGGCATCGTTGACCGGCGCATGTCTTTCTATATGCCCTTGCGGCTGCGGGAGCGCTTGCGCGACGGCTACTCCGGCTTCGAGGCACGCTATTACAGCTTGTTTCCGTCTTACAACGGAGACATGCAGCCTGCGGCCAACCTGCAACAGCTTTTACTGGCGCTGGCGTATCGAATGGCGTTGCAGGGAGAAGTGCATCACGCTGAAATTCCTGACGACCCAACCTCGGAGAGCGAACGCCGGCAGGCATTCTTTTTTGCCGCCGCTGGAGTACCGGCGTTCTACGTGCATCGGGATTCGCACAACCAGTTTCTGCGAACGATTTTGCGGAACTGCAAAACCACGCGTCCCAGCCGCCGGCATCCCAAGTACTATCGCGTCTCGATTCGGGACTATCGTCGCGCCCTGGTCACCTACCTGCGGGAGAATGCTGCCGACCTGATCGACGCGATGGGAATGGACAAGGTTCTTTCCGACCTGGCGATTCGCTGCGACGACCGTGACCACCAGGCCGAGTATCGCCTGACCAGCGGCATCCTGCCGGGAAGCGGCTGACGCCATGAACGTCGACGCCCGTGATTTCAATCGGGCTGCGGAAAAGTTCTACCGGGAACAATTGCGACAGCAAAATTTGAGCGAGGCTTGCGCGCATCTGCGTCAGGACGCGGATAGTTTGCAACGGTGCGAGCGCAGCGAAGTCCGCGCCTGCTTGCGCCACGGGGTGCGCGTCCAGGACGCAAGCCGATTCGTGGCCGATGTCGAGGCTCGTACCTTGTCCGATCAACTCTCACTGCAGGAGATACCGACTCTGATGAACCTATTGCTCCTGCTGGCGTTGAAAGAGAGTCAACGGACACCCGGTAACCAATCATGAGCACCGTCGAGCATCACTACATTGATCGCAGTACGGGAACCGTGCGCCGCGAACAGTTGCTGGCCAACGGCTTCATTCGCGCCATGTACTCACCAACGCTGGAAAAGGCTGCTGTTCTGACGCAGTTGGCATCGAGCCGTTACGTGTCGCGGGTGCTCGGCTACCTGAACTACGACAACCTTCTTTCTTCGCGCGCCACGGGGATGCTGCGATTTCTCAGCAACTCCGGCATTCAGATGTCGGAGTTTGTCGGCAATTTGTCCGACTACGATACGCCGAGAAAACTGTTCGAGCGCCAGATCCAATATTGGAATTGCCGGCCCCTGGCAGAAGAGCCGCATGCAGTTGTTTGTCCCGCTGACGCTCGCGTTCTGGTGGGATCGATGGACCGCGCGTCGGGACTTTATCTTAAGCAGAAGTTCTTCTCATTTCCGGAGCTCTTGGGATGCGGATCACCGTGGCAAAGTGAGTTCACTGGGGCCGACTATGCCGTATTTCGCCTGACTCCTGAGAAATATCACTACACGCACAGCCCAGTCGCGGGTCGCGTGGTCGCCTTCTATGCTCTCGATGGCCGCTATCACCCTTGCAATCCAAACGCGGTGGTGCAGTTGATCACTCCTGTATCGAAGAACCGCCGCGTCGTGACCGTGATCGACACCGACCTGCCATCGGGAAATGGAATTGGCCTGGTCGCCATGATTGAAGTCGTCGCTCTGATGGTTGGACAGATCGAGCAGCGTTACAGCGACGAGCGTTATCGAAACCCGCGCAATCTGCAACTCGACATGTTCGTGCGCGCCGGCGCGCCGAAGGCGCTTTTTCGCCCGGGAAGCAGCACCGTGGTTCTGCTGTTTCAGAAAAACCGCATCCGCTTTGCCCCCGACCTGATTGAAAACCAGCAGCGCACCGGGATTCAAAATCGTTTCTCGCTGACCTTAGGCGAGCCGCTAACGGAGACCGATGTTGCTGTGCGCTCGCTGCTTGCCCTTCCGGCAGAGGAGGCCTTATGTTGAGCATCCTTTTCATCGTTACGCTGGCAGCATTCCTGCTGGCGCTCATCACGTGGGGTGTTCGCCATCTGCCGGCCGAGCGCTGGCAGATGATTGCTGCCGTTCCTATCGCCAAGGCGGCCGATGGCTCCTGGCAAGGTTTGAATCTGACCTTCTACGGATTCTTCAGCGCCACCGGGACGACTTTCGGCTGCCTGATGTTGCTGTTCTTGCTGGCCTCCCTCGGCCTTCCGGTTTACGTAAGCTGTGCGCTGATAGCCTTCGTGCTCTTCCTGTGCGTTCCATCCTCGCGCTGGATTGCCGGGATTGTTGAGCGAAAACGAAACACGTTTACGGTTGCCGGCGCCGTGTTTACGGCGACGCTTTTCGTGCCTCCGCTGGTGATCGCAGCCTCATCTCTTTCGCGGCAGAAGCTTTCGATTCCGGTCCTGCCGGTGTTCGCTGCGGCCATCAATGCTTATGTTTTGGCCGAAGCCATTGGACGCCTCGCCTGCATAAGTTTCGGCTGTTGTTACGGAGTGCCGCTGCGCCAGGCGCGTCCGTGGCTCGCACGGTTGTTTCATCGCCACAACCTGGTGCTGCACGGCGAAAACAAGAAAGCTTCGTACGCCTCGGGATTTTCCGGCGAGCCTCTCATTCCGGTGCAGGCGCTCACGTCGGTCCTGTTCGCGATGGGCGGATTGGCGGGCACCGCGCTCTTCCTGGCTGAACGCTATCGGCTGGCTGCCCTCATTCCGCTGCTGACCAGCTATGGCTGGAGAATCTGTTCAGAATGGCTGCGTGCGGATTATCGCGGCGGCTCCACGAATTTCGCACTACCAGATCATGACCATCATCTCCCTGGTCTATCTGGCCGGGGTCATCGCACTCGTTCCTACATCGACCGGCACAAAGCCAGAGCTCGCAATTGCCTTTCACCAGATGAGCTCCGCATGGGTGCTCGTCCTTGGTCAATTGCTTTGGGTCGGACTGTTCCTCTATTACGGGCGAAGCCGGGTGACGTCGTCGGTATTGTCCTTCCACGTGGTAGCTGACAGAATCTGATCGCCGATCAGAAAGAGTATCGCAGGGAGAGCTGCTGAACCCGGGGAGTCGTGAGGGTCGCGCCATACACGCCGAAGGAACCGCTGGTCGTCAGGTTTTGCAGGGAATTGAGCGGGTTCACATCGAAGCGCACCGAGTTGGTGACGTTGTAGACGTCCCAGGCGAACTGCATTTGCGAGCGCTCGGTCAGCTTCCAGGTTTTCGCCAGCCGCATGTCGATCCCGAAATATCCGTCGCCGCGAAAGTTGTTGCGATCACCGGCCTCTCCTGGGTACGGGTTTTGCAACTCCGCCAGCGCTGCGGCCGCGCTGGAGAAGACTTCCGGCGCACCGTTGGCCGTGTAGTATGTTCCCGTCGAAATCGCGCCGGTCTGCACCATATTGCTCTTCTCCAGCCAATTGGTTCCCCAACCCGCGCCGCTGATTACGCTGAAGGGAAGTCCGCTGGTCCAGCGGCATAGGCCGGAAAGCTGCCAGTTGCCGATTACATCGTTCACCCATCCGCTGGAGTGGCTGCAATCAGCTTGCCCTGGCCGAACGGCAACTGCGCGATCCAGTTCGCCGTAACCAGATGGCGAACGTCGAAATCCGACGGCCCGTAGCTAAGCTGTGGGTTCCAAGCGTTCAGGATCGCGCTGAAGCTACTCCCGACGCTACTGCCAGTGCTCGACGAATAGACGGTGCGCTCGTCGTCTGAGCCCATGTCGAGCGACTTCGAGTAGGTGTAGCTCAGCTCCATTTGGAAGGAACGGCCCACGGGGCGGCGCAACAGCAGTTGTCCACCGTTGTAGTTGGCCTCGCCGATGGACGCCCACGTGTACATGCTGGCGAATTGCGTTGGCCAGAAACGCCCCGTCGTCGGCCCGCCGCAATTGGGATAGCAGAGGATGTCGAGCGCGTACAGGGCCGCGGTCTCGTTGCCCAGGGTATAACGCCAGATGTTGTTGTAAATATTCTGGGTGGCACTCATACCGCCGGAAGCTGCGCCAGGAAACATGTCTTCGAAGTAGGGAATTGCCGGAACGGTTGTCGCGCCCTCGTATCCGTACTTGGAGAGCTCGGTCGCTGCCGTGAAGTAATCCATGCCGGACTTCGGATCGACCAGGTCGAGGGGCTGGGCAAGGTCGATCTGTTGGAGCGTATTGCGGCTGAAGCGTCCCAGGTAAGAAGCCTCCAGCACAAATCCGGCAGGAAGCTGCCGCTGCCAGGAAACATTAACCACGTGAGCATAGGGCGTCTTCATCGAACCGTCGACGCCTTGCGTGATAGCAAAGCCGTTCGTGAGCGGATCGGTCGGCGATAGCGCAGGGTAGCTGACGTTCTGCTCTGGCGTGCCGGTCAAATTCGGAAGGTTGTGGACGCCGGTGAAACGCGGCGAAGTATCCGGCGTGAGCACGTTGGTCGGATTGGTGATGGCATCGGAGAGCCCGAACGAGCCGTACTGCTCGAATAAGTTGACGATGCTTTCGCCGAAGTGATCGTAGTAGATGCCGTAACCTGCGCGCAGCACGCTGTCTCCACCACTGCCAAGCAATTTCCTCCAGAAGCCGGGTCCCACATTGGGGGAGTAAGCAAAGGAAACATGGGGCGCCAGGTTGTTCTTCTGCATCGGCCAATACGGCTGCAATCCGCGGGATTGTCCCGAGGGCGCGAAGGAGATGTAGGGCTGCACGCTGTTACCCAGCGCTGCTTGTTCGCCTCGAGTCTGAAACCATTGGTACAAATTCGTCGTGGGCTGAACTTGCTGGCCGTTGACTTCGTAGGGCGTCTGCATGAGGACGTGCCGCAGTCCGAAGTTTACGGTTAGATTCGACCGGATGCGCCATGAGTCCTGACCGTAATATTCGAACTCGTTGTTCTTGAAGTCGCGATAGAGCATTGCCCCGGCAGGAAGTAGAGTTCCGTTCAGGCCATTCGCCGAGACGCGATAGTTGGCTTGCGTGGTTACGTAGTCCAGCAGTCCGGCCAGGTTGGTCATCGAGTAGTTGTAGGAGCCGGTGAAACTGCCATCGACAGAAGGGAATCCGAAGACTGTGGGATCGAAGCTTTGCCCTGTGCCGACGATTCCGCCATTGACCAGCGCGTAAGAGTTGGTTACGGCCGAGTCGAACGACAGGGCATTGCTGAGACTTTGATTGTGGATCAGGCGGTAGTTTGCTCCGAAGGTCAGCGTGTGCCGCGAGTGCGTCCAGGTGAGGTCGTCGAGTAAATTTTGTACCGGCACGTCTACCGCAGAGCTTCGCGTCTCGGCCGTAATCGTACTCAGACCATAGAAGTTGGCATAGGCTCCCTGGCCGATGCCGTTGGTCGAATAACTCTGGCGAATGTAGCTGTAGCGCAGGCTATTGGAAAGGTTTGCCGACAAGCTTGAATTCAGCCCGGCAGCAATCCCTTTGCTGTTGTCCTGATTGGTGAAACTGGCCGCCTGTCCGGGAAATTGCGGAACTCCGGACGCGCTGTCCGCTTGCAGATTGCCACGCACAAACAGCCAGTTACGACTGGTTAACGCGTAATCCAGTTTAGCGATGAAAGTATTGAGGGAAGCCGGGTCGGGCGCAGACCATGTATAGGAGCCGGTGTTCAAGCCGTCGCCGGCCACATATCCGTTTGGCAGCGGATACTGTTTGAATACGTCGAGAGAGTATGGATCGACGCCTGGTCCCCATGGACAGGTTCCGTTCTTCGAACAGTTGGGATCCATGCTGGCGATTTGCGACGGCGTCAGCGTGACAATCTGGGTTACGCCATCGGTTGTGTGCGGATACTTAATCTCGCCGGCCCGCAGAGACGCTGTAGGAACGACCATCGTCATCTGCTTGTTCTCGTTTATCTTTTCGCCTTCGTAGGTGGCAAAGAAGAACAGACGGTCTTTCTTGATGGGTCCGCCCAGCGAACCGCCGTAGGCGTCGCGATCCAGTCGTCCGGGAACATTCGGTAAGCCGGATGCCAGCTCAGCCTGTTTGTTAAACCAGTCGTTGGCGGGAGGGATCAAATCACGCGTGCGACCGTACAAGCTGCCGTGAAACTGGTTACTGCCGCTCTTGGTCAGAATGTTGATCTGCGCGCCGGAGGAACGGCCACTCTCGGCATTGAATCCCGAGGTCGTGACCCGAAACTCCTCAACTGAATCGAGCGTGGAACGCAGCACGCCGGTGAAGGCGTAGCCATGCACCTGGTCGTTGTTATCGACTCCATCCAGGGTGGAGTTGTTCTGGTCGGAGCGCGCCCCGAGAACGCTGCCGCTGCGGCTGTCGTGAGTTTGATCGTTGTGCAGGCCGAGATACAAAATGCCGGGCTGCAGACTTAGCAAGTCGGGGATATCGCCCTCGACCGGAATCGCCTGAATGGCGATGCTGTCGAGCGCGTTGCCCGTCGTGGCGTCGGAGGTATTGAGTTCCGACGCCTGGGCGCTGACGGTGACATTGGTGGTCAGCGACTGGACAGCCAGGGAGAAGCTCAGCGTGGCCTGCTGGTCGATGATCAGGGCGATCGACTTGCTTTGCGTGGAAAATCCCGCTGCTTCAACGCTGACCAGGTATTCGCCTGGAGGAAGCTGCGTGAACTCGTAGTCGCCCTGGCTGTCGACCACGCGATGCAGATTGAATCCGTTCTGCTGGTCGGAAATGCTGACCTGGGCGCCGCGAAGCACGGCGTTTGAGCTGTCGGTAACGGTTCCGCGCAGGGACGCATTGGTGTTTTGCGCTAGAGCAGTCCCTGCCAGACAACAGCCAGCCTACCCACAACACGTGCCAATAGATTGCGCCACTACGACTCACAGACGTTCCTAGCGAACTTCGACTAATTCACTCTGGGCGGGAGCGGTGAAATACTGCGCCAATTCCGACTGCCCGACCGAGAACGCCCGCTCCAGCAAATGAGGCTGCATCACGTCGGCTGCCGGACCGGTAATCCACGAAGGCTCCGGCGTGAGGAGAATTACGGAGGAGAAGTTTTCTGCCACCAGATTCAGATCATGCACCGCAGCCAGAATAGTGAGGCCCTGCTGGTTCAAATCGCGCAGCAGGGACATCAGTTCAATCTGCCGGCCGATATCCAGGTGCTGGGTCGGTTCATCCAGCAGCATGAGCTGCGGCTGTTGTGCCAATCCGATGGCGATCTTCACGCGCTGGCGTTCACCGCCGGAGAGCTCGGAGTAGATGCGATGGCGGAGCGGCAGAATGTCGACCGCGTCCATCGCCGCGTCGATGGCCCTGCGATCGGTGTGCGTGTTCCGCGCAAACAGCGGCAGGTACGGAGCCCGTCCCTGCGCGACAATTTCTTTCACGCAGAAGTTAAAAGGGATTTCCAGCTCCTGCGGAACCAACGCAATGCAGCGAGGCAGGTGACGGCGCGACCACTCCGTCAGAGACTTGCCTTGCAGCAGAATGTTGCCGCACCCCGGAGTAAGGAGCCGTGCCGCCAGTCGCAGCAGCGTGGTCTTGCCGATTCCGTTTGGCCCCAGCAGTCCGACCATGTCCTGCTTTTCAACCGTGAACGAGAGGCGGTCCAGCAACAGGCGCGGGCCGCGCGAGAACGACACATCACGGAATTCGAGAAGCGGAGACGTCATTGAGCAGCCTCCTGTGAGCGATCGCTGCCCTGGCTGACGAAGGTCTTCGCTTCGGCACAGCGCTGGAAATGCCCTGCTGATTCGAGGGTGAACTGGAATTTTGCGGCTGCTTGGGTGTGGGCGACCGGCGTGGTCAGGCTGACGGATGCCCCGGTAACAACAGCCGCTGAAGGATCAGCAAGGAACTCGGAAGTGCCGGGCCGAGATGCCCATGCCGACCGCGGAACAGGACAGAGAAATACGATACGTGCACGCTGCACAAACTCCCCCTCGGAAGTTGCCTGTGTTGTTCCCAGGACCGGTCTCCTGACTCAGGACCTGACTGTCACCTTCCCGCTGGGCGCAGTGGTATTCGACAGTCGCGTGCTCGTCCTTAACAGTTGCGGGGCAGTGGCGGAATTTCACCGCGCTTCCCGATCATCCTGTGAATTCGTTTATCGTTATCCGCGCCCATCTACTGCCAGGGCTCGGGGCCTATCGCTTCTACGCGGGCACCGTTTCTGCTGCTTGCTTGATCACCAAAGGGCAGCCGGCGACCAGCAGCAAGACTTCATCTGCCGCCGCAGCTACGCGCTGATTGATGGTGCCCAGCACATCGCGGTAACTGCGTCCCATCTCGCTTTCGGGAACAACGCCGCTGCCGACTTCATTGGAAACCAGTACCACCGTCGCTGCCGTGTTGCGCAGCGCCTGAATCAATCGATCGATGTGGGCAGGAAGGCGGTCGCAGATTCTGGCCTTCGTGCTCCATCAGGTTCGAGGCCCACAATGTCAGACAGTCCACCAGAATCATCCCGCCGTTACTGGCGGCAATGGCCTCAGGCAATTGAATTGGCGCTTCCACGGTTTTCCAGTGGCTGGGACGTTCCTGCTGATGGCGGGCAATGCGCTGCGCCATCTCTTCATCCCGGCCTTCGGCGGTGGCGATGAAGGTGACACGCTCGGCGTTCGCTGCCAGTTGCTGCGCGTATCGGCTTTTACCGCTGCGAACTCCGCCGACAATCAATGTCACCCGGCGGTTCGACTTCTCAGCAGACATACTTCATCCCGCGCACAAGTTACGTCTCAGACGGGAAAGCTCGTGCAGCACATTTTTCCAGATGGCCCACGCTGACGGGCCGTCAAGACGCCGACTCGGTCCTCCCATCGAGACCGCTTCGGACTACAGGTGTGCGTCTGGCCGGAATCCTGACTTGCGCCTCATCGGTCCTGGCCGCCTTCCCAGAGCTTGTCGACTCCAGTGGCTTGTTGGCCTGACCTCCGCGCTTACAGTTGCGGGGCAGTGGCGGAATTTCACCGCGCTTCCCACTACCAGACAATTGCGTAAATGCTCCAAACCGGAGCAGCGTTCACTTCGAAATCGTAGTTTAGAACGCGAAATCAGCGTGCGGCTACATTGTAAATCACGTTACCGGGTGATAAATGTCACACCAAAAAAGTGCGCCAGTCGCGACTTCTCAGGGGCGCAAGGGCCACGTCCAGTCACGGATCTCCGGCTTGTCGATGCCCTCGGTATACGCGTAGTTCACACTCTCGATGATCTGACCCTTCAACCACTCTTTCAGGTGGGCCGCCGCTTCTTGCAATCTCGGAACCCGGTCGATGACATCGATTGCCAGGTGGAAGCGGTCTACGTCGTTTTTGATCGCCAGCTCCAGCGGCGTATTGATGTTGCCACGCTCGATGTAGCCGCGAACGTGAATGTTGGCGTGGTTCGTGCGCCGATAGGTGAACTTGTGAATCAGCCACGGATATCCGTGGAAGTTGAAAATAACCGGCTTGTCCTTGGTGAACAGGGAATCGAAGTCGCGGTCCGACAGACCGTGAGGATGCTCGGAGGCCGGCTGCAAGCGATAGAGATCGACGACGTTGACGAAACGAATCTTCAGGTCGGGGAGGTTTTCGCGCAGAATCGCGACCGCCGCCAGCGCTTCCTCGGTAAGAACATCGCCTGCACTGGCAACCACTGCATCCGGCTCGCACCCGGCGTCGTTGCTGGCCCAATCCCAGATGCCGATCCCCTTGGTGCAGTGGGTAATCGCATCCTGCATGTTGAGGTAGACCAGATGTTCCTGCTTATCAGCGACGATCACGTTGACGTAGTCGGTGCTGCGCAGGCAGTGGTCAGCCACGCTGAGCAGGCAGTTGGCGTCAGGAGGAAGATAAATGCGCGTGATCCCCGCGCTCTTGTTGCTCACGACGTCGAGGAAGCCGGGATCTTCGTGGGTGAATCCGTTGTGGTCCTGCCGCCACACCAGCGAGGAGATCAGCAGATTCAAAGACGAGATCGGAGCCCGCCAGCTCAACTCCAGCTTCGATTTTTCCAGCCACTTCGCGTACTGGTTGTACATCGAGTCGATGATGTGGGCGAACGCCTCATAGGTGTTGAGAAGTCCGTGACGCCCCGTCAGCAGATAGCCCTCGAGCCAGCCTTCGAGGGTGTGTTCGCTCAGCATCTCCATCACGCGGCCGTCGGGAGCGATGTCGGTGCCGTCGGCATCTTCCGGCTTGATCTCGGCCATCCAGGTCTTCAGGCTGGCTTCGTAGACGTCCTGCAACCTGTTGGAGGCGTTCTCATCCGGACTGAACATGCGGAAGCTGTGCATGTTTTGCCGCATCACGTCGCGGAGAAACTTGCCCAGGTTCTCGGTGGGAGAAGCGTACTTCGCACCCGGCTTATCGATGGCCACAGCGTAGTCGCGGAAATCGGGCAGATCGAGCGCCTTGCGCAGCCTCCCGCCATTGGCATGGGGGTTGGCGCTCATCCGGCGATCGCCTGTCGGCGGTAGTTGCCGCAGTTCAGATTGCAGTGTGCCGTTCTCGTCGAAAAGGTCCTGGGGATGATAGCTCTTCATCCATTGCTCGACGATGCCCAGGTGTTCGGCGTTCGTCTGTACCCCGGTTACAGGAACCTGGTGGGCGCGCCAGAAACCTTCGACGCGATGTCCATCAACCTTCTTCGGACCCGTCCAGCCCTTGGGGGAACGAAGGATGATCATCGGCCAGCGCGGCCGGTCAGCCTTGCCCGACTTGCGTGCCTGTTCCTGGATCGAGCGAATTTGTTGGACGCAGCTCTCAACCGCCTTCGCCATCTGCTGATGCATCAGCTCCGGCTCATCACCTTCGACGAAAATTGGCGTCCAGCCGTAACCCTTGAACAGTTCCTCGAGCTCCTCAGGAGTAATCCGGGCCAGGATGGTCGGATTAGCGATCTTGTATCCGTTCAGGTGAAGGATTGGCAGCACGGCGCCATCGCGAATGGGATTGAGGAACTTGTTGGAGTGCCACGAAGTCGCCAGCGGGCCGGTCTCTGATTCTCCATCGCCCACGACTACGCTGACGATAAGGTCCGGATTATCGAAGGCTGCGCCGAACGCGTGCGAAAGGCTGTACCCCAGCTCACCCCCTTCGTGGATCGAGCCCGGAACTTCCGGTGTGCAATGACTCCCGAGCTGTCCCGGAAACGAGAATGCGCGGAACAGATTCAGCATTCCGCTCTCGTCCTGGCTCTTCTCCGGATAGATCTCGGAGTACGTTCCCTCCAGATAGCAGTTGGAGATCACTGCCGGCGCGCCATGACCCGGGCCGGAAATGTAAATCATGTTCAGGTCGTACTTGCGAATCACGCGATTCAGGTGAACATAGGTGAAGCTCTGTCCGGGATCCGAACCCCAATGCCCGAGAAGCCGGTTCTTGAAGTGCTCCGGCAGCAGGGGCTCGCGCAGCAGAGGATTGTTGCGCAGGTAAATCATTCCGGCGCTGAGGTAATTGCAGGCTCGCCAGTACGCATCGATATTGCGCAACTCATCGGCCGTGAGCGGTTGGTCTGTGGAAAGATGCGTGGGCTCGGTCTGGGCAACGGGTGACATAGGCAACTCCAGCGCTGGTCAGCGGCAACGTGTTTTAAGATTCGGCGGCGCGCTTCCTGGATTCTAGTCTCGCGCCGACTTTATCGCCTTACGCGAGACTAGCAAGTTTGTGCTGCGGCAAGTGTTACAGCCACGTTTCAAAAATCGGCGAACCCGGCGGTTTGCGTTAGAGTGGAAAACGCAGCGCCCGCCGCGCAAGAAAGCAGGTTCTCTGATGCCGGAACAGCCCATCCTCGTCATCAACACTGGATCGTCGTCGCTGAAATTTGGCTTATATGCGCAGCAGGACGGCGATGAGCAGGTATTGCTGGACGGTCTGGCGGATGGCATCGGTCAGCCCAATGGCACGCTGGCCATCAAAGACGCAGCCGGCAAGACGTTGCGTTCAGAAAAACTGAACTTTACTTCTCGACACGAAGCCCTCACCCATGCCGCGCGCTGGCTGGACGAGCTCTCACCGGGCAAGCCGTACGCCGTCGGACATCGCGTAGTACACGGTGGACCTCGGCTGCTCAAGCATCAGAAGATCACCCCCGAAGTTGTGGCGGAGATGAAAGCCTGCGTTCATTTTGCGCCGCTGCACATTCCCATGGCGCTGCAATTGATTGCCGAAGCCCAGCAAGCGTATCCCGATGTGCCGCAGTTTGCGTGCTTCGATACGGCCTTTCATTGCACCATGCCGGAACGCGCGTCCAGGTTTCCGTTATCGCGAGAGCTATTCGACCAGGGCATTCGCCGTTACGGATTTCACGGCCTATCCTACGAATCCATCGTCTACCAGCTTGGCAGCCAGCTTCCGCCCAGGATTGTGATGGCGCACCTCGGTAGCGGCGCCAGCCTGGCCGCCGTCAAGGAAGGGAAGTCGGTGGACACCAGCATGGGACTCACTCCGACGGGCGGTATTCCGATGGCGACCCGAACCGGCGACCTGGATCCTGGAGTGCTCTTATACCTGCGACGCGCCAAGGGGATGGACGCCGACGCGCTGGAGAAGCTGCTGAACCACGATGCCGGACTCAAAGCTCTCTCGGGCGGCACATCCGATATGCGCAAGCTGCAGGACGCCGCGGCCGCCGGCGATGCGTCCGCGGAGTTAGCAATCGAAGTGTTTTGCCTTGCCATCAGGAAGACGATCGCAGCCTACGCCGCCGTCCTTGAAGGTCTCGACACGGTTATCTTTGCCGGAGGAATCGGCGAGCACAGCGTGGAAGTGCGGCGAAGGGTTTGCGAGGGACTGGGATTTCTGGGCATCCGACTCGACAGCACTTCGAATGAGGCAAGCCAGCCGACGATCTCGCAGGCTTCAGAGTGCGGTCGAAGTGCGCGTGATGCCCAGTCAGGAAGATCGCCAGATTGCGCGGCACTGCCGAGCTTTATCTGCATGAGGTTTACAGCTCAGGGACGTCGGCTATGTTTCCCTGGCGGTTATCGTGTGATCATCCACACCGTACCGCATCCATATCCGCTGCATGC
Organism: uncultured Acidobacteriaceae bacterium; assembly: GCA_963724965.1. Classification (GTDB taxonomy): domain Bacteria; phylum Acidobacteriota; class Terriglobia; order Terriglobales; family Acidobacteriaceae; genus Bog-257. The sequence continues at coordinate 411,060 of CAVRWP010000004.1, forward strand.
GGACAAGTCCCCGCCTTCACTCGCTGTTCCATACAGGTTTCCGCTGCTGTCGATCAGCACCGGAGCCCTGGGTTGGCTACCGTCGGTTCCGCCGATGAATGAGTAAAGGACATTGAGGTTCCAGCTTCCGCCCGAGGGCGATAACTCGAACACCATACCCTGGTTATGGGATCCGCCATAGACCGACGTCCCATAAAGGTTGCCGGCTGAATCCATCGTCAAAGGCGCAGCCATGCCTCCACTTAAGGCATACAGCATGGTATAGGTCCAGTTTCCGCCGTCTTGGCTGAGTTCGAAGATGGTACCGCCTCCTTGCGGACCATTCGTTACGGTGTTGCCGATGAGATGGCCGGCAGGGTCGAGAAGCACCTGGATCGGCCCCTGGCCATCCTCGAGTCCCCTGAAGTCATGCACCGTACTAAAGGAATAGCCGCCCGGTGACGGACTGAGCTCAAAGACGACACCGTTCTCGTTAAAACCACCCAGGTTGGTAGCGCCGAAGATGTTTCCGCTCTGGTCGACAACAGGACTGTTTTGCGAGATTGCGCCGTCCGTTCCGTTGAAGCCATAGAGCATGGTCTCGCTCCAATTTTGGCCGTTGCGCGTCAGCTTGAACACCGTGCCGTAAAAGCCCGGTCCGCCCAGGTCGGTCATCCCATAGGCCGTGTTGCTGTCGGTGAAGACGAGGTTGCCGTACTCGGGATTCTGGCCGTCAACCGTCGCGCCCTGGAACGGATAGACAATGGTCTCCGTCCAGGGTGCGAGCGCGCTGCGCGGGAAGGTCGCCTGCGGGGTCAGCTTGTAGATGATGCCGCATCCGCCGTAAGGGCAGTTGATGCCGCCGAATCCTCCCACCCAGGTTGTGCCGTAAAGCCCGCCGTCCGGCCCAAAGACCACGCCGCCATAAAGAATGTATCCGTCCGGACCGCCGTTAAAAGTGCGCAGCGGCGTCATCGCCCAGCCGCGATTCTTCGACAGCTTGTAAGTGATGGAGTACGCCGTCCCGTAGATATTCCCGCCTCCATCGATGGCCAGTGTGCCGCTCGGGCTCCAGCCCGCCTGCCCGCCAGCAAAGGTGTGCAGCACGCTGAACGTCTGGGCATTCGCGACCAGTGATAAGGCGAGCACGACGATGGTTGTCATCAGGACGCAGAGGTATCGCCGCGACGGAATCGCTTTCATGATGGGCAGTTTCATGGCAACCCTTCCTCAGATTCAGATGTTGGTCTGGCCGGCTGGCTTGAGAGTGAGGCTTGAGTATCGTTAACCGAGCCTCAAGCGAGCGTATGGATTTTGTCGCAGCTGCCGTGAGCTGTCAAGACAGGATTCGATTAGCCCTGACCAGAGCGGGCGCAGCACTGCACAGAGGGTCGTAAGGCTATTCGATGGCAACGCTTCGCGCCGTCTACATGGACCTAGCCACTGAGCTGGGAGAGCAATCCGGCAAATCGGGTGAGCAAAGATTTCAGCCGGCCAATTCGTCAACAAGGTAATCGTTGTGGTCAGCCCAACCACCCCGAACCGCCGGCGAAGAACCGTTCAGAACGAATTGACTGCCAACAGCGCCCGCCCTATGATCAGGCATCGCTCCATCGACTTCGTCATGATCGACACGACTGTCTCGCACTACCGAATCGTCAGCAAGCTTGGCGGCGGCGGGATGGGCATTGTCTACAAGGCCGAGGACACCCGGCTGCATCGTTTCGTCGCGCTCAAGTTCCTGCCTGAAGGTCTGGCGCGCGACCCACAGGCCCTGATCCGCTTCCGCCGCGAAGCGGAGGCTGCATCGGCACTGAACCACCCCAACATCTGCACCATTCACGACATTGGCGAAGAACACGGTCGTGCCTTCATGGTGATGGAGTTCCTGGATGGGGTGACGCTGAAGCATCGCATCGCCGGGCAGCCTTTGGAACTGGATCAGCTTCTCGACCTTGCCACGGAGATCGCCGATGCGCTTGACGCCGCGCATGCGCAGGGCATTGTTCATCGCGACATTAAGCCGGCCAACATCTTCGTCACCCGGCGCGGTCACGCCAAGATTCTCGACTTCGGACTGGCGAAGGTGACGGCCAAAGTGGATGCCGCCGGCCATACCGCAACCGGTTTGACATCGTCGGATGACGAGCACCTGACCAGTCCGGGCGCAATGCTGGGAACGGTGGCGTACATGTCGCCGGAGCAGGTGAAGGCGCGTGACCTGGATGCGCGCAGCGACCTTTTCTCATTCGGCGCGGTGCTTTACGAGATGGCAACCGGCATCAAGCCGTTTGACGGCGAAAGTTCGGGCGACGTGTGCGGCGCGATCCTTCGCGACCAGCCTCCTCCGCCCTCGCAGTTCAACCCGGAACTTCCTGCGGGACTGGAAACGGTGATCGGCAAGGCGCTGGAGAAGGACCGCAACCTGCGCTACCAGCACGCTTCGGACATGCGTGCCGACCTCCAGCGCCTCAGACGGGATGAAAGCGGACGGTCCTCGCCGGTCAGCTCCGGTTCTTCCAGCAGTGCGAGCGCAGGCGCTGCTGCGGCAAGCTTGGGCGGGGTTTGGGCCGATAGCTCCAGTAGGGTGAAGGCGCTCGAAGCGCCATCCGTTCCAACAGCGCCGAAGAAGAAGCCGTGGCTGCTGATGGCGATACTAGGCGTCGTTCTCATCACTGGAATCGTCGGCGGGGTGCTCTACTCCCGCTCGCACGAAGCTCCGAAGCTGACTGAGAAAGACACGATCGTCATCGCCGACTTCGATAACAAGACCGGCGACGCTGTCTTCGACGACACGCTGAAGACAGCGCTGACCGTGGCGCTCAATCAGTCGCCGTTCCTGAATGTACTGCCGGAGAACAAGGCCGCGGCGGCGCTGAAGCTGATGACCAAGCCTGCGGGTGTAAAGCTAACCCCCGAGGTTGCACGCGATCTGTGCCTGCGATCAAACAGTAATGCCTTCATTTCCGGGTCGATCAACAGCCTCGGCCAACAATATGTGATTGGGCTGGAGGCGGTGAACTGCCAGACCGGTGATCCCATCGCGCAGGAACAGGTCACCGCCGAAGGCAAGGAGAAAGTGTTGAATGCGGTGGGCCAGGCAGCGGCAAAGCTGCGCGGAAGGCTGGGCGAGTCGCTGGCAACCGTGCAAAAGTTCGATGTCCCGCTGGAGCAGGCCACAACCCCATCGCTTCAGGCCTTGCAGGCCTACACGCTGGCGATGAAGACCATGAACGAAAGTGGCGCCGCGGCCGCTCTGGCTTACGATCAGCGCGCGGTTGAGCTCGATCCGAATTTCGCGATGGGATATCGTTCGCTCGGCACGGACTATGGTTCTTTGGCGGAGCTGTCGCGGGCGAGCGAATACTTCACCAAGGCGTTTGAGATGCGCGAGCATGCCAGCGAGCGCGAGAAGTTGCTCATCACCGCCGACTACTACGCCAATGTGACCGGAGAGCTTGAGAAGGGAACAGAGAGTTATCGCGAGCTGATCGGTTTCTACCCGCGCGATGACGCGGCGTATGGAAACCTGGGCACTGCTTATGCGGCTCAAGGAAACTATCAGGCGGCCATGGAGGCCACCCGAAAGCAGTTGCAGGTAACGCCGGATAGTGTAGTGCCCTACAACAACCTCGCCAACTTTCTTCTGGCTCTGCAACGCCCGGATGAAGCCTACAAGATCATTCAGGATTCACACGCACGCAAGCTGGACGACTACACGCAACACATAGCGCTCTACGCCCTCGGGTTTCTAAAACGGGAGTCCCATGCCATGGCCGAACAGCAGCGGTGGTTCGCCGCAAATCCGGCTGCGGAAAATGCCGGCCTTTCACTCGCCTCCGATACCGAGGCCTACGCCGGAAGGGCGGGTAAAGCCCGCGAGCTGACGAGGCAGGCTGTGGACTCGGCAGTTCGTGCCGACAGCAAAGAGACGGGCGCCATCTGGTGGGGGAATGCGGCTTTGCGGGAAGCTGGGTTCGGCAACTTTACGCAGGCGCGACAGGCCGCGGAAGCGGGACTTCACCTATCTCCTGACAGCCAGTCCGTGCAGGTTGAAGCGGCGCTGGCTTATGCCATGATCGGCGATCGGCAGCGAGCGCAGACGATGGCCGACGCGCTGAACCAACGCTATCCGCTGGACACGCAGATGCAGTCGCTGTGGTTGCCGGCCATCAACGCCCAAATTGCGCTCTACCGTAAAGACGCGGCCGCGGCAATCGACGGGCTGCAGCGCGCTGTGCCGCCGATTGAATACGGGCAGATTGCCTTTATCACGCAGATCTCGTGCTTATATCCGACCTACATTCGCGGCCAGGCGTACCTGGCAGCAGGACAGGGCAGAGAAGCGGCGGCGGAATTCCAGAAACTCCTCGATCACAGCGGCATCGTCTGGAACTGCTGGACGGGTGCGCTTGCGCGACTGGGGGTAGCGCGCGCCAATGCCTTGCAGATGAAGAACGCGACGGGCGCCGATGCCGATCTCGCCCGTGGCCGCGCCCTTGCCGCTTACAAAGGCTTCCTCGCCCTGTGGAAAGAGGCTGACCCCGACATCCCCATCTACAAAGAAGCCAAAGCCGAATACGCAAAGCTGCAGTAATCCGAGACCTGCAAAGGTCGGCTGATTCGACCTGGACCAGGTTCCGAGCTTAGCTGTTTTAACCGCCTTCGCCCCTGATGGCGAACAGGATCGCCCAGAAAATTCTGCCCGAAAAGAGAAAGTCACCGGAGCCAGGCTCAACGGTGACTTTCAGATGGTTGCGGGGGCCCGCAACGCTCCGAAAGTTCATTTTCAAATTCGCTGCACTCGAAACGGTTCGAGCTAACGTGTGAGGTCCGACCACAGTTAACTCCATGCAAGTCGCGAATGGATTGTGATGCTCTTAAAGTTTCCAGCATGTTGCCTGTTGTTCGCACTTCAATAACCAAGGTCAGAAATACATACTGAACACGAGTCCCAATCCATTGACCTGCCGATTCGGAGCGGTCCCAGTCTCGTTCTGATGTTCGTAGTACGGTTCGAGTTCGTAGCGCTTGCGGAATGGAAAGACGCAACCAGCCGTTTCGGCCGTACGACTCCATTTGTGGAAGTTGCCGTCGTAGTAAGCTTCAGCTCGGAGATAGGGGATGAAGTGATAAGAGCGTAGCGAGACCGTCCTTTCTGCCGATACGCGATTGCGGTATCGCCATGAGAGTTCGCCCTCAATCGATCTCAGATCTAGTCGGTTTCGGTCTGAGAGCAGTACGCCTCTGACGAGCGGATAGTTTCCGGTTGCTTCCAACAAGCCGCGATGCTCAGTTGGTCCATCCGTCGACGGCATGTAGCGATATCCGGCCCGAAACACCAACAGCCTGCTCTTCGCGGGATCAAGCTCAAAGACAGTGATCTTCTTCAGCTTCACCAGGGGCTTGAAGTAGAAGTCGATGTTCGGTCCGAGCTCGGCACTGGTGCCCTCGCGGTCCTCCCGAGTAGCGGCAACAAAGAACGAGACCCGCACATCCGAATTCAAGCTGAAGTATGTGTCGATCTCAGGCCAAGCTTGAGTGGTCTGGGCCGTGAGGGGCGAGGCCAGAAGCGCCAGGAAGAAAACCTGCACCGCAACTGCTGCGCAGCCCGTGATGAAACGCCTCGAAAGCTGATCACAAACTTCCACTCCTTTATTCCTCATTACCTGTCCACGCACGGTCCGGAAATGCAACACCTCTGATTTCTGGGCCGCGGACAATAGCGTCTGACTGAGTTTGATCGCCATCACCCGCTACTTCGGTCTACCTAGCCAGCTGTACTGCCACGCGACCGAAACGTTCTGGTAATTGCCGCCGAAGCGGATGTAGGTGCCGTCGCTGTAGCTGAACTTCAAAGACTGGTGCTTGCTCATCGGAAAGGCAAAGGTGGCTCCGAGGCGAGAATTTGTCAGCTGGGTGAGCGAGTTTTCTATGCCGTTGACGCTGGTAGAACCACCAAACCAGAAATTGCCGTCGAGAGAAGCCCACATACGCGAACGAGGAAAGTCATAGCTCAAGTGCCCTTCAAGGGCACCAATTGGCTTCTGCGATTGCGAGCGGGTGCCAGGATAGTAGATGTTACGAGACCAGAAATCCTGGTTGGTGGTGAAGAACCACGCACCGAAGTAGCCATCGACTACCCAGTTGCCCCAGCGTTGTGAATAGCCAAACTCCGGCTTGAATCCCCACCGGTTAGCGCCCCAGTTGATGAGTTTCGTTGGGTCGTATTGGCCCGTAGGAGCCATTACCTTGAGACTGGCGTCCAGCAGCATCTTCTGTTTCCACTTGATGAACTGCGCCGGCGGCAAGGCCGGACCGCCCTTCAGATTCACGGAGAGGCGTAAGGTTGAGTCCAGAAGACCGGAGCGGTACAGATTGGTCCCCGCGCCATTGACGGTTCCTTGGAAAGTACCTATCCCGTAGGGCAATGAAGCGACGATATTGGCCGAGCGTCCGAAGAAGCTGAAAGCGTGATAGTAGCTGAAGATCGGTACGCTGTAGGTTCCGGTTGCACTGCCAATGGGTACGACCCCGTTGTAATCGATACTGCCATCATAGAAAGAGTAGGTCAGGGTTACGGCGTTGGCATGCAGAGGAGTGATTACGTAGGCGCGTGGCGCCAGGTCCTGTGCGTGGAGCACGTGTAACAAGAGCAGTACCAACGCCGCTGACCATCCGAGCTTGAAGGAAGCACGCGGGAGCCGCGTGGACAAAGGCGGCTCTTGCAACGCTGCCGGTCTAGTCTTAGAGGACACTCAGTTCGTTTCCTGTCGCGGGCCACGCGCGTGCGAGCTTGGCCGATTTGCGGGCGTTTGCTTATGCTGCTTCGGATAGATCAGCGTGAACTGCAAGCTGAGTTGCCACCTTGGGAAAAGCTGGCTCGCGGGCCGTATTGCGTTGCAGTACAGCGCGACGTTCGAATCCACCGCCTGGTTACGGATGTTGAAGGTTCTCCCCGCGCCTGCGCCGAACGGCACCAGCCAGCGTTCCCCGGCCGCCTGCGTCCAGTCGGCATTGATCGTTGGAGCCGTGAGCAGATACCAACCACGCGGTAGGTTGTAGGACAACTGAGTCTCGATCTGTATTTGGTCGACAGCGGCCCGACTGCTATGCCCCGGGAGTGACCAGATGTTTTGCACCACCACCCCGGCAAATCCCCAGTCTGGCTCGACCAGCAAGGCGGCAGAGGGACCCAGGTCCCACTTGCCTGCACCCAGTCTGCTGTCGGTTGCTGTGGGGATGAGCAGCGACGGTCCAACAGCCCAGATCAATTTCTTGGCGCGAAACGGGGTGAAAAAGAAGGTGGCAACCGTGTCGCCCGTGCCGGTTGTCCCACCGTGCGGTTGTAAAACGTCAGGTTCGTAGGCCACCGCTGTCGCCACAATGCGTGGCACTAGCAACCAGTTCTTCGATATGTGCCACGGGATAACCGGCTCGACCTGGAGAGAATTCGAAGTGCGATCATATGGCCCGGCGTCGAAGTTGATGCTCTCTACGAAGGGAACCTTGATCGCATCCCCTACCGGGTTCCTCGCCAAGTCCCTCAGTTCGTCTTCGGTTTGTTGTGCTCGCAGCATCGGAACAACGAACACAGAGATCACCAGAACCAGGATTTTCGTTTTGACTGCACAAGCGACAACCCCGTGGACCTCTCTCGGCTGCTCGCGAAGTTGTGAGGTGAATTTCATCTGGAGCGGGACAGAATCGATATGCCGTCTGTACTGTCGCTGCCGAACCCGACACCTTTCTTCAAAGACCCTGCGGGGATGTCCGGACGACGTATCTTCGATTAGGGAACGAGGGCTAGTCTGCAGCGGCACCATTCCGATGGTGGTCCTTTATCGCGCGGTTGCGGAGCCACTATGCCTCTTACGGCATTCTTGATTAACGGAGCCTGCTGACCTCTCCTGTGTCGAGAGAGTAGTAAGCTTCTATCACCGTTAACTTGCCTTCGGCAGAGCTCTTTTTGAGCAGTTCGCTCCTGGCGAGTATTTCTTGAGCAACCGTGTGCACATGGTCACGGATCGCGATATCGAGACTGTCAGGTTTCGCTCCATCGGTCTTAGCACACGATCGCAAGATGGGCGCGATCATCGCATCCAGGTTGACCGATTCCTTCTTCCCTCCAGAACAGGCTGCGGTGACTGCCCCACAGCGTTGATGCCCCATAACCACGATCACGGTTGAACCGAGATGTTCGACTGCATATTCGAGGCTCCCAATTGAAATGGGATCGTCATCCTCTCCAGCAGTGCGCACGACGAACAGATCACCCAGCCCCACGTCAAAAACCAACTCTGGAGGAACACGGCTGTCCGAGCAGCTCAGCACCGCAACCTGCGGATGCTGAGTTTCGGTCAGGGCTTTCCGTTCGGTCGTCAGGTCGTGCTGGGCACTCTTCCCAGTCGCAAATCGGTGATTGCCAGCGGCCAGCTGATTCCAGATCGCATCGGCTGTCCCGGATTGGCTTTGTTGGGCCATAGCGAAACTGCCGGTCATAATGAGAAATACAAGAATGCTGTAACTACGGAAGGCTTGAAACATATAGCACTCCTAATCAGAACTAGAACGCCGCAGTCCGATATCAACCGACCAGAGGACCGTGACCTGATTGCCCTGCTTGCCATGTCAAGACACAGCAACTTCGTCGATCGGCGATCATCGGACATCGGAACTCAGACCAACGAGGCATTTTGAACAAACGGCACTCTCTCAGTTTCCAGGGTGCGGCGCGCTAGCTCAGGATTGATGCTGCTCACAGCCTCGAATTGGGTGAGGTGGACGTTGCCTCTGAGCTCCCTCAAGAAGTGCGACCGCTTGAGAGCATCCATGATTGGACCTTTCACCTCCGAGAGGTGCAAAGTAACGCCGCCGTCCTTGAGGCGCTGGTTGATGGCTTCGAGGCTTTCCAGCGCGGAGTAATCAATCGCATTCACTGCGGGACATTCGAGAATGACGTGGCGCACTGCTGGATGGGCCGCGACCGCCTGGTTGATGTAGTCCTCAATGAAGCGAGCATTTGGGAAATAGAGGCTTGCGTCCACTCGCAGCGACAGGATCTCCGGATCCGTTACTACGGCATGGCGGGCGACGTTTCGGAAATTCATCGTCCCCGGAATCTGACCCACAACTGCCACGTGTGGCTTCGAGGTGCGGTAGAGGTGGAGGAATATCGCAAGACCAACACCCGCCAACAGGCCTGCCTCCACCCCCTCATACAAGGTCAGCAGAATAGTGGCGGCCATCGCCGCGAAGTCCGTCTTCGAGTAAGCATAGGTTCGCTTGAGAGCGCCAAGGTCCACCAGCGACAGCACGGCGATGATGATGGTAGCTGCGAGCGTAGCGTTCGGCAGGAAGAACAAGAGTGGCGTAAGGAACAGAGTGGCGAGCGCAATGCCAACAGCGGTGAAAGCGCCGGCGGCGGGGGTCTCGGCACCAGCTTCGAAGTTGACTACCGAGCGCGCAAAGCCGCCGGTAACTGGAAATCCGCCAGAGATCGCTGAACCGATATTAGAAGCACCGAGCGCAATCAGTTCCTGGTCAGGATCGACGCGCTGACGACGTTTGGCGGCGAGTGTCAACGCTACCGAGATCGACTCCACATAACCCACGATGGAGATCAGAAGAGCGGGGACTACGAGCTTCGTCCAAAGTCCGAGTTCAAAAGGTGGAAACGCAAGTTTCGGCAGACCCTTGGGAACTGTACCGACGATTTTGACACCATGCTCGGTGAGTCCAAGTCCCCACACGGCTACCGTGGTTGCCGCAATGGCCACGACCGGCCCAACTTTTGCCAGGATGTCTGCGGGCCGATCACCTAATCCGATGTGGTGCAACAAGGGTTTGAGGCCGCGCCGCACCCAAAAGAGAAACGCCAGTGAACCAAACCCGATCGCCGCTGTATAAGGATTGATGTGGTGGAGGTTGGGCCACATCGATTTCAACAGATCCACGAGGTTCTCGCCTTCGGCGTGGATACCGAGCACCGGTGCGAGTTGGCCGGCCGCGATCTGGATGCCTGATGCGGTGATGAACCCAGAGATCACCGGGTGGCTGAGGAAATTTGCCAGGAAGCCCAGCCGCAACAATCCCATCGCCACTAGCAAAAGGCCTGAAAGAACGGCAAGCGTGATCGCTGCGCCCAAGTACTCCGGCGTCCCCTGAGTCGCCACGGTTGCGGCAGCCGCAGCGGTCATTAAGCTAGCCACGGCAACCGGGCCGACCGCGAGAGCGCGCGAGGTGCCGAAGATTGCGTAGAGCACCAGCGGCGCAATCGAGGCGTAGAGTCCGACCTGCGGAGGCAGCCCAACGAGCATGGCGTAAGCCAGAGACTGCGGGATCAGCATGACGGTAACAATTGCCGCGACGATTAAGTCGTTGGCGCACGTCTTGCCGTTATACGTGGATCCCCACTCCAGAATCGGTAAGTATCGCCGCAGAAGAGTGGAAACGCTCCGTGAATCGTTCATGCTCCACCTCCCGCGGCGCTTGCAAAAGCAGCGCTGCGGTACAGCCATTTCGTCGCGGATAACGAAACGATGACCATGATGGGAAGGGCCAGCACGATCATCAGAGTGGCTCGTTCGTCCACCTCCGGCGCGAAGAGAAGAGGCGTAAGGCACGCCCCGAGATTCCGGGTGGTAACACCAATGCTCAATACGACCTTTTGCTCATGGCCCAAGCCAAGTCCGAGCCAGTAGGTTCCTATGCAGACCAGTCCAAAGAAAATGAGCTGGGAGAGGACGGCGTAACTTCCCGCCATACTGAGCAGGCCTTTCCCATAAATGATGAGGCACAAGATGCTCCAAATTAGCCCGAAAAGCCCCGCCAGCTTTTTGGCGACCGGCAGCAGTTTGGAGGCGAGGGCATCAGTTTGGCGGCGGATGACCACTCCAACAGCCATCGGTAACAGCACTACCATCAGGAGCGGCTTGGCGATGGCCCACGCACTGGTAGTCAGCCCCTTGATCAACAAGGGCACGGTAAAGGGCATGCAAATCACGGTGCCGACTGAGGCCAGCAGCATGAACGCAGCCGTGAATCCAATGTCCCCTCTTGCCTTATCTACGAGAATCGGAACAAAAGGAGCACAAGGTGCCATTCCCAGCAAGATCAAGCCGATGGCGTATGTCGGCCCCAGCGGAAGAATGCGTGTGATCGCGTAAGCCAGGAACGGGCAGATGAAGAAGCTCCATACCAGCGTGTACACGACGAAGCGGGTGTTTCGGAGTCCCCGAAGCGCGTCGGGAAGGCTGAGCCTGAGCCCCATCTCGAGCAAGCTGCCCGCCATGAAAATCGCGAGAGAAATCTTGAAGAGGAGCATCCAGGTAGCGTTCATAGAACTTCTCTTTCCTTGTTCGTATTCCGAAGGTCAAGCCGCAAGGCCCACCAATCTGATCTCTTCTTGCGGCATCCTCTGCTCCCTCGTTGGCGAGCTAGCTGCCATCTAGCGTCTATTCGCTTCAGACGCTTACGGGCTCGGCAGCATCGGGCGACTTTGACTTCATATCCACCGTGAGCATGGCGCGTGAGAGCATGCCGCCGGAGATACTTCGCGCTTTGAAGCCGTTTTGCACGAGAATGCGCGTGGCATAGTAAGCGCGCTGGGCCGAGCGGCAAATAACGTGAATCTCGCGGTCGCGAGGGAGTTCGTTGAGCCGGGAGCGCAAGTCACCCATCGGGATGTTGATCGCGCCGGGCACGCTTTCGACCGCCAGTTCCACCGACTCGCGCACATCCAGCAGCAATGCTTCGTCTGTTGAATCCCAGTGAGCGAGTGGCATGTCACCACGAAGCACATCGGCAGCTACCATGCCGGCGAAGTTGACGGCGTCTTTGGCACTGCCGAATTGCGGCGCATAGCAGAGCTCGGACTCTTCCAGGTCGTAGACCGTCGCACCCATCTGAATGGCCACGGCCAAAGCGCTAATGCGCTTGTCCACCGCCGGTCCGTCCTGACCAAGCGCCTGCGCTCCCAGAACTTTCCCGTCGGATTTGCGGAAGACGAACTTCATGGCGATGAACTTCGCGCCTGGGTAATACCCGGCGTGCGAGTTCGGGAAGAGATAAACCTTCTCGTAATCCGCATCGCCCAGCCGCTTCAGCGTTTTCTCGCTGACACCAGTCCAGGCAGCCGCGCCACCAAACAGCCCGATGATCGATGTGCCTTGGGTGCCGCGGTAATGCGAATCTCGTCCAGCAATCACATCCGCCGCAATGCGGCCCTGGCGGTTTGCCGGCCCTGCCAAAGCGATCAGGCTCCACTGTCCGGTCCCGAAGTCCTTCACCTCAATCGCATCACCTACGGCGAAGATGTTCGGATCGCTGGTGCGCATGTGTTCGTCGACTCGGATGCCGCCGCGTCCACCAATTGCAAGACCGGCTGCCTTGGCCAATGTCGTGTCGGGGCGCACGCCAAGCGCGAGGATCACCACGTCCGCCGGGTACTTCTTGCCGGACTTCGTTTGCACTTCGAGCGCACCACCCTCTAACTGCGTGAATCCAGCCACTCCATCATCAAGTGCCAGGCGTACTCCGTTCCTCATCAAATGTCCTTCGACCAGGTTCGCCATTTCGCGGTCCATTGGAGCGAGGACTTGATCGAGCATCTCGACGAGTGTCACGTCGAAGCTGAGGTGGACCAAGTTCTCGGCCATTTCAAGGCCGATAAATCCACCGCCGACCACCACCGCATGGCGTGTCGGTTTCACCATCTGGATCCCGGAGTAGTTGGACATCCCGCTTAGGAACGTCGTGCCTCCGTTCACCCATTCGCGAATCGTCCTTGCGTCCGGCACGGTCCTAACGTGGAAAACTCCCGGCAGATCGATGCCAGGCAGCGGCGGGCGCACCGAAGGCGCACCGGGAGAGAGCACCAGCTTGTCGTACGACTCAGTCGTGAGCTCTCCGGTTTTGACATTGAGCAGCTGTACTGTTTTGTCCTTCGGCGAGATGGAGATGGCCTCGCAATTCGTCCTCGCATCGATCGCAAAGTGCGCCCGGAAGAGCTGTTCACTCGCAACCAGTAGGCTGGATTCCTTCGGAATCACGCCAGAAACGTGATACGGAAGCCCGCAGTTCGCATACGAAACATATGGCCCGCGCTCCACCATGACGATTTCCGCTTTTTCGTCTAATCGACGCAGACGCGCCGCGCACGATGCTCCACCAGCAACTCCACCAACGATAATGACTTTCATAATGCGTCTCCCGATATAGCGCTGGCCGTTGACCGACGCGGCAGGTTAGTAAGCGCTGTGAATTACGCTATGACTCCGTTGCGATTCTGACCATTTGTTTGCCACGGTTCTCCCCATGTAGTAAGCCAATGAGGGCTGCTGGGAGGTTCTCGAAACCCTCGATGACATTCTCGATCACTTTCAGGCGCCCACCTTCAACCCAGGAGCGCAGCTGGGCTAACGCTTCGTCGCGCTTGCCGAAGAAGTCGGACACGATGAAGCCGCGCATCGTCAGCCGCTTGACTACGAGTTGAAAGGGCACACCGCGCGGTCCGTGCGCGGGCTGTGAAGCAGTGTCATACGTGGAGACGACACCACAACACGCGATGCGGCCCATCAGGTTCATCTGGGCAAGTGCTGCCTCGAAGGTTTCACCACCCACATTGTCAAAGTACACATCGATGCCATCCGGGCAGGCGGCCTTCAGGCTCTCTGCGATCGGCCCGGACTTGTAGTTGACCGCGGCGTCGTAACCCAGTTCTTCGGTTAGCCACCGGCACTTCTCGTTGCCACCAGCAATGCCCACGACATGGCAACCGGCAATCTTGGCGATCTGGCCAGCGAACGTGCCTACCGAACCCGCCGCTGCCGAAATGACAAAGGTCTCTCCGTGCTTTGGCCGCCCCACGTCGAGCACCCCGAAATACCCCGTAAGTCCGCTTACTCCGTAGACGCTGAGCAGATGCGAAAGCGGAGTCACCCGGGTTTGCTTCATCAGAGACTGTCCGGCGACGGCCGCGTATTCCTGCCAGCCACAATCGCCAAACGCCAGCTCCCCCGGCTTGAAGTTCGGGTGGCGGGACAAAATCACCTCGCCCACGGCGCGTCCGGCCATGACCGTCCCCGACCCGAGAGCGTCGCGGTAGGTCGCGCCCTGCATCCACGCCCGGCTCGCCGCGTCGATGGACATGTAGAGCGTCCTCAGCAGAACCTCGCCTTCCTTCGGCTCCGGAAGGGGGGTGCACTCGAGTTTGAAGCAGTCCTGCGTAAGCGGGCCGTCGGGGATCCGCACTAGTTGGAATTGCCGGTTCGTGTTGCTCATTGCTTTTTCCTTCTATCTCTTGGGAAGTACCATGCGGTCGGGCGTGAGCTTCTTGGTCCACGGGCAGCCCGAGTTCTTCCAGCCATCCTTCAATGGCTGGGCCTGAGCCACACTGTCAGAGTCCACGTTCGTGTCGCCTTCCATGCCGTCCACGATGTTGTAGACATTCTTGAATCCTGCTTGCGCAAGGAGATTGACTGCGATAGCGCTACGCCCGCCCGAGCGGCACATCAGCATGAGGGTGTCGTCGGGGCTAGCCACCTCTCGCATTCGCGCCACAAAATCGGCCGATGGCTTCATCGGGAACTGTTTCGTTTCGGGATCCCATTCATAGGTCTGAATGGCCACTGGAATCTTCCAAGACATGGGAGGATGTCCGACAAAGAGGTATTCCTCCGGGGTACGGACATCGATGAACTTTACCTTGTCAGGATCAGCCTTCCACTTCTCGTAAGCTTCGTTCGCTGTCACATAGAGGCCCAGCACAGTCTGCTTACCTTTCGGGAGACTTGCATTCGTCTCGGTCATATGTTTCTCCTTCCTCTTGTGCCCACCGCTCCAGGAGGCCACAGCCCCTACAACCTGTAGAGGCTTGGCCTGCGGATCACGTTCATGACAAGACAAGTAGCGAGAGCGCTATCGCTATTTGTCGGCCGCGACGTCGATGCCCGCGATACCCTTGTTCTGAAGAATCCGGACCACGACGCGGCGGTTCTGGGCTTCGCCTTCAGCAGACTTATCGTTGCTGCCAACCTGCCGGCTTTCACCCATGGCGCCCGGAGCCAACATGTTGGTAAGCGGAATATGGCCTTGCTGCAGGATGATGTTGGTGACGTTGTTGGCGCGCTGATCGCTCAGCTTCTGGTTCAGAGCAGCGCTCCCCGAAGCTGAAGCGTAGCCTTTGACCTGGATCATGTATCCGTTCACTGTCTTGGCTTTTTCAGCCAGCGCGATGAGTTGAGAGTTGTACTGAGGGTCCACTTTCGTCTTGCCGTTGCCGAACAACACGGTCACTTCATCGATGATGTAGTAATCGTTGAGTTGACCAAAGCGGGCGCTGGTGGCGGCAATAGCTGCTTTGTTGGCGGCGAGCTGCTTCTCCTGATCCGTCAATGCCTTCTGCTGTTCTGCCAAGGCTGCGTTCTGAGCTGCCAGCGCGGCATTCTGTTTTTCTAACTCCTCTTTGTTCTGCTGGGCCTGCTCTTGGGTTTGGGACAAACCAGCCTGAATGGCCTGAGCTTGGTCAAGATCGTTGCCCTTGAACCGTATTTTGCTCGCCACCATCTGGTTCTGTGCGTTGTAGGTGCCTTCTACCTGGATGGGAAGGCCGGGAATAAGGGCGGCCATCGACATCTTCTTGTTACGGGCCTTAAACGCGCCTACTACCTGGGCAACATCGGTGCTGTCAGTCAGCAGGACGATGACCTTCGGTGAATCCGCCGTCTGCAAAATGATTTCCGAGCCGCTACGCCCTTTGATGACTCCTTCGAGCTTGGCTGACTGGGCGAACGTGATGGTGCTGGATAGCGTAATTACGACGAGCAACAAAAGGATCAGAGGTACGATTCGGTGGGTTCTGCTACGAGTCATGAATTCTCTCCTGTGTTCGTACGGAAATTGTGTAAGCCCGAGGAGAAGGGCTGCTTCTATAGGAGCTCTTCTCCCCGAACCAGTGCCTGCAGGCTGCTAGCCGGCCTGCCCTTCATCGCGACTACCCGAGCCGTGCTCCGGACGCCAGCGCTGCAGCTGTCTCTGGAAGCTTAGCTGTGGTTCTCTTCTTCCATTCCTCTTCCAGCAGTTCTCTGGCTGCCTGCTCCAGGAACTCCGGTGCTGCCCACTTCTGCACATCAAAGTCGTTCTTGATGTAGCCGTGGCTCAGCATGAAGTCTTTTCCGATTTCGACGGAGACCAAGTTCTGCGGCGAGAGGTTCGGCACCATGTCGATGCGCTCGATACCGCGATAGGTATGTTCAACGTCGAGATAGAAGGTTTGCTTGTCGAGGATCGCGGCGGCGGCTCGCTTGTGCTCATTGGCCCAGCGACCGACTTTGATCATGCCCTTCATGAAAGTGACTGCGAGCTCGGGATGTTTCTCGGCCATGACGTCGGTGCAGGTAATGACAGCTGGGATGTTGGCTACCTGCAAGGTCCAGTCTGGATAACGGGAGAGGTCCTCGATCGCCTTGAACTTGCCCGTGGCCTCCGATAGTTGTTGCAAGGGGCCGGTCTGCATGTACATCGCATCGATGACGCCCTTCTCCAAAGCTGTTTCCAGTGGGCGGAAGGCCAAATCGTGCTTGTGGTCGCGGCGCAGCCACAGTTCGGATGGATTTTCCATCAGCGGGCCCATCATCTCCGGCTTGTCATACCAGTCGTCTGGATACGGGAATTCCACGATCTGGACGTCTTTGCGTGTCATGCCGTTCAGGCGGAGCATCAGCTCGATGCCCTGTTCCTCCTGAATGCCCCACCAGTCTGTCTTGATCTTGTTCTGGCTGCGGGAAAGCCCTATTTTCTTGCCTTTCAGATCGTTCATCCGATAGATGTCGTCCCTCGATCTCACCAACATGACGCCACCTTCGCGCGGGGCATGGGTCACGCCCAGCAGTCGGGTCCGGCGGATGTCAGCTTGAACATGGATGGGAGGGAAGAGACCGCCAAAGCGGATAAGGTTGTCGAGGTTGTGGACGTAGTGCGGGTACCAGTCGTTCTCGGCGCGGCATCGAAGATAGAGGTACTCGACGCCCATCTTCTTATATTGCTCTTTCGTCCAACCCAGCTCCTGGTCAACATTGCTGGCGGAAACGAGAGGACAGTTGGTGTAGTACACCTCATTCCAATCCAACGGTACGGTGCTAAGTTTCTGCGTTCCGGATTTCTCTAGCGTCTCTGTACTCATCTTGAATTCTCCTTGATTTTCTAGAAAGTACTCGTGGCCCTGTCGTGCCTGCTAACGATCCGATAGCTGGCCGATCGCTGCCCTGTGGCTAGTACGAACGGAGCCTTCGTCGACTATCGCAATGTCGCGTGGCACAGTTAGTCCGCCATATTCTGTAGGCGCAATTTCTCCCATTCGTTTATGCTGGCGGACGTTTTGAACCACTCCTCTGCTGGTACTCGCTGTAATTCAAGCGCCCCAGGCTCGCATGCAATACCGAACACCATAACTGGCAGACCCGTAGCTTGAATCAGAACGGAGGCCCGGAATCCAGACCTCCGTTGGGAGTCACATTCCGCCGGCAACGCCTTTGTTGAGGAGCAGCTTCACATCGACTCTGCGGTTGTCGGCGCGTCCGGATGCACTTTCGTTGGAAGCGACTGGATTGCTTTCACCCATCGCACCGGGAGCGACGATGCGGCCAACCGGAACTCCGCAGTCCTGGAGCAGGTAAGCAACGACTGCTTGCGCGCGCTGTTTGCTGAGGACCTGGTTGGAGGCCGCGGTGCCAACTGAGTCGGCATATCCGGCAACCGAGATGACCCAGCCTTTGGGATAGGTGAGGGCCTGCTTCGCGATATTGGCCAGTCCCTGTTTGTACTCCTGCGTGAGACTGTATTGCCCGTTGGCGAAGAGCACGGTGTATTGGTCTTTGGTGACAACTTCACCCATCTCGCTGAAGCGCTTCTTGGTTGATGTTGCAACTTCGTCAATCTGAGATTTGTTGGCAGCTACTTCTTGCTGGGTCGCCGCGATCTCCTGCTGGTTGGCTTCGATCGCCGCGTCAGTAGCCGCCTTATTGGCGGCGTAAGTCTGCATGTTTTGCGCTTGCTGCTGCGCCGTGGGGTTCAGGCCGGCCTGAATTACCTCGGCCAGCGACAGGTCGTCTTCATCAAACTCGATCATCTTGGCGATGACCTGATTTTCCTGGTCGCCGCTTGTTCCCTCGAATTTCATCCTGAGTCCCGGGATGAGGACGTCCGGCGTATCTTGCTTCTTGCGCATGCTGGTGAGTCCAACTCCGTGCTGAATCTTGGTGTCGCTATTGATGGTGACCATGAAAACTCCCTCCGAAGTCTTCACTGTCAACGTGTCCCCGGTGCGAAGCGTGATTACTCCTTTGTTCTTGACCTTGTCACCCGAACTAGCTCCGAAAGCTGGTGCTGCCGCCAAAGTAAACATTGCCAAGAGACAAACGGTTACCGCAATGCGTCTGCTAAACATGAATTAGATCTCCTTATTGGTTTGCAATTAGTAGTTGCTGGTTGAACGTTCCACCCTGAGCCTTCTCGGCCGTCCCTCAGGCTCCCGTGCGCACGCACAAACTGATATGCCGATCTCCTAATCGCGTCGAATTTCTGCCCCTAATTGGTTTCGAGCTTTTTCCACCAATTCCAATCCACTGACTTCCTGCACGGTGCAGAACTTGAGGATCGGAGGTATGGGACTCAACTCCATCAGGAGGAGAAGCCGTTTGTAGGAATCGGACTGAAGATGGCGAACCAGGTCCTCGATGGTCTCCCAGTTGGCTTCAAGCACAAGTTCGTCGGGCTCGTGCCAACTTTGTAGCAAGCGACATTTCAAGCACCCAGGCTGCACCTGCGTCGGAGCCGATAGCGAAACCAGCGCGCTACCCACTTCCTGGCGCTTTCCCTTCGGCGCGCGAATGGTCAGCTGCTCGATGATCATTTCGTCTCCCGTCCGCTGCGCTAACTTACGACAAGTGAACTTCACATCACGCCAACGGGGAGTTCACTTTGCGACCCACTTGTAGGTGCAGGACGGATGCCAAACGCCAGGACGAGGTGGTCGAACACCTAAGCTATGGAGTTAGAACGAGATCGGGGTGGAATTGTGCAGGAGTGAGACTGAAGGGAGGATGTTCAAAGCGCTCATTTTGGAGAAACCCTAAAATCCGAATTGGAGGTTCTATTCGCGCCGGTGAATCCCGAGTTTTTTCATTCTTGCCTCAAGAGTTGTCGGTTTTAATCCCAGGATTTCTGCGGCCCCACCTTTTCCCCGGATGCGCCACTTCGTGGCTAGCAGCACGCTCCTAAGGTAGTCCGTTCTCTCGCGTTGCCGTGTACTGCGACTCGGTTTCTCCTCAAGCTCCGGGATCTCTGCCTTAAACATAGGTCCGTTGCAAAGAATAAGGTTGCGTTCGATGACATTACGAAGCTCGCGCACGTTTCCAGGCCACGTATACCTTTGGAATGCGCTCATAGTGCTGGCGTGCACCCCATCGATCTTTTTGCCCATGCGCGTTCCAATCTCGCCCAGGATGTACCAGACCAGCGAGGGGATATCCTCGCGGCGGTCTCTCAGAGGAGGCACCACGATCGGAAACACGTTGAGACGGTAGAAGAGATCGGGGCGGAACGTGCCTTGCTTGATCATGGCCGGCAAGTCTCGACTGGTGGCTGCAATGACGCGCACGTTGACTTTGATTGTTTTCGAGCTGCCCAGGCGTTCGAACTCGCCCTCCTGCAAAACCCGTAACAGCTTCGATTGCACTTCCGGCGGGAGTTCTCCGATCTCATCGAGGAAGATCGTCGATTTGTCTGCCAGCTCGAACCTTCCTATCTCTCTGGCGAGGGCACCGGTGTATGCCCCTTTTTCACGGCCAAACAGCTCGCTTTCGATGAGGGACGCGGGAAGAGCGGCGCAATTAGTCTTCACCATCGTGCGGTTCTTGCGCCCGCTCATCTCGTGAATGGTTCTGGCGATCAGCTCCTTGCCCGTCCCCGTTTCGCCGATGATCAATACCGTCGAATCTGTTCCTGCAACCTGCTCTGTTTTCTTCAGGACGGCGCGGATAGCCGGACTCTCCCCGACCACAATCTTGTGGCTGTATTCAAGCTTGATTTCTTGCCGCAAGTAAGTGTTCTCGGACTCGAGCTGTTCTTTCAATTGTTGAATCTCGGCGTAAGCCCTGTTCAGCTCTTCATCGGCTTGTTTGCGGGCAAGCGCGTTCGCAAATACTTCGGCCATAGCCTGGAGCTTTGAGAGCTTGGCAACGTCCCATCGCTGCGGATTACGCATGCTGCTACAGGACAGTACTCCGACCACCAGGCCGCCAACCTGCAAGGGAACCACTAACGATGACTTTATTCCCTGCGACTCCATGAAGTCTCTTTCCGACCGCGCCTCCTCAGGCAAATCTTCGGGCGTGTTCGCAATTACAGCTGATATCGAGTCGATCCCAAGATTCGCACGTGGACCGCTTCCCCCATCTTTATTTGTCTCGAAAGCCACGGGGTGCCGTCACGGGATGAGAACTTGACACCAGTAAAAGGCGGTTGAAGATGGCTAGCACGCGCAAGGGCTGATCTTTCGGAAATACACTCCCGAGATGCCGGTAGTAAATATCAAGTGCCTGATGCAACAGTGTTACCGAGTTACTTGGTTCTGCTTCGGCTGGATTCTTCATTGGAGCACCGTTCAGTATCGCAGCATTCTCGGATGAATTATGTGACGCTCAGCACGCGGCCGCGTTTCAAATGCTAGGGACTGGATATGCCATTAGATGTACCTCGCGGCGGCCACACACTTGAGCAGATGGACGCCATCTCTGCTAACTGACCCATAAATCTGTCTCAGGCTCGCCAAGGCAGGCACCGGACGAGATACGATGCATCGCCGATCTGGCCTTTAGACATAAGAAGCGCCTTCCTCAATCGCCACCAGCGCTTTGGTTCCGCGAATACCCCGCTGGCGAGGAGCCACGCCGGTATCAAAGAGACCGATCGCATGCGTTCCTGACGTCAACGTTTTCTATCTGGGGTTGGCAACTCCCAACGGGGGTTCTTGGGATCACTTGTCTGGTTTGCCGACTACACGTCCAAGTGACCTTATCAGCAGCAGGACCACTGCGCAGATTCACATTTCGAGTGCGAACGTTGTGTGTAGCGCGGGAGCAACATACAATCGACCCTTATCTTCGAGGGAAAACAAATGGCACAGCCTCAGAGCAGCCTTCCTCTACTAGCGAAGCTGCATAATACGTTTTCGGGTACGATTCTCCGGCCGGGTGACACTGAATACAATACCGTCCGTGCGCTGCACAACGGCCTGATCAATAAGCACCCGGCAGTCATCGCTCGCTGCCGAAACGAGGCTGACATAGCTGCTAGTATCACGTTCGCCCGTGAGCACGGACTGGAGATCGCGGTTCGTGGCGGCGGTCACAACGTCAGCGGACGCGCCAGCGTCGAGGGCGGGATGATGATTGACCTTTCCCTGATGAAGGCGATCGAAGTGAATGCCACGACGCGTCGTGCGATCGCCCAAGGGGGCGTCACCTGGGGTGAATTCAATCGAGCCACCCAGCAGCATGGCCTTGCGACGACAGGCGGAGTGGTCTCCAGCACGGGCATCGCCGGACTGACCCTGGGCGGCGGCTTCGGCTACCTGGCAGGGAAGCATGGGTTGGCGACGGATAATCTGGTGGCCGCAACGGTGGTAACCGCACAGGGAAAAACGGTTCGCGCCAGTGATTCCGAGAATACCGATCTCTACTGGGCGCTTCGCGGCGGAGGCGGCAACTTCGGAGTGGTCTCATCTCTCGAGTACAGCCTTCATCCTGTTGGTCCTATGATTGTGGGAGGCGCGGTAGCGTGGCCGTTTTCCGAGGCGCGCAACGTGTTACAGCTTTATCGGGAGTTTACCGAGTCAGTAAGCGATGAGATTGCCTGCTTGGCGGGAGTTGGACATGCTCCGGATGGTTCTGGCGTGAAGGTTGCCATCATCGGGGCCTCGCATTGCGGATCGCTCACCGAGGGCGAACGTATCCTGCGTCCCATCAAGGAATTCGGATCGCCGCTGTTCGATACCATCCAACCGATTCCGTACGGTGACCTCAACGGCATGTTCGACGCCGCCTATCCCAAGGGCATGCTGAATTACTGGAAATCAACCTTCCTGACTAGCGTAGACGACGATCCTCTTAACACGATCATCGAGATGGTGCAACATTGTCCCTCGAAGTACAGCGGCATCTTTCTGGAGCACTGGCATGGTGCCGCAGCTCGCGTCCCCGCGGACCAGACAGCTTTTCACCATCGTCGTCAAGGTCACAATTTGCTGATCCTTTCTCAATGGCAGGAGGCTGCGGCCATGGAAGAAAACATCCGGTGGGCACGCGAAGGCTTTGCCCGGCTGGAACCCTTCTTTGCAGAGGCCCGCTATGTGAACTATATGGACCAGGATGACGCCAGCGACGTGGCGGGACCCTTCGGCGGGAACTACGCCAGGTTAGCGCAGGTCAAGGCCCGATGGGACCCGGAGAATGTCTTCCATCTCAATCAGAATATTCGACCGGCACACGACTGAGCGGTTTCCGACACCGTAAGTTCTTTAGCGACGGAAAGGCACTCTCTTCCGTGAAACACGTCCCTGTTGGCGATTTTAGGTGGGTCGTGTCTTCCCACCTTCGGATTATTGGCAACCCTGAACGGTCGAACCTTCCCGCAGTTCGGCTGGTTTTACAGATCATTTCCTTTCACCTGGCCGTATAACGGCCGTTCCGCTCTCTTGCCTGATTGCCTCTCAGATGGGTTGGGCACATGGAAACGTAGCCGACTTCTCGTCCAAGTGACCGGAAGCATTTCACAGTACCGATCTGGCGAAACTTCCTAGAAGCAGACTTCCGGCCCGGAACAGGCCCCCCGTTCTCGTCGCTGACCATTTGTCTCCGATTCAATTACGTTAGAGAGCGCCTCAATTTAGAAGTTCGAATGTGTCGCCGTGTCTTTTTGATGCTTGTCAGTAACAGGCACCGTCATGGTAAAACACGTACGCAACCTTCATTCGCGGGCAGCTAACTGGCGGAACTGTTCGCTTTCCGGGCTCCGACTCGACGAACTGGGAAAAGCGTCTTACAGGCATTTCCTTCCAAGGCTGCCACTTCGGCGTCCACCTTAATCAGAGTTCGCACAAAGAGTTCGCCTAGCGGAGATAAGCTCCTGCGCGCCAGACGCACTATGCCAAATTCGGTGCCTAGCACCGGGAGTGCGACCGGCAATACCGCCATGGCTTTGGTCTTCAAGTCCGGCAGCAACACCTTCAACGGCACCATGGCGACAGCGTCTGACTCCTGCGCGATGTTCCGCATCATCGTCACGGACTCACAAGCGATCGAAGGAACAGTTTTCGGTCTAGATCGGGAAGGGCTTTCGTCCTCGGTCGACTCGCTTACAAACTCCCTCAAGAATCCAGTAGGAAAACGTGATGTGCTGACGAAGGGATAGCGCAATACCTGCTTGAGAGTTAGCGGGCCTTTGTGCCGAAGCAATGGATGGTCAGGTCGGACCGCTAGGTAGCCTTGACGGCGCCGCAACGGGGTGATGTGAAGCTCGGCTTCTTGGGCCAGGCCGCGTATGTTTATCACTACCATGTCAAGATTGCGGCGCCGCATCAGGGGAAGCAGGTTGACCCAGTTATCATTTGCGATGCGCAGCCGCACTTGGGGGTGACCGCGAACAATCCTGCCGATAGCGCGGTCAACAAACTCAACGCCAACGTAGGTGCCGACTCCGATTTCCAACTCTCCTTTGTCCAACCCTTTCAGCAAAACCATTTCGCGGCTGAGATCGTCAGATCGCGCCATGACCTCTTGTGCATATTCCAGAAAAATTGCACCGGCATCGGTGACTTCTACGTGTCGTGTTCCGCGCTCGAAGATCCGAACCCCTGCCTGCCGCTCCAACGCCTGGATACTGCGTGAAAGTGCCGGCTGGGAGACATGGAGGGACTTGGCAGCGTGCGCGAAACTGCGATGCTCGGCCACCGCCAGAGCGCAGCTCAACAAGCGGATTTCGAAATTCATGCACCTAGGTTATCAATCCGATGACAAAAAATCATAGGCTGCAAGTGACTCAGGTCACAGCTTCCCGGCGGTCCCCGAATTCCAATAAAGAGGTTGCCCCAACCAACGCGGTTCCAGCAAACCCGTCGGCTGCATAAGAAAGCTGCGTCGGGGGATGCCTGTCTGCCAGCGATTCGCAGTCGAGCTCCAGCTCAGGGCAGTTAAGTTGTGGGTCAGGAAAAAGCTCTTGGACTCTGGGTTCGGACTCGGAAGGTGACTTCGTCAGAGAGGGGTGGAGGTGCAACGATTCTGGGAGAAGATGAAATGAAGCCCTTTGCGAAAGCAGTATCCGCATCACTCCTTTCCTTGGCTTTCATACTTGCCGGCTGCTCTAATTCGGCTCAACCCGGCAGATCTACCGCAGCCCAGCCAGCTCCGGCCGCTGCCGCCGACCCATTGGCCTCATGGAACGATGGGCTGGCAAAACAGGCAATCGTCGACTTCGTCAAGACAACCACCGATAAGAACAATCCGAAGTTTGTCCCGGTTGAAGACCGCATCGCGACCTTCGACCAGGACGGTACGACGTGGGTCGAGCAACCCATTTACTCGCAGGTGCTGTTTGCCTTCGACCGGGTCGCGGAGATGGCGCCTGAGCATCCCGAATGGAAGACCAAGATGCCATTCAAAGCCGTTGTGACCGGCGATCGCGAGGCAATGGCGAAATTCACCCTCAAGGACATCGAACTGATCGCCATGGCCACTCACACCGGTATGACGACGGACGCTTTTCAGGCCATCGTGAAGGACTGGATGGCAAAGGCGAAACATCCACGCTTCGACAAACCTTACCCGCAGATGGTCTACCAGCCGATGCTGGAGGTGATGAAGTATCTCCGCGACAACGGCTACAGAACCTACATCGTGACCGGCGGCGGCCAAGACTTCGTGCGCACCTACGCACAGCAGGTTTACAGAATTCCGCCGGAGCAGATCATCGGATCGGCTTTGGATACGCAGTATGATTACAACAAAGAAGGGCAGGGCGTCCTGATGCGCGACCCGAATCTTCTGCTGAACAACAACGGCGCGGGCAAAGCCGAGGATATCTATCTGTTCATCGGTAAACGGCCACACGCAGCCTTCGGCAACTCCGATGGCGACCGGCAGATGCTGGAGTACACACAGGCAGGCGGCGCCTCGCTGGAGATGTTGGTACTGCACGATGACGCGCAGCGCGAATACGCCTATGGTCCAGCCCAGGGCCTACCCGACACCAAAGTCGGCACCTTCCCTCAGAGCCTGTATGACGAGGCCAAAGCAAAAGGCTGGACTGTCATCAGCATGAAAAACGATTGGAAGCAGGTTTTTGCGTGGGAGAAATAAGCCGAACCACCATGAAAGGTAAGTGGTTCGATAGCCAAGGTAGCAAGAGGGACTTTCTGAAAAGACCGACATCAAGAACTGCCTGACAAGTGTAACTCCCCTTGTGGGGACTAACCCAATGCACTTTTGGAGAGATATATGGATCTAGGAGCAAGTGTTCGAAAACTCTCGCTGGGAACGCTAGCTATTTCCAGTTGTTTGCTGGCAGCTGGCGGAATGCCGATCGCCGCACAGTCCGCAGATAAACCCAACATCGTCATGCTCATGACCGATGACACCGGATGGAATGACTTCGGTGCTTATTCCAACGGAGGCGCAACTCTTGGCCACCCGACGCCGAACATCGACAAGATGGCCAAGGAGGGTGCAGTTTTCACCAGTTGGTATGGCCAGGCAAGCTGCACGGCAGGTCGTGCCTCGTTTATCACTGGTAGAATCCCGATCCGCTCGGCCCTTTCGATCGTGGTTGCCCCCGGCGACGAGAACTATCTCCGCCCGGAAACACCCACCATCGCCGAATTCTTCAAGAAGAACGGCTACACGACGTACTTCTCCGGCAAGTGGCATCTCGGCGACAAGCCAGCAGCTTACCCGACCGAGCACGGCTTCGACGAGATGAAAGAGTTCGCAGCCTACTACGCCGGCGTCTATTCCTATCCCGATACCGACAAGTGGTTTCATCCGTGGTTTCCAACGTATAACCCAGAATTCCAGAAGGCGTGGGATTCGGTTGTGAACCTCGGCGAATGGGAAGGAATGGCTGGCCAGCCTGCCAAACGAGTTGCCACCATCACCTACGACTATATGGCGACCATGGACGAACGGCAGGCCGACTACGCCGTCGACTACATCAAGACCCACGCTAAGAGCGGTAAGCCGTTCTTTATGGATGTGAACTGGATCAAGATGCACAACCCGACGAATGCGGCCCCAGACTTCCGCGGCAAGTCGCACCTCGGCGATTATTCCGATTCCCTCATGGAGATGGACGCCGATATCGGTAGAGTGTTGGATGCCATTCACCAGTACGCTCCCAACACCATCGTGATTCTGACCGCCGACAACGGCGCATGGCTCGATGCCTATCCGGATGCCGGAACGACCCCCTTCCGCGGGGAAAAAGGTTCGGCATATGAAGGCGGCTGGCGCGTACCGGCCATCATGACTTGGCCCGGCCACATTCCAGCCGGCTCGACCTATGGCGAAATGATGTCGCACATCGACTGCTGGTCAACTCTGGCTGCGATGGCGGGCATCACGCCTCCACCTACCGGAGAAATGAAGGACAACAACGGCAAGCCGATCTACTTTGACAGTATCGACAACAGTGCTTACATCCTGGGCAAGGCGCAACACTCCGCGCGCAGGTCGTGGATCTACGTCAATGGCGAATATCTCAATGCCATCCGTGTCGATATGGCCGGCGATACGAACGAGCCGTGGCTGAACATCGCATGGAAGTTCGTGTGGACGGCGAAGGATTCCTGGCTTGGTCCAACGCAGGGCGTTGGCTCGATCCCGGCTGTGTACAACCTCACTATGGATCCCTATGAGCGCTACGACATGGTGTTCAACGGAGCCGAAGGCGAGATGAACGGCCTGAAAACTTCGCCCGGAAGGTACGCAGGTGAAGATAATGGTTGGTCAGCGGCGCTCTTCAGCGTCGTGCTTGCTGATTTCGACAAGACCATCATCAAATATCCCAGTATCGAGCGCTTCCCTGGTGGCGCCTCCAATGATCTGATACCGGATTTGCAACATCCCAAGAATCCGGTACCGGCTCTCGATCCCAACAAAATGCCGACAGCGGTTCCTGCGGCCGACTAAGTCGCGACGACAAGAAGTGGGGCGTGCGAACGTTCGCACGCCTCGATCTACATCCTCAGGTAGGGTTGAGGGACAAGTGTCTTTAGATTGACTGACTGTTCGCCGAATTCACTAGGAGCGGGAGAAGGCGATGATGGAGATGGAGCTCACAAAACTGGACCTTCAGCAACAGCAACCGACAGCGCCGACGAAATGAAAGTGAGCCGGTGCGCTGCCAAGCGCTGTTCGCACCTAGAGAATCGCATCGACGCAGGAACTCCTATGGAGTTTTGAGTAAACCCAATGAACGAAGCAGCACAAAACCAACAAGGAGAAATTACAAGATGTTCCATGCAAAGAGGTTCAGTGTGCTTTTGGCCGGAACGTTTGTTTTGATGGCAGCGATTGCCTGGCAGAATGCCTTAGCGGAAGACGTGGTTCATGCCGTTTCTGGCGTCGTGAAGTCGGTGGACAAGACCAGCAAGACAATGGTGGTCAAGGCCGGGGATGGCACGGAGCACACCATCAAATGGACGGACCAGACGACCGTAAAGGGCGCCAAGGATACGGGTAAAAGTGTCGACGCTGCCAGCACAGACACGTATCAGGGACTGAAAGAAGGCTCCAAGGTCACGGTTAAATACACTGAAAAGGGTGGCGAAAAAACGGCTGTCGCCATAAAAGATGCGAGCAAGACCACGGCCAAAGCAATGACGCAGTGATGCAGAAGCTCACAGGTACATTCAAATTGCTCTGACAGCGACGACACTGGCCAGAAACTGACTTATGGGAGATTACGCCCCATAAGTCGGCCAGTGTTTACGAATGCGCTGCTTTCATCTGACGTATAACGCCCATCCCGTGCTCTTGAGGAATTACACCTGCTTCGCCGCCACAAGTACGGAACGCCGACCATACGTCCAAGTAGATGGGTCCGCGTGACGAACCGAGGCGTCGGGTGGCAGGCGCTCTGACAGGTCAGTGCTATGGCAAGCAACACAATACACCCCAGGCTTTGATCGCCGGGTCTCGATCTTTGGGAGGCGAAGGAAGTGTGTATCTGTTAACGCGCCCGACGTTTCCCCTTAATCAGCACGTCCACTTCATCGGGTCGTCCATTCCAGAAATCCAGGCGGATGCGGCCGTCTGGCAGCTGGGTAACCTTGGCCGGAATTGAGCTGGCCGTGAGGTACCAACCTTCCGGCAGCACCACTGCGTTGCGGGGACGTCCCAGGCTCCTATCAAAGACCAACTCGTCTCCCTCCAGTCGGTAGCTGGCAGGCGCCGTGTACGTCTCTGAAATCCGCAGGCGAACGCTCTGCCCCGCTTTCACGGCGGTGAAAGGAATCACCACGACTTGCGCTGTCGCTTCAAGCGGCTCTCCCGCGTCAACTTTCGCCGAAGCCAGTTCTGCGCCGGTCGTTGTTCTTGTGGCGAGTTGTTCGCCCGTGTCGAGCACGTAGGCCGACGGGTCCGACATTTTGCTGCCAGTGCGGACCACGTTGAAGTATTTGTCAGCTCCCGGGCGTGACTCTGTGTAATCGTGAGAGAGGCGGAATGCATGCGTTTCGGGCTGCTGAAGGAAGTACACAATCTCGCGATCCTCATGGGCACGTTCCGAAAGACGCTCCTGCTCGGTCGCTCCCTCAAACGGTGACTCCCAGCTCTTCGCCGTACCCGGAGTCCGCGGCACTGCCGCGCTACCGGTCTGTGCACCCGACTTGCCCTTCACGACCAGGGGCGCGTCCGCCCCAGTTCCATTGATGAAGCTGATTGCAATCCGTCCGTCTGGTTCGGCCAGAACCTGCGACGGCACATTGCACCCGACCAGTTCATAGCCTGCGGGCAGCACCACGCTGTTCCTCGGAATACTCAGAGGACGGTTGAAGACGATCAGGTCGCCCTCGCGGTAGTAACTCTTGGCATCCTTGTACGTTTTCAAGATCAGCAGACGCGCCTGTCCTTCCGGCGGCACCGGACGTGCCAGGTAAACCTTGATGTAATTCTCCGAAGCGTCCGCACCCTTCATCAGCGGATCCTTTACCGCTTGCTCCCCACTGACGACTTCAAACCGCAATGGTTGTCCAGTCATTAAGTCAACCACCGACTCGCCGCTGGCCACACTGCCCTTGCGGATCGGATTGAAGTAATACTTCGCTCCGGCGGTGGTGGCTGTTACCTCATAGCGGATCGCGAAACTTGCGCTCTCGGGTGATAAAAGCTCGTAGCGGGTGTACTCGTCCGTTTCTGTTTGCAGAGCCGCTACCGCCACCTGTCCGAATGCCATTCCTGTTGCACACAACAGAACGACCAGCTGCGCAATTACCTTGACCACGATCAACCCCCATTTCATAGCAAGCACTCTATCACCGGCTGTCCGCACAACTGCATCGTCAAATCAAGATCCGGTTGTCTGGCGGTGCCCATTCCGCGCCGTTCCGCTGCGAGGTCCGCGATTACGCTGGGATATAATTCCCGCCAACTCAATGCAACAATCGTTCAGGAACCTGGATCGGCAAACCACTGCGACTCCTAACTGGAGGCAAAGATGAAGAGCTCTCTGCTTGTTTTCGCCTTGCTCGTTCTGTCGACGGGAGCATCGTATGCAGCGTCAAATCCATGGGTGGGAAAGTGGGTGCCCGACCCGGCCCAGAGCAATTATGTCGAAGTCAACGATTCGCTGATCATTACTTCACCCGCGGAGGGCATCCTGCGGTGGGAGTATCCCTCGATCCAATTCGAAATGGAAGGAAAGCCCGACGGCTCCGTAATGAAGATTTCCTATCCTCACATGCGGGAGGGGCTGACGGAGACGGTCACCATGCTCACTCCCACAAAGTTACGCTACGAGGTCAGGATCAATGGGAAGGCAGTCCAGCAAGGCACCGACGAGATCTCTGCGGACGGCAAAACCCTGACGGCAATTAGCGAGGTTGTCGGCAAGAAACCAGAGAAAAGGATCGAAGTGTTTCAAAAGCAGCCGCAATAAGGAATCCCAGCAGTTCTGGAGAAACTGCCGCGGGTGGACGGGAAAGTAATCAACGTCCGTCACGAGTAGGACATCGGTTCACGGGATGGCACTGACTTTCTGGGAGGTGAAAGATCATCCTCCAGGTTTAGCGAAAGCCGGTGAACATGACGACATCGGCGTCGTTATAACGGGCCCGTGTGATGGCGAACTCCTTGCCATCGCGCGACCATGCGAAGGCCAGCACTCTGCCCGGTTCAGAATTGAAGTGGGTCAATTGCACCCGGGAACCGCTGGGTAGTGGTTGCATATACACATTCTGCACTGTCCCGCTGGTGTTTGCCACGTAAGCGAGTGCGTGGCCGTCGGGGGTCCATTCAAGTATCGCATCGAAGAACCCCGTGGCGTCGGTTTCGGAAGCAACTGCTCCTCCCTGGAGTTTCTGCACGACGAACTTCGGCTTCGCGTTCGCTCCCTGGCCTTCGACCTTTAAGTAGGCGACGGATTCTCCGTCGGGGGAGACTGCCGGGAATTGCACATCGCCGCGGGCCAATTCGACGGGCGTTCCACCATCCGCCGCGACTTTGTAGATATGCTGCAAGTTGTCCGTGTCCGTCGTGCCTGCGTAAACCACCCACTTCCCGTCGGGAGTGCACGACGGGCCCCAAGCGTACTTCCCGAAAGTAAGCTGCTTTAATTCGCCGGTGGCAACGTTCAGCCTCCACAAGTTTGGAATTGCGCTGTCCGCCTGCCTCACGATGACGACCGAATCTGCGGGGCCACACGCGGTGACAGGGCCATCCACAGCATCACCCTCGAGAATCCGAACCTTACCACTGCCGTCTGCGGCGGTCACGTACACGTGACCAGTCATATCCGTCTGAAGGAGTTTGCCAGCGGCTGTCCAGGACAAGAAATCGCCGGTGGCTTGTTCGGTCGAGATGGGCGCCAGTTTCCAATCTACCCTGTCATCCAAGACGGCAGGGGAATATCCGACATAGATACTGGACTGTTCGCGCTGCTGGATGGATACCAGAGACTTCCCGTCGGCAGTAACGCTAATTCCGTAATAGTCGCTCAAGTCGTTCGTGAGCTTGACTATCTTTCCTTCTGGATAGGGCACGAACCATATTTGCCGATGCGAGGCGGTCTCTTTTGCAATCCCGGCAACAAATAAGCCGGATGCATCGGGTAGCCATCCCAAATCCAAGACAGTCATCGGTAGCGGGATCCTCTTCACCAGTGCCCCCTCCGGCGTGAGCACAAGGATTGACTCCCACATGGTCGGTTCCACTTCGTTTGCACCCACGGCGATCAAGTCGCCTGCAAGCGACCACGAGGGAGTCGTATTCAGCCCCTTCAGCCCGGATTCGTGCCGGAAGATAACTTTCTCATTGCTGCCATCTTCGTTCGCAGTCACTAACTGGTCTTCGGCTTTGTCTCGAATCGTGCGGCGAACTGCCATTCGCTTGCCGTCGGGTGAGAAGGTCACTCCGCTGGTTACGTCGTTCATGACCTTTCGGGACGCTCCGCCTAAAGAAGGCACGCTATAAATATTCGTATTGAGATCGTTGGCCGGATCCGTATGGGTGTAATAGAGGTAGTTGCCTCCTGGTGCGAAAACTGTGCCTGCACTGTCAGTGGTGGCAAATCCTGAAAAAAATCCAGGCTGCGGCGGGACAACTCGCACTTCACTTCCCGTTGCCACCTGTTTTACCCAGAGGCTGCGCTCCGCCTCCCGCCTGCCATACGCGATTAAACTGCCATCCGGCGAGACCGCGGCAACCGCCACCACCAGACCATTGTCGGTCAGGGGCCGAATGTTGATGTTGCCGATATCGATGGTCGGCTTGCTTTTGTGAAGGAATGCGTACGCTCCAAATGCAGCCGCCAACAAGAGCAGCAATATCCCGGCGCCGACGCCGATCATCACGCCCTTGTGCGACCTTGCCTCTGCGATCAGCAGTGAGGACGAAGACGCATGGTCCGAATTCGCGGCCGCAGGCCGCGAAGATCCCGACACCACGGTCCGGCGCGTACCCGACGAACTGCCAGCCACAGACTCAGAGATCTTGCCGCCCGAGCCGGTCTCGCGCTTCAGTCGCTTCAGGTCAGTCCTTATATCTGACGCATGCTGATAGCGCAATTCACGGTCCTTCTCCAGCGCTTTGTCGATTACCGCTTCCAGTCCAGGCGGAAGCTCGGCGTTTAACTGCGATGGCGGAGCAGGTCGGTCGCGGACGATGGCGCCGCAGATGTCGCCCGAGCTCTCGCCTTCGAACGGCATTTTGCCTGTCGCCATCTCGTACAGGACCGCGCCGAAGGAAAACAGGTCGCTGCGTGCATCCAGATCGCGTGTCTTTACCTGTTCGGGCGACATGTAAGCCACCGTGCCCAGCATTGCTCCGGGACTGGTCAGATGGGCAGCGTCGGACGATGCCATCCCAGTCGCTGTCTGCCCACTGGCCGCGGCTTTCGCGGTTACCTTCGCCAAGCCGAAATCGAGAATCTTGGCGTGTCCGCGCCGCGTGACGAAGATGTTGGCCGGCTTGATGTCGCGATGGATGATGCCCTGGCCGTGCGCGGCGTCGAGTGCGTCGGCGATCTCGGTGGCCAGATCGAGAAGCAGGTCAATCTCCAGCGGCTCGCCGGCGATCTGGTGCTTCGGCGTCACCCCGTCTAGGAATTCCATCACCATGAAGGCACGACCGCCGTCCTCGCCGATGTCATAAATGGTGCAGATGTTGGGGTGATTCAGTGCGGAAGCTGCCTTCGCCTCGCGCCGAAATCTCTCAAGCGCCTGTTGATCCTGCGACAATTCTTCAGGAAGGAATTTAAGAGCGACGAAGCGGTCGAGCCGCGTGTCCTGGGCCTTGTACACAACTCCCATGCCGCCACCGCCCAGCTTGGCAACGATGTGGTAATGGGAAATGTTCTGGTCGAGCACTGGCGCGAATGTAGCGTGGCTGGACAGCTAAGTCAATGACAACCAGCAGATTCGTAGCGTGGCGTCTTAATCGTCCATAATCCATCACCAACTTATGTTCAGATTACGAGGGCACGTGTAACGAGAATGACTCGCGCTAAGGCGGCATCAAGTTGGTTGAATAACGCCCGACCCTTTTCTTGTGATTCCCCGCGTGCCGTCCGCTCTAAGTTGTGGGGTTGTCGACTATCGCCCAAGCGGATCTCCGCCGCGAACTTGGTCACGCCAACTTGACGAAAAACGCCCATCTCGTAGAACTGCACCCCTGACTCCGCAACTCGGCGTCGCATAACTGATCCTGCTACGGACTGGCAATCTCTCCGGGTCACTCTTAAATGGCGGGTAGAGCGGAAGCTGTCCTGCGGGCCGGAGGTCTCGTCGTGGGAAGCTTCGCCAGAACGTTACTGGAGAGCCGAATCCACTGAGTGACTTCGCCTGTTCGCAACAGTTGACTCGCGAACCTCCCTTGCCTTCATCTGCGTTCCTTAACCCATACGTTTAGAAACAGCACAGGCGGCCGTTTTCGGCCGCCTGTTTTCATGTGCTTACGAGGGGCTCTGCGGCACCCCTTTTGAAACGGGCTTAGTTGGGCAGTTCGTCGCGGACGGCGGGGCCGATCTCGGTGGCGATCTGCTGGAGTAATGCCTGGCCTAGAGCCTCCCAGGACGGATGCACATTCTGGGGGACGTACTTCTTCAGGGTGTAATCGAGCGTCAGGTCGTAGCGATAGCTCAGCAGCGCAGCGAGCACACGGCGACCCAGTTCGCGCTTACGAGGCATATTGGGCGATTTCAAACTGTTCCTCCTTTGCCTGCTTCAGCAGGCGGCTTACGCTGGCACGCGAAACACGAAACGTGTGAGCGATCTGGGTGAGACTGCGGCCACGAGCACGCTCCTGTAAGAGAGCCTCACGGTCGACGACGAGCGGCTTGCGGCCAATGTGGCGTCCTTCCAGCTTGGCCCGGCGCATACCGGCCCGCACCCGTTCGACGATCAGGTTGCGTTCCAGTTCGGCAACGGCGCCGATGATCACCACGACCGCCCGGCCCAGCGGGCCGCCAGTGTCGAGCTGTTCGCGGAAGCTGACGAACTCGATGTTCAGGTGGTTGAGTTCATCGAGCACTTCCAGGAAGTGGCGAACCGAGCGGGCCAGCCGGTCGCTGGCCCAGACAAGCACAACATCAAACTGGCCGCGGCGGGCGTCCCTCAGAAGCTCGTCGAGCCCGGGGCGCTTGGCCTTGGTGCCGGTGATCTTATCGACGTACTCGCAGACGATCTCGTATCCACGCTGATGAGCCATCTGGCGCAGATCCAGGATCTGAGTCTCCGGGTGTTGATCAACGGTGGAGACCCGGGTGTAGATAGCGCACCGCTTCATCTACTGAGCCTCGAGACTGGCGATGGCATCCTTGATCTCCAGAACGCGATCGTAGATGAAACGAAGGTGACCCGGCCGGGGCTGCTCCTGTTGGGCCTCCAGCAACCATTCCATCCGGAACAACTGAAGACCCCGGCGGAGCTGATCGAGCTGCTGGTGGACCTGGGAACGCGAGAGGCGCGGGCGAAGAGGGCGACGACGGCGCAAGATTTTCATGGTATGTTCTCCTTGTCAGTTATCCTAGATATATCTAGGATAGTCAAGAATAAAACATCCTATACTTGCCACCAAAGCTACCTTCCGTTCTGAACTGGATCTGGTCTACAAACTGGGCGGCCAGTTCGTAGCCAACGTCGATGACCTGCGTCCCCAGTTCATGACCGACCAGAACGCGTTTCTCTCCCAGAACGCGATCTATCAGTCTTCGCTGGTACGTGCCAGCGGTCAGCCCTCCAGCGCCACCATCGACCAGTTCGATGGCCAGCCGGTCTCGGCCGTCTCCGGCTTCAAGTCGGAAGCCTCGCCCTGGTACTCCGACCAGATCCTGCCCTTCGATATCACCCTGGCCGGCACCAACGAACAGGGCGCAGCCTGCACCATGAAGATCACCGGCGTTGAGATCCTCAACGAAGGCTCCGGAGTATCCATCGATGATGCCGTCACCGAGATGCAGTGCAGCTTCGTGGCTCGCTTCGTTCAGCCCTGGCAGGCCGTGGTTTCGCCGTTCCAGAACTTCGGCGGCAGCATCGCCTAAGTCCCCATTCAAAGCGGTTAAATATGGCTTTTTACCCAGTGATTGCTTCGGCGTATGCCGTTGCCGCGTCTGCAAACTGCTGCCGGGAAGAATCCCTCGCTGAGCCGCGCCAGCCTTTGCTGGCGCGGCTTTGCTTCGTTCCCGAAAATTGTCTGAAGATGAGCTGGTCTACAGTGATAGCAGGGACCAGAGCAGTGGAGCATCGCTTTATGAGGTTGCCAAGTCTGCAAACCACTGCCATGGACGGTGCTTCTTCTTACGGGTAAGCGTATGGAAGTGCAGGTGGTTGGATCCTGCCGGAAAATTGTCCATGGCAGCAGCAAGCACCCCCGCTCATGGCTATGTGCTTGTCCTCTTTATCTACTCCCTAAGCTTGTTGGGTTATTTCCTCAAGATTGATTGAGAGGCCAGAAGCTTTTCTCTTTGCGGGTGGAGGAGAAGGAAACAGGCTAACCACCCCTCCTTGCTGCCCCCCGCGCCCAGGACGTTCCTCCATCCCGGTAACCACTCCCAGCCCCCTGCCCAGGAGGGCCACCAGCACGATCTCCGTTTCTTCCCTAACCGTTCTGCCTTATTGCTGCCAGGTTGAACCTTGTCGGCAGCTTCCGCCTGCGCGCCGGCCGTTCCGGAGACTAGTCCACGCCGACTTTTCGTGGTTGCCTTTGGCAAGGATCAGCCAGCTGCTATTCAGTGGTTATGGCAGGGATCGTTCCCGGTCTGTAAGACCAACGGCGGCACTTGGGGGACGCTCGTCACTTTGACAGCGCGTCGCTTGTGCCCGTCCGAACCGTCAACGAGTCAGCGGCGGGTGGTGGGCCAACTGACCCACTACCAACTGCGGCCCCTAGGGTCGGCTCAAGATGTCAGTCGCCTTGGAGAAGTGCATGGCTTTGGAAGGTACCCTCGCGCCTGATATGACCAAATGTGGAACGGTCCCCGCCGGAGCAGTACACGGTTGGCCCGCTTCGCGTCAAACTTCGTTGCCTCGACTGCGGCAACAACCCAAGGAGTAATTAATGCCTGATTTCCCAATCTTTCCTCATTACGCAAGCCTCACTGTCGGAGGCGGCTACTGGCTGTCGCTTTCTGAACGGCAGCGTTCCACCACATTTCTCGCGCACGTCCATGAGGCTTTCCTGATCTTGGCCAACCACGGCTTCGATCTTCCGGACAACCTCAGCCTTGAATCTGTTGTCGAGGCGTCATTTGAGGCATACCACTTTTATGTTTCGAACGGCATCGAACAGGCCGATCCTGATGATTGGCACGTCTTCTTTGAGAGGTTTGTTGTGACCTGCTATCTCCAATCTTGCAAACTCGACTCGAACGAATACAGCACCGAGATTGTTTCGGTCGATCATCCCGAAGGGTTCCATGCCGCTGCCGACTAGTCGCATTTACTTCGCTCGCGGGGAGGTTCAGATGATCCTCCCCGCGCTGGAGGCTCTCACCAATCGCCTTAACAGTGCAATGCTCGGTTCATTTCCTGTAGCTGAACCGATGTATTTTGTTGAACATCCAGAGATCTGTGGCACGCCGCACGATCGCAAGATGGCGGCTAAAGTTGTACGGCGCGCAACAAGGTGATGTTCATGAACGCGAGCCGCCAGCCGCGTCTGGACTGTCTTGAGATAGCCGCTGCCGCTCTGGCTTTAAGAGTCGCACGACGGGAAAAGCTCGGAGGAATGAAACCAAAAGACTTTGTCGGGTTGAAAAATAAGTTAGAAAAATGTCGTAGGCGGGCCGCTCGTGCCTATGAACGATTAGCTGGTAGGCCGCGGTATCAGAAGTTGAGCGCCCGATGGTCCGACTTCCTGTCTTGGGCGCACTACAACATCATTAAGGTTCAGCCCAGGCGTAGGCCATCACCAGGGAATCAGCGTTACCGGGAACAACGCGAAGAAACGCGCAAGTTGGTCCTGAGACTCGTAGTCGAGAGCGCCGACCGCCAGTTGGTCTGTCACCTTGCGGATCTGGCGCGTCGGGAACTTAGGAGAGGTCGTCACGGCATCAGACTGCGGGAGCTTTTGGCAGACTGTGAGCGCGCAGTGCAGTTTTTCACTCTATTTCTTATGAAGCGTCTTGGCCCAGAGGTCGTGAAGCCTGAATTCCAGCCGGATGGCATGCGCGCTTCCGCCCTATCAGAAAAGGCAGCGCAGTTCTTATCTATCCCTGCTTGACTAATGGGCGACGGGAAAGGGAACGCAATGCTCCCGATCAGGAAAATGCACCCTTCTGACGATTCCCGTTCCAATGAGTGGTGTTCGGATATAGATTAATCTAGA
This sequence comes from uncultured Acidobacteriaceae bacterium, assembly GCA_963724965.1. GTDB lineage: Bacteria > Acidobacteriota > Terriglobia > Terriglobales > Acidobacteriaceae > Bog-257. Next base: position 448,628 of record CAVRWP010000004.1, read on the forward strand.
CATATCTAAGGAGTTTGAATTGACGGCAATCCTGGACCTGTACATCTTGGCCAAGCTGGACAAAGGACTACGGACACCCTACGACCTCCAGCGGAATGCCGGGTTGTCTCTCGGCGCTATCGTTCCGGCGCTCAGGCGGCTCTTAAACCAGAAACTGGTAACGAGAGCTGAGGGCATGACATCCAGCAAACGTCCACGTCACTCCTACGAGTTGACCAAAGCAGGAAAAGAAAAGGTCGCAACCGAGTGGAGAGATTATTTCAAGGAGGAAAATAACCCTACTGACCTCGACGCTTTGCTGCGGCTGGTTGATGTTGCCCAACAATATGGGGCTAAGAAGTCTCGCCTGGTCCAGTTTCTAAAGACCGCGGGAAAAAAACGAACGCGCATGGCGGTGAAGGTCCTTGAAGGACACAGGCTCGGAGGAGATCGATTCAGCTACACGAGCACTCGGCCCCAAGTTGAGATTCGGAGGCTCCAGGCGGAGGAAGAAGCTTTGACGGCGATTGCTGAGACTGCAGAACAACACCGTAAGCAGACGCCTGCCCGAAAACGATGGTTAAAGGGGTTGCCACCCGGTCAGGCGAGCATTTCTGATCTCCTGCGAACCCAGCCCAAAAGCCCAGACAAACCTTCTGAGTGACATAGCGACCCTCTTTACCCCAGGATCGATCCGCGGCCTCAAAATCGACTTGCTTTGGAAACCCGCAGGGCACATGCAAAGATCGATTCCGTAAAACACCAGTGAAGTTATCCAGAGCAGCACGGAGGGATGTTGCGCCGATGGACGAGCAAGCAGTGAACAATCCCGGTGGTAAATCCGTGAGATCGACCTCGCGCCTACTCAAGTCGCCGTGTCGTACTCAGCGAGAGGTACAACGGAGATGCCGGCAGCCTAGAAGACCACGCCGCGATCAAAGTTCGCAGAATGTTTCTCCGGCAGTCAAAGCTTGGATGGACAATGTGATCATTCCGATTCTCTTACAGAAGCTTCGTAACGAGGTGGAGGTGGAAAAAGCGGCATGAATGCCCAACTCCTTCGTTGTGCCACTTACGCTCGGTACTCGTCTGACCAGCAGCGCGAAACATCCATAGTTGATCAGCAACGCAATATTCAGCGTTTCGCCGACCTGAAATCATGGGAGGTCCTGCCACAGTACGTCTTCTGCGACGAGGGCCGATCCGGGACTGGTTCAGACCGTCCCGGTTTACAGCGCCTGCTCGCCGCTGCCAGCACGACCCCTCGAGTGTTCGATGTCATTCTCGTCGATGACACCAGTCGCATTTCGCGCAGCTTGGCGGACGCCGTGCGTATACGTGAGCAACTCAGCTTCATCGGTGTACGACTAGTTGCTGTTTCTCAGGGAATTGACTCGGACGACGAGCAGGCTGACGTAATGATGACCGTGCATGGCCTTGTCGACTCGATCTACATCAAAGAGCTGGCGAAAAAGACCCACCGCGGGTTGGAGGGAATCGCGTTGGCCGGGTTCCATACCGGCGGGAAGTGCTTCGGCTACCGGAACGTGAAGGTCGGAGATCGGGTACACCTAGAGATTGACCAGGACGAAGCATCCATCATAAGGCGGATATTTGAAATGTCTGCGTCGGGAATATCCCTGAAGAAGATTACCTCGGCCTTGAATGCAGAAGGTGTACCGCCGCCACGAGGCTCGAAACAGAAAAACAAGCCGAGCTGGGTTTACACCGCCGTCAGGGAGATGATCCGTCGAGAACTTTACATTGGGCGGATTGTCTGGAACAAAAGGAAATTCAAGAAGCGCCCAGGGACTAATAAGCGCATCAGCATACTGCGGCCAGAAAACGAATGGGTCGTTACAGAAGACGCCTCTCTCCGCATTGTCTCGCAGGACATTTGGGATCGCGTACAACGCCGGAACGAAATTATCGCGCGCCAGTTCGGCACTGGTCGGCCAAGTCTGCTCAAGCGTTCAGCTTCAGTCCCGTACATCTTCAGCGGCATTCTGAAGTGCGGTATCTGCGGCGCAAACCTAGCCATCGTTGAAGGTCAGGGTAAAGCATCTAGCAGGGTAGGCCTGTATGGCTGCCCTCATCATCGCAACAGGGGCGTCTGTCCCAATAGCGTCCTTCAGCGGCACGATCAAATCGAAGATCTTCTGCTTGCCGGGCTCCGCGATCGGTTGATGCAGCCTAATGCGGTGGCGTATGCGGTGTCGCGTATCGAAGCAGCCTTGTTGAACGATGCTTCACACTCCAGCGAAACCGCGGATATAAGCCGCAAAGCGGCGGATCTCGAAGGACAACTGAATAACATCGCAGATGCTATTGCAAAGAGCGGCGGATCGAATTTTCTGTTGGAGCGGTTGCGAGTGACGGAAAGGGAATTGGAACTCCTTCGCAAGGTGTCGCCAAGTCGCACTCAAAAGCGGCAGCTTCGCTTGAATTCGCCCTGGTTGCAACGTCGCGTTTCCGAGGAAATCAGCGCCTTGTCCACGCTGCTGAATGAAGATCCACTTCAGGCGCGCGTGCAAATCCTGCAACACGTTACCGAGATCAAGATGAGTCCTGTGGCGGCGGGGAAGGAAAGCTACTATGTTGCTGAAGGCGAATGGGATCTGCTAGGAAATGATGCCCACAAAGAGAAAGTCACCGGAGCCAGGCTCAACGGTGACTTTCGGAGCGTTGCGGGGGAAGGATTTGAACCTTCGACCTTTGGGTTATGAGCCCAACGAGCTACCAGACTGCTCCACCCCGCAGTTCAATCATATCGGCATGTGAACATCCGGTCAAACGCGCGCAGCGTTTTTCTGTGGAAGAACGACTGCGTGTTCCATTTTCGGACGCAACGCGACGTGGCAGCTTTTGCCGCGTGCCACAGCATTTCGCACGGCGCTTCGTGATTTAAGCCATGAGCGAGCGAGCTTAGAAATCTTTCCCCAGCACTCATGTAAGATTCGCTGACATCCAGCGGCACGGTTCGATCGGTTGGTCGCTGAGCGCTATCTTTGCGAGGTGCTGTCGTGGGGCAGATTCATCCCTGGCTGGCGGTTGGAGTGGTTCTTTCGACGGCGGCGACTGATGCCGTCTACGTGATGTTCACCGCCGCGGTGTCGGCGCGGCGACGCATACCGGCAGCGACCTACAGCAGCGTGTGGTATTTGCTCTCGGCGTTTGCCGTCATTAGCTACACCCGCAACTGGGTGTACGTTTGCTTTGCCGCGCTTGGGTCGTGGATCGGCGCCTACATTTCGATGACGTTTCTGCAGCGGGGAACGGCGGCGGTGGATCACCGTCCAAAAGTCGCCCCGTGATTCGCGGATGGCGCTGGCGAGCGGAATTGTTGCCGGGTTCGGAACGATCCCCGCTCAAACATTTGCCGGAATGTCGCGCTCTCGCGCGGCGAGAGAATCTGAGCAGCTGGAATCAGCGCCGCGCTCAATCCTCATGGCTCAAAGTTGACGATCGCGTTTTCCATTGGCATCTCGCCGTGGTGGGCGGCGGGAAGCGTGCGCTCCAAAACGGCGTCGGGCGGCTCTTTCGTCATCCTGCCCACTTGATAGAAAGTCGCAAACGTGTACGGCAGGCCCTCGCCACCCAGCGGCGACTTGGCGCTCATCAGTTGGAAATGGAGATGCGGCTCACTGGAGTTACCGGTGTTGCCGACCAGTCCGATGACTTGTCCCGAAGTAACGTGATCGCCCACCTTCACGCGAATCGAGCCCGGCTGCAAGTGCGCATACATGGCGTAGACGCCGCCGCCCAGATTGAGGTTCACATGATTGCCGGCGACGGTATCGAAGTTGATGGGAACCACAGGCTTCTCGTTCGGTGTGTTCTCGGGAAGGCCGTCCTTCACTTCAACCACGGTAGCGTCGGCTACCGCATAAGCCTCGTGCCCGAAGCAATAGTAGCTGCGATTATCTTTTGCGTCGCCGCGGTACGTTTGATTGTTCTCTCCGAACTGCACCCAGTCGATGGCATAGCGCTGCGCGATGTAAGGCTTGCCTTCATAAATAATGATGGTGCGCCGATGCGGCGACGAATTCGAGGGCGCGCTTCCGGCAACCCAGTTCTTTCCCCGCAATGGTGGCACGATTTGCGGCAAATCCGTCAGCACCGTGGTCGAAATACTTTGTACGGCAACGGGGTTGGCGTCGCCGGCCTTTCTCACCGTCAATTCATGTTGCAGCCGCTGGGGCGTCGCCGCATTCGGCGCGAGATCGATCCACATGTAGGCGATGACCGTCTCGCCGGGGCCAATATTGTTCAAGCGGCAGGGGCTGCGCATCGGGCATTTGCCCAGGATGATAGAGCACCGCAATCAGCGCCTTGCCTGAGACCTCGGACAACGGCGCGCCACTTTCGTTGCTCACCCGAATGTCCTGCAGACTCCAGGCCGATGGGCTCATGTTGGTGAGATGGATCTCATAACAAAGGTGCCAGGCGCCATCGCCTCGAAACGCGGTCGGCGGTTCGGGAATCGCCGTCTGCATCTGGACGAAATCGATTTGACGCGGTTGAACCGGTGCGGGTGAATTCTGGGCAAGAGAAAGGGAACACGACAACGACAGAATAGCGATCACGCAGGGAAGGGCGCGCATTGAGCACTCCTGTGGATGCGAAGCTCGGTTATCCCGTTGGATCAGCGGCCAGCTGCAACGGGTCCCGCTGCTCGGGAATCCGTGGCGCGGCCGAGCAGTGGCAGGATTCTACCATCCCACAGTGTGGGGTTAGTAGTGGAATCGCCAGCGAAATTCGCCGTAAATCTGCCGCGGCTCGTTCCAGTGGAAGCCCCCAAAGGTGAGGCTGTTATCAATCTGCACCCGCAGATTGGCCACATTCAGCGCCGTAACCGACACCGCATACTTGCCCTCGGAGAAACTCTTCCCCAGCGAAAGATCCACGGTAGTGTGGCTGGGCAGGTACGGGCCGGGATACTGCGAGTCCGGCGTGCCGTACAGGCCGTTCACAAAGCCCGATCCGTAGTACACGTTGCCCGACGCGAAACTGTGCCAGGGGAGGCTGGCCGTTGCGCCCACGTTCAGGGTGTTTCGCTGATCGTGGTCCACCGGCGAAAATCCCGGCGGCACATACAGCGGGCAGCTCTGGTCGTTGGGATCAGGGCAGATGAGTCCGCCGTTGATGGGCGAGGTCGCCTGCGCAATCTGGTTGGCATAGACAAGATGCGCCTGCAGCGCGATGCCACAACATGGGCGAGCGCAGCGAAAGGTCCCAGCCCTGAATCAGCGCCGCGTACCAGGTGATCGGCCAGAACAGATTCGAGTTTCCGATGTTGTTGTGGTCCAGCCAGTTGGTGGCTCGCGTCTGATAGTTGTCGACCTCCAGATTCCAGCCGCGATAGGGAATGATCAGGCTGGCCTCCCACTGCTTGTCGCGCTCGCCTTGCAGCGGAGCGAAGGTGAAGTCCTGGCTGTTGGCGAATCCAAGCAGCGGCCCGGTGGCCGTAACCAGCGGCGGCGGCTGATAGTAATGTCCGTAAAAGGCGCGCAGCACCCAGTTCACCTTGGGCACGCGTAACGCGACGCCCACGCGCGGGTCGGCCTGGTTCTCGCCAATCGTCGAGCGAAACTCGGTGCCGCGAATACCGGCGATAATCGTCAGCCACTTCGTCGCATTGAAGCGGTCGCTGATAAACTGCTCGGCCACTCCACCATTCACGCTGATCGAGGATGGAGGAAAGTTCGGCGTACCATCAGTGAAGACGTTGTCGAAGTAGTTGTACTGGTGCTGGAAGAAGCCGTAGACGCCTGCTTCCACATCGTTCCGCCAGAAACTCTTATTCAGGATTCCCTGAAAACCGACGTAGTTTGCTTGCAGATTGACATTGGTGCTGACCGGATAATCGTTCGGGCTGCCTTGATAATCGGCGGCGTTGTAGTGATAAAACGGCGACAGCGTCAGCAGCGTAGTGGGATCGAAGGTGTGTACCCAGGAGAACAGGAGGTAGCCATCGGGTTCGCGCTCGGCGTCGTGCAGACCGTAGCTGGGAACGGAACCTGACGACTCCAGAATCTGATTGCCAACCGAGTTGGGATCGGGATCAATCGGAATCTGGTAGTAGTCCTGGCGCAACGAGCCGACCACGCGAAACTGATTCTTGGAATCCTCGTTGTAGATGAAGGATGCGAATCCGCCGTAACCGTTTTCAGCATCGTTGTAGACCTGCGGGATCGGCGTTTGCAGCCCGTAATTGCTGCGATTGCCGTTGAGGCTGGCGTAGTAGGCAAAGCGCTGGGTGTGGCCTCCGCAACTGATCTGGTCATCGGTCTGATAGAAATTGCCGGCCGTAATCACCAGGTCGCACTGCCGGTCGCGCTCGAACCCGGTGCGCGGCGCAATGTTGAACATGCCATAGGTGCGATCGCCGTAACTGGCGTCGTAGGCGCCCTGCAGGACCTCGAGATAGTCGATGTCTTTAGGATCGATCTGCGGCCCGAGGTTGGTCGCGATGTTGGTGTTGGGAATTGAGACACCGTCGATCAACCACTGCACCTGGTGACCGCCGTTCATGTGCAGCATGTCATGAGCAACGTAGGTCGCGGGCACGTAGTCGGTAATCATCTCCGTGCCGTTCGTGCGGTCGGCGCCCGGCGTCTGCTGAATGTCTTTCCGGTTCAGCAGTGTGGTGGGCGTCACGGTATCCATCGTGGGCTGCACCGGCGTTCCGGAAACCACGATGCTCTCCTTGGTTCCAGCCACCGTCAGCTGAAAGTGCAATACCGGACTGGTGTCCGATTGCACGATCACATCCTGCTGCGACTCCAGAAAATCTTTCGACGAAACCGTAACCGTGTAGGTGCCGATGGGGACATTGCGAAAGTCAAACTCTCCGGAGGTGTTCGACTCCTGCGACCGCTGCCAGTCGGAGGTCTGCGCCTTCAACAGCACTTGCGCTCCGTGGATGGGGCGATGCTGCGGATCATGCACGATGCCGCGAACGTCTCCGCTGACCGTCGCCGACAGCGGCGCGACAAACATCATGAGCAGCAGAACAGCGCTTGCCACGGACTTGCCCAAAGCATTGAGCCTCGATTCCAACTTGATCACTGCGCGTGCGATAGACATCCCATCTCCTGTAGGGCGCGGTCGTTCTACGGTGTGCGCGCGTAGACGGCTGGTGCTGCAGAAAATTGGCCGGCGAAAATCGCGCGATGCCAGCCGACAAACTGCCAGCCGCTTCACCGCGACCTTTCGTCTTCAATCAGGATTGCTAAGGAAAAATCAGGAGAGCGGAGGTCCGCGCTGCGGATTGTTGCGCGCGAATAATTGCGCCACTGGAGCCGAAGGCAGAGGAGTGGCTGCGCGTTCAGCCGAAAGCTGGAAGGAGGCTTCCGGAGACACGCCAAGGGCCGACGATCCGTGATTGGTCACCGCCCGCAGATGACGATACAGGCAGCACGGCGCCAGCGCGCGGAAGCTGTCAGCCGGAGAATTCGCAGGCGTGTTGCAGTGATGCTGTCCTGCGCGACGGCAGCATGCGGGCGTAGTGGGCTGCGCCTGCAGTAAAGGCAGGCCGATCCCGGCAAACAGGATCACAAGCAACAGGCTGGCAACGGGGCGCCGCATGAGCAGAGGGATTGTACTACATCACAACCGCGTGTGATGCTTCATAGGCTGCCGAAAAATTAGGGGCGGGTTGCCTTGTGTCAGGGCACGACCTTGGTCGTGCCGTCTAGCGGCGTAAGAGAGCAGGGCTTTAGCCGCTGCACACGCCATGCAGAGGCTAAAGCCCGCTCTAAGCGAGAGTCATCGGCACGACTGAAGTCGTGCCCTGGCACAAAGCTCACGCCGTTCGAGTTGTTCAGCAGCCTGTGACGACGTGCTACCCCCCTGAGCCCGACAGTACAATACAATTCTGTTGCACCTTGCCAGTGCATCCCAGGAGAACCTGTTTGCGCTATCTGATCCTCGTGCTTGCCATCTGCGGAATGATCGTCTCCGGCCTTGCCCTCAAGGTGCACTATGACGATCCCGGCAAAGAGCCGTGCAGCATTAACGACAAGTGGGACTGCGGTGTGGTCAACCACAGCCCTTACGCAGTGATGTTCGGCGTACCGGTTGCTGCCATCGGCATCGCCGGCTACCTGTTGCTGGCGGTGCTCGGCGTGATGCGGCAGCGAGCTCTGCTGCTGATCTGCAGCCTGGGCGCATTGGCCTTCGCGCTCTACCTCACCAATATCGAGAAGCATGTGCTCGAGGTCTGGTGCCTGTACTGCGTCATCTCACAGGGAATCATCGCCATCCTGACGTTGCTGGCAATCGGCTGGGTGGTGGCAGGGAAGATGCGTTCCAGCGCAGCCTAGCTGCAACCTGGTTGCCGGAGGTCATGATGAGAAAACTCTCGATACCGCTGATCCTCTTCCTGCTGGTTGCTGTCTGCAGCGCTCAGTCGAGCCACACCGTCACCGTCGCCGGCTGCATCGAAAGCGTGAATGGCGAACTTCACCTGTTGACGCCTTCCCATACCTACATCCTCAAAGGCCATCACGACACGGTCCTGGGCTTCAACGGCAAGCAAGTTGAGATCACGGGCACGGTTGATTCCGGCAGCAACTCCGCGCCGCAGGGCGTCCCCGTCGTGCTGCACATCAGCAAAATCAAGAAGGTCGCCGACTTCTGCCAGTGAGCGGCGGAACATGAAGTCTTATGAGTAGCTTCCGTCCGTTTGGCACATTCCTCCGGCGTTCCGAATATCTGACATTCTGATTTTTCACTGGCTCAGAAGCCTCCATCGGTTATAGAGTGCAGGGCGCAAACTGACGCTCGCAGCCGACCAGCGCAGGAGGAGATCGTCATGACCGCAAGCGTACGAAATCTCACACCGACAACAAATCAGCTGTTGACCTTGGCTGCCGCAGTGATGATGCTTACCGTCTTCGTCGCGCCTGTCTCAGCACAGGGAAACTATCAGATCATCTTCAATTTCGGCCAGCGCTCCAACTACGGGTATCAGCCGTGGAGCGGCGTCCTGTTGGATCAAACCGGCAATCTGTATGGCAACACGGAGCAGGGCGGCCAGTATGGCTTCGGCACCGTGTACGAACTGTTGCACGCGGGCAACAACTGGAACTACATCACGCTCCACAGCTTCCAATATCAGGATCCCGGCTCAAACCCGGTAACGACCATGGTGATCGATCCAATGGACCACCTCTATGGAACCGGCGTGACCGCAATCTTTGAATTAACCCCGCGGTCGAGCATCGCCTGGCACTACTCCATGCTGTACCAGTTCACCGGTGGCAACGATGGAAACTGCGAGGATCTCTGCTCGGTATCGCGCAACATGGCCGGGAATCTTTACGGTTCCACTCCAGCCGGAGGCGAATACGACGCGGGCGTGATCTTCGAATACAGCGAGTCGGGCTACCACGTGCTCTATAACTTCACCGGTGCCGACGATGGCGGCTATGGCGTCGGTCAGATTGCCTTCGACAGCGCTGGCAATGCTTACGGCACGACTGTCGAGGGAGGATTGTACGGGCAGGGCGTCGTGTATCGTCTTTCCCCCAGCGGCGTCTACACCGTGTTGCACAACTTTGCCGGCCCGCCGGATGGCTCTGGTCCGTGGGGCGGTTTGATGATGGCGCGCGATGGCAATCTCTATGGCACAACCGCAGGGGGCGGCTCAGCCTTCGGTCAAGGCGGAACAGTCTTCCGCATGACTCCGAATGGCGACGGAACCTGGACGGAAAGCGTGCTGTACTCCTTCAGCCAGGAAGGTGACGGTTTCGATCCGATGGCCGTTCCCACCATGGATGCCTCAGGAAATCTCTATGGCGTGACCAGCTGCGGCATCGAGCCGGGATGCAACGGTACGGTCTACAAACTCACGCAGTCGAATGGCAACTGGGCGGAAACCATCATCCATGCGTTCCAAGGAGGAACCTCAGATGGAATGGGCCCGTTCTTTGCTCCGGTGATCATCGACAGAGCCGGCAACGTTTACGGAACAACCACGCAAGGTGGCGAATACCTGTCCGACGGCAGCGGAGTAGTGTGGGAATATACGCCGTAAGAGTGAAGACCCGCATTTGATCGCGTTATTGTTGCAATACCATTGCAGCGGGACAAGCCGCGCATCCGGCACAGCATTCGCATCATCCGATGCGGTATGAGTTCGAGAACCATAACCCGCAGCATCGAATCTGACCTTGAGCCCGAAGCGATTCTCAGCGTGTTGAACGACCCGGCACGGCTTCCGGAGTGGGCTCCCGCATTTGCCGACAAGGTGGAGCACAATCCGCAGAGCGGCTGGCGCGTGACCAAGGGCGGTGAAAGTTTCAGCGTGCAGGTGAATGTCTCGACCGTCGCCGGCACGGTGGATTTTCTTCGCGAGATGGCTGGAGGCAAACGCGGCGGCGCCTACGCACGCGTCTTTCCGCGTCCTATGGGCGGCAGCGTGGTCGTCTTCACCGTGCCAATCGCGCCCGGCTCCGATCCGCAGCAGGTTGCCGGCACAGTGGACCAGGAGTTGACAGCGCTGGTCGGCCTGGGCGGCAAGCGGCGATAAGTCACATCCATCGAAACGCCGCGATTGATCCGCCAAAGTGTCGGCCGTCCCACTTCATCGGCGCCAACGGTGCATCGTAGGATCGGTCACCTTCAGCCTGACTCGATCGGCATTCTTGCGTCCCGATTTTCTTCCTGTCGGTTGTCAGCTTTCGAAAATCGCAACTCTCGTGCATGCGACGTGTTCCTACCTCCGAACGGCGCGGTGGAACAGCGTCGACTATTTCGAACTCTGCGAGAGCACGCGGCGGCCGGGCCCTCACGCGTCGTCGGTCTGCATCGAGCGAGAAACCTTCAAGGAGAAAACATGAAGAAGACCCTACTGGGATTGCTGTTGGGCGCAGCGCTTTTTGTCGGCGGCATGGCGTTTGCGCAAAAACCCGTGGAAAACATCAATCCGCATCATCATCCGAATCTGGCGGCCGCACAGCGCCTTTGCGATCAGGCTTACAACAAGATCGTTGCCGCACAGCAGGCCAACGAGTGGGACATGGAAGGCCATGCCCAGAAGGCAAAAGATTTGCTCGACCAGGCAAACCGCGAATTGAAGAAGTCCGCCGAGTGGGCCAACGCCAACCGCAAGTAAGCAAACCCACACCATCTGTAAAATCTCGGGTGGCCCAGTTCTCGCGATGCTTAGGGACCTGGGCCCGCCAATAGCGATGTGATTCAGTATTCTGAGTTTCTGCGACCAAAGACGCAGCCATCTACATACATCAGGGGATTGTTGCTGCCCGAGCAGGGTGGCATTATGCAGTCATTGATAGCAGTGAAACCGGCCGCTCCTGAGCAGTCTGGCGGCCAAGCGATACGCAGGAACGTACTTCTCCTCATACCCACATCCTGCCAGGCTTTCACTTGCAGATACAGGCTGGCCCGGTGACCTCCTCACCGGGCCTTTGTGTTGCTGTGGAAAGATCACGGACAGAACTGCGCTTCAACCCCGCGCAAAGCCGGAGGTGGAAGATCGCGGGTAGAGCGGCGCTTCAGCGCCGCGTCCGGCCAGCCCCAAAGAAAGAGCCGGGCTTCAGCCCGGCTATCAACCTCCATATGAATTGTCATCCCGACCGGGCCGCCGTAGCGGAGGGACCTGCGTTTCACGGCGAATGGCATATCCTTCGACTTCGCTTCCGTCCGCGGCGCGGAAAATGTAGTCGGGCGCTACGCTCACGATGACAAACTTAACTGTACGATTCTCATGCCGCAGATCCCAACCGCTCCAACTCTTCAATCGAACGCGGCGCCTGGTCCTGAATGTCGCTCCAGCCCCTGTCGCTGAACAGCGAACGGTAATACTCGTGGGCCCGCTCCCACGCGCGGTCGTCCGGCGCGGCCTTGAAGATCTCCGCGTAGCTGGGGCTGCCGGGGAAGGGAAACATCGGCACCGGTTCGCTCACCCAGACCCCGCGCGCCTTCAGGTGTTCCTGCCAGCGGCGAATCTCCGCCTTGTCGTCTTTGTCGGTCAGGATGAGGTTCGCCTGCACCCAGGGAATCTTCGTGCGCGCATAAATCAGGAGCTCGGTGATGCGCTCGGTCGAGATACGGCAATTCTTGTTCAGCTCATCGCGGCCGGCATCGGTGATCGATTCAATGCCCACCTCCATCGAGATGCAGCCGGCGCGGCCCAGCAAGTCCAGCGTCTGTTCCGACCATAGATCGATGCGTGTCTGAAAGCCGATCTTCACCTCGCGCTCAGGCAGCGCCTCCAGCAGCTTCAGCACATTCTTGCCGACGCCAAAGATTTCATCGATGAAGTAGATATAGTCAACGCCGCGCGCAATCAGGCGATCGACCTCGGCGAGGACGGCATCGACATTGCGCTCGCGAAATTTGTTGCGGAAGAGCGTCTTGTTGCAGAAGCTGCACGACCACGGACAGCCGCGCGCAAACTCCAGCTCCGCCCCGCGGCCCTCGCCGGTGAAGACATGATGCCGATGCGCGTGCGCTTCGACGTTGTAGCCGTCGAAATCGAGCGAACCCAGGGCGCGCATGTCGGTAACGCCCAGCTCCGCGCTGATGTGCAGGCTGCCGTCGCTGCGGCGGAAGCAAGCGCCCGTCACCTGCTCCCACGGTTCCGTCGCCAGTCGCGCCAGCGTCTGATCCGGCTCACCGCGCAGCACGACATCGCACTTCAGTTTGCGCAAGGCGGCCGCCGGCGTGGCCGACCCGTGTGGGCCAATCGCAACTGTCGTCCGATTCTTGCCGAGCGCCGCGAACCACTCCATGGGCACGCGCAGCTCCGGCTGTGGACACCGCCAGAACAAGTAGGACGGCGCCGTCGGAATCACCAGGATGCCGGGAGCGTATCGATCAAGTTGCTCGCAGACCTCACCGATGGCCAAGCCGTCGTTCTGCGCATCGATCAGCAGCGCCTCATGCCCGGCGGCCACGATCTGGTTATGGGCAAACAACAGCTCCAGCGGATAGTGCGGATCGCGGCATCCGAAATAGGTTGAGCCGTCGAACGTCCAAGCGGGATTGACCAGGGCAAATTTCATTCGTCTTCTTAGAGCGGCCTTCACCAGCGCCCAGCGACGCCAGTTTCAATGTGAAAGGTAAGTAGATGCAAATCCGCCATCGCGGTTTGTAAGCGCAAACAGCCGGGCATCCGCCAATCCGCGCCCGCGCTGAACGCGGTCCAAAGCTGCGCCTGATCCATCGACCGCCGCGCAAGGTGCAATTCTGTTTTAATGCGCCTAAAATGCTGCTTTGGCCTTTTCGGGCTGCCACGGAGGGACTGGATGGAAGAGCGCGAATTTTACGATGAGCGACAGGAAACCAAGAAATCGACACTGAACTGCCCTCATTGCCATCAGTCCAACGAATACGATCTGGGCTGGCTGGTGCGCACCAAGCGCCGCAGCCTGCCTCCCCGCGCCGACGAGCGCGACCGCGCCAAGTTCGCCAAAGCCCGCTCCTACATGGTCCGCCGCGACGATATGGTCGCCTGCAAAAACATCCGTTGCCGCAAACGCTTTGAAGTCTCCGGCGTGCAGTCGGTGGCGTTTCTGGATGAGCAGGTCCGGCCAGAGAGGCTGCAGTAAAGCGGCATTTGGCACTTTGCACTTTGCACTTTGCACTTGGCAATCAGCACTTGGCGATTGGCAATTAGCACTTGGCATTTGGCAATTGGCCATTGGGATTCCGCATTCATGCGCTGCTTTATGCATGCGCGTCCCTGTCATGATTTGTCATCCCGACCAAGGGCTTTAGCCCGCGCGGAGGGACCTGCTGTTTGCGCGTTGTGCATCGTCATTTCCGCGCAAGCACAGCCCTCGACTTTTTGTCCGCCCGCCGCAAAGAGAGCGTCGGAACGGTAACGGCGCGGACGCTCCGCTCAGGAGACTCCCGAGCAACGTCAACGCAGGTACGATTCCTGTTAAGGATGCAGTCGCATTGACCCCGGTATCTAAAGCGTTACTTTAAGCAGCAAACCGGCCATCACCCTCTGCCTCTATAATCGTTTCTCACCAATGGCGACCCCTCCACAAATCCGGCAGCCGCGAGATTCCTTCGGCCACAAGGTCGATCGCTTCTGGGCGCGCGTGACCGAGGGCATGCAGCTCAGCGAGCTTTGGTCGCAGTTCCGCACCGACGCGCGCTCCAGCTATCGCCTCTACTCCAAGGACGTCGACTCCACCCGCGCCGCCGGCGAGTCGCGCTTCCGCCATGGCATGAACCTGGTCGGCCGCTTCTTCTGGGCCATCATCGAGAAGCTCACGCCCGCCCGTCGCGTGTTGCTGCTGATTGCTCTGGTGCTGATCGTGATCCCCAGCGGCGATGCGACCTGGCAGAGTTCCTCGGGCGAGGTTCGAGTAATCGGCTTCGACACTCACTTTTACGGCGGCCTGCTGATGTTCGCGCTGCTGATCCTCGAGGTCGGCGACCGCGTGGTGATGAAGCGCGACCTGCAGATCGCCAAGGAAATTCAGGCGTGGCTACTGCCCGCCGCTCCGCCGCCGATTCCCGGCATCGAGATCGCCTTCACCACCAAGCCCGCCAACACCGTCGCCGGCGACTACTACGACGTCTTCGCGCGTCCCTGCGAGTCGCCGAATTCGACCTACCTCTTCGCCATCGCCGACGTGGCCGGGAAAAGCATTCCCGCGGCCATGTTGATGGCGACCTTCCAGGCCAGCCTGAAGACGCTTTCGGCCGCGCCCGGCAGCCTGGTCGAACTCGTCGGCAGCATGAACCGTTATGCCTGCACCAACAGCCAGAACGGCCGCCGCTTCACCACCGCCTTCATCGCCGAGTACGACCCAACGACGCGGGTGATGAATTACATCAACGCCGGCCATAACAATCCCATCCTGCGCCGCAAGACCGGAGCAATGGAGCGCCTCGACCAGGGCGGCGTGCCGCTCGGCATCATGAGCGACGCCCCTTACGCCTCAGGAGCGGTGACGCTGGAGAGCGGCGACTGGCTGGTTGTGTTTACCGACGGCGTGATCGAAGCCGAGAACAACCGGCAGGAGGAGTACGGCGAGATGCGCCTGATGACCATGGTCAACGCCGGCGTGCTGCTCTCGCCGCAGATGATGCTGAACAGCATCATGGTCGACCTCGACCGCTTCACCGGCGACGCCCCACAACACGACGACATCACCTGCATGCTGCTGAAGGCAGTGTAGGAAAGCTGCTGAGCTGTGGGTTGGGCTTTGGCGTAGTGGGCTTTCAGCCCTCAGTTGGATCGAAGTCTTCGCTCTGAATTCTCGGGGGGACGCGGCGTCGAATGATCTGCGGTGCCCACCCAGGGCAGAGCGCATCCCTGGAATGGCCCAGCCTTACGCCGCCTGATAAGGTCGTATTTTTTCCAGCTTGAATTTCGCCTGTTTCCTGCCAACGTGAAGGTCATAGGCGATCTGCAAGTTCAGCCAGAATTCAGGTGTGGTGCCCCAAAATCTGCCCAGCCGCAGAGCGACGTCGGTGCTGATCCCGCGTTTGCGCCGCACGATGTCGTTGATGGCCTGCGCAGGAACGCCGATGGATTGGGCAAGTTTGTATTGGCTCATCCCGAGCGGATTCAGAAATTCCTGCTTGAGAATCTCGCCAGGGTGTATCGCCCAGCCAGCCGCACTTCGTCTTTCAAGACTCATCGCCGTCCCTCAGGTCAGTGGTAATCCGTGATTTCCACGTCGTAGACATTTTGATCTTCCCACCGGAAACAGATCCGGAACTGCGCGTTGATGGAGATCGCGTGCTGGCCGCTGCGCTCGCCTTGCAGCGGATGAAGCCTGTTTCCTGGGGGACACTTCAGATCGTCCAGCCGTTCCGCCGCATCAAGCATTGCCAGTTTTCGCCTGGCCGCTTGACGCAGGTTTGCGGGAGGCCAATTACTCGACCGCCCGGTCTCCCAAAACTCCCGCGTACGTTTGTCCGCGAATGTCTTAATCAAACTTAAACGTACGCCGCACCTACCATCATGTCAAGCATGAATAATCATGTTGCGCATGTATACTATCGCTTCCCAGGTCGTAGTCTACTCCACCGCCTTCTCAAGCAAGCCATTCACCCCGGCAATATTCGGCAGCAGCTCCAGCGGAACATTATGCCGCTGCTGCAGATATTCGGGAGCGTTGTAGGTCAGCCGCACTTTGCCGTCGACGTCCTCCCACACCAGCGCCTTCAGCGGCAGGTCGATAGCGACCGTGGGCGCAGCCTGCATCAGCGGCGTGCCGCCCTTGGGATTGCCGAAGATGAGCAGCTTGGTGGGCCGCATGGCCAGCCCGGCCTTTGCCGCTTCGCCGCTGTGATCGATCAGGGCAAAGATGTTGATCTTTTTCTCCTGCAGCAGCAGTTGCAGGCGCTCAACGGTTTCGTCGACGGAATGTTTGCTCTCCAGGTGGATGAGACCATTCTCTGTGTTCATCGTGTTCCTTTCTGAAACAGACGCCTATCGGATGCGCGGCCATCGCTCGCGGCTCCAACTCCATGTGTGAAAATGAAGTGGATGGAATCAACACCCTGGGATGTTGTCGTCTTCGATTACGGTCGCGTGCTGAGCCACTCGCCCACGCCGGCCGAGTTGCAGGAATTCGCAAAGCTGGTCGGCATCGCCGAACCACCGTTCTACCAGATTTACTCCGACACGCGCGACGAGTACGACTGCGGCCGCCACAGTTGCGAGCAACACTGGCAGCACTTCGCTAAAGCCGCCGGCATTTCGCTGACGCGCGGAACATATCGCAAAAATCGTCGATTTCGAAAATCGCATGTGGGTGCGCGCCAATCCCGCCGCGATTGAACTGGCACGCGAGATCCGCGCGCAGGGCATGCGCACCGCGATTCTCTCCAACATCCCGATCGATCTGCTCAACGAAGTGCGCGGCGCCTTCGACTGGCTGGACGAGTTCGAAGTGCAAATCTGGTCGTGCGACCACGGCGTCATCAAGCCCTATCCGGAGATATATCGCATCTGCCTGGAGCAGACTCGGCTGCCAGCCCCAGCGCGACGCTGTTCTTCGACGACCGCCCACGCAACGTGGAAGGCGCACGAGCCGTAGGCATCAACGCCCACGTGTTCGAGTCGGTGGAGCAAGCGAAGGAGATTGTTGGAAAGGGGAAAGGGGCCCGAGGGTAGGGGCCAGGGAGAAAGGCTGAGGCTACGAGGGCAGAGGCGAGGCTTACGTTTACAGCCGCATATTATTCATCATGAGCGGTAACAGCCGTGTCAGGGCACGACTTCGTCGGAGGCGGCGGGTCCATGCGGATCCAGAGAAGCAGCCCTCGCCCCTTGGGCCGAAGCCCTGGTCGTGATGAAAATCTTTAGGCGCGGCTGAAGTCGTGCCTGGCACAGAGCTGTGTCTCTGCCACTGAGAACTGGCAACTGACTGGCAAGTGATCTACTTTGCCCGCAACCTCCGGATATCGCCATCTGACGCACGGACGTACCGTATGAGCATGCAAACCAAACTTCAACACAAATGGCAGCAGGTCATGGCGCGCGACGCCCGCCAGGACGGGCGCTTCGTCTTCGCCGTGCGCACCACCGGAATCTATTGCCGGCCGTCGTGTCCCAGCCGTCGGCCGCGGCGTGACTCGGTCGAGTTCTTCGAAAATCCCAACGATGCGGAGCGCGCCGGCTATCGCGCCTGCCTGCGCTGTAAGCCGACGGAGGTTTCCTCGCAGGCGCAGGCCGTGCTCAGGGCTCGCCGCATTCTTGACGAGGCAGAGGCGTCCGTGACCCTCGCGGCGTTGAGCAAGCGCGTCGGAGTCAGCCCGTTTCATCTCCAGCGCTTCTTCAAGCGCGCCACCGGACTCAGCCCGCGCGAGTATCAGTCGGCGCGACGCATGCAGCAGGTCAAGTCCGGCCTGCGAAAAGGCGATGACGTGACCACCGCGTTGTACGACGCGGGCTTCGGCTCGCCCAGCCGCCTATACGAGAAATCTTCGCAGCAGTTAGGGATGACGCCGGGCGAGTATCGCCGCGGCGGCAAAGGCGCCAATCTTCGTTTCGCCATCGTCGCTACCCCACTGGGTCGTATGCTGGTGGCGGCGACCGAGCGCGGCCTGAGTGCCGTTCGCTTCGGCGAAAGTGTTTCCGGGCTTGAGCAAACTCTGCGGGAAGAATTCCACGCCGCGGAATTTCATCGCGACGACAAAGCACTGCGCGAGTATGTCGAACCCCTGCTGGCAGCAATTCGCGGCGAGAACACCACCGTCGATTTGCCGCTCGATATTCGCGCCACCGCGTTTCAGAAGAAAGTGTGGGATGCGTTAGGCAGATTCCGCGCGGCCAGACGCGCAGCTACACCGAAGTCGCCCGCCAGATCGGCGAGCCTACGGCGGTGCGAGCGGTGGCGTGCGCCTGCGCGACGAATCCGGTAGCAGTCGCAGTGCCATGCCATCGCGTGGTTCGCAGCGACGGAGATATTTCCGGCTATCGCTGGGGCGTCGAGCGCAAGAAGAAATTGCTGGAGCGCGAACAGAGCACACGGTGAGATCTACCACTCATTCGAAAACCGCGAACGAGTAGGGCACCCGCGGATCCTTGTTGTTAGTGTGTGTTGTTGGTCGTGTGTTGTTGGTGCCCCAGGTTCACGTCCTGACTTTGGACGTTAACCTGGGTCTCGCACCCACGTTAGGCCAAAGGACGGCCAAACATAGGGTACCGGCCTTGCATTCACGACGATCAGGTGCCGGTCGACAACCAACCTGCAACTCTCCTCGTGATACGATTCCCGCGCTGAACATTCGGGGCATACATGTTACGACTGCAATCCTTCATCGCCGTCGCCGTCTTTTTCTCGGCGACTTCTCTCTCCGCTCAAGCCTTCAACGCTTCGTCTTCCTCTTCGGCCGCAATTCCCGACGATATCCAGAAAATCTTTACCAAGCCGATTTACAAACAGGCTTCGTGGGGCCTGCGCGTCATTGATGCCAGCGGCAAGGTGCTCATCGACTACAATGCAGGCCGCCAGTTCTTCATCGGCTCGGTACGCAAGGTCTTCACCATCGGCGAGCTGCTCAACCAGATCGGCCCTAACCACACATACGACACGCCGGTCTATCGCACGGGCGACGTCGACAAGTCCGGCGTGCTGCATGGCAATCTCGTGCTCGTCGCATCCGGCGACTTGACCATGGGTGGCCGCAAGAATCCCGACGGCAGCATCGCCATCAGCAACTTCGATCACAACGAGGCCGACTCGCTGGGCAATGCCGTGCTGACCGCGCCCGATCCGCTGGCCGGCTACACCGCGCTGGCACAGCAAGTCGCGTCAGCGGGCATCAAGAAAGTTGCCGGCGACATCGTCATCGACGACCGCCTCTTCCAGGCCTTCAACTTTCGCGACCAATTCAAGGTCACGCCGATTTTCGTCAACGACGACGTTGTCGACCTGACCATCAATCCGGCGGCGGCCGGCAGCGCAGCGTCGGTCCGCTGGCGACCGGTGTCGGCCGCGCTCGGAGTCGACAACAAGCTGATGACCACCGCCGCCCCGTCCGAGTTCGCCGTCAAGCTGGATCCCGAATCCCCCAAGTGCATCGGCACGCCGGGCTGCACAGGCACTGTCATCGGCAATCTCCCTCTCAACTACAAGCCCATGTTCACCGGCAAGTTTCCGCTGGTGCAGACCTTCCGCATCGTGAACCCGACGGATTACGCGCGCACGGTCTTCATCGAGAAGCTGCAGGCTGCGGGCGTCACAGTCGACGCCGCGGCCGTCAAGCCGAATCCAGCATCGCTGCTGCCGGCCAAGCGCGAGTACAGTCAGACGTCTGAGGTCGCCAACCTGGTAGGCATGCCCTACAGGGATTACGCCAAGTACATTCTCAAGGTCAGCTACAACATCGGCGCCGACACCAGTCTGGTGCTCTACGGCCTGACGCAGAAGGTCGACAACATGAAAGACGCGTTGGCCGTCGAGCAGCAGAACCTGCTGGCGAATTACTCGATCGTCGCCAAGGACTACCACTTTGTCGACGGCAGCGGTGGGGGAGCTACCACAGCGTCAGACTTCGCGGTCACGCGCATGCTGGCCTCGCTCAGCCGGCAGCCAACCTTCCCGACCTTCTTCGACTCGCTGCCGATACTCGGGGTCGACGGCTCGCTGGGCTTCGTTACCGACTTCGAATCCGACCCCACGCTGGCCGGCGCGAAGGGCAAAGTCCGCGCCAAGACCGGAACGTATGCCGAAGGCTCGGCTGCCGGACTGATGATCAAAGGCCAGGCCTTTGGTGGCTATATCGAAACTAAGAGCGGCAAGCACCTGATCTATCAACTGGTGGTCAACGATGTTCCCATTAGCCAGTTGACGGACCTGCTGCAGATCTTCCAGGACCAGGGAACGATCTCGGCCATGCTGTGGCGCGACAACTAAACAGAATTTCGCTCTTTCGCTGACCCAGGGCTCACGTCCTGACGTTGGACGTTAACCTGGGTTCGACGGCATTCCACCCGCGTTAGACCAAAGGATGGCCGAACGTGGGGCACTAGCGCTCTCGACGTAGAGCATCATCCCCGACACTGGTGGTCGGGCACCCTTACGGCTTCTACTCGCTTCCAACTGAATGCCGCAGCTCCGGCCGCGGTGGTGGCCACTTCACACGCAAGGCGGCAACATGGAAGAAAAGCAGCAAGCGCACGACGATACGCTCATAAAAGTAGCTCGCTCCGTCGGGTCGGCATTAGGAACAGTCGCGTCGAAGGTAAACGGACTGGTGAACGACAGCGATGACTCCCCCGATAAGAAAGCTCAACAGGAAGAGGCGCCGACGAAAGCCGAAGCGAAGTCCGCAACCGCGAGCAAGGGACGCAGCGCTTCGAGCACATCTGCTCCCGCTTCGTCCAAGCCGCGCACCCGAGCCGCAAACTCCACAACCAAGTCGGCCGCCAAGGCGGCGAAGAAGCTTAAGCGCGAAAAGCATCGGCGCAAGCTGGGACGAAAGACGCGCGGATAAGCGCCGGTCCTGATTTCGAAGATCGTTGCTGGCCCAGGTTCACGTCCGGACGTCGGACGTTAACCCGGGTTCGACGAAATTCCACCCACGTTAGGCCGAAGGATGGCCGAACGTCGGGCGCCAATCGCGAGATGGGACAGCAACTCATCGCTGGGACTTCGTGAGCACATAGTCCAGGCTGTAACGCCCCGCTCCGGTGAGTGCGAGCGCCAGCATCGCGCCGAGGAACAAGACAATCAGCTCTCCGTGACCGCCTTGCTGTTTGCTCAAGAACGCGAAGTGATGCACGAAGGCCCAGGCGACAAAGAGGCTGCAGAAGCTGTAGAGCGCAGCCCAGCGCGTCGCCAGTCCCATCATGATAAGAATGCTGCAGACGAAGTCGCCGATCATGGCGATGACCAGACTTGGCACCGGTCCGATGTGAATGGGATCAGGAAAGTGTTGTGCCATCGTCGAGAACGTGAACACCTTCTCGAGGCCGTGCTTGATCAGCAGCGAGCCCGCAATCACCACGCGCAAAACCAGCAGGCCGGCGTCCTGATGGGAGCCGCCGGCTGTCAAAAATCGGAAGCGGTTGTTCATCTACACCTCGGGTCTTCGTATCTAAGATGCCGTCGAGCGGGCTGACAATCCGCCTCAAGCCGGCATCTATCATTCCCGAGAGAGAACTGGCCGGTTCCGGCGTTTCCCAACTGAACCGCCATTCATTTATACTTGCCCGTTTCGTACTCATATCCAACGCCGCAATAGAACAACGAGGAATTTCCGGTGAAGATCCTGGTCTGCATGAAGCAGGTTCCGCAGAAAGACGCCCCGCTGAAGCTCAACGAGAGCGGGACATGGATTCGCGAGGATGTCTCTTACGAAGTGAATGAGCCCGATGCCTACGCCCTGGAAGAGGCGCTTCGCCAGAAAGAGAAGCACGGCGGAGAAGTGGTGGTCATCACCAGCGGCCCGGCGCGCTCGCAGCAGGTGCTGCGCGAGGCGTTGGCCAAGGGCGCCGACCGCGCCATTCATCTCGAAGGCGACAACTTTGTCACCCTCGACGCCTTCAACACGGCCAAGGCTTTTGCTGCCGCGGTCAAGGAAGAAAACTTCGACCTGATTTTTACCGGGCTGCAATCCGACGACTTCGGCTTTGCCCAGACCGGCGTGATCCTGGCCGAGCTGCTGGGCTGGCCGCACGCCACCATCATCATGCAGATCGAAAAAGGTGACAGCGGCATCAAGGTGAAACGCGAACTCGAAGCCGGCTTCTTCCAGTTTGTCGACATGCCGCTGCCGGCGGTGCTGACCATCCAGTCGGGCATCAACAAGCTGCGCTATGCCACGCTGATCGGCATTAAGCAGGCCAAGAACAAGCCGCTGAAGAAGGTCAGCTTCGACGAGGTGAAGTCGGCGCTGGGCGAGAATTTGCAGAAGATCGAGAAGCTTTACATTCCGCAGAAGACGAAGAAGACGGAAGTGATCGAAGGGCCTCCGGCGGAAGTGGCGAAGAAGCTTGTCGAGAAGCTGCGCAACGAAGTGCGGGTGTTGTAGGGGCAGCTACTAGCGATTAGCTATTAGCTACTTCATCCTCATGCGATATCGGCCCCCCGTAAGGCGGTTGGAAGTGATTAGCCCAGCGCGGAAGCGCTGGGTAGCGGGCGTGAAGAAAAGTCGAGCCGGCTTTAGCCGGCGGCACGCGACAGTTGAGTTCGTCGACGTTGTTGGAGGAAGTTCGCGATTCCAGGTATAGCGAGCAAGGTTTTGCTAAAGGCTAGCCGCTAGTTGCTAGTCGCTCATACGGCATCTAAACCGGGTAAGAACCTAATACGTTCAAGGAGTCTGCTCGATATGCCAGGATTTGATCGCGATCAGGTTGCCATCGACAACACTGTGGAAAACCGTCAGCTCGGCTCCATCATGCTGACCATCGGATGGATTCTGCTCTGGATGGACGGGATTCTGGGAATCTACTTCTTCCAGAGCTTACGCAACGGCTCGATGTTCTGGCCCATCTGGCTGGCCGTCGAGGGCATCGCCGGCCTGGTGCTGGTGATCATGGGAACGCGGTATCGCCGGGCCATTGGCGCGACCCGACTGGGGCAGCGCGACATGGCGCGCACCGCGCGTCAGGACGCCCGGGAAGAGGCTGAAGAGAACCGCGTCGCCTGAGTACGCGCAACGGTTTGGGTAGAGCGAGGGTGGCATGTCGTCGCTGGAGGCGGCTATGTCATCGTCAGAAGAGAAACGTGAAAACGGCTCGGCCATGTTGGCCATTGGCTGGGTCATGATTCTGTTTGCGTCACTGGTGTTCTTTTTTCAGCCGGCGGCGGTCAAGCTGGGCGAATCGAGATTCGCGATAATTGCCGCGTGTCTGGCGGTCACCGGCGTGATCCTGGCGCTGGTTGGAACCCGGATCCGGCGACAGAATCGGTGAAGAAAGCAATTAGCAACTAGCAGTTAGCAACTAGCTTGGCACTTGGTCGTCGCCGGATGGAAGCATCTGGCGGCATGGCGCCCGATTAAGCCTAACTGGTTGCTAATCGCTAGATTGCTAATCGCTAATGCTAGATAGGACTCCTAAATGTCAGACACCATCCTGGTTGTTGTTGAGCAACGAGAAGGCAAGCTGAATCGGGTATCGTACGAAACGCTGACCGGAGCGCAGGCTCTGGCGGCCGAAACCGGCTGGACGCTGGAAGCCGCCGTTGTGGGCAGCGGCGTCGGCGAGATCGCCAACGAGATCGCCAAGACCAAAGTCGCGAAGGTGTACGACGTCGAGTCGGCGAAGCTGGAGCCTTACACCCCCGACGGTTTCGCTGCGGCGCTGAAGCAGTTGGTCGAGCAGGTGAAGCCCAAGCTGGTGCTGATGCCGCACACCTATCAGGTACGCGACTTCGCTCCCAAGCTGGCAGCGACGCTCGGCCGCGCTCTGATCAGCGATTCGGTCGGCTACAAGTACGAAGGTGGGAAGCTGCTGTTCACGCGCCAGATGTTTCAAGGCAAGTTCGCGGCCGATGTGGCATTCGTGGGCGATGGGCCGTACTTTGCGACCTTCCAGAACGGCGCCTTCCGCGGCGACCAGGTGCAGCAGGGCGATGCTGCCGCTCCGGTCGAAACCGTGAACGTTGAGATCGCCGACAGCGTGATTCGCAACAAGCCCGACGCGCCATTCAAGGAAGCCAAGCAGGCGGTCGATCTTACACAAGCAGAGATCATCGTCGCGGTTGGCCGCGGCATCAAGGAGCAGAAGAATATCGAGATTGCCAGGCAGTTGGCCGAGGCGCTGGGCGGCGAAATCGCGGCGTCGCGTCCGATTTGCGATTCCGGCTGGCTGCCCATGGACCGCCAGGTCGGCTCTTCCGGCCAGACAGTCGCGCCCAAGCTGTATCTCGCGCTGGGAATTAGTGGCGCAATTCAGCACGTGGTGGGAATGAAAGGGGCGCGTACCATTATCGCGGTGAATAAAGATTCCGAGGCTCCCATTTTCGAGATTGCGGACATCGCCGTGGTGGGCAACCTGTTTGACATCGTTCCACCGCTGGTGGAAGAGGTGAAAAAGGCCAAAGGCGCTTAGCCGGCTGCCGGACCCTGGAGTTTGCCGTTCCTGCCGTATTTTGTCCCTTGCGGATTTGATTTGCTTGAGCTGCCGTGACCGGCCTGGCTCCTGAGTCTCAATGTTTTTGAGGGTTCGTTTCGCGTCACGCTGGGAACTTGTGTCTTTGCGTCTGCGTATCTTACTTGCCAACGAGCGAACTCTGACATTGTGGCATACTGCCTTTTCGCATCGAATTAATACTTATATTGCCAAGCTTCTGGATTAGGTCTGATGATAGTTTTTCGTAAGTCGCTCCCCGATGTTGAACGCCCCGTTATGGAAGCCGATGTGGTCATCGTCGGCGGAGGCCCCGCCGGCATGGCTTGTGCGCTGCGCCTCTCGCAGCTGATCGACCAGCACAACGCTGCTCACCCCGACAATCAGCTCAGCAAAGAAAACATTTACCTGCTGGAAAAAGCGCGTGACATTGGCGCGCATTGCCTCTCCGGAGCACTGCTCGATCCCCGCTCCATGCGCGAGCTGCTGCCCGATTTCGAAAAGGAGGCGCCGCTGGACGCCGCCGTGGTGAAAGAGGCGGTCTACTTCCTGACGCCGACCGGCAAGTTCAAATTTCCCATCACCCCGCCGCCCATGCGCGATCACGGCAACTACGTCATCTCGATTAACAAGTTTGTGAAGTGGCTGGGGCAGAAAGTCGAAGAAGCGGGAATCACCGTCTTCACCGGATTTGCCGGCTCCGAGCTGCTGTTCGAATCCGGACGCGTCTGTGGCGTCCGCACCGACGACAAGGGCGTCGACAAGAACAACCAGCAGAAATCGAACTTCGAACCGGGCTACGATCTGAAGTCGAAGGTCGTGATCCTGGCCGAAGGCTCGCGCGGCTCGCTGACCAAGCAACTGGTCGGCCGCTTCCAACTCGATCGCGAGCGCAATCCGCAGACCTACGGCGTCGGCGTGAAAGAGCTGTGGGAACTGCCCGCCGGACGACTCGCTGCCGGCGAAGTCATCTACACCATGGGCTACCCGCTCACGTTCAACGAGTACGGTGGCGCCTGGATTTACGGCTCGAAAGACAACATCGCCTCGCTTGGCTTCGTGACCGGGCTCGACTACAAAGACCCGCGCATCGATCCCCAGCACGTCTTGCAGCAGTTCAAGAAGCATCCCTTCATCGCCAAGCTGCTCGAAGGGGGCAAGATGGTGCGCTACGGCGCGAAGTCGCTGCCGTACGGCGGCTGGTGGTGCATTCCGCCGCTATCCGGCGATGGCTGGATGATCCTCGGCGACTCGGCCGGCTTCCTGAATTCGCAGCGCCTGAAGGGAATTCACCTGGCGATCAAGAGCGGCATGCTCGCGGCCGAGACCGCGTTCGAAGCGATGGCTAAAGGCGATTTCTCGCTGCCCGTGCTCGAGGGTTTCCAGACGCGCGTCGAGAACAGCTGGATCAAGAAAGAGCTGTGGCCGGTGCGCAACTTCCATCAGGGCTTCGAGCAGGGATTTCTTTCGGGCATGGTCCACGCCGGCATCCAGCAGTTCACCGGCGGCCGCGGCCTGAAGGCGCGTTACATGAACGACGCCGGACATCGCCACATGCAGATGCTGCGCACGTTGCCCAACGACGGCGGCGCTGAGAAGGACATCATTGGCCCGGCCAAGGGCGACGGCAAACTTACCTTCGACAAGCTGACCGACCTCTACCACTCGGGCACCAAGCACGAAGAAGATCAGCCGGCGCACCTGGTGATTCACGACACGACGATCTGCAACGAGCGTTGCGTGAAGGAATACGGCAACCCGTGCAAGAATTTCTGCCCGGCGAATGTCTACGAGATGGTCGAAGCGCAGGACACGCCCAGCGGCCTGGAGATTCACCTCAACCCGTCGAACTGCGTGCACTGCAAGACCTGCGACATCATGGACCCGTACGAGATCATCACCTGGGTTCCACCCGAGGGCGGCGGCGGCCCGAATTACGAAGGGATGTGAGGAGCGCTGAATCCCGCTAGTCGGAATCTCGTCCCAACCCACCAACGCATTGTCATCCTGAGCGAAGCATCCGCCCTGCCTTTCCGCCGCTCTTGCGGCGGGCGGATGCGTAGTCGAAGGATCCGCGGTCCGTTCGTACCACAAGGATCCTTCCGGCATGTGCAAACCGCAGGTCCCTCGGCTCCGGCGCAAAGTACGCGCCTCCGCTCGGGATGACAAGTCGTAACTTTTCCGCCGACGATTCCTAAAAGTAGGTTTCGCATGAGCCAGTGGTTACAGAGCCGCGATGCACGAGGTTTGTCGACAGCTAATCGCAAGTTGCCAGCCGCTGGTTGCCAATTACAAACCGCTGCTGCTTTCCCCGGGTTTTCGCATCTATAATGGCTGGAGTTTCCGACCTCCGCGGCCTAATGGCATACCGATGGCTGCGGCGGCGGTGTCCGGTGGAATTGCTATTTGCCGTTCGCTATTCGCTTTTTGCCAGAGATGCTGATGAGGATTTCTGGCGATCGGCGAATAAAGACTGGCGCAAAGCGCTTTTACCGGACCGAGGGTGTGGAGGGAAACGTCCACGCCTCCCGTGCTTGGAAAGGGAACAACCTTAGCGTGCGTCTGCACGTGTGTGCTCTCCTTTCCCGCACAATTTGTCATCCTGAGATTGAGTTGTCGTCTCGAGGTTGAATTGTCATCCAGAAGTTGAATTGTCATCCTGAGCGAAGCGAAGGATCTGCGGTTTGCCCCGGTGGGAAGGCGCGCTGAACCGCAGATCCTTCGTCGGGCTGAAGCCCTCCTCAGGATGACAACTCCTGAAAATAAGCGATGTTCCTCCACGACCAACACGGACGCCGCATCAGCGATCTGCGGATCTCCATCACCGATCGCTGCAACTACCGATGCGTCTATTGCCGCTCGGGCAGCGATGGCCCGCAGTTTCCGGAGATGCCTATCGCCGACTACCTGCGCATGGCGCGCGTATTCGTTGGCCTGGGCATCACCAAGGTCCGCCTCACCGGCGGCGAGCCGCTGCTGCGCAACGGCCTGGTCGACATGGTGCGCGAGCTTGCGGCCATGCGCACGCTCGAAGGTGAGCCGCTGGACATCGCGCTCACCACCAACGGACACCTGCTGGCCGAGCTGGCGCAGCCGCTGGCCGACGCCGGCCTGTCGCGTGTGACGGTTTCGATGGACGCGGTCGAACCGGAGCACTTCGCGCGTATCACCCGCGTGCCCAACAGCTACGAGCGCGTGCTGGCCGGAGTACGCGCTGCGCAACGCGCCGGGCTGAACCCGGTGAAGATCAACTGCGTGCTGCTGCGCGGCTTCAATGACGATCAGATTACCGGCTTCGGCCGCTTCTCGCGCGACGAAGGCGTCAGCGTGCGCTTCATCGAGTTCATGCCGCTGGAAGAAGATCGCGTGTGGTCGCCGGAGATCGTGGTCACGCTCGACGAAATTCTGGAGCGCATGGCCGAGTTCATGCCGCTGCGCGACCTGGGCCAGCAGGGAAGCGAGACCGCGCACCGCTACACCTTTGAAGACGGCGTTGGCGAGATCGGCATCATCGCGCCCGTATCGCATCCCTTCTGCGGACATTGCAGCCGCGTGCGCCTGACCTCTGACGGCAAGATTCGCACCTGCCTGTTCTCGGTACGCGAGCACGATCTGGCGGCCCTGATGCAGCGCGGCGCCAGCGACGAAGAGATGGCCGGCTTCATCCGCGAAGTCGTCGACCACAAGGAAGCCCGCCACCACATCGGCGAGCCCGGCTTTATCCCGGCATCGCGGACCATGGTTCACATCGGGGGCTGAAGGCCGCACTAAGCCGTTAGAATTAGCCGTTAGCACCCATCGAAAGAGCTGCCAGTGTTCCGCACACTCGCGGTTTATGAACCTCTTGCCGGAAGAGGCGAGTCGAGGATTTCAATTGTCATCCCAATCAAGCGCTTCAGCCCGCGCGGAGAGACCAGCGGTTCGTTCCTGGTGGTGAGATCGTTCCATCGCAAGCAAACCGCAGGCCCCTCGACTCCGCTTCGCTCGGCTCGGGATGACAATTCCACGTACGGGTCACCCGCTGTAGCGTGTGCACAGTCGCTTCGCCACACTTCGCGAATAACCAATCTCCTGTGACGGACATCCTTCCCCGGTCTCATAGTCAGTCCTACGATAGGAACAGACGCTAGTACACAGACCCTCCTCGATAGCGAAGCGAGCGCTGCTCTTCGCTGCCTGCCCAAGATCTCCGTTGAAAGGGATTTACCTGTGAAATTGCGTCATATCGTCCTCACTCTATCTCTCTCCGCTCTGCTGGGCGTGCCTTTGGCCATGGCATGCACCGGCATCAGGCTCACCGCCGCAGACGGCAGCGTCGTGCGCGGCCGCACGCTGGAGTTCGGCAGCGACATCCATTCCGAGGTCATCATGATTCCGCGGGGCTTCGCGCGCGCCGGCGTTACGCCCGATGGCAAGCCTGGTCTGCAGTGGAAAACGAGGTACGCCACGTTGGGCGCCAACGGAGAAGGCCTGCCATATCTCTTCGACGGCCTTAACGAGAAAGGGCTCGCTGTCGGCACGTTCTACTTTCCGACTACTGCCGACTTCATGCCGTACACCGCTCCCGATGCCGCTAAGACGATCGCTCCGTGGCAAGTTGGCTCCTATCTGCTGGAGAATTTTGCCACCGTCGACGAAGTGCGCGAGGGCATCGGCAACATCGTCGTGCCCAGCGTCGTCTTTCAGGCCTGGGGGTTCGTGCCACCGGTGCACTATGTTGTGTACGACGCAAGCGGCAAGAGCATTGTCATTGAATACTTCGACGGCAAGCTTCATGTCTTCGACAACCCGCTGGGTGTGGTCACCAATTCGCCGTCGTTCGATTGGCACATGACGAACCTGCGCAACTATGTAAACTTCTCGCTCGACAACGTGCCGCCGGTGAAGCTTGGGTCGGGGGTCACGCTGCAGCCGCTTGGGCAGGGAACCGGCATGCTGGGACTGCCGGGTGACTTCACGCCGCCCTCGCGTTTCGTGCGCGCGGTTGCGTTCAGCGTATCGGTGCTGCCGTCGAAGACCGGCGAGGACGCGGTGCTGGAACTGTTTCACATCCTGAACAACTTTGACATCCCCAAAGGTTCGACGCGCCAGACCGATGCGCACGGCAACGTAGAAGCCGATTACACGCTGTGGACCAGCGCCTGCGATCTGAAGGCGATGAAGTTTTACTTCCGCACCTACGACAACAGCCAGATCAAGATGGTCGATCTGACCAAAATGAATGTCGGTGGCAAAGACATCGTCACGATTCCGATGAAGGGCCAGGAGGTGATTCAGTCGGTGACGCCGTAATGAACTTCCGAGGCGATGGCCTTTTCGTTTGCGCCAGGTCGGCAGTTCGCACTTCTTGAATTGTCATCCTGAGCGAAGCGGAGGATCTGCGTTTTGCTCGTGGTGGAAGGATACTTCCTGCGCGAGCCCACCGCAGATCCTTCGACTCCGCATCCGCGCTCCGCAAATACGGCGGAGCAAAAGGCAGGCGGATGCTGCGCTCAGGATGACAATTTGCTGAGGGTTCTGGCGAAAAGCGAAAAGCCCAGAGCGAAAAGCGAAAATTGAAATCCGGCGGCTAGTCGCTAGTAGCTAGTCGCTAGCAACTAGTCGCTAATTGCCAATTCCGCAACTCCCCCTTGCGCAATCTTCATCGACGCGTAACAATTGAGAGTTCGATTATCCGCCGGAACGCTTGTGTGGTGGGGAGAAGCGGCGAATCTTCTGCGCTTCTCGATTTTGTAACGTATGTGGGGGACGGGTCATCGAATGAGGTGAGAGTAAAGAAGCGTCAACTGGCAGCTTCAACATCCCCGTAGGTCGGGCGCGCAAGCGTGTGTGGATCTACTGGAGCCGCGAGTCAGCTTTCAACATCCCCGTTCCGGGGCGCCTTCCGATCATCGGAGCAGCGTCGCCGGGACTGAAGGCAGAGACAAAAGAATGGCTACAGCACCGGTTACGGAAGCGGCATCCTGCTCGCTTGAAAACTACCTCGTACTCCCCGATCGCTCGATGGACGCGCGCATTGCCGCGGCCAAACGCGAATTGGGCGACGAGTGCGTCATCCTTGGACATCACTACCAACGCGACGAAGTCGTACGCTGGGCCGATTACCGCGGCGACTCCTATCGCTTATCGCAAATGGCCGCGGAGGCCAGAGGCTCGTACATCGTTTTTTGCGGCGTGCATTTCATGGCGGAGAGCGCCGACATTCTGGCGCGCCGCGGACAATCGGTCGTTCTTCCCGATCTCAACGCCGGCTGCTCGATGGCCGACATGGCCGAGATCGGACAGGTCGAAGATGCGTGGGAGCAGTTCGTGCGCCTCGGCCTGACCGACGACGAAGGCAAGGGCATTACGCCCATCACCTACATGAATTCGACGGCCGCGATTAAAGCGTTTTGCGGCGAGCGCGGCGGGCTGGTCTGCACCTCGTCGAACGCGAAGGGCGCGTTCGAGTGGGCTTTCAAGCGCAACGAGAAGCTGTTCTTCCTGCCCGATCAGCACCTGGGCCGCAACACCGGATTCGCGCGCGGCATTCCGCTCGACGAAATGGTGGTGTGGGATCCGTATCAGCTGCAGGGCGGCTTGTCGGCCGAGCGCTTGCGCAAAGCAAAAGTTATTTTGTGGAAGGGACACTGTTCGGTACACCAGCGCTTTCTGCCGGAGCACGTCGAAAAAGTGCGCGCGAACCATCCGGGCATCCAGGTTGTGGTGCATCCCGAGTGCCGCTGGGAGGTCTGCCAGAAGGCGGACGACATCGGCTCGACCGACCACATCATCAAACGGGTGAAGGAAGCGAAGGCCGGTTCGGCGTTCGCCATCGGCACGGAAATTCACCTGGTGAACCGGCTGGCGAAGGAATATCCCGATAAGCAGGTGATCACGCTCGACGATTCGGGCTGCCTGTGCACGACCATGTTTCGCATCTCGCCGCAGCATTTGTGCTGGGCGCTGGAGAACCTGGTCGACGGAAATATTGTGAATCAAATCAGGGTAAACGAAAAAGTAAAGATGTGGGCGCGCGCGGCACTTGATAGGATGTTAGAGATCCAGTGATTATTCGCAAACGTCCTCGTGAGAAATTCCTGCGGCGGGTGCCCCGGTATTGGTCCGATGTCCGGGCATATCGCCGTCGTGTTGTTGAACGCCACACCGCCGAAACTCTGGCGAGGCTGGAAACGGAAATGGCGCGAACCTTTACCATTGCTGAAGCCGAGACTCTGTTGCCCGTGCTGGAGTCGCTGCTGCGCTCCGCCATCGATGCCAAAAAGCTGATCGAGGAAGTCGACGCCGAACACCAGGCGCTGGCCAGCCGTGTCTTCGTCAACGGCGGAACGGCGCGTGGACATCATGGCAGTTGCCCGCCGCAAAGCCGAGCGCGACAAAGCGCTGCAGAAGGCGAAAGATGCGGTAGCCGAAATCGATGCCACCGGGGTGCAGGTGAAAGACCTCGACATCGGGCTGCTCGATTTTCCCTGCCTGGTCGGGGAAGAAGTGATCCTGCTGTGCTGGAAGCTGGGCGAGCAGGGCATCACGCATTGGCACGGGGTGGAAGAAGGCTTCGCCGGCAGAAAGCCCATCGACGAGCGGATTCTGAAGGGACAGAAGAAGAGCAACTAGGCGCGAGTTTCGAGCCGCAAGCATTAGTCGGGTAGAGCAGCGCTTTAGCGCTGCGTCCCGACGGCCACAGATGAATGAGCCGGGCCTCGGCCCGGCGGCACTTTCGCCGGCTGAAGCCGGCTTAAATTTTGTTTGGCGCACGAGACGCGGACCTGAAGGTCCGCTCTACCGGCACCAGCCGGCACGACTGAATTCGTGCCCTGATACAAAGCAGCCGATTTGTGAGGCTGTGCCGTCAAGCGACGACCATCGCTTAGCCGGCGGACTTTCATTCGGGCGTGCTGGCCGCCGCATAGCGCAAAGCGACCAATTTAATTCATGATCCAACTCTCTTCTGCCGGCAAACGGTTCGGCCCCAAGCTGCTGTTCGAAGATCTTGACTGGCTCATCACGCCCAATGAGCGCGTTGGGCTGGTGGGCGCCAATGGCACCGGCAAATCCACGCTGCTGAAGGTTCTCGGCGGCCTCGAGTCGCTCGATTACGGGACCATCGTCCCGGCGCGCAACACGACCTTTGGCTACCTGCCGCAGGACGGCCTCAAACTTTCCGGTCGCAGCGTCTTCGACGAATGCATGTCGGTCTTCGCCAATCTGCAGGCGCTCGAACAGGAGATGGAAGAGCTCACCCACAAGATGGGCGAGATCGATCCGGCGTCGAACGAATACGCGCAGGTGGCCGAGCGTTACCAGCGCATCTCCGGCCACTTCCACATGAACGACGGCTACGCCCTCGATTCGCAGGTGGGTACGGTGCTCGACGGGCTGGGCTTCAAGAAGGAAGACTGGACGCGCTACACCGAAGAATTTTCCGGCGGCTGGCAGATGCGCATTGCGCTGGGCAAGCTGCTGCTGTCGAAGCCGAGCCTGCTGCTGCTCGACGAGCCGACGAATCACCTCGATCTCGAAACCCGTAACTGGCTCGAGCAGTATCTGCTGCAGTATCCGTTCGCCTACATCCTCATCTCGCACGACCGCTATTTTCTCGACGTGACCGTCGATCGCATCGCCGAGATCTGGAACAAGCGCGTTCACTTCTACAGCGGCAACTACGAAAAATATCTGGCACAGAAGCAGGAGCGCCGCGACTCGCTGGTCGCCGCTTATAAAAATCAGCGCGAGCGCATCGAGCAGCTGGAAGCCTTCATCAACCGCTTCCGCTACCAGGCGACGAAGGCCAAGCAGGTACAGAGCCGCATCAAGGAGCTGGAAAAGATCGAGCGCATCGAGGTGCCGCAGGACGAGCGCACCATCCACTTCACCTTCCCGCAGCCCAAGCCCAGCGGGCGGCTGGTGGTCGAGGCCATCGACGTTGGCAAGAGTTACGGGGCAAAGCATGTTTTCAGCGGCGCGAATTTCACCATCCAGCGCGGCGACCGCATCGCGTTAGTTGGCGTGAACGGCGCGGGCAAGTCGACGCTGATTAAACTGCTCACCGGCATTGAGCCGCTGACCGAGGGCAAGCTGAATCTGGGGCACAACGTCGAGCCGGACTATTTTGCGCAGGACCAGTACAAGGAACTCGATCCGTCACGGCGCATGCTGGACGATCTGTCGGACGTGGCGCCGCAGAAATCGACGACCGAGTTGCGCGGTGTGCTGGGGTGTTTCCTGTTTTCCGAAGACGATGTGTTCAAGCCGATCGGCGTGCTGTCGGGCGGCGAGCGCAATCGTTACGCGCTGGCGCGCATGCTGCTGCATCCGTCGAATTTCCTGCTGCTCGACGAGCCGACCAACCACCTCGACATGCGCGCCAAAGACGTGCTGCTGGAGTCGCTGGAAAAATTCAACGGCACGGTGGTCTTCGTCTCCCACGATCGCTACTTCATCGACAAGCTGGCGACGCGCATCTTCGAGATCGGCGACGGACGGGTCGAAGTCTTCCCGGGCAATTACGAAGATTACTTATGGCGCAAGCAGCGGCAGCAGTCCGGCGAAGACAGCGAAGCCGAGCAGACGGCGTGGGCTCCCACATTGTCAGAGTCCGGGATACCAGGAGCAGAGGTCGCAGGGGCAGTCGAAGAAGCGCATTAATCCCATCAAGCTGAAACAGATGCAGGAGCGGCATCAGCAGGTGGAGCAGGGAATTGCCAGCCTGGAAGATGGCATCGCCGAATGCGAGCGCGAGCTGCAGAGCTTTGTCAGCGCGGAAGAGACGCAGCGGTGGACGGAGCTGCTGGCGAAACGCCGGGAGGAGCTTGAGGCGATGATGAGTGAGTGGGAGAGCCTGTCGCAGGAGCTGGAAGAAGCTCAGCCGTCAGCTTGAAATGCACGGCTGGCCTTCTTGGGTGGAGCACGCCCTTCAGGCGTGCGCTGTTCGGCGTTGTCCGAGGTGCGCTTTAGCGCCTGAGGTCATGCGTTACCGCAGCGGCTAAAGCCGAAATGTTGTTCCGATTTCAAATGCACGCCTGAAGGCGTGCTCCACCCAAGCCACTGAGAACCACTCTATATCGATCTTTGGCTGAAAGAAATCGAGAGCTGAACGCTTTGAGGGTATACGCATGAAACGATGCGCATGGGTCAGCTTGAACGACCCGCTGATGCTGGAATATCACGACCGCGAGTGGGGCGTCCCCGTTCACGATGACCGCGTACATTTCGAGTTTTTGATTCTCGAGGCGGCGCAGGCTGGACTGAGCTGGTCGATCGTGCTGCGGAAGCGGGAAGGCTACCGCCGGGCGTTCAGCGGCTTCGATCCTGAGAGGGTAGCGCGTTACAGCGAAAGCAAAATTCAAAAGCTCACGTTGGACGCCGGCATCGTTCGAAACCGGATGAAGATCGAAGCGGCGGTGCGCAGCGCGCGAGCGTTTCTCGCCATTCAGCAAGAGTTCGGCAGCTTCGATGCGTACTGCTGGCGCTTCGTCGGCGGACGGCCGAAGGTGAATCGTCTGAAGGCCAGGGATCAAATTCCTGCCACCTCGGCGGAGTCTGACGCCTTCAGCAAGGATCTGAAGCGCCGGGGATTCAACTTTGTTGGGTCGACGATTCTCTACGCCTACCTGCAGGCGGTCGGGATGGTGAACGATCACCTCGTCGAGTGCTTCCGTTATCGCGAGACGCAGCGGCTGGTCTGAGGCGCGCTAGCGACAAGAATTCTGCCGTGGCGACGAACCGCAGGTCCCTCGACTGCGGCGCTACGCGCCTCGGCTCGGGATGACAAATTGTAGGGGAAGCGTAACGGCACGACTGAAGTCGTGCCCTGACACAAGGCAACGGCGACTCAGAACAGTCGTGCCCTGATACAAGGCAAACGCGATTGAGAAACAATCGTGCCCTGATACAAGGCCAACGGCGACTCAGAACAGTCGTGCCCTGACACAAGGCAACGGCGACTCAGAACAGTCGTGCCCTGATACACGACACCGCGACTGAGAGCAATCGTGCCTTGACACGAGGCACCGCGATTGAGAGCAGTCGATTGACGATTGATAGCCAATCTAACGATTGACAACGCCAACCGCCAACTGACAACTGACGACTGGCTACTGGCGGCTGCTCCTCACGGCTTCTCCCCGGCATTCCATTGTGGCTTGAAGTCGCTGTTGGCCAGCCAGCTTACCGGTCCAATCATCGAGCCGATGGCGCTGTCCAGGTGCGGCCAGTCGATTTTGTCGATGGTGTCGGTGGGCTGGTGATAGTCGGCGTGCAGGCCGTAGCTGGAAATCGTCTGCGCGACGATGCCTTTCTTGGCCAGCGCGAAGTTGTCAGAACGCTGGAAGAAGCCCTGGTCGGGATGCGGATCGGCGACCAATTGCGCGCCTTGCGCGGCCAACTCCGGTCCGAGGTTCGTCCGCTCCCATCCCGTCAACCACAACTCGTTCGGCTTCACCTTCGGGTCGGCGCGGCCGATCATCTCGAAATTCAGGTTGGCGACAATGTCGTTCAGCGGAAACGTCGGATGCTGCAAAAAGTAGCGAGCGCCGATCAGGCCAGCTTCTTCGCTGCCGAAGAGGGAGAAGACAATCGTGCGCTGCGGCGGTTTCTCTTTGGCCAGCGCGCGCGCCAGTTCCATCACGGCGACGGTGCCTGAGGCGTCATCGTCGGCGCCGGGATACATTTTGCCGTCGTGAACGCCAAGGTGATCGAGATGAGCGCTGAGCAGGATGATCTGCAGAGAATTGCTCGTGCCCTCAATCTTGGCCAGCACGTTCCAGGTGTGCGTCGTCTCCCACGGCGTCACGTCGGCGTGGAACTTGATGGTTGCTCCATCGGTGAGCGTCCACATCTGGTCGGCGGCGTCCTGCGAAATCAGCATCGCGCTGGGGCCGGAGGGTTCGTCGGAAAGTTTTTTCTCGGGCCGCGGGCCGTTCTTGATCGCGCGCAGGAAGCGCGGCTGCTTGTCGGCCGAGACGGGAATGATGACGATGGCGGCCTTGCTGCCTACCAGGGGCGCGACAATATTCTCCAGCTTGCTGTCGGGTTTCAGCTTCAAGAGAACAACCGCTCCCGGCTGGATCGAGTTGAGCGAGGTCTTCGGGTCGGTGAGATCGAGCTTCTGCAGCGGGCCGCTGACGTCGGGCTGGGTCACGGTGAACAGCGCCAGCTCTTTGCCTTGCGTCAGCGTGACCGGCGCCGCTCCCTTGGTGTAGGTGAGCGTCGGCGTGCCCGTAACCTTACGCGTCGCAATGGAACCGGTCTGGATGTAGCTGCCGTTTTCGGCTGCCGGCTTCAGTCCGTAGGACTTGAGCTGATCGGCGATGTATTGCGCGGCATGATGCTCGTCCTCGGTGCCACTGCCTCGGCCATGCAGTTCAGGGCCAGCCAGGTATTCCAGATTTTTCTGGATGCAGGTCGCGCAAACGTCAGGAGACTTGTCGGCCGCGGGCAGCACGGGTGCCAGCAGCAGCAGGAGGAGCAGTTGGGCGCAGCGTTGTAGTTTCAAGGGATTGATTTTCGAGGGAAGGGGCGAGGGAGGTCAAGTGGGGATCTCGCGATCCAGAGATCCAGTATCGGCGACTTGTCATCACGAGCGGAGCGAGGGATCTGCTGTTGCTGGAGAGGGACGATGTACCTTGGCAGGCAGAAAGCAGATCCCTCCTCCGGCTGAAGCCGTCGTCGTGATGACAATCTCCGAGAGTTGCGGAATTCGCGCGAGCGCGGGCGAGATACCCGGTTGTCCTACCACCATCCGGCGTTACTTTCGTTACCGGCAGTTTCTTACCTGTCAATATGGCGAATTGCAACAATAAGCCGTAAGCACCGGAAATTGCAGAGGATATAAATGCGGCGGATTTTGATGATTTGGATATTCGGTTTGCTATGCTGGAAATGGAGTCGAAGTTGAGAGGAACCCGGCTATGCGGCCGGGTTTTTGCTTTTTGAACCGGGATTGAACGCCCGGTTCTGGTTTTTGCGGGATCCGCCCACCCTCTCGCCAAAAACTGGCGAGAAGGATGGGGCACCCGGGTCCGACTCGGGTCCAAGTCGAGTTTTCATCCGCCTGTGACGATGCGCTCCGCCTGGCGACTTACATTTCAGAACAGCTCAATTTTCTTGCGAATTACTCGCCGGGAACTGGTTCGGCGCGTCCGGCGCGGGGCGAGGAATTCGCATCCAAGTCTCTCAGGAAAGCTGCTTTCAGCAAGTTACGGTTCGGGATATTCCGTCTATGTCGATTCGCAGTGGTGTTTGCTGGCTCTGGTGCCAACTGACGGCGATGGCTGCGCTATTGCTTTGCCTGTCGGTCGGCGTTCGTGCTCAGGGGCCGACTCTTGGGGTTTCGTCGTACGTGGGCCAAAACGTTTCGTCGGTGGAGATTGCCGGCCGTCCGGATCTCAGCATGAGCGACGTGCAGGGGCTGATCGCGGTCAAGCCGAACCAGCCGCTGTCGCAGGACGCGGTGAACGCGACGATCACGGCGCTGAAGGACAGCCCGGGGGTCACCGATGTTCACGTCGACCTGCAGCCGTCGGCCGACGGCGTACAAGTGGAATTCGTGCTGCGTCCGGCGATGTACATCGGCATGTACCAGTTTCCCGGAGCGCTGAACGAATTCACCTACACGCGGCTGCTGCAGGTGGCCAACTACAATCCGCAGACGCCGTATTCGGCCAACGACATTGGGCAGGCGGAAGATGCGCTGACGACGTTTTTCCGCCAGCACGGATACTTTCTCGCCGAGGTGGAGACCAAGCTCGAACAGGACAAACAGAATGGGCTGATTAACGTTGCCTTCCAGAGTCACCTGGGCAAGCGCGCCAAGATCGGCAAGGTCGATCTGCAGGGCGCCACTCCGGAAGAGACCGCATACCTGCAGAAGAAGCTGCACGCTGTGCTGGCGCGTATCCGCGGCGACTCGCTCAAGACGGGCATGACGTACTCCTATGGCCGCCTGCAGAAGGCGACCAGCTACATGCAGGATCAACTCACCAAGCAGGATTTTGTCGCCGGCCAGGTGAAGCTGGTGGGCGCCGAGTACGAGCCGACGACCAATCGCGCCGACATCACCTTCCACATCGAGACCGGGCCGGTGGTGAAGATTCGCGCGACCGGCGCGCACATCTGGGGCCGCACCATGAAGTCGCTGGTGCCGATGTACGCCGTCAACCAGGTCAACGACGAACTCATCAAGGAAGGCCAGCAGAACATCCTGGCGTATTTCCAGAAGAAGGGTTATTTCGACGCGAAGGTCGATGTGAAGGTCGACCAGACAGCGAAGGGCGAGAACATCACCTACGACATCCACAAGGACGGACGCTTCAAGGTGAAGGAAGTTGCCATCAAGGGCAACCAGCACTTGAGCTCGAAGGAATTGGCGCCGCACCTCAGCGTGGAAAAAGCCAGTTGGCTGTTCTTCTCGCACGGCACCTATAGCCAGCAACTGGTGCAGGCCAGCGCAAAGAATTTGAAGCAGACGTATCGGGCGGCGGGATACAGCCAGGCGGAGGTGGTGCCGACGGTGAAGCGGGACAACGGCAACGTGAACATCGTGTTTCAGGTGACCGAAGGACCGCTGAACGTCGTGCGCAATCTGCAGATTGTGGGCAACAACACCATGCCGGAGTCGGAGTTTGCGCCGAAGGGATTGAATCTCGGGCCGGGCAAAGCCTACTCGCAGGACCTGGTCGCGAGAGACCGCAGCCTGATCATGGCCAACTATCTGACCAAGGGCTATCTAAACGCGGCGTTTCATGCGGTGGCCAAGCCAGTGGACGGACAGCCGAACCGCATGGACGTGACCTATCAGATCAGCGAAGGCCCGCAGGTGAAGACGGCCGTGATCATCACCGACGGGCGCGGTCACACGAAGCAATCGTTCATCGACAAGGAAGTGCGGTTGCAGCCGGGAGAGCCGCTGAGCGAGAACTCGATGCTGGCGGCCGAGAGCCGCCTGTATAGCCAGAACATTTTCGATTGGGCGGAGGTCGATCCCAAGCGGGCGATCACCGATCAGTCGAATGAAGACGTGGTGGTGAAAGTTCATGAGGCCAAACGCAACTCGATCGTGTATGGCTTCGGCTTCCAGGTGCTGAATCGCGGCGGCGCGATTCCCAGCGGCACGGTTGCGGTGCCGGGACTTCCGCCGGTTGGCTTGCCGAATACTTTCGTTACCAGCCAGAAGACCTACTGGGGTCCCGACGGAACCTTCCAGTACACGCGGCGTAATATGCGCGGGTTGGCCGAGACGCTGAACTTCAGCGCGTTTGCCGGGCGGCTGGATCAGCGCGCCGCCCTGACGTATACCCAGCCATCCTTCTTCGGCACAAAGTATCAGGGCAGTGCGATTCTCTCCGGCGAACACGACGAGGAGAATCCGATTTTCACCGATCGGCTGGGAAGCGTTGGCTATCAGCTACAACGGCATCTGAATGCCAAGCGCACGACGAACCTGTTTTTCAATTACAACTTTCAACTGACGCGCATCAGCAACCTGCTGATTCCGGACCTGGTGCCGCCGAACCAGCTGAACGTGCATCTGTCGACGGTGTCGGCGAGCTGGGTACACGATACGCGCGACAATGTGCTCGACGCGCATCGCGGCGTGTACATGAACTACCTGGTTGGCGTCAGTCCGTACTGGCTGGGATCGAACTTCAGCTTCGGGCAATTCATCGGGCAGACGGCGTACTACAAAAATATTCATGCGGGAATCATCTGGGCGCAAAGCCTGCGCGTTGGACTGGAGCAGGCTTTTAACGGCAGTGAAGTGCCGCTGAGCTCGGCATTCTTTGCCGGCGGCGGCAGCACGCTGCGCGGCTTCCCGCTGGACGGCGCAGGTCCGCAGGAGACGATTCCGGCGTGCGGCAATCCCAGCATTCCGTCGACGTGTACGAACATCACCGTTCCACGCGGCGGCAACGAGCTGCTGATCATTAACGAAGAGTTGCGCTGGCCCCTCGACATCATCAAGCAGGGCCTGGGCATCGTGACGTTTTACGATGGCGGCAACGTTTTCCCGACTATCGGTTTTCACGATTTCACCGAGCTGTACAGCAATAACGTGGGCATCGGATTTCGCTACGCCACGCCAGTTGGGCCGCTGCGCATCGATATTGGCCGCAACTTGAATCCGGTTCCCGGAATCAAACCTACGCAGTACTTCATCACCTTAGGTCAGGCATTTTAATTATGGCGATTCGGGACTTTGGACTTCCGCCGCGCGAGCCTGGCAAGCCCTATCTGGTGCCGCCTCAGAAACATTCCGGATGGAGAAAGGTTGTCGGCTGGGCGCTGGCAATCTTCTGGCTGCTGAATATCCTTTCGCTGATCGTGGTCGTCGTGCTGCTGCATAGCACCGCGTTCCACAATTACGTGATCCGCACGGCGGAAGAGAAAGCGTCGGCGCAGCTGAACACGCGGGTGACGCTGCAGAACTTCGCGCTGCACTTCTCGAATCTGGGACTCGATCTTTATGGACTTACGGTGTACGGTGTCGGTCCGGGCGCGGGACAGCCGGTGCTGCAGGTCGATCACATGAGTGCAGGCGTGCGCGTAATTTCGATTGTGCACAAGCAGTGGAACCTGGACAACGTCAGGGTC
This sequence comes from uncultured Acidobacteriaceae bacterium, assembly GCA_963724965.1. GTDB lineage: Bacteria > Acidobacteriota > Terriglobia > Terriglobales > Acidobacteriaceae > Bog-257. The sequence continues at coordinate 489,720 of CAVRWP010000004.1, forward strand.
GAACATCCCGTAGTCAACCTGATTGTCGATGCGCAAGGCAATACCAACCTTCCCACACCGCAGTCGAGCAACAGCAATTCGAACACAAACCTGTTTGACCTGGCGGTGCAGCATGCGCTGCTGGATCGCGGCGAAGTGTATTACAACGACCGCAAGTTGCCGCTGGCAGCCGACCTTCATGATCTGACCTTCCGCTCCAGCTTCGATGGCGCGAATGGCGGCCGCTACTACGGCACGCTGTCGTATCGCGATGGGCATCTGCAATACGGAACGCTACGCGCCGGTGGCGCACGATCTGGAGGCGCAGTTCGATGCGCAGCGCGGCGGCATGACCTTGAGCAAGGTCACGCTGAAGGTGGGGCAGTCGCAACTGATGATGAATGCGTCGCTCGACAACTACAGCAGCCCGCATGTTCGCGCGAATTACGTTGTGATGCTGGCGCTGGCTGAGCTGCGAACGATCACCAAGAATCCGTCGCTGCCGGCGGGCGTGGTGGTGGTGAACGGCAATGCCGACTACACCGATACTCCCGGGCAGCCGGCGTTGCAGACGACATCGCTGGAAGGCACGATTCAGAGTCAGTTGCTGCAGCTGCGCACACCGCAGCTCAACACCGACATCCGCAACCTGGGCGCGAACTACACGCTGGCGAAGGGCAACGCCGATCTGCGCAACATCAGCGCGCAGTTGCTGGGCGGCTCGCTGAAGGCTTCGGCGACGGTGCTCGATGTAACCGGCAAGCAGCAGGGACATGTGGTGGCGGCGGTGCGGGGAATTTCGCTGGCCGATCTGAAGCGGGTGGCCAACTCTGCGGGATTGAAGCCGGTGACCATTGCCGGCTACGTCAACGCCAACACCGATGCAACCTGGGCCGGCAACATCAGCAACGTTCAGGTGAAAGCCGACGCGATCGCCGACGCGAAGCTCTCGTCGGCGCAAGCGAGCGCCAACAGCGGCGTGGTGCCGTTGAAGGCCGAAGTACACGCGCGCTATAACGGCAAGACGCAAGAGGTCGCGCTCCAGAACAGCTACGTGCGCATGCCGCAGACCTCGCTCGACGCCAACGGCACGGTCAGCAATCATTCGGCGCTGACGGTCAATCTGGATTCCAACGACCTGCACGAGCTGGAGACCGTCGCCGACATGTTCAGCGCGCCGGGCACGCAGCCGCTCGGGCTGCAAGGGCAGGCAGCGTTCAACGGAACCGTGCGCGGCTCGACCAGCGCGCCGCAGATCGCCGGTCAACTGAACGCGAAGAACGTCGTGGTGCGCGGAAGTTCGTTCCGGTTGCTGCATACCAGCGTCCAGGCCAGTCCGTCGCAGGTCAGCTTGCAGGGCGGCGATCTGGAACTGGCGCAGGGACAAGGCCGCGTAACCTTCGACGTGCAGTCGGGTCTGCGTCAATGGACGCACACGCCGAACAGCCCGTTCAACGTAAAGCTGAATGCCTCGCAGGTTTCGCTGGAAGAGCTGGCGAAGGCCGGCAATGTTACGACGCCGATCACCGGTTCGCTGAATGCGAATGTTGTGGCGCATGGCACACAGCTCAATCCGATTGGGCAGGGCGAGATCAGCCTGCGCAATGCGAATGTCTCGGGCGAGCCGATCAAGACTGCGCAGGTGAAGTTCAACGGAACAGGCGACGAGGTTCACGCGAACCTGCTGGTGCAGGTCGCGGCCGGCAATGCCACTGGGCAGGTGACGTACTACCCCAAGCAGGAAGGATACGACGCCATGCTGCAGGCGACGAACATCCAGCTGGCGAAACTGCAAACGCTGAAGGCGCGCAACATGGACGTCGCCGGCACGCTGAACCTGACGGCCAGCGGCAAGGGAACCATGAACGATCCGCAGGGCAAGGCATCGCTGACGATTCCGGAGCTGGATATCCAGAAGCAGCAGATTCGCAACGTCAACTTCCAGGGAAATGTCGCGAATCATGAAGCGACGTTCACGCTGGGTTCGGAGGTGGTGTCGACTCCGCTGCGGGCGCAGGGAAAGATTGCGCTGGTCGGCGACTACAACGCAGACATCGCACTCGACACGCCGGTAATCCCGCTGCAGCCGATCCTGGCGGCGTATGCCCCGGCGCAGGCGGCGCAAATCAGCGGGCAGACTGAGATTCACGCCACGCTGCGCGGTCCGCTGAAGAACAAGCAGCTGATCGAGGGGCATCTGAACGTTCCGAAGCTGGCTGTGAACTATCAGACGACGGCGGCGAACTCGGCGAAGCCTGCGACCCTGCAGATCGCGGCGGTGACGCCGATTCGCGCCGATTACCTGGACGGCGTGCTCACCTTGCAGCCGGGCGAAATCAAAGGTACTGACACGGACATTCGTTACCAGGGACGCGTGCCGTTGCAAGGCAATGCCGAGTCGACGCTGAAGGTCGAGGGCGGCATTGACCTGGTGATCGCGCAGGTCTTCGATCCCGACCTCACCAGCAGCGGGCAGTTGATCTTCGACATCAACGCGCAGGGGTACAGATCGCAGCCCAACGTCGAAGGGCCAGATCAAGATTGTGAATGCCAGTTTCTCCACGCCCGATGCGCCTATTGGTCTAACAAAAGGCAATGGCGTGCTGACGCTGCGCCGCGACCGCTTGGACATCACCAGCTTCACGGGCAACGTTGGCGGCGGGACGGTGACGGCGTCGGGTGGCGTCGCCTATCAGCCGAAGATTCAGTTTGCGCTGGGGCTCAAGGGCAACGACTTGCGGCTGCTGTATCCGACCAGCGTGCGCACCGATCTCGGCCTGAATCTGGCGATGACCGGCGACATGGACTCCGCGCTGCTGCAGGGCCAGGTCAACATCAACCAGGTTTACTTCACGCCTGACTTCGATCTCAGCAGCTTCATGAATCAGTTTGGCGGCGTGGCTTCGCCTCCGCCGACGCAGGGCTTTGCCGACAACGTGAAGCTGAACATCGCTGTGCGCTCGGGTTCGGAGCTGAACGCCGTCAGCCCGACGGTCAGCGTTCAGGGGTCGGCTAATTTGCGCGTGGTGGGTACAGCATCCGATCCGGTGATCGTGGGGCGCGCGAACCTTAGCGGCGGCGACGTTATCTTCATGGGGAATCGGTACGTGGTGCAGGGTGGCACGGTGGCGTTCGTCAACACGATCGAGACCGAGCCGATCGTGAACCTGCAAGCTACGACATCGATCCAGCAATACAACATCACCATGCGCTTCCGCGGGCCGCTTGACCGCTTGCAGACGAATTACACTTCCGATCCGGCGCTGCCGCCGGCCGACATCATTCACCTGATCGCCTTCGGCAATACTGAGGAGGCGGCCAACGCAGCGCCGTCGCAATCGACGACGCAGAGCGCAGAGTCGCTGGTGGCTTCGCAGGTGAGCAGCCAGGTGACCAGCCGTTTGCAGAAGGCGCTGGGCGTTTCGCAGATCTCGCTCGATCCGCAGTTGGGCGCGACCACCGGCAATCAGCAGCAGGGCGCGCGGTTGACGGTGCGGCAGCGCGTGAGCGGCAAGATGTATGTGACGTTCTCAACCGACGTGACGACGACGCAGTTCTCGGCGGTGCAGTTGCAGTATGAGCTGAATCGCAAGTGGTCGGTCAGCGGCGTGCGCGATCAGAATGGTGGATTTGGCGTGGATGGCAGATATCACAAAGACTTCTAGGCTCGCGGGCCTGAAGGCCGCGCTCGCGAGATCATAAAGTAGAGTCTTGATGGCACGGCTGAAGCGGTGCCCTTTCAAGGCAGCTGCGCTTAGCTGGCCTGAGTTTGTTTCTTGGGGTCGGACTCGATGTCGGCGCCATTTTTTTCGCGGCGATTGGCGGGCAGAAACACGCTGAAGCATGTGCCTGTGTCGCCGGCGGTGGAACTCTGGACCTCAATGCTGCCGCCCAGTCGTTCGACGATTCCTTTCACTACCCACAGGCCGATACCGGTGCCTTGTTCTCCCTTGGTGCTGAAGAATGGTTGAAAGATCGATTGCAGATTCTCCTGCGGAATACCGCAGCCGGTGTCGCAAATCTCTACGCAGATGCGTTCTTCCGGCGCCTGTTCGATCCTGATCTTCAACTCGCCCTTCTCGCCGATGGCGTCGATAGCATTGGTGATCAGGTTGGTGAACACCTGGCGTAGCTCGCTGGGAAAGATGGTCACCTCGCCGGCGACCGCGTAGCTGCGTTCCAGCTTGATCTTGCCGGCCTGCAGGCGCGGTTTGTACATGGCGCAAACGTCATCGAGCAATTCGGAGAGCTTGGTGACCACGGGCAGCTTGGTCTCGCGATGCGGCGCCAGCGTCTGCCGGCTGATGTTGGCCAGTCTTCGTACCTCGCGGTCAGCCAGGTCAACCAGTTCCAAGGCGTCGTGGTCGAGCGAGGCGCTCTTCTTCAGCAGGTGCATCAGGTTGGTGAGGGCGTCGAGCGGATTGTTGATCTCGTGCGCGATGGTGGCCACCAGGCGGCCGGTGGCAGCCAGGCGCTCGGAGCGGCGCAGCGCTTCTTCGAGTTCATCATTGAGCTTGCGGATCTGCTCTCCCGCCAGCTTGCGTTCCGTAACGTCTCGGATGGCGCTGGTGACGAACGTCCCGTTCTCCGTGGTCAGCGGGCTCAGGCTGATTTCGACAGGGAACTCGCTGCCATCTTTGCGCAGGCCGAAGAGCTCGAGGCCAACGCCCATGGGCCGCACGTGCGGCTCGGCAAAGAAATCGCCGCGATGACGCGGATGATGTACGCGATAGCGTTCGGGGATCAGCATCTCGACCGGGTGGCCGATCATTTCAGTGCGAGCGTAGCCGAAGATTTTTTCGGTCTGCGCATTGACCAGCGTGATCTTGCCGTGCTCGTCGACAATGACCATCGCGTCGGGAGCGGCTTCCAGCAGGGAGCGAAATTTGTCTTCAGCTTGTTTTCGCACAGTGATATCTCGTATCGCGCTGGCTACCAGCAGGCCCTCGGCGGTCTTGATGGGGCTGAGACTGATCTCCAGGGGAAATTCGGTTCCATCCTTACGCAGTCCAAACAGCTCCAGCTCTTCACCCATCGGGCGCTGGCGCGGGTCGGAAGAAAATGACCCGCGATGATGCAGATGCCGATCGTGAAAACGTTCCGGGATCAGCACTTCCACCGGATAACCCAGAAGCTCGCGCCGTTGATAGCCGAACAGCTCTTCGGTGCGCGAGTTAATGAGTACGATGCGCCCGTGCGAGTCTACGATGACCATTGCGTCAGGTGCCGACTCCAGCAGCGCGCGAAACTTGTCTTCCGAACCCTTGCGCGCGGTGACGTCGCGAATGGCGCTGATGACCATGCGCCCCTGCGGGGTCTCCAGCGGGCTCAAGCTGATTTCTACCGGAAACTCGGTGCCATTTTTGCGCAGGCCATGCAGTTCGAGGTCTACCCCCATCGGACGGACATGCGGGTCGCCGGAGAAGTATCCGGAGCGATGCCCCGGGTGCTTGGCACGGAAGCGCGGTGGCACCAGCACCTCGATCTTCTGGCCGCTCAGCTCAGTGCGGGAGTAGCCGAAGATCTGCTCGCATTGGATATTGGCAAAGACAATGCGACCTTGCTGATCGACGACAAGCATCGCGTCCGGGGCCGCGTCGAGGACGGCCCCGAAGTTCGCCTCAACCGAGATTTCCATGAATTGTCCGGTGACGCGATTCTACCCCGGCTGCAGTGTTTCTCGATATGAAAAAAGCTGCTCCGCAAGTTCTTCAGGAGAAACTTGATAGTCTCCCGTTAATTCATTGATGCCTTTAATCTTGCAGGCGGCCGTTTCAGGTCAATGTGGGAGCTCTCGTCAGCGGAAATGGCGGCGTAGAGGTCTGGCGGAACGGCTGATCAGCAGGGGCCGGGGCTCAGCTTCAGATTTGTGTGAGGCCACAGCCAGGCGGGCGGTGACTTTCGCCACGGCGCGAGCTTCGCTATGGGTCATGTAAGTTTCAAAGGCAGCGATCGCCAAGTGCGTCTTCCTGTGGCCGCCGTCAGCTCCCAGCATGTGAAGGCGGCTTGAGGCCTCGACAACAATGCCCTTGTCCAGCACGCGATCCAGGAGATCGATGAGTTCCATTCCCGCCGACTTACGTACCAGGCTCATACTGTGGCCTCTCACGAAACGGATGCGTGTGATTGGGCCAGCTAGTGTGGCGGACCGCATTCAGGTTGATGAGGCGTTGGCTTATTAAGAAGATGCCGCCTGTCTGACGGGGGATGCTCTTCAACCTGCGGCCCAGGTTGAGCGGTCGCGGCATGTCGTACACTCGAAGATTCGGAGCAGATGAAAATGCGTCACTGCAGTGCATTGCTGATGGCGATGATGTTCGTCGCAACGGTGGTTGCCGGAGCACAGGAAAGTGCTTCGCCGGCGGCTGCGCATCAACTTCCTCCCGTGCCGGGCAAGGTGTTCACCATCACCCCGGAAGCGGGCTTTCACAGCGAGCCCGCGATTGCCGTGAATCCGGGAAATCCCTCGCAGGTCTTCGCCGCATACCAGCTCGCCTCCGTGGTGTATTCGCAGGACGGCGGCGCGACATGGACCCCGGCGAAGGGAATCGCTTCCACCAACTACAAGGTTTCGGGCGACGTGGCGGCGACCTACGACAAGCACGGTGCGGCGATTCTTTGCTTCATCGCCTTCGACAAACTGGGCTCGGATAACTACTGGGCACGCGGCGCGACGCGCAACGGCATCTTCATTCGCCGCTCGGCCGACGGCGGCGCGACGTGGGAGAAGGATGAGCACACGGTCATCGCGCAGCCCACGAAGCCGGGAATTCCGTTCGAGGACAAGCCAGGCATTGCCGCCGACGACACCAACAGCAAGTTCGCCGGCAATCTGTATGTCGGCTGGACGGAGTTTCGCCTCGACGAGTCGGTGATCGAGTTTTCGCGTTCGAGTGATGGAGGCGTGACTTGGTCCCCGGCCATCGAAATCAGCACGCATCATGGATTGCCGCGCGACGATAACGGCGCGGTCGAGGGATTCTCGGCTGCGGTCGGCGCAGATGGAACCGTCTACACCGTGTGGGCCGACGGCGATTCGCTGGCATTCACCTCCTCGCGCGATGGAGGCAAGAGCTTCGACAAGAGCCGCAGTATCATCCAGACGGCGCCGCTGTACTTCGCGGTGCAGGGACTGGATCGGGCGAACGGCTTTCCGCAACTGGGGATCGATCCGCATCACGGCAAGCATGGGCGGCTCTACGTGACGTGGAGTGACTATCGCAGCGGCGATATCGGCGTGTACTGCGCGACCTCGGATGATGGCGGCAAGAAATGGAGCGCCGCCGGTGCGGGTGAACTCGAATCCCGTACACGATGGGACCGATCAGTTCTTCCAGTGGCTGGCGGTCGATCCGGTGACGGGAGCGGCGAACGTGATCTTTTACGATCGGCGTGGCGATGAAGACAATCGCAAGACGACGGTGACCCTGGCGCGCTCGACCGATGGCGGCACGACATTCACGAATTACGCATGGACGACCGCGCCGTTTGTGTCGACGCGCGAGGAGTTCATCGGCGACTACACGGGAATAGCCGCGTTGAACAACAAAGTGTATGGCGCGTGGACGGAGGTCGTGCCGCCGGAGCAACCGAAGGAGAAGAACGCGCCTCCGTCAAATCGATTCCGGCCGCACACGGTGGTGAAGGTGGGCGTGGCGGATTTTGGGAGCAAGTGAGATTTGTGTCAGGGCACGACTTTAGTCGTGCCGATCAATGCAAAGAGAAAAGGGCTTTAGCCCCTGCTTTCAACTTGCAGCGGCTAAAGCCCACGGTTGTTAGAGGACTCTCGGCACGGCTTAAGCCGTGCCCTGACACAGGCCCTCTTACGCCTTCACAAAATCCAGCGACGCCGAGTTCATGCAATAGCGCAATCCCGTAGGGCGCGGGCCGTCGTCGAAGACGTGGCCCAGGTGGGCATCGCACTCCGTGCACACCACTTCCGACCGGGTCATGCCGAGGGTGGTGTCCATCGAGGTCTTCACGTTCTGCTTGGCGATCGGCTCCCAGAAGCTGGGCCAGCCGGTGCCCGAGTCGAACTTGGTCGCCGAACTGAACAGCGCGTTCTTGCAGCAAACGCAGCGGAACATCCCCTTGGCGTGCAGGTCCCAGTACTGGCCGGTGAAGGCGCGCTCGGTGCCGGCGTGCCGCGTCACCTGATACTGCTCGGGTGTCAGCTGCGCCTTCCACTCGGCATCGGTCTTCACAACTTTCTGCACGCGCTTGGGACCGATCTTCTCGCCATCGTCCTTGAATTCGACAATCTCAACGTAGCCGGCCTCTTTGGTCGGCGCGGCCTCCGCTTCGGAACTCTTGAACAGACTCATGAACGCTACTCCTGACAAAGTTAAGAAACTGGTTTTCAGAAAACTTCTGCGATCGCTCATAGTGTACTCACTTGCTGGCAGCCATCGCCGGAGCGCTGCTCTCGGTGATCTGCGCGCGATAAAGTTGCGGATACATCTGCTGCAGGTTCGCGACTTTGGGCAAATCGTAGTGCGAGATGTACGGATTGTTCGGGTGCAACGTGGCGTAGTTCTGGTGATAGCCCTCCGCCGGATAGAACGCCTTGTACGGCACCACCTGGGTCGCGATCTTGTGCTTGTAGACCTTCGCCTCGTTGAGCTGCGCGATGTAGTCGTCGGCAATCTTCTTCTGCTCGTCGTTGGCGTAGAAGATGACCGAGCGATACTGCGTGCCTTCATCCGGATACTGCATGTCGACCTGCGTCGGATCGTGCGCCACGGAGAAGAAGACCTGCAACAGCTCGCCGTAGGTGATCTTCGATGGGTCGTAGACGATCTGCACCGACTCGGCGTGGCCGGTCGTGCCGGTGCTGACGGTCTCGTACTCCGCCGTGCTCTTCGATCCGCCGGAGTAGCCGGAGGTCGCGCTGATAACGCCCTTCACATGCTGGAAGACCGCCTGGATGCCCCAGAAGCAGCCTCCGGAAATGGTGGCCGTCTGCTGGCCGGGCTTACTGGCCAGGGACTGATCGACTGCGGGCTTGGGCACGGTCGCCGGCTTCTCGCTGGCCGAGACGCGGCCGCGAAACGCAAAGCCGACACATGGCCGCGATCAGGATCGCCAACAAGCCATAACGCAAGAATGACTTCTGCATAACTTTCCTCTTTCTGCTAGTTCCCCACGTATCCCATTAGAGTCTCGGCCCGGCCGGAAGGTTACAGGCCATCCGAAGCCGCCGCTTGTGCCGTTATAGTATTCGAGACCCTGATTCAATGCTGCCTGACGTGCTGCTTTGAAAGGAACCGCCTTCAGGTGGTCCGCAAAAGGCTCAGCAAGCGGCCGGCTTTAGCCGCTGGGGCATTGCCGGAAATCGAATCAGTGGGTCCGTGGAACGCTTTGTAAGGAGTACGTATCGGTGGCTTCCTCAGATTTAGATCCGGATAGCTCACATTCCAAGCCGGGGCGGCTGCTGCTGACATGGGGTTCGTTGGCCCTGGCGACCGCTGAGAGCCTGTGCGTGGCCGCCGTCGGCCTGAGCGGCTTGCGCGTGGCCATGGGTTTCAGTTCGCTGCTGGCGGCAGGTGCGGGCGGCCCTGCGCACGGCTGGCATCAGGAGTGGATTCGCGTGCCGCTGCTGACGCTGGGAACGATTGGCGCGCTGCTGAGCCTGCTGCTGCTGTGGAATGAAGAGCGGCTGCGAAAGAATCCGTCGGCCGCGTGGCGAATGAAGCCGCTCACCCCGAAACAGAAGCGGGTGCGCTGGTTCCAGTTGATTGCCGCCATCGTGACGCTGCTGCTGGTAGTGGCCGAGGTGGTGACGCATCCCTGGTTTCACCGGGAGTTCTGAGCGTCCTCAATCTCCCCCAATCTCCTCCCGCAGTTTCGCGTGCAGTCTCTCGCTGTATCCCACGGGCAACTCGAAGGTGCGGTCGTCGGCAATCAGATACAGGATGTTCCGGGTGGAGTCGAGCACGGCGGCGCAGTGGCGGCAGTGGGCCAGGTGCTCCTCGATGGCTTCGCGCATCTCCGGCGGAACTTCGCCGTCGATGTAGTTAGAAATCTGATCCCACACATGTTTGCAATTCAGAACCATGCGCCACCTGCCTTATTGCGGAACAAACCGAACAAACCTTTACTGCCGCCTTTCGACTTCAACTGCGGCGCCAGAATCTTCTGCATCAACAGCCGCGCCCGCAGCAACCGCGTCTTCACCACACCCTCACTCACCGCCAAGGCTCGGCGCAGTGTCGGCGATGTTCATGTCCTCGACGTCGCGCAGGATCAGTACCTCGCGATAGATCTCCGGCAGCCCGGCGATGGCCGCCTGCAACATCTCGCGCAGTTCTTTACGTTCCAGGGCCTGCAACGGCACCTCGCGCCAGTCGGTGATGAGCGCCGGGGTGAAGCTGCCTTCTTCGTTTTCCGCCGGCTCATCGACCGACTCGAACTTCAGCACGCGATCATGCCGCAGGCGTCCACGAGCTTCGTTGACCGCGATGGTAATCAGCCAGGTGCTGAACTTCGATTCGGCACGAAAGCTGGCGAGGTTCTTCAGCGCCTTCAGAACGGCTTCCTGGGCGGCGTCTTCGGCGTCCTGCTCATTCTGGAGAATGGAGTACGCGGCGAAGTAAATGCTCTTCTCGTAAGGGCGAATCAGCTCGTGGAAGAGCTCGCGCTCGCCGGCCAGGATGCGCGCGATGAGCTCGGCGTCGCGGTTGGCGGCGGCCGCCTTCGGGTCCGGGCTGTGCGCTTCTGCGGTCACGTCAAAGGTAGCCGAGTGCCAGGTACACGATTTTACACACGCCTCAAAATTTGGATACGCGAGCTGAGGGAAAGTTACAGCGCGAGGGGCTGCAACTAATTGGGAGTTCGCGACTCTCATGCGGTGTTATGGCAAAACTAGCGTGCGTCATCTTGTTGATTATTGCGTTCGCCGCAGCGCCTTCGGCCGCAGTCGCTCAGAATCCGGTGGTGGTGGAGCTGTTTACCTCCGAAGGCTGCTCCAGTTGTCCGCCGGCCGACGCCGTGCTGCTGCAGCTCAGCCAGGCCGGACTGAAGGGCGAAGCAGGTGATTCTGCTGGGCGAGCATGTCGATTACTGGAATTACATTGGCTGGACCGACCGCTTCTCGTCGAAGCAGTTCAGCCAGCGGCAGGGCGAGTATGCCGGCGCGTTGCACGCCGAAGTTTACACGCCGCAGATGGTGATCGACGGGCGTGAGCAGTTCGTGGGCAATGATGCGGCGGAAGTGGATTCGCGGATCGTCGCGGCCGGCAAGCAGCCGAAGCCGGCGCAAGTCTCGCTGACGTGGGAAGGGAACAGCCGCTTGCGCGTGGCAGTGCAGTCGCCGCCTGCGGTGCAGGGAAAGGTGTCTGCTGGCGATTACCGAGGACGGGCTCAGCACGCACGTCGCGAACGGCGAGAATGGCGGCAAGACGCTGCATCATGCGGCCGTGGTGCGCACGTTGCAGGAGATTGGCGCGCTGCGGGATGGGAAATTTGAGAGCACGGCCGATGTGCCGGTGGCCGCGGGATGGAATCGCAGTCAGTTGAAGGCGATCGTCCTGGTGCAGGAGCCGAAGACGATGAAGATCGTGGGAGCCGGGCAGGTCAAGTTCGCGCAGTAGCGAGAGTGTGTTCTGGGAGTTCTTCAAACAACGGCTTTAGCCCCATGTGCCCTCAGCGGCTAAAGCCGATCCGGAAAGCCGGTTGCGGCACGACTGAAGTCGTGCCCTGACACAAAGAAAGCTTCACTCAAATAGTTCGAATCCCTACATTTTCTTCGTAACTTTCTCGCTCCCGGCGATTCTCATTTCATGGCGACGGTCATCGCGCCCAATTCAAACGGTAGAGGACAACATGAAGAAGAAGATTATGAGCATCATGGCCATGTGTATGCTGGCCGGTTCAATGTCGGTGTTCGCGCAGGACAACATGAAGCAGGACAGCAGCAAGGATCAGATGCAGTCCAGCGACACCATGAAAAGCGACACCATGAAGAACGACAACATGGCGAACAGCAATAAAAAGTCGTCAAGCAAGAAGAAGTCGAGCAAGAAGAGCGCGTCCAGCGACAACAACATGAAGAACGACAACATGAAAAATGACAACATGAAGAACGACAACATGAAGTCGCAGGATCAGATGAAGCAGCAGTAAGCCGCGTCCGGTAGGGGAACGGGCAGCCGTGGCTGCCCTTTTTTAGTTTGAAGTGGCCAGTGGCCAGAAAGGTCGTGGTGACAGAGTTCTAGCGGTTCGTTTCGATCATCTCCGCATTCACTCCTTCCGCAAGTCAACCACTCCGCATGTCCCGCCGGCGCTATCGTCGGCATCCCGCGGGCCTTTGGGGCCGCCTTCGCGCATCTTGGCGCTGATCTCCTCGATCACAATCTCCAGCATCGGCGTCGCATCCAGATGCGGCTTGGGGGCGATGGCGTAGTCGCGTCCGGCGGTGCGGCCAGGGAAGTAGCGCGAAGTCATGGCGACGAAGATCTCCTGCTTCAGCGCGTCATCTTCAACCAGACTTCCGCGACCGAAGCACATCACGCAACGATAGTTCGCCGAGTGATAGCGGGCATCGCGCGAGTAGACCAGTCCATCGAGTTCGGTCACCGTCGCACATACCGGCACGCCGGAAGCGAGATGCTTTATGAGCCGGCTGGAGAGGCCTCCGTGCACGTAGAGGCGATCGGGCCGGTCCGACGCTGTACTGATACAGCATGGGGATCACGTAAGGGCGGCCATCCTGCTCGAAGCCGACGTGCGCCACATGACCCGCGGCGAGAAACTCCTGTGCGCGCTCGTCTACGGCCCGCTCGGGATGCTGGCGAATCTTGGTTGCCCAATCCGCCTGGGTGATTTCGCTCATTCGTGTCTCCTTCACTGCCGCGATCATCGCCTATAATCAGTCCCATGAAAAGCGCCACTAATGGCACATCCCGTGGGGCCACTTCGCGCAGGCGTCCGGTCGCGATCGGCCCGGCCGCGCTGTCGCTTAATCCCGCGGCGAAAGCGTCACTTTATCGGCAGCTCTATGAACAGTTGCGCGCCGCCATCCTCGACGGACGTTTGCAATCGGGCGCAAAGCTGCCATCCACGCGGACTCTGGCCGAGGAACTGGCGGTGGCGCGCAACACCGTGATGGGCGCGTACGAGCAACTTCTGGCGGAAGGGTATCTGGAAGGCGAGACCGGTTCGGGTACGTACGTCGCGCGGGCGCTGCCCGACAAGATTCTGTATGCGGCGGCGGTGAAGCGTCCGCCGCACGCGACGCGAACTTCGGCGGAACTGTCGCGGCGCGGGCAATCGCTGGCGCGTAGTCCGCTGGGCGTTCGGCACGTCGATCCGCCGCGTGCGTTTCGTCCGGGCATTCCCGCGTTGCAGGAGTTTCCCTTCAGCGTGTGGCATCGGCTGCTGCTCAAGCATTGGCGGCGGCGGCCAGTCGATCTGCTGCCGTACTCGATGCCCGGCGGCTATCCGCCGCTGCGCGAGGCCATCGCCGAATACGTCGTGGGGGCGCGCGCGGTGAAGTGCGAGGCCGAGCAGATCGTCATCGTGTCGGGCGCGCAGCAGGCGCTGGAGCTGGCCTCGCGGCTGCTGCTCGATCCCGGCGAAGAGGCGTGGATGGAGGAGCCGGGTTACGGCGGGGCGCGCGCGGCGTTGCTGGCTGCGGGAGTGAAGCCGGTTGCCGTGCCGGTGGACGAGTCGGGGCTGGACGTGACGCACGGGCAGCGCATGGCGCCGAAGGCGCGGCTGGCGTACGTCACGCCGTCGCATCAGTATCCGACCGGCGTGGTGATGACGCTGTCGCGACGATTGGAGCTGTTGCGCTGGGCCGAGCGTTCGCGGGCGTGGATCCTGGAAGACGATTACGACAGCGAATATCGCTATGCCAGCCGGCCGGTGGCGTCGCTGCAAGGGCTGGACACGAGTGGCTGCGTCATCTATTGCGGCACGTTCAGCAAGGTACTGTTTCCGTCGCTTCGGCTGGGGTATGTCATCGTGCCGCCGCAATTGGTCGACGCGTTTGGCAGGGCGAAGGCCGTGGTCGACCGGCACAGTCCAACGGTGGAGCAAGCGGTGCTGGCGGAATTCATCGCCGAGGGACATCTGGCGCGGCATGTGCGGCGCATGCGGATGCTGTATCTGGAGCGGCAGAATGTATTGCTGGAGTGCTTGCGGCGGAATTGCAAGGCGCGGTGGAAGTGCATTCTCACGATGCCGGCATGCATGTGCTGGCGTGGCTGGCGAAGGGAATGCGTGACGGAGTTGTGTCGCATTGCGCGCAGGCGTTGGGCGTCGAGGCTCCGGCGCTGACGACGTATCGCGCGAAGCCAGGTGGGCGGCCGGGGTTGATTCTCGGGTATGCGGCGTATACGGAGCAGGAGATTCGTGCGGGAGTGAAGAAGCTGGCGATGGCGGTGGAAGGCAGAGGAAGGGTTAGGGGTTAGAGTTTAGGGGTCAGGGGTTAGTGGCTAGGGCTTAGAGATCAGCGTTCAGCGGTGCAAGGTTACTTTCTGCTATCACAGACGCGTCGCAAGATCGCGCTGCGGGGTTTGTGTCAGGGGACGACTTCAGTCGCGCCGTAAAAGCGGCAACGGTCGCCGGGCTTCAGCACCTGCATGCATAGCGGCTAAAGCTAACGTCGATTGCAGCCTCAACGGCACGAGTAAACTCGTGCCCTGACACAAAGCTCGCTTCGTCCGAGTTGTTTAACAGCCTGTGAAATCGTATTGTGACGTGCGGCAGAAGAGTCAGAACATCGCGACGCAGCCGTCCGCTGCCGACGAACCGCAGGTCCCTCGACTCCGCGGCTGACGCCGCTCCGCTCGGGATGACAAATCAATATTGACGTCGAAAAGTTAACTCTAACCCCAACCAATAACCCTGACGTCTGCCCACTGCTATTTGCCCTCACTATCGACCCCTGACCACTGACTACTGACCACTGACTGCGGACCCCTAACGCCTAACCCCTAGCCCCTGACCCCTGACCACTGACTACTGACCACTGACTACTGACCCCTAACCTCTAACCCCTGACCACTAGTCCCCATCCCCAGCCCCCTGGATGTACTCCGGCTCGCGCTTCCATCCTGTAATCATCGAGTAGAAGTTGTTCCAGCCGTGCAGGGCGACCATGATGAGGTGTCCGGGGATGAAGGCGACGAAGCCGCACATGGAGACGAAGTGCCAGATGCGCGCGTAGTGGTAGCCGCCCATCGGCCAGGCCAGCCACCAGAACTGCGCCGGCTTGAAGAGCACCATGCCGGTCAGGGTGGAGAGTACGCCGAAGAATATCGTCGAGGTGTAGGCGAGCTTCTGCAGCGGATTGTAGGCAGCGTCGACCGGAGGCTTCTTGCCGAAGAAAAAATAATGACGCGCCATCGGCCACACGCCTTTGATGTCGCGCGGCAGGAACAGCACCTGTCGCCAGTGGCCGGTGATGATCTGGTAGGCGACATACAACACGCCGCTGCCGACGAAGATCCACATGAAGGTGAAGTGCCACTGCAGCGCCCCGCCAAGCCAGCCGCCAAGCGTGAGACCAGGAGGCGGAATGATGGCGAAGTTTTTCTGCGGAATCTTCGCGCCGAAGCTGGGGAAGGCAAGGAAAATACGCCAGCCGCTGGTGATCATCACCAGCAGCGCCACGGCATTCAGCCAGTGCGCCAGGCGCACGACGAACGGATGCTCGTAGGAGACAGTAATCGTTTCGGTCTGTTTTTCGCGCGGGATCGTTGCGGTCGCCATCTCACAGACCTCCAAACCAGTCGTAGCCCTGGTCTTCCCAGTAGCCGCGCTGGCCATGGGAGAGAACGTTGGTCACGCGGATGGTGTCGAGATACTTGGCCTGCTTGTAACCCAGCTTGGTCGGCATCTGCAGACGCAAGGGCGCGCCGTGGCCGCGATCGAGCGGTTGGCCGTACATCTCGTAACAGAAGAGCGTTTGCGGTTGCAGGATGGTCGCCATGTCGATGGACTCGTAGTAGTCGTCGACGCAGGTGACTTCCAGATACTTGGCGCTGAGGTCGGCGCCGACGGCGCGCAGGAAATCCGAAGCGCGCGTGCCGCCGAAGTTGCCGATGACGTCCCAGCCTTCGACGCAGACGTGGCGCGTGTTCTGCACAACCTTGGGGAAGGCCTGCACCTGCGACAGCTTGTAGTCGCCCGGATGCTTGACCATGCCTTCTACGGTGAGCGTCCACTTCTCGAGATCGACGTCGGGGTCGGCAACGTCGTAATAGTTGTAGGGAAACTTCTCGAATGGCGCGACCTGGCTGTTACTGTAGGTCTGCGCCATACGGTGCTTGCTGAATAACTTTTCCGACGCCCAATCGCTGAGGTGCAGGCCATCCATCAGCAGCGGCTCCTGCAGTTTGGGAATGGCGAAGGCGCCGATGGCTACGACCGGCAACAGCTTCAGCAGCTCTCGGCGGTTGATGCCGCGACGCTGGCGCGGCGTCATCAGCCGTATTTCTTCTCCGGCGGGACCGCGTTGCAGCGGCCGAGGAACTTTGCGCTCTTCCTCGCGAGGCTCGTCGGCCGGTTTTGCTTCGGCAGTTTCAGCCTGTTCGGTGCGTTCGTCTTTTCGCTGCTCGTCAGACATTGCTGTTTCAATCCTTGCTCTCGATAAGATCAGCGGATGAGAAAAAAGTTACAAGAGATCGCAGATACTGGTGACGGAATCGGTGTTCCAGGAATCCGAAGTAGAACCGGGTCTGTCGTCGGCTGAAGCCGACTCGATAACGGAACGAACGTGAGACGCTGGCCTGAAGGCCAGCTCTACCGGGCATTGCAATCGCAGGCTTTGCCGGCAAGTCGTTTCGCCGTTTGCGTAATGCTTCGCACTGCCTGAAGGCCCGCTCTACCAGTGACTGCAATCAGCAGGCTTTGCCGGCAAGTCGTTTCGCAGTTTGCGTAATGTTTCGCACTGCCTGAAGGCCAGCTCTACCGAGAATTGCAATCGCAGGCTTTGTCGGCAGGTCGTTCCGCCGTTTGCGCAATGTTTCGCACGCCCTGAAGGCCAGCTCTACCAGTGACTGCAATCAGCAGGCTGCGTCGGCAGGTCATCAAGGGCCGCCTACCTTAGCACAATGTTCGTGCCGCCTGAAGGCTGCGACCTTCCAGCCGCAATCGGATGCCGTGTCAATACCATGTTTACGTACTACGGCGGCCTTCAGATTTCACGCCCGTTGCGCGAGAGTGGCGTGCTATCATCCTGTCACTTTCAATAGCAGCCGCGAAGGCATCCTGGCTTACGAATGGTTGGCATTCCCGGACGGGCAGTTACCCTGCTTTGCATGCTGTTCGCATGCGCACCCGCTTTTGCGCAAAAGGCGCCCGCCGCCCCTGACCATCCCTGGGACGTAACTACCACAACCCGAGCAAGTGAAGATTCCGCCGCGTCCGGCGCCCAGCGTCACGCTGGATGCGACGAAGATTTATACGCTGCCGGAACTGGTCGACGTCGCCGAACACAATAATCCCGACACGCGCGTATCGTGGGAGAACGCCAAGGCGCGAGCCGCCGACCTGGGCATTTCGAAGTCGACGTTATACCCCACGCTGGCCGCCGTGGTGCTGGCTGACACCGCTCGCAATGGCATCTTCTTCGGTCCGTACTTTGTGCGGCAGACGGTCGAGTCGTATGCGCCGACCTTCGTTGTCGATTACGCTATTTTCGATCTGCAACGCTCGCAGGAAATCGCCATCAGCCGCAACGAGCTGCTGGTTGCGAACTTCCAGTTCAACGATACCCATCGCAAGATCATTTTCCAGGTGATGGACGCCTACTATCGCCTGCTGGATACCAAGGGTCAGCAGGAGGCGGCCGAGGCGAATCTGAAGAACGCGCAAACCGTGCGTCGAGGCGGCGGAAGCGCGCCTGCAAAATGGGCTGGCGACTTTGCCCGACGTGCTGGAATCGCGCAGCGCCGAGGCTCAGGCCGACTACGATTTGCAGGCGGCGGTGGGCGCGACCGAGATTGCTTACGGCGATCTGGCTACCTCGCTTGGTCTCTCGCCGCTGACCAAGTTCAATGTCGAAAGCATTCACGACATCAAGATGCCGGACCAGATTGTGGACACGGTGGAGAAATCGATCGATAAAGCGCTGGCGCAGCGGCCGGATCTGCTGCAGCGGGTGGCCGAGTTGCGGGCGACGCAGGCTGAAGTCAGCTCCGCGAAGCGCGCCTATGCTCCCAAGTTGACGTTCAGCGGGCAGGGCGGCGAGGTTAGCGCCTATGGCAGGCAATATCCGTCGCCGAACGTGGGAGTGTACTCGGGGACATTGCAGCCGTGGGACGCTGAGCTGAACCTGACGTGGACACTGTTCGATGGCTTGGCGCGCGAGAATCGTCTGGCGAAAGCGAAAGCGGATCAGAAGCAGGCCGAAGCGAGCATCGACGCGATCCGCGACCAGATCGAGAACCAGGTCTGGGCGGCGTATTCCACAGCGCGCACGGCGCTGCGTCAGCAGAGGGCCGCGGCCGCACTGCTGGAATCGGCGACGGAGTCGTACAATGCCGCGCTGGAGTCTTACAACTACGGAGTGCGCAGCCAGATTGACGTTGTCTCAGCGCAGAAGACACTGGCCGATGCGCGCACATCCGACGTAACCGCTCGCACGCAATTGCTGACGGGGTTGGCGGCGCTGGCTTATCAGACCGGCGATCTACTTTACGTGAAGAGTCCTTAACTATGCGGAGAAGATTCGAAGCATCGAACGGTTGGAGACGCGACGCGCTGAAACTCGCGACGGGTGCGGCTTTGCTGCTGGCGGCGACGGGATGCACGCGCGCGCCGACATTCAACATTCTGGGGTCGTTCTTTCCTTCGTGGATTCTGTGCGGCGTGATCGGCATCGTGCTGGCCGTGGCCGTACGCGTGTGGTTCGTGCGCATCGATTTCGAGAAAGAGCTGTCGCCGCTGATCGTGGTGTATCCGTGCCTGGCGGCGTTCTTTACCTTCACGATCTGGTTGCTGTTCTTTAGCTGAAGTCGAGGACAACGATGGCCATGCTGGAAAATGCGACTCCGGAGCAGCGCAAACGCTGGGGCAGAATTGTGAGCCTGGCGATCATGGCCGCCGCGCTGATCATGGGGCTGATCGTCGTCTATATCACGACGCTTTATCCGCGCACCGACGACGCCGAGGTCTTCGCGAATTTCATCGGCATCGCGCCGCAGGTCGATGGCCCGCTGATCTCGCTGCCGGTGCAGGACAACGAGTTCGTGAAGCAGGGTGGGCTGCTGTTTGAGATTGATCCGCGGCCGTATGAATACGCCCTGCAATCGGCCAAGTCGAACTTGAACACCCTGGAAGGCCAGATCGTCGACGAGACCCGCACCATCGCCTCGCAACAGAGCGCGGTGGGCGCGGCGCAGGCGAGCACGCTGAACGCGGCTGCCAATGTCGACCGCGCGGCGGCAGCGGTGACTGAAGCCCAGGCCAACGTTGCCAGCGCGAAGGCAGAACTCGACCGCTCGCAGGCCGAGTTGGAGTACACCACCAACAACTATCACCGCATTCAGCCCCTGTTGGCCAAGCAGTTCGTTACGGTCGATCAGGTTGACCAGGCGAGGACGGCAGTGACGGCGGGACAGCAGTCGGTGGACCGGGCGCGTTCGCAGTTGGCGCTGGCGCAATCGCAGGTGCTGTCGGCGCGCGCGCAATACGAGCAGGCGAAGGCCACGGTTTCGCAGAGCCACGCACAGTTGGCGCAATCGCAGCACAGCGTGCTGACGCTGGAGCCGCTGGTAGCGCAGCGTGAAGGGCGAGCGGCGGCGATCCGCACCGCTGAGTACAACCTGAACAACACGCGCGTGTATGCGCCTTTTGATGCGCGCGTTACCAATCTCACCATCTCGCAGGGAGCGTACGCACACACCGGCCAGCAGATGTTCACGCTGATCGACACGCGCGTTTGGTGGGTGGTGGCGAACTTCCGCGAGACGCAGTTGCGACGCATTCATCCGGGAATGAAGGCATACGTGTATGTGTTGTCGCGGCCCAATATCCGGTACGACGGCGTGGTCGACAGCACGGGATACGGCGTGCAGCCGGACGCGACGCTGGTAGGCTCGTTCAGCCCCGGCTTGCCCGACGTGCAGCGCTCGCTGAACTGGGTGCACCTGGCAACGCGCTTCCCGGTGCGCGTGCGCATCCTCGCTCCTGAGACTGAACCGTTCCGCCTGAGCGAGTCGGCCGTGGTGATCATGCGGCCGGACGATGGCCCGGGAAAGGCGCGGTAGATGTCGACGCAGGACCAGGCTCTGATGGGTGCGGCCGCGTGGAGTCGTCTCGACGACGCCGGGCGATGGTTCTGGCAATTTCTGAAAGACGAAATGGCGCCGTATCCGGGCCGCGCCTGGACCGTGGGACGCATCGTCATCTCGGCGACCATCGTGATGCTGGTGGTGATGACCTTCCGTATCCCATACGGATTTCTGGGCGCCGTCTACACGATGTTCCTCAGCCGCGAAAATCCAACGGTAACGTTTAAGTCGGGCGTGCGGGTTCTGTTCTCGAATGTAATCTCAACCATCTACACCGTGGTTGGGGTCATGACGCTAATCGACGATCCTCTCACGCATTTTCTGTGGATCGCCTTCTCGCTGCTCATGGCGTTTTATCTTATCCGCGTTGTCCCTGATTACATCACCGCGGTTGGCTTCGGCTTCACTCTTGCGGGAGCAATTCCGCTGTGGGATCAAACCTATCTCACCGTCAATCAGCGCACGGAAAACACACTCTGGCTAGGCTTCTCCGTGATCCTCGGGACGTTCGTTACGGTAGTGGTCGAGCTGGTGTTTCGGCGCGTACATCCGCTGACCGACCTCAGCATTGGGATTGGAACACGACTTCGCGCCGTAGAGAGTCTGCTGCGCCAGATTGCCGCAGGGGAGCACGACTTCAAGTATCAGAAAGAGATTGCACTGTACGCCAGCGTTGGGACTTCGCGTCTGCGGCGAATGGTCAACCGCTCCGGCTCGTCAGCGAAATTCATTGCGCAGATGACGACCGCAGTGGGGCTGTTGGGGCGGCTGATCAACCTGGCAGCCAGCCTGCAGATTCTGCGGTCGAACAAGTATGCGGTGGCGCCGCCGGAAGATCGAGAACGTTGTTTGCGGCTGGCAGATCAGATTATTGAACTCGAACGCGATGTGCGCGATGGCAAGTTGCCGCGATCGCTCCCCATTCCGGAGGAGACGCAAACGGCGGCGACGCCGCTGCTTCCAGAGATGGAGCGGACGGTTGCGCTGATTACACATTCGTTTTCGCGCATGGGTGTGGCGACGGATGCAACTGCGCTCGTCGCAGTCGAAGACGAACATCAACGCTTTTTGGCCGCCGACGCATTCACCAATCCGGAGCACTTGAAGTTCGCCATTCGCGGGGCGCTGGCGACCGTGCTCGCCTACTCGATCTACACCGCGGTGGCGTGGCCGGGGCTGAGCACATCGATTGCGACCTGCATTATTACAGCGCTGTCGACCATCGGCTCGTCGCGTCAGAAGCAGTTTCTGCGCCTCGGCGGCGCCCTCATCGGGGGCATCGTCCTGGGCATGGGCGCGCAGATCTTCGTGCTGCCGCATCTGGATTCCATCACAGGATTCACGGTGCTGTTCGCAATCGTGACAGCGATCTCCGCGTGGATCGCGACGGCGACCCCGAGAATCTCGTATCTGGGCGTACAGATGGCGCTGGCGTTCTATCTCATCAATCTGCAGGAATTCGCGCCGCAGTATTCACTGTCTATCGCCCGCGATCGCGTTTTCGGAGTATTGCTGGGGCTCGTCTGCATGTGGCTGGTCTTCGATCGCCTCTGGATGCGAGACGCTCTGGAGGAAATGCAGGATGTGTTTGCGCGCAATCTGCGGCTGCTGGCCGAGCTCATCGATGAGGGCCGCAATCCGAATCTGGCGCAGGCGACGGTGCGCATCATGCAGCTGCGCGACCGGATCAACGACGGCTTCACCGCGGTGCGGGCGCAGGCCGACGCTGTGGTCTTCGAGTTCGGCCCGTCCCGCCAGCGCAAGCTGAAGATCCGCGACGACGTTCGGCGCTGGCAGCCCACACTCGGAGCGCTGATGCAGGTGCAGATCACCTACCTGCAATACCTCTTTCACTCGCAGCCTGCGGATATCGTGCCGCCAATGCGAGAGGCGGCCATCAGTTTTGAGGACGATCTGAAGAGTACGGTGCTGGCGATGGCCGACGATGTCGGCGGCAAGCCGGCGCGAGTTGCGCCCGACATTCAGCAGTCAGCGACGAAGCTGCGCGACGAAGCTCACAAGTATTACGGGGAGGCTAACCTTCCTCCGACGGCGATCGACATGGTGACGCTGACCCAGAATCTGGCGTCGGTCGCTGCTCCGCTCTATCGCGATGTCGAGGCGACCTTCGCCAACTCGCAGCTAGCCCGCATACATCATCCCGAAGCTAATTTGAGCGAAAGCTGATTACTTACTCCAGAGGTGCAGCAAGCCGGCGCCCCACGCGGCCAGGCAGGCTAGCGCCATCGCCGCTATCATCCACGCGGGGCCGTCGATGCGCCCTTGCGATGCGGTCTTTTTGCGGCGCCAGGGTTTGAGAATCCAGGCGGTCAAAGCGAGGAAGATGGGTCCGCCGAGCAGCGCCAGAGCGCCCCCAATGTTGCTGCCAAGCTTCAGGTAAAGGGGAATCAGGTCGATGATGGCGACGCCGAAGAAGCCCACGATGAGGACTTCCAGCCACTCCAGCCTGCGCTGCACGCGAGCCACTTCGTCGGCGCGCGATTCGGTCTTCTTCGCCAACTCTGCGTCTTCGTGACGGCGGATCTGCTCGGTGGCAGATTGCGTGAGGTCCCGCAGCGTCGTCAGCAACTGGTCGACGTTGATGGCCTCGTAAAATCGGCGAAACAGATCGTGATCGGGAAGCGTAAGCCAGTGCTTGATCTGGGCAGCGCGTCGCGAAAGTTCGTCGCCGGTGGAGACGATGTTCTGCAGACCGTGGACGTCCACGCGCACCGTAAGCCCATGGTCTTCGCCGGGAGGTACCGAGAATTCGCTGAGCCGCGCAGACTGGGCGATGAGCCGGTCGGTGTCGCGCGCCAAGGAAACGATGGCAGCGAAATCGTTACGCAGGTCTGCGATCTGACGATCCGGCGCGCTGCCTCCCGCGCTGAACTCCTGCTTCTGGGCGATGGCGATACCGCGGTCACCCCACACGCCGACCGAGCTGGCGTCCACGACCAGATGCTTTTCGGCGAAATCAGGCGGAGCGGAGCCAGGCAGCTCCGGATAGAGCACCTGCCATAGCGTCTCGCCGATTTGCCGGGCGAGATTCGGCGCAGCGATGTCAACATCGGCGCGAAGCCGCAGACTGGCGAAACGGAAATACGTTTCGGGTGAAGCGGGAATCTCCAGAGGAGTATTCAAGTCGTATTGCTGCGGCGCAATGTCGACGCCCTCTTTCGATCCTGAAAAATCGAACACGGCAACCTGCGGCCCCGTGACCAGCGATGCGGCCGAGTAGATGGAGCCTTCCAACTCCGTGCGCACAGCTTCAGCGACCGGGTCATCGCGCAGGTCGCTGCGAGTGCCCGCCGGGGCCAGCAGGGTTCCGCGTTGCGGCGTCTCGACGGTTGTGCCGTATTGGCTTTGGCCGCCCACCCAGGGATCGGCAAGCAGACTGCCGAGCGTGGTTCCGGCGTGCGTCGTCGAACGGCGCGACGAACCGGCCGCCGGCATCACGACGACGTTCTCCTCGCGCGCGCGCAGCGCTTCGACTTCCTGCGTCTGCAGCCGCGACCAAACTGTGAAGAGATGCCGGCCGTTGGCGCGCTCGGGATCGATGGAAAACTGGTAGTCCGTTTTGTTGGCTACCGCTTGCGGGCGGCCGTTGGACCAGGCAATTGCGGTGAACTCGAAACCCGCGCCCAGCACGGAATTCTCCAAGTCGAGCCGGGACCACTCCTTGAACAACAGGCACTCGGGATCGCGCAGGTAGACGCCGTCGGTGGGAATGCGGAAGGTGTCCTTCAGAAGCAGGTGCTCGGCGTCAACATCGCTGGGGCGACGCTGATCGTGAAAAGCAAGCTGGCGCGGATCCTTGAAAAAATTGGGCGAAGGGGCTTCCTGCTCCGGCAAATAAACGGTGGAGCGGCGTGCGCGGCGAATGTCGCGCTGGTACGCCTGCGCCTCGCGCTCGAGCATAGCCAGCTCCGGCGCGAATAGCGAACTGGAGTCGAGTACGGCGTCGAAAGTGGGATTCAGTTGGCGCTGCTGCAACACCGAACGAACTTCGGTAAAGAATTCGACGGCGCCGCTGGTCTCGCTGAGGTAGTCACGGCCGCGCTTCAGCGCAGCGTAAAGGACCGAGCGTAGCTGACTCTGTCGCGGACAGGAGATGTGCTGGCGAGCTTCCAGACGCGAGGCATAGCTGGCCAGCAACAGCGCCCAGCGATGTTCGGGCGCCACCGCGCCGAGGTCGGGATTGAACCAGTCGATGCGCGCGCGCTCCGGCAAGTCGAGCCAGCCATCGGAATGCAGACCGTACTGCTGCAAGTCCGCCAGCGCGCCTGGGTCTTCGAGAATCCATCGCGCCAGGTACATCGAGCAGAAAGCGTCGAAGTCGGGCTCTTTGTGCGTGACCAGCCAGAGAACGTCGTCGAGGTTGGCGAAGCGCTCTCGAATGAGCGCAGCTTTGTGCAGTACGGCGGCCGACGCGGAAGGGAACTGCGCCTCGCGCAGAAAATGATGATCCAAGATCGGCAGCGGCTCGTTGACATCCCAGCACGTGCCGCCCACGTCGGTCGCCAGCTCGTTGGCAAACAGCGTGGCCGGCGATTCGGCATTATTGGACGCAGCGCGACTTCCGGTATCCCCGGTGAAAGTGGTCCCAAAATCGACAAATCGATATCGAATAACCGGCGCCATGAGTAGCTCAGAGAAGTATAGGGTGTGAAGGCATAAATTCACATCTACATAGAATTAGACAGTCGAATTAACCGGAAGTTAACGCCCGAAGAGGAACATATCGATGGATTACTAGATGAGCGCCGTCCGAAGCTATTGAATTTTGTGGGAAACCGAGTGGGTGAATCGTCGCCAAGGTATCTTGTGGTATCTGCATCAGGCAGAAAACCTCGATTTCACCGGGCCTGGAGTTCACACTTGCAACGACAAGTACGAATCGTCGTCCCTATCGTTCTAGGCCTTCCGCTTTGACGAACAAAAGCACGACAACTAAGAATGCAGTACTCGACCATTTCATCGTTACACGGCGGAGTCAAAATATTAGCGAACGGACGGCCTTGCGAGCCGCCCGCTCGGAAGTCCTATCCTTACTGGCCGGAGCCCTTCGCTGCTGCCTGCGCCTCAGCCATCTTTTTCGTCAACTCCGCTTTCAGGCTATCGAGGTTGAAGCTGGCACCCCGCTGCATCGGCGGATAGTCCAGAGCCGACTTGGCCAGTTTGGCCACTTGTCCCTGAACGAACACGAAGCGCCAGAATTCAAACTTGAACCAGTCGAAGTACTGTACGGACCCTTCCGCGACACCGCTTCCCGACCAGCCTGTACGCTCGTACGGATCCAGGCGCAGATTAGTCAGGACGGGCATATCTGGATGAGTTTTTTCACCCACCCAGCCTTCGGGTTGGTTAATGAAGCGGTATTTGTAATCGTCGATGCGCACTGCGCCGAGGGTGCTTTCACCGAAGTACCAGATTTCGTGGCGCGCTGACGGGCCTGTGCCCGTGATCGCCGCCATCTGGTCGTAACCGTCGAGATGGTTCTTGTAAGTCCGGTCGCCGATTTTCACACCCGCGAGCAGTTGGTCGTTGATGTGAGGATTTCCGGCGGCATCAAGAAAAGTGGGTAGCCAGTCCAATCCTGAACAGATGCCATTCTGAATTGAGCCTGCCGGGATATGGCCGGGCCAGCGAATGATCGCGGGCACGCGGAAGCCGCCCTCCATCACCGTCCCCTTGGACATAGCAAACGGCGTTTGTCCGCCATCGGGCCAGGTGAATTGCTCGGTACCGTTGTCAGTGGTGAACAGGACAATGGTGTTGTCATCCAGACCATTGTCTTTGAGATACTGCATCACGGAGCCGACTTCGTCATCCAGTTCGGCCATCCCGGCTTCCTCAAGGGTCCAGCCATTCTTCGAATTGCGCATAGCTTCGTATTTGGGCGAGAGATGCGTGACAATGTGCATGCGCGTGGGATTGAGCCACAGGAAGAACGGCTTGTTGGCGGCCTTCGCCTTGTTCATGAAGGCGAGCGAGTCGGCGACGAATGCCTCATCCACCGTTTCCATGTTGTACTTAATGCCGGTCATAGGATGCGGCGGCAACGGGCCTTCGTCCTGGATCTTCTGTTTGCCGACTTTGCCCCAGCGTGGGTCTACCGTTGCATCGTCGGTATCCGTCGCCCACGAGCGAACCAGATTGCGAGGGCCCACCACGCTCAACAACTCCTGGGGATAGGCCGGATGAAACGGGTCTTCCATCGCGTCCAGGTGATACAGGTAGCCGAAGAACTCGTCGAAACCGTGAACCGTAGGGAGAAACTCGTTCTTGTCCCCGAGGTGATTTTTGCCGAACTGTCCGGTAGCGTAGCCTTGCGCCTTGAGGGCAGTGGCCATCGTCACGGCCTCTGCAGGCAGACCGAGGTCAGCACCTGCCTGGCCGACGGTCGTCATGCCCGTGCGAGCGGGCAACTCGCCGGTGATGAATGCCGCGCGACCTGCCGTGCAACTGGCTTCGGCGTAGTAGTCGGTGAACAACATACCCTCTTTGGCGAGCTTGTCGAGATTGGGTGTTTTGCCCGCCATCATACCCAGGCTATAAGCGCCGATGTTGGACCAACCAACGTCGTCGCCCATGATCACGACAATGTTGGGAGGCTTGGCGGACTGCACCGGTTTCGATTGTTGTGCGATCAGTGGACTGGCGACAGCTAACAACCACAGAGACACCAGCCATGGGACTTGTTTTTTATTCATTCCTACTCCTCTAGCTGCATTGCTTTGGCGAAAGTGCCAGTTATTTAGCCTTGAAACGCCGGAACTCACCGAGTCTCTTTGCTCCACGTGGTTCCGGGCTGTGTCGGAAATGAACGGAAATCGGAGGTCGAACTGGCGCACCCACAGAAAACAAGCTCTCCTAACTTCAGCATGAACCCATGGGCGCCGGGTCGTTGTCCCCTAGAGGACGTACAGGTGAAAGGTGACACCAGTGTGTGCTTTTGGCGCCAGAGTGTCTACTAGCTAAACTGCCAGCGCACTCGATTCTGAACACCAAGGAGATGTTCCCGGAACTATGAGGATCAATGCGTCCTTGGCTCCGAGCTAAACGGGACCGACCGAAATTGCAGCCGCAGCGCCGGCCAATAGGAACAGCTCAATGATGGTGGACGGGATGGACAAGGGCCTTGTGAGCCAGATTTGATCAGGCGGGTAATGCGGTCGCAGCGGGCTCGACCATGGCGTAAACGCTCTGCGAACGAACCAGCGTCACCCTTCGAGTGGCAACAGGTATCCCGGGTTATCGCGGAAGGCGCCGCCGAAGAACTGCTGATCCAGCGCACGCATGTCCCACTCGATTACCGCTTGCGGGACGATCTGGATTGTGACGTCGTCTAATTGTGCAAACACCTGGCCAACTCTGGGGTCGGCGAGTGCGGCTGCACTCAGATACTTGTGGTGTACCCGGGTGTTCCACTGGCTCGAGGCTAAGCCGGTCAGCAACCGCGCCGTACCGGTGATGGTGATCCCTCTCTGCGCCTTCGGGTCGCGGCCGTCAATCATCAGCGACACCCGGGAATTGCGTTGAAGATTCTTGGCTTTGCGGCTCCGGCTGGAGGTCCCGATATAGACATCGGCGCCGTCTGACCAATACCAGACCGCAACCACGTGGACGGAAGCGTCGGGGTTCTGTGTGGCGAGCGACGCAATGTAACGCCCTGACAACATCTGCTGTACAGCGGAATCGGAGATTGAGGCCATGATCCAATCCTTGGTTGGCGAGAATAGCCGCTAGAGTACAACGATTTGTGTCTCTGAGCGCTGGAAAAGGTAAAGCGTTCGCCATGGAAACATGCCTCGCGGCTTGCTGAATTTTCTCCGGGCACCACAACGCGGCGTTAACCGAATTGGGGCTGATTTGCATCGGCTGCTCGGCAGGCAAGTGCTGTTTTGCGATAATGGGTGAGCGACATGTGGGCCCGTAGCTCAATCGGATAGAGCATCAGCCTTCTAAGCTGAGGGTTGCTGGTTCGATCCCAGCCGGGCCTACCATTTCTCAGATGTCAGTTCTTTGATAGCAACAGTGGGCGAAAAGTAGTGGGTGAACCTCGGCATTCCAACTTGAACGTTACGGAGGCTGCACATGAGTTCCCATCGCTGGATCCGCTGTTTTCTGCTGAGCGCGCTGTTCCTGCTCGTCACCTCGTTTACTTACGCACAAAGTGCGCCCGGCGTTTGTAGTGATACATGGGCCGGCGCCTGTACCACCACCAACACATGTCCGGCGCCCGGCGCCAATCCACCGCCGCCAAACTGCACCGTACAGATCTCACACGCCGCCGGCACTTCCACCGCGATTATGCAGTACGGCGGCCAGACCATCACCGACATTTGCACCTACCCGGGGCAAACCATCGTATGGCAGGAGGCCGACCAGTCTGCGCAATACCTTCTGCTATTCCTGACGACACCGTTTACCAGCAATACGTTCTATTTCACGGGGAGCACAGGTACAAATTCCCAGGGCACGATTGTAAGTAGTCCGGCAAACGCTTGCTCTGAGTTTTCCATACGGCAGCAGGTAGGTTCGACGATCTACTCGGCCGATCCGAAGGTGGTTGTGCATGGCACGGGAGCCAGGTAACTTCGCACGTGAGTATGTAAGGTAAAGGAAAAAGGGGCGGAAATTATCCCGCCCCAGAGTTGACCCCCCGCACGGATATCTCAGCGCACCGGTTCAAACGTAACCTGCGGTGCGCGGCAATCGTGCAGCGAGTTTCCGCACTGCCGGTACTGCAAATCCTTCGTCAGACACACTTCCAGCGCGACAAACTCCGAGCCGCTGCACGACACGCGGAAAGCACCGCTGGGAGCGTGGTTAGCGCTGGCGAAAGCCTGCTCGATTTGCGCCGGGCTGGCGCTGACGGCCTGCGACGGCGACTTGTACTGCGCCGGAACCTGCAGGTTCGTGTAAGCCTTCCGGATGTCGCCGAAGTACGTCTGCGCGTCAAGCCCGCTACACGTTCCGTGAGTCGACCACTCATGCTGGATGAGGCCGCGGGCAGGCATAATCGGCAGCATCTGTCGCACGGTGTCCTGCGAAACCGGCTGCGCCGAGCCGCAATGCTGCGGATAGGAGCCGTTGTCGTTTTGCGGCCACAGTCCGTGCACCACCAAGCCGAAGTGGTGCGTCGGATCGCACTCGCTGGACGAGGCGTTGCTGCCGTGAGTCGAGCAGAACTCCGGCGCCCAGGAAAGGTTCAGCAGGTAATAGTCGAAGCTGCCGGGAGTGCTATCGGCTGCGTTGTGGCGATTCTTCGCCGACACGCAACTGGAGAGAAGAAGGGCGCTGACCAGAAAGGCAGCAAAGCCTCTTCCGGCAGCGCCAGGGATATTCCGGGATCGTCTCATTCGTCGTTTCCACCCGACGGGCTCAGGCGGTTCTTTGTGCCATGGCAGAGGCGGCAAACGACTGGATGGCCGTGGCCTCATCGGGCTCGATCTCCAGCACCAGATTCAGTCTGGTCATCTGCAACAGGTCGTGAACGCGTTTGCTGACCTGCACGAGCTTGAGCTGTCCGCCCTGGCTGCGCACCGTCGTGTACGACTTTACCAGTTCGCCCAGTCCGGAGCTGTCGATGTAGCCGACCTGATGCAGGTTCAGCAGGATTTTGCGATTGCCCTCGCCGATGGTTTCGCGCACCAGTTCGCGCAGAGCCGCGCTGCCTTCACCGACGGTAATGCGTCCGGCGATGTCGACAATCACCACGTCGGCGATCTTCCGTTTGCCCGTCTGCATCGTGATGGGCGTATGCTCCACCATGCTGATCGCCAGGCGGCTGAGCGTCTCGTTGGCGGTGTTGGACACTTCTTGCGATTCCGTGCGAACCACGAGGACGCTACGGTTTTCCGCCAGCACTTTGCGGAAGAACTCGGCATCCTCGGAGCACTTTTCATCCGCGGTCGGCTGCACTTCGGCATCGCCGGAAGCCGCCTTTCCGAGGGCGGAGCCGGCTCCAGCGCCCGCGAGGCCCAGCAGCGCCGCGGCGCCAAAGCCGAGCGCGACGACCTGGCCGATGCCGGGAACCATGAGCAGCATGGCAGCGCCCACTCCAGCAGTCATGCCGCCGGCGACCCCCATAAATCCTCCGACCGTTGCGCCCAATTCTTTGGCGACGGTCGCGCCTTGGCCTTCTGAACGGGTGAGAAAAACGATTTCTTCAAGCGGAACTTTGCGATCCACCAATTCCTTGTAGGCCGCCTCCGCATTTTCGCGTGCTGAAAACACTCCAATTGCAGTGTGCAAGGGTTATCTCCTATTGGTAAGTTCGGAAACCCGGAGCCCAGGATCTACAAAAGGGAACGACCGAGGGACCAGCCTCGATCTGGCAAGAGGGCGCGATTTTACAACGATTTCATAACGGCGACGTAATACTTCCGAAAGAAATGACGCGGGATCGCAATTTGAGGAGTTTGTCGGACAGCTTCTTGGCGCAAAGGTGGAGACGGGAGTTACCCAAAAAGGCCGGACCGTTTGGCCCTTAGTGCATGTGGACCAGTTGATCGAGCAGGAAAAGTACAGCGACGCCGATGAAGACCACGATCGCCATCTTCACGCCGGGCTCGCGATTGACCTCGGGAATCAGGTCGGAAGCAGCGACGTAGATGGTCACACCAGCAGCCACCGGCAAGCCATAACTGACGGCGCGATGTCCAATCGCCATCGTCAGGACGCCGGCGAGCGTCGCAATGCCTAGCAGCACCGAGGCGAACCACGAGCGCCCTTTGCTCAAGTCCGCTGGCGAGCATGACCGAGGTAATGGTAAAGCCCTCGGGGATCTTATGCAGGAAAACGGCGAGAAAGATGATCCAGCCCAGCCACGGTGACACCAGAAATCCGGCGGTGATGGCAATGCCGTCGAAGAAGGTATGAATCAGCAGCCCGAAGAGCACCGACACCCGGCGATGCGAGTGCATGTATTCGTCGGAGTGCGTTTCTTCGCCGTAGTGAAAGTGCGGCGTGATGGTGTGCTCGAAGAAGTGCACCAGAAGATATCCGCCGAGCACGAGGAGCGCGCCGTGGCGTCCGGCCAGGGCAAGGCTCTCGGGAACCATCTCGACCAGCGCAGTTGCCAGCATGAAGCCCGCACCCAGGGCCACGAAGTAGCGAAGATAATCGCGCTGCCAGTTCTTCTGCACGATCACCGCACCGCCAAAGATGTTGGCGGCGGCGGCGCTAAGACCAAGCAGAATGCTGAGCAGAACGGGATTCATGGGCAGGCAGCAGAATAACAGAGCGATTCAGATTGATGTATGCGAGGGACCGCGCGATTCGGGGATCATTGCAAGTTCGCAGCTTCGTCTTTCGCCTGCTTGAGGATCAGCGCATCCGGATCGGCGTCTTTCCACAGCTTCAGGAAATCCTTGTAAGCCATCATGGCGCGCAGGCGGGCCGCATCGACATCTTCGTCGGCCACTTCCTGCATGGCCAGCACATTGGCGCGAGCAAGCCCCAGGTGCGCCAGTGCTCCGGTCCAGCAGTTCCACACTACGCCGCTGTGATCGAGGATCTTCTGAAACTCCATGGCCGCCGCTGTACCTTTTTGATCGGCGAGATAAGCTTGTCCGCGCAGATACGTCGAGTACATGCACGAGGGGTTCGGACCGAAGCCGGTCTCTCCCAGTTCGAGTGCGGCGGCCGGCACAAGCGAGTCGACCGCGGCGTCAGGATTTTTCTTTGCGAGCGCGAGCTGCGCTTCGGCCGTCGGCGACCCACACCGATTGCAGCTGGGTGTTGCTGGGGAAGCGCCGCTCCAGGTCCTGCACCAGCGATTCAGCGCGTGCGCTGTCGCCCGACATGGCAAAAGCGATCGCCGCCTCAACCTCGGCGTCGGGACTGGTGGGAGAAAGTTTCAATCCGGCATCTGCCTGCTTGCGCGCCTCGACGGTATTGCCGAAGGCCGCTTCGCGCAGAGCTGCGTTCTCCTGCCACACGGCAGCTGCCTCCTGGTTGCCGTTCTGCACAGCAGAGTCGACCGCGCGTCTGGTGAAGTCGCGCGCCTGCGTTAGATGTCCCGAGTACGCCGCTGTGTTTGAGGCGAGGGACAGTCCGTAGCTTTCATAGTCAGGATGACCGGCGAACCAGCGAACCTGCTCGGCGATGGCGGGGCGGTCGGGCCCAGCGATCGCCAGGAATGCCTGCGGCGTAGAGGACCTTGTGAAAGGCCGGCCCGTCGAAGCCTTTGGCCTGCGCGTCGCGAATGTACTGGTGCGCGTCCTCGGGATGTTGCGCGGCCATCGCGTAATACGCAAGATGCTCGTACGGCGACTGCGCCTCGGGGTCGAGCTTCATCGCCATGCGGGTGACTTCCGCTGCTTTTGTGTACTGACCCAGCCGCGCGTACACCACGCCCACGTCGTCATAGGCGCGTGCGCCCTGCGGATATCTGGCGATAATCTGCTGGTAATCTTCTTCGGCCTGGTTGAGGTCGCCGGTGAGCAGCAGGCGCTGATCGGCGGCAACAGCCATCTTGTCGCGCTCGGCAACGTTGTCGCTTGGATTAGCAACCTCCACGCGGCGGTGGCGCGAGTACATCACAATCATCACCAGGCCCGGCAGCAGCACAATGATGGCCGCAACCATCATTACGATCTTCGTCCGCCGGGCAGACTTGCCGGCCTCTGGTCGTGTAATCGTGGCGCCCATGGATGTAATTCAGGGTGACACGCCCGGTGCGACCGCCGCAAGTCGCGATCCGGCGAGGCGTTTGACACATTTTCGTCGCCCGTCCTATACTCCGCTGCACTACATCGCCGCTCGTTTCGGAGGAGATGGTTATGACGAAACGCTTGCCAGCCTGCTTCCTGCTCACCCTCGTCGCCCTCATTTCGCTGAACGTTTATGCGGCTTCGAAGAAGAGTTCGCAGCCCACGCTAACGCCGCAGAACAGCAACACCACGGCGCTGCTGATCGCCGTCAGCCCCGTTGACGACAACGTCGTGTGGGCCGTCGGCACCAACAGCGTCTTCGTGGTCACCACCGACGGCGGCAATACATGGCGCGCGGGAAGAGTGCCGACGCCGAACTCAGCCGACGTGCAGCTCCGCGACGTGCAGGGTGTGAGCGCGACCGTGGCCTACGCGATGTCGATCGGGAACATCCCCGGCGACTTCGGCATCTACAAAACCACCGACGGCGGCGTTACCTGGACGCAGCAATTTCAAAATCAGCTGGTGGGCGCGTTCTACGATTGCATGGCATTCTGGACGCCGACCAACGGCATCGCGCATAGTGACTCGGTCAACGGCATCTTTCCCGACATCCGCACCACCGACGGCATGACGTGGCAAAGCATCGCCAACAATATGCCGCCCGCGCTGCCCGGCGAGGCATCGTTCTCCTCGAGCGGTACCTGCATCTGCACGCAGGGAACCAGCAACGCGTGGATTACGACCGGCGGCTCCAGCATCGCGCGCATCCTGGCGACTACCGACGGCGGCAACACCTGGGCCGCGTACAACACACCGCTG
The DNA here is from genome assembly GCA_963724965.1 of uncultured Acidobacteriaceae bacterium. GTDB lineage: Bacteria > Acidobacteriota > Terriglobia > Terriglobales > Acidobacteriaceae > Bog-257. The sequence goes on from CAVRWP010000004.1 coordinate 523,429, forward strand.
CACAGTTCACCTAGCGCCGGCGGATTCAGCGTGGCCTTCCGCGATGCGACGAACGGCATCCTCGGCGGCGGCGACCTGAACTCGAAGAACACGGCACAGGCGGCGCAGTTCGCCACCTCCCACGATGGCGGACATACCTGGACGCTCTCGATGAATCCACCTGTCACCGGCGCGATCTTCGGCGTCTCCTACCTGGCCAACACGACCGGCGTCGGCGGCGGGGATAGCAAGACGGTAAAGAAGTCCGGCCCGGACGACTACACCGAGACCGCCGTCATCGTTGCCAATACCGGTGGCGCAGCCTGGACGCCCGATGAGGGCACCACGTGGAACGCGCTGCCCGGCGTCTCGGCTACTGGGGCGTGGCCTTCGCCGATCCGCAAAATGGCTGGGCCGTCGGCACGAACGGCCAGATCCTGAAGATCAGTTTCCCGTAGAGCTGTCGGCTATGAGCCGCGAGCTCGGAGCTAATGCGTTGCCGCGCTGTTTTCTTCTTGCGGTTGGGCCGGGGTTGAGGCTCGCTCGCGCTCGCGCATGGAATCCTTGAAGCTGCGGATGCCATCGCCCAAGCCTTTGCCCAACTCCGGCAACTTCTTCGGGCCGAAGACCAGCAGGGCGATGAACAGCACCACGATCAGGTGCATGGGTTGAAATAATCCTTCGAACATAAGAACTCTCCTATTTAGTTCAGACAGGGGCAGAAGCGTTGGCTGGCTGGTCTTCGCTTCTGCGCCTCTGTCTGCTCGCACCGCAGTCACCTCCGCGGAAATTACAGTTGACGCGTGGCCGCATCCGCTGCCACTGCCATCTGGTTCAGCAGCTGCAAGAACGCCGGGGACTGGCCGATGAACAGCCCATCAGCGGTGAAGCTCTTGATCGCCGCTTGCGCGCCGGCAAACTGATCGCTGCTTGGCCGGATGGCCGCGCACAGTGGCAGGTTCTGGTTGATGAACTGCGCCGGCACCGGGAAGATCAGGCTGGGCTGAATCTGCGGGTTCAGCGGGTTGAAGAAGTTGGGGAATGTGAGCTTGCTGATGGGATCGGTGAAGGGCGCGACCGGCGCCTGCACGCCGTTGCCTGCGAAATCCACCCACTCCAGGAAGTGCGCCACCTCGTCGCCGCCGATGCCCAGCGTGATCTTCAGCACCTCCAGGCTGCTGACCTTCTGGCTCAGCGCGGCGTACAGGCTCGAGCCGCCCTGCTCGATGTAGCCGAAGTGAAATGCGGCGACATTGGCAATCGCCTGGATATGCACGTTGCCGGGAATGCTGAGGGCGTTCTGGAACGGAGGGCCATCGAAGTCCGCATTGTTGCGGGGAATCGCGGTCACGCCATTCAGGTTGAGCGCCTGCGGAAAGGTCGCGCCGAAATCAGGATTGGTGGTGCTGCGATAGCGCACGTACCAGCTGGTATCGACGTTGAGCTGCATGAGATTGGTGAGCCGGCCCACGTTTGATGCCGGTCCGGCCTTGCTGCCTTGCAGAGTGCGGAACTTGTCGAGGTTGACCGGGTCAGCGCCCTGCGATTCCAGGTAGGCGTTGAGGAAGGTCGCGTGGCTAACTTCGTCCAGCGTGTTGCTGGAGATGTATTGCGGCCCATCGCCATCCAGGTTCGACAGCGCGATCTGGTAGTTGTTCATCGGCTGGTTGGGATCGACTTCAACCGGCGGGTTGTCGCCAATGCCGCCAAGCTCGGCATACTGCTGCCACAGGTCGCTCTCGATGAGCTCGGCTGCGGCCAGGAACTGGAGAATGGCGATGTCTCCCTGGTTAAGGCTGCCGCCGTTACTGTTCTGGGCAAAGGCGGCAAGCCCGTGGGTGAGCAGGCCTGCGCCGACGGTCGCGGCTCCCGCGGCCATAGCGCTTTTCTTGATGAACGACCGGCGATTCACCGGACGCGTAAGAACGTTGTCCTCGCTCTTCATAACTGTTCCTCCATTTGTCCAAAGCGTTGTTGGGCTGGACTGTGAGGTGACAATAGAGTGGCCAGAAGGGCGGATGTGTTACCGAGATGTGGAATGGATGTCAGGTGTTTGTGAAATGCGAAGTGTTACAGGACTGTGACTCGAAGGAGCAAGGTTGCGGGTTCCGAAAAATCAGATGCGGACAAGAAGAAGTTGTGAATCTATCTATAGAAAGTCGGGGGTAAGCCGCCCGGTCGAGTACTTACCCCCGCGCGTCGCTGAATCACGGCTTAAGTCGCGAGAACTTCTTCCTTTGCTCGCAGCACGATGTTTGATGCGAGGGTCCAATACTCTGTATCAGTTCCCAGCGCGTTGACGCTCTTGGCGGTTCGGCTTTTCATAACCAAACACTTATAGAGTTCCTCGGACGCTGCTTTGAATACCTTCTTGTAATCGGCTTTCCACTGATAACGATCACCTTTTAATTCAAGAAGATCTCTAAACGCTGCTGCTATAGGCAGTGATGCTGCGAGATCCATTTTGTGATCGGTCGAAAATGTGGTGCCTGGACGCGTGTATGGCTTCTTCAGCTTCGTCACAGCTCGTAGAGCACCAAACTTACGGCCCTTAGATTCAGCATGGCTGAACTCCGCCTGAATGAACTCAGGCAGAGTGACCACATCGCCGATTACGTCGTATAGTCGTTCGAACTCGGGGCTCGAAGCGTCCGCCGTGAACAATTCGAGAGCTTTGCCCTTTGATCTGTACATCTGAGTAGGCTGCGTGCTCTTCCATCTTTCTTTTAGAAAGCACCCCAAACGTTGAATGATCTCTCGAACTTCCCACTCCTTTTCCTCATTTTCACGAAAGGCAACGAGGGAAGTATCGAAGTTAACCTTAGCAAGGGCAGCCTTCAGTGCTTCGAATTTGTTCTGATACTCATCGATCGTAAATTGTTGAACTTGGGACGACGTATTCAAGGCCTCAACTACTTGTTCTATTTCACCGCTGGCCAGTGCAGCGGCGTCACCCGCGAGGAAGTGAACCCGAACGAAGGGCTCCGTCCACCCCGGGAGGTTTTGCAGTTCGGCCGCCCGCTTCATTGTCTGCAGAATGACTTCGAACGTGTGGCCGCCATCTGCAATCCCATACTTTAGCCCGTTCAAATCGTCCGGATCCTCGTCAGGTTGCGGCGCCGGATTTGTGAGCCGAATTAGACGCGCCGCATTGTCGAACTCGAATTTCTCGCACCGGTAAATGATTCCCCGGTTCTTAATATGGAATTTCGCAGGATCGTTTTCGACCGTTTCCATCATGTCCCGAAAAGGCTTCTTGCGTTCAGACGCCGGACGGACATTAGCATTGCCTCGGTCTAGCTTGGCAGCCTCGGAGAAGGGAAGCCAAGCCTCCAAGTGGAAAATGGAAGAATTTTGAGGATCTTTCAGACGTTTGCAGTGATCTGTGTCGGAGACGATTACTTCGGATATTTTGGTGGGATACAACATGCTGACACCTCAGTTGCAGCGTGTGCTGCTAGGTAAAGTCACCGGAAGCCAGATGGTCATCCGATGCTACGGAGAGGTTACCACAACTCGGGTTATGGTCAAACATTATTTCGTTATCATTATGGCCACCCTGGAATTTCTCCGATTCTAAAAAATCTTCTCCTTCTGCAAATCCTCCACCATCACCTGAACCACCCCGTCGATAGCCTTATCGATCTTCTTCGGATTGGGGTTGAAGGTTTCGCTCAGGCCGGTCCAGATGAATTCTCCCTCGGGCGTTGAGGTTCCATAGAGAGTGGTTTCCACACGCACCGTCTTTTCGTTGATCAGGTAGCCGGGCGTGTAGACCGTTGGGTAGACATGGCCGTAGTAGCCATAGAACGAGTTGTAGTAAGGGTAGGGAACCGCGTAAGCCTGGCCGGGAATGTAGGTGGATCTCGTTCGTCTCGCTGACCAGGCGCGTGACCAGCACCGCGTCAATCTGGTGCTCCTTGATCTGCGCCCTGAGGTAGTCGGGATCCATCTTCGCCGACTTTGGGCGCAGCAGGATGTTATATCCCGGAACCGCGTGGACACCGAGGCTCTTCAGCCGATCGGACATGGCCTGTTCGAAATCCAGGCGAATGCCCGGATTGTTGCTCATGCCGATGATGAGAACCTTGCTGAAATGCTGGGCCTTGTAGGTTGGGCTGAGGACGCTGGCCACCAGCTTGGTGCTCTTGCCATTGCCAATTGCCGACGCAGTCAACAGGACTGCGAGGATCGCCGCGAATCGTTTCAAGGTTTCTCCCGGATGATCGGTGTGGAGGGACAGGAGAATTGTACAGGGCGGGGAAAATCTCCTTGTCGACTGCGTCAGCCGTCCAAGTTTAACGAACCCATACAAGCCAAAATCGGGCTTGTATGGGGCACCCGGCTAGTTGCTAATCGCTAATTGCCAGCTGCTAGTCGCTGACAGCCAGTTGCGGCTCTCGCGCGGTGTAGTGCGAGTCGACGTAGCTGTTCAGAATGTCGATGAACTCGGCGACGATGTGATCGCCCTTGAGCGTGAGCATCAGTCGGCCGTCGACGTAGACTGGCGCTTTCGGCTCCTCGAAGGTTCCCGGCAGCGAGATGCCGATGTTGGAGTGCTTCGACTCGCCCGGTCCATTGACGACACAGCCCATCACTGCGACCTTCATCTCTTCCACGCCCGAGTAGCGCGTCTTCCAGACCGGCATTTGTTCCCGGAGATAGCTCTGGATTTGCTCGGCCATCTCCTGAAAGAACGTGCTGGTCGTGCGGCCGCATCCAGGACAAGCCGTGACTTGCGGCGTGAAGCTGCGAATGCCCATCGATTGCAGAATCTGCTGCGCGACGACGACCTCTTCGGTGCGATCGCCGTTGGGCGCAGGCGTGAGCGACACGCGGATCGTATCGCCGATGCCTTCCTGCAGCACGACAGCCAACGCCGCAGCGCTGCCGACGATGCCTTTGGAGCCCATTCCAGCTTCGGTGAGCCCCAGGTGCAGCGGATACTCGCAGCGGCTGGCCAGCTCGCGGTAGACGTCGATGAGATCTTGCACGCCGCTGACTTTTGCGCTGAGGATGATCTGCTCCTTGCGCATGCCGTAGCCGACGGCGAGTTCGGCGGAGCGCAGCGCGCTCTGAACCATGGCTTCCATCATCACGTCGCGCGCGTCTTTGGGCTCGGCAAGCTTGGAGTTCTCGTCCATCAGCCGCGTAAGCAGCTGCTGATCGAGCGAGCCCCAGTTGACGCCGATGCGCACCGGCTTGTCGTTCTCGATGGCAACTTCGATCATGGTGCGGAAGTTGTCGTCGTCCTTCTTGCCGATGGAAACGTTGCCGGGATTGATGCGGTACTTGGCCAGCGCCGTCGCGCAGGCAGGATACTTCTTCAGCAGGATGTGTCCGTTGTAATGGAAGTCGCCGATGATGGGAACAGGCACGCCGAGCTTGGCCAGTCCGTCGACGATGTGTGGAACGGCTTTCGCCGCGGCATCGTTGTTGACCGTCACGCGGACGAGCTCCGAACCGGCGCGAGCCAGCGACATGCATTGGCGGATGGTTCCATCGATGTCGGCAGTGTCGGTATTGGTCATTGACTGCACCACAATTGGTGCATCACTGCCGACGCGCACTCCGCCAATAACAGCGGTATAAGACTTCCTGCGATGTATTTGAGCCATACAGAATCTACCTAAAGTTTAGCACGGTGAATGCGAATGGCTGGACCGGATGAGTGGTTAGCGCTAAGGTACTCACGTGCCGCCTCACGCGATCGCTCGGCTCATCCTTCCCCTGGTGTTTGGCTTCCTGGCCAGTAAAACTGGCTGGCTTTATGCGGCGATGTTTCAGCGTGACCAACCAATGTCGGCATTCCAGAAGACCATCGCGAAATACCTTGGCTGGTTCACGGTTGGAATGGCCTATATCGTGCTCTGGCAGTACGAGTTAGGCGATGCCTTTCACACCAATACCGCATGGCGATGGCTGATCGGAATCTGGGCCTGTCTGATCATCTGGATGACTTCACGCTCGATTCGTCTGAACAGTAGTAAAGAAAGGGAACTGGACACCCCCGATTTACGGAACCCTTAATGGATACGTGACATCTCTGTTATATGAGCGTCAAATCGGTAGACTTGGCGCGTAAAGGGCGGGACAATAAATCCATTGAGCGGCAACAACTTGTCTGCGATTGGGTTCATACTTGCATAAGCCGGTGGGGTGGAGTGTGTCCTGCTGCCGGCGGGGCTGAAGAAGGTGTACATCATGGGTTACGCAATCCGTTTGTTAGGCGTTGGCGCGCTGGCAGTGATGCTGGCGCCGCTAGGCATCGCGCAAAGCCAAGGCTCGTCCACTCAGGGGTCGAGCACACCGAGCGCGCCGGACCAGCAGTCCACGGCATCGCCGAGTCAATCATCGGGATCGTCGGGTCAGGATACGTCTACGCAGAGCGCAGGTAACGACGGACAGTATCTGCCCGACAAGCCGGACAAGAACGCGCCGCCTAAGAACACGCTCGACAACATCGATGCGATCGGCAATCGCAATGTGGGTTGCAACAAAGGCGTAGGGAACTGGTATTCGCTGGAGAAGCAGGTAGCCATGGGCCGCTCGTACTCGCAGCAGGTCGAGCACGGCGCCAAGATGGTCAACGATCCGGTGGTGACGGAGTATGTGAATCGCATTGGCCAAAATCTGGTGCGTAACTCCGATGCCAAGGTTCCGTTCACAATCAAGGTTATCGACACCGATGAGATCAATGCGTTCGCCCTGCCCGGTGGGTTCTTCTACGTGAATTCCGGACTGATTCTGGCGGCGGACAATGAAGCGGAACTGGCGGGCGTGATGGCGCATGAGATTGGTCACGTTGCGGCGTGTCACGTAGCTCGCGAGCAGACCCGCGGCAATATCGTGAACCTGGCCAGCATTCCGCTGATCTTCGTCCCCGGCGGATGGGCCGTCTATGAAGGCGCGCAGGCCGCCATGGGTATCGGCGTGCCGCTGACGTTCATGAAGTTCTCGCGCAACTTTGAGGCAGAGGCCGATTTCCTCGGCATGGAATACATGTACAAGGCCGGCTACGACCCGCAGTCGTTCATCTCGTTCTTTGAGAAGATCGAGGCCCAGGAGAAGAAGAAGCCGGGAACCTTAGCCAAGGCATTTGCGTCGCATCCGATGACGCCAGACCGCGTAGCTGCCGCGCAGAAGGAAATGCAGACGGTGCTGCCCGCGCGTCCTGAATATATCGTCGACACCTCGGAGTTCGAGAACGTGAAAGGGCGCCTGGCTTCGCTCGAAAATCGTCACAAGGTGACCAACGACAAGAACAACGCTGACCGCCCGACGCTGCGTCGCGCGACGGCTGACAACCCTTCGAACGGCAGTGGAAGTGGAAGCGGCTCCAGCAGCGGTTCGGGGGATGACGACCGGCCAACATTGAAGCGCAGCGATGGCTCGCAATCCTTCCAGTAGCTCCCAAGCCAAATGAAACAACAGCCTCCAGAAGTCTGGGGGCTTTTTCATGCTTTGATGGGCTGCAACTTTAGTCCAAAAACAAAACAATTTGATGGAAAGAACAACTTTTCGGGAATAAGCTGCCCTCAATTAAAGACCCGGCGAAACTCGCGACAGGGGGCGAATATGGCGAATCTGCGTGGGCGCGCACATTTCCTGCATGTTGCTTTTCTGTACAGTTTGCTGCTGATGCTGGCTGCTGCATCGGCGCGCAGCGCAACCTCTGCCAAAGAGCAACTCAGTCGACTCAGCGACAAGGAATCGCAGCAGTTGCAAACTCTGGCTCGACACGGGGACGCTAGCGCTGCGGCGATGCTCGGCGTTGCTTATGAGGAAGGAATTCGTTTTCAGAAGGACATCTCGCAGGCGATGAAGTGGTATCGGCTGGCGGCTGCGCAAGGCAATTTTGAAGTGGCGCATCACTTGGGTCTGCTCTACGAACAGGGCAGTGCTGGGCAACGCGACCTGGCTGAAGCCGCGCGCTGGTATGCGAAAGCTGCCTCCCTTGGATATGCGCCGTCGCAGTGTAACCTCGGCAACCTGTATCGGGACGGTCGGGGCGTTGCACGAGACCTGCAGCAGGCGGCGAAGTGGTACGAGGTAGCAGCAAGGCAGGGCGATGCGCAGGCCCAGAGCAATCTTGGTTACATGTACAACCACGGCGAAGGCGTAGCTCATGATGATGCGCAGGCGGTGTACTGGTATCGCAAGGCGGCGGAGCAGAACTTTCCCATCGCTCAGCGTAACCTGGGAATCGTGTACGCTCTTGGGCAAGGCGTCGCGGCGAACGAAACCGAGGCCATGCGCTGGTTCGCCAAAGCGGCTTCGGCTGGAATCACCCGCGCACTGGTGAACCAGGCCATGCTGTACATGCAAGGAACTCAGATTCCGCACGACTATGCCGCAGCGGAAAGACTGCTGTCGGAAGCGATAGCCTCGGGAGAGCGAGAGGCCGATCCGCTGCTTCGGCAGTGCAGGGAGAATCTGGCGAAACAGAGAGTCTCCACCGCGGACGAAGCGACGACAGCCGACGCGAGAGTGAAGTAGCAGCCGTGCACGTTCGCGGCAAAACCAACGGGGCGCCAAGAGCGCCCCGCGTTGCTTCCGGTTGAAGCTGGGTTATGGTAGCCGCTGCGCCAGGCTGGGCAGAGCTTTCATGAGATCGTTGTAAATGACCACCGCAGCAAAGAGCACCAGGAAGACAAACGCCGTCTGGTAAATCCGCTCCTTGATGCGCACGCTGATATCGCGGCGCAGCAACGCTTCAATGATCAGCAACAGGATGATGCCGCCGTCGAGGATCGGTATAGGCAGAAGGTTGAAGATGCCCAGGTTCAAGCTGATCATCGCCATCAATTGCAGCAGGGGCGTCCAACCAGGCTGGCGGGCGGCGTCACCTGAGGCGCGCGCGATGCCGATGGGGCCTTCCATCTGCTTGATCGAGACCTTGTGCTCCACCATCTTGCGGACCAGGTCGACAATCAGCAGGGAGTAGCGTTTGTTTTCCTGCAGCGAAAGGCTGAGAGCTTTGCCGAAGGGAAGTTTCCCGACGGTCGTCGGGGGCGCCGACATCAGAAAACCAAGCCAGTAGCCCTGCTGCCCGTTCTCCTCTTTCTGCACCGGCGTGACGCTGTAGTGTTGCTCTTTGCCGTCGCGCACAATGGTCACGTCAACCGGCTTGGCGCCGTTCTGCTGCAGGTAATGACGGATGGCCAGGCGCGAGCGAATCTGGTTGTTATCCAGCGCAACAATCCGGTCGTTGACCTTCAGCCCAGCCTTGATCGCGGGCATGTCCGGCGTCAGTTCGGCAACGGTGACAGGTTGCTCTGGCTCAAGGCCGATGCTTCCGTATTCGTCGCTGCCCTCAACTTCGGGCCGAACCTGCTTTTCGAGGAAAGTGTTACCACGCTGAATGGCGATGCTGACCGGTTCTTTGGGGCTGGTCATCACCTTCAGCAGCACGTCTTCCCACGTGGGATTCTGGATCCCTTCGATGCGAACGATGCGGTCGCCCTGCTCGATGCCGGCCTGGGCGGCGGGCGAGTTATCCAATACCCAGCCAACTACCGCAGCCTGGTCGAAGAACTCGGGGCGCTCGTAATGCACCATGTAAACGCCGGTCAGCAGGGCGATGGCCAAGAGGATGTTCATGACCGGGCCGGCCAGGGCGATCACGAAGCGCTGCCAGCGCGGGTGTGACATGAATTCGTCGGGTGCGCCGGTACGCGATTCCAGAGGATTCTCGCCCGCCATCTTGACGTAGCCGCCCAGAGGCAGAGCACTGATGCGATAGTCGGTTACGCCCCGGCGGAAGCCCACCAGGCGCTTGCCAAAGCCGATCGAGAAAACGTCAACCCGAACGCCGAATGCTTTTGCGGCAGCGTAGTGGCCGAACTCGTGCACCAGGATCATGACCCCGAGCACGACTGCCATCGAAGCTACCGCGATCAAAAACGATTCCATATACCTCTTTACGTACGAAAACCCGATCAGGATCTGGCTGGTGCGGTTCTGCTACCTAACTTTGCGGATCCCACATAAGCGTGCGCGCGTTGGCGTGCATCGGCGTCGGCTCGTAGCACTTGCTCTATAGATTCTGGAACGTGCGCCGCCGTTTCATCAACGATGTTCTTTATTGTAGCTGGAATATCCAGAAACCCAATACTACCTTCGAGGAAGGCCGCCACCGCTACCTCATCGGCGGCATTCAAGGCAATGGTCTTTGCCCCTCCCGCTTCGACTGCCTCGTAGGCTAAACGTAAGCAGGGAAATTTATCAAAGTCGGGCGTGGTGAAGTCGAGCCGGCGCAACTCCTGCACGGGAAAGCGCAGTTCCGACGCGATGCGGTCCGGATAGGTGAGCGCGTACAGAATGGGTAACCGCATGTCGGTTACCGACAGCTGAGCCAACAGGCTGCCGTCGACGAACTCGACCATGGAGTGGATGGTGCTCTGGGGATGAACCAAAACACTAACCTGATCGGGAGGCATATCGAAGAGGCGGCAGGCTTCGATAACCTCGAAGCCTTTGTTCATCAGCGTGGCCGAATCGATGGTGATACGGCGCCCCATTTTCCAGGTCGGGTGGTTCAGCGCCTGTTCGACGGTGATGTTGGCAAAGTCTTTTAGCGGCGTGTGCAGGAACGGACCGCCAGATGCCGTGAGCCATACGCGATGAACTTCGTCGCGCCGGCCACCCCGCATGCACTGGTGAATTGCGTTGTGCTCGCTGTCGATGGGCAGCAACGGTTTGCCTTGGCGGCGTGCTTCGGCGGTGATCAGATCACCGGCTGCAACCAGACATTCCTTGTTGGCGAGACCGACAGCTTTGCCAGCCTTGACCGCTTCGTACGTAGCTTCAAGGCCGGCGACTCCGACGATGGCGCTGACCACGAAGTCGGCGTCCGGGTGGGTGGAAACCTTGACCGTGCCGGACGAGCCGTGTACGACTTCGACTTCGCTGTTCAGCCCGGCCTGCTTGAGCTTGTCGAAGAGCTGGTTGGCGGCTTCGGGAGTGCCCATCGAGAGAATCTCAGGATGCCAGCGGCGCGCCTGCTCGAAGGCGAGGTCTACGTTGTTGCCGGCGGCCATGGACACGACAGAGAAGCGGTCAGGGAAACTCTCGACGATATTGAGCGTGCTCTTGCCGATGGAGCCGGTAGAACCGAGTATGGCGATGCGTTTCATGAAGTATGTAGTAAGTATCCCATGAAACGCGGGTGAGTATTGTGAGGGAAGATGAATAGGTGAGGTTACGGCCCGGTGACGAGAAGAGAGCGCTTTGATACGACCGCCTGCGCGGCGCGAGGGTGTGAGCCCGAAGGGCGAAACAGACATTAGCCCCGGGCGGAAGCCCGGGGGTGAATTTCAAATTGAGCAGAGCCTCTTCAGGGGCGGCAGGGCTTTGTGTGGTGCCTGACGGCACTCGGGCTCAAGGAGGTGCGACATTCCCAGCCGTAAACGCCCGGGCTAATCTGTGTCACGCCTATGGCCCTACGGTGAGCTCCGAAATCCGTGATCGGCTAGGGCGTATACGGCGGATACGTGAAATACCGACTCATCCCTGCGATATAGAACAGCAGACCGACAGGGAGCGCAAAGAGCAGCGCGTCAATGCGATCCAGCACTCCACCATGCCCAGGCAGGAGATTGCTGGAATCCTTCATCCCGGCTCCGCGCTTCAACGCGGATTCAACGAGGTCGCCCAACTGCGCGGCGATGTTGACCGATATTGCGAACGCCACGACAAAGCCTAACGGGGCGAGTTTAAATGGTCGGGGATCTGGTATTTGCTCGGTGAAATGATAGATGCCAGGTCCCACCAATAGATGAATGTCACGGAAGAACGCCGCAATCGGATTTATAAAATGGAAGAGCAAAAGCCCAAGAACGACAGCACCCAACACTGAAGCGATGGCACCCTCCCAAGTCTTGCCCGGACTGATGCGAGGTGCGAGCTTATGTTTTCCAATAGCGCGACCGACGTAATAGGCCGCTATGTCGCCGCACCAGACCAACACCATGACGTAAAGCACGTACAATGGGCCGTTCCAAGTATCGTTCAATAAGCTAAGGGACAATAAGGTGAAACCGACGTACGGCAGCGCAAGAAACGAAATCGCCGCATCGGGTAAGGCTTGCGACAATGAGTCGCGTTGCAAGGCTGTGAGTAGAAGCACAAGCGGTGCAAGGAACAGAAATAAGGAGTTTGCAACTACAACCCTGTAGGTGAATGTTTCCGCAGTTCCGCTGCTCTGTGGCATGTCGATGCTGCCAACAGCGGTGAATGCCCCAATCGCAAAGAGTGCTACTAGGAAAAAGTAGCTCAGGAAACGAAAGGGCCGAAAGCCCGTTTTCTCCGCAATATCGAAATATTCCCGGGCCGCCAGCAGCGCCACGCCCATCACCAGCAGCGCGAAAAGCCATAGCGGCGCCCGGAAGAGGGCCAGAACTACGATGGGAATCAGGATGACTGCGGTAAGGACGCGCTTCACGAAAGGTGTCCGTTGTTTTCGATCAGGCCTCCGAAGCGGCGCTCGCGCTTCTGAAAGGCTTCCACGGCCTCAAGCAAATCAGTACCGCGGAAATCGGGCCATAGCGTTTCGGTAACGTAAATCTCGGCGTAGGCGGCCTGCCATAACAGGAAGTTGCTGAGCCGCATCTCGCCGCTGGTGCGGATGACCAGGTCAAGTTCAGGAAGTCCGTCGGTGTAGAGGTGCCTGGCGATGGAGCGTTCGTCGATCTTGAGGTGTTCGATACCGCCGTTGCGGGAAGCTTCCTTGACTAGCGCGTTGAAGCAGTCGACCAACTCGGTGCGGGAGCCGTAGTTCAGGGCCAGCGTGAGCACCATGCCGGTGTTGCGCTCGGTGGTTTCGCGCGCCCAAGCCATGCGCTCCTGCACCTCTTGTGGAAGTTCCTGCTGCCGCCCGATGTATTGCAGGCGAATGTTGTTCTCCATGAGCGTAGGCAATTCCATCTTCAGGTAACGGCGGAGCAGATTCATCAGGAAGGCGACTTCGCCCTTGGGGCGCTTCCAGTTTTCGGCCGAGAAGGAGTAAAGCGTCAGGGCAGGGATGTTCAGGCGCGCGGCGGTCTCGACGGTTGAGCGCACAGCAGCGACACCGGAGCGATGTCCCGCAATGCGGGGCAGGTGGCGGCGTTTAGCCCAACGTCCGTTGCCGTCCATGATGATGGCGATGTGGTGGGGCAGCCGTTCCGGATCGAGGCGGGAGTATATCTCGGCCTCTTTGCGGTTTAGCCCGACAGGCACTTGTGCGCGCAAAGCGTACCTCGAATCAACCTTGAAAGTAGCATACGCGGCAGGGGGTTGCAACGAAACGGGACGGGCTTGGAAACGAGGAGCGTACCCTTGTGGAGTTGACGGTAGAGCAGGGTTTTAGGATAGCGTGAGACTTTGAGAAACTGGAGTCGAGGCTAAGGCTTGCATTTCGATAAGGAACAATCGACAGCCACGCAGGAAGGTTCGGCAAGTACGCACCATGAGCTCCGCTATCGGCTGGTCGATGCGCTGAACAATGGCATCAAGAAAGTTCCAGGGGTGCATCGCGGACTGCGTTTCCTGGCAGACAGGCTTCTGCGCGACCGAGGCCAATCCGAGAAGCCAGTCGTAGCGAGCCATGACCTAAGAGCTGAGGACGCGCTGAAGTTGAGCGAGGTTCCGGAGCCGGCGCCTGTGCCGATTGCGCTCGACGCTTTGCCATATCCGCCGGTCGAGATGCGCAAGCTGGTTGGAACGACCGACCAGGTGCACTTTGAAAATCCGGAAGGCAAGCTGCTGTTCAATTATCTGGACTTCCGCTTCGAGCCTGAGGTCTATGAAAGAGTGTTCGACTTCGGCTGCGGGTGTGGACGCCTGGCGCGACAGTTGATCCTGCAAAAGCCGCAACCGATCAGGTACGTCGGAGTCGATCTTCATCCGGGCATGATTCGCTGGTGCCAGCGAAATCTCCGCCCCGCCGCGCCCAACTTCGCCTTCTTCTACCATGATGTCTTCAATCCGACCTTCAACCCGCGGCCGGGAAGTCCTTCGTTGGCGCCGTTCCCTGTCGGCAACGGAGAGTTCAGCCTGGCAATTGCTCACTCGGTATTCACCCACGTCACCGAAGAGCAAGCCATCTTTTACCTGCGCGAGTGTGCTCGAATCATCGATGGAAGCGGATTTGTCTACACGACTTGGTTCCTGTTCGAGAAGCAGGATTTTCCCATGATGCAGGAGGCTCGTAACGCGCTCTACGTTTCCTATCAGGATCCAAGTTTTGCGGTGATTTTTGACAGACACTGGCTCATCGATACCGCACACCAGATGGGGCTGCGGATTTGCGCGGCGCTTCCGCCCAGCGTGCGCGGACATCAGTGGACGATCATCATGACCCGCCGTACGGACCTGGCAGAGTCCGAGTTTCCGGTGGACGACGCGCCGCGTGGTTGGGTCAGGCCTCCGATGGTCGATGGCGAGGATGCGCCGAGGATCGGCCTCGAGTGACCGATGAAGTTGGAAGTGGAGTGCTATAGCGGGGGCGCGTCGGACGAGCGGCCGGTACGGTTTCGGCTAGGAGGTCGAGACCATCAAGTGACGGCTCTGGCCGACCGCTGGTACGAACCCGACGCTATCTTCTATAAAGTTCAGGCCGATGACGGAAATCTTTACGTCCTGCGCCGGCAGACATCGACTCCGGAGGGCTCCTGGGATCTGATCTCCTTCCGCCGGGCCGAAAGCCGCGGCTGACCGACCTTTCAGCAAATCCACAGACATCTGCGATATACTGCCGCTCTTTGTCATAACGAGGGCCCATGTTCAATTTTCAAAACAAGGTAGTGCTGATTACCGGCGCAGCGCAGGGATTCGGTCGTGTGTGTGCTGTCGCGTTTGCCGAACGAGGCGCGAAGCTGGCGCTTTGCGACATCAACGACGAGGGCGGGGAAGAGACGCTGCTCGAGGTGCGCGGCGTCGGCGCCGACGGGTTTTACCTCCACGTCGATGTCTCCAGGGAAGATCATGTCAAGAACTTTATTGATGAAACGGTGAAACGCTTCGGCCGCCTCGACATTGCGATGAACAACGCGGCCAAAGAGATCGCCGGGCCCACGCTCGACCTGCCTTCCTCGGCCTTTGACGAGATGATCGACGTCAACCTGAAGGGCGTGTACTACTGCATGAAGCATGAGGTCGTGCAGATGCGCAAGAACGGCGGTGGCTCGATCATCAATCAGTCTTCCATCACCAGCAGCCTGACGGGCGTGGCCGACAACGGGCTGTATGGTGCGACCAAAGGCGGCATCAACGGGCTCACGAAATCGGCGGCGCTACAGGTCTGCGACGAGAACATCAGCATCAACGCGCTGGCCACCGCGGGCTTTGACATTCCCAATGACGTTTTCGTGCGCTGGATCGAAGATCACAAGATATCGCGCGACCAGGCCAACCAGTGGTTTCCGATTGGACGGCTGGGACGGCCGGAAGAAATAGCGGCAGCCGTGCTCTATATGGCGTCGGACGAAGCGCGATTCATGGTGGGAGCCGTGGTCGTCATTGACGGCGGCCTTACTTGCGGCGAGCACAATCCGAAGAAGAAATAACTTTTCCGGAGCAAGGTAAGCGCGGAGCCGCAGCGGTCGACGGGTCTACCTTGCACTTGCCGCTTTGGCTTTCGGCTTCGAATGGTCTTTTGCCCGCAGGCCGCGTTTGAATGTTTCGAAGTCTTCATCGGCCTGATCGGCATAGGCCATGGCGAACTTGGCGATCGCGCGATCAAACTTCGGGCTGTTCCCCATGTAGCCATACATCACGCAGGGATCGCCGGCGCGCGCGTGACCTTTGGCCAGCAGCTCTCCGCAAACCCGCGCGTATTCCGCCAGACCTTCGCCCTTAAGCTCGTCATCTTCAATGCTGGCTTTGTGATCGCGGAGCTGGCGCACCAGGTAGTCGCGGTCATCCACTGCCGTCCAGCCGAGAAAGATATCCGACTGCATTTGCATGGCCCGTTGGCCTTCGGCAACGCGCTCACCCTGGTTCGCGGGAACCCGGGCATCGGGAAGATAAGGCGCATAGGCCGACTTTGTGGCTTGCTTCACCTGGAGAAAGAGCGGATCGTCGGGACCACCGCCCAGCATGAGAGCTACGTAATCGCGCATGCCGACGCTGCCGCATCCCACCACCCGGAAGCCGACGTGCTCCAGGTGATACTGGTTGAAGAAGTGCCGGCGCTCGGGAAGCAGAGTCAGCGAGTAGTCATGAATCGCCTGTTTCACCTTGGACGCCACGAGGGGAGTAGCGGCAAATTGCAGAGGCTTCTGTTCGCGCAGGTAACGTTTGCCCTCGCGCTCAATGGTCAGTTTGGTGAAGCTCTTCTTGTTGGTGATGCGCGCGGCTTTGTGCAGGACCTCGGCGACGGGCGACTTCTTCACGAAGCGCGTTACCTGGAAGCGCGCCAAGTCCAGCACTGCCATTTCCGAGAAGTTGTGCATCCATTCGCGGTAGCTGCAGACAAACTGTATCACCGCATCCTTACACTGGCGGTCAGTGTCGCCGGCGGTGCGGCCGGCAAGCACCAGGCTTGCCGCCATGCGCTTCACATCCCACTCGAACGGCCCCTGGATGGTCTCGTCGAAATCGTTGAGATCGAAAATCACCCGGCCGTCGGGTGCGGCATAGGAGCCAAGATTATGTACGTGAGCATCGCCACAGATCTGGGTGATGACGCCGGTGCGCGCATGGAGCGCCATGTCGGCTGCCATTAGGGGCACCGCTCCGCGATAGAACGAGAAGGGGGTCATGCACATTCTCTGGTGCTTGATGGGCAGCAGATCCGCCACGCGGCCTTCTTCTGAGGCCAGTATCAGTTCGACAAGGTCAAAGTTGCGAGCGGATCGATTCCATTCCGCCTGCCCGACGCGGCTGGCCTGCGTGCGTGCGCGGCGGCCAATCTGCTGCCGCTCCTGCCGGCTGAGAACGCGATTGCTGCTATTTGGCATGACGTTGCTCTCGGACGGAAATCGACTACGACGGGGAACTCACGTTCTGGTCCAACAATGTATACCGAACCGAAGGATTTTGCGCCGGATTCTTTAGCCGGACGAGAGCCGGGCCGGCCCACGCTTCCAGCTCGATGTAGGGATTCCGAGACTGAGATGGAAAAATGCCGAGGCAAACGTGCCTCGGCATCCTGTTGGAGGTGGACCGATCGTCGTGAGCGAACTCTTGTTCTTATGCGCCGCGCCGCGGATGCATCACCATATCCCGGACCTGCGCGAGCACGCTCGATAGCTGCATGGTGTTGAGCTTGGAGGTGAACTCCACCAGCTCGGCGATGAACGGGTCGGTAAGCAACTCTTTGACCTCTTCTTCGCGCGAAGGCCCGCACTCGTGCAGCAGATCGGGCACAGTTACTTCCAGCGCCGCAGCCAGACGAGCGAGCGACGACAGCGTAGGTGTCGCCTTCTCGTTTTCGATCTTCGAGACGTAAGTACGCGGCACGCCCATGCGCAGCGCCAATTGACGCTGGCTCAGACCGGAGCGCTGACGGAGGCTGCGGATGGCCTTGGCCACTTGTACTTCGGAGCGGTTGTTCTCTTCCGCTACCACCATCGGCAGTGCTGGTGTAAGGATCGGCTCAGGCTCGTCCTCATCCAGTGAAGCGCGGCACCGACGGCAAAGATTATTGGTGGTTTTGAACTGGACAAGATGGCAATCGTCGCATCTGACCACTTCCCGAGAATCGACGGGTGCGAGAGTGGTAGCCATTCAGGTTCGAGGAGTGCCAGAGCAGGCACAACAACTTATGCGTACTTTGCGGGATTCCTCTGCTAGAGTCAAGGGGGTTAACAGTGGAAAACGAGGTAGAAACTCGGAGATTTATGAATTAGTGCGGAAGTAACCGGAAGAAACCCAGCAATTTCAGGAGAACCTCGGAATGAGTCGCGAGGCAGCGTGGTGTTTACTAATTGAGTTCACCCAGTCAGAAAGTTTACGCAAGCACGCTCTTGCGGTTGAGGCGTGCATGCGCGCTTACTCGCGCAAGCTCGGCGGCGATGAAGAGCTTTGGGGCACGGTCGGACTGATTCACGACTTCGACTACGAAAAATATCCCAGCGCCGAGGAGCACCCGTACAAGGGGAGCGAGATCCTGAAGCAGCGCGGCTACTCGGACGAGGTGCGCCGCGCGATCCTGTCGCATGCCGAGTACACCGGGGTTACGCGCGAGTCGCCGATGGAGAAGGCGCTGTTCGCCTGCGACGAGCTGGCCGGCTTCATTACGGCGACTGCCCTGATCAAGCCGAACAAGTCTCTGGCGGAGGTCGATGCCAAGTCGGTGCGAAAGCGGATGAAGGACAAAGCCTTCGCCCGATCGGTGAGCCGGGAAGATATCGTGAACGGCGCGGCCGGGCTGGGAATTGATCTGGATGAGCACATTACGTTTTGTATCGAGGCGATGAAGACCGTGGCCGGAGAGTTGGGTCTGGCAGGGCGGTAGAGGAGCCGCTGTCTGCTGTAGCGAGAACGTATTGATCTGACTTTAGCGGGAGCAGGCTTTGCGATCGCTTGTTCATTCCGCTGTGAACGAAACGCAAGTCCCTCCACTCGGACTGAAGTCCTCGGTCGGGATGACAATTCAGTAGAGTTGGTGAGAATTTGCGAAGAGCGAACAGCGAAAAGTCTGGAGCGGCCTTCCAAAGCAAAAGCGGTCCGTTGCGGCGGACCGCTTCACTACGAGGGCTTCCGACCCGATTAAGAAAGCCCTCGAATCTGCGAGCCTGTCACTACTGCGCGGGGGCAGCGGTGGAGGAGTTCTGCAGGCGTTCGTTGATCTGCGAGATCTCGTTCTGGTGCATCTGGTCTACGGTCGCCTTCTGCTGCGAAGTCAGCACCTGGTTGTAGATCTGGCTCTTCAGCTGTGCATGCTGCACTTCAAGCTGCGCCATAATCTGCGCCTGCTGGGTAGCAAGCTGCGTGATGGTCGCCTGGTTGAAAGCGCCGCCGGCGGTGGCATTCAACATCGAAAGCCGAATCTGCTCAAGCTGCTGGTGCAGCGGAGCGTTAGCAGAACGCTGTGCTTGCTCCATGGTCTTGATCTGCTGCTTCTGAGCCGCAGTGAGGTTCAGCAGGGTTGCCATCTCGCGGAAGCCATCGTGGGGACCGAATCCACCCGGACCTTGCGCGTACGCGAGCGCTCCGGTTCCGCAGAGGGTCAAGGCCAACAGGGCAACGCCAAAAAACTTGTTCTTCATTTTCAATCTTCTCCTTCTAGGACAGTTCGTGTCTGTCAAACGTTGAAACCCCGCCTCCGACAGGTTGTCGGTAAACTCTGGTAACGCAGGGTAAAGATTTGTTAAAGCAAAAGCCCAATTCCGCCAGAGAGCCGGACTTTTGGTTGTCCGGCGCTTCTGTAGACTATTTCCAGCGGAGCAAGGGAAAGTTCCCGAGACTGTGCGGAATTACGGCCACTTGATTTTGGCTACGGCTGGGATCTGTTTCCCCGGTTTACGCTGCTCCGAATATTGAAGAAGCTGCGCCACGAAGATTCAAAACCAGCGGCCAAGTTTGTCATCCAAAGCTAAAGGGGATGTACAGATGCTTTACCGGAGAGTGTTGCTCCTGCTAGTTGCGCTGAGTGGTTTCGCGGCGATTGCCCGGGCGCAGCAGATACCGGCCGGCACGGTTCTTCCAGTGATGTTGCACACGACATTGGACTCGCGGCGCGATAAGCCGGGGAAGGTCGTGTCCGGCGAGATCATGCAGACCGTTCAAGTGTCCGACGGGATGGTCATACCGAAAGGTACGCGACTGCTGGGCCATGTTGTCTCCAGTTCGGGCGAGAACGCTGCACCTTCCCGCATTTCTATCGTCTTCGATCAGCTTGTATTGAAGGGGCGCACGATCGCGATAGAGACGCACCTGCGCGCGCTGGCCTCGATGGGACAGGTCTTTGAAGCGCAGATTCCGACCAATGCTATCGATGACTATGGAACTTCGGAGAGCGACTGGAACACGATTCAGATTGGCGGAGCAGGCGTGTTTCGCGGCAGCGGGCAGGTGGTAGCCGATGGAGCGATCGTAGGCAGCACAACCGACTATGGTGCGGTTACGGCAAAACTGATTCCCGCCGCCAAACTTGGCTGCACGGGCGAAAGCGGACACGCACAGGCTTTGTGGTTGTTCTCACCCTGGGCTTGCGGGGCATACGGTTTCGACGACGTAAGGGTTGCGCATGCCGGGAACTCAGCGCCTTACGGCGAAATAACACTGGAGTCGGGACGAAGAATCCGCATCGACGGCGGAAGCGGCTGGCTGTTGCGGGTCGATTTCCCGCAAGGTAGAACCAGCTAGGACGCTATGAAGATACTCGGAATTGTGGGCGCTCGACTCCTCGAGTAGCAGCAGCACACCGACCTGCCCACATCTATCCAAACATTGACTTCTGAATCCGACAGCGTTCACCGCTCCGTGATGTTTCCGCAACCTCAGCGCAACATGCTGCTGTCAACATAGCCAGAGCCCACGACTATCAAAGGGTTCGGCTTATCAATAAAACCTTAAGGAGAGTTTCTGTGACAGCAAAGATGCTGACGAAACAGGACCGTCTGCGAGCGCTCTTGTTAATTTCTGCCACGTTGGCCGGCGGTGCAATCACTGCTTCTGCACAAACCTATTTTTCGCCCGGCAACCTGGTAGTCAGCCGCAGCGTGTATGACAACAATCCGAACAATGTGAAGATCGGTCAGATTTTGCCTCCCAACTGCATCGCCACACAAGGCGGCTGCTCCGGGCCGGCTGCCTACGACGGGACCTATCCCACGGTCTTCAATAACGACCTGGTCGACGGCAGCTTCGGTGTGACTTCCAAGATCGTTCTCGATCAGTTCACCACGGCCGGTTCGCTGGTGAATTCTCTTGAGGTTCCCAATAGCAACCATGTGGGACGAGCTCTGCTTGGCGACCAGATGGTGACCAGCTTCTCCTCCAAGTCGGAGCTGTCGTTGAACCTTTCGACCGACGGTCAGTACCTTACGTTCATGGGATACGTTGCTCCCATCGATGACATCGACGTCTCCAACTCCAATACCAATCAGGACGTTGATCCGACGAACCCGGTGGGGCGCAGTTACTATCGTGCGGTGGCGCAGCTCGACGTGAACGGCAACTTACACTTCACGGAGACGAACGCCTACAGCGGCAATAACGGCCGCGCTGCCATTCTCAACAACTCCAATGGCGCGAACTTCTTCTATACCGCGGGCAACGCCGGTAACGGCGCCAACCCTCAGCCCGACGGCATCATCATCGGAGCAGGCACGCAGATCATCAATCCCCTGATGCAGCCGCTCGTCTTGCAGCAGCCGCAGCAGCCGACCCCGGTCGGCAGCTTCAATGTCACCCAGATCGGCCAGCCGCAGGACAAGATTGGCAAGGACGACAACTTCCGCGGCCTGACCATCTTCAATAACGTTCTGTACCTCACCAAGGGAAGCGGCGGCAACGGCGTCAACACCGTTTACTTCGTCGACCCGACGGTGACGATTTGCAACGATAACAACGGTATCGGCCTGCCACCGACGAATGCCACCCTGCCGACGGCGCCTCTGGCTTACGATCCCACATTGCTTCAGACCAAGGGACTCGATCCGAACAACATGTGCATCCTGAACGGATTTCCGGTCGCGTTGAAGTCGAAGACGTCCTTTCCGTTCGGCGTCTGGTTCGCGAACGCCACTACACTCTACGTTGCCGACGAAGGTGACGGCGACAACACCTACGCCAACGGACAGTACACCAAGGCCGCTTCGAATCCGCTGTCGGGATTGCAGAAGTGGATCTTCGATTCGACTTCGGGGCAGTGGAACCTGGCCTACGTGATTCAGTCGGGATTGAATCTGGGCGTACCGTACACGGTGCCGAACTATCCGACGGGCAACAATCCCGCGACGGGCTTGCCGTGGGCTCCCGGAACCGATGGTCTACGCAACCTGACAGGGACGGTCAACGGTGATGGCACCGTGACTATCTACGCGATCACTTCAACCGTCAGCGGCGGTGGCGATCAGGGTGCCGATCCCAACATGCTGATGGTAGTCAGCGATCAACTTAGCGCCACCAGCCTGCCGCCCGGCGAGAGCTTCTCGACTTTCGATACTGCGAACTCCGGCGAAGTGTTGCGCGGTGTTTCGTTCACTCCGTAGGTAGCCTCAAAGTAAAAGAGAGGTTTGCCTCTCATCGCGATCCCGCTCCGGTTCTGTGCCGGGGCGGGATTTTTATCGCGTCTGATTTTCGCGGGTAACCATAAAAGTCTCTTTCATTATCGAGGCGAGTTGAGCTAATGTTTACGGCAGAGAAGCGGGTATGAGGATACGGCGCCATTTCGGTTGGGTTTCGATGCTGGCAGTGGCCTGCGTCATGACTCCGACTGCGGTTGCCCAGTCGGCAGCCGTTAAGTCCCCCAACCCAGCTCGGTTGACTGCTTACAATATCCCGTTGCAGCATCAATCCATCGCACTGTACGCCATCACTCCGCGAGTCGCCTCACCTCTCGCGCCTCTGGTGAACTTCCAGAGCTCTGAGATCAAGTTCAATCTTCAGACCTTGATGAACACGCTGCGTGACAATCGTCACGAAGGCTGGGTGCTGGCTGCGTATCCGGATCCGAAGACGACACGGCCATTGATCGGCGCCGGCTTCAGTCTGGACCTGGAAGCCAGAGAACATCCGCAGCGCGATTCCCTCAATCCAACGCCGTTTCTGGAACCATCGTCGGCTCAATTGTGGCAGGCCGCCGGTCTGCAACCGGCGCAGTTAGACACGATGCTCGACCAGTACGAACGGGAATTGGAGAGGTGGAAGAAAGCGCAGTTCCGCCGCAAGATTCGCACAAACTCGCTCTTCCCGGAGATCAGCGAAGAGGACGCGACGGCATTGCTGCGCATCTCGGCGATTCAGGCCGTGCACAATGCGCGGGCGTACTGCCGCTACTTCGACGAACTCAACGGGCCGCAGCAGATGGGGCTGAGCCAGATGGTCTTCCAGATGGGCGTCAACCTGGAAGAGTTCACAAACTTTCTCACTGCGATCAACAATCCTCCGAACTACGGTGCGCCGGTCCCGGGCAGTTTTTCTTCGGACCCGGATTACTGGCAATTCGTTCAAGGTACGCTGATCCACACCGACTGGGCACGTCGCTACAGCACGCGTGCGATATCGGTGATCGCGATGTTCGATCCCATCTATGCCAGCGATCCTTATGAAGCAGAAGCACGGGTGCGAGCCGAGGTACATCCTTTGCACAGCGGCCACAGCCGCCGCGCCGCTGCGGTGCGAACTGCCAGCCTCAATCATAGAAAATCTTCCTCGCGCCGTACTCATAAGAGCTGAGTAGACCTTCTCCGCCCCCTACGAAATTCAAGCGCAAAATAACTTGATTGCGATAATTCGGCTGGCATCCGGATGGCATTTCGAGGTAGATTGCGGCGTCGGCCGGCGCCCACGTTTCGCTAGCGCCGAGGAGACATCCCATGATCAGCGCGCTTCTACAGACATTCTCAAAGTATCTCAGCGGTTCGCGAAAAGCCGTCGTCACGTTGTCGTTGCTTGCCGCGCTGACGGTGCTGGCGGCGATCACCGGCCAGGCACAGACTTATACGATCTTGCATAACTTTACCGCCGGAAACGATGGAGCTACCCCGAAAGCCGGTTTGACGATGGATCGAGGCGGAAACCTATATGGAACCACATCGACGGGCGGAGATATGGGTGGCACCTGCCATAACCTCTCCGGATGTGGCACGGTCTTCAAGTTAGCTCATTCCGGCTCCGGATGGACATTAGATCCTCTGTATGTGTTCACTGGCCAAAGCGATGGCTCGACTCCTTCGTCGCGGGTAAGCTTCGGCCCTGATGGGGCGCTATACGGGACCGCACTGTATGAGGGCGACCAAAGCTGCGGGAATTGCGGCGTGGTTTACAAACTCAATCCGCCATCGACATTCTGTCGAACCGTGCTTTGTTCCTGGCAGGAGACGCCGATATTCAGCTTTCACGACTACCAAATGCAAGGCATGAACCCATCCGGCGATCTGGTTTTCGATCAGCAAGGCAATATCTATGGAACCGCTGTAGAGGGTGGAAATCCATGCTATGTTTGCGGCGTCATTTTCGAATTGACCCGCTCCGGCGGAAGCTGGTCAGAGACCGTCTTGTATAACTTTCCCGGCACCACCCTGGCAAACCCGCAAAGCGGGGTCATTTTCGACGCTTCCGGGAACCTTTACGGCACGGCCGGTTGTCGGGACAACTGCTATAGCGGAGGAGCCTTCGAATTGACGCCGTCCGGCGGTGGTTGGACGGAGAAGAACCTGTATGAATTCGATTACAGCTATCCCGGCGATGCCGTGCCGGGTGGCTTAGTTATGGACCCGATGGGCCACCTGTATGGCGGGACGATCTGGGGCGGCCAGAGCAACTTTGGTACGGTCTATGAGCTGAGTAGTCTGCCGAACGGCAGCTGGAACCTGAGTACCCTCTATACCTTTACGCAGTCCAGTGGTGGTCCGTATGCAAACTTCACGATGGACAGCGCAGGGAACTTATATGGCACCGCCCACGGAGACGGTGCGCACAGTCGCGGCAGCGTTTTCAAGCTGACACCGTCCTCCGACGGCTGGATCTACACCGATCTGCACGACTTCGACGGCACGGACGGCAGCAACCCGATCAGCAGCGTACTGATTGACGCCACTGGCAACCTGTACGGCACAACAACCGCCGGCGGCCAGTACGGCTACGGTGTGGTTTGGCAGATTGCCCCCTAACTGCGCCGCCGCCGGCGCCCCGGTAAACCACCTTGAGCGACATTATCTATCGAGAGGCCACGCCCACAGATGTGCGCCCCATGGCGGAGATTCGCGCCGGCGATTGGGGCACCCTGGAGCATTGGACAACGTCCATTCCCCTATATCTTTCGGGTAAGCACGATCCGCGGGAGGCTAAGAAGCCGCGGGTGGCATATGTCGCCACGGAGGTTGAAGTCGTCGTAGGGTTCATTGCGGGCCATCTCACGAGGCGCTTCCAGTGCGACGGTGAGCTGCAGTGGATCTCGGTGCGACCGGAATCTCGCGGCCGCGGTATTGCCCTTGAACTGCTGCGGTCATTGGCGCGATGGTTCGCCGAACAGAATGCCGCTCGCGTGTGTGTCGACGTGGTGCCGACAAACGAGACAGCCAGGCGCTTCTACGGTCGCAACGGCGCCGTGGATCTGAAACCTAGCTGGATGGTCTGGGATGACATCCGGCGGTTAATACGGGCCGGCGAATGAACCGTCTTAGTAGTCGCACTCTGCACCTGCGGTTTGCGTTGACACTGTCATTTCCTTAAGCTGTAACCCCATGTCCCGCCCGCTTCTTATTTCCTTCATCCTTCTCTTGATTGCTGTCAGCAGCACCGCCGCGCCTCCCGTGGTTGAGACCCAAAGTTACCAGATTGTTCATGTTTATCCGCACGATCCCCGCGCCTTCACGCAAGGGCTGGTTTATGTGGACGGACATTTGTACGAGAGCACCGGCCTGCGCGGGCAGTCTTCGCTACGCATGGTGGACCTGGATACAGGACGTACGCTGCAGAAATACGATCTGCCCGAACAGTACTTCGGGGAAGGGATAACGGACTGGGGCAGCACGCTAATACAGATCACCTGGGAATCCCACAAGGGATTCGTGTACGACCGCTTTACGTTTTCGTTGATCAAGACCTTCACTTACGAAGGCGAGGGCTGGGGGATTACGCACGACGACAAGCAGCTCATCATGAGCGACGGAACGTCGTACCTGCGCTTCCTGGATCCGACGACGTTTCGCGAGACTCGCCGCATTCACGTCGTCGGTTCTAACGGGCAGGGAATCGAAGATTTGAACGAGCTGGAGTATGTCCACGGCGAGATTTACGCCAACGTCTGGCATAGCGACCGCATCGCCCGCATCTCGCCCAAGAATGGCAAGCTTCTGGGATGGATTGACTTGAGCGGGTTGCGCGATCCGAGCACCACCGCTAATCCGGACGCGGTGTTGAACGGCATTGCTTACGATGCGAAGGACAATAGGCTGTTCGTCACTGGCAAGCTCTGGCCCAAGCTGTATGAGATCAAGGTCAAGCGCTAGAGCTTCGACCTGGTTCAGTTTTCGTCGGAGCCCTAAACATGTGCCAGCGCGTTGTTCGCCACGCGCCCATGCGTTCCAGAGCACATTTCTGCTCGTCTGGCTCTCGCCCGGTCTCGGCGGCGTGCAAGCAGAATAGAATCCGGCGATGGATTGCAGCGCGCCCGCGTACGCCAACCTCAGACGATTCCTGTTCTTCGGTCTCCTTACGATCGGCGTACTTGCCTCTTCCCAAAGTCTGTTTGCAAGGCGGGGACCGCAAGGGCGAACGGTCGCGATTGTCGGCGGAACCCTGATCGACGTGAACAATTTCGGCCACTCGACGAACGACATCGCTGATTCCGTTGTTCTGATCCGAGATGGCGTGATAGCGGCTGCCGGTGCTGCGTCGCAGATCAAAATTCCCACGGGCGCAAGCCGCATCGACGCCCACGGAAAATTCGTGACCCCGGGACTAATTGACGGTTTCGGAGCTCTGCGCAATCAGACATTCGCGAATGCATATCTCTACGACGGCGTCACCACGGTCTATGTGGCGACCATCCTTCCTGACGGGGGCGGGGACGGCGAAACCAAGATCCTCCGGGATGCGTCGCTCGGGCCTCGTTTGTTTCTTGGCGCGCCGATGACCGGTTATTCGGAAGAAGGGAAAGATCCGTCGAACAAGCCAATGACGGAACATCGCTTGCACGATCAGCGGCTCTCCAATCAGCAACTGATCGCACGCGTGGACAAGCTTGCGGACGAAGGCTTTCGCGGCGTGACGATCGGCTACGATGTCTGGCCCGATCAAGTGGATGTGGTGGTCGCCGAAGCCAAGCGCCGCGGCTTGGCGACGATAGGCGAACTCGGGTTCACCAGCTATCCTTACGCGATTCGCGCGGGTGTGGACGCATTGCTGCGCAACGATCAATATCAGATGGAACTGGCTCCCGCGACAGCCAAACTCGCGCGAGCGGACAATCTGGCGGGCGCGGCCGATGCCTATCATGCGATATGTGCGCTGGATCCTGCGTCGGTCGAAGTAAAGAGCTACGGAGAACAGCTCGCACATTCGCAAACCGCGTTGATGCCAACCCTGGCGCTGGAGGCGACAGCCGATTCGCTGAACGTCCAGAATCCGTGGAGCGCTCCGTCGGCGGTCAACATCAAGGCAGCGGATGTCGATGTTCCCGTCGATCGGCAGACTGGGGCTTCGGGCTACTTGGCCAGCTTGCCGGCGCAGCGGCGCGATTATGTGCGCAATTGCGGATGGCGCAAAGAATCTCTTGACGCTGCGCTCTACAAGGCGGGCGCCAAGTTTCTTGCGGGGAGCCTTGCACCGTCGTACGGAGTGATGCCGGGCAGCGGTATGCACCTGGAAATTGCACTGCTGAACCGCATCGGGCTATCGCCGCGCGAAGCTCTTGCGGCAGCCACCAGCAACTTCGCAGACTTCTATGGCTGGAAGGATGTTGGCCGAATCGAACCTGGACGCGTCGCCGACATGCTGATTCTCGACGACGATCCGCGGGTATCGGCATCTGCCGTCGATCACATCCACGCTGTCATTTTTAGAGGATTGGCAGTCGACAGGGAGCAGCTTTTGAAGAACGCTGGCACACCGTAGGCTAACTCTTCTGTATCGCGCAAAGAACGGGCTTGATATCGACGACCGGTGTGCCGTCGATTGCCTCCATCGGGCCGATCCGCAAGCGGAGTCCATGAATTTCGCGGACGGTGACTTGATGCAGGCCCAGTGGATTAGGGCGATCGGGAGACCGGGTTGCGAAGACGCCCATGATTGGGCTGTTTGGGACGGACTGCGGCCGAACCTTGCGCACGTCTCGCTTACCCTGATGCAGCCAGGTGACGACGACGATCTCGTGGCCAGCAGCTAAGCCGTCCAGGCAGTCGGTGAATTCGGGATCTACTTCTACCCAAGCGTCCGGACCACCGTGGATGCCCTGTCTGGGGGCCTCGGCGCAAGTCTTGATCGACGAACGAATATAGCCGATGGGAATCAGTTGCAGGTCGGAAAGTACGGCATTCCTGTTCGTAGTGGGCGCCACTTTTGTTTGATCTCTTTAACGAGGTGGTTCGCTGGCAAGGCACGCTTTTTGCCGTTTCCGGCATTGCATGTTATCCTTAGCACCGTAACAAGATACGATAAAAAGAGTAGGAGCGCAGCCGATTCAGTGTTAGCCCGAGAGAAAAAAACCGCCTTAATTGACCAGTATCGCACGCACGCGAGCGACACCGGTTCGCCGGAAGTTCAGATCGCCATCCTTAGCGAGCGGATTGGTGAATTAACGGAACACTTTAAGACCCATAAGAAGGATCACGCCTCCCGGCGTGGGCTTCTCATGATGGTTAGCAAGCGTCGCAGCTTGCTCGACTACCTCAGAAAATCCGACACCGAACGCTACAAGGTCGTCATTCAGAAACTCGGCATCCGTAAGTAACGGCTGTCCGTAGCTCTGAAGATGACGGCTTTGGCATATTGCATCTGTGAGGATGCAGGTCGTGCTTTTCGGGAGCCGGCTCAGCCGTTCTGAGTCGGCCGTTTCGGATTACAACGGCGTCGGGCGCGGGGTGTGCCCGCAGCCTTCGTTCAGCTTCTCTCGGCTGATCCTAGTTCACTCCACTTCCGTATCGGGCTACAGCGGTTGGGATTTCGGCCAGAAACGGGCCACGAGTCCCGACGTGTATGAGCCAACGGCATCGGTTGCGTTCCAACAGAAGGAACTGGAAACATGCACGAAGAAACGACAGCCACTCTCCACGGCGTCAATAAGCACGAGATCAGCGTTGATCTCCCTGGTGGCAAGTCCATCCACTTTGAAACCGGAAAATTAGCCAAGCAGGCGCACGGCTCCTGCATCGTTCGCATGGGCGACAACGTCGTCCTGGCCACTGCCTGCGCCAATCCCGAACCCCGCGAGGGCATCGACTTCTTCCCGCTTACCGTCGATTACCGCGAGTACACTTACGCCGCCGGACGCATTCCGGGCGGCTTCATCAAGCGCGAAGGACGGCCCAGCGAGCGCGAAATTCTTACCAGCCGCCAGATCGACCGTCCCATCCGTCCGCTGTTTCCGGAAGGTTTCCGTTGCGAGACCCAGGTCATTGCCATGGTGCTGTCGGCCGACACCGAGAACGATCCGGATGTTTCCGGTATCAACGGTGCATCCGTCGCGCTAAGCGTTTCCGACATTCCGTTCCATGGCCCGATCGGTGCGGTGCGCGTCGGCCGCGTCAACGGCGAGTTCATCATCAACCCCACCTACGACGAGCAGCGTTCGGGCGACCTGAACCTGATGGTCGTCGGCACCTCCGAAGGCATCGTGATGATTGAGTCCGGTGCGAAAGAGGTCACGGAAGATGTGGTGGTTGACGGCATCGAATTCGGGCACGAGCAGATCAAGAAGATTTGCGCGGCGATTGCCGATTTGGCTAAGAAGGTCGGCAAGGAAAAGCGCAAAGTCGAACCGCCGATGCTCGATCAGGATTACCTGGACGATCTTCGGACCAAGATGGGCGAGCGCCTTGCAGATGCGGCGAACACTGAGAAGTATCCCAAGAGCGAAAGCTACGGCCTCATCAAGAAGCTGAAGGACGAACTGAAGGCGACCATTGACGACGAAGATATGGAAGGCCGGAAGAAGGCCACTTCCTACTTCGACCTGCTGCGCGAGCAGATATTCCGCGAGCAGGTGATCAAGGAGAAGCGCCGTCCCGATGGCCGCAAGTTTAACCAGATTCGCGATATCTGGATTGAAGTCGGCGTGCTGCCCCGTACGCACGGTTCAGCGATCTTCACCCGCGGCGAGACCCAGGCGCTGGTCACCACCACCTTGGGCACGGGCGAGGACATGCAGCGACTGGAGGCCTTCGAAGGCGAAGCCAAAAAACGCTTCATGCTTCACTATAACTTTCCACCGTTTAGTGTTGGAGAAGTTGCATTTCTGCGTGGCGCGGGCCGTCGCGAGATCGGCCACGGAGCGCTTGCCGAGCGGGCCCTTTTCGCAGTGCTGCCCAGCGATACTGACTGGCCTTACGCAATGCGCGTAGTATCCGACATCCTGGAATCCAACGGTTCATCATCGATGGCAACGGTCTGCGGCGCTTCGCTCAGCATGATGGACGCCGGTGTTCCGCTGAAGGCTTCTGTGGCGGGCGTGGCAATGGGTCTGGTGAAGGAGGGCGACGAATACGCCGTCCTGACCGACATCGCCGGCGCCGAAGATCACTACGGCGACATGGACTTCAAGGTTGCCGGGACGCGTGACGGCATCACCGCCTTGCAGATGGATATCAAGGTGATGGGCATCACGCCGCAGATCATGCGTGAGGCGCTGAACCAGGCGCGCGAGGGCCGTTTGTTCATCCTCGACAAGATGACCGAGATCATCGGCGAACCGCGCACCAAGCTCAGCGAGTTCGCTCCGCGCTTCTATACCCTGCAGATTCCGACCGATAAGATTCGCGATCTGATCGGACCGGGCGGCAAGGTTATCCGCGGCATCGTGGAAGCCACCGGCGTGAAGATTGACGTCGAAGACAGCGGCAAGGTCAACGTTTCGTCCAGCGATCAGGCTGCTGCGGCCAGAGCCCTGCAGATGATCGGCGACATCACCGCGACTGCCGAAGTAGGGAAGACCTACCTCGGCAAAGTCACGCGGCTCGCTGATTTCGGCGCATTCGTCGAAATCATCCCGGGTACCGATGGTCTGCTACACATCAGCGAAGTTGCCGAACACCGGATCAATGATGTTCGCGATGAACTGAAGGAAGGCGACCAGGTGCTGGTAAAGGTGCTGGCTGTCGATGGCAATCGCATTAAGTTGTCACGCAAAGCCATCCTGAAGGAACAGCGCGCCAAGATGGGCGGCGGCGAAGCGCCAGCGGAAGGTGGCGACGGCAGCGGGTCCAGCGGAAGCTCCGAAGGAGCAGTTACCTTCGAGGGCGGACACGACCGTGCCGACGAGCCTAGCTCGGAGCCGAACTTCAATCGCGAAGGCGGGGATCGTCGTCCCGATCGCGGCGATCGCGGAGGTCGTCCCGGTGGCGGCGGCCGACCCGGTGGTCGTGGTGGACGTCCCGGCGGCGGTGGCGGCCGTGGCGGGCCGCGTCGCGGCGGCGGACGCTAGAACTTCGTTAGTGATAAAAGAATAGGGAGGGGTAGAAATGCCTCTCCCATTTCTTTGTCTTGTGAGATGGTGTGCTCGACTTTGCTGTAGCAGGAGCAAGCTTTGGCAACCAAGACCGTTGTGATCACGGGAGGCGCCGGCTTCATCGGCGTGAACGCCGCGGAAGGCTTTATCCGCGACGGATGGCAGGTCATCCTCTTCGACAATCTCTCCCGCAAGGGCACCGACCTCAATCTTCGTTATCTTCGTCAGAAATATCCCGACAACTGCGAATTCATCCATGGGGATGTGCGCTATGACTCGCTGGCGCTCCTGCATGCGGTCTCCCGGGCTGATCTGGTGCTTCATCTGGCTGCCCAAGTGGCCGTGACGACGTCGATTGTCCGTCCGATTGAAGACTTCGAGATCAATGCTCACGGCACATTCAACACGCTGGAAGCGGTACGAGAGTCGGGCAGGAAGCCGATGGTGATTTATTCCTCCACCAACAAGGTTTATGGAGGAATGCCTGACGTTGTTTGTATGAAGGGCGCGACCCGCTGGAGCTTCAGGGACTTCCCGGATGGGATACCCGAGAGCCAGCCGCTCGATTTTCATTCGCCCTACGGGTGCAGTAAGGGCGCCGCCGACCAATACGTTCATGATTACGGTCGCATCTACGGAATTCCGACGGTTGTGTTTCGGCAATCGTGCATCTACGGGCAGCGGCAATTCGGCGTGGAAGATCAGGGATGGGTGGCATGGTTCTCGATCGCCGCGATGCTGGAACGTCCGATCACGGTTTATGGCGATGGTTTGCAAATTCGCGATCTGCTGCATGTCGACGACCTGGTGAATGCATACAAGGCGGCTGCGAATAATCCCGCTCGGTCTGCAGGGCAGATCTTCAACATGGGCGGCGGACCGACGCGCACGCTCTCGCTGGTCGAACTGCTCGCCTTCCTCGAGAAGCGTTTCAACAAGAAGATTCCGGTGAGTCGTTCGGAGCCGCGCGCGGGCGATCAGCCTGTGTTTGTCGCCGATATTCGCAAGGCTGAGCGGGAGCTGGGGTGGCGTCCGCAGATTGATCCGCTGCCAGGAATCGATATGCTGATCGACTGGATCGAGGCGAATCGGGGCGACGTCGAGCGAGTAGTAGCGACGTTCTGACGGATTTTAAGCAGGGCTTTAGCCGACTCTGGCACAAAAACGGATTCAGTAACTCCGCAAACACCCGGCTCTGATTCGGAGTCTCAGGAATACTCCAGGATCAAATACCGCTAGCATCTCTGCTATTGTTGTAGCGTCATCCATCTGATCTCTGATGCCCAAAAGCTACGTCATCATTCCCGCCTACAACGAAGGGCAAAATCTTCCGGTCGTCCTGGAGCACTTGAAAGAATTGTCGGCTAAGTTGCCGCTTGGCGTGATCGTGGTCAACGACGGCAGTCGCGACGATACGCTGGAAGCGGCGGAGAGCTTCCGTGGAAAAATGGATCTGGAGATCGTCCATCATCCGGTGAACCTCGGTGTTCCGATGACGTTTTACGACGGTCTGGTCGCCGCTGCGAAAAAGGCTCAGGCCGCCGACTGCATTTTTATCATCGAGGGCGACGGCACCAGCGATCTGAAGTGCATGCCGGAGATGGCGCAGCGGGTGTATGGCGGCGACGATGTGGTCGTAGCCTCGCGCTACATAAAAGGCGGAGGCTACGTGAATTTTCCCTGGCAGCGAACCGCCGGCAGTTGGGGAGTGAACGTGGTGCTGTCGATTTTCTTCCACGTGCGCGGTATCTCCGACTACACGATTTTCTACCGGGCCTATCGCGCCGAGATCGTGCAGAAAGCGTTGGCGCATTTTGGTAACGGGTTCACGACCACAAAATCCTTCGCGGCGAACCTGGAAGTGCTGCTGCGGGTGCTGCCCTTCAGCCATCGCTTCAGCGAAGTGCCTTTGCTGTACGACTACGGCCTCAAGAAAAGCCAGAGCAAGATGAATCCGGTCAAGACTCTTCGCGAGTATCAGGGGTTGATCGTGAAGCGTCTCCTGCGCCGGGTTTGAAGGCAATGACCGCTATCCGATTCGGCATTTCGTTCTGGGAACATGCGCTCGGCGATTAGCTAAAAGTGCCATCCGGCCAAAATTGCATGTACAATACACACGTCATACGGGGCGAAACCACTTTCCCGAAGACACTCTTTACATCTAAAAACGTCTAGGCGGCGGGAGCCAGGAATGCGCATTTCAGTCATCGGGTCCGGATATGTTGGATTGGTCACGGCAGCGTGCTTCGCAGAGTTAGGGCATGACATTACGCTGTATGACAACGATCCCGCGAAACAGCACGCGCTGCAGCAAGGCCTGTCTCCCATCCACGAACGCTACGTACCCGAACTGCTGAAGCGGCATCTCGGAGGCAAACTCCAATTATCGAATTCGCTCGCGGATTCGGTTGATCAGTCTTCGGCTATCTTCGTAGCCGTCGGAACCCCACCCACGGTGAACGGCGAGGCTGATCTCTCCTATGTGGAGTCGGTCGCGCGAGAGATCTCCGCGAACATTCGGGATTACAAGATTGTCGTGGGCAAGAGTACGGTGCCCGTCTATACCAGCGAATGGGTACGACGGGTGATGCTGCTGAACGGCGCGCCGTCGGATCTGTTCGACGTTGCTTCCAACCCGGAGTTTCTGCGCGAAGGAACGGCAGTCACTGACTTCCTCTATCCGGATCGCATCGTGATTGGCACGGACAATCCGCGATGTGCCGAAACCTTGCGCGACATTTACCAGCCGTTGACGGATGGCAGCTACTACAAGCGCAGCGATGCCATTCCGGCTCCCAAGCCGATGACCGGCACAGCGCGGCTGATTGCCACCACGGCGAAGAGCGCCGAGCTGATTAAGTACGCGTCGAATGCATTCCTGGCGATGAAGATCAGCTTCATCAACGCGGTCGCTACTCTTTGCGAGTCGGTGGGAGCCGATGTTGACCAGGTAAAAGAGGGCATTGGGTCGGACTCGCGTATCGGCCGTCAGTTCCTCAATCCAGGACTGGGGTATGGGGGATCGTGTTTCCCAAAAGACCTCTCAGCCTATCGTGCGGTAGCTCGGGAGTGCGGATATGACTTCCGTTTACTGGAAGAGGTGATGCACATCAACAACGAGCAGCGCGAGCGTTTCCTGCGCAAGGTGCGTCATGCATTGTGGACGCTTAAAGGAAAACGGCTGGGTGTCTTGGGGCTGGCCTTCAAGGGCGGTACAGATGACGTGCGCGAATCCCCGGCCATTGCCGTGGTGAAATCGCTAATGGAAGAGGGCTGTAAGATCCAAGCTTACGATCCGGCGGCTATGACCAACGCGCGCGAGATTCTCGGTTCGCAGAGCATCGAGTATGTCGCATCACCGCAGGATGCGGCTAAGGATGCTGATGCGTTGCTGGTGCTTACCGATTGGGAAGAGTTCCGCACGCTTGATCTGGCTGACTTGCATAAGCGCTTGCACTATCCCATCGTGATCGATGGCCGCAACATCTTCAGTCCTGAAGCGATGGCCGAACACGGCTTCATCTACACCAGCGTCGGGCGTGCCGACGTTGCCCATGAAATTCCAGGAGCAGCGAACGGCCCTGCGCGCCAGAAATCAAGCCTGCGCGCCCCAGCCTCGCCGACTGTCAAAGCTCGCTAGGGCGTACGACCTCCACCGATCGGTCCCGTTCGCTCCAGAAGGACCGTAGTGTCATCCCGGTAGTCAGTCTTCCAGCCAGTCGTATTCATGAGGAGATAGGCGAGCGGGCTTTCCTTGCGGAACAGCACGTAGTCAATGCGGTATTTGTCGAGAACAGCCAGCGGGCGGTTAATGCCGATCGCATCAAGATAGTCGGCGAACACGCCGTTGTATTCGTAGATGTCGATCCGCGAATCGATGAATACAGGCATCTCGCGGAGGTTCCAGACCAAATAGCCGCCCCACAAGCAATCGTTGAAGACAGGACCACGCGGATGAAAGGTTGCGAGATATCCCATTGCTCTGACGGGATAGTTTCTGACGGTGTCACGTAACAGAAAATCCTCAGAGGGAAATCGCCAGACGACTCCTGCGACCATGGCGGCAATGAATACAAAGTTCAGCCAAGCCTTGTCGATGGAGGCACGGTACGGCGGCAGGAAATCCAGCTCCTTCGCCAGAATGGGAGTGAAAACGATCGCGGCCAGGAACAGGAAACGGCTATAGGTCATCGCAGCGTAGAAGCCGATTACAGTGAAGGCCACCTCGTGCAACATCCAACGGCGTTTGCGTACGAGAGCCAGAATAAGAGTCGCCGCCAGCATAGCGAAAACAATCTTCCCGCGTAGCCCGTGGAAGTCCAGGCTCATCCATTCGTCGATGTGATTCACGTTCAGCTTTTGCCGGAAGGCGAAATTGAACGGGTAGAACACAAGGCGATAGCCGTACGGATTCAGGAAGAGAGCAGCAAGGCACCAAGCTCACCACAAGAGCAAGCTTCTTTCGCTGCTGCGGCGTCCAGCACCGGGCTCGAACTCGCCCCCAGTTACCGTTCAACAGGCCGCAGGCACAGAAGATCAGGAAGAGCGATATTCCGATCAACCAGGAACCGTGAAGATTCACCCAAAGCGCGAATAGGGGCACAAGCCAGCCGAGGTTGTCTTTGCCGCGCGAGTAGCGTTCCAGAATCAGCAGTTCGAGTACAAGGCACAGCCACCCGGCCAGCAGTGTACGCGGCCCGAAGGAAACGGTCGCCAGCCAGACAGCAAGCCATGAGCTGAGGAAGGCTGCTTTGACGTTCCTGCTGGCGAGATATGTCAAGGCGAAAACTCCCAACAGGATGAGCTCGGTCTCCCCCAGCATCACCAGGTAGATTCCGCGAATACCGAAGCCTCGCCATGCGAAGTAATAGGGAAGTTCGCTTAGCCAAGCTTCATTCATCCAGCGCGACCCGGCGGCCGTGAAGGAATAGAAATCATGGCGAACGAAAGCGTGCTGCTGGACCAATACTTCTGCGTTGCGAAGATGCCACCAGATATCGGGATCCGCGATGCTTCCGCTGTCGAAAACAAAGACGGAAGCAGCAAGAGCGCAGGCCAGTAGAACAGGGAAAGAAAACACTCGGGCAAAAAAATACCCGGTTTTGCTGTGCGCGTTAATCGCTGGTGTCGGGAACGGCGACAGAGCCGGCGCGGGAATCGAGGTCACCTGAAGCTGCACACTTCAGACTATCGGCGTGAATCCCTCAAGCATCATCGCTGACCCGTCTCGCATGCTCGTCCTATAAAGTGCTGGCCCATTCTGAAATCTGAGCAGAATGGGAAATCTTGCCAACGAGCCCAGCTGATTCGTCTTGGTTTCCGCGATGCCAACGCCCTAACATTTTTACGGAGGCCAGATGCCCGGCGTGAAGGAGCCGATGTCATCATCGGAAACAGCGCTACAAAGCTCTTGCGGCTCGAGCATGATCGAGACCGCGCTAGTGCTGCCGATTCTTGTTCTCATGCTGTGCTTTGCTGTGGACATCGGATACTTCTTCATTGTGGCTGCGAACCTGGCTTCGTCGTCGCGCAGCGCGGTACTGTATTCGGCGCAGGGTTTTGTCGCTCCGGGCCAGCAACAGCTGCCATCGGCTGGAACCGCGGGCTCGCTGGTTGACACCGCGGGAGCTGCTGGACTGGCGGGAGGCGATCTCTCCGGCCTGGCCGGCATGGCCCTCAAGACGACCATCGAGGTCTGTTCCAAGAAGATAGGGGTGACGCAGACATCCGATGGCTACATCACCCAGTGCAGCACCTTTCCCTCCGGCACGCTGAACTTTACTCCTGACGAAGATCCCAGCTCGAACTACGGAATGCTGACCCAGCGCGTCGATGTGGTGTATACGGTCAGTCCGCCCATTCCCGTGAACTTCTTCACCTTCACCATGCCTGCGCTGACGGTGCATTGGCAGGCGGAAATGCGAGCGCTCGACTGATGGCATCCTCCTTCAAACTGGCAAGCAGGCTCGTAAGGATTGGCGAAGAGCAAGGATCGGCGCTGCTGGAGTTCTCGCTGTCGATCTGGACGATATTCCTGGTTACCTTCCTGATCTTCGAGTTCTGTATGACTGTCTACACGTACAGCGTGCTCGGCAATGCCGCGCGAGAGGGCGTGCGCTATGCCATCGTTCACGGAAGTGACAGCAGCGCGTGCAGCGGTCCTGGCTCTGGATGTGCTGACAGTGTCGGCGGAAACGTAACTGCCGTAGTCAACGGCTATGCGGGCGTTTCATTTCACGACATCAGCGGAATGACCGTGACTCCATCCTGGCCGGACGGGACTTCAACGCCGTCCAGTCGAGTGCTGGTCACGATTACTTATCCTTATGTCTCCTATTTGGCGGTGCCGGGATTCAATCCTCCTACGATGCACGTTACCGCAGAAGGCCGAATTGTGTTTTAGTGAGGCGACTTGGGTACGCAGGGGTTGCACGAGAGGCGAACGCGATGGGAGCAGGGACAGGCCAGCATCGTGGTTGTCCTGATGTTGAGCTTGTTTCTGCTGGCCGTGCTGGCGTTTGCAGTGGATTACACCAATATCTGGTTCCAGCGTCAGCAAATGCAAACGGCTGCCGATGCCGCCTGCCAGGCGGGCGCCATGGATATGTATCAGCTCATCAACGGCGCCAGCTACCCGCCGATTAACTTCGTCCCCGGAACTGCCGGCAATTGCAGCAGCTTCACTTCCGGCGGGCCGAGCATGTGCTGGTATGCCAGCAAGAACGGGTCCAGCGGATACAGCGGGGGAGCGGCGACGGTGACGTGGAGTTTTCCCAGTTCCGTGCCCGGCGTTACCGCTCCGCCGAGTTCGCTGGTGCCTTATCCGTATCTCCTCGTCAAGGTTTCGCTGCCGGTTAAGACTTACTTCAGCACACTGCTTACCGGGAACTCAACGCAACAAGTGGCTGCCGTCTCGACCTGTGGCCTGACCCAGTTGATGCAGGGGGCACCGATCATGATCCTCAATCCCAGGATTTCAGGGGCGCTCTCTTACAGCGGAGGAGCCTCGCTCAAGATAATTGGCGGGCCACCGCGCAGCATCGTGGTGAACTCCAGCAGCGCGACAGCCGTGCAGTGCGGCTCAAGCGGCGTAATCGATACCTCTAAGGGAGGCCCCAACCTTACCGGATCGGACGTGGGCAGCTACGGAGGCCCGCACGTGGCTCCCGGCACAGCTACGGGCTGCTATGGAACCAATGGGAATACCGGGCTGGCTGCCGGCTTCAACGGCGGTACCACAGGGAACTGGGTCTGGCCGGCTGCACCTGTGGCAGATCCTTACTCGACAGTCAATGTACCGGCGAGCGTAAAGAACATTACTCCCGCAACCAAGGCGACGCATAACGACGGAACCAAGTACTACAACCTGGCCGCGCCAGACATGGACGGCTGCCCAGACAACGCTCCGACGAACTATGGCAGCTACAGCGACAGCACTTACTGGACATGCAACTACGCCTCTTACGGGAGCCAGTCATGGTATTGCCGCGGTTGCAAGGAGTACGCGCCGGGATACTATCCCAACGGCATCTCCGAAGGCGGAGGTGATGTCATTACGTTTCTTCCCGGCGTCTATTACCTCGACGGCGACCTGTCGATCGCGGGCTCAGACACGATTCGTTTGGCAAAGCCGTGCGCCAACTCGCAGGGAGTAGTGAACACCACCACGTCGGGGTATTGCAGTCCACTGACGAAAACCGCGGGGCCGAACGGCAATGGCGGGGGCGGAGCCTGGACCTGGCATCAAACCGACGGAGTGATGTTCTTCTTCCATGGTTCAGCTAAACCGCTGATCAGCGGGGCCTCGGGCGCGCCTGCTTCCCCTCGGGTGGACAAAGTTCCGGTTACCGACCTGACCTGCGATGGCAGCACGCCGCCGTCTTACCTGAATCTGGCCAGCGCGCTGGACACGAACATCATGCTGGCGCAATGCACGGCGAATGGGTCGTACTACGACAGTGGTGGAGATACCACGGACTCGGTGGGGAACCTACGCAGCCTGTTGATGTTCATGGATCATGCCGATACGTCATCCCCTCAACTCCAGGGATCGGGCACATTGGCATATTCCGGAACCTTGTATTTCCACTCTTCCACCTACGCAACGATTTTTCAGATTCCCGGTGGCACCACGAATGGAACTCTCATCTGGGGCAACGTTGTCACCGATCAAATGCAATTGACTGGCAGCGGCGCGCTCACCATGGCGCTGAATCCGGCGGAAAGTACCCCGATCCTGAAAGTGTCTCTGCTGCAATAAAAGTGAAATGCAACGTCCCGGCTTCTCCTATCTGTTAACCGGCCGGCACCGGTTCTTCTGCTTCTTCTTCGGCCGGAGGAGCCGGCTGTTTCTGTTCCTCGACCGGAAGCTCCTCGTGTTCGGAATTGAAAGATTTCGCTTCTTCCTCGGCCAGTTCACGCAGTACGACGACGGAGCGGCCGGCGACTTCCAGAGTTCCGTCCAGCAACCTCTCGCCAAAGGGATCATCGAGGTCATAGGTGTTCAGCAGCAGCCGCCAGCCGCGATTCCTGGGAGACTGCGGCAAAGTATATGTAACGCTGTCGCCGGAAGAGTTTAGCATCACCAGAAACGTGTCGTCGGTGATCGGCTCACCAGCGTCATCGACCTGGCCCAGGGTCGCGCCATTGAGCATCATGGCGAGACTTCGCATCCAGCCGGTATTCCACTGCTCCTGGGTCATTTCCTGCCCATCGGTGCGATACCACGCGATGTCTCTTAGAGGAGGGATGATAAACCTCACGGTCCTGGAAGAATCTGCGGCGCCGAAAGTTGGGATGTCGTTTGCGGAACTCGATCAGCTTGCAGGTGAACTCCAGCAGCTTCTTTTTCTGCGGATCAAGCTTCCAGTCGTACCAGCTGATCTCGTTGTCCTGACAATAGGCGTTGTTGTTGCCATGCTGGGTGCGGCCGAGCTCGTCGCCGCCGCAAATCATGGGGACGCCCTGCGACATGAGAAGCGTAGCGAGAAAGTTTCGCTTCTGGCGCTCGCGCGCGGCGAGAATGTCAGGGTTATCCGTCGGACCTTCAGCGCCCATGTTCCAGGAATTATTGTCGTTGGCGCCATCCTGATTGTTCTCGCCATTGGCTTCGTTGTGCTTATCGTTGTAGCTGACAAGGTCTTCGAGCGAGAAGCCGTCATGCGCGGTCACGAAGTTGATGCTGGCATTGGGGCGGCGGCCGTCGTTCTGATAGAGATCGCTACTGCCGGTAAAGCGATAGCCAAGATCCGAAAGCTGGCCTTCATCGCCTTTCCAATAACGGCGTACAGTGTCGCGATACTTGCCGTTCCACTCGGCCCAGAGGACAGGGAAGTTGCCCACCTGGTAGCCGCCGTTGCCCACGTCCCACGGCTCGGCTATGAGCTTCACCTGAGAGATGATCGGATCCTGGTGGATGATGTCGAAGAAGGCCGACAGGCGATCAACATCGTGCAGCTCGCGCGCCAGGGTCGCCGCCAGATCGAAGCGGAAGCCGTCGACGTGCATCTCGGTGACCCAATAGCGCAGGCTGTCCATGATCAGCTTCAGAACCTGGGGATGGCGCACGTTCAGACTGTTGCCGGTTCCGGTGTAGTCCATGTAGTAGCGCTGATTGTCGGGAACCAGCTTGTAATACGTCGGATTGTCGATACCGCGGAAGCTGAGCATGGGGCCGAGTTGATTGCCCTCGGCGGTGTGGTTGTAGACCACGTCGAGGATTACTTCGATGCCTTCGCGGTGCAGAGCCTTCACCATAGCTTTGAACTCAGGAACCTGCGAACCCTGATCGCCCGAGGAACAATACTGCGATTCCGGACTGAAGTAGTTCAGCGTGTTGTAGCCCCAGTAATTGCGAAGGCCGCGATCGACTAGAACTTTGTCGTGAACAAACTGGTGAACCGGCATCAACTCGACCGACGTCACGCCGAGACGGTTTAAGTATTTCAGGGCAGCCGGCGATGCCAGGCCCGCGTAGGTGCCGCGCAGCTCTGGTTGAATCTGCTCATTGAGCATGCTGAAGCCGCGGACATGCACTTCGTAGATGATGGAATCGCTGAGCGGAATGCGCGGCGGACGGTCATGCTCCCAGTCGAAGTATGGACTGGTGACGATGCCCTTCGGCATGCCGGAGGCGCTGTCCCGCCGGTCGATGACCAGATCGGAATTCTCACCGCCAAAGCGATAAGGAAAGATCGGCTTGTCCCAATCAATGCGGCCGGCAACTGCCTTGGCGTAGGGATCAATCAGCAGCTTGGCAGGATTGAACCGCAAGCCGCGCGCCGGCTCCCACGGTCCGTGAACCCGATAACCGTAGAGCTGCCCCGGCTGAAGATTTGGCACATAACCATGCCAGACGAAGGCGGTCTGTTCCGGCAGTTGTATGCGATCGCTTTCGCGACGGCTTCGCCCGTCGTACAGACACAGTTCCACCTTGGTCGCGTTTTCCGAATAGAGAGCAAAATTCACTCCGGTTCCGTCCCAGGTTGCACCCAAGGGATACGGTTTGCCGGGCAAGCAGGGTCTTGCCATTCATCCTCCAGCAAAGTAGGAGAGCCGCTCATTTGGATGCAGAATTCCAGGATTCGGCACCGAAAGAAGGATAGGGTTTTGCGGCCATACGTTTCAGCCCGAGATTGCATCTTACTGACTGCTATGCGTGTTTCCGGCTTGGGAAAGTGCGTGAATCCGGCTTGCTCAACAGAGTTTAAGCGTATGGGAACCGGCCAGATCTACACGCTTCCTGTTAAACGTCCACAGGCGTGGGGTCTGCCGGCGCATGTCAAGCAGAAGGTCGTATGGCTCTGCAGTAAATGCGCCCTGAACAAGCGCGTGGAATTCGACCAGGAATGCTGCCAGGTGCTGGTGGTCAGCCGCGAGCATGCGCACAAGCGGTCTGCCTAGTTCTCCCAGGAAATCTACAACAGGTATACTGCTGCAACGCCGCTTTGTTGGCGGCATCGAATTCCCATGGTTTCCCGAGCCGAGCCCCTCAACGAGCAGGATCTTCGCGACCTTGGTTTTGGTGCGGTCGTATCGCGCGAAAGCCATCAGCGATTGCTGAACCGCGATGGCAGCTTCAACGTCGAGCGCAAAGGTCTGACGCTGGTGGAGTCGATCAGCCCTTACCACGTGCTACTCACCATGCCGTGGTGGCAGTTTTTTTTCCTGGGTTTCGGTTGGTACGTTATAGCCAACGTCTTTTTCGCCTTGGCCTACATGGCTTGCGGGCCTGGGGCCCTGGTGAGCACCAGCGCTGGAATTTCCGATCATCCTTTCTGGCGCGCCTTTTTCTTCAGCGTCGAGACGATTTCGACCATCGGCTATGGCAATGTCGTGCCTACCGGAATCGCGGCCAACCTGGTGGTAACGATAGAGGCTTTAGCAGGACTGGCCGGATTCGCCATCGTGACCGGCTTACTGTTCGCCCGTATCTCGCGGCCGACGGCGAATGTGCTGTTCAGCAGCCATGCGGTTGTAGCGCCATATCAGGGGATGACTGCGCTGGAGTTTCGTGTAGCCAATGCGCGGTCGAACGAGCTGATCGAAGTTTCAGCCAAAGTGATTGTCAGCCGATTCGAACAAGTCGACGGCGTGCATACGCGGCGCTACTATCCCTGCAAACTGGAGCGCGACGGCGTGGTCTTCCTGCCTTTGACTTGGACCGTGGTCCACCCGATCGATCAGGACAGCATTCTGCATGGCGAAACGGCGGAGTCGCTGCGTGATTCGAACATGGAGGTGCTGGTATTGCTGAAGGCGTTCGATGAGACGTTCTCGACCATCGTGCAGACACGCACCTCGTATGCCTTTGACGATATTGTCTGGGGAGCGCGTTTCGCCAACGCCTTTATGGCGGATGCAGCCGCGCGTTTTGCCCGAAGACGTG
Organism: uncultured Acidobacteriaceae bacterium; assembly: GCA_963724965.1. GTDB lineage: Bacteria > Acidobacteriota > Terriglobia > Terriglobales > Acidobacteriaceae > Bog-257. Next base: position 566,556 of record CAVRWP010000004.1, read on the forward strand.
GCAAGAACCAGAAGGTCGCGGTCGATATGCGGCTTTTTGACATTATCGAACCGGTTATTGATCGATTAAATCGTTGAATATCCTGCGCCGCTCACGCAAAATAATCTGCGACTCTTCGATGCACCCTCTCAGTCGTTAACAAGATAGCTGTTCGAGCTTCAGCGCCGGCAATTGTGTCTGCCTGCGCCACAAACACAATGGAGGAATCATGGCTGAAGCAGTACTGAAGCGGGCTTCCAGTTGGTCGATTGTGCTGGGGATCCTGATGATCATTGCGGGAATTGTAGCGATGGTGGAACCGGGAATCTCCGGATTGTTCATCACCATCGTCGTGGGATGGTCGGCGATTTTCAACGGCGTCGCACAAATCATCTTCGGTGTGCGCACGCACGGGGGTTGGCACGTTTTGCTGGAAGTGGTCTTGGGCGTCATCTATATCATCGCCGGAATCTATCTGCTGATGCATCCGGTCGGCGGTCTCCTGGCGCTAACCCTGATCCTGGCGTCCTTCCTGCTGATATACGGCGTTTTTGCCGTTGTCCTGGCGTTCCAAATCAAGCCGCGCGGCGGATGGGGATGGGTGCTGTTCGACGGTATTGTCACGCTCCTGCTCGGCGTACTGATCTGGGCGCATTGGCCGTTTAACTCCGATTGGGTGGTGGGAACGCTGTTCGGCATCAGCATCTTCATGTCTGGCGTTACCCGTTTAATGATGTCGCTGGCACTTCGCAAGGCAGTCAGCGCCTGAGAATGCCTGAATCCGCAATTGCTCTAAGTCGTTGATTCTAGGGTAAGACCAGTGAGATTCAAGCCTGCAATCTTACGGGTCTTACCCGGCGTCTAGGTCCTAACGTAAGGTCTGTCGAACACTCTTTTCTTGATCTTCACAATTCCCTCAAGTGCGTGACCAAAGTCATAGGCGGGACGTTGCCGTCTCTTTAGACTCCAAGATGTGGCGGCGATCCGACCTCCTGAATGAGCAAAATTTCCCGGGCCATTGCAACGGCCCGGGGGAAGCCACCAGCGGACGCGCCCTTCGAGGAGAATGAAATGTCCATTGATACGACGCAGACGGTTGGCGAGCTGGCGGTCCAGGTTCCCGGAGCGACGCGCGAATTCGAGAAGCTGGGAATCGACTACTGTTGCGGGGGCGCCCGCAATCTGAAGGATGCTTGTGCCGACGCCAAACTTCCTATCGATCAAGTACTAGCGCGGCTGGAACATGGGCTGGCTGCAGCGAAATCCGAGGCGGAGCAGGATTGGACGAGCGCGCCCTTGAGCGAGCTCATCGATCACATCAACAGCAGACATCATAGATTCATTCGTGAGGAGGGGCCACGCATCCAGGCATTGGCAACCAAGCTAATCGGAATTCATGGCGCGAAATCATCCGGAACTGCTCGAAGTGAAGCAGACGTTCGATGATCTGGCAGACGAACTCGGTGTTCACCTGATGAAAGAGGAACAGATTTTGTTTCCCTTCGTTTTCCGGATGGAAGAAGCCGCTGCAGCGAATGAACCAGCGCCGCCGGCGATGTTCGGCACCGTTGCCAACCCTGTACGGATGATGATGCAGGAGCACGATGGCGCGGGAGACGCTTTGAAGCAGTTGCGTACCCTTACCAACAACTACTCGACTCCCGAAGACGCGTGTGTCACCTACAAGACGTTCTATGACGCGCTTCGAGCCTTCGAGGCTGACTTGCATCAGCACATTCATCTCGAGAACAATATTCTATTTCCGCGAGCGATCGCGCTCGAGGCACGCCGATAGGCTGACCGCAATGGAATCCTGAGCGCGCCTCCGGTGCCGGTTTTTCCTGCAACGTTTATGCGCCTGTGAAGCATCTCTTTAGCCATGGGGCGTCGCTCGCAAGAAACTGATTCCACTCAGCTACCGCTGACCATTTATCCCAATCTTGATTCGGCGCGCAAGGCCGCCAAAGACTGCCACGCCTGCGATCTCTGGAAACACGCTACGCAAACGGTGTTTGGTGAGGGAGCAAAGCACGCGAGCGTGATGCTAATCGGCGAGCAACCGGGCGATAAAGAGGATCAGGAGGGAAGTCCGTTTGTCGGACCGGCGGGAGCTTTGCTGGACAAGGCGCTTGTCGAGGCTGGAATCGATCGCAAGCAAGCCTACGTTACCAACGCGGTGAAGCACTTCAAGTGGGAGCCTCGGGGCAAGCGCAGGATCCACAAGAAACCGAATTCCGTCGAGATTGCAGCCTGCCGGCAGTGGCTGGATGCGGAGATGGAGCTAGTGCGGCCGGAAGTGATCGTATGCCTGGGTGCGACGGCAGCGCAGGCTCTGCTGGGACGCACTTTCCGCGTAACCCAGCAGCGAGGCCGGTTGTTGCAATTTGCCGGAACAATCAAAATCCTGGCCACAGTGCATCCATCAGCGATTTTGCGGGCTCCGGATGACGAAGCGCGGCATCGGGAATTTGCGCGGTTTGTTGAAGACCTGCGAGTAGTTGCAGCTGCATTGCAACGGCTCAGCGCGGCCTGATGAAATCTCCATTGAACAAACGTGGCAATTCTGGTGAGATGTCTGCAAGTAGAATCACACGCGCTGTGATGGGTGAGGTATTTGTGGCTCCCGAACTTGAGCAGATACGGCGGGAGGTAGAAGGGGCAACCCGCGGTTGGTCGGGTCCGGAATGGCAGCAAGGACCGCCGGGGAAGTGGACATCGGCGCAAATCCTCGAACACCTGCTTCTCACCTACACGGGAACGACGAAGGGTTTACGACGTATTCTGGACAGCGGAGCGCCCACTCAAGGCAGCTCCAGGCTGCCACACCGTATAAGAAAGTTCGTCGTGATTCAGCTGGGCTTCATGCCTGCCGGTCGCGAGGCCTTCAAACAAGTCACGCCGAGCGAGGGGATGAACGCCGGCACGATGCCTCGCTTCTATGATGCGTTGGTAGCTATGGATTCGACCTTGCAGGATGCGGAGCGGCGGTTTGGCAAGACTACCAAACTTCTGGATCATCCTTTCCTGGGACCTCTAAGCGCGCAAGAGTGGCGCGTTTTTCATCGCACACACAGTCGGCATCATCTGCGGCAAGTCGCAGAACGGGTACGCATAGTCAAAACTGATTTGAATTCGCAGATGTCGGCTTAGAACATCCTTAGATACCATCTCCAGACGGACTCGCCAGCAAAGACCACGAACAGGGAGCATGCACCGAGGAACACCCCGAAGGGAATTTCGCGCTTTAAGAAGGGCGCACGATCGTAGGCTGCTTCGACTTCCTGGTGAGGCGATCGGAAAGAATCGCGAATCAGAAGTGCTCCGACGTAAACGACGCTGGCCAGCGGCGCCAATACGATGACCAGTACGATCATCTTCAATCCGAGAAAGGCTCCCGCCATGGCCATGAGTGCGATGTCTCCAAACCCGAGGCCGTGGGCTTTGCGAACGAGATAGTACAGGGCCCACGCCAGGTAGAAGAAACCCGCTCCGACCGCAGCGCCCAGCGCGGCGTCCATTACTGAAAGCGCATTGGGATTCGCGACAGCCTGCCCAAAAAGCCGCAACAAAAATACTGTCGCAGCAAAATCGGTGTGTGCTACCCAGGACAAAATGATTCCCATCACGAACCCTGTGTAAGTGAACTCTCGGGGAAGCAGACCGGTCTCCGCATCCATGAAGATCAGACCGATCAGCAGAAAAGCAAAGATGCTGAACTTCAAGGTTGTCCAGGTCACACCAAACGAGGCAACGCAGACAGTAAAGGCGATGGCGGTCAGCAACTCCACGGCGGGATATCGCGCCGAGATGCGATGCTTGCAGTCGCGACAGCGACCGCGCAGCAATATCCAGCTCAGGGGGGGAACGTTATCGTGCCAGCGAATGCCTGCGCCGCAGGAAGGGCAGCGCGAACGCGGGGAAATGATGGATTCATCGCGCGGAATCCGGCTGATGCAAACATTCAGGAAGCTCCCGAATATCAGACCAACCACGAATAGCACGCATTCCAGGAGTCGGTCCAAGTCGGCTTTCGAGATCCTTGCGAGAGTTTAAGGCTCGCGGAAGCTCAGGATATCGCCGGCCAGCACCGCCCCGCAGGACTGCTCGGGCGGCATGTCACCCACCCAGTTCATACGCTTGCGATTGACCAGACGAACCTCGGGTGGCTGGTTCTTCCAGCCTGCCCCGTTTTCCGCGCGGATGGGGACACTATAACAGGCCAGCGTTTCCTCCGGCTCGCTCTCCTTCCATTCGATGAGCGACGCTTCCAGATCGTCAGAAAGAGCTTCGTTGCAGCGCAGACAAAGAATCCAGTCGTGCGCAGCATCCATGGCGTAAGCGCCCGTGGTCACGCCCGGAATCGCGGTCTTGAACGTCGCCCCATGCTCACGCGCGACCTTCTCGGTGTCATCGTCGGAACACTCGTCGATAACCAGGACCTCGTCGCAGGGGCGCAGGGAATCGAGAATGCGTCCGAGGCGCAGAGCATCATTGTGGGTGTATAGCAGAGCGCTGATTTTGGGCATATCTCGTCTCTCGCGCAGGTATCGCAGCAAAAAGCTGTGTACAAGAAGAGATGCAAAAATACGCAGCCGAGTCTAGTGCGCTGCGCCTGTGAATAATTAATTCGCTATGACAATGGTACACGGCTGGCGTCCCGGTTGTTATTGCTCTGCGGGATCACGGTCAGGGTGTTGATGGTCTGGAAGTTCAATACCGCTTCCGGGGCAAGCTTGATCTGTTCGCCCTTCTTGGCTGCTGCAACGCCCGTCCCGGCGCCAGCGCCGCTGGCTGCGCCGATCGCTGCGCCCCTGCCGCCGCCGATCAAGCCGCCAAGGATTGCTCCGGCTGCCGTGCCCACACCAACCTTGGTTGCGGTGTTCTTACCTTCGCCTTTACCTTGCCGAGACCACTGATTGGTCTGAATATTGTAGGTCTTGCCATTCACGGCGACGGAAGTCAGCTCGAGCGTGAGCAACGACTGCCCGGCGAAGCGTCCAGCGCTCTGGACATTAGCAACCCGTCCAACAACGTCGGCGCCGGAAGGGATAACCACTTCGCCGCCGATCACGATCGGGGCACTCAAAGTAGCGTGGAATGTGTCGCCTACCTTATTGGTCTCCGAATCCAACCAGTCGTTAAGGCGAATCGAGAGCTGCGTTCCCGCCGGAATCGTGACCTTTTGCGGCGGCGGTGGTGGAGGAGGGGGTGTTGGCGGAGGCGCAGGCTGCGTTTCGGGCTGCGCGGCCACCGGAGGTGGAATGCTGTTCGCCAAGGTCGCATCACTTGCCGGCTGCTCGTCCTGGTTCTGGGGACGATGACGCGTGCTGGTTTTCGCCGGACGCTCTTTCTTCTTGGGCTCCGGCTTTGGTGCAGGCTGCGAGGCAGCGATTTCCGGCGGAGGAGTCGGAGCCGCTTGCGCCTGTTGGACCTGCAGATTGTTTATGACCGTGCGCACGCCCTCGATGGCACCCGCGTCGTTAGCAGCGGCCTTGCGTTCGACATCGGAGTTGACGTCACCATCCAGCGTAACCACGCCATTCCCGGCCTGAACGCTGATCCCTCGGCTCTGGATTCCGGGATCACCGTAAATCTTGTTCTGTACGTCGCTGGCAATCTGAGCGTCTGTGCGCTCTGGCTTGCGCGAGCATCCCACCACCACGGCGAGGCTCAGTACAACAGCAAACGTGACGTACAAGGGGCCTTTGGTTCTCATTGCTACTCCTCGAATGAAATCTCGAATACTTGAACCCTGTCGCGACACACTTGTCGCTTTGTCCCTGCGGAACATTCTCAAACGAAGTGACGTTGAAGATTGTGAAACGAAAGCAAAAAGGCCGGGCGGCGCGCCTTGGATAACGGTCACGCAGTTTTGTTGTGGAACGTCTGCAGAAAAAGGAAAAGGGCACAGAGACTACTTCTTTCGACACAGTCGAAAGATGGCACCAAAGAAATTGGAACCAGCCACGAACCGCCTAGGCGGGCGGTTCCGTGAGCCGATTATTGATTGCAAAGAGCGCAAGCTCCAGACGGCTGGCTACTCCGACCTTGTCGAAGATATTCGTGAGGTGATGCTTAACCGTATCTTCGCTGAGCGAAAACTTGCGCGCGATCTCCTTGTTGCTAAGACCGGCAACGATGGTGGTCAGAATATCCATTTCGCGCTTGGTCAATCCAAAGTTGCGCTGTGGCTTCTCGCCCGATGGATTCGTGCGCATGAATTCAACGATATCGCCCACGGCTTCGCGTCCGATCCAGTATTGGCCTGACATGACCGTGCGGATGGCTTTCATAAGCAACTGCGTAGCGGCTTCCTTCATGACAACGCCGCGAGCGCCCATTTGCAAAGCCTGTACAATCTCCATGCGCTCGACCGCGGCGGTGAGCACGATAATCTTGGTGGGCAGCTTGTCGCCGTCACTGGAGAGATCGCGCAGCACGTCCATTCCTGGAACGCGCGGCATGGCCAGATCAAGCAGGAGCACGTCCGGTTTCAGCTCCCTCGTCTGGGCAACAGCCTCGGCGCCGTCGCCGGCCTCACCTGCAACTTCCAGTTCCGGCTCGGCCTCGAGCAAACGGCGCAAACCGTCACGGAAGATCGTATGATCGTCCGCGATAACGATGCGTACTGACGACTCCTTCTTATCCATAGGACTCGTATCCTTTCTGCGGAATGGTAATCTCCAGCCTCGATCCGTGCCCTGGAGTCGATTCCATCATCATGTCTCCTCCTATCGCACGAACCCGTTCCTTGATGACCGCCGGTCCCCGCCGTATTGCATCCAGTTCCGTCAGGGTCAGACGCCCGGCGAAGGGGAACCCCTTGCCGTCATCATTAATCACCAGCTTCCACAGACCATCCTGCGAGCCGAAGTGCACCACGGCCGACTGTGCCCCACTATGCTTGCGGATATTCACCAGGCCCTCCTGCACGATACGCACCAATTCGCGGCAGGTACCCGCTGGAAGCGTTACTTCCTGCAACTCCGAGATAAAACGTACAGATATGCCAGTGTCTCTTGAGAAACGTTCCACGAGATCGGCAATAAAGTCAAGAAATTGATGCGGGCTGACGTCGACCGGCCGCATCGCCTGCATGAGTTCCCGCAGGTTCAACACCTCCTGGCGAAGCAGTTCCTGAATGCGTTCAAGCTCGCTAGCCAGATGCCCGTCATTGCTTCGGCGGCGTAACACGTCAACCTGCATTTCGATGCCGATCAGCGACTGAATCGTAGTGTCGTGCAACTCGCGCGCTACGCGAGCGCGCTCCGTTGCTCCAGCCCTTCTACGGAAGCCCCATAACAGGTATACGGAGTAAAGGGCCGGGCCTATTTGCCGCATTACTTCCTGCACAAAGCGCAGCTGTGGCTCAGGCCGGCGTCCCAAGCGGGGATTCACGAGAACAAACCGCCCTGACCAATCACGTCCCATGTCGTGACCTACAACCAGCACGGATTCAGCCTCAGGCAGTGGCATCTTCAGTTCGACGGTCTGAGCAGCCGCAAGCCGCCGGCCCTCCTCGTCGATCGCCGTCATCGAGCAGGTGTGGACAGTTCCATTGCGCTCCATGTAAAAGGCGGACGGATATGCCGGCATTAGGCTGCTCGTCTTCTCCGCGGAGTTCAACTCGGTGTTGTGAATGCTGGGGCGAACCAAGGAAGGCACCTCCCACCTGTAGGCGCGTCCCGTACTGCTTTGCGCTACCACTTCGTAGACCGCAGTGCCTTGGAAAATGCGGCCCAGTTCAGTAAGCACATCCCGGAGGACAGAAGAGAACCGGTCGCCCCCGCGAGCCAGTGACAACAGTCGGTTGGTGAGCGCGATCTCAGCGCGCAGTCCCTTTTCGCCTTCTCCGAGGACGCCAAGGAGGATTCCCCCGGCGAGCAGAAATACGCAGCGTATCGCCAATAGTGCAGGCTCGTCTGAACCACGGAAGGACGCGCGAAAAACTTCGGGACCATGCCATGACAATGCAGCATGCAACAGTAGAACGATCACGCCGAGGACGGCTGCTGCCAGGGTTTCAAAGAAGCCAGAGCGAAAAGCCGCCGCGATGATGGCGAAGATAAAAAGCACATAAAAGGGCCAATACGGAGCATCTGCAACCATGCAGAGCAGACTTGGCCACGCCAGATCATTCACTTTTGCACATAAGACAAAAGGGTCGCCCACTTTTCGGCGTAACGCCAACCACGCCAGAAAGACGATGCCACAGGCGTTGTAACCGATCAGGAGCGCCAGCCCAACCTGATACTGCAGCGCAGACCGCACCGGAAAAAACAACCATGCAGCCAAACACGTTAGTGACAATATCAGGCGGAAAATCGCCAAGACTTGTTCGACGCGCAAGTTCTCTGTGTCTTGGCCGATGATGGGAAGCCGAGGCAGAGAACGTCGAACGAATGGCGGCCAGGAAAACATCCTTGTCACAGCACCTTAGGTTAGTGCCACGATTATGACACGAAAGCGCTATATGGCAAGCAAGATTCCGTTTTGAAATCGACAAAGTATCTAAAAGCGGCAAGAGGTGTCACGGTAGTTGGTGACAAAGCTCACGGCGACCGGCCGTGCCGCAAGCTACTTTGAACTTGAGTTTCGATGTCTTGAGGCGCAAGATCTAGAGGGAACTCTCCTAAGCCGCTGATTTTAAAGGTGACCAGTTTAGAGTCGCCGTGCGCTGCAGGAGGAAGGAGGGATGATGAGACAAAAATGGTGCTTCTGGACTTTGGCCCTGGTCTTCTCGCTCGGGGTTTTGACGGCGTTTGCCGCCAGCACTCAAAAGGCGAGCAACTCCGGCCCGAAGTACGACGCAACACAGGAAGTAAAAGTGAAAGGCGTCATCGAAGACGTTCACGACAGCCCGGGCGAATTTGAAGGGACACAGTTGGTCGTCAAGACCGACACCGGTACAACGCTGGTGTATGTGGCACCTGCCCAGTTTCTGAAAGAGATGGATACGGAATTCAAGAAGGGTGACCAGGTCGAAGTTGTCGGGGCAAAGAACACGGGAGCCGGCGGCGAGCAGGTTCTCGCCAAAGAGATCACGGTCGGTAACAACACCACGACCCTGCGCGACGACAAGGGCGTCCCGGTCTGGTCTGGATGGAAGGCTCCGAAGAAATAATTCGCTACCTGCTTCGGCGATTTAACATGACGCGGCTCAGTGGCATCGCAAGCCGTTCCACTCTATTTTTCGACGCGCTCAAACTCTCCTGTGCTGGCGTTGACGGCAATGCGCAGTTTCGCATCGTCCTGCGTAGTTCCATAGATCACGTGCCACAACAGCAGGTTTTTCTGCGAATCCCAATCCAAGACAAAAAATACCGGCTGCTTGGGATCCTTCTGCGTTAGTTTGCTGCCGCCATTCTTCTGAGCGACCTCATATGCTTTATCGCTGTCGACCTTGACGAATCCCACCTCGAAAACGTGCGTATTGGCGTTCGTCGGACTCCAGGAATCTTCAGCCGAGAAGCTGATGCCTTGCTCGGGAGCATCAGCTCCCACCAGCCCCGACCAGACAAACATCTTCATCATGCGGCGCGCCGGCGAGCCGAAAGAAGCGCGCCAGAGTCCTGCTTTACCTTCGCTAGTCGGTGCGTCGGGCGTAAATTGCGATTGCAGGCGGAAGGGGGCGGCATCCGGAGCCCAACCTCGAGCTGACAAGTACATCTTCTGGAAGGCAACTCGACCGGTTGCGTATTCTGCCTGTTTCGGCGCGGATTGCGCTTGTTGCTCCGCCGGCTTGCTGGAAGAGCAACCCGCCAGCGTTGCTGCCACGACACAGAGTAGAGCGAGCTTTCTCATGGACGTCCTTGCAGTTCGTAATTAGCTACTGGCTGCCAAGCCAGGGCGCTTGTACTTAGATTCAGAATAGAAGCAGCGAGTCGGCCAGGATCGAGTCGATTCGCATTATCGCGCCAACAGTGCCACACCCCCGGCGACGAACAGCGCTGCCAGCCAGCGGCGATGATCCACCCGCTCTTTGAGGAAAATGCGGGCGGCGAGTGCGTTGGCGATGAAAGTCAGAGAAGCAGATGCCGGGCCGACAACGCTAACATCTTCCCATGACAACGTCACCAGCAGGCTGAAAAACGCGAGTGCCATGAACAACAATCCCAGCATGAAGCGTCCGCTCGAAACGACGCGGCGTATGACCGCAATCAAGCCGTGGGACTGCCGAATCTGGTCCAGGTCACCGATCTCTTTCATGGCGCGCGCTTGCAGAATATCGCCGGCAGTTGCCGTGATGACGATAGTGGCAATGCCGCTCCAGACGGTTACGGTGCTCAATCGTCGTTCCCCGTGGCGCCGTCAGAGAACTCTACCGCAGACGTTTCGACCGTCAATGACGGTCCTGTGGCGGCAAATCCCACGCCCGCAGTTATCAATCCGATTCCCAGCCAGTGCTCAGGGGTAACATTCTCGTGAAGAAAAATCTTCGCCAGCAGCGCCATCAATACATAACTGAGCGCTGTGGCAGGAAGCACGTACGTGAGATCAGCCCAAGAAAGGGCAGTGATGTAGGTGCAGAAGAAACCGATAAGAAAGCAGATGCCCAGGATGATCCAGGGATTTGCGATGGCGTGGAGAAGAAGATGCCAGTTCGAGGCAGTAACAGCTCCGAAGTCCCGCATACCGCGCCCCAGGCATACATCACCGCAAGAGCCGAAGATCACCACGGCAAGCAGGATTAGATATTTTCGAACGGTCACTACGGCACTCTTCTGTGAGAATAGAAGGAGCCCCGGATGGGGCTCCTGGAATAGCTATGCGCTCACTGAACCTGTCGTCGGGTCCGGCGAAGGGGCAGCTGCGGATTGCTTTCGCGTTTCTTTCACGGCGCGATTGCGGGCTGCACGTAACTTGAGGAACGACTTGGCTTCGGTGTAGAGGCGCTTGCGATCAGTGGAATTGAACGCCGCCTTGCGAACGATGCGGAAGATGGCCTTGGGACGGAAATAGTACTCATCGTAGAAGCGGTGCACCATCTCCATGATGTAGTCGCGCGAGATATTGGGATATTCGATCATCGCGACCTGGTGCCCGCCCTCGTCCACCATCTGCGTGCCTTCATTCAGAATGAAGCCGTTGGTCTTAGCGTAATCGTAAAGCTCGGTGCCGGGATAGGCATGGGCCAAAGAAACCTGGATGGTCTCGCAGTCCAGTTCCTTGGCGAAATCAATCGTCCTGCGGATCGACTCCTTCGTCTCGCCGGGGAGACCAAGGATGAAGTCTCCGTGAATCACCAGGCCGAGCTTCTTGCAATCGCGCGTGAAGTCGCGAGCACGCTCGACGGTGGCGCCCTTCTTCACGTTCTTAAGAATCTGCGGATCACCCGACTCGTAGCCGACGATGAGCAGTCGGCAACCGGCCTCCTTCATCGCCTTCAGCGTTTCGTAGTCGGTGGTGACGCGCGAGGTGCACGACCATGTAAGCCCGAGTGGCTTCAGTTTGGCGCAGAGTTCGATGGTGCGCGCCTTCTGAATGTTGAAGGTGTCGTCATCGAAGAAGAATTCCTTTACCCACGGCCAGTACTCTTTCGCCTTCACCATTTCGGCGGCAACAGCGTCGGTAGAGCGTTTGCGCCAAGGATGTCCGCTAAGCGTCTGCGGCCACAGGCAGAACGTACACTGCGCCGGGCAGCCGCGCGTTGTGTAGAGCGAGACAAACGGATAGAGGAGGAACGGCACGTTGTAGCGACGCGGATCGATATCGCGCTTATAGACGTCGACCACATCCGGCATGGCATCAAGGTTATCAACGGCCGGGCGGTCGGGATTGTGGATCACTTTGCCGTCAGGGCCACGATAGGAAATTCCAAGAATCTCCTCTAGCGGCTTGCCATTGGCGTACTCGACTGACGCGTAGTCAAACTCGCGACGGACCACGAAATCGATCGCGGCGCCTTCCTGCAACGAAGCTTCGGGCAGGGTGGTGACGTGCGGTCCGACAAAAGCGATCTTCAGCTTGGGATTCGCCGCCTTCATCGCGGCCGCCAGCTTGATATCCCCCTGGAACCCCGGCGTCGAAGTAAACAGCACCAGGAACTCGAACTGCTTGCCGATTTCGATGGTCTCCTGGGCGTTGACCTTGTGCGGCGAGGCGTCGAGCAGGCGCGAGCCTTCCAGCATTCCTGCGGGATAGGCCAGCCAAACTGGATACCAGTACGACTCAATCTCGCGGGTGGCAGGCCAGCGCGAACTGGCGCCGCCGTCGTAGTTCTCGAACGAAGGAGGATTCAGAAAAAGAGTTTTTAAAGGCATAAGTCTACTTACCTATCGTACCATTCTTAGAGATGCCCGGAACTGCTTGTAACACCGAAAGTTAGGTGTGTTCTGTGGTTCGCAGCGAATGGTAGCCTAGTGGGCCGGAATGGCCCAATTCTCCAGTTCACCGGTAAGTCTCAGGAGCTGCAGCTCGGCCCTGCTTAACTCGAACTCGGCATCCAGGTACGCTGCATGTTTGTCGTCGGTATCTAGTTCGGCGTTTTGTTCATCTCGGACGTTTGCCTGCCCGACCTGTACCTTTGCCTGAACGGCGTCGGCGTTACCTTGAGAAACTTCCCACTCCAGTTTGGCGACGTCACGTGCGGCGGACAACTGCCGCAGTGAGCGTTGCAGCTTGAGGGTATCTTCGCGAATTTTGTCGGTTGTGAGTTCCGCCTGTTTCTTAGCCATCATGGCATCAGCCTCCGCTTCCTGGGCTTTTGCCTTCTGGGCGGAGTTGAACACGGGAATTCGCAGATTGAGCCCGCCGGCGAAGTTGTTGGCCTGATAAGCGGTAGGGTAATACAGATCGTAATTATTGAACTTCGCCAAATACGCGTAATTTGATGCCAGATCGATCGTAGGCCACACTGCCGCCTTGTGCTCACCAACAGCGCGGAATTGTGCTGACGTCGCCTTCTGCTGCGCCAGCTTGATTTCGGGACTATTTTCCACCACCCGCGAGATCAGATCTGCGTCTTGGGAAACCATCGGGATCTGCGGCAACGATTGCGGATCGACTGTGATCGAATCGGCCGGAACACCGATCAGGTGGGACAGATGTTCCCGCAGAACGTCAGACTGATCCTGAGCCTGGGCGATGCGGAGGCGAATGCGGGCGGCCACGAGCTGGCTCTTCGTGACATCCAGTTGGCTATCGACGCCCTCTCTCATGCGCTCTTCGCTCACCGATTGTGCTTTCTCCGCAGCGGCTTGAGCCTGAGTTAGCGTAGAGAGTTTTTCTGTGAGCTGGTCAAGCTCCGCGTAGGTCAAAGCGGTATCGAGGATGACGCCGTCGCGCTTGTCGCGCACATCCTGCGATGTGGCTTTCCAATCAATCTTGGCTGCCTTCATGAACTGCTGCAAGGCAGGATTGTAAAAGGATTGAACTGTAGTGGCGTTAGCGAGCGAAGGGGCAGCGCCTTCAAGCGTAAGTGGAAAGCCGTATGTGTATCCCAATCCTGATCCGACAATGACCTGTGGAATGTAATTGTCGCGCAGTTCCTTGTACGCCTCCTGGGCACGCCACTGATTGATGGCGGCGATCCCCATCACGCCACTGTGCTGCAGCGCCAACTCCACCGCGTCACGGAAGGGAATCGGTTTCACTGGAGCGTCGGCCGCAAAGGAATTGGCGGCCAGAGACAGCAAAGCGCAGCCGAGAAGCGCAATGTTCGCGCACCATTTGGCCGGATTGATCTTCGTCTTGGAACGCCGGGCTATCGAGTGCATCCCGTGATCTACATTACTCGCGAGGGCTGCTTTACTGCACGCGACTAAGAGCTTTCTGAGCGGGCATGAAGCCCGACGCCATCGCCAGCGAGGCCTGATACTCCGATGCTGCTGCTCCGTTGTGCCCCATCTTTTCCTGGAGCTGACCCATGAGATAGTGCGCCCTGAATGCCGGCGCAGATTCCACCAGCTCCCCCGAAGTCAGGTACTTCTGCAAGTAATCTGCAGCGGCAAGGTAGTCGCGGCTGCCGAGCAGCAACTCGTTGCCTGCATCGAAGTATGACTCCGCGGGCTTGTGGGGCTGCGTTACCGCAGAGCGAACTGCACTCTGCATGTCGTCAACCCGTCCATGCTCGCGATAAAACTTGGCAAGCTGCAACCACATATCAGCGGGATTCTTCGCCTGCTGAATTGCCGCGCGGTACTCAGCCTCGGCATCGGAGTAGCGCTTTTCCTTTTCCGCAACTCGAGCCAGGATCAGGTGCGCCGCTCCCGGATCGGTCGCCTGGATAGCAGCCGCCTGCGCCCGGGCCTTGTCGACTCCGCCGCCCATAAATCCCGGAGCTTCGGTGTAGTACTGCGCCAGATCAAGACGGGCAGGAACGTTGGCGGGATCGAGTTGCACTGCGCGCTCGAACTCGCTTTTGGTTTTCTTCGCCAGCCCGGCAGCACTCAGCGGGTTCGACTCCGCGGCTTTGCGTCCGTACTCGCGTCCCAGCCAAAGGTGATAGGTGGAGTTCTGCGGCTCGAGGCTGACCGCTTTCTCTCCGTATTTCACTGCCTCATCCCACCGTTCCATCGCGAAGTACGCGCGGGACAGGAGATTCAACGACTGCGCGTCCTGATGGCTCGTCAACAGGCTGACAGCTTCGTTCACGTGGCCAGTCGACAAAAGCTGGCTGGCCTCGGGGTCGGCGAGGCTGGCCGTCGAGAAGGCGAAGAGCAGCGTGGCTAGAATCGATAATTTTGCGAAAGGATATTTCATGGAGTCGCTGGTTTAACCGCCATCCCACTCTTCAGCGATTGCATATTAAGCGCGCCCAGCGCGAGTTCCGCGTTATCGGAGAGGCCGCTCGTGACCTCAACCCGGGTCAAATTTGAAACGGATGTCTTCACGTTGCGGCGTTTCAATTCGCCATTCACCACCTGGAAAACGTATTGCCCATCGGCGTCCTGGTGGATCGCTTCGCGAGGCACGGTCAAAGCGTTCTGTTGCCGCATGGTCACGATCGCTACGCTGACATTCGTGTTGGGGAGCAGCTTGAGATCATCGTTCTGCACCACGCAAGTCACTTCTCCGACCATGCGCGTGCCATGCTGCACAACCGTAGTCGGTAATGTCTCCAGCGTGCCATGCCAGACGCGGCCGGGAAGCGCGTCCCACGTTATCTCAACCAGTTGACCGGGCTGCAGCTTGCCGATTTCCGGTTCGTCGATAAAGGCCCGCACGCGAACTTTGTGCAAGTCTGCCACCTGAACCAGAAGATCGCCAGTGTTGACGAAGGCACCGTCGCGCACCGGCAAGGAATAGACCATGCCCGCGCTCGGAGCGGCAACGTTGGCGTTCTTCAACACGTCCTGAGCTGCCTGTAGAGCCGCCCGCGCCTCAGTTTGCTGGGCTTCGACGTGTCCAATCTCTTGCTTTGAGTAACGATCTTTTAATTTCTGGTCGAGCAGATTCACCTGCGCTTCATCGACCTTCAGCCGGTTTTGTGCGGTCTCAACTTCGGCCTGCGAGGCAGCTCCGGTTTGCAGCAGCTTCTGCATGGCTTGCAGATTGCGCTGAGCGGCGTCCCGGTCGGCCTCCGCCTTCACTAGGGAATTGCGCGTGTTCAGCAACTCTTCTTGCGTGCCCCCCCCTTGAACGGCCGAGAGATCCGCCTCGGCGCCCCTGAGTTGAGCCTCTGACTTGGCGGCCAGCAGGCGGGCGTCGGCATCGTCTAGGCGGAGCAGGATCTGTCCTGGCTTCACCCATTGGCCCTGCTGGACGTAAATCTTCTTAACGGTCGTAGCCATGGGCGCATACGCCTGGAAGTTGTTCAGGGCCTCGATTTTTCCATTAGTGGCGATGCTGGCCGTGATGGTCTCGCGCTCGGCTTGACCGACACGGACCGTAACTTGCGAACGCCGCAAAGAGATGAACGCGGCCAGAAGAATGACGGCGATGACGACACCGAGAATGACAAGGCCGGTACGCCTGCCATTGCCGGGTCTCAAGCCGTTATCAGATGCTGCTGCCATTTTTGCTCGAAGCTATAAGTATAACGTAGGACTGAACTTCGCATTCATTACGCTTGCGTCATCCGAACCTTGGAGCTGACAAAAGCAGACGGAGCAACGTAAATTGCTGCGCCGTGATTCGTGGAATTCCCCTCTCATCTGATGTTTAACCGGCAAATAAGACGCAAGGCGAAACGCGGTTCAACCTTCGGTACGTGTTCTTCATCCGAATACGGGCAGGCACGTCAGGGTTCCCGGGGTCCACGATGTCTCCAGTGCGGATCAGGCGAGTGATCGTCGGCACGATCAATGACGTAGATCTCAATCACGTTCTCGCCTTTGCAGCAGCTCTCTCCTACTACTTCGTCATGGCATTTTTTCCGGCGCTGATTGGCTTGGCCGCGATCGTCGGCTACTTGCCGGTGCCAAATTTATTCGACACCGTCATTAGCAGCCTGGCGAGGGTGGTTCCACCAGAAAGTATGGGACTGATCCGGAAGATTGTTGCCGACGTCATTTCGCCCAATCGGGGTGCGTTGTTGTCCTTCGGACTGGTCGGAACGCTCTGGACGTGTTCCAGCGGTTTCGCGGCGATGATCGAAGCCTTGAATGTAGCTTACGACGTGCCCGAGACTCGGCCGTTTTGGAAAACGCGTCTGCTGGCAATCCAGCTTCTTTTTCTCGTCGGAACGCTGGTAACGCTGGCTTTCACCTTCATGATCCTCGGGCCGCGCTTCGGCGAGTTTCTCGCCAACCATCTTGGGCTCTCCCGGATCTACGTGGTGATCTGGCCTGTATTGCGTTATCTGCTGGCGATCACGTTCGTTGTGCTGGCGGTTACGGGGCTGTATTACATGGGGCCGAACCTGAAGCAGTCGTTCCGCGCGCTAGTGCCGGGCGCGGTTCTCGCGGTGGCTGGGTGGATTTTTCTGTCGGACGCCCTCAGCATCTACTTTCATCGGTTCGCTCACTTGAACAAAACTTATGGAGTGTTGGGAGGCGGCATTGCATTTCTGACTTGGCTGTATTGGTCGGGATTTCTGATTCTTCTGGGTGCCGAGTTGAACTCTGAGATCATCCAGCAGCGTGGAGACGGAACCTTGCCGCTGAAGCAGCCGCCGCCGCACAGGGTGAGGCCAAGCGCAGCAACCACGGCGGATGTCGCTAAGCCCGCCGACGAGGAAGATGCGCAGCATCGACGCACTGCATGAGAAAGTAACGGTGGTTGCCGTTACAATAATTGGATGGCAAAAAGTCAGCGTTATACGCCGGATCACGCTGAATCCGGTCTGGATGCAAAGTTCCCGGAAATTGAAACTTGGCCCAATCAGTTTCCGAATTACGAGATTCTGATCGACATTCCGGAGTTCACCTCCGTCTGCCCAAAAACAGGGCTGCCCGATTTCGGCACTCTCTGGATTCGCTATATGCCGGACAAAGATTGTCTGGAGCTGAAATCGCTGAAGGAATATCTCACCTTGTACCGCAATCTCGGCATTTTTCAGGAGAACATCGTCAATCGCGTGTTGGAGGATGTAGTGCGTGCGGCAAAACCGAAATGGGCGGAAGTGAAGGGCGAATTTCGCCCACGCGGCGGTATCGGGACTGTAGTAATCGCGCGCTATCCGCGTCCTAAGAAATAGAGATCCCCTGACCTGTCAGCAGTTCACAACGGAGCTAGCCAGTCGGTGCAGCTCCGCTGTGAAATTTACTTAATCGGTTCCTTCCCGGCGTGTGCCGAAGTACTTGCGAATGCCGATGGTGTTGTACTGGCCCCAGGGGCCATTCGCACCCAGCCAGGCTGGACCCAGTGGCTGGTCGCGCGATCCAAAGCGAACCATGTTGGGGTGCTGCGTGAAGCGAAACTCGAAGCGCTTCGGCAGGTCGACACCAACGCCCCACTTGTATTCCATGCCGATGCCATCCCACGACCAGGTGTAGAGCGTCTGCGGAACGTTCTTACCGAAGAGAAAGTTCGGCGTAAAGAAGAAATTCAGACGGCGGGCAATCGTCCGGCCGATGGGACGAATCTCGACATTTCCTGCAAGCTGGTAGCGCGCAAAGGCGTTGCACTGTGCGTTGACACCGCCATACTGCCCAGCGTTCGCGGCGCAAAGGTTGGGGTCGATCTCGTTATGCGGCGGAGCCAGGTCGAATTCCGCCCATCCCCAATACCAATCCTTAGGAAAGAAAAGTCGCTCTTGGGGCAGCGGAGTCGCCGCTGGAGCCGGCTGTGCAGCCGGGGCTGATTGTGTCATGGTCGCCGAAGTCGAGGGAGCGGTTTCGGAAGTTTGCGCGAGTGCGGTGCAAGATAACAGGACCAACAGAAGAAACGGCAGGACGCTCTTCATGGAATCTCCGCGTTGAATTTAAGTGCCGGAATGCTCTAGCTGAGAAGGGCAGACAAGAGCCGCTGGCAGATACGACCCCGCCGCTGTCGCGCGCTAACGCGGACTGGACTTCTGTCTTGGCTGACCGGTTTCTCCTCGGCGTAACACAGCATATTCGCTTGCCTCTCGAATCGGAAGTGTTTTTACATGACGCTTACTCTCCGGAGAGAACGGCATGTTATTCTCCGCGCAACCATGCCTTCTACCAAGAGCGCAAAGGCGGCCCTGCTTCTGCTGACGGCGCTGAACTTCCTCAATTACATCGATCGCAATGTGCTGTACGCGGTGCAGCCGCTCATCCAGAAGGAATTTCATGTCGACGACGCCAAGATTGGCTTCCTGACGTCAGCGTTCTTCGTTTGTTACATGGTGGCAGCTCCGTTAGTGGGACCTTTGGCCGACCGATTCTCGCGCCGGATCATCATGGCCGCTGGAGCTTTTGTCTGGAGCGCTGCGACTCTGCTGAGTGGCATCACTCATAGCTACGACGAGTTGCTATTGCGGCATGTGATTGTCGGAATTGGTGAGGCGACCTTCGTTGCCATCTCGCCGGCATTTCTTGCGGACTTGTTCCCGGAGAACATTCGCGGGCGCGTGATGGGCTTCTTTTATCTGGCGACGCCAGTCGGCAGCGCGTTGGGCTTCATCATTGGCGGCTATCTCGGCCATCATTACGGCTGGCGCACACCATTCATGCTCTGCGGGGTGCCCGGCTTTCTGCTGGCACTGGGTGTGCTTGGCTTGCGCGAACCGGTTCGGGGAGCCAGCGATACTCTGGCCGACAACGCCGAGCGCGGTTCGATTCAAGGGCTGCTTCGGAACAAAGCCTATTGGACGATCACGCTTGGGGCAGCCATGATGACCTTCGCCATCGGCGGCTTGCAGGTATGGATGCCAACCTTTCTGGTGCGCATGCGCCAGTTGCGGCTCGACGAAGCCAACACGATTTTCGGAGGGATGACCGTGGTTTCCGGCATCGGTGCAACCCTGCTCGGCGGCTGGCTGGGAGATCGCCTGCTGCGGCGAACGCCGGCGGCCTATCAGTTGGTATCGGCCGTGGGCATGGCGCTGTCGATACCCGCGGTTATGGTGGCGATCTTCTGGCACGGGCCGGTGATGTATCCGGCAATCTTCCTCGGCGAGTTCTTTCTCCTGCTGAACACCGCTCCGCTAAATGCAGCGCTGGTCAACTCAGTCAGCGCGCGAATCCGGGCTACGGCATTAGCGGTGAATATATTCATGATTCATCTTCTGGGAGACGCGTTCTCGCCAACGCTGATTGGCTATATTTCTGACCGAAGCAATCTGGAAACAGGATTGAGCTCGATGGTAATTGCTGTAGCACTCTCGGCGGCGGTGCTGTTTTATGGTATGCGCTTCGCTCCGAAGATCAGCAGCGAGCAGTTGGCAAGGGCACACTAATCGTGCGCAATCGCGAGTATGCCTACCGCTAATCGATGGTTTGCAGTCCTACTTCGTTGGTTCCATATGCAATGCGTTGTTGAAGCGGTTGAAGTAGTTGAACAGCCCGATCGCTGCCAGCAGTTCGATGATCTCGCCTTCGTCGTAGTACTTGCGCAGCTCTTTCCAGAAGTCGTCATCGACCTTGTTCGAATCGATGGTCGCGCGTTCGGCCAGTTCCAGTGCGGCCTTTTCAGCGTCGGTAAAATCCCACCGTTTGCGGAAGTTGGCCAGATCGCTCAGTTGCTCCTCGCTCCATCCGTGCCGCCTTGCCAAGGCGGTGTGTGAGGCCAGTCAATATTCACAACTGTTGAGCTGTGAAGTGCGCACGATGGCCAGCTCTTTCAGCTTCTGCGGCACCGTGCCGGTGTTCATCACCGCGCGGAAGTGCGCGATCATCGTCCGGAAAATCTCGGGGCGATGGGCTGCCGTGCGGAACATGTTGGGCACGTTCCCGCGCTCCTGCAAGTAAGTGTCGTAGATCTTCGCGGTTTCCTGGTCGACTTCATGTTTTTCGAGGCGCGTGATACGAGGTGTCATAGGGAGATTTTAGTCCCATTGGTGATGAGGTTTCTGTGACGATCTACTCGGTCGCCGATTTGCCCAATACTTGCGCCAGCAATTGCGGATCGACATTGCCGCCGCTAATTACCGCGACGGCCTTCTGGGAATGCGGCAACTCCCTGGCGTGAAAGAGCCATGCCGCAAAAGGTACCGCACCGCTGGGCTCCGCCACAATGCGCGCTTCCATGGCCATCTGACGCATCGCGGCGCGGATTTCGTCTTCTGTGACTGTGAGGACGTCGTCAACGTATCGCCGAATGTGCTCGAAGTTTATCGGCCCGATCGACTGCGTCCTCAGGCCATCGGCCAGCGTGCTGGAAACGCGTTCGGCCGACAGCTCCACGATCTCGCGTTTGCGAAAGCTCTGCTGTGCATCATTGGCCAGTTCCGGCTCGACCGCGACGATTTTAGCTTTCGACCCGCTCAACCTGATGGCCGCAGAAACCCCGCTCGTCAGGCCGCCGCCGCCGCACGGCACAAGGACCAGATCGACATCGGGGCAGTCTTCGAGAATCTCCAGCCCGACGGTACCTTGTCCGGCGATGATCTGTTCATCGTTGTAGGGAGGCACAATAACGTAGCCGTGTTCGCGCGCGAGTTCCTCGGCCTTCTTCAGGCGCTCTGTCGACGCCGGGCCCACCGTGACGATTTCGGCTCCTAGCGCCGCCGTACCTTCGACCTTCAGCCGAGGCGCATTGCGGGGCATAACAATGACAGCCTTGATTCCCAAAGCGCGACCGGCGTAAGCCACTCCCTGCGCGTGGTTCCCGCTGGAGTACGTGATGACGCCGCGCCTGCGCTCCTCGTCGGTTAACGACGCCACCTTGTTATAGGCGCCGCGAATCTTGAACGCGCCAATTGGCTGCAGGCTTTCCGGCTTCAGCCATAACTGCCCACGAGGCTCCACGTGATTGGCGGCCGGAGGAAAGTACTGGATCAGTGGAGTACGCACGGCGACGCTCCGAATGCGTTGCTGTGCCTGTTGAATGTCGGCGAGCGTCACCACGACATGATCCAAGTGCCCGCCGGAAGGTTCTTGGGTGTTCCGCCGGCCGCGCTGTTGCGAGCTGTATGAATCATCATTGCCATCCAGTGTACAAGGGCGAACCGTTCACGCCATGTGCTCTTGCTGCCGATGTCAACATGGCCGAGCACCGGACTTTCGAGTGCATCGACGAGCTTGTCGGAGGGAATGTCGCGCTTTAGCCAAAGCATCTCGGTTGGGGGGATGACGGTGTCGTCCGATCCGTGCAGCAGCAAGACCGGAGCTTGCAGGAATCGCAAATGGCCGGCTGGAGACGCAGCTGCCAATTCTTCACTGCGCTTCTGAATCTCGGCCAGGATCTCGGGAGCTAAGCTTGAACGTTCTTTGTGATAGAGGTCCTGCATAATGCTGCTGGCCCTCCGGTGACATGGTTCGCATCATCGCTTCGGAAGCTTTGCCGTCGCCATGCAGGAGGAGCTTCAACGATTCATCAGCGATCGGAGCGTCATGGGCCGAGAAAAAGTCCCGCGGCTCGTCGTAGATGACGATCAACGGGCCGTATTCGTGGGGCTGCAGATGTGCCACGCTACCATCCGGCCGAACTGCCTCTCCGGTGGCGAAGAACCGCAGCACATGCGCCAAATCGTAATAGCCGCCGATGGAAGCGATCCAGCCGATCGACGGAGCGTACTGCGGATCACTGGCCGCCAGCAGCGCCAACCCTCCCGAGAAGCTGATGGCAAAGACGCCGACCTTGGGCACCTCTAACTGTTCAGCAAAGCTGCGCGCCGCACTGCCAATCACGTCTGCCGACTCGGCCTGCACGCGATAGTCAGCGATGCCCGGAACCAGCGGCGTCATCACGAAGAAACCACTGGCGGCCAGCGAACGCGCGAAGCTCACCAGGCGGGGTTCGTTGATCCCAAGTTCGTGCATTCCGTGAACCACGACGATTCCGGGCGCAAAGGCGACGCCCCGGGGTAGATAGGTCCGGGCGGGTAAGGCTTGTCCCCGGAAGTCGAAGGTTGAATCGTGTACCTCCACTGGGTGAACGTCGTAATTGGCGATCCAGCCGGCTGCGTGGGGATCGGAGGCTCGCTCCAGCAGGGAAGCGGCGCGCAGATAGTTCTGAGCGACGGGATAAAGGAGAGCGACGATGATCGGCAGAAGCAGCAGGAGCCACGCCAGAAGGCGCGTCTTATGCGGAGGAGTGCTCTTCTGCCAAGGTACGGTCGTCATGCGGATGAACGTGCCTGATCAACCGACGGCTGAGCAAGACACGTCGTACCCATCATAGCTATCCGCGCCTCGAAACGAGCTCTCTTTCGGTGACCCGCGCCCAAGCCGAACGGATAGGTCAGATCGCCTTGCCAAAAATAGTCCCAAGACCCGGCATACATCCTTTGCCTCAGGCAGCGTCTCACATGAGTTCGAGCATGGGGGCTCTGTTATGAGACACCTGTCTGCAGTAGCGATTCTTTCGATATTCCTGGCTCTACCGGCGGTCGCACAATACGGACCGCAGCAACAAGCAGATGTTGGCTTTGGGGTAGGAACTGTGATCGCGCCGTCGTCGTCCAGCGCCTCGGGAAATCACGGCCCGCAAACGATTGGCGGGGGCGCCTACCTGAACTTCAGCGCCGATTACCTCTTCTGGCGGCATGTGGGAATCGAAGGCGAAGTAGCATGGCGGGCATCTGAAAATCTTTATGGCGGTTATCAGCCGTTTCGCCCGATCTTCTATGACTTCAATGCGATTTATGCTCCGCCGCTGGGCAAGCACGCGCAGCTTGAACTTGTGGGAGGGATTGGCGGCCTGAATACCCGCTTCTACACGCAAACCTACAACTGCGATTACTTTACCTACCAGTGCACGAACTACTTCAGCACAAGCCACTTCATGGGAGACGTGGGGGTCGGTGTCCGGCTGTACGTTTACGGAGCGTGTTCGTGCGTCCGGAGTTTCGCGAATACTTTGTGAACAACAACGTCGAGTTCAGCAGCGGTCATGCGACCCGCGCCGGAGTGACGCTGGGATACTCGTTCGGACGCTGAGGCGCAGGACTGGATTTAGCGCTGATCCAGCAATTCGATGGTTTCCATGACGACGTCAGCACTAATTGCCAACGATTGCGGGCTTAATTTGTCGAGCGTGTCTTCCGGTGAATGGTGGAAGACATTGTCATAGCCGTAGGTGAAATCGATCAGGTCCACCACCGGCACCCCTATGCGCGCGAAGGGGATGTGGTCGTCGTCCATGCCGACAGTTTGCTGGAAGAAGTGTGACTGGTACCCGAGGTTGGTCGCCGCCTGTAGCACCAAATCAGTCAGCCACGGTGTCGAGTTGCTGTCACGCTGAATGTCGAGGTCGGCATCGCCGATCATGTCAACCAGGATGAATGCCTTGATCTTGCCCGCTGTGCCGTCGGCCTTCCATTTCTGCGCCAACTGTTTTGTCCCGTAGAGACTGTCGCTTTCCGTCCACTTCACGAAGGCTTCTTCTGCATCGGTCCAGACCAGCCACACGCTGTATCCATCGCGCTCTTTTCCTCGTAATTGATCGGCGAGCGCCAGCAAAAGGGCGGTCGACGAACCGCCGTCGTTAGCTCCCACGTATGTCTTCGGCAGCGGATAATTGGTGTCGTAGTGCCCGGCAACGACGATGATGCCGTTTTTCTTGCCGGGAAATTTCGCAATGATGTTGTTGACAGGGAACTGGCCCACGGGCGTCTGCGCGGTGAACTTATCCTGTTCGACCTCAACGCCCTTCAGTTGCGAAACGATGTACTGCTCCAGCTTCACGTGGGCCGGGCTTCCGGGTGGACGCGATCCGAAGGCCACTACTTCCTTGGTGTACTGCATGATCTTGTTGCCGTCGAGGTTCGGCTTCGGAACATTGTTGTTGCTCGGCGACGATGAAGCGCTGGCCAACTGTGGGCGGAAGCGCTGAGTTGTCGGACTCCGATGGTTGCGATTTATTGCAGCCGACAAGAGTGCCGGACAACATCAGGACGAGAGCTATGCCGAACATCATCGAAGGCGACTTCATTCTGCACATCATTGTAAATGGCAACCTCTCGTATGCCGATTTTTGCCGGGAAGCGCTGATCTGACCTCTCTTGCATTTAGAATCATGGAAAAGCAATTTACGTTCGGTGAATTGCCGGGGCCCTTTCACCCGCGCGGCATCTCGCGCCTGCAGCTAAATAGAAATCGGGAGAGTCTTGACATGCGGAAGACCTTGACCAGCATCCTCGTGCTTTACTGCCTCTGTTCGGCCCTAAACGCAGAACAAGTCACGCTAAAAAATGGAGACAAGATAACGGGCACCATCGTCAGCGTGAGCGATAAGAAGCTGACGGTTAAGACCGATTATGCCGGTCCGATCACCATCGATCTCGCCGCAGTAGCCCAGTTCACCTCAGCCCAGCCTATGGTGGTGACGCGCACCAATAATCAGGTGGTGTCGGGACCGGTCACCGCGCAAGATTCGACCGTGGTGGTAAACGCTGCCAGCGGTGCGCAGACGATCCCTGATAGTGACATCAGTTTCATTCGCTCGACGGCGGATCAGGCCGCGTACGAGAAATCGCTGCACCCGGGGCCGCTTCAGGGTTGGGTGGGAGGCGGCAACTTTGGACTCGCGCTGGCTCGCGGCAACTCTGACACTACCAACGTCGCGCTCGGATTTAACGCCGACCGCAAGACCACAACTGATGAGTGGAACATCACGGCCGCGCAGTTGTTCTCCACCAGTACCGTCGACAATGTGACCAGCACGACAGCGAACTCTTTGGGCGGAACGGTTCGGTATGACCGCAACCTCACTAAGCGACTTTTCGCCTTCGGACTGCTGACGGGAATGTATGACCACTTCCAGGACCTTGACGCTCGACTCAGTCCGAACGGCGGTCTGGGGTACCATGTCATCGCCACCAAGACGACGACGTTCGATGTGCTGGGCGGCTTTGGTTACACGTATGAAAACTACTCGACCGGCCTGGTGAATAACTTTGTGAACGCAAACATCGGTGAGGAACTGACGCACAACTTCACCGCCAACACCTCAATGTACGAACGCCTGTATTTCTTCCCATATCTCAATGATGCAGGGAATTATCGCGGCACATTCGACTTCGGGCTGGCCAGCAAGATCTATCGCGCGCTGACCTGGAACTTGGTCTTCGGCGACATCTACAACAGTGCACCTGTGGATGGAAAGAAGAACAACGACCTGGTGCTGACGACGGGCTTGGGCATTACGTTCGGTGGAAAGCCGAAACAGTAAGCGAAGACCAGGGAATGATATACAGGGGCGCGCGGGCGCCCCTTTTTATGCGTCTGCCGGAGGCAGTTCTGGACCGGGATCGCCGGGCGGCAGCGGCTCAGGCGAAATAATCTGCTCGGTAGCGACCGTCGTTTCTATAACGGCAACGACGGGCACCGGCTCCGCATTCCGCTGGTACCATGTCATCGCACTGGAAAGTTGCCATAAACGAGTCAGCAACTCGGCGAAGATGATGAACTCCAGTACGAGGAGTGCTAGAGGGGTAGTCGTGGGCGGAAGATGCGCCCAAATCACCAAGCCAATCGTAAACGCAACCCACGCGACAAGGCTGACGCAAAAGTAAATGCGATAGAGATGACGCAGGCTGCGCCACGTGATCTTCCATGAGCGCCAGGTATTCCGCCACATGCCGCGCTCGTTCAGAACCACCGCCCGGACTTGCGCGATGTCAAACCACAGCCGTACCCATAACGCGAGCAGTAAGAAAACGATGAAGGCGGCGAGACTTAAGAAGATCCCAACCTGGTCGGCGATGGCACGGTCTCCGATGTGATCAGCGGCCTTCGATAAGGCTTGATAAATCATGCTGACGATTACGAAAGGGATGATCGACAGCAGCGACAGCCTTACGAATCGCCAGAAGAAAGCTCCCGAAGCTGCGAAAAACTCGCCCGCAGTGAGGCGTCGGTCTTCCCGGTAGCTTTCCAGTATCCCGCCGCTGACGAACAGCATAAATAGCAGGAACAGGAAGGCCATGATGTAGACGGTCACGGTGGAGCGCATGAGATTAACGCTCGGCACGCGCATCAGTTCGCCCATCATGCCCAGGTCGAATCCCTTGGTGAGGCCCTCGCCGGCCAATGAGTGGCCAAGAACACGGCTCAGCGTTACAAGCGCCGGCATCGCTCCCAGAACGCCGCAGACCAGGTTCACCAGGAAAACCCACCACAAGACGCTCTGCCGTCGCCACATGAGGCCGAATCCGGCAGCTACCACACCTTTTCTCTCGTCTGCCATCCTCTGCCTCCTTAGACCAGCCAACTCAACATTTGACCGAGCATTTGGGTGAAGAACATCCAGTACATACCGACTTTATGCACTGCTCCGTGTTGCGATTCCTCGACGCTGCTGTTGTTCAGGTAATCGTTGTCCATCGTCACCTGGTAATTAGGGTCAATCTGCACGGACTCGACCTGCGCCTTCTTGCGATACACATAGCGCATCCATCGATCCTTCCCGTCCCAGTGTTGATAGACCGTTTCGCCGTTGTCGAACTTCACGACGGCATCAACCGGGAAGACGAAATCGCCTTTGCGATGAAGAATGACCTGCGTCTCGTACTCGGTCTCGCCTTTCTTTTCCTTCAGGTTCTGGTCCCACCAGTTCACGGGATTCGAGTCGGCTCGCAGCACTTCATAATCCAGCATTTGCGTACCGTAAACCGCCTGATTCCAGTACCAGCTCAGATCCTGGCCGGCAACCTCGCTGACGGTTTTCATGAAGTCTTCCTGCGTGGGATGGGTGAAGCGATATCGCATGAAGTAGGTATGCAGCGCGCGTTGCATCGTCTGCTCGCCGACAATCTTCTCCAGCGTAATCAGCATGCGTCGCGGTTTTACCGTAAGTGATATCGCCATAGGTACCGACGCTCATGTCCTGAAAGCTCATTTTCGCCAGCGGATCGATATCGGGGGATCCGAGATAGCCTAGGCGCTGGATCTCACGCTCACCCAGCTGACCGCCCATGAAGTTAATGACACTGGCGTTGGGACCGTAGAAATTGTCCAGTACCTTGACTTCGGTGTAGCTGTTGATGCCCTCGTCCAGCCAGCCATTCTCGAATTCGTTGGTGGCTACCATTCCGTACCAGTACTGGTGGCCAAACTCGTGCTCGGTGACCAGGTCGATGATGTGGAAACCGCTGGGTATGAACCACCCGCTGTCGCCAGTGATGAATGTTGGATATTCCATGCCCCCGGCTTCACCGGCTCCGTGCGGAGGATCGACAACCGTTAACTGTGCGTAAGGATAGGGGCCATACCAATCGTCAAAGCGCTTCATACTGTCCACGATGCACTTGATGTAGGGCTGCCATTCGTGCTCGTGGCTGTCGTAGCTGAGCAGCCGCACCTTCACCGGTCCGACGCTGCCGTTGAACTCCGCGTTGATGACTTTGAAGTTAGGATCGGCCGTCCAGGCAAAGTCGTGAACATCTTCTGCGTGATAGCCCACCGTCTTGGTGTTGTTGCCGTTATCCTGTTCAGACACCTGGACGCCAGTCGCGCCAATGACGTAATCCTTTGGCAACGTGACCTTCACGTCGTACGTGCCGAAGTCGGCGAAGAACTCGGTCATGGCATGGAACTGGTGACAATTCCACTGGCCATGCCACCACACGCCCACCTTGGGGAACCACTGACCCGCGAGCAGGAAGGTGCGCTTGTATCCGGTGCGGGCGATCACCTCGGGGAATGTCGCCTTGAAGGAGATCTTGAAGGTGACATCCTGGCCGGGCGCGATCGGTCGCGGAAGCTTCACTTGGAAGACCGTCTTGTCGTCGGGATTGCCGTCATCCGGAGAGATGAAGCGCATCTGACTAGTCAGGTCGCCCATGCCGACGACCTCAAACGACGACACTACGTTCGAACCGAAGTCCGACTCCTTCCACTCCGCCAGGCTGCTGGAGCGGAAATTGCCGTCCCGATGGGCCTCGTGCATCCAGGTTGATTTGGGCTGGAACGCGTTCAGGTACAGGTGGAACGGAAAGGTATCCAATGCCTGGCCGGTCAGGTTGTGATAGGTAAGCGTCTCGGTCGCTTCGACCACATGCTTCGGCGGATCGTACTTCGCGTCAATTTGATAAGCGACCACCCTTTGCGACAGCGGGCCGCTGACCTTGGGCGCAAACGGACTCTGCGCAGCTGCGATTGTCGATAGCGATAGGATAATCAGGCCAAGCCGGAGAACCAGGCGGTCTGTCATTGGCGACCTCTCGGAGATTTTGCGCCGCATGTATGCTCTGAGGAGATAAGAGTGCGAAACGGCTGAAATGCTGGCTCGGCAGCCAGTGTACACTCTCACCGAATTAGTGACTACGTTGCCCGCCCCGCCAAAGTTCCACTCGTACCAACGATTGAGCGGTGCGACCGCTTATCGTTCCACAACTAGTTACTCCCGAATTCACTGCGGCAGTGTGTTTCTCCTGCTAAACTCGCGGCAATGCGAGTTCTAGGCGTCGACTGCGGAGGCGAATACACCGGTTACGGCGTCGTCGCGCAAGACGACGACGGCTCGCTCCATCATCTGTGTAGCGGCGTCATTCGCCTGTCGCCGCGCGAAGCCCTGGAGCTGCGCCTCAAGCGAATTTGCGAAGGCCTGCATGCGGTTATTGCCGAGTATTTGCCCGAACAGGTCGCAATCGAAGATGTCTTTTACGCCGTGAACGCCAAGTCGGCCCTGAAGCTTGGCCACGTGCGCGGTGTTGCCATGCTGGTTGCTGCGCAAGCCGGACTCGAGGTCGTTGCTTACGCCCCACTCTCGATCAAATCAGCGGTTGTTGGCTACGGAAGGGCAGAGAAGTCGCAGGTTCAGGTTATGGTCGCACGACTACTACATTTGCCCGAGATCCCTCAGCCTGCGGACGCCGCCGACGCTTTAGCGATCGCCATCTGTCATCTTCACACTGCCGCAACCCTGCAGCGGCAGGCGGCAGGACGCTGATAAAATCTCTCCCCAGAATGAATCGGCTGTTGCTCGTCTTTCTCTTTCTTGCTTGCCCTTGGCTGATCGCTCAACAGCCAGCCTCTCAAGCTGCTCCAGCATCCGACAGCGCGACTGTCAGCTACCGTTTCGACTGGCCCGTCGGGGTTCCCTGGACCAGCTTTTCGATCAGCGTTCAAGCTGACGGCAAAGCCGCCTTTCAGGGCAGCCCGCATCCCGAGGAGAACAACAGCGATACCGACCCGGTTCGTCAGGACTTCACCCTCTCAAACTCCAACCGCCAGAAGATTTTCGAGTTAGCGGAGAAGCTGAATTACTTTCGAGGCGATTTGGACTCTCATCTTAAGCACGTCGCCCAAACCGGCCGGAAGACTCTGGAATACCAATCGCCGCAGTTACAAAGTTCGGCGACTTTCAACTGGTCCCAAAATCCCGATGTGCAGGAATTAGTCCACAAGTTCACGGGAATCGCCGCGACCATCGATTACGGCCGCAAGCTCGCATTTCAATATCGGTTCGACAAGCTGGGCATGGACCAGCGCTTGAAACAATTGGAAGAACTTCAGGCGAGCCATGATGTTGTCGAGCTACGTTTGATTGCACCCATCTTGCGCAAGATCGCGGCCGATCCCAACCTGATGAACATCTCGCGGGAAAGCGCCAGGCACTTGTTGGAGAACATGAATGAGCCCGCCGGTTCTCCGACTCCCGGTCAGCAGTAGCTTGTGCCAAACCTTTGACAACGTCAACGACGCGATTTTCGCGAACTTGCATCCAAAACTGGTGTTTAATAGATGCAACAGCGAAACCTTTGACGAGGGCTAGTTGGGCCTCGCCTCCAAAGTCACTTCGCAACCAGGCCCAGGGCCCCAGGGAGTAAACATCATGAACAGACACACCGGGTATGCACGCTTGGTCGTAGCGGCAATCTTGGTCGCCGTCAGCTCGATCGCGGCTTCTGCCGACTCTCACGTCAGGATCGTTCGCCTCAGCTCGGTGGAGGGCCAGGTGCAGGTAGACCGCGCCGGCCAAGGTCTGGAACGCGCAATTCTCAATACCCCGATTGTCGAGGGGACGCGAATCCTTACAGGCAACGACGGACTGGCAGAGATCGAGTTCGAGAATCAGAGTGCGCTGCGACTGACTGAGGATTCCAATGTCAAGTTCTCCCAGTTGCTCATGAACGATGCCGGCATGAAGATCAACCGGATCGTCGTCGACAAAGGATTGGTCTATCTGGATACGGCGTCGAAGGGCAACGACAGTTACATTCTGAACGTTGGCGATCGTAGTGTGCAGGTGCCTCGCGATTCGCTGGTGCGGATAACAGTGAACCCAGCGCGCGTCCAGGTAGCTGTCTTCAAAGGCGAGGCGCAACTCGACGGCCAAGCCGGGCAGATCGTGGTTCACAAGAAAGAAACACTAACCCTCGATCTTCAGCAGAACGTCAGCGACCCCAGTGTCGCCAAGGGTGTCGAAGAAGTTCGGTACGACAACTGGAACAAGGAACGCGAAGCTTACAGTAAGGACTACGGTCAGAACCAAGGCTATGGCGGACCGAGCGCGGCTTACGGCCTGCAGGACCTGAATTACTACGGGGACTTCTTTTACGCTAACGGCTTGGGATACGTCTGGCAGCCTTACGGATTTGCCGGCTCGATGTCGAGTTGGAGTCCTTACAGCAACGGCGCCTGGATGTTCTATCCCGGCTCGGGTTATTCGTGGACTTCCGCATACCCGTGGGGATGGTTGCCTTTCCACTACGGTTCGTGGGCATTCGTCAACGGCGCAGGCTGGGCGTGGGTGCCGGGCCGCTTTGCGGGGCAGTGGTATACCACCGGATATCAAATTATTCCTCGTGTAACCAAGGCTCCATCAGGCTGGACGGCTGCACCGCCGCCGTCCTCTACTGCCTTGACCACGTCCGCTCCAACTGTGCTGGTCGGGAAAGCCGGCGCCGGGCCACTGTCAATTCCCGGCGGACGTATTCCTCCGAATTTTGCCAGCGTAGTTCCTGGTCGAGCCGTGGCTTCGACTGGAGCTCACGGCTTCGTTAAACCCAACACGACGGCGACGAATCGCGCCGTTTTCGCTTCTCCACAAACGACTGCCGCTAATGCACACTCCCATCCAACTGGACATGTCTTCGCTCCTCCAACGTCTGCTTCGGTATTCGCCGGCGAAGACATGCGCTCGATGTATGGAGGCAGCCGGTCGCAGGGTGTTCCCATTCACGCGTCTTCGGCTCCGGCCGCTACCTCATCCGGGAG
Organism: uncultured Acidobacteriaceae bacterium; assembly: GCA_963724965.1. Lineage (GTDB taxonomy): Bacteria > Acidobacteriota > Terriglobia > Terriglobales > Acidobacteriaceae > Bog-257. Next base: position 598,151 of record CAVRWP010000004.1, read on the forward strand.
CGCCGCTCATAAGTAGCTATTCTCGGGTTTTCGCAGGCGGCCAACATGGTCGCCTTTTTCGTTTGTGCCTTGATCGACTGGCGTCGACCACCGGCCTGATTTACGCGTGGTACCATCAGATTATCTAGCGCCTGAAGGAACAAAACCCTTGCGAATTCTCTTCGTCGGAGACATCTTTGGCCGCCCTGGCCGCACCATCGTCCACGAGCGTCTGCCAGAACTTCAAAAAGAACATGCGGTCGATCTCACCATCGCCAACGGAGAGAACGCCGCCGGAGGATTTGGCATCACGCCGCAGATTGCCGAGGAGCTATTCGAACTTGGAGTTGACGTCATCACCACCGGCAATCACGTCTGGGATAAACGCGAAATCATCGACTACATGAACTCGGCCAACGGGAACGAAGCCTCGCTGGCACGTCGCGTTTTGCGTCCGGCTAACTATCCGGCAGGCTCCCCCGGATTCGGCTGGTACCAGGGACGCACTCGAGGCGGCGTCTCGTACGCGGTCGTCAACCTGCAAGGGCGTGTCTTCATGACCAACAACGATGATCCGTTTCGGCTTGCCGACGAGCTTCTCAAGCAGATCACGGCGAAGGTGATCCTGGTCGACTTCCATGCCGAGGCTACCTCCGAAAAAATCTCACTGGGCTGGTATCTGGAGGGAAGAGTAACCGCGGTTTTGGGCACGCATACGCACGTTCCCACCGCTGACGAACAGGTGCTGCCCGGAGGGACGGCAGTTCAAACCGACGTCGGAATGACCGGCCCCTATAACGGCGTCATTGGCGTACAGAAGGATCTCATTTTGCAACGATTCCTCACGAACATGCCCTCCCGCTTCGAGCCCGCTACCGACGATGTTCGCCTGTGCGCCACCCTGATCGAGTGCGATGCCGACAGTGGCCATGCGACCGCAGTGAGACGGATCATGCTGCGGCAAGTGTAGACGGCCGTCGGCTCTCATCTACGCCAAATCGTTCAAGGCGCTGCGTCTGCGCTCTCCGCCAATGACCACTTTGAATGATTTACCTTCTCAACTATATTGACCAGTTGTTGAACTCCGCCTGCCGGCAGTCAATGGCATTGCCGGACAGGGAAGAGCAGAGGGCCAATAGTCGCATGGCGAGACCCGACGAACTCTGGATGGAAGAAGCTCTTCGCGAAGCGCGCGCGGGCCCTGGCACTCGGAGAGGTTCCGGTCGGAGCGGTGGTCGTCTACCAGGGCCGGGTCGTTGGCCGTGGATGCAACCGGCCAATCAGCGCACACGACGCCACAGCTCATGCTGAAATTCTGGCCTTGCGCGAAGCTGGTCAGACCATTGGCAACTACCGTTTGCTGGATTGCGACCTGTATGTCACGGTTGAGCCCTGTGCAATGTGCGCTGGAGCTCTTACCCACGCTCGCATTCGGCGACTTGTCTATGGCTCCGACGACTCCAAGGCAGGAGCGGTACATTCCATCCTGCAGATCCTCAATCATCCCAAGCTCAACCACCGTGTCGAGGTAACCTCAGGTGTCTTAGCGGCGCGCTGCATGGACCTGCTGCAGACCTTCTTCCGCGAACGGCGCAACCCAGTCCCATAGATCGGGCCAACAGAGCATCGTCCAAGTGCGGCATCTCTGTCGGCGTGCATGACGCACTCATCAACCTTTGCTACACTGAAAGGGCTGGCAACTCCGGCCAGTTGCAACCGCGCGCGGAGAGGTGCGTGAGTGGTTGAAACGAGCCGCCTCGAAAGCGGCCATACCTTGACGGGTATCGGGGGTTCGAATCCCTCCCTCTCCGCCATTTCCATTTGTTTCTTCCTGCCAAAATTGCGGTGCCTTCACTTCTGATCGGTTCGAGGCAGACATCCCCAGCGTCCGCCTAATCGGCCCGCGTTTCTCCGCTCTATCCCAACGGTAACTTACCAACATTGATTAAGTAACATTACTCTATTCTTAGAGTAGTTCGTCCTCTCTGGCAGTTTGTCTTCAAAGTTCGGTGACTATAGGTGTCCGCATGCGGGAGAGCATCGTTCACGTCAGTGACTTTGCAAGATGGCGATAGTCAATATAAATGCAATTATTACAGACAATTGCAGGTATGCGACTTCAGGAAATCCAACTTCGACCGGAACAACATCTCCGGCTAACCATATGCTAAAGTAATCTTTCCCCGCGCATTATAGTAATTACTTAATATGTTACTTTCGTGTGAGAATCGAGTCACTATTCTTAGCTGGAGGTGGTGACTAGGCGAGGATACTCATGTCATCCCGTGCTGCAGAAGTTGCGACCCCTCATAGCGACTTGCGGCATTGTTCCGCTTGAAGAAGGAGAAGCACATGACATACGGACGCACCATCTTGGCATGGTTCTGCGCCGCGATGGGCCGGCGAAGAGCGCCAATGCTCCCACTGGTGTTAGCCGTGATCGGAGTTGTTAGCGCCACTCCGCTTTTCGCTACCATCGATCAAGGTGAAATTTCTAACGTCTCAGCCGTAGTAAATGGCAATTATGATCCGATTAACGGATACTCAGTAACCTTCTCCTGGACCACTCGGCATCCGGGTAATTCGATCGTGATCATTGAAAACTCGGTCGATTACTGGAGTAATAACAATACGCCGACGCGGCAGATCATTCAGAACGAGAACACCACGACTCACGTGGTGATAGTCGATCATTTTCCCGCGTACAGCCCTTATGCAACCTGGGGATACTACGTAGCCAGCAACGTGGGAGTGCCTCGCTGTTCGGTCAAAATGGCCATTTGCCCCGTCTTTGCGAGTTACCCGGGACCGGCTACTGGCAACGGTTACTATCTGACCTTTACGTTTCCGACCTCGCCCACCAATCCGAACGGCCCGCTCGTGTTCACGATGTGGCCGATTGGCGGCATCAACGTCTACCAGGGCGACCCAACACAGTCTCCGGCATGTACGCCGACATCCAAGAGCTCCCGTGAGTGCAACGATCTTTATGTCAATCTGCAGCCAAACTTGCTGAGCGGGCCCACCTACATGATGGTCCAGATGCAGAATGTCGTGATCACCAACACCGACACCGGCCAAGTGGTGAACGACAACAGCATAACGGCGCAGTTCCTGTGTGGGTATGACGCTCCCTCCAATCCGCCGCCCACGGGATGGGACGGTGACTACAACGCCGCTAATCAGGACTGTTCAAACGCGACGCTCTACAGCACCAATGATGCATTGCGCCTCCGGGCGAATTCTGCCGCAGTTCCCGGGCATTATCAGTTCACAGGACTGTTCCAGGCGGAATACGGTGGCACGAATTACGGCAATCCGGTGCCGGTGACTTACAACTTTGTTGTGCTGCCGACGGCCAGCTTCGTTCCAACGCCGCCAAATACTTTTCCTGCGATCGCCAATCAGGCGGCGTGGGAAAGCAATATGACGAATTTGAGTCCTTACCAGAACCAGGGCCTGCCCTATCGCTCCGCTGACTGGTGGTGCACCAACAACAGCGACACGAATCCCTGGTGGGGTTTGGATAACGGAAATTTCAGTGGCTATTTCGACCTGCCGTCCTCGAACTACTTCGAGGCATGGAATTACGACGGCGGCCGCGTCTACCAGCAAATCTCAGATTACAACCCGACCAATCAAGCGGAATGGAAACGCTGCGCCCAGTTGGCCATGGACCCGTACCGCAACATGATTCTCGGCACCGGCGGCAGCTTCATTCGCGAGCCGAACCAGTTCGCCTACGGAATGGAGATGAACCAGCTCCGCACCGGTAACCCAACGAACCAGGCAGCCATCGACATCATGCAGCACGTTCAGGGCTACAACCTGTTCTTCAGCGGCAGCGCGTACGCTACCAGCGTGCGCCTGAGCGCCTACATGATGGACAACCGCCTGGCGGCAGAGATTCTGGGTGAGCCGCGAGACACAGCCTTCATCTTGCGCCAGGTCGATGTCATGCTCGGCTATCTCGACCAGAGCTACAACCTGAACCTGGCCAACCCGAACCAGCAGGACTATGACGTCCATCCTTTCCTGGTCGGCACGGCGATGGAAGCCTTGATCAACTACTACGAGCTGGATCTTGCCGAAGGCAATACGCCCGACGCGCGCATCCCGCTCGAGATAAAGAAGGTGCTGGATTGGTGGGAGAGCACGCAGTACATCCCCTCAACGCACACACTTTCGTATCAACCCTATGACCTTCCGGTGAACCCGCAATTGGTGCCGGGACTCTACAGCGCCACCGAGTTAAACGATCTGGTCGCGCCAGCCTTTGCCTGGTACTGGAGCAAGACCGGTAACGCTACGTACATGAACGAAGGCGATGACCTCTTCAATCACGTCTTCGATAGCGCGGGCGGTGCGGGATCGCCAGTCGGCAACGGTTGGACCTGGTCAGTGAAGGAGTTCAATCAGGTCTACAAATGGAGCTTCGACTATGTGCGGTGGAGAACCGGTCAGAATCCCGACGGTTCGTCGCCTGCGATTCCAACCGTGCTAGCGGCAGCAAATCCGTGCGAAAACGGCTCGAATCCCTGCAACGCTCCCTGGACGGACTACACCACCCCGGTTACATTCGAATGGTGGCCGGCGACTGGCGGCGCACCGACGACGATCTATCCCAATACCATCAATCCGCCCACGGTAACGGCAACCACCGCTACCTTCTGGTTCAACGCGTTCAAGCCCAACACCACTGCGACCATCTACTACGGCACTAGCACCCCCGGTTACTGCGACCCCTACAACCCGCAGCCGCCGCAGTGCATGCAGCCGTTCCCCAACTTCGGGTTCCTCAATATGTTGACGACGAACTATAGCAACCAATCGCAGAGCGTTCTGGATACGCAAGACCAGACTGCGCTGGGGCTGGGAATCGGAAACATTTACGATTTCTCGATCACGATCACCGGGCTTTCACCTAACACGACGTACCACTGGCGGCCGTTGACCACCGATTCGCTGGGCAATCAGGCAGCTTTCTACGACCAGACGTTTACCACCGCAGCACAGTAACCGCTGTCTGCGGGAATCAGGATGAGTCCACTGGAAATCTGGCCGGTGAACTCATCCTGATAACTTTCTCCTTCTCGACCATTCGCTTTGGCAACCTCGGCATCTCAGCTAATTCCCTGAAACGCACACGAAGTAGGTTCGGCAGCGTGAACGCTTCCGGATGATGGGCTTGATTTTTGAGGAGAAGGGAGATGCCGACGTGTTTGACGCCAGTCTCAGTGATGCTGTTGAAGCTTACTTCGCAACGAGAGACGAGACAAGCGAATGGAAAACCTTGGAACCGTCGATCATGCCGAGCTCGCGCTCTGCGGCCCGCTCCGGGTGCGGCATCATGCCCAAGACGTTGCGTGATGCGCTGCAAATGCCGGCAATGTTCTCCAGCGAGCCGTTAGGATTGGCCTCGGGCGTCACCTCTCCGGCAGGCGTGACATAGCGCCAGACAATGCGATCCTGTTCTTTCAACTCAGCCAGGGTCCGCTCGTCGCAGAAATAATTGCCTTCCATGTGACCGATAGGAATTTCCAGAACCTCACCTTTTGTAAGTCCATGGGTATACGGCGTGTTGGTACTCTCAACGCGAATGTGGACCGGCTTGCAAACGTATTTCAGGCCGGCATTGCGCATGAGAGCGCCTGGCAGCAGCCCGGCTTCACAGAGAATCTGAAATCCATTGCAGATGCCCAGCACCAGGCCGCCGTCAGCGGCGAACTTCTTTACCGACTCCATCACCGGCGAAAATTTCGCGATCGCCCCGGTACGCAGGTAATCGCCGTAGGCAAAACCGCCGGGCACAATAATCGCGTCGCATCCCTGTAGATCGGGCGAGTCATGCCACAGGAAGGTTACAGGCTGTTTGGCGACTTGCGAAACCACCCAGAACGCATCGTGGTCGCAGTTGGATCCGGGGAAGATGATGACGCCAAATTTCATAGGAAACCCGTAGTTAGCAGTTGGCAATTAGCATTGGCAAAATCGGCGAATCCGGGCTGAACTGCCAAAGCCGAATGCCAAACGCCAATTTCCTAAGTGCTAGGTGCCAAATGCCAACGACCTTCTTCGAGTGTAGCATGGGGTTGAGACGGCCTGGTCGGCCCGGCATCTAAGTAGAAAATGCGATTTTCGCACCACATCAATATCACCGGCGATGCGCTGAAGCGATGGTTTATCGCGCAGTGTTACAACTCGCTGGCCATCGGATTGTTGTGGTGGGCGGGACTGTGGTTCCTGCATGTGCCATTCGCGCCCTTCTGGGCGGTGCTTGCGGCTGGGCTGCAATTTATTCCACACTTCGGACCGGTACTTGCATTTTTTGGACCAGCGATCGCGGCGCTGTTCAATGATGGCTTCGAGGGCCTTCTTTACGTTCTCATCCTGTATGGCATCGTCGTCGTGGTCGACGGGCTTCTGCTGCAGCCGTTGATCATGCGGCGGACTGCACGCGTGCCGATCTGGGCCTCTCTGATTGTGCCCATCCTCCTCAGTTTTATCTTCGGGTTCTGGGGATTGCTCCTGGCCGCTCCTTTACTTGCCGTGCTGTACGCCTATCGCTCCCATAATCGCTCGCTTGTAAAGGCTTCTATGCCGCGCCAGACGCCGCCCGGACAGGCCATCACCGGCGGACAATTGCTCTCACCTGGTGGACCGCCTGAAGGACAGCGCGGACCAACATAGCATGCCGTAACGCCGCGCATAGAACAGCTGTTGCAGTCCGACATCGCTACCTCACGCTCCCGGATTCGTCAGCATCCAGATGCCCAGCGCCAAAATGACGCAGGCAACGATCATGCGAAAAACATCCTGCGGGATACGGCTCAGCATCCATTTGCCCGAGAGTGTCCCGGCCACGACTCCTGCCGTTGCGATCGTAACCAATGGCCACTGCTGGAATACCGGCCGATATTGCAGCACCGCGTAGACAGGCATACGAAAGCCATCGACCAGCAGGGCAATTGCCGTCGCGGTCGCGACAAATTCGTCGCGTTGCAGGTTGAAGCCGAGCAGAGCAGCGGAGCGGATTCCACCCTGGTTGCCGACAAGGCCGCCGAACATTCCGGAGAGCGCACCGGCAACCCACCCTCCGCCCCGGCCGAAGCGCATACGCGCGGCCAGGCCTGTGATGCCCATGATCCCGGCAAAGACAAGCAGTACACCGAGCACGTAGCCCAGCAGCACACTGCGCAGCCAGATGTGCAGCAGCGCGCCAAGCAGGCCCCCAATCGCGCTGGTGATGCCGAACGTCCACAGCACATGTCGGTTCACATGTTGTCGAATCACCGCGAAGCGCAGCGATGTTCCGATGAGGTGGGGGATGGACACGAGAGCCACGGCAAGCTTAGTGCCGAGCCATGCGGCGAACAAAGGCGTCAGAATACTGCCGATACCGAAACCTGAGATGGCAGCAATAGCTCCGGCCACAATACCGGCAAACGCTAATAGAAGCCCATGTTCCATTGGAGTTCAGTCCACAGCAATGTAACTCAAGTCGGTTTCAGCCGTGTTTTCCACAAATCGGACTCGGCGCTAAACGAATAGAATAGAGGCAAGGCTTCCTTAACTCACATGGCGCAACCTGAATTCGTACATCTCCATCTGCACACTGATTTCTCCATGCTCGACGGCGCTTGCGAGATCGAGCGCCTGGTCGGACGCGTCAAAGAGCTGAAGATGCCTGCGGTCGCCATGACCGATCACGGCAACATCTTCGGCGCCGTTTCGTTTATGAACGCAGCCAAAGAAGCGGGCGTGAAGCCGATCCTTGGTTGCGAGCTCTACATTTGCAAGAAGGAAGATCATCGAGCTTCACCGGAAGGCGACAGCTACAACCATCTCATCGTGCTGGCGGAGAACGACCAGGGCTACCGCAACCTCGTGAAGATCGTCTCCGAGGCCTCGCTGCATGGCTTCTACTACAAGCCGCGCATCAGCAAGAAGTTTCTGGCTGAACATTCGCAAGGACTGATCGGCCTGTCGGCATGCTTGAAAGGCGAAGTCGCCGAGCGTCTGACGGAAGGGAAGTACGAGGCCGCGCGCGACGCCGCTGCCAGCTTCAACGACATCTTCGGCAAAGGCAATTTCTATCTCGAAATTCAGGACCAGGGTCTGGAGGAAGAAAAGAAGATCCAGTCGAACCTGCTGAAACTGGAGCAGGAGCTCGGTATGCCGCTGGTCGCGACCAACGACAGTCACTACCTGTGCGAGGAAGATTCCCACGCGCAGGACGTGATGGTCTGCATCCAGACGGGCAAGTCGATCAATGACACTAACCGTCTGAAGTTCACCGGCAACCAGTTCTTCGTAAAAAGTCCCGCTGAAATGGCCAAGGTCTTCTCCGGCTATGAGCGCGTGCTGGCGCGCACCATGGAGATTGCGGAGCGCTGCAATGTTCGTCTGGAGAAGGTCAAAGACCCGTTCCCGAAGTTCGAGGTGCCCGAGGGCTACAACCTGCCTGACTACTTCGAATTCGTCGCCCGCGAGGGCTTTGCCAAGCGCTTAAACATCCTGCGCGAGTTGCAGGCTAAGGGCAGGCTGAAGCACTCGATCGAAGACTACGAGAAGCGGCTGGCTCGCGAGATCGATATCATCCGGCAGATGCAATTTCCCGGCTATTTCCTCATCGTCTGGGACTTCATCCGCTACGCCAAAGAGCACAACATTCCCGTCGGCCCCGGTCGCGGTTCGGCCGCAGGCTCGCTCGTCGCTTACGCTCTGTCCATCACGGACATTGATCCCTTGCAGAATGAGTTGCTGTTCGAGCGCTTCCTGAATCCCGAGCGCATCAGCATGCCCGATATCGATATCGACTTCTGCATGAATCGCCGCGGCGAAGTCATCCAATACGTCACCGAGAAATATGGACGCGACCAAGTCGCGCAAATCATCACCTTTGGCACCATGGCCGCCAAGGCCGCGATGAAGGACTCCGGCCGCGCGATGGACATTCCCTACGCCGACGTCGATCGGATCGTGAAGATGGTGCCGCCGACGCTGAATATCACCATTGATGGAGCGCTGAAAGATTCGCCGGCCCTCTCGACCGCCTACGAAACCGAGCAGCAGACCCGGGACCTGATCGATACAGCCAAGAAGCTCGAAGGGCTAGTCCGGAATTCGGGCGTGCACGCGGCTGGCGTGGTGATTGCGCCCTTGCCGCTGACGGACCTGGTGCCGCTGCATCGCACCAAGAACGAGGAAATCGTCACCGCCTACGACATGAAGGCGGTCGAGAAGCTGGGCCTGCTGAAGATGGACTTCCTCGGGCTTACCACGCTGACGATCATCGACGATGCCCTCAAGCTGATCCAGCAGACGCGCGGCGAGAAGCTCGACCTGCAAACGCTGGCGCTTGACGACCAGGTTACGTACGAGAAGGTCTTTCACACCGGACTCACTAGCGGCGTTTTTCAGTTTGAATCGCACGGCATGCGCGACGTGCTTCGCCGCTATAAGCCGACGGCGGTCGAAGACCTGACCGCTCTCAACGCGCTTTACCGCCCAGGCCCGATCCAGGGCGGCATGATCGAAGACTTTATCGAGCGCAAGTGGGGCCGCAAGAAAGTCGAATACGAGCTACCCGAACTGGAGACGGTGCTGAAGGAGACGCTGGGCGTCATCGTCTACCAGGAGCAGGTGATGCAGATCGCCAACCGGCTCGCCGGCTACTCACTTGGCGATGCCGACCTGCTGCGCCGGGCCATGGGTAAGAAAGATCCTGAGGCCATGGCCAAGCAGCGCCAGCGCTTCATTGAGGGCGCGGCCGAGCGCAAGTTCCCACCGAAGAAAGTCGAGAAAATCTTCGACTTGATGGAGCAATTCGCAGGATACGGCTTCAACAAATCGCACTCGGCGGCCTACGCGCTGCTTGCTTATCACACCGCTTATCTGAAGACGCACTACCCGGTGGAGTTCATGGCCGCGCTGCTGACGTCGGTCTCAGGCTCGACCGACGACGTGGTGAAGTACATCAACGAGTGTCGCGAAATGGGCATTCCCGTGGAACCGCCTGACATCAATGTCAGCGACGCGTACTTCACACCTCATGGCGATGCTATCCGCTTCGGTCTGGCTGCTGTAAAAAATGTCGGGCACAACGCCATTGAGTCGATCGTGAAGGCGCGCAAGGAGAAGGGAGCGTTACGCTCTGTCTACCAGTTCTGCGAGAACGTAGACCTGCACCTGCTTAACAAGCGGGTGATCGAGTCGCTCATCAAAAGCGGGGCGATGGATGCGTTGGGACGTCGTGCGCAATTGATGGCCGTGATCGACAGCGCGATGGAAAATGCCCAGAAGGCGCAGCGCGATGCCGCTCTCGGCCAGCATGGGCTGTTCGGGGTCTTCCAGGAAGAAGAGCAGAACCACGCGACGGAGAAGCCGCTGCCTAACCTTCCCGACTGGGATGAGCATACGCGGCTCGGGTACGAGAAAGAGATTCTGGGGTTCTTCATCACCGGTCATCCGCTGGAAAAGTATCAGGAGAAGCTGCTCGACTTCCACGCGATGACCACCACGCAGGTCTGCGAACTCAAGGCCTCAACCGGAAGGGGCGAGGTGACGATCGGCGGCGTGCTGAAGGGAATTCGCGTTGCCAAGTCCAAACGTGGAGACCTGTACGCGCAAGGACAAATAGAGGACATGAACGGCTCGGTCGACATGCTCTGCTTCGCCGATGCCTACAAGCGGCTCGCGGAAAAGCTGAAGCTCACCGTCCCGGTGCTGGTAAAGGGCGGCGTGCGCGTCGAGGAAGGTTCAAATCCAAAATTGATGGTCGACGACATCACGCCGCTGGAAGAAGCCAAGCCCAGGCTGCCCAGCCACCTGCGCATTAAGGTCTCGCTGGAGACGGCGTCCGCCGAGACCATCGACGCGCTGCATACCATCTGTTCCGAGCGTAAAGGCGAGGCGCGCGTGCTCTTTGATCTGGAACGTAAGGGCGACTTTACGGTGGTGATGGAGGCGGAAGGCTATAATGTCTTGCCGGACCGGGCGTTTATTAATCGTGTAGAAGATCTGTGCGGACGCGGCAGCGTTCGCCTCCTTGACTAAGCTCGGGCCCTTCAAATCACTGTGGCCGACGAACCAGAACTAACGCCAAAACAGGCTGGATTGCTGTCCGCGCTGGACTTCTGGATGTACGCGGCCGAAGCGATGTTCTGGGCTGCTAACCGGCGAAACGACCCCCATATGGAAGCTGTCAGCAAAGCACAAGACGAGTTACAGAAGATCGAGACGCAGATCGCGCAACTACAGGGCGCTGCCGGGAGCAATCAGGAAGCGCAGAAGCAATTGCAGGGGCTGCACGAACGCGTGGAAGCGCTGCGCCGCCAGATGTCGGGCCAACTGACTGCCTGGGAGCGCACGGAACTCGCGCGTCACGCCAATCGCCCATATCCCCTCGATTACATCGAGCGCATGTTCTCCGACTTCAGCGAAATTCACGGGGATCGCGGTTTCGGCGATGACGCCGCCATGATCTGCGGTATGGCGCGATTTCGCGGCAGGGAAGTACTGGTGCTGGGCACGCAGAAGGGCCGCGATACCAAACAAAGACTCCATCGCAACTTCGGCCAGCCGAATCCCGAGGGCTACCGCAAAGCTCTGCGGGCGATGAAGTTCGCCGAGAAGTGGAAGAGGCCGGTGATTTCGCTGGTCGATGTAGTGGGCGCATATCCCGGTCTGGGCGCCGAGGAGCGCGGCCAGGCAGAAGCGATTGCGCACAACCTCCGCGAAATGGCCCGTCTGGCTGTCCCCTTCATCGCCGTAATTACCGGCGAAGGTGGCAGCGGCGGCGCCCTGGCGATCGCTGTTGCTGACCGTGTTCTGATGCTGGAGAACAGCATTTACTCGGTTATCTCTCCTGAGGGTTGCGCGTCAATTATGTGGCGCGATTCGGCGAAGAAGGACGTTGCCGCGCAGGCTTTGCGAATTACCGCGAAGGACAATCTGGAACTTGGGATCTGTGATGAGGTAATTCCGGAGCCGCATGGTGGTGCGCACCATGATCACGACGCCATAGCGAAGACGCTGGGAGACGTGCTGGAGAAGCACTTGTCGGAGTTGGAGAAGATGTCGCCTCGTGAGTTGCTGGATGCGCGTTACAACAAGTTCCGCAACATGGCGCAGTACTTTGAGGTCGCCGAGGCACCGGCATAATCTTCCAGGGGGACAGGGCAAATGCGCCTTGTGATTCGCTGCACTGCGATAAGCTTGGCCGTTGGCGGACCATTCATGTTCTTCCTCCTGTGGTATTGGGGCAGCGACGACGTACGTCCAAGCGATATTCCTGGAACATACATTCTTCGCAATCATGATGTGGCCTCCTCGCTGACGCTTCAATCCGATCAAACCTTTCAGGAAGAGATCGCCGCAAATGAACAAGTGCGTCGAGCGCATGGTAGCTGGAAGCTTGTCGGGGAGAGCGGCCTTATTTTCTCCCCTGAATTTCTGCCGCTGCCGGGGCAGACGATCGACCCCGGCGGAGCAGCCGACGCCGATATCACGAAGAGATTCGGCGTAATCTGGATCAATCTGCATACCGGGTCCAGCAAGCTCGCCTTCCAGAAAAAGCTGCTGCGGCACTAGGGATCACCCGTTCACCCTTGTTTTCACGCCGATTAGTGACACTATCGTCACTCCGCTGCGGGCCGTTGCCCGCTGTAAGGCCGTCTCCCCTATAATGAAACGTTAACCTCTCCGTCTTCATCCACCTAGTAAGGGGTATTGATGGCCACAACTGAATTTGCCGTGCACGGGGCTCAAAACGGCTCCGTGCGCGAGCCTGTCGTCAACGATTTCAGCATCCAGGTTGCCACCGTCAACGGCTCCGGCTCCCAGAGCGCTAACACGATTCTCTTGCGCACCGTTTTTCAAATGGGCGTTCCGGTCTCCGGAAAGAATATGTTCCCCTCGAACATCGCCGGCTTGCCGACCTGGTACACCATCCGCGCCAGTAAGCAGGGTTACGTCGCGCGCAAAAAGGAGATCGACTTCCTCATCGCCATGAATCCCGAGACGGCGAAGGAAGACGTCATGTCGCTGGCTCCCGGGGCTGTGGCGCTCTACGACGAGCCACTGAAGCTGAACGAATTGCGCTCCGACCTCACCTTCTACGCGGTGCCTTACGACAAGATTACGGCCGCCGTTTGTCCTGAGTCGAAGCTTCGCAAGCTGGTTAAGAACATGGTGTACGTCGGCGTTGTGGCGCAGTTGTTAAGCCTCGACATGGCCGAGGTCGAAAACGCGCTGCGCAAGCAGTTCGCCAAGAAGGTCAAGGCAGCAGAGCTGAACTGGAATGCCGCCAAGGCTGGCTACGAATACGCCGCGTCCTCGTTGCCGAAGGCCGATCCCTTCAAGATTGAACGCATGAACCAGACGGCGGGCAAGATCATCGTCGACGGCAACTCTGCCGCCGCGATGGGGTCGATGTTTGCCGGGGTAACGGTTGTAACCTGGTATCCCATCACACCATCGTCGTCGCTGGTCGAAAGCCTAATCGACTACATGAAGGAGTACCGCGTTGGTCCTGATGGTAAAGCGACTTTTGCCATCGTTCAGGCCGAGGATGAGCTTGCTGCGATCGGCATGGTTCTCGGAGCAGGGTGGGCGGGCGCGCGCTCCATGACAGCAACCGCAGGTCCGGGGATTTCCCTCATGGCGGAGTTTGCAGGCTTGGGCTATTACGTCGAGTTGCCTGGCGTGATCTGGGACGTCCAGCGCGTTGGTCCTTCGACCGGACTTCCGACGCGAACCGCACAGGGCGATATCAGCTTTGTGGCCAGGCTCTCGCACGGTGACACCAAGCACCCCATGTTGCTGCCGAGTTCTCCGGCTGAGTGTTTCTCGATGGCCAGCGATGCCTTCGACTTGGCCGAGCAGCTCCAGAGTCCCGTGTTCGTTATGTCGGACCTCGACCTCGGCATGAACAACTGGATGTCCGAGCCATTTAAGTATCCCGAAAAGCCGATGAACCGCGGCAAGGTCCTGACGGCCGAGCAGGTAGCTGCGGCTGGGGGCTTCGCGCGCTACAAGGACGTGGACGGAGACGCCATCACCTACCGCACGCTGCCTGGCACGGATCATCCCAGCGCGGCATGGTTTGCCCGCGGCAGCGGTCACAACGAGAAAGGGCAGTACAGCGAGCGTGCTGACGACTACGCCAACAACATGGACCGGCTCGCGCGGAAATTCGAAACCGCGCGCACTCTGGTTCCGCGTCCGGAAGCGGTTCGCAACGAGAGCAACGATATCGGCATAATCGCCTACGGCACCTCGCACCACGCGCTGGTCGAAACCCTGGACCAGCTTCAGAACGAATACGGCGTGAAAGCCGATTATCTGCGGCTGCGAGCGTATCCGTTTACGCGCGAGACGCACGACTTCATCGCGGCGCACAAGCGCGTCTACGTCGTCGATCAGAACCGTGACGGCCAGATGCACGAACTACTGAAGCTGGACGTGGCTGTGCCGGAAATCGTGAAGCTGCGCAGCGTGCGTCACTACAACGGGCTGCCGATCGACGCCCGCTCTATCACCGACGAGATCATTTCCCAGGAAGGCAAATAATGGCGACTACAACTGCGCCGCCGCCCGCTCCAAAGACGAACCGCGTAGGACTGACTGTTCTGGACTATCGTGGAGGCAAGACCACGCTTTGCGCCGGCTGCGGCCACAATGCAATTTCCGAGCGCATCATCGACGCGTTCTATGAGATGGGCATCGAGCCCGAGCGCGTTATCAAGATGTCTGGCATCGGCTGCTCATCGAAGAGCCCGGCTTACTTCATGAGCCGCTCGCACAGCTTTAACTCCGTGCACGGCCGCATGCCGTCGGTCACCACCGGCGCCGTGCTGGCGAACGCGAAGATGGTAGCGCTGGGCGTCAGCGGCGATGGCGATTCGGCATCAATTGGAATCGGCCAGTTCATCCACCTCATGCGCCGCAATCTGCCGATGATCTACATCATCGAAGACAACGGCGTCTACGGCCTGACCAAAGGCCAATTCTCCGCGACAGCCGATATCGGCTCCAAGCTGAAGACCGGCGTGATCAATGATTTGCCGCCGATCGATACGTGCGCACTGGCCATCATGATGGGCGCGACTTTCGTTGGGCGCTCGTTCTCGGGCGACAAGAAGCAGCTGCAAACCATGCTGAAGGCGGCCCTGTCGCATCGCGGCACGGTCATGCTCGATGTCATCTCGCCTTGCGTGACCTTCAACGACCACGAGGGATCGACCAAGTCGTACAAGTTTATGATCGACCACGAAGAGCCCGTCCACGACCTGAATTTCGTCCCCCACTTTAAGGAGATCGACGTCGACTACGATCCGGGCACCACGACCAATGTCACCATGCATGATGGCTCGACTCTGCGGCTGCACAAGCTGGAGAAGGACTACGATCCGAACGACAAAACCGAGGCCATCAAGCGCATCATGGAATCGACGAAGGCGGACGAGGTTCTGACCGGCGTGCTTTACCTCGACACCAAGTCTCCGAACTTCATCGAGATGCTCAACATGACCGACCAGCCGCTGGCTAGCTTGCCGGACAGCGTCACCCGTCCATCGCGTGAGGCGCTGGAGGCTTGCATGGAGGAGCTGCGCTGAAGAAGCTCTTCACAATTGCGATATGGTTTCCTGTTCGTGCTTCTTTGTCTTACATTGCTGTTGCGAACTGAGGATTCAAACATGCGAAAGTTATTTCCGATTCGCACTTTTCGTTTACAGCGGACTGTTCGGATGTGGGCCTCGCCGTCGGTCAGGGTAAAGGCGTAAAGCGTCTTCACCGTTAGCAGCGTCCTGGCCTTTTGCAGTTGGCGATCTATGGCCCTTGCCACCCGTCAAACACTGGACTCATCGCCCAACAAGACGGCGCTGGCCGATCCCAAGCGCACGCTTCGTATCAAGGTGGTCCTGTTCCTCACATCATTGGTTGTCAGCGTTGCGGTATTTGTCGGCATCGACTACGCCTACAGCAAGGTAGTGCTAGGCTCAGCGGTTTCCGGCGGTGCCCATGGCCTTTGCTTCAGCCGCGATCCGATGCGTTCGTTCGCATTTCTCCCAAACTGTTCTTGCGTGCGGCCTTGGCTGGGAGCGTCCTACGAGTTTAAGACCAACAGCCTCGGATTTCGCGATGCTGAGATTCGCACCATCTCGGCCACCGAGCAGCGGCCGCGGGTCCTCGTTCTCGGTGATTCCGCCTCCGAAGGCATGACCGACTGGCACGACAGCTTTGTTGGCCGCCTGGCAGATCACTTTCCTCAGTACGACTTCCTGAACTCGTCAGTCGAAGGCTATTCGCCGTCCAACTACCTGAACACCGAACGAATGGTGACGAACGAGGGCATCGACTTCGACGAAGTCATCGTCTTCCTGGATATTTCGGACATCCAGGATGAAGCTGCGTTTTTTCACGATGACGGAACGACCGGCGCAGTGAAGACCGCAAAGGCCAAGGTTGCGAAGAGCAACGCATACTCCGATGCGCGGCTATGGATCAACAACAACCTGCTCCTTACCAACGATGTATTTCAGTTTGTCGAAAAAGGGCTGGTGGGGCTTGGCTGGTATCATCTTGACCTTGGGCACGGCGGCAACGAATTCGACCTGGAGCGTTCGGCTTGGACCTATCGTCCCGTGTCGGATAGCGCGCCGTACGAAATCGGATATGCGCCGCTCGGCGTTGAGGGCGGCATCGCGCGCGCGAAAGCCAAGATGGACAAGCTCTACGAAGAGCTGCATCAGCGCAACATCCCGCTGAGCGTCGCGGTCTATCCGTGGCCGGCTCAATTGGCACATGACCGAGTGGATTCGCGGCAGGTACAAATCTGGCAGCAGTGGTGTGAAGGACGCTGCAAACGGTTCATCGACATGTTTCCTGCGTTCTTCGCCCTGAAGGACGCTTGCTCGCCGGCTCAGCCGGGGTGCTGGTACCTGAACGACTTCATCTTCGGAGACACGCATTACAACTCGGCGGGCGACGAGATCGCCGCGAAAATTCTTATCAAGAGTCTGACGGCGTCGCCGGTTGATAAGCACAGCGAAGGACCGAGCGGTTCCTCTCGAGAAGTTGCCGGCGGCAATTCGCCGACACAACCCTAA
This sequence comes from uncultured Acidobacteriaceae bacterium, assembly GCA_963724965.1. Taxonomy (GTDB): domain Bacteria; phylum Acidobacteriota; class Terriglobia; order Terriglobales; family Acidobacteriaceae; genus Bog-257. The sequence continues at coordinate 615,244 of CAVRWP010000004.1, forward strand.
GGATGGACAACAACATGCAAACTCGCGCGTTGCTGTACGCAATCGGGTTGTTGTTGTCGCTGCTGGTGCTAAGCCGGTCGCGCTCGCACGGCGTACGTCAGGGCGTATTGCTGGCCATCAGCTACGCGCTCTACCTCACCTGGGGGCCGTGGTTTGTGGTCGTGCTTCTGGCGTCGACCGCGATGAATTTTCTGCTGGGTCAATGGATGCGTCGCGAAGGTTCGCTGCGGGTAGTCTGGGCCGGCATTGCTTTCAACATCGGTCTGCTAGGTTTTTTTAAGTATCTTCCCGGCGTTACGGTTTCGGTTCCACTGCAGTCGCTGCAGCGGTTCTCGCACATTGCTTTACCGCTCGGTATTTCGTTCTGGACCTTCCAGGCGATGAGCTATCTGCTCGACCTCTATCGCGGGGAGGAACTCGACCCCAGCTTCCTCGAGTTCGCGCTCTACATGACATTCTTCCCCGTAGCCGTGTCGGGGCCGATCTGCCGCATGCCCGACATGCTGCCCCAATTTCGAAGTGACAAGCGTCCATCTCGCGAAGACTTTGGGCGCGGCGTATGTCGCATTGCTACAGGCGTCCTCATGATGCAGATCGCGCAGCTGTTGGGGAAAGGTATCTTCTCGGGGCAGGGAATCAATGCGGCGTTCGATCAGATGACCGGCTGGAGTGGCTCCGATGTCTGGCTTCTTGCCTTCGGCTATGGCCTGCAGATTTTCTTCGACTTCGCCGGCTACTCACATATTGCCATCGGCGCGGCACGGATGCTGGGCTTCGAAGTGCCCGAGAACTTCGCGAGGCCTTTCGTTTCCGACACGCCATCAATCTTCTGGACGCGCTGGCACATGTCGCTCTCCTTCTGGATTCGCGATTACGTTTTCATGCCGCTGGCTATGCTGTGGCGCGAAGATGCGTGGCGTAAGTTCTGCCTCTTGATCTCCATGGTTCTTTTCGGCTTGTGGCATAAAGCGACGATTTTGTTCGTTCTCTTCGGTTGCTATCACGGCATGCTGTTGATCCTGCATCGCCAGGTACAGCAGGTTGAGCGGCGCTTTAACTGGGAGCCCACCGCCAAGCTGTGGGCGCTGTTCTCCTGGGTGGTTACTATGTCGCTCGTCAACCTGGGATGGATATTCTTTCGTGCGAACTCGCTCGAGGACGCTGAAAAGATGTTTCGGGCGTTGCTATCGCCTGCCAGTTATGCCGCCCCTGCGCTCTCAGCAAAGCCTCTACCTGCTGGTAGCCGTGACCGCCGTCGCGTATGCGCTGACGCTCTACCTTCTCGAAATTCTGGAGGAATTCGCTGGCCGGGTGGCGACCGAACCAGCCAGGGGTTCGGGAGTTCTGGCGATCGCGCTACGTGAGCGCTGGGTATGGCTTGCTCCAATGTGGGCTATGGCCTGTGTGCTCGTGTTGACTCTTATTCCTCATCAGAGTCGCGCCGCCAATGTTTTTCTCTATCGCTATTTCTAAGTATGGTCGAGGAATTCTATCAACTGCCGGTACACGCAGAACTCGTTTTCGGAGACCGCAGAATCGGGGCGTGCCGGGCCCGCTCAACTCGCTCGGCAGAAAACGGCCAAGGGTGCCTGCTTGTGAAACGAAAATTGCCCCTCGTAACTGCTCCGGAGTTCAATATCCACTACAATGTGGGGTAAAATCAGCCAACGGCCTCCGTCCCGATACAAATCCTTCAGTAGTGCTGGGCCAGCTTGAGGAGAAACATATGGGCTTCTTCAGAACGACAGGTCAGCGTGTGGGAACGGCAGGACAGTTGTTTTCCTTCTTCTGGAGCAACAAGCGCTGGTGGCTGACGCCCATCCTGATCACGCTGGCGATTTTTGCCGTGCTGCTGATCCTGGCACAAAGCTCCGCCATCGCGCCGTTCATCTACTCGTTCTTCTAAAGGAAACCAGTGATGATGGCCCCAGCACACTTCGTAAGAGAACATTGGCGGACTGTGGTAGCAGTGATCGCTGCCGCCGTGGCGGTCTGGTTCTGCTTGCCCGCTTCGCTCACGGCGAGGATATCCGCAGGATGGAAGAAGGTGGGACACGCGATTGGAAACTTCCAGGCGCGCATCCTGCTGACCGTGATCTACTCGCTGCTGGTCTTGCCTTTCGGACTTATGGTGCGATTGTTTTCCGACTCGATGCACACCAAGAAACGGCCTGATCGGTGGTTCGATCATCCGGCCCTGCCCAACACATTGGACGAGGCGCGCCGCCAAGGCTGACATGAATATCCTGGGGATTTCCTGTTACTACCACGACGCTGCTGCCGCCCTGCTCCAGGATGGCCAGCTCATTGCTGCCGCCGAGGAAGAACGTTTCAGCCGTATCAAACATGACTTTGGCTGGCCAAGCTGGCAATCGAGTTTTGCCTGGAGGCTGCCGGCATCAAGGCCGGCGATCTGGACTATGCGGTCTTCTACGAGAAACCCTTCCGCAAGTTCGATCGCATCCTGATGAGCGTGCTGCAGACGTATCCGCAGTCGTACAAGGTTTTTCGCGAGTCGATGATCACCTGGATGATCGACAAACTGTGGGTGGGCTCGAAGATCTCCGCAGAGTTGGGTATCCCAACGGAAAAAATTCTGTACGCCGAGCACCATATGTCGCATGCGGCCAGCGCGTTCCTATGCTCGCCGTTTGAAGAAGCGGCGGTCATGACTGTCGACGGCGTGGGCGAGTGGGTGACGGGCACCTGGGGCGTAGGCAAGGGCAACCAGGTCGACATCAAGAAGCAGATGATGTTCCCGCACTCGCTGGGTCTGCTGTATTCCGCGTTCACAGCCTTTTTGGGCTTCGAGGTCAACGAAGGCGAGTACAAAGTGATGGGCATGGCGCCCTACGGCCAGCCCCGCTATGTCGACAAGGTATGGAAGCTGATCCGGCAGGAGGCCGACGGCTCATTCTCGCTCGACATGGATTACTTCACGTACCAGTACTCGACGACGAAGACGTTCAGCAAGAAGTTCGTGGAGTTGTTCGGCGCGCCGCGGCCGCCGAAGATGCTGTTCTTCACTGCCGACTCGGGCTTTCCGGCGTATTTTGGCGAGGCGCCTTCGAACTTCAACGAACTCTGCAAGATGAACCAGCACTACGCCGATATCGCCGCCAGCATTCAGCAGGTGACCGAAGAGGTGCTGATCTGCATGGCACGCCAGCTGCACAAAGAAACTGGTATGAGCAAGCTGTGCATCGCCGGAGGCGTTGGATTGAACTCGGTGGCCAACTACCGCATCCTGCGCGAAACGCCGTTTGACGATGTGTTCATCCAGCCGGCGGCGGGCGATGGCGGCGGCGCATTGGGCGCGGCCTTGTGGGCCGACAACATGCTGCTGGGCAACAAGCGACGCTTCCGCATGGATCATGCCTACTGGGGCAAAGCCTATTCAGACGCCGAGACGCAGCAATTCCTGGAAGACAACGGCATCCCCTATCAGCGGATTGAGAACGATGACCGGCTGCTGGACATGGCGGTAGAACGACTGCAGCAGGGAAACGTGATTGGCTGGTATCAGGGACGCTTCGAGTGGGGACCACGAGCGCTGGGAAATCGCAGCATCATCGCCGATGCGCGCAATCCCAACATGAAAGACATTGTGAATACCAAGATCAAGTTCCGCGAGCCATATCGGCCGTTTGCGCCGTCGGTGCTGGGCGAGCGGGCCGAAGAGTTCTTCGAACTGCCGGACGCGACCGAACAATATCCGGCGCGCTATATGTTGTACGTAGTTCCGGTGCGGCCGTCGAAGCACTCGGCTCTGCCTGCGATCACCCACGTGGATGGTACGGGCCGGTTGCAGACGGTGTTTAAGGAAGCCAACCCACGCTATCACAGCTTGATCTCGCGCTTCGCGCAAGCCACTGGGATCCCTGCGATTTTGAATACGTCGTTCAATCTGAAAGGCGAACCGATCGTTACCACGCCCGCCAACGCTTTCAGCACCTTCTTCCGCAGCGAGATGGACATGCTCTTCCTGGGCAACTACGTCGTGGAAAAAGAACGGCTCCAGCAGAGCCGGCACAAGGTGAAAGAAGAGCCGGTTGAAGTGAAGTAAACTGGCCACGCTATGAAGGCACAGTCTGTAGCTGCGCTGGGTTAATCCAGGATTTTGTCATTCTGGACAACGGCGCGCTTCATCGCGAAAAACCTCCGTCCGATATCATTTCCACTCCGCTGGCACGCCTTCCGGCAACTGAGATAAGATTCGGACCATGTCTAAACACTCCGCACCGTTTGAGGTCGCTTGCCCGTGCTGCGGCGCCAGCCTGAAGATCGATCCGGAAGTCAAAGCTGTCATCGCTCACACGCCTAAGGCCGTCCCCAAGACCTTCGAGGATCTGGAGGCTGCGGCGCGCGCGATGAAAGATCAGGACAACCGTAAGGAATCACTGTTTCGCCAGTCTGTTGAAGCGCAGAAGCACCAGGGTGATCTGCTTGAGAAAAAGTTCCAGGAAGCGCTGAAGCGCGCCAAGGAAACGCCGGATACTGGCAAGCCGCTGCGCGATTTCGATTTGGATTGAGAATTCCGCCTCCAGCGCTTCGCCCTGTTTTACCGGGTGCGTCGACGTCTGGCGAAACGCGGAGAGCGGCCGCCTCACTGTTATTGCTGTGAATCTGCAAAAGTCACGCCCGCTTCTGCTCGGCCATCGGGGCGTTCGTCCGCTGCCGCTACTGGGAGTGCGATGGCGCAAGCCGCACCTTCCCTTTGAAAACACTCTTGACGCCTTCGACTACGCCCTGGCCCACGGCTGCGACGGCTTTGAGTTCGATGTGCGTTACACTCGCGATCGCCGGTCCATCTGTTGCCATGATGCCGAATTCAAGGGGAGGGAAGTCGCCACCAGCGACCACGCCAGTCTGGAGCGCCGTTGTGGATTGACCCTTGCCTCGCTTGACGGCGTACTAGGCCGCTACCAGACGACCGCGTGGATGGATATCGAAGTTAAGGTCGCTGGCGAAGAAGAGGCCCTGGTGGAGGCAGTACGCTCTTGCCGACCGCTGCGCGGCTTCGTCGTCTCTTCCTTTCTGCCCGACGTTCTACTGCGCTTGCATGTGCTCGACCCGTCCCTGCCGCTGGGCTATATCTGCGATAACCCGGATGCCGCCGCTCGCTGGGAACAGCTGCCGATAATGGTCTTCATTCCTCATCACGCGCTGGTTTCCGAAGCGCTGGTGGAAAAAGTAAATGCGAGGAAGTTGCGGCTCTTCACCTGGACTGTCAATCGTGAAGAGGATCTGCTACGACTTGCCGGTTGGGGTGTCGACGGCTTGATCTCCGACGATCCGAAGCTCCTGAGCCACACGTTTTCTACCTCGAAATGCGAACCTTCCTGACCACCGCGCCTTTACGAAGGGCGACCTCCAGCGATTACAATCGTCTCGATGCCGACTACTGGAGAACGATTTGAACGCGCCGTCTCCATCATGGCGCGACTGCGCGCACCCGGCGGTTGCCCTTGGGACCGCGAACAGAACTTCGACACCATCAAGCCCTACACGTTGGAAGAAGCCTACGAAGTTATCGAAGCCATCGACGCACGAGATTGGGATGAACTGACTGGCGAACTCGGCGACTTACTGCTGCAGGTGCTCTTCTACGCAGAGATGGCGCAGGAAGAGCAACGCTTCACCATCGATGACGTGCTCGACCGCCTGTCGAACAAGCTTATTGACCGGCATCCACACGTTTTCGGCGAGGTAAAGGCCGACACTCCTGGCGAAGTCCTGCGTAACTGGCAGGCGCTCAAAGCCGAGGAGAAGAAGAAGCGCCAGCAGGAATCGGGCGAAGACACCAAGAAAGACGATCATCCTGAGTCGGTGCTTGCCGGCGTGTCAGCGGCCATGCCCTCGATGCTGGAGGCTTACAAGATCAGCTCCCGTGTGGCGCATGTCGGCTTCGATTGGCCAAATATCGACGGTTTATTCGATAAGCTCGACGAAGAAACAGCTGAACTCCGACGCAATCTGGACGAATATCCCGAGCCTGGGCCGCAGCCGGAATCGAAGGCTGGCGTGGCGGGCTCCCGCGGCGTGAAGATATCGCCTGAGTTGCATGCGCGGCTGGAAGACGAGGTCGGCGATCTATTCTTCGTGCTGGTAAACATTGCGCGCTACCTTTCGCTTGACCCTGAGTCAGCGCTGCGCAAAACGAATCGCAAATTCCGCCGCCGCTTTCAATATCTCGAAGAGCGCCTGCGTGAACAGGGCCGTAAGCCGGCCGAGGCTTCGTTCGAGGAGATGGAGGCTCTGTGGCAGGAAGCCAAACAGCAGGAAAGAACGTGAACGACGCCATCCAGCTCCGAAATCTTCTCGAAGTGGAGGAGTTCCGCGCGTGCGTTGCGCTACAAAAGGAGGTCTGGGGCTTTGCCGACAACGAACTGGTACCCTTGCGGATATTTTCGCTAGCGCCCAAAATCGGCGGCCAGGTGATTGGCGCCTGGGACGGTGAGACGCTGGTCGGCTTTGCGTTTTCGATCCCAGGTACGCGGAACGGGCACTGCTTACCTGCACTCTCATATGCTGGCGGTGAAGAGCGAATATCGCAACGCCGGCCTCGGTCGTAGATTGAAGCTCTTTCAGCGGGAAGACGCCATCGCCCTCGGCTATGAGCTGATGGAATGGACCTTCGATCCGCTGGAGATCAAGAACGCCTACTTGAACCTGGAGCGGCTGGGAGCAATTGCGCGGCGCTACAACATCAACCAGTACGGAGTAACCTCGTCGCCGCTGCAGGGATTTTTGCCGACAGACCGCCTGGTCGCGGAGTGGTGGCTGAAATCACGGCGCGTATCGGGATTGTTGTCGAACGGTCAGCTGGCACCATTCAAACAAGAACTTTGCATCGATATTCCCGCGGAGATCTACGATTGGAAAGCGCGGCCTGAGACTCGCCAGAAGGCCGCCGAGCTGCAACTCCGTAACCGCCAGCAGTTCTTGAAGGCATTCTCCGATGGCTTGACCTGCCTGCGCTACGGACGCTGCGACAACGGGGACGGCGTGTTCGTTCTCGGGCGGTGGGATGAGAATTGGTCGTACGCAAGCTGAAAACCGAGTATATCTCGATGAAGATCGAAGCCATCACTCTCCGAGAGCTGCAGATGCCGCTGGTCCATTTCTTCGAGACCAGTTTCGGGCGCACGTACACGCGCCGCGTCATGCTACTGACCCTTCACTGTGACGGCCTCGAAGGCTGGGGCGAGTGTGTTGCCGGCGAGGGGCCCTTCTATAGCGAGGAGTACATCGACGGTGCCTGGGATGTGATCACCCGCTACATGGCGCCGCTGATCTGTGGCAAAACGATTTGCGAGGGCAGGGAAGTCCCGGCTCTTCTGTCGCGCGTTCGCGAGCATCCGATGGCGAAAGCCGCACTCGAAAATGCGGCATGGGACGCAGAAGCACAGGAGAAGCAGATACCTCTATGGAAACTGTTGGGCGGGGGCCGTCGCGAAATTGCCTGCGGTGTGAGCATCGGCATCCAGGATTCGCACGCGCAGCTTCTGGAAAAGATCGAGATCGAACTGGCGGCCGGCTATCAGCGCATCAAGGTCAAAGTAAAGCCCGGTTGGGATATCGAAGTGCTGGAGAAGATTCGCGCGCGCTGGCCTGACATTCTGCTGAGCTGCGATGCCAACTCCGCCTACACGCTCGCCGACGAGCAGCACTTGAAGAATTTTGACCGCTTCAAGTTGCTTATGATCGAGCAGCCGCTGTGGGCCGACGACTTTTACTTCCATGCCAATTTGCAGAAAAAGCTGCAGACGGCGCTCTGTCTCGACGAAGCCATCCGCACGCCCCGTGATGCCGAAGCTGCCCTGGAACTAGGCGCCTGTCGCATTGTCAACATCAAGGTTGGGCGCGTCGGCGGTTTCTCGAACGCTATTGCGATTCACGACATCGCTAAACGTTTCAACATCCCTGTGTGGTGCGGCGGAATGCTGGAATCAGGCATCGGCCGCGCGCACAATGTGGCTCTTTCGACCCTGCCACACTTCAAGCTGCCCGGCGATGTGTCCGCGTCCAAACGTTACTGGAAAGAAGACATCATCGAGCCTGAAGTCGAAGTCTCGCCGCAAGGCACGATCGCTATCTCCGACAAGCCCGGACGCGGCTACGAACTGCGGCAGCACTTGATCGAGAAGCTGACGGTGCGCCAGCAGACGACAAACTGTTAAGCGGCGTGGAGCAGGCGTTCACGCTCCTTCTTTGTGAAATGCACGCTCAACAGAGTGCTAATGGCAGCTGCACCGGCCAAAAATGCGATCCGGCCCGAGTGACCGCCACGCCCAACCTTTCCGGAGCGAGCTAGTGCATAACCCGCGGCCAGGTTACCCAATCCCCAGGCAACGTTCACCGTGGGCGATGATAGGCCCTTTCCTGGAGGATCGGCGAACGGGGTAGGAAACGGATCGCCGGAAACGCCATGTACGAAGTGCGGCACAGAGTTGGCCAGAAATACTCCGGCGAAGAAGCATCTGACCAGATGATTTCGTTTCATTCAGTCCTCACTCAATACTGTAGCGCAGTTGCAGCCATCGAGAGCTGACACGAACCCAACAAAAAGCGCAGCCGAAGCTGCGCCAGGTTCTGTGTTCGAGGGATATTACTTGCGCGTATTTTGCGCCTCGTTTACGCCGCCGCCATTGTTTTCGGCAACCACATCGGCGCTCTTATGGAGCAAGTCGAGGGCCTGGGCCGTGGTCAGGTTGGAAGAGATTGGCCGAAAGTCGGTCATAGTTTCCGTCGACCAGATGGTGAGCGACTTAACCATTAGGATCTTTCCATAGAACTGTAGCGTCTCTTCGACTTCCTCCCAGTGGCCTCCGCCGACATCGCGCTGCACGATACGGAATTTTCCACCTTTATACAGTTTGCCGAGAATGCCCCAGCCGAAATCGACATCTTTGAAGAGCGTGCCGTCGATCTTCGCGATGCGCATGGCATTGCGGTCGATCAACATATCGCCGTCCATACCCTGATAAACGGCGGTCTCGTGATTCGGAGGGTCGAACTTCGGATTCGGCCTAAATTTCAAATGAACTAGTTGCTCGCCATTCGGGCCGCGATCGGTTCCAACATACGTGTACAGGAAAGCGTCTGGCAGACTGGTCAGCATAAGTTCGGCGCGCTGATCATCGGCTTTGTTTGATTCCCGCCGCTTGCGCCGTGCATCGGGGTCATTGGCAAACTTCTCCAGCTTGGCGTCTTCCTTTTTACGCTCCTCCGGTGTGAGCGGCTTGCCATTTAACAACAGAGTCATCGAGAGGCCGCCTTGCTTGGTGCGCACGATCTCCTTGGTGATGGAGTGGTCCTTGTAGTCAGTGTTGTCCTTAAACATGTAGTACTGCTCGATGTCGTTCGCCCTGATCTCATTCTTGGCGGCACGGCGGACCAACTCAATCGGATCGACGTCCGAGTTCGCCTCCGCCCACAACGGCATGACCGCAAAGGCAAGGATTACGACTGTGGCTAACGCGCGTCCTAAGCGATGTTTGTCCAATCCGGAGCCTCTTTGCTGGTAGTTCATCTTCCTCCAGATTAGACGAGTTACTGAAATGGTCAGTTGCTTTTTCGAAAAACGAGCCGCGCGATTTTAGTGCAGCCGCACGTATCTTGTTGGTCCGGCATACTTTATCGTGCAGGAAAGAGAACGGCCAAACGCCAATGCGGCTACGGAAGTAAGCGAAGGTAGGCGTCGGTCCGGCAGAAAAACAGTCCCATTGGTTACGCCATGCCGCACGAGCAAGACCGCTGTTCCCCTGGTTCGGCCCTGCCCGTCCGGTCGGCACTCCGCCGGACCGACCTATTTACTCATTTAGCAACTAAGCATCCAAAGTTCTCGAATGCATTCCACCGCTAATTCAGGGCAAGTTCAGGGCTGGTTCGGGGGTTGCGCATCAGAGTGGCCAATGAACGTCCAATCTCACCATTCCAAAAGTGAAACTCGCGATACCATCTCTGAGCAACCTACTGCCGATCATTCTCTGCACAACTTGAGTCCGTCCGCACCGCCAGGGTTGTTGATACCATCGAACAACAGCCATGTCGATGCGCCGCAAAGTGATTCCGGAGCTTTTAGACGACGACCTGGGTTCGGAAGCGGAGATCGCAGCCAGCCTGGTTGACCTTCGCCACATCAATAATTGGTTTGGTGGCACTAGAACCACCGCGACTCTTGTGCGCCGAGTGGCGGGGAAGCTGGGCATCAGCCGCCTTTCACTGCTGGAGGTAGGAGCTGGAGCCGGCGATTTACCGATTCGGGCTGCTCGTATTCTGGCGAAGCACGAAATCGAACTCGCGGTTACGTTGCTGGATCGTATGTCCAGCCACTTGCCGGCAATCGGCCGGCGAGTCTCCGGCGATGCTCTCCGACTGCCGTTCCGCGACAGCGCCTTCGACATCGTAAGCTGCTCGCTCTTTGCTCATCACTTTGAAGCGGACCAGTTACGGCAATTCGTGGGCGAGGCAGTCCGGGTTTGCCGCCACGCGGTGCTGATCAACGACTTGATCCGCAGCCCTTTGCATCTTGCCCTGGTGTACGCGGGGCTGCCGTTATTTCGCAGTCGTATCACGTGGCACGATGCGCCAGCCTCCGTCCGACGGGCTTATACATGCGTAGAAATGGAAGAAACTCTGAAGGATCTACGCTGCGTACGTTTGGAGATGTCTAGGCATTACCTGTATCGCATGGGTGCGCTGCTCTGGAAGGGCGTCTGACCGCCGATGGTTTGCCAAGCGTATGCTCGCGTTTGATCCACACTTCGATCTTGCCGTAGTCGGCGGTGGTCCTGCCGGGGCATCCGCGGCCATCACGTTTGCTCGTAATGGCGGACGAACACTCTTGTTAGAGGCGAAGAGTTTTCCTCGTCATAAGGTGTGTGGTGAGTTTATATCGGCGGAGTCTCTGGACGTGCTGTCGTCCTTGCTTCGGGATTCGCCGACTGGACGTGAACTTATAAAATCGGCGCCCACTATCCGCGAGACGCGGTTGTATCACGGTAACAGGATGATCCAGGCTCCGGTTTCGCCCCCTGCGATTAGCGTCGCGCGCTATTGGCTGGATGCGGTCCTTTGGGAAGCCGCTAAAGCTGCGGGCGTTCAGGCGATCTCCACCTGCGAAGTAAGTGCCGTAACGGGCAACGGGCCGTTCAGCATAACCACATCACAGGGCGCATACGAAGCGAGAGCGGTGATCATCGCAGCAGGCCGATGGTCGCAGTTCACGCCCGACCGTTCGTTGCCCGCCGGGCCGAAATGGATTGGAGTAAAGGGTCACTTTTACGAAGCGGATCCGTCTCTTACAACCGACCTTTACTTCTTCGACCACGGTTACTGTGGAGTTCAGCCTGTGGCGGATGACACCGTGAATGCCTGCGCGATGGTGCGCTCCGACCACGCTGTATCGCTTGCCGAGGTTTTCAAGTTGCACCCGCGATTGGCAGAGCGTGCGGCTGAATGGAAAGCTGTGGCCCAGCCTGTAAGCACCGCTCCCCTTCTCTACCGCAGGCCTGAACCCACGGCGGGCAACACGCTTTTTGCAGGGGACGCCGCTGCCTTCATCGATCCATTTGCGGGTGACGGAATCTCGATTGCTCTGCGAAGTGGCAGGGCTGCAGCCGAAGCCTTAGCGGAGTTTCTCCATGGGAAAAATGACCTGGCTGCCTGTGTCTCGAACTACGGACGCGCGTACGGAAGGCAATTCTCGCCCTTGCTTGCTGCCGCCGCCAAAGTCCGAAGCCTGTTATCCCTGCCAGAATCAGCGCAAGCCGTTGCGTTTGAATTGCTGCGTCTTCCCGGGGTCATGCCTATGGTGATACGCAAGACTCGACGCGCCTCCTGACAAGCGCATCGCCGCCGGTGCGGCGCTTTGCGTAATGTTGAGCGTTTCGCCTGAGACGAAGAAGCGCCGGCTAGCGAACGCACAGCAGCTACCCAGCTACCTTGTCACCAGTACTTCCCGAATATTGTCGCGTCCCAGGAAGAACTTTATCGAAGAGTAGTCATGGAAGAGATTCTCAACGTGTCGGTTATTGAAGACGCGTTGCAACTTGAAGCCTCGAACCTGTTGCAGTTCGAGCGTATCGCGTGTGGCGATGTTGTAGCGGTAAAACGGAGCCTCCGGACCAGCGTCCTTCGTGTGAAAGAACGCCAGCAGAATCCCGCCGGGTTTCATCGCGCCGTGGATGCGCTCGATGAGCGGCTTCACCAGGGGTTCCGGAAGAAAGTCTGCCAGATCCCAGAACATCACAGCGTCGAATTCCTGACGACCGAAGCAGAGATTGTCGCGCAGGTAGCGATCTACATCCAGAGCAGTGCCCCCCTCGGCATCCGTAACGACCAGCGATTTATCGTTCGCCAGCCGCAACACGTCTTCCTGGTGGAAGCGATGACCGAGGCCCGTCATGAAAGTTATGTTGGCTGGTGAAGTAGAGCCGAGATCAAGTACAGAAAGCCCATCCTCGCGCGAAATGGCGCGGATGAACTCATTAAATCCCGTCGAGCGTCGGCTGACTTTGTGCTTCGAGGAAAATTCCTCGTCAGCGCTCTCGCGAGAGCCACCGAATAGTTTCCGAAAGATGCCGGGAGCCACAGGCCACCATTGTATTGAGGAGAGTGCCGAAGCGGCAACGGTTGGTAACGTCCGCAGGTGAAATCGTAAGGGGCGCACCCGAAGATGCGCCCTCGGAGAAAGCTACATCTTTTTCGGCTCGAGCAGCGAGCCTTGACCAGGGATGGGCGCGGGCGCTACGGGGGCAGGAGCGGCAGCCGCAGCGGTTTGCGTCGGTTTAGATTCGGCCTTGGCAGCTGGCTCCGGCTTTTGAATATCAATGCCGCCTTTGAAGAACGCGCCATCGTCGATCGAGATCCTGGCGGTCGCGATGTCGCCGGCGAGGGAAGCCGTCTTTCTGAGCTCTACCCGCTCCGAAGCGTGAATGTCGCCGTTGACACGGCCATGCACGATAACGTTCCTGGCCTCGATGTTGGCGCGTACGCGTCCATTTGGGCCGACCGTACACGTCTGACCCTTCAGTGAGATGCTGCCCTCTACTTCGCCATCGACGATCAAATCCTCACTACCCGAGAGCTCACCCTTAACCACGACCGACTTTCCGATGGTGGCTACGTCGACGCCGGTGCGCAGCGGTTCTGCGCTGCGCGATGGTTCGGACGGACGTGGCGGCGCGGGCGCGGCCGGTATCGAGGAGCCTTGAGAAGTTGGCTCGGGTGTTGGTGTGTACTCGTCTTCCTTACGCTTCCACATGTCGTTTGAGCTCCGTCAGGCGGTCGCGGCGCAGGCCAGTAGCGACGGCAACAGCCTTGAATGGGCATTTCAACTGCCCCGTTTGAGGATACTCAACCGCGGCCAGCGCCGCAAACGAATTTCTGGCGTGAAACCGGAAATACGATGACTTTTCGGGGTCAACTAGCGGTGATCCGGCAGGCTGGTTGCCGGTCACAGCTTCACGACAGAACCTCCCGTATAATGGCTAGTTTTGCAGCCGCTCCCGCCACGCATCAGCGAATCTACAGGCAGGGAGAGCAGGATTCCTATGACTCAAATTGAACTGATTCTTGCCCGCGAAGTTCTTGATTCCCGCGGCAATCCTACCGTTGAAGCCGATGTCATCCTCGAAAGCGGCGCCCGCGGGCGCGCCATCGTTCCCAGCGGCGCCTCGACCGGCGAACACGAAGCGCTGGAGTTGCGCGACGGCGACAAGAGCCGCTACGCCGGCAAAGGCGTACTGAAGGCCGTCAACAACATCAACGAAGTGCTGGCTGCCGAATTGGAAGGCATGGACGCCAGCGATCAGCGCGAGCTTGACAACACGATGCTTGCCATCGACGGCACACCGACCAAGAGCAAGCTGGGCGCCAATGCGATTCTGGCGGTCTCGATGGCCGCAGCCCGCGCTATGGCCGACCACCTTGGCATCGAGCTCTATCAATACCTGGGCGGCTTCACTGCCGGTCTGCTGCCGACGCCGATGATGAACATCCTCAACGGCGGCGCTCATGCCGACAACAACGTCGACTTCCAGGAATTCATGGTGATGCCCGTGGGTGCATCGTCGTTCAGCGAAGCTCTGCGCTGGGGCGTCGAGACATTCCATGTCCTGAAGGGCGTGCTGAAGAAGCGCGGCTACAACACCGCCGTGGGCGACGAGGGCGGCTTTGCCCCGTCGGTAAAGTCCAACACGGAAGCTATCGAGGTGATTCTGGAAGCCATCACACAGGCGGGCTACAAGCCGGGTGAGCAAATCGCCATTGCTCTCGATCCGGCATCGAGCGAGTTTTACGATAGCGCGAAGAAGAAGTACGTCTTCAAGAAGTCCGACAAGAGCGAGCACTCGCCGAAGACATGGTGAAGTTCTACGCAGACTGGATCCGGCAGTATCCAATCGTCTCGTTGGAAGACGGCTTCGCTGAAGACGATCCGGTGACGGTTGGAAGCTGGTGACAGACGAACTTGGCAGCAAGATTCAGTTGGTCGGCGACGACAATTTTGTGACCAACATCGAGATCTTCCAGCGCGGCATCGATGCCGGCATCGCGAACTCGATTCTGATCAAGCTGAACCAGATCGGATCGGTGAGTGAGACGATCGACTGCGTCAACCTCGCTCGTCAAAACGGATACACGGCCGTCATCTCGCATCGCTCCGGCGAGACCGAAGACACGTTTATTGCCGATTTCGCAGTCGCGACCGGCGCCGGCCAGATCAAGACAGGCTCGGCGTCACGTACTGACCGCATCGCCAAGTACAACCAGTTGCTGCGTATCGAAGAAGAGCTCGGCCCGGCAGCCCGCTTCCTGGGCTGAAGAGCCTGAACTATCACGGCGAGCTGGCCAAGAAAGCCAGGGTGGGAAAGTAAACAGTCGATCGGTTCTTCAACGCAGATCAATTCATGGTTGTAATCCCAAGCGGAGCGGAGGGACCTGCAGTCCCTTCGACTTCGCGGGCGTTCTGTAAGAAGCACATCATCCATGCCTATTCCCAAACCTCTCGTCCTCATCATCCTCGACGGCTGGGGTTACGCCCCGCCGTCTAACGCCAACGCTATCTCTCTGGCGCGTAAGCCGAACTACGACCGCCTGCTTGCCGAATTTCCCAACACGCTGATTCACACCAGCGGACGCTATGTCGGTCTGCCGACCGGGCAGATGGGCAACAGCGAAGTCGGCCACCTCAATATCGGCGCGGGACGCGTGGTCTATATGGACATCACCAAGATCGATCTCATGATCGAGAACGGTGAGTTCTTCTCCAACCCGGCGTTTCTGAAGGCGATGGAGACAGCCCGCACCGGCGAGCGACGGTTGCATCTGTTCGGGCTGGTCTCCGACGGTGGCGTGCATTCTCACCAGAACCACCTCTACTCCATTCTGAAGATGGCCAAGCAGAATGGCGTCGAACGAGTTTTCGTCCACTGCTTCATGGACGGACGCGACACGCTGCCCACTAATGGCGCCGGCTACCTCGAGCAACTGCAGCAGAAGATGCGCGAGTACGGTGTAGGCAAGATCGCGACCGTCAGCGGCCGTTACTACGCCATGGATCGCGACAAGAAGTGGGACCGGGAAAAGAAAGCGTTCGACGCGATGGTCTATGGCGATGCCGAGGGCGGCCGCTACACCGACCCGGTGCAGGGCGTGAAAGACTCCTACAACAAGGGCGTCACCGACGAGTTCATCATTCCGTTTGTGATCGTGGACGAGCGCGGCGAGCCTGTCGGCAATATTCGCGACGGCGATGTCTGCATCAACTTTAACTTCCGTGCCGATCGCGCGCGCCAGATCACTCGCTGTCTCGCCCGCAACAGCCATTTCACGGCGCAGGATGGCCGTGAACTGGAAGGCGCCGAAGATCTGGATAACACCATCCCACGCAGCCGCACTCCAAAAGACCTGACCTACATCTGCATGACGCAGTATGACAAGCATTTCACTTTGCCGGTCGTATCGCCGCCGGAATCTCTGACTAACATCCTGGCGAATGTCATGGCAGATCGCAACATGCGAAACCTGCGTGTCGCTGAGACCGAGAAGTACGCCCACGTGACTTACTTCTTTAACGGCGGGATCGAGAAGCCGTTCCCAGGAGAAGACCGTGTTATGGTTCCTTCGCCGAAGGTCGCTACCTATGACCTGAAGCCCGAGATGTCGGCGCAGGGAATCGCCGATGCGGTCACCAAAGCAATCGCCGACAATACCTTCGATGTTATGGTCGTAAACTTCGCCAACGCCGACATGGTGGGACATTCGGGCAAGATTCCGCCGACGATCACCGCCGTTGAAACCGTCGACCATTGCCTCGGCCAGATTTACACCGCGCTGCGCCAGCGCGGCGGAGCGATGATCGTCACCGCCGACCACGGCAACGCCGAGCAGATGATCGACCCTGCAACCGGCGGCCCGCAGACGGCGCATACGACCAATCCGGTGCCGTTCATTGTCTGTGCTGAAGAGGCTGTGACGCCGCCGAATTTCAAAGGCGACTCGCGCCGCTTCACGCTGAGGCCTGATGGCGCGCTACAGGATATCTCTCCGACGATGTTGGGAATCCTTGGCGTTCCTCAGCCGAAGGAAATGACTGGACACGACCTGCGCATCATGGCCGAGGTGAAGAAAGATAGCGGTCCAAGCGTTCGAAGTACGGGACTGAGGCGCTGTTTTTGACGTCGCCTCATCTTGTCTTAGAACCTGAAAATCTTCGCTGCGGCCAGGATCATTCCTAACGTAATGACTGCGATGGCACACTCGCCGATCGCTCCCACCAGCAGAGGCCTGATCCCTTGCTTTTTCAGCGCGCGGAAGTTTGTCCGCAGCCCCACGCCTGCGAAGGTCAGCAGGAACGCCCAGCGCGAAAGATTCGCGAGGCTTCCCAACTGAGGCCTGGTAAAGAATCCGACAGTAGCCAGCAGCGAGATCAGCAGAAACCCCAACACGAACTTGGGAAACTTTCGCCACAAGAACGCAGCTTTGTTTTCGACCTGCGTGGCGCTGCCGTGTGCCGCGAAATAGATAGCGAACCCGAGCACCACGAAGCCGATGGTCGCGTTGCGCGTGGTCTTCGCCAGAACAGCGATCTTCCCGGCGGCATCGGAATACATAGCGCCTGCTGCGGTCGCCTCGGCCGTGTTGTCGACGGCGAGTCCAGCCCACAAGCCATAGGCGTGATCGCTCAAGTGCAAACCGTGCCCTACGGCGGGAAAGACGAAGAGCGAGATGGCTCCTAGAGCCAGTATCGCCGCGATGGCGTACGATGCATCCTCGTCGTCCGCCTCGATCGCCCCTTGGGCGGCGATTATCGCGGATACTCCGCAGATGGAAGACCCAACGGCCAGAAGACTGGTCAGCTTGGCATTCAATCCAAACAGCTTGCCAAGCACAGCCATGAAGCCTATCGACAACGCCAGTTCAACCGCGACCAAGACCAGGCTGATCGCGCCGAGTTTGGCCACGTCGCCCAACAAAAAGCGAGCGCCCAAGAGCACGATGCCGGCCTTCAGGAAAAACTCGTAGCTGCCCACACCTGCCTGAAACACCCGGGGCAGTTCGACGAGATTGCCGATGAATAAGCCAATGAGAATCGCCCAAAGCACGTATTCGATGTTGGGCAGGTGCAGGTGATGAGACTTACCATAAGCCGCAATGGACTGCTCGATGTATTTGCCAAGGCATCCGATGGCTGCCAGCAGCAGTACGCCCGGCAGCAGTCTTGCGAGCCTATAAAACGGACGAAAGGGAACTGTCTGAGGTAAAGCTAACGATCCTTGTGCCATGTCTTTCTGTGAATCCTGCCGACTACCAGGGGACTTTCTGAATGATTCCGAAACGAACGAGTAAAGCTAGCGCGAGCGCCACCGCAACGGCCCAAGCATCCAGGGAAATCCCCTTTTTTGCGGCCGCGCCGGTACTGTCGGTTTTTGCAGACACGTTATCTCTCCATCCTCTCCGCAGACAGAATTATGGCGGGAATTGTCTTTGTAACATGCTGAAGGGCGCGACCGAGGAACAACGGCGGAACTCGTAGTGAACGAGGTTCGTTTCGGGAATCGAACAAATCGCGCAGTGTAGAATAAGCCACGCGACCGCCTCTCCCTCTGGGATCAACACATGAGTTCAAGCTTGAAGGACACAATTCGGCCACTGGTACCCAAGTCCGTTCTCGACGCCAAGCGCAAGTTTCATTTTTGGATGGTGGACGAGGAGCGCAGCGTTCCGCTCGACATGCTTCGCTATGATCCCCGGCTGCCCTTCCCGCGGTCGGTCCGCAAGGAACTGGCCGACAAAATGGAGGTAGCGCACGAGAAACTCCGCTGCGCTCACACGCACTCCGAAGCGGTCGCCATCGTAAGCGAAATCCTGCGCGTGCCGAAGTCAACGCCTGGAGTCGTTTTGGAAGCCGGATGCTTTAAGGGTGGCAGCACAGCCAAGCTCAGCCTGGCGACGAAGCTGATCGGACGTAAGTTGCTCGTCTACGACTCCTTCGAAGGTCTGCCCGACGTGCTGGACGCAGAAAAGGACCGTTTTTCCCAAGGCGAGTACAGCGGCGCTCTTGAGGAAGTGAAAAAGAACGTTGGCAACTACGGCTCGCTTGATGTCTGCGAGTTCGTGCGCGGATGGTTCGACCAGACGATGCCGAATCTCACGGAGCCTGTAGTGGTCGCCTTCGTCGACGTCGATCTGCGCGATTCGCTCGAGACGTGCCTGAATTACATCTATCCCAAACTTGTACCGGGCGGCGTCATCTTCTCGCACGACGGACACCTGCCCATTTGCGTCGACCTGATGAAGGACGCGAACTTCTGGAAGCGCTTTAACGAGCCCGCTCCCGAGTTTGAAGGGCTCGGCACGCGTAAGCTGGTAAAGATCCGCAAGCCCAGGAAGAGCTAGCGGATCAGCCGCGGACCGCGAGGGCTAGCCGCCTGTCGTCGGAGACACCTGCACATCTCGAATCTGCGGAGCGTTGGACCCGTCTCCACTCTTCACTAGCGTCTGCCATTGCGCCACACCTGTGACGGTCAACAGCGGTTCGAAGGGGCGATCATTGCCGTCGACGAAATCCTTGAAGGCGTGCTCCAGTGCAGTCGAATCGAAAAGCGGATTGGCGCGCAGGGCCTCGACGCCGAATTCCAGCAACCGTCGCCCCTCAGGCGTGCGAAACCTTGCGGCCCGCTTGTCCGTGTAGGGAACCGGCCGGCCTTTGCGCACGCTCCGCCACAGTTTTCGTGCTGTGCGGTACCAGAGCTGATCCTGTGCGGTGTCGGTCCAGCGTTCTTTTGGAATGCTGATTGGCGCTCCGGTATTGGCATCGGGCACGGCAAACGCCGGATGCTGCATCGCCGCCAGCGCCCGCCGATACGCACGGCCGAGATAGCGATCCTCGGCGTCGGTGTGCCGATACCAACTCCACAGCGCAGGATGAAAGACCGGCGAGGACAAGTCCAAGGCCTCGATCCACGACAGATAGCATCCATAATGTACTTGTTTAGAAACCCAGCCTAAAATATGGCGCTCAAACGTGATATCGAATCTTCCATCCTGCACCGGTTTAAGTGATTCAGCGGTTCCGCGCAGTTGCGTAATCGCTCGTTGCGAGCCGTCCTTGCTGAGCAGTCCGAGCACATCTTTGTCGGTGTTAAAGGAAGCACGCGAAGTCGTATCGCGGAAGTGAACGCCGGCTGGACCCATCTGACCGAGCACGGTGTTCGACAGATCGACGTGCCGGTGCAGGGGCCGGATCAGCCATCCTTTCAGGATGGTGTCGAATAGATACCCATGGGCTATGCCGTGAATGTCGTATGGAGCGAGTCGAGCATTCAGTCCGATGTCGTTCACGAACTCGATGTCGCGCGTAGCGGCGGCAATCCAGTAGCCCTCCTGCGCGCGATGCAGCCATTCATCCGACGGAAAGGGAAGCGCGATGAACTCAGCGCGACAGGCCTCAGAGATCTGCTTTGCGATCTCGGTCTCGCGCGCGCTCATCTCCAGCGTAACCGCGCGGCGTCCCTCGCCGGCTAGCGCGAGAATCGCCCGTGAATCGAGGCCGCCGCTCAACATCAACGCGGCCTTGCTGTCCGTCCAGCACTCCCGAACGCTCTTCTCCAGCGCCCGCGCCACCGTGCCTTGCGGGTCTTTGCGAATCATGTCGGGCGGCAGAGATTCATCCTCCGGCATTTGGTTGGAATATCGCGAGACGATTTTGTTCTCGCGAAAGACAAGTGCCGTCCCGGGCGCGACCTCTTCCACTCCTGCAAGACTCGTGAGGTGATACCGGTAGGTCGAGCCGAGGAGCATCGCCTCCAGTAAGCCGTCCCAGTCCAACTGGCATGTGCAGGAACTATTAAGCGCAATCGTCGACAGCTTGTCGGCAATCAGAAGATCGTCGGGAGAAGGTGCGATAGAATATAGGACGCGAGCAGACGGAGTCAACGAAAACCGTAATCTGTTGCGGATCGAACGTTATCTCGAAGCCGCGAAAGCTTCCCCACCGTCCCGGCAGCCACGCCAGCAGCGATTCACTCTTCACGCGGCAGGCGGTCGGGTGCGCCCTCAATCAGCAGAACCTCAGCCGCGGTTTGTCGTACCCACCAATGCCGGCTGTGCTCCGGATGAACCCAGGCGGCGGCGACGTTTCCTCGCTGGAAACTGCCGGAGGCCGCGCACTGCCCAAGATCGACAATGCGAAACTTCTGCCGAACATCGTCGCCTGATCGGACCTCAATGCAGAATCCAGCCACAGTTCTCCCTTGGATCGTTCCTCGCGTTGCGAATCATGTTCTGCGATCGGGAAATTATACGATGGGAGAAATGTCTCAGCGGCAAATCGATGAGCTGTCTCCTTACTTCTCCCAGGAGAAGATCTGCTTCCAATCGTGTTTCATGCTGATGACAGTCCAACCCCTGGTTTTGGCCTCATCATAGAGCGCCTGCGTGAAGGTGCCAATTCCGCTCTGCGGCAGCCCCTCGGCAGGACCATAGGCGTATTCGCGCTGCGCGTCGTCATGCAGAACAATCATCATCAAGTGTGCGCCCGGACCGGCCTGCGTATACTCCAGCATCTGCTGATCGCCCGTGGAGTTGCCGAAAGCTGCTTGCGGGTGCTGCCCGATGAACAGGTAAATATCCTCCGGCTTGCCTGAGAAATTGTTGTTGAGCAGAAGTTTCGGCGGCCGCATCAATATGCCCTGACCCCTGTCGTTATAGGCATATTGCGTTGCCACTGCCGAGCCGATTACCTTATCCGGCGCCACACCATAAACCGGCTCAGAATAAGTACGCACGAAATCCTGGCCGCCGCCAGTCACGATATACGTCTTGTAGCCATTCGCCCGCAGATACTTCATGACCTCCAGCATCGGCTCGTAGATCAGCTCGGTGTAAGGCCGATGCCAGCGTGGATCTTTCGCCGTGGCCAGCCAATCGCTTGCCATCTGCTGGAACGCCTCAACGCTCATTCCCGTGTGCGTGGCTACAAAGATCGTTTCAAAATCTTTGGCAGTGAACTTTGCCATAGCCACTTTATCGCCTACAATCACACTTTTGAAGGGCTCGGTTGTCTTCCACTCGGGATGTTGGGGCGCGAGTTGGGCCACGCGGTCAAGCGCAAACACCATCTGCGTATACATCGGGTGTTCTACCCAGGTTGTGCCGTCTTGATCGAACGTGGCAAAGCGCTTATCGATCGGTACGAATTTCGGGCTCGAAGGATCGGTCGTGGTATGCACGAAATTGAGGATGGCCTGCTTCGCTGCTCCATCGTTCCAAGCGGGAAGGGGATCGCTCTGCGCTTGCATTAGAAGCGCACAGAAGAAAACCGCCAGTAACGCGAGCTTTACTGCCGCTGAGCTATAGCCGCCAAGGTCGAGACCTTTTTTCATGCGCACATAGTAACAACCGCGAAAAATCTAGAATGACCCTTCCAATCCCACAAGTGCTCCCTGCTGCGTCAGGCGCAGACCGATGCGCGTGGTGGAGTTGTTATTGACCACCAGTCGCGAGCCCAGGCTGTAACCGGCGTTCACGCTCAGGTGCTTGTTGATCGTGAAGCCAAGGTCGTTGTTCGTCGAAACGAAATTGCCGTAGCCGAACAGATACATGCCGTAGACATTGCCTTCAACGAACAGGCGCGGCGAGTTGGTGATGTAGAAGCGGTATTCGGGGCCAGCCACCGGGATCGGCGCCAGCAGCGATGCGCTGCCGTACGCCGACGGCTGATAATTTCCACCGCCCGTAATTTGGGCCTGGGCGTACAGCGAGGCTTTTGCGTTGAACAAATCCAGCTGCGCACCAATGCCAATATGTCCGCGCTTGCGGCGGATAATGTCGTATTGGTAGCCGGGGGCGTAAAGATCGGCACGCAGGTTGGCACGCGTGGTCGCCCCGACTTGATATGTCTGTCCCTGGTAGGTGATCGTGCGATTCAGTACCGTAGTTCGCGACTGCTGGAACGGACTCACCGTGAAAGTCAGGTGGTTCTTGTGACTCAAGTGCCAATCCAGCACACCGCTAAACGTCGAATAGTTACCGAAGCCCAGATCGTGCTGCAAATCGATGTGGTCGGTGCTATTGGAACCTTGAAAGCTCCCGGATGGGCTGGAGTAAAACCAGAATAGGTCTCCTCGCACCTTGTAATTGTCGTACTCATCCGAGCCGTCGCCGGCATGCAGGAGAGGAATAGTAGAAAGAAAAACAAACGCGAAAACGGCTGTGAGCACGCTGCCGCAACATGACCATTGGCGAAATTTAGTGACCAAGACCGGCTCCCTTTCGCAAACGAAATACTCTACCTTGTTTAATTATCGAGAAGAATACCCAATCGGTGGAGGAGTATTAAGGCTGGCTTCGAAGGCCCGAACCATTTTGGGTAACCTTTCCCGAAACTTCCAGGTTCGTTGCCGAATACCAAACTCCTGTCGTGATACCGACCTGTTACTACCGGACCGGGCAGCCGACGCGGAACGCCATATGGCGCGCAGCTCCCAAAAGGTGGATGTCGACTCATCGCCAAAGCCAGCGAAAGCACGAGCTCGCAGTCGTCGTAGGTGACCAGCGTCAACGTGGAAGGGTTCCATCCTGTGCACTCAGCATGTCAGCCTTGCGCAGTTCGGGGAACATCCAGGCCCACAGGCCGACCACGAGTAGCGTCCCTGCGCCGCCAAGTAGCACAGCAGGCACCGCGCCAAACCATTGGGCGGTAATTCCTGACTCGAATTGGCCGAATTCATTCGACGCACCGATGAAAATAGAGTTCACCGCACTAACACGGCCGCGCATTGCATCCGGCGTGGCCAGTTGTACGAGCGTGCCGCGCACAATCACGCTCACCATGTCGGCGGCACCGACGAAGAACAGGGAAATGGCTGAGACGATTAGGCTTCGCGACAGACCGAAAGCTATCGTGAAAACGCCGAAACCAGCTACGCACCAAAGCATGGTTGCACCAGCGCGGCGGCGCAGCGGGCGATTGGCCAGCGCTAGCGCAGTCAACAGCGCCCCTACACCAGGCGCACTGCGCAGGATTCCCAAGCCCCATGGCCCCGTGTGCAGAATTTCCTTCGCGTACACAGGCAGCAGCGCCACCGCGCCACCGAGCAGCACGGCAAACAAGTCGAGCGAAATCGAACCGAGAATGACCTTCTGCTTCCAGATGTAGCGAAAGCCGGCCAAAACGGTAGTAAGACTGACAGGCTCGCGCTTGCTGGCTGACCGGCGCAGCTGAATCTTTGACACCGCAAAGACCGAAATGATCGCTGCTACCAGCGAAGACAGATACACGGCGGCGGGACCGCGAAATGCCGCGTATACCAATCCACCTAGTGCCGGACCAATGATGGTTGCGGCTTGATACACCGTCGAGGACCAGGCGACGGCGTTGGGAAAATCTTCTTCTGAAACAATCGATGGCACCATCGATTGGCCAGCCGCGCCGTTAAACGCCCGCGCCACACCGACTATCACGAGTGCGCCGTAGATCGCGTGAACTGAGGGATTGCCACGCGTCGTCAGCCAGAGCAGCATCGCTGACGCGATGCCGAACAGCACATAACAAATGGCAACGATATTCCGGCGATTGAATCGATCGGCTGCATGGCCCGCCGCCAGAAACAGTAGAAGCACAGGCGTGAACTGCGCCAAGCCGACTACTCCAAGGTCCAGTGGGCGGCGGGTGATTTCGTAGACTTGCCAGCCGACGGCCACGGACTGCATCTCGCTCGCCATGACGGTGAACAGGCGTGCAAGTTGATATCGCCGAAAGTCTGGGTAGCGAAATGCCGCTCTTGCGGATGATTGTGGCTTCTTGTTTGCCACTTCCTAGGGAGTACCTGATAGGAAATGGCGGGGTCGACGGGACTCGAACCCGCGGCCTCTGCCGTGACAGGGCAGCGTTCTAACCAACTGAACTACGACCCCGCTATTGTGCGGTAGCGGAACCGCTTACATCGTCGCTGACGGATCAGCGAACGATTTTGATTGTAACAGAAGTTGCAGCGCGCGTCAGATGCTGAATCAACATGAAGCTCTGGCGCGTGCTTTCCACGATCGATAGACAATGTGAACGTTTGAGATCGTGGTGGGCAGTGCAGGGCTCGAACCTGCGACCTCCTGCTTGTAAGGCAGGCGCTCTAACCAGCTGAGCTAACCGCCCGACTGCCCGGATTGCGGCATACGAGCAACGTGGTTTGAGTTTACATGAGGCGGTCGAAGTGAGTAAACCTGCGCCGCTAGGCGCGATTGCTGAATTCGATCAGCAGTTGCAGGCGCTGCATCGCATGGCCGCTGTCGATGGCATAGGCCGCCAATGGCACAGCGTCTCCGATTTTGTCGGCATGACCCGCGGCGACCAGCGCCGCGGCAGCGTTCAACAGCACGACATCGCGACGACACGAGCGTTCACCTCCGAGGATGGCGCGAATGATCTGGGCATTCGCAGTTGCATCGCCTCCGGCAAGGTCTTGCAGCGGCGCACGCTGAAGTCCGAACTCTTCCGGCGTGACCTCGTACGAACGGACAGTGCCATCGCGAACTTCAGCAACCTTGCTGGGTCCGGTGATGGTGATCTCGTCAAGACCGTCATGTCCATGCACGACCAGCGCGCGCTCTAATCCAAGCTCATTAAGCGCCTGCGCCAGCTTCTCCACCAGGTCAAGCGAATACACGCCAACCACCTGCGCCGACGCCTTGGCAGGGTTCGTCAGCGGGCCCAGCAGATTGAACACGGTGCGCAGCTTCAACTCCCGCCGCACCGGCTGCACATACTGCATCGCCGAGTGCATGGCCGGCGCATACAGAAACGCGATACCCGAGTGCTCCAGGCAGGCGCCGATACGTCCAGCAGATAACTCGATGTTGATACCAAGCGCTTGCATTACGTCGGCCGAGCCGCACTTGGAACTGATACTGCGATTGCCATGCTTGGCGACCCTGACCCCTGCACCCGCGATGGTGAGGGCCGTCGCCGTCGAGATGTTGAAGGTGCCGCTGGTATCTCCGCCCGTGCCACAGGTATCGACCAGCGCATCGCGTCCAGTACCGCTCAGGTCGAGAGCCTCGCCGTCCTGCGATTTCAACGGCGTTGCTTCGGCACGAATCGCCTGCGCAAAGCCAACAATCTCCTCGACGGTCTCGCCCTTCATGTGCAGCGCGACCAGCAGCGCCGCCATCTGCGCGTCGGTTGCTTCGCCCCGCAGAATCTCGGCCATGACCTCGCGGGCCTCGTCGCGAGTTAACGACGAGCAGTGATTGGCTACCTTGTGCAGTGCATCGAGAATCATGGAATCGGCGTGCCCCGCTGATTAGGGTACCATTCGCCCTGCTCGCCGGGACGAGGCCGAAGACGTGCGATATTACTAGGGTGAAGTTTCTTTCTCGATTGAATGAAGCGGCCCTTGCGGCAGTTCTGCTGGCTGCCACTGTGTCGGCGCAGAGTGCGTACCTTGGGATGGACCGTAATGAGTATCCCGGCGATGCTGCGATGAAGACGCTGCGCGGTACCTTCGCGTTTACCGGTTACTGGCTCAACAATCCTCCCGGCGAGGACAATAACAACTGGGTGGGCAAGCGCCAGGCGCTGGACTCCCTCGGCTACGGATTTCTATTGCTTTTCAACGGCCGCGAATACGCTTACCTGAAGAAGTCGGGGAATGCAGCCCGCGTGGGCAGCAACGATGCTGCGACAGCCATACAGTCGGCGCGGCGAGAAGGCTTTCCCGCAGGTGCGGTAATTTTTCTCGATCAGGAACAGGGCGGCCGCATGCTGGACGAGCAACGTGCCTACATTCACGCCTGGGTCGATGCGGTGACGCACGGCGGATATCGCGCCGGCATTTACTGCTCGGGCATCGCCTTTCGGGAAGCGGCGGGCCTTTCCGTCGTGACTGCAAACGACATTCGTGAGCACGCCGGCAATCGCAAGATCGAATTCTTCATCAGCAACGACCAGTGCGGCCCATCTCCGGGATGCGTGTTTCCCAAAACGCCGCCCGCTCCATCGGCTGGCGGTACAACGTTCGCCGAGGCGTGGCAATTCGCGCAATCGCCGCGACGTCCGGAGATGACGGCTTCCTGCCGGCAAACCTACGCAAAGGACGGCAACTGTTATCCACCCGGAGTGCCCTCGGCTTCCGGCCTTCACATCGATGTCGACACCGCGACTTCGGCAGATCCCTCCCATGCGAGGACACGCTAGGGAATGACGAAAACGTTCAAGCCGTCAAAAGAAGAAATCCAGCATGCTGCATTGTTGCTGCGCGCCGGAAAACTGGTGGCTTTTCCGACAGAAACCGTCTACGGGTTGGGAGCAAACGCACTCGACCCTGCTGCCGTGGCACGAATCTTTGAAGCCAAAGGCCGACCGACCACCAGTCCAATCATCGTGCACGTCGATAGCGTCGAGATGGTTCGCTCCATCGTGGCCGACTGGCCGGAGAGGGCACAGGCGCTTGCGAAGACGTTTTGGCCCGGGCCTTTAACACTCGTACTGAGGAAGCAGCCGGCTGTGCCTGCGCTGGTCACCGCTGGGCTCGATACAGTTGGCGTGCGTATGCCTGCCCATCCGGCGGCACTGGCGCTGATCGAGGCTGCAGGCATTTCAATCGCCGCTCCCAGCGCGAATCGTTTTACCCACCTCTCTCCGACGACGGCCGAACATGTTCGACAGGGACTCGGCGATCGCGTCGACTATATCCTCGATGGCGGTCCGTGCACCGTGGGCATCGAGTCGACCGTGCTGTCGCTCGCCGGAGATGTCCCTGTGCTGCTGCGGCCCGGTGGCATTTCACGCGAGCAGATCGAAGAGATCATCGGCCCGGTCGCTCATCTATCGTCGACGCCGGGTGAGGCGCATCCTTCGCCGGGCATGCATCCGCGGCACTATAGCCCGCGCACGCCGCTTCGGCTCGTTCATGAGGGCAATGTCCCAAAGCAGGGAAGCGGCGCTTACCTGCAATTGCGTTTCGAACCCAAGGGTACGCCGAGAAAGCTTGTCCTGATGCCGCCGGATCCTGCCGCCTATGCAGCTCAACTCTATCGTGTCTTGCACGAACTCGATGCCGAACATTTCGACTGGATCGCCGTCGACACGCCCGAAGATGAGCCCGAGTGGGAAGCGGTGTTTGACCGCCTGAAACGGGCTGCCACGTCGAACGCCGAGGAGCCGCGCTGAGCGACATATCGCCCAAACCGCACCAACCTGGCAGTTCCACTGGCCTGCTCCGCCAGGTTGGATTGTTCGACGCCACCATGATCGTCATGGGCGGCATTGTCGGCGCGGGTATCTTCATCAACCCCTATGTTGTCGCCCTTCAGGTCCACACGCCGTTGCTCATCCTTGGCGCCTGGGTATTAGGCGGGATCATTGCGATGTTGGGCGCATTCGTCTATGCGGAACTGGCGGCGCGGCGTCCGGCAGTCGGCGGGCAGTACGCCTATTTGCGCGAAGCGTTTCATCCCGCCGTTGGCTTTCTTTATGGATGGGTGTTGCTGCTGGTCATCCAGACCGGCGGCATGGCTGCGGTGACTGTAACCTTCGCGCGCTATCTGATCGAGCTCACGGGCTGGAATTTATCCGAGCGCCTGATCGTCGTCGTCACCATCGTTGTGCTGACCATCGTCAACTGCCTGGGCGTGAAGCTCGGCAGCCGCATGCAAAGCGTTCTGATGCTGCTGAAGATTGCCGCCATCGCCGGACTGATCGGCGCCGGCCTGTTCCTGGTGAGCTCGCCGCAACCGCTGCTGCACCCCGTTCTCGACCGGCCTCCCTCGTTCGACTTGCTGACAGCCGTCGGCGCAGCCATGGTTCCGGTGCTGTTCGCCTTCGGGGGATGGCAGACGACCAACTTTATCGCCGAAGAGATCAAAGACCCACGCAGAAATTTGTCTCGGGCGTTGCTGCTCGGGGTTGCGGGCGTAGTCATCCTGTACGTGGGTGTGAACTTTGTTTGCGTGCGTACCCTCGGGCCGCAGGGGCTTGCTAACACGCGTGTGCCAGCCACGGCGGTCATGCGCGTGGCCATGGGCGACGGCGGCGCTCGCCTGATCGCGCTCGGTATCGCCCTGTCTACGCTGGGATTTCTCAGCCAGTCGGTCCTGACCGCGCCGCGCGTGTACTTCGCCATGGCACGCGACGGCCTCTTCTTTCGCAGCGTCGCCAAAGTCACGAAACGCACGCACGTCCCCGCCTTAGCGATTGCCTTACAAAGTTTATGGACCATCGTTGTCGCGCTTTCCGGACGTTACGACCAGATCCTGAACTACGTAGTGTCGATGGACTTCCTGTTCTTCGGCCTGACTGGCGCGAGCCTCTTCATCCTGCGCCGGCGAGATGCCGAATCCAGCGGCAACAATGGCTATCGCGCACCGGGGCATCCATTTACCACCGGAGCCTTTGTCCTGGCATCTTGGCTGGTAGTGATCAATACGATTTATAAGTATCCCAGGAACAGCCTGCTCGGAATGTCGATTCTGGCGCTTGGGCTGCCGGTCTACGCATTCTGGGCGGCAAAAAATAAATCGGGAGAAGCAAAGATCTGATGCCTTCGCGCACGCACGCCACCTCACCGTACATGGAGTTCGCTAAGCTCCGGTCGGCCGCCAAATTCAACCTGGCGACCAGCGGGATCATGAGCTATCCGTTGGCCGAACTGCCAGTGACGATCGGCGACCTCGAGATCAATGGTCCCACGTTGTATGGGTATGCTCCGTTGTTGGACCGGCTGGCAAAGTTCAACGGCGTCACCCCAGATCAGGTAGTAACCGCCGCCGGAACCTCGATGGCCAATCACCTGGCCCTTGCGGCGACACTGGAGCACGGGGATGAAGCGCTGGTCGAGCATCCGACGTACGAGTTGCTGCCGAGTACGCTCGATTATCTTGGTGTCGGCATTCGCTACTTCGAGCGCCGCATGGAAAACGGTTTCCGGGTTGATCCGAACGAGATAGAAGCGAAGATGACCCCGAAGACGCGCCTGATTGTGCTGACCAATCTGCACAATCCGACCGGAGCGCTGATCGACGAGCCGACGCTGCGCGCTGTTGGAGAGATTGCGACGAAGCACGATGCCTTCGTCCTGGTCGACGAGGTTTATCTGGAGGCGATGTATGAAAGCCGGCCACGCCCTGCAATTCACCTCGGTGATCAGTTCCTGGTGACCAGCAGCCTGACCAAGGCCTTCGGTTTGAGCGGTCTGCGATGCGGGTGGGTGCTGGCGAATCCGGAACTCACGCAACGCATGTGGCACATCAACGACCTGTTCGGAGTGAACGCCGCATATCCGGCGGAGTTGATGAGCGTCATCGCGTTTGACAATCTTGACCGCGTGATCAATCGTGCCAAAGCGCTCCTGAACGCGAATCGCCCCGTTCTCCAGGGTTTTCTCAACTCCCGCGACGACATCGAATACTTCCAGCCTGAGTGGGGAACCATCGTCTTTCCGAAGCTGCGACAGGGAAGCGTCGAAGCTCTGGACAAACTCTTACGCCAGAAGTATGAAACCGCGGTGGTTCCCGGGAGCTACTTCGACATGCCGCAACACTTCCGCATCGGCATCGGCGGCGAGCCAGAGATGACGCGCGTAGCCTTAGAGCGACTGGGCGCAGCGCTGGACGAAATGCGTGCGCAGTAGACCACGACCGGCCGCTGCTGAGCGCGCTGAACACGTTTCCGAAGCAGCGACTTATTTGTATAATGGATTGTGCCGGCAGCGATTCCAAGCCCGGCGAAAGTCATTCTTTCACGTGGGGCTATAGCTCAGCTGGGAGAGCGCATCGTTCGCAACGATGAGGTCGTCGGTTCGATCCCGACTAGCTCCACCAAATAACTTCTAATTTCCATCCGTTACGTAGCCACCCTTTCCTGCAGGACGAACAAGAGACAAGATTTCGAACCAGCAGAGAAGCGCCTTATTCAGTGACCCAACAACATCGAATTGGACGGGTCGGAGTTTGAGAGCGAATCGTCACCAATTCGACTAGCCTTCAGCTTTCCCAGGCTGATGTAGATGCTCGTCTTTCTGCCTGACGATCTTTACCTCGCTCAAAATCTCTCAGAACAACCGGCCGACCCGGAAGAAGAACTTCTGATGACCGGTATCGCCGTAGGCGTAAGCCGCTTCCACCGGCCCGAAGATCGTATTGACGACGATGCCCGCAGCGCCGTCGGTTGGGAAGCCCGACGCTTTGTTTACCATCGAACTGGGCGGGCCGTAAACCTGCGCTGCCTCGTACACCCCCAGGAAGTAGATACCGCTGCCCAGCAGCGGCGGGAGCTTCGCCAATTGCCGGATGTATCCCAGCTGGAATAAGAAGTACTTGTCCATCAGCAGTTCGTTGGTTCCGTAGGCCACCAACTCGCGCGAGCCTCCCAGCGAGAACTGCGGAAGGCCAGTCGTGTAATTGAACGTCGTGCCCGCGGACCCGTCCAGGAAAACCGAAGACACCTCGCCAAGTCGGTGGTGAAGCTGTCCCGCGCCCTCCAGCACCGGATACGGTTTCGGCGCTTCCGGACTGGCGTTGTACCAGAGAAAATCACCGGTGAAACTTACTCCCGAGAAAGGAATCACCGCATTATCCAGGCGATCCAACCGGTATTGCAGACGGCTAACACCGTAGCCGCCGGAAAAGGATGGCAGTTCTTTGGGGTTGCCGATTTGCCGTTCGAAATCCTGCCAGCCGCCTTCGTATCCCATGCGCAGCTCACCGGTGTTTGAAAACTGGTAGCCAACATCCACGCCTCCGCCGAGAGTGGAGCGCCGGTACGTGGTCACCAGCTGATTGTTGTCGTAAATGTACAGCGGATTGTTATCGGCCATCGCTCGTGGCGCGATGAACCAATGGGTCAGCGGCGTGAAGGGGTGGTAGTACTCGGAGTTCAGCCCGTAGTCAGAGAACACCACGAAATCATTGCGCCATTCCGAGCGGAAGCCCCCAACGTCGAACCAGGTCACCCTGGCTCCCATGTCGAGCGTAACGTTCTTCAAACTTGATCCGTCGATAAGGATGAGAGGCTCAACCACAGGTGGGCCAACCTCACTGGGTTCGGTTTTAATCAGCAGCCCCTGCTTACCATTGCGATCGACCATCTGATAGCTCAGCGCCGAATAGCGTTCTGTCCCCTTGAGGCGCATGATTTCTTGATTCAGCTGATCGAAGTCGATGGGCTTTCCCGTTAGGTCGGAAGTTTTCTCCTCGATCCGTTGCGACAAATGGCCCGACACACCTTCGACCGCGACAAACTCGGGAACGGGATTGCCGCGAACACGCGATTGGCGGTCGGCAAGATACTGTTTCCAGGTGGCGTCATCCACGGCGAGCGTCAATAAGAGCCTGGACTTCGCTGCGGCGGCATCGTATCCGGCCTTGATGATGGCGTCGGCGTCGTTGAAACTTAGGGCGCTCCACTTCTGTACTGGAACGGAGACGAGAATGTCCGCCTTCTCCATGCTCTGTAGCTCGTTGGCCGAGATCATGACCGAGATCGACTGTCCGAGGACCGCGAAGGAGGAGAGATTTGCATTCGCAGGCACTGGCGCCTCTTCCAGGTGAATCGCCAGTGTCAGATCGGCTCCCATCTGTTTGGCTACTTCGACTGGAATGTTCTGCAGCAGTCCACCGTCGGCGTAGATAGCATCCTTCGTGCGTACCGGCGTGAAAATTCCGGGCAGAGACATGGTGGAACGGAGCGCCAGACCCAACGAACCACTGCGGAACACCTTGGCCTTTCCGCTGACCAGGTCCGTGGCTACACAAGCGAAGGGCGTGGGCAGATCATTGAAGCTCTTGATGTCCGAGTAGGGAAGGGCGATCTTATCCAGAACTAGAGAAACCTGCTGGCCGGAGTTAAGACCCGCCGGAAATTGAAGACCCTTGCGTAATCCGAACTGCAGGCTGTTGGGATAATCGCGGGCGTCTTCCTTGCGCCGGAATGAGAGGTCGTCGAAAGGGGTCATCGGCGACAGCACTTCGTCCCATGGGATGCTATTCACGATCTGGCGCATCTCGGCGGCATTATGTCCGGTGGCGTAAACGCCGCCGACCAGCCCGCCCATGCTGGTGCCGGCGATGTAATCCACCGGAATGTGATGTTCTTCCAGCCAGGTAATGACGCCAACGTGGGCCAGCCCCAGAGCCCCGCCACCTTGAAGAACCAGGCCGATGGTGGAACGCTTTGGAGTGGGAGCAGTCGCCTGATTCTGGGCAAGGGACGATAGTGATACAGAAAACATCACGACGAGCATGAGGTACGTCTTCGATGGACTATGCATGATAAGTTCGAACCTCTCCGGATATTGAGCCGTCAAACACTACTTGGCAAGATGATTCGTTACTGCATGAGCCGCGCCAAGGGCCCGGCAGGGGAGCGTCAAATACGATGACTAATCCACTGCGCGGCCGATAGGTTACAAGCATCGGAACGATCGCAGCACAGAGCAAAAGTCGAGGCAAATAGAACCGCGACTTTGACAGTGAGACGAACGAAGGTCCGAAACTCGCGAAAATCAGGGTAAGCCTGAAGACTATCACTGGCATCAATGGCATGGGAACCGGCGAATTCCGTGGGCGCGAAAGTATCCCTATCGAGGCAGGTGCGGCAAAGCTGGACATCAGGACCAATTCGACTCGTGGCACATCCTCTTTGCGCATTTCTTGCCGTAGCGAGTCTATCCGGATGTACGATGAGTAGACTGCTGGGCCAATCAGCGACGTCGATTGTCCCGGCAGAACGAAGAGGTCATGACTATCTTCGTCCGCTTGGATCACTGGAGGGAGCAAGGCACGATATCGCCGGAGCAGCACGCCCATCTGGCAGGCCTTTCCCGCAGGGAGCCGTTTTCCCTTTTCCTCGAGCTGAATGTTCTTTTCTATGCTGGTGTGCTGGCATTCGTTGCCGGACTTGGCTGGACCGTCACCACGTGGTCGCAACAGCTCGGTGACGTTGTCGTCCTCGCCATCCTCTCCGCCATCCTCGGCACTTGTTTCTGGTATTGCTTTTCTCGCGCGCCCGCCTGGTCACCCACGCCAACGCCAGCACCTAATGCGATTTTCGATTACGTGCTTTACCTGGGCAGCCTCGTCTGGTGCGTAGAGCTTGCTTACCTGGAGAACCGGTTCCACGTACTCTCCGGACAATGGGATCTGTATCTTCTGGCGACTGCCGGCTTCTTTTTCTTCCTCGCTTATCGTTTTGACAATCGCTTTGTGCTGTCGCTGGCTTTGTCTTCGCTCGCCGGATGGTTTGGGCTGACCATATCGCACTTTCCATCGCATCAGGACGCGGCTTACCGGCAATACGCGCTGGTCTACAGCCTGGTGATCGGAGGCCTCGGAGCGCTCTTGCAGCGTCGTGGTCTGAAACCGCATTTCTTCGGCACGTATCTCAATATCGCAGCCAACGTCTGCTTCTGGGCGTTGCTCTCGGGCGTCTTCGATCGCGAGGGATATGGCCCTTGGCTTCTCGCCCTGCTTGTCGCTTGTGGTGTTTCTCTCGCCTGGGGCCTGAAGCGTCGGCAATTTGCCTTCGTCGCGTATTCCGCCGTCTACGGATACGTGGGCATCAGCTCGATGCTCATCCGCAATATCCGTGACTTTACTTTCGTGCTGACCTATTTCGTGTTTACCGGTGTTGCGATGGTTGTGGGGCTGGTGGTGATTGCGCGCCGTTTCGGGAGGCACGCGTGAGAGTCTATTCGGCGTCCGACGAAGAGACCCTGCGCGCACGCAAGCTAATCGCTGACTGGGCTGGCGAGGGTTTCTTGACCAAGGAACAATACCAGCATCTGGAGCAGGACACGGTTTCCGGGCTGCGCACGACTGACATTTTCCTGCGGCTAATTCTCTTCCTCTTCACCCTGATTAGCGTATGTGCCGCGGTGGGGCTGTTCTACCAGGTTTTTTTCCCGCATTCATTGGAGCAAACCAGCGGCGTTTTCCTGTTGATCTGGGCTGCCATTAGCTATGCAGCCGCAGAGCTTGCCGCTTCCCGGGCACGTTTGTATCGCTTTGGCATCGAAGAAGCTCTCGCCGTCGGCTCGGTTGGATTTCTCTGCATAGGTATGCAGATCGCTTTATTCAGCGGATATCGTGTGCTGCCGCCTTCGGACGCAGCTCACTCCCTGGTTCCTGCAGCCGGTACTGTGGCGTCGCTGTGGATCTGGCGCCGCTTCGGACTTTGGTACGCATTTCCCGCCGCAATGATTTTTGCAGTCGCGCTGTCGGGCTACTGGACCTCATCCGATGCTGCGCATCGTGCGATGATTGCAGCGTTTTTCGTGGTCGGGCTGCTTGGTGTAGCTGCACTAAGGACTCGCCACCGCTTCGATTACCTCGAGGACGCATATTCGCTGGTAGAAGCATTTCTCTGGCTCGGCATCTATCTGGCCATCAATCTCAAGCTGTCACCGTCGAACCTGCCGACTGAATGGTGGACTTGGACAGGCAGCGCCAGCTCCGTCACGGAATACACGGCGTCGTTCTACTGGTCCACCTGGGTGCTGACCTGGTGCCTTCCGCCGGTCATACTCGCGCGCGGAATTCGCGAGAAGGACCGCTTCGTCATCGCTGTGGGCACGATCGCCGCGGTCTTGACCTTCGTCTCCAATAAACCCTATCTCGGTTTGCCGCGCCATACTTGGGACCCGATGCTGCTGGGGATCATGTTGACCGGCGTCGCCTGGTTTATTCGACGCTGGCTAGCTCAGGGTGCAGGCGGAGTTCGCGGCGGCTTTACCGCTGCGCGCCTGTCGGGAAGGGACAAGCAGTGGATGAGCGCTGCTTCCGCCGTATTGGGCCTGGTCACACCTCAGTCGATAACACCAAAACCGCAAGCAACGAGCGAAGGTGTTCACTTCGGGGGCGGCGTTTCGGGAGGAGGAGGTGCCGGTGGCGATTTTTGAAGACTTCAGCACCGCTTTTCAGGCACCTCTTGCGCTTTTCTACTCCAGCCCTTATTGAATGCGTGCCATAGCCGCACCAGATACCTTACTGGGTCGCCGGAGCAGGTTGCTGCGCTGGAGTTCCGAAATTCACCTTCGGAGCCTGGCGAGCCCCTTCATCGGTCTTGAAGTAGGCGTCATTGCGGGTAAAGCCCGACATGCTGGCCACAATATTATTTGGGAACAGCGAGATGTAGGTGTTGTAATCCTGCACTGTTTCGTTATACCGGCGGCGCTCGATGGCGATACGGTTTTCGGTGCCCGCCAGTTCGTCCTGAAGGCGCAGGAAGTTCTCGTTTGATTTCAGCTGCGGATAATTCTCGACCACAACCAGAAGCCGGCTCAGAGCAGAATCGAGTTGACCATTGGCGGCTATCTTATCCTGCGGCGTCTTAGCGCCGGCCATTGCGGCTCGCGCCGCGGCGATGTCGCCGAATACTTTTTCTTCATGGCTCGCGAAGCCCTTCACGGTTTCCACCAGGTTCGGAATCAGGTCCGATCTCCGTTGCAGAACCACGTCCACTTGCGACCAGGCCGCGTTAACCGCTTCACGCTTGCGAACCATCTCGTTGCGGTGGCTGATAAACGAGCCACCTATCCAGAAGAGAAGCAATACGACGATAGCGAGTGCAATGAGTCCTTTTTTCATATCGATCTTTCTCCACCGAAGCCGCTGATGAAAACAGGCTGCGACTTACGCTAAGACGTACTCTGCAGTTTGCGCTTTGGAGCCCAGCGCTCCAACCCGTGAGCGACCTTGTGGATCGCGGCCATGTAGGCATGGTACAACTCGGCCAGGTTTTCGGGACGGCGTTCGTGATTACGTAGTTCGAGTACGGCCTGCAACGGGGCCGCTTCAAACTGAAATGCCTCCGCCGCTTGCTGAAGCGCCTCTGCCTTATCGTGCGAAGGTTCCTTCCCAACCACGATCAATGCATGACGAAACAGGGTTACGACGCTGGTGACCGACTTCGCCAGCACAGCCCGGAGTTCGTCATTGTTATCCGACGCCAGCAGGAAGTGGTGACGCAGTCGCAGCAGGGTAGTACGCAGCTCGTGCTCAACCTCCACGCGATGCAGGTTCATCGGAACATCGACCCCGGCGACCACGTCTTCACCAAACAAAGTTCGGTGCGATCTCTTAATGTCGAGCAATTCGATGGCAAACACGTCGGCCGACTCACGCAGTTCTTCGATCGTCATGATCAACGGCGGCCGCAGCTTCTCGTCACGACTCCACCAGCCGACTACCTTGGCCAGCGACGAAAACGATTCCTGCGGCAGTTGCCGCATCACGACGAGCAAATTCACGTCGGAAAATGTCTCGTGGAAATCCTCGCGAGCCGCAGAACCGTAGACCACGACGGACAGCAGATTGTCGCCGCATGCCTTCTGCAATCGGATGACGAGTTCCTTCAGTTTTTCTTCCGGTTTCTTCATTGCCTCTAACTTTCAGGACCGGCTTACCAGCTTCCGCCGGCGCCACCGCCTCCGCTCATTCCGCCGCCAAACCCACCGAAGCCCCCAAAGCCTCCGCCGCCGCCTGAAAATCCTCCGGAACTTCCACCGAAACCGCCGCCCCAACTACCGCCCCGTCCTCCCATGGCATTACCAAGAAGAAACCACGGTAAGGCCGAGCCGCCTCCGCCTCCCGAGCGCGGCCCGCCTCCGCCGCGCTTTACGGCTCTGATAATTCCGCGGATGACGAAAAAGATAACGATGATGACCAGCCATGGCAACCATGACGGCAAAGGTGGCGATACAGCGGTAGGTGGACGGGCTCCGGCCGGCACGCCATTCAACTGAACTCCCTTGTCCGCCGCTATTAGCTGGGCAACTTGTTGCACCGCGATCAGGACGGCGCCACTGTAATCCTGTTGCCGCAGATCGGGCACCATGGCACGGCCAATGTCGCCGGCGCGGGCGTCGTTGATCACAGGCTCCAGGCCGTAGCCGACCTCGATCCGGTATTGGCGCTCCGAGGGGGCCAGCAAGACCAGCACGCCCCGATTATCTTTCTTCGGTCCGACACCCAACTGCTTGTAAAGGTCGGCTGCGTAGTCTTCCTTGCTTTCGCCGTCCAGGGAGTTCACGGTCACGACCGCGATCTGGGCTCCCGTCTTCTGCTGGACCTCGGCACAGATGGTCTCCAACTGGCTCTTGGTCGTCGGATCGATGACGTGAGCGAGGTCGATGACAAACCCGGCGGGTTTGATGTCTTTGATTTTCTCAGCGAATGAGAACGAACAGAGCGCGACCGCGACTGCCGTCAGCAAGACGAATCTGATGCGGATCGACACGAGTGGTTGAAGAGTCCTTTGCGTATGTACGCTAGAGAACCCCTCCCATCGTGTCAAGGAGCGATATGTTGGCGCAGGGAAAGGAAGCTGTGGACGGAGGCCCCGTTCGGATCACCCGACTCACCCACAGCACGCGATGCCGCAATTTTCATCCCGCAGACGCGTCATTCGATCGGAGCTGTCCGCCCACCTGCGAGCAGGTTCATTGCTGCCGCCTATTTGGGAGATTGGGACGGCGTAAGTCGGAAGATGATGCCGCTGCTGTACGTCCCGCCGTCAACCGCCGTGCCGTAGAGATTTCCTGCGGCATCCCGAATGACGCCTCCATCGGGAAATCCACCGTCGTCGCTGCCTAGGCTGAAATCATGCAGGTCCGTGAAGGTGTAATTTCCGCCGGAAGGAGTCAGTTCGAAGACTGAGCCGAAGGTGTGAGCCCCTTCGTTGAGGGTGGTGCCATAGATGTTGTCGGCGGAATCCAGTGTCAGGTAGCCGAGGTAGGGACCGATGCAGGACGGATAGTCGCACTGCAAGGCATAGAGCAATCGGAACGTGTAGCTTCCGCCAGAAGGCATAAGCTCAAAGACTGTCCCGCCGCCGCCGGTTCCTCCCAGGCCAGCGGAACCATAGAGATTTCCCGACGCGTCCATCGCCAGCCCGGCCTGGGGTTGCTGGCCATCCGAGCTGTTGTGAAAGTTGTAGAGAACGGTCTCCGTCCAATCGGACCCATTATTGGTCAGTCTGAAAACCGCTCCGTAGCCCGCTGAGCCGCCTATTTGGGTGACGCCGTAGAGATTGGTGAACGAACTATCCGCGATTAGCCCAGCCCCAGGTACCGCTCCGTCAGGCCCGGAAAATGTATGCAAGATCCGTTCAGTGTAGGTTTCACCCGAACGCACCAACTCGTACACCACGCCGGCAAAGTTGGGGCCGCCACCGTCGGCAGTGGTGCCGTACAAGTTGCCCGCGGCGTCGATGATAGGAGGAGAAAAGGAATTACAGCCATCGCTGCCACCTGCGAACGTGTGCAAGATAGTTTCATTCCAACGCGCTAAAGCAGTGATGGGCGGCGTGGGACTAGGCCTGAGTTGGAAAACGATGCCGCACGCGGCCAGGCCGCCAGCCTGAGTCGCTCCGAAAACAGAACCGTCGGGTGCAACTACGACTTGCGGTTGGACGCCATCGCCGGTTCCACCGTTGAAGTCATACAGCGGCTGCATGAGCCAACCATCTGAAACCGCCTTTAGCTTAATGGCTGCGCCTGAGCCAGTGTTGTTGCCACCTTCCATCGTGCCGGTATAGAAGTTCCCTGCCGAGTCCGTTGCCAACTGACCCCAAGGGCTGGCGCCGTCCAGTCCACCGGTGAAGCTGTAAAGCACTGCGAAAGTCTGGGCCTGTGCAGTTGGGGGAATAAGAGCGGCCGCCAGAGTCAACAACGAGATGAGCGCTACTGTCCTCGGTCGGAAGCTGATTTCGAAAAGGGAAGCGACGACCTGCTGATCGGTCATGTAATCACCCCTCAGAAGTAGTGTGCGGCAAGAGAGTACCACGCATTCTCGACCGGGCAACTTGGTTTTACAACTGCGCGTGAGGTGCTACAGGAAGACCTGACGGGATTGGTTTCAAGATGATTCCGGTTGGACACCTGCCCGATGTCGTCTCGGTACTCGTTGCCATCAAGGGGATCAGCAGACAGACAGCGTGGCGCGACTCTTCAATGCGAATCGGGATCGGACTCCTCGAACACACGCTGGAAGAATATTCGGGTTGCTAAGTAACCACCTAGAAATCCTTCCACTGTGAAGTAAGCTAAGAGCGCTGCGGCAAATGGGACTAGCCTGCTGTCATCCCCAAACGCGGGTGCGACGTATCGGGCGGCCGCGCCAAGACCTTGCGGCAATTCTTTTAGCTCAACCAACCCCACCCCGACCAGCAGCTTTGTTAACCAATCGGAAATTTGTTCCATATTCGTATTTACGGCAAGCCGGGAATAACGAGTTTCGCCGACGCCATCTGCTGAGCCATCTCGACCGCTGATGGAACGCGGTATTGCAAACACAAAACCTAAAAGTGAGCCAACTCCCAAGCAAGCAAAAGCGCACATGACGGCGGCGGCAGGCTTTGGAACCTTGTACCAGAGCACTGTCAAGAATCCGCATGCTATCGATCCCGTAACCAGTATTGCCGTCAGCCACCAGTCGCGTTCGATGCCCAGCCACCGCGGAGACCGCTGGGATAGAAACCTTCTGGGAGAGCTCGCTTTGTGGCTGGCCGATTCGGCGGAAGGAGATAGGTCGTTCATGCTCATCCTCTGTTTTCCTTTATGCCAGGGAACGGGCCGGCACGTCTCGTGAGCAGTCAAGCGTCGGACGCGTTGATCCTATTCAGATCATTCGTTGTCGCATTCTATCCCTTAGCCGCGCGGTATTTCTACGGGCTCGCACGCCTCCTGATTTGAAA
Source organism: uncultured Acidobacteriaceae bacterium (assembly GCA_963724965.1). GTDB lineage: Bacteria > Acidobacteriota > Terriglobia > Terriglobales > Acidobacteriaceae > Bog-257. The sequence goes on from CAVRWP010000004.1 coordinate 655,439, forward strand.
GTGCGATGTCGTGGGCGTCGACTTACGACCCGAACCGGAGATACTCGATCCCTGCTGGAGTTGAGACGAACGGCCGCAGACGCCAAATTTATGTTGCAACGTGCCGATTCTGGAAACTTCCACTTAACCTGCAACCCGTCAGAACAAGACCTGCGGCCGGTCAAAGGCAGCCATTTCAAGGAACATCTGCTGAAGGCTGGATTGACTGCCCGTTCCAGGCACCCTATCATCAGGCATCTCGCCAGGCTGGGTCCCTTATGATCGGAACTACTATCTCCCACTACCGCATCATGGAGATGCTTGGCGCGGGTGGAATGGGAGTCGTCTACAAGGCCCAGGACACGCGTCTGGAGCGCTTCGCCGCGCTCAAGTTACTGCCCGAAAGCTTCGCTCACGATCCACAACTGCGCGATCGTTTTGTGCGCGAGGCCCGGGCCGCCTCGGCGCTAAACCACCCAAACATCTGCACTATCTATGAAATTGGTGAGGAGCAGGGCGAGCTCTTCATTGCCATGGAGTTCCTTGACGGCAGCAACCTTAAAGAATTGCTGCAGCAGGGCCAACTGGAGCCCGATCGCGTTCTCGATATCTCCGCGCAGGTTCTCGATGCCCTGGAAGCGGCGCACGCCGAAGGTATTCTTCACCGCGACATCAAGCTGGCGAACATTTTCGTTACTCGCACAGGGCGAGCCAAGATTCTGGATTTTGGCCTGGCCAAGAAAACATCCGCGAAGCGGACCGAGACTGTAGCCGCCGGGGGCGGCAATGATCCGAATCTGACCAGCGGTTTGTCGGCCCTGGGAACCATGGCGTACATGTCTCCGGAACAGGCCTTGGGGAAGGCCCTGGACGAGCGCACCGATTTGTTCTCTTTCGGCATTGTGCTCTACGAGATGGCCACGGGCACGGCCCCCTTTCAAGGCGACACGACGGGCGAGTTGTTTCTGTCCATTGTGCAGGGCAGTCCGGCGCCGGCATTGCAGCTGAATCCAGAAATGCCGGACGGTCTGCAGCACGTCATTAACAAGTGTCTGGAGAAAGATCGGAATCAGCGATATCAGCACGCCTCGGAAATCCGCGCTGATTTGCAAAGCTTGCGAACAAGTACGAGCCCGCCGCTGTTCGCAACCTCCAACTCCGCATTGAAGGGTGGCGGCCAAGCGGAAGTCGCCTTGACAGGACAACAGTCGTCGTCTTCCGCAAAAGGTTCGCCTTCCAAGAGACAGATGGCTCCGGCGCCGTCACAGGCCGTGGCGGCAGGTCGCAGCCGAAAGGCGATGGTCGCTTGGGCTGGAATGTTGATCGCTGTTGCGGCCATATTTTTCTATCTGCACTTGCGCAAGGCGCACGCGCTCCAACCGCAGGACACCCTCGTAATCGCCGACTTCGCCAATACGACAGATGATCCCATCTTCGATGGCACGTTGCGCCAAGCCTTGGCTATCGATCTGGAACAGTCGCCGTTTCTGCGCGTCCTCCCCGACCGCAGAGTGGCAACCGCCCTGAAGCAGATGGAGAAGCCTGCCGATCAGCGACTCTCCCGCGACGTAGCGCGTGAAGTCTGCCTGCGCACCAACAGCCAGGCTTATGTGGCTGGCTCCATTGAGCAGGAGGAGCAGCATTATCGGATCGAACTTACGGCCCTGAACTGCAAGACCAATGAAAGCATCACCGGGACTAGCGCAACCGCGCAAAACCGGGAACAGGTATTGCGGGCGCTCGACAAAGCAGACGCCCAGCTTCGCCGTCAGTTAGGCGAGTCGCTGCGTTCTGTACAAACCTTCGACAAACCCCTGATGGAGGTCACAACGTCCTCGCTGGAAGCTCTTCAGGCTTTTACGACGGGCCAGATCTTGCGTCAGCAAAAGGGTAACGCCGAGGCTCTTCCTTATATGCAGCGGGCGGTCACGCTCGATCCGAATTTTGCTCAAGCTTACGCGGTAATGGGATCGATCTATTTCAGCCTGGCCGAGGCAGGTTCCGCAAAGGAAAGTTTCGAGCGAGCGTACGAACTGCGCAACCGGGTAAGCGAAAGAGAACGGCTCTACATTGAAAGTGTCTACTATCAGCAGGTCACGGGCGAAAGTCCGAAGGTCATAGAGAGTTCTACCCGCTGGATTCAATCCTATCCCGGAGATGCCGGTCCTCACATCCGATTGGCACGCGAATATTCGTTGCGGGGGCAGTATGACCGAGCCGCCGATGAACTCCGTGAGGCAATTCGGCTTGAGCCTGATCAAGTTACTCCATATTTTAATTTGATCAAAATCTATATCCAGCTCAACAAAATGGATGAGGCTGAGGCTACCTTGGAAACCGCCAAAGCCCACCATATCGATAGCGAAAATCTGCAGACGGTTCGTTACGAGCTCGCCTTTATCAAAGGTGACACAGCGACCATGCAACAAATCGCGGAAGCTGCAAAAGGGAAGCCGGGATATCAGGACAGGTTGGAGGTCGAATCGGCTCTTACAGAGGCCTATCACGGTCGCCTTGTTCGGGAACGAGCGCTATTTGACCACGCTGCATCGCTGCAGCTTGCGAACCACGAAAGTGAGAGCGCAGCGGAACACTACATCGGCCGCGCCTGGATCGATGCAGAGGTGGGCCATACTTCGACGGCCCGGGAGTTTACAGCGAAAGCGTTGGCGATGAGCCACAATCGCTCGGCCATGGAGCGGGGAAGTTTCAACCTGGCGAGGGTAGGAGATAACGCACAGGCGGAGGCGCTGGCCGACGAATTGGACCGGCAATATCCGGTCGGCACGCTCATGCAGAACTACACGCTGCCGACGATTCGGGCGATGATTGCCATTAACAGAAAACAGCCTGGAAGGGCGGTGGAAATGTTAGAGACCGCCTTACCCTATGAAATGGCGATGGATTCTTACGCTGATCTTCAGCCGGCCTATGTACGAGGCCTGGCTTATCTGGAACTAGGCGACGGACCAAAGGCGGCCGCGGAATTTCAGAAGCTCATTGCTAATCCCGGAATCGTGGTGAACGCGGTGACCGGTGCATTGGCTCATCTGCAATTGGCACGCGCTGAAGTAATGTCGGGCGACACCGAAGCGGCTCGCACCGAGTATCAGAATTTCCTCGCGATCTGGAACGACGCCGACCCCGATACTCCGATCCTGCGGCAAGCCAAAACTGAGTATGCGAAGTTGCCGTAGGTCCCTCGCGACGCGCCCCTCTTTTACGTCACCGCCCTACAGGTCTTCTCCGCCTGGAAACTGCTCGTCCCCGGTTGTCGGCCCTCGGGAAGCGTTTCGTGCCGGACTTGCGACGATGCAGCGGTTCAGGACTTCGCCAATGATCCAGTATTTGTATCCGTCGCCGCCGTAGAAGTATCGATAAACGGCGGTTCTGCCGCGCAGAGTGAACTGCTCATCGACTCCTTCCTCGCGCAGACGCCCTTCGTAGTGAGTGAACGTGTCAGGATACTGATCTCGGAGCAGGTATTCGTGCGGCGCGTCCGGATACGTCTTGGCATGACTCCAGGAAAGTTTCATTACCAGAGATCCCCATGCGGTTCCGGCCTTCTCGCAACCGCGTCAGCCTTTGCCATCGTGAGCGAACGCTTCTTCTCTCTTCGTCTCTGCCACCTTCTGAAGCAGCCAGGCCATGTTCTGTCCCAGCACCTTCATGGTTCGGATTCCCTCGGCATCCTTCTCGACCTCACCGGGTTCCCAGCCGATGCCGATATTCCAATAGGAAGAGCCCGGAACAATCATCTGATTGATGAGGAAGAAGTGATTGAGGGTGTCGAACGCGTGGATCGCGCCCGCCCTGCGGACAGCCACCAGCGCAGCTCCGACCTTGCGCCGAAACATGCCGCCGTTAGCCTTCGAAACCAGGCAAGCGCGGTCCATCAAGGCTTTTATTTCGGGCGAGACATCGGCCACATACGTTGGCGAACCCAACAGGATGCCATCCGCGTGCGCCATCTTTTCGATGTAGACATTGCCCATGTCATCAGCTTGTGAGCAACGCCCATCTTTTCGAGTCGAGCACTTGCGGCACGCCAGACAGCCATGGATGTTCGCCCCGCCTATCTGTATCAACTCGGTTGCGATTCCTTCCTTCTCCAGCTCTTCTAAAACGTATCGCAGCAGGATCGAAGTATTTCCATTTCTTCGTGCGCTGCCGTTAAAGGCGGCAACCGTCAGCGTGGCGGGTTGTTCCTGTAATTTGTTCATGACACCGATCCTCGTAGCGTTTGGGCTGTACTTTGTTTAGCACGCCACGGCTGCCAATTCAGTGACATTGCGCGGCCGTCGCCGGTCAGAGGCGTCATTCGATTCCGTCTGCGACTGCGGTCGGCGGGCCGTGAAATCAGATCCTCCGCTATGCGGAAAGGATGACATTGCCGATTGGAACAGTAGTGCCCATGGACTGGAGGTCACATCGAGGAGTGACAGATAGCCGAAAGAATTCTGATTGGCGGGAAAATCAGTCAGGTTGCGATAACCCAAGTCCGGTCCGGTAAGACACCGCCCTAGGCGGCAGACTTTATCTTCTGGCGAGCCGCAGCATCCTTCACCGGAGCCCTCGCAATGAGCGGCAAGAGAGTGGAAATCGCCATGACTGAAGCGATGATGTAGATCGCCGTAGTGTATTGCCCGGTAACCTGGCGTAAGCGGGCGATCATCAGCGGCGATACCACACCACCCACGCCCCAGGCCAACAAGATGCAGCCGTAGATTCCGCCCACATACTTCGGACCGAAATAGTCAGCCGTAAACGATGGCATGGTTCCGAAGCCGCCGCCGTAGCACAGATAAATGATCGCCAGCGCCACGAAAAAGACTGTGTAGGTGCTGATCCTGGGCAGGCAGACAAAGACCACAGCCTGAATGACGTACAACAACAGGTAAACCCGGGATCGGCCAATTAGGTCGGATAACCATGCCCAGAAGAATCTTCCAGCCGCATTGAAAATGCCAAGCAGACCGACCATGACGCCCGCCGCAACTGCCGTCAGATGGACCTGCTGCTGGGCCAGAGGAGAGGCTTGGCTGATGATCATGATTCCAGCCAGAACATTCAGGAACAGCATGCCCCACAGAAGAAAGAACTGTCGGGTGCCCATGGCTTCCTTTACCGTGTAGCTCTCAGTACTAGCCGCTTGGGCCACTTTTCCTGACGGGACCCACCCTTCAGGCTTCCAGTCAGACGGCGGGTTGACAAAAAGCTGAGCGGACAACACCACGAAGACGAGATAACCAATCCCGAATAGCAGGAAGGTTGTGGGCAGGCCAGAGGAAACAATGGTTCGCGCAGCAATCGGTCCCATCAATAAGGCGCCCGCGCCATATCCTGCGACCGCTAAGCCCGTCATGACTCCACGTTTGTCTGGGAACCATTTGGCTACGGTTGCTACCGGGCAGATATAAGCCATGCCGCCGCCGATCCCGGCCAGCATGCCGTAGGACAGATAGAGCATCGATAGCGAGTGCTGCGAAGTAGCCGTCGACGCCAGAATATAGCCCGCACCGTAGATGATCCCGGCTACAGTCGCGACCTTACGCGGACCGGCATTGTCCATCCACAGTCCGCCGATTACCGTTCCGACGCCGATAAAGAAGACGTTGACGGTGAAGGCCAAGCGACACTTGTGTAAGCGTCCAGTGCTGCGTGTTGACGAGCGGCTTGACGAACACACTCCAGGCGTAAACCGCCCCCAGGCAAACCTGCATCACCACAGCCGCGGCCGCAATTCCCCAACGGTTCGGCGATCGGTCGGCAACCACGTGCCATTTTCGTTCGCGTGCTTTGACCTGGTCTCGTTGAACCGCGAATTGAACCTCTGGCTCAGCTGCCGAAGCGCGTCCAGCCCAGATCCAGGCATAGCGGCTAAGGAGCGCACCGGCGAGAAAGCACGCTGCCGCTACATAACGACCGGCGGCAGAAGAACCCCACACGAGGCGAATCAGCAAAGCCCCCGGCCCGGCCATCGCTCCGGCAATTCGAAACATCACGGCAGAGCGTCCATGGTGCAGCGGTGCATTCGCCGGCGGACGGTGAATCTCAAACCACGCGCCCAGCAGGGTCTCGATACCGGCCGCCGCAAAGCCCAGAATTTGCGTAACCGGATTGAGGAAACCTGCCAGTTCCAGAATGCCCGCTGCTCCTCCCAGTCCGGACGTTAGGAAATGGGCAGGCAGCACGCTTCGGTTCTCTATCCAAACGGGAATTGCCGTTGCGCCAATTAGAACTGCCGTGTAGCTGGCCAGCAGCAGTCCTGTGATCGTGCCGGCAGCCTCGGCCGCCCAGCCAAGCGGGGAGAGAATCGGAATAGCCAAACCCCGCAACACAAGCTCGTTGGCGACCACTGCCAGAAAAGCACAGCCCGAGAACGCGACTAGAATCCAGACGCCCATCGACATCGGCGAGCGCCACTTGAATACTCGCAGCATGTACAGGAAGCGCGAGGGTCGACCCAGGTCGGCGATAAGAAGTATCGGACAAATTGCAGAACCGGCAAGCGCCATCCACAACAAAAGTCGAATCAGGGCTGGATCGCTATGGAAGAGATGAGCAAAGAAGGCGAGGCAGGCCGAAACACCTGAAATTCCGCCAATGAAGAAATAGAGCGGAACCTCCCATGTCCAGATCGGAGCCTTGAGAGCCGGCAGGTTGTAATAGCTGTCGCGATCTTGGATCTGGGGGTGATTCGTTTTATCGGCTTCAAAAGCGTTAGCGGCAGCCCGGCGAATCTCGTGCAGCCGTTCCTCGGTAGCTTTCGGTCTCGGCAAAGAGTTCATAAGGCAAAGTGCGCAAAATCTACTACGCCTACCCACGCAAAGCGAAGGCTACGTAAACGACCATCAACAAAATCGCAGCCGAAACCAATGCCGAGCCCCAGGCGCTGGCCAGATAGGTTGTTGGAACCTCTGGCGCGGGCGGCAGATTATAGTTTTCCGGCTGTCCCAGGATGACAAAAAAAGCATGGATTCCTCCCACACTCGTTTCCTGCGGATCATAGACGCGTGCATCCGTATACCCGCGGTCCTGCAGCGCGGTCGTACGCTCTTTGGCCCGTTCCCGCAGTTCCTCCAGCGGGCCGAATTGAATCGATTGCGTCGGACAGGCAGTAGCGCATGCCGGCATTAGACCAACCTTCTGCCGGTCGTAGCAGAAGGTGCACTTGAAAGCGCGGCCATCTTCCGGACGCCTTTCGATCACTCCGAACGGACACGCAACCACGCAGTAGCCGCAGCCGTTGCAAACATCCGGCTGAACGTACACCGATCCAAATTCGGTGCGAACGATGGAGCCGGTGGGACAAGCTTCCAGGCAGCCTGCGTTTGCACAGTGCTTGCAGACATCGGAGAGAAACACCCAGCGAAACGGATCCTGGGTGTCGGCAAGCTGCGGACCAGCCGCGGTCGGCTGCTCCAGAAACAGAACGTGTCGCCACGTCGATGCGCCCAGGCTTTTGGTGTTGTCGTAAGAAAGCCCGCTCCATTCGAAGCCGTCAGCGGGAACTTCATTCCATTCTTTGCAGGCAACTTCGCAAGCCTTGCAGCCAATACAAATGGTGGCGTCGGTAAGGAATGCCGTCTTAGTCATGAGCTGCTCCCGACACGCTGAGCAAGTCGCTCACCCGTTCAGCGTTGCGCGCACGGTTCCCAGGCAGCACGGTGCAGAGTAGCCCTTTCGTTTCCATGATGCGTACGTTCGGCTCCTCCGAGATGGCGATCAGGTCGTTACCGATATCCCCCTTGACCAGTCCGGAGTAACCCCAGTGAAACGGCATTCCGACCTGCTGTATCGTCTGGCCGTCAACGATGAGTGACTGCATGCGGTGGGTGATGGCGGCCCGAGCTTCGATCGCTCCGCGCCGCGTGACTACGGTGACAAAGTCTCCATTCGCAATCGCAAGCTCTTGTGCCAGATCCACCGACAACTCGCAGAACAACTCCGGCTGTAGCTCGGCCAGATGCGACAATGTCCGCGACATTCCCCCGGCCGTGTGGTGCTCGGTTAAGCGATACGTGGTGAGAACGTGAGGGAAGCGAGCGTCCGGAGAAGCCGCATACTCATTGCCGACCCGGCACTTCGCTTTCGCTACCGGATTTGTTTGCCGCGACGGATACATGGGATTTCGCACCGGCGATTCCAGTGGCTCGTAATGCGCCGGGAGAGGACCATCGTTCAGTCCGGCCGGAACCCAAATCCAGCCAAGCCCGTCCGAGTGCAGGATGAACGGCTTATCTCCCGCCAAAGCATCGTCGCCCTCACCGTCCGGCTTCGCTGCATGGCCGGGAGGCTTGGTGGCAACGAAATCCGGCACATCATTGCCGGTCCACTTGCCCGCCGCTGCGTCCCACCAGACTAACTTCTTACGCTCGCTCCAAGGCTGCCCATCGGGTCGCGCGGAAGCCCGGTTGTAAAGGATGCGCCGGTCGGACGGCCACGCAAAACCCCAGCCATGGCCGTAGAAATCCTTCGAGTCGCGTTGGTTGGCAAGATTTTTCCCGGGCTCGGGGAAGACACCGGAGTAGATCCAGCAACCGCAGGCCGTGGAACCATCTGCCTTCAAAGCGGTGAATCCCGAGACCAGTTTCTTGTCGGCGACGGTGTATCCGTTGATTTCCTGCAGAATTTCTTCGCCGTCGGGCTCTTCATGCTTGCCTTCGGTGTGATAGTCCCACGTCAAAGCGTTCAGTCCGGCGTTGCGGGGACGTGGGTCTTTCCGCGCCTTCTCCTTGAGTAATCGGCCCAAGTGGAAGACGAACCCGGTCTCGCTTTGACTGTCACCCGGAGGCTCAACTGCCTTCTCGCGCCATTGCAGCAACCGCTGCGTGTTGGTAAACGTTCCGGCTTTTTCCGCGTGTCCCGCCGCAGGCATCAAAAAGACCTCGGTCTGTATGTCCTCCGGACGCAACTCACCACTCTTCACCTCGGGCGAGTCATACCAGAACGAGGCCGTCTCCGTCTCCACCATTTCCCGCACCACAAGCCACTTGAGTTTCCCAAGGGCACGCCGCTCCATCCCGGAATTCGGCCCGGCCACGGCGGGGTTCTGGCCCATGACAAACAGGCCGTCCACTTTGCCGTCCATCATCTCCAGCCAATAGCCTTGATGCGAGTGGTCGCCGGTAACGCGAGGTAGCCAGTTGAATCCGAAGTCATTGTCGGCAGTGGCCGCGTCGCCGTAGTACGCTTTCAGGAAGCTGACGATGTACTTGTCAAAGTTGTTCCACCAACCGGTGCGCGGCTTGTATTTGGCAATGTAGCTGGCCAGAGTTTTGGACTCTTCGCCTAACTTGGGCATGCTCAGATAGCCCGGAAGGCTGTCGAAGAGCGTCGGAATGTCGGTCGAGCCCTGGATGGACGCATGGCCGCGAAGTGCGAGAATGCCTCCTCCGGGACGGCCCATGTTACCCAGCAAGAGTTGCAGGATGGCGGCGCTGCGAATCACTTGCACGCCTGAGGAATGCTGAGTCCAGCCCACGGCATAGCAGATCGACCCGGTCTTATCCGGTCCGGATGCGGTGCAGTACGTCTTCGCCGCACGCAAGAACGATTCTTGCGAAACGCCACAATAACGCTCGACCATCTCCGGTGTATAGCGCGCAAAATGCTTCTTCAACAGCTGAAAGACACAGCGAGGATGTTGCAGTGTCTCGTCCTTCTCGTAGCGGTCGAGGTCCGGCATTACGTTTGCGCCGTGCTGGGCATGCCCGCCCTCGGCCTCACCCGAGGCCGCTTGGGACGTCTGATGACCGCCGGGGGACGCACCCTCGTAGAGCCAGCTCTCAGGATCGTAGGACTTTTTTTCTTCGTTCCAGCCCGAAAATACCCCTGACAGATCTTCTGTGTCCCTGAAATCTTTCGAGATGATCACCGGAGCATTGGTGTAATGAACGATGTAGTCGCGGAAGTATAGGTCGTTCTCCAGGACATATCGAATCAACGCTCCGAGAAACATAATGTCCGAGCCGGCACGGAGCGGAACCCAGATATTAGCCAGCGCGGACGTTCGGCTGAATCGCGGATCTACGTGAATGACCTGCGTGCCATTTTCTTTGGCATCCACCACCCACTGAAATCCTACCGGGTGATTTTCCGCCATGTTCGATCCCATGATCAGAATCGCATCGGCATTGAGCAGGTCGTTGGGGGCTGTCGTCGCTCCGCCTCTTCCATACGTTGTGCCCAGACCGGGCACGGTGGAGCTGTGTCATATACGGGCCTGGTTGCTGACGCAAACCATGCCCAGACCTCCGGTGAAAAGTTTCTTGATCAGGTAGTTCTCTTCGTTATCGAGGGTCGCGCCGCCGAGGTGGGCGATCGCAGTGGTCTGCATCAGGCTCTGGCCGTCTCTTGATTCGGCGAAGGTATTCTCCCGGCTCTCCCAAACGCGGTCGGCAATCATTTCCATAGCCCGGCTCAGTTCAAGCTCTTCCCACTGTTTGGAGAAAGCACGACGGTATTTCACCTTCTTGAGCCGTTTGGAGTGCGTAAGCAATTCGTAGCTGGCGGAACCTTTGGGACAAAGCCGGCCGCGTGAAATTGGCGACGCCGGGTCGCCCTCGATTGAAATCAAGCGATCGCCCTCATGGGAGATCAGCTGGCCGCAGCCGACGGCGCAGTATGGACAAACGGACCGCGCCACCTGGGCGCCTTCGTTCTTCGGTAACAGCGTGAGCGTGCGGTCGCTCATCGCCTCAGCCCCGGTCCCATCTGTCCGGTTCACAATCTGGCGCACTACCGGCCAGCGAAGTGCAAGCTCTTTAATCATTCCCACCCCATAACCATTAGCCAAAACACATTTGCAGAAGTTGGATGAGGTTTCGACGTAATCGTTTCTAAATTGTTATGAGTTCCTCTATCGAACCTTATTTGCAAACGCCTCACCTCGTCTGCCGCGCCCAGAATCGACGATGGTGGAGAATATACCTCAAGCAAAATCCAGGGACACGTGCGGCGAAACTCGGTTCCCGTGGAGACCCTATGAAGGGATTATCGTCCTGCGGATTGGCAGCGTAGGATTAGGATGTTCGCCACCGCCTCCGGGGAGGCCTCGTGACACAGCATCGGTTCAGCGACGCACAAGTCGAGAGCATTCTTCGAGGCCGCAAACTCGGCTTAACGATACCCGAACTTCTTAAAAAACATTGCGAGCCGCCCCTCTCTGGCGACGCGATCGAGATCTCAGCCGACAGCACCCCAGGCTCGATCGAGTACGAAAATCGCGCTCTCAGACATTTGCTCGAGGAGTTGCTGGACATAGCCGCGCGAACGGTCGATCCGCCCGCCGCCTTGGCACCGGCGGAAAATCTTATTCATGCCTCGAATAATGCGGTCCGATATGCAAAGATTCACGAGCCGCTCTCGTCGCTGCTGCAACGATCCCGTATTATTCCGGCGATTCGTGGCCCGGAATACATCGAGGCTGCCCTGGCATCGCCCTCCGTTATTGTCTGGCTGCTGTACGGAACGCCCCTCACACTGCCCGGGATCGTGCGGCAAGTCCGCTCGGCAGGGAAGTTGCCGGTGGCCAATCTCGATCTCCTGACTGGTTTCGCGCAAGATGCCGACGGAATCGAGTTTCTAGCGGCCGAGGGCATCGCCGGTGTGGTTTCGACCCGGCAATCGGTCCTGCGTGCGGCAAGATCGCAGGGGATGATTGCCGTGCAACGGACGTTCATCGTCGATTCGATCGCCGTCGGCAATATCATCCGCGCCTTGCAGCATTTCCTGCCCGACGCCATCGAGCTTCTTCCCGCCGCCGCGGCGCCGCTTTGTGTAGCGACGCTTCATACAGCCCAGCCGCAGCTCCCGGTCATCGCCACGGGCCTGGTGACCACAATGCGGCAAGTGGATGACCTGATTCGCTGCGGCGTCAGTTCCGCCGCCACCAGCAATGTTTCGCTGTGGGTGCTCTAACGTAACCGCCGGGAAACACTGCCTGCGCCGAGGGGTTACTCGGCTCACCTTCCCTCCTATCACCCGCAAAGGTGATACCGGTCACCGACGATTTATTCCACCCTGCAGTACTGTGACGCTGAGCGGCAGAGATTGCACTCGACGAGCCGCCTGAAGACACGTATTCGAAGGCCAGTCCTTCGGAAATAGGCGTGTGTTCAGGCGGCTCGTTTCCTTTGGTGGCTAATCCGCGTCGCGCGTTTTGTCCGGTTCGAAAAATCAACGCCCAGCAACCTAGTGAGGAGTTATGAAGAAACTGTACGATCCCATGCTGTTTCCGACGAGCGAAGGTATCGTCGGCGACGACTACATCGTGGCAACTTATTTCATCGGGGCCAGCGCGCACGCCGATGTGGTCGCCAAATCCTCCGCCCTTGCCGTCGAACAATCCACCGGCTCCTGGTACAGCGTCCCGGGCGAGACCGAGGAGATCCGCCAAAACTACGCCGCCAAGGTCATCGGCATCTACGGTGTCCCCAACTACGAACTCATCACCAATCTTCCCCACGACGGCTGCGCTATTCCATCATTCGCGATTGCGTTTCCGTGGGTGAATTTCTACGACAACATTCCGCTGATGCTGTCGTCGGTGATCGGCAACATCTCGTCGATGCCGAACCTGAAGCTCGTTGATTTGGAGTTCCCAAAAGTCTTACGTGGAGCAATTCAAAGGGCCGAAGTTCGGCGTCCAGGGCATGCGCAAGTACCTTGGCGTGCCGGAGCGGCCGCTGCTGAACAACATGATCAAGCCCTGCACGGGCATCACGCCGGACGAAGGCGCGAAGCTGTTCTACGAAGCGGCCGGCGGGGGCGCCGACTGGATCAAGGACGACGAGCTCATCGCAGCCAGTCCGAAGTTCTCTCCGCTGGAAGCGCGTACCAAAGCCTACATGGCCGCCGCCAAGAAGGCCGACAAAGAAAAGGGCGAGAAGACGATGTACACCGTGAACATCACGGATGAAACCAATCGTCTGCTGGACAACGCCCACCGTGCGCTTGCGGCCGGAGCCAACGGCCTGATGGTCGACGTCTTCGGAACCGGCTATTCCGGCCTGCGCATGCTGGCGGATGATCCCGACATCCAGGTGCCCATCTGCGCGCATACCTGCTACGGCGGCGCGCAAACGGTTTCGCCGTTCCAGGGCATCAGCACCGAAGTCGCTCAGAAGCTGATTCGCCTGTGCGGCGCCGACATTACGCTGAACGTCGCGCCGTCGGCGAAGTTCAACGCGCTGAACGAGAAGTTCATTCGCACCTTCCAGGTCACGCAACTCGCCCATGTACGACATCAAGCCGACCATGAACATGATTGGCGGGGGCGTGACGCCCGGCATGGTGCCTTTCCTGATCGAGCAACTGGGCTACGACTTCTTTATTGGAGTGGGCGCCGGAATCCATTCGCCACGTCATGGGACCGAAGGCGGGAGCGATCGCGTTCCGTCAGGCGGTCGAGGCCGTGATGAGCGGCGTGCCGTTGCAGGACGCGGCACGGAAGCATCGCGAACTGGATGTCGCGATCAAGACCTGGGGCATTTACGGAGTAGACGATTACGCCAAGTTGTACGAGATCGAGGCCTAAGCAGTCTTCAATGCCTGCCGGCGGGCCTCCCATTTGAGGGGACGCCGGCGTCACCATTTCAATTGCTGCAGCACCTAATCAGGATTCAGGTAAGCGGAGGAGGACGGTAATGAAAAAGTACATTCTGGCCCTCGATGAGGGTACAACCGGCGTCCGCGCCATTCTGTTCAACAAAGAAGGTCAGCCGGTCGGCGACGTCGCCAAAGAGTTCACGCAGATTTTTCCCCAGCCGGGATGGATCGAGCACAACGCCGAGGAGATTCTGGAAGCTCAGATCGACGTAGCTCGCCGGGCCATTGCAAGGGCGAAGATCTCTCCGGATGAAATCGCGGCCATCGGCATCACCAACCAGCGCGAGACCGCCGTAGTTTGGGATAAGAACACCGGCAAGCCCATCTATAACGCAATCGTCTGGGGTTCGCGGCAGACGGCCGACGTGGTCGAGGAGTGGAAGGCTGCGGGAATGGACAAGGAGATCCGCGAGAAGACCGGTCTGATCAACGATGCTTACTTCTCGGCTTCGAAGATCGTGTGGATTCTGGATCACGTAGAAGGTGCGCGCGAACGGGCCGAAAAGGGCGAGCTGCTCTTCGGCAACATCGACACCTGGCTCATCTGGAACCTTACTGGCCATAAGTCGCACGTCACGGATTACTCCAATGCGTCACGCACGATGGTCTTCAACATCAACGACCTGAAGTGGGACAAAGAACTTTGCGGCAAGATGAAAGTTCCGATGGCCGTCCTGCCTAAGGCGCTGCCTTCCTCCGGCGAGTTTGGCACAACTGATCCGGCGATTCTTGGCGCGGTAATCCCCATCCTGGGCGATGCGGGCGATCAGCAGGCTGCCTTGTTTGGCCAGGCGTGCTTCAAGCCCGGCATGGCAAAGAATACCTTCGGCACCGCTGGCGTGTTCGTGATGAACATTGGCGACAAGCCCTACTTCCGCGAAGGCCTGACCACGACGATCGCATGGGGCCTGAACGGCAAGGTCAGCTACGCGCTCGAGGGCGTTATCTTCGTCTCCGGCGCGACCGTGCAGTGGATTCGCGACAACATGCGCTTCGTGCGCAACTCGGCCGACACGGAGTGGTACGGCAACATGGTTCCAGATACCGGCGGCGTCTATCTTGTGCCGGCGTTTTCCGGCCTGTGCGCGCCGTATTGGGACATGTACGCCCGTGGCGTGATCATCGGCATCACCCGCGGCACCAGCAGCGATCACCTGATCCGCGCCGCCCTGGAAGCGATGGCGTATCAGACGAAGGACATCATCGACACCGTCGAGAAGGACGGCACGCTGCATATTCCGGAGCTGCGCGTCGATGGTGGCGCTACCAAGAACAACCTGCTGTGCCAGTTCCAGTCCAGCATCCTCGGCATTCCAGTCGTTCGTCCGAAGGTCACGGAGATGACCGCACTGGGCGCGGCTTACCTGGCTGGCTTGGGCTGCGGCTTCTGGAAGAGCACCGATGAGATCGCCGAGCACTGGGGAATCGACAAAGTGTTCCAGCCCGCGATGTCGGACGCACGCCGCCACGAGTTGTACGGCGGCTGGCAGGAGGCGGTGAAGCTCACTCGCGGTTGGACCACGAAGGTCGAAAAGTATCACGTGGAAGAACCGAAAGCGGTAGAAGAAGAGCTGGTCAACGCGTGAGCCGGGAGGGAGAGCGTGAGAATCGTTCGCGCTCTCCCTTCATCTACACCAGTACACACCAGGATGAAGACTGAATTATTCAAAACACCGTGCATCACCTCCGACCCTCGCACGCAGCAGTCGTTGTGCGCGATCATCTTTGATTACGGCGGCGTGCTGACCCATCTGCCTACGGAAGAAGATTGGGCGAGAATGGCATCCCTCGCCGGAACCGACTTGCCGAAGATGCTTGAGGCCTATTGGCTCCATCGTTATCCGTACGAGATCTGCCGTTATGATTCCGCGAAGTACTGGGGCCTTGTCGGTCACGATTGCGGGGTTCAACTGAGCGGCGATGCAGTTCGCAAGTTGGTGGCGCAGGATAACGTTCAATGGGGCCGGCCGAATCCGGATGCGATCGCACTGTCGCGGCAGCTGCGGACTTCGGGAATGCGCACCGCTCTTCTCTCCAACATGCAGCCCGACATGCTCGCGTTTGTCCGCAAAGAACATCACTGGCTGAACGAGTTTGAGGTTCGCATCTTCTCCTGTGAAGTAGCCGAGGCCAAACCTGAACCGGCAATTTTCCAGCTCGCCGCGCAGCGGCTTGATCTGCCTCCCGAGGTCTGCCTATTTGTCGATGACCGCGAAGCGAATGTCGCCGGCGCCCGTGAAGTCGGAATGCAGGCTGTACATTTCGAATCCGCTAAGGCGCTTCTAACGCTGAAGAACTTGCTGTCTCAGCTCGGAACGAAACTCCCCTGACTGTAGCGGCGGAAAACCGCCGGCAGCGATGCGGAGGGTGACGAAAGGAATTCACATGGCACGCACACCATCGCTCATGATCGACTTGGGAACCGTTGCTCCGAACTTTGAACTGAAGGACGTAGTCACCGGTCAGAACCGATCGCTCAAGCAACTTGCGAAAGGACACGGTCTGCTGGTGATGTTCATCTGCCGGCATTGCCCCTTCGTTCAGCACGTCCAGGGTGAGCTGGCAAAACTGGGCCGGGATTACGGCGAGCAAGGGATCTCGGCATCGTCGCCATCAGCAGCAACGATGCGGATACGTATCCGGACGACGCGCCTCCCAGCCTGAAACAGCAGGCCGACCAAATGGGATTCACGTTCCCGTACCTGTTCGATGAGACGCAGGAGGTTGCGAAAGCCTATCAGGCTGTCTGCACGCCCGACTTCTTTGTTTTCGATAAATCGTTGGCCCTGGTATATCGCGGCCAACTGGACGATAGCCGCCCGGGAAACAATGTGCCGGTAACCGGTCGAGATCTGAGACGCGCTCTCGATGCGCTGCTGGCAGGAGAGCCAATTCCTACGGAACAAAGACCGAGTTTGGGATGCAACATTAAGTGGAAGGCGTAAGCCACTCATAGAATTGCCAGTTACATTCTTTTTCGACGCTGCATGAATTTCTCGGGAAGAGAGCCTTTCGGGAAAACTCCGTTACAAAGTAAGGGTTCCAACGTATAGTTAGTAGTATTGGGGTTGTTACCGAACCTTGAACCGAATCTTCGCACGCAATAAAACGCTCTGGCGCGTCACTCTCCTGTGGCTGTGCGCCTTGGTGTTTTTCTTTGCGCTGCACGCCAAGCTCGCGGTTTACAACGGCGCGGCACCGGTCAAGATCACCCCTTCTACCTCTTCCAAACTTTGGGTGAGCAGCCAGAAGATGGAATCGCAGACTCTGGAATCTGCCAGCGTCGTGTTGTTCTGGATCGCTTTTACCTGCCTCTTCGGGCTGTACCTCCACCGGGAGCCTAGAGTCCAAAGCGTTTTTGTAACGCCTCCACCGAATCTTCGTCCTCGCAGGCATCTACGTCGTTTCTTACGGCCTCCTCCAGTCCAAGGCTAGTTTTCCACTCGTCCTAATTTTTCTTCCCCTGGGTTTCGGCGTTTGCGCGGACGGATTCATTCCCATTTACGGGGATCTCCCGCTGAGCAAACCGCCTTGATGGAAATAAGGAAGGCGCCATGCCAGTTGTGACTGAAGAAAAGTCGGCGGCTGCCCGCTCGAATCGCAAGTGGATTCTGCTGGCAGCTGCGGTTCTATGTGTCGTCGTAATATTCGTCGCCGTCAAACGTGGACGGGCAACTGAAGAACGCAATGGTGGTGTTACCAGTGCGGAGACGCACCGCGTGTATGCTGCCGTAGCTCCGGTTGAGCGCCGGACGGTCGCGAACCAGCTCTCGATCGCCGGTCAATTCATCCCCTACCAAAATGTCGAGTTGCACGCCAAGGTCGCGGGCTATATCAAGCACATTTATGTCGATATTGGCGACCGCGTCCACACCGGCGAAGTGTTGGCGGTGCTGGAAATTCCAGAACTGGTTGCACAAGTCGATGAAGCCACGGCGTCCGTGCACCACTCGGAAGAAGAGATCCAACGCGCCAGGAGCGAGGTCTCGCGCGCCGAAGCCGACAACGTCGCCCTGCATGCCAACTCCGTTCGCCTTGTAAACACCGACAAGGTGCGTCCCGGACTGATCGCCCAGCAGGAACTCGACGACGCCAACGCGAAAGATCGCGCTTCACAAGCGCAAGTCGATGCCGCTAAATCGGCGCTGTCGGCTTCGCAACAGGAACTGCAGGTCGCCAAGGCCAATCAACAGCATTACTCGGCCCTCAGCGATTACTCGAAGATCATCGCGCCCTACGACGGCGTGGTCACATGGCGCTTTTCCGATACTGGCGCACTGGTTCAGGCAGGAACGTCGAACACAAGCGGTCTTCCCGTCGTCACGGTCGCCCAATCCGATCTGCTGCGGCTTCGCATTCCGGTACCGGAGTCGCTAGCTGCGAAAGTCCGCATTGGCGACTCCGCCGACGTGCGGGTACAGGCCACAGGAGAACACTTCACAGGCAAGGTGGCGCGCTTCACCGATTCGCTGGATACCGCTACCCGCACCATGCAGGTGGAAATCGACGTACCCAATCCCACCTATCACTTGCAGCCCGGCATGTACGCTGACGTCACGCTGACGGCCGATAGCCGCCGCAACGCGCTGACGATTCCGGTGGAAGCCATTGAACGCAACGGCGATAAAACCAGCGTGCTGGTTTTGGACGCCGACAACCGGGTGCAGCGCCGCGAAGTTCAGTTAGGCGTTGAAAGCTCTAACCATGCTGAAGTGTTGGGCGGCTTGCAGGAAGGCGAGAAGGTCCTTGTGGGCAATCTCGGCAGCTACCAGGTAGGCGAAGAGGTCCATCCGAAACCGAGCGTTCTGGCCGCAGACGAGAACGATGGGGGCGAAAACTAGCCATGTCAGAATTCGCCGTGAAATACCCGTTCTTCATTCTGATGTTGTGCCTCGGCATCATCGTTGTCGGCGTCGTTACCGTCGCGCGCATGCCGATCGACCTGTTTCCCGAGATCAAGATTCCCGTCGTCGTTGTGGCCACGTTCTACAGCGGCATGCCTCCACAGCAGGTTGAAGGCGATATCACCGACACCTTCGAGCGCTTCTTCACCCTGGGCAGCAACATTGACCACATTGAGTCCCGTTCGTTGACCGGCGTCAGCCTGATCAAGGTGTACTTCCAGCCGGGCACCGATCCCAACGCAGCCGTCAGTCAAATCGCCAACCTCGCCATGGCCGACCTCCGACGATTACCGCAAGGCACGTTGCCGCCAGTGGTATTGAAGTTCGACGCGGCCAATATGCCGGTCTGTCTGGTGACGCTGGAAGGCAAGGGACTGACCGAGACGCAGCTCCACGATCTGGGCCAATTCAACGTGCGCAACCAGATTGCCGGCGTCGCAGGGGCATCGGTTCCGCAGCCCTATGGCGGCAAGTACCGCCAGATCCAGTTTTACGTCGACCCGGTAAAACTCGAGGCGGCGCAACTTAGCCCGATGGATGTAGTCGACGACATCAATCGCGCCAACTCCATTTTGCCCGCCGGCGACGTGCGCATCGGCCCGTACGACTACAACATTTACAGCAACAGCGAGCTGCCGAACGTGCGAGAGATGAACGACGTCCCGTTGAAGGCGATCGGCAACAACGTGCTTCGCTTCGGCGATATCGGCCATGCCGAAGACTCGTCGGCGCTGCAATACAACATCGTGCGCGTCGATGGACAGAAATCGGTGTACCTGCCGATCCTGCGCCAGGGCGGCAACAGCAACACCATCCAGATCGTCAATGGCGTGCGCGACCGGGTGAAGTCACTGCTCGATGTCCCCAAGCAACTCATCGCGTCCGTGGTTTTCGATCAATCGGAGTACGTCAAAATCGCCATCTCCAACGTGCTGCGCGAAGGCGGCATGGGCCTGGCACTGACGGCGCTGATGATTCTGGTTTTTCTCGGCTCCGTTCGGGGAACGATTTCCGTACTCTTCTCCATTCCGATTTCCTGTCTGGCTGCATTTCTTCTGCTGAACGCGCTCGGCAGCTCGATCAACACCATGGTCCTCGGTGGACTGGCCCTGGTGCTGTCGCGCCTGATCGACAACTCCGTAGTGGTGCTGGAAAACATCTTCCGGCACCTGGAAGAGGGTGAGGACGCGACCACCGCTGCCGTACACGGCGGTAAGGAAGTACAGCTGGCAGTTCTGGCCGCGACGTTCACCACCGCGATTGTGTTTTTCCCGGTGGTTTTCCTGAACGGCGTCAGCCAGTACCTGTTTACCGCACTGGCTTTGGGCGTCGTGCTTTCTCTTGCGGCGTCCTATCTGGTCGCAATGTCGGTGGTGCCGCTGTTCTGTTCGCGTTTCATTCAATCGGCGCACGGCAGCGAAGCGCACGGAGAAGAGAGCCAGGGATGGCTCCAGCGCGTGCTGTCGCCGTTCAATCGCGGCTACGACTACGTGTTGCTTAAGTACGACGAGTACATCGAGAAGGCGCTGGACCGGCCGAAGCTGACCGTGGGCGCCATCATGGCTGTCTTCGTTCTCAGCCTCGCCCTCTCACCTTTGCTGGGGGTCGCATTCTTTCCCCGTACCGATCCCGGACAGTTCGTCATCAACGTCAAGGCCCCGACGGGCACGCGCATTGAGCTCACCAACGACTACATCGCGCGCGTCGAAGACGACATCCGCCAGGTCATCCCGAAATCTGAATTGCAGATGATCGTTTCCAACATTGGCGTGAATGCCGATCTGTCAGCCATCTACACCACGAACGCCGCTATGCACACGGCTTTCGTGCAAGTGCAGTTGGTGAAGGAGCACAAGACCAGCAGCTTCCAATACATCAACGAAGTTCGCGACAAGCTGTCGAAAGATGTGCCCGAGCTCTCCACTTATTTCCAGACCGGCGGCCTGGTGGATTCGATCGTCAACCAAGGGCTGCCGGCTCCGATTGACATCCAGGTGACCGGCAACAATCAGCATGCGGCCTACGAGGTCGCCCAGCAGATGGCCACCAGGCTTCGCGGCATGAAGGACGTCAGCGACGTCCTGATTCCGCAGGACCTCGACTATCCCGGCATTCAACTCAATGTGCGCCGCGAGATGGCGGCCCGCCTCGGCCTCGATGCCAAAGACGTAGTCGATAACGTGGTCACCGCGCTCACTTCCAACGGCATGATCGCGCCCGGCTACTGGATCGATCCTCACAGCGGCAACAACTACTTCCTCACGGTGCAGTACACGCCGAAGCAGATCGGTGCGATGACCATGGAGGATTTCAAGAACATCCCACTGCACGCCAAGAACAGCGCCGATCCGACGATGCTGGAGAACGTCGCCGACGTGAAGCTGATCAATACGCCTACAGAAGTAGACCACGACCAGTTATTCCGCGTCATCGACCTGTACGTCGCGCCGCACGGCGAAGACTTGGGCGCCCTCGCCAAGCAGGTGCAGAAGGTCATCAATGAGACCAGGCTTCCACCCAACATTCGTATTCAACTGCGAGGCTCGGTGGTCAACATGCGCTCGTCGTTCAAGAGCTTCGCCGTCGGTCTGCTGCTCTCCATCGTTCTGGTGTACCTCATCCTGATGGCGCAGTTCGCCTCGTTCAGCGATCCCTTCATCATTCTGCTGGCGGTGCCGCCGGGCTTCACCGGTGTGATCCTGTTTCTGCTGCTGACCAATACCACCATCAACATCATGTCGCTGATGGGAGTCATGATGATGATCGGCATCGTGGTCTCTGACTCGATTCTGATTGTCGAGTTCACGCGCGAGCTGCGCCGCCGCGGCGAGTCGCTGCGCGACGCCATCCGCAACGCCTGCCACGTTCGTCTGCGCCCCATCATGATGACGACGTTCGCCACCTTCCTCGGCCTGATCCCCATGGCTTTGGCCCTGGAAGCGGGCAGCGAACAATACGCTCCGCTGGCGCGCGCCATCATCGGAGGCCTGATGTTTTCTTTCTTCGTTACGCTCTTCCTGGTGCCATCGGCGTATTACCTGATGCACAAGAAAGAGGAAGAAGCTCAACAGGAGGTGCAAGCTTGAGACGTTCGATCCTCTGGCTTGTAATTTCGTTCTTGCTCTGTGGCACGATGCTGACGGCGCAAGAGAATTCCACGCCGCCGGCGGCTGCGTCGCCATCGGTCGCAAGTCCAGCGCAGGACGACCAACAGTTTCAGCCGCTGCCTCTGCCTAAGATGCCGTCGGCCCTTCCCGGTGCTGGGCCGGCGCAGTTGCCCGGCAATGGCCCGGTGCGGCGCTTGACGGTGCAGGACGCCGAAGAGCTGGCCATCAAGAACAATCCCCAGATTTCGGTTTACCGCCTACTGGACCTGGCATCGAACCAGGTGGTTCGCGAGTCTAAATCGGCTTACTACCCTACCATCTCAGGCGACTTGACGGCCGTTGGAGGTCAGCAGGGAAGTCGTATTGCGGCGGGCAGCATTAATGCTCCTCGGCTGCTGGACCGCGCCGCCGGTGGACTGGTGCTCACGCAGTTGATCACCGATTTCGGGCGGACCAACAATCTGGTAGCGACCTCGGCCCTGCGAGCCAAGGCTGCGAACATGAACGCCGTGGCTACGGCCTATCAGATCAAGCTGGCCGTCGACGAGGCTTTCTACAACGCGCTGCAATCCTTCGCCGAGGAAAGCGTGGCAGAAGCTACGGTCAAAGAACGACAGACGGTAGCCGACCAGATCAGCACTTTATATCAGAACCGATTACGCTCGGAAGTTGACCTAAGCTTCGCTAATGTCAATCTCGCACAGGCGAAGCTGCTGCTGCTGGACGCTCAGAACAACTACCAGGCGTCGCTGTCGCAGTTGTCGCAGGTCCTCGGCTTCAGCGGCCAGCAGCAATTTGAGTTGGTCGATGGTGCCGGCAGACTCACGCCGCCAACGGATGAAATCGCCAAGCTCGAGGATGAGGCCTTCAATAACCGTCCGGAGATTGCTTCGCAAAACTACCAGCATGAAGCTGATCAGCGCTTCCAAAAGGCCGAGCGCGATCTTTTGTTGCCTACGGTGTCGGCGCTGGGCGTTGTCGGCGACGCCTTCAACGGCAGCGTATTCAATGGCGTGCAGCAGTTTCCCACCTGGTATGGGGCCGCCGGAGTCAACGTCGCCGTGCCGATCTTCAATGGCTTTCTCTATGTCTCTCGTTCGCGCGAAGCAGCCGAGCGGGCGAAGGCTTCGGGCGAGCAGTTGCGCGATCTGAAGGACCGCATCGCCAACGATGTGCGCACCAGTTGGTTGAATGCGATTACCGCTTACAACCGGATCGGCGTTAGCCAGCAGTTTCTTGAACAGAGCAACCTCGCCCTCGATCTATCGCAAACCCGTTACAACCTCGGCCTGAGTTCTATCGTTGAACTCAGCCAGGCCCAACTTCAGCAGACCCAGGCGCAGATCCAATTCGCCGCGTCGAAGTACGAGTACCGCATTGCCGAAGCGGTTCTACGCTTCCAGATTGCGGCGCCGTAACAGTTATGCGCCGAAGAGGAAAACGCCAACGGGAAGATCATACGGCCATTGCGTTCTTTTCGGCGTCGATGCTGGCTATGGCCACCGTCGCCGTCGTGGAAGATATGCGCTACTCGGCCACCGGCGTGCCCCTATGGGACACCTGGCGCTTCCAGCCCGTCTCCATCTTCGCCGGGGCGCTGGCTTTTATCGGCCTTCTGTATTGCTTGCTGCGCATCAGCAATCGCCCAAACGCACTCGCCTATGTCGAGCCCTATCTCCCCATCCTGGTATTGTCCGGCGCCAACATCGTACTCAAGAGAAATCCAGCCTGGTTGTTGCCGGTCATACTCGCCTGCATTGTGTGGAGTGTGAGCCGCGCGCGAAGAGCACGGGGGCAGAAACCGATGTCGCGCCGTGTATCGGGTAGCTAGGAGCTGCTCTTAACGGTTTCGTTGGCGGACTTGGCGAAGAAAATTTCGGAGATAAGCAGAATGGCGCCGACGACGATGGCGCTGTCGGCTACGTTGAAGGCCGGCCAGTGATAGCTTCCAACGTAGAAGTCTAGGAAATCCACAACCCGGCCATACATCATGCGATCCCACAAATTGCCCATCGCTCCGCCGAGAATCAGCGACAGCCCGACAGTAGTGATGCTGAAGGAGTGGCTGTTCTTCCAGAGCAGCGCGGAAACCACAATCAGCGCCAGGATCGAGAAGCTGACCAGCGCTCCCACCTTCCACTGGACTGGGGAATCGGCAAACAGCCCAAAAGCCGCACCGGTGTTCTGAACGTGCGTGAGCCGGAAGAAGCCGGGGATGACCACCACGCTGTCGTGCAGCGCAATGCTTCTGACGATGGCCCACTTGGCCAACCGGTCGAGAAGCAGAACAACAATCGCGATCACGAAGAAGTATTTACGCATGAAACTCCGGCGCCTGCACCGGCGAGAGGAACTCCTCAGTTAGACGCTGCGGCTGGCTGGAAAGAAGCAACGCGCCTTACGGACGTTGAGACACGCATACAATCGCCGCTAGCGGGCCGCCGCGGCAGCTTCGATCTCTTCCAGTACCGCGCTGCAGCGCTCGCACACTGTCGGATATGCCTTGTCTTCACCAACATGCGTCGAATAGTTCCAGCAACGCTCGCACTTCTGTCCCGGAGCCTTGCTGACTTCGATCTTGAGTGCCGTATCACCATTGCTGGTCGGCGAATGTTCCAACACAACATCCGAAACGATGAACAGGTAGCGGAGCTGATCCTGGTAGCGCTGCAATACCGGATAGAGACTGTCTGGCGCACTCAAGCGGATCTGCGCCTCCAGGCTGCCACCTATACGCTTCTCGTTACGTGCGGCTTCCAGAGCCTTTAACGCCTCGTCACGGACGGTCAGCAACGTCTGCCAGTCGCTGTTTAACGCGGCCGCGTCAAAACCAGCAGGCAACGCGCCGGTCAAATCCACCGCAGCAGGGAACTGCTCCAGGTGAACGCTTTCGGAACGGCCCGCAGCCGGCAGGTAGGTCCAAATCTCATCGGCGGTAAAGCTCATCACCGGAGCCAGCAACCGCACCAGGGTTTCCCCGAGCCGCCACAGCGCGGTCTGCGCCGAGCGGCGCGCCACCGACTTCGGAGCCGACGTATACAGCCGGTCCTTCAGTACATCGAAATAAATCGAGCTGAGATCGACGATGCAGAAATCCTTCAGCCGCTGATACAGCCGGTGAAAGACGTATGTGTCGTAATGCCCGCGAACGTCTTTCGTGACCTCGGCCGCGCGCAGCAGGATGTACTGATCCAGCGGATGCATCTCGCCGAACGGCACAGCGTCCGTCGCCGGATCAAAGCCATCAAGGTTACCGAGAATGTAGCGGAACGTATTGCGAATCTTGCGATAGATGTCGGCAACACGCTGCATCAGCTCGTCCGACGCCATCACATCTTCGCGGAAGTCGACCGATGCGACCCACAGGCGCACGATCTCGGCACCCATCTTGTCGGCGATTTCCACCGGGTCAACGGTGTTGCCCAGTGACTTCGACATGGCGCGGCCCTGCGGATCCAGCGTCCATCCTACGGTCGCGCAGCTGCGATACGGTGCCGCTCCCTTGGTCGCTACGGCACAGAGCAGGGAAGACTGGAACCATCCGCGATGCTGGTCGCCGCCCTCGATGTAAAGATCGGCAGGCCAGGGAAGACCGGGCTCGTGTCCGAGCACCGCAGCCTGGCTCGAACCCGACTCGAACCACACATCGACGATGTCCATCTCTTTGCGGAACTTCGTCGATGCCGCACTTGCCGCACTTGGTTCCAGCAGGCAGCATCTGCTCCGGCGAATACTTGTACCAGGCGTCAGCGCCCTCGCGCGCGAACAGATCGACCACGAGTTGATGAATGGCTGGATCGCCTACGAACTCCTTGCAGTCCTCGCACTGGAACATCGCGATGGGCACGCCCCAGACACGCTGGCGCGAGATGCACCAGTCCGGACGCCCCGCAACCATGTTGGTGATGCGCTCTTCGCCCCACGACGGATCCCACTTCACCTTCTTGATCTCGTCCAGCGCGCGGCGTGCGCAAGGTACCGCCGTCGGGCAACTTTCCTTCCATCGAAATGAACCACTGCTCGGTGGCGCGGAAGATGATGGGGTTGTGACAACGCCAGCAATGCGGATACGAGTGCTCGATCTTCTCGTAGCCCAGCAGCACGCCGCGGCTCTTCAGCAACTCGACGATCAGCGGATTTGCTTTGAAGACCTGCTTGCCTTCGTATTCCGGCAGGCCGTTGCGCAGGATGCCGCCGTCGTCCACGTTGGAGTGCAGGTCGATTCCGTACTTCACGCCGGTGTTGAAGTCGTCGGCGCCGTGAGCCGGAGCCGTGTGAACCGCACCCGTGCCCGTGTCCATAGTGACGTAGTCGCCCAGCACGCCGAGGATCTTGCGCTCCAGGAACGGATGTGCGAAGCTCCGAATACTCCAGCTTCGTCCCGGGGAACGACGCAACCTCCTTCGCCTCGCCCAGCTTGCAATTCTCGATGGTCTGCTGCGCCAGGGCTTTGGCGACGATGTAAATCCATTCGCCCGTATCGAGCGCAACGTATTCCGCATCGGGCGCGAAGGTCACCGCCATCGAGGCAGGCAGCGTCCACGGGGTCGTCGTCCAGATGATGGTGGCAACGTTTTTCTTGCCCGCCAGCGCCGGATCGATTTTCGCCGGATCGCTCGTTAACGCATAGCGCACCCAAATGCTTGGGCTAGTGTGCATCTCGTACTCAACTTCGGCTTCGGCCAGCGCAGTTTTGTCAACGACGCACCAGTACACCGACTTCAGCCCCTTGTAGACGATCCCTTCCTGATAGCACTTATAGAAGGTGTCGAGAACCACGCTTTCGTATTGCGGGTCCATCGTCTTGTACGGCCGCTCCCAACGCGCTATGCCGCCCAGGCGCTTGAACTGCGAACGCTGCAGGTCGAGATACTTTGTCGCGTACTTGCGGCACTCTTCGCGCACCGCCAGCGGGTCCATCTCGTTCTTCTTGCGGCCAAGCTGGTCGTCGACTTTGATCTCGATGGGCAGCCCGTGGCAATCCCAGCCCGGCACGTAGGGAGCATCGAAGCCGCTCATGCTGCGCGACTTGACCACGAAATCCTTCAGCGTCTTGTTCAGCGCCGTCCCCAGGTGAATGGGCCCGTTGGCGTACGGAGGCCCGTCGTGCATCACATAGATAGGCTGGCCTTTATGGGTTTCGCGAATGCGCTCGTAGAGGCGCATCTGCTCCCAGCGCTCGAGCATTTTAGGCTCGTTTTTGGGCAGGTTCGCCTTCATGGAGAAGTCGGTTTTCGGCAGATTCAGCGTTGATTTCAGGTCGAGCGGCACTCCACGATTCTCCCGCCAGTGGTCACTGGAACGTAATAATTGACCCGGCTATCTCTTCATTATAGGGAGCGAAAAAATGCACGTCTATGCGCCCCCTCCGCAGGCGAGTGCCAACAACCGCTTTTTGAGTGGGATAGGGGATACCGTTGTCATTCTCAACAGCGCTCGCCTTTACCCTCCAGAGTCGTCAGAGAGAATGTCGTCAAAAACGAACAACGATGTGTGTAGCTCTGCATCTAAGGGTAGGAACGGCGACTCTCACCCGTGACCAACAGGGCGAGTCGGACCGCAACCTCATCCGAAACCGCGGGTTTCACCGGTGAGGCACTTGACCCTGGAAGTGCTTATCAATGAACCGAGGTACGGCGTAAGCGGCCGGGCAGACCGAAGGACTTAGGACGAGTATGGCTACCAATCAGACGCTGATTCCCCCGCCTCCGCAGCAGGAAGAAGAGTTGCACCTTCTGCCGACGACCACCATGGATGAGTCCCTTTGGTCTTCGCTGCGGGAGAACATCAAGGCTGCGCTGTTCCCAGATAAATTGCCCCCATTGCAATTGACCTCGCGCCCGGTAAAGGTTCGCGAAATCTGGGATCAGGATGGCTACAAGAAAGAAAGCGCCGGCGTTTCATTAGTGGTTCACGTGGCCATGATCGCGGGCCTGATTGCCATCTCCATCATGGGCGCCAAGGTCGTCAAGGAGTTGCCCAAGCAGACGGTAACTCTGATCGCGCCCGATCTCACCCCTCCGCAATTGCCGATGACCAAGAAGTCCGCGCAGACATCGGGCGGCGGTGGTGGCGGCGGCGATCATGACAAGCTTCAGGCCCCGAAGGGCAAGCTACCGAAATCTGCGATGGAACAGATCACGCCCCCGGCGATGGTCATTCGCAACGACAATCCCAAGCTTCCGGTTGAGCCCACGGTGGTTCTGCCTCCGCAGATCAAGTTGTCGTCCAATATGCCGAATATCGGTAACCCGATGTCGGCCGTGCCTTCCGGACCTCCGTCAAATGGAACCGGCGGTGGTGGCGGTATTGGCTCGGGCAACGGCGGCGGAGTCGGATCGGGTACCGGCCCCGGCGTAGGTCCCGGTCATGGTGGCGGCATTGGCGGCGGCGTCTTCCGTGTGGGTGGTGGCGTTTCTCCGCCGCGCGCGCTCGATACGCCAGACCCTGAATATTCAGAAGAAGCCCGCAAAGCCAAGTATCAGGGAACCTGCGTTCTGTGGCTGATCGTTGGCCCGGATGGCAAGCCTCGCGACATCAAGGTAGCGCGAGCGTTGGGCATGGGCCTGGATCAGAAAGCTATCGAAGCGGTTCGCAACTGGAAGTTCGAGCCCGCCATGAAAGACGGCAAGCCGGTCGCGGTGCAGATCAACGTAGAAGTAAATTTTCGCCTGTACTAACCGGTACATGTCGAAACTGAGGGGGTGGCGCTACGCCGCTCCCTTTTTGTTTGGCTCAACCCGCTTCTTATCAAACTCCTCTACAACCCAGAGCTGAATTTCAACATCTTCCCAAGGTGAGTAGCAGGAGGAGACTGGTGCATCGATTGTCCCTGAAAGCGTTTTTTCAAGTCGCTCTGATTTTGGCTTTGTTCTCTCTGCCGGCGGTCGCGCAGGTCGGTATATTCGTCAACTTTGCTCCGCCGGCCCTGCCAGTGTACGAGCAGCCACTTTGCCCCGGTGACGGCTATATCTGGACTCCTGGCTACTGGGCTTGGGATCCCGGCTACAACGACTACTACTGGGTGCCCGGCACATGGGTTATGGTGCCTCAGCCCGGATACTATTGGACCCCTCCTTACTGGGGCTGGTACAACAACGGCTACGCCTTCCACCAAGGCTATTGGGGACCGGCTGTCGGATTTTATGGCGGCATTAACTACGGGTTCGGATATTTCGGCAACGGTTATGAAGGCGGACGCTGGCAGGGCAATCAGTTCTATTACAACCGCTCTGTCAACAACGTCAACGTCACCAACATTCACAACACGTACGTCACCAACATCAACAACGTAACCGTCAACCACGTCAGCTACAACGGTGGCGAGGGCGGAGTGCGAGCGGCTCCCACACCTGCGGAGGAAGCGGCAGCTCGAGAGCGGCACATTCCGCCAGTAGAGGCGCAGAACCAGCAGATCCAGGCTGCGCGCTCCAATCCTGAGCTGCGTGCCAGCGCCAACCACGGCAGGCCGCCCATCGCAGCTACTGCTCGTCCCGGCAACCTGAAGTCTGAAGCTGTTCCAGCGAAAGAAGCAGGCGCGCCGTATCATCCGCCTGCCAATCGCGGAGCGGAGCCGAACGCCAACAATCGTCCGGCTAACGAGGCTGCGCGACCCAACGAGCCTGCACGTCCAGCCAACGAGGCCGCTCGCCCGCCGGAGAACGAACCTGCGCGTCAGCCGATGCCGACGCACGCTAAGGATGTGCCCCCGCATCCGGTGCCTCAGCCGGCCAACACCGGCAACGCCAAGCAAGACCAGAAATACCAGCAGCAACAGCAGAAGCTGTACCAGAAGCAACAGCAGGAGCATCAGCAGCTGGCGCAGAAGCAGGAGCAGGACCACCAGAAGGCCCAGCAGCAGCAGGCCAACGCAGCTCGCCAGCAGCAGATGGAACAGCAGCATGCGCAGCAGACGCAACAGATGGAACAGAAGCACGCGCAGCAACAACAGCAGCTGAACCAGCGGCAAGGCATGGCGGCCCCGCGGCCGCAGGCGCCGCCCGAAGCTGCGCATCCGCCCGCTGAAAAACACTAACCACCACATGGGCGGTGCACGTTTCAACGTCGCCGCCCAGCTTTTCGTGTAACATTCCGAGCATCTACCGCAGCCATTACTCAGGAGGTAATGCGGAATGCTCGCGCGCCCTGTAGCCAGCCGTGCTCTGGTGGCTCTGCTTTTTGTTTCTTCCCTCGCGGCTCAGGACATCAAAAGCCAGCCGACCGTCTTCGCCACCAAGCCTGACATTGCAGCCTTCAACAAGATCGAAAATGATCGCCTGGGTGCCGCGCAGAAATCCATCGATCAGATTCTGGCTGTTAAAGACGCCAGGACCATCGACAACACCCTGGCTCCCTACGACAACGCCGTGCGCGAGCTGAACGCCGCCATCTACTTCTCCACCCTGATGCAGCAGGTGCATCCCGACGCGGCTTATCGGGACACTGCGACCGCCATGACCACGAAGGTCAGCAGCGCGCAATCGGCGCTCTCGCTGAACCGCGGAGTCTACGAGGCATTGTCGGCGCTTGATCTGTCGAAAGCTGATTCCGCCACGCGCTATTACGTGCAGCGGCAGTTGCTGGAGTTCCGCCTGGCCGGCGTAGACAAAGACGATGCCACGCGCAAGAAGCTCAATCAGCTGAACGACCGTCTCACTGACGATCAGTCGAAGTTTGACCGCAATATCTCCGACGACGCCAGAACCGTCGAAGTCACAGACAAATCCGAGCTCGAAGGCCTGCCCAAGGATTTCATCGACAAACAGAAACGCGCCGCCAACGGCAATCTCCTCATCCCGGCTGACGAGCCGAATACCTTTCCCGTGCTCGAACTGGCGAAGAGTGACGCTTTGCGCCGCCGTATCTGGGAGGCCTGGAACACTCGCGCTTACCCACAGAATCGCGCCGTCCTGCTCGACATGATGCAGACGCGATACCAGATCGCTAACATTATTGGCTATCCCTCGTGGGCCGATTACAACGCGGCCGACAAGATGATTGGGAAGGGAAGCAACATCGCCAAGTTCGTCGGCGACCTCGACGCTGCCGCCCGTCCAATCGCGCAGCGCGAATTCGAAATGCTGCTGGCTGAAAAGCGCAAGACCGATCCCGGCGCGACCGAAATTCTCGGCTATCAATACTGGTACCTTCAGGAGCTCGTTCGCCGCTCACAATACGATTTCGATTCGCAAACCGTGCGCCCGTATTTTCCCTTCCAGCAGGTGAAGCAGGGCGTGATGAGCACCGCGGCTTCGCTGTTTCATATCAGCTTCCAGCAGGAGGCGAATGTTCCTGCGTGGGACCCGTCGGTCGAGACCTGGGATGTCATCGACAACGGTAAAGTCATTGGCCGGTTTTATCTGGACATGTTTCCCCGGCCCGGGAAGTACAGCCATCAGCAGATGTCACCCATCCTCGACGGCATTCGCGGCAAGCAACTGCCCGAAGCCATTCTAGTGTGCAATTTTCTTCCGCCTTCGGCGAAAGATCCGGGGCTGATGGACTACGGCGACGTGGTCACCTTCTTTCACGAATTCGGACACCTGATGCACCACATCCTCGGCGGTCAGCAGCAATGGGCGGGCATCAGCGGCATCAGCATGGAAGCCGACTTCGTGGAGGCCCCATCGCAGATGCTGGAGGAGTGGATGCGCAGTCCCCAGGTGCTCGCCACCTTCGCCAGGAACTACAAAACGGGCGAACCGATTCCGGCCGAGGTGGTGGCTCGTATGAATCGCGCATCGGCCTTCGGGCGCGGCAGCAGCATCAGCTTGCAGAACGCGCTGGCCGCGATCTCCTACGATTTTTACAAAGGCAATCCGGCGCAGACCGACATGGATGCAATCACGCCATACAATCTCGAGAAGTACACACTGCTGAAGCCGGTCGAATATGACGGCCATATGTACGCCTCGTTCACCCACCTGGGCGGCTACTCGTCCGCGTACTACACCTACATGTGGGACAAGGTGATCTCCGAAGACTTTTTCGGACAGTTCGACCAGCAGAATCTGCTTGCCGGGGAAGCGCCCATGCGCTACCGGAAGCAGGTCCTCGAGCCGGGCGGTTCGATGTCGGCGAACGATCTGGTGAAAAACTTCCTGGGCCGGCCGCAAAATATGAAAGCACTCCAGGCGTGGATGGGCGAGGAGTTCCGACAGTCGCCGTCCGGCGCCGAAGCAGCGTCGCCCTCGGTCAAGTAATCGGGAACCCAACTCTTGGCAGCGCCTCAATCTATGCGAGGCGCCGATAAGACTCAGCGAGGAGTCCGATGAACCTCATTCGACTGCAGGCATATCTTTTCAAGATTGCAGTGGTGATGTCAGCTTTGCTGGCCGCCCTGACGATTTCGGCATGGGCGCAGAAGACCACCCAAAGCAACCCATCCAGTTCCACCCTGGTGCTCGACTTCAATTCGGCCGTCAGCAACCCTGCGGGTCAAGCCGCTGCCGCCAGGCTCTTGCAGGCACTGGGAGGCGCAGATGAAGTGAACGGCGTCAAGACCCTGCAGCAGAAGATAACGACCCTGAAACAGGGCCAGCGAATCGAAGGCGATCAAACGATTGTTTATCCCGACAAGCAAGCGCAGAAGTTGCGACTGCCGCAGGGAAGCGTGCTTCGCGTCGTAACTCCAACGTCGTCATTCGTGGTGACGGGCGCCAAGGTGGAGGAGCTCTCCGCGCGTGAAGCCGCAGCGTCCCAGGACGCGCTCAAGCACGACTTCATCAATGTCCTGCAGCATCTCCACGACAAGAAATACACGTTTGACGCAATCGGTGACGACAAAGTCAGTGATACCGTCGCAACGGTTGTGGACGTGACCGCCGACGGCGTCCCTACGCGCTGGTGGATCGGACCGGACGGCAAACTGCTTCAGGAACGCTCTACCGACACCAGCCAGGACAGCCCGGCCACCCTGACATTTCAATATTCTGACTGGAAGAACTTTGGCGGATTGCTCTACCCAACCAAGTACGTCGTGCTGGATGCGGGCGATAACCCGGTAATGACCATGACGCTCACTGCCATGCAGGTGAACGCCAACGTAGACCCGAAGCTCTTCGAGAAGCCTTCAAAATAGCCGGCAGATGCCTTACGGTTGCTGCTGCTGCGTCGCCTGATGGTTCTTCATGTGCGGTGTCAGTTTCTTGACCACAAACTCCTGGAAGACGCCTGCCAGGCCGCCTTCAGCGATGCTGATCAGAGCATTCTCTGCCATCAGACCGCCACCGCGATTGGCGGCAGGGTAGTAGGTGTAGGCGATACCTTCGGTGACGAAGGAGCCGACGACGACCGAGTAATTGAACTGGTACTTTCCGTTGTCGCCCTTACAGATCACGGCATTGGCCAGCGCATATCCCAGCCGCGACTTTATGCTTCCCGTGCCTCGGTAGAAGTAACGCGGATCCTGATGGAACAGAGTCGGAAAGATTGCACTATCGATGAAGGTGCCGAGAAAAATGTCGCCGTACGCCGCGCCAAATCGATCGAAATATCCTTCCGCGCCCTGTCCGTAGCCGCTGAACTGATTGCCGGCCTGATAAATTCCAGCCAGCACTCCCGCACCCAGGACGGTGATGGGATCGCTCACCGAGCGCCATGCCAGCTGAAACTTGAGGTGTGGCGGAAGTGGTGCGGCATCAGGGACGTAGCTGGCATAGTAGTTCGGAATGAAGCCCAGCACCTTCTGCTTGTACTGCTCCTGAACTTGCACCTCAGCGGCTTCCTCGCCCGTTAACCCCACCTTGACTTCCGTTGTAGCGCCTTCAATCGCCAGAGCGACTTGCGGTACAACGTATGTCTCTCCTGAGCGCACCGTGCCCTTTACAACCTTGGAATGGAAACCGGGGGCCGTAACCGTGAGTTGAAACGGACCGGGAGAAACGTTGCCGAAGGAATACTGACCGTTATCGTCCGAGACGGCCCGCTGCGGAGCGGAAGTTCCCGCATGCGTCAGGGTGATCTGCGCGCCAACGGCTAAGGCGCCGGCCTGGTCCACCACCGTGCCGGTGACTGTTCCGGAAGCGACAGGTGTTGCCGTTGGATTCTTTTGATCGTCAGCGTCAGCCGCTCCTGTCCCCGTGTCCCCATCGGAGGTGTAGAGCTCCTGGGTTTGGGCGAGAGCCGCTGAGGAGAGGAGCAGCGAAAGACAAAGCCCTAATAAAATGGCAGCGCAGTGCGATCTATATTGGCGCAGAATCGTACACCTCGATAATGCTTTCATGAGTATAGGGACCCGGACGCACAGAGATTGGATTCCGCTCGGCCTTTGTAAGTCGCAGCTTACGGTCACAAACCACGCCGGGAAAATTGGGTGCGGTCGCCTCGGTGTCAAGTTTCCGTCAAAAAAACAGCCGCCGCAACCTTGCGATTGCAGCGGCCGAACCAGACGTTCCACTTCGGCGATGGGCTATTTGCCCGCCAACCCATGGTCCACACCCACGCCAGTACAGAAATCCCAACCGGTGGTGGCGCTGTGCGTGCCGCAACTGCCGGACGTGATATCGGTAAAGTCGCTGGTATTGCCCATGTTGCCGTAGATCTCCGTGTTCTCCGCATTGCTGCTGGTGTTGAATTTGCCGGCGTTATTGATGATGCCGGCCAGCGACGGAGACGCAACGCTGGTTCCGTACACTTCCAGCCAACCACCGTAGCAATTGGAATTGTAGACGGCGACCGGCGAGCCGCCGCTGGCGTCGAACGAGAGGTCGGGGGTTCCGCGCTTCGATCCTACGATGGACTCGATCGAGTTCTGGAACGACGGACGTGCTTCATACTTGCTGGCGCCACCGCCGCCATCGCTCCACGCGGTCTGATTGGTATAGTTTCCGCCGCTGCGGTTCACCTGCGTTCCGCCGGCCGATACCACGTTCACCGACGAGCTGGGATAAATCACTCCCGGCGAATCGCCTGAGGAAGCGAAATAGACCACGCCCGACTGCGTGAAGTAATGGTCTGAGCTGCTCTCGCCGCTGGTCTCACTGCCGCCCCAACTCATCGAGACTTCGCCCTTGCCACCATGCGCGGCGATGTACGAGTTAGCTGCCGTCACCGCCTGATAGAGAGCGCTGTTGCTGGCCGACGAGGCTTCCATCAGAACGATCTGGGCATTCGGCGCCATGGCGTGCGCCCACTCGATGTCCAGCGACTCTTCGCCGTTCCATCCCGACGAGCAGCCGTTTGACGGCTTTCTGCCGCTGGCGTATTGCACACTGAAATTGGCTTGCGGAAGTCCGAACGTGCTGGAGAAGGTCGACAGGTCCGCCGCTGCGCTTGGGTAATCGTAAGCGTCAACAATCACGATGACGCCGCTGCCGCCGCTCGGAACCTCGGTCGTACCGTTGATCGGACAGCCCGAAATCGGATTCGACACAACGTCGTAGACACACCCCAGCGACGCGGGCGTTTCACCGGCGGGCTGGGCGGCGGGAACGATCGAGCCTGTGGGTGCATACAGAATGTAGTTCGTGTGCATCTTCACCCCAACGTCCCAAGGCTGCTCGATGCTGGAGGGTGGGTAGATGCCATTGCCGTACCGCACATAGCCGTAATTCTGAGCAGAGGCAACCAGGGAAACACTAACGCAAGCCAGCAGGCACAGCACCATTCGCTCGCAAGCGCCGTTGGCAGAGATACGCATGGAAATCTCCTCCTAAGTTGGGTTCGGATGTCGATAACAAACCCCACAATGGAGCGGATTCTTACACGCCGGTAAACTCGCGGCTAGCCACCTACGTGCTTTTCGTAGCGCAAAAATAGGCGTAATTCGCGAGGATTAGGTAGGCTTCGTAGAATAGTGAAGCTTCCTAAAGACGCTTCAGGTAATCGACGATGTCAGGCGAAGTCCAATCGGCCGGACCGATGAACTTGCGAATAATCTTGCCATTGCGATCGATGATGAAGGTCTCGGGAAACTTGAAGGTGCCGTAGAGTTCGTTGGTACTCCGAGTGGTATCGCGCACGGTCAACAGGTTCACATTATGATCGCGGATGAACTGCTTGTAGGCGGCCTCGTCCTGGTCTTCACTGACAGCCAATACCGTAACCCGGTCGCCAAGTTCCCGTTGCAATTCGACCAGCGAAGGAGTCTCCTCGACGCACGGTCCGCACCAGCTCGCCCAGAAATTCAGCACCACCGGCTTGCCGCGAAGCTGGCTCAACGAAACCGTGTGATCCGGATCGGTGATGGTGAAGTCAGGAGCAAGACTGCCGATTCGCGGAGGATGCGTGCTGTTACAACCAGCCAGCCAGACAGCAATAACCAGTACGATGGAGGAGGCAAAACGCTTCACGCTTTTTATAATAATCGATTCAACTGCGCACGGCGTTTGTGTCCGCACGGCATCGCTACCACGAAAGCCGCAGATATCCTGAACCGCGATTGAGTGAATCTGTGAACTCCGATTCTCAACCTGAAGTCTCGGTCATCGTTCCCGCCAGGAACGAACAAGACTGCCTCGCCGATTGCTTGCGCAGCCTGGTCGAACAGCAGGGCCCATCGTACGAGATCATCGTCGTCGACGACCACTCCTCCGACAACACACGTCGCATCGCCCAGCAGTTTCCGGTTCGCGTTATCTCAGCCGATCCGCTGCCGGTCGGCTGGAGCGGCAAATGCAACGCTGTCTGGACCGGGGCGAAGGCCGCGAAAGGGAAGTGGCTTCTCTTTACCGACGCCGACACCCGGCACGCGCCCAACTCGATCGCCAGCGGGATGGAGGAGGCGGCGCGAACTGGTGCCGCGCTGCTCTCCTACTCGCCAAAGCAGGAGGTCCACAGCGTTGCCGAGCGTGCGCTGATGCCGGTGATCTTCGCCGAACTCGCGGCGACGTATCGCCCGAAAGAGGTCAGCGACCCCAACTTTCCGGCAGCGGCAGCGAACGGTCAGTATCTCCTCATCCGCCGCGATGCCTACGAAGCTGTCGGTGGCCACGCGGCAGTGGCCGGCGCGATCCTGGAAGACGTTGCACTCGCCAAGCTTGCAAAGCGCGCCGGATATCGCCTGCAGTTTCGTCAGTCCGACGTGGTCAGCACCCGCATGTATCGCAGCTTTCCGCAGATGTGGCAGGGCTGGACCAAGAACCTCGCGCTGCTGTTTCCCAACTCGCGCGAACTGGCCGCGCGCCGCATGCTGGAGTTTCTCGCCATCGGCGCGTGCGCAGGAACGGCCGTCTCAAAGGCTCGCCGGGGAGAACTCCTGAAGAGTGGCGTGGCCGCCGGAGTCAGCCGCGTGCCTTGGGCTTTTTGTTCCTCCGGCGAATTCGGCGCGCTCATTTTGACTCTCAGTCAAACGCTTTCGCATACTTTGGCTTGCCTTTGTTTTCGCTCCTTTTACTCAATTCCGACATCTCACATAATCGAGGGACGGTGAGCTGGAAGGGACGTTCCTACAGCGGAGGGCCACAGCCGTTGGGCCAGCCATCTTCCGAGGATGCGGAACAACCGCCCTCGGGAACGTACAATGAGTAAGCGGGGCTCTGGAGGACGCGGCCGTTGGGCCGGTGCATAACATGAGCGGCGTTAGCCGCTGAGAGCTAGCGGGGTCTCCGCAACACAGGTCTTCATGGTCTATCTAACCCGGAAGTGTGAATTCTCGGCCTCGCATTATTACCACAATCCGAATTTCACGGAAGAGGAGAACCGCCGCGTCTTCGGCAAGTGCGCCAACCTCAACGGGCACGGCCACAACTACACCCTCGAAGTCACCGTGAAGGGCGAGATCGACCCGCAAACCGGGTTTGTCGTCGACCTGAAAGACCTAAAGGACATCTTGAATCGCGAGGTCATCGACGCGCTCGACCATCGTCATCTCAATAAAGAAGTACCGGAGTTCGCGACCCAGATCCCGACCACCGAGAATCTGGCCATCACCATCTGGAAGCGCCTGGAAGGGAAGTTGCAAATTGCGCGGCTGCATCGCGTCCGCGTCTACGAGTTACCGGACCTGTTCGTCGATTTCTACGGAGAACCATGAAAGCGCACCTCACACGGCGATATATTTTCTCCGCTTCGCATCGGCTGCACTCCGACAGCCTGAGCGAGGAACAGAATCGCGCGGTCTACGGCAAGTGCAACAACCCGCATGGGCACGGCCACAACTACGCGCTGGAGGTGACGGTCAGCGGGCAGGTCGATCCTGCGACCGGCATGGTTTGCAATCTGGTGGACCTCGACGCAGCCGTGCGCCAGCAAGTGCTGGAGCGCTTCGATCACGTGAATCTGAACCTGTGTAGCGAGTTCGCCGAAGACGTGCCAACCACCGAGCGCCTGAGTGAAGTGATTTACGACATCTTGCAGCAAAACTTTAACGCCGCTCATCTGGAGAAAGTGCGGATCGAAGAGACCGCGATGAACAGTTTTGAGTACAACGGCAATTAACGGCTAGCGACTAGTAACTAGCGACTAGCCTTACCACAATCCGGCATTCGGCATGTGTGCAAGGACCAACTCGTAGCTAATTGCCAAGTAGCTGGTAGCCAACTTATGAAAACCACTGACACTCCGACTCTCACCAGCGCCAGCTTCGAAGAGCTTGCGCGCGAGATGCTGGTGCGTCTGGGCGAAGACCCGGAGCGCGAAGGCCTGCTTAGGACGCCTGAGCGTTATGCCAAGGCTCTGCAACATCTGACCAAGGGCTACCACGAAGATCCCGAGTCCATCCTGAAGGACGCCCTGTTCAGCGTCGACTACGACGAGATGGTGATCGTGAAAGACATCGAGATGTTCAGTCTGTGCGAGCATCACGTCTTGCCGTTCTTCGGCAAGGTACACATCGCCTATATCCCCAAGGGCAAGGTTATCGGGCTCAGCAAAACAGCGCGCCTGGTCGAAGTCTTCGCGCGCCGCCTGCAGGTGCAGGAGCGCCTGACTGTGCAGATCGCAGAGACCATCCAGAAGGTGATTCAACCGCTTGGCGTCGGCGTCGTCGTTGAGGCCCGACACCTTTGCATGATGATGCGCGGCGTCGAGAAGCAGCACTCGGCCACGGTTACCTCGTCGATGCTCGGCGCATTCCGCGCACAACAGACGCGCCAGGAATTCCTCGCGCTCATCCATGCCAGGAACGGCAACGGAATTTAATCGATGGGCGCGAACGTCCCGGCATCTTCCACGCATCGGCTGGCAGGCAAGGTTGCGGTCATCACCGGCGGCAGCGCCGGCATCGGCTACGCCATTGCAAGAGCCTTCGCTAGAGAAGGCTGCAGCGTCGTCATCACCGGACGGAACGAAGAGAAAGTTAAAGCCGCAGCTCACAAGCTTTCTACGGAGCACAACGCCAAGGTCGTCGCTGAAGTCTGCGATGTGCGCGAGCCCTACTCCATCGACGCGCTCTTCGATATGGTGCAGACGCGCTTTGGCCATGTAGACATCTTGATCAACAATGCGGGAATCAGCCAGGTGCCGACCGCGGTGGAAAACACCTCAGTCGAGATGTGGCGCGAGATCATCGACATTGATCTCAACAGCGTCTTCCTCTGCACGCGCGCCGCACTGCCGCTGATGAAACGGGGCGGCACGATCATCAACAACATCTCGGCGGCCGCCAAGCAGGTGTTTCCGCAGTTCGCCGCCTACACCGCCGCGAAAACCGGCGCCTACGGTTTTACCCGGGCACTGCGCGAGGAATTGATGCCCCGCGGAATACGCGTTACTGCGTTGATGCCTGGCGCAACGTCCACTGGCATGTGGCAGCAGATCATGCCTGACGTCCCGCGCGACGGCATGATGGACGTCGGCACCGTCGCCGAAGCCGTGCTCTACACGGTCCTGCTCCCGCCCGAAGTCAACCTCGACGAGTTGCTCGTCACCCCATCAGCTGGCGCCGTGAAGAACGCCGAGCAGTAAGCGAGCGGTACGTAATGGTAGAGCAGCGGCCTTTCAGGTCCGCGTCCCGTGCGGCAGTTGATGGTAGAGCGGACCTTCAGGTTCGCATCCCGTGCAGCAGTTGATAGTAGAGCGGACCTTTAGGTCCGCGTCCGTCAGCCTCTCAGAGAAAAGAGCCGGCTTTAGCCGGCGAAACTGCTCGCCCCCGACTGAAGTCGGCTTTCATGAAATACGAATTGCCGAGCTAGGTACCAGCGCCGTAGGCGCGACAAATGATGATAGCCTCGGGGCGGATGCGACCAGCAGGCTGAGGGAAAGAACCGGCTTCAGCCGGTGACAGGCCGTTCACAGCCCGTAATGATATCTCCGCTTCCGCGCGGGAAACATCTTGATCAGCAACACGCCTGCGATAAACCCACCGACGTGCGCCCAGAACGCGATCCCGCTGGCATTCTGCCCGTGCGAAATCGACGTCGCTGCCCCACTCAAAAACTGCGCAATAAACCAATACCCCAACACGATCCACGCCGGCAGCCACAAGAAGAAGACGAAGAAGAACGGCACCAGGGTCAGCACTCGGGCTCGCGGATACAACACGAAGAACGCGCCCATCACGCCGGCAATCGCGCCGCTGGCGCCCACGCTCGGCACCGCCGAGTTGAAGTTGAACAGCGTGTGCAGCATCGCCGCAGCCACACCGCACACCATGTACAGCGCCAGGTACAGCGAGTGGCCCAGGTAATCTTCAACGTTATCGCCGAAGATCCACAGCGCCCACATATTGAAGATGATGTGCATCCATCCGCCATGCAGAAACATGGACGTCAGGTACGGCACGATGGCAGCCAGCGGCGGTACGAAGCGCGTTCCCAGCCCGGAGATCAAGTCCCACGGCACGTAGCCGTGATTGAACAGCACCACGCTCAGCCGAGCCGGAACAACTCCGAAGGCGATCAGGATTTCCGGTCGTGGCTCGGGCAGCTTCATGCGCCAGTCCAGCGACGCCAGGAAGGCAAGAATATTCAGCGCGATCAACGTGTAGTTGATGAATGGAGTGCTGATCCGGGGTGCGTCGTCTTTCAGCGGAATCATATCGGCGCTACGGCTGGTGCAGCAGGGAACTGGATTCCCTCGCTTCGCTCCCGGCCAGACCCTTACTCGATTTGACCAACGAGCCTCTCTCCCTCCACGATAGCAGACAGATGCCAATCAACGGTGTGCTGGTGGTGGATAAAGCCGCGGGATGGACCTCGCACGACGTCGTCGCCCGCACGCGAAGGATTGTCGGCGAACGCTCCATCGGCCACTTGGGGACGCTCGACCCGATGGCTACCGGAGTTCTGCCTCTGGTCCTGGGGCGGATGACGCGCCTTTGCCAGTTCTACAATTCGTCGGAAAAAATCTACGAAGGCTCAGTCCGCTTGGGATTCGCGACCGATACTTACGACGCCGATGGCGAGCCTACGGGCGCAGCCCAGGAAGTTCACGTATCACTTGAAGAAATACAGCAAGCGGTTTCAGGCTTGACCGGACACATCCAGCAAACTCCACCGCCGTTTTCCGCCAAGAAAATTCAAGGCGTCCCGGCTTACAAGCTGGCGCGGCGCAAACAAGAAGTTGAACTGAAGCCGGTGGAAGTCGAGGTCAAAGAGTTCGTGATCTCCAAGCTGGGAGCGGAGGTCGCCGATTTCCGCTGCCGCGTGTCTTCGGGAACCTACGTCCGCAGCCTCGCGCATGAACTCGGGCGTAGGCTGGGATGTGGCGCTCATCTGGCCAGCCTAAGGCGCATGGCTTCAGCCGAATTCACCATCGAACACAGCCACACTCTCGAACAGATCGCCGAGGCTGTCGTGCACTCCAGGTTGGAGGAAATTCTGGTTCATCCGCGGCGCGTTCTGCCGGACATTCCTTGCGTCACCGCGACCGATGCAGACGTAGCCAAGATTCGCAATGGGCGAACGGTGAACCTGCCGGAAATGTCGCGCTCACGCTGGGTGAAGGTTTTCGCCGGCCAGACGGATTTGATCTGCCTGGCCAGCCGAGTCGCGGGCACGCTGTTTCATCCCAAGGTCGTGCTGCTTTAAACAAAGGGTACCGCCCTCTACTTCGGCATCCGCGCCGCTACGTGCAACAGCTCCAGGCGGAACGGCTCTGGCGTCACCCGCGCCGCGCCCGAGTAAGGCCGGTTGAGCGTAACAATCAGGAACATGCTGAACGCCACAACGCCCGACAAGCAGCCGGTCATGGCGGCCTGCGTCCAGACGCTCTCGTGCCCGACAAAGAAGGTGAAGCTCACCAGCAGCACGCCTGCCACCGTCAGTAGCAACCACAGGATGGCAGGAACGGTGCCGTGGCTGGCGAAGAGCCTGGTCCTTCGGTAGTCAGATAATAGGGTTAAATGCTTCAACGATTCGTTGAAGTATGCCTGCAGCCTCGGGGTATCGATCTGCGCGTCGCGATAAACGTTCCACAGGCGCTGAACGGCCGCCCAAGTGCGGCTGCTGTCGCGACCTTGTTCCATGGCTGGGAATTCGTCCTGCGAGACCGCGTTCAGGTATTCCATCAGACCGGCGGTGATGTTCCGGCGAAGATCATCGGGCATCGCCGTGGAAAGGCGCGAGAGGTCAGCTACTTCGGTCGCTTCGTGCTCGAGGTTGGTTCCGGCGTCCTTGAACGCGCCCCAAACCACGTAAATGGCAAAGGCAACCAGCACGGCGTACAGCGTGCCGATCATCAGGAAGTAATAACCGGCCAGTTCGCGATGGCGTCTGAGCCAGTCGACACTAACGTAACGCCGCACCAGCAGGAGGCCGATCACCGAAAGCAGCATCGAAACGAAGATGACCAGCACGCCAGCCAGAACGGTGTCCATTCCCAGTCATGATGAGACAGCATCTCCCGGGAGGAAAGCGCGCAGGTCACAGGAAGCGGTGACCACATCAAGCCGGGTCGTTAGAACGTCACGCCGATACCGATACGGTAAGCCCCAGACTGGCCCAACGCGGGTCATTAGTAATGTCCGATAACAGATATTATGTTAACTATGTGAAACGCAGCAAACTGCGCGCTTTTGCTGGGCCTTCTTCATCAAGACTCTCCGACGTTTTGCCCTTTTACAAGAGTCCCTTGAACTCGACGATCCGCCAATCTAGCGCAATACAGCGGTTGGCTTTTCCTATAGGATATGCGTCACTCCCATGTTCAGCCGAAGCAGCGCCATTCCTCAATGGGTCGCCGACCTTGAGCAGCGCCGGATGCTTGACGCCAACGATGCGGCGCTCGAGTTCTGGCGGATGACGCGCGAGCAATTTCTGACCGGAGGCGTTGAACGCTTTTTTCACGCCGACGAACTTACCCGCTGGGAGAATTACATCGCGGACGGAAAATGGGGCGAGACCGGGCCGTGGAAATGCAGGCGCGGCGACGGGACCATCTTTTGCTGTACCATCCGCTGGCAGATGATCGACTACAACGGCGAGCAGTGCGCCTTCGTTTTTCCGTTGCGCGCCGGCGATTCGCCCACAAGCATGCTCGATCTGGAATTCAAAGAGCCCAGGAAGCAGTCCGCCAGTTCCTCCGACGGACCATGAAGAATCGCCTAAACTTCTCAACGGAGGTTCTATG
This sequence comes from uncultured Acidobacteriaceae bacterium, assembly GCA_963724965.1. Classification (GTDB taxonomy): domain Bacteria; phylum Acidobacteriota; class Terriglobia; order Terriglobales; family Acidobacteriaceae; genus Bog-257. Next base: position 698,490 of record CAVRWP010000004.1, read on the forward strand.
CGTTCCCTGCTGAAGATCGCCGTTCTTTCTGTCGTCTTGGTGTTGACGAGTTTTTCCGCTGCGCAAAATAAGCCGTTGTCAGGCGATCAGAAACAAGTCGTCGACACGGTTAAAGCGATCTTCGCTGCGGCAACCACCGACGACCTGCCCAAGTTCCACGCGGTAACCACACCCGGCTTTTACATCTTCGACAGCGGTGCCCGCTTTGACGGCGACGCCATTATGAAGCTGATCAAAGCTCAGCACGATGCGGGCAAGGTCTACGAGTGGAACGTCACCGATCCCGATGTTCACGTCCTCGGCAACGTAGCCTGGATTGCCTACGTAAATCGTGGCAGCATCGCCGACGCTTCAGGCCGCCAGCCGATGGAGTGGCTGGAATCGGCGTTCCTGCAAAAGCAGCAGGGCGCGTGGAAGATCGTCTTCATGCACAGCGATCGCGCTGCCAAGTCCGCCGCGAGTCCGAAGTGAAATCTGCCACGAAATCGAGTTGAGAAAGAACCTAAACTGATCAGCGGCACGTTGCTGCTAGGCCGTCGCCGAGAGCAAACGCTCCAGGTCGGCTTTGAACTTGCGCAACGCTTCCAGTCGCTCCGGAGTCGCATCCACGATCTCCGACTTCGCCTGGAAGACTTGCTTCCCTTGCTTGTCGACCAGCACACCCAGCGCCTGTCCCATGCGCCAACCGGGAGTGCCGATCATTTGCAGTCCGGCGGGCGTAGTGCGCAGCAGCGCGATGCAGCCATCGCGGACGACGCCGACCGAGTTGCCGAACATCTCGAATACCTGAATGTCGAAGCCGGCAACGTAGAGACGCTGAAGCTGATTGGCAGGATCGGGCATATAAAATCGGCTCTTAGCAATTGGCCTTTGGCACTTAGCCAAGGCGCGGTTTGAACAGCCTTGTCGCTCTACTGCAAACCATCGTGGAAATCATTCAGTTTTCAAAGATCCGCAGCTCAGCTCCCCTAGCCAAACGCCAATTGCTAGGTGCCAAAGGCTGCCGTTCTTACATCTTGTATCGTCCCAAATCGTCTTCGCCGAGATTCTCCAGCCACTTGCGCAGTTCTTCGGCGCTGGCGTGGTCGGTGACATTGGTCGCCGCCTTGCTTGACTTCAGCACTTCTTCTTCGACAAAGATCGGGCAATCGACCCTCAGCGCCAAGGCCAGCGCATCCGACGGACGCGAGTCAATCGAGATCGACTGTCCCTCGCGCTCCAGCCAGATCACGGCGAAGAACGTTTCGTCGCGCAGCTCGGTGACGACCACCTTACGCACCATCGTCTCCAGCCCGACCAGCAGATTTTTCAGCAGATCATGCGTCATCGGACGCGGCGTGGTGACCTTCTCGATCTCCAGCGCGATGGCATTAGCCTCATAGACGCCGACCCAGATCGGCAGTACCGCTTCGCTGATCTGGTCCTTGAGCACCACGATGGGCATATTGGTAACGGGATCCAGCATCAATCCCCGAATTTTCATTTCAACTTCCATCGTGGTCCCTCCAAACTACTTTCGCTCGACCTTGTCTGCTCATCACTCACGGAAAAATCGAGACAGTCTTTCAAATCTCCGTGTTTCCGTGGTGAACTCTTCACGTCATACGCCATAGAAGTACGCAACGCAACGGCTTTGTGGATGACTATTGCGCCATCTTTCCCAAAAGACTATTGGGGAACGTTTGCGTCACCTCAACTTGCACATAATCTCCGACGCGCGGCTCGGTGCCGCTCTCGACCGTAAAGTTCAGCGTCTTGTTCTGCGAAGTTCGCCCAATCATCTGAGCCGCGCGGCGTATTCTTGCCTTCCACCATCACTTCAATCTTCTGTCCTAAATGCCTCTTATAACTCGCTCTCTGGATCTCGCGCTGATGCTCTTGCAGGATCTGCAGACGACGCGACTTCTCGGCTTCGGGAATCGAATCCGCATACTGCAGCGCCGGAGTATTCGGCCGCGGCGAGTACTTGAACGAGAAAACGCCGTCATAACCGACTTCATCGAGCAGGCTGAGGCTCTCGGCAAATTCGGCTTCGGTTTCGCCCGGGAAGCCGACGATCACGTCGGTGGTAATGCTGATCTCTTTGTTGCGAGTTCCCTTCATCCAGGCAATGCGCTCCAGATACTGCTCGCGGGTGTACTCGCGGAACATCGATTCCAGCACGCGCGACGAACCGCTCTGCACCGGCAGATGCACGTGATCGCAGAGCGCTGGGACCGAATCGATGGCGTCGATGATGTCCTTGGTGAAGTCCCGCGGATGGGACGTGGTGAAGCGCACGCGGCGGATGCCGCCCAGCTCGCCGATGGCGCTCAGCAATTCCGCAAAGCTCTTTTTTTCTGCTGGATCGCGGTAAGAGTTCACGTTTTGCCCGAGCAGCTGGATATCGGTGTAGCCAGCGTCGGCCATGCGCTTGGCTTCGTCCAGAACCGAGTGCGAGGTGCGGCTGCGCTCCTTTCCACGGGTGTATGGTACGACGCAGTAGGCGCAGAACTTGTCGCAGCCCTCGATGATGGTGATGTACCCGCGATGCGGATTGCTGCGGGCGGTGAACTCGGTCTCGAAGGTCTGATCGGTCTCGCGGTCATCCAGGCCGGTGACGCGCGCCTGACCCGACTCGATCTGCACCAGCATCTCCGGCAGATTGCGGTACGAGGCCGAGCCGGCAACCAGCGAAACCCAGGGGGCGCGCTCGAAGATCTTTTCGCCCTCTTGCTGGGCGACACAGCCCAGAACGCCGAAGCGCTTCCCTTCCTTCTGCAGCTTCTTGACGTCGGCCAGGCGATGAAAGACCTTCTGCTCGGCTTTGTCGCGGATGGAGCAAGTGTTATAGAAGATCAGGTCGGCCTCTTCTTCGCGCTCCACCTGGCGATAGCCTTGCGAGATGAGCGAACCGACGACTTTCTCTGAGTCGTGGAAGTTCATCTGACAGCCAAAGGTCTCGATATAAAAGGTTTTCTGCTCAGTACTCACGCCAATCCTCAGTGCTTCAGTATATCGCGGGTACTCAGGCTCTAACGCCGCAAGGACCGGCCGGGCGGAGCACGCCTTCCTGGGCCGCTGAAGAATTCTTTTCACAGCCCTGTAGCGCCGGCTGAAGCCGGCTCGGGCGACAAAAACACACGCCCTTTCGCCACGACTGAAGTCGTGCCCTGACACAAAGCTCGCTTCGGCCAAGTTTTTCAGCAGCCCGTTGAGGCGCGCAGCACCCACCCTGATCGAGTGACGCAAGAGGGCCTCGACGACCTGCGACAGCGCTATGGGTTCTGTCTTCATGTTCTGGCCACTGGTCACTGACACTGACCACGCCTCACCCCTCCCCCTGGTTCGTCCGTAAATTCTTGAAAACACAAGAAAGTGTCCGCAAAATCTTGAGCCCGTAGGACTTGCAGGTAAAATCTTGAGCGACAGGGACTTACGGGATTAATGCGGAAGGCGTTCGGATGGGAAGGGGTGAGAGCGAAGAACAGCGAGCCCGTGACGCGAGACAGCAACGAACCCCCAGAGAAATTCCAAGGCAGGGTCGCCGGGGTACAAACGAAGCCTACCCTAACACGTTGATCCTAGACTCTTCTGGAAATTGCGCAAGATTACGAAAGGACAATCGGGCAATTGTACTTTCGTAACCAGGTGGAGGAAGCAGTAACTGCCTTCCTCTTCGGGATAGCAAAGCCTAAAGATGCCTGTGAAATGGCGAGGGCACGTCATCCTGGGATGTGGCCTGCTACCATGGCCGCATGTTTAATTTTGGGAAACCGAAAACTGCGGGCGACTGGATCGTTCACGTCGCCGGGGCCATCGTCGCGCTATTCCTCATCTGGTGGATGCTTCGGCTCTACGTGTTGTGAAGCGCTCAAAACTGCTTCGAGTGAAGTCGATGAGTGTAATGGCGATGTTATAACAACAATCCCGTTTTAGGGCTTGACGGTGACGGTCGGTGTCGGGGAAGAGTCAACTACAACCCGTTTCACAGGCCCCTCTTTTAACAATTCGAGGCGACTTCCGTCCCATCGGTAATAACGAGTGGCGCAATTCTTCTCCTCTGGACAGCCCTGAGCGATGAAGAGGCGACTGTCCAGTTCAAAATGAAGTCCCCAATGTTCCAGTAGTCCTTGTGTGTCCCCTCCGACTACGCTTTTATACGGTGGATCGTAAACAGTGCCAGTGATTGCATCAACGATGGCGAACTGAGCACAAGATGTACCACATCCCCACATGACCACCGTGAAGTGTCCTGCAAAGTTCGGCCCTTCTTTCGCCCCTTCTCGAATCACAGTACGAAACGTACGAGCGAAACGGGAAACAGGCTGAGCCAGAGCTGGTTTTCCGTGATAAACGTCTTGCACCGGGAAGGCCGAAAAGACGGGTTCCGGTTCGCCGGGACGCGCCACAAGCTCACCTGCTACGCTCGGCGAAATGGTTTCTGCCTGTGGGGGTGTGCAGTTCACCATGTAACAGTCCCCGCTAGTCAACCAGCAGTAGACGCCGATCTTTTCCTTCGCGCCGGAGCTGGTTGTCTTGTAAAGAACGATGTTTATGCAGTCGTTATAGATGCTCTCGCTGGCATCAGCTTTGACCATGAGATACTCACCGGGCGAGGGTGCCGAGCAGAGGCCCTGACCAGCGAAACATGTAAAGTCGTCGTCCTTCCCCAGTCTCTGCGCTCGGACGGATATAAGGCCGTTCGCGACGGAACTGCCCTTGACTGTGACAGACTCGTCCGTGGAGGCGAACAGCAAAAGGCGTCCAGCTAAGAGCGAGAAAGCGCAAAGCACACTAAGTGGTTTCACGAGCTGCAATATACAACGTGTTATACGAATAAGTGTTGTGAACAGGCCATTGCATAAACTAACCCCACAACTGGATATCGGTTCCTGAAGTACTAAGGCCTCTCCAGCGTTTCCCTTATACAGCCAGCTCTGGATGTTTACTAACATGTGAACAGGCTCGCACTATGGGCCGAGGTGTCTTATTTGAAATTGTTGCTCTCTTCCATTTTTATCGTGGCGGCGTTTACCGTAACGGCCGGAGCGCAGACCGGCCATGCACCTGCCGCTGCCGCGCCTGCGACCTCGCAGAATTCGCGGCAGAAGTTTGTGCTGGACGTCGTGCATAGCGCTGTCGGCCTGCCGCAACCCGATCCGCAGGACCGGCTGCGCGTGCTCTATGCTGCAACCAACGTAGTCGCGCCCGTCGACAAGAAGCTGGCACAGCAGTTTGCCAGCGAAGGCACGGCCATTGAGACCAAGCTGGAGGCCGAGGGGCAGAAGCCGGCGGTGTCGATGCTGGCGGGTGGGCACGTGGACTGCGCGTCGGCGGCCAGCTTTGTGCAGTCGCTGCCGCCGGCCGCGGTGCTCGACGCCGAAGGGTCGCTGCTGGGCGCTATCACGAATTGTCCGGCACAGGTGAACGCCAGCGCGAAGAGCAAACTCGAGGCGGCAATGTCGCAGGGCGTAGTGGCGGCGCGGCCAATTATGGCGCTCATGGATGCCGAGGGCATGAAGTCGACGTGGTCGCAATCGATGTTCGTCCGGATGTTCTCTTCCCTGCCTGCCGATGCTGCCGGATACGCCGACGAGGCGCCGAACTACGCAGCCATGTTCGCGCAGGCGGCCGGCGAGATGGACAAAGATGCGGTAAAAACAGCGGGTACGAAACTTCTCCTGTGGCTGGCCAAGCTGCCCAACTCGGCGCAGCGCAGCGTGGCCATCAACCTGACGGGCGCGGTGATCGGCGACCGCCTGGGTGAGGCGAGCTATCAGGAGGTGCTGCGCTCCGATCCGGCAATCCAGCAGACGGTGAGCAGCGCCGAACAGAACGCCGTGCTTCCGACACCGGAGGACGACAGCGTGAGCGTGCTGCAGGCCATGGGCAACACCGCCGACCGCTCGCAGGAGTTGAATTCCCTGCCCCCGGCCAAGCGCGCCCGCGAGGCCGCAGCCAGCGGCTTTGCCAGCGGAAGCGCCGGAGACCGGCGCATGTCCGATCACTACTTCGACATCGCGTTCTCATCGCTGGATGAGGTGTGGTCGGATCGAGCGTCGATCAAGGCCAGCGCTCCGGACGTGGTGCAGGAGGTCAGCGAAGCCGCAGCGCAAGTCGATCCAGTCGCCGCGCTGCAACGTTCCGAGCGCCTGCAGGATCCCTCGGCAGAAGCCATCAGCATGCTGGCTGTGGCGAGAGTGGTTGTCGGTCAGCAGTAGGCAAAACGATGCATGATTTACGATGAAGCGAGGGATCGGGGTTAGGGAGGGGTCAGTTAAAGACAGTGATTGCATCTTCGCTAACCCCTGACCTCCTGGCCCCTTGACCCCTTTCTCAATGCATATTCCCGACGGATACCTGAGCCCATCGACCTGTGCCACGCTCTATTTGGGAGCGGCGGCGGGCTGGTACTCCGCGCTGCGCCGCGTGAAGCGAGTGATGCTGACGCGGGTCGTCCCGCTCATCTCGGTCTTCGCCGCATTTTCCTTTGTAGTCATGATGTTCAACCTGCCGCTACCGGGCGGCACAACGGGCCACGCGCTGGGCGTGACCATCGCGAGCTATCGTTCTTGGCCCGGCTGGTGCCATTCTTGCCATCTCGATCGCGATCGCGATTCAGGCGCTGTTCTTCGGTGACGGCGGCATCAGCACGCTGGGCGCGAACTGCTTCAACATGGCGATTGTCGGTGCGCTGGTTGCCTATGCAATCTATCGAGTTATTGCGGCCGGAGCGGCGATCACTTCCAAGCGCCGTGTGGTTGCCGCCGCAGTCGCCGGGTATCTGGCGATCAACGCCGCTGCGCTGTTGGCGGCGATTGAGTTCGGCATTCAGCCCGCGCTGTTTCACGACGCCAGCGGCACGCCGCTGTATGCGCCGTATCCATTGAGCATCGCGATTCCTGCGATGATGATCGGCCATCTGACCTTTGCTGGACTGGCCGAGGCGGTAATTGCCGCCGGGTTGGTCGCGTATCTCCAGGCTGCCGATCCCGCGCTGCTGCTGAGCACCTCGGGGGTATCGCTGGAACCGGGCGCGGCGCTCCCCGCGAGGACAGCTTCGTTGCAGCGCCTGTGGATCGCGGTTGCGGTTCTGATGCTGCTGACGCCGCTTGGCATTCTGGCCGCAGGGACGGCTTGGGGCGAGTGGTCGCCATCCGAACTGGCGCACCCTTCGATGACGACCGCTCGACCGGCGAACGTTCCAGCAGGATTGTCACGTCTTTCCAGTCTCTGGACCGCGCCGTTCCCGGCTTATGCACCGGGATTCGTACACAGCCGCGGCTTCGGCTATCTTCTCTCGGCGATGTTCGGCGTAGGAGTGTTGCTGGCGCTGTCGCTGCTCACGCGGCGTCTGGTCGCCAACCGGCAGAAGGAATTCCAGTCATGAGCCGGAAGCTGCTGCAATCCACGCTGCTCGGATTTGGCCGCGGCCTCACGCGAGCGATGCTCTCGGAAAAGATTGCACGCGAGCGCGGGCTTCTGCAATCGCTCGATCCGCGGGTACGCGTCATTGGATTGTTCGCGCTGGTCCTGGCGGTCACGCTCTCGCGGAGGATCTCGGTCGTAGCAGGATTATTGCTGGTGGCGATCGTGCTGGCAACGCTCTCCCGGGTCAGCCCGGTGATCCTGGCGAAGCGGGTGTGGCTGATCGCGTTGGGATTTACCGGAGTGATTGCGCTGCCCGCGTTGTTCGTCACCCCGGGCCGTGTGGTCGCGAGCCTTGGCTCGTTATCCATTACCGAGCAGGGACTGCGCACGGCCGCGCTGCTACTTCTGCGGGTCGAAACCGCTGTCACCCTAACGACGCTGCTGATTCTCTGCACGCCGTGGGCGCAAGTATTGAAGGCGCTGCGGGCGCTGCACTTGCCGAAAGAAGCGGTCACCATGCTGGCGATGAGCTATCGCTACATCTTCCTGCTGGTGGAGACGGCCGGGCAGATGTTCGAGTCGCGCATAAGCCGCACCGTAGGCACGCTGCCGCCTTCCGAACAGCGGCACATGGCCGCGCGCACAGCCGGCGTCCTACTCAGTAAGAGTGTCGCCCTTAGCAACGAAGTCTATGTCGCGATGGAGTCGCGCGGCTTCCGCGGCGACATTCAGGTGCTGACCGACTTCCGCATGCGCGGGCTCGACTACGCCGTACTGCTGCTCTTTCTGCTGTCGGCGGCTGCGGCAGTCTGGATGGGACGTTAACGTATGGCGGCGATCTTCGAGTTGCGCGAAATCTCCTATGACTACGATGGCGTTCCCGCGCTGCGCGAGCTTTCGCTGGAGCGTTGGGCAAGGCGAGCGCGTGGCGCTGGTGGGGGCGAACGGCTCAGGCAAGTCAACGCTGCTGCGAATGCTCGACGCGCTCTGCTTCCCGGTCCGCGGAACGATGAGCTTCGACGGCCAGCCGCTGACAGCGGAGCGGCTTCAGGATGATGAGGCTGCCTTGCGTTTCCGGCGGCGCGTGGGGCTGGTCTTCCAGAATCCCGGATGTTCAACTCTTCAACCCGACCGTCTTTGACGAGGTCGCGTTTGCACCGCTGCAGTTGGGGTGGCCTCGGGAGAAGCTGCTGGCCCGAATCGGCGAGACGCTTGAACTGATGGGCATCTCGCATCTGCGGGAGCGGCCGCCATACCGGCTCTCCGGTGGCGAGAAGAAGCGCGTGGCGCTGGCTTCGGTGATCGTACTCGATCCCGATGTGCTGCTGCTGGACGAGCCGACGGCGACGCTCGATCCCCGCAGCCAGAGCCAGATCATCGACCTGATCCAGAGCTGGAAGGGTTCGTCGAAGACCGTAATCACGGCGACACATCAGTTGGAGATTCTCGAGGACATCGCCGATCGGGTGGTGGTGCTGGAGGACGGGCGCGTTTCCGCGACCGGCACGCCGGCTGAGATCATGGCAAATCAAGAGCTACTGTTGCGCGCGAACCTGGTGCACGCGCACCGGCACACGCATGGCTCGGTGACACATTCCCATCCCCACATTCATTCGCATTCCGAGCATGAGCATTGAATGTGTGGCGTCCCTGAAAAGACTCGCTCCTCTAATTTGAATCTCTACCGACCCTTCCAGTGGCTCAAGAAGTTTCGCCCGCGCCTTCGGCGAGGCTTTGTGTTTGTAACGTCCCGGATCGTTTCGCCGGCCCAAGGCTCCAACTTCGATGACTAACTTGCAGCAGGCGGCGCGGCTACCACCGGAACGTTTGGTTCGAGGATGGGCGACGCGGACGGCCCGGGATATTTCGCGTCGGGATACAGCTTGGCCAGCAGGAGAATCCCGGCGATGGTTACGATCAGGTCGAAGACACTGGCCTCAGGTCCGACGCTTCCACCACTCAGCCACTTCGATCCCGTTAGCGATGCTTTCAGCAGGTGGCCGGTCGCCTGGATGCCGCTGTTCGGAGTGGAGTAGAAGAAGCTCTCGCCCCAATCGAACGACATGTGCCATCCGATGGCGAACCACAGATTTCCCGTGCGCCGCAGCGCCAGGCACAGGAAGATCGCAATCAGAACGATCTCGGCAACGCCAACCAGGTTCTCTCCCGAATTCCCAAGGTGAGCGCCGGCAAACAGCAGGCAACTGATCACCGCTGCCGGCCAGAATCCGATTCCAGTGGTGAGCGTGAACAGGAAATAGCCGCGAAACGTAAACTCTTCGAAGAATCCGACCAGCAGGAAGGCCACCGCCCAAAGAAATCCGTAGCGAAGTGTGTTGCCTGGCGAGATGGCCAGACCGCCGAGACGTACGCATGCGTGGCCACCATCATCCCCATGATGACGGAGAGCATGATGAAGCCCCAGGCCGCGCCCGTCCAGAAACTGCGTCCGAGAAAGCCCCTGGCCGGCAGACCATAGTCCGCAAAACGGCGCCGCTCAATTATGCACATGATGGCCGCCGCAATCGCGATGATGGCGAAGAGCGCCAAGTCTTGAAGGATGACGTTGCGGGGCGAGAAGCCCTTGCTCATCATGATGAGAATCTGGGGGGCAACCGCGCTTACGATGGTGGACAGCAACACGACCATGGCTAGAAAGATCAGCAGACGCCAACCGGCGCGCAAGCCGCCGGGCCCGACAAGAATGCCGTGCTGCTGCTCGGGCTGAGCCGGCATCGGACTCAGGACTGGGTCAGACATTGTTCCTCGCAAGCTAAAACCAAAGTGGGGATCACCTTATCCTTTTGTTCGATTTACTTACCGCGTGATGACGGATCGCACCGTAGAAAGCTCCTGACACTGTTGTTGCAACAAAAAATTACGCTTTGGTGACAGTTTTGTTTGTAAACAACTACTCTCGCATACGATAATTTCGCAGCCTTCCCTTTCATTTCACCGTGTTTGCCAAAAAGGAGCTCTACCCCGGTATGAAGCTGTCTGCCCGCCTCGCCAGCCTGTTGCTATTCTCCGGCTCGCTGTTGTCCGCGCAAACTGCAGTGACAACTTACGAGTACGACAACTATCGTTCGGGTACAAACACCCAAGAGACTACGCTGACTCCGTCTAATGTCAACGTCTCTCAATTTGGCCGCAAGATGGTTTTTCCCGTCCAGGGTTTTGTCTACGCTCAACCCTTGTACGTTCCCAACGTCAACATTAACGGCACCCTGCACAACGTGGTTTACATCGCAACGGAGCACGACCAGGTTTATGCGTTCGATGTGGCGACCGGAGCACAGTTATGGCAGAAGAACCTGCTGATCGGCTCGGGCGCGCTCCATCAGGTCACGCCTGTCTCCAGTAGCGACGTCAACTGCGGTGACCTGGTCCCGGAGATTGGCATCACGGGCACTCCTGTCATCGACACCACGTTGAACGAGATCTTCGTCGTCGCCAAGACGAAGGACCACAACCTGCAGACCGGGCAGAACACCTTCGCGCAAACACTCTATGCCCTTGATCTGCGCACCGGCGCTCTGCGCAATCCGCCGCACGGCATCTCCGGAACGTATCCGGGCACCGGCCAGGGATCGCAGGGCGGAATGCTGACCTTCGATCCGCTGGTTGAGGGCCAGCGCTCGGCGCTGCTGCTGTCGGGCCGCAACCTCTATATTGGCTGGGCGTCACACTGTGACAACGGCGCGTATCACGGCTGGCTGATGGCCTTCAACGAGATCTCGCTGTACTCTTCGGGTATCTACGTGGATACGCCGAATGGCCGCGAAGGCGGTTACTGGGGCGGCGGCGCCGGCCCGGCGGCTGACTCCAGCGGATCCATCTATCTGGCGACCGGTAACGGTACCTACGACGGCACAACCAGCAACGACTACGGCGATAGCGTCCTGCGCGTGAATTGGGCCAGCAATAACTTCACCCTGGCCGACTACTTCACTCCGTGGGATCAGAATTCACTCGATCAGCATGACACCGATTTAGGCGCCGGCGGTACAACGCTGCTGCCCGATCAGCCTGGCGCTCAGTATCCCCACCTCCTGGTTCAGGTCGGGAAGGAAGGCACCATCGACCTGATCAACCGCGACAACATGGGTCACTTCAACTCCGGCAATGACGACCAGATTGTCCAGACACTGCCCTTCATCATTGGCGGAATCTGGGGCCAGCCGGCCTTCTGGAATAACACCGCTTATTTCGGAGGTCAGTACGATCACCTGAAGGCTTTCTCCTACAGCCCGACGTCGCAGCTGCTTTCCACGGGCCCGACATCGCAGTCGTCCGAGGCCTTCAACTTCCCGGGACCCACGCCCGCCATCTCCTCTAACGGCACCAGCAACGGTATCGTGTGGATCGTCGAGACCGATGGATACGGCGGCGGCAACGCGATCCTGCGTGCCTATAACGCTACCAATCTGGGTACCGAGCTCTACAACTCCTCGCAGAACCTCAGCCGCGACAATCCCGGACTGGCGATCAAGTTCGCTGTTCCCACCGTTGCCGACGGCCACGTCTTCGTGGGCGCCGAGAACCAGGTCTCGATGTTTGGATTGTTGAACTAATTCCGATCGAGAAACCCCATCCTCTCGCCAATCAAGGCAGGAGGATGGGGTTCTTTATTGCAGCAATCGATTGAAGGCGTATGCGGGTATTCTCGCCCAGGTGGCCGTCCTTCTCGCCGAATTTGGCGAGAGTGGCGTGACCTTAACGGAAGTTCGGCAGCACCGCCTCTCCAAACAGCTTTGCCTGATCTTCACGGTCGTCGCCCCAAATCTCAAGCATGATGTTGGTCGCGCCCGCCTCGCGGTACTCCTTGATGCGCTCGCAACACTCATCGGGGGAACCGGCGATGGCGCACACCTTCCGGAGAATATCGTCGGTCACCGCCTGGGCTGCGGCTTTGCGGCCGCCTTTCTCCATGCCCTCCGCTATGGGCGCGATCTCCTCGAACGTCAGTCCGGCAGTCTGCAGCAGCACATCGGCGGAGCCGCGAATGTTCTGCACCTTGTTGGCCAGATACATCGCTGCCATCTCGCGTGCGCCTTCCTTGCCTTTCGTCGAATTGCGATTGATGCTGCCGACAATCACGCCGCCCAGATCCAGCGTCGCAGGGTCCTTCCCTGCTTTCTGCGCACCCTCTTCCATGTTGCCGCGCGCGTAACGCAGAAAATCCGGTGTGGTAATGCTGGCCGTGAGCAGACCATCGGAATGCGAGCCGGCAAGGCGCTGCAAAATGGGTCCGGTCGCACCAACGTAGATCGGGACGCGTGCGCGCGAAGCGTGAGCGTCACTCTTGAGCGGCGGCGCCGACGCATCAAAGGCTTTGCCGTGATACTCCACGGCTCCGCCCGCGAGAACGGCTTCGATGATCTCGATGCTCTCGCGCATGACGACCGCCGGCCCAACCTCTTTACCTTTTTCGCCCTCGCCAATCTCTTTCATGAAAATCTTGGAAGCGCCCAGGCCAAGCAGAAACCGACCCGCAGCGGCGTCCTGCATCACGCGCGCCTCCATCGCAATCTGCACCGGGTGTCGCGTGTAAGGCGAGATGATGCCCCAGCCGATGGTGATTTTCGTCGTCTGCGTGGCGATGACGGCCGTCATCGCGGTCGACGATCGCGCCTCAAAACCATGCTTGCGCCACCACGGATATGCCTCGGCCAGCCAGAAAATGTCGAATCCTGCGCGCTCGCAAGTCTGCGCCATGCGCACGGTCTGCCCGAGCGGCTCCATGCTGAGTTGTAAAACGCCAATGCAAAACGGAACGGACATGAATGCGAAATCACCTTTCGTTGTGGTTGTTGGACGCTTTCTTTCGCTCTCAGCTAAGAATTCTTCTCTGACTGACAGCGGGTACGGGAGCGACAGCAGTTCTACGAAACCTTATCTCTTCCGGTGAAGAGCGAATGCCGAACGGCGATATTACGGCTCGCTCCACGCGTGCTCTGTGCCCTTGATCAGGGCCCACATCGCGCGATTCAGGGGAGTCGGAACGCCGTACTTTTCTCCCCACTTCACGATCGCACCATTCATGAAATCGACCTCGGTGACGCGAGACGCAATCACATCCTGCAGCATGCTGGCCTTGTGCTTGCCCGGAGCGTTGGCTCCCTTCTGCACCAGCGCGCGCGGGTCGCCATGCAGTTCCACTCCCATGGCCTTTGCCACCGCCTCGCCCTCGAGAATCAACGCCTCAAATAATTCACCTGTCGGTTGGAATCGCGTAGCCGCGCCATGATGCAAGCGCGTCAACGCTCCCACCGGATTGGTAGCCGCGTTAAAGATGAGCTTCGTCCACTGCGCGCCCCGCGCGTCTTCCAGCGGAATCGTGTTCATGCCGCCGCGCGTGATGTAACCAGCCAGCTCGTGCACGCGATCCATCGGCGTATGCGTCGGCTCAAACGGGCCGATCCAGGTATCGCCCTTGATGTCGAATCCGACGTGACCGGGCTCCGCGATGTGGCCGGCTGGGAAGGTCGTTCCGCGAATTACGTACTTCACATGCTCGGCGATGAGTTCTTCGTTGCCGACGCCATTTTGCACCGAGCACACCGCGCTGTTTTCATCGAAACAGCGCGCAGCGGCCTTGACGGCGACCGACGTGTGAATCGCCTTGGTCGCGACGATGCCGTACTCGCACACCGGCAACTCCTCGGCCTTCGTACTCGCGCCCGCGAGACGAATGTGCATTTCGGCCGCACCGGAGAGTCGCAGCCCGTTGCGCTTGATCGCATCGATATGCGGCTGAGAAGCGTCGAAGGCATACACCTCGGTCTCACCAGCGTTGGCCAAATGAGCCGCGAACAGGCTGCCAATCGCTCCACATCCCACAACTAGAACTTTCTTCATGCCCGGCCCGCCAGCGGACGAACGTCCGCCCTCGAATAGAACTTCCACGGAATAGTGCTGAGGTTCTCGCCTTCCGTGCGACCGACGCGGAACGTGTCCTGCGTATACAGACAGACGCTGCCATCGCGATCGACAACCTGCGGATGCAGCGAGAAGATCATGTTTTCCCTGAGTTCGATCTGACTCTTCGCCCCGATTGCCGGGTGCTCGAGCATCGTGGTGCCGATGGAATGGCCGGAGAGATGTCCGAGCGCGAAACCCTTGCGGGCAAACGTCTCGGCGACTACTTTGTGAACGTCACATGCCAGAACGCCGTCATGCATCAGCTTGCGTGCTGCCTCCATCGCCTCCGGATAGACCTCGGCCATCTCAAGGATGCGCTTGCTGGGCTCGCCATCAATCAGAGCGCGCGAGAATTCCACCCAGTAGCCCCCGGCGCCCGCGATCTCCAGCGAATACAACATCAAATCGCGCTCGCCCACGCGACGATGTCCCGGCACCTTGAAGTGCGCCTCGGCCTCGCCGTTCTCGCCCGAGAGGACGATGTTCATCATCCTCGGCCCGGCACCGCGCGCGAAGAAAATCTCCACGGCGGGCGCCATAATCTCGGCCTCGGTCTTGCCGGGCGTAAATCCCTCCAGCAGTGCCCAAAAACCCTCGTGAATGATGTCCATCGAGTCGCGAATCTCCACGAGTTCTTCTTCGCTCTTCACGGCACGCGCCATGTCGAAGTGAAAGTCGAATGGCACCAGCTCAAATGCGCCCTGCTGCAATTCACGATAGTCGCGTACGGCCATTACGTAATCGAGCCCGTAGATGCCGACGCGCTTCCAGCCCGCATCCTGCGCCCGCTCACGCAGCCAGCGGCCGGGGACATCGGCCCAGACCTTTTCCTGCACGAAGGGCTTCTTTTTGTCGCCGATCCAGCGGGCCTCCTGCGGAAACACCAGCACAGGATCACCGGCGAGCGGGATCATCACATAGACGTAGCGATGCACGATCTCGAAGCCCGAAGTGTAGAAGACCGCGCCTTCGAAGCCGGCATACTGGTTGCCGCAAACGATCAGCGCGTCAATTCCCTGCTCGCGCATTTTCGCGCGAATGTTGTCGTAACGGCGTGTGATTTCTGTTGTGCTTGGCAATATTTTTCCCTGGCGGCCGGCAATTACTGATGTGTCTTGGCTCTCACTTACATTTAAAGTTCGGGTGCTTCGTGATGCGGCGCAGTTTCGATCGCGCCGTCATTCTGATAGCTTTGTCATCGGAAAAAGGCTCCAGCTTTCACGAAAGACCTGCCTTTGTTCGACAGTCTAAAACTGTTTTATCCGCACAACTCCGCTGCTGTCAGCGCATATACCTTCGTAATATCGACGAGCGTCTGGATCGCGACTTTCTCGCCTTCGTGGTCGCGTGGTCCGCTCGATGGACCATAGTTGAGGGTCGGACAACCAAAACGAGACAGCACCGACGCATCCGAACACCACAACACCGTGTCGCGTACCGGGGGCTTACCGACCACGTGCTGATGGTGCCGCTCGATCGCCTTCACCATCGCATGATTTTCGTCTATGGTCGCACCCGGCACAGAAACATAGGTTTCGAACTCCAAGCCATATTCTGGATGCTTGTCCCTCAATGTGAGATAGAGCTGCTTCGCGGCCCTGCGCGCGTCGGTCATGCTCATCGTCGGAGGTACCCGTACATCCAGGAAGAGGTCGGCCCTTTCTGGCGTGCGGCTCGCGCGCCACGGGTGACCGGCCTGCACACATCCGATATTGACGAAGCCCGGACGTCCGGCCCACCGCGATTGCTCCTGCCATTCCGGAATCCAGCGCATGACTTCTCCCACAACGTCGTACATGCGCCGAATAGCATTTTGATCTTCTCTTCCCGGCGCGAACGCCGAGTGCACATAGTTTCCGGTCAGTCCGAACCGCACCCACATCGAGCCCGCATGCTCGAGTACCAACTGCATGTCGGTAGGTTCACCGAGGATGCACATGTCCGGCAGCACTCCATGATTCACGAGATAGTGCGTTCCGGCACCGTAGCCGCGGTACTCTTTCCCCTGAAATTCTCCCCACTGTGTTTTCTCGATCTCGCCGCAAACAGCACCGAGAATGATGTCGCCCTTCAACTTTACCCCGGCTTCCAGCAGCGCTTTCACGGCGTGCACGTAGCAAACCAGGGCACCTTTCATGTTGTAGATGCCCAGGCCGTAGATCATGCCGTTCTGTACCACAGCGTGAGGCTTGTAGCCGATGCCGGTAAGGAAATCCTCGTCGCCGCTGTTCGAGGTATCCATGTGACCATTGAACATCAGACATTGGCCGTTGCCGTTGCCTTCCAAGCGGCCAATAACGTTTGCTCGCGTGTCTTCAACCTGCTGCCACGTAATCTTGAGACCGAGCTTCTGAAAGGCCGCGCGCATAAATTCGGCCATCGCCAGTTCCCTGCCTGTCGGACTGGGAATGTTGATGACCTCGCAACACATGGCTACGATTTCATCCTCACGAATGCGACTGAGAATAGCATCCCGGAGGTCATCGCTGATCGCGGCTTTGCCGGCTGTAGCCATTCAGTACAACGCCTTTCCGGCGGCCGTACGTTGCAGGACGCGGAAGTCATCGGGGAACGAACATAGCTTCTCGTTTCCGTCGCCGGTGATCCAGAAGTTGTCCTCCAGGCGAAGGCCGCCGCCGTCCGGCCAATAGATTCCGGGCTCGATCGCCAGCACCATGCCTTCATGAATCTGGCCCGTGCTCGCCTGGTGCGCGTAGGGCGGCTCATGTGCGCGAGCTCCCACACCGTGGCATATGGGGTGAGACGGTTGGCCGGGATAGCCACCTTCGGCGATCCGAGCGCGGATGAGACGGTCTAGCTCCGGTAAGCTCGCCCCGTGCTTCGAGAACGCGACCGCTTCGTTGAAGACCGCCAGGAGAAGATCAAGCAATCTGTTATATTCGGGCGTCAAGTCGCCTGGGCAAAGATTTTTTGTCAGGTCGTTCCAGTATCCGTCGACGCAGACCCAAATCTCCAGCAAGGTGGGCTCGTGCTCCTGCACCGGCCGGTCACCGGTCGCTGTAAAAGTGCGAATGCCCGGCCCAGACCAAACCAGAGTGAAAGCTCGCGCCATTTCGACGCCTTTATATCCCACACCGTGGGAGTGTACAAAGCCTTCGAAGATCGCCCCGACTTCGCTCTCTTTCATTCCCGGGCGCAACCGCTCCCAGGTGTGCTCCATGGCTAACGCAGCCAGTTCATTGGCCAGTTTCATCCGCTCGATTTCCTGCGCGGTCTTGATCGCGCGGGCGGCGTTAATCAAAGGATAGATATCGACAACGGCACCGGAGACGGCTTTGAACGCGTCGAACCAGGGCTGCGTCCAGGTGCTCGGCTCGCCTACCATGCGATCGGCGCTCTGCGTTCCCTGGGAAAGTTCTAGAGCAACGCGTCCTGTCAGATCACGTTCTTTCAGAACTTGAACCGCAATATCAAGCGAGCGCATTCCAGGAGGTCGAGGGTCGCTCGGGTGGTATCCCTTGAAGAAGCGAATGTCCTGCGTCCACGAGTTGCGTCGCGCATCCTCTTCTTGAGGTTCAAGCGCGATCAGCGTCGGTTCGCCTTGACGCGGGAAGATCGCGATGTCATAGCCCTTCATGCACCAATAGTTCGTCAGGTAGACAATGTTGTCGGGCGCACGGACCACCAGCGCATCGACGTCATAGTCTTTCATCAAGCCGCGAACACGATCGAGTTTGGCGTTATCGATGGGATATGGCATCGCCTACACCGTCTCCAGCACGTTTTCTTTCTGCCACGTCCAGCTTGCCTCTTTGGCTTTTATCAAACGGTATAAGGCAGTGTGCAGAGGAGCCGGAACCCCCGCGCGCTGCGCTTCCCGGGCAATGGCCCCACCCAGGTAGTCGACTTCGGTAGTCTGACGTTGTCGGATGTCCGATAGCATCGATGGGGGGTGGTTGGTTTGTGCACCAATACAATTCATCTGCCAGGGATCCTCGTGCAACTCAATTCCGAAGGCGGTCGCAACGGCCTTTCCCTCTTCCATCAATGCGTGCAGCAAATGCCCTAAGTCGCTGAATTGGGCTTCCGCCGCGAAGTGTGGGGAATGTGGAAGCTCCGTGAGGGCCGAGACGCTGTTAACCGACGCATTGAAAATCAGCTTCGACCACTGCGCCGGGCGCGCATCTCCCAAAGCCTCGGCCTTCAGTCCGGATTCATTCAGCAGCACGGCCAGTTCTTCTACCAGTTCGAAGGGAGTATCCATGGGCTCAAACGGGCCCATCCAGGTTGCCGTATCCAGTTCGTAATGCACGTGGTCGTCGGCGAAGCGTGTGCCGCTCATGAAAGTCGTACCGCGAATAACGTATCCAGCAGGCATCAATCCGGCCATTACCTCTTCGCTTCCTAAGCCATTTTGCGCGGATAAAACCGCGCCATGGGGAAACAGGTGAGCGACAGGCGCAAAGGCGGCCCACGTCTGGCTGGCTTTGGTCGCGACGATGCCGAAGTCGAATCGCGGCAGATCATGCCAATCGGTCACAGCCCGCAGTCGGGAGTGAAACTCGTTACGGCCGGTGACGCGAAGGCCATTGGCGTTGAGAGTATTTGCGTGCTCAAAACGCCGCACCAGCACCCACACTTCTGCCACGCGTGCCAGGTGCGCGGCATAGAGGCTGCCGATGGCCCCGGCCCCGACGATGAGAATCTTCTTCATCAGCGTTCGATTCGGACGTTCCGCTTTAGCTCGCCGCGACCAAGCTTTTGCATCTGTTCATACAGCGTACTGGCGTTGTTATACGAGTCGTCAATAATGATGCCCTCGTTCCACAGCGCATCCTGCAAAGCAGCGCTGATCGCGTGCAGGGGCGCGCCTCCGCCCTCGCCCATACCCTTCGCGCCACTGTAGCTATGCGGCGATGGCGTCTCGATGCTGCCGTATTTGATTCGCGGCATGCTGACGGCTGTAATCGGCGTGTAATCGCTAAACGTCGACGCCAGCATGTTGCCGTTCTCGTCGTAAGCGCAGTTCTCCATCAGAGCCGCGCCGATGCCGTGCGCCGTTGCCCCGTGAACCTGGCCCTCAACGATCATCGGGTTAATCACCGTACCGCAGTCGTCGACCGCCGCGTAATCCAAAATCTTCGGGATGTAGGTTTCCTTGTCGATCTCGATCACGGCAATGTGCAAC
This sequence comes from uncultured Acidobacteriaceae bacterium, assembly GCA_963724965.1. Taxonomy (GTDB): domain Bacteria; phylum Acidobacteriota; class Terriglobia; order Terriglobales; family Acidobacteriaceae; genus Bog-257. The sequence continues at coordinate 717,916 of CAVRWP010000004.1, forward strand.
TGTGACGAGTACGTCAGGGTCAGGTTGCCGTACTTTCTTTTGACGTCGGGCACCTGAAACGGGGCGCGCCAGGTGTAGCGGCAGTTCAAAGTCAGCGACCGCAACTCCTCTGGCACGACCGCGGTATTCACGTTCGCCAGATTCGCAAGGCCGATGTAGGGAATCGCCTTCTCTGTCCCACGTACGCGGACCTCCGGACCTTGCTTACCGATACCGAATTCCAACTCCCCTTCGGAAGCCTGTAGGGCGAAGGCGGCGAGCTTTTGTATTTCGGCCTTCAGCAACTGTGCCGCGCCGTTAACCGCCGAGAGCCCTGACACGGCGAACTGGCTGGCATATGTCCCACTGTGTCCGGTATGAACGTTGCGCTCGGTGTCGAAACCCACGCGCACGTTCACCAGTTCGGGACGAATATTCAGAATGTCTGCGACCACCTGCGACACGGTCGTTTCGTGACCCTGACCCTGTGGGACAGAGCCGACGGCAACAATGACCTCGCCATAGATATCGAGCTTGGCGCTCGCGGCCTGGGAGTTGCCGGAGAAGGGCGCTTGCGGATTGACGATCTGTGACTGGCCAAAGTTGTTTGTGCCGGAATCGAGCGTCGTGCCGATACCAATCCCCAGCCAGCGGCCCTCTTTCTCAGCCTTCGACCGCTCGGCTTCCCACCTGTCCCAGCCGATCAGGTCCTTGGCGACCCTCAACATCCTGGGATAGTTGCCTGAATCGTAGACGCAGCCGTTGGGAGTTGTGTAGGGAAATTCTTCCGGCTGAATGTAGTTGCGCAGGCGCATTTCGTCGGCCGGAATGCCGAGCTGATGCGCGCAGATATCCAGTACTCTTTCCAGAAACCACAGATGCTGCATGCGCGAGTAGCCACGATTAGGGCCGACCGGGCACTTGTTGGTCACGACCTGCGAGAAGTCGATGCGCAGGTTTTTCAGGCGATACGTCGCCGGCGCGACCTGCGACCATATGACGCAACCAAGCGGTTCGTAGCGGGGATAAGCGCCACAATCATCGATGTGCCGGGAATCGACAGCGAGGATTACGCCGTCCTGGTCGAGCGCGACGCGAGTGTCGCGAAAGGTGCGCTCGTTGCCATGTGCGCTGGAGGTCATATGCTCGGAGCGCGTCTCCGTCCACTTGACGGGCGCGCCGTTAGCCTTGCGCGACGCCAGCGCACACACAGCCATTTGTGGATAGTTGGTGATCTTGATACCGAAGCTTCCGCCGATATCGTGTGTCTGCACGCGGACCTGGTCCATGCGCAAATGCAGCGCCGGGGCAAGCAGTTGAATACCGATCGTCGGAAATGAATTGTTGCTCCAGAAATAGAGGCGCTCGTCGTTCTCATCCCACTGGGCGATGACAGCATTGTTCTCCAGCGGCGTGCTGGAGAAGCGATGCATGTGCAGATGATCGACGTGGATAACATGGGCTGCTTCAGCGAAGGCCTTGTCGATGTCGCCGTACTCGTAGATGCCGCGCCAGACGACGTTGGTTCCCATGCGGTCGTGCAAGATGGTTTCATCGCTGGCGGCGACTTCGCCGTCGATGACAGCCGGCAGCGGTTCGTAGTCGACCTGGACCAACTCCGCCGCATCCTCAGCAATGGCGGGCGTTTCAGCGATTACGGCGGCAACCGGCTCACCCTGGTAGCGGGCACGGTCGACGGCCATCGGGTAGTCGAGAATTTGAGCGCTGGGTGGGGGTCCGATTTCAAAGAACGGATCCATCAGCTTCGAGATTTCCTGTCCAGTAAGAGTACAGATCACTCCCGGCAAAGCTTCGGCTTGGCTTACGTCAACGTTGTTGATCTTCGCGTGGGCGTAAGACGATCGCACGAAGACCAGGTGCAGCATGCCGAGCAGCTTGATGTCGTCCACAAACTTGCCACGGCCGCGAACTAGGCGCGCGTCTTCCTTGCGTTTGATGGACTGGCCGACCCAATCCCCGGCCGTGCTATGCGTGGTCGTCGCCATGAGCTCCTTCTGCGGGAGTAGACGCGGGTTGCGCCGATTGCGATGGAGTCCGGCCGTCGTCAGCAGTACCCGAGCATCCGACGGCTATCTGACTTTGTGGGATGTCTTCGTCCGTGGCACTTGGCGCCTTAATCAGCTGAGATGAAACAGGTTCGGACAGTGCTTTCTGCAGACCGTCGATCAGCTTCTGGATGTTCTTGCGCCCCAGCGGTTCCAGCATGCCGCCCGCCATCGATGCGAGTTTGCCAAATACGCTGGTTTCACCCTTCCAAAGGACCTTTGTACTGTCGCCGTTGGGCTGCAGGTCGAAACCGGCGACGACGGTCACCTGGCTGCCGACGGCATTTCCCTGCCCTCTGTACTGCGCCCGCAGTGGCTTCACTGCTTCAGCCAGTTCCATCTTGATCTCGGCCGAGCCGCGAATATTGCCGACACCGACCTTCACTTTGACCGTAAAGTGAGTCGCGTCCTGCTTGCTCATGCTCTGGAAATCGGGAAGCAGCGGCGCAAAGCGGTTTGGATCCGAGAGAAAGTCAAAGACTTCTTCGGGGCTTCGCGGCGTGCTGAATTCGCCAGAAAAATTAATGGCCAAACCTAACTCCTGTGCGGCGCAGAAGGCGTTGTTGCTTCGGCTGCCGCCTCAATTGCCTTGAATATATTTTGATATCCGGTACACCGGCAGGTATTGCCGGCTATGCCTTTGCGTATGTCTGACTCTGTGGGACGCGGATGATCCTCCAGCAATTGCAACGTGCTCATCAGGAATCCCGGAGTACAGTAGCCGCACTGAAAACCGTGACAATCGCTGAAAGCCTGCTGCACTGCGCTCAATTCCCCATCTTTCGCCAGGCCCTCAACGGTCAATATTTCCCCTTCATCCGCCTGGAAGGCGAATACTGTGCAGGATTTCACGCTCTTGCCGTTCAGCAGCACCGTGCAGGCGCCACAATAGCTGGTATCGCATCCAATGTGCGTGCCGGTCAGGCTGAGTTCTTCCCTGAGGAACTGTACCAGCAGCGTGCGAGGCTCGACTTCACGCGAGTAAGCCTTGCCATTGATCTTGGCGCTGACCCGCACGCGCGCAATCTGCTCAGGCATAAAGATGTGTGACCTCCACCTGTTCTCCGCGAGCCCGTCGCAAAGCCGCGTCCAGAGCCAGTTTTGCCAAGCTGCCGGCAGCGTGGCGCTTGTAATCTGCAGAGCCGCGCATGTCGGAACCGGGCTCAGCAATGTCCATCACGGCTTCGCGCACGCCTTCAATCTGACGGTCGCTGATGGCCTGCCCACGTAATAACTCCTCGGCTGCGGTGACGCGAGTTGCGGTCAGTCCCAGCACGCCCAGGTACACGTGAGCTTCGTTGCAGGTTTCATCCTCATGCAGCGTGAGCTGTACCGCAACACTGGCGCTGGCGTAAACCGGGGCGCAGCGTTTCAGTGCGATGTACGCCCCTCCCGTGCGCGGCGGGGGGATGGGAACGGCGATCTCGGTGATGAGTTCGGCGGGCAGAAGCGCCGTAGTGTAGGCATCCAGGATGAAATCAGCGAGCTCGATGCTGCGCGCGCCGTTGGCGCCGAGTGTGGTTACGGTAGCGCCGGTGGCCAGCAGTACCGGAGCCCAGTCCCCCGTGGGATCGGCTTCGGCGATGGAGCCGCCGATGGTCCCCATGTGCCGCACTTGCGGGTCGGCGATGCCGGCAGCGCAATCATGAAGGATTGGAATGCGCGCGGCAGCCGCTGAGGCCGCGATTTCTGAGTGTCGCGTAAGGGCGCCGAAGCGCAGGCTCCCGTTTGAGTGGATGTACGAGGTGTCAGGAATGAAGTTGAGATCGACGAGATGCGCCGGAGTGGAGAGGCGCAGCTTCATCAGCGGGATGAGGCTTTGGCCTCCCGCCAGAAACTTCGCGTCTTCCCCTAATTCGCCCAGCAGCGATACCGCTTCCGGATACGATTTTGCGCGATGATACGCAAACGCCCGAGGATACATTCCAACCCCACACCTCACCCAACAAGCGCGCAGGCGGCGTTTGCTGAGTTTCCCACATCGAATTTCTCTGCGCTGGAAGATTACCGCAAACGAGGGGCGAAGGTGAAGCGATCGGGTATAGTTGGCTTTTCGGAGATGCTGCCGGTGGCAAACTCCGGAGCACGTGGCGTCATGAAAGATCCAGTCACACCTGACGAATTTCGAGCCGCGCTGGGGCGCTTTGCCAGCGGCATTACGGTTGTCACCGTTCAGACCAGCGAAGGGCAGGTACACGGCATGACGGCCAGCGCATTCTGCTCAGTGTCGCTGCGGCCTCCGCTGGTGCTGGTGTGCGTTGATCATTTGGCCGAAACCTATCTGCATCTGAGCGAGCATGATCGATTCGGCGTCAGCGTTTTGAAAGAGGATCAGGAGGCGCTGTCGGAATTTTTTGCCGATCCCGAGCGTAATCCCGACGCAGCTTACCGGCTGGGCATCCAGTACCGAAAGATGGATGGGGGCACTCCGGTGTTGCAGGAGGCGCTTGCAAATCTTGAGTGCAGCAAAGTCGATGCTCATGCGGCCGGCGATCACACGATTTTCGTGGCCGAGGTCCGCGACGTCGCCCTGGGCGAAGGCACGCCGCTGTTGTATTTTCGTGGGCAGTACGGTGTCGCGCGCGAGTAGCGGAAATCTGGATGACGCCGGGTGCGCTACCTGCCTGCATGCGATATTCTCGTTGAGACGCCGAACGCGCGGACGACGATGATTCCAGCAGCTTCCATCAAGCAGGGTCCAGGATCAAGCGAGAAATCGTTGCGCGTCACTTTGGACGAAGTCCTTGACGGACGCCCGATCTCGACCGAAGAGGCTTGTCAATTACTGCGGTGCGAGGACGAATTCCTTCCCGAATTGCTGGCTTCGGCTCGTGCGTTGAAAGAGAAGTTTCATCCCGGCGTTGTTACCTACTCCCGCAAAGTCTTTCTTCCGCTGACCAACCTTTGCCGCGATTACTGCGGGTATTGCACCTTTCGCCGCGATCCTGGGGAGCCTGGCGCGCACACGATGACGCCGGATGAGGTTTTGGCGGTCGCGAAAGAAGGCGAGAAACTGGGTTGTACCGAGGCGCTGTTCTCGCTGGGCGACCGGCCCGAGGCCATCTTTCCGGAGATGCGCGAGACGTTGAAGCGGCTTGGGTATCGCAGCACATTGCATTATCTGGAAGCGATGTGCGAGATGGTGCTGCGCGAAACAACCCTGCTCCCACACGCCAATCCAGGGCTGCTGAGCGCCAACTGGATTGAGCGGCTGCGCGTGAGCAATCCCAGCCTAGGGCTGATGCTGGAGAGCACCAGCACTTCCCTCGTGGCTGCCCATCCCACCGAAAAAACTCCCGATAAACATCCCTCCCTGCGGTTGAAGACGATTGAAGAGGCGGGAAGGTTGGGCGTTCCGTTCACCACAGGGATTCTTATCGGCATCGGCGAGAGCCTTGAAGACCGCGTGGATTCTCTACTTGCGATCCGGCGGCTGCATGAGCAATACGGATTTGTGCAGGAAGTTATCGTGCAGAACTTTCGCGCGAAGTCGCGGATTCCGATGGCAGCGTGGCCGGAGCCGGATCAGAATGACATGCTGCGCACCTTGGCTGTGGCGCGGCTCATCCTCCGCGACATGAATATGCAGGCGCCTCCGAATCTGACGGAGAACGGTTACGAGCGGCTGCTCGAAGGCGGTATCAATGACTGGGGCGGGGTATCGCCGCTGACGCCTGATTTCATAAATCCTGAAGCACCCTGGCCGCATCTGCTCGACTTGCAGCGGCGTACGGAAGCCGCGGGACAGAAGCTGGTGCAGCGCCTGCCGTTGTATCCCGAGTATGTAGACGGCGTGCGGCGACGCGGTGGATTACTGGGCGAGAGATTGAGTGCCGCGGTTAACGCCAACGGTTATGCGAGGGCAGCGTAGATGATCGTTGTGTTCACAGGCGGCACGGGCGGCACCAAGCTGGTTCAGGGCTTGCAGGAAGTTGTTGCGCCGGAAGAGCTGACGGTCATCGTCAACACCGGCGACGATATTGAATGGTGGGGATTGCATGTTTCGCCCGATGTCGATTCAGTCCTGTATGGCCTCGGCGGACTGCTGAGCAAAGATCGAGGATGGGGCGTCGAGGGCGACAGCTTCCGCTGCCTGGAGCGCATGAGGCAGCTCGAGCAGCCGGGGTGGTTCAGCCTTGGCGACTTGGATTTGGCGACCCATTTGACGCGGACAGCGTTGCTGCGAGCGGGTAAGACGTTAAGCGGAGCGACGGCAGAACTGGCGCAGAAGTTTGGGATCAAATCGCGCGTGCTGCCGATGTCGGATGGTCGTGTGTCCACAATGTTGGATACGACGAAAGGCACGCTGACCTTTCAGGAATATTTCGTGCGCGAGCGGCATCAAGTCGACGTTCGCGCAGTCCGCTTCGAGGGGGCCGAGCGAGCAACGCCGGCTCCCGGAGTGATCGAGGCGATACAGAGTGCCGACGCAATCGTCTTCGCTCCGAGCAATCCCGTAACTAGCATTGGACCGATCCTGGCGGTGCCGGGAATTCGCGATGCGCTGCGCAGCGCGGAAGCTCCGATTGCCGCTGTGAGTCCGATCGTTGGCGGTGCCGCGGTGTCCGGACCGGCGGCGCAGCTCATGCAGATGAAGGGCTGGCCGAGCACGATTGCGGGCGTCGCCCAGGCGTATGACGATTTTCTCGACCTATTGGTTGTCGACAGCGTAGATGAGGGAGCCATCGGCAATGCAGCCGTCAGCGTCCGGCTGCGAGAGTTCGCGGAACACAGCAATGCGTTTTCTCGCCACAAACACGATGATGCATTCGCTCGACGACAAACGAAATCTCGCAGCGTTTCTTCTTGACGCCTGCAAAATCCGCCAGGACGCCAAGGCATAACGATGCGCGCGATTCTTCTGATTCCGTTTAAGAGCCTTGCCACCGCCAAGCAGCGCCTGGCCGAAGCGCTGAATGCCGCACAGCGCTCGCAGTTGGCCGAGGCTATGCTTCGCGACGTGATGACTGCGGCCGCGGGTGTCAAGGACCGTATCGATGTGGCGCTGGTTACGGGCGATGCGCAGGCGCAGGCCATCGCCAGCGAACTCGGCTTCCTCGTCATTGAAGATACGCGCAACGAAAGTGAGACGGCAGCGATCGAGATGGCGACCGCGTGGAGCGAACAAAACGGATATGACACGACGATTGTCGTGCCCGCCGACATCCCGCTCATTGCGACGGACGAACTGCATCGCGTGCTCGACGCGGCTCCGAACGAGGGCGCGGTATTTGTTCCCGCCTATGATCGCCGGGGCAGCAATTGCATTTTGCGGCGTCCGGCTTCGCTCATCCCGCTGCGCTTTGGCAATGACAGCTTCCTGCCGCACTGCGAGGCGATGAAGAAAACCGGCAAGGAGCTCATCATCCTGGAAATGCCCGGCATCGGCCTGGACATCGACAACCCGCACGAACTCGACCTTCTGGTGCAGCGTGAAGGACAGACGCGGCGCGCAGCTTTTGTTGCGCTCGTGGGGCTTCGGACAGCGCGGCGTTGACGCGTGGGAAGCCGCAGTGTGAAGCAAACCTCAGCTCAGCTCTGTTTCGTTCTCTACCGGCGAGCTTCGTGCTATTCCGGTGCGCGGCCTTCGCGATGTTTTTGCCGGCGACTCCATCGCCGACCTCGTCGTCGAGGCTCTGGCGCTCGGCGGGCTGCGTCTGCACGATGGCGACATTCTGATCGTCAAGCACAAGATCGTTTCGAAGGCGGAGGATCGCAGAGTCGCGCTCGACTCACTGAAGCCATCGGCGGGAGCGCGTAAGTTTGCGGCGCAAAACCATCTTGATGCGCGCGTGGTGCAACTGGCGATGCGTGAGGCCAAGCGCATCGTGCGCAAGAAACATATCCTGATCACTGAAACCGTGCATGGGCTGGTTTGCGCCAACAGCGGTGTAGACGTCTCCAACGTTGACGGCGGAAAGACTGCCGTTCTTCTGCCGCTCGATCCCGACAAGTCTGCTGCGCAAATTCATCGCAAGCTGAAGAAGCGGACCGGACTGCACATTCCGGTGATCATTGCCGACAGCTTTGGGCGTGCCTGGCGCGAGGGGCTGTGCGAAGTGGCGATCGGCGTTGCCGGGATGAAGGTGCTCCACGACTATCGCGGCAAGCGCGACCCATACGGGTACGAAATGCATGCCACCGAGGAAGCAGTGGCTGATGAACTTGCCTGCCTCGCGGGGTTGGTTTGCGGCAAAGATTCACGCGTCCCGGCTTGTATAATCCGGGGTTACGCTTATCGGCGCGGAAACGGTAGTGCGCGCCAGATCGTGCGGCCGGCAGAGAAGGATCTGTTTCGATGAATGTACGGGACAGATAAGGCCGCGATAGAGGTCCTTCGACTCGGCCCGAAAGCCTCGTTCAGGATGACAGAGTAATTGGGGATGCAAGATGCAAGGGCTCAGTTGGTGCAATCGGCAGACGCTGCAAGGCACAACCTGGAATGACGTTCAGCGGCGCGTCTCGTCGCCGGTACGGTCGGCTATCGAGAAAGTGCTGGCCTCGCACGACGGCGGGGTTGCTGACGCGCGAGGAATGTCTGCTGCTGGCCAACGCCGATGGCGACGACCTGTTTGGAATGGTCGTGGCTGCCAACGAACTGCGCCGGCAGATGGTCGGCGACCTGATCAGTTACGTCGTTACCCGCAACATCAATTTCACCAATGTTTGCTTTGTGGGCTGCAAGTTCTGCGCGTTCAGCGTCGGGCCGCGCGATGAGACGGCCTACTTCCTTTCGCTCGAAGAGGTCGCGCACAAGTGCCGCGAGGCCGAGGAGTGGGGCGCGACGGAAGTTTGCATTCAGGGCGGCCTGCCGCGCAATCTGCCCCCGTTCTACTATCGCGACATTCTGCGGGCGGTAAAGTCGGCGACTCCGAAGATGCATGCGCACGCTTTCTCGCCGATGGAGATGGTATACGGCGTCGAGCTGACTGGCATGCCCATCCGGGAATACCTGCTGATGCTCAAGGAGAACGGGCTGGACACGCTGCCCGGCACGGCGGCTGAGATCCTCGACGATCATGTGCGGCAGGTGCTCTCGCGCAACAAGCTAAGCTCGGCGCAATGGCGCGAGGTGATCGAGACCGCGCACCAATGCGGCATTCGCAGCACCTCAACCATGATGTACGGCCATTCGGAAACGCCCGAGCAGTGGGTGAACCAGATGCTGCTCTTCCGCGAGATCCAGTCGCGCACCGGCGGCTTCACCGAATTTGTGCCGTTGGGCTTCATTCATGAGCACACGTTGCTGTTCGCGCAGGGGCTGGCCCGCGATGGCGGAACGTTGGCCGAGCATCTGAAGGTTCACGCGCTGGCGCGGTTGGTCCTTGCAGGCTCGATCAATCACATCCAGGTTTCGTGGGTGAAACTGGGGCGCGAGGTTTCGCAACTGGCGATGCTGGCGGGCGCAGACGACTACGGCGGCACGTTGTTCGAAGAGAATATTTCGCGGCTGGCGGGCGCCGACTTTGGCCAGTATGTTTCGGCCGCCGAGTTTCAGGAGCGCATCCTGGAGCTGGGGCGCATCCCGGCGCAACGAAACACCACGTACACCAACTACATTTATCCGGTATCCGGCAACGCAGTTGAGCCGGTGACGGCTGGCGGAAACGCATGATTGCAATCGTGGGAGGTACCGGCCCCGAAGGGTCCGGGCTGGCACTGCGCTGGGCGCGTGCCGGCGAACAGGTGGTCATTGGCTCGCGTGATGGCGAGCGTGCGAAGAACGCGGCAGTCGCAGATCGCCGAAAAGGCCGGCGCGATGGGCAGTGTGGAAGGCGTCGAGAACGCCGTCGCCGTGAAGATGTGCGACACGGTCGTGCTCACCGTTCCCTTCGCCGGCCAGGCCGAACTGCTTAAGCAGCTGAAGCCATCATTCCGCCCGAACACGGTGCTGATTGATGCCACGGTTCCACTGGCGGCGGCGGTCGGCGGCCGGCCCACGCGCATACTCGGAGTCTGGCAAGGCTCGGCGGCCGAGCAGGCGCAGGAGATCGTGGGCAAGAACGTGATCGTGGCCGGAGCTTTTCACAGCCTTTCCGCAACCGTGCTGGATGGCGACGGCGACGTGGATTGCGACGTCATCGTATGCAGCGACGACGACCGCGCGCGGCAGCTCGCCTCCGATCTCGCGCAGAAGATTCCCGGCGTGCGGGCCATCGACGGCGGCAAGCTGGAGAATGCGCGCATCGTCGAAGCCATGACCGCACTGCTGATCACGCTGAACATCCGCCACAAGGTACACGGCGCCGGATGGCGCGTAACGGGACTCGGCATCTAACACTGGTGGATGAGCTGATAGCTGGAGTCTGTCGCGGGACGGGGGCAACTCTGCTCTATCCGCCATTCACCGACACCGCTTCAACGGCTCGCAAGTCCTCCTGCCAACTCTCCCCCATCAATTGGATAAACGGCTCCCGTGAGATAAGCGGCTTCGTCTGAGGCCAGGAAGGCAAACAGCGCAGCGACTTCTGCCGGCTCGGCGTGGCGCCGCAAAGGGATCTTCTGGTTGACCGCCTCCAGCATCTCGTCGCTGTACTCGGCGCGTTGCATGGGCGTCAGAACATATCCAGGGGCAACAGCGTTCACCCGCACCTTCGGCGCCAGTTCCAGCGCCATCGACTTGGTCAGTTCAATCACGCGCGGCTTTGGTCGCGTTGTAGTCGGCGTAGAACGGATGCCCCACGACTCCGTTGGTGGACGCCATATTCAGGATTACGCCGCCATCGTGCTGCAGCATGTATCGCGCCGCAGCCTGGGCCACGTAAAAGACGCCACTCAGATTTACCGCCAGCACTTGATTCCACTCTTCGGGCGTGATGTCCAGGAACTGGTGGCGAATGCTAATGCCCGCATTGTTGATGACGATATTCAGGCCGCCCAGGCCTACGATGACGTTGCCGATGCCATGTTGCACGTCTGCCGGGTTGCTGACGTCGGCCAGAAAGCTGCCAACTATTCCGGGAACGTCGCGCGACGATCTTCTCGCAACCCGCAGCGTCTCTGTCCAGGATGGCGACCTTGCAGCCTTCCTCGACGAAGCGCGCGGCCGTGGCCGCTCCAATTCCGCTCGCCCCGCCGGTGATGAGAGCTCGCTTACCCGCCAGACCTCGCATAACCATTGCCCTCGGCGTATAACGTTGGTGGAAGCTGTTCGTCTTATACCGCGAGCGGCTTGCTCCCGCCATGAGAAAGCACTTGCCCGCTCGTTGAGCTGTTAGAATTCTGCGGCACGGCTTATGGCAAGTTCGACTGAATTTCCGCGTGTCCGGCTGTTTGCCGATCCTGAAGGCAGATTTGTCCACGATGTCGTCCTCGACTCGTGCCGGCGGAATGCCGCCAAGGTGGCCATCGTCGACACCTCGTGCATGCCTCCACAACGGCTGACCTACGCCGCTTACGGCGAGATGGTCGAGATGGCGGCGATGGGGATGATTGCCGCCGATATCCAGCCGGGCGAGAAAATCGCCATCTTCCTGCCCAACTGCTGGGAATTTGCCGTGACCTTTCATGCGGCCACTTTGGCGGGAGCCGTGCCGACCACGCTCAATCCCACGTATCGCGAGCGGGAGGTGCGCTATCAACTGGAGAACGCCGATGCGGTCGCCCTGGTGACCGACGGTTCACTGCTGACCAACATCGATCTCTCCGGTCTGCCCTCGCTGCGCCGGGTCTACACGATCCGAACGCCCGGCCCCAGTGGCTCCGAGCCGTTTGAAACCCTATTCGAGGCTACGGGCGGGATTCCGTTCCCTACGCCGCGAAGCGATCCCCGCGAGACGCTGGCCACACTTCCCTACTCCAGCGGAACGACGGGCTTACCGAAAGGGGTGATGCTGACGCATCACAACCTGGTCGCCAACGTCTACCAGACGCTGACTCCGGGAGAGTTCGGGGCGCTGGTATCCGACGATGTCATGCTCTGCTTCCTGCCGATGTACCACATCTACGGGCTGACCGTGGGACTTAACCTGGCGCTGATGACCGGGATGACGCTCATCCTGATGCCGCGTTTCGATTGTGCTGCCTCGTTGCAACTCATCGCTGAGGAGGGCGTAACCGTAAATCTTTGCGTGCCGCCCACCCTGCTGGCCTATTGCCAGGCGGCCGAGCAGGGCAAGTTTCCGCGCGGGCATCGGCTGAAGTGGGTTAAATCGGGCGCAGCGCCGCTGGCTCCGGAACTGGCGCGCCGTTTCACGGAGAGTACCGGCATTCCCATTCGCCAGGGATATGGCATGACCGAAGCCTCGCCGGTGACACACATTGGATTTCTCGCGCCCGAACTGTATCGGCCGGAAGCGGTGGGCGCGCCGGTAGCGCAGACCGATTGCCGCGTGGTCGATGAGAATGGCAACGATGTCGAGGCCGGGCAATTGGGAGAGCTTGTGATGCGTGGGCCGCAGTTCATGCGGGGCTACTGGAAAGCGTCCGAAGCCACAGAGGCGGTTCTGCGCGACGGATGGTACTGGAGTGGCGACATCGTTCGCGTTGATGAGAAGGGGTTGTATCACGTCGTCGATCGCCGCAAGGAGATGATGAAGTACAAGGGATTCTCCATCGCTCCGGCGGAAGTGGAGAGCGTGATGCTGGAGCACCCTGCGGTGCGCGATTGCGGCGTAGTGTCGCGCGTTGACGCCTCTGGCGAAGAGCTGCCGTGTGCGTTTGTCGTGCTGCGCGATGGCGAGCAGTCGAATGCGCAGATGACGGAGAGTCTGCAGGCCTTTGTCGCGGAGCGACTGACGAGCTACAAGATGCCACGCGAAATTTACTTCGTGCAGTCGCTGCCAAGGACAGCGTCAGGAAAGATTCTGCGACGCGAGCTGCGCAAACGCGTGGACTCAGAGGCCGAGTGAAGGCCGCGCAACTTACCAGCTTTGTCCTCCAAGCCTCAGACCTCAGCGAAGCGCTTATAATCAATTTTTCCCATGCACGTAACTGTTCCCGGTGTTCGCCGTTCTAAGCCCAGCCTGGCTCTTCGCATTGTCGTTATCGTCCTAATACTTTTGCTGGTCATATTTCTGGGATTCGATTTCTGGTTCTACCGTGCGGTCAAGAACTCGCGGGCGCAGCGCGATGGGGTAGTGCGCTTGAGCGGCCTCACCGCCCCGGTCATGGTGACCTACGATTCGCTCGGCGTGCCTAACATCGCTGCGGCGAACACCCCTGACCTGTTTTTCGCGCAGGGCTACATCACGGCGCAGGACCGCCTGTGGCAGATGGACATGCTGCGGCGCTTTACGTCCGGCGATCTGGCGGTGATTCTCGGGCCGGAGTATGTGAAATTCGATCGCGAAAATCGCATTCTCGGATTGCGCGAGGTCGCCGAGAAAGCGGCAGCACAAATGGATCCGCAGACGCGTACGCAGTTCGAAGCCTATGCCGCCGGCGTGAACGCCTACATCGAGCAGCATCGCAAAACGCTGCCGATGGAGTTTCGCTTTCTCGGCTATGCACCGCATGTCTGGACGGTCGAAGATTCACTGCTCGTCGGACTCTCGATGACCGAGTTCCTGAATCATTGGCTGTACAAAGACAAGCTGGAGAAAGAGAAGATTCTGGCGCGGCTGGGGCCGGAGCTCACCGCCGACCTGTTCGTGAATACCTCGTGGCGCGATCATCCGCCTATTCCGCCGAGCTCCATCGAGAACGATGCGCCGGGCGAGCTGCCGCAGGAAGAAGACGAGGACGAGCAGCCGCAGGCGGCGCCGAAACAAAAGAGCGAGTTGAACATTCCCGGGGCCGAAGCCCCACGGTCTAGTGCCGCTGCACGCCGGCGTGAAGGCCAGCTCTTCCACCCGGATACGAGCGGAGTCTCTCTTCTTCCCCGGCGGTCGCAGGAATTCCTCGAAGGCCTTCGCTCGGCGGCTGGAGGTCCGATCTATGCTGACCAACACGTACGTCCCGGCTCCAACAACTGGGTTGTCTCCGGCGCGCATACGGCGTCAGGCAAGCCGCTGCTGTCGAATGATATGCACCTCCAGTTGCAGATCCCGAACATCTGGTACGAGGCGCACCTCACCGCGGGCGACTTCGACGTTGCCGGAGTAACCCTGCCCGGGTTGCCGTACGTTGTCGTCGGGCACAATCGCCGTATTGCCTGGGGCTTCACCAATCTCGGACCGAATGTCGAAGACCTCTACGTCGAAAAGTTCAACGATCAAGGTCAGTACCTCACGCCGCAAGGCTGGGTCCAGCCCCAGCATCGGCAGGAGATCATCCGCGTGAAGGGTCAGCCCGAGATCACGCTCGATGTGGTTATCACCCGGCACGGGCCGATCATCAGCGACGTCATTCCCGGCGAAACCCGTAGGCTGGCTTTGAAGTGGACGGCCTTCGATCCGCAGACCGCCCGGGTGCCGCTGTTCGCGGTGGATTCAGCGCAGAACTGGCAGCAGTTTGAGGCGGCATTCTCACAGTTCGGAGCGCCGGCTCAGAACGTGGTCTACGCGGACGTCGACGGGCACATCGGCTATCAGGCGACGGGACTGATTCCGATTCGCGCCAGCGGCGATGGGTCGGTGCCGGAGCCAGGTGAGGACGACGCCCACGAGTGGACCGGCTACGTTCCGTACGACAAGCTGCCCAGCGTCCTCGATCCTCCGTCCGGCATTCTGGCGACGGCCAATGGCCGCATCACGCCCGACGATTATCCCTACCAGCTCAGCATGGAGTGGATGTCTCCTTATCGCACGCAACGGCTTTACAAGCTGCTGAGCGAGCCAAAGAAGTTCGTGCCGGCCGATATGCTGGCAATCCAGACCGACGTGGTCTCGCCCTTCGACCGTTTCTGCGCCGAGCGTTTCGTCTATTCCATCGATCACACGCCCAAGGCGTCGAAGCGCGCCAAGGAAGCGGCGGAGCTGATGCGCAACTGGGATGGCACCATGGATGTGGACTCGGTAGCGGCAACAATTGCCGTGTCCTCGACCGACAAGCTGAAGGAAATGCTGCTGAAGGCCAAGCTGGGCGAGGATTGGACGTTGTATCGCTGGTTTCTGGAGCCGGTGTGGCTGGAAGACGTATTGACGCATCAGCCGGAGCGATGGCTCCCGCAGGGCTACTCCAGCTACGATCAGCTTCTGACCGAGGCCGTCGAGGCCGCTGTCTCCGATCCCAGTACTCCGCATGTTCTTACGTTGTGGAAGTGGGGACGCGTGCATCGCATCGACATCCAGCATCCCTTCTGGAGCCACTTCCCTATCCTGAAAAAAGGCGCAGGAACCGGCAGCCAACCGTGGTCCGGCGACATGCACACCATCAAGCAGGTGACCAAGCTGTTTGCCCCGTCAGAGCGGCTGACCGTCGACTTCAGCAATCTTGACGCTTCCACACTCGATATCGTGAATGGGCAGTCGGGCAATATCTTCGACGAACACTACAACGACCAGTGGGACGCTTACTACCACGGCCGCACCTTCCCGCTGCCGTTCTCGCCCGGTGAGGTGGAGCGCGCTGCGGCACATCACCTGCGGCTGGAGCCGCAATAACGAAGGCGACCGCGCACGGCCGCCCTTTCGCTGCTGTTAGCGATTACTTACTCAATTGATCGACCTGCACCACGCCGTAAACAGCTCCTGTGAAGATGATCTGCGTGTTCTGCAACTGGTCGGTATCAGTGTCGTAGATGTGCAGGTATCCGCCTTCGACGGTGTACATGACGTCGCGATTGGGAATCGACATCAGGCTGGTAATTGCGCCTCGTGGAGGCAGCGGCGGATCGGCAGCATTGGTGCTGGTGTTCACCACAGACAGACAGCCGGTCGTGGTGTTGCTGCACGAATTGGCACCTATAAAGAGCTTATTGTTCGGAGCCAGGGCCATCGTGGTGTGAAAGCCGTCACCGATCGCGACTGAGGTGGTCGTGAGTCGCGTCATGTTGCTGATATTGACCGCGTCGTAGGTTGAGGTGGTTCCGGGAGGCACCGGGCTGCCGGCAACGTACAGCGTCGTGGAATTCAGCAGGCCGACGCTGGCGCCGCCAACTGGAACCGTGTTGGTAATGGTCTGCGACGGAATATTGAACGCCATCACTGAGGCGGGATTCGAGGAGCCGCACTCCGGCCCGCAATTCAACACGTAGGCAGTGTTGCCGTCGCTGCTGAAAAACGCGTTGATCGGCCGGGCGAATCCGGAGATCGGCGTGGCCGTTATCGGGCTGGCTACAAGATTGATGATCCAGAGCGAATCCGAATTGCCTGCGAACGCCAACAAGTAGTTGCCGTTTGGGCTCGCAGCCAGATACCGGGCGGAAGGAACATCGAAGGTTTCGCTCACTTCGAAGGTAGAAGTGTTCACCACCTCGATACCCCCCAGCGCACTTTGCCCGGAAACCGGCAGGTTCGGCTCAGCCGCATACAGCGTGCTGCCATCGGTCGAGTACACCATCGACGTCATCGGGCCGCTAAGGCCGGCGTTGCCGGTCACCGTCTCGGAGGAATTGGTAACGAAGTAAACCGAAAAATCGCCGGGATCGTAGACGGCAGTCACCGTGTAGCTGGGATTCTCGAGTTCTTGCGTAACCGTGGAGGCGACGCTGATGGTCACAGGCGCCCCGGGAACGAGCTGGCCGGCACTGTTGGTGGTCTGCTGGGTCATCGGCGTGGTGTCGTTTTGAGAATCGACGATCTGCAGATTGCCGGTATAGGTGTTGGAGATGAAGGCGCGATTCTTGGCGCCGCTCGTGGTCGTTGTGCCTGTGTTACTGCTTCCACAAGCTGCCAGCATGAAGACTGCTGCCAGGGCCGGAGCGAGAACGGCGAGCCGCGTTCGAGGGCTGCCAAATGGGAAATTTTTATTCGACATGAGGGCTGTAGACCGTTGAATTATAACAGAGTAGCCACTGGCTGCCGGGCCTCATCCAATCCCTGGACCGCGACCCGGCGGCCGTGCCACGGCTGGTTAATGGTGCTTTGCACGGTCAGGGTGTAAAGTTTCAAAAAGCCGTATTTTCACAGCACCAATTGCGAAAAACCATGTCAACAGGATTTCTCTCCCGATTGCAAAAAGGCGCTATTTTATGTGACGGCGCCATGGGTACCCTGCTGTATTCCAAAGGGATCTTCATCAATCGCTGCTACGACGAACTGAACCTCTCGGCGCCCGACCTCATCCGCGGCATTCACCAGGATTACCTGAAGGCCGGAGCGGAGGTCATTGAGACAAACACCTTCGGCGCCAATTCGTTTCGTTTGTCGAAACACGGTTGTGTCGACAAGTTGATCGAGATCAACCGTCACGGCGCTCGTCTGGCCCGCGAAGCTGCTAAGAGCTTCGACGCCCTGGTGGCCGGGGCCGTAGGCCCGCTGGGCGTGCGTATTGAACCTCTGGGCAAGGTTTCGCTGGAAGAGGCTCGCGAAGCCTTCCGCCAGCAGATTACGGCGCTGAACGAAGAAGGGGTTGACCTGCTGATTCTGGAGACCTTTGGCTACCTCGAGGAACTGCATCAGGCGATCCTGGCGGCGCGCGAAGTTAATCCTGACCTGCCGGTTGTGGCGCAGGTGACCATCGACGAGGACGGCAACTGCCTGGACGGCTCCAGTCCAGAGCACTATGGCCCACAGTTAGAAGCTTGGGGCGCCGAAGTCATTGGCTGTAACTGTAGTGTGGGCCCGGTGGCGATGCTGGATGCCCTGGAGCGCGTGCGCGCCGTGACTACGGCCCCGCTCGCGGCGCAACCGAACGCCGGCATTCCCCGCTCGGTCGAAGGCCGCAATATTTATCTCTGCTCGCCGGAGTACATGGCGAACTTCATGGAGAGCTTCGTCAACGTCGGCGTGCGCTTGATCGGCGGCTGCTGCGGCACGACGCCCGAGCACACGCACCTGATGAAGCATTTCCTCAAGGTCGGAAACGCCCGCGTCTCGCGCATACAAGGTATCGAAGACCACGGCGGCGAAACCCGTCGATCCACCGCCGCTGGCCGAACGTTCGGAACTGGGCCGGAAAGTCGCCAGTGGGGAGTTCGTGACCATGGTGGAGATCGTGCCGCCACGCGGCATCGACGCCAAGCGCGAGCTGGAAGGCGCGAAGTTCCTGAAGTCGGTCGGCGTGGACGCGGTCAACATTCCCGACAGTCCGCGGGCCTCAGCCCGCATGAGCAATCAGGCGCTGTGCCTCCTGGTGAAGCAGGCCATTGGAATCGAACCGATTCTGCATTACACCTGCCGCGATCGCAACGTGCTGGGTATTCAGTCGGACTTGCTCGGAGCCAGCGCCATCGGCATTCGCAACCTCATCTGCATTACCGGCGATCCTCCGAAAATGGGGGATTACCCGGATGCAACCGCGGTCTTCGATGTCGACTCCATCGGTCTGGTCAACATCGTCCGTAACCTGAATCGCGGGCTCGATATCGGCGGCAATCCAACCGGCAACTCGACGTCGTTCGTCATTGCCGTGGGGGCTAATCCCGGCAGCCCGAATATCGATGAGGAGATCCGCCGCTTCGAGTACAAGGTCGAAGCCGGAGCCGAGTTGGCGGTCACCCAGCCGGTATTCGACATTCGCCTGCTGGAAGAGTTCATGAAGAGAATCGAGCACTGCAAAGTGCCGGTAGTCGCGGGCATCTGGCCGCTGACATCGACGCGGAATGCCGAGTTCATGAAGAACGAGCTCCGCGTCTCCATCCCGGATGAGATTTTCGAGCGTATGGCCAAGGCGACGACCGCCGACGCTGCGCGCGCCGAGGGTGTGGCTATCGCTCGCGATATGCTGGCTGCGGTGAAGGACATGGTCCAAGGGGCGCAGATCAGTGCACCGTTCGGCCGATACTCCTGCGCTGTTGACGTGCTGGAGGCGCTGGGAAACTCCGGAAACTCCACGAAGCGAGCCGCGGTGTAGGCAGGGATTGGGGGCTGGGGGCTGGGGATCAGCAACCACTGGGGGTATCGCTAATACACTTTTGGACGAATAGTGCCGCCACTTCCGCGGCGCGGTGCAGGTCCATTGGTCAACAGCCCTGCGTCCCCGGCTCCCAGTCCCTGACCCCAAATCCCTATTCTTATCTTTCAATTTTCACTTTCCTCCCCGGCGATTTGCACTAAAATCAAACCCAGGAGTTGAGCTTGCCGAAATTTGAAGAGTGCCTGGATCGGTTAGAGAAGATTGTTGGTGAACTGGAAAAGGGCGATGTCTCTCTGGATCGGGCGCTGGAGCTTTTTGACGAAGGCATGAAACTCTCAGGTTCGTGCCGCAAAGAGCTGGAAGAGGCCGAAGGCAAGGTCGAGATTCTGCTGAAACGCAACGGCAAGCTCCAGCCGGAAGCGTTTGAGCCGGCGACTCAAGCCGGCGACGCGAAGTAGCAACCGGAAGCGTCCTCGTCTGCTAAGAAGATTCTGACCGCACCATGCGGTGCGGAGATCGTCAGCCACAACCAACAGTTGGATGGCAGCCGTCATCCTCCATCAATCTCCGAGGAGCATGCCATGCGTCCGATTAATGCAGTACTCGCTCATCACGACGCGCCCGCGGCGCAGCGTCTCGGCAACTCGCTGCGGAAGGAATTCCGCAATCTGGTCATCACAGAATCCAGCGGCGAATTAAAGTCGGCGGTCGCTCGCTTTCGCGCGCCGTTTGCGGTGATTGACCTGGAGCTAGTGGGTCTAGGCGAATTGAAAGAGTTGTGTCAGAACTTTCCGGCGACAGCATTTGTGTGTATTCACCGTCTGGCAGACGATCACATGTGGTCCGAGGCGCTCGCTATGGGCGCCGTCGATTGCTGCCACTGCGACGACTTGCACGGCATCCTGATGGCTTCGGAAAAATATGTGGTGCTGAGCCGGAGTCGCGCGGCCGCGGCCTGAGGGAGCACAACCTTTCGGTTAGCTAGTCGTTCCCAGGTTCGCGTTCCGGTGTGGACGCCAGCCTGGGTTTTCCGATCACGTCATCTTGCAGCGGCTTACGTCAGGCAGTTTCAGCGCAGAATAAAAACGTAATCTCCATCCAGACTGCCATTCTCCATGGGAATTGGCTTGAGGCACGGATCCAGCGCCGCAGGGTCTTTAGCCTTTGCGGCTGAGTAGAAACCGAAATCGTAAACATTCTCCAGCCAGAAGCATTCGAAGCCGGATCTGGAGAACTCCGCAATCAGGTCTCTGTTGCCCGAAGAGATCTCTGCCACCACACTCAGCGGTCGCCGGAAGCGTGAAACATTGGCCAGAATGTCCTCCAGCACAGGCCGCTCCGCGCCTTCCACGTCAACCTTGATGAACGATATGTTCTCGATGTCCGCAGCCACGATATTGGCGAGTCTGTCGCAAGGGGTTGTGCCCATCAAAGTTCCGGAGCCTTGAGGCAGCAGCGTCGTCCTTCCCTGGTTACGCGGGTGTTCCAGATACAAATCGATTTCGCCGGGCTTCTCCCACACGGCGAGGTTCAGCATATGGACGTTGCGACAACCGTTCTCCTGCACGTTAGCAGTTAA
The DNA here is from genome assembly GCA_963724965.1 of uncultured Acidobacteriaceae bacterium. Classification (GTDB taxonomy): domain Bacteria; phylum Acidobacteriota; class Terriglobia; order Terriglobales; family Acidobacteriaceae; genus Bog-257. Next base: position 738,379 of record CAVRWP010000004.1, read on the forward strand.
CTGACGAAAGATGACCGGGGAAGCCTCAATCGCCAGGACACGACCTCGGTTTCCTACCAGGCTGGACATAAGGCAGGAGAAATATCCTATGTTTGCCCCAAGGTCCACCACAGTTTCGCCGGCCTTGATCTGCCGTTGCATGAAGCTGGTCAACCGTGGTTCCCAGATGTGGAAGAAATAAATTCTGACCTGAACGAAGTCGCGGATGTCACAACGAAATCGTTGCCCCAAAAACGTCTGCCCCACTCGCAATGGGGCGATCATAGAATTGAGCTTGACGTAGAGCCGGCAGGACAGAGTTCTACCCCGCTGTAGAAAGCCTGATCGAAGCTGCATGGCGTTCGTCAACTCCTTCAAACAGCCGGGAACATTCGGCGGAATACCCCTTGGGCAACGCCGATAAGTTTAAGCGTATGAGGCCGGCTTCTCCGGTCGTTCGAAAAGCGTGAACGAGCCAGTCCTTCTTGCTGCCGGTTAACTGCCTGCCATTTTCGCAAACGCCGTCGGAAATTGCTGCATTAATTTCCCGTACATTGCATTCGTCCAGGCGTTCATGGCTGACCAGTTCAAGCCGGTAGTCATGCCTCCGTCGATCACGATCGCCTGCCCGGTGATGAAACTGGAATCGTCGCTCGCCAACCAGAGTGCGAGACCGGCAACCTCATCGGGAGTGCCGGCACGTTTCAACGGGTTGTGACTCAGCTCCTCGGCCACTGTCTCCAGCGCCCGCTTCTCTTCCTCCGCAGTAAATGGAATTCCGCGCACGAAGATCGGGGTAACGATGTTTCCCGGGCAGACACAATTCACACGAATGCCAGACTCGCCCAGCTCCAGCGCTGCCGACTGCGTCAGGCTGATGACTCCCGCCTTGGCGGCGCTATAGGCCTGGTGGGAGTAGCCGCCCGCAATTCCGGCGACGCTCGACGTGTTCACGATGCTTCCGGATTTCTGCCGCTTCATCACCGCGCCGGCATGCTTGATGCCCAGAAAGGTGCTGCGCATTAGAACAGTGATCAGGATGTCGAACTCCTGAGCCGGCGTCTCGGTGATGGATTTGGTCGCCAGGCCGAAGCCGGCATTGTTATACAGGCAGTCCAAGTGGCCGAACTGCTCCACGGTGGTCTGCACGAGGTTCTGGATCTCGGACTCGACCGTCACGTCGGTCTTGTGGAAGAAAGCGCGATCCCCTGAAGCGCTTGCCAACGCCTGGCCCTTTTTCTCCTGCAGATCTGCGATGACGACCTGAGCTCCTTCGGCCACGAACCGCTTGACCGCAGCTTCACCGATTCCGCTCGCCCCTCCGGTAATAATGACAACTTTCCCGTCAAGTCTTCGCATGATTCTCCTTCAGCCAGAGCGGTCGCCTCATCGCTCGTTCCGGGGCATCCGGATGGATTCCGGCGACACGGTGGCTTTTCCGTATTTCGGTATTAGAGCTTCGCCAGATAGTTGAACACGGTCTTGCCAAAGCCCAACGTGAACTCGTGGACGATGACCTCCGAGTAAAGAACTTCTTTGATCGGAATCTCGCCCAAAAAAGCATCGTAGGGAGATTCGCCGAACTTCAACGTCGCCGCTCCGACATTTCCCCCGGTAATCACGTCCGGATCCATGAACATGGAGTTCAGTTTGAGTACATCGGGCGGAGCACCCTGCTCAATGGATGGAATCATCTTCAGGAAATACAGCGGCATCTTGGGCCGCTCCCTGGCGAGCTCGGTCTTCGCAGGCTCGAAAGTAGCGGAAATAATCTTGTTGCCATACCGCGTCACACCCGCCGTGACTTTACCATCCTTCTCGGCGAACAGAACTTCCTCGGCATCCTTCTTCGGCCAGCCATAGATTTCGCGGCCTCCGACGATGGGGTTCGCCTTATCGAGATAAAGAACAACAGTGAAGAATCCGGGCTCTCCGTTGTAAGTCACCGGAGCGAGCAGCCCGGCCTCGTTGTAAGGCAGGTCGTAGTCGACGAACTGGAAATGTCCGATGTAGAAAACCGCTGGCCGAGCAGGATCAGGAACGAGCGGCGCGGGCACAATCTTCGACAGAATGTCTGGATCGGTTCTGAAGAGAACGTTGAGAGCCCTGGTGTCCCGATACCGATAAGGTGGCGGCACGATCATCGGGGAAATGTAGGGCATGGTAAACGCCGAAGACAGCATGGTTGTTGCTTCCGCAATTTTATTTTCGGCGACAGCAGGAATGGGCACGATTCCTCCTTTGATGAATGTGGACTGGGTTCTTACGATGAGTGCTTATCTCGACTATGCAGATCAGCGTAGAAACGATGCGTCGGCGCTGCAAGGACAGAGCTCACGTGTTCCAGTGATTCCGGAAAATGAATTTTCGTCAGTGGTGTCGGAGACGTTGTAGAATCCATGCTCGATCGCGCGTTTGTCCGGCATGCCCCAACGAGTGAGTCGACGCGCTGCCCTCGGGAGCTTCGTCCTGATGTCGAAAACAAAGCTGGCCACAATTCTATTTGCGTTTCTCTTCTCGATCGTCAACGTCGGCGCCCGCCCAGACCTATAGTTTGCTGCACAGCTTCACCGGCGGGCACGACGGATCGCACCCCTTGTCGGGCTTGGTGATGGATCGCGCCGGCAATCTCTATGGCACAACGTCCACGGGCGGCAGCCTGCAGGGAGTTTGTGGCGGGATTGGAGGTTGCGGCACAGTCTTCCGTCTCAGCCAGAAGGATGGCGCGTGGATGTTCACCACGCTGTACGCGTTTCAAGGCGACTATGACGGCGAGGGGCCGCAAGCGGCTCTGACCATCGGCCCGGACGGCGCTCTGTATGGCACGACCCTCTACGGCGGCGCCGACAGCTGCGTCCTTGGCTATGGGTGCGGCACGGTTTTTAAAGTCACGCCTCCACCAACCTTTTGCGGTTCGGCAATGTGCGCATGGAAAGAGACGGTCATCTTCCGCTTTCCCCAGGGAGGCATCGACGGCATCAGCACGCCTTACGGCGGGGTAGTCTTCGACCAGGCCGGCAATATTTATGGAGCTTCGTTTGGCGGCGGCATCGGCATTTGTTCGTACGCCTGCGGCGCCATCTACAAACTGACGCCCTCGGGCGGCGGCCAGTGGGGATTGACGCCGGTCTACGAGTTCACCGGTGGCGCTGACGGCGCATCGCCCATGTCGACGCTCTTACGAGACAGTCATGGAAATCTCTACGGAACTGCATTCGCTGGCGGTTTCAATAACTACGGAACGGTCTTCGAACTCAGCCCTTCGGGACAGAATTGGACGTTCAAACTCCTCCACCAATTCCGCGGAGATAGCGACGGCCAATCCCCCGTGGCCGGACTGGTGATGGACGCCGCGGGCAATTTGTATGGCGACAACACTGATGGCGGCCCCAACGGCGGAGGCGTGCTGTTCCAGTTGACGCCCGACGGCGGCGGCTTCAGCTTCCAGGTGGTTGATAGTCCCATGGGGGGCGCCGCTGGGCCGGTGAACGTAGACAGCACGGGCAACTTGTATGGAACGACGAGCGGCGGCGGTACCAGCAACGAAGGAAGAGTCTTCACGCTGGCCAAAAGCGGAAACGGATGGGTCGAGCAGACCCTCCATAGCTTCAACGGCGTGGACGGGGCCACACCCTACAGCGGCGTAATCGCCGACAGCGCCGGCCGCCTCTATGGCACTACCGATTGGGGCGGCGGAAGACAGGTCGGCGTGGTTTGGGAAATTGAGCCGTAGTTCTTTGGGTGCTGAGTGCTTTAGCTTCTGAATCACAATTCGCGGGCGACCTCCGCTATCCTCACTTGTTCGTAGGTGCAGCTTCGCGGCTTCTTTTCCGGACGCCAGCGAAGAAACTTCGTTCCATGGCGAAACCTTCCGCCGGAAAAGTGGTCGTAGCGAACTTCGCAAACCAGCTTGGGATCGAGCGGTTCCCACTCCCCACTGCGTTCGGTGCTCCAGCGACTGGGGCCGCCGGGGGCGTGGCCGCTGAAACCTGAGCCTCCCATGTACGGTTTAAGAAGAGCTTTCAGCTTCTTACGCTCCGGCGCAGCAAAGCTTGAGCTGAAGCCGACGTGGTTGAGTTTGCCATCGTCGTCGTAAAGGCCCAGCAACAGCGAACCGACTTCTCCGCCCTTGCTGGCATAACGAAATCCGCCGACCACGCAATCGCAGGTGCGGATGCGCTTGATCTTGCGCATCGCCGAGCGCTCGCCGGATGCGTAGGCGCAATCCAACTCTTTGGCTACTACGCCATCGAATCCGGTAGCTGCCAGTTCGGTCAGCCACTTGTTGGCGGTAGCGTAGTCGCGAGTCGCCGGCGACAAGCGAACCAACTCCTGTTTGCCCAACCCCTTTACAAAATGCTCCAGCCGCTCTCGGCGCTCTGTTAGTTGCGTGTCAACAAGTGCGTTCCCTTTCTCATCGACCAGCAAATCGAAGACGAGATAGGTCGCGGGCGTGGCCTCCGACAATTTCTTGACGCGGCTGGCGGCGGGATGAATCCGCATCAGCAGATCGTCGAACGACAGCATTTCGTTCTTCAAAATCACCAGCTCGCCGTCGAGAACAAACTCTTCCGGCTTCAGCTTCTTCAGGGCAGCGACGACTTCGGGAAAATATCTCCCGAGCGGCTGGCCGGCCTTCGATTGCAGCAGCACTTGCTCTCCCTTGCGAAACGCGAGGCAGCGGAAGCCGTCCCACTTGTGCTCGTAGAGCCAGTTGTCGCCCTCCGGAATCTCATCGACCAGCTTCGCCTCCATTGGGGGATAAGGCGGTCGGACCGGCAACGCGATTCGGGGAAACTCCTGCTTCAGTTCGTCGGCTGAAACCGCACCGTCTGTCACCGGAGTGCGAGACACCTTCGAGCGCTTCTGCTTGTGCATAGTAGCCATACGAGTTTGGATGCGCTGAGCGGTGGTAACAACACGCTTCCGCAGCGAACACAATTTATCGTAGACGAGATCAATCTGCGTTGATATTCTCGCTTGTCAGTGTTCGCCCGACCAGGCCACGGTTGGGAACCGATGACCACTTCGTCGATTGAATATTCTACGGCCGCGCCGGCCACAGCCAGCAAAACTTGTCCGCGCACAAACACTGCGTTCTCGCTGGTGGTCAGTACCCGCAACCGGATGCCGGAACTCTCCAAGTTTCTGCGCCATCTCGATAAGCAAACCTTTCACGATTTCGAGCTCCTGCTGGTCGATCAAAACTCCGAAACCAGTGTGCCCGAGCTGCTGAAACCACACTCTTTCCTGCGACACTACTTTCACTCTGACGAGCGGGGAGCCTCCCGCGGACGGAATGTTGTCCTGCAGATTGCGCAGGGAGAAATTCTTGCAGTTCCCGACGACGATTGCTGGTATTCCCCCGACCTGCTGCAAAGCGTGATCGAGTGGTTCGACCATCATCCCGACATCGATTTGCTGTGCGCGCTGGAATGCAATCCAGACGGCGAGCCGATGGTCCCACAGAAACCTCCAGACGCCGGCTTCTGCACCGATCAGCCGATTGGTTTGTTTCCCGAACGAAGTGTGTGGATCGCCCAGTCGTCCATGGTCTTCATGCGGCGGCGGGTGCGCGACGTGGTTGGCCTCCTCGACGAGTCGATTGGCGTTGGATCCGATACTAAGTATCAGTCAGGCGAAGAAACCGATTACTTTTTGCGCGCCCTGCATGCCGGGTTCAAGATGTGGTTTGAACCGTCGATCAAAGTCTTCCATGTTGAACTCAGAACCCCGGAGCGGCTTCGCAAAACCAATTATCCGTATGCGGTGGGAACGGGCCTTATCTTACGCAGACATGGCTGCAAGCTTTCTCGGCTGCTGGCTGTGATGTGCCGCTGCTTTGGAGGAGCCGCAGTCAGCATCTGCCGGCTGAACTTTCCGATGGTGGCCGTTTATGGTCGACGAGGCTACGGCATTCTGGTCGGCTACTTCGGGCTTTGAACTGAGCACGATCCTCAAACTGCCCCGGGCAACGCTTCCATCGCATTCAGTACCAGTAGCCACCAAACCAGGTGCGGCCTTCCCTTAGACTTACCTGGGTGACTCATGAACCCCCGGGCTCACGCTACTGGATCTTGATCAGCTCGATATCGAACACCAGCATTCCGTAGGGCGCCGAATCACCTTTATACGCGAGCCTTTCGGGAATCCAGAGCCGCATCTTCTCGCCTTCGACCATCAGCTTCAGGCCCTCCGTCCAACCAGGGATCACCTTATCCATGGGCAGCGTCGAGGGCGCTCCGCGGGTCAGCGAGCTGTCGAACATTTTGCCGTCTGTCGTCCAACCGGTGTAGTGCACCGTGACCATGTCGGCTGAATTGGGATGATGCGTGCCGGTACCAGGGCGCAGTACCTGGTATGCCAGACCAGTCCCAGTCTTCTCAGCATCGGCAGGAGGAGCTTTCACGTCGGCAGGCGCGTGCGTGGGAATCTCGAGCAGCGTGACATCGAAGACCACGGTGCCCTTCGGCTTCCCTTCCCGTCCCTTGAACGCCAGCTTTTCGGGAATCCAGAGGCGGCGACTCTCGCCCACCTGCATCAGTTGCAAGCCGTCGGCGAGGCCCGGCAGCATGTTCTTCAGCGCCATCTCTGACGGGTGGCCGCGAACCACCGAGCTGTCGAAAAGCTTGCCATCCGAAGTCCAGGCGCTGTAGTCGATGGTGACGACGTCGTCTTTGCCCGGATGCGCCGTCCCTGTGCCAGTCTTAAGCACCTCCGACTCGAGTCCGTTCTTCGATTTGACGGCGTCCGCAGGAGGTGCAGCGACGTCGGGCGGTGTGGGGATTTGCGATGCCTTGACTTGGGCGAAAACAGCAGTGGAAGCGATGATCAGGAAAAAGAAATAGCGGAGGATGCGCATGGAGACATTGTAGCTGTCGTGCGCGGGTAGTCAGCGTTTTGGCCAAGTGCACTGTTGGACGTCGAGTAGAAGCACCCGGCTGGGCCATCCCAGCCAGGTTTCTCTTGAGGAGAACTCGTCGTTACTGCTGCGGCGGAGTCGAGGTTGGAGGCCCTCCCATTACGCCACCGGGAGCAGCTTGTCCCGCGGGAGGACGCATGTGCTGGGCTTGCATCTGCTGCCACTTCTGCTGCTGTTCGGAGGTCAGGATGGGCGTGATCTGGCTGTTGGTAGTCTCGCGGATGGAGCGAGCTTTGGCCATCTTATCTTCGCGCGCCATCGAGGTGTCGCTGCGCAGGGTGTCCATCTGCTGCGATTCGTTTTCCAGGATTGGCCGGATTTTGGCCTGCTGGTCGGTGGTGAGGTTGAGCATCTGAGTCAGGTGTTGCAGGCGCTGATCCGTCGACATCGGGGCCATGCGTTGGCCCCGCGCCGACGGCGGCACCTGATCCTGCATCTGGGCATAGAGCGCAGTCCCACTACAGGCCAGGGCCAGTGTGAGCAGTGCGCTCATCATTGCTTTCTTCATGCGGTATAACTCCTTGGAGACTCGCTGCCACGCGCCCGCAGCCACAAACATCGCGGCCGTCGAGAACGGGGAGTTCGAGGTGGTCATCAGCACGACCACGGCGTTTAGTCGTCGCGAAAAGCTCGAGGAATTCATCGTCTGTTAACCAGTTTGGTTGCGTTATGACCACTGAAACCCTGTACGGGCGAAGAAGTTCTCGGGATTTTCCTGCGAAAGAACTTTTGGAACTGATGCCACGAATCGGCGGAAACGTTTGCTCAAAAAAGAAAAGGGCGCACGTTCGCACCCTTTGTCGGAATCCGGAATGCGCGAAACGGTTAGTTCCCTCGGCTGGCTGGTGGCACGATACCATTCATGCGCAGATACTCCACCATCTGGCCATAGTGGTCGAAGGGATGACCGATGGCGATCAGCGAAAGTCCCATACGCGTCGCTTTGTTCGGGCCGAAGGGGCTCTGCACCTGTCCCAGAAGGTTGCTCTCGTCGATCGAGTTGAGCGCCTTGTGCAGGTAGGTAAACGAGTCCTTCAGGAACTTCACGGCGTCAGCTTTAGAGGTGATGTTGTCGGGGCCGTTCTCTCCGCCAAGAGCAACTGGAGGCTTCTCCGACAGGATGGCTGCGGCGAGTAAGTAGTTCACGGCCGCAATGTGCTTCACCTGCTGGGCGAAGGTCCGCACACCTTTGAACTCGCCCTGGGTTGGGGCGAAGTTGAACTTGTCGTCCGGCATCGCCTCGGCTGCGGAGACCACTTCATTTTCTACGCCGCTCAATGTGCGATCGTAGACCAGAGCAACGGTGGGCTTCTGGTCGCCTTTGGCTTGTGGCGCATCAGCGGCTTTCGCACAGATTGAGCTGCCCAGTGCCAACAACAGGACTGCCATCATTACTTCTTTTCTCACGGACGCCTCCACTGAAATGTTGGTTGCCAGAAACTGGATTGGGATTCCGCTATTCTAATCCATTCCGGCGGTGCTCGGTTGGAGATCGGCCGAAGGCAGCCGGAACCAGGTAGCAGCGGGGATTCCCGCCAGCAGCGCGATGGCCGCGTAAGTTAACGAGCGCTGCGTGCCGACAAGTTCAGCGATCTCGCCCCAGAGAGCGGCGCCGCCAGCAAGGCCGCCCTGCAGCACCAGCAAATACATGGCGATAGCGCGGGCGCGCATGTGTCCGGGACACATGGTCTGCGCGGCGACGTTCAGGCTGGCCAGGATTTGGATCCAAGCGACGCCGGCTACAAACATCGTCAGCGACAACAGCGCGAAGGTACACCATTCCGGTGCGGCGTAAGTGGTGAACGCGAAGATCGCGGTCGACATCGAGACCAGCGCGTCGGACTGGAGGCGGCGGCGGACGAGCGGCATGAAGGCCGCTCCCGTCAGTGCGCCCACGCCGAAGAAGCCGAGCAGCAATCCGTAACCTTGCGAGCCAAACGGATGGGCCAGCAGCGGCAGCAGAGCCGGCAGAGCGCCGGCCGAGATGCTGAAGACTGCGCTGCGCACCAGTACGGCTTTCACCTGCTGCGACGCGCGCATGTGGCGCACCCCGTCGAACATGGTGCTCAGCATGCGCCGTGAGTTTAGAGGACTGGAGGCAGGCCGCTGCTTCCAGCGATAGAGGAAATAGATGACGCCGAAGAACGATACGGCGTTGAGCAGAAACGCCACGCCCGATCCCGCGGCGGCGATGATCAAGCCTCCAAAAGCCGGGCCGATGGCGCGGGCAACGTTGAAGCCCGCGGAATTCCATGCAACGCCGGCGGCAAAGTTCTCGCGCGAAACGATCTCCGGGGTGATGGCCTGCCATGCGGGATCGTTCAGGACCGCACCGAAGCCCATCAGGAAAGTCAGCAGCAGGAGCAGGCCTGGCGTTATTTTCCCTGCCAGGGTGAGAGCCGCTAAAGCTACGGCGGCGACGACCATCCAGGTCTGCGTGAAGAGCAGGAGTTTGCGGCGGTCGACCATGTCGGCCAGCGCACCCGCGGGCAGCACGACCAGGAAGACGGCAATGCTGCCCGCGGCCTGCACCAGACCCACCATTAGGGGGGACATGGTGAGCGAAGTCATGAGCCAGGCCGCGCCGACGTTCTGCATCCACGTTCCGGTGTAGCTGATGACGGCGGCAATCCAGAGCGAACGGAAAAGCGGTTCGTGCAGCGGACCCATTGCGCCACGGACCGGCGTAATCGCGTCAGGCTGGCTTGGGGATGGCTGCGGCTGCAATGGGGACGTCTCGCCGTGCCATGCTCCACTCGTGGCCATCGGTGATCAGACTTCCGTTGTAGAGGAAGGTGAGCCTTAGTGGGTCGCAATAGGAAGGCGGCGTTCCGAGTAGCTTGCGCGCAGTGACCAGTTGCGAAAGGCTAGAACACGCGCTCGACCTGTGCGAAAGGCCATTCCTTCCTGCGCCAGGAGCGAAACAGATAGATGACCAAGCCGGCAAACAGAATCGCGAAAGCGTATTGAATCTCGCGGAAGAAGTGTTTGCGCGAGAGAAGAATGAAGACAAATCCGGCAATCGCCAGCAGCGCCGGAAGCGGATACAGCCACATGCGAAACGGACGCGGCATGTCGGGGCGCCGCTTGCGCAACACCATCACCCCCACAGCCTGCACGATGAATTGCAGCAGGATGCGGATGACCACCAGCGCCGCAATCACGTCGGCCAGTCGCAGAAAGCAGAACAGCATTGCCACGCCGCCAAGCGCCAGCAGCGATGTTGTAGGAATGCGCCGCTCGGGATCAACACGCGCAAAGGCGCGGAAATAGTTGCCGTCGAGCGCAGCCGCGTAGGGTACGCGCGAATATCCCAGGAGTAGCGAAAACACGGACGCGAAGGCCGTCCACATGATCAGCACGGCGATCGTACGACCCGCCCACGTGCCGTAGATGCGCTGCATCACGATGGCCATGACGTAGTTGTCCTGATCGGCCGAGTGCGATGCCAATTCGCGCCATGGAACCACACCCAGCACCGCGATGTTCATCACGACGTAGATGACAGCGACGGCGGCGATGGAAATGAGCAGCGCGCGCGGAATCGTCTTGCCCGGATCTTTCACTTCCCCGCCCAGAAAGCAGACGTTGTAGTAGCCCCAGTAATCGTAGGTAGAGATGAGCATCGCAGAGCCGAGGCCGAGAAAGAATCCCGGGGAGAGCGAGAATGCGCCGGGAGGGAAATCGAACTCGCGGGCGGCATTGAAGTGCGTGAGGCCTGCCACGATCACCCAGCCCACGGCCAGCGCGACGCCAACCCACAACAGCTCCGCCAGTTTGCCGATCACGGTAATGCGACGGTAGAGCAGGAAGACCACGACCGCGCAGGTTGCGATCGCGACGCAGGTCGCCGGCATGAACAGCACACGCACCTCAAGAGTGCCGATCAGCGGCATGGGAAGATGGAACGCGTTGGCAAAGATCGTGCGCTCGAGGCCCGGCCACAGATATCCAGCATAGTGAGACAGCCCGATGCATCCGGATGCGATGGACAGCGGCGCGCTGAACGAAAGCTGCCAGATAAACAGAAACGACAGCAGGCGACCTAGTGACTTCGGTCCGTAGATTTGCTTGAGGTATTCGTAGGAGCCGCCGGCGTTCGGCATGGCCGCGCCAAGTTCGGCCCACACCAGGCCATCGCACAGCGCGAAGATCGCGCCCAGGATCCAGCCCAGCATGGCTTGCGGTCCACCTGCGGCAGCGATAATCAGCGGCAGGGTGATGAACGGCCCCACGCCGATCATGTCGATCATGTTCAGCGTGGTGGCTTGCGCCAGACCGATGCCGCGAACCAGCTCGACGCCATCACGACTCGAGCTAGTGTGCGATGGTGACCCCGGAGGCTGCTCCGTCGAATTAGCTGGGCTCATGGCCTACACTCAGCAGATTCACGTAGAGTCGAATCGCTCCCGGCACGCCAAACGGCAGCTGCCGAAAGAACGCGTACCCAGTGTAGATGTAATACCCTTTTCCGTATTGCGCCAGCAGCAGTCCACCCTTTTGTGGCTGCTCACCGGGATCATTGGACGCCAGCAGAGGCGTGAGGTGTGAGTCCCACTGATCCATGAAGTAAAGACCGCGCTCCTGCACCCAGCCGTCGAAGTCCGCCTGCGTAATCGTGTTGGGATAGTGGAAGACCTCGCTTTTGGGATCGAGGATGGTCACTGGCGCCTGCTCGACGGTGACGCGTTCGCGGCTGAGCTGTGCCGGATACGGCGTGTAGTGGCCGCCGTTGAAATCGCTGGGTGAGGTGTTGTACTGCACCAGCAGCGTACCGCCGTTTTGGACGTAATCCAGCAGGCGCTGGTTGTTCTTCTTGACGGCGTCCTGCGTATCGTACGCGCGAATGCCGAGGACGATGGTTCCAAAGCGGCTTAGATCGCCATGTTCGACATCATCTGCGGTGAGGATGGTTACGTTGAGGCCTAGTTCGCGCAGCACGTCAGGGATGTCGTCTCCCGCGCCCATCACGTAGCCGATCCTTACGCCTTGTGGAACCTTCACTTCGACCACGCTGGCTCTCTGCCGTGCTGGCTCGAAGTAGAAGAAGCCGCCGATATCAGGACGGGTGACCAGGCTGTAGCCCTCGCCGTAGTCGTGATTGTCCGCGTTGAGCAGAGCGTGAACCTGATAGCGGCCTTCCCTGGCGCCGTCCGGCAACTCCTTGAATTGCGCCGATTGCTGGCCTGGCTCCTTGAAGTCGACGTTCGCGGTCTTCGGATCGATTGTCCAACCCTGCGGTGCTTCCGGGTGCACGGTGCCACTGCCTTTATCGCCGGTAGTTCGGACGACGACCGCAAGGCCGGCGGAAGGATTCGAACCGGCAAGAATGATCTGCGTCGCCGGAGAAGCTTCGACTGAATAAGGGGGCACGACAGCCAACGGCATCGACCAGGCCTCGCCCTTTTCGTTGTGCATAGGCGTGCGGGCAAAGCTGTGGATGATGCCGTCGGCGCCATTGATGCTGTAGAACACGTGAACCGCAACCGGGGGCGGCGGCAGCGCCAGGGTCAGATACTTCGGCTCGTCGATTTTGTAGATCGCGTCAATCTCAGGATTCTCGCGATGGAAATAAGCCTTCGTAGGCTCGGCGTTGAGCGGTGGCGATACCTTGAAGGTCAGGGCGCAGCCGTCGCCAGGCGCGAGTTGCTTCGGCACCTTGTCCAGGAACAGCTGAGAGGTCCAGCCATCGGGAACATCCAGCGCGAACTGCTTCAGGTTCATTGGCGAAGCGCTGCCGTTGTGTAGCGTGGCGCGCAGCAGAAACGGCTTCCCTGCCGTGATGACCGCGGCCAGAACCTTTCCCTCATCACTGGGCAGTTCAGCGGCCATCGGACGACCATCGGGTGTGCCGGGGCTAAGCTCCAGATCCATACCGTAGGCCAGGTTGGCTGCCTGCTCGAACTGAGTTTCTTTCTCGCGAAGATTCGCCAGCAGATCGGCCTTCTCGGCACCGTTCAGGCTCGACGCTTCGACTTTCGCGATCAAGTCGCGAGTAAGGTTCAGACCGCGCAGCAATGGCGCGCCTGCACTCTGGGGCTCCTGATTGGCTGCGGCGGTGGCGTCGTCAACCGTTTTTGTGATCGCCTGCAGCTGATCTTTCAGCGATGGAATCTTCGACTCGTCGTCGCCGAGCCGGTTCGCGAGTGCCGGCAGAGAGGTATCGATGCCGTCAAAGAAATCCGTCTCGTGAGCGTTGGCCGCGATAGGCTTGCCGGACGCGGTATCGATCAGCTTGTAGTAGCTGTAGCGCGGACCCTCGGTGTTGAAATGCCATGCACCGGCTCCCTGCGACAGCTGATGCTGTAATCCTTTCCAGGCAAACTGCACGTAGGTCTCGCCGAGCAGAGGATCCTTCTGCGAGGTTTCAAGCTTGATCGTCCAGTCTTCATCGGCGTGGACATTATCCATGTAGAGCTTCTGCGCCTGCCAGGGCTGCAGGCCCTCACGAATCTGCTCCGGAAAGCGCTTGGGATCAGCGGCCGCGTGAAAAGCCTCGCGCGTCAGGATTCCCGATGCCTGATGATTTCCGTGCCCATCGCGTTCGGCGCCCTGAAAGCGGGTGCAGATCACATCCGGCCGAAAAGTACGAATGACGCGCACCATGTCAGCCAACGCGATGTCGTGACCGCCCCACTTTTCAAAGGTTTCCTGCGCCGTCTTGGAGAAGCCGAAGTCGGCGACGCGGGTGAAGCGCTGTTCGACGCCGTAATAGCGGTCGGCAGAAAGCAACTCGAGCGTGCGGATGATGCCCAACTCATCGAACAAGTCGCTGCCGATCATGTTCTGGCCGCCCTCACCGCGGTTGAGGGTCAACTGCAAAACGCTGTCGCCGTGGCCGCGGGACTCGAGCGTCAGCATGCCTCCGTCTTCATCATCGGGATGAGCAACGGTATGCATCAGCCGCGCCGTGGTGTGCAGGCGACGAAGCATCAGCTTCAATCCGGTCGTACCGGTGTCGACCGAAAGTGGCTTGGTGTCAACCCATGGCGATGGAACCTGCGCCGCAGCCAGCGTGCACAGAAGCGCCAGCGACGCGGCGACGAGGGCAAATTTTCGAAAGATGAAACGCGCAGTCCGCGAATGAAAGATCATCGTGTTCAGAGTACAGCAAGCCGCCTTTCGGGAGTCGCTCTTCGCTATTCGCCACTCGCTGTTCGCCAGAACCGTGCGAAGTTCCTGGCGCAAGCGAAGAGCGAAAGGCGAATAGCGCTGTTAGACATATGCTTCGTCTATGTAGCACCACTTCCAGTTACCCGACTGAAACGCCTGCATGACCGGATGACCGGTCTCCTTGAAGTGCTTGTTCGCGTGCTGGCCGGCAGAAGAATCGCAGCAGCCAATATGGCCGCAGATGAGGCATTTACGCAGTTGTACCCAGCGCAAGCCTTCTTTGCGGCACTCGGTACACCCGTCGTCCAGTGCTTCCACGTCGGGATTGGCTTGCTTCACGTGCTCGCAGTTTGGCATTAATCCTCCTTTGGAATAAATCAGTTGGATGACGGCCTACGGATATGGGATTCGCGCGGCTGAATTTCCGGACATGCCCACGCCGGCGAGCACTGAGAACGACAGCGCACGACTATAATGGAAGATTCGCGCTGAAGTTGCGACGACTGCTGCCTGTTCTGCGCAGGTTTGCGACTTCAGGCGACGGATTTCGACATGATTCAGACCCTGTTCGGCAGCACCGAAGAAAAGCCCAGTTTCCTTAAGCGCATGAAAGAGGCGGTCACGCGCACGCGTGAAAGCCTGAGCGAGCGCATTGAAGACGTCGTGGCTTTTCGCAAGGAAATCGATCGCCAGACCCTCGACGATCTGGAAGCCACTCTCATCTCGGCGGACCTAGGTACAGCGACTACGGCAACCGTTTTGGAAGCCCTGCGCGAAAAAGTCGACCGTAAGCAGGTGGAGAACGTCGACGAGCTGAAGCGCGTTCTCAAAGAAGAACTGCTGGCGATCCTGAACGCTGCCGAGCAGAGGCCGGTGCAGAAGGTCGACGGCGAGCCGGAAGTCATTCTGGTGGTCGGAGTAAATGGTGTGGGCAAGACTACGTCGATCGGCAAGATGGCGCAGTTGCTGCGCTCGCAGGGCAAGTCCGTGCTGCTCGCGGCGGCTGATACCTTTCGCGCCGCCGCCATCGAGCAACTGGAAATCTGGGGCGACCGCACCGGTACCGAGGTCATCAAGAACAAGCCGGGCGGCGATCCGGCAGCCGTTCTCTTCGATGCGCTGCAGGCCGCCAAGGCGCGCAATATCGATTACGTCATTGTGGACACTGCGGGGCGTCTGCACACCAAGAGTAGCTTGATGGAAGAGCTGGCCAAGATGCGCCGCACCGCGCAGCGTTTCAGCACCACGGCGCCGCATGAGACGCTGCTGGTGATGGACGCCACCACCGGACAGAACGGATTGCAGCAGGCGCGGCTTTTCACGCAATCGGCGGGGGTGACCGGCATCGTGCTGACCAAGCTGGATGGAACCGCCAAGGGCGGGGTCGTCGTCGCCATCTGCAAAGAGCTGGGCCTGCCGGTGCGCTATGTCGGCGTCGGCGAAAAGGTCGGCGATTTACTCCCCTTCAACTCGCAGGACTTCGTGAACTCCCTCTTCGACTGATGCCAGAACGCCTGACCGACGAGCAGTTGATGCAACAAGCGTTGGAGCTCGCCAATGCTGGCGTAGCGCTGACCTCGCCGAATCCCTGCGTCGGCGCTGTCGTTGTCGCCGCCAACGGCGAGATCGTCGGTCGTGGCACCCATACCTATGCCGGCAAGAAGCACGCCGAGGTACTGGCGCTGGAAGAAGCCGGCCGGCGCGCGCGAGGGGCGTCGCTCTATCTGAATCTGGAGCCCTGCTCGCATGTGGGACGTACTGGCCCGTGTGCTGATGAGGTGATTGCCGCCGGAATTCGGCGTGTGTTCGTTGCTATGCGCGACCCTAATCCGCTG
Organism: uncultured Acidobacteriaceae bacterium; assembly: GCA_963724965.1. Lineage (GTDB taxonomy): Bacteria > Acidobacteriota > Terriglobia > Terriglobales > Acidobacteriaceae > Bog-257. Next base: position 754,228 of record CAVRWP010000004.1, read on the forward strand.
GTCGGCGGGCGGGGCATTGCCAAGCTGCAAGCTGCCGGCATCGAGGTTCGCGAGGGACTTTACGAGGCTGATGCCAAGAAGCTGAACGAAGCGTTCGCCAGATACATTCGCCACAAGCTGCCGTTCGTCACTCTGAAGACGGCGATGACCCTCGACGGCAAAATCGCGCCCCCACCAGGCGAATCGGCTACGCCTTCCGCACTGGGGTCTCTTACAGCGAGCGGTGGCTGGATCACCAGCGAGGTAGCGCGCGCCCACGTTCACCAGTTGCGCCACGCTAATGACGCCATCATGGTCGGCGTAGGAACGGTCATTGCCGACGACCCTCTGTTAACTGATCGCACCGGACTACCGCGGCGGCGCCCGTTGTTACGCGTCATCCTCGATTCCCGGCTGCGTATTCCGCTGGATTCGCGCGTCGTAAAGACGGCGCGGCAGGATCTCATCGTGTTCTGCTGTTTTGCCGAAGAGAATAAGCGGCGGGAACTTGAGACGCGGGGAGTAATCGTGGAGCAGGTCCCGATGCGTCGGCCACCGGCAGACAATACAATTGTTTTTCCAGCAGGATCGCCGGCCGTCGATGGTCGTCCCGACCTCGACCGTGTGATGACGGAACTTGGCAAGCGCCAGATCACCTCTCTGATCATCGAAGGTGGAGCGCTGGTGAATTGGACGGCGCTGTCGGAAGGCGTCGTCGACAAAATATTCTTTTATTACGCTCCGAAAATCCTGGCGGGCACAGGTTCGATTCCGTTCGCGCTGGGCGCGGGCTATCGGCGGATCAGCGAGGCCGCTTATGTGAAGTCGCTGACTCTGCACCGCTTTGGCGAAGATTTCGCCGTCGAAGGCTATCTGCGTGATCCCTACCAGGATGAGATCAGGCTGGTGCCGTCGCTGGAAGAACGCAGTTAGCAGTCTAGCACTTGGCAATCGGCGCCCGACTGGAATATTCAGCTTGCGCAGATTCGTTTCTTGCTTTTGCAAATTGCCAAGTGCTAAGTGCTAATTGCATCTTTCGAGGTTTCCCATGTTTACCGGACTAGTAGAAGAAGTTGGAACCGTTACCGGCATCGTCGAGCGCGGCGGAAATCACCGCATTACTATCCATGCCCCAAACAGCGCTACGGAGTTGAAAGAAGGCAACAGCGTCGCCGTGAGCGGCGTGTGTCTGACGGCGCTCGACATCAAGCCGTATTCGTTCTGCGCCGACCTGGCCGCCGAAACCTGGGCGCGCACTTCCCTCTCACGCATCACCGACGGCGCCAAGGTCAATCTTGAGCTTCCCTTGCGCGCTGACGGCCGGCTGGGCGGCCACATCGTTCAGGGGCACGTCGATGGGGTCGCGCGCTTTGTCGGTCTGGAAACGATTCCGAATGCCGACGACTTCTGGCTGCATCTCGACATCCCGCAGGAGCTCGAGAAGTACGTCGTCTTCAAGGGATCGATTTCGATTGAGGGGATCAGCCTGACCGTCGCAAAACTCGAAGGCCTGCGACTGACCATCGCCATCATTCCGCACACGATCAAGATGACGAACCTGGGCTCGCTCAAGCCCGGCGATCCGGTGAACATCGAGACCGACATTGTCGCCAAATATCTTGAGAAATGGACCAGGCGCGAGGATGGCAGTTCGTTAACGGTGGATCGACTGGTGGCGCAGGGCTTCTAGTACCCTGCCTTGCCGCACTTCGGGCAAAATCTCTCACCGCCTTGCATGGGCGCGCCACAGGCAGTGCAGAATCCAAGAAACCACTTATTGTGTTGCTGCGAGGCGCCCGGAGCCGCAGCCAGCATTGCCCTGGGCGCCGCCGCAGCGTACTGCGGAGCGACGACGCTGGCCGTTGGATTTGGGCCGTACTGATTGGGTCCGGGATTGCTCTCCAACAAATGAAAGACCAGCAACACAAAGCCACCCAAAGGAACGAAGCCGATGAGGATCCACCAGCCGCTAAGATTTGTGTCATGGAGCCGGCGCACGGATACGGCCAAGCCCGGGAGTAGGGTGACTAAGACGTAGCCGATCGCCAATACCGCAAACAAACCAATTGCTGAACGACCGGATTGCAGGAAAAGCCCGGCAATGAGGACGATCAGTATTACGAAGTTCACCAGCTGAAACATCCAGTATTCTTCCCGGCTCGCTCTTCCCCCGAAGACCGCATATTTAGTCATCGCCTCCAAGTACCAGTGCATGTATCCTCCGCGGCGCAACCCTGCGAAATTCTGGGCTGCTCGCCACGGCAATGGCAAGACAAAAGTGAAGGACGGGAGTAAAGGACGGGAAGGATTCTGCCGGAATGGCCAGTCTACGGAGCTTCGAAGCGGGGCTGGTGCGGCGGACGCTGGGCGCCGAAGTAGCGCTCGAAGTCCAGCGAATCCAGATCGAGGAACTCCTGCACAATCGGCTCCTGACATTTGGCCATCTGCTCAAACGTCCCGAAGAAAATTGCACGCGCTTCGTGCAGGAAGAGCAGACGGTCGGCAAGTTTCTTGGCAAGCGCCATGTCATGGGTCACCACGATGCTGGTGAGCCTTAACTGCTTCTTCAGCTTCTTGATCAGGTCGCCAAGCAGATGCGCCATGAGGGGATCGACCATGGTCGTGGGCTCGTCGTAGAGAACGGCGTCGGGTTGCGCCGCCAAAGCGCGTGCAATGGCTACCGACCGCTTCATGCCGGTGGAAAGGTCTGACGGTATAAGGTCGCGGAACTCACGCACGCCCACCATATCGAGCAGGCCATCGACAATCTGGTAGATCTGCTCTTCTTCAAGGCCGCCCCGCTCGCGCAATGGAAAGGCGACGTTCTCACCGACGGTCAGCGAATCGAAGAGCGCGCCGTTCTGGAAAACCATGGTGACCTTCTTGCGAATGCGCTCCATCTCTTTCTCGGGATAATCCGTGATGTCTTCGTAGGCGACCCAGATACGGCCGCTGTCGGGCTTCAGGAAGCCCATGATCTGGTGCAGCGAGACAGACTTGCCCACACCGCTGCGGCCGAGGATGCAGACAGTCTCGCCTGGCATGACGTCGAAGCTGACGCCATTGAGCACGACATTGCTGCCGAAAGCCTTGTGTACGTTCTGGAACTCGATGTAGGGCTTCTGTTCGGGCATGTCCTGACTTTAGCTTTTGGCGATCGGCTGAACTGATAGCCGTCGCAAGAGACTCTCGTACTCCTCCGGCGCGTTGATGTTCTGAAATATATCAGGGGAGAAGCCGTTAGCGACGATTTCGCACTCAGGAATCAGCAGCGTGGGTACTTGCGAGAACAGGCGTCCGACCTTGTAATCCCCGCGCTCAAGTGCCTGCTCAGCCGTTTGGAGAACCGGTCGTCGATAGACAGCACAAAGCGGTTGCGGACTGCCGGCGGCGTCAGGAACGACGATCAGTTCGGAAACGCTTCTGGCCCGAGCCACGAGCCAGCGCAGGAACGCCGAGGTCATCATCGGCATATCGACTGAAAGAACGAGATTGACATCGGTCGCAGTCGAGCTGAGGGCAGCGTGAATTCCGCCAAGCGGGCCGCAACGCGGGTAGATGTCCTCGACGACATTTCCGAAGCTGCCGTAGCGTTGGCGAGAGCCCACGATTCTCACCTCATCTGCGGCGGCGGCAGCAGTCGCTAAGGCGCGTTCCAGCAGAGTTTCTCGCCCGAACGCCAGCTGGGCCTTGTCCGAGCCCATGCGAGAGCTCTTTCCGCCAGCAAGGACGAATGCGGTGACGTTCGGCATCTGGACATCATAGCGAGGACCAAGGCGCTTGGCCATGCGCTTGACTCTATTTGCTCCCGCGTTCTTCGCTTTTCGCCAGAGCGCCAGGAGCTGCTGTTTTCTTGAGTGAGCAGAACGTTTCGCCACTCTGCTGCTCGGCTTCCGTGGCTGATGGTTTCTTTCGAAGAGCGACAAGCGGAGAGCCGCTTTTCTACGCGTGTGCTGGAGTGAACGTATCTGTCTTGGGGATGCAGCCGTTGATCTCGATGGCTACGATGCGGCCGCCGTGATCGAGTTCCAGCGTGGCTGGAGCGTTAAAGACGGCATCGCCGTTCAGGCCGGGGATAGCGATGAATACGCGATTCTCCACGCAGCTCACGCCAGGATCGCGCTTGAGGTAGGAGAGCGCGTAGTCGTTGCGGCAAGACTTGGGCACAATAAAGCACAGGTCGGCGACGTCGCCGGTCTCGGACACGGACACCGAGGCCTCGATCGAGATGCGGGACTGCACTTCATCGCCCTCTACCTCGACCGGAGGCTTGAAGCAGATGTAGTACTCGAAGCCCGACTCGGGATCAAATGCGCTGCGATCAACCTGAAATGCCATATGCGCCCCTCTCAGGCGCTGCGGAACGGGAACAGGCGCATGTTAAATCAAGCATCGGCTGTGCGCAAAGCCGCTTATGCAATATTCTTCCCAGGCCACTATTGACGAACAGGACTCCGAGCACAGTGCCCTGTGATATACGGGGGCGCGTAGCGGCAAGGGCTGCTCTGGTATAGTTCGGTGATAGCTGTCTCGACCTCGAGCATGCCGATATTCTCGCTATCCGATTTTGCGAAGGAGCAGCTGCAGGCGGTGCAGGATTATTCCCTGCTGGCCGCCCGCTCCGTCAGCAACCTGTTCGGGCAACCGCGCTACTTTGCCGACACGTTGCTGCAGGCCGACCTTATCGGTGTCGGCTCGCTGCCGATCGTCGTACTGACCGGCTTTTTCACCGGCGCGGTGCTCGCACTGCAGACATCCAGTACCCTCCAACAATTCGGATCGCTTTCGTTGACCGGCCAACTGGTTTCGCTCTCCATGGTGCGCGAGCTTGGCCCGGTGCTGACCGGACTGATGGTCGCCGGCCGCAACTCCAGCGGCATGGCCAGCGAGCTGGGTTCCATGAAAGTGACCGAGCAGATCGACGCCATGCGCGCCATGGGCGTGGATCCTTCCAAGAAGCTGGTCACGCCGCGGGTCTTTGCAACCGTGGTCATGCTGTTTTTCCTCAGCATCATCTCCGACCTGGTGGGACTGACCGGTGGCTTCATGATCTCGTACCTGCTGCTGGGACTCGACGCGAACCAGTATTGGACGACAGCGTACCAATCGCTGCGCTTCGGTGACGTTGTGATGGGATTGACCAAGCCCGCGATCTTCGGCTTTATCATTTCTACGATCGGCTGCTATTACGGGCTTTCCGCTAAGGGCGGAACGCAGGGTGTAGGCCGCGCCACTACGCAAGCAGTGGTTGCCGGTTCGGTGCTGATCCTGGTGAGCGACTTCTTCCTGACCCGATTGCTGATGGGATTTTTTCAGTACTAATCATGCCGAGCACCGATCTTCCAGTTGCCGAGCGCCAGCCTTCCGTGCCCGACGGGACAGCGCCAGTCATCCGCTTCGATGACGTGGCTATCGCGTTCGACCACCCTGTTCTGGAAGGTGTCTCGTTCGGTCTACCGCACGGGGAAACCAAGATTCTGATGGGCGTATCGGGCACAGGCAAGACCCTGATTCTCAAACTCGCGCTCGGCCTGCTGAAACCCGATTCCGGCCACATCACGGTCTGCGGCGAAGAAGTTACCAGCATGAAGGAGCAGCAACTGTTCGGCCTGCGCCGCAATATCGGGATGGTGTTCCAGGAGAGCGCGCTCTTCGACTCGTTGAACGTCGAGGAAAACGTCGCCTATCGGCTGATTGAAGAAACCGGCGAGGTCACCGAGGAGATACATCAGCGCGTACTGGAAGCGTTGCGCTTCGTCGAACTGGAGCACACCGTGTTTCTGTTTCCTTCGGAGCTCTCCGGCGGCATGCGGCGACGGGTCGGCATTGCCCGCGCCATCATCACCAACCCGGAAGTGCTGCTGTATGACTCCCCGACGGGCGGCCTCGATCCCGTAACCTCGAATACGATCATCGAGTTGATTGTGAAGCAGCGCGACCTGTACAAAACCAGTTCGCTGATGGTGACCCACCGCCTGCAGGACGCGTTCACCATGGCTAGCCACTACTTCGATCGCGAGCAGAACAAGATGGTGCCCAACACGGACAGCACGCGCGATGTCCACACAACATTCCTCATCCTCCGCGACGGCAAAGTGATTTTCGAAGGAACAGCGCCGGAACTGCTGAGGAACCACGACCCATATATTCGGGAATATCTAAGCTAGCCGAAGCCGCACCAGTGGCTCGTGCAGTAGAAAGGGCTTCAGCCCTTGCTGCGCGTTACGCAGACGGCTGAAGCCCCTCATTCCCTCACGCCGGCAGCTAGTTGCCCTGTTTGGCTGCGGCGGCCATGCGGCTCATCATCTCGGCCCGACGCTTCTGCGTGTCGGCAATGCGCTTCTTGCCTTCGGGCGTCGACTCCACAACTTTCTGTACGTTCTTGAAGAAGTCGGGCGCATTGAATTTCTGGCGGAAGTCCTCTATTACCGGCTCCATGATGGAGTAAACGAAGTACATCTCGCCGAGAGTATCGAAGGCCAGTTCCTTGTTCAGGGTTCCGTGCACGATCAACGCCGCCACCATCTCCCAGTAGCTGCACACCTGGCGCAGATAAGCATTGCCTTTCGAGCTGAAGTCGCTCATGACTTTTAAGCACGTCATCAATCGACTGCGGGTTGAAGGTCGCTACCCAATTGCGAGCGTCACGCATAACAGCTTCGCGGCGCAGGTCATACAGTTTCAGTACGAGTTCGGCATCATGGTGATTCGGCAGTGAATTGCTCATTAATTCCTCCAGGCAAGACTAAGGGTTTTATCGAAAGCCGTCGCTGGACAGCCCTCGTTTTAGCATTAGAACTTCACGCAAACTTGGTGCGAAAGCGCGTTACTTCTGGCCGGACGGCATCTGCGCAAACGCTTCCTTGGCGCGTCGTTCCATCTCCTCCGGCGTGACGTCTTCAACGTGCTGACCGAGTGCCCAGCGATGGCCAAAGGGGTCGGTAAGCTGTCCGTAGCGGTCTCCCCAGAACTGGTTCGCCAAAGGCATTGTGACCACAGCCCCTGCACGCACAGCCTGGTCGAACAACTGGTCGACGTTGTCGGAATAAAGGTTCAAAACCACGGGGCTGCCGCCAAGGCTCTTTGGCGACCCGCAACCGAAGCCGGGAAACTCATCGGCCAGCATCAGACGTGAGTCACCGACCTTGAGCTCGGCGTGCATGACTTTGCCGTCGGGCGTGTAGTGGACGCCGAGCACCTCAGCGCTGAACGCATTCTTGTAAAACGCAACCGCCTCCGCACCGTTGTTAACGATAAGGTGCGCCGTGATCGAATGGGTGCCGTCAGGAACACCCTTCACTTGTCCTGCCATGTTCACCTTCTTTTCACGAGAATGCCCGGCGGGTTCGCCGGGCCAGTGATTCTGTTCGATCTATTATGCGACAGCTTCGGGCTTGATTTCCCGCGAGTAGTCACATTTCACCGGGGTTTCATCCTCGGCTTTCTTCTTCCCGCGACGCTTGGGCTGATCGGCTTCGTCGGCGTCCTTGCGCTTGCTGTTGGGACAGACGAGGAACGTGCCTGACTTGAGGTTCTTCTCCAGCAGATAGGGGCTGCCGCAGTCCGGGCAAGTTTCGTTGATCAGCTTGTAAGCGGACGTAAACTTGCACTTCGGATAATTCGAACAGCCATAGAACAGGTTGCCGCGGCGGGCTTTCTTCTCTGCCAGGTCGCCGGTCTTGCACTCCGGACATTTCACCCCGATATAGTTCTGCTTCACCCACTTGCAATCGGGATACCCGCTGCAGGAGATGAACTCGCCGAAGCGCCCGTGACGCAGCAGCAGATTGCGGCCGCATTCAGGACACTTCTCGTCCAGTGGAATGTCAGGAACCTTCTTTGCCTGATCCAGCCTGCGAGTGGTTTTGCAATCGGGATATCCGGTGCAAGCCATGAACTGCCCGAAGCGTCCACGCTTCAGCACCATGGGACGTCCGCAGTTCTCGCAGTATTCTTCCTGCGTCGTCTCCTGCACATCGGCGGAATCGAGATCGGGCAGATCGATCGGATTTTCCTTGGTGAAGGTACAGCTTTCCGGATTGGTCTTGTCGTAGGAACTGCACGCATAGAACGACCCGTGCTTGCCCCACTTGATGACCAGAGGCGAACCGCACCGCTCGCACTTCTCGTCGGTGGCCTTCTCCATGCGCTTCACGTTCTCCATATGCTTTTCGGCATATTGGAGTTCCTTAGCGAACTTCTTGTAGAAGCCCTTCAGTGCGTCGGTCCAGGTTTCCTTGCCATCCTCGATCTCGTCCAGTTCTTCTTCCAGGCGGGCCGTGTATTGCGGATCGAAGATGTCCTTGAAGTTCTCCACCAGCAGGTCGGTGACAACGAAACCAATCTCGGTGGGAATGAACTTCCCGCCAATCTTCTGCACGTACTGCCGCTCCTGGATGGTGCTGATAATGGCGGAGTACGTCGACGGGCGGCCGATGCCGCGCTCTTCGAGCTCCTTCACCAGCGACGCCTCGTTGAAACGCGGAGGCGGCTCGGTAAAGTGCTGTTCCGGACTGAGGCCTTTTAGCGACAGCTTCTGGCCTTCGACCAGCATAGGCAGTTTGTGCTTCAGCGCCTCATCTTCTTCGTCCTTGCTGTCCTTGGACTCTTCGTAAACTTTCAGGAAGCCTTCGAATTTCAGGACCGAGCCGGTAACGCGGAAGCGATATGACGTGTCGCCGTTCTTCGCGTCAATGTCGACGGTGGTCTGGTCGAAGACTGCCGGATTCATCTGCGACGCCACGAAGCGCTGCCAGATGAGCTTGTAGACCTTGTACTCGTCTTCCTGGAGATACTGCTTCATCTGGTCAGGATGACGAGCTACTGAAGTCGGGCGGATAGCCTCGTGAGCTTCCTGGGCCGCCTTCTTGGACTTGTAGGTATTCGGCGACTCCGGCAAAAACTCCTTGCCAAAGTCTTTGCCGATATAGTCGCGTACTTCCGCCAGCGCGTCGTTCGACACCTGGGGCGAGTCCGTACGCATATAAGTGATGAGGCCGACCGTTCCCTCTTCGCCGCCAAGATCGATGCCTTCATAGAGGCGTTGCGCGATCATCATGGCGCGCTTCACGCTGAAGCGCAGCTTGCGCGAGGCGTCCTGCTGGAACTTGCTGGTCGTGAATGGAGCTGCCGGGCTGCGGCGACGTTCGCGCTTTTCAACCGAGCGAACGCTCCAGTCGGCTTTCTCGACCGCCGAGGTAATCTTCTTAGCGTCTTCCTCGTTAGAGATCGGCGTCTTGTCGTCGCCTATTCCGAGGAAGCGGGCGTCGAATGCCGGCGGCTTCTGGCCCTGAAGATGAGCATCGATGGTCCAGTACTCTTCTTTAACGAACGCCTTGATCTCGCGCTCGCGTTCGACAATCAGGCGAAGCGCGACGGTTTGCACCCGTCCGGCAGAAAGGCCGCGACGAACTTTGTCCCAAAGGAGAGGCGAAATCTGGTAGCCGACCAGGCGATCGAGGACGCGTCGGGTCTGCTGGGCGTCGACCAGGTTGGTGTCGATATCGCGCGGGTGCAGGAAGGCCTCCTGCACGGCGCGCTTGGTGATCTCGTTAAAGGTCACCCGGCGAATCGATACTGGGTTCTTCTTTTTCTTGCTGTTGATGCTGTCTCCACCCAGCTCTTCGGCCAAGTGAGCGGCAATAGCTTCGCCTTCGCGGTCCGGATCGGGCGCCAGATAGATGGTGTCCGCCGTCTTCGCCAGCTTCTTCAGCTTGGCGACCACCTTTTCTTTGCCGGGAATCACGACGTACTCGGTCGAGAAGTCGTTATCCAGATCGACGCCGAGCGACTTCTTCGGCAGATCTTTAATATGTCCGAGCGAGGCTTCGACCTCATAGCCCGAGCCGAGATATTTTTGGATCGTCTTCGCTTTTGCGGGCGATTCGACGATAACTAAACCTTTTGCCAATGGATCCTCAATCTTGCGAATTACGTTATGAAGCTAGCACGGTTTCGCGGAAAGGCGAAACACGGCCGCAAGCCGCGGCTGTCAGCCACCAGCTAAGACATTGAAGCTGCTTGCCTTACGTCACTGCCCTTGCATTGCCGATAAACTGCAGGGTCTCGCTCAACCGGCTCACGGCATACGTTTCACTCTGACTGACTGAAGCTCAGCTCACATCGCCTTCACGTAGTATTTCCCGGGCAGCTCCCGTATCCGGTTGCTGAGCTCCAGCTCGAATAATGCGGTAAAGATCTCGGAGGAGGACAGATGGGATCTCAGCCGTTCCACGACCACATCGATGTGCGTGGACTCATCCGCTCGCAGCAGCGCCAGTACTCGCTTTTCGGCAGGAGGCAGCTCGGCCTCCTGAAACAATGATGCGGAAGGAGCCCCGGCCGATTCAGGCCGCTCCGGCGGGGTCAGGGCCAGACGGACGTCGGCAGGCAGGGCTTCCCAGACGTCTTCCCAGGTGGCAATCAGCGCAGCTCCCTGCTTTATCAATGTGTTAGGGCCCCACGACAGCTTGTTAGTCACATTGCCCGGAACGGCAAAGACTTCGCGGCCCTGTTCCAGAGCGCAGCGGGCCGTCACGCGCGTGCCGCTGTACTCCCCTGCCTCGATCACCAGAACTCCGATCGACAGGCCGCTGATGATCCGGTTACGAATGGGAAAGTTCTGGGGAGCTGGAAATGTTCCCAAGGGGAACTCGCTGAGAATGGCGCCGCCAGACGCCAGAATCTGCTCTGCCAGCTTCTGGTTCTCTTTGGGATAGCAAACGTCGATGCCAGTGCCCCAGACCGCCAGCGTGCGGCCGTGGCCCGCAAGAGCACCGCGGTGCGCAGCCGTATCGACCCCGCGAGCCATGCCGCTGATGATCAGCAATCCCCGGGCTGCCAGGTCGCAGGCCAGCCGTTCGCCCATGCCCACACCGTAGGGCGTCGGATGCCGAGTTCCAACCACGGCAATTCCATATTGACGAATAATTTCCGCGTCTCCCTTGATGTAAAGGACGAGAGGAGGATCATAGATTTCCAGAAGTCGTGTCGGGTAGTCAGCGTCTCCGCAGACAAGAACGGAGGCGCCCATCTCGCGGAGATGGTCATATTCGCTGGCGGCTAGCTCCAGCGACTTGCCCAGAGCGATGCTCTGCGCCGCCGCAGCGGGTACCCCACAGGCTTCCAGTTCGGTCAGTGAGGCGGCAAAAAGACGATCAATCGATCCGAAGTGCTCGATCAGCTTGCGGCCACGTCCGGCGCCGATGCCAGGCGTTTGCGACAGTGCCAGCCATTGCAGCTTGCGAGTGTGAGCGTAGTCTTCGGCCCGGACAGCCACCTCAACTTCCATGGCAAACTCCTTGTCTGGCTGCGCCCAGACGAAAGCGCAGGGTAACCAACTCGGCGGTTACCGTCAAGGATGGCCGTCACGTTCGGACATGTTGCATTCCGCACAGAGGCAGAGAAATACACCTAAGACACAGCAAAACCCCTCAAGGTATCGACTTTGTTAGACTCGTTCTTTCATGCTAGGCTTGCGCATCTCTGCCATCTCCTTTCTGAATACCGCCCCTCTGATGTGGGACTTTGAGCACGGCGATGCCGGGAAAGATTTCAGCATCGAATACACGATTCCGTCAGCTTGCGCGGCCGCTCTGGCGGCGAACCAGGCGGACATCGGCATCATCCCCGCCTTCACTTACGCCGAGATTCCCGGCCTGGTGATCCTGCCCAATATCGCCATTGCCTCGAAGGACTGGGTGCGTTCGATCCTGCTGGTCAGCAAGAAGCCGATCGAAGACGTAAAGACGGTTGCGGCCGATACCTCCTCGCGCACCTCCGTAGCGTTGACCCAGGTGCTGCTTACAAAGTTCTTTGGTGGCCCTCGCGAATTGACTCCGCATCCCCCGCAATTGCAGGAGATGCTGCGCGAACACGACGCGGCTCTGCTGATCGGCGACCCCGCGTTGCAGGTTCCGCAAGACTCGAGTTTTCACCTGTATGATCTGGCACACATCTGGCGGGAACGCACCAATCTACCCTTCGTGTTTGCGTTTTGGGCGGTTCGGCTGGATGCTCTGCAGCGCAAGCAGGAAGATCTGAATTTAAAGCGGGTGTTTGCGCAGTCGCGCGATCACGGCCTTGAGCCGCAGAACCTGGATGTCATTGCAAGAGAATGGTCACCCCGGCTCGGATTGCCCGAGGCTGACATTCGCAGCTACCTCACCGAGAATATCCACTACTATCTTGATCGCGAGAATCATGCCGGCCTGCGGCTCTTTCTGCAGTATGCCAATGAAATCGGCCTGATTCCGGCTGTCCCTGATTTGCGATTCCTCGGCCCCGTCGCCTTCAGCAGCGCTCGAAAGTAAGAACCGCTTCGAAGGCAAAACAAAAGCGGGGCCAAGGAAAGCCCCGCCATCCACGCTGCACTGACACTGCTCAGAAATCAGCGATGGAAACCACCACCTCCACCATGAAAGCCGCCGCTCATCACACCCATATGAGATGCGCCGACCGCCGAACTCGTGGGCCCGCGGAAGCCTCCAGGAGCGTGCCATATAGCCTGGCCGTGCGAAAGCAGTTCGTCCGGTCACATAAGGCCGGCCACCATGTCCCCAGCCGTAGGGATAGCGGCCGTAGTAGTAAGGCGCGTAACTCACCCACAAAGGCGAGTAGAAGCCCCAGCCAAACGGTCCCATAAAGATGCCGTTACCCGGCAGCCAGGTGTAGCCGTAGAAAGCCGGATCCCAATACCATCCTGCACCGTACCAGCCCGCTCCGCCCGGCCAGTACAAATGAGCCGCGTCTACATTGGCTTCGGCCAGGTACTCGGATCGCAAGTTGCTGAAGCGGTACAGATCGGTATCCTCGTAGGCATTCTTGTTGAACTTCACGGTTTTCAGCTTACCGGTCTGCGGCGCGCTGAGGAGTGCGAGTTCGTGGCCGCCCTTCACCTTGACCTGCCGGTCGCCGTCCCACACCAAGGCTTCGCCCTGGAACACACGAATGTCGCCGCTACTGGCATCGAAGCCGTAAATACCCGCCTTGAGCAACTGGGTTTGCGCCCCGTCCTCCTGCACTCGCAGCAGGTTATCTTTGTGGATGTCATCCACTTCCACCATGGCCTGCCCTTTAGCCAGGGCCATCTCCGTATTCGTGAGACTCGGCGAGACCAGAGTCGCCGCGCTGTCGTCTCCCAGGCGGAAGAACACTCCCGGAGTCAGCAGCACCTCCGCTTTTCCAGTGCCGGTGGTGAGGGTCTGCCCGGCTTCCAGGTTTGCCGAGCCCACCGACTTCGCAGTCAACGTCTCGTTTCCGATGGAGGCCTGGCCCTCGACGTAATTCACACTACCCGGCAGCGCTGGAGTCGTAGCCCAAGCGGGCACAGACAGAATCGCTGCCAAGAAAAAGCCTGCAAGCAGCTTTGCTCCCGACAGCCTCATAAGCTTCTCCATTTAACCTCAGTTAATTAGATGCAAGGCCGTTCAGTTGGTCGCGAATGCTTATTGGTAGCTACGAGGACAGGCACCAGTTAAGGTCAGTGAGCACGATAGTTGGGATCTCTGTTTAATGCCTCAGTATTAACTTTGGTTAATGCGCTTTGGCACAGTGGCAACAACAAACATTGGCCCCAGCGATTTCTCGCCAGGGCCGATGCGTAGCCGATCAGTAGGCGATGTACGGGCCAGTACCCGCCGGCGTGGAGGCGCCGTCAATCGCGGTGAAGACGCTCTTGCCGTAGAAGAACGACAGCCCCCAATCGAAGGCCGGACCTCCCGGCGAGTTCGACGGATATGTCCCTCCGAGGGTGCTGAAGGCAGTGTTGTTTCCATTGAACAGAGTGCTGGCGTCTTCGAGACTGAAGTTCACGGTTACCGGTGAACTCATGTTCGTTCCCTGATTCTGTGCTGACAGATTGTCGGGGGACGTAGTGGGGCAATACCACTCCTGATTCGGACTGCCGCAAGTGGGAATGCTGGAATCTCCGAAGAAAAACCCGTTTGAACCGGAATCCACAAAACCCGGAATCGAATTTCCGTTGTAGATGGTGGTAAAGTCGCCGGCGTCGCTGCCACTATCGGGCACCGCATAGACATTGGCGCTTCCCAGTCCGTTGTTCGTTTCAGTGCCGATGCCGAAGATCAAAGAGCCCGTCAGGTAGGGACCGCCGATGGGCGACGACCCGCCGTCGGGCACAGATGGCAGTTGGATCAGCACTCCGTTGTTGTCGGTGGCGAACGTCGTCACCGGATTAGGAATTTGCTGCGCGATCGGAAGGTTGGTTCCAGTGCAGCCCGACGATGGGCACGAGTAGTACACGCAGGGACTGTTGCTGCTTCCGGTACAGCCCTGACCGTCAACGACGCAGTATTGGCCGCAATCGTTTTGGAACAGCCCAACGCCGATAATCCCGTTCGCGCCAAAAGCCGAGACGCTGTCTCCTTCATTCGGTCCCGTCGTCTGGCTTGAGCACGAGTTGGGAGGGGCAGGAGAGGTGCCGGAGGGGATGATGACCTGCACAGGAACGTTGCTGGCCGATTCTCCTCCCACCGTGATCGTCGCGGTGGACACCGGGCCCCACACAAAACCGTCCAGGAAGACCAGACATTCGTCCAGCGGATTGCCGTTGATATTACTTTGTGGAAGCGAAATGGTGAGGACGTTCTGCAAGAGTCGCAAACCGGAAGAACCGGTGTCGACCTCGATGTGGTCAATCGTCTGACAGCTATTGTTTGTGGGATTGCACACGGTCACGCTCACAAACGGCTGATTGACCGAAATAAACGAACTGGGGTCCGGTCCTTCATCCACAACCAGTGGCACGACATTGGCAGCCGTTCCCCCGGAAGGATTGACCGTGACCGATGCTGAACCTGACTTCGTAGTGTCCTGCGTGGAGGTGGCGGTGACGGTGACCAACAAACTCGTGGTGACTTGCGGACCAGTCAACAAGCCGGAAGAGGAAATTGTGCCCGCACTCGTGGCCCAGTTGACCGAGGTGCTGAAGCTGCCGGTACCGCTGACGGTTGCCGCGCACTGACTGGTGCCGCCCGATGTAATGGTGGCGGGCGAGCAACTCACGCTTACACCGGTAATTGAGGAAGTCGAAGAACCTCCGCCTCCACCACCGCAGGCAGCCATCCAGAGCACATTAGCGACGACAAGCAACAAACCCAGTTTGCGCATGATGCTGCCTCCTTAGCGAATATCGCCGGCTTGAACGCCCTGCGGGATCAGTTGGGGAATGTAGGCCAAGCCGTGGAAGTTACGCATGTGACCGGTCTCGACGACCACTAGCCCGGGCGTGTTGATAACCACCGGGCCGCGGCGAACTCGCTGAGGCTGATCGGAAGCGGCCTTCACTGCCGCAGCCTGCGCCTGCTGTGCCTGCGTGTAATAGGGACCGAGCAGCTGTTGCAGGTTTGGCGGGAACTGACCTTCCCACGCCACTCCAAAGACGACGCCGCCGGGGGAAACGTACTCGCGGACCAAGCCGCCCCAGGTTGTCGAGATCTCATGCACAACGAAGGTCTGGTTATCGGTGCTGTGAAGGGTGCTGCCCGTCATGCGCGCCTGATCGGCGAGCACGGACGCGGCATTGTCACCCAACGTCGCCCATGCCGACAGCGACAACGCGAGGAGACAGGCGGCAAGACCAGCGAGGAACCGGCACGAAGTGAGAGACTTCATGGCTTTCGCCCTCCTTCTAAGACGACGCTCAAGATCGAGTGAGCGGGGTGGTTAAGAATATTCAAACAGTCAGAAATCCCCGTGGCCATCGAGGAAGGTCGTGCTTTATATAAACGCGCAAGATCCGGGATTGTTGCGCGAACTTGTTGAGTCGTCCTACCGGAAAAACATTGGGGTAGTCCGCGCTTTCCTCTCCCCTCTGAGAACGCTAGAATAGAGGGTGGGGTTGCAAGTACCCGGTCTTCTATCTATGTCTCTTACCAAAGAACAAGCGCTCGAACTTTTTCGTTCCGACGATTTGATCGGTATCGGTATGGAAGCGGATGCCGTCCGCCGCAAACGCCATCCGGAAGGCGTCGTCAGCTACATCATCGACCGCAATATCAATTACACCAACTTCTGCACCGAGTACTGCACCTTCTGCGCTTTTTATCGTCCTTTAAAGGGCAAGCTGGCGAAAGAAGGCTATGTTCTGGACTTTGACACGATTTACGACAAGGTGCAGGAGACGGTGGAACTGGGTGGTACGGGCGTTTTGTTGCAGGGCGGTTTGCATCCCGACCTGAAGATCGACTGGTACGAGGCAATGCTCAGTGGGCTGAAGCAGCGTTTTCCGCAGGTTCATCTGCACTGTTTCTCGGCGTCGGAGATCATCTGCATCGCCGAGGTCAGTGGCTTGAGCATCGAGGAAACGATTCGCCGTCTGCGCGGCGCAGGACTTGACTCAGTTCCCGGCGGCGGCGCGGAAATTCTGGACGATGAAGTCCGCTACAAAATAGCGCGCCTGAAGTGCCTGACCGAAGACTGGCTGAACGTGCATCGCACGGCTCACAAGCTGGGTATGCGCACCACAGCGACCATGATGTTCGGTGTGGGCGAGAACTTTGAGAACCGCGTCAATCATTTCCAGGCTATCTACGATCTGCAGGAAGAGACCGGCGGCTTCACGGCGTTCATTCCCTGGTCATTCCAGCCGCAGAATACGGCGCTGGGCGGACGCGGATGGGAAGAAGCGACAGCAGTCGAATACCTGAAGACACTAGCCATCTCTCGCATCTTCCTTACTAACTTCGAGAATGTTCAATCGAGCTGGGTAACGCAGGGCTTGAAAGTCTGCCAGACCGGATTGCGTTTCGGCGGCAATGATGTCGGGTCAGTGATGATCGAGGAGAACGTGGTTCGCGCCGCCGGGGTTCGAAACTGTACGACCGAGGAGGAACTGCGCCGGATCATTCGCGATGCGGGCTTCCGTCCGGCACAGCGCGATACGTTGTATACGAAGTTCTTCTTGAATTAACGCCTATCGTAGTTCGCTATTCGCGCTTCGCCAGAGCAGCTGGCAAGTCTTTGCCTGGCAACGGGACAATTGGAGTCGGGTCCCATCAACGCGTAGCGTGATCGGTTTCTTCTATTGAAGAGCGAAAGGCGACTAGCGAAAGCGGTTCTACCGCAACGTTCCCAGCTTCTCCATCGGCCAGTATCCAAACACTGCCTTGCCGTAGATGAAGTCTTCATCGACTGGACCGAAGTCGCGGCTGTCGTTCGAGAGATTGCGATGGTCGCCGAGCACAAAGAAGCTGTGCGGCGGAATCGTGATTTCCGGATACGACCGAACGTCTTCGTACATTCGTGGCAGGTACGTCTCGTCCAGGCGTCGGCCGTTCAGGTAGACCACTCCGGCGTCGATGCGCACGCGGTCTCCGGCGACGGCGACTACGCGCTTGATGTAACTCTTGGCGGGATCGCGCGGGTAGCGGAAGACAATGACGTCGCCACGTTCGATCGGCTCCAATTTGTAAACGAACTTATTGATGAAGACGCGCTCCTGATCCTGCAGCGTCGGCATCATGCTGGTACCTTCCACCTTTACCGGCTGATACAGAAAGACAATGAAGAAGGCCGAAACGGCAAGCGAGATTATTACATCGCGAAGCCAACTCGAGACTGCTGGCTTAGGGGCAGGAGTTTCGGTAGCCGGTGCCGGCTGGGCGGAAGGATCAGGTTGTGGCTGGACAACGCCAGCACTCTGGTTAGAGGCCGAACTCATATCTGTGGTTTAGACGGTCAATCCCCATTATAGTTTCGGCGCGTCTCATTACGAAGAAATTGTGGAGCACGGCAGTTTCTGGCGATTACCTTCCAACGAACGCTTCCAGCTTATCCAGTTCGTGGCCCGCTTGATCGAGATATTTCTGGGCGCGATCGGTATCCATGCCATCCAGAGCCTGCTTGGCCTTGGCGAGATCGTTGCGCATATTCGCGCGCGAGGAAACGATATCTCCGCGCAAGCCCATGCCGCTCTGATGCATCGATTGCTCCAGCCCGGTCAGGCTGCTTTCCACTGCAGAGGCTCGGCTGTCGAGCTGATCTTCCTGCTTCTCCAGATCGTCCACCAGCTTTTTCTGTGCCGCAACATCGTCCGCCGAAGGACCATTATTGGCCGGCGCGGCGTTCATCGGCTGCTGCCGTACTGGAATCGGTGAACGGGGCGCTGGAGTTGCATTGGTCGCGGGCGCCGGAGGTTCAGGCGTGGAAGTGGTTGTCGTGGCTGGCTGGGAGGACGGCGTTGGAGTGGGCTGAGGCGTTGGTTCGGCCGGTTGTGCTGGTACGGTCGTGGTGGTGGAGGTCGGCATCGACGATTCCACTGCTGCGTTCTGTCTTCGGGAACGAAAGACCTGAGTTCCTCCGAACAGAGCTACTAGAACCACGATGGCAGCGACGACGATCCAGCCTACATGTCGACCGCCTCTGGCAGGCGGAGGCACTGGCGTTGGCGTGGGCGTGGCTGCAACCGGAATCGGCGTCGGGGCCGGAGTCGGTGGAGCGGCTACCGGCGTCGGGGTCGATCGTGGCAGGGTTGTCGTAGTCTCCAGCGATGGCGCGACCGCCGCTGCGGCTGCTCCGACGGCAATCGTCCCATCCACCTGGGACAGCGCATTGCGAAAAGCGTCAGCCGTCTGAAAGCGCTGCGCCGGATCTTTCGCGACTGCCATCATGATGATGTCGCTTAACGCTTTTGGCATCGAGGGCTGAACTTCGATTGGAGCTCTCGGAATCTCCTTCACATGCGCTTCCATGACGGAGAAGCTGCTGGTGGCGCTAAACATCCGATGGCCAGTCACCATCTCGTACATCGACACGCCAACCGAGTACAAGTCAGAGCGGGCGTCGGTGATTTCAGACTTCACCTGCTCGGGCGACATGTAATCCAGCGAACCCATCGTGGTTCCGGTGGCCGTCATGCCGAGATCGGCAGTCTGCCGCGCAATGCCGAAGTCCATTAGCTTGATGACGCCTTGCGGGGTCAGCATCATGTTCGACGGTTTGATGTCGCGATGAATGATTCCCTTCCCGTGGGCATAGCTGAGTGCCGAGAGCACCTGGGAGATGTAGTTCAGGGTGTCGGGAGTAGAAAATGCACCGGACTCGAGTCTCTGAGCGAGAGTGTCGCCCTCGACGTATTCCATAATCATGACCAGCTGGTTCTGAGCGGTGAAAGCCGTGCGCAGTTGCGCGATGTTAGGATGCTCCAGGCTTGCCAGAACCTTGATCTCGCGCATGAATCGGTTCGCCAGATCGCCCTGCTGGGCCAGGTCGGGCAGCAGAACTTTCATCGCCTCGATGCGGTCGGAGATGATGTTGCGGACAAGGTACACCTGCCCCATGCCGCCGTGGCCCAGCTCTCGAATAACTTCGTAGTCGCCCACCTGTTGATGTGGTTCCGGCATGACGCGCCCCTTGGCAATCGGTGGGTTCGGAAGGCTGGAATGCGCGATTCCATCGGAACGGGCAGTCTATCCAAATCCTCAACTCGATTGCCGCGCCATTATGCGCTGCACCCTAACCAGAATCAAGCCGAACCTGTCGGCCCTGCGGCCAGGTATCCTGGGCCTGTTGCTTGCGGTGGAAAAGCCGGACGGACCGCGGTTTGGGAACTCCCGTAGTTCTCCTTTACAATGCATCGCAGGATCTTGCTGCATGAAAAAATCAGTATTGCTTGCCTTCGTTGCCCTGGTGGCCGTTGTGTGCTTTGCCCAGGGCGACCATGTTCCTGCTTATAACAATGCCCCGGTAAAGTCTGGCGAGTCTCAGATTCTTCCTCAGGATCAACTCTGGGGCGAGTCGTTTCAGCAGCCATATCAAACCCGGGCATACCAGCTTGCAGCCAAAATCCCCGGGGTGCTCGATCAGCTGCCCTGCTACTGCTACTGCGAGCGCATTGGCCACAAGAGCGTTCACAGCTGCTTCGAGTCGACTCATGGCGCCCATTGCGCGATCTGTATGAAAGAAGTCTTCTACGCCTACGAGCAGACCAAGCTAAAGAAGACCCCGGCACAGATAAGGGCGAGTATCATCAAAGGCGACTGGCGGTCGGTTGATTTGGAAAAAGCGGCTCAAAACGACTAATGGAGACAAGCTGCTCCCGGTGGGTGGGTTGACGAGTCTGAGAGTTGCGGGTATAACTCAGCGAACCAAGCCTGCGTGAGGTTGGGGCAGTCCCGATAGCCGAGGCGATTTGCTGGCGGTCCGAGAGAAGCTTGCCCAATGAACAGAAAAGTTACAGAAAACGTCAAGGAAAGCGATTCCAAGACCAACAAGGCAAAGGGATTACGTATGTCCGCAGCAGGCCCTGACGGTAAGGGGCGGGGTGCAAAACCCATGAAAGTCGGCGAAGATCCTCGTTTCGCCCAGGCTGTTCAAAATTACGAAGCCGGATTAAAAGCGCTCCAAGTTCATAAATACGACAAAGCGAAAACTTACTTTGAGAAGGTGCTGGCCGGGCCCAGTCCGGAGCTGGGAGATCGCGCCTCGGTACATCTCAATACCTGCAATCAGCAGATGAGTCGCGTCACCAACAGCTTCAAGACACCCGAGGAACAGTTTGACTACGCGGTTTCGCTGATGAATATGGGCGACTACGTCACCGCGCGCGAGAACTTCGACATGCTGACGCAGAAGTTCCCCAAGCTGGACTTCATCTGGTATGGAACGGCCGCTCTCAACTGCCTGACCGGGCGATTCCCCGAGGCGATCAGCAACCTGAATGAGGCCATCCGGCTGAATCCGGCCAATCGCTACCAGGCGCGCAACGATTCTGACTTTAAGAACCTGGCCGACGACCCTCGATTCACCGAGTTGCTCTATCCTGACACCAGCGCCGAAGCTTCTACCGAACCGGACAAGTGGCGTTATTAGAAATCCTGGCTTCTAACGAATCATGCCTGGCTTCTCCATCTCCGCTGATATGCGGACCGTCAAAGCTGTCGCTATGGGCGGAGGGACCGGCCTGTCAACGCTGCTGCACGGTCTGAAGCGCTATGTGAGCACTTCGGCGGACCAGACGACCTCCCTCGGTGGACTGCCTTGCATTTCGGACCTCTCGGCGATCGTCACGGTCAGCGACGATGGCGGCTCCAGCGGACGTCTACGCAAGGAGCTGAATCTTCCCGCCCCCGGCGATATCCGTAACTGTATCGTGGCGCTTTCGGAAGAAGAAGCGCTGCTGTCGCGTCTGTTTCAATATCGCTTCCCTGCCGGCGAAGGCGTGGGAGGCCATAGCTTCGGCAATCTATTTCTGTCGGCGATGAGCGCCATCACCAAGGATTTCAGCCAGGCTGTTGAACTGTCGTCGGCGATTCTGGCCACGCGCGGGCACATCTACCCTGCCACCACCAGTAACGCGCAACTGTACGCAATCATGGATGACGGATCGTTCGTCCGCGGCGAAACCAACATTACGGCCAGCGATCGCCGCATCGTCGAGCTGCGCATGGCGCCTGCGAACGCCAAGCCCCTGCCCAAAGCCGTGGACGCGATCGAGAACGCGGATTTGATCACGATTGGCCCGGGTTCGCTCTTCACCAGCCTGGTTCCGAATCTGCTGGTACGCGACGTGTCGAAGGCGATTGCCAGCTCGCGCGCCGTGAAAGTCTTCGTCTGCAATCTTATGACCCAGGCAAACGAGAGCCTCGGCCTGAGTGCCTCCGATCACATTCGCGCTCTCTACAAACATGCCCGTCACGAGTTCTTTGACTATGCTTTGGTCAATCGCACCCCTGCCTCGCCGGAGCTCTCGCAAAAGTACGCCGAGAAGAAGCAGTCGCAGATCGAACCCGACGTCGAGCAGATCAATGCGTTGGGAGTGAAACCGATTCTCGGTGAATATCTGATGGAAGAGGTTCATCCGACCGAGGGTTTGATTGCCCGCCATGATACCGTCCGCGTCGCCCAAGACATCCTGCAGTTGATGATGCAATTGCGCGATTCGCGCGTTCCGGCTCTGCAACAGCACCGTTGAGAGACTTCTGTTTGCTATCCTGATCGAGCAGCCAATCTCTGGAGTTGCAGGCAGCCTAAACGCTGTTGTGGACTCCGTTTCAAGAAGCGACCTTTCATGCCGAAAACTTCGTTCGCCATCGCCATTCTTGCCGCCGGTAAAGGCACTCGACTGAAATCACAGCGCCCGAAAGTACTGCATGAAATCGGCGGGAAACCCTTGCTGGCCCACGTGGTGGCTGCTGCCTCGCAAGTCGTATCACCGGCGAGCATCTTCGCCATCATTGGACATGAAGCCGACGCCGTACGAGCGGCGTTGGAGTCAACCGGAATTCACTTCGTGCTGCAGCGCGAACAGCGCGGGACCGGTCACGCCATGATGGAAGCGGCCGAAGCGCTGAAAGGCTTCGACCACGTGCTGGTCCTCTCCGGCGACGTTCCGCTGATCACGCCGCAGACCATCGCTCGCGTGCGCGACTTCCACCTTGCGGGCGACGCGACGATGACCATACTCACTGCCGAACCGGCTGATCCAACCGGCTATGGGCGCGTTTTTCGCAAGATTGCGAACGGCGCCGAGACCGACGAGGTCGAGCGCATTGTGGAACAGAAGTCGCTGCAGGGCGAGCAGGCCAACCAGCGGGAAATCAACTCCGGCATCTATGCCTTCGCCATCGGTCCGCTTTACGAGCAGATCGGAAAGATCGGAACTGACAACGCTCACGGCGAGTATTACCTGACCGACGTCGTGCCGCTGCTGGGAAATGCCGGCAAGAAAGTACTCGCGCTACGCGCAGAAGACTCCAACGAAGTGCTTGGCGTCAACACGCGCATGGAGCTTGCCGAACTCGACGCGAAGCTGCGCGCAAAGAAAGCGCGCGAGCTGATGCTGGCCGGAACTACGATCTTCCGTCCTGAGACTTGCGACATTGACGCTGATGTTGAAGTCGGGGTGGATTCGGTGATCGAACCCTTCGTACAACTCATCGGTAAAACCAGGATCGGTTCCGACACACGCATTCGCTCGTACTCGGTGATCACGGATTGCGAGATCGGCGACAAGGTTTTGATTTTGCCCGGCTGCATCCTGGAGAATTCCGTCGTACGCAACGGCGCGCAACTTGGTCCCTACTCGCATCTGCGCCCGGGCAGCGACATCGGCGAGAATGCTCACGTCGGTAATTTCGTAGAAACGAAGAAGACCCGCCTGGGCAAGGGGTCAAAAGCGAACCATCTGACTTACCTTGGTGATGCGGTGATCGGCGAAGGCGTGAACGTCGGCGCGGGCACGATCACCTGCAACTACGATGGCGTGACCAAGAGCACGACCATCATTGACGATGGCGCTTTCATCGGCAGCGACACCACGCTGGTTGCACCGGTTCGCATCGGCCGCGGAGCGTATGTCGGAGCGGCCTCGTGCATTACCGAAGAGGTGCCTGACGATTCGCTGGCCGTTGCGCGCGCCCGTCAGATAAATAAGGAAGGCTGGGCTACAGAGCGCCGCGCCCGGCTCAAGCAGCCGAAGGAATAGTCGGACTACCTTCTACTCTCGAAATTCCGCAGCAGCTTTCGATTTGCCCCCCTCCAACTCTGGATTCGCGCCATCATACTTTTTGGAGTTAGGGAGTAGAAATCGATGGCCAAGAATCCAGGATCACCCATTGGTACAGGCACTAATCCCAGCGTCAACCCCGACAACGGCAGCATCAATCCGTCCGCGCCCTCGGTCGGGACTGAAGGCTGGGGCATGACCAGCGACGAGCGTCGTGTCCTTTCCGATCATGAGCCGAAATATACGCGAGCGGGGCAGATGAAAGGCAATCCGGGCGACCACATGGCCGAAGCGTCGAAGCGGGCAAGCGATGCGGCCACGACCAATCAGAAGCCAAACAAAGACCACTCCGACCTGTCCCGGAGAACCAGTGTCAGCGCACATTCGATAAACACCAATCAACCGGCTACGCCGCATACGTTCCGCTGCGCTGACGCAGGCAACACCGGCTGCGACTGGGAGACGAGTGGCAAGTCTGAAGAAGATGTCATGGAGAAAGTGGTTGAACACGCCCGCGAAAGTCACGGCATGACAGATTGGACCGATGCCATGCACGAGCGCGTCCGCGGCGCCATCCGTCATCGTCGCGCCGCATAAACCGATCCCTCCCCCGTACCAGCCAAGGGGGACGGCTTTCTGCGAAGTTGTCCCCCGTGTACCCGGATTCCGCCACCAAAGAAAAGCGGGAGGCACGAAAGCCTCCCGCCGTCTGAGCCAAGCCGACGATTTATTGTGCCGGAGCTGCTGTCGACTGTTCCTCCGAACCCGTGCTGGAGCGCTTCACCGTAATCGGGTTACCGAGCTTGAAGGTGACTACCGACTCCGCAGGGATCTGAAGTTCCTTGTTGCCGGTGAATGCGGCTCCTGCTGTGCCGGCACCCGCACCAACCAAACCGCCGATCAAAGCGCCTTTACCACCGCCGGCCAAACCGCCGATCAGAGCGCCGGCGCCCGTGCCGCCGCCAGCCATCACGGCTGTGCGCTTGCCCTTGCCCTTTACGGTTTGCGTGTAGGTAGAACTCTGAATACTGGTCGGCACACCGTGAACGTTAAGCGACGTTAGAGCCACCGAAAGTGTTCCCTCGCCCTTGAAACGGCCGGGCGACTTCGAATCGACCACGGTTCCAGCCACGCCAGCACCCGCGGGAATCGCGACAACGCCGTTCACCGCAATGGATTGCGCGAGCGTTCCGGTAAAGGAATCGCCGGCGGCTGCGCTTTTTGTGTTGATGGTGTTACCCATGCGCACCACCAGGCTGGTTCCAGCCGGGACGACGAGGGGCGGAGGCGGTGGTGGCGGCGGAGGAGGTGCCGGAGCCATTTGCTGCTGCGCTTGTTGTTGCTGCTGCTGCGCCGGAGCTGATTGTTGCGCTGGAGTATTGTTATTCGCCGTAGGCTGGTTGTTCTGCGCCATAGTGTTATCGGTGGTCGCCGGCGGCGTATTTTGACTCTGTTGTTTATTGCAAGCCGTGATGGCTAGAACGAGAACGACACTGAGCGCTAGCGCTGACAATCGGGTACGCATGTTCTCCCTTTCATTCTGGTAGCCGGTCCGGGATGGGCCGACCGGCTACGCAGGTCTCCACAAAATCTTGCCGGATGAAATGTTTTTCCGGCGGACCACACAAACTGCAACTTATGCACTACGAAACGGCGCGGTCAAAGGTAAGAAAGACCAGCCAAAATTGTAACGCGTTTTGTCGCTCAATGGCTGCTCTAATCGGCATCAGCAGCGGCTTCCCGGGGAATCTCATCAGGAGGATTTGGAATTCCGTTCGCGGTGCCATCCTTCAGGAGAAAGTACCCGGCAACTCCGGCGATGACCGAAGCTCCCAACACTGCGGTCTTGGCTTCCATCAACTGTCTCGGGTCGTCGAAGGCCAGAGAGCTGATGAAGATGGAAACCGTGAACCCGATACCGGCCAGGATCCCAACCGCGCTGAGCTGCTTCCAGGAAACGCTCTTTGGCATTTGTGCCAACCCCGCGCGTACTGCCACCTTGGCGAAACCGATAATACCCAGCGGCTTGCCTATTACCAGGCCGACGATCACTCCCCAGGCGATGCGGCTCGTGAGCAATTGCTTTGAGGCGTCTCCGGAAAAGGTGACGCCGGCGTTCGCCAAAGCGAATAGCGGCAAAACCAGAAATGACACCCAGTCGTTCAATTGCCGCGTCAGACGCTCGGAAGTGGATTCTGTGTTGTTGAGCAAGGCATCAAAGCCGCCTAGCAGGTTCTTTGCTGTTTGCAAATCGTGCGCTGCCATCGCGTCGCGGAACTTTCTCGATACGCCGGTTGCGATGTCCTGAAAATCTTCCAGTGATAAAGGTGCTGTGGTGGGCACCAGGAAGCCGAGGATGACGCCGGCGATGGTGGCATGAATTCCCGACTGCAGGATTGCCACCCAGAATCCAACGCCGAGCACGAAATAGAGAATGGGTCGCGAAATTCCAACTTTCAGAAGCGCAAAAATCACTGCCAGAATTACCAGAGCGGCGAACAGCGCGCCCCGGTCCAGCGAACCGCTATAGAAAATAGCGATCACGATGATGGCCCCGATGTCGTCGGCAATCGCCAGCGACAATAGAAAAACTTTCAGGTCCGACGGGATCCCTTTGACCATTCCCAGCACGCCCAGCGAGAAGGCGATATCGGTCGCCATCGGCACGCCCCACCCGTGCTGCCCTGGGGCTCGGTAGTTGAACGCCACAAACAACAGCGCCGGGACGATCATGCCACCCAGAGCGCCTACGATGGGCAACGCCGCACGGCGCATGTCAGCCAGTTCGCCGTGTACGATCTCGTGCTTGATCTCCATCCCAACCAGGAAAAAGAAGATCGCCATAAGCGCATCGTTAATCCACGCGTGTATGGGCAACTGAAGGCCGGAGAGGGTCAACTGCACTTCCCAAACGTGA
Organism: uncultured Acidobacteriaceae bacterium; assembly: GCA_963724965.1. Lineage (GTDB taxonomy): Bacteria > Acidobacteriota > Terriglobia > Terriglobales > Acidobacteriaceae > Bog-257. The sequence goes on from CAVRWP010000004.1 coordinate 780,588, forward strand.
TGGTAGGAGTCATGCCATGGGGAATTGGCCCAGAGGAGAGCGATGACGGCGGCCGCCAGCAATGCGAAGCTGCTGATTCCCTGGATGTGAATGAACTGCTGGATCGGCAGGACGAGCGCCCGAGTGACCAGGGACTCGCGCAACTTCACCTGAAGCGCTCCATATGTGCGAGGCGGAATGCCCATGAATGACTTACCCTTTCGGCGCTAAGAGCCTATTCAACCCAGAAGCCACGCCTGAGTCAACAGCAACGCAACGGAATTGGCAACCCGGACAGTGTCGGATATCCTGAAGCGATATGTACGCCGCGATTCGCAACGTGCTGCTGATTTTTGCCGCGCTTCTCCCTATCGTGAACCCCTTGGGAATGGCGCCAATTTTTGCCGAGATGACCTTACCTTATCCGGAGTCGGTTCGGCGAACGGTGGCCATGCGCGTAGCGATAAACGGCATCGCCCTTCTGGTAGCTTCACTTTTTATCGGCGAATATATTCTCGAATTCTTCGGTATCAGCATCGCTGCGGTGCAGGTGGGCGGCGGACTGGTGGTGACGTTCGCAGGCTGGCGAATTCTCAACAAGAGAAGCGATATTGGCGAGCGCGTAGCCGACACGCCTCGCTCGGACTTGGAAATTCTCTCTCAGGCGTTTTATCCGCTCACCATGCCGCTGACGGTTGGGCCCGGCTCGATCGCAGTGGCGCTCACCCTGGGGAGCAACCTGCACGAAGAGCGGCATCTTCAGCTTATTTTCAGCGGACTGACGGCGGTGTTGGGAATTGGGTTGATCGGGCTGACGATCTTCCTGTGCTACTGGGGATCGGAACGGCTGCAGCGTTTCCTGGGGCCAACCGGAACCAGCATCCTGATCAGGCTTTCAGCCTTTCTGGTGCTGTGTATCGGCATTCAGATCATGTTCAACGGGCTGAAGGCGTTCTATCAGTTGCTCAGACAACCTATGGGATGAACCGCACCCGCGTGGAGCGCGAATCGGGGAGGAGCCTAGTGAACCAGATGTTCCAGGGCCTGGTGGACGAGCGACAGGCTTCCCGGCCAAATCGTCGTTACGGCAATCGCAGTGGCGGCCAACGCGCTGGCACTGCCGATCAGCGCGACCACTTCCCTTACCGGTTTGCCCGGCTTCGGCTGCGGCCTTAGCAGACGGTCAACCCGCTCCGACAATTCCTGGGCGCCACCCACCAGCGAGCACGACAGGTAGCCGACTCGCGGCTTCGATCCCATCTTCGCAACATTCACCAAAGCGGATGCCAGAGACAGCGCCCGCTCGGGATCGCCCGCACTGGCCTGATCGTCGGCAGCCCACTCCGTGAATTTCGACCAGGCGCGTTCGATGCCGCGGAAGGTTGCGCAAAATGGAAGGGCGTCTGGGGCAAGCAGAATGAGGAAACGCTTGAAATTATCGCCAGAGTCGCAGTGCGCGCGTTCGTGGCTTAGCGCCGCCTCGCGTTGCTCCTGCGACAGACCAGCCATCACCCGCCTGGAGATCACCAGTTGCGGATGCAAAACTCCGGCTACCGCCAACACCGGCGTCTTGTCGGACAGCAGCAGTGCAGGAGCGGCTTCTCCGGGAACGCTGATTTTTTCGCCGTGGCGCTCGCACTCATGCAGATATCGATTGGTTCCACGTACAGCGCCGGTCACCCGCCAGAGCGCTGAAGCCCAGACGTACACGCCAAGAGCGGCGGTGAGCACGCAGAACAGGCCAACCTTTTCGCCGGTCGCTTCCGGTTCCAACCAAAGATAGCTGGGAATGCAAAACGCCAATACAGCGAAGAGAGCCAACACCAGCGGAGTCATACGCAAAGCGAACAGCAGGCGCGCAGCCGAACTCGGCTTCATATGTTCGGCGATTCGCACCGCCGTGCCCGCGCCCAGCCGCGTTGCGATGGCCAGCGCCAGGTGAATCATGAAGAACGAGGCGCAGCACAGGCACAACAGCCGCATGGTGTAGGGAAGATTCATTTGCTCGAGGCCTCAGCCAACTCCCGGCGCTTGTTACGAATTTTCTCTTCCAGTTCGTCGAGCAGATCCGCATCGTGCTCGCCAACCGCATCCACCAGCGAAGAAAGCAGCAAGTCGCGCGAAGGCTCCGGGCCGGCCAAGAATCCAGCCACCAAGTCGCCCGCACGCCTGCGCTCCCAATCCTGGCTGGAAAGACGAGGGGAATACAGAAATGCTCTTTCTGACTTGTGACGGTCCAGAAGACCCTTTTTATAGAGACGATCCAAGGTGGTCATCACCGTTGTGTACGCCAGCTTACTGTCCAGCTTTTCTACGACGTCGCGTACACTGCTCTCCCCGGAGGTCCAAATCACTTCCATTACTTGAATTTCCAAAGGCCCGAGCATCAGGTGCTGGCCCAAATGGGTAGACGAATTCCTTATCAAGATGAAATCCTCGTGCGACAAAGGTAAGACCCACCTCTAAGTTTGTCAACGATAACGGTACTGGTGGAAGCCTGCGGCAGGCTTTAACTATTTCGCTCGTACGGGCGGAGCCGTTCTATCGGCGGATGCCGCTCTGGGACAAATCCTGCTGAAAACAGGCGCAGACCCGGTACTCGCATGGAAAGTGGCAGCAGCTTTTCGATGTAGGGACCGGTCTGAGCGCTTGTCGAATATTTACTACGCGATTAATAGTTGCTTAGCGGAAGACCCTGTGATACAAGTTCAATCACCTGCCAAAGGCACTGCGTCGACTTCACAAACAAGGATTCGTTGCTGTCCGTTCCTAATCAGTCGTCACCAATAACCTGCTGTTCGCGAAGATCTCCCGGTACGACGCGATCGTGTGCTGCGGAGAGGATCAAAGGAGAATGGGAACAATGACAAGAAGTAAGCTCGCCGCAATTGCGGCGGTGGCCGTCGGTTCGCTGGTGGCCTGTGCACTCCCGCTCGCTGCCCAAGAAAACAATACCTACATTCAGCATGCAAGTCGCTTTGCCATTTCGCCGCCGTTGCGCGATCTGGCGAAGATGCAACAGCCGCCGGTTTACGGTCTGCACCTTGCTAACCCGGTTCGCCGCATTCCCAAGCGTCCGGTTGGTGGAACGGTCGTCGATCCGGTCGAACAGAGCACGCTGCCGCCGTCCGCAGCTTATTCTCTGGGCGCTAACATCCTCGGCGTAGGATACGGCTTCCCCAACTACAGCGTTCCTGATGCGCCTCCTGACACCACGATGGCAGTGGGCGACAACCAGATCGTTCAATGGGTGAACACCTCTTACACGGTCTGCCAGAAGACCTCGCCTTACACCTGCGGCCCTGCCATCGAAGGCAACGTATTGTGGAGCTCGCTGGGTGGCGTATGCGCTAACAACAACGATGGCGACATCATCGCGCAGTGGGACGTTGTTGCGCATCGCTGGTTGCTGACCCAGAACATCTTCGCCGGCAATTATGGTGTTTGCGTTGCCATCTCGACGACGAACGATGCCACTGGCTCTTACTACTTGTATGAGTTCCCGGTCGTTAACGGCGGATTCCCTGACTATCCGAAGTGGGGCATCTGGGTTAACAACTACGGTGAAACCTGGAACAACTTTGGTCCTGGCGGCAGCGGTTTTGTTGGCCCGGTCCTTTGCGCTTACAACCGCACCAAGCTGCTGGCCGGCGATCAGACGGCTGAACAGATTTGCCACCAGTATCCGTCGACCGGTTCCGAACCTGAAGATAGCTTGTTGCCGGCCGATCGCGACTCCGTCACCGCTCCGCCTGCCGGCGAAGATCAGTTCGCCATCGGCAGTCTTGGCGACGTCGACAACTCGCACCTTTCGCTGTACTCGGTGCACATCAACAACATCAGCGACTGGACGCAGGGTGCAACCTTCACCGGCGACAACAACAGCCAGTTGCTGCCGGTCGCGACCTTCACGCCGGCCTGCAATGGCGGCTACGGTGGCGATTGCGTTCCTCAGGAAGGCATCAGCGATCTGAATGATTCGCTGGGCGATCGTCTGATGTATCGCTTCGCTTATTGGGAAGATATGCCGAGCGCGAGCGTTCGCGCCACGCCGCCCCTGCCGCTGCCTGCGCAGCACTGGCTAGTGAATTGGGACGTCGCGGCTTCCGGTGGACAGAATGGCGTTCGCTGGATGGAAGTTGAAGCCCCGATCAAGAATGTTCAGCCTACGGCTCTGACTGTGTTCCAGCAGGGCACCTACGCTCCGAACGGCAACTGGCGCTGGATGGGTTCCGTTGCTCGCGACAAGGTCGGCGATATCCTCGTCGGTTACAGCGAGTCTTGCGGCAATACCTGCCCTGGCGGTTCCCCGATGTACCCCTCCATTTACGTGGCCGGACGTCAGATCAACGATCCTCTTGGCCTCGGACAGTTGGAAGCGGAAGTCAACGTTGTGGCCGGCACCGGCTCGCAGCCTGACACTGCCAATCGTTGGGGCGACTACAGCTCCATGCGCATCGATACCAACGACGGTATGAATGGTTGCACCTTCTGGTACACCCAGGAGTACTACCAGGTAACGGCGACGTTCTCCTGGAGCACCCGCGTTGCTTCGGCGCAGTTCTCGAACTGCCACTAATCGAGTGTCAGCCGACCTAACCGGCCGGCTGTGATCTCGCAAACAAATTGGGCATCCTCCTTCGAGGATGCCCAATTTCTTTTCTGCAGAATTTAACTTCGTTTTCTCGCCACCGAAGCGGGTCTACTCCCCTACGGCAGGATCATAGATCCGATGCACAACGCGAATCGCACGACGGCGCTCCACCGGTTGGCAGATATGACGCATTTCCATGTGGGATAGATCCAGTTCGCGAAAGGCGCGAGCCACGGTCAGATAGCACAACTTGCAGATGGAATCGAGCGTCCCATCGTCATTACGCCGATGGGCGTATTGACCGGGCCGCAGGAACTCAGTCGCCATTGCCTCTCCAACAGAGCCCAAACAACCGGGAACCGCGAGGCCAGAGACACTACTCACGATTGCAAGTCGTCATGTTAGATAGCTCGACCGGATCCGGCTCATTGGAGTCCAGTGAGCGCACACTCGAATTGTCAGGCAAAGGGGCGCTTTACTTCGTCAAACAGGTGGCGCGACACAGCCGATAGGCGTTAGATGCATCAGCATCCAGGCAAGTCGCCAATGGGCAAGGAGTGGTTGGAGTAAGTATAGCTGGATTTTGACGACATTTGATACTCAAAATCGATAGCCGGGAAATGGCTGAGTCTCGGAATGGTAAAGCCACAATAGGGTTCTAAAGTGAGCCGCAGAGCATCGTGCCTCCAGCATCTTCCTTAAGATTCTGGGTTTTAGGGGGGACAGGTGTAAGTCCACGGCGGTTGCGTCTTCCCTGCTTCACCCCGAAGCGTAACCCGAGGAGGGCGGGTCGACCTTGATCGAGCCCAGCGTGGATGGCTTCAGCCTGCCGTCCCAAGAACCGCTATCGTAGCGGAGGCGTATACGGAATGAAGTGTGCGAAGAGCCACCAGAGGAAGAACACGATGGGGATGTGAATCATCATCTGTGCCCCAGGGACGGCCGGCGGGGCCCGATCGACGATGTCTGGCACAAGATGCACGTTGGACTGGTTTGGTCAGTCCAACTCAATGACGCTTGGGTGGCTTTTTCGAGGGTTTTTTTGAATTCTTCTTCTCTGGCTTAACAATTACTGCTTTCGTACGGCGGACAGACGGTTCCTCAAGCTCTTCGAATGCAAGAACACTCAAAACTACCCCGTCGATACGATTGTCAGCCGTGCGATACGGCGTGAGTCGCAGGTCACACAATTTGCCGTCGGCGTCTTTCACGCGGTGTTGCGCGGCCCTGACCTCGGCTATCACGTCCAACATCATCTGTTCCAGGTTGGCGACGTCCACCTTGAGTCGGAGCCGCGTGATCGGCCGTCCGACGTCGGTCGCGGTCAGGCCGAACACCTTGCTGGCCTGGGGAGTAAAGCGGCGCACGCTTAGATCAGGCCCGACCATCACCATGGGCAGGTTCACGCTATTGAGCAGGTTGGTGAGATCGTTATTTAACTGGGTCAGCAATTCGTTACGATGCTGCATCTCCTCGTTTACGGTATGCAGTTCTTCGTTGGCCGACTCCAGTTCCTCCTTCGAAGTCTGGAGTTCTTCGTTGGTGCTCTGGAGTTCCTCGTTGCCGGACTGAATCTCTTCGTTCGCCGACTGCAACTCCTCGTTGGTGGATTCCAGAGCTTCGATGATCGACTGTAAATACTCTTTGGTCGCCGCCAGTTCCTGCTTTAGCTGAGCGATCTGCTTATCTTTCATCGTCCGGTCATCGTCGCTGAGCGGAGTGACGACAAGTTCAGGAGGCCTGGAAGCCGAGTTTCCGTCGGCCGGCTCGAACGAAATCAGAAAACTCGCCTTGTCCTGGACCGGGGTTTTGAAGGGTGTAACGCGCAACATAATCAGCGTGATGCCGCCGCTATTGCCATCGACATGGACATTCGGACGGATGGCATCGATGCCACTCTGGCGAGCCTCTTCGATTGCGTTCTGCAGTTCAAAGAGCAGTCCCGGCCGGGCCATTTTCAGCAGATTCAGGCTCACCTTGCCGGGTGGCAATTCAAGAAACGGTCCCGTATGTCCCTTGGTTTGTACTACCTCCAGATGCTCGTTGACGACGACCGACGGAGGAGCGTAGCGAGCCAGCAAAAGGCGGTCGGCTTCCCGTTGCAAATCCAAAGGAAGACGTTGCGGCTCGCTGGGCTTTGCCGCCATCAGAGTCGGGGAAACGTCATGGTGAGGTTCGGCCATGGGTACTGAGAACCCAAAGGTAACAGGAGTTGGAACGGAACGCTTGCGATAAATCTTCTGTTTCTTGTCCGCCATGTCGAAGAGATCCGGGCCCGAGCCAAGCAGTCCCTCGGTGTTACCGATCATGAGAAATCCGCCGGCGTTCAAAGCGTAGTGAAAGACTGGAATCACGCGCCGCTGCAGACTCTGGCTAAGGTAGATCATCACGTTGCGGCAACTGACCAGATCGATACGCGAGAAAGGTGGATCGCTGAAAACGTTTTGGGTCGAGAAGATGCACAAGTCGCGAACCGTCTTGCTGATTTGATAGCCGCTGTCGATGCGGTGAAAGAATCGCCGCAAGCGGATGGAGGAGACGTCTGCTTCGATGGTCTCGCGGTATATGCCGGCGCGCGCACGTTGAATTGCGGTCTCACTCAGATCGGTACCGAAGATCTGGATCGGGACCTCGGTGCGCTCTTCGCCCAGGAACTCCATCAGCGAAATGGCGTGAGAATAGGGTTCTTCTCCCGTGGAGCAGCCGGGAACCCAGATGCGGATGGGCGTCATGGTGTTCTGCCGCTGCTTGAGCAACTCGGTGTAAACCACATTCTTCAACGCGTCGAAGGCATTGGGATCGCGGAAGAAGCTAGTCACATTGATGAGCAGGTCCTGATACAGCGCGCTGATTTCGTTGCGATCGCGCTGCAACAGCACAACGTAGTCCGACAGCTTCTCAAGCTTGTGGAGCGCCATGCGACGAGCCACGCGACGGCCGATGGTGGGCGGCTTGTATTCCGAAAAATCTACACGCGTCGCGCGGCGTAACAACGCAAACACCTGCCCCATCTGGGCTTCCCGGGTTTCGCCAACCTCGTTCTCAAGTTCGATACCGTCGCCTGAAATGTAGGGGTGACCGGCAATTCTGGTAAGTTCCCGTGCGATGGCATCCGGCGGTAGTACCAGGTCCACGGCTCCGGAAGCAATGGCGCTGGCAGGCATCCCGTCGTACTTCGCAGAACTGTCCTGGGCAAAGGTGATGCCACCTTCGCCTTTGATCGCGGCTATGCCCATGGTTCCGTCGGAGGCTGTGCCGGAGAGAATGATTCCGATCGCATTCCTTCCCGCATCCGCAGCCAGCGAGCGAAGGAAAATGTCGATTGTCATATGCACAGAGCGCGGCTGGTGGCGCTCCGTAAGGTGCAGCACCCCCCCGGAAATCGTCATCTCGCAGTTACGCCGAATCACGTAAACGTTGTCCGGCGCAATATGCATCTCGTTCTCCGCGTCGACGACCGGCATGGAGGTCCAGCGGGCAAGAATCTCGCGAAATGCGCTTTCCCGCGCCGGATCGAGATGTGGCAGGAAGACGTATGCCATGCCGAGATTGGGGGGCAGCGTCGTCAGGAATAACTGGCAGGCCTCCAGTCCGCCAGCGGAGGCGCCAATGCCGACTACCGGAAATGTCGAGCGGGCGGAGGGCTTCGACGCTTGCCTCTCTTTTCCATCTGGCTTGTCGGGGATCGCTTCCTTGTCGCTCATAGAAATCCGTTCGGAAGAAGACTTAGCGGGAAGAAGCTCACAACCAAATGCGAAGGCGTTGGGGGTTCGACTCTATTCGGCCTTAGGCGGCCGCCGCCCCATAGGCGTATCGATCATCGTCTTTGCCAATTGCTCGCATTCCTTGACGATGCTGGAAGAGCAAGCTCGCATTTCCTGAACCAGTAAGCGAATCTCTTTGCGCAGTTCGGCAGAATGTTGAATATTGCCGCGTACCGCGTTGATTTGCTCGTCGGCAAGCTGACGACAGGTATGGTTTGCTTTCCGTTGCCGATGTGACCACCGTTCATTCAACCAGCGATCCAGCTCCTGACGTGTAACCTGGACGGGACCCTTAATCTGGTCGCCGGGACGACGCACCGGCAACCCGAAGAGCTGCTCCCAGCGCTGGACGGTGCGCACACCTTTGCCCAAATAGACGGCAATCTCCTTCCAAGACATTAGTACCTCTGGCTGGACGGGAAATTGCGAAGCCATACTCATAACCCCATTTTAGCGCTCTTATGGTAGATGCAGGGGCGCTGCCTCGCAATGGCTTACCTCGACGCGAGAGTGAAGATAACGGCGGAGGCGCCCCGCCCTTGTTCGACAGACTGACCCGAATCGCTGGTCAGCAGCAATTCTGGAATTGCGAAAGCCACTACGAGATAGCGTGGCAGGCTCCTGGAGACGCAAGAAGTTCGTCCACATCCGCGAATCGCTTCTGGACTTCAGGGAAGGTCAACGGCTCCCATCGCCCTAAGGTTTTTCCACGAGCATTGTCCACTTCAACGACCAGGTCACCATGCTGTTGTCTTTGTATCTCGCGCCATGCAACCAGCTCCGCAAAATCTTCCTGGTCGGTCGCCGTCGCATACAAACTCACAAATGGAGTCTGCGACAGCGCGTCGTACACCGCCGTAGCCTTTCCGATCGCAAGCGTGTGACCAGTGCGAAAGTACGTCGTTGCCGCCAGGGATGAGGCCAGCGCCGGCACCATTTCCTTCTGACTCACCCAGATACCTGCTGTAAACGGACTGTGCGGCGCTGTCGTAATACCGCAACTTTTATCCACTACGTGAGTAGATTCGTGGAGCAGCACGTACGTTAGAGCGTCGGTGCCCGTACCTTTGATGGCAAGGGTGATTCCCGAGCCATCGTCGGCAAATACCCTGTGCTCCTTGATCGTAAGAAATGTCGAAAGCGGTTCGTCCAGAATACTTGCGCGAAGCGTGATGTCATAAAGCCCGGTGCTGGCCACTGGCGAAGTAAGTCCGGTGCCTTCACCAGGAATGCCGTCGACGAAGGCGAGGTAATGCAGATTCTTCTCAAGTACGTGCCTGTTCAAGGCCGGAAGCGAAGCCAGCGCGGCTTGCACCTTCGCCCGCTCGAGAGCCGTCAGCAGATGTGGTCTCACATCTTCCATGCCGGCCTTCTTGAACTCGTCGACAGCAACCTGCGAGGGAGGTCCGACGCGGGTCATCAGGCTTTCCACTCCGGATGCCTTGCCCGGCGCTGAGTGTTGCTGCGTTGCGCGCGCCAACGGCACGGAGGCTGCCGCCATCGCCATGATCACAATCTGGCAACGTATCCAACGATAGTGCTGACGAAATGCAAATAGGTTGTGGACTCTGGAAATTTTCAAGTATTGCAGAGGCATCCTTGATTCCTGGCGTTCGCGATTCGCTTTCGCAGGGCGGCTGGTGGAGCAGACCTTGTTTCATCATATCGAGCTCTCGCCGCCTATAGGAAATTTTCGGCGTCGGCGGCTTGCTGGACTGGTGCGCAAGTAGTTTGACGATCTCTGCCCTGAAACTGGGCACGACTTCCCTCCTCTAGCGTGACGCTTCATTGTGCCGATTCATGGAACACTTAGCCGCCTTGCTTCGGCAGCGTGAGTGCTTTCACATGCCAGATGTCTTTTGCGTACTCCTCGACGGAACGGTCGGAAGAGAAAAAGCCCATGCGTGCGGTATTCAGGATTGACATGCGAGTCCAGTGCTCCTGATCGAGGTAAGCGTGACTCACCGACTCCTGGCAATCGAGGTACGACTGGAAATCGGCCAGAAGTAAGTACTGGTCCTGGTTCAAAAGCGAGTCGACGATGGGGCGGAACAGATTCTGATCTCCGGCAGAAAATGCGCCCGACGCGATGTGGTCGATAACGTCCTTCAGCAGCGGATTGCTATCGTAATAGTGACGTGGATTGTAGCCGCTGGCCTTGGTGGACATCACCTGCTCAGCCGTCAGACCAAAGAGAAAGAAATTCTCTGCGCCGACCCGTTCGCGAATCTCGACATTGGCGCCGTCGAGCGTTCCAATCGTCAATGCCCCATTCATAGAGAACTTCATGTTGCCGGTTCCGGAAGCTTCCTTACCGGCGGTAGAGATCTGCTCCGAAAGCTCAGCGGCGGGATAAATCACCTGGCCGCTGCTGACGTTGAAGTCGGGGATAAACACCACACGCAGATGGTCACGAACACCATGGTCGGCGTCGATAACGGCGGCGACCGAGTTGATCAACTTGATGATGAGCTTCGCCATGTAGTAGCCGGGAGCGGCTTTGCCGCCGAAGATCACCGTCCGCGGTGTGATCGGATCGTGCCCGTCGTGCTTGATGCGAATATAGAGGGCGACCACGTACAGCAGGTTCAAAAGCTGGCGCTTGTATTCGTGGATGCGCTTCACCTGGACATCGAACATCGTGTCGGGATTAACGGTCATGCCGGTGCGCTCGTGAATCAGGTCAACAAGCTTCAACTTGCGGGCATGTTTGACCTCTTTCCACCGGGCGCGGAACTCGGCATTTTCGGCAAGCGGCTCCAATTGCTTGAGTTCATCGGCGTGGGTAATCCAACTCTGGCCTATCTTGCTGCTGATCAAGTCTGACAGTTCGGGATTGCTCAGCGCGAGCCAGCGTCGTGGCGTGACACCGTTGGTCACGTTGAAGAACTTCTCCGGCATGAGCGCATAGAAATCGCGCAGAATCGTTTTCTTCAACAGTTCCGTATGTAGCTCGGCGACGCCGTTGATAGCGTGTGAGCCGACGGTTGCCAGGTAGGCCATGCGCACATACTTGGGACCGTTCTCGTCGATCAGAGAGACCCGCCTTACCAGATCGTTGTCGCCGGGATGTTTGGCACGCACCTCGTCGAGAAAGCGGCGATTGATTTCATAGATGATTTCGAGGTGGCGCGGCAGAAGCGACCCAAAAAGCGGCAGCGGCCATTTCTCAAGGGCCTCAGGCAGAAGCGTGTGATTGGTATAAGCGAGGCTCTTCTGGGTGACACTCCAAGCTTCGTCCCATTCCATTTCATGCATGTCGACCAGCAATCGCATCAGCTCTGCGACGGCGATGGACGGATGCGTGTCGTTGAGCTGAATCGCATACGTTTCATGAAAACTGTGCAGCGAGCCGCCGCGTAATAGATGAATGCGAAGCATGTCCTGCAACGAGCAGGAGGTAAAGAAGTACTGCTGCTGCAGTCGTAAGACTTTACCCGCCTCAGGTTCATCGTTCGGATAAAGAACTTTGCTGATCGTCTCGGAAGCGACCTTCTCCCGGACAGCGTCGTAGTAGTCGCCTTTGTTGAACGCCTGAAAATCGAAAGAGTCAATCGCCTCCGATGACCAGAGGCGCAAGAAGTTCGTCATCGGAGTGCCGAAGCCGGCAACCGGAATGTCATTGGCGATGCCGCGCACAACGTGCTCAGGAATCCAACGCACGCGGAAGTGGCCGTGATCGTCGTGATACTGTTCGGTGTACCCGCCGGTTCCTATGTAGTGCGATATCTCAGGGCGGCTCATCTCCCACGGATTGCCGAGGCTCAGCCACTTATCGGTCTTCTCAACCTGCCAGCCGTTTTGTATCTCCTGATCGAACAGGCCAAATTCGTAGCGAATGCCGTATCCGATTGCCGGAATGTTCAGCGTCGTCAGGGAATCGATATAACAGGCGGCAAGACGACCCAGTCCACCATTGCCCAGTCCGGGCTCTGGCTCATGTTGCAGCAACTTGTCCAGGCTCTGTCCAAGATCCTTCAGCGCCTCATCAACGGAAGCTCGAATGCCGTCTGCATTGAGCAGATTATTGCCAAGTTGAGGACCAATCAGAAACTCCGCAGAAAGATAGCTGACAATCCGGTTGCGAGTGCCCCGAACCCGGCCGAAGGACTCGATCCAGTCATTCATCATGTGATCGCGGACAACGTACGCAACCGCCATGTACCAGTCGTTGGTGGTGGCTAGTTCAGGAATCCGAGTTTGCACATAGTAAAGGTTGTCGAGAATAGCTTGCTTCAACTCGGCAGGAGTCTTGCCGGTTCGAACGTGGTCGGCCATCGCTTCCATTACTCACCCCGTCAGCTATGTAGAGCTTCGTGATTCGACAACTCTTGATATCACAACGCGGGCGCAGGAGGTGATCTGTGAATGGAAATTTACGTGCAAACTAACAGGTCTGCCGGCAGCGACCACGCGTCCCCATGAGTACAGGAATGCAGCTGTTCGGGTAGACGACTAGGGCTAGGAAGTCACAGGCGTGGCTTGGCACAGAATGTTAAGAATGGGCTGGAAAAAGCGCGCACGTAGCCTGTGATCGGCGCTATCGTAAACTTCTCGCAAGTCTTTGGAATGTTTGGCGTCCCCGACGGGATTTGAACCCGTGTTACCGCCGTGAAAGGGCGATGTCCTAGGCCGGGCTAGACGACGGGGACGCTTGCGAGGCGGGACGAACAATTCATAGTAGCAGCCGCAAAGAAACAGTGTCAAAGAACCGGAGCCTTGGAAGAGCCATGCGGCCGTTGCGCTTCGGCCACATTCGACAACGGATGTGGCCAAATTGCTAGGTCAATTCGCCGGTGTTACACTTTGCTCACTGTCGCAGAAGCGGGAGTAACTCAGTGGTAGAGTCACGGCTTCCCAAGCCGTTGGTCGCGGGTTCGATCCCCGTCTCCCGCTCCAAATTCTTCCTTTCCTCAAGAGCAGCACATAACGTGGCTTGATTCCCTTCACCCGCAAATAGGTCTCACATCGCGCGCCATGTGGACGAACACGTTCAGCAACATCGCCCGACCCGATGACTGAGAGCGCCAGCTGGAAGTGAACACTTTTGATTACGCAGGGTGCTCTTCCCGACTATGAACAAAGCTGCGACCTCGTTCTTCTTTCCCGAGAATAAGTATTAGAGACAACGCCGCGATAACCACCAGTTCGAATGAAGTCAGGGCCCAGGCGTAGCCGAGGCGATCGCGCAACGCGAATTCGATGGTTGGCGTCGACGCAGCCAGCAGGATTCCGACCTGGTAGGTGAAACCGGGCAGAAGCCCTCGTACAGCGTCTGGAGAAAGCTCGTTGAGATGGACAGGGATAATGCCCCACGCCCCCTGCACGCCCATCTGCATCAGAAATGCCCCGACGGCAAGAACGGTCAGTGTGCTGCCGAAGGCCCACGCCGGCATGACCAGCAAGGCCACGGCCAGGGCCATCAACATCGTGTAACGACGGCCCACACGTTCCGAGAGCATTCCGAAAATCACCGCCCCAACTACTGCACCAACGTTATAGAACATGGTGATGTAGGCCACCGTGTTTTGGCCCATATTGTGGCCATGCTTCAGGAAGTCGGGATATAAGTCCTGGGTGCCATGCGAGAGACAGTTCATCAGGAACATCAGCACGATCAGGTACAGCGACAGCCACTTGTGCTGCCATGCGATGCGTGGTCCATCGAGGGTTCGGGTGAGACGATGTTGCTCCCAGGCTGCGGACTCGGGAACCTTAGTGCGGATATAGATTGCCAGCAGAGCAGGAATGCCGCCGACCCAGAACATTGCCCGCCAGCCCCAATTCGGAAGCACCAGGCGCGCCGCCAGTGCGGCCAGCAGGTATCCGATAGGGTAGCCACTCTGCAATATTCCTGACAGCACGCCTCGCCATCGCACGGGGGCGTGCTCCATCGCCAGCGACGCGCCGACGCCCCACTCTCCACCCATGCCAATTCCAAACAGCATTCGCAGGATAAAGAACACGGTGAAGCTGGGGGCAAAACCGCATAGCAGTTCCACGCTAGAGAAGAACAGGACATTCCACATCAGCGGGCGTCGCCGCCCGTAGCGGTCGGCCATCATGCCAAACAGCAAAGCGCCCACCGGCCGCATCATCAGGGTTGCCGTAACGCTGAGCACGATGTCTTTCTTGGGAACGTGGAAGTGTTCGGCCAGCGTGTCCAACATCAAGATGACGACAAAGAAGTCGAACGCGTCCAGGGTCCAGCCCAGGAAACCTGCGCCCATGGCGTGGAAGCGATCGGAGTTAGGTGAGGTAAGGGTTCGCTGGCCGCTCATGCCGTTCGAGCGAAGTTAACAGATTCGACCTGGACCGCAAAGACACGCCTTGGTTCTTCTCTTAGTCGCCGGGCTCGAAACGGTAGCCTACCCAAGGCTCGGTGAGAATGTACTTCGGCTCGCCCGCGTCTGCCTCCAGCTTCTTGCGAAGCTGGCCCACAAACACACGCAGGTATTCGTTCTGCTCCATGCTGTTGCTCCCCCACACGGCGTTCAGGATGGCGCGATGGGTGAGGACCTTGTGAGGCCGCTGTGCCATGTAGAGCAGGACATCGAACTCCTTGGGCGTTAGCCGAACCTCGCGGCCCGCGACGGTAACGGAGTGGGCATCGACGTCAATTAGGAAGTCTCCCGTCTCGATCCGAGTCTTAGGCTCGGTCGTGGTCGGGGCACGGCGAAGCGCGGCCCGAATTCTTGCCAGCAACTCCGCGGTGCTGAAAGGCTTGGTGATGTAATCGTCGGCGCCGGAATCCAGCGCCTCAACTTTGCTGCGCTCTTCGCCGCGCACCGACAGGACCAGGATCGGAACCTGCGAGACATGGCGCAGGTGACGGCACAACTCAATGCCATTCATGTTCGGCATAGCCAGGTCCGTAATGACCAGGTCCGGCGCGAAATCCTTGGCTATTTCCAGCGCGGTCTCGCCGTCGTTGGCTACTCGGATCTCATATCCTTGCGCGGTGAGGCTGGTACGCAAGACCCGCGTGATCTGCGGTTCATCATCAACGACAAGTATGTGCGGACGAGTGTGCATATCAGTTCGCTTGCTGTTTCACGATATGAACGTCAACAGCCGGCGCATCCCGCAGGAAGCGATGCACCGCCGACAGGAATAGATACCGGCGCCAGCCGCTGGTTGCGGAATGGCCAAAGATTACCTGAGTGATGTGTTTCTCCCTGACAAACTCTGCCATCGCCGAGGCCACTTCTTTTGCTTTCAGGCGTACGACGTGAGCCCCGAGATTCTCGGAAAAACGAAAGTTCGCTTCCAGCGATCGCTTGTGTTCGGGATCTTCGTCGCGGCCGATGTCGACATAGACGACGTACAGCTCCCCGTTGACGGCCTGCGCCATCCTCGCGGCCCGAGCCACCAGGTACTGGGCGGCCGGATTGGAACTGATGCCGACCGCAATACGCTCACTGACCTGCAACTCGCGGCCGGGATCCATCTCGCTTTGGATATAGGGCTCAAGACTGCGATCGACGACCTGTGCAACATGGCGCAGCGCAATCTCACGCAGCGCAATCAGGTTGCTGGGGCGGAAGAAGTTTCCCAGGGCGCGGTCAACCCGCTCCATCGGATAGATGTCGCCGCGACGCATGCGAGTCTGTAGAGCCTCCGGGGTAACGTCAGCCAACACGATCTCATCTACCCGCTTGAGAACCCAGTCGGGAACCGTCTCCCGCACCACGATGCCGGTGATCTTGTGAACCAGCGGTGTCACGCTCTCCAAGTGCTGCACATTCATGGTCGAAAGCACGTCGATCTCGTTGTCCAACAGCTCAAACACGTCCTCGTATCGTTTGTGGTGCTTGCTTCCCTCGATGTTGGTATGCGCCAGCTCATCGATGAGAACGACCTGAGGCTTGCGCGCGAGGATAGCGTCAACGTCCATCTCTTCGAAGATGGTGCCTTTGTAGTCAATCTGCTTGCGCGGGATTGTCTCCAGACGGCCGGCCAGATCCTTCGTAGCGGCTCTGCCGTGCGTTTCGATGACCCCGATGACAGCATCTTCGCCGCGACTCTTGCGGCGAATCGCCTCGCTGAGCATTGAATAGGTCTTCCCAACGCCGGGCGCGTAGCCCAGAAACAGCTTGAATACACCGCGCTTCCTTTCCGGAGCGGTGACCTCCAGCCATTGTTCGGGAGTCTTTTGCATGAATCTTCATTCTGCGGCAGCGGCCCGGAAAAGTCGATTCTGTACAATCAAGCCGTGCACCGGCAGGACAACGCTGTCACGCGACAAAGCAGCTCGGCCGGACTCTCCGGGCCGCAGCTCAAGACCTGGGCATATCGCTATACCCTTGCCATCGGGACGATTGCCGTGGTCGTGGTTGCGTATCGCCACTTGCCGGTGAATCCGACCACGGTTGCTCTAACCTTCCTGCTGGTCGTGCTCGGCTTGGCGAGTCGCTGGGGCCTGAGCGTGGCGACGGCCACGGCGGTCGTAGCGACCCTTGCCTTTAACTATTATTTCCTGCCGCCGATCAGAACCTTTACCATCGCCGATCCCCAGAATTGGATTGCGTTGTTTGCCTTTCTGGTGACGGCGATTGTCGCCAGCCGCTTGTCCGAACGCGCCCGCCGTGAAGCTCAGAACGCCAACCGGCGCCGCAAAGAAGTTGAGCGCCTTTACCTGCTCAGCCAGCAGCTTCTGGCCACCGACAACGTGATGGAGCTGCTCAATTCGATCCCGCTATATGTCAGCGAGGCGTTCGGCTTGACGGCGGCGGCGATGTATCTGCCCAGGCGAAACGAAGTGTATCGGACCGGGATCGACCATCCCGAACTCAGCCTGGAGCGCCTGGAATCGGTGAACGGCCGCGGCGAGCCGGTGGTGGAGGAAGCGCTGGAACTTTGCCTCGTCCCGCTGCGAGTCGGCGTGCGGCCGGTCGGCAGTCTGGGATTGGAAGGAGCGGTGCTTTCCCGCGAAACCCTGGAGGCAGTTGGCAGCCTGGTGGCAATTTCGATTGAACGCGCCGGAGCTATCGAAACTCTGACCCGCACCGAAGCCGCGCGCGAAAGCGAAAAGTTGCGCTCCGCGCTGCTGGACAGCGTGACCCATGAATTCCGGACACCCCTGACCGCGATCAAGCTCTCGGTCACTACCCTGCTTTCCCCCGACCCGATGAGTCCTGAGGCGCGTCAGGAACTGCTGACCGTCATCAATGAAGAGACGGATCGCCTGAATCACCTGGTGGGCGAAGCTGCGGAGATGGCGCAGCTCGATGCCCAGCAAGTAGAGCTGCGGCGAGAGCCATACCCGGTGGGTGAGGTTATCGAAAGTGCTCTGCAGCGCTCGAAAAAGATCCTCGATGGACACGAGGTGCGGCTGCAGATACCGTCTTCGCTTCCCGCTGTCCGGGTCGATTTGGAGCGAATCGTTGAAGTAATTGCGCAGTTGCTGGAGAACGCTGCCAAGTACTCGCCCGGCGGCAGCCCAATCACCATCGGTGCTGAGCTCACGGGCAAGATGGTGAACATCAGCGTCGCCGATCAGGGACCGGGTATCGACGATCTGGAGCAGTCGCTGATCTTCGAAAAGTTCTATCGCGGCAGAGACCAGCGCTACCGCGTACAAGGCACGGGCATGGGACTGGCTATCGCCAAGGCCATCGTGGAAGCACACGGCGGCTCCATCGGCGTGACTTCGCAGATAGGCAGCGGCTCGGTCTTCCACTTCACCGTGCCTGCCGAAGTTTAGCTGTCTGGTTCTAGGCGCTGGCACTGCGCAATTTGCCAAGAGTGGTACGAAGCAATCCCGCAATCCGCTCGCGCGAAAGCATCTCCCATCCCGGCAGACGCATGAGGTACATCGCGGGAAGATAGATTGCAGCCGTGACCATACCGACCACCAGAATGCGCGGGATCAGCAGGTCAGGATTGATCAGGTTACGGACCAGGTAGGCTGCGCCGCCAGCCACCAGGCTGACGCCTGCCACTCGAAAGAGATCGCGATAGAGAGCAACATCGCTCAGCTTGGCTTCCACTGTGCGTGCCGCCTTGAAGAAGATAATGATTCGCTCCAGATACTGCGCGGCCACGGCGGTAATCGCGGCGCCCATCATTCCGAAGTGATGAATTACTGGCAGCAGGACGGCAAACAGAACGACGAATACTGCGAGCCGAACACCCAGCAGGAAATTACGCAGGTGCTTGTACGCTCGCACGATAGGGTCCATCAGGAGCGCCCACAATGGCAACAGCATGATGCTCACCAGGAAGATGTTGCCCGCTTGCTGGTAGGTCCTGGTGTACATCAGCACGATGAGGTCGTGGCCGCCGACCAGCAGCATCGCGAATAACGGGAATTCGATGGCGGCAACACGACTACTGGCTGAGGCAGTTACTTCGCGGATCTCCCGCTTTCGGTCTTCCTTCTGTAAGGCGCTGATGCGCACGATCATCACCGAAACGATCGACTCCAGGGCCAGAGTCAACAGCGGCACATCCACCCAGCCGATGGCGTAGATGGCATAGTCTTTGGGTCCAAGAGTGGCGCTGACGAAATAATTGTCGAGATCTTTCTGGATCACCCACAGCATCCCGAAGGCGCCGTACGGCAGGGCATACGCGAGCTGCTCTTTGAAAAAGTCCCAATCGAACTGAGTCCAGAAGCGCGGAAACCGTTCATCCAGATACCAGAAGAGCAGGACGATCGAGGCCAATTGCGCGATCATGGCGGCGATGATGATGCTCTTCACCGAGCGGAAGGTCAGGGCCGCGGCGCCGATCAGCAGAGCCCGGGCCACCTGCGAGCCGACAATAAACAACGTGGAGTACTTCACGTCCTGCATCGCCGTGGGGATTTGCTGCACCAGGCTGGAGGTCAGGGTGACCAGCACCAGAAATCCGAGCAGCCCAGCCAGCGGTTCAAGGGCGTTGGTGCGGAACAGTTCCTGAAGAATCTTGGGATAGGCGAGAATCACGGCCAGCGGAATCCAACCGGCAACGAAGTTGTAGACCAGGATGTTCAGGGCGATCTGGCCGCCGCGTTCCGGATGACGCGGCATGAAGTAGAAGGCGCTCATGCCGACACCGAAGGTGGCGACATTGGTAGCTGTGGAAACGAACAGGAAGGCTTCTTTAAAGATGCCGTATTCGGTTTGCGCCATCAGGCGCACCAGCATAATCGGCAGCCCGATATTCAGGATGGCGGCGAGCCCTTTCGACGCAGTCAGCCAGAAGGCCTGCACCGCGAGGCGAGGATGCTGATTGGTAGTGATTGGGGTGGCCGCCATCCGGAAAGATCTCGCTTCCCTCACCATAGCTGGAACGGCGAGGTAAGTCGAGAGCAGGAGAGCTACCGCTTTAGACTGAGGCGCGCCGGGCTATGCCCCTGCGTCGAGCGCCAGATCCTCAGCAACATTCTCGTCCTTGTCTTCTAGTTCGGCCATCAATCCGTCATCAGTCAGGTCGAGCGGCCGCGAGTTTTTCCAATCGTGGTGGACTACCGTATGCAATCGGTCCATTACGTCCTGGTCGCGAACCTCGATGGCCAGCTCACGGCGGCTGTCGAAGCTCCCGGGAGCGAGATTGATGGAGCCGATAATGGCGCGAACGCCGTCGGCGAAGAGCAGCTTGGCGTGAAGCTTCAGCCCTTTCAGTTTGTGAACCTTGATGCCCACATCGTCCATGATGCGCATGCCGCCGACTGCTTCCACCAGCTTCTCCTTCTTCAGCTTGTGTGGAGGCCGTGCCAGCACGTGAACCTTCACTCCACGCTCGTTAGCGCGGACGAGGTGCTCGATGATGACTGGATCCTGGTATCGTTCGTTCTGCACCCACAAGGAATGCTTGGCCTCATCGATAAGCCGCCCAATACGCTGCCGGCCGTTACCGATGCACCAGATCAGGTGAGAGTGTTCCCCCGGCGCAAACTCTTGCCGTTGCCAGTCCGCATCGAAACATTCCGCCACTTCCTTGACTTCGTGCGCGTGCGAAGTTGCCACAGCGTAGTCGCGGGTCTCAGTCAGATTTTTCGTCTCCCAATTCAGTGACTGAATGAAGGCGGTCTGATCGTCGACGACCATCGACTTCTCGTGGGTAACGTCGAATTTGGGATTGCTGTCGATTACTTCGATGCCCGCGTCGCTCAACATCTTGCGCGAGTCGCTGTTCTCTTTTTCGCCGCTGCGTCGCGCCGGGTTCAGCATGATTCTGACGTTCACGCCCCGGCGGTGGGCGGAGACAGTGGCATGCAGCAACTGCGGGTCGTCAAACAGAAACATCTTGATACGCAGCGATTTCTTGGCGTGATTGACGGCGTCCAGAATGGGCCGGGCGGAATCATCGGGCAGAACAACCAGGTAACGCGACATCGGGATCCCCCTGAGAAAAAGCTACGGCCGCTCCGGACGTGCGCGGACCGGCCAGTCTAGTCGATTCGTCATGATCATGCTTTGGCTGATTGGGCGTCAAACTGAACGTGATGCAGGCCGGCATAGATGCCGTTCAGCGCCATCAGTTCGTCGTGGGTTCCACTCTCGGCCACCACCCCGCCGCTGATGACGATGATCTTATTCGCGTCGCGAATCGTCGCCAGTCGGTGCGCAATGGTGATGACCGTGCGGCCCTTCATAAGCCGTTCCAAGGCTTCGATCACCAATTTCTCCGACTCGCTGTCCAGCGCCGCAGTGGGCTCGTCGAGTAGCAGGATGGGGCTGTTGCGCACCATCACTCGAGCGATGCCGAGTCTCTGCCGCTGGCCCCCCGATAGAGTTGACCCGCGCTCGCCGACCATCGTGTCGTAGCCCTTGGGCATTTTCGAAATGAATTCGTCGGCGTTGGCAAGCCTGGCCGCGTCGATGATTTCCTCGCGGGTGGCATTCGGGCGGCCAAAGGCAATGTTGTCCAGGATCGTGCCACGGAAAAGCACGGTGTCCTGCAACACGTAGCCGATCTGGTCACGCAGCGGGTTGAGCTTGTAGTCACGGACATCGCGGCCGTCCACTTTTACCACTCCACCGGTTGGATCGTAGAAGCGCGGAATCAGGCTAACGACGGTCGACTTGCCACTGCCGGTGGGACCCACGATGCCCACCAGTTGTCCGGCTTCGATCTTGAAGGACACGTCCTTCAGCACTTCACAATCGTTGGTGTAGCCGAAAGCCACATGCTCGAACTCAACATCGCCTTTCACGAAACGCGGCTCGAAAGCATCTTCCCGTTCCGGCAGAATCGAGTCGGTGTCGAGGATGGCGCGAACGCGGTCGACCCCGACAGCCGCCTGGGCAATGGCATTCGTGGTGGTCGCCAGGTCTTTTACCGGCTTAAAAAATTTGTTGAGGTAGGAAAGATAAACCGTCAAAGCACCGACGGTCATGATATCCCGCAAGATCAGCGAAGCGCCGCGCCAGAGTACGATCGCCGTGCAGAAAGCGACGGTAATGGTTACGATCGGGGATAGCAGCGACTTCACTTTGCGTGCCTTCAAAGCGGCGTTGACGGTGGCGTGGCTGACTTCGGCCAGCGCCTCCTGCTCCATGGCTTCACGTCCAAAAGCCTTGACGACCTGCATCGACTCCAGCCCTTGTTGCACAACCGCGACGATCTCCGATTCCTCTTTGCGAACCTCGTGGGTCGCTTTCTTCACCGCCTTCTTAAACCGTGAGATGAAGAACAGCATGAACGGCGTGACCGCTACGGCGATCAGCGTGAAGTCCCAGTTCAGCCAGAACATCAGGCCGAGCATCGACACGATGGTCAGCAGATCGATGAGGATGTCGAGCGTCGAAGAGGACGCGAAGTCCTGAATGGTCTCGATGTCGGTGGTTATCGTGCTGAGCAGATTGCCCACCTGGTGCGTGTTGTAGTAGCCGAGCGAGAGGCGCTGCAGATGGTGATAGGTGCGCATGCGCAAATCGTGCGCGACCCACTGGCCTACGCTCTCGGTGTAGTAGTTGTCGACGTAGCTGGCCAACGCGCCGATCAGTGCAATCACTACAAAAGCCAGCGCAGCCAGACCCGCAACCTGCAACTTGTGACCGCCGTCCAGCAAGGGACGGACCAGTTCGTCCAAACCATGCGGCAGTTTATGGTGGTCGATAACGTTATCGATGATGATTTTGAGAGGCCAGGGATTGGCCAGGCTCATGGCCGTTTCGACCAGCATCGCCGCCAGGATGATCAGCAGTTTGCCGCGGTAAGGACGAATTAATTCACGAATCAGCCGGATCATGCCTTGTTCCTTGAGAGATTGACGTCCATGGTCGTGATCGGGCGCTGCCACATTCTGCCTTGAAAGCTGTCGTTTGCAAAGTTGTTAATGCAAAGTCAGCAAATTTGTGCCGGCCCATAAGGTACGGCCTGAGGGTTGTCGGAGTGGCCACTCAGGTATTCACAAAGCCAAGCTGTCGGCATGACAAGAGCGGAGAAACGGTGGATGAATCGAGGCTGGACCGAGCTCACCTCGTAAACAACAAAATGCGATTCTGTTTCGCCGCTTACCCCTGGGCTTTGATCGGATACTGTTTGAACATTTTGGAAATGGCGTCATTCACCTGACCGACCAATTTGTCAGGATTATGCGACAAGTTCTGCTGCGACATGCCGCGCCATACAAGCTTCTTGTTCGCTGCGTCGATCAGGTCAACGACAAGTTGGCCTTTGTGGATGGTCACCGAAGTCGCGCCAAACTGGCTGGAGAGCAGCGGTCCGGAAAAACTGGGATCGAACGGAGGAATGCCTCCAGTGGCGGCATACAGCGGGTCGGTGGAGTTGAACGAGGTGTCCTGGTCGATGGAGCCGTAAACCTCAATCACAAGTCCCGGATTCTGATCGCTGTTCACCTTCTGCAGGCCGCGGGCTTTGAGCTCATCTTCGATGGCTCCTACCACGTTCGCCGCTAACATGGGGTGCGCCACCGCACCGTGTGGCGCCCAGGCGAAGGTCTTGAACTGCGTGAAGTTGAGTTGCTTGTCGTAGACCACATGAATCTTCTGTGACCACATGGGGACGGCCACCGCCAAGACCAAAGACAACAGCACAAATTTCAACTTCATGAGAGCCTCCTGATAGGTATACGTACACGCTGACCCTACATCTCGACGGCGGACGAACTTCTAGGTTTTCACGCTAGAGAAATGACGCCCGGCGCGAACCTATGAACTTTGTCAGGCAGTGATCGAAATGTTACCAGAGCCAACAGGCGTTCTACGTTGGCTGCGAAACCTCAGCCGAACTGAAGCGCCCACCCTCGCAGATGGTGTTAATCGCCCTCACCAAATCCGACGCGATGCGCGACTTAAAGACATACCCGGAAGCGTTGAGATCGAAAGCGGCCCGGATGAGGTCGATGTTCTCGTGCACCGTCAGGAAAAGAACCTTGACCGTCGATCCCGCCTTCTTCAGACGGCGAACGACATCGAAACCGGTCATATCCGGCAAGGAGATATCGAGGATCACCAAGTCCGCATCGAGCGACGCCAGTTGCTGGATCACGGACTGGCCGTCAGAAAGAGATCCGGCGATGACATACTCAGGCTGCAGCATGTCGGCCAGAGTTTCCAGTATTTCCGGGTTGTCATCGGCCAGAACGAGTCTTATGGAAGGCACGAGCCAACTCCACGCGCGCCGCGACTTCGGCGCCCGGATGGGCGACTGCACAGGGAAAGGTATCAACCGAGGTTGGGAATGCCTACTGGCAAAACTACTACATTCCGGACGGAAAAAACTGGTGGACGTTCAGGACGAAGTCATCTGCCGCTTGATGGCGTATTCCAGCAGTTCCGCGTTGGTTTTCACGCCCAAAGTCTCCATCATCCGATACTTGTGAAACGCAACCGTTCCCGGCCGAAGCTCGAGCACGCCAGCCACTTCCTTCATCGACATGCCTTCGGCGAGCAGCTGTAGAATCTCGCTCTGCCGCTTGGTGATTTTCTTTTCTTCGGTGCGCGCCTTGCCTTGATTCAGAAGGAACGTTACCGTCTCCCGAGCAATCAGGGGAGAAAGATACGACTCCCCTTGAACTACCTTGCGGATAGCTACCATCAGTTCCTCCGCTGCCGATTGCTTGAGCACGTAAGCGGAGGCGCCGCGGCGGAAAGCTTCAGCAGCGACGTCGGCGGCTGAGTTCATGGTCATGAAGACGAGCTTTGTGGAAGGTATCTTCTGCTTGATTTGTTCGCCCGCATCCAGGCCGTTCAAGCGAGGCATCGCGATATCGAGGATGATTACGTCCGGCTTTTGAGAAAGCGCAGACTTCACCAGACTTCGCCCATCCGTGACGATCTCCAGAACCTGAAACTCAGGCTCAAGCATCGACTTACAGGCATCGGCAAGCAACCTGTGGTCGTCGGCGATGACTAAACGTGCGGCTGGTTTGCGTTCCATCTGGAGAAGATACCCTTGTAGTGGGCGTACCCGCGCTTCGCCACGGTGCTGGAAGACAGTTTAGCGCCCACACTTACTTCCGTAACAGCAAAAAAGCGCTATCCGCCCCACCAAAGTATGGCTCAGGTATTTCCGGCAGTCACGTTACGGACGTTGTAAAGGTATGGCGAATCCTAGGCAAGCCGTTAGGCGGATTCAACCTATTTGTCTTCTGCCTTTTGTTGCTGCCAGAAAACAATTTCCATAGCCACTAGCCGGGCGATCATTACTGCCAGGTAGAGTTGGCCGGTCAGGGCTTCACCGACGGCGAGGATGCGGGCAATCGGGCGCACCGGAGTTATGTCTCCGTAGCCGACTGTCGTAAGAGTTACGAAGCTGAAATAGTTCCAGTCCGCAGCAGACAGCATCTCGCCCGCAGGTGCGGCGAACGAACCGGGATGCAGGATCTCGGTGAGGTGATAAGCATGGGCCCATACAGAACCCAGCAGCAGGTAAACCGCAATAGCGCCCTGGATGCGCATATGCGTAACCTTTCCTGCACGGAAGACCTGCGCTAGCAAAACAATCGAGATAGCCAAGCCCGCGATGATGGTCGACCAATCACTCAAAATCGCGGTTCGCAGAGTACCCTGCCACCAGGAGACCCAGCGGAACGTCATGCAGGCGGCGCCTACCGCGGCTGCCGCAAAAAACAGTTTCGGCCTGCCCCAGGCGATGGCTACGCCGGAGAGCAGCATGATGCTGAACCCAAGATTGCTGTAGAGCCGGAAGTCGCTCTCCCCGAAACCCAGAGACGGCAATACAAAAGCGATCACAACTTCCAGGATCAAGAAAAAAGACAGGTTGGCCTGCGATTCCCATGAATCGTGGATGATGTCCCTGGCTTTTTCCCGGACGGCGCCATGACCAACCGACATCGTCGGCTCCTCGAGGTGCAATTCAGAGATGGGATTGCCTCGCCCCTCATCGCTGATGGATGCCATGTTAGTCAGCCGTCGCGGCTGGCGATACTGGCAAAAATAGCAGAGCCGTCGCCAATCTGCGCGAGCCTCGCCCATGTCGGCGTGTACTGTTTTGACAACAGTTCTTTTTATTGCGTCAGCCGAGTAATTCTGCTAGTTCTGCTTCCAGTCTGCCGGAAATAACATTCTGCGACGTAAGCATAGCTCTGTGATGAGGAGGGGTTGTGAAACTAAGTTCGAAGCTCACAAAAAGCGCACTGTTGGTTCTGAGTGTTCTGCTCTTGGGCAGTCTGCCGGGCCTGGCTCGCGACAAGAACGAAACCATTGATGCCACCGCCTGGGGCACGAGTACGCAACTCGGGCGCAATATCGGCATCACGATCATCATCTACCAGTACTCCACCCCGGCAGATGAGGATGTCCTGACCGAGGCGTTCCAAAAGGGCCAGAATCAAGGGCTGGTGAACGCTCTGGAAAAAATGAAAGCCGTAGGCCATATCTCCATCACCGGTACGCTGGGTTATGACCTGAGCTTCATCAAGATGATCGAGACACCCACGGGAAGAACGATTCGTTTCGCTACCAACCGGCCAATCCATTTCGGCGAAGCCTATTACGATACGCAGAGTCAGTACTACAACCTGACGGCCGGCGAGATCAACATCAACACCCAGGATAAGAGCAAGAGCGACGGCGTCTTGTATCCCGCAGCTCAGCTGACCATTGGTTCTGACGGTCAATTGACCCTGAACCTTAATAAGAACCCCTGGAGATTGGGCAACATTATCGATTGGTCTGGAACCCCCGGCGAAAACTAGGCGCGCCGGTATCTGGAGTTGAGCAGTTAAAACATCGTCGTGCACTTCGCGTGAGGAACTTATGAAGATTCAGCGGCAGATTGCGATTGTTGCGATGCTTGCAATTTTCTTGTTCGTCGGTCTGGCCAACGCTCAGAAGAAGAGTAAGTACGCCTGCGACGAGCCCAACCCTGAAAGCCTCTGTACGGCGGCGAATACCTGCCCTGCCTCCGGTTGCTCCGTCGATGTGAGACGTGACGGAATGAGCGGCGCAACAGCAACCCCCAGCTTTCCGAAAGCCAAGGGCAACTCCCTGTTCTGCGTGAAGGAAGGTACGACTGTCACCTTCCAGACGTCGTCCAAGGGCACCGGTTTCATCGTCGACTTCGGGCCGTCGTCGCCTTTCGATCCGCCGGATACCATCATCGGTGGAGCACAAAAGCCGGTGCAGGTAGCAGCCAAGCGGCCGGGGTGTTTTAAGTATTCTGCGGGTGCTTGCTACTCCGGAGCCACCTACGGCATGTGCGGCTCCGGTACTGCCGAGGCAATCGTTATCAAGTAGAAGATACTGTAGTCGAAGGCGAGAGATCCCCGTTAGCTTCACGAGCGGGACTCTCGCCTGAATCTTGGTTCCACTACCCGGCTTGGACGTAATCTCGAAGCTTCCTCCCAGCAAATGCATGCGCTCCCGCATGCTGACCAGCCCAAGCCCCGCAGTACTGCGGACTCCAGCCAAGTCAAAACCTTCGCCGTTGTCTGCGAGAGTGAGGACCAGATCTCGGGGGGTGCCGCTCAATTCCATTTGCACGAGCGTGGCATGGCTATGCTTGGCAATATTGTGCAGCGCTTCCTGTACCAGCCGCAGCAGACAAAGCGCGACGTCGTTTTCCAGTTCTTCGGGGACGTTTCGACAAACGCAATCGACCTTGAAACCGTACTCCTCGGAGAACTCGCGGCACAGGCTTTTAATCGCCACCACAAGTCCCAGGAACTCCAGCTCCGACGAATGCAATTGATGAGACAGCCGGCTAACCTGAGTTCCAATTTCTTTTACCTTCGTGCAAAGGTCAGAGAGCCGCGGCTTCGTTTTGCCGGAAGCGGTTGGCTGGTCTGCCCGTTGCAACTGAATCCCCAGCAAGGCCAGGGACTGCCCAATGCCGTCGTGCAACTCGCGCGCAATGCGGCGGCGCTCCGCCTCCTGCGCGGTCATCAAGCGGCGAGACAGCTCAGTCCGATCCAGCTCCGCCTGCTTGCGTTCAGTGATGTCTTCAGCCACGGTCAGCACACAGGGCTGGCCATCAAACTCAACTACATCGGCTGACAGCAATACTGTAAGCACCTCTCCCGTTTTGCGGCGAAGGAGGGCTTCGCGGTTGCGTACTGTTCCGTGGGAAACGGCTTCCGCAAAGGCGTACTGGAAGCTCTCCAGATCGGCCTGCCGGCCGACCTCGGAAATCGTCCGCCCCACGACGTCCGAGCGCGAAAAGCCAGTCTGCCTTTCAAACGCCAGATTCGCTTCGATAAATTGGCAGTCGTGAATGCGAACAATCGTGATGATCGCCGGACTCGCCTGGAAGGCCTTGGCGAACTTCTCTTCCGATTTCCGCAAAGCCTCTTCGGCTCGCTGCCGCGCGGCAACGTCGCGCGCTACGACCGAGAGCCCGTCCTTGGATGGATAGGCTGTCACTTCGAACAGAAAGTCCTTGCCGCCGATAGAGCAAGGGAAGCTGAAGCTGCGCGCCTGCCGGGTGGCCAGCACGGCCCGGAAGTGTTGTTCGAGATCCGAAACTCCCTGCCCATGCCCGAACGCCTCGCCAACCCGCCGGCCAAGCACAGCCCCCGCCAGAATGCCGGTCAGGCTCTCAGCGGCACGATTCCAGAAACTGCAGCGGAGATCGAGGTCCAGACTGAAGAAAAGGTCGCTGATGTTGTCGGTGAGGACTCGAAAGTTGTTGTCACCCTCCGAAATGGCTTGCTGGATCGCTTTGTGGCGCAGCGTCCGGTCTTCCAGGATGGCGAGAAACGATTCGGGAGCCTGGGTTACGTCGTCTCGAACCAGCGTCACGGTGGCCTTCAACCAGATGACCCGGCCGTCGCGGCGTAAATGCCTCTTCTGGCTGGAGAAGCTCAGGATTTCGCCGCGCAGCAGCCTTTCACATTCGCCAAGTTCCGCGCCGAGCTGGTCAAAGCGCACAATGATGCGCAGCGGAGTACCTAACAGATCCTCTCGCGCATACCCAAGAATGTCGCACAGCGCTTGATTGGCAGCAAGCCATTCTCCGTCAAGGGACACTTGAGCCACGCCAAATCCGGCTTGCTCAAACATCGCACCGAAGGCTTCATGCTCGCGCGGGGGCGAGAGGCGTTCATCGCTAAGTTCTTGCATTGGCCAGGGTCCAGCTGTGTGAGTATCGTTTAGCGAAGTATATGACGCCCCCTTTAACATTCGAAGACAATTCGTATGCCACAACGAGGGAGTTCACGTCCCGGAATTGGCGCGCGTTCGCCCCGATGCGGTCGCCAAGAAAAAAGCCCGCGCCTCTAGCATTTCTGCCAGTTAACTAAAATTTGTGTCGCCGCTAATCTTTCATAGATATGAGGGCGCAGACCAGCCACGCCTGCCTTATGCTGTCTGGCTGGAAGACTGACAACACCGGACTTAAGACTCAGTTCGCTGCTTTCTCCGGTTCAGCATCCGGAGTACGGAGGTTCATCGCGTCATGAAAGAAATGCTGGAACGTCTGATCGCCTGTACATTGGCACTCACGATTTCCCTGGGCTCGTCGGCGACGGCATTTGCCCAGACAGCCCAACCTGCTCCGTCCGCGCCGCCAGCTGCTGGGGCTCCTCCCGCGAATCCCGCGGCGGGGACCAGTTCCGCTCCCACCGCTCCCTGGCCGCGCGCCGTCAACTATCAGGGTGCGACGATCTCCGTATTTCAGCCCCAGGTGGAAAGCTGGGTCGGCAACGAATTAAAGGCCTACGCAGCGGTGCGGGTCAAGACGGCCACCAAACAGGACACTGATTACGGCGTGATTTGGTTTAGCGCCCGGACTGAGGTCGACAAGGTCAACCGCATGGTGACCCTCGACAACTTCGTCCTGGTTAAACAGAGCTTCCCTACCCTGGCGAACGACGGTAAGGCCTACGCCAACGAGTTCGTGCTGAATCTGCCTTGGAGTCGCACTATCCCACTCGACCTGATCGAGGCATCGCTGGCCGTGACCAATGCCGCCGATTCGCAGAAGAAATACCAGCTGCAAAACAATCCCCCGCTGATCATCTACAGCATGAATCCCGCGGTGCTGGCATTGATCGATGGCAGTCCGGTTCTGCGGCCGTCTGCCGACAAGTTGGAGAAAGTCGTCAACACTCGCGCGCTCATCCTGTTCGATCCGTCGAAGAAGATGTATTACCTGTCGTTGATGGATGGATGGGTAGAGGCACCTGCGATACAGGGTCCGTGGAATCCGGCCAAACACGCCCCCACTAAGGATCTCAACAATATCCGTCAGGCCGCCGTCGCGGCTAACCAGAACCAGCCGCTGGGCAATCCGCAGCAGTCTCTGGAAGATACGTACAAAGATGGCGAGATGCCGATGATCTACGTGGCGACCTCTCCCACCGAACTTCTAGTGGTTGAAGGTGAGCCAGTTTACGCTGCGATTCCTGGAACGACCTTGTCGTACGTCAGCAATACCGGCTGCGACATCTTTGTCGATTCGCTCAACAATACGTTTTACGTGCTTCTGGCCGGCCGCTGGTTCTCTACCCCGTCATTGCAGAATGGCCCGTGGACGTTCGTTCCCGGAGCCAGCCTGCCAGTCGACTTCAGCAAGATTCCCGTGTACAGCCCGAAGGCCGACGTCCTGGTGTCCGTCCCCGGAACGCCTCAGGCCAGGGAAGCCGTAATCGCTAACTCGATTCCGCAGACCGCGACCATCACGCGCTCGGCCGCGACGCTGACGGTGACCTACGACGGCGCTCCCGTCTTCCAGCCGATCCCGGGCACCAGCATGACCTACGCCGTCAACACCGCGACGCCGGTGATCTACGTGCCCGGCAACACTTATTACGCAGTCAGCAACGGCGTGTGGTTTAGTTCGGCTGCGGCGACCGGACCCTGGCTTGTGGCAGCGACCATTCCGCCGGTGATTTACACCATCCCGCCGAGTTCCCCGGTTCATTACGTGACCTACGTGCAGGTTTACGGATACACGCCCAGCGTCGTTTACGTCGGTTACACACCTGGCTACTACGGCACCGTGGTCTCGTCGGATGGCGTCGTGGTCTATGGAACCGGTTATTACTATCCGCCGTACATCGGTCCAAGCGTCTGGGTGCCTGCTCCGTACACCTACGGTGTTGGCGCAACCTTCGCATGGAGCACCGGCGCCGGATGGGCGCTTGGCTTCGGCATGGGCATGGCCATTGGCTCGTGGTGCAGTCCTTGGTGGGGTCCGGTCGGCTACTGGGGATGGGGCTACGGCGCACCTGCCTGGGGATGGGGCGGATGGGGTGGCGCTGCCGCTGCCAATGTCTACGGGCGCTGGGGTAACACCGCTTACGCCGGAACTCGCGCTGCATGGGCCAATCCCTGGACGGGCAATGTCGGGACAGGCGCTCGTGGGAACTACTACAACCCTGTAACCGGCAACAGCGGATACGCCGCCCACGGCGAGAACTACAACGCGTATACCGGCAACTACACTACCGGATCGCGCGTCAACGGCTATAACCCCTCCACCGGCAACCACTATGCTGGTGCCGGCGGCTCGGTGAGCAACGCCTACACTGGCAATTATGCAGCCGGCGCGCATGGCATGGATTACAACCAGCAGACGGGTGTGGTGCACGGCGGCGCCGCGGGGATCGCGGGCAACGCCTACACCGGACAGTCGACTGCCGGCGCCCGGGGCTTCACCTACAACACCAACACCGGCAACGGTGTCGCCCACACCGCCAACAACACTTATGCCGATCACGACGGCAATGTCTACAAATACAATCCGTCGTCGGGATGGCAGCAACACACCGATAGCGGGTGGTCGCAGCCTAGCTCAAGCTTCGATAAATCTTCCATGGACAACATGGCTGCATCGCGTAGCGCGGGCAACTCGCGCTGGGGCAACTTCAGCTCCGGCGGATGGGGCGGTCGCTCCGGTGGCGGTGGCTGGGCGGATCGGGCCGGCGGCGGGGGCTTTGGCGGAGGTGGTCGCAGCTTCGGGGGCGGTGGCTTCCGGCGATAAACAAGTAAAGGGCGCACCATGGTGCGTCCTTTGATCTTCCACTTGGTTCTATTCCCTGCCGCAGCTATTTGACTGTAATGCTGTCGGCTACCTTGTTGTACTCATCGCGGGAGATGATGTGCTTTTCGAGCAGCTGATGCTCGGAAGAATACGGACGTCCGGCAATGATGCGGTCAGCCGCGGCATTGTCAATGCCCGGCAATCCCATTAGCTGCGATTTCGACGCCGAGTTCAAGTCCACCGGCTTGTCCGCGCTGGGGCGCGTAAGGCCTTCGCGCACGCCCTCCGCTACAGCTTTGGCGTTGTCCTTCAGCTCAGCCGTAGCCTGAGCAGTTTTCTCTCTCACCTGCTCGGGGCTTTGCTGACTGTTGTTACACGCAGCGTAAAAGAGCGGAAGCAAACAGACTGTTAATGCCAGGCAAGCAGTTCGTACGCGCATGCCTGTGAGATGCGCATTCAGAGTCTCGGGTTGATGGCGAAGGTCGCTATAAAGATAGAGGCACAGCGCTGGGCTGTGCCTCTCCTAAGCTGGGAGCGATAGAAGAACAAAAACTGGCGGTTAGGCGGACACTGGGGGACCACCCGGCCATTCTTTAATTCTCTAAGAACTATGCGTTCGCGTAATGCTCGGCGTTCTTGGCGATGAACTCCTGCTTGTCGGCCGGCACCTCATCAACGATGAAAATCGAATTCGTCGGGCACACCGGGACGCACGCGCCGCAGTCGATGCAGCCTTCGGGATCCACGAAAAGCTGGGTGGCTTCTTCAAATCCTGCTTCATCTTTCTTCGGGTGAATGCAGTCGGTAGGACAGGCTTCGACGCAGAGTTCGTCTTTGGTGCAAGTGTCGGTGATGACGTATGCCATGATTGCGATCTCCCTCTCTTGGTTGCTGCCGCCCCACCCTCAGCCCAGAACAGCTTGCGGGGTCGGGTTGATTTTGGTCCTGGGCAACAGTCGCGGCGAATTCGGGCTATAGCTGCACTGCTTTTGGTGCAATTACCTGGTCGTTCGCCAACTCCAATGTACAAAGCGTGCGACCCACTAGGCGGTGACGCTAGTCACTGGTCGGTTGTGAGGCGCCGCACACTCTTGGGGAGCGATTTTTCCAAAACCCGGTGGCACTCGGGTTGCATACTCCTTAGTAAACAGCCAACAAGCAAGCCAATCGTGGAGATTTGACGCGGCGCGGCGACGCAACGGGTAAATTCTGCATCTTAGAGGTAAGTTCCCGGACGAATTCTCCGTCCATGGGCCCTCCGCTATAATCAGCAGTTCGGCTTCGCGAATCTGGAAGGAGCGAGTGAATGCAAGCGGGTAAAAAACCGAGAGTGTTAGTTGTGGACGACGAACAGGTCATTGCCGACACTCTGGCTAAGATTTTAGACCTGAACGGGTATGACGCCTCTGCGGTCTACACCGGAACCGCAGCGGTGGAAAGCGCACGTTCTCTAAAGCCTGATCTTGTGATCAGTGACGTCATCATGCCGGACATGAACGGCATCGAGGCAGCCATCAGCATTCGCGGTTTCCTGCCTAGTTGCAAGATTCTCCTCTTCTCCGGCCAGGCCGCCACGGCTGATCTTCTGGAAAACGCTCGGGCGCAAGGACATGAATTCGAGATCCTGGCAAAACCCGTACACCCATCAGACTTATTGGCTAAATTGAAAGCGTAGCTCGAGGTCTTACGTCTCGTCTCGGTCGCCGATTCCGGCGACCGTTTTCTTTTGCGCAGCGTCCTTTCTTCTCACTAACGCCTTCTCCCAATGCCGCTGGCGTTGTGTGCTACTTGTTACCGTGGTACATTAATCACATGGTAGACAAACCGAAGAACGTGATCGTCGTCGAACGCGTGCAGACCGGTGTGCGCATGGAGAAGCGTCTGTTGAAAGTATTGAAGGGATTGGCGGAACTGAAGGATCTGACACTTGGCGATCTTCTTGAGGGCATCGTCCTCCATGCCTTCGAAGGCAAGCCGCCGTTTTCTGCACCGACCTTGAAGGAAATCGAGAAGTTGCGCGACATCTACGGCCTCACGCTGCACGCATCCGACAGCCATCAGCTAAAGGAGAAGCCATGAACGTTACACTCGTCGCCTTGGGGGTGACCGTGCTTGCCGGCTCTTGCCTCGCAGGGCAGGAGGCGGCAACTTCATTGAGCGCACTGCACACCCGCACAGAGTTTCACTTCACCGCGAATGCTCCGTTAGAGCAGGTCGCGCCCTTGTTCGGAGCACATGAAGAACGAAAGTGGGCGCCGGATTGGAACCCCCAGTTCCTTTACCCGAATCCCCCGAAGGACCAGCCGGGCATGGTCTTTCAGGTGTCACACGGACAAATGACGAGCACCTGGGCGAACACAGCGTTCGACCTGGCCGCCGGTCACATTCAATATGTGTACCTGCTCAACGACGCCATGGCGACGACCATCGACATCCGGCTTACGCACGAGCAATCTCGCAAGACCGGCGTGACTGTCGTGTACGAGCGGACGGCTTTGACGCCGGAGGCCAACGAACACGTTCAACACTTCGCGAAGGGAGACGAAAAGGCGCGCAAAGAATGGGAGGATCAGATCAACGGGTATCTGGCTGGGCTGAGCGAGAAGAAGTAGGCGGTCGCTACAGTTCCCTTCTGCCTTCCATCGCCTTCTGCATTGTGACCTCGTCGGCATATTCGATATCACTGCCGACCGGCACACCGGTCGCGATTCGCGTCACCTTGGTCTGCGATGACTTGAACAGTCGCGAAAGATAGGTTGCGGTAGCTTCGCCCTCGATGGTGGGATTTGTCGCCAGGATCAGCTCGTCTACATCGCCCGACTCCACCCGTTTGCTCAGGTTGCTGATGCGCAACTGCTCCGGCCCAACGCCATGCAGCGGAGACAGCGCGCCATGCAGCACGTGATAGACACCGTTGTAGTGCCGCGTTTTTTCGATGGCGGCGATGTTGGTTGGCTCCTCCACAACGCAGACCAGCCGCTGATTCCGCGTGGGGCTGGCACAGTAGGTACAGGGATCGACGTCGGTGATGTTGTTGCAGATCGAGCACAGGCGAAGGCTCGCCTTTACCTCGCGGATCGCGGTTGACAGCAGCTCGGCGTCTTCGTCGTTAGCCCGCAGGATGTGAAAGGCAAAGCGCTGCGCCGTCTTGCTGCCCACGCCGGGCAGCTTCTTGAGCTCTTCAATCAGTCGAGCCATGGGCTCGGCAAACCTGGACACGTTGTTTCTTCCTTAAATTCGTTGAGCTGAACGCTGAATTCGGCGGCTTTCCACCATTGAGGCACAGAGAATTTCTTATCGAGGCACTTTGTTCATCCGACTAAGACTCCACAAAGAGACCCAGGAACCGTACATCCCGTGCCTCCACAAGGAACCCGACTTACATTCCCGGAAGTCCCATCCCTCCGAGCATCCCGCCCAGGCTTGATTTCAGGGCTTCGTCCACTTTGCGTGAAGCTTCGTTAACTGCCGCGACGACCAGGTCCTGAAGCATCTCGACATCGCCCGACTTCACTACTTCGGATTCAATGAGAATGCTTTGAAGCTGCTTCTGGCCGCTCATGCGAACCGTGACGCTGCCGCCGCCCGACGAAGCTTCGATGGTGATCTGCTGCATTTTCTCCTGCAGCTTTTCAGCCTGCTGTCGCGCCTGCGCCAGCATTTCCTGCAAATTAAATCCACCCATGATCTGCTCCGCTTCAGCCGCGATCTTTCTGGTCAATGACAGTGCGAATCTCGGCGCCAAACTTTTCTTGCATCCGCTGCACGAGGGGATCGTTCGCTGCCCGGCTGCGCGCCCCCGCGCCATTGGTCGATCGCGCAGTCGAGTTCCCATTGGTTTTAGCGGTCGTTGCTGTCCCACCACTCACCATCTTGAACTTCAACGGCTTGCTCGAGGCTTTCGTCAGCGCCGACTGCACGACCCGCTTCGGCTCCGCTCCCAGCGCAATGTCGATTAGCACCTGCGACATGGCTACCTTCACTGAAACTTCCAGCCCGCGAATCGACCACTCGGCTTCTTCCAGGTTATGCGCCAGCATGCTCTGCCCGGCGTCTTCTAGTGCGCCCAAAATCGCGTTACGAATAGGGTCGACGTCGACATCTTCCGAGGCCGGTTCCGCAGGAGCTTCGGTCTGGACCGCAACGGCCGTCGCCACTCCAACCGCGTTGCTAACAGGCTCATAGGCCGCAGCAGTGCTAATCGACGCTGCAGACAGGCCTGAATCACCGGCCAACGAGCGAGGTTCAACCGCGCTCTCCGCCTTGGGTTCGCTCTTGCGATTGCGATCTGCCTCAAATGGCGATGGCCGAGCGAACGGCGATGCCGCGGGCGCGCGCGAATCCGACTCGATAGCCCGCGCTGCGCCGCCGGCCCGTCCCGCCGGAACCGTCGCTCTTGCGGGAGCGGCTGCGCTCCTCGACGTCACGCCAGCGCCGCCTCCGGATGACTTTGCCTGCGAGGCTTCTCCGCTGAGCAACTCCTCGAGCGGCAGCAGGCGCTGTGCATGCACCAGCTTTAAAAGTCCGAGCTCGAGATGGAAGCGCTGCTCCTGTTTGTAGCCAAGATCGTTGTGCGTGCGCAGCATGATCTGCATGAAGCGCGTCAGATCTTCCTCACTGAAGCGCTCGGCAATTCGCGCTACGCGAGCTCGCTCGTCAGACGAAATCTGCAGCACTGGCGAATCCGAGCCGGCAACCTTAGCTACCAACGCATTGCGCAAGAAGCGCAGCATCTGCTTTGCGAAGTGCTGCGCGCTCTGACCTTCGACCAGAAGCCGATCAATGGTTCGCAGAACGTCTTCACTCGAGTTCCGGGCGACAGCGTCCATCACATCTTCCAAGACGTCGGACGGCACGCTTCCCACCAAGCCTCGAACTACGTCTCCGCTCAGAGTCGTACCGCAACACGCAATTGCCTGGTCCATGATGCTGAGCGCGTCGCGCATTGAGCCATCGCCGACTTCAGCCAGCATCGCCAGCGCGTTGTCGTCGGCTTCGATGCCTTCTTGCTTGGCAATGCCGCGTAGCTGCTGAATGATCTCGTCGAAGCGCACGGCATGAAAACTGAAGTGCTGGCAGCGTGAGCGGATAGTTTGCGGAATGTCCTCAGGCTGCGTCGTGGCCATCATGAAGACAATGTGTCCCGGCGGTTCTTCCAGAGTCTTCAGCAGAGCGTTGAAGGCCGCATCCGTAATCTGGTGCGCTTCGTCGAGGATGTAGATTTTGAACCGGTCGCGCGCGGGGCGATACCTGGCAGCTTCGCGCAGCTCACGAATCTCGTCGATGCCGCGGTTGGTGGCGGCGTCGATTTCGATCACGTCGACCGCATTGCCGGCGCGGATCTCACGGCAGGAGTCGCACACGCCGCAGGGCTCCGGCACCGGGTGATCCTGCGACTGGCAGTTCAGCGCCATGGCCAGAATGCGCGCGATGGTCGTCTTCCCGATCCCGCGATGTCCGCTGAAAATGTACCCGTGGGCGATGCGTCCCTGCTCGATGGCGTTCTTCAGCGTACGGGTGACGTGGTCCTGCCCGATCACCTCCGAAAATTTCTGTGGCCGGTATTTGCGTGCGAGAACCTGATAACTCATGGAAGGAACTTCGATTATACGACCTTGCGGCGGCTAGGATTTCCGTCGCTTCTGACTTGTCTCAGCAGCGTTGCCGCTGCCGTTTCGATGCCCGTTGGACGGCGCAGCCGATTCCTTTTTCTTGGCCGCCAGCTCCGCCTGCTTCTTCTTGCGAGCCTCGGCTCGCGCCTTTCGCTTGAGCTCCTCGGGAGAGTACATGCTGCCGCGGCAGGTCTTGCTACCGCAGTAACACGGAGCGTCATCGTCACCGTCGTACAGCCAGTAATCGTACGTGAGCTCCTCGCCGGCCGTAATATCGCGAATGCTGGCGATGAAGACGCGGTCACCTTCTTCGTCGGTTTCGCAATTCGGGTCACAGGAATGATTGACGAACATCGCCATACCATGGCCGTCGATTACCACTTCCCCATCGCCCACTCCAAACAGATAGGTGAACGGCCGGCCCTCGTAGCGATCATCGCCCTCAGCTTTGGTGATGCGTTCGCCGGTGTACTCCAGAACGCGAGTGCCTTTGGCAATATCTTCCAGAGCGAAACAACCAGCAGCATGAATGTCAGAGGAGCGGATGATCAGACGCGGCAAGTAACAAATCTCCCTTTGGTTTGCTCAGCAGTATACCGTACCGCTCATGCGCCCCTGGGTGATTCGTCGCGGCCTGCGATTAACGCTTTTCTTATGGAACCTGCCAAGCGCCGGCGTCACAGAACAAAGTTCATTTGGCGGTTCACATTCCTCAACAGATTTCGTATCTTGGAGGCGACGAATGGAATGGGGGTAGGTTTTATGGTTCACGTTCTGGTCCGTCATACGGTTGCCGATTTCAACCGGTGGAAAGAAGCGTTTGACAGTCATGTCATGGCTCGCAAGCGTGCCGGCGAAGTCGGCTGTCGTCTCTTTCATAGTCTTGACGATCCCCGCGAAGTCATTCTCCTGCTGGATTGGGAAAGCGCCGATGCAGCGCGCAAGTTCATGGCCTCGGGCGAACTGAGGGAGAAGATGCAGGCTTCAGGGGTGCAGGGATCGCCCGAGATTCGATATCTGGAAGATGTGCGCGCCGTACATCGCTCGGCGGCCGATTAGCTTCGAATCATCAGCAGCAAAATTTTGCGGCGACTCTTGACAGTTTGCGGGTCTCTGCGTTTTAAGGGCAACGCGGAAAAAGCAGCAGAATTCTTTGTGCGGTAAGCTTTCGTAAGACATCGAAATCGGCTGAAATACCAGTAACGACGCCTGTTTCGCGTTACCATCAATATTGTCAAGCGATTTTCACGAACATTTTGGGAATCGCTTGATGACACTTTTTTGGACCGCATTGACAAACCAATCGGGGAAATTAGAATACCCGACGACTCTCCGGAACGATTTGCAACGTGACAAGCTCAATTCCAAATAACGACGTTCTCCTGACTACCGACTTTCCCGACCTGGAGCTCCACGCCAGCGGTAAAGTTCGCGACATTTACCGAATCGATAACGACCACCTGCTGTTCATCGCAACAGATCGAATCTCCGCATTCGATTACGTGCTCGCCACCGGCATCCCGCAGAAGGGCCGCGTGCTGACGCAGTTGTCGCTGTTCTGGTTCGACTTCCTGAAAGACATCGTGCCCAACCACCTGGCAACTGCCGATGTCCGCCAGTATCCCAAGGAACTGCAGAAGTACGCGAATCAGCTGCGCGGACGCTCCATGATGGTGGTGCGCGCCGACATGATCACCATTGAGTGCGTGGTGCGCGGCTACCTGTCGGGATCTGGCTGGAAGGAATACAAGACCAACGGCGAGGTCTGCGGGATTCCTTTGCCGAAGGGCTTACGCGAATCCGACAAGCTGCCCGAGCCGATCTTCACGCCGGCAATCAAGGCCAGCACCGGCCACGACGAGAATATCTCGTTCGAAAAAATGGTCGAACTGGCAGGCCGCGAACTGAGTGAACAGTTGCGCGACCTGAGCATCAATGTCTATCAAACGGCTGCCGACTACGCCGAGACTCGCGGCATCATCATCGCCGACACGAAGTTCGAGTTCGGCCGCACTCCGCGTGGATTGGTCTTGGCGGATGAAGTGCTGACTCCGGATTCTTCGCGCTTCTGGCCGAAGGACAAGTATCAGCCCGGCGGCGCGCAGGAATCGTTCGACAAGCAATACGTTCGCGATTACCTGGAAGCGATCAAGTGGAACAAGCAGCCCCCTGCGCCGGCGCTGCCTCCGGAAGTTGCGGCCCGTACCAGCGAGAAGTACATCGAAGCCTACACGGAGATGACCGGACGACCGCTTCCCTGGTAGGCCTGATTCATGATGAGCCTTTCCATCCTCGACTGGGTGATCGTGCTCATTGTTTTGTTTTCTGTTTTACAGGCGATATCCAACGGATTTCTTCGGGAATTCTTTGATTTTGTCGGGGTGGTTGCGGGTTATCTGATCGCGGCCTGGGAATATCCCATCGTTGCCAGGTGGCTCTCGCGATTCCTGCATTCGCCCTGGACTGCCGACATCGTTGGGTTTCTGGCGGTTTTCGTTGTAGTGATGATTCTGGCCGGCGCTGTCGGCAAGCTCTTGAGCCGAGTCTTCAAGAGCGTTGGACTAAGTTGGTTTGATCGTATTTTAGGTGCGGCATTCGGTATTGCTCGTGGCATCGTGGTCAGCGTGGTACTGGTCTTGGCGCTGGCCGCGCTTGCTCCTCAGTGGGGACTGGCGCAGTCGCGGTTTGCCCCTTACATGTTGAGCGCCGGCCGCACCCTGATTTGGGCGGCGCCGTCTGATTTCAGGCAGCGCTTCTGGGATGGATGGAAGTTGCTGCGTACAGTGCCGGAACATCTGCCAGGACACAGCGATAACAACAGTAGCGGCCACAATGTTGCAACGCCATAACGAACTCATAGCGGAGAGAGGCGTCGTGAAAGATCAACTGGAAGCTCTCGTGGTGCAGATGTATCGCAGCGGCATTACTTATTCCGAAGCGGTTTGCGAATTCAAAAAGAAATTTATCCTGACGGTTCTCCAGGACAGCAACGGGAACCAATGCAAGGCTGCCCGCCAGTTGGGCATGCACCGCAATACTCTGAGCCGCACCATCGCAGAGCTGAAGCTCGACGCCAAAGGACTCCGGACCGGAACTCGCCGCCCACCCCGCAGCGCGCATAACCTCCCCATGGACAGAAAGGCTGTTCGCTAGCAGCTCGTTCGCCTTTTGAGCTGCCGTGGCAACCGGCCATCACTGCGTTTCCCGCACAAAATCAAAGGGAGCAGATTTCTCTGCTCCCTTTTCTATTTGGCTCCGATTTAGTTATTGGCTGTGGTGCGTGGTCGTGTGATGCGTGGCCGCACCCGACGAGACCGGGTTGCCGTTCTTGTCGAGCAGCACGCCGTCGGTCATCGTCATCATGAACGGATTTGGCGTGTAACTCGTCAGCGTGCCCTGAAACGCCATCATGGCACCCGCAGTCGGCGTCAGCCTTGCCGGTATCGGCTTGCTCATGCTCAGCGAGATATCGGACTTTTTGGCCTCGATATCGTCATCGCTGCCCGCCAGCTGAACGCTGGTCGGAGTAGCGCTAATCACGCTGGCCTGCAGCTTGACCGCTTTCCCCTTAATCGCATTCCACACCGTGTCAGCCGCCTGCTGGTTGCCCGAGGACAACACCAGCTCCCATTCCGCGAAGCTCATCTGCACCGGCGACTTGGCCTTGACCAGGTCAGCCGCCTGCTCGGCGGGAGACGGCGGTGGCGGAGCCGCGGCCACGGTGAAGCCCGAGGGCGGCATGATGCTGGACGACGCCTTGGCATCGCTCACCAACTGATCCCAACCCTG
The DNA here is from genome assembly GCA_963724965.1 of uncultured Acidobacteriaceae bacterium. Taxonomy (GTDB): domain Bacteria; phylum Acidobacteriota; class Terriglobia; order Terriglobales; family Acidobacteriaceae; genus Bog-257. The sequence continues at coordinate 821,669 of CAVRWP010000004.1, forward strand.
GTCGGAACCGTGATAGCGGATGTACTTCTTCTTTCCATAATCGAGGATCTGCTGCTGCGTGCCGCCCTGAGCCATCATGGCGGCTTTCACGATGAACCAGAAGCCGCTGGGATTCATCGGCTTCGCTTCCAGATCCGCAGTGGCTAGAGGATAGACATCAGCAATCGTGGGCTGCGACTCCCATGACACTGCTTCCTCAAAATCCTTCTGCGCCGTGGCGAAGTCCTTCGCCTGGAGGGCCGCAAAGGCAACCGAACCGTCGAATATAGCGCCCATCTCGTTGTGGAGCTTGGTGAAGTCAGCGTCGCTCATGCCGGCCGGCTTCTGGAGCTTGGGCAGGGCCTGCAATCCCTGGTCACCGTACTGCTTGGCCTTGGCCAGGTTGTCCTGCATCTGAGGACCACCCTGCGAAGCGGCAGCGCGGTAGTTGTACGCCAACACGGCCAGCGCGCGCACGTTGTTGGGGTCAGCCTGCAGGATGCGATTAGCGGCATCCAGGCTTTTCTGTGCGTCGCCCGCCTGCTGATACGAAACCATCAGCAATTCCAGCGCGTCAACCTTCATTACGCTGTTCGGGTAAGTCTGCAGGAAGGCTTCCAGCAGCTGGGCCTTCTGGGCCGGGTTCTGCTGCTGAATCGCGTTGATGTAGGCGTTATACTCGGCCGGATTTTTGATCTCGGGCTTCTGAGCGCTCTGGCTGGCAGGCGCCGCACCGGTTTGTCCCGCGGCTTGGCCTACTGCCTGCTGGATCGTCGCGGCGCTGGCGAACACCAGCAGTGAAATGACTAGCGACCTTCTCATTCTGTTGGCTCCTCGAATATGGAGAACTGCGAAAAATCGTTTCTTACGTACGGACACTTAGACGCGCCAATCAGTTCCATGTTTTTGAGCGCCGCACTCTAGAGAAGTGCGTAGCATCCGGTCCCTGTCTGCTGCATTGGGAATGCAAAGTGCAGAAACCGGGATTATAAGTAGCCGCCTCAGTGTAAGGCAAGCTGCTTGGCACAATACACAATTCTCGCGCTGCTAAGATGCGCTTAGTCCCAATTCCGGATGCGCACTCGGCCAACTACAGGTTACACGAGATGCCCGGCGCGGCCATCGGTCCGGTTAAGGCATCTTATCGGAAGGAGAGTTCATACAGCATGAAATCGGAAGAATCTCTTTCTTTGTCAGAATCGATCGCGGTCGTGACCGGCGGCGGCCGGGGCATAGGGCTGGCAATCACCGATAAGCTCGCGGCCATGGGCGCAACGGTGGTTTTATGCGGCCGCGATGGAGCCTTGGTACAGCGGGTGGCAACCGACCGGAGGAGCCGCGGGCAACGCGCTGAAGGGTTCCGCTGTGACGTCACAGACGCAACCAGCGTCGATGCTTTAGCCGAGCACTTGCGTACGGCCTACGGGCGCGTCGACATTCTGGTTAATAACGCCGGCATCGGAGGACCATCCGGCCTTCTCCATGAGCTGCCCCTTGACGATTGGGAGGCCATCTTCAACACCAATTTGCGCGGCGTCTATTACATGCTGCGCGCTGTTGTGCCCCTGATGATCACCGCTGGATCCGGGCACATCATCAACATCTCGTCGCTCGCGGGAAAGAACCCCCTGCCGCGGGGCGCGGCCTACTCGGCCTCGAAATGGGGGCTGAACGGACTCAGCTACGGAGTTGCCGAAGAACTGCGCGGCCACAACATACGCGTCAGCGTGGTATGTCCGGGATCGGTGAACACCGACTTCAGCCCGCGTCGCGGTGCCAAGGACACGGCAAAGATGCTGAGACCCGAGGACGTCGCTCATGTGGTTGCGTCTCTGGTGACGCAGGAACCGCAGTCGTTCATGAGTGAAGTCCTGCTGCGCCCCACCGTCAAGCCGTAAGAACTTCGTAGGTTCTGCGTCTTGAGTTGGACGACGTCGTCCGGCGTATGTCCAGACCCCAGGGCCTATAATCGAGGGTTGTCTTACTACCGCCTTCTTCAGGCGAACTTCATACAGGACGCACACGATGCGAAAGAAAATAATCGCCGGCAACTGGAAGATGTACAAAACGCCGGACCAGGCCACTGCATTTTTTCAGGCTTTTCTGCCCATGGTTGAAGGTCACAGCCGCGACGAGATCGTCGTCTGCCCACCCTTCGTCGATCTCAAGCCGGCGGTGGAAGCCGCGAGCGGTTCCAACGTTGCCATCGGCGCTCAGAACCTTCACTGGGAAAAAGAAGGCGCTTTCACCGGAGAAATTTCTGCCGGAATGCTGACCGCGCTTTCGGTCACCCATGTCATCATCGGGCACTCGGAGCGTCGGCAATATTTTTGCGAAACCGACGACACGGTTAATCGAAAACTTGAAACCGCGCTGGAGAACGGACTGACGCCCATTGTTTGCGTGGGTGAAGTTCTGGAGGAGCGTGACGCTGGGTTGACCGAGGACGTCCTTCGACGCCAGTGTGTGCGGGCCTTCAACGGCATCTCTGCGAAGAAAGCGGCCAAGCTGGTGATCGCCTACGAACCCGTATGGGCGATCGGGACCGGAAAGTCGGCAACGCCGCAAATGGCCTCCGACGCTCACGCCGTGATCCGCCACGAGGTCGAAAAATCGTTCGGCAAGGAGTTCGCCGACAATCTGCGGATTCTCTACGGCGGCAGCGTGAAACCCGACAATGCCTCGGTGCTGATGTCTGAGGAAGAGATTGACGGCGCGTTAGTAGGAGGCGCCAGCCTCGACCCGGCGGGGTTTGCCAAAATTGTGAAGTATTAGCTTGATTCCGGCCTCGGCAATTTCTTCGTGAGCTTCGCCGAGGCCGTTGTGTTTGCTATACTTGTCGTGCCTCTACGTTTCTGCCTGGAACCCGCGATGCAACAGCATCCGGAAGTGTGCGGAAGTGGTGAAATTGGCAGACACACCATCTTGAGGGGGTGGCGCCGAAAGGCATGGGGGTTCAAGTCCCCCCTTCCGCACCATATCTGCTTGCAAGTTGCCAGTAACGTTTAGAGATTTCAAGCGGCGAGCCTCGCCTCGCCACGAAAGAGATTTGAAAGTCACATGGTTGCGCTGATCACCGCTATCCACATCATTGTCTGTGCCTTCCTCATCATCGTCGTGCTGCTGCAGAGCGGCCAGAGCGGCGACATAGCCGCTGCTTTTGGTGGCATGGGCAGCCAGACCGCTTTCGGAACCCGTACCGCCGCCACCGTACTCACCAAGGCAACGACGTGGGCGGCCGTTCTTTTCATGATTACGTCGATCACCCTCTCGATCTTTGCTGCCCGCCACGCGCACAGCAGCGGGTCGGTCCTGGAGGGCACTAAGTCGGCGCCCGTGAAGTCGGTTCCGGCGCAGACGCCGCCAGCTACGCCAGCGACCCCTACTCACTAATTTTCAATTGGGTTTTTCGAGCCTCCGCCGCAAGCGGAGGCTTTTCTATTTTGCCGGCAATTTGCCGCTGACCAGATACTCCAACGCTTCTTCACGGGTGGTGAAGACAGGAAACTCGCGGGCGGAGAAGCTGCGAATCGAATCATAGAGCACTTTGGGAATATTTTCCGCATGCACCCAGGCTGCGCGTTTAATATGCGCTCGATCAAAAGCGGTGGCAATCTTGATATGTTCTATCGCTTCCCGGTCAAACTCGGCGCCCCCGAAGTCAGCCATCGCCAGCACAGACCCGGGCGCCTCCTGCGTCACGATCCTCGGAGCCATGTCGGCGAGTTCAGCGACCTCCGCAGCGCTACAGTTCGAGAAGTCGAGGAGCAGGATTCGTTGGTCCCGATGCGTGATGAAACGTAAGCGCTCCAAAATCTTCTCCCTGCCAGCGCGCTACTTGAATCCGCGCCGGGGTCCCCGAAGTGAATGCGCCGCAGTGTACCGCAGGATACTGACTGACTCAAGCGCGCCCCGTCGAGCTATTGATTATTCGTGGTAGTTTGAAGTCATGATCCACGAAATTTTTCCCGTAGGCCCGTTGCAGTGCAATTGCTCAATTGTAGGCGACGAGCAGACCAAGGAAGCCATGGTCATCGATCCGGGAGATGAGATCGACGACGTCATGACGCGCCTTGGACGGCATCAACTCACGGTCAAACAGATCATCGTCACCCACGCGCACATCGATCACGTGGGTGGAGCGATGAAGCTCAAGCGGTTGACTGGCGCGCCGGTCCTGCTCAATCAGAACGATTACGCGCTGCTGAAAATGTTGGATGTGCAAGCCTCGTGGATCGGCATGCCCGCGCCGGAAGCCGTGAACATCGATGCCAGCGTTGGCACGGGGGACAAAGTACAAGCCGGCGGACTTACCGCCGACGTGCTGCATACCCCGGGCCACACGGAAGGCAGTATCTGCCTGTACTTTCGCCCCGGAGAAGAAGCTGATCGCTGGGGATACTCTGTTCGCTGGATCGATTGGGCGTACCGACCTGCCGGGTGGTTCCTACGAGAAGATCATGCGGTCGTTGCATGGGCCGGTGCTGGGACTGCCGGACGAGACCGTCGTTGTGCCCGGACATGGTCCGCTTACGACGATTGGCGAGGAACGCGAGAGCAATCCGTTCTTAGTGCCGTAAACAGGTTTCTCGTTCCGCCCTAATTCCCTTCTCCAGACGCTCCGCACGATCAGACTTTGCGGCACGACCAGCACCAGCAGATAAGAAAGAATCGTGCCGCCGATCACGCCAAGCGCTCCGAAGCTACGCACTAGGAAAAGCGACAGAGCAATATTGGTCGCCGCGGCAATCGCGGAGAGCAAGGACTGCCCGCGAATCCGGTTCAGAGCGGCCAGTAAACAGGACTCCATGCTCATAAAACCGTTGATGACGATCCATAGGCCCATCGCCGAAAGCAGATATTTGTCCGGAACTGCCGAGGGGCCCGCCCAGATACGAATTGCAGCGCGGCCAAACAAGACCAGCAGAAGAGCACAGATCACATTCAGGCTGACGACTCCTCGCATGGTCTTCGTGAAGGTCCGTCGAATCCAGTCGCAGTCGCGCCGGGCGTAGGCCTCGGCATAGGCCGGCCATAGCGCAGGAAAAATCAGCGATTGCAGCAGCGCCGCCGACCCGGCAAGCCGCCATGTCACGCTGTAGGGCGTGACCTCAGCTGCTCCTAGAAAGTGACTGACGACCAGATTGTCGGAGCTGAACACGATAACTGCCGCAACCTGGATCAGAAAGAACCACGACCCGGAGTTGAGTAGCTCTACAGCAGAGCCGAGGTCGAATGCCGAGCACTTCGGCCGCAGCCACGCTCTCTGCCACAACACCGCGAGCAACGCCGCGGCGGCAGCGTAGGTGAAGCATCCTATCGACATCAGGTACAACGTCGGCATCGACACATGCAGTGCTACCCCGGCCGCAAGCCCAAACAGGCTTGCTAACGCCCCCCCGATGGTTGCGTAGTTATAGCGATGCAACTCCTGATATCCCGCCAGCAGCTTGCTCCCTAGATTGCATGGCAAAGCCAGTAACATCAGCGCCACGGCAAAGATTACGGTGCGATCGACTTCGGCGGGACTCGTGGCCGGACCGACGTGAAACAACTTGATCCAGTTAATTCGATGAAAGACTCCGGCAAAGCCTGCTCCTGCTATGGCCGCTAGCGCGGTAGTGATGGTCAGCGCTGTCGTAAGGTAGCGCTGCGCCGACTTCTTGTCTCCCGATGCGTACGCGCGGGAGATGTGGTTCGTCAGCGTGTTGGGGACGCCTAGATCCAGCAGATTAATCCAGATCGCAGTAGTGGCGATCGTCACCCACACCCCGTACCTCTCGGCGCCAAGATAGCGTACCGCCATCGGCAGTGTGAGAAAACTCACAACGGCTCCGAGCAGCCTCGACGCTGCTCCCGAAAAGATCGCTTTCAGGAGACGTCTTCCGCGGGAGCTCGCAAGTCCTGCGATGGAGAAAATCACAGGGCTGGCCTGTCGGACTGCAGCATTTCCACTGCGCGCTTCACCCTCTCTGCGGAATGAACACCGAGAAGACGCTGTGCCCGCGTCATCCACGGCTTGACCGGTGCAGGCGCGAGGAAGGTTTCGCTGGTCAGCATTTCAAATGCAGCCACCGCCACTTCTTCCACCGTGACCCCGATGATGCAATGTGGCCCTTCCACCCCACACGCGCCCGCACAGTCGTCGCGGCCCGAAGCGGGCTGCAGGATGCGAACTCGCGCTCCGTATGGAGCGAACCGTATGGGGCTATTGAAGTGGTTGTGTTCGCCGTTCCGCGGGTGACGCGAGACGACGAGTGTGCCGCAATTCATGGCCGCAGCCAGATGCGCGCAGCCGCTGTCGTTCCCGATGAAAAGGTGGCTGCGTTCGAGTACGCCGCAGACTTCGCGCAGCCCCGCACCGCTCACGATAATTGCCGGTCGCTTCAACAAATCGCGAAGCTCCAGCGCCATTCCGAGCTCAACACTGGAACAAACGAGGACCAGCTGAATCCGCAGTTCGCTGGCAAGGCGCTCGGCGACCTTGGCGTAGTTTTGCAGGGGCCAGCGTCTGCCGGCACTGCGCGCGCCGATCCCAAGCGCAAGTATTTTGGTGCCCGCCGGAATCTCGCCGAGCAGGCGCGCGGCGTGTCTGCGATCGCGTTCGGTAATGTGAATGTCCAGAGCGTCGGAGCTCACGGTAGCTCCCAAGTGTTCCGCCAAGGCGAGATTGCGAATCACCTCATGCCGTACCGGGCCCGGCGGCAGACGCAGGTCGAAAGCGGCGTCAAACCCGCGGTTCATGGTTTGCTTTGCCTGCGAGCTGTTCGAGTTGTAGCCGATTCGCCGTGAGGCATTCGTCAGCGCGCATAGAAACGTCGCCAGATGCTCGTCAACATCCCACCGCGGTGAAAGTGCGTAATCAAAATGGCGATGGCGAAGCTGCGTCCAGTAGAGAACGCTCGCCGCCAGCAGCCGCCGCGCCCGGGTAGGCAGCCATCGCAGCTCGATCTTCGGCAGCGTCAGTACTTCGTTGATGTGCGGATTGGTGACCAGCAGCGATTTGTAGACCGATTGAACCACGACCGTGCAGCTCGACTTTGGAAAGGCCTGCTTTAGCGCGCGAAACAGCGGTGTGGTCAGGACAACGTCGCCCAGGGCATCCAGCCGGAAGATGATGAATGACAACGGCTCCTTATGCGCGACCGCCTGGACAGGTCTTCGCCGGATGTATCGTCGCCAAAGGATGGCCGTCAGAGTTGGCAGTCGAACTGAGAAGAACAGTGGTGGCAGCATCGTTTCACGCCGAAAAAACATCGACGGCAGCCTTGACCGGCGAGCCCGCCGAGGCAATCAGTCTGGTGGTGCTGACTCCTTCCACAAGAGGAATCAGCTCAACGCGGCCTCCCCATGACCTCACTTCGCGACCCCCAACCACTTCCTCCTCCGTATAATCGCCTCCTTTCACCAGCACTTCGGGCCGTATCGCCTCAATCAATTGCAGAGGCGTGGGTTCACGGAAGAGCACCACCGCGTCCACAGCGCTTAGAGCCGCAAGCACCTGCGCCCTGTCTTTTTCGCCCACGAGGGGCCGCAACGGCCCCTTGAGCGCTCTCACTGAGTCGTCGCTATTCAACCCGACGATAAGGCGATCGCCCCTGCGGCGTGCCTCCTCAAGCAGCCGAATGTGGCCGACATGCAGGATGTCGAAGCATCCGTTGGTGAAGACGATGCGTTGTCCGCGAGAGCGCCACGCTGAGGCCCGTTCGCTGACCTGCCCGCGGGAGAGCACCTTCTGCCTCATGGTCAAAGGATTGTCCGCCGTCATGGCGCCCGTTAGTTCTTCTCTGGTGATGGGCACCGTCCCGACTTTGTTCACCACCACGCCCGCCGCCACGTTCGCCAGCCTGGCTGCAGCCTCAAGCGCTACCCCGCTCGCCATCGCCAGCGCCAGTACGGCGATAACCGTGTCTCCGGCACCCGACACGTCGAACACCTGCCGTACAACTGCCGGCGCGTACGACCGCGAGTCTCTGCGCAGGACGGCAATTCCCTTCTCACCCAGGGTCACGGCCATGGCATCAATGTCGAACTCGCGCAGCAGCGCCTGCCCCGATTCCAGCAATCGCTCCAGATCGTTAACTGGTTGCCCGCTAGCGGCGGCCAGCTCTTTGCGATTTGGCGAGATCACGGTGGCCCCGCGATAGCGCGCATAATTCGGGTACTTCGGGTCGACCAGAGCCGGAATACGTTTGCCACGCGCTTCGCGGAGAACCGTCTGGCAGAGTTCCTCGGTGAGCGTGTTCTTCGCATAATCCGACAGCACTACGACGGCGCAACGGTCGAGCGCAGCCAGAACGCTACCCAGCAGCCGCTCGCGATCCTCGACTGCGAATCTACTCCCGCTCTCAGAATCAATCCTCAGGATTTGCTGTTTGCCGGCGATGACCCGCAATTTGGTCGTAGTTGGAACCGTCGGCACCGAGGTCAACAGCGGCTCAATTCCGTGATCGGCCAGTACCGTCTCCAGGACCTTCTGCTCGCGGTCGCCACCCGCAAAGCCTGTCACCGTTACACACGCGCCCAGTCCGGCCAGATTCATGGATACGTTGGCAGCCCCACCCGGCCTCTCGTCGCGCAAGGCGGCTCGCACCACGGGAACCGGCGCCTCGGGCGAGATCCGCTCGACTTCGCCCCAGACATACTGGTCCAGCATGACATCGCCTACCACCAGCACCGGAACACGCTCCCACCCCGATTGCACCAGGGCCAGGATTTCCTGCGGATCGGAAATCATTGGGCGCTCCGTCGAATCGAAACCACGTGGGTGATGCAGCTGGCCAGCTCGACCCATTCACAGAGAATGTGTCCGCACAGGATGTGCCCCTCCTGCACGCGGGCAGGGTCATTCGACGGGACTTTGATAACCACGTCGCCTAGCAACGCCAGTTGCCCACCATTCTGACCCGTCATGGCTACGGTGTAGGCTTTGATTTGGTGTGCCTTCTCCAGCGCTGCGCAGACATTGCGGCTGTTACCCGACGTCGAGATGCCAACCACAACATCCCCCGGCGCGCAGAGTGCCTCAACCTGCCGCTCGAAGACCTCGTCGTAGCCGAAATCATTAGCCACCGCGGTCAAGACGGATGTGTTGGTGGTGAGCGCGATCGAAGCCAGCGCCGCTCTCGGACGGTGGAAGCGTCCCACCAACTCGGCGGCCAAATGTTGCGCGTCGGCGGCGCTGCCGCCGTTGCCGCACCATAGGACTTTGTTCCCGTTCAATAATGAATCGGTGATGAGGATTGCCGCCCGCTCGAAAGAATCTTGCTGCGTTTCTAGCTGACGGATGATAGATATGTGATCAGTTAAGGCGTCTGCAAAAACGCCTGACAAGTTCAAAGAAGACGGCATTCCGCCCCTCGTGACGCAATCGTATGAGGGCCTTCTTCTGAACCTGGAATGAGGGTTGTTTTAAGAAAGTATAAATGCCATGGCGCCTGAACTACGCCTCGACCTCAGCAATATTCAGTTTGTATTCCTAGATCGGGATGGGGTCCTGAACCGTAAGGCTCCTTCGGGAAAATACATCACCTGTCTTGAAGACTTCGAAGTACTGCCGGGAGTAGGCGAGGCTGTGGCTGCCTTGAACCGTTCCGGACGCAAAGTATTCGTCGTCACCAATCAGCGCGGCGTGGCGCTCGGCCTCTACTCACTCAGCGATCTGGATCGAATGCACGATAAGCTTCGCGCCGTTCTGGCCGAACAGGGAGCGCACCTGGATGCGATTTACGTCTGCCCGCATGACTGCGGACAGTGTGCGTGCCGCAAGCCGCAGATCGGACTTATCGAGCAGGCGTTCGTCGACTTTCCGGCCTCCCGACCAGAGAACAGCCTCATCGCCGGTGATTCCTTGCGCGACATAGAAGCGGGCCTGCGCGCGGGTCTGACCACAGTCTTTATCCACGGGACCGGTCTCGAAACCCCGGACGACCAGAAAGCTGCCCGACTGGCTCAACTCTCGATCGCCACCTTGCCCGACCTGGTGCGGCAATACCTCAATCCTTCGCCCACGCAATAGAATCTCCTTTGCCAACCAATTCTGTTTTCTGTCGCCACAACTTCCTGCCTGTACAATGTGTTATCTAGTTCAAGCAATAGTGTTCCTCCGTCCCAATCTGCTCTGCGACGGCTGAGGGGCGAAGCCAGTGCGGTGCTTGATCGGCGCCAATGCGCCCGCGGTGGCTTATTCGAGTAGTCGAACATTGCTTGCGTTAACAATTTTGACTCCTATGCGTCTACTTCACTTCCGGATCAAACTTCTGGGAGCATTGAGTTTGCTGTTGCTGCTGCTTGTCCCCGCCGAAGGACAGAGCACGACGCTGATTACCCTCGATCAGGCTATTGAGCTGGCCCTGGCCCACAATCATGCCTTGAAAGCTTCGCGTACTCTGATTCTGCAAAATCAGGCGCAGGAGGTTACCGCCAACCTCCGGCCCAATCCGACGCTCTACTTCGATTCGCAGTTTCTGCCGATCTTTCAGCCGTCGGAGTTCTCGGGCGACAACCTCAGCCAGGTGCAACAGTTCGACCTCGGCGCGGGATACCTGTTTGAGCGCGGCCACAAGCGCCAGCGCCGGCTGCAAGCTGCCGTCGACCAGACCAACGTCACCAAGGCTCAGATCACCGATGACGAACGCTCTCTGATCTTCAACGTGGGCCAGCAGTTCATCGCCGTGCTGCTGGCCGAATCAACCTTGCGCTTCGCCACGCTCGACCTGAAGAGCTTTAAAGACACCGTCGATGTCTCCGAGATCCAGTACAAAGCCGGATACATCGGCGAAGGCGACTATCTCAAGATCAAGCTGCAACTGCTACAGTTCGAGACCGATGTTTCCGCCGCGAAGCTGGCCCGGGTACAGGCGCTGGTGGCTCTGCGCCTGCTGCTCGGATACGACGCCGTTCCGGCGAACTACGATGTCGTCGGCGATCTCGCATTTCAACCATTAGGCACGACTGTCGATGACCTGCAATTGAAGGCCTTGCAGGATCGTCCCGACTATCGCGCTTCGATCCTGGGAGTGACGGCTGCCGAGAGCCAGATATCACTGGCGCAAGCGAATGGCAAGCAGGATGTGAATGGCATTCTCGATTACACCCACACTGCGGGCGAGAACAGTGCTTCGTTCTTTGTGAATTTCGATTTACCCTTCTTTAACCGCAACCAGGGCGAGATTGCGCGCACGAAGTATGCGTTGGTGCAGGCGCAGGAAACTGAGGCGTCGACCAGTGATACGGTGATGTCCGACGTGACCAATGCCTACGAGTCTCTGCGCAGCAACGAAGAAATCGTGCAACTTTACACGACGGGGTATCTGAAGGAAGCAGAGGACTCGCTGACTATCAGTGAGTACGCGTATAAACGCGGCGCCAACAGCCTGCTGGACTTCCTCGACGCTGAGCGCAGCAATCGCGCGATACAACTGGCGTATCGCCAAGCCCTGGCCGCCTACATGACATCACTCGAACAGTTAAAAGAAGCTGTGGGAACGAGGACACTGCCATGATCAAGTGCCGGACTCTCGTTTGTCGCCTCGTTCCGCTGCTGATGGCGCTGGCTTTGGCTGGCTGTAATCAGTCCGGACCCGCCAACGAGAGTCATCCCAACAACGCCAACTCAGCCGGATTGTTCACGATCCCTGCTGACCAGATGGCGCACGTACAGGTGCTGACCGTCCAGCCGACCACGCTTACCCGCACGCTGCGCCTCACTGGCGCAGTCGCCTACGACAGCTTCCAGACTACCCCGGTGATCACTCAGGTCAGCGGGCCGGTCAGCCGCATCGCCGTCGTTCCCGGCCAGAGCGTGAAGCGCGGCGAGACGATGCTTTACGTCGCCAGCCCTGACTACTCCCAGTTGCGCTCGAACTACCTGAAAGCGAAGGACGCTTACGTTCTGGCGCAAAAAGCCAATGCTCGCGCCAAAGATCTTTACGAACATCACGCGATCGCCGAGCAGAATGTGGAGCAGGCAGAATCGGCCGAGGTACAGGCCGAAGGCGATCTGGTAGCAGCCGAAGCGGCGCTGAAGGTTTTGGGCATCTCGGATCCAAATGCCCTGCTGACCGCGCCTCCGTCCTTCGAAGCCTCGGTGAGAGCTCCCATCGACGGCCAAGTGGTCGAGCAGGACGTCTCCGTCGGGCAACTGATTCAGCCGGGTGCTACGCAGTGCTTCGTAATCTCCAACACCAGCACCGTGTGGGTGCTCGTGAACGTGTATCAAAAGGATCTGCCTTACGTGCGCGTGGGGGATCAGGTCACCATACAGACCGAGTCCTACCCAGACACCTTTCACGGTCGTATCTCGTACGTCGCTGCCGCGCTGGACCCGAACACGCGCACGTTGCAGGCGCGCATTGAGACGAGCAATCCCGGCCAAAAGCTGAAGAAGGACATGTACGTAGTGGCCAACGTCGACGCCGGCACCATCCAAAACGCGATTGCCCTTCCTGATGCCGCGGTGCTTCGCGACACCGAAAATCAACCGTTTGTGTATGTCGACATGGGCAACAACCAGTTTGGCAGACGTTCCGTCACTCTGGGCGAGAGCATGAAGGGGCAAACCCAGATCACCAGCGGCGTGAAGCCGGGCGATCGCGTCATCGGTGACGGCAGTCTATTCCTGCAATTTGCAAACTCTCTGCAGCGTTAAGGCTGCCGAGAAATACTGAGATTCTTTTGATAATGACCAACAGACCGGCGCCGGAATGATTCATCGAATCGTACAAGCTGCGCTTCGTCAGCGCTTCCTCGTGCTGGTGCTGACCCTCTTCATGGCCGTCGCCGGAGTGATCTCCTTCCGGCGCATGCCGGTCGATGCCTATCCCGATCTTTCCCCTCCGCAGGTTGAGCTGATCACGCAATGGCCGGGACACGCGGCCGAAGAAGTCGAACGCCTGGTGACGCTGCCACTCGAGCTCGAGTTGAATGGCGTTCCGCGGGTTGACGTGATGCGTTCGATCTCACTGTACGGACTCTCCGATGTCATCCTGACCTTCCGCGAAGGCACCGACGATTACTTCGCCCGCCAGGTCGTCTTCCAGCGCATGTCGGAGGCCACGCTGCCGGCCGGGGTCACGCCCGACATGGCGCCGCTCTTCAGTCCCAGCGGACTGGTCTATCGCTACGTCCTGGAAAGCCCCGACCGATCGCCGCAAGAGTTGAAAACGATCGAGGATTGGGTCATCGAGCGCGAATATCGCTCTGTGCATGGTGTTGCCGACGACTCGGGATTTGGCGGCACGGTCATGCAATACCAGGTGCTGCTGGATCCCGCCCGAATTTACGGCTATCACCTGACGGTTCCACAGGTCGTCAATGCGCTGACGGCAAACAATTCCAACGCCGGCGGCGGATTCTACTCGCAGGGCGGGCAGTTCTACTACGTCCGCGGCATCGGGCTCTTACGCGATACCAGCGACGTCGGCAATGTCGTCGTGGGCAGCAACAACGGTGTACCGGTTCGCGTCAAGGATATTGGTGACGTCGAGATCGGCCATGCTCCCCGCCTCGGCGAGTTCGGCTACCAAAAGAACAACGACGCGGTCGAAGGCGTCATCCTGATGCTGCGCGGCGAGCAGACTCAGAATGTCCTGAAGGCCGTAGAGGCCAAGACCGATGAACTGAACAAGAGCATTCTGCCGCCGGACGTAAAGATTCATCCCTACTACGACCGCAGCGAACTGGTGACGCTCACCACCGACACCGTGGAGGCCAATCTCCTGCGCGGCATGGTGCTGGTACTCATCGTGCTGATTTTTTTCCTGGTCAGCTTCCGCGCCGCGATCATCGTCGCCCTCACCATTCCGCTTTCTCTGCTGTTTGCCTTCATTGTTCTGCATGCACATGATGGCGCGGCCAATCTGCTGTCGATCGGAGCCATCGACTTCGGCATCATCATCGACGGCACGGTCGTCATGGTGGAGAACATCTACCGCGAACTTGCGTTGCGGGAAGGCCAGACCTACAACCTGTTTGAGGTTATTCTCACTGCGTCCAAAGATGTCGATCGCCCGATATTCTATTCGGTGGCCGTCATCCTGGCCGGTTATCTCCCGATCTACGCATTGACCGGCCCTTCGGCGAAACTCTTCCATCCGATGGCCGAAACCATGTCGTTTGCGCTGATCGGGGCACTGATTCTGACGCTCACCCTGGTACCTGTGCTGGCGTCCTACTGGTTCAAGAGCGGCGTCAAGGAGCACGCCAATAAAGCCTTCGAGTGGATGAAGCGCCTGTATGCGTCGCAGTTGGACTGGGCGCTGGATCGCCCCAAGCTGGTCATGCTGCTCGCCTGCCTGATCTTCGGCGCCACTTTGCTGCTGGTTCCCTTCATCGGCGGCGAGTTCATGCCCCACCTCGACGAAGGAGCGCTGTGGGTTCGCGCCACTATGCCGTACACCATCTCCTTCGAGGAAGCCAGCAAGATTGCCCCACAGATTCGCGACATTCTCGCGTCGTATCCGCAGGTCACGGTAGTGGCATCGGAACTCGGGCGCCCGGACGACGGTACCGACCCGACAGGCTTCTTCAACTGCGAGTTCTATGTCGGATTGAAGCCCTACAAAGACAAAGCCTGGCAAGGTGACGCCGACACCAAACCGAAGCTGGTCGAGGCGATCAACAAGAAGCTAAGCGCTTATCCCGGCATCGTCTTCAATTACACGCAGCCTGCCGAGGACGCGGTGGACGAAGCGCTAACCGGATTGAAGAGCTCGTTGGCAGTAAAAATCTACGGCGACGACCTGAACGTGCTTCAGGATAAAGCGGTGCAGATCAAAAACACGCTGTCGAACGTGCCTGGCTTCACCGATCTCACCGTGGTGCGCGAACTGGGGCAGCCGAGCCTGCTGATCGACGTCGACCGCGACAAGATTGCACGCTACGGCATTAACGTCGCCGACGTGGAATCGGTCATCGCAGCGGCCGTGGGCGGACAGGCGGCCACACAGGTCATCCAGGGTGAGAAGCTCTTCGACCTTGTCGTTCGCATGCAGCCGCAATTCCGCAGCAGCGCCCACGAGATCGGCGAATTGCTGGTGGGCACGCCCGACGGCAAACAGATTCCTCTCAGCGAGCTGGCCAAGATCAGTCAGGGCAATGGAGCGTCGTTCATCTACCGCGAAAACAATTCACGCTATATCGGCGTGCAGTACAGCATCGAGGGACGCGATCTGGAGCGTGCGGTGCGCGACGGACAGGCTGCCGTCAACAAAGCCGTCGTGCTTCCCCAGGGTTACCGCCTGACCTGGGGCGGCGAGTACAGTCAGTTCCTCGAAGCCAAGTCGCAGCTGACGTTCATTGGTCCAATCGCGCTGGTCATCATCTTCATGATTTTGTTTGCCCTCTATGGCAATTTCAAGTTCCCGGTCACAATCGCGCTCGGAGTCATTCTTACCGAACCAGTGGGCGCTCTGATTGCGTTGAAGCTTACCGGCACGCCGTTCAGCGTGTCGTCGGTGCTCGGACTTCTGGCGTTGTTAGGTGTTTCAGTGGAGACCGCCGTCATTCTGGTTTCCTACATCAACAAACTGCGCAATGAGGGCATGGATATTCGCACAGCCACGCGTGAAGCTTCCCTGCTCCGCCTGCGTCCGATCATGATGACCGCGCTAGTCGCCTGCCTGGGCTTGCTGCCTGCGGCGTTGGCCACGGGCATCGGCTCCGACACGCAGAAGCCCTTCGCCATCGTCATTGTCGCCGGACTTATCTCGCGCCTCTTTATCGGCTTCTTCGTGAACCCCGTGTTGTATCAGATGGTGGCTCGCGAGGGTGATGTATTGCAGGTGTAATCGACTGCGGCGTTTGACTAACGTATTGTGCTGGGAGAAAATACTTAAAGCGCTGCTATCCGGGCGCTGTCCTTCCGAAAAGTGGGCCTGTGGCGCAGCTGGGAGCGCGCTTCCATGGCATGGAAGAGGTCGTCGGTTCGATCCCGACCAGGTCCACCAAATCTTTTATCAACACTGGCTTCCCACTTAATTAAGGCGCAATACGATCTTGCCTCGCTTGTGTGGCGCCCCGGCAAGCATCTGGTGCGCGGTGCGGGCATCCTCAAAGGGCAGTACGCTTCCCACCTGAACGTGCAGTTTCCCGCTGTCGAACATCTCCGAAAGCAAATTCAGTCGGGCCGTGGTCACGTCGACCAGAAAGAATACTGAGCGAAGGCCGTCTGGCCGTTGCTGTTCGGGGACCGACGACACGACCGACACCAGAATTCCGCCCGGCTTCAACACGGCGAAGGAGCGCCGCTGTGTGTCTCCGCCGACGGTATCGAGCACGGCGTCCACCGGCCTGATTCCGTCTTCGAACCTCGTCGTCTTGTAATCGATCACTTCGTCGGCACCGAGTCCGCGGACGTAGCCTAAGTCGGCTGACCCGGCAGTGGCGAAGACCTTCAGTCCGGCGTTGCGTGCCAGTTGCACTGCATACGCGCCCACGTTGCCTGCTCCTCCGTGGATCAGCACAGACTGACCTGAATTCAACTGTGCATACTCGAACAGCATCTGCCAGGCAGTCACCCCGACCACCGGGATTGAAGCGGCCGCGACGAAGTCCAGTGACTCGGGCTTAGGGGCAATCCTGTCTGCCTTGGCTACGGCGTGTTCTGCATACGCACCGCAGAAATTCTTGTTGGTGACACCGTACACTTCGTCGCCCGGTTTGAACCGCGTCACACCCGGCCCGACCGACTCGACGACTCCGGCCAGGTCCGAGCCCAGGGTGATAGGCAGCGGCACGTCAACAACGCTCTTGTGCTCGCGAATCAGGGCATCCCACGGCCCAACCCCCGCAGCCAAGACGCGTACCAGTACCTCGCCTTCTCTCGGCGCAGGTACCGGGACTTCATCGATCGTGATGACCCCCGGCCCGCCAAAGCTGTGAATGCGTGCAGCTTTCATCGTCTCCATACCTTGCAAAAAGCTTAATGGGGTTCGCTAAAGGTTGCCCATTCCGCCATCGATCTGGATCTCGGTTCCCACGATGAATGGCGCTTCGTCGGAAGCGAGGAAGACAACAGTCTCGGCGACTTCTCGAGGCGTCCCGAACCGCTTGACGGGAACTTGCTGCGTTAGCACCTGCTTGGCCGCCGTGAGTTGATCCCCGGCCATGCCAAGCTTGTCGTATAGCGGCGTTGCGATTGGGCCGGGACTGATTGCGTTCACGCGTATGCCGCGGCCAACCAGTTCACCCGAGAGCGTCCGAGTCAAAGAAAGCAACGCAGCCTTACTCGCCCCATAAATCGAGGTATTCGGCATTCCGATACTCGCATTGACCGAGGCGCTGAGAACCACTGAAGCGGGATTTCTAAACATCGGCAAAAGTGCTTGAATGAGAAAGAACGGTCCGGTGAAGTTGATGTCGAAAGTGTGGCGAACTCCAGCTTCGTCCCAGGCCTCCACCGGACGCAGCTCGGCAATGCCGGCGTTCGCGAAAAGAATGTCGAGGCCACCGAACTCCTGCTTGATTCTTTCAGCCAACATCTTTTGAGCGGCAACATTGCCGGCATCAGACTGCACCACCACGGCAGAGCCGCCAAATTCTTTCGAAGCAGCAGTCACCGACCTTTCGCTCGAGCCAGTCACCATAACGCGAGCGCCTTCGGCGATGAAAAGTTTGGCAGTCTCCAATCCGATGCCACTCGTGCCGCCGGTTATCAGAGCCTGTTTGCCCTTCAGTCTGTCCATCGTTTCTCACCTCCGTCTTGAACCGACGGTTTGTCAGGGTATTACAGGTCCCCGATTCTAGCCAAGTCGCCGAGCCGTCGCCTCATCCTTGGGATGAGTGCGAGGTTGCTTCCGCTATAATTCCGCGCAGTCATCATGGCCGTCGCAGCAGGAGAGAAGTTCGGGCCGTATGAGATCCAGGCGCACGTCGGCGAAGGCGGCATGGGCGAAGTGTATAAGGCCCGCGACAGCCGGCTGAATCGTTCGGTCGCCATCAAGATCCTGCCCGAATCCATGACCGCCGATTCCGCCCGCCTGCACCGCTTCGAGCAGGAAGCGCGCTCCGTCGCCGCGCTGAACCATCCCAACATTCTCTCGGTTTACGACGTCGGCGTACAGGACGGCACGCCCTACCTCGTGATGGAACTTCTCGAGGGCGAGACGCTGCGCGAGCGCCTGAATCATGGGCCGCTGTCGTGCCACAAAGCTGTCGAAATCGCCCTGCAAATCGCCAACGGACTTTCTGCGGCCCACGAGCGCGGCATCATCCATCGCGATCTCAAACCGGAAAATATCTTCGTGACTCGCGACGGTCACACCAAGCTGCTCGACTTCGGTCTGGCCAAAGCGACAGCCGTAATGGCAACCAAAGTCCCGGGTCCGATGTCGGATCTCAACACGACGTCTACGACAGTCGGCACCGAGCCAGGTGTCGTGATGGGCACCGCGCCGTACATGGCTCCGGAGCAGGTACGCGGTGAAGTGGTCGATCACCGCGCCGACATCTTCAGCTTCGGCGCCGTTCTCTACGAGATGTTGTGCGGCCATCGCGCCTTTTCCGGCGATACCTCAGTGGAGACGATGACGGCGATTCTGAAATCGGAGCCGCCTGAACTCGACCTCGAACAACTGAAAATTTCTCCTGCTCTGGATCGCATCATTCGCCACTGCCTGGAGAAGAATCCAGCGGACCGCTTCCAGTCGGCGCGCGATCTCACCTTTGCGCTCAGTGCCCTGTCAGGGTCGGAGACCACTTCCGCACTGCGCGCCCAAACACCTTCTAGAAGACGCTCGATCCCGCTGTGGACACTGATTGCGGCCAGCGTGGCTGTCCTCGCGCTGGGAGCAGCCGCGCTGTACTACGCAACGCGACGCCAGCCCACTCCGCGAATGGAGTTCGCGATTCCAGTCCCGGCCGAGGTGGGACATATAGCGATTTCTCCGGACGGCGCCTGGCTGGCCTACGTCGCCATCGATCCCAACACCGGAGAGGGCCTGATCTACGCTCAGGAGGTCGGCACGCCTAGCGCGATTCCCTTGAATGGAACCGAGGGAGCGACCTATCCCTTCTGGTCTCCGGATGACAACTACATCGGATTCTTCGCGCAAGGCAAGCTCAAGAAAATCTACTCGGGCGGCGGAACGCCACAAGTACTGGCCAGCGCTCCGCAACCTCGGGGCGGAAGCTGGAGCAGCAAAGGAGTCGTCATCTACGCTCCCGGTTCAGCCGGCCCAATGTGGCGAGTCGACGCCGACGGCACCGACGCCGAACCCCTCACCGACAAAATCTTCGGGGGCAAAGGTATCAGCTCGCATCGCTGGCCGGTCTTCCTGCCCGACGGCGATCACTTTCTTTTCTGGGGCGGTGACTTCGAGGAAAACCCTAACGACACTGTCAGCGGCATCTACATGAGCTCGCTGTCCAATCGCCAGAAGCAGGCGCTGGTCACGCTTGCCCGCTCCAATCCCGGTTACTCGAAAGGTCAGCTGTTCTATATAGAGGCTCGCGGCGCGCTGGTTAACATTCCGATGGATCCTTCCACCGGCAAGCTTCTCGGCAAAGCGCACGTCGCAGCAGCGCAGGTCGGGCGCCATCCTTCCACGTACTGGGGCGCATTCTCTGTAGCGCTGAACGGCACCGTCGTTTTGCACCAGGGCACGGGCGCCTCGCAATCGCAGCTCACCTGGTATGACCGCACGGGCAAGGTTCTCGGACACGTCGGCGAGCCCGGTCTATTGGCGAACCCCGACCTGTCGCCTGAAGGAAACCGGATCGCCTTCGATGTCGCCGACCCCAAGGGCAAAAACATCGACGTCTATCTGTACGATTTGCAGCACAACACCTCGACGCGCTTCACCTTCGATCCGGCTGAGGAAACTACGCCAGTGTGGTCGCGCGACGGCAAGGACATCGCGTACCGTTCGGCCTCGGGCGCGAACATGCGATTGAAGAATGCCAGCGGCTTGGAAAGCGATCGCGGGCTGGACATCAAGATCCCCGGCATCATCGACATGATGCCCACCTCGTTTACGCCCGGAGATCAGCAGCTCCTGATGACGACGTTGTTGAGCCAGGGCGGCTCCTCTCTCTACCTGCTGAACCTGAAAGACCAGAGCGCTACACCATTGTTCCAGGATCGCAATTCCAAGGCCGACGGGCAGATCTCTCCTGACGGTAAGTGGGTCGCCTATGAGTCCGATGAGAACGGCGAATGGAATGTCTACGTCTCGCCCTTTCCCAACGGTGGCGGGAAGCTCCAGGTATCGCGTGGTGGTGGCAGAGATCCTCGTTGGCGGGCCGACGGTAAGGAGATCTTCTATCTCGATTCTCAAAGCAATCTGATGTCGGTGAAGCTGGACAGCGAGGGCCGATTGTCTGCCGATACGCCCACCAAGCTCTTCCCAAGCCACGCCCGCATGCCGGTTTCGTCCAGTGACCAGTTCAGCTTCGACGTTACTCCCGATGGCGAGAAGTTCCTGATCGACCAGTATTCCAAGCCCGCCGAAACGCCGCCGTTGAGCATTATTCTCAATGCCACCAGCGGCGGGCAATAGGCTGCAGAAGCTCACAAAGGGCAGTACTGCCCGCCAGCTTAGCTCTGCATCCAAGCGCTTGGGTCACGTTTGTTACACTGTAGGTCCACGTCGTCTTTCGCTCCCATGTTTCGGAATTCGCTCTCTAAGACTTCGATGAGAACTCTCGCACTCCTCTTCATGACGTTCGCGGCGATCGCTGCCGTTGCGCAAGCGCCATCCTCACAGCCGCCGGCAACGATGCCAGCGCCTGCAATGAGCGCTGCCCTCGCCGCCGACCTTGATCGCCTGCAAATCGCGGCGACGCAAATCAACGCCGATATCTCGCGTATGCGCATTGAGAAGTGGAAGGTCGACAGTGGCTCAAAACAGCAGGCGCAAGCCAACGGCGAGTCCATACAGCGCAATCTCACCACGGCGTTACCCGGGCTGATTGCCAACTATCGCACGCAGCCTCAGGACCTGAATGCCGGGTTCAAGCTTTATCGCAATCTCAATGCGCTTTACGACGTGATGACGTCGTTCACCGAGTCGGCTGGGGCCTTCGGTCCGAAGAATGACTACGACGCGCTCGCCGAGCAACTCAATGTGATCGACACTGCGCGCCACGATCTTGCGGACAACCTCGAAGGTCAGACCTCACGGACGCAGGCCGAACTGAATCAACTGCGCCAGCAGGTACGCCAGTTACAGCAGGCAGCCGTGCCACCTCCGCCGCCCAAGAAGACCGTGGTCGATAACGCCGAACCAGCGAAGAAGACCACCCACAAGAAGAAATCAACGACCACCAGCTCCTCGACTTCTGGCTCGACTACCGGCGGGTCGGCCACTACGCCCTCCACGGCGAAGCCGCAACAATAAGACTGGCACGGCGGTGCTACCTCGAATAAGTTTTCCTCCGGAACCTTTCTGCATTCCGTGGTGTCTATTGGTGTAGTCTGCCCCGATCAGCCCGCGGCTTATCCCCTGTAGCGGCACTGGGATGGGGTGGAATGCGATACCAGCAACGTGGGTAAGCGATTGCGGAGTTGTTGCGGGTTCCGAAACTAATTATCATTGAGGTGCCGCCCGTGGCGGGAGCAACAACCTTGAGTGAACTCGCAAGTGCGATAGGAGTCCGCACCGAAGAAGCCTCCGTGGTGGCCGAACTGAAGGCCGGATCGGAGGAGGCGTTCGCGTGGCTCATCGCGCACTATAACCAGCCGGTCTACAGTCTGGTTTATCGAATCCTCGACGATCCCACCGATGCTCCCGATACCACGCAGGAAGTCTTCATCAAGGTCTTTCGCGGTATCAAGAATTTCAACGCCGACTCCAGCCTGAAGACCTGGATTTACCGCATCGCCGTGCATGAGGCTTCCAATCGTCGGCGGTGGTGGTTCCGGCACAAGGCCCACGAGATGTCCATCGAGCCTGCCTCCGATCACGACGAAGAGCACACCTCCTTCGGCATGAAGGATTCGCTGGTCGATGAAGGTAAATCACCGCTGCAGAATGTTTACGATGAAGAACTGAAAGCCCGGGTAGAGATTGAGTTGAAAGCGCTGACCGAGCCGTATCGCACAACGGTTATTTTGCGTGACATCGAAGAGCTTTCCTACGAGCAGATCGCCGAGGTGATGCAGACCTCGCTGGGCACCGTTAAATCAAGATTGGTCAGGGGGCGCGAGGCGCTGCGCAAGCGCCTGGAGAGGCATCTGTCGGCCTTCGGCATCGCACCGGCAGAATCACGCAAAGGGGAGCGCCGTAGCGGTGCGGTCGGGCACGGGATCGAGGTCATGCCATGAAATGCTCAGTTGTGAAGGGGCTTATGTCGTCGTATATGGACGGTGCTGTCACCCGCAGCCAGCTTGCGCAGGTGAATGAGCACCTGCATGCCTGCCCTGACTGCGCCGGGCGGTTTGCATCGATGCGGCAGACGCAGACCCTGGTCGGCACGCTGGGACGCAAGACCGTTCCTGCCGACCTCACCCTCAAATTGCGTGTGGCTCTCTCGCAGGAGATCGCCAACTCCCGCCGCGCCCGCTGGGATTCGCTGCGCGTTCGGTGGGAAAATGCTTTTAACGCCATCATGGTTCCGGCTACAGCCGGCCTGATCACCACTCTGATTATTTTTGGAGTCCTGATCAGCTTCCTCTATCCGCAACAGGTGCGCGCCTCCAACGATGTTCCGACCATGCTTTACACTCCGGCGGAGCTGCGTTCCTCGCCCTTTGAGCTATCGATGGGCGCCGCCAATTCGGACTCTCTGGTCGTCGAAGCCTACGTTGGCCCCGACGGCCGCGTTCAGGACTATCGCATCCTCTCCGGTCTGGAAGACGATGCTTCTCTTCTTCCGCAACTGAAAAATATGCTGATCTTCACCACCTTCCAGCCGGCAACGGCCTTCGGTCAGCCCACGTCCAGCCGCGTAATTCTCACCTTTTCCAAGGTTCAAGTGAAGGGCTAGGAAAACGCTTTTCGTGGTTTCTTTTGCTGGCGGTGGCGAGCCTGCGTCCGGGAACTGCGTTTGCGCCCCTGAACCGCGCCTCGTAAACTGATTCGGTAACTTCTATGCGACAGCGCGCGACAGCAAAAATAGCTTCGGTCGCTGGCTGCGAACGAATCTGGGAGGATCGGCTGGCTTACGGTTGCCGCAATTTCGCCATGGTACTGCTGCTGATGCTGGTGAGCATCTCGGCGGCCGCGCAAGCCAAGGCGACGATCGATGTCAGTGAAACTCTGTTCAGTGTGGTCGCAGCCATGAACGTCTGCGGCTATGACCAGGAGTTATCGGAGTCGTCTCCCATTCGCACGGCGGTGCGTGCCGACTTGGTCGAAGCCAGCAAGCTGCCGGGCGCGGCTGCCGCCGCCGACCAGATGTGCCACTTTTACCGCGATCACCGGCAGGGCGACGCCACCCATGACCTCGCGCAGTACGTATCGCTGGCACTGAATCTCGGGGCTCCTCCAGGGTTTGGCCTGAAGCTGAAAGAGGCCGACCTGCCTCCGGATGCTGGCTACGTTCTCGGCTTTGTGTCACTGCTGACGGAGTACTACAACACCGCCAAGCTGCACTCCATCTGGCTCAAGCATCAACCGGAGTACCTCGGACTGATCGATCATTTCCACGCCCCTGTGTCGCAGATGATCAACGACACCGACAACTATCTGCGCATGCCGATGTCGGGTTTTGCGGGTCGCAGTTTCACCGTCTACTTCGAACCCATGGCAACGCCGGGCCAGGTCAACTCGCGCAACTACCTCCAGGACTTCTATTACCTGGTGGTTTCGCCGGCGGGCGATGCCATCCACATGGATGCGATACGCCATACGTACTTGCACTTCGTGCTCGATCCGCTGATCGCCAAGCGTGCTACGTCCCTTGATCGCCTGAATCCGATCGAGATGCCGCTGCAAAAAGCTCCGATGGCGGAAGAGTACAAGCGCGATATGGGGCTGCTCGTGCTCGAGTGCCTGATTCGCGCCATCGAGGCGCACACCCCCGCCGATCCCAAAATGCCGGAGAGAGAACGCCTTGCTTTGGTACAGCGCGATGAAGCCGAGGGTTTCACCCTGACCGGCTACTTCTATGGGCAGTTGCGCGACTTCGAAAAAGGAAATACCGGCCTTCAGAATGCATTTCCGAACTGGCTGCACAACATCGACGTACAGGAGGAGAAAAAGAAGGCCAGCCAAACTGCGTTTTCCGCAGCAGCAGCTCCCGACGTGATGCAAGCTTCACAACATGCATCCCAGAAGAGAATTGACATGGCCGAGCAGGCTCTCGCCAGCGGTAACCCAACGGAAGCCGAGAAGGTGGCCCAGCAATGCATTCAGGTTAACCAGGACACTTCGCGCGCGTACTTCGTCCTCGCCAAAGTCGCCAGCCTGAAAGGCGATATGGAAGGCGCGCAGAGCGACTTCGCAAAGGCCGCAGCGTCGGGAAATGATCCGCACGTTCAGGCCTGGAGTCACATTTACCTGGGCCGCATTCTGGATATCCAGGGAGAACGCGACGACGCGGTTGCACAGTACAAGGCGGCCTTGGCGATCAGCGACTTGCCCGCCGATGCGAAAACGGCCGCGGAGCACGGAGTGCAGCAGCCCTATCAGACTCCGCGGGCAAAGCAGGAAGAGAACGAGCAGTAGGCACAGCCGAGCCGACGTTCGAATTGAAAGGATCAGGATGACAACAATTGCAGTAACTCTGGTGACGGCTTTGGCGGTATCGACAGCGGCCTACGCACAAACGCAACCCAGCACCGGCGCAAGCTGTTCCTCCCGGCGGATCGCAGACGCAGGCAAGTATCCCGGCCCAGAACACTGGATCGCAAGCCGCTCCCGCGACCGGCAATCACAAGGTCTTGCAGGCGAAGTCTCAGGAAGAGATGACCGCTTACCAGGCGGCATATGCCATCGCTGATCCCGCACAGGCGCAAGCAGCTGCCGATGATTTTTCCGCGAAGTATCCCAACAGCGAACTGCGCGCCTCGCTTTATATGCGGGTGATGAACCTTTTCGCCCAGACCAACAACACTGAGAAAGTCATCGCCACGGGCCGCCAGGCAATTGCCGCAGATCCGACCAACCCGGTTCCGCTGGTGCAGGTGGCATCGGCGCTGGCCGAGTCTACCCACGACAACGATCTGGACCGCGAGCAGCGCCTGTCGGAAGCCGCCAAAGATGCGCAGGCAGCCATCGATAACATCGACACTGGATTGCTCGTTCCACCCAACGCCGAACCCGCCCGCGTTGAAGCCGCGAAACACAGCATTTTGACCATGGCGTACGACACGCTTGGCATGGTCGACATGAACCGCAACGACTACGCCGCTGCCGTCGGCAATCTGCAGAAAGCTTTGGACGAGAGCAAGGGAAATCCGGAAGGCGTGTTATATCTTCGGCTTTCCGTGGCGCAGGACAAGCTGCAGCAGTACGCGCAGGCACTCGACTCCGCTAACAAAGCCGTACAGTATTCACAGGCAGGCAGCGCGGCGCAGAGCCTGGCCAAACAACAGCAGGCTCGGCTGCAGAAGTTAACCGGCGCTGGCTCCGCGCCCTCAACCTCAACTCCACCGCCGGCCGCAGGTTCTCCGGGTACCCCTGCACCGGCGTCAACCAGCACGCCACACTAACGAAACCATCTTGGCGAAACGCGTTGTGCCGCGCATAATGCACTACGAATGAAATCGGCCATTAGCGATCTGCGTGTCCTGGAAAATACTCTGGGACACGTTTTTCACAATCGCGCCCTTCTTGAACAATCGCTCACGCATTCCTCCTATGCCCGTGAGGCCGAGTCGCAAAGCGCCGCTGCCGGCTCGCCCCTGTATGAGGCCGACAACGAACAGATGGAGTTTCTCGGCGACGCTGTTCTGTCATTCGTCATCAGTCAGGAGTTGTTTCGGCGCTTCCCCGAATATCAGGAAGGTGAGCTTTCCAAGCTGCGCGCCCACATCGTCAGCGCGCGCCGTCTGCTTGCTCCGGCGCGAGGGCTGAAGGTTGGCGAGTTCCTGCGCCTCGGCAGGGGCGAGGAACGCAGCGGCGGGCGCAGCAAGAGCGCCTTGCTGGTGAATGCGCTGGAAGCCATTATTGCTGCGCTGTATCTCGATGCCGGCCTGCCGGTGGCCCACGCTTTCATCCTTCGTTACATCCTTGAGCCCGAATTAGCCGAGGTACAACAGCACGGCGGTAGCAAACTGCCGGTCATGGATTACAAGTCCGCTTTGCAGGAAGCGGTTCACGCCAGTGGCCGCGCGCAGGCGCGCTACCTGATGGTGAAAGAAGAAGGCCCCGACCATCGCAAGATGTTCACCATTGAGGCTCACATTCCGGCATCGTCGGCGGGAGAGGATGGATTCGTCTGCCGTAGTCAAGGCAGCACCAAGAAAGCCGCCGAGCAAGCCGCCGCACGGCTGGCATGGGAACGTCTACAATCGGTAGAGGGTCCGGCGGCCGGCGCCAACGGCAGCTCCGCCAGCGGCTCAGAGCAGTCATGAGTGAAGTTGAAATTTCCGAGCAAGCCACAAATCCCAGCCCGCAAGCGCCGCCGCTAACCGCTCTATTCGGGCTCTACGTACTGCAGTGGTTGGCAACCGCGGTTGTAATCGCGGTTTTCGTCACAACGTTCATTTTCCAGGCCTTCCAGATTCCGTCCGAATCCATGGAGAAAACGCTTCTGGTAGGCGATTACTTGCTGGTGAACAAGGCATGCTACGGGCACTCGTCGATCTGGAACTGGCTGATGCCCTATCGTCCCATTCAGCGCCAGGACATCATAGTTTTTCGGTTTCCCGTTGATCCCCGCGAGCATATTGTGAAGCGGGTAATCGGGATTCCGGGGGACCACATCCGCCTGGTCGACAAGCACGTCTACGTAAATGGCGTGCGGCAGGAAGACTCCTACGCCTCGTTCAACGCCGGATGGCCGAATGCCTACCGGGATAATTTCCCTAACGTTCATTTCCAAGGGGACCGGAATTCCGACACTGGCCGTTGGTTCCAGCAAGTGGAGAAGTTAACCGAAGACGATCAGCTCATCGTGCCGGAGAACTCCTACTTCGTGATGGGCGACAACCGCGACGACAGCTACGACTCCCGCTATTGGGGCTTCGTTCCGCGCGAGAATATCGAAGGACGGCCGCTGCTGATTTACTGGTCGAGTGAACGCGCCGAACAGCCCATGGCGGGCACTGCTTCGTCTGGTAAACTTGCCAATCTGATATTTAACGTAAGTCAGATGTTCAGTAACCTGCGTTGGCACCGTATTTTGCGGATTCCGCAGTAGAGACGTATCCGCCCCCGGCCTGACTTTACAATCGTGGTTTGGTCTGAGCAGAGTGCGGGCAAGGCGTTACGCAGAAAAGTAGACTCCGAGGAAAAACGAATTTGCCTCCCACCAAGAAAACTGTAAAGAGTCCGCCGGAGAAGCCGGAAAAGCCTGAAAAGGCCAACGCGGCCAAGGCGCAGACGCCCGAGAAACCCAAGGAGACCACTCCGGAGTTCATCGCTTCGATCGCCATAGTTCTGGTGATCGGACTCTTCATCATCACTTTCACCTTGCAGGCGTTCACCATCCCGTCGAGCTCGATGGAAAACACTCTGCTCATCGGCGACCACGTTTTCGTCGATCGCATTCTTCTCGCGCCGGCTACCAAATGGATTGGCAAGCTGATTCCCTATCGGGCTCCTAAGCACGGCGATGTCTTCGTCTTTCTTCATCCCGCTGAGCCCGGACTCTACGTCGTGAAACGCATCATCGGCCTTCCCGGAGATCGCATTCATTTGCAGGATGGCGCTGTTTATCGCAACGGTGAGAAGCTGAACGAACCCTACGTTCTCACCGCGGGCGACTACGTCCCGTATCGCGATAGCTTTCCCAGCGTGCCTCCGAGTCCATACGAAGAAGTTACCCCGGAGTGGCGTGCCGAGCTTCCGCAGTACATCAAGAACGGCGACTTGGTCGTTCCGCCCAACAGCGTTTTCGCCATGGGCGACCATCGCGACGTCAGCCTCGACAGCCGCTACTGGGGTTTCGTTCCTTTTGAAAACATCATCGGCCGGCCCATGTTTATCTACTGGTCATTCATAACCCCGCGTGACGAATACGAACGCAACGGTATCGGCGACCGAATTGGCTGGATGTTTAATATCATCTTCCACTTCTTCGACCATACTCGCTGGTCCCGGATGTTCCACGTGGTGCACTGATGAGGCGCCGCACTTCCCGGCGGTTAATGTGGGTAGTCATGCTGGCGATTCTGCTGGCACTGGTGCTGCCCCCATTCATTAACGTGAATCGCTATCGCGCCCGTGTGGCCGGCGCCATCAGCCGCGCCCTGGGCCGCGACGTGACCGTTTCCAGCCTGGAGTTCAAGCTGCTGCCGCGGCCCGGGATTGGTGCTCTACAACTTCGTTGCCGCCGAAGATCCCAGCTATGGCGCCGAGCCTATGCTGCGCGCCGATACCGTCACCGCCTACCTGCGTCTCACGTCGTTGTGGCGCGGTCGTCTGGAGATCGGCACCCTCGATCTCGAAAACGCCAGCCTCAACCTGGTCCGCCGGCCGGATGGTCATTGGAATATCGAAGAACTGGTGGAGCGCGCATCGCAGGTGAAGCCGGCGCCGACCGGCAAAGTCCACCCCGAAGCGCGCCCGCGCTTCCCCTACGTCGAAGCGACAACGGGCCGCATCAACTTCAAGTTAGGCGAAGTGAAGAAAGCCTTCTCTTTCACCGATGCCGAGTTCGCTCTGTGGCTGGAGTCGGAGAGTCAGTGGGGCGTTCGCCTGGAAGCCCGCCCCATGCGTACCGACGTCAACATCAGCGACACCGGAACGCTCACCCTCGATGGCCGTTTTCAGCGCGCGTCCAACGTTCGCGATACGCCTCTCTACCTCAAACTCAGCTATGCCGACGCTCCTCTTGGACAGTTGACGAAGCTGATTTACGGACGCGATCGTGGCTGGCGCGGCACCGTGCTCGCCAGCGCCGTGCTGACCGGCACGCCAGCTTCAGCGGGCCTGACGATGGACGCCCAGGTCAGCGACTTCCGCCGCTACGACATCGCTACCGGCGAGGCTCTTCGTCTGCGCACGCACTGCACCGGCACCTACTCCTCGATGGGCGACTCTCTCTATGATCTTCGCTGCGAATCCCCTATCGGCTCCGGCATTCTCCGTGTTCGCGGCGATGCGCAGAACTGGGGAGCTGGGGGCTACGAACTCGACATTTCCGGAGAGAACATCCCCGCGGATCGGTTCGTGGCCTTCGCCCGCCACACCAAGAAAGATTTGCCCTCCGATCTGACTGCAACTGGCGAGGTCGGCGGCGCCTTCACGGTTCGTAAGTCGCAGGATTCGCCTCCACGGTGGTCAGGCGGCGGGCAGACGAGCGAGTTTACCCTGCGCTCGGGTGTGCTGAAGCAAGATCTGGAATTCGGGCGAAGTTCAATTCGCCGTTCCCACCGACGCTCCGCCGGCAATCGCCAAGAGCAAACGTTCGGCGAAACGTGCTCCCGCGCCTGCGGTGAGCTCCGGCTTCCATCTGATGGTGAAGCCTTTCGCTGTCTCGCTCGGAGCGGCTTCTCCTGCGAACGCCAGCGGCGGATTCGACGAAGAGAATTACAGTCTGTCGGTCAGCGGCGAAGCCGAACTGGGACGCCTGTTGCGGGTGGCGCAAGCGCTGGGAGTCGGTAGCCCGGGCATTGGACTGGAAGGCGGGAGCAAGATTGACCTGCAAGTCGGCGGCCCGTGGATGGGATTCGCCGAACCCACGGCAACCGGCAAAGTGCAGGTCGGCACGGCAACGGCGGAGCTGCAGGGGATCTCCGAACCACTCGTGGTCGATTCGGCCACTGTGTTGTTGCAGGGTCCGCTGGTCAACATCACGTCGTTCTCTGCCTCCTTCACCAAGGGCGGACAGTTCAACGGCTCTGCGACCTTCCCGATTCATTGCGCCGGTCCTGAGACTTGCGTGTTGAGCTTTATCATCAAGGCTGAAGACACGTCGCTGGCTCGCCTCAATCATCTCTTCAACCCGGAGTTCAGCCGCCAGCCGTGGTATCGGCTGCTTGCCTCTAACAAACGCCACGACGATGTTTTGTCCAAGCTGCGCGCTCAGGGACACTTCACCATGCCGAGCTTCGACCTCGGCGATATTACTGCGACCAATGTCGACGGCACTCTGGATCTTTCCTTCGGCAAGCTGCGAATTCACGAGCTGAAAGCGGACCTGTTGGGCGGACATCAGGACGGCTCCTGGCTGGCCGACTTCACCATTTCGCCGCCGCGCTTTATGGGAAATGGCGTGGTTAGCAAGATCTCCATGTCACAGCTCGCTTCCCTGATGCATGACAACTGGGCTTCCGGCAACGTGGACGCCACCTATAGCCTGCAGATGGCTGGCATGAACCCTTCAAAGCTGGCAAGCTCCGCTACCGGAACAGCCGACTTTCACTGGAACAACGGCGCTTTGAAACATATCGTCCTCGAAGGCCACGGCGCGCCGATGGCATTCTCCAGCTTCGCCGGCAAGGTCGCTCTCCAGGACAGCACTTTCAGCTTCAGCGATGGCCAGATGCAGTCTGCTGGCAACAAGTATTCTGTCGCCGGAACAGCCGCATCGGATGGCAGCATCAAGATCAATCTGAAACGCGCTGGCGGGAAGGCCTATGTGATCTCGGGCACGCTGGATAAGCCGACCGTGGAATCGGTGAACGTTCCTGCGGCCGAGGCGTCCCTGCGATGAAAGAGTTCCGACTCCTGATCCCCATTGCTCTGCTGCTGGGTCTGGCGTTGGCCGACCAGCAGACGAACAACAATCACGCCGAATATCGCTCCATCCAGCAGAAGCTGGTCTACCTGAAGCTGAACGGCGCCAAGCCGCATCCCGATCCCAAGCCGGTGGAGCTGACCGAACCTGAGGTCAACGCTTACTTCAACGAAGGCGGCGTGAAGCTGCCCAAGGGCGTCAGCCAGGTCCATCTCACCTCGAGACCCGGGATCATCGACGGCCACGCTCACGTCGACTTTGAACCGATGTTGCAGGGTCACAACCCCAACAACCCACTCTACAGCATGTTCAGCGGCACCCACGACATCCACGTCGTCGCCGAGGCAGCCGGGCAAAATGGGATCGCCACCATTAAAGCGCAGACCGTGGAACTGGACAACGTAGCCGTACCCGAATGGGCGCTGCAGTTCTTCGTCCAGCACTACCTGACGCCGCGCTACCCCAACGTCGGCATGACCAGCACCTTCAAGCTGCCCCTGCGCATCCAAAGCGCACGGGTCGAAACCGGTAAAGTAGTGCTCGAGCAGCGGTAGTCCGTTAGGAAGCTCTTTTCGCTGGCAGCTGAGCGCCGGCTACCACCTTTCAATTCCCTGCAACTTACTGCGCTGCCTTCACATCTAAACATTGACAACGATTCACTCAAGTTCTATAGTAGCTTTGCTATAAGGACTTTGTTGCTGATTTAATACCATATTTTCAGCAACTTACAAGGTTTAACCCCTAAGGAGGGTGGCTGTATGGGAAAGATTATCGGAATTGACTTGGGCACGACCAACTCCGTGGTCGCCGTGATGGAAGGCGGCGAGCCCAAAGTCATCCCCAACGAAGAAGGTGGGCGGACGACCCCCTCGGTCGTCGGATTTACGAAGAGCGGAGAGCGGTTGGTCGGTCAGGTCGCCAAGCGCCAGGCCATCACCAACCCCGAAAACACGATTTACTCGATCAAGCGCTTCATGGGCCGTCGCTATGACGAGGTCAATGAAGAGATGAAGATGGTGCCCTACAAGGTCGTCCAGTCGGGCGATCACGTTGCCGTCATGGCGCAGGGCAAGGAATATACCCCGCCGCAGATCTCGGCCATGATCCTGCAGAAGCTGAAGAAGGCTGCCGAGGATTACCTTGGCGAGACGGTCACCGAAGCCGTCATCACGGTTCCGGCGTACTTCAACGACGCGCAGCGCCAGGCGACCAAGGATGCCGGCAAGATTGCCGGTCTCGACGTCAAGCGCATCATCAACGAGCCGACGGCGGCCGCGCTGGCCTACGGACTCGACAAGAAGAAAGACGAGACCATCGCCGTGTATGACTTCGGCGGCGGTACCTTCGATATTTCGATCCTGGAAGTCGGCGAAGGCGTCATCGAGGTGAAGTCCACCAACGGCGACACCCACCTGGGCGGCGACAACATCGACCAGCGCATCGTCGACTGGCTCATCGACGAGTTCAAGAAGGACGAAGGCCTGAACCTGCGCGACAAGGGCAATGAGATGGCGCTGCAGCGTCTGCGTGACGCAGCCGAGCGCGCCAAGATCGAGCTCTCGACCACGATGCAGACCGAAATCAATCTGCCGTTCATCACGGCCGATGCCAGCGGTCCGAAGCACCTGGTCAAGACCCTGACCCGCGGCAAGCTGGAAGAGATGGTGAAGGACATCATCGATCGCTCCATCGGCCCCTGTAAGGCTGCGATCAAAGATGCCGGCATTTCGCCCGACAAGATCAACGAAGTGGTGCTGGTCGGCGGCCAGACGCGTATGCCTCGCATTCAGCAGCTGGTGAAGGAGATCTTCGGCAAGGAGCCCCACAAGGGCGTCAATCCTGACGAAGTGGTCGCGATCGGTGCTGCCATTCAGGGCGGCGTGCTGGGCGGCGAGGTGAAAGACCTGCTGCTGCTCGACGTGACGCCGCTGACGCTGTCGATCGAGACGATGGGCGGCGTGGCGACGCCGATGATTCCGCGCAACACGACCATCCCGACCAAGAAGTCGGAGATGTTCTCGACCGCGGCGGACAACCAGACGTCGGTTGAAGTTCACGTGATGCAGGGCGAACGTCCGATGGCGCGCGACAATCGCACGCTGGGCAAGTTCCACCTGACCGGCCTTCCGCCGGCTCCGCGTGGCGTGCCGCAGATCGAGGTCACGTTCGACATCGATGCCAACGGCATCCTGAACGTCAACGCGAAGGACATGGCCACCGGCAAGGACCAGAAGATCACGATCACGTCGTCTTCCGGTCTGAGCAAGGAAGAGGTCGAGCGCATGGCGAAGGACGCCGATGCGCACGCTTCCGAGGACAAGGCCAAGCGCGATGAAGTCGAGGCTCGCAACCAGCTCGACGGCATGGTCTACAGCATCGAGAAGATGCTGCGCGAGCACGGCGACAAGATCTCCGGCCAGGAGCGGTCGGATGTCGAGAACGCTCTTGCTGACGCCAAGAAGGCGCTGGAAGGCACCGACGCGGCGGCCATGAACAAGGCTCGCGAGAACCTGACCTCGGCTTCGCACAAGCTGGCCGAGGCCATGTACAAGTCGACTTCGGCGCCTGCAGAGGGTGGGCCGACTCCAGGTGGGGACGGTCAGGCCGCGGGCGGCTCCGAGCCGAAGAAGGACGAAGGCGTCATCGACGCCGAGTACGTCGACGTGGACGAGAAGAAGTAACTAGCCAGCTAGCGACTGGCAATTAGCGAAGCAAGTGGGGGCGCGTAAGCGCCCCTGCTCACAAGCGGGGAACGGGAAGACTCAAGCAGGGCAACGGCCCTCGGAATATCCAAGCAGCACAAGGGCCGACAGCAAGCAGCACAAGTCTCGCGCAGCGAGACGGAAGCCGTTCACCCCGCCCTTCAGGGCGGGGTGAACGGCAGAATCAGATCCAAGTCCCGTTAGGGACGGTACATAACCAGTGGGCTTCAGCCCGCACAACGAAACGAAAAGGAACTCCCCGGTTAGAAGGTAATTTGAGATTCGAAGTTAACAATCAGTGGTACATGTTGCACTTTGATCAGGACCACGGTCGCTGGTACCTGGTGACCGCCGGCGTCGGAGGCCGCATGAAGGCGATCCCGGTGATTACTGACGACGATATCGGCTTCATCCCGAACATGGTCGTTCCGATCGGCGACGAAGGACAGGCGAGCATCAACTGACACTTCCCTGCTCGAACGCGGGGCGAAACAATACGGATTTGGCAGACAGCTTAGAGCTGACGGCCGCTAGCTAAAACATGGCTACATCCAACAACAAAGACAAAGATTATTACGGCCTGCTCGGGGTCAAGAAGACGGCGTCCGCGGATGATATCCGCAAGGCGTTCCGTAAACTTGCGCGCAAATATCACCCCGACGTGAATCCCGGGGACAAGTCTGCCGAGGAGAAGTTCAAGCAGATCTCCGAGGCCAACGACGTCCTCAGCGATCCGAAGAAGCGCAAGATCTACGACCAGCTCGGCTTCTACTCCGACAACATCGATCCCGCCGCGGCCGAAGCTTACGCGCGCGGCGGCGGATTTGGCGCGGGGGGATTCGGCAGCGCGGGACCAAGCCAGAGCGCAGGCGGGGCTCACACCTATACGCAGGAAGTGCCCTTCGATTTCAGCGGCTTCGATTTCAACGACTATGCTGAAGGCGCAGGAGCAGCCGGACGTCGCGCCGGCGGCGGTGGCTTCCGCGACATCTTCTCCAACATCTTCGGCGGGGCCGGGCGCGGCGAGCCGATGCAGCGCGCCGGAGCGCGGCACCGATCTGGAATACCAGGTCAACGTCAGTTTCTGGGACGCCATCAAAGGCGCCGAGATGCAGCTGACCATCCCGCGCATGGAAGTCTGCTCCAACTGCCACGGCGAAGGCTACATCGAAAGCCCGGGACAGTGTCCTGCGTGCCATGGCAAAGGCCAGTCCACGCAGAAGAGCGGCAGCATGAAGTTCAATGTTCCCTGCTCGCAGCTGCGGCGGCACCGGCAAGAACCGCATCGTCTGCCCGGTGTGCCACGGTGAAGGCCGGGTTCAGCGAAGCGAGCAGTTGAAGGTGCGCATCAAGGCGGGTACGCGCGACGGCCAGCGCATTCGCCTGCAGGGACGCGGTAACGCCGGAACCATGGGTGCGCCGGCCGGCGATCTGTACATCATCGTGCGCATCGGCGAGCATCCGGTTTTCAAGCGCGAGGGCGACGACATTCATTTGAAGGTTCCGGTCACGTTGACCGAGGCGGCGATGGGCTCGAAGGTCGAAGTGCCGACGATCGACGGGCGAGCTCTGCTGCGCATTCCTCCGGGCACACAGAGCGGACAGAAGCTGCGCCTGCGCGAGAAAGGTGTGCCGTCGGCGGTGAAAGAAGGCCAGCGCGGCGACGAGATCGTGGAGATTCAGACGGTAACGCCGAAGGTCAGCGACGAGCGCTCGAAAGAGATTCTACGCGAGCTGGCGAAACTGAATCCGGAGGATCCGCGAGAAGAGCTGTTCAAGCAGATCGGCAATTAGCACTTCGCAATTGGCATTTGGCCAGAGCTGCCGAACCTGATCTTGAATTTTGCCAAATGCCAGCTGCTAACTGCCAAATGCGGCTTTGATTATGGGTAAACGAAAAAAACAAGGCGCGTACATGATCAGCTCGGTGGCGGAGATGTACGGCATCCATCCGCAGACGCTGCGCCTCTATGAACGCGAAGGCCTGCTGAAGCCATCGCGCACGGAGGGCAATACCCGTCTCTACACCGACGGAGACCTCGAGCGACTGGAACTGATCTTATCGCTGGCGCGCGACCTGGGGGTCAACATCTCGGGCATCGCGATCATTCTGCAAATGCGCGAGCGCATGGAAGAGATGCAGCGCCAGATGAGTGACTTCGTTCACTATGTGCGGAATGAAGTGATGACCCGCGCACAAAACGCCGACCCCACAAAGGGAGCGATTGTTCCCCTGCGGCACTCGATCATTGTGAAGAAGAAGCAGTGAGGGATTAGGGGCTAGAGTCTAGGGGTTAGTAATCGTAAGCATTGCGTAAAATTCCGATTCATTTCCAGTACGGATTCAAAGGCAGCTCTACCAAACAATAAGCAGTCCGTGGTCCTAGCCCCCAGCTACCAGCCCCTGCTTTTTCATCTTCTCCAGCGCTTCTCTCGCCTTCTTGGCGTAAGGACCATTCGGCAGCATCTTCAGATACTCCTCATAGTTCTCTTTCGCGCCAGCGTAGTCTTTGGTCTTATCAAGAACCTGGGCCAGCTTGTAGGTCGCCTCTGCGTCGTGCGGCTTAACCTCCAGCGCCTCGCGATATCGGCTGATCGCCGCCTTATAGTTCTCCTGCTTGTAGTAGAAATCGCCGACTTCTACATCCTTCATCGCTTTCATCGGGTTGTAGGGCGTGAACTCGTCGACGTCCGAGTTCGCATCCAGGCCGGCCTCGGGATGCGCCTTCTCGTCGTTCTTCGGCGGCGATACATCGATCCGCGTCTGCGTGCTGGAGCTTTCTCCCGCGGGAACATTATCGGAGCGCGGCGGCGATGCCGCGTTGTCCTTCGGAGGCGGCGCATTCTTGTCGGTCGGCAGCTTCTCAACCGGCGCCGGCGGCGAGTCCTGCGGCGTCGAATCCTGGGGCGTGGAGTCTTGCGCGAAAGCAATTGCCGAAAACGAAAACAATACTATGGCGAGCAGTAGATATCGAAACTTCACCTTCATATTGTAAGGTAACCCGTCATTCTGCCATGAGACTCGATTCCGGCAACTCTAAATCGCCCGGCATGGCAACCTTCAAGCAGCAGCTCGCTTCTTGTTGAGAGTAGGTTCGTGATTCATCGGCATGATTCCAGATTACGAGGCCTCTTTTGTATTCGCTTCGCGCCCTGAGCGAAGATGATCCGCAGCTGCAACTGGACGACTCCTCAGAGCCGTCGGGTATCGCAGCGCGCCTGCGCAAGCTCACCCCCGGAATTGTTGCCGGAGCCGCCGATCTTGATCCCGCTGCTGTCCTGACGGCCACCGTGGCCGGCGCCTCGTTCGGCTATTCCATCGGATGGGTTGTGCTGCTGGCAGTGCCGGTCTTGTGGGCCGTATTCAATGTATCGGCGCGTATCGGGCATCACAGTGGCCGCGGTTTGGTGGAACTCATTCGCCGCACCTACGGTAGAACCGCGGGTTGGGGCATGGCTACCGCGATGATCTCGGTCAACATGACCATGATCATCGCCGACCTGATCGCCGTCAGCGATGCCTTCTCCCTCATCCTGCAACAGCATCGCATCTTCTTCCTGCCCATCGTCGCGTTCGCCGTCTGGTACCTGCTGGTCGTGGGCGACTATCGCAAGTCGAGCCGTGCGCTGATAGGATTCGCGCTTTTCCAGGCCGCTTACCTGGTCGCTGCGGTGCTCGCGGTGAAGTCCTGGACCGGCCTTTTGAAGGGAATCTTCCTGCCGCACTTCACCCTGAACTCCGCGTATGTCATCGGCATCATCGCGATCTTCGGTTCGCTGCTCACGCCCGACGTTCTGGTGTGGCAGACCAGCTCACGCCGCGACGTGAAAGCAAACCGGCGGCGGGCTTCACGCCGACGAGAGCAAAGCCGGAACTCTGGTTGCCGCCGTCATTTCCCTGTCCGTCGTCATTGCTGCATCATCGCTTCATGTTGTGGACCCGTCCCATATGTCCACGCTCAACGCCGCCCAGGCGCTCAGCCCGTTGGGAGCGCTCGCCCCGGTGATCTTTTCGCTCGGCATTATCGGTTCCGGCCTTATTGCCTTGCCCATCCTGGTGGCGTCCATGTGCTTCAGCATTGCCGAAGCCGCGGACTGGAAGGCCGGACTGACCGTTCCTGCCTGGGAGGCGCGCAGATTTTACGTGCTGATCTCGGCCTCGGTACTCATCGCCACTCTCATCGACTTCAGCAATATCAACACGGTGACGGTGCTCTACTGGTCACAGGTCTTCGCTGGTTTTCTGGTTGTGCCGGTGCTGATATTTATCGTACTGTTGGGCAATAACCCTCGTCTGACTGGCCGCAGGAATACCACTTCCGAAAATTTCTGGCTCGGCGGAGCGATCGCCGGAATGGTCGTCGCCAACCTCGTCTTCTTCTGGACGCAATTCGTGCATTGACTCTGGTTACCAATGGCTACGAATTTCACAGCCTCGAACCGGCAGCTATGGTGCGGCAATTGCGACGGATCTTAGCGGAGGTCTCAGTGAGTAACGGCGAGGTAAGCATTGGACAGGCGTTCCAGTTTGAAGTGGAAAAGCTGGCGCGCAGAAAGCAAGTTGTCTTCGAGTATTCCGATCGATCCAACGAGCAGCTTCGCTTTGAGGTAATCGATGGAATTCCCAACATCGTGGCAAACAAGCAAGGCATTCTGGCGTTGGCTAAGTTCCTCGTTACTCTCGGAGTGGCGCAGCGTCCGGACGGCCTGAGCCTGCACCTCCGGGAGGATTTCGATGGGGAGCGGGAGGAAATCCTGCGCATCCGGCTTGAAGAGCCCAGCGGGGAAACTCCTGTAAACACTGAGGAAAAGCCCATTACGATCGTTTAGCCTCTCGCTCGAGCGAGTGTGCGTGAAGGCTCACGGAGCGGGCTTGCGCCGGATGTAGATGACCTTCTCGACTTCGGCGACCAGTTCGCCCGCTTCGTCTCGCACCTCAACCGGAAACGTCGGTTCGTATTTCTCCTGCGTCGTCAGCCTGTCGCGGATGTCGTCGAGTTGTTCCTGGCTCAACCTGAATTGCGCGCGGACAGTTCCCTTGCCCGGTTTACGGAAGCGAATTGTCGCCGCCTTGTCCCACACGATGTACTCCCGCCCGAGATTCTCCATCAGCATGAGCATGTAAAAAGGGTCAGTCATCGAGTAAAGTGATCCACCGTAATGCGTGCCCACGTAATTACGGTTCCAGAAGCGCAACCTCATCTCTACATCGGCCGAGCGATAATCCACGCCCCAGCGCACGTGAATACCGGCTGCCAGAAATGGCGGCCAGATGTTGATCGCGCGCAGCATGAAGCGCTGAAGTCGGGACGCCATGCAAACCATGATAAAAGAGCAATGGAAATGTTTCCGAAACTTAAGGGGTTTCCAATTCGCTCGACCGTAAGAATCGGTCGCTAACTGACTAGTCATCTGACTAGCTGTATAACCAAAATGGAGGTGGAACATGGGTGCGTGGCCGGTGCGGGATGCCAAAGCGAGATTCAGCGAACTGCTGCAGACAACGTTAAGGAAGGGCCCGCAAGTCGTCACCAGGCGGGGCATCGAAACCGCTGTGCTCGTCCCCATCGACGAGTGGCGTCGCCCACAGAGCTCCGCACGTCCGGACCTCAAAGAGCTTCTGCTTGGGGATGGCCCGCGCTTCGATCTACCCATCCCTGAACGTCGCCTGCGCAGACGTAAACCCAGCCAGCCCGCGTCGTCGGATCAATCGTAGCGACCCGAAACGAAGTGAATTTTCGAAGCTTTGACGTCCCCGTCGTCAACCCTTTTCGTCCCGCCAACTGAACGCGCCACCATAGCAATAAAGAAGGCCGCTCACTGGTTGTGAACGGCCTTCTTTCCGATGGCCCTGTTTCTGGCCATTGGCTCCGGGCTGAGGAGAGCTCGTAGAAAACTTTATTGTTGCTGCACCTGCTGTGCTTGCGTCGACGACGGCGTAGCCTGCGCAGACTCGGTCAGGCTGTTGGCCATCAGTCGCACATCCACGCGACGGTTCTTGGCGCGGCCAGAAGCGCTGGTATTCTGCGCTACCGGATTATCTTTCCCCAAGCCGATCAGGAAGATCTTGTGAGCCGGAACGCTGTACTTCTGCGCCAGGTACTGAATCACGGCATCGGCGCGACGCTGGCTGAGCTGATAGTTGTAGTCAGCCGGGCCAGTCGAATCGGTGTAGCCTTCCACCTGCACGATGTAGTGCTTCTGGCTGCTGAGCTGCGATGCGAAATCGTCGAGGGTCTGCTTGTCTTTACGCGTGAGCTGCGCTTTGTTGAAACCAAACTGAATGGTTGTCTCCGATATAGACTTGTAGTTGTCGAGATTCTCGACCGTCCCCGCCAAGCTGGTCACGCGATTCGAGGCCTGAGTGGCATTCTGATTCGCCTGGTCGGCGCTCTGCCCCGCGGCCAGGGCCTTCTGATCGGCGGCATCGGCCTTTGAGTTCACCTGCGAGATGCCCTGCTGCGCACGCGCATCCACGTCGCGAATGTCATGAGTATTTTTCGCAGTCTGATCATCTAATTCATTAACGTTGTTGATGATCGGCGTGGTCTGGTTCGTGACGTATTTCTTGGTGGCGCACCCTACGGTAAAAGGCAGGCTGCCGGCCACCAGCACTGCGAGTACGGAATATCGGTTCATCGTGAACATGACTCCTTGCCAACTCTCGGCCTCGGCGTGCGATCAGCCGTTCCGGCCTGCCCATAGGTGGAGCAAACCGGCTGCCAACCGCCGCCCGAGGGCTGTTAGTCGCCCGAGCGTGTGTTTTCAGCGAGTTGAGGCTGGTCTCCGAGGATTGCCTCAACCTCCACAACAGTACGTCGGATAATCCTGACGCGGGGAGTAGAATTTTTACCAAGTGGGTTTACTGTCAAGGCGTTGCACGTTCTGATTCTCCCCCGGCAAAGTGCGCGCGCTCATCAACTCTCATTGAACTGACGGAATGGACCTTCACCAGAAAATCCGGACCCTGCCGACTTCGCCCGGCGTGTATCTCTATAAGAACGCCGATGGCCAGATCATCTATGTGGGCAAGGCCAAGAACCTGCGCTCGCGGGTGCGCTCGTATTTTCTGGAAGGCGCCGCTACCAACGCCAAGACCGGATCGCTGTTGCGTGACGCCGTCGACATCGACTACGTCGTCGTCGATAACGAAAAAGAGGCGCTCGCTCTCGAAAACAACCTCATCAAGCAGAAGAAGCCCCGCTACAACATCCTTCTGCGCGATGACAAAACGTACCCGTACATCAAGCTGACCATCGGCGAACGTTATCCGCGTGTCTTCCCGACTCGTCGCCTGCGCAAAGACGGATCGCTCTATTTCGGCCCGTACTTCCCAACCAGCCTCGCGTACCGGCTGGTCGACCTGATCCACCGTCACTTCCTGATCCCGTCCTGCAAGCTTGACCTGAATCGCTACTATCCGCGGCCGTGTCTGCAGTACTACATCGGCCGCTGTCTGGGCCCGTGCGTCGAGGGCCTTACCACTCCCGAACGCTATACCGAAGCGGTACACGACGTGCGGTTGTTTCTGGAAGGACGAGGCGCAGATCTGACTCGTTCGCTGCACCAGCGCATGAACGCTGCGGCGGAACGCGAGCAGTATGAGCTGGCGGCCAAGTATCGCGACCTGATCTCGACCGTCGACCTGCTGGAGCAGAAGCAGCGCATTGCCGCCGTCGAAGGTGATGATGCCGATGTCTTCGGCTATCACTACGAGAACGAAATGCTCGCGGTGAATCTCTTCCACATGCGCGGCGGCAAGATCGTCGATAAGCGCGAGTTTTTCTGGGAAGACCTCAGCGAAATGGTCGGCAACAGTTTCGAGCCGGGAGAATTCTTCTCGTCGCTGCTGAAGCAGGTTTACCTCGACCAGCAATACGTGCCGCACACAATCTACGTGCCGGTGGATTTTGAGGACCGAACGCTGCTGGAAGAACTGCTCTCTGAGGGGCAAAAGCGGCGCGTGCAGATTCACGTTCCGCAACGGGGCGATAAGCGCTCGCTGGTGGACCTTGTCGGGCAGAATGCGAAGCAGGCTTTCGATCAGCGCTTCCGCGTGATGAAGCCCGCCACCAAGGTCATCCAGGAAACGTTGCAGGACGTGCTCATGTTGCCCGACTTGCCGAGGCGCATCGAGTGCTTCGACATCTCGCACATCCAGGGCGCTGAAACCGTCGCTTCCATGGTGGTGTGGGAGGACGGCAAGATGAAGAAGTCCGACTATCGCAAATTCATCATCAAAACAGTGGACGGCGTCGACGATTTCGCCTCCATGCGCGAGGTGGTCACCCGCCGCTACGGCCGCCTTCAGCGCGAGCAGCAGAAAATGCCCAGCGTAGTACTCATCGACGGCGGCATCGGCCAACTGCACGCAGCGGCCGAGGCTCTGGAGGCGCTGGGTATCGTAAATCAGCCGCTGGCGTCCATCGCCAAACGCGAAGAGATCATCTATGTACAAGGTCAGGAAGATGAGCCGGTTATTCTGGACCGGCACTCACCGGTGCTGCACCTGGTGCAGTTGATCCGCGATGAGGCTCACCGGTTTGCCGTGACCTTCCATCGTAAGCGCCGGCAGATTCGCGATCGCAAGACCGAACTGCTGGAAATCCCGGGCATCGGTGAGCGCACGACCCGGCGTTTGCTGCAACATTTTGGAAGTCTGCAGGCGGTGAAAGATGCCGACGCGGCGGCTCTGGCGTCGGTTTTGAATCGCGCTCAGGTGAATGCGATTCTGCAACATTTTCACAAAGACGAAATGGTGCTACAAACGTCTGAAACTGCAGGCACCGGCGGAGCAGGGGCAGAATAGGGGTCTATATGGATCTGGGCAGAGACTCAAAAGCGAGGTTAATCTTTGTCTGCAGCCTGGTCATGCTGATGGTGTGGCTGGTGGGCTTCGGCTTCGACCGCTTGCTGGCGCGTGACGGCGTCACCCGCACCGACATCCTGCTGACCTCCAACCTGCTGACCGGAATCGTCGCCGGCTTCCTGTTTTTCAGCCTAACCAACAATGAGCGCCTGCGCCGCAACACCATGCGCGAACGCCTGCGCACTATTGCCGAGATGAATCACCATATCCGCAACTCCCTGCAGGTGATCACCTACGCTACCGCGACCCAGAAGAGTAACGAGTCCGTCGAGATGATCCGCAGCTCGGTGGAGCGAATCGAATGGGCGCTGCGCGAAGTGCTGCCCGGGCATGTCGAGGCCCCCGCAGCTCCGGAAGAGCACAACGTTCTGCGCGCAGGCTGAAGAATCCCCGCGCTTGCGGCTCACGCCGTCCATCTGTCTCTTGCCCCACATTCACAATCGATTCACGGAACCTTTCTCTGTCTCGCCCGTATATAGCTGCAGAAGTTGAACTGTAGGCCACCAAGTACATCCGGCGCAAACCCGGAGTTCTCAGCCGGCGCATGGGGCGTCTGCTGCTGCGGCCACGACAAGGAGAAGCTTTATGGACGCGAAATACAACTGGCTGATCGATAACCCGGCAATCCGCGTCACCCTGAACACGGCGGCGTTTGCGCTTTGGATTGCCCTCGCTATCGGCATCATGGAGCTGGCCGCCAGAGCCTAGCCCTTCACGCGAAAAATCGAATGCCCTGTGACGCCCAGCGTCGCGATGAGAACCCCGCTCTCGAAGCGGGGTTATTTGCGTCAACAGGAATAGTTGACGCCTCCCGGTTTCTGCTTCATTCTTGGCGCTCACGGAAAAATTATGGGCAATGAGATTCGTTGTTCCGTTCGCGCGAATGGCAAGACCACCGAAGGCAAGGCGCTGCTGGAGACCGGCGAGATCGTCTTCCGCGGCGACGTTCGCCTGAAAATCCCGTTGGCGTCGCTCAAGTCGGTCTCCACGCGCGATGGCGAACTTCATCTCAAGTGGGCCGACGGCACCGCTGTCTTTGAACTCGGAGAGCACGCGGAGAAGTGGGCTCACAAGATTCTCCATCCCAAGAGCACGGCCGAGAAATTGGGAGTCAAGCCCGGCCTCGTGATCTCGGCAATTGGAATGGAGCATCCGGATTTCCTTCGCGATCTATGCCAGGCCGCGAAGAACTTCTCGGATTTAAAGCCACTGAAAGATTCCGACCTGGTTTTCCTCGGCGCCTCGGCGGTTGCTGCTCTGCGCTGCGTTCCAAAACTCAAAGATTCTCTGAGCGCAAACGGTGCACTGTGGATTGTCTATCCCAAAGGTCTTCAGGAGATGAAAGAGGCGCACGTGCTGGAGGCAGGAAGAGCTGCCGGTCTATTCGATGTGAAGGTGGTGAGCTTCTCGGCCACGCACACGGCGCTGAAGTTCGTGCGGCCGAAGGGGAAGCGCTGATCGATAAGCGGAAGCCCCACCCAAGCGAGCGCCTGGGTGGAGTCCTTCGCGAGAAATACCTAGCCGGCGTTAGCCGCGGGTGGTTTCGACTTCGCGCAGGCGGGCAGCCTTGCCGCGCAGAGCGCGCAGGTAGTACAG
Organism: uncultured Acidobacteriaceae bacterium; assembly: GCA_963724965.1. GTDB lineage: Bacteria > Acidobacteriota > Terriglobia > Terriglobales > Acidobacteriaceae > Bog-257. The sequence goes on from CAVRWP010000004.1 coordinate 865,544, forward strand.
CTTGGCGCGACGCACGTGCGCCGAGCGCAGCACATCGATCTTGTCGATGACCTTGGAGTTCGTCGGGAAAATACGCTCGACACCCTGCCCGAAGCTCATCTTGCGCACGGTGAAGCTGGGCTGTGCGCCCTTGCTCTTGGAGATGACCACGCCTTCGAACGCCTGCAGACGCTCCTTATCGCCTTCCTTGATCTTCACATGCACGCGAACCGTGTCGCCGGGTTTAAAGGCGGGCAGGTCGGTGCGCTGCGCCTTGGCGAGCAGCCGGTCAATGATTGGAGAATTCGACATTTTGATTTCCTTCCGTATAGCACGCCTCACGGCGGCGAATTAGCGGCGAGCAACTAGCTGCTAGCAACTAGCGATCAGCCTTAATCTCGTTTCAAGAACGCTTTGTATCAGGGCACGACTTGAGTCGTGCCGACAAATCCACTATTCAACTTCAATCTCTCGCAGCAGCTTGCGATCTTCGTCGCTCAACTGCGCTGCCTGTAACAGATCGGGACGGTTCCGCAGCGTCTTGCGCAACGCACACCGGCGCCGCCACTTCCTGATTTCGTCGTGGTTCCCGTTCATCAGCACCTCGGGAACCGGCATCCCGCGAAACTCCGCCGGACGCGTGTAATGCGGATAATCCAGCAATCCGCCCGAACCGCAGGTCGAACTCGGCGGCCCACCTTCCTGCCGCACCTGCTCGGCAACCGTCGCGGTAAACGACTCCTGCTGCGACGACGCCGCGTTACCCAGCGCTCCCGGAATCAGCCGCGTCATCGTATCCACGATGATCGCCGCGCCCAGTTCTCCGCCGCTCAGCACGAAGTCGCCGACCGAAATCTCGCAATCGGCCAGGTGCTCGCTCACGCGTTCATCTACGCCTTCATACCGCCCGCAGATCAGAATGACCCGCTCGCGGCTCATCATTTCCTGCGCGACAGCCTGGGTGAACATGCTGGCCTTGCGGCGACAGCAGCACCACCGACTCGCGCGCCATCCTCGCCGCAACCGTTCCTCGCGCGGCGCAATCTTCAGCGACTCCAGGCACTCGAAGATTGGTTCCGGCTTCAGCACCATGCCTTCGCCGCCGCCAAACGGCCGGTCATCCACCGTGCGATGCCGATCATGGGTGAACGCCCGCAGATCGTGAATCAGGATTTCAATGAGCTCAGCTTCGCGCGCCTTGCGCACGATGCCGTAATCCAGCGGCCCGCGAAAAAAGTCCGGAAAAATCGTCAGGATCTCGAACTTCATCGGTCATCCTGATCCATGCCGCTTTCACTCTGAATAATTACTTCCCTTTCCTACGCTCGCCCGCTGCTCTGGCTTCATCGGCTTCCGATTTCTGCCGCTGCTTTTCTTCCTCGCTCAGCGGCGTGTCCAGTTCCAGCAAGCCTTCCGGCAGCTCCATATCGATTCGCTTGCCGGCCACATCAAACTTCTTTACGTACTCCGCGGCGAAGGGCACCAGCACTTCGTTCTGCACCGCACAAACCGGCAGCTTCACCACCAGCAGCGGAGCCTCTCCGGCGCCAAACTGCACTTCACTTACGCGTCCCAGGAAGCGCTGACCGTCGTTGATCCAGACGTCGGAACCCACGATCTCGCTGACGTAGGCCGAACCCTCTTCCAGCTTGGTTCGCTCTTCCTGCGGCACTTGAACTTCCCATCCCTTCAACTGCTCGGCGTCGTTGATGCTGTCGATACCGGCGAACTTCAGCACCACGCCGCCCTTGTGAAACCAGTGCTCTTCCAGCTGCAGCTCGCGGCGCTCGCCGCTGGGAGCCAGTCCTGACATCCGGCGTCGCTCTTCGAAGCGCTCCGGAAAATCGGTGTGCAAGTCGGCAAAGACTTCTCCCCGCCGTCCCTGCGGACCGTGCACGCGTGCGACGGTGATGAACTCGCCGCCTATTCCACAATCTCCAACTGGAAGCGCTTGCGCGTACGCAAACTTGCCGAATGAAGGATCGTCCGCAGGCTGCGCGCCGTACGTCCGTTGCGCCCGATCACGCGGCCCAGGTCGTCCTCGGCAACGATCAGTTCCAGCACCGTCTGCCCGTTCTCTTCGAAGGGCTCGACCGTCACCTCTTCCGGCTTCTCAACGATCGCCTTGGCGAGGTGTTCCATCAGCGCAACCATGTCTGGCTTGCCATCTGACATTGTGGGGCTCTCCTGTTCGTCCCGAAGTTAGGCTACCGCGGTCGGCTCCGCCGCGCTCGCCGCCGGAGCCTTCTCCACCAGCTTCCGCACGCGATCGGACAACTGCGCGCCCTTCGACGTCCAGTAGTCGATGCGCTCACGCTTCAGGTCGACGGTCGCGGGATTGGTCCGCGGGTTGTAGGTGCCTACGACTTCCACCGAGCGGCCATCGCGCGCCCGATCCTTCTCGATTACCACGATGCGGTAGAACGGCTGCTTGCGCGCACCGCGACGCGCCAGACGAATCATTAACACAGAGAATGGTTTCCTTTCCTGCTAGTGCGCTATCGCGCGAAACCGCGCCTGCCGCTTGAACGACTAAAATTCAGGGCTGAGCGTTTAGGCTCCGGCGACAACATTTCCTCAGGCGAGATGACCGGCTTTACGGGTGCTCCAGCGATCTACCATTTACGGCGCCGCTACCGCACCCCAATGAACGCAGCTTTAGGCGCTCATCGGACCTCAACTACCTTGAGGCAACAACTTGATTATTATTGCGGATTTGGCAGGGTTTGGCAAGCCGGAGCTCGCTGCTCAGCAACAAGACTCTACTCGCCACTGTGCAAACGGATAAAGTTCGCCCAACCAGACTTGTCATCCCGACGAGCGCTTCAGCGCGAGGAGGAATCTGCTTTCCGTGGCACAACGACCGATCTTTCACGCCGAAAACCGGCGCTCGTGATGACAATCTTCCACTTTGCTCACCTGCCGCTCGCACAACCGATAGAATTACCTAGGACGCATGCGCAAACTTCTCTGCATCACCGCCCATCCCGACGACGAAGCTGGCGCCTTCGGCGGCACGCTGCTGCTCTATCACGAGCGCGGCGTCGAAACGTCCGTCATCTGCATGACCGAAGGTACGGCCGCCCGCAACCGTGGAACAGCCAAAACCAACGAAGAGCTCGCCGCACTGCGCCGCGCGGAATTTGCGAGGTCCTGCGAAGTGCTCGGCATCTCCCATGGTGAGGTGCTGAGCTACGTCGACAGCAAACTCGACCGCGCCGACCTCCAGCAGGCTGTGGGCGACTTGGTACTGCGCATTCGCCGCCTGCGTCCGCAGGTCATCCTGACCTTCGGTCCCGACGGCGGGCTTACCGGACATCTTGACCACGCCATGGCCGGCATCTTTGCTACCCTGGCATTTGAATGGGCCGGCCGCGAGGACCGCTTCCCCGAACAACTCCAGGACGGCCTCACGCCGCATCAGGCGCAGAAGCTCTATTACCACGCGGCCGATTTCCAATTGCCCGACCGTCCGCCCATCTCGCAGCCGACCGTCACCACGCGCATCGAGATCGGCGCCCAGCGCTTCGAACAGAAAGTAACAGGCCTTCCGGCAGCACACTACGCAGGCCCCGCTGTTCGAGCGGGTGCGGAAGAATCTCGGCGAAGCGCTTGGCACTGCGGAGATGTTTCACCTCGCCGCAACCAAGACCCCGCAGCAGGCAAAACTTGAGACCGATCTGTTTGAGGGTGTGGTCGAAGACTAAGACCGGCGCGATGGTTCAATCGGAGGCGAACATCGCCAGCGTCCTGCGGCGGGCAGAGAAAGCCTGCAAAATCGTGCGGACGATCTGCGGGCGACAAAAGCGGGTTATTGCCCCAACTCGGGATGAGGATCAATCGTTTCAGCGATGCTGATCAAGCGCAGCCTGAATGCGATCTAACTCGCCTTGCAGGCTCTGGTTCAGCTCGCGCCAACCTTCCGGCGACTGCTGAAACTTCTCGACGATTCCGCGTAGAGTCTTGCGGCCTCGTTCACTGAACAAGAGCGCGCCTACGCTACCTAATCCCAAGACGGTGAGTGGAATGTACCAACGGCGCATCGGAGCCTCCGGTCCGACGCCCCTGCAACAAAGCGGCGCCTACCAGCAACTTACCTCGATTCGATTCCAATTTTCAAGAATTGGATGACCGAAAGAGCCGAAAAGTCGTAGCCAGATTGATTCCGGTAGGTGCTGGTCTGATGATGCGGTTCATGGAGGAAACGGGTCGCTCGAGAGTGAGAAAGTCGTCGGGCGGCTTTGAAAGTCAGTCCGTCAGGAAGCCCAAACATTCGGCCCGAGCGCCGAAAGGCTCGATCGCAAGGCGGTTCCAGGTCGAGCTCGCCTTCAGGGTAGCATCCAAGCTCCTCATTTCCGCACCTGAGTGGGCTTAGCCGACGGCAGTGGCGCCGCATGATTTTTTCTCTCGACGCGCTTCAGGCGTACCCCTTCGCCGCCGTCCGACACCATCAGGTTGGCACCCTACTGCTGAATCTTCAGCGGTACCAGTTCCTCCGTCACAAACTCCTTCCACTGTTGGAGTACGGCTTGCGTCGACTGGTGCACCTTGGGTACAGCGGCCTCGACTTGCGACGTAGGCGCCGCGTCCACCTCTTGCAACGCTCCGAACAGTTGCATCAGTTGCCCCTGCACGCCGGTGAGGTTCTCGACCTGCGGCCCGCGACGGCGACGACGAACTCCGCCGCCGGCTACCGCAGCCAATTCCTTGCTTGCGGCTTCGATTTTTGTCTTGTCGGCAGTGCTGGCCCTGGCCTGCATTGCCTTCAGCTGCTCCCGAATCGCGTCTGCCCGGTCCACCACGGGCTGTAGCGTCATCAGGTCCTGGTAAACCTCATTCGACAGGTCAAACTGCTTCTGCAGGTCAGCGATTGACGTCTTCACCCGGGGATCCATCTCCACCGTCAGCGGCTGGGTGAACTTCTGGCCGTTCACTACCAGCACGACCGTGTACTTGCCCGGCATGACCCAGGGCGACGTTGAGACCGGGGCCGTATTGTGCGCCACCGCCGAGATCGGGTAGTCGGGCTTGATCCCGGGGACTGGTGCGTAGTGCATGTCCCAGACAAAGCGATGGAAGCCGGCCGAGGGCGACAGTCCCCGATACGGTCGCAGCCAATACTCCGGAATCAGCAGCTGCGGGTCCGGCACCGGTGCCGGATCGGCGCTGGAGAAACGCCGAACCAGCTTACCCGAGCTGTCCATAATCTCCAGCACAACAGGCGTTGATGATACAGACTTCAAGTAATAGTTGAAGATGGCCCCATCTGGCGGATTCTGCCCTCCCGGTTCGTCAGGGGGGAGCGGCGTGTCGGAGTTCGTGTTCCAGTGCACCCGATAAGCCTGCTCCGGCTCGAACAGAAATGCCTGGTCGCCGACGACGTTGTCGCTTAGCTGCCGCAGCGGCGTGATGTCGTCCAGAATCCAGAATCCACGCCCGTGGGTGGCAATCGCCAGGTCGTTGTCCTTGATCAGCAGATCCCGCACTGAGGTCGCCGGCAGGTTCAGCCGCAGTGACTGCCAGTGATCGCCGTCATCGAACGAGACGTAGACCGAGCCTTCGGTTCCGGCAAACAGCAGCCCCTTACGCTTGGGATCTTCGCGCACCGAATTCACGTTCTGATCGTTGGGAATGCCCGTCGTGATCGGTGTCCAAGTCTTCCCGGAATCGTGGGTTCGATAGATATACGGCTGAAGGTCATCAAGCCGCAGCGTGTTGACCGCGGCATACGCCGTCTGCGGATCGCTGTGGCTCGCCTCTAGCACCGACACCTTCTGCCACGCCGAGAGCTGAGGCGGCGTGACGTTGTTCCAATGCGAGCCGCCGTCGGTCGTAAGCCAGATTAGCCCATCGTCTGTTCCCGCCCACATGCGTCCGCGCTCCACCGGCGAAACGGCCAGCGCATAGATAACGCCGCGTTGCTTCGGCTGGGCCGTCGGATCGCTCTTGTAAATCCCAACCGCCGCAGGAACTGACCACGTCTTGCGCGTCAGGTCTGGACTGATCTGTTTCCAACTTCGTCCGCCGTCGCGCGTCACCCACAGCGTGTTTGCCGCGAAGTACATCAGGTGCGAATCGAACGGATCGAAGACAATCGGCTCCGTGCGAATCACGCGAAAATCAGGACCGCCCAGCGGCACCGGCAAGATATTCTGCGCCTGTCCCGTGCGGCGGTCGTAGCGCGAGAGCTTGCCGCCAAAGATCGTGTCCGGATCGGTGGGGTCCGGCACGACGTATCCGTACTCCTCGGCTGCCACGGGATGCCAGTCGCGGAAGGTGATCTCGCCATCGTTGCCGCGGCTGGCAATGCACACCGAGCCGCTTTCCTGCTGGCCGCTGCACAGGCGATACGGAAACGCGTTGTCGGCATTGACGTGATACAGCTGCGCCGTGGGCTGGTTGTACCACGAGCTCCAGGTCTGGCCGCCGTTCACGCTGATGATCGCGCCCTGGTCGCTGGCCAGGCCGATGATGCTTGGGTTCTCGGGATTGATCCAGACGTTCTGGTAATCGTCGCCGCCGGGCGCGCCGCGAATGCCCGTCCAGGTCTTGCCGCCGTCCATCGACCGCCAGGTCACGATGCTGACGACGTAAATGATGTCGGGATCTTTGGGATCGAAGCGGGCAATACAGAGATCGCCGCCTCCGATGCGAATTTTCGGCCGCGGATCGGTGGTCACCGTCGACCAGGTCGCGCCGGCATCGTCGGAACGATAGAACTCGGTCGAGTTGCCCACCGCAACGGTGGCAAACAACCGCTTGGGATTGCTGGGAGCGATCGCGATGTAGGCCTGAATGATCTTGTCCGGCAGGCCGCCGCCAAGCTGCTTCCAGGTTTGTCCGCCGTCGGTCGACTTGAAAATCCCGCCGCCCGTCCCATTAAACTGCCCATCTTCCCACGGCCCTTCGCGGCTGTCCCACAACGTGGCATAAACGATGTTCGGGTCAGACGGATCGATCTCGACGTCGTTGCCGCCGACGTTCTCGTCCTTGTAGAGAACTTTCTGGAACGTTTGACCGCCGTCGGTCGAGCGATAGATGCCCCGCTCAGGATTTGGACCGTAAGGATGGCCCGCGACCGCTACGAACAAACGATTCGGATCGCGCGGATCGACCGCCATTTCCGAGATCTGCTGGCCCTCGCTCAAGCCAAGATGCTTCCAGGTCACGCCCGCGTTGGTCGACTTGTAGATGCCGTCGCCGACAGACAAATCAGGCCGATGCAGCCCTTCGCCGCTACCCACGTACACGATGTTCGGGTCCGACGGCGCCACCGCTATGGCGCCGATCGAGCCCGTCGGCTCATGATCGAAGATCGGATCCCATGTGCGGCCGTAGTCGTTGGACTTCCACACGCCGCCGTTCACCGCGCCGATGTAGAACACATTCGGCTGGCTGGGAACACCGGTAATGGCGCGCGTCCGTCCTCCGCGAAACGGGCCTACATCGCGCCAATGCATCTCGGTGAGCATCGAGGTATCGATTTGCTGGGCGGCGGGAAAAGGTGGAAGCGAGGAGAAGAATTACGAAAAACGCAGCTAGTTTCTGCTTAATGGACATCGATGAAGTTACCGTCTCGTTCCGTGCGTCGTTGGGTGACCCCGCGAAAGTGTAATCTATTCGCAACATCTTTGCAGGTAGAGGACTTCGATTTGAGCCATCGCGTGAGACGGATTGCAGGCTGCGCCACTGTTGGTCTCGTTCTTTCTCTTCTGAACATCGTGAGCTCCGCCCAGACGGTTTCCCCAGACCGTCTGAGCGCGCTGCAGTGGCGTCTCATCGGTCCCTATCGCGGCGGGCGTGCAGCTGCGGTCACCGGCGCCAGCGATGGCATCACCTTCTACTTCGGCGCAGTCGATGGCGGAATTTGGAAGACCATCGACGCCGGCATTACCTGGATGCCGGTCTTCGACAGCCAGCCCATCGCATCGATCGGCGCGGTTGAAGTCGCTCCATCCAATCCGAACATCCTCTACGCTGGGACCGGAGAGTCCGACATTCGCTCGGCTCTCAGCTCGGGAGACGGCGTTTACAAATCCACCGACGCCGGCAAGACCTGGGCGAATATCGGCCTGAAGGAAACGCGCCAGATCAGCCGCATTGTCATCGACCCCCGCAATCCTGACGTCGTGTATGTCGGCGCTCTCGGTCACGCTTACGCGCCGAACGACGAACGCGGTGTCTTCAAATCCACCGACGGTGGCAAAACATGGACTCACGTTCTCGACAAAGGTCCGAGCGTCGGAATCTCTGACTTGGCACTTGCCGCCGCGAATCCCAACATCCTGTTTGCCGGAACCTGGGCCCCGCATCGTCCGCCCTGGAGCACTTACGCCCCGCTGCAAATACCCGGCGGCGGAATCTATCGCACCACCGACAGCGGTGCCAACTGGACGCAGCTTACCGGTAATGGTTTGCCCGATGGCGACTGGGGACGCGTAGGAGTTGCCGTCGCTCCCGATGGCAAGCGCGTGTATGCGCTGATCGATGCCGGCAAGCAGTCAGGCCTGTATCGCTCCGACGATGGCGGCAACACGTGGACGCTGGCAAATGGCGATTCGCGCCTCACCAGCCGCGCCTGGTATTTCATGGGCATCACGGTCGATCCGAATCATCCCGATGTCATTTACATGCCGAACATCGCGCTCTACCGCTCTGAAGACGCAGGCAAGACGATTCAGATTGTGCGCGGCGCGCCCGGCGGCGACGACTATCACCAGCTCTGGGTCGATCCCAACAACTCCTCGCACCTGATCCTCGCCACCGACCAGGGCACAACCGTCAGCCAGAACCGCGGCCAGACATGGTCGTCGTGGTTCAACCAGCCGACGGCGCAGTTCTACCACGTCGCCACCGACAACGAATTTCCTTATCACGTCTACGGCGCGCAGCAGGACACCGGCTCCATTGCCGTGCCCAGCCGCACCGATCACGGCAACATCACCGGGCGCGACTGGTACATGGTCGGCGGCGGCGAGAGTGGATGGATCGTTCCCGACCCTGGCGATCCCAACATCCTCTATGCCAGCGGCGTCTATGGCAGCGTGCTGCGCTGGGACCGCCGCACCTCGCTGAGCCAGGACATCACGCCGTGGCCCATGCCAAACTTCGGCAGCGACATCAATCAGCGTAAGTACCGCGACACGTGGACGCCGGTGCTGGTCGGCTCGCCAGCCGAAAAGAACGCGCTGTACTTCGGCACGCAATATGTAATGAAGACCACCGACGGCGGCCTGCATTGGAAGGAGATCAGCCCCGATCTGACCGGCGCCGTGAGCGGCATGCCGAGCGGCAAGGCCGCCGGCCCGACGACGAATGACAATGCGGTGCAGCGCGGATACGGTGTCGTGTTCAGCATCGCGCCCTCGCCGCTCAAACCAAATGAAATCTGGGCCGGCAGCGACACCGGTCTCCTGCATCTGACGCGTGACGGCGGCGCAAGCTGGGAGGATGTAACGCCTCCGGGCCTGACTCCGTGGAGCAAGATCGCAATGATCGAAGCCTCACGCTTCAGTCCGGCCGTGGCGTACGTTGCTGTCGATCGGCATCGCCTCGACGATCAGAAGCCCTACCTCTATCGCACGCGCGACTATGGCAAGACCTGGCAGCCGATCACCAGCGGCATCGCCCCGAATTCGTTCCTCAATGCCATTCGCGAAGATACGCAAGTGAAAGGTCTGCTCTACGCCGGGACGGAGCTGGGCATCTACGTCTCGTTCAACGACGGCGAGCAATGGCAGCCACTGCAGTTGAACCTCCCCGTGACTTCCGTGCGCGACATCACAATTCACGATGATGATCTCGTTATCGCGACATACGGCCGCTCGTTCTGGATCATGGACGACATCAGCTCGCTGCGCCAGATGGCCGCGCAGAGCACTTCCGGTCCGCGTTTGTATCAGCCAGCGGCAGCGGTGCGCATCGACAACGATGTCTTCCTCGGTTCGCCGCTGCCTCCCGAGGAACCGACCTGCAAGAACCCGCCCGACGGCGCCATCATCGACTACTACCTGCCCTCAACGGCGAAGATGGTCACGCTGGACATTTCCGACGCGAGCGGAAAATTGGTACGACACTTCACCAGCGCAGTGAAGAAAGAGCAACCCCATCCGCCAATGGCGATTGCCGAGCGCTGGATTCCCAAGCCCATCCTGCTGGAGAGCACGGTCGGCGCGCATCGTTTTGTTTGGGATCTGCGATGGGGCGGCTCCGGCACAAGCGCCGAGGTCGATGACGAGGACGGCTACGGATCGCCTCGTGGCCCGCGCGTCGTCCCGGGGACGTACCAGCTCAAGCTGACAGTCGACGGCAACACGCTCACGCAGCCCTTGAAGCTGACGATGGATCCACGCGCGCAGGTCACGACGGCTGAACTGAACGACCAGTTGCGCGTGGGGCTCGACATCTTCAATCAGCTCCGCGACGCCCGCAAAGCGCAAGCCGAAATTGGCGCCGTGAAGAAGCACATTGGCGGGCTGCCCGCACCGTTCCTGGCCAAGCATCAGCAGATGCTGGCCGAGGTAACCAATGTAAACGCACAGATCGAGCGTATCGAGAAGGGCGAGAAGGGCGCACCCGGATCGATCTCGGGCCTGGACTCGGCGGTCATGGGATTGGGAGCCGCTCTGCGTGTGGTGGAGAACAGCGATCGCACTCTGCCCTCGCAGGCGCTCGATGTTTATCACGAGTCGGGCAAAGCTGCCGCAAGCGCCCTGGAGCAGTGGACACAACTGAAGAGCAATCAGTTGGCGCAGTTGAACAAGTCCCTGCAAAGCGCCGGCCAGCCCGCGATTCAAATCTCGGAGATCGAGCGCGAAGCTGAGTACCTGCTGTCGCAGTGAGCCCTTCAGGTGACCCAGTTCTCGGAAGGAAAGTTTGTCATCACGACGAGGGCTTTAGCCCGAGGAGGGATCTGCTTCTCGTCACGCCCCGCTCGTAATGACGATCCTGAGGAATATTCTTTGGCCAACGTCGGAGTCGACGGCGATTACCGCTCCAACAACTTCTCCAAATCCTCGAAGAACCCTGGATATGAAATCCCGACACATTGGGCGTCGTGAATGACGCTCTCGCCCTCGGCCTTCAGCGCAGCCACAGCGAACGCCATCGCAATACGGTGGTCGTCATAACTCTCGATCTCGGCTCCACGTAGTCGCTGCCCGCCCGGAATCCGCCATCCATCGTCGGTCTGTTCGACCTGCGCTCCCATGGCTTGCAGATTGCGAGTCACGGCGCTCAGGCGATCCGACTCCTTCACCTTCAGCTCTTTCGCGTCGCGTACCTCAAGGCCTTGCGTGGTGAACGGAGCAATCGCCGCCAGCACCGGTAACTCGTCGATAAGCAGCGCCGTCACCGCGCCTTCAATCACCACAGGCCGACCGCGCCCCGGCACGAGTGAAATGGTGCCCACCAGCTCGCCGTGGCTCTCTTCCACCCGTAACATCGAGATGCGGCTGCCCATCGCAGCCAGCACATCCAACAGCGCCGACCGCGTTGGGTTCAGCAACACGCCATCGATCACCAGGTTCGACTCCGGAAAAATGGAGGCCGCGCACAGGAAGAACGCTGCCGACGACATGTCGCCGGGCACAAAAGCCTCCAGCGCGTGCAGCTTTTGTCCGCCTTGAATGCTGACCGCGTTCTGCAGCCGCTCCACGGTGGCTCCAAAAGCTCGCAGCGCCAGTTCCCCGTGATCGCGGGTGCGCGCCGGCTCATCGACGATGGTCTTGCCGTCCGCCAGTAATCCTGCGAACAATACCGAGGTCTTGACCTGCGCGCTGGCAACTGTCGGCCGATATTCAATCGCCCGCAGCTTCGCCCCATGGATACGAAGCGGGGCATGATCGTCGGTCGCCCCGATCTGCGCGCCCATTTCCGTCAGCGGCTCAATGATGCGCTTCATTGGCCGTCGCGACAGCGATGCATCGCCGGTCAACTCGCTCGCAAACGGCTGCCCCGCGAGAATGCCGGAGAGCATACGCATGGTCGATCCGGAATTCCCGCAATCCAGCGGCGCATTCGGCGCGCGGAGGTCGCGCCCCAGCCCGTCGATGACAACCGCGCCGCCGTCTTCCCTTTCCACCTTGCAACCGAGCGCAGCCACGCAACCGAGCGTGCTGGCGCAATCCGCGCCGGGCGCGAAGTTATCGAAGCGCGAGCGTCCTTCGGCGAGCGCAGCGAGCATGGCGTAGCGGTGCGAGATGGATTTGTCGCCGGGCACGCGCAAGCTTCCAAGAATATTGCGCGCCGGCTGCATCGTGATCGACTTGTGTTCCGGCATCGTATCTAAGCTAAGTTACTGCTGTCCAGAGTTGCCCACCGCTTTACTTATTTATTTCACATGGTGACGCGCAACGAAAGCCAACTTGTTTTTGAAATTCTCATCTGAGCAAGACAGCGCGCCGACAAAAAACGGCAGCGCCGAGCGTGACCACCCAGCCTTACGACACGCAAAAGCAAGGGCGAGTCACCTCGTGAGTCATGGGACGGGTGGCCAGTATGATGTTTCGAGCCCCTATGACGGCGTTAGTCGCCCTCTCTCTGTTTCCAGTCTGTAGCGCAGCCCAACTTTCCCAACCATCGTCGGACACATCGGCAGCCAGCCTCATCACCGTCCGCGGCACCGTATTGAATGTCGACGGCAGCCTTGCGTCTCATGTTCACGTCACTCTCTACACCGCTGGCTCAGCGTTGCCGGTGACTTCGACGTACACCGAATCCGACGGCACCTTTGAACTGTATAACATCCCCGCGGGCGACTACGAGTTGCTCGCCGAATCGGCTGACTCGCGCGCCGACGACATCGTAACTGCGCAGTCAGAATCCGCTCCGTTCAAGCTGCGGCTACAGCATGACGCTCCGGCTGCACCCGAGTTAGATCCCACCGTGTCAGTGGTGCAGATGATGGTGCCCACCAGCGCGCAGAGGCTCTATCGCAAGGCACTGACCAACGTTCACAATCACAAACCTGCCAAGGCTCTGCCGCTTCTTGACGGCGCGTTGCAGATTGAACCGCGGTTCGCTGACGCTCTTACCTTGCGCGGCCAAATCGAGATGAGTAATGGCAAACTGGCGGCGGCGCAGGATGACCTCGAGCGGGCGGTCAAGATCGATCCTGCCGAAGCCAACGCCTACATCGAACTAAGCGTTCTATACAACCATCAAGGCCGGTTTGACGACGCCATGCGCTCGTCCGAGCGTAGCCTCTCACTGTCGCCCAGGTCCTGGCAGGCTTATTTTGAAATGGCGAAAGCCACGATTGCCAAAGGCATGTACGCCAAGGGCCTCGAATTCGCGCGGCAGGCGCAGCGGCTGAGCGGCAACAGCTTTGCGGCCGTTCATCTGATTAAGGCGTACGCACTGGTACCGATGAGGTTCTACAAAGACGCCAAGTATGAGGTCCAGGCCTTCTTGTCTCGGGAGCCGGATAGCAAGAATACGAAGCAGGTACAGACGCTGCTGGCGGAGATTGACGCCGCAACCAGGACCGCGCCGGCTTCGCGTTAGTGCAAGCCGCGCCTTCAGGTGACGCACATCCCGGGCGCCTGACGGGTTACAATTTCGCTCGGGTGCTGCTTCCTTGGATAACAAGACCATCGCACACATTTTTTACGAGACCGCCGACCTGATGGAGGTCAACGGCGACGACTCGTTCCGCATCCGCTCCTATCGCCGCGCCGCCGAAGCGCTCGAAGGCCATTCACAGCAGGTCTCCGAGTTGCTGGCCGAGCCGAAGAAGCTGCTTGAGATTCCCGGCATCGGCAAGGGCATGGCCGCCAACATCCAGGAACTGGGCCGAGACGGGCAAGCTGAAGCAGCATCAGGAACTGCTGCAAAAGTATCGCCCCAGCATGCTGGAGCTGCTGAAAATCCAGGGCCTCGGACCGAAGACCATCGCGTTGCTGTGGAGTGCATTCCAAGTGAGCGACCTCGAGGGCGTCGAGAAGCTGGCGCGGGAAGGCAAGCTGCGCGAGTTGCCGCGCCTCAGCGAAAAAAGCGAGCAGAAGATCCTGAAGGCCATCGAAGGCTATCGCCGCATCTCCGGCCGGTTTCTGCTTGATGAAGCCGACCGTACGGCCGAAAAGCTGACCGAGCACCTCAAGCACATCAAGGGCATCGACAAAATCATGCCCGCCGGCTCGTTACGCCGCGGCCGCGAAACCGTTGGCGATCTCGACATGCTGATCACCGGCCCCTGCTGCGTTGATGACGAGCAACGCGCGGCGCTGATCGAAGAGGTGCTGCGCTTCCCCGGCATCCTCGACGTGCTCGCCAAGGGCGACAACAAGGTCAGCTTTAAATTGCGCAGCGGCATGCAGGTCGACGTGCGCATGCTGCCGCCCGACTCCTACGGCGCGGCCATGCAGTATTTCACCGGATCGAAGGGCCATAACGTCACGCTTCGCCAGCGCGCGCTGAAGATGGGTTTGACGCTCAACGAATACGGACTGTTCCGCCTCGAGGACAACGAGCGCGTAGCCGGCGTAACCGAAGACGAGATCTACGGCGCGCTGAAGCTTGACTGCATTCCGCCGGAAATGCGGGAGAACTGTGGCGAGATCGAACTGGCCGCGGAACACAAGCTGCCCAAGCTGATCACCGTCAAAGACATTCGTGGCGAAGTCCACATGCACACGGTCGAAACCGACGGCAAATGCACCATCGAAGAGATGGCTACGGCCGCCAAGCAGCGCGGCTACAAGTACATAGCCATCACCGACCACTCCAAGAACTTGGCCTTCGCCAACGGCCTTGACGATAAGCGCGCGGCCGAGCACATCGCCCGTATTCACGCCGCCAACGAGCAGATCGACGGCATCACCATCATGGCCGGCATCGAGGTCGACATCCTCGCCGACGGTGAACTCGATCTCTCCGACTCCGTACTTGAGCAGATGGACGTCGTCGTTGCCAGCGTTCACTCGGCGTTCAACCAGGAACCGCAGCAGATGACCGACCGCCTGCTGCGCGCCATCGGGAACAAGAATGTCTCGATTCTCGGCCATCCGACGGGCCGGCTCTTGTTACGCCGCGACGCCTACAGCTTCGACATGAGCGCGATTTTGAACGCGGCGTTGAAGAATAAAGTCGCCATGGAGCTGAATGCGTATCCTGATCGCCTCGACCTGAACGATGTTCATCTGCGTATGGCGCGCGAGCGTGGGGTGAAGATCGTGATCAACACGGATGCTCACCACACCTCGCACTTCGAGAAGATTAAGTACGGCATTCTTCAGGCACGTCGCGCCTGGCTCACTGCGGACGATGTCCTGAACACCTTGCCCGAGAAGGCGTTTCGCAAGGCGATAAAGCACGAATGGAACTAACCGCAGTTTGCCGGAGGCAATTATGGCGGACGAACCCAGCACTTCCCTACCACCAGCCGTAACGCCTGCATCCGACGCGGACGCCTACCAGGAGTTCGGCACGGCCAAGCGCAATCTGCCGCCCATGGCGCCAGTCGCCGTCGCTCTAGTCCTGGTGGGGCTCGTTGTCGCGGTGGTGATGTACATCAATCGCGCAAAACCCGCGGCACAAGGCAACATCGGCGGCGTTTTCTTCAGCCAGCCCGCGAACATGCCCAGCCCGATGATCCTTATCACCGTGACTCTGCACAATGTCGGCGACAAGACGCTCTACATCAAGGACATCAAAGGAGCCATAACAACCGATCAGGGCGATCAGTCCGACGGAGCTGCCGCGGCAAGCGACTATGACCGCTATTTGAGCGTTTATCCCGAGCTTCAGGGACACGGCCGTCCGCTGCAGGTCGAAATGAAGATTCCGCCGGGAGGTGAGCAGACGGGCACTGTGCTGATCTCGCCGACGGTGACGAAGGAGCAGTTCGACGCCCGCAAAGACACGGTCGTTACCATCGAGCCCTACGACCAGGCGCCGATCGTGCTGCATGAAAAAAGCAGCGCCTCCAAGTAAGCCTGAAGGCGCTGCGGGGAATCGTTACTGCTTGGCTTGTTGGGTCGGAAACTTCGGAGTCGACAGGTAACCGCTAACCGTGTTCTTGCCCGCGTTAAACACCACCACTTCATATAGCAGGCGGTCGGCGCCGCTGTAGAACTGCAGCGGTTCGTTCAGAGTACGGTCTTTCTTCTCGATCGTCTTGTCGTCAGCCAGCACATTCATGGTGAATGTGTTCTTCTTCGGGTCGACCTTCTTCAACACCAGGCTGATGTTCGACACGCGGCTGCGAACACCCTTTTGCAGGCTGAACTCGAAGTAGTTGCGATCGCCACGGTGCCTCAGCTCTTCCAGTTCGGAGGCATTGTGGGCGATCAGCCCGCTCTGCATGCCCATGTCACCCATGGCGTTGGCGAGCTTAGAGTTGGTGGCAGCCAGCTCGGTCTGCGTCTTCTGGATGTCAGCTTTGGCGGCGCCCACATCAGACTTCACGTTCGTCACTTCGCCGCTGACGGCGGCCAGCTGTTTGCTCTGCTGGCTCTGTGCAGCGGCCAGCTTGGCAGCCGCAGATCTCTGCTGCTCTTCCAACTCGGCTGCGCGTAACGTGATCTCCTGCTTGGTCGAACCAACTTCTGTGGTCAGAGTCTTGTTGAACTCCGACAACCGGACATGTACCTTCTTGGCCAGCTCTGCTTGCTCGGCTTCCATCGCCTTCTGCTTCTGCTCCAGCGCGACCACCCTGGGCCGCACCTCATACACGCTGTACGTGTAGTACATGAAGTAGGACGACGCGACGATATAGGCCGTCGCTACCACCAGCAGCGCATACTTTAAAATGGCGCCTCGCTCCATCGGCTCCCTGCGCACTGCCGGACGTGGCAAGTCAAAAGGGGTTACCGGCGGCGGCTGGGTCTGGGTCGAGGTAATACTAATCGGGACCTTTTGTTGAAACATGGGTCATCCTTTCTTGCTACCCACTAAAAAGGTTCGGGCGCGTGGAACTACTTGGCTATTAACATATGACGCTTTAGCGCCTTTGCCTAGAGGCATTATGGTGGTGGTAACCGGGCCCAGAGACACTCTTACCGCCCCTTTGAGACAAGGAGGTGAACGTTAGGACACGGCTTTCGCCGCGCCCTTTTTTAGGCTCATCTTGAGAAGTAACCGCGTTACAGCAGCTCTTTCTAGGGAGTAACCGGGGTAGGAGCGTTCTTCGGAGTCGAGAGGTAACCGGTTACTGCGTTCTTGTCGGCGGTGAAGACCACCAGTTCGTAGAGCATGTGGTCGCGTCCGGTGTAAAACTGCAGCGGCTCGTTGACTGTCTTGTCCTTCTTCTCGATGGTCTTGTCGTCGGCGATCACATTCAGAGTGAAGCGGCTCTTCTTGACGTCGACCTTCTTCAACTGCAGGCTGACGGTTGACACCGGCGTTCTGGCGCCTTTTTGCAGCGTGAAGTCGTAGTAGTTCCGTTCGCCCTTGCGCTTCAGCATCTCGAGTTCGGAGGCATTGTGAGCGACCAGGCCGCTCTGCACCCCAAGGTCGCCGATAGTCCGCTCCAGTTTGGAGTTGGTCGCGGCCAGATCGGTCTGCGTCTTCTGGATATCGGTCTTCGCCGAGCCGACGTCGGTCTTCACGCTGCTCACTTCGCTATTAACCGCGGCGAGCTGCTTACCTTGCTGACTCTGTTGCGCCGACAGGCGCGCCGCATTGGCAGCCACGGCCTTCTGCTCGCGTTCCAGCTCAGCCGCGCGCTCCGCCATCTCCTGCTTCGTCGCTCCCACCTGCGAAGACAGCTGCTGCTTGAACTCGCTCGACGTCGCATGCAGGCGTTCCGTCAACTGCGCCTGCTGGGTCTCCACAGCTTGCTCTCTGGTTTCCAGTGCAACCACGCGCGTCCTCATGTCATAGAGGAGATACAACGAGGCGATCACATAGATCGCAGCCGCACCTAACGCCACCCACTTGAGAAGCGAGCTCTTGTCGGGCGTTGGCTCCGGCGGCTCTGGAGGTGCAGTTTGTCCTTCTTGGGGGAACATTTCTGGTCCTTTCCTGCTACTCTCAATTGTCCGGGAGCCAAAAACCGCTGTCAACGAGCATCTGCGACCTGCAACCTTGTCGGCAACCTTTCCGCCGCTTCCATTCAGAGTCCGCAGCACCCGGCGCAGGAGCTGACTGTCATGACGACAGCTGCGCAAAATAGCAAAATCAGCAAGCTTCTCCACTATCAGCCGGTGCTCGATCCGCTGGAGCGCTCATCCGAGATCCTCTTCGGCGTGATCATGGTGATGACCTTCACCGTGTCGCTGCGCGTGGCGCGCGCCGGTCGCGTACAGATACACGAGATGTTGATCGGCGCCCTCGGCTGCAATCTCGCCTGGGGAGTCATCGACGCGATCATGTACATCATGTCCTGTGTCAGCGAGCGTGGACACACTCTCAAAATCCTCCGCCGGGTCCACCGCGCAAAAGGACCTGAGGAAGCCAACCAGATCATCACCGACGCATTACCGCCGGTGCTGGCTTCGCTGATACCCCCGTCGGCGGTCGATTCCATTCGCCAGAAGCTGGAAAAATTTCCTGAAGCTCCGCCCAAGCCGCGGCTGAAGGCGGAAGACTGGCGCGGCGCCTTCGGCGTGTTCAACCTGGTCTTCTTCTCCACCCTTCCGCTTGTGCTGCCCTTTCTCCTCATTTCGCGAGTAGGCTTGGCCGCGCGCATCTCGGATGGGATTGCCCTGTTCATCCTGTTTCTGGCGGGACATTCGTATGGCCGCTACGCAGGACACAGCGCCAAAGGCTGGGGGATCGCCATGGTGCTGATCGGCTGCGTGATGGTGAGTCTCACGATCGGGCTGGGTGGATGAGAAGCGCGCCCCATCTCGGCGCTCTCTGCATCGCAATGCTGCTGACGACGCTGGCCCGCGCTCAAGGTACACCTGCACCGGCGACGCCGGCGCCAACCGCATCCGCTTCGACATCGGCTGATCAGCCATCGTGGACATACTCGCTGATCACCGACGGATACATCGTGCCCGAAGGCGGCTCATACGTCAGCCCGGTCTTCACCGCCAACCACAGCTGGCTTCATCTGGAGGCGCGCTACAACTACGAGGCTCAGCACGCCGGATCGTTGTGGCTAGGTTACAACTACAGCGTCGGCAAGACTGTGCAATTCAGCGCGACGCCGATGATTGGCGGCGTCTTCGGCGACCTGAACGGCGTCGCTCCCGGACTGGAGTTGTCGCTCACCTGGAAAAAGCTCTCGTTCAGCAGCACCAGCGAATACGTGGTCGACACCGACAAGACCTCCGAAAGCTTCTTCTACAGCTGGCCGGAGATTACCTACAACCTGCTGAGCTGGCTCAATGTCGGCGTCGTGGCCCAGCGTACCAAGGCGTACCATACGCCGCTCGACACGCAACGGGGCTTCCTGGTGGGCGTCACCTATAAGAAGTGGGAGTTCACGACTTACGTCTTCAACCCGGATATCTCGCAACCCACCACGGTTCTCGAACTCGGCGTGAACTTCTAAGACCCGGTTGAGCAGGTCTTCAGGCCAGAGTCCGCTGCCTTACCATCCTAGTTCACAGGGGCAGTGTGGCGATGAAAGCATTCATCGCCCGTAGAACGTCGGCCTCATTAGATTGGAAAATAGAATGCGTCGCATGCGGGATCAGCACCATGTGGACTGAAGGGACTTGCCGCTTCCACGCAGCGATCTGCAGGTTTTTGTCGCGTACCGTAAGCGCCTGTCGCGCGGCTTGCGCGCGAGCTTGGGGATCATCGCCGGAGATGGGGCTGGGATCGATTGCGAAGATCACGAGTGCGGGTGCATGGATCGTTGTGAAACTTTCCCGGCCTTCCATGATCGCGAACAGGTCCGGAGTCATCCTCGGGCTCACCGGAGTGGGAGGAAGATTTCCCATATCTTGCTGGTGCTTCTTGACCTCTTTCTCAACCCGCTCCAGATTGGCAATCAGCTGGTCGTAATCCTTAACCGGCTCCTGGGCATACCCATTCGTAAACTGGCGAAGCTGCTTCTGTAATTCGATGGCATCCAGTTCCAGCTCGCCGTCGGCCTGATCGTAGAGGGCGTACGGATAACCTGCTTCCAGGTAAATCAGTCCGGCCACCTTTTCAGGATGACGCGATCCGATGTAGCTTAGCTCCTCGCCGGCCAGGGAGTGCCCCACGATTACGGGCTTGTTTGAGATGCAGCGCATCGATGACGGCCAGCACATCTTCTCCTAATCTGCTGGCGGTATAGTTTGTCGCATTGGGTTCCGGCGCGCTGGAATCGCCGCGGCCACGGCGAGTGATGCCATAGACGTGATAGCTGGCCGTGAGCTTTGGAGCGAACTCATCGAAGACGTGGGCCGTGTCTCCCAAACCCGCCAGCAGAACCAGCGGCCGTCCCTTGCCTCCCCAATCGAGCACCTCCAGGCTGACACCCTTCTCCACGGAAATCATCTGGACTGTGTGGGGTGAGGAATAGAGCTTCCACGCTGTCGCTGGGGCAGCGCGTTCCAGGATGAGCGGTGTCGCCTGTCCCATGGTCATTGTCCCATTGATGGTCGTGCCGTCAGCGCTAAGCGCGCCTTCATAGGAAGCGTGCAATGCATCGATGGTGAATTTCAAGGTTGGGCTATCGAAGGACAACGTCGGGACGGGAATGGAATGGGGCGTTTGATCGATGCGAAAGAGATCTCCCTGGAGTTTGCCGTCGGCACTCTTGGTGATTTGCAGAACGACGCGAAACTTTCCTGCGAGCAGCCCCTGCCAGTTGCCTGAAATCTCCTGCGCGTGCAGAGGGACTGCCGGCAGAAGGAGAAGGAAGAAGTGAATCCATCGCAGTCTGCGAAATCTCACGCAGCGGATAGTATCAGGAAATTGCCGGTGAACAGTTGGGGGTGTTTCGAAAATGCGGGATGAAAACGATTCCGCCGGAATCTATTCGCGATGACATCTCGTAAAGACATGTTAGCTGCTGGCTTCCTTATCACAGCCCAACGAAACCGGCGTCACAGAACATGCGGTCTACCTCTCCCTAGAATCGGGATGCCGGCGGAAAGAATCTCTGCGCGGCACATTGGGTAAACGCGTTTCCCGGAGGCGCCGTGAAATTTAACAAACTGATCGCAGTGCTGCTTGGATGTTTTGTATTTCTCATGATTACGGGCGCTGTGGCGCAGCAAGCGCAGGTCCCCAAAGCGCCCATCATCTTGAAAGGCGCTCCGATGGGTGCCGTGAAGTTCGACCACACTTCCCATCTCAAGGTTGCGGCGAAGTGCGATGTCTGTCACCACGCTTCCAAGCCGGAAAAGCCGCTGAAGTCCCCGCAGGAAGCCTGCACGGACTGTCACACCAGGCCAGCTACACCACCGGTGACGACTAATTTGCAGGGCGCATTCCACAACCCGACCGCGACCGCCGGTCTGTGCATCGATTGTCACAAGAAGCAAAATGAGGCTGGAAAGGCAGCCCCGACCAAGTGTGCGGAGTGTCATCAGAAGGCGAACGGCTGAAGCCTTAACAGCGCAGTGCTCATCGCGCCGGATACGTCCGGCGCGTTTTTGTCAGCTACCGAACAGCGCTGCTCCATGAAATGGTGCGAGGACTAAGGTGAGGGCCAACATCGCGACAGCAGCGACGGCCAACCATCGCCGAGTCGCTCCGATGTCGGGCCATTGCGGAACGTCGGGATGGCGCATCCCGGTAAAGGCCAGAATCACAGCCCAAACCAGCCAGCCCATCCAGAAAAAAATGCCCAGCGGAATCAGTAAGCCGATGGTGGTTCGCGTGACCCATTTGTGCGCGCGTGGAGCGACCGCGTAGATGATGTGTCCACCATCGAATTGCCCGCCCAGGTATCAGGTTCAGCGCCGTAGCGAACATGCCAACCCAGGCAGCAATTCCTACCGGATGCAGATACAGCGCACTCAAGGGAGCATTGTTGTGTGCCAGCGGCGATAGGACGTGATGGAACAGGTGAAAGATCAGCGGGTAGCCGAACTCCAGCGCAGAACCTGTGGCTTCGGCCGGCATCGGCTTGGAAAGCGCCAATCCCCACAAAAGCACGGGCAGCGCTACGAGAAATCCAGCGATCGGACCGGCGATGCCGATATCGAAAAGCGCCTTGCGTGAGCGGATGGGCGACTTGATGCGGATGAGCGCTCCGAAAGTTCCAATCAGCGTAGGAGCTGGAACGAAATACGGCAATGTTGCATAGACGCCGTTCCGCTCGGCGACTACAAAGTGTCCGAACTCGTGGGCCAGCAGGATGGCCAGCAACGTCATCGAGAATGGAAGGCCCATCGCCAGCCGTGCGGGACTCTGCAGAATCCAGCGAATCGGAAACAGGGGCAACGAGAAAGTGTCGGTGGTGAACGCCGGCAGTTCGTGGACAAAGTTGTATTGCAGTCGCGCGCCGACAACCAGCGTGGTGAAGATGGTCAGCACCAGCAGCAGCAGGTGCAGCCAATACGGCCGTTGCCGCGCAGGGGCGGTAACGAACACCGGGGCATAAGACGGAACTTCGAAAGTGTAGGAGATTGGCGGCGTGGGCTCAGACATCGTCTACTGTTTGGATGATCGGCACCGGCGTTCGGAAGCGGCGATGCGAGCGCAGCCTTCTGCCTGCCAGTGGACTGACGGCGCCACGCTCGACGTGCAATGGACGGTCCTTACTCGATCGACTGCAACTCCTTGCCCGGCTTAAAGCGCACAGCCTTTCCGGGTGGGATGTTAACCTCGGCGCCAGTGCGCGGGTTACGGCCGATACCGGTCTTCCGTGGCCGAACGGTGAAGACTCCAAAGCCGCGCAACTCGATACGGTCGCCGCGCGCCAGGGACTTCTTCATGCTCTCAAATACGGTTTCGACCGCCATCTCGGCCTTGGTCTTGGTAACGCCGGTCTTGGTGACAACTTCGTTGATCAGGTCCAGTTTGATCACAAGTGGCTCCGCAGGGTTTACGTGCACGGCGAGTGGCCCACCGGCAGGCATTGGTTAGATTCTATCCGACTTCGGGAGCGGCGGTAAGTCTCTTTTGAGCTTAAGCTTGCGTACCGATGGGCGAATCGTAGTGAAGCCCGGGCCCATTGTCAACCAATAGCAGCATTCCGTAAGATGACGTATTCGCTTCACTACCTGCTACAACGAATCCGGCCGACGCGCCGAACCCAGGAGCCTCATGGCAATCAAGAGTGACCGTTGGATCCGCAAGATGGCCCTCGAGCACGATATGATCAACCCTTTTTCGGAGAAGCAGGTCCGCGAAGGCGTGATCTCTTTCGGTCTCTCTTCTTACGGCTACGATCTTCGCGTCGCCGACGAGTTCAAGATCTTTACCAACGTCAACAGCACGATCGTCGACCCCAAGAAGTTCGACGAGCGCTCGTTCGTCAGCCTGGAAGCCGATGTCTGCATCGTTCCCCCGAACTCGTTCGCACTGGCACGCTCGGTGGAGTACTTCAAGATTCCGCGCGACGTTCTGACCATCTGTGTTGGCAAATCGACCTACGCGCGCTGCGGCATCATCGTTAACGTCACGCCGTTCGAACCTGAGTGGGAAGGCTTCGTGACTCTGGAGATTTCCAACACAACGCCGCTGCCAGCGCGCATTTACGCCAACGAAGGCCTCTGCCAGATTCTCTTCTTCCAGTCGGATGAGATTTGCGAGATCAGCTACAAGGATCGCGGCGGAAAGTACCAATCACAGAAAGGCATCGTGCTGCCGAAGCTGTAGAGAATAGTCAGCCGTCAGTTGGCAGTGGTGCCACAGAGAGGAATACCGTTTTCGATTCGCTGGGATTGTCATCCTGAGCGGAGCGTCCGCTGCATTTGCGGACGCGTCAACGAAGGAATCTGCTGTTGCGGCAGCAGGCACCCAAGCACGCCGAACCGAATCGTGGATCGTGGCTTACTTTCTCGGCGCGGGCGTCGACTCGCTCTCTTTGTACATGTACTTGATGCTTGGCTTGTAGATCAATAGGTTGGTCGCGCCGATCCGATTTACCTTCAGGCAGTATTTGTCATACCACTCGATGACGCCGTGAACTTCTTCGCCGTCCTGCAGTACCAGCACCATGGGTGTCTTGGACTGCATTTGCTTTTGATAATAGAAATTCTCGGCGTGGGTCTGCTCCGGCGGAGGAGTCTTCTTGCCGTTGGAGCCGCCCCCGCCCCGATCAGCCCGGTCGCCTCGATCGCTGCTGCGGCGCTCGCCCTCGGGACGGGCGTGGTCATTGCGGTTGAGGGCAGGGCGGATGAGCTTGCGATTCGCAAACACCTCCGGATCAACAGCTCGTCCTACGGCGGTGGCATCCATAGAATCTTTCATGGTGTTTGCTCCTGAAGGTAATGCACACCGGCCTTTCGGCAATCATCCCTCGGAGGCGGGAGACAACGCTTGAAGTCATGCAAGGTTCCGGCAGGTCGCTCCGAGGCGTTTAGGTGTGAACTTGACGATACCCTAACACAGGTGAAAGTCCATGACAATCAGCTCCGTAGTACTACTTTGGTATCAGCCCTCCACTGCCGCGGCGAAGTTGTCCAGAGCCAGCGACCGCAGCAGGTTTCGTCGCATGCCCGTCTCCAGTTCACCCAGACGCTGCGTTGCCTGCACGATCCAGTCGAAGTCCACGCCGGCAGCCATGCGCGCCAATTCCGCCTGGATGTCCTGATTGCGCACCAGCTCCGGCGTCTGCGAGCGCAGGAACAACATGTCCTCCAGAAGCGAGTACATCACCCGAATCAGCTGCTCCGTTTTTGCCTTTCCCTCGGCACCCGAGCGGTAGGTGTCCGTGGCGCGAAATAAGTCAGAGTGATCCTGCTTCCCCATCGCCGGGGCCAATAGCGTGAGCGCATCCTGGCGCGCCGCAACATACGTCGCCAAATCAAAGGTGCGCGCTCGCCCCAGACCGCCTCCGGAGACACGCGCGATCAACGTGCGTTCCTTCGCCTTCAATTCCGGACGAACCTTGGCCAAATACTGCTCCACTTCTTCGGCCGGTAACGGCGACAGACGCAGTTGCATGCAGCGTGAGCGAATGGTCGGCAGCAGCGCGCTGGGATTATCGGTGAGAAGAAAGATGGTCGCAAACTCCGGCGGTTCCTCCAGGATTTTCAGCAACGAGTTCGCTGCCTCTTTCATGAAGTCGGCGTCGCTGAAGATGTAGACGCGCTCGCCGCCCTCGACTGGCCGGAAGTAAATCTCGTGGATGACGTGACGCACCTGGTCGACCTTTACCAGCATCTGCGGGGGGTCGGGCGGAATGATCATCACGTCGGGATGCGTCTGCACGAAAATGCGCGTCTCTTTTTTGTCGGTCTCGCGCAGGTTATCGCGCGCCTCGACGGCTTCGGCAAAGCGAGATTCCAGGTCATCGGCGTCCGCGATACGCGCGCAGTTGGCGCAGCGCCCGCAAAAGTCCGGTAGGCCATCGGTTATGGGCCTTTCCAGACAGTTCATCGCTTTCGCAACCATTTGACTGAGCGTGAACTTCCCCGAGCCTGCCGGTCCGGACAGGATTAAGGCATGAGGAAAATGCTCCTGCGCAAGCATATTTCGCAGGGTATGAACCGTCTCGGCGTTACCGTGAAAATCGGAGAATGACATATCAAGATTCCAAATGCTAGGAGTCAGGGAGTGGAGTCAGATGCAGGTCGACACCAGGCCCTAGCCCCTAATCCCTCGTCTTCAATCTCTCCTTCACCACGCTCACAATCTCCTCATGCACCACTTCGATCGGCGGACGGGCGTCGATTTTTACGACGCGCTGGGGTTCTCGTTTGGCGATAGCCAGGAAGCCGTCGCGCACCCGGGTGAAGAATGCCTGGCTCTCTTTCTCGAAGCGATTCTCGTCGAGCTCGGCCGCTTTGTTGCGGCGGCGCGCCCGCCGCACGCTCGAGCTTACATCCGAATCCATCAGGATCGTCAGGTCAGGCCACACATCGCCGCACAGCAAGCGATGCAGCTCCAGCACTGACTTCGAGCCCAACTGGCGTCCGCCGCCCTGGTACGCCTCGGTGGAATCGGTGAAGCGATCGCAGAGCACCCACTTCCCTGCCCCCAATGCGGGCTGAATCACCTCGGCGAGCAGCTGCGCACGCGAGGCAAACATCAGCGCCATCTCGGCCTCCGAGTCCAGGCCGGCAGTGCGCGAGTCCAGCAGCACGGCGCGAATGCGCTCTCCGATCTCAGTTCCTCCCGGCTCACGCGTGGTCACCACGTCAATGTCCTGCTCCCGCAGCGTTGCCGCGAGACGCTCTAGCTGCGTGCTCTTGCCGCAGCCGTCGAGACCTTCGAAACTGATGAACCTGCCACGTCGCGTCCGGTTCGCCACGAAGGTCATCATAACAACGAGGAATGCAGCGATGTCGTGACCCATGGGAAAGCGCGACGCTCCCGGTGCGCGTGCGGCCTTGGTTTGCAGGCGGGTCCACCCCTCGTCCAAGTTCTGGACAATTGACTGCCGTGGGGATACACCCCTCCCCCACTTCCGCTCGTAAATTCTTGAAAACACACAGAGGCGTCCGCAAAATATTGAGCCCGTAGGAGTTACGGGCAAAATCTTGAGCCCCAGAGACTTACGCGATTTTCGATGTTAGATGAGGAAGCGCGACAGATGAGGAGAGGGTGAAACATGGCCGACAAGAATCAACCACAAACAAGCCCTTGAACGGAGTCAGGCAGAAGCGCCGGCCGAAAGCGCTCCCAGCCTATCTGTCAGTATGAAGCCAGAAGGCATAGCAGGCAAGATTACGAAAGTACAATACCGCCGATTGTACTTTCGTAACCTGGGATCACAAATTGCCGACTGGAACCCGTAACGACCACGGCTCGGAAGCGGCGGCACGCGATACTTTTTATTCGATAGGAGAAATCTCAAATGGCTTCTGGACCCTCGACGCTGCTTCACGAACGGCCCCATCCGACTGACTTCGAAGCACCTCATCCCCCGGAATCATGCTTCGGGCTCAAAGACACAGCCCAGCAGGGCCGCCACGCTATTCCGCCGATACAATACCTGCATTCGGCCTAGAGAGATTCCTCTAGTCGATGGACCGGGATACGACTGGAGGATGGGGCGATGCGCATCGCCAGCGCGAGTCATGCGGTTTTTGCGGCGACCATGATCGGGCTCGGGATCCTGGGCTTGATCAAGGGCGATTACGTGTCGCTGTGGCAGCCGATTCCGCAGGCCGCGCCCGCTCTGGCTTATCTGTGCGCGCTTGTCTCCCTAGTTTGCGGCCTGGGTTTGCTGTGGCAACGCACCGCTGCAGTTAGCGCCCGTGTGCTGCTTGCCTATCTTCTGCTTTGGCTGCTGCTGTTGAGAGTGCCCAGCATGTTACTGTCGTTCACCGTGGATTACTGGTGGGCAGCCAGCAAAATCGCGGTGATGGCCGCGGCTGTGTGGGTGCTGTATATCTGGTTTGCCACCGACTGGGACAGGCGACGCCTCGGTTTCGCCACCGGTGAGAGAGGTCTGCGCATCGCCAGATTGCTTTTTGGCGTGGCCCTGATTCCCTTCGGCATTGCCCACTTCCTGTACCTGCACCAGACCGCCTCGCTGGTGCCCGGTTGGCTGCCCTGGCATGTGCCCTTCGCTTTCCTCACGGGCTGCGCCTTCGTCATGGCGGGCTTGGCGGTCATCATGGGCGTGTATGCAAGGTTGGCCGCTGCGCTTACGGCGCTGCAGATTGGCCTATTCACGCTGGTGGTCTGGTTCCCCGTCGTGGCGGGCGGCACCAAAGACGCTTTCCAGTGGAGCGAGACAGTGATCTCGGTTGTGCTTACCGTGGGCGCCTGGATGGTGGCTGAGTCTTACCGCGGCGTGCCGTCACGACTGACGCAATCTGCCAGAATGTAAGCCCTCACTCCAGCAAACTCTTCCCTGCAATCTGTTGCCGTTACTGAGCTTCGAGGGAGCCTAAAACGGTTCGAGTTTCGCGCCTTGAACCCAATGTCTTGCCCTCGCAGCCAAGGTATCTGTCGTCCCATAGCCTGCCCGCAGCAGTCGTGACAATATCTCAGATTAGATATATTCTAAATATGGTCATGGACGCCGAAGCCATCAAACAGTGCCTGGAAGCTAGCGGTTTGCGATGCACTCCGCAGCGCTATGCGGTGATGGCATTCCTGATGGATTGCAAACGGCATCCCACCGCCGCAGAAATCTTTGAGGCCGTGAATCGGGTGGATCCTCGCTCTTCGCGGGCCACAACCTATAACAATCTTCGTGACCTGGTGGAAGCGGGTTTGGTGCGTGAAGTGGCCGTTGAAGGCCGGGCGGCGCGCTTTGATGCCAAGAGCGTGCGCCATCACCATTTCATCTGCGACCGCTGCGGCAACGTTGAAGACCTGGAATGGTTCGACGTGCCCAAGCCGGCATCGGCGGCCCTTGGCAAACGGGTGCTTCGTGAAAGCCAACTCATTTTCCGTGGGTTCTGCACCAAATGCGCTCCACGACGCGCTGCTCGCTAAGCGTCGGTGGGATGTGAATACAGAGAGAGAGTGCCGGCGTAGGGCCGGCGCTGATTGAACAAATTCGAAGGCAAACATTGGCTCGACCTTCATTACTTACTGTTTCGTCCGAAGGAAATACAAACATGGAAAAAGAACTTGCCAACGCAGCGGGAGCTTCCGCTTCCGGTAGTCAGCAAACCTCGTCAACCGAATCCAAGTGCCCGGTAGCCCACGGCGCCAGCCGGCCCCAGAACAATTCGAGCTGGTGGCCGAATCAGCTCAACGTCAACATCCTGCACCAGCACTCCCCCAAGTCCGATCCGATGGGCAAGGAGTTCAACTACGCCGAAGAGTTCAAGAAGCTCGACCTGAATGCGGTGATCAAGGACCTGCAGGGCCTGATGACGGATTCGCAGGAATGGTGGCCGGCCGACTTCGGACATTACGGTCCGCTCTTCATTCGTATGGCGTGGCATAGCGCCGGAACCTATCGCATTGCCGATGGCCGCGGCGGAGCCGGTTCAGGTGAACAGCGCTTCGCGCCACTCAATAGCTGGCCCGACAACGTCAACCTTGATAAGGCGCGCCGCCTTCTTTGGCCGATTAAGCAGAAATACGGCAAGAAAATTTCCTGGGCCGACCTCATGATCCTCACCGGCAACGTCGCGCTGGAGTCGATGGGCTTCAAGACCTTTGGCTTCGCCGGCGGACGCGAAGACGTGTGGGAGCCGGGCGAGGACATCTACTGGGGTCCCGAAGGCAAGTGGCTGGCGGACGAGCGCTACAGCGGCGATCGCGATCTGGAGAATCCTCTGGCTGCCGTGCAGATGGGCCTGATCTACGTGAATCCGGAAGGCCCCAACGGCAACCCTGATCCGCTTGCCGCCGCGCGCGACATCCGCGAGACCTTTGCCCGCATGGCGATGAACGATGAAGAAACGGTGGCGCTCATTGCCGGCGGTCACACGTTTGGCAAGACGCACGGCGCCGCGCCCGGCGTCCCATGTGGGTCCGGAGCCTGAAGGATGCAGCATCGAAGAGCAGGGCCTGGGCTGGAGAAATTCGTTCGGCACCGGCAAGGGCGAGGATACAATCGGCAGCGGTCTGGAAGTCACCTGGACCACGACGCCGACGAAGTGGAGCAACAACTTCTTCGACAACCTCTTCAAGTACGACTGGGAGCTGACCAAGAGCCCGGCTGGTGCGCATCAGTGGACTCCGAAGAACGGCGCTGGCGCAGGTTCGGTGCCGGATGCTCACAACGGTTCCAAGAAGCACGCGCCGTCGATGCTGACCACGGATCTCGCGCTGCGCTTTGACCCGATCTACGGACCGATCTCGAAGCGCTTCTATGAGAATCCGCAGGAGTTTGCGGACGCGTTCGCGCGGGCGTGGTTCAAGCTGACCCACCGCGATATGGGACCGCTCCCGCGTTATCTCGGCCCGCTGGTTCCGAAGGAAGAGCTGATCTGGCAGGATCCCGTGCCCGCCGTCGATCACGAACTGATCGACGAAAAGGACGCGGCTGCTCTGAAGGCAAAGATCCTCGCGTCAGGACTGACGATTCCGCAACTGGTGTCGACAGCCTGGGCTTCGGCGTCAACCTTCCGCGGCTCCGATAAGCGCGGCGGTGCTAACGGCGCCCGTGTCCGCCTGACTCCGCAGAAGTACTGGGAAGTGAATCAGCCGGAGCAGCTGAACAAAGTGATTGCGACGCTGGAAGGCATCCAGAAAGACTTCAACGCACAGGGCGGCAAGAAGAAGGTTTCGCTCGCCGACCTGATCGTTCTGGGCGGCAACGCCGCGGTCGAAGAAGCTGCGAAAAAGGGTGGTCAGGACGTAAAAGTTCCCTTCACGCCTGGGCGCACCGATGCTTCGCAGGAGCAGACCGATGTGCACTCCTTCGCGGTGCTGGAGCCCAAGGCCGACGGATTCCGCAACTATCTGCGCAGGCAGAACGGAACCTCGCCGGAAGAACTACTGGTCGACAAGGCGCAGTTGCTGAAGCTGTCAGCTCCCGAGATGGCGGTCCTGGTTGCCGGCATGCGCGCGCTGGACACCAACTACGGCGGCGCCAAGCACGGCGTCTTTACCGACAAGCCGGGTACGCTGACGAACGATTTCTTCGTCAACCTGCTCGACATGAACACCGAGTGGCGGCCGTCCTCGACGGAAGGCGTGTACGAAGGCGTCGATCGCAAATCAGGCAAGGTGAAGTGGACGGGTACGCGGGTCGACCTGATCTTTGGCTCGCACTCGCAGCTTCGCGCGCTGGCCGAGGTTTATGCCTGCACCGACTCGAAAGAGACCTTCGCGAAGGACTTTGCCGCCGCGTGGGGCAAGGTCATGAACAACGATCGCTACGACCTGGCGCACGTGTAGCTTCGGCGGGTCGTTCTTCTATCACAACAACTAATGGGAGGCCGGCAACGGCTTCCCATTCATTTTGCCTGCGATATGGAAGTTCCTAAGTCATTGGAGAAGATCCGGGAGCGGCACGTGACGGGCTCTCGGTGTCGAACGTCGCGAGACTTAGGGCATTCGAATTTCGATGGTTCGTCACCCGCGCGACGTGCGCGGCCGCAATGATATCTTCGAAAACATGCCCAGCCCGCAGTCCGGCTCCCAGCCTAGCCGTTTCTTGCCGCTGCCAGTGCGATATGGCCTGCTCGCATGCATTCTGGTTGCTCTGACCGTGGCGGTTTATGCGCCGGTGGGGCAGCATCCGTTCATCAGCATCGACGACTACGGCTATGTGGTGAACAACTATCACCTCAAGCCGATGAACTGGGAAATGGTGAAGTGGTCGTTTACGACGTTTCATTATTCCAATTGGGATCCGCTGACCTGGCTGTCGCATGGGCTGGACATTCACTTCTTCGGCCTCGATCCCGGGTCGCATCACCTGAGCAGCCTCGCGCTGCACGCGCTGAATGCCCTGCTGCTCTTTTGGCTGCTCGCGCAGGCCACCGGTTACGTCGGACGTAGCTTCGCAGCGGCAGCTCTGTTTGCCTTGCATCCCGTCAACGTTGAGGCGGTCGCGTGGGTTGCCGAGCGAAAGACTGTTCTCTGCATGGCGTTCTTTCTGGCGACGCTGATTGCCTATCGCTGGTATGCGAGTCGTCCGAACCTTGGACGATATCTGCTGGTGGCGCTGCTCTTCGCGATGGGCTTGATGTCGAAGCCGCAGGTGATCACTCTGCCCTTCGTACTGCTGCTGTGGGACTACTGGCCGCTGGGACGCATGTTCCAGAGTAGCGACACATCGTCAGGAGTCATGCCGGGACGCATGCTTCCCGGCAAGAGTCTGCGGTGGCTGCTGCTCGAGAAAGTTCCGCTGCTGTTTCTGTCCGCCGGAAGCGCCTACATGACCATGAAGGCGCAGTGGGCCAATCAAACGCTGGGTGGCTTGAACACCTATCCGTTTTCCGTGCGCCTGAGCGGCTCGATCGTCGGCTACGCGAAATACTTCCAGCACTTTGTCTGGCCGCGGAATTTGTCGTTCTTCTATCCGCATGCGCGCACGTCGCCGCCTGTCTGGCAAACCGCGCTCATCCTGCTCTTGCTGTTGCTGGCGACGTGGCTCGCGGTAGTCAATCGCAGCCGCCGATACCTTGCGGTGGGGTGGCTCTGGTTTCTGGGCACGCTGGTGCCGATGATCCAGTTGGTGCAGGTCGGCAACCATGCGATGGCTGACCGTTACGCGTACGTCTCGTTCGTGGGACTGTTCATCGCGCTCTGCTGGAGCGTTGCCGACGCCGCCGAGCGCGCAAGTTCTTCGCGGGTCTGGCTACCGGTCGCCACGGCAGCCCTGTTAGTGCTACTGATGCTGGCTACGCGGCAGCAAGTCAACTACTGGGCCGACGATCTCACATTGTGGACGCACGCAGCCGACGCTGTTCCCAACAACGCAATGGCTGAAAACGTGATTGGCGAAACCCTGCAGCGACGCGGTGATCGCCAGCAAGCCATCGATCACTTCCGCGCGGCCGAGGCCATGGATCCCTTGTTCCCTTTTCCCCACCTACACTTGGGAATTTATGAAGAAGAACAGCGTCATCCGCGGGAGGCCATCGCGCAGTTTCAGCAGGTCATCGACCTGACCCAGAGTGCGGCCGCGGAGATGCCGGCTGTCCGCACCACCGCCTTTGCGCACATGAGCTTCGCCTACGCCCAGCTTGGCGATTCTGCCAATCAGCAGAAGTATTTATCGCTGGCGGCGCAGGCTGAACAGAAACCCTGACGACCCTAGCGCGATTCGATCGAGTAGCGCACCACGATGCCATCGACATACGTAACCTCGACGCGATAGTCGTTGGGCAGGTATTCGAAGATCTGCGTCTTCAGTCCCTCTTCCGAAGTGGACTGCGAAAGCTGGCGGCCGAGCCCCATTAACTGGCTGACGTCGCCGATCGCCATGCCGCGCTTGAGCTGCGTGATTGGCGTACCGCCCGCTGCGGCTGCGGGAGCGCTGGGCGCCGGAGGATTGGTTGCGGTCGCTTGCAGGATGGGCTTCTCAGCCTGTACATCGCCGAAATCGACATAGCCTTCCAGCAGCTTCATCACCGCGTCCGGCGTGAGCTGGTCCTGCGGAATGCTGCCATTCCACCGCAGGTTGAAACGCGAGCCGCCGCGCGTGCGCCGGTCGGCGACCTGCTGCGTCTTCATCTGGCTGGCAATCTGCGCAGCGCGGTCGTCGGCACGCTGCTCGCGCTCGCGGCGGCTGCGCACGCGATCCAGTTCGCGCTGAAGATCGCGGCGGCGCTGCGGATCGGTAGTGTTCTGGATATCGCGCTCAAGCTGCTTCTCATAATTACTTTTCTCGACGTGATAGGGCGTGACCGTCGTACTGTCGTCATCCCAGAACGTCCCGAAGCCGCCGCCGTCGAGTTGGAACTCAATGAGGTTTTTCTTTACCACCAGGGTTGTAATGGTGGAGCGGTCGCCACTGCGAATAGCCGGCCCGAACTCCTTCAAGCGGCTGGAATACCGCTTCCAATCCATGGGATCGTTTTGATCCATGCGCAGGTCGACGCCCTTCTGCGTGCCGGGCATATCGATCTGCAGCGTGACTTGCCTGCCGACGAAATAGTCTTGGAGGGCTGACTGGCCGCTTCCCTGCACAGCAAATCCCGAGAGGGAAAGTACAACAGCAACAACAAGGACAGCTCCGATACGGCGAAGCATGGGCGCGCTCCTGATGACGAGGGGTACTCAGATGTGGCGGAGCGAGTCTAGCACAGGCGATTGCGCGCTAAGGACCGTTGGCACGGATTTTCAGCGGGCGCGAGAGTGACTCGTCATGAACCGAGTCGCCGAGATAACCGGCGGTGATGGAGTGCTCGTCGGAATCGCCGAACGAGGTCGTGAACGTGGCGTGGCCGTCGGCCAGCGCAACCGGCCTGCCGGACTGAATGCCGTCGATGGCGAATTGCACCAGTCCGCTCGGAACCGCTTTCTGCCCGCGCACCGTCGCGGTTACGTTGACGCTGGTTCCCACCTCGATTTTGGCGGGTACGGTGACCGTCGTCACGGTCGCCACTCCGGATGGCAGCACCTGGATAACGCCCATCATCCCCATGTCTTCGTGCTTGAGGATGTGGCAGTGATAGAGAAACGTGCCCACAGTATTGGGGTCGCGAAAATCCATGCGCAGCTTGACGCTGGGATAGGGGCCGGAGCCATCCCAATGCGGCAGATTGTAGGTGTCGCGCAGAGCGGCATCCTGCACCGGCTTACCGTCGATCTCGAGAACGCGAAAGTGGATTTGGTGAATGTGAAAGACGTGGTCCTCGCGCGCCCGGTTCTCGACAATCCAATCTTCGACGTCGCCCTGGTGCAGCACGATATTTGGCGGCTGGCCCATGCGATAGGCCTGCGGCTTTTGGCCCACAACGGTTACGAAGTAGAAGACAGACGTGTCAAGTTCGGTGGGTTCTGGCGATAGTTGCGAGAAGTACAAACGCCGCTCGATATGCGGGCGCGTGTCTAAAGGGTCGGCCCACGGCGGCGAGCTGTATTGCCGGCTCTGGCTAATGTCCGGAGTCGCGGGCTCGTGTGCATCGGCTGAACTCACGACGTTGGCAATCGGCCGCGCGGGATCGCGATCGCCTTCGATTCCGGTATTCCAATCCGTCGTGACCAGTTGCGCGGGCTCTCCCGCGGCCGGCGTTTGTACGATGAACTCGGCGCGCGCGCCCGGAGGCAGCGCTACGCTGGTTTGCGACAGCGCATCTTTACGATTCCCCAGCGGCACACCATCGATGGCAACGACTTGGACGGGCTGTGCGGCTCCCTTCACCAGCAACTGCAGATTGAAGATGGTGTCGGCTCCGGCATTCAGCACGCGCCAGAGCTCTCGCGTGGACGGCCGCGTCTGGATGACCGACGGCACATTCTGCGGAAAGACGACGGGCACGTAGTTCAGCGAGATGTCCCAGGCCGGGGTGTCGGGACTGGTGTATTGCACGTTGGTCAGCGTCTGGTCGCGAAGGATGAGCACGCGCTCCGGCAGATTGTGCGCCGCCGGCACAACGGCTTCAATGCCCTCAACGATCAGCGCGCCCGAAGCGCCGCCTTGCACCTGACGCTCGGAGTATCCGTGGGGATGCGGGTGGTACCAGTACAGACCCGGCGGCTCGTCGCGCGGAATGGTCACACGATATTCGAAGTCGCCGCCAGCGGGGACGGCGGTGCGAATGACCTCGTCCTGATGGCACACGGCCGGAATCGTCGTGCCATGGAAGTGCAGGTTTGTCATCGAGGCAGACATCGCCGTCGCGTCGCAATCGTCCTGACTCTTCGCCGCCGCAGCAGCATGCGCAGGCGTCACCGATGCCGAACTCGGCAGGTCGTTCTTCAGATGCAGGATCAGTTGATCGCCGGGATGGACGCGCAGCGTCGGCGACTCCAGACCATCATCGGTTACGTAGCAGTAGCGCGGCGGACCCTGGCCTGCGTAAGTAACCTGATACTTGAAGTGCAGCGTCACGTCCAGCACACCGTTGCGGCTGCGCAACTCAGGAGGTGATACCGCCGCTGCCCCGGCTTCCGGACGAGTACACGGGCCGCGGTCGGAAACTGGGGTCGAAAGGGAGTAAGCCGGGATCGTGAGAAAAAGGAGAACGCTGACCGCGAACGGCGTGAGGAATTGCCTGACGCCGCAGGGGGCGGCTAAGGGCCAGATATCCGGAGATGGCAGAAATCATACTGCTAGTAGGCTGAGAGTAGCAGGGGAGCAACTTCGTTGGCCAGCCGGCGAAATTTCTGTTGCAGGGCAGCCGCAACTTTACGCCGTTTGCATCAAAACCGCAGCTTCGGAACAATGGCGCCGGTAGTGCGGCTGTAGTCGTCATATTGCTCGCCGAAGGTGCCGATCATCGTTCGCTCCTCGATCTTGCTCTTCATCTTGAAGCCGATGTAGGCCAACACGACGGCAATCAGGCCTCGCACCTGATGACGGATGATAGCGGTCCCCAGCATTGCCGATAGCAAGCCGGTATAGATAGGATGGCGGACCCAGCGATACGGTCCGGTGCGCACCAACTGGTGGCCGACCTTCACCGTGACGGCGCCACTCCAGTTTTCTCCGAGATAGAAGCGAGCCCAGAAGGCAAAGAGAAGTCCGGCGAGGGTGACTGCAACGCCGAGACTGTTGCTGAATGGGGTGGGCGCATACAGCCGCTGGCGCAGCCACGGCTGGGTGATGTCATGGCTGAACATCAGGAAATATGCCGCCACCGTGAAGAGAATGTAGGAGAGTCGCGAACTGGCGGCTTCACGCGACTGGGTAGGCTTGGTTTTAATTCCCCAAAGAACCCAGATTACGAAGAACGCCACCCAGAGGTAACCGCAAAGATCCATCGCACTCATAGCGTCTCCCTCAGGCAATACGTTGGCCGTGGCAAAAGGTTCCCAAAGCGGGGCCGGGGAAATCGACTGGACGGCGGCAACTCAGGATAGTATCTTGACCATGCCACGCGGTGCGAGATGGGCGTGCATCGCAGTCAATCCAAAGGGAGCCGTTTCATGAACAAACGCGTTTTCGCGGGTGTTGTTGCCGCGCTGTTGTTATCTACGGTAGCTTTCGCGCAAAAGATCAATACGGACTATGACCGCAGCGCGAATTTCTCCAACTATCACACCTACATGTGGGAGAAAAGCCCTCATCCCGCCAAAGGATTCTGGGACCAGCGCATTGTCGATGGGATCAACAAGCAGTTGCAGGCCAAGGGACTGACCGAAGTGCAGTCCAATCCCGACGTGTGGGTCGTCTACAGCAACAGCATCCACGATCAGAAAGAAGTCATCGGCACCGGTTACGGCTTTGGCCCAGCGTGGGGCTGGGGTTACTGGGGACCGGGCAACGTGAGCTATAACACCTACGTCACCAAGCAGGGTACGCTGGTCGTCGAAATCGCCGATGCCAAGGACCATGAGTTGCTGTGGCGCGGCTCGGCCACCGACACCATCAGCGACAACAGCAATAAAAACATCAACAACTTGAACAAGGCGATCCAGAAGATGTT
Source organism: uncultured Acidobacteriaceae bacterium (assembly GCA_963724965.1). Taxonomy (GTDB): domain Bacteria; phylum Acidobacteriota; class Terriglobia; order Terriglobales; family Acidobacteriaceae; genus Bog-257. The sequence continues at coordinate 902,431 of CAVRWP010000004.1, forward strand.
TTCGTATTATCCGCCGAAAGATCAGCAGAAGAAGTAATGACCGCCTGAGCGTAGTTTCGGCTTTACGAACCTGGTAATTCGATGTGACGCCCCAGCAGGTAGCGGACTTGTTGGGGCTCACTTGTTGGAGGAGAAAATGGGTGTACGGAAATGGTTGCTGGGCGCGGTGATGGCGGGAACGCTGCTGACAACAATGGGCGCGCAGGCACAGTGGGTGATGGTGGCTAAAGCAGTTTCAGGCCGGGTTCAGCAGATGACCAACAAGTCGTCGAACGGCAGCGGCTATGATGTCGCAACCGTCGTCCTCATGGCGCCCGCCGACAAGGTCTACGACACGGCCCTGTCGATGCTGAAGACGAATCATCCTGACATTGCCGTCAACAGCAGCGATGCCAGGAAGCACGAGATCAAGTTCTCGAAGGGCGCCCAGGTGGCCAGCATGCAGGCGACGGAGTTGGGCAAGGACCTCACCCAGCTGGTTATTGCATCTAACCTGACGCCGGCTCAAGGAGACGCCACGCCCCTGGTGGTCGACGGCGTCATGAAGGTTTGCAAGCAGATGAACGTGGTGTGTACGTTGTCGGATCAGTAGATTTTCAAGAACCTGCGGCCCTGATTCCAGAAATTACCATCAAATCGGATGAGGAGGAACAACATGGGATTCATTGCATGGATTGTTGTGGGGCTCATCGCCGGGTGGCTGGCCGGAGTCGTCATGAAAGGTGGCGGCTACGGCATTCTGGTGGACATCATCCTTGGCATTCTCGGCGGCTTCCTGGGCGGCTGGCTGTTTGGCATGCTCGGCATCGGAGCCGGCGGAGGAATGATCGGCTCAATCATCGTAGCGTTTATAGGCGCGGTGATCCTGGTCGGCATCACGCGATTAATCAAGCGAGCGTGATTACCCTGTCGGCCGAGATTTAGCAACGACTGAAACTTCAGGCAAAGCGTTGCGGGGAGAACGGCGCGAGGTCAAAATCCGGCGTTCTTCCCTTCACGACTTGCGTCATCATCAAGGCCGTCACCGGCGCCAGCAGGATGCCGTCCCGATAGTGGCCGGTGGCGGCAAAATATTCCTTCAACGCAGTCGCTCCCAGAATCGGCAGGCCGTCGGGCGTGCCGGGGCGCAAGCCTGCCCAGGCATCGTGTATCCGCATGCGCGCGATCTCCGGCACAACAGCGCTGGCCGCTTGCTGCAGGCGCTTCACCGTCTCCGGATCGACGCGCTTGTCGTAGCCCGTATCTTCCACAGTCGCCCCCAGCAGCATGCGTCCGTCAGTGCGCGGGATGATGTAAATTTCAGGCGTGCGCACCACGTGCTGAATGAGCGGCCCGGCGTGCCTGGTCTTCGCCTGAGGCACCACGCATACCATCTGGCCTTTCACCGGGTGTGTCGGTATACCGAGCGGCTTGACTAGCGACGCCCATGCTCCCGCGCAGTTCACCACCGAACCCGACGCATAGAACGATTTCGCGGTGCGCACTCCGGTAGCGCGCCCACCTATCACGGCAACCTCGGCCACCGGTGAGCCGGTCACGCAATCGACGCCCAGGGTACGGGCAGCTTTATCAAGCACCGCGCCTAGCACGGCAGGATCGATGCTGCGCTCGGGCAGAAAAAACGCCCGGCCACGCAACGTGATCAGCGGCTCCAGTTCGCCAATTTCTTCGCCGGAGAGTTCCCGCACCCCATCGCCGCGCGGCGTCTCATCTTCCCTGGCAAACAGAATCGTTCCCTGCTGTCGGAGATCGGGCGAACGAAACGCCTCGGCGCGCAACTCGGCGACAAATTCGGGATACATTTTCGCGCTGGCTTGTGCCAGCGGGACAAGCTGCGGCGGGAGACCGGGATCGCAATGCGCGATCATGCCTCCGGCAGCGTGAGTCGCCTCGCGTGCAGGCTCGCCCTTCTCCACGACCAGCACGCTGGCGCCGGCCTTGCGCATCCGCCAGGCCAGTGACAGCCCAATGACACCGCCGCCGATGATCACTACATCCCAGGTCTTCACATTTCGATTGTAGTGGAGGCCAGCGGCGTGTTGTCGGAGGCTTACGCCAGCGCACAGTCACCTCATAGGCTTGCGCCCGTGTATGTGACCGGCGTCACAGGCTTGTTAGTACGCTCATCACAGCCCCCACGCCCATCGGAGCCTATTGTGAACATTATAGGTTCCTTAGTTCGTAGCGGACCGCGCACCAAGCCGGTCCTGGGGGAAGAACGACGTGAAAACAACTGAATATTCTGCTTCGCCGGCGGCCACCCTTCATCCGGATTCATTGGCTGCCGGCGAGGAGCTGGCTGCCGAGCGGCCGGAAAAGGGCGCTGCGCCCAGAACGCAAGTCACGGTGGATGGCAATGAAGCGGTGGCTCATGTGGCCTACCACGTAAGCGAAGTGGCCGCCATCTATCCCATCACTCCGTCGTCACCGATGGGCGAGTCGTCCGATGCCTGGGCGTCGCTGGGCGAAGCCAACATCTGGGGCTCGGTTCCCAAGGTCATCGAGATGCAAAGCGAGGCCGGCGCCGCCGGCGCGCTGCACGGAGCACTACAGGCAGGCGCGCTGGGCACGACGTTCACCTCGGCGCAGGGCCTGCTGCTGATGATCCCCAACATGTATAAGATTGCCGGCGAGCTGACGCCGACGGTGATCCACGTCGCCGCTCGCGCCATCGCGGCGCAGGCGTTGTCGATCTTCGGCGACCACCAGGATGTGATGTCGGTGCGCCCCACCGGCTTTGCGCTGCTGTCGTCGAACTCGGTTCAGGAAGCCATGGACCTGGCGTTGATCGCGCACGCTGCGACCCTGGAGTCGCGCATCCCCTTCCTGCATTTCTTCGACGGCTTCCGCACCTCGCACGAAGTTTCCAAGATTGAACAGCTCTCGCTCGACGACATGCGCGCCATGATCGACGACGACCTGGTTCGCGCGCATCGCGCCCGCGCCCTGTCGCCCGATCATCCGGTGCTGCGCGGCTCGGCGCAGAATCCTGATGTGTACTTCCAGGGTCGCGAAGCGGTGAACCCCTACTACCTCGCCTGCCCGACTATCGTGCAGAACGTAATGGACAAGTTCGCCAAGCTGGTCGGCCGCCAGTACAAATTATTCGAGTACGTTGGCGCTCCGGACGCCGAGAACGTCATCATCATGATGGGCTCGGGCGCTGAGACTGCGCATGAGACGGTCGACTACCTGGTCGCGCAGGGCAAGAAAGTCGGCCTGCTGAAGATCCGGTTGCTGCGGCCGTTCTCCATCGAGCACTTCCTGAATGCGCTGCCCTCGACCGTGAAGAGCATTGCCGCCCTCGATCGCACGAAAGAACCCGGCGCGATCGGCGAGCCGCTCTATCAGGATGTCATCACCGCCCTGACCGAAGGCTTCACGGCAGGCAAAGCGCCGATGGCCACCTTCCCCAAGGTAATCGGCGGGCGTTACGGACTCTCGTCGAAGGAATTCACCCCGGCGATGGTCAATCGCATTTACGAAGAGCTGACCAAGCCGGCGCCGCTGAATCACTTCACCATCGGCATCAAGGACGACGTAACCCTGACCAGCCTCGACTACGATGCGACGTTCTCGACCGAGCCGGCCAAGACGGTTCGCGCCATGTTCTTCGGACTGGGCTCGGACGGTACCGTGGGCGCCAACAAGAACACCATCAAGATCATCGGCGAAGAGACCGAGCTGAACGTGCAGGGCTACTTCGTTTACGACTCGAAGAAGTCTGGCGCGGTCACGACTTCGCACTTGCGCTTCAGCAAGAAGCCGATCCGCTCCACCTATCTCATCTCGCGCGCGAACTTCGTGGCCTGCCACCAGTTCAACTTCATGGAGCGGCTCGACGTACTGAAAGCTGCCGATCCGGGAGCGGTCTTCCTGCTGAACAGCCCGTTCGGAGCCGACGAGGTTTGGGACAATCTGCCGCGCTCGGCGCAGCAGACCATCATCCAGAAAAAACTGCGCTTCTACGTGATCGATGCGGTCAATGTGGCGCGCTCGGCCGGCATGGGCGGCCGCATCAACACCGTCATGCAGACCTGCTTCTTCGCCATCAGCGGCGTGCTGCCGCGCGAGGACGCCATCGCGGCCATCAAGCATGCCATCGAGAAGACCTACGGCAAGCGCGGTGAGTCGGTGGTCCGCAAGAATTTCGCCGCCGTCGATGCCTCACTGGAAAATCTGCACGAAGTGAAGGTCCCACAGGGTGCGAGCTCGGGCTTCGATATGCGGCCGCCGGTACCGGCGAACGCTCCCGAGTTCGTGCGCAACGTCGAAGCGTTGATGATCACCGGGGATGGCGACGAGATTCCGGTCAGCGCCATGCCGGTCGACGGCACCTTCCCCACGGGTACCACAAAGTGGGAGAAGCGCAACATCGCCCTGGAAATCCCGGTGTGGGATGAGGGGCTCTGCATCCAGTGCGGCAAGTGCGTGATGGTCTGCCCGCACGCGGTGATTCGCGCCAAAGTCTACGATCCATCGGCGATCAATCACACCCCGGAGGGCTTCCAGACGGCGGTGCCCAAGTGGCGTGAGTTCTCCGAGCTGAAGTACACCTTGCAGGTTTCGCCGGAAGATTGCACCGGATGCGGCCTGTGCGTCGCTGTGTGCCCGGCGAAGAGCAAGAGCGAAGCCAAGCATCGCGCTATCAACATGGAGCCGCAGCCTCCGCTGCGCGACAGGTACAACGAGTATTGGGATTACTTCCTCAAGATCCCAGAGCTCTCACGCGAGAAGATTTCGCACGCCCAGGTAAAAGACGCGCAACTGCTGGAGCCGCTGTTCGAGTATTCCGGCGCTTGCGCGGGGTGCGGCGAGACGCCTTACATCTCGACCATGACTCGCCTGTTCGGCGACCGCGCGTTGATCGCCAACGCCACCGGCTGCTCGTCGATTTACGGCGGCAACCTGCCGACGACGCCCTACACGGTCAACTCTGAAGGACGCGGGCCGGCGTGGTCGAACTCGCTGTTTGAAGACAATGCCGAATTCGGCATGGGCATGCGGCTGGCAGTCGATCGCCAGAACCAGTACGCCAAGGAGTTGGTACAGCGCCTGGCAAGCACCATCGGCGACGCTCTCGCGGTGGCGATCCTCGACGCCGATCAGTCGAAGGAAGAAGGCATCTTTGCCCAGCGCGATCGCGTGAAGGCGATGAAGGACAAGCTGGCCGGCAGCAAGTCAGCCGCAGCGATTGATCTGCTTGGGGTAGCCGATGCGCTGGTCAAGAAGAGCGTATGGGTCATCGGCGGCGATGGCTGGGGCTACGACATCGGTTACGGCGGCCTCGACCACCTGCTGGCCTCCGACGCCAACGTCAACGTGCTGCTGCTTGATACCGAGGTCTACTCCAACACCGGCGGCCAGATGTCGAAGGCGACGCCCATCGGTGCAGTGGCGAAGTTCGCTGCCGGCGGCAAACACACTCCGAAGAAGGATATCGCGATGATGGCCATGAACTACGGCCGCGCCTACGTCGCGCACGTGGCCATGGGCAGCAACGATGGCCAGACGATGAAGGCTTTCCTCGAAGCGGACGCCTATGACGGCCCATCGCTGATCATCGCCTACAGCCACTGCATCGCGCACGGCTACGATATGGTGTACGGCCTCGAGCAGCAGAAGGCTGCGGTGAACTCCGGCCACTGGCCGCTGTTCCGCTACAACCCGCCGCTGGCGAAGGAGGGCAAGAATCCCTTCGTGCTCGACTCGCGTGCGCCCAGCATTCCGCTGGAGAAGTACATCTACAACGAGACCCGCTACACCATGCTGGTCAACAGCAATCCTGAAGAGGCCAAGAAGTTGCTCGTGGCGGCCCAGGAGAACGTCAACGAGCGCTGGAGACTTTACCAGCACATGGCAGCGATGAACTTTGAAAAGAAATAGGGAGAAGAGAGCATGATCGACCTGTCCACCAACTACCTTGGACTGAAGCTGAAGAATCCGGTTGTGGTTTCCGCCTCCCCACTGACGGAGAAGCTGGAGAACTTCGCCCGGCTGGAAGATGCGGGCGCCTCAGCTATCGTGATGTACTCGCTGATGGAAGAGCAGATTGAGGCTGAGAGCGAGAACATCGACAACGCGCTGGAATACGGCGCCAACAGCTATGCCGAGTCCACGTCATATCTGCCCGACATGGCGAAGTATCAGATCGGCCCCGACCGTTATCTCGAACTGATACACAAGGGCAAGGCCTCGGTGGACATTCCGGTCATCGCCAGCCTCAACGGCCGCTCGCCCGGCGGGTGGGTGCGTTACGCCGAGAACATGCAGCAGGCGGGCGCCGACGCGCTGGAGCTCAACATCTTCGATGTCGCCTCCGACCCCGACATTTCTGCCAGCGATCTGGAGACGCGCTACTGTAGTATCGTTCGCGCCATCCGCAAGAGCGTTCGTATTCCGATCGCGGTGAAGATCGGGCCCTACTTCACGTCATGCGCAAACTTCGTCAAGAAGTTGTCGGAAGCGGGTACTGACGGCGTGGTCATTTTCAACCGCTTCTACCAGCCGGACTTCGACCTGGAGGAGATGGAGGTCACACCGAACCTGGTGCTGAGCAGCCCGCATGAGCTGCGCCTCCGTCTCCACTGGGCAGCCATTCTGTATCACCAGGTCGAAACCTACATCGCCATTACCGGCGGCGTGCACGACGCCAGCGACGTGCTGAAGTGCATGATGGCCGGCGCGCACGTTTCCATGATGACCTCAGCCCTGCTGAGGTATGGCGTCGAGCATATCGGCAGCGTGCTGGCAGGCTTGGAGCGCTGGATGGAAGAACACGAGTATGTCTCGGTTCGCCAGATGCGCGGCGCGATGAGCATGGTCAACATCGAGAACCCCGCGGCCTTCCTGCGCGGCAATTACCTGAAGACGCTGGGTTCGTATACCTGGCGCGAGCCGGGAACGGCGCTGACGTTCTAAAGCAGTGACCAGTGGTCAGTGGTCAGTGACCAGTTGTCGGTTGTCGGTTGTCAGTTATCAGTCGTCGCTGGTCAGGTGAGCGGCGTATCTGCGGATGCGCCGTTTCTGCTTGCCCTCAATTGTTGTCATCACGAGGAGGGCTTCAGCCCGACGAGGGATCTGCTGTTCAAGAGTGTGCCGGGCTAGCCGTGCGCCGTTGACTTCTGGCTGTGCCCGCACTTCCTCAATCTCCTAAGTACTCAGGTCTCCAAAACCACGGGACGTGGGGCACCCGGCTGCGAAGCTCTTGTCTTGGCTCCGATCAACAGCTGGATCCTCCGCCTTGATAGACCAATTTGAGCTGGTTTTCTCGAAAACTATACACGCGGTAAAAGTGACCTTCCGGATGACTGACGACTGAGATCAAGAAGTCCTGCCCCGAACGCAGTTTGATTGTGCCCAGAACACGCTCCTGTTCGTCGTCGGTGTTCTCTTTCCAGACCAAAACGTGAAGGCGCTGCCCCACAACTTGTCCGATTGTGAATATCAAGCTTCCCCGCTGGCTGTCCTGGTCGGGTATATCCCCATATGCCCTTTGGTGACCACGACTACGTCGTGACCTCCGAGACTCACCGACCAGGCCTGCAGATATCTTCTGGGAACTCAGTTTCTCGAGCCACGGCACGTTTGAGGAGCTTCCCTAGTGCTGCGGTGTCGCTGACATCAAGTGCGGTTAATGGCGGAGCTGGGACAAACAGTTCGCTCGTCGAGGCTGCAACCGCTGATTGACTAAGGGCAGCGCCGGAATATGACGGCCCTTACCTCCATAATCGAAGCACTCGCTGAGAACGGCCGGAGCAGCGCGCACGCTGGCTGTGAAGCCATCCGGACTGACCACGGCGTAAATGTGCGGCTTGCGTAGATACTGACGCGCAAACTGCTCGCAGTTTTTGGTTTCCTCACTTTGACATGGAAGCTTGATGAAGTGACCTGTCTCGGATAAACGAACAAACGGCTCAACGACAACCTCCGGACCAGCGCTTATTCTGGACCCAGGACCAATTGCCTCCCTAGCAACCCTGGTCGCGCGAGACCGCAGCTAAAACGATTCCGGCTTCTTCTTCCCCGGCAGGGCTGCCGGATTTTCCTGCACGCGTTCGCGGAAACGCGACTTCATGCCCGTCGCCAATGACACGGCGTTCTCACCGTACTTCTCCCGCAGGCGATCGGCGGCCGAGAGCGCCTGGTTCCACTTTTCGTGCGAGCGCAGCCCATCCAGACCCATCTGCCCGCTCTCGTCTTCAAAATGCGAGGTGTGTACGCCCAGCAAGCGGACGGCTTCGCCCTTCCAGTTGGCTGCGAAACAGCTCGCGGATGGCGGCGAAGACCTCCGAATCGACCGCGGTCGGCTGCGGCAGGGTGTACGCGCGGGTGATGGTGTGAAAGCTGCTGTCGCGCAGCTTGAGCTGCAAGGTGCGTGCGTAAAGTTTGTGCTCGCGCAGCCGCCGGCAAACCATCTCCGAAAGTCGCGCCAGCGTCGACTCCAGCTTCTGCTGATCGCGCGTGTCTTCGGTAAACGTGTGCTCGTGGCTCACCGACTTCGGGCCTTCCTCTTCGCCGATGTCGGCGTCGAACCAGCCGCCCGCGTCTAATCCGCGAGACTTCCCCGACAGCGCCACACCCAACGCGCCGAAATTATCTTTCAGCCAGCGCTCGTCGTGCGACGCCAGATCGCCGACCTTGGTGATGCCTCGCTCCTGCAGTCGCTTCTCCATCACCTTGCCGACACCGGGAATCTTGCGCACGTCCAGCGGCGCCAGGAACTCGATTTCCCCGCCCGGCACGATCCACAGCACGCCGTTCGGCTTGGCCTGGTCGGAGCAGACTTTGGCGATCAGCCGCGACGTGCCAATACCGATGGAACAGTTGAGCTGGGTCTCGTCCTTCATCATTTTGTGCAGCGCGTGCGCCGCGCGCAGCGGAGGGCCATGCAGACGCTCGGTGCCGGTCATGTCGACGTAGGCTTCGTCAATGGAAACCATCTCCAGCTTGGGCGAGAAACGGTTCAGAACTTCGTAAACTTTGCCGGAGTACTCCCGGTAACGAGTGGGATGCCCGTCGACGAAGATGGCCTGGGGGCAAAGCTTGGCCGCCGTGCGCAGCGGCATGGCGGAGTGCACGCCGAACTTTCGCGCCGCATAGGAGGCAGCCGAGACCACTCCGCGCTCATGGCGCTGCCCGCCGACCACCACCGGCTTCCCCTTCAACGACGGGTCGAAGAGCTCTTCGACGGAAACGAAGAAGGCGTCCATGTCGACATGAAAGATGATGCGCGTGGCAGACATGCTCAGCGCGATTGTAGAGCAAGAGGGCGCCGCGGGTCGCTCCCCTCTCTCGCTGTGGGACAACCCGCGGCCGGGTCGAACGTCAGGAGCAGCAGAGCAGTCCGGAACGAAACATCTGCGGCCGGACACTGGCCTCCTGATGCGCTTCGAGAATGCGTAACTGGCAACTGATACCGCTGCGTTCGTACACCCGCCCCAACATGGTGCCGATCTCCCACAGGTTCCGTTCTCGGCCATCGCAACAATCGAGGGTCCGGAGCCGCTCAAGCAAATCCCGAGCAGGTCGCGATGCTGCAGTTCCAGCGCCTCATGCAGCCCGGGAACAATCTGCTCGCGAAAGGGTTGATGCACACGGTCATCGAGCGCATGCTTCAACAGCGAGAAGTCGCCGCTGCGCAGAAGCTGCAACAGCAACGCCACTCGCTGCAAATTGAACACCAGATCGGCGCGCGAAATCGAGGCCGGCAATATGGCTCGCGATTCCTGGGTCCGTAGCGGCACGGACGGAGACGCCACGATGAAGGCCAGCGAATCGGGCCAGGGAAACTTCGTGGCGTAGACCGAGCCGTCCGGCATCGCACAGCTCAGCGTGAGTCCTCCCAGCAGCGACGCGGCCGCGTTATCGGGATGCGACTCGAGCTGGCAGGCGGCATTCAGCAGCGTCTGTATCGGCAGCGGGCCCGCTGCGGCTTCATACAGGCGCAGTCCCGCAACCGTTGCCGCAGCGCTGCTGCCCAAGCCGGCGCTCGGCGGAATCTCGCTGCTTACCTCGACAGAGAACGACGGCAGGTTGCGACTGTTTTGCCGCGCCATATAGCGAAAGGCCCGCTCGACGCAGTTCTCGCCCATCGGTGCTTCTCCGGCGAAGTGAAACTGCAACTCGCCGTGTCCCGGCACGCGCCGAACGCGCAAGCTGAGATACAGTTGCACGGCCACGGCAAGCGTATCGAAGCCGGGACCGAGGTTGGCGATTGAACCGGGAACCCGGATTTCGAAGACATCGTTGGGCATGGCGAAACTCTCTGCGTGGTTCATGCGTATCGTTCTCCTTGTACGGCGGGCTGGCACAGGTTGGCTTTGAGGATGAAGTCGGTGTCTTTGAGTGCGTGTCCGGTGAGGATGGCGATCACCAGGGCATCGCGATCGAGTTTGCGTGCGCCGGTGAGCTTGCGCAGCGCCGCCAGCGTGGTGGCCGACGCGGGCTCGCAGCCAATGCCGTCGCGGCCGATCACCGCCTTGGCCTCGGCAATCTCTTCGTCGCTGACGTCCATCACGAAACCACCCGTTTCGCGAACGGCGCGCAGCGCCTTCTTCCAGGAACGCGGATTACCGATGCGGATGGCGGTCGCGGCGGTCTGTGGCTTTTCAACCGGATGCAGCTTGTCGGAATCGTCGCGCCACAGTTGCGCCAGCGGATTGGCGCCGGCGGCCTGGACGATGATGAGCCGGGGCAGACGATCGATGAATCCGGCGGCGTGCAGCTCAAACAGAGCTTTGCCAAACGCTGAACTGTTGCCGAGATTGCCTCCCGGAACGATGACGTAGTCGGGGACCTCCCAATCCCAATTGTTCGAGCATCTCGAACATGACCGTCTTCTGCCCTTCAATCCGAAACGGATTGATCGAGTTGAGGAAGTAGAGGCTGCCGTTGGCCTCGTAGAGGATGCGGTTCAACGCCACATCAAAGCTGCCGGCGACGTGTACGATCTCAGCGCCGAAGTCCAGCGCCTGCGCCAGCTTGTTCTCCGAAACCTGGCCCGCGGGAAGATAGACCTTGGCGCGAAGTCCGGCACGCGCCGCGTAGCCGGCCAGTGACGCCGCAGTATTGCCGGTGGAAGCGCAGCCCACGACCTTCGCTCGCCGGGCGAGGGCTTCGGTCACGCCTACGGTCATGCCAAGGTCTTTGAAACACGCCGTGGGATTCCATCCCAGATGTTTGAAACGAAGATTGCGCAGCCCTGACCAATCGGCGGCGCGACGGCCATCGACCAGAGGATTGTTTCCTTCTCCCATGGTGACGATTTCGGCGTAGCCGTTCGGCAGGAACTCGCGGAAGCGCCACACCCCGCTGACGTCGCGCGGTTCGTACGAACAACGCCGTTCCAGCCAGATGCGCTTCATGTCGACCGGATCCATTGCCGGCGGGTCAACGACGATCTCCAGCAACTCAGCGCAGACCGGGCACGACAGTGCGTGGTCGTGCAGGTCCAGGGTTTCGCCACATTCGGAATTGATACAGCGCAAATGCATAAATACGGAGCTCCTATTGCACAACCGGCATCGCCAGCGGAGGCTCAACCAGGAAGTCATGTTTAGCGATTTCAGACAGAGCAGCGGCCAGCGACTGCTGACCGCAGGCTTCCAGCGTGATCGCGAACGGCAAAGCCGACTTTTCGTAGCCCGGCTTCTGCAGGATGGAATCGATGTTGAGCAGGTGGCGGGCAAACACAGAAGCCAGCGACGCAATAATTCCCGGCCGGTCGCGCACCACGAAGCGAACATACTGCGGTGATTCGAAATCAGGCATTGGGCTGAAATCGGCGACTGGCAGGCATTCTGGGGCTGCCATCCGGTGACGGCGATGCCTGGCCGCCTGCACCAGGTCGGAGAGAACGGCAACCGCCGTAGGATCGCCGCCGGCGCCATGACCGCCGAAACTGGTTTCGCCTCCGAACTCGCCCGTGCTGACGACGAGGTTCTGGCTGCCCGACACTCTGACGAGCGGTGAATTCCTGCTGACCAGCGATGGGCCGACCGCGAGATAGACTTTGCCGCCTCGAAGATGGGCGAGAGAGATCTGGCGGATGGTGCAGTTCAGCTCGTGGGCATATTCGAAATCGACGGCGGAGACAGCGCGAATCGATCGGCAAAGAACCTGGTCGGGAGCAGCGCTGATCTTTAATCCGAAGCGCGCCAGGATGGCCAGCTTTGCAGCCGCGTCTTGTCCGTCAAGATCGAAGCTGGGATCGGCTTCGGCGAATCCGGCCTGCTCAGCTTCGCGAAGGGCGTCTTCAAAGGAACTTCCCACATGCTCGATGCGGCTGAGAATGAAATTGCAGGTGCCGTTGAGGATGCCGCAAATCTGGATTAGGCGATCGCCGGCCAGGCCGTCCTGCAGGCCCGAAAGCACCGGCACGCCGCCGGCCACGCATGCGCCGAATCCGAGATATTGACCATGGCTGCGCGCCAACTCGAGCAGTTCGTGACCCGAGTGCGCGATGAGCTGCTTGTTGGCGGTGACCACCGACTTGCCGCTGCTCAGCGCTCTGCACACCAGATCGTGTGCCGGGTCCAGCCCGCCCATCAATTCCACGATGACGTCGGCGTCGGAAGCCAGCACCTGCTTGATGCTGTCGGTCCAGACAATTTCCGGCGCTGCCCAGTCGACGCGTTTGCGCGCGACATTGCGATTGCAGACGTGGGTGAGACGAAGCGAGCGATCATCGCGAGATTGCAACAGGCGGGCTACGGCGCTGCCCACCGTGCCGAATCCCACCAGGGCGATTCGGCACGGAGAGGAGAGTTGGACAGCGGCCTGCGCGTTCGCTCTCGCCTTCGCAGCTTGCGGAAACAACACGAGTTTCGGACCTCGAGCCTTGGCTTTCCGTCGTTCCTCTCGTGCTCCAACTTGCATCGGGGACATACTCACTCCGTGGTTTGGTGCAAATAAAAAACCCACCAGCCGTTGGGCGGTGGGTTTGGAATCTCTGTTCTTTTTGAACTAGCTAAGAACTATTGCCGATTCGCCTCCCGCCCGTGGATGAGCCGCATGTGCCTGTCGAAGACACACGTGTAGCTGTTGTTGTGCTGAACACACGGGTTTGACGGGAAAGCATCATGAGTTCGGACTACTCTAGACCAAGGTTCTCGCGCTGTCAAAAGAAAATTGCTTTGTCCAGGCTTCTATGAAGTCGAAACAGCAGAGTTGCTTTTCGGGATTTCGTATCGCAGCGAGAAGTGACGGAAGGCTAACTTCAAGCATCCGATAAAGTTGAGTGTCGGGCTCTCTTGGAACAAGGGGATAAGCAATGAAGCGTTTCTGCGCTGTTTTATTTGCCATTCTGTTTGTGCTTGCGGTGCCGGCCGTCTTCGGCCAACAGGAAGATAAGAATCCCGCCGGCAACCCCGAGGTTTGGGGCGGCGAGCACGTCTCGATGGTGATGAGCCAGGAGAACGCGACGCTGGAATTCGACTGCGCCGAGGGCGTGATTGCTAATCCGATCCGGCCTGACGCGAAGGGCGATTTCACCGCGATGGGAACCTACACGCCGCAGCGTGGCGGACCGGTCCGGAAAGACAGTCCTCCCGCCGATCTGCCTGCCACATACAAAGGAACGATTCACGGCAACACCATGCACCTGCAGGTGGTGCTCGCCGACACCAGTGCGTCACCTCCGGCGATGACGCTGACCCGTGGAGCTACCGGCCACGTGGTGAAGTGCCACTAGTCCGCGATTGCCCGCAGCGCGGCGCTCAGCTACAACAGAAGCATCCTGTTAACGCTCTTCCAAGGATCGCCGCGGTGCAGAAATTTAGTCATTGTCTTCGTAAACTCATTGCTCTGAAATCCGCTTTGCTGCTGTTCGTCCTGTTCGCCTGCGGCTCGGGCCTTCAGGCGGCCACGCAACAGCCCGCCGCGAAAAATATTTTTCTGGTGGCGTCGGACTTTCACTTCAATCCCATGGCCGACACCAGTCTCGTCCGTCAACTGGAGACGGCTGATCCCACGCAGTGGGAGGCGATCTTGAATCGCTCGAAGTCGACGGCGTTCAGCCAGTACGGACAGGATACGAATTGGTGGCTGCTGCGATCTTCGCTCGATCAGATGCACAAGACTCTTCCTCATCCGGCCTTCATTCTGATTACCGGTGACAGCCTGGCACACCGCTTTCCGCAACAGTTCCAGAGCGCCACCCACGACAACGATCGCGAGCGCTACCGGCAATTCGTCTTGAAGACCGTTAAATTCCTGGTGCTGGAATTACGCAAGCGGTATCCCACGGAAAAGATCTTCCTCACTCCCGGCAACAACGATGAGGATTGTGGAAATTACAGTATTCAGGCGGGCGGCGCTTTTCTGCACGACACCGGAGCGATCGTGCGCGACCTGGCCCACGGCGATGATGCGATGCAAAATTCGTGGGAGCAGATGGGCAGCTTCGACGTACCTCATCCGTCGCTGCGTGGCATGCGCCTCATCTCGCTGAACACCATCTACTTCTCCGCGAAATACCATGCCGCTGACTTCAGCGAAGGTTGCTCCACTCAGGCGTCGAACGAGCCCGCCGATGAGTTTGCGTGGCTTGAGGCGCGGCTGAGTGCGGCGCAAAAGGCGAATGAAAAGGTGTGGCTGATGTTTCACATTCCGCCGGGCATCGATCCCTTCTCGACGGTGCAGCAGTATCTGACTCAGAGCAAAGGTAAGACCGCTTCATTAGAGCTCTGTACTTCCGCCCTGGTACCGATGTGGGTGCCCGAGTGGACGGCGAAGTTCGATGCCCTACTTGAGAAGTATCACGACACAGTCATCGTCAGCCTTGCCGGACACACGCACACCGACGACTTCCGGGTCGTCAATTCCGGATCGGCGAATTCTTCCTTCATTCTGATCAACCCCGCCATCTCTCCGGTTTATAACCAGAACCCGGGCTTCCGCACGATTACCTTTGGCAAGGACGGCTCGCTCAGCGACGTTTCGGTCTACTATCTGACGAACCTCACCTTCGCCAGCAGCACCACGGCCGGCGAGTGGGCGCGCGAATATAGCTTTTCGCAGCAATGGAAGTTGCCCAGGATCGACGCGGCCAGCCTGGCTTCGCTGTATCAGAAGATTCGTACCGACCAAACTGCCCGAGCCGATTGGCAGAAGTTCTACAACGTGTCCAGTTCTGCGGTGTATTTTCCCGAGGAGACGATACCGGGGCTGTACTGCGCGATGGAGGAGCTTGATCCCGACGGCTATACGCGTTGCTATTGCCCGGCTTCGGCAAGCAGTGCCAGGCGATGACACCAGGGCAACATAAGCCAGGCCGGATTAGGTGCGCACGACGCGCATCACCAGCGCAGCGTGTATGGCGCTGGCCAGGTCGGCTACGCTGAACGGCTTCTGCAGAAACGAACTGCCCTTCAGAACAATCTCTCGCCGCACCGCGCTGTCTTCCGTATATCCCGACATGAACAACACGGGAATCACGGGATACCGCTCGGAAAGTTCGGTGGCCAGCTCATAGCCGCTCTTGCCGGCCATCACCACGTCGGTGAGCAGCAGGTCGATCTTTCCCTCAAGCTCGTCAGAAATCTTCAGCGCCCGGTTTGCGCTGTCGGCCACCACGACGCGATATCCCAGTTGCGACAGGCAGTCCCGAACATTGCTGCGAATCGTGTCTTCGTCTTCAACCACAAGGATGACCTGTCCCGCGGGACAGCTGCTCAATCCCGACTGAACGACCGGCGGATCCACCGGCGCGGTCGTGACCGGGAAATATAGTTTGAAGGTGGTGCCATGTCCGGGCTCGCTGTAGACCCAGATATAGCCGCCGCTCTGCTTCACGATGCCATACACGATCGCCAGCCCCAGGCCTGTGCCCTTCCCGATTTCCTTGGTGGTGAAAAAGGGATCGAAGATGCGCGGCAGCACCGAGCGCTGGATTCCGGAACCTGTATCGCTGACCGACATCGCCACGTAGCGTCCCGGCTGCACCGGCGGATGCTCGCGGGCGTAAGCTTCGTCGAGCGTGCGCATGACAGTCTGGATGTGGAGTTCTCCGCCATTGGGCATGGCGTCACGTGCATTCACCGCCAGATTCATGATGACTTGCGTGAGCTGGTCGGGATCGAGCTTCGAGTTCTCGACGTCTGCCTGCAGGTCGGTCACCAGTTCAATGTCTTCGCCGATCACTCTCCGCAACATGTGCGCGGTATCGCTGACCACCGCGTTCACATTGATGATGCGCGGCTGCATGATCTGCTGACGTCCAAAGGCAAGCATCTGTTTGGTCAGAGCGGCCGCCCGATCGGCGGCGCTGGAGATTTGCAGTAACGGTTTGCTGAACGGGCTTTCGGGTGTAATTTGCGCCAGCATCATTTCAGTGGACAGCTTGATCACGACCAGAACGTTGTTGAAGTCGTGGGCCATGCCTCCAGCCAGACGACCCACCGCTTCCAGCTTCTGGACTTGCCGTACCTGCTGCTCCAGGGTGTTCTGCTGGGTAATGTCTTCGATGTAGCTCAGCAAGCGGTTAGGCTCGCCGTGCGCCAGGGTAGCGGTAATTCGCACCGGCACCAGGGTTCCATCGCGCCGCCGGAAGTTGGTTTCCCACCCATTAATCTTATGGCTGCGTCGCAGGACCTCCAGCAGATGCTCGCGCGCCTGGGGATCGACATAGACCTGGGCCGCAAGGTCCAGCGCCAGAGCTTCCTCGGTGCTGTAGCCACCCAGGATTTCCCTCAGAGCAGGATTCACGGTGGAATAGCGGTTCTTGTCCAGCACGGCTTCGGCAATGCCCAGGGGAGCGTTATCCAGAAGCGCTTTCAGCGAAGCTTCGGATTCCCGCAGCGCTTCCTCCATGCGGCAGCGGTCCGTGATGTCTTGTGCGACGACCAACTCGGCGGGGCGTCCATCCCGTTCAAACGTGCAGGCACTAATCTCAACCTGCATGAGCGTGCCGTCTTTACGCAAATGACGCCACAGGCCGGGACGACCGTATCCCTCGGGCAGATGGCTGATGAACTCCGTAAAGGCCGGGGCGTCATCGGCAGGACGGATCTCCAGCACGCTCATCTGTAAGAACTCTTCGCGAGCATAACCGTAATCGCGCACTGCCGCTTCGTTTACATCGAGGAAGCGGAGCGTCTGCCGATCGTAGATCCACATGGGATGTGGATTGGCCGAGAACAAAAGCTGTTCGCGCCGCTGGGAGACGAGCAAGGCGTTGTCCGTCGAAGCGAGTCTCTGCTTCAATTCAGCCACAATACTCCGCTGACGGACGATGACGGCCCATAGTCCGAGCAAAGCGGTAGCAGCAGCTATCAGCGAAATGGCGCTCACAAATATCATCGACAATATTTTCGCGGCCTCCTCCAGTCGATGCCGGAGGAAGTCCGGGAACTATTGCTCATTCCGAGTGCAAGGGTGCAACGTTGCCTGGCACAGACTCCGACGAATTGCGCCTATCTTCCTGACTACTATCAACGCAACCATCGGGTCGAGGCATCGGGTTGGCCCCGCATCTGGTATCGTCCGCGTGGGAGCGGCCGCGGCTCTATTTCAAGGAATATCAGCTGCACGGAATTTTCTGCTGTGACTTACGGCACAAGACGAAGGTGATGTTGGATTTACCTTGAAGATGGCAGAAGATGGCGCAAGGGACATTGATCGCATCGGGGCTGCTGCTTCAGGCAATAGTGCTTGCCGATTTGCACCAGCAGTCCGTGCATCTCGTTGTAGGTCTGGCTCAACTGGCTGCGCTGCGAGCGGCTCATGGCTGAGGGCTGGTGAATGACAATCCCCTGGCTCGCGCTGATTTTGGAGACGATTGGTTTCGTCGAAACTTCGTGCTGCAAGGAGTTTTCTACCAGCACTCGAAGTTCGTCATAGCTGGCGCGAGCCTCAATCAGCGCATGTCTTTCGAAGATTCTCCTGGTGTACGCATCGACCACGAAGATTTCGTGACCACCCGCATATAGCAAAATCGAATCCGCAGTTTCAGGTCCGACGCCTTTGAGGGCCAACAACTCCTCGCGAAGCCGCGCGGTCGGCGTGGAGAACATTGCAACCAGCGAGCCGTCGTAGTGTTCATCGAGAAAGTCGACGAAGCGTTTGAGCCGCTCGGCCTTCTGCCGGAAGTAGCCGGAGGAGCGCACCAGTTGCTCAAGTTCGGCCAGTGGCAGGGCCCGAACGCCTTCCACACTCAAGGCGTTCTCGTCGCGCAGCTTCGTCAGGGCGCGCTCGACGTTCGTCCAGGAAGTGTTTTGCGTCAGGATCGCGGCGGCGATGACCTCGAAGGGCGTCTCGGCCGGCCACCAGTGTTGCGGTCCGAGGGTGCGCTGCAATCGCCGATAAATCTTTCGCACCATCGTTTGCGCGTGGGTTGTTCGCCGGGCCATCTGCTGTTCCGTTCGTCTCTCGCTATACTAACTGGAGCGATGCGCAACATCCTCCGCTTCATCTGGAACTCCTCGCGCGGCCATCACCTGGCGCCATGGCGCAGCCCGTATCTCCGCTGGCGCATCGAGACCTACACGGGAATCAAGATGCACAGTATCGGCTTTCTGGAATTCTGCGGATTCATGTGGCGCGAGAGGCTGGAACTGCTGCGTTTTCTGAAGTGGACCGCCGAGATGGATCGCTACGCCCGTGCCAAGCCGAAGAATCCCTGAAGGCTCGAGAGCCACTACCAAATCGTATCCAATTGGGAGCTGCGGCGTAGTTGCGCATCGGCTGTAACTAATTTGAGACCCTCGATTTTCGAAGTGGCCCCTATCAAGCGATCCGCTGGATCTTTGGGATAGTTCTCGGGAAATTGAACTGCTGCTGCAGCGATGGCGGCGGTAATCGGCTTGACGACAACTGGCAGTGAGAGCTCATGCACGAAGGAATCAACTGATCCCTGGATCGCAATCCTCCTGCGCTTTGCGAGCATGGCTACTTCCCACAGAGTGATATCAGAAATGTGAATCTGACCCCTCCCCTTCGCTTCAAAAATCGCCGTGGAAGCGCGTTTGGAGAGTTGACTGGGGTCCAAAGCCATCCAAATTAGAACATGAGTGTCGAGCAGGATCACTTCAACACGTCCCAATCGTCCGCATCGACAACGGGGACAACAATGTCGCCGACGATTTTCGCTTTGCCTGTCATGTAGCCAAAGATACTGTCCTCGTCGGCCTTGGCGGGTACAAGTTTGACGACAGGCTTGCCGTGCTTGGTTACCAGGACCGGCTTGCCCGATGCCTGCACTTCATCCATAACGGCGAGGCAGTGGGTCTTAAATTGCCCGGCGGGTATCTCTTTCATAAGTCACCATGGCCATTCTACCATAGTCATAATTACTGTCCGAATACCACTCCGACCGGCGTTCCCACACCTGCTGCCAGTTTCTCGGCCGCCGACGCCTGCCTGGCGGCGATCTCCAGATATCCCGAGCTGCCGACGATGGCGAAGATCTCGTCGTCCAAGCCTTCAGCATAGGAATGGCAGACCCGAGTAACGGTTTCGCCCGCGATCAGGATACTGGCAGCAACCGGCTGCGCGGCAAACAGTCCAGGCGCGTCCAGTTCGCCGATGTTGGTAATCAGGTTGCCGAACTTGTCGACCTTCATCACCACGCCGCGCAAGCTATCCTCGCCGACGCGCTCTACCGCCGGCAGCGGACTGCGTACGTAGTCCGTGATCTCCGGGCCGAACTCTGAGGGAGCCACTCCCTTGCTCAGCCATCCCGCTACCGGCGCGAAGATGTCACGGCCATGAAAGGTCTGGCTGACCGGCTGGAGGAAATATCGCTCGGCGATGACGTGCCGCACGACGAACTTGGGCTCGCGTGTTTCGATCAGCGAGAGTACACCGTTGTCGGGCGCGACGAAGATATAGTCCTCGGTCTCGACGATGATCGGCCGGCGCGTTCCACCCACGCCCGGGTCTACCACCACGACATGAATTGTTCTCTTGGGAAAGAAGCGGTAGGACTGGGCGAGAGTCCATGCGCCATCGTTAATGTCGTAGGAGGCGATTGAGTGGCAGATGTCGACGATGCGCGTGTCCGGCTGGATGTTGAGCACCACGCCGTGCATGGTGCCCACGAACGGATCGCCGAGTCCAAAATCGGTTGTGAAGGTAACGATGCGGCTCTCAGACATGTACTGGCAAAGTAAGCCGCACGCGGGATGGAGTCAAGCGCGCGAAGGCTTCACCATGTGCCCATGCGGAGCACCAGGCCGCCGCTCAACTGGACCGCATCGCGATAGTTGAGGTTGTTAATATCGCCGACCCAGTAGTGAGCGTAGGACACATCGGCGACGCGCAACGCCAGCGCATTGTTGAAGCGATAATCGACGCCGGCGCCTGCCGACAGGGCGAAGCCGTCACGCGTCCAGTCGGTGCTGTAGTAGGCATGCTTGGCGGTGCGGCCTTCGTCGTTGTCAGGATGCCAGTCGGCAACCTCTGCTTTCAGCACCGGATTTTGATACTCCTGCGTAACCTTGGTGCCGCCGACCAGCGCCTGCGCGTGCGGCGTCCATCTGCCGTAGTTATGCGAGGTCCATCGCGGGCCGACCATGTAGGTGAGGGTATCGCCCGACCAGTCCTGGCTGAAGTTCAGCATCTTGCAGCCACTGACATCGAGGACGATCTGCCAGTCCTGCGCAATGCGGAAGCCCGCCGTGCCTCCGCCGCCCATGCACGAGCCCCCATTACTGTTGCCAACGTAATCGGTGTAGGTGGCGTGAAAGCTGAAGTCGAAGGGCGCCACGCCCGGAGGCGGATTCACCGGCGTACTCTCCACGCGGCGCTTGTTCTCCGCTACCCACAGCGCATTCTCCGGAAACGGCTTGAAGACTCCGGGGCGGTCGTCGCGATGCCACGGCACCTGGAACTCCATGACATTGGCAAACGAGCGCGCCGGATTCAGTACACCACGAGCAAAGAGGCGTAAATAGGGGTTCGAGTAGTGCTGCTCGAGTCGCTGGACGATGATGCGATCGATAGAATCTTCGGCAATCGCCCAGCCCGTGCCGACGATTGGCGTAATCACATGATCGACGAAGCCGATCTGCGGATACATCCCCTGGATGTGTCCGATGGAGGCTTCGCTGATCGGCCCAATCTCGAATTGCACACTGTACACATAAGCGAACGCCATGCCGCGCATGCGTTCCTTCCAGTAACGCCGATTGCGGCCGAATTCCACCGTGCGAAACGCGCGGTCATTGTGCTGCCAGATAAATCCGGCCACTGCGCCTTCCATCGGATGTCCTACGTAATTCACCAGGAAGGGATCGCCGTCGCCCCAACCATGCAGGTTGGCGATAGCAGCTCCGTAATGCGGAAAGTAGGACAGGTGAAACGAGCGGCGCGTGGTCGCTTCGGTGGCGTAGCGATAGGTATGTGACACGGTCAGAAAGGCAACAGAACTGGCGATGAGGTGTCCCCAGTCCACGCCGGTCTCGCGAAGTTCGGTGACGGGAGCCGCGGCGCCGGAATTGATTGAGGGGGTAGTGTCATCATCCTCGACGTCCCTTGACGGCAGCGATTTGTCCGGCGGTAGCAGCGGAGGGTTGAGAGGAGACGAAAAATCGTACGACTGCACGCTCTCGGCAGAAATGGCCTTTTGCGCGACCGCGCCCAGCGCCGCCACGCACACCTGCACGAGCAGCACAAAAAAAGACAGAATTTTCCGTCGACTAAACGTACTCACGCCCCGCAACCCTGGAAGAACTCGTTGCTTAAGAATGCCGCGAACCGGCGCAATTAGCAATCAGGAACGAGCGGCGCAGCACGATTCCGTTGCAACTGCCTGCGTTTTCTACCTGCTCTTCGTGTTCTTGAGGCCTGGGGAAACAATCGGTGCTATGAACCGCATCGTATGGCCATGGATTCGAATAGAAAGACGATCTGGTTGAAGACCCCGCCGGGAACTCCTGACCCTGAACCCGAACCCAAGCGTGATCCAGAGCCCGAGCCAGGCTCCGATCCTGACATCGTGCCCACGATGGATCCACTGCCTGAGCCTTTGCCGATGTGATGGAAGCTACTGGCCTTCAGCGGGCCGAGCAGAAGAACGCGCGCTCAACTCCGGTGGAAGGCCATTCTGTACCCAGTCGAGCAGCGCCTCTTTGCCATGCTGCTTCGCCAGGACAGCGACCTCCGCTTCGCACTCGGCATAGGCGCGGCGTAACTCTTGTTCGCTCTGGGGCGAGCGCAAAGATTTCTCCAGCGCAGACAGATCGTCACTGCTCGCCGTTTTCATCCCGGCCTGAGCCGGCGCTGAGAGATAGAGGACGAGCCCTTCGCGAAACCACTGTGGCGTGCCCGGCCGCGCATAAGACTCGATCAGCATGTGCAGCAGTTCGTGATGAATGGTGCTGTCGAGCGTACCTGCATCGCGCAGCACGTCCGGGAGGCTGAAGCTGAATAGTGCGGCCACGCGTCGAAGCCGCCACCCATCCCGGCTCGCCGGTCGAATCGCGAAACTCCGCCACCGTTGCGTAGACCTTCAGCCGCGGCTTCCCGCGATAGATCAGCCCCGTGCTCTCTTCCGATTCGTGCAGATATTTTGTCGCAATCGGAAGTAACGAGCGGTCGCGATCCGGCTTCGGCGTCAGCAGCTCGATATCGTCATTGGCCAACTGCTGCCACTGAATGCCCTGTGCCGCCACGCCCAGGTGCGTGCCGGGATAATAGAAAGCCAGAATCTCGCGATACGAATGGCCTTCTTCGCCCATGATCTCAGCACCCACCTGGCACAAGCCGACGCCGTGCCCTGAGCCGCGTCCGTGAAAGACGATGCGATCGCCGTGATCGCTGACCTCGTACCAGTTGCTCTTCAGGCGATCCCAGCCGATGTGGCGGCCGATCGCCGAACGAAACAGCAGGCCGGACACGGTCACGCTGCTGCTGCCGGTGATGCGCAGAAACTCCACCCGCCCGCTGGCGGTGCGATTCAGCACGCTGACCGAGCGAATCTTCCCGGGGACGTTGATGCCGTCGGCGGTTAGCGCCGTCTGCAAATCGTACATCGAAACTTCGCTGCTCCACTGCGAGCCGCCGTTGCGAATGCAGTAGCGGTCAGAATGCTGCTTCAGATAAGGCGCGGGGGCTTCGTCGTTGCCGAGAATGTAGCGGCCGTCTTCGGTTTCGCCGCCGCAGTTGGCAAAGTAGTAGGTCGCGGCCGGCTCGCCGTCATACCACAGCACTTCGCCCGCGGTGGATTCGGCGATCCTGCGCAGGCGCGGGTCGATACCGGCCAGCCGCAGGTCCTGGCAATGCGTGGTATCGCAGAAGTCGAAGCCGTCGAGCGCGTGCCGGCTGCCGAAGTGCTCGGCATATGTGCGCGCGGCCACCGACATTGCCTTCAGCGCTTCCTCCGACTTGAAGTTGCCGGTCTCGCCCGCCAGCACTCCGGCGATGTACTCCTCCATCGGCATGTAAGCGGTGATCACCAGGTGATCCTGGTCCGCCCGAATCTCGATGGGAAAGTCAGCGCGAATGGGCGGCGAGTCGGTGGCGCTCATCTGGTAGATGCCGGTGAGACGGAGCTGCGGGCTGGCCGGGTGAGCCGCATCGCTTTGAATCGAAGAACCTGAGGCGCGAATGGTGAGCGCGGTGAGCGGCGATTCCTTGCAGGTACGACAGCTCTGCGTGTTGGCGCGGCCGGCATCGGCGCGCAGTCTTAGTTCGTGTGGAGGATGCAGATACCACAGGCGAATCCGGACCACCTGCGGAAACTGGCTCGGACTCGAAGCGGACGTGCTTTCACCCGGCAGAGGGCGCGCGTCACCGCGGATCCACACCGCCAACAGCAACGCAACGATTGTCAGGAGCCGTTTCATCGCTCGACTCCTCCGGCTGTCTTGGCAACTTGATCGGCGGCGAACGCGGCGAAGATTTTCTGCGCGACCGAGGCCGCTTCGTTACCGCCATGCCCTTTTTCCAGGAAGACCACCAGCACGATCTCGGGATTGTCGGCCGGCGCGTAGCCGGCGAACCATGCATGCGTCCACGAACCTTCTTGTGCGGGAGCCGTACCGGTCTTGCCCGCAACCTTCATCTCAGTGGCCGGCTGCGCTTCGCGTCCCATGCCGTAAGTTACCGAATCTTGCAGCCCCGCGTACAAAGGTTCAAGTATCGGATTATGTTTCGACTGGGCTAAGGCGAGGCTTCGATAGCCATTCAACAGCCCCAGCGGCGTTACGCGAATTCCCCACTCGCCGATAGCCTGCAACTGCAGCTGCTCGGGCGATTCAGCCAACGCAACCGTGCCCGCTACTTCGTCCCCAGCCAGCGATGTCGGCGAGCTGAAGCCGTCGCGCAGAAAGCTATCGCGCAACTGGCCTGGCGCCAGCCGCAGCGCCACCGTCGTGAAATAGGAATTGCAGGAGTACGCCAGCGCCGTCGCAGGGTCGAGCGGCTCCGACGTCGGGGGGTGCGAGCAATCGAGCTCGTGTCCCGAGATTGCAACTTTGCGCTTGCACATCAGGGTCGTCTGCGCGTTCACTTTGCCGGATTCCAGCAGCGCCATCAGCGTGAAGGGCTTGATGCTCGATCCGGGCGCGACCACTCGCCGCGCGGCCACATCCAGATGCGAAGAAGCAATCACCCGGCCTGAATGAACATCAACAACCACGGCCGTACCGCTGCGGTTGACCATGGCGCGATCTACCGCGCTCTGCAATCGCGAATCGACCGGCTGGGCGGCGGCGATGTGCGAGGACACCGCTATCGCCAGCGCCAAGATGAGGCGCCATCCGGCCAGATTCTTACGAGGCATGCCGTGATTGTAATCGCGCCGGGTCGGGACTGAGGCACTGTCAGCGGAGATGTACCCGGGTTGGCACCAACCGAAACGGCAAGGTTCTTAACCTGCGTGAGCATCGCTGTTGGTGCAGGGAGTCGAAGGATCTGCGGTTCGCTGAATGAGGAAGAACTCGTCAGTCGTGACCAGCCTCGGGTCCTTCGGCTGCGCGTCCGCCCAATCCGCAAAGCGGCGGATCGAAAAAAGCAGGCGGATCGCTCGGGATGACAATTCACTAAAGGATGCAGCCAAGGTTACGGAATCAGCACGATCTTCCCCGCTGTGCCGGAAGCCTTCATCACCGCCTCATGCGCCCGCGCCGCTTCGGCCAGCGGGAACCGCTCGCCGATGACTGGCTTCAGCGTGCCGTTCTCAAGGCCGGCACCAAGCGCGGCGTGTGTCAGGCGATATTCCTCGGGTGTCGTGTTCATCAGGGTGGTGGCGCGGATGTCGGCGTCACGGCCCATGGCGTCGCGGGGGTTGATTTCGATTGTCCCGCGATTGCCGATCACCACCACGCGGCCGTACTTGGCCAGCACCGTCAGGTCTTTGGCCAGGTTCTTGTTCGCCAGCATCTCGATGATCGCGTCCACGCCGCGCCCTTCGGTCAGGTTTTTCAGCTCATCGTAATGCGCGTCCGACGAATGATTCAGCACATGATCGGCACCCTGCTCCTTCACCAGCCTCATGCCGTCCTCACTGCCCGCTGTGCCGATGACGATTACCCCGATAGCGTGAGCCAACTGCACCGCCGCGGTTCCCACGCCGCCGCTGGCGCCATGAATCAACACGGTCTCCGCCGGCCTGACCTGTCCGCGCAGGAACAAGCCGCGATACGCGGTGGCATACGGAACGCCGATCGCTGCTCCCTGTTCGAAGCTGGCGCGCTCGGGCAGAGGCTGCACCACGCTCTCATCGCAAAGAGCTTTCTCGGCGTAGGCGCCGCTCTTCGATCCGGTGATGTAGACGCGATCGCCCGCCTTGAACCGCCTGGCGCCCGCGCCAACTGCCGACACAATGCCGGCGGCATCGGTTCCCGGCGTGTAAGGCAGATTGGGCTTCGAGGCATAGGTGCCGGTGCGGATGTAGGTGTCAACGGGATTCACGCCGACGGCGCGGATGTCCACGACAACTTGACCCGGGCCGGGCTGCGGATCGGGAACCTCTTCGAGCTTCAGTACCTCGGGCCCGCCGAACTGATGAACGCGTATGGCTTTCACGACTGCCTCCTGCACAAAAGCTATCAGATTCAAGCGCGGCTTGACTTGCCTCGCTGGTTGGCATACTGTCCGGCTGAAATCCTAAAAGGAGCACGCATCCAGATGAGACCCACCGGAGTGGTTTTGATTGCGGTCTACCACTTTCTCAGCGCGCTGTTTCTTGTTTTTTTCGCTACTGCGCTTCTCGTGGGTGGCACTCTTCTAGCTAGGTTCTTCGGAAGCGGCGATGTCGGTCCGTTCAGCATGGTGGGGATCGGGCAAGCGGTTGCCGTTGTGGGCGGGATTTTCTTCTTTCTGTTCGCTGTGGTGGCTGTAATCGCGGGCTACGGCATCTGGATCATGCGCGAATGGGGACGGATTCTGTCGATCGTACTGGCCGTGATTGCTCTGGTCTTCTCATTCCCTGGTTTGCTGATGATGGGCCTTCACCTTCACCTGTTCTTCGGCACTTATCGTCTTTTCCGCATTGCCATCAGCATTCTGACCATATGGTACCTGGTGCAGCCGCAGATCAAGGTGCTATTTCAGGGAACCACTCCGGCTGCGCCGGCAACCCTGCCGTAGCTCCCCCGCGGGACAGGTTCCAACCGGAGGTGCGAACAGGGCCGGTTGGAATCTGACGAGGCCTAGGCTGCGGGCCGCATCTGGATGGGCGACTCGACGGTCTTCCGGATTTCAACGACGCGCCGGGCTACTCCAGTCGAGGCTCCGCCCATCGCCGCCAGCCATCCCAGGAACAACGCTGCGAAGTCGAACCACTCTGTAGCCGGCGTCACCGCCAGAACATAGTGATTGTGAACGACATTGGCTGCGCCGAAGATGCCGTTGGCGAAGTTCATCAGGACGATCAAGCTGATCACGGAAAGTCCGAACATCATCATGCCGTGAACCAGCCCATCGTGAGTGCTGCTCAGGTTTGCCAGCCGTCCGGTCTCGATCCCGGCAACATACATTGCAATTAGCGTGAGGATCACCGTCCAGACCTGGAATCCGGCCGAGCTCACGCTGGGAAAGATCGCCACAGCCAACATCTCAAATACCGCCCAGATGGCGGCAAAGGTAAATACCCCGCCCCAGATCGCTCCCCAGTTCACACGAATAGCTGCTGGATAGGCGACTGGCGGATTCTGCATGCGAAACACTGTATCCGACATACTCTCAACTCCTTTGGTCTTTCAATTTCGGGTTTCTACTATGAGGATGCAAATATATCGTGGGACGATGTATTTTGTGCATTTGGCCCTGCGCGAACGCGTAGATTTTTCAGGCGAGAGCTGAAAACCGGAGGGAACGCTCCAGAACGGAAATAGCAGAGCTGAAGCTCAGCCCTGCTGGATTTCCGTCGCTTTGCCGTTGGTGAAGGTGATGCGCACCGGGTGTCCGTTGTTGGGGAAGTTCACGATGCGGGGATTCTCCATACCGGTTCCCTCTGGCGCGCCGATGCCGATGGCGAAAGTCGCCTGAATCTCGTTCATCCCCTGCTTGACTCGGTGGTTCTCGATGGCCTGCCAGGTGTCGGCTGACCAGTGCTTGTACAACTCGCGCGGGTCCTGGATGAAGAACATATCGTCGCTGTAGATCTTGACGTCGCCGGCGTCGTCGAGGCCGATGGGCACGGAGTAGCGTTTGCCGTCTTTCTCGAAGATCGCCATCACCTGTTTCTGCGTGGCCGATCCGGGCGTGCGATCCAGCACCACATCCTTTATGTTCAACTTCTCCAGCGGACCCAGAGTTCCGGCCATATGGTCGTAGTCGCTGTGGCCGTTATAGGGGTAGTAGGCGTAGCGATAGCCGTCGCGCACCCAGACTGGCTGCTTGCGTCAGCTCTTTGGCATCTTTCAGATCTTGAGGATGTAATTTTTTCGGTACGACGTAGTAGTCCGGATCCAGCGCCGTTTCGGTCGGTTTCTGCTCAACGATCTTGAGTTTGCGTTCGCGGAAGTTGAGGTACAGGTTGATGCCTGCCGCCACAATGGCAACAAGCAGAACGGCTTGGATGATCTTGCTGGTTTTTGACATAGCGTTCAACAACTTGGATGCAGACACACGGGCCGGAAGACGACTTCAAAATGACCACAATGGATGGGGTCACTCCTCTGATTCCGCACAGCTTTAGTTGCTTGTTCCCGGTTTAGCCAAACCTATAATCGAATTGCTCTGGACGAAACCGTGTCTGCCGAAGGACCACGCGGGCTGGCCGCAGCTAAGCTGTGCCGCGAGTGCGTTCGGCAACTCATTATGGCGATTCCCTTCACCGTCACTCGCGGCGAACAACCGGGTGAGCGCCACCTTTCCTCACAATTTTGTTGGCGGCCTCGTGCCCCCCTGCAAACGATTCTCGGCATTACGTTTGTTCTCATTGTAAGCAGCATCGGACTGACCGCGCTGCCCTCCACGGCGGCGCGCAAGCAGCAGGCCCGCGATTACTACGAGAAGGCTGAGCAGATGCGCGAGGCGCTGAACGGTCAGCCGGCCAGCGAGCGTACTCGAAAAGAATATCAACACGTCGCCGACGCTTACCGTAAGGTCTATTACGTCGCCCCGATGTCGAGCAAGGCGGACGCCAGCGTGGTGGCCGTTGCCGAGATCCTGGTCGAGATGGGGCGCCAGTTCCCGTCCGGAGACAAAGATTTTCGCGCTGCGATTGGCGAGTATGAGTTCCTGCGCCGCGAGTATCCCGGCAGCAAGTATCGCTTCCAGGCGCTGTTCACCATCGGGCAAATCTATAAGGAAGACCTGGGCGACGACGACGCGGCCAAGCAAACCTTCGAGGATTTTCTGCACCACTATCCGCGAAACTCACTGGCGCCCGACGCCAAACAGGCGCTGGCTGAGTTGAACGCGCCTAAGCCCGCGATCAAGCCTCCCGAAGAAGAAGCTCACACTCCGGAGAAAGCACCGGCAACAGCGGCGGCAACTACCGATGAAACGCCCACGCCGGTGGCCGCGACCAGGCGCAAAAATCTTCCGATGGTCACCGGCATTCGCCACTGGTCAACTCCCGACTACACGCGCGTCGCCATCGACGTCGACAGCGAAGTGAAGTATGAAGCCGGCCGCGTGCCCGACCCCGATCGCATCTTCTTCGACCTGCCTAACACCAAGCTGGCGTCATTCCTGGTCGGCAAGAGCTTCGATGTGCAGGACGGCTTCCTGAAGAAGATTCGCGTGGCGCAGTATCAACCGGGCTACACCCGCGTGGTGTTGGAAGTGGCCGACATCAGCGACTACTCGGCATTCATTTTGCCTAATCCGTATCGACTCATCATCGACGTTCATGGCCGCCAGCCGCAGTCGCAGACGCTGATCGCCAAGGCCAACGCTTCGGAGAACGCAGTCTACGACGATGACTCTGGCGCGATCACTGCGGTCGAAAAGGAAAATTCTTATCGCTCAGTCGAGAAAGCGAACGAGGCGAAGTCGGCGCTGAGACCGGCAGCGAATGCCAGCACATCCTCGTCGACGCCGACTTCAGCGACGACGCAAGCCAGGAGCTCGGTCCATAACGTTGTGGTCGACAACGACGACACAACTCCGTCCAAGCCGGCTGCGAAATCGAAAGCGGCGAAAAATAAGTCTGCGGACCCAACGAACCAGCCGCCCGTTCCCGACAGCGGCGTAAGCTCAGCCGATAGCTCGGCGACCAACCAAGTCGCCGGCAACAAGCCGCCTGACCCGCTCTTCTCCGGCCCACGCGACACCAGCGGTCCCGAGCTGAAGGCGACCGATCAGCCGACCACCGCGCCGACTGCGGTTGCGGTTGCGCCGCGCGCCAAGAACTCCAAGAAGAAGAAAATTGCCGACGCCGGCTCGACGCCTCCCGAAACGCATGAAGCCACACCGACAGCGATGGGCGATCGCACTCTGGCCCGCACGCTTGGCCTGAAGATTGGGCGCATTGTGGTCGACGCAGGCCACGGCGGACACGATACCGGAACTATCGGTCCTGACGGCGTGATGGAGAAGGACATCGTGCTCGACGTTGCACTCCGACTCGGCCGCCTGCTGGAGACACGTCTCGGCGCCGACGTCATCTATACCCGCGACGACGACACGTTTATTCCGCTGGAGACCCGCACGGCCATCGCTAACGAGCATCAGGCCGACCTGTTTATCTCCGTGCACGCTAACTCCAGCAGCGACCCAACGGCGCGCGGCGTCGAAACCTATTATCTGAACTTCACCTCCAACGCCGACGCCCTGGAAGTTGCGGCACGCGAAAACGCGGTCTCGCAGAAGTCGATCTACGAACTGCAGGATCTGGTAAAGAAGATCACGCTGAAAGATAAGATCGAGGAGTCACGCGAGCTGGCCGCCGACGTCCAGGATTCGCTCTACAACGGTCTGGCAACGCGTCACTCGACGCTGAAGGATCGCGGGGTGAAGAAAGCACCGTTCGTGGTGCTGATCGGCGCCAACATGCCCAGCATCCTGGCTGAAATTTCGTTCGTCTCCAACCCCACCGACGAAGCCAAGATGGACACTCCCGAGTACCGCCAGAAGATCGCCGAGTCGCTCTACAAAGGCATTGCCAAGTATGCCAACGGACTCAGCGGGATCAAGGTCGCGTCGAAGTTCAATAAGGATGCGTCGCAGTAGGAAGCCGTCAGCACCCAGTACCCAGCCACAGCCTCTTTCTGGAAACTTTGCCCGCGCCGCAGTAGTCTAAATACAAGAGGTTGTTCCCTTTTGTCCGTGCGGTCGCTAAATCGTCTTGGCTTTGCGCTACTCGCCTGTGTGTGGCTCGCGGTGTGTTCTCTCGCCGCCGACACTAACGCCTTTCTTCCTCACTCGTTCGCCGGATGGACCCAGGCTGGTTCGCCGCAGGTCACGACGAATGCCGCCAAGGCCGACGCCGCCTATCCCGCCGTTCTTCAGGAGTACGGCTTCACCGACTCCGAGACTGCCACCTACACTCGCGACGACGGCCGCAAGCTGACCATCAAGGCCGCGCGATTCAAGGACGCCACCGGAGCCTACGGCGCTTTCACCTTCTATCGGCAGCCGCCGATGAAGGTCGAAGAGATCGGAACCAAGGCGGCCTCGGCGAACGATCGCATCCTGTTCTTCCGCAGCAACGTGCTGGTCGACGCCAACTTTGATCGTGTGACCGAGATGTCCGCCGCCGAGCTGCGCGAACTCGCCGGGATGCTGCCTGTGGCGGCCGGATCGGCGGGCAATCTGCCGACGCTTCCGCAATATCTGCCCAAGAAGGATGCAGTCGCCAATTCCGCGCGCTACATTCTGGGGCCGCAGGCGTTGATGGCCGTCAAGGCTCCGCTGACCGCCGAGCAGATCGACTTCAAAGTCGAACCCGAGGTGCTCACGCAGGATTACACCTCGAAGGATGGCGACCTCGAACTCACGGTGATCGATTATCCGACGCCGCAGATTGCGGGCGAGCGTCTGCGCGCGCTGCAATCCAGCGCACCAACCCTGCTGTTGCGGCGCAGCGGTCCGCTGCTGGCCGTCGTGACAGGAGCAACCGGCAGCAGTGCCGCCAAGGATCTTTTGAATGCAGTGAACTACGAAGCGGAAGTCACCTGGGATCAGGCAACATCGGTCAGCAAACGCGACAACATCGGCAACTTGATCGTCGCCGTGTTCGCGCTGATCGGCATCATTCTGCTGGTTTCACTCATCTTTGGACTTTTTTTCGGCGGAATTCGAGTGGTGCTGAAGCGTCTCTATCCCAAGCGGTCGTTCGACCGGCCCGAGGACGTGGAGATCATCCAGTTGCACCTGGACTGAGCGCGATTCTGCAACCTGTTGCAAAATAAGCGCTTAGGAGAAAACCTTCCAAAAACGGTGGATTTCGGCTGTTTCCGATTGCTTTCCAAAATTCATTGTAAACCGTTGAAAATACAGCAATTTAAGTCCTAGAAATCGCTTGACACACCCTCCCCGGAACCCTAGTATTTGTCCAGAAAGTTTTGACGGTCTAGCCTCCGTTGGAACTATTCTCCCTTGAAGAGAAGGTCACCCTGTTGCCGGGTGGCCTTTTCGTTTGTGCAGATGCTGTGGGAAAGTCAGCCGCCTTGTGAAAAACGAAGTCTCTACTCGCCACGCTTCTAAGGTTTGTTGCTCAGCCCATAGAGTTTGATCGCGTTATCGCGCATCACTTTGCGTGCGAACTCACTTGCTTGAGCCCGCGTGATCTCTCCGTCCTCCATCATCCCCGTCAGCGCGATAGCCAGCGCTTCTCTTCCCGCCGTCTCGGTCTGATAGCCGGTCTCTTCCCAATTCACCTCCGGCGTCAGCGGATACAGATCCGTGCCGAACAGAACCTTGTCGGGATAGAACTCCAGCATGAAGCGAATGCTGGCGGCGATGTGCCGCGGCGAGGTCATCCAGGTCTGCTCAGAGAAGTCGGCGTAGACATTGGGCTTCATCAGCAGATACGGAACGAACTGCTCGAAGCCGCCGGCGCCGCCGTGCAGCATGACGAAGTTGGTCTTGCGCAGCGTGGGATCGTTGAAGACCTTATCGAGCAGCAGCGGATTCGCGCCTTCCATCTGGAAGTAGCCGCCGCATCCTCCGCCGGTGTGGAAGTGTACGGCAAGGCCAAGCCGTCCCGCTTCGAGCGCGATGTAATGGAAGAGATAGTCCTGCAGGCGCTTGTACTCGGCGGCATTGGGAACTCCGCCTTGGATGTAATGCGCGTAGATGCCGCTGGCGTCATCCTCGACCGGCGTGTCGAAGTCGAGCGAGCGCAGGTAAGCGGCCTCGAACTTGATCGCCACCGCGCCGTTCTTGCGCTGCTGCTCCAGCAGAGGTGTGACAATCTGCGCCGTGTACTCCGTCAGAGTTGCAGGCAGAGCACTTACGTTCAACTGCTTAAGGTAGCGGCCGCGCAGAAGCTCTTCCCTGGCGAAGAAGATCTTGCGGTCGGGCGACTGCGCCTCCAGCGCCGAATTGTTCAGTGGAAACAGCAGGATGTCGTCAAATGGCACCCACAGGAAGTGCGGCGGCTGGTGTCCGCGGCCCAGCGTGATGCGGTTCGCCAACTCGGTCTCGATACCAAGCTGGTCGAGGACCCAGTTGGGATAGTTGTCGCCTTCGCGCTGTTTCACCGCAGCCTTAGCCGCCAGCTACTCCTTCACGTGGTCAGGCGACCTGTCGTTGTACTTGTAGCCGAACATCGTCTGCCATGCCTTGAGGTAGACCGGATTGTCCTCGCGGAACATCAGCCCGGCGTCGGTGGGCTCCAGCGGATCGCAGGGCAACGCGTCGAAGTCGGTGTCCTTCTCGCCATGCGGGCCGTCGAGCGCCGGCGGATGCGAGTGGTTGTCGATGGCCTTGATCTGGTTGATCTCGCTCAGCAGGCCCGGATCCGGTTGGAGCTGCTGCTTGGTTTGAGCGAAGAGTGGCGAGAGCGGAGAGCGCGAAAACGAGCAGGAGCGTCTTCATGGCTGTGTGGCCGCTCCCATTGGGAAGCGACCGCAGCAGTCTAACGCGGCGACATCCGCGTCTCCAACGTCATTTGTACAGGCACAGCTCCAGCCCGATGGGGTTCTCCGCCACCTCGTAGCGGCCGAAGGGCGACTGCGCGATGAATACGCTGAATTGCTCCCGCGTATAGGCGCGCTTGATCAGCATGAAGCGGAAGGTCAGCTTCATCATCCAGGCGCTGAAGAAGCCGACGCCTAGCTGGTCAACGTACTGATGGATGGTCTTGCGCGACACATCGCGCCGGAGATCGATAATCATTGCCTTGCCGCCCGGCTTGAGCACGCGATACATCTCGGAAATAGCCTTCACCGGCTCGGAGAAATTCTTGAAGGCCGCGCGGCAGACCACCAGGTCGAAGCTGCCGGCCGCAAACGGCATGGCCGACGCATTGCCCTGCCGGAAATCGACGTCTACCTTCGCTTGCGCGGCGTTGCGC
This sequence comes from uncultured Acidobacteriaceae bacterium, assembly GCA_963724965.1. Lineage (GTDB taxonomy): Bacteria > Acidobacteriota > Terriglobia > Terriglobales > Acidobacteriaceae > Bog-257. The sequence continues at coordinate 936,287 of CAVRWP010000004.1, forward strand.
TGCGCTATGTCGACAAACGTCTTGCTGATATCGAGACCGGTGACGCGATAGCGAGACTGCCGAGCGAGTTCAACCGCCAGGTATCCCGGGCCCGGAGCCACTTCCAGTATGTCGCCGCCCGCCGGCAGCATCTCCGAGAGCCGGACCGCCAGCTTCCTGAACTCGTCCATGTCGCGCAGCGTGTTCCGGGCGTACCAGCGGGCAATGCCACCCTCCATTCCCATTCCCCGGTAGGCTTTGGCTACGTTTTCGTGCATCGAGCACCTCCAGAATATCTCTTACAAATTAACTTAGTTTGTAAGATTTCAATAAAATAGTATGATTATAGGGACATGTCAAGCCGTCACGCTGCCGCTCGTCACAAAAAGCTGGTGATTGAAATCAGGAACTTTATCGCCAACACCATCTTCTTCCATCAAAAGGTCGCCGAGCGTTTCAACCTGAACCTCACCGACACTCAATGCCTCAACGTTCTGGACATGGCAGGCTCAGCCACGCCCGGCCAACTGGCTGAGCGCACAGGACTGACCACCGGCGGTGTCACCGTCGTCCTCGATCGCCTGGAGAAGGCCGGCTTCATTCAGCGCGAGCCCAATCCCGAAGACCGTCGCAGCCTGATCATTCGCCCGGTTCCGGCGGCCATGGAGCGCATCCACGCCATGTACGCCGACATTAACCAAGGAATGGGCAAGCTCCTTGCCGGGTATGACGAACGGGAGATGGAAATTATTGTGGACTTCTTCGAAAAATCGAATCGCATGCGGAGCGAAAGCGGATTAACGTAGCAGAAGGCGTTTTGTCCGAAACCAAACCGCTGCTTACCTAATCCAAAGAACTTGCACTATATGGTGGGCCCCGGTCCCAGTTCCCCGGGAAAAAAGAAAACCGACATCTTCAAGGCCTTGCCGGAGATCATGGAGCTCATCCGGCCTCGCCGGGCGCTGCTCGCTCTGGGCCTGGGGTTGATGGTTATCAACCGCGTCTCGGGCCTGGTGCTGCCGGCTTCGACCAAGTACCTGGTCGACGACGTCATCGGCAAGAAAGCACTTCCAACTCCTCTATCCGCTGGTCGGCATCGTGCTGGGCGCCACGGTCCTCCAGGGCCTGACCTCCTTCGCTCTGACCCAGACGCTTTCCAAGGCCGCGCAGAAGCTGATTACCGAGCTGCGCCGCAAAGTGCAGGAGCACGTTGGCCGGCTCTCGGTCTCGTATTACGACGCCAACAAGACGGGCATGCTGGTGTCGCGCATCATGAGCGACGTCGAAGGGCGTGCGCAACCTGATCGGCACCGGCCTGATCGACTTTGTCGGTGGCCTGCTCACGGCCGTGATCGCCTTCGTGGTGCTCATTCGTATCAGCCCGGTGATGACCGCCATCGCCTTCGTTTTCCTGCTGGTCTTCGGCCTGGGCTTGCAGAGGGCCTTCAAGAGTTATCCGGCCTATCTTTCGCGAGCGCGCCAAGATCACCGCCGAGGTCACCGGCCGCCTGACCGAGTCGCTGGGCGGTGTGCGCGTAGTGAAGGGCTACCATGCCGAAGCGCGCGAGCACAACGTCTTCAGCTCCGGCGTCGAGCGTCTGCTGCAAAATGTCTTCAAAACGCTGACCGCGACATTCGGTCATGAGCCTTTCATCGTCGATGCTGATGGGCATGATCGGCGCGATCGTGATGTTCATGGGCACGCGCCAGATTCTGGCCGGCAAGCTGACGCTGGGCGGCTTCTTCACCTACACCATGTTCCTCGGCTACCTGGCCGCGCCGCTCTTCCAGGTGGTTGGCATCGGCACGCAGATCACTGAAGCCGTGGCGGGCCTCGAACGCACACGCGAAGTCCTGGACGAGACGCCCGAGAACGAGGATCCCGGACGCACCATCATGCTCGGCCCCATCCGCGGCGATCTGAAGTTTGAAGATGTCAGCTTCGCCTACGAAGCGCAGAAGACCGTGCTGCACGACGTCAGCTTCCACGCGCAGCCGGGATCGGTGACCGCCCTGGTGGGCTCGTCGGGTTCAGGCAAGTCGACTATCATCGGTTTGATCGCGGCCTTCCACAAGCCGAACGACGGTACGGTGCTGGTCGACGGTATCGACCTCGCGACCGTGCGGCTGGAGTCCTACCGCACCCAGCTCGGCATGGTGCTGCAGGATTCGTTCCTGTTCGACGGCTCCATTCGCGAGAACGTTGGTTTCTCGAAGCCCGACGCAACCGAAGAGGAGATCCTACGCGCCTGCCGGATCGCGCGCGTCGACGAGTTTGCCGAAAAATACGAGCAGAAGTACGACACCATCATCGGCGAGCGCGGGGTAAAGCTCTCCGGCGGCCAGCGCCAGCGCGTCTCCATCGCGCGCGCCATTCTGGCAAACCCGCGCATCCTCATCCTCGACGAAGCCACCTCGAGTCTGGACTCCGAGTCGGAGGAGATGATCCAGCAGGGCTTGTCTTACCTGATGCAGGGCCGCACGACTTTCGTGATCGCGCACCGGCTGTCGACCATCCGCCGCGCCGACCAGATCCTCGTGGTCGAAGGCGGTCGCATTGTCGAGCGTGGCACCCATCAGTCGCTGTTCGATCTCGGCGGCCGCTATTACGAGCTCTATACCAAGCAGCACGGCATCGAGCAGAATCTCTTCCTGGCGCCCGGGGAAGGCGACGTGGTGGAGGAAGACGAGTCAGTACCGGCGAACCCCGGCGCCGCTGATCCCAATCCGGCTTCCCTCTTGCGATAACATCCGCCGGCGTTTTCCTTTTGAACTCAAGCCACGACTTCGCATACTCTTGCGCGAGCGACTTTCACGGTCGCCGCGGAGGAGCGGTTGGGAACCATCGCCAAGATCGCGCAGAAGCGGGCCGAAATCATTGAGCGCAGGCGACTGCATCCTTACGCGGTCCTGCTGATTTCCGAGTTGGGGCTCATCGTCATTTATCCCTTCCTCGCAGGTCTGGCACTCGGCGACGAATTTTTTCGCCTGCTGGCGGTGATCGTCTTCTTCACGGCGATCTATGCGGTCAAAGGCCGCGGCCGCATCACGACCGTCGCGCTGATCCTGGGCGCGCCCGCCATCGTGCTTCGCCTGACGAATATCGCCGAGCATCGTGAATTGGTTCGCATTCCCGACGAAGTTAGCGGCCTCGTCTTCCTGATCTTCGTGACCGTCGTCCTGGTGTGGTCGATCATTTCAAATCCGAGCGTCACCGCCGACACGCTGGCCGGCGCGGTCTCGGCCTACCTGCTCATCGGCATCACCTTCGGACTGGCGTATCTGCTGATCGATAGCCTTGTGCCAGGCTCTTTCCGTGACACGGTTCAGCCGGGCAAACACTTCATCCCGGCCGACTTCACCTTTTTCAGCTTCGTCACGCTCACCACGGTCGGCTACGGCGACATCGTGCCCTGGGGCCCGCATGCCCGCGCGCTGGCGGTCCTCGAATCAGTGCTCGGCATCATGTATCCCGCCGTGCTGGTCAGCCGGCTGGTAGGGCTGCACGGGAGGCGCCGCGACGAAGAAGGTCAGGGATAGAGCGGCCTTCCGGTACGGGTAGAGCTGACCTTCCGGCACGCCTGGCGCTGGCCTTCCGGTACGGTAGAGTTGGCCTTCCGGCACGCCTAGCGCTGGCCTTCCGGTAAGGTCGAGCTGACTTCGGTACAGGTAGAGCTGACCTTCAGGTCAGCGTCCAGGCAGCTCATCTTCTCAAGAGTCGGCTTTAGCCGACGGCACTCTTTTCATCCGCGCCGCTCAAGCGTTCGCAGGACGCCCGCCCCGCATTGAGCCACGGCTGCGAACCTAGTATCCTGAAACTACCGCTTTCCAACCTGGAAGAGCTGTGGAGGTACGTTCATTGCGCCGTTTCGGCAATGCTTTCGCGTGTTCAGTCGTCATGATGGTGCTGCTTTTGGGGGCTGCCACTTCGTTGTGGGCGCACGCAGTCCTGATGGAGTCCAACCCCAAGAATAATTCCACGGTAAAGGGCCCCGATTTCCCCATCCATCTGCGCTACAACGTGCGCGTCGACGGCAAGCGTTCGAAGTTGACCCTGCTCCCCGCTGACGGAGGCGCCCCCGTTCCGGTCGAAGCTCCCAAGCAGACCGCACCCGACACACTGGAGTCGCACGTCAGCGGCGTCAAGCCCGGCGACTACAAGTTGCAGTGGAAGGCTCTGGCCTCCGACGGCCACATGAGCAGCGGCGAAGTTGATTTCACGGTGAATTAGCCCACCGATGGTCAAGCTGGTCGACATCTTCGGGTACCTGGCCGTGCTGCTCAGCGCGGCCACTCTCATCGGACAGTCCTTTCTGCTCGGCGGCCTGGTGTTTCTCCTGTGGATCGCCAAGCCAGGCCCAGAGATTGCAGCCGAAAGCCTGCAGCGGGTGCGCACGGTGGCGCGCCAGGTGTTTTTCTTTTCGGCGATCGGGCTGGCCGTCGTCCAGGTTCTCTACCTCTACGTCAACGTTTCCGTCTTGATGGCCTCGGCCGAGATCGGCTTCCGCGAAGCCGCCGGAGCCAACTTCTTCATCGCCGGAACGGTCATGCTGTTTGCCGCGCTGCTCATCGCTGCCGTTTCGCGCAACCAGCAACCGCTTACACATTCTGGTTTCTCAGCTTTCTCGTGGTGAGTCGTGCTGGCAGCTTCGGTCATGACCGACCACGCCGCCTCCCGCGTCGATGGCCGCGTGCCGCTGATCGCGCTGACCGCAGTCCACGAACTGGCTACCGGCTTCTGGATCGGCGGCCTGCCGTTCCTGCTCGTCGGCCTGTACGTCAATCGCGACAGCGCGACGCAGTGGTATCTGACGCGGCGGTTCTCCCGCATCGCGCTCATCAGCGTCATCGTTATCGTGATCAGCGGCCTGTTCATGAGCATCTCGTACGTGGGCTCGTGGACCGCGCTCATCGGCACCTCGTATGGCCTGATGCTGCTGGCAAAGATCGCCATGCTGGGCGCAATGCTCGCGCTGGGTGGCATTAATTTCCTGATGCTGCGCAAGTACAGCGCTGAGCAAACCATTCCTCGGCTGCGGCGCCTGGTGGAAGCTGAGGTCGGCATCGGCATCACGATCATTCTTACCGCCGCTTCCATGACCGCGCAGCCGCCGGCGGTCGATCTGGTCAATGACACCGTCCAGCCATCGCATATCATGGCGCGGTTGAAACCGGAATGGCCTGGATTAAGAAGCCCCAACACCGCCGACCTCTCGACGAAGATACCCGGGCAGACGATTTCCAGGAACGACCCCACCCGCAAGACCATCGCCTACTCCACCGAAGGCATGCCGCTGTCGATTCGCAAAATCGCCGACATGCGCTGGTCGGAATACAACCATCACTGGATGGGCGTGATCGTGCTCGGCATGGGCCTGCTGGCGTTTCTGGCACGCACCGGCAAAGCTCCCTGGGCGGAATATTGGCCGCTGCTGATGATCGGCATCGCCGTCTTCATCTTCTTGCGCGGCGATCCCGAATGCTGGCCGCTGGGCCCGAAGAGTTTCTGGTCGACGTGGGCGCAGCCGGAGATTTTCCAGCATCGCGCCGCGGCTTTGCTCTGCATCGCCTTCGCGATCTTCGAGCTGCGCGTGCGCCGTAATCCCACGCAAGACGGCATGCTGCCGCTGCTCTTTCCCCTGCTCTGCGCGGTTGGCGCCGCCCTGCTGCTGACCCACTCGCACGGTACAGCCAACGTCCGCGAGGAAACGCTGGCGGAGTTGAGTCACACACCCATGGCGGTGGTTGGCGTGATGGCAGGATGGTCGCGCTGGCTGGAACTGCGTCTGCCCGACGAGAGCGACCGGCGACTAAGCGCCTGGATCTGGCCGATCTGCTTCATCCTCATCGGCGCAGGCCTGATGAATTATCGGGAACTGTGAGCGGCGCGAAGAGCCGTTCGGAAAGAGCTGCTCTGGAAGACCTGCTCTACAGGAAGATCTGCCCATATCACAAGATTGTCATCACGAGGAGGGCTTCAGCCCGACGAGGGATCTGCTTTTCGTCGCGGCGGAAATCCTTCCCGCGTGGGCGAACAGCAGATCCCTCGCTTCGCTCCTGATGACAATCCTCAATGCAAATGCTTTCAACAACCACAGTCAGCGTGAATCCACGCTTAGTGCATCGCGGTCGTATCGCCCTCGCCCGGCTTGTTACCCTTCATCAGCAGCACTGCCGGCGCCAGGCACAGGAACATCATCCCCAGAATCCAGAAGGCATCGTTAAACGCCAGCATCGACGCCTGTTGCTGAATGACGCCGTCGATCATCGCCCACGCACGATGCGCGGCGTCGGTAGCCGAGTAGCCGCCGGCGATCAGCGTCTGCTTCGCTCCCGCCAGCATCTGCTGCAACGCTGAGTTGCCGGCATACGCGTGCTCGGTCAGCACGCTGCGATGGAACTGCAGCCGTCGCGACTCAATCGTGGCCGCAATGGCGATGCCGAAGCTGCCTCCCAGATTTCGCATCAGGTTCACGGCTGACGACACGTCGTTGTTTTTCTCGGCGGGCACGCCAATGTAGGCCGCCACGTTGATCGGGATAAACAGGAAAGCCAGGCTCATGGACTGGAAGATGCGTGCAAGTACAAACGTTTTGTAGTCGGTACCCAGCTCGAAGTGGCTCATATGCAACAGCGCCAGCGCCTGCCCGACAAATCCGATGCCCAGCAGCCAGCGCGCCTGAATCTTGCCCACCAGCACACCGGTAATCGGCATCATGACCACGATGACCAGGCCACCGGGCGTCAGCACCCAACCGGCGTTCGTCGCCGAGTAGCCGAACAGCGTCTGCACCATCAGCGGCAATAGCGTCGTGCTGCCATACAGGACAAAGCCCACCATGAACATCATCGCTTGTGCCACAGCGTAGGAGCGGTTGCGGAAGAGCGACACGTCGAAGACGGGCTGCTTGTGGTTGGCTTCCCAGAAAATCACCACGATCAGCGATATCACGGCAACGATCGTTAGGCCGAGGATCACGTGTGAGCCGAACCAGTCGTCGCGCTCGCCCTTGTCCAGCACGAATTGCAGCGAACCCAGGCCGATGGCCAGCAGGCTCATGCCGATGTAATCGATGCGCAGGCCGCTGCTGAGGCGCCGCTGCCGTTCGGCCTTCAGCGCCGGAGGATCCTGAATCATGCGTGAAACCAGGATCAGCGAGATAATACCTACTGGAACGTTGATGAAGAAGATCCAGCGCCAGCTGAAGTTGTCGGTGATGTAGCCGCCCATCACCGGCCCGAGTACCGGCGCGACCACGACAGCCATGCCGTAGATAGCAAACGCCATGCCGCGCTTTTCAGGTGCGAAAGTGTCAGCCAGAATCGCCTGCTCACTCGGACCAAGACCACCGCCCGCCGCGCCCTGCAGTACCCGGAAAAAGATGAGCAGCGGAAGCGACGGTGCAAAGCCGCACAGCATGGACGACAGCGTGAAGAGAAACACGCAGCTCATGTAAAAGCGCTTGCGCCCGACAATCAGCGACATCCAGCTGCTCATGGGGAGAATGATGGCGTTGGCGACCAGATAGCTGGTCAGCACCCAGGTCGACTCGTCCTGCCCCGCGCCCAGGCTGCCGGAGATGTGCGGCAGCGCGACGTTGGCGATGGAGGTGTCGAGAATTTCCATGAACGTCGCCAGCGTGACCGTCAGCGCAATGAGCCAGGGATTGAAGGCTCGGGCCGACGGCGCGCTTACCGCCGCAGGAAATGTCGTCTCCAGAGATGCCATGGATCCTCGTACGTATGGGGCCGGAAAAAAGAGAACTAGTTAGGCACCTAATCAGATTAGCGGATCATCGGGCGGGATGCAGAAGTTGCGGTGGAAAAGTTACTTGCGGCGGGCAACCGGGATGAAATGCAGGAAAATGTTTCCTGCGTGTTTCAACGCTGCTTCACTGTAAGCAGCGCCTATTCAATTGAATTGTCATCACGAGCGCAGCGAAGGATCTGCTGTTCGAGCGCAGGGGAAAGAGCTTGCCGGAGCCCATGAAACAGCAGATCCCTCCTCGGGCTGAAGCCGTCGTCGTGATGACAATTCATGATGTGAGCGGCGAATCGGGCGGCGAGAGTATGACGCGAATCGGGCAGATCGTATCTAAGCGGCGAATCGCGCCCAACTTTTCAGCTTCTTACGTTGGGATCGATCTTTCCCACCAGCTCGATCAACTGCTTGCGCTCTTTCTCGCCCAGGTTTTGCATCACGCGCGCCAGCCATGTGAAATGCGTTGGCAGCATCTTGTCGAGGAAGCGCTTGCCTTTCGCTGTAATGCGCACCGGGCGCCCGCGGCCGTCGCGCGCGTCGGCGCCGCGCTGCACCATCCCAGACTTTTCCAATCCATCCAGCAGTCCGCTGATCGAAGCCCGGCTGACACCGCACATGTCCGCCAGATCCGAAGGACTCAGGCTGTGGTCCGTGCATTTTTCCTCGGGACAATTTTCCAGGAGCATGAGGATGGTGAAGCGACCCTGGGAAATACCGTGGCCGGCGAGTTCTTCGTCCATCGCGGCGATCAAGTCGGAGGCCACGCGCAGCAGCACCAGCGAGGTTTGGGTGGCCGAGAGGTCGAGTTCGGGATAGCGCTGCGCACACTGCCGCATGGTCTCAAACTTCGGCAGCTTTTTCAGGAGCAACATGCGAACAGTTTAGTCCGGAAGGCGAAAATATGCGGCAATTATCGGATCATGGGAAAGCTGGACGACTCGTTCCCGTAGTCGAGATCGAAGCCAAGCTGGAGCTTCGCTGCCTCCGACATCCTGCCCGGCCCCCACGGCGGATCGAAGACGATTTCGATGTTCACTTCCTTTACGTCCGGCAAGCGCTTCAGCTTGTTCTCCACGTCGGCCTTCAGCACATTGCCCATGCCGCAGCCCGGAGCGGTCATCGACATCTTCACGTCGAGCTTGTGCCCGCCATCTACGTCAGAAATCGCGCACTCGTAAATCAGCCCCAGATCGACAACGTTGACCGGGATCTCGGGGTCGAACACCGTTTTCAGCTCGTCCCACACCAGCTGCTCGCTGAAGGGCTTCTGTTCGGACGCGGCTGGCACTTCAGGCGTAGGCAGACCAAGGGCATCGGCGTCGCGTGCATCGATGCGATACATCGCACCGTACTGTCCACCGCTGATGGTGTAGCTGCCGCCCAGCGACTGCAGGATGCTCACCGGACTTCCCGCCGGCAAAGTGCCCCGCGTACCCGCAGGTATCTCGATGACTTCGGTATCGCGGCTGAGTTTGATGATGCCTGTATGCATAACCCTAATTACGAAGCGAAGAACTGTGTCAGCTTGGTGATCCTGAGTGCCGATGCTCGCTCTACTCGGTGGAAACCGCTTCCGGCTTGCCTTCCAGCGCCGCCTGTAATGTATGCCAAGCCAGCGTGGCGCACTTCACGCGCACCGGAAACTCGGACACGCCCGCGAACACCGCCAGCTTGCCCAGCGCCTCCGGGTCACCTTCCGCATGTCCGGTGACCAGGCTGTGAAACTTTTCGAAGATCTTCTCCGCTTCCTCTTTGCTCTTCCCTTCACGCTCTGCGTCATCATGGAAGCCGAAGCCTTCGAGATCGCGCAGCCAGCTCCCTGAAACGTGATGTCTTTAATCGAGTCACCTTCCAGGTCGAGGTAGACAGTGAAATGATCGCCGCAAAGCGGGTTGAAGCCTTCGGCTTTATGATTGGCCGCCGGCAGCTCACGGTAATTTCGCGGCGCCTTGCTGTGCTCCAGGATCACGTCCTGATAGAGCTCGCGCAGATCGGACATTTAGGCGAAGACCTCCTTCACCTTTTGGATGCCCTGCACCAGCGCATCGATCTTCTGCCCGCGTGTTGTAGAGCGCGAACGACGCGCGCGCCGTCGCCGGAATCTTGTAACGCTGCATGACCGGCTGCGCACAGTGATGTCCGGTGCGAATGGCAATGCCCTCGCGATCGAGAATCGTCCCGATATCGTGCGGGTGAATGCCGTCGATGAGGAACGAGATGACCGCGGCCTTCTCTTTCGCCGTTCCGATCAGCCGAACGCCGGGAATCGCCGACAGCGCTTCGGTCCCATAAACCAGCAGCTCATGCTCGTGCGCGGCAATGTTGTCGATGCCGAGCTGGGTGATGTAATCGATCGCCACGCCGAGGCCGATGGCGCCGCCGATGTTGGGCGTGCCCGCTTCAAACTTGTACGGCAGATCGTTGTACAGCGTCTTCTCGAAGGTAACCGAGCGGATCATGTCGCCGCCGCCCTGGTACGGAGGCATCGCTTCCAGCAGCGCGCGCTTGCCGTACAGCACGCCAATTCCTGTGGGACCGTAAACCTTGTGGCCGGAGAAAACGTAGAAGTCGGCATCCAGCGCCTGCACATCAACCTTGAGGTGCGGCACCGCCTGCGCGCCATCCACCACCACGGGAACATTGCGTGCGTGCGCGATCTCGATGATCTTGCGCAGCGGATTGATCGTTCCCAGCGCGTTCGAAACATGCGTAACAGCCACGATCTTCGTCTTCGGCGTCAGCAGCTTCGGCAGCTCTTCCAGGATCAGCTCGCCGCGATCGTTGATGGGCACGACCTTCAGCGTCGCTTCCTTCTCTTCGCACAGCATCTGCCACGGCACGATGTTGGAGTGATGCTCCATCGCGGTGATGACAATTTCGTCGCCGGCCTTCACGTGCTTGCGGCCATAGCTCTGCGCCACCAGGTTGATGGCCTCGGTCGCGCTGCGCACGAAGATGATCTCGCGCTTATCGGCGGCGTTCAGAAAAGCCTGCACCGTGCGGCGCGCAGCTTCGTGCTCCTCGGTCGCATGCTCGGAAAGATAGTGCACACCACGATGAATGTTGGCGTTGCCGTTCTCGTAATAGCGCGAGATGGCGTCGATCACCGAGCGCGGCTTCTGCGAGGTCGCGGCGTTGTCGAGATAAACCAGCTCGTGTCCGTACACCTTCTGGTGCAGGATGGGAAAGTCGCGGCGAATCGCTTCGACGTCGTAGGCCTGTGATGTGAACGGTGGACGCGGCTCCAGATGAATGCTGTTTGCGGCCGTGGTCATCCAACTTCCTCCCAGTTTCTTCCCTTGCCCTCACCGTCGCCGGATGCGGCGATCGGCTGGGTGTGCGCCATCGCGAACAGATGGCTATTGATCAGTCCTTCAATGTGAGCGCGGACCGGCTCTTCCTTCATGCGGTCCAGGCATTCGTTGGCGAAGGCGAGCAGCAGAAGCTTGCGCGCCGAGCGCTCGTCGATACCGCGCGAGCGCAGGTAAAACAGCGCGTTCTCCTCGATCTGCCCGATGGTTGCGCCGTGCGTGCACTTCACGTCGTCGGCGTAAATTTCCAGCTGCGGCTTGGTGTCGATCTGCGCGTCATCGGAGAGCAGCAGGTTGCGGTTGGTCTGCTTGGCATCGGTTTTCTGCGCGTCTTTGTGAACGATGATGCGGCCGTGAAAGACGCCGTGCGCCTTGCCGTCGAGAATGCCGTTGTAGAACTGGTGACTCTCGCAGTGCGGCTGCGCGTGCTCCACCAGCATGTAATTGTCGAGATGCTGCGTGCCATCGCCGAGGAACAGGCCGTTGATCAGGCAATTGCCGCCCTCGCCGTTCAGCACCGGATGAACGTTGTTGCGAACCAATCCGCCGCCCAGCAGGATGGAGTGTGAAGCGACATTGGCGCTTCGTCGCCTGCTGAATGCGCAGCGTCGAGATGTTGAAGGCATCCGTGTGCTCGCGCTCGAGCATGTAATGCGACACGACTGCGCTCTCCCCGGCAACCAATTCCGTCGCGGTGTTCGAGAAGGCCACGCCACCGCCGAGCGAAACATAATCTTCGACGATCGCCACCTGGCTTTCGTTCTCCGCAACGATAAGGTTGCGCGGGTGCGACATTGTGGGAGTACGCGCCCCCGGTAGAAACGAAGATCAGGTGAATCGGCTGCTCGACGACCACGCCCTTCTTGATGTAAACGTAACCGCCGTCATTCGCGAAGGCTGTGTTCAGGGCAGCGAAAGCATCGCGCTGCGTGTTGAGATAGCGACCGAAGTGCGGCTCCAGCGCGGATGGGCTGGAGGTGAGCGCGGCAGCCAGGCTGCGCACTTCCACACCCTTCGGCAGAGTCCCAAGCGGCGAAAGCTCCGGCACAAAATATCCATCGATGAAAACGAGTGAGCAAAGCGCCTCGGGAATGCGATACGGCGCGAGGTCGTCGAAGCTCAGCTTCTGAGCGGCAGGATCAGCCAGTTTGAAGGTCGTTCTGGCGATGGGTGCGACGTTGGTGAAGCGCCAGTCTTCGTCGTGCGTGGTCGGGAAGCCGACTTCGGCGAAGCGGGCGAACGAGTCTTCCCGCAGCTTCTTCAGCCACTCGAGTTCGCGGCCGGCAGCCGTCTTCTGGAATACGGTGAAGCTGTCCAGGTACGTGTCGAGTTGTGGAACTGTGGTGCTCACGCTCATGTTCCTTACGCCTTCGCCGTCTCGCGGACATCCGCGTAACCGGTCTCTTCCAGCTCCAGCGCCAGTTCCGGACCACCCGAGCGCACAATGCGTCCGTTCATCAGCACGTGTACGAAGTCGGGCATGATGTAGTCGAGCAGCCGCTGATAGTGCGTGACGACGACAAACGAGCGATTCGGACTGCGCATGGCGTTGACGCCCTTGGCGACAATCTTCAGCGCGTCGATGTCGAGGCCGGAATCGGTTTCATCCAGCACCGCGAGCTTTGGCTCAAGCACCGCAAGCTGCAAAATCTCGTTACGCTTCTTTTCGCCGCCGGAGAAGCCTTCGTTCACCGAGCGGTTCATCATGCGGTCGTCCATCTCCAGCAGCGTGAGCTTCTCGCGCAGCATCGGCAGGAAATCCATGGCATCCATTTCGTCCTGGCCGTGATACTTGCGCACCGCGTTCAGCGCGGAGCGCAGGAAGTACGCGTTGCTGATGCCGGGAATCTCGACCGGATACTGGAAGGCCATGAACATGCCTTCGCAGGCTGCGTCTTCGGCCTTCATCTCCAGCAGGTCTTTGCCATCGAAGGTGACCGAGCCGCCGGTGACGTTGTAGCTCTCGCGGCGCGCCAGCACCTGGGCCAGCGTGCTCTTGCCCGAGCCGTTGGGGCCCATGATCGAGTGGACCTCGCCGGGGTTGACCGTCAGGTTGATGCCCTTGAGGATCTCGTTGTTATCAATCGTTGCGTGAAGATTTTTGATTTCCAGTAAGCTCATTCGTTTTCGTTCGTCCTCAACCGCGCGGAAGCCAATTACCGCCGCGCATTATGAAAATTGTCATCACGAGCGCAGCGAGGGATCTGCTTTTCGTCCCTCGTCCATCTGCCGTCCCTGAAGGGACTCTCAATACAAATCACTGGTGGACGCGGACCTAAAGGTCCGCTCTACCGGCGCAGCTTGCGACACGGCTGAAGCCGTGCCCTTTCAAAACAAGCCCTGCCATTCCAGAACGAGCCTAAAGCCGAGTCCTTTAAAAGTCCTTACCCGACGCTGCCTTCCAGGCTCACGCTCAGCAGCTTCTGCGCTTCTACGGCGAACTCCATCGGCAGCTCCTTGAAGACGCGCTTGCAGAAGCCGTTCACGATCATCGACACCGCGTCTTCGGCCTTCAACCCGCGCTGCCGCAGATAGAAGAGCTGGTCTTCGCCGATCTTCGAGGTCGACGCTTCGTGCTCCATCTGCGCCGTCGAGTTCTTCACCTCGATGTACGGGAAGGTGTGCGCGCCGCACTTGTCGCCAATCAGCAGCGAGTCGCACTGGGTGTAGTTGCGCGCGCCGGTCGCACCCTTCTGGATCTTCACCAGGCCGCGATAGGTGTTCTGCCCGTGGCCGGCCGAGATGCCCTTGGAGACGATCGTGCTCCTGGTGTTCTTGCCGATGTGGATCATCTTCGTCCCGGTATCGGCCTGCTGATAATTGTTGGTCAGCGCGACCGAGTAGAACTCGCCCACCGAGTTGTCGCCCTGCAAAATGCAGCCGGGATACTTCCACGTGATCGCCGAGCCGGTCTCAACCTGCGTCCACGAAATCTTCGAGTTCACGCCTTTGCAGGTGCCGCGCTTGGTGACGAAGTTGTAGATCCCGCCCTTGCCTTCCTTGTCGCCGGGATACCAGTTCTGCACCGTCGAGTACTTGATCTGCGCGTTGTCCATCGCGATCAGCTCGACCACGGCGGCATGAAGCTGGTTCTCGTCGCGGATGGGAGCGGTACAGCCTTCCAGGTAGCTGACAGACGCGCTGTCGTCGGCAACGATCAGCGTGCGTTCGAACTGGCCGGTCTCGGCGGCGTTGATGCGGAAGTAGGTCGACAGCTCCATGGGGCACTTGACGCCCTTGGGAACGTAGACAAACGATCCGTCGGTGAAGACAGCCGCGTTCAGCGCGGCAAAAAAATTATCGGTATAGGGGACCACCGTGCCGAGATACTTCTGCACCAGCTCGGGATACTTCTGCACCGCCTCGGAGAACGAACAAAAGATCACGCCCGCTTCCGCCAGCTTGCCCTTGAAGGTCGTCGCCACGGAGACGCTGTCGAACACCGCGTCGACGGCAACGCCCGCGAGCATCTTCTGCTCGGTGATCGGGATGCCCAGCTTCTCGTAGGTACGCAAGATCTCCGGATCGAGCTGGTCCAGGCTCTCCAGCTGCGGCTTCTGCTTCGGCGCCGAGTAATACGTGATGTCCTGATAGTTGATTCGCGGATAGTGGACATTCGCCCACGTGGGCTCGGCGTCCTTCGCTTCCAGCGTCGCCCAGTAGCGAAACGCCTTCAGACGCCAGTCGAGCATGAACTGCGGCTCATTCTTCTTGGCCGAGATCAGGCGAATGGTGTCTTCCGTCAGCCCCTTGGGAACCCGCTCCTCTTCGATGTCGGTGACGAATCCCCACTTGTATTCCTGCTGTGCCAGATCACGGATTGTGTCTGTGTTCGAACTCATTGAACTCTCCCGGATGAATGTCCTGCGGTGGGAACCAGCTTGCCGTCCACCCCACGTATTGCCGTCAACTGCGCCGGCTGCGCCAGGTCTGAGAGCGTCACTTTCTGCAAGGCTCCACGCACAATCTCACTGATGACCCGCTGATTGGTTTTGATCGGACACGAGTGCTCGAGGTCGCAAAGCCCGGTGACATCGGTGCTGCACTCGGTCAGCGCGATCGGACCTTCGATGGCTGCAACGACCTCCGCCAGCGAGATATCGGTGGGGTCTTTGGCCAAACTGTATCCGCCATTGATGCCTCGCTGCGACGCCAGCAGCCCGCTTTGCAACAACTGCTTCAACACTTTTGTAACCGTCGGCAATGGAAGGCGCGACAGCATCGCCAGATCGCGGGCGTTGTGCACCGACGCGCGCCCGTTGCGGGCCATCGTCGTCATGAGCACCAGACCGTAATCCGTCAATTTGGCGAGTCGAATCATTAGGCTGAAAGGCTTTCTGAGACCTTAGATGTATATAGTACCGCATGGGTACTATTTTTGTGGAGTGCCTGTCGCCACTTCCATTCGAGCTGGCTGACCTTCGCCGGGAATTTGTCGAAACTGCGGCACTCGATTTTCGCCGAAGCTTCGCCTTTCAGCCTAGTCACGATACTTCTAAGGAGCCGGGCCGCCACCTCTGTAACTTACTGTGCCTGCTGAGTAATGTCACCGAGTGGAACTACGAACAACGAGGTTAATAGTATTCGTTTCTTGATTGACTTCACCTCACGTTTCGCAGTAGATTTCCCAAGCTGTTGCTGAGTCGAGATGTAACGTCGCTTACCTGCCAGCGCACGCTTTGCATCGGAACCCGCCTTCTGTCATACACACACAATTGAGGAGAGAGAATGAAGTTTTCGCAAATGCTTGGAATAGCTCTGGGCGCTGCTCTGGCGGTTGGTTCCGCAAGCGCGCAGTCCTGGACGCCTGTTAATAACGTACCGAACATCGGCGCCGGCGCTGTCTCGCTGCTGACCGATGGCCGTGTTCTTGTTCATGATGAGAGCGGCAACCCGGGTACCTGGGGCAACTGGTGGACACTGACCCCGGACAACACCGGTAACTATGCGAACGGCACCTGGACGCAGGTTGCCACTATGCCTTCCGGCTACGGCCCGCTGTACTTCGCGTCGGCCGTGCTGCCCGATGGCCGCTACATCGTCGAAGGCGGCGAATACAACCTGGGCAACGATGCCTGGACGAACAAGGGCGCCATCTACGATCCGGTTGCCAATAGCTGGACTTCGGTCACGCCGCCTACCGGCTGGTCGCAGATCGGCGATGCTTCCTCCTCCGTGCTGTCGAACGGTACCTGGATGCTCGGCTCCTGCTGCGATACCCCGCCGCAGACCGCGCTGCTGAACGCTTCCAACCTGACCTGGACGTCGACCGGCTCCGGCAAGTTCGATGTGTATGACGAAGAAGGCCTGACCCTGCTGCCTGGCGGCAAAGTTCTGGACGTTGACGCTTACGTCTTCAAGTACCAGGCCAACGGCATGAACTGGGAACTGTATGACCCGACCACTGGCACCTGGACCAGCGAAGGCAACACGCCTGCGCAGTACTGGGATTCGGCCAATGGTTGCGGCGGCTCCGGCGCTGCTTCTTATGAAGAAGGTCCGGCGGTTCTGATGCCGAACGGCACCGTCTTCCAGACGGGCGCCAACCGCTGCGGCGCAGGCCACACCGGTATCTACAACGTTGCCAGCAGCACCTGGACTGCGGGTCCCGACTTCCCGGGCACCGAGGACATGGCTGACGCTCCGGCGGCTCTCGAGACCAACGGCAACGTCCTGATGTTCGCCAGCGATGGCATCTTCGGCGGCAATGGACAGTTCTATGAGTGGAATGGCAGCTCTTTGGGAACCATTCCCAACCCGCCCAACGCTCCCAATGATTCCTCGTACTACGGCCACCTGTTGATGCTGCCCACCGGCCAGCTGATGTTTACCGACTTCAGCAACGACGTGGAGCTGTTCAACTCGACCGGCAGCACCTACACCGGTTGGACGCCTTCGCTGCTGCTTGGCGGCGCGGTCTTCCAGCGCGGCCAGACCTACACCATCCATGGCTTCAAGTTCAACGGTGCATCGCAGGATGGCGCTTACGGTGATGACTTCCAGGACGCCACCAACTATCCGCTGGTGCGCTTCACCAACATCAGCACCGGACACGTCTTCTACGGACACGTCCATGGCGTGAATGCCATGCCGGTCGGTTACAGCGGCCCCAGCTACGCCAAGGTCGATGTGCCTGCCAACATGGAAACCGGCGCCACCAACATTCAGGTTGTGGTGAACGGTATCGCTTCGGCCAACTACCAGATCGGTATCAACTAAGCCTTAACCTCGAACCGAACACGGCGTCACGTTGCTTGTCTGCAAGAGCGTGACGCCGTTTCTCTTTGGTGATGCCGAAGAGACTGTCCAAAAAGCCGCGTAGCTATAGGTAAGTTGGGATGGAATCCTTGCCTATGGCGCAGGTTTCGCGTAAGGTTTTGGGCAAGCTGGAACTCTCTTCGATAAGGCGCAGATAGATTGGACTTTCTCAGGTTTGTATTGAACGCCGGTGCGCGTTCTTTGCTCTCTTTTTTTCAGCAGGAGCCGCGGGACAGGTTCGCCCGCAAGAGCTTGGCGCTGCTGCCACTTGCCGGAATCCTGGCGATCACTTCCGCCTGTGGAGGCGGAGGCTCGAGCACGGTCAGCCAGCAGCAGGGTGATCAAGGGACAACCACTCCGCCCCCACCGCCGCCTGCGGTATTTGCCGTTTCCACCTACCACAACGACAACTCCCGTTCAGGGATTAATTCCCAGGAAACAACGCTGACGCCCAGCAACGTGAACGTCGTCAGTTTCGGAAAGGTTGCGGCCGTTTCCGTGCAGGGATCTGTGTTTGCCCAGCCGCTCTATGTCTCTCAGGTTACGCTGACGGATGGCACGATCCACAATGTCCTCGTGATCGCCACCGAGCACGACCAGGTTTACGGTATCGATGCTGACACCCATCAGGTACTGTGGCAGCGCAGCTTTCTGGACTCGCAAGGCCTGATAACGACTATCCCAACCTCCGACGTGAACTGCACCGTGCTGGGCTCGGAAGTCGGTATAACGGGAACTCCCGTCATCGACACCACCAGTGACACGATTTATCTTGTGGCCGCGAACAAGGACATTACCTCCGGCCATGCGGTGTATTACCAGAAGATTTATGCGCTCGCTCTGCAGAGTGGCGTCGACAAACTGTCACCGGTCACGATCACCACTCCGAACGGAAGCGGCTATGGCGACGCTACGTTCAGCGCGCTTTTGAACTTGCAGCGTTCGGCACTGCTGCTGGAGAACAACAACATCTACGTTTCCTGGGCCTCGCACTGCGATAACGGAGCCTACAGCGGGTGGGTCATGGCCTTCAGCTCAGGCACGTTGCAGAGGTCGTATGCCTGGACGCCGGATCCCTCGGGAATCTCAGGCGGCATTTGGATGGGCGGCGATGGTCCCTCTGCCGACAGTGGTGGAAACATCTTCCTGGCCGTGGGCAATGGATGGAGCGACGCCCAGTCGGGAGGATCCAACTACGGCGATTCGGTCGTCCATCTGAATGTGATAGGCACGCAGCTTGGCGTCTCTGACTACTTCCTGCCGTACGACTACACCCAGTTAATGAACGATGACCTCGATGTTGGCTCGGGCGGCCCGATCTTGCTTCCCACACAGAGCACGGGTCAGTTCAGTCACTTGATGGTGACAGGCAGCAAGGACGGAACCGTCTACCTGCTGAACCGCGACAACCTGGGAAAATATCAGGCTAACAACAACAGTCAGGTCGTGCAGAGCTTCCCGATGCCGGCGGGGGTTTTCACCACACCGATATTTTGGAATAACACTCTGTATTACGGAGTCGTCAACCAGCCGCTGATGGCATTCGCCTTCGATCCGACCAGCCAGAGCTTCGACACAACGCCGGTCTCTCAGACATCGATGAACATGTCGTTTCCGGGAATGTCGCCGTCCCTCTCCTCCAACGACGGGAGCGACGCCATTCTCTGGGCCTACATCAGCTCCGGGCAATACGGAGAGCTGCGCGCTTTCGATCCCACAGACCTTTCCACGGAGCTTTGGGACTCGGAGATGTCGCCGGACCGGGACCGGGTAGCCGGGTCGGCCCGCTTTGGGGTGCCTACCGTGGCCAACGGACAGGTATTTGTGGGCGCTCAGTCGGAAGTGGACATTTACGGGGAACTGCCACAATAAAAGCCCTCTTTTCCACAACGCCGATGTACTTTCGGAGTGCCCCGAAAACGGTGCAAATTGACCGATTTTGGCTTACCAACGCCGAAGTTAAACGTCTGATGAATAAGACACTAAGGCCGACATCAGACAGTCTGCCAGTTTGGTTGTAGGAGGGCCCCAAGTGCCCTGTTTTGGGTTGAACTAAGGTGAAAATCACGCTATAGTAGGCAGTTCTTCGGCCAAGTTGGACTTCCTTCCCGTGTGCAGGCAGTTGGTCTCTCGGAAGAGGCCCGGCCACGCGCCCCTGAATCGTTGTGAAACGTTGTGAATCCAATTAGTTAGACTAATCCGGGCCAAGGCATCGCCGGTATTACTTCGGTCATCCGAATTACATCTCTGAAGATATAGGACAGATACATCAACATGGCAAAACGACGCGGCAATCCTAACTGGGGCAAGCCGGAGCCAATCGGACCGATTGTCCCCACCATCACTGAGTTTGAGCAGGTTGTGAAAGAATTCAAACTTGCGCCGGATCAGTACATTCGCTCCACCCGGCTGCGCGAGTGGGCGCGGAAGAATAAGAATTCGAAGTACATTCCAGAGCCTCTTCTGGAAGCTTGGGGCTTCGAAATCGAATCCACGCTCTAACCCCGAGAAATTTCTCCGGTGAGGGTCGCTTCGGCGGCCCTTTTCCATTGCCAGTAGCCGCCGTCTCGATATCTTCACCACACCCACAAAGAGCGCTGTAAGATGTGTGCCACCAGAACCTGCTCGCAGGAGTCGACATGCCGAACGCTCGTGCTACCGGTTTCGCTCGATTTCGTCTTCGGCTTTTCCTGATTCTCCCGGCGTTGCTCCTGGGCGCAGTTCTAGCCTTGCCGGCCCAGAGCTACAACGTTGTCTACAACTTCAACCCCGCCTCCAACGGCGCGTTCTATCCCTCGGCAGGCGTTACTCTTGATCGCGCCGGAAATCTCTACGGCACAACCTACTCCGGCGGATTCGGAATCAGCTGCAATCAGGGATGTGGCACGGTCTACCGCCTGCGCCGTTCCGGCTCCAGTTGGCTTTTCACTCCGCTTTACAGCTTCCGCGGCGCCAGCGATGGCGCGCATCCCACCTCACGAGTGGTCTTCGGCCCGGATGGCGCCCTCTACGGCACAACGTTCCTAGGCGGACTTTTTCCTGACGATTGCTGTGGCCTCGTCTATCGCCTGCAACCGCCATTGCGCCCACCCCCGAATCTGCTTGCCAGTTGGACCGAGAGTGTCCTTTACGACTTCGTCGGCGGCAATGACGGTCAGACCCCCGGAGGCGGAGATCTCACCTTTGATCAGAGCGGCAATATTTACGGAACCACCACGAATGGCGGTGGCGGGATTTGCCCCGGACAGGGTTGCGGCACGGTCTATCAACTCGCGCATTCGGGCAGCGGCTGGAGCGAGCGTGTGCTGCACGCCTTCAACGAAGTTGGCGACGGGGAGGAACCCTACGGCGGAGTTGCGCTTGATGCAGCCGGAAACCTCTACGGCACGACCTTGGTCGGCGGCATTCACAATAAGGGAGTGGTCTACCAGGTGTCGCCTTCGGGCTCGGGATGGACGGAACAGTTGCTGTATATCTTCGACGGCGCCAGCGACGGATCAGGCCTTTTCAGCACCCCTGTGTTCGATCGGGCGGGCAATCTTTACGCCACTACTTCCAGCGCCGGACCGTCCGGAGGAGGCAGCGTCTTCGTTATGAACCAATCCGAAAACTGGTCGTTCAACCTGCTTCATCCCTTCAGCGGTGAAGAAGAGCAAGGGCCGCTCTCCGGATTGCTCATGGATGCCGCCGGCAATCTCTACGGTACGACCTATCAGGAAGGCACGTTTGACCAGGGATCCGTTTTCAAGTTGACTCCGAACGGTGGCGGAGGCTGGACCTTCACCACTCTGCACAACTTCTGCCAGGGAGGTCCGCCTTGCACCAATGGCTCCAATCCGCAAGGCATCCTGTCAATCGATGCCAGCGGCAACATTTATGGCACGGCGTCCCAGGGAGGGATCTATGGTGGCGGGGTGGTCTTCGAAATCTCGCCGCAGTAATCGCCAGGCAAGCGCAGTGGCGAGCCCCACTTGCGCGGTCACGGAGCGTGTGACCCTCCCTGCAGCCATCCTCGGCACTCGATAACAAGGTGAATCCCGCACCGATAGGTGGCATCCTAGTTGCCGTGAACTTCGCCCCCGAGCAGATCGCGGCCATGATTGCCGGCACCAGCTTTGCCGCCGGCCTGAATGTCTACGCCACGGTGGCGACGTTGGGGCTGCTGTCGCGAACCAACGTAATCGCACTTCCCTCTTCGCTCGATCCCATTCGCTCGTGGTGGATCATTGGCGTCTGCCTGGTGATGTTTGCGCTGGAGTTCTTCGCCGACAAAGTGCCGGCCTTCGATCTGCTCTGGAACGCGCTGCAGACATTCGTGCGCATTCCGGTGGCCGCGCTGATCGCGTGGGTAGCCAGTTCGCATCTCTCGCCCGGCATGCAGTTATTTTCGGCCGTGGTCGGTGGCGCGATTGCCTTCGCGGCGCACGGCGGTAAGACGGCGCTGCGCGCGGCGGTGACGCCGTCGCCCGAACCGGTGTCGAACATGGCGTTGAGTTTCGGTGAGGATGTCGGCGCCATCGCGTTGACCTGGGCAGCCGCGCAGCATCCGTACATCGCGGCGTCGATCGTTCTGGTGCTGCTGGTGGTCGTGATCTTCGTCATGCGCTGGGTGGTACGGGCGCTGAAGGGGCTGTTTCAACGCACGCGAACGGCAGCGGCGTAAGAGTTCCTATCCCACTCAAGCCCAAAAACTGGGCTTGAACGGGGCACCCGGCAGGTCCCGCCACCGAACTGACCCACCGTTCCCTGCTAAAATCTGAATCAACATTTATGCCGAATCCAACGCCTTTTTGCGATGTGGAGACCGCGCTCGAAGAGATTCGCGCCGGCCGCATGGTCGTGGTCATCGATGACGAGGACCGCGAGAACGAAGGCGACCTGACCATGGCCGCCGAGAAGATTACCCCCGAAGCCATCAACTTCATGGCGAAGTTCGGGCGCGGACTGGTCTGCCTGGCCATGACCGAGGAGCGCCTGGATTATCTGCGCCTTGGCCAGATGTCGGCGGAGAACACCTCGAACTTCGGCACCGCCTTCACCGAATCCATCGACGCCAAAGACGGCGTCACCACCGGCATCTCGGCCCACGACCGCTCGCACACGATTCAAGTGGCGATCGATCCTGCGAGCCGGCCCAACGATCTGGCCCGCCCCGGACACGTCTTCCCGCTGCGCGCGCGCAAGGGTGGCGTGCTGGTTCGTGCCGGGCAGACCGAAGCTTCGGTCGATCTGGCGCGCATGGCCGGCATGGTTCCCGCCGGCGTCATCTGCGAGATCATGAACGACGATGGCACCATGGCGCGCGTGCCCGAATTGACGGAGTTCTGCCGCCAGCACGACATGAAGATGTTGACGGTCGCCGAACTCATTCGCTATCGCATGGCGCACGAGCGTTACGTGCGGCGGCTGGCCGAGGCCATCGTCCCCACCGCTTACGGCGAGTTCCGCATGATCGCCTACGAGTCGGAGATCAACGGCGACTCGCATATCGCGATGGTGAAAGGCGATGTCGAGCACGCCGGCAACGAACCTGTGCTGGTGCGCATGCACTCGCACTGCCTGATGGGCGACGTCTTCGGTGCCAGCGGCTGCGAGTGTCGTCCCGTGATCGATGCCGCCATGAAGCGCATCGCCGAAGAAGGCCGCGGCGCTCTCATCTACCTGCACTCGACCTCGAAGGGTTATTCGGTCGAGCGGTTGGGCGATCGTATGACCATCCAGTTTCATCACGAACAGCAACTGCCCACGCTGCCCGAGAGCCAGCGCAAGACGCAGCGCGAGATCGGTATCGGCGCGCAAATTCTTTCGGACCTGAACCTGAAGCACATCCGCCTGCTGACCAACCATCCGCGCAAGGTCGCCGGCCTGGAAGGCTTCGGCATCGAGATCGTGGAGCAGGTTCCGGTGTCGGCAAAAGCGTCGGTACGCTAGCGCATCATCTTGCGAGTATTGTCATCACGACGACGGCTTCAGCCCGAGAAGGGATCTGCTTCTCGCAGCGGAACAGCAGATCCCCTCGCTCCGCTCGTGATGACAAAATCGTTGTATCCATTCCGCGGTTGTATCGATTCCGCGAACCGAACATAAATCCCTTGCCTATCCCCGCCCCAGGCTCCAAAATATTCCCGCACTCCCCGGCGTCCAGCTACATCCAATGCTCGCAGGAGCTTCATCATGAGGTTTCGCGTTATTTTCGCATTCCTGCTGTCCTGTTTTTTACTGACCTCTCTTACCGCGCAAACCTCCGCTCCGGAAAAGCAAAAGTTCAGCCCGCCCTACCGTAAGTTCCGCTTCACCTACTCATTCACCGTCAAAGATATTCCCGCCGGAACCAAGCTGGTACGGGTGTGGGTTCCGGTCGCGCACTCTGACGACCATCAGACGGTGCGCCTGGTCAACGTGAAGTCTCCCGTGCAAACGCGCATGACCGAAGAGTCGGAATACAACAACCAGATCCTTTACGCCGAGATCAACAACCCGGCGCAGCCGACGGCTGAATTTTCACTGACCTATGAGGTCACCCGCCGGGAATTTTCGCGTGGGGATTATGCGCAACTCGAGGCCAAGGACACCAAGCCCGGCATCGTACCTGTCACCATGCAGCGCTATCTCCAGCCTGACAAGCTGATACCCACCGACGGCAAGATCAAGGAGCTGGCGATTCAGGTTACCGGCACTCAAACTGGCACGGTTGCCAAGGCAAAGGCCGCCTACGACTACCTGTTCAACACCATGAAGTATGACAAGACCGGCACCGGCTGGGGACGCGGCGATGCTGTCTGGGCTTGCGACGCCAAGCACGGTAACTGCACCGACTTCCACTCGCCGTTCATCGGCATGATGCGCGCCGACGACATTCCTGCGCGCTTCGACATCGGCTTCCCCCTTCCTGAAAACAAGGAAAGCGGCGACATCCCCGGCTATCACTGCTGGGCGGAGTTCTTCGCGCGCAATATCGGCTGGGTGCCTCTCGATATCTCCGAGGCGTGGAAGGCGAAAGAAAAAGCCAACTACTTCTTCGGCACAGTCGACGCCAACCGCGTGCAGTTCTCCACCGGCCGCGACATCACGCTCTCACCCAAGCAGGATGGGCCGCCGCTGAATTACTTCGTCTATCCCTACGTCGAGGTCGATGGCAAGAACTACGACTCGCTGCAGAAACAATTCAGCTTCAGCGAAATCAGCAGCGGAGAAAACACCGCCGACTCGGGTCCAGCACCCGCGCCGGCGATGTAGAAAATCCGCTACTTCAGTTCAGGTATTGGGAAGATCTCAGTGGTCGTTCTGGGTGGAGAAGAAATCGGCCATGGGCAAGCCATTGGTAGCCCAGCCAAGATTCGAGGTCGGCAAGCCGAGTCCCTGCGCCATCAGGCGCAGAATGTCGCCCTCATCGTAACTGTTGTTGTAGTTCCGCGTATCGCCGCCGGGTGATTGGTATCCCCGCTTGCTGTACGGGCTGATCACGACCAGTTCTACCTGGCCGCCGCAACCCTGTCCTTCCGTCGTGGTCTCGCAGTCCGGCTGTCCGCTGTCGGCGTTCTCGTCAAAAACGATGATCAGCAATCCCGTGCCGCCTGGCTTGAAGTAGGAACTCGTCAGCAAAAGTCCGACTTCATCTCTCAGCCAGCCGTCGAAGGTTTCGATGGAGCAGTCGTGCGCGTCATCGCATCCGTTCGGCACCAGCCACGAAAGGTTGGGCAACTGATGCCGGAGCAGATCGTTGGCGAACTGCGCGAAGCACACATAGTGGCTGCGTT
Organism: uncultured Acidobacteriaceae bacterium; assembly: GCA_963724965.1. Taxonomy (GTDB): domain Bacteria; phylum Acidobacteriota; class Terriglobia; order Terriglobales; family Acidobacteriaceae; genus Bog-257. The sequence goes on from CAVRWP010000004.1 coordinate 961,354, forward strand.
CCGTGTTCACCGTGGTCATGTACTCCAACGGGTCATGGCGGACATAGTAGGCTCCCGGATGCAGGCCCTTGCAGGTCGCATTGGCTGGGAGATTCTCCACATAGTCTTTCCAGGTTCCGCCGGCGTTCTGCACTTCCAGGGCAATGTTGTTCTGCGACACCGGAAAGTTCTGCGGAGTCCTGCTATCGTCGTCGGTGAGAATCGTAACCGGTAGCCAGGTTCAAATAGTTGCCGATCGACGGATGCGTGTCGGAGTAGTAGTTCACTCCCAGACCGTACTCATTAGCAAGGGAGGTCAAATAAGGCATGTTGCTGTTGTTATAGCTCGTGCTGTAATTCTGATTCTCGCCCACCACGATGACTACGTTTCCAAACGACGGCAGAGTCTGGCAGAATGCCGAGGGAACCAGAACAAACATCGCCAGCAACGATGCCAGACACAGTCCAGCCTTTCTACTTAGCACATTCACCTGGAAGCTCCTTGCTTGATTTGGAAACCGACTTTCCTTTTGCGAAAAGGCCCGCTCATTGTACAGGGAGGCCCTCGTTCGCCCCAATTCGCGAGCAGATAGTGGATGCTTTCCAACCGTTGCCGCTGGGCGGAGTCAAGCCGGAAAAATCAGCCCCCGGGTGTCTGAAAGTTGCTGAAACGACTAGGATAAGGAGAGACGTGGCTCCAGGCGAGATCCGCAGAACCGGAACGTCCAATTTTTGGGAACTCATCGTTGCTGCCGGGTGAAATACAGGCAGAAATGAAGATCAGTTCACCACCCGAGGTGATGTTGCTGACCGATTGTACCGACGAGCAGCTGCTGACGCAGGCTCTGGCTGGAGATGAAGAGGCGTTCACCGTCCTGTATCGCAGGCGGCAGGGGCCCATCTTTCGCTTTGCCATGCATATGAGCGGCTCGACGCAGGTTGCCGAGGAAGTGACGCAGGATGTGTTCCTCTTCCTGCTGCAGCGCGGACACGACTTCGACCCGGCGCGCGGCGTTTTGGGCGCCTACCTGTTCGGAGTCGCCAGGAATTATGTGCGGCGCGCGCTGGAACGGAATTATCCGGAGAGTGTTTTGAGCAGCCCCATCGAAGAAGAAGCCGCGGCGCTGGTAGTCGAAAGCGATCCCAGCGAAGGCATGATGCGGCACCAGACTTCGACGGCGGTTTGGAAAGCGGTGCTTTCCCTGCCGGAACACTATCGCGAGGTAGTGGTGCTGTGCGACCTGCAGGGCATGAGTTACGCGGATGCAGCCTTGGCGGTCAACTGCGCGCTTGGGACCGTTCGCTCCCGGCTGCATCGCGCGCACGACATGCTCAGCAAGAAGCTGCAGCATTCGGCGGCGGTGGCGCCGATCTCGGGTATTACGGCGAGGGTAATGTCATGACATGCCGTGAGTTCAAACATGATGCAGCCTCCCTCCATTTGTGGGAGCTGGCGCGGACCGGGGACGCGGAGATTCTCGGCCATGCGGATCAATGTGAAGCCTGTGGTAGCTGGCTGCAAAAGCAGCGCAAGCTGGCCGTTTCCATGCAAACGCTGCAGGCCAGAACAGCCGGTCTCGAGGCCGGCCCAGATGTGGAACGGGCGTTACTGCGCGTATTCCGGCAGGACACTCTTCAAAGCGCGGATCATGCGCTCAGTGGAGTGAAGGAGCGCAGTGGGTCATACCGGCCCGCAGTGACGCCTCTTTCCACGCCAATGGCTCTGCGGCTGAGCCGCTTCTTCGAGGTCGGCGCCTACGTCGCGCTGGCAGCCGCTCTGCTGGTAGGCGTGTTCCTCGGCATCCGCCTGCTCCAGCACCACTCCAGCCCGTCTGCCGTCGAGAGCCAGAACGTTCCCGCCGGCGTTGAGCCGGTTGCCAATCAGGCAACGCCGGCTCCCCGGGTGATCGCCGAAGCGCCGGTCGCCCGGCGAGAGGTTCGGCCTGTCACCGTAGCTCGCAGGCGGGTGCACACGTCTGCCGTTCCGGAGAACTCTGTCAGCTCAGCCGTCGATGATTCGCAGGAGTTGGCCGAGGCTGCCTACACACCGCTGATGTTCTGCGATCCGTTGAGCTGTGCCGCGGAGACGCAAGTGGTGCGGGTGGAACTGCCGCCGAGCGGAGACAGTTCGCAGCCGCAAATGGCAGACCTGGTGGTCGGCTACGACGGAGTGGTACGCGCCGTCCGCATGGTCAACTAGTGAAGTCTTAATCCGTTGCTGTGAAATTGAGAATGAGGAATGCCGCTATGAATCTTGGAAAGCTAATTCGTGCCGCTTCGTGTCTCCTGCTTTTAGGGTTGTTGATGGGCGCCTCAACCCTGGTGATGGCGCAGAGTGAACCCGCGCCGCCACCACCGCCTCCCGGTCCTGGCATGATGGGCATGCACGGTCCGGAGATGGGCGTGTTCTTCCACCAGGACGAAATCGGCGAAGGACCGAAGGTGGTTACCGGCGCGCCGATGACCGCCACGGTCGAAGTCACCCACGACAGCACCTTGCAGGATGGCAACACCATCCACACCGAGAACCAGAGCACGGTGTATCGCGACTCGCAGGGCCGCGTGCGCCGCGAGGTTCCTTTCGAGTTCATGACCCCGAGCACCGGCACGACCAAGGGCACCATGATCATCATCACGGACCCGGTTGCCGGGTATCGCTACATCCTGAATCCGGAGAACAAGACCGCGCACCAGATGCCGCTGCGTCCGCCGAGGCACTCCGCTGGGGCGGCTGACGGAGAGCCGCCGGCTCGTCCGTCGGAGGCCAACGTCACCACTACCGACCTCGGCACCAAGACTATCCTCGGCCTGAACGCGACGGGTACGCGCATGACGCACACCATTCCGGCCGGCCAGATCGGCAATGCCAAGGCAATCGAAACCGTCACCGAGCGCTGGGTTTCGACTGATCTGCAGATCCCGCTATCGATGACGCACAACGATCCGATGATGGGAACCATCACCACTACGGTCACCGCCATAACCCGCGGCGAACCCAGTGCGACGCTCTTCCAGGTTCCTTCCGACTACAAGGTTGTCGCCGGCAGGCAGGGTGTCAGGTTGGATATGGCCAGACCTCAACCGTAAACGCAGTGCCCCTCAAGGAAAAATCGGAGGCCATCGGGCCTCCGTTTTTTTTCTCGCAATGTTTTGCCGCCCCGCCCTGAATTGGAGTGACATCCGGAGCGGAGCGTTCGCCCGGGCCTTGCGATTTGTCTCTTTGCGAATCGCACGGACGCGCAATCGAAGGTTCTCGATACCAGGCAGGAAGCTTGAAGAGTTCCTGAAGCCTAAGAGCCGACTTCGGCTTCCGCCTCGCGCAGCGCTTCCTGCGACACCTCTCGCAAGCGCACGCTCACCTCAAAGCGGGGGGCTGTCGATCCACGGCCCCAGCGATATACGTCCCAATGCACGCGCACGAATTTTGCTTCGGGCTTCGACGACAGGTCGACCATCAACGGATAGTCGCCGACATAGAATTTCTGCTCCATGCCGGCAATGGCCTTGGCTTCCCAGGTGGCGCCATCGGCCGAGGTGTAGACGAAGACATCGATGGCTTCCTGCTCCACGACGCAGCCGATGGTAAGCGTCAGCAGAAAAACACGGCTGGCAGCTCCGCTGATGTCCAGCGCTTCGCTGTCGCCTTTGGCGGTTAAAACGGTATTGGCAGGTATTAAGAATGCGTCCAGCATGACAGGAAATTCTAGCGAAGGCAGTACCCAGGAGTTGGTGATATGCGTCACAAGATCGCTTTTCGCCGTTCGCTCGCCACGTTTCGCCCGCGGCCCTGCGCTTTTAGCTTTTCGCTTTTCGCCAGAGACCTCGCAACGCTCGTCCTTGTGCGCTGGCTACACACTGCGCCCCCACCTCACGGTTTGTCATCCTGAGCGGAGCGTCCGCGCCTTTGCTTTTCCGCCGCTGCTTTTGCGGCGGGCGGACGCGCAGTCGAAGGACCTGCGGTTCGCCCGCAGTCAATAAGCTGCGCAGAGGGCAGGTTCCCCGCTCCGCCTCACCATGCCACTGAGTCCGCTGGCGAAAAGCGAAGAGCGAAACGCGAAGAGCGATCAGCGCCTCTCACCGCAGCCCGTCCAAGAACCCTCGCAGCATCTTTCCGAATTCTTCCGGCTGCTCCAGTGCCGCGTAATGCCCGGCTCGCGGGATCACCTGCAGCCGGCTTCCGGCGATTCCCTGGCGCATCAGTTCGGCTTCGCTCCGCGGCACGCTGTCGTCGGCGCCGCTGACCACCAGCGTTGGGACATTGATCGTCTTCAGCGTCGCGATGGAATCCGGCCGATCGGCCATTCCCTGCTGTACCCCGGCGATGTCGTGCGCAGACATCTTCTGCATCATGCGCCGCGCCGCCTCGACGATGTCCGGGCGATTGCCGACCGTAACCGGTGACAGCAGCTTCGGCAGCATCTCTTCGATGAAACCCGCAGTTCCCTCGCGCAAGACTTTTTCCGCCACGTCTAGCCGAGTCGCGCGGCTCTCCGGAGTTTCAGCGGCAGCGCGCGTATTTGCCAGGACCAGCGCCGCCACATGGTCGCGATAACGCCGCCAGAACTCGAACAGCACATATCCGCCAATCGACACGCCGGCAAAATACGCCTTCGCGATTCCCTCTTCGCGGCACAGCTTCGCCAGATCGGCGGCCATCTTCTCCATCGTCGCCGCGCCCTCACCCAGCTCGGAATCGCCGTGTCCGCGCAAATCAGGCAGGATGACGCGATAGCGCGAGCTGAGATGAGGAACGACGCCATTCCAGAAGTTGTGATTCAGTGGAAAAGGATGCAGCAGGATGACGTCAGGGCCACTGCCGGTGATCTCGTAGAAGAGCTGCGCGTCGGAACTGCGAAGGGTTGGCACCAAAAAAATCTACCACGGAGGCACCGGGTACACAGAGGAATCGGTTGCCACCTCGACTCTGCGCTCCGTGCCTCCGTGGCGAACACGAAAGCTTCAGCTATGCAAAGTTACGTGCCCTGATACGGCTGCGGCGGAGTCGCGGGCGGCGCGACGACAACTGGCTTCCGGCTCCTCGGGCATCACGATCCACGCGATGAAGTAGGCCAGAATCCCTCCGCCACCGAACAGCGCCACGATCAGCCACACCACGCGTACAACGGTTACATCGATATCGAAATACTCGGCAAAGCCCGCGCAGACACCGGCGATCTTGCGATCGGTGCGCGAACGCATCAGCTTGCGGCGGCCGTCGACAGAACCGACCCGCTTGCCGCAATAAGCACAGACATTGGCGTCGTCCTGAATCACCTTACCGCAGTAGTTGCAGTACATAGTCCCCCCTCACACCATCTAATACGTCAAGGATAGAAAAAGGTTCCCCATCCTGCCAAGTGCTTCAGCGGCAAAGGGTATTCACCAAGTTGGAACAGAGCATTCGATGCCACAAAAATTCTTCACCACCGAGGAACGGGGCACGAAGAATCGATCTTTGCGAAAACCGGCTTTGAAATTGATTCTTCTTTGAATCCGCACCTCCTGCCTCCGAAACTTCCTGGGCCAACTCTCATCTGTGTACAAGAATCTTTGCTGTAAGCACAGCGGCTCTCGTCGGCCTTCCTGCTGTTCTGGATACTTTATGTCTCTGCGCTCTGCGCTGCTTCTCGGCTCCGTCTTCCTGTTTCTGCTTGGCGGACCGGCCATACTCCTGGCACAGCAAAACTCCAACTCACCTTTCGGTACTGATCAGCTCTGGGAGTTTGGCGTGTGGGGCGGCGAGGCTTTCGGCAAAGAGGAAGGCCAGGCCTTCGGCGAGACGCAGCTTACCCTGGCCGGCTTCGATGCCGCCCGGGTCATTGGCGAGTCGTCGCTCAATTCGGGGAAGCGGCGCTCGCTGGAGTATGTGATCGAGCTGTACCCGGCATTCTTCGTCACCCGCACGCACCCTGCTTACGGTGGAGGCTTCTCGCCCATCGGCTTGAAGTGGAACTTCGCGCCGCGACGCAATGGACGCTATCGTCCCTACCTTGAAATGAATGGCGGCTCGATGTTCACCCAGCAGAACGTCCCGCAGGGCCGCACCGACAACTTTAATTTCACCGCCTCGCTTGGGCCTGGCGTGATGATCGCATTAAGCCGAAGGCAGGCGCTCAGCCTTGGGCTGCGCTACTGGCATCTCTCCAACGCCAACCTGGGCTACGCCAATCCGTCGTTCAACACGATTCAGTTCGTCGTGGGATACCACTGGCTGCTGACGGGCCGAGGAGGCCGGCAGAGGCAGGCATCGACGGGAGCACCTGCAGCCGGAGGCGAATACCACAGGATCGGCCGCGGCCGCGAGTCAGTAGATCGACGTGTGCGATTGAGCGCAGTCAGCGCAGAGGGTGAACGCGGCGGAAGAACTTGTCCGAGTTTTCAGCAGCCTGGAGATCGGAAGAACAGAAGGGTGCCCCACTCATTCGCGCCTCTCGAATAAGTGGGAAGAGGAGTTACAGATTGTTCTTTGTCCAGGCGTCGACGCGCTTCAGCGCTTCCTGCAAATTCTCGATCGAGTTGGCGATGCTGAAGCGCAGATAGCCTTCACCATAAGATCCGAACGCCGTACCCGACAACGCGGCCACCCCTGCCTGTTCCAGCAAAGCATCGGCCAGCTTCTTCGAGGGCCAGCCCGTCGCCTTGATGTTCGGGAAGGTGTAGAACGCGCCCTTGGGCAGGCGGCACGAGAAGCCTTTGATCTCGTTCAGGCCTTTGACGAAAACATCGCGCCGCTTCAGAAACTCCTGCCGCATACGCTCGGGCTCGCTCTGGTCGCCTTTAATCGCCTCGATGCCGGCAATCTGCGTAAAGGTCGCCGTGCATGAGGTCGAGTTCGTTGCCAGGCGCGCGATGTGGGTCGCCAGGTCCGGACGCATTACACCGTAGCCCAGACGCCAGCCGGTCATGGAATACGTCTTCGAAAATCCATCCAGAATAATGGTGCGCTCTTTGAATCCCGGCACCGACGCGATGCTGAACGGCTCGCCTTCAAACAGGAGACGGCTGTAAATCTCGTCGCTCATGACGGGGATATCGCGATCGCCAATGGCGGCGGCAATGTCTTCGACATCCTGCCTGGTCAGAATGCCGCCGGTCGGGTTCTCGGGCGAATTGATGATGATCAGCTTGGTGCGGTCGGTGATCAGGTCCTTCAACTCATTGACGTCGAGGCGGAAGTCGCGCTCCTCGCGCAGATGAATCGGCACGGGCTTACCGCCGACAAAGTTGATCATCGACTCATAAATCGGGAAGCCGGGATTGGGATAGATGACTTCGTCGCCTTCATCGATCAGCGCCATGATGATGAAGAAGATGATTGGCTTGCCGCCCGGCACCACCACAACTTCTTCCGGGCTGACCTTGATGCCGCGCGACTTGGACACATCGTTGGCGATCGCCTCGCGCAGATCGGGCAGGCCGGCCGAGGGACCATAGTGCGTGAAGCCCTCGCGCAGCGCGTTGACGCCGGCTTCAACAACGTTGGCCGGCGTGTCCATGTCGGGCTCGCCGATCTCGAGATGGATGATGCTCTTCCCTTGCCGCTCCAGGGCGCGTGCCCGTACCAGCACTTCGAAAGCGGTTTCCGTTCCCAGGCGCGACATCCGCTTGGCCAGGCGCAGATCAGCTGAAGTAGTCGTCATAGGCAAACCTTTGGATTATACGACGAAGCGGTAAGGTTTCCGCCAGCGCCGCAACACGAAAAGCCAGCCTTGCGTTTTCCTCCAGCTTCACGCCGTGGAACCGCGATCACGGACTCGAGCGGGACTCATAAATATAGGTTTCCCCGATTTGGACAATCGGCTTGTAACCCTGCGGCCCGCAGCGCTCGGATGCAGGCATTTGGCTTCGGTCCGCCGGCCTCCGGTCCCTGGTTTCCGACCACGACCAGGCGCGGACCGCGGTTGCTCAAGTCCGACGTCAATTCCCAATTGCCAAGAATGTGGTAGCGGCGGCGAAACACCGGCTCCAGATTGTCGGCCACCAGCATGCCGAAGCTGTCTTCGTATCCGCGGTAGGAATCGGCGTGCGACGCGAAGACGTAGCCTGGCCAGAAGCTGGCAACCGGCTCTCCCGGCGCCGACACCTGGTCCAGGGCCGCGGAAACCGCGGCAACCTGCTGCAGCGTCCAGCTCTGCGGATCGGCCACGCCCTTCAAATACGGCGTAGCCTGCCATATCTGAAGGTATTGCCGAAACGTCGGCACCCCGGCGAGAACAAACAGCGCGACGAACACCGCCCCCGCAATCTGCACATTACGCCGGCTTGCCGGCGAGGTTAGCTCCGCAAAATAATCCACCAGCAGACACATCATCCCCGCAATCAGGAACGGGATCACCATGCTGAAGTATTGAACATAGAGCGGCGTGGGCAGCAGCGATACCAGCCCCAGCAGCAACGTAATCTCAAGCGCAAACATTGCCACCGGCCGCCGCTGGCGCAGGCGGTAGAACAGTATCGCGGAAATGGCCACCAGACCGCTTACCTGGAACAGCCGCTGCGAGCCGCCGAACAGGGCCAGCACGACAAGAAGTTTCAAGTACCACTCGCCAATCAGCCCATGTCCGGACCTGAGGGCGTGATAGCCCAGATTGTCGAAGAGAAAAATGTCGGGTGCGCGGAAGAACAGAACCAATGACGGCAGCAGTCCGACCACCAGGCCGCCGGCAAATGAGAGTGCGCGGGCTGATGCGCAGAGATTTTTCCTGCCGCCAAATCCACCAGAGAAACACCGGCACAACCACGATCAGGTACGAGCGCGTGTCGACACCCAAGCCAAACAGAAGGCCCGCCGCGCCAGCGAGCCAGACTCCGCCGGCCGGCCCGAGGCGCGCGAGAAGCACATAACTGGCAAAAAGAAAGAAGGTCGCCAGCGATAACGTCTTCACGATCGGAAGCCAGCAAAAAACCAGCGTGCTGGAGGCAAACAGCACTACCGAAACTGCACCGGCGCCGGCGCTCTTCGTCTCGCGGTAAACGTGTTCGAAGAGCATGGTGCCGATGAGCGCGGTCAGCAACGCCGCCAGCGCGCGCCCCGCCATCCACGAAATCCCGCCGATTTTCAGCCATGCAGCGTAGACGTACGGCAGCAGCGGCGCCTGGGGATAGAAGAAATCGAAATAGGGCGTCTTGTGCTGAAGGACCAAGCGGGCGGCCAGGAGATAGAAGCCTTCGTCGCCGTCAATGACGCGGTGGCGGGCAACGAACAGGAAGAACCCCGCCTGCAACAGGAACGCCGTCAGTACCAGCCATCGGGAGATGCGGGTCATGCGTCCTCGCGCGTGCGAGTTAGTCGATATGCTCAATGACAAAATCGATCTTGGCCGACTTCTCCAGCATGGCCGAGACCGAACAATACTTCTCCTTCGACAAACGGACAGCGTCTTCCACGGCCTTGGGCGTCACTTTTCCGCCAATGCGATACACCACGCGGATGGAGGTGAAGACCTTGGGAAAATCTTCCGAGCGATCGGCCTCGGCACTGACATCAACCGAGGTGAAAGGCTCGCGCTTCTTGCGCAGAATGCTGACGACATCGCTGGCCGAGCAGGCGCACAGCGCGATGAGCACCAGTTCGACGGGGCTGTTGGCCGACTTCTCCGAGCCGGCATCGACGACAATGGCGTGACCGCTGGCCGCTTCAGTCAGAAAGCGGTCGCGATCGGTATACAGTGCGTGAGCTGTGATCAAGAAGACCCTCGCAATTAGCTATTAGCAATTAGCGACTAGCAACAGCGTTGTGAAAGAGATCGCCTTCCGGCGGTCCGGAATGGTCCAACCATGACGTCGGCTTCCGCCGCTGAGGGCATTCGACGCCAAAGTAACGCCGACTGACAGCAGAGCGCCTGCTACTTCTGAGGCGTCGACGTTTGTGGTTGCGGCGCCGGCGTTTCGCTGCCTGCGTTCGCGCCACCCACCTGCCCGCCATCATGCTTTTCGTAAATCGAATACTGGTCCTGCGGACGCTTCAGTCGAATCGTGATTACCTGCTCCGCCTGGTTAATCTGATAATCGTCGCCGAAGGTCTGGAAGCCGTGCGCAATCACCTGGATGCGCAGAAGCCCGAACGGAACGCCGTCGAAATGCGTCTTGCCGTCGGCGTCGGTCTTCAGTTCGAAGCCGGTCTTCGCCTGCTTCCCGTTCTTGCTCACCGGATGCAGGATTACCGCGGCGTTACGAACAGGCTTGCCCGTGTCATCTTTCAGCACAACGAAGTCAGCCGACGAAACCTGCCCGGAGTCCTCTTTCGACTTGGCAAAGACAAAACTGGTCGCGAACACCAGCACCACAACAACTGCGGAAATGGGACGGCTCAAACGCATGCGAACATTCTAGGCAGGTTGGCGCCATGCCGCAACGGAGGCCAGGTGCACGGAACTATTTCGGGACAACTTGTGTGGAGGACGCCTTCCGACCGCAACCCACCTCTTAGGGTGGAGCACATCTTCAGGTGTGCATATATCAGGTGTGCGTATAGAAGATCGGTTTCGACTCGCGCTTATGCGCCGGAGGCAAATCTGCATTCTTACCTCAGCGGCTGAAGCCGAAAAACCAAGTGGATGCAATATGCACGCCTCAAGGCGTGCTCCACCCAGCAGACCATCAGGGAGTGAAGTCCGCACCAACTTGCTCACCGGACCATGAGTCTGGGCTCCGCTATTTTTGCGGGAAGATAGAGTTCTTCTGGTGAACCAGCAGGCGGATACGGAGCGTGGCGCCGATTGCGATTGCGGCGATCGCCAGCACGGCTCCGACGTTCATAAACGATGCGAAAAGTGCAACAGATCTCATTACAACCTCTAGTCTTGCGATGCGGGAGCGCGTTTCAGCACGGGCTGGTTGTCGTCCGGCTGGCTCGGCGCTGTGCTCGATGCCTGATTGGTGCTGGTGCTCGACGCCGGCTGCGTCGTAGTACCCGAATCTCCACTGCTTGTGCCTGAATCGTCGCTGGGTGTAGCCGTGGTCGGCGCGCGCTTCAGCGTCGGACGATTCGGATCATCCTTCGCCGTAGCCGGGCTGTTGTCGCCATCGCCGCCGTTGGTCGTGCTCGAATTGCTGGTGCGCTTCAGCAGCACCGGCTTGCCCGGATCCTGTTTGCCTCCGCCCAGGTGACGTCCGTTCTCCAACATCTCCAAGCGCGCTTTGATGTTTTCGAATTCGCTGGTGTCGACGATGTACTCAGAGCGGTCGGGCAGATATTTCCGAATCTCCTCCTGCGCCGCCTGGATGCGCTCGACGTTCATAGGATGAGTCGCGAAGGCTTTGGCGACCAGGTTGGGCTTCTTCTTTTCGACGTTCAGCTTCTCGAAGAATTCGACGAACGCCTCCGGATCGTAGCCCGAAACGTAGTCATACTCGAGCCCCAGCAGATCGGCTTCCCGCTCGGCATCGCGGGAAAACTTCAGGAAGCCCAGCGGCACCGCGAGGCCTGCGACTTCGGCCACCGCATACGCCACCGGTCCGCCGACAAAGATCAGCGGCACCGTGGCGAAATTCCAGATCTGCGCGCGGGTCATGTTCTTGGTGGCGTGACGCGCGGCCACGTGCGCGATCTCATGCGCCATCACACCCGCCAGCTCGGCTTCATTGTCGGCGGCCAGGATCAATCCGCTGTCAACGTAGAAAAATCCGCCCGGCAGCGCGAAGGCATTCACTTCCTCGTTGTCGAGAACTTTAATGGTGAAAGGCACGCGCGCGTCGGAGTTGCGCACCAGGTTCTGGCCGATGCGATTGATGTACTCGTTAATCACCGGATCAGTGATGAGGCGGGCGCTGCCTTCCACTTCCTGCGAAAGGCTCCTGCCCAGCGCAATCTCGCGGTCGAGCGAATAGAAGTCCAGGCCGGCGCCTACATTGCGCTGGCCAATGAGATTCACGTTGTACTTCGGCTGAAGGTTCGGGTTGTTGGCGTTAACCCCATTTGGCTGCGCGGCGGCAGCCGGCGTCTGCTTCAGATCGGGATTCGCTGCTGCGTCCTTCGCGCCTTCCGCCTCAACCTGCGCCGCCGTGGGAATTGAGCCGGGCGCGGTCGCGGGCGTTGCCGGCGTCTGATTGTCTTGCGTGGTCTGCGGTTCCACAGGAGCGGCTTGCGCCGCAGGAGAAGTCGTCGACCTGTCCGGCGGAGTAACAGTGGGCGTCGATGTCTGCGACCATGCCGTCAGACTCAGCGTTCCGCAAACAAGAAAAGCTCCCAATATAGAAATCCCAGGGAGCGTGAACCTCGAAGCGTCTCGAACACCACGGAGGACTGGCACGGTGGACACCTGAACGTAACCCGATTATCCCGCCAACTCGGAGCTATGGGAACTATAAAGTTCGCCGCCGTCTAAAGATCGAAAGAATTTGCAAGTCGATAAGCGCCAGCTAGTCGCATAGATGCAGCGGCAGCGTTGCCGGATAGCCGAAGTCTGCGCGCGCATCCGTGTGCGAAACGTCAGCCTGGACTGAACAACAATCTCATTCTCCTCGGCTCCCGGGACAGCGTCAGTGACCCCTGACCGCAGTTCAGGCGAATTCACAGGAGTTATCGGCTAAGTATATGAAAACGTTAGTTCCTGGAAGGTTTTTTAGCGTTCTGTAAAAATGTGAGCGTAACCCACTCACCTTGCGCTTGACACACGTCAGAACTTTGCTTATGATTAGCACTCGTAGGCAGTGAGTGCTAGCAGAGTCTCTGGAGTGCTCCTTCCCGCTTATCCGCTGTACCTAGTTTTATGAGATCGCCGTCGACGTCGCAAGGTTCGCGTCGAGGCGGCAAATACGTAACGGAATCCAACAAGACTTCAAGAGGTTGAAAGGAGTTCGAAGAATGTCAACGAAACTAACTCCCCTGCACGACCGCATCGTGGTTCGCCGTGTAGAAGAGGCCGAGACTACCCGCGGTGGCATCATCATCCCCGACAGCGCCAAAGACAAGCCGCAGGAAGGCGAGATCATCGCCGTCGGCCGTGGCAAGAGCAACGACAAGGGCGAGACCTTCCCCCTGGCTGTGAAGGAAGGCGATCGCGTTCTGTTCGGCAAGTATGCCGGCACCGAGATCAAGATTGACGGCGAAGACTTCCTGATCATGCGCGAAGAAGAAGTTCTGGGCATCCTGGAAGGCGCAGCCAAGACCAAGGAACACGCCGCGAAGAAGTAGGCGCGCGGAGCGCGCAGTTGTCAGTTGTCGGTTATCAGTTCTCGGTTGAATCCCGCTCGAACTGATTGCCGAAGAAGTGAGGATGAGGGTTCGCAAAAGCGGTTCGCGAGCTTTATCCGACAACTGACAACCGGCAACCGACAACACCAAGTTCATCACAAGTTCGAAGGAGAAGATACAAATGGCAAAGCAGATTCTGCACGGAGAAGAGTCGCGTCAGTCGATTCTTCGCGGCGTGAACGTTCTGGCCGACGCTGTGAAAGTCACGCTGGGCCCCAAGGGCCGCAATGTCGTCATCGAAAAGAAATTCGGTTCGCCGCTCATCACCAAGGACGGCGTCACCGTAGCCAAGGAAATTGAGCTGAAGGATTCGCTCGAAAACATGGGCGCGCAGATGGTGCGCGAAGTCGCCTCCAAGACCTCTGACGTCGCCGGCGACGGCACCACCACCGCGACCGTTCTGGCGCAGGCCATCTATCGCGAAGGCGTGAAGACGGTTGCTGCCGGCGCGAACCCGATGGCCCTGAAGCGCGGCATCGAGAAGGCCGTTTCGGCCATCTGCGGTGTGCAGGACGAAGAAGGCAACCGCAGCGGTTCGGCTCTCGACAAGCTGTCGCAGAAGGTTTCCGGCGAGATGATCGCGCAGGTCGGCACCATCTCGGCCAACAACGACGCCACCATCGGCCGCATCATCGCCGAAGCGATGAAGAAGGTCGGCAAGGACGGCGTCATCACCGTGGAAGAGTCCAAGACGATGGAAACCCAGTTGGAAGTCGTCGAAGGCATGCAGTTCGACCGCGGCTATCTGTCCCCCTACTTCGTCACCGATCCGGAGCGCATGGAAGCGGTTCTGGAAAATCCCTACATCCTGATTCACGAGAAGAAGATCTCCTCGATGAAGGACCTGCTCCCGTTGCTTGAGCAGATTGCCAAGAGCGGCAAGCCGCTGATCATCATCGCGGAAGACGTGGAAGGCGAAGCGCTGGCCACCCTGGTGGTCAACAAGCTGCGCGGCACCTTGAACGTTGCTGCCGTGAAGGCGCCTGGCTTCGGCGATCGCCGCAAGGCCATGCTGCAGGACATCGCCATCCTCACCGGTGGCAAGGCCATCACCGAAGACCTCGGCATCAAGCTGGAGAACGTGCAGATGGGCGATCTCGGCCAGGCCAAGAAGGTCACCATCGACAAGGACAACACGACCATCGTCGAGGGCAAGGGCAAGCACACCGACATCGAAGGCCGCGTGAAGGAAATTCGTGGCCAGATCGACAAGACCAGCAGCGACTACGACCGCGAGAAGTTGCAGGAGCGGTTGGCGAAGCTGGTGGGCGGCGTTGCGGTGATCAAAGTCGGCGCCGCGACCGAGACCGAAATGAAGGAGAAGAAGGCCCGCGTTGAGGACGCGATGCATGCCACCCGCGCTGCGGTTGAGGAAGGCATCGTTCCCGGAGGCGGCGTTGCCCTACTCCGCTGCTCGGATGCCATCGACGCTCTCAAGCTGGAAGGCGATGAGAAGATCGGCGCCAACATCGTGCGTCGCGCACTCGAAGAGCCTTTGCGCCAGATCGTCGGCAACGCCGGCGAAGAGGGTGCGATCGTGGTCGGCAAGATCCGCGAGTCGAAGGAAAACAACTTCGGCTACAACGCTCTGACCAACCACTTCGAAGACCTGGTGAAGGCCGGCGTCATCGATCCGACCAAGGTGACCCGTTCGGCCCTGCAGAACGCAGGTTCGATCGCGGCCCTGATGCTCACCACCGAAGCCCTGGTAGCCGAAATTCCGGAAGAGAAGAAGGAACCGGCGATGCCTCACGGCGGCGGCGGTATGGGCGGCATGTACTAAAGGCAGCTGCTAGCGACTAGCGTCGAGCTACTAGCTGAGCAACAAACAAGAACCAAGAGGGTGCCCCATCCAAGCCAGTTTTGCTTGGGTGGGGCCTTTCTGTTTCTGCCCACTGCCAACTGGCTCACGGTATCTACCGGTGTCCCACACACATTCTGGATGGCGCGTCCAATGGACGCGTAACTTGCTGTTATCATCGCCGCCATGATTGTCGCTCGGGCACTGCTTGCTTTGGCGTTGTTGGCTGCTTCCCCTCCCTCGCAGCAAGTTCAGCAAAGCTTTCACGTTCAGCCGCTTCGTCCGATATCTGAGCTTCGAGCCGACGCGCTGAAAGCTCAGCCTCCGGTCGAGCAGGGCGACTTCCTCAAGCCGGACCTGGTGGAACTCATCAAGCTCGATCCCACGCTGAAGCTCGACATTCACTACGCGTCGTCGAACAACTTCCTGGGCACTCCGCTGTACGAACAGGCGCGCGCGTTTCTTCAGCGCCCGGCGGCCGAGGCGCTGGTGCGCGCCAATCGCAAGCTGCATGAGAAGGGCTATGGGCTGCTGATCTTCGACGGATACCGGCCGTGGTATGTGACCAAAATCTTCTGGGATGCGACCCCACCCGCGGACCACATCTATGTCGCTGATCCGGCACAGGGCTCGCGTCACAATCGCGGCTGCGCCGTCGACCTCACCGTCTTCGACCTGAAGACCGGCAAGATCCTGCCCATGCCCAGCAGCTACGACGAAATGTCGGAGAGCTCGTACGCGGACTACGCCGGCGGTACCGCCGAGGAGCGCGCCAACCGCGCCCTGCTGCGCAATGCGATGGAGGCGGAGGGATTCACGGTATATCCAGAAGAATGGTGGCACTTCGATTACAAAGAGTGGCGGCGATACCCGATACTCAACGTTCCCTTCTCGCAAGTCGGAGTGTCGGTCGCGCAGTAGTTACCGGGCACGATGCGCAAACCCGACGGCTAAAACAATGTCGACCAGCACGAAGAAACAGATCGCATATACGTAATAAATGACTCTGATTTTCGGCCAAAGCCACCTGGGAAATTGATCCACAAACTTGTCACCCCAGGTAGTGCTGAGCCGTGGCGGGAGTATAGCTTCTTCGGATTCGGGCTTCCAAAGCGCGGCGGTCCATGTGGCTCTCAGGTTTGACAGCAGCAAGGCGCAAACACAAATTCTCAATACACTAACCTGTCCCAGCAACGTGTCCACCAAGTACATGACGAACACGGCAACAGCTGCAAACCGGCTTCGTTCCCGTACTCCCACTCCGCCGCAATAGTAAAACAACAGGATCAGAATCCCAGTGATGGGCTGACGCAGAGCGGCAAACATAATCAGTGAGAGAACTGCGACGGCAGCACATACCCAGTAGCCTTGCGCTCCCAGGTAATCCACATCTGCTCCGGTTTGGACAGATGGCCAGAAAAGACTTTTCAGCCGGCCTTCGGTGCGTGGTGTCGAATCGGATAATCCCAGTGTCTGCATAAGAGATCGGATTCGAATTGGGATTTTGATAAAAGTTGGCCCACACTATATACCTTTCCCGCGCCCCAGCCTATTCATAAATAATTTGTACGACGGTCTCGGCCGGTTCTGCGATCATGCGGCTCCCTAGACTTTGGTAGTTGGAAAGTCTTAGCGACCGGACACCAAACTACCAATCTGCGCCAGCATCGCGACCCGCTTGCGGTCGGGCCCCGCACATTCGGTAATGTAGGCGGTCACGAGGATGGGCTTGCCGCTGGGCTGCCACAGGACGGCAATGTCGTTCATCGTGTTCTCGCCGTTGTTGCCGGTCTTGTCGGCGGCGCGCCAGCCTGCGGGAAGATTCTTGCGCAGCTTGTCGAGGCCGGTCTCGTTCGCTTCCATCCACGCCGTGAGCTGCTGCCGTGAATCCGGCGAGAGCACCGTTCCCAGCAAAACGCGATTCAAGTCGTCGGCCATAGCCGCCGGCGAGGTCGTATCGCGCGGATCGCCGGACTTGGCCTCGTTCAGTGAAGTCTCGTTGCGATCCAGGCGAGTGATGTTGTCGCCGATGGAGCGGCAGAATGTGGTGAGCCCCGGTGGTCCGCCGGTGATATCGAGCAGCAGATTCGCGGCCGTGTTGTCGCTGCGAGTTATCGCTGCGTGACATAACTCGGCGACCGTCATCGTGCTTCCTGCACGAGGCTCGGTCAGCGGCGAGTTGGAGACGAGCGGCTTTCCGGGAATCGCGATCGCGCGGTGCAGCTTTTCTTCGTGCCGGTCAATCCGCTGCAAGACATCGGCAACCAGCAGAAACTTGAAGGTGCTGCACATGGCGAAGCGCTCGTTCTGGCGATAGCCGCCGCGCTGGCCTGTCGCTGTATCGATCACGCACACGCCAAGGCGTCCACCATTTTGCTTCTTGAGCGCCGCCAACATGGCAGGCAACGCGTTCCACTGTTTCGGCGAGGCATAGGCAAATCCCGGCACGGCCAGCGCAGAGAAGGCGAGAAATCGGCGGCGAGTGAGCATCGTTCGAGTAAACCACGGTGGCGATCACGGATGGTTTCCCATCTAGGTTCCGCGATTGATCGGGGGGATGAGTGCTGAGCGATTCGTTTTTCTCGCAAACAAGAATCTCGCTTCCGCATTTCTCCACTTCAGCGATTCCATCCTTGCCGTGCAACTGGACACCCGACCGAATATAGAAAATCGCAGACCCGCGCTGTTCGAGTTGGTAGTCGCGTAGTTGCGCAACTTTGATGGAAAATTGCGACTTTTATTCTGCGAACAGCAATTTTTCTGCTTCTCTCGTCGGCCGAGAGCAGTACAATCCACCGCGGGCTGCACTACTGCGGCCAATTTCGGAGGACTTTCCATGTCTCGCGTAGCTTCGTTGCTGGCTTGTCTGTTGTTGGCAGTATCCCTCTGTGCGGCACAGCAGAACGCCGCGACTGCTTCGGCGCCGGCGGCGCGCACCGCCATCCCCACACAGCTGGCGAAGTCGCTGGACGCAAAGAAGCTGAAGGTTGGCGATGAAGTCACCACCAAGACTACCGTCGGGCTGCATATGCCAAACATGTTGATTCCCAGCGGCAGCACCGTCGTCGGTCACGTCACCAGCGTACAGTCGAAGGCGAAAGGAGATCCTCAGTCGTCGCTGGGTATCACCTTCGACAAGATCGAGATTTCCGGCGGAAAGTCGGTGCCCATCCACGGCGTGATCCAGGCGGTTGGACCCAGCCTGCGTGCCGAACCCGACACCGGCGCAGCCGGCTCAGGCACGATGGCGAAAGAGACGGGCCAGGATCAAGGCTCGACCATGCCGGGCCCGACCAATACCGTCGGCCCTGTTGGCTCGACGAGAAGCGGTTCACCGCAACTCAGCCCCAACGGCACGGGCGTCCTCGGCCTCCGCAATCTTGAGCTCGACAAAGATTCCGTGCTGGTCAGCAGCGCCAAGGATCTGAAGCTCGACAGCGGAACGCAGCTCATGATCCGCGCCGAGATGACGCCAGGAAACTAGCCGAAGCGGCGAAAAAATCCAGCTACGATTGCTTGCGATGCGCGTGATAGGATGCGGCTGTCAGCTCATTACATCCTAGGCGTGTCTTCAAGGGACCTGTCATGCGCATCGGTTTCGTACTCCCGCCTGCAACTTCCTCGAAGCGTAACTTTGCAAAAATCATTTTCCTTCTTGGCTTCTGCCTGGCGTTGACGATTGCGCTGGACGCGCAGACGTTTACCACGCTGGTGAACTTCAATGGGACAGATGGTATGTATCCCATGGCGTCGCTTACGCAAGGCCTGGATGGCTATATTTACGGAACGACCTCTCTTGGAGGTACTGGTTCTCAGCCTGCCGGTACTGTGTTCAAGATGTTGCCGACAGGGGTGTTGACTACGATTTATAACTTTTGCTCACAGCCGGATTGCGTAGACGGGGAGGCACCTTCAGCATCCCTCGTGCAAACCAGCGATGGCACTCTCTATGGCACGACTGGCGGTGGCGGCAACTTCAACGGTCCTCCGTGCGGCCAGATCGGTTGCGGCACCGCCTTCGCCATCAGTCCCTCCGGTTCGCTGGCAACTCTCTACAAGTTCTGCTCTCAAAGCAACTGTGCCGACGGAACTACTCCTCTGGGAGGACTGGTTCAAGCCAGCGACGGCAACTTTTATGGCACAACCAGCGGCGGCGGGGCGCATGCCTTCGGCACCATTTTCAGGATCACCCCGGCCGGTACCTTCACAACCCTCTACAACTTCTGCTCGCAACCGAACTGCGCCGACGGAGCAAGCCCTTCCGGCGCACTGGTACAAGGCGCTGACGGCTACCTGTACGGAACAACGGCAGCCGGAGGAATCGCGAACTGTATAGGAGCCGCTGGCCCGGGCTGCGGAACCCTTTTCAAGGTTTCCCTCTCCGGCCAATTCGCGTCTCTCTACGCTTTCTGTGCTCAGGGGAGTTGCGTGGATGGTTATCTTCCCAATGCGCCGCTCGTTCAAGCCGCTGACGGCAACTTATACGGAACGACTTTCGCCGGTGGTTTCAATTCCAGTGGTGTGGTCTTCAGGATGAGCCCCGGAGGAAGCGTCACCACCGTTTACAACTTCTGCTCGCAGGCGAATTGCGCTGACGGCAGCAGCCCGCAGTCTGGACTGATCGTCGGCACCGATGGCAGATTCTACGGAACCACACGGTACGGCGGCACGGTCAGCAGCAACTGCAGCGGCGGTTGCGGCACCCTCTTCAAGCTTACGACCGGAGGCACGCTCGCCACCTTGCACGCCTTCATCGGGACCGACGGCAGTGATATTCTCAACGGCCTGCTGGAGGCTACCAATGGAGTGTTTTACGGAGTCGCCAATGCGGGAGGAACGAACAACCTCGGCACCGTGTTCAGCCTGAGTACCGGCGCGGCACCGTTCATCGTCACTCGCCCTTCCTCCGCGCAGATTGGCGCGCAGATTGAGATTCTCGGCAATAATCTGAATCAGGCTGCAGCAGTCGTTTTCAACGGAACACCGGCCACGCAGTTTCAAATCGTCTCGCCGTCCGAGATCACGGCCACGGTGCCGCCGGGCGCCAGTACCGGCAAAGTAGAAGTGGGTCTATCGGGAACCAGCCTTTATACCTACACCAACTTCGACGTCACCGGGCCATTCCAGTTCATTCCGTCAGTCTCGCCGTGCCGGTTGATTGACACCCGCGATACCGGTGGCCCTATCCAAGGCGGCACCTCGCGCAATTTCAACGTGCCTCAGCTTGGCTGCGACATTCCCAATGGCGCCGCCGCGTATTCGCTCAACGTCACCGTCGTGCCGCAAGGCTCGCTTGGCTATCTGACCATCTGGCCGCAGGGCGATATTCAGCCCTTCGCTTCGACGATGAACTCGCGCGACGGACGGGTGAAGGCCAACGCCGCCATCGTGCCCGCGGGCAATAACGCGGTCAGTGTGTATGTCAGCGATACGACCAACATCATTCTCGATATCAACGGCTACTTTGTCTCGAACGGCGCCGAGCCCTACGAGTTCTACTCGCTGACGCCCTGCCGCATCGTCGACACGCGCAACGGACAAGATGGCGGCACGCTGCAGGCAGGCATGGAGCGCGATTACAACATCGCCGGCACTTGCGGCATTCCCAGCACGGCAACCGCGTACTCGTTCAATGTCACGGCGATTCCTCCCAGCGGAGGATTGGATTACCTGATCGTATGGCCGAAGGGTCAGATGCGGCCCGTGGTCTCGACCTTGAACGATCCTACGGGAACCATCGTGGCCAACGCCGCCATCGTTCCCGCGGGACAGAACAACGCCACCGCCTTCTACGCCCACAACAACGCCACCGACCTGCTTCTGGATGTGAATGGATACTTCGCCCCCGCAGGAACCGGCGGCCTGTCGCTGTACACGCAATCGCCGTGTCGCGTGCTCGACACGCGCCAGAGCGGCGGCGCCTTCAGTGGAAAGATCACGGTCAACGTCGAAGGCAGCGCCTGCGCACCGTCGTCGATGGCGCAGGCTTACGTCTTCAACGCGACGGTCGCGCCGCCGGGGCCGATGCCGTATCTCACGCTATGGCCCGACGGCTTGGCACAGCCAACGGTTTCAACGCTGAATGCCAAGGACGGCTTCGTGACCTCGAACATGGCGATCGTGCCGACCAGCAATGGGTCGATCGACGCCTACGCCGCTGCGCTCACCCAGTTGATCCTGGACATCTCGGGATACTTCGCGCCCGAGCCTGCGCGTTAGGGCGTGATCTCCCAAACGACGCCGCAACCTGCACTGCGGCAGTTCTGTCCGCTGGTTGTTCCGCCGTTCACAGTGGTTCCGTAGAGGTTGCCGCTGGAATCGAAGGTCGGTCCGCCAAGTGGATAGGCTCCGTCGGTGCCCCCGGTGAAGTCGTGAAGGCTGGTGTAAGTCCAGCTGCCATTCGAGGGGCTGAGCTTGAAAATAGCGCCGCGCGAATTTGCACCCTCGGAGTAAGCCGCGCCATAGAGATTTCCGGCTGAGTCAAGAGCCAGCGTGTCGATCACGCCCGGGTAGTAGTTCTGTGTTGGCTGGCCGGTCAAGCTGTAGAGCAGGGAGAAATTCCAGCTGTCTCCGGAAGGCGACAGCTCGAAAACGGTTCCACCGCCGTTGGCGCCACCGACCGGCGTCGCTCCATACAGGTTGCCAGCCCGGTCAAAGATCAGAGGACTGGACGGATTTTGCCCGTCGGTCGTTCCGCGAAAGCTGTACAAGGTCGTCACCGACCATCCGTACTGCGAGGGGTACAACTCGTAGATCGAACCGAAACCGTACTGACCACCGTATCCCGTCGTTCCGTACAAATTGCCTGCACTGTCGAAGACGAGCCCGCTGTAGGGATAGGCTCCGTCGGGACCACTGAAATTGTGAATGACGGTTTCTGTCCATCCGCCGTTGGAGCGGGTCAACTTGTACACCACGCCAACGCCTGACGTGCCTCCGATGGTCGCGGTGCCGTACAGATTCCCTGCCGCATCGAAGACCGGGTCAACCAGGTTGGGATTGCCCCCGTCATTGCTGTCCGAGAAGGAGAGGATCGCAACTCCCGTCCACGGACAGCTCACCGTCTTGCACACCGTTTGCGGCGGCCTGATGTTGTAGACGGCGCCGCAGCCCTCTTCGCAGTTCTCGCTCGTGCCCCCTTCAAGGGTGGTGCCAAACACAGATCCGCCCGGGCCGAAGACAGGCCGGCCATAGGGAATCAGGCCGTTGTTTCGATTGAAATTGAGAAGAGTACTTAACAGCCAACTACCATTCACCTGCTTCATCTCGAAAATGGTTCCGCCGGTCATCTCCGATGTGGTTCCGTAAAGGTGTCCGCCAGCTTCGACGGTAAGCCCGGAGTACGGCATAAATCCGTCGCCGCCGCCGCTGAAGGTATGAATCACGTTGTAGCTCTGAGCTCGCGCCAGCGGCGCGAACATTGCCATCGCGGCGATGACAGCAAGGGTGAAGGCTGACTTCCAAAGCGTGAAAACGGAGCGCGGCGAGAAACGAAACGTGTGTCGGGTCATGGTGTTCCCTCGAAAAGCGAGTGGTCGCTCGTCAGGAGACTTTACACCGAAACCAGGCGGCGCTGCGAATAAAATTTTCTTGCGTGCGAACGGCTGCTTTGCCGACATTTTTCAGAGCCGGAACGGGCAGCTGCTCCCGTGCTTCGGCCCTGTCGATACAAACGGATGCCCTCCGCCGCGTCGCCGGTGAACAACGCGCTACTTCTGAACCTTCTTGCCCTTGATGTTCATGGTGACGGTTTCGCCACTGGGACTCTTCACCAGAATGGTCTTCGCCTTCTCGTTGAGCTGCGCGGGAAACTGCTTGTTGATGCTCCAGTCGATGAAGGTCGAGGCCGACCCGCTGGTGCGGCACTTGTAAACGGTGTCGCCGATTTTCATCATCACGTTGTAGTAATCCTCGTTTTCCATGTGCTGCGCGTCGGCCGCCGCACGCTCGAACGAGACGATGGTGCCGGTCTGAAATCCGCCGTCTGCCATCTGCGCATGGACGAGGGTGGCAATCATGGCGAAAAGACAAAACGAAACAACCAGGCGTGTTTTCATTCGCTCTCCTCTGGGGATGGAAAAGAAGTATAGCGGAGCGGTCGGAATTGCCCAGTAAAAATTGAAATTGTCCAAACGGACGAGCCCCAGATCCTTCGACTCCGGCCCGCGACAGCCGCGCGCCTTCGCTCAGGATGACAGAGCGAAAATCAGGATGAAAAAGAGAAGAATAGCCACGCCTCGGCACGACTGACGTCGAGGATTTTCAAGGGTGGGCAGTGGAATTTTTCAGAAGCTTGCGACCTCGATACCAGGTTGGAGGCTTCGCTAACAGGCGGGAAACCAAATCACAAAAACTGAACAACTGGCGGCTGACCACTGGCCACTGCTTTTCAGCGCTTGATCGCGAACATCAGCCACGACGCGATAATCACGCCGCCGACAAACACGGCGAAGCAATACGCGCCATAGCGGATCATGTCGCGCGTGGTGTTGCGCTGGGTGATGCCGAAGACAATCGACGCGCAGAGCGCGAACAGCAGGGCGGCGTTGAAGTGGGAGAGTTCGATGTTCATTCTTTTTTCCCGATCGCAATATGGTACGCGTCGACGATGGCGACGATGTTCAGCAGGCCGGCAACCACGATGTACTTGGTGCCATAGTCGGCTACGGCGCGATGAATGTTGCCGATGCCCCAATCCATGATTTTGGCGAGGAAGTACAGCGAGCCCACACCGATGTCTCCGACGAAGCCCAGGATGTCGAGCAGGTCGCCGGTGTTGAACGAGTAGACCTTACCCTGCATGCCGAGTCCGGCGAAGAACATGGTGAAGATGGCGGCCATCAGCAGCACGCCGCGAATGTAGCGCTTCTGGATGATGTGCCCAAGTCCGGGCACGAGCCACGCCGCCACCGGCGCGATCATGGTCATGGAGTTTGTCTGCTGCCCGGCCTTCAATGCGGCAGCGTTCTGCGGATTCGCCATTAAATGCTCACCAACTCGTTCTGGATTCTGCCGGTCACTTCACCCTTGCCGCCGCGGATCATCATGTTGACCTCGCTGCGCACGCCGAACTCGGGCAGGTAGATGCCGGGCTCGACCGAGAAGCAGGTGTTGGGCAGGATCTCGCGATCGTCCTTGGTCTCCAGATTATCAAGGTTCGCGCCGTTGCCGTGAATGTCGCTGGTGATGGAGTGGCCGGTGCGATGGATGAAATATTTGCCCCAGCCCTTCGACTCGATGAACTCGCGCACCGCCTTGTCGACCTCCCAGCCGCAGATTTTGCGCTTGGCCTCGAAGGCCTGCTTCACCGTGTTAATGCCGGTATCGCGCGCGCCGCGCACGATGTCGAAAATCTCGCGCTGCTTGTCGCTCGGAGTGCCGACCGAGCCGGTCCAGGTGATGTCGTAGTAGACGGAATCTTCCGGCTGCTTGCATTTGGCCCAGATATCGAGCAGCACGAAGTCGCCCTGCTTGATGTTCGCCGACGTTGCTGCGCTGGGCTCGTAGTGCGGATCGCCGCTGTGCTCGTTGACGCTGACGTTCGGCGGGTCGCAGGTCTCCAGCCCTTCGCGGCCGAAAGCTTCCATGATCCACTGCTGCATCTCGAACTCGTGCGTGCCGCCGTTGCGCGCGCGCTTCCCTGTTTCCTGGAAGAACGCGGCGACGATTTTGTCGATGGCCTGCTGCGCCTTGAAGTGCGAGGCCTGCTGCTCGTCGCTCAACGTCGCTTCGAAGTGCGCCACCAGGTTGGCCGAGCTGACGATCTCTTTCCCGAAGCTGCGGATGAGTTCCAGCATGCCCGCGTCGACCAGCGAGATGTAGGGGATCTGGTTGTTCGGCGAGTACTGCATGACGATGCGGTGGTACGGCTTGAGCATCGTCTCCAGGTTCTGCCACAGCTCCTGCCACGCCGAGTATTCCATCTTGCCGCCGGGCAGCGAGTCGAGGTGGTGGCTCTCGATGCGGTGGACGAGCTTCACCGGCTCGCCTTGCGCCGGGATGAGATAGAACCAGCGGCGCGTGACCAGCATGCTGGCCGGCAGGCCAAGCACGCGGTAAGCGATGGGGTCGCGGTGATGATGATCGTAGAACAGCCAGCATTCTTGCCCGCTGTCGCGCAGCGCAGCCTGGATCGATTGGAGATTCATTGCGAAGTTATTGTAAATGAAATGGCGAATTCACCACTGAGGCATCGGACGTGCGGAGGAAAGCACTGCTCCGCGTCAGGGCACGACGGGTAGGGTCGTGACGCTTGTGATATGGGGATGTTACGCCAATTGACTGAGCGTAGAATCATCGTTTGTCATGAAACGCTTCTGGATTCTCTCGGGCTTGCTCTTTCTGCTAGTGGTCTGCTTCGTGATTTGGTACAGCGTGGTCTCAGATTACGGTGACGCCGTCGCCTCAGGCTCCTACTATCTTGCTGAGAACGGCGAAACCTCCACCCTAGTTCTCAAACCGGATCACAGCTTCCAACAAGAATTGAGTGAGCATGGTGAGGTAAAGCGCGCAACTGGGACGTGGCACCGGATTGGCGAAGGCGGTATTGCGTTTTCAAAGGAGTTTCTACTCGTTTCCGGGCAGGAACCGGGCGCTGATGGATCAGCTTACGCAGAAATCCATAAAGATCTCGGATTGTTCGTCTCGCTCATCCCTCGCCAGTATCAGATGCTGTGGTACGGCAGAGTCGATCCTTCCCCTTCTAATGCCGTGTCCGGTACCTATGCTGGAGGCGAACCCGGAGTGTCAGCGACTTTAACGCTGAAGGCGGATCACACCTTCGAGCAAGCAATCCATACTCCTAGCATCACGAATCAGGCGAAAGGGAATTGGAGTGTCGGTCAGAACGGCGACATTATGTTCTCGAAGGATTTTCTCAAGGCTTCTGGGGAGGCACTCAGCAGCAATGAAACTGCAT
>CAVRWP010000005.1:0-648866 GCA_963724965.1 uncultured Acidobacteriaceae bacterium
CACTACCTACGCTATGATGACTTACCCAACTTGCCATCGCGTACCACACGCTGGCCGTCTCGGGTCCACTTCCAGGAAGGACGGCTTCTTTGCCAAACGTCTCCACACACAGGACACCAGCGTATCTACTGCTCATTGTGTTCCTTGCCCTATCGGTTTCCGCTCAGCAGGCGGCGAGCACACCCGCTGAACTGGCCATTCCCGACGGCACTCCCATTGAACTGCAGCTGGTCGACAGCATTTCGTCCAATCATGCCCACAGTGGAGACCACCTCAATTTTATCGTTGTAAAAGATGTGAACCTGGACGGATACACGCTGGTTCCGGCAGGAACGATCGCGCGCGGCACCGTCACGGAAGTCAAGGGCAAACGATTTCTCGGCATCGGCGCAAAGATTTCCCTGCGCCTGGATTCGGTGGAACTGGCTAACGGCAAGACGCTTCAACTGCGCGCCAGCAAAGTCGTCAAGGGAGGCTCCCGCACCAAGCTGATGGCGGGAGCGATGATTGCCACTGCCATTATTTTCCTGCCTGCTACTCCGGTTTTCCTCCTGACCCGCGGACGCGAAAGCACCGTGGTCAAGAGCACCGAGATCACCGCGCAAGTCAAAGGTCCGGCTTCGGTCGAGGTCGCCGGTCTGTCGCGCTCGGCGGATGGCGCCTCCAACCTGGCCCAGATGATGGACTATCTGCCGCCCCGGGTGTTCAGCGGCGAAGGCCGCCAGGGCGACATGGTGAACCTGATCTTTGTAGCCCAGCAGAAAGAATTGCAGGACGCGTTTCAGCGCGCCGGCTGGGTACAGACCGACAAGTGGAATCCGATCTTCGTGTGGCACCTGATGCAGCGCGGCACCGGCGATGCCCACGTACCGATGGCGAGATTTTATCTGTTCGGAAGAGTGCAGGACTATTCGTACGCCCTGCCTGATCCGCAGGCGATCGTCTCCCGCCGTCATCATCTTCGCATCTGGAAGACGAGCTACACCGAGAATGGAATTCCCGTTTGGGTGGGCTCCGCCACTCACGATGTCGCCATCGAAATCGCCAAGAACGGCCGCCTCATCAATCACCGCATCGATCCCCAGGTGGATGCGGAACGCGACTTCATCGGCGGTGACCTGACACAAACCGCATCGGTCAGCAGCCAGGAATACCTGCGTGCGGTCAGCCCGGTGTTCGAAGCCAATACCGCCTCCGGCGAGGCCTACCATTCGGACAGCCGAATCCTCTTGCTGGATCTGGAGCCCGCGACCGCCGGCAATCGCCCTGCGCCCACCGCGGCAGCAATGCGAGTCACGTCACTGACTCCGGCGGCGCCTGCCGGTCCTGCGGCCACTACGCTTACCACCCCCAACTGATTGCAGCGCGATGCTCAAGCCGTCAGGTGAACTGCGAACCTGGCGGACCAGCGTTGGATAGCGGCTCGGCGCCATCTTCCGCGCGCCGGCCCTGCCTCGTGGCAATCGCGCCGGACGCCACTTTTAAGCCTTGCGTCCCGCCGCGGTTCAAGTGAAACTGACTGACGCACAGCGCGCCCAGTTCGGCATGCCTGCATCCAACCCAGGGGGTTCTATGAAGAACGACCGTCGAATCATCACCGGTGTTTTGCTGCTTGCCGTCGCTCTGCTTTGCTTAAGCTTCACCGCCTTCGCGCAATACAACGAAAACGGCAGCGCCGTGGACAAGTGGCAGAAGAAGGGTGACTACGAATACCACGTCTACAAGCTCAAGCCCACCGACTGGCCGCAGGGATTGACGACGGATGCGGCCAATTGCGGCCTCACCGCCGCCCAGGCTGCCAAGCACGAATGCAAGACGGTGACTGTCGATGGCCGCCCCTACTATTATTACGTGGTCGACAACGGCAGCGTGTACACGCGGCGCCCGGCGGTAGTCATACACAGCACTACGCCTGAACCGAAATAGCGTTCACGTTCTTCCGGAGATCGTTTCGCGATTTCGCGTTTACACCGTTACCACCACTCCCGAACACGGCGTCTTGCTCAGACGCCGATAGCCGTGGCGCACGCTGGAGTCGAAGTAGATGGCGTCGCCGGCCGACAGCTCATACGGGTCTGAGCCGATAACAATTTCCAGCTTGCCCGTAATCAGGTAAAGCAGTTCGATGCCCGGGTGCTGGTGCATGCGCAGCTTCTCCACCGGCGCCGGTTCAAACTCCGCGTAGAAGCCATTCAGCTTGCGCTCGGTGGTCTTGAAGTCCAGGCTCTCGAAGTGGTACGACACGGCTCCGGAGGGCGCGTCGGGGAAACACAGCCGCTCCTTTTTGCGCACGATGCCCACTACGTGGCGCTTGCGCTCGTCGGCGAAGAAGTGTTCGAGCCCGACGCCGAAGACCAGCGCGATGCGCAGCAGCGTCGGCAGGGTAGGGAACAGCTTGCCGCGTTCCAGCTTCGACAGCATGGCCGGCGACAGCCCGGTGTGCTTGCCCAACTCCACCAGTCCCATGCTCTTGCGCAGTCGCAGGGTGCGAATTTTTTCGCCTACGCGATAAGGTTCCAGCCCCGCAACGATTGTCGGGTTCAGCATCGGCTCCTCTTTTTCCTGTCAGTTAAGCAGACGCCATGAATTTTTCCTGGTAATCCTGGCGACTGTGTTTTGTTCGACCATGTGCGTGTAACGATAATCCATTTTCTTTATAGTAAAGATGCAAACGACAGACAAGAAGCAAAAGCAGCGCAAGAAAAAAGGTTCAAGGTTGAAGCTGTCGGGTTACGGATCGGGTCAGGGACAGGCGTGCAGCGCGGCGGCGCCGGCGATGGCTGTGAGGCGCGACATCGTCGATGCGGCGATGGACAGCGGCAGCCTGAATACTCTGGTGGCCGCCGTGGAGGCTGCCGACTTGGCTTATCTGCTCAGGAACACCGGCCCGTTCACCTGGTTCGCTCCGTCCGATGAGGCCTTCGCCGCGCTGCCGCCCGGAATGCTCGAGTCGTTATTTCGGGCTGAGAACAGCGACCGGCTGAAAGCGATTTTGCTGTATCACGTTGTTCCAGCCGACGTGACCGCTATCTGGGAGAGGCGGCTCGCGTCGGCAAAAACTTTGCATGGCCAGACGCTGTCGATCCGGGCGCGCGCGCGAGCCATCCTGGTGAATGAGGGCGTGGTCACCAGCTCCGATTTGTCGGCGGCCAACGGGGCAGTGCACGTCATTGATACCGTGTTGCTGCCGGCCGAATGCGGCCAGATGGTTCGCGCCGCGCTGAGGAGCGATCAAGTTTAGCCGTAGCTCCCTCGCTACGGCGCTTACCGTGCCGCAGGAGCGGCCCGACCGGAAGCAAGCCCCTGTCCGGGCCATCGGACGTTGCTTCCGTCGCGCCGCCAACTGCGGCACGTTTTTTACCCATCGCCGGCCTCGATTCCAAGGCTCTACTTCACCCGCGTCAGGTCAGCAATAAACCCGCCTTCCGGATAAGCGACTTTGATCTTCGTTCCGTCACTGGCGAAGGTGTAGCGCGTGTATTCGGAGAGATCGTCAGGATCAAAGACGAGGAACTCCGTCGCTGAGGTTGGAATGGCGACGAATTTTCCGTGCTTGTTGACGACCTCCAGGTGATCGCCGCTGACCGTGACCTGCACGTTCTTCGCTGCCGGCGTGCGCTCATAGGTTCCTGCGTAGGTGGCGAGCGTAGCGGCCGGAACCGCGGCGGCTGCGGGTAGCGTGTCATAGTGCTTGTAGTAGGGAATGCGCAGGTCAGCGACGCGTTCCAGCACTTCGGTCCAGCTGCCGTTCTCTTTCTTGAAGAGGTAGGTGGTGCGTCCCCAGCGGTCGGGACCAGGCTTGCCGGTGTTGGCGTCGAGCTGTCCCACAATGTGCCAGTACTCGTCGGAAACGGCGATCTCCGGCGTAATGAATTTCACTTTCACTTCCAGCGTGGTGTCGGTGTCGTTCTGCTGGAGAGGCGTGACCACTTCGCCATAGAACTTGGTCATCTTCTGCAGGTTGTTGTAGCGGACGCCGAAGGCATTCTCCCAGTCGAGATCGGCGGCGACGTGCGGGTCAGCCTTGTCGGCGGCGCGCTGCTTCATTACCGCGCGAATAGCAGCTTCATCGGCCTGGCTGCCGGAGACAAAGGAGCTGGACGGCGCCTGCGCCGCAACTGGAAGAGCCAACGTAAGAACACACAGCGAGAGCCACGCCTGGGAAAGCATTTCGAGTCTCCTGATTGCAAGTGAAGTCGTGCGGTCACTGGCGAAGGTTGCAACATCATGCCCGGGATCAAAACGGCGGGCAAGAGAATATAACAATCCAGAGAAGATCCGGCGTCTACGACCTTCCCCGGATTGACACCGTCTATTCCTCTGCATACCCTTAACTTGCGTCCTAGCCCATCGAGGTACATCTAATCAGCATGCGTTCCTTGCTCCGCCGTCTGAAATTCCTGATTGCCGTCCAACTCTTGCCCGCTCTGGAAAGTGGCGAGGAAACCACCTTGGTCGGCGGCCAGGCCGTGCTGGAAGGCGTAATGATGCGCTCGCCCCACGCGTGGGGCATCTGCATCCGCCGCGCCGATGGCTCGCTGGCAACGCATTCCGAGCCGCTGGAAAAGCTCTCCGAAAAGCACCCGTGGATGGCATGGCCGTTCGTACGCGGCATCATGACCCTGGGCAACGCCATGGCGCTGGGCTTCCGCGCGCTGAAGTATTCGGCGAACGTGCAGTTGGGCGACCTGTCGCCCGACGAAGAAAAGAAGACCGAAGTCAGCACCTGGGCGCTGACCCTCAACGTGATTCTTTCGCTGGGCTTCTTCATCTTCATGTACAAGTTTCTGCCGCTGCTGGCGGCTACCAAGCTGAAGAACCACTACCCGGTCTTCGGCAACCAGATCCTGTTCAACGTCGTCGACGGCGGCATTCGCATCTCGCTGTTCCTGCTGTTCATCTGGGGCATCTCGCTGATGCCCGACATTCGCCGCGTCTACCAGTACCACGGCGCCGAGCACAAGACGGTCTTCGCCTTCGAGAACAACGACTCGCTGACCGTCCCCAACGCGCAGAAGTACGTGACCTGGCATCCGCGCTGCGGCACCAGCTTCCTGATGACGGTGATGCTGATCGCCATGTTCGTATACATGCTGATTCCGGCCGTCACCTTCTGGGGCCGCTTTGCCTCCCGCATCGCGCTGCTGCCGGTGATTGCCGCCATCTCCTATGAGCTGATTCGCTTCGCCGCCAAGCACGGCTCGTCGCTGTTTGCCGTGATGACCAAGCCCGGCCTGTGGCTGCAGCGCATCACCACCCAGCCTCCCGAGGACGGCCAGGTGGAGACCGCCATCGCCGCCCTGAACGAAGCCATGGAGCTGGAGAAACAGCGCGGCGGCGAGCTGGTCATTGCCTAGCGGGGCTCCCCGCGAATATTTGACGCACAAATTCCTTTTGTCATCCTGAGCGGAGCGTCCGCCTTGTTTTTGCGATTCGCGCTGTTTGCGAATCGCGCGGACGCGCAGTCGAAGGATCTGCGGTTGCGCCGTGGGCGGGAGGCTTGGCTCATGGGGAGACTGAGGCTCATTGAAGCCTATTCTATAGAATTTAGCTTTGTGTCAGGGCACGAGTTTACTCGTGCCGTAACCGGCGCCCAAGAAAGCGGGCTTTAGCCCCTGCACCATGTCGAAGCCGCATCGTAATGCCAGTCCTGTAGAAATCCTTCGCACACGTACGTTTTTCGTGACGACCAAAACCAGTATGGGACGAGCTTTGTTGCAGTCGGAACGCAATGCGACTTTGTTCATTGATGTCTTGCGTTCTTATGTCTCAGCCGGGAAATTCCGTGTGCACGATTTTGTGGTGATGCCCAATCACGTTCATCTGCTGATCACGGTTGATGAGGACATGACGATCGAGAAGGCCGTACAGCTCATTAAAGGCGGATTTTCGTATCGGCTTAAGAAAGAGCATGGATACGCAGGCGAGGTTTGGCAGCGCGGATTTTCTGATGTCCGAATTGAAGATCGAGAGAGCTTCTTGCAACATCGAAAATATATAGCGCAGAATCCGGTCAACAAAGGTTTGGCAGATTCGGCGGAGGAGTTTCCTTTCTGTTTCAGCTATCTCGCGCGTAGAAAAGCGGCAAGGGCTAAAGCCCCAGAACATTAGGAGCGGCTGACGGCACGACTGAAGTCGTGCCCTGACACAAACCTCAAGATTGAAAATGGATTTATTTCCGTACAATAGGCATATCCCATGTTTGAACGCTTAGAACAAATCGAATCGAAATACGAAGAGCTGAACCAGGCGTTGGCTTCGCCCGACATTGTCTCCGACTCGCAGCGCTACCAGAAGACCGCCAAGGCGCACAGCGAAATCGCGCCCGTGGTCGAGAAGTATCGCGAGTTCAAGGACCTGACGCGCGGCATCGAGGAGAGCAAGGCGCTCGCCGAGGGCGAGACCGATCCCGAGATGCTGGCCTACGCCAACGAAGAGCTTGGCAAGCTGGAAAAGCGACTGGCCGAAGTCGAAGAAGAGCTGAAGGTACTGCTGCTGCCCAAGGATCCCAACGACGAGAAGAACGTCATCGTCGAAATCCGCGCCGGCACCGGCGGCGACGAAGCCACGCTGTTCGCCGCCGAGATCTTCCGCATGTACAACCGCTATGCCGAGTCGCAGCGCTGGAAGGTGGAAGTGCTGTCGAGTTCGGAGTCGAGCGTGGGCGGGCTGAAGGAAGTGATCGCGATCATTGAAGGCCAGCGCGTCTTCTCAAGCATGAAATACGAAAGCGGCGTGCATCGCGTGCAGCGCGTGCCGGCAACCGAGACCCAGGGCCGCGTGCATACTTCGGCCGTGACGGTTGCCGTGCTGCCCGAAGCCGAAGACGTCGACATCAAGATCGAAGCGAAAGACATTCGCATCGATACGTTCTGCTCGTCGGGCCCGGGCGGCCAGTCGGTGAACACCACGTATTCGGCGGTGCGCATCACCCACCTGCCGACCAACACCGTGGTCAGCTGCCAGGACGAGAAGTCGCAGATCAAGAACCGCGAAAAGGGAATGCGCGTGTCTGCGCGCCCGCCTCTACGAGATGGAGCAGCAGAAGCAGGCCGACGCGCTGGCCAAGGAGCGCAAGGCGCAGGTGGGCTCGGGCGACCGCAGCGAGAAGATTCGCACCTACAACTTCCCGCAGAACCGCGTCACCGATCACCGCATCGGCTTCACCGCGCATCAACTGCCGGAGTTCATGGACGGCCGCATCCAGCCCATGATCGACGCGCTGATCACACACTTCCAGTCGGAGAAGCTGAAGGAGCAGTCGACGGCGATGGCGTAAGGTCGCCCGTTGTTACGAACTCCCACCCTGTCGCCAAAAGAGGGCGACGAGGATGGGGCACCCGCTCTTCCTTCGAAGGGTTGTCATCCGAGCGCCGGTCCGAATGAATTGTCGTCCTGAGCGCAGCGTCCGCATTGCTTTTTCGATCCGCTGCTCTTGCGGATCGGCGGACGCGGAGTCGAAGGATCTGCGGTTCGCGGGGGGATGGACGTCTGATGCTGGAACGAACCGCAGGTCCCTCCGCTCCGGCTGAAGCCGTCGGTCGGGATGACAATTCATAAAAGCATCGCCGGCGGCATCACCGAAAAGAATCATTGCCCTACACGTCTCATGCAACTCAAGCAAGCCCTCAGCGCCGCGGTTGATCGTCTGGAGGCCGCCGACGTGGGCTCGCCGCGGCTGAACGCCGAGGTGCTGCTGATGTTTGTGCTCGGCGTGCATCGCGCCTACCTCTACGCTCACCCTGAGCGCGAATTCACCGGCGAAGAAGAGACGCGATACGACGAAGTTCTTGCCCAGCGTTCGACCGGCATGCCGTCGCAGTACATCACCGGACACCAGGAGTTCTGGGGACTGGACTTCGTGGTCACGCCGGCGGTGCTCATCCCGCGTCCCGAGACAGAGCACCTGGTCGAGACCGTGCTCGAACTCGCGCGCGAAGTGCCGCGGCCGAAGATCATTGATATGGGAACGGGCTCAGGCGCGATCGCGCTGGCGCTGGCCCACGAGTTGAAGAGCGCCGAAGTTTACGCTGTGGATCTTTCCTTCGACGCGCTGGAGATCGCGCGCGCCAACGCTGCGCGGTTACAGCTCGACGGGCGGGTAATGTTCGCGCAGTGCGACGTGCTGAAGCCTGTCGCTAACAACTCAAATCAGAGTGTCATCCCGACCGAGGGCTTCAGCCCGAGCGGAGAGACCTCTACCCACGAAGGTTCCCGCTTTCTGGATTTCGATTTCGTGGTCAGCAATCCTCCCTACGTTGGCTTCGACGAGGCCGACAAGGTGCAGAAGTCGGTGCGCGATTTCGAGCCGCGTGTCGCGGTCTTCTCCGGCGAACGTGGGCTGGACGTGATCAAGCCGCTGATCGAACAGGCGCAAGCTGCGCTCAACCCCGGAGGCTGGCTGGCGATGGAGATTGGCTACTCGATGCGCGACGCGGTGGTGGATCTGCTCGATGCGGAGAAGTGGGAGGATGTGCGCGTCGTGCCGGATCTACAGGGGATTCCGCGGGTGATCGCCGCGAGAAAACGCTGACACGATTCCTGGTATCTGTTGCCTTGAGCTGAGCGACTCTAGACGAGTTGTCATTCCGAGCCGAGCTAACCGAGACGAATTGTCATCCCGAGCGGAGCGAAGCGGAGTCGAGGGGCCTGTGGTTTGTCGCTTGAAATGACCGATCCAGAACCGCAGGTCCCTCGGCTCCGGCGGCAGCAGCAGCCGCCTCCGGTCGGGATGACAATTCCAAGGAAGGCGTGGTTGTTAAACTGACAACTGACAACTGACAACATGGTTTCCCTTCTCTCCTTTGCGAAGATCAATCTCGGGCTGAAGATCGGGCCGGCGCGGCCGGATGGTTTTCACGAGCTGCGCACCGTCTATCAAACGCTGGCGTTGCATGATGTCGTTCGCGTCGATGTGGTGGCCGGTGAGGGGATTGAGATTCGCTGCGGCGATCCGCGGGTGCCGCTGGATGTGTCGAACACGTGCTACAAGATCGCCGAGCGGGTGCTGGCGCTGGTCAAGGAACAGCAGATCCCTCGCGGACTAAAGTCCGCTCGGGATGACAATTCTAAGCAGGAGGCTCACGGCGCACCTGAAGGTGCGCCCTTTCAAGGCATAGGCGAAGCCGGCGTACCCGGACGCGGCCTGCCCGGAACGGGTGGCGCTGTTCAACAGCCCGGGATTGAAACCCACCTTTACGGCACGGCGCACGCCGCGCGCGTTCAATACGAAATCCAAAGCGGAGCGCGCGGGAAAATAGTCATCGAGATCGAGAAGCGGCTGCCGGTGCAGGGCGGGATGGGCGCGGCTTCCTCCAATGCAGTGGCGGCGATGTTGGCGATGGAGCGCGCGCTCGGTGTGACGCTCTCGCCCGAAGATAAGTTGCGCATTGCGGCTGAGGTCGGCAGCGATCTGCCGCTCTTTCTGATTGGCGGTACGGTGCTCGGCGTGGGGCGCGGCGAAGAAGTTTTTGCGCTGCCCGATCTGCCGCCGATGCCTGTGGTTGTGGTCACGCCGCCGGTCGGAGTTTCGACGCCGCGAGCTTTCGCGCGCTGGGACGAGCTTGCCGCGCTGGAGGCCGAATTGACCCACTCCCGTCCGGAAGGTACAATTAACCAGTTCAGTCAACGTGTGTTTGCGTGGCTGGGCACAGGCTTCCCGCAGATGAGCCAAGGTGAAGTAAAGGCTCAATCTGCATCCGGTGTTCCCGCACGAGGCGGGGACCGGGCCGAGACACCGCTTCTCGACCTCGTCCGAGCCGGGATCGAAAACGACTTCGAAAAGGTCGTCTTTCCTGAGTATCCCGATTTGCGTGAGGTAAAGGCAATGTTGCTGCGCGAAGGCGCGCGCTACGCCTCGTTGTCCGGTTCCGGGTCGACACTGTACGGGCTCTTTGAAACTTCAGAGGAAGCGCAGGCCGCTGCCGCGCGTATGAGCGTCGCCGGCCACGCAGCCGTCGCGACGACGACGCTGACGCGGGAAGAGTACTGGAAGGCAGCAACTAGCTGCTAGCAATCAGCGATATGCACCAGACGCCATCGCTAGTTGCTAATCGCTAGTTGCTTCTACTGGGCGGTCGACTAATGGTAGGTCAAGTGCCTTTGGAGCACTTTGTCTAGGTTCGAATCCTAGCCGCCCAGCCAAAAGTCAGTAGTCGCACGGTCAGGGACTCACCAGAGGACGAACCGCAGGTTCCTCCGCTGCGGCTGAAGCCGTCGGTCGGGATGACAAAGCGAAAGTTGCTGAAGTCCTAACGGCAGCCGACAGACTGAAAAGCGATCTGCCCGAAGACGAGATTGCGGCAGTAAGGTTTGCAATAGCACTACACGAGCTGACGGCTTAGGGCCGACAGCCAATTAATTCCCGGCGTACAACCAAACCAGGTGAAGCGGGGTATTGACGCGATGGATGCAGCGACGAAAACAGGCGTAGTTCCTCCAGCGACGACGAGCAGCGACGGCACTGCGCAATTGGTGAAACCGGCGCAGGTGGTGACCGAGCCGAAACCGGTGGCCGATCCGAAGGCGTTAGGCGAAAAGAAGCCGACGCGGGCGCGGCAGGATGATCGCTGGAAGATCTTTTCGGGCACGGCCAACGACGCGCTGGCGAAAGATATTTGCGACTTCCTGGAGCTGCCGCTGGGCAAGGCGTGCATCAAGCGCTTCTCCGACGGCGAGACGTATGTGCAGATCGAGGAGAACGTGCGCGGCGCCGATGTGTTCATGGTGCAGCCGACGTGCGATCCGGTGGATGTGCACCTGATGCAGTTGCTGCTGCTGATCGATGCGCTCAAGCGCGCTTCGGCGCGCCGCATCACGGTAGTGATTCCGTACTTCGGTTACGCCCGGCAGGACCGCAAGGACAAGCCGCGGGTTCCGATTTCGTCGAAGCTGGTGGCCGATTTGCTGACCACCGCGGGCGCCGATCGCGCGTTAGTGGTCGATCTGCACGCGCCGCAGATTCAGGGATTTTTCAATATCCCGGTGGACCACATATTCGCGTCGCCGGTGCTGGTGGATTATTTCCGCAAGAAGGCGTTGCCGGATCTGACGGTGGTTTCTCCGGATGCGGGCGGCGTGGAGCGCGCGCGCTTCTTCGCCAAGAAGATGGATTCGGCGCTGGCTATCGTCGACAAGCGCCGGGTGGAGATGGATGTGACCGAAGTGATGCACGTGATCGGTGATGTGAAGGGACGCACCTGTCTCATCCTCGACGACATTATCGACACCGCGGGCACGCTGGTGAAGACCGCCGACGCGCTGCTGGAAGCGGGGGCGCGCGAGGTGCATGCCTGCGCAACCCATGCGGTGCTGTCCGGGTCAGCGGTCGAAAGAATTTCGAAATCGGGGTTGGCCGAAGTGGTTGTGACCAACACCATTCCGTTGTCGGAAGCGGCGAGTCATGAGCCCAAGATCGTAGTTCGTTCGATTGCCGGGCTGCTGGGGCGCGCCATTCAATCGATTCACGAAGAGACTTCCGTCAGCAAACTGTTCTTGTAAAGGAAAAAGATTATGGCTACAGCAACCGCAGAAAAATTCGTTGAAGCAAAGCAGCGGAGCAGTGGGGGCAAGAACGATGCCCGCCGCCTGCGCAAGAGCGGACTGGTTCCCGCTGTCCTTTATGGCGCAGGACTGGAACCGCTGAACATCTCGGTGGATCCCAAGCAGATCAACCGCATCCTGCATTCCGAGCAGGGTCACAACTCCATCTTCGACATGGCTGCCGGGGGCGACTCCGGCAAGGTGATGATCGTGGACTGGCAGTACGAGCCCGTCAAGGGTCAACTGCTGCACGTCGACCTGAAGCGCATTGCCATGGACAAGCTGCTGCGCGTCAGCGTGCCGATCACCCTGAAGGGCGAGGCGCCGGGTGTGAAGTTGCAGGGCGGCATCCTCGAACAGGTGTTGCGCGAAGTGGAAATCGAGTGTCTGCCGGGCGACATTCCGGGTCACATCGATGCCGATGTCAGCCAGTTGGCTTTCGGCGAAGGTATTCGCGTTGCCGACCTTCCTCATGGCGACAAGCTGAAATTCATCACCGATGAAGAGCAGACGGTTGCCCACGTGGTTGCGGTGAAGGAAGTGGTCGAGGCTGCTCCTGCCGAAGCCGAAGTTGCCGCGACGACTGCCGAGCCCGAGGTCATCAAGAAGGGCAAGCAGGACGCCGAAGGCGAAGCGGCTGCCGGTGGCGACAAGGCCGAGAAGGCCGAGAAGAAGAAGTAAGGCTTGTGAAACTGATCGTCGGGCTCGGCAATCCGGGCATCGAATACCAGTTCACACCGCACAACATGGGTTTCCTGGCGGTGGACCGCATCGCCGAGGAGTGCGGCGTTCGCGTGAACAACCGGCATTGCCGGGCGCAGACGGCGCGCACGCGGATTGCCGGGCACGAAGTGGTGCTGGCCAAGCCGGAAACCTTCATGAACCTGAGCGGCGCCTCGGTGCTCGAGCTGGTCCGCGAGTACGAAGCGAAGCCGGAAGAAGATCTGGTGCTGCTGTACGACGAGTTGGATCTGCCGTTCGGCACCTTGCGGGTTCGCCCGCGGGGCCGCTCGGCGGGACACAACGGAGTGCAGTCGATCATCGGCGCGCTGGGTACGCAGGAGTTCACCCGCGTCCGGCTGGGAATTGGGCCGGATTATCCGGTAGGCGACGGCGCGCGGTATGTGCTGTCGCAG
Organism: uncultured Acidobacteriaceae bacterium; assembly: GCA_963724965.1. Classification (GTDB taxonomy): domain Bacteria; phylum Acidobacteriota; class Terriglobia; order Terriglobales; family Acidobacteriaceae; genus Bog-257. The sequence continues at coordinate 12,678 of CAVRWP010000005.1, forward strand.
TTCAAGAAAGCGCAGCTGGAAACGGTAAGCGCGGTTCTGGGTCAGGCGTCTGACGCTGTGGGAGTGATCCTCGGCGAGGGCGTGCAGGCGGCGATGAATCGGTTTAATCGCAAGCCGGAAGAAGAAGCAACTAGCGACTAGCAATTAGCAGCTAGCTGAAGGGTTCACTCTCAAGTTTCAGGTCCACGGCGGTGCGAATGCGTGGACGGGGCAGAAAAGATCGGCACTGGTTGCTAATCGCTAGCTGCCAGTTGCTTAGGAGAAACAATGCAACGTACTTATGAATTGATGTTCATCGTTCGGCCTGACATGCCGGAAGAGGAGCAGGACAAGCTCATCTCGAACCTGGAAAACCAGGTTGGCGGCGCCGGCGGCACGGTGAAGAGCGTGGAACGCATGGGCAAGCGCCGGCTGGCCTACCTGGTCCGCAACTTCCAGGACGGCATTTACGTCCTGATGACGCTGGAAGGGGAAGGCGGCATGGTGAAGGAAGTGGAACGCCGCCTGCGAGTAGCCGAGCCGGTGATCAAGTTCATCACCGTGCGCATCGACGAAGAGCAGAAGCGCCTGGCCAAGATCAAGGCCATCCGCGACACCAAGGTGCGCGGCAAGGGCACGCGCGCGGCGGCGGCCGCTGCCGAAGCAGCCGAGGCTGCTCCGCCGGCAGTGGTTGCTCCTCCGGCCGCTGCGGCTGCGCCTGAGAGCGCACCTGCCGAAGGCGCGGAGACGGCTCCGGTCAGCGCATAGTTTAGTCTGACGCTGTGGTAGTACCACTGTGTGGGATATCGTTAAATTTCCGGATTGACGGGCCAGTCGCCCTCGATCCCGCCTCGATGAGGCATTGAAGGAGAATCATGGCAGACGAAAGCAGAACGGCGGCTCCGGCCGCGAGCAGTGACGCCCCGGCGTCGCGTCCTGAGGGCGGCGGCGGCTCCGGACCCCGCGAAGGCGGCGGTGGTCCCCGTGGCCCGCGTCCGGGCGGACGTCCCGGCGGCCCGCGCGAAGGCGGTCGGAAGTTTTTCCGCCGCAAGAAGGTTTGCAAGTTCTGTGTCGAGAAGATCGACGGAATCAATTACAAGGACGTGCGCCTGTTGTCCGGCTTCGTGGCGGAAAGCGGCAAGATCGTTCCCCGGCGTCTGACCGGGGTTTGCACGCCGCACCAGCGCCGCCTGACCGCGGCCATTAAGCAGGCGCGCAACATCGCGCTGCTGCCCTTCGGCGCGCGGGCGTAGAAGCACGGTGACGGTGGTCCAGTGGTCAGTTGCAAGTTTCCGGGTGATAGACGGCCGAGTCCCAGGCAGTCGGACGTACGTTGCTTTACCCGGCGCTTCAGGCGCTGGTCAGGCAAGGCTTCCCACCCTGCTCGCCAAAAGCGGGCGAGAGGATGGGGCACCCGGATTATGAGAGTGGCCGCCCCGCCTTCGCGTAACACGAGATTTGAGGCATCGAGTCCCTAAGGGGACGACACAGGGGACGAGGGCTTGAGCCCGGGTCCACATGGAGTTTGAAAATGGAAGTCATTCTGAAAGAAGACGTAGATAAGCTCGGCTCCCGCGGCGACGTGGTGAAGGTGGCCGAAGGCTATGGCCGCAATTACCTGCTGCCGCATAAGCTCGCCATCGAGGCGACCGCGGCCAACCGCGCCGTCATCGAGCAGATGAAGGCCGCTGCCGTGCGCCGCACGGCGAAGGAAAAGGGCGCTGCCGAAGCGTTGGCCCAGCAGTTTGCCGGCGTCGAGTTGACCTTCGTGCGCAAGACGGGCGAGCACGATCAGCTCTTCGGGTCGGTCACCTCGGCCGATATCGCGCGCGAGCTCGAGGGCAAGGGCTTCACCATCGATCGCCGGAAGATCCAGCTGAACGAACAGCTGAAGTCGATCGGCGAGCACACCGTCTCCATCAAGCTGCACAAGGAAGTGTCGGTGCCGGTGAAGGTGAAGATCCAGAAGGAAGGCGGCGCCGAAGAGGCGGCCGCGCCTGCTGCGACCGAAGAAGCCAGCGCGGAAGCGTAAGATTTATCCGCTCGGTGGCACAGGAAGAGCGCGCCTGCGTTGCCACCGTTCTCGGTTGTCCGGGTAGAGCGGACCTTCAGGTCCGCGTCAGCGCAGTTGTAAGAATTGAGAGCCGACTTTGGTCGGCGGCAGAATGTGTGCCGCCGGCTGAAGCCGGCTTTTTTATGTGTCAGGCTGGAACCGCAGATCCTTCGAACTGCGCGTCCGCCCGAGCACCCCGCCAAGCGCAAAAGCGGCGCTCGTCGGGGACCCCGCCCGCCGCAAAAGCAGCGGCGGAAAAGCAAAGGCGCGGACGCTGCGCTCAGGATGACAATTCCTAGGGCGGGCGCATTTCATGCTGGCCTAGAAGGCCAGCTCTACCGGAACGTCAGCGGCCGGTCAGCGGCTCGGCGTATTGCGGTGGGATGGGGAGGTCGTACTTCTGCTCCATAAATTTCTGGTAGGCCTGCTTGAACTCCGCCGGTTGCAGGCGCTTCAGGATTTTGCCGCTGGGGACCTCGACCTCGTAGCCCATCGACTGGCAACTGATGCCGCCGTAGTTCGAGGTGCAGGGCACCTGCGCCAGCACCACCAGTGCCGAGGAATTTTCGGACCAGGTGACGGCCGTCATGTTGTAGTCGGGTTCGCGCTCGATCTTGCCGCAGGTGGTCGGGTCGAGGAAGAGCGCCTTGCAGGGCGGGAAGGTTTGCACCATGTCCTGCTCGGCCAGATGGGTGACGTCGATGGCGCGCAACGGCTCGTCCGCGAGCAGGTAAACCTGGACGAAGGCGGGCGAAGTCATGCCTTCGCCGGCGTCGACGAAGAACGCTTTGGAGTCGGGCGACCAGAGCAGGTCGTTGTGCGGGCTGGCGAAGACGTCGTGAATCTCGCGCGCGGGCTTGCCGGACTGGGTGAGGCGGAGGTAGGCGCCGCCGTCCTGGTAAAGCACTTCGACGGCGGTGGTCTTGTCGGGTGCCGGGATGCGCACCGTCGGACAGGAGGACTGGCATTGTCCGGGGAAGCCGGTGGCGTGCCGGATCCAGTTGGGCTTACCGGCGAAGGCAAGGGAAGGCGCCAACAGCAACAGCGTCAGCGAGATTCGCGAGAGCGAGCGCACGCGGTCCTCCTCCAGCCTTCTGACGCCATGATAAGCCTGCGTGGCAAGCGCGCCGGATTCTCCGCTTCACGAAAAGCCTGTCAATAGCACCAAGGGGACAAGGAATAGTATAAGTGCAAGATTCAAGGGATGATATAAAGTTGTCGGAAACTGTGCAAATACCCTTCGAATGTGCTATACTGGTTCTTAAGTTCAGGGAAGGCGGAGAGCCATCGTGCTCCCGCCTTTTTCTTTTGCCTCTAGAGCAGCCCGAGCTCGTTTAGCTCCTCGTCGGTCAGGGGCTCAAGGCCGGGGCTGCCTGCTGGCGGGTGGTCGGCCCCCGTCGCGGCCGGCGCGAGGGCGATCAGCCGGGCCACCGGCGTCTTACCGCGGGTGATGATGACCTCTTTGCCATCTTCGGCTTCCTTGATCAGCCGCGAGAGGTTGGTTTTTGCCTGATGGACGGTGTAGCTCATAGTCGATAAGGGTAGTTAGCTAAGCTGAACCGGTCAAGATGCCGTGGTTTTGAGCGCTCCGAAGGGCTCCCACCCTCTCCGCAAAATCGGCGGAGGAGGACGGGGCACCCGGCAGAATTCCATCCGAAAAGCCTCCCAGCTCTAGCCCAGAATCGGGGCTAGGATGGGGCACCCGCTGGGAACGCCGTTCCGGCTGGACACGTACTACGAAATGGGCGTTCTATAATCGCTCACGGTTTCTAGTCGCGCCCGTCTATGTAGTTGCAGACACAAGAATTGGTTTGCAATTGCAAAGCAGGTAGAAACCAGCATGCCGGCCGAAGCGGTAGCAGTTCCACTCACGGTTGGCCCGGGACTTGCACCCCAGTCCGCCAAGAGCGGCTTGGGAACCCCGGCGCTTCGTCCTCCTGAGGCGTGGCAGGAGACGGAAAGAGCGTCAGCGGTACGAGTGGGGCAGGCCCAGAGCCGCATGAATGACACGGAGCTGATCCGGGAAGCACAGCGTGGCAATCGCGCCGCGTTCGAGGACCTCGTGCGCCAGTACGATAGCGCCGTGCTGCGCCTGGCCTATCACCTCACGCGCTCCGAGCAGGACGCGCAGGACATTTACCAGGAAGCGTTCCTCAAGGCGTACCGGAACATCGGCAACTTCCGCTTCGAGTGCTCGTTCTACACCTGGATCTACCGCATCGTTACCAATCTTTGTCTTGACCTGCTGCGCAAACGGCAGGTGCGCAAAGAGGACTCGGCGATTGCCACCGACTCCGAAGGCGGGACGTACGACCTGATGGATCAGGTTGCCGACGACCGCGCGGGTGCGAGTCCGGAGAAAGATCTGATGCGGCGCGAATTGGGAGCGCGCATCGCCAAGGCCCTGAGCAAACTGACGCCGCGCGAACGCATGGTCTTCGAGATGAAGCACTACCAGGGCCTGAAGCTGCGCACCATCGGCGAAATTTTGAATACGACGGAAGAGACGGCGAAGAACACGTTGTTCCGCGGCACGCAGAAGCTGCGGGCGGCGTTGAAAGATGTCAGGTAGTGACTAGCGATGAGCGACTAGCAATTAGTTTTGCAGCTTGCAAGTCGAAGTTGGCAGATTTGGAGAACGAACAGTGACACGCACTCAGCTAGTTGCTAATAGCTAGTCGCCAGTTGCTGCGAGGTACGAGTTATGAATTGCGATTGGGTACAAGAAAACATTTGTCTGTACCTGTACAACGAGCTGGCTGACGACGCCCGGCATGAGCTGGAGCAGCACATCCGCCGTTGTACCAAGTGCGCTGCCGAGCTGACGGCCCAGCAGGCGTTTCAGCAGCAGATGGATGTTTTGCCGGTGGAAGAGCCGTCGGCAAGCTTTCTGGCTTCGGCGCGCATGCGCCTGCAGGAGTCGCTGGAGACGGCCGAGCAGAACCGCTCGTGGTATCACCGGCTGGCGTTCGATCCGACGGCATGGTTGCGGCAGATGCGCTTTTCACCCGCGCTGGCTGCGGTGCTGCTGATGGTCGGCTTCGGATCCGGCCTGGGCACGATGTACAGCACGATGGGCAAGTTTGCGGGACCGTCGGGCAAGCAGCCGGCCGTGCAATCCTCCATTAGCGATATCACTTCCATCGAGCACAAGCCCAACTCCGACCAGGTTCAAATCACTTACGACCGCGTAGTTCCCGATACGATTCAGGGCAAAGTCACCGACCCGGATATTCAGGCGATGCTGGCGTTTGCTGCCAAGACCAATTCGAACAATTCCGGCGTGCGGCTGGATTCGGTGGAGATGCTGAACAGCAAGGCCGACGATCCGGTGGCGCGCGAGGCGCTGACGTATGCGCTGCGCTACGACAGCAACCCAGGGCGTGCGGTTGAAGACGCTTGAGGGCCTGAGCCGCTATACGAAGCAGGACATCCGGGTGCGCAACGCCGTTCTGGATGCGCTGTTGAATGACAGCAATCTGGCGGTGCGCAGCGGCGCGCTGCAGGCTCTGGATCCGGTGAAGGCCGATACCAGCGTGCGCATGGCATTACAGCAGTTGGCCAAGGACGATCCCAGTGCTTACATTCGCACCGAATCGCAGCGCGAGCTGTCTTCGATGCCAAATCTCGATTAACGCAAAGGAACCGATTCTCAGGAAATGGGCGATCGCACGGCAAAGGGAAACCACAATCAAAGGCCAGGGGCACAGACCGGGAGCGCGAGGTTAACCAGATCCTCTCTGTGCGCGTGCGGCTTTGTGGTGCTCTTCATGGCCGTCATTCCGTTGTGGGCGCAGCAGGCTAAGGTCTATCGCGACGGCAACTCGTGGGTGGAAGAGATCACAGGGACGTTGCCGGTTACGCGCGACGTGCACGTGACCACCGACCTGGGCTCGGTGCAGGTACAGGGCGGCTCGCCGCGGATCACCTACCTGGTGCGCAAGCGTTCTTACGCGCCCACCGAGAAGGACGCGCGCAAGCAGTTTGAGCAGATGCGGATCACCGCCGCCAGGAACGGGGACACCGATCTGATCCAGGGCAGGATTATCGGAAGGGCGATGATGCGCTTCGGGGCAGAGTTTCTCCTGCAGGTGCCGCGCGACCTCAACGTGGTGCACGTGGAAACGCGCGGCGGTTCGCTGGCGTTCACGTCGATTGCCGCGAATATCGTTGCTTCGACCGGCGCCGGACTGATCAAGCTGGATGACCTGGCGGGCCGGTGAAAATTGTGAGCGGCGGCGGCAACATTGAAGGCGGCAACCTGGGCAACGATTTCAGCGTGACCAGCGGTGCGGCCGATGTCAGGGTTGCTAACGTTGGCGGGCAGACGCAAGTCAATTTAGGTGGAGGCCGGGTGTATATCGGCTCATCGCACGCCTCGACGATTCAGACCGGCGCGGGAAGCATTCAGATCCAGAAGTGCATGGGCGATCTGCATGCCACCAGCGGCGGCGGCAATCTGTATCTGGGCGACGTGGAAGGCTCGGTGACGGCGCAAACCCAGGGCGGCAGCGTGCGGCTGGCAAGCGCGACCGGGCCGGTCAGCGTTACCACCGGCGGCGGCAGCGTGGAACTTTTCCGGGTGGGCCGCGGAGCGCAAGTGGAAACCGGCGCCGGTCCGATTATGGTTGAGTTCATCGGCAACCGCAGCGTGACGAATTCGTTTTTGCATACCGCATCGGGCGATGTAAACGTGTGCTTCTCCCCGAACCAGGGTGTGAGCGTGCACGCGCAATCAGACATGGCGAGCGGACAGGGTGTGCTCACGGATTTTCCGGGGCTGAGCGTGACCTGGCAGGGCGGACAATATATGCCGCGTTCGGTTTGGGTGGAAGGCGCCATCAATGGTGGCGGGCCTTTGCTTCGTATCCGCACGACAATCGGGCAGATTTCCCTGCGGCACTGTCAGTAGACGAGGCACAGGCGAAGCAGCGCGTCCTGGGACGCATCTTGACGGAGCTGGGATGAATTGAGAAGCCGGACTTCGGTCCGGTGCAGATCGCTGGCAGAGCAGGTCCATATGCGTAATCGCAGCACAAATTCGTTTCTCGCTGTCTTCTCGGCAGTGCTCGCGTTGTCGGCGATAGCCGCCGCCTCGGGCGCGCCGTGGCCGGAGGCGCACTCGGGCGCCTACCTGGGAGTGCAGGTGACTGCAGTCACCAACGAGCGCGCGTCGGCGCTGAAGCTGCCGGCGTCGTCGGGCGCCATCATCGCCTATGTCGATCAGGACGGCCCGGCCTGCCACGCGGGGTTGGTGGAGAACGATGTGGTCGTAGCTTTTGACGGCGCCAAGGTCGATGGCCCCGAACAGTTGCAGAACATGATCCACGTCACCCCGCCGCAGAAGACGATCACGCTGACCATCCTGCGCAACGGAATTCGCAAGGACGTGAAGGTTACGCTGGGCAGCTGGAACGTGATGTCGCATGTGCACACGATGAACGCGGCGAATGGCTTCCCGCCTCCGCCGCACGCGTATCCGCCGGATGTAGAGGTGCCCGCGTTTACTTTGTTGTCGGCGCGTCATGGGCTGGTGGTGGAAAGCTTGACCCCGCAACTAGCGGAATTTTTCGGCGTGGCGCATGGGCGCGGCGTGCTGGTGCGCTCGGTCGAAAATGGCAGTCCGGCTGCCGCGGCCGGAATCAAGGCGGGCGACATCATCGTGAAAGTCAACAACGAAGAAGTTCACGACATGTCGGACTGGCAGCGCGGGATGCACGCGCCGGGCAAACTGGCGGTGGTGATCTGGCGCGAGAAGAAGGAACAAAACGTTGTCATCAACGTTCCCGGCCCGGGCGACAACTCGCGGCTTTTCCCCAGCGAACAGCTCGACGGCGATACCCAGGCTCAGATGCGGCGCGAGCAGATGGAGCTGCTGAAGCCGGAGATCGAGGCGAACGCATTGGAGTTGGCGCAAGTTGAACCCAGCCAGCAGGACATCGCAAAGATGCAGCGCGAGATCGAGAAGCAGATGAAGGCCGAGCAAAAAGAGATGAGCAAGATGTCGCGCCAGCTGGGCAAGTCGAACAAGAAAGAGATGGAGCAGCTTCGCTCCGAGATCCAGAAGTCGGTGCCCACGCAGCAGCAGATCGACGAGATGAAGCGGCAGGTGCAGGAGTCGGTGCCGTCGCAGAAAGAGATTGACGAGATGACGCGAAAGATCCAGGCTGCGATTCCGAACCAGGATGAGTTGAACAAGATGCAGCAGCAGATACAAAGCTCGATGCCGAACCAGCAGCAGCTCGACCAGATGCGCCGGCAGATCGAAGACCAGATGAACAACCTGACCCCGCAGATGCAGCGCGAGATGGAACAACTCAAGAAGCAGATGGAGCAGCAGAAGCTCGATCTGAATCAGATGATGCAGGAGTTCCAGCGGCAGGAGTTTTAGTTCTGCTTTGTGTCAGGGCTTGTGTCGGTTCTCCTTTGTGTCAGGGCACGACTTCAGTCGTGCCGAAAGACGCTGGAGAGAGCGGCTTTAGCCGCTGAAGGACGTTCCCAGGGGCTGAAGCCCGAATCAAACGGCACAGCTTAACGGCACGTCTAAAGACGTGCCCTGACACAAAACGATAAGGCAGTCGCGGCCAGGCTCCTGGCAGCCCTCTACGCCGTTCGCCGCCATCGCCGATCCAGCAACTCCACCACTCCGTAGAGCACCACGCAAATCCAAAAGTCCACGATCAGCCCCAGATCCAGCTTGTCAGGATGATGCCGTCCCGCCGCGGGCAAGTGCGGCGTGATCACGAAGAAGTAAAGAAGATTGCCGACCACGATGGCGATCGTCTGTTTGAGAAGTCGTCGCAGCACTTACTATGTTGGACACCGGAGGCGGGCGGTTTGATGCCAAGGAAAGAGAGCGACGAGCGACTAGCAATTAGCAGCTAGTAAAAGTTACTGATCATCCGCCTGTCAGCTCGATTGCCGAACACTTCGAGAACTCGCCTGGTCGCTAGCTGTAGCTGTAGTGCTAGTTGCTTCATTTACCATCTTCTCTGTGCTCGAACTCACAACCAGCGTGCAGTACGTCAAAGGCATCGGCCCGCACTTTGCCGAGATCCTGCTGGAAAAGGGCATCAGCACGGTCGAAGACCTGCTCTACTACCTGCCGTTCCGCTACGAAGACCGGCTGAACCCGCGCGGCATCGGCGAGCTGCGGCCAGGTGAGATGGCCAGCGTCATCGCCGAAGTACGCACCTTCGGGTTCTTTCGCACCCGTCGCATGCCTATCTTCGAGATGACCGTTGGGCAGGGCCGCGACACCCTGAAGTGCGTCTGGTTCAACGCAAAATATCTGCAGGACAAATTTCGCGCGGGCATGCTGGTGGCGCTCTACGGCAAAGTCGAATCGGGTGCACGCGGCGGACATCGCTTCGAGATTCTTCAGCCTCAGTTCGAAATTCTGCACGATCCTTCCACCGATTCGTCCGGCGGCAATGACGAAGAGAGGAAATGGCAGTCGCTGGAAGTGGGACGCATCGTGCCCATCTACGAAGCTGCCGGGAACGGGCGCCTGAGCACGCGCTGGTTTCGCCGCGTGATTCACGGCATGCTGGAAAATCTTCAGCCCGACATTCCTGACGCCATTCCTGCAGTGGTGCGCGGACGCATGCAACTCATCGATCGCCGCACGGCGTTCTGGCACGCACACTGGCCCGAGGTCGGCGAAATTCTTACGAACTTGCAGGCGGCGCGCACGCCCGCGCACATCCGGCTCATCTTCGAGGAGCTGTTCTTCCTGGAGCTCGGACTGGAGCTGAAGCGGCGCAAGATGCGCTCGCAGACCGGCATCGGCTTCGCCATCAACGACAAGGTTCGCGCGGCCATCAAACGGATCCTGCCGTTCCATCCCACGGAGGCGCAGAAGCGCGTCCTGAAAGAAATCGCCGCCGACATGGCCGAGCCGGTTCCGATGCGCCGCCTGCTGCAAGGCGACGTCGGTTCGGGCAAGACCATCATCGCGCTGGAAGCGGCGGTCATCGCCATCGAAAACGGCTACCAGGTCGCGCTGATGGCGCCGACGGAAATTCTTGCGACTCAGCACTACCTGAGCGCGCGCAAGATTCTGGAAACCGCGGGCTATCGCATCGTGCTGCTCACCGGCTCGCAGGAGGCGGGACGCAAGAAGCAGGTACGACATCACATCGCGCAGGGCAACGCCCAACTGGTGATTGGCACGCATGCGCTCATCCAGGAGACGGTGGAGTTCGACAGGCTGGGGCTGGTGATTGTCGACGAGCAACATCGCTTCGGGGTGATGCAGCGCTTCAAGCTCATGAAGAAAGAGGATCAGCCACCGCAGGCTCGGCTAACGCAGGCAGCTCCGGAAACCGAGGCCGAGCCCGACGTGCTGGTGATGACCGCAACGCCGATTCCGCGCACGCTGGCGCTGACGATTTACGGCGATCTGGATACCAGCGTTCTCGACGAGCTGCCTCCGGGCCGCACGCCGATTACGACACGCTGTGTCGGCGACGAGCGCGCCGACGAAGTGTGGCAGTTCGTGAAGAAACAGGTTGCCGCCGGACATCAGGCATACGTTGTTTATCCCGTCATCGACGAAGGCGCGATGGAGGGAGAGCTCAAGGCCGCAATCAAGATGCACGAGCGATTGCGCTCGCACGAACTTTCCAGCCTGCACGTCGGCCTGCTGCACGGCCGCATGAGCGCCGATGAAAAAGATGCCACCATGGCGGCGTTCAAGCGTGGCGAGATCAATGTGCTGGTGGCGACGACGGTGATCGAGGTCGGCGTCGATGTGCCCAACGCGAACGTCATGGTCATCGAACACGCCGAGCGTTTCGGCCTGTCGCAGCTGCATCAGTTGCGCGGGCGCATCGGCCGCGGCGCCGCAAAGTCCTATTGCGTGCTGATGACAGGAGGCAAGGTTTCCGTCGAAGCGCAGCAGCGGCTGGACGCGATGGTGCGCACGCAAAACGGATTCGAGATTGCGGAGCTGGATTTGCAGCAGCGCGGGCCGGGCGAGTTTTTCGGTACGCGGCAGGCGGGCATGCCGAACTTCCGCGTCGCCAATCTGCTGCGCGATCGCGATCTGCTGGAGGCTGCGCGCAAGGAAGCGCGCTATGTGCTCGGCAATCCAGACGACATAGGCAAAGGCGAGGTCGAGCGCGCGATAACCCATCTGCGGAGTCATTGGAACCGGCGATACGGATTGGTCGAGGTGGGATAGCCGAGCGCGCGGCTTTTTTGGTTTTCTATTGAGCGTAGCGCCCATCGTACCTTCAAGACGCGCGCTAGCGCTTGGAGTAATCTACCCTTTAACTCGGTGGCTTTCGAAGCCGGGACAAGAGTGAGTATCGCAAGTGCATGCCTGAAGGCGTGCTCCACCCAAGATTGCTGGACCACGACTTCAGCGTGACCCATTTCCCAAGGAGTCCTCATGCTTGATCCTAAAGAAATCCTGACCTCGCTGGCCGACCGCTTCGCCGCGACCGGCAAAGTGCAAAACGTTTTCGGCGAGCCCATCGAAGCTCACGGCAAGACCATCATTCCCGTCGCTCGCGTGAAGTATGGCCTGGGTGCGGGCGGCGGCGGCGAAAATAAGAGTGGCGCCGAAGACGCGGTTGGCGGCTCGGGTGGCGGCGGAGGCGTGCAGGTCACGCCCATCGGCGTCATCGAGGTAACCGATGGCGGCACGCGCTTCCTGCGCTTCTTCGATCCGCAGAGGACGGCGAAGCTGGTGGCCGGTGGAGTCGTGCTGGGACTTCTGCTGCGGCGGGCGCTGCGCTGTCGGAGTTAGCCCTATAGCTGGTTGTATTTTTCCAGGTCCTCAGGCTTTACTTTGCCGCCGAAGGGAAGCTGGCAGTTGGCGCAGGCATCGTTGAAGGGATGGAAGGCGCTACGCTTCTTCTCGCGCAAAAACGAATTGCCGCAACGCGGACACTTCCAGACATCGAGCTTGTGGCTGACGTAGAGAAAGACGCCGATGTACGCGATCAGGAAGGCCAGCGACAGGATCCCGCCAAACAGTTTTGCGGTGATGCCGATGACAGGGATGAATCCGAAGAACAAAAACAGCCAGGTGTTCTTCAGCTTCTCGAGCTCCTGCCAGCGGGCGGCAACGTCCGTGGGTGCGGCTTTGGTTTCCAGCATGGGATGCTGAGCGATTATGTCCCGGAACCGGCGCCCGATGCCAGTAATATTTGAAGTGCGCCACCTCGGTGGACGACGTATAACGACTGGGTAACCACAGCCCGCGCAAGGTAACCATGAGCACGAAAGCCGAACTTTTCCGCGAACTTCCATCCGTTGACGAACTGCTGCGCCGCGTCGCGGTACAGGCACTGGCCCAACACTTTGGTCACGCGGAAACGGCAGCGGCCGCGCGCAAGTTTCTGGAGGAGTTGCGCGTCCGCATTGCGGGTGACTCGCTGGACGAGACCACGCTGGCGACGGTGGTGGAAGACGCGGCGGCGGCCATCGAGCAGCGCTTGCGGCAGTCGTTGAGCTACTCCCTGCGGCCGGTCATCAATGCAACCGGCGTGATTCTGCATACGAACCTTGGACGCGCGCCGTTGGGCGAAGCTGTGTTGCAGCATGTGATGGAGGTCGCGCGCGGATACTCGAATGTGGAATTCGACCTGGCGACCGGCGAGCGCGGCAAGCGCGACGTCCCTGTCAGTCGCTTGTTTGCGAAACTGTTGAACTGTCCTGGGCGCGAGCTTTCGACCATCGTGGTCAATAACAATGCCGCGGCGGTGCTGCTGGCGCTGAATGCGCTGGCCGAAGGCGGCGAGGTCATCGTCTCGCGCGGCGAGCTGGTCGAGATCGGAGGGTCGTTCCGCATTCCCGACGTGATGGCGAAGTCGGGGGCGGTGCTGCGGGAAGTGGGAACGACGAACCGCACGCGCATCGGCGATTACGAGAGCGCGATCAGCGACAGGACGAAGCTGCTGCTGCGGGTGCATCGCTCGAACTTCCAGATTGTCGGCTTCACCGAGCAGCCGTCACTGGCGGAGCTGGCGGCGCTGGGGCGCAAGCACAATATCCCGGTGATGGAAGACCTGGGCAGCGGCGAGCTCTTCGATCTGCGACAGGTGGGCGTGCACGGCGAGCCGATGATCAGCGAGAGCCTGCGCGCGGGCATCGACATCGTGACCTACAGCGGCGACAAGCTTTTGGGCGGCCCGCAGGCCGGACTCATCAGCGGAGATGCCGAGTTGGTTGCGAAGATTCGCAAGAATCCGCTGTTCCGCGCGCTGCGCGTGGACAAGATGTTTTATGCCGCGCTGGAGGCGACGCTGCTGGCGTATCTGCGCGAGGATTTTGATGCCATTCCGACGCTGCGCATGATGCGGGGGAGCGAAGAGGACTTGCAACATCGCGCTGAGCACATGGTGCGCCATCTGCATATCAGCTCGCCGCAGCTTGAGGTTGAACTGGTGGAGACGCGCTCGGTGATCGGCGGGGGATCGGCGCCCGGGGCGACGCTGCCGTCATATGCGGTGGCCTTGAAGAGTGTGAGGCTGTCAGCCGAAGAAATTCTGGGGCGGCTGCGGCAGTGGGCGACGCCAATTGTGGCGCGCGTGGAAGAGGGGCGCGTGCTGCTGGACCTGCGAACGGTTGCGGCGGAACAGGACGCAGTGGTTATGGCGGCGGTGGAGAGTTTTGGGATTCAATAGCTGCTGCGCAGATCACCTGGGTGGAGCACCGCTTCAGCGGTGCAGGTGCGCTCCGGCTTGTGGAGATCGGCTTCAGCCGCCGAGGTACCTCAGGCGCTAAAGCACGGTTCATTTGGGAGCTGTCTTAATGCACGCCTGAAGGCGTGCTCCACCCATTAAGACCTAAGGCCTGACAGTAAACAGCTTGTCGACTCTCTACACCATCGGCCATTCCACGCGCACGCTGGACGAACTGGTCGCGGCGCTGAAGGCGCACGGGGTCGCGACGCTGGTCGATATTCGTGCGTTCCCCATGTCGCGGCGCATGCCGCATTTCAATCGCGAGTCGTTGGAAGCCGAGCTGGCGGCGCGCGGGATTCGCTATGTGTGGATGAAGGAGCTCGGCGGCCATCGGAAGAAGATTCGCGATGACTCGCCCAACACCGGACTGCGCAACGATTCTTTTCGTAATTATGCGGACTACATGCTGACGCCGGAGTTCGAGGGTGCGATCGCGAGACTGCTGACCATCGTTGAGGAGACAGGCGGTCCCACCCTCTCGCCAAGTGCGGGCGAGGAGGATGGGGCACCCGTGCGTGCGGCGGCAGACCTGCCTGCGGGCAACACCGCTTACATGTGTGCCGAGCGGATGTACTTCCAGTGTCATCGCATGCTGGTGAGCGACTATCTCACCGCGCATGGACACACGGTGCTGCACATCGATGACGAGAAGCGCGCGCTGCGAGCGCACAAGCTGATGCCCGAGGCGCATCTGGTGGACGGCAAGCTGCTATACAATGCCCAGCAATTGTTTTGAATCGTCGAGCCGAATTTTCAGATGACGGGTCCAGCAGCTGCAGTCCACGATGAGCACCAACGGCCGCGGTCATCCCGGCGGCCGGAAGGTTTCGCCGGCCTTCTGCAGTCGCCGCGCCATCAGGTCTCTCCTGTTTGCGGTCGCCCTGATCGCTGCAACCATCGCGCTGTACGCTCCCGTCCGCACCCATGCATTTCTGAACTTCGATGACGATATTTATGTCGCCAACAACGCTCACGTTCAGGCAGGCCTGCACTGGGCGACAGTGAAGTGGGAGTTCACGTCGTTCTATGCCTCCAACTGGCATCCGCTGACGTGGATGTCGCACGCTGCGGATTGCGAACTCTTCGGGCTCAACGCTGGCCGCGCACACGAGATCAACCTTCTGCTCCACGTCGTCAACGTGCTGCTGCTGTTTTTCGTCCTGCAGCGGGCGACGGGCCGCATGGGACGCAGCGCGATGGTGGCCGCGCTATTTGCTCTGCATCCAGTCAACATCGAATCGGTGGCGTGGATTGCCGAACGCAAGAACCTGCTCAGCATGATGTTCTTCCTGCTGGCGCTGGGAGCTTACGGCTGGTATGCGCGCCGGCCCGGGCTCGGCCGCTACCTCATCGTGGCCGCCTTTTATGCCATGGGGCTGATGGCCAAGCCGCAGGTGATCACCTTGCCGTTTGTGTTGCTGCTGTGGGACTACTGGCCGTTGCAGCGGATGTTTGCTCCTCGCGGCGAACGCGGCGACATTCCAGCCAGACCGTTCGGGCGCCTGCTGCTGGAGAAGGTGCCGCTGTTGCTGATGAGCGTCGCCAGCGGCGTGGTCACGGTGCTGGCGCAATATGAAGCCGGCTCGATGACCGGCCCGCACTGGCAGCCGTTGCCGGTTCGTCTGGAAAACGCCGTCGTCGCCTACGCGCGCTACATCGGTAAGGCCTTCTGGCCGTCGAATCTGGCGATCCTTTATCCGCATCCCGGCAATTCCTTGAGAGCCTGGCAGGTGGCTGGATCGCTGCTGTTGCTGATCGCGATCACGGCAGCGGTTGTGGCGTTGCGACGGCGGCGCTATTTGCCGGTGGGATGGTTGTGGTTCCTGGGAACGCTGGTGCCCATGATCGGATTGGTGCAGGTCGGGGTGCAGTCGATGGCCGATCGCTACGCGTATCTGCCGTTCATCGGGCTGTTCGTGATGATCTGCTGGCTGGTGGGGGACTGGGCCGACGAGCGCCACATTGCCCCGCTTGGGAGTTCGCTGCGAGTGTCGTCAGTTCTGCTGGCATTGGCGATCGCAGCCCGTCGCCAACTCGACCGCTGGGCCGACAACAATCTGCTGTGGTGGCAGGTGGTCGCGCTGGAGACGCAGGCGCTTGACGCGAATCCGCAGAATTGGGCGGCGCAGGACGTGCTCGCGCATGCGCTCCTCAAACTCGACGAGGTGGACGTGGCGATGCCGCACTTCCGCGCGGCCGCGGCCATCAATCCCACCGATCCCGACAGCAATGTGAATCTTGGCGCCTACCAGCAGCAGCACGGCGATTACCGTGGGGCGATCGCACAGTACAAGAAAGTCATCGCCATGACGGATGACGCTCCCCGGCAGAACGCCCAGAACCGCGCCCAGGCTCTCAGCAACATGGCCTTCGCCTATCGCGAACAGAAGGAGTACGCCCAGGCGCGCGCCAGCTTCCAGCAGGCAGTCGAATTGAATCCCGACGACTCGCGCTCCTGGCTGGGACTCGGACTGATGGCGCAGAAGTCCGGCGATCTGGACGCGGCGATCGAGGATTACAGTCGCTCGCTGGCCATCGCTCCGCTGGACTGGGGATATCTGCTGCTGTCGAAGGCGCTGAACGACAGCGGACATCCCGAGCCGGCTCTGATCGCGTTTAAGCATGCTGCGGGTATCTCGCACAACCTCGATCGCGCGCAACGGATGGCCGATACCGAACTGGCCAAGTAGCTTTCGACATTGCCAGGCGCATGGATGACGAAGAGCGAAGCGCGAACAGCGAACAACGTAGCGGGGCTTTTTGCTACCATCGATAATTCATGGCCAAACAGGCAGTTTTTCGAGAGCGCAACAAGCGCTACTACCGCGTTCTGCACACGCCCATCTGGATATGGGTCTTCTGGGTGCTTCCCGGATGGCCGTTGACCTACGACCTCTACACCCACGGCCCCGACCGCCGGCATTGGATCTGGCTGGCGATGATCCTGGTGGCCGTCGCGTGGCGCGGGCTTCGCCGGCCGCCTGCCCGGGTGCGAGCCGCGTCCGTATATCACGCACTACGGCGTGCATCAGCCGAACTTGTGGTATCGCGTGGTGTGCTACACGGCGGCGTGGGTCGACATCATCGTTCCGTACGCGCTGAATCTCATCGGGCTCATCATCGCGTCGGCCACCGGCCAGTGGATGCTGAAGCAGCTTTACCAGTACGTGTACTATCCGCTGGCGCTGCTGGTGGTGCTGGGCACGGTGCTGGACTGGACGCCGCGCGCCAAGCGCGACACCTTCGGCGAGGGCGCCGAGCGCGCCTGGTTCTACGTTGCCATCTGGACGGTCGTCCCCACGCAGGTCATCAACTGGGGCGCGTGGCGCTTCGGCAAGTTCATGGACCTGTCGCCGCTGCCGCTGGCGCGCGTGCGCCTGCTGGTGTGCCTGATCTCGACGGCGTTTTTCTTTATGCTCGGATACATGAAGAAATTGCCGCGCACCACGCGTCACTACGAAGGCGTGGCCGCAGGGGGAGTGTAGGGTTGGGAATCGGCTGCTGAATGATCGAATGGCCTGGGTACGCCAGTTGATCACGATCCGCCCGTTTTCTCACTTTCGAATCGTTACTCGTTAAACCAATCAAGAAACAAGGAGGTTGAATTGGGGCGGCTACGTGACGCCCGTTCACCGTGGTGTTACGCTCTCGTGTTAACTCTTTCCTAATCCACAACGTAGACACTTTTTGAAATCCGGAGGCTTGATATGAAGGACGGCACGATAAGAACGGCGATTGCTCACGTCAGTTTCGCGCTGTGCCTTTGCGCTGCGGCGTCGGCGCAGAACACTCCCGGCTATAACCATCCCATTCCTCCGCAAATCATGACGCCCGAAACGGTAGAGACGCCGATCGGTACCCTTAAGTTCTTTGACGGTTTTCCCAACAAAGAAACAACCCAAAAGCTTTACGACAACCTCGATTTCATGCGCGGCACCGAAGTTTTCCTCACCTTCGTTCCGGCTGCGTCCATTGAGGCGGTACGCCGCGGAATGGTGGAAATCGGTGCGACTAAGTCGAATCAGGGCTTAATTTTCGAGCAGTTGTTGGATTCAAGCCCTCTATTGCTTACGGGCAATACCGACACGGTTTACGCGTCGGTGATTCTCGACCTGGAGAAAGACGGTCCCACCGTTGTCGAGATTCCCCCCGGAAGTGGCCCGGGGACAGTGAACGACGCCTTCTTCCGGTTTGTGATCGACATGGGCGCGCCTGGACCCGATCGCGGCAAAGGCGGTAAGTACCTCATCCTGCCTCCCGGATATAACGGCACTGTGCCGGAGGGCTATTTCGTAGGCCGGTCTACCTCTTATATCAACTGGCTTATTCTGCGTGGATTCCTGGTGGACGGAAAGCCGGATGCGGCCGCGAAGAGTTTCAAAGAACACTTGAAGGTGTACCCGCTGTCGCAAGCCAACAATCCGCCAGCCATGCAATTCTTTAACGGCTCCGGGAAGCCCTTCAACACCATTCACGCAAACAACGAAATGTTTTACGAAGAACTGGCGACTGTCATTGCCAAGGAACCGATCGACTTCCTTGATCCGGAGTTGCGGGGTATGGCCGCGAGCATCGGCATCCGAAAGGACAAGCCATTTGCCCCTGACGCCCGCATGAAAGCGATCCTCACCGCTTCGGCTGCCGTAGGGAACGCAACCGCACGCGCGATCGCGTTTCAAACCCGCGACCCACAAGCTTATTACTATGAAAACAGCCGATGGAAGATGGCTTTCGTCGGCGGGGATTACAAATGGCTCATAGACGGGGGAATCGGAGGGCGTAATCTGGACGCCCGCACACTTTTCTTTTACCAAGCTACCGTGAATACGCCCGCCATGGTGTTGAAGACCCCAGGAGTCGGATCCCAATATGCATACACGGAACAAGATGCTAACGGAAACTATCTGGACGGCTCTAAGAACTATCGATTACGCATTCCTGCCAATGTGCCTGCGAAGGATTTCTGGTCTGTAGTCGTTTATGACCCCCAAACGCGTTCTGAGCTGCAAACTACGCAGCCCTTTCCAAGCAAGAACAACAAGCGCAATCCTCTGGTCAGCAACCCCGATGGTTCCACCTATATTTACTTTGGACCCAAGCCGCCTGAAGGCAAAGAAGCAAATTGGATTCAGACGATACCGGGCAAGAGCTGGTACACACTCCTGAGACTGTACGGCCCGCTGGACCCGTGGTTCGATAAGTCTTGGAGACCTGGTGAAATTGAACTCGTGGGAAACTGACTGCGAGGACTGAGGCGAGGATGTGCGGCAGAGCTGACGCCGGCAAGCGAGCCGGAATTTAAAACCTGAAGGCTTGAGGCACCGTAGTCGGCGAAATATCACTATTCCATAACTGGCCGAATCAGCCGATACCCCCACTCGCACGAAACTGCATATTAAGTCGGGCGTCTCAACGTTGGGCAGCTGAAATCTCTCGACTTCGCTGCCACACTTCTTCTGAGTGCGCGTCCCTGACACTTGCACTGAAGACCTTGCCTTTTGTCCAAATCCAGCGCACAATTCCGACACTCTCGGGTGCGGATGGTGCAAGTGCAAGACGGTCCGTCGTCGCGCTGGGTATTGCCTGGCTGGTTGTGTCTGCTCGCGGTAGCAATCCTCATCAATTACATCGATCGCGGAAACCTCGCCGTGGCGGCGCCGCTGCTGAAAGAAGAGTTGCGGCTTTCGGCGACGCAGATCGGCGTGCTGATCACCGCGTTCTTCTGGACCTATACGGTGGTGATGGCGATCAGCGGCTGGTTCGTCGATCGCTGGAACGTGAACTGGATCCTGATCGCCGGCTTCGTGGTCTGGTCGGCGGCAACCGCTGCTACCGGCTTCGTCTACAGCTTTGGTTTTTTCCTCGTGGTCCGCATGCTGCTCGGGATGGGCGAGTCGGTGGCCTTTCCGGCGTTCACCAAGATCATCGCGCTGAATGTGCCGCAGACACATCGCGGTGTCGCCAACGCCGTGATCATGACCGGCATGAGCCTGGGACCGGCGGTCGGCACCTATGCGTGCGGCCTGTCGATGGCCCGCTTCGGCTGGCGGCCGGTATTCATCTTCGTCGGGCTGGCGAGCCTGGTGTGGGTGCTGCCATACCTGCGGTACATGCCGAAGCACGCTCACGTCGACCGGCGAGTAGCGCCGCCGGCGAACACGATGAACATTCTTCGCCTGCGGAATTTCTGGGCGACCGCCGCGGGACACTTCTGCAGCAACTATCCCTTCTACTTCATGATCGTGTGGCTGCCACTGTACCTGGTACACGAGCGGCACTTCACGATGAAGCAGATGGCGGGCGAGGCCACGCTCTACTACCTGGCGTTTGCCGCGGTTGCGCCGATCACGGGCTGGGCAGCCGACGCCGCCATTCGCGCCGGCCGTGACGTCAGCGCCGTGCGCAAGACCGGCATGGCCGTGGGACACGCGCTGGTCGGAATCGGCGTGCTGGCGGTGAGTTCGGCGAATCCGAGGTTCTGTCTCGTGGGCTTGATCGTGATGGGTGCGGGCAGTGGATGCATCGGCCCGAATATCTACATCTTCGCGCAGACGCTGGCCGGCCCGTCGGTGACCGGCAAATGGATCGGCCTGCAAAATTCGTTCGCCAATCTTGCGGGCGTTGTGGTGGGTCCGCTCACCGGCTGGATCGTCGATCGCAGCGGCCACTTCGGCTCGGCATTTGCGATCTGCGCCGTGACCTCGCTTCTCGGCGGCGTGTTCTGGGTGCTGGGGGTGACGCGCGTCGAGCAGACGGCGTGGGTGATCAAACCGGAAGGCCTGCAAGTGGCCGAGGAAGCCGCCTAGCAGGCTGCTAAAAAAATCGGCCGAAGCGAAGTTTGTGTCCGCGCAGGCCGGCTTGTGTCGCGAAGCCCAAGACGC
Source organism: uncultured Acidobacteriaceae bacterium (assembly GCA_963724965.1). Classification (GTDB taxonomy): domain Bacteria; phylum Acidobacteriota; class Terriglobia; order Terriglobales; family Acidobacteriaceae; genus Bog-257. Next base: position 33,290 of record CAVRWP010000005.1, read on the forward strand.
CAATTGAGCGGCGCGGCGGCTTAGCGGTCTACAAATGCCCGCATAGTGAAATCCGGCGAAGCGGCTGTGCGAAGACAGGAGCTACCGCATTTATTCTGTATATCGTTGCAGGTAGCTTCATATGAAAAATTCACTTCAGGTTGCGGCTGCGGCTTGCCTGCTGGCCGTCGCGGTCATTCGCGACAATCGGCGCAGACTCTTCCGCATATCGAGGGAATGACTCTCACGAATCAGAAGGTCTCTCTGCCCGATGCGAAGTCACTATCACGCGATGGTGTTGATTTTCGGCTTCTCTCACAAGGCAGCGGATCAGACGGAAGCCTGGGGCAAACGGGTGGGCGCCGACTTCGGGTCCAATCCAAACGTGGCCTACTTCATCATTCCCGAACTTCAAGGCGTGCCGGGGATGGTAAAGCCGATGATCCTGCATGGCATGCGCCGCGAGGTGCCGGCCGATGAGAAAGCTCGCTTCATGCCGATCTACGAGCATGAGAGCGATTTGAAGAAGCTCGTGAACTACGGAGAACCTGAGTCCGCCTACGTCGTGGTAGCAACTCCGGATGGACGGATTGTCTTGCAGACGGCAGGGGCGGCGACCGACGAGCGTTACGCGGCAGTGAAGCAGGCGTTGAACTCCACTCTGTCCAAATGAAAAAGGCGGCCCGCAAGCCGCCTCTCTCAGAACTCAAGCTCGACTACAGAACTTGTACGTTCTCCGCCTGCCAACCCTTGGGCCCTTTGACAACGCTGAACGAGACGGCCTGGCCTTCCTGCAAACTGCGGAAGCCATTGGTCTGAATCGCAGAATAGTGAACGAATACGTCTTCGCCATTCTGGCGGCTGATGAAGCCGTAGCCCTTCGCGTCATTGAACCACTTAACCGTTCCTTGTTCCATGGTGATACAAGTCCTTCAAATGTTGGTATAGCTGCAATTCGATCGGGATGTGATGCAGGCAGGGAGTGCTGCTAGGCAGGAACTTTGCTGCGTACAACGTCGATCAATCGAGCGCCTTCATCATAGCAAGGGAACTCGCAAAGCCCAAGCAATTTCGATACGCGCGCGCGCCGCAGCGCGGGAATCCTTTTTTCTTTCAGCATCTTAGGCGTGTGCGGCGCGCCGCTGTTCGCGGTTGGCTTTTCGCCAAGTTCGGAGGCGTGGCTGTATCTTCTCGCGACGAGCGGAGCAATTCAAATGAGTGAGCCGTCAAAATTCAGCAACCATCATTCGCAAGTGGTAGAACTTAGTAGGCTGACAGTTAAGAGCTAAAGGCTAGGAGCCATCGCGAGTAGCGATTCTGGCGAAGAGCGACCAGCGAATAGCGTTATTCCCAATGATTGTCGGAACCGGGATTGATATCGCAGAAGTGGACCGCATCGCCGCCTCGATTGAGCGCTTTGGGCGGCGGTTTCTGGAGCGCGTCTTTACCGCCGACGAGATCCGCTACTGCGAGTCGAAGGCCAACAAGGCCGAGCGCTACGCCGGCCGCTTCGCCGCCAAGGAAGCCGGGATGAAAGCCATCGGCACCGGCTGGAATCGCGGTGTGCGCTGGCAGGACATCGAAGTACAACGAGCGCCCGGCAGCCGGCCCGCCATCGTCTTCCACGGCAAAGCAGCAGAGTTCTTCAGCAAGCTCGGTGCCGTGCGCGCGCACCTGTCGATCACCCACACTAAGGAGTCGGCTATGGCGCAGGTGATCCTGGAGTCGGACTAAGGCTTCCCGGCCTGTCTCCAGTTCGGCGATGTCGAGCTTCTTCATGCCCATCATCGCCTGCATGGCTTGCGGACTCTTGAGCAGCTCGGCGAGGCGCGCCGGCACGATCTGCCACGAGAGTCCGAACTTGTCCTTGAGCCAGCCGCACTGGCTTTCGACTCCGCCCTCGGCGGTCAAGCTTCGACCAGTAGTAATCGACTTCGGCCTGATCTTCGCAGCGCACCACAAACGAAATCGCCTCAGTGAACTTAAAGTTCGGGCCGCCGTTGAGCGCGGTAAATTTCTGGCCGTCGAGTTCGAAAGCCACCGTCAGGACTTTGCCCTTCGGATTGCCGCTGGCGTCAGGCACGCGAAGCTCATTCAGGCGTCGCGAGTTCTTGAAGATGCCGAGATAGAAATCGACGGCTTCTTCGGCGTTGGCGTCGAACCATAGAAACGGCGTGATGCGGGGAAATTCCTGGAGAGCACTCATACTCAACCCTCATTGTTTTGGTTAGCGGCCAGGCAATCTTGCGTATTTGACTGTCCGCGGCGTCTAAGGTCAACCGCATTGCCCCTAGCCTCAGCTTCGGTGCCTAACAGCCGGCTGCTTTCGTCAACGAGGATTTCCGAAATGTCATCCAAAGTAAAGCGCGTCTCGTGTAGGCTCTTCTGGGATGATCGATCAACAAGTATCGAGCAAAACTGCCGCGCCGCAGGCTGCAACGTCCGCCCGGAGCACGGTCTTTGCGGTTGCCCTGATGAGCTTCTCGGCCCTGCTTGCTGGAGTTGGGCCTGACCCGCATTTTTTCCGTGGTCCTCTTTTATCACTTCGCGTTTCTGGCAATTTCGATTGCGCTGCTCGGCCTGGGAGCGGGAGCGGTATTCGCCTGCGTTCGCCGGGAGTGGCTGACGCAGTGGACGGTGCGCCAGTTGGGCGTCGCGCTCTGTGCCGGCAATTCGATTCTCATCGTCTGCGTGCTTGAGGTCGCTCTGCATACGGCGGTGTCGTTGACCTTGAGCTGGCATAACTTCGCGCGCCTCACCGTGCTGTATCTGGTGGCAGCGATTCCGTTCGTGGTTACCGGACTACTCTTCTCGATCGTCTTCGCGCGTCATCCATCGCGCATCACGCAGTTGTATGGCGCCGATCTTCTGGGCGGATCGCTGGCTTGCCTGGCTCTGGTGCCGATGCTGAACATCGTCGGCGGCCCCAATACGATCGTTTTCGCCGCGGTTGCGGTGGCTCTGGCAGCGGTGGCCTGGGCTGCACCGCGGAAGCGACTGGTCCTTGCCGCCGTGCCGGTCGTTCTTCTGCTATTGATTGCCGCGAATTTTCACAGCAGCCTGATCGACATCGTCTACGCCAAAGGCGTAAAGCGTGACCCGCCGCTGTTCGCACGCTGGAACGCAATCTCGCGCGTCGAGGTCGACCAGTGGGGTACAGCCCGGGGCATCGTGATCGACGCCGACGCCAGCACCTTCATGATGAATACCGACCCGCACAGCTGGCGGGAAGACTACCGGGTGAAGGCGATGGGCGAGGTGCCATCGGTCGTTAACGTGCTGCGGCCGCATGGCGACTACGCCATCATCGGACCGGGCGGCGGCGTCGATGTGCTGCGGGCCGTCGCTAACGGCAGCCCCAACGTCACCGCCATCGAGATCAATCCCATCATCGCCAACGACATCATGCGCGGTCGTTTCGCCGACTACGCCTTTCATCTGTATCAGATACCTGAAGTGCACATGAATGTCAGCGACGGCCGCTCGTTTGTCCGCAACAGTCAGGACAAGTACGACGTGGTGCAGATGACGCTGGTCGACACTTGGGCGTCGACCGCGGCGGGCGCGTTCGCGCTGAGCGAAAACAATCTCTACACCGTCGAAGCCTTCCGCGAATATTTCGAGCACCTGAAACCGGATGGCATGATCGCCATCACGCGCTGGGAATTTTCCAAGCCGCGTGAAGCGCTACGCGTGGTGTCACAAGCGATGGAAGCGCTGCACGAGATGGGCGTGATGGACACCACCCAGAACTTCATCGTGGTGGCCGACGGAGAGCTGGCGAAGGATGGAGAGCCGGTCCTGGTTCTTGCGAAGCGAACGCCGTTCACGATGCAGGAGCAGCAGGCTGTGCTGAACCATATTGACGGCAAAGACGGCCACGGCGCGAACCTCAGGCTGCATGTGCTCTACATGCCGGCCACCGGCGATCAGCTAGGCATGGCGCATCCAGCGTTCGCGTCGTTGATTTTGGGGCAGGACCCCAAACAGTTTTCGGAAGACTATCCCTACAACGTCGCGCCGGTCACCGACAACGCTCCCTTCTTCTTTTTCACGCTGAAGCCGGAGCAAGTCCTCCGCGGTTCGGACGCGGGCGGCATCGACTGGAAGGTCAATCTCGGCATCGCCATTCTCGGCGTCGTGCTGATCGTTTCGATTGCGGCGGTGCTGCTGTTTCTGGTGTTGCCGCTGGCACTCTCGCCGGAAACGCGTTCAGGCAGCAGCCTGCGCGTGCTCTACTTCATCGCCATCGGCCTCGGCTACATCATGGTGGAGATCGCTTTCATTCAGCGCTTCGTGCTGTTCCTTGGATACCCGACGTACGCGCTGACCGTCGTGGTCTTCCTCATGCTGCTGTCGAGCGGAGCGGGAAGCCTGGTGTCGCGCAAATGGTTCGGCGAGCCGACACGCGTTGTTGCGGCGCTGGGCTTCATCGTGGTGGCGCTGGCGATTTATGTTTTCGCGTTGCCCCACCTGCTGGAAGCGATGATCGGACTGGCGTTTCCGGCGAAGCTGGCGATGAGCGGGCTGCTGCTGATTCCTCTGGGCTTCGCCATGGGCATGCCGTTCCCCAGCGGACTGCGCGCGCTTTCTTCCCTATCAACGCGCGCCAAACATGGCGCGGTGGAATGGGCGTGGGCGATGAATGCCGCGTCGAGCGTGCTGGGCTCGGTGCTGGCCATCGTGATTGCAGTTCAGTTCGGACTGACGATCACGCTGGCCTGCGGCGCAGTGGCGTACGTGATCGCGATGCTGCTGCTGCCGACGTTTCGAAAAGCAGCAGTTGGCAATTAGCAGTCCGCGCTTGGCGAAAGCCCCGTTTCCGGCGCCAGCGCTCAGCCTGAATCAGTCTCTTATTCGAACTGGGTGGAGCACGCCTTCAGGCGTGCATTGTGCAGCCTCGATTGGAGGCGCGCTTCAGCGCCTGAGGTGAATCGACCTTTGCCTCGGCGGCTGAAGCCGCGGCGTCTACAGAATTTCTCATTGCACGCCTGAAGGCGTGCTCCACCCAAGACACGCTCACCCGAGGCATGCTCGGCGCAACATCACTTGAGAGCATTTTCAAACCGCCGCCTCTCATTCTTGGCTCGCTCACAATTCTTCTGAGCCGTTCCGAGCGCCTTACTGTTGTAAATCTCAACAGATGATGCAATTCCGCCAAATCGCGCCATCCTTTTCTCTGCTCGCTCGCAAAAACTTCTTCATGCGTTGATTTCATTCGACCAGTGTTTTCGCGGTTCCGCGGGCCCCATAGAGGAAACGTTTTCGTTGCATTCAAATTTTTTATGAGAACGGGCAGCGTTCACTTGCACCAAACACAAGTTGAGTTGTTATAATCACTCGTTTGAGTGACGTATGTCACAGCAGGTGGTGTCATACACTCACTGAACCGCACGCACTGGGTACCGATTGGGTAGTCGGACCCGAACCCGCAAAGTGGACAACTTCACATAAATGGCCCAGATCTTCCATCGTAGTGCGAATACAATTGCGCGGGCTTCGATCATCGGAGTCGTGATCGTCGTCTCCGTCGTGCTGTGGGCGGCCTTGGAGCTGCAACGCTCGCCCTATGCGACCTATGAAGGTATCGCCCAGGCGCAACCGGTGCCATTCAGTCACCAGCATCACGTTGCGGGCGACGGTATCGACTGCCGCTACTGCCATACTTCGGTTGAGAACTCCAGTTTTGCCGGTATTCCTCCTACAAAGACCTGCATGAACTGCCACTCGCAGATCTGGACCAATGCGCCCATGCTGGAGCCGGTCCGCGAAAGCTACCGCACCGGCAAGTCGCTGGAGTGGACCCGGGTCAACTATCTGCCCGACTTCGTTTATTTCAATCACAGCATTCACATCGCCAAGGGCGTGGGATGCGCCAGCTGCCATGGTCCGGTGGACAAGATGCCCCTGACCTATCAAGCCAGCTCGATGCGCATGGAGTGGTGCTTGAACTGCCACCGCGCGCCGGAGAAGTTCCTGCGTCCACGCGACCAGGTCTTCAACATGAAGTACGAGCAGCCGAGCGAGGACAATCCGGTTAAGCTGGCTGGATGGCAGGCTTATACAGGATCAGATCGCGTTGGGCAATGCGTTGAAGCACAAGTACAACATCCGCACGGTGGAAGACATTACGAGTTGCAGTACCTGCCATCGCTAAAGGCGGTTTCAGGTTTCGAGTTTCAAGCGGAAGCTCACGACAATTCGAAACTGGAAACTGGGAACTTGGGAAGAATGGAAAAAGAGAGCCATAAAGCAGAAGCGGTTTGTCCCAGCAAGATGGAACTGGCCGAGGCGCAGGACAAGCTGGCGCGCGCCCGCAAAGGGCCGCAGTACTGGCGCAGCCTCGAAGAGCTGGCGCAGACCGATGGCTTCATCGAGATGCTGCACCGCGAATTCCCGCGTCAGGCATCGTACTTGCCTGAAGGGACTTCGCGCCGCGACTTCCTGAAGCTGATGAGCGCCTCGATGGCGCTGGCCGGCCTGACGGCGTGCGTGAAGCAGCCGCTGGAGCCGATCGTTCCTTATGTTCGCCAGCCCAATGAAGTCGTGCTGGGCAACCCGCTGTTCTTCGCCAGCGCCATGCCTTTCGGCGCGTACGCGACTCCGGTGCTGGTTGAAAGTCACGAAGGGCGTCCGACCAAGATTGAAGGCAATCCGGAACATCCCGCGGGGCTGGGCGGCAGCGATGTTTTCGCGCAGGCTTCCATCCTCGATATGTACGATCCCGACCGGGCGCAGATTCATACGTATCTCGGCGATATCCGGACGTGGAGCGACTACGCTCTGGCGCTGAAGGGCGCATTGAATTCGCAGAATGCGGTTTCCGGCACAGGTTTGCGCATCTCTGAGCGCGCCTACCAGTTCGCCGACCATGGCGTCGCTGATGGAGCAGGTACAGTCGGCGTTCCCGCAGTCCAAGTGGATCCAGTGGGAGCCGGTGAACCGCGATAACGTGCGCGCCGGATCGATGCTGGCCTTCGGGCAGTACGTTGAAACGCGCTACAACCTGGACAAGGCCGACATCATTCTGTCGCTCGACGGTGACTTCCTTTCCAGCGGCTTCCCGGGCTTCATTTATTACGCGCGGCAATTCTCCGGCCGCCGCAATCCCGATCTTAAAGAGAAGATGTCCCGCTTCTACTCGGTGCAGAGCACGCCGACCAACACCAGCGGCAAGGCCGATCATCGGCTGCCGGTGCGGGCTTCCGAAGTGGAAGCAATTGCGCGCGCGATCGCTGCGGGCGTGGGCGCGGGCGGTGGATCGACGGCCAACCTCAATCCCGCGTATCAGAAATTTGTTGCGGCCGTGGTGAAAGATCTTCAGGCGCACAAGGGCGCGGCGGTCGTCATTCCTGGCGACAACCAGCCCCCCGCGGTGCACGCGCTGGCGCATGCCATCAATGGCGCTCTGGGCGCCGGCGGCAACACCGTCATCTATACCGAGACGGTGCAGGTGAAGCCGCAGGATGGAACCGCGGCGCTGAAAGAACTGGTCGGCGAAATGAACGCCGGCAAGGTCGACATGCTGCTCATCATGGGCAGCAATCCGGTTTACGACGCGCCGGTCGACTACGGTTTCGCGCAGGCGATGGACAAGGTTGGGCTGCGGGTTCAACACACGCTGTTCCCGAACGAAACCACCGACCACGTACATTGGCAGATCGCCGGCACACACTATCTGGAGCAGTGGGGCGACACGCGCGCCTTCGACGGAACGGTGTCGCTGATTCAGCCTCTGATCGCGCCGCTGTACAACGGCAAGAGCGAGGCGGAGTTCATCTTCGCGCTGGTCGGCTCGTCGGAGACCTCCGGTTACGACATCGTCCGCAAGTACTGGCAGGACAAGATTTCGGGCGACTTCGACACCTCATGGCGCAAGGCGCTCAACGACGGCTATCTGCCCAACACCGCGCTGCCAGCCAAGTCTGTGGCAGCTAAGGGCGGCAACATTCCGCCGACCAACGCGCAAAATTCGGGCCAGATGGAAGTGATGTTCCGTCGCGATCCGTTGATCTACGACGGCAGCCGCGCCAACAACTCATGGCTGCAGGAGACCCCGAAGCCGATCACGAATCTCTGCTGGGACAACGCCGTGCTCATCAGTCCCAACCAGGCGCAGAAGTCGGGGCTGGTGACCGGCGACATCGTCGAGATCGAAGTCAACGGCCGCAAGGTGAACGGGCCGATCTGGCCGCAGCCGGGACATCCGGACAATTCCATCACGGTGTTCCTCGGCTACGGCCGCACCAAGGCTGGGCATGTGGGCACCGACGTCGGCTTCAGCGGTTATAAGGTGCGCGGCGCCGATGCGCCGTGGTTCGCCGCCGGCACGATCAAGAAAGTCGGTTCGGACTTTGGCTTTGCCCACCCCCAGGGCTTTCAGTACATCGATTATTCCGATTTGCCCAAAGGTACGGAGCCGCTGTCGAACCGTCACATCATCCGCAAAGCCACGCTCGCGGATTTCATCAAGAATCCCGACTTCGCGCATGAAGGAATTGAGTCGCCTGGGCCGGAGATGACGCTCTATACCAACTACCAGTACACCGAGTTGAAGTGGGGCATGGCGATCGACATGAACTCCTGCGTGGGCTGCAAGACCTGCATCGTGGCTTGCCAGGCGGAGAACAACATTCCGGTGGTCGGCAAAGAGCAGACCATGCGCGGCCGCCAGATGCAATGGTTGCGCGTCGATGTGTACTACGAGGGCGGCACCGAAAATCCCACCATGTACTACCAGCCGATTCCGTGCCAGCAGTGCGAGAACGCGCCCTGCGAAGTGGTTTGCCCGGTGGGCGCCACGGTACACAGTACCGAAGGCCTGAACGACATGGTCTACAACCGCTGTGTGGGCACGCGCTACTGCTCCAACAATTGCCCCTACAAGGTGCGCCGCTTCAACTTCCTGCTGTGGCAGGACTGGACCACGCCGCAATACAAGATGATGCGCAACCCCGAAGTCAGCGTGCGCAGCCGCGGCGTGATGGAGAAGTGCACCTACTGCGTACAGCGCATCACGCTGGGCCGCGTCACCGCCGAGCGGGAGAACCGCAAGGTGCGCGACGGGGAAGTGATTACGGCGTGCCAGCAGGCCTGTCCGGCGGGAGCGATTGTCTTCGGCGACCTGAACGATCCGGAGAGCCGAGTCTCGAAGTTGAAAGCGCAGCAACGCAATTACCAGTTGCTGGAAGATCTGAATACGCGTCCTCGCACCACATATATGGCCGTGGTGCTGAACCCTAATCCGGAACTTGAACAGTCGGAGCCCAGTTAGCGATGCAGCAGGGACCAGAAGAAAAAACGATTCTGCAGGACGTGCCCTGGCCGGATGAACCGCCGGTAATGCTGCCGGGGCAGACGTTCGGCAGTGTAACGGACACCATCGCCGACGCCGTGTTGACGCGGCCTATCGGCCTAGGCTGGTTGTTTGGCCTGCTGGTCGGCATGTCCCTGCTGGGCGTGCTGATGGCGGCCGTCACCTACCTGTTTCTGATTGGCGTCGGCATTTGGGGCATCAACATCCCCATCGGTTGGGGCTTCGCCATCATCAATTTCGTCTGGTGGATCGGTATCGGCCACGCCGGGACGCTGATCTCGGCCATTCTGTTGCTGCTCAAGCAGAGCTGGCGTAATTCGATCAACCGCTTTGCCGAAGCCATGACGCTGTTCGCCGTGGCTTGCGCCGGCATGTTCCCGCTGCTGCACATGGGCCGTCCGTGGCTGGCGTACTGGATGTTCCCCTATCCCAGCAGCATGGGCGTGTGGCCGCAGTTCCGCAGTCCGCTGGTGTGGGACGTGTTTGCGGTTTCGACCTATGCCACCATCTCGGCGGTGTTCTGGTATGTCGGCCTGGTGCCTGACTTCGCCACCATGCGCGAGAAGGCCACGCATCCCATCGCCAAGAAGCTTTACGGCCTTTTGGGAATGGGCTGGCGAGGCGGAGCGCGGCACTGGAAGAATTACGAAGCGCTGTACATTCTGTTGGCCGGACTTGCGACGCCGCTGGTGTTGTCGGTCCATACCGTCGTCAGCTTCGATTTCGCGGTCGCCATCATGCCGGGTTGGCACACGACGATTTTCCCGCCGTACTTCGTCGCCGGCGCCATCTACTCCGGCTTCGCGATGGTGCTGGTGCTGGCGATTCCAATTCGCAAGTACTACCACCTCGAAGGCCTGATCACCATGCGGCACCTGCAGAACTCGGCCAAGATCATGCTGGCAACCGGCTTGATTGTGGCCTACGGTTACGCCTTCGAGGCATTCATCGCGTTCTACAGCGGCTCGACCTACGAGCGCTTCATGATGGAAAACCGCTGGTTCGGAGCGTATGCGCCGTTCTACTGGTCGCTGATCCTGTTCAATATTCTGATCCCGCAGGTCCTGTGGTTCCCCAAGGTTCGCGCCAAAACTGGATGGTTGTTCCTGATCTCGCTGGTGATTCTGACCGGCATGTGGCTGGAGCGGTTCATCATCATCGTGACCAGTTTGTCGCGCGACTACCTGCCCTCGTCCTGGGGTCACTATGTTCCGACCCGTTGGGACTATGCGGTTTTCTTCGGAACCATCGGATTGTTCACCACGGCGATCTTTATCTTCATCCGCATCATGCCCGCCATCTCGATCTTCGAAATGCGGACCTTGCTGCCTGAGGCGGAGGTGAAAGCAGAATGAGCCACGCACAGCTCTCACCGCCAATTTATGGACTGCTGGCGGAGTTCGAGACTCCAACGGAGCTGGTTCTCGCGACCAAGGCCGCGTATGCCGCCGGCTACCGCAAGATGGAAGCCTACAGCCCGTTTCCGATCGAAGAGGCCAGCGAGGCCGTCGGCTTTCACAAGAGCCGCGTGCCTTTGATCGTGCTGATCGGTGGCCTGCTGGGCGGAGCTTCCGGCTTCGGCCTGCAGTACTGGATCAACTGCATCTCCTACCCGCTGAATATCGGCGGTAAGCCGTATCTGTCGTGGCCGGCTTTCATCGTGCCCACGTTCGAACTGACCATCTTGTTCGCCGGATTGAGCGGTGTCTTCGGAATGTTCGCCTTGAACGGCCTGCCGATGCCGCATCACCCGCTGTTCAACGTTGATCGCTTTGCGATGGTGACCCGCGACAAGTTTTTCCTGGTGGTGGAAGCGGCCGACAGCAGGTTCGACCTGGTGAAGACGCAACAATTTATGGAAAGCCTGAGTCCGTTGTCGATTTCGGAGGTGCCGCATTAATCGCCTCGCACAAATTACTACGGCTACCTTCGGTTCGAAGCGCTCTGGCGAAAAGCTCTGGCTGCGCAAGGCCCTGGTGTTCCTGTTGGCGACGGTCACGCTTGCCCTGACCGCTGGTTGCCGTGAGGACATGCAGAACCAGCCCTACCAGCGTCCGCTGGTGGAGAGCGATTTCTACGCCGACAAGCGTTCCGAGCGCCCGATCATCGAAGGCACGGTAGCGCGCGGACATCTCAACGCGGACACCTACTTCTATACCGGCAAGATCGGCAGCAACGATGGCGACTACCTGCCGTTCCCGGTCACGGCCGACATCATGGCGCGCGGGCAGCAGCGCTTCAATATCTACTGCGCTCCGTGTCACGGTGAACTCGGCGACGGCAACGGCATGATCGTGCAGCGCGGTTACAAGCATCCGCCGTCCTATCACATCGATCGCCTGCGTAAAGCGCCGATCGGCTACTTCTTCGACGTCGCCACCAACGGTTTCGGTGCCATGCCTGACTATGCGGAGCAGGTTCAGCCTGCCGACCGCTGGGCAATCGCCGCTTACATTCGTGCGCTGCAGTTGAGCCAGCACGCTACCGAGGCCGATGTTCCGGCGGGCACGGAAGTCTCCAAGACCGTTCCCTCGGGCATCCTGATCATGCCTCCTTATGACACGCAGGGCGCCAGCACGGCCGCCTCGACTCCGCCTCAGCCGCCACCGGCTCCGGCTCAGGGAGGCGCACAGAAGCAATGAGCAAAGATATTCTGGACTTAGTGCAATCCGAAGACGTCGTTCCAGCGCAGGCGGCGCATTGGCAGAGCGTCTGGCTGGGCGTCGGTCTGGTTGGAGTTCTAGCTTGCATCGCCGGCGCGGTGATGTCGCTCGATCAGTTCTTGCGCGGCTATCTGATCGCCTACATGTTCTGGCTGGGGCTGAGCATGGGATGTCTGGCCCTGCTGATGGTGCAGTATCTCTCCGGCGGTTTCTGGGGCCTGTCGATTCGCAGCACGTTGGAAGCGGCGACCAAAGGTCTGCCGCTGATGGCGGTTTTGTTCGTCCCCATTGCTCTCGGGCGCCATCATCTTTACGCCTGGATGAGCGATCCGGAACTAACGGCCCGCAACAGTTGGTATCTACACACGGGCGGGTTCGGCGGTTGGTTTGCCCGCGCCATCATTTACTTTGTCCTCTGGATTGGCCTGGCCACGATTCTCACGCGTCGCGGCGAAAGACTTTACAAGCCTCTGAGCGGCGCTCTTCCGCACTTCCAGGGAATTAGCGGCGTGGGAGCGTTGGTCTATGCGCTGTCCATTTCCTTCGCCTCGGTCGACTGGGTCATGTCGCTCGATCCGCACTGGGGTTCGACCATCTACGGGCTCATCTTTGTTGCGGGCCAGGGCTTGTCCGCTCTCGCATTCAGCGTGATCATTCTTACGCTGCTTACCCGCTACAGCCCGTATCGCGAGATCATCAAGCCAACGCAGTTCCACGACCTGGGCAAGCTGATGTTCGCCTTCGTCATGCTCTTTGCTTACTTTTCCTTCTCGCAGTGGCTCATCATCTGGGCCGGCAATCTGCCCGAAGAGATCGGCTGGTTCCTGAACCGCATTCATGGAGGGTGGGGCGTGGTCGCGCTTGTCATCATCCTCTTCCACTTTGCGTTGCCGTTCTGCCTGCTGCTTTCGCGCCAACGCAAGCAAGCCGGAAGCCGGATGATCGGCATTGCGGTGTTCCTGATGTGCATGCGGGTAGTGGACATCTACTGGTACGTGGTGCCGAACTTCGCCCACGAGCGCGGACACTTCTTCCTCAGCATCTGGTACGTCATACCTCCGATTGCTATGGGCGGACTCTGGCTGGGCTATTTCTTCTTCAACCTGCGGCAGCGGCCGTTGTTGCCGCTTTACGATCCACAGATACCGAACTTCTTACATCAAGGATCGGGACATGGCCACTGATCACAACACTCACGATCCTTTGCGCAATCCGCAGGTCGATTACGACCGGTCCGACTTAAGCCCCAAGGGCATTCTGATGTTTCTCATCGGACTGTTCATCGTCGGCTTCTTCATCGAGCTGGTGATCTGGGGCATGTTCCGCTTCATGGCGCGCAGCGAGGTTCTGTTCGCGCACAGCCAGCAGAGTCCCATGGCGGCATCGGTGCCCAAGGCCGCGCCCACGCAGGGAGCCGAATCGGTCTTTCAGAACACGCCTGGGGTCAACCTCGGCAACTTTCCGGAGCCGCGTTTGCAGACCAACGATGCCGGCGACATGACGAAATATCTGCAGTCGGAGAACACCCTGCTGGACGCGCAGCCGTTTACCGATCCGCAGGGCAATGTGCATATTCCGATCTCGATGGCGATGCAGTTGATCGAGCAGCGCGGCTTGCCGACGCGGCCCAACGCTCCGCCGCCGGACTTGAATGAGCAGACGGGCGCAGGGAATCCGAAGATCTTGAACGAGCAGCCAGGAGACCTGCCTCCGGGCAACGGTAAGGGACGGCGCCGGCGCAAAAAAGACCGGCGGGGAATAGCGGTAGGGACGGCATAAAAATCTCGGGCTTTCCAGCCCGCACAAACAAAGCGGTAAAACGCAGAAGTGGATTGATCGAAGTGATGTATCGGCAACAACTCGCGATGGCGGTTCTGCTGCTGGCAACCACGTTTGCCGCGGCCCAGCCTCCATCCTCGTTTCAGGACAAGAGTACGGGCCCGACCTCGCAACAGCTTCCGACCGATCTGAACAACATCAAGATCGAGCAGCGCCTGAACAACCAGGTCCCGCTCGATCTGGAGTTCAAAGATGAAACCGGCAAGACCGTGAAGCTGGGCGACTACTTCCACACCGGCCGTCCGGTGATTCTGAATCTGGTGTATTACACCTGCCCGATGCTGTGCGGTGAGGAGTTGGTCGGCGAAGCCAGCGCGCTCAGCGTGCTGAAGTTCACGCCGGGCAAGGATTACGAGATCGTTTCGGTGAGCTTCAATCCCGACGAGACTCCCAATGATGCGGCTGAGAAGAAGCAAGTTTATATCGCGCGCATGAATGAGCATCTCGATCCGAAGACCGACGGCTCAGGCTGGCACTTCCTGACTGGGCAGGAGCCGCAGATCAAGCAGCTGGCGGACGCCGTGGGATTTCACTATCGCCGCGATCCGCGAACGAAGCAGTACATTCACGCCACGGCAATCATGATCGTGACGCCGGGCGGCAAGCTGGCCCAGTACTACTACGGCGTGGAGTATTCGCCGAAGGACATTCGCCTCGGGTTGATCGAGGCGTCGAAAGAAAAAATCGGCAATGTTGTCGACGAGGTGCTGCTCTACTGCTATCACTACGACCCGCAGACCGGGCGATACAGCGCAGTCATCTCCAACATCATGCGAATGGCCGGAGCCGCCACCATGCTGATTCTGGGTGGATTTCTGATCGTGATGTTCCGGCGCGATTCGCATAACAAAGATTCGCAGGGCGGCAAAAAGGAAACAGGACGGGCCTGACAGATATGTGGAAGAACTTCCCACTCTTTCCTGAACGTGCTTCGGCAATGGCATGGCAGGTGGACGGACTTTATTTCTTGCTGATCGCGGTGTCGGCGTTTTTCACGCTGCTCATCTTCGTCCTCATCTTTGTCTTTGCCATCAAGTACCGCCGCTCGGCTCACCCGCATCCGGTACAGATTGAAGGATCGCTGCCGCTGGAACTGACTTGGACGCTCATCCCTCTGGGCATCTGCATGATCTTCTTTGCCTGGGGCTCGCTGATTTACTTCCAGGAAGCGCGTCCGCCGAAAGGCGCGATGGAAGTCTACGTCGTCGGCAAGCAGTGGATGTGGAAGTTCGAGCACGAAACCGGGCAACGCGAGATCAACCAGCTGCATGTCCCCATAGGACGCGACGTGCGTCTGATCATGAGCTCGCAGGACGTGATCCACGACTTTTTCGTTCCGGCCTTCCGCGTCAAAGCCGACGTGCTGCCCGGGCGCTACACCTCGACATGGTTCCGTCCGATCAAAACCGGCAGCTACTACCTGTTCTGTTCGCAGTATTGCGGCACGCAGCACTCCGCCATGATCGGCGAAGTCATTGTCATGGAGCCCACCGCCTACCAGGCGTGGCTCAGCGGCGGTGGCGCAACCGGAACGATGGCTTCCAACGGCCAGCAGCTCTTTCAGCAACTGGGTTGTGCGACCTGTCATCGTTCCGACACGCAGGGACGCGGTCCCAACCTGAACGGCGTATATGGCAAGCCGGTGTTGCTGGAGGACGGCCGCACCGTGATGGCCGATGAAAATTACATCCGCGAATCGATCTTGAATCCGACCGCAAAGATCGTGTCGGGATTCAAACCCATCATGCCGAGCTTCCAGGGACAGGTTTCCGAAGAGAGCCTGATGGCGCTGGTGGCGTACGTGAAATCGCTGGGACAACCGCAACAGGGTGAGCCGGTCAGCAATCGGCCCGCCGTCCCAGAATCGTCGAACGCGCAGTAAGGCTTAGACCCAGAAGGTGTGTGACATGGCAACCGCCGTTGAAACTGTCGAGCGCGAGAATTACCTGAATTCGAACTATGGCATCAAGTCGTGGCTGTTGACGACGGACCATAAGCGGATCGCGCTGCTCTATCTCATCTCCATCACCGCCATGTTCTGGATCGGCGGTTTCTTCGCCATGATGATCCGCCTGGAGCTGTTGACTCCGGCAGGCGACCTGGTTACCTCCGATACGTATAACAAGCTGTTCACGATGCACGGAATCATCATGGTCTTCTTCTTCCTGATTCCGTCCGTGCCCGCCGTGATCGGCAACTTCGTGATTCCACTGATGGTGGGCGCGAAAGATCTGGCCTTCCCGCGTATCAACCTGCTGAGCTGGTACATCTACATGGCCGGCGCCATCACCGCGCTGGTCGCCATGGTGACCGGCGGCGTCGATACCGGCTGGACCTTCTATACCCCGTTCAGCACCACCTACTCGAACACCCACGTCATCGGCGCCGCGATCGGAGTCTTCATCGCCGGCTTCTCGTCAATCTTTACCGGCCTGAACTTCATCGTCACCATCCACCGCATGCGCGCGCCCGGCATGACCTGGAACCGCCTGCCGCTGTTCTGCTGGTCCAATTACGCAGCCGCGCTCATCATGGTGCTGGGCACGCCGGTCATTGCGATCACCCTGTTGCTGGTCGCGCTGGAGCGCGCCTTCAACATCGGCGTCTTCAATCCGCAGTTGGGCGGCGATCCGCTGCTCTTCCAGCACCTGTTCTGGTTCTATTCGCACCCTGCCGTTTACATCATGATTTTGCCCGGCATGGGTGTGATCAGCGAAGTCGTAACCTGCTTCTCGCGCAAGCGCGCCTTCGGTTACGAGTTCGTCGCGCTGGCTTCCATCGCCATCGCCGTTCTGGGCTTTGTCGTCTGGGCCCACCACATGTTCGTAGCCGGCATCTCCGTCTATGCCGCGCTGGTGTTCTCGCTGCTCAGCTATCTGGTGGCGATTCCGTCGGCGGTCAAGGTCTTTAACTGGACAGCGACGATGTACAAGGGCTCGATACGATACGAGACGCCGATGCTGTACGCTTTCGGCTTCATCGGACTGTTCACCATCGGCGGACTCACCGGCGTCTTCCTCGCCTCCCTCGGCCTCGATGTTCACGTGCACGACACCTACTTCGTGGTAGCGCACTTCCACTACGTGATGGTGGGCGGCATGGTGATGGCCTACATGGCCGGGCTGCACTTCTGGTGGCCGAAGATTACCGGCCGCATGTATCCCGAGGCCTTCGCCAAGCTGTCGGCGCTGCTGGTCTTCGTCGGCTTCAACACGACGTTCTTCCCGCAGTTCATCCTCGGCTACATGGGCATGCCCCGTCGCTATCACGCGTATCCGCCGGAGTTCCAGGTGCTGAACGTGCTGTCGACCGCGGGAGCTTCGATCCTGGCGGTCGGCTATGTGCTGCCGATGATCTACTTCCTGTGGTCGCTGCGTTACGGAGAGATCGCTCCGCCGAATCCGTGGAATGCCGTGGGCCTGGAGTGGATGACCGCGTCTCCGCCGCCGACCCACAACTTCGACGAGACTCCTATTGTGACGTGGGAGGCTTACGACTACGAGCACCAGCCGCAAGAGGAGGTCACCGTTGGCCACTAGCGATATCCAAGTCGCTGAGCACGCGTTCCAGCATCACTTCGCTGACATGGAGCAGCAGCGGGAGACGTCCACCTTTGGCATGTGGATGTTCCTGCTGACCGAAATCATGTTTTTCGGCGGCCTGTTCTGCGCGTACCTGGTCTACCGGGCCTCGTACTACCAGGCGTTCGTGGAAGGCAGCCGCAAGATGAATATCATGCTGGGCGCCACGAACACCGCGGTGCTGATTTGCAGTTCGTTGTCGATGGCCCTGGCGGTGCGTTGCGCTCAGCTGGGCAAGACCAAGCTGATGGCGATCCTGCTGGTCATCACCATCATCTTTGGCTTCGGGTTCCTGGGCATCAAGGCGATCGAGTATCACGAGCACTGGGAGAACCACGAATTCCCCGGACCGCACTTCCACTTCCAGACGGGCGATCCTCAGCATCCGGCGACCGACCCGGTACACACAGAAATTTACTTCTCGCTGTACTGGGCGATGACCGGCCTGCACGCCCTGCACATGATTATCGGTATCGGCCTGGTGACCTGGATCATCATTGCCGGCCTGGGCGGTGCCTATAGCCCCGTGTATTACAGTCCGGTGGAAAATGTCGGACTGTACTGGCACTTTGTCGATCTGGTGTGGATCTATTTATTCCCGCTGCTCTATTTGATCAGCAAGAAACATGGTTAAACGATGAAACACGGCGCACCTGAATTCCATCCTGGGTCGACCCAGGAACATTTCGACTACACCTCGCACATCGCGCCCATCAGCATGTACGTGGGAATATGGGCCGCGCTCATGGTTTTTACCGGCCTGACGGTGTTCGCGGCCTCGGTCGAGCTCGGCATCTTCAACATCGTTGTGGCGCTGCTGATTGCCACCATCAAGGGCACGCTGGTGGTGCTGTTCTTCATGCACCTGCGCTACAGCACGAAGCTGACCATGGTCACCGTGGTCGCAGCGATATTTTTCCTGCTGATCATGTTTTCTCTCAGTATGACCGATTACCTGACACGCGACTGGCTGACCTTCGTTTCTCACTGAAGGCAGTGGAATTTCACCAAGAAGGCGCTCCCGATGCGGAGCGCCTTTTGCTTGCCCGCCAAGCTAACTCCCACAATGTGGCATGCCCTTCAACCGGGCGGTTGCATGTACCACAATGTGAGAGTACGACCATGGTTACGCCCTGTCACAATCCTTCACCGATACCCGCCAAAGTTAATCATCCTGTAACACTGGTACATGTACCCTTAAAGGCGTGATACCTACATATGACAGTTCCGCGACGACGGTCGGCTACAATACAGCCGTGAAACAAAACATATTTGCCGTGGAAGACGACACCGACATTGCCCGCCTGGTGCGTCATCATCTGGAAGCCGCGGGTTATGGCGTGCGCACTTTCGCCAGCACTGCCGGCGTAATTGCCGAGGCTGAGAAACAAGTGCCGGTACTCTTCCTGCTCGACATCATGGTGCCCGGTGGTGACGGCCTCGAGCTCTGCCGGCGCATTCGCCAGACTTCTTCGCTGGCCATGATCCCGGTGATTTTCCTCACCGCCAAGGTCACTGAGTCCGACCGTGTGATCGGTCTTGAGTTGGGCGCCGACGATTACATTCCCAAGCCATTCAGCCCGCGTGAACTGGTGGCGCGTGTGCGCGCGGTCCTGCGCCGCTTCGAGCGCCCGCTGGCTCCGGCGATCGTCAAGGCCGGCGATATCGAGATCGACAGCGGTGGCATGACCCTCATGGTGCGCGGCCAGCTTACCCAGACCACCGCGACCGAGTTCCGTCTGCTGGAATATCTGGCTCGCCATCCCGGACGCGTTTTTACCCGCGACCAACTTCTTGATGCCGTCTGGCGCGACACCCACTATGTCACGCCGCGCTCGGTCGACGTCTATGTCCGCCGCATCCGTGAGAAAATTGAGGAGAACCCGGACGAGCCTCGCTACCTCAAAACTGTGCGTGGCGCGGGATATCGTTTCGAGATCCCAAAGTCCTAGCGGGCTGCAACCGTGAAGAGCCGTATTTTCGTTAAGCTGTTTCTCGCGGCGCTGGTCGTCATTGGTGCTTGCACCATTTCCCTCGACCTGTTGATCCACAAAGCCTGGGAGAACATGCTGCTGCGCGAGATCGATACCTCGCTGCAGCAGAAGACGCAGATGTTTGCTCTTCGCGTGCAAGGCGCTCCCACAGCGTCGTACCAGCAAATCGCCGAGCAAGCCGCTCCGGCCGCCGGTGCCCGCATCACCATCATCGACTCCAACGGCAAGGTTCTGGCCGACACCGAGGCCAGTCCGGACAAGATGGAGAATCACGCCAGCCGGCCGGAATTTGTTGATGCTCTTCAGGGAAAGATCGGAAGCTCCACCCGCCTCAGCAAGACGATTAACGTCGAGTTGCTCTATGTCGCCGTGCCGATTCCGGGCGGCGCGGTGCGCATGGCGTATCCCCTGAGTGCAATCCAGGAAGCCAATCGCCAGATCACGATGGACCTGCTGGAAGCCTCGGCGGTTGCGGTACTCCTGGCGCTGCTGCTGGCGTTTGCGGCTACACAATCCATCGGACGCAGGCTGCTCCGCATCACCGACTTCGCCGAGCGCATTGCCGCCGGCGATCTGTCGGCTCGCATCCAGGAAGGATCCTCGGACGAAATTGCGCACGTGGCCGCGGCGCTCGACAAGACAGCGCGCAAGCTGGAAGAAGGATTCAGCGCGGTTGAGACCAGTCGCCAGACGCTGGAGGCGCTGCTGAATTCCATGCAGGAGGCGGTCATTGCCGTGTCTCAGGATGAGCGCGTACTGTGGGCGAATCAGCGCATGGAGCGACTGCTGCCCAGCGGCGTTCGCCTGGGCGCGCCGCTGGTGCAATCGGTGCGCGACCCTGAGATTCTGGCGTCGGTGAGCAAAGCCCTTGCCACGCGCGACATCATCATGGCTCGCGCCGCCAAGATTTTCTCCGGCCGCATCTTTGACGTGACCGCGGCGCCGATGCCGGGAGGCGGAGCGGTCGCTGTGTTACACGATCAGACGGATATTGAGCGCGTCGAGAAGACGCGCCGCGACTTCATCGCGAATGTCTCGCATGAATTGCGCACGCCCCTGACTTCTGTGCAGGGTTATGCGGAGACGTTGCTCGACGGCGGCCTGCCTGACAGTCAGCGCGATTTCGTGGAGATCATCAGAAAGAATGCGATGCGCATGTCGCGCCTGACCGAAGACCTGCTTGTTCTGGCGCGGGTCGAATCGGGCGAGCAAAAACTCAATTTCCAGGCAGCCATGCCGCAGGATCTGCTGGAAGAGGTGGTGCAGACATTCCAGGACATTGCGGAAGGCCGCGGAATCGAGCTTTCCGTCATGAACACCGCTACTTCGGCGGTGTGGGTAGACCGCGACGCGATTCACCAGGTGCTGGCCAACCTCATCGACAACGCTTTCAAGTATGGCGCGCAGGGAGGCAAGGTACTGGTCGGCGCTTGCGAGACCGAAGAAGGCGTGCAGTTCTACGTTCGCGATTTCGGAGGCGGCATACCCAGCGAGCATCTGCCGCGCCTGTTTGAACGGTTCTACCGCGTCGACAAAGCACGCTCACGGGAATCCGGTGGCACAGGGTTGGGACTGGCCATCGCCAAACACGTGATCCGCGCGCACTCAGGAAACATTCGCGCCGAAAGCGAGCTGAACCACGGCTCGACGTTTTACTTCATTCTGCCGCGCCACGCGGTGCCGGTTTCGGCATAACGATTCAAACCTGCAGTTCGACTACGCTCAGGCTGTGAATTCAAGGTAAGTTCACTCTCATTTCATGGAGAATTTACAGGAGCCGGATATGTTGGGTGTGAAGTGTCCTACGTCCGCCTGCGGTCATGGCTCGCTGATCTGGGGCCCAGACAAACGTGCTGCTGCGAGCGGCAGTTTGTGAGAACAGAATGAGCTCACCCAATCCCGTGCTTCCCGATCCCGATCTAATCTGCGCACAACTCCAGGAACAGACGTTGCAAGCCTGCAAGGTTGCGCGAGCCGCTGCGGGAATCGTTGCAGAAGGTATCGCCACAGGCGTGGCATCGGTGCTGGATGGCGTGCGCGATCGCGAAAAAGAACTCGATAACCTTGATCGCGCCATCGACCAGGGGGTTACGTCGGTCATCACCCAAGCCGGTCCCGAGCACGCACGCGAACTGTTGGCCTGCCTGAAGTTCATCATCGATCTGGAGCGCATTGGCGATCTGCTGCTCAACTGCAGCAATCGCGCCGCGGCCGTCGGCAGCCGCATCGAGTTGCAGGACATTCGCGATCTCACCGTGATGGCGTCGCGTCTGGAGAAGATGCTGGGCGACGTACATGATGCGTTCAGCCAGCGCGATCTTAACAAGGCACTCTGTGTGCTGCGTTCTGACGCGGAGCTTGATCGCTTGCGCAACCTGATTTTTCTGCGGCACCTTGAAAATCACGACGGCCTTCCGCGGCAGGAAAGCTTTCATGTCCTGTTCATGACGCAGTCGCTGGAGCGCGCCGGCGATCACGCCAAGAACTTGGCGGAAGAGATCTGCCACCTGGTTAGCGGCCACAGCGTGCGCCATGTGCTGCGCGCCTACGACATGCCGGTGGAGCAGATGTTCATCCAGGACCTGAAGCGGAGGCAGAAGAACGTAAAGTAGCGCTCGGACATTTCACGCAGAATTCATCGCCCTCTCACTACGCGTGTGAATCCAACTCAAGGACGGAGGTAGACAGCATGGCAGCAGAAGCTTCGGTCAGAGCCCCAAAAACCACGACGCAGACGCCGGCCGCAAACCTGCAGAAATCCACCTCAACGTCGCAATGGGAGATCTGGAAGCAAGTGGTCGATCGCCGAAGTTCTGAATGTCCTGGAGAACCGCCGCTACGAAGCAAGTCTGTGAAAGCACACCCGAATTGAACCCGCTCTGCCCTCTTCATCCGAAATTCATTCCGGTGTAACTGGTCTGTAACAATCTGGGCGTAAAAATCGGGTGGCCTTGCTATACGCAAAAATACAGGAGGAAATTACGTGATTCGCTCTCTCAGGGTGCTTGTGTGCATCGCTGTGCTCGCCAGCTGCGCGCTGGCGCAGACGACATTGAACGGCGCAGGTGCAACGTTTCCGTATCCGATTTATTCCAAGTGGTTCAACGAGTACCACAACGAACATTCCAATATTCAGATCAACTACCAGTCGATCGGCAGCGGGGGCGGCATTCGGCAGGTGCAGGCGGGGACGGTCGATTTCGGCGCCAGCGACGGCCCGATGACCGACCAGCAGATTTCCGAGTCGAAGGTAAAGGTGCTGCATGTGCCGACCGTGCTCGGCGCAGTGGTTCCGGCTTATAACATTCCCGGCGTTAGTACCGACATCAACTTCACGCCCGACGTTCTAGCCGATATCTATCTTGGCAAGCTGACCAAGTGGAACGATCCGCGAATCACGAAGGTAAATCCTGGCGTGAAGTTTCCCGACTCCAGCATCACCGTCGTCCATCGTTCGGACGGCAGCGGTACGACGTATATCTTCACCGACTATCTTTCCAAGGTCAGCTCTGACTGGAAGGGAACCGTGGGCAAAGGAACGTCAGTGAAGTGGCCGGTCGGCATCGGCGGCAAGGGCAACGAAGGCGTTGCCGGAACCATTCGCCAGTTGCCCGGATCGATTGGCTACATTGAGTTGATCTACGCGCTGCAGAACAAAATCCCCTTCGGCTTGGTGCAGAACTCATCGAAGAATTTCGTCAAGGCCAGCCTGGAGAGCACGACGAAGGCCGCTGAAGGCGTGAAGATGCCGAACGATTTCCGCGTCTCCATCACCAACCCTCCCGGGAAGGACGCTTATCCGATCGCCAGCTTCACCTGGCTGCTGATCCCCACCAATCCGGCTGATGCCAACAAAGGCAAAATCCTGAAGGATTTCCTCTTCTGGATGCTGGACAAGGGGCAAAGCATGACGGAAGCGCTTTCGTACGCTCCGCTGCCGAAGGAAGTTGTGGCGAAGGAGAAAGCCGCCATCACTTCGATGGTGAAACCGTAACCACTAGCAACTCGCTTCGAGCAACTAGCAACGGCGGCAGCCAAGTTCTCTCTGCCTATCAAGTCGATGGTCATTTCGATAAGGCTTGGCTGATCGCTAGTTGCTAGTCGCTAGTTTGCTGCTTTAACCGGGCTGTAACACATGTCTGATAGCGTGGATCCTATGAACTCGTCTCAGCCGCTTGGCCAGCTGCCCAAGCCGGTCACATCGATGCCGGCGTTGGCCAAAATCGATACTGAGCGTCACGACCGCACTCCCGGCACTGCCCTCGAGAAAATCAGGGATTTCGTTCCACGCAGCAGTCGCATGCCGGATGAGGTCTTCCGCTGGATCATCGTCCTCTGCGCTGTTTCTGTGTTCGCCATCGTAGTGTTGGTGGTTTGGGAGTTGGTGGATAAATCCCGGCTCTCGCTGCATCAGTTCGGCCTTCATTTTTTCTACGGACACGACTGGGATCCGGTCAACGAGAGTTTCGGCGCGATGCCTTTCATTTACGGCACGCTGGTGTCTTCGTTTCTGGCGCTGCTGCTCGCGGTGCCGCTTTCGATCGGAGTCGCGGTGTTCGTCACCGAGATGTGCCCGCAACGTTTGCGCTCCTACATCTCGTTTCTGGTGGAGTTGCTGGCGGCCATCCCTAGCGTCATTTACGGGTTGTGGGGAATCTTCGTCCTGGCTCCGTTGCTGCGCGATTACGTTGAGCCCTTCCTGGCGAAGACCCTCGGTTGGACAGGATTTTTCAACGGGCCGATGTACGGAATTGGCATGCTGGCCGCGGGCATCATTCTCGCGATCATGATTGTGCCCGTCATCGCCTCCATCACGCGTGAGGTGATGACGGCCGTTCCCCAGAATCAGCGCGAAGCGGTTCTGGCGCTCGGCGCGACGCGTTGGGAAATGATTCGCATGGGCGTCCTCCGCAACGCGCGCATCGGCATCGTCGGCGGCGTCATCCTCGGCTTGGGCCGTGCGCTGGGTGAGACCATGGCGGTGACCATGATCATCGGCAACACGCCACAGATGGCGAAATCGTTGTTTGCCCCCGGCTACACCATGGCCAGCGTGATTGCGAATGAGTTCACCGAGGCTACCGGCGACATGTACCTGAGCGCTCTGGTGGAAATCGGTTTGGCACTGTTCATCGTTACCCTGATCGTCAACGCACTGGCGCGACTGCTGGTGTGGAGCATCACCGGCGGAACTGCGAGGCCCAGTGCCTAATTCTGTGCCCGCCTCCACTTCGCAACAGGTCAGTCTGTGGCGCCGTATCACCAACTGGGGAGCCACGGGATTCGCCATCCTGGCGGCGATTCTGGTGATCCTGCCATTACTCGCCATTTTTATTTACCTGCTGATCAAAGGCATTGGCTCCGTCAACATCACGTTCCTCACGCAAACTCCTAAACCACCCGGGGAATTAGGAGGAGGCATGGCGAATGGCATTGTGGGCACAGGGATGATCCTCGCCGTCGCCAGCCTCATCGGAATTCCCCTGGGCATCGGTTCAGGAATCTATCTGGCGGAATACGGACGCAATCGCTTCGGCGACCTGATTCGCTTCACGGCGGACGTGTTGAACGGCGTGCCATCGATCGTGGTCGGCATCACGGTGTATTCGCTGATCGTCATCCGGCAAAAGCACTTCTCGGCGTTCTCCGGCGGCGTGGCGCTGGGCATCATGATGATCCCCACCGTAGCCCGCGCGACCGAAGAGATGCTGCTGATGGTCCCGAACGTGGTTCGCGAGGCAGCTTACGGGCTGGGTATTCCCAAGTGGCGCACCACGCTTTCCATCACGCTGCGCACCGCGTCGGCTGGAGTGATTACGGGCTGCATGCTGGCTTTCGCGCGCGTTGCCGGCGAGACCGCTCCGCTGCTGTTCACCGCATTCGGAAACCAGTTCTGGAGCTTAAAGCTGAACCAGCCCATGGCCGCGTTGTCCTTGCAGGTTTATACCTACGCCATCTCTCCTTACGACGATTGGCATAAGCAAGCCTGGGCCGGGTCGCTGATCCTGATTGTTCTGATTGTGGGCGCGGTGGCGGCGGTGCGCATCACCACCAGCCGCGGAAGATTGAAGGGAGCGTAAGAAGCTCGTATGGGCGTCGGAATTGAAGTTCGTGGACTGAATGCGTGGTACGGCAAGAACCAGTCGCTGAAGTCCATCGACATGACCGTGCCGGCCAATCATGTGACGGCTGTGATCGGCCCCTCCGGCTGCGGCAAGAGTACGTTCGTGCGCTGCCTGAATCGCATGCACGAGACGATTCCGGAAGCGCGCGCCGAAGGCTCCGTGAAAGTCGGCGAGATGGACGTGTATGGCGGCGGCTCCGATCCGGTGGAAGTGCGACGCCGCATCGGCATGGTGTTTCAGAAGCCGAATCCATTTCCCACCATGTCGATCTATGACAATGTCGCCGCGGGCCTGAAGTTGAACGGCTTTCGTAATCGCAAGCAGATGGACGCGCTGGTCGAGCGCTCGCTGAAGTTATCGGCACTGTGGGACGAGGTGAAAGACCATCTGCACAAGAAATCCGGCGCAAGTCTCTCCGGCGGCCAGCAGCAGCGCCTTTGCATCGCACGCGCACTGGCGGTGGAACCGGAAGTCCTGCTGATGGACGAGCCGGCTTCAGCGCTGGATCCCATCTCCACCAGCAAGATTGAAGAACTGATTTTCCAGTTGAAGCAACACTATACCGTCGTTATCGTTACCCATAACATGCAGCAGGCGGCGCGCGTCGCCGAGTTAACCGGCTTCTTTCTAATGGGCAGCCTTATCGAGTTCGACAAGACGGAGAAGATTTTTACCGCACCCGCCGACAAGCGGACGGAAGACTACGTTACAGGCAGGTTCGGATAATGCGAAGCCGCTTTCAGCAGGGATTGGACGAGTTAAAAGAGAAGCTCTTGCGTATGGGAGGCCTGGCCGAGCAGGCCATCGACCGCGCAACCGAAGCTTACCGCACGCGCGACAGCAAGTTTTGTCAGATGGTTCTGACCGGCGAGAGCGCCATCAACGAGGCCGAGCGCGAGATCGACGAACTGGCGCTGGATCTGCTCGCCATGCAGCAGCCCATGGCCGTTGACCTTCGCTTCATCCTGGCGGTGCTGAAGATCAACGCCGACCTTGAGCGGGTTGGCGATCAGGCGGTCAACATCGCGCAACGCGTTCTGGACCTTATCAGCGAGCCTGAGATCCCGTTACCGGTCGACATTCCGCGCATGGCCGACGGCGTCAGTACCATGGTGCAGCGCGCGCTGGAATCATTCCTCGACGGCAAAGCCGAAGT
Organism: uncultured Acidobacteriaceae bacterium; assembly: GCA_963724965.1. Classification (GTDB taxonomy): domain Bacteria; phylum Acidobacteriota; class Terriglobia; order Terriglobales; family Acidobacteriaceae; genus Bog-257. The sequence continues at coordinate 59,943 of CAVRWP010000005.1, forward strand.
GGCCGAAGCCGTGCTCCAGATGGATGGCATTGTCGATCGCATGAAAGACGAAGCGTTCGTGAATCTGGTGCAGAAGATGCACGACGATCCGTCCTGTACTCGCCAGGCGCTCAATGTGCTGTTGATTGCGCGCAACCTCGAACGCATCGCCGACCACTCGACCAACATCGCCGAAGACGTCATCTTCTGGGTGCGCGGCGCCGATGTCCGCCACGGCGGAGCGCATTACCGCGAGTAGCAGATTTTCCCCTCAGGCGCGGAAAGGCCATTCGCCTTTCCGCCATTTTCCTTCAGCTTTCCCGCAAGTTAATTTCTGCGTCGGCGTTTTCCTTATCGGCAAGCGAAAGCTCGCGTGTGCAGCCTCGTCCCAATCCCTTCAAACTCGCCGTTATCTAATCGGGTGAAGGCTACTCCGGTATGCGAGCAGCCGATGTGGAGAGAACTCATGACGCGAATATTCGTCTTTTCTGTGTGTATTGTCCTGTTAGCAACTCTGACTGCAGCAGCTCAGGAGAATGCAGTTCCTGCAACAGATTCATCGACGCAAAGCGCACCGGCCGGCACCTTCCGCAAGATCGAAGGCTGCCTTGCCTACAATGGCGTCAGCTTCGTTCTGGCGGTTGTGAGTAATGGGCCGAAGCAGTACCGCGTTGTCGGCGGAGACGTAGCCGCTTTGAAGGGGAAAGAAGGTCACACGGTCGAGATTGATGGCGTAACCGGCAGGAACAATCCCGCCGAGATGGTGCAGAACTGGGATCAGCGGCAAGCTACAACCGGGGTTGGCTGGTACACGATTTCAGCCGAGTACGTCAGAGACGTCACCAGCAATTGCAGCTATCCTGGATTCGAGCAGCCGCTCAGCCACGTTCATAACAATTAACCCAAGCAACAAAAGGCCCCGGGTACCGAGCCTCGGTGGTCCCAGGGCCTTCCTCGCGGGCTGCTCGCCCTTAAGCCTGTTTACGGGTCTTGTCCTGATTCTGGTCCCAGTCCGACTGCGGGCCTTTCTGGCCCTGCTGATTCTGCTGGTTGCCCTGCTGATTCTGCTGGCGGTTCTGGTCATGAACGTCCTGACCCTGCTTCTTCTGATTAGGATCGTTCTGACCCTGCTGGCCCTGTTGGTTCTGCTTCATGTCTTTATTGTCCATCGTGAGCTCCTGTATTACTTAGTTAGTAACTCAAACGCTAACTTGGATGGCCCTCCTCGAAGGCGAGATGTCTTCTGCCTGGCGCAATGGAGAGTGCCTGGACAGAGCTGGACAGCAGCGAACAATCGGATTTTGTTGTAACGCACCGGCAGTCCGGCGTTACCATGGCCCGGCAATCACCCCTTCGGGTGATAGCAGTCACTGCCAACTTGTGGTAATAGGACTCCAATGAAACCGGCCTCAATTATTGCTTGTTCGCCTGTCTTTGGAGCGAGCACCTTTTCTCAGTACCGGCCCTAAGAGCTAAACGGTTCGAGGAGGACCTCTATGAGTGCTGGAATTACGACCACCGCCGGCATTAAAACGCCGGCTGCTTACATTAACGATGTAATGGCGCTAGTGAAGGCCAAGAACCCAGCCGAACCCGAATTTCATCAGGCCGTCCAGGAAGTACTCGAGTCCCTACGCCTCGTGCTTGAGCGCCACCCGGAATACATCTCTGCCCGTATCCTTGAGCGCATCACCGAACCCGAGCGTCTGCTGATGTTCCGCGTGCCGTGGTTTGACGACCATGGCAATATTCAAGTCAATCGTGGCTTCCGCATCGAGATGAACAGCGCCATCGGCCCCTACAAAGGCGGTCTGCGCTTCCATCCGTCCGTCAATCTCGGCATTCTGAAGTTCCTCGCCTTCGAGCAGGTCTTCAAGAATTCGCTGACCACGCTGCCCATGGGCGGCGGCAAGGGCGGATCGGATTTCGATCCCAAAGGGAAGAGCGATAACGAAGTCATGCGCTTCTGCCAGAGCTTCATGACGGAACTGTGCCGGCACATTGGACCGGACACCGACGTTCCGGCTGGAGACATTGGCGTCGGCGGCCGCGAAATCGGCTACATGTTCGGCCAGTACAAGCGCATTCGGAACGAATTCACCGGCGTGCTGACCGGCAAGGGTCTGAGCTGGGGCGGTTCGCTGATTCGTCCGGAAGCTACCGGTTACGGCTGCGTGTACTTCGCCGAAGAAATGTTGAAGACGCGCAAGGAAACGCTGGAAGGCAAACTGTGCCTGGTCTCCGGCAGCGGCAACGTCTCGCAGTACACAGTCGAGAAGCTGCTCGATCTGGGGGCGAAGCCGGTTACGGTTTCCGACTCCGACGGCGCCATCTACGATCCTGACGGCATCGATCGCGAGAAGCTGGCCTGGGTCATGGAACTGAAGAACGTAAAGCGCGGCCGCATCCGTGAGTACGCCGATCAGTACAAGAAGGCGATCTTCATGCCGACCGATCTGAAGCTGGGCTACAACCCGCTTTGGAATATCAAGGCCGACTGCGCCTTCCCCAGCGCCACGCAGAACGAAATCAACGCCAAGGACGCGACCAACCTCATCCACAACGGATGCAAGGTCGTGGCCGAAGGCGCCAATATGCCGAGCACGCTGGAAGCCACCAAGCTATTCCTGGAGGCGAAGGTCCTCTATGGTCCGGCCAAAGCGGCCAATGCCGGCGGCGTTGCTACCTCGGGTCTCGAGATGGCGCAAAACAGCGCTCGTCTCAGCTGGACTCGCGAGGAAGTCGACAATCGCCTGCACAACATCATGATCGCCATCCACAAGACCTGCTTCGAGACGGCCGAAGAGTACGGCACGCCGGGCAATCTGGTGAACGGCGCCAACATCGGCGGCTTCGTGAAAGTCGCCAATTCGATGTTGGATCAGGGACTGGTGTAGTTGTTTTGAACGGGCACGGATTCAGCCGTGTCGTTCTAGTCGAAGCATTTGATGCGGGGTGGAGCGATCCACCCCGCATGTTTATTGCACGTCGCTCTCTTGGCATATACAATGATATATGCCAAGAGAGCAATGCTCTTGTAGAGGAATCCAGTGCGACGAACAGCCAAAGTATTCATGAACAATCGCAGTCAGGCGGTCCGCCTTCCAAAAGACTTTCAGTTCGATACGGCGGAAGTTTTCATACGCAAGGAAGGCAGTGAGGTCGTCTTATCACCGCGTCCCCAGGATTGGATCTCGTACCTCAAAGAGGGCCCAATCGCCTCAGACGATTTCATGCAGGACGTCGAAAAGCTGCCGGTCCAGGAGCGCGAGAGTTAATGCCGCGCTACATGCTGGATACGGACACTTGTTCTTACATCATTAAACGTTCCAACGACGCCCTGCTCCGGCGGCTTAGAAGAACGCCAGTTATCGATCTCTGCATCTCGGTGATCACGAAGTCAGAGCTTTTGTATGGTGTCGAGGTTTCCCCGCGGAAGCAGCAGGATGAGACAGCGGTTCACGCATTTCTCAGCTACGTCGAAGTACTAGACTTCCCAGACAAAGCGTCGCTTGATTACGCCAAGGTTCGCGCGCATTTGAAAACGTCTGGCAAGATGATCGGGGCAAACGATTTGTTCATCGCCGCTCATGCCCGCAGCCTGGGGCTCACGCTGGTCACAAACAACACACGTGAGTTCCGGCGGGTTCCGAGACTATTGATCGAAAACTGGACCGTTGCGTAAACAAAGACGATGCGTCCGCGGCCGGATCTTGTCACACGCATTTGTGACAAACTCGCTTGGCCGGGGATGCGCGGCTGAGTAGAATCGTAGTTGGAAGGATGAGGAGAAGTTGTGTCCAGGCCGCTCTTGGCCATCCTCTTCCAAAGTGTGATTGAGTGAATCGACGTTTGAGTCGTTTCATCAACTGCCCGCCGCCCCAGAGCTCCCAGGATTCCACCCCGGTTCGACCCCTGAAAAATACCGCTAAGTGCTTGGCGCTCAAGATTTTGCCTATAAGTCCAATGGGCTCAAGATTTTGCGGGCCTTCTCTAGTGTTTTCAAGATTTTACGAAGATCAAGGGGGAGGGGGGTACCCCTCCCACCGCCAGCCGCCCATAGAGCGTAAAGGTTGTCCCCGACACAACCATGCGGCTGCGCTTATCCTCTGTGGAGACCGGTTCGCATGACCACGCCGCGCTCCACCCCCGATCCCACTCCGTCCTCGGAACGCCTGTTTGAAGGCTTCGAAAACCTGATGCCGTTTCGCGTGAACGACATCCTGCTGGTCTCCAGCCTCTACGATTCGTTCATCCTGCGCGAGGACGGGCGGCTCAACGAGCTTCTCATCGGCGAATCGCTCGAGCTCAATCTGCACCAGGTGCCCGGGATCACCCACGTCTCCAGCGGCGAAGAAGCCATTGCCATGGCGCACTCGCAGCCGCGCTTCAACCTCATCGTCACCAACCTGCAAGTCGGCGACATGGACGCCGCGCAGCTTGCCCGCCACGTCAAAGCCGCAGGCCTCGATGTCCCCGTGGTCGTGCTCGCCTACGACCATCGCGAGATCCAGAACTTCCTCGCGCGCAATCCGGTGACCGACATCGATCGCATCTTCCTGTGGCAAGGCAATGCGCGCATCCTGCTCTCGATCGTCAATTACATCGAAGACAAGCGCAACGTTCTGCACGATACCCGCGCGATGAACGTTCCCGTGCTGCTTCTGGTCGAAGACGATATCCGTTATTACTCGCTGTTCTTGCCGGTCATCTACACCGAAATCATCGGGCAGTCGCGGCGTCTGCTCAACGAAGCGCTCAACGTCGCTCACAAGCTGGTGCGCATGCGCGCGCGGCCCAAAATTTTGCTCTGCTCCAACTACGAAGACGCCGAGCGCGAAGTCTTGAAGTATCGCGAGTATCTGCTGGGCGTGATTTCGGACGTGGAATTCCCGCACGGCGGGGAACTGACGCCGGAGGCCGGATTCATGCTGGCACGCATGATTCACGACACCGTCCCCGATGTGCCAATCGTGTTGCAGTCGAGCCGCACGGAGTTCATCGATCGCGCTCACGGCGCCGGCTACGGATTTCTGCAGAAGCGTTCGCCCACCTTGTTGGGCGACCTGCGCAATATCCTGACCGAAGAGATGGGTTTTGGCGATTTCGTCTTTCACCTGCCCGACGGCAAGACCGAAGTTGCGCGCGCCTCCGATCTGAACGCGCTGGAGAACCTGCTGCACACGGTGCCGCAAGAGAGCCTGGCGTATCACGGCCAGCGCAATCATTTTTCGCATTGGTTGATGGCGCGAACCGAGTTTGCCCTGGCGCAGAAGCTTCGCCCGCGGACCGTCAGCGACTTCGGCACGCTGGAAGAGTTACGTCGCGACTTGATCGACTCCATCGCCGAATATCGACGAGACCAGAGCGAGGCGCTGATCGGCGAGTTCAACCCCGCGACGTTCCAGTCCAACGAGAATTTTTTCCTGCAGGTTGGCGGCGGCTCACTGGGCGGCAAGGCTCGCGGCCTGGCCTTCATTCGCCACATTCTCAGGCGACGCGGCATCGCCCGCAGCTTTTCCGGCATACGCATCGGCGTTCCTCCCACGCTGGTGTTGACCACGGAATTGTTCGACCGTTTCCTCGACGATAACGATCTGCTGGAGTTCGCAATTCATAGTGATGATGACCCCGAGATCGAGCGTCGTTTTCTGGCGGCGTCTTTTCCAATCGCGCTGCTCGACAACCTGCTGGCGTTTCTCGAGGCCGTGCATTATCCGCTGGCCGTGCGTTCGTCCAGCCTGCTGGAGGACTCGCAGTATCAGCCTTTCTCCGGGGTCTACGAGACCTTCATGCTGGCCAATTGCCACGCCGATATTCAGGTTCGCCTGGAGCAACTGCTGGAAGCGATCAAGCTGGTTTACGCTTCCACCTTCAGCCGGCACGCGAAGGCCTACGTCAGGGCGACGCCCTATCGCCTGGAAGAAGAGAAGATGGCGGTGGTGGTGCAGAAGGTGGTTGGCGCGACTCACGCGGACCGCTTCTATCCCGATTTCTCCGGCGTCGTGCGCTCGCGCAATTTTTATCCTATGGGGCATATCACCGTGGCCGATGGATTCGCCGCGGTGGCGTTAGGTCTGGGCCGCTCCGTGGTGAGCGGCGGCAAGTGCCTGACCTTCAGTCCGCGCCATCCCCAGCACCTGGTGCAGTTCTCATCGGTGGAAGATGTGCTGGCCAACTCCCAGACCGAGTTCTGGGCTCTGGAACTGGATCATGCCGGCGAGTCGCCGGATCCTATCACCGCTCTGCGGGAAGTTTCCTTCGCCCTCAAGGTAGCCGAGAGCGATGGCACCTTGCAGATGCTGGCCTCGACCTATTCGCTCGACAATCACGCGGTCTACGACGGCCTGAGCCGGCCAGGCGCGCGCATCGTCAGCTTTGCCCCCATCCTGAAACACGGGCGGTTTCCGCTGCCGCAGATTCTCGACCGCTTGATGACCACCGGCGAAGCCGCGCTGGGCCGTCCTGTAGAAATCGAATTCGCCGTGCGCCTGCCGCAATCGGACGGCGAACTCGCCGAGTTCGGCTTTTTGCAACTCCGCCCGCTGGTGCTTTCACGCGAAGGCGATGATGTTCGCCTGGACGACGTTGCCGCGGAGAACCTTGTTTGCCAGAGTTCGATGGTTCTCGGCCACGGCCGAATTCAAGATGTATTCGACGTCATCGTGGTCGATTCGCATCGCTTCGAGCGAGCGCGTAGTCGCGACGTCGCCCAGAGCGTCGCTCACTTCAACGCCCAACTTTGTTCGCAGAGCCGGCCCTATCTGCTGATTGGCGTCGGACGATGGGGCTCAACCGATCCCTGGCTGGGCATTCCGGTCGCGTGGGACCAGATTTCCGGTGCGCGCGTCATTGTTGAATCCGGCTTTGATGACTTCCGGGTTGCGCCCTCGCAGGGCAGTCACTTCTTCCAGAACCTCACGGCGTTTCAGATCGGCTACTTCACGGTAAATCCCGATGCCGGCGAAGGCTTCATCGATTGGCAATGGTTGCAGGAGCAGCCTGCGCTCGACGAGCACGAGTGCGTTCGGCACTTGCGCTTCGACTCTCCCGTGGTCGTCATGATGAATGGCAAGATCAGCCGCGGCTTGATCTTCAAGCCCGAGGCCACGCGATGCGCCGGCTAACTCCTGAGTTGGTCAAGTTTCAAGTTGCGGAAACCTGCGGCCAACGACGATACTGCTCAGAACGCTTGCGTTGTGTTCCTGCCAGGGAGTGCAACGCCGGTGAGCAGGACAGCTCTGAAGCCGTGGAGGAGGATCATGTTCAAGGGGTTTCGCGATTTCGTTCTGCGTGGCAATGTCGTCGATCTCGCAGTCGGTGTGGTGATCGGCGCAGCCTTTGGCACGGTGGTTTCCGCGTTCGTGAAAGACCTGCTAACCCCGGTAATCGCTGCCATCGTCAAGAAGCCGGATTTCTCCGGGTTCGCCTTCGAACTCAATGGCGCCAAGTTTCTTTACGGCGACTTTATCAATGCGGTGATTTCGTTCTTATTGGTGGCCGCAGCCGTGTACTACTTTGTCGTTTTGCCGGTCAATTCGCTGATGAAGCGCTTCGAGAAGCAGGCCCTGCCGGACAAGAAGAAGTGTCCGCAGTGCGAGAGCGACATTCCGATTACGGCGCATCGCTGCGCTTTTTGTGCTCAACCGGTATAGCTGAAATTACATCAGGCAGCGCTCGGGCCTTTCAGGTGAGAAGTGGTGAGCTGCGGATTGTGCAGCGCACGCCTCTTCCAGAAGGTATAGCCGAACCACGTCCCGAAAAAGAGCAGCAGCAACAGCAGCGAGAATATTGTACTTACCACCATGCTCACGCCGGTGATGCGCGACACGACATAGAAGTCGCCGCACATGCCGAGCGCCAGGAAGACCATCGCCCACAGCAGCGCACGCGAGGCGATGTGCGCCAGCATCTCGCTGTTTTCCCCCTGGTCGACGATGCGGTGATAAGCCGCAGGCATAATCAGCAGGATCGTCGAGACGGCCACTGCGACCAGGCTCGCCAGATGCAGCAGCTTCCAGAGCTGCGGGGTCTTGTAGAACGCTGTCATCCACATGATGATCAGCTGAAAGCCAAGCAGGGCCTGCGCTCCAGGCAGAACCACGCGGCACTCGGTGAATACCTGCTTCACCCGGGTGGTGAGATCGGTTTTCTGCTCTTGGGTCATGTCGATTTCTCTCAAAGGATCAATCATCGCGTAGAGGTGAAGTGCGCCGAGTTTCCGACGACGGGCGGCGATTTCGATTCCGTACCAGCAAGCGAGAGTCACCGCGAGCATGCTGCCGCCCAGAATGGTGGAGGCCATCGTGCCCAGGACCCAGTTCGCGCCGAGGAAAAGGCTAAGCGCCATCGCAACCGCGAAGGGAAGCAAGCCGGCGGAAACGGTCATGGTGATGAGGCGATGCAGTACTCCCGTGTTGCGTCCGTGCAGCACAACGCGGTGATACGGCACAGGAATCATGAGCACGCCGAAGCCGACAAGCAGCAGACCGAGCGCGGCGAGTTGAATCTGCTGCGCGTAAGGCGCCATTTTTTCGAAACCGGGTTCGAAAAAAGTGCGAAACGCGAAGCCGATCAGAATCTGAATTCCGAGTACGAGGATTCGGGTTTCGTTCAGCGCATTCTCGATTTTGTCTTTGAGTTGGGCCACGGGCGACGTTACAAACTCGTTACTAAAGGAGGTAGGATTCGGAGTTTCCACAGAAGAGTTGTTCCAGGCCGCCTGTGAATAACCTGGATACTCATCTAAGTTACTGATTGTACAAATATTTATGCGAATTCGAGAGGGTCGAATTCCAGCCTCTCCTATGGTAAAATGAACATGGGTCGCAAGTCGTCTAAGTTACTGAAATTCCTTACACATAACTGATATCCGGTCAGTTAACGGCGACGATGCAGACCCCGGCGAGAAACGGCAATCGGCTGCGACACCGATTGTTCACGAATGGAGCAGGATGCCCTCGAAAGATTCCCAGTCGGCCGCTGCGGCGGCCCCGGAAAATAATCCTAACAACAGCGCCAACGAAAAAACTTCCACGAAAAACGGGAAGAACGGCAACGGCGATTACAACGCCGACTCAATCAAAGTTCTCGGCGGCATGGAAGCGGTGCGCAAGCGTCCGGCGATGTATATCGGCTCGACCGGCGAGATGGGTTTGCATCATCTCGTTTACGAAGTCGTCGACAACTCCGTCGATGAAGCGCTGGCAGGATTTGCCGATCGCATCGACGTCACCATCAGCATCGACAATTCCATTACCGTCGTCGATAACGGCCGCGGCATTCCTACCGATGAGATGGATGTGGACGGCGAGCGCCTGCCCGCGGCGCAAGTGGTGATGACCGTGTTGCACGCCGGTGGCAAGTTCGACAGCTCCACGTACAAAGTTTCGGGCGGTCTGCACGGTGTTGGCGTGTCTTGCGTGAACGCGCTGAGTCATCTGCTGGAACTGGAGATCTGGCGCGACGGTGCAGTGTTCGAGCAGACCTACTCGAAGGGCGTGCCGACCTCCAAGCTGAAGAAAACGGGCACGACGAAGAAGCGCGGAACCAAAGTCCACTTCGTCCCCGACAAGGAAATCTTCACCGTCACCGAATACAACTACGACACGCTGGCGCAGCGGCTGCGCGAACTGGCCTTCCTGAACAAGGGCCTGCTGATCACGCTGGCGGACGAGCGCACTACCGACGCCAAGACCGGCGAGTCCAAGAAGTCAGAATTCAAGTACAACGGCGGTATCGGCGAGTTCATCAAGCATCTGAACCGCGGCAAGAGCGTGTTGCACGACAAGCCGATCTACATGGAAGCCGAGCGCGAGGGCGTGGCCATGGAGATCGCGCTGCAGTACAACGACGGCTACTCGGAGACGGTATTCAGTTTCGCCAACAACATCAACACCGTGGATGGCGGCACGCATCTGTCGGGCTTCCGCACCTCGTTGACCCGCACCATTAACGCTGCCGGACAGAGCCTTGGGCTGTTCAAGGACGTGAAAGAAAACCTGAGCGGCGACGACGTACGGGAAGGCCTGGTCGCGGTGGTGAGCGTGAAGCTCTCGCAGCCGCAGTTTGAAGGTCAGACCAAGGGCAAGCTGAATTCCGACATCGCCGGAATCGTGCAGGCATTCATCAACGAGCGGCTGGGCGCATTTTTCGAACAGAATCCGCCGGTGGCGAAGCGCATCATCAACAAGGCGATTGAAGCGGCTCGCGCCCGTGAAGCTGCACGCAAGGCCCGCGATCTCACGCGCCGCAAGGGTGCGCTGGACGGCGGCGGCCTGCCGGGCAAACTGGCCGACTGTTCCGAGCGTCAGCCGGAGCGCTGCGAAGTTTATCTGGTCGAGGGAGAAAGCGCCGGTGGCACCGCCAAGCAGGGACGTGATCGCCGCTTCCAGGCGATTCTGCCGCTGAAGGGCAAGATCCTCAACGTCGAGAAAGCGCGCTACGACAAGATGCTGGGCCACGAAGAAATTCGCGCCATGATTACGGCGCTGGGCACCGGCATCGGCAAAGACGATTTCGATATATCGAAGCTGCGCTACGGCAAGATCATCCTGATGACGGACGCCGACGTAGATGGCTCGCACATCCGCACGCTGCTGCTCACGTTCTTCTTCCGTCACATGCAGGAGCTGATCAAGCGCGGCAACGTATACATCGCGCAGCCGCCGCTGTATCGCATCAAGAAGGGCAAGTTTGAGCAGTACATCAAGAACGACGCCGAATTCGTGAAGGTGATGGTGAAGCGCGCGGCCGACGGCATCGTAGTGCGCTACGGCGAAGGCGCAGCCACGCTGGAAGGCGCTCCCCTCACCAAGTTCATGACCACGCTAAATGACTACATCGGCTTCTTCGACAAGGTCGACAAGCGCATTCGCGATGAGAAGGTCACCGAGCAGCTCTCCAGGGCCGATCTTGTGAAACGCGTCGACTTCGAAGGCGACAGCAAGAAAGCGCCGGAGAAGATCGCCAAGCTGGAGAAGGCGCTGAAGGCGATCGCCAAGGAGCGCGGGCTGAAGGAAGTAAAGCCGCCGCGCTTCGAGGAAGAGCATAGCCTGTGGGAGTTGGCCTTCGTAAACTCGCAGGGTGCCGAGCACGTCATCAACTGGGAACTGGCCTCTACCCCCGAGTACCGGCAGATGATGTCGAAATTCAGCCAGATCAAGCAGTACATGGAGCCTCCGTATTTCATCGAAGCGAAGAAGGATTCCGGTAGCAATGTCGCCGAGGAACTGAGCGACGCCGAGAAGGCCGACCAGGAGAAAGTCGAGCAGAAGGCGCCCAAGGCTTCGAAGAAGAAAGCCGAAGCCGGCACCGTCGAGAAGAGTTCCCCGCGCGATCTGTTCGACTACGTAGTGAACGAGGGCCGCAAGGACTACACCATCCAGCGCTACAAAGGTCTGGGCGAGATGAGTTCAACGCAGTTATGGGAGACCACGATGGATCCCGAGCGCCGCACGCTGCTGTCGGTGAAGCTGGAAGATATCACCGAAACCGAAACCATCTTCAGTACGCTGATGGGCGAAGACGTGGAAGCGCGCCGCAAGTTCATCGAAGAGAACGCGCTGGACGTGAAGAACCTGGACATCTAAACGATCTGATCTTCCTGTTTGCGGGGACGCGATGCACGCGTCCCCTTTTGTTTCGCATTTCGCCAGCGGCGTAGCCGTCGTGGTACAACAAAAGATTCATGTCCATCTCGTCCCTCTACTCCCGTCTGGGTGCGCCGCAGTTAATCGCAGTTATTTTGTTACTGGTTTTTGCGCTGCAGGGTGTGTGGTTCATGGCGCGCATTCCGCTGTCGGCGATGGAGGGCGTTTACATTGAGGCTGGACTTGCTCCAGCTGGAACACCTGGCGAGTGCGAATTCGCAGCAGCACAGCGCGCTGGTCCCTCTGATGGCGGGCGTTGCCGCGCGCTTGAGCGGCGCCGAGAAGCACGTCGACGAATTCAACAACTACCGCATGCTGATGCGCATGCCGTTCCTCATTATCGGAATGCTGCTGGGTGCGTCGCTGTGGTACGTGGCGCGGCGGCTCTACGGCAACATCGGCGGATACGTGGCGCTGGTGCTCTACTGCTTCTCGCCGCTGACCATCGGTTCAGCCAGCGAGATTGGTCCGGCCATTGTCGGCGCGTGGGGCGGCTTCGGGCTGATCTTCACCGGCCTCGCCGTGGCGCACACCCTCTACGCGCCGCGCGAAGTCGTGCTGTGGAACTGGCGTCGCATTCTGCTGATGGGTCTGTCGATCGCGATTTGTGTCGGCGCGCAATTTTCCTTCTGGGTGCTGCTGCTGCCGGCTCTGCTGTTCATGCTGTGGGTAGGACACGTGCGACCGGGCGCGGTGCTGGTGATCTTCAGCGCGGCCTGTGTCGTGGCCGTCGTCCTCCTGTCGGCGTTTTACGGATTCCGTCCGATGGCTTTCGCGCAGGCAATGAGAAGTGCCAATTGGCTGGAGGTTGCTTCCAGGGAGTCCATTGCGCCGGGCATGTCGTGGCTGCTCCACGACCTGTTCCTGGATCATGGCCTGGGCTTGATGATCTTAGTCGCCGTTGTTGTGGTGACATTTATTGTCTGGAAGCGCACCCGTTTTTTTGGTACCGCGGCCCCTCTGTTGGTGACATTGTTACTTTTTAGTCTCGCCGTACGCATGCAGTTTTCTACGACATTTTTTGTCTTCCTCGGCTTGCCCTTCCTGATCCTCTTTATTGCCGGGGTTTGCACAGACTTGCTGGAAAGCCGCTTCGCACTGGCGTTTAACGCCGTCATCTTCGGCGCGCTGATTGCTAACGTCATGATCCAAGTGTACGATCTGGCAAATCTTTCTTCCCGCAGCCGATAAAAACTTTCGCGCATCTAAAGGGTTGGAATAAACTGAAGGCGTCATGAAGAGCGAAGGCCAATCCGTAAGGCCGGTCTGGCATTCTGCGATCAAGTCTGTCATCGCGATTTCGGCTCTCGCTGCGGCAGCAGCCTTACCGTTGAGTGCGCAGTTCAACGGACATCCACCGACCACGACCCAGGTGGACGGCCATTTTCTGGCGCCGGCGCCCAGCGTCACGTCGATTACCGGACATCACTTGCCCGGCCCGCTTCCGAGCGTGACTTCGATTCCGAATTACGGCTACCGCTACAAAGCCGGACCAAACCCGTACGGATACGGCTCCAATCATTATGGCTATGGCAGGGGATACGCTTACGCCATCCCTTACTACTACCCGGTCGACAATTCGGCTTACGGGTATGACTACGTAGGCGGTGGCGGACCGGACCTGTACTCGGGGCCTCCGCCGGGAGCTTACGATCCGACGCTGCACATCGTCGCCGAGCAGCCGCCGTCGAATCCCTACATCGCCAACATTCCTGATCCCGAAACCTACAGCGCGCCGCAGAGGCCGCTTCCGGATGACCAGCCGGGCGACCCCACGGTGCTGGTATTTCGCAATGGCAAGCAGCAGGAAGTAAACAGCTACGCCATTATGGGCGACGCACTGTACGTGTTCGATCAGGGACGCAAGAAGATCGCGCTGGCGGATTTGGATATCCCGGCTACGGTGAAAGCCAACGAAGATCGCGGGGTGGAGTTCAGCCTGCCGGCGTCCAAGAAGAAAGCGGCGATGACAGTGACAGTGCCAGCAGCGCCCGACACGGAGACGACCCCGAAGAACACCGCCAACTCGACCAGCATGCCGTCGAGCATGGCTGCGGCCATGCCGTAACAAGGAAGCTGCTGCTGTTTGTCAGCGCTTCTGATTCGACAGAGTTGTCATCCTGAAGAGGGCTTCAGCCCGACGAAGGATCTGCTGTTCCATCCGCTAGAGCCCAAAACGCTTCACCATTTACAATCATCCAGTGCACAAGTTTTACGACAACCCGGCCGAGCGGTTTGCCCCTCCGGGCGCACGTGTGCCCGCGTCTGTCTCGATCGGCGGAGTAGAGATTCGTCCGGCAACGGTGCTGGCTCCGATGGCCGGCGTCACCGACACGGTCTTTCGCCGCTTCATTCGCAACCTGGGCGGCTGTGGTTTGATGATGACCGAATTCACCTCGGCCGACGGCATCGTCCGCCACAAGGACAAGAAGGCCAAGCAATACCTGACGTTCTACGGCAACGAACATCCCATCTCGGCGCAGTTGTTCGGCAGCGATCCCAAGACGTTGTCCGACGCGGCGCGCGTTGTACAGGACCTCGGCTTTGACCTCGTCGATCTCAATCTCGGCTGCCCTGCGAAGAAGGTCGTGAAGTGCAATGGCGGATCGGGCCTGCTGCGCGACCTGCCGCTAATCAGAAATATCTTCGAGTCGGTGCGTGCAGCGATCACCGTTCCGTTCACCGTGAAGTTCCGTGCCGGCTGGAGCGACAAGGAAATCGTACACGTCAATCTCGCCAAAATGGCTGAGGATTGCGGTCTTGCTGCCGTCGCGCTGCACGCCCGCACGCGCGAGCAGGGCTACAGCGGGCAAGCACATTGGGAGTGGATTGCCGCGGTGAAGGACGCGGTGAAGATTCCCGTCATCGGCAACGGCGATGTGCGCTCACCTGAGGATGCCGCTGCAATGGTCGCTCAAACGGGTTGTGACGCGGTGATGATCGGTCGCAGCGCTCCGTCGAATCCGTGGATCTTCCGCCAGATCGAGCTGTACACGCTGACCGGTTCGTACGATTTGCCGAGCGACGCCGATCGCTATCAGATGATTCGAACCTACTTCGCCATGCTGGTCGAAGAGAAGCGGGGCGGCGAGGAAGGCAAGATGAAGCAGTTCGCCGCATGGTTCACTCATGGCGTCCCCCATGGTGCGCATCTGCGCAAGGCCGTCTACGAGGCGAAGACGGGCCAGCAGATTCTGGATGCGGTGGATAGTTTCTTCGAGTCGTTGCTGAATGGGAACGTCGCGATGCCGGCGAGTGAAGTGCCGCAGGAAAATTCCGCCGAACCTCTCATCGCCTGAAGGTAGAGCGGCGCTTCAGCGCCGCGTCTGCTACTACCTTTATTCCGAGGAGCCCGCTTGAGCGGGCGGAACTCTGCGTCGGCTAAAGCCGGCTCGGGTTCAAAATAGGCCGCTGGACGCGGGCCTCAAGGCCGGTTCAACCAACATGGCAGGTACTAGGCGTTTCGAATGCTTGAGCCTACATCTTTGGTCCGCCGAAGCGGTCGCCGATCTCTACAGCCTGCTTGATCAGATCCGTCAGCGGTTTGCTGATGGGCAGGCGCACGCCCTTGCTTTGCAGCGCCTGCAGCACGGCCTCAGTGGGGATGTTTCCGACCAGCACATCCTGCGCGAAGGGACATCCACCCAACCCGCCGAGCGCCGAATCGAAACGCCGGCAACCCGCGTCGTACGCTGCCGAAATCTTGGCCACAGCTTCGTCCGGGCGGCTGTGCAGATGGACGCCGATCTCGACGCCCTCGAATTTCGCCAACACAGGCCCGACCACGTCGGCGATCTGCTGCGGCGTGGCCAACCCCACCGTGTCGGCCAGCGAGATCGCCTGCACGTCGAGGTCGGCGAGCAGGCTGACGCCCTCGGTCAGTTCGTCGATATTCCAAAGGTCGCCGTAAGGATTGCCGAAGGCCATCGAGATGTAAACCACGGTGTCGAGTCCAGCATCGTCGGCCTTCTGCTTCACCTTCTCGAGGATGTCGAAATTCTCCTCCGGCGTCTGGTTCTGATTGTTCTTCAGAAAGGTCGGCGAGAGCGAGTACGGAAATCCGAGGGTGCGCACGGCATCGGTGGCGATGGCTCGCTCGGCGCCACGCTCGTTCACGACGATGCCGATAATCTCAACGTCGTCCGGCGGATCGAGTTCGCTGAGAACGTTTTCCGAGTCGGCCATCTGCGGCACGGCCTTGGGTGAGACAAACGACACCGCGTCGATATGCTTGAAACCTGCGGCGATCAGGCCTTTCAGGTACTCGACCTTGAGGGCGGTAGGAATCTGCCCGGGCAAGCCCTGCCAGGCATCGCGTGGACATTCGACGAGTTTGATAACGTCAGCCATTCGCAATCAGCTTTTAGAAACTGCGCCGCGAAATTCCCAACCGGCAACTGCTACGTCTGCAGCACGCCCACGCTGAACTTCGGCACGTCGGGATTCAGCGACGCTGCTTCCAGGGCGGTGATGATTGCCTGTCGCGTGTCCGCCGGATCGATGATCTTGTCGATCCACAGCCGCGCCGCGCCGTAACGGGGATCCATCTGCTCGTCGTAGGTGGCCTTTACTTCGTCATACAGCTTCTTGCGATCTTCTTCGCTCAGCTTCGTACCGCCGCGCTCGAGTTGCTTGATCTTAATTTCCACCAGCGTGCCGGCAGCCGACGCGCCGCTCATGACCGCATACTTCGCGGTTGGCCAGGCGAAGACGAAGCGCGGATCGTAGGCCTTGCCGCACATGGCGTAATGTCCGGCGCCGAACGATCCGCCGACGATTACCGCGATCTTCGGCACCACGGAGTTCGAGACCGCATTTACCATCTTAGCGCCCGCGCGGATAATGCCGCTCCACTCGGCATCGCGGCCCACCATGAAGCCATTCACATCGTGCAGAAAGATGAGCGGCACCAGGTTCTGGTTGCAATCCATGATGAAGCGTGCGGCCTTCTCGGCCGACTCGGTATAAATCACGCCCCCGAATTCCATGCGCTTGTTGCCGGCGTGATCCACCTGCTGCACATGGGTCTTCTGGTTGGCAACAATACCCACGGCAAAGCCGCCAATGCGCGCGTAGGCGCACAGCAAGGTCTCGCCGTATTCGCTCTTATATTCGCTGAACTGGCTGTCGTCGACGATGCGCGCCAGGATTTCGCGCATGTCGTACTGACGCCCCGGATCGCCGTCGAAGATGCCGTAGACTTCCTGCGCAGGATAAAGCGGCTCCTTGGATTCCTGGCGATCGAACACGCCTTGCGGCCGTCGCCCCATCTTCTCGACCAGCAGGCGAATGCGCTCGATGCACGATTCGTCGTTGGGCTCGCGGAAGTCGACGGTGCCGCTGATCTGGGAATGCATCTTGGCGCCGCCCAGTTCTTCGGCGGAATACTTCGCGCCGATCGCCGCCTGCACCAGCGCGGGCCCGGCGAGAAACAGGCCGCTGCCTTCGGTCATCAGGATGTGATCGCACATCAGCGGCAGATATGCGCCGCCCGCGACGCACATGCCCATGATGGCAGCGATCTGCGGGATTCCCATCGCCGACATCACCGCATTGTTGCGGAAGACGCGGCCGAAATCGTCGGTGTCGGGAAAGACATCTTCCTGCAGCGGCAGAAACACTCCGGCCGAGTCGACCAGGTAGATCGTCGGGATGTGATTCTCGATAGCGATATTCTGCGCGCGAATCACTTTCTTCGCCGTCATCGGAAAGAACGCGCCGGCCTTCACGGTGGCGTCGTTGACGATGAGCATCACCAGCCGACCGTGCACGCGTCCCAGGCCGGTGATGGTCCCTGCCGACGGAGCACCGCCCCACTCCTCATACATGCCCCACGCGGCGTACAGACCGAGTTCAAAGAACTCCGTGCCCGGATCGATGAGCAGGGCGATACGCTCGCGAGCCGTCAGGCGTCCCTTCTTGTGCTGCGACTCGATAGCCTTCTCGCCGCCGCCCCGCTGAATGACTGCTTCATCGCTGCCAGTTTGTTCCACCAGATCGGCGACGGCCTTCTGGTTGCGCTCGAAGCGCGAAGAATCGGATTTTACTTTGGTCTCGAACGGAGTTCCGGGACGCTGTAGATGTTCAGTCATAGGGTCACGAGGCAAACCATCCACGATAAAGCAGGGAGCCGACCGCGCGCAAACAGGGATCGGCCAAAACAAGAACGCTCCCGCCTTGGGAGGCGGGAGCGTCAGGGGAGGGCCGTTCGTGTTTAAGAAAGCTTGCGGCGAAGGATAGCGCCCATGCCAAACACGCCAGATCCCAACAGCAGGATGCTGCCCGGCTCAGGCGTCGTTCCGGTGCCGCTGCCGGAAGAACCAAGAATCGTGAAGGACTCGGAAGGCAGGGTGCCGATCGCGTCATTCGAGGCTTCAGACGGGCCGTCGCTTTCGTCCCAGTAGACCGGATCGCCGGTGTTGACCACGGCGTTGGAAAGATTCAACCAGAAGGTTCCGGCATTCAGGGCCACGCCGGAGAAGCTGCCGGTCTCGTTGCACACGTTGAATCCATATTGGTTGACGGTACATCCGCTCTGAGCGAAATTAACCTGCTGGTCGAAGTAAGTGGTCCCGCCCAACTCGTTCGACGTCAGAGTAACTTCGGCGGACTCCATCACATCGCCGGGGGTCAGCCATACCGCGAAGTTCAAACCGTTCACGGTGGAATTGCTGGACAGGTTAAAGGAGTCGCTTACTTCAAAGCCAAAGTTGATAGTCCAGGCGTCGATGGTCCCGTTTGTGGGGCCATTATTATAAAGGTCGTTTTGAGCCAACGCGGGCAGAGCAAAGACGCAGAGCGTCAGGAGATAGAGCGAAGCGGTGCGAAGTTTCATCGGTTTCCTCTCATGTAATTCTGCTGCCGCCCAACCTGAGGCGGCAGAGCGCAAAATCCAGGTTTTTCTACGACAGCTTGCGCCGCAGGACAGCGCCAGCCCCAAACACGCCCGATCCAAACAGCAGAAGGCTGCCAGGTTCAGGTGAGGTGCCGGTGCCGCTGCCTGAAGATCCCAGGATGGTGAAAGATTCCGACGGTATGCTCCCATCCAAACCTTGTTTAGCCATGGACGGCCCATCGTTCTCGTCCCAGTAAACGGGGTCGCCGGCGGTGTCCGTGGCGTTCTGCAGGGCCAGCCAATACGTGCCGGCATTCAGGTTCACACCGGAAAAGGTACCGACCTCGTTGCACACGTTGTAGCCGTACTGGTTCAGCGTGCAGCCGCTCTGCGTGAAACTCACCTGCTGGTCGAAGTACATCGTGCCGCCGTAGGGTTCGGACGTTATCCAAACCTCGGCGGACTGCATTACATCCCCTGGGGACAACCAAACGGCAAAGTTCAGGCCATTTACGGTCGAATTGCTGGTCAGGTTGAAGGAGTCAGTAATGGCGAAACCGAAGTTGATGGTCCAGGCGTCATTTGTGCCGTTGGTCGGGCCATTGTCGTAGAGGTCGTTTTGTGCCAAGGCAGGCAGAGCGAAGACGCAGAGCGTCAGGAGACAGAGCGAAGCGGTGCGAAGTTTCATCGGTGTCCTCCCATGTAACTGAGCGCCGCCTCACCTCTCCGGCGGCAGAGCACAAATCCAAGCCCTCTTAGAACAGCTTGCGCCGCAGGAGCGCGCCCACGCCAAAGAGTCCGGTGCCAAACAACAAGAGACTACTCGGGTCAGGTGTGGTGCCGGTGCCGCTGCCCGAGCTCCCCAGGATGGTGAACGACTCCGAAGGCAGTGTGCCTTCGGTATTGTCGGAAGAACTGGACGGCCCGTCGTTTTCGTCCCAGTAAACCGGATCGCCAGTGTTGACGACGGCGTTTTGAAGAGTCAACCAATACGTACCGCCGTTCAGCGCAACTCCCGAAAATCTACCCGACTCATTGCAAACGTTGAATCCGTACTGGTTGGCAGCACAATCGCTTTGGGTGAGGTTAATCTGCTGATCGAAATACGTAGTGCCGCCAAACTCGCTGGACGTTATGTCAACTTCGACCGATTCCACGACGTCTCCGGGAAAAACCCAGCCGGCAAAGTTCACCCCATTCACGGTGGAGTTACTGGTCAAGTTGAAGGTGTCACTGACCGCGAATCCAAAATTGATGGTCCAGCCGTCGATGGTCCCGTTGGTCGGGCCATTGTCGTAGAGGTCATTTTGTGCCAAGGCAGGCAGGGAGAAGAGGCAGATGGCCAGGAGATAAAGCGAAGCGGCGCGCAATTTCATCGGTGTCCTCCCATGTAATTTCGTGCCGCCTCACCTCTCCGGCGGCAGAGCCCAAATCCAAGCCCTCTTAGAACAGCTTGCGCCGCAGGATAGCGCCAACGCCAAACACTCCGGTGCCAAAGAGCAAAAGGCTGGTGGGTTCCGGAGTGGTACCGGTTCCGCTGCCCGAAGATCCCAAAATTGTGAACGATTCAGAACCCAGGGTGCCGAGCGTATTCAGCGAGGCCGAGGATGGCCCGTCGTTTTCGTCCCAGTAAACCGGGTCGCCGGTGTTGACGACGGCATTGCCCAAGTTCAGCCAGTAAAGTCCTGCGTTCAGGGCTACGCCTGAGAAGGTTCCGATTTCATTGCAAACGTCGTATCCGTACTGGTTGACGGCACAACCGCTTTGGGTCAGGTTAATCTGCTGATCGAAATACGTCGTGCCGCCAAACTCCCCGGATGAAATTGATATTTCGATTGATTCCAGCACGTCGCCCGGCGACAGCCACGCAGCAAAATTCAGGCCATTCACCGTGGAGTTGCTGCTCAGGGTGAAGGTGTTACTTACCGCGAAGCCGAAGTTGAGGGTCCAGGCATCATTTGTGCCGTTGGTTGGCCCATTGTCGTAGAGGTCGTTTTGAGCCAAGGCTGGCAGGGCGAAGAGGCAGGTGGCCAGGAGATAAAGCGAAGCGGCGCGCAATTTCATCGATACCCCCACGTAGAAGCCTTGCCTGATAACAGCAATTCTGCTGCCGCGCTAAGTCTATGTAAACGAGGGGACGGGTTACGGGCGTGCTGCAACAGGTTGCAACTGGAGTTCCAACCGCTTCCCTTCCGACCCTTGCATTCGACAAGCTCAATCCGGAAATTCACCGCTTCTGGTCGAGAGCAAAGGCCACGAGAGTCCTTCCGCTATGGCCTCGCCTGTCCAGTTCTTCGAGCATCGCTTGCTCGATGTCGTTCGGGTCGGGCAACATCTCGCAGGCGGCAATCTCGGCCTCGCTGGCGCCGTGGTAGCAAAGCTCACAGACGCCCAGCCCATCCTCGGAGCGCACCGGCGGCCCAAAGACCCGGCAGGTCATTGGCCGCGCTGCGTATAAATCGCAAGCGCCGGTTGCCGGATCCAGCGCCGGGCATACTTCGTCATTGGCGAACTCATCAAAGCGCTCCTCGGCTTCTTCCGTTTCCTCGAGGATGCCTGTCTTGGGATCGCCGGGAAAATCGCGCTTCAGCCGCTCGACTGACGCACGAACGCGCGCTCGAACGCGGCTGGCACGCGCTGGCTCGTCGCGCTCAAGCTCTTCCATGCCTCTTTGCAGGCGAGCCACGTCGAGTGGATTGATGGCGAACACGCCCACGCAGCATTGCGTGCAGCCCAGCTTGCAGACCAGCCAGTCGCCGCTGCGGCGAGCCGCGTCGGCCAAGGCTGCATCGACGATCTGCACGAGTTTTTGATCAGCGGCGGGAAGGGAAGCAGACATCGTCGTCATCATAACGCCGACCTAGGCATCGAGCGCCGCCGCCAGTGGATCGTCAGCGACAGCGTCGGCCAGTCCGATTGCGAGCGCCTGCCTGGCATGAACTTTCTCAGCGGCAAGAAACATCTGCAGTGCTCGCCCCTTGCCGATCAGCCGGGGCAGGCGCTGTGTTCCGCCCCAGCCGGTAATCAACCCGAGAGCGGCGCCGCGATGTCCGAACAGAGCGTGAGGCCCAGCGATTCGGCGGCGGCAGGCGAGCGCAAGATCGAGGCCTCCGCCCATACAGTAGCCGTGAACGGCGGCGACCGTCGACGCAGGAAACTCTGCGACCGCCCGCATCAGGCGCTGGCCCATCTGGGCGAAGCGAAAGGCCTCCGGCCCGGTAAGCGCATTGATCTCGCTCAAGTCGGCCCCTGCGGAAAAGAAATGAGCGTTGCCGGTGAGAATTAGCCGTGCCGGAGGATGGTTCGCCAGCTCCTCCAACGCCGCCGTTAATGCGAGCACACGGGCACGCGTGAGGCGGTTGGTGCCGTCGGCGGAAACAAGCCGAAGCACGACGGCTGCATCGCGCCGTTCCAACTCGTATAGGTTTTCGTCTGACGTGCTCACCAGGAAGCCGGTGCTTAGAAGAGCTTTAGATAAATCGTGAGGTATTTCTTGGGATTCTGGCGGACGGCCTTGATCAGGTTGCGCGTCTCCACCAGCAGGTCGTTGGTGTTGTCGTAGAGCGCGGGATCCTTGAGGAACTTGCCCGCCGAGCCTTCGCCCTTGTCGAGGCCCGCGGTGATGTTGTTCAGCCGCGTGATCGTATCATCGATCTTCTTGGCCATTGCCTGGTCTTTGGCCAGCATGCCCAGGGTGCCTTTACCCGCATTGATGTCGGCGACCAGTTGATTGCCGCCGGCCACCATCTTGTTGGCGTTGTCGTAGAGTGCAGGATCCTTCAGCAGCTTGCCAACCGAGCCTTGGCCATTTTCAACCTCGTCGATGATCTTGTTCACGTTGTCGACTGCGCCATTCACCTTGTCGTAGAGCTCGTTGCTGTTGAGGAGCTTGCCGATCGTACCGTTCTGCGAATTGATCTGGTTGGTGATTTGCTGCAACTGGGTCACTGTCGCATTGGCGCGGTCGAACAGCGACGGGTCATAAATGATCTTGCCGATCGAACCCTTGCCGCTCTGGATGTACGACACGATGTCGTCCACGCGCTTAAGCAGCACGTTCATGTTCTCCAGCGTGCTCTGGCTGGCGCGCACGACGTCCTGGAACTGCGGAACGTCTTTGGTCGCCAGCACGGAATTGTCTGCCAGCGGCGAACCCGACGCCTGGCGGCAATCCATGTCGATAAAAACCTCGCCCAGCACGCCCGCTGTGGTCAGCAATACCTGGCAGCCCGAATTCATACTTTCGGCATACTTGGTGGTGATCTTCATGGACACTTCCACCGGCGCCACCCGATGGGACGGATCGGAGACCACGCGAATGCGAGTGACGTTGCCGATGTCGACGCCTTCCAGGCGCACAGGTGCGCCCACACGCAGCCCGCCTGCGTTATCGACATAAGTATGGACAAGGATTTTCTTGGTGAACAGGCCGGTCGTACCCGTCATCAGGAAGATGAGGATACAAAGCGTGACAATAGCAACCAGGACGGTGATACCTACCCTGAGTTGCGACCACCGAACCTGTTTTTCACTTGGCACGTTCTAACGTTCGCCCCTTGGACGCGCCTGCCGTAACTGCTCCAACCGGCGCCAAGTTTGCGAAGAAGACACAATGGCGCCTTCTCGCTAACCCGCCTTCAAAGTTTGCATCATACCATGCGACCCAGCCGTGCTCCTGCAAAATCAACGACACGGAAGGCCGTAAGACTCCGGCGAGCATGGGATGCCGGGGAAATGTTAGTCTAGCGGTTTGCATCGGCGCTCCTGCGCCCGCATGAGATTGCCCGCCATGTCCCAGGAAAAACATTCCTACTCTACCCTGACGCTTACCTACGAGGGAGCGCTCGCCCTCGTCACTCTGAACCGGCCGGAAAAGCGAAACGCCATCAGCTACGAGCTGATCGATGACGTTCTGCACGCGCTCGGCGAAGTAGAACAGTCGCCCGCGCAAATCGTGATCCTGACCGGCGCGGGGAAAGCCTTCTGTTCCGGCATGGACCTGGACAATCTTCGCTCCATTACTGCCCGCACGGCGGAGGAGAACCGTGCCGACTCGGCTACCATGGCGCGGCTGTTCCGGACCTTGTATCAGTACCCCAAGGTGACCATCGCCGCGGTGAACGGGCCGGCAATTGCCGGAGGTTGCGGATTGGCGACGCTGTGCGACTTCACCATCGCTTCCGCCGAGGCGAAGTTCGGCTACACCGAGGTGCGCATCGGTTTTGTGCCGGCGATCGTGTCCACGTTCCTGCTGCGCCAGGTTGGGGAGAAGCAGGCTCGCGACCTTTTGCTGACCGGCAGAATTCTCGCTGCTGACGAGGCCCATCGCCTGGGATTGGTGAGCGAGGTGGTGGCTCCCGATAAGCTGCAGGAACGCACACGGGAACTGGCCGCCGGCTTGTTGCAGAACAGTCCTGCCTCGCTGCTGGCGACCAAGCGCTTGCTGAACAGTTTTTCGAGCGCAGAATTGGACCAGCAGATTTCCGCTGCGGTGGAAGAGAATGCGCGTATCCGTACGACTGACGATTTCAGGGAAGGCGTAAGTTCGTTCCTTGAGAAGCGCGATCCGAAGTGGACTGGGCGATAGGCAGCATGTTTTGGAGTGCCGAATTTGCCGCTAGTGCCGAATCAGGTCTCTGGCTCTCCAGAAAAAGGCCGCTGTCCAGCAGCACTCGCCATTATCTTGCTACAATTCCTCTCTTCGAGCATTTAGGCTGGAGTTCGTTATTTCCAGACCAGGACATCAGGCTGGGGTGCTCGCGAATAACGCTGATCTGGAAAAGGGAAAGTTAGCGAAGGCGGCGGCCCCACTCAGGGGTTGGCCGCAGCGAACTTGGGGAGAACAGGATGAGATTTCGTCTGCAATCGGTGGTCGCACTTCTAATTGGTATCTTTCTGCTGTCGGCCCTGGCGATAGCCCAGGAGCCCGTAAAACCGAGCACCGCACCCGGTGCCACACCGGCAACTCCTGCTGCCCGGCAGGATTCCGATATCCAGGAAAACACCGAGGCCCCGATTGAGCCGGTCATGAGCGGCCCTTATCCAGTGATGAGCAAGGCGGCGGAAGATCGCGGACGCCAGATTTTCGAGATGTTCAACCATGCGGAGGGTGGGCAGATTTATGCCAACCTGACTGAGAACTTGCGCAAGAAGATCAAGAGCGAAGCCAAGTACGTTGAATTCAACAAGAAGCTGCGCGAGCGCATGGGCTCGGAAACCCAGATGATTGAGGAAAACATTGTTCCCGCCATCCTGGTGCCCGATACGATTTATTCACGGCTTTCCTACTTCCAGCACTTTCCCACGACCATGATCCGGACGATGGTCACCATCAACCAGCGCGGCCAGATCGACGAGTTGACCGTCGGCCCGGTGCCGACCATTGCCGAAGGCCGCTTCGCCGGGTATACCGACGTCAACAAGTTCCACCTGCCCTTCGGGAACGAATGGCTGGTTTACCAGGGAGGCCGTAACGTCTTCGACAACAACTATGCGATGAGCGACGACATGCGCTACTCGATGGACTTCGTTTACCTGAAGAACGGTCGCCCCTTCGCCGGAAAAGGTGGCATCGAAGCCAAGAACGAAGATTTCTACTGCTTCGGCCAGCCCGTCCTCGCTCCCGCCGATGGCAAGGTGATCAAGGCTGAGGGCGGCTACGACGATGCGCCTCCGGGACGGCCGTCTGGCGATCCCGCCGATGGCAACGTCGTGTCCATCTCCTTCGGCAATGGCGAGATCGGTACCATCAATCACCTGAAGCAGAACAGCCTGAAGGTGAAGATCGGCGACCAGGTAAAGCAAGGGCAGGAACTGGGGCAATGTGGCAACAGTGGAATGGGGCCCGTTCCTCATCTTCACTTCGCGTTGACGCGCGGCGGTGGCATCCCGCTGCCGGTGCAGTTCGTCGATTACATTGCGGATGGCAAGCCGATTGCTTCGGGTGAGCCCAAGCGTGGAGAGATGGTGAAGAACAATCCCGCTGCTGCGACGGCATCCAGCACGCCGGCAACGCCTCCACCCGCCGGCAAGTAATTTCGCGGATTGGACTTGATCAAGCGGACGCGTCCCATGGGTGATGCGTCCGCTTTTTTTGTGTAAAGTTGAAGATTGAGCAATTCAGTGCAGCCTGAAACCAGCGCGAGAGAAGTCTTCGAGACCCGCGTCCGCGTCCGCTATGCGGAAACCGACCAGATGGGCGTGGTCTATCACTCCAACTACATCATCTGGTTTGAGGTTGGACGAGTGGAGATGCTGCGCCAGATGGGCTTCACGTATCGCGAGATGGAGAAGCAGGACGGCACCCACATCGCCGTGGTCGAGGTGCGCTGCCGCTTCAAAGCCCCCGCTCTCTACGACGATACAATTCTCGTTCGCACCTCCCTGATGAATGTGCGCGATTCGCTGCTGCACTTCGGCTACGAGATCCTGCGCGAAACCGACGGTACGCTGCTCGCCGAAGGTGAAACCGTACACATCGTCGTCGGAGCTGACTTTAAGCGAACACCCATACCGGACAAGTACCGCCAGCGTTTTCTGGAAGCTGCCGGCAAAACTTAGAACTGGATAACGATTTCTATGCAAGCCCTTCATATCAACGGCAACGACCTGACCCTGGAAGATGTGCGGCAGCTGGTGTACGAACGCCGGCCGGTTCTGCTGCAACCCGAAGCTCGCGCCGCGGTGGAACGTGCCCGCGCCATCGTGGACGACGTGGTGGAAAACGAGCGGGTAGCCTACGCGGTCAATACCGGCGTCGGTCACCTCGCCGATATGCGCATCTCGCGGCAGGACATTCGCAAGCTTCAGCTCAATCTGGTGCGCTCCCACTGTGTGGGAGTCGGCGAACCGCTGCCGGAGGACGTAGTCCGCGCCATGATGCTGCTGCGCGCGAATTCGCTTTCCAAAGGTTTTTCCGGTGTGCGTCCGATCGTGATCGACACCCTCTGCGAAATGCTGAATCGCCGGGTGCATCCGGTAATTCCGTCGCAGGGAAGCGTAGGCGCCAGCGGTGACCTTGCGCCGCTTTCGCATCTGGCGCTCGGCCTGATCGGCGAAGGCGAAGTCCACTATGAAGGCAAGATGATGCCGGCGGCGGACGCGATGAAGCGCGCCGACATCAAGCCCCTGGTGCTCGAGGCGAAGGAAGCTATCTCGCTGATCAACGGCACGCAGGCGATGCTGGCAATCGGTCTGTTGACCATGCTGCGAGCCGAAGTTCTGGCCGACACCGCCGACGTTGTGGGAGCTCTCACCATCGACGCCCTGAAAGGCACCGACGTCGCCTTCGACGAGCGCATTCACAAGGCGCGTCCCCACGCCGGCCAGATGCTGGTGGCGCAGAACCTGCGCCGCATGATGGAAGGCAGCGTCATTCGCGAATCGCACCTGGAATGTCAGAAGGTGCAGGATGCCTACTCCCTGCGCTGCATCCCGCAGGTTCATGGCGCGGTGCGCGACACACTGCGGCACGCCCGCGAAGTCTTCGAGATCGAAATGAATTCGGCGGTCGACAATCCGCTGGTGTTTCCGGAAGAGAAGAAAGTTGGCGCGCCGAAACGGACGGTGGGGACTTCCATTCCGGGAGTAATCATTTCCGGCGGCAACTTCCACGGGCAGCCGTTGGCGTTCGCGCTGGACTTCATGGCGGTCGCGCTGACGGCGCTCTCCGGCATCTCCGAGCGGCGACTCGAACGCCTCATCAATCCCGCGCTCAACGAGGGTTTGCCGGCGTTTCTCGCGCCCGGTGCAGGACTGAACTCGGGCTTCATGATGGCGCAAGTAACTTCAGCGGCGCTGGTGAACGAAAACAAGGTGCTCTCGCATCCGGCGTCGGCGGACTCCATCAGCACGTCGGGCAACAAGGAAGATTACGTTTCCATGGGAATGACCGCGGCTAACAAACTGCAGCGCGTAGTGGTGAACACGCGCAACGTGCTGGCCATCGAGGCGCTGGCGGTGGCGCAGGCGCACGATTTCCGCGCGCCGCTCCAGACCAGCAAGCGCGGCCAGGTAGCTCTGGCTGCGATCCGCGCCGTCTCGCCGCCAATCACCGAAGACCGTGTCTTCGCTCTCGACTTCGCCAAAGTTGCGGAAGTCATTGCGCAGGGCAAAATAGCCGCAGCGCTACGATAGAAACTACTATGCCCAGGCCGAAACCGGTTTTATCGTGCGGGTATGCGCGAGCGCCCTATCTCGCCTGCCGGCGCATCCAGCCAATCGTCCCCGCCAGTCCCGAAGCCAACAGAAGCAGGCTGCCGGGCTCGGGCGTCGTTTGCAGCGGGCCTTGACCGGTCTCCATCGGCAGGCCGGTGCTTTCGGCTATCTCGATATACGGTTCGTTATTACTCGCGCCAGTCTTGAGCGAACTCAAGCCCGCCAGACCGCCAGACACGACATCCAGCGTGAGGTTGTTGGAATTGTATTCGAGGACGAAATGCTCCTGGCCGTTGATCGGCAGGCCAACCACGTTGGAGAACGTCCCCGACTCACTCGCGAAGGTCATGATCTCGAACAGATTGCCCACCTGCGGCACGTAGCCGTTCAGCAGGTCGAGGGTCATCATCCCATTCAGCCGTGCCTGACCGGTGATGTTCATTTTGTCGTAGCTGCTCAGGCTGGCGATATCGAAGGTCATGCCGCCGTTCGCACCCTGGGTGAAATTACCGGCGAAGGTGAGCTGGCCAACCGTCATCGGCGCGTCGCCGAAGTTCAGCGAGGCATTCGAGGTCACCGAGCCGGCAATCGTTCCGCCGTTGCCGTAAACCGAGCCCCCGGCAAAATTGATGACGCCCGACAAGCGTCCATCAACGGTTGTCTGCCCCGTGTTCTGCTGATACCGGCTCGGACTCGACAGCGTTCCTCCCGCCGAGATCAGTACCGCCCCGGCATTCAGAAATCCCGCCAGCGCATTGCCCGCCGCGTGCGATGCCGGAGGAACCGTGAGGCTCGCGCCATTGCCCACCGTGATCGTGCCGGTGTTCACGACGTCGTGGATGGTGGCTACGTCGCCCGCGCCCAGCAACTGAAAGACACTTCCGGTGTTATTGGTCAGCTTGCCGCTGACGGTAATCGTGTTTCCGCCGCCCAGAAACTGATCGGTTACGATCCTGCCGGAGTTCGTCAGGTTTTAGGAGTAACATTCAGCGCCGAGGTCTGCTCCAGATCAATCGTGCCCTGTTTGAGCAGCGATTGAGCGGTGATGCCGCCGACCGGACGCTCCATTTGAAAGAAACCGCGAGAGGTATTAGTCAGCGTCCCGCCGACCGTGATGCTTTCGCCGACGAATCAGAAGATAGAATCCCTGATTTGCTTGGAGTTATATGCGAAATCTACCCTGGACCACACCATGCCTCCCACATTAAATGCCGCCGGTGTTGTTCACGCTGCCGATGTTGGCAATTCGAGTAGCTGGTAAATCGAAGGTTCCGCAATTTGTCAGGCTCCGGCGATGTAGAAAGAATTGCCGCTACCGCGTCGAATGACCCTGCAACATCCTGGAATTCGCCATGTTGCCGCTCATGAGCAGGCCCGAGCGTAGAGCACGCCGCCGGTGGCGTTGTCAGGTTCACCGCCAGTCGAAGTGGTAAGCCCGATTGAGCCGGAGTTGGTCAGATGGCGGCGGAGATGCGGCCAGGACCGCATCGTTTGCGTCGATGTCGATGATTTGCCGGTGTTGTTCAAGGTTCCTGAAATCGCCATGCCGCCGATGTGTCGAGGTTAATGGTTCCGGAATTGGACGAAATTGGCGAGCTCAGGTTCGAAACCGTATTGGTAGCGAGATTGATGGTCCCGGCATTACTCGAATTTCCGCCTGCGGATAATGCGGTCGCCCGTCCCCTCAAGCGTCAGCGTGCCCGTGAAGTTCACGGTAAGCGGCGCCGGCTGGATATACAGAGTAAGGTCCCCATACTGGGGTCGATCAGCGTCGAGCTCCCACTCGAGCCGCCGAGCGTCAGCGAGTTGATACTGGCGCTGGTGTTGAGCGTGACGTAGTCATTGCCCGTGCCGATGGTGACGTCGCTGCTGCTGCCCGGTAGTCCCGCGCTCCAGTCGCTGCCGTTGCTCCAGTTGCCTGTGCCGCCCAGCCAGTTGTCGGGCGACGACGGCGTCACAACCCCTCCCTGCGATGGAGCGCGTTTGGCGCCCGTCTGTTTGCGGGCCGCCGAGGCATTTGCCTGGATAAAAGAGAAGCCAAGGATGACGAGGACGACGAAGAGCAGCGATCGCTTGAGCATGAGAAGCTCCTTGTGCGCACGGCGCAGATACTGCGACAAAGAACGTGGGCCGGCAAGCGTTCAACCAAACCCACAGCTGACTTGAGGTGCGTGACGGTTGGCCAGAAGGTTCGCCCCTCGGTGGCCGAGTCGAGCCATTATAGGCAACCAATCTTCGAAGTCAACGAAAGACTGACGAACCCTGGCGTGCAGTTTGCATTCTTGCTGCTGGATCGTTTCGGGTGAAGAGGGACGGCTCTAGCCGGCTGGCGCACTTTAACGATGTGCTCCGAATTTGACAGCCTACCAAACTACGTCCCAAACTTGGCGGATGGGAGATGAGATCCGGGTTCCTCGAAAACACGACCGCGTCACCACCACGCTCCACAATGGCGTGTTTACCGTTGTGGAGGTTGATGAGAAAGCGAACACCGTCTCTTTGCAGACCGTGACCGGCGACGGGCCCCTGATGGAAGCTGTGCCCTGGACGACCTTGCAGTACATGGGCGAAGACGAGGAAGGTCAGCCCGGAGATACCACGAAGCATCCCTAGACCTCCAGCCCCCGACCGTTGGCAAATCCAACCGCACGAAACTGGCGGCTACGGCAGGTTCAGCATCTCGCCCTCGACGCGGGTTACATTCATGGTGCGGCCGTTCCAGCGATAGACGACCGTCAGCTTCTTGCTCACTCCGGGCGCCGGATCGCCGCCCATGTTCTGCGGCGTGACCATCACCGACAGGCGATTGTTCCGAATCATGTTTTGCAGGCGCTGGCTCACGTTCTGCTGGCGGTTTCCCGAACCCCATTGCGCTGACGTAATGCTCAGGTTGTTGCCCGGATTGTTGCCGGGACCGCCCGGTCCGCCGCCCGGTCCTCCGCCGTTCCATCCGCTGCCGCGGAACATCGAGGTATCCACGGTCGCGCCTTCGCCGTACTTGAACTCCCGCACGCCGCCTCGCTGGTCGCGCGCCTGGATGCGGAGCGTCTTGTCAGCGCCCTTCCAGGGATCGACGCCCATCGTCTGATTGTTGACCCGGAAGTTGGGGCCGCTGACCAGCCGGCGCACCGTGTTGGTAACGTCCTGCCGCCGATTGCCGGCGCCGTAGTCGGCGCTCTGCACGGTATACGTCTGCGCGCTGCCCCCGCCGCCATTCCATGGCGCGCCGCGGAACATCGCCGAGTTCACCGTCGAGTATTCCTTGTAGCTGAAGTCGCGAATGTTGCCGTTCGCGTCGCGGGCCACGATGCGCAGCGTCTTGTCGGCGCCTTTCCAGGGATCGACCCCCAGGGTGTTGTTGTTGACCGTGAAGTTGGGGCCGCTCACCAGCCGCCGGACGGTGTTGGTGACATCCTGACGCCGGTTGCCGGCGCCGTAGTCGGCACTCTGCACCCACCAGGTCTGCGCCACAGCCGTCGAGGCGCACAGGGTCGCGAGAAAGAACAGGACAAGGGTCGTCAGCGAGCCGGGACACGCGCATAGGTTATGGCCTTTCGGGTCGTGAATCACTGAAGAAAAACGGAAGGACATCTTACTACGGGGTAGCAACGGGGTAGGCCGATGACACACTTGGGGACGGTCTGACACCTGCGTCGGCGGATCGCTGTCCCAACGGGTGCAGGATGAGCACACGTCCTAATTCTGGTGCAGGTTGCGGTAGTAGTTTTGTTATGTGAATTTGCTGTATTCCCAATAGTCATCTGTGAGGCGGATTAGTTGTGCTCCTCTCACCGTATAGGCGAAGCGGGTTTCTCTTTCCGGCCGGAAGACATCCCTATACTTCACCACTCCGTAAACTACGAGAACCTTCTTGGGGTCGGTGGGCCCATCACATTCAAGCGACCAGCGGGTTTTGACTTCGCCTCCGACGTGTACTGGCTGTAGGGTGGGATTCAGGTAGTCGGTCGGAAGGGGAGAGAAATCGGGATTATCCGGAATGTCCAAGAGGTTGCGAAAGTGGATCCTGGTGCAAGATATCCAAGCAGGCGTCCGTCCGTCATTCCTGCATATCAGGCAAACATCAATAGCGATAGTGTGCCTTCCGTCGCTGCTATCGCCGTAAACAATCCTCGATTTGGTCGGGGCCGGAGCGGGCAGGTCAGCGCTAAAAACTAGTTCAGCCATTATCCAAGCACGCTCGCTGTTTATGAGAGATTCGGCAGATTTATCGCTCGCCAAAGCGCTGACGCTCGCGGCCTTTGCGCTAACCCTGGCGATATCCATACTGTCCTTCGTAAGGTCGTAACTTTTCTTAGCCAATACCATGCCACGCAAGGATGCTGTAGCAGCGATCTTAGCGGCTCGCGCCGAGCGCAGAGAAACCCTGAGTCCATCAAGCATGTAGCTACCTTGTTTTCGCATGGCGCAATACTGCATAACCATAGTCCCAAATTGAAGGACACCGACGAGGGCTAAGACTCCCGTAAACCATACGATCCGGTCATCTGTAGGTTTCTGATTTGTGTCGTTGCCGCTTTCTTGCCTCCCATTCAGGTTTGTTGAGCGAGCGCTTTGTGTGTTGCTCGGAGGGGACTCGCGAGGGTTATCGGGTACCTGTTGAGCCGGTGCAGTGTATTCGCCTTTGCTTTGGTAGAGCTTTGGTTTTTGTGCCTGGGCTACTGAGTACTGAAATAACAGAGCAACCAGCCAGAGCCATAGCAGTGAACGCATAATCTAAGTATGTGAAAAAAAGAGCAGAATACAAAGATAGGTTAGAAGCAAGAGAAAACTTCGGGCAGCGTCCGTCAATGGCCCAAGGCAGCAGTTCTGTGCTCACGGTGCACATTAGCGCAGGAGCCGAACCCTGACAAATAAGAATCTACTTGACCCCGAGAACCCGGATGAACGCCCGACCAATCTCGCGCTTCACCTTTCACCGCCAAACAAGAGGAACTCGAGTTTGTGAAGTCGTAAGTGCGAACTAAGTGCCCTTGCAGCAAGACTTTGCATACAACTACTTTGTTTGCAAGACTTTAGCGATTCCCTTTTCGGAACTATTGTTTTCAAGACTTTGCGTGGACTTCGCAGGGGGGAGTAACGAAAGTAACCAGCTCTGCTTGCCACGTTCCGGCCAACTGCCAGTTGCTAATTGCTAATCGCTAATCGCTGATCGCTAATCGCTGGTCGCTCGCTGCCATCTTTACCATCCGCGCACTCCGCGGCTTCTTCGCCGCCATCTGGCTTTACAATAGAGATTGCTTTGGCTTCGGCACATAATTGGTCCTTCATCAGCTTCGGCAGTTGAGTCGCCTGACCGAGCTGAATTCCCGGGAAACGAGGATTTCCTCATCGGGAAACGGCATCCAAGGTAACGGAATCGGCCGTTTCGCCGTCTTATCATCAAGTTCCCGGGCTCTTGGCGCGTGAGATGGAAACGCGCCGGGTTTATAGAACTGTAGCGGCTTCTCTGCGTATTCATAACCGTGGCAATCAAACTCAAAGTACCTGATCGTAAAGCGGCCGAATCCGCGCCCAAAGCCAGCTCTCGTCCTCGACGCGCGAAAGTGCGGCACTTCTCGGTTCGCGATCCCCTGGTCAAAATTCTGGTCATTGCCTTCCTGTTCGCGGGAATCGCGTTCATGGCGGTTTTCGCCTACTTCTACATCAAGTACGAGCGCGTCGTCGATCGCCGCATGGCTGGAGGAATCTTCAGCAACGCGGCCAAGATTTACGCGCGGCCGCGCGTGATCGCCGTAGGCGAAAAGCTGAGCGCCGAAGAAGTTGCGGCCGATCTGCGGCGCGCTGGTTATGCCGAAGGCTCAAGCGACAGCAGTTCCGCGATCGGCCATTACTCCTACACGCGCAACGGATTGGAAGTCGTTCCCGGTCCGCAGTCGTATCACGATTCCAATCGCGCGACGATTCGCTTCAGCGGCGGCAAAGTCGCTTCCATCAGCGAGAGCGGCGAGAACAACCAGGATCTGTCGGCCTACGAACTGGAGCCGCAACTTGGTGACCGCGCTCTTCGAAGGTCAGGACCGCTCCAAGCGCGAGCTCATCAAGTTCGAAGACATTCCGCCGGTTCTGGTCAGCGCCGTGTCTGGCGATTGAAGACCGCCGGTTCTTCCAGCATGGAGGCGTGAATTACTTTCGCCTGATGGAAGCGGCGCTGATCGACGTTCGCGAAGGTCGTCACGGACAAGGCGGTTCGACGATCACCATGCAGCTTTCGCGCGGCTTCTTCCTCAGTCCCGAGAAGACCATGAAGCGCAAAGTCACGGAGATGCTGATCGCCATCGAGCTGGAGCAGAAGTTCTCCAAGCAGCGCATCTTCCAGATGTACGCGAACCAGGTTTATCTGGGACAGCGCGGGTCGTTCACCATCAATGGCTTCGGCGAAGCGGCGCATGCGTACTTCAACAAGGACGTCAAGAACCTGACGCTGTCGGAAGCGGCGCTTCTGGCCGGAATGATTCAGCGGCCCAATTATCTGTCGCCGTACAAGTATCCCAAGCGCGCGCTGGAACGCCGCAATCTGGTGCTGGACTCGATGGTTGAGACCGGCGCGATTACGCGCGAACAGGCCGAGCGCGCCAAGGCTGAGCCGCTGAAGGTGACGACGCCGAACGTCGAAGCCAGCGACGCGCCCTACTTTGTCGACCTGGTGAAAGATCAGCTCTCGCCTCAGTACAACGAAGAGGAGCTGAACAATCACGCTCTGCGGATTTACACGACGATCGATCCCGACCTGCAGAAAGCCGCGGCGGAAGCGGTCGATGTCGGCATGCAGTTGGTCGATGAGCAGGTCGAAAAGCGCCGTACGCATAAGGTCAAAACCGGAACTGGCAAAGACGCACAAATCCAGACCACTGTCGAAAGCGGTCCGATGCCGCAAGTTGCGCTGGTCGCGATTGATCCGCATAGCGGAGAAGTGCTGGCGCTGGTTGGCGGTCGTAATTACGGCATGAGCCAGCTGAATCACGCCATCGCCAAACGTCCGACAGGATCGATCTTCAAGCCCTTTGTTTATGCAGCTGCGGTGAATACTGCGGTCACAGGGCAAACTCTGGTTGCCGCCGACGCTAATCCTGACACCGGCGTTGTCACCGATACCAGCGGCGTGTTTACGCCTGCCAGTTTGATCGACGATTCGCAGGTGAGCATTGCGACGGGCGATGATGTCTACGAGCCGCGTAATTATCACGAGACGTTTCACGGGGAAGTCACGGCGCGTTACGCGCTGGCTGAATCGCTGAACAATGCGACGGTTCGTCTGGGTCAGGAAGTGGGCTTCGACAAGGTTGCCGCTCTGGCGAAGGCAGCGGGAATCAGCAGCGTGCGAGCGACGCCGGCGATTGCGCTGGGCGCTTACGATGCGACTCCGATGGAAATGGCCGCGGCTTACACCGTCTTCGCCAATGGTGGAACGCGGCTGTCGACGCAGATGGTGAAGTCGGTGCGCGACGCAAGCGGCAACATCCTGAACAACTATCAGAGCGACAGCAAAGATGTGCTCGATCCGCGCGTGGCTTACGTGATGACCACGATGATGAAAGCCGTGATCGACAATGGCACTGGATATCCCGTGCGCGCGCGCGGCTTCACGGCTCCCGCCGCTGGTAAAACCGGAACCTCGCACGACGCGTGGTTCGCGGGTTATACGAGCAACCTGTTGTGCATCGTTTGGGTCGGCAACGACGATTACACCGATATCAAGCTTGCCGGCGGCGCTGCGGCTGCGCCTATCTGGGCCGAGTTCATGAAGCGCGCGGTCAAGCTGCCGCAGTATTCCGACGCGAAGGATTTCACAGCGCCGTCAGGCGTTGTCACCTTGCAGATCGACAAGGTCACGAACCTGATCGCGACGCCATCGTGTCCTCAGGATTACAGCGTTGCTTTCATCGAAGGCACCGAGCCGAAACAGACTTGCGATCAGGCTTCCGCCGATCATCGTGGCTTCTTCACCAAGATCTTTGGTCTCGGCTCGCCGCCAGTCGCCGCTCCGCCGCCGAATACGAATGGAGCAGTCCCAGGAGCAGCCAGCGGCGCTCCCAACCAGACCGCCCCGAACGGCCAAACCGCTGAGTCGCAAAACGGTCAGACCAAGAAAAAGAAGCGCGGTTTCTTCAGCCGGCTCTTTGGCAAGGGCGACAACGGGGACGAAGAGCAAAATAACGGGACGAATACTACACAAAATGGGAACTCTTCTGCCCCCAAATAGGTCTATTATGGGCAGTAAAGGGCTCGTTTGCCCCATTCAAGTCGCGGTATTTCGTTAATGTGGGGTCCACGAAAGCTAGGGAGTTGGCCATGGCTCGTTTCCGCTCGTGGAATTCGTTTCTGCTGCTGGCCTTGGGCTGGACAGCTCTGACCTTCTGCTGTTTCCCGTCCGCATACTGTCAGACCGTCACCACCGCGGTTTCTCCTGATTCGACTTGGCGCCCGCCCGTGCCCGACAAGCATCTGTCGGCGGAACAACTCGAACAGCAGGGTGATGATCTGCGCGCCGAAAAGCGCTTTCTCGACTCCATCGACTTTTACGACGCGGCGATTGCGAAGAAGCCTACCGCCTTACTGTGGAATAAAGAAGGCATGTCGTATCTGTTGATGCAGCGTCCTGATAAAGCTGGGAAGTGCTTCGATCACGCGATCAAGCTCGACAAGAAAGCGCCTGAAGGTTACAACAATCGCGGCTACATCGAGCAGATGAAGAAGAAATATGACAAGGCCATCAAGTACTACACCAAGGCCTCGGATCTTCGTCCCACCGACGCGGTTTTCCAGTACAACATCGGCTCATGTTACTTCGCCGATCATCAATACGCCAAAGCTGCGGCAGCTTACAAAGCGGCGTTCACCATTGATCCCAACATCTTCATTCGGGTGTCGCGCATGGGCATCATGGCGCAGGCGACTTCGCCGGAAGACGCCGCAGCGTTTTCGTTCATGGTTGCCAAGATGTACGCCAAGGCAGGAAACGTCGATCAATCGCTGGAGTATCTTCGCAAGGCGATGGAGAACGGCTACAAGAAGATCAACGAGGTTTACACCGATCAGGAATTTGCGACGCTGCGCACCGACAAGCGCTTCGAAGAGCTGATGGCGCAGCGTCCGCAATCGCTTCCATAGTTAGCTTTCCGCACGCTTGCGCAGGAAAGCGGGAATCTCCAGATCGTCGGAGTTGTAGCTGAGGTCGATGGTGCTGGCCACGGTTTCCGCCGGCTCCTGTACGACGTTCTGACGCAGCAGCAGATCTTCCACCGGTTCGGCGTGGCGCACGATCTCCGAATCAATCTCGTCCAAATTCTCCGCAGCATACGAAATCGCCTGCGGGCGTTCGGTTTGCGGCGGCTCGAGATCGGCAGCCCTGATCGGACGCGGCTTGACGTTGTTTGTGTCGACAATCGGCGGCATCTCAGAAGCAACTTCATAGGTCGCGCTAGCTGAAGCGGCGCGTGCCACAGTGTGCCGTACCACGGACGCAGCGGCGGGTTCGGGCTCGCGCCGGCCTCTGACTTCACGGAAGCCGGTCGCAATTACGGTGATCTTTACTTCGTCCTTCATCTTCTCGTCGAGAACGGCGCCGAAGATGATGTTCGCGTCTTCGTGTGCAGCGTTCTGAATGATGGTCGACGCTTCATTGACCTCAGCCAGCCGCAGCGAACTGGAGCCGGTGATGTTGATGAGGATGCCACGCGCGCCGTCAATGGCGCCGGCTTCGAGCAGCGGAGAAGCGATTGCCGCCTGCGCCGCAGCCGTCGCGCGCGCCTCGCCCTTCGCGGTCGCGGTGCCCATCACCGCGTAACCCATTCCGGCCATGATCGTCTTCACGTCAGCGAAGTCGCGATTGATAATGCCGGGAATCGTGATGATGTCGGAGATGCCTTGCACCGCCTGACGCAGAATGTCGTCGGCCACGCGGAACGACTCGAAGAATCCAGCGTCCTTGGCAACGGCCAGCAGCTTTTCGTTCGGAATGACGACGGTGGTGTCGACGGAGTCAATCAGTTCCTGCAAGCCGCGCTCGGCTTGATTCAGGCGACGCTTGCCTTCGAAGCAGAACGGTTTAGTGACAACTGCAACCGTCAACGCGCCCATTTCGCTGGCCAGCGAGGCGATAATCGGAGCCGCGCCGGTGCCGGTTCCTCCCCCCAGACCAGTGGTAACGAAAACCATGTCCGCGCCTTCGAGCGCTTCGATCACCTTGTCGGCGTCCTCCAGCGCAGCTCTGCGCCCCACTTCCGGATTCGCGCCCGCGCCGAGGCCGTTTGTCAGCTTCACGCCGAGCTGAATCTTTACCGGCGCTTTCGAGCCCTTCAACGCCTGCAAATCGGTGTTCGCAACGACGAATTCCACCCCTTCCAGGTGCGACTCGATCATGCGATTGACAGCGTTGCCGCCGCCGCCGCCGACTCCGATGACTTTGATCTTCGCGCTGTTCAGCAATTCTTCGTTGAAGTGGATGCGAATGTCGTTTTGCTCAGACTGATTCTTCTCGTTGAAGTCTTCGATCATTTTTACCTCGGTGAGCGCGTCCGCGCTCCTCCATGCTGAATCGGTTTACGTTACCGGAGCGCCGCATGCGGGCCTCCAGCCAATCCCTTTCCAAATTTCTAGACGCCCTGCTTGGCGAACAGCGCCCTGATCTTCGCTCCCAGACTGCGGTCCAGGTTCATGCGTGCCTGCCGCGCGCGATGGCCATATAGAACCATCCCGAT
The DNA here is from genome assembly GCA_963724965.1 of uncultured Acidobacteriaceae bacterium. Taxonomy (GTDB): domain Bacteria; phylum Acidobacteriota; class Terriglobia; order Terriglobales; family Acidobacteriaceae; genus Bog-257. The sequence continues at coordinate 98,282 of CAVRWP010000005.1, forward strand.
CGCGGTGCCGAACTCCGGTTCCAACAACTCGGAGGGAAGCTTGGCGATCGGGACGGGATAACCTTGGCGGACAGGGCGGCGCAAAATGTCTTCGGCAACTTCCAGCAGTCCGTTGAGCCGCGAGCCGCCGCCGGTAAAGACCAGTCCTGCGCCCAGCAGTTCGTCCATTCCGGCGTGCCGCAAATGGTCGCGCAGCATCTCCATCAACTCGCGTCCGCGAGGCTCGAGGATCTCGCCCAGCATGCGCTGCTGTATCATGCGCGCGGGACGGTCGCCGACCGAGGGAACCTCGATCTCATTACCTTCGGGAATGCGCGTCACGATGGCGCAACCGAACATCTTCTTGATGCTTTCGGCGTCAGGCAGCGGCGTGCGGAAGCCGACGCCGATATCGTTGGTAAAGTGATCGCCGCCGATGGGAATTGCGCCGGTGTGAATTACGACGCCTTCGTAATAAACGATGAGGTCGCTCGAACCGGCGCCAATATCGACCAGGCAAACGCCGAGTTCGCGCTCATCGGTCTGCAGCACGGAGTCCGCGCAGGCCAGTGCTTCGAATACCGTGTCATCAACGTGAATGCCGGCGCGATTCAACGCGGTTACTACATTCTGGGTTGCAGTGGCGCTGGCGGTGACGATGTGCACGCGGACTTCGAGTTTGCGGCCCATCAGTCCGGCTGGATCGCGCACGCCGCCCTGGCCGTCGAGGATGAACTCCTGCGGCAAAAGGTGCAGCGCCTCGCGGTCTTCGGGCATGTTGATGCTGCGGGCTTTGTCGACCGCCTGGCGAACGTCTTCGCGGCTGATCTCGCGCGAGCGCGAACCCAGCGTTATTCCACCGTGGCTGTTCACGCCGCGAATGTGCGATCCGGCCACGCCGACGATGGCATGCTCCACCGGAGCTTGCGCCATGTTCTCGGCTTCTTCGACGGCCTTCTTGATCGAGTCGACAGCTTTGTCGAGGTCGGCGATTACGCCTTTGCGCATGCCACGCGAATCCGAGATGCTGTGTCCGCGATAACGCAAGGCATAATCGTTCACCTCGGCGACGATCACGCACGTCTTGGCGCTACCGACATCGACAACCGTAAGCAGGTTTTCTGTTTGGCTTCCCATTTTTTACGTATGCTTCTTCGTCTTGCCTGGCGTCTTCTTGTGATCCGTTGCCGGAACTTGCTCGGCCGAAGCTTCAGTCTTGGCATGTGTTGCTGCCGCCTTCGGCGGGGCAGACGAATCCGGATTGACGATTACCTGATGGTCATAGCGCAAATCCACCGACTCAAGGTGCTGGAACTGCGCTCGCCAATCCTGCACATGCGCGACATAAACTTTGAAGTGCTCGAGGAAATTCGAAGAACCCAGATGGACCAGCACGGCTCCGTGCGGATCGGTCACCGTTGCCCGCAAGTCATCGGGATCCGATAGGTCGACATCGCTGATATCGGCGGAATAGTGCGCCCCGCTGCTATCGAGTTCCTGGATGAAGCGCGTGTAGATCTTCATCCGCGCCGCGCGAACCGAGAGCGGATCATTGTCAGTGATGCCAAGGATTACAGGGAACGAATAATGTCCCTGGTTGGCCGGCATATCCATAATGACGCCATTGGCGTCGATCATCTCGATGCGCGAGTTGACCTCCACGAAGGCGACTGGTGTGCGCTCGGTGACGACGATCTTGATGCGGTTGGGCCACAACCGCATGATCGCGGCCGATTGCACCCAGGGAATCTGCTCAAGCTGTTTCTTGCGTTGCTCCAGCGGAACAAAGAAGACGTTGCGATCGATGTCGCTGGCCATCACATCGAGAACTTGCGAGCGCGAGACGTTGTTCATTCCGGAGACGGCGATGTTGTCGCTGGAATCGAGTCGGAAACGCCAGGATGTGTTGCCATAGCGCTGTATGCCAAACCAGATAGCGCCGATCACCAGCGCCGCAGCAGCGATCTTGAGGATCAGGCGAACCCGGCCGGAAGCATTGCGCGGCAGCGCTCCGCGGCGAACCGGAACGCGCTTCTGGCCACGCAGAAACGGCGACTCGGCCTCTTCGTCGAGGTCGAGCATGCGCTGATCGAGGGGAGATTCGTCGGCCCCATGAGAGCGAGCGTAAGGCTGCTCGCGCGCGGGGCTTTCGAATTCCTCGTCCGAGATTGTCGATGAGTTCTTCCGCGCCATGAAAACCGGATGAAACGCCGAGAACTTCGGCTATTCGCCTCACTATAACTGTTTTCGGAGTGATTTCGGCACGGCTTTTGCCGCTGGGTGAGGCGCGCAGGTGAACATGAACCACAAAGGTAAACGGAATTGAAAGACTCTAGCCGACGCTCCTGGCAGAGCGGCTTTGGAGAGCTTCCAGAACTTGCGGCCCAAGCTGCGAAATGTTGCCTGCGCCGAGGGTGAGAATCATGTCTCCAGGTTTGGCGACGCCTGCTGCAAACTCGATGGCTTCGGCGAAGGACGGGACGTATAGCGCTTCCTGACCGCCGGTTTCGGTAATCCGGTTGGCCAGCATCTCTCCCGTGACGCCGGGAATCGGCTGCTCGCTGGCGGGATAGATGTCGAGCACCAGGACGGAGTCGGCATCGCGGAAGGCGGTAGCGAACTCGTCGATGAGCAACTGGGTTCGCGAATAGCGGTGGGGCTGGAAGATGACGTGGACCTTCTGGAAGCCGCATTGATGCGCAGCCGCCAGCGTCGCGCGAATTTCGGTAGGATGATGCCCGTAGTCGTCGATGACCGTTACACCGTCAGCGCTGCCAATTAGCTGGAAACGGCGATCGACACCGTTGAATTGCGCCAGCCCCTGGCGAACCTGTTCGACGGGAATGTCGAGGCCAATGCCGACCGCGATTGCCGCCGTGGCATTGCTGACATTGTGCGCGCCGGGGACGCGCAGTTCGAATTCGCCCAGATCGTTGCCGCGATAGTTGACGCGGAAGCGGCTAAGGGCCGCCGTGTCTTCGGTGCGGCCGCATTGCAGATGCGAGATGCGGAAGTCGGAATCCTCGCGCAGTCCGTAGGTAACGGTTCTACGCCTCACGCCCGTGAGCAGGCGCCGAAGATCATCGTTGTCGTTGCAGGCGACGACCATGCCGTAAAAAGGCACCGCGTCCATAAACTGCAGGAAGGTCTTCTCGACATCTTCCATGTCGCGATAGCAGTCCATGTGCTCGCGGTCGATGTTGGTAACTACCGAGAGGATGGGCGAGAGCTTGAGGAATGAGCGGTCGCTTTCGTCAGCTTCGGCGACCAGGTACTGCGACTTGCCCAGGCGCGCGTTGGAGCCCATCGCGTCCACGCGTCCGCCGACCACGACAGTGGGATCGAGTCCTCCGGCGGCGAGAACGGCTGCGACCATGGATGTGGTGGTGGTTTTGCCATGCATGCCGGCGATAGCGATGCCGTACTTCAGCCGCATCAACTCGGCGAGCATTTCGGCCCGCTGAATCACGGGGACGTGCTCTTCGTGCGCAGCCAGCACCTCGGGATTATCGCGGTGGACGGCTGAGCTGATGATGACGACCTCTGCGCCGGCGATGTTCTCGGCGCGATGGCCTTCGCTGATCGACGCTCCCAGGCTGATGAGGCGGGCGGTGACGGCGGACTTGCGCAGGTCGGAGCCAGAGACCTTGTAGCCGAGATTGAGCAGAACTTCGGCGATACCGCTCATGCCGATTCCGCCAATACCGACGAAGTGGACGTGCTGAATTTTGGCAAACATGCGAGAGAATAGGTGGAGCACCGCTTCAGCGGTGCATGAAGCTCGTTTGACGCCAGGCTTTAGCCCCTGAGGGTCGTGACTCACCTCAGCCGCTAAAGCGGAGCAGTTCACAAGGCCCGAATTGCACGCTTAAAGGCGTGCTCCACCCGTCAAAGATTACCTTATCAGGCTATCGCGTGCTGGGTCTGAATGCCAGCCAGCTGAGCTGCCATGGCAGCGATTTTAGCGGCCGCGCCGGGATGAGCAAAGGCGCGCGCGGCATCCGCCATGCTTGCCAGGCGCGGACGATCATTCAACAGCGACGAGATTTCCATGACCAGCTGCTCCGCCGAGAGCTCGGCTTGCGGCAGCAATCGTGCGGCGTTGCCGTTGGCAAGCGCCTCGGCGTTGTGGCGTTGATGGTCGTCGGCCGCCGTTGGCAAGGGCACGAAGATCGCCGGCTTGCCGGCGGCGGTGATTTCGGCGACGGTGCTGGCTCCCGAACGGCAAAGCACCAGATCGGCGCGCGCGAACGCGCCCGGCATGTCGTCGATGAAGGGCGAGACTTCGGCGGCGACCATGTGCTTCAGGTACTCGGCCTGCGCGTTAACGTAGTCCTTTTCGCCGGTCTGATGAATGATGCAAAGCCCCGGAACGGCTTCTGCCAAACGCGGCAGCGCTTCGAGGACGGCGGCGTTGATGGCGTGCGCGCCTTGGCTGCCTCCGAAGACCAGCAGCGTTGGTTGCGCATCTTTCGGCCGAGGTGGAACGTTGAAGAACTCGCGACGAACAGGAACGCCGGTTACCTGGCAATTGCGGAAGTAGGCGCAGGTCTTCTCGAATTGTACGGCTGCGGCTTTCGCAGTGCGCGCCGCCAGTCGATTGGCGAATCCGGGAACGACGTTCGGCTCGAAGGCGATAGCCGGAACGCGAAGGATGCCGCCCATCAGCATCGCCGGTCCGGAAGCGTAGCCGCCGACTCCGATCATGACGTCAGGTCGAAATTCGCGGATCAGTCGAGCCGCAGACATCATGGCTCGCGGCAGATCAAGCATTGTCTTTACGCGCGTAGCAGTGGAGACGCGATTCAATGCGCCGACTTCGATCAGCTTGAGTTCGTAGCCGGCGGCGGGCACCAGTCGCTTCTCGATGCCGCGCGACGTTCCGACGAACAGCACCTCAGCGCGATAAGTCGAGCGCAATTCCTGCGCAATGGCGAGCGCGGGAATCACGTGTCCGCCTGTGCCGCCTCCTGCAATGATGACGCGCATGCTCAGCCTGCTTGCTGACTAACGTTGAGCAGCACTCCCACTGTGGCCAGGGTGATAAATAGGGATGTTCCGCCGTACGAAATGAAGGGCAGCGGGATGCCTTTCGCCGGAACCAGGGCGAGCACCACGCTGATGTTGAACAGGGCCTGGACGACTACCATTGCTGTAATACCGGTGGCCAGAAATTTGCCGAACATGTCTTCGGTGCGCAACGCTGTCCGGACGCCACGATATAGAAAGATGCCAAAAAGCGAGACCACGAGCACCGATCCCCACATGCCCAGCTCTTCTGCCGTCACGGCGAAGATGAAGTCGGTATGCGGCTCAGGCAGGTAGAAGAGTTTCTGCTTGCCTTCCATCAGGCCGAGCCCGGTGAGGCCGCCTGTGCTGACCGCGATCATCGACTGAATAATGTGGAAGCCTTTGCCCTGCGGATCCTTGAAAGGATCAAAGTAGGCCTGCATGCGGGCCCAGCGCCAAGGCACGCGCACGATCAGGAAGTAAAGCGGGACGAGAGAAGCAACAGCTCCGGCCCACAGATACTTCATGTTCATGCCGGCGACGTAAAGCACGGCGGTAGAGATGGCGACGCAGGCGATGGCCGTCCCGAGATCCGGCTCCTTGACGATAAGCAGCGCGAACAGAAGCGTGGGAGCTGCGGCCGGAAGCAGCACGTTCTTGACGTCGGCGATCTGCTGCCAGCGTGTCTCGAGGAAATAGGCGAGATACAAGATGAGAGCTGGTTTGGCGACCTCCGACGGCTGGAACGAGAAGCCGCCGAACTTAATCCAGCGGTGCGTGTTGTGCGAGTCGCGGAAGAGGAAAACGGCGATCAGCAGTAGCGAGGTGATGCCCAGAAGCGTGAACACGAACGTCGGCCGCCGAAACACTTTGTAGTTCACGTTCATGATGACGACCATGGCGATGATGCCAGCCGCCGCCCACGCCATTTGCCGCACCAGAAAGCCGTAAGGCGAGCCGAAGCGCTCCTTGGCCATCACCGCCGAGGCGCTGAACACCATCACCAGTCCGATGAAGACCAGCAATAGCGTGACCGTGAACATCCATTTGTCGACGCTGACGCGCTTGGCCATCTACTCACCGCCTCCAGGAGCCTTGCTTCCGACCTGCTCGCGCTCCTGCTTCCTTGCCGCTAGTTGCCGAACCAAATCTTTGAAAACCCGCCCGCGATGCTCGTAGCTGTCGAACTGGTCGAAGCTGGCGCAAGCCGGGGCGAGCAGCACGACATCGCCCGGTAATGCAGCTTCGCTGGCGCGCTTTACCGCCGCTTCCAAAGTTCCGACGCCTACGATCTCAGTGCCCTTCGCCTGCGACTCGATCTTCGCGGCCGCAGCGCCGATGGTGTAGACCCGCTTGACGCGCTCCTTCAGCAGTTCATTCAGCACGCCGTAATCGCTGCCTTTGTCCTTGCCGCCGAGGATGAGGTGAATGCGTCCCGGAAAGGATTCCAGCGCCTTGATGGTCGCGTCGACGTTTGTTGCCTTGGAATCGTTGTAGTACTCGACGCCCGCGACCGTCGCTACATATTCCAGCCGGTGCTCGACCGCCTTGAACTCGGCGACCGCGCTGCGGATCTTCTCGGGGGCGATGCCCGCCAGCATCCCAACACAAACCGCCGCCAGCACGTTCTCAACGTTGTGCGCGCCCTTCAGGCCGATTTCGCTCAGGGGCATGATGTGCCGTGTGCCCTGCTGATCGCGCCAGCCGATGTGGTCGCCGTGTACGAAGGCGCCGCGGTCGACCTCTTCCAGCCGGCTGAACCAGTAGACCTCCGCTTTCGTCCCAGCCGCCAGTGCCGTAGTAGGTTCGTTGTCGGCGTTGAGGACAGCAAAGTCGCCCGGCACTTGATTCTCGAAGATGCGAGCCTTGGTTGAAGCGTAGTTCTCGAAGGTGTGATGACGGTCGAGGTGATCGGGCGTGATGTTCAGCACTACCGCAATCCGCGGATGGAAACTCTCGATGGTTTCCAGCTGGAAGCTGCTGATTTCGAGGACCAGCCAGCTGTCGTCGGTGGCGCGGTCGACGAACGTGATCGCCGGGGTGCCAATGTTGCCGCCGACAAGAGTTTTGCGTCCGCCAGCGGCGATGATATCGCCGGCCAGCGTTGTCGTGGTGGTCTTGCCGTTCGAGCCCGTGATGGCAACGATGTGTCCTTTGAGGAAGCGCGCCGCGAGTTCCACTTCTCCAATGACGGGGATGCCGCGCTCGCGCGCATGGACCAAGTTGGGGAACGTCGTAGGGAACCCCGGGACTGACGACAATCAAGTCCTGATCGCGAAACGTGCGCTCGCCGTGCTGACCGGTCTCGACGCTGATGCCGTGATCGAGGAGCACCGGAATCTCTTCCCGGAGCTGTTCCGGCGATTTGGCGTCGGAGACGGCGACGGTGGCGCCACGTTCGGCAAGAAAAAGAGCGCTGGCGACGCCGGACTTCCCCAGCCCGACCACCAGCGCGCGTTTGCCCTTAACATCCATGACAAGTTTTGAAGGGACGCACTTTCAGGTGCGCCGTACTGAGCCTGATCTCTTTGCCCGCGACGGCGAACGCCGTCGAGACACTTCGTCCAACTTGTCATTGTGCCACGTTCTTCGGGCCACTACCTCAACTTCAACGTGGTGAGAGCAAAGAGTGCAAACACCAGCGAGGCGATCCAGAAGCGCACGATCACCTTGGACTCGCTCCAGCCCAGCAACTCGAAGTGGTGATGGATGGGCGCCATCTTGAAGATGCGTTTGCGCCGAAGCTTGTACGAGCCCACCTGCAGGATCACCGAGAGCGCTTCGATCACGAAGACGCCGCCGATGAAGGGCAGCAGCAGTTCCTGTTTGATGATGACCGCGACGGTGCCGATAGCTCCGCCCAGCGCCAGCGAGCCGACGTCGCCCATAAAGATTTCGGCCGGGTGGGCGTTGTACCAGAGGAAGCCAATGGCCGAGCCAACCATCGATCCGCAGAAGATGGTCACCTCGGCTACCTGAGGCATCTTCGAGAGCTCCAGGTAGTCGGCGAAGACTGCGTGGCCGCTGACGTAGGTCAGGACGGTGAGCGCTCCGGCGGCGATGACCGTGCAGCCAATCGCCAGACCATCCAGACCGTCGGTGAGATTCACGGCGTTGCTGGAGCCGACGATGATGATGGAGACGAAAAGGATGAACGGCAGGAACGCCAGCGGCGCCAAGTATCCATGATGCCAACTGCTGACCACCAGGTCAGGCCGGAACTGCTTCAGGAACGGCACGATCAAGCCGAGTCGAATACAGGCCGTGCGTTTCCAGCGCACTCAGCACCGCGCCAACCACAAATGCCGCCAGAAACTGGTAAGTCAGCTTGGCGCGAGCCGTAAGGCCAAGGTTACGGCGATGGACGACCTTCAAGTAATCGTCGGCGAAACCGATAGCCGCAAAAGCCAGCGTCGCCAGCACGGCAATCCACACGAAGCGGTTCGTGAGGTCTGCCCAGAGCAAGGTCGGAATCAGCATGCCCACGACGATGAGGACGCCGCCCATGGTCGGCGTGCCGGCTTTCTTCTGGTGGTCCTTGGGGCCGTCTTCGCGGATGTACTGGCCGATCTGGAATTCACGCAGGCGATGAATGACTGCGGGGCCGATGATCAGGCCGATGAAGAGTGCAGTCAGGCTGGCGAAGACGGTGCGAAACGTGAGATAGCGAAAAATTCGGAACGGGCCGATGTGAAAGACGACAAATCCTTTTTGGTAGAGCAACCAATAGAGCAAATTCGTCCCCGTTCTCAGTGAAGGAGCGCACCTCCTGGTGCGCCGTCAAGCACTAACAGCTTTCCAAACTTCCAGCGCTCGCTCCAGGCGAACGCCGCGTGAGGCCTTCAACAACACCGCATCACCCGATTTCACTTCGCGCTTGAGCCACTCTCCGGCTTCTTGCGGCGAACTTACAAACTCTGCCGATACGCCGGCTTCTTTTGCGCCCTGGACAATCGCCTGCGCCAACCCACGCACGCCAAGCACAAAATCGATCCCAGCTTCGGCCATGTGGCGGCCACAGTCGCGATGCATCTGTTCGCCCAGCGGACCTAATTCCAACATTTCGCCGGCGACAACGATTCGGCGCCGCGCTGGTATCTTCGCCAACGATCGCACCATGCTATCGAGGGCCTTCGGATTCGAATTGTAGCAATCGTTGATGACAGTGGCTCCGCCGATGTTGAGGATTTCTCCGCGCTTGTCACCAGCTGATAACGTGGCCAGCGAATCCGCTGCGGTCTCCAGCGGTACACCGTACTGAAGACTCACGGCGACCCCGGCGAGCGCGTTGTAAATATTATGTTCGCCGAGCAGCGGCAGGACAGCGTGTGCCGATTTGCCGTCGGCGGCGATGTCGAATGCCGAGCCCTCGGGACCGCGAGACTCGATATTCCGCGCGGACACGTCGGCAGAGGTGTGCCGCCCGAACATCACCACGCGGCCGTGAAAGTCGCGGCCGAACTGCGAGACGTATTCATCGTCGGCATTGAGCACGGCGATACCGCCGGAGTGCAGCGACTCGATCAGTTCGTATTTTGCGCGAGCAATGCCGGCGATGGACTCGAAGAACTCCAGGTGGACGGGCGCGACCATGGTCACCACACCGCAATCAGGCTGGGCAAGCTTCGCCAGGGCAGTGATTTCGCCGGCATGCGACATGCCCATCTCGATGACGGCGATCTCGTGCTCCGCCTCCAGCTTCAGGAGCTGCAAGGGCATGCCGAAGTGGTTGTTGAGATTGCCTTGAGATTTCAGGACGCGATGTCGGGCGGAAAGCACATGGGCGATACATTCCTTGGTCGTGGTTTTGCCGGCCGAGCCGGTTACCCCGACCAGCGGCTTACCCCAGAGGCGCCTCACCGCGGCTCCCAAACGCTGCAACGCCAGCAGGGAATCCTCGACTGCGAGCAGCTTCGATTTAGAGGCGAACCTGGCAATGTGAGCGTGTTCCACGACGGCGGCTACGGCGCCTTTGGCCAGTGCGGCCTCCACATAGTCGTGGCCGTCGAGTCGCTCACCGCGTACGGCGAAGAACAGATCGCCCGGCTGAAGGGTGCGCGAATCGATGGAGTAACCGGTGGCGACGGCTTCGTCGTCGAACTCACCGGTGGCGGGCATGAATTCGGCGGCACGTGACAGTGTCAGCTTCATGTTCGGGCGACGCGCTCCTCGGCTCCGTAGCCGGCTTTATGCAGCGCCTTTTCTGCTTCTTCGACATCGTCGAACGGAACGGCTCCAGTTGCGGTGACCTGCACTTTTTCGTGGCCTTTGCCGGCGATCAGCACGATGTCTCCGGCGTTGGCTTCGTCAATTGCGAGCGCGATCGCCTTCCGCCGGTCTGGTTCGAGGACGTACTTTGTGCCGCTGCGCTGTAACCCAGCCAGGGCGTCGTTCATGATGCCAATCGGATTTTCGCTGCGCGGATTGTCGCTGGTGAGGATGACGAAATTGCTGCCAGCCCCGGCGGCTTCGCCCATCAGCGGACGCTTGGTGCGGTCACGATCGCCGCCGCAGCCGAAGACAGTGATAATGCGGCCTCCGCCTCCGCGCTGGGCGAGAAAATCACGGGCTACGGCCGTAAGGTTGCGCAGGGCGTCGTCGGTGTGCGCGTAGTCCACGATGACCGAGAACGGCTGGCCGACATCGACGCGCTGGAACCGTCCATCGACCCGATCGAGTTGATAGGCAGCGTCGGCGATCGCCTTGGGCTCGACATTGCGCGCGTAAGCCGCGGCTGCTGCGGCGAGCAGGTTATAGATGTTGACGCGACCGAGTAGCGGGCTCCAGATGGGGTAGTTGCCCGTCGGTGCCACCAACGTGAACTTGGTTCCATTGCTCTCGATGCTGATCTCGGCGGCGTGAAAATCGCCCGAGCCGATACCGTAGGTCAGGACTTCCTGCTGCTTCTTGCAAAGCTTGATCAGCCGCTTGCCATATTCGTCTTCGATGTTGATGATCGCGGCGCGCGGCGGCTCTGTACCCGAACCCTGAAACAAAATCGCTTTCGACTCGAAGTACTTCTCCATCGTCAGGTGATAGTCGAGATGGTCGCGAGTGAGATTGGTGAAGATAGCGACGTCATAGGGAACGCCGTAAACGCGCTCTTGCTCCAGCGCGTGTGAGGAAACTTCCATTACCGCTTCGGTGCACCCGGCTTGCAGCGCGCGCGCGAAAAACTGATTCAGCTCCAGCGCTTCGGGTGTGGTGTGCGGAGCAGGGAAGCGCTCGTCCTCGATGCGATATTCGACAGTACCGATTAGCGCGGTCTTTCGACCTCCAGACCGCAACATCGCATTCAGCAGGAATGATGTGGTGGTCTTCCCGTTCGTCCCCGTTATCCCGCTGATGGCAAGCTTCTCGGCGGGGCGCCCATAGAAGTTCGCGCTCAAACGCGCGAGCGCGCGACGCCCATGTTCGACCTGCGCCCATGCCAAGCCGGGACGCGGAGGCAGCGAATCGCTGACGATTGCAGCCGCTCCGGACTCGAGGGCTTTGTCGATGAATTGATTGCCGTCGGTGCTGTCGCCGCGCATAGCGACGAAACACCAGCCCGGCTTGACCCGCCGACTATCGTAGTCGAGACCGGCGATGGGAGGATTGCCCTGCTGGGCCAGATATCCAACGCCGTCCAGCAGCTCAAGAAAATTCATTCTACCCGCATTATATCTGCGTATTTGCGCATGATGAGCGCCGCGAAGACATATCGTGGCCGGCAAAACCACGCTCGTAATCAGAAAACCTGTTAATGCGTGAAGCGCACGGTGACATGCTGTCCGGCGACCAGGTGGCTCCCAGGCGCGGGATACTGCTCACGCGCGATACCGCTCCCAATCGCGTTGATCTCCATGCCCGATTGCTGCGCGATTTCTACTGCCGAGCGTAAGGGCTTGCCGAGAAATGACGGCACCACTGCGCCGCCATCGACAGCGAGAACGACTGTGCCGTTGGTCGGCGTCGGCTCTGTCGTGGGCTCAGGCATCGCAGGCATAGTGCTCTGCGCTTCCGCCGCTTCTGGAGCGGTGTTCGTTGCTGCTGGAATTGTGGCCTTCACATCGTCCAGCGGGGTCGCTTTCTTCATGGCGGGAGCCTGAGGCGCAGGCGTATTTGCTGCGACCGTCTGATCGTCCTGCAACGGTGCGCCAAGATGATCGGAAGATTCGTCGACGTCAGCGCCCTTGGCCGCCGCTATCAGCGTGTCCCGCTGCGTGCTCTTCACGTCCAGATCGTGCGGGACATGCAGATATTCCAGCACCTGCTGCGCAATGCGCTTGAAGACCGGAGCGCAAACCTGGCCGCCCTGGTGCAGACCTGCGGGTGAATCGAGGATGACGGCAATGGTGATTGCCGGGGTGTTCACCGGCGTGAATCCGATGAAGGAAGCCACGTACTTGGTTTTGGAATAAGCGCCGGTGTTGGGGTCGACCTTCTGCGCCGTGCCGGTCTTTCCGGCAACCGTGTAGCCGTCGAGAATCGCTCTTCGCGCAGTGCCGAACAGCACTACACCTTCCATCATCTTCTTCATCTCCGCTGCAGTCATAGTCGTGACTACGCGGTGCTGTTGTGCGGGATGATAAACGACCGGCAGCGCCTTGCTGTCGGGCGGTAGCTCGCCGGCCACAATCCGGGGCGGGGTGTAGACGCCATCGTTGGCGATGGTCGATACCAGCGAGATGGTCTGCAGGGGCGTCACGCCAATCTCCTGGCCCATGGAGATGGCGCCGATAGAAACCTTCGACCAGTGATTCACGGTCTTGGCCATGCCACGGGTCTCGCCCGGCAACTCGATGCCCGTCTGTTGCCCGAAGCCGTAGTTGTGCAGGTACGCATACAGCCGATCCTCACCCAGTTTCATGCCGACCTTGATAGCGGCGACGTCGCTGGAGTGCGCCAGGGCTTCGGCGATGGTGACCACGCCCAGGCTCTCGTGGTCGTGGATCTTCATGCCGAAAACGTCGATTGCGCCGTGTTGGCAGTCAATTTTGTCGTCGGGCGTAACCAGGTGCTGGTCGATGGCCGCCGAGTAAGTCACGATCTTGAAAACGGAACCCGGCTCATAGACGTCGCTGACGGCGCGATTCTTCAACGATTCCGGCGGGACGCTATTGAAAACGTTGGGATTGAATGTCGGCCGATTGACCAGCGCCAGAATTTCGCCGGTGCGCGGATTCTCGACGACCACGGTTCCAGCGATGGCGTGCGTGTCCTGCATGCCTTGATCCAGTTCTTTTTCGGCGATGTACTGGATCGTCTGGTCGATGGTCAAAACCAGGTTTTGTCCTGGATCCGGCGGGCGTTCCACGCGGTCAAACTTGGCCCGTCTGGCGTCGATCGAGATCATCTCCTGCCCCGGAATGCCGCGAAGATCGTCATCAAACTCCCGCTCGAGTCCGCCTAACCCCTCGTCGTCCATACCGACGTAACCGATGGTTTGAGCAGCCAATTCGCGCTTGGGATAGAAACGCTTGGGTTCTTTGCGGAAGTAGATGCCGTGAAGATTGAGTTCTCTGATGCGGTCCGCGGTCTCGCCGTCGACCTTGCGTTTCAGATAGACGAAGTTCCGGTTCCCCTGCAAGCGAGTCAGGATGTCCGTCGGACTCATCTTGAGGACGGGGCTGAGGATGCTGGCGGTTTGCGCCAAGTCGCCGATCTCGCCGGGCACAGCAAAAACAGAATCGACATCGATCGACATCGCCAGCGCATAACCATTACGGTCGTAGATGTTGCCGCGGCGAGGCTCGATGGGAATCGTGCGTTGCTGCTGGCGCGTCGCGCGCAGCATGAAGTCCTGGTATTTCACGACCTGCAAGCGGAACAGCCGGAAACAGATGATGAGAATCCAAATGAAAAGAAGGGCAGCAAAGACGTAGAGACGTTTGCTTGGTGTTTTCGGAGCGCTCGCCCGCATTCCCCGGTACTCCATTCTGCTGCGCTCGGCTGGTTCGCCGGCTGAACTTAGCGATACTGCCAGGGCCGCTTTATGTGGCGAAGGCGGTCCGTTGCTGCCGGACCGCCGGTAAAGTTATGGCTGAGGACCCAGGGGCAAAGCCCCTGTTCTAATGCAGCGTTGAGGCGCCGCTGTGCCATCGAAAAACTGCGCGCCCGAAACAGCTGCAAGCCCGAAACTACTGCAGACCTGAAACCACCATGATGCCGTTGGCTTTCGCCATAACCGGCGTCGCCGGATCAATTGTGCCCGCATCCATCGACTGCCACTGGCCTTCTTCCGGACGCTGCATTCCCATCTGGCGCGCCAGACGATCGATGCGCGAAAGGTCCTTCAGCGAAGCCTCTTCGAGGCTCAGGGTGCGGTTGGTTTCAGCGACAGCGTCGCGCTGCGCTTTCAGTTGCTCGATCTTGTAGCCATACTCGATTGCGCTGAAGTGCTGAAACAGATAAACCATGACGAACAGGAAGAGCACACCCAGAGTGATGCCGAAGGTCGCCATCTCGCGACGGCGCTTGGGGTCGGTCACCATTACGACGCGCGAATTGTCGATGCGCTTGGCGAAATAAATTTCCGGAGTGCCGATGAACATGCCGCGCGGCTGCTGCTGCGCCGACACCTGCTCGTTCCACTCACCAGTCTGTGCCAAGGTCGGGTAAAGAACTCCGGCTGCCATAACTTTCTCCTGCCTGCCCGCTTCTCAATGTCGCGGCGGCGATCCTTAATTTTGGGTACACGGGCCGAATTCCAGGAGCCCTGAACTTATTCACATTACCCACAGCTTTTTCCGCAGCCACCCACCGAACTGGTGAAGGAAGGTTGCGAAGTTGCGCAATCGAGAAACTGAATCATGCTTCCGGCTAACGCCGGCTTTCGTAAAACCTGAAACCTGGACGCTGGCGTGAAGGCCAGCTCTACCTAACTCAAATCTTTTCCGCTGCCCGCAGCTTCGCGCTGCGCGACCGCGGATTGCGATCGATCTCTTCCTCGTCGGCGGTCACCGGCTTCTTGGTCAGCACGCGGTAGATACCGTCGCGCGCCCCATCTCGCAGCGCATCTTTCACGATGCGATCTTCCAGCGAGTGGAAGCTGATGATCACTAACCTGCCGCCCGGCTTCAGCACCTGAGGAGCGGAGCTTTTGCTCAACAGCGTCTTCAGGTCATCGAGTTCACGGTTCACCAGAATTCGGAGGGCCTGGAAGGTCTTTGTCGCCGGATGAATGCGCCGTTCAGACTGGTTCATTGGCCGGGCCGCGGCCGATATCACACCCGCTAGTTGAGCGGTGGTATGAATCGGCCGCGCCCGACAAATGGCTCTGGCGATTCTCCGCGACCTCCTTTCCTCACCGAATTCGTAAATCGCATTGGCAAGCTCGCGCTCGTCGATGCGGTTTACCACTTGTTCGGCGGTCAGCCCCGACTGCGTATTCATCCGCATATCCAAGGGCCCGTCCGCCTGAAAACTGAATCCTCGCGCTGCGTTTTGCAATTGCATGGAACTGACACCCAGGTCGGCCAGCATTCCGTCTGCGGATGCTGCCGCCACATGCTCGGCCACTTCGGCGAAGGAGGCATGCACCAGCTCAATCTGCGGCCAGTCCCCCGCCAACTCTGCTGGCGGCTTCGTCAGTCGCTCGCGCGCCCGTTCCAACGCTGCCGGGTCTTTATCGAACCCAATCAAACGGCCCTGTGCGCCGAGGCGCCTTGCGATTTCGCAAGCGTGCCCCGCCAATCCGAGGGTCAGGTCGATAAAAGTCCCGCCGCGCCGAACGGCCAGGAATTCGATCGCTGGTTTTAAAAGAACTGAGACATGGCCAAACTCCTTCTCGCCATGTCCGCCCCCGGGGGCGTTCGATTCTGCAAACTCGTTGTCCACCCACTCCAACAATCTCGCGGACTAAAGTCCGCTCGAGACGACAAGGTGAGGAGCTTTTACGCGGCGCTAAAGCGCCGCTCTACCCGTAAGCCCGCTGCTCAAATGCCCAGCCCACTAAATCCCCAGCCCGCTCAGAGTGGTTTCGTCTTCCTCAGTGAAGGGCTCGGCAACCGCTTTGCGAAGTTCATCCGCATTCCGCACCACCAGGTGCTTCAGATTGCCCATCACCGCGACCTCACCCTTGAGGTTGGCAGTCTCGCGCAGAACCTGTGGCATCAGCAGCCGGCCCTGTCCATCGAACTCGACGACCTGCCCGTAGTAGCTGGTGCGTTCCAGAAATTTCTGCTTGGTCTTGTTCATCTCCGGCAGAGCAGCCAGCTTGCGCTCGATCTCTTCCCACGACTGCAGGGGATACACCTTGGCACTTCTGCCGTCCCAGCTGGTTATGTAGAATTGCGCCGAGTAGTTCTCGTCGATTTCGCGCTTGAATTCCGCGGGCATCTTGAGACGCCCTTTCTCGTCCAAACGCGTTAAATGGGTGCCGCGAAACATAAAGTTCGGCGTTGCCGTTAACTCTCACAAAGGGGGCAAACATTCCCGACCTCAAAGCGCGGTTGCGATTGAGCAATGACGATTCGTTGCCTTCGCATCCAGAATCTCTCCGAGGTTGAAGGTTCTGTACCACTGCCTCCCACTTCGTACCACTTACGACGTATCGTATACCTAAATCGTTGCCTGTCAAGAGGAAATTGGGGTTTTCTACGTCTTTCCTGCACGAGGGTGACCGGCCACAATTCCTTGCGTCGACCAAATCTAAGAAGCACAATAAAATGGGTTTACTGAGAAGGTTCCTCTGTTACACGTGAGTTCCGGATTGGGCGGGATTTTGAGAATTTAGCTAAGCCGGGCATCGTGTAGGTTAGCTAAGCACAGAAAAGGCCCGCCATTTCTGACGGGCCGGTAAGAGAGACTTAGCTAAGGTTTAGTGATGGTGAGGCGCCAACGAAGCGGACTCAATGGTGACGAACGGATTCGTGGCCGAAACCAGAGCCAATTTGGTGGAGGAGATGACGAACCCGTAGTAAACGAAAGCGCCGTTCTGCGTGACGGCGATCGCACCATTATTGGCGCTGACAGAATAGGCTCCGTTGAGCGTCTGGTTTTGCTGGGTGCCGTTCGGTCCGCTTTGAGAGAAGGTAGAAGTAAGCTGCGGATTGGTGGCAGAGCCGTTGGCCAGAGTGCTATCGATCTGGCTGATATCGCCTGACATGTATTCGGGCAGCGAGCCACCCATGTATTCGCCGTTGAGTGACGAGTTGCTGAAGGGGCCGGCTGCCTGCGGCTGGAAGTAGATAACTTCTGCGCCCTTGACGTTATCGCCGCTGGCGGGTGCTGTATTGATGCAAAAGCCCTCGTTTTGGCCAACCATGTAGCAGATGATGACCGCCCCACTCGAGAAGTTGAGGCTGGTTCTGCCGTTCGCAGCGACGGTATACGTCGCACCGTCCGTCGATTGACCGAAGATCCCGCCTGTATTGGCGTCGATGTTGAAGTTGATGTCGCCGACGCCATTCGCATTGATCAGCACGGCAACGGATTGGTTTTTGGCGTTGTTCTGGCCCGCATTGTTGATACGGCTTCCCACTCCAACGGAGTTTCCATTGAGATATGAGTTGTTGAAGGTCGAGCCAGTTTGCTTTAGCGCATCGGTAACAGTGAGCAGGCCGCCATTGTCGATGTCCACCAGGAAGACTTCGTTCGCCGAAACGATGTAAGCAGCGTAGTTGATAGTAGAGGCGCCAATGTGAACTTGCGTTGTTGCTCGACCGTTCGCATCGGCATTGCCCGAAACCGAGCCGGTAAACGAAAGCTGGCTGTGCGTTCCGAAGTCATTCACATCTTCCTCACCGTTGCTGAACGTTCCACTAGCGCTTTCGGTATAAAAGCCATCAGCTGAGAAAGGATCTCCGGAGCTGTCGTAGCCCTGCAGACCGAAGGCCCAGTTTCCAGCCAGGGCGGGTTCATTGAAGTCGGAAGGATTCTGCTGACGCATCACCCCGGCTCCCCATGTTCCACCCGAACCATTTTGGTTGAAGGCGATCACGCGCATATCTTCGGCCGCACCAGTCGAGACCAGAAGCGAAACCGTGCCTCCGCTGCTGTCGGTCCAGTTGATTTGCCCCAGTCCATTGCTGCCGATCGAATAGGAGCCGCTGGTGATGGTCGCGTGCTTGACGCCCGAATGGCTATTGGAATCGGTTTCACCAGCCGTGATGTGACCATTTCCATCGGCGGTAAACCCAGCCAGGGCGGCAAACGCATTGCCCGCATCGAATCCCTGGAAGGTAACGGCGTAATTTCCGTTCAGGGTTCCGTTGGCGTCACCGGTGTTGATGTTGAGGGTGACCACTTGCGAGGCCGTATTGTTATCGGCGTCTTTCACCTGCACTGTCATGCTGGAGAGACCTGCGGCTCCCGGAACGCCGCTGACGAGTCCCGAACTGGGGTTCAGGCTGAGACCTGCGGGCAAGCTGCCGGAAGTGATGCTCCAGGTGTAAGGAGTAATTCCGCCGTTCGCCGTCAGCAGAGCGTTGTAAGGCGTGCTGACCGTTCCGCCGGCCAAGCTGGACGAGGTGACGGACAAGCTTCCGGCACTGCCGTTGACGGTGATCTGCAGATTCGCCGACGATGTTCCCGCGGGCGAGTTTGAATCCGTAACTTGCGCGGTAAAGCTGTAGTTGCCGGTTGCTGGTAGTTGTGCCCTGGAACAACTCCTGCCGACGTCAAGCTCAAGTTCGGTGGCAGGTTGCCGCCCGTCTTCGATCCACGTGTAAGGCGGAACGCCTCCCGTAGCGACCAACTGCACATTGTAACCGGCTGCCCTGCGTGCCGTTCGGCAGCGACGACGTCAGCACGCCGACACTGCCGATGGGCGCGAAATAGCTGGCGATATCGAGCAGCAGTTGCGTTGGATTGGAGCCGGATGCAAAGGCATTGACCGAGTCGTTGCCGCTGCCTGCCGGCACAATCGCCATGTTCGAGGTCACAGCTCCATCGGCAGCGTTCAAGGTGGACACGCCAGGTTGGCTTGAACCCTCCGGCCAGAGGGTCAGGAATCCGAGAGGTCCAGTGGGCAATACCGTCGCGTTTAACGTGAAGGCTTGAGCGACGTTGGGAACTCCACACAAACTGCCGACGACACCGATGGGAATCGTGCCGTTAAAACCGCCAATGGTTTCGCGCGTATCGACAATTCGACACGGAGTGATGGGATAAAGGGAAAGCGGATTGGAGGCGGAGTTCGCCGGCGCAAAATAGCCGTTGGTATCGATGAGCAGGTTCGTATTGGCTGAGGGATAAACGGCCGTTTTGTTTTCCGTGCCCGCCGGGACGATGGCAGCATTGGCTACGTTGGTGCCCGTGCTGTCGTTGAGGGTGGAGACGGCCGGCTGGGGCTCGCCTGCAGGCCAGACGGTCAGATAGCCCAGCGTGCTGGTCGGCAACGCGGTGATGTTGAACGAGTACGCTACAGCGTCGGAAGGAATGCCGCAGTTACCTGGGATGGAAAAATCGTGTTCTTGCCGGCCGGAAAGCGGGCCGCCCGAGTTACGCGTATCGACAATTCGACAGGGAGCCAGCGGAAAGAAGGCCAAGGCGGAACTGTCAGACGCGGAGTCGAAGTAGGCATTGATATCGATGAGGACGTTGGTGGTATCGCTGACATAGACGCTCACCGCACCGCTCGTTCCTGCCGGGACGATAGCCGCGTTAGCCTTCGTCCGACCGTCGAAGGAATTCATGAGCGACACGCCCGGCTGGGGCTCGCCTGTCGGCCAGATGGTGAGGTAACGAACACGGGACCCGCCTGAAACCAGCGTCACGTTCAGAGAATAAGCCGAGGCAGAGGAGAGGCTGAAAGGTGTACATAAGCCTCCAGCGCCTCCCGATTCAGCCAGGCTGGGTAAGTTGAAAGACTGCGCTGTGCCACCCGGAATCGGGCCGGAACCGCCGTTGCCTGGCCGCGTGTCGACCAAGCGGCAGGGCGATACTGTCTTCAGGCGTAGGGGATTTTGCGCTGAGGCAAAGTGGCAAAAGAGGACAATTAGGGGCAAAAGTGACGAGAGACGGCGCGATGCTGACATGGGTTCTCCACAGATTGGGTAAGTTCACTCGACGGTAGGCAGACTACGACAACCATCCGCAGAAGATCGCGAACAAATAAGCAGGCTCAGCTATCGAACGAGTGCGGAGGTAATGACTGGTGGTGCTTGCAGAAGGGGTACTCTATCGCAACACCCTGTTTAAAGAAATAGGAAATTCAGGCCGGTGCAGCGCAGCTAACCTTGGTGGGGGTTAGCGGGTGAGCGCTCCGAGTCCCGGGAGGTATGAGCGGACTATTCAATTTAGGTCGCAGCCACCGCCGTTCATCATGCAGCAATTCGACTGCCCGCATCCCGCGGCGGGCGAGGCTGAATGGTCTTTCGCATTGACAGCGAACGTCGAGAGCTGCTGCTCCAACTTTTCGGTATGGCACTTCGGGCACTCGGCTTTCTGTCCCCCGAAAACAATTGCTTCAAACTTGTGGCCGCAGGATTCGCAACGGTATTCAAAAATGGGCATCTCTTGCTCCGTCCCCTGAAATTTCTTTGCCGGCTCGATGAGTCGGCAGTTCTTCGGGATGACTCTATTATAGAGACAGGAGCCGTTTACCATCGCCGCCCAGGATCCAACCTCACGATCCCTCTCGCAGCCACGTCCATCCCCGGGGGCGAAGATGTACGCGTCCGACTTCTTCGGTGAGCCTTTCCGTCCGCGACGGCCATTTCTCAACGGTCACACGCAGACGATCGCCGGGAATTTTCTGCCCCGACGCAATCTGCTTCCTCCTGCGGAGGAGCGGCTGTTTAACGTCGAACCTGGAGTGCAGGTGCTGTGTCACTGTCACTGGCAAGCCGAGCGCAAAACCGCAATGACACTGGTCATCGTGCACGGTCTGGAAGGCTCCAGCGATTCGCAATATGTGGTCGGAACCGGCAGCAAGGCATGGGACGCCGGCATGAATGTCGTTCGCATGAACATGCGGAACTGCGGTGACACCGAGCATCTTGGGCCTACGCTTTACAACTCCAGCATGTCGGCCGACGTCGGGGTAATCGCCAAAACGCTGATTGCTGATGACGATTTGCAGAAGCTGGCGTTCGTCGGCTACTCGATGGGCGGCAATCTTGTTTTGAAGTTGCTTGGCGAGTGGGGCTCCGATGCTCCGCATCAGGTGAAGGCCGGAGTTGGCGTGTCGCCTGCGGTTGACCTGGCCCCGTCGGCTGACGCTTTGCATGATCCCGCCAACCGCATCTACGAATGGAAATTCTTGCGTGGCTTGCGGCGCCGCCTTCGTCGTAAAGCGGCTCTGTTTCCTGGCCGCTACGATCTTCGTCATTTACGCGGGATGCGCAGCCTGCGCGACTTCGACGATAGGATCACGGCGCGCTATTCGGGTTTTCGCGATGCTCAGGACTACTACACGCGAGCGGCCGCGGCGCGAGTGGTCGAGCACATTGCAGTACCAACGCTGGTGCTGCATTCGCTTGATGATCCATTCATCCGGGTACTGCCGCCTACTCGCGAGAAACTGCTGCAGAATCCTTACATCACTTACGTTGAAACGGCTCGTGGCGGCCACTGCGCCTTTCTCGCCGATGCCAACGGCTACGACGGCCGATGGGCGGAAAGACAGGCGATCGCCTTTATTCAGCGCGCCGAACGCGGCGATCCGCTTAGATTCATCTCCCGTTAACAGGCGGCCGAATGTCCCACAATGTGATAGGGAATTACAGTTTGGTCGGGTAAGGTTTTTTGCGATAGAATTGCGGCGCTTCTGCGCCAGCCAAAATCCCCGCGTTTTTCTTCGAGCGGCAACAAGACATCAGGCTGCTGCCGCTGTGTTGGCTCGGTAATCCAAAATGAAGCCTTTTGCCTAAGGCATTGAAGTGAGGTCCTGGCTATGATTCCGCAACAGGCAAAGAAAGCTAGCAGCGGCAGCATCGATCAGTTGGCCATCAACACCATTCGCACACTTGCAATCGATGGTGTGCAGAAAGCCAACTCGGGACATCCGGGTACTCCGCTGGGCGCCGCGCCCACGGCCTACGCCCTGTGGCAGAAAGTGCTTCGCTACAATCCGCAGCAGCCCTGGTGGCCCAATCGCGATCGCTTTGTCCTTTCTGCCGGCCACGCTTCGATGTTGCTGTACGCGCTGATTCATCTCACCGGAATCAAAGCCGAGAACAAGAGCTACGAGAATCAAGACCGCCTGGCGGTCACGATCGAGGACATCAAGACCTTTCGCCAGGAAGGCAGTCGCTGTCCGGGACATCCCGAGTACGGCTGGACAACGGGCGTGGAAGCCACAACCGGCCCGCTTGGGCAAGGTGTCGCCGACAGCGTTGGTATGGCGATCGCGAGGCAGTGGCTGGCCGCAACCTATAACCGGCCCGGCTACGATCTGTTCGACTTCAACACCTACGCGCTTTGCGGCGATGGCTGCTTGATGGAAGGCGTTTCCAGCGAAGCAGCTTCGTTGGCCGGACATCTGAAGCTTGCAAACCTGTGCTGGATTTACGACTGCAATCACGTGACGATCGAAGGCCACACCGATCTGGCTTTCACCGAAGATGTGGCGACGCGGTTCATGGCATATGGCTGGGAGGTCGCTCGCGTTAGCGATCCCAACGACATTGAACTGGTCGAGCGCGCCCTGAAGCGCTTCCACGACACTACCGATCGGCCCACGCTGATCATCGTGCACAGCCACATTGGTTACGGCGCCCCACACAAGCAGGACACCTCTGCCGCTCACGGCGAGCCGCTGGGAGTCGAAGAAGTTCGGCTGACCAAGGAATTCTTTGGCTTCTCTCCGGACGAGTCATTTGTGGTGCCCACCGGCGTGCGCGAGCATTTCGCTGCGGGCATGGGCACGCGCGGAGCCAAGCTGAGCAAAGATTGGGATGCGATGTTTGCGCGTTATAAGGCGCAGTATCCAGATTTAGCCGCGGACATCGAAAATATGAACCAGCGCAGTCTGCCAACGGGATGGGAGAAGGCGCTGCCAACTTTCGCAACCAATGCTGCCGGCATGTCGACGCGCGACGCGTCGGGAAAAGTTCTGAACGCCTTGGCGCAAAAAGTTAACTGGCTGATGGGCGGCGCGGCCGACTTGTATCCCAGCACAAAAACTCGCCTTGAGTTTGAGTTTGCCGGCGACTTCCAGCCGGAGGGAGAACTGGGCAACTACAAGGGACGCAACTTCCACTTCGGCATTCGAGAGCACGCCATGTGCGCCATCGTGAATGGCATGGTGCTGACCGGGTTGCGCGCGTTCGGTTCGGGCTTTTTGATTTTTACCGACTACGCTCGCGGCGCGCTTCGGCTGTCCTCGCTGATGGAAATTCCAGCGCTCCACATCTGGACGCACGACACCATCAGCCTTGGCGAAGACGGCCCGACGCATCAGCCGATCGAGCAGCTGGTTTCGCTGCGTGCCGTTCCGGGTATGCTGGTGATTCGTCCGGCGGATGCCAACGAAATGAGCGAGGCATACCGCGTCGCGATGACCACCACGGATCACCCGTGCGAGATCATCTGCAGCCGCCAGGCGCTGCCAATATACGACCGTACAAAGTTTGCCGCTGCCAGCGGGCTGGCAAAAGGCGCCTACGCAATGGTCGATGCCGCAGATGGCAAACCCGATGTCATCCTGATCGGCTGTGGCAGCGAAGTTGCACTCTGCGTCCAGGCGTGGGAGCAGCTGACGAAGGAAGGGATCAAGACCCGCGTGGTCAGCATGCCCAGTTGGGCGCTGTTCGATGCGCAGGACCAGACCTATCGCGACAGCGTGCTGCCGCCGTCGATCGGCGCGCGCGTAACCGTGGAAGAGGCTTCGCCAATCGGCTGGGAGCGTTATGCCGGACGTACGGGCGTCGTGCTTGGCATGCACACCTTTGGCATGTCGGCACCGATGAAGGTCGTGATGCAGCATTTTGGATTTACAGTGGACCACGTGGTTGCGGCAGCCAAGCAGGCGATCGCGAACTCGAAGTAGGAACCAAGGGCGGGAGGCTACAGAGAATGTCAGACGGAATGTCGGATGCATTTGTATTTTTCGGGGCCACGGGCGATCTAGCCTACAAGCAAATCTTTCCTTCCTTGCAGGACCTGATTCGCGACGAGGGTTTCAATGTGCCGATCATCGGAGTGGCCAAGGCCGGATGGACCCTGGACCAGTTGAAGCAGCGCGCCAAAGAAAGCCTGGAGGAGCATGGAGGCCTGGAGCAGGGGCCATTCGAAAAACTCATCAGTTTGTTGCGCTATGTTGACGGCGATTACGCCGATGCGGCGACTTTCACCGAACTGCGCAAGCAGTTGGGCGACGCCAAGGCTCCGCTGCATTATTTAGCCGTACCGCCCAGCCTGTTCGGCACCGTAGCGGAGCAACTGGCGAAGTCAGGTTGCGCCGAGAATGCCCGCGTGGTGATCGAGAAGCCCTTCGGCCACAATCTGGCGACCGCGCTGGAGCTGAATCGCATTCTCCACAAGTATTTTCCCGAAGAAAACATCTTCCGCATCGATCACTACCTCGGCAAAGAGCCGGTGCAGAACATTCTCTATACGCGCTTCGCCAATCCCGTGTTCGAGCCCATCTGGAACCGCGAGTATGTGCGCTGTATCCAGATCACCATGGCGGAGAATTTCGGCGTCAGCGATCGCGGCAAGTTTTACGACGAGACCGGCGCCCTGCGCGACGTCGTGCAAAATCACATGCTGCAGGTGCTGGGCAATCTCACCATGGATCCGCCGACCGGCGAGGCTCACGAAGCGGAGCGCGACTCCAAGGCGGCGCTGCTGAAAGCCGTTCGCCCCATCAAGCCGGAAGACGTCGTGCGCGGCCAATACAACGGTTACAAGAAGGTCGAAGGCGTGGCTCCGGGGTCGACGGTTGAAACTTTCATTGCGATCAAACTGTATATCGACACCTGGCGCTGGGCCGGCGTGCCGATTTACATTCGCGCCGGTAAATGCCTGCCGGTGACTTGCATGGAAGCGATGGTGGAGTTCAAGCGTCCGCCGCGCGAGACTTTCCACGAAGTGGTGCCCGCGAGCTCCTCGCACATGCGCATGCGAGTCAGCCCGGACATCAGCATCGGCTTTGGCGTGCGAGTGAAAGTGCCGGGCGAGCGGATGGTCGGACAGGATGTCGAGCTGAACCTGAAGAGTCATGCCGCCGCTGACATGCCGCCGTATCAGCGTTTGCTGGGCGATGCGATGCGCGGCAATGGTGAACTCTTTGCGCGCCAGGATCTGGTGGAAGCGCAGTGGCGCATCGTGCAACCGATTCTGGATAACGTGACGCCGGTGTATGCGTACGAGCCGGGAACCTGGGGGCCGGACGAATCTCAACAACTCATCGGAGCCGATGGCCCGTGGGTCAATCCCATGACAGCGCAGGACGAAGGGCGCACGCAAGCGGCTACTCGGGGATAAATGAACGCGAAGAAAGTGAAAAAGCCGAAGCCGACAGCGTCCCGCTCACGTAAGGTGAGGGACCTGGTGTTCCTTTTCGATGTCGACAACACCTTGCTCGACAATGATCGCCTGCAGAGTGACCTGTTCCGCCATATCGAGCGCGAATTTGGCCGTGAGGCTCGCGCTCGCTACCTGGAAATCTTCGAGGAGCTGCGGAACCAGCTCGGCTACGCCGATTACCTTGGAGCTCTGGAGCGCTATCGTCAGGAGAAGCTGCACGATCCGCGCTTCCTGCACATGGCGAACTGGCTCATCGAATATCCATTCTCGGCGCGCCTGTATCCCAGCGCTATCGAAGTCATCAAGCATGTGAAGAAGTGGGGGCAGGTGGCAATTTTGTCCGACGGCGATGCCGTGTTCCAGCCGCGCAAAGTCGAGCGCTCGGGGCTATGGAAAGCCGTTGGCGGCAATGTGATGATCTTTATTCACAAAGAACAGGAACTTGAGTGCGTGGAGATGCTGTATCCGGCCCGACACTACGTGATGGTCGACGACAAACTCCGCCTGCTGGAAGCCATCAAAGACATTTGGAAGGATCGCGTAACCACCGTCTTCGTTAAGCAGGGTCACTATGCGCGTGACACCAAGTCAAACGCGCAGTACCGGCCTGCGGATATCAGCATCCGCCGCATCGCCGACCTGCTCGACATCGAACTAAGCTTGTGGGTGCGGAAGTAGAGGTTGAAATGAAAGCCACGCAACAATTGAACGAACTCGGCCAGAGCCTCTGGCTCGACAACATTACACGCCAGATGCTCGACAGCGGAACGCTCAAGAAATATATCGACGAGCTGTCGATTACAGGCTTGACGTCCAACCCCACGATTTTCGACCAGGCCATGACACATGGCGATGCCTACAACGACGAGATGGCGCGGCTCATGTCCAGCGGCAAGTCGGTTGAGGATGCCTTCTTCGAGATGGCGATTGAAGACTTGCGGCGGGCTGCGGACCTGTTCGCCGATATCCATCAGCGGACTTCGACGGTTGACGGCTGGGTTTCACTCGAGGTTTCGCCGCTGCTCGCCTATGACGCCGTCAAAACCGCCGCGGTGGCGAAGCAGTTACATCAGAAGGCGGCGCGTTCAAACCTGTTCATCAAGATTCCTGGAACCACCGAAGGACACACTGCTATCGAAGAGGCGATCTTCGCCGGCGTGTCTGTCAACGTTACGTTGCTCTTCAGCCGCGAACACTATTTGGGAGCGGTCGAAGCCTACATGCGCGGCCTGGAGCGGCGCGTAGAGGCTGGATTGAGTGCCGACGTGCGCTCGGTGGCGTCGCTGTTTGTCAGCCGTTGGGACAAGGCAACCATGGACAAAGTTCCAGGCGAACTTCGCGACAAGCTTGGTCCGGCAGTCGGCGCCCAGACCTACAAGGCGTATCGCGATGTGCTGGAAACTGACCGGTGGCAGCGTCTCGAGAATCTCGGAGCCCGTCCGCAGCGGCTGCTGTTCGCCAGTACCGGAACGAAAGATAAGAAAGCATCGGACGTGCTGTACATCGGCGCGCTCGCCGCTCCCAACACCGTCGACACGATGCCGGAAGAAACGCTGCTGGCGTTTGCCGAACACGGCAGCGTCGGCAAGCCGCTTGCCCGCGATGGCGGAGATTGCGAACAAGGTTCTGGCAGCCTTCAACAAAGCCGGGATCGATGTCGCCAAGCTAGCCGCCGATTTGCAATCGGAGGGCGCCAAATCGTTCGTCGATTCCTGGAAGGACCTGCTCAGCTCCATCGAGTCCAAGAGCAAAGCTTTGAAGTAAGGAGATCATATGCCGGAGCCGAAGATGACCACACAGCGACCGATCGATACGTCTGCCTGGAAGGCATTGCAAGCGCACTACGCCAAGATCAAGGACGCCCAGCTCCGGCAGCTTTTTGCCGATGACCCACAGCGTGGTACACGGCTAACTGCCGAAGGCGCCGGGCTGTATCTGGATTATTCCAAGAACCGCGTCACCGACGAGACCATGGGACTGCTGGTGCAATTGGCGCGTGAGCGCGGCGTGGAGCAGCGCCGGGACGCGATGTTTCGCGGCGAAAAGATCAACATCACCGAAAGACGTGCGGTGCTGCATATTGCTCTTCGCGCGCCTAAGGGTACAAAGATCGAAGTTGACGGCAAAGATGTCGTAGCTGACGTGCACGCCGTTCTGGACAAGATGGCGGCCTTCTCGGACCGCGTGCGCAGCGGTGAATGGAAGGGTCACACCGGCAAACGCATCAAGAACGTGATCAATATCGGCATCGGCGGCTCGTATCTCGGTCCTGAGATGGCTTACGACGCCCTGCGCGATTTCTCGGACCGCTCGATGACGTTTCGCTTTGTAGCCAACGTCGACGGCGCTGCCTTCACCGACGCAACGCACGATCTTAACGCCGACGAGACGCTCTTCATCCTGTCTTCAAAGACCTTCACCACGCTGGAGACCATGACGAACGCCGCGACAGCGCGCAAGTGGGTTGTGGACGCGCTGAAAAGCGACGCCGCGGTAGCCAAGCATTTCGTCGCGGTCTCGACGAATACAGAAGGGGTGGAGAAGTTCGGTATCGACACCGCCAACATGTTCGGTTTTTGGGACTGGGTCGGCGGACGGTATTCAATGGACTCGGCCATCGGTTTGTCGACCATGATTGCGATCGGACCAGATAATTATCGGGAGATGCTGGCCGGCTTTCACGCCATGGACGAGCATTTCCGCACCACTCCGCTGGAGAAGAACCTGCCTGCGCTGATGGGACTTCTGACAGTGTGGTACAACAACTTTTTCGGCGCGCAGACGGTCGGCATCATGCCTTATGCCGACAATATGAAGCGCTTTCCGGCTTATCTGCAGCAGCTGCAGATGGAGAGCAACGGCAAGCATGTCGATCTTGAGGGCAACCACGTCGAATGGCAGACCGGCCCGATCATCTGGGGCGAGCCGGGCACCGACGGGCAGCACTCGTTTTATCAGTTGATCCATCAGGGAACGAAGCTCATCCCGTGCGACTTCATCGCGTTTCTCCAGCCCCTGAGTCCACTCACCGTGATGCACGACTACCTTACAGCCAATGTTTTCGCGCAGGCGGAGGCTCTGGCATTCGGCAAAACGGCAGAGGAACTGAAGGCTGAAGGCTCGCCGGATTTTCAGACTCCATTTCGTGTTTGCGAAGGCAACCGTCCGACCAATACAATCCTGGTCGATAAACTGACGCCGCGCGCCCTGGGCACGCTGGTTGCGCTCTACGAACACAACGTATTCACGCAGGGCGCGGTTTGGAACATCGATTCCTTCGATCAGTGGGGCGTCGAATTGGGGAAGGTGCTGGCCAAGCGCATCATTCCTGAACTGGAGAGCACCAGCGCGCCGGCCTTGAAG
Source organism: uncultured Acidobacteriaceae bacterium (assembly GCA_963724965.1). GTDB lineage: Bacteria > Acidobacteriota > Terriglobia > Terriglobales > Acidobacteriaceae > Bog-257. The sequence continues at coordinate 127,034 of CAVRWP010000005.1, forward strand.
CACGACAGTTCGACCAACACGCTGATCAGCCGGTATCGCAAGGCCCTGGGTCGGAAGATTTAGCTGTTGCTGTCTCACGTTGTCAGACAAGCGAGCTTCGGCTCGTGAGGAATCTGCTTGTGAACGCATCCAGCACATCGCGTGACCCGCATGCTGCCCTGAAAAAGGAGGCTGCGGAATACGCTCTCCGCTATGTCAAATCCGGTATGACCGTCGGCCTGGGCACCGGTTCCACGGCCATCTTCGCCATACGCCACATCGGCGCGTTGCTGAAAAGCGGGGAACTGAAGGGCCTCATCGGTTTCGCTACTTCGAAAGCATCGTGGGACGCGGCCGTAGGCCTGGGAATACCGATGCTGACCGACGACCTGCCGAAGAATATCGACGTGACGATCGACGGTGCGGATGAAGTCGATCCCCAGCTCAATCTGATCAAAGGCGGCGGCGGCGCACTGTTGCGCGAAAAACTGGTCGCGCAGGCGTCCAAGTGCGAGATCATTGTGGTTGACGAAAGCAAGCTTTCGCAGAGACTGGGAACGCTGCATGTGCTCCCGGTTGAAGTCTTGCCGTTCGGCTGGCGTTCGCAGGCGCGCTTCCTGGAGTCACTTGGCGCTAGGTACACGGTTCGACAAACTGCCGACGGTCGCGAATACCACACCGATCAGGGAAATTTGATTCTCGACTGCGACTTCGGGCCAATCGCTAGACACAGCCAAACTGGCGTTGGAGCTCGAGGCCCGTGCCGGTATCGTTGAGCACGGCTTGTTTCTGGGCTTGACCCACAGTGTGGTAGTGGCCGGCGCGAGCGGAATTCGCGAACTGACGCGCACCTAGGATGGCTCGTTGAAACGCAGGGGAATCAGCTGTCGGAATTTCTAAAAGGCTGCTAGAGTCTCTCTGACCATCGATGGCACCAACGATCCCACCACACGAAGATCAGTCGACAACATGCGCTGAAAAGAGACGACTGGGCGAGGCGGCGCGCCAGGAAAAGCTGTGGCGCCGCTGGGGCACGTATCTCAGCGAGCGGCAGTGGGGAACGGTTCGCGAGGACTACAGCGCTAACGGCGATGCCTGGAACTACTTTCCTCACGATCATGCCCGCAGCCGGGCGTATCGCTGGGGCGAGGACGGTATCGCCGGATTCTGCGATGAGAAGGAGACTCTCTGCCTGGCGCTGGCGATGTGGAACGGCAAGGATCCGATTCTGAAAGAGCGTCTGTTTGGCCTCACGAACAGCCAGGGGAACCACGGAGAAGACGTCAAGGAGCTTTATTACTATCTCGACGCCACGCCCACTTGCTCGTATGCCCGCATGCTTTACAAGTATCCGCAGACCGAGTTCCCATACCAGCAGTTGATTGACGAGAATCGGCGTCGCGGCTTGAATGATCCGGAGTACGAGCTGGTCGACACCGGAATTTTCGCCGCCGACCGTTATTTCGATGTGTTTGTCGAGTACGCCAAGGCCGACGCTGACGATGTCCTGGTGCGCGTTACCGCATGGAATCGCGGGCCGGATGTTGCCGCTCTCACACTGTTGCCGCACATCTGGTTTCGCAATACCTGGAGTTGGGGACGGGATCCGCAGAAGCCCCGGCTGTCGCAAGCTGGTACGAATCGAATTGTCGCGGAACATGCCGTGCTTGGCCAATTCCAGGTGGATCTGGATTCGCCCGAGGCGCTGCTGTTCACCGAGAACGAGACAAATTGCAGGCGGGTGTTCAACTGCGACTCGGCGGGCCAATTTTTCAAAGATGCTTTCCACGAATACGTCATTCGCGGCGCGAAGGAAGCGGTAAATCCGGCCGCAACCGGTACCAAGGCTGCGGCACTGTATCAATTTCAATTAAAGCCGGGAGCTTGCGCGACGGTGCGATTTCGGATGCGGCCGGCTGGTTCGGCCTCGCCGGATGCTTTCAAGGACTTCGCCCAGGTTTTTGCTGATCGGCAGCGAGAAGCGGATGACTTCTACGGCCAAGTACACGCCGGCCTGGACAACGCCGATGCTCGTCTGGTGCAGCGGCAGGCGTTGTCGGGCATGCTTTGGAATCGCCAGTGCTATCACTACAACGTGTTCGATTGGCTACAGGGCGATCCCGGTCAGCCGCCTCCGCCCAAGCAGCGTGAGCAAGGTCGCAACCATGATTGGCAGCACCTGAACTCCGACGAAGTGTTGTCGATGCCGGACAAATGGGAGTACCCGTGGTTTGCTTCGTGGGATCTCGGCTTTCATTGCGTAGCGCTCTCGCTGGTCGATCCCGAGTTCGCCAAGCGGCAACTGGTTCTGCTGGGACGCGAGTGGTACATGCATCCCAACGGGCAGTTTCCCGCTTACGAGTGGAATTTCGGCGACGTGAACCCGCCGGTCTACGCTGTCGCTGGATGGAAGATCTATCGTGAGGAACAGTTGCGAACCGGTCAGGGTGATCGCAAGTTTCTGGAGCGCGTTTTTCACAAGTTGATGATCAACTTCATGTGGTGGGTCAACCGTGAAGACGCCCAGGGCAGGAATATCTATCAGGGTGGTTTTCTTGGGCTGGACAATATCGGTGTCTTTGATCGGTCGGAGGGGGTGCCGACGGGCGGCACGATCAACCAATCCGACGGCACTGCCTGGATGGCAATGTACGCGCTGAATCTCATGCGCATTGCCCTCGAACTGGCACGTGAAGACCATGCGTATGAAGACATCGCCAGCAAATTCTTCGAGCACTTTCTGTATATCGCTCGTGCGATGTCTGACATTGCGGGAGAGGGGATTGGCCTATGGGATGAAGAGGACAGCTTCTACTACAGTGTCTTGAATCTTCCCAGCGGGCAGAATGTGCCGTTGCGCGTCCGGTCTATGGTGGGCTTGATTCCTCTGTTCGCGGTTGAGGTCATCGAACTGGAAATGCTGGAGCACGTGCCCCACTTCCGAGAGCGTTTGCGCTGGTTCCTCGAGAAGCGCCCGGACCTGGCATCCCTGGTATCCCGCTGGCGTGACCCCGGTTCCAAGAGTCGACGGTTGCTATCGCTGGCTCGTGCCTACCGTATGCAGAAGATCCTGGCTCGCATGCTGGATGAAAACGAGTTCCTTTCGCCTTACGGTATTCGTGCGCTGTCGAAATATCATCAGGATCATCCTTACGTGATCGATGTCGACGGTACGAAATATGAGGTGGATTACGATCCGGGAGCGTCTCGATCGCGAATCTACGGCGGCAACTCGAACTGGCGCGGGCCGGTCTGGATGCCGGTGAACTACCTCATCGTTGAAAGCCTGCGCCGTTTTTACGATTACTATGGCGACGGTTTAAAAGTCGAATGTCCCACAGGATCGGGTGTATATCTCACACTGTGGGAGGTCGCGGAAGAGATTGCCAGCCGCCTCATGAAGCTGTGTCTGAAGGACGCCAATGGTTTCCGCGCCTCGATCGGGAATAACCCGAAACAGCAATCCGATCCGAATTTCCGCGACTGCTTGCAGTTTTACGAGTACTTCCACGGCGATACCGGCCGCGGGTTGGGCGCAAATCATCAGACCGGATGGACAGGTTTGATCGCCAACCTCATCGCCGAACACGGAATGGCGAGGAAGGTGAATCCAAGTCCGCAAGCGAGGAGAAGGTCGTTACTCCTTGAATAGCCCGGCCCACGAGTCGTCCAGGTTGTCCCAGCGGTCGCGCTCGAGCCAGTTGGCCTGCGAATCGGGCAGGTAGAGAACGCCGTGTCCTTGTGGGCATACCATTTCAGTTCCCGACCAATCCAATAACACGTGTCCGAGTCCGCCGATCGGTATAGGCGTGCCCAGGCGTGACAGGCAGACCCGGCAGCGTCGCTGTTGATCGCGAATTGCCCAGGAGAGGGGCGCGATAGAGAGCACAAGAAAAAGCCAGAGCGCGACTGCGCTGGTCATGGGTTGCACTGTGCCGTAAAGATAGATGGAAAGTTCGCGCACACTAGACCACGCCAGCAATCCAGTGCAGGTGAGCAGCAGAACTGCTTTCGCCACGAAAAAGAACCACCAGCGCACCCGGTCGCGACCTTTCATCGGCGCCCGTCCTACGCCGCTGTCGGCTCGTGCGTAGACGATCAGTATAGCCGCGCCCACCGCGAACGCTAGAAACAGCAGGTAAGACAAGGCATACTTGCGCATCTCTGCTCTTCCCGACGTAACAAACAGCAGAGATGCCGGCAAAATGTAACCGGCGTTCTCGGTGCGATCTGAGAGGTCGGCTTCCAGGCGCCGTTCGGTAACACCCGATTGCACGCGCGCGACCGCACCGATGCGCTCGACAAAGTTGGTGAAAGAAGGGGTGCCGGCGTCCAGCAGCGTCCAAACGGAAATCTCGGGAGAGAGCAGGTGCAGGTTTGCCGGCAGCACTCCGATGATAGTGCGTGGAATGCCGTCCACGGTGACTTGCCGGCCCAGGATTGAAGGGTCGCTATGGAATTGCAGACGCCAAAGCTCATGACTTAAAACAATGCATCCGCTACATCCATCCTCATCCCCCGAGCGAAACGTGCGGCCCAGCGCCGGACTGACATCCAGCACTCGAAAGAACTCAGGCGCGACTTGCGCCGACAAAACAGGAATAGTGCGGGTCGGCGTGACTAGCTTCCCAGCGCCCCAGGAGAAAGCAGCCAGGTCCTGGGTCAGTTTGCTGCTCTTCCAGGCGGCGGCCAAGTCCAGCAGCGTCTCAGAGCGCACGCGGCGGAATTTTCCGTTGAGGCTGATGACGTAGACGTGGTCGGGGTCCGGAATCGGTGAGGAGCTTAGTGAATGGAGAGCAGGGATGATGCCGCTGGTCAGGATCAGCAACACGACAACGAGAGAAATTGCCGCCAGGCACGTAGAAGGCGAGCGAAACAGTTGATCACGTCGGCGGTAGAATTCCTCCTGCCGAAACCGCAACCAGAAAGCGGCCGGAAACGCGCTCCAGCAGAAGCGGGCGAGTTCCAGCTTCTGCTCGCGAGTGAATTGATTCTCCTCCGAAAGGAACTGACACCAATGCCATACTTGGCTGGTCCATCGTCTGCGCCATTCCTCTCGAAAGCCCGATGGCACAATCCAGCTTGCGAGCCAGATAACGGCCCGGCAACTGAGGAAGGTTCGCTGCGCTGGTCCGGGTACGCGCATATTGCTCTTCAGTGAGATGACGAAACTGGCTGCGGGTCGCGAAGAAAACTCCGGCGAATTTCCGAGTGGTATGACAAAATCCGGGCCTCGAACCGTACTTCGTGCCAAGCGGTCGTCGCTGTGGGAATCCGTTGGCAGCAGCTTGCTTCCCCAAGCGGCCAGAGGGGTTTTCTTTCAAGAACATCAAGGTACCGCAGTGCGGTCCGACAAATGCTGTGGTATGTACCGCGACCCGTCACCGCATCAGGGGAAGAGTTTAATCCGGATTGTCACCCTGGAAGCTCCAGCAGGCGCGAGCCAAGCCCCTATGAAGGCTGTGTCCAAGCGGTTGGCTTTGAGTTTCTTTCCGCAAGGTTAAAGCGATGTCACGAGCGGCATATCCGCGAGAATCAACTATTGCAAATCTCGTGTTTTGTAGGTATAACCCGAGCATCCGCTCACACACATTCTTGTTTGTTGTGCAGCGACGTGAAGAGTCTCGGCAAGGCTCGTGTAGAAGTCAGTTTTTAACAGCTGAAGTGATACGCGTCCTAACCGGAAGTGACCTGTTGCGTTGCTTTTGGTCATCGGCTCCGCAATTGTGGGGTTAACAATCGAACTGTTTGGTTCGGCTAACGGTCGGCTGTTCCCGGTCCCATGTACTGGCGCTCTGCGAATCGCGAAGGAAACATCACGGTGAATTGGCAGCGCTGCAGCAGCGGACTTCTGTGCCGGGTAGCATGTTCAGCGATGGTGGTCGCTTTCCTGCTCGGCTCGAGCGGTTCACTGCTGGCGCTACCCGCAGGTCCTTCGCCAATACCCTCGATTTTCGATCCCTACTCAACCCCGGCGCACGATATCTATCACTTGTCGCTTTTCGTGCTGTCAATCTGCGCTGTGATTTTCCTGGTCGTTTTCAGCCTTATTATTTACGCCGCTTTCAAGTATCGTCACCGTCCGACGGATGACGACTGCGAGCCGCCGCAAATCTACGGCAGCAACCAGGTAGAACTCGCCTGGACCGTCATTCCGATCATGATCGTCGTCGTGCTGTTCCTGGCGTCGGCGCGTGTAATTCATGCTGTGGAAGACGCGCAGTTTCCGCCCGACGCGATCGAAGTCACGGCGACCGGCCACCAGTTCTGGTGGGAGTTCGAATATCCGAAGTACGGTTTTGTTACGGCCAACGAACTGCACGTTCCGGTCAGCGCGAACGGCCAGTCGCTGCCGATTCACATCATGCTGCTTTCAGCCGACACGGATCACAGCTTCTGGGTTCCGCAGCTGGCCGGAAAGACGGACCTGATCCCGAACCGCCGCAACGAAATGTGGATCGAGCCCCATGAGGTTGGAACCTATGTCGGCCAGTGCGCACAGTACTGTGGAACGCAGCACGCCAAGATGCTGCTGAGTGTTATCGTGCAGTCGCCCGAAGATTTTCAGCGCTGGGCGCAGGAACAGAAGGCTCCCGCTGTGATGTCGCCGCAGGTGGCCGAGGGCCGTCATGTGTTCGAGTCGAATGCCTGCATGAACTGCCACACCATTACAGGGACGAATGCGAATGGCAGGTTTGGTCCCGATCTCACGCACTTGATGAGCCGCAAGACACTGGCCTCAGGCGCTGCTCCCAACGATGAACAGAATCTACGGTTGTGGGTGAAAGACCCGGATGCGATCAAGCCCGGTTCACTGATGCCTGCGATGCAACTGAACGATCACGATCTGGACGCGCTGGTGGCGTACCTGACGAGCCTGCAATAGCCCGGAGAAGCTGATGGCCGACGCACAACCCATTCTGCCGCCGATGGTGATCTCGCCCGAACGCGAGAGCTCCCGGCCGATGGTGCAGGTGCTGCACGACTGGATCATCACGGTCGATCACAAAAAGCTGGGCCTGATGTACTTCGGCTACGGCATTGTGTTCCTAGTAATCGGCGGCGTCGAAGCGGCGATCATGCGGGCGCAGTTGGCGGTGGCCAACAATCACCTGGTCTCGCCCGAGACGTTCAATCGCCTGTTCACCATGCATGGCACCACGATGATTTTCTTCGCCGCCATGCCAATCGTTTTCGGATTCGCGAACTACCTTGTCCCGCTGATGATTGGCGCTCGCGACATGGCGTTCCCCAGACTCAACGCCTGGAGTTTCTGGATGAGCGTCTTCGGCGGACTCATCCTGTACTTCAGCTTCGTTGGAGGCTTTGGTCTCTACGGTGCGGGCAGCGCTCCCGATGTTGGATGGTTCGCCTATGCGCCGCTAACGTCGTCTTCTTTTTCGGTGGGCCATAGCACCGATTACTGGATCATCGGATTGCTGGTAAGCGGCTTCGGCAGTATCGGAACCGCGTTGAATGTTCTGACGACAACGTTTTGCCTGCGCTGCCCGGGCATGACCCTGCGGCGCATGCCGCTGCTGGTGTGGATGAATGCAGTGAGTATGTTCCTGGTGCTGGTGGCACTGTCGCCGCTGACGGCTGCGCAGATCATGCTGCTCATCGACCGCTATCTGGGCGGGCACTTCTTTGATACGCAGGCAGGCGGTTCAGCGGTCATCTGGATGCATTTCTTCTGGATCTTCGGACATCCGGAGGTCTACATCCTTGTGCTGCCGGCGTTCGCCATCATCTCTGAGGTCATTCCGGTTTTCTCGCGCAAGCCGATTTTCGGCTACAACATCATGGTGGCAGCCACCGTCGCGATTGGCTTCATCAGCTTGGGCGTTTGGGCGCATCACATGTTCACCATCGGCATGACGTCTTATGCGAATGCCTTCTTCGTCGCCTCCACGTCGGCCATCGCGGTCCCCACCGGCATAAAAATCTTCAACTGGCTGGGCACGATGTGGGGCGGCAAGATTCGTTACTCAGTCGCCATGCTGTTCTGCGTCGGATTTCTCTGCCAGTTCCTGGTCGCTGGCCTTACCGGCATTATGCTGGCCGTCGCTCCATTCGATTGGCAACTGGGTAACTCCTACTTTGTGGTAGCCCATTTCCATTACGTAATTCTTGGTGGCATCGTGATGGCGGTCTTCGCCGGAGTCTACTACTGGTATCCCAAAGTGACCGGCAAGATGCTGAACGAGACCCTGGGCAAGTGGCATTTCTGGCTGTTTGTCATCGGCTTCCATTTGACCTTCGACTTCATGCACATCCCCGGACTACTGGGCATGCCGCGTCGCATTTATACGTATGACGCCAGCCGCGGCTGGGAAATCTGGAACCTGATCGTTTCCATTGGCGTCATCTTTCAGATCCTTGGCATTCTGGTCTGGGTGGTCGATCTGATTTGGACGCACTATAAAGGTGCTCCAGCCGGGAATGATCCTTGGGACGCGTGGACGCTGGAGTGGCATACTACGTCACCGCCGCCCGACTACAACTTCGCGGAGATTCCGGTGGTACGAAGCCGGCGCCCGCTGTGGGATTTGAAGCATCCGGAAGATCCGGACTGGAAATACGAATAGCTGGCTGTAGAGGAGAACCGTTTGGCAGCAGCGACGATCACCGTTCCGCAGAATGAGATGCCCCTGTCCGCGAGCTATCGGGGCAAAGTCGGCATGTGGTGCCTGATTTTGGCGGAATCGTCGATCTTCACCATCTTCGTTGTCGCCTATCTTTACTATGCGGGCAAGAGCATCAACGGCCCCACGCCGGCGCAGGTGCTGGATATTCCGTGGTTCAACTCTATTTGTCTGTTCTCCAGCAGCTTGACGATCGTGCTCGCTGAAAAAGCCCTGGAGCACGGGAATACAAAGCGCTTCGGACTGTTCTGGTTTTTGACCATCGCGCTAGGTGTGATCTTCCTGGTCGGCACCGGGCGTGAGTGGTATCGCCTGATTTATCACGATGGGTTAACGATCAGCAGCAGCCTGTTCGGCACGACGTATTACTCACTGGTCGGGCTGCATGCGTTTCACGTAACCGTGGGATTGATCGGTTTGACGATCATCCTGATTTTCACCCTGTTCGGTGCGGTAACGCAGGAGCATGCACCGCGGGTGACGGTCTTCGCCATGTACTGGCATTTTGTCGATGTGATCTGGGTTGTGGTGCTATCGGTGGTGTACTTCATCGCGCGATAAGAGAACGAATGAGCGAACAGCCACAAGCGAGCAGCGGTTCCGAAAAGCGAGGAGTGGTGTTGCCGGCCCCCACAGCATGGCCGTTTGCGATGGCGCTCGGTTCCGCGTTGACCTTTAGCGGACTGCTCACCAATGCTTCGGTCAGTGTTTTAGGCGGGATTCTGACGCTCTTCGGCGCAGTCGGTTGGTTCCGCGAAGTACTGCCACACGAGCATCACGAAGTCGTTCCGGTCAGTCCGCAAGAACCCGCGCCGATTGTGCCTTCTCGCACGGTCAAGCGACTGGAAGTTGTAGAGGAAGTGCATCGCGCGTGGCTGCCGCTGAAGGTCTATCCGATTTCCGCGGGCGTAAAGGGCGGCCTGGCTGGCGGCGTAGCGATGGCGATCTGTGCGGTTATCTACGGGCTACTATCGCACCACAGCGTCTGGTATCCCATCAACCTGCTAGCAGGAAGCTTGTACGCACCATCGGCAACTCCCACAGTGGAGGAGATGCTCAACTTCCGCATGGGATGGTTTCTGTTCGCCCTCGCCATGCATACAACGATGTGCCTGCTTGTGGGACTCCTCTATGGCGCGATGTTGCCGCTACTGCCAAGACGGCCAATTGTTTTGGGCGGCATCATTGGACCCATTATGTGGACGGGCTTGCTGTACCACGTTATCGGTTATGTAAATCCGGTTTTGGACGACCGTATTAACTGGTGGTGGTTTGCCGCGTCGCAGGCTGCTTTCGGCATCGTGGCCGGTTTCGTGGTAGCGCGACAAAACAAAGTTCTGACTGCGGAAAATCTACCGCTGGCTCTGCGAGCCGGCATTGAGGCTCCGGGACTGATGCATGAACGCGACGGCGAGGACCACAAGCGATGAAGCTGCGCCGCGCCTGCATTAGCATCCCGCTGCTTGCACTGTCGGCTCTTGCCGGGTGCAATCTTCCAGGAAAGCCGACGCCCGCTGAGATCGTTCCTCGACCTAGCGATGTTCTCAATCCGGTTGTGCTCTACAAGCAGAATTGCGCGGGATGTCACGGGGCCGATGGTAGACAGGGACCGGCGCCGCCGATCGGCGATCCAGTCTATCTCGCAATCGTCGATGACGACACTCTGCGCAGCGTGATCTCGAAGGGCCGAACGGGAACGCCTATGGCAGCGTTCGCCCAGAGCGAAGGCGGCATGCTTACCAGCAAACAGGTTGATGCCATCGTGCAGGGGATGCGGCAACGCTGGGCCCAGCCGCAAGTTCTGCAGGGCATCGAAGCGCCACCGTATGCCGCTAAGTCGGCAGGCAATGCGCAGCAGGGAGCCGAAGTATTCAGCACGTTCTGCGTGTCGTGCCATGGAGCGGACGGGAAAGGTTCGGCGAAGGTTGGATCGATCGTCAATCCGAGCTATCTCAGCCTCATCACCGATCAGGGATTGCGAACGATCGTCATTGTTGGCCGTCCGGATTTCAACGCGCCGGATTGGCGGAATAATGTTCCCGGTCATCCCATGAGCGACCAGCAGATCACCGATGTGGTGGCATGGCTTGCCGCAAAACGTCCGGCTGGCGCGGCTACGGCGGTGTCATCGGCAAACCAAATCTCTGGAGGGCACCAGCAGTGAGCGATCGCGACGTCTCGCGGCGGCAATTTTTCATGAAGGTGGGGATCGCCCTGAACGGTCTTGCTGCCCTGGTGCTGGCTACGCCGGTCGTTGGCTACTTGTTGGCGCCGCTGCTCCGTGGTGACGGCGGCCGCTACCGCCAATGGATTGACCTGGGTGAACTCGACGAATTTCCCGAGGGACAGACGCGGCTGGCGAAGTACAAGAATCCGATTTCGAATCCGTGGGACGGGGAGACCGACAACATTCCGTGCTGGGTACGCCGCGTGCAGGGTGAACAATTCCAGGTCTTCGCGATCAACTGTGCCCACCTGGGATGTCCGGTGCGCTGGTTCCCGCAGTCAGGGCTGTTCATGTGCCCGTGTCACGGTGGTGTGTATTACCAGGATGGCGCACGCGCTTCGGGTCCGCCGGAGCGGGGATTGTTCCAATACAAGTACAAAGTCGAAAACGGCCATCTGATGATTGAAGGCGGACAGTTGCCGACGCTATCGACGACCGCCAGCTTGCACGACGGGAGCAAGAGATGCCAAGGCTGATGCAGAAGATTGGCGACTGGTTCGAACGACGGCTGCAGATCGGCGGCGTCGTGCGCGAGACGATGGAGCACCGAGTCCCGCGCAAATCCGCCAGCTGGTTTTATGTCTTCGGCAGCGCAGCGCTCACTGTCTTCATTCTGCAGGTCTTCACCGGCATCATGCTGGCGCTGATTTATGTACCGTCGGCCGGAGAGGCGTGGAACAGCCTGCAGTATCTGAATCACGGTGTCACGCTGGGGTGGTTCCTGCGCGCGGTGCACGGATGGGGATCGAACTTCATGATCGCCATCGTGCTCATTCACATGGTGCAGGTCATCATGTTCGGCGCGTACAAATTCCCACGCGAACTAACTTGGATCGTCGGCGTCTTCCTGCTGCTGATGACGCTGGGCATGGCCTTCACTGGGCAGGTGATGCGCTTTGATCAGGACGCCTACTGGGGCTTGGGCATCGGCGCTTCGATATGCGGACGAGTACCGTTTGTCGGCGCGTGGGTGGTGCATCTGCTGCTGGGTGGCCCGATTATCGCGGGCGATACGTTGTCGCGCTTTTTCGCGCTGCACGTATTTGTCATTCCCGGACTGTTGATCGGCCTGGTCTCCGTGCACCTGCTCCTGGTGTTGAAACTCGGCATCAATGAGTGGCCGATGCCGGGCCGCCTGGTCCGCCGTTCCACTTACATCCAGCAATACGAGGAGATAACCCACAAAGACGGCATACCGTTTGTGCCCGACGCGATCTGGAAAGACATGTTCTTCGCCTCGGCTGTCATCTTCAGCGTGCTGGCCTGCGCGGCATACTTCGGCCCGTTCGGTCCCAGCGGCCAACCCGATCCGACGATCGTGCAGACCATCCCTAAGCCGGACTACTTTTTTCAGTGGATCTACGCGATGCTGGCGTTGCTTCCTCCTCAAATGGAGACGCCGCTGCTTTTAATCGGTCCAGTCATCGGTATCGGCTTTATGCTGCTGCTGCCATTCTTCGCCGGCGAAGGTGAAAAGAGCTGGAAGCGCCGGCCGATCGCGGTCGTCACCATTCTTTTGGTTGCAGTGGCGCTCGGAACACTAACCCATCTGGCGAGCTACTCGCCGTGGAGTCCGATCATGAACGCTTGGAGCGGCGATCCCGTTCCGGTTCAGTATCTGAATGGTCGTTCGCCGCTGGAGCGACAAGGGGCAGCGGTGTTCCAGGAAAAGCAGTGCCGAAATTGTCATGCTCTCGGCGGTTCCGGCGGCGAGCGCGGGCCTGAGCTGGACGCCGTCGCTGTACGCAAGACGCACGCTCAGTTGGTCCGCCAGGTTGTGCAGGGTGGCGGCAACATGCCCGCCTATGGCAAGAACCTGAATCCGGCGGAAGTTGATGCCCTGGTCTCTTTCCTCGATACCTTGCACCCCGCCAATCAGCCTGCGGCGCGCGACTCGGCGCGACAAATTTCCAGCGAGACCGAACACTTCGCCACCGGTACCTCGACCGGCGAAAAGAAGTAAACCCACTCTGCGGCTTGCCTCCGTCTGTGACATTACTCACTGCTGTTGGTGATTCAACCTTTAGACTTGCCGACGTCTTTGCGACATAGTAGGGGTGAAGGCGCCTGCCGATAGTAATGCCGTCGCCCGGAAATAGATCTGTCATGCCTCTTCGTCTGGATTATCTTTCCTGCATTTTGACCATACTTTCCACTGTTCTAGTCGGCCGCCGGATGTGGCAGGGTTGGATCGTCGCCTCCGTCAACAGCGCCGTCATCTGCGTTATAGCCTTTCATACCGAGCAGCTTGGTTTTGTACCCGCGAACGTGTTCTGCATGGCGATTTACGGTTACAACGTTGCCAAGTGGAGAACGCCGCGAACCTAGCGGCCTCCCAGCGAAAACTCTGTCCTGAGCACATCTTGTTTTTCCGTTTTCCACTAAGATGAAGAGGTCGTATCTGCGCAATACATGAATTTCTGAGGTGACAAGGATGTCGGACCCGACTTATGACGAACTGAAGGCGAAACTGGCAGAACTGGAAAAGCAGGTTCAGGGGCGGAAGCGGGGTACTCTGGACTTCAAGGTCAGTGAAAAAGGCGGCGTCAGTGTTTATGGACTGGGCCGTTTCCCCGTGACCCTTTATTACGAGCAGTGGATTCGTTTACTGGATCAAGCCGACCAGATTCGCGCCTTCATGGAAGAAAACAAGACCCATCTCAAGATGAAAAACGCCGAGGGCTAAACCCCGTATACCACAAAGTAGGATAGGCGCAAGAGGCCGGTGGACGTTAGCATCCGCCGGTCTCCGTGTTTATACGCTAGCGTGCCTGCGTCTGTTGCGACGCGTTCTGAATCTTGGCGATATCGGCGCGCACATGGTCAGCGCGCGGTCCCTTCGGTTCTTCCTGCAGAAATTCCTGAAACTGCCCTAGCGCCTGCGCCTGCTGGTTCTCCTGCTGGTACGCTCGCGCGGCGATGTAATGCACAAAAGAGGGATGTTCGTGGTTGGTCGAGTGCGCCTGCAGCGAGTTCGTGATAGCAGCCGCAAAATGCCGGTTGAGGTACTGTGCGTAAGCCAGAAGCATCAGCGTCTCTGAGTTATCTGGTTCAGCCGTAGCAGCTTTTTGCAGATACCCCTCAGCATGTGCCGCATCCTTCTGGTTCAAACATAGCTTGCCATAGTTCACCAGCGCAGGCGCAAAGTGGTCATCGATCGCCACCGCTTTCTTCAAAGCTTCTTCTTCGTTGGGGATGTCGTTCATCTTTGCATACAGCACGCCCATGTTGTTATATGCAGTCGCATACTGAGGCGCGAGTGCGATGGCCTTGTTCAAGTGTTCCTGCGCCTTTTTCCAGTTATGCATCGCCATGGCTTCATTAGCCTTATCGACTTCCTTGCGGGCTTTGTCGGGAACGCTCAAATCCGCGGCAGAGACCATCGGAGACTTGGCAGAAAGCGGGCGTGGCCCTGAATCCTGGACGCGATGCACGACAACATATTCCGCCTGGGTGACCTTACGCTGGTCGACCTCAAAAGTGTCGCTCGAGGCGCTCTGAATCCCGTCGCCACTTACTTCGACGTGATAGTCGCCGACGGGCACGCCGAGAAACTGCGCCTCTCCGCGATCGTCGGTGTAGGTTGTACCCACTACCTCGTTGCTCGAACCTTCCATCAGGTGAACGACCAGATAAGAACCGGCGGCCCGGTCGTTGTCGAAAATAATATGGACGTGAACGTTGCCGGAGCTGGCGCCGGACAGTCCCCCTCGAAGTTGTGCCTGCATGGGAATTACCGCTAAAGCGAAGGCTATGGGAGCCATGAAACGGAGATACGACATACTGCCTCCCCCGATTGCGCAGTAACAATCCACGAATACGTGAGTGCCGGGCGGCGTATTCGAATCGTCGCGTGACTGCGCATGCTGGACGGCAGACAATCGCGGGAAGTACCGGAAGCGTTTCCAACGGTCTACCGCAGTAGTGGGGAGATTGTATACCTCCTCCCTTCGAGCGGCTGAGCTAAATTTGTCAACTTTTTGTTGGTGTAGAGAAGACGTGGATATACGGAACAGGAATCGCTCCTGACAAGAAAGCGACGCCCCGGGATTTCCGGAGCGTCGGTTAAACAAAGGTGAGTTGAACGTTGGACTATCAGTGATGCACTACACGCCGCTTTGTGGACGAGCGCACATCTTGCCGCCGCAGCAGCTTTTGCCTTGCTTCTCTGACGTCATTGCGCATTTGCCGTCTGCGCAGCACTGCATCTTGCCGTTTGAGTCCTTCGACATCATGGGGCAGGTCTTGCCGTCTTTGCCTTGGCAGCAACTTCCGCTCTTGCAAGAGGAACCGTCTTTGGCGCACTCGGATCCCTTGCCGCAGCAAGCGGTCTTGCCGTCGGCCGAGCCGTGATTACAGCAGGTGCAAGCTTTGGCATTGTTGTCGGATGGGGCCGGGGTACTTTGGGTGCTCTGGGCAATAAGGGCCAAAGCCATAAGTAATGTGCCGATAAGAATAAGAGCTTTCGATTTCATAATTTTCCTCAGATCTTGGTTGAGGCGAACTGAGTTCGCGATAACGCGAGTCACGAAGACGAACGAACGCAACGTGAGCAGGAAGGGCATTGGCGTTACGTCTAGATTCTGAGGTCAGCTTTGAAGTCGAATACGGCACGTGCAAAGGGTCGGAACTGGGGAAGTTTCGCGTCCAGCAGTCGTATCGGTAACGCCGTCGCTTCGGTTGTTTGGGCCTCGCCGTCAACCGATGTAGCTCCACCAGCATTCGCGACGAAAGGGAGCCCGCGCTCAGGTTGCCGCAATGAGCAGCAATCCTGATGACAGAGCGTACCATCAGTTAGAAAATGGGCAACCGGATTCGACGCCGCATGTTCGCCCGGGCAGCATCGATGAGCGCCGATATTGGCATTGGATTCAATCGGCTGTGAGTGCTTCATGCCCATGTGACAGGCATGTTGGGGAGACGCGGTTTCCGTCATCAGGGGACCGACTTGAACCCAAAAAGAGAGCGCCAGCACAAGTACCAGCGATACCGTTCTCCGAGAGTTCTGCGCCTCGTACATCGCTTCCAGTATTCCGCTGTCGCGAAATGAGGTCAGTGATGTGCGTCACTTTGTCCCAATAGCGGCCAGCTCCCCAGGATCGTCGACGCGGTGCATAAGAAGGGCGGCCACGACTAGAAAAACGCCGCCTGCCACAACAGCCGTCAGCCGATTGTTGTGCAGTAGATGCGACATCATCCATCCGAAGGCGAGGGAAGCAATGATCTCCGGCAGCACGATAAAGAAGTTGAATATGCCCATATAGACTCCCGTGCGATCTGCCGGCAGGGACGCCGCGAGTACGGCGTAGGGCATCGACAGAGTGCTCGCCCAGGCGATGCCTACGCCGACCATGGATAGCAGCAGAAGATTTTTATCGTGAATCAAGGCCACCGAGAGCAGTCCGGCAGCGCCGCACAGCAGGCAGAGACTGTGCGTCCACTTACGGCCTACTGCGCGCGCAACCATCGGAAGAAAGAACGAGAAGACAAAGCACACGGCGGAATACATGCCAAAACAGACGCCTGCCCACTCGACTCCGGCGGTGTAAGACGGCGCGGACTGATCAGCCGCTCCGAAGACATTGCGCGCCACGGCAACAGGGAAGTACAGCCACATGCAGAAGAGCCCAAGCCAGGTCAGAAGCTGCACTGGAGCAAGCTGGCGCATGGTATGCGGCATCTCGCGAATGGCAGTGAAGATTTCCAGAGCACTGGCCGCCAACGATCGACGGTGAGCTTCATCATTCGCCGTGTTCGACGCTTCCGGGGGATACTCGCGGGTGGTCATGACCGTCCACAACACTGCGCCGAAGAAGGCTACTGCTCCCACATAAAACGACAGCCGCACCGTTAGAGGAATAGCGCTGCTGGAATTTCCCTGCGCGATATGAAAGACGTTCGTCAGGATCCAGGGCAGCGCTGATGCAACAACCGCTCCCAGTCCGATGAACAGGCTCTGCATCGCGAAGCCTTGTGTGCTCTGCTCTTCCGGCAACAGGTCGGCCACGAACGCGCGGAACGGCTCCATGCTGATATTGATGGACGTGTCGAGAATCCAGAGTAGTCCGGCGGCCATCCACAGCGCCGAACATCGCGGCATGAGGATCAGGGCCAGCGAACTGAGGATCGCGCCCACCAGGAAGTACGGACGTCGCCGTCCCAGCCGCGTCCAGGTGTGGTCGCTGGCGTTGCCGATGATGGGCTGGACGATGAGCCCGGTCAGCGGAGCGGCCAGCCACAGAATCGGTATCTGGTCGGCGCGGGCGCCCAGGTATTCATAGATGGCGCTCATGTTCGCCATCTGCAGGCCCCAGCCGAACTGGATGCCGAGAAACCCGAAGCTCATGTTCCAGATCTGCCAGAAACTCTGACGCGGCTTTTGCATGTTTGGTCCGGAATAAGTCCTACCGCGACGGATTGCCCGACGCGCTTGCCTCACCATACCTCAGCGCTTCAGATTGCGATAGATTGCAGGGGCAGAAATTTAGGCGCGAACTTGAGGCGGGAAGTCTACTGCCGAACGGCAACCAGTTCTTCGTCAACCGGAACACCATGTGTAACTTTGACGCGCACCAGAGCTTCGAAGGGATTGACCTCGCCGTTCTTGTTGATCGTCAGGTGCGAGAGCAACCGGTCGATCGAGCGGCGATGGCAGACGTACTCGACGGCACCCTGTGTTCCAAAAGTCGTCGTGCCGGCGAAGATCATGACGGAATGGGAAGGATCGAGGCCGGGCATCAAGCCGATGACCGCGTAGTCTTCGGTTAAAGGCTCGTTGGAAGGACTGGCCAGAACGAAATTCGGCTCGCCGGCCAGGGGATGGACGTTGAAGATCGACAGGTCGCCCTTGCGTGGCCCGTCGGCAACTCGCCGAAACACAAATTCATGGGTGCTGGGAATCTCAGTCAGGGTAAGGTTTTCTGAAGGCGAGCCCAGGAAGATCAAATCATTATTGCGGACGTCATCAAGCGAGAACAAGCTACCGCGCTTTACGCGGATGCTGCGCTGGAAGCCGCTGAAAACCTGGTCCAATTCATGCACCGCCAGAACTTCACCCACCCCCGTGTAATGATCCCAGATATCGCCGCCGGCATCTTGCGCTGGATTGTAATAGCGCATGCCGGTTTCCGGCCGCCCAATGAAGGCCGCATTACTGAAGATCAGCCATGGCTCCTCCGGTGAGCGGATGAACGGCTTCCAGAGTTCCTGAAATTCAACTGGAGGTTCCGACACTCCTGCTAGCACGGTAGGAGTAAGGCGATGGATTGTCAGGAAAGATGCCAGGACCGCGAGCCCGCCAACCAGGATGATCCCCAGGGTGATGGCTGTGATTCTCCAGAAGCGCGCATCATCGTGGAGCTGAAGCTTTACTGGGAGCGCTACCGGGGAGGGAGGGAGAGGCGTCGCCGGTAGCGTCGGCTCTGCTGCAGCTGCGCGATGATGGAACTGAAGATGGTACGTTCCCTTCGGCAGCTCAACGATAATGGCATCGTTAGCCCCTTCGCCTGAGTAATACTCGCTCAACTTTGCGCGAAGGCGGCCAACCTGCACGCGGATCATGGAATCCGATTGCGGGTCAAAGTCCGGACGGCGGCCGAAGACTTCGGTGGCAATCTGGTACTCCTTCACGCGCACGCCCGGCTCCTGGACGGCGTGGTGCGCAAGATAGCGAAGGAGTTTGCATAGCGATTCAGAGCCATGCAAGGTGCTGCTGGCCACCAGTACTTCGATCTGTTTTGTGAATTGATCCCGTTCGGACATGGACGGCATCCGGAGTTACAAACTGTTACATCAAGGTAACAAAGCGGCGAAAACCCTGCAACCCACGGGGTTCCGGATGTAACGGTAACTAAACTTATTGAAACTTCTGCTTTTCGACAGCGGCTATCACACTTGGATTCCACAGGCCTCACTTCGTCTGATTTGGGTAACGAACAGTTAAAGAGGCAATACCTGCCGATTCCTGGCTAAAGGCTGGCGGGCTTTGCGAACGACGTCCGCTATTTGTACCTGGCGGCGCACGCAAACCTATGCATCAACCAGCAACTCAGGTTTCGTGCAGGGCGGACGTGTGCCTTGTCTGGGCGGAATGCCTACGGTTTAAGAGTGGCTCAGAGAGCTATTAGTTTCCAAGCGAAACGCAGAATGAAGTCGACCAACCAAGGATGCAGCTGGAGGCTGTGAACGTCATGAAGCACCATCGCCTGACTTGTCTATGGACGTTGTTGTGCATCGCCCTTTGCGGGACGTTGTCTCTCGCACAAACCAGTACCGGCCGGATTACAGGAACCGTCACCGACCAGTCCGGCGCGGTTGTCTCCGGCGCCACCATCAATGTAACCAGCATCGAACAGAACCGAACCGTCACCGTGCAGAGCGGCGGCGGGGGCGAATACTCCGTCCCGCAGCTGAATCCAGGCTCCTACAAAGTTGAGGTCACCGCCCCCAACTTCAAGTCGGCCACCCAGAATGTCACCCTTGACGTCAACCAGACGCTTTCGGTGAATGTCGCCTTAACACCAGGTGCTACGACGGAGAATGTCGAGGTAACGAGCGCGGCGCCGCTGGTGTCCACGGATTCTTCCGACTTGGGTGAAGTTATCGAGGGTAAGCAAGTCATTGACCTTCCGCTTAACACTCGTAACTTCACGCAGCTGGCCTTGCTGACCCCGGGCGTAAGCCGAGGCATGAACATCAACGGCAATTCCAACGGCACCCAGGGGAACGCTGAAACCTATCGATATAACAACAGCGGAGGCGCTGTCCTCAACGTCAACGGCCTTCGCCCCCAGGCCAACAACTTTCTGCTCGACGGTTTCGACAACAACGAGTCACTGGTCAATACGATCATCTTCTTCTCCGAGCCGGACGCCATCCAGGAGTTCCGCGTGGAAACCAACGTGGCACCGGCCGAGTTCGGGCGAGCCGGCGGCGCCATCGTGAATACCTCCATTAAGTCAGGCACCAACCAGGTTCACGGCACCTTCTTCGAATATCTGAGAAACAGCGCGCTGGATGCCACTCCCTGGACCAGCCAGGCAAATGCCAAGAAGCTACCGTTTAAGCAGAACCAGTTTGGCGCCGCGATCGGTGGACCGATCATCAAGAACAAACTCTTCATCTTCGGCGACTATCAGGGACTTCGTGCCTCGCAGCCGAACACAACTGACTACACCACGGTTCCAACCCAGTTGATGCGGAGCAGCGGTTTCACCAACTTCTCGCAGATCTCGACGCCGATCATCAATCCGTTAACTGGCACTGCCATTCCCCGGGAACATCCTTCCGGCCGGGATGTTGAATCCGGCTGCGGTTGCGTACCTGAATGCATTTCCCCTCCCCAACTGCAACAACTCCATCAACGCGAACTGCCAGTTCCTGACGAACAACTACACCACCAACCGTCTCCGCACGACGACCTTTGACGATTTCGATATCCGCGCCGACTACAACATCGGCGCGAAAGACACAGCCTTCGTGCGCTACAGCTATGGCAACGAAAACCTGGTGACTTCCTCTTTGTTGCCCGACCTCCCGGCAGGATTTGGTTCCGGCAGCAATCCCACCAAGCCCTGGTCGGCGGTCTTCGAAGAGACCCACCTCTTCAGCTCGAATGTTGTGAATGAATTTCGCTTTGGATTTATCCACGAAGACTACGGATACACTCCGCCGTTCCAGAACGAGCCGCTCTCGGCTAACTTGGGCATCGTAAACGCCAACGTGAACTCGCTGAATCAGCCCGACCCGCAACTCGGCGGCGGGGCACTGATTGGCGGCGACGGTACCCAGCTTTCCTATACCGGTGATTACGGTCTCTACGACGTTCCGCAGGATACCTGGCAGGAAACGGACAACCTGTCGTGGGTCAAGGGCAAGCACACGATGAAGTTCGGTGCTGACTTCATTCGACGCCAAGTCGACCTCTTCCGGCCTCTCGCCGGTAAAGGCTTCTTCAACATGTGCGGCAACGGTAACAGCCCCGCCAGCATTACCGGATACGAAGTTACAGATCTCCTGGTCGGCTTCGTTTGCAACTACAGCGTCGGACCGGTGCTGGGCGATTCGGAAACGCGCAATTGGGAGCTCGGCTTCTACGGTCAGGATGATTACAAGGTTACGCGCCGGTTGACTCTTAACCTGGGATTGCGGTGGGACATTCTCACCTGGCCCGTGGAGAAGTTTAACCATCAGGCCAACTTCAATATCAACACCGGGCAGCTTGAGCTTGCCGGACAAGATGGCAACTCGCGCAGCTTCATCCCGGTGGACTACCACAACTTCGCACCGCGTATAGGATTCGCCTACGACCTGAGCGGCGACGGCACAACGAAGATCAGCGGCGGCTACGGCATCTTTTACTTCGTCGACCGCGGCGGTATCGACAATCAGTTGGCGCAGAATCCGCCGTTCAGCGGGGAAACAACGTATAGCTACCTCAACGGTTACCGCATTACCTTCACCGGCCAGGCTCCGCTGGGGACGCAGACTTCGACTTTGTGCCTCACCAGTTGTAATGCGGCGCTGGCCACGGGTGCATTGCCGTCGAAGGGGCCGATCCAGGTCAACTTGAACGATCCGACGAACGTCTCGATTTCTGTCGCGACACTTCCCACTAACACTACCCCGAACGTGCAGGAGTGGAACCTCGAGTTCGAGCATCAGCTCGGCACTACGACGACGTTGAGCCTTGCCTATGTAGGCGACAAGTCAACGCACCTAGTCACCTACTACAACTACAATCGCCAGCAGTATGGTCTGGCGCCGTGCAGCGTGACCGCGCCTGTGGGCTGCAATTTCCCCGCGCTCGGGGAAATCAATACGCAAGCCACGATTGGCACTTCGAACTACAACGCCTTGCAGGTTGGACTTGAATCGCCGCTTCACGGCCGGCTGGCAGTTCGGCGCTTCCTACACCTGGTCGCACGCAATCGACGATTCACCCGACGCCTATGACGCATACGCAGCGGGCTCGGGATCGCCGGTGAACTACCGTGATCTGGCGGCTGAGCGCGCCAGCTCCGACTACGACATGCGCAATCGCCTGGTTCTCAACTCCATGTATGCGCTTCCCTTCGGACGCGGGCAGCATTATGGCAGCAACTGGAACGGCGTCACCAACGCCGTCCTTGGCGGATGGCAGACCAACCTCATCTTCACGGCTCAGAGCGGCACTCCCTTCGATGTGCTCTGCGGCCAGGAAAATCCAGTCGTCCGTTGCGACCTCGTCGGCAATCCCTATGCTGGATTGACGTCGCTGGAATATTTCAACCCGGCTGCCTTCGCTCCAGTTCCGACCGTGAATGGCACTGCCGCTCGCGCCGGCACCACACCGCGCAACTACCTCACCGGTCCCGGATTCTATGACATCGACTTCTCGACGTTCAAAGATTTCCGGATCACCGAGAGGGTCATCACCCAGTTCCGTGCGGAGTTCTTCAACCTCACCAACACTCCGCACTACGTGCAGCCCGATTACAACTTCACCGACGGAAACTTCGGCAAGCTCACCAATACGTCGTTCAGCTCAGAGCGCCAGATTCAGTTTGCCTTGCGCGTCTCGTTCTAACCTCTAGCGGCGGGAGCAGGATGGAAAGTCCTGTTCCCGCGATAATCATCGTCCAATGCGAAATCAATATGGATTTCACGCTCGCGCGCGTTCTGCATTCTTCCTGATTGTTTTCGCATTACTGTGCTCGGGCTACACCCCTGCCCAGAGCCCAGCCGAATCTGCCGGCACGAAGCACTCGTCGCGTGCCGCCGGAAAGCCCATTGTCACCAAGGTCGAGCCGCCGAACTGGTGGACTGACTACTCTTCACCGCTGATGGTGCTGCTCTACGGCAGCAACCTGAACGAAGCGAGGATCTCGGTCGATTATCCCGGCGTTGCGGTGAATAAGGTTCAGACTGAACCCGACGGCAAGCACGCATTTGTGTGGCTGAAGCTGGATGAAGCGGCGAAGCCCGGACAAGTGACGATTGCTTTGAAGAATCAGGCGGGAAGCGCCACCGCGGCGCTACGATTGCAGCCGCGGCCCTCGCAGGAAGGCAAGTATCAGGGCGTCACGCGCGACGACGTGATCTACCTGATCATGCCCGACCGTTTTGCCGATGGCGATCCTGCAAACGATCACCCCGCAGGAGCGGCGCCCGGCACCACCGATCGCAATTCCCCACACGCCTATCACGGAGGAGACCTGAAAGGCATTCAGCAGCACCTGCCTTACTTGAAGGACCTGGGCGTGACTACGCTGTGGTTGACGCCGCTCTATCAGAATGACGATGCAACCTCCGACTATCATGGCTACGGTGCTGTCGATGAATACGAAGTGGAAGATCACTTCGGAACGATGCAGGACTTCCAGAACCTGGTTGACGCAGCGCATCAGCTGGGCATGAAGGTCCTGCTCGACATGGTGCCGAACCACGTCGGGCCAAATCACCCTTGGGCGAACTCGCAACCCGCACCGGGATGGCTCCACGGAACGCCGGAGCACCACATCAACAATTCGGACTACAATTTCACGCCCGTCAGCGACCCGCACGCGGTTCCAGCTGAATACAAGGAAGCGTTGGACGGCTGGTTCGCTAATACGCTTGCCTGATTTGGCGCAGGAAAATCCGCTGGTCGCTTCCTATCTCTTGCAGAACGCTCTGTGGTGGACGGAGAGCAGCGGCATCGACGGCTTCCGCATCGACACGTTTCCATACGTCCCGCGCAGCTTCTGGGCTTACTATCACCAGGGCCTTTTTGCGCGTTACCCAAACTTCTTTACGGTTGGCGAGGTCAGCGAAACTGATCCCACGGTCACTTCCTATTGGGCTGGAGGCCAGACCGGCTTCGACGGCATCGATACCAGGCTGACCACACCATTCGACTTCCCGATGTATCAGGCTATCGTCGACGTTGTAGCGCACGACGCTTCGGCCAAAACGATCGTCACCGTGCTGCGCCAGGACCGCTTCTACCCGCATCCCGAACTGCTGGTCACCTTCATCGACAACCACGACAAGAAGCGCTTCCTCACCGAAGCCAACGGCTCTGTCGAGAAGCTGAAACTTGCATTCTCATTGCTGGCAACACTGCGCGGGATTCCGCAGATTTATTCAGGTGACGAGGTCGCCATGTCAGGCGGCGATGATCCCGACAATCGCAGAGATTTCCCCGGCGGCTTTCCCGGCGACGCCAATAACGCCTTCACGCAGGCTGGCCGCACGCCGGAGCAGCAGGACGTTTTTGCGCACGTACAGAATCTGCTGAAGCTGCGCCGTGAACATCCGGCGCTGCGGCAGGGCCTGCAGAAACACGTAGCCGTCGAAGACAAGTACTACGTCTTCACTCGCGAGACGCAAGGCGAGCGTCTGCTGGTCGTCTTCCATAACGCCGATGTTCCGGAGGGGGCGGATATAGACCTTGCGGGCACGTCCATCAACGGAGCCAGGAGCATGCGCAAGATATTCGGCCCGTCCGACGCCGAGTTGCGGGGCGATCACCTGAACCTGAAACTGGCTCCGCGCAGCCTGACCATCTACCAAGTCCAATAAGCCGTGTAGCGAATCGTCTCAACGCTCGTGCGGCGAACCCAATCCATCGCTGAGCAAGAACCCGCTCAAGGCAACGGCATTGGTGCGCAACCGCTCCAGCGCGACGATATACTCAGCCCGCGCCGAGAACAAACTTTGTTGTGCCAGTAAGAGCTGCGGATAAGAGACGTCCATACGTTGCCACGCAGCCTTCTGCATCTCATACAGCTTTTCTGTCTGCGGAAGTATCGTCTGACGGTAACTTTCTACGGCAAGTTGCGCAGTCCGATATTGCTCAACCACGATGGCCGCCTCGCGCCGCAGCTCAAGCTCCAAGCGATGAGTTTCTGCCTGCGAACTTTCCAACTGTGCCCGCGCCGCACTCACGTTTCCCTGGTTGCGATTAAAGATAGGCAGCTCGACCCGCGCTTCCGCGACACCTTGAAACCCGTATGGCTTGCCAGTCAGGTCGTTGGTCTCGAGGTTTTGTTCCAAGCCTGCCCTGAGTTGCAGATTCGGAGTGGCCGCCCGCTGTGCCTGTAGCACCGAGATCCGCGCCAGTGCCACATTCTCGCGCGCCATCTTTACGGCGGGGCTTTCGTTCAAGAGGGCATCAATCAGCTGCTGGGTATCCAGTTGCGGTAGCTCTGTATCCAGTTTGCCTTCCAACGTTCCCATCACCAGGGAAGGATCGCCCACGATGGTGCGCAGCCGCTCCCAGTGCCGGCGCAGTTCCGCCGCTTGCACATCGACAGCCAGTTTGGCGCGCTCCAAATCGATCTGGGCCATCAGGACCTCGGAGGCATCGCGGGCCCCGGTATTTTGCAAACGCTTCACCGCGTCCAGCATCCTCCCCGACAGCTCCGCCGCGTGACTTCGCCAGCGCCAGCATTTCCTGCGCGCCCAAGGTTTCGAAGTACGCGGAACGAACCGCATTCTCCACGCGATAGCGCTGCTCTTCCTTCTCCAGTGTTGCCAGCCTTACATTCGATCCTGCTGCCTGCTGGGCAAGATATAGCTTTCTTCCAAGAACGATGGTTTGTTCGATGTAGCCGCCTTGTCGCCCACCGTTGACGCCGAGGCCTCCCGCGATTTCGTCGCCGAAATATCCAATACTCGGGTTCGGCCACAGACCCGCTTGTTGTTTGCTTCCTTCCGCGGAGTGCACTTGCGCGTCAGCCTGCGCCAGCGTGGGATTGCGCTGCAGGGCTTCCGTCTCCAGTGCCTCGAGCCGATATACGGGCCCTGTTGCGTGTCGCTAGTGGGCACCGTTGCCATCTGCTCCTGGTGCTGCATTTCATGCGCCGGAAGAGCGGCGCCGTTCGAGCGCAATTGAGCTGCAAGGTTACTGGTTGTTGCGAGAAGTATCGCAATGGCAAGCAGGTTTTTCACCTTGCACCTCCTGCACCCTGCGCCTGCTTCGCTGCCAGATATCTCCGGTACTGCTCTGGAGGCATGACGCGAAGCAGGCTCATCATGCCCTGCATGCCGGCGGACCAGTTTGGCGGAAGGTCCATGAACTCCGGCCTGTTTGCACCAACCTGGTCCATCGACATATCCATGAAGCCATCCTGCGGGAAGCCGGGTACCGTATTCGCGTCTGGAGCGACCTTGTCTTCCGTGTTCATATCGCTCATCTGCATGTTCTGTCCATGGTTCATCGTCATCGGCATCTGCTCGTTGGCTTGTTTCTGCGTCAGCGGCGTCGTCGATGTCGGGCGCTCGCTCAAGAGGTCCATCATGCTGTTCATCATGTGGTGGGGAAGATGGCAATGGATCATCCAGTCGCCGGGATTGTTGGCAACGAATTCAATGTCGCGCGCTTGCGCGACCCCGACGAGCACCGTGTTGCCGGGCTCCCACATTGTGGGAGGCTTGCGTCCTCCCTCGGTTCCCGTCACCTGGAACGTGTGCCCATGAACGTGAATGGGATGATGATCCATGCCGAGGTTCACGAAGCGAATTCGCACGCGGCTGTTCAGCGGTACAACGATCGGCGTGGTGGCTGGCCCGGCTTTGCCGTTGAACGTCAGCCAGTTGAATTCCATGGCGGCCGTGTTAGGGACGCTGTTATTGGGGAGCAAAGCCCACTCTTGCAGAACGATGCCGAAGTCGTGATCGACCTCTGGCGCAAAGGCGCGCTGCGGATACAGCACGAACATCCCCAGCATGCCCATCATTTCCTGCATCGCGCCGTGCGAGTGATAGAAGAATGTTCCGTTCTGATGGAGGGTGAATTCGTACGCAAAGCTGCCGCCCGGAGGGATGGGCTTCTGGCTGATGTAGGGCATTCCGTCCATCGCGTTCGGTATCTCCAGCCCATGCCAGTGCATCGTCGTCGGCTCGGGCAGATGATTCTCGAGAATGATGCGAACGCGATCTCCCTGCGTAGCTTCAATGGTTGGCCCCGGGCAGGAACCGTTGTATCCCCACACGTCGATGACGCGACCGGGAAGGAGTTCGCGCTTTACCGGCTCGGCCACCAGGCGAAAGACCTTCACATTGCCGTCCATCGTGTACGGCAGCTTCGGAACATCTGGTGTAACCACCGGCACGGGTGCAGCCGAGACATGCGCGAACTCGTTTTCGAGAGTGGCTGTCGATTGGCTTCTGGACTTTCGGCTGAGGGACTCAGCGCTGGCCAGCCTGGTGAATGACACGGCGCCGGCGCTAAACGCCAAAGCGCGCTGCAGGAACGAACGTCTGCTATTCATAGATGATCTCGCAATTCAGAAGACAGGGCTGGATGCGCGCGCGCCAATTCATTGCTGCGCACGCCGGACTATGAATGTGTCGAAGGCGAGGGGATCAGATTCGGAGGACAGTCACAGAAGACGTACGAGGAGGCTGGCTTTGTCGCTCGACTGCAATGTGAAAGAGGTCCGGAGTTGCCGGGCTCACCGCAAAGAGACTTACGAAAGCGACCGCATGGTGTTCGCTGTGCGCAAAGTTGCCGGATGCTTTTGCCGCGGACGCAAACAGATCCGCTTTCCAGCAGGCCAGGGGCGCATTGCAAGAAACACTGGAAACGCTATCGCCGTTGCACACACCGGACATCGCCATGTGCGTGCAGTGGCCGTGATGCGCCGCATTCGAGCAAGTAACCGAGGATTGATGCCGTTGGATCGGGGAACTCGCGCAGGCGATCTGGCAGGTGGAGGCGAACGAAGACACGCACAGCATCAGCAAACATAGACCGACCGTGAATGCTTGTCTCAGCCGCACTAAAAACCTCAGATGATCGGCGCTCTCAAAAGATTCGTAAACCGTTTCAACTTACTGTTGCCGTTACCGGCGACGCGCTGCCGGCCTTCACGAACTCTTCCGTCTCTTTGAGAATCTGCGACACCAGCTCCGGCGAAGAAGCTTCGCAATAGATTCTCAGCAGCGGCTCGGTTCCCGAAGATCGCACCAGCACCCAGGCTTCCGCTCCGTTGCCGTTGGTTGGCGCGTCCAGGAAGAACTTCACGCCGTCCAGCGTTTCCACCTTCTGCACCGCGAAGCTGCCCATGGTACGCGGCTTCTCGTTCGCGCGCCGCATCGCGTCGTCCTTCACCTCGTTGCTGAGATGAAGATCGGTGCGCCCGTAGTGATGCTCGCCGTATTCCTGCTGCAAATCGCGGACTAACTGTCCCAGTGGCTTGCCTTCCTCGGCCATGATGTGGGCCAGCAGCAGCGAGTTCAAAATGCCGTCGCGCTCCGGCAGATGCCGGCGAATGCCGATGCCGCCGGATTCCTCGCCGCCAATTAGAATGTCGCGCTCCAGCATCAGGTCGCAGATGTACTTGAAGCCGATACCGCACTCATGCAGCTTGCGCCCATACTTCGCAGCGATACGATCGAGCATGCGGGTAGTGTTAAACGCACGCACAATCTCGCCCGGCCACTGTTTGCGCTTCAAGATCCACTCCAGGATCACCGAATAGCACTTGTGCGAATCGACGAAGCTGCCGTCTTCGGCCACCGCACCAAGACGATCGGCATCGCCGTCGGTCGCCAGGCCCGCTGCACACTTTTCGCGAACCACCACCTCCTGCAGCATGGCAATGTGCGGCGAAATCGGCTCGGGATTGATGCCGGGAAACAGCGGATTCAACTCGCCACGAATCTCGATGTGGTCGATCCCGCTCTCGGTGAAGATGCCCTTCAGCACGCCGCGTCCGGCGCCATACATCACATCGATGGCGAACTTGAAGCCGGCTTTCTGAATCGCTTTTAGATCGACGAAGCTCTTGATGGCCGCGATGTACGGCGTCTTGAAGTCGGTGACCGCAACGCTTCCACCCGCGCGTTCTATCCGCGGCGAATCCAGTTCGCCTTCGATCGCGCGCATGATGGACGGAGTGCCCGAGCCGCCGTAGTTGGCCTTGAACTTCACCCCATTCCACTCTGCCGGATTGTGGCTCGACGTGATCATCACACCGCCGGCCGTGCCCAGGTTCTTCACTGCATACGACAGAGCCGGCGTCGGCGTGAAGTCGTCGGATAGGCGCACGTGAATGCCGGCGCCAGCGAGCACCTCGGCGATGATCTCCGCCGCTCGCTTCGAAGCGAAGCGCGTATCGTAGCCTACGACCAGGCCTTTGCTGGCGTCTTCATGCTGGTGGACGTAGATCGCCATGGCGTTGCCTACGCGCCGCACGTTGTCGAAGGTGAAATCGTCGGCGATGATGCCGCGCCAACCGTCGGTCCCAAACTTGATTTGTGTGCTCATGCTAGGTTCGTTAGCGAGTACTGTGCTGACAAAAATAGCGCGCATGGCCAGCTCCAATCGCGAGTTGCCAGCCGCTTCTCACACCAGCCGCTTCATCTTCTTTTCGTCGAGATACTTTACAACTTTGCCCACGTCCTGCGAATGTTCCCGCGTGGTGATCAACAACGCGTCGGCCGTTTCCACTACGACCAGGTTATCAACGCCGACGGCCGCCACAAACTTATTCCCCGCGTCGATGAAGTTGCCCGTCGCGTTCAGCGTGAAACTCTGATTGGCTAGGATGATGTTGGCGCCGTCCTTGTTGCCGGAGCTGCGATGCTCGTAGAGCGCCGTCCACGAGCCCAGATCATTCCAGCCGAAGCTCGCCGGGATGCAGTAGATTCCTGACTTGTTTTCGCCTTTGGCCGAGCGCGGCTCCAGAATCGCGTAATCTACGCTGATGTTCTCGCACTTGGGATAGAGCTTGGCAAAGGTCTTCTCGAACTTGCGACTGCCGTAGCTGTCAGCAATTTCCTTGAGCAACGGAGCAGTCTTCGGCAGATGCTCGCTCAACGCGTCGGCCAAGGTTTTTGCTCCCCAAAGAAACATGCCGCTGTTCCAAAAGAAATTTCCAGCGTTCACGAACTGCTCGGCAACTTTCGGACTCGGCTTCTCGGTGAAGCGCTTCACGCGTAGCAAGCCGTTGTTCGCCTTACTTCCAACTTCAATGTAACCGTAGCCGGTCTCCGCACGGGTGGGCTTAATGCCGATGACCACGATGTTCGCGCCGGCCGCCGCAATCGCCGCGCCGCGGCGAATGTCATCGCGAAAGCGCTTCTCGTCGAGGATGACGTGGTCGGAAGGAAACAGTCCAATCACGGCTGTAGGATCGAGTCTGGCCAGCAAGAATGCGGCAAGCCCAATTGCGGGTGCGGTGTTGCGCCCGATCGGCTCAGCGACGATCTGCTTTTTCTCCAGCTTCTTCAGCTGGCGCTGAATCGGCGTCCGCAGGTCATCGTTGGTTATGACCCAGAACTGCTTATTTTTCGCGAGCGGTTGAAGGCGCTCGACTGTCTCCTGAATCATGCTCTTCTTGCTGTTCAGCGGGAGCAGTTGCTTGGCCATGCGCTTGCGGCTCAGCGGCCAGAAGCGCGTACCGCGTCCACCAGCGAGAATAACGGGATAAAAGTTGAAACTATCTGATTGAGGCACTTGAGTCCTTAGCAGTCCACCACAGAGGCACAGGGTGCGTGAAGACCATCAAAGTTTAGATTGTATCAATTCGTAGCGACTGGATCAGCGGACGGCCGTCTTCACATTGCGGTGCATAAAGGATGTGGCCGTCATAGGAGCCGAGAGTGCCGAGTAAGTCTTATCAATCAGCGAAGGCTGCTACTTGGCGCCGACCGATTACGGCAATTTGGTCTGTGGCTCTGCGACCGAGCCGGAAGGCAGGGACATGCGCATCAGATCGAGATCCCACTGCGGCCGCACGGTGTAGCCGTTCACGCTGGCGGGGATCACGACTGCGTCCCCAGTGGCGAAGCTGATCGGCTCCATCCCCTGAGATTCGACGATCCCCGATCCGTTCACCGCGACCAGGATATGGGGCGAAGCCGGCGAAACCTCCGCGTGCAGCGGTTCTCGCAGGCGCATCTTCTCCACCTGAAAGAACGGAGAGCTTACCAGCACATCGGACTGGTCTCCGGCGCCCCGCACCACCTTGCCCGCATTCGTATTCAGCTTTACGGCTTCCAGTCCCTTTTCGATGTGCAACTCGCGCGGGCGCCCGTAGTCGTATAGACGGTAGGTGATGTCCGACGTCTGCTGCGTTTCCACCAGCACCATGCCGCCGCCGATGGTATGCACCGTACCGGCCGCGACATAAATCATGTCTCCGGCGAACACATCAATCCAGTTCAGCAGTTCTTCCGCACGCGTTTCGGCAATGGATTTGCGAAACTCGTCCAGGGTCACGCCTGGTTTCAATCCCAGCGCAACCTGCGCGCCCGGCTCAGCCCGCAGCACATACCAGCACTCGGTCTTGCCGCAGGGCTGTCCATATTTCTGCGCACCCTGATCGTCGGGATGCACCTGGACCGACAGCTTGTCGCCGGGAAAGAGAAATTTGATCAGCAGAGGGAAGCGGTCTTCGTAGTAGGCGACCTGCCCGACCAGATCACGGCGATATTTCTTCGCGAGGTCACCGATGCTCTGGCCGGCGAGCGGTCCGTTGGCGACGCGGTTGTCTTCCCACGTCAGCCAGCTTTCGCCGATCGGCTCGTTCACGATTCGCGTATAGAACGGCCGCAGATCGCGGACGCCCCACGGCCGCTCATCGAAGATGGGGATTACCAGGAATGGATACAGTTCTGCCATCCGTTACACGCTGGCGAAGAACTTGCGCATGCGCTCCAGGCCGCGCTCCAGATTCTCCTGCGAGGTTGCATACGACACTCGAACATGATCCTGCGTGCCGAAGCCCTCGCCCGGCACCACGACCACATGCGCATCATGAAGCAGCCTGCGAGCCACATCGGAGCCGCTGCTCATGCCGCCGCGATCGAAGTAGTGGCTGACGTTCGGATACGCATAAAAAGCGCCGTTCGGTGCGGCGCAGGTCAGGCCGGGAATCGATCGCAGGCCTTCGACGACCTTGTCGCGCAGACGAATATATCCGGCGAGCATCTCCTTGACGCAATCCTGTGAGCCGGTCAAGGCAGCCACCGCCGCCTTCTGCACGATCGACGTTGGATTCGACGTGCTCTGGCTCTGCAGCTTGTTCATCGCGCTGATGATGGGCGCAGGCCCAAGGGCGTACCCCATGCGCCATCCGGTCATGGCATAGGTCTTCGAGAGCGAGCCGACGATGATCAGTCGCTCTTTGACCTCCTGCACGCAGCCGGCTGAGAACAAGCGGCCGGTGTGATTGAGGTAAACGTAGCATTCGTCCGACACAACATAAATGCCGCGATCATGCGCCAGCTTCAGCACGGCCGTCATGTCCTCAGGCTTCATCACCGAGCCCGAAGGATTGTTCGGCGAATTCAGGATGATGACCTTGGTCCGCGGGGTGATGGCGCGCTCAACCATCTCGGCAGTCAACGCGAAATCGTGGCGCTCGTCGGTGGCGATATATACCGGCTCGCCGCCGGCATAACGCACGATGTCCTTGAACGAAACCCAGTAGGGAACCGGCAGGATCACTTCGTCGCCATGGTCGACCAGCACTTGAATCGCGTTGAACAGTGCGTGCTTGCCGCCAGTTGAGGCAATGCAATCCTCGCGCTTGTAATCGGAGCCGAAGTCGGTGGCGTGACGCATCACGATCGCGTCGCGCAGTTCGGCCGTGCCGCCCACTGCGGTGTACTTGGTGAAATTGTTGCGAATGGCGGCAATTCCCGCTTCCTTGATGTGCGCCGGCGTTTCAAAGTGCGGTTCTCCCGCACCGAAGTCCACCAGATCGACGCCATTGGCGCGCAGTTTGTCGGCCTCTGCCGACACAGCCATGGTGGCCGACACTTCAATGCGCTGGATTCGATTGGTTAGAAACGACGAGAGCTGTGTTCCGGCGGCAGTCATAGTTTGGCCCTTTATAAGAGATGCTTGGCTTGAGAAACAGAATGGTGCTGCGCGATTTTTTCACGGACGCGATCTTCGACCATCTTCGGTACCAGGCCGTCCAACGGTCCGCCCAACTTGGCGATTTCGCGCACAATGCGTGAACTTAGATAAGAATACTGCTCTGCGGGCATCATGAAAATCGTCTCCACCCGCGGCTCCATCTTGCGGTTCATCAGCGCCATCTGGAGTTCAAATTCATAGTCGCTGATGGCGCGAATGCCGCGCAGCACCGCGTTGGCGTTGTTCTTGATGCAGTAGTTGACCAGCAAGCCCTCAAACGTGTCGACACACACATTGTCGAGTCCTGAGGTCATGGCCATGAGCATCTCCTTGCGCTCCTCCATCGTGAAAAGGGAAGCTCCCTTTTCCAGATTGCGAGCGATGGCCACGATCAGCTTGTCGAACAGCTTGCTCCCGCGGTGGATCAGATCCAGGTGACCATTGGTCACGGGATCGAATGATCCGGGATAGATAGCGACAATGTTCTTCAAGCGGCCTCGGAGAGCAGGGAGTTGTGCCTGTCGATTTTATTCTGGGGTGCGGCCCGCAGGCAATCGGAATGCCTGGTTCAGCCGCAGCCAGCGCCCTGGAACATTCTTGTTCTTCCCAGAGGACTGTGCTACGCTCCTTCCGCTCAAAGCACCATCAGCGGTTGATTCAGCCAGATGGGAGCCGTCGTCGAGTCACGTTCCGAACCACGAAATAGCTATAGCTCGTTCACATTCAGTCTGGTCCAGTACCGCACCTCTTGAGTGTCGCAGGTGACAGAGGGAGGAATCAGTGAACGTCCGCATCATCTCGCAAAAGCTCTGCGTCCTTGCCGCCGGAATCGCGATCATGGTTGGACCATCCGCCCAACTGCTAAGGGGAGAAGTACACAACTCGAAAGCGGCCGGCCCCGGCAGCGTTCAGCTGCCGAATCCCTTCCACATTTTCTCTGCGTGCCCTCCGGCAGTGTGCGTTGGAGTTTGGGATGGCCTGGATGATCCTGCCACAGGCAACACGGATTTCAGGCCCGCTGGAATACCCGTGCAGTTCTCGTTCACCACCGGAAACCCCGTGGATTATTACTGCAATCCTCAGCTCAGTTCCTGCCAGGCCGACTACAACAGCGGCACCTTCACAGCAACCGGTCCGGCAGGCACTTTCAATGGCCAGATTACTTCTGGCTTTGCGAACGAGGAGTCGATGGGCTGGGAGATTTCTGTGACCTTTAGCGGCCAGTGGAGCAACGGCCAACGCATGACCGGGAGTGCGGACGAAAGGTATTCAGACGCCTTTCAGATCCCCGATACGACCCTCATCATGAATCCGGCGCATTGATGGCTTCAAGGTTCGAGGCGCGTCCATGCGAGTGACGCGCCTCGGATCCCGTGTAAACGAATGCATGGCTATCGGCCGATAGCCGTGCAAAAACTACTTCCTTCCCGCGGCTCCCTTGGGCGTAGGAGTTGGAGCAGCTTCGGCATTCGCGGCCGCAGCCTGAGCTTTGTCCGCAAGCGATATCAGCCCCAGCGTCTTGCGAACCTCGGCTTCCATCTTGTCGTAGATGTCGCGGTTGTCTTTCAGGAACTGCTTCACGTTCTCGCGGCCCTGGCCGATGCGGTCGCCCTTGTAGCTGAACCACGAGCCTGACTTGTCCACCAAGTTACCGTTGACCGCCAGGTCGAGCAGATCGCCTTCCTTGGAGATGCCTTCGCCGTACATCATGTCGAACTCGGCTTCGCGGAACGGAGCAGCCGTCTTGTTCTTAACGATCTTTACGCGTGTGCGCGAGCCGACCACCTGGTCGCCCTCTTTGATGGCGCCGATGCGGCGAATATCGATACGCACCGACGAGTAGAACTTCAGAGCGCGGCCGCCGGTCGTCGTTTCGGGATTGCCGAACATGACGCCGATTTTCTCGCGAATCTGGTTGATGAAGATCAGGCAGGTGTGCGACTTGGCCACAATGCCGGTCAGTTTGCGCAGGGCCTGCGACATCAGGCGGGCCTGCAGGCCGACGTGGCTGTCGCCCATTTCGCCGTCGAGTTCGGCCTTCGGGACAAGGGCTGCGACGGAGTCCACTACCAGCACGTCGATTGCGCCGGAACGCACCAGCGCCTCGGCAATCTCCAGCGCCTGTTCGCCATAGTCCGGCTGCGAGACCAGCAGGTTATCGACGTCCACGCCTAGTTTGGTCGCGTAGATGGGATCGAGAGCGTGCTCGGCATCGATGAACGCGGCCATGCCGCCCTGCTTCTGCGCCTCGGCAATTACCTGGAGGGTGATCGTCGTCTTGCCCGACGATTCCGGCCCGAAGACTTCGACCACGCGGCCGCGGGGAAAGCCGCCGACGCCCAACGCGGCGTCAAAAGAAATCGCTCCAGTGGAGATCACGGAGATGGGGACTACCGCTCCCTTACTCCCCAATTTCATGATGGAGCCCTTACCGAACTGCTTTTCGATTTGCGTAAGAGTCAGGTCGATCGCCCGGCTCTTCTCAGTTTTCTCGTCGGCCATCAGTGCCGCTCCTTGGCTGCTCGGTCCCGTCGAATTCTGCTTCGGGAGAACAGGAAATTATGTAGTGCGATGGGTCAGCGAAGCAGGCGCCGCGGAATGGGTTCTTCGCGATGAAGAGCGCATGGATACTGACGGCTTATTATACATCCGGTTATCATGGAAAAGCGAAGAAATAGCGAAATAGCACAAAACCAAAGTACTAGTACCTCGGTGTCTCACAAGTACCTGTGATGCCTGATACAAGACCGACGTTCTTAGCGCTTCGCAAGCGCTCTCCCGGTGGTCGGGCTCAGATGGTTTCCGCCGATGATATTGACAATCCAGTAACGCCGCCTTGGATTTCCTGGCATTCGCGCAGCTCAGTGCGCTTCCGGCAGGGTGTACTCGAAAGCGTACGAGTGCTTACCCTCCTTGATGAGGATGTTCATCGAGCCGGCCAGTCCAGTCAGTTGGTTGGTCCCCGATCCCGGGACCACCGTAATCGACAGATGCGGCACATTGTGGTCTATGGTCGCGCTGTGTTGCAGCACGAAGCTCCCCTGCTTACCATTCAGCGTGCCGGTGACGTGTTCCAGTGCGACATATCCCGCCGATCCCGCGGACGGATTGCCCGCCGACAGCATTTCGCCTTTGCTCGTTGCCTCCAGGTCGCCCTGGAACTGCTTGTCGATCGTCATGCGGCTGATCACGCCTTGCGGCAGGTCCGCATCGGCCTGCGGGGAGATCTTCACATCGAACGGCCCATTGGCGTGCATCGTCACCGGATTCTCCTTCTTGGGTTGCGTCTGAGCTTGAGCCGCCGCACTTTGAGCCTGCAGATACAAAGCTGCACAAAGCGAAGCTGCCAGAACGATCGAAGTCACGATTCGTAATTTCATTTTCCTGGAGTGGAGGTCGCTGATTTGCTCAGTCTTACTGGTAAGAAAATCGCTAGTTTGACTTGAGTACATCGGTTGCAAATCCCATCGGTTGAACCTGAAAGCGGCCATCAGCGTTTCAAGAGGTCTACGGGCTCACGCACGTCGGTCACACGGAAATATTTCGCCAGCGCCGGATAGCGCTTGGCCACCGCCTCATACATGGCGAACGCAACATTGCGATACGAGAAGTGCCCGGCCACTCCGGTGCGCAACTCACTGATATAAACGGCCTCGGCAAAATCCATTTTGAAGAGCGTGCGCTTGCGAAACGCCATCGGAATCCCATACTGCGACCGCTCCTCAGCTTCGTCGGTCTGTAACCCGGCCAGATGCGAAACCGTGTCGCGAGCACGGTTCATCGCCGCATCGTAACGGCTGGTCAAGCCCGCTGACTCGATTTCTTCCGGCATTTCGTAACCATGCGCAGTGGTGTAGTCCTGCATGATCTGCACGCAGCGGCGATGGCGATGCATGTCGCGGAAGCCACCGATGTCCATGAGGATGTCGAAACGGAATTGCTGCCCCGAGCAGAAGGCACGCGAGATCTCGTCGAAGCGTCCGCGATGGCGCAGCCCAAGCTCAATGATCTCAGTACGCTGGCGTTCCGGCAGGTCCAACACGACATCGCGAATCTGCCGATACGAATGCCGTGCGTATTGGTAGAGCAGCGTAGTCGCCAGCTCGACCTCCAGCGCCTCGTCGTCCAGCAGATCGACCATCGGCGCGTCCTGGACCGACAGGTTGCCCAACAACTCGGCCGCCGCAGCTTTCAGTTCGCGGCGCGTCTCCATTTCGTAGGCATTCGGCTCGGCGTACTTCATCAGCGTGGGAGCTACGCGCACCTCGCGCAGCAGGAAGTCGCTGGCCCGCTCGGCCATTTCCGGAGACGTGCTGCCAATCTGCTGCAAGCAACTCGCGAGCCTTGGCGTGGCTCACGTCGTAGGCCGGCTCCTGCGCGGCTCTCCGTAACAGCTCGCCCAGTTCACGCACTTCAGCATGCGTGTGCGACAGCAACCGCGACACCTGGTTCTCCAGCGTGCGCGCGCTGACAATCTGGCCAAGCGAGGTGTTGGTCGCCATCGGCAGCAGATACCGCGAAAGGTCGAACGCCCGTGCGCGCAGCGTGCGTTCGTAGCCGTCCTGCTTCATCTCCTCCGGCTTGGGCGTGCGCTCGCGCAGGTAGCCGAACATTTCCTCCGAAAAAAATCGATATTCGGCGAACAGGTGATCGAGGGTCTCCCGATATAGGGCCTTCGCCGCCGTATCTTCCCCAAAATCTGGAACGTAGTAGCCGCTCTTCTGGAAATCCTGATAGCGGGTCGAACGTTCCTGACCGTCCCAGCGGGGCTCGTCGACGGCGATAGTCGCAGCCAGGATCGACAGCCGCTCAATGGCGAAAGCAACATGGGCCAAATCTGCAATGCTGCGGTGGCCGTACTGGAAATAAAATGTATTGAGGAACTTTTCGGCCTTCTGATCGTTGATTTCCGCGAGCGACTCGCGCATCGACAATGCCGACCGCGAATACTTGGCCATGCCGTAAGCCTGCACCTCGGGATCCGCGCCGTGAACAGCATAGACCTCGGTGCTGGGTTTGGATTCGGCGCGACGCTCGCCATTTTCAGCGCCAGGTTTGTGACCGGAAGACATTGCGCTGAATCATATGCGGTGTAACCTTGAGCAGGCAACGGTAGGCCTGTGGATTTCGTTGCTTAATCCGGCTCGTCCGGCAGGTTTATGGTGAATATGCGTAGTCAAACCGATGTCCCGGACTAAAGCTCCTCCTCAACCCGGCCAGGAAGAGTCTCAGACGCGATGGGTCGGCGCCGACTCCATCCTCTTCGCGACGGCTCACCGGCCGTGGCCGCTGCCCACGGCGCCCTGGATCATGACCCAGCGATGGAACGACCTGCTCTTCCTGCACTACTCGCTTGAGCCGGAGGTCGTTCGCGCCAAGGTTCCTGAGATTCTCACCCTCGACACCTACCAGCAGCGCGCCTGGGTAACGGTCGCCCCTTTTTGGATCAACCATATGCGGCCACCGGGTGTGCCTTCGCTGCCATGGTTTTCCAGTTTCAACGAAATCAACGTCCGCACCTACGTGAGCTTCGGCGACAAGCCAGGGGTTTATTTCTTCAGCCTCGACGCAAGCAATCTCTCGGCTGTATGGGGCGCACGGGTGTTCTACCGTCTGCCTTACTGGCAGGCTTCCATGAAAGTGAACGGCAAGGGCAAAGCAAAGATCGAGTACAACTCAAAAAGGCAACACGGTCCAAAGCCGGCGGAGCTGAAGTGCAGTTACGCTCCCACCAGCCCGTCTACCTTCCACGCTCGACCGGGCACCCTCGACCACTTTCTCACCGAGCGCTACTGCCTGTACACGTCCACGAAAAAGAGGCTTTACCGGGGAGGAATCCATCACCTCCCATGGGATTTGCAGACCGTTGACGTTGAAGTGCAGGAGAACACGATGGCGCAACCCGTCGGACTCCAGCTGCCCGTCCAGCCGGATTTGGCATACTTCGCTCGTGAGCTGAAAGTTCTGTTCTGGGCGCCAGAGCGCCTGCTCTAGTCCTACGCCACTCTGCGGTTCGGGCAGCAGCTCCCGATTTCCCCCCTTCCGATAGTCTGAGTGAGCAACGGCATCGGTGTTCCACGGCTTCTGACCTAAGGTTGTCCTCCGAAGTATGTCGCACGGAACAGACACACTTCTCCTGCAACTCTTCACTATCTTCGTGTGCGCGAAGATTTGCGGCGAGATCTTCGAGCGTCTTGCGCTGCCGGCGGTGATGGGAGAGATCCTGGCCGGCATCGTGCTTGGTCCCTATGCTGCCAACATTATCGATCCCAGCGATACCATCATTTCGCTGGCCGAAATCGGCGCGATTTTTTTGCTCTTCACCGTGGGTCTCGAGACCAGCCCTCACGAACTGATCAAGATCGGCGGCCGGTCGCTCAATGTGGCCATCGCCGGCATCGTTCTTCCATTCTGCGCCGGACTTTTTTACCTCAAGCTGATCGGCGAAACCAACCACGAGGCGGTGTTCGTGGCCGCTGCCATGGTCGCAACCAGCGTCGGCATTACCGCGCGTGTGCTGCAGGATCTGAACGTCTTAAAGAGCCGCGCCGCGCAGATCATTCTGGGCGCCGCTGTCTTCGACGACATCCTTGGCATGGTGCTGCTGGCCATCGTGGTCAGCATCTCCTCTGGGACCGGCGTTCACTGGGTGCATCTGGGAGTGGTGATCGCCGAGGCGCTCGGATTCGCGATCTTCATGATCTACTTCGGGCCGGGTGTGGTGGGCCGAATGCGGCCGGGACTGCAGAAGCTCTCAACCCGCGACGCCCCCCTGATGCTGGCCCTGGCTACCTGTCTGCTGCTGTCGGTGGCCGCAACCAAAATCGGTATGGCTGCCATCATCGGAGCCTTCTTTGCCGGGCTTATCTTCGCCGATTACTCGCCGGAATGGGGATTGCGCCCCCGTGTTTACGGCATCAACGAGTTCCTGGCGCCATTTTTCTTTTTCACCATGGGAGCGCGACTGGATATCCACGTCTTTAAGGGCGAAGTTTTTGTGGTGGCTGTCATCATTTCTCTGCTCGCGCTAGTGACCAAAATTGTCGGCTGCGCGCTTCCCATGCTGAAGGATGGAAAGATCGAAGCTCTGAAGGTGGGAGTCGGCATGACGCCGCGCGGCGAGGTCGCGCTGATCGTGGCGCTGATCGGACTGCAGATCAATATGGTTTCGCAGCGTGCGTACGCCATTGTCATCTTTATGACCGCCGTCACCACCCTTATCCCGCCGCCGCTCCTGCGCTATCTCTTCCGCGCCGATATTCCATCTCAACCCGAAATGATCTCGTCCGAAGAAGAACGCGTTCCGCTCAGCTGAGTGCCCCTGTTTATAATCCTGCTTTGCTTCCATACAGGAGGAAATCATGCCGGGAGTGGAAGGCCGTGTCGCGCTGGTCACCGGAGCTTCACAGGGAATCGGCCGCGCCTGCGCGCTGGAACTGGCGAAGTCGGGTGCGAAAGTAGCGTTGTGCGCGCGTAATCAGGAAAAGCTGGATCAGCTGGCAGCTGAGATCAACGGCAGCGGCGGAGAAGCGGCTGCGTTCAAGCTTGATGTTGCCAACGAAGACGAGATCAAGTCGGTCGTGAAAGCGGTGATCGCGAAGTTCGGCAAGATTGACATTCTGGTCAACAATGCCGGCATTACACGCGACCAGCTGGCCATGCGAATGAAACGTGCCGACTGGGATGATGTCCTGACTACGAATCTGACCGCGCCGTTTCTGCTCATTCAAGCTGTTATCGGCTCCATGCTGAAGCAGCGTTGGGGAAGAATCATCAACATCACCAGCATCTTTGGACAGATCGGGCAGGTGGGCCAGACAAATTACTCTTCGTCCAAGGCCGGACTGATTGGCCTC
Source organism: uncultured Acidobacteriaceae bacterium (assembly GCA_963724965.1). Lineage (GTDB taxonomy): Bacteria > Acidobacteriota > Terriglobia > Terriglobales > Acidobacteriaceae > Bog-257. The sequence continues at coordinate 167,579 of CAVRWP010000005.1, forward strand.
ACCATGGCGATGGCGCGTGAGGTGGGTTCGCGCAACATCACGGTGAATGCCGTTTCGCCAGGGTTCATCGAGACGGCGATGACCGAGGTTCTTCCCGCAGAGCTGAAGGAGAGCATCGTGAAGAGTATTCCTCTGGGACGCTCTGGAAGTGACATGGATATCGCTCACGCTGTGAAGTTTCTCGCGTCGGAAGAAGCGGGCTATGTGACCGGACACGTCCTCAACGTGAACGGCGGCATTCTGATGGGCTAGCACAGGTGAGCCGTGGAGATTCTGGAAGCGACGTCAGCCAATCAAATTGAGCAGGTACGCAACCTTTTCCGCGAGTATCGCGCGGAGCTGGCGGTTGAGCCCTGCTTCCAATCCTTCGACGAAGAAATTGCCAGCCTGCCCGGTGTTTACAGCCCGCCGGGAGGAAAGCTGCTGCTGGCCATCGTTCTCGGCCAGCCAATCGGCTGCGTGGGATTGCGGCCTTTCCCGAAGCAAGGCAGTTGTGAGATGAAGAGGCTGTACGTGCGTCCGACATTTCGCGGCGACAAGATCGGAAGAAGGCTTGCCGAAAGAATTCTGGAAGACGCGCGGCAAATGGGCTACGAGTCGATGCGTCTCGACTCGCACCAGCCGAGCATGCAGTCGGCAATCGCCATGTACCGCAAGCTGGGATTTCAGGAAGTCAGTCCCGAGCCGCTGGAGCCCATCCCCGGACTGATTTACATGGAGACGCAGCTCGGCCCTGCTCGGTAATCGCGTTCGCACCCTCGGCGAAGCGGAATATCCCCCTCTCGCGAGAATTCACTTGCCAGCCTCCCCGGCCAATGGTTACTATGCAGTCAACCCCATGGCCACTCCCATCCAGGACGCAAAACACCCATGAATATCGGCGAAACCATCCGGAACTTCCGTTTGCAGAAAGGTATGTCGCAGGGCGACATCGAAAAGCGTACTGGTTTGCTGCGGTGTTATCTCTCCCGCGTGGAAAACGGTCACACGATTCCGTCGTTGGACACTCTGGCGCGAATAGCGACTGCGATGGACATACCGCTGGCGCGCTTCTTCAGCGAAAGCATTGGCGAAAACGGCAACAAGTCCGCTGTTCCGCAACTGGCCGAAGATGAGGTGCGTTTCCTCACGCAGATTCGGCGCTACTCGCCTAATTTGAACGAAAGCGACCGCAAGTTGGTCATCGCGATGGTGAAGAAGATGGCGGCAACTGCCGCAAGGTGAGAAACTGCCGGGGTCCGAACCACCGCAGCCGAGCGCTGCGGATTTTTTATGCCGCTTTGCCGTTTTCGCTCAACGCCAGTACCGCTAACTCAAGGCGATCGCGCGAACCGGTTTTGGAGAAGATGCTCTGCAAGTGGCGCTTCACGGTGTTCTCGCTGATACTCAGATCCGCTGCGATATCGCGATTCCTCATGCCGCGCGCCACCATGTAAGAAATTTGACGCTCGCGTTCGGACAGGCGCGTCATCGAACTGGGTACGGCTGGCTGATCTGAGACCATCGCGTCCAGAATGCTGTGGGCAATCTCGTCCGAGAATGCCAGGTCGCCTTCGGCCACCGAGCGAATCGCGGCAAAAAGTTTCTGCGGATTGTCGGCCTTCAGCACCAGTCCGCGAGCCCCCAGCCGCACCACCTGCACATAATCGTTCTGGCTCTCCGAGCCGGTGAGCACGACTGACGCGACCCGATTGCCGGCGCGTTCCAGAGTGCGCAAGACTTCGAAGCCGTCGCCGTCCGGCATGAATAGATCGAGCACCAGCACTTGCGGCGTGTGCTCCTGCACCAGTCGCAAAGCCTCCTCGCCATTCGCCGCTGTTCCCAGCACGTTGAAGTCGGGTTGTGATTGCAGCAAGGCGGTTAGAGACTCCCGCAAGACCATATGATCGTCGGCGATCACGATGCCAATCTGATTCGGCGTCATCTCGGAAGGTTAGATGCACCACAGAGCAGATCAGGAATGCGTTATTCTGGACTAAAGAGCGGAACCGGCCCGGCCGTCCTGTTGCCGAGATGCAGCTATGTCGCGCTAAATGTTAGACTTAGCTTTCCCGTTTTTCGTTCCACACAACGAATTCATCAGGCTTCGCTCCTCTCCGAGCGGCTCAAACGAAAGGCAATCATGGCAAGGATTGAAAGAGCAATTCTTAGTGTCACCGACAAGACCGGGCTGGTGGAGTTTGCCCGCCGCCTGGCCGCGATGGACGTCGAACTCATCTCCACCGGCGGCACCGCCAAGCTGCTGCGCGACTCCGGCATCAAGGTCAAAGACATTTCCGACCTCACCGGCTTTCCGGAAATGCTCGACGGCCGCGTCAAAACTCTCCACCCGAAAGTGCATGGCGGCATTCTCCACATGCGCAGCAAGAAGGAGCATCTGGCTGCCTGCGCCGAGCATGGCATTCAGCCGATCGACATGGTCGTCGTGAATCTTTACGCCTTCGAGAAGACGGCGTCGAAGCCGGGCGTCGAGTTCGAGGACGTGATCGAGAACATCGACATCGGCGGACCGTCGATGGTGCGCTCGGCGGCTAAGAATTTTCAGGACGTCGCTATCGTGACTTCGCCCTCGGATTATGAAGCGATCGCGAGTGAAATGGAGAGCAACAACAAATCGCTGTCCCTGAAGACCAAGTGGGGTTTGGCGCAAAAAGCGTTCGCCACCACGGCCGCGTACGATTCGGCGATCGCTTCGACGCTGGAGCAGATCGGCGCCCCTGAAGGCGATGGTAAGAAGTTCGAGCTCGGCAAAGCCCCCGAGGGATTTCCCGACAAGCTGCGTCTCAGCTTCAACAAGGCTTTCGATCTGCGCTATGGCGAAAACCCGCACCAGAAAGCCGCGCTCTACTCCGACGGCAGCGGCAAGGGCATCGCCAACGGCAAGCAGCTTCAGGGCAAGGAGCTCAGCTACAACAACATCGTCGACCTGCAAGCGGCGTGGGACCTGGCGCAGGAGTTCGACGAAGTCGTCTGCGCCATCATCAAGCACACCAATCCTTGTGGAACGGCGGTAGCGAGCTCGCTGGCCGAAGCCTACAAGCGCGCGCTGGAGTGCGATCCGGTGTCGGCGTTCGGCGGCGTGATCGGCGTCAATCGTCCCATCGACAAAGAGACTGCAACCGAGATGGCGAAGCTGTTCGTCGAAGCGATTGCCGCGCCCGGCTTCGATGATGCGGCCAAAGAAATTTTCGCCGCGAAGAAAAACCTGCGCCTGGTGGAAGTCGTTCCCATGCAGCAGAAGTGGGTGCTGAAGAACGTTTCCGGCGGCGTGCTGCTGCAAGACAACGACATGCACCCGATCACCGAGGCTGATCTGAAGATCGTCAGCGAACGCAAGCCCACGGCGCAGGAGATCAAGGACCTGCTCTTTGCGTGGAAGGTTTGCAAGCACGTAAAGTCGAACGCGATTCTCTACGCCCGTAACGGCCAGAGCACCGGCGTGGGCGCAGGCCAGATGAGCCGTGTCGACTCGGCGAAGATCGGAGCCATGAAGTCCGTGCTGGGGATCAAAGGCTCAGTCGCGGCCTCCGACGCGTTCTTTCCGTTCCCTGACGGGGTCGAGGAGATTGCGAAGGCCGGCGCGACGGCAATCATTCAGCCGGGTGGTTCGGTGCGCGATCAGGAAGTCATCGACACTGCCAACAAGCTGGGATTGGCGATGGTGTTGACCGGCGTACGGCATTTCCGCCACTAGGAAGCGGCAGTCGGCTACAAAAGGACAAAAAGAATGCCCCATCCAAGCTGGATTTGCTTGGGTGGGGCTTTCCGCGAAGGCTCTGACGACCGACAGTTGTGCCAGCCGAGAACTCCTTTTAATTTCTGCTGCGGAACTTGCTTAACAGGCGCAGGATCTCGAAGTACAACCAGATCAGCGTGATCATCAAGGCGAAGGCGCTGTACCACTCCATATACTTAGGAGCGCCGTAGCGCGCGCCATTCTCGATGAGATCGAAATCGAGGACCAGGTTCAGCGCGGCGACCACGACTACAACCAGGCTGAAGCCGATGCCAATCGGGCCGGAGCCGTTGATGGTCGTGAAATGGACACCGAAGAAGCCCAGGATGAATTGCAGGAAATAGAAGACCGCAATTCCGCCGGTGGCCGCCACGATTCCCAGCCGCAGCTTGTCGGTGACTTTGATCAGCCCCGTACGATAGGCGACCAGCATCGCGATCAGGGTGCCGAAGGTCAGCGAGACGGCTTGAATGGCGATGCCATGGAAACGCATCTCCATCATGGCCGACGCGCCGCCGAGGACGAGTCCTTCCAGCAGCGCGTAAATCGGCGCCGTGATCGGCGACCATTCCTTCTTGAAGATCGTTACCAGCGCCACAATGAAGCCGCCGATACCGCCGGCGACGAGGGGCAAAGCAATCGCCTGCATCGCCGTCTCGGGAGACGTGGCGAGTGCGCCAAAGAACCGGTTCCACACCCAAGCCGCCGTGGCGACACAGAGGATGACCAGAATGCCGGTCTTGTTGACCGCGCCGGAGACGGTCATGCTCTCGCCAAAGGCGGCTTCACCCGTGCGGAACGCGTCGCCGCTTAGCGCGGGATTGGAAGTTCTCATTAGTTGCGGCATGTTGCTCCTTAGTAAGGCGCGCTTTCTGCAGCTCGCTCTTCGCTTTTCGCCACACAGTATCCGGATAAGCGCTGCGGCCAACCGGGCGAGTGACGAACGGCTATTTCATGATCTGTGAATAGATAGACTACCTATTGGACGCGCTGGAAGCTACTTCGACTCTTGTCAGCCCATGGCCCTTGAATCCGGCGAGCAGCAAGTAGCGAAAAGCGGCCCCCTAGCACGTCAAAAGAGTGTTTCTTGCCCGCTACGATCTAACCGTGGACGCTTGATCTTAAAGTGCTCATACGCCAGATGCGTCGCCACGCGTCCCCGCGGCGTGCGATCCAGGAAGCCGATCTGGATGAGAAACGGCTCGTAGATCTCTTCAATGGCGTCGGGTTCTTCCGCCAGGGCCGCCGCCAGCGTATTCACTCCCACCGGACCACCCTGATACTTCTCGATGATCGTCAACAGCAGCTTGCGATCAATCTCGTCGAAGCCATGAACGTCCACTTCCAGCATCTTCAACGCGGCTTCCGCTGTCGCTTTGTCGATCTTGCCGTCGCCTTTCACCTGCGCATAGTCGCGAACCCGGCGCAGCAAGCGATTGGCAATGCGCGGTGTGCCGCGGCAGCGCGTAGCGATCTCCATCGCGCCCGGCTTCGTCGATTTCAACGTCCAAGAATTTCGGCCGAGCGCTGGAGGATGACCTTAAGATCGGCGTGCGTGTAGAATTCCAGCCGCAAAACGATACCAAAGCGCGAGCGCAGCGGCGCTGACAGCAACCCCGCCCGCGTGGTGGCGCCAATGAAGGTAAACTGCGGCACATTCATCGTGTGCGTTCGCGCCGACGGGCCTTGGCCGATAATGATGTCGAGCTTGTAGTCCTCCAGTGCGGAGTAGAGCAGCTCTTCCAGCGCCGGTTGCAGGCGGTGTACTTCGTCGATGAACAGCACCTGCTTGTCGCGCAGGTTGGTCAGGATGGCTGTCAGGTCGCCCTTGATCTGCAGGGTCGGCCCGGAGGTTTGCTGGAAGGCGACACCGAGCTCGTTGGCAATGATGTTGGCCAGCGTCGTCTTACCCAGACCCGGGGGCCCATAGAGCAAAACATGATCCAGCGCCTCCCCACGCGACTTGGCGGCTTGGATGGCGACTTCCAGGTTATCTTTGACCTTCTGCTGGCCGATGAACTCGCGCAGCCGCTGCGGACGGAGCTTCAGCTCAAAAGACGAATCGTCCTCAAGCGGCACCGCGGAAACGATACGCTCGCGGTCAAGGTTGGGGTTGTCACTGGATAGAGGCACGCAAGGCGATGGTAAAGCGAAATGGCGCGGTGCGCAACGCGCGCCATCGCCGTGCACTGACAATGGATTCAATAGCCGTTATCATTCGCATATCACATGAAGAATCTGGGCATCCTGCTCTCCGGGCGCGGCTCGAACTTCGAAGCCATCGCCGACAACATCGCTTCCGGCAAGCTTGACGCGAAGATCGCGGTCGTCATCTCGAACCGCAGCGACGCGGCCGGCATTGAGGCGGCTCGTCGACGTGGGCTGAACGCGCAGATAATCCCGTCGAAAGGCAAGGTTCGCGAAGACCACGACCGCGAGGTGGTAAATGCGCTCCGCGAGCACCAGGTTGATCTGGTCTGCCTGGCCGGCTACATGCGCTTGCTGTCGCCCTGGTTCGTTCAGCAGTTTCCCAACCGCATCCTCAACATCCATCCGTCGCTGCTGCCCGCGTTCCCGGGTCTGGAGGCGCAGAAGCAAGCGTTTGATTACGGCGTGAAGTTCTCCGGATGCACCGTGCACTTTGTCGACGAGAACCTGGACCACGGAGCCATCCTCGTGCAGAAAGTCGTTCCCGTGCTTGCGACTGACGACGATCACGCGCTGGCTGCCCGCATTCTGGAGCAGGAACATATCGCTTACTCTGAGGCGATTCGGATGGTGTTGGAAGGGAAGTACCGCATCGAGGGCCGGCGCGTGATGGCAGGTTAGCAGGCAGACGCTTCGCTCAGGATGACAAGTGATGCGGAGTTCGCCGGAAACAAGCAAGCCTGAAGACCGGGCTCCACGCACAACGCCTACAGCCCTACATCTCGTAGTGCAGCAGCGAGAACACGTCGTAGTTCTTCAGCTTGTCGCGGCCTTTCAGACCATCCAACTCCACCACAAATCCCATGCCGCAAATTTTTCCGCCTAAAGCTTCAACCATGGATGCCGCAGCTTTTGCCGTGCCCCCGGTGGCCAGTAAGTCGTCGCAGATCAGAATGCGCTGTCCGGGCTGGATGGCGTCCTTGTGAATCTCCAGGGTGTCCTGCCCGTACTCGAGGTCATACTTCCACTGCAGAACCTCCGAGGGCAGCTTCTTTGGCTTGCGGACGGGTACAAAGCCGGCGTTCAACCGGTACGCGAGAGCGGGGCCGAAGATGAAGCCGCGCGCTTCGATGCCCAGCACCAGGTCGATATCGTCGTTGATGTAGCGCTCGGTCAGGGCATCGATCAGGCGAGCAAAGCCCAGCTTGTCCTTCAGCAGCGTTGTGATGTCATAGAAAAGAATGCCAGGCTTGGGAAAATCGGGAACTTCGCGGATGAGCTTCTTGAGATCGTCGCAGTTCTGCGCCGGTTGAGCTTGCATGAGTTACCAGACTCCTTCGATACGAAATGACGAGGCTTTTAGAAACGGCGCAACCGATTCACTGACCTCGTCCACTCGAGCGGCTCGCGGGCCCTGCTGCAGTTTCTGGCGCAGCGTGCCGAGTTGTTCGTGCGTCCCGGTGGCCATGATTTCGACGTCCCCGTTGGAACAATTGCGCACCCATCCGGTCAGACCGATCTGGGCCGCTTCGCGCTCCACAAACCAGCGGAAGCCGACGCCTTGCACGCGTCCGGAAACCACATAGCGGCGGGTCATCTGGTCAGGCATGATCGCTGTTGACGAGGCGTACCTTCGTCTTACCCTTTCACTTTACCGCAAGGGAACATCTCTACAAAAGAACGCGTCAACTATGAAGCCATAGTTGACGCGTTCTAGATAACGAAACTACAGCGGGGGCTATTCGGCGTGCTTGCTGATCTTGGAGTTGAGCAGCGAAACCAGTTCGGCTCCGGCCGGCGTGGGTTTCACGGTGCCGCTGGTAACGATCTCACGAGCGCTGACCGTCTTTCCATAGATGCGACCGTTCGCGTCACCGTCGGGATCGATCGAAGCGCCATTGAGCGAGACACCCGCGAACAGGCCCTTGGTGCGCGCATAGGTCAGCATGTCGGCGCTACCCATATTTCCAGTGGTGGTAGCTCCGGGGCCGGCTGCCGCAGTGGCATCCGTGCCAACCTTTACCTTGCTGTCCAGGACCTTATCGACCGCCGAGGAGGCCATGATCAGCACAATGATGTCGCTGGCCGTGCCGCCAATCTGGAAGCCGGCACTGGCCCCGCCAATCGTGTACATGGCAGGGGCAGACCATTTGCCGCTGAAGTTCTTGCCTTCGCGGCAGCTCAGAGGACCACGGCCACCCGTTCCGCCGAGACCCACCGCGAATTTCTTCACGCTGGGCAGAATGAGGACGCAATCGGCTTTGGCGATGACGCTACCAGGGATGTCTTTGCTGCTCAGCATTGCCTGTAAAACTGTGGCGGCGTTGCGAAGCGTTTGATCGTCGCTCGACTTGTCGGCAGCCCACATGGGTACACCCAGTACAGCGACGAGTGCGAGAATAAGCACAGCAGGTACGGCTCTCTTCATATCGTTTCCACTCCGTGTTCCAACTTACCTTTTGACCACGTTAATTTTCTCAAGACCGCGGCCAAAATCATGCGCGGTCCACCTCGAGTGCAAAGGAGCCCTTGTGTCTGTACCAATAAAGCTTACAAGTATCAACCACTCATCACTTTGTCAATACGAGCGTTCACCTACATCGTATGCCAAATTGACGTCGTACATCGCCGCGAAACCCTGCAACCGGCTACACCAGGGCTCCGCCTTGAACTAAGCGCGCGACAGGTACGAACCTTCCGACGTGTCCACGCGAATCTTTTCACCTTCGTTGATAAACGGCGGAACCTGCACCACCAGTCCCGTCTCCGTCTTGGCCGGCTTGGTAACGCTGCTGGCAGTCGCTGACTTCAATCCAGGTTCGGTTTCCACTACCGTCAATTCCACCGTTTGCGGCAACTCCACACCTACCGGCTTACCATCAAAAAACTCTACCTTGATATTCAGGTTGGCAATCAGGTAATCGACCGCATCGCCCAGAATGTCTTTACCGAGATGGAGTTGCTCATAGTTCTCGGTGTTCATGAAATAGTAGTCGTCGCCGTCGGCATAGAGAAACTCCATTGAGACTTCGTCGACCACGATTTTCTCGATAGGATCGCCGGAGCGAAAACGATGCTCGAACATGGCGCCGGTGCGAAGATTACGCAATTTGGCCTGAATGAACGCCCTCAGATTGCCCGGAGTCCGATGCTCCACGCTGAACACAGAGTGGAGGTCGTTGTTGTGCTTGATGACCATGCCGGGACGCAATTGGGTGGCTGGAATCGACATGCTGCGCTAAGACTCCTTAGATTAACTGCCGTAATTTGAATAGCCGCACCCGTAAAATGCGTGCACATGACGTGTCCCCCTGACATGGAGCGTCAGAGCAGCTACTTACCTGCTGCTGGGCCAGGGTTGTCGCTAGGACGCGGATCGGGGATTAAAGCTAGATTCTACACGGGTACACCTATAGTTGGGAAATTCGTCAGTCGTCTCCAGCCTGCAGCCAATCCCCGCAAAGTGCTGTTGATGCTCGATTTGGGAACCTGGAAGCGCACGATTTCGTATGTCCACTTGCGGACAGGCATTTGCGATTGTGGGCGAGGCATAGCCGGCCAACGCATCCAGTCGCAAGCATTTGCAGAGAGATAGCCTGTCCTCGCAAGTGGCCCTAAGTCTGCAATATCATCAGGCGTACCGGCATGAACCCTGCACCCGAAGAATCGACTATCCTCGTCGCCGAAGACCAGGAGCACGTACGCGAAGCCATCGCCATGCTGCTGCGTGGACATGGCTACACGGTCATACTGTGCGCGTCGCCTGGGGAAGCGGTGTCGGCGGCGCAGCAGAACGCGCCCGACCTCGCCATGCTCGACATGAACTACCAGCGCGACAGCACCTCCGGTATTGAGGGCCTGGAGTTGATCCAGGACCTGCGCAAGCTCGATTCCACGCTTCCCATCATCGCGCTGACCGCGTGGGGCAATGTCGACCTGGCCGTCAGCGCTATGAAGCATGGCGCTTCCGACTTCATCGAGAAGCCGTGGCGCAACGACGCGTTGGTGGAGAAAGTGCGGTTGCTGATCCACCGGGCGCGCGAGGTGCGATCGTAGAAGCGCGTTTCGGAGTTCGAGAAGCAGGATGCGCAGCAGTTGCAGACGCGCATTGTGCCGCGGCGTCACGTGCAGACCGCCGGCGTCGAACTCTTCGGCGACAGCATACCGGCCGGCGTGGTCGGTGGCGATTACTTCGGAGTGTGGCAGCCGACAGCCGATGCCTTGCACTTCTGCGTCGCGGATGTCTCCGGTAAAGGCACTCCGGGCGCGCTGATCGCAGCCATGCTCTACGCGTCGGTCAGCACCTTGTCGTCGTCGAGCAACAGTCCGGAAAGCGTGCTTAACCAGGTGGAGACAACGCTGCGAAATCAGCTCGGTGAAGGCCACTACGTCACCATTTTTTATGCCGTGCTCGATTTGCCCACGCGCGTTCTGCATTATGTGAATGCCGGGCATTGCCCGCCGATTTTGCGGAGAGCGAACGGCGAGATGCAATCGTTGGACCCGACGCGGCCAGTGCTGGGCTTCATGCTCGGCGATGGGTTCCAGTCGGAGCGGCTTTCGCTGGTGCCAGGAGATCGACTCCTGCTCTACACCGACGGCGTAAGTGAAGCGACTAACGACTCCGAAGAAGAGTTCGGTCCGGAAAGGCTTGCGGAGCTGGTTGCCGGTCCAGCGCAGGAGACGATGGAGCAGCGTTACGCGCAGATTATGGACAAGGTGACCAAGTACGCCGACGGCAAATTCCGCGACGACGCCACGCTGTTGCTGTTGGCCATCAACGACGCATCTTCGGCGACCGCTGCCCGTTCGGCACCGATGCGCACCACCGCCTGAGTCGGGGATATCGATCGAGTCTCGAATCGGCTCTCTTCTAATTTGGGTGGGGCGCGCCTTGAAGGCGTGCGTTGACAGAGCCAGCGATTGCTTATGAGAGTCCGGCTCCACCGCGCCCAGCTGAGGTTAAGCACTGAAGTTACCTCAGAGGCTGAAGCCACTCCCACTGCAAACTGCCTTTATGCACGCCTGAAGGCGTGCCCCACCCAAATTGTACGGGCCGTGCATTTCGAACCGAGCCACGCTTTGACAATCGCAAGCCAAGGCGGGAAACTCGTCACTTGCGCAGACAAGACTTGGATGTGATCGTGCTCGGCGCCGGTGCCGCCGGCCTGATGTGCGCCATGGAAGCGGGCAAACGCGGCCGGCGCGTGGCCGTGCTGGAGCGCGCAGAACGTATCGGCAAGAAGATCCTCATCTCCGGCGGCGGGCGCTGCAACTTCACCAATCTGCACTGCCGGCCGGAGAATTTTCTCTCTTCCAATCCCCACTTCTGCAAGTCCGCGCTGGCGCGTTACACGCCGCGAGACTTCATTGCGCTGGTTGAGAAGCACGGCATTCCCTATCACGAAAAGAAGCTGGGACAGTTGTTCTGCGATCGTGCAGCGCAGGACGTCGTCACAATGCTTGAGAGCGAGTGTGCCGCGGCAGGCGTCGGGATCTACACGCGCGTCCAGATCGAAGAAGTGGATCGCCCGGGTGATTTTTCCGTGCGCACGCGCGGAGGCTGAGTTTCGCGCGCCCGCGCTGGTGGTTGCGACCGGAGGACTTGTCGATTCCGAAGATCGGCGCGACTTCGTTCGGCTACGAACTGGCGAAGCAGTTTGGATTGGCGATCCAGCCGTGCCGCCCGGCGCTGGTTCCATTGACGTTCGACGCGGCGGATCGCAAGCGCTACTGCGATCTGGCGGGTGTCTCGACCGAGGTCATTGCATCGTTCGGCAGGCAGCAGTTCCGCGAGAAGATGCTGATCACGCATCGCGGGCTTGAGCGGACCGGCAATTCTGCAGATCTCGTCGTACTGGGATGGCCAACAGCCAATCGCCATCGACTTGCCCCGGAGAAGGAAATTACGGCTGAGCTGCGAAATACTCCACGTCGCGATGTGAATGCGGCGAAAGCTGCGCTGCATCAGGCGCTGCCGATTCGACTGGCCGAGCGGTGGCTCGAGCTCGATCCGCCGCAGCGATGGACCAACGCCGAACTCGATGCGTTCGAGAATCGCCTGCATCACTGGAACGTGTGTCCTGCCGGGACGGAAGGCTACGAGAAAGCCGAGGTGACCGCAGGCGGCGTGGACACGGACGAGCTCTCGGCGAAAACGATGGAGTCGCGCAAAGTGTCGGGGTTGTTCTTCATTGGCGAGGTCGTCGATGTGACCGGTCAGCTTGGCGGCTTCAACTTCCAGTGGGCGTGGGCCTCGGGCTTCAGCGCCGGGCAGGCCGTGTGATGGCGATTGTCATCACATATTTCGAATTGTCATCCTGAGCGAAGCGAAGGATCTGCGGTTCGCGCGTGCAGGAAGGTGCTTGTTATCCGCGAACAACCCCAGATACTTCGTCGGGCTGAAGGCCTCCTCAGGATGACAATTCATCTAGCACGCTGCGCAGTTATGCCAACACCTAAGCCCTGAACCTTACGCCGGCGTGGCCTTGGCCCGCAGCACTTCGTCGATAGTCATGATGTCGACCATGCCGTAGCAGCCGTAGATGGCCGGCAGCACACGCTCTGCCGGATACGTCCGCCGCAGCGCCGCAACCTTGTCGGTCCCCGCGCGATACGCCGGCAGATACATTCTCCCCAGCAGCGGGTGCCGTCCCCATGCGCCCGAGAGCTTGTCGGCACGCTCTTCGCTGACCAGGAAATCCCGCCGCAGAATCTTCGCCACCTCCGCCTGCGGCTTGTTTTCGCCCCAGGTGAGATACGACGACTGATTCTTGGCATCGTCCTGCAACAGTGCCAGCAGCACACCGATCTGCATATCTTCGTCCGGAAGTTGGTCGACCTCGGTCACGCCGTGCGCGATGAGGATGGCGTTGTTAGCCAGCCCTTCGAACAGCGTCGCAGCCCGCGTGTTCATCGTTAGCACAGTCGCTTCAAAGCCGGCCTTGCCGCGTGCGTACAGATTCTGCAGATAGGCAAATGTCGTGACGTGTCCGGGCACGACTTCGTGGCTTACCAGCTGCTGGAACTCGGGGAAACTGATGGTCAGCGACGCGTTGATCTCGTAACTGGCCTCGTATTGCGGCGAGCCGTCGCTGTTGCGCTTGCGTCCCAGGTAATTCATCGAGCCGGAGAACCATGCGTCCTTGATCGGCATGAACTCGATGTTGGCACGGGGAACCGACGCCAGCTCTTTCGGCAGATGCGGCATCAGGTTCGCGGCGCTCAAGTTGTCGAAGTAGGCGATCACCGCTCCGCCCAAGGCTTTTACCGAGCCCATCGGCGAGGTGCGCTCGCGCCGCCACGCATCCACGGCGTCCAGCACTCCTTTGGAAGTGTCGTAGCCCGCGCGGCCCAGCAACTCGGCAACACGCTCGCGCTTCGCTTCAGGCTTCGACGGCTCAGGAGGCTTGCCGGTCGAAGCTTCGACCGAGCGGCGAGTAGGGAACTGCCGGGCCTTTGCCGAGGATCTCCATCGCGAGATCCCACATGGCCTCGATGCAATTCGCCAGTCCGGAGAGATACTGCCCGCGCAGCCCACCAATCTTGTCGGCCTCCTTGCGAACGCCCGCCACAGCATCAGGAATATTGACTTCGCGAAGGTATTTCTCGACAGCTTCACGATCGATGGTCTTGCCGCCCACGCCGCCAGTCTCGCGCACGCGCGCCGCAGAAGGCGCGGTGTAAGCATGTGGCAGCGGCTCGTCCGAATACCACGAGTCGGCGATGAAGCGCCCGGTGCCTGAAGGACACATCACGTCTCCGCCCCAGAGCGTATCGATACCTAACACAGCGTCAGCAACATACTTTCCTACTTGGTCCATTACGCAGCCTTCTTTCCTCGAACAGATGCGAACCAGATGTACAGACACAGCCCGATGAACATGATGGCGGAAATCGTCTGCGAGATCGGCTCGTTGTTGTAGAACGGGGTTTGAATCATTTCTTCTTTGTATTTTGGCAGCAGACGGAGCGCCGCGCCAAACACGCCGCCCAGCGCTCCCCCGGCCATCAGTCCGCCGGCCACGATCACACCGCGCTCGCGGATCGAACGTCCATGCTCGCCTTCGGTCTTGTCCGCCCGCTTGTTCACCAGGTGGGAAACGAATCCGCCAGCCAAAATCGGCGTGGTCAACTGTAGTGGGAGATAAATGCCCAGCGCGAAGACCATCGACGACAAGCCAAGCATCTCGAGAACTACCGTGATCATGGCGCCGATGCCCAACAGGATGTACGCGACCGGCTGGCCGCTCATGAAGCCTTCCACGATCGCCTTCAACGCCGACGCTTGCGGCGCGACCAGCACCTGCCGCATATCGCCCGGGGCCGCTTCGCCGAACTGGAAAGCTTTAGCCAGCAGGACGATCGTCAGGCCCGTGGTGATCGCCGCAGCGGCTACGCCGATGAACTTCACCTTCTCCTGTGCCGAAGGCGTGGAGCCGATCCAGTAGCCGGCCTTCAGGTCGGTGATGAACTGGCCCGAGGCGCACAGCGCGACGCACACCATGCCGGCAATCGCCATTACGAAGAACATGCCGGTCGTGCCCGAGAGGCCGAACTTTAGCAGGACGACCGCTGAGACGATCACCGTCAGGAGCGTCATGCCCGAGGCTGGATTATTTGCGGTTGCGGCGATGGCGTTTGCGGCCACCGTGGTGAAGAAGAACGAGAACAGCAGCGTCAGGAGCAAGCCCATCGCCAGTACGGCCATCGTGACATGCAGTTGCCCGAAGAAGACAGCGACGGCAATTGCCGAAACAATCACCCCCAGCAGAATCGCCATGATCGGAACGTCGCGATCGGTGCGGTCCGTATGCTGCGCTTCGCCGTGACGAAACGCATGCAGTGCGATGCCAAACGAGCCCGCGACCACGCGCAACGACTTCAGAATGCCGACCAGTCCCGCAGCCGCAATAGCGCCTACGCCGATATACCGCACATAAAAGCGATAGATGTTCGCGGCGGTCATCTGCGAGATCGGAATCGTTCCCGGATAAACCGTGATATTGCCCATGTGGCTGCCGATGAACCAGATCGCCGGAACCAGCACGAAGTTGACCAGCACGCCGCCCGCGCAGAAGATCATTGCGATGCGCAGGCCCATGATGTAGCCCAGGCCGAGAATGAATCCGATGGCGTCAAAGTTGAAGACCATGCGGTCGCGATCGACCAGCGACTTCATCAGCGGCACAAACTGGAAGTTCAGATACTCCTTCCACACATGAAACGTCGTGATGAAGAAGTCATAGACCGCGGCGATGCACGTGGCCTGCAGAAGTAGCTTGGCCTGCGAGCCGCCCTTTTCGCCGGTGACCAGCACCTCGGTAATCGCCGTGGCTTCCGGGAAGGGCAGCTTGCCGTGCTGTTCCTGCACAAAATAACGGCGCAATGGAATGAGAAATAGAATGCCGAGACAGCCGCCGGCCAGGCAGATGAAGACTGTTTGTACCGGATGCGGATCGAGATGCAGGATGTAAAGCGCCGGCAGGGTAAAGACGGCTCCGGCAACCACGCTGCCCGAAGCCGCGCCAATGCCGGTGATGATGACGTTCTCCAGAACCGTGGAGCGGCGTTTGTAGATGCGTGCCAGCCCGATCGCCAGAATGGAGATGGGAATCGCCGCTTCCATGCCCTGGCCGACCTTCAGCGCCGAATACGCCGACGCGACACTGAACACGATGCACAGCAGCGTTCCCCACAGCACCGCCCGCCCCGTGATCTCGGGCATGCTGGCTGAGGTTGGAACCAGCGGGACGTAGACTTCACCTTCTTTTAACGGCTGATACGCATTTTCGGGCAGGGACTTAGCTTCTAACTCGGTGGAAGCGATAGCCATGAATACTTCCTTGTGGCAATTTGGGAGCCGCTGGCATTGTAAATGGCGGGGTCAAGGCAAAGGTGTGATGGCTGTGGGCTGGATGCGTGACCGCTGAACGCCGCTCCTGCTCCTACGGTTGCACATACACGGGGTTATTCGGCGAGGGCGGCTCGTAATCCTGGCCGTACTTGTTTTTGTGTGGGATGGAGGCCGCGCGCGTTACCTGCATGTGGATCGTTCCTACACTCTTGGGCGAGTCGGCAACCTGCACCTCGTGCGAAAGAGCATCAAGCGTGAGCGGCTGAGCGTTTTCGTTCCACAGGTGCAACATGTAACGTCCCGGTGGCACATTTGCGATGGTGAATTGTCCCTGCTTGTTGGTGGTCGCGAAATACGAGGTGCCGAGCACCACGATGACGGCGCTCATCTCGGGATGAATATTGCAGAAGATGAACGAAATGCCTTCGCGGTCGAAGTGAACCGTCCGGGACGACCCGGCTTCATAGAGTCCAAGGTCGAAGCGCTTACCGTTGAACAGCGAGAAAACATTGTGGAACCACGGATCGCGATTAGGGAACTCGACGCTTGAGCCGCGCGTGATCACCAGCATGTGCGGCTCGAAGGCCTTGTTCTTTTGAGTGAGAACAGAGTGCATCGGTGCTGGCGGCGCGGCGTCGGCAACTGCTCCGACCGGCATAAGCCAAACCACGCTGGGCGTCGTCGAAACGCCCCCGGGCTCTGCGTCGACGGTTCCACTCACATTGGCGCCCTGTGCGCTGCAGAACGATGCTGCTGCCAGACAGCACAGCATGGTCAGCCAGCGAGCCGCTTCTCGAGTTCTCGTGATCTTCAGAACAGCACTCCCATCGACATATTGATCTGGCCGGCATCGTAACTGTTGTCGTAAATCGTGAAGGTGTGCAGCCGCCGATATTCCAGCGCTAGCACCAGGTCTGAGCGAGGCCGGTAAATCACGTTGCCGAAAGCCGTAAGGTTGCGGGTTATATAAGACGGCGCGTAGCTGATAGCCTGATCGCCGAAATCGCGCACGTCGGCGGCGAAGGGATTGTCCAGACCGAAGGCGCCGTTGAATTCCAGCTTCGGCGTAGCGCGAAACTTCAGCTGTCCCCAGCCGCCGACGGTATTCAGCGCCACAACGTTGGTCGTGGGATCGGTCAGCAGACCGTTGAAGAGAACGCTGCGTCCCAGCGCTGCTCCCAGGCCACCGATGGCAGCTCCGCGATAGGCTTCGGCGCTCAGGCTGACCCTGCGGCTGAGAGGAAGATTGATGTCCAGCATCCCGGCCCAGCCGTTCACCATGCGGGCATAGCCCCAATTCTCGCGGCTGTAGTACCCGCCTGCGCCGACGGTGAAACTCTGTCCCAGCATCGGACGCGAATAGGCGACATGCAATCCGTACGCAGGCTGCCGCGACTGCTCGCCGGCGCCCGGCGCTCGATACCAGGTGTAGTACTCATCGTCCGGTGGCTCGCCCGTCAGCGGATCCAGGAATGCGCCCTGCAGCGTGATGCGAGAGTCGTTCGCCAAATTGAAGCGATGCTCCACGCGTAACTGCGGCGTCCACGCCCACAGCTCTCCGGAGTAGGACAGCGGAGGCACGATCACGCTTGCGAACGAAGTCGGTGCCAGCGGAAAGAGAAACAGCTGATCCTGTCCGGCGACGACCGACGTGTCCTTCCAGTCCAGGCGGACCGCCGCGGTGCGCAATTGCACCAGGCCGGAGTTCACTCCATTAGAAGTGGCCGGAAATCCGCCGCCGAAGTCGAAGTTGACGTTCGCGCTGGTGCGCGCCCCCAGGAAGTTCGGCCCAAACGCCTCGAAGCCGAGAATCGATTGCCGCATCGTAGCGCCGACGGCACCGGACGAGCCTCCGGGATTTGCCACAGAGGCCATGGTCGGAACGTCCAGGTTATCGACTGTGCCGCTGTTGCCGAACAGATTGAACAGCACGATCCCGGAGAAGCGAATGCGATATTTGGACGCACTCTCCAGCTTGGTCTGATACTGGTCGTCGATCTTCCCTGAGAGCAGCTGCTGGTCTTCTTCGACATGCTCCAGCCGCTGCTCCAACTGAGCGGTAGTCGACGCCGCATACGCCGGCGATGGCTCATCCACGGCGGTGGAATCGGCCGTTGTCGCGGCTGTTCTCTGCGTCTCCAACTCCTGCCGCAGGCGCGTGACTTCGGCGTGACTGTCGACCGTCTGCTGCTGCAACTGCAGCACCAGTTGTTTGAGCTCGCGAACCTGCGATTGCAGCTCCTGCAAAGCGGCAGCGCTACTGGTTTCGTCCGCCGCGGCCTGCGTTTGTGCCGGAGCCTGGCCGCAGACGAGGCAAAGCAGGAGAGCCCACGCGGCCAGCCTAGCGGTTTGTTTCAGATACGAGTTGTAACGTTTCTTGCCTCTTAAGCGCGATGGGGCATGCAAGCGAGTGCTAAGGGCAAGGGGCAGGGAACAGCCGAAATCACTCATGTCGCACCTCTCTGCAAGCGTGCTATGTGGCCAGGAAGCGGCTGACGGTCAGGCAGTAAAGGACTGCGACGCCTTCGCCCGTGGCGTGTCTCCCGCCTCGGGTTTCACGCCCGCGCGCGGCAGTACGATCTGCATAACCGTGCGTCCGGGAGCGGAGCTCTCCAGTTGGAGGCTTCCGTGGTGGTCCTGCACGATTTTCTGCGCGATCGTCAGACCCAGCCCGGTGCCGTTTTCTTTTCCATAGCTGACGAAGGGTTGAAACAGCTTGTCTTGAATGGACAACTCCACGCCCGGCCCGTCGTCGGTGATATGGATGGCCAGGTCGCCGTTGCGCTCGGCCACCTGCACTCCGACATGTCCGCCGGACAGTTGCGCGGCCTGGCAACCGTTGAGCAGCAAGTTGTAGAAGACGCGTTCCATCTTGCGCGAATCAAACCGCGCATTGTGTGGTCCCTGCGAGTCGAGTGACAACGCTACGCTTTGAAACTCCCGGTGAGAGCGCACCAGTTCCATGGCGCGGCCGATGGTGCGTTCGATGGGAGCATCGCCTACGTTCAGCGATTCCGCAGGCCGCGAGAGCTCCAGCAAAGAGTCGACCAGGTCGGTGAGCCGGTCCACGGCGACGCGAATTTCCTGGTATAGCTCCTCGCGCTGCATGGGCGTGAGTTCGGCGTCAGCCAGGAACTCGGCATTGGCCAGCACCGCCGTCAAGGGATGACGAAGATCGTGTGAGATGGAGCTGGCCATGCGGCCGATGGTGGCCAGCCGCTCGGCTTCCAGCACGCGCTGCAGCGCTTGGCGCAGGCTGTCGCGCATGCGAGTGAAGGTCTCAGTCAACTCGGCGACTTCACCGCTGCCCTCCACCTTCACCGGATAGCGATAGTCCCCGGCTCCGAGAGCGCGCACGCCGTCCACCAGTTCCTCCAGCGGCCGCGTGAAGGTGCCGGCGATAAAGTACGCCAGGGTCGTGCCGCCAAGCACGGCGCCCAGTCCGACAGCCAGCAGCAAGCGGCGCAGGTGGTTGAGGAAAGCTGTCGCCTCGTCGTAGGACTTCATGACGATGATCGTCACATTCGGATTGGCGTCCAGATTGGCCGGCAGCGCCGATACCATGAAGCTTTCGCGGCCCAGTCTCCAATCATCCGTTCCGGTAGCGACCGGGGAGGCCGCAACGTGCGACGCCAATGCTGTTTCCTGCTCTTGGCCTAGAGTGCTGACCACGACCTGGTTGCCATAAAGAATGGCCACCTGGCCTGCAGCCACCAACCCCACTTGACGGGCGACGGCGGCGTTCATCTCATATCCCACCGCCACCATGCCCAGCAACGCATTTTGCGAGCTGGGCCCGAAATAGATTGGTGCCAGCACCACCTGATACAGGTGTCCACCGCCGTACCACCATTGCGGCGTTTCCTCGATCAGACCGCGATCCTTGAGTATCTCTTGCGCCTGCTCGCGCGAGATACCCGGAGGCTTAGTGTGAAAGCCCATGATCTTACCGTCGGGATCGACCAGCGCGAACAGATCGCCGCCGGAAAGATGAAACATCTCCCGCGAGCCGTCTTGAATGGTGGGCGCGTGGTTGGAGGTCATCAGCGCTTTAAGATTCGGAAGGTCGGCCATCAGTTCGGCCAGCCGGCTCAAATCGTTTTCGCGGTCGGCCTCCAGGTTGCGAAAGGTTTCCACCGAGTCGGCAAGATCGTCGCTCAGGCCTCGACGGACGTTGGTGGCCACCGTGCGTTGCACGATCAGCAACGATACCGCGGTGAGCCCGGCCGAAGTCAGAAGCATGGCGATCAAGAATTTCGTCCGTAGTCGCCATCGGCTCATCACTGGCTCCAGAGGTCTCTTTCTCACTTGACGAATTTATAGCCCGTGCCGTGAACGGTTCGGAAGTGCACCGGGTCGGTGGGATCCCTTTCGAGTTTTTGCCGCAGACGGAGGATGTGGGTGTCGACCGTCCTCGTCGTTGGGTAGTTATTGTAGCCCCAGACTTCGTTCAGCAGCTCGGTGCGCGAGATCACGCGCTCAGGATTGTTCAGGAAGAAGCGCAGCATTTTGAATTCTTGCGGCGTCAACGGAATCGCCTGTCCGGCGCGGTGCAGTTCCATGCGCGAGAAGTTTACTTCCACGTCGTCAAAGCCGAAAACTTCGATTTTGTCGGAGGCCTGATTCAGACGGCGCACCGCGGCCCGCACCCGCGCCAGCAGTTCGCGCGGGCTGAATGGCTTGGTGACATAGTCATCGGCGCCCAACTCAAGCAGCAACACTTTGTCGAGGACGTCGCTGGCCGCGCTGAGCACCAGGATCGGCACATTGGAAGACTCGTGCTTGATCTCGCGGCACAGGTCCTGTCCCGACTTGCCCGGCAGGCGCAGGTCCAGAATGACGATGCGCGGCGTCGTCTCTCGAAAGATTTCCATCGCCGAACCGCCGTCGGACGCGACCGATACGTCAAACCCGGCGGATTCAAAGGTACGCCGCAAGGCGCGTTGTACCGCTTCGTCGTCTTCAATAACCAGAATCTTTTCCATCCCCAGCTCCGGTGAGATACAGCTAATAACAGATCAAAGTGCGAGTCAACGGAGAGTTCACAAATCCGTGACAAAACCAGCGATTGACGCGGTTTTTCTTATGATTTCGCGTGTCAAGAAGATTTGACAACTTGGCTACCTGACTACGACAACTCGCTACTTCTCCTCCGATAAAGTCCAGCAAGCTTATGGCATCCGCACCTGGGGACGAAGCGTTGCCGCAAGCAATCCAAGACTGAATTTCGAGGAGAAAACCATGACTAGCAACCGTCAATCACGAATTGCCTCTCGAGCGGCCTGGATGGCGTTGTCGTTCCTGTCGCTTGCCCTGGTAACCCTGCCAGCCTCGGCGCAGAAAGTGAACGTCACCTATCTGACCTCCGATATCGGCGCTGTCGCAGCTAACACCGACGCCAACCTGGTAAACCCTTGGGGTATGTCGATCAGTCCGAGCGGTCCATGGTGGATCTCGGACAACGGTACCGGCCTTTCCACTCTCTACAACGGCAGCGGCCAGGCGCAGTCTCTGGTCGTCACGATTCCTTCCGGTAACGGACAGGGCACCGGCACTCCGTCGGGAACCGTCTACAACGCGACCGCTAATTTCAAGGTTAACGGTCAGTCGACGCCGTTCCTGTTCTGTACGGAAGATGGAACGATCTCCGGCTGGTATGGCGGAAGCACTGCGTTCATTGCCGTCAACAACAGCGGCAACGGTGCGGTGTACAAAGGTATGACGCTGGCTTCCGTCAGCGGAGTCAATTACCTGTACGTCACCAACTTCAATGCCGGCGCGGTCGAAGTGTTTGACGGCAACTACAACCCTCACTCGTTTGGATCGAATGCTTTTGTGGACACCAGCATCCCCTCCGGCTTCGCTCCGTTCAATGTGCAGTACATCGGATCGAATCGGATCGTGGTGACCTATGCCAAGCAGGACGCGCAGAAGCATGACGACGTTGCCGGTCCGGGCAACGGATATGTCGATGTCTACGACACGCAGGGCAACCTGCAGTTCCGCTTGACCCACACCATCTATCTCAACTCCCCTTGGGCCGTCGTCGTGGCGCCGCAGAGCTTCTCCGGCTTCAGTAACGACCTGCTGATCGGCAACTTCGGCAGCGGCCTGATTACGGCCTACAACGCCAGCACCGGCACGTGGATCGGCAATATGCAGAACGTGAACGATCTGCCGATACAGATCGACGGATTGTGGGCATTGACTTTCGGCAACGGAGGCAGCGGCGGCCCGACGGGCACGCTGTACTTTACTGCCGGCCCCTACGGCGAGAACCACGGAATCTTCGGCTCGATTACACCCCATCCCGGGATGTAGTTGAGAACTGACGGTAGCAGCAGTTGAGGAGGGCGCGAGCCCTCCTCGTTTTGTTTTTGGGGATGTGCGATGAAAAAAAGCTAGAGCTTCTTCAGCACTTCGAAGACTTCGTCGTTGCTGGGCACCTGTCCGATGGGATAAACCTTGCCGAAGGCAAGCTTGCCATTCTTGTCGACGACGAACAGAGCCCGCTCGTTGATGCCGGGGATGGGATCACCCTCGCGCAATATGCCAAACTTTCTGGCCGTCTCACCATGGGGATAGAAGTCGCTGGCCAGCGGAAATCCCAGCACGCCGATTTCCTTCTTTTGCCACGCCGTGTGGCTGGGAATCGAATCGACACTGATGCCGACAACCTGCGCGTCGTACGCCGCAAAACGTTCCAGGTCGGCATTCAGCGCCGGCAGTTGTGAAGCGCATACCGGCGTCCAGTCCGCGGGGTAAAAGGCCAGCACGACATTCTTCTTGCCGCGAAGATCGCTCAGCTTGAATTGCGTTTTGATGTTGCCGACTACCGCCGGCAGTTCGAAGTCTGGTACTTCATCGCCAACCTTAAGAGTTGCCATTCGTCCTCCAACTCGTGATTACGCAAACTGCGATTCTAGAAGCCGCACGGAACTGCGGGCAAGTCGGGCAAGCGCAAAGTTACAAGATGATGAAAGACCACGACAGGCTCTCGGCCGAACCAGAGGTCAACTTCGAGGGCTCCACTCTTCGTCCAGGATCGCGAATACCACATCGTCTACCCACTCATCACGAAACCACAAACCCCGTACGAAGTGGGCTTCCTTGCGCATGCCGACGCGCTCCAGCAATTTCATCGAAGATGCGTTTCGCGGATCCACTGAGGCGAAGACGCGATGTTTCTTCAGCGTGGCGAAAATGTAATTCAGCAGCGCTACCAGCGCCTCGCTGGCATAGCCTTGCCTCTGAAAGTCAGGCGCCACGGTGATGCCAACCTCGGCCTGCTCCGGATCGTGTTCCAGTACGTGAAAGCCGACATCGCCGATAAGTTTGCCGCCATCGAGCAGAAATATTCCTATTTGATACCACTTGCCTGGCGTGCCCGGCTGAATCGCCTCAAGCCCGCGAATGTACATCTGCACCGAATCGACCGACTCTGTGCCCCACGACTGAAAGCGCGAAACCTCGGGGCGGCGATGATAGGAAAAAACTCTCGGTCCATCGCTGGCTTCAAGGTCCCGCAAAGCTAATCGCGGCGTAATGATTTCCGGAAACATACTCATTGGCTGGTTAGCAGCATCATACTTGGTAGTAGTTCATGCATGGGCCCACGCCCAGGCGCCTGAATTCCAACTTCTATTCATTGAAGGAAACAGACGTTGCCCCGACCTACATTTCTCGTTGCCGAACCCGAACCCGAGCAGGCCATATCCACCCGTAAATTGCTGCTGGAAACGTTTAAATTTAATGTAATCACCGCGCACACGGTGACGGAGACTCTCGACCTGCTCCACTTATTTCAGGGTGTTGATGCCCTCATCCTGCACTGCGGTATCCCGGATTTTGATGCCGAAAGCGCGATCAAAATCGTGAAGGCATCGCTGCCCGACCTCCCGATTATCGCGCTAACCCCGACCGAGCGCGAATACTCGTGGGCCGATCATGTGGTCCACAGCCATGATCCCCAGGAACTGCTGCAACTGGTACACACCCTCTTCGGAGATCCGCGAAAGAATCCACCAGCGGCAGACAGCTAGGGACGAGCTAAAGATACGAAGGATCCGAAAAGAGGGCGCTTAAGAGTTTGCGCGCAGGAAGCGTCTAAGTCGTTTGCTTCTGAGACTTTGAGCCTTAACTCGTTTGTTGAGAAGACTTTGCGAAATTCCGTTTTCGGTCCTAATTTTTTCAAGACTTTAGAACGAATCGCTGAGGGGGAGTGACGAAAGTAATTAGCACGGACGCGCCAGAAACTCCCATCTGCTGAGAGCCGACATCAACACAAGGCGTGTTCTTGGCTGGATGCTTTCAGCTACTGATACGTGACGCGCTTATCACCCTTGACGACGCGACCGATGGTGAAGCCCTTTTCGCCGCAGCGCTCCAGAATCGATTGCACCTTCTTGAACTTCTTCGCCGGCACAACCAGAATCATGCCGATGCCCATGTTGAAGGTGCGCAGCATCTCGTCCTGCGGAACGTTGCCGATCTTCTGCAGGTGCTCAAAGATGGGCAAAACAGGCCATGAGTTGATCTCGACGATCGCGCCTGTGCCTTTGGGAAGCACGCGCGGCAAGTTCTCGGTGATTCCGCCGCCGGTGATGTGAGCCATCGCCGAAACTGCATCGGCTTCCAGCATGCGCCGCATGATGGGCCAATAGCTTTTGTGCGGCTTCATCAGCTCGGTGCCAACTTTGCCCTTGATCTCGTTCACGTACGATTCAGGTGTGTAGTTGGCGGTCTCGAAGAACAGCTTGCGAGCCAGCGAATAGCCGTTGGTGTGCAAACCAGTCGAGGCAAGTCCAACCAGAACATCTCCCGGTTCGACCGTCTTTCCGGTGAGGATCTTCTCGCGATCGACGACGCCCACGATGAAGCCCGCCAGATCGTATTCGCCATCGGGATAAAAGCCGGGCATTTCGGCGGTTTCGCCGCCAATCAGAGCGCAACCATTGTGTTTGCAGGCTTCAGCGATGCCGGAAATGACCTTCTCGGCGATTTCCGGATGAAGCTTGCCAGTGGCGAAGTAGTCCATGAAGAACATCGGCGCTGCGCCCTGCACGGCAATGTCGTTGACACAATGGTTGACAAGGTCAGCGCCCACTGTGTGATGAAGGTTCATCTCGAAGGCGATCTTCAGCTTGGTGCCCACGCCGTCGACGCTGGAGACGAGCACTGGATCGGCATACTTCTTCTTGTCGATGGCGAAAAGTCCGCCAAAGCCGCCGATCTCGCTCAAAACACCGCGATTGAACGTCTTGTGAGCCAGATACTTGATGCGCTGTTTGGTGCGGTTGGCGCGCTCGATATCGACACCGGAATCGGCGTAAGTAATGGTGCGGGGTTCAGTCGTCTGTTGTGCCAAGAGTAGGAGTCCCGTCTAGAGGGCGCGTAGCCGCAGAATGGTTTCGCGGAAGGTCAATTGTACCATTGCGCCGCGAAAGCCTTATGCATCGCGACCGTGCGCAAGGCAGCCGGATGAATCCTTACTACAAACTCTTGCCACAGCGAGCTAACCGGCAACAAAGGCCTGGCTCAACAAGCCAGACCTTTGCGCGGTTATCGGTTAGGTCCAAGAGGAGCTTCTCCTCAGGATTAATACTTCCTGAAGTGTTCTATGCGGTATTGCGCTCTCCCCAAGGATCGAGCACGACTTTGATGCAGTTCTCTTCCTTATGCAGGAAGGTGTTGTAGCCGTCGGGCGCATCCTGCAGGCTCAGCCGATGCGTGATGATCACGCTGGGATCGATGTCGCCCTTCTGGATGTTATCGAGCAGCTTGGGCATATATTTCTGCATATTCGTCTGGCCCATCTTGAAGGTCAGGCCCTTGCCGAAAGCCGCGCCGAACGGGAAGTTGTCGAGGAAGCCGCCATAGACGCCGGGAACCGAAACCGTCCCGCCTTTGCGGCACGATTGAATGCACTGCCGCAATGCGAACGGACGATCGAAGCCCACGCCCATTAACTGCTTGGCGCGATCGCTGTACCAGTCGATGCCATGACCGTGCGCTTCCATTCCGACAGCATCGATGCAGGCGTCGGGCCCGCGTCCGCCGGTCAGTTCCTTAAGCGCCTCGATCAGATCATGAGTTTGCGAGTAGTCGACAACTTCAGCGCCGCCTTCCTGCGCCAGCCGCAGTCGCTCCGGCAAACGATCGATGGCGATTACCTTTCCCGCCCCCAGCATCTTGGCGCTGCGAATCGCAAACTGTCCGACAGGTCCACAACCCCAGACAGCGATAACATCGCCGTCCTTGATATTGCAGTTCTCCGCCGCCATGTAACCTGTCGGGAAAATATCGCTGAGGAAGAGCACTTGCTCGTCCTTCAGATCACTCTCGATCTTCAGCGGACCCACGTCGGCGAACGGCACGCGCGCATACTGCGCCTGACCGCCGGCGTATCCGCCGTACATGTGTGAATAGCCGAACAGACCCGAACCTGAGTAGCCGTACAAAGCCTCGGCGACATGCGCATTGGGATTGCTGTTGTCGCATAAGCGACCATAGTTGCTGCTTGCAATAGAAGCATTGCCCGCAGGCGATAGTGAACGGCACGACCACACGGTCGCCGATCTTTCGCTTCTTTACCTCGGATCCAACTTCCACGACCTCGCCCATAAACTCGTGGCCGAGAATGTCTCCCTGCTCCATGGTCGGAATGAAGCCATCGTAAAGATGCAGATCAGAGCCGCAGATTGCGGTGCGCGTGATCTTCACAATGCAATCCTTAGGATTGAGGATCACGGGATCGGGCACGCTTTCGACTCGGACATCGTGTTTGCCAAACCAGCACAAAGCTTTCATCGTCCACCTCCACTTTGAACTCCGGCGAACTGTGGTCTTGAGCTTTGCCGGTTGGACTTCCTGCGGGCCTTTGCGGATCTGCTGCGTAGCTTCGGGCTCTTTCATCGAATGCAGAATCTTCACTGCGGACGAACGGCGGCCCGAAGGCTGGCCGACGACGGTAGGAATTTCGCCAGTCTCCATCAGCGCCTTGAAGCGGCGCAGATCTTCGCGCACCTGGAACTCGGGATCGCGTCCCATCATCTTGGCGAAAGCCGCTCCCAGCTTGCCTACGGGATTGTGATAGGTCAGAGCTACGGTAACTTCCGTTCCCGCGCCGTTGCTCGATGGCCGAAACTCGACCGAGCCTCGATGGCTGATCGCCGATCCGGGCAGAGAACGCCAGACCAGGTATTCGCCCGGACGTTCGTCGATCACCTCAGCATCCCATTCGATGGGCATTCCAGCCGGACCTCTTGCGACCCAATGTGAAAAGCGTGCGCCTTTGGTTGTCACGCTGGTCAGGTGCTTCA
Organism: uncultured Acidobacteriaceae bacterium; assembly: GCA_963724965.1. Classification (GTDB taxonomy): domain Bacteria; phylum Acidobacteriota; class Terriglobia; order Terriglobales; family Acidobacteriaceae; genus Bog-257. The sequence goes on from CAVRWP010000005.1 coordinate 194,640, forward strand.
TGAAGCGGGGAAGGTTCTCGAAGTTATGCCAGAAGTGATAGAGCTCTTGCGCGGGGCGGTCGATAGTGAATGTTTTCTGAACGTGAATGGCCTTAGGCGCGAAAGAACCGCGCTTGGCGCCAGCGATAGCGCCAAAGGTGCCGATCGCGGCCAAAGCTGTTCCCCCGATTGATTTGCGGGAAAGGCCATAAATGGCTAGCGCTCCGCCGCCCAGGATCGCTGCCCAGGGCTGAATGGATTGTGCGCGCGAGTTGCCGGAGCGAGCTCCGTTGGCTCGTGTGGAATTGAAGTTCATTTGTTCGCCTCGCGAATTGGGTTAATGCTGGTGGGATGCGAGCCACGCAGAAGGGTTTGCGCCAGACGCCGCGAGAAGCGTGCAGCTACGCTGCTTATCGAGGAAACAACGAAAGAGCCAGGAAGCAGAACGTTCCCGGCTCTCTCGATTACGATTGTCGAGCTACGCAGCCAACAATAAATGGTCCTCGGCGAGCTCGGTGGTTTCCGTTTCCAAAGCCGTGGAGGAATTCTCTTCTCCGGCATTGCGGAATGCCGACTCGTTGATCCATACGCTTTTCAGCGGCGTTCTTGGGTCGTCGGTCTTGAGCCACACGCGAGTCAGCTCGGGATAAAACGCGGTGAGGTTCTTGATACGGTCTTTGTAGAACATGGTTCCTCCTTAGAGAGCGCAACAAGGCGCGGCTAATGGAGGGTGATCCTGATTGGAAAGGCAGGATGCACTCGCCCGGGTTCACGTCATACTCCGTGACCGGGCAAGCAATGCAGCGCTCAAGCGAGCATGGCGAGGCGATACGCGGAGCCGGAAGCTTTCATCCTCCGGTTACTCGGAGGTTCGGATAATTTGTCGCATTTCATAAACACGCCAAGTACCTTGGCAACTTCAGTTTAGATGAATTCGTTCGCGTTCGGTTCCAAAAAGCGGCAGGAAAATTGCCGCTCATCGTGCCACGTCTCGCCGGCACTCGCGCGCGAACTGAACCGCAGAGGGAACTCCATGTGATTCCGGTCACTTTCTTACGTGATGGTTCATTCCCATGCGCTCGATTCGCAGGCTTAGACTAGAGCTTCAGTTGTGTTCGACGTTTTAATTTTGAGGTCCTATGACGACAACTACTAAGCCAGTTCCTGCAAGCGCACTGAAAGCCGATCCATCCTCTGATGTTTATCGCTCGGAAAGCCATCCTCTTGATCCCATTTTCCTGCCTAAGAGCGTAGCTGTGATCGGCGCCTCCGAACGCGCGGGCAGCGTTGGGCGCTCCGTCCTCTGGAACCTGCTGAGCAGCCCCTTTGGCGGGACAGTGTTCCCGGTCAATTCAAAGCGCTCGAATGTGTTGGGTATTAAAGCCTATCCCAGCGTGAAAGAGCTGCCCGAGAAAGTTGATCTGGTAGTCGTGACCACGCCTGCCGACACGGTGCCCGCGCTGATCAACGAATCGGTTGAGTGCGGCATTCCCGGCGGCATTGTCATTTCGGCCGGTTTCAAGGAATTCGGTGAGCACGGCAAAGAGCTGGAGCGCGAAATCTCGCAGATCATTCGAGGCAAGATGCGGCTCATCGGACCAAACTGCCTGGGCGTGATGAATCCGATTCGCGGGTTGAACGCAACCTTCGCCCACACCGTCGCCCGGCCGGGGAACGTGGCCTTTATCAGCCAGAGTGGCGCGCTGTGCACGGCCATTCTCGATTGGAGCTTGCGCGAGAACGTTGGCTTTAGCGCATTCGTTTCGATTGGTTCGATGCTGGACGTGAACTGGGGCGACCTGGTCGACTATTTTGGCAGCGATCAGCGTACGCAGAGCATCGTCATCTACATGGAATCGGTTGGCGACGCGCGCTCGTTTCTTTCGGCTGCGCGCGAAGTTTCGTTGACCAAGCCGGTCATCGTCATCAAAGCCGGACGTACTGCTGCTGCCGCCAAGGCCGCGGCCTCGCACACCGGCGCTCTCACCGGAAGCGATGAAGTGCTGGATGCGGCCTTCCGGCGCACCGGCGTACTGCGCGTGAACAGCATCGCCGACATCTTCTTCATGTCGGAGGTGCTGGCGAAGCAGCCGCGTCCACGCGGCAATCGCCTGTGCATCGTCACCAATGCGGGAGGGCCGGGCGTGCTGGCGACCGATGCCCTGGTCGCCGGCGGTGGCGAACTGGCGGAACTCTCCGAACAGACCATGAAGGCCTTCGATGAAATTCTTCCGCCGCAGTGGAGCCACAACAATCCTGTAGACATCCTCGGCGATGCGGAACCCGAACGCTATGCCAAGTCGCTGGAGATCGCGGCGAAGGATCCGAGCATCGACGGCATGCTGGTCGTGCTCACACCGCAGGACATGACCAATCCCACGCAGATTGCCGAGAAGCTGAAGCCCTACGCAAAGGGTCTGGGCAAGCCAGTGCTGGCGAGTTGGATGGGTGGAGCTGAAGTTGCCGCTGGCGAGCAGATTCTCGGGCAAGCCGGCATTCCGACGTTCCAATTCCCCGACAGCGCCGTGCGCGCCTTCAACTACATGTGGCGTTATGCCTACAACCTGAAGGGCATCTACGAGACGCCCGCCATCCCGCAACACGCCGACGCAGCCTTACAGCGCGGCAAGGCGGAGCGCATCATCCGCGACGTGCGCAGCTCCGGACGCACCATCCTGACTGAGTACGAATCCAAGCAACTGTTGAAGGCGTACGACATTCCGACCGTCGAAACTCGCGTTGCGATTACCGAAGAAGAAGCCCTGCAGGCGGCCAATGAAATCGGCTATCCGATCGTGCTCAAGCTGTATTCGCTAACCATCACGCATAAGACCGATGTAGGAGGCGTGCAACTCAACCTGCGCGACGCCGCGGCGGTGAAGACTGCGTTCCAGAACATCAAGCGGGCGGTTACGGAAAAAGCTGGAGTTGAGCATTTCCAGGGCGTCACCGTTCAGCCTATGGCGAAACTCGACGGGTATGAATTGATCATCGGCAGCAGTCTGGACTCGCAGTTTGGCCCGGTGATTCTGTTCGGTACCGGCGGCCAACTGGTTGAAGTCTTCAAGGACCGCGCACTGGCGCTGCCGCCGTTGAACTCTACGCTCGCACTGCGCCTCATGGAGCAAACGAAAATCTTCACCGCGCTGAAGGGCGTTCGCGGACGCAAGCCCGTGAACCTGCAAGCGCTGGAAGACCTGCTGGTACGCTTCAGCCAACTCGTGGTCGAGCAACCCTGGATTAAGGAAATCGACATCAATCCATTGCTGGCCTCGCCGGATCGCCTGCTTGCGCTCGATGCGCGTGTGGTGGTGCATGGTGCGGAAATGGCCGAGGAGTGCCTTCCAACCGCGGCCATTCGTCCGTATCCCATTCATATGATCGGCGAGTGGACCATGAAGGACGGCAACCAGGTGACCATCCGCCCGATCCGCCCGGAGGATGAGCCGGCGATGATCGACTTCCACAAAAAACTCTCCGAACGCAGCGTGTATCTGCGCTACTTTCAGCCATTGAAATTTACGCAACGCACCGCGCACGAGCGGCTGACGCGCACCTGCTTCATTGACTACGATCGCGAGATGGCGCTGGTCGCGGAGCGCACAAGCGAAACAGGCGAGAAGGAGCTGCTGGCCGTCGGGCGCTTGAGCAAACTGCACGGCCGCAATGAAGCGGAGTTGGCCGCAGTGGCCATCGACGCCGCACAACACAAGGGACTTGGCACCGAACTCTACAGCAGGCTGATTCAACTGGCGCGCGAGGAGAAGGTGTCCAAGCTGGTTTCCAATATGCTGCCGGACAACCGTGAAATGCGGGCGCTCTGCACCAAGCTGGGCTTCAAAATGTTCTCCAGCCTAGAGGACAACATGATCCGTGCTGAGCTGGAGTTGTAAGCCGTTTCGACACAAAAAATTAAGCGCGCTCCTCTAAGGAACGCGCTTTTTTATGCCTCGATGCACATCGCGCAGGCTATTTCACGATATTTCCACCGAAGCGGAACGTCGGTCCAACGGAGAAACGTACGCTGTTCTGACTGCTGCCCAGAACATTGGTGAACATGTTGTAGTGGACGTAATCAGCAGCGGTCCGAACGCCGAAGTGCTTCGTGATGTTGAAGTCCATGCCGCCGCCGAATCCATAGAAGGTTACGGTGTCGGTCTTCTGGCGGTTTGGTCCGGCCAGTGCGATCGCAACCTGTTGGGCAAACGGGTCGTCCGAGGCCGGATGCAACGTTGCAACTTCATGCAGCGAGCCCAGCGCCGGTCTCACAAAAAACGTTACCGGCTTGAAGTGCCGGATGTTGATTTGTGGTCCCGCACTATAGGTGTAGGTGTTTGAACTGGTCGGCATTCTCAGCGCATAGCCGGGAGGAAGCTCACCAATCTCCTGTAACGCTGCGATCTCCGCCCCCAATGTCTGTTGCAGAGTGGAGTTGAGCATGCTGGGCGTTATGGTATTGCTGCCGGTGAAGACGCTGAAGTCGAATCCCAGCGCAAGCCATGTCTTCCAGTTCCATCCGAATTCGCCGTTAAAGCCGTTCTGGCTCAAGTTCAAGCTGGGAGTACTGAAATATCCGTAGCCGGCGTACGCGTCAAAACGGTTGACATAGGTTTGCTGAGAGAAAGAGGTGAGAGAAGCTGCAAAAATAAAGATCAGAATTACTACGGAGAGAGTCTTGGGCCGCATATAAAAATCTCCTTGCCACTCGCCCTAGGTTCGGGGAAGTCGGCCTGAGTTCAACGAGATGCAGTTTCCGTGCGGCGGGCTTTAGTGGGCGTGGCCTGGCCCGCTTACCGGAATGGAACTGCAGCGTGGTTAGTGTGCGCTATTGGGAACCCGTCAATCAGCAACAAAGTACGAGCACTCCCCGTCTTTGTTCCAAAATGGCACCCGATTGGGGCAAAACCTCGGCAAGATTAGCAGGACAATTTCTGCTTAGCAATATTTCTATGCTGCTTAACTGCCATTTTGGTAGTAGGAGGATAGAACGCCGGCGGCGCCATCAACGAGGACTTAAGCTTGCGCCGCTCGCCAAGGCCATACGCTTCGCGATGATGGCGTAGGCTGCAGCGTTGAAGGCCAGTCCGATGTGCGTGCCTGCCACTTCGAAGTCGCAGTCGGCTTCGCCGGTAATGCAATAACGCCAGTCGGTGATGCCGTCGTTACGGGTGTAAATCGCCGTCTGCAAAACCGAAGCCGGCATACTGCGCCGCAGGGAAGAGAGGAACTCGCAGGTGCAGCGCCCGGTGTAGCAGGTAGGCAGGACGGCGCTTCCGTGTTCTTCCAGAATGCGTTTGCGCACGCTCTCTGCCGCGCGCAAGACAGTCCGGTGCACAACTGTTCCCCGAAAAGGCGAAGCCAAAGTGATGACGGAAGCGATGACGTCGGGTCGCTGGTCGGCTACGGCGCGAGCGATGACGCCGCCCAGACTGTGCCCGATCAGATGGATTTTTCTTCCGCCTTCGCTTACGGCCTTATTAATGCTCTCGTTTAGCCGCCGCCGAATAAGCAGGTTGGGACACTCGGCGTTCCAGCCGATGCCGGAGAAATACGGGCGATAACCGATCCGACCCAGCCACGAATGTAATTGCGAAAGGTAGGCGTCTGTGCCCAGAAAGCCCGGCACTAACACCACGCCGGAACCATCGCCGCGGGGTATGCCCAGTCCGTAATAGATCGGGGAAGAATGGAGCAAAAGCAGGTCCGCTGCGAAGAGAGCTTCCTTCCAGATCGGAAGGTTTGCTTGCGAGATGTCTTCGTGAAAAGGTGCGGCCGGCGGTGGCGCCATAGACGAGTCGGTGCTCTCCCCTAATGTGGATCGTTGAGAGTTGCCCAGGCACCCAGGAATGCGATTGTGGGCAGCTTCCGGGAAGTTAGTGTATGCAGAGAGGACGCGGGTTGCCAATGAAGTTTTTCGCGGGCACCCAAAGCTCCGCTCGATTGCTTGAGCCGCCTGGTTACAGCCGTTGATTGCCGTCAGAATTTAGCTGCGTGAAGAGAGGATGCAGGGTATGCAGCGCTGAGGCTACTGCAGCCAACAGAATCCTGACGAATACGCGAGAAGGACGTGCCGCCTTGTCACGGCACGTCCTTTACGGTGTTCATCAACTCCAGGTTCGGAAGTTAACGCCACCTGGTAATCTCACGCAGTTTCTTTACGCAGTCGCTGTTTCCACCTTGATCGGGCGTCCCCCGCGGCGGCCTTTCCGGTGGGCCACCGGCTTCGCTGCCCGCTTTGGCTCCGGCCGATGCATGACCGTATCGATCAGCGCTTTCTCGGCGGTGACGAAGTTCTTCACGCCTTCCCGAGTCAGATCCGGGATCGGAATGAACGGGAACGGCGCGATCATGTTCAGCGTCTTGCCGGCGGCACGCATGCCAGCATTGGCTTGTCTGCCGGCGACGTCGATCAGCTTCTTCTGCGCGTCGATAAACGCGTCGGTCGCTTCCTTGGCCAGTTCGGTCAGCTCCGTCTGCTTCGTTTTACGCCCGGGTTCCTTCACGCTGGTTGCTTTGGACGCCTGCTCAGCGATCACGTCGAGGAACTTCCGCTGGGCGTGAACGAAAGTCTCCATGCCCTCGCGGGCTACTTCGACCAGGCCTTCCGGATCGAAGCCCTTCCCGGTCTTGATGGCGTTGAGCCAGGTGTTGGTTTGCTTGCTCGCCATCTTCAGGAACTCGTTCTGCATTTCGATGAAGGTGTCGAAGCCACGCTGAACCAGGTCGGTCATGGCAACGGCCGCGGCATTGCCGCCTACGCGCTCCTTCACGCCGGTGGTCACGATTTCGTGCTCGCGCTGCGCCAGGCCGAGCAGCAGCTTCTGGCCTTCGATGAAATTGTTCATGACCTCGCCGGCCAGTTCGCTGGCGATCAACGCCGGACAAAAGGCGGGATCGGCAAAGCGGCTGCGGATCATTTTCATGGCATTGGCATTCTGCGTCATCGCCAGGTCTACCAGGATTCGCTGGGTGGCGAAGAAATTCTCGACCCCCTGCTGCACCCATCCCGACAGCAGAGAAACAAAGGACGAATCCCCGGTGTGGACTGTGGAGGACTCCGACTTTCCATTCCTAGGCATGATAACCTCCAAAATTGCTGCAGTGCAGCATCAAGTTGAGCGTAGTATTCTCAATGGGGAGTGTCAAGCTGTTTACACGATAATTTTGCGCTGCAACAAGAGCTGAAGATATGGACCGCGACCGCATTGTCATCAAGAAGTACGCAAACCGCAGACTTTACGACACTTCCAACAGCCGCTACATCAACCTGGAAGACATTGCCGCATTGGTCCGAAACGGGAAAGACGTGCAGGTGGTGGATGCAAGCACCGGCGAAGACATCACGCGCGTCACGCTGACGCAAATCATCGTCGAAGACGCCAAGGGACAGCCGTGCGGGATTACCGCTGGAATTGCTGCGCCAACTCATACAGGCTTCCGATCGCGTGGGCCAGGAATTCATCATGTGGTATTTGAAATCAGCGTTTGACGCCTATTCGAAAGTGCAGAACTCCGTGCAAACGCGCCTGAGCGAGATGCAATCGGCCGCGCTCTCGCCGATTCAGATGGTGAAGAGTTTCCTGCAAACGCCATCGGCGGAGAAGGGCGACGACAACAGCGAGGAGCTAGCAGAACTTCGCCGGCGCCTGGCTGAACTGGAAGCTCAAAAAACGCTGGAGCGTAAGCGTCCGGCGAAGAAAACAGCTGCAAAGAAACACAGAAAATAGTCGCTCCTGGAGCGAATTCACCCGCCGATCTGCTGTTGATTGCCCTTTGCTTGATACCCCTCTTGACAACGCCGTGTATCCTAGCTTTTCCCTGTTCAAAATTTCATCTGTTGTTGGAAGAGAGGTTTTTGACCGTGAAAAGCTCTGTACTGCGGTTGCTTGGTTCTGCCGTGCTGCTGTTATCAGGAATGTTGAGCTTATCCGTTTGTGCCCGGGCCGCCGATAACAAACCCAACATCGTCTACATTGTCGCCGACGATCTGGGTTGGAAAGACGTGGGCTATCACGGCTCCGACATCAAGACGCCCAATCTCGACAAGCTGGCCCAGGACGGTGCGCGGCTTGAACAGTTTTATGCCCAGCCGATGTGTACGCCGACACGTGCGGCTCTGATGACGGGCCGCTATCCTTTCCGGTATGGACTGCAGACTCTGGTGATCCCTTCCGGCCAAACTTACGGTCTTGCCACCGACGAATGGCTGTTGCCGCAAGCGCTGAAGGAAGCCGGCTACGATACTGCCATCATCGGCAAGTGGCATCTGGGTCACGCCGATATGAAGTACTGGCCGCGCCAGCGCGGCTTCGATTACCAGTACGGGCCGCTCATCGGCGAGCTCGACTACTTCACCCACGAGCAGCACGGAGTGATCGACTGGTATCGGGATAATCAGGTCGTGAAAGAGCCGGGATACACGACGACTCTGTTGGGCAGCGATGCCGTCAAATACATTGACGATCACAATCCGTCGGTCCCGTTTTATATGTACCTGACATTCAACGCGCCCCATACGCCGTACCAGGCGCCCCAGGAATATCTCGACCAGTACAAGAACATCGCCGACCCCAACCGACGCGCCTACGCCGCCAGCATCACCGCCATGGACGATCAGATTGGCCGGGTGGTAGAGGCTCTGAAAAAGAATGGCATGCGCGACAACACCATCATCGTCTTCCAGAGCGACAACGGTGGGACGACGAATGCCATGTTTGCCGGCGAACTCGATATGAGCAAGGTCAAGCTTCCCTGCGACAACGGCCCGTATCGCGACGGCAAGGGCTCTCTGTATGAAGGAGGTACGCGTGTTCCGGCATTGATCAACTGGCCCGGCCATATCAAGCCCGGCACGGTCGTGGATGGGATGATTCATGTGGTGGACACGTATCCCACGCTGATCGGGCTGGCAGGCGCATCGACGGCGAAGAGCAAGCCGCTCGACGGCGTTGACGTGTGGCCGACGATCAGCCAAGGCAAGCCGTCGCCACGTACCGAAGTGATCTACAACATCGAGCCGTTCCGGGCGGGCGTTCGCGAGGGCGACTGGAAGCTGATCTGGCGCACGCCGCTGCCGCAGGCCGTGGAGCTCTACAACATCGCACAGGACCCCTCGGAGAAGAACAACGTGGCGGCGCAACATCCCGAGAAGGTTGCGGAGTTGCAGAAGCGCGCCAACGAACTGGCCGCTGTTCAGGTCAAGCCGTTGCTGCTGCAGCTTGAATTTATCGAGTTCCGCAAGCGGGTGGCAGCACCACCGGCGTTGCCGGGCGAGGATTACCAACTCGACAGCGAAGAGTAGGTGGCGCGACAGCGATCACCCTGCTCGAAGCGGGATGCGCGGTTGCATCCCGCCTTGACAAAGGCCCGGTGCGCATTCCACGATGCCGTGGGCCTTCAGAAGTCCAAGACATCTGGCCACGGAGCGGCCAGGTTTTGCCGGTATTCCTACAACTTGTTTCGCTGAACCGTTTTGCAGCCGGGACTGAATCTTTCTCGCACGGTCGGCCATAAGGAAAGCGATGGAGAAGGTTCTCGGTTTGGCCATGACGGGCGGTGGCGCCCGTGGGGCTTATCAGGCGGGTGTTCTCAAACGGATTGGGGAAATCAAGCTCGTTCGCGAGCGCGGCAATCCCTTCCCCATCATCGGCGGTGCATCGGCAGGGGCGGTCAATGGAGCTGCGCTGGCCATGGGCAGCGACGACTTCTCCCAGGGCACCAACGTTCTCGCCAATCTTTGGGCCAGTCTCAAGCCGTCCGACGTCTACCGTTGCGATTTCGTCTCCCAAGCGCACAATTCTCTGGTATGGATTCTCGACCTTTCCTTTGGCGGAGCGCTGGGCGGCGGCAACGCGCGCTCACTGCTCGACGCCACGCCGTTACGGCATTTCCTCAAGAAGCATCTGGATTGCTCGCGCATCCAGGAAAACATTCGCCGCGGGCATCTCTACGCGTTTGCTATCTCGGCCACCAACTACAACTCCGGCAAAAGCTATCTCTTCATCCAGGGCCAAAAAGGTCACCCGATGTGGAACCGCAGCCGGCGAGTCACGCTGGCGACCAAGATCACGGTAGATCACATTTGTGCTTCGGCGGCGATCCCTCTGGTCTTTCAGCCGGTGAAGCTGGAGACAGCCAAAGGCACCGCGTATTTCGGAGATGGCTGCCTGCGTCTGCAACAGCCGCTCAGTCCGATCATTCGCCTCGGCGCCGAAAAGATCTTTGCCATCGGCGTTCGCTGCGAAAACCGCGAGCACCAGGCTGACGAAAACGACGAGAAAAATCCCTCGCTTGCCCAGGTGATGGGCGTGCTGTTCAACGTGATGTTTCTTGACCACCTGGCCACCGACGTCGAGCACCTGGATCGGCTCAACCAATTGCTGCGCAATGGCCAGATCAAGCAAACCGGGCTCGAAGGCTGCGAGCAGATGCGTCCGCTGACCGTGTTACAAGTGACCCCGTCGGTCAACCTCACCGAGGTTGCCGCACGTCATCAGAAGGACATGCCTTACCTGATTCAGTATTTTGTGAACAGCCTGGGACGCGACGCTGCCTCTTGCTCCGACCTGATGAGCTATCTGCTCTTCACCCCCAAATACACGCAAGCTCTCCTTAACCTCGGCTACCATGACGCCGACGATCGCATCGATGAGATCGAGGCCTATTTATTCGACGAAGATGGCAAGAACGGCAAGAACTCAGCGGCGTCGAAGAGCAGCCGATCGCGCGAGGCCGACACACGACGAAACGCTACCGCCGTGCGTTAACTCTGCTGCAACAAGTCCTGGGATTCTCGTGCCCAAAACGGCGAGCATCCGTCCGGGTTGCCTTGACAATCGCACTCCCGCCGAACGACGATTCGTTTAGGCATGGTGTTTGATGGTGCAGACCGCCAATGTGGTGACGCTCAAGCCGAAGACCCTTCAGGCTTTCGATGACTACATCCGCGCGGCCGAAGAAGCGATGCAATCTTCACTCAATGGGCGCAGTTCCTTCCTGTGGTCCGACTTGAATTCCGCGCGCGCGCAGCAGGTAAAGCAGGGAGAAGTTGTAGCTCAACTCTGGGCCGGCGATTGGCCGGTCAAAATCTCCAATGGTCTGATTCACGATTGGGTAGGCGCGGCCTTCGTGCCCGACGCCACTGTCGAGCAAGCGCTGGCGATGGTGCAGAACTACGATAACCATAAAAACGTCTACCAGCCTGAAGTGATGGACTCAAGGTTGATCAGCCACGAGGGAAGCAACTTCAAGATATTTTTGCGTCTGCTGAAGAAAAAGCTCATCACCGTCGTCCTCGATACCGACCACGATGTGCACTATTCGGAGATCGAACCCAAGCGCTGGTTCTGCCGCTCGTTCACCACTCGAATCGCCGAAGTGGAAGAGGCCGGGACGCCGAAGGAAAAAGTGCTGGAGCCTGATACCGGCTATGGCTTCCTGTGGCGTTTGTACTCGTATTGGAAATTCGACGCGAAGAATAACGGGCTCACAATCGAGTGTCGTGCAATTTCGCTGACGCGCGATATTCCGACCGGGCTGGGCTGGATCATCGAGCCGATTGTCCGCAAGTTGCCGCAGGAGTCGCTGATTCATACGTTGGAGGCGACACGAAAGGCGCTGGCGCAGGGTTGATGCTCCATGTCGGGATGCGAGCTTAGGGCGCTATGAAACTCGCGTGGTCACGAAGGGCGCGCCGTGAGGTGTGCCGGCGCGATTTCATTCGTGTCATCACGAAGAAACCTTCAGCTCGACAAGGGATCTGCTTTTCGAGATCTGGTGGTTGAACCTGCTGCGAACCGTTTCGTCATGCACCAACCGCCATCGTCTTTTCTTCTTTCTCCGACTCTATCGGCTGAGCTGACACAGGCACTACGGCTGCAACCTTCTTCTTGGCCACCGCAAGCCTACGCGTCCGCTTGGGCTGGGTCGCTACCTCAATCTGCGGCTTCGGCCGCTCGCGTTTCCGCGTTACAGGAATGTCGGCTTGGGCGCGCGCAGGCTTTGTCCGTTCGGACTTCACCGTTGGGGCCTCCGCAGGTTTAGCCGTCGGCTTAGCTCGCTTGGTGGTCTCGCACAATTCGGTAAAACTCTCTCTCACGAATTGTTCCAGGTTCTCCGGATCGGGCACCGCGCCGACATCGCAACTGAATCCGAAGTAGGCATTTCCGTTGTAGCTCAGGATGGCGGTGTTGACGCCCATTTCGCCGCCGATGGGAACGTACGGATACCACGACAGCATCTTGTGTCCCAGAAAATATATTGGCGTCTGCGGGCCAGGCACGTTGGTGATGATGATGTTGCACAGGCTCAGCGGAAGCTGGCTGGCTACCGGGCCGATCGCCGCCCAGATCGGCGTCGGGATCGTCGCGAACAATCCGCCGGCAAAGCCGACGAACTCGGCCGCGCGCACGCGTTTCAGGAATTCCATGCGCTCGCGCACGAAACTGAAGAGCCTTTGAGGATCGCGCATGTCCAGTGGAATGGTAACGGGCAAAAAGAAAATGCGATTGCCCAACTCACTCACATCCCCATCGCCACGGACGTTCACCGGAATCATAATGCGTACCGAGCGCCCTTTTACCTTGACGCCACGAAGCTCAGAGTACCGGCGGATGGCGCTCGTCATCAGCGTCAGTATCACGTCATTAACGGTGCCGCCACAGCGCTGCCGCAGCGCGTGAATGTCGGCCATGGCGATTTCGGTCCAGCCAAACTTCTGCGGACCATGACAGACCACGTTGAAGGGAAGTCGCTCGGCGGGCGCGGCCAGTTCCGGCACAACGTTCATCAGATCGGCCAGCGGCTCTGCCGAGTTAGCGAACATCCGCTGCGCAATGGCTACCGCCTCACCGTGCAACGTGAGCGCGCCCTTGACCGCCGAGAAGTATGACTTGAGCACGTTGTGCAGCAACTGCGCTCCGGCATCGCTGATCGGCGGCAGTGGCGCCCGTTCCGGCTTCTTGCGCGGCGCCGGCGGCGCCACCGGAGTTTGCGACATCAGCACGTTCATGATTCCGACGCCGGCCATGCCGTCGGCCATGCAGTGATGGATGCGGGCGATCATGCCGGTGCGATTGCCCTCCAGTCCGCGTACGATGGTCAAGTCCCACAGGGGCCGGCTGCGCTCCAGGTGCGTGCTGATGATCTGCGAGGTGAGCGCTTTCAAGTCGGCTTCGGTTCCGCGGCGCAGTGTAATTTGACGAATGTGATTGCGGATGTCGAACTTGGGATCGGACTGCCAGGTGGGCAAGCCGATGTTGAAAGCCGGAAACACGACGTGCTGGCGGTATCGCGGAATCAGAGGAAGCTTCGACTCCACCAGATTGCGTACCTGCTTCAAGGAGATCGCACCTTCAAAGACGCTCACACAGGCGATGCTGAGCGGCTGACCCGGGCGCTCGATGTAGAGGAACAGTGCATCTCCCCATGAGAAAGAATTGTTGGCCTGTGAATCCGGCATAGAGCTCTACCTCATTGCGATGGCTTCGACCGGTGCGATCCGGGCGAATCTCATGATGGCTTCGTCATGACCGTCCTCGCAGTGACGGATGACCAATTTGGGAGTGATTCCTGTTTCGGGAACCTGATTTGGGTGGCCCCGCTCTGCTCTCGTTTCCCTCCCGGTTTTGTGAGAACTTGGATGCGACGCATAGGTTTCTCCGAGGACCCTCCATGCCGGAAGACGCTCGTCATTACGATCTCGATTACATCATCGTCGGCTCGGGATTCGGCGGCAGCGTAAGCGCGCTGCGCCTGGGCGAAAAAGGCTATCGCGTCGCGGTAATGGAAATGGGGCGTCGCTGGACGCCGCAGAATCTGCCGGAGACCAGTTGGTCGGTGCATCGCTGGTTCTGGCGGCCGAGTCTCGCGCTGCGAGGATTCTTCAGCATGCGCTACTTCCGCCACGTCACCATCCTCCACGGTTGCGCGGTCGGCGGAGGTTCCATCACCTACGCCTGCACCATGCTGCGACCGCCCGAAAAAGTCTGGGATAGCGGAACATGGAAAGGTTTGGCCGACTGGAAGTCCGAGATGCCGCAGCACTACGACACGGCTTCGCGTATGCTCGGCGTCATCGAGAATCGCATTCTCGGGCCATCGGATCGGCTGCTGCAAAGAGTTGCGAACGAAGCAGGCGTGGGTGACACCTTCTATCGCACCAGTGTCGCCATCTTCCAGTCGCCGGAAGGCGTGCCCGCGGGTACCACGATGTCTGACCCGTATTTCGCGGGGCATGGCCCGGACCGCACGACGTGCAAAGGCTGCGGCGGCTGCATGATGGGTTGCCGTCACGGCGCCAAGAACACGCTCGATCTGAACTATCTTTACCTGGCGGAAAAACTCGGCGTGCAAGTTTTCGCCGAAACGCGAGTCGTCGACATCCGTCCGCTGGATGGTGTTGCTGATGGCAGCGCCGGATACGTGGTCGAAACCGCGAACGCTTTCTCCCGCTTGCGGCGAGGTCGCCGGCGCTTCACCTGTCGCGGACTGGTGGTCGCAGCGTCGTCGTTGGGAACGATGGAACTGCTCTTCGATCTGAAAGACAAAGGCTCGCTGCCGAATATCAGCAACCAACTCGGCCGGTACGTGCGCACGAATTCCGAGTCGCTCATCGGGGTGCGTGTGCCTGGGACAACCGACGATCTGTCGAAGGGCGTGGCCATCGGCTCGGGCGTCTACATCGACGAACACACCCACATCGAGGCCGTGCGCTATCCCGACAAGTCCGACACAATGGGCATGCTGGCGACCATCCTCACCGGCGGCCGCCCCGGACACGGGCGCATCGGCCTGTGGCTGAAGAACCTGCTGGTCTCGCTGGTCACGCATCCCATCAAGACGATTCGGCGGCTGCAGCCATTCGGGTTCGCGCGGGAGTCGGTGATCCTGCTGTGCATGCAGGCGCTGGAAGGCCACATCGACATGAAGTGGCGGCGGCATATTTACTGGCCCTTCCGCAAGTTCCTGGTCAGCCGTGGCCAGCGTGTGCCCACATTCATCCCCGCGGCCAACGAATTTGCCGAGAAGTTTGCCCGCATGGCCGGGGGGACGGCGATGAGCATGTTGCCCGAGATTCTTTTTGATGTTCCGGGCACCGCGCATTGCCTGGGAGGCGCAGTCATCGCGGAGTCGCCGCACCATGGCGTAATCGATTCTCGCCATCGCGTCTTCGGCTATCGCAACATGTACGTTTGCGACGGCTCGGTGGTAGCTGCGAATCTAGGGGTGAATCCCAGCCTGACCATCACCGCTCTGGCCGAGCGCGCGATGAGCTACATCCCGCCGGCGTCCGAAGCAGGTTGGAACGATGCTGCCGAGATATCGCTCCAATCGCAGGCATAAATTTTGCGCAAATTTTCGCTCCTCTCAACATGACGGCTGCCTCACCGCCGTATTACTCTTCCATGCACGGGTGGAGGGGTGATGAGCAAGTCTTTCGACGCAATCGTTATCGGTACGGGCCAGTCAGGCCCATTTCTTGCCATGCGGCTCGCACAAGCAGGCCGCAAAGTCGCCATCATTGAGCGGCATCTGTTCGGCGGCACCTGCGTAAACACCGGCTGTATTCCGACGAAAACTCTGGTGGCAAGTGCACGCGTGGCCTACATGGCGCGGCGTGCGGCCGAGTTCGGCGTCAACACCGATCCCGTCTCCGTCGATATGAAGAGGGTGAAAGCTCGCAAAGATGCGATCCAGAAGCCTTCGCAGGAAGGCGCTGAGAGCCGTCTGCGTGCGGAGCCGAACATCACGATCTACAAGGCCCAGGCAAGCTTTGTGGGACCGCACGAGCTCGCTGTCGGCGATGAGCGTCTCACCTCCGAGCAGATCTTTATCAACGTAGGCGGCCGCGCCAGTCATTCCGACGATGCCGGGCCTCGACCAGATCCGTTATTTCGACAACTCGTCGATGATGGGCGTCGACTTCCTGCCCGAGCACTTCATCGTCGTTGGTGGCAGCTACATTGGCCTGGAGTTCGGGCAGATGTATCGCCGCTTCGGCAGCAAAGTCACCATCCTGCAAAGAGATTCACGTCTGGTGCCGCGAGAGGACGAAGATATTTCCGATGCAATACGTGGCATCGTTGAAAACGAAGGAATCACCGTCCGCACCAACGCCACCTGCATCAGCTTTGAAAAGCGCGGAGACAAGATTCTGGCCGGCGTCGATTGCACGGAGAACCCGGAGCCGGCCGAAGGAACTCACGTACTTCTTGCTGTGGGGCGGCATCCGAACACCGAGGACCTCGGGCTCGATAAAGCTGGAATCGAGCATGACGAGAAAGGCTACATCAACGTCGACGAGCAGTTGCGCACGAACGTTCCGGGCGTCTGGGCGCTAGGCGACTGCAACGGTCACGGCGGCTTCACGCACACCTCGTACAACGACTTCGAAATCGTCGCGGCCAACCTGCTGGACGACGATCCGCGTCGGCTGAGCGATCGCATTCCGGCCTACAACCTTTACATCGATCCGCCGCTGGGACGCGTGGGCATGACCGAGACGCAGGTGCGCGAGTCGGGGCGCAAGGCGCTGCTGGGGAAGTATCCGATGACCAGTGTGGGCCGCGCGAGGGAGAAAAGCGAGACTCAGGGCTTCATGAAAGTGATTGTCGATGCCGAGACAAAGCACATCCTGGGAGCCGCGATTCTTGGTGTTGGCGGGGATGAAGTCATTCACTCCATTCTGGACGTGATGTATGCCAAGGCGCCGTACACGGTGATCTCGCGCGCCATGCACATTCACCCGACGGTTTCCGAGCTGATTCCGACGATGCTGCAGGATTTGAAGCCGATGTGAAGCGGCCTGGTCCGAAGCCGTAAGTTACTCGTGCTCCACCCAATCTCTGTACCGTCTTGCGATCCGTTCCATGCCGGGCCGACGACGTTCCGCGCTCGCACGCCAACATCCTTCCAGCCATTTATCATGGGCAGATGGCTGTAGCTGTTCAGTGTCGAAACCTGCGCAAGACCTATGAAGGGAAAGTAGAAGCCGTCCGCGGCCTGGATCTGACCATCCAGGCGGGCGAGTGCTTTGGTCTGCTCGGTCCCAACGGCGCAGGCAAAACCACGACCATCGAAATCCTGGAAGGCCTGCTGGAACCTACTTCCGGCGAAGTCGAAATTCTTGGACGCACGTGGAAGACGCATCAGCGCGAGCTGCGGGAATCGCTGGGTATCTCGCTGCAGGAAACTCGTCTGTCGGAAAAATTGACGGTGCGCGAGACCGTGCAGCTGTTCGGTGCGTTCTACCAACATCCTGTGTCAGTCGATGCCGTGCTGGACGAACTCTCGTTGCAGGAGAAGGCCGACACGTGGGTCGGCAAGCTTTCCGGCGGGCAGAAGCAGCGGCTGGCGGTAGCGACGGCGCTTGTGGCGAATCCCAAAATCCTATTTCTGGATGAGCCGACGACCGGGCTTGATCCGCAGAGCCGGCGCCAGCTTTGGGACATCGTGCGTCAATTCCAGAAGCGCAACGGGACCGTGCTGCTGACCACGCATTACATGGACGAGGCCGAACGGCTTTGCGACCGGCTGGCCATCATCGATCATGGGCAGATCATCGCCGAGGGAACGCCCGCTGAACTGATCGAGCGGCTCACCGGGCATCATGTGGTGGAGTTCGCAATTTCCGGCAATGGCCGTGCCGGGCATGCGTGGGACAAGTTGCCGGGCGTGCAGTCGGTGCGCGACGACGACGGCATCTTCTCGTTGCAGGTGAACGAACCGCACGAGACCATCCCGGCCCTGCTCGCCGAAGTGCAACGGCAACGCGCGCAACTGGTTCATCTCACCACGCGTCAGGCAAGTCTGGAGGATGTCTTCGTGAAACTCACCGGGCGGCATCTGCGGGAGGATTGATGGCAACCATTGAGCAGCCACCAGTGAAGTCGAATCCCGAGCAGGCCATGATCACCAATGGCCGATGGTCGGGCTATACACGCCTGCTGCAGATGCGCATGCTGGAGCTGTGGCGCGAGCCGGAAGTCATCTTCTGGGTGTTTGTTTTTCCGCTACTGCTGGCGCTGGGACTTGGCATTGCGTTTCGCGATAAGCCCGCAGATGTGACTCCCGTTGCGGTGGTGGATGACGCCAGGGCGCCGCAGGTGATGACGCTGCTGCAGGGCTCGCCGGCGATTCATGCCGAAACAATGAGCGCGGCCGCGGCCTACGATGGCTTCCGGCTGGGCAAGTACGCGTTAGTAGTCACGATGGACGATTCCGGCGTGCACTATCGCTACGACCCCGCACGCCCGGAGAGCGTGCTCGCCAAGTCGCAAGTCGACGATGTCATCGAGAACGCAGCCGGCCGCAAGAATCCAATCGACGACCTCGGCGACAGCGTCGAGCGAGCCGGGCGCGCGCTACATCGACTTCCTCATCCCCGGACTGCTGGGCATGAACCTGATGAACTCGGGCATGTGGGGCATCGGCTTTGCGCTGGTCGATATGCGGCAGCGCAAGCTGCTGAAGCGCTTTGTAGCCACACCAATGCGGCGCACCGACTTCCTGATGGCGCTGGCCAGCAGCCGACTGGTGCTCATGCTGATCGAGGTGGGGCTGCTGCTGGCGTTCGGAGCGCTGTTTTTTCACGTGCGCATCGAGGGCGCAATTCTCTCGATTCTGCTGGTTGGTGCGCTGGGCGCGATTTCGTTTGGAGGGATCGGGCTGCTGACCGCCAGCCGCGCGCAGAAGATCGAGAGCGTCAGCGGACTGATCAACCTGGTGATGATGCCGATGTGGATCTTCTCCGGCGTCTTCTTTTCCTACGAGCGCTTCCCGAAGATATTCCTGCCTGCGATTCGGGCGCTGCCCCTGACGGCGCTGAACGATGCCCTGCGCGCCATCATCCTGCAAGGTGCGTCGCTGGGCTCGCAATTGAGCCGCATCGCGGTGCTGGTGATCTGGGGAGGCGTGAGCTTCGTGCTGGCGCTGCGCTGGTTCCGCTGGAGCTAGCCTCCATTGCCTCGGCGTCTGCTGGCCTGAAAGAAGCCGGGTCGGAGGCGGCAAGCGGCCGCTCCGCTCAGCATGACAAAGGCAGAAATCACCTTCGAAGCGAGATGTGACCGTCCTCACAGCGTCTCGGCGTCCGGTTGCTACAATCCCAGCATGGGCTCAGCTCTGGAACGCGTGCAGCAGCATCTGCGGTTGTACGAACATCCGCTGGTGCAGTTCAGCGCGCGCGACACGGGCGAGAACATCGAGGTGGCGATCTCCCCTCGCTTCAACGAGCCTGCCGTTCATACGTACCTCTTCGAAGTCCATCCGCGCGATCTCGACGATCCGCGGTTTGAGTGGATGCTGCAGCGCCACATCTTCGATGGCCTGCAGGACTACATGATCGAGATGTTCATCCGCACGCCGCAGCACTTCAAACAAAACCAGCAACGGGAGCGCGAGGGCAAGCTGTGACCGAGCCTTCGGGCATGACCTTGCGCGAGCGCATTGCCGAAGAGATTCGCCGAAGCGGGCCGATCTCTTTTTCGCGCTACATGGAGCGGTGTTTGTACGAGCCTGAGCTGGGCTACTACTCGCTGCCCCGGGAGAAGTTCGGCAAGGCTGGCGATTTCTATACGTCGAGCGATGTGCATGCTGTGTTTGGACGCCTGCTGGCTCGGCAGTTCGAAGAGATGTGGCGCGTGCTGGAGTCGCCGCCTCGTTTTGATCTGATCGAACTCGGGCCGGGGCGAGGGCTGTTTGCCCGCGATGTGCTGGATTGGTCGGCGAAGACGTTCCCGGAATTTTTCCGGGCGCTGCGTTACTCGCTGGTGGAGCAGTCACCGCATTTGCGGAGCCGGCTGCAAGATCGACTGGGTGAACACATCTCGGCGGGGAAGTGCTCGGTTTTTGATTCGCTGGAGCAAGCGGCGGAAGCGGCCGACAGCGATGTCATCGTCTTCGGTAACGAATTCTTCGACGCGCTGCCGGTTGAGTTGATCGATCGTCGCGGCGCCGTGCGAGTCGACTATGCGGACGGCAGGTTTGTCGAGAGCTTTGTTCCGCCGTCAGCGGGGGAGATGGAGTTTCTCGATCGATATGGCGTTCATCCGCAAGAGGGTGAGCGGGTTGAGGCGCCGCTCTTGTCGCTTGCGTGGATGGATCGCATCGCGACCGCCTTGCGGGAACATCGCGGGTTTATTGTGCTGATCGATTACGGCTACACGCGCGAGGAGCAGTTGGCCGGGCGGCATCGCGACACCATCATGACCTATCGCCAGCATGTGGCCACGCCGTCACCATACGAAGCACCGGGGGAGCAGGACATCACCGCGCACGTGAACTTCACGGCGCTGAGGGCTGCGGAGTTGAGCGAGGATTGGATGAGCTGGCGTTGCTGACGCAGTCGCAATTTCTTATCGGCATTGGCGAGGCAACGCAGTTCGCCGATGCGTTTCAAGATTGCCGTCTGCCGCAGGAGCAGGCGAAAGTTGCCTTGCAGCTTAAGCACCTCATATCGCCGGACGGGAATGGGGGAGACGTTTCAGGTTCTTCTGATGTCTCACAATGTGGCACAAGAAAAGGCCGCCACGTTGGGCGGCCTGAAGTTGGCACGTTAACAGCTATTGCATGCCGGGCTTGTCGCTGTCGGACGGCTGGTACGGTTTCTGCAGATATTGCCGCGCGGCGTCCAGCGCGCCCTGTGTGTTGTCGTTGGTCTGCAGCGCCTGGCGATACTCGTTGGTAGCGCGCTCACGCTGTCCTGTCAGATCGAAGATCATGCCCAGCTGAATGTGACTCCAGACTTCGGTCCAGCGCGGCTCGCCGTCGCCGTTGAGCGCCTCGCGATAGGAGTTCGCCGCCGACTGATAGTTGTGCTGCAGAAAGAACACCTCGGCAATACGGTAGTGGGCAAGTGAGCTGTTCTTGTTGATGTCTAGCGCCTTCTGGTATTCCTTCAGCGCCTCGGTCAGGTCGCCCTGCTCGACGTCCTGCTGGCCCCGCATTATCGACGTCCGCACTTGCAATTCCTGCGAGTTCTGCAGCACTTGGTTGTTGGGATCGATGGTGATGCGGCGCGGTTTGCCGAAGGTTTCCACAGCGTAAGCGGAGTTGGTCCCCTCGACCTCGATGCGCTTGGTCTCGGTCTTGCCGTCGGTATCGACGCGCAGCTCAATCGGCATACGGAACAGGTCCATGTCCTGCGAGATTTCGCCGACGACGCGGAAGCCTTTCTGCGTGCGATAGACGGTGTACTTGTTCTTGAACTCGGGCGCACCCGTGGAATCGAGCCACTGGGTAAAGAACCACGTCAACTGCTGGCCGGAGGCCTGTTCGGCTACCTTGCGGAAATCGGATACCGTCACCGACTTGCCGGCAAATTGGGTGATGAATTCGCGCATGGTCTTGTCGTAGGCCTCTTCGCCGATGACCCATTGCAACATAGCTAGGATCATGCCGCCCTTGTCGGTAACCAGCGACTGGAACTCAGGCGAGAAGGTGTCGAGCCGGCCGACGTCGGCCAGCGGTACGGAGACGTACGCCAGCGCGCCCACCGACATGTCTTTCGTGACTTCCTGGAAGCCGGCCTCGCCGGCGACGTGCTCGACGTAGAGCGCTTCAGAGTAGCGGGCAGCGCCATCGGTAATCCACCAGTCGTTCTTGGTGGCCGGGCTGACCATGGTTCCGAACCACTGATGCGCAATGGTGTTGGCGAGCAGGCGGTAATTGCCCTTCGGGTTGAAGTTGCGGCCGGCTATTGCGGCGATTTCCGGCGCCCACGCTGACGGCACGGTATCGTCCGGCAGTTCCACCACGCTCAGGTTCTGATTGAATGGCGGGCTGTAGGTGCTGGTGAAGAAGAAGAACTGTTTTGTAGCCGTATCGGCGAACTGAGTGGCGAACTGTTTGTGCTCGGGTGTGGTGTAGACATTGATGTTCAAGCCGCCTTCGGTACTCTTGGTCTGAACATACTTGCCGATGATGAGGGTGCCTGGAAAGCTGGGATGGTCGGTGTAGGTGAAGGTCGTCGTCGGTCCGCCTGAACCTGCTGAGGCGCGAGCCGAGCCTTTCTTGCCGCCTTCCTCTATCTCGGGTGCGGGGCCACCGCTTTGTTTGCCGCTGCCAATCACGGTGTAGCCCGGCGGAACGCTTACGCTGATGGTCGAGGTAAAGCGGTCGATGCCGTAGCCGACCATCGGGAACCAGCGCCCAGAGTAGAGCAGATAAGTGATTGGATCGCCGATGTAGGCGAGCTTCAATCCCTGGACGGGGCTGTCGTCGGCATTTTGAATTGCGCCTTCATATTCGAAGATCAACGTGTCGGAGCTGCCCTTGGTCAACGTCGCAGGCAGCGAAACGCGAACAGTTGAATCGGAGCTGACGCGCTCCGTGGGCAGATTCTGGCCGCTGGCATCGGTGACACGCGTGGGACGCAACGCGTTATGCAGTTCGAAGGTCGCGATGTTGATGTCTTCCAGGGCGGTGAATTTCACCCGAGCCTGCGCCTTGAGTTGATGGGTCTGCGGAGTGACGGTCACGTGGATGACGTAGTCGTTAACCTGGAGGCGCGGCTTCTCCGCCGCGTAGCAGATCGAAGCCAGGGCGAAGACGGCCATGGCCATCACGCGTCCGAAGGAACGTGCCGCATTCTGCATTAGGAAAGAGCTCCTGCTCTGCTGCTCACTATAAATGATGGAAAATGCACGTGGAAAGATGCGCCTTGCGCGTTCAACGGCATACTCCCGTTATGGAAAGTACGGCGCGCGCCGCCCGATCGGATGCGTTGCCGCCATCGCCATCTGCCGCCAGGCGCTGTCGAACCTCGCGAAAGTCCTGAATCATCTTTGTGCGCGCCTCGCCGTCGGGAAGGATGCGGCGCAACTCAGTCGCGATACGTTGCGGACTGCAGTCCTCCTGCACCAGTTCAGGGACCACATCCCGTTCCGCGATCAGGTTGACCATCGCAAAACGGTCCACCTTTACTAGACGTCGCCCCACGCTCCAGGTGAGCGGCGCAACCTGGTAAACCATGGCAAAGGGAGTGCCGATCAGCGAGGCCTCCAGGGTCGAAGTACCGCTGGCGACGGCAGCAGCGCGGGCGTGCAGCAGGGTGGGGCGCGCCTCGCGGGTGAAGACAATCGGCGGTCCGGAGTAAGCGCTCAAGAACGACGCTACCCATGCCTGATCGAGAGTAGAAGCCACCGGGATTATGTAAACGTAATCGGGGCCCAGAAGTTTCGCCGTTTCCAGCAGTGTCGGGAAGATCCGCGAAACCTCACCGCGGCGGCTGCCGGGAAGCAGGGCTATCCACTGCTTTCGCGGGTCGATGGCGTATTCAGCGGCAAATTGCTCGCGCGAGACAGCAGGTGCGGGCAGGTCAGCAAGCGGATGTCCTACAAATTTCGCCGCGATGCCGCGCTCGCGATAGAACTTTTCTTCGAAGGGGAAGATCACCAGCATCTCGCGGACATATTTGCGCACTCGCTCGATGCGGCGCTGCTTCCACGCCCACAGCTGCGGGCTCACGTAGTAGATGACGGGAACGCCAAAGCCGTGCAGTTCGCGCGCGAGACGCAGATTGAAGTCGGGGAAGTCGATGAGGACAGCGGCATCCGGGCGGCGATCGCGTGCGGCGCTGACTACTTCGCGAAAACGTCGATAGATGCGAGGGATGTGCTTGACCACCTCGACAATGCCGACCTCGGCGATCTCTCGCGCGTCAGCCAGCAGCTCGCATCCGGCGGCGCGCATCTGGTCGCCACCCACGCCGAAGAATTCGAGCGGAGTCTCCGGAGAGCATTGCGAAAGCTGGCGGCGCAGGGCGCTCATAAGTTCAGCGCCATAAAATTCGCCAGAAGCCTCTCCCGCGGAGATCAGGATTCGCACCTATGAATTATGACAGGTGCGACACGGCTATTGCAGTTCGGCACTGCCCAATGTGATCTTGCCCGACGACGGCTGTTGCAGCAGCACACTCAACGTCTGGCCATCCTGAAAGCATGCGACCGTGCCGGAAAATTGGGGATGATAGACACGCACCACGTTGCCGCTTTGCGTGTCGTACAGCACGTAGACATAGGCGTCCCTGGGATCGTCGGTTTCGCCTTCGTAAACGACCAGGATGCGGTTGCCGGAGATCCATATGTCGTGAGCGACATCGGTTTCGAAGGGCTCTTGCAAAGTGAACTCTCGCACAATGCGTCCGGCCTGGGTTACGACGGCGATCTTCGCTTTATCGCCGGGAAGCAAGACGTAGATGTTGCCATCACCGCCCAGCTTGGCGATTCCTGCCGAGAAGTCCGCCTCCACCTCCTGCTCGTTAGGGTCCGTGGATTTGGACGGTTCCAACGCGGCCGGGTCCTTCTTCAGTTTCGACAGAAGTACGGCATCGGAGCTGAAGATGCCGGCCAGTGGCGACTCCGATATCTCTCCGTGATCGTCGCGCAGATTCACGCCGGCGGCAAAGAAGTTCCCGCTGGGCAACGGGAGCAGCAGCGATGGGATGAACTGGTCACCGAACTCCGAGCGGGAGCGCAGCGAGCCATCGGAGTCGAAGGTGGCGTACTGCACCTCGGTCGCCGGCGTCGACTGATCGGTGGTGGTAGGCACGCGCACAATTTCGTGGAGCGATCCATCATTGCCGGCGGCCAACAAGAAAACGTGATTGTCGGCTGGCTTGGATGCCGCCGATGCCAGCGAGACGGTTTGAGTGCTACCGTCTGATTCGATTGCAGCCAAGGTTGCCGGCTGAGACGGGTCGGTCGCTTCGTTGTAACGCACGAAGATCTGGCCCGAGCTGTCGCACTGCGGAGTTCCGAGGGACGCGTAAGACGGAATCTGGGTCGCCTGCGGATCTCCCTGGAGTTCAAGCGGGATAAGCGGTTGAGAGATTTGGGCATTCAGGAAAGAAGCAGGACGAAGGAACATCCAACCCAGGATAAACACACTTACAAATAAGCGCATGCACATCTCCGTACCAGGCACACGCAGAGGGACCCATGTAGCTGGTCGCGAACCTTAGCAGGTGGGCGCGTCAGCGGCCAAGCTCCTCGGCGACTTGCGAAGGGCGTTAACTCAACAGAAGCGATTCGTACCGAGCAGGTTGTCAGAAGAGATAACAAGCCAGTGGATTATTGAAATTGACGAGAGCTGTAGAAGAAGCGCTGCTTTAGTGCAGCGAGTGCATGCGGAAGGGGATCTGAACAACAGCTTCCACGGCGACGGGCTCGCCGTTCTTGGTGCCGGGCCGGAAATGCCAGCGCGACAACGCGTGTACCGCGTTCGCGTCCAGGCGCGAGTCCAAACTGTTCAGCACGCGAACGTCGTCGACTGTGCCGTCGGCGCGGATGACTGCGTAGAGAGTCACTGTACCTTCCACGTGATCGCGCAGCACGTCGGGCGGATAAGCAGGATCGACTTTACTTAACGCTACTGGAGCGGTGAGAGGAACTTTGTCGTCGCTCTGCTTCAACTCGGCAAACCGAATAATCCAGCTCCCGGTAGCCGAAGTGAGGTTCGGCATGTTCATGATTAGCGAGTAGTAGCGCTTCCTGCCGAACACACGCTGCTCGATGGTCTTGTCGAAATCGTCAGCGTCGTCGGTCGGAGCTGGTGGCTGGGCGGCCGGCTGATGGTATTCCGGCAACGCCGGCTTCATGGCAGCGGCGAAGATCTTCTTCTGTGCTTCGAGGTCGACATTGGTTCCGCCCGGCTTGCCGCCGCTTGCGGGGTTCAGATTGCCGCCCACGGCAGCGACGCTCGCTCCCGGTGGGGGAGTTCCCACGACAATGCCTGCGGGCGCACCGTTGCCCGCCCCGTGGCCTCCGCCGTTATCAGCCGTTCCGGAGCCCGTGACATTAGGAGTTCCGGGCGCATTAGCCTTGCCGTTCGGAGAAACGTGGAACTCCCCACTGCGATTGCCGCTGGGCAGTGCGACCGGTCCGCGGACGTCGGCAGGATTCAATCCGAGCGCAATAATCTGCCCCTGGCCTTTCGTGTTTCCGAGATTCTGTACGTTCGGAGCCGGAGGCACGGCACCTGTTCCTCCGCCCTGCGCGACTTTGTCGGCGCTCTTCCCACCACTCTCGGAGGCGCCAGTGGAGCGCTGTGGAGCGACCGGCAGCTTCGGCGCTGCGACTTCCGGCTGAAGGTCTGCCATGTTCAACTGTCCGGGCTTCAGTTTTAGCTGATCCGCAGTTAGAGAAGGCTCAGCGACCGATGCCTGCGGCAGCGGCGGCAGTTTCAAATTATCTTTTACGTGCGAGACGTCCGCGGTGGGCGCAACGACATCGGGCGCCGACAGCGATGGCACCTTCAGATTGTTCTTGAAGATGTGAAACATCCGCCGGAGGCGCGACGACTTCGGGCTCGAACTGTGGCACCGTGAGCTGCGACACGGAGCGCGCGGAAGCGGCAATAGGTTGCGCGGAGGGTACAGGCGTCCAAGCCACGATGTTGGGAAGCGGCACGTCGCGATCAAGCTTGACCTTGGGCGGCGTGACGATCGTCTGGTGGCTGTTATCGGGATTCGCCGGAACAGAGAGGATTTCCTGTTTAGCCAGCTTGGGCGCGCCCTGTCGCGGCTTCATCTGCGCCTTGGCAGCAGTGTTGATCGGCGGCAGGTAGTCGCTGAGCGGAACGTATTCCAGCGTGGTGTTCTCGGTAGGCGAGTGCAGCTGCGGTTCGCGATTGAAGAACGGTAAAGTGCAGACGAGATACACCGCGATAACGAACGCGATGTGACCGCTGTACGACTCGAGAAAACGTACGGGCGCGATGCCGGTTTTGATGAAGTAGTCGCGCCGGAGCTGTACCGGTTCGGCGGTGATTTCCAGCGGAGGCGGCTCGCGCCGCAAGAGCAGGTCGGCCAGATTGCGCAGGAACACGCGATGCCGGGGCTCAAGTTCGCGAAGCAGTACCAGAGAATCAGCTGGCGCAGCGTCTTGCTGGGTCTTGGCTGCCGTTACTTCCGACATCATCCTCTCGATTGGCGCGTGTATTCCGGATTATAGCGGAAAACAGCGCAGCATTCGGTGCGCATTCGAGCATTTCAGATACTGCTTCGCAATTCGCGCGCGCCATGCCATGATGCTGAATACGAGACGGAGTGGGAGTTCATGGGTAAGCGGAAATTTCTGATTCTGGGGCTGTTCTGCTGTCTGCTTGTTACCTCGGTCGGCGTGCCTGCGCTGGTGGCTCAGGAGACGGCGAAGGCAAATGCTGCCACCGACATCTCAGGTATGTACACCTTCCTGCGTGAAGGCGAATTCGTGCAGCTGACCATCGACGACGGCAAGCTCTCCGGCTACATCTCACGTTTCGGGGAAACCGACAGCGATAAAGGACAGTTCATCGATCAGTTCTTCGATAAGACTTCTCTGGTAGGCGACCGCCTGACCTTTACCACCAAGACAGTGCACGGCATCTGGTATGACTTCAATGGACGCGTGAGCACTGCTGCAGGCAAGCAGCCCAATAGCGAAGGCTACCGGGTGATGAAGGGAACTCTCATCCAGCACACCGCCGACGACAAAGGCGGCGACAAGCCGATGGAGCGCCAAGTGGAGTTCAAGTCGTTTCCGTCAGACATGGGAAAGCAGTGAAGGTGCAAAGCCGGATCTGAACGCATTTCCGACGGGTTGCGACGCGCTTCGGCCTGACAATACAACTCGGGAATTGCAGCCGCCTTCGTAATGGTGGCATGGCCGCCGAGATTCGCATTGGCACTTCGGGTTGGCATTACCGGCATTGGCTGGGTACGTTCTATCCCGCCGGGCTGAAGTCGACGGAGATGTTCGCGTATTACCGGCGCTTCTTCGATACCGTCGAGCTGAACAACAGTTTCTATCGTCTGCCGACGCCGGAGGCCTTCCGCGCCTGGCGTGACTCGGCTCCAGCAGGGTTTTCCTTCGCCGTTAAGGGCAGCCGATTTCTGACACATAACAAGAAGCTGAAGGAGCCGGAGCAGGCGCTGCAGAACCTTCTGCCGCGCGCGGAGATTCTTGGCGAAAAGCTGGGGCCGATCTTGTTTCAACTTCCGCCAAGATGGAAGGTAAATGTCGAGCGGCTGGAATATTTTCTGCAGGCGTTACCCAGGTGTCAGCGATATGCCTTCGAGTTTCGCGAGGCTACCTGGCATGTCCAGAGCGTGTATGACACATTGCGACGCAACAACGCTGCCTATTGTATTCATGAACTCGCGGGCTTTCATACACCGATTGTGCTGACCGCAGACTTTACTTACGTCCGGCTGCACGGGCCGGGTGGAAAATATCAGGGGTGCTATTCCGAGGAAAAGCTGCGGCAATGGGCGGCGCAAATCAAGCACTGGCGCTCCCAGTTGCGAGCGGTCTACGTGTACTTCGACAACGACGATTCCGGCTACGCTCCCCGCAACGCGTTAGCCTTGAAGAAGCTGGTCGCGCGCAAGAAAGCAGTTCCCTGAATCAGCCGCTGCTACTGCTGGAGCTTGTAATCCGAGGCAGGAACTTTTTGCGAAACCTGCTTCGGCGTCGGCAGTTGCGAGCGGTCCCAGCCTCCGCCAAGCGACTCCACCAGGTCAACGGCAGCCACCATGACATCGATGTGAAGCGTGGCCAGCGTTTCCTGGTCGGCTAGCAGCGTGGTCTGCGCCGTCAACACGTCGATGTAGGGATCGATGCCGGTTTCATAGCGACCGGTCTCCAAGTCCAGCAACTCTTTCGCAGACCCGACGGCCGCAGTCTGGCTCTGTAGCTCCTGCGAGTAGATGCGAGTCGCGGCCAGATAGTCCTCGACTTGCTGGAAGGCGGTGAGCACCGTCTGGCGATAGTTGGCGACGTCAGAGTTGTAGATGGCTTCGTATTGGTGCAGTTCGGCGCGATAAAGTCCGCCATTGAAAATTGTCTGCGAGATGGCTGGACCGATCGACCAGAAGCGACTGGGCCAGTTGAACCAGCGGGAGAACTGCGAGCTCTCGAATCCCCCCGACGCCGACAACGTAACGTTGGGGAAAAACGCTCCGTAGCCGATGCCGATGGTCGCATTGGCTTCGGCCAGCGTGCGCTCGGCAGCGGCGACATCGGGACGGCGCTCCAGCAACTGCGCCGGCACACCTACCGGGATTGGCGGCGGAGTGAGCAGCGCTGGCGACGGCGGAATGGTGAAGTCGGTAGCGACGCGACCGATCAGAACCGCGATGGCGTGTTCGTATTGCGCGCGCGCGACGCCAACGTTGATGAGCGACGCCTGCGTGCTTTGCAGCGTAGTACGGGCAGCAACGACGGAATAATAGTCATCAATGCCGGTGTCATAGAGGGCCTGGGTCAAGTCAAGAAGTTTCTGGTCGGCAGCGACGGTGTCTTTGAGGATCTGCTCCAGCGCGTCTTGACCGCGAATTTCGAAATAGTATTGGGCCAGGCTGCTCTCTTCGGTCAGGCGCTCCACTTCCAGATCGGCGGCGCTGACCTGTGCAGCGTATTGCTCTTCATGTACCTGATTGCGAATCTTGCCCCAGAAATCCGGCGTCCACGAAACGTCGACCGGGAACGACATGACCGTGCTGGTAGCACCCGTATTGGCGGTAGGGGAGTTGGTGAGCGTGCCGGAAGACTTCTGCCGATTCCATGAGGGTCCGGTAGTAACGGTGGGCCAGTAAAGCGAACGAGCCTCTGCCACCAGAGCCCGTGCCTCCATGAAGTTCTGGAAGTACACTTTGATGTTCTGATTGTTGATCTCCAGTTGATCTTCAAGGGTATTCAGCTCGGGATCGTTGAAGACTTCCCACCACTTGCCGCGCAGCATGCCTTCCTGCGGGCTGGCGACCTTCCACTCGCCAACATCCTTGAAGTTGGTAGTGGATTCCTTGTAATTTGGCGCGGTCGCGGTGGGCGGCGCCGGCGGATGATACTTCGGTCCCACCGTGCATCCGGCGAGCGCGAGAAGACCCGTTGCGCCGAGCAGGAGAATTGAACTTTGTCGTTTACGGTTGGTCATACGTATACCTTGGGCGTCACTTAGGACGGAACCGGTTCGCATCCAGGGTGGAAGGTGTCGCGCTGGCGGCCCATCATGCGCAGGCGCATGTGGTCCAGCGTGAGGTAAACCACCGGCGTGGTGTACAGGGTGATCAACTGGCTCAGTATCAGGCCGCCGACAATGGTGATTCCCAGCGGACGGCGCAGCTCGGAGCCCGTACCCGTTCCCAGCGCCAGGGGCAGCGCGCCAAAGATGGCGGCCATAGTGGTCATCAGGATTGGGCGGAAGCGGAGGATGCAGGCCTCGAAGATAGCGTCGGAGGTGCTCTTGCCCTCGTTGCGCTCGGCCATCAGGGCGAAATCGATCATCATGATGGCGTTCTTCTTCACGATGCCGATCAGCAGCACAATGCCAATGATTGAGATGACGTTCAGGTCGATGTGAAACATCATCAGTGCGAGCATGGCGCCGACACTGGCCGAGGGCAGGGTCGAGATGATGGTCAGGGGGTGCATCAGGCTCTCATAGAGAATGCCGAGCACGATATATACCGCCAGCAGTGCGGTCAGGATCAGCATTGGCTCGGACGACAACGATTGCTGATAGGCCTGTAAGGTTCCGGCGAAGAAGCCGCGGATCGTTGAAGGCAGGCCTAGCCGCTGCTCCATCTCGTCGACCTCTTGCGTGGCCTGGCTCATCGAGACGCCGGGCGCGAGATTGAAAGAAACGGTGACCGACGGAAACAGTCCGGTGTGGTTGACCTGCAGAGGGGTCGTGCCGGTCTGGTTGGTACTGACCGTTGCCAGCGAGGCAATGCTGTTCAGGCCGGCTTTGCCGCTCGCTGATGCCGGGCCTCCGGGATTGATGTAGATCGAGTTCAGCCCGGCCGGAGATTGCCAATACTGCGGAGCGGCTTCCAGCACGACATAGTACTGATTGAGCGGCGTGTAGATCACCGACACTTCCGACTGGCCGAAGGCGGAGTACAGCAGGCTGTCGAGCGAACTGGCTGTCTGTCCTAGGCGCGCCGCTGCCACGCGATCGTAATTCAGAAGTTCCTGCAAGCCGCCGTTCTGCTGATCGGTGTTCACGTCCTGCAAGCCGGGCAGCTTCTTGATGTTCGCCAGCAGGATCGGCCCCCAGTGCGCCAGGTCGGGGATATTGTCGGACTGGATTGTGTACTGATAGAGCGCCGAACTGGAGCGGCCTCCGATGCGCACGTCCTGCACTGCCTGAAGAAATGCCGACGCTACCGGAAGACGGTTGAGCTTGGGCCGCAGCCGATTGATAACCTGGGCGGCGGATACCTTGCGTTCGTTCAAAGGCTTCAGCGCGATGTAGATAAAACCGCCATTGCTGGCGCCATTGCCACCGGTGTAAGCGTTCACGTGCGCGACCGCCGGATCAGCTTTGATGACCTTCACCAGCTGCAGAACGGAATAGTTCATGAAGGGAAACGAGGCGTCCTGCGGTCCTTGCACGCCGCCCACTAGCGCGCCCGTGTCCTGCTGCGGGAAAAATCCTTTCGGAATTTTGATGATGACGATGACATTCAATGCGATGGTGAGCGCCAGCACGATCAGCATGAGCGCTGAGTTTTCCAAGGCCCAGGCCAGGGACTTGCGGTAGCCGGACAGCATTCCATCGAAGAATTTCTCGCTGAAGCGGTAGAGCCGATTGTGTTTCTCTTCGCGATCGTGCGCTTTGAGCAGATGCGCGCACATGGTTGGCGTAGTCGTCAGCGAAACTACCATCGACACCAGGATTGCCAGCGAAAGCGTAATCGCGAATTCGCGGAACAGGCGTCCCACGATGCCGCCCATCATCAGGATAGGAATAAATACCGCGACCAGCGAAATACTGATCGAGAAAACGGTGAAGCCGATTTCCTTGGCGCCCTTCAACGCCGCCTCAAAGGGCGGCATACCGTTTTCCAGGTGTCGCGAGATGTCCTCCATCACCACGATGGCGTCGTCAACGACAAAGCCGGTAGAGATGGTGAGCGCCATTAGCGACAGGTTGTCCAGGCTGTAGCCGAATAGATACATACCGGCGAACGTTCCGATCAGCGACACCGGCACGGCGACAGCTGGAATAAGAGTGGCGCGCGCACTGCGCAAGAAAACGAAGACAATGACGATCACCAGGCAGATCGAGGTCATCAGCGTGATCTCGACATCGTGGACGGAGGCGCGAATGGTTGTAGTGCGGTCGAGGACGATAGTGAAGTTCACGCCCTGAGGCAGCACCGCCTGCAAGAAGGGTAACTGCGAGCGAATACGCTCTACTGTCTGGATAATGTTGACGCCCGGCTGCCGGAAGATAATCACGGTCACCGACTTGATTCCGTCCATGTAGCCGGCAGTGCGGATGTTCTGCGTCGAGTTCGTCACGTCGGCGACGTCGGAGAGTCGCACGGCATTTCCGTTGTGGTAGCCGACGATCAGGGGCTTGTAATCCTTGGCGCGCGAGATCTGGTCGTTGGTGATGATGTCGGCGGTGACCATGTTGTTGGAGATCTGGCCACGCGGTTGCAACGTATTTTGCAGGCTTAATACCGAGCGCACGTTGGCCAAGGTCAAGCCGAAACTTTCCAGCTTGGTAGGATTGGCTTCGACGCGAACCGCCGGCGTGGCGCCGCCGCCGACGAATACCTGGCCCACGCCTTGGATTTGCGAGAGCTTCTGCTCCAACACCGTCGACGCCTGATCGTAGAGCTCGGTTACGTCGTACTTGTCCGACGTCAGGCTCAAAATCATGATCGGTGCGTCGGCTGGGTTGACCTTACGATAGGTCGGATTCTGCGGCAGATTGGTCGGCAAATATGTACGAGCTGCGTTGATACCGGCTTCCACGTCACGCGCGGCACCATCGATATCGCGGCTGAGATCGAACTGCAACGTGATCGACGTGCTTCCCAGCGAACTGGATGAGGTCATCTCACTGACGCCGGCGATGTGACCAAGTTGACGCTCCAACGGCGTCGCTACCGACGAGGCCATGATCTGCGCGCTGGCTCCGGGCAGACTGGAACTGATGGAGATGGTGGGGAAGTCGACTTGCGGCAGCGGCGCCACTGGCAACACGATGAATGCAATGGCTCCGGCAATCGCGACAGCCACGGTGAGGAGCGTGGTCGCCACCGGCCGATGGATGAAGGGAGCGGAGATGTTCATGGCCGCTCCGGCTCAGGCGCCGCGTCGCCACCGACCTCGCTCGGGCTTCTGCCGGCGACGCGCTGTCCCAGCTTGTCGAAAAATATGTAGATGACCGGCGTGGTGTAGAGCGTCAGGATCTGGCTCACCAGCAAACCGCCGACGATGGCAATGCCCAGCGGACGGCGCAGTTCTGAGCCAAGTCCGCGACCCAGCGCTAGCGGCAAGCCACCCAGCAGCGCCGCCATGGTGGTCATCATGATCGGGCGGAAGCGCAGCAGACTGGCTTCGTAGATCGCTTCGGTCGCGTCTTTGCCCTCTTCGCGCTCAGCTTCCAGCGCGAAGTCGACGATCAGAATGCCGTTCTTCTTCACGATGCCAATCAGCAAAATGATGCCGATAATGGCGACGACGCTGAGGCTCTGGCCGAAGATCATCAGGGCCAACAGCGCGCCGACGCCGGCCGACGGCAGTGTCGAAAGAATCGTGATGGGATGGATGAAGCTCTCGTACAGCACGCCCAGCACGATGTACACCGTGACCAGCGCGGCCAGAATCAGCAGGGGTTCGTTGGTCAACGAGTTCTTGAAGGCGGCGGCCGTTCCCTGGAAGTCGGACTGCAAGCTCATCGGGAAGTGGATATTACTTGCGACTTTGTCGATAGCGGTGATCGCGTCGCCCAATGCCGCTTTCTGTCCCAGGTTGAACGATACGGTGACGGCAGGGAACTGTCCCTGATGGTTGATGGTCAACGCCTCTGTGGTTGTCTGCACGTGGGTAAAGGCGTTGAGCGGAACTGCGTTGGCCGGCGTGGAAGTCGAAGCAGTATTGGACGTTGAACTCTGCGGGCTGAACGCCGTTGCCGGTGGTATGAGCGCTGCGGTTGACGGCGTATACAGTACCGAGGTCGTGGTCGCGTTTGAACCGGCCGAGGCCGAAGCCGAGGCCGAGAACGAGGACACGGCGCTGGCGCCTGACGAGCCCGACGAGGCGCTCGACTGAATGTAGAGATAGCCGAGGTTTGATGGCGTCTGCTGCCATTGCGGCGCCGTCTCCAAGACGACGTGATACTGGTTCAGCTGGGTGTACAGCGTGTTGATCTGTCGCTGACCGTAAGCGTCGTAGAGGGTGTTGTCGACGGTGTAGGGCGCAATGCCGAGCCGCGAAGCGGTCACGCGATCGATGGTCAGGTAGAGTGCGCGAGCGTTGGTCTGCTGATCGGTGGCGACGTCTTCAATCTGGCTTAGCTTCTTGAGTTGTTCGACAAACTTATTCGTCCACTGGTTCAGCTCGTTGCTGTCCGGATCCTCCAGCGTGTACTGGTATTGCGTGCGACTGACGCGATCATCGACCGAGATGTTCTGCACCGGCTGCATGTACAGCGTGATTCCCTGCACCTGCTGCAGGCTTTTTGTCAGACGGCGGATCACATCTGTGGCGCTCAGACCGCGCTGGTTCAGCGGCTTCAGGTTGATCGAGAAGCGTCCGCTGTTGAGCGTAGTGTTGGTGCCGTCAGCGCCGATAAACGACGAGAGACTTTCGACTGCCGGATCTTTGAGGATAACTTCGGCCAGCGCCTGCTGCTTCTGTGCCATGGCGGCGAACGATGTCGATTCCGGCGCCTGCGAGATGCCTTGGATGACACCGGTGTCCTGCACCGGGAAAAATCCCTTGGGAATCGCGATGTAGAGCACCACGGTCAGCACCAGCGTCAGAACCGCAATGATGAGGGTCAGAGGTTGGTGCCGCAGCACGACCTTCAGCGTCCTGCCGTAGTAGCCGATCATGCGGTCGAATGCATTCTCGGACCAGCGATAGAAACGGCTCTGCTGCTGCTCGGGATTGTGGCGCAAAATGCGCGAAGCCATCATCGGCGTCAGGGTCAGCGATACCACGGCCGAGATCACGATCGTCACTGCCAAGGTGACGGCAAATTCGCGGAAAAGCCGGCCGACCACGTCACCCATGAACAGCAGCGGGATCAGCACGGCAATCAGAGAAACCGTCAACGAGACGATGGTGAAGCCGATTTGTTCGGCGCCCTTCAGCGCGGCTTCCAGCGGTCGGTCGCCTTCCTCGATGAAACGCGAGATGTTCTCGATCATCACGATGGCGTCGTCAACGACGAAGCCGGTCGAGATGGTCAGCGCCATCAGCGAAAGGTTGTCGAGGCTGTAACCGAGCATGTACATCACGGCAAACGTGCCGACCAGCGACAGCGGTACCGCGACGCTGGGAATAATGGTGGCGTATACGCTGCGCAAGAAGACGAAGATCACCAACACGACCAGGCCGATGGTGATCATCAGCTCGAATTCGACGTCGTCGATGGACGCCTGGATGCTAGTTGTCAGGTCGGTGAGCGTGGTGATCTGGATGGACGCGGGAAGGTTCGTCTCCAATTGCGGCAGAATTTGCTTGATGGCTTTGACGACCGCGATGGTGTTGGCGCCCGGCTGCCGCTGGATGTTGAGAATGATGGCCGGCGTTTTGTTCATCCACGCTGCCTGGCGTTCGTTCTCGACGCCGTTGATAACGTTGGCCACGTCTCGTACGAACACGGGGGCGTTGTTGCGATAAGCGATCAGGACATTCTTGTAATCGTTGGCGACGGTGATCTGGTCGTTGGCGTCAATCTGATAATCCTGGCGCGGCCCATCGAAGTTGCCTTTGGCGGCGTTGACGCTGGTGTTGATCAGTGCTGTGCGCACGTCCTCCATGTTGATGCCGTAGGCTGACAGGGCAACCGGATTGACTTGAATGCGGATGGCCGGCTTCTGGCCGCCGCTGATGCTGACCAGGCCTATGCCGTTAAGCTGCGAAAGTTTCGGCGCCAGCCGCGTGTCCACCAGGTCCTCGACCTGCGACAGCGGCATAGAGTCAGACGTGATTGCCAGCGTCAACACGGGAGCATCTGCGGGATTGGTCTTGCTGTAGATCGGCGGCGACGGCAGATCGGCGGGCAGGAAGCTTTGTGCGGCGTTAATCGACGACTGCACTTCTTCCTCGGCGACGTCGATGCCGAGCGTTAAATTGAACTGCAGCACGATGACCGAAACACCGCCCGCGCTGGTCGAGGTCATCTGGCTGAGGCCTTGCATCTCGCCAAACTGGCGCTCCAACGGCGCGGTCACGGTGCTGGCCATGACGTCAGGGCTGGCGCCCGGATAGAGCGTCAGAACCGAGATCGTCGGGTAGTCCACCTGCGGCAGCGCGGAGACAGGCAACTGTGTGTAGGCCACAATGCCGCACAGCAGGATGGCGGCCATCAACAGAGACGTTGCGACCGGCCGCAGAATGAATGGACGAGACGGACTCACACTCATGGAACGTTGGCCTCATCGCCCGACGTCGCCGGTAGCTTCATCTTCGAGACGGTAATCTTCGAGCCATTCTGCAGCTTCTCGAAGCTGCTGTCGGCTATGACGTCACCAGCTTTCAGTCCCTGGACGGCCACTATGCCGTTGTCGGAGACGCCGGTCTTTACGTTGGTGATCTTCGCCTGATCATTCTGGATCAGGTAGACGAATGACGTATCGCCGTTGTGCTGAATGGCCGAGGAGGGAATCAGCACCTGGTTCTGAAGCACTTTCACTTGCAGCCGTGTGTTGACAAATAGGTTCGGAAACAGCGCGCCGTCTTTGTTCTGGAAGTTTGCGCGTAGCTTCACCGTGCCGGTAGCGGTGTCCACCTGGTTGTCCATGGTGGCGAGCTCACCCTTGGCGATCTGCTTGGTCATCTGCCGGTCCCAGGCTTCCACGGGAAGCTTGTGGCCGTGTTGCATCTCGGCTACGACTTCGCTTAGGTTGTCTTCCGCCAGGGTAAACACGACGGTGATGGGCTGAATCTGCGTGATGACCACCAGCGCGGTTGTGCCGTTGGCGGTGACCAGGTTGCCGGGATCGACAAGGCGCAAGCCGACGCGGCCATTGATCGGCGAGGTGATGTGGCAGTACGCCACCTGCACCTTGTCGTATTGCACCGTGCCTTCATCGTTCTTCACGGTGCCCTGGTATTGCAGAACGAGTTTTTCCTGGTCTTCGAGGGTCTGCCGCGGAATGGCGTTGCGCTTCCATGCGTCCTGATAGCGCTCAAGATCCATCTTGGCTTCGGCCAGCAGATTCTGGTCGCGCTCCAGCGCTCCCTCGGCCTGCACCAATTGCGCCTCGTAGGGACGCGCGTCCAGATCGATCAGGTCATCGCCCTTATGCACCAGCTGGCCTTCGCGATAGTGCACCGCGGTGATGACTCCGGTGACCTGCGCCGTGATGGAGTCGGTGTAAACCGGCGTGACCGTCCCGATGGCTTCCAAGTAGACGCCGATGTTGCCTTGCTTCGCGGTGGCCGTCGTGACCGGCACAGGCCCAGTCATAGCGTGACGACCGGCCGGTGCAGCCGCAGGCGCTCCCGAGCCAGCGTGCATAACTGCATAGAACAGCCCGGCAAATAATAGAAGCACTATGAGCCAGACCCAACGATGGCGACGTTTCTTTGGCGCACCGGTCTCGCTCGGCAAAAGATGGTCTGGCGGAACGTGCGCACCTTCCAGCTTGGGAGTGTTTTGAGTGTCGTGCATGTTCTCTTGCATGAGGTAGCTACAAGGCAGTCGGATTTTGTCCGGCGGGAAAAGCTTGCAGAACAAATCTCTTACGCACTGTTGTCCTCTCCAACTGTGGGATGTCGGTTTCGGGGCAGCGGTTTACGACGCGCCTACTTAGAGGGACCGAGAAACAATCGCCCTAGATTCAGCATTGCCGCTCTGGTTGGATGCCCGGGCGTTGCAGGGGAAAGCGCAACGTTGCAATTCTTAACCGAAAACCGCCGGATATCGGTCAAGCGCGCATTTTTTAGGTTATGGGACGCGTAACGAATGTCGGATGGCGATAGTTATGCCGAAAACAGAACGCGCTTACGGCAGCGCGGTTGGGAAAGAATGTCAAAGCGCGGATGCTTGGGAATCGACTACCGGAAGTCGCAACTCAGCTGCCGAGGAGATGCCCGATTCCAGAAACGGGGAAGCCAGAGTCCAGTTGATCCAACACCTCAGGCATTAAAAATATGGGCGGCGACATTTCGATGTCGGACATCTGCGGGATTATTCCTCCGTAATCGGGAAGTGAATTTTTCCTGCATACAAACATTACTTGCTGACACACCGTCCCAACGGTTTGTCCTACGGAGCGAAGTAGCCGGAGATGTCCAGAATCAATTGGGTATAACCTTGCGCCCAGGCGTCGGTCTTGCCATTGACGTTGGGGACAACAGCTAAGTTCGACGTGATGGCCCCATCTTTGGCGTTAAGCGTCGAGACCTGCGGCTGGTTCTCCGTGTCCGGCCATAGGGTCAGGTAGTACAAGGGCCCATGCGGCAGAGTCGTCGCGTTAAAGACGTAGCCCTCGGCCGAGGGCGGCGGGCCGCAGGGACTGTTGACGACATTCACGGTCAGCTCTCCCGTGAACGGCTGCCCGCCACCGTTGCGGGTATCCACCACGCGACAGGGCGTCAGTGCATAGAACGAAAGTCCGCCGTTGCCCGGTGGCGCGAAGTAGCCGTCAACATCGACCAGCAGGTCGGTATCGTCGGTAACGTAGGCGGCAATTGCTCCGTTCGTCCCCGCCGGCACCAGTGCCGCATTGGCCACGTTCGTCCCCGTCGGATCGTTCAACGTCGAAACCTGCGGCTGGCTCTGCCCTGCGGGCCACACCGTCAAGTAGCCAACGCGAGCTCCTTTCGGAAGCACGGTGAAATTCATCGAATACGCCGCGGCGTTGCCGGGCAGACCACAGTTGCTCTCCAGTACCGGGAAATCGCGTTCCTGGTGGCCTTGCAAATAAGGGCCGCCGAGATTGCCGTCGGCCCCTCGTGTGTCGATTACGCGGCACGGGTTCACTGGATAAAAAGCCAGGGTGGATCCGCTGCTGGGAATGAAGTAGCCATCGATGTCCAGCAGGACGTTGGTTGTGTCGGTGACATAAACGCTTACCGAGCCGTTGGGAGTTCCTGCGGGAACGATCACAGCGTTGGCCTTGGTTCGCCCGTCGGGTGAGTTCAGTGTTGAGACCGTCGGTTGACCTTCGCCTGTGGGCCAGATCGTCAGATAGCCCAAGCGGCCGTTCGTTATGACCGTTACGTTCAGTGAGTATGCGACTGCATCGGACGGAATGCCACAAGGATTGTCGCCCTCGGCGAGCGGGAACGAGCGTGAGGTATTGGCTGGAATAGCCGGCCCGCCAAAGGTACCGTTCGCTCCGCGAGTGTCGACAACACGACATGGCGGCAGCGTTACGAACTGCAACGCCTGCGGCACGGGATTCACAATCTGCGTGAGCATACCGCTGCTGCCGGAGTAGTTCGTGTCGCCCGAATAGGTTGCCACGATCGCATCCGTCCCCACCGCGAGAGTTGAAGTCGTGCACACCGCTGTAAGCGAAGAGCCCAGCAGTACTGCCGTGCAGCCGGAAATCGCGGCGCCATTGGACGTGAAGCTGACGGTGCCCGTCGGCGCCGGCGGCCCTGCCGGACCTACCGTCGCGGTGATGGTCACAAGTTCTCCAAAGGTGGAAGGGTTGGGCGAACTGGTCACTGAGGTCGTACTGGGAGGAGGACCTGACAGACGGAATACTGTGCCGCACCCGTGGAGGCCGGTCGTGCATGCGGGGTTCGCGCCGAACGCGGTTGTCCCATAGAAGTTCCCATCGGTGGCGTGCACCAGCCCGGCGAAAGGCGCTTTGCCGTCATCCGTGTCGTCGAAGCTGTGCAGCGTGGTCAGCGTGCCGCTTGTGGTGATTTTGAAGACCGTGCCACAGCCGCTGTTCTGTGTGCAGTAGGCCCCGCCACCGATCGTCGTCCCATAAAAGTTCCCATCGGTATTTTGCAGCAGTGCAGCCAGGGAGTCGGAGCCGTCAGTGCAGTTCGGTTGAGAGCAAAAGTTGTAGATCGTGGTCAGGGTCCCGCTCGGAGTGATTTTGAAGATCGTGCCGCCCTGGTGATATTGCCCGCCGCCGCCCTCGGGGGTTGTCCCATAGAAGTTCCCGTCGCTGGCTTGCACCAGTCCGGATTGAGGGTATTCGCCGTCTGCGCAGTTCGTTTGAGAGCAGAAGCTGTACAGCGACGTTAGCGCGCCTGCCGGAGTGATTTTGAACACTGTGCCATACCCGTTGACCCCGCGACCAAAGGTTGTCCCGTAGAAATTCCCGTCGCTGGCTTGCACCAAACCGGCGTAAGGGTTGCCGCCGTCAGTGCAGCCAGATTGCGCGCAAAAGCTGTGCAGCGTGGTGAGCGCGCCCCCCGGCGTGATTTTGAAGACCGTGCCGCAGGTGCCGCTGCCGAGAGAACAGCCGGTGTTCGCCCCGCCCTCCAGGGTTGTCCCGTAGAAGTTCCCATCGGAGCCTCGCACCAGCCCGGCGTAAGGCTGCTGGCCGTCAGTGCAGTTGGCTTGAGCGCAAAAGCTGTACAGCGTGGTCAGCGCACCCCCCAGTGTGATTCTGAATACGGTACCAACGCGCGGCTCGGCCCCGCCTCCGTACGTTGTGCCGTACAAGTTCCCGTCGTTACCTTGCACCAGCGCGCCGGTAGGGCTGGCGCCGTCATACCAGTCGAAGCTGTGCAGCGTGGTCAGCGTGCCCGCTGGCGTGATTCTAAAGACCGTGCCACAGCCACCCTGACAGTTACTGCTGCTCCCGCCAGCATAGGTTGTGCCGTAGAAGTTCCCGTCGGTCGCTTGCACCAGCCCGGCGTAAGGGTTACCGCCGTCCGTCGGATATCCCGCGAAGGTGTGGAGAGTGGTTAAGGATTGGGCAGATAAGCTCATTGCTGTCGCACTACAAAGCGCCAGAAGCATGACCGCCATTTTCCAAAGGTTAAGCTTGCTCAGCCCTGACCAATTTGAAGCGCGCATGGTTTCCTTTCGAAAATCATTCGAGGGATCCAGTGCGATCCCTATGGGAGGCGATGGGGGAGTGCCGCCGCGGGTGCTGTCAAAGTTGACGAGGACGCCGAAAGGATTGCGCAGAAAAGGAAATCCCCGAATCCGGGTAACGCACTGCTGCTGGGGCTCGGTATGGCTCCTCTTTTTTCTTCTTTACCCAGAGATTCACCTTGAAACCGCAGATAGTTTCATGCACGGGGAGACACGGCGGCGACTTCCGATCGTGCGCCGCTCAAAATGTGCTGGTCACCCCTCTGGCCGTGGGGGATAATGTGCAGCAATCGCCTCCCAGGCGTCCTGACGTAATTCTCAAGAGATTCTCAAGAAGCGGAAGTTCATGGCCACCCATCGCTTAGCCCGTGAATTGCCAGAGCTTTCTGGATGCCTTTGGAGTTTTGCCGGGCGGACTTTCGTCGAATCGCGCCTGGAGTTGCGCGTCGGTGAGCAGCTGGTGGAACTGGAGCTGAAGCCGTTGGAGGTTCTGCTCTACCTTCTTCGGCACGCCGGGGAAGTGGTCACCAAGAACGAACTGCTTGACGCCGTCTGGCCAGGTCTGAACGTCGTCGAAGGATCCTTGTCCACCGCCGTTTACAAATTGCGCAAGGCGCTGGGCGACACCGATTCCAGTATCGTCGTCACTGTGCCGCGGGTGGGATACCGCCTGGCGGCAACCGCCCACGCTGAGGCGAGCCTGCCGTCATCGCGGCCGGCGCAGCTGCTACTGACGGCCGGCAGTCCTATCCCCGGGCGCGAGCAATGGCTGCTGCTGCGCCCGCTCGACATCTCGGCCGCAAGCGAGGTGTGGTTGGCCGAGCACCCCAAGACCCACGAGCTGCGCGTCTTCAAGTTCGTCTCCCAGCCGGCTCGCCTCAGGACCTTGAAACGCGAGGTGACGGTCTTCCGCTTTCTCCGTGAGTCTCTGCAAGATTGTCGCTATCTCGTCAAAATTCTGGAGTGGAACTTCGAGCTCGAACCGTATTTTCTGGAGAGCGAGTACGGAGGCCCGAACCTGGCGCAGTGGGCTGAAGACCAGGGTGGCCTTGCCACCATCCCGCTCGAGCGGCGGCTGCATGTGTTTGCCGCAATCTCACGTGCGGTGTCCGACGTACACGCAGTGGGCGTTCTGCACAAGGATTTGAAGCCCGCCAACGTGCTCGTCACTCAGCTGGCAGACGGAGCCGAGCAGATCAAGATCGCCGACTTCGGCAGCGCGTTGTTGCTAGAGCCGTCACGGCTGGAGGCGTTGGGCATCACCCGCCTGGGCTTGACCCAGACCGCCGCCTTGGAATCAAGCTCATTCAGTGGCACCTTGCTGTATCTGGCGCCCGAGGTCTTCTCCGGCAAGGCCGCCACCGCGCGGTCGGATGTTTACGCCCTCGGCGTCATGCTCTACCAGATGGTCGTGGGCGACTTCCGCAAGCCGCTCTCGCCGGGATGGGAAGAAGAGGTTGCGGATCCTTTATTGCGCGAAGACATTGCTGCAGCCGTCTGTGGCGACCCTGCGCGCCGGCTTCGCAGCCCGGCCGACTTGGCCCAGCGCCTGGAAAATCTGGAGGCACGCCGCGCGGAACGAAATCGCAGGGAAAGCGAGCGGCAGCAGCGGGAGCTTGCAGAACGCAAGCGCACGGACGCCCGCGTTCGCCGGCCATGGATTGCGTTTGTGTGTGTCTTAGTGCTCGGCCTGGGTGCCAGCCTGTACTTCCTGCACGGGAGAGTGGCTCAACCGCTACCCCCGACGCTGAAAAGTGTGGCAGTTCTTCCTTTTCAGAATGTCGGTGCCGACCACTCGTTCGATTATCTGAGCCTGCCGCTTGCCGATGAAGTGGCAAGGACGCTCAGCTACGCTCGCGGACTTTCGGTGCAGCCCTTGTTAAACACCTCTCAATATGCTCTTCCGGGCGTCGACCTCCGCAAAGCAGGCGCGGAGAGGAAGGCGGCGAGCATCATCACCGGCCGTTTCGTTGGGCAAGGTGACCGGTTGCACCTCACGCTGGAGGCCGTCGATGTGAATAGCGGGCGCGTGTTGTGGGCCGACACAATGGATGCTCCGGCCCGCAACATGATCGAGCTGCGCGACAAGATCGCAGCACGCACGCAGGGAGCACTGGCCGCGGCCCTGGGTGGCTTGGCCTACACGGTCCCGAAAGGCACGCGTCCAACCAACAACGAGGCGTACGACCTATATCTGCGCACGCTGTCCATGCCGTATGACTCCGGCACCAACCAGCCAGCGCTTGCCATGCTGGAGCGCTCTGTCGCCCTCGATCCAAACTTCGCTCCCGCGTGGCTTCAGCTTGGCCGTCGATGCTATGTCGAAGTGCGATACGGGAAGGGCGGAAGCGATATGGAAGAGCGCTACGTATCCGCGGAAGCACGGGCGGTTGCGCTCGATCCTGACTACATCCCCGCCATCGCGATCTGGATTGGGGTGGCGGTCGAGGACGGCGATGAGACTAAGGCAATGCAGCAAGCCGAAGACCTGGTGCGCCGCCATCCGGACAGCTCCGACGCCCACTACATGTTGAACTACACCTTGCGCTACGCCGGGTTAATCGATGAGTCGAGCCGCCAATGCGACATCGCTTTCCAAATTGATCCGCACAAGATAACGTCGGGGCTGCGTTCTTGTGCCATCGTGCCCACGCTTCGCGGTGATTACCGGTTGGCCGCACGCTATCTGAACACAGACCCGGACTCGGACTTCACCAAGGCCATCATTCTGTCGGGACTGCTGCGCGCAGGCAAAGAGGCGGAGGCGCTGCGACTTGGCGCGCCACACATCCAGCAATGGCCGAGCTATGACATGCTGATTGCCTGCGCACAGCACCAGCCGGCGGGCGACATAGCTACGATGGCGGCGAAGGTCCAGGTGTCAGGCGATCCCGAAGCCAACTACCTGGCCGCGGCGAACCTCGCCTATTGCGGCCAGAATGACAAGGCGCTCGCGCTGCTTTCTAGAGCAGTCCAAGGGCACTACTGCTCTTACCCGGTGATGGATGCAGACCCGTTCTTCGCCGGGCTGCGCGGCACGCCCGAATTCTCGAAAGTGCACGAGTCCGCAGTAGCTTGCCAGCAGAATTTTTCCTCTCAGTGGCAGCGCATCCAGCAGCAGTCGAGCCCGTGACGCACATGGCGAAGCAATGGTTAAGGCCGAGAAAGCGATGCCCGAATCTTCAACTGTCCGCCAAGTGTCCACAAGAAGCTGAAATCGCTCGACATCCCCTCTCGAAAGTCCCAGCAATTTCAATAGGTTGGAATGGAGGCCCTGGGCAGAGTCGAACTGCCGACCAACGGTTTAGGAAACCGCTGCTCTATCCATCTGAGCTACAGGGCCGCTTGTGCTGACCTCATTATCGCACGCTGATTTGTGCATTTTCTCGTGTCGTGCCGTGCCTAAACCAGAGCAAATTTGGGTCTTCCGTCGGCGACTGAGCCGGGTCGCGCTACGAGCGATTCTGCGGGGCCGATGATTTCATCGGGGGATAGGTGCGCGCCTTCGATCCTTCGCCTAAACTACGGTTCGGCCTTACAATCGAAAATCCTCTCGATGTGTGCTGGCGATCGATCTTTGGGGAACCCTGAACCATGAGCACGAAAGCCTCGCCGGACACCGTTCTCCGCTTGCCTACGCCGGATAAGGCGCACGGCTGGCTGGCGCGCTTCTTCTCGTCGAACAATTTGGCGCGAATTTCTCGGGCGCCGGAGCATACCTATCCGTGGTATCAGGTGATCTGGCTGACCGGCGTCGATTACTTCTCGACGCTGGGCT
This sequence comes from uncultured Acidobacteriaceae bacterium, assembly GCA_963724965.1. GTDB lineage: Bacteria > Acidobacteriota > Terriglobia > Terriglobales > Acidobacteriaceae > Bog-257. Next base: position 239,362 of record CAVRWP010000005.1, read on the forward strand.
ATCAGCCGGGGATCGCGCTTTTGGCGGCCGGAGCGCTGGCCGTGCCCGCGACCGCGGTGCTGATCGTCGTAACTCTGCTGGGCGCTGTACCCATCTACGCAGCGGTGGCCAAGCGGTCGTATGCAGGCCAGGGTTCGATTGCGTTGTTGGAAAATCTTTTTTCCGGCTGGACCAGCAAGATCCTCGTGCTGGTGCTGCTTGGCTTTGCAGCCACGGATTTCGTCATTACGATGACGCTGTCGGCGGCCGACGCGGCCGAACATGCCATAGCGAACCCGTATTTGCATCCCATAGCCGGCGCCTCGCACATGCGCGCGACGCTGGTTTTGCTGCTGTTGCTGGCTATCGTGTTTCTGGCCGGATTTCGTGAAGCCATCCGAGTCGCCTACTTCGTGGCTGTCCCGTATCTGGGATTGAACCTGATCGTGCTGTTGTGGTGCGCAACGAAAGTCTTGCTGCATCCGCAGATGTTGTCAGCCTGGCACGCAGCGCTGGCGATCCGAGGCAACTGGACTGAGATCCTCATCGCGTCGGCGTTGATCTTCCCCAAACTGGCGCTCGGTCTGAGCGGTTTTGAGACTGGCGTTTCGGTAATGCCGCTGGTCGATGGAGGGGATAAGGGACAATCCGGGGATGCAATCGCGGGCCGCATCCGTAACACGCGGAAATTGCTGCTATCGGCTGCGGTCATCATGAGCGTGCTGCTGCTGCTTTCGAGCTTCGTTGCAGCTTCGCTGATCCCGGAGAGCGCGTACAAAATTGGTGGGCCGGCCGATGGACGAGCCATCGCTTACCTTGCTCATCTGTATCTCGGCAGCATCTTCGGCACGATATACGACGTGTCGACGATTCTGATTTTGTGGTTTGCGGGCGCGTCGGCAATGGCAGGGCTGTTGAACCTGATCCCGCGTTACCTGCCGCGTTTTGGAATGGCCCCTGACTGGGTCGCTTATCAGCGACCACTGGTACTGGTGCTGCTGGCGGTCGATATTGTAGTAACGTTGGCTTTCCGCGCGTCGGTCAATGCGCAGGGCGGAGCCTATGCCACCGGCGTTCTGGTACTCATGCTCTCGGCTGCCGTTGCGGTTACGGTTTCGCTGTGGCGCGAGGCCAGCTTCAAACAGCCACGGCTCTATCTGCAATGCTTTTACTATTTCGTCGTTGCGCTGGTGTTCCTCTACACCACGGTTGCGAATATTATCGAGCGCCCCGACGGCGCCATCATTGCCAGCATCTTCATCTTCCTGCTGCTGACGGCCAGCGCCCTCAGTCGCATCCTGCGCTCTACTGAGATGCGTGTCTCCGAAGCGCGGTTCATGGACAGCGACTCCGCTTCGCTGTGGGAATCGATCGAGGGCAGGAAGGTCAACCTCATCCCGCATCACATCGCAACCCCCGAGCATCGCAAGTTGCTCGCGAACAAAGTAAGCAAACACTATAAGGTGACCGGGCCGCTGGCATTCCTGCATGTCAACCTGCTGGACAATCGCAGCGACTTCCTCTCACCACTGCGTTTGCGGGCTTTCCGCGAAGAACAATATTTTGTCATCGAGGCCTACGGAGCTGTTGCGGTCGCCAACTCCATCGCCTATTTGAGCGAGTTGCTCGACCCACTCAGCATCGTGCTCGGCCTGACGCGCCGGGGCTTAATGCGGCAGTCGCTGGAGTACATTTTCTTCGGCGAAGGCGAGACCGGGCTGCTGGTTTACTCCATCCTGGTGCGCTACTGGGACGCTACGAAGAAAACTTCAGGGCAGCCACTGATTTTGCTGGTGAGCGAATCGGATTATGCAGAACTTGCGGATGGGAAAACTGAAGCAGACAAGAAATAAGTTGGAGGCCGGGGGGCTACTTTTTCTGCGAACCAGACTCGAGCAGTTCAGCGATGCGATCGAGAAGGGCGTCGGGACCGTCGCCCTTGGAGAGGAAGCCATCGGCGAACTCGAGGCCCGCGGGCGTCTCGGCCGCCGCCGAGACGATCAGAATCGGCACTTGCGGCTTCATCTCCTTCATCTCGGCAGCAATCTCGGCGCCGCTCTTGTCGGAGAGGAAGTGGTCGGCGATGACTACGTCCACTGGGTTCTGCTTGAACAATTCCAGTCCCTCTTCGCCGGAGCTTGCGGTCAGCACGGCGTAGCCGGCGTCGACCAGTAATAACCTGCGGACGCGCAGAGCGACCTCGGCGTCATCAATGCAGAGAACGAGGGGCTGCCTGGTGGTAGGGGCTGTCATGGGCGCGTCTAGCAATATTATAGTGCCCCTCGAGGGAAGAGTCGCTCTGCTGTCTGCCAATTGGACGTGTCAGCTTAGTGCCAGGTGTAGCCCAGCATCACCTGCAGACTGGCATTCAGGCCCGGATTGTTGTTGCCGATGGAGGCGTTCGACAGATGGTAGGCCTTGAGCGCGACGTCCCACGAGTTGGTGCCCTTGCGGAAAATCTGTAAACCGATTTCCGGGCCGCTGGTGAAGTTGACCTGTGCGGTGTCGCCCGGCGGAAGGTTGTGGTTGCTGAAGAGCACACCGCCTACTGCTGCGAAATACGGCGCGATCTTGCACCCGTGGGTGAAATTCCACTTGAAGACCACAGGATCGATGCCGCCGGAATACTGGCCGCCGCGGATCCAATACTCATCGAGCGGAATGATATCGATGTCCATTTCGTAGGTTCCGCGCAGAATGCCCTTACCATGTTCGTTAGTGAGAACCCGTCCCAGTCGAACTCCTAGCAGGAAATTCCCCGCGTTAGGGGAAGTATCAACCGTGTGACCACCGCCGACAAAGATGCCGCCGTTCCATCCGGGATGACGAACCGCATCCACGGGGCTGTCAGTGGGCACTTGGGCCAGCAGACAGAGGCTGGCCAGGAGGCAGAAAAAGACAACGAAAGCGGCATTCTTCATTGAAGTTTTCAGGGTAATGGCACACGTTAACAGGTTTGTTGGCGCTCGCGCAAACCCGAATATCAACGGTCAGAGCGCGGGATGACCCGGAATGCTAAGTGCTGATTGCCAGCACTTTGCTCAGACGGAAGTAAGTTCTCGCCTTGTGCACATCTTTCGCGATCTGTTCGCGCAGCGCTTCGACCGTCGGGAAGCGAACCTCGTTACGCAGGCGCTTCAGGAAAATCAGCTCTAGTGGCGTATCGGCGAAAAGCTCGATGGGATGGAAGTTCAACAGATGACTTTCGATGGCGAAGGAGTCAGCACCGAAGGTGGGACGATTGCCGACGTTCGTCACTGCTTCGAAGCACTCGTCATTGATCCGCAGCCAGGTGATGTAGACGCCATCGCCGGGAACAAGTTCGTCGTAGCGCGCGAGGTTGACTGTGGGCACGGTGTATTTGTGGCCATAGCCGCGTCCGCGTCCGGGATTGGAGTAGATGCTGAACGGGCGGCCTAACAGCGCCCGCACGCGACTGACGTTTCCCTCAGCGATCAGCTTGCGGATCTCGCTGCTGGATACGTGATGGCCGCGCAGCAGTTGCTCGGGAAAGATCCTGGCTTCAAAGCCGCATTGCTTGCCTAACTCTGCCAGCGTCTCGACGTTGCCCTGGGCCTTGTGGCCGAAATGAAAGTTGTAGCCCTCATGTACCTCTTTGGCCTGCAGCGCTCCGGCGAGTATCTGTCGCGCAAAGTCTTCCGCCGACATGACAGAGAGGTCGCGAGTAAATGGCAGTACGACAACGGCGTCAACGTGCGTCTGTTGCAGCAGCGCCAGCTTTGTGGAGAGAGGAGTGAGCAGCTTGGGTGCAGCATCAGGACGCAGAATGCGCAGTGGATGCGGATCGAAGGTCACGACAACAGCCTTGCCGCCAAAGGTGCGAGCGCGCTCGGCCATGTGGCGCACGACCTGCTGATGCGCGCGATGCACGCCATCGAAGTTGCCCACACTGACCACGGTTGGCCCAAAGTCGGCCGGCACTTCATCAAGATTGCGGAAGATCTGCATTTCTATCGGATCGTGCTCCACCCAGGCTGCAAAGCCCTGTTCCATGACGGAGTGAGCGCCCAGCCTGCGATCATTCTGCTCACAATTCAAACTCCAGCTTCAAGCCGTCGTACGACAAGCGCACGTTCTCCGGCAGGTCCACGTTTGTCTCTTCGTGCGGGAGGTCGTGCGAGATGTGGGTAAAGAATGTGCGCTTCGGCTTAAGCTGCTCGACGATTCTCAGCGAATTCTCTACAGTTGAGTGCGTCGGATGCGGGTGATGCCGCAACGCGTCGAGAAACAGGATGTCCAGGCCTTCCAGTTGCGCCATCGTTTCGTCCGGAATGGCGCTGAAATCCGTGAGGTAAGCCGCGCTGCCGAAGCGAAACGCCTCGATCGGCATGTCGCCATGCAGGACCGGCAACGGCGTGAATCTTGCGCCAAAGATCGACACTGGCCCATCGATAGGCATCAACTCCACCTGAGCTAGGCCGCCGTACTTGTAGTCCGCCTCAAAGATGTAGCGAAAGACGCTGCGCAAAACCCGCGCGGTGTTTTCGCTGGCGTAGAGCGGAATCTTCGTGCCGCCGGTCACGCGGGGAAAGCTGAGCGGGCGGACGTCGTCCAGGCCGAGAATGTGATCGGCGTGACCGTGCGTGTAAAAGATGGCGTCGATCTTCTTAATATGCTGGCGGATGGCCTGCTCTCGGAAGTCCGGCGTGGTATCGATCAGCACGGTACGCCTGGAGATTCCCGCCGCAGCCGCATTTGGTGCGTTGGGGTGATGGTCGTCCCACTGAATCATGATGGAGGGACGCAGGCGCCGGTCGTGCGGGTCCGCAGAGGTGCAGACCGGGCAGTCGCAGCCGATGGTCGGCACTCCCATCGAGGTCCCGCTTCCCAACACCGTGAGCGTGGCTTTCATCAGGCCTTGCCGTCGCTGCCAATACCGCCCTGGGGAGGATGAGTGATCAGGTTGGTCACTTCCAGGTACGCCATGCGCAATTCGTACAGGCAGTTCTGCATCATGTTCTCTTCGGCCGCGGTGAGGTTGCCCTTGGTCTTGGTCTGCAACATCGCGAGGGTGTCGATGGTCTGCCGCGCACCAATCAAATCCACTTCGGGCTTGGCGCCCTGAGGTGCGGCGAGGCCAAGCTGCATCAGCGAAGTCATATACAGCGACGCGACGAACTTGTCGAAGGAAATCTCGAAATCCTTCGCGCTGTGCGCACGGCCCTGTTTGCGTAACTCCTGCTCGATACGAGCGTCGATGTCACGCGTGGATTGCTGATATGCGGCTTCGGAGGCCTGTTGCTCCTGAGCCGACGGCATCTCCGCTTCGGGCTCGACAGGTGCCGGTGATGGGGTTGGCGTGGACGGTTCAGGGGTGTGATTCTGCGCGGCACGCTCTTCGTTGGCGCGCTGCTGGGCTTCGCGCTTCTCGCGCTCACGTTCCTCGCGAAGCTCTTCGGCCTCGACAACGTCCTGGCGTAATTCGCCGTCGGTACTGAAGAGACGGCGATCCGTGACTACAAACTCTTGCTTCTTCTCTTTTTCTGCCATAGTTTTTGATCCGTTCAGAACTGAAAGGGAAGGCTCGCGACCGTGGCGCTCTGCTCGCCGGCCTGCACCGCTGTTCCCGGAGCGGCGACTTCCCGCCGCAAATATCCTAGAGCGATTGTGCGCTCGCTTCCTGGCGCGCGCGTCGCGCTGGTGATCTCGCCGACGTCTTTGTCGTTGGCGCGGATTTTCGTGCCCCGCTGCGGCGGCTCGCCCTGCACCTCAAATCCGATGAGCGTACGATGCACGTTGCCACGCGCCCGAATCCGCTCGACAATTTCCTGCCCGATGTAGCAGCCTTTGCTGGAGTTCAACGCATGCTCCTGGCCGGTTTCTTGCGGCAAGTCGCGCTCGCGCAGATCGAGACCGTAACGCGGCACACCGCGCGCGATGCGATAACTCTCAAACGCGTCGCTTCCCACGGGCTTCGCCCCCGAGTGCACCAGTGCATCCCAAAGCTTTTCCACGTTCTCGGGAGCCAGCCAAATTTCGTAGCCATCCATCTGCGGATGCGCGCTGCGCGCGATAGAGATACCCACGTCATGCCAGACCGCATCGATGATCTGGCCCGGCTCGAGCCGCGAAACTTCGATACCGGCGTGCGTCAGCGTCTCGGGTGCTTTCGGCCCGGCTACGCCGACCGACACCAGCTTTTCGCTGATGTCCTCGATCTCCACCTTATCCATGATGATGTAGCGCTGGAGGACGGTTTTGATCTTGTCCGCCTGCTCGCGGTCCGTGGTGGCCACCAGGTACTCGCCGCGATTGTAGGCGACCAGGTCGCCCTGGTTGTGGCCCTGCGGCGTCAGAATGAACGCGTAGACCCCGCGCCCTTCGGCGAGATCGCGAATGTTGTTCGTAATCATGCCGTTGAGCCAGCGAGTCCGGTCTTTGCCGCTGATCAAAAGCTTGGCCTGCCAGCTCAGGTCGAAGATGGCTGCGCCGTGTAGTAGCGCTTCGAATTCGGCAGCAGCGTCTCCGAAGTCAGCGGGAGTTTCGGCTCCACGGTAGCTGCCCATGCGCCCATGCGAGGCAGCGAGTCGTTCTTGTGACAGAATTCCACCCATACAGAATCTTTGATTATAGCGAAGAGCGAAAGGGCGCATCGGGACGGCGGTGCATGCGTTTTGTAGCGGGAAAGCGGTGCCGTCCGCGTTTCCATGCAATGCCTGTTTATCCTGTGGGTGTGGTGGGTGCGTTAAGCGCCGGCTTGGGTCTGCTATCTTAATTTTCTGTGACGACCAAAAAGAAAATCGCAGTTGTTCCCGGAGACGGCATCGGCAAGGAAGTTATCCCTAACGCGCTGGAAGTGGTGCGCGCGTCGGGCGCGGCCGTCGACTTCACCACCTTCGATTGGGGCGCCGATCGTTACTTGATCGACGGAACGACCATTCCCGCCGACGGCTTTCATATGCTGGCCCGCGATTTCGACGCCATCTTCGTCGGCGCGCTCGGCGATCCGCGGGTCGCGACCAATATTCATGCCAAGGAAATCCTGCTGGGCATGCGCTTCAAGATGGATCTCTACGCCAACGTGCGTCCGGTGCGCCTGCTCGACGAGTCGCTTTGCCCCCTGAAGAACACTACGCCCGACGACATCAATTTCACGGTTATCCGCGAGAACACCGAAGGCGTGTACATGGACATGGGTGGCAACTTCAAGATGGGCACGCCGGAGGAGCTGGCTACCCAGGAGGACATCAACACGCGCAAGGGCGTAGAACGCGTAATCCGCTTCGCCTTCGAATACGCGCGCACCAACGGCCGCAAGAAGGTCATGATGTCGGACAAGTCAAACGTGATGACTTACGCCGGCGGCTTGTGGCAGCGCGTCTTTAAAGAGGTTGCGAAGGAATATTCCGACATCCAGACGCAGCACATGTACGTCGACGCACTGTGTCTGCAGATGGTGCGCGATCCGAAATCGCTCGACGTGATCGTCACCAACAACATGTTCGGCGACATCGTTACCGACCTGGCAGCGGCGCTACAGGGCGGACTGGGCATGGCTGCCAGCGGCAACATTCATCCTGGAAGGACGTCGATGTTCGAGCCGGTGCATGGCTCGGCTCCGCCGATTGCCGGCAAGAACATGGCAAATCCCGATGGGCTCGATCCTGACGGCAGCCATGATGCTGGCGCACCTCGGCCTGAATGCCGAAGCGCAGAAGATCGAGAACGCAGTATTGGAAGCCGTACGCGCGAAGAAGACGACAGTCGATGTCGGCGGAACGATGGGGACGAAAGAATGTGCCGCTTGGATTGCCGAGCGGGTTGCGGGGTAGTGCAAACTATGCCGTAACCGCTGCCCGTTTATCCGCCTTCGCCTGTTTCTGCGCCGCCGCCAGATGTTTTCTTCAGAATCCGCACGCCGGCGTCGACATGCTTTTCCTGCAGCAAAAACGGCGTGAGGAAGCGCAGCACGGTGTCTTGCGTCACGTTGATGAGCAGGCCGTCGGCGTGCGCGCCTTCCAGAATCGGCTTACCCGGAATGGTGAGCTGCAGCGCCTGGATCGCGCCTACGCCGCGCACTTCCGTAGCGATGTCGAACTTGTTCACCAGTTCACGCAGCTTCTCGGTGAAGTAGCCGCCGACGCGTTGCACCTGCTCCAGCAGATTCTCTTCTTCCAGAATTGCCAGATATTCCAGCGCGACGCGGCAGGTCAGCGGTCCACCGCCGAAGGTGGTGCCGTGCTTGCCGGGAGTGATGTGCTGCGCGAATTTTTCCTTCGCCAGGAACGCGCCCAGCGGGAGGCCGGCGGCGATCGGTTTGGCGATGCAGACTACGTCCGGCGTAACTCCGAAATGCTCGAACGCAAACAGCTTGCCGGTGCGTCCCATGCCGCACTGGATTTCATCGAAAATTAACGCCGCGTTTTGCTGGTCGGCCACTTCGCGGCATGCCCGCAGGAACTCCGGGCTGGTCTCCTGGATGCCACCCTCGCCTTGAATTGGCTCGAGCACGATGGCGCAAACTCGCTCATCCATCGCCGCGCGCAAGGCTTCGATGTCGTTGCGCGGGACGAAGCGTACACCCTCCAGCATGGGATCGAAGTCCTTGCGGTACTTCGGCTGACCGGTGAGCGCCAGCGCGCCCATCGTGCGGCCGTGAAAAGAATTGTCCAAAGCAACGACAATGTTCTTGCCGGCTACTCCCGTGGCGTGACCGGCGGCGCGCACCAGCTTCAGCGCCCCCTCAATGGCCTCGGTCCCGCTGTTGGAGAAGAACGCGCGGTCCATGCCCGACTTGGTGCAGAGCTTCTCGGCGAGCAGTCCCTGGTACTCGTTGTAGTAGAGATTGGAGACGTGAATCACCTTGGCAGCCTGATCGCGGATGACCTTCACGATGCGCGGATGCGCGTGGCCGAGGGCGTTGACGCCCAAACCGGTCAGAAAATCGAGATAGCGTTTGCCATCGACGTCGTACAGGTACACACCCTTACCGCGCACCATGGCAATCGGGTAACGGGCATAGGTGTTCAGCAGGTATTTCTGTTCGCGTTCGACAATCTCTTGGTAAGACACGGCGGACCTCGCAAAAGTTTTATTGTAGCGTGCGGAAGCGGAACGCCGGGGCAAAGGCAGCAGATGGTTACCGCTTTTTCGTACGGCAAAAGCGGTAGACCGGTGACCGAAATCACAGAACCGACGTTCCTTTGGTGGCTAGACTTCTCGTATGTTGAGCGACAAACAATTCCGCGAGCGCGCCCGGACCGAGCTTCGCCAGATCGGCGAACAGTTGCTGGGCATGGCGACCGACCGTGACATTTACTGGAAGCTGGAGCGGGAGATCGTCGGGCACAATCCTCAGCTTGAGGCAGCGCGCAGCCCGTTCCTCGATATGCTGCGAGGCTGCTACGCCGATGCTATGGCTGCGCGCGTGTTGCGTCTGCTTGACGGAGACACCGGCCTTTCGCTGCCGACGGTGCTGACCCAGTTTGCTCAGCACGAGGAGGTCATGCGCGACAAGATCACCGAGCGCGAATTTGCCGAAGACCGCGCCGCCCTGCAGCAGGCCTTCGTGAATCTTGAGCGCGTGATGGTCCCGCGCACAGCACATCATGAGAGGACGCTGCCAGCCCTGGCCTCGCTGCATAAAGAGCTGGATGCCGCGCTGGACCGGATGATCGATATGGCGAAGACGTATTACTGGATCGTCGCCGACGGGCCGCTGCAACTTGATGTGAAATATTGCGGCGATCCGCTGGCAGTGTTTCAGCTTGCCTGGGCTGCGCCGGCGCTGGCGAGGTAACAGGCCCGAAGCGGAGCTCCTGAAAGACGACCATAGCTCGATGGCGGAGCGCCGATTCTGGAATTCCAGGTCTCGAACACCGCGAGACCGGGGCATTGCCGTCATCGCGCGGAGATCAGCGCCACTGCAATCAGCGCGCCGACTATGCCAACCGCTTGCGTGCGCGAAATCCTCTCCTTCAGCACTAGCCATGCAAGGACGACCGTGCTCGCCGGATAAAGCGACGACAGAACCGCGGCTACGTCGAGCCGACCGTGGCGAGTGGCAGCAATGAACATTGCATTGGCTACCGTGTCGAACAGGCCTGAAAGAATGATCGGAAGCAGCGCCGGGCGGAGCGGCTGCTCATCGCGTGGCGAGAATGCCACGATGGTGAACATCAGAACGGTTGAGGCGGCACGCGCGCCAACCAGCGGCCACAATACGGCGTAACGGCCGGCTTCTTTGCCGGAGACCAGCAGCAGGCCGAACATCGCGCCGGCCAACAACGCCAGTCCCAAGCCTCGGCGGGAATCGAGATCAGCCATCGGGCCGAGTGATCAGCCAGAGACTTATCACTGCCAGTCCAAACCCTGCTAACTGGATCCGGCCGGGCAAGCCTTCAATTCCGATGCCAAACACGACCGGCAGCACGGCCGTGATAACCGAAGCGACCGGGGCCACCACCCCCATGCGTCCGGTTGAGAGTCCCTGGTAGAGGGCGGCAACGCCGAAGGCGTCGGTGATCCCGGCTGCTGCTCCCCAGGCGAAAGCCGGCCAAGGCGGCACGCGCTCGCCGCCAATCCAAACCAGCACCAGCATGAGCAGCAACCCGAAGGCGTGGGCTATGGCGACCACCCGGAAGACGCTGGCTCGCTTGGCGGCTATTCCACCGGCGAAGTCACCCGCGCCCCAGACTCCGGCCGCGCCGAGACTGAGAGCTGCACCGGAGATGGTGCTGAGACTCATTCCTGCCTAGACTACACGGTCAGCCAGCCAACTCCGGACCTCAGCCTTAGGGCAACTCCATAAATTGGGAGCCGCATAAATCTTTGGCTGCATGTGGTTACCAGCTATGAAATGCTTAGTTCCTTAGTAACTGTCGGCTGCTCCGTAATTTAACAACAGTATTCCAAAATTTGTATTATCGGCTCCCTAAGACGTTTATAATCTTGGAAGCTATTCAGGGGTTGAGGTTTAGCGGTTTCGCGGTGGAATACGGCGTGGCATCTAAGTTGCTCAAACAAGAACGGCTCGTGGGAGTTATCCCACCAGTGCGTCTGGCCAGCCAGCCAGCCCCTGTCATGGATCGCGTTCTGCAAAGCCGCTTTTTCGCTGTCGTTCTGGTGCTCATGAGCGCTGCGGCGATCACCTTTGCCTGGATCAATTTCGACAAAGATCGTGAATATATTGCTCCCTACGACGGCATTTGGTGGGTAGAGTCCGGGGGACACCTGCGGGCCGAGCGGGTCGACGTGGACGGTCCCGGCCAAAAGGCCGGCATCAAGAAAGGTGATCTGCTAACGGCCATCGAAGGCCGGGTCACCAGCAACGTCGGCAGCCTGGAAAGGGAGCTTTACCGGGTCGGCATATGGTCGAAAGCGACCTACTCCCTGGTGCGGCAGGGTGTACCCGTCGAGGCGCCGGTAATTCTAGCGCCCGCAGACCGATCTCTGTTTTCAGGGCTGCGCCTCATCGCGCTGGTTTATCTCGGCATCGGCATTTATGTGCTGCTCAGGCGGTGGACCGCCCCCAAGAGCACTCATTTCTACGTCTTCTGTCTGGTGTCGTTTGTCTTTTACGCTTTCCACTACACCGGCAAGTTCAACGACTTCGACTGGGTGGTGTACTGGGCCAACGTGGTGGCGTGGTTGCTGCAGCCAGCGCTGTTTCTCCACTTCGCGCTGACCTTTCCGGAGCGCAAAGGCCTGGTCACTCGCAAGCCCTGGCTGATTCCGGCTGTGTACGTTCCGGGCGCAATTCTGCTTGCCGTTCACATCTGCGTAATTGACCTGCTACAGCCGAGTGAACTGCTACGCTGGAATCTGGATCGCGTTGAGTGGGTTTACTTGGCGGCATACTTCATTGCAGCCACCTACACGTTGTGGCACAGCTATCGTCACGCGGAAACGGCGATTCTTCGCCAGCAGATGAAGTGGGTGACGCGCGGCACGCTGCTGTCGGTTGCTCCGTTCACGCTCTTCTACATCATTCCGTATTTGTTCGGCGCGGTGCCCGGAATAGGCATGAAGATTTCGGTACTGTCGCTGGTATTCCTGCCTCTGACCTTCGGCTACGCCATCTTCCGCTACCGGTTGATGGACGTCGACCTGATCTTCAAGCGCGGCATGGCTTACACCATAGCGGCGGGCGCCATCACGGCGGCGTATTTTGCGGCGGTTGGCATGGCGTCGGTGCTGTTCCACCAGAACTTTCCCAGTATCGGACCGATCGGACTGGTGGTCGCCATTGCCGTCACGGCGCTTTTGTTCGACCCGTTCAAGAACTGGGTGCAGGAGTCTCTGGACAAGTTCTTCTACCGCAAACGCTACGACTATCGCCGCACGCTGATCGAATTTGGCCGCGACCTGAATTCCGAAACTGATCTGGACAAGATGTTGAGCTCGATCGTCGATCGCCTGTCACGCACGCTGCTGGTCGACCGGTTGGCGATCTTCCTGTCGGATCCGGAGCAACCGGAGCAGTTCATCCTGGCGAAGTCGTACGGCATTTCCGACACCAGCGCGCTCAGCTTCGACTTTCTGCACGTGCAGCGTCCGGAGTGGGAAGCGGGACACCTGTTCTTCGACAATACGAATCAGGCGGTGCGCGAAACTCCCTCAGGCCGCGACGCCATTCGACGGCTCGAGCTGAACTATTACATTCCTTGCACGGTCATGAATCGCATGATCGCGGTGCTGGGCCTGGGCAAGACGGCGGAAGGCGATTTCCTCTCCAGCGAAGACGTGCAACTGCTGGAGACCCTCGCCGGCTACATCGGCATCGCGATGCAGAATGCGCGGCTCTACAAATCGCTGGAAGAGAAGGCGGTGCAATACGAGCGCCTGAAAGAATTCAGCGAGAATATCGTCGAATCGATCAGCGTCGGGGTGATGGCGGTCGATCTGGAAGACCGCATTGAGTCGTGGAACTCGCAGATGGAAGTAATGTTCGCGCTGCCGCGTGCGGAAGCCGTGGGGCGTTCCCTCAATGCCGTGCTGCCTGCGGCGTTCCTCGAAGAGTACTATCGGGTTCGTCCGACTCAGGGCATTCACAACTTGTACAAGTTCCGGCTCGGCACGACTGCAGGCGAAACCCGCGTCACCAACATTGCCATCGCTCCCCTGGTCAGCAAGAGTTTCAGCGTGATTGGCCGGCTGATTATCGTCGACGACATCACCGACCGCATCGAACTTGAGTCCCAGCTGTCACAGGCAGAGAAGCTGTCTTCGATCGGATTGCTGGCTGCCGGCGTCGCCCACGAAGTCAACACGCCGCTGGCCGTCATCTCCTCTTACGCGCAGATGCTGGCCAAACAGGTGCATGGTGACGATCGCCAGTCGGCGCTGCTGGAGAAAATAACCAAGCAGACCTTCCGCGCATCGGAAATCGTAAACAGCCTGCTGAATTTCTCGCGCACCTCGGGCACAGAATTTACCGACGTCGATCTCAACCGCGTCATCAAAGACACATTGACGTTGCTGGAGCATCAGTTCAAAACCGCGCGCATCAATGTACAGCAGGAGCTGTATCCCAATTTGCCTGTGATTCACGGTAACACCGGCAAACTGCAGCAGGTGTTCCTGAACCTGTTCCTCAACGCCAAGGATGCTATGCCTGGCGGGGGTACGCTCACCATCAGCACGTGCAATGGGCATCATGTGCAAGTTAAGGTCGCTGACACCGGCACGGGCATCGCACAGGAGCATATCCATCGCATCTACGATCCGTTCTTCACGACGAAGAACAAGCCGAAGACGGGGCACAGCGGTGGAACGGGGCTGGGGCTTTCGGTGACATACGGCATCATTCAGGAGCACGCGGGCAAGATTCGGGTCGACAGCGCTCCAGGGCTGGGAACGACATTTGTCATGGAATTCCCCATGATCAGAAAGGCAGTCAGTGCTTGAAGCAGCAATAAGTCGAGAGCTGGCCGGGCGCGAAGAGTTGGCCTCACCCGGGTCAGTGTTGATCGTTGACGATGAAGCTGCGATTCGCGAGTCGCTCCAGACGCTGCTGGAGTTCGAAGGCTACTCCGTCGACGTGGCCAGCGATGGCATGGAGGGCCTGACGCGGATAGCCGAGCGGCCCTACGACCTTGTGCTGCTGGACTTCGCTCTGCCCGAGCGTAACGGCATCGAGATTCTGCAGGAGCTTCGCGAGCGCGATGCCGAGCTGCCGGTCATCATGATCACGGCCTACGGCACGGTGGAGAACGCCGTCAACGCCATGCAGGCGGGCGCGACCAACTTCATCCAGAAGCCCTGGGATAACGAGAAGCTGCTGGCTGACGTGCGCACGGCTGTCGGCCGCCGGCGCGCGGAAGAAGAGGTGGTTCAGCTCAAGCGCGCGCTGAAGCTGCGCTATAACTTCGAGCACATCATCGGCAAGAGCGACCCGATGCTGCGCATCTTCGACCTGGTGGCGCAGGTGGCTCCCAGCCGTTCGACGGTACTGATCCAGGGCGAGAGCGGAACCGGCAAGGAACTAATCGCGAAAGCCATCCATATGAACTCGCCCCGGCATAGCCGCGCCTTTGTGCCGGTCAACACGGGTTCGATGCCGGCCGACCTGCTGGAATCGACGCTGTTCGGCCACGTCAAGGGCGCCTTTACCAGCGCGGTGGTCAGCAAGAAAGGTTTGTTCGAAGTAGCCGATCGCGGAACGCTGTTCCTTGACGAAATTGGCACCATGAGCATGGAGACGCAGGCAAAGATCCTGCGAGTCCTGCAAGACCGTAAGTTCATGCACTTGGGCGGAGTGAATGAGATCCAGGTCGATGTGCGTATCATCGCCGCAACCAATGTCGACCTGCGGCAGGCGGTGAAGGAAGGGAAGTTCCGCGAGGATCTTTTCTATCGTCTGAACGTTATTACGGTCGATTTGCCGCCCATGCGTCAGCGCAAGAATGACATTCCGTTGCTAGTGGAGTACTTCATCCAGAAGTTCGCCAAAGAAAACGACCGGACGCCGCTGAAGGTAACGCCGGAAGCTCTGCGCCCGCTGATGGATTACGAGTGGCCGGGCAACGTGCGCGAGTTGGAGAACGTAATCGAACGTGCCGTTGTATTGTCGACCGGCGCAAATCTCACAGCCGATCTGCTCCCCGAGAATGTCACGGGCCGCGGCACCCAGTTCGCACTGATGGAGCATCGCCCCGACGCCTCACTGTTCGAGATCATCGAAGACTGCGAGCGCCGCGTCATCACCGACATGCTGGAGAAGTGCGGCTGGAACCAGACCGAAGCCGCCGAACGTTTTCACATCCCGCTCTCAACCCTGAATCAGAAGATCAAGCGACTGAATATCGAGATCAAGAAGAAGGGCAAAGAGAACGGGAATAACTAGCAGTCAGCTGGCCTCGGGTCTCGCTTTTTACGAGACCTGGGAAGGTATGTCGACGGAGCCATCGCCTAAGACCTGGGCAGCCGCTAATTTCCTGCTTCCGATGGCTGATTATTGAGTACCGAACGCTTGGTTTCTTGGTTCGTACACGCAGCAAGGCTCTTCCGCGAACATGTTACCTGTCAGCGCATGACTCCGTGCGCGCGAGCCTCCGCAGACTTCACGAAACTCGCAATGCCCGCACTTGCCTTCCAGGTTCTTACTGTCCCGCAATGAGCGAAAGAGCGGCGAGTTGCGGTAGATCTCACTGAGAGATTGATGGCGCACGTTGCCGCCGGAGACAGGGAGAAATCCGCTGGGAAAAACCTCGCCCAAGTGTGAGATGAAGACGAAGCCTTTGCCGTCGTTGATGCCGCGAGGTGCCCGGCCGATCCCGTCGGGCATTTCCATGCCGATGGGAAGGTATTGAGGAATGCGGCCGAATGGGTTGGCTGGTCTCTGCCCGCGGCGCTGTTCGGTTCGGCGCTGCAGCAGGAAGCGACGATAGTGTTGGGCTTCGGTGCTTTTGATGTCGAACATCACACGCTGCGAGGTTTCGTGCAGCTTCTGGAAAACCTGTTCGAACTCCTCAGCCGAAATCAGATCGATACTCTGGCCGCGTCCGGTAGGCACCAGAAAAAAGACGCTCCATAACACGATGTCCAGCTTCTCAAGGAGCGAGATGGTGTCATCAAGTTGTGCGAGGTTGTGGCGCGTGATGGTGGTGTTGATCTGCGCAGGCAAATCGGCTTCGCGCGCCCACTTCACTGCGTCGATCGTCCACTGATAGGAGCCTGGCACGCGGCGAAACGCGTCATGAGTCTCTGCGGTTGCGCCGTCAAGGGAAACGGCGAGCCTTGCCAATCCGCACTGTTTCAGTTGAAAGATATTTTCCCGAGTGAGCAGCGGCGTCGCACTGGGCGTCAGCGAGATGCGCACGCCTTGGTTTGACGCGTAGCGCACCAATTCGAAAATGTCAGGACGCTTCAGCGGATCGCCGCCGGTCAGAACGAAGACCGGAACCTCCATCCTTGCGATCTCGTCGATCAGAAGTTTAGCGTCGTCGGTGCTCAACTCAAGAGGATGGCGAGCGGGCTGCGCACAAGCACGGCAATGCACACACGCCAAGTCACAGGCTTGGGTGGTCTCCCAGATGGCCACGAAGGGTCGCTCGTCGAAGTTCATCCTTGCGCTGTGATGGGGATCACTATCCATAGACGCTCTCTCCTCGATTACGAAACCAGCCTGGCAGACGTCGTCACGCGCGCATGTGACTTAAATCACGGTGAGCGCAACGAATTATTTCTCAGGCACGGGTATAGGCACGGCGGACTTGCATCACTTCAGCGAGTGAGGTCCGTCACAGCCCGACCGTGCGACCTAAGGACACAATGAGTTCGCGGATGGTAGCCGTTGGGGCGCCTGAACGGGAGTTGCATATGTCCGACGACAAGCGCGATGTACTGGAAGTGCTGCGGTATGAATTGAACTTTATCGAGCAGGGCGGCTATGGGAATTGGTACAGTACGCCGTGGGGACCGGCTTCGATTTTTCAGGACTCCTTGACCTGCCCAAATCATGGCGATCCCACCCGTCCTCATGCCTGCCATGAGTGCCTGCTGTACGACTTCGTCCCCGAGGAATACCGTACCGACGACGTGCCCTGTCACCATATCCCATTGAATCGGCAGGGAGTTACGATTGCCTCGGCCAGTCAGACGGAGGAAGAGCTGCGCGAGAACGTAAAACACTGGCTGAAACGCACCATCGCCCGCATCGAAGCGGAGCGCGCCAAGAATCCGGTGCAGCCTTCCGCCTCTAAGTAGTGCCTTCCCGTTTTGGAACCGCTGGGGAGCATTCTTTGCTGCGGGTTTGTCGCGGCCGCCGAGAGTAAAAGTACAATCTAGGCTCTTGACCCAGGAGAGTCCATGCCACGCAGGTTTTCTTCGCTCAGTCCAGCCGAAGTTTTGCAAGCCGCTGTTTCTATCGAACAACGTAATGCCGATGTGTATCAACGCTTCGCCGAGATGTTTACCGAATTTGGTGATTCCGACTCGCGCGATATCGCCGAGGTCTTTAAGGAAATGTCAGATGAGGAGCAGGGTCACCGCTCTCTGCTGGAAGAGAAGTACGTCGCCGGCTTCGGCGCCCTTCAGAAGGCGCTGACCGAAGATGAACTCACAGAGTTGGTAGAAGTACCAAAGCTCAACAGCGCCAATGTATTCTCATGCGCCAGCGACGTCACCGCCCGCGAGCGCGCTTTGCATTGCGCGCTCCAGGCAGAGCACAGCGCCCAGCAGTTCTATGAAAAGCTGGTAGAGGAAACTCCGGAGGGTCCGCTCCGCAAACTCTTCAGTGAGCTGGCACAGATGGAAGATGGCCACGTTGCCTTTCTGGAGAACAGGCTGGAGAGTTCCGCCGCAAAGGCCAATATCGTCGACTGAAATCTACTACAGACAAAAAGAGCGCGACCGGACACAGCAGCCGGTCGCGTTCGTGTCTATGTCAGCGCGATGGCGGCGCCGAATATTGACACTGTGTCCCCTGCCCGAACTTGCTTAGGTCGACGGTCTGGAACTGCACGTTGCCGCTGGCAAAATACGGATCGCCGCTGAACTGCGTCGGGTCAGGCGGGGTAGCGGGATTGGGAGGCGCACTCCAGTCAGCCGGCATGGTGAAGGAGAATCCATAGCAGCCCTCCTCCGGGCAATCCGGATCCTTGGGGCCCCAGCTGCACGCCGTGTCGTCGGTGCAACTGGTGCCGGCTGCGCATCCGCACGAGGTATTCCCGTTCTTGTCGGTCTTCACCGCGCAGTACGTGGAAGGGGCGCAAAAGTCCTTGTAGTCCGCTTTCAGTTCATCTGTGATGGAGCTCTTGCTGAGGTCGACCGAGACGGAAAGCAGATTTGTGTCCTTGTTGTAGACGGGGGTTTCCAGCCATGGCGCGCCTCCGGTGACGGGCTTGAAGTCGTAGTCGTCGGTGTCGAAGATGCCGCGGACCGGCTCTACGCTCCACTTTCCGGTTTCGTCATTTGGCCCGAGGTAGATGTCGAAGGTGAGTTGCGTGGTGTCCCTGCCGTAAATGAAGTACACGTAGTACGTCTGCCCACCCTGGAACACTGAGACGCCGTGCGAGGAACCCGGGTTCGACGGCAAGCAGCCGCCCTGCACGGTGCAGTTGTTGCTGGTGTCGACATAGAAATGTCCGTGGTTCACCGTCAGCGTGCTGCGCTGACCACTGTCCTGGCCCATCATCTTGATGAAGGGCTTCGGTCGCGGCGTCTGTGCCCATTCGGCATTGGTTAGATACTCGCGATACAGCGGCACGCCGAAGGTCTGCGGTGTGGCGCCCTGGTGCGTCCAGTAAGCCAATCCGCCCTGAACGCACTCGTTAGGGCATAGCTTGGTTGGGTCATTCGTGCACGTGTGATAGCCAATCGAGCACCCCGCGATGATGGCTGAGGAGACGTACTCGTAGGGACTGGTCTTCGCCGTACCCGGAGCGCCTTTTCCGTCAGCAATGGTCGGGTGCTTGTCGGAAGCGCACTCAACCGTCTCGACCGGGGCGTTGAAGAACGGATCTTCGTTCACCGAGATCGTTTCACGGCTAGGCGTCTTGTCGGGTTCCTGTTCGGATCCGACCAGCCCGGTCAGCGCGCCGTCGCCTCCGGGCAGTGTCGGAGTGTCAGGCACCCCATCGTTCAAAACTGTCTGCCGATCGATGTCAGTGAAATTGTTGAACATGCTCGGCGAGTCGTTGCCCGGGCAATAACGAGCCTGGATCTTGCTTGGGTCGCCGATAAACGTGCCTTCCTTGAACAGCGGCTCGATGAGGAAGTGCCGGATGTTCGCGTTCTGGAACATCAGGTTCTGCGAGTGGAATGCCGGCGGATAGTAGAAGCCGTTGGGCTGTTTCCACGCAACGGCGGCGTTCGGCAGATAGCAGCTTCCTGCGGAATCTTTCGGCAGGCCGTCTTCATGACGGTTGATGTACATATACCCATTGCCCGAGATTGCTGCCGGATAAACATCGAGGTAAGCATTCGCTTGCTGAAACGCCGGTCCATCGTAAACGCTGAATAGACGCTGGCCAGGGAACGGACCAATCTGCATGCTGATGCCGTCGGCCGTTGAGAGACAGTAACCGTAATCCGCATTGTTGCTACATGCGAGAGCGGTGGCGGGATTGAAGGGGCCGGCGTCGGAGGCGTACGCGTTAAGTGGTTGGCCGGTGCTGGGCTTGGCTTGCGAGCTGCCGACGAACACGCTGCGGTAGGCCAGCATCCAGTTGCCGACCGGCGAATCAGAGTGGGTATAGCCCCCGCCAGTAGTGAAGTTCAGGCCGCCATACTGAGAATCGGTGACCGCTCCATCGGTAAAGAGAAACCATTTGGCGCGCATCCAGATGGCAGCGAAGTTGGTCTGCGCATAATTGAACGAGGTGTCGTAGTGATCCAGCACGGTCACCATGCAATTGGCGCGATTGGGGCCCGTGTTGGCGCAGGGTGGTTGCGTGCTGCAATCGGTGTCGCCATCGGGACACGAACTCGGATTGCGTAAGCCGGTCAGCTGAGGATAGTAGACCAGGTATTTCGGATCGTTGACGTTTTGCGCGGGAGCAACCTTGTTGGGCACCGCTTGCAAAGTGGTGTCGTTGGCTGCGCCGTCGCTGAAGCCGCCACAGTCGTAGGTGTCGCCGACGGTAATGAAGGAGAACTGAGCAGCCACGCAACTGTTGCCGACGAAATTCTGCAGCGGAGCCAGTCCGCCGCGGCCGGTGTTGTTCATGTGGAGAGTGCTGCCGTCGTTGGGATCCACCTGCTGGGAGGCATAGCTGTCCCACACTTCGAACATCGAGGGACCGCCGTTGGCGCCAGGCAGCAACCAGTAGCACGAGCCGCAACTGGTGACACCCGCGGCCATGTTGTACTGGAAGTCGTTCCAGCCATTCATGATCCAGAACGCAGAAGGATGGTTCCAGTCGGAGCGGTAGGGCATGAAGTCGCCGCGCGGCGGATCGCCGGGGCGCGCCAGGATGCCGGGAACGTTGCGCGGGTTCAGCGTCTTACTCTGCACGGCGGCGATTACGCTGGCGCCGAGGTTGGCGTAGAGCTTGTTGTTGATCTCCGTCGCATCTTCCAGGTAGAAGCCGTGCCCGATCGACATAAAGCCAACGTTACGGGCGATGGTCATGCCCTGGGTCGCGTGGACGGTGATCCAGCGCGTCATGGAATCGTGAATCGAACAATCGCGAACGTAGGGTGCTTGCGTCGGATCTTCCGGCTGCGGCGTCTTGCGCGCCATGTGGAAGTGCACCGGGTAGTGGCCGATGGCTCCGCCTTGTCCCAAGTGATAAAACTCAACGCCCTTCAATTGATAGTTCGTGAAGCCCTGCCGAACCAGCGTGTGTCCGCCGAAGTAGTTATTCAGGGTGGGAGGGAAGTGGTCATGCTCCTCGGTATTCAGGTCGGGTTGATTACCTTCGGAAAGGACGGCAATGCTGCGCGTCAGCAAGCCCACTGCTGCGCGCGTTTCGATCGTTCGCGAGTCACGCGGTCCGATGGTGGCCGGGGTATTCTTGGGAAGGGTATACGCCGTCGCGTTGTGCTGCCACGTCAGCGGAGAAGCCAGCACAACCGTGTTGCCGCTTACCGTTGAGATTACAGCCTCTTCGTTGTGCGTGGGCATGTAGTCGGTTGTGGTCACCACGACGTGATCACCCGGCTGCCAGCTCGGTACGCTGGCGCTGAGGGTCAGCGTCTTCTGGTCCACGGCGATGGCCGTCAGCCGTACCCAACTCTGTCCGGAGGCCGAAGGGTCCTGATCCGTCTTGGCGTCATACGTCGCGCCCTTGACACCGAACATCTGGACAACTCCGCCGTAGGCCAGGGCCAGAACTTTGTGACCGAAGTACGCGGGCGCGTTCTGGTCGGCCTGATCGAACGTGTCGTAGCCGTAGAAGCAGTCATCGCCGGGCAGCTTGTAATTCTGATTGACCTGGCTGGCCTTCACGCAGGGTGCATTCTTCGGGCTCGGTACCATGTGCATCGCCAGCGTGGGGTTCGACTTCCACAGGTCGGAAGGCACGCCGCAGAACTGCTGCACGCAGAGTGCTCCCGGATCGCTGCTCTGACCCCACAGATAGATTCGGACGCGAGCTCCAACCTCTTTTGGAATCGGCGGGTTTTGGCCAATCGGGTGGAGAACCGTGCCGGCGGAGAGCGTTCCGCCGCTTTCCACGATGATCGATTCGGCGTGGAAGTCGATGCGCGTATCCTCAAAAGCCAGCGATCCGCCGGAGATGATGTTGACGTTGTGATAAACGTACACGCCGATCCCGCCAGAAAGGCCGACGACCGTGCAGGGTGTGCTGATGACGAGGTCGGTCGAAGCGCTGCCTCCGGGAAGCAGTTGTCCATTGGAAGGGCAGGTGTCAGCAAAAGCGAAGTTCGTCGAACCGAGCCAGAACACTATGAAAATCGCCGGAATAAACAGGTGAAAGGTTGTGCGAAATATTCGACCGACACCACGCAGGGTGCTCATGACCATTGTCCTCGATCTTGCAGAGTTTCAGCGTCAGCCCGAACGATGCGGCGCAAACCGTTTTGAAGCGCAGCGGGAAAGCACTGGCGTCAAGGGTCGTTCAGAGTCTGCTGGCCACCACAGATGTGTTTAGAGATCTCTTGATAGGAGGCAGTGGACAAGCATTTTGATAAACGAATAGATGAAAGTCAAGCGGGAACTGAGTTTCGGGGCAACAGGCAGCAGAATACATCCTTAATTTTAACCGCAGCGCAAACTTGCTTCGTCGTCCTGTCGACTCTATCTGCCATGCTCGTTCAACGGCGGCAGTCCTGCCTGCTCCAGTAGTTGCTGGAATTCGTGATGGTCGTGCAGGAAGAAGAACGACTCGTGAACGCGAACCGACATGAAGGCGACTTCGTGCCGCTGAAATGAAATCTTCAAGAAGCGCAGTGCTTCCTGCTCGTTGTTCATGTTGGCATAGGTATCGGCTACGAAAAAGGCCGGGAGACTGCCTTCGTCGAAAAACTTTTTCTGCAAGCTGAGGATGTTCTGGAACATACGTTCCCGTCCACCGCTCCGGTAGCCACTCTCCGCCGCCCGGGCGATGGCGACTTTGTGCGGGTCATTCGAAAGCGCAGCGGCTCTGTTCATTTCCTCCAGGTACTTCGGGTAGTTGCCGTCGGTGAGATATACAAGCGAGAGATACCGGCGGGTGGAGAAAAAATTCGGCTGCGACTCGGCCAGTTGCTTCAGCAATGTCAGCGCCTGGGCCCGCTGGCCGCTGTGATAGAGAATCAGGCCACGGTCGGCGAGGACGGCGGTCGATTCGGGATCGAGCTGCCGGGCTCGATCGATTTGCTCAACAGCCTCGGGAAAACGCCCCAGCGCCATCAGAAAGGTCGCGTACCAGTGGTGCGCGACCACGTAGCTGGGGTCCAACTCGATGGCACGACGAAACTCGCGCTCGGCGCCGGCGGCGTCCCAATTCCAATAGAAGGTCACCATCGCCAAAGCGGTGTGCGCTTCAGCGGACGAGTCGTCCAGCGCGATGGCCTTACGCGCTGCTGCCAGTGCCTTGGGGAATGCTTCCTCCGAAGGCATGGCGGCGAACTCGCGCAGCAAGCTGTAACAGTTCGCGAGTCCGACATAGGCTTCGGCGTAGTTGGGATCGCGCTTGATTGCCTGGTTGTAATAGTCAACCGCCTCGTTCAGGTCTTCCGGAGTGCGTTTGTCCCAGTGATAACGGCCCGTGAGGTAAAGTTCCCGCGCCACCGGGTCGACGGTGTGGTCATGCTTTCCTGCGGACGATTCACTGCCTCCCCTTGTCGCGGCAACCTGCGCTCCCTTTCCACTCTCGGATTGAGACTTTCCACGAAACCAGATTGCCACCAGGATCGCGCACGTCACGATGCCCGCAGCGACAATGACAGTGGAAATTCCTGGACGCCGGCGAGGAATCCTCGTCGGCGGATGTTCGGCGGGTTCAACAGGCAGAGAAATGGTTTCCGATGCGGCCGGCTTCGAAGCCGGAGTGTCGGGAGAATTCATCCACTGCAGAAGTTCGTCGGTATAAGCGAAGACGCGGGCGCCGATATTTTCCGGCATGCGATGGACAGGTAAACCTTTTTCCTTCTCCCACCGCTTGACCGTGCGCTCGTCGCGTTCAAAGAAGGCGGCGATTTCCTTCCAGGATTCGAGTCTTCGGCCACGTGGCACTTCGTGAATGACACGCATGGTCACGCTTTGCCCCACTATGTCTCTTGCGTTGAAGTGCGAAGAAGGCCAAGTATAGGCCACAAATCCAAAGCTATATCACCAATTCTGCTCCCTTTTTTGAGGTGTTCGCCAAGTGGGGTAGGCGTTCATGTGCCGCGTCACCAACGGGGTATTCACAGCGTCCGAAGGTGACGACGAGCTCCTAACCGAAGTGTGGTGTTTCGAGCGCTCATCCGTGACTGCTGCGGGCGTATTTGTCCGAACACCACCTGGGCCGATCTCATTCGCAATCCATTGGGCCTACAGATTCGGAAATGCCAAATTCTTCGGGAGGCGTCGTTCACCATGCTGCGTTTTGCTTCGGTTGTTACGCTAGTTGCTTGCATGTGCCTGGCCGGGCACGCTCAAGTTGTCACGTCCACGTTGCCCACAGATATTTTTCCCTCTTCCATTGGCGTGAACTCCGTTACAAACACCGTGTACGTCGCCAATAACTGCGGCACCGATCCAACTTGTGGGAGCCGAGGTTCGATGACCGTGGTGAATGGCGCGACGCTTGCCGAGCAGAGCGTGCCGCTGCCCTATTATCCGTATGGCGTTGCGGTGAACTCCGTGACCAATAAAATCTACGTGGCCAGCTGCGGCACCGATCAGAGTTGCGCCTCCAACGGCGAAGTTTCGGTGGTGGATGGCGCTACTTTGCAAGTGCAGCAGGTGACAGTGGGTGTTAATCCTGACTGGATTGGGTTGAACTCCAGCACCAACAAGATTTATGCGCTCAATCTGGGATGCACTCAGCTTCCCTGCACGGTCGCCGGATCCGTAACCGTGATTGACGGAAGTACGCTCGCGACCACCAACGTCACGGTGGGATTTTCGCCTAACAGCCTAGCCGTGGACGCGACTCACAACAAGATCTATGTGGCTGACATTTGCGTCTCGGGGAATAACTGCAGTTCAGGCGGAGTTACGGTGATTGACGGGCAAACCCTGAGCACGCAGTTCGTACCCGCACAGATAACGCCGCTTCGCGTTGCGGTGAACGAGACCACCAATACGATCTATGTGACGAACAACTGCGGCAGCGACACCAACTGTCGAAGCGCCGGAAGCGTCACCATAATTAACGGCAGCACGCTAACCACGCAGACAGTGCCGGTCGGATTCTATCCCGGTCCTATCGCCGTGAACCCGGTCACTAACAAGATCTATGTAGCCGATCAGTGTTCGCAGCCGATTCCAGGGTGCTGGACCAGCGTTCCCAGTGTCGCCATCATCAATGGAAGTACGCTGGCGACTAATTTCGTCAGCATTTGCGGGTTGGGAAATTATCCCTCCGACGTGCAGATTGATACGACCACCAATCAAGTGTGGATGCCATGCTCGGGACGGCAACAGTACGGAACCTTTGGGCTGACGGTTACGCTCGTCAACGGCGCCAGCGACACACCGCTGCCCATTGCCGTCGGCGATTATCCTCTGGCGGCTGCCATTAATGCCACGACCGACACAATCTACGTCCCAAACGCTGGCGACAACAGCCTGTCGGTGATCGGCGCAAACACCAAGCTGCAACTGGTGAACGCGGTTCCTTGCCGCCTGGTCGACACGCGTAACAGCGGCGGCCCAATTCAAGGCGGAACTTCACGAACGTTTCCCGTTAACCAGCTCGGAGGCTGCAACATTCCCTCCACGGCCGCCTCCTATTCGCTGAATGTAACCGTTGTACCGCACGGCCAGCGCGTGGGATATCTCACCATTTGGCCGGCTGGCGAAATACAACCGGTAGTCTCGACGATGAACTCGGATGGCCGTAACAAGGCTGACGCCGCTACTGTGCAGGCCGGGATCAGCGGAGGAGTCAGCGTCTATGTCAGCAACACGACCGATGTCATCCTCGACATCAATGCCTATTACGCGCCCAACAGCGGGTCGACACTGGAGTTCTATCCGCTGACGCCATGCCGTGTCCTGGACACACGTGGCCCGAATGGTCAACTGGGCGGTCCGTATCTCAACGGCGGTCAGGAACGCGATTTTCCCGTGCTCGCTAGCGATTGCAACATCCCCAGCAGCGCGCAGGCTTACTCCATGAACTTCACTGTTGTTCCTGTGAGTGGACCGCTGGGATATCTAACGGTGTGGCCGGCAGGTCAAACGCAACCGGTGGTCTCGACGCTGAATAATCCCACGGCCACCAACCTCGCAAACGCAGCCATAGTGCCCGCGGGAACCAGCGGTGAAATCGCGGTGTATCCAAGCGACAACACACAACTGGTCGTCGATATCGACGGCTACTTTGCCCCTGCCGGGCAAGGTGGGATGTCGCTCAACCCCACGCCGCCCTGCCGCGTTCTCGATACACGCAGTGGAAATGGAGCGTTCGAGCATGAGCTGACGGTGAACGTTGTCGGCAGCGTTTGTGCTCCCCCGAGCACGGCGCAGGCCTATGTGTTCAACGCTACGGTGATACCGCAGGGACCGCTAGGCTATCTCACCCTGTGGCCCGACGGAGAGCCGCAGCCCCTGGCATCAACGCTGAACGCGATCGATGGCGTGGTTACTTCGAACATGGCGATCGTGCCCACTAACAACGGAAGCATCGACGCTTATGCTTCCGCGATGACGCAGTTGGTACTGGACATCTCCAGTTACTATGCACCTTAGGCAGGCGAAACGGGCAAGAGGCCTGCGCTTCCTCCGGGAGAGTCGGCATAGGATTTCTTGCCCGTTGTGTTTACGTGAAGCACTTCTAGTCAGAGGTCGAGTGCTTGTCCGGCTTGACCTGGATCTCGTTTACGACTTCTTTGACATTCGGCACGGCCTTGGCGAGGGTCATCGCCTCCTGCCGCTGCGCTGAAGTCTTCACGCTGCCCTTGATGACCAGGGTGCCGTTCTTGGCGTCATACGAGATGCTCTGGTCATCCAGATTTTTGTGTGCCTTCAAGGACGCCTTGTAATTGTCCTGGATAGCGCTATCGAGATTGGAATCGACAGCCTTGGCCTGGCTGCCTTCGCCGATGGGACGAACGCCGATCTCGTTCGAGATCGCGTAATCCGGCGCAGCCTGCTTCGCTACGTCTTCCGCTTCGTCTTTCTTCTGCGCCGACTCCACGTCGCCGGTTAGCGTGAGAACGCCCTTGTCGCGGTCCTGCGAAACTTTCACCACGCCCAGCCCGTGCTGGGTCATGGCCGTGTCGACGATGTCCTTCACATCCGCATGCTCGTGCGAACGATTGCAGCCGACGGTCATAAACACTGCCAGCAAGAGCGCGCTTGCCGCAGCCAGATATATGTGTTGCGTGGTTAAACCCCGATTGTCCAAAGTTAGCCTCCGAAAATAGTCAGCGTTTGCACGCCGAGTAGATGGATGCGGGGAACCGCCAGGAGTTTGGTTCGGAAGAGGATTCAGCTTGAAGTACGTGCCTGCCAAGCTGCTGGATTTCGAAGGTTCTTCTTGCAGAGTGGCAGGCGGCGAGAGCTGCTGGAGATTTACTCAGACGTCGTCGGGTCGATGATGGTCCGGATCTGCGAGATGCGATTAGCAGGAAATCCGCCGGCCTCGGCGTGCTTGCGAATAGTCTCTTCGTCCGGCGAGATATATACGCAGTAAATCTTGTCGTCGGTCACGTAACTTTGCACCCACTGAATCTGCGGACCCATATTGCGCAGAACGCCGCAGGACTTCTGCGAAATGCCTTGCAACTGCTCGGCGGTAAGCTTACCTGCATCAGGAATTTCTCGTTCAATCACAAACTTCGGCATACGTAACAACCCTTTCTTGTGACTGGCGACGGTCAAGTGGATTCGCCCCGACTGCTCCCCAGCACCCACATCGAATTGAATCAGGAGAAGGTATCCCAATCTTCCGCGGCAATGCAAGCGCTTCGATCAGCTCAGGGGTCCTGACTCGATTCCAGAAATTCTGTTCAGCAGGAATCCGTTTCCGGTTCCCCAGCGTAGTTCAAGACGGGTATGCAAATTTCAACTACGCGGAATGGAAAGGATTTACGGAGATGAGGAAGAGTTTTGTAACTACGTTGCTTGCTGCTGCGCTGGCGGTTTGCGCTTTGTCGTTGTGGGCCGCTGACGATCCGATGGTCGGTGGCGCGGCGATGTATCCCACTAAGAACATCGTGCAGAATGCCGTGAATTCGCAGGACCACACTACCTTGGTCGCGGCGGTTAAAGCTGCTGGATTGGTGGATACTTTGGAGAGCCCGGGACCGTTTACCGTGTTCGCGCCGACGAATGAAGCCTTCGCGAAGTTGCCTGCCGGCACGGTCGACAATCTGTTGAAGCCGGAAAACAAAGAGATGCTGGTGAAGGTTCTGACCTATCACGTGGTGCCGGGAAGAATCACGGCGTCAGACCTGATGAAGCAGATCAAGGCGGGTGATGGTAAGGCGACCTTGAAGACCGTGGAGGGCGAAACCCTTACGGCGACCATGAACGGCAAGCACATTGTGCTGACCGACGAAAAGGGCGGCACTTCAATGGTCACTATCGCCAACGTTTACCAGTCCAACGGCGTCATTCACGTAGTCGACACGGTGCTGATGCCTTAGTCGGCACGAGCAGTTTGCCTCGAGCGATTGCGGGGAGCAGTCGCTCGGCGCTTGCGACAACCGCATCCGGAGGCCTCTTGTTCTGGCGAAACTGCCGGACTTCGGGGCGAGGCAATCCGGAGCAGTTGTCGCAATTTACGTTGTCCCCGTCTTTGCACTTCCACACATAGGCCATAGCAGTTAGCATGGTCTGCTTGACTCTCTCCGCTGTCATCATCACGCTGAATGAAGAGGCAAACCTGACGCGCACGCTTGCCAGCGTTGCGTGGGCCGACGAGATCGTTGTTCTCGATTCGGGCTCGACCGATCGCACCCGTGACATTGCCCAGTCGTTTCACGCGAAGTTTCTTGTCGAGCCGTGGAAGGGATTTGCGGCCCAGAAGAACTCCGCGCTGGCCAAGGCGAATGGCGACTGGATTCTTTCGCTCGACGCCGACGAAGAAGTTGAGCCGGCCCTGGCGGATGAAATCAAAGAAACATTAGGACGCAATCCGACGGAAACGGGTTTCTGGATCCCGCGCAAGAATTTCTTTCTCGGGCGCTGGATCCGCCACGGCGGCTTCTATCCCGATCCCAAGCTTCGACTGTTTCGTCGCGGAACCGGCGCTTTTGAAGATCGACTGGTTCACGAAGACGTCCGTGTGCAAGGACCGACGGCGACGCTCAAGCACGATCTGCTTCATCATGCCTATCCCACGCTGGACAGCTACCTGGAGCACATGAACCGGTATTCCTCGCTGAGCGCGCAGATGGCTGCTGGCAAAGGAGCATCAGGATTCAGCTTCATCGATATCGTCCTGCGTCCTCGCCTGACGTTCTTCTACAACTACATTTTGCGTGGCGGGTTCCTGGATGGCCGCGAAGGACTGCTGCTGCACCTCTATCACGCCAACTACGTGAGCTGGAAGTATGCCAAGATCTGGGAACGCAGCCGAACCGCCAAGAGCTAAGAATTCCAGATCAACTCACCTCAGCGGCTAAACCTGACGTCCTTCGCTCGAGGCGGTGGGCGCTTGAACCAGGTTTCCTAAAAGCGATATCCAATCAGAAGTTCGCTAGTTTGATGTCAGGCGAGGTCTGCTTGCTGGCGCGGAAGATGTGCTTCTTGCCGGGGCGGTGCGCAACCGCGTCGACGCGAACATAATAGGTCCCAATACCAGGCGTAATTCCGGTGCCGAAGGGAATAGTCTGGGTGGTGTTGCCGCCGGCGATGTGGAAATGCTGATAGCCCAGCGCGGTAGCCCGGCCAATCTCGTTAACTGCGACGACCACCACAGTCAAAACGAATTCTTCGCCGGTTAGATTGGTCACGATTGCTGAACCGGAGATCTTGTTATCGTGAGCCGCGGGTGCGTCTTTCCACTCCACCGTCAAACCGTCGATTACCTGGATGTTGAAATCTCGCTGCAGATGCAGCTTGGGAATGCTGGAGTCGACGACGCCCACAGCGAAGTGGTAGGTGCCCGCAGTAGTAGGGGTCCCGACGACAATGCCTTTATGCGCTTGCAGCCTCAGCCCCGGAGGAAGTTCACCGCCCACCACTTGCCACGTGTACGGCATGATGCCGCCGGTCACGGTAACGGGCATTGCGTACTGCTGGCCGACGACGGCGCCCTGCGGCGGAGGCACCTGCATCTGCAGATCCTGCGTCTTGGCAAGGCAGGGGAGGAAGCAGAAAAAGACTGCGGCCGTGATGAGTCGGTTGCGCATGACGAATGATTATAGGCCTCGCCCGTGAACAGGAGGAGACGTACTTTTAGATGCACGGTCGTGGATTTCAATGCGGGCTAATCCGCTTGCTGCCCGGAATTCGACGCCGGAAACCGAAGCAGGTTTATGAAATTACGCACCAAAGGTTTATCATCGTTAGTTCGGCTAAGTGTTCCAGCGCGCCCAGTGGAGAGCTTGGTTAAGAACATCCGGATTGGACCACTGACCGGAACACAGGAAATTCCCGCTTAAGCCCGAGCGAGGAGTGAAGAGCGAACCATGGCATCTGACCGTAAAATTCGAGTTCTTGTCGCGAAGCCTGGCCTGGATGGCCATGATCGCGGCGCTAAAGTCATCGCCCGCGCCCTGCGCGATGCCGGCATGGAAGTCATCTACACCGGCCTGCGCCAGACCCCTGAGATGGTGGTCAACGCCTCGCTGCAAGAGGACGTGGACGTGATCGGCCTCAGCATTCTTTCCGGCGCACACAATGCCATCGTTCCCCGCGTGGTGGATCTGATGAAGCAGAACCACATGGACGATGTCCTTGTGTTGGTGGGCGGCATCATTCCTGATCAGGACGTGGACGCGCTGAAGAAGGGCGGCGTGGCCGCTGTGTTTCAACCGGGTACGCCGATGGATTCCATCATCGAGTTCATTCGGGCTAATGTGAAGCCGCGCGGTGTGACCGCAAACACGTAATCCCGTTGTCCAGCAATTTGCCGCTGCACGCCCGAATGGGCCTAACGGGCTTCTCCGCGCAGACGCTGTCGTCTCCGCCATGTACGACCTTGCGCCGCCAGCGGCGTGAGGCAAATTCTCTCTTCCGAGGCAGTATGCGCTCTCGTGCTCTTTGCTCTTTCCTGCTGCTGTTCTTTGCCGTCAGTTCCATCGCTCAAAACACATCTTCCAACTCGACGCCTGAACGCCCGAAGGAAATCCCCGTTTTCGACTTGACCGCGATCGACAAGACCGTCGATCCCTGTGTGGATTTCTACCAGTACGCCTGCGGCACGTGGATGAAGAACAACCCCATCCCGCCAGACAAGTCGCGTTGGGGCCGGTTCAATCAATTGGCTGAGTACAACCTATATGTGCTGCACGACATTCTTGAACAGACGCAGGCTCCCGGCCAGCACAGCGCGATCCAGAAGAAAGTTGGAGACTACTACGCTGCCTGTATGGATGAGTCGGCCATCGAGAAGAAGGGAATTACGCCGCTCGTGCCTACGTTCGAGGCAATCGAGGCAGCTAAAACCAAGCAAGGGATGATCGAGGAAGTCGGCGTACTGCATCGCGACGGCGTGACCGCGCTGTTCGGCTTCGGGCAGATGCCCGACATGCACGACTCGCGGCAGACCATCGCCGTCATCGATCAGGGCGGATTGACGCTGCCCGACCGCGACTACTACCTCAAGGACGATGCGAAATCAGTCGAGACGCGGCAAAAGTATGTGGAGCACGTGCAGAAAATGTTCGAGCTCGCCGGCGACAAGCCGGAAGTAGCGGCTGCCGAAGCGAAGACGGTGCTGGCAATCGAGACTGGATTGGCGCAGGCGGCGATGGACCGCACTGCCCGCCGCGATCCCAAGAACCGCGACCACATGATGACGGCTTCCGAGGCCGCAGCCCTCGCGCCCAATTTCCAGCTCACCGAATACTTTGCCGGCAGCAAGGCGCCGGCCTTCGACACCTTGAACGTTGGCAATCCCGCTTTCTTCAAGACAGTCAACGAGGAGATCAACAGCGTTTCGCTCGACGATTGGAAGACTTATCTTCGGTGGCGCGCGCTCGACACTTACGCGCCCACGCTGACCAACGCCTTTGTCGACGAAGACTTCCGGTTCAACGACGCGTACATGTCAGGACAGAAGGAGATTGAGCCGCGCTGGAAGCGCTGCGTCGAATCGACCGACCGCAATCTCGGTATGGCGCTGGGCGAGCTTTACGTCGACAAGACATTCGGTCCCCAGGGTAAGGAGCGCACGCTAAAGATGGTGAAGGCCATCGAAGCGGCCATGCATCAGGATATCGGGCAGCTGCCCTGGATGTCGGAGGCGACCAAGCAGAAGGCATACGAGAAGCTGAATACGGTCGTCAACAATATCGGCTATCCCGACAAATGGCGCGACTACAGCAGCGTGGTAGTCGTTCGCGACGATTACGCTGGAAACGTCATGCGGGCCGAAGCTTTCGAAGTGCAGCGGCAACGCAATAAGATTTCGAAGCCGACCGACAAGAAAGACTGGGGCATGACGCCGCCGACGGTGAATGCCTACTATCGCGGGAACATGAACGACATCAACTTCCCGGCAGGCATTCTGCAGCCTCCGTTTTACAGCCAGAACATGGACGATGCGGTGAACTATGGCGGCATCGGCGTGGTGATCGGACATGAGCTGACGCACGGCTTCGACGATCAGGGACGCAAGTTCGACGCTTATGGCAACCTCAAAGACTGGTGGACGCCGGAAGACGCCAAGGCGTTTGAGGAGCGCGCCAGCTGTACTGCCGATGAATACTCCAGCTTCGTCAGCGTAAAAGACCCGCAAGGCGACGTGAAGCTCAACGGCCGCCTGACTCTGGGCGAGAACACCGCCGACAACGGTGGCCTGAAGCTGGCGTATATGGCGTTGACGAACATCATTGGGAACACGCCCGTGAAGCCCATCGACGGCTATACACCGCAACAGCGTTTCTTCATCTCCTATGGCCAGATCTGGTGCCAGAATGTCACCGATCAGCAGGCTCGCAAGCTGGCTATCATCGATCCGCACTCACCCGGACGCTGGCGCGTAAACGGCGTGGTGCAGAACTCCGCCGCCTTCCAGGAGGCGTGGGGCTGCAAGGCCGGCCAGCCGATGGTGAGCGAGAAAGCCTGTCGCGTCTGGTAAAACAGACGAAGTGATGGGTTCGAAAACAATTGGCGCGATGTCGGAGGAGGACAATTCCGTCGAGTCGCGCCTTTCTTTTTGGCTCTCGTGGGCGGTGCTGCTGACAGGGATCGGCTCGGGAATTGCTTCGGCTTACCTAGTCGTCACGACGTATTCGCCGGTGCCGCACTGGGACGAGTGGGCACTCTTCTACGATCTCGCAAACGGGGTCAAGTCGCTGGGCTGGTTGTGGCAGCAGCACAACGAGCATCGCATCTTAACCACCCGGCTCCTCTTTCTGCTCGACGTCGAGCTCTTCCACGGGACGCAGATCTTCCTGCTGGCGGCCATCTTTCTAACCCAGCTTCTACAGGTCGGATTGCTTGGCTGGAGCTTGCGCAAACTCGCCGGGGTGCGCGGTTCCGCGTGGAGGGTTGGCACAGGTCTGATCGCATATTGCATTCTCTGCCCTACGCAGTACGAGAATCTGGTTTGGGGATTCCAGGTGCAATTCGTTTTGCCGGCGGCGATGGCGACGCTGGCCTTTCTATCGCTGGTGCTCTATTGGCGTGAAGAACGCGCCTGGCTTCTGGCGATTTCGATAACCGCGGCGACGATTGCCACGTGGTCTCTGGCAAACGGCATGCTGTTGTGGCCGTTACTCGTGCTTGCGGCTCTGCTGGTCGGGCTTCAGCGGCGAGTCTGGATCGGTCTGATCGTGTGTGGCGCAGTCAATATTGGCCTGTTCTTTTTTCATTATCACTTTCCGCCGCACGATGACACGCAGCCATATTTATCGTTGGGCCAACGATTGCTATACGTGCCGGTGTACTTCGGCAGCACATTCGTTCGCCACTCTTGGGGATTGGTGGCCGTCGTAGTCGGATTGGCGGGCATTGTTGCAGCGCTCGTCGTCATCTTGCGTGTGCTACGCCAAAGAGCTGCCGTCTCGCCGTTTTTACTCGAAATGTCGCTTCTGCTGATGATGTGCCTGGCGACGGCCGTGGTCACCTCGACGGGCCGCATGCATCTGGGAGTGCAGCAGGCCACCGCGTCGCGCTATCAGACGTTCGCATTGCTGTTCTGGTGCTGCGTGGGGTTGCTTCTGCTCGTCCGGCTCTCATCGAAGGCCAGAGCATTCGTTGTCTTCACATCGGGTCTGTTGCTGATGATGCTTGGCTTCGGCACACAAGTGCGTAAGCCGCTGGTCGATGCTCAGGAACATCAGCTACGGCTCAAGATGTTGGAGGTCGCATTACTTGCCGGCGATACGGATCCGGCGGTGTTGATTAACGGATATCCCGATCCTCAGTTCGTTGTACGGGGCGCCGAATATATGAGACAACATGGCCTGTCGATCTTCCACGGCAAGCAGTACGAACAACTGGGCCAACCACTCGAGAATGAATATCGCGTAATCCCTGCCACGCAGTGTTCCGGATACATCACGACGCAAGAGCCTTCGCCGATACAGAGCGACGTCGTGCGCCTTGCAGGTTTTGCCTGGGACCATGAACGCGGCCGCCCTGTCCGTGAGGTTGTGGCTGCGGTTGATGGCCGGATCAGCGGCTTCGGAACGAATGTTGCCATCCCGCTGCGCCTCAGAAAGGTCCAGCCGGACGCCAACCCGGCCTGGTTCGGATGGGTCGCTTATGTGGACGAGGTTCGACCGCGATCTGCAATCCAGTTTTACGCCGTGATCGACGATGGCGAAGTCTGCCCGTTTGCAACCACCGGGCCGTAACTGCCATTCCAAGCGGCAGACGACAAATCGCCGGCTCCAGTTTGCGAGAGATCTGAACCCGGCTGGGCTCGTTCCCGTATTCATCGATAGCGGCCGGCTTACCATGTAGGATAGATAGGTTGTGCCGCCCACTGCCGGGCGCGGCCAGCGACCCCAACGATCTCTTGCTTGTGCTCAACTTCACACGAGGTTTATTCATGCAACGTCTTCCCTTGATGGCTTGTGTCCTGCTGCTCGGCGGCATGGCAACACAGGCGCAGGCGCAGGGCGCCTCCAACTCATCCTCCGAACAGCCGAAGCCGATGGTCAGCTTCGACGTCAACGCAATGGACAAGTCCGTCGATCCCTGCAACGACTTCTACCAGTACGCTTGCGGCAACTGGATCAAGACGCATCCCATACCGGCCGACCAGCCCGAGTGGGGCCGCTTCAACGAACTGCACGAACATAATCAGCTGGTGCTGCGCAATATTCTCGAGAAAACTTCGGCGGAGAATTCCAGCCGCAGTTCCAACGATCAGAAGATTGGCGATTATTACTACTCCTGCATGGACGAGAGCGGAATCAACGCAAAGGGCATAACTCCGCTGCAGCCTACCCTCGATCGCATTGCCGGTCTCACGGACAAGAATCAGTTGCCCCAACTGGTTGGCTACCTGCACAGCTATGGCATTGGGGCGTTCTTCAATTTCGGCTCTGAGCCGGATGCGAAGGACTCGATGATGGAGATCGCCAACACCGATCAGGGCGGGCTGGGCTTGCCCGATCGCGACTATTACTTGAAGACCGATGCGAAGTCGGTCGAGCTGCGCGCGGCTTATGTCGCGCACGTTGCCAAGATGTTCGAGTTGGCGGGCGAAAGTCCCGAAAAGGCCAAGGCCGATGCGGCTACTGTCCTGAAGATGGAGACCGACCTGGCGAAGGCCTCGATGGACCGCGTGGAACGCCGCGATCCTAATAACACCTACCACAAGATGGAAGTGAAGCAGCTGCAAGGCCTGAGCCCGGACTTCAGCTGGCAGGGGTACTTCACCGAAGTGAAGTCGCCCAACTTCACCAGTCTCGATGTTTCCGCCCCGGATTTCGTGAAGGGCATGAACCAGGTCATCGCCACTTCGAGCCTGGACGACCTTAAAACCTATCTGCGCTGGCACGCATTGCACACTGCCTCGCAGATGCTGCCGACGTCGTTTGTCGATGAGAGTTTCAATTTCTACGGCAAGACGCTAACCGGCGCTACGCAGCTTCGTCCCCGCTGGAAGCGTTGCGTGCAGTTCACCGACGGCGATCTGGGCGAAGCGTTGGGCAAGGCCTATGTTGCCGAAGAGTTCCCGCCGGAGAGCAAAGCCGCCACGCTGAAGATGGTGAACGAGCTGGAGGGAGCGCTGAAGACCGACATTACCGAGCTCTCCTGGATGACGCCGGAGACCAAGAAGCAGGCGCTCGACAAGCTGGCGCACATCACCAACAAAATTGGATATCCGGACAAGTGGCGCGATTACAGCACGCTCACTATCGTTCGCGGCGATGCCCTGGGTAATACGCTGCGCTCAAATGAGTTTGAATTCAATCGTCAGCTGAAGAAAATTGGTGAGCCAGTCGATCGCAACGAGTGGGGCATGACGCCGCCGACGGTCAATGCTTATTACAATCCGCAGGAAAACAACATCAACTTCCCGGCCGGCATTTTGCAGCCGCCGTTCTACGATCCAAAAATCGACGATGCCGTGAACTACGGCGCCATCGGGGCGGTGATCGGACATGAGCTGACCCACGGCTTCGACGACGAGGGCAGCCAGTTCGACGCCCAGGGCAATCTGCACAACTGGTGGACGCCCAAAGACCGCGAGCAGTTCGACAAGCTGGAAGCCTGCTTCGTCAACGAGTACGACGGCTTCGTGGCAGTCGATGACGTACATCTTCGCGGCAAGCTTACCCTTGGCGAAAACACGGCCGACAATGGGGGCCTGCACATCGCGCACATGGCGTTGCTGGACGTCCTGACTACAATGCCGGAGAAACCGACCGACGGCTATACCCCGGATCAGCGCTTCTTCGTGGGCTGGGCGCAGGTGTGGTGCGAGAGTGAGCGGCCGGAGTTCGCGCGCATGATGGCGCAGGTGAACGAGCACTCTCCTGGCAAGTATCGGGTAAACGGCGTGGTGGGCAACATGCCGGAGTTCCAGAAAGCTTTCAGCTGCAAAGCTGATGCGCCCATGATACGCAAACCCATGTGTAGAACCTGGTAACCAGGGACAGGGGCCAGGGGCCAGGGATTAGCGAATTGCGGCTTGCCGAGCCGGCTTGCCGTTCGCTATTCCCTGGTCTTCACCTCTTTGACTCAATCGCCTCACTCACTGGCTGGCCGCTGGCCCGAGTCCCTAATCCCTGACACCCTTTTTTGCGCTCCGCATCCACCTGAGCAACTGGCAATTGACTACTGACCACTGGCTACTGCGTTATAGTGATTCGTGAC
Source organism: uncultured Acidobacteriaceae bacterium (assembly GCA_963724965.1). Lineage (GTDB taxonomy): Bacteria > Acidobacteriota > Terriglobia > Terriglobales > Acidobacteriaceae > Bog-257. Next base: position 276,296 of record CAVRWP010000005.1, read on the forward strand.
CCGGTGAAATCGCTTCGTCCCCTCCTAACCCGTGTTTTCCTCGCATCTGCGCTGCTTTTGCTGACGCTGGTCGTCGCTTGTTCACGTAAGAGCATCACGCATCATGAGTACATGTATGTTTCGGCCGCCGAGACCAGCCTGCGCGATCGCGTAGCGACCATGTACAACAAGGTGGGCACGGTCGAGAACGGGGAACGGGTTGAAGTTTTGGAGAAGCAGCGTCGCTTTCTGCGCGTGCGCACCGACAAGGGACAGGAAGGCTGGATCGAGGAGCGCAGCCTGGTGCCGCAGGATATCTACGACGGTTTCCAGAAGTTGGCGCAGGACAATGTGAATACCCCGGTTCAGGGTCGCGGTACCACTCGCGCCGAGTTGAACATGCACCTGACGCCGTCGCGCGATGCCGAGCATCTCTACCAACTCAAAGATGGCGAAAAGTTAGACATATTGCGTCGCGCCACCGCCCCTAAGACTGCACCGAAGCCGGCTAAGCCAGCCGCGACGGCTTCCTCTAAATCGGGTAGCGCACAGAAGAAAACATCCGCAAGTTCTACTCAGAAGCAGTCGACTCCTCCCGCGCCTGCGTCCAAGGCGCCGGCTGCAACGGCAGCGTCAGCCGGCGGCACGGCACCGGCTTCGACTGAGCCGCCTCCTCCGCCCCCGGTGATGGAAGACTGGTACCTGGTGCGCACCTCATCCGGAAAAGCGGGATGGGTGTTGCTGCGGATGATCGACCTCGATGTGCCAGTCGATGTGGCGCAGTATGCCGAAGGGCAACGCATCATCGCCTACTTTGTGCTGAACACGGTCGACGAAGACGGCAAGCAGATTCCGCAGTACCTGATGCTGCTGAACGAACCCAAAGACGGTCTGGCCTGGGATTACAACCAGATCCGCGTCTTCACTCGCAATCGCGCCAAGCACCGCTACGAGACCGCTTACCGCGAACGCGAGCTTGAGGGCTATTTGCCGGTCAGAACCGGACATCAGGTCTTCGACAAAGAAGGCGACCTGCCGACCTTCACCATCCGCAAGAAGAACGATCAGGGACAGATTGTCGAGGTCACCTACAAGCTCAACGGTCCGATTGTGCGCCGTGTGCTGACGCCGGAGGAAGAAGCGGCAGAAAAACAGAAGCATGATGCGGCGCTGGCCGCTCGTATGGAGCAGATCAAAGCCCGGCGTGCGCAAAACCCCAGCCAGGCTCCTGCCCATAAGCACAAGAAACATTAGTTCCGAGTGGCTGGTGATGGCGTAATCCTGAGGTTTCAAACCAAGGCTATAGAAATTACCAATGACACAGGCCGCAATTCGACCGGCAACCGCCGCTGATATTCCGACGCTGATCCGGCATCGCCGAATGATGTGGTGGGACATGGGGCGTCGCGATCCTGCAGCTCTCGAGTTGATGGAGCAGGCTGCAATGGAATACTTTTCCTCTGCCGTACCCGATGGGTCCTATCGAGGATTTCTGGCACTCGATCCAGCTGGCCAGATAATCGGTGGCGCCGGCGTTGTCATCAGTCCCTGGCCCGGCAACCTTGGCCAGCGTCAACCGCGGAGAGCGATGATCCTAAACATGTATGTGGAACGGGAGCATCGGCGGAAGGGAGTGGCTCGCGAGTTGATGAAGGTGATGATCAAGTGGTGTCGGGAAAACGAATTCGCGAGCGTCGGACTGCACGCCAGCGAGGAAGGCCGTCCTTTATACGAACAACTTGGCTTTCTGCCCACCAACGAAATGCGCCTGAACCTCACCTAGCTGGGCCGAGTCGTCCGACACAGTGGAATTTGCAACTGGCACACGTTTTCACCACAGCTATCGGATCCCATTCAGTTACTCTCGCCGAGGCAGCAGCAGCTATGTTCGCGCCATCCAATATTTCCAGGAGAATCGAATGGCCGAAAAAGTGAAAAAGCTCAGCTTGGAACGCGATTATAAGAAGTATCTGTATTTCATCGACGGCGATGGCAACGTCTGCCAGAAGCCGAAGTCGGGCGAAGGCGATTCCAAAATTCTGGTCGAGAACGCCGTGACTCGCGATAACCAGTATCTGTACTTCATCGATAAAGAGGGAGACATCTCCCGTTCTCCACGGGGCTCGAGAGGCACTAAGAAAGCGGCCTGACCGCGACGGCTCGTTCTTCATTTTCTGTTGGCTGAGACAGAGTGAACTCCCCTCCGGATTTTTACATCTTTCGCGACGGGCGGCGTCGTCTTCCGGCGGGCGAACTGCTGCGGCCCCTGCGAAACGCCATCGTTGCGCTGTCCTCGACAACTAACCTGGACGACGGCTGACTTTATTGCTTCGAGCCGGCGAGTTGGAGTGTGCGCTGTGTGATGCTGGAGCCTCGCCGCAGGATAGCGAACACGCTGCACGGCTGACCGACCGGCTCGCGGAAGCTGCTTTGCGAATCGACTCCCATGCAGAGCAGTCCGATGTACATCGCCCAATAACGGATGCGCTGTTATTGATCGATGGAATCAGCTACTCGGGGGCCGTGAGCGTCGGTGTCCAAGAAGGATTTGCCTACTACGCGCTGCACCCGCTGGACTACGCGGATAGGATTGGCAAGTTAGAGGAGAGCTGGCAGTCCGCTTGTGTCATCGGTATTCGCAGCATTGGCACGACGTTGAGCGCAGTCGCAGCCGCCAGGCTACGCGAGCGGGGAAGCGTGGCGGATCGTTTTACGGTTCGTCCGACCGGTGATCCTTACGACCGGGAGTGTGTGTTTTCTGAAAGCCAACATGCGAGGATTGCTGCAGCGTTGGCCACCGGATCCAAATTGCTCATCTGCGATGAAGGGCCAGGCCGCAGCGGTTCGTCGTTGCTGTCCGTTGCTGAAGCGCTAGAGCGCGCAGCCGTACCCCGCTCGCGCATTCTCATTCTGTGTTCGCATCAACCTGACATTCATCATCTCTGCGCGCCAGATGCCGCACGGCGATGGTCCCGCTTCCCCTCGATCCATACCGGCATGACCAGGCGGCTTCCCAATGATGCAGCTGCTGTTCCGTATATTGGAGAGTGGCGCCGCAAAATTCATTCTTCGGATACTGATCTTCCCGCTTCCTGGCCACAATTCGAACGGCTGACTTATCTTTCTGACGATGGGCAATCGGTACAAACCTTTGAGGGCCACGGTCCATATGGCCAAGCGGTGCGCGAACGAAATCAGAAGCTGAGTTGACGCAGGATATGGCTTGCCGTATCGCACAGACGTCGCAGGTTTCGGCCGTCATCGAGTGGTCGCAGGCACTATCGCGCGTGTAGAAGATCTCACTCCTGCTCTGCTGACTCGCATGGCGGAATACTGCGCCTGGCGCGCTCACCAGTTCGCAGTGACAGGAGTCGACTCATCCGAGTTGGAGATCATGGCCCGTGTGAACTTCGAGCGGGAGTTCGGTCATGCTCCCGGAGAAATCCAGTTGCCGGTGGTTCGGCCGGCGATCTGCGATAACCGGATGATGCCCCATGCCTGGCTGAAAGCCGCGACCGGGGACTGGTTGAAGCTCGACGCGGCGACCCGTGGCGATGATCACTTTTTCCCCGGAGCGTGCGACATAGCGTGGGATCTCGCGGGCATTTCGGTGGAGTGGAATTTATCGGAAGAGGATCGAAGCTTCTTGCTGGCACGGTACCGCGCCGCCAGCGGTGACGCCATTTCGGATCGGCTGCCTGCGTACGAGTCGGCCTACGCGATTTTTCGCATGGCGTGGTCGCGGATGGCAGCCCCTTCGGTCGGCGACGCCGAAGAGAACGCACGGCTCATGCGCGACTACGCCCGATATCGGAGTTGGTTGCTGAGCTCTGCCGAGGTCGAGAGCAAATCCGCAACGCGGATTCAGATCCAGTCGGCCTGAATTGCGCATCCGAAGTCTAGCTGTTGTAGAACTCGGCGATGGCCGCAACCACGCGCTGCTGCTCGTCTTCTCGGAGCTCAGGGAAGATTGGCAGGGCGAGCACTTCCTTCGCGGCGCGCTCGGACTCCGGCAAGTCGCCCGGACGATAGCCAAGATAGGCAAAGCACTGCTGCAAGTGCAGCGGCAGAGGATAATAAATCTCGTTGCCAATTTTCTGCTCGCTCAGGAAGCTGCGCAGTTCATCGCGCCGGTGCGCGCGCACGACGAACTGATGGTAGATGTGGTGCGCCTCCGGCAGCGTCTGAAGAAATGCGATCGGCGCCTGCGGGCCTACGGTGGTCGCGTCTTTCTTCGTTAGCCCGGCAGCGGCCAGCAGCCCGTGGTAGCGGCATGCAACGATGCGACGCTTGTCGTTCCAGTCGTCGAGGTGCTTCAGCTTCACGCGCAGTACTGCTGCCTGGATCGCATCGAGGCGGCTGTTCCAGCCGATTTCCTCGTGATAGTAACGGCGTTCGCTGCCGTGGTTGCGAAGCCGGCGCACATGATGGGCGACGCTCTCCTCGTTGGTGGTGACGCAACCGCCGTCACCAAAGGCACTCAGGTTCTTGGTGGGATAGAAGCTGAACCCAGCGGCTTTGCCCAGGCCGCCAGCCTTCTTTCCCTTCCACATCGCCCCGAAGGCCTGCGCTGCGTCTTCCACGATGGCGACATTGTAGGCCTGCGCAAGGCGATCGAAGCTGTCCATGTCGGCGCACTGCCCATAGAGGTGAACAGGCATGACCGCGCGAATGTTTTGGCTGCGTCCGCGCTTTAGCGCCGCCTCCACCTTGGCAGGAGAGAGGTTCAGCGTTCCGGAGTCGACATCGGCCAGGATGGGCGTTGCGCCGCAACGAACGATTGAGCTGACCGAAGCGAAGAAGCTGAACGGGGTGGTCACGACGCTGGTGTTCACGTCTACGCCACACCCTCGCAAGGCCAGCCACAAGGCGTCTGTGCCCGAGGCACACCCCAGACTGCTTTGCACGCCCAGATATTCCGCAGACTCGCGCTCGAAGCCCTCAAGCTCAGGACCGCCAATGAGGTATTGCGAACTCACCACGCGCTCGATCGCAGCGGCTACATCGTCCTTGATGGCGGCATATTGCCGCTTCAGGTCGAGCATCGGAACGGGTTCGGGACGGGTTGTCGAGGAAGCGGGTGCGGGTTCGTGCACAGAGTTCACAGCCATGATGAAACTCTAATTTTATCAGTCGTTTGGCAGCGTGAGCCGAATCAGTGCCCGGCAAACAGGATGTAGTGGCTGGCCGCTCCCATAAAGAACAGCATGACAAACGACACCCAGAAGCTGAGCCGGGATGCCAGAAAGCTCAAACGCGCTACCTTGGCGGCGTCCGGAGGCGCGCCGCCGTCCCTGGCCCAGCGAATGATCTTCTTCTGCATGCGCCAGACAATGCCCCACACGTTTAACATCATGAACCAGCCCAGTCCGCCGCCAATGCCGATGGCCAGCAAGCGATTACTTTCCCACCCCTCCTGATTCAAGGCTGAGGAAGATGTAGGCTGCCGCGAATAGCGCGACGGCCATGATCACGGCGAAAACGGCGCCCTTTCGAAGGATTGCGGCTGGCGACATCAGCAAGCCCATTTCAACCACGAAGGCCAGCGTCCAGATCAGAAGGAAGCTGCCGATCACCTTCCCGGGCGAAGCCGACAGCCCGGTGGCCACGGCGTTTTGAGCATCGGTGGCAACGATAATGTTCCAGTAAGCGAACCCGGCGAGCACGGTAACCACCGAGCTCCAGCGGAACCACCACATAGCTTTGGGCATCAGGCGAGGAATTACCGCGTTACGTTGAGCGGCGTCTAACTCGGCCAGGAACTGCGGGTTAACAAGATTGAAGAAATAGAGAAGGCCGATCCAGGTAATTCCGGCCACAAAGTGTACCCAGCGCAGCACCATCAGGACGGCCAACTGGCCTCCGGGGAAGTCGAGTTGCGGGGCGGTCACAACAGCCGCCCAATGGGTCATCATCCAGCAACCTCCAAAGCTGCCGCAGGCCATTTGATGGCCGACCGACAGGCAGGTGGGCGAATTCTATATCACGCGGCGATGTGCGGGTTGTCGTTGCAATTTTGTTGTATGTAGTTTTATCGTAATTTAGCTTTGTTTTGTCCGAAGACTGCCGCTTCTCTCGATGAAAGCGGCGGCAGGATAGAGTGAGACAGACCCTTGGTTCGTGTGGGGCCGCGAATCGTGGGGATGTGCTGTTTTTTGCAGCATTGCCGGGGAGGAACCCATGGAAAGCAAGCCAGCACAAAATATACAGGACTCGTTCCTGAATACCGCCCGCAAAGACAAATCTGTTATAACTATCTACCTCCTCAGTGGGGTAAAACTAACAGGACGTATTCGCTCGTTCGATAAATACTCGGTGGTCCTCGAGACCAACAATCAGGAACAGCTGATTTTCAAGCACGCCATTTCGACCGTGGTTATGTCGCGGGCGCCTCATCTGGACCGTCACGTCGAACCGCGGGTGGCTGCGGACCCGGTGACGCCAGCGACAATGGCGAACGCAACCACAAACGGAGAGGGTTGAAGTTATTCGCCGGTCGTACGATGCAAATTCGCAAGCGGCAGGCCGGTCGTTTAAGACTCAACCAGACCGGCCTGAACAAGCCTTTCTAGTCGGAGTAGAGTTTTCCTCTCGTTCGTTGCACAAGCAAGAGCGTCCGGCTTCGTCTCCACAAGATGAAGCCGAAGACACGTCCGAGCTATCTTCGCAGCGTCAGACCAAGCGCCGGGTTCCGCCTTCGGCTCGGGCAGCGCGCGAGGCCGCATCGGCGGGCAGATTGCACTCTGCCGATTACGATTTGGCCGGCTTTTCCTCCGACGAGTCGATGGCAGAGCTGCGCGAACTGGTCGCCAGCGCCGGCGCGACCGTAGTGGGCGAAGTCGTGCAGCGCCGCCCCAAGCCCGATTCTGCGACTTTGATCGGCAGCGGCAAGCTCGAAGAGTTAAAAGGCGCCGTCGCCTCGACCTCGCCGGATCTGGTCATCTTCGATCACGAGCTGACGCCATCGCAGCAGCGAAATCTGGAGCGTGAGCTGGATGTTCGGCTCATCGATCGCACCCAGCTGATCCTCGACATCTTCGCCCGTCACGCCCGCACGCGGGAAGGTCAGCTCCAGGTGGAGTTGGCGCAGCTGCAATACTTGTTGCCGCGACTGGCAGGCCGCGGCGTGCAGATGTCGCAGCTGGGCGGCGGCATTGGAACTCGCGGACCGGGTGAAACGCAGCTCGAGACCGATCGCCGCAAGATCTACCGCCGCATCCGTCATGTTGAGCAACAACTGGAGAATGTGCGCCGTATCCGCAGCCAGCAGCGCCAGCGTCGTGAGTCGGCGCCTATCGCTACGGTGGCTTTGGTCGGCTATACCAATGCCGGCAAATCGACGCTCTTCAACGCTCTCACCAAAGCCGGGGTTCTGGAAAGCTCACGCATGTTCGCCACCCTGGATCCCACCTTGCGGCAGGTGACGCTTCCGTCCAAGCGCGAAGTTTTGCTGTCTGACACTGTGGGATTCATCCGCAACCTGCCGCACACGCTGGTTTCCGCCTTTCGCGCGACCCTGGAAGAGGTACAGCGCGCATCGTTGCTGCTGCACGTAGCCGACGTGACCAGTCCGACGGCCGGGGAGCAGCAGGCGCAAGTGGAAGAGGTTTTGCGCGAACTGGAGTCGCACGACAAACCGCGCCTGTATGTCATGAACAAGGTCGACCTGCTGCCGGAGAAGAAGCGCGAGAGCTTGCGCAACACCGACACTGTGGTACACGTTTCTGCCACGAAAGGGTTTGGACTGCAAACGTTGCTGGAGGTGATCGACTCCAGGATCGCCGAGGATCCGGTGGAGCGGGCGCGGTTGCGCATACCGCAATCAGAAGGCAAGATGCTGGCCCTGATGGATGCCAGGGCGAACATCGTCTCGCGTGAGTACGGAGACGGTTATGTTGAACTGGAAGTGCAGGCAGCGCAATCGGTGCTGAGGAAAGTAAAGAAGTACGTCTGCTCTTAAATGACAGGTGCGCCTGAGTCTGCTTGCTCGTGCGCGTGGTAGCTGGAGCGTACCAGCGGACCCGATTCCACATGGCGGAATCCCATCTTCAAAGATTCTTCTTTCAGCATGCGGAACTCGGACGGCGGATAGAGCCGCGCCACCGGCAAGTGGTCTTTGGAAGGGCGCAGATATTGACCGACGGTCAAGATGTCGACCTTGCGCGCTGCCAGATCGCGAAACACCTGGAGTAACTCGTCGGTGCTCTCACCCAACCCAACCATGACGCCGGTTTTCGTGGGAATTGCGGGATTGATTTCCTTCGCCCGCTCCAGTAGACGAAGCGTGCGCTCGTAGCGCGCGCCGGAGCGCGCAACGCGATAGAGCCGCGGAACCGTTTCGGTGTTGTGATTCAGGATGTCAGGCTTCGCGTCCATCACGATCTGCAACGGCTCTTCCCATCCCTGAAAGTCGGGAATCAGCACCTCGACGCGACAATCGGGAACGCGGCGGCGGATCTCGCGAATCGTCTCCGCGAAGACCGTTGCTCCCCCGACATTGTTGTCATCGCGATTGACGCTGGTGACAACGGCAAATTTCAGAGCCAGCTTCTCAACCGCCTCGGCTACGCGGCGCGGCTCGTCAAAGTCGATGGGCTGTGGCCGTCCCTTGGGTACTGCGCAGAAGCCGCAGCGGCGGGTACACAAATTTCCCAGCAACATGAAGGTCGCGGTGCGATGGTTCCAGCATTCGCCGATGTTAGGGCAGTGGGCCGACTCGCACACCGTGTGCAGATCAAGCTTGCGGGCCAGCGTTTTCAGATCGTGGTAGTTGTCACCGACGGGCGCGCGCGCCTTCAGCCACTCCGGCTTGGAAGCCGGCCGGCGCGGTGCAATTTCGATCTGGATGAGTTCCGGGACAGATGCCATGAGCTATGAGTATTGTACAGCGAACAACCGAAACGCCTTTCGTCATTCGCCCACACAGCATTAGACTCACGTACCGGTCTCGCGGTCGCAGCCAAAATAGTCATTCTCGCAGCGTGAAGAGCGCAAGAAGCATTCGGCGAAACGCGGAGAGGGAAAAGGGAGCAGGTCCTCACAACGTGTGCAGATATGCCATCAACTCGTCGAACTGCTGCTGGGTTAGCTTGTTCTGGAAGGCCGGCATCTTCGCCCGTCCCATCACGATGATGTCGGTCACCCGGTCGTCATTGGCGGGAATGCCGCTGCTCATGAATCGCTTCTTGAACAGTCCTTGCAGGCTTGGGCCTTTCAGGTTGCGGCCGATGTAAGCGAAGTGGCAATCGGCGCAGCGTGTCTCATAGATGCGGCGGCCAGCGGCCTGCTGCACGCTGAGGCCGAGTTCAGCATCGGTCTTGTGCGGCTCGGCGTCACACCCGCTGAGAAGGAGAATCGCAAATAGGGTGGCCAGAGCCGGCAGAACGAAGCGCGCGCGCTTGAGAGTCAACGGTTCTTCCTGGGATGCTGCATTTACCTTGTCGGCGGCCGCCCAAGCGGCCGCCGACAGAGTTAGAATACACCTCGCATGTCGGTCAACATCAAACGCGTTTATCTCAAGCCGTCACCCGACGACGGCGCGCGGGTACTCGTAGACCGCTTGTGGCCGCGTGGTTTGACCAAGCAAGCCGCAGCCCTCGACGCATGGCTCCGCGACTTGGCGCCTTCGAACGAACTACGTAAGTGGTTCCATGCCCATCCCGAGCAGAAGAACAAGTTCCGGCAGCAGTATCTCAAGGAGCTTTCGTCCGAAGCAGCGGTAAACGCCTTGCAGCAGTTGTATGAGATCCACGGAGAGCACCCACGCCTGACGCTGCTCTTCGCGTCGAAGAATGAGGACTACAACAACGCGACCGTGTTGCGGGACCTGGTCGAAGGCGAGAAGAAACCTCCGACGGGAACCGGCCCGGTAAAGGCCGCTACGGCGAAACGCGCGCGCGCGGCTGTACGCCGCTAGCTTCTCAGCTTTCTTCCTGCTGCCGCCGCAGTCTGCGGGTTTCGGCCAGCAAGGCCAGGCTGTGCATAAGATTCTGCATGGTGACAATCCCCACCAGCCGCTGCTGATCCACCACGGGAATCATGTTCAGGCCGTGTCCCTTCAGCTTGCGGAAAGCCAATGCCAGCGAGTCGGAGCGCTGCGCGATATCGAAGGCGCGCACCATGGCGGCCTGCACATAACCGTTGCCGCCGCGCCGCATGGCTTCAACGATCCGCTGCTTGCTGATCACGCCCACCATGTCGACACCGCGTACCACCGGAAAATCGTCCTGCAGCGTGTGTACCGCCTTATGCAGCGCGTCTTCCAAGGTGTCGGCGGGGGAGAGCGTTGAGAAGCCGGTCAGCATCACATCTTCCATGCGCACGCTCTCCAGCACTGACTGGAACATCACTGAGCGATCTTCCAGTTGCGCACCAACGAACAGGCAGAAGCCAATCAGCATGAGCCATGGGCTCCAAATGCCGACGAAGATCAACAGGGTGGCAAAGGCTTGACCGACGGTAACGGCGATGCGCGTCGCACGCACATATTCCATGCGCTCGCTAAGGTAGGCGCGCAGGATGCGTCCGCCGTCCATGGGATAAGCAGGAAGAAGATTGAATGCGCCGAGAAAAACATTGCTCCAGAAGAGCGCACGGGGAAGATTTTCAGCGTGAACAAAAGGACGTGCCCAGAGATTCGCCTCCGGCAGAACCGCCAGGATGAACGCGCCCGAGACAGCGGCAATGGCGAGATTGACCAGCGGCCCCGCTATGGCGATACGGATATCACGCCCTGGATTGGAATTCTGCGGGCCAAGATCGTCCATCAGGGTGACGCCGCCGATGGGCAGTAGGATGATCGATCGCACGGCAACGCCGCTGCGTCGCGCCACCACTGCGTGACCGAGTTCGTGTAATACCACGCAGCCAAAAATGATGCCCACGAGCGTCAGACCGCGGGCGGCGCCATTGGCGCCCATCGTGATGGATTGCGTGCCCCAGACAAAGACCAGAAGGGCGACGAACGTCAGGTGAAGGCGGATGTCCACCCCCAACAAGCGTCCAACGGGAATCGACCAGCTCCTCATCATCCTCCCCAAAATTGATTCTATACACTTATGGAGAGATCGGCAGTCAGCGATGGTAAACGAATGCTCAAGCCGGCGTGCGGCTCTGCTGCTGAAACAGGCGGCGGTTCTTTGCGCCTGCGTAGGGCTGCTTCTGTCCGTTGTTTCAGCGCGCGAAGCCAAGGCGCGCGGCCAGATCGTACAGATCACCGTGCATGGCGCCTCTCTGGAGCACAACCACGTTTTCGATTCGGCCGACCGGGAAGTCTCCGTCTATCTGCCTCCCGGTTACGATGCCGGCGCGCAGCGATATCCGGTGGTCTATCTACTGCACGGTTACACCGGCGACAATCGAGGGTGGATGACGCCCGGCTATGTCGGCCTCCCGGAAATGATGGACCGGCTCATCGAGCAGCATGCGATTGAGCCGATGATCATCGTCATGCCGAACGCCTTTAACCGATTCGGCGGCAGTTTTTACACCAATTCCGAGCTCTCGGGTAATTGGGAAGACTTCATCGCGCGCGACCTCGTGGCCTACATCGACGCCCACTATCGCACTTTGGCGAGCGTGGATAAACGTGGTATTGCCGGGCATTCGATGGGAGGCTACGGTGCGCTGCGCATCGGCATGGATCATCCTGAGATATTTACCGCAGCCTACGGCATGAGCCCATGCTGCGTCTTCTGGGATGAGAAGGAAAATCGCGACGACATCATCAAGGCGGAAAAGGCCAAGGGCTTGCAGGAAGTCTTTAATTCCGGCATGGGGCCGCAAATTGAACTGGCCTTCGCGGCGGCGTTCTCGCCCAACCTGAAGAATTCGCCATTCGGCGTGGATTGGCCATTCGACAGCAAAGGCCAGCCGGTCCCGGCCGTGATTGCGCTGTGGAAAGCCAATATGCTGAACGCGGTCACGGCCAGGTACGCCGCTGGTCAGGCGCGATTGCGAGCTATTGGTTTCGACGTTGGCCGGCAGGATGAATTTCAGGACATCGTCATCGGCACAAAACAGCTGGATGAGGAGATGACCAAGATCGGGATTGCTCATCAGTACGCGCTGTATGACGGAACTCACGACAACCACATCGGAGAGCGCATGGAAAAAGTCGTGCTCCCGTTTCTGTCGAAGAGTTTCAACCGGTAAGGATCGCGCCGCTCTGCCTCGGCCGAATTATGTGACACTGTCTTGAGCCCATGCGCGTTATCGCCGGACAATTTCGCAGCCGCCCCCTGCAATCCTTGCCAGGACTGGACTTGCGCCCAACCAGCGACCGCTTGCGCGAAACGATTTTCAACGTGCTCGGCGCAGCTCGCGATTTGTCCGAGACCGTCTGGATTGATCTTTACGCCGGAACAGGTGCGGTCGGTATCGAAGCGCTCAGCCGCGGCGCGCGCCAAGTCTACTTCGTGGAATCAGCCAAGAAGCATGCGCGGCTACTGCGCGAAAATCTGCAAAGCCTCGGCATCACCGCCGGTTACGAAGTGCAAGAGCGCGAGGTGGCCAAGGCCTTGCCGTTGCTCGATAGCACCGGCGTGGTCTGCGATTTCTGCTTCCTCGATCCGCCCTATAGAATGCGCGGCACTTACGAACAGACGCTTGGATTCCTGTCCCAATCGCGTCTGCTGCAGCCCTCCACGATCGTGATTGCCGAACACGAAAAGAAGTTCAATCTGGAAGAGCGTTTCGGGGCACTGCTACGCTATCGCCGATTGGAGCAGGGGGACGCAGTGTTAAGTTTCTATCGGCTGAGTTAAAGCTTGACTATTCCGCATGGCGGCGCGGAACCCGCTTCGACAAATTGCAAAGCGTTTCGTAAGCCACGGTGTCGGAACTGCGCGCCAGGTCCCATGCGGTGATTTCTTCGCGGCCACTGCGCCCGATCAGGGTCACCTCATCGCCAATGGAGACGCCAGGAATTCGAGTGACGTCGAGCAGCGTCAAGTCCATCGAGATTCGCCCAACCATCGGCGCGCGGCTGCCACGCACCAGCACTTCGCCGCGGCCCACGGCCGGATCGTCATCCAACGACGGAATTGGATCTCCGGCATGAATTGAGACTTTACGAGACAGACCGTCGCCATATCCGACTGAGACAGCCGCAATTCGCGCCGGAGCGGGCGTGACGTAGGCGCCGCTGTATCCCAGTGGCTGGCCTGCGGGCACATCGCGCAATCCCAGCACGTGCGTCTTCCAGGCGAGAACAGGCTTCAGAGGCAGCGGTTTCATGTCGTGGACCTGGAACCCATCGCGGAACACCGGTTGCTCGTAACCGTACAAAGCCAGGCCCGGGCGCACGAAGTTGTACCACGTATTCGGACGGGCACCTACTGCGCCGCTATTGGCGAGATGGCGGAGCCGCGGGTGCAATCCATACTCGGCCAGACTGCGCAGAGCTGCTTCGTAGCGGCGTATCTGCGTCGCCGTATCTTCGTCGTCGAGCACTTCAGATGACGCGAGATGACTGAAGACACCTTCCAGTTCAATCTGCGGTAGCCGTTGCACACCCTCGGCAAAAGACTTTAACTCGGCGAGTGGTAGTCCCAGACGCGCCATTCCGGTATCGATCTTCAGGTGGATCGGCGCACTCTGCCCCAGCCCCATTCGGGTAACGGCGCGCGCCAGCGCTTCCGCCTGATCCAGACGAAAGACCGCCGGCGTCAGCGAGTGACGCAGCGCCTCTTCTTCCTCGCCGGGGTACAAGCCGCACATAACGAGAATGCGCGCCGTAATTCCGGACTCGCGCAGGACAATTCCTTCGTCCGTTGAGGTGACGCCGAACCATGTCGCTCCAGCCTGCTGCAGCGCGGGAGCGCATTCTTCTACGCCGTGTCCATAGGCGTTGCACTTCACGACAGCGCAAATGGTGACGCCTTGGCCGACGTGGTCCTGCACTACTCGGAAGTTGTGGCGCAGAGCCGATAACGAGACCTCCGCCCAGTTGGGCCGGGTCTCAATGCGAGAGGATGTGAGAGTAGTAGCCAACTCTTCGATGATACCGCCGCCGAGCAGCACTGACGAGCCGATGAGAGTTACCAGGGCGATGCCGCGTCGCCGCGTCGAACGAAGCTGAATCAAACCTGATCTCGACTGGAACCTTAACTCTAACCGGCTAGTAACTTCATACCCTAAACGAAAGAGCTATTCCCCAACAGACATCCGTGGTATAAAACCCTAATTGAAACGCAGTCTGTCGTATTCCTCCACGGTGCCCAATGGAGTTACCGCGACTCCGGGCAAAATTCCGGAAAGGACTAGGCTCCCAACTGCGACCATGACAAACGTAATTATCGCTGACCACCAAGCGATCTTTCGCGCCGGCATCGCCAAGGTGCTGGCAGTTGAAGAGGATGTCCGAATCGTGGGACAGCCTCAATCCCCTGAGCAACTGCTCAACGCGCTCGACAAGCTTCGGCCGCGCGTTGTCATCCTTGCTTCCAGCTTCCTGTCATTCCTGCATGATGTTCAGGACATTGCGCAGCGCCATAGCATTGCGGTGCTGATGCTCTGCGATAACAACGAGAATGCGTCGGATTTCATGCGCATGGGCGTGCAGGGCGTCATCTACCGTTCCGCCAGCGGCAACATGGTCGTTGAAGCTGTGCGGCGCCTGGCGCAGGGGCAGCACTTCCTGCAAGGGCCGAACTCCAGCGATGTCGAAGTCAATGATGACCTGGTAGGAGCGCGCGTCCGCAAACGTCTCTCGGATCGGGAGCTGCGCATTATTGCGGCGATCGTCCAAGGCTACAAGAACCGCGAGATTGCGATGCAGCTCTTCACCAGCGAGCAGGTGATCAAGAACGCCCTGCGTAACATCTTCGACAAGATCGGGGTATCAGATCGGCTGGAGCTGGCACTTTTCGTGGTGCATCACCGCATCCTCGCACAGGCAACGGCGTCGCTGGCGGTGAACCCGGGGAGGCGTGGGTCGGCCGAAACCGACAAGGCCGATCCCGCAGTTCGTGCGTTGTCCCCTTCGATTAACTGACAGTCAGGCCGGTCAGGGCTGTGGGTAAGCGCGCCTCAATGGGCCGGATGATCGCTGGTCTTCAGCAGTTCGTTGACGATGGTGACCAGCTCCTCCGGATTGACCGGCTTCTCCAGATAAAGGTCTGCCAGCGGCTCGGCAGCCTGAAAGGCTTCGGCCACATAGCCGGAAACAACCACAACAGGCATGGTGGAATGCGTCTTGGCCGCCTGCACAATCGAGCGGCCGTTGGCATCGCCCAGGCGCCAATCCGTTACCACCGCATCGTAGGTGTTCTGGGCCAGCTTTTCGATCGCGTCATGGGCAGACGTGGACGAAGTTACCTGATGTCCCGCCGCCTCCAGAATGGCGCACTTGAGCGTGACAATGTTCGGTTCGTCATCCACACAAAGGATCTTCGCCATAGGGTTATCCTTGGACAGTCTGTGCTGGGTTTGAGCCGTCCAAGCCTTTTTGGGTCAATGCGACCGCACCCGCTTCAACTTGCCCGCTATTGTTGAGCACCGTTGTCCTCATTGTCAAATAATCCTTCGACCGGCTACTCCCGTTGGCCCCGCTATTTTTGCGGCTGGGCTTGCGGTTGCTCGGGCTGGACAGATTGCGAAGGTGCCGGATTCTGGGGCTGAGCTCCTGTTTGCGGCGCCATGGTCGGCTCCGATCCCGGACCACCCGGTCCCAACGGTTGCAGTTTAGGAGTTGTAAGGTCGTTGTTATTCGCCGGCACAACGCCGGGAACTACAGGCTGATGCTTGACGTTTGCACCCTGAGCGTCCGTGATATCGATACCAAGCCGGGTCAGGGTATCGGCAGTCGAAAGATCGAGCTGTACCTTGGACTTCTCATAATTGGTCGCTGCGGCTAGCACGTTGGATTCGGCTTGTGTCAGGTTGCTGGAGGCCTGCAGCACCAGCGTTCCGGTCGACGCGCCCATCCGCAACTTCTTCTGCTCGGCGTCCAGGGCCTCGGCAGCATAATCCCTGGCAGCGATCGACGCCTGGAGCGCAACCCAATTCTGTTGCAGCGCAAACTGGGCCTGACGAACCTGCAGCATGATGGTATTTTCTGTCTGCTGCA
This sequence comes from uncultured Acidobacteriaceae bacterium, assembly GCA_963724965.1. Lineage (GTDB taxonomy): Bacteria > Acidobacteriota > Terriglobia > Terriglobales > Acidobacteriaceae > Bog-257. The sequence continues at coordinate 292,344 of CAVRWP010000005.1, forward strand.
AGCTCATCTGCGCCTGGCGATATTCCAGCGCAGAGCGCGCCTGATCAGCCTGCACCTGGCGATTGCGCAGGGGAATGTTCAGGTTCACGCCCACGCCTTTGTCGGGGAAGGAGCTGTTGAACAGATTGCTGAAGGCGCCGGCGTAGCTGGTCGGAAATCCCGGCGCGGCGCACTGCGTTGGATCGGTACAAAGTGGATTGGCCGGACCGGCCAGCGCCGCCGCGCCATAGAACGCGTATAAATCCAGGGCCGGAAGCAAATCGTTCTTCAGTGACTTGCGCGTGATCTCGGTGTTGGTCAAGTTCAGCCGGGCGGTTGCAATCTCGGGACGCTGTTTCAGCGCTTCCGCGATCAGGTCGTCGACGGAGCCTACTTCGTAAGGTTGCGTGGTATTCAGCGTGTCAGTGGGAATTACCGGCGCAACCGCCACGATGGGGTCAGCCATGTTGCGCGTGACCGCGTTCTTCATCAGCAGTTGCTGCAATTGCAAGTTCACCTGCGCCGCAATCAGATTCTGCTTCGCCGTTGCCACCGCGCTTTGCGATTGCACCACGGTCAGCGGGGCAAGGGTTCCGGCGGCGACCTGCTTTTGGTTATCCGATAGCGTCTTGTCAGCCAGGTCCAGCGCGCGCTGCTGTACGGTGACGTTCTCGTAGGCGTTCACCAGATCCCAGTAGATGTTCTCGATCTGCGAAACCGTGGTGATGATCTGGTTGCGGAAGGTGACTTCCGTGATCAGCTTGTTATTGCGGGCAATGCGGACGTAGCGCAGGTTCGGATCGAAGCCGAAGCCCTGCAGCAGGTGCTGCCGAAGCTGGAACTGGAAGCTCGGCTGAAGATATGGATCTATCGTGTTGAACAGCGCATTGGAGGCGATTCGGCTGTTGTTGAATCCGACCGTCATCAGGGTTCCTGTCGGGAAGCCCTGGCTGTAAAGGAAGTTGGCCGTAGTCGTGTTCTGATACAGCGTGTTGGCCCCGGTGATGATGGTGTTGGATTCGGGGGTCACGGCGCGCTGGAAATTGACCGTGCCGGTGATGACCGGATCGTAGCTATCGAGCGTAGGACCTTCGCCCTGGGTCGACGCCACGATGCCTGCAGCGCCCGAACCCGCTCCACCTACGCCGATGGTCGTTCCGCCTGCGCCGCCGCCAGTCGAGCCGGTGGAGGACGTGCCAGTGCCGCCAGCCGACGTCGTGCCGGTGGTTCCTCCGGGCGTGCCTTGCACCAGTCCGGCGTTCACGCCCAGCGCTACCGCGCCGGAGGACGTGCGCAGAATGTCGGTATCGGCGATCGACAAGTTGTAACGTTGGATGCCGATGTCAAGATTGTTCTCGAGAGCCAGAGCGATGGCGTCGTTCAGAGATAGAAAGAACTTCCCGTCCTTCATGGTCTGATCCACGCGCGGAGAGTTGGTCACGTTGACTGCAGGAATGGTCCGCGGCGCGTAGATGACGAAGGGGTTGGGCCACTGACGCTTGCCAAACGCATAGTTCTGATCGGCGTACGCAGGAACATTGTGCTGCGGCGCCGGAGCCTGCGGCAGCGGCGTCAAGGACTGTCCGGTGGCGGCCTTCTGCTCCGAAGTCGTCGGCGCCGGAGTCGCGTTCTGCTGAGACTGCTCTTGGGCGACGCTCAGAAGGTTGAACGCAGCCACGAATAGGATGACGAATAAGAGCCGGGTCCGGCTGGCAAAACGATACGAGCGTAGATTGGAAGCAAATATCACGATTGCTCTCCTAGATCGAACCCTAAGAGTTGTACACAGCTCTGCAGCAAATTCCTGTCGCCTTTTACAGTTTTCAGGACAATTGGCGGAGATGCGAATCCCAGATGACAGAACAGGCGGACAAGAATGATTGAACCTCGTAGGGTGCAGGGAAAGGGTAGTATATCTGACACACTGCTTTTACAAATGTGTGCTTTACACTGCTTAACATTGCTTAACACATCGAAAACTATGGACCTTGCCGTGACGGAATCAATATTGCTGTGAGCCGCAATCTCAAAATCACGTTGGCCTACGACGGCGCGGAGTTTCATGGCTGGCAGGTCCAGCCCGGCTTGGCCACCGTGCAGGGCACGCTGGCTGAATGCCTGAAGAGGCTGACCGGCGAAGATGTTCTGCCGCAAGGCTCGGGTCGCACCGATACCGGAGTTCATGCGCTGGCGCAGGTCGCGTCCGTGCGCCTGGAAAGTCCGATCCCCGAACGCAACATGGTCATTGCCCTGAACGACATTCTGCCGTCCTCGATTCGGGTCAACTCAGTCGAGGTGAAGGCGGACGATTTCCACGCCCGGCACTCGGCGACGGCCAAAACCTATCGCTACCGAATTTTCCGTGCCGATATCTGCCCGCCGTTTCTGGCGCGGTATGTCTTCCACGATCCATACCCGATGAACGAAGAGGCCGTGCTGCGCGCGTCGGAAGCCGTGGTCGGTACACATGACTTCACTTCGTTCGCGGCTTCGGACCCTGATCGCGCCTCTCGCATCGCCGAGGCGGCGGAGGATGACGAATCCCGATTCGGTCAGGTCAGCAACGTGCGCACAATTCACTCCTCGCAATGGATGCGGACTGACGATGAACTGGTCTACACTGTCCGCGGAGACGGTTTCCTGCACCACATGGTGCGCAATCTGGTAGGGACATTCCTTCTCGTCGGCAAAGGTTCGCTGAAGATCGCGGACGTGCCAGCCATCCTTGAAGCCCGCAAACGCAGTGCTGCCGGACCCACGGCCGCCGCTTGCGGCCTGTACCTGGTCAGCGTCGAATACTAGGGCTGCGGAACGAAAGCATGGTTACAGAAGCGAAGATCGGGGCCGCAGCCACCATTGTCAGCTACAATCCCGCGACTGGCGAGGCGCTGGCGGAGTTGCCGTGCGCCACTCCCGAGGAGGTGCGAGCAGCGGTTCAGCGAGCCAAAGAAGCCCAACCTGGCTGGCAGGCGACGCCCATTTCCAAGCGCATCGCCGTGCTGCGACGCTTCCAGGAGTTGCTCCTGCGCCCAGCGCGACGACGTTGCCCGCCTGATCTGCCGCGAGGCTGGCAAGCCAGCGGCCGAAGCGCTTACTACCGAAGTCCTGGTGGTTCTCGACGCGGTTGAGTTTTGCATTCGAAACATTCACGCTTTCCTGCGAGACCGCCCTGTTAATCATGCCAATCTCGCTATGAAGGCCAAGCGTGGCAAGCTGGTTCACGAGCCTTACGGCGTCATTGGCATTATCGCTCCGTGGAATTATCCGTTCTCCACTCCGGCGCTTGAAGCGCTTCAGGCGCTGGCGACAGGGAACGCGGTGGTGCTGAAGCCCTCGGAGTTCACGCCGCTGGTGGCCAAAGAGCTGGAACGGATGTTTCTCTCAGCAGGCCTCGACCCAGCCCTGTTGCAAGTCGTAGTCGGCGAAGGGGCGACGGGAGCAGCGCTGCTCGAATCGCCGATCGACAAGCTGATCTTCACCGGTAGCGTCGCGACCGGTAAGCGCGTCGGCGAAGCTGCTGCGCGGCGTCTTTTACCTGTGGTTCTGGAATTGGGCGGCAAGGATCCGATGCTGGTGCTGGACGACGCCAACCTTGAGGTCGCCAGCAGTGGCGCCGTGTGGTTCGCCTTCATGAATGCCGGACAGACTTGCTTGTCTCTGGAGCGCTGCTATGTCCATCGCAGCCTCTACGAGCCGTTCCTTCAAAAGTGTAAGGAGAAGATTGCGAAGCTGCGTGTCGGCAACGGGATCGGGTCTGATGTTGAAATTGGGCCGATGATTCACGAACGCCAGTTAAAGATCGTGGAGACGCAGGTCGATGATGCGGTTCAGCCGCGGCGCGCGCCTTCTGGCCGGCGGCGAACGTCTATCCGAACTGGGGCCGAATTTCTACGCTCCTACTCTGCTGGCAGACGTGACCAACGACATGCTGCATCATGCAGGAAGAAACTTTTGGCCCGGTTCTTCCGGTTGCCGCTTTCGACAGCGACGAAGAAGCGATCCGCCTGGCGAACGACAGCGACTTCGGCTTGGCCGCCAGCGTCTGGACGCAGGACCGAAGACGTGGCGAACCGTTGCCGCGCGGGTGAAAGCCGGCGCGGTGATGGTCAACGACATGATCTCCTGCTTCGGCATTGCCGAAGCGCCGCACGGTGGCTTTAAGCAAAGCGGCATCGGCCGAGCCCACGGCGAAATGGGACTTCAGGAGATGGTGCAGACCAAGTACATCGATGTCGATCTGATGTCCGGCATTCGGAAAGCGTGGTGGTTCGGCTACAGCCGGCAATACCAGGCGCAGATGGGCGGATTTCTGGATTTGCTGTTTGCCAGAAAACTCGTTACGAAGTTGCGGGGAGCGTTGCGGTCTGCGGGACTGTTCCGGCGGTCAAATCAGCATTTGATCGGTTGAGGTCAGGCTGCCTTTGGGCGATCGTCGTCGCGTTTTGGTTTGCGCCTTCTCATCAGCAGGTCCGCCAAATCAAGATATTTTTGGATCCAGCTTGACGGATCCTCCTTCTTTTCCAGCAGGTTTCAACTCAGAGCGCTCGACCTGCTCGTTTCTGTTTCTTCTGATTTCCCATGACTCGGCCCGGTAAATTCGAAAGTATGAATGCACGCATGGCTAACTTGGCGCTCTCGCGTGACTTAGATGTGACTGGTGTTTCAAGTTGGCTCGCAGGTTTGCGATAAATGATGCGCCGACTGCGCCACTCCTCTCGAAAAGCCAGCCCCTGAGGGCCAAAGTTGAGCCCGTCGGGAAAAATGGGAAAATAATCGCCTTTGCGCGATAATCTCTTCTGCAAGCGACTGTGAGGGTGGCTGTGCATTGCCGTGCGCCGGTCAGCGCAGAGGAGTCCTGTCGGCGGATTAGCCTGAAGATGCGGCTATGGCGAAGGGCTCGTGCGGTGTCGTCCCGCTCCAGTGTGGGGGTGTATTTCTAAGTGACCGCCAATATATCTGAGCTGATCTACGACTGGAACACGATCTATGCCAGGTCGATGGTGCCGGCCGGTAAAGTGCTGTTGAACGACGAATCGCTGCGCGACGGCCTGCAGTCGCCTTCGGTCCGCGATCCCACCATCGAGAGAAGATCGAAATTCTCCACCTGATGGAGGCTGTCGGCGATCAACATGCTCGACATCGGCCTGCCGGGCGCCGGGCCTCGCGCCGTTGCGCACTGCGAAGCTCTGGCCCGCGAGATCGGCAGCGCGAAGCTGAAGATCAAGCCCAACTGCGCCGCCCGCACTCATCAGAACGACATTCGTCCCATCGCCGAAATCGTCGAGCGTACCGGCGTTCCCATCGAGGCCGCGACCTTCATTGGCTCCAGCCCGATCCGTCGTTACACCGAAGACTGGACCGACGACTTCCTGCTGCGCACCACCGAAAATGCGGTCAACTACGCCGTCTCGCTCGGCCTGGACGTCATGTACGTCACCGAGGACACCACGCGCTGCGATCCCGACACCATCAAGCGCCTGTACAGCACCGCGATCAGCTACGGCGCGAAGGCCATCGTGATCTGCGACACCGTCGGGCATGCCACTCCCATGGGCGTGGTCGCGCTGATGCACTTCGTCATGAACGAAGTGGTGAAGCCCTCCGGCGAGAACATCCGCGTGGAGTGGCACGGGCACTGCGACCGCGGACTGGCCGTTGCGAACTCGATCGCCGCGTTGGTGGCTGGAGCCGAGGTGGTGCATGCCACGGCGATGCGGCATCGGCGAGCGCGTTGGCAACACGCAGATGGACCAGATGCTGGTCAATCTGAAGCTGCTGGGCATCGAGCCGTGGAAGAGCCAGGACCTGACGCAAGCTGAAGGAATATTGCGACGCGGTGTCGAAGGCGACGGGGGTGCCTATTCCGAAGAACTATCCGGTGGTCGGCGACGACGCCTTCCGCACCGGAACCGGCGTTCATGCGGCTGCCGTCATCAAGGCCTATCGCAAGAACGACGAGATGCTGGCCAACAGCATCTACTCCGGCGTGCCCTCGCACTTCTTCGGCATGGAGCAGGTGATCGAGGTCGGCCCCATGAGCGGCAAGTCGAATGTGCAGTTCTGGCTGGAACGCCACGGCATTCCGCAGAACGAGGAACTGGTCGACCGCATCTTCGCAGCGCGCCAAGGAATCCAGCCACATGCTGACCGATGCCGAGATCATGGAATGCGTACACGCAGCCAACGGGGTGCAGTCGGAACTGGCGTCGTAAGCGGCAGTGTGTTGTTTGTTCCCGGATTTGTCGAGGGTTTGTGGCAGGGCACGCGTGTGAAGTCGTGCCCTGCTGCAAGGCTGTTGAAGGTAGCCGCCCGCGATCGAAGCTGCCGCAGCGTTCACAGCTTCTCCTCCCATGCCCGCCGTATTACCATTGGAACATCCTCATGGGCCCAAGTCCTCCAGCGCGAGCTTCTTTCGGACAGGTTCAAGCGAATCGCAGCGGTCGCGTTCGGCGCAGCAGCAGGTCGCCCGCGTCGCCGAGCTTCGTCGTGTGCATGAGGCCTTCGCCTGGTTCCGCTCGCACGCTCGCGATCTGGAAGAGCTTCAGCTTCAGGTGACAGCGGTTCCCGCTCCGCCGTGGGGCGAGGACGCGCGCAGCCGATGGCTGGCGGAGCGCTTCAGCGCAATGGGCTTGAGCGAAGTTCATCGCGATGAACTGGGCAATGTCTTTGGCATCCGGCCGGGAACCGATCCCACGGCGCCCTTCATTGCGCTCAGCGCACACATCGATACCGTGTTCCCGCCGGACACCCCGATCGTCGTTCGCCGCGACAACGACAAGCTCTACGGGCCCGGCATCTCCGACAACTCCTCCGGCATCACCGCGCTGCTGGCGATCGCCGGTGCGCTGGCATGCCGCGAATGTCGCCAACACCGCGCCGCTACTTGTTCATCGGCAACGTCGGCGAGGAAGGCGAAGGCGATCTGCGTGGCATGCGCTACATCTATCCAGCAGCCGCGCTGGTCGGCGACCATCGCGTCGCTGATCGTCGTTGACGGCGCCGGCACCGACACCATCATCGCCGAAGGGCTGGGCAGCCGCCGCTACGAGGTCACGGTCCGCGGACAGGGCGGCCACTCCTGGAGCGACTTCGGCGTCGCCAATCCTATCGTCGCCCTGGCGCGCATGATCGACCGCTTTACCCGAACGCCGGTTCCGGTTTCGCCTAAGACCACCTTCAACGTCGGCACCATTCACGGCGGCACGTCGGTGAACTCCATTCCCGAGATCGGCCACGCATGCGCGTCGATACGCGCTCGGCTTCGGTAGAAGAACTGGATCGCCTGGAGCGCGCGCTGCACGAGGCCGTCGATCACGTTATCCCGGAGATCACCGGCCGCAAGAAGCAGGAAATGCTGACAGCCGAAGTGCGGATCATTGGCAATCGTCCGGCGGCGGATCTGCCCGGCGAATCGCAGCTGCTGAAGACCATCCGCGCCGTCGATGCGCATCTGGGCAACACCGCTCGCATTCAGCGCGCCTCGACCGACGCGAACATCCCCCTGTCGCTGGGCAGGGAAGCCATCGCCATCGGCGCCGGCGGCAGCGGCGGCGGCGCCCACACCATTCACGAGTGGTACGACTCTGCCGGCCGCGATCTTGGGCTGAAACGCATCCTGCTGCTTGACCTTGGCGCTTGCCGGAGTCGCCGACGAATGAAGCCGTTGCTGCTAGCGCTCGCATCTCTCATGCTCCTGAACGCAAATTCTTTCGGCAGTTCCGCAAGCGCCTCCAGCAAAGACGCTCCCGACATCATCTTCGTGAACGGCGACATCTACACACAGGCCGCTCCGGCCCGGGCGCAAGCCATGGCGATCCGCGATGGCCGCATCATCGCCGTCGGCTCTAACGAGGACATTCGCAAAATGAAGCAGAGCCACACCGAAGTCGTTGATCTGGGCGGCCACTTTGTTATGCCGGGCTTTAACGACGCGCACCTGCATCTGGCGGCCGGAGGCCGGATGCACCTGCAGGTCGATCTGGTCGGCGTGAAATCGCTGGCCGAGATGCAGCAGCGCATCGCCGAACACGCCAAGACGATGCCGCCGGGAGACTGGATCGTCGGCCGCGGCTGGGATCACACGCTCTGGGTCGGCGAGACTCTGCCCACGCGCCAGGACATCGACACGGTCACCGGCGACCATCCCGCGATCCTGTTTGTGCGCGTCGACGGCCACATCGGCGTGGCGAATACTGCTGCGCTGAAAGCCGCCGGAATACTGAGCAAGACCCCCGATCCGCCGGGCGGCAAGATCGATCGCGACGCGAGCGGTGTGGCCACCGGCATGCTCCGCGAAACCGCAAAGGACAGGATGCTGGCGAAGGTCCCTCGGCCGTCGCTGGCGCAGCGGCGAAAGCGGCATCGAGCTGGCGCTGGCCGACGCTGCCCGCTGCGGGCATCACGTCCGATGCAGGACAATTCCGAGTGGGAAGACTTTCTGGTCTACGAAGATCTGGAGAAGGAAGGCAAGCTGACGGTCGCGCATCAGCGAGTGGCTGATGTTCAACGAGCCTCTGCCGTTGCTGCAGCAGCATCGCGCGCAACATCCGGCCGAACGATCCCATGCTGCATACCGCGATGCTCAAAGGCTTCATGGATGGCTCGCTGGGCTCGCGCACGGCTGCGCTGATGGCGCCGTATCCGACGATCCCGGCAACTCCGGCATTGCCGCAATACGAGCAGAGCACGCTGAACCGCATGGCGGTGGAGCGGTCAGCGGCAGGATTTCAGTTGGGATTTCACGCCATAGGCGATCGCGCCGCGCAGATGGCGCTCGATGCCTTCGCCGAGGCCGAACGCGATGCGCACCAGAACCATCGCGAGCGCGACTTCCGCTTCCGCATCGAGCACGACCAGGTCATCGATCCCGGCCAGATCGCGCAATATCGCAAGCTGGGCGTGATTGCCTCGGTGCAGCCGAATCATCTGCTGACCGACATGAATTGGGCGGTGGAGCGAATCGGGCCAGAGCGCGCGAAGACCTCTTACCCGTGGAAGGATTTTCTCGATCACGGCGTGCGCATTGCCTTCGGAACCGACTATCCGGTCGAGCCGATCACGCCCTTCCGCGGCCTCTATGCCGCTGTTACACGCAAGAACGAGGCCGGAACGAAGGAATATCTTCCCGGAGCAGAAGCTGACCATTCAGCAGGCGCTGGCGGCCTATACCACTGGCTCCGCCTACGCGCAGTTCGCGGAGAAAGAGAAAGGGACCGCTCGCCCCCGGTATGCTGGCCGATTTCGTAGTGCTTGACCGGGACTTGACCAAGGTCACTCCGCCGGAAATCCTCAAGACGCAAGTCTTGCGAACAGTGGTCGGCGGCAAGACCGTTTATCAGGCGGAGTAGGCCGGCTAGCGCGCCCAAGGCCCGGCCGCAGCAGCGGAACGTTAAGTTGTCTCGAATTGCACCCGGCTTTTCCGGACGAGTCCAAGGGTGTGAGTTCCCGGTAATTGCTTATCGCAGAGCCGCGCTGGTGACCAATTGCCTGTCTTTGGCGTCTAAATGCATGAGAATCCTCAGTTCGACTCCCCTCAAATCCCAGTACAAGTCGCGGCGACTGTATAATTTTCATTTGGCTCTATTAGCCGGAGGACAGTGCATGGATTCGCAAGCTTCAGGTTTCGGGCAAAGATTTAAGGCCAATCGCTTTGCCTCGACAATGGTCGTACTGGCGACACTCTCGTTAGGCATTTTGATTGGCACGGTTGTCTCTGGAGCCGTCAAAGGCAAGGAACAGAACTCGTCGTCGGATGCGACGCCTTTGAAGGTTCCTTCGCCCGTGCAGATGTCGAATCAGTTTTCGACCATTGCCCGCCAGCTTGAGCCCACCGTGGTCAACATCAACACCGAGACCTCTCTAAGAGTCCGCATGGTCGAGGTGGGAATGGCGCGGATCAGGGCGGCCAGGGTGAAGGACAGGAAGAAGGTCCGGGCGGCGGGGGTGAAGATAATCCCTTTCAGGATTTCTTTAACCGCTTCTTCGGTGGCCAGGGTCAAGGTGGTCAGGGCGGCCAGGGCGGCGGACAGTTTGGCGGCTCGCCCGATATGCGTGAGCGCTCGCTCGGCTCCGGCGTCATCGTCGATCCGAAGGGCTACATCGTCACCAACAATCACGTGGTCGATAAGGCCGACAAGATTCGCGTCAACCTGATGGGCGATCCCGAGACGGTGACCTACACGGCGACCGTGGTCGGCGTGGATGCGGAAACCGATCTCGCGGTCATCAAGATCGACGCCAAGAAGCCGCTGCCTGCAGCGCGGCTCGGCAACTCGGACGCCATGAATGTCGGCGACTGGGTGCTGGCCATCGGCAGTCCGTTTGGACTGAATGAAACCGTGACCGCCGGCATCGTTTCCGCCATCGGGCGCAACATCGTTCCCGGACGCCAGTTCGAATCCTTCATCCAGACCGACGCGGCCATCAATCCCGGCAACTCGGGCGGCCCGCTGGTCAACATGAACGGCGAAATCATCGGCATCAACACCGCCATTTACACCAGCGGCGGCGGTTATCAGGGCGTCGGCTTTGCGATGCCGTCGAACACGGTCGTCAATGTCTACAATCAGCTGATTGGCCCCGACCACAAGGTCATGCGCGGCTCCATCGGCGTGCAATTCAATGCGGTGGCCAATCCTGCCGTTGCCCGCGTATACGGCGTGAACAGCGGCGTCACCATCGCCAGCGTCACTCCCAACGGTCCGGCGGAAAAGGCCGGATTGAAGACGGGCGACACCATCGTTTCGGTCAACGGCAAGCCGATCAAGAACGGCGACGAGTTGGTGGCTGATATCTCGGCGTTAAAGCCGGGCACCACCGCCAAGCTGGGCTACGTCCGCAACGGCAAGGAATCGAGCGCCGAGGTCACCATCGCGGATCGCGCCAAGCTGTTCGCCGCGCGTTTGGGTGGTGAGCAGGAGCAGGGTGAGGAAGGCCAGCCGCAGGAGAGCAAGTTCGGCCTGACGGTCAAGGGCATTACGCAGGACATGGCCAACCGCTATAGCATGCCGAACACCAAGGGCGTGATCGTTCAGGACGTGAAGCCGGACGGCTTCGGCGACACCGCCGGTCTGAGCCGCGGCGACGTCATCCTGGAGATCAACAAGCAGCCGGTGAACAATGAAGACGACTTCCACCGCATCGAGTCGCAGACAAAGAGCGGTCAGGATGTGGTCTTCCTGGTCCGGCCGCGGGGAACGCGCGACAACAGTACGGTGTTCATGGGAGGAACGCTCCCGTAACCAGAAGGTACTCTGGAACCCTCCAGAGGAGTAACTAGCCGGCAATCCCGGCAGCGGCGCTGCAGCATCAGAGGTGCAAAGATGCCCAGCGCCGCACCTATTTCAATTTGGGAACCCCGGGCATTTTGTTGTTCCCCTCAGCATTAAAGGTTCTTTACAATGAAGGGACTGGTTCGTGCATTTTAATAGCTTGCCAGAGAGGTGGTCGTTGCCTATTGGGAATCGTGTACTTCAATGTGTCGGCGTCGGTGTGGTGGCGTTGGGGCTGGCAACAGCAGCTTCGGCAGCTACCAGCACCCAGACAAAATCGAAGCACGGGCACCACAGCTCCTCTAGCCACTACTCCAAGAGTTTCCTGAAGACCACATCCTCCCACTCTCACGGACAGCGCACCATTGACGAGCAACGCACCACCGAGATCCAAAGCGCTCTGATCCGCGAGCATTACCTGGCCGGCGATCCTACCGGCGTGTGGGACCAGGCCTCCAAAGACGCTATGACCAAATTCCAGGCCGATAACGGCTGGCAGACTAAGATCACCCCTGACTCGCGGGCGCTGATTAAGCTGGGTTTAGGCCCTGACCATAAAGGCCTCCTGAATCCGGAGACCGCCAATATCCCTTCACCGCATGAACTTGGCATCGTTAGCGCCACCCAACCCGGGGGCGCCGCCGATTCGCAATAGTTCCAACGAAAGTCTGACCGAGGGCGCGGGAAACCGCGCCTTTTCTGTTTGTTAGGGGGAATTGCCGGCGGACTGCGGAACGGAGCGTAGGATCCCGCCCGCGCCTGGCATCGAGGTCGCGTTATAGACCTGACGCCAGTGCGCTTAAAGGCGTTTGCGGTGCTCTTTCAGGATGCAGAGGTCCATCACCACGAAAATTCCCGCCTTGCGCGCCCGCTCGGCCGCTTGTTCGTGAATGACGCCTTCTTGAAGCCAGATGGCAGGCGCCTTGATCTGGATCGCCTGCTCGACGATTTCAGGAACAGCGTCAGAACGGCGGAAGACGTCGACGAGGTCGACCTTCTCGGGTATCTCGAGCAGCGACGGGTACGCTGTCTCGCCCAGCCACTCCTTGATCGCCGGATTCACCGGGATAATGCGATAGCCGTGCGCGCGCATGTACTCCGAAACGCCGAAGCTGGCACGCATGGCGGAATCGGAGATGCCGACTACCGCGATCGTTTTGGCTGTTTTCAGGAGTTCGGTAATCTGATCGGCTTCTGTCGTCAGCATGGGGCCCTCCGGGGAATCGTCTGCTCGACTCGAGTCGACGCTAAGCCAAGGCTTGTTCGAGATCGGCGATGATGTCTTCGATGTCTTCAATGCCAACCGAGATTCGGACCATTCCATCGGTAAGACCGATCGCCTTGCGGCCTTTTTCGCCGATGGCCGCGTGCGTCATCGTTGCCGGATGAGAGATGAGGGTCTCGACGCCGCCCAGCGATTCGCCCATGGTGCACAGCCGCACGCGCTTGAGCAGGCGCTTGGCGTTGCTGAGTGAGCCGGTCTCAAACGTAATCATCGAGCCGAAGCCCGACATCTGGCGGCACGCCAGTTCATATTGCGGATGGCTCTTGAGTCCGGGGTAAAAGACCTTCTTCACCTTGCGATGTCCGCTGAGGTAATCGGCCATGACGCGGCCGTTGTCGTCATGTTGTTTCATGCGGACAGCCAGGGTCTTTGTCCCGCGCAGCACCAGCCAGCACTCGAAGGGCGACAGGATCGCGCCCGCCGCCTTCTGCACGAAGGCCAGCTTCTCCGCCTGCTCTGCCGTTGTGCAAACCAGCACGCCGCCCAGTCCATCGCTGTGGCCGTTGAGGAACTTGGTCGTCGAATGCATCACGATGTCCGCTCCAAAGCGAATTGGCTGCTGGAAATACGGCGACATGAATGTGTTGTCAACGACGACCTCACAGTTACGCTTGTGCGCGATCTCGCTGACGGCCGCGATGTCGGTCAATCCCATCAGCGGGTTGGTCGGCGTCTCGATGTAGACATAGCGCGTGCTCTTGCGAATCGCGTTCTGCACGTTGCGCGGATCGGCTGTGTCCACGTAGGTGAACTCCAGGCCGAAGTTCGTCATTAACTGGTTGAAGAGCCGCGGCACGCCGCCGTAAAGATTATTCGAAGCGACAATGTGGTCGCCGGCTTTCATCAGATGGCAGATGGCGCCCACCGCGGCCATGCCACTGCCAAACACGCGGCGCCGCGATGCCGCCCTCCAGCGCCGCCAGATTCTCCTCGACGCGGGTGCGCGTAGGATTGCCGGCGCGGGAGTAATCGTACCCTTTGGTCTTGCCGAGCTCTTCCTGGGCGTAGGTCGAGGTTGCGAAGATCGGAGGAGCTACGGCTCCGGTGGAAGGGTCGGCTTCATTGCCGGCATGAATGGAGCGAGTGGAAAATCCAAGAGCATTCTTTTTAGGCATAGGAGATCAGTTCACCACGGAGGCACAGGGGACACGCAGGATTTGCGCGCGAAGGACTATCAGCGCCGGGCTCGCGGGCCGAAATTCAGCGTTTCTCGCCGAATTGAAAAATTCCTTTCGACAGATAGCGCTCGGCTGAATCGGGAATGATGGTCGCAACCCGTTTGCCCGGCCCGAGCCGTTTGGCGATGCCGACAGCCGCAAAAACATTGGCTCCGGCACTGGAACCGGCAAGCACGCCTTCCATGCCCGCCAGCTTTTTCACCATGTCGAACGCATCGCGGTCGGTAACGGCGACGATTTCGTCAGCCAGCGATCCGTCAAACGTCTTGGGAATGAAGCTTGCGCCGATGCCTTCGACCTCGTGATCACCCTTCGGACCGCCGCCGAGCACAGAGCCTTCCGTCTCCACAGCGATGGCAAGGACTTTCGGATTCCGCTCTTTGAAGTAGCGTGCGACACCGCTAAACGTGCCGCCCGTTCCGCAGCCAATCACGACTGCGTCTACCTGTCCGCCGAGTTGCTCAAAGTACTCGCGGCCCGTGGTCTCGTAGTGGAAGTCGGGATTGTCCTGATTTTCGAACTGGCCGGCGATGAAGGAATTGGGGGTGCGGGAAGCGCGCTCTTTCACGTAATCAATAGCGGCCTGCATGCCGCCCGCCTTCGGTGTTCGAATCACCTCGGCGCCCAGCGCTTCCATCAGCGTCACTTTTTCCTGCGAGAATCCCTCCGGCACAGCCAGAACGGTCTTGTAGCCGCGACCGGTTCCAATCAATGCCAGGCCGACGCCGGTATTGCCGGCAGTCGCTTCAAAGATTGTTGCGCCCGGCTTCAACCGGCCGTCGCCTTCGGCCTTCAGGATCATTCCCAGCGCAGCGCGGTCTTTAATGCTGCCACCAGGGTTTAGGTACTCGAGTTTGGCGTAAACATCGCCGGCACCGGCCGGAACGACCTTGCGCAGGTGAAGGATTGGGGTTTCGCCGACGAGCTCAGTGATTTCTTCGGCAACGCGTAAAGATGGCATTTCAACAGTCTTCATGAGGACTCGAGGAGGTAACGTTCAAGGGTACGTGAAGAGGATTGGCACGGTCAACGCAACCCGCTGGTACTTTCGTCGTCTTTGCATGGGCACGTACACTGTTTCCCGGCGCAACCTATTTTGTGCACAAGAGCTTCTTAGTTCAGGGAGGCTAGGTATTTATGGCAACCGCAAGAAAATCGAGTTCAAGCAGAGGCCGATCGGCTAGTAAAACTGCCGGCCGCAAGAGCACTGCAACGAAGCGACGCAGCACCGCCAGTTCCAGTCGCAGCAAGACGGGGCATCGCGGCACAACGGCCAAAAAGAAATCGACTCGGTCCCGTTCTGCTTCGTCCAGCAGCTCGAGCAGCAGCGGACATCGCAAGTACAGCCGCAAGGCCGGAAAGAAGGTCGGCAAAGTCATGCACGAGTACAAGCATGGCAAGTTGAAATCCCGCGGCCAGCGCAAGGTGAAGAGCCGCAAGCAGGCGATAGCTATCGGCATCAGCGAAGCCCGCAAGTCGGGAGCTAAGGTACCGCGCAAGAAAGCCGCTTAAGTCAGCATTGGTCAAACCAACACCGGCCATCACGCCGGTGTTTTCTATTCTCCGGAGGCTCGATGATAAAAGCCGTCATCTTCGACATCGACGGAACGCTGGTGGATTCGGTCGACCTGCATGCCCGCGCCTGGCAGGAGGCATTCGCGAAGTTCGGGCACCCGGTTTCGTACGAGGACGTGCGAAGTCAGATCGGCAAGGGCGGCGATCAACTGCTCCCCGTGTTCCTTTCCAGGCAGGAGCAGCAAAGTTTCGGCGAGAAGCTGGAAAAATATCGCGGAGAGCTGTTCAAATCGAACTATCTCCCGCTGGTGAAAGCGTTTCCGAAGGTTCGTGATTTATTCCAGCGAGTCAGGAAAGACGGCAAGCGAATCGCGCTGGCGTCATCAGCCAAGAAAGACGAAATCGAGATCTACAAGCGCATCGCCAACGTCGCAGATTTGGTGGAAGAGCAAACCTCATCCGACGACGCCGAGCGTTCCAAGCCGCATCCCGACATTTTCGAAGCAGCCTTGCAGCGTCTGAACGACGTGAGTCCCGCGGAAGCTGTTGCTGTTGGCGATTCTCCGTACGATGCGATCGCTGCGAGTAAGTTGAAGATGAGGAGTATCGGAGTTTTGAGCGGCGGTTTCCCTCGGCAGGACTTGCAGGACGCGGGCTGCAGCGAGATCTATCGCGATTGCGCCGATTTGCTCGCAAATTACGATGGGTCTCTGCTGGCGGTTAAGAAGGCGGCATGACCGAACGTCCCAAGATGCAAGGAAAAACGCGGGCTCTCTTGCCCGCGTTTCCGTTTCAAAGTACAACCCTGCCACTACGCCTTCGCCGCTCCCGGCTTGCCCAGCAACTGACGAAGCACGTACTGCAGAATGCCGCCGTGCTGGTAGTACTGGACCTCCTGCGGCGTATCGATGCGAACGGTCGCGGTGAACTCGGTCACCTTGCCGGCAGCATTTTTCGCGTGAACCTTAACCGTCTTGCCGGCGGCAAACTTTTCCAGCACATCGGTCAGTCCGGCCACATCGAAGGTTTCTTCGCCGGTCAGCCCCAGCGTTTCAGCGCTCTCACCTTCAAGGAATTGCAGCGGCAGAATGCCCATGCCCACCAGATTCGAACGGTGAATGCGCTCGAAGCTCTCGGCGATCACAGCGCGCACGCCCAGCAGCCGCGGACCCTTAGCTGCCCAGTCGCGCGAAGAACCGGAGCCGTACTCTTTACCGGCAAGTACGATCAGCGGAATTCCTTCTGCGCGATACTTTTCCGAGGCATCGAAAATCGACATCTCTTCGCCGCTCGGCAGGTAGCGGGTGAACGCCCCTTCTTTATGCGGAGTGAGTTTGTTGCGCAGCCGCACGTTAGCAAACGTGCCACGCATCATGACTTCGTGATTGCCGCGCCGCGAACCGTACGAATTGAAATCGACCGGCTGTACCCCATGAGCAATCAAGTATTGCCCGGCAGCGCTGTTGTGCTTAATCGAACCCGCAGGCGAGATGTGATCGGTGGTCACGCTGTGGCCCAGATAGCAAAGCACGCGAGCGCCGGAGATGTTCTTCACCGCCTGCGGCTTGGCCGGCATGTTTTCGAAGTAAGGTGGATTCTTCACGTACGTCGACTGCGCATCCCAGGTGAAGGTCTCGCCTTCGGGGACGTTCAGACCACGCCAGCGCTCATCACCCTTGAAGACATCGGCGTACGCGCTCTGGAAGAGATCACCGGTGATGTACTTGCGCACGACAGCGTCGACTTCCGCGGTTGTCGGCCAAATATCTTTCAGGAACACCGGAGTGCGCTTGCCATTCTGCCCATAGCCCAGCGGTTCCTTGAAGACATCGATGTCAATGCGTCCGGCCAACGCATACGCAACCACCAGCGGCGGCGACATCAGGTAATTGGCCCGAACTTCAGAGTTAATGCGGCCTTCGAAGTTTCGATTGCCGCTCAGCACGGATGCGACGACGAGGTCTTTTTCCATCACGACGTTAGAAACTTCCTGCGGCAGAGGACCGGAGTTGCCGATGCACGTGGTGCAGCCGTAGCCGACCACGTTGAACTTCAGTTTCTCCAGGTAAGGCATCAGCCCTGAGCGCGTCAGATACTCAGTGACCACCAGCGATCCCGGTGCGAGTGACGTCTTCACCCACGAAGGGACTTTCAATCCCTTCTCGACCGCTTTCTTCGCCAGCAGGCCAGCCGCAACCAGCACATACGGATTGGACGTGTTCGTGCAGCTCGTAATGGCCGCAATCACCACGCTTCCGTGGGTGAGCGCCTTGTCCAACTTCACGTGCTCTTCGACGACGTCCTGCTGCGAGTCGATGCCAGCCGGATGGCCACCTTCCCCTTCCCAGCGCGCCTCCTGCTTGGGAGGAACCTGCTGTCCGGGCTTCAACAAGCCGGGCAGCGCATCTTCAAAAGATTTAGCGGCATGCGACAAGGTCACGCGGTCCTGCGGACGCTTCGGGCCTGCAATGCTCGGCTCCACTGTCGAGAGATCAAGCTCGACGACGTCGGTATACTCCGCTTCCGGCGTGTCGGCGGTGTAGAACAGGCCCTGCTCCTTGTAGTAAGCCTCAACCAGGCTGACCAGTTCAGCATCACGGCCGCTCAGGCGAAGGTAATTCAGTGTCTCCTCATCGACGGGGAAGATGCCGCAGGTTGCACCGTATTCGGGCGCCATGTTGGCGATGGTTGCGCGGTCTGCGAGCGGCAGTTTCGCCAGGCCGGGCCCAAAGAATTCGACGAACTTGCCGACGACGCCTTTCTTGCGCAGCGTCTCAGTTACGGTCAGCACCAGGTCGGTCGCAGTGGAGCCTTCGCGCAGCTGATTTTTCACGCGGAAGCCGATGACCTGTGGGATCAGCATCGAAACCGGCTGGCCCAGCATGGCTGCCTCGGCTTCAATACCACCGACGCCCCAACCCAGCACGCCGAGGCCATTGATCATCGTGGTGTGCGAGTCAGTGCCGACCAGCGTATCGGGATAAGCCAGCGGTTTGCCGGTCTCACCGTTCGACCCCACGAAAACAACCCGCGCCAGATACTCAAGATTGATCTGATGAACGATGCCGGTGTCGGGGGGAACGATTGCGAAGTTCTTGAAGGCACCCTGGCCCCAACGCAAGAAGGCGTAGCGCTCTTTGTTCCGCTGGAATTCCAGCTCGGCATTGAGCTGCATGGCCTTCGCGGTACCGAACTCATCCACCTGTACCGAGTGATCGATGACCAGTTCCGCCGGCTGTAGAGGATTGATGAGCTTCGGGTCGCCGCCCAACGCCTTCATGGCGTCGCGCATGGCCGCCAGATCGACGACTGCTGGCACGCCCGTGAAATCCTGCAACAGCACCCGGCTGGGCATGAACGCGATCTCTTCTGATGGATGCGACTTCTTGTTCCACGAGGCCAGAGCGCGAATATCGTCGGCTTTAACCGTCTTGCCATCTTCGCGGCGTAACAGATTTTCCAGGAGAATGCGGAGAGAGTAAGGCAGATGCTTTATGGCACATCCCTGCTTTTCAAGTGCATCCAGGCGATAGATTTCATATTCGCGGTTGCCCACGCGTAGGACGGAGCGACTGCCGAAGCTGTTCATGGATAAGTCCCTTCTTACGATATAGAGGATTCAGGAGAGGGCGCAGACTCCAGCAAAAGCGGAACTCTTTATCTTAAACGTACGAAACCCGATTCGGAATAGCCGATACGAAAAACCTCGCAGATCACTGAATTTAGAGTTCAGATGTGCTGCAGCGTTTCTATTGTCCGCCTTGCTGCACCTTGCGTTGCAGGTCGCTGCACAGGTTGTGCAGCTTGGCGTCGTTGGTCAGGCCGTCGGCGATCACACACTCGTCCAGCGCTGCTTTGGGATCCGAATCCTTCTGCAGATTGGTCAGCATGATGTGCGGCGTCGGCCAGTCGGGGGACAGCTTAGCCGCCTGACGCAGCTCGGCGATCGCGGTCGCATAGTCTTTCTTTTTCACATACACGATCGCAAGGTTGTAATGAGCGCTGGCGTTCTTGGGCTCCAGTTTGATCGCTTCCTTGTATTCGGCAATGGCTTCGTCAGGCTTACCGGCATCGTCAAGCGCGCTGCCCAGGTTCATGTGCGTCTCTGCGCTGTTGGGCTCGATAGCCAGAGCAGCCCGGTAATGCTGGATGGCGCCGTTGAAGTCACGTTTAGCGTAGAGCACGTTGGCGAGGTTGTTCTGCGCGCTGGCCATCTTGGGATCGATCCGCACTGCCCGCTGATATTGCGCGATGGCCCCATTCAGGTCGCTATTGTGTTTGAGCGCCAGTCCAAGATTGTTGTGCGCCTTGGCGTCGTCGGGACGCAGATTCACGGCCGCCTGCAACTCAGCAGCAGCTTCGGTGTAGCCTTTCTCGTCGAGATAGATACGGCCCAGATTGTAGTGCGCCTCAAAATAGTCCGGATATTCCTTGATGGCGGCCTGGTACTCCTCGATAGCGCCCTGGCGATCGCCATCGCGCTCCATCTGTACTCCCTGATGAAAGTGCCGCTCGGCGCTGGCCGGTACGTTACGGGAGGATGCCTGGGCTGGGGCCGAAGCGCCAGAGTTTGAGGCCGGAGTCGAGGGTTGTGTTTTGCTCGGGACCGAGGGTGGCTTGGGCTGCGTCAGCCCTGGTACCGGCTGAGGCTGAGGAGCATCCTGCGCAGCACAGAATGACAAAGCTACAAATGCAAACGACGCGATTACGAACCGATGCAGAAGCGGGTGTAAGACTCTTGATCTCATGATTCGACTACTGAGCAGTATATCTGCCCGCTACAATGAAGGAGTTTGCTACTCGCCTTCCGTTTCCGGCTTCTTGGCCGGAGGCTCATGGATTTTCGCGACTTCATTCTTCATCTGTTGAAACTCTCCCGTCTGATAGCCATACCTTCGCTGCGGTAAGCGGGCTGCTTCCTCTTCGATGGCTTTCGAACGATTGGCCGGATTGGGATGGTCCGACAGGAATTGAATGGTCGAATATCCGCCCTTGGCATTGAGCTTGGCGAAAAATTTTGCCATCTCGCGAGGGTCATATCCCTCTTCCGCCATGATGTGCGATCCCATCAGGTCAGCTTGGCTTTCATCCGTACGCGAGAACTTCAGCAACACGCTGTTGGCGCCCAGCCCGATTCCAAGTTCGGCCAGCTGTCCCATCAGCGATCCGTTGTTGGTCAGTTCGCCTGCCAGCGCCAGAGGGATCTCCAGCAGATTAGCCTTGCTGGCCTGGTTGGTGCCGTGACGCAGGATCACATGCGACATCTCATGACCCATCACGGCTGCAAGTTGGGCTTCGTTGTCCACCGCTTTCAGCAGCCCGGTATTGATGAACATCGGCCCGCCCGGCAAGGCAAACGCGTTGATCGAGGGATCGGCGACGACCTCAAAGGTGAAGTGAAAGCCGCTGGATCGCGCTTCCTGCGATTGCATCAGCCGACGTCCGATTGTGTTCACGTAATCGGTCAGCACTGGATCGTTGACGATCGTTACCCGCTTGCGCACTTGGGCCGCCACTTCCTGCCCCAGCTGAATGTCCTGCTCTCGGGTGAACAAATTGAAGCCGGGATGCAGTTCTGTCGGACCTTGCGATGTCAGAGACTGGGCGATTGCATTCAATGGCTGCAGGAAAAAGACAAGCGCGCAAGTGATCCTACAAAGTAGGAGAGGAACGATGGACCGCCTGCGGTGTACTGCGCCCATGGGAGCCATCCAATTCTACAACCGCTCGCCCTCCGCCGCCGCTCCGTGCGATGCCAACTGGTGACTTGCGGAAACCGGCAAAGACTGAGGTATCATCAAAAACAATCGGTTCAATGCCCTCAGAGGCGCGTCAGCTATGGATCAAAGCGGCTTTCAAAGGCTGTTACGCCGGACGGTGGCTTTGCCGGTCATCCTGCTGGTGATGCTGGCCGTAACCCTGGCGGGCGAAATCCTTTTGCTGACCGCAACCTTGCGCTGGGTCGATCACTCTGACCAGGTTATCTCCACCTCGCGCCAAGTCCAGCGCCAGATCGTCGAGATGGACACCGGCCTTCGGGGCTACTACCTCACCGGCGACCACACCTTTCTTGATTCCTATAACGACGCTAAATCGCGCCTTCCCGATCAGTTCGCCTATCTGCAAAAACTCACCGGAGACAATCCATCGCAACAGGAGCGGCTTGGGGTCTTGGACCAGTTGTACTCAGAATGGATGCAGTGGGCCGACAAACAAGTCACGGAAACGCACAAAGGTTCGCCTTCCGCCGCAGATCTGCTGACCGGGCAGGACTTGATGCAGCAGATTCGCCAGAAGCAGAGGATTTTTGTCGCTCAGGAAGAAGCCCTTCGCCGCCTGCGCTCAAGCAGAGCTAAGCTCCTGAACGCTACGGTGATTGGGTCTGCGGTGGGATTGTCGCTGTTGATCGCGGTGCTTCTGTTCTTTATCACGCGACGCGAGTTGCTGGCGTTGTCGGCAACCTACGAACGTCATCTTCAGGCCGAGGCGGCGCAGCGGGAACAGCTGAAGGAAAGCCGGAAGTTTTTTCAGATCGCCTTGAAGAGTCTGGGCGAAGCCGTGGTGGCGACGGACCGGGAGGGTCTGGTTTCCTTCGTCAATCCGGTCGGCCAACACCTTACCGGCTGGCAGGCCCACGAGGCCATAGGACGGCAGTTTCGTGAAGTCGTGCATCTGCTCGACGAGCGGACCCGCGCCGAGATCGAAGATCCAACCGAGAGTGTTCGCCGGGCGCAACAGGTGGTCAGCTACCCCGGCGGTCTGGTTCTGACCAGCCGCGAGGCTAAGGAGTATACGGTCGAATTAACGGGAGCGCCCATTCTGGGCGACAGCAACAACGTGGTGGGACTGGTATTTGTCTTCCGCGATACCACCCAGCGGCGTCAGACCGAACAGACGCTGCGCGCCAGTGAACGGCTCACTCTCGCCGGCCGCCTGTCGGCCACAATAGCGCACGAGATCCGCAACCCGCTGGATACCGTGACCAACCTCGTGTACCTGTTGCAGCATGAGCAAACGGCGAGTCCGGAAAGCAGGCAATACCTGAACATGGCGAGCGAGGAGCTTACGCGCATCGCCCAGATCACCAGCCAGTTGCTGACTTTCCATCGCGAATCGCGAACGCCGGTGCCGGTGAACTTGAATGAAGTCATGGAAAGCGTGCTGGTGCTGTTCTCGCCGCAGATCAGGCAGAACCACATTCGCGTCAGCAAGCGTCTGGAGGCGACTCACCCGGTTCGCGGCTATCCCGGCGAGTTGCGGCAGGTTTTTTCGAACCTGGTGGGCAACGCCATCGAGGCCATCACTAACGGCGGACAGTTGATCTTGCACACCAGAGAAGCCAGCCTTGCGTCGGATCCCACACGCAAAGGTATTCGCGTGACGGTGCTGGACAATGGAACCGGCATCCCGCCCGGGGTACGCAAAAATCTCTTTGCGCCGTTTTACACGACCAAGGGCGAGAAGGGCACGGGTCTGGGCTTGTGGATCAGCCGCAGCATCGTGGAAAAGCATGAAGGCACGATCCACGTCACCAGTGCCAGCCGCAACGGTCGCAGCGGCACCGCCTTTTCTGTGTTCTTGCCCTACGAGCAGGAGCAGGGGATGCTGGAGGCGAGTACGGCGCATCCCGTCTAGGGAATCTACTTGCGCTTGACGGTGAACTTTCTTTCCTGATCCCCGCGCCGCTCGATCGAAATCTCCACATCGCGTTCTTTTTCGAAGCGGGGAAATTTCTCGCCCCACTCCAGCAGAACCAGATTGCCGTTTTCGGCGAGCAGCTCGTCGAGGCCGAGCGTATCGAGTTCGCGTGGCGTGTCGATGCGATAAAGGTCGACGTGGTACAAGGCAATGTCCGGGCCGCTGTACTCGTGAATCAAGGTAAAGGTGGGGCTGGTGACATCTTCGTGGGAAGCGGCTTCCAGTCCTTCGGCGATGCCTTTGACCAGCGTGGTTTTGCCCGTGCCAAGATCACCGCGAAGGATCACCATGCGCGCGCTCTTCAGCGTGGGCGCCAGTTTCCGGCCTAACGCCATGGTCTCTTCCGCCGAATGCGTGATGTGCTCGTGAGCCGCCATGCGAAGCGCCATCATTCTAGCAGGCACTATTGGATTCGCACGGTTTCCTCGGCTGCCCACGCCTGCGCGCGGTGAAAGGCGCCGGGCAATCCGTTGAGCAGATCGGTGGCCGTGAGTGAGTGCTCTCCCATCCGCTCCTCGGCCACGTCGCCGGCCAGGCCGTGCAGATACACAGCGGCGATGGCGGCGCGGGCATAGTCGTTGGGCATTTGCCCCATGATGCCCGCGGTCATGCCGGTAAGGATGTCACCCGTACCGCCCGTGGCCATGCCGGGATTGCCGGTGGGATTGATCCACGCGCTGCCGTCGGGCAAAGCGATCACCGTGCGATCGCCTTTCAGCACCACAACCAGGTGGTGATCGCGGGCGAAAGTTCTGGCGACATGGATGCGGTCCGCTTGCACGGCCTTGATAGAGATGTCCGCCAGGCGAGACATCTCGCCAGGATGCGGCGTCAGGACCAAAGGCCTCCGGCGACCGTCCAGCAAGTGCGTCTGGTGCTCGAACGCGTTTAATCCGTCTGCGTCCAGAACCAGTGGCACCGTAGTCTGGTGTACCGCCTCATGTATGAACTGCACCGTCTCGGGATGTCGTCCGATACCCGGACCTATCGCGACCACGCTCATGGGCTTCATCAGCTCGGTAAAGCGATCGCTTTCAGCGGCCGCAATGGCAATGGAGCCGCCCGGAGTTTCGTGCAGCGGTTCCGTCATCAGCTCGGCTGCAAAGGAAGACACCGTATTGAGTACGCGCATCGGCGTGGCCACGGTGCTCAGACCGGCTCCGGCGCGTAACGCAGCCATACCGGCCATGGCGGCCGCTCCCGATTTGCCGAGCGACCCGCCGACGATAAGAATGTGCCCGTACATGCCTTTGTTGCTGTCGCGCTTGCGC
Organism: uncultured Acidobacteriaceae bacterium; assembly: GCA_963724965.1. Lineage (GTDB taxonomy): Bacteria > Acidobacteriota > Terriglobia > Terriglobales > Acidobacteriaceae > Bog-257. The sequence continues at coordinate 316,540 of CAVRWP010000005.1, forward strand.
GGCGCCAGCAGCGAGGCGAAATCGCGCGGAGTTGTGACCTCGAGGTTCAAGCCGGAAACGATTGCCTCGGCGGGCGAACCAATCGGCGCTACTGTGATCGGCCCCTGCGTCAGTTCTCCGAAGACGTGGGCCGGGCGCGGAGCGGTGAAGGTGATGATGGCATCGGAGTGAACGAAATCGTGTCCACGCTGCGCGATCATCGCATCAGAATCGGCGCCGGACGGAATGTCGACGGCGATGACCGGCTGAGCGCAGTGATTCAGCAGCGTGATCGCGTCGGCATACAAGCCTGTGACCGGCGGCTTAAAGCCTGTGCCCAGAATGGCGTCGACCAGCAATTCGCAGTTGGCGAGACTGCGAGACGACTCGGCCTGTAATTCCTGTGCGCTGTTCACCTCGATAGGCCGCAGCGGCAGGCGCTCGAACATCGTAAGGGCATCGCCTTTCAACTCCGTCCTCGACGCCAGCAGGATGACCTCGACCACGCGTCCCGCCCGGTGTAGCTTGCGGGCGACTACGAAACCATCGCCGCCGTTGTTGCCCTTGCCGCAGATGACGAGGATGCGATTGGCATTCGTGTGTTGCCGCAGAATGTATTGGGCGATGGCGTCGCCGGCGTTCTCCATCAAGGTCAGGGAAGGCACGCCGAAGCGTTCGGTGGTGGCCCGATCGATGGCGCGCATCTCGGCCGCAGTCGTGATTTTCATGCTCGCTCCGCAGCAGACTGTTCCAGGCGGCGCAGGCCTTCGGGCTCGCCCATGGCAATCAAATGATCGCCGGCGTGAATGACTTCGTCGGGCGAAGGATTGAAGCGCATCAGCGAGCCTTCGCCCTTAATGGCGAGCACGATGACGCCGAGCTCCTGGCGAATGCGTGAGCCTTCCAGGGTCTGGCCGGCTACGCGCGATCCCATCCGTACCTGCACCTCTTCGATTTCCAGAGGGAGCTGGCGATTCATCGCGGTATCGAAGAAGTCAACGACGTGAGGCCGCATAAAAGTCTGCGCGATGCGGTATCCGGCGAAGTTGTAAGGCGAGACGACGTGGTTGGCGCCGGCCGTGAGCAGATGCTTCTCGGCTTCTTCCTCGCTGGCGCGGGCAATGATGTTCAGCTTCGGGTTGAGGCTTCGGGCGGTAAGGATGATGTAGATATTGATTGCGTCGGTTGTGGTGCTGGCGACCAGCCCGCGAGCGTGTTCGATGCGCGCCTGCCGCAGGACGGGTGCCTGGGTCGCATCTCCCACCAGCGTAAGCCAGCCCTCGTCCGAATAGCGAGCCAGCTTGGCTTCGTCGGTATCGATGACCACGAACGGCACAGGTTTACGCGCCAGTTCGCGCGCCGCGCTGCGGCCTACTCGTCCCGCGCCGCAGAGGATGTAGTGATTCGACAATCGGCTGATCTCGCGGTCCATGCGTCTCCTGCCAAATACCGATTGCAGCTCGAATTCTAGCAAAGCCTGGGTGGCACCCCCGAAGAACAGCAACACCAGTGCGACGCCGGTGATGATGATGAAGCTGTTGAAGATCCGCCCACTGTGGGACAGAGGATGAACTTCGCCGTAGCCGATGGTGGTGATGGTCGTCAACACCATGTAGAAGCCTTCGAACCACGTCCATCCTTCGAAAAAGTGAAATCCCGCCATGCCGATCACGATCAGAACGATCAGCGCGAAGAAGATGATCTTCAGGTTGAGTATGGACTTCACGCATTCATTGTGGCCCGGAGGTCGAGGACAGTGCAATTGAAGACCGGCAATGCCCCCGCGGATCGACTTGCCTTGCCGGGTTGCGCACGGTTAAGATACGCGACCAACCCTGCCTGAAGATGGGCTGGACTTCTGCTCGTATCTGAAGCGCTGATGATGAAGGCTCCTAACCGGGAACGCCGCCTATCCTCACTGGTTCCGATTGCCGTCGCCGCAATCCTGGTTTTGCTTGCTATTTATCAGTATGTGTGGAGCGAGCAGGCGATGCGGGCCACGACGTCGCGAATGAAGTCGTTGCTGCGAGCCTCCATGCTCGATTGGCATATGGAGTTCTTTCACCAGTTCTCCGATATTTGCCTCGCCATGCGGGTGAATCAGGACCCGGCGATCAGCGAAGACCCGCAGAACTACGCCCGGCGATTTCAGTTTTGGCAGCAGACTGCTGAGTATCCAAAGCTGGTGTCGAACGTATACCTCTGGCGCCTCACCGGATCCGGCAGCCCGCAGATTCTGCGGCTGAATTTCGGGACCGGGCATTTCGAGCCCGGCAACTGGAGCGCTGACCTTCAACCTCTGCGCGCTGTGCTCACCGCCCGTTCCAACAACTTTGAGCTCGCAACTGCGGCGTCCAGCGAGCCGGAGAGCCTGTTTCGTCCCGCACCGCAGGAGCCCTTCAAGATGCGCGACCCCAATCCGGGCGGTGCCTTCGCGGGCTGGCTGTTCGAAGCCAACATACCGGCGCTGGTGCATGCGATTCCGCGCGAGAATCCCGCGGGCAAGCCCGGCGACACCACTCCGCCGTCAGCGGACTGGCTGGTCATTGCGATCGACATGGACGTGGTACGGAACGATCTTGCGCCACAACTTACCCGACGCTTCTTCAGTGGATTGCATGGTCTCGACTATCAAGTGGCGTTGCTGCGTTCGGATGGTGCTAACCGGGTGATGTACGCCAGCGATCCAAACCTGGCCAGCAAGGATACGGCGACGGCAGACGCTGCCATGGATGTGTTGGGTTCCCGCCATCATCGTGAGATCGCGCTGACCTGGCCCGATCGGAAGGTCGCGGGCGAGGCCAGCGATGACGAATCGCATGGCGGCGCTGCGCGCGGCGGTCCGACGCCGCTATGGTTTCCGCTGATTCGCGACAACGGCCCCGCGCCGGACTGGGACCTGGTGGTGTGGCATCGGAACGGTTCGCTGGCTTCGCAGGCGCGGCGATTGCGCTGGAGAAACCTTGGAATCAGTTTTGCCGCGTTTCTTCTACTCGGGCTCAGCATGGCGATGCTGGCCTTGACGACGCGGCGCGCTCAGCAACTCGCCGATAAGGAGATTAATTTTGTTGCGGCAGTCTCGCATGAGCTGCGAACCCCATTGGCCGTGATTAGTTCGGCAGCCGATAATCTCGCCGACGGAGTCGTGCGCGGGGAAGAGCAGTTGATGCGCTACGGCGCAACCATCCAGGAGCAGTCGCGCCAACTCTCCGATCTGGTCGAGCAGATTCTGCTGTTCGCCGCGACCCGCAAGGGCGGGTCGAATTACGCTCTTTCGTCGCTGGCGGTCGCTGATATTGTCGATAACGCGCTGCGAAACACCGGCGGCCTGATTCGCCACGAAGGGGTGCGCGTGGAACAGCACGTGCCGGAAGATCTGCCTCCCGTTGCCGGCGATCCAACAGCTCTTTCGCAGATCCTTCAGAACTTGATTACCAACGCCGTGAAATACGGCGGCCGGGAGAAGTGGATTGGCATCAACGCGGCGGTCGTCAACGGGGCCTCTGCAAAAGAGGTGGAGATCAGCATTCAGGATCGCGGAATCGGCATCGAACAACACGAGCTGTCGCGAATATTCGAGCCTTTTTACCGAAGCCCGGGCGTGACTTCCGCCCAGATCCATGGCACCGGACTTGGACTTCCGCTGGCGCGCAGCATTGCCGAGGCGATGGGAGGCAGGTTGGGAGTCCGAAGCCAGATTGGGCAGGGCAGCACCTTTTCGCTGTATCTGCGCGTCGCACAGATTTCTGTGGAACCGGCAGCACCAGTAGAGCGAAGTTGACGTATCGTGTAGCAACTATGGACGAGAAGATCCTGCTCATCGAAGACGAAGAAGCGCTCCGCATGACGCTCTCCGACCGCCTCGTGACCGAAGGTTATGCCGTCGACTGTGCCGCTGACGGACAAGAGGGGCTAAGTAAAGCAACGGGGAAAGCTTTCGACCTCGTAATCCTCGACATCATGCTACCTCTGAAAAACGGATTCGACGTGTGCCGGGAGATTCGCCAGTCCGGGCTGGCCACGCCGATCCTGATCCTCACGGCTCGAGGCCAAACCATAGACAAGGTGGTCGGCCTGAAGCTGGGAGCCGATGACTACCTTACCAAGCCCTTCGAGATGGCGGAGTTGATGGCGCGAATCGAGGCCCTGTTGCGGCGTTCGCCCGGAAAGGTTGCGGCAGGGGCGACGTGCCAGATTGGCCGATTGCGGATCGACTTTCGCGGCACGACCGTCACCCGGGATGATGAAATCATCAATTTGTCGGCCCGTGAATTTCAGCTCCTGCGATATTTTGTGGAGCATCGCGGCGCAACCCTCTCCCGCGACGAGTTGCTGACCAACGTCTGGGGCTATAACACCGCTACCTTTACGCGGACCATCGATATGCACGTCGCCGGCCTGCGTCAAAAGCTTGAGGACGATCCGAAGCAGCCACGGTTGATCGTGACCGTTCCTGGCCTGGGATACAAATTCGCCGCATAAACTCCTCGATTTCTTGCGAACACAAATAAGCTTTACCTCTGCTTTACAACCTCTTTACGCTAACTTCCCGCCAAACGGGTCTAATTCTGTAAACACCGCTTAGACAATCAGCCGTGTTTCTGCTGGAAAGCGACGCCCTACAACATCGCTTTCCAGCCGTTGTGAATTAAATCGGAGTGATAGCCACTTTCGATTGTGATCCAACAAAAACGAAAGGAAGGCACTGCACATGTTGAGACTTGGAACCTATCTACTGACCATGGCAATTTCGTTCGGCGCAGGCGCTGCTCTCTCCAAACCTGCGAACCTCGCGGATCAGCATCTGGCTGCAAGGGCAAACAACGCCGCATTTCGCGACGGTCTATATCTCGGGAAGTTGACGGCGGCAGGAAGGTGGAGCTGCGCATATTAGCCGTGGGCGCTGGAGCAACGACGCAGACCGCGCTGCATTCACCCAGGGCTATCAGGAGGGGTTCCAGTCGAAACTGTAGTTGCAAGAGTTTCGCGCGATTTTATACCGGGTCATCGCAGCGCGCGAAGCAGCAACGCCCTTCCAGGTTGGGAGGGCGTTCGCCTTGCATCGAGTCAGAAATCAATCGCCTGCGACGGGAACTTTGTCAGGAACAGTTTTCTGCACGTGGCTGTGATGACGCCCGTAGCCGAAGTAGATAACCATGCCCAGCACTAACCAGACACCGAGTCGAATCCAGGTATCAATCGGCAAACTGTACATCAAGCCAAATGAAATCAGGATTCCGAGGATGGGCACCAGCGGCACCATGGGGGTTTTGAATGGCCGGGGAAGATCGGGACGGCGCACGCGCAGAACCCAAACGCCCGCGCATACGATGATGAAAGCCAGCAGGGTTCCAATGCTAACCAGTTCCCCCAGGATGCCGATTGGAATCAGCGCTGCGAATACCGCAACGAAGCAGCCCACGATGATGGTCGAGATCCACGGCGTGCGGAAGCGGGGATGCACCGCGCCGGCCCACTCCGGCAGCAAGCCATCGCGCGACATCGAGTAGAACACGCGGGATTGGCCCAGCAGCATCACCAACATGACGCTGCCCAGTCCGGCGATAGCTCCCAACTTGACCAGGAACGAGCCCCAGCGTATGCCCGCAGCGTCGATGCCAACCGCAACCGGATCGGCGACATTGAGGGCGGTGTAAGGCACCATGCCGGTCAGCAGGCCCGAGACCAGAATGTACAGAACAGTGCAGATAACCAGCGAGCCCAGAATGCCGATCGGCATATCGCGCTGCGGATTCTTCGCTTCCTGAGCCGCAGTCGAGACGGCGTCGAAGCCGATGTAGGCAAAGAAAATCACTCCGGCCGCGCGCGCGATGCCCGACCAGCCATACAAGCCATACGAGCCTTGATTTGGCGGAATGAACGGATGCCAGTTGTGCGAAGCCAGCGCCGGATGTTTCAGTACGAAGGATCCGGCGATTCCGATGAAGATGAGAACGATCGTGACCTTGGTGATAACCACGGCCGAGTTGAAGTCGGCGGATTCTTTAATCCCAATGACCAGAATGGTGGTAATCAGCAGGATCGCCACCAGCGCCACAAAGTTGAAGATTCCGTTCACGTGCGGAAGGGTCGAAGCATCAACTCCGTTTTGCTTCAGGATCGGCGCCATGGTGGTCAACAGTTCCCAGCGGCCGTTATAGAGAACGATCACGTTCCGGACCCAGTGCGTCCCGGTGTAGGTATACGGTGTTGCCGTGAACTGGGGCGGAATACTAATGCCGAAATCCTGGAGGAAGCTGACGAAGTACCCAGCCCATCCCGAAGCCACGGTGGCAGCGCCGAAGGCATATTCCAGGATCAGGTCCCAGCCGATGATCCAGGCGAAAATCTCCCCCAGCGTGGCATAGCCGTAGGTGTAGGCGGAGCCGGCGATCGGGATCAGCGAAGCAAACTCGGAATAGCACAGCCCGGCGAAGACACAGCCGGCTCCGGCCAGAATGAACGACAGGACGATGGCAGGTCCGGCATACTCAGCCGCGGCCGATCCGGTCAAAACGAAAATACCGGCGCCGATGATTGCGCCAATTCCCAGGGTAATAAGATTGACAGGGCCGAGAGCCCGCTTGAGACTATGTTCCCCCGTCTCTGACGCTTCGTTCATCAGCATGTCGAGGGGCTTGCACTTCAGGAGATTCGACATTCAGGATTGCCTCTTCTTAACTGCCAGGCTGCTCGCGAACCTGCGGATTGCGCTTGGACCACAGGAAATACACGGGAATTCCGAGTAGAACAATCATCAGGCCGGGCCACGTGTATTGCGGCTTATAACGCAATAAGACTACATCAATGAAGGTTGCGATCAAAATGTACATTGCCGGCAACACGGGGTAGCCGAAAGCGCGGTAGGGCCTCGGTTCATCAGGACGCTTAACGCGCAAGACGAACAAACCGGCGATTGTGAGGATGTAGAAAACCAGCACGGCAAAGATGATGTAGTCGAGCAACTGCCCATAGCTGCCCGAAATACACAGAATGCAGGTCCAGACACACTGCATGAGAAGCGACGCGGCCGGCGTGTGGTATTTGGGGTGTAGTTTCGCTGCTCCGCGGAAGAAGAGACCATCCTTGGCCATCGCGTAGTACACGCGAGCACCCGCCAGAATCAGGCCATTGTTGCAGCCGAAGGTGGAGATCAGGATGGCGCCTGCCATAATCTTCGCGCCGCTGGTGCCGAAGATCTCCTGGAACACCGCCGTCGCCACGCGATCTTCCGAAGCATGCTGAATGCCGCGCGCGACGATGGTTGCTCCACCTGCATCCCCGTGCAGAGGTAACGTCAGCAGGTAAACAACGTTGGCCAAAATATAGAGCAGCGTGACTGCGCCGGTGCCGAGTACCAGCGCCAGCGGCAGGTTGCGCTTGGGATTCTTCACCTCGGCTGCGGTGAACGTGATGTTGTTCCACGCGTCGGACGAGAACAGCGACCCGACCTGCGCCACGGCAACGATTGTGAGAATACCTACCATCGCAATCGGTCCGCCTACGCCCACCTGCACCGGATGCAGGGAGTGCCAGCCGGCATTGCGCCAGAACTCTGCGCCGAAGTTGGCCGCGATGGCCTGGGCGTTGCGCGCCACAAACAGCCCGAGCAGCACCAATCCCAGCAGGGCAGCGGTCTTGGCAGTGGTAAAGATGTTTTGAACGATAGCGCCGGTGCGTACCCCGAAAATGTTGACTACCGACAGGAAGATCACGATCACGATGGCGGCGAGGTTCTGGGTGTTCAGCCCCACGTCCATGTTGCCCAGGACCATGGGTCCAATGGGAATCGGTGGAACATGAGCAATGAAGAGGAGCCAGTGCTTCGAGGAAACAGAGGGGAAGAACACGCCCAGAAATTTACCGAAGGCGATGCCGACGGCCGCGATCGTCCCTGTCTGGACAACCATGTAGAGCGTCCAGCCGTAGAGAAAGCCCCACATCGGCCCGAGCGCTTCGCGCAGGTAGACATACTGTCCACCGGCATGCGGCATCATCGCCGCCAATTCACCGTAGGCAAGCGCGCCACTGATGGTGAGAAAGCCGGTCAGCAACCACGCGCCGAGCAGCAAGACCGGGGAATCGACCAGGCGGGAAATATCGGCCGAGACGATGAAGATGCCGGAGCCGATCATCGAGCCCATGACCAGTGCGGTGGCGCTGATGAGCCCCAGCCCTTTTACAAACTCGCTTTCGCTGGAAACGCTGGAGACGGTCTTCGTGTCGGTAGCCAAGGAGCCTCGGTGGCGGACAGGATACTGGCTGAAATCTACACCAACAGGCGCAGGAATTCTTCAGTAACTTTGGTGGGCGAACTTAGAAGATCAGCAATCACGGCGACCGAATCGGCGCCGGCGTCGATGACCGAACGCGCATTCCCGCGCGTGATGCCGCCGATGGCTACCAAGGGCTTGCTGGTCGCGGCACGGGCCGCGCGAATCCCTTCAAGGCCGACCACCGGGTCGGGATTGCGCTTAGACGACGTCGCGAAGACCGGACCGAAGGCAATGTAATCAGCAGGCCCGGCGTCGGCTTCCACCAGTTGTTCAAGGGTGTGCGTCGAGACCCCCAAAATACGTTGCGAGCCAATCACGATTCGCGCGCCTTCCGGCGAAAGGTCTTCCTGCCCGACATGAACACCCTGATAATTCGCGGCGATGCAGATGTCGGCGCGGTCATTCATGATCAGCGTTACGCTCGAACCCAGCACGCGGCGGAGTTCTCGCGCGTGACTCAGCATCTCCCGCGTCGTACCGACCTTGTTGCGGTATTGAATGAGCGTAGCCCCACCAGCGGCGATATCTTTCGCATAGTCCGCGATGGCTTCGGTAGTGCGCAACGGGGCAGCAAAGCAGGAAACATCGACAATAGCGTACAGCTTGGGAAGGTTCATTCTTATCTGCGAATCGTCTCGCCAAAATCTCTATTTGCCCGGTGTGGCTGCCAGAAAGCGCTCCATGAACTTCGTATCGAAGTTGCCGGCCTGGAAATCGGGATCACGCATGATCCGGCGGTGCAGCGGTATCGTGGTGTGAATACCCTCCACCACGAACATCTCCAGAGCCCGCGACATGCGCGCGATGGCCTCGGCGCGATCGCGTCCGCGCGCGCATAGTTTTGCAATCAGCGAGTCGTAATAAGGAGGGATGACGCCCTCCGCATAAGCGGCGGTATCCACGCGAATGCCCGTGCCGCCCGGCATGTTGAACGCCGTGATCTTGCCGGCGGAAGGCGTGAAGCGCTCCGGGTGCTCGGCATTGATGCGGCACTCGATGGCGTGTCCGCGGAAGTAGACTTCCTGGTTGATGACCTCGTTCAGCTTCTCGCCCGCTGCGATCCGAATCTGCGACTTCACCAAGTCAACATCGGTCGTCATCTCCGTAACCGGATGTTCGACCTGGATGCGGGTATTCATCTCGATGAAGTGCAGGCTGCCGTCCTCGTCCATCAGGAACTCGACGGTGCCGGCGTTCATGTAGCCGATGCGGCTGAGCGTGTTGACCAGGATGCCGCCGATGCGATCGCGCAGTTCCTGAGTGACCTTCACCGAAGGCGCTTCTTCCACCAGTTTCTGATGACGGCGCTGGATACTGCACTCGCGCTCGCCCAGGCTCATCACGTTGCCGTGCTCGTCGGCCAGCACCTGGAACTCGATGTGGCGCGGGCGCTCGATGAACTTCTCCATGTAGAGATCGCCGTTGCCGAAGGCCGCCGCGGCCTCCGACTGCGCCGAGTGGAACAAGGTTCGGCAGCTCTTCTTCGCTGCGGATGACGCGCATGCCGCGTCCGCCGCCGCCCGCCGATGCCTTCACGATCACCGGGAAACCCACGCTGCGCGCCCATTCCAGCGCCTCTTCCGCCGAAGCGATGATGCCGTCGGAACCCGGCAGAATCGGCACGCCCTCTTTCTTCATGGTGGCGCGCGCTTTTTCTTTCTCGCCCATCAGCCGCGTCACTTCCGGCGGCGGCCCGATGAACTTGATCTCCGAGGCCTGGCAGACCTCCGCGAAGTTGGCATTTTCGCTCAGCAGTCCGTAGCCCGGATGAATCGCGTCCACGTTGGCGATCTCCGCCGCGCTGATTACCGCAGGAATGTTCAGGTAGCTTTCCTGCAAACGTGGCGGGCCAATACAGATGGCTTCATCGGCAAAGCGAACATGAAGTGAGTTGCGGTCGGCCTCGCTGTAAATGGCGACCGCCTTGATGCCGAGTTCTTTGCAGGCGCAAATGACACGCAGGGCAATCTCCCCGCGGTTCGCAATTAGGATTTTCTTGAACATGGGTATGAAATTTGACGCTGGCCCAGGCAGTTACTGTTTCCTGATGCCAAATAGCGGCATGCCGTATTCCACCGGGCTTCCATTGGGGACGAACATCTTGGCAATCACGCCGCCGACTTCGGCTTCGATTTCGTTCATCAGTTTCATGGCTTCAATGATGCAAAGCACCTGGCCATCTTTTACCGTATCACCGACTTTGACGAACGGCGGTGTGCCGGGAGACGGCGCCTCGTAGTAGGTGCCGACGATGGGGGACTTCACGATGAACAGATCGGCGTCCGTATCGGCGGCTGGAGCCGGCGTCACTGGCGCTGGGGCTGGAGTTGCAGCCGAAGCCGCGGGCGCCGCGGCGACCGGCGTCGCTAGAACCGCACCCATGGCGGGAGCTACCTGGACGACGGGAGCAGCCGCTCCGCCGCGCTTCACGTGCAGCTTCATGTCGCCGCGTTCGAGTTCGAACTCGGTGATGTCCTTCTCGACCAGAAGCTCAATCAGCTCTTTGATTTCCTTTTGATTCATCGAATATGCCGTTCACTGCCTAAGGTGGTGTAACAATGCAGCTGCGGGAGACTGGGCGCTAAGCCTGGAAACGCCTTCGACCTTCCTCAACCCAGACTCGAGAATACAGGCAATCAGACATTATCAACGTTCGTTACCAGTTTGCAAAGCGCGCCGGCCAGAGTTGAGCTAAGTCAATGAAGCTGCATATTTTGCAGAGCCCGCACAAAGCCGAAGGTGTGCACGTGAACCGTGCCCTGGAACGGCCGATTGATGGCGGCGATGGCCACCAGTCCCAGCGCGATCAGCAGAGAAAAGGCAAATACCTGCAGGCTGTGCAGCATTTCGTTGGCTGAGCCAAACAAACACGAGGAGGCGACGCTGAGAATTCCGCCGACCACCAGCACGCTCCACAGCACAGCGGGCAACCGGTCCGTGCTTTGCAGGATGCGGGTGCGATTGTACTGGGTCAGCGAGCCGAGTTCGGTGAGCGCATGATCGGCTGCATTTAATTCCGTGGGAGACGCCGACTTGATCGACATCACGGTAGCCCACATTCTCCGGTCGACGTCGCGGCTGGCGTTCGGGATCTGCCCACTGGCCATCTCAGTCCATTCCTGATTTACCACCACTTCGGCATAATTGCGTGCCAGGTTCTGCAACTGGGTACGTTGCGGTTCCGGCAAGCCTTCGGCGATGCGATAGACATTAACCAGAGCATCGGCCTCCAGATCGGCGTTGAGATCGGCCGACTGAAACTCGGACCAGACGGCGAATAGCATGAATCCGAGTATCACCGCGTAGGTTGTGCCCAGCGCAGTGAGCTGCCAGCCGATCTGGTCGTTATGTTCTTTCCTGCTCTCTCGTGGCCAGAAGTGATTCAGCGCCCACATGAACAGCAGTGAGCCGGCGGTCGATGCGGCAAGGATGAAAAGGCTCTGGAAAGTATTCAGCATGGGCGCGTCTATGTTCGAAACGTACAGAGCATATAGCACAGATTCGCGCCCGAAGAACAGAGCCTGACGCGACCAGTCCCCCTAAATCTCGATCAATTCTTTGCCAACAGGCGTCAACACATTGCATCCGGTATGGGTGACGACCACCATGTCCTCGATGCGAATGCCGCCTTTCTCCGGGACATAAACGCCTGGTTCAACGGTAATGACCATGCCCGCTTGCAATGGCTCTTCCTGGCCCACGCCAAGGCGAGGTGGCTCGTGGATCTCCAACCCGACGCCGTGCCCGGTGGAGTGCGTGAAGTAGCGGTCGAGCTTGGCGCGGCGAAGAACATTGCGTGCCGCGTAGTCGACTGAGCCCGCCGTAGCGCCGGGCTTGACGGCCGCAATCGCCGCCAGTTGTGCTTCCAGAACCGCCTCATACCATCGCCGCTCTTCGCGGCTCGCCCGTCCGATATGCACGGTGCGCGTCATGTCCGAGCAATAGCCATTCAGAACAACGCCGGAATCGATGACCACGAAGCCGCGACGAGGCAGCGGCTGATTGCTTGCGCGTCCATGCGGCAACGCCGAACGCTTGCCGCCGGCGACGATGGTGTCGAACGACATACCGTCGGCGCCTCCTCGGCGTGCGGCAAACTCCAGACGCCCGGCCACTTCCGATTCGCGAACTCCGGCAGCGACCGAAGCCAAGGCTTCCTGATATACCGCGGCTCCGAGGTTGACTGCGCTACCCAGCAGACGCAATTCTTCTGCGTCCTTGATCAGGCGCTGCCGCATGATCAGGCCGGAAGTGGGCTTCCAGGCGATTTTCTTCTGACCCGGTTTTGCGCAGCTGGTTTGCCGCGGACACCGTGGTGTGATCGGCCTCATAGCCGAGGCTGACCGCTTTGCGGCTGCCGATCGAGCTGGCAGGCCGCCTCAGTCAACGGGCCCTTGGCAATGGCAATTCGCGCACCCTTTATCTCTTCGCGTGCCTGTTGGGTGTAACGCCCATCGGTGAAAAAGACAGGCCGCCCGCCGAAGAAGAGCAGCAAGCCGTTGCTGCCCGTGTAGCCGCAGAGATAGCGCAGGTTCGCCGGGTGGGTGACGATGAATCCGTTTAGCCGCGCCCCCGTCAATTCCTGGGCGAATCGTTGCTGCCGATTGGGATAGTTCATGGAAATCCTGTGCCGATGCGTAAGCGAGATAGTACTCCAGGCTGTCGAGGCTCGGCACGGCTTCGTTGACTTCGTGTCGGGCGACATTAAAATGACTGGCGGCAATCCATGCTCATACATTCAGAGCAGCTGTAGGACAGTCCGTGAAGAGCATATTGAACTTGGCGCAGGCAGTTTCGGTTTGGCGATCCTCTCTTGCCATCGTGGCTGTTATCGGCGCGATGATCGGCGTCACGAGCGCGCAGAACCTGCCCAACCAGAATCCCGCGTTTCTGGGACAGTGGTGCGCACAGGGTGACCCGGCGAAGGTTGCGTCGATCTCTGCGAACGGGCCGTTCCTCTCGCTCACCAATGAACAGGGTTCGACTTCATCCGGACATTTCCAGGGGATGAACCAGAACGTGATCGTGGCCGACCAGTGGCAGTTTGTGCAGGGCACACTGAGCTCCGATGGCAGTCGAATCAACTGGTCCAATGGAACGTTCTGGGCTCGGTGTAATCAGGGCGGAGGAGGCGGCCATAACCATGGCAAGCTTCCGAACCTGCAGGGCACCTGGTATCGCGACGGCAACCATTCGCTTGCCTGCTCAATTCAGCAGAACCGGAAGACCCTGACCTTCACCAACGAAGCCGGACAGAGCGCAAACGGCTCGTTTCTGAGCTCCAGGAAAATTACATCGAATTGGAACGGGCAGACCATCAATGGCACTCTGGTAAATAACGCGGGTCGCATTAATTGGGACAACGGAACGTCGTGGAGCCGGTAAGCCCGAGATCAGATCAATACACTCGGTCGAGAAGCTCAACCACGTGTACGACCTCGGTTTTCATGCCTTTGCGATTCACGCCCGCGGCGAGTTGCAGCATGCAGCCGACATTGGCGGTGGCGATGATTTCGGGCTCAACCAGCGCCGCCAACTCCATCTTCTCGTCGAGAATCTTCATCGAAATTTCGTTCTGGGTGACGTTGTAGACGCCGGCGCTGCCGCAACAGGAATCGGCGCGGGGCATCTCGACCAGCTGCACGCCAATGGCCTTCAGCAATTCGCGAGGCTGCTTGCGGATCCCCTGGGCATGGGCCAGGTGACACGGGTCGGAGTAGGCTACCCGGCTCGTGAGTTTGCGCTTGGGGTCAAGCAGGCTCACATCGGCCAGATATTCGGTGATATCGCGGACCTTTGCGACGAACTGCCGCGCCCGCTCTGCATAGTGCGCATCGTGCTCCAGCAGCGCGGCGTATTCCTTCATGGTCGAGCCGCAGCCGGCAGCGTTGGTAACGATGGCGTCGACCTCGAAGCTGAGCATGGCGTCGATGTTCTTGCGAGCCTGCTCGCGAGCAAGGTCGAGAAAGCCGGCATGAGCGTGCAGCGCGCCGCAGCAAGCCTGGCTCCCGGGAATCGTAACTTCGATGCCATTCCTGGTGAGCACGCGAATCGTAGCGCGATTCAGCTCGGAGAAGGCTACGCTGCCGATGCAGCCAATCAGCATGGCTACGCGGCCGCGCCGAACGCCTTCGGCAGGGAACGTTTTGCCCAGGTCGCGAAATGAGAAGTCGGTGTCGATTCGCGGCGACAGTGCGTCCAGCTCCTCGAGGCCAAGAAAACTGAGAAGGCCCGTCGCCCGCGCCAGACTCTGCAATCCCGAGCGCTGATAAAACCGCACCAGCCGCGCCCAGAACGAGAGCTTTTTGAACGAAGGCAGCACGCTGCCATAGAAGAATGCGCGAACCCTGCGCTGCAGCCACGAGCGCCCGTAGCTCTGCTCGATCTGCGCTCGGCTGCTTTCCAGCAGGGAGCCGTACTGCACGCCGGAAGGACAAGCGGTCTGGCAATTGAGGCATCCGAGGCAGCGGTCGATGTGGGTGACGAACGATTCGCCCAGGGCCAGGCGGCCTTCGTCGACTTGCAGCATCTGGTAAATGCGCCCGCGGGGCGAATCCATCTCGGTTCCCAACGCGCGGTAGGTCGGACAGTTGTCCAGACACAGCCCACAATGCACGCAGCGGGAGTACAGATCCCACGTGGGCTTCTCGCCTTTCGAGAAGTTTGAGACCGGATGATCGACCGTTGGCGTTGCGAAGCTCAGAAGCCAAACCTCCCACGATTTAATATCCCCTGCGGATCAAGCGCCTGCTTGACCGCGTGCATGCTCTCCCAGTGGGTTGGACTCTTCCACGCTTCCGAGTAGCCGCCAGACAGCACAGCCAGACTGGCGTCGCGCGAAAGGTCATCTCGCAGGGCGGAGAGCAACGATGCGAAATTCGTTTGGGGATTCGAATCACTCCAGACGTTGAGCAGTAGATGGCCAAGACCGACGCGACCGGCGACGCCGAAGCCCAGTCCGGCGGAGCCGCAGAGCGCGGAGACACGGTTCAGGGCGGGCAAGACCTCCGACAGCGGCAGCGACAGGGCGAAGACGAGATTCTGCGAAGGCCCATCGCCGGCGAGGTGTGGGTAATCGCGCAGATATCTCCAGCAGGCCGCTTCCTCTTCGCCGGCGATTTCGCGTGTGATCGCCGCTGCTAACTCGCCGCGATAGCGTGCCAGTACGGGATCGCTGCCCGACGCCCGCACATACACCGCCCATGCTGCGGTCGGCTGCTGACTGGCGTCGGGCGAAACCAGCTCCAGGCATATCGGCGCCAGGGGTGTGCGCAGGACGTGATCGCGAAAGGCGATGGCCTCGGCCGCGCTGGCGAATTCCGCGACAAACGTCCGCGTCTGGCGCGGAGCAGGAAAGAGTTTGAAACTCGCCCCGGTGATCACCGCCAGCGTGCCCCAGCTCCCGACTAGCAGCTTCATCAGGTCAAAGCCGGCGACATTCTTCACCACGCGCCCGCCGCCTTTGCCTTTGCGCCCATCGCCAGTCACGAAGCGGATGCCAATACAGTAATCGCGCAGGCCACCGTAGCCCTGGCGCAGTGGGCCAGCCAGTCCAGCCGCCAACAGTCCGCCGACAGTCGACCGCTCGGGTTGCGCGCCGTCTCCCGCAAAGAGCAGTCGGTCGCTCGAAACTTTAGACACCAATTGCGAGACGGTCCAGCCGGCCCCTACTCCGATGGTAAGGTCGCCGGGATCGTAGTGCTCAAGCTCCTGGAGCCGAGAGGTCAGCAGCAGAATGTCGATGGACTGCGGAGCATCGCCGGCCTGCTGGTGGGTCAACCCCCCTGCCGGAACAACGATCAGCCTGCGCTCATTAGCGAGCCGCAAAATGGCCGCAACTTCCTCGGCTGATGCCGGCTCGACCGCAAGGCCGGGGACACAACCCGCTATGCGTTTGGCTTGCAGTTCAACCTGATCCTCGACAACGTGTTCCACGCCGCAAATCTCGCGTAGTTCGCGGCCGAGGGTCAGCGAGGCCCCAACGCTGTTCACATGCCCTCCTGAGCCAGAACAGGGTTGTTTGAGGGACCCGAAATCTCGCGGCACATGCGCGGCATAGGCAGCATCTTGTCGGGATTCAGGACGGCGTTGGCGTTGAAGGCGTTGCGCAGCCCGATCATGACGTCCAGGTCTTCTTCGGTAAACAGCAGCGGCATCATGTCGCGCTTCTCCAGACCGACCCCGTGTTCGCCGGTGATGGACCCTCCCACATCGACGCAATATTGCAGGATGTCGCGGCTGGCCTGTTGCACGCGCTCGAACTGCGCTTCGTCGCGTCTGTCGAAGAGAATCAGCGGATGCAGGTTGCCGTCGCCCGCGTGAAAAATGTTCCCGATAACCAAATCGTGCTTCCTGGCGACCTCGGCAATGTGCTGCAACACGGCCGGAATTTTGCTGCGTGGGACAACGCCATCCTGTGTGTAATACGAAGGGCTGACACGTCCGAGCGCAGCGAATGCCAGCTTGCGACCCTTCCACAGCAGGGCGCGTTCTTCTTCGCTCTTGGCACGCCGGACCTCGCGCGCCTGTTGCGCCAGGCAAACTTTATTCACGTCGACGGCCTGCTCTTCGACGGCCTCTCGCAACCTTCCAACTCAATCAGTAGCACCGCCCCGGCGTCTAAGGGATAACCCGCGTGGCAAAAAGCCTCGATGGTGCGCAGCGTCCAGCCATCCAGCATTTCCAGGGCAGCTGGGGTAATTCCGGCCGCGGTTATGGCGGATACAGTGCGCGCCGCCTCGTCGATCGATTCGAAGATGCCCAGCAGCGTCGCTACGTGTTCCGGCTTTCTGGTCAGCTTTACCGTGATGGCCGTTGCGATGCCAACCGTTCCCTCGGATCCGACGAAGAATCCGGTGAGGTCGTAGCCAAACGACTCTGCCGCTTTACCGCCTAACTGCACGACTTCACCGCTGGGCAGCACGACTTCAACTCCGGTGACATGATTCACGGTCACGCCGTGCAGCAACGTGTGCGGACCACCCGAGTTTTCCGCGACGTTGCCACCGATGGTGCAGGCCTTCTGGCTGGAAGGGTCGGGCGCGAAATACAGCCCGAGGTGCGAGACGTACTCGGACAATTGCAGGTTGACGACGCCAGGCTGTACGACCGCACGAAGATTCTCCTCGTCGACTTCGAGCATGCGGTTCATCCGCGAGAAAGCGATGACGATTCCGCCCTGGGGCGAAATGGAGCCTCCGCTTAAACCGGTGCCGGCACCGCGGCCGACGACCGGCACGCGTGCGGCCGAGGCCACTCGCATGATCTCGGAAACCTGCTGGGTGTTTTGCGGAAAGACGACGGCGCCGGGCGTGCTCTTTCTTACTCCAGCGTCGTACTCATACAACATCAGGTCTTCGGGACGGTCGAGAACGGCGTCACGCCCCGCGATCTTGCGCAGTTCGTCGATGACTGCAGGCAAGCTCATGGAAACCTGCGCCAGTGTAGCACCGGGCGTAGAACCTTGCAGCCAGAACGCGCGGAGGCGCAGGCAGAGTTCTAAATCGAGACTGTACGCCGGCTAGGTCGACGTCTGGATGTAGGCCCGCATCATCTCTGCCTCGCCCGATTTTTCATCGAGGTGGCAGCGCAGCAGGTCGCGCAACGAGAGAAAGCCAACCAGGGTGCGTCCTTCGCACACCGGCAGATGACGCACGCCGTGCGTCTGCATCAGGCACATCGCGTCTTCGGAAGAGGCGCTCGGCTCCAGCGTACGCAGCTCCGTGCTCATTACCTCCGCGATGCGCGTGGTAAGAGGATCGCGGCCTTCGGTGACCACCCGCCGCATGATGTCGCGTTCGGAGAAGATGCCGACCAGCTTGGCATCCTCCAGCACGGGAACTGCGCCAACGTTGCGCTCGACCATATAGCTGGCGGCTTCGAAGACGGTTTGACTCGGCTTCACGTAGTGGATGGTGCGATTGCTGATGAGGTCCCGGATGCTCGCCATAGTGTCTCCTGTGCAACTGGAGTGAAAGGGCGCCTGTCCGCCCGGGAGGGGCGAAGTCCTCACAGCTCGTTAGCCCGGCGATCCTGCTTTACGCAGCCTTCCAAGGAGGCCAGCCGTGCCGGGCGCGAGGAGCGGAGCCGAGTATAGTCCCAATTCGTAAGCGATGAAAAGCGGAATCGCGAGTTGAAGACGCAAGAAAAACGCGCTTGTCGCGACGTTGGTGCCCGCTCCTGTCGAACCTCCCAAAGTGCCCCGGCAAGACATTTTCCGGCTTCGGCTGGTATTCTCAATCGTTTGACGATGACAGCCGGGAGGATGCGCACACGTGTCGAATAGTCTTGAGGGCCGGACGGTGGTGGTGTTCGGTGTGGCCAATAAACGCAGTATCGCGTGGGCCATCGCTCAGCAGATGCAACTGGCAGGCGCGCAATTGGCCATTACCTATCAGAACGAGCGGCTGAAGCAGGAAGCCGATGAACTGATCGCCGCGCTGCCCAATTCCCAGGCCTTTCAGTGCGATGTCTCCCGCGACGACGAGATTGCCCAGCTGTTCGAAAAGCTGAAAGAGCGCTATGGCAAAATCGACGCCCTGGTTCACAGTGTGGCCTTCGCACCCGCCGAGGACCTTAAAGGCGAGTTCGTCGATACCAGCCGCGATGGCTTCCGTATCGCTCTCGACATCAGCGCCTATTCGCTGGTGGCTGTATCGCGCGCAGCCCGTCCGTTGATGACCGATGGCGGCAGCATCATCACGCTGACGTACTACGGTGCAGAAAAAGTCGTTCCCAAGTACAACGTGATGGGAGTCGCCAAGGCCGCGCTGGAAGCGTGTGTTCGCTATCTTTCCTATGATCTTGGCAAGCACAGAATTCGCGTAAACGCCTTGTCGGCGGGCCCGATCAAGACGCTGGCTGCGCGCGGTATCTCCGGTTTTGGCGAGATGCTGAAAGAGCAGGCAGAGCGCGCGCCGTTACGGCGCAATGTGGATGTGAACGAGGTCGCGACCACGGCGGTGTTCCTGGCCAGCGACGCGGGCAGCGGCATCACCGGCGAAACCATCTACGTCGATTGCGGCTACAACATCATGGGATTTTAGAAGCAGCAGTTGGCACTTAGCACCTGGCATTTGGCGGTTAGCATTTACGCCATCACGTCAGGCCTAATGCGCTCGCACTTGAACGATTGTCATCACGAGCGAAGCGAGGGATCTGCTGTTTGTGCGAAGCGGAATAACTGTCGCAGCTCCGAATCGGCAAGACTTACGCCATCTTAACTCGCCGCGATTGCTGCTCGCACTAACGTCGCTAACTCCTCAGGATCGGTTACCGGCGGCTGACATGAGAAGTTCGTGCACACAATCGCCACCGATTTCTTTTCCTTGAGTGCAGGCAGATTGGGAATCGTCTCCGCCAGAACCGGGGGTAGGTTTTCTGCGACGGCTTCGCTGTCGCTCAGACGCACCACCGACTTGTTCACGGCGAACGGTGCAATCGCCGCCTTCCGCAACGCCGCCGCTTCTTCATCCTCTCCCACTACCACGATCTGCGTGTGCGGACGTGACAGCCACGTCGCCGCGATGCCGTACGTTCCCGCATAAATTCCGAACTGCTCGGCCGCGCCGGCAAATACCGCCAGCGTTTCTTCGGCCTTCTCGCGGTACTGGGCCTCGTTGGTGTAGGAGTGCAAACGCAGCAGCGCGATGGCGGCGCTGGGATTGCCAGCCGGCGTAGGTGTGTCCTGAAATGGTTTGCGCCGCGCTGAGAGCGCTCCCAGTTGCAGCTTGTCTTCCAGCGATGCTTCGGTATCGAAGAAGCCGCCGTTCTCCGCATCGCCGAAGCGCCGTATCATCTCGTCGGCGATGCGCTGCGCAGCGCGGAAATAACTCATCGCGCCGGTAACTTCATAGGCATCAAGGCAGGCGTTTGCGGTGAAGGCGTAATCATCCAGCATGCCTCGGATGTAGCCTTTTTTCGCGGTTGCCTCGGCGTAGGCGACCACGTGCGCCAACTCGCCCTTTCCATCCCAGGCGTCTGCGAGGATGCGGTCGAGCGAGCGCAAGGCGAAATTGCGGGCGCCCTCCATGCCGAGAACCTCTGCTGCCTGCAAGTACGCTGAGACGCAGAGCGCATTCCAACTGACATAAACGGTCTTGTCCACAAAGGGGGTTGGCCGTTGCAGGCGCGCCGCGTACATCTTGGTCTTCGCCGAGGCAAGCAAATCGAGCGCCCGTTCCTTGTCGATGCCGAGTCGCGAGGCAACTTCTTCCGGCAACGCTCGCACCCACAAGACATTCTTGGCCGCGTTGTGATGCATCTCGCCCATCGCCTCAATGTCGTAGTGGAGCGCCGCTGCCGCGAACTCATCTTCGGTCAGGACGGCTTTGGCTTCGTCGACCGTCCACGTGAAGTAGTCGCCATCGTCATCCAGGTTGATGTCGGCGTCCTGCGAGGCGTAGAACCCGCCGTGCTCGCGGTCGCTGAGCCATTCATCCATCCAGCGGATGATGTCACGCGCCACGTGCCCGTAGAACGCAGAGCCAAAAATCTGGTAGCCATGCACGTAGTTCTTGAGCAGTTCCGAGTTGTCATACGACATCTTTTCGAAGTGCGGCACCGTCCAGTGCTCATCGACCGAGTAACGATGGAAGCCACCGGCCAGTTGGTCGTAGACTCCGCCTCGCGCCATCGCAGTGAGCGTAGTCGTAACCACAGTGGCAACTCGCTCTTCGCGCGTGCGGGCATACCAGTCGGTCAGGAGTTCAATCGCGGAAGGATGGGGAAACTTGGGAGCGCTGCCGAAGCCACCATGCTTCTCATCGAAGATAGGCAATGCCGACTGCACCATCACGCCCACCAGTCGCGGCGAGAATTCGCGATTATGACGGCTGAAATTCTCGGCGTTGCCCAGAACGTTCATCGCCTCTTCCGCCGACTTCAGCACTTCCTCGCGACGCTCGCGATAGGCCTCGGCGATGGCCAGCAAAATCTTCTTGAAGCTGGGACGCCCCCATTGATCGACAGGAGGAAAGTACGTGCCGCCATAAAACGGGTGACCATCGGGCGTGAGGAAAACGGTCAGCGGCCAGCCGCCGGTTCCGGAGATCGCCGAAACTGCGAGTTGATAGCGGCTGTCCACGTCAGGACGCTCGTCGCGATCGACCTTGATGGCGATAAATTCTCGATTGATGATCTCGGAGACTTCGCTGCTCTCATAGGATTCGCGATCCATGACGTGGCACCAGTGGCACCAGACCGCGCCGATGTCGAGCAGGACAGGCTTGTTTTCGCGCTGCGCTGTCGCGAAGGCTTCTTCCCCCCACTCATGCCAGCGAATCGGCTGATGCATTGCCGAGCGAAGGTAAGCAGAGGAGGCGTTCGCGAGAGAGTTCGTGGCTTCTGACATGCGAATTCAGTCTAGCAGGGGAAATACACCGGCTGGACTGACGCGCTGGTCCTCGGTCATCATAGAAGGACGATAGAGGATGGAGCCGGTGATGAAGAGCCAGGAAGCACTAGCGAAGATATTGGCAGGAGTTGCCACCTTTCAGCAGGAAGTTTTTCCCACCCAGCGCCGGCTTTTCGAGCGACTGGAGCATGGACAGCATCCCATCGCCATGTTTTTCACCTGCGCGGACTCGCGGATCGTCCCCAACTTGCTGCTGCAGACCGGGCCGGGCGAGACCTTCACCGAGCGTACGCCCGGCAACATCGTTCCTCGCTACAGTGACCACGTCGGGGGCGTTACCGCCAGCATGGAATATGCGGTGATGGTGCTGAAGGTGCCGCTGGTCATTATTTGTGGTCACACGGACTGCGGCGTGATGAAGGCGCTGCTGGAGCCGGAGCAGACCGCGGGCATGCCGGCGCTGCAAAACTGGATGCGGCATGCTTTGGCTGCGCGCGAGCGGCTCTTGCGCGATGCTCCCGCCGGCTCGCGGGAACAGAAGCTGCGCCAACTCACCGAATACAACGTTCTTACGCAACTGGAAAACTTGCGAACCCATCCCGCAGTCGAAGCGGCGATGGCCAAAGGCGAGTTAGAGATTCACGGCTGGGTTTACGACATCGCGCATGGGGAGGTCAGAGCTGCCGATCTCGAGACCGGCAGCTTCCATCCGTTGCTTCCTGCAAAAAAGTAACCCGCTACGGCAATACCGCTACCAGATTCGGCGCTACTGCGGCGCCGCTGGAGTTCGTCAGGCTGACGGCCACCTGCGCAACGTCACTGGGAATCGCGGTATCGATACGGTGCACCGTGTTGTCGCTGGTTCCCACCCACAGCTGGGTTCCGTCTACCGAAAGTCCGCCGTAAAGCGGCGTGGCTCCTCCGGTAACCGGAACAGAACCCGCGGTCAGGTTCGGCAGGTTAAAGCTGATGACGTTCGAGAGATTGCTCAGCACCCACACGTTTGCACTTTCGGTATCGACCAGCAATTGCGAAGGCGTGAAGCTACCCTGCCCGAGATCGAAGCTGCTGAAGGCGCTGGTGGTGGTGATCGGGCAGCCGGCCGATAGCGTCGACGGCGTCGAGACGAGGTCGAGCGCCGGCGGATCCACAGCCACGGCTCCGGTGCCGTTGGGAATCGCCTTGATCAGCGTCGGGCTCACCGCCGTCAGCGTCTGATTCGGTGCCAGGTTACAGGTCGAGTAGGTTCCGATCTCGTGACCGCTGGCGCTGCTGATGTAGATCAGTCCACCTTGCGCCATCAGGTCCACGAAGCTGGGCGTGAACGGCGGCGTGACCGAGGCGAGGAATCCGGTGGGGAAACCGACACCCAGTTCCGTCGAGTTCACAAATACGTTGTAGTCACTGTCTGGGGTGAAAGCGGAAGACGTCGCGGTTGTATTGGGCTCGGTATCGACCACTACGCCCGTAGTGATGTTGAAGTAAATCAGCTTGTTGTTCACGTTATCCGACAGCAGCATGGAGGTGCCGTCGGGGGAGATAGCCAGGATGGTTCCGGATACGCCGAACGTAGTCACCGAGGTAGCACCGGTGGCGATCGCCATCAGGGCAGTGCTCGATCCCAGATAGACCGCTTTTCCGGCAGGATCAACGGCGATCGAGTTGGGCGTATAGGGCAGGGTAATCGCGCTGGCGGCGGTATTGTTCGAGGTGCTGATCGGCACCAGCATCGTCGAATTCGTGCTCGCTGCGTAGACCGTGGTGTTGACTCCCGACGACACGTTGAACGTCGCCAGGTTCTGCGAGTATTGGGCCGATACGCCCTTATTGCAGTGTGGATAAGCGCAGGAAGC
This sequence comes from uncultured Acidobacteriaceae bacterium, assembly GCA_963724965.1. Lineage (GTDB taxonomy): Bacteria > Acidobacteriota > Terriglobia > Terriglobales > Acidobacteriaceae > Bog-257. The sequence continues at coordinate 340,002 of CAVRWP010000005.1, forward strand.
CGTCACGTACGCCGCACCTCCGCTTACCGCAGTTACCGTCGATTCGTTACTCGTTCCCGTTGCCACTACCGTAGCCACAGCGTTCGAGGACGATCCCCAAGTCAGCGTCGGGGTAATCGCTGTACCACTTGTGTCCAGTACGTCGGCTGCCAGAGTTTGCGTGTTCGGCGCGCTTAGCGAGAACGAAGTCTGCGACCCGCCGGAGCTGTGTACCAGAATGCTCGACACCGGGCAGGCCAGGAAGGAAACCCCGACGCCGTTCACTCCCGATACGCTGGCAAATAGCGTGGTCGCGCCGGGATTCTGGGCAGTCATCACGCCGCTGGTGATCTCGGTTTGTACGGTCGCTGTACCGCTGCAGGTGGCCGAGCCGTTACCCAGAGTTGCGGACGTCGGCGCCGTGGTTGCGCCATAGCCCGGCGCGGTAATGGTGAGCTGGGTCCCACTGGCGATCGTATTCTTGCCGGTCAAAGCGACCGTCGCGGTAGCGTTGGTGACTCCGTTGAAGTCAGAGAGAGTACAGGTTTGCCCCTTCGTACCACTGATGGATCCGCCCGATGAGTAAGTGGGCGTCAGAGTGGTCGACGAATACGTGGACACGATTCCAGAGGACGTGGCGGCAATCGTCGAATCATTGGTGCCGTAGGTGAACGGCCCGACGGTCGACGTGATATCGCAGGGCGCCTGCGGAGAACATCCGGGGGCCGACGTACTGTACGCCTTGCCAACGATATTCACTGCCTGTCCCATGCTGGTGCATCCGCCGGAGATGACGGTCTGGACCTGATCTACTTTTTCGTGAACGTATACGGTCACCGTGGCGCTGACGTTAAAGGCGGTTGCGGTGGCCGTAATCGTGACCTGGCCTACGCCCCCCTGCCCCATCGTTGCGTTGCAGTTGATGATGTTTGCGTCCCACACGCCACCGCAGATCAAGCCGCCGCTGGAAACCGTGGCGATGCTGGCGTCGCTGCTGGTGAACGTTATGTCAGCGGCAACTGCCGTTCCACTGGAATCCTGCGCAGTAGCCGACAACTGAGCCACAGCCCCCTCGTTGAGGGAGACAGTTGTGGGACTGATGACAAGGGAGGTTACCTTGTCGTTCGTCGAACCGCCACCACATCCGGGCAGGGAGATAAGAACCAACACGGCTGCCAGAGCAGCCAACCCTCGAACTGCTGAAACCCGCTGCATGTATCCTCCCCGCCAGCCGAAGCTGCCGGCGGACGAACAAACCAGATTATTGCAAAGGAAAGCCCAAGTTTAGAAGCTGATTGCGAGTTTCCGCAAGCAAACCGGTTTGGCCGAGCGATTTGCGTTGCATCCTGCCGAACAATTGCCGGTAGTCGCCGGACTATCGAATGGCCACCTTGAATTTTCTTTGCAAGAGCCCGGCGCGGCAGCGTTCCCTGGATGCCAGCATCCGCCTGCGGGCCGATGTGGGAGGGAAACTATGCCGCGAATTCGTTACGTTGCTATTTGTATGTTCCTTGGCCTTGCAGTTTTGTGCTCGACCGCCTTCGCCCAGGACGCTCCCCAAAGCGCGCTCACCAACGCGGGAGTGGTGAAAATGGTGAAGGCCGGGCTTCCCGAAGGAGTTGTCATCCGCGTGATCGAGATGTCGCGCACCAGCTTTGACGCCAGCCCCAACGGCCTGGTCGACCTGCGCAAGCACGGCGCTTCGGAAAATGTCCTGAACGCTGTGCTCGACAGTTGGAACGCCGGGGGAATGCCGATGGCCTCCACCATGCCCGGCGGTGACGGCGCGCCACACACGGGTCAGTTTGGCGGATTTCACGCCAACGTGAAGATCAACAAGAAGGCGCACGAGAGCATCACCGTCGGCCACAACCATGTCGAGGTGCAAGGCAGCGGTATTCCGGCGATCAGCGTGGAGTGGCAGACGAATCCGCATCCATAACTCCCAATGCAACGGCTGTTGCAAGAGTTGTTGCAGCTGTTGCAGCAAGCTACGAGCGATGGAAGTAGCTTGGCGGCCATAGTAGAATCCGCGGGAACTTTCCTTCCCGGTACTCGCGGAGTCTGCAGAAATGAAATTGCGGTTTGCTTTGCCTGCGTCGGCCTTCGCGCTGACTTGTCTTTCGTTGTTGTGTCCCGCGGCCACCAGAAAAACTTCGGGAACGCAGCCGATCTACGTCATCACTAACGACGACACGATTGCCGCCAACAGCGCCAGCTTCTATGCGGCCAGCACCGGCCAGCAAGGTCCCACCCTCACCTTGCAAAACAGTCTACGCGCTGAGCGGCCGCGGCATCGGCGGAGGCTTCTTCGGTAGCTCGCGCGTCATCCTCGATCCTGCGGGCCAGTGCGCCTACGCTTCCAGCGCCGGCACCAACAACATCAACGCCATCGATCTTCAATCGCAGCAAGTCGTGGGAGCGTTCGCCGGTTTCCAGCGCGATCGCAGCACCACCAACGGCATCGGCATGGCGATGAACGGCAGCTATCTTTACGCGGGATACACGCAGTCGAACACGATCGTGACTTTCGCTGTTATGCCGGGATGCCAGTTATCGCTGCTCGACAGTACGGCGGTTTCCGGCCTGAGCGGCGGATGGGTGGGAGGCATGGCGATTACCGGCAATATGCTGGTTGTCGCCTATGGCGACGGATCGATTGAGTCGTTCAACATCGCCAACGGAGCGCCGACTCCGAACAACGACGAGCAGAACTCCACCGGCTTCGCGCAAGCGTACTTTCCCGAGTCGGTAGACATCACGTCCGACGGGCACTTTGCTATCTTCGGAGACGCCGCCATCGGGACAACCGTGGAAGTTTCGGATATCTCCTCTGGAAAGCTGGCGCCCACGGTGCAATACAGCCTGGGTACGCCGGCCAATGCCATCATCGGCAACAACTCCGCGACCGTGTGGCTGAGCCCGGATGAAACGTTGCTCTACATCGGCAATAGCCAGGGCGGCAGCGTGATGGCCGCGTTCTTCAATCGCACGACCGGGAAGGTCACGACGGGTTGTTATTCGCAAGTGCTCAAAGGCTTCTACAACCCGTGGGCCTATGTGGGAGCGCTGGCCACGCGTGATACCACCGGTACCGGCGGCGTTCTTTATGTGGCAGAGTTCGGCTCGTCCATCGGCATTGTGGAAGTGCAATCGAATGGCAGCTCCTGCACGTTGACGGAAGCGCCTACGTCGCCCATAGCGGACGACAGCAGCGATGGCCTGCTGTCCATCCAGGTGTATCCACGGCGGCCCTTCTAGGCCGACGAATTTTTAGAGATGACACGGAGTTCATGGATGCGCGCAATTATCAAACTCATCTCGTGCAGCTTGTTGCTTGGTGCTTCGTTAGCGTCAGCGCAGACCATCTGCCCGCTGCGTCCTTCGCCGGGCACACCGGTTGAGAATCCCCTGGACCTGTACAGCCAGAACGGCACCCTGACCCTCGATCTGCTGCTGCAAAATCAGAAGGAAAACGACGGGTACATGCACTATTGCTACGTCTACCTTTACAACGGGACGGCGATCGAGGCTCCGACACTGCGGCTCAATCCCGGCGACCACCTGGTCTTGAACCTGACCGACAACATTCAGGCTCCTTACGACCGCTACGGCGCGGCGCGCAAGCCGCCGATGGAAGCGATGGCGGGAACGAAGGGACGCGCATCACACTTCTTCTCCAGACGATCCGTGTAGTGGTCAGCAGATGATGTCGGGGTCCACCAACATTCACTTTCATGGCATGAATATCGCGCCGGTCTGCCATCAGGACGACGTCATCAACACCATCATTCAGTCCGGCGATCCGGCATTTCAGTACAACATTCAGGTTCCATCGAACGATCCGCCGGGCATGTTCTGGTATCACCCGCATGTTCACGGCAACACCACGACGCAGGTGGAGGGCGGAGCCGCCGGCGCCATCATCATCGAGGGCGACATGCAGGGGACGCATGGCCTGCCGGAGCGCGTGCTGGTCATTCGCCAACAGTTCTCGAATCCCGACTCCTGGATTCCCGGACCTAACGAGTTGACGGTGAACTTCCAGCCGGCGATCTATCCCCAGGCGCCGTCGCCGGTGATCAACGTGCAAAACGGGCAGCCGGAATTCTGGCGCGTGGTCAACGCGAGCACGCAAGCATTTCTGGCGCTGCAGATTCAGTTCGGCACCACGCCGCAACAATTGCAGTTGCTCGCTATCGACGGCGTGCCGCAACAGACCCCGACCTACCAGACGACACTCAATGTTCCGCCAGCCGGACGCGTGGAGTTCATTATGCCGGGGCTGCCCGCGGGACAAAGCGGAACGTTTCTCACCACCGGCTTCGGTACCGGCACGGTCGGCAATACGAATCCGCCGCAAATTCTGGCGAACATCGTCGGCTCGCCCACGGCGAAACTGCCGCGACCCGCTCCGCCGGCAGCCAAGGCTCCAACTGAGCCGCGCCGCTTCGCCGGGCTGACCACGCAGATTCCCACGGCAGTTCGCAGCCTCTACTTCTCGGAGCAGACGATCGGCAGCAACGGTCCGACGCAGTACTTCATTACCGTCAAAGGCCAGCAGCCGAAGGTCTTTCACATGGACGATCCTCCGGCGATCGTAACCAACACGGGAGCAGTGGAAGACTGGACGGTCGAGAATCACGCCGGAGAGGCGCACGCGTTTCACATCCACCAGATCCACTTCCTGGTGCTGGAAATTGACGGCGTTCCGGTGCAGACATCGGATGTGCAGGACACGATCACTATCCCCGCGTGGGACGGTCACAGCGCGTTTCACAGCGTGAAGCTGCGTATGGATTTTCGCGATCCGAACATTGCCGGGAACGTTCGTCTATCACTGTCACATCCTCGATCACGAGGACGGCGGCATGATGGAGAAGATCCAGGTGAACCCGTCGAACTGACGGCACGCAATCTGGCGCCTAATCCTTGATGGCGCCGAGCACGACCATCCAGAGCCCTGCGTAAAGAAATGACCACAACAGCGTTCGCCAGATGCGCTTCACCGCCAGCGTGCCTTTGCTTTCCTTGAACTTCATCGGCGACGCGGGAAACCAGAAGGTCAAAGGCTCGCGCAGTCGCAGGATCGCGAGAGGGAAGGCGAGCAGAAACAGCACCACCGGGATGAAACGCAAAACCGCAGGCGCCGGGATGCCTTGAATCCACGCAGCAGCGGCTACCACAACGGCCGCGATCCATGACAGCGCACCACCGATCACGAATCCTCTCGCCGACAGCGTTCGTCGGAGGAGCCGTCGACCGGTTTCAAAGGGAAGTGCAACCACAATGAGGATGGCGATGGCTGACAATTCCTGAAGCACACTTGGATTGGGGTTCGGCGTGTCGGCCATCATCGAGGGGTTGGCGGTGGCAAACAGCACGAAAACCAAGCCCGCCATGGCGCAGAGCAGATGATTCGCCAGACGCACCACGCCGGGAAAACTTGGAACGGTCACGGCTTCCGGCACCTGCGGCAGCACTTCCTTGCATTGCAGGTGTTGCAGCGTCCATTGCCGCATGTCAATCCACTCGTGAGACCATAACCAGCCTGCTTCCGAAGGCAGGCAGATTGTCGTCATGACGATGGTGGCGACCTTCTCTGCCAGCGACGGCTGCTGCTGCATCAGCCAGCTCAACCGCGTGCGATTGGTCAGCAGCAGGAGTGGCGTAGCGGAGGCGGTGTCCGCGCTGGGCTGCCAGTTGGCCTTCTCCAGAAAAGTCTGGATGTGTTGCGCGGCGGAGCGGTCTTCGACGTCGTACAGCAGGCGAAAGGGCTGAGGCGGAATCGCAGTTGTATTCCCCTGACTGGCGAACAGGCGGACCGCGCAGCGCCTGCGATACCAGTTCCACGCCTTGCCCGTCGGCGTCCAGCGCAACAGATCATAAGGGCCGAACAGAACCAGCAAGGCCAAACCCAACACAGGAATAATCGCCAGGGCAGCCATGCCGGCAAAGTGTTTTTCAGCGTTCAGGACTAGCGGATTAGCCGGATGCGCCAGGTTCGGGCCACCGCGCAGCACCAGGATAAGAGGAATCGAGAAAATGATTCCGAGACAAATCAGGTTGATGGCCAGGCGAGTCATTCCCATCTTTCGCTGCACGAACGAATAACTCATGAACCAGGCGACTGCCGAGCCGAACAGCAGCATGTAAGAGGCGTTGACCAGTTGAGAATGATTGCCCCAGTCACCCAGGAAGACGTATGCGATGGTGGGTACGGTGAGAAACAGCACGATGGTCAGCACCCACAACGGCGCTTTGGGCAGAGGTCGACCGGCGGCCGATCGCGCTGCCGCCGAAGGCTCTTTTCCCAGCAGCTCTTTCAAGCGGCGAAGACCGCCGGAGAAGCTCCCGCGAAAGTCGACCACCTCGCACTGGCAGAGATTCTCCGGCAGCCGGGCTCCGCGGAAACGAGCGATGAGGATGCGCTTCTTCTGCTCAGTCGCGCGCGCGATTTCCTGCTGAACGTTGGGACTTTTGAGGCTGTCGCGAGAGACGACAAGGACGACGCAGCAAGCCGAATCCAGGGCGGCGAACAGGTCTCGGCTCCAGAAGACGCCGGGATTCAGGTCCTTGACGTCCAGCCACGCTGGAACGCCTTCTTTCAGCAGGTGCAGAGCCAGCGACTCGGCGAAATAATAGTCGCGGCGGGAATAGCTGATGAAGACGGGGGCGGTTTCCGAGCCTGTGGACATTGGCTGTCCATAATACCGGAGCAAGTTGTTGACGACACGGATGCCTGATTGCTATATTGAATAGGTTCTGCGAGTCATATTTGGCCTGCCTGTAATGTCGGCTGTGCTGCAGTAAACTCCATCCTGTAGAATTGCGTTGCAGGATCCTCGCTGAAACGAGCTTGCGCTTCCGTCGGACTTTCCGATGGGTATGCAAGCCGAGGCAACGAAACGGAGCGCCCTCGTTCCTGTTCACCGCATTCACTTGCGGGACGACCACGGCGTCACCGTCGTAAGCCTAACCTGAGCGGAAACCAACACTCTCCGGCGGTATGCCCGGAGAAGCATGGGCGAGTGGCCTTCGTGGCCACGCAAATTGCTGCCCAGTCCCCATGTGGGATCTGAGAATTCTGCGCTGCGGCTTCGGCCGGAGCGGACGGAATAGCGCGGCCCTTCGTGGCTGCGAATACCGGAGATTTGATCGCGGCGGAGCGCCGCAGGTTGTCGGAAGATTTAAGGAGCTGCAAAGAGTGCCTACATTCAATCAACTGGTGCGCAAGGGCCGGAAGGCGCCGAATTACAAGACGGCCTCCCCGGCACTGCAGTCCTGCCCGCAGAAGCGTGGCGTCTGCACCCGCGTCTACACCCAGACGCCTAAGAAGCCGAACTCCGCGCTGCGCAAGGTCGCGCGTGTGCGCCTGACCAACGGAATTGAAGTGACGACCTACATCCCCGGTGTCGGCCACAACCTGCAGGAGCACTCGATCGTGCTGATCCGCGGCGGCCGTGTGAAGGATTTGCCGGGCGTTCGCTATCACGTGGTGCGGGGCACGCTCGACTCTGTCGGCGTCGCCAACCGCAAGCAAAGCCGCTCCAAGTACGGAGCCAAGCGCCCCAAGGCGTAAGAGGTTCGAGGAACTATGCCGAGAAAAGGACATATCGCCAAGCGTGAGCCGATCGCGGATCCGATCTATCAGTCCACGCTGGTCAACAAGTTTGTCAACTCCATGATGTGGGACGGCAAGAAGTCGACCGCCCAGGGCATCTTCTACAGCGCCATGAAGAAGCTGGAAGACAAAGGCGGCGACGAGGCCATCAAGCTGTTCAAGAAGGCCGTCGAGAACGCCAAGCCCGTCCTGGAAGTGAAAACCCGCCGCGTGGGCGGCGCCAACTACCAGGTTCCGGTCGAGGTCAATGCCGACCGCCGCACCTCGCTGGCGATTCGCTGGATCCTGACCTACAGCCGCGGACGCGGCGAGAAGGGCATGATCGACAAGCTGGCCAACGAGCTGCTCGATGCGGCCAATGGACGCGGCGCGGCGATCAAGAAGAAGGAAGACGTTCACCGCATGGCCGAAGCGAACAAGGCCTTCGCGCACTACCGCTGGTAAAGCGGGAGAGCAGCGCTTCAGCGCATGCGTTAGGCCGGGATTGAAAAGATAAGTCCCTTTAGGGACGGCAGGCGACAACAACAGAAATTGGATTCAACGGCCCGCCCTTTCGGGTGTGCCCCTTGAAAACGGCGCATTAACGGATGCGACCGGAAGAAAACGGAAAAGATTGTGCCCAGACAAGTCCCATTAGAGCGTTGCAGAAATATCGGCATCATGGCTCACATCGATGCCGGTAAGACCACCACGACGGAGCGCATCCTGTTCTACACAGGACGCACGCACCGCATTGGTGAGGTCCATGAAGGCACCGCGACGATGGACTGGATGGCGCAGGAGCAGGAGCGCGGCATCACCATCACCTCGGCCGCGACCACCTGCGTGTGGAAAGACATCCGCATCAATATCATTGACACCCCCGGCCACGTGGACTTTACGGCCGAGGTAGAGCGCTCGCTGCGCGTCCTTGACGGCGCCTGTGCTGTGTTCGATGCCGTGCACGGTGTCGAGCCGCAGTCGGAGACCGTATGGCGGCAGGCCGATAAATACGGTGTTCCCCGCATCTGCTTCATCAACAAAATCGATAAGATGGGCGCCGACTTTGAGCACGCCGTCGACACCATCCGCAAGCGCCTCAACGCCAAGCCCGTCGCCATCCAGCTCCCCATCGGCCAGGAAGATAAGTTCAAAGGCGTCATCGACCTGATGACCATGAAGGCCATCATCTGGAAAGACGAGACCATGGGCGCTGAGTACGTGACCGAAGAGATCCCGGAAGAGCTCAAGAAGAAAGCCCAGGCCTACCATCAAATTCTCGTCGAGACGGTTGTCGAAAACGACGACCAGGACGAGCTGATGCACAAGTACATCGAAGGCGAAACGATTGGCGAAGCGGAACTGAAAGCTGCCTTGCGCCGCGCCACCCTGAAGATGAAAGTGTTCCCGGTGATCTGCGGAACGGCCTTCAAGAATAAGGGCGTGCAGCCGCTGTTGGATGCGGTCGTCGATTACCTGCCTTCGCCGCTCGACGTTCCTCCGGTAAAGGGAATCAACCCGGACACTGGCCTGGAAGAAGAGCGTCCTGCTGAAGATAAAGCGCCGTTTTCCGCGCTGGCCTTCAAGATCATGAGCGACCCGTTCGTGGGTCAGCTGACCTTTATCCGCGTGTATTCGGGCGGGCTGAAGCAGGGCGACAGCGTCCACATCAGCGGACGTTCGCGCTCGGAGCGTATCGGCCGCCTGCTGAAGATGCACGCCAACAAGCGCGAAGATATTACCGAGATTTATGCCGGTGACATCTGCGCCTGCGTCGGCCTGAAGCACATCACCACCGGCGACACGATTTGCGACGAGGAGCACCCGATCATCCTCGAGTCCATCGAGTTTCCGGCGCCGGTTATATCGGTGGCCGTGGAACCGAAGACCAAGAGCGATCAGGAGAAGATGGGCGTGGCGCTGAGCAAGCTGGCGCAGGAAGACCCTACCTTCAAAGTCAACACCGATCCTGATAGCGGCCAGACCATCATCAGCGGCATGGGCGAACTCCACCTGGAGATCATCGTCGACCGCATGATGCGTGAGTTCAATGTGCAGGCCAACGTCGGCAAACCGCAGGTCGCGTATCGCGAAACCATCCGTAAAGAGTCGAAGGCGGAAGGCAAGTACATTCGCCAGACCGGTGGCAGCGGCCAGTATGGTCACGTGCGCATTCGCCTGGAGCCGAACGAGCCGGGCAAGGGCTACGAGTTTGTTAACGAAGTTGTCGGCGGCGTGATTCCCAAGGAATTCATTAAGCCGGTCGATCAGGGCATCAAGGAAGCCATGGAAGGCGGCGTTCTCGCCGGCTACGAAATGGTGGATGTGAAGGCGATCCTGTACGACGGCAGCTATCACGATGTCGATTCCAACGAAATGGCCTTCAAGATCGCCGGTTCGATGGCGTTCAAAGAAGCCGCCCGCAAGGCGAGCCCGGTACTGCTGGAGCCGGTGATGTCGGTCGAAGTAGTGGTCCCCGAGGAGTACATGGGCACCATCATCGGCGACTTGAGTAGCCGCCGCGGACGTATCGAGGGCATCGAGCATCGCGCCGGTTCGCAGGTGATCAAGGCGATGGTTCCGCTGGCTGAGATGTTCGGTTATGCGACCAACATGCGCTCGAACACCCAGGGTCGCGCGACCTTCAGCATGCACTTCTCGCGTTACGAAGAGGCACCGCGTTCGGTGGCCGAAGAAATCGTGGCCAAGGTGCAGGGCAAGAGCCCGGCAGGAACGAAGTAAAGGTCGAGCGAGCCTTCAGGCTCGCGTCACCGAAACGATTTGTATCAGGGCACGGCTTTAGCCGTGCCGATTGTGAAGCAATCATTTTCGAGCCCCTTTTGGGGGCGGCATAGCTTTTAGGAGCTCCAATGGCGAAAGAGAAATTTGATCGCAGTAAGCCGCACGTAAACGTAGGCACGATCGGGCACATCGATCATGGCAAGACGACGTTGACGGCGGCCATCACCAAGGTTCTGGGCAAGCACAACCCGAACATCAAGTTCCGTTCGTTCGATTCGATCGACAACGCACCGGAAGAGCGGGAGCGCGGCATCACGATCGCGACGGCGCACGTGGAGTACGAGACGGCGAACCGGCACTACGCCCACGTGGATTGTCCCGGCCACGCCGACTACATCAAGAACATGATCACCGGCGCGGCGCAGATGGACGGCGCCATCCTGGTAGTTGCCGCTACCGACGGTCCGATGCCGCAGACCAAAGAGCACGTGCTGCTGGCTCGCCAGGTAGGCGTGCCCTACATCGTCGTGTTCCTGAACAAGTGCGATGCGGTGGAAGATCCTGAGCTGATCGATTTGGTGGAGATGGAAGTTCGCGAGCTGCTGTCGAAGTACAACTTCCCGGGCGACGATCTGCCGGTAATTCGCGGCTCGGCGCTGGGCGCGTTGAACGGGGAAGCGCAGTGGGAAGCCAAGATCGACGAGCTGATGGATGCGGTCGACAAGAACGTGCCGCTGCCGGCGCGCGAAATCGACAAGCCGTTCCTGATGCCGATCGAAGACATCTTCTCCATCTCGGGACGCGGCACGGTGGTAACGGGCCGTATCGAGCGTGGCAAGGTGAAGGTAGGCGAGGAAGTTGAGATTGTCGGCTTCCGCGAGACCCGCAAGACGGTTGTGACCGGCGTGGAAATGTTCAAGAAGCAGTTGGACGAGGGCTTGGCGGGCGACAATGCCGGGCTGCTGCTGCGCGGCATTCCGAAAGAGGATGTGGAGCGCGGCATGGTGCTGGCCAAGACGGGCTCGATTACGCCGCACACCAAGTTCACCGGCTCGGTGTACGTGTTGTCGAAAGATGAAGGTGGACGCCACACGCCGTTCTTCAAGGGATATCGACCGCAGTTTTACTTCCGCACGACGGACGTGACGGGAGTGGCGACCTTGCCGGAAGGCACGGAGATGGTGATGCCGGGCGACAATGTCACCCTGCAGATCGAGCTGATTACGCCGGTGGCCATGGAGAAGGGGTTGCGCTTCGCTATCCGCGAAGGCGGCCGCACCGTAGGCGCGGGCACGATCAGCGAGATCATTGCTTAGTTCCAGTCCCACTCATTCCAGATGCAGGAATGAGTGGGGCACCCGATAACCGCGGCACATGCCGCAGGACCGAAGTGAAAGCTTACAGGTCCAAACAAAAAGATCTTTGAGAGATAACTAACGTGATTGGCAAAGAACGAATCCGGATCCGCCTGAAAGCTTACGACTATCGCGTTCTCGACCAGTCCACCGGCGAGATCGTGGACACCGCTCGCCGCACGGGCGCGCAGATCGCGGGACCGATTCCGCTTCCGACGGTGAAGAACAAATACACCGTGCTGCGCTCCCCGCACGTGGACAAGAAGTCGCGCGAGCAGTTCGAGATCCGCACGCATAAGCGTCTGCTCGATATTCTCGAACCTACGCAGCAGACGGTGGACGCACTGATGAAGCTGGAACTTCCCGCTGGCGTCGACGTCGAGATCAAGGCGTTCGGGAAAGAACATAAGTAACCGCTCTTCGCCGCGAATAGCGAGCGGCGAAAAGCGAGAAAAACAAAGCTTCCGTGGTTGGCAACAACCCCCGGTCGGAAATGAACGGTGAGAAGCAGAGTTGAGGAAACGAATATGCCGGTAAGTGGAATTCTAGGAAAAAAGGTTGGCATGACGCAGTTGTTCGATGACAAGGGTGACGTTCACCCGGTCACCGTGCTGCAGGCCGGCCCCTGCGTTGTGACCCAGCGCAAGACGGCTGCCAAGGACGGCTACGATGCCGCCCAGATCGGCCTGGTGGAGTTCGTGAAGGAATCCCGCCTGACCAAGGCGATGAAGGGACACTTCGCGAAAAACAATCTTCCTCCGCTTCGTCTGCTGAAGGAAGTGCCGATCGTGATCGATCCTGAGTCGCAGGACGGGGTTAGCGTTGGCGACAAAGTGCTGGTCGATATCTTCGACGGCGACCGCTTCGTCGACATCGCCGGTACCAGCAAGGGCCGCGGCTTTGCGGGCGTCGTGAAGCGTCACAAGTTTGCCGGCGGCGCGGCGTCGCACGGCTCCATGTTCCAGATCACCGGTTCGATCGGCTCGTCATCGTTCCCGTCGCGCGTCTTCAAAGGCATGCGCATGTCGGGCCACATGGGCGTCGAAAAGGTCACAGTACGCAACCTGCGCATCCTGGGCGTCGACAAGGACGAGAACCTGCTGGTGGTCGAGGGCGCGGTTCCGGGACACAGGGACGGATACGTTCTGATCACCAAGGCGAAGAAGCCGCCGAGAGAGCGTCGTGGCTTCTCCGAGTCCGCCAGCGCGGTTAACCCGTTGAAGGCTTCGAAGCGCGCGGCAGGCAAGAAGAAATAGCTGACTGCTGACGGCCGATAGCCGACAGCGAATTGGAAGAAATTATGGCGACGATTGATGTAGTAAATCTGGGCGGCGAGAAAGTAGGCTCCCTCGAGCTGGCCGAGGAAGTATTCGGCGCGGTGAACGAGGACCTGCTCTGGGAAGCGGTGAAGCATTACCGCGCCGGGCAGCGTGCCGGAACGCACGCCACCAAGAACAAGAAGCTGGTGAGCGGCGCCGGCAAGAAGCTCTGGAGACAGAAGGGCACGGGCCGGGCTCGTGTGGGTTCCATCCGCTCTCCTCTGTGGCGGCATGGCGGCACGGTTCACGGACCGCAGCCCCGCTCCTACGATTACCAGTTCCCTCGCAAGAAGCTGCTGGGCGCGCTGCGCTCGGCGCTGGCGGCGAAGCTGGCCGACGGCAAGCTGGTGGTGGTGGAAAGCTTCAATCTTGAAGCTGCCAAGACCAGGGAGTTCCGCAAAACTCTGGACAAGCTGAATGCCAAGGGCACGACGCTGCTGGTCGAGAGCGCGGCGACGGAGAACCACAACCTGCATTTGAGCTCGCGCAATCTGGATGGCGTCGAGTTGCTGGCGGGCAACCAGGTCCACCCCTATCACCTGCTGCGCTACGAAAGTGCAATCTTCGCGCGTCCGGCGCTGGAGAAGCTGCAGGAAACGCTGAAGGCGACGGCGCCCAAGCGGAAAGCGGAGGTGGCGTAATGAAATCGGCTTATCAGATCATTCGCCGCCCGGTGATCACGGAAAAGGGTCTCGGGGTCAAGGAAACGGAAGCCACGCTGGTCTTCGAAGTCGCCGTAGGCGCGAGCAAGACGGAGATCAAGCAGGCGGTGCAGAGCATCTTCAAGGTGAAAGTTGATTCAGTGCGGACGGCTACCTTCGAAGGTAAGGAACGCCGCCGGGGTAAGTTCACCGGCTATCGTCCCGACTGGAAGAAGGCGTATGTGCGCCTGAAGTCGGGCGAGAAGATGCCCGAGTACGCAGAAAATCTGTAGCCAGCAGCCAGCAGTAAGTGGCTAGAAGCGGCTGCTCAGCGAAGAGCGAGCAGCGAGAAGCAAAGAGCGAATCATGGCAATCAAGACTTACAGACCGACAACTCCGACACGGCGGTTTACGACGACGACGGTCAATGATGACCTCACGACCAACCGTCCCTACAAGCCGTTGACCGAGTCGAAGCAGCGCATCAGCGGACGCCGTAATGGCGGCGACCTGACCATCTGGCGCCGCGGCGGCGGACACAAGCGCAAGCTGCGCATCATCGACTTCAAGCGGGACAAGACCGGTATTCCGGCGACCGTCGCCTCCATCGAATACGATCCCAACCGCTCGGCGCGCATCGCGCTGCTGAACTACGCTGACGGCGAGAAGCGCTACATCGTGGTGCCGGTCGGTCTGAAGGTTGGTTCGAAGGTGGTCAGCGGTCCCGACGCCGACATCCTGGTAGGCAATGCTCTGCCGCTGCGCAACATTCCTCCCGGCACGACGGTGCACAACGTCGAGCTGAAGCCGGGCAAGGGCGCGCAGATGGCGCGTTCGGCAGGAGCCCAGGCGCAGCTGGTCGCCAAAGAAGGCGACTACGCCCTGCTGAAACTGCCCTCCGGCGAAACCCGCAAGGTGCTGGTGGACTGCATGGCGACGGTGGGCCAGGTGGGCAACACCGATCACGAGAACGTTTCCATCGGCAAGGCCGGCCGTACGCGCTGGCTGGGACGCCGTCCGACCAATCGCGGCGTGGTCATGAATCCGGTGGACCATCCCCACGGCGGTGGTGAAGGCAAGACCAGCGGCGGCCGTCATCCGGTCACTCCCTGGGGCCAGCCCACCCGTGGCTACAAGACTCGTAACAACAAGCGGACCGATAAGTTCATCGTGAACCGCAGACAGAAGTAGGACTGAGACGATATGGCACGTTCAACCAAGAAGGGCCCGTTCATCGATTCGCACCTGCAGATCAAGATCGATCAGATGAACGCGCGCAATGAGAAGAAGGTCGTGCGCACCTGGTCGCGCCGCTCCACGGTCATTCCCGAGATGGTGGGACACACCCTGGCGGTGCACAACGGCAAGAAGTTCATCCCCGTGTATGTCACCGAGAACATGGTGGGCCACAAGCTGGGCGAATTCAGCATGACCCGCACGTTTAAGGGGCACTCGGTGAAGGCGGCCACGGAAACCTCGGCGAAGCCGGCGCCGGCGAGATAAGGAAGCGACATGGAATTCATAGCCAAACTGAATTACGTGCGTGTCTCGCCCCAGAAAGCGCGCCTGGTGCTGGGCCTGATCAAGGGCCGCCGGGTGGAAGAGGCGCTGGACACGCTCTTGTTCAACAAGAAGGGCATTTCGCCCAAGATCTATAAGCTGCTGCGCTCGGCAGTCGAGAACGCCAACTACGTCAGCGCCGAGAAGGGCCTGGACGTCGACGTGGATCGCCTGATCGTGGCGCGCGCCATAGCCAATGACGGGCCGCGCATGAAGCGTATCCGTCCGGCTCCGATGGGCCGCGCCTATCGTTACCAGCGCCGCATCTCGCACATTGAGATTGCGCTGGCGGAGAAGGCGTCGGGCAACGGCAAGGGCGAGCTGGTGCAGACAGTCGAAGCGGCTCCGGCTAAACCGGCCAAGAAGGCGGCGAAGAAGGCTCCGGCCAAGAAGTCCGCGGCGAAGAAAGCTCCCGCGAAAAAGAAGCAGGCGGCCAAGAAAACCGCCGGGAAGAAGTAGGAGACTATGGGACAGAAAGTCCATCCATACGGATTTCGTCTGGGCGTGACCAAGCCGTGGCGTTCGCGCTGGTTCGTGGAGCGCGACTACGACAAGCTCTTGCTGGAAGACGTCAAGCTGAAGGCTGAGCTGAAAGACAAGCTGAAGTCGGCCGGCGTCAGCTCCATCGAGATCGAGCGTCCGGGCAACAAGCTGCGCATCATCATCCGCACCGCGCGTCCGGGCATCATCATCGGCCGCAAGGGCGCTGAGATCGACAAGCTGAAGCAGGAGATCCAGAAGCGCACCAACCGCGACGTCTACGTCGATATCCAGGAAGTGCACAAGCCTGAGCTGGATGCGCAGCTGGTGTCGGAGAACATCGCGCTGCAACTGGAAAAGCGCGTGGGCTTCCGCCGGGCAATGCGTAAGGCGGTGGATTCGGCGCTGCGTTTCGGCTGCAAAGGCATCAAGGTTCGCGTCAGCGGCCGCCTGAACGGCAACGAAATCGCGCGCTCCGAGTGGTACCTGCAGGGTCGTCTGCCGCTGCATACGCTGCGTGCCGACATCGATTACGGCTTCACCGAAGCGCGCACCACGTACGGCGTGATTGGCGTGAAGGTGTGGGTCTACAAGGGCGAGATTTATCGCGAGAAGCGTCGCGAACCGCAGAAGGTACAGAGCGGAGCGTTTTAGAGGCAGTTGTCGGTTGTCCGTTGTCGGTTGTCAGGAATGGAACCGAGACGGTGATTCGACAGAGATTTGGCGAGCAGGAGCGAAGGAAAGAGTCAGCCGGAGTCAGGCAGATGGAATCAACTGACAACCGACAACTGACAACTGGGAACTGATTATGTTGATGCCAAAGAAAGTTAAGTACCGCAAGCAGCAGCGCGGTCGTATGTGCGGCAAGGCGTGGCGCGGCGGCGAGCTGTCCTTCGGCGATTTCGGCTTGAAGGTCATGGAGCCGGGCTGGATCACGGACCGGCAAATCGAAGCCAGCCGCGTGGCCATGACCCGTTTCGTGAAGCGTGGCGGCAAGATCTGGATCCGCTTGTTCCCGGACAAGCCGGTGACCAAGAAGCCGGCCGAAACCCGTATGGGTAAGGGCAAGGGCGCGCCGGATCACTGGGTAGCGGTCGTTCGCCCGGGCAAGATCCTCTTCGAGATGGAAGGCGTCTCTAAGGCGGATGCGGCCGAGGCTATGCGCCTGGCTTCGCACAAGCTGGGATTGCAGACGAAGTTTGTTTCGCGCGAGGGATTGCACTAGGGCAGTGGCTAGTGGCCGGTAATTCGTGGCCAGTATCGACTGCAGTCATACGTAGATTTCGTGGAAGCGGGTTGCAGGTGGTGGCCAGCTTGGGTTTTTCTAGACACTGACCACCAGCCACTAGTTCCAAGGATTAGCAATGAACGTTGACAAAATACGTAACCTTACCGATGTCGAACTGAGCCATCAGCAGCGCGAGCTGTCGGACCAGCTGTTCAAGATGAAGTTTCAGCTGAAGATGGGTCAGACCGAAAGTTTGAAGAAGATCCGCGAGCTGAAGAAAGACATTGCGCGCGTGAAGACGGTCATGCGGCAGAAGCAGCTGGCCTCCGGTAACGGAGCGCAGGCTGTGCCGGCAGCGGCCGCCAGCGCGCCAGCCCCGGCGAAGAAGAAGGCGGCCACCAAGAAGGCTGCCACGGAGAAAAAGTAAGCCATGGCCGAAACGACAACAACCAACGAGAAGGCTCAGGGCCATCGCAAGACTCTGATCGGCAGAGTGGTATCGACCAAGATGGCCAAGACCATCGTGGTGGAAGTGCGGCGGCAGAAAGCCCACCCCTTCTACAAGCGAGTGGTGGCGCGCAGCAAGAAATTCTATGCGCACGACGAGCAGGGCACGGCGCATTTGGGCGACTTCGTGAAAATCGAAGAAACCCGCCCGCTGTCCAAGCTGAAGCGCTGGCAGTTAAAGGAAATCGTGCAGCGCGCGGCGACGGTTGCACCGGTGGAAGAGAAGCAAACGGCATAGAACCCACCTGTCGCCAAAAGACGGCGACAAGGATGGGGCACCCGGTCGGGTGGCTCGTTCCAGTCCCGGTGTTGGGCTAGGGCGGGGTAGAAGGAGAGAAGATAATGGCAGTGATGATGAGAACCATGCTCGACGTCGCCGACAACTCCGGCGCGCGCAAGCTGCAGATGATTCTGCCGCTGGGCGGCTCGACCGGCCTGGTCGCCGGACTGGGCGACGTGATCACCGCGGCAGTGAAGGAAGCTTCGCCCGATGGCACCGCCAAGAAGGGCACGGTGGTGAAGGCTGTGATCGTGCGCACCCGCAAGGAGCATCGCCGTCGCGACGGTACCTATATCCGCTTCGACCAGAATGCGGCGGTGCTGATCAACGACGCCCACGAGCCGGTTGGCACGCGCGTCTTCGGTCCGGTAGCCCGCGAGTTGCGCGAGAAGAGATTTCTGAAGATCGTTTCCCTGGCGCCGGAAGTTCTGTAGGAGCCGCTAACAACTAGCCACTAGCAACTGGTTGTTAGAAGCGGAAAGAAATTTAGGGTTTAGCTAGTTGCTAATTGCTAGTCGCTAAAGGCTTAAACATGCAGAAGAGTGTAGATATTCGCCGCAACGATGAAGTGCGGGTGATCAGCGGACGGGACAAGGGCAAGCAGCACCGCGTGCTGCGCGTCATGCCCGACGAAGGCAAGGTGCTGGTGGAGCACGTGGCCATGGTGAAGAAGAACGTGCGCCCGAATCCCCAGCGGAACATTAAGGGCGGCATCGCCGAGCAGGAGAGCGCCATCGCGCTGAGCAACGTGATGCTGATGTGCAAATCCTGCAATCGCCCGGTGCGGGTAGGTCACGAAAAGCAAGGCGACCGCCACGTGCGGGTATGCAAGCGCTGCGGCGCAGCGCTGGAAGGCAAGAGCAGCCGTTAGCGCCTGGCGTTGAGCAAAGCGCCGGGGCAGGCTTTCAAATTGATTCCCTCACGAACCGGTCCAACACCGAAACCGTGAGAAAGGTAGAAGCAGAGAAAATGGCAGACGAGAAGAAACAGAAAGCCCAGCAGGGCGGACAGAAGCAGCCGGCCGGACAGGCCAAGCCCCAGGGCAAAAAGGCCAAGGCGGAACAAGCAGACGCCGGCGGCACGGAGCCAGGTGGAAAGCCGTCGCGTCCCAAGGCGAACAATCGCCAGACCGCGCGACTGCGTGACCGCTACTACAAAGAAGTTCAGCCTGCGCTGATGAAAGAACTCGGCATCGAGAACCCGATGGCCGCTCCCAAGCTGGAGAAGATCATCGTCAACATGGGTGTGGGCGAGGCGACGCAGAACGCCAAACTGATTGATCCGGCGGCCACCGAAGTTGGCCAGATCACCGGCCAGAAGCCGGTCATCACTAAGGCTCGCAAATCGATTGCGGCTTTCAAGGTTCGTGAGGGCATGCCGATCGGGGTGATGGTGACGCTGCGCGGCGATCGCATGTACGAGTTCTTCGATCGCCTGGTGAACGTGGCTCTGCCGCGTGTTCGCGACTTCCGCGGCGTTCCGACCAAATCGTTTGACGGACGCGGCAATTACACCCTGGGCGTGCGCGATCAGCTGATCTTCCCGGAGATCGATTACGCGAAGGTCGAGAAGACGAAGGGCATGAACATTACCATCGTGACCTCGGCAGGAAGTGACGACCAGGCCCGGGTGCTGCTGAAGCATATGGGCATGCCGTTCCGGCAGCCTGGACAGTAAACAGTTGTCAGGACAACGGACGAAGCGCCGTAGGCGCGACATAAGTGAGACCAGCGCTTCAGCGCTGGATGGGATAGCAAAACAAGGTTCAAGTCCCGTTAGGGACGGCAGAAGCTAAGAGCGAAAGGCTAATAGCTGAAAGCCACCAGCAAAGGAAACATGGCTAAAACGTCAAGCATCGCCAAGTCGAACAAGAAACCCAAGTTCTCGACCCGGCAGCACAATCGCTGCAAGATCTGCGGACGCTCGCGCGCTTATCTGCGCAAGTTCGGCCTTTGCCGGCTGCACTTCCGCGATCTGGCGCTTCGGGGCGAGATTCCCGGGGTTGCTAAGTCGAGTTGGTAGTCAAGCAGTAGCCAGTGGCCGGTTGTCAGTGGCCAGTGAGTACGTCGCCGCAGGTTCTTACTGCGTCCGCATCTGCGGGAGTGAGCGAACGGGCGACGATTTCAGGAGAAGCAAAGCATGAGTTTGACCGATCCGGTCTCGGATTTCTTAACCAGAGTTCGTAACGCCATTAAGGCGCGCCAGCAGAAGGTGGATGTACCCCACTCCAAGCTGAAGGTCGAGATTGCCCGCATTCTTAAGGAAGAGGGCTACATCTCGAACTACAAGGCTACGGACGAAGAAGGTCGCAAGGTTCTGCGCGTGTACTTGAAGTACAGCCCGGACAACAGTTCGCCGATCTCGGACCTGAAGCGCGTGTCGCGCCCCGGTTGCCGCGTCTACGTGGGGCACAGCGAAATTCCACGCATTCTCGGCGGATTGGGTATCAACATTCTGACCACGCCCAAAGGCGTGATGACTGGCCGCCAGGCCCGCAAAGAAGGCGTGGGCGGCGAAGTATTGTGTGAAATCTACTAATTGAGTGCGACAGGGGTCGTTCGACTCCGGCACGCTAAATCGGCGTGCCTCCGCTCAGGATGACACTGGTTTTGAATTTGCTAAAAGCTAAGAGCTGATAGCCAAAGGCTGATTGATATGTCTCGAATTGGAAAGAAGCCGATTCCGTTGCCCAAGGGCGTGACCTACGCCATCGAGGGCAACACGGTCCGCGTGAAGGGACCCAAGGGTGAAGTAGTGACGCACATGCCGGGCGGCGTTCGCCTGGAGCAGCAGGACGGCGTGCTGAACGTGGTGCGCGAAGACGAGTCCAAGGCCGCGGTCCACGGGCTGGTGCGCGCGCTGGTCAACAACTCGGTGGAAGGCGTCACCAAGGGCTGGACCAAGGAACTCGACATCGTCGGCATCGGTTATCGCGCCGAGATGAAGGGCAAGGGCACGGTGGTGTTTACCCTGGGCTACTCGCACCCGATCGAGTACCCTCTGCCCGGCGGTATCGATGTCACCATCGATCCCAAGCTGACGCACCTGACAGTCAGCGGCATCGATCGCCAGAAGGTCGGCTTCGTCGCTGCCGAAATGCGCAGCCTGCGTCCGCCCGATCCGTACAAGAACAAGGGCGTGCGCTACACCGATGAGCGCCTGAAGAAGAAGGTCGGCAAGACAGGCGCGAAGTAGTTGTCGGTTGCTGGTTCTCGGTTGTCGGTGACGAACTGACGATTAGCCGCTGGCTGAAGGCGAAGAGCCTGGAGCCAAAAGCGAATTACGACGGGATGGGCTTCGGCCACCGTTGCCCGGTTCAGAAACCCGGGAAGAAGGAAGACGAGAGATGATTGCGAAGAACTCAAAAGACTCGACGCGGCAAAAGGTTCACACCCGCATCCGCAAAAAGCTGGCAGGAACCGGAGAACGTCCGCGCCTGAACGTGTATCGCTCTGAGAACCACATCTACGCGCAGGTCATCGACGACGCCAAGGGTGCGACCCTGGTCTCAGCCACGTCGATTGAAAAGGGCAAAGGTGCCAAGGGCGAGAAGCGGCCGACGGGCGGCAATGTGGCCTCCGCTAAGGAAGTGGGCAAGCTGATCGCCGAGCGCGCCAAAGAGAAGGGCATCAAGAAGGTGGTCTTCGATCGCGGCGGCTATCTGTATCACGGACGCATCAAGGCTCTGGCCGATGCCGCGCGTGAGGCGGGGCTGGAGTTCTAGTTAGCCCACCCTGTCGCCAACAACAGGCGACGAGGATGGGGCACCCGAAGAGATTTGAAGGCGTCGCAGTCGGCGCCGGGAGATACGAAGGTAATGCCAACAGTAAAGAAAAAGCTTGACGCCGGTCAGTACCAGCTGAAGGACCAGGTGGTCTCGATCAACCGCGTCACCAAGGTCGTGAAGGGCGGCAAGAACCTGTCGTTCGCGGCGCTGGTGGTGGTGGGCGACCCGGGTTCGGCGGTCGTCGGCTACGGCTCCGGCAAAGCGAAGGAAGTTCCGCAGGCCATCCGCAAGGGCATCGAGTCGGCCAAAAAGAATCTGCTGCGGGTGAACCTGACGCAGACCACGATTCCGCACCAGGTGCTGGGCCGCTACGGCTCGGGCATGGTGCTGCTGAAGCCGGCTCCGGAAGGTACCGGCGTCATCGCCGGCGGCGCGGTCCGTGCGGTGATGAATTCAGCCGGAATTCAGAACGTGCTGACCAAATCCATTGGAACCACCAACCCGCACAACGTGATCAAGGCTACGTTCAACGCGCTGGGCAAGCTGCGCGATCGTAAGGACGTTGCCGCGATGCGCGGGAAGACGGTCGAGGAGCTGTAATCATGGCGCGCATTCGCAAGAAAGCTGAAGTGAAGGCTGCGGCACCCGGCACCAGGATGCAGTTGAAGTGGGTTCGCTCGGCCATCCAGGCTCCGGTGAAGCATAAGCTGGTGATCAAGGGGCTGGGGTTCACCCGCTTGAACCAGGTCATCGAGCGCGAAGACACGCCCTCGATCCGCGGCATGGTGGCCAAGGTGCCGCACCTGGTAGAGATCGTGAAGTAGTTGTCAGTTGCCGGTTGTCAGTTGTCGGTTAACGACAATCGGCGAGCCCGAGATGGGCGGTGGAAAGGCATGCGAAGCGGTTTTTCACTGACAACAGACAACTGACAACCGACAACTGAGGTTTGAAATGAACTTAAGCACACTAAGAGCACCCCGCAAGTCCTCGGAAAATCGCAAGCGCGTAGGCCGTGGTATGGGTTCGGGCATGGGCAAGACGTCCACCCGCGGCCACAAAGGCCAGCGCTCGCGCAGCGGTTCGCGCAGCATGCGCGGATTTGAAGGCGGCCAGATGCCGCTGCACCGCCGTCTGCCCAAGCGCGGCTTCACCAACATCTTCCGTACCGAGTACGAAGTGGTGAATCTGCAGAAGCTGGCCAGCCTGGGTGACACGGAGATCACGCCGGAAGTTCTGCGCAAAGCCGGCATGGTGAGCTCGAAGAAGGCGCTGGTGAAGGTCCTGGGACACGGGCGAATTGTCTAAGGCCGTCACCGTGCACGCCCACAAATTCTCCAAGTCGGCCCAGGAAAAGATCGAAAAGGCCGGGGGAAAAGTACAGGTACTGTAAGGCAGTTGTCGGTTGTCAGTTGTCAGCTGGCCGAGATGTAGCGCCGATCGCCAGATTTAGATCGTGTTCGATTTGTTGTCGCACGTGAGCTGTTAGCTGAGATTTGTTTGAAACTGGCCACTGGTCACTGACAACTGGCAACTGACAACTGAGGTCACGATGCTCGAGAAGTTAGCCAACGTATTCCGCGTTCCCGATCTGCGAAAGCGCATTCTGTTCACGCTTGGGCTGCTGGCGGTGTACCGTCTCGGCGGTCATATTCCCACGCCGGGTATCAACGCCGATAAGCTGGCGCAGTTCTTCGATCAGAACCGTGGCAGCTTCCTGGGCTTCGTCGACCTGTTCAGCGGCGGCCAGTTGCGCCGCCTGACCGTCTTCGCCCTGGGCATCATGCCGTACATTACGGCATCGATCATCCTGCAGTTGATGACCGTGGTCTATGAACCGCTGGCCAAGCTGCAGAAGGAAGGCGAGCTGGGACGCAAGAAGATTACCCAGTGGACCCGTTACCTGACCCTCGGCCTGAGTTCGGTGCAGTCGCTGGGCATTGCCTACACGCTGCAGCGCAATCCGGGTTTCGTGGTGAATCCGGGTATTGGCTTCGTCCTGATGACGATGCTGACCCTCACCACCGGCAGCGTCTTCATCATGTGGCTGGGCGAGCAGATCACCGAGCGCGGCGTCGGCAACGGCATGTCGCTGCTGATCTTTGCCGGTATCGTCGTCGGCCTGCCGCGCGGCGTTGCCGACCTGCTGAGCAAGGTGGAATCGCAGGCGTGGGGAGCCTTCACCATTCCCGCCATGCTGATGCTGGTCGTGCTGATGGTTGCGGTGGTGGCGTTCATCGTCTTCGTGGAACGCAGCGAGCGCCGCATTCCGGTGCAATACGCCAAGCGCGTCGTGGGACGTAAGGTGATGGGCGGTCAGTCCACGCACCTGCCGCTGCGCGTGAACTCCGGCGGCGTTATGCCGGTCATCTTCGCGTCGTCGGTGCTGACCTTGCCGCAGACCGCGGGAGCGATGCTGAAGGGCAAGAGCGCTGTTCCTGGATCGCGATGCTGCGGTCAGTTGGCCTGGGGCGAGCCGATGTATACGCTGCTCTATGCGGTGGGCATCGTCTTCTTCGCGTACTTCTACGTCTCGATTGTCTTCAACCCGACCGAGGTTGCCGACAACATGCGCAAGTACGGCGGATTTATTCCCGGCATTCGTCCGGGCGCCCGAACCGCGAACTACATCAACGATATTCTGACGCGCATCACGCTGGTCGGCGCGCTGTACCTGATCCTGATCTCGTTTATCCCTGAGTGGATGATCGCCGGTATCCGCCTGAACCACCTGTGGGGCCCGATCGGCGGCTTCTTCGAACATCTGCCGCCGTGGGTCACCAACGGTCTGGGTGTGAACTTCTACTTCGGCGGAACGTCTCTGCTGATCGTAGTGGGCGTGGCGATGGATACGGTCAACCAGGTCGAGTCGCAGCTGGTGATGCGGCATTACGAAGGCTTTACTCCGCGCAGCGGACGCGTCCGCGGACGCCGGGCGGCGTGGTAAGTCAGTAGCCAGTGACTAGTGGTCAGTGGCTAGTGGTTGGAAATTTCGGGGCGATAAGGGTTGATTTGGCTGGCCACTGGTAACTAGTCACTGGCCACTGATTCGGAGCACCGGGAAGCTCTCGTCTTTGAGGTTACTAGCGTGGGAACGCAAACTTCCTCAGCTGTGGGCGTACAGGCGAACGCGAAAATAACCGGTCCCATCATCCTGCTGGGACCACCGGCGGCCGGCAAGGGAACGCAGGCCAAGCTGATTGCCTCCACGTACGGCATTCCGCAGATCTCCACCGGAGATATCCTGCGGGCCAACGTAGCTCAGAAGACCGAGCTGGGGAGTAAGGCCAAGGCGATCATGGAACGGGGCGACCTGGTTCCGGATGAGCTGGTTTGCGACATGGTCGCCGACCGGCTGCAGCAGGCAGATTGCTGCCGCGGGTTTATTCTGGACGGATTTCCGCGGACGGTGCGGCAAGCGGAGTGGCTGGACAGGCAGTTGGAGACGATGCGCAGCTGTAAAACGGGCGATTTAGCCGCCCAGCAGGCTTGCGCGGCGCCGGTTGTGATCCGGCTGGTCGTGGACTATAATGTTCTACGGCAACGGATTACCGGACGTCGTTCGTGTCCCACCTGCGGGCGGATCTACAACGTTTACTCCCAGCCCCCCAAAGTCCAGGGAATTTGTGATGTTGACGGCACGGCACTCGTGACGCGCCCTGACGATGAGGAAAGCGTTTTTGTCGAACGCATGAAGGCCTATGACCGGCAGACGCTCCCCTTAGTGGATTATTACCGGGCCAAGGGCAGGCTGGTGGAAGTAGATGGCGAACAACCGGTGGAAGAGGTAATGGCGCAGGCGTTTCGCGCAATTGAGAATGTCAATCGTTTGTAAGTCGTCTTCTGAGATCGAGAAAATGCGCCGCGCCGGCCACATCGTTCGGCAGGTTCTGGAAGCGACGAAGGAAGCAGTAGCCCCGGGCCGCACGACCATGGATCTGGAACGTGTGGCTGAGAAGAAGATCAAGGAACTGGGCGCAAAGCCGGCATTCAAGGGTTATTACGATTATCCCTGCGTGCTGTGCACGTCGGTGAACAGCGAGATCGTTCACGGTATCCCGTCGGAAACGCGGGTGCTGAAAGCCGGCGACATCGTTTCCATCGATACCGGCGTCATCCTGGACGGCTACTACGGCGACTCGGCGATCACGGTGCCGGTCGGCGGCGAGATCACGCCGGAGTTGCAGAAGCTGCTCGATGTGACCCGCGATTCGCTGGTCGAAGGAATTAAAGCCGCGGTGATCGGCAACACCATCGGCGATGTTGGAGCGGCAGTACAAAAAGTTGTCGAAGCCAACGGCTTCAGCGTGGTACGCGAGTTCGTAGGACACGGCATCGGAACCAAGCTGCACGAAGAGCCCCAGGTTCCGAACTACGGTAAGCCGGGACACGGTCCGAAGCTGCGCGATGGAATGGTGATCGCCATCGAACCCATGGTGAACATGGGCCGTCCGGAGACCAAGGTCCTGGACGACAAGTGGACGGCCGTCACCGAAGACGGAAGTTATAGCGCTCACTTCGAACACTGCATCGCGGTGACGAAGAATGGGCCGGTGATTTTGACTGAGTAGTGGCCAGTGATTCGTTGTCAGTGGCTTGTTAAAAACGATTTCGGGAGATCCAGCCGCTGACCACCGGTCACTGGCAACTAGGAATGAATGAGTAAGGAAGACGCGATTGAAGTAATGGCAGTGGTGGTTGAGCCCCTGCCCAATGCGATGTTTCGAGTGGAGCTGGAGAACAAGCATCAGGTGCTGGCGCACGTCTCCGGCAAGATGCGCAAGAACTTCATCCGTATTCTGCCGGGCGATCGCGTAGCGGTGGAGTTGTCGCCGTACGATCTGACCCGCGGCCGCATTGTGTATCGGTATAAGTAGGCAGTTGTCGGTTGCCAGTTGTCAGTTGTGGGCAATCGGACGCCGTAATAACTGACCGCAGACAACTGATAACTGACAACTGAGGAATCATGAAGGTACGAGCATCCGTTAAGAAGATTTGCGACAAGTGCAAGGTGATTCGCCGCCACGGCGTGGTCCGCGTGATCTGCGAAAACTCGAAGCACAAACAGAGACAAGGTTAGCAACTAGCAATAAGCAGCTAGCGACTAGCTCAAGCAACATGAGGCCGGTGCTGGTTAAAGTAGTCGAAGGCCGGCCAACAAATTCAGTCAAGCTGGAAAAACAGGATTCGCTAGTTGCTAATCGCTAGTAGCTAGCTGCTATTCGGAGTAAACATGGCACGTATTGCAGGCGTGGATCTTCCGCGCAACAAGCACATCAAGATCGCGCTGACCTACATCTACGGCATCGGGAATTCCCGCTCGGCCGAAATTCTTGGTTCGGCCAACGTCGAGGCCACCAAGAAGGTGAGCGACCTGAACGAAGAGGAAGTCAACCGTATTCGTCAGGTCATCGAAGAGGGCGGCAACGTCGAAGGCGATCTGCGCAAAGACATTTCGATGCACATCAAGCGCCTGATCGAAATCGGCTCCTACCGCGGCTATCGTCATCGCCGCAGCCTGCCGGTTCGTGGACAGCGCACTCACACCAATGCCCGCACCCGTAAGGGACCGCGCAAGGGCACGGTAGCGAATAAGAAGAAAGCGACGGGTAAGACATAAACCATGGCTAAAGCAGGTTCCGCCGCAGGCGACAAGAAGGGCAAGACCAAGAAGTTCAAGAAGAAGGAGCGCAAGCACATCCCTCATGGCTTGGTGCATGTGCAGGCGTCCTTCAACAACACCATCGTCACGATCACCGATCCGACCGGCAATACGGTGTCGTGGAAGAGTTCAGGTTCGCTGGGCTTCCGCGGCTCCCGCAAGGGCACTCCGTTTGCGGCGCAGCAGGCTGCAGCCAACGCCGCCAACCAGGCGCGCGATCACGGCATGCGCAGCGTGGATGTGCGCGTCAGCGGCCCGGGTTCGGGACGCGAGTCGGCAGTGCGTGCCCTGGCGTCGTCCGGGCTTGATGTCCGTTCCATCAAGGACGTGACTCCGGTTCCGCATAACGGCTGCCGTCCGCCGAAACGACGCAGAGTCTAGGGATCAGGCCAGGGGCTGGAAACTGGAACTGCCCTGATCGACGTTTTTCCCAGGGTTTTCGAGCTTGGAACCAAGTGGCTGGATGCAACATCCAATACACTGACCCCAAGCCCCTAACCCCTGACAACTGAAGTTGGATCGGGACGAAGCGTCGCCATACGCGTAAACCGATCGACACCGAAATAGGAGAGTACTTTGGCACGTTACAAAGACGCAGTATGCCGCCTTTGCCGTCGCGAAGGCATGAAGTTGTTCCTCAAGGGCGGAAAGTGCTTCACGGACAAATGTCCAATCGAAAAGCGTAACTTCGCTCCCGGCCAGCACGGTAAAGACCGCAAGGCCAAGATCGTCGGCTACGGCCTGCAGCTTCGCGAAAAGCAGAAAGCGAAGCGTATGTACTTCGCGCAGGAAGGCCAGTTCCGCAACTACTTCGAGAAGGCTACCCGCGCCAAGGGCGTTACCGGCGAAATCCTGCTGCAGCAGCTCGAACGCCGTCTGGACAGCGTGGTCTACCGCCTCGGCTTTGCCGTCGCGCGCCGCCAGGCTCGCCAGTTGGTGCGTCACGGGCACGTTACGGTGAATGGCCGCAAGGTCAACATCCCTTCGTTCCAGGTCAGCGTGGGCGACGAGATCGGGGTGCGCGAAGCCAGCAACAAGCTCGCGATCCTCGAGACCGCGAAGGAATTCGCCAGCCATCAGGCGCCGCCGGCCTGGCTGGAAGTTGATCGCGATGGCTACAAGGGCCGTGTGCTGGCGCTGCCGAAGCGCGAAGACATCAACCTGCCCATCAACGAGCAGCTGATCGTCGAACTTTACAGCAAGTAAGCCAGCAAGCAGCGGTCGGCGCGTTGGCTACGGCTGGCGCGCGAGCGCTCTGCGGCATGCCTTCAGATTCGTATCAGGGCACGACTTGAGTCGTGCCGGTACGCGAGATTTTTCAACTAGAGGCTTTCGCCTCTGAGGTTAAACACGGAAGCGCAAATCACTTGCCGCTTCCACCAAACCTTCGCACCAGATCCGCCGGCATACGCCGCGCCAAACGGGCGAAGAAAAGGAGTCATGATGCTTTGGAAAGGCTTTCAGAAACCGAAACGGCTGGCCACTGATACCGAAACGCTGACCGACAAGTACGGTCACTTTTGGGCACAGCCGTTCGAACGCGGGTTTGGAACGACGATCGGCAATGCCCTGCGCCGCGTGCTGCTCTCCTCCATCGAGGGCGCCGCAGTTACCGCGGTGAAAATCGAAGGCGTGCTGCACGAGTTCCAGTCGATTCCCGGAGTGGTCGAGGACGCCACGGACATCATCCTCAACCTGAAGCAGATTCCCTTCCGCCTCAACGGTGATGCGCCGAAGGCGATTTATCTGCGCGCCGATCAGCCCGGTGTGGTGACCTCGGGCATGATCGAAGCCGACGCCGATGTGGAAGTGCTCGACAAGGACGTCTACATCGCCACCATCAGCGAAGGCGGCAAGATCGACATGGAAATGCGACTGAAGAAGGGTCGCGGCTATGTCTCGGCGGACAAGAATTTCGACGAGGACCTGGGTCTGGGATTCATTCCCATCGACTCGGTGCACTCGCCCGTCCGCAAGTGCAATTACTCGGTGGAAGCCGCTCGTCTGGGTCAGATTACCGACTACGACAAGCTGGCCATCGAGATCTGGACCAACGGTTCAGTCACTCCGGCCGATGCCCTGGGCCTGGCAGCGAAGCTGCTCAAGGACCACATGAACATCTTCATCAACTTCGAGGAGGAGCTGGAGGCGCAAGCCGCCGGCGCCTCCGACAAGCCGGAGATCCGCAACGAGAATCTGAACCGCTCGGTCGAAGAGCTGGAGCTTTCTGTGCGCAGCTACAACTGCCTGAAGAACGCCAATATCCAGACCATCGGCGAGCTGGTGCAGAAGACCGAAGCGGAAATGCTGAAGACCAAGAATTTCGGCCGCAAGTCGCTCAACGAGATCAAGGAGATTCTCTCCTCGATGGGCCTGAGCCTGGGCATGAAGATCGACGAGCACGGCAACGCCGTGCCCGGCAGCGGATCCATGTCCCCGACCACAGGCATGGTGGGCGCCGGTTACGGCGGCATGGAACCGAACTACTAAAGGCAGTTGTCAGTGGCCGGTTGTCAGTTGTCAGTGAGCAACTAGCAACTGGCCACCAGCAACTCGCGACGGCGCCGATTAGGCGCTCAAGATTTATCAAGGCTGTCGGTTCTCAATCGCGAACTGACAACCGACAACTGACAACGTATTTAAGGAATACTGACATGCGTCATCGTAGAGCTGGATGGAAACTGGGACGGAATACCTCGCACCGGCGCGCATTGCTTCGCAACCTGGTGACCTCGTTGATCGTGGAAGAGCGCATTGAGACGACCCTCACCAAGGCCAAAGCCATGCGTCCCCACGTGGAGAAGATGATAACCCTGGGCAAGCGCGGCGACGTGGCCGCGCGCCGTCTGGCTGCGTCCTACCTGATGACGCGTGAGTCGGTCGATAAGCTGTTCGACAGCATCTCGCCGCGTTATGGCGACCGCGCCGGCGGCTATCTGCGCATCATTCACGGCGGCTTCCGCAAGGGTGATGGCGGCGATATCGCCTTCGTCGAACTGCTGGGCAGCGAGAAGACGCTCGACGAGAAGCGCCAGAAGCGCGCCGAAGTGCGTGCCAAGCGCGCCGAAGAGACGCGCAAGGCGATGGAAGAAGCGCAGTCGGCACAGGGCGAAGTTGGCTCGGAAGCCGATAAGGCCGAAGAAAAAGAGAAGTAAGCTTCTTCAGAGTTGGCGAAGATGGAAACGCATCCGCGTTGCGGGTGCGTTTTTCTTTTTGGCGACTTTCTCTTTGCGCTCTATGCGGTGAACGGTACCTTTGTCATTGGGCCATCTGCCTCGTCGCCGAGCATCAGGGATTATGGAACTCCCCGGCAAGCGATAACTTAGCCCAAGGCAAAAATTGACCGATAACACTCATGAGATTGATTAAGGTCAACCAGCTAGTGCGGTAGGTAGTCTTTGCACCATCTTCTCTATTGACTTCGCTTGATGATGCGGCAATGATGCAGCATCCATCGTAGGAATAGCTTTTCTTGATTCGGTCTCATTCTAGTTTGAGCATGACTTCAGGTGTGTCCGAGCTAGCAGGCCAAACGCTCCCATCGTCTCCATAGCGCGAAAATTTCGTGCGAGGCTGCCTATGGGAAAAATCGCCAAGCCTATCGACATCCGCAGAGATCGCCGGACGCGGATGACTCTCGGTTCTTTTGAAGCTCGGGTGATGGACGTGCTCTGGAAAGTCCCTGCGTGCACGGTATGGCAGGTAAAGGACAAGCTGCCATCCAATCGTGCCTACAATACGGTGATGACTACCCTTGTGCGATTGTTTAACAAGGGACTGCTTACCAGGCACAAAGAGGGACACAGCTTTGTCTATTCAGCGCGGTTGTCGCCGGAAGATTGGGGGCAGCTGGCGACATCGGAATTTATTGCGAATTTAGCCGCGGTTCCGAATGTTACGCATGAATTCGTGGTGTCGTCGCTCCTCCATGCTGTGAGTGGTCTTGATCCGAAACTGCCGGCGAAGATGAAAGCGCGAATTGGCTCGACGCACTCCCGACGAACCCGTTCCCGCACACGACCCGATAGAGTCGCGGCTACGCGCGTCCGGCAAACTCGCGGGTTTCGGTCGAGACCTTCACCTTCTCACCCTCTTTGATGAACAGGGGAACGCGAATCTCAAGACCCGTTTCCAGTTTGACCACCTTGGTCACGCTGCCGCTTGAGGAGTCGCCGCGCGCGCCAGGCTCGGCGTAGGTGACTTCCAGTTCCACCTGCAGCGGCAGCTCCAGACCGATAGGATTGCCGTTGTACTTGTGCAACTGGATGATGCCGCCCTCCACCAGGAAGTCCATGGCATCGCCCACCATGTCTTCATTGAGAGTGAGCGTCTCGTAGGTTTCCTGGTCAAGGAAATGCGACCCGTCGTTGTCGCTGTAGAGGTACGACGCGGGGCCGATTTGGAGATCAGGCTCTTTGAACTTGTCGCCGGCTTTGAAGGTCCGGTCGAAGACCGCGTTGGTGAGCAGGTTCCGCATCTTCAAGCGAACCAGGGTCTGACCGCCGCGAGCCGTGGGTGTGTTTACCTCGGCATCGAGGCAGTGGTACGGCGTGTTTTCGAATTCAAAGAACATCTTGCGCTTAACGTTGATGGCATCGATCAGGGCAGCCATAAGGTCCTCAAAGGCAGGTCAGCAGAAGAAAATTATCGAGCAGGCCTGAAGTAAAACTCTTCACAATTCATTATAAGGGCGTGCGCGGAAGGCCGGCCGGCCTTCCGTTTCAGCCATGAGATCTGCGCGCAGCGGTTTTATTGCGCGCTGGATTTCAGCGACTTCAGGTACGCCACCACTGCTTCGGCGTCGGCGCGGTTCATCTTGTATTGCGGCATCGGCGGACGCGCCGGCTGGCCGTTGGGCGCCAGTCCCGTCATGAAGAACTGTACAGCTTTCTCCTGCTCCCAGCCTTCCAGGCCGGCAATGTTAGGCGAAACTGGCGCCCAGATTGGAATTGGGACGAGCGGTCCAAACTCGAGCTTCTTTCCCTGAAGCCACTTATCCATGACGAACGCTCCCGTCAGCGTGAACGGGGTGTGGCAATCGCCGCACTGACCGATTCCTTTTACCAGATATTCGCCGCGTTTGATTTGTGCTTCATTCTTACCCGCACCGGGCGCCGCTGAACTGCGGCTGACGGCGGCAAAACACAACCCAACGACGACGGCCACAATGGCCAGCGTTTTCTTCATCCTCGCCCCCAGATAGTTTTGTGTTTCAATCCTGCTTTGCCGGAAGGCAGATCCGCTTCCGTCGCCCAAGCCTTCAGGCTTCGCTCAGCAGGAATCGCTTTCTGATACGTTCCTACAATATCAGCCCGCCCTGTTTCGTCTACAGCAGGGAATGACGACGGTGGCGAGCCTGGAGCGGATGGCACTGGAACAGGACCAGCGAATCTCCGAGGTAGTCGAGCGCGAGCAGTCGCGGCTGCGCAACTTCATTCGCCGCCGCGTTGCCGATCCCCGCGACGCCGAGGACATCGCCCAGGAAGTCTTCTACGAACTGGTGGAAGCCAATCGCCTGCTGATGCCCATCGAGCACGTTACCGCGTGGCTGTATCGCGTGGCGCGCAACCGCATCACCGACCTGTTCCGCAAGAAGAAGCCGGAGAACTTCAGCGATGCGGTCGTGGAGAACGATGAGGGAGAGAGCTTCCGCTTCGAAGACTTGCTGCCCTCGCCCGATGCCGGTCCGGATGCGCTCTACGTGCGCGCAGGTGCTGCTCGAGGAACTGGAGTTCGCCATCGACGAGTTGCCCGACGAGCAGCGCGAGGTGTTCGTCGCAAATGAACTGGAAGGCCGCAGCTTCAAGGAATTGTCGGCGGAGAGCGGCGTCAGCATCAACACGCTGCTCTCGCGCAAGCGGTACGCCGTGCTCGCACTGCGCAAACGGCTGCAAGACATCTACAACGATTTTATGAATTCGTGAGGAACAGACCATGGCAGAAAAAGTTGTTCGCGGAATAACCAGGTGGGTGGTCAGGCTTTTTGTAATGGCACTGATTGTCTTCATCTTCATCGTGGCGGGCGGCGAGGCCGTTCAGCAGTTGTGGAATTGGCTGGCGCCGTCGCTTTTCGCCTGGAAGGCGATTACCTTCTGGCAGGCAGTGGGCATCCTGACTTTGTGCCGTATTCTGTTCGGCAACATTGGCGGGCGGCCCATGTGGCGCTCCGATTTCCGGAGACGCATGTCGGAGCGCTGGCAGAGCATGACGCCCGAGGAGCGCGAGAAGTTCAAGCGAGGCATTCCCTCGCCCTGTGGCGGCGTCATCCCGCCGTCCGGCGAAGCGAAAGCCTGAGATGCGCTCGCCTTCGCAACGATATATAGTGTCTGGCAACCTGCGGAGCGCAGACAGATCGCGCTCGCTAGGCCGGGTTCACGCAAACCATCTAGTTAAACGAGGTCGTCCGCATGAGTCGATGGCTGATGGTCGCTGTCTTGCTGCTGGCCGGAATCGCCGCCGCGCAGAATACGCCCGCCAAAGATGTGGCGCCCTTCATCAGCGAGAATGCGCAATCCATCGCGCTGAATCATGTGCGCGTCATTGACGGAACCGGCGCCGCGCCGAAAGAGAATCAGACCGTCTTCCTCAACCAGGGAAAGATCGCGGCCATCGGCGACTTCGGCACGCTGTCGCTTCCCGCCGACGCGAAGCAACTCGACCGCACCGGCTATACCGTAATCCCCGGCTTGGTCGGCATGCACAATCATCTGTATTACACGAACTCTTACGCCGATCAGATTGGCAACGGCCGGCTGGAAGAGCCGGGCCTGTTCATCATCGAGCTGCCGTACTCCTCGCCCCGCCTGTATTTGGCGGCGGGCGTGACCACCATGCGCACAACCGGAAGCGTCGAGCCCTACACCGATATCAAGGTGAAAGAGCGCATCGATGCCGGCCTGATGCCGGGACCGAAGATGGATCTCACCTCGCCGTACCTCGAGGGCAAGCCGACGATGTTTGCGCAGATGCACGAACTGACCGGTCCGGACGACGCCAAGCGCATGGTCGACTACTGGGCCGACGAAGGCATCACGTCGTACAAAGCCTACATGGACATCTCGCACGACGAACTGGGCGCGGCGATCAAGGAAGCGCACGCGCACAATCAAAAGTTGACCGGACACCTCTGCTCGGTGACCTGGCCGGATGCGATTTCGCTGGGCATCGACGACTTTGAGCACGGCCCGGTCTTCACCGACACCGAGTTTGAAACCGACAAGAAGCCGGACGTCTGTCCCACGCGGTTTCCAAAGCTGGATGAGCTGGACATCAACGGTCCCCAGGTGCAGGCGCTGATTCAGAATCTGATCTCGCATCACGTCGCCGTAACCTCGACTCTTCCGGTGTTTGAGGCGGGCCTGCCACTGCGTCCCAAGCTGCAAAAGCGCGTTCTCGATGCGCTTGTCGAACGACGCCGCGCAAAGTTATCTGACCGCGCGCGGCCGCGTCTCGGCCGACACCCCAATGATTCCGCTCTTCAAGAAGGAACTGGAGTTTGAGCTGGCCTTCGCCAAAGCCGGGGGTTTGCTGCTGGCCGGTCCTGATCCGACCGGCAACGGCGGCGTACTGCCGGGCTTCGGCGATCAGCGCGAAGTGGAGCTGTTGGTGGAAGCCGGATTCACCCCTGTCGAAGCCATCAAGATTGCGACGATGAACGGCGCCACCTACCTTGGGCAGCAGGATCACATCGGCTCCATCGCTGCCGGCAAGCAAGCCGACCTGGTGCTGATCAAGGGCGATCCTTCGAAGAAGATCGAAGACATCGAGAATGTCGAGACAGTTTTCAAAGACGGCGTCGGCTACGATTCGCAGAAGCTGATCGAAAGCGTGCGCGGACAGGTGGGAATCCGGTAGCTGGCATGACTCGGCTGATCATGATTCCCGGTGTGTTGTGCGACGAGCGCTTGTTTGCCCCACAGATGAAAACGCTCGCCGACGTGGCCGATATCTCCGTGGCTGACATCACGCAGCAATCGAGTGTCCCGGCGATGGCCGAAGCTGTGTTGGCCGATGCTCCGGAACGATTTTGCCTGGCTGGCTTTTCACTCGGCAGCCAGGTCGCGTTGCAGATCATGGAGACCGCGCCGGAGCGCGTGGAGCGCCTCGCCCTGCTGAGCGCCACGCATGGCGGCTTGCTGCCAGCCTCGGCCGTGGCCTTTCGCAAGTCGCTCGAACCCATCGAGCATGGCGGGTTTGAGGCGTATCTGGAAAGCCTTTTTCCGGTTTATTTCACCGAACGAGATGCGCAGAAGCCCGAGCTGAAGCGCATCTTCATCGACATGGCCCACAGTGTGGGACAGGAGGCCGGATTGCGCCAGATGCGGGCGCTCCTCGAGTTGCACCAGCCCTTTGCCAACCTTGATCTCATACGTTGTCAGACCGTTGTGATCGGCGGTGCCGAGGATCATCGCACGACGTTTGAAGCGCACCAGATCCTGGCGCGTGAGATCCCCGGCGCGGAGCTGGTGAAGATTGCCGGCTCGGCTCATTTCACCACGCTGGAGCGGCCCGACGCCGTCTCAGCCGCGCTTCGGCAGTGGTTGACCAAGACACGCGACCTCAGCGCGATGGCGTAATCTAACCAGACCAGAGTTACGGAGGAAGCATGTCGATACGCCCAGTCAAGCGCCTGATCAAATCGAAGCCCACGCTGGAAGGAGCCGGAGTACATCTGCGGCGCGCCTTTGGTTTCGGCAACACCACCGACTTCGATCCCTTCCTGCTGCTCGACGATTTTCGCAACGACGTTCCCGAAGATTACCTGGCCGGATTTCCATGGCATCCGCATCGCGGCATTGAAACCATCACCTACGTTCTTGCGGGCACAGTTGAGCACGGCGACAGCATGGGTAATCACGGTGCAATCGCTTCCGGCGACATTCAGTGGATGACCGCCGGCAGCGGCATCATCCATCAGGAGATGCCGAAGGGCGATGATGCCGGCCGTATGCATGGATTTCAGCTCTGGGCGAACTTGCCGTCCTCGCTGAAGATGACGCCGCCGCGCTATCAGGAAGTGAAGTCCGGCGAGATTCCCGAAGTCACGGACGATGACGGCACGCACGTGCGCATCGTGTGCGGCGAATTCT
The DNA here is from genome assembly GCA_963724965.1 of uncultured Acidobacteriaceae bacterium. Taxonomy (GTDB): domain Bacteria; phylum Acidobacteriota; class Terriglobia; order Terriglobales; family Acidobacteriaceae; genus Bog-257. Next base: position 376,171 of record CAVRWP010000005.1, read on the forward strand.
GGGGCAAGCGTGGACCGGTGGAAGGTATCGCCGCCGATCCCATCTACATCGATGTCTCGGTGCCTCCCGGCGAGCGCAAGACTCTGCCGGTAGAAACTACGCGTCATGCCTTCGCCTACGTCTTCGCCGGCTCTGGAAAATTCTGCAACGCGTCGGGACCGCTGGCCGTGCCCACCGAAGCAATCAAATGGGCCGACACGACTCCGCCGGTCGAAGCCGACAATCGTTCGCTCATTCTTTTCGACAGCGGCGACGAGGTCACGGTTCACGCCGGCGATGACGGCATCCGTTTCCTGTTAGTCTCAGGTAAGCCGCTGCAGGAGCCCGTTGCGTGGTACGGGCCAATCGTGATGAACACGCAGGAGCAACTCCAGAAAGCCTTTGAAGAGTTGAAGACCGGCAAGTTTCTTAGGCAGTAGTAGGGTCCATGTACGCCCCCGAGCTGATCGAGCACTTCGAACATCCGCGAAATGCAGGCGAGTTAGCCGACGCCACCGTGCGACGGCGTATCGAAAATCCCGCGTGCGGCGATGTCCTCGAACTTTCCTTGAAGCTGTCAGGCGACCGCGTGGAAGAAATTCGCTTCCGAGCCAAGGGATGTGTGCCCGCCATGGCCTGCGCTTCGGCAGTGACGGAATTGGCGAAAGGGAAGTCGGTGGCGGAAGCGAGCGCCATAAACCGCCAGGACGTGATCCGCGCTGTCGGCAGCTTACCGCCAGCTTCGGGACACGCGGCCGATTTAGCCCTGGAAGCGCTGCGAGCGGTATTGAGTGCGCCAAAGTGACGGTGATTAGAAGTGGGGAAGGTAACGTCCATCTTCGGACAACGGGATAAAAAAATTAAACAACACCACTTATCCAAAGATGTGCATCCTATGGACTGGCAGGGTTTTGCACTTGCGTTTCAACCGTAAAGCTGTTTACCATAGAAGCGTCCTCCAATCGCCGCACTTCCCGTGCAGGCGTTCCTCGCACCGAATTTTCCGGTAGCCAGACGGACGCAACTGATCGATTTCAGCGAAGTATTCAACCGCAGCCAGGCCCGCGAACACTTACTACTACGCGCCCAAGGCCAGCGGTTCATGAATGTGGGATCTCACGTTTAAGAGAGAAGCATGAATCAAGGACCGAATCCTCCTTCCGGCCAGGCCGGAGGGAAGGGACGCAGACGGCGGCGCGGCCGCCGAGGAGCCGTCACGCACGGCGCAGCCCCTCAACAACCGGGTCAGAATCGTCAGGGCCAAAGCCAGAGCCAGGGACAAGGCGGCCAGGGTCCGGCGAAGAATCGCTACGGACGCAAGTCCAGCGGACCACGGCCGCGGCGCGAAAATCCATTGGCCGGCGGCATCTACACCGCGCCCATGGACCACAGCTATCGCGCTCTTCAGGGTAATAACAACGGCAACAACAACGGTCGACGCCCTGGACGGGGCATGGGGCAGGGCATGGGCAAGCCGTTCATGCAGCCCGATCCCGAGCCGTTGCCTGCCATGTCCGAGAGCACGCCGGCGCGCATCTTCGCTTTTGTCGACGACCTGTTCTTCCTGGCCAAAATCCAGGAAACCGCGCGCAAGATCAACGTGAAGGTCGAGTTTGTAAAAACCGATAAAGAGCTGCAGGAGAAGATGGGGCAGAACGGCCACGACAAGCCTTCGCTGATCATCTTCGACCTGAACCATGGCAGCGCCAAACCCTTGACCATGATTCCCAAGCTCAAAGCGAAATTGAAGAAGGGAACCAACATCATCGGATTCGTCTCCCATGTCCAGGGAGATTTGAAGATGAAGGCGCAGGAAGCGGGTTGCGACATGGTATTGCCGCGTTCGTCGTTCTCGCAGAATCTGCCGCAGTTGCTGCGCCGTCACGGCGCTCCCGACGAGCAGTCGGAGCAGGGTCAGCAGCCGCAGTTTCCTGCATAATCGCCCTAGGAAAGATGAGGAGCGGCGCGCTGTCGCCTGAGCCGCTCCATGTACAATCTCCTCGCATGCACGGGCGCGCAACGTCACTCACTTCGGCGCAAGCACAATCATTTCGTCGCGCCCTGTTGCGCTGGTACGACCAGCATCGCCGCCATCTTCCGTGGCGTCGCGACCGCGATCCCTATCGCATCTGGGTTTCCGAAATCATGTTGCAGCAGACGCGCGTGGCTGCCGTGCTGGATCACTACGCGCGATTCATGCAGCGCTTTCCTACGGTGCAATCTCTGGCCTCGGCACGCGAAGCCTCGGTGCTGGCTGCGTGGAGCGGCCTGGGCTATTACCATCGCGCGCGCAGAATGCATCAGGCGGCGAAGGTAATTGTGCGCGAACGCGGAGGCGTGTTTCCGCAATCGGCAGAAGAGTGGCTGGCACTGCCCGGAATCGGACGCTACACTGCTGCGGCAGTTGCCAGCATCGCGTTCGATGAGCCTGTCGCCGTCGTCGATGGCAATGTCGAGCGCGTGTTGCAGCGGCTCAGGGGATGCGTGCTCGGCCGTGGAGCTGCATGGCAGCATGCGGAAGAGTTGCTCGATCGCGAGCGTCCCGGCGACTTCAACCAGGCCATGATGGAACTGGGTGCGACGATTTGTACGCCGCGCGCTCCACAGTGTTTGCTCTGTCCGGTGAATTCGCTGTGCAAGACCCGCGGAGTAGAAGAACAACGGCCCCAGGCTCCTCGCAAGAACAAGGAAGTGCGCTACGGTCTGACGACGCGCCATGATTCTGTGCTGCTGGTGCAGCGCCCGGCGAACGCTGCGTTAATGGCCGGCATGTGGGAGCTTCCTGAAGTTGAGGCAGAGCAGGTCAACGGCAATCAGCCTCTGCTGCGGGTTCGACACTCGATTACCGACACGGACTATCGCGTCTCTGTCTTTTCCGTGCCCTCGTTTCCTGCAAACGGAGCAAAGTGGTTTACAGCCAGGCAAGCCGAGCGGCTGGCGCTGACCGGGCTGGCGCGAAAAATCTTGCGGAAGATGGCGGCTGAGTCGAAGGCGGTCCCGGCAGAATCTAAATAAGAGTTGCGATTGAGTCCTGAGACGCGGCCAATGAAGCTGCCGTTCTTACAAAAATTTTTCGGAGGTCACGATTCCATGTCTGCCCTGAGCGCCGGAGTTCGCGCTCCCAACTTCACCTTGCCCACATTGAACGGGCAGGAAGTTTCCCTGCAGAATCTGCTCGACAAGGGTCCAGTTTTTCTTATCTTTTTCAAGGTTGGCTGCCCTACGTGCCAGTATGCGATGCCGTTCTTCGAGCGCATGTACAGAGCGAACCGCGCGGAAAACGTCAGCTTCCTCGGCATCTCGCAGGACAAGGCCAAGGATACGCAGTCTTTCCTTAAACAGTTTGGCGTTACTTTTCCCGTCGCGCTGGACGATCCCGCGAATTATGCCGTCTCGAATGCCTACGGGCTGACCAACGTTCCCACGCTCTTCTACGTCGATGCCAGCGGCGAGATCGAAATCTCCTCGGTCAGTTGGCTGAAGAACGAAGTCGAAGCCATCAATGCTAAGTTGGCCGAGCACCGTCAACAGCCCGCTGCCGCCCTGTGGCAGAAGGGCGAAGAGGTTCGTGACTTCCGCGCAGGTTGAGGTTCCAAGAACTGATCCGCCGTGCGCGGATCAAGAAAATCCATTTGAGGCTGTTGTCAGGCACACTTCACGGGCTGCTCAAAAGCTCCGCACCGCTTGGCCTTGAAAGGGCACGGCTTCCAGCCGTGTCGCAGAAGCCCTTTCAAGTCGACTCGACGAGGCGGCCTTCAGGCCAACGAGCCCTCCCCTTCCGAATTTTCCATCAACCGCTGAAGTTGTGCCCTGACGCCCATCGCCGATACCCGCTTCGGGCCGCATTGACGCCACCTGCGGAGAATTACGATACTGTTCTGCGGCTTCGGATGTTCTCGATCCGGCCCCGAGGAGACATCGACACGTGAAGGGTTCGATTTTTTTGTTGGCATTATTTTTAAGCGGTGGAGCGCTTACAGCCTTCGCCCAGGGCATGGCCGCATCGTCGCCGCCGGCGGCTAACCAGCCGATGGGCAAAATCACGGCTGCCGCCGTCTGGCAGCCATCGCCGGAGGTCCTCACCAAAGCTCACAAGTTCTGCGATACATCGATGGGCGCGGCCAGCTTTCCCGAGTGCTTCATGAATCAGCTCGCCGCCGCGGGCGCTCCTGAAGAAGCCGTGGCGTTCATGCGCGGGCTCTACCAGCGCAGCGACGGCCAGGTCGGAATCATGAGCCAGTTCAAGAGCTTTGGACGGGTCGATGCAGCGCAGGTCCTTTACCCGCTGCGCGCCAACGATAACTACGGACTGCTGCTGGTGAATGGCGATCCCAACCTGCTTGACGTTGACGACTTGAAGAAGCTCGATCAGGCGGCGATGCAGCAGGATTCGATGTTCCAGGCGGTCAAGCGCCGGTATCCGCAGACCGACGTGTGGCCGGGGGATCGCAGCGGCAAGTTGCCGTGGCCCCGCGCGCAAGCGCTTCCCGAGGGTGGCACGGAATTCATCGTCAGCTACCCGCTCATCAATGGCTGCCACGCCTGCCAGCGGGTCGGTGCGGCGCGCTTTGGGTGGGACTTCGATGCCAGCGGAAAATTCCTGAAGACCGTTTACATCCCAACGCCGCCGCCGCCGAAGCTGCTGGCCAGACCGCACAAGTCACCGTCGAACGCGCCCGAGCAATCACCTGCGCCCGAGCCGTCGACCCCGCAGCAATGACATTCAGGTCCCGCTCGAGCAAACCCGGCTTGAGCGGGATTCCTCTGCTAAACTCCAGTTACGATCCAGCAACTTAGGGGGATGTATGCGCAAGCCACTGGTGCTCGTCGCCGTCCTGGCACTCGCCGCTCTCGCCGCGGGACAAACCACTCCGCCTCCGATCGACTCGTCCGCGGTATGGCAGCCGGGCAGCGACTTTCTCGCCAATGCTCACACCGCATGCGATAAGGTCACGCCCGCGGGCAAGTTCTCCGATTGTGTCATCAATCAAATGTCGAAGGCCGGAGCGCCCGCAGCCGCAGTCAGCTTCAGCCGCGAACTTCACAAGCAGACGGCCGGCGAAGTGGGCATCATGGAAGGCTTTCACAAGGTTGGACCCGTCGACATCGCCTGGGTTCAATACCCGCTACGCGATACCTATGGATTGCTGCTGGTGAATGGCTCGCCGCGCATCATCAATGCCGAGGATCTCAAGCAGCTTGACCAGAAGAGCATGCAGCAGAGCTTCCAGTTTCAGGGCTTGCAGAATCAATTTCCCAACGTTGGATTGTGGCCCGGCGACCGCGACGGCAAGACCTGGCCAAACTCGCAGACCGGCAACAAGGGAGGCTTGCAGTTCATCATCGGCTATCCCCTGCGCAACGGTTGCCAGACGTGCGCACACGCAGGCTTTGCTCTCTTTCAGTGGAACTTCAGTCCCAGTGGAAGGTTCATGGGCACCAGCTTCCTGGGGATGACACCCGCGCCGGTGTCGCAACCCGCGCAGAGCGGGCAACAGCAGTAGATTTCACCCGGGCGGCGAATCGTGGCAGGTTGTTCTTTAGTCGCCGGGAAACAAACTGAGGTAGCTCGGGCCCTTGCACTTGTGATTGCGCTCGGCGCGCTCCAGGGCTTCCATGTCGGGCGCCACCAGGGTCTGCAGGCACAGCGTACACATGCTCTCGGGCACTTCGAAGGCGTTCTTGCAGCGCAAAAAATGACTCATCGTCTTTTCCGGCTCCATCACCCTGCCTGAACATGCGCCTTTAACACTTCCAGCGCGCAATGGGATTTATTTCCGCTCTCGACTTCGCCGGTGGGCAGAACGAGAAACATGTGCCCTTTTGCGCAACGGTACGAGCTGATTCCGCCCAACGGGTTCACCTCTCCTCCCAGATCCACAAGGAAGCTTGCATGGCGCAGGACGCGCTGAAGTGATTCGGAATGGCAGATCGGACAGCTCCGCGGAAAGTACATGACATGAGACTAGACTTTCCGGCTGAGCGCCGCATCCCCCGTGAAGGTCGCTGAATACAACCAAGGTGAAAGGCGCGATAGCACCGTTGGCGGAGCTCGGGAGCTCAGCCTGCCAAACGTCCAGCGTTGCTATAATCGAAGCAGAGTCGGGGCGTAGCGCAGCCTGGTAGCGCACCTGCCTTGGGCGCAGGGGGTCGCTGGTTCGAATCCAGTCGCCCCGACCAATCGCACACCCAATCGGTTATGCGAAATCCTTCCGAGTCGATGTCCTGAAGCAAGGGCTGTGGCGGCGCCTTTTGCCTACGGCGAAATCTCCCAGACAGTTCCAAACCCGTACGTTCCGCCATTCAGCGTCGTGCCGTAAATGTTGCCTTGCGAGTCGACCACGGCGACTGGCCGCGAAATACCCGGCGGGATTTTACAACTGCTTCGCCGGCATTTGCCAGTCATTTCATTTAATTTTGCGGCTGAAGCGGGCGGCGTATCGCCCGCCGGTTGCGACACACTGCCTTAGCGCTGCTCAGCGTCTCTGCGTTCTCCACCGTATAATGAAAACTTCATGACCGGACTCGTGTATGCCGTGGTCGCGTACGTTCGCGACCCGGTAGGGATCTTCGTCGAGGAGTTGCGCCGCGAGTTGCATCCGGCACACACTCATGCCGACGCCCACGTCACTATCCTGCCGCCGCGTCCGCTGATAGGGAGCGAGCAGGCAGCGCTGGACTCACTCTCCGAAGTTTGCCGCTCCGCCCAGCCCTTCGAGATCGCCATGGGCGATGTGGAGACATTCATCCCGGTCACGCCGACGGTCTTCCTGCGCGTAGCTCGCGGCGCTTATCGCATGCGCGAGCTGCACGACAAGCTGAATCGCGGCGGCCTCGAATTCAAGGAACCATGGCCCTACATGCCGCACCTCACCATCGCCAAGATGGACACCATTGACGAGGCTCGCAAGTTGCTCGAAGTGTCGCGCCAGCGCTGGTCCACCTATCAGGACACGCGTACTGTGCGGGTTAATTCCCTGACCCTGGTAAAAGGCAGCGGCGAACGCTGGCTTGACTTGGCGAAGGCCGCCCTCAGCGCGGTCTCCGCAACCTAGAAACCTCTTGTTCACCGGCGGCTTCGCAGCCCGTCGCTCTTCTGGCCCGTGCGTCACATCCGCCTATGACTGTCGTCCTAGGCGCAAGTTTGCTCCAGCAAAGACAATAGCCAGTTACTCCAAACGGAGGTGATCGCATGGCCACTACTGTGTCTAAGGTGCGATTCGAGTCCCTGCGAACGCTGCCCGACGACAACGTCCGTCAGATTCTTTGGCGCTTCGCCGAGCGTTTTGACCTGCAGATGCTGGTGCAGTCCGCACGTGAAGTGGCTCGCGGGCCGGTGGCGAAACTGGTTGCGCAAGGCGCGCGCCACGATCACGAGTGGACCGACAAGAAGGCCGTGCTGCTCCAGGCCTTCGATCAGTTCGGCATCACCGCCGTCTTCATGGAGCCCGAGCAGGGCGGCTACATCGCCGGGCCGAAGAATCTCGCGCTGGCGCTGACCGCGTTCGAGTTGGCGTGGGTGGATGCGGGCGCGGCCACGTGCAGCCTGGCTGGATGCCTGGCGCTGGCGCCGATTCACGAGCGCGGCACACCCGAGCAGCGCGACCACTACATGGCGCTCGCTGCTCCGCCACAACCTGGTGAAGATCGTCATGCTTTGCGCGGCGCTTTCTGTCTCACCGAGCCTATTCCCTATGTCGGCGTCGACACCGGCATGTTGAGCGGCAAGTTGCGCATCGCCGAATGGCATGAAGGTGAAGAGCCGCTGCTGCGCGTCGAGAAGCGTGGCCGCTTCATCACCAACATGGGCTTCGCCAACTTCGTGACCGCGGCGGTCGATTCAGGCGACGAGCGCATCAAGGGCTCGTGCGTCATCATCCTCGAAGAGAGCGATCCGGGCACATTTGATCGCGGCACGCCAACACGCAAGCTGGTGCATCAGCTCTCGTCGACCTGCGATCCCATCTTCAACCTGTTCGTTCCCGCCAGCCGCATCGTCGGTGGCTATACCGTCCAGGACGGCAAGATCGTCCCCAACTACAGCCACAGCGAAGTCATCGAGGCGGTCTTCAAACGCACGCGCGTGACCGTTGCACTGATGACTTCGGCGAAACTGCTGTCGGCGATCGAGCCGATCATCCGCTATCAGCGCGGACGCTTCCGCGGCTCCGAGCAAGCCAAACCCGGCGCGCTGCGGTACGAACTCGGCATTCAGCAGCGCCAGGACGCGCTGCATCGCCTCGCCGGCATCTGGGCGATTGGCGAAGCCGGAGCGGCGCTCGGTTTTGCGACCGCCCGTCTCTACGACGACCTCGATCCGCTGGAAAAGCAGAAAGACGCGATCCTCGCCGCCAAAGGCATCAAGGGCGGCAAGGCCGAGATGAAGTTTTTCCGCGAGGTCAACCAATCGGCGCTCGACGTTTTGCGCGAGGAGCAGTTGCCGCCGGAGAAGCGCAGCGCAACCTTTGCCGCAAAGGCAGGCCGATCCGCTGGTGCAGTTCGCGCTGAAAGATGCAGCGGCCAACGTGCTCTGCCCGGGCGCCAAGCTGTGGAACACCGGCACCGGCGCCAATGCCATGCGCGAGGCGCTCAGCCTGATGGGTGGCTACGGCATCACCGAAGACTGCCCCGGCTTCCTCGCCTACAAGTGGATGGACGCGCAACTGGAAGCCACCTACGAAGGGCCCGAGGCGGTGCAGCGCCGCAACCTCAGCGTCACCATGACCAGCGAGCTCTTCCTCAAGCAGTTTGAGCAGTGGATCGCCGACATGCGCAAGATCGCCGAGCATCGTCCCGGCACCGGCGCCTGCACGCTGGCCACGGCCATGCAGGTGTGGCTCTGGACGTATCACCATCTGCAGGTGGCGACCGATGCCGACGGCGCTGCGCTCTATCAAAGCGCCCGTCAGGGCGTGACCTTCCCCCTCGCTGATGCTCTGTGCTGGCTGCTGGCAGCGCGGCAGTTCATCCTCGATGTCGTGGAGCTGGAGCAGAAGGGCCCAAACAACCCTGTCGTCGCCGAAGGATTCGATGGCACGCTCAGCTTCTACAGCGATCTCTGCCACATCCAGTCGGCGCGCTCGGCCGGCGAGGCCGGACGCATCTGCGCCGAGCTGGTCTTCGGCTACAACCGTCATCCGGCGTGGGACGCCGAGGGCTACAAGGGCTGCTATCGCAGCGAAGAACTGGACTCGCTCGAAGGCTTGATTCCCGGCATCAGCGCCTGCGCCAGCGACGTGGTCGGCGAAGACGGCTCGCATGCTTTTAAGGCCGGGCCCTGCGCTTCGTGCCGAGGATCGGAAGAGTTCGAGCGCCTGCGCTCGCGGCTCGATTGCTGCCTGACCGGAGCGCAACTGGCGAAGGACCGCGCAGCCGACGCCATCGCGCACGTCATGATTCCGGAGGCGCTCGATTATCCGCGGTGAGGGTGACGACGACGCTGTGAGCACAACCGAACAACCTGTTATCGAGCGCACCTGCCTCGATGTCGACATTGCCTGCGTGGGCTTCGGCCCGGCGATGGGCGGCTTTCTCACCACGCTCTCGCGCAAACTGATGAACGAAGACGGCACCCCGGCCATCGAAAGCCAGGTCATGCCGGGCATGCCGCTGCAAGTCATCTGCTACGAGCGCGCCGATGACATCGGCTTCGGCGTCTCCGGCGTGGTGACACGCGCCCGCGGCATTCGCGCCAGCTTCCCCGACTTCAACCCTGCCGACGTTCCGATGGCCACGCCGGTCACTAGCGAGAAGCTGGTGTACCTGCTCGATCCCATCGGCGCCAGCCGGCGATCGCTCGCCTTGCGCGCCGGCGATCGCGTACTCCGCACGCTGCACAGGGCGAAGTTCGACGCGTACGAGCTGCCTTATGTGCCGCCGTTCCTGCATAAAGGCGACGGCTTTGTGCTGTCGATCGGGCAGTTCAATCAGTGGGTGGGCTCGCAGTTGATGGCCAGCGGAACCGTGCAGATCTGGCCGGGCACGCCCGCGGGCGAAGCATTGATCGAAGACGGTGCGGTGAAGGGCGTGCGTTTGCTCGATCAGGGTGTCGATCGCAAGGGCCAGCCCGAAGCCGCGTTCACGCCGGGCATGGAAATTCGCGCCGCGCTGACCGTGCTCGCCGACGGGCCCGGTCGGAGCGATCAGCCGCGACATCGACGCGCGGCTGGGCATGCCGTCTGGCGACGTCGCGCGCGAGTGGGCGCTGGGCATGAAGTTCGTCGTCGAGCTTCGTTCCGATGTCGAGTTGAAGCCCGGCACCGTGCTGCACACCTTCGGCTATCCCGAGCCGGAGATCTTTGGCTTCCTCTACGTGCATCCCGGCGGCGTGGCGTCGGTCGGAATCTTCGTGCCCTCGTGGTTCGACTGCCCCACGCGCACCGCTTATCGCTACCTGCAGCATTACATTCAGCACCCATACCTGTGGCGCTATCTCGAAGGCGGGCGGCTGCGCTCCTGGGGAGCGAAGTCGCTGGAGGAGTCGGGCAGGCGCGGCGAGCCATTGCTTGCCGGCAACGGCTACGCGCGCATCGGCGAATGCTCCGGCAGCACGAATGTTCTCACCGGCTCCGGCGTGGACGAAGCCTGGACGACGGGAACGCAACTGGCCGAAGCGGTGCTGGAGTTGTTGCAATCCGGCCAAGCCGTTTACCCGCGAGAATCTCGCTGCGACGTACGAACTGCGCCGCCGCGCAAGCTGGGTCGAAGAAGAAGCGCGCGTCGCCGAGAAGTCGCGCGACGGATTTCGTCAGGGGGTAGTGACTGGCTTGATCGGCATGGCCATGGCTGCGTTCAGCGGAGGAAAGCTGTCGCTGGGAGGGGTGCCGTCCACAGCGAAACAAAGAACGCTGGCTGACTTCTATCGCGGACGGCTCAGCGACCAAGACATCGCCGACGCGCAGAAAGAATTCGAGCAGCAGGGAACGCCGTTGCACGACGCGCTGATGAATCGTTGTGGCTGGCCGCCGATCGCGCACGATGGCACGCTGCTTGTCTCGCATCAGGATGTGCTGCTGATGGGCGGCAAGGTGCAGGCGCCCACCGGGTACGCCGACCACGTCGTCTTTCGCGATGTCGAAGTCTGCAGCCGCTGCGACGCCAAACTGTGCGTCGAGATGTGCTCCGGACAGGCCATTACGCGGACGCTCGAGGGCGCTCCGAACTTTGATCGCGAGAAGTGCGTCTATTGCGGCGCGTGTTTGTGGAATTGTCCGGAGATGATCGGCGGCAAGCCGAACCTCGAGTTTCGCGCCGGCCCCGGCGGCCTTCACTCGGCAGAGAATTAGCGTCTGGGGAGCTGCCCTGACACGAAGCTCGCGTCTTTCGAGTTTTTCAGCAGGGTGTTCAGTCGTGTCCTGCTGCAAAGCCAAATTTGTACCGTGACATCTACAGCGAGTAATTGAAGGCAATCGATTCATGACTCAACCATTGCACATCGTCGTATGCGCCAGCGTCGTGCCTGATCCATTGCAGACGCTGGAACCCATCACCTCGCCGGCCGGCCCTGCGCTCAAGAACGAAATGATGCTGCCGGCCATCCTCGATCCGTGGGCGGCGCACGCGCTCTACGAAGGCGCGAACCTGGTGAAGCGCGTGCACGGCAGCCAGTTGTGGCTGCTCAGCATGGGGCCGAAGGCCAAGCTGCAGCAGGTGATGATGACCATCGCGCAGAAAGTCCCTCTGCAACTGGTGGCCGTCGACGGCCCTTGCGGCGGCTTCGTCGACGCACATCAGACCGCAATCACCTTGGCGAAAGCCATCCGTGCGATACCCGGCCTCGATCTTTCGCGGCTGCTGCTCTTCGGCGGATGGGAGTCGGCCAGCCGCAGCGCCGGCGTGACGCTGCAACTCGTCGGCGAAGAGCTTGGCATCGTCGACCAGTTTCAGGGAGTCGACGCCATCACGCCCAGCGACGATGGCTCCTTCGAAGTGCTGGAACGCGTCGAAGGCGGGCGCCACCAGATTTCGACTTGTGCCGGTGCTCCAGCGGTCCTCGGATGGGCGACGGGCAATCTGGGCGAGCCGCGCAACGATCCGCAAGTTGGTATGACCAATATGCGTGCCATCATGCCTGCGCTGCAACGCGCAGCGGCGGCGGCGATTGCTCCCGACGGCCTGCAGTACACCAATGTCGTGATCCCCAAGCAGCAACGCGCAACCCAGATTGTCAAAGACAAGCCCGCTGACGACATAGCCCGCGAGATCGTCGAATGGATTGTGAAGGAGTAACGATGGAGAAGATTCTTTTTCTGGCGCACACCGAAGCCGACGGAACGTTGAGCAACACCAGCCTCGAATCGCTCACCGCCGCCGTCGAGCTGAAGCAGGCGCTCAGCGCCGAGTTCATCGCGGGCCTGTACGGTGCCAGCGTCGAGCAGGCCGTCAATGCCATCGCAAGCTGCGGCGCGCAGCGCTTCCTCGCAGCTCTCAGGCGAATCTTTCGCCTCCGCGCGCTATGCCACCGACGCTGCTGCCTGCGAAGCCCTGATACGCGCCTCGGAATCGACTATCGTGATCGCCGCCTCCACATCGCGCAACGCACGCGTGCTGGCCGGCGGCGCGCGGCGTCTCGGCGGCTACATCGACACGCACGTCACCTCCATCGCCTCCGATGCCAATGCTCCGGCAATCACGCGCTGGTTTTACCGACAGCGCATTGAAGGTTCGCTCACCCGCGCGCATCGCCCGTGGATCCTGCTGCTCGATCCGGGCTCGCATGCGCCCTGGAGCAGGCGAGGCCGGATAGCGCAATGCCGGAGAAGATCGAAGTTCCGATCAGCGATGCTCTCACTCGCACCACGGTCAAAGGCTTTGTAACGCCACCCGCCGATCAGCAGACCATCAAGCCCGAAGCCAAGCTGCTGTTCGTCGCCGGCGCAGGGTGGACCAAGAAACAGAAAGACGGGCATACGCATGTCCCGGAAGCCGAGACCATCATCCTCAATTTTCTCAAGAATGCTCACGCATCGCTTGGCGGCAGCAAGTCGCTGGTCGATCTCAGCGGAGAGAATCAGGCGGCGCTGCCGTTCATGACCCACCTCAATCAAGTTGGCCAGACGGGCGCCTCGCCGCGTCATCCCAAGGGCCTGGCGACCTGCTGTCACGGCGAGGAGCCGCATACGGTTGGCTGGCGCTTCATCGGCGAGCGGCGAGCCATCAACCTCGACGCCAACTGCGGCTGGGCGCGTGGCAAGGCCGACGTGCTCTATGTCGCCGACGCCTTCGAGGTGATGAGGAAGGTGAATGAACTGCTGGCGAAGTGAGGTGAATGTTCTGTGAGCATGGGTGGGAGCATGCATTTGAGGCTGGCAAAAAATTGGCCAAGGAAGCTTTGTGCCAGGGCGCGACTTTACCTGCTGCCGGCAAAACGAACGACTGAAGCGCTCGGGTAGAGCTGGCCTTCAGGCCGGCGTTTAAGCCGTTTATTCGTGTTTCTAGGCGGGCTTTAGCCCGCGGGAGAACTCCAAAAACTTGCCTCAGCGGCTGAAGCCGGCTTTGCGTAGCCAAGGAATTTATGCACGCCTGAAGGCGTGCTCCACCCACAAGGAAACTGCTAATCGCCTGCTGCCGCGCTCAGCGCCTGCGGCTCGCGCTCCGGCCATGGTGGAAGCAGCTTCACCAGCGCGTACAGGAAGAAGAACGGCAGGATCGACAGAATGATCGCCGTCAGCAGACCCTCACGCGTCGCAAATCCCATTTTGTAGGTCGTGTATCCCAGAAAGCTCTTCGAGAAGAGTTGCCCACCGATCACGACGTTCCAGCGCATGGCGAAGATGCCGATCATCGTCATGCACCCGGCGAAGACATAAATCCGTTTACGCGCGATCTCCGGTAGTTTGACCATTTGCGTCATTCCCAGCAGAACAATTGGCAGAATGGTTCCCAGGCAAATCTGCACGATCACGTGCGAGAACCAGAGCTTAGTGTGCACCATGAAGTCCAGGCTGCGGAATGACTCGTCGGCTTCGTAGATGCGATGGATCAGGTCGAGCATCTCCAGGCCGAAGTCGATGATGAAGGTGTAGAGCAGGTACTTCGCGATGGTGTCGACGCAGCGCATGTCGATCGGCTGCGTTACGCAGCTTGCTCAGCAGCATATACAGCAGCATCACCGCCGCAATCCCCGACACCATCGCCGAGAATATAAATACCACCGGTATCAGCGGCGACGACCACCAGGGATTCGCTTTCACCGAGCCGAAGATAAAGCCGACGTATCCGTGCAGCAGGAATGCCGACGGAATGCCGATGACCGTAATGATGTAGCCGGCGCGCTCATCGATGTGCAGCGAGCGTTCGCTGATGTTGGTCGAGCCCAGCGTCAGCACGCGATAGAAGAGCCGCCGCCATCCTGTTGTCGTCTGCGACGAAATGACAATGTCCTTGCGGTAGTCCAGCCAGATCTCCAGCAGCAGCACCGCCAGCAAATACCACAGATACACGAAGCCGAACATGGCCATGGCCGACGAGGCGTGCGGCGTCAGATACATCTCAAACGAGCGCTCCGGATGTCCCAGGTGCAATTGCAGCGGCATGGGCGCTACCAGCAAGAACGCCAGCGCGGTCAGCAGTGCCAGCCGGTAGGTCGGCTTCACTGCCTGCACCTGGAAGACGCGCTCCAGCGACGCCAGAATGAACGCGCCCGCAACCAGGCCGGTGATAAACGGATACAGCACGATCAGCACGCTCCATTGCAGCTCCACTTCGTTCGGATACATGAAGCCTTCTACCGGAATCTGCACAGGGAACTCCTTATCGCACCGAACCGTCGAGGCCGTAGTAAAAGCACTTGGAATGTGTCGCCATCTGCGGCTTGAGGACCTGCACACTATGGGTGCGCAGAAATTCGTGAATCGGGTCGTTGGGATTCTTCAGGTTGGCAAGCTGGCGCGTGCCTGTCGGACACACTTCGCAGCAGGCCGTGGTCAGGCCTTTCGTGATGCGGTGATAGCACAGCGTGCACTTGTTCGCCGTCTCGGTCGCAGGATTGATGAAGCGGCAACCGTACGGGCAGGCTTGAATGCAGTAGCGGCATCCGAGGCAGTACTTCTGATCGACCAGCACCACACCGTCGGGCGTAACGAACGTCGCGCCCACCGGACAAACTTGCGTGCACGGCGAATCGGCGCAGTGATTGCAAAGCTTGGGCACGAAGAAGTTTTTGCCGCCAGTCTCTTTCAGCGCAGGGAAGCCGTTCTTGCCGCCGTCGGGCGAGTCGACCTTGGGATATTCCATCTCGAAGTCTTCGATGTGGTAGCGTTCCACCCACGTGCGGTAGTAGCCGTCAGGGACGTGGTTCTCGTTCTGGCAGCCGCGCACGCAACTGCCGCAGCCGATGCACTTCGTAAGGTCGATCAGCATCGCCCACCAGTGTTCCGACATCTGGTAGTTCGGTGCCTCCTCCGGCGTGCCGGCGAGGATGATACTCCCATGCGACGGCCGCCGCCGGCAGAAGAATCAGCAGTTGACGCCGGGTCATGCTCATTGCGCTTCTCCTCCGCCCATCGCCGGACTGTGCGGCTTGTGGCAGGTATTGCAGGCCGCGCCGCTGGAGTGCTCCGCCGCGTCGACCTGGGGGAAGTTTTTCGGCTTGGCGGGATTCGCCTGGTGGCAGCGCGGACAGAGCACGACGGTATCGAGCTTCGCCGGAGTGACGGACGCCGGATCGTTGGCGTGAGCAGCCAGTGGCCCGTGACAGGACTCGCAGGCTACGCCCTTATGTACACCTTTGCTCTTCAAATCCTGAACGTCGGTGTGGCAGCCTTCGCAAACCTGGTGTCCCGCGTAGCTGATGGGCAAGGCTGCGATCTCGCCAATGGCATTCGCCCGATAGTGTCCGTAGCGGCCGAAACTCTTGGGTACCAGCACGGCTCTGACAACCAGAAAGAGGATAAAACCTACCAGGAAGACTGCTGCCAGACGAAAAAGGTGCCCCGCATCCTTCAACATGGTTCGTCCCTACGTCTCCTCGACCGGCACGGCGATCCGCGCTCTGCGCCCTGCTTGAAGAAGGCATCGAGTCTTGTTTGCGATTGATATAGGGCAGAAGTCCCAGCGGGCGGTGCTCTGGCTCACCTACCCACGTGACCGCCATCACCTGCGCCCGTGAGCCGGCCGGCGGCGGCGCCGATGCAACTTATCGTGGTGCAGTAAGCGCTTGTGCGGGTGCAAGAAAGCTTGCCGGCGTGCGCCAGCAGCTCTGCCTGCCTGCCTGCCGACTCGACCTTTTGTCTCACCTGCGCAGGCAAGCAGCAAATTTTGATGGCGAGGCGAGATGTATTGCGGCCGCAGTTGCATCTACCTATTTATGAGCATGGCCCGGCCCTGGCAAGATTTTGTGGTGACGCGCGATCCCTCCGGCAGACTTTTTGTCGCCCGTTGTTCGTTGTGCGGGCACCTGCTGGCGGCTTCTCCCGACCGCCTCATTGCCGAGCGCCTGGCCGCCAGCCATCAATGTGAAACGCGTGTGTCCGTGCGGGTGAAGCGCCCACACGCCTGAGTTCGAAGCGTCGCGAGTTCCCATCTGCCGACGAACCGCCAGTCTCGCAACAGGCTACTTGCAGGACTCGCCCACGACCTTCACGCTGAACACCTGCAGGTCAGCGTGCTGCTTGCCGGTAATTTCTTTCATCTCGTAAGGATGGCTGGTCTCTTCCTGCTCGGCCGAACGCTTTGCTATGGTTCCAGTCAGAGTAACCTTCTGGCCAACGTGGTCGGCGAGAGAGACATTGTTCTGCGGATAGAGCTCCCAATGCTGGCCATTCGCGGCGATGACGAAGAAGCCCTGGTTCTCGAGACATTTTTGTAGACATCCAGTCACGGTCTGCGAGCTCGCGGTTTGCGCCATCGCACCCAGCGGAAATGTCATGAGGCCGATCAGCAACACGGCTGCAATCCAGGCGTAGAACTTCATATGCGTTGATCCTCCATCGTGAGTATGGCGGACCAAGGCGAGGAAGTTCTGTGACTGTCGGCACCCCGAAGGGTGAGCGCGAGAAGAGCGGCGCGGCGCTTCCTACGCCGGAGGCAGATTCACCGCCGCGCGCACAACCTGCATCTCGTGCGGAGACAGATTGTCGTAACGGCCGGAGTCGATCTGCTGCTGACGCGCGCCCGGCGGCATCGCGCGCAACGCGCGAATCACGTTCTGCACTTCAGGACGCGAAACAGCCATCGGCTGCGTCGAGGCATAGCCGGCGTTGCGATAACTCGGTGGCCGCGTGACATACGTCGCTTCATACAATTTGTACGAGGACGAACTCGGCGTCGGTCGCGGCGCCGAAACCTGCGGCTGTGTCATCGCGCCGTTGTTCTGTGGAGCTACGTTAGTCTGCACGTACGCTGATGGTGGCGCACTGTAAGGTGCAGAGCTCACCGGCGCGTAAGAATAGCTGGAAGGTGCGTAATATGGGTAATACGCATACGGATAGGATATGGGTAGTACGGCGCATACGAATAGTAGGGATAGCCATAGCCATAGTAGGGCCACCCGAAGTTCAGGCTGACGCCGAAGCCCCAACCCCAGCCCCATCCGCCGCCCCAGCCCCAGCCGCAGCAGTAACCGCCGCGATAGCCTCCCCAATAACCACCACGATAGCCTCCCCAATAACCACCACGATAGCCTCCGCCCCAATAACCGCCGCGATAGCCTCCGCCCCAATAACCGCCGCGATAGCCGGCATAACTGCCACCCCATCCACCGCGATAACCATAGCCGCCGCGATAGCCGCCACCACCGTAGCCGCCGTGATATCCTCCGCCACCGCTCCAACCACCGCCGCCGTGGTAGCCTCCGCCCCCGCCATGAAATCCGCCGCCACCCCGCTGAAGCCGCCGCGTCCACCATTAGCGAACGCCGGAGCGGCAAACAACATCAGGCCGGCCATCAACGCGGTCAGAAGTAAAGTACGCAAGGTGTCAGAGCGATTCATAGAGCCTCCTGTCAGGACGCATTTCGGGGGCGGAGCCGGGTGAGGCGTGACATTCAGCTTCCCGGCTGCAAACTGCCTCATCTTGACTAATATTGTAAGCCGACTTTGTCGCTGCGCAAGCGGTTAGCACCTTTTCGACAGCTAGGACCGGAGCACAACGAGGGGTTGCGGGAGGATTCGCTGGATGGAAGTTTGGGGTGGGTGGAGGGATTCGAACCCTCGACAGCCGGAGCCACAGTCCGGAGTTCTACCACTGAACTACACCCACCACAGCAGTCAAAATTATAACATTCGGTGCGCGGGTCTCGCGGCGATTCCGCGCTTCCGACATGCGTTACGTTCCGCGCAGCAGCTTGGCCAGTGCTGCGATATCAGCAGAATTTGCGTCGGCAATCACGAAATAGCGCAAACCATCCTGACTCCACGTTTCCATGCTGAAGGTGTGCCTGCCGGGCAGCATCGACTCCGACGGCAGGCTGTCCCGCTGGTCGCATTCTCAATGCGCCGGCTGATTGCGTTCCGCGAGAAATTCATCCTGACATTTCTTGGCGGTCGACAGAAGGTCGGGGAACTCCGGCAACTGGCGCAGTGGATCCAGCAGGGAATCTTTCTGCAATGCCTCGTACGCACAATATTTGTTGGCGACGGACGATTTGAGCAAGCTCAGGGCTTCATCTTTCTCGCCGCAATAAGCCATGTCGGTGGCAAACAGATAGCGATTCTCCGGGTCCGGATTGGCCGCGAACGAAGCCGCGATTTCGCGCAGCGTATGGTCACCCTGCGGATAGGTGGGCGCACTCGCCGACGGGCGAGCAAAACAGGCTTTGTAGAACACGCCTTCAAGATCTGCCGGGTCAAGTTTGTCGGCGATGGCGCGCGCCTCGGAGAGCTTGCCTTCCCGCAGATACAGCCGCGGCGCATTGCCGTTGAACCAACTCGAACCCGCGTCGAGGCGCAGAAAGTCGAGTCCGCGCGTCGCATTGTTCATCTCGCCGTAGGTAAGCGAGCAGTTGCGCAACAAGTAGTTCCCGGAATCCAGCTTCAGAGCTTCTTCGCACGCGCTCGCTGACTCTTCCAGCAGTCCCGCATAGCGCAGAACATAGCTTTGGACGAAGTGGGCCATGGCGCTCCTGGGCTGCCGCTGAATCCAATTTGTCGCGATCTGGTATGCCTTGACCAGCTCCCCTTCTTCAGTCTCGTTCGCGATGCTCTGGCCCAGCGCGATGGGTAGATCAGGATCGAGAGCCAGCGCCTTCTCCAGCGCGCTGTTGGATTTCTGGAACATGGGTGCGCCGCCTCCGCCGTATTGATAGTCCAGGTAGTAGCGGCGTCCCAGATTGCCCCACGCCGGCGCGTAGTTCGGGTCGATTCCCACGGCGCGCTCCAACATCGAAATAGCCTGCTTGTTCGGCCCGGGTTCGTGCGCGAGCGCCAGGCTGCGCAGATAAAGATCGTAAGCCTCCTCGTTGTTGGGGCGCGTGCTGGTTTCGGCCGTCTCCGTCGTGCCGCCCAGCGCTGGGATGAGCCCGTCGCGCACCTGCTCGGTAATCTGATTTCTCGTAGCCAGCAAATCACCGGCAGGGACATTCACCGTGCCCCGCCACAGGGTGCGATTGTTCTCGACGTCGATCGCCTCCAGCGTGATCTGTAGCTGCTCTCCTTCCTTGATGTAGTGACCGGCAACAATGTCGTCGACTCGCATCTCGCGGCCGACCTGCTGCACATCCAGCCCCGGCGCGGTGTACTTGCTGCTGGTCACAAACGGCCGAATCGACAGCGAGCGCACGTAGCTGAGCGCGGTAGCGATTTCGTCAGGCAGCGCGAGGCGAAGATAGTCCGTATCCTTATCGCCGCCAATGTCCTGGAAGGGAAGCACCGCAACCGTCGTTGGACTGCCGGCGCTGGCCGTCGTGGTCGTCTGCCGTTGCTTCTGCCAGAAGAAGACTGCAGCGCCGAGAATCACTGCGGCCATCACTACCGCCGCAATCTTGGCGACAGGAAGGCTTCGCCGACGGCGGCGTGAGCACCGCTTCAACTTTTCCGGAGCGCTGCGCGGCTGAGCTCATGGATCCGGCGGTCGCCGAGTCCGCCATCGCGCTGGCCACATGAGAAGGCAGTCGTCCGCTGTCGGTGTCGCGCTTCAGGCGGCGAAGATCGGCCCTCAGGTCGGACGCATGCTGATACCGCAGCTCGCGATCTTTCTCCAGCGCCTTGCGAATTGCCGCTTCCAGCCCGGCCGATATCTGGGGATTCAACTGCGACGGCGCAGGAGGATCGTCCCGCAAAATGGAGCTGCAAATCTCGCCCGAACTGGAGCCATCGAACGGCATCTTGCCGGTCGCCATCTCGTAGAGCACCGCTCCGAAAGAAAACAAATCCGTGCGCGAGTCGACATCTTTTGCCCGCACCTGTTCAGGCGACATGTAGGCGACGGTGCCCAGCATTGCGCCCGGACTGGTGAGATGCTGCGGCTCGGATTCAGCGACGCGGGTTTCATCCTCGCCGGCAGCGGGTCTCGCCGTCACCTTGGCTAAACCGAAGTCGAGAATCTTGGCATGACCGCGACGCGTGACAAAAATGTTGGCCGGCTTGATGTCGCGATGAATGATGCCCTGGCCGTGGGCGGCATCGAGCGCGTCGGCAATCTCGATTGCCAGGTCAAGAAGCAGCTCGGGCTCCAGCGGCTTGCCGGCGATCTGGTGCTTCAGGGTCACGCCATCGAGAAACTCCATGGCGATGAACGAGCGCCCTTCGTGATTGCCGATCTCGTAAATCGTGCAGATGTTGGGATGATTCAGCGCCGAGGCGGCGCGCGCTTCCCGGCGAAAACGCTCCAGCGCCTGCGGATCCTGCGCGACTTCATCCGGCAGAAATTTGAGCGCGACGAAGCGGCCAAGGTCGGTATCTTCGGCCTTGTACACCACGCCCATGCCACCGCCGCCCAGCTTGCTGATGATGCGGTAGTGGGAGATCGTGGAGTCGATCATGTTGTGTGGACGAAAGCCCGATGATAGGGCTAGCGCAAAACCGCCGTCAATCCGAACACTTCGTCAGCCTTTTCTGCAGAGCGAGCAGAACGCCCACTTCGCAGCCGATCCGCGAGCCGGAAAAGGAGCTTCGCGATCAACCATTGCCGAAGCCGCTCACCCAAGATACCGAGGTGTGCTGGCCGCAAGCTGGTTCATCTTTGTAATCGATATCAGAGATTAAGTCTTTTAGAATTAAAGTAATACGCCTACGCAAAAATTTAGCTAATTCATGCAATCTTTTGCATTGCACTTTTCGCTGTCCGGAGAGACAATCCTGCCGCCAGAGTTCCTGCTGTTCAACTCTCATTGATCGTCCCCCGCGATCAGCCAATACCAAGCAGTTCCGGAGAAACGAGATGAAACACTTTCGCTGCGTAAGCATTGCTGCCTTGTCTCTCAACCTCGCGCTGATGGCGTCGCCCGCGATCGCACAGACGATGATCATGAACCCGGCTGTTGCGCATGGAGCGCGGAACGCCATGCAGAATCCTTCCTTCCCTTCGGGCCTGCCTCTGCAGTTCGATCAAGGTACCTCATATCAGACTGGAGGTACTACGCCAGTCGACGTTGCGGTCGGTGACTTCAATCACGACGGCAAACTGGATTTGGTTGTCATCAATCAGGATCAGGATACATTCGCTATCATGCTGGGCAACGGCGACGGAACTTTCGCCGCGCCGGTGATTCACAATCTTCCGCCCGGCGTCCCGATGCAGGTAGCGGTGGCAGATTTCAATAACGATGGCAATCCCGACATTGCGGTGATCACGGGCTCCGTGAATGGGTTCACCAGCCAAGTGATCATCCTGTTGGGAAGCAGCAGCGGCAGTTTCGCTCCTCCCATCTCGACCACTTCTGGTGTTAGCGGACTCACCATCAAGACGGCCGATGTAAACGGCGATGGCAAGCAGGATGTACTCATCGGCGGTAATGGCAGCGCCGCCGTTCTATACGGAAAGGGAAATGGAACATTTCAGCCGCCGGTTCTACTCAGTAGCGGAAGCTATGCGCTGGTCGACGTTGCCGCGGGAGATCTCAACCGGGATGGCCGGATCGATCTCGTCTGCGCGATCGCCAATAACGCGGGCATCGCCGTATTCCTGCAGAATGCAGACGGAAGCTTTTCCGCCGGACAAGTGCTCATCACAGACTCTTCCAACGGCGCCGCAGTCGCCGTGGCCGACTTCGACCAGGACGGCAAATTGGATGCATTGTTGAGTGCCTGGGGCGAGGAGATCTACTTGGCCGGGAACGGAGACGGCACCTTCCAGGGTCCGTTTTATGTCGAAGGCGGCGCCAATACGGGTCCAATCGCGCTCGCCGACTTCAATCGAGACGGTCTGCCCGATGCGGCCTTGACGTACTACGACCCCGAGCCAACCAGTGGCCTATTCGTCAACGCCAGCCTATCTTTTGGCGGCTACAACCTCGTGTTGTCTGCCACGACCGGAGGTACAACTGGCTTGGCTGTCGGTGATTTCAATGGCGACGGGTGGCCGGACGTGGTTACGGCCGATAGTACCGGGAACAGCGTTACGTTGTTTTTGAACCTAATCGGTGTGAACCTCGGACCGCAGCAATTCGTCGCGATTCCCCCGTGCCGCCTTCTTGATTCCCGTCCCAATCCTATGTCCGGAGTCAGCGGGATCACTCCACTTGCCGGCGGTTGTGGATCTCTTGTCCCGCCCTCCGCGTCAGCCTATTCGTTGAACATCACTGTCATTCCGGTTGGACCGCTCGGCTACCTTAGTCTGTTGCCTGACGGAAACCCCTATTTCTTCTCAACGTCCATCTTGAATTCTCCCGACAGCAGAACCAAGGCAAACGCGGCCATCGTTGCCAGCGGCAATATGGGGAGGATCAGCCTTGCCGTGTCTGATCCCACCAACGTTATTATCGACATCAACGGCTACTTCATCCCTGCGTCTCCATCCACACTCGCTTTTTATCCCGTCACGGGCTGCCGCGTCTTCGACACGCGCAACCCCAACGGTCCACTCGGAGGCCCATATCTGCAAGGCGGAGCCGAGCGCGACTTCCCGGTGCTCGCCAGCAATTGCAACATCCCCAGCGACGCGCAGGCCTACTCGATGAACTTCACCGCCGTTCCTTACAACGGACAGGACTTCGGCTACCTGACCGTGTGGGGCAAGGGAAGTCCGCAGCCCGGTGTATCGACGTTGAACAATCCAACGGCGACCATTGTCGCCAACGCAGCCGTGGTGCAAGCCGGTAGCGGCGGCGAGATTTCTGTCTATGCCAGCGGCAACACGCAGTTGGTCGGCGACATCAACGGCTACTTCGCTCCGGCGCAGTCGGGCGGCCTGTCGCTCTATACGCTGCAACCGTGCCGCGCGCTCGACACGCGCCAGCAGAACCTGGCGTTCAACGGCGAGATCACGATAGACATCGCAACCAGTCCGTGTGCGCCACCCACCAGCGCGCAAGCCTACGTGATGAACGCAACGGTCGTGCCCGATCCCACGCTGAATTACCTGACACTGTGGCCGGATGGTGAGGGTCGGCCCATGGTCTCGACCCTGAATGCCATCGACGGAACGATCACTTCCAACATGGCGATCGTCGGCACCGGCAACGGATCGATCGATGCCTATGCTTCTGGATTAACCAATCTGATCCTGGATCTCTACGGGTATTTCGCACCGTAGGCCTGGAGTCGGCGCGGGACAGGAATCGGGAAGTAACGGACGACAAGCCACGCAAGTATCAGGTTTGTCGTTAGCGTTACGATCGATGGGAGAGAGGATTTACGGCCGCCCGATGTCTGGGCGGCTTTTACCTCAGGCGCGCTTGCGTCGTACGGCTCGATAAACCGCCAGCAGCAGAATCGCCCCAATCAGCGACAGGAAAAAGCCGGGCACCTCGCCGCGATGCCACCAGCCGATTTGCCGGCCGACGAGCGCGCCGAAGATCGCTCCGCCGATGCCGACCAGCGTCGTTCCCATCAGGCCGTTTGGGCCCCTTCCCGGCAACAGGAGCTCGGCGCACAGGCCAAGTACCCAGCCGATCAAAACCACAATCACGATGTGCAATAAAGAAGCTGCCATGAGGTTGCGACGCAGAGCCGTGTCGTCGGCTTCCGGGACATTGTACGTCAAGCGTGCAACGGGAGAAGCCTGCGCGCGGTGTTGAAGCTAACCCGCGGCAGGAGCCAGCAAGTCTGCGCAGGTGGCGATGCAGATCGTAGGCCCTTGGCTGGCCAGGTCTTCGCGAGAGTAAATGCCGGTGGCCACGGCGATGATCGGCATGCCTACACGCTCGGCAGCCTGAATGTCGGCCGGAGTGTCGCCCACAAAGCACACCGTAGTTGCGGGTCCGCGCAAACGGCGCGCCATTTCGATGCCGTGGCGAAAGATTTCTTCGCGCTTTTCGCGAGTGTCGCTGAACGAGCCGAAGTCGAAGAAGTGGCGGATGCCGCCGCGCTCCAGTTTTAGCCAGCCAATCTGCTCCAGGTTGCCGGTCACCACGCCGATCAGCTTGTTGCGCCGGCGCAGCTCAGCCAGCAGTTCCGGAATTCCAGGGCACACGTCGACGCCCATTTGGTCGGCATTCTGCGCGACCTCGGCGCACATGATTGCCCGAGCCCGCGGGAGACGCGCCTCAAAGTCGTCGGGCAGCTTGCAGTGTTTCACCAGCGCCGCGCGCAGAATCCCCAGGTCCGTGTTGCCATGGACCGGAATGTCGTCGATGCGCCCTTCGCATCCGTAGACCTCGCGCAGCGCGGTGTGGAACGAGTTGTAGTGCACGCCGCCGCGCGTGTTGGCCAGGGTTCCGTCGATGTCAAACAGGTAAGCGTCGAATTGAAAGAGCTGGAAGCGCGCGTCGTTCATTCCATCCAGTGTAAGGGAATTCGCAAGAACCGCGCAGCGGCGGCCGCGAAGTTAGCCCATGGCGTGGTACCCGGCACTCGTAATTCTTGTTGGCGGGCAGGGCGCTTTCTTCCTGCTGCTCTGCATTTCCCGCAACTCACGGAAAACCTAATCCCGGTTAAGGCCTCTCCAAGTACTAGCGAGCTAACAGCGAAGCGGAGAGGACAGACCCTATGAAAGCGATGTTCATCCTGTTGGGCTCGGGGCTGCTGGCGACCACGCTGGTCGTCGCGCAAGATGCCCCCAGCGCCAGCGGCAGTTCTTCAGCGCAATCCCAGACCAAAACGCACGAGACATCTGCCAGCGTTATTCGCGGATGCCTAAGCGGCTCCAACGGAAACTACACCATCACCGACCAGAACGGCATGCAATACGCGATCAATGGCCCCGACAATCAGTTGGCAGCGCGCGTCGGGCATGAGGTAGAAGTCAGCACCCATCAGGACACCAGCAGCGAGGCGGCCAGCCAGGGCGATCAGACCACTGCTCACAGCAGCAATTCCGTCCAGGTCTCCGACATTCGCGACGTTTCCAGTCGTTGCCACATGGGCGCCTCGACATCGCCTATGAACAGCTCGCCCAAGGGAGTCTCCCGACGCGGCCGAGCCGCCGCAACCACAGACCATGGCCATGCTCCAGCAGCAGAGTGCGCCTGATGCCGGAACGCACGAGCAGCAGCAGAACGGCACTGCTCCGCAGCAGACTTCGCCTCCGGTGACCAGCCAGACGCCGGCCACGCCGACCGGCGCCGCCAATGGTTCGACCACGGGCCAGGCGCCGGCTGCTAGCCCCGGCAACAATGCGGGGATGACCGGGAGTGAAGCCAATCACGACGCGCAAGCCGCGCGCCAAGGCGAGCTGAACACGAATCCCAACACCGGCGACACTAGCGGTCGCGGCGTCAACAACCAGGGCGCGAACTATTCCGTCGACGACCAGCCCGAACGCGGCTGCGGCTTCGCCGAATTCAGCCACGTCGCAGAGCAGCGCAGACGACGCGAACAAGCCGCTCTACGAGCGCCAGGCCACCGACATTCCTTGGGCGAGCCAGGGCAATGGAAACTCCGGCACGTCGAACCCTTCTCACTAAACCCACAGACCTATAGCGAGTAGAGGCCCGCCGCGAGGCGGGCCGTTTGCCGTTCATCAGCTTCCGAATTCACAATGAGTCTGTTGGTGGAATATTGTCATCCCGAGCTTGTGAGGGATCTGCTGTTCACAACGAGCCGCAAGCCCCCACTCGTGGCTGAGCCGCTCAGTCGGGATAAAGCGCCAATCAAAAAAGCACATCCCACAATGTGGGATGTGCCCGCTGAGACGGCAAAAACTATTCGAAGATCAGAATCGCGGCCGCGATGACGGTCGTCCACAGCCCGCGTTTGTCGCCGACTGCGCTCTGGGTAATGTTGGCTGTGCGCACGATCTTGTTCGACAGCCGATAAACTTCCTTCTTTTCATCCCAGGATTTGTCGGCATCGAAATCCACGTCGAGCGTCGTAGCCAGCATTTCGGCGGCAAGCTCTTCTGCGTAATCACCGGCGGTGTCGTCGGTCTCGCCGAACGAATGATGCTCGCTCAGGTAGCCGTAGGTTGACTTGTCGGCCGGCATCGCCAATCCGATGCTCGACGCCACCAGGCGATGCGCCTCGCGCGTCGAGTTCTCCGCCACCACCGCAAACACCACTTCTCCGGGCGAAAGATAGCGCAAACCTTCCTTGCGGGTAATCAGCTTGCACATGGGTGGGAAGATAGACGAGACGCGAACCAGGTTCTGGGCAGCAATGCCGGCGTCACGCAGCGCCAGCTCGAATGACGTCAGGCGTTCTTTGTGTTTCCCGACGCCCTTCGTCAGGAAAATACGCTTGGGGACCATGTCCTTCGACAATTTGTGAAGGCCTCCGGGAGGGAATAAAGACGTTAACCGAAGTTTCAAAAATAACACATCGCGACGGTTGCCGAATGTGAATTCAAGATGAATGACTGGAATTCGTCACGTCACTTCCCGTCCAAGCACTCGGATACACTACCGGGCACGAGCCACTACATGATCGTCATACTCATGGGCGTCAGCGGCGCCGGCAAAACCACTGTGGGACAGGCGCTCGCCCGCGCGCTGGACTGGCGTTTCGTCGATGCCGACGATTTTCACTCCGCCGCCAACATCGCCAGGATGCGCGCCGGCATTGCGCTCACCGACGCCGATCGCGCGCCCTGGCTCGTCGCCCTGAACCACGCCATCGTCCGTTGGCTGGCCGCCCAGGAGAACGTAGTGCTGGCCTGCTCGGCGCTCAAGTCGGAATATCGCGCCCAGCTCGTCGTCAGCGACGAAGTGAAGCTGGTGTACCTGCGCGTCAGCAGGGAAGTTGTGGCCGCGCGGCTGGTGCTCCGTCAGCACCACTACATGAATCCCACGCTCATCGACAGCCAGTTCGCGACTCTGGAAGAGCCCACCGCTGGCGCCGTGACCGTCGACGGCACTCTGACAACGAAGGAGGTCGTACTTAAAATTCGGCAGGAGCTGGCGCTCTGATCCAGCTTCTCTGCATCTAAGTTCAGGGAAAGATGCCAATTCGTCGTCGAACGAAGGTTCTGCTGTTCACGCTGCTGGCGGTGTTGATCATCGTCGGCGTAGGAATCGTGTATCTCCTCACCGTTCCGCCGCCGCTGGAACACTGGCTGCAAGCCCGCATGATCCTGGCGCTGCAGCAGCATTACCAGGCCAACGTGCAGATCGACAACCTGCGCGTCACCCTCATCCCCGAGTTCTACGCCACCGCTGACAACTTCGTTTTGCCGAACCGCCGCGGCGGCGACGTGCCTCCCCTGATCACGGTGAAGCACCTGACCGTCAGGGCCAATCTCCTCCAGTTGCTGCGCCAGCCGGTGCACCTCAGCGTGGTGGAACTCGACGGCATGGAGATCAAGGTCGCGCCCAAGCAGCCGAACCAGCCGGCGAAGAGCGCGCCGCCAACGGTGAAGACCCGCGTGCGCTTTGCCGACTTCATCATCGACCGCGTCCAGGCCGGCGGGACCATGCTTTACGTGCTGCGCAAGGATCCGGCGCAAGATCCCATGTTGTGGGAGTTACGAAAACTCGCCCTGCGCTCGGCCGGCGTCGGTCAGCCTATGGCCTTTACTGCCGAACTCACCAATCCAACACCGCCTGGGCTGATCCAGACTACGGGACACTTCGGGCCGTGGAACTTCGACGAGCCCTCGGCAACGAAGGTCGATGGACATTACGATTTCCAGCATGCCGATCTGTCTGTGTTCAACGGCATCTCCGGGATGCTGTCGTCGGTCGGCAACTATACCGGTGCGCTCAACGATATCGTTGTCGACGGCACGACCGATGTCCCCAACTTCCAACTCGACAGCGGCGGACAGGAAGTGCATCTCACCACGCAGTTCCACGCTGTCGTCGACGGCACTAACGGCAATACGTACCTGCAGCCGGTGAAGGCGCACTTTCTCAACTCTGACATTGTGACCAAGGGCCAGGTGGCCGGCGAGAAAGGCAAGAAGGGCAAGACGATCGCGCTCGATGTCGACCTGTCGAAAGCTTATGTGCAGGATATGCTGGCCCTGGCTGCGAAGGGCTCGCCGATGCTGACCGGCGCGCTGGCGCTGCAGGCCAAACTGCTGCTGCCGCCGGGAAAAGAGAAGGTGCTGCAGAAGATGCAGTTGCAGGGCCGCTTCAACATCGACAACGCGCACTTCACCCAGGACAAAGCCAAGAGCTCGATCGACGAACTCAGCCGTCGCGGCCAGGGCAAGCCGAACGACACCAGCATCAGCAATGTCGCTTCGCAGTTCAGTGGCGACTTCAGCCTGCGCAACAGCACCATCACCTTCGGCAGCCTGCAGTTCATGACGCCGGGCGCGATCGCGCAGGTGAAAGGCTCCTACGGGTTGAGCAGTGGCAGCATTGATTTTGTCGGCGACGTGCGCCTGGATGCGAAAGTCTCGCAGACCATGACCGGCGCCAAGCACGTGCTGCTGGCGCCCTTCGACCCGCTCTTCAACAAGCACGGCGCGGGAACGTATCTGCCGGTCGCCGTCGCCGGCACCCGCGAGCATCCCGAGATTAAGCTGCAGTGGAAGAAACTGTTGTAAGACAGTTCAGTTGTCAGTTAGTAATCGGTGCCGCCCGGCAGTTGTCTTGAATTGAAAGATTGTCATCCCGAGCCTGCGAGGGATCTGCTGTTAAGTGCCGTAGGCCGCCAAATTAGCGCAGCCGTTTACGGCTGGGTGCCAGCGCACGATGTCATGAAGCCCCTTCGGGGCGGCAGCCTATCCGCGATCCTGCGCCCGGCCCTTCCACTCGCCGCCGCGGCCCGGTCCAATACTTCACCGCCGAGTGAATCGTCGCAAACGTGTAGAACGCGGCGCTGAACGGTAACGTCAGCGCCCACAAATAATTCAATCCGTAGAATCGCACCATCGGCAGATACGACGAGCACATCAACCCAAACGCGACTGCTCCAATCAACCCCAGTGTCATCGATCCGCTAAGACATCAGCGCAAGCGGCAGAACATAAATCAGCAGCATCCCGAGGACTGTTCCCAACAGCAACCAGAACGAATGTTGCAGCTGATTAAATGCGGTACGCGCAATCATTCGCTCGATTTCGCGGAATGTTTCGTAAGGTCTGACACTGTGGGTGTCACCTGTTGCGCCCAGCCACACCCCGCCACCGCTTTTCTTCACGGCGCGGGCCAGAGCGCAATCGTCGATAATCTCGCCACGAATCGCAGCCAGTCCCCCAATGCGGGAAAGCGCCGAAGGACGAATCAGGATGCAACCGCCAGCGGCCCCGCAGTCTTCCGCCAAGGGTCGCGAATCCACTCCGGCGGATAGAGCATGAAGAAGAAAAATACGAACGCTGGAATCAGTAGCCGCTCGGCCAGGCTGCGGCAGTGCAATTTCACCATGAACGACGCGATGCCGTAGCCCTGATCCGCAATCGCGACCAGCTGTGCCACATTGTGGGAGTCATGCTCAATGTCGGCGTCGGTGAACAGAAGAAAGCCGGATTGACTTGCAGCGCCTGCTCGACCCCCTGCTGCACTGCCCACAATTTCCCGGACCATCCTGCGGGCAGGGGCTGTCCGCTGACCACCGTGACCCGCTCCGGGTGCGTTCGCGCAGCCTGTCGGGCCACATCCGCCGTTCCATCGGTACTGTTGTCGTCGACGACGAAGGCATGAATGGAAGCGAAGACGGGTGCCCCATCCTTCTCGCCATCTTTTGGCGAGAGGGTGGGTGATTGATGAAGAAGTGAATTGACGGCTCGACCGATTACAGCCGCCTCATTGCGCGCCGGGATGATGACGGCCACGGTTGGAGGTTGGCCCACCTTCTCCGCAAAAGCAGCGGAGGAGGATAGGGGCACCCGTTCGCTCGACGCCGGATGAGGGCGGCGGGATCCGCCAGAATCGGCCGTGCGCGACGAGCAGATAGAACCATATTGCGACGCATACCAGTCCGGCGATCAGGGCAGCGCTAAACATTCCAATGTCAGGGTAAATGACGGAGTGGTCTCCCACTCATTCGAACCACGCGAATGAGTGGGGCACCGGTGCCCAAGCTGCGCTTGAACGGGCCCCCGGTTTCCCAATGTTTCTCACGCTTCACGCAGTGCTCGCGTGATGGCCATTCTGGACGCGCGAAACGCCGGCAGCAGGCCGCCGACGAAGCCCATCACCACCGCGAAGACCATCCCCGCGATCAGAACGTTGGGCGTGATCTTGAAGGCGAAGGCCATCTCGCTGAAGCTCTGCGTCTGCCCGGTACCGGCGGTGTAGCCGTTCATGGTGAAAGCCAGCAGACAGCCCAGCGCTCCGCCGATAAACGCCAGCAGCACCGACTCCATTACGAACGACAGCAGGATGCTGAGGCGCGAGAAGCCCAGCGCGCGCAGCGTCCCGATCTCGCGCGTGCGCTGCGAGACGATGGCGTACATGGTGTTCATCGCCCCGAAGACGGCGCCGATACCCATTACCACGGCCACGAATGCAGCCAGACCCATGAGCGCTCCCGCCAACGGGCCGGCCTGGTCTTCGTAATACTTCGGCTCGGAATCAACTTCCAGTTGCACGCGTGGATTAGCGCGCACCTCTTTATCGAACTCTGACAATGTGGCAGGGTTGCTCAGGCGCACAGTCAGCGAGCTGCATCCGCCGTTGCGGCCGATGGCCGGCCCCATCGCGTCGTAATCGCCCCAGATCTCGCTTTCGAACGAGCTGCCGTCGGCGGTAAACAGGCCGACGACTTTGAAGTCATGCCGCTGCACGCTGATGGTGTCGCCGATGTTCAGCCCGGTCACGCGGTCGGCCATCTTCTTGCCGACAATGACTTCATACAGGCCGGGCGTGAAGTTGCGGCCCTCGACGATCTTCACGTTATTGCGGACGTTGAACACCATCGGCGGAACGCCGCGCATGGTGATGTTGGCGGGCTGGCCATCGCTGCGCCGCGGCTTGTTGGCGAGGATGACGACCTCGCACGAGGCCATGAGCTTTTCCGGCGCTATCGCGCGCCACGTGCGCGTCGGCTTCGATGACATTGGCGTCGGCAATATTGATCCACGAGGTCAGCTCGGAGGTCGAGCCGCGCTGGGTGACGATGCCGTTCAGCGGCGAGCCGGTGGAGCGCAGCGCGATGCGGAAGCCGGTCTCCATCGCCAGCAGGGTGACGAACACGGCGACCACCAGGGCGATGCCGACAATCGCCAGCAGCGTGACCTTCCAGCGCTGGCGAAGGTTGCGGACGTTGTATGAGAGGGGAAGCGCCATGGTTCGCTATTCGCCTTTCGCTACTCGCTTTTCGCCAGAGTTGCCACCAGCCGTTGCATTCGAAATATAACGAGTCAATGGAGAAACCTTCCCTCGCGCCAGAGCTCCCTGTTCGACTTCGCTGTTTACCCTCTTGCGAATAGCGAAGAGCCCAAAAGCGAAAAGCGTCTCTTTCTACACTTGCCGCAACGTCTCCGTGATCCTCGCCCTGTACCCCGTCATGGCCGGGAAAAATCCGGCGAGCAGTCCCAGCAGCAGCGCGATACCCACGCCCAGTAGCGTGGTGCGCGTCGACAGCCCAAAGCTTGGATACTGCGCGACGATGTCGCCCAGCATCGGCACCTGCGGCAGAATATGCAGCGCGCCCGCGCTGATCAGCAGTCCCACCGCGCCGCCCAGCGCGCCGATCAGCAGCGCCTCGCTCAGGATCAGCGTCATCACCAGCGCGCTGGAGAAGCCCAGCGTCTTCAGCACCGCAATCTCCTGCTGGCGCTCGCGCACCGCGATGCTCATGGTGTTCGCCGTCACCAGCAGAATGGTGAACGCTACCGCCAGTCCGATACCGTTCAGCAGAAATGCCAGGTTCCCGGCCATGGCGACAAAGCCCGCCTGGAAAGCCTGCTCGGTCTCGGTCTTGGTCGGCGCGTCGGTATTCTCAAACTGCGCGTCGATGGCCTTGCTGATCGCGCCGGCATGGCTGGGGTCGTCGATCTTCTCCACCAGCCAGCCGATGCCGAGATTGCGTCCCGTCGCCTCGTACAGGTACTTGTAGTCGAAGTACAGCGAGCCCAGGTCCGCTCCGGGATACTTGGCTTCGTCGGTGTCGTAGATGCCGTCGATGACGAAGTCGAAGGGATGTCCCACTCTGTAGGGGGGTATGGTGCTCTCCAGCTGAATCTCATCGCCAACCTTCCAGCCGAAGCGCTGCGCCAGCTTGCGTCCCACGATCGCTCCGCGCCGGTCGTGCAGCCACTTTTCCTTCTGATCTGGCGGCAACATGAATTCGGGATAGACATCGAGGAATGGCTGCGGTTCGGTGGCGATGGTGGCGAAGAAGTTCTTGGGATCGCGATAGACGCCGCCGAACCACCAGTTCATTACCGTTTCTTTCACGCCGGGCACGGCCTCGATGCGCTGCTTGTAGTTGAGCGGGAGATTGAAGACCAGCGAGACATAGTGGCGCGTGACCAGGCGTCCGGCGTTGCCCGAGTGCAGTCCGAAGTTCACCGCCTCGACCACCGTCTGCAGCGTGCAGAACAGGAAGATGCACACCGACATCGCCAGCACCGTCGACAGCGTGCGAATCCAGTTCTTGCGGAGATGCTTGAGGATCAGCGGTGCAAATTTCATAAGAGGCCACTAGCGAGCTAGCAATTAGCAATTAGCAATTAGCAATTCAGCGCTCAGCCAACCCTTCGCCGGACTGTAACTCGCGGTTCCCGGTGTTCCTCGCGCAGCTAGTTGCTAGTTGCTGGTTGCCGCCCATCACGCCGAGAACACTCCCTTGTCCAGATGATGCTGCACGTTGGCGCGGGCGGCGGCGCGCGGATCGTGCGTCACCATGACGATGGTCTTGCCGAACTCTTTGTTGAACGTCTCCATCAGCGTCAGGATTTCTTCCGCGCTCTGGTGATCGAGATCGCCGGTCGGCTCGTCGGCCACGAGCACCGTCGGGTCGGTGACGATGGCGCGGGCGATGGCCACGCGCTGCTCCTGTCCGCCGGAGAGCTGGCGCGGATAGTGCTTCGAGCGATCTTCCAGCCCGACGATGCGCAGCGCGGTCATGGCGCGCTTGCGGCGCTCGCTGCTCGACAGCGGTGCCAGCAGCAGCGGCAGCTCCACGTTCTCCACCGCGTTGAGCACCGGGATGAGGTTATAGAACTGGAAGATGAAGCCGACGTTGCGGCTGCGCCACTTGGCCAGCTCGCCTTCCGACAGCGGCGTGAGGTCGGTGCCCGCAACCACCACGCGGCCCGAGGTGACGCGATCGATGCCGGCGATCAGGTTCAGCAGCGTCGTCTTGCCCGAGCCCGACGGGCCCATCAGGGCGACGAATTCGCCTTGCGGCACATCGAGGTTGATGCCGTCGAGAACCTTGATCTGCTGCGTATCGCGCTGGTAGATCTTGCGCACATTCTGCACGCTGACTGCGGGCGCTTTGATTGCGCTGGATGAACTCATGAGTGCTCCGATATTGCTTCTTTGCCTACCGTAACCTGCCCGCTGAGATTTCCGAGAAGCTCTCAGGTCTGCTGGCAGCAGCGCCGCTAACTCGCTTCTTTTCAATCCCATTTCGGGAAAACGCGCATATCTGCCTTTATAGCGCCTGTTAACTATCTTGATGCCCCTGCCAGCGCGATCGTCGCTCTGAGGGGCTCCTAACGCAATTACGAGGCATTCTGGTGGAACGTTAAAATAGCCAAATCGTGTTGACTGAAATCGACGGCAATTACCATTAAAGTGTCAATAAGGAACGCCGTCGGTATTAACCCGTTTCAGCTCTTGACTTTAACCACATCTCCGTCCTTCAACTTCTGCGGAGGGTTGTTAACCACCGTCTCCCCGCCGGCCAAGCCCTGCTTCACGATGATCTGGCCATGCAGATCGGCGCCGGTGGTGACCGTCACTGCCTGCGCCTTGTTGTCCTCGATCTCGAAGATTGTCGGCTTGCCGTCCTGGGTGATCACCGCTTCCTTCGGCACGGTGATGATCCGCTGCGGCAACGTGCCGGCCAACTGCGAGCTCTTCGCCTGCGGCTGAAGGAAGGTGACGTTGCAACTCATCTCCGGCCGCAGGTACTTGTCCTTGTCGAGGATCGACACCTTCACCGTCACTGTGGCCTTGGTGCGGTCGGCGGTGGGAATGATCTGCCGCAGCACGCCCTTGTAGGTGTGGCCGGGAATCGCCTGCACTTGAATTTCCGCGGGCTGATTCGGGCCGAGCTGCCCGACGTTCGACTCGTTGACGTCGACTTCGGCCTCGAGCGAATTCATGTCGGCGATAGCAACGATGGCGCCTGACGACGTCGAAATGTTCACGCCCGGCGGAATGGGCGCGACGCTCTCGCCTACTTCGGTCATCTTCTTCACCACCACGCCGGCAAAGGGCGCGCGAATGGTGGTGAAGTCCAGGTACGCCTGCTGCACCTGGAGGTTGGCTTCGTCCTGCTCGATGGCAGCCTTGGCGAGATTCGTCTTGGCCTTGGCGGCGTCGAGCGCGTCCTGGGAAACGACTTTGTTGTTGAAGAGCTCCTGCTGCAGGTGCTCCTGGCGCTGGGCTTCGGCCAGGTCGGCTTTGGCGTAGTCGATGTCGGCTTTGGCTTTGGTGATGGCGGCCAGCGCGTCCTGATTGTCGAGCGTGGCCAGTACTTCGCCAGCACTGACGACGCTGCCTTCCTCGACCAGCAGCTTGGAGATGCGGCCCTGGATCTTCGACGAAACCACGGATTGGTGGCGCGCCACCAGGTAGCCGGATGCGGTCAGGATGGGCGTGCCGGCGGCGGCGGAACTGCTGCTCTCAATCGTGGGCTGAAAAGTCTCGACTTCGATGGCGCCGAAGACCGGATGCGCCCGCTGGTAGTAGAAGCCCGCGACGACGGCTACAGCGATCAGCAGCAGAATCAGAAGCGGGATGCGCCAGCGACGGCGAGGCGCCTCGTCACGGTCGATGCGCAGCGACGCCAATTCGTCCTTCAGTTCCCGCATAGCCACGTCTTCCCCGACAGATAGCATCGCATTCCCGCCGCAAGTTTGAAAGAGGCGGACCACCTGATTGTGACCACGCGCAACCGAGCGTGTCCGCAATCAATTGATCCAAGGACGATTGTCAATCGAAATGGCAGGCGTCGGCAGTGTGGATTGTCAGCAGAGGCAAATGACAATTGTCATTTTGAACGGACGGTAAACGCGTGCCCTATCGGAAGGTGAACGTGTCGCTGGTGGAAGTTTCTTTGTCCTTCAGCCCCGGGGTGTGGCGAGTGACGAAGGTCTTGATGTCGGGCCAGAACTCGTTGAGGATCTGCGCCTGAGCTACGCCGCTCAGTCCGGTCAGCGCGTTTTCAATCGTGCCGCTGACTGACTCGTTGCGATAAGGGATGTAGGCGTTGGAGATGGCGGCCTGGGCGAACTGTCCCGAGATTGCCGAGTAGTTGAGCATGGTGTGGCCATCGTCACTGCGGCCGATGATCACGCGGCTGGCCGCATAAGCCAGGCGGTCGATGATGCGCTGCTGATGCGAGCGGAAGTAGCGTGGATCCTGATGGAAGACGGTAGGGAAGAGGAATCCGCTGAAGAAGGCCGCGGCTTCTTCACCCGCCGCCGAAACGCCAACCCGTTGGCCGAAGCCTTTCATGCCTCCGCCGAAGGTCGGATAGGCTCCGGTAAGCTGCGCAGTCAGCGCATCGGCCAGGATGCTGTAGCCCATGTCGGGGTTATGAGTGCTGCGCAGGTAAAGGTCGAACTTCTGCTGTTTGGTCAGCGGAACATACGATGGAGCGTCGGGCAGAGGCTGGCCCGGCATGAAGTTGTGCGCCATCTTGACCAGGTTGTCGTGCTCGAAGCTGGCTTTCAGGGACGCTGCGGTGAACTGCGACTTGCTGAAGGCATAGCTGCTGCTCTCGTTGGGCAGCACGCGGAACAGGGTCGCGCTGCACACGGATGACGAGGGCAACACCGAAGCGTACAGGCCGGTGCTGGGCAGACCGATGCCTACCGCCGTCGCCAGCTCAACATGGATTTCAGGAACTCTGATTTCGGGAACCGGCATGGGCCGGGAAGGACTCAGCGAAGCGGGAAGCGTCAGCGCCGGCAGAGGATTCGAGGCCAGCAGAGCCTGTTGCGCGACCGCAGGACAGCAGCCGATTCCCAACCCCAGGAATATGGCCGCCAACCTCATGACTCACCCCAAAAAACTTCGTGCCAGCATTATGTAGGAAGGCGCGCGATTCCGAAAGGCTGTTCTGCGACTCAGAAATTTAATTTTTCAAGAATTGGCAACCTGTAAAGAAATTCAACGCTCGGCGGCGGGCGAGTTCCTGAAATCGAGGGGTGCCGTGGGCTTGAACCCTGGTGCAGCGCATTAGGATGAACACGGCCTCTCAGCTATTATGTCGCCATGGCTCAACGACACCGCTTTGCCCAAGCGATTACCCTGCTCCTGGTGGTACCCCTGCTCCTGGTCGCCTGCAAGCCGAGACATAAATCTGCGGCCGTAGTGGTGCATCTGTTGCGAAACCTGAACTCGCCTAACGGCAGCGAACTTGACCGGCGGATTTTGGATTATCAGGGCAGTAATCCGCGCCTGAGCTCGGGCCAGCCTATCACGGTGCAGAGCGAAACCGGCGACTACAAACAGCTTTTGGAGAAGCAGACCGATAGCAATCAGGATGTCGACCTCATCGTGCTGGACTCGCCTGACGACGCCAAGGACTACCCGGTGCTGCTGGCGCAACTGAACAACGCCGTCAACGTCTGCGCGGGACTGAAATCCTGCCCGACCGCGGCTCCATCGATCATCCCGTCACAGATCGGCGGCGAAGCACGCGAGGCCGCACAGAACTTCCAGAGCTTTTTAACCAAGGCGCCGTAAAGGCAATTGGCAATTGGCATTTGGCTGGCGTCCCAGGTCCCGTCCTTCGGTTCGGACGCCGGCCCGGCCATCGTCGTGCCAAGTAAGGCCTTGGTTGCGGGAATCAATATCGTTGATCATCTCTTCATACTTTGGAGACGCGCATGAATCTCTGGGCTGATTTTTTGACGAACGACGCCCGCGTAGTCTGGAAATGGAAGCACTACTTCCCGATATACGAGCGTTTTTTTCGTGACTTCGTATATAAGTCGGTTACCTTGCTGGAAATTGGCGTCGCCTCCGGTGGTTCGTTGCAGATGTGGAAACGGTATCTCGGGCCGCACGCCACCATTATCGGCATCGACATTCTGCCAGAGTGCAAGGGCTACGAAGAAGATCAGATCGCGGTGCGCATCGGCTCGCAGCAGGACACAAAATTCCTGCAAACCGTGATCGAGGAATTCGGCGCGCCCGACATCGTGCTTGACGATGGCAGCCACCACATGCGCGACATGCTGACCAGTTTCGAATTCCTCTATCCCAAGCTGGCCAAGAATGGCATTTACATGGTCGAGGACCTGCACACCTGTTACTGGGAAGAGTACGAAGGCGGATATCGCAGGGCAGGAACGTTCATCGAGCGTTGCAAGGATTTGCTGGATGAGCTGAACGCGGAGCACTCCCGCAACCAGTTGCCTCCGACGGGATTCACGGCAACGACCTTGGGCATGCACTTCTACGACAGCGTTGCCGTCTTCGAGAGAGGCACGCATACCCGCAAGTGGGCGCCAAAAATTGGCAAGACATAGCCGATTCTGATCGCGGCAGGAAGACGACCGCCGGGAGCGGACCGCCAGTTAACCCTCGACTCTGCAAATCAAGCACTTCAGGTAAGCCGTCTCCGGCATGTTGATCAGAACAGGGTGATCCATCGAGGCGCCGCGTTTTTCCAGCAGTCGCAACCGGCGGCCGGCGTCGGCGGCGGCTGAGCCCAGCATCTCCAGGAACTCTGCCTCGCTGACGTGGAATGAGCAGGAGCAGGTGACCAGGACCCCGCCGGGACGCAGCATCTTCAGCGCGCGCAGGTTCAGCTCCTTGTAGCCACGGGTCGCAGTCTCGACGGCGCGCTTGGTCTTGGCGAACGCCGGCGGGTCGAGAACGATGGTGTCGTACTGGCGGCCGGCAGTCTGGTAGTCCTTCAGCAGGTCGAAGGCGTTGGCCTCGGTCCACTCGATCTCATCCGAGCGATGATGCTGGCGGTTGAGCTGCTCGTTCTGCTCGGCGACCTCCAGCGCGGGACGCGACGCATCGACCGCGGCAACGTGTTCGCAGACGCGAGCCAGGTGCAGCGCGAAGCCTCCCTGATAGGTGAAACAGTCCAGCGCTTCGCCGTGAGCATAACGGGCGGCGGCGGCGTAGTTCTCGCGCTGATCAAGAAAAGCGCCCGTCTTCTGCCCACCAAGCGCGTCGAAGTGGAAATGAACGTCGTTGAAAGTGAAGATGGTCTTCGACGCGGTGTTCTCCCGCCCTGCCCCGGAAGAATGCCGGGTGCCCCGTTCTACGCCCTCGTTTGGCGTAGGGCGGGTCTCATCCGGGCTGCGCACGATCTGCGATTCTCGCGCGCGGCAACTGCTCCAACTCGCGGATGTGCGGATCGACACGCTCGATGAGCGGTGCCATCGGGAAAATGTTCAGCAAGCGTGGCGACGACGGCTTGCCGCAGGTCGTCGCGGTCGAAGGCCTGGGTCAGGATCTGCATCACCAGCACATCGTTGTAGCGGTCGACGATCAGGCCGGGCAGCAAGTCGGCTTCGCTGAAGACGACGCGATAGGAGTCGGTATCGCGCGTATTGTTTTTGCGAAACTGAATCGCGGCGGCGATGCGGTCACGAACCAGGGGGACCAACGCCTGTTCGGGTATGACGTCGCTCGTGAGGAGGCGGATGGCGATCTGCGACGAGCTGCTGTAGAGCGCTGAACCCAGCCGGCGACTGCGAGGATCGCGGACCTCGACCAGCGAACCCGGCGGCGCCTCACCCGAAGCAATGTCGGAGCGGTAGACCCAGAGATGTCCGGATTTGAGGCGCGTAGCGCCGCGCGGATTGACGACGATGACGTTCATCGGAAACGTAATCTTACGCGAAGACGGCGGCGCGGGGATGGCAGTCGCGCAGGAACTGTCGTCGGAGAATCTGCGTCAGAAGAATCTCGTAAAAGAGAACAACGCGGCCTCCCCCGAAACCACTCACACAACAAAGTTCATCGCGAGGAGGGCTTTCAACAATGAATCAACGCCCACTCAACAAAATTGTCATCACGAGGAGGGCTTTAGCCCGACGAGGGATCTGCTGTTTGTGGGCAGTG
The DNA here is from genome assembly GCA_963724965.1 of uncultured Acidobacteriaceae bacterium. Classification (GTDB taxonomy): domain Bacteria; phylum Acidobacteriota; class Terriglobia; order Terriglobales; family Acidobacteriaceae; genus Bog-257. Next base: position 415,727 of record CAVRWP010000005.1, read on the forward strand.
GAAGGCGTGCCGCCGGCTGGCGAGCTACCCGGGGCTGACGCCCCAGGCTCAACCCATCTCGCCGCTGCGCGGCTAGTCTGACGCCGGTGAGAAGCCCTCACGAAACCAAGGCATCACTTCTTCCCGTGCTTTCCCTTCGGCGACGGCGGAGGTGCTGGCGTGGGCTCCTGCGGCGGAGTTTGCGGCTGCGGCGCCAGTTGCACCGGCGGCTCGCTCATCACCTTCTTGAAGAACGCATAGGGCACCTTGGCCGTGAGGATGGCTTCGTTCTTGTCCTGGTGGACTTCCAGGCTGTCGAAGGCGGCCTTCACGTCCTTGTCGGGGCCGCCCGTGTCCATGGAAATTTCCAGCGACTTGAAGAGCGTCAGGTAAGTCGCCACCTCAGCGGCGAACTTCTGTGCTACTGCATCGTTATCGAGGATGACGTCGGCCCGCAAGTGTACTTCATTCAGCGGCCGTGCCGAGGCCACCACCACGCTGTTGCGCGGCAGCAGGCCGCTCCATCCGCCGGGGACAAGCAGTTCGCCGTGATCTTCCGACGAGACTCCGCCGGCCGGCGGCCGCGCGATCGTCCACACGATGCTGCCGAGGGGAACGCTGCGATAGTACTGGCTGCTCAGCTCCGGGCCGGAGAAGGGAAGCGCCGAGCCGCGGTAGCGGTCGATCATGCCGCGAAGGATGTCCGGGCTGTCGACGTTCGACACCGCCGCGATATCTACGCCCAGCAGCGCCACGCGTACGGTGCGGCCCTCGACGGGAATCGAGTAGATGTCGTAGTCCTGGTAGCGTTCGGTGGCCGACGCCAGTTTCTTCAGATAGTCGCTGACTTTCTGATTATCGAAATGGCCTTGCAAAATCTCGCTGTAGCGGTTCTCGTCTCCCTTGCCTGCACCGTAGTGAATCGCAAACGCGGCTTTGTCGAGATCGCGTTCGAACTCGAAGCCGGTCTGCTGCACGAAATCTTCGTACTGCGGATCGCGAGTAGCAGGAGGATTTTTGTCCAGACCGGTCAGCAGGCGGATGGGCTCGAAGTTGACGTAGAGAACCGCGTCGCAGTTGGGCAGCAGGCGAACCGCGTCAGGCGGCGCTTGCTTACGCAGCAGTATGGCCGTGATGATGCCGCCGGCGATGACAATGACGGCAACGACAGCCCAGAGGTAGTTCCTGCGAACGCGCATCAGGATGAGCTAAATCATACGGGAAATATCTCACCCGTCGTCAAATACTTCGAGTTCGTCCTCCGGCTATCCCGGATGCCGGCCTCACGGGGCGAAGTAGCTGGAGATGTCGAGAATCAGTTGCGTGGGGTCGGAAGCGTAGGCGTCGGTGCTGCCGTCGCCGTTGGGCACGATTGCCATGTTCGAGGTGATCATGCCGTCGATGGCGTTCAGCGTCGAAGCCGGCGGCTGCGATAGCGGATCGGCCCACAGTGTCAGATGGTGCATCGGCCCCGGCGGAACAACCGTGGCGTTGAACACGTAAGCTTTCGCTGCGCGCCGGCGGAGCGCATAGGCTGCCGGCCACAGGAACGGTCAACTCGCCCTGGAACGGCTGTCCATTGTTGTTGCGCGTGTCGATCACGCGGCAGGGCGGCGCGGGATAAAGCGACAAGCCTCCGGATCGCGGGAGCTGCGAAATAGCCATTGATGTCGACGATCAACTGCGCGCTGTCGGAGGCATAGACGGAGATGCCGCCGTCGGTTCCGGTGGGCACGATGGCGGCGTTGGCCACCGTCGTCGCCGTGCGATTGTTCAAGGTCGAAACCTGCGGCTGCGTCTCGCCATACGGCCAGACGGTGAGATAGCGCAGCGACTGCCCGGAGGGATAGGGCACCACGGTTACGTTGAACGAGTAGGCCTGAATGTTCACGCCTGCCGGAATGCAGGTACTGACCCCAACGTAGAAGTCGCGTTCCTGACCGCCGATCAGAGGCGGACCGGCGAGCGGGCCATCGGGGTTGCGGGTGTCGATCACGCGGCAAGGCGTCAGGGGATAGTACTGATACGTTCCGGTGCCGGGCGTGCTGAAGTAGCCGTTGATGTCGAGCAGGACGTCGGTGGTATTGCTGGCGTAAATGCTGATGGCGTTGCCGGTGCCGGACTGCACGATCACCGCCGAAGCCTTCGTCCGCCCATCGCGCGAGTTCATGGTTGAGGTGAGCGGCTGGGCCAGTCCGGCGGGCCAGACCGTCAGATAGCCCAGCGAACCATGCGGCGCGACGGTCACGTTCAACGAATACGCCGAGGCTGACGCCGGTATGTTGCAGCCGCCCAGTTGCGGAATGGTGAAGTTCTGCGACGTGCCGCCTTGTATGGGATCGTTGGTCTGCCGGGTGTCGATGAGACGGCAGGGAGTGACGGAACTGAACTGCAATCCGCTGCCCGGCTGCAGGAAGTAAGCGCTGACGCCGTAGTTGCCCAGCATGGTCAAGTTGCACTGACCTGTGCCCGTACACTGCCCGCTCCAGCCGGAGAAGTTCCAGCCACTGGCCGGCGAAGCATTCAACGTTACCGCTGTCAGCGAAAGGTAGGTGTGGCTGCACGTGCCGGGACAGTTGATGAAGCCGTCGGTGCTGGTGATCGAGCCCTGGCCGCTCATCGACACGGTCAGGGTGTACGAGTCCTGAACAAAAACCGCAGTCACGGATTGAGACTGGTTCATGGTGACGGTGCATGTCGGGCTATCACCGCTGCAACCGCCGCCGCTCCACGAACTCAGGCTATAACCGGGGGCGGGGTTGGCCTGGAGGGTGACGGGAATGCCGGATGCATAGGAATGGCTGCATGAGCCCGGGCAGTTGATGAACTGGTCGGCGCTGGTCACCGTGCCGTTGCCCCTGACAGAGATAGAAAGGGTGTATTCGGACGTACTGGTGGATACGCGGAATACAGAGCCGAAATTGTCGGTGCCGCCCTGCGAAGCTGTGCCGTAAAGGTTCCCGTCCGAGACTGCGACAACCCCGGCCACTGGATAATTGCCGTCTAACGTCTGGAGACTATGAAGTACGGTAACTGTGCCGTCAGGCGTCATCTGAAATACAGTGCCTCCCCCTTTCGTCCCACCAAAAAGAGTCGTGCCATAGAAGTTCCCATCACGCCCCAGCGTTAAACCGGAAAAAGGGGAGTCGCCGTCGTACCCGTTGAAGATATGCACGATTGCGAAGGAGCCGCTGGGCGTGACTTTGAACACGAGCCCGCAGCCTACGCCACCGTTCTCGCAGTAAACGTTGCCCCCCTCGACGGTCATGCCGTAGAAGTCGCCATCGGTACCCTGTACGACCCCGCCGTAAACTTCATTCCCATCGGCGCACTGGGTCTGCTGGCAGAAGTAATAGAGCGTGGTAAGGTCGCCGGCAGGCGTCATTTTGAAGACTGTGCCACCGCCGCCGAACTGTGTTCCGCCATTTATGGTCGTGCCGTAGAAATTGCCATCCGTTCCCTGTACAAGGCTAGCGTTCGGATTCGAGCCGTCAGTATGGTCAAAGATATGTAATGTCGTCAGTATCCCCTCAGGAGTAATCCGGAAAACCGAACCGCAGCCGGATACATCGCAAGGTGGGTTTCCAGGCGCACCTTGGTAGGTGGTGCCGTAGAAATTCCCGTCGCTCCCTTGCACAAGCCCGCCGGCAGGAAATTGCCCATCGGGACAGTTTGTCTGTGCGCAGAAGCTATAGAGGGTGGTTAGAACTCCGGCGGGTGTAAGTCGAAAAACTGTTCCGCAACCGGCTGGAGCACAGGAGGCGCTGCTTCCCCCATACTTGGTCGTCCCGTAGAAGTTCCCGTCCGTACCTTGGACTAAGGGCGCAGTCGGGCCTGATCCGTCGGAGCAAGGATAGGTTTGGCAGAAGAGGTAAAAGGGTTCAAATACTCCGCCCGGTGTCAGCTTGAAGATTATGCCGCAGCCTGGAGCGTAGCCTCCGCTACAGTGATTTTGGCCGCCGCTGTATGTGGTTCCGTAGAAGCTGCCGTCGGAACCACGGATAAGAGGCGCTTGGGGGTCGGCTCCTTGCGCTCCGTTGAAATTCACCAGGGACGCAAATGTTTGTCCGGGCGCGGCGAGCGGTGCCGCCAGGCATAACGCGAAAACGAGACAGACGATCTTCGGTACGCGAAGTCCGCTCACAAAGGAACCTCGACGAAAACCTGATGCACGGTAAGCACTCCAAAGTCCTGCCGTATTCAAAGCAGGAGTGCGATGGTGCCAATAGCGGGAGCGGTTGCGGCCAAATGGTAGCAGGAGATTTCTCTAAAACCAATATTTGTGAGCGCCAGTTCCCGTGGAATTCACGGGTTTTTCCGCTTCCCGGAAACGGCGACCGATGCGCCGCACCGCAGAGCGCGCAACTGTTACTGCACGAAATCTTCGGGCCGGCCTCACGGGGCGAAGTAGCTGGAGATGTCGAGAATCAGTTGCGTGGGGTCGGAAGCGTAGGCGTCGGTGCTGCCGTCGCCGTTGGGCACGATCGCCATGTTCGAGGTGATCATGCCGTCAATGGCGTTCAGCGTCGAAGCCGGCGGCTGCGATAGCGGATCGGCCCACAGTGTCAGATAGTGCATCGGCCCCGGAGGAACCACCGTGGCGTTAAACACGTAAGCTTTGGCGCCTGCCGGCGGAGCGCATAGGCTGCCGGCCACAGGAACGGTCAACTCGCCCTGGAACGGCTGTCCATTGTTGTTGCGGGTGTCGATCACCCGGCAGGGCGGCGCGGGATAAAGCGACAAGCCTCCGGATCCGGGAGCCGCGAAATAGCCATTGATGTCGACGATCAACTGCGCGCTGTCGGAAGCATAGACCGAGATGCCGCCGTCGGTTCCGGTGGGCACGATGGCGGCGTTGGCCACCGTCGTCGCCGTGCGATTGTTCAAGGTCGAAACCTGCGGCTGCGTCTCGCCATACGGCCAGACGGTGAGGTAGCGCAGCGGCTGCCCGGAGGGATAGGGCACCACGGTCACGTTGAACGAGTAGGCCTGAATGTTCACGCCTGCCGGAATGCAGGTACTGACGCCAACGTAGAAGTCGCGTTCCTGACCGCCGATCAGAGGCGGACCGGCGAGCGGGCCATCGGGGTTGCGGGTGTCGATCACGCGGCAAGGCGTCAGGGGATAGTACTGATACGTTCCGGTGCCGGGCGTGCTGAAGTAGCCGTTGATGTCGAGCAGGACGTCGGTGGTATTGCTGGCGTAAATGCTGATGGCGTTGCCGGTGCCGGACTGCACGATCACCGCCGAAGCCTTCGTCCGCCCATCGCGCGAGTTCATGGTTGAGGTGAGCGGCTGGGCCAGTCCGGCGGGCCAGACCGTCAGATAGCCCAGCGAACCATGCGGCGCGACGGTCACGTTCAGCGAATACGCCGACGCCGACGCCGGTATATTGCAGCCGCCCAGTTGCGGAATGGTGAAGTTCTGCGACGTGCCGCCTTGTATGGGATCGTTGGTCTGCCGGGTGTCGATGAGACGGCAGGGAGTGACGGAACTGAACTGCAATCCGCTGCCCGGCTGCAGGAAGTAAGCGCTGACGCCGTAGTTGCCCAGCATGGTCAAGTTGCACTGACCTGTGCCCGTACACTGCCCGCTCCAGCCGGAGAAGTTCCAGCCACTGGCCGGCGAAGCATTCAACGTTACCGCTGTCAGCGAAAGGTAGGTGTGGCTGCATGTGCCGGGGCAGTTGATGAAACCGTCGGTGCTGGTGATCGAGCCCTGACCGCTCATCGACACGGTCAGGGTGTAGTAATCCTGGACGAAGGTAACCGGAACCGACTCATTCTGGCTCATGACGATGGTGCACGACGAAGGAGTACCGGGACAGTAGCCGCCCCAGGAACTCACGCTCCAACCCGGCGCCGGTACCGCATTCAGGACCACTGGAGTATTGGCAACATAGGAATAGCTGCACTCCCCGGGACAGTTGATGAAGCCGTCGTTGCTCTGCACGCTGCCATTGCCGGTGGGATTTACCGTGAGCATGTAATAGGGCAGGAAGGTAGCCGCGACCGTCTGGTTGTTCGTCATGGTGACGGTGCAGGAGCCGGTGCCGGTGCAAGCTCCGGTCCAACCAGTGAAGGCCCAGCCTGGGGCCGGGTAGGCGTTCAGCGTGACCGGCGTTGTCGCAGGATAGGTTCCCGTGCAGTTCCCCGGACAGTTGATCGAGCCATCGGTGCTGATGACACTACCGCTTCCACTCGTGGAAACCGTCAGATTGAAACTGCCAAAGGTCAAAGTTACCTGGCTCGATGAGGTTTCCCCGCCGTAATCGCATTGCGGCGTCAGGCCCTCGGCCCAATCCGTCAGCGACCAGGCCGGATTCTGGACGATGTTGAAGTTGTCGTCATACAGCGTGGGAGAGAACGTTAGGTAGTTGTTCGGGGGATAATCGCTGCATTGCACAATGTTGTAGCCTTCCAGAACCCCACCGAACGTCCAATTAAATGTCTGTCCTTCACTGGGTGTGTTGTTCAAAGTTGTGGCGCTGCCAAGGGTCTGGTCCTGAGTCGTAATCTTCCATGTGGGACACGAGAGCGTGCCTGCACTGCATGTCGATTTGATCGTGCCAACGATTTGATCGCCGGGGTTAGCGCGGAACGGCGCGCTTTCGTCGGCGGTGCCGTGGGGACAACAATTCCAACTGGCGATTCCCCATCCCTCATGGAAATCGGAGTTCCAGCCAAGCACAGGTTGCAGGATGCTGACACCGTCATTCTGGTCCTGTAATCCCGGGAAGAAATAAAGCGTCTGGTTGTCGAAGGACTGGGGAGTCGACGGGACGTTCCAGTTGGCACGAATCTCGCCGTAGGACGAGTTGGTGATCGTGCTGCCGGAAACGATCCAGCTATGGGTAATGGTGGGAGGCCTGACGGTCGATGCCGCGGCGAACATCTCTCCGCGGGCCGTGTAATGCGGATATTCACAAGCCGGAACGGTATAGATGCTTCCGTCGGCCCTTTGAATTCGTTCGCCGCCCTCCAGCAGTTCCTCGCCCTCGGCCAGGTGGACAACGCAGGAGGGATGGAAGTAGCCGAACGGAGTGACGACGTAATTTTCGGGCACTTGTGGCGGACGGTTCGGCCCAGCCGGCGCTTGCGCCCGGGCGAATATGGCGGACACAAAAATAAGGCAGAGAAGTTTCGGCAGGCTCAATCCGCTCACAACTTGACCTCACCGGAAAAGCAATTCACAACCAGCACTCCAGAATTCAGACTCGTTCTTGCGAGGAAGCGGATAGCGATCTTGGCGGAAGCGATGGCGGAGATGTTAGCAGGACATCCCTCGAAAACCAATACTTGTGCTGCAACCTCAATGATTTTCTAGGGCGCGAAGTAGCTCGAGATGTCGAGGATCAGTTGCGTAGTGCCCTGCGCGTAAGCGTCGATCTGGCCGTCGACACTGGGCACGATCGCCATGTTCGAGGTGATCCATCCGTCGCCGGCATTGAGGGTTGAAACCGTCGGCTGATTTTCGGTGTGCGGCCACAGGGTGAGGAAGCTGAGCGTGGGCGACGGCACCACGGTCGCATTGAACACGTAACCCTGAGCGTCACTGGGCGGAGCACAGGTACTGCCGACCACGTCGATGGGAGGGCTCAAGGTTCCGCTGAAAGGCTGTCCATTGCCCACGCCGCGCGAGTCGAACACCCGGCAAGGCGGCGCGATATACAGCGACAGGCCGCCCGTGCCGCTGGCGGCGAAGTAGCCATTGATGTCGATGGCGAGGTTGGTGCCGTCGCTGGCTAACGCTGTAATACTGCCGCCGGTGCCTGCCGGAACAATGGCCGCATTAGCCACGACGGTCCCGGTCGGATTGTTGAGCGTCGACACCGGATTCTGCGGCTGCTGTCCGGTAGGCCATACTTCCAGGTATCCCAGGCGGTCGCCACTCTGAGGGTAAGGAATCGCGGTGAGATTCAGCGAATAGGCGGCAGGCGTGATGTTCGTCGGAATACAGGTGCTGCTCAGCACCGGGAAATTACGTGCCGCTCCGCTGGACAAGTTCGGCGTACCCAGACCCGGCGGATAATTCGAACTCCGCGTATCGGCCACGCGACAGGGCGTCAGCGGATAAAACTTCAGGGTCGAGGACGATGGCGCCGTGAAGTATCCGTCGATGTCGAGCAGGAGGTTGGTGGTGTTGGTGACGTAGACGTTCACTCCGGCGCTCACCCCGGCCGGAACGATCGCGGCATTGGCCTTCACGCGTCCATCGAGCGAGTTCATCGTTGAGGTGACAGGCTGCGCCAACCCTGCGGGCCAGATGGTCAGATAGGAAACCGGATGGTTCTGCGGGACCAGGGTGACGTTGAGCGAGTAGGCGACCGCCGACGAGAGATCGGCGCAACCGTTCGTCTGCGCCAGTGCCGGCAGATCGTAGGTCTGGTAGCTTCCTCCCGGAATCGGGCTGCCCGAGCGCGTGTCGAGCAGGCGGCACGGCGTGATCGGGACAAATTGCAATCCGCTGCCCGGTTGCTGGAAGTAGGCGCTCACTCCGTAGTTGCCCAACATGGTCAAGCTGCACGGGCCGACCCCGGTGCAGTTGCCGCTCCAGCCCGAGAAGTTCCAGCCTTGCGCAGGGTGCGCGTTCAAGGTCACCGCCGTCAGCGACAGATAGGTGTGGCTGCAGGTGCCGGGACAGTTGATGAAACCGTCGCTGCTGGTGATCGAGCCCTGGCCACTGATCGAAGCCGTCAAGGTGTAGGAATTCTGAACGAAGACGGCGCGCACATATTGCGACTGATTCATGGTGAGGGTGCACGTGGTTTCATTGCCACTGCAGTTGCCGCTCCACGAACTCAGGCTGTAACCGGGAGCAGGGTTGGCCTGTAGCGTGACGGGAATGCCGGATGCATAGGAATGGCTGCACGAGCCGGGGCAGTTGATGAACTGGTCGGTGCTGGTTACGCTTCCATTGCCCGAGGTCGCCACGGTCAGGGAGTATTCGGCCGGAGTGGTTGAGATGCTGAAGATGGTGCCGTAGCCATTGGTGCCACCGCCGAATGTCGTGCCGTAGAGGTTTCCATCATCCGCGGGCAAAACAGATCCTGCCGGATAGTCCCCATCGGATCCGTTGAAACTATGAAGCACCGTGAATGTGCCGTCAGGTGCCATTCGGAATACAGTGCCGCATCCTAATTGTCCTGGGCCGTAACAGTAGGCGCCTCCCTGCGACGCCGTTCCGTAGAAGTTCCCGTCGTTTGCAAGGGCCAGGCCCGCCAGCAACTGTGCGCCATCGCTTTGATTGAAGATGTGCAGCGTGGTTAGCGCGCCATCAGGGGTGATCCTGTAGATTGTGCCGCAGCCCGTTTCGTGGTTCGGGCATCCCCAATATCCACCTAGTTGTGTTGTGCCGTAGAAATTTCCATCGGTACCCTCGACCAGTCCTTCAGGGCCCTCGCCGTCGGTACAGGGGAATTGGCTGCAAAAGCTATAGAGAGATGTGAATTCGCCGCCCGGTGCGATTTTGAAGACAGTCCCGTAGCCACCGTCCGGGCTACTTCCGCCTCCCCCCGTGGTGCCGTAGAAATTGCCATCCGAACCGAGTACCAATCCAGCGTATGCACCCGAACCGTCCTGCCCGCTGAACGAATGTAGGAGGGTGAATGTTCCACCCGGAGTAATTCGATAAACGGTTCCGCAACCTGCCCAGCAGTTGGAGTTAGCTCCATAGGCCGCGGTCCCGTAGAAGTTGCCGTCGCTGCCGAGTACCACGCCCCCATAGGGTAAGGACCCGTCGGCGCAGCCCGGCTGCGAACAGAAACTATAGATTGTGGTCAGTACTCCATTTGGAGTTATTTTGAAAAACGTTCCGCATCCCGCATAGCAATAGGTACTCGTTCCGCCAATAATTGTTGTTCCGTAGAAATTTCCGTCGCTGCCTTGCACCAATGGAGCGTAAGGCTGCGCTCCATCCGAACAAGTGCCGCTCTGGCAAAAGGTGTAGAGGGGTTGAAAGACTCCTGCCGCCGTGAGCTTAAAGATAGTTCCGCAGCCGAAATAGTTGCCCGAGCAGGTAAATGTGGCTCCTTCGCTGGCTGATCCATAGAAGCTGCCGTCGGAGCCGCGGACAAGTCCGGCTTCCGGACCGGCTCCCAGAGTCCAGTTGAAATTGACCAGCGAACGGAACACTTGTGCCGGCGCGGCAATCGAAGCAGCCAGACCCAGTGCAAAAATAAAGCAGACGATCTTGGACACACTCAGTCTGCTCACAACCTAACCTCAACGGCAGGGGTCTTCACAGCAAGCACTCCAGAATTAGGCCTCGTCCTCAACGAGGGAGGCGACAGTGGTCATTAGCGGGAGCGATGGCGGCAAAATAGTAGCAGGAGATCCCTCGAAAACCAATAGTTGTATGCAGTGGTTTCCGTTGTGAAGTAGGCGCAAAGGTTGCGGGCGGAGCACACAGGCGTGCCCCACCCGTCTCATCTCCTCATGGCGCGAAGTAGCCCGAGATATCCAGAATCAGTTGCGTGGTGCCTTGTGCCCAGGCGTCGGTCTTGCCGTCAACGTTCGGCACGATGGCCATGTTCGACGTGGTGGCACCGTCCTTGGCGTTCAGCGTCGAGACCGTGGGCTGCGGTTCGCTGTCCGGCCACAGCGTCAGGAAGTTCAGCGCGCCGTGGGGAAGCGCGGTCGCGTTGAAGACGTAGCCTTGCGCCGTTGACGGTGGTCCGCAGGGACTGGTCTGCACCGGTATGGTCAGCTCTCCGCTGAACAATCCGCCGCCGCTGCGCGTGTCGAGCACGCGGCACGGCGTCAGCGCATAGAACGACAAGCCGCCCGAACCTGCGGGCGCGAAGTAGCCGTCAACGTCGATCAGCAGATCAGTGTCGTCGGTAACGTAGGTTGCGATCGAGCCACCCGTTCCCGCAGGCACCAGCGCTGCATTCGCGACATTCGTTCCCGTGGGATCGTTCAGCGTCGATACCGAAGGCTGCGTTTCACCCGTGGGCCACACCGTCAGATACCCAAGCCGCGAGCCCTTAGGTAGCACGGTGAAGTTCAGCGAGTAGGCCGCGGCAGTGTTGGGGATCTGGCAGTCGCTTTCGAGCACCGGGAAGTTGCGCACCTGCCGCCCCTGTAGATAGGGGCCGCCCAGGTCGCCGTCCGGCCCGCGCGTGTCGACCACGCGGCACGGCGTCAGGGGATAGAACTCCAGCGTCGAGCTGCCGCTGGTGGCGAAGTAGCCGTCGATGTCGAGGATGACGTTGGTCGTGTCGGAAACATAGACGCTGACTGAGCCGCTGGACGAGCCTGCCGGAACGATGGCCGCGTTGGCTTTGGTGCGTCCGTCAGGCGAGTTCATGGTCGACACGATAGGCTGGCCTTCGCCAGTGGGCCAGATCGTCAGATAGCCGAGATGGCCGGTGGTGACGACGGTGACGTTGAGCGAATACGCGACCGCGTTAGATGGAATGTTGCAGGGATTGCCGCTCTGTGCCAGCGGGAACGAACGCGCCGTGCCGCCCTGAATTGCCGGGCCGCCGAAGGGTCCATTGGGATTGCGTGTGTCGACTACGCGGCACGGTGGCAAGGTGACAAACTTCACTGCCTGTGGCACCGGATTGACAATCTGCACGACCGTCCCTTGGCTGGGACCGTAGTTGCTGTCGCCGGAATACGTGGCGACAACCATGTCGGTGCCCGTCGGCAGCGCTGAGGTCGATACACTGCGCGGTCAGATTCGACAGAGTGATGTTGGTGCAGCCGGAGATCGCGTTGCCGTTGGAGGTGAAGCTGACGTCGCCGGTAGGCTGCGGCGGTCCGGCGGGACCGACGGTTGCGGTGATCGTCACCGACTGTCCGACGGTCGATGGATTCGGCGTGCTGGTCACGGTGGTCGTGGTGCCCGGATGTACGACCTGCACAACCGTGTTCGACGTGCTGCCCGCCAGGGTTACGGATCCCTGATAGACAGCCGTAACGTTATCCGTGCCCGCGCTCAATCCCGAGTAGTTCAAAACCGCGACGCCGGAGTCGTTCAACGTAGCCGAACCTACGCTGGTGCCGTCACTCTTGAAGACGACAGTCCCGGCGGGCGTCGAGCCGTTCTGCGCAGTAACGGTTGCGGTCATGGTGACCGACTCGCCCTGATAGGACGGATTCGGAGAGGTGGTGAGGGTAGTTGTGGTCGGAACCAGCGGAATGGTCAGATGAAAGATGGTTCCCATGTTGGCGCTTCCGCCGGTGTACGTTGTCCCGTAGAAGCTTCCATCAGGAGCCTGCACCAGCCCGCCCCTGGGGTGCGAGCCGTCACTTCCGGCGAAGCTGTGCAGCAGGGTGTACGATCCCGACGGGGTCATGCCAAAGATGACGCCGTCGCCGTTGGCTCCGCCATTGTAGGTGGTGCCGTAAAAATTTCCATCGGCACCCTGAACCAGGGATGCGGTGGGTTCCCCTCCATTATTGGCATCGAAGCTGTGCAACACGGTTAGCGTGCCACTCGACGTAATCTTAAAAACTGTTCCCTGATTGTTGACTCCACCGTTGAGGGTGGTGCCGTAGAAATTTCCATCCGAACCTTCGATCAGCCCGGCATTGGGAGACGAGCCATCGGTGCAGTCTGACTGCGAGCAGAAGTTGTAAAGCACGGTCGCATTTCCGCCGGGCGTAATCTTGAAAACCGTGCCTACGCCATTGGCGCCTCCCTGGTCCGCCGTCACATAGAAATTTCCGTCGGAGCCTTGTATCACTCCGTTGAGAAGCTTGCCGTGGGTAGTATCGGAGCTGAACAGGACGCTGAACGTGCCGCCAGGAGAAACCTTGTAGACGACCCCACCCTGTCCCGAGCCCGCATAGATCGTTGTCCCGTAGAAGTTGCCGTCCGTGGCTTGGATCGGCGTGCTTTCAGGGCCGGCACCGTCAGAACAGCCGGAAAGCGTGCAGAAGTTGTGCAGCACCGTTAAGGTGCCGCTGGAAGAAACTTTGAAAGCGGTACCGTCTCCGTCGAATCCTGTCCCACCGTTACCTGCGGCTCCGTAGAAATTCCCATCACTGCCTTGCACCAAACCAGCCTCGGGCGCCGAGCCGTCATCGCACTGCGACTGCGAGCAGAAGTTGTAAAACACGCTGAAGCTACCGCTGGGCGTGATTTTGAAGATCGTGCCACCCTGTTGGGAGCCGCCCAGGAAGGTGGTGCCGTAGTAGTTTCCGTCGCGAGCCAAAATCATCGAAGCTGTAGGTCCGTCACCGTCAGCTCCGGTGAAGTTATGCAGCGTGGTCAAGGTCTGTGCAGACGACGGAATGGCAGTTGCCACAAGCAAAGTGATCGCGAGCAGCAGCAGTGTCGATACGTTCAGCTTTCTCATCCACCCTCTTTGGTAGTCGTCGTGTTCTTGCGTCCCACCCTCTCGCCAACGGCGGAGAGAAGGATGGGGCACCCGAGAATTGTCCGGCTAACGTTGGCCGGAGGACTCGGCCCTCTTACGGCGCGAAGTAACTAGAGATATCGAGAACCAACTGCGTGGTGCCCTGGGCATAGGCATCGACTTTGCCGTCACTGTCGTGATTCGGAACCACCGCCATGTTCGAAGTGACAAATCCGTCGCCCGCGTTCAGTGTCGAAACTCCAGGCTGCGGCTCACCATCGGGCCACAAGGTCAGGTAAGGCAGCTTCGGAACCGGTATCACCGTTGCGTTGAAGACGTAGGCGTCGGCTACGCTGGGCACGCCGCACGCGCTGTCGACCACATCCACCGGCGGATTCAACGTTCCGCTGAAGGGCTGGCCGCTCCCAATGTTGCGCGTGTCGATCACCCGGCACGGCGCCGTGGGATACAGCGAGAGTCCGCCCGCTTCCCGTGGACGCGAAGTAGCCGTTGATATCGATAGCCAGGTCAGTGTTGGCACTCGCGTACACGGTGACATCGCCGCCGGTGCCCGCGGGCACGATGGCCGCATTCGCAACATTCGTTCCCGTCGGATTGTTCAAGGTGGAAACCGGATTCGCCGGCTCGCTTCCGGTCGGCCATATTTCCAGATAGCCCAGGGGATTTCCCTGACCCGGATAGGCGATCGCCGTGAGATTGAAGGAATAAGCGGCCACAGTAACTCCGCTGGGAATACAGGAGCTGGTCGTTACCGGAAAATCGCGCGCCATCCCGCCCGACAGATGCGGCTGGCCCAGACCCTGCGGATACTGGTTGCTGCGCGTGTCGGCGACGCGGCACGGCGTCAAGGGAAAAAACTGCAGGGTTGATCCGCTCGAGGGCGCGAAGTATCCGTCGATATCGAGAATGACGTTGGCCGTGTCGGTGACGTAAACGCTGACGCCGCCGCTGACGCCCGCCGGAACGATGGCCGCGTCGGCTTTCGTGCGCCCATCCAGCGAGTTCATCAAGGAGACGCCTGGCTGACTTTCAGCCGCCGGCCAGATGGTCAGATAGCGGACGCGGCCATTCGCCGGAACCAGCGTGACATTGAGCGAGTAGGCGGCGGCTGTCGAAAGGTTTAGGCTGGGGCAGTTCTGGTTCAGCTGCGGAAGATTGAAGGTGGCGAACGTTCCGCCCTGAATCGGGCTGCCACTGCGCGTATCCACCAGCCGGCATGGCGTCACGCTTTCCAATTGCAACTTGGTCTGGCCGCCAACTACCGAGATGGTGTTATCGATGAAGTTGGGAACATAGACGTTGTGGGTGGTTGAGTTTGCTGCAAGTACGTTAGGTTCGTCGCCGACCGCGATGGGGAAGGTGGAGTTCGTTGCCCCATCGATCACGGTCAGCGTTCCCGGGCTGGAGCAGGTGGGATCGTTGCCACAAGTGTTCGCCACATAAATCTTGTTTGCCCCGGTGTCGATATCCAGATACACCGGGTGATAGGCAGTTGGAACCGTGGTGGTGCTGTAATTGCTGTTGCCATTGATGACGGTTGCGCTTCCGGCCGAGCTGCACGTGTTGTTGCTGCAGTTGTTGGCCACATAAGTCTGGTTGGTCACTGGATTAATCGCGATAGCCTGCGGATAGAAGCCGACGTTGACCATCGTCGTGTTGTTGGTGGCGCCGTCGATCACCGTCACGGTTCCGGCGCTGCTGCAAGTCGCGTCGTTGCCGCAATCATTCGAAACGTAAATCTTGTTTGTAGTCGCGTTAACGGCAAGGAAAAGGGGATTGGCGCCAACATTGATCGTTTGTGTGCTGTTGTTGCTTCCGTTAATTGCCGTAACCATACCTTCGCCCGCGCAGGCCGGGTAGCCAAAGCAGTTGGCATCGGCGACGTAGATGAAGTCGGTCGCCGGGTCCACGGCGACGGCGTTGGGCTCGACTCCCACGCCGACCGTCGAGGTGCTGTAGTTATTGTTGGCGTCAATGACGGTGACGGTTCCCGGACTGCTGCAACTGGGATCGTTGCCGCACAGATTTCCCACGTAGATCTTGTTGGTGGTTGCGTTGACCGCGAGCGAGTACGGATAGTATCCGACGGTAACCGTGGTGGTGTTGTTGGTGGCGCCGTCGATGACGGTCACCGTTCCCAGGCTGTTGCAATTGACGTCATTGCCGCAAGCATTGCCAACGAAAATCTTGTTGGTGGTCGCGTTGACCGCCAGAGCGTACGGATAGACGCCCACCGTAACCGACGCGGTGCTGTTATTCGCTCCATTGATCACCGTCACGGTTCCAGGGCCGGGACAAACCGAGCTCGAGCAGACGAAGTTGGCCACGTAGGTTTTGTTCGTGGTTGCGTTCACCGCCGCGCTGAATGTGTTGGCAGCGGACGGCAGGGTCGCCGTCACAACTTGCGCGACGGCGGGAAGCGATGCCATCACAAAACTGAAGGCGAGAATCGACGAGAAGAGGTGGCGCGAGATACGCATAATGCTCCTTCCACGAATACCGAATTCCGCTGAGATGACGTGCACTTGCCCAAAACCTGCATTCGCCTAGGGCGCGAAGTACGCTGCGATGTCGAGAACTAATTGCGTGGTTCCACTCGCGTAGGCGTCGACCTTGCCATCGCCGTGGTTCGGTACGACTGCCATGTTCGAGGTCACCGACCTGTCGCTTGCATTCAGCGTCGACACGCCCGGCTGATTCTCGCCATCGGGCCACAACGTCAAGTAGCCCAAAGGCTGTACCGGGATCGCGGTCGCATTGAACACATAAGCCCCGGCTGAAGAGGGAATGCCGCACCCGCTGGTGGTGACGTTCACCGGAGGATTCAGCGTGCCGGTGAATCCCTGTCCGCCGCCGTTACGGGTGTCGATGACGCGGCAGGGCGGGACGGTATAGAGCTGCAAGCCGCTGGCCGGCTCGGCGAAGTAGCCGTTGATGTCGATGGCCAGATCGGTGTTGTTGCTGGCGTAAACGGTGATCTCGCCGCTGGGCGGCACGCCAACGATGGCCGCATTCGCCACCGTGACGGCGTTGGGATTGTTGAGTGTCGACACCGGGCTCGGCGGTTCGTAACCGGTGGGCCACACTTCCAGATAGCCGAGCGGTGAACCCTGGTACGGAATCGCGGTGAGGTTCAACGAGTACGCCAGCGCGTTCGCGTTGGAAGGAATGCAAGAGCTGTTGAGCATGGGGAAGTCGCGGGCATTCCCGCCCGTGAGATGCGGCGAACCAAGACCCTGCGGATACTGGCTGCTGCGGGTGTCGGCAACGCGGCACGGCGGCAGGGGATAAAACTCCAGCGTGCCGCTCACCGGCGAGAGGTAGTAGCCATCGATGTCGACGATGACGTTGGTGGTGTCGGTGACGTAGATGCTGACCGCGCCGCCGGTTCCGGCAGGCACCGTTGCCGCGTCAGCTTTCACGCGGCCATCGGAGTTCATGGTCGAGACCGTAGGCTGCGTCTGACCCGTCGGCCAGATGGTCAGATAGCGCACGCGCCCGTGATTGATCGGCACCAGCGTCACGTTCAGTGCGTAGGCGGTTGCGCTGGAAGGAATGTTGGGGCACGGGCCCGTCGGAAGCGGAAAGCTGCGTGCCGTTCCGCCCGAAATCGGCGGGCCGCCGAACTGCCCGTTGGCGTTGCGTGTGTCGACCACGCGGCAGGGCACGACGGGAACGAACTGCGAGGGCGCGCTGGAAGTGGTGGGCGTCGCGATAAAGCCGTGTGTGGTGTTGGGCTCATACACTCCCACTAGTTGCCCGTTGTTGTTGATGCCGGACGGCTGCACGGCGTTTTGGTTCGCGGCAAAGACGGTGAAGTTTCCGTTCTGCCAGAGCCATGCGACCAGGTAGGGAGGATCGTTGATCGTGCTATAGCCGGTCACGACTCCGGCGTTGTTAATGCCGGCGGCATAGGTGTCCGTGTCGTCGGGATACTCCAGTGTGGTGAACGTTCCGTTCGAGTAGAAGAAGCCGAGAAAGCCGGTGGAACAGTCGGCGCGGTAATCGCCGGCCGCCTGCTCGCTGTCATTCAGGGAGTAAGGTACGGTCCAGCAGGCACCCGGGTAGCCGAACGAACTGAAGCTGCCATTGTTGTTGAAGAAGCCGGTGCTGCCGCCGCTGCCGTAGTAGCCCGTGGTCGCACCGTGATTGTTGATCCCCTCTCCAACGGTCTGCCCTGCGAAGCCGGGATAGTCATAGGACGTGAACGTCCCATTGTCCAGGAAGTAGCCATGGGCTTGATTGCCCGAGACCTCATAGAACCCCGAGATCACACCGGCATCATTGATGCCTTGTGCGTACGTCGCCCCAGCGCCCGGATAATCGATGCTGGTGAAGTTGGTGCCGTCCCAATAAAAACCGTGGATATTGCCTTCGCTGTCTCCCCAGTAGCCGACAACATGGCCGCTGTCATTGACTGCTTGAGGGAAGGTGTACATGGCGCCGGGATAGTCGATGTTCGTGAAGGTGTAGTTTTGCGCGATGAGGCCGACCGGCAAGAACACGGCCAGCAGGCAGGTGAGTGAGGATAGACGAGTAGCGCTCCGCTTGACGAAGGACACGGGTCACCTTCCGACACCGATTGAAGTGGCACAGAAATGAATCAGGATGGCCGCTCAGAGGCCACAAAAATTGCCGCTATCGTGCATCAACTGCTATTGAGATACAAGGGGCGTCACAGGGCAAGTTGGGACATTGTTGAAGAAGCAAGGGCTCGCTTCTTCCCATTGTCCGAAACTCCCTACGACTAGCGAGGGTGGTGCGGCTCACTGCACACAAGGCGCAGAGATCAAAAACGATAGGAATCAGAGCTGCGATAAACCCAATGCGACGGGACCCGGGAAGAACCACGTCCACATCCAGAACTCACCCGCTGAGACACTATACCCCGATTTGCGAGCTTGGTTGTTGCCAAAGGATTACGAAATTGTGACCTGGGACAGATTGGGAAGGACCGCGGATCAGCGCTGGCCGATGCGGTCGATCTCTTTTTTGAGGGCAAGCTTGTCGATGCTGGACATTGGCAGCGCCAGAAACAGCCCGATGCGGCGGTCGAGCAGCAGAAACGCCTCGCGAAAGGCACGAGCAGTTTCGGCAGGATCGCCTCCCGGAGCCGGCGGATCGGGAACGCCCCAGTGCGCCGTCATCGGCTGTCCCGGCCAGATGGGGCAGACCTCATGGGCGGCGTGGTCGCAGACGGTGAAGACGAAGTCCATCTTCGGCGCGTCCGGCTTGGCGAATTCGTCCCAACTCTTGCTGCGCAATCCCTGGGTCGGCAGGTGAGCGATTTCCAGTTGCCGCAACGCCTCTGGCCTTACCGCCCCGGTGTGATGGCTGCCCGCGCTATAGGCCTTGAACCGGGGCGCGCCTTTGAAATTCAGGATGGCCTCGGCCAGGATGGAGCGCGCCGAATTGCCGGTACACAGGAACAGCACGTTGTAGTGGTCTTGCACGGTCGGGCTCCTGTTCATCGCGCTATGGAGGTCCTTCGACTCCGCGTCCGCCGATCCGCAAATGCGGCGGGTTGCAAAGGCAATGCGGACGCTGCGCTCAGGACGACAAAATTATTGGGAAGCTGCCGGCTTGGTGGCGCGCACGAACGCGCTCATGAATTTGCCGTCGACCTGCGGTGCGATGGCGTCGACATCGATGCCCTCCGCCGTCAGAAAAGCGCGCGCGTCCTCGATGCGGTAGATCCGGGTCGGCTCGATGTCGATGGCCTCAAAGCCTGCTTCGGCGAGCTTGGCGACGTACTCGGAATCCTGCAACGCGCCGGCGATGCAGCCCACCCACAGCATCACGCTCTTGCGCACCTGGTCGGGAATACCGTCCCGCAAAACGACGTCGGAGACGGCGAAGCGGCCGCCCGGCTTCAGCACGCGAAACGCTTCGCGCAGCACCTGGCTTTTGTCGGCCGAGAGATTGATGACGCAGTTGGAGATGATGACGTCCACGGAATTGTCGGGCAGGGGAATGTTCTCGATGTCGCCCTTGAGGAATTCGACGTTGGTGACCCCGGCCTTGCGCTGGTTGTCGCGCGCCAGAGCCAGCATCTCGTCGGTCATGTCCAGGCCGTAAGCTTTGCCGCTGGGACCGACGCGCTCGGCCGACAGCAGCACATCGATGCCGCCGCCCGAGCCCAGATCGAGTACGGTCTCGCCTTGCTTCAGTTGCGCCAGCAGCGTGGGATTGCCGCAGCCCAGCGAGGCGCGCACCGCACCCTCGGGAATCTGGCTGGTCTGCGTGGCGTCGTAGAGGTTGCTGGTGATGGGATCGCAGCAGCTCCCGTCGATTCTGGCCGACGCGCCGCAGCAAGAACTGCCTCCGCTGTGAACCCGCAGGGCAGCCTGCCCATACTTCTCACGGACTACGTCTTTCAAGCTCTCGGTGCTCATCGGTTCTCCTATTTGCAAAGCGTGACGAAACGTTCCGGTTGGATGGCCTTGTTGCGGGTGCAGCACTCGGCGTAGAGAAAGCCCACCAGCTCCTGCAATGCCTCGGTATTCGCCGAATACCAAAGGAATGTGCCTTCGCGGCGCACCTTGACCAGCTCTTCGTTTTTCAGCTTGTCGAGGTGGTGCGACAGCGTGGAGTTGGGGATGTCGAGCTCTTCGGCGATGTCGCCGACCACCATGCCGTCGGGATGGGCCGCCAGCAGCAGGCGCAGGATACGCAGCCGCGGCTCGGTGCCCATGGCCGAGAACATGTCGGCAAAGCGGGCGACCTGGGCGGCGTCGGCCTGGCGGGCTTTGGTAGATTCCATATTTCTACAATTATAGAAATATAAGAGTGAAGTCAAGCAAAATGTTCTATTGCTATGAACTGATATAAAACGAGGTCCTACAGTAGCGCCGGGCGCGAGTGGCTCGCGCCCGGCTGGGTGATGCCGTGGGGATACGTGGCTACGGTATGAGCTGCCAGACAACGCCGAGGTTGCGGCTTCCACCCTGGTAGGCGGTGCCGTAGAGATTTCCGCTCGCGTCGAGCACAACGTTGCTGGCCGGATTGGCCCCGTCGCTGCTGCCCGTGAAGTCATACAGGTCGGTGTAGGTATAGCCGCCGTTGGAAGGCGTCAGTTTGAAGACGCAGCCAAATCCGTGCGCGCCGCCGGCATAGTTCGTGCCATATAGATTTCCGTTGGCGTCCTTGGCGAGGTCGGCTAAGGGCCCTGGGTTTGGACCGGAGCCGGCAAAGTTCTCCAGATCGGTATATGTCCAAATGCCTCCGGCCAGCGACATTTCGTAGACCGTTCCACCGCCGCTGGGGCCCGATGTGGAGGTCGTTCCATACAGGTTTCCCGAGGAATCGACGATGACGCCGGTCCACGGGTTCGCACCGTCGGCGGCGGCATTAAACTGATGAATCGTGCTCTCGCTGCCTGCGGGAGTCAGCTGAATGACCGTGCCATTGTTCCCATTGCCGCCGTTAAAAGCCGTGGTGTACAGGTTGCTGGAGTTGTCGAAGGAAACCGCGGCGATGGG
The DNA here is from genome assembly GCA_963724965.1 of uncultured Acidobacteriaceae bacterium. GTDB lineage: Bacteria > Acidobacteriota > Terriglobia > Terriglobales > Acidobacteriaceae > Bog-257. The sequence goes on from CAVRWP010000005.1 coordinate 436,520, forward strand.
AAACGCCCCGTCCGAGCCGCCGCTGAAAGCGTAGAGTGCGGTTTCGGTGTAGCTCCCGCCCGACTTGGTTAACTTGTAGACCACACCGCAGCCCACGTGGCCCGCACAGGCGTTGATGCCGCCCTGGCTGCTGGTGTTATACATATTGCCCGTTGAGTCAAAGACCATGTCGCCATAGCCTGGATAGGCTCCGTCGGTGCTGCCCTGGAAGCTGTACAGAACGATCTCCCTCCACGGCGTCAGTGGGGAGGCGGGAATCGTGGGGGTGGGGTGCAGGTCAAAGACCAGGCCACAACCTTGGGTGCAGTTTTCAATCCCGCCGCGGTTCGCGGTGCCATAGAGAGTGCCGTTCGGGCCGATGACCACGCGGGCCAGCGGATAAGCGCCATCGGCGCCGCCCCTGAAATCAAAGAGTGGTGTGAACAGCCACGAACCGTTGTGGAGCTTCAGGCGAAAGACAGAGCCATAGGAAGGTCCCGATGTGTAGATCAATCCCGCCGTGGTCCCGTAGAGCGTGCCGGCTGAATCCATGGTGAGACCGGCTACTGGATACTCTCCGTCGGCGCTGCCGACAAAGTTGTGAATTACGTTTAACGTTTGAGCGCGGAGGGGCACTACGACGCCGACCGTCAATATTACTGCCGCCAGCAAGATCTGAGTGATGTTACGTTCATTTCGTCGTTGCATAGATGTCAAGTACGGTCCTTTTCTGCGAGGGTGGATGGATAGCCATGCCTCCCTCCAGTGGACGTGCTTTTGGTGGAGCGCTTGGCCAGAAATGAAACGCAGCGACGACCGGCTTTCGTAGCCGAAGCGGCGAAGTGGGGGCAATACTCGACGATCCCATGTGTGCGGGCAAGTGACATGAAGGGTCAACTGAGGACATTAGAAGGAAAGAAGCTAGAGGAGTGCTGGCGTTGCACGCCCTCCGTCCGGCGCGCGGCGGCTTCCTGGCGGGCCACCTTCGGAATGCCGCCCATACAGTCCCGCATCAGGAGTGCTTTAGCAGTAATCCGGTGACGGTACTTCGCCATTCCCTGGCAGGTTTGATCTCCTCTCGTGCCATGGCAGAGAGTTGTTCCAGACCTGCTCCTACAACTAAATCGCCGATGCCTACGTCCTTTTGGTTGTAGCGAACGGTTCGAAAATACGGTTGCGCATCTCGGCAGGAATACCCACGCCGGCTAAGGTCGCCGGGCGCTCGGAGCTTAGTCTATGGCGCGAAACAGTTGGTGATGTCCAAGATCAGCTGCGTTGTCCCTGAGCGAACGCGTTGACCTTGCCCTTGAGGTTGGGCACGCTAGAACTTACCACTCCTCTTTAACAATCCCGCGGGAACCGATAACGACTTCACAAGAAAAATTCAGCGCGAGTCGCGACTTACCGGTTCGGAAGCTACGCTTTCTTAGGGCGCGAAGTAGCCGGAGATGTCCAGGATCAACTGCGTTGTGCCCTGGGCGAAAGCGTCAACCTTTCCGTTTGCATTGGGCACGATTGCCATGTTCGAGGTCACTTTTCCGTCGATAGCGTTGAGCGTCGAGACGCCGGGCTGGCCTTCGCTGTCCGGCCACAACGTCAGGTACGACAATGTGGGAGACGGCACCACGGTCGCGTTGAAGACGTAGGCTTGTGCCGCGCTCGGTACGCCACAGGGGCTGTCGACGACATCGACCGGTGGACTGAGCAGTCCGCTGAAGGGCTGCTCATTGCCCACTCCGCGAGTGTCGATCACACGGCAGGGCACCGTGGGGTAGAGCGACAGTCCATTGTTCCCGCTGGTTGCGAAGTAGCCATTAATGTCGATAGCCAGATCGGTGTTGTCGCTGGGATAGACGGTGATGTCGCCGTTGCTGCCTGCGGGAACGATGGCCGCGTTGGCCACGTACGTTCCGGTCGGATTGTTCAGCGTCGACACCGGATTCTGTGGCTCCGCCCCGGTGGGCCACACTTCCAGATAACCCAGGCGATCGCCGAACGATGGATAGGGAATAGCCGTGAGGTTGAACGAGTAAGCCGCGGCGTTGATTCCTGGCGGAATGCACGTGGTGTTGTTCAGCACGGGGAAGTCGCGCGCGGTTCCACCGGTCAAATGAGGCAAGCCAAGTCCCTGCGGATATTGCGAGCTGCGTGTGTCAGCCACGCGGCATGGCGTCAGCGGATAGAACTTTAGTGTGGATTGCGAAGGCGCGGTGAAGTAGCCGTCAATGTCGAGCACAACATCGCTTGTATTGGTGGCGAAGACGTTGACCGCTCCACTGGCTCCCGCCGGAACGATTGCCGCATTCGCCTTCACGCGTCCGTCGGGCGAGTTCATGGTCGAAACGAAAGGTTGATTCTTGCCCGCGGGCCAGACGGTGAGGTATTGCAAAGGGCCTTGAGGGACAGCCGTCACGTTCAGCGAGTAGGCGGTCGCGCTGGCTGGAATGTTGCAATCGCCCAGCTCCGGAACCAGGAAGCTTTGCCACGTACCGCCCTGTATGGGACTGTGTGTTTGGCGTGTGTCGGCTAACCGGCAACCCGCCACCGGCACGAATTGCATCGCCGGAGCGGCGGGAGGGGTGAGTTTGAAAATCGTGCCGCCGGAGCCGTTGGCACCGCCGTTGAACGTCACTCCGTAAAAATTGCCATCGGTGGCTTGCGTCAACGATTGGGGAGCTTCGCCGTCCGCACAATTTGCCAGCGAACAGAACCGGTACAGCGTGGTCATCGTGCCCGAAGGCGAGAACTTGAACACGACCCCGTACTCATCGTCGATACCGCCGCCACCCGTCGTTCCATAAAAGTTCCCGTCGGGTGCCTGGACCATGCTGTTGGGGTTTGAGCCATCCAGGCAACCGGGCTGGTTGCAAAAGTCGTAGATCGACAGGAAGCTTCCGCTCGGGGTGATGTCAAAAATCGTTCCGCACTGAGCAATACAGTAGCCGGTCGCACCTCCCGCTCCGGTTGTTCCATAGAATTTTCCGTCCACTGCCTCTACCAGAGCGTTCGGCCCCAGGCCATCTGTGCAGCCGGGCAACTGACAGAAGCTGTAAAGCGTCTGCAACGTGCCGCTGGGACTGACTCGAAAGGCAGTCCCGTCGTCGAAAGTAGTCGTTCCGTACAATGCGCCGTCGGTACCCTGTATCAGCGTCTGCGGGAAGGCGCCATCCGGGCAGCGTTGTTGTGTACAGAACCGGTAGATGGTCGTCAACTGGCCGCTCGGAGTCAGCCTGAAAATCGTGCCGCATTCGTTGGGGCAATAGGAATTATGGTTGCCACCACCGGTCGTAACGCCGTAGAAATTGCCGTCCGCGCCGCGAATCATCTGCTTGGGGAAGCTGCCATCACTGCAATTGGGTTGCGAGCAGAAGCTGTATACCGTGCTGAACACCCCGGCCGCACTGAGGCGAAAGAGCGTGCCATCGTTACTGGCTCCTCCTGCGCCGGTGGTCCCATAGAAACTGCCGTCGGTGTCCAGCACCAGTCCTGCCATCGGGCGGGAGCCGTCGGCACAGCCGGTCAAAGAGCAGAACGTGTGGAGGACAGCGAACGTACCCTCCGGCGTGACTCGAAAGAGGACGCCGGCGTTTTGCGGCCCTCCGCCCGCAAACGTCGTACCGTACAGATTTCCGTCGGGGCCCTGCACGAGAGTTGGGTTCGGATTGTCGCCGTCGGCGCAGCTTGGCTGGGAGCAGAAGCTGTGGAGCGTATTCAAGGGTTGCGAGGAAGCAACGGCGTTCGAGGCGCAAAGCAGAAAAGTCACGAAAACGAATGACGACAACCGTGATAACGACATTGGAACGGCAACGCGGCGGCAGCTACGCAGTTCACGAGGCACGTGTCTTCTCCTGAGCACAACTCTAAGTTTGGCCGTGTTCAAACATCGCCCGAGGAATGACACGGAGTACTCCGTCCCATTTGCCAGGGATCGGCAGGGCTTTAATCGGGGGAGAACCGGATAGTACTCGGTAACCGGGTCTTACACAAGTACATTTGTCGAAATGGCTTTTCGCAGCAGTTGTCTTGCTCACCTCCGGTTGCTCAGGGCGCGAAGTAGCTGGAGATGTCGAGGATCAGCTGAGTCGCATCCGAGGCGTAAGCGTCCGTGCTGCCGTTGGTATTGGGCACGATGGCCAGGTTCGACGTGATCGCGCCATCAACGGCGTTCAACGTCGATGCCTGCGGCTGCGTTCCCTGATCTGCCCACAACGTCAGGTAGTGCATCGGTCCGGGCGGAACAACGGTTGCGTTGAAGACGTATGCCTGCGCATCTGAGGACGGCGCGCATGGGCTGCCTGCCACGTTAACGGTTCTTTCGCCTTGCCAGGGCTGTCCATTGTTGTTGCGCGTGTCGATGACGCGACACGGCGCCGTCGGATAGAGTGAAAGTCCTCCGGAGCGCGGCGCGGCGAAATAGCCGTCGATGTCGACCACGAGCTCGGTGCTGTCGGAGGCGTAAACCGAGATGGCGCCGCTCTGGCCTGCGGGCACGATGGCAGCGTTGGCCACGGTCGTCGCGGTGCCGTTGTTCAGGGTCGAAACGGTGGGCTGCGGCTGGCCCAGTGGCCAGACCGTGAGATAACGCAGCGGCTGACCGAAGGGATACGGTACCACCGTGAAGTTGAAGGCGAAGGCTTGGATGTTATTGCCGGCCGGAATGCAGGTGCTGGCCTCAACGTAGAAGGTCCGTTCCTGGCCGCCGACCAGAGGCGGACCGCCGAGCGGACCATCGGCATTGCGCGTATCGATGACACGGCACGGCTCCAGGGGATAGAACTGATACGTCTGCGAGCCCGGTGCACCGAAATAGCCGTTGATGTCCAAGATGACATCCGTGGTATTGCTGGCGTAGATGCTGATGGCGTCATTGGTCCCGGCCTGCACGATGACGGCTTCGGCCTTGGTGCGTCCATCCCGCGAGTTCATGGTGGAAATCAGAGGCTGAGCCAGGCCGGCAGGCCACACGGTGATATAGCCCAGCGAGCCGTGAGGCACGACGGTGACGTTGAGCGAGTAAGCGGACGCGGCGCTGGGGATGTTACAGCCACCAAGTTGCGGGATGATGAAGTTCTGCGACGTGCCCCCCTGGATGGGGTCGCCGGTCTGACGGGTATCGACAAGGCGGCACGGAGTGACGGTGCTGAACTGCAGTCCCGACCCGGGCTCGAGGAAATAGGCGCTGACGCCGTAGTTACCCAGCATGGTGAGCTGGCAGGGACCTGTGCCGGTGCAGGCGCCGCTCCAACCGGCGAAGTTCCAGCCGTGCGCGGGGGTAGCGTTCAAGGTCACCTGGGTGAACGATAGGTAGGTATGGCTGCAATTGCCGGGGCAGTTAATGAAGCCGTCGTTGCTGGTGATGGTGCCTTGTCCGCTGATGGAAACCGTTAACGTATACGAGCTCTGGGTAAAGGTGGCGCTGACGGTTTCGTCATTGCCCATGGTTACGGTGCATGAGGGATTGCTGCCGGTGCACGCTCCACCCCAGGAGCCGAACTGATAGCCCTGCGCGGGATTGGCATTCAAGTCCACCTGTGAATTTTCCTGGTAGCTGTGGCTGCAGGTGCCCGGACAATTGATGAAGCCGTCGCTGCTGGTCACCGTACCGTTTTGCGGCGGCGTGACCGTGAGCGAGTAATACACCAACTGGAGTTTGAACGTCGTACCGTCGCTGCCGGATCCGCCGGTCGAGGTTGTGCCGTAGAAATTCCCGTCGCTGGCCTGCTCCACGCCCGCCTCGGGACCGGCTCCATCCCCGCCATCAAAGCTGTGCAGCGTGGTCAGCGTGCCCGCCGGCGTGACTTGGAAGACGGTGCCGACATTGTTAGCTCCGCCAACGTAGGTTGTCCCGTAGAAGTTTCCATCGCTGGCCTGCGTTAGTCCGGCGTAAGGCTCCTGCCCGTCGGCGCAGGGATATCCGCCCTCACAGAAGCTGTAGATGGTGGTTAGAGTGCCGCCCGAAGTGATTTTGAAGATGGTGCCCGCGCCGTGGCCTCCGGCACTCGACGCTGTGCCGTAGAAGTTTCCGTCCGTGGCCTGGATCAGGCTGGCGTAAGGCTCACCGCCATCGCTGCCCTCAAACGTGTGCAGCAACGTAAAGCTTCCGCCGGTACTGATTTTGAAGACTGTGCCGTAATTGAATCCGTTTGTCCCACCCTCCCGGGTCGTCCCGTAGAGGTTCCCGTCGCTGCCTTGAACCAGTCCGCCGAAAGGGGCGCAGCCGTCGGAACAATCAAAGCTGTGCAGAATCGTCACCGTTCCGCCGGGGGTGATTTTAAAAACCGTGCCGTTGCCGTGTTGCGTTCCTCCCTGGGTGGTTGTGCCGTAGAAGTTCCCGTCGCTGGCCTGGATCAGGCCGGCGTAAGGCGCACCGCCGTCGCCCTGACCGGGCGCGAAGTCGTGCAGTGCAGTGAAGGCGCCTGCTGCGGTGATTTTGAAAACCGTACCGCCGTTGCCGGAGCCGCAAAAAGAGGTTGTGCCGTAGAAGTTTCCATCCGTCCCCTGAATCAGCGCAGCCTCAGGCTCACAGCCGTCCGAGCCATTGTTGGTGAAGCTGTGCAGGATGGTGACGGTTCCACCTGCGGTCATCTTGTAGACCGTGCCCTTGTTGTTAGCGCCCCCAAAATAGGTCGTCCCGTAGAAGTTGCCGTCGGTGCCCTCCACTAACCCGGCATAGGGTTCGCGGCCGTCGTTCGGCTGTCCGGCGAAGTTATGGAGCGTTGTCAAGGTCTGGGCTGGCGACAGAACGGCTACTGCTAAGCAAAAACAGAGCTGCCAGATGCCTGCGTGGAAATGGCGGGCGGATACGGGACAGAACCAGGTGCGCATCACTGCCTCCCGTAATCGGCTGCCGTGTCGCACAGAACAGGTGGGTCGTGTTTTGCAGAATGGTTGGGCCGGTTAGGAGAACCTTCGTCGACGGTGGCAGCCCGATTTCGACGGTGCGAATGGGCGGAATGTTAGCACTAGCTCCCCCGCGTTCCAAGAACTTTCGGGGGTGTCATAGGGGCCCCAGTTGACCGCACACCACCACGGACCGTCTCTGTTTGGCCGCCTTTCCTGCACCCGTTTACCGTCGAGGTTTGACTCTATCTTCCTCAACAGACGTTCATGCCTCACGATCTTCCCAAGGCCTACGAACCGGGCGCGATTCAGCCGCGGAAACGGTGATTGCGCCTCCATGCCTCGGAAGGATTCGCCTTATGGCGCGAAGTAGCTGGAGATGTCGAGGATGAGCTGCGTCGTGCCCTGGGCGAAAGCGTCCACTTGTCCGTCGAGATTGGGCACGATTGCCATGTTTGAAGTCACAGCGCCGTCGATAGCATTGAGCGTCGAGACGCCGGGCTGGCCTTCGCTGTCCGGCCACAACGTCAGGTACGACAATGTGGGAGATGGCACCACGGTCGCGTTGAAGACGTAGGCCTGAGCGCCAGTGGGCACTCCGCACGGACCACCGGCGACCTCGACCGGCGGACTGAGCAACCCGCTGAAGGGCTGACCGCTGCCTATCTGACGCGAATCGAAGACGCGGCAGGGTATCGCGGGATAGAGCGACAGGCCATTGTTCCCGCTGGTTGCGAAGTAGCCATTAATGTCGATAGCCAGATCGGTGTTGTCGCTGGGATAGACGGTGATGTCGCCGTTGCTGCCTGCGGGAACGATGGCCGCGTTGGCCACGTACGTTCCGGTCGGATTGTTCAGCGTGGACACCGGATTCTGTGGCTCCGCCCCGGTGGGCCACACTTCCAGATAACCCAAGCGATCGCCGAACGATGGATAGGGAATCGCAGTGAGGTTGAATGAATAGGCCGCGGCGTTGATTCCCGGCGGAATACAGGTGGTGTTGTTCAGCACGGGAAAGTCGCGGGCCGTTCCGCCGTTCAGGTGCGGTGAACCAAGTCCCTGCGGATATTGCGAGCTGCGCGTGTCAGCCACGCGGCACGGCGTCAGCGGAAAGAACTTCAGCGTCGATTGCGAAGCCGGAGCAAAGTAGCCGTCAATGTCGAGGATGACATTGGTCGTGTCTGTGACATAGATGCTGACGGCACCTCACCGTCCCGCCGGAACAATGGCGGCGTTTGCTTTGACTCGGCCATCGAGAGAGTTCATCGTTGACACAAGTGGTTGAGTTTGTCCGGTGGGGAAGACGGTGAGGTAGTGAATCGGAGCTCTGCCCGGAGGGATTAGCGTTAAGTTCAACGAGTAAGCTGTCGCCGAACTCAGATCTCCGCAATCATTCGTTTGCGCCAGCTGAGGCAGCACGAACGCCGTGCCGGTTCCGCCGGGAATCGGATTGCTGTTTCTGGTGTCGAGCAAACGGCAAGGGGTCAGAGGCACGAACTGGGTGCTGGTAGCTGTCGGGCCGGGCATACGAAATACCGTGCCGAGGCTGCTCTGTCCGCCGTAAGCAGTGCTGCCGTAAAAATTTCCGTCGGTGCCCAGCGTCAAGCCGGCTACAGGACTGCTGCCGTCGACACAATTAACCAACCCGCAAAAGTTGTAAAGGTAAGTGATCATTCCGTCGAGCGTGAGCCGGAAGACAGTCCCGCCGAAGATTCCATTGGCTCCGCCGTAGCTCGTAGTGCCATAAAGAGCCCCGTCCGCAGCTTGCAGCAACTGACCTACCGGATTCATTCCGCCATCGTTTGGATTTTCGAACAAATATACGGGAGTCAAGGCGCCGGGTGGAGAGAGCTTGAAGACCGCGCCGCCATCGATGCCTCCTAGGCTTGTAACTCCGTAGAAGTTCCCGTCGCTTGCTTGTATCAGCGGAGACCGAGGGTACTCACCATCCGGACAGTTACCTATTCCCACACAGAAGGAGCCGAAAGAGGTGAAGGTCCCGCTCGCTGTAATCTTGTACGCTGTGCCTCCCTGACTGGTGCCGCCGCTGGAGGTTGTCCCGTAGAAGTTTCCATCCGAGGCTTGCACGATCCCTGTGGGATTTTGGCCGTCCGTGCAGTTCGGTTGTGCGCAGAAATTGTGAAGAATAGTTAGTCCGCCGGTTAAGGAAATCCTGAAAAGAGTTCCGCCGTTATACGTTCCTCCGGCGCCGGTCGTCCCGTAGAGATTTCCGTCAGTTGCTTGTATCAGCCCGGCCAGCGGCTGGCTGCCGTCCGTGCAGTTGGGCTGCGAGCAGAAATTGTAAAGGGTCGTAAACATACCGTTCAGAGTCATCCTGAACACGGTTCCGCAGCTGCCGCCGCCGCCGCAGTTGCCTTGTCCACTGCCGCCTTGGGAAGTGGTGCCGTACAGATTTCCGTCGCTGGCCTGTAACAGCGCCGCAACGGGCATCGCGCCATCAGGGCATGGGTAGTCTTCACAGAACGTATGCAGTGTAGTCAACGTTCCACCCGGTGTGATTTTGAAGATAGTCCCACAACCGTAAGTACAACCCTGAGTTCCGCCAAATTCGGTTATCCCGTAGAAGTTTCCATCGCTTGCTTGAATCAGGTTTCCCTCGGGGAGATTCCCGTCAGGACAGTTCTGTTGCGTGCAGAAGCTGTGGAGCGTGTTCAGACGCTGAGCGTGCGAAGGAACCAAGGCACTAGTGAGGAATAAGAGCGGCACGAACAGCCAGACTTTTCTCATATTGCAAACCGAAGCGACACAATCATCAACCAGAGTAGCGGTCATTCTCGCGCGAAATTCGGGTTGTGACGAGAGATTCTTTCGACAAAGATGTCTGATTTGGGCTGAAAAATGATTAGATCCTCCAAATTTGGAAAGAGCTCTCCTGACCCGCCTGCCAGGGGCGCGAAGGTAAACTGTGACGTACCGACACGTTTGCCCCGCTTTCCTCCGCCCATTTACTATCGAAGTTTGACTCTCATCACCTGAACGGACGTGCATGCCTCACGATCTTCCGAAGGCCTACGAACCGGGCGCGATTGAACCGCGCTGGGCCGAGTACTGGGTACGCGAACAGCTCTTCCATGTAGATACTCCCGCCGCCTCAGCCGACGGCCAACCACCTCACGCCGGCCAGACCTTTACGGTCACGCTGCCGCCGCCCAACGTTACCGGCCACCTCCACATGGGCCACATGCTGGAGCACACCGAAATCGACATCATCGTTCGCTGGAAGCGCATGAGCGGCCTGCCGACGCTGTGGCTGCCGGGCACCGACCACGCCGGCATCGCTACGCAACTGATGGTGGAGCGGCAACTCGCCAGCGAGGGCAAGAACCGCCGCGACATGGGACGCGAGGCGTTCGTCGCGCGCGTGTGGGACTGGAAGCAGCATTACGGCGGCGTAATTCTTCAGCAGATGAAGCGGCTGGGCGCTTCGGTCGACTGGTCGCGCGAGTACTTCACCATGGACGACCGCATGTCGCGCGCGGTGCGCGAGGCCTTCGTCCGCCTGTATGAAGAAGGGCTGATCTATCGCGGCAAGTACATCGTCAATTGGTGTCCGCGCTGCATCACCGCGGTGTCGGACCTGGAAGTGGTGCACGAGGAGACGCAGGGCAAGCTCTACGAGATTCGCTACCCCGTTGTGGGACTGCCCGGCGAATACATCATCGTCGCGACTACGCGTCCTGAGACCATGCTGGGTGATACCGCCATCGCGGTGAACTCCGGCGACGAGCGCTACCGGCATCTGCACGGCAAGATGGTCATGCTGCCGCTGATGAATCGCGAGATCCCGATCATCACCGATGACATCCTCGCCAACCCGGAGTTCGGCACCGGCGCGGTGAAGGTGACGCCGTCGCACGATCCCAACGACTTCGAGGCCGGGCTGCGCAACAAGCTGCCGCAGATCGACGTGATGAACGAAGTCGCGCAGATGAACGAGAACGCCGGCCCGTACAAAGGGCTGGATCGCTTCGAGGCGCGCACGAAGATTCTGGAAGACCTCGAGGCTGGCGGCTTCCTGGTGGGCACGAAGGATTACGTGGTGCCGCTGGGCAAGTGCGATCGCTGCAAGACCATCACCGAGCCGCGCCTGTCGACGCAGTGGTTCGTGAAGATTCAGCCGCTGGCCGACCGCGCCATCGAAGCCGTCGAGCAGGGCGAGATCAAGTTCGTGCCCGAGATGTACACCAAGACGTACTTCGAGTGGATGCGCAACATTCACGACTGGTGCATCTCGCGGCAACTGTGGTGGGGACATCGCATTCCCGCGTGGCATTGCAAGGCCTGCGGCGAGATCATCGTGGCACGCGAGACGCCGAAGCAGTGCAAGTGCGGCGGCGCGCTGCGAGCAGGACAACGACGTGCTCGACACCTGGTTCTCGTCGGGATTGCTGCCGTGCTCGGCCTTGGGCTGGCCGGACTCGACGCCCGACCTCGACGCGTTCTATCCCACGACGCTGCTCATTACCGGCTTCGACATCCTGTTCTTCTGGGTGGCGCGCATGATCATGATGAATTGCCACTTCATGCGCGGACACAAGCAGGGCGACGTGCCCTTCCGCAACGTCTACATCCACGCGCTGGTGCGCGACGCCGACCGCCAGAAGATGTCGAAGACCAAGGGCAACGTGGTCGACCCGATCCAGATCATCGAGAAGTACGGCACCGACGCGGTGCGCTTCACCCTGGCCGCGATGGCCGCGCCGGGAACCGACATCGCCTTCAGCGAGAGCCGCACCGAGAGCTATCGCGCGTTCGCCAACAAGATCTGGAACGCCGCGCGCTTCCTGTTCATGAACGTGGACCGCGCGACCGAAGCGGGAGTCTGGTCGCTCGAAGAATTCAAGAAGGGTCAGCGGTCGACGGGGAATCAAGGAACGGGTGCCCCATCCTCCTCGGCGCTTTTCAGCCGAGAGGGTGGGAGCAACGGGACCGGTGTCGCAGGTTTCAACGCGTAGACTCTCGAAGACCGCTGGATCCTCTCGCGCTTCAATCGCGTGGCGCAGGAGATCGGCGAGGCGCTCAACGCTTATCGCTTCCACGAAGCCGCGCACGTGGTCTATCACTTCTTCTGGGGCGAGTACTGCGACTGGTACCTGGAGCTGATCAAGCCGCGGCTGCTCAGCGACAACCGCGAGCAGGCGCGCGCGGCCTACGCGAATCTCATCAGCATCTTCGAGGGCGCGCTGCGCATGCTGTCGCCGTTCATGCCATTCATCACCGAGGAGCTGTGGCATGCGGTGTACGATGGCGAGCCCCCGGCCAAGTCGATTGCGGTGGCGCGCTATCCCGTGGCGGACGAGGCGCAGATTAACGCCGACGCCGAAACGGAGATGGCGATTCTGCAGGACCTGATTGTCAGCGTGCGTAACATTCGCGCCGAGCTGAAGGTCGAGCAGAAGGCGAAGCTGCCGGTGGAGATTTTTGCCGAGCCGGCGATACGCGCGCTGGTCGAACGCAATAGCGGCGCGCTGGAGCGGCTGGCGAATGTCGAAGGCATCACGTTTGTCGAGCAGTCACTGGCCAAGGTAGCCAATGCGCGCAGCACGGCGCGCTTCGAAGTGCGCGTAGTATACGAGCGCAAGGTCGATGTTGCGGCCGAGCGCGAGCGGCTGACCAAGGAACTGACGAAGCTGACGGCAGAGTTGGCGCGAGGCACGGCGCAGTTGAATAACGAAGCGTTCCTGGCGAAGGCTCCGGCGAACGTGGTCGAGGGAATCAAGAAGCGCAAGACCGAAGTGGAAGTTTTGGTGGAAAAAGCCAACGCCGCGCTGGGTGAGTTGGGATCGTAGAGAGGTTTGACAGGCGAGCTTTTGGGTCTCGCAAGCGAGCGTTTGGGCCCGTAAGAATTGTCATCCCGACCGGAGGCGGCTGTTTTGCCGCCGGAGCGGAGGGACCTGCGGTTCGTCCTCAGTGGACTGACTGTTGGCGCTGACGCGGCTCGGGACTTGATTTCGAACCACCCGGGGCTGACGACCCGGGCTAAACTCATCCTGCCGCGTTGCGGCTGATTTTGATACGGTAACAGCATCATGGACTGGACAACCCGCAGGATCACGGCCATCTTGGAGAACGCGCTGCTCGAGGACCGGGCTACGCGCGACGCAACCTCTTACGCCTGCATTGACGCGAACGAGCGCGCCGTGGCCACCGTTCTGGCCAAGCAGGATTGCGTGCTCTCCGGCGTTGCCTGCGTGCATCGCATCCTTGATGTCTTTGCCGCGCTGGACGGCGCCGTGACCTCGCACCCCGAAGTCACCAGCCACACGGAAATCTTCGACGGCGTGCGCCTGCGCAAAGGTCAGCCGGTTGCTGTCATCCGGCACAACGCTCGCGTCATTCTCTCGTGCGAGCGCGTGATCCTCAACATCATGCAGCGCATGAGCGGCATCGCCACGCTGACGCGCCGGTACGTCGACGCCGTGGCCGGCACCAAGACCGTCGTGCTCGACACGCGCAAGACCGCGCCCGGCCTGCGTGTGCTGGACAAATACGCGGTGACCTGCGGCGGCGGGCACAACCACCGCCTCGACCTCAGCGACGGCATTCTCATCAAGAACAATCACATCGCGCTGGCCGGAGGCGTGGTGCCGGCGCTGGAGCGCGCGCTGCAAAACCGTCGCGGCTCAGAGATGGTGGAGATTGAGGTGCGCTCGCTGGAAGAATTCGAGCAGGTTCTGGAGCACGGCGCCGAAGCCGTGCTGCTCGACAACATGACCCCGGAGATGGTCGGCAAGGCCGTCGAGCGCGTGCGCAGCCTTGGCCGGCCGATTCCGCTGGAAGCCTCAGGCGGCATCACGCTGGAAAACATCCGCGCCTACGCGGATACCGGTGTGGACTTCATCTCGGTCGGCGCGCTGACACACTCCGTGCCTGCGGTGGATCTGAGCATGAGGATTATGCCGGCGTAGGAAGGCGGATGGCTGTCGGGAAGAGTTGGCATTTAGCACTTGGCATTTGGCCGTTAGCCAAAGCGTTCAGCAGTGGGTTAACGAAGATACCCCTAAGGGTTGTCATGCTGAGCGGAGCGTCCGCGTGCGTTTTCGACTCGCATCGTTTGCGAGTCGGCGGACGCGGAGTCGAAGGACCCCTACTCCGAATAATCTGTCGTGCTGAAAACTTCCGGAATCCGGCGTTCGTCCGGATGGGTGGAGCACCGCTTCAGCGGTGCAATTAGGCACATCCATGGAGTCTCGGCTTCAGCCGCGGAGGTACCTCAGGCGCTAAAGCGCGCGCTAGATAAGCCGTATTCACGCACGCCTGAAGGCGTGCTCCACCCGGCAGCTGGCGAGGGAACCGCGGATCCTTCGTCGGGCTGAAGCCCTCCTCAGGATGACAACTCATTAAGGTTCTGCCCCATAAGTTCGCTCGGCGTACTATCACAATCAGGGTAGAGCGGGCGAATATGATCTCTCGAAGGATTGCCGCGCTGTCGATTGTCGTCATTTCCAATTTCACAACTCACGTTTCCTTCGCGCAAAAGCAGACCGAACAACTCCCGGTTCCGATCACCATCCGAGTCATTGATCCGTCCAAGTCTGTCGTGCCCGACGCGTGTGTGATCATCCGGAGTTCATCCGAAGGTTCCAATTTCTCAAGAGAGACAAACTCCAGCGGCTTATTGCCAGCGGTGCTCAGGCCTGGCAAATATGACGTTACGGTGACGGGCAGTGGGTTCGCCAAAGCCGTTGTCGAGCTTGAGGTGACGAGAGACTCACCGCGGACCTTCGAGATTAAGATGGCCATCGGAACTAGCAGCGGACTTCCGGTCACGTCCATCCATCCTTTCAGCAAGCTGCCACCGAACGCAACGGATCTAGTCTGCCCTAGGGCGACGACCATCAAATGATCTTGCCCACGCCGGGGTGTTCATTCCGCTTATCCTCGCGCATAATCTTTCTATCGCGCGCATTCCGCCAACTCGCATTGACACCCAGCCCGAAGGCTCGACCGACGCTCGGCTTTGCCGCATTGTTCGGCTGCTGAGCGACAACGCTACCGTCGTCATCAGCGGCACGCGCATCGCCGACGAGTTGGGCACGTCGCGCTCCGAGATTTGGCGCGCGGTGCAATATCTGCGCGAGCTGGGCGTGCAGATCACCGGCCACCTGGCCACGGGGTATCAATTGGACGCCGTTCCCGATCTTCTTTTGCCCGACGCGCTGGGCCCGCTGGTTAGCGGCACCATGTTCGCGTCGCACATCCATCACTACTTTCGCATCGGCTCGACCAACGCGGAAGCCATGAATGCCGCATCAGATGGCGAGCCCGAAGGTGGGGTCTTTGTCGCTGAGCAGCAGACGGCCGGTCGCGGCCGAGGCGGGCATGCGTGGGATTCGGAGCAGTCGGTCGGCATCTACTGCTCGGTGGTCGTGCGTCCGCGCATGTCGCCGGTCGACGCGCTGTTTCTCTCGCTGATGACGGGCATTGCCACGGCGCAGGCGATCGAGCAGACTACCGGACTGCATCCCGATCTGCGCTGGCCCAACGATCTGCTGCTCCACGGCAAGAAAATTTGCGGCATCCTCACCGAGATGAATGCCGAGCCGACGCTCGTGCGCTACGTGGTGCTGGGCATCGGCATCAACGTGAATCACGCGTCGTTTGCCGGCGAGCTGGAGCCGATTGCGACCTCGCTGCGCATGGAAAGCGGGCGCCAATGGTCGCGCGTGGAACTCGCCGCGGCTCTGCTAAAATCGCTCGACGGCGAGTACCGCAAGTTCGTTGCCGGCGGAGAAAATGCGCGCAAGGAAATTGTGCGCGAGTTCGAAGCGCGTTCCTCGTTCGCCCGCTCGCGCTACGTGCGCGTCGGCGAAGAGCAGCCGTACGAGGGTGTGACCGAGGGGCTCGACGACCGCGGCTTCCTGCTGGTGCGCACCGACAAAGGATTGCGCACGGTGCTCTCGGGCGATGTTCGCGCGATCGATGGAAAGTAAATCATGCTTCTGGTTCTGGATGTCGGCAATACCAACACGGTGCTCGGCGTTTTCGACGTGAAGCCGGGCGACGATGGCGAGCAGCATGGCCCGCTGATTGCGCACTGGCGCGTCTCGACGACGAAAACGCAGACCGTTGACGAATACGGCGTGTTGTTCCGCAATCTGTTTGCGATGAACGGGCTGAAGCGCGAGTCGGTGCAGGGCATCGTGATCTCGTCGGTTGTGCCGCCGCTGGATTCGACGCTGCGCGAGGTTTGCGAAAAATATTTCCAGTCGCGGCCTCTGTTCATCGAGCCGGGCGTGAAGACCGGCATGCCGGTGCACTACGACAATCCGGCGGAAGTCGGTGCCGACCGCATCGTCAACAGCGTGGCAGCGTTTGAAAAGTTTGGCGGACCGTGCATCATCGTCGACTTCGGCACAGCGACAACGTTCGACGTGGTGTCGAAGAAGGGTGAATACCTGGGCGGCGTCATTACGCCAGGTATTGGCATCTCGGCCGACGCGTTGTTCTCGCGCACCGCGCGACTGCCGCGCGTGGACGTGCGCAAGCCTCCGCGAGTGCTGGCGACCAACACGGTGAACAGCGTGCAGTCGGGCCTGTACTACGGATACATCGGGCTGATTGACGGCATCCTGGAGCGACTGATCGCCGAACTGAACGACAAGGTGACTGTCGTGGCAACGGGCGGCCTGGCCAGCTTGATGGGTGGCGGCTCGAAGTACAT
Organism: uncultured Acidobacteriaceae bacterium; assembly: GCA_963724965.1. Taxonomy (GTDB): domain Bacteria; phylum Acidobacteriota; class Terriglobia; order Terriglobales; family Acidobacteriaceae; genus Bog-257. The sequence continues at coordinate 453,024 of CAVRWP010000005.1, forward strand.
TCGCGAGATCGACGACCTGCTGACGCTCGACGGGCTGCGCATCATCTACGAACGTAATCAGGCGCACGGCAAGCGTCGCGGCGAGAATATGGCTGCGACCAATGATTCGACGAAAATGACCGCCGCCCGCAAACGTTAAATCACGCTTACGAATTGCCATCCTGAGCGCAGCGAAGGATCTGAGGTTCGCGTGCAATGGAGCGATCTTCGCCGATGAACCGCAGATCCTTCGTCGGACTAAAGTTCTCCTCAGGATGACAATTCGCTAAGATCCGCTCGGACCTCCGTGGACAACTACTTCAACTACTTCACCGAAATCGAGGAACACTTCCAGCGCCGCCGCGGGACGCTGTTGATCCTTTCGCCTCTGGACTGGGCGCTGATGGAGATGTGGAAGGACGCGGGCATTCCGCTGGAGGCGGTGCTGCGCGGCATCGACACGACCTTCGAGAAGTGGGAGCGGAAGCCGAGCCGGTCGCGCAAGGTGAATGGTCTGGCCTTCTGCGCGCAGGAGGTGCTGGCGTCGGCGGAGGAAATGAAGGAAGCGGCGGTGGGCGCGGCTCCGGTAAAAGAAAAAACTGACAGCGGACTGGAGCAGCGGTCGGTGGCGGAGTATCTGAGACGCAATGCCGCAGAACTGGAGAAGCTGAGTTTGCCTGGAGCGGCGCAGACGCTGGCCACGGAGACCGCGGTGAATCTGCGTGCGCTGGCTGAATCGCTGGCGGGCGCTGTTCCAATCGGCATGGAGGATCTGGAGCGGCGGTTGACGGTCGCGGAAGAAAAGTTGCTCGCTGCCCTGCTGGCGGCAACGCCGGACGAAGCGGTGTACCAGGTGCGCGCGGATGCTGATCGAGACCTGGCGCCGTATCGGCGCAAGATGAGCGCGCCACAGATCGAGCAGTTGCAGAAGCAGTACATCCACAAGCGCCTGCTGGAGAAGTATCGCGTGCCGCGGTTGAGTTTGTTCTACCTGTAGCGCTTGCCGGTGAGCAATTCGGCTCACAGTGAACGCGGGCGGGCGGCATCCCAGAAAGGGCATCGGCTGATACCAGCCGCAGCGTTTATGGAAATACTCGCAGGAATGGACTATCTTCTATCCATGCTCCAACCCAAACGCTGTGCGGTTTGCGAGTCGGAGGAGCTTTCGGCCTATCCATTGGATATTCCGGATCAGCTGGACAAGTGGAACTTCCTGCTCGCTGACAAGGTAGTGTACTGCTGCAGTAATGGGCATCGATTTGTGGTCCTTCCAGACGAGAGCAAGCGGGCCGAAAGCCTGCTTTAGCGACCGTACACGAATCGGGCGAACCGCCGGGCCATCACAGAAAAAACGAAAATGCCCTAACCTCCTTGCCGCCGTTCCTGGCGGCATTTTTTCGCGCGCGGCCCTCGTAGGAAGCTGTCCGACCGAGCGCTCCGCTACTTTCCCTGATTTACAATCATCTATTCGTTTGTAGCCCTTATTCCAACTAGATCGCCCGGGCAGCGTGGAGACATCGCTGCCGGGCAGTCGCGCGGGTTGCCGCGAACTTTGCCGGCGCCCGACTTCCTACAGAGACTGGAGCACGCACTTGCCAGAGACGATTTACGACGTAGCCATCATCGGCAGCGGACCTGCCGGATACACCGCCGCCATTCGCGCCGGCCAGCTCGGCCTGAAGACCGCGCTCATCGAGAAGGACGCCGTTCTGGGCGGCACTTGCCTGCACGTCGGCTGCATTCCGACCAAGGCGCTGCTGTTCAACGCCGAAGTTTTCGACCACGTGAAAGAAGGCGCGGAACTCGGCCTGGAGAACACCGCCGGCGTCACCCTGAACTGGGGCAACATTCAGAAGCGCAAGCAGGGCATCATCGACAAGCATGCCAAGGGCCTGCAATTCCTGATGCGCAAGAACAAAGTCGACGTCGTTCGCGGTTACGGCAAGCTGACCGGCCCGGCCAGCGGCGGCATCCACACGGTCGCGCTGGAAGGCGGCGAGCAGAAATCGATCAAGGCCAAGAACGTGATTCTGTCGTCGGGCTCCGTCGCGCGCATGCTGCCGGGCATGGCGGCCGACGAGCAGATCCTCACCAACATCGAAGTTCTGAGCCTGAAAGATATCCCGAAATCGCTGATCGTCATCGGCTCGGGCGCCGTGGGGGTTGAGTTTGCCAGCATCTACAAGTCGTTCGGCACCGACGTCACCATCCTGGAGATGCTGCCGCGCTACGTGCCGGTCGAAGACGAAGAAGTTTCCAAGGAACTGGCGCGCGTCTATCGCAAGCGCGGCATCAACGGCTTTCGTCAGCGCCAAGGTCGAGAAGGTCGAGAAGACCAAGGCCGGCGTCTCCGTAACGTTCACGGTCGACGGCAAGCAGCAGACGATCGAAGCCGAGAAAGTCTCTGATCGCAATCGGCCGCGCGCCTCGCACCGAAAACGTCGGCATCGAGAAGACGAAGATCAAGGTCGAGCGTGGCTTCGTCGAAGTCGATGGCTACATGCGTACGGCCGAGCCGGGCGTTTACGCTATCGGCGACATCGTGGCCGGCTATCCGCAACTGGCGCACTCGGGCGCGATGGCAGGCATCGTCGCGGTCACCCACATCGCCGGCAAGCCGGTGAAGAAGATCAACAAGCTGCGCATTCCCGGAGCGACCTATTGCCATCCGGAAATCGGCAGCGTCGGCCTGACCGAAGCCAAAGCGAAGGAAGCCGGCTACGAGGTGAAGATCGGCAAGTTCCCCTTCACGGCGAACTCGCGTGCCTCGATCGTTGGCGCGCACGAAGGCTTCATCAAGATCGTCAGCGACGCCAAGTACGGCGAGATCCTGGGCGTGCACATCATCGGGCCCGAACGCGACCGAGATGATCGCCGAAGCCGTCGTGGCGCTGGAGCTGGAGTGCACGGCCGAAGAGCTGGCCAACATCATCCACGCCCATCCCACATTGTCGGAGGCGATGCTCGACGCGGCCAACGCCGTCTTCGGCATGCCGATCAACACGTAGTGGCCAGTGGCTAGTGGCAAGGGACTAGTGGCTAGTAATTGGATCGCGGAGGGCGCGGCTTCGGCTGCGCCCCTTTTGTTTCTAGGCAATCGCACGAAAATATCGATCTGTCATCCCGACCGGAGCGGAGGGACCTGCGGTCATCCCTCGCCGGTGCTGCCCATTTAAAGGTGGTGATGCCGCCCGCCTAAACCCAGCATTTACAATCACACCGTGTACTCGCTCTACAGTCTGCTGTTCTTCCTGGTGCTGCTGCTCAGCACCCCGTGGTGGCTGGTGCAGATGCTGCGCCACGGCAAGTACCGCACCGGCTGGAGCGAGCGTCTTGGCCAAGTTCCCGACCGCCTCTTCAACCGCATCGCCGAGCGTACCATCTGGATCCACGCTGTCTCAGTCGGCGAGGTGCTGGCCATCTCACGCGTGGTCGACGAGTTGAAGGCGCGGCTTCCGGGCTGGCGTATCGTCGTTTCGACGACTACTGACACCGGCCAGAAGCTGGCGCGCCAGCGTTTCAGCGAGAACGACGTCTTCTACCTGCCGCTGGACATGCCGATGTGGGTGCGCGAATACCTGCAGGCGCTGCGGCCCAGACTGCTGGTGCTGGCCGAAAGCGAGTTCTGGCCGAACCTGCTGCACCTCGCCCACACCTCGGGAACCGCCGTCGCCGTGGTCAACGCACGGGTATCCGATCGTTCACTCCCCGGTTACCTTCGTTTTCGTGGACTCCTACAACGTGTGATGCAGAATATTGATGTGCTCCTGGCGCAAAGTGAGGAAGACGCGAAGCGGCTGGTCCAGATCGGCGCTGCGGCCAATCGCGTGCATGTCAGCGGCAACCTGAAGTTTGAAGTGAAGCCGCACGCCAAGCCTGCAATCGTCGATACATTTCTTGCCGCGCTGGAACGCGAGGATATCGGCCCCATCGTCGTAGCCGGCAGCACGCTCGAGGGCGAAGAAACGTTGCTGCTGGAGATGTTCCGCCAGGTCGCAGTGAAATATCCGGGCGCGCTGCTGGTGCTGGCGCCGCGCCATCCGGAACGCTTCGCTGCGGTGGCTGCGCTGCTGGCGTCGTCCGGTTTGCGCTGGCAACTCCGTTCCGAATGGGACGGCGCAGCGCGCTATCGCCGGCGGCGTCTTCCTGCTCGACACCATCGGCGAGTTGTCCAGCCTGTACGAGTTCGCCGACATCGCCTTCGTCGGCGGCAGCCTGGTGCCTCGCGGCGGACACAATGTTCTGGAGGCCGCGCAGTTCGGCGACGCTATCCTCGTGGGTCCGAGCACGGAAAACTTTCGCGACATCGTCGAGGTCTTTCGCAAGGCCAACGCGCTGCGCGTCGTCACGCCGCAGTCGCTCGCGCCCACCGTGTTGCAGCTGCTCGAGGACCACGACGACCGCGCGGCGCTTGGCCAGCGTGCGGCTGAAGTCGTGCGCTCGCAGCAGGGAGCCACGCAGAAGACAGTCGACGCGTTACTCGCACTGCTTGCAACGCGGGTTCCCGAACAGGTTGCGGAGCGCCGTGCATGAATCCCTTTGCCGCCATCTACGGCGCTGTCACCCGCGGACGCAACGAGTTCTACGACCGCGGTCTGCTGTTCTCGCGTCGCCTGCATGGCCCGGTGATCAGCGTGGGAAACATCGCCGCCGGCGGCTCCGGCAAGACGCCATTCGTCATCGCGCTGGGCGAGATGTTGAAGCGCCGCGGCGTCAGCTTCGACGTGCTCTCGCGCGGCTACGGCCGCAAGACCAAGGGCGTGGCGCTGGTTCATCCCGATGGCGACGCCCGCCAGTTTGGCGACGAACCGCTGCTGATCGCGCGCAAGTTGGAAGTTTCGGTGGTGGTCGGAGAAGACCGCTACGCGGCCGGCCGCTTCGCGGAAGAAAACTTCGGGCCACGCCTGCATCTGCTCGACGACGGATTTCAGCATCGCGGCCTGGCGCGCGACTTCGACATCGTGCTGGTGAATCCGGGAGATGTGACGGGCAGGCTGTTTCCGGTTGGCCGCATGCGCGAGCCGCTGACGGCGCTGGCGCGCGCCGACGCCATCGTCCTTACCAACGACACGCCGGCCGATGGTCTGCCGCTCACTCATCAGAAGATCTGGCGCGTGCAGCGCGACATCATTGCTCCGCAGCTCGAAGAGCCCTGCCTGGCTTTTTGCGGCATCGCGCGTCCGGGAGCGTTTTTCGCGCAGCTCCGCGCCGCAGGCATCGAGGTCGCGGCTACACGCACCTTCGGCGATCACCACTCCTACTCGAAGGCCGACGTGCGCTCGCTGTTGAAGGCGCGCAAGAAGGCGGGCGCCATCTGCTTCGTCACCACGGAAAAGGACGCGATCAACCTGGAGCCGTTCTGGTCGGAGCTTGAGCCTATCCATGTCGCGCCGGTCTACATGCAGATCGAGGACGCCAACGCCGTCGCCAAGACGCTGTGGGCAGCGGTGGCTGCGCGAAATTCCCGCCCTGCATGAGAGAATCTAAGGTTGGGCTCGACAGGCGCATCTCGTCTAAGTGTGCCATCGCGAATCTGTAAGAATTGTCATCCCTGAGGAGGGCTTTAACCCAACGAAGGATCTGCTGGTCGCCGGCACGGAAGCCGCCGCAGGCCAACAGCAGATCCCTCGACTGCGCGGCTTACGCCGCTCTGCTCGGGATGACAATTCGTAAAAGCACCTTGGACGACCAGAAGCGGTCACCATACGAATGAACAAGCACCCTAAAGACGTCGAGCGCTGGAAGAAAATCGTGCGCTCCTTCGCCGAAGTTTCCGTCACCGTCCTGGCCGACCTGGTCGCCGACGAATTCATCTTCGGCGAGATCGCCCGCGTCTCCCGCGAAGCGCCGGTGCTGATCCTGAAGCATCGCGAGCGCACGGTCGTCCCCGGCGGCGGCGCCAACGCTGTCATGAATCTGGCTTCGCTGGGCGTCAACGTTCTCCCGGTCGGCGTGGTCGGCGACGACGAGCCCGGCGCGCTGCTGCTGGAGTGCTTTCACGAGAAGAAGATTTCCGTCGGCGGCATCGAGCGTCTGAAGCATCATCCGACAACGACCAAGACGCGCATTCTCGCCGGCATGTCGCACACCAGCCGCCAGCAGGTGGTGCGTGTCGACCGCGAGCCCGAGCCGTTGGGCGAACTGCATCCCGTGCTGCTCAACCTGATCAACGCCGCGCGCGAATATGCGACCGCGTCGGACGGCATGCTGGTTTCCGATTACGGCTACGGCGCGGCCACGCCGCGGCTGCTGACGTTTGTGAAGTCGAACGGCTGCCTGGAGAACAAGCCCATCACCGTCGATTCGCGCTATCGCATCCTCGACTACGAAGGCGCGACTGCGGCGACGCCCAACGAGCCCGAGGTAGAAGAGGCGCTGGGCATGAAGATCGGTCACGACAACGAGAAGCTGTTCGCCGCCGGCGAGCGCCTGCTGAAAGAGCTGGCGCTGCAGTCGCTGGTCATCACCCGCGGCCGCGACGGCATGGTGGCCTTCGAAGACGGAGCGAAGCCGGTGGCGATTCCCATCTACGGCTCCGACCAGGTGGTGGACGTGACCGGCGCGGGCGACACCGTGATCGCGACCTTCACCGCCGCGCTGGCTGCGGGCGCCGACACCATCGACGCGGCGCGCCTGGCCAACTTCGCAGGCGGCATCGTCGTCATGAAGCGCGGCACCGCGACCGTCAGCAACAAGGAATTGTTGGCGGCCATCGATCAATATTCGGCGGCAACTTCAGCGTGAGCGAACACAACGACAAAATTTTCTCGCGCGCTGCGTTGCGCGAGCGTGTCGACGAGTGGCGGCGCAGCGGCGAGCCGATCGTCCTGACCAACGGCTGCTTCGATCTGCTGCATGTCGGCCACATCCGCTATCTGCACGGCGCCAAGGCGCTCGGCGGCAAGCTCGTCGTGGCCGTCAACTCCGACGAAAGCGTTCGCAAACTCAAGGGCGAGGGACGTCCGGCGATGCCTGCAAGCGAGCGCGCCGAAATTCTCGCGGCGCTGGCCGACGTCGACGCCATCGTTATCTTCGACGAGCCTGATGTGCGCGCGCTGATCCGCGAGATTCATCCCGACGTGCAGGCCAAGGGCACCGACTACACCCGCGAGAACGTCCCTGAGCGCGACGAAGTGCTGGCCTATGGCGGACGCGTGGAGATTGTCGGTGATGCCAAGGATCATTCCACCACCGACTTGCTCAAGCAGTTGAAGCCTCGCAGGGAAGGGAATCGCTGAACGTGAGCGCTCCCCAACCTCCGCAACAGAATCAGAGCACGAACCATGCCGCAGCGCCGATTGCCGGCCGCATGCTGGTCGTGCGTCTCAGCGCCATGGGCGACATCATTCACGCGCTGCCGGCCGTCACCGCGCTGCGAGCGGCGAATCCCGATCTCGAAATCGGATGGCTGGTCGAAGAGCGTTGGGCCGAGTTGCTGTCGCGCGAGCGGCGCCGACCGCATGGCGTCACGTTCGGCGGCCAAGCCGCTGGTTGACCACGTTCATTTCGCCAACTTCAAAGCCTGGCGCAAAGCGCTGCTTTCGAACGAGAGCTGGCGTGAGATGAAGCAACTGCGCGCCGAAATTCGCTCGATGAAATATGACCTCGCGCTCGACATGCAAGGGGCAATCCGTTCCGCCATAGCGGCGCAAGCCAGCGGGGCGGCGATGCGTGTCGGCTCGTCCGAACCGCGGGAAGGACCGGCGACGATGTTCTACACCCGCCTGGTCGATCTGCGCGGAGCGCATGTGGTCGAACAGGCGCTAAGTCTCGTCTCCGATGTTGCCGGTCAGCCATTGCAGTACGTCGATCCGCTGTTGCCTATCGATCCTGCTGCGGAAGCCTGGGCCGACCGCACGTTGAGCCAGTTCTCCACGCCGCAATTTGCCATCGTGAATCCCGGCGCAGGCTGGGGGGCGAAGTGCTGGCCCGCCGAACGGTTTGGCGAGGTTGCCGTTGCCCTGCGCGAGCGCGGACTGACCGTCATCATCAACTACGGTCCGGGCGAGGAAACGTTGGCGCACGCCGTTCATCAGGCCAGCCACGCTTCCGCCCTACCCGTGAAATGTTCCGTTGGAGAGTTGATTTCGCTTACGCGCCGGGCGTCGCTGTTCATCGGCGGCGACACGGGACCGATGCACCTCGCGGCCGCCTTGCGCGTGCCTGTCGTGGCCTTGTTCGGGCCAACGCGTCCCGAGCGCAACGGCCCATACGCGACCAGGAGCATCGTGCTGCGCAGCCCGGAGAGCGTCGACAACAGCTCGCACATCGATCGCCCCGACGAAGGCCTGCTCTCGATTCAGCCGCAGGCTGTCATCGACGCAGCCGATCAACTGCTCGGAGGCCGTGTTGTCTGACGCGCCATCCAAGCAGTCCTGGACGTGGAACCGCATCGCGCGCCGCATCCGCGTGCCCATGGGATTCGTGTTTGCCGCGTTCTATCTTGGGCGTGCGCATCCTACATGGCGAAGCATCGCCATCGGCGTCGCCATCGCCTGCATCGGCCTGGTGGTTCGCGCGCTCGCCGCCGGCCACGTGAAGAAAGATCGCGAGCTGGTCACGACCGGCCCCTACGCCTACGTGCGCAACCCACTCTATCTCGGCTCGATCCTGCTAGGCATCGGCTTTACGGTCGCCGCGCGCGACATCTGGATCGGCGTCTTCCTCGTCGTCTACTTCGTGCTTATCTATGTTCCGGTGATTCGCGGCGAGCAGGCTTATCTGCGCAAAGTTTTTGCCGGATACGATGACTACAAGCGCCGCGTGCCCAGCTTGCTCCCGCGCAAGTTGTGGTTCGCCGGTGTGACCGACGGCTTCTCGCGTGAGTTATACTTCCGACATCGCGAGTACAATTCCCTGCTCGGCGCCGCAGCCATCGTCGCGGTGTTGATTGCGAAAATCCTCTGGCTAAGGTAACGGTGACGATCTCGACCGCGCGCATTTCTATTGTTCTCGCTCTGGTGTTGGCCTGCGCCGCGTTCGTCGCCCGCGGCCAGCAGCCGCAACCGGCTCACACTCCAGCGCCTCCGCAGACGGAAGCCAAGATCGGGTCGGCCGCACACATTCAGCCGCTGCGTCCCGGCTACCAGTTTCCCTACGGCGAGAACCTGCATTACGAGGGCGAATGGCGCTTCTTCACCGCCGGAGTAGCAACGGTGAAAATAGAGCGCGCCGGCGCGCAGAATCACGTCAGCGCCACCGCGGATTCCACCGGCGTGGTCGCGCTGCTGTATCGCGTGGCCGATCGTTTTGACTCCTACATGGACGCCAGGAGCCTCTGCACGCAGAAGCTGATCAAGCACACCGAGGAGGGTTCGCACCGCCGCGACACGGTAATCACTTACGATTACGGCCGCGGTAAGTCCGTCCTCGACGAAAAGAACCTCAAGACCAACCAGCAGAAGCGCGTCGAGAACGATATTCCCGGCTGCGTCACCGACGTTCTGTCGGGAATGCTCTACGTCTCCAGTTTGCCGCTGACGGTCGGCGCAACCTACGTTTTTCCGCTGAATGATGGTGGCAGCACGGTGAATGTGCAGGCCAACGTCGAAGGCAAGGAGCAGATCAAGACGCCGGCAGGAACGTTCCAGACCGTGCGCCTGGGCTCAGAGGGCAATGCGGGCGTGCTGAAGAATCGCGGCCGCATGTGGATCTGGTACACCGACGACGAGCGCCATCTGCCGGTGCAGATGCGCGCCAAGCTCTTCTGGGGAACGCTGACCATCTATCTGACCAGCATCAGCAAATAAAGCTGAATGTCGGGCTCCCGACAAGCGCCGACTTTGCGCTTGTTGGGACTGTTACTGGACGCGGAAGCGCTCCGCGATCACGCGCTGCAGTCGCGGCTTGTAGAGCAGGTCGTAAGCCAGCTCCTTGCCGGGAAACATGGCCAGCGCGGCCTTCCTGGCATTGGCAGCCAGTTCCGCGGCTTCTTCCACCGTCAGGTCGGAATCCTGGCTGATCACCGACAGCACCATGTTCATCATGATCTGGAGGCGGCGCAGTTTGCGGCGCTCGTCTTCCTGCTCCTGTTGCAGACTGTTGGCGGGTTGCGATCCACTGATTTCACTGCGTTCCGGTAGCCCCATGTGTTCCCCTCTGAAGAAGATCAGGCCGCCCGGCGGCGTTCTGATCAATTTCCGCTACAATTTGATGTTCGCCGTTCCCCCACCGTTGCGTAGAGTGTTGTGGGCGGCATCATACACCCAAACGGCAGAATTGCAGCCGCAACGAATCAACTTGCCAACGGCGGTCATCCCGCTATTGGCATCGAATTCTTTGGAGGAACCATGGCAGATACGACAGAGAGTCACGAGGAGCTGGTCAAGGTTTTCGATACCGACGAAGAGTCCGAGGCGATGGTGGTTCGCGGGCTGCTGGAATCCGCCGGCATTGAAGCCATCATTCAAAATCGAGAAGCACCGCAGGACATTCTGCCCGGAGTGGGTGGAGTCGTCATCCTGGTGCGGCCCGACCAGGCCCAGGAAGCCGTCGACACCATCGAAGCCTATCGCAGCAGTCCCACGACCGACGCCGACGAAGCGGTCAGCGAGGAACCGGTCTAGCCGTCACAGTTTTGCCGTCCAGATAAAAAGAAACAGCTCCGGCCAGGTCGGTGCGGTATGTCTCCACGTGCGCCTCGGCGTAACGCTGCATCACCTCCGGCCGGGGATGCTTGAACGAGTTGTACAATCCCACCGATACCACCGCGAATCGCGGCTGCACCGCGTCCAGAAACCCCGGCGAACTCGAGGTCAGGCTGCCGTGATGGCCGACCTTCAGCAGGTCAGCGCGGGGATTTTCTTCGACGAGTAATTTTTCGATGCGATGGTGCGCGTCGCCGACCAGCAACGCCGACGTCTCGCCGTACTGGATGTGCAGTACCAACGACTCGTCGTCCTGATCTCGCAGGGACGGCGGCCAATCCGGCTGCGGATTCAGGACGCGAATGTGCAGGCCGCCAAAATCAAAGCTGTCGCCGGCATGGTGCGGTTCGAATTGCACATGGAACGCGTGCGCAGTCTGCTCTAAATCCTGAAAACCGTGGTCCGGCGACTCGACACCGTACCAGAATTCCCGCGGCTGGAAGTTGGTGATGACGGCGCGCATTCCGCCCATGTGATCCATATGCGCGTGTGAGAGCACAACGACGTCGATGTGCCGAATGCCGCGCGACCACAGATACGGCGAGACCACCTCTTCGCCAACGTCGAAGTCCGAATGCGCGGCGCCCGGCATGCCGCCGGCGTCGAGCAGCAGCGTCTTTCCTTCGGGAGTAATGAGCAGCAGGGAATCGCCTTGTCCAACGTCGATGGCCGTGACCTCGAAAACGCCCGGAGTGATTCGCGGCCTGGGCGGGAAGAGCACGATCCATGTTGCAGAGGTGAGCAGCCCGGCGATCCCGGCGATTGCGAACCAGCGCCGTCTCGATAAGAGCAGCGCGAGCGCGATCGTTACTGCGGCGAAAAGCGAGACAGCCAGCGTAGGGGTGGGCACGCGCACATCGGCGATGCGATAGTGGCCGATAAAACGTACCGTCCCGGTCAGCAGCGCCAGAGAGTAGCCGGCAACCTTCGCCGGCAGAAATGCCAGCCAGCGTCCGCAGTACGAGAGCGCGACCGCGAGCACAGCGCTCGGCAGCAGCACCGAGGCGATGGGAATCATCAGCGCGTTGGCGGGCAGCGCCGTTGTGGTCGCGCGATGGAAGTACCACGCCATCGGCAGCGCCAGCGTTAGGTTGATGACCACCGAAACGAAGAGCAGTTCGGAGGCGCTTAGCAGAACCCGAGTGGCTCCGACCAGAGAGACATTCGCAAGGCGTTTGCCGACAACATTGCCCAGCGCCCGGCGCAACAGCCGCATCTCCACGCGAAATTGTGCCGCGCGGGTGGGCTGCGAATAGTCCCACTCGGGCGAATCGAGATTGCGCAGGCCAGTTTGCAGGGGGTAAATCGTGCGCCGCAGAATCGGCACGGCAACTCCGGCGACAGCAATCACCGCGAGGAACGTCAGTTGAAAGCTGGCTTCGAAGAGAGTGCGCGGATTCACCAGCAGAATGCCGAGGGCCGCAATGCCCAGCGCGTTCAGTCCGGCGCGATCGCGATAGAGAAGCCGCGTCAGCAAGTAGATGGTCAGCGTGATGGTGGCGCGCACGATGGGCGCGCCGAGATCGGCAACGAAAGCGTAGCCCCAGGAGAGCAGGATCGTCAGCACCGTCGCCCAGGTTTCGCCGAACGGCAGACTGCGCAGCAGCCAGAAAACGGCGAATGCCAGAATGCCGACGTTGATGCCGGAGACGACCAGGATGTGATACGTTCCCGTGCGCTGGAAGTCCGACTTGATCTCGCGGCCAAAGAACGCGCGGCCTCCGATGAGCGCCGCCTGCATCAGCGCGCCGCTCTCGCCCGGCCAGAGCCGCTCGATGTGCAGCAGCACGCTGCGCCGCGCACGGCTGCGCCAGTAACCGAAGCGACTGCCGGCAAATCCGGGCAGAACCTCGACGCTCATCGCGTGCGCCGACCCGGTCAGGCGAATGCCCTGCGACGCGAGATATCCCGCGAGGTCCATCGCCCCCGGATTGCGATAGTTGTGGGGCGCGCGCAGCCTGGCGGTGAAGCTGCAGTCGCTCGCCGTAGGCGTACACACGCAGCGGCGACTCGCCGCCGCTCTGCTGCGCGTCGTCTTCTTCGCTGCGCCTGCTGTAAATCGTCAGCCGGATACCGATAGGCTCGCGCAGCACGCGCTCGTCCGCCCGCAGTTCGTCGCTCACGACATCGACTGACTCCTGTTTGCCTCCGTAGGGGCTGTCACGAATCAGGCCTTCGCGAATCACATGCGCGGTGATGTCGACCGTTTTCTCTCCGGTTGCGAATGGCTGTAGGTCTTCGACGACCGCCGGCTGGGCAGCATCGCGCGCCTGGAGATAAAAGCCACCGAGGGGTAAGACCGCCAGCAATCCAAGGAAGAAGGCCAGTTGCGGCGAACGTTGCAGCGACCAGAAAGCCACGGCGGAAGCCAGGCAGAATCCCGCCAGCCAGATCAGCGGCGAGCGCCACAGGAAGTTCGCAGCCAGAATTCCCGACGAGAACGCCAGAGCCGTGAGGAAGATTGGTTCCTGTCCGCCGCAATAGGGCAGTGTGGCTGGGCGTGCTTGCGGTAATGACGATGTTTCGGACACGGCAGCGCCAGTGTCATACTCACGAGCCGGGAGGCTACAAGCGATCGAGGTCTTCGGCACCGATGCCGACGGCCCACGGCAACAATTCATACTGCGCCATGCCGAAGCGCACATAGGGATCGTTGTCGCGAACACTGTCGAGCGTCGCCTGCACTTCGTTATCGGGCACGCGCAGCAGCAGCATGCCGCCGTTGCGCGGCGACATCGGCCCCGACGCAATCATCAGGCCTTCCTGCTTCAAGCCCTGCAGGTAGGCGCGGTGCGCGTCGGTGTGCTTGCTGACTTCTTCCAGCGGCTTGCGATAACGAATGATGGCGATGGCGTACATCACGTCCTCCGGCGAGGGTTGTCGAGTCAGCGCTCGAGGTGCAGCACGGTTTCCATGTGATAGGTCTGGGGAAACATGTCGACCAGATGCGCCTGCTCGACCCGAAAACCTGATTCTAGCAGCACGCGCACGTCGCGCGAGAGCGTTGCCGGATCACATGAGACGTAGGTCACATGCGAGGCGGACATGCGGCCTAACGCCCTGGCAGCTTTCTCGCCCAGCCCGGCGCGCGGCGGGTCGAGCACGATGAGGTCCGCAGTGAGTTTCGTGGCACGCTCGGCCAGAAACGCTTCCGTCGTAGAACGGACGCACTTCGCATTGCGCGGAAGGTTGTGCCTGAGATCGGCGAACGACTGCGGTAAGGCTTCTACGGCAACGACCTCTTCGAAATTGCGCGCGAGATGCCTGGTGAACAGTCCTGCTCCCGCGTACAGATCGACCGCGGCCCGTCCGCTCTGCTTGCCGACGACCACTTCGACGAGCTTGTCGACGAGGAAGCGGTTGGTCTGAAAGAACGAACCTGCGCTCACACGATACTCTTCGCCGCCCGCGCGGTAGAGGAGCGACTCGTCGCCGATGGTCTCTGAATTTTCTCCGGGCGTTGCCGTGAGCGGCGCGCGCTGACGCGATTCATCTTCGACCGGGGAAGTGGCGAAGATGGACAAGCCGGCAAGCTCGGGAAGCAACTCCCGTAAATACCCGGCAAATTTCTTTACCGCCATCGATGGCACCGACGTCGACGAACTTTGGCCGGCAGCCGAAGATTGAGAGCCAACCGTCTTTTTGGCCGCGTGCGATGGCCGAGCGTCGACATCTTTCCTGCCGGCAACTGGCGGCTGACGGCTGACGGCTTCTTCCTTCACATATAGCTCAATCATCAGCTTCGAGTCATCGTGATTCGCGAAGAACTGCAGCCCGTGCAGCGCCTCCGGCACCACCGCCCGCCGACGGCCCAGCGTCCACATCGCAGCGATGGCGCGATTGATGAGCGGCGAGCTGATGGGGCAGCTCTCCACCGGCAGCAGCGCGTGCGAACCGTAGCGGAAGTAGCCCAGCGCGAACTCCGGCTGATGTTTTACGTGCATGCGCGTGCGATTGCGATAGGCCCACGGCTCGGCCGGAGTGCACGATGACATCGTCCTTCAACTCGAACTTGGCGGTGCGGCGCAGCGTCTCGCGCAGGATCTCGGATTTGTAGCGGAGTTGCGCGGCGTAATCGATGTGCTGATAATGGCAGCCGCCGCAGCGCGTGAAGTAGGGACAGCCGGGCTCGACGCGTTCAGGCGACGGGGTGAGCACGCGGTCGACTTGCGCACGGGCGAAGCCAGGTTTGGCTTCGACAACCGTCGCCTCGACCTCTTCGCCGGGAAGTACAAAAGGGAGAAAGACGGTTTTGCCGCGGCCATGTTCATCGGCGGGGAGTCGGGTCAACCCGTCGCCGCCGTAGATCAACTTCTCGATCGTGAGTTGCAAGATATTCCTAACTGATTGCCATCGTGAGCGGAGTGAGGACGCCGGGCGTCCGAACGCAGCCGGAGAATCCCGCTCCGCCATCCTCATCGGTGGTGGAGCGAAAGGTCCCGGCCAGGAGCATCGCCCTTACAAGGGCTGTGCAGCAAGGCCCAAGCGCGCAGTATGCGAAAGACTACCTTATCTTACCTTGCGCCAGGGTCGCGGCCGCCCTCGGCGACAGACGCGCTGCCCGGGCGCCCATCTGCTGATTGTGACCGCCGACCTTGCCGGAGTCGGCCTTCCGATTTACCTTCGGCTGCGGGAGTTACGAATGGCATCTCGCGCTTTTCTGCTGTGCGCGCTCATCGTTGGCCTGGTTGCCGGCGCCTTGGCCGCAGCCAAGATCGAACGGATCGGTGGGCCGCCGGCGGCTGGCGTCTCCGACGCGCTACGCCAGGCGGTCGGCGACAAAGGTTACCGCGTCACGCTCGACGACGGCTGGACCGCCGAGTTCTGGTTCGCCCGCCAGCTCAAGACCGAAAAGAAGGACGATGCCGCCGGCGCCCTTTACCCCGAACTGACCAGCGGAGAGTTCGTCGGCGTGGTCCGCTTTGTGCAGGGCTTCTCGGACTTTCGCGGGCAGAGCCTGCCGGCCGGTATCTACACTCTGCGTTATCAGCTTCTGCCGCAGGACGGCAACCACATGGGCGTCGCGCCCAACCCCGACTTCCTGCTGGCCAGCCCCGCCGCCGATGACGCGCGGCCAGAGCAGTCGTACGTGTATCGCAAGCTGATCGCCCTGAGCGCGAAGAGCACCGGCACCGGCCACCCCGCGGTAGTTGCGCTGGAAAGCGCCGGCGAGCCGGGCACCGTTAGTAAAGAAGACAGCGGCAATGTCGTCTTCAGTCTCGACGTGCCCGCCGCAGACGGCAGGACGGTGAAGCTTGGTATTGTCCTGAAAGGTGCGGCAGCCCAGTAGAACAGGAAGGCGACGACGCGGGAGGCTACAGTGCTCTTGTGTCAGGCGCCACAGAGCGTTTGCGGATGAGTCGTCCGAGCTTCGGTCGAGTTGGGCAGTTTGCGTCCCGCGCCAGCGAGTGGGTGGTGCTGGCCTATCTCCTGCTTGCGGCGACTCCGCCGATCCTGTTTCGCCAGAACGCGCTTACCCTCATCCCGCACCTCAACCTGCTCGACGGTTCATGGCTGCTCGACACCGGCTACAAGGCCTCTGGCGGAATCTGGTTTGGACGCGATGTGGCCTTCACTTACGGACCGCTCTTCCAGTGGCTCTCGTCGGCGCCGTCACGCTGGATCGGCGTATCTGCCGGCTCAGTCTATGCGACCGGGTACACGCTGCCGCTCTATCTTGCCATCCTAGCGACATTCCTGACCGCGCGGTTGTTGCTGCCCGAGGCGGCGGGGTGGCGGCGCGCCCTGCTGGTGCTGCTGGCGATGGTGTTCTGGTCGGAGGACTTGCGGGCAGCGCTGTGTCTGCTGGCCTTTGTGCTGTTTGTGCGGTTGACCGATGAAGCCGTTCACAACGGCGTGGCCGGTCGCGGGTTCGCTGCTGCAGTCGTCTGCGCGACAGCTTTTCTGATTTCAGCGGATACCGGTATTTACTGTGTGGCCGTCTTCCTTTTTTGTATTGCGGCGACAGCGGCGGCCGAACATGCCTGGCGACAAATGTCGGCTCTGTTGCTGGCGGCAGTGGCGTCGTCTGGATTGCTCGCGCTGGCGATCAACGCAACCTTGTTCTCACCGCTGAACTTCCGCTTCTGGAAGTCGAGCCTGGCCATCGCCGCCGGCTACCGCTGGTTCGAGCCTGCCCGCATGGCAAAGGGCGACAAACACCTCGTGATCGCGACCCTTGTGTTAGGAGCGCTCGTTTTTGCGACCGCATGGATTTGGCGTCGGCCGCGACACTACTGGAGCGCGCACTTGACCTTCCTGGCGGCCGGCTTCTGCCTCGCCCTGCTGATGCTGCAGAGTGCAGTGGTTCGTTCCGACTACGGCCATGTGCGGATCGGCATCTACCCCATGATCTTCCTGGGCAGCGTGATTGTCCTGAGCCGGTTTGGACGGAGTTTGTGGCTGGAACTGGCCTCGGCAGCGGGGTTGGTCATCCTGACGGCGCTTACTCTGCGGCCGTCGTCCGTTTTCCTCCCTGGCGCGGTGGTCGAGCAGATGCAGCAACTGCGACAGCCGTTGCGAGCCTGTCCTGAGGGTTACCAGCAGATGGACGCGGCGTGTTTGCCGGCGGACGTAGCGCAATGGCTGGCCGAGGTAGCGGGGTTCGTAAGAAAACAAGCCCGGCCGGATGCCAAGATCGCCGTGCTTTCCTACGAGACCGCCGTTGGCTTGCTTTCGCGCCATCAGGTGGCCGGCGGCGTGATGCAGAGCTACCTGGTCAACGGTGACTACTTGACCAGCCTCGAGGTGCAGGGTTTGGAGCGGGATCGGCCGGCGGTCGGATTGTATTTTCCCGGCAGCGCGGCGAACCCGCCCTTGGATTCCGTTCCGACGCTGACTCGAAGTCCCGAGCTTTGGCTCTACTACCTGCGGCATTACCGGCTGGCGGACCGTCCGGCGTCCGACGTTGCAGGTCTGCTGCGCGATGACAGCCGGGAGAGTCGACTGCACATGTCCTCGCAGGACGTAGGTGAGTCGTTGTCGGCAGCCATCAGCACACGCAGTACGAGTCTTGATTTGGGACAACTTCGTTGGCCGTCCCAGGGAGCTGATTTCCTCAAGTTGCGGCTTCGGGTCGACTACCCGCTGGAGTGGCATCTGCGCAAGCCGTCCTGCTACGTCCTGCAAATGACCTTCGCTAACGGGACAGAGCGAGCTGTACAGTTCGTCGTACCGCCCGGCCGCGATACCGATGTTTGGGTGTTTCCATGGGACGATCTCGGCCTTGTCCATTACTTTTCTGCCGACGAGGCGCAGTGGAGAGTCGCCAATCGGCCGGCACTCACCGGTCTTGAGTTGATTGTCACGCCATTCGACTGGCTATCGGTTGTGCCGGAGAGCGTAACCGTGGAGTCGATTGAGGCCGTGCGAATCGATTTGCAGTAAATATTTTTCAGTTGAGCTGTGGAAGAGCTTGTTGGCGTGTTGTTGTTTGTAGCGAACCGCATCAGTGCCGATGCGAATCACCACAACGCCTTTTAGTCGGCTCGTGATTCATGTAAGTCTCTGATTCTCTTGTTACCTAGGGCCTTTCCCCACCTCATTTTCTGCTCGTAGCCCATTCTCCCGTTGCACTTCACAACAAATTTCATGTTGTGTTACACAACGCGCCCGATAGATGCGTTTTGCAACAACAGTTCGTAAGCCGCAGCGTAAGCAATAGTTATGGGCGCAAGGAAGGAGGGATGTAGCTCAGATCGGGTTTGGTATGCCGTGTGCCTTAGTAAAGGACGCAAGCGCGAGAAAGAAAAGCGCAAAAGGAATCAAAAACAGGAGGCAGGCCATGACAGTACTACTCGTTCTTATGATGTTCGCAATCTTTCTGACAATCGACTTCTTCTATGCGAAAGCCAAGCACCCAGTTCTGCAAGTTGCACCGGCGATGAGCAAGCAAGCTCCGGTGAATGCCCGTTTGAAGCCCAGCCTGGTCGGCGGATTCGAGGTTCCCGACAACCTGCGCTATCATCCCGGACACACTTGGGCACTGAGCGAGAGTCCGAACCTGGTTCGAATCGGCATCGACGACTTCGCCTCGAAGCTGGTCGGCAAAGTCGAGCATGTGACTCTGCCGCAACGCGGCCAGTGGATTCGCCAGGGACAGAAGGTGTGGAGCATGGTCCGCAACGGCGTCAAGGTCGACATGGTTTCCCCGATCGAGGGCAGCGTGGCCGACATCAACGAAGCACTGGTCAACGATCCCACGCTGGCGACGAAAGATTGCTACGGCGAAGGCTGGATGATCACGGTTCAGTCGCCCGACTCCAAGACCAACTTCCGCAACCTGCTGGGCGGCGCGCTGGCCCGGTGGTGGACTGAAGAGTCCTCGATGAGACTGCAGCGGGTTATGCCGAACGCCCTCGGAGCCCTGGCGCAGGACGGCGGAGTAGCGGTGGACGACCTGGCGAGCACGATGCCCGATGAGCAGTGGACCAAGGTCACCCGCGAATTCTTCCTGACCTAGACCTTCTGTCCGGAGAGACCTCCTGCTCCGGATTGAGATTCCTCCCTCCGGCCGCGCGCAAAGCGCGGCCGAGTTTATTTGGGAAGACCGCTCCTCGCCCTCCGTCCAATCCAAATTCAGTTCCCGAGGCGCTTTGCGGTGGTCATGACATTTGTCATCCGCCGTCGCTGACAATCGGCACTACTTGGGCCGGCGCCGCTGACCGATGATCGTCAGCGTACCGGAGAGAAGCCGGACACAGGAGTGAAGGATGTCAACCGCCATCGCAGAAATGCCGCGTAACACACCGGTACCTCAGTCGAGAACCGTTGCCAGCGCTCGCAACGTGAAGAAGAGCTACGGAGACGTGATCGCGCTCAACCATCTGAATATGGAGATTCGAGCCGGCGAGTTGCTGGGCCTGCTGGGACCCAACGGCGCGGGGAAGACCACGCTGGTGCGCCTTCTGCTGGGTTCTGCCAGGCCGGATGCGGGCAGCGTTTCGGTGTTCGGTGCCGATCCGCAGAGCGGCCAGATGCAGACGCGCGTTGGCGCCATGCTGCAGGTCGGACGGGTGCCGGAGACGCTGAAAGTTCGCGAGCACATCGACCTGTTCTCGTCGTACTATCCCAGCCCACTGCCGCTGGCCGAAACGCTGGCGATCGCCGGCCTTGACGATATCCAGAATCGCGCGTACGGCGAGCTTTCTGGCGGCCAGAAGCAGCGCGTGCTCTTTGCACTCGCCATCTGCGGCAATCCCGACCTGCTCTTCCTTGACGAGCCGACGGTCGGTCTCGACGTCGAAGCGCGCCGCCTGATGTGGTCGCAGATCCGCACCCTGATCGCGCGCGGCAAGACCGTGCTGCTGACCACGCACTATCTCAACGAAGCCGACGCGCTCGCCGACCGCATCCTGGTGCTGAACCAGGGCGCGATTATTGCCGAAGGCACGCCTGCCGACATCAAGGCGCGGGCCATGGGCAAGCAAATTCGCTGCACCAGCCAGCTCAGCATCGAGCAGGTCAAGCAGATTCCCGGCGTGCTCAGCGTCAAGGCCGACCGCAACGCTTTTGAACTGCAGGTGAATGCCGCCGAGCCGGTGGTTCGCGAGTTGTTGCAGCGCGACGCGTGGCTCGCCGACCTGGAAGTGACCAACGCAGGACTGGAAGAGGCGTTCCTGGCGCTGACGCAGAAGAACAACGCCGACATGAAGGAGAAGAACTGACATGGCAACCACTACTCTTCCTCTCACCAACGTTGCCCCGCGACGCTCGCTGGCGCAGACCTTCACGGTCTATGCGAAAGAGGCGCGTTACGAACTGGTGAAGAACATCCGCATCCCGGTGTATGCAATTTCGACGGTCGCGTTCCCGCTGATGTTTTACGTGCTGTTCGGGATCGTGCTGGGACACAACAACGCAGCGGTGCGCAACGATAACGCCGTCTACATGCTGGGCACGATGGGGTGCTTCGGGGTGATGGCGGTGGCGCTGTTCGGCTTCGGCGTCAGCCTGGCCATCGAGCGCGGACAGGGCTGGCTGCAGGTGAAGCGCGCGTCGCCGATGCCGATCGGCGCGTACTTCTTCGCCAAGCTGTTTGCGGCGATGGTGTTCAGTACCGTGATCATTCTGCTGCTGCTCGCGGTGGGATTCGCCTTCGGCGGCGTGCGCCTGCCGCTGATGACTGCGGCGAAGCTGCTGGGGATTCTAGTGGCCGGCTCGATTCCGTTCAGCGCGATGGGGTTGGCGATCGGCTACTTTGCGAAGCCGAATTCGGCGCCGGCGGTGGTCAACCTGATTTATCTTCCGATGTCGTTCTGTTCGGGCCTGTGGATTCCGCTGTTCCTGCTGCCGCACGGCTTGCAAACGTTGGCGAAGTTCCTGCCGCCGTATCACATGGCGCAGCTGGCTCTGGGATGCGTCGGCATGACAACCGAGCCGGCGACGGCGTGGTCGCACGTGGAAGCGCTGGCGGCGTTCACGATGATCTTCCTGGGCTTGGCCGCCTGGGGCTATCGCAGGGATGAAGGCGAGACGTATGGGTAGGTCAGTGGCCAGTAGTCAGTGGCCAGTGCGGAACTGAGGTCGAAGGCTGAGAGCCAAAAGCTAAGAGCTAAGAGCGAAAAGCAAAAAAGCGGCAAGCGGGGGTTCTCTCATGAAAAGCACATCGGCGCAATGGATTCTGTGGGCGGTGACGATGACGGTCTTCCTCGGCCTGACGCTGAGCGGGCACTTCGATTGGCTGGCCGTCGCGCTCGTCGCCTGCTCCCTCGTGTGGTACATGGTTGTGCCGCGCGCCACTTCCAGATAACAATAGGGGCAAATCATGCTGGACCGCATCTATCCCGGACGAAAAGAATATGGCTGGATCCCCGTCATCTGGCTGATGTATCTGGTCTTCTTCTTCCTCGATCCGATCCTGAACCATCACGGCGGGCTGATCTGGGTCGGGACGATCGTTGTCGGGGTCGTCTTCACGCTTATGTATCTGCAGGCCTTCGGCGCCAAGGGGCCGAAGGCTGTGGTGATCACGATTGGCATGGTGGTGCTGGGCATCGCGTGTTCGCCGTGGAACTCCGGTGCGATGGGCTTCTTCATCTATGCTGCCGCGGCCATCGCGTGGATCGATCAATCGCGCAAGATGTGGCTTTGGCTGGCGTTGATTCTAGCCATCACATTGACGGAGAACTGGCTGCTGGACCGGCCGCTGGTCTTCGGCTTGATGATGGCGTTTTTCGCGCTCACTACCGGCGCAGCGAATTTTTATTTCGCCCAAAAGAAGTGCGCCACCGAGAAATTGCATCTGGCGCAAAGTGAAGTGGAGCGCCTGGCCAAGGTCGCCGAACGCGAACGCATCGCGCGCGACCTGCACGATCTGCTGGGACACACGCTTTCGCTGATCACGTTGAAGGCCGAGCTGGCGCGCAAGCTGGTGGATCGCGATCCGGAGCGCGCCAAGCAGGAGATGCTCGACGTGGAGCATACCTCGCGCGCCGCGTTGGCTGACGTGCGCGAGGCGATCAGTGGCTATCGCGGTGAAGGACTGGCGGCGGAACTGATTCGCGCGCGCAAGACACTGGAGACAGCCGGCATCACGGTGAATGCGGAATGTGCCGAGCTGCCGCTGACTCCGGCGCAGGAGACGGTGCTGGCGCTGGCCTTGCGCGAGGCGGTGACCAACGTTGTGCGTCATGCGCAGGCGCAGCAATGCAGCGTGCGTTTGCAGCGCGAAAATAATCTCGCCACACTCGAGATTGCCGACAACGGCCGCGGCGCCGATGGACCGGAAGGTAACGGCCTGCGCGGCATGCGCGAGCGGCTGGAGGCCATTGGCGGCTCGTTGCAACGGCACACGAAAGCGGGAACCTGCCTGGTGATCCATCTGCCACTCGCGCCAACGGCGGCCCAGTAGCGCCTGCCGCCTCTTCTCTGCGAAACTGGGAGCATGAGCGTCGCAAAGCGCGACAAGATACGAGTGGTCATCGCCGAAGACCAGGCGATGGTGCTGGGCGCGCTGGCCGCACTGCTCGAGATGGAAGACGATATCGAAGTCGTCGCGCGCGCCCGCGATGGCGAAGAGGCGCTGCGCACCGTGCAGCAGGTGCGGCCCGAAGTCTTCATCACCGACATCGAGATGCCGAAGCTCACAGGTTTGGAAGTTGCTGCCGAGCTGAAACGGAACGGCGTGCCGGTGCGCGTCATCATCCTCACGACGTTTGCCAGAGCGGGATATTTGCGGCGCGCGCTCGATGCCGGGGCGTCGGGCTATCTGCTGAAAGACATGCCCGCCGAGCAGCTTGCCGATGCCGTGCGCCGGGTACACAAAGGGTTGCGGGTTATCGATCCGCAACTGGCCGCCGAGGCTTGGAGCGACGAACCCGATCCGCTGACCGACCGCGAGCGCCAGGTACTACGCCTGGCCGGCGAAGGAACATCGACCCTCGACATCGCCAACGAACTGAATCTGTCGGAAGGCACGGTGCGAAACTATCTGTCGGAGGCGATCAGCAAGCTGGGAGCAGCCAATCGCGTAGACGCTGCGCGGATTGCAAGGTCCAAGGGATGGTTGTAAGAAGCTGTGGGCCGTGAGCTTTGGCCGTGAGACGATGCCAGCACACCTTATCATCCTGAGGAGGCCTTCAGGTCGACGGAGGATCTGCGGTTCGAGTGGGCGCGTTCGGCTGACACGATGATCCTCCCTCCCACTCATTCGAAAACCGCGAATGAGTGGGGCACCCGTTATCGTGCGTCTGCGCAGTAGAATTCCTTCGGCGATGACACACATGAACATTCCTAAGATCAAGCTCAAGAACACTGACCTGGAAGTCTCGCGCTTCTGCTTTGGCACGATGACCTTCGGCAAGCCGCTGGACCAGGCGGGCACGACGCAAATCGTCAATCGCTGCATCGAGGCGGGCATCAACTTCTTCGACACCGCCAATATGTATCAGACGGGCGTGGCGGAAACCATGCTGGGTCACGCCATCAAGGGCAAGCGCGAGCAGCTGGTCATCGCCAGCAAAGTATTTTTCAAGATGGGGGATGGTGACGATCAGCAAGGCCTATCGCGCAAAGCCATCCTGCGCGCGGTCGACGAAAGCTTGCAGCGCATGGGTACCGACTATCTCGACCTGTATTACTTTCACGCGCCCGACCACAACGTGCCCATCGAAGAGTCGATGGAGGCGATGGAGTCGCTGATCAAGCAGGGCAAGGTGCGCTATCCGGCGTCGTCCAATTACGCGAGCTGGCAGGTGGTCGAGATGCTGTGGATCGCCAAGGAGCGCGGCTGGCACGCGCCCTATGTCACGCAACCGATGTACAACCTGCTGGCGCGCGGCATCGAGCAGGAGTACCTGCCGATGTGCAAGCGGTTCGGCATCTCGACGGTCGTGTATAACCCGCTGGCCGGCGGCTTGCTGACGGGCAAGCACAAGCAGGAGAAGGTCACGCCGGGCACGCGCTTCGACAATAACAAGCTCTACCAGGATCGCTACTGGCACGAGCAGTACTTTCCAGTCGGTGGAGCAGTTGCGCAAGATCGCGAAGAATGCGGGACGGTCTTTGGTATCGCTGGCGCTGAACTGGCTGCTGCATCACACCGCGAGCGACGTCATCATTCTTGGAGCGTCGCGCATGGATCAGCTCAACGAGAACCTGGCGACGATTGATGACGGCCCGCTGAGCGAGGACGTGCTGAAGAAGTGCGACGAAGTGTGGCGCAACCTGCGCGGGCCGCTGCCCGTGTACAACCGGTGAAAGGCAGTGGCCAGTGGCCAGTGGTCAAGATCTGCGGCTCATACTGGACCGCAGATCCTTCGACTCCGTGCCCGCCCGACTCGCAAAATCAGCGAGTCAGGAAATCGAAGCGGGCACTACGCTCAGGATGACAACTCGTGTAAGACCCGGCCCCGATTGAGCGCTGAGGGCTAAGTGCTGACGACCAGAGCACTCATTCGCATGCAGGCACATTTGCGTTTTCCATCACCGGTGTCAGCGGCTGAAGTTTCTGCTGCGTGAGCTGCGTGTTCACCGCCGGCAAGTCCTGCTTCATCAAGTTCTGACCACTGCTGCGTGACCTTCGTCAGGTCCTGGCAGTAGTCGTGATAGGCGACGTGCATCGCGTCCGTCGGCGCCTGGTCGGCTTGGCCGGCGGTCTCCGACAGTCCCGATAGCTCGCCATTCAGCAGGGTGAAGGTCGGCTTGGGTTTGCCGAAGCCGCCAAAGCCGCGCTGGATCTCACCTTGCAGCTTCTGCGCTTTTCCCTGCAAGATCATTCACGGCATCGAGCGTAGCCTTAGCCTGGTCGTTGTTCTTCAGTGCATTCTGCCGATCGGAAACTTCGTCGAGGAACTTCGCCGCCTGCTCGTACAAGTTGAATGTGTCGGTGATCAGGCGATCGATCTGCTGCTCGAACTGGAGTTGCTGTTCGAGCTCGGCCTGCGTGATCTTCACGCGCGGGTCCATGGTGACCGTCAGCGGCTGCTTGTAAGTCTTGCCGTCGACGGTGAGCCGCACTTCGTAGGTGCCGGGGACGACGAACGGTCCTTGCGGCTCGGCGTGTGTGCGCTCGTAAAGCGCCGAGATGGGATAGGTGTGCTGCAGCGCTTCCGGTGCGGTGTAGCGCAGGTCCCACACGTAGCGATTCATGCCGGCATTGGTTGGCAGTGGCGTCGGATGATAGACCCAGTAGTTGGGAACCGGCGGCGGCTCTTCGCTGCGCAGCGTCTCCTGAGTGCTGGAGAGCTTGCGCACGAGCTGGCCCTTCGAGTCGTAGACGGCGATGGCGACTTCGCCTTGCGGCGGCGTCTTGAAGTAGTAGTCGAAAATCGCGCCGGTTGGAGGATTGTCGCCCGCCGGCATCTCCGGAGGCAGCGGCGTGTCCTGGTTCATGTCGTTGCGCAGGCGGATGGCCGTTGCCGGCTTGTAGAAGTACACATTCGACTTCGCAACTTTCTCGTCGATCTGCCGCAGCGGCGACATGTCGTCGAGAATCCAGAAGGCGCGGCCATAGGTCGCCGCGACGAGGTCGTCGTCGTGCACCACCATGTCGCGCACCGAGACCGTCGGCATGTTCTGCTGCAACGTTCCCCATTGATCTCCGTTGTCGAACGAGACGAACGGACCAGTCTCGGTTCCGGCGTAGAGCAGGCCTTTGCGCTTGGGATCTTCGCGCACCACTTTCACGAAGCTGAGGTCGGGAATGCCGGTGACAATCTCCTGCCAGCTCTTGCCGTAGTCGCTGGTGCGGAAGATGTGCGGCTTGAAGTCGTTGCCCTGATGATTGTCGACGGAAACGTAAGCAGTCCCGGCATCGAAGTGCGAGGCCTCGACCATGGTTACTTCGGAATACTTCAGCAATCCGGGAGGCGAGACGTTTTGCCAGTTCGCCCCGTTGTCGGTCGTCACTTGAACCAATCCGTTGTTGGTGCCTACCCAGATCACTCCGCCCTTCACGGTAGAAGGCGCGATGGTCGTGATCGCACGGCGATCCGGAGGCTTCAGGGTCTGCTCTTCTTCCTGCGATTTCGGTTTCTTGTTCTCCGCTTCTTTCTCTTTCGTCTCGTCGCTCTTGGCGGCCTCGGGCTTCTTCTCTTCCTGGTCGGCAGAAGGAGGCACGGGTTCACCGGGGCGATTCGTCAGGTCGGGACTGATCGTCTTCCAGGTCTTGCCTTCGTCGCTGGTCTGCATCACGAACTGCGTGCCTTCGTACAGGATGTGCGGGTCTTGCGGAGAGATCGCCAGCGGAGGATTGGTGGCCGTGCGGTAATCGCCGTCGCGGCTGACGTTGGGCGAGATGACCTTCACCTGGCGATTGGTGCGATCAACGCGCCACAGTCCGCGCGCTTCGCCTCCTGCATAGACAATGTTGGGATTCAGCGGGCTCGGCACGATGTAGCCAAACTCGTAGGCGCCAATCGGGTCCCAGTCGAGAAAGGTGATGGCGCCGTAATCGCCGCGGCTGAGCGTGGCGACCGAGCCGCTGTCCTGCTGCGTGCCGTACACCCAGTAGGGAAAGCGATTGTCGGTGGAGACGTGATAGATCTGGCCGGTGGGCTGGTTGTACCACGAGGTCCAGGACTTGCCGCCGTCCATGCTGATGGTGGCGCCCTGATCGCTGCCCATGATCATGTAGTCGGAGTTAGTCGGATCGATCCACAGCGCGTGATTGTCGTCGCCACCGGGCGCTCCCTTGTAGGACTCGAAGGTCACGCCGCCATCGGTCGAGCGATACAGGGAAGTCTGCGCGACGAAAACGATGTCAGGATTGTGCGGATCGAGAAACACTTTGCTGAAGTAGCCGTTGCCGGTGACGCGAACATCCTCCGTGATCTTCTTCCAGGTTGCGCCGCCGTCATCGGAGCGATAAAGCCCACCTTCTTTGCGCTCGGAGACGATCAGGTAGACGCGCTGGCCTCCGGGAGCAACCACCACGCCCATGCGTCCGAGGTGGGCCTTGGCGAATTGCGGAATCGCGAGCAGTTGCCAGGTCTCGCCGCCATCGGTGGTTTTGTAGACACCGGCGCCGCCGGTGCCGAGCAGGCCGGCGAAGGGCGTGTCGGGATTGACGTAGTGGTACCACAATGTGGCGAAGCCGATTTGCGGATTGTCGGGAGCGAAGGCCACGTCAACGGCGCCGGTCTTGTCATCCTTGTAGAGAACTTTGCGCCAGGTCTTGCCGCCGTCGGTGGTCTTGAAGATGCCGCGCTGCTCATTGGGAGCGAAGGTGTGACCGAGGGCTGCTGCGAAAACGATGTCGGGATTTTTCGGGTCGACCCAGAGCGCGCTGATGTGGCGCGAGTCTTCCAGGCCGATGTGCTCCCAGGTTGCGCCGGCGTCGGTCGACTTCCACATGCCGTTGCCCTGATTCACTGATCCGCCAACATTGCTGACGTCGCCGGTGCCGATGTAGACGATGTTCGGATTCGAGGGAGCGACCTCGATGGAACCGATCGATTGCACGTGCTGCTTATCGAAGATGGGCTTCCAAACCATGCCGCCGTCCGTGGTCTTCCAGGCTCCGCCGCCCGCGGTGCCGACGTAATAGATTGCGGGCTGTCCGGCAACGCCGGTCACGCCGGTGACGCGTCCGGCGCGAAACGGACCGATCTGCCGCCACTGCATTCCGGCGTAGAGCGAAGGGTCGTATTGCTGGGCGAAGATCGGTGATGCGAGAGCGAGAAGGAAGAAGAGAGCGGACGAAAACGGCAGCACTCGGCTACCGTGGGCAGGCATCATTACGCGTAACCTCCAAACGAAAGAGATTACACCAAAGCGGCTGTAGGCTATGAGGCGAGGAGAGGGTTATTCAAAAGCTGCGATGAAGTCCTAATACGAACCCAAGGCTGAGGGTGACTACGGTTAAAGGTTATCTCAGCGGCTCAAGCCAGCCTGGACTCGCGAAGTTAAATGCACGTTGAACAAGCTGCTGAAAACTGCTTTCAAAGCCTGTCGCCGGATGAAGCCGGCTCGGCCAAACTTTAGAAGCCTTATCGGCACGACTGAAGTCGTGCCCTGACACAAAGCTCGCTTCCGTTGAGTTTTTCAGGAGCCTGAAGGCGTGCTCCAGCCAGCGGATGCATCCGACAACTGCCAGCTACAGCTTCACCGGCCCAAACGCCAGGCCTCCGACGATGGCGCCGGCCAGCACCAGCCACGCGGGATTCAGCTTAGTCAGCAGCAAAAGCAGCAGCACGAGCACGGCGATCAGGGCGGTCATCCAGCCGGTAACGGCACCGCGTGCGAGACTGAGGCATCCGGCCAGCAGCAATCCGATGGACACCGGCGATAGCCCGCGCTCAATCGATGTTCTCCACGGCCAGTTCTCCAGATGCTTCCACAGTCTTCCGATCATCCACGCCAGGATTGCGGTGGGGCCGAAGAACGCGAGCAGCACAACAAACGCGCCGGGAACACCTGCGGCCCACTGTCCGATGACGACGATCATCATCATGTTCGGCCCGGGCGCAACCTGCCCCAGGCTGTACAGGTGAATGAGCTGCACGAAGCTCAGCCACTTGTGCACGTCGACAGTCAGGTGTTTCATCTCGGGGAACGCGGCCAGGCCGCCGCCCACCGTGAGGATCGACAGATAGGCGAAGACGCGGATCAGGGAGATGAGCTGGTTCATGAAGTGGCCTCTTTGGTTTTGCGCGGGCGATACCAGAAGATGGCGATAAGGCCGACGACGATCAGCACGCGGGGCACCGATTGATGCAGCTTGTCGACGGCGTAGACGGTCAACGCGACAAACACCAAATCGTAAGCGTGTGCCAGCGACTTCTTCCCGAGCTTGATGGTGGTGGCCAGGATGAGTCCGATGGCCGCGGCGGCAACGCCGCGCAGCATGGCGTTTGCCAACGGCTCGTTGCCGCTGGAGTGGTAAGCCGCACCGGCTGCCGACATCAGCAGGCCTCCGGGCAGACATATTCCGACGAGCGCAACCACCGACCCCAGGTAGCCGCGCAGGCTATCGCCAACCAGTACAGCCATGTTGGTCGCGTTGAGGCCGGGCAGGCTCTGGCTGATGGCCAGGTACTCGACGAATTCCTGATCGCTGACCCACTTGCGCTTGCCGACCAGGCCGTCGCGCAGATAGGCGACCACGCCGCCGCCGAAGCTGGTGGCGCCGATGAAGAGGAACTCGAGGAAGATCTCCATGAGCGTGGTGTCCGGCTTGGAAGCCTTCTTCGTCTTCGACGGGGATGCAGGTTTGACGGCGACGTCACTCATGGCTTTGCGGGGCATTCCCTTTCAGGCGGTATACCATGCCGGTTTTGGTGGTGCCCAACTGGATCCAGTCCTGCACCTCGCGCTGCAGTGAAACGAAGAACTGTTCGGAGAGGCGTCGGGGCTTCTCGTGAACTGCATCACCGCGGTTGAATTTAAGCTGATAGGCGAATTCGCCGACCAGGGGTGCGTGATCGCCTCGCGAGCGCCACAGGGCCACGTTGCAATGGCCGACAATGCCTTTGCCGAAGTCCAGGTCGCCGAGTTCGAGCAGCACTTCTTCCACGATGGATTCGTTGACCAGCGTCACCTGCTCGTCTTTCGACTTTTTCAGGATGCCGAGGGCAGGGAAGACGTGCGCCAGTTGCCACATGCCGAACTTGTCTCCCTGATGCATCTGGCTCAGACCGAACTGGCAGTTATGCGAGTAGAGAATGCGGAAACCGCCGATGCCTTCTTTCTGCGGAAGCGCTTCGGCCTTGAATTTGATCTGGTACTTGCCGGCGATGTTGGGCCGCACGTCCATTTTTGCGGCGGTCATTTCGTCAGGATGGCGGAACTTGAAGACGATCTCGGGATCGCCGACCGGGAAACCGTCCTCGTAGGTGATGCGGCGGCGAAGGATGAAGGCGTTGTTGTAGAGCCGGAAGTCCGGCGTGTCCATAAAGACGATTTCGCGAATGTCAGGGCGGCGCCCGATTTTTGGATCCGTGAGGAAGCCGACTTTCAGCGACTTGGCGCAGTGCTGTACCAGCTTGCCAAAGTCGCGGAAGCTGTTCACGGAAACAAAGCGGTCAGGTTTGAGAATGATTTTGGCTTCGAGATACTGCACCGGGTCCAGAGGATGCCCATCGCTGTACTTGCCTTCGGGCTTAACCTCGCTACAGATCCACTCACGGCCCGTATCGCTCTGATTCGGTTCCGTCTGCTGCGGCTTACCGTTATCAGAGCTTTCCACTTTCTCCTTTTTTAATTTCTTGTCGTCTTTCGACACGCCCCTATACCTCCCGTGGAGTCTCGCGCTTCACTTAACTGTCCATTATTTATTGCCGGACGATGGCTACGATACTGGAAAAAGTGCCAGCAATCGTTATAGGCAGGTAAATGTGCCTATCTACTGGCTGGCCGCCGCAGCCGAGTTCTTCACGATCTCCTGGCATTCGTGGGCCGCGGTGAGCAGCTTGTCGATGTCGGGGTCGGAGCGAAGTTTGGCCAGCAGGGGATCGGTAAGCAAGTTGGAATACGCACAGTAGTTGTTGTCGATCGCGGCTCCGATAAGGTGGATCGCAGCTTTGGGCTTGCCGCAGTAGGCAAAGAGCGAACCTTCGATGTACCAGGTCTCCGGATCGGGGTCGGCCGGGTAGCTGGTCTCGGACTCCAGAGCGATCTTATCCAGGTCGGAAGCCGGGCGCAGATCCAGGCAGCCCTCCAGCAGATCGCGATGGTAACGGGGCGCCGTCGGCATGTGCTTCACAGCTTCGCGCGCCTCGGCGACTTTGCCTTCGCGCAAGAGCAGCGACGGCTGCACGTAAGCTGCCCACTCCGAGCCGGCGTCGAGTCGGATGAAATCGGCGGCACGATCGGTCTTGCCCAACTCCATGAACGGCCACGCGCACGAGCGGAAGATGTAGTTGGCGGGATCGAGCGCCAGCGCCGTGTTGCACTCGGTGGTGGCCTCCTGCAACATGCCGGCGTAGCGATAGACGTAGCTCATCACGAAGTGCGCCTGGGCATTTTCCGGCTGGCGCTTCACCAGAGCTTGCGCCGCCTGATACGCCTTGGTGAGTTCACCGCGCTCGACGAGGTTGGTGATGAGTTGCCCGGCAGCGGGCGTCAGGTTGGGATCGAGTGCGACCGCCTTCGAACACGCCTGGTTGGAGAGCTGATACATCGGCTCTCCGCCATCGGAGTAGGTGGCATCGTAATAGGCGCGAATGCCCAGCTCAGCCCATGCCGGAGCGTAGTCGGGATCGATCTGCACCACGCGCTGCAAAACGGCAATCGCATCTTTATTCGGGCCGGGATCGTGGGGCAGCGCCAGCGCGTGCAGATACAGATCGTAAGCCTCGGGATTCTTAGGACGGGATCCGACGGCATACTGGCCTCCTGCAATGCCCAGCCGCGGCAGCAGACCGCGATTCAACTGCGCCGCCATATTCGACTGCAGGGCGATCAGGTCTTGTGACGGTGCCGTGAAGGTGGATTGCCATAGCACACTGTCATCGCGCACATCGACGGCCTGCAGCGTGACCATCAGGTTTTCACCTTCTTTGACGAAGTGACCGGTCAGCACGGTGGCAACGTGCAGTTCGCGCCCAACCTTCTGCGGATCGACGTTGGTTCCGGAGTACTTCTGGGTGAGCGAAGAGGGCCGCACATCCAGTGAGCGCGTGTAGGTGAGCACGTTGGCGATTTCGTCGGCAAGGGCGAAGCGCAGAAAGTCGACGCTGATGTCGTTATTGACGTTCTGGAGCGGCAGCACAGCGATGGTATTGCGCGGCCCGACGGCGCCGCTGCGATGTTTGAACCACCACAGACCCGCCAGCGTGAGCACCATGATGAGCACGCCGCTCACGCCCAGCAGCAGGTAGGTCTGCCAGCGGCTGGTCGTTTGGAACGTGCTGGTGGAGATGCGGTAGGGAAACGCATTGCGCAGGCGGCCGCTCGACGTGAGCGCGGGATCGGTTTCGCGCTTGAGGGTTTGCAGGTCGGCCTTCAGCGTCAGCGCATCCTGATAGCGGTTGCCGCGATTCTTCTCCATGGCGCGTCCGATGATGCCTTGCAGATCGGGCGGCAGCTTGGGATTCAGCTTGAGCGGCGGATCCGGCTTGCGGTTGAGTACGGCCTCCAGCGTGGTGACGGTGTTGTTCCCTGAGAACGGCTTCTTGCCGGTCGCCATCTGGTAGAGCACCGAGCCCAGCGAGAAGAGATCGGTGCGCGCGTCCAATTCCTCGCCGCGCGCCTGTTCGGGCGACATGTAGACTGCGGTGCCGAAGATGTCTCCCGCGACCGAAAGCGGATCTTCGATCGACTTAGGGTCGTGGGCGGCAAAGCCGGGCGAAATTTTCGCTAACCCGAAGTCGAGGATTTTGACCTGCCCGGAGGTGGTGATGAAGATGTTGGCCGGTTTGATGTCGCGATGGATGATGCCCTTGGCGTGACAGGCGGCAAGCGCGTCGGCGACCTGGATGCCGACGTCGAGAATCTCGTCGAGTTCCATGGGCTCGCCGCGCAGGCGCTCCTTCAGGCTCTGGCCCTCGAGCTTCTCCATGACGATGAACGGCAGACCGTTCATCTCTTCAATGTCGTAGATGGTGCAGATGCCGGGGTGATTGAGCTGCGAGGCGGCGCGCGCTTCCCGCAGGAAGCGGTCCATGGACTTTTTATCGTGAGCCAGATCGTCTGGAATGAACTTTAGGGCGACGTGGCGGCCCAGACGCGTGTCTTCCGCGTCGTAGACCAGGCCCATGCCACCACCGCCGAGTTTCCCCACGATGTGATAGTGGGAGACTGTCTCGCCGACCATCCGAGAACCTCGGTTCCGCTGGCGGTTATGTTAGGCTGCGCCGTCAGAAGGGTCAACTTGACAGTGTAGCGGACGCGGCCTTTCAGGGATTAGATGCGGCGGAAATGAGAGAGAAGATGCGGGGCACGCCCTAAAAGGTCAATGGCAATCACCCCGCGGTAGAGCGGGCCTTCAGGCCTGCGTCGGTCTGCATTCTCCATGCACCGCTGAAGCGCTGCTCCACCTATCCAGAGGGAAGAGCTAGGACCTAGCGGCTCGCTTTGCTGCCTGCATCACCGTCTTCTGCATGCGGACTTCACCGGCCCAGTAGAGGCTGATCTCGTGTCCCTCGGGGTCGTTGAGATAGGCGTGACGCCAGCCCCAGGGCATCATCGTCGGCATCTGGGTGAAGTAGAAGCCGCGCCGCTGCAGCCTGCGGCAGAATTCGTCGAGGTCGCGGACCTCGAAATACAGGCGCACGCCGTCGCTGGCAACGGAGGCGCCTGGCCCGGCCTGGTGCAGGGCGATGGTTCCGTCGCCGCCGGGGGCGCGCATGCGCGCGTAGACGACCTTGCCTTCGTAGCGAAAATCTTCGATGAGCTTGAAATCGAGCCACTGGCGATAGAACTCCATCACCCGCTGCACATCCTTGGCATAAATCATCGCGTGGTTGAAGGTGAGCTTGTCGCCCGGCTGCGGTGCTGGCATCACCGGCGCCTGCACTTTGGCGGGAAGTCGCCTAGCGCTGGGAGCGGCCGCACGCTTGCTCGCAGCTTTTTTCGGAGCGGCCTTTTTCGCGGCCGGTTTCCTGGCAACCGCTTTCTTGGTGGCCTTTTTGGCTGGTTTCTTCTTCATCGGATCCCCTCTGGCTATGGCCCGACAGAACGGCGCAAGTATGTAGGCCGAGGTTGACCGATGTCAAGAAACCTGGAGGGGAGCCGGCATTTGCCGTGTTCTACTCGCACGCACCTTTTACGAATTGTCATCCCGAGCGAAGCGGCGGCAGCCGCGAAGTCGAGGGATCTGCGGTCTGCCGGAAGGGGAACGAGGGTTGTTGCTTGTGAGGAACCGCAGGTCCCTCCGCTACGGCGGCAAAGGCGGCCGCCTCCGGTCGGGATGACAATTCAACGGGGGAGCGTGTGATTGAAGCCTGGAATGCGTCGATGAAGCGCGGCTAACGGGCTTCTTCCAGTTTGCCGTACGCCGCTGCCATTTTCTCCGAAACCTTCTCGCCTTCGACGCCTTCGATTTCCAGCAACAACGGTGGAACTCCGGGAGCGCTGCGCAGTAGCTCGACGGCTTCCTTCCAGTCGATCGAACCGGCTCCGGGCCAGAGGTGAGAATCGTGATCTTTGTTGTTGTCATGAACGTGGGTCGAACGGATGCGGTCTTTCAGCACCTCGAACGACTCCTTCACGCCCGCTGCCATGTGGGCGTGCCCGAGATCGAAGCACACGCCGATGTCGGTGAAGCGCCCGGCCTGCAGCAATTCCATCAACGCTTCCGGGGTTGAAAGTTCGTTCGGAATGTTCTCGACCAGCACGGTCACACCTAGGGGCTTGGCGAAGGCATGCAGATGCTCCAGCGACATCATGGCCGCTTCGGTCTTGTGCGGATCGGCTTCTTCTTTGCTGACGCCGACGTGCTGAATCAGAAACCGAAACGGCGCTTGCTCGGCAACTTCAATGGCGCGCTTGATCTCGTCCATGGCGGCGATGCGATCACGCTTCTCGACGGCGGCGATGTTGACGGGAGGAACCCCGGCGCGCCCCCACTCGTCATCGCTGTACATGGGCGCGTGCATGGAATGAAAGGAAATGCCGGTGCTGCGAAACCAGTTGGCGATCTCGCGCACGTGCTGGCGCTCGTGGTAATTGAAGTGGCCGCGCGCGGCAAAAATCTCCACAGCCTCGGCGCCGCCGGAGACGAACTGATCGAGCAGCCCGGGATGCAGCCTCTCGCTTCGCGCATAGATCAAAGTGGACATCGCTCTGCGCATCAGTAGCCAATCGCCTTTCCCTGGTTGCGTCCGTCGCTGGCGCCCAGTCGCTCGCCCGTCTTGTCGTCGATGGCGATGCATTCGGCATCGCCCCAAAATCCACGCGCCTTGTCGATCTTATGCCCCATGCGTTCCAGAATGCCGATTGTGTCGGGTGAAATTCCCGTGGGCTCGACCAGGATTTTGTCGGGCATCCACTGATTATGGAAGCGCGGAGCGTTGACCGCCTGCTGAATGTTCAAACCATAGTCGACCACGCCCATCAGCACGTTGGCGACGGTGGTGATGATCGTCGGGCCGCCGGGCGAGCCCAGGACCAGGAACAGCTTGCCGTCCTTCAGGACGATGGTGGGGGTCATGGCGGACAGCGGCCGCTTGTTCGGTCCGATGGCGTTTGCCGGTCCCTGGATCAGTCCGTACATGTTGGGCACGCCCGGCTTCGAGGAGAAGTCGTCCATCTCGTCGTTTAGCAGAAAACCGAGGCCATCGGCTGTGACGTGCGAGCCAAAGCTGTCGTTCAAAGTCGTGGTGACGGATACTGCGTTCCCTTCGGCGTCGACGATGGAGTAGTGCGTCGTATGATCGGGTTCAACGAACGAGACCGGTTGCGGATGGGAGCTGGCGTAGCTGTCGAGTTGCGAGAACACCGACGGCCGCCTGATATCGGCGCTGGGCGTGGCTTTGCGCACGGCGATGGTTTCACGCCAGGCATTGCCGTAACGCTTGTCGATAAGCTGCGCGACCGGAATCTTCGAGAAGTCGGGATCGCCCATGAACTCGGCGCGATCAAAGAAGGCGCGCTCGTAGGCTTCGGCGGTGAGATGAATCGCTTCGGCCGAGTCAGCACCCTCCTTCGTTAGGTCGTAGCCCTCCAGAATGTTGAGAATCTCGATGAGCGCTACGCCTCCCGACGATGGCGGAGGCGCGCTGATGATCTCGTATCCGCGATAGGTGCCGCGGATGGGCGGGCGCTCCTTCACTTCGTAGTGCGCCAGGT
Organism: uncultured Acidobacteriaceae bacterium; assembly: GCA_963724965.1. Classification (GTDB taxonomy): domain Bacteria; phylum Acidobacteriota; class Terriglobia; order Terriglobales; family Acidobacteriaceae; genus Bog-257. The sequence goes on from CAVRWP010000005.1 coordinate 488,819, forward strand.
CGTCGGCGGTGACCAGTCCGCCGCCTTTCTGAATGGCGGCTGCCAGCTCGCGCGCCAGCGCTCCGTGATAGAAGTCATCTGGATTTGCGGCGATGCGCTCGAGTGTTTTCGCCAGCTCCGGCTGCTTGAATGTGTCGCCCGGCTGGTAGTAATTTCCATCGCGCTGGAAGATGCGGCGCGATTCAGGAAACTTCGCGAGATCGGGATCGTGGAAAGACCTCGTCTGCTCGTATTCAAGAACGTAGCCATCGCGCGCAAGGCGGATTGCCGGTTCCATCACCTGCTTCAGCGTGAGCTTGCCCCAGTGCTGCTGCGCGTAAACCATTCCGGCCACCGAACCCGGTACGGCGACGGATTTATAGCCGATGGTGCTGAGTCCGGGAACCACGTTGCCCTTGTCGTCCTGATACATGTTGGCCGCAGCTTTCGCAGGCGCCTTCTCGCGATAGTCGAGGAAGTGGACTTCTCCATCAGCGCGGCGAAAGAGCATAAAGCCTCCGCCGGCGATGTTGCCGGCCTCGGGGTAGACCACCTCCAACGCAAATCCAACGGCGACGGCGGCGTCGACGGCATTGCCGCCCTGTTGCATGATCGCCACTCCCACCTTGGAGGCCTCTGGCTGCACCGTTGCCACCATGCCCTTGGACGCGTGCGCAGGATGCACCATGTCTTCGGCGAATGTATGCCAGGGAAAGGGCGAGGACTGCGGGTAAGGCTGGAAGAAGATGACGAAGTGTCCTGCGAACGATGGCGGAATCCATGGTCGTTACGTGTCCTTCATACTACCCGAACACGGCCGCCGTCCGTGACGGGCAAGGCGCGCCTGTTGCCGGAAGTCGCACTCCGGCACGCAAGAGAGTTGAACGCTTTCGAAATTCGAATAGACTGGAAACATGGCAAACAAAAACGCTCCAAAACGCGAAGCTAAGAAGCCCAAGAAAAAAAGCAAGTAGTCTACGAGCCTGGGCCGCGGTGAATGATGGATCGTTCCGGCAGGGTATTGTCCCGACTTGTGCCCGGCAGCGGAATCGTTATATTTTTTAAGGACGCCAGCGGCCAGTCATGCAGACTTCCATATTTCTCCGTAGACGTCGAAGATTGGTTCCACATCCTGGACCTGCCCACCACTCCGCCGATCACCGCGTGGGCGGGGCTGCCTTCGCACGTCGAAAAGAATTTTCGCCACCTGCTCGACATCTTCAGCGATTGCAACGTGCAGGTCACGTGCTTCTTTCTCGGCTGGGTCGGCGAGCGCTTTCCGCACCTGGTGAAAGAAGCCGCTGCCCGCGGCCATGAAATCGCCTCGCACGGCTACGGACACCAGTTGGTCTTTCAGCAAAGTCGCGAGCAGTTTCATGGCGACGTCCAGCGCGCGCGCCTGATGCTGGAGGATATCGCCGGCGCGCCGGTAGTCGGATATCGCGCACCTGGCTTCTCGACGACCACCGACACGCCGTGGTTCTTCGATACGCTGGCGGACGCCGGCTATCAGTACGACTCATCGGTATTTCCCGCAGCGCGCGCTCACGGAGGTCTGCGCGAAGGGCGTCGCGAACCGCATCGCCTTGGCACGCGACGAGCGCTTGCTGGAGCTTCCCATCAGTGTGGCCGACATGATGGGCAAGCGTATCTGCTTCTTCGGCGGCGGATATCTGCGGCTGTTCCCGTACTGGCTGATCAAGAAGAAAGCCAAGGAAGTACTCGCCGATGGCCGGCCGGTGGTCTTCTACATCCATCCGCGCGAGATCGATCCCCGGCATCCGCGGCTGCCCATGAGCCGCAAGCGCGCGTTCAAGTCGTACGTTAATCTGGACACAACGGAGTGGAAGGTCCGGCGTGTCCTCAAGGATTTTCCCGTCACCACGTTCCAGAACGTCATCGCCCAGCATCCGGAATTGGTTAACTCATATGTCGCCTGACCGTACCCAAACGTTCTTCCATCAGTATGCCAACGACTTCGACGCCATCTACGGCAACCAGAACGGAGTCTTCGACAGCTTCATCAACAAGATCTTCCGCAAAAGCATGCGCCTGCGCTACGAGAAGTCCATTGAGGGCTGCGAGCCGGTGCAGGGCAAGAGCGTCCTCGATGTAGGCTGCGGCCCGGGGCACTACTCCATCACGCTGGCGCAGCGCGGCGCCTCGCGCGTGGTCGGCATCGACTTCGCCGACGGCATGCTGAAGATCGCCACCGAACACGCCAAGAAGGTCGGCGTCGGCGAGCGCTGCAAGTTCATGGTGGCCGATTTCTACACCTACGAGCCGCAGGAGATCTTCGACAACGTCATCGTGATGGGCTTCATGGACTACATGCCCGATCCGGAAAAGGTTGTGGCCAAGGTCCTGTCGCTCACCCGGCAGAAGGCGTTCTTCTCGTTCCCTGTAGCGGGCGGCATTCTGGGATGGCAGCGGCAGATGCGCTACAAGAAACGCTGCGACCTGTTCCTCTACACCAAGCCGCAATTGCAGCAGATGTTCGCGAGGTTTCCGGAAGTAAAGGCGACCATCGAGCCCATCAGCCGCGATTTCTTCGTCACGCTGGAGCGCACCTCGCAGAAGCAGTAGGCCGGCGAAAATCAAGCAACGAGCGTAAAGCGACACGGGAGACGATGGCGTCTCCCGTGGATTGGCGAACTTGGTGTTGACGGGCTGGTTTTCGATTTTCCCAGGGCTGTACTCCTGCTTTAGCGAACCGCGACAATCGCGATTCCGGTGGCCTGTACGTTACTGGTGTTGGTGCAGTTCGCCTGGATAATGTAGGTGGCCTTGAGTGTTCCAGCGGCAAACAGAGCCGTTGACACTCCCGTTCCCTGAATTGCGTTGAGGGATCCAGTCGTCAGCCAGGTGCAGCTCTGTACCTGACTGCCGTCGCTGAAAGCCGCGTTGAACTGCTGGGTGCTTCCGCTCGGTATCGAGATCGGCGACGGAGTGATTTGGATCGTTGGGTTATTGGAGGCGCTGGCCGAAACGAGACAGGCCAGCAACATCAGACAAAGCAGCGCATTTTTCATCGGGTTTTCCTTTTCTGCCCCTTTTGTGGCGTGGTCCCCAATGGCGGGTAATTGAGTGGGCACAACTCCCGCGTCGTGGCTGCATGGTCCTCGAGAACGCCTGGAGCTTCAAGACTGCTCTATCCGATATCTGCGTGAATTGCGAGAATCTGTGTATCTAACTCAAGACAAGACACTTGGCGCAGTAGATATGCAAAAGATAAACCGCGAAATTAACAAAAAAGTGGCGAAAGTACGGCCTTCTCAGCCTGTTTAGGCCATGCTTGGAGACGAACCGGAGAAGACGAAACGCTCTTTCCTAGTGGTTTCCGCCGCCTTGGGCGAAACAGATCTTCAAGGGCGAGCACCCGGTGACATACGTGTTACAAACGCGCCCACGTCTCTAAAACCGCGAGACGTGGGGCGCTTCGGCAGGCTTCAATTCGATGCTGTTTTTAATGGGCACGAGACGCCGGATGGATGGAGGGCGACGTCAACTTATACATGACTGCCGCCTTGGAAGGTCACGCCATAGAGATTTCCGGCGGAATCCATAATCAGACCACCAGAGGCGCCGTAGCCATCCATACCGTTGCCGAAGTCGTATAAGACGGTTTGGTGGTCGGTTCCCCATGCGGTCGTCACAAACAGTCCGGTGGCGACTATCGTGAAGCCAGCACGCAAAATGGTGGAGAGAATTCTGACTAGCATTGGACCTCCTGTTTTTACAGTCGCTGCGCGCCCAAGACTTTAACGCAGGTGGATGCCAATTCCTATCAATCTCTTTCTCGTATCAGCCGTTACATAACTTACATCTCCCTCCTTAAATCCGCTGGGCACCTTTCCGCAAGCTTGGCCTATTTCGGATATTCATCTATCTGTCCCCTAATTTTCCGAGCCTTCTCCTCATCCTTGTGCTACTCTGCTTTCGAATCCGGGATAGGCCAGCTTTCGGATTGAATTGTGCTCCCCCACAATCGTCTCCGGAGTAGGTTCCATGCGCCGCTGTCGTGTAGTTTCTGCTGGATGGGTATCTGGGGCCAGGCGTAGCAAATTCCTGACTCTCGCCTTCATCATTACCTTCCTGTTTTTCGCTTGCGTCCTTCTGCCAGCGCAATCGGTTACTTTGCCGCAGCTTCCGTCGGCGGTGAAGAACGGTTCCGCGCAAATGCTGGGACCCATGGATCCCCAACAGATGCTGCGGGTGACGTTTTCGCTGAAGACGCCCCAGCCCGAGCAGGAAGAGCAACTCCTGCAGCAGTTGCAGGATCCGGCGTCACCCCAATATCACCAGTACCTGACTGGGCAGCAATGGATCGAGCGCTTCTCTCCGTCGCCGGAAGATGAGCAGGCGGTTCTGACCTGGGCTCAGAGCCAGGGCTTTACGGTCACCATGCGTTTTCCCAACCGCCTGCTGGTACAAGTGCAGGCGCCGGTAGCGGTGATCGAGAAGGCGTTCCAGATTAATCTCAACAACTACCAGATCGGGAACAAGTCGTATTTCTCGAACGATCGCGGCCCTACGGTTCCCGGCTCGCTGGGCGGAATCGTTCAGTACATTTTCGGACTGAACAATATTCAGGCGATGCACAGCGCGCTTCACACGGGCCTGCCGCAACGTAGCTATCCGCTCTATTCTCCGGGCCCGGCGTACGCCAAGGCCGGCAATCTGCGATTGGATGGAAATCCAGCAAAGCGGCAGTCAATCAGTAAAAAGAAACCAGGCACATTCGAGACCTACGGCGCCTACGATCCCGGCGACCTTTACACCTCCTACTTTTACAACTTCCAGCCACTGCAGGGTTTGGGGCATTGCTGCAATCCGCTGGGCAATCCGGGACATTCGCCGCCGCAGTCTTCCATCGCAGTTGCCATCTGGGGAGACTATGCCGACGGCGACATTCAGTATTGGGCGCAGCAGTATGGATTAGCGGTCAACACGCAGAGAATTCTGATTGGGGGAGCGCAGCAGTGCAATCCTCAGGATCAGACATGCGATCCTGAAGCTACCGCCGACACCGAATACACGACTGCGATGGCCAACAGCTTCAGCACATCGAGCAACACGGCCACAGTGTACGTCTATGAGGGCGCCGACGCTTACTCGCTGGCGGCGGTGCTGAATCGCATCCTCACCGACGGCTACGTTCGGATTGTGAGTATGAGCTTTGGTGAGAGCGAAGAGGAAGCCATCGAGGACGGCACGCTCAATTCCTGGGGCGCCATCTTCCGTTCGATGGCCGGCCAAGGTTTCACCCTGGTTGCGTCTTCCGACGATGGCGGCGCTACTGCCGACTGCCGAACCGAATCAGTGAGTTATCCGGCCTCCGATCCGCATGTCACCGCGGTGGGCGGAACCACGCTGATTTCTTCGCAAGGCTACTACAGCAGTGAAATCGGCTGGAGCGGCGGACCCTATGGCTGTGCCCAGAATGACGGAGGCAGCGGTGGAGGCTGCAGTTCCCATTTTTCGGCGCCTGCCTATCAACCCTACACCTGCAACGGAATGCGAAGCGTCCCCGATGTCGCCTTGAATGCCGACGGCGTTTACGCGCCGCAAGTGATCTTCTTTCAGGGGTCCTTCGAAGCTGTAGGCGGAACCAGCATCAGCGCGCCGGAGATGGCAGGCTTTTTTGCCCAGGAAAATGCTTATCTGCTGTATATCCAGAGCCTGGTCGGAGACACCTGCGGGTCCTCGCAGTCGGCGCCGTGTTCACCCCTGGGTCTTGCTAATCCGATTCTCTATACCGAAGGGGTTTATTCCTTCGCACCGCACTATCCCTTCTACGACATCATCCAGGGATGCAATAACAACGACATCACGAGCCAGTACAACTTGCATTATTTCTGCGCGGGGTGGGGGTTCGACCAGGTGACTGGCTGGGGGTCGGCGAATATGTTCCAGCTTGCCTGGATGTTCAATGACGCGTTGGCGGGAGATGGCAGCGGACCGCAGATCGCAATTGCCGGCCCTCCGGTCAACCGGTGGTACAACGTCGATCAGACTCTCAATATCACGTTGACTGACACGAGTGGAAACGGCCGTCAGCCCATTGGCGCAGCCGGCTACAGCGAAGGCTGGGACGCTGATCCGGGGGATCCTTACAGTCAAGCCACTCCAGGCGGCGGTTCCAGCTATTACAACCTGGGTGGCTACGGCTCCAGCGGTTCCGTCAGCGGATTGGCCAACCAGTCGCAGGGATGCCACAACGCCTACGTTCGCGCCTGGGACAACGCCGGCAACTCCAGTCTGGGCACCTACGGCGCGCTCTGCTTCGACAGTATTCCGCCGGTGACGGCGATCAACCTCAGCGGCAACGGTGGGAACGGACAGTACAGCGGTCCGGTGCTGATCACGCTTACGGCTACCGACAATGCCAGCGGAGTAGCGGCTACCTACGTTTCCGTCGATTACGGAGCGTTCCAAAGTTATGGTGGCTCCGTTCTACGCCTATCTGCCCGGCTATCACTGCGTCGAAGCCTACAGCGTTGACGTCGCCGGCAACCAGGAAGGCGACGAGTTTGGTTGTTTCACCATCACGCAGAACACACAGTTCGTATTGACCGTCACCAAGTCAGGCACGGGCAGCGGAACCGTCACCAGCATGGATGGCGGCATCAACTGCGGCAGTGTTTGCTCGGCCCCGTACTACGATGAACAACCGGTCACGCTGACGGCAACTCCGGCACAAGGTTCACTGTTCACCGGCTGGCGCAACTGCGATTTAAGCTTCGGATTCAGCTGCACGGTTACCGTCACTGCAGCGAAGACCGTCACCGCTGTCTTCAATCTTCCCATCGCTTTGCGGTTCGTCCCGCTCACGCCGTGTCGCGTGGTGGATACGCGTCAGGCCAACGGCCCATTTGGCGGTCCGGCAATCTCCGGCGGAACGTCGCGTGACTTTGCGCTGCCGCAAGGCTCTTGCCCCGGGATTCCCAGCAACGCCGCTGCTTACTCGGTCAACGTGACCGTCGTGCCGCAAGGACATCTTGGATATTTGACGGCGTGGCCCACAGGCTACACCCGTCCGCAGACCTCGCTGATGAACTCCGATGGCCGCACCAAAGCGAACGCCGCCATCGTGCCCGCCGGCGACAGCAGTTCCATCAGCGTCTACGTCACCAATACGTCCAACGTCATCCTCGACATCAACGGATACTTCACTACTCCGGGCAGTGGTGCGCTGGCTTTCTTCCCGCTGACGCCCTGCCGTGTGGTCGACACTCGCGGGAGCAACGGCCCGCTGGGCGGACCAATTCTTTCCAACGGGCAGGTGCGCGACTTCCCGATTCAGCAGTCATCTACCTGTCACATACCGTCGAGCGCTCTGGCTTACTCGTTCAACGTGACCGCGCTTCCGCAGAACCAGCAGCGGCTCTCGTACCTGACGGTGTGGCCGGCGGGAGTGCAGCAACCGGAGGTCTCCACCCTGAATTCTTCGACAGGAGTGAACACGGCGAACGCTGCTATCGTTCCCGCCGGTACGAACGGCGATATCGACGTCTATCCGGCAGGGAATAATGCGAACCTGCTGATCGACATCAACGGCTACTTCGCTCCGCCGTCGTCTGGTGGACACGCTCTCGCTCTATACCTTCGAACCCTGCCGGGTACTGGATACGCGTCAAGGCAACGGCGCTTTTGAAGGACAGATGGCGATCAATGTTGCGGGTAGCGGGTGTGAGGTGCCTGCGGCGGCGCAAGGTTACGACCTGAATGCGACGGTGGTGCCCAGCGGTCCGCTGGGCTACCTTACACTGTGGCCCGACGGCCTGGGTCAGCCGGTTGTGTCGACGCTCAACGCCCCAGATGGCGCGATCACTTCGAACATGGCGATTGTGCCTACCGATAACGGCTCGATCGATGCCTACGCGTCGGCGCTGACGCAGTTGATTCTGGATATATCGAGCTACTTTGCCCCGTAAGGGACGGCACGCAGCAGCCTCAGCACGGCTACTCCTCGTGCCGTTGCCCTGGAGTATTGGGAAGATTGCCCACTGGCTGGTGCGATCCAGTGATCGCGACGTTTATGTGAAATTCAGTCGGCGCGCATGGGTATAGTTGAGCCGGTGAGGGTTTCTGGCCGCCTTACTTCTGTGTCCTCTTGCAGGTGCTTCGCTCCGGCTATCGAAATCCAGTTCCTCTTCGTCAGGTATTCCCCTATTCTTTTGACTCTCCAAGCTCTCGGTTATATAGTCTCCACGCTCGCGAACGACTCGCTCGAAATTTGGCCAGGGGAATCAGGAAGCAAAGGCGGAGGAATAGAGTTGTGAAGCGATTTCGAAGTATTCTTTCTGCTCGAGTCAATCTGTATAACTTCCAGCTCTTACTGTTTGTCGTCCCGCTGCTACTGGTCGGTCCTGCGCAGGCTCAGACTTTCAACGTCCTATACACCTTTCAGTCTCCCGGACCGGCAGGGCCTGTTTCGGGGATGACGATCGACGCAGCCGGAAATCTGTACGGCACAGTCACCTCCACCTATCCTGGGACCGGTGGTGTCTTTAAGCTAGCGAACAGGAACAATGCGTGGACGTTCTCGCTGCTGATCTCGTTTGATTCCACCGATGGCAATACTCCCTTATCTCCGCCTGTATTCGGCCCGGACGGCAGTCTTTACGGAATAACCTACGACGGTGGCTTAGGTTGCGATCTGGGATGCGGCAATGTCTACAATCTGCGGCCTCCCTTGAACCCCTGCAAAACGGCGCTCTGTTACTGGACGGCCTCGACGGTATGGGATTTTTCCGTCATTCAAGACAACGGAATATGGCCTGTCTATGTCACGCCATTGTTCGACGCGGCGGGAAACATTTATGGCACAACCAGTTTCAATTGGCCTCAATCCGGCCAGTTCGGCGGTACCGTGTTCGAGGTGTCGCGTTCCAACGGGGTGTGGAGTGAAGCAACTCTCCACCAGTTTGGAAGCGCACCTGACGGCAGCAGCCCGCAGAGCGGCTTGATTCGGGACCCCAATGGAAACTTGTACGGCACCACGGAAGAAGGTGGCACGAACGCGCAGCTGCAACAGCGGATCCGGGTGCGGGACGGTTTATGAGCTGAGTCCTTCTGGGTCCGGCTGGATCGAACACGTTCTGTATTCGTTCCAAGGGCAAAGCGACGGAGATTCTCCTGTTGGCGGCCTGGTCAATGGATGCCGCTGGAAATCTTTACGGCACCACATCTCAGGATGGCGCAAACGGCGGCGGCACAATCTTCGAACTCACCCCATCCAACGGTGCCTGGAGCTTGACGACGCTTTACAGCTTTCCGCAAAATGGCGGGAGTGAAGGGTGTCGGGGACCCAGAAGCAATCTGCTGCTGGACAACGCCGGCAACCTTTATGGCACGACCTGCGCCAACGGCGCGTACGGGTACGGGGCGGTATTCAAACTCTACAAACACAAATGGCAGTTGGAGCTACAGCAGCCTGCACGATTTCACTAACGGAGACGATGGCGCTTATCCTGTAGGCAGTCCCGTCTTTGACCGCAACGGAAACATCTTTGGAACTGCGTCCAATGGAGGAGCCAATTCAGCCGGTACGGCGTGGGAGATCACGTTCTAGCTGCCGGTCTTGCAAGCAACAGTTTGCTTAGCTCGATGAACCTGGCTAAGGATAGAGCGCCTTATCCCAGGCGATCGTGTGTCATTCACTGCCAGCATCAACCCGATGAATTGCACTTCCGCTCAATCGACCCTTAGTCACTTCTAATCCTGCTTCTCTATCGTTCATCTTTCGCTCTGCCGATGAATTTGGTGTCGCCGGTTGCCGTCCACCTCGCAAGATGGGATGGCCCGCGACTCCGGAGAAGCCGGCATGTCGAAGAACACGCGTGTCCCCGTTCGCGCGCTGCTGCTGTTCGCGTTTCTGATCGTCATCGTTCACGCTGCATCCAGTCAGGTCAACCTCGGCCCGACCACGATCCGCCGCGATTTGCATCACGATGTATCGCCGCCGCTGACCGACCTCATCCGGCAGGCGAAGCCGGAGCCTTATGAGCAGCACGAAGCCGAGCCGCGTCGCCCGATTCCGCTTCCCGCCGGGCTGCAGAATCTGGCCGAAGATCCTGTGTTGCAACCGGCAACCTCCGGATTCTCTCCACAGCTCGGTTTGAACTTTGATGGCATTGGCGAAAGCCAGTACGGCTTCACCGTGGAATACGCGCCACCCGATCCCAATGGCGCTGTGGGCGCGACCCAGTACGTGCAGTGGGTGAATACGGACTTTGCCGTTTTCGACAAACGCAGCGGGGCGTTGCTTGCCGGTCCTATGCCTGGCGATGTGTTGTGGTCGGGCTTTGGCGGCGGATGCGAAAGCAACAACGACGGCGATCCCATCGTGCTCTACGACAAGCTGGCCAACCGATGGGTGATGAGTCAATTTTCGGTGTCGACCTTGCCGTATCTGCAATGCATCGCTGTTTCCACCACCGCCGACGCCACCGGTACCTGGAATCGTTATTCCTTCCAGTACACCTACTTCGACGACTATCCCAAGATGGGTGTCTGGCCCGACGCGTATTACGAAACCTTCAACATGTTCAACGGCAATACCTTCATGGGTAGCGACGCGTGCGCTTACAATCGCACCGCGATGTTGAGCGGAATGGCGGCCACGCAGATTTGCTTTCAGCAGAGCTCCGGCGTGGGCAGCCTGATGCCCTCCGATGTCGATGGAACCACTCCGCCTCCCGCGAACTCGCCCAATTACATGCTGACCTACGGCGCGAATTCACTGTTGCTGTTCAAGTTCCACGTCGATTTCAATAACCCGACGAATTCGACTTTCACCGGACCGACAACAATTCCCGTCGCAGCTTTCACGCCGCTTTGCTACGGCGGTTCGGAATGTGTGCCGCAGCCGGGAACCGACAACAAACTGGATTCGCTGGCCGACCGCCTGATGTATCGCCTGGCGTATCGCAACTTCGGCAGCCACGAGTCGCTGGTGGTCAATCATTCGGTCGCGGTAAGCGGCGGCGCGGGCGTGCGCTGGTACGAGATTCAGTCGCCGGGCAGTTCACCGGTGCTGGCACAGCAGGGAACTTACGCGCCCGATTCCAGCTATCGCTGGATGGGCAGCATAGCCATGGACAAGATCGGCGATCTCGCTCTCGGCTACAGCTTCTCCAGCGGCGCGGTTTATCCCGGGGTAGCCTTTGCCGGGCGCGTGCCCTCCGATCCGCTGGGAGCTCTGGAAGCCGAGACCGTCATCACCAACGGCAGCGGCTCACAGACCGGAACCCTGTCGCGTTGGGGAGACTACAGTGCTATGACGGTCGATCCGGTCGATGACTGCACTTTCTGGTACACGCAGGAATATCTGGTAACGAACGGCACGTGGAACTGGAACACGCGCATCGCCAACTTCAAGTTTCCCGGCTGCGCCAGTGGCAGCTACATCGGTTTCTATCCTGACACGCTGAACTTCGGTGTTCAGGCCATCGGCACGACCGGTACATCGCAGCCGGTTACGCTCAGCAACTATCAATCGGTGGCGCTGATGATCAGCAGCATCGCTGTTACCGGCGACTATCTGCAAACCAACAATTGCGGAAACTCGCTGGCAGCCAACAGCAGTTGTGTCATCAACGTGAGCTTTCACCCCACGACTTCTGGAGTCAGACCCGGCACGTTGATCGTGACTGACAATGGGCCGGGCGGTCCGCGCACCGCCAGTCTCACCGGGCTCGGTACAACTCCAGCCACGTGCGTTCCCAATACGCTCTCGAACAGCGGCTTTGAGAGCGGCACTCTGGATTGCTGGACCACCGGAGGCGCTCTGGTTCCAAGCGCTTCGGTGTTGCAGGCGCACAGCGGAAGCTTCAGCGCCCAGTTAGGCGCCATCGGATTGCCGGAGCCAACCGGCGATTCCTGGATCTACCAGACGATTACCGTGCCGACGAATCTCAGCAGCCCCACCCTGACCTTCTGGTTCTGGCCGTGGACGCTGGACAGCATCAGCTACGACTGGCAGGAGGCGCAGATTCGCGACGCCGGCGGCAACGAACTCGCGCAGGTGTTCAAAGTTGACTCGAACAGCCAGAACTGGAACTACGTCACCTTCGATCTGACGCCGTATGAAGGCCAGACGGTGCAGCTGTACTTCAACGTTCATGAAGATGGCGACAGCTACGGGTACTTCACCTACATGTATCTGGACGACATCGCGATTGTGGACGGTTCGTCACCGCAGCATTTTGTGCCGGTCACCCCTTGCCGCGTAGTCGACACCCGTGGAGCGCAAGGTGCATTCGGTGGTCCAGCCATTACCGGGGGAAGCTCGCGCTCGTTTGCCATTCCGCAAGGCTCGTGCAGTATCCCTTCGACGGCACGCGCGTACGCCTTGAATGTAACTGCGATTCCGCACGGCAAGCTTTCTTATCTGACCATCTGGCCCACCGGAGCCACCCAGCCTGTCGTTTCGACGCTGAACTCGCCTGACGGCCGCATCAAAGCCAACGCTGCGATTGTTCCCGCCGGCACGTCCGAAGCCGTGAGCGTCTATGTCAGCAATACCGCCGACATACTTCTCGACGTCAGCGGCTACTTCGTGGAAGACAGCTCGGCGCTTGCGTTCTTCCCGCTCACGCCCTGCCGGGTGGTGGACACGCGCGGAGGCGCTGGTCCGCTTGGCGGCCCGGCTTTGCAAAAGGGACAGCAGCGAGACTTTCCGATCCTGCAGGCCACCGGTTGCAGCATCCCCAGCAGCGCGCAAGCCTACTCGTTCAATGTCACGGCGATTCCGCAGAATGCCGCACCACTCAGCTATTTGACGGTGTGGCCTGCTGGACGCTCGCTGCCCGTCGTCTCTACCCTGAATGCGCCCACGGGAACGATCACCGCCAATGCAGCCATTATTCCAGCCGGCACCAGCGGCGATATCCTCGCCTATGCCAGCAACAATGCCAGCGACCTGGTGATCGATATCAACGGCTACTACGCGCCCGCGAGTTCCGGCGCGAATCCGATGTCGCTCTACACCCTCACTCCCTGCCGTGTGCTGGACACGCGCCAGATACCTCCGGGCACGCCGTTCACCGGTGAGCGCGCAGTGAATGTTGCGGGGAGCACCTGCTCGGTACCGGTAAGTGCGACCGGCTACGTATTGAATGCGACCGCAATTCCCAGCGGCGCGCTCGGCTATCTCACGCTGTGGCCCGACGGACAACTGCAACCCTTGGCCTCAACGTTGAATGCGCGTGACGGCGCGATTACGTCCAACATGGCCATCGTGCCTAACTCGAATGGGTCAATCGATGCTTACGCATCCGGACTGACCCAACTGTTAATCGATGTCTCGGCGTACTTTGCCCCGTAGTAGCGATTCGTCCGAAAAATCAGGCACTTCAACACGGCGAGCGGTTCGGACTCCAGGGTTCGGCCGCTCGCCGACTTTACATCGTCGCGAAGCTAAGTAACAATAGCTTCTCCGGCAGCTCCGTCGGGTGAGGATCAGTAGTGAAGTTTCGTGGATGGCTATTGCTGTTACTGTTTGCCCACGTGATGCTGCACCCCTGGGTGCACGCCATCGGCGTGAGCAAGGTAGCCAATACGAAAACTTCGATATGCGGTTCGGCTTCCGACCTCGACAAGAACATGGCGAGCGGCGACCAGTGCGAACTGTGCCGCGTAGGACATAGCGCCACCGTCACACCGAAGCTGCCCCAGGCCGACCTTCTCAATCCAAGCTGGATCCACACCGCGCTGCAGGCGGTCAACTACGCCTCACTCCAGGCGGACCAGCGGCGTCCTTCGCGCGCACCACCCTCTCTCTAGTTTCATTGCAATCAGGAACGTCAGGTCACCTCGCGGTGGCGCGTTCATGCATGGATGGCAGTGTTCCGCCAGTCGATAATCCGCACGCTAAGGCTCCTTAGCGAGAGCGGATCGATGCGGCTGTTGCAATTGGAGAGAAAATGTCGAAACAAGCAAGGTTCCGGGCAAATGTCCGTCTTAAAATCGTCGTCGCGATAGCGCTCGCCATATTCTGTTCAGCGCTCTGCGTCATCGGTGTTAGCGCTCAGACCACGGGAAGCACGACCCTGACGGGAGTGGTTGCGGATCCTACCGGGGCAGTCGTTCCGGGGGCGACCGTTGAAATTCGGAACCCGGTCAGCGAGTTCACTCGAACGGCGACGACCGACAGCGCCGGAAAATTCAGCTTTGCGAACGTCCCCTCGAATCCCTATCACCTAAGCGTCAGCATGCAGGGGTTCGCTCCGTATGCGCAAGACGTCGACGTTCGGTCTGCCGTGCCAATGAGTTTAAAGGTAACGCTGCAGATCTCCGCGAATGCGGAAAGCGTTACGGTGCAGGGTGAGGGGGGCGATCTGGTTGAGAATGACCCGACCTTCCATACCGACGTTGATCGAAATCTGTTTTCCAAGCTTCCCCTGGAAAGCGCTTCGTCCCAGTTAAGTTCTCTGGTTACTTTGGCCTCGCCCGGCGTTGCCGCCGACTCCAACGGTCTGTTCCATGGTTTGGGGGATCATGCCGAGAACTCGTTTTCCCTGGATGGCCAGCCCATTACCGATCAGCAGAGCAAAGTATTTTCCAACCAGATTCCGCTCGATGCCGTGCAGTCGATGACGGTCATTGCCGGGGCGCCGTCAGCGGAATACGGCGACAAGACCAGCCTGGTGATCGACGTGAACACGCGCTCGGGACTGGGAGTTACGACGCCGCACGGCGACATTACCGCCTCTTATGGAAGCTTTGGTACTTCGAACGTGGACGCTAACTTCTCATATGGAGGAAAGAACTGGGGAAACTTCATAGCGGCCAACGGACTGGATACCGGCCGATTCCTCGATCCGCCGGAATTCCAGGTATTCCATGCCCACGGCAATGAAGCAAATGTGTTCGACCGCCTGGACTACATGTTTTCCCAGAAAGACGCGTTCCACCTGAACTTTCAATTCACCCGCTCGTGGTTCCAGACGCCTAATTCGTACGATCAGGAGTTCCACGATTTCAACGGTGTTCCAGTGTTGAACCCATTGACCGGAGCGCAGCTGGGACCAACCGATCAACGTTCCAAAATCCTGACTTTCAACGTCGCCCCGACTTGGACGCACACCATCAACGATAACGCGGTGTTCAATCTTACCGGCTACGTGCGCCGCGATGCCTACAACTATTACCCCAGCGACGATCCGTTCAACGATCTTGGTCCAGCAAATCTGCAGCGAGAAACCGTTGCCCAGCAACGCTCGCTGATGAATGCCGGCGCGCTTGCAAACGTTAGCTATACGAAGAGCGTCAACAATATAAAAGCCGGAATCACCTATGAACAAACGTTCCTGAACGAGAACGATCAACTCGGGATTATCGATCCAACTTACAATGCGCCCTGCTTGAATGGCGGCGGGGTGCCGGTGAACGGGTTTACCAATCCGGGGCAATGTGCAGCAGCTGGATATCAGCCCAACATCGTCACCAACCCGAACGCACCCAATTCGGCTCTCTATCCGCTGTTTAATCCTGCTTTGCTGGCCTATGACCTCACGCGTGGAGGAACGCTCTTCCCATTTGTTGGCCATACCGACGTGAAAGAGCTTGCGATGTACGTGCAGGACAATATCAGCGTCCGCAACTGGAACTTCAACCTGGGAATTCGCGGAGATCTGTATAACGGACTTGCAGTCGCCAGCCAGGCGGAACCCCGCCTCGGGGTGGCCTACAACATCAAGAAGACGAATACCGTTCTTCGGTTCTCCTACGCGCGCACGCTCGAAACGCCATTCAACGAAAACCTGGTGCTCTCCAGTATCGGGTGCGCCTCCGATGTACTAAATCCTCTTCTGGGCTGCTCCTCAAGCACTGAAACACCATTGAGGCCCGGCACTCGCAACGAATATCACGTTGGTCTGCAGCAGGCTTTCGGGCGCTTCCTGGTAGTCGATGGCGAGTACATCTGGAAGTACACGAATCTCGCTTATGACTTCAGCGTGCTGGGAAATACTCCGATTACCTTTCCCATTGAATGGAACAAGTCCAAGATTCCGGGTTTCGCGTTACGCGCCAGCGTGCCGGTGTATCACGGATTCAGTGCGCTTGGTCGTGATGTCGAGCGTTGCGGCTCGCTTCTTTACTCCTCAACTCGCCGGTGCCGGCGCTACTCCCTCAGCGCCATTGGGAGTCTTTCGCATCGATCACGACGAAGCCTACAACATGACAGCGCACCTGCAGTATCAGATTCCCTGGAAGCGGGCACCATGGGTCGGCTTCAACTGGCGCTACGATAGCGGCCTGGTTGCCGGAGAGGTGCCTTGCTACGGCGTTGGCCCGGCCAACGACTGCCCGCAATCAACCCTTCTCAACGGAGTACCGGCCATCATGATGGTTGACGTCTTAGGTATTCCGTTGACCGCCGACCAGGAGTTCCAGGCGGGATTTACCTGTAACGGAGTTCACGCGACTCCTACTACGCCTCTGCCTTCTGTCTGTCCAGCAGCCCAGTTTGGCTCGACGCTGACCCAGGTGCCAACGCCGGGAACTGAGAACGACGATCACAATCCACCGCGCATTGCCTCGCGTAACCTTTTCGATCTGGCCATCGGAACGGATAATATCTTCAAGGGTGATCGTTACCGATGGAGTGCACAATTAAACCTCATTAACCTCACGAACAACTACGCTCTGTACAATTTCCTCTCAACATTCAGCGGAACGCATTATGTCAGCCCGCGAACCATCACCGCACAGATCGGGTTTCACTTCTAATGAAAACAGGGCAGGAAGTGCATCTTCCTGCCCGCTTTCATTGGGTATCCGCGAGTTGCGAAGGCTGAGAGACCTGGAATATAGGCCGAATTGCGCTTGACTAGGGCCAAATAAGAATGCCACTCGAGGAGCGAGTGGCACGAAGGATATCGTACGGATGGCCCGGGTTAGACCGACTGAACTAGGACTAAGACTTGCTCTTTTTTTTGCGCTCGGCCCAGCGCTGCTTCATCATCTCGGAAATACGTTTACGGGCTGCCGGGCTCATATGCCGCTTGCGGACGCCCTGATGTCGTGGTGCTCTTTCCGCTGCCTACTGGTCTTCCACGGCGGCGGGGACCGGTCGAGCCAAGACCTTCCAGGGCGGCGATGGCACGATCAATCCGTTCGCGCTCTTTCTTCAAGTCCCCCAAAATATTCTGAATATCCATGCTTCTCCTTTCGAATTGTAAATAACCCTGACTAGTGTAACAGCATAGTTACAATGATATTCAAAGTTGAGATGCGTAAAAAGGCTCTACAGATGTAGTGCCATTCGCACCGGCACATAGGATTGATAAGAATTTAGTCGCCATTGGCACATTGGAGAGCAGTGAGAAAAGTTTGCTTTATCGATACAGCAGCAATTAGCGAAAGAGGAACCGCGCGTGGCGAAAGAAAACTATCACATGAGTCCGCAGGAATTCCGCCAGTTTGGGCATTCCATGGTGGATTGGATCGCTGAATACTACGAGACCATCGAAAAGCGCCCGGTATTATCGCAGGTAAAACCTGGAGAGATTCGCAGCATGCTACCTCCTTCGGCGCCCGGGATGGCGGAGGATTTCGCCGCCATCCTGCGCGACATTGAGCCAATCATTCTGCCCGGAGTGACGCATTGGCAGTCCCCAAATTTCTTTGCTTATTTTCCTGCAAATGCGTCGGGAGCCGCAATTCTGGGCGACCTTCTCTCCTCCGCACTAGGTGTCCAAGGTATGTTATGGGCCACGAGTCCGGCCTGCACAGAATTGGAGACGCACGTCCTGGACTGGCTGGTACCTATGTTGGGACTGCCGGAGAAGTTTCTATCCAGCGGTAAAGGCGGCGGGGTTATTCAAGATACGGCTTCGAGCTCTTGTTTGTGCGCCATGCTTGCCGCTCGCGAACGTATCACCGGTTACCGCAGTAATCGAATGGGTGGTGACGGAAGTCTCGTCGCCTACACTTCCAGTCAGGCACACTCCTCTCTGGAAAAGGCTGCGATGGTGGCTGGTATAGGACGCGATAATCTTCGTCTTATCGAAGTCGATGACAAGTTTGCGATGCGCCCGGAGTTGCTGGAGGCACAGATTGCGAAAGATCTGGCAGCCGCCAAAATACCTTTCTTCGTCTCTGCCACAGTTGGAACTACGTCCTCGAATGCCTTGGATCCCCTCCCGGAGATTGGCGCGATTTGTCGCGCGCACAAGCTGTGGTTTCATGTCGACGCGGCTATGTCGGGAACGGCAGCGCTGTGTCCTGAATTCCGCTACATCCAAAATGGACTGGAACTGGCCGACAGCTACAGCTTCAATCCGCATAAATGGATGTTCACGAACTTCGATTGCAATTGCTTCTATGTTGCTGACCGTAAGTCGCTCATCGACACCTTGAGTATCCTGCCGGAATACCTGCGCAACCAGGCCACCGAGTCAGGCGAAGTTTTCGACTATCGCGACTGGCATATTCCGCTCGGGCGCCGATTTCGGTCTCTGAAATTGTGGTTTGTGATTCGCTATTACGGTGTGGAGGGGCTGCAGTTTCACGTGCGGCGACACGTCGATCTGGCGCAGCAATTCCTGACATGGGTGAAGCAGGATGGTCGCTTCGAGATTGCTGCTCCGGCTCCGCTGAACTTGGTGTGCTTCCGTCATCGCGGCGGAGACCAAGCTAACGAAACTCTCATGAGCCGCTTGAATAGCAGCGGGGAACTCTACCTGACGCACACCAAGCTTGGCGGCAAGTTCACTTTACGCATGTGCGTGGGACAGACCCATACCGAAGAACGCCATGTGAAGCATGCGTGGGAGAAGATTCAGGAAGAAGCCGCGAATCTCTAACGAATGTTGAAGACACTCTTCGTCCACCCGGCTGCGGAAAATCCGGATGCCACCCAGGGTGTCAGCCGTTCCAGGCGATGATGACCGGTCTTGTAGAAGATCCACCCAACGCCGAGCGCAAGCCCGATCGACCCCACCTGCCAGGCTGCGATGCCCGCGCAGGACTGCGAGGGAATCCAGTCTTCCACGCCTCCGTGCGAGATGGAGCGGCATGTTTTGATGGTGTCAGCGACACGAATTCCGCTGTGCGCGTAAAGCCCAATCATCTGCTGACGGTCGAAAAACTTCTGCTGCTCCAGCGGCAGAGCCGGCGTCGCCGCACGCACAAATTTGTTGCCTGCGACCCTGGGAATGGGGTCGCCATCGGCTGCCTCCGTGGTGCTGTCCCAGGTGACAGGCGCGAAGTGATAGGGGAAGCGCTGAGAAGATACATCCTTTGCGGAAGCAGATAGCGCGAGCAGACTGGCAGCCACGAACAAGGCCAGAATTCGTACAAGTTTCATGGGACGCCAAAACCATAGCAAACGTTGGGAGGCCGAAAACTCCGGTGAACACCGGAGATAGCTCCTCGCGACGTACTTACGCGTACATCTTTCGTAGCAAAACAGCGTCGGGACGTGGCGGGATGAAGGCGCGTCTCCGCAGAGAAGCTGAGCTATTATTCCACCCTGAGGAAACGACACTACGACGATGTTTACCGCCAGCGATTTCGAATTCAAAGCTCGCTTCTGGATCTTCGGCGCCCTCTTTTGGGTTGCCTTTTCAACCTACTCGATCGACCACGTGAACAGTGGCGCGGCTCTGGTGGATTGGTTATGCCGTTTGCGCGGTGCCAAGCCGACCGACGGCGACTACCACGTCATCTTTGCCGTTGCCGCCATCTTCTGCGCCGCCGCTGCTGCAGTTCGGACCTGGGGCACCGCGTATCTGAACTCCGACGTGATGGTCGATATGAGACTGCACACTTCTCGCCTGGTCGCCGACGGCCCTTATCGCTACGTGCGCAATCCGCTTTACTTCGGAAATATTCTGCTGGCCATCGGATTCGGGCTGATGTCCAGCCGGGTAGGATTTGTCGTCCTGGTGCTGGGAATGATTGTCTTCGACTATCGCCTTATCCTGCGCGAGGAGCGTGGCATTCTGGCAACGCAGGGCGACAGTTATCGCGCGTATTGCAAAGCGGTGCCGCGGTTGCTGCCTGCTCTGTCCCCGCGTCTACCGTCGGGAACGCTAAAGCCTCGCTGGGGCGACGGCCTGCTGGGCGAAGCTTTTATGTGGGTGCTTGCTTTGTCGGTGGTCGCGTTCGCCATCACTTTGCAGCAGAGGATTTTCTTCATCGTGCTGAGCTCGGCATTCGGCGTGTATGCGGTTTGCTACGCGCTAATCCGCGCCCGGCAAAAGAAAAAGGCGGACCACCAGCAAGCCAGCTCAGAGGTCCGCAAAACAACACACTGGGAAAAGGAGTGAAGGCTAGTCGGATTCGTTGTTGCTATAGACCGGGTCGTAGGTTTCAAAGGGCACGTCGAGACCGCCGCCTGATCCAAAGGCGGCTTCGTCGGCCATCTTCTGCAATTCCTGTTCGAATTCGCGGCTGCGCCAACGCACAACCATTAGCTCCTTGTGGTCTCGACCATGACCGTGGCAGAGCGGGCACAAAACTTGCTCTTTCTCCGATTGCATAATGATTGCTCCCAACCTTGTATTGCAAACCCGCGAGGCACCGCGGCGCTGTGAGGGGAGTCACGTCGGGATGTGAGAGCTTCTTGAAATGGTACAGCGGACTGTTTCTGGTGCAGGGGGCCTTTGACTCCGCAGCCGCCCGCCGCAAGAGCAACGTCAGAACATCGGGCGGACACTTCGTACACGATGACGGTCGTCAATAGAAAATCGCCTCCGCCATATTGACGGAGGCGATGATCTTGCTAAATGCCAAATGCTAGCTGCCAGTGTTGATTAGTACGAGTACCCGTCAGGCTGACACACCGCGCCGACTTCGATTTTTGTATCGACGTAGTCGCGGCCGGCAGCTATGGCCTTCCTGTCGAGTTCGAGCAGCTTCGGATTCTTGACCGTGGCTTCCAACACCTCGATCGCCGACTCGGCAGGCATGCACTCGGTTTCTTCCAACAGTGCGCCGAGCATGACCACGTTCGCGACTTTGGCTGTGCCCAGGCCGTCGGCGATCTCCGATGCGGGTACACAGATGATGCGCGCTTGCGGAGCGCTGAATTCTTCTGGAAGCTTGGTGTTGTTGTACAGAATCAGGCCGCCCGAAGCGACTGACGACGCGAACTTGTGCAGCGACAACTCGTTCATCGCCACCAGCACCTCCGGCTGCGAGATGAGCGGCGTGCCGATGCGGTCGTGCGACAGAGTGACATGGCAGTGTGCGCTGCCGCTGCGCATCTCCGGCCCGTAGGACGGTAGCCAGCTCACTTCCATGTGCTCCCGCAATCCCATTTGGGCAAGCAGTTGACCCATCAGCAGAATGCCCTGGCCGCCGAAGCCTGCCACCTTCACCGTCAACTCGCGAGTATGATGATGCCGTTTCGGCGTCGGCAGTTCGTCGCTTTCTTCCACGTTTAGCGCTTCGGCGATCGTCTTCACCGGCACCTTCGCATCCACCGGCAGCTCAGGTTTGCGGTCGCGATAGACGCCGAGCGGAAATGCTTTCACCAGCGTCTCGGCCACCCAATTGCGCGCGACCACCGGGTCCATCTTCATAATCGTCGGGCACGGCGAAAGCAACTCGACCAGCGAGAAGCCGCCGCCGTTCTTCTGGATCTCGAGCGCCTTCTTGACGGCCTTCTTGGCCTTCATGATGTTCTTCATGTCGCACAGGGCTACGCGCTCCAGGTAGGTCGGCGTTTCCAGCCCGGCAAGCAATTCGCAGATATGGATCGGCAGTCCCTCATTGTGGGAGCGCCGTCCCCACGGCGAAGTCGTGCTCTTCTGGCCGACGAGCGTGGTCGGCGCCATCTGCCCCCCCGTCATGCCGTAGATGGAATTGTTGACGAAGAAGACGCTGATGTTCTCCCCGCGATTGGCAGCGTGAATGATCTCGGCGGTGCCGATGGCAGCCAGGTCGCCATCGCCCTGGTACGACATGACGATCGACTCGGGATTGGCCCGCTTCAACGCGGTTGCTGCTGCCGGCGCGCGCCCGTGGGCTACCTGCACGTTACCTACATCGAAATAGTAGTAGGCAAATACCGAGCAGCCGACCGGGCTGACGAGTATGGCGCGATCCTGCACGCCTAACTCGGTCAGTGACTCAGCGATCAATTTGTGAACGATGCCGTGACCGCATCCCGGGCAGTAATGCGTTTGCTGCTGTAGCTCGCCTTTGCGGTCATAGTTGTCGTAGAACGCGGGCGACTTTTCGTGAATTACCTGATAGCCTTCCACAATTTTTCTCCTTGCCCATCTTCTCGCCAAAACCAAGTGAGAAGGATGAGGCACCCGAGCGTCGGGTCGTTACACGTGGGCTGCCATGCGCGCGAAAACCTGCGCCGTAATTTCTTCCGCCATCGGAACGTTGCCGCCGACGCGGCCGTAGTATTCAACCGGCACGCTGCCGTTCAGCGCCAGCTTCACGTCCTCGACCATCATGCCGGTGCTCAGTTCAACGGCCAGCACCTGCTTGACGTTCTTGGCGGTCTCGCACAATTCGCGGGAAGGGAACGGCCACAGCGTGATCGGACGGAACAGGCCGGCCTTCATGCCCTGGGCGCGCAGTTGATCCACCGCGGTGCGCAGTACACGCGACACAATGCCGAAGCCGACCAGCAGAATGTCTGCATCCTCGGTGAGATAGTTCTCCGAGCGGCTCTCCAGCTCCTGCGCCAGCTGATACTTTCCTTCCAGCCTGCGCACATGCGCTTCCAGCGCATCGGGCTCCAGTACGATCGAGCTGACCATGTTCTTCTTGGTCTCGGCATTGCCTTTTACCGCCCAATCCTTCTCTGGCGCGTCAATCTTGCGCATCTTGATCTCGAGCGGCTCCATCATCTGGCCGACATAGCCGTCGGTCATGATCATCACCGGGTTGCGATAGCGATCGGCGAGCTCAAAGGCCAGTACGGTGAGGTCGAACATCTCCTGCACCGACGCCGGCGCCAGCACTAGGTTGCGATAGCAGCCGTGCCCGCCGCCCTTCACGATGCAGAAGTAATCGCTTTGCTCGGGTGCGATGTTGCCCAGTCCCGGGCCGCCGCGTACTACATCGACGATCACGCCGGGCAACTCTGCGCCGGCCATGTACGAGATGCCTTCCTGCATCAGGCTCAGGCCGGGACCGGAGGACGCGGTCATGACTCGTTGGCCAGCGGAGGAAGCGCCGTAGACCATGTTGATGGCCGCCACTTCACTCTCGGCCTGCAGAAAAGTGCCGCCGACTTCGGGAATCAGTTCGGCGGCATATTCGGCGATCTCACTGGCTGGGGTGATGGGATATCCGTAAAACGCTTTACATCCCGCCAGGACCGCGCCTTTGACGATGGCGACGTTTCCTTTACACAGTTGCCGCATGAGCAGCCTCCTCTTTCGGCGGGACTGGATTGGCCGCCTTCGCTGCCGGGATCAGGCGCTCGACCACGATGGCTCCGGGCTCGGGACAGCAATAGAAACAAGCGCCGCAGCCGGTGCAGCCTTCACCTGTGTATTGCGCCGGATGCACACCGTAATGGCTGAGTTCGGGCGCCAGTTCGAGACATTCGGGAGGACACGACTCCACACACAAGCCGCATCCTTTACATTCTTCCGGGTCGATAATCACATTACCGCGCGGTTGCGATGCCATGAGTTACCCTCGCATTTCCAATTCATACGTGTTGCGCTGAAACCAGCGCTGCTGTTCGCAATATTCGTACAACTCTTCGCGAAACTTGGGATGAGCAATTTCGATGAGCGACTCGGCGCGCTGCCGGATGGTGCGCCCATGCAGGTAGGCGATGCCGTACTCCGTAACGACGTAGTGCACGTCGCCGCGTCCGGTCAGAACACCGGCTCCATAGGACAGCCGGGGAACGATACGGGAGATCTTCCCGTCTTTTGCTGTCGATGGGATGGCGATGATTGGCTTGCCATGTTTGGAGCGGGCAGCGCCTCGGACAAAGTCGAGTTGCCCACCGAAGCCGCTGTAGAAATGCGGCCCGATCGATTCGGCGCAAACCTGGCCGGTCAAATCGATTTCGATGGCGGAATTGACCGCGATCATGCGGTCGTTCATCGCGATGCGGAACGGATCGTTGGTATAAGCCGACGGATGAAACTCGAATGCCGGGTTCTCGTCGATGAAGTCGAACAGCCGGCGCGAGCCCAGAACGAAGCCGAGAATGATTTTGCGCGGCTTGAAGTTCTTGCGCTCGCCGTTGATGACCCCCGCTTCAATCAGCGGAATCACGCTGTCGGAGATCATCTCGGTGTGAATGCCGAGATCCTTGCGATCCATCAGATTGGGAAGAATCGCATCGGGAATCGCCCCAATCCCACACTGTAAGACACAGCCGTCGTCAATCAGCGAGGCTACGCGCGCTCCAATCTCTTCGAAGGTATGGTTGCTCGGGACCGGCTTCAATTCACATAGTGGCCGCGAGAGTTCGACGATGTGGTCGATCTGACTGACGTGGATAAAGCTGTCGCCGTAGGTGCGCGGCATCTGGGCGTTCACCTGCGCGACCACTCTGTGCGCGTATTTTGCGGCGGTTAGCGTGATGTCGACGCCCACTCCAAAGCTGCAATATCCGTGGGGATCAGGCGGCGATACCTGGATGAGCGCCACGTCGAGCGGCATCTCGCCGCTCTCGAACAGCGCTTCGATTTCGCTCAGGAAGATAGGCGTGTAATCGGCGCGGCCATCGTTCACGGCTTCGCGAACATTGCCGCCGACAAACAATCCGTTGTGGCGGAAGTGCTCGGCCATCTCCGGCGCGCAGTAGGGAGAGGTGCCATGGGTCAGCAGATGGATCAGCTCGACATTCTTCACGAAGGGCGCGCGCAACATCAGCGCTTCCACCAGCGCTTCCGGTTCGGCGCAGCCGGGGTGGATGTAAACACGCATCCCCGACTCAACGCAGTTCACAGCTTCGCGGGCCGTCATCAGTTTGCTGCGATATTGATCGATCCACGACATGGGCGCAGGCCTTTCTAGGCGGAAACCGTCTGCGGTTTCACGGAATATCCGGCCGATGCCCGCTCGTGTCCCAGCGAGGCGTAGTAGATGGCCAGATGAAAGAACTTGTCGAGCATCTCGAGCAGCTCCAGTTCGCCAAAGATCTCGGCTGGGCGCTCCAGTTCGGCGTGCTTTTGCAGGTAATCCCACAGATTTTCCCGCACCAGGCAGATCATCCAGACAACTTGGCTGACGGGCACGCCCTGGGCGGCGCGCTGCGCGCCAATCTCCAGGTAGCGCTGCTCGATGTCGGCCTCGGTCTTGCCCATGAGCCATTCGCCCAGGTGGTGATAGACCTCGTAGACCTTGTCGGTCAGCTCGCTATCGGGCACGTTGGCGTAGGCCGAGCACTTGCCGCATTGGCGATAGCGGTTCTGCAGGCTTCGCGCCAGACCATTGGAGTGGTTTTCGATTAGCTTAACCAGACGGTATGCCAACAACATGGCTCACCTCGTTACCTCGGCCGGGGTGGCATATGGCAGGGTGCAACCCGACGGCTTCGGCCCTCACTCTCTTACACCCAAGTTTCGCCTTAGCATGGCCCAAAGGGCCGTGACTGGAATCACCGGGAAAAGTGACTGATGTCACTCCGGGGAGAAGAGGCAGGGAAACCTAAGCTGGGGCGAGAGTTAGACGGTGGAGGGGCTGTTCACTTGGAGTCGGTCGAAGGCTTCAGATCCCCAGCTTCTTTACTTCTTCGTTGTAGTACTTGCGGTAGAGGATGTCCCACTCCTGCGAGCCCTCGAGGATGGTGCGGCGCTGGCTCTCGATTTTCTGCCGGGCGGCAGCGTCGATTCTCGCCTCCTGCGCCATCAGGGTTTCCAGCACTCGCCTGGCTTCCAGTCGAATACTGTTGCGGTCCTCGACGAAGTCCACGTTCTCCATGTCGGCGAGAGCGTCGGCCACGGCGTGCGCCAGCTTGTTGATCTTCTCGCGGCTTATCCTCATAAGACCGCCTTGTACTTGCGCACCAGTTCGTTCTTCACCTTCTTGAACATCTCCTGGTAGTTGGCGCCCGAGCGCTGCATCTCGTCGGAGTAAGTCTCTAGGATGATGCGCACTTCGTCGTTGATGCGGTCTTCCAGCGTCAGCTCGTCAACCAATGCGGTGTTGATGCGCTCGGCAACAGCCGCCTTGTTCGGCGTCTCGATGAACTCGCCTTCAATCAGTTTGCTGGTAATTTCGCGGGCCAGGTAGCCCACATATTCTTTAGAAAAGAGCATGCTGGTTCAAATCTTGTAGGAAAACATCCTAGTTTAACACATGAATTCCGTTCCCTCGGAGATCGGGAGCGAGGGCGCCGGAGCCACCATTTTCGCGGCTCCCACGTGTCACTCCCCGGGCTTGGGAGTATGATGAGTTTCACCGCGCGGCTCCCCGCGCCTTCGAGAATGTTTATGCCCGACGATCTGTCCAGCCTGAAAGACGACATGAACGCCTTCATCCTCGGCCACGGCCTCAGCCGCTTCCAGGGATATGTGACGGAAGAGGTCCACAGCGTCATGTGGGACCCGAAGGACAATCCTGACAGCTGGAAAGACTTTGTCGAGTTGGCCAAGAAGGCGGGTTCGCAGTTTCTCTCGATGGACGAAGAGGTCCTGCAGCGCGACGAACTCGACTACCTGGTGCAAAGGCTGCAGCACGCCAGCTATCCCAGTGATGAAGACCTGGACGAAGCGCGCTGGCTGCGCAACTACATTGGCAAGACCGGCTTCATCCAGTTAGGCTGGCCGCACCAGGGCATCATGTTTCTCTTCGAAGTGACCACCGAGTGGTACGAGCGCTATCAGCACCTGCTCGATCTGGTGGAAGACTTCGGCAG
Organism: uncultured Acidobacteriaceae bacterium; assembly: GCA_963724965.1. GTDB lineage: Bacteria > Acidobacteriota > Terriglobia > Terriglobales > Acidobacteriaceae > Bog-257. Next base: position 515,610 of record CAVRWP010000005.1, read on the forward strand.
CCTCGCCATCGACGACAGCGATCAGGACGACGAAAAATAGTGGCTAGTGGTCAGTGGGCAGGAGCCAGGACATTCGATAGAATCTCCGACTTAGCATGACATTGACTTCAAATCCCAAGATTGCCTGCTCACAGCCGGCCACTGATCACTAGCCACTGGCCACTGCCTTATGCGCTGGGTCCCTCGAAACGCTGATCCCCAAACCGTGCAACGACTGGCGCTAGAGAATAACCTGCCTCTCTGGTTAGCGCGGCTGCTGGCTGTGCGCGGCATCCATCCCGGCGAGCAGGCACAAAAATTCCTTAACCCTGCTCTGAGTAATCTGCACTCTCCCGATTTGATGACCGGCCTGCGCGCGGCCGTCGAACGCCTGAAGGCCGCCATTGAGCGCGGCGAGACCGTGCTTATCTATGGCGACTACGACGTCGACGGCACGACGGCTATCGTCATCCTGAAAACAGCCCTTGAGCTGTGCGGCGGCAAAGTCGACTATCATGTGCCGCATCGCATTCGCGAAGGTTACGGCATGCGCGACGAGGTGATCGAAGAGGCTGCCGATCGCGGCATTCACCTGATCATCAGTGTCGATACCGGCATTCGCGCTTTCGCCGCCGCCGACACCGCTGCCCGCCGCGGCCTCGACCTCATCGTCACCGACCATCATCTTCCTCAGGCCGACGGCGTGCCCAAGGCCCTGGCCGTGGTAAATCCGAATCAGCAGGGCTGCGAGTATCCCTGCAAGTCACTTTGCGGCGCCGGTGTGGCTTTCAAGATCGCGCAGGCGCTGCTGGTCGAGAGCGGCCGCGAACGCCTGCTGCCCTCGTTCCTGAAAATGGTGGCGATCGCCACCATCGCCGACGCCGTGCCGCTCGTCGGTGAGAATCGTGTCTTCGCCAAGCTCGGCCTCGACGGTCTGCGTAAACCTGTCAATGCCGGACTGAAGGCGCTGCTCGCGAATTGCCAGCTCGACGGTTCGCGCCCTCTGAGCGCCGGAGACATTGCCTTCCGCGTCGCTCCGCGCCTGAACGCCGCCGGGCGCATGGACATTGCCGAGCGCGTGATCCAGCTCTTCACCGAGAAGGACACGGCCAAAGCAGCCGAGATGGCGATCGAACTCAACCAGCTCAACGGCGATCGCCAGCAGGAAGAGCAGCGCATCGTCGATGAGATTCACAAGCGCATCGAAGCCACTCCGGAGATGAAAGACGCTTACTGCATGGTCGTCGACGGCGACGGCTGGCATCGCGGCGTCATCGGCATCTGCGCCACGCGCGTCGTCGAGCGCTATCATCGCCCGGCTCTAGTCTTGTCCTGCGAAAACGGCGAGGCGCACGGCTCGGGCCGCTCCATCAGCGCGTTTCACTTGCTGGAGGCGCTTGAGTCCTGTCCCGAGCTGTTCACGCGCTTCGGCGGCCACTCCCACGCTGTGGGATGTGCGTTGCCGACCGAGCGCATTCCCCAACTCCGTGCGCATCTGGATGCCTACGCCCGCCAGCGGCTCACGCTTGAGGATTTCGTCCCCGAACTCGAATACGATGCCGAGGTCTCGCTCGACGAGATCAATCACGATTTCTGGCTGGCGCTGCAGCGGCTGGAACCTTACGGAGCAGGGAATCAGACGCCGACCTTTGTTGCGCGCGGCGTCAAGCTGCTGCAGCCGGCGCGGATCATGAAAGAGAAGCACCTGAAGCTGCGCGGCATTCCCGCAGACCCTAATGCCAACGGCGGTCGCTTTCAGCGCGTCCACGATGTCGTGGGCTGGCGCATGGCCGACCGCACTGCGCAGAATCCACTGCTGGCCGGCGATGTCCTCGATCTCGCCTTCAGGGTCGACTACAACGAGCATCCGGACTTCGGTGGGGTGCAACTCAGCCTCATCGACTTCACCCGCCGAGCCCCGATGACCTCCGCCGCCAAGGCCGCAGAAAGCTTGTAGCGGTCTGCTGATCCTCCGACGGAATCAACTAGAACGAGAAAAGCCGGAACCCTGCGGCTCCGGCTTTCTATGGTTCGTGCTGGTTAGCTTTTATGCGGCGGTCGCGGCCTTCTGTTCGTGCAACTCGGGGATGCCCGGCCGTACCTTGTGCATCTCGCGGTAGTGCTTGGGAGTGACTCCGGCCAGACGGCGGAAGACGCTGGTGAAGTGGCTCTGGGTTTCGAATCCGACCTTGGAAGCGATCTCGGCCAGCGCCAGCTTGCTCTCGCGCAGATGCTCCTGGGCGCGTTCCACCCGCTGCCGCATGATGTACTGATGAGGGGTCGTGCCAGTGCTCATCTTGAACAGTTTGGAGAAGTAGTACTGGCTCATGCCGACGACTCCAGCCAGTTCCGTGACGCTCAGTTCCGCCGCCAGGTTTTCGCGAATGTGCGAAAACACTCGCTGCAAACGGCGCGGCGGCAAGCCGCCGACAACATCGATCGCCGCCAGCGTAGCGCTGAGATAAGCTCTCACGATCTGCTGAATCTGCTCCTCCTGCATGGAATGCAGCGCCAGCACGAGGACATTCATACCCTCTTCTTTGGCGCCGATGTGGGCCGATTCCGCGTCGGAGCAGAGTGCCGCGCGCACGCCCGGTACGCGGTTGGCAGCCACCGAGGCTCCCACCGCGCGATTGGTGAGGATGATGCCGCGTTCGGCATCGTGCCGGAGGACCGACAGCGCTACCAGTTCGCCGTACTCCGGCGGGAATGTGCCTTGGACAGGAGGCGCTGCGTCCATTACTTCGTGTCCTTGCGAGATCAGGATGGTGGCAAGCCTTTCTTTGGCCAGTTGACCCGCTTCATCGGAAGCGATTGCGATTTGCACTTCTTTCCTCCCTTATTTTTGTCCGATGGATAGGCCGCTCAACCCAACTCCGCGCACAGTGTGACTTGATGACCGAAGGTAACCGAAACTGTGCACATCGATTGTGGTTGTGGGCTCTCTGGCTTTTCCGCATATTGCGCAGTCGGAAGTGCCGGGTGCCCAAGGGCCTTAGTTGCCTGGCCGAGCTGAAGCCTTGTTCGGATTCTGTGGCAGCAGCGCGACCGCGTTCGGGCGAAGCAGTCTAGGAGTTCGTGCGTGGCGGGGGTCGAAGAAATCTTCGCTGGTAGAACAGCGTGGCGTCGTGCGAAACCAGCGAACTGAATACTCTCGGCTCGAGGGGTTGTCCGTTGAGCAGCAGGAAAAACGTAACTGCGGCTGCAAACCAGAAAATGATGACGGGGGGAATGAAAGTCTTGGAAGAGTTGGCTTCCAGCCGTAGTTTTACCGAGGCGCTAGGGTTGACGTGGTTTGCAGCACCCTGGCTGTAGACCTTGAGCTTGGTGTGATAAACGAAAAGGAAGGTGAGCAGGCAAACGGCGATGATGCAGAATCGTCGAACTTCCCCACGCCTCACCCAAAAGCTCAAAGTTAACCTCGACGGGTATTCAAAACCCGTTGCCAAAATTATACAGCCTGTTCTTATATTTCAGCTCGCGATTGCGGTCAAGTGTCAAGGCACGCCGGGGTGCTCTTTCGTAAACAGAGAAGCCGGAATCTTGCGATCCCGGCCTTCTTGTCTCGCCTGAAAGGAGAGGCTAAAACTTGCGCCGACGCAGGAAGGTCACGGTCCCCAGCAGTCCGCTACCCAGCAACAGGATGCTGCTTGGTTCCGGAGTCGTGTAGGTGAATGCACCTGAGAAGCTGGCGCCATTGGGATCGCCGCCGGAGAAGAAGACGTTCAGGAAAAACGGATCGCCATTGGTCAGGGAGTTTCCCGGCGTCGCAGTGAAAACCAATTCGTTGGTACCGATTAACTGTGCGCCCCAAGGTTGCGTATAAGGCTGTGCACAGAAAGCTGTACCGCCAGCAGCGCCCCCGACGCAGTCACCAGTCTGGCCAAGCTGAACCATCGCCGGATCAATCTCCACTCCGGCGGGAAGGTTGAAGGTTATCTCGAACGACGTGACGGTAGGGCCTTCCCATGTAGCAAGGCCGCTGCCGACGCCTGGAATACCAAAGTCCGGTTCGAAGGCGCCGCCATCAAAATCGTAGGCGAATGGCTGTCCAGTCTGCAATGTGCCGTTAGAACCCGAACCGCTGAAATCGATATCGCCCGCTAAAGCCAGCGTAGGCAATAGAGCGATGAGACAAATCGCGAGGCAAAGTTTCCTGGCCATGGACTACCTTCCTCCCGCGTACGACTTTGGAAATGAAGACATTTCAAACAAGTCGACGCACGCAGAGCACCACCGATACGACGCACAATTATCTGCAACGAAGTGGCATAACAGCAACTAGAAAGTGGAGTGTGCAAACTATTGCACACTCACGTGCCAATCCCTGCCCATTTTGCGGTCTGGCGGCGCCAGTTCGCGCTGTCACCGACTTTACAGGCCAGCAACACCGGTTTAGTATCCCAACCGATGGAGACGGTGCTCGACGAGGTCTGTGCCAGCTGCGGAAGCAGCCGTTTACCCGATGGCAGCTTCTGTCTCTTTTGCGGCGATGTGCTGACGGAACCCGTCGCACAGAAAGCCTCAGAGCGTCAATCTGCCAGGCGCCTCTTGAATCGAAACCAGCCAACGACGGAGCCATTGGAATATGCGGGTTTCTGGTTGCGCGTGTGGGCTGGCGCGATCGACATCTGCATCGAATGCATTGGTGCGTTGCTGCTTACCTTCGCTCTGGACTTTGCGCTCAGCCGCTTTGGCCACTTTATCGGCCTGTCGCCATTCGACTCCAAAGTTGCCGTCGGCATGGCGTTCATCATCATCCTGGCGGTTGGTTCCTGGCTGTATTGCGCATACACGGAAAGTTCTTCCTGGCGCGCAACCATCGGAAAACGTCTGCTCGGTTTGCAGGTCATCAGCGCGGACGGCGAACGTACCACGTTCGGCGCTGCTACGGTTCGCCATCTGATGAAATTCCTTTCGCTGTTCATCCTGATGATCGGCTTTTTCATGTCAGGCTGGACCAAGCGCCGGCAGGCTCTGCACGACATGCCATGCGATTGCCTGGTCATTCGAGTACCAGTAAAACCCTTCTCGCTGCTGCACCACTGAACCCGATTTTGCCTTCCGCGAGGCTTTTCCGTTTGGCGTAAAATCGAAGCAGATGTTCCAATCGTTAGCTCAAGTACGCAAGTGGCTAGTGGTGGGGGTATGCGTACTGGTAGCCGCCGTCACCATTTCGTACTGGGTGGCGCGCTCGCGTGTCGCGCCGGTGCTGCACAACGTTCCCCAACAATTAGGAATCGACATTCAGCAGACCAGCGACGGCTTCTCGCTCTCCAAGTCTGAGGGCGGCCGCACGATCTACACTATCAAGGCGTCGAAGGCTGTGCAGTTCAAGCAAGGCGGTCACGCCGAGCTGAAGAACGTCGACATTGTCGTCTACGGCAAGAATCACGATCGCTACGACCAGATCTACGGCGATCACTTCACTTACGATCAGGCCACAGGTGACATCAAGGCGATCGGGGAAGTTCACATCGACCTGCAGGGAAACGCCGAAGGCCCTACGAAGCCGGACCAGGCAGCTCCGGCGGAGTTGAAGAACCCTCTGCACCTGGTGACGCACTCGCTGTCGTTCAACCAGAAAACCGGCATCGCGCAGACTGACGACGTCGTGAATTTCCAGACCGAGCAGGCCACCGGTTCGGCCAAGGGCGCTTATTACGACTCCAAGCAGAACGAGCTGCAACTCAAGTCCGACATTCACATCGTAACCAGCGGCGATCATCCTGCAGTCATCACCGGTAACAGCGGTTACATCCAAAAAGATCCCCGCCAAGCCGTTCTGATGAATGCGAGGATCGAGCAACCGGAGCGCACCCTCACCGCCGACAAAGGAACGCTAATCTTCGCTCCGGATAATACGGTGCAGCACGTCGTTGCCGAGGGCAACGTCCACGTGCAGAGCCGCGGCACTTCAACCATCGATGTGTACGGCCCGCGCGGCGACCTGAACATGGGGCCGAAGAACAGCATCGCGCAGGCCATCATCTCCGGCGGGGCAAAGTTCGACACCCAGGGAGGCAGCGCCGCGCATGGTTCGGCGGACACCTTCATCGTCGACTTCGAAGACCAGAATCAGCCCTCGAAGTTCCACATGGTGAAGAACGCTCGCATGAAACAGGATCCGCAGCCCGGCAAGTCCGGCTCCGGCGGCCAGCCGATGGAAATCGCCGCCGATCAACTCGACTTCCTGCTGGCCAACGGCAACCAGCTTAAGACTGGTGACACCGTGGGCAAAGCGTCGATCACGATTCTGCCGATGCCTGGGGGCATGAAGCCGGCGAAGGCTGCCAACCCCGGCCAGCAGATGGGCGGAGGCAATTCCACTACCGTGGCAACGGCCGGCAAGTTCCACGCGACGTTCGACGACAACAACCGCATTCAGACGCTGCACGGCTGGCCGAACTCGAAGATCGTATCGACCGCACCCGGCGAACCGCCGAAGACCAGCATCGCGGACAAACTGGATGTCACCTTCGCGCCCGATGGCGGTGTGCAGAAGCTGATCCAGACAGGCAACTTTGAGTATCACGAGCCCGGGCCAAACGCTCAGACTGGCGGTCGCGCCGCCTACGCCGATATGGCGACTTACACGCCGAGCGATGAGATTCTGGTGCTAACCGGCTCGCCGCGCGTCATCGACGGCGGCATGACAACGACAGCCGTGCACGTTCGCATGAATCGCCAAACCGGCGATGGCTTTGCCGATGACGACGTGAAAACCACCTACAGCGATCTGAAGCCGCAGCCGAACGGCGCTCTGCTGGCCAACTCCGATCCCATTCATGTCACCGCGCAGCACATGACGGCGACCAAGCAACCGGGCGTTGCGCATTACACCGGCAACGTTCGGCTGTGGCAGACAGCGAACGTCGTGCGCGCTCCGAAGATCGACTTCGACAATGAGAAGCGCGCCATCTATGCCGAGTCCGACAAGACGCAAACGGTGTCGAGTCTGTTCGTGCAGCAATCGCAGGATGGAAAGATTACGCCGATGGACGTGACCGCTGACAAGCTCACCTACGTCGACGAAGAGCGACGCGCTCGCTATACCGGTAACGTCGTCGCGAAATCGCCCACGGCAACCGTCACCGCCGAGCAGCTCGACATTTACTTGAAGCAAGCCGATCCCGACGCCTCGAAGTCGTCGACGGCAACGCAGACGGCGCAGAAGAGCAAAGGGCCGTCGCTTCCGGGCTCCGATCAGCCTAGCCAGATCGACCACATGATTGCGACCGGCAAGGTTGTGGTGACCGAACCGAACCGCCGCGCTGTCGGCGATAAGCTGGTTTACACGGCGGACGACGCCAAATATTTCTTGACAGGAAAATCCCCTAGCATTTTTGATGCCGAACATGGGACCGTATGGGGCGATTCGTTGACTTTCTATAACCACGATGATAGGGTTCTTGTTGAGAGTAAGCGTTCTTCCCCCACCATCACACGCGCACGTACCACGAAGTAAATGCAGACTTTATCGGCTGATGAGATCGGGAAAAGTTACCGCGGTCGAAGGGTCGTCAGCGGGGTAAGTTTCTACGTAAAACAGGGTGAAGTAGTCGGGCTTCTGGGGCCCAATGGCGCCGGAAAAACCACCAGCTTCTACATCGTGGTGGGGCTGATCCCTTCCGATTCGGGAAGGGTTTTGATTGACGGACAGGACATCACGGACGTGCCGATGTACCTGCGGGCGCGCAATCATGGCATCAGCTACTTGCCGCAGGAGCCTTCGATCTTCCGCAAGCTGACGGTCGAGGACAACATCCTGGCGGTGCTGGAAGCGCAGCAGATGTCCTGGCACGAGCGGCGCGAACGCATGGAGCGGCTGATCGACCAGCTTGGGCTTCAGGTGATTCGCAAGAACCGCGGGTATGCGTTGTCGGGTGGCGAGCGGCGCAGGGTCGAGATCGCACGCTGCCTGTGCATTTCGCCTTCCTTCATTCTGCTGGATGAACCCTTTTCCGGAATCGATCCCATTGCGGTTTTGGATTTGCAAAAGATCATCTCCGATTTGAAGTCAAGTGGAATCGGAGTGCTGGTGACCGATCATAATGTTCGTGAGACGTTGTCGGTGACCGATCGGGCCTACATTATTAACGAAGGAAGAATCTTCCGCACCGGAACGCCCGAGCAGCTCGGAAATGATGCGGAAGTGAAGCGAGTTTACTTAGGCGAGAGCTTCTCGTTGGTTTAAAATTTGAGCGAGGGGGCGAAGCTCCTCAGGGTTCCGTAGCATGGCATTATTGCAGCCCAAGTTAAACCTTAAAGTATCCCAGAAGCAGATTCTTACGCCTGGGCTCGTGCAGATGGTCAGCGTTCTGGCGCTCAACAAGCTTGAGCTCGCCGACATGATCAACGCCGAGCTGACCGAGAATCCGGTTCTCGAGGAACTGGACAATACCGTTCCGCTTCTGGATGAAGTCTCCGCGCGCGAAGAGAAGCTGGAGCGCGACAGTACCCTTGCGCAGCAGGAACAGCCGGCGACCACGGCGGAAGAAAAAGATCCCTTCGAAGAAATCGACTTTGGCTCGTTCTTTTCCGAATACCTCGATCCGGGCCTTCGCACCTCGATCGAAATGGAGGACAGCGAGAAGCCGTCGTTCGAGAACTTCCTCTCCAAGCCCAGCACTCTGGCTGACCACCTGACGTGGCAGCTCGGCTCACTGCACGTCAACGAAGACGTCTATCGAGCAGCTGAGCTGGTGATCGGTAATCTGAACGAAGAAGGCTACCTCACCGCGACTGACGACGAACTGCTTGGTCTGGCGGTAGAAGAAGCGAGTGGCAGTGCTGATGACGCCGATGAGAGCCGCATCGCACAACCCATAGCTTCGTCCCCGGTCGTATCCTCCCCCGACGGCATGCGAACCGGAGAGCATGAGCTCCAGCGTGGCTGTAGCCGAAGAAGAAGCGGCTACCGAAGAGGCATCCGTCGTCGCAGTCTCCGGCGAAGAGATCGAGACCGAAGTTTCGGAGCCGAAGCCGCCGCGTCCCACACTTGTCCCGCCGCGCACCGCTCCGGCAAAAGTTCCTTTCAGCCGTGACGCTTTGCGCGAGGCCATCGATCTGGTTAAGCAGATGGATCCGGTCGGCGTGGGCGCGCGCGATCTGCGCGAATGCCTGCTGGCCCAGTTGTATGACCTGAAGCGCGTGGACCGCAAGAACGGCAACGGCAATCTTGCCGCCGAGAGAGAATCGCTCGACGATGCCATCGTGCTGGTCGACCAGCATCTGCATGCGCTACAGAACAAGCACTACAAGGAAGTGGCCAAAGCCATGAACCGTCCGCTGGAAGCGGTCATGGCGGGTATGGACTTCATCCGCACCCTCGATCCGCGTCCCGGCCTGCGCTACAACAAAGTTGAAACCCGGCTCATCGAACCGGATGTGGCCTTTGTGAAACAGGGCGACGAGTATCTGGTGGTGATGAACGATGAAGAAGTGCCGCAGTTGCGCTTGAATTCTTCGTATCGCCGCCTGCTCAATCGCGACGCCGCCGAGAAGGATGTCCGCAATTACGTCAAAGAGCGCTATAAATCGGCCATTCAGCTCATCAAGAATATCGAGCAGCGCAAGCAGACGATTCTGCGCGTGTGCTACTCGATCCTGGATCGCCAGCGCGATTTCCTGGACCACGGTATCGACCAACTGAAGCCGATGATGATCAAGGAGGTTGCCGAGGAGATCGGCGTGCATCCTTCGACCGTCAGCCGAGCCGTAGCCAACAAGTACGCACACACCCCGCAGGGAGTCTTCGAACTCCGCTACTTCTTCAGCGAGAGCGTAAACGGTCCTGAGGGCAGCAGCACCTCGCTGCTGATCCTGAAGCGCCGCGTCAAAAAGCTCATCGAAGAAGAAGATCCCACCAGGCCGTTGACCGACGAGCAGATCACCCGCATCCTTCAATCGCAGGGTATCCAGGTCACTCGCCGCACGGTCGCGAAGTACAGGGAGGACATGCGCATCCCGAGCACCCACCAGCGCAGAGTGAAGAACTAGCTGCTGTACCCGGCGCTTCGATTCCGATTCTGCCGCGTCTAACTGGTAGAAGTCCGAAGTGAACCGATGCGTCGTTGTGGTGAACAACGCCACGGCCACAAAAAGGAATATCGAATCAGGCCGGGGCGAGGAGGGAGCTCAATGAACGTAGAGTACTTTGGAAGGCAATTTGAAATAACTCCCGCCATCCGTGACGAGGTGGAATCCGGCCTCGGCAAACTCACCAAAATCCTGGGCGACAACTTCAAAAGCAAAGTCATCCTGACCGTCGAAAAGCACCGTAATATTGCTGAAATTACGGTAAAGCGCCGTCGTGGGCACCTGGTCGGGCTGGCCGAAGCCACTGAAATGGTTGTCGCGGTGAACCAGGCGATCGAGCACATTGAGACCCAGGTGCTGAAAAGTAATGGGCGTCGACGCGCCACCCACCGCAAGGCCAAGGACAAAACCTGGAAGGCTCCGGTGGAAGCCGATACCGAGGCGCAGATCGCCGTGGGAGCAACGGCTGCGACCGCCGTGCCCGTGGTGGTGCACAAGTTTCCTCCCGTCGCGCGCACCACGGAAGCCCATCTGGTGCGCTCGCAGGATGCCATTGCGCTGCGACCCATGACCGTGGAAGAAGCGGTGAAGGAGTGCGAGTTCCGCGATCGCGAAGTCTTCATCTTCCGCGACGGCAAGGGGAAGGTCAACGTGCTGCACCGGCGCAAAGACGGCAAAATCGAACTGATTGAAGTACCGTAAGCCGCTCAAGCCCCTGCTTCACTGCAAGCGAGACAAACCTATGAACAGGCGAGGCGCGATCGTTGGTTTCCTCGGATTCGCGCTTCTGCCTGTTTCGTCGCTTGCTCAATTGCCTGTTAGCAACGCAGACGTGCAGGCTTCCGAACATTCCTGCCGAATCATCCATCTCACATTGCAAGCCCGGGAACGGCACCGCGCCAGCGAAGATGGCCCTCCGCCTGACGCTTTGCAGCGCGGAAATCTCAAAGAGGCGGATCGCTATCTGCTGGCTGCCGGCGCGACGCCTGGTTCTCCGCAGTTAGACATCTTTGGACCAAACATGTCGCTGGCCAGGGAACTCCTCGAAAAGGGTCAGAACGATGAGGTGTTACAGTTTTTCGAGCTTTGCCGGCGATTCTGGGAGTCGAATTTGGCTAGCTCGATCAGTGGAGTGCTGAAGTGCGCCAAGGCAAAGTTCCCTCGTTCGGCAGCAACCTGAGCTACTGAGCACAGAACATTCCCGCCGGGGTATGCAGTTCGTTATCAATTCAATCGCAAGGATTAACTACTCAGTAAGTCATCGCGCAGCTTCTCTCCTACATCCAAGTAGTGCAGTGGACAACAAGCCCGTGGCCGCGGGCTGCGGTGCCGTTGACGTTGCCAAACAACTCAGAGGCCGCCGAATCCATCTCAATCTCGACAGCTTGGGTTCCCCAGGAACGCCGGGCTGGCAAGTTGGCAATCATTATGAAGACCGGATTGAACGCAACATTGGATCCCACGCGGCGCAGCAGCGAAGCGTTGGATTTCGACGCCGCTTTGCGGCGGAAGATCGTCGGCCAGGACCAGGCTGTCGAAAAGGTAGCCGAGCTTTATCAGATGTTTCTAGCCGGACTGAATCCGCCAGGGCGGCCAATCGGCAACCTTCTGTTTCTGGGACCGACCGGTTCCGGCAAGACGCGGGTAGTTGAGGCCATGGCCGAGTCGCTCTTCGGCGACAGTCACGCTTGCATCAAGATTGACTGCGCGGAGTTTCAGCACTCGCACGAGATCGCCAAGCTGATCGGTTCGCCTCCGGGATATCTGGGCCATCGGGAAACGCATCCGCTGCTCACCCAGGAAGCCCTGAATCAATGGCACACCGAAAAGCTGAAGCTCTCGATCCTTCTGTTTGACGAGATCGAAAAGGCCTCGGACTCGTTATGGCAGTTGCTGCTGGGCATTCTTGACAAGGCGACGCTGACCCTCGGCGACAACCGCCGCGTCGATCTCTCGCAGTGCGTCATCGTGATGACGTCGAACCTTGGCGCCGCCGAGATGAACGAGATGATCAATGGCACTTTGGGTTTCGCGCAAACGCCGGCGGAGATGGATCAGCGCTTCGATCAGAAGATCGATCGCACGGCGGTGGAAGCGGCGCGGCGCAAGTTCTCGCCCGAGTTCATGAACCGCATCGATAAGGTGGTTACGTTCCGCATGCTGCGGCGCGAACACCTTGAGCAGATCCTTGAGATCGAACTCGGCATGGTACAGCAGCGCATTCTGCAGGCGACGGGCAACAACCAGTTCGTCTTCAGCTGCACCGCGGCCGTGAAGCAGTATTTGTTGCAGGAGGGAACGGATCTGCGTTACGGCGCGCGTCATCTGAAGCGCGCCATCGAACGCAACATCGTGTTCCCGCTGGCGAATCTGGTTGCGACCAGCCAGGTGAAGCTCGGAGACTTCATTCGAATCGATCTCGACAGCCAAGGCAAGCTGACCTTCGTGAAAGAAGCTGAAGGCGCGCTGGTTCCGGTGCTGCTCGAGCGCTATGGGCCGGATGCGAACGCCCACGCCGCCGCAGCCAGCAAAGCCGGCAAGATGACCGGCACAAGCCGCGGAGGCAGGGAGTTCGGAACGGCGATCGAGAGGAAGTGAGAACTGCGCACTTAGCAGTTAGTATTTCGCACGTGGCAAACAACGAAGCGCGGACATCCAACCAGATGATCCGCGCTTTTTGATTGCATGAATTCGGCGGGCTCGGCCGCCTAATTGCTAATTGCCGGGCGGAGGCGGCTGCGTGTCGCCAGGTGTCTCTGCCGGAGTGATGGGCTCGGAACGTTGCGGTGGTAGCGGATAATATCCGTGCTTTGCGGTGACCTGCAGGCCCGGACGCTTCACGCGCACTTCAATGTCGCGGTAGTTGCTGGACGGACGTTGTGCTGTGTTGTAGCCCAACGTGTATTGGTTGCGAGCCTCGACGGTGATGCGACCGTATGCGCTTTCGATCGATTCCTTGGAGAATTCGTTCAGAACATCGCCGCCGGTTGCGTTGGCGTATTTCGGCAGCACATCGGTGTAGCCGAATCCGGGGATACGCACTTTGGCGACTTTGTTGTACACAGGCATCGCCGCTGTATCGACGCCGACTCCGTAAACCGCGATACCGTCCGTGAGCAGGACCTTCAGCACCTGCGCGTAACTGGCGCGGCTGCCATATTCCTGGCCATCGCTGATGATGAAGATGATCTTGCGGCTGGTCGGCGCACGATGCGCCAGTTCCTGCGCGGCCGTAAGAATCGCGTCGTTCAGCACATGAAATTCGGGCGTGGGCGTGATGACCTGGGATCCGCCGGGAATCGGTTTGCTGTTGGTTTGCGGGCCCGAGCCGAACGGACCGCCGACCACCGACGCGCCCGCGTTCTCCCCGCTCTGGTCCTTTAGACGCTGCAGGGCCAACTCCATGCGGGTCGAGTTGCCGAAATCCTGGCGTTTATTCACCGTGTTGCCGTAGGTAAACACCGCGACTTCATCGAATGGGCCAAACGCACCACCGAGAGCGGCGAAGGTCTGATTGACTTTCTTCAGCATCGGATCGGGCAGATCCATATCGACGATCAGCGCCGCAGCCAAGGGAAAGGTATCGCTGGTGAAGAACGTTAGCTTTTGCGGAACTCCGTCTTCGTAGATGCTGAAATCCTTGGAGAGCAGGCCTTCCACCAGCTTACCTTCGTTGTCTTTCACCGTCACAGGTACATAAACGAAGCTGACGTTCTTGGTCAGGCTGAAGAGCTGATCGCGGCCGTTCTCTTCCGGTGGAACGCTGCCGGGCGGAACGGTCTTGATCTCCTGCGAACCGGGCGGCGGCGGCTGCGGATTGGGCTTTTCCTGAGGGAGAGTATTTCCGGAATCTCCCGGGTTTCCACTGGATGAGGAAGAACCCTGATCGCCCGAACTGGATGGGACCGGAGCCTTGGCGCTCGGCAAAGGCGCGTTGTTTTGTGGCGCTGGAGCGTCAGGCAGCTTCTGCTCCTGCGCAAAAGCCAGCGTCATCGTCAGGGTGAGAACCGCCGTAAGTAGGGCGCCTCGAATTGGGAAGCTCAAGCGGCGATCGGACATGGATGAAGGTAGTCTCCAGGGTTTGCCGGAACTCTGCTCAGTATAAACGTACCGGGGCGAATCGGGGCAGCTTCCATCGCCGATTGATCCCCCCGTGCACTAGAATGGATGCATCCGATACGAAAGAGCAACTATGTCGTCCAAGCGGTTCAGCCAGCTTTGTCCTCTCTTCTGTCTCATCCTGAGCTGCTGTCTCAGCTCGATTGCCTGGTCGCAGGACGGCCCGATGATCGTCCCCAAGGCGGCGCAGAAGGCCCAGACAGACCAGTCGGATCAGTCAGACCAATCGCAACAGTCTGCAAACGATCAGGACCTGCAAGTCTTCAAGTCGCAGGTCAACGTCGTCAACCTGTTCTTCAACGTCAAAGACAAACATGGCATGCTCATCCCGAACCTCACCAAGGACGACTTTCAGGTCTTTGAGGACGGAAAACCGCAAACCATCAAGTACTTCTCCGCCGAAGCGAACCAGCCGCTGACCCTGGGCATCATGATCGACACCAGCGCCAGCCAGACGCGCGTGCTCGATATCGAGCAGCAGTCGTGCGCGGAGTTCCTGCGCGATGTGTTGCACAACAAAGACATGGCGTTCGTCATCAACTTCGACGTCGATGTCGACCTCGATCAGGATTACACCAACAACATTCGGGACTTGACGCGCGCGCTGAATAAGATGCAGATCAACGCCGGAATGGGCGGTGGACCTCCGGGACTTGGCGGCGGCCCGGTTCCGACAACGCCGCGCGGCACGCTGCTTTACGACGCCATTTATCTGGGCGCGAACGAGAAGCTGAAGAACGAAGTCGGCCGCAAGGCGATGATCATCTTTACCGACGGCGAGGATCAGGGAAGCCGGCTACGCGTGCAGGATGCGATTGAAGCCGCGCAAAAGGCCGACACGATCTGCTATGTAATCCTGATCGCCGATCGCGGCTTTTACGGAGGCTTCGGTTATAGCGGCGATTCCGAGATGCAGAAGCTGGCGCAGGCAACCGGCGGGCGCGTGATCGAGGTTGGCAACAAGCAGGACAAGTTGCGCGACGCGTTCGACCAGATTCAGAAAGAACTGCGTAGCCAGTACAACATCGGCTACTCGCCGGCCAACAACAAGCTGGACGGAACCTATCGCAAGATTCAGATCAAGGCAAAAGGCGGCGAAGACAAGGTGCAGGCTCGCCAAGGATATTACGCGATCGCCAAAGACTAGCTGATCATCGAACTGCGTTGCAGGAGCGGACGAAAGTCCGCTCTTTCTGTTTTGGTGGGGAAGCGAATCGTGGAGCGCGGATGGTTACAACCTGATCGCAGGTCGAACTGCTGCTGATTCGACGAGCTGAAATCGTCTCGATTCCTCTTCCTGGAGTTGTGATCACGAGCGAAGCGAGGGATCTGCTGTCCATTGAACTAGCAGGGTTTCGGCTGAGAATGGCGCGCCTCGTAATGGCACGAACGAACTGATTACTTTCGTTACTCCCCCTCGTTCGATCCTCTTAAAGTCTTGAAAACATTAGTTCCAGATTGGAATTCCGCCAAATTCTTCTTTGGATTGGAGTTATACGTAAAGTCTTGCAGCCCGGAGAGTTAAATCCTCAGAGGCGTCGATTTTGGCGAAAGACGCGGCAGTCAGGGGCGGTTACTCTCGTCCGACTCCAGGAGCCTCTGCTCAACATAAAACCAGTCGGGGCGAAAGGCGTTGCGCAGCGCCTGCGCCTGGCGCTCGGCTTTCTGGTCGAGATAGCCGGCGCGCAACCACAGGAAGATCGAAAGACCTGAGAGCAACAGGCAGAGCATGTATTGCGGATAGCTGATATAGGCAGTGAAAGCCGCAGCGCACATCATCAGCCATGAGCCGAGATAGCGGCGGTTGCGTGTAGTCGCTCGCGTCCTGGCTTCCTCGATCTGGTTCCACTCGGGCAACAGCGCCTTGGCCATTTCCAGGCGGAGCACCGCCGCGTCCTCGGGCGAGAGCACGGCTGGCGCGATGACCTCGTTACCCGCGGCGGACAAAGATAGCAGAGCGCCGTCCAGCGATAAATCGAGTCCACGGACCTCGGTGCGGATGGTGCTGCTGGACATGCGTGTGTCTCCAGTGGAATGAATTCGGCGCGCAAAATTCCATGCGCAGTCCAATTCTATCTATCCTGAAGTTCGGGTTCCCGTTCAAGCGGAGCTTGAGCGAGTCTTTACTTGTTTGTATGGGTAGTGAACTGTGACTTGAGAAGGAAATCCCCACTCAACGACAAAAGAGGTCGTTGAATGGGGCACCCTTTAATTCCTAATGGCTTTCCTTCTTCACCGCGATTCCAAGCTCCTTCAACTGCCGATCGCTAACCGGCGTGGGCGCATCCATCATCAAATCGACGGCCTTGGCAGTTTTGGGGAAGGGAATCACTTCGCGCAGGCTGTCGGCGCCGGCCAGGATCATGACGATGCGATCCAGGCCCAGCGCAATTCCGCCGTGCGGAGGCGTGCCATACTGCAACGCTTCGAGGAAGAAACCGAATCGCGCCTGCTGCTCTTCCGGAGACATGCCCAGCGCCTTGAAGATTTTGCTCTGGATGTCCTGGCGGTGAATACGGATCGAGCCCGAGCCGAGTTCGGTGCCGTTCAGCACCACGTCGTAGGCCAGCGCGCGCACAGCGCCAGGATCACTCTCCAGCTTGTCCATGTCCTCGTCGTGCGGAGAGGTGAAAGGATGATGGGCGGCGTTCCAGCGGCCTTCGTTCTCGTCCCACTCGAACATGGGGAAGTCGGTAACCCAGAGGAAGCGGAAGTTGCCATGTTTGAACGCGCCGTGGCGCTCGGCATATTTCTGTCCGAGAGCAAGGCGCAATTGTCCGGCGGCCGCGTAGATGGCGTAAGCCTGCTGACGCGCCTTGACCGCACCGGCTTCTTCGGTTCGCTTTGCGCCGGCAACGATGACCAGCAAATCCTCGGCGTTCGGTTTCGCCAGCTCGCGAATCTTCTGCGACAGCGTCCGGGAAGGATTTTTCCAGCCTCTTAATGTCCTCGAAGACTTTGGCGTCTTTGCGATCGCCGAACATCGTCTTGATCTCGTCGCGCTCTTTGCGCGAGAGTTCGCCGACCTTCGGGATCACGATGGCCACGACGGGAAGCTCGGGATCGACTTGCAGCGTTTGCAGGTTTTCGGGCGCGAAGGCCTCGCGCACGTCGGCCATTGCCGGCAAGCGCAGGTCGGGCTTGTCGATGCCGTAGAGGCGGATCGCCTGGTCGTAGCTCATCTGCGGGAACGGCGTTTGCAGCTCCGCGTTGATGGTTTTGAACGCCGCGGTCAGAAAGCCCTCGACGGTTTTGAAGACCATCTCCGGACGCGCAAAACTGATCTCCAGATCGATCTGCGTGAACTCCGGCTGGCGGTCGGCGCGCAGGTCCTCGTCGCGGAAGCAGCGGACGATCTGAAAATACTTGTCGAAGCCGGAGATCATCAGGATCTGCTTGAAGATTTGCGGCGACTGCGGCAGGGCATAGAACTCGCCGGGATAGACGCGGCTGGGTACGAGGTAGTCGCGCGCGCCTTCCGGCGTGGAGCGCGTCATGAACGGCGTTTCGATTTCGTAGAAGCCCTGCGAGTTCAGGTATTCGCGGATGGCGATGGATACCTGGTGGCGCAGGCGAATGTTGTACTGCATCTCCGGCCGGCGCAGGTCGACGTAACGGTGCTTCAAACGCACTTCTTCATTGGCCAGCACGGTGTCGGCGGGCGTGAAGGGCAGGGGCTTGCAGTCGTTCAGCAGGCGAAGCTCGTCGGCGACGACTTCGATCTCGCCGGTGGGATTCTTCTTGTTGATGGTGCCGGCGTCACGCAGCTTGACGTGGCCGATGACGGCGACGACGAATTCCGAGCGGATCGCGCTGGCCTTCTCGTGAATCTGAGCGCCGGCGTCGGCAGTGACGACCGCCTGGGTGATGCCGGTGCGGTCGCGCAGATCGAGGAAGATGAGGTTGCCGAGGTCGCGCCGCTTGTTGACCCAGCCCATGAGAACGACTTTCGAGCCTGCGTCGGAAGCGCGCAGCTCGCCACACATATGAGTACGTTTAAGATCACCGAGGAAATCGAGCATGATGTCCAATCTGGCAATTAGCAATTAGCGGTTGGCAGTTAGCTATGGCATCCGGTTGAAGTGCCTTTGCTAATTGCCAACTGCCAATTGCTAATTGCGTCTTTCTATTTTCTCAGGAATGCGGCGAGTTCTGCACGCGCGACGGTGACTTGTTCGCCGCTGGCGAGGTTTTTCACCGCGAATTGATCGGCGGCGACTTCGTTTTCGCCGACGATGACGATGTGTTGTGCGCCAGCTTTTTCTGCGAGCTCGAAGGATTTCTTCAGGCGGAAATTCTCGTCGCCAAGATCGGCGCTGACGCCGGCCCGGCGCAACTCGCGCGCCAGCTTCAAGGCCGGCCCATTCATTCCCTTGCCGAGCGGCGCGACGAACGCCTGAACTTTGGCTGCGGATTCTTCTCTTTGCGACTGCAAGGCGAGGACGAGCCGGTCTTCCCCGATAGCGAAACCGATGCCCGGCGCTTTCGGCCCGTCGAGCGATTCGGAGAGGCCATCGTAGCGGCCGCCGCCAAGCACGGCGCTCTGGGCGCCCAGGCCGCCGTGCGTGAATTCGAACGTTGTGCGGGTGTAGTAGTCGAGGCCGCGCACCATGCGCTCGTTGATCGAATAGGGCACGCCGACCGCGTCGAGCATTGCTCGGACGGCAGCAAAATTCTCGCGGCAACCCTCGTCGAGATATTGGCTGATCTTGGGTAGCTTCTCGATGATCGGCTGGTCTTCCGGGAACTTTGCAGTCGAGCACGCGCAGCGGGTTGGTTTCGGCGCGGCGCTGGCAGTCGAGGACACATCAGGTGCACGACCGGCTTCAACGCGTCGCGCAGCGCCTGGTTGTAGCGCGCACGATCGTCGGCGCAGCCTACCGAGTTCAGTTGCAGATTCCAGTCGCGCAGGCCGACCTCGTCCAGCAGGGTGGCCAGCATCTCCAGCACCTCGGCATCGCGCGCAGGCGACTCGCTGCCGGCACTGGGCGGCCCAATGACTTCGGCGCCGATCTGGAAGAACTGGCGGTACCGGCCTTTCTGCGGACGCTCGCGCCGGAACTGCGGTCCGATGTAGTAGAGCTTTTGCAGCGTGCCTTTGTCGCCGAGACGATGCTCGATGTAGGCGCGGACGACGCCGGCGGTGTTCTCGGGACGAAGCGTGAGTGACTGCGCTTTCTCACTCTGCGCGCGTGCCTTATCTTCCCAGGTGAACATCTCTTTCGAGACGATATCGGTTTCTTCGCCGACGCTGCGGGAGAACAGCGAGGTGTCCTCGAAGATGGGCGTGCGAATCTCGTGGAAGTTGTAGCGGGCGAAAACGTCGCGCACCTTGGCGTCCACCCGGTTCCAGAGATCGGTGTCAGGCGGGAGAAGGTCACGCGTTCCGCGGACGGCTTTGATCATAAAAAAGTTGTCAGTTGTCGGTGGTCAGTTGTCAGTTGACGGCCGCGGTGTCAACTCTAATGGCCGACAACCGACAACTGGCAACCGACAACTATTTTTTCATTTCTTCCAGATACTGCTCGCGATAGCCCTGGTAGTTCTTTGCCGTAGCGCAGGATCATCTCCTGGTCTTCGTCAGTCGAGCTGCTTGCGGAATTTGCCGGGGACGCCCATCCACAGCGAGCGCGGTTCCACCACCGTTCCCTCAGGGATCAGGGTTCCGGCGGCGATGATCGATCCTTCGCCGATGCGCGCGCCGTTGAGGATAATCACGCCCATACCGATGAGGCAGCGGTCCTCGACGACGCAACCGTGCAGCGTGACCGAGTGGCCCACGGTCACCCAGTCGCCGACGATGACCGGCCACTGATTCAGCATACCGTGCAGGACGCTGCAATCCTGGATATTGCTGTGGGCGCCGATGCGGATTTTGTGTACGTCGCCGCGCAGCACGGCGTTCATCCAGACGCTGGAATTCTCGCCCAGTACGACGTCGCCGATGAGTTGGGCGGATTCATCCACATAGCAGGATGGGGGAAAAGTGGGGGTGATTCCTTTGTAGGAGCGGATCATTCGTCCTCAATTCCAAGTTGAACCTGTCGTCCGGCTGCCGGCAATAGCGAATCAGCGGAAGCGGGCCGCGTGAACGTCTGCGAGGACTTCGACGGGAAGCGTTTCCAACGGGTCCTTGAAGGATTGAAAGTATCATGGCGAGGGGAGTGGATGAAAGGAAGGGCGATACAAGTGACATTTTCTGCCTCACCGGACAAGACCTCCTTGCCAGAGGCGGACCGGTGCAGGAATACAACATCAACTTCATGTAAATGAATAATTTAGGCGGATCTATGAGCAATTCGTGAATTCTATCTACGACTTTATCGGGATGGCCGGAGACGCTGCCTTGGGGTACAAGTACTTAACGCCACCTATCGAGACATCGTAAATTCGCCTTCAATTGCAAGATGGAGTTATGGAAAGCAGTTCGCAGTTGTATATCGAACACCAGACAGACACAACGGTGAGCTGGATGAAGACTCTAGGCCCAAAAACAGTGCTCTGCGTGGATGACGAGGCCATCGGTCTACGAGTCCGAAAGATTTTGCTGGAAGGCCATGGGTTCAAGGTCCTGACTGCAAGTAGTGGCCAGCAAGGGCTGGCCGTCTTCGACGAACATCAGGTCGACTTAGTCGTGCTGGACTATTACATGCCCGGCATGAACGGGGGCGACGTGGCTGCCGAGATGCGCCGCCGCCGTCCGCAGGTGCCGATCATCTTTCTCTCGGCCTACTTCTCGCTGCCTCCTGCGGCGCTTGAGCTGGCGAATGCCTTCATTACCAAGGGCGACCCACCCGACGTCCTCATCGAAAAAATTGAACAGCTGATGTAAGCGGCAGCCTTCTCGGGACGCGAAGCCTCAAGTAAGCGTTGTCACGATGGCGTTGGACCGTCACTTCGCGCGCAGCAACAGCACCGGCACGCTGACGTTGTGCTGGACGTGCGTTGCGGTTGTGCCCAGGAAGATATCGGCGAGAAATCGGTGTCCGTGCGTGCTCATGGCCACCAGGTCGCATCCCTTCTGCTGTACCCACCGTATAATCTCGCGCGCAGGGTCACCGTAGGCCAACTCGGTTTCGGCGGAGATGCCGCACGACAGGAACTCTGCGCGAACACGGTCGAGGTATTGGGTGTCTTCCTGAATCTCGGGGCTGATCGCATCCCGTCCATAGGTGCGAGCGGCCCAGCCGTCGGCGACGTGCAGCAGCACCAGACGGCTGCCAGCCAGCTTCGCCAGGGTCTTGATGTGCTCGATGATGGCGCGGTCGCTGGGCGTGCCGTCTAGCGTAACCAGTATCTTCTCGTACATGCAGGTGCTCACGGCTTAGGCGTCATCCGCCGGTAATAATGTGCCACGCGATCTTCATCGAGTCGGGCAGGCCATAGAGGTCTATGGCGGTGATCAGGATAGCACTGCCCCAACCGGTGAGGAGCAGGAACCAGCCGTTTTTCCATTTGCCCATTCGCCTTTGGGAAGTAGTGAACTGCAGCAGCGGAAACATGGCAAACGGCAACTGGAGCGCCAGCACCACCTGGCTGAGAATCAGCAGATCGGTGACACTGCTCTCGCCGCGCAGGCCGATGACGAGCACCGCCGGCAGAATAGCCATGGTCCGGGTGATGAGGCGCCGCACCCACGGCTGTATGCGCCAGTGCATGAAGCCTTCCATCACGACCTGCCCGGCGAGTGTGCCGGTGATGGTGCTGCTCTGACCGCTGGCTAGCAGCGCCACGGCGAAGAGCGTGCCGGCGATGGCGGTTCCCAGCAGGGGCGCCAGCGTGAGATAGGCCACACGAATCCAGTCGCTGTCAGGGCTGAAGGTCACCACATGGCCGTCGGGCACCACGACGCTGTGCTTGCCGAAGAAGACGGTGGCCGCCAGCACCAGGATCGCCGCGTTGATGAAGAAGGCGACCGTGAGCGCGACCGTGGAATCGAGGGTGTTGAACTGGATGGCGCGGCGGATCGAGGACTCGTCCTTCTGAAACCTGCGGCTCTGTACCAGCGCGGAATGCAGGTACAGGTTGTGCGGCATCACGGTTGCGCCGATGATGCCGATGGCCACATACAACATGCCGGCCTCGCGGAAGTGGGGCGTGACCAGGGCGCGTCCCATTTCGAGGAAGCTGGGCCGGGTCTGCGGCAGGACGAAAATTTCGATGAAGTAGCAGACGGAGATCGTAGCCACCAGCAGCAGCACGACGGCTTCAATCTTGCGCATGCCAAAGCGCTGCAATCCCAGTAGCAGAAGTACGTCGAGGCCAGTAATGATGACGGCCCACAGCAACGGGATGTGGAACAGCAGGTTGATGGCGACCGCGCTTCCCAGTACTTCCGCGAGGTCGCAGGCGCCGATGGCGATTTCGCTCATCAGCCAGTTGGGCCAGCGCGTCCAGGAGGGATACCAGTCGCGGCAGCACTGCGCCAGGTCTTTGCCGGTCACGATGCCGAGGCGGGCGGCAATGATCTGCATAAAGATCGCCATCAGGCTGGCGAGCCCGATCACCCACATCAGGTCGTACTTGTACTGCGCCCCGCCCTGAAGGTCAGTGCCCCAGTTGCCAGGATCCATGTAGCCGACACTGATCAGGACGGCGGGCCCGACGAAGGCCCTCCACTGCTCCCAGAAGCCCGCCTGCTCGTGGGGAACGGCTACCGTGCCGTGCAGTCCCTCAAGCGAGACATGCTTGTCCTCAGCCAGCGGCGGCGTTTGGAGCTGCGGATTGTTCCCGGGCAGGGCGGAATCGCTCATCGGCAGGCTCGCAGCTCCGGGCATGCGTAATCTCGTCTGCATTAATATCAGTCTATCAAAATCAATTAACTGGCGTTAAGGCAATTGTGTCAAGATTTCGCAACCCAGATCCGCTCGGCGGCCGGTCCGCCCAGGGCGACGGTCTTGCCCTGAATAGCCAGGGACAGGGTGCCGTCATAGTTGCGGGCGTAGACCTTCAGCGCGGTGCCGGGTCGGATGCCCTTGTTGTCGAGGAACTCCAGCAGCTTACGGTCGCGTTCGTAGATGCTGCGGACGCCGTAGCGGGCGCCGGGTTGCGCCTCCGACAAGGGCATCATGCCGCGTTTGCGCTTGGCTTTCGGGATGTTCGGGAGTGGCGGCGTTGCCGTGGGGACACGGTCCGCCGCGGCCGAGTTTGCGCAGAAGAAGCGATTCGAAATCGGCGGAAACTGCGTGCTCAAGGCGCTCGGCTTCATCGTGGACTTTGTACCAGGTCATGCCGAAGACCTCATGGAGCATGCGCTCGATGAGGTGATGGCGGGTAACGAGCTGGCGCGCGATGGTGCGTCCCGCAGGGGTAAGTTGGATGCGTCCATCCTGCCGCACTGAGACCAGGCGGTCGCGTTTCAGTCGACGGAGGGCCATGGTGACGGCCGGCGCGGAGACGGAGAGCCACTGCGCCAGTCGTGCGGCGATGACCTGCTCGCCTTCGCACTCGGCTTCCAGAATGGCTTTGAGGTAGTCCTCTTTGGATACGGTGATCATGCCGTTTGCCATGGTTTAGTTAACTATTGTTAAGAGCGAAATGCAATAGAACGATCTTGGCGATACCGAGGAGGGGTCTCGCGGCCAGCGGCGCCCATAAGAAGCAGCCAGCGGCGCCCTCAAGAAGTGGCAGGCGGCGCCACCAGAAATTGTCATCACGAGGAGGCCTTCAGGCCGACGAGGGATCTGCTTTCGGTGCAAGCGAAGGCTGCCGGGTTAGACGAGTGTCGTTAGGGACAAGCCCTCGGTCGTTTGTCGCCCCCCGGACAGCAGATCCCTCCTCCCGCTGAAGCGGTCGTCGTGATGACAAGTACGCGGGAGCGGGGCGGTTGCATCCCCGACGCGCTGCATCGTTTCTGAAGCCTGGCAACAGGGTTTTGCCGAAACTTGCCGCGGTTTGACATGCCTGCCACCGTTTCCCTACTCTTTTCTTTCGCCTATGAAAGTTCTTGTTCTCGGTAGCGGTGGTCGCGAGCACGCGATTGTATGGAAGCTGCGGCAGTCGCCGCGCATCCGGAAGCTGTACTGCGCGCCGGGAAACGGGGGCATCGCTGGTGACGCCGAATGTGTCGCCGCCGACATAAAGAGCGTCGACTCGCTGATCGAACTCGCCACCTGGCTTAGTCCTGATCTCACCGTGGTGGGCCCGGAACTGCCGCTGACGCTGGGCGTGGTTGACGAATTCCAGAAACGTGGCTGGCCGGTCTTCGGGCCGACGCGCGGGGCCGCTCAACTGGAGTCGAGCAAGAGCTTCGCCAAGGAGTTCATGCAGCGCCACCGCATCCCGACAGCGAAGTATTCGGTGGTTACGCGGAAGGAAGAGATCGCGGAAGCGCTCAAGCTGTTCCACACGCCGATCGTGGTAAAGGCCGATGGGCTCGCCGCCGGAAAGGGCGTTGTCATTGCGCAGTCGAAGGAAGAGGCACAGCGCGCGGCCGAGGAGATGCTCAGCGGCAAGATGGTGGGTGCAGCGGGCGCCCGCGTGGTCTTCGAAGAATGTCTGGAAGGCGAGGAACTCTCGTTTCTGGTGATGAGCGACGGCGAACGCGTGGTGCCGCTGGTGGCGACCCAGGACCACAAACGAGTTTTCGACGACGACCAGGGGCCGAACACCGGCGGCATGGGTGCGTACTCCACCAGCCAGATGGTCGATGAGAAGATGAGCGAGTGGCTGGTGACGCACATCGCGCAGCCGGTTGTCGCCGGCATGCGCGCGGAAGGTGTCGAGTACAAGGGCATCCTGTATTGCGGCATCATGATGACCGCCAAAGGACCGATGGTGCTGGAGTTCAACTGCCGCTTCGGCGATCCCGAGACGCAGCCGATCCTGATGCGGCTTGACAGCGACCTGCTGGAGGCGATGGAGTCTTCGATTGCGGGTCGCACCAGCAACGGCGATTTCCGCTGGTCGCAGGATCCGGCGGTGTGCGTGGTGATGGCGTCGGGCGGATATCCGGGCGCGTTTGAGGTGGGCAAGCCGATCTTCGGTATCGAGGACGCCGAGCGGGTGTACGGAGTGAAGGTGTTTCACGCGGGCACAAACCGACGCGACAATACGTATTACACCAGTGGCGGGCGCGTGCTGGGCGTGACCGCTCGCGGAAGCGACCTGCCGGAGGCGGTCGAGCGGGCATACGATGCGGTGATGAAGATTCGATTCGAAGGCATGCATTACCGCAAGGACATTGCCGCTCGTGGGTTGCGGCATCTGCGGGATGGGAAGTAGTGGGGAGAAAGTTAGAGTTGGTGGCCTGCTCAGTTATCCTGCTGAGCATGGGCGCTTTCTGCGTCTGCAACAAACCTCAGCCCCGCCTTGTTTGTGCTGAATTTTTTAACTCGCAAGTGGTCGTTGAGGCGAGGTTGGTGCGGTCGACTCAGGTTGATGCTAGCGGCGACATGTATGACGGGCACATCTACGAGATGCAGTCCGAGAAAGTGCTTCGCGGCAGCATTTGCCACTCGTTTCAGGTCTGGGAAGAGAACAGCAGTGGTCGTGCCACCTTTGATTGGAAAGTGGGTAACTCGTATCTGCTTTTCTTCTACACGAAAGATGATCGCGGCTGGGTCTTGGACGGTTGCGGGAACTCAGGCCCGATTGAGCAGAAGCAGCCGGCGCTTCGCGAAATCGCAAACCTTCCGAAGCGTCACGGCGGAATTATTCAAGTCGCGGTTGGTGGCGAGAGCTTCGGCGGCGGTGCCATTTCGGATGTGGAAGTGAACGCGAAAGGGCAACCGGGCAGCTTTTCCGCAACCACTGACGCCAAAGGCATTGCGGAAATTCATGTGCCCGCTGGTCAGTACACAGTTACAGGCCTCAAGCAGAACCTTACCGTCTTCGATTTTACGTATGATGATCCTCGCAACGTCGTCATTGAGAATGGCGGCTGCTCGCAAGTCCAGTTTCTGAAATAGCCAAAAATCACGCAGGAAAAAACAACAGTTATGAACAACAATCCTCTTGTCTCTATCGTCATGGGCAGCGACTCCGACCTCGACATCATGAATGAGGCCGCGAAGGCGCTGTCTGAGTTAGGCGTTCCTTACGAAATCGACATCACCTCCGCGCACCGCTCGCCGGCGCGCACCAGCGAATACTCGCGTGGGCTGAAGGCTCGCGGGGTGAAGGTCGTCATCGCCGGCGCCGGCGGAGCGGCGCATCTTGCTGGAGTCATTGCCGCCGAAACCACACTGCCCGTCATCGCGGTGCCGATTCCTTCTACTGCTCTGCTGGGTCTGGACTCGCTGCTGGCGATGGTGCAGATGCCCGCGGGTATTCCCGTGGCTACGGTCGCCATCGGGAAGCCGGGTGCGACCAATGCCGGCATTCTTGCTGCGCAGATGATTGGCTTATACGACGCTGACGTCGCCAAGAAGCTGGATGCGCACAAAGAGAAGCTGGCCAAGGGCGTCGAGGCGAAGTCGAAGAAGCTGAAAGAGAGTCACAAGGGGTAGGTACCCGGCGTTCGAAGGCGTTGCATTGTCATCACGAGCGAAGCGAGGGATCTGCTGTTCGTTGCGAACCGCAGATCCTTCGTCGGGCTGAAGCCCTCCTCAGGATGACAATTCGTTGTATGTTTCGCCGGCTCGGCAACGCTAGTTGCTTGTGGCGGACAGCAGATCCCTCGTCGGGCTGAAGCCCTCCTCGTGATGACAATTCGTCTGGGTTCGAGAGCGAGGCCCGCTCGTGATGACAATCTTCTGACTTTTGCAGCTACTGCGTTAGCGGGCTCTGTTATATCTTCAGCGTCTTCAGATACTCGCGGAATTCCTTGCCTAGATCCTCGCGCTTCAGCGCGAACGCCACCGTTGCTTTCAGGAAGCCCATCTTGTCGCCGGCGTCGTGGCGATGGCCTTCGAAGGTGAAGCCGTAGACTTTCTCTTTCTTCAGCAGTTGCTTGATGCCGTCGGTGAGTTGCAATTCGCCCAGCGCGCCTTTGGGCGTGGAGGCCAGCATCTCGAAGATCGCGGGCGTCAAGATGTAGCGGCCGATGATGGCGAGATTCGACGGAGCGTCTTCGAGCTTTGGCTTTTCGACCATGTCGTGCACTTCGAAGAGGCGATCTCTCCACTTGCCGCTGACCGGCTTCGCGTCAAGCACGCCGTAGGCTGAGATGGCCTTGCCTTCCACAACCTGGGTCGCGAGCACGGAGCAGCCGGTCTCGTTGTAAACCTCGATCATCTGCTTGATGCACGGCACCTCGGCGTCGATGACATCGTCGGGCAGGATCACCGCGAAGGGCTCGTCACCGACTAGTTCGCGCGCCATCAGCACGGCGTGTCCCAGGCCCAGCGCTTCTTTCTGGCGGGTGTAGGAGACGTGCGCCATCTGCGAGATCTGGTGGACGAGCGCCAGCATCTCCGTTTTACCGCGCGACTCCAGCGTCTTCTCCAGCTCGAAGCTGATGTCGAAGTGATCTTCCATCACGGTCTTGCCGCGGCCGGTGACGATGATGATGTCGTCGCAGCCCGAGGCCAGCGCTTCTTCGACGCCGTACTGGATGATGGGCTTGTCGACCAGCGGCAACATCTCTTTGGGAAGGGCTTTGGTGGCCGGCAGAAAACGCGTGCCTAAACCGGCCGCGGGGAATACCGCTTTGCGAACTTGCTTGGTCATGAGTGCCTCGTGCAAGAGTTCCGGTAATCGAAGTCGATCGACGTTCATACTACACAACAGAGGTTGCGCAACTGTTGTTGTGAATTGTGGATGAATGCGCGGTTACATCACGAGCTGCTGCTCGCCGGCCAATTGTTCCAGCAGCGATTTCAGCTTCAGCAGCACCTGCTCGGGCTGCTTCTCCTTCAGGTTAAACTTCAGCACGCCGGCGGGAGTGAACTGCGCTCCGGTTTCGCCGGCAACGAACTTTGCGAGCCGCTCGGGATCGACGGTGGCCTGCTCGGTGAAGCGAATGCTGACGGCCTCGCGGCGTCGCTCGATCTGGGCGACACCTATCCGCTGTGAGAGCAGGCGCAGCCCGGCGTAATCCAGCAGATTGCGAACCGGCGGAGGAGGTGTGCCGTAACGGTCGCCCAACTCGCCGGCAACATCGGCCAGCGCGGATTCCGATTCGACTCCGGCGACCCTCTTGTACATCCTCAGGCGCTGGTTTTCCTCGCGAATGTACTCGGCTGGGATGCGGATGTTCAGGCCGAGGTTCAGTTGCGTCTCGGGAACTTCTTCCTCGATCTCGCCCTTCAGCTCGCGAACCGTGCGCTCCAGCATGGTCGTGTAGAGCTCAAAGCCGACTGCCTCGATGTGTCCACTCTGTTCGCCGCCGAGCAGATTGCCGGCGCCGCGGAGTTCCAGATCAAGCGCGGCAATCTTGAAGCCGGCGCCGAGGTCGCTGAATTCTTTCAGCGCTGCCAGGCGGCGGCGTGCCAGCTCACTCAGCTCGCGATCTGGCGGAATCAACAGGTACGCATAAGCGCGGCGATCCGAGCGTCCAACGCGGCCGCGCAACTGGTACAGTTCCGAGAGCCCGTGCCGGTCAGCGCGATTGATGATGATGGTGTTGCAGAGTGGAATGTCCAAACCGTTTTCGATGATGGTTGTGGCCAGCAGGATGTCGGCCTCGTGCCGCATGAAGGCCAGCATCACGCGCTCCAGTTCGGCTTCGGGCATCTGGCCATGGCCGATCAGTATGCGCGCTTTGGGCACCATCTCGCGGATCTTGTCGGCGATGTCGTAGATGCTCTCGACGCGGTTGTGCACGAAGTAGACCTGGCCGCTGCGTTCCATCTCTTTCTCGATAGCCGAGCGCAGGAGTTTTTCATCCCAAGCGGCAACGACCGTCTGGATCGCCATGCGATCTTTTGGCGGCGTCTCGATAACGCTCATGTCACGCAAACCCAGCAGCGACATATGCAAGGTACGCGGGATGGGCGTGGCCGACATGGTCAGGACGTCGACTTCTTTGCGCAATTGCTTCAGCCGTTCTTTGTGGCGCACGCCGAAGCGCTGCTCTTCGTCGACGATGACCAGTCCCAGATCGTTGAACTTCACGTCCTTCGAGAGCGCACGATGGGTCCCGATAACGATGTCGACCTGGCCGGCGGCGATTTTCTCGACGGTCTCCTTCTGCTGCTTCGAAGTGCGGAAGCGGCTGAGCATATCGATTTTCACGGGAAAGGCCGCGAAGCGTTGCTTGAAGGTGTTGAAGTGCTGGAAGGCAAGCACTGTTGTCGGTGCCAGCACCACGACCTGGCGATTGTCGCTGACTGCCTTGAAGGCCGCGCGCATGGAGACTTCTGTCTTGCCGTAACCTACGTCGCCGCACAGCAGGCGGTCCATCGGAGTCGACGCCTCCATGTCATGCTTCACGTCGATGATGGCACTCATTTGATCATCGGTTTCGCTGAACTCGAAGCTGTCCTCGAACTCGCGCTGCCACTCGCTGTCGGCAGCGAAGGCGTGACCCTGCGCGGTGCGCCGCGCAGCGTAGAGCTTCAACAGCTCCTCCGCCATGTCTTTCATGGCCTTCTTTACGCGGGCTTTGGTCTTCTGCCACTGCTGCGTGCCTAGCCGGTTCAGCACCGGCTTCACGCCTTCCGACGAGCGATACTTCTGGACGAGATCCAGGCGCGTGAGCGGCACATAGAGGCGCGCCCCCTCCGCGTATTCGAGGATCATGAACTCCGCAGTGCCGCCGTCTTCCTGCGGAATCTCTCGCAGCCCCTGATACTGGCCTATGCCGTGCTCGACGTGGACGACGTAATCACCGACGGCAAGATCGCGAAAGTCGGAAAGAAACGCCGAGACTTTGGACTTCTGCTTTTGTGGTTTGCCGACGGAAACTTCTTCGTCGAAAAGATCCCGCGCACCGAAAAGAACGAGATTGGCTTCGGGCAGAGCCATTCCTTCGGGCACATAAGCTTTCACGATCGTCGTAGCCGTCATCTCCTCGGCGAAGTACGTGGACTCGTCGACAAATACTTCGTTCCCGGGCTTGGGAGTGCGGCTACCGATGCGGAACGACAGGTTGTATTCGTTGAAGACGTCGGCCAGGCGTTCCACTTCGCCGATGCTGGAGACCGCGAACATCACACGCTTGCCCTCGCGAGTAAGACGCTCGACTTCTTCGGTCATGGCCGCGACCGAGCCATGGAAACGCGTCGTCGGCTGCGTTTGCAGCGTCAAGTGCTCGTCTTGATCGTCGCCTTCGATACCGAGCTGTTCGACGGCGACGGTGATGGCCTGTGCCAGTCGTTGCTGCCACTGCTCCGGCGACAAATACAAATCTTCAGGACGGACGAGATTGCCGACCAGGCTGCGCTCGTGGATCTCGGTGACCTTCGTCCACCAGTGGTCTTGCGTTTCGTTCAATAGATCGGGTTCATCAAGGATCACCGTTGCATTGGGAACGAAGATCGAAGAAAGTTTCACTGGTTCCCGCCACCGGTGCGTACAGCTCCCAGCCCGGAAACACGGTGACGCCGCTAGCTCGGACCGCGCGCTCGATCATTTCTTCACTGCCAGCCAGGCGGTCTCCACTGAGTCGCGCATTGATGGCCGCTAGCGTTTCTTCTTCCACCGGCGTTTCAGTGAGTGGCAGCAGAACAATTTCGTCGGTCACAGCGGCGGAGCGCTGGGTCTCGGGATCGAATTTGCGGATCGACTCGATTTCATCGCCGAAAAACTCGACGCGCACTGGCCGATCCTGTTCCGGCGGATAGATATCCAGCAATCCGCCGCGATGGGCAAATTCGCCTGGCATGTCGACGACATCAACCTGGTTGTAGCCAATGATGCGCAGATGCTCGATCAGCCGCTCGGCGTCCATCATCTCGCCGCGGCGGACGATGCGTGCGAGGTCGGCGTAGAAGCTCCCATTGCGCAAGCGCATCGCCGTTGCGGCCAGTGGGGTGACGACGATTTCGGCCGCGCCGGTGGCGATTTTCCACAGCGCGACGGCACGTGCTTCCTGAATCTCCGGATGCGGCGAGAGATTCTCGAAGGGCAGCACATCGTAGGCGGGAAGCCCGATCACCGCATCCGGCGGAACCGCTCCCGTCAGGTCAGCCAGAGAACGGATGACAGGCAGCAACTCATCGACGGCGCGGTTGTCATTGACGATGACGACCAGCGGCCGCGGCGACGGCGCGATGAAGCAAAGTAATAAAAGAGAGCTTTGCCGGTTGGAGTGAGTCCAGAAACACGTATTCGCCCCGTGCCGCTCCGAACTCGGGCTACTGCACGCGAAAAAGCAGGTACATTTTCCACGTCCGCGAAGAATTCGCGAACGAACGGTAGGATCATTGCTCCTTTAGTTTAACAGTCTGGCGCTCAGGCAGCATCTTCCCCGGACTGAGTAGATGGATGGCGATAGGCCGAGATCAGGCGGGCAATCAGCACCGCCAGGTAGAGCACCCCAAGCGTGGTTTCGAGGATGGCCAGCGAACGGGCTTCGTTGGAGACAGCGGTAATGCCGGTGGCTCCGAGCGAGGTCATGGTGGCAAAGCTGTAGTAGACGTAGTCGAAGCGATCAGGCGTCAGATGAAGGTTGGTCAACGGGTCAAGATAGAAGGCTTTCGGCTGGAGAGCCGACACCATGCCATACAGACTGGCGAAAGCGAATCCGATCAGCAGGTAAATACATAATGCTCCAAAGATGGTCTCGGAGTTGGGCTTCTCCCTGGTGAACACGTGGCGAAAAATGATGATGACGACAAACGTGTCGAAGGCGAAACTCAGGACGATGCTCAGCACGGAGAGGGCTCCGGCACTGGCAAGCGGCAGGAGCATGCGCTCGAAGAAGGCGGGGATCGCCAGCAGCAGTCCCACGACCAGCAGCGTGCGTCGCAGGTTGACCGCGTAGAGCATGACCAGGATTCCAGCGCTGCCGACCACGCGAAAGATGAAGTAGCTGACCGTGCCTTCCTTGATGAAGGGATAGAGCGCCAGAGCGATAAGTAAATACGAAAAGAGAATGAGGAATTTGTGGCGTCCGATCGCTGTTTCCAAGTTTTCAGTGGCGAGGAATCGACGAGGCATGATCCGGGCGATAGTACAACGATTTGAAGTCGCTCAGGATGGTTTTCTGTGCGGCAGTTCCTGGTTAGAAATCAGAACTCCAGGTGCATGCGGATGCCGGGAACCGTGATCGGACCGCGGGCGCGATTCATGCCGGGATTGTCGATGTGCTGGAGGTTGGCGGCAAAAAAGAGCCCACGCCAGACATGCGTGGTGTAAAAGAACTCCTCGATGTTTTCGCGACCGTAGTTCAAGCCGTTGTCACCGAGAATGAAACCCAACCCACCGTAGGCCAGATAGGCCTGGTGAGCCTTGGAAAGTCCACTGGAAACGAAAGCGGCGCCGGCGCGGTCGAGGCTGCGGTGCCAGTTAGTTCCCACCGAATACACGCCAATCTCGTATCCCTCATTGTCTTCGGTGTAGCAGTAAGACTCGTGCTTGCCTTCGTTCCAACCCCAGCGGCCGAAGACGTAGGCATCTTTGACGAACTCCTGTTCGAAGTTGGAGCCGAAGCCGTACTTGATGGTTCCTTGCTTGGCTGTCGCACTCACATCAGGTGTCGAGGTTTGATGATCGAGATACTGCTCGACCGCCGTCTCGTAGTTGCCCATGTTGGCGTGGTTGACGTAGTTCAGCAGGCGAATCGTGGTGTCACGGTCCTTGATAAGTTGCGGCCGAAGCTCGAGTTCGACGTTTTCGGCGCGGGCTCGGGCGACATCGGCATCGAGGTCTGGACCGTTGGCAACTTTGGGCATCAGGGTCTCGGCGAAGCGCAATGCCCAGTTCCGCTCCTCCAGTTCGATGATGGCTCCAATGGTGTAGCCGCGCGTGTCCGCCGCGTAGTCATAAGCGCCGTTGTTGTCGATGACCCAGTTCATAAACTGGTAGTGGCTGTCGGTGCCTCCGATGTTGTTATCGAAGAAGTCGACCATGGAAAACTTGCCGAAGCGCAGGTTGAGGCGCTTGACCGGAACTTCTGTAGGCATAGAAAGCGCAGTGCGCTCCGACTCCACCTTCTCGTCGGAGAGCGGAATGATCTGCTGGAAGAACAGACGCGCGATGTAAGGAGCCTGCCCGATCGTAGGATTGCGGACAACATCCAGGTTGACGAAGCCTGCCAGCCCCAGCGCTGCGCTCAGGCCGGCGCCGCCTGACTCTTCGACGTCGAGATAGAGTTGCGACTGAGGAGTGAACTCATAAGCGGTGAACAATGTCAGAACACGGGACAGGGCGTTGTCGTAATGATTGTTGAAACTATGAGGCCCACTGTACTGCGCGTAAAAGGGGTCATTTGCCTGAAAGATAAAGTTGGCCTGGCCGGAGACCCACCACTTGGCGGTTTGCGAGTGCTCGAAGAAGGTGGCGGGGGTTTGATTCTGGGTCTCGGGAGCGTCTGGCTGCGGCTGGTCGGCCGGCGGAGCCTCCTGTGCCCATGCGGGCGGCACGCAGGTCAGAGCCAGCAGGCAGACGAGACACAGGAACTGGAAGAGCTTGCGATACATGAAGCCTGGGTGTCGGGCGATCGAATTGCAATGCAAAGACTGGAGTGTGCCACGTCAGCGTTACGAACGTGTTACAAGCGCCATGTTAGCATCAGCTACCGACGTCGAATAGTATACCGGGGTAGGGTATACGTCGAGCAAAAAATCAAGCGCGGGGCCGCCCGTTCACTACTTAAGGTAGGCACGCACCAGGCTGATAAGGTCTTCGCCCAGTTCTTCCGGGGATTCCATCTTCTGATCGGGGTTCATCATGTGCAGACGTATGTGGTCTTCCAGAATCTCGGCCATCAACCCATTGACGCCGCCACGAATCGCAGCCAGCAGCATGAGAATGTCGGCACATTCGTCGCCCGCGGTGAGTGCCCGTTCGACGGCTGCAAACTGCCCGCGGAGTCGCCGGACCCGGTAGAGCAACTTCTGCTTGTCTCGCGAAATCTCGGGAGCTTTGTCGGTCATACGGTAGGGGGGTATCGTAGCGAATCCGGGGTGGGGATGTCCATCCGGGGCCGGTCTTGCCTCGAAACCTTCGCCCCCTTGGGTGGCTGCCTAGGGACAAGTCTTGTGAAGAAGGCTCCGGACTCTTCGGGCAGAAGGGCCCGGAGCCAGTGAACATTAGTAGCTATAGGAGAGGATCTCCTCGACTTTCTCGGGGCCGATGTCCTGACGCTCTCCCAGATGGTTCCAGCCGCGGTCATCCAGCCGCTTGGCGATGGTGTGCGCGATCTCAGGTTCCAGGTTGTATTCCTTCAGATGCGACTTCACACCGACTCCCTCGAAGAACGAACGGGTTGCATCGATCGCTTTATCGATGCGCTGCTCTTCGCTGCCTTCGTGAATGTTCCAGATGCGCTCGCCGTATTGCAGCAGCTTGGCGTGCTTATTCTTGCGGCACGCAGCCATGGTGCCGGGATAGGCGATCGCCAGCGTTTGACCGTGGTCCAATCCGCTGATCGCGGTCATCTCGTGGCCGATCATGTGGGTCGACCAATCCTGCGGAACGCCCTGCGCGATGAGACCGTTCAGCGCGAGGGTGGCACACCAGCAGAGGCTGGCGCGCGCTTCGTAGTTTGGCGGCTCTTCCAGACAAGCGGGAGCAATCTCGACCAGCGTCTGCAGAATGGATTCGGCAATCCGGTCCTGCAGCGGTGCGTTCACAGGGTAGGTGAGGTACTGCTCGAGCACGTGTGCGAAAGCGTCGACGAGCCCGTTCGAGACCTGACGCGGCGGCAGTGAGTAAGTGGTTTCGGGGTCGATCACCGAAAACTTGGGGTGGCTAATCGGGCTGGGCAACTTCTCGCCGGTGGAAGCACGAGTGATCACGGCTACCGGATTCATCTCGGAGCCGGTTGCCGGGAGAGTGAGAACTGTTCCGAAGGGCACTATGCCCTGGACCGGCGCCTGTTTGGTGAAGATGTCCCATGGATCGCCGCCCTCGTACTTTGCAGCAGCGGCGATGAATTTGGTGCCATCCAGCACGGAACCGCCGCCTACGGCCAGGATGAAATCGATCTTCTCGCGACGGACGATCTCGGACGCCTTCATCAGCGTCTCGTAGTGAGGATTGGCTTCGATACCGCCGAACTCAAATATTTTGCGGCCCGGCAGGTTGTTCATCACTTGCTCGTAAACGCCGTTCTTCTTGATGCTGCCGCCGCCGTAAGTGACCAGCACACGGGCTCCGGCGGGAACTTCATCGTTAATTTTTGCGATCTTGCCTTTGCCAAAGAGAATCTTGACGGGATTCACATATTCGAAATCGTTCATGACTGCTCTCCTCCGCGGCTGCATTGCCGACAGAAAAATCCGTTCGGAATCTACGCTGTTGTGAGGGAAGGTGCAGTGACAGTTCTCACGGCTGGCTGTGTCGTTGGAGCAATCGGTGTGCCATTGGCGGCGATGTTTTCACCACGGTTAACCAAAGCGACGTGACGCTCCTCACAGACATGAACTCGGCGCGACAAATAACTTCGAGAAGGTCAAGTTTATGAATTAGCAGTGGCCAAGACTGCCTAGGGCATTCTCAGCTTTTGGCGTTAGTGGTCCCTGAGATTTCTTTGCTAGCCGGACAGTTCAGCAGAGCGAGAAAACCAGAGAAACGGTCTTCTGCACTGCCCCACCAAGTTACTTCGTTATTGAGGACGGCTGTCGCCAGCTCCGGTTGGCTAGGTCGAAGTACGACTGCGCAAACCTGAACGCGCGGCATCGTCCCCGCTTCCGCAAAACACACTTGAAATTGAATAGGAGAACTTTCGATGACGAAAGAGGCGTTGGGAATGATCGAAACTCGTGGCCTGATCGCCAACATTGAAGCGGCCGATGCAATGGTGAAAGCCGCCAATGTGACGTTGATCGGTCAGGTCAAAATCGGTGCCGGTCTGGTCACCGCAATGGTGCGGGGCGACGTCGGCGCAGTCAAAGCAGCCACCGATGCAGGTGCAGCGGCTGCCGGGAAAGTGGGCGAAGTGGTTTCCATTCACGTTATTCCTCGTCCGCATACGGATGTCGAAAAAATCATCCCGCAGGGCTTTGAGACCGTATTGGAGCCGGCATTGCACACCGACTAGCGATCCGCCCGGATTGCAGCAGTCGGATACCGACCTGGAGGAATGACCGATGGAAGAAGAACTGATTTCAAAAGTTATGCACGAAGTCATGAAGCGTGTGGGCAACGGCAATACCACGACTGCCGTGGTTGATGTCGTCGAGGAAGTGAAGACTCCTCCCCGCCTCGCTGGGGTTCCCGCGGAACTGGTACAGCTTACCGAGTTTGTCGGCGCCGGTATGGGCGACACGCAGGGAATCGTAATTGCCAACCTGGATCCGATGATCCACAAGCTCATCGGCTTTGACCCCAAATACCGTTCGATCGGCGTGATCGGCGGACGCACGGGAGCTGGTCCGCACCTGATGGCCGCTGATGAAGCAATCAAGGCCACCAACACCGAAATCATCCTGGTGGAAATGCCGCGTGATACCAAGGGCGGCGCCGGCCACGGCAACCTGATCGTATTTGGAGCCGAGGACGTTTCGGATGCGCGTCGCGCAGTCGAAGTCACCCTCGAGACCCTGCCGAAGTACTTCGGCGACGTCTATGCCAATGATCAGGGCTACACCGAGAACCAATACACCGCGCGTGCCAGCAAGGTGTTGAAGTATGCCTTGGGCGCACCCGAAGGCCGTGCATTCGGCTTGATTCTGGGCGCACCTGCCGTCATCGGCATGCTGATGATCGATACCGCCGTGAAAGCTGCGGATGTCGAGGTCCTCGGCTTTGCATCCCCGAAGAAGGGCACCAGCCTTACCAACGAAGTGTTCATCTGGGTTACGGGCGACTCTGGCGCAGTTCGCCAGGCCGTTATCGCCGGCCGCGAAGTCGGCAACAAGCTGTTGGGCGCATGGGGACAGCCTCCGAAGTCTGCCACCGGAAATCCGTACATTTAAGGGAGCAGTTCAATGGCAAAAAGACAAAAACGCTTCGAAGTACTCGCTGAGCGTCCGGTCAACAAAGACGGATTCATCAAAGAGTGGGTTGAAGTGGGCCTGGTCGCCATGGACAGCCCCAACGACCCAAAACCCAGTATCAAAATCCAGAACAACTGCGTAGTAGAACTCGATGGCAAGCGCCGTGAAGACTTCGACCTGATCGATGCCTTCATCGCTGACCACTGTATCGACAAAACCGTGGCGGAAGAAGCCATGGCCATCGATTCGGTTGAGTTCGCTCGCTGGCTGGTCGACATCAACGTTCCCCGCACCAAGATCGTTCACCTCTCGGTTGGCATGACGCCGGCCAAGATCGTGGACGTTTTGAAGCGGCTGAACGTCGTCGAGTTGATGATGGCGATGCAGAAGCTGCGGGCGCGCCGCACTCCTGCTAACCAGGCACACGTAACCAACCTCAAGGATTCGGCGCCGCTTCTGGCGGCGGATGCTGCCGAGGCTGGCCTGCGTGGCTTCGCTGAAATCGAGACCACGGTTGGTGTCGCGGCCTATGCTCCGATGAATGCCCTCTCGCTGTTGGTGGGCGGACAGACGGGCCGGCCCGGCATTCTGTCGCAGTGCGCGGTGGAAGAAGCGGCAGAACTGATCATGGGTATGCGCGGTCTCACGCACTACGCTGAGACAGTTTCCGTGTACGGCACCGAGCAAGTGTTCATCGATGGCGACGATACGCCGTGGTCGAAGTCGTTCCTGGCTTCCGCCTACGCGTCACGCGGCCTGAAGATGCGCTTCACCTCGGGCACCGGTTCCGAAGTGCAGATGGGCTATGCCGAAGGCAAGTCCATGCTGTATCTCGAAATCCGCTGCATCATGGTGACCAAGGGCGCCGGCGTCCAGGGCTTGCAGAACGGTTCCATCAGCTGTATCGGTGTGCCGGGTTCTGTGCCCTCGGGCATCCGTACCGTTCTCGCCGAGAACGTGGGCACGGTGCTGATGGATATGGAAGTAGCGTCGGGCAACGACCAGACGTTCACCCACTCCATCGAGCGCAATACCGCCCGCATGCTCATGCAGTTCCTGCCGGGAACCGACTACATCTTCTCCGGCTACGCTGCTGAGCCCAACTACGACAACATGTTCGCTGGTTCCACTCACGACGTAGACGACTACGACGACTATCTCGTACTGCAGCGCGATCTGCAGGTGGATGGCGGATTGAATCCGGTTACGGAAGCTGACGTGATCGCGGTCCGCAACAAGGCCGCTCGTGCCCTGCAAGCTGTGTTCGAAGAGATCGGACTTCCTCCCATCACCGATGAAGAGGTGGAAGCCGTTACCTACGCTCATGGCACCAAGGACATCGGGGTCCGCAACGTTCCTGAGGATCTGCGCGCCATCGAGGACATGATGAAGCGCGGAACCACAGGTCTCGACGTCGTGAAGGCTCTGGCGAAACACGGTTTCAAGGATGTCGCCGAGTCCGTTCTGATGATGCTGAAAGGCAAAGTCAGTGGCGATTACCTGCACACGTCAGCATTGTTCGACAGCAACTTTAATGTGCAGAGTGCCGTCAACGATGCCAACGACTACGAGGGACCGGGAACTGGATACCGTCTCGAAGGCGAGCGCTGGGAACTGTTGAAGAACATTCCCCAGGCAATCAGTCCTGAAGACATATAGATCGGGAGGCTTTCAAAAATGAATATCTCGGAAGCAATGGTGAAACAGGTCATCCTGGAAGTTCTGCAGCAGATGCAGACGAACGGAAAAACTACCGTTCGCCAGGAAGAACAGGTTCCGCCCCTCTCGTTCAAAGAACTTGGGACGGCGAAGCCTGGAACGGATCGCAACGAGGTGGTTATAGGATTGCCGCCGGCATTCGGCAAGGCAATGACCAAGACCATCATTAACATCCCGCACAACGAAGTGTTGAAAGAAGTCATGGCGGGAATCGAAGAAGAAGGACTCAAGGCGCGTCTGGTAAGGGTCAACAAGACCGCGGACGTGGGATTCATCGGTCACGAAGCCGCCAAGCTGAGCGGCTCCGGCGTGGGTATCGGAATCATCTGCCGCGGCACCTCGGTCATTCACCAGAAGGACCTGGCTCCGCTGCAGAACCTCGAACTCTTTCCGCAATCACCACTCGTGGAGCGGGAGACGTTTCGCGCCATCGGGCGCAACGCCGCCAAATATGCCAAGGGAGAGCGTCCGACACCGGTGCCGGTACGCAACGACCCGATGGCACGCCCGAAGTATCAGGGTTTGGCTGCCTTGCTCCATAACAAAGAGACGCAATACGTAAAACCTGAAATGCCGGACACGGAACTGGCTCTGGCACGTTAGGTCGGTCGAGGAGACATACTCATGGCAACAACCGAAATCAGCATTTCTCCGGAAATGATTGCCGAAGCCGTACGCAAGGCGATGGAGTCGCTCGGCCAGACCAACGGCGGGGGCACCACGGCAACCAAACCTACAACGGGCAAGCTCGACGCCAAGAAGGACTATCCGCTGGGCCAGAAGAGACCGGATCTGGTGCGCTCAGCGACAGGACTCAGCATTGACGAAATCACGCTGGAAAAAGCTGCTTCCGGCAAGCTGACCTTCGACGACGTTCGCATTCGCCCCGAAACCCTGGAGTATCAGGCGCAGATTTCCGAGAGCGCGGGACGCCCGCACCTCGCCAAGAATCTTCGCCGGGCAGCCGAGATGACGCGGATTCCGGACGCACGCGTTCTGGAAATCTACAACTGTCTGCGGCCATACCGCTCCACCAAGCAGGAACTCCTGGACATTGCCTCGGAACTCGAGAACAAGTACCAGGCGAAGATCTGCGCAGGATTCGTTCGCGAAGCTGCTCAGCTCTACGAAAAACGCAATCGCATCAAGAAGTAATTTGATTTGCCCAATATGACCTACATAGCTGGCGTTGATGTTGGTAACAATACGACGGAAGTGGCACTGGCGGAAATCGACGGGAAGGGCAATCCCCGGTTTCTGTCCAGCGCCATGGTGAGAACTGTCGGGATCAAGGGCACTCTCCGGAATGCTACGGGCATTATTGAGGCCCTTGATCAGGCTCTTAAACCGACAGGGCTGCGGCGGGATCAACTGGACGCGGTGCTGCTCAACGAGGCCACACCGGTCATCGGCGATATTGCCATGGAAACGATCACGGAAACCGTGATCACTGAGTCAGCCATGATTGGTCATAATCCCTCCACGCCTGGAGGGCAGGGACTCGGTCAGGGGCGCACCATTGCCCTTGGGGAGTTGGGATCGAGTTCCAACCACCAGCCCTACATCGTTGTGGTGCCGGGGCAGGCGGAGTTTAAAGACGTAGCGGAGAAGATCAACGCTGCTTGCCAGCGCGGCCTCACCGTTGCCGGCGCCATCGTGCAGAAAGACGATGGTGTCCTCATCAATAATCGGCTGGAGCAACCCATCCCGATTGTCGATGAGGTCAAATACATCGATCGCGTGCCGGTAGGCATGCCGGCAGCGATCGAGGTAGCGCGACCGGGCCGTACCATCGAGAAGCTATGCAATCCCTATGACATCGCTACGATCTTCCATCTGGACTCGGAAGATACGAAGCGAGTCGTTCCGATTGCGCGGGCGTTGATGGGTACGCGCAGTGCCGTCGTGATCAAGACACCAAAGGGTGACATCGAAGAGCGGCGTATCCCGGCCGGCAAGATCACGCTGATCGGCGAGCGACAGAAAGCGGACGTTCCAGTCGAAGAGGGTGCCGACGCCATCATGGCGAAGCTGGCGACCATCGTTCCGCTGGAGGAGATTCGCGCCGAAGCGGGGACGAACGTCGGCGGCATGTTCGAGCAGGTCCGCAAAGTGATGGCAGACCTGACGGACCAACCGGTCAGCGCCATTCGTGTGCAGGACATCATCG
The DNA here is from genome assembly GCA_963724965.1 of uncultured Acidobacteriaceae bacterium. Lineage (GTDB taxonomy): Bacteria > Acidobacteriota > Terriglobia > Terriglobales > Acidobacteriaceae > Bog-257. Next base: position 556,566 of record CAVRWP010000005.1, read on the forward strand.
CGGTCGACACCTTCAAACCACAGCAAGTACTGGGGGCACTGGCCGGCGAGTATGCGATGGGCAACGCCGTCGGCCTGGCTGCCATGGTGCACACCCACAAGCTGCCGATGCAGAGGCTGGCTCGAAAACTTCAGGATGAAATTGGTGTGACCACGCTGGTCGGCGGGGTCGAGGCAGAGATGGCGATCCGCGGAGCTTTAACGACTCCGGGAACAAAGCCGCCACTGGCGACGCTTGACCTGGGCGGGGGTTCCACAGACGCCTCCATCATCAACGAGGCTGGCGAGATTCGTAGCGTCCATCTGGCGGGCGCCGGCGACATGGTGACGCTTCTCATCGATACCGAGCTGGGCTTGAACGACTTCGAACTGGCCGAGGAGATCAAGAAGCATCCGTTGGCGAAGGTCGAGACGCTGTTCCACATGCGGCACGAGGACGGCTCGGTCCAGTTCTTCGACAAGGCATTGGATCCGAAGCTGTTCGGTCGTGTGGTTGTGCTGCGCGAAAATGGCCCGATTCCACTGGAGACCAATCATCTGCTGGCCCAGATTGTCGCTGTGCGCCAGGGCGCAAAGAAGAAGGTCTTCGTGCGCAACGCCCTACGCGCGCTGGAACGGGTGGCTCCCGCTGGAAATATCCGGCTCATCCACTTCGTCGTTCTAGTTGGCGGCTCGGGCATGGATTTCGAGATCCCAAAGATGATTTCGGACGCTCTGTTCCAGTACGGCGTGGTAACCGGCCGAGCGAATGTGCGCGGAACCGAAGGACCCCGCAACGCAGTGGCTACCGGACTGGTGTTGGCACACGCGCAGCAACAAAAGGGAGCGCGATAGATGCCGGACTACTCCATCTCGCAGAGTCCCCGGCCGACTGTAACCATTCTGGTGGTTCGGGGCGGCTGCGTTGAACTGAGCCCGGTTTTCTGGGGCCTGGAAGAAGAGGGCATTCCCTATGAAGTGCAGGAGTGTCCCGCAGGGGAAGCGGTGGGTGTAGCTAAAGAAGCCTCACTGATGTCGCCGCTGAATGTCGGAATTGGAGTCGATCCGTTGAAAGGGACCATCGTCTTGCATCATCGCGACTTGCCGGCAGACCAGCCGCTGTTCGTTTACCAGCTTCGCGAGATTGGCAGTGGTGGTTTGCGAAGGTTGGGAATGAACGCCGCAAGACTGGTGAAAGCCGAGCCCCTGGTTTCGGCAGACGAGCCGGCGAAAGAAGATACGGGCAGTTATTCGAAGAGCAAGCCCGCAAATTCAAAGGACGAGGAAGTCGAGCTGATCGTCCAGCGAATTCTGGCAGAACTTGCGAAGGCTTGAGGTCACGGTCATGGAAAAAGATAGCCTCGGACTGATTGAAACCCTGGGAATGGTGGCTGCGGTGGAAGCTGCCGATGCCGGATCGAAAGCCGCCAATGTCCGCTTCCGCGGTTGTGAAAGCGCACGGGCCGGCCTGATGACCGTCATGTTCACCGGCGATGTGGCTGCGGTACGGGCTGCGGTTACTGCTGGCGCTGCGGCAGCCAGTCAGGTCGGGAAAGTCGTGTCTGTACACGTGATCGCGAGGCCCGATCGGCAGCTGCATGTGACTCCAAACGGTTCCACGTCAGCCGCGAAGAAAGTCACTGTCTCCGACGAACCAATCGTCGTAGAACAGGCCGTTTGTGCAGAGCCGTCGTCTGAGGCCGACATCGCGAGCGGGGAAGCGATTGTCGCTCCCTCCGGTACCGACGTTGTTGTGGAGCCGATCACGGTGGTGGAGGAAGTGACAATTGTAGAAGTGCCGGTCGAAGAAGAGATTGTTGTAGTCGAAGCAAATGTCACCGAAAAGGAGAATGGCAACGGCAATCCGGCTGTCGAAGAAGAATTGGAAGAAGCCGTCGCCGCCACGCCTGCTCCGGTGACGCGCAAGAGAGAAAAATTTCGTAAGCCGAAAAGCAAACGTAAAGTTTAAAGCTTGCTGTGAACTCAGGCCGTGCGGCAGGCGCGTGCCGCGAAATCAAAAGGAGTCGGACCTATGTCAGTACTCGAACAACCTATCGTTAAGCCCGCGGAGGTTTCCAGACCGCGTCCAGCGGTTGAACTCCGTGCCTATGTGTACCTGGACCGGCTGCAGCCACAATTTGCCGCCTTCCTGGGAACGAACATGCGAGGCTATTTGCCCGTCGTCGGCATGGCGTCGACGCTGATTGAGATTGCCCCTGGCGTGTTAATCAACCAGGTCGCGGACGCAGCCATGAAGGCTGCCGATGTCCGGCCCGGGCTGATGGTTGTCGAGCGTCACTTTGGCGTGCTGGAATTCCACTCCAAGGCACAAGCTGACGTCCAGTATTCCGGTAGCGCGGGGTTGAAGGTGCTCGGCGCCTCGATCGAAGACAGGATGAAGCCTAAGGTCCTGAGCTCTCAGATCATTCACAAGGTGAACGACTACCACAGCCAGATGGTGAACGTGTCGCGGTTGGCGTCGGTGCTGATTGCCGGCCAGGACATGTACATCCTGGAGGTAGCGCCCGCCGGCTACATCATTCTGGCTGCCAATGAGGCAGAGAAGAGCGCGAACATCACTTTGGTCGACTGCAGGACCTTTGGAGCGGTTGGCCGGCTGTATCTCGGCGGCAAGGAGTCGGATGTTGCTCGCGCTGCCCAGGCTGCCGAGTCGGCCATTCTGGGTATTCACGGCAAGAGAAAGCTCCGGCGGCGGCAATGCTGGCTAGTTGGGCCCGCGGAGCGGATGCCGATTTGCTGTGCGCGAAACAGCGTCGGCAAAGCTGAACGGTAGCCGTCCGGTGAACGCGCAGGAGTGGAGGAATTGAATATTGACCCCATGGCGAACGAACTGTTGACGGCCTTCGAAGAGTCGTTGTCGTTGACCGGCCGCAGGCCTTCGGAAGGCCCTTTGTATGCCGGGGTTGACCTGGGAACAGCCTACATCGTGACGGCAGTGGTGGACGCTATGGGCGTGCCGGTGGCGGGGGCTGTCACCCGCAGCGAATCGAGTATTCGGGACGGGCTGGTTCTGGACTACATGGGGGCGATCCGGTTGCTGCGCGAGCAGGTCAACCGTTTACGCGCCGCCGGATTCCCCATCAAGAAGGCTGCGGGAGCTTATCCTCCCGGAACTGTAGGCCGGAACGCGAACGCGGTCGCCAATGTCTTGTACGCAGCCGACCTCGATGTGACCAGCCTGGTCGATGAGCCTAGCGCAGCGGCCAAGGTGCTGCGCATCACCGACGGAGCCGTGGTTGACATTGGCGGAGGCACCACCGGGATCTCGGTCATCCACGATGGAGAGCCGGTGTATACCGCCGACGAAGCGACCGGAGGCACGCACGTCGATCTGGTGCTGGCAGGTCATTACAAAGTGGACGTTCAAGAGGCCGAACGAATCAAAACCGATCCGCTGCGTCAGCGGGAGATTCTCCCGCTGGTCACGCCGGTGTTCCAGAAGATGGCCAGCATCGTGAAAGAACATTTGCGTGGCCAGTTCGTGGACACTCTCTACCTGGTGGGTGGAACCAGTTGCTTCCCCGGAATTGAATGTGTGATGGAGCAGGAGACCGACATACCCGTAGCGCGGCCTTCCAATCCGTTTCTGGTTACTCCGTTAGGAATCGCTTTGGCCTGTGCCGAGACGGCGTAAGGCAATGGAAATTTGATCGCTATGACTTCGACTGAAGAACAGATTCGACAAGTGGTGGCGGAGGTCCTGAAACGATTGCTGCCGCAGATCGGCGCCGACGGCGAGCGCGGAACCGTGATTGCAGTCTTCTGTGGCGCCACTTTGGATTACGACGGAGCCGTGCAGCAGATTCGCTCGCTCGTACTGCAAGGCTATCGGGTCCAGATCCTGTTCTCGCATGGAGCCGAGGTACTGTACGGGAAATATCTTTGGGATCAATTTGCCGGCTTCCCGTATATCACACCGTTTGACGAAGTGAAGTGGCTCAACTCGGTAAAGGAATGTCGTGGGGTTGTCGTTCCCATGCTGAGCCTCAACACACTCTCTAAACTGTCGCTGCTGATTGCGGACAATCTGGCGAACAACATCATTCTGCACGCATTGTTCGCGGGAAAGCCGGTGATACTGGCAAGAGAAGGCGTCGACCCCAGCGATCCTGGACGTAAGATACCGCACTTCGACCACTGCGGGCCGGTGATGGCTGCTGCAATCGAAGAACGCTTGCGGCTTGCCAGCGGTTACGGTTGCCGCGTGGTCGAAGTCAGCCAGTTATCGGAGGCACTGGCCTCCGCGCTCGAAAAGAAGAAGACTAGCCAAGCTGCGAATGGGTACGCCAATGGAGCTGTCGCGAAAACTGGGCTCAAGGCGAAGAGCAACATTGTGACCGCAGCCGACGTCATGCAGGCGGGCCACGACGGCTCGCAACTGAAAATAAGCGCGAAGACGGTGGTCACTCCGCTGGCGCGCGAGCTGGCCAATAAATATGGAGTTTGCCTGTTGCAGGACGGTTCCTGCTGAAGCAGACCGGAAAGAAGAATCATTATGCTGATCGGACAGGTAATCGGAACAGTAGTAGCCACACGCAAGCATGAGCGTCTGGTAGGAGGCAAGATACAGGTCGTCCAGCCGCTGGATCCGCGCACGATGCAACCGGATGGTGAAGTATTCGTGGCCGTGGACGCGGTAGGCGCGGGTGTCGGGGAGCAGGTATTGATCGCTCGCGGCAGCGCCGCCCGCATGGCGGTCGACAACGAAGCGGCTCCGGTGGATGCGACCATCGTCGGCATCATCGACGAGATCGATATCCCCGCACTGGCGGCGGCAGGTCGCTACTAAAGGCAGGGAATATGGGCTCGAAGATTTATACGCGCAAAGGCGACCTGGGCCAGACCAGCCTGTTCAGCGGCGAGAAGGTCGGCAAAGACGACCCGCGGTTGCAGGCGTACGGCGCTCTGGATGAACTGCAGGCGCAGCTAGGCTTGGCTCGTGCGCTGACAAAGAATGAGGAACTTGGCCCCATCCTGATCGAGATCCAGCGTGATATCTCGGCAGCCTGCGCCGAGCTGGCGTCAAACCCCAATGCGCGGGCGCGGTTGCAACGCCACATTGAGCACAGCGACACGGAGCGGCTCGAGGCTTGCATCGATAGTTTTACTTCACGGTATCCGCTGCCAACGCGATTCATCATTCCGGGTAGAACGGCGGATAGCGCCGCGGTGCATGTCGCGCGCACCGTGTGCCGTCGCGCCGAGCGTCAGATCGTGATCGTCAACCGTGAACTGGGCGGCTACGACGAGGTCCTGATTTATTTCAACCGGCTGTCGGACCTGCTGTTCACCCTGGGATGGTCGCTGGAAGTCATGGCCGTGGTTGACGATGCCGTACAGGAAGTTCTGCAGTCTGCGTTCCAGTGAGGCTTGTATGAGATTGCCCTATGTGATTTCGGAGATTCTCGCGAGCGTTGCTGAAGCTGAGGCCGCCAAGATCGCGGTCCCGATGGCGATTGCGATTGTTGATGGCGAGGGTGGGTTACAGCTGTTCCAGCGGATGGACGGCACACTGCCGGTCAGCACCGAGCTAGCGGTGTCGAAGGCCTACACTGCCGCCATTCTGCGGATGCCGACACACGAGGTTGGTGAGTTGGCTCAGCCTGGGCAAGCGTTGTATGGGATCCAGCACACCCACGGTGGCAGGATCGTCCTCTTCGGGGGCGGCTATCCGTTGTGTCTTCAGAATGAAGTGGTCGCCGGCATCGGCATCAGCGGTGGCACCGTCGAGCAGGACATGCGGGTGGCTCAACCGACCTTGCAGATGCTTGCGTATATCGAGTGCTGGGCGAAAGAAATGAAGCCCTTGCTGCCGCACGCCAACGGCAACGGCTGGCACCCTGCGATCACGGCAGTGAGAGACAAGCTGTCAAATGCGTTTGCCGGACTCGCTCCACAGGTCCCGGAGAGTACGCTTACGGCTCTCACCGGCGGTGTCTTGCTGGCGCTGAGCCGATGACAGTGAATGTAGACACTGAATTGAACAGAGATTTGATGTAGCAGTGATGTAAGCCATGGAGGAATTGCGATGGAAAGCAGCCCGGAAGTTATTGCCGGCTTGATTCAGAAGGTTCTCGAAGAGCTTGCCGCTCCCTCGGTTGGAAAAGCGGAAGGCGCCAATGGTCTGTATCCTACCGTGAACGACGCGGTTGAAGCAGGGCTCGCGGCCCAGAAGAAACTGATTGCCATGTCGCTGGAGCGGCGCAGGGACATCATCGCCTCCATCCGGAACAGCGTGCTGAATCGCAATGAAGAACTGTCGGCTATGGCGGTCGAAGAGACCCATCTCGGCCGCTACGAAGACAAGGTGCGAGAGAACATTCTCTGTGCTACCAAGACGCCCGGCGTGGAAGACATCGAACCGCGGGCTCTGAGCGGCGATAACGGTCTGATGTTACTGGAGTACGCGCCGGTAGGCTTGATCGGAGCGTTGACGCCGATCACAAATCCCACCGGAACGCTGATCAATAACAGCATCGGCATGATTTCGGCTGGCAATGCGGTCGTGTTCAATGCGCACCCCAGCGCCACGCGCACCAGCACGGCGATACTGCAGGTGGTTCACCAAGCTATTGTCGATGCCGGAGGCCCGGTTGGCCTGGTGTCGTCCGTTGCCAATCCGACGCTTGAAACGGCGAAAGAAGTCATTGAGCATCCCAAGATCAATATGCTGGTCGCCACCGGGGGCACGTCCGATCGTGAATATTGTGCTGCGCTCCGGCAAGAAGGCGATTGGAGCAGGGGCCGGCAATCCTCCCAGTCCTGGTGGATGAAACCGCCACCATCCGCAAGGCGGCGCAGTGTATCGTGAGCGGTGCCAGCATCAACAACGGGATCTTCTGCACCTGCGAGAAAGAAGTCATCGTTGTCGAAGAGGTCGCCGAGTCGCTGATCAAGAACATGCAGGAGACGGGCCGCGCTTATCTTCTCAATCCCGCCGAGGTGGAGAAGGTCACGAACCTGGTCGTGACGCCCGAACGCAAGATTAATGGGAAGTACATCGGCAAGAATGTCCAGGTGATTCTGCATGACATCGGAGTCGAGGTTGGGGAAGAGTGCCGGCTGGCCATCTTCGACGCTCCCAAGGACCATCCTCTGGTGTGGCTCGAGCAGATGATGCCGGTGCTGCCCATCGTACGTGTCAAGGACTTCAACGAGGGAGTCGACTTCGCGGTGAAGGTGGAACAGGGAAACCGTCACACCGCCATCATGCACTCGACCCACGTGGAGCACATGACGACGTTTGCTCGGGCTGTGCAAACTACCATTTTCGTAAAAAATGGCCCGTCGTTCGCGGGCATCGGCCTAGGTGGAGAAGGCCACACCTCGTTCACCATCGCCGGTCCGACGGGAGAAGGCCTGACCTCGGCGAGGACATATACGCGGCAGCGGCGTTGCACGCTGGTAGAGTCGTTCCGAATCATCTGAACCTCCCAGTTGCAGGTGACCCGAATACGGCCGCAGCACGGACAGATGCGAAGGGAACTGAACGCAGCAGGCTTCGCATCTGTCCGATATTTGGCATAAGCTAGCAAACGCAAGCCAGGTCAGTGGTAAAGGAAACAGCGAGCGTTCCCGCGTTAGTGTCGCAATGAGTAAGCTGGACTTAGTTCCTATCCTTCTGCTCGCACTTTCCAGCAATGGTGACAACATCGCTGTGGGCATCGCCTATGGCGTGGGACGCATTGAGGTGCCCTTCAGCTCGAACGTTCTCATCGCACTGGTCACCGGTTGCAGCACCTTCCTGTCGATTTGGGCGGGACGCGGAATCGGGAGCGTCCTCAATCTCCGATTTGCCGGCGATTTGGGCGGCGCACTCATCATCGCGATCGGGGTATGGGTCATTCTGCAATCATCCCGCTCGATTGCCAGGAACCGGCAGAGCCCAAGTGTAGACTTGGTGCGCAGCGGGAAGCTGGGAATGGTTGCGAGAGTTTTTCAGACGCTGGATGATCCGCTGGACGTAGACCGAAATCGCTCGAGGGGGATCGAAATCAAGGAGAGTTGGGTGCTGGCAATTGCCCTGAGTTTGAATAACACGGTGAACGGGCTGGCAGCGGGCATGTTACGGATGAATGCGTTCCTTACCACCTTATGCGTGATGGTATTCAGCGTACTTACGTTGTCGTTCGGACTTTCCGCAGGTCGCTTCGGCAAACGCTGGCTGGGCAATCTCTCTGGCGTGGTCTCTGGCCTGATCCTCGTTTCGCTGGGCATCTACGAAATCTATGTTTAGGAGGGCGGCACTGGCTGACCTCAATCAAGCACCACTTGGAACACAAACCATGAACACTGTCGGAAACCCGATTGCCAAGTTAACCAACATCTGCAAACTCGGTCACGTGGGTACCCTCTCATTCAACAACTATGCCAAGCGCAACGCCCTCAGTCAGGCGCTCATAACCGAGTGTTTGCAGGCACTGGAGGAGCTCAAGAGCCAGGCGGTACGGGTCGTGGTATTGCGGTCGGCAGCTGCGGAAAAAGTTTGGTCGGCTGGGCACGACATTGACGAACTCCCGGTCGCTGGACGCGATCCACTGCCTTATGAGGACCCGCTGGAGAAACTCTTACGTGCCATCCGCACCTTTCCTGCACCGGTCATCGCGATGGTGCAAGGCGGAGCCTGGGGCGGCGCTTGCGACCTGATCATGACCTGCGACATGGTCTTCGGAGATGAGACCGCTTCTTTCGCAATTACTCCGGCCAAGCTAGGCGTCCCCTACAACTCTGCCGGCATACAGCATTTTCTTGAACGGCTGCCGCTGAACCTGGTGACGGAGATGTTCTGTACGGCGGAGCCGATTGCCGCTGAGCGGGCTTTGCGGATCGGCATCTTGAACGGCCTGTTACCGGTAGACCAACTGGAGGAGTACGTCTACAAAACCGCGGGGCTGATAGCGACGCGCTCGCCGGCGTCGATTGCCTGCTTCAAAGCGACCGCGCGTGCCCTGGCTGAGGCCATGCCGATCAATCCGGAAAACTTTGAGCTCATTCAGGAGCTTCGACACGACGTCTATTGCGGATCCGACTATGCGGAGGGAATCCGTTCTTTCAAGGAAAAGCGTTCTCCCAAGTTTTGACGGACGCGACGATAGCGATTGCATGGAATATTCCGGTCGTCTACAAAAGCCAGTCATATGCCCGGCCTGATGGGTATTGATTGTCGCATCGTCGGTTTGTGATAGGAATCACCGGATATCGTGACGCGGATTATGGCAACACACAAGCTCCTGGACTAGACTCTGTTTCGGGGGTGCGATGTGCTTGACAATCTATTTCAACCCACGCATCTGCTGATTATCCTCTTCATCGCCCTTCTGGTCTTCGGTCCTAAGAAGCTCCCGGAACTGGGGAAAGGCTTGGGAGAAGGCATTCGCGGTTTCAAGGACGCGATGAATTCTGCCGACACCAAGACAGACAAAGAGGAAAGGCCGTAGTCGTGATGGCGGTTCCCTGCGAAGGATCCTGCTGCCGAATCGCGGGAGTGACGTTGGACGCCATCACGTGCGATGGACTTTGCCAAAGCAGAATCACTGCATTCGGCTGTCGTACGTTGCCGTTCCTCGTCATCGATAGCCCTTCGAATCGGGATGCGTGCCGCGTACCCGGCGCGACCGTGGCGCAGAAGCGCAAGCCCTTAGTTTGACAGTGGGGCAAGGCGAACTCTAGAATCAAAACTGGGCTGGACGCGGTCACGTCCGGCCTTTCCCTTGATCAAAATACGGCCGTGCCCAGGTCGTTTCGATCAAAGCAGGTCCTTCTTTAGCGGCGTTTGCCGCGCGACCGTTGGCGGCGTAGCTCAGGTGGTTAGAGCGACGGTCTCATAATCCGTAGGTCGTAGGTTCGAGTCCTACCGCCGCCACCAGTATTTTGAGTGTAGTTACAGCTCGGCTTGCCCCTACCGTTGCTCTCCTGAAGTTTCTTCAGATCACGACACGCTGTCCATTCGCGTTCCTCGCGAGATTGGCCAGGGATTCTGCGTGCAGTCGTGTTCTACAGCGTGCCCGGTTCGCTACTCCGGCGCGATGCGGTGCCGGCGCACGAAATGTCGTGTTTGCCGAATCCGCGACAGCCGAAGCTGGTTCTGCAACTCCATCAAGTAATTTATATGCGGGCAAATAAAGAAGAAAGCTCGATGACCAGTTCTGGAACGTAGGTCAATCGATGTGATCCAAGGCGCCTCGGCTGTGAAGAGTGTTTCCGCCAGCAGAGACGAAAAGGCGGCGATGCCACAAGCAGCATCGCCACGCGAGAGAAGACGCCTTAGACCGTCGCAGCTGCCCCGATCAGTGCGGCCAGATCCCCGAGCCGGACACAGTCCTTCAAGCTGAGTCCTGCACGATTTGCGAGCACTCGTGATTTCGGTCCGCCGGGTTCGCCAAGAGAATCCACAACAAACGCGGCTTCGGTGAAGTCCTCGTTCTTCGTGTACTCACTCACGGTCACGATGACCGGAATGTGAGCGGCGTAGGCTGCCAGCATTCCGTTACGTGAGTCCTCCACCGCGACACAGTTTTGTGGAGACAAGTTCAACTTCTCCACCGCCAGATTGTAAATATCGGGCGCAGGCTTCTTCTTGGGAACGACGTCGCCGGACAACACGAGGAAGTGCGTCGCCAGTTCATCGCCCACCGCGTGGCGAAGTACCGACGCGACCGCACCCGGAGCCGAAGTCGAAGCCACTGCCAGCTTCCATCCCGCATCGAGCGCCTCTTGCGAGATTCGCCGAATGCCCGGACGCGGCGGCACCTGGCCGGAGTTGATAATTTCCTGGTAGATCGCGGTCTTTTCCTTGTGCCAGGCGCGCGACTAGCGCCTTCTGTTCCTCTTCGCTTTCGGGCACGGTTACGCTCTGCCGAAAATCAGCGTCATGAAAGAGGCTGAGCATGCGCTCTTTGCCGCCGCCGATTTTCAGTTTCACGCCGTATTGTTCTTTGGACCACTGCCACGGAACGCCCAGCTTTTTCCACATGCGATTGAACGCAACCAGATGTCCGTCAGGCTCCGTGTCGCCCAGCACTCCATCGCAGTCAAAAATCAGAGCTCTATCCATGGCTCTGCACTCCACAGACCGCGGATGCCTTGCCGGCGCTACCGAAGGTCTCCATGAAGCCTTTGCACATCGGCACGATTCTTTCGCGCACGTTGGTCATCAACTTCAACGGATCGTGCTCTTGCGGTTTGGCGTTCAAGTACTCGCGATTGGTATCGCAATAGACGATCTTCAGCATGGTCGAGATGTTGACCTTGGCGCAACCCTCGGCGATCAGGCGCTTGAAAACGTCGTCGGTCAGACCTGTGCCTCCATGCAGCACGATCGGCACCGGATGGGCCGTGACGATTTCACGCACACGAGCGAAGTTGATCTTCGGTGCAGACTTGTACAGCCCATGTGCCGTGCCAATGGCCGGAGCGAAGGAATCGATTCCGGTTTGCTCCAGGAACTCGACGCACTTGTCGAGCCGCACCAGACGCCCTTCCTCATCGCTCCCAACTTCGTCTTCCACGCCTTTGACGGCCTCCAGTTCTCCCTCAACCGCTGCGCCGACCTTGCGAGCCATCGCCACGACTTCTTTGGTCTGGCGAAGATTGTCTTCGTAGCTGAGCTTCGAGGCGTCGAAGAGCACGGAGTTCCATCCAGCGTCCAGGCAAGTCTTGATCATACTGACATCAGGGCAGTGATCCAGATGAAGGGTGGCCGGAATGGGGACGTGTGAAGCCATCTCCTCAAACATTCTCTGCAGCAGCTTCGCTCCGAACAGCTTCACGGTTTTGACCGAGACCTGCACAATCACCGGAGAGTTCGTCTGCGCTGCGGCGTCGAGCACCGCCGACATCGTCAAATCGTTCACGATGTTGAAAGCAGCGACGCCGTACCGCTCTTCAAACGCGGGCTTCAGAATTTCGTTCATCGATACAACGGACATAATGTTTTCTCCCAAGAGAAGGCCCTTGCGCAGCTTGGGCAGCAAAGGCCTTCGGCAAAACCGGCTATTCAATTAGAAGATTCGCCACGGGATCTCGGCCGGAGCTTCAATCAAGTGTTTCAATTGATTGTCGAGCTTGATCAGAGTGAGTGAGAAGCCGGCCATCTCGAGCGACGTGCAGTAGTTTCCAACATAGTTATGCACGACGTTCAAGCCGCGATCCTTCGCGCGGCATGCTGCCCGGCGATAGAGCAGGAACAGTTCACTCGGCGGCGTTCCGCCCAGGCCGTTGATCATCAGTCCGACGTTGTCGCCTTTCTCGAAGGGCAGATCAGTCGCGACTGCCTCGAACAGTTCGTCGACAACCGCATCAGCCTTAGGCAACGGCGCGCGGCGGCGGCCTTTCTCGCCGTGGATGCCTACACCGAACTCCATTTCGCCATCGGCGCAGGTAAAGATCGGCTTATCCTTGCCCGGAGGCGTGCAACCAGAGATGGCTACACCCATGGTACGAACGTTGCCGTTCACCTTCTTGCCGATTGCTACCAACTCCTCCAGAGAAGCACCTTCTTCATTGGCGGCGCCGCAGCACTTGATTGAAAAGAAATTCCCGGCCACACCGCGACGTCCCACAGTGTAGGCGCTGTTCATGACGGCGACATCGTCGTCCATCAGCACCACGCCGATCTTCATTCCTTCGGCCTCGCACATCTCGCGCGCCATGTCCCATACCATACGGTCACCGGAGTAGTTGTTGACGATGTGCAGCACGCCCTTCTTCGAATTCATCAACTTGGTGACTTCATACGGGAACTCGGCGGGAGGCGCCGAGAACACATTGCCGGGGCAGGCTGCGTCGAGCATGCCGCGCCCAACCGCCATGACGTGCGCCGGTTCATGTCCGCTGCCTGAGCCCTGAATGATAGAGACATGATCGTCGCTGGGACGATCGATACGACAGACGCAGTTGTACTTGGCGATGTATTTCAGTTTGTCTTCATTTGCCATCAAGATGCCTTGCAGCATCTCAGGCACGAAATTTGCCGGATCATTCATGAATTTGTTCATCAGATGCTCCCTTTCGATATAAAAGCCAGTGCGGTGGTGCGTTCCTGCTGCGAGAGCTCAAGCCTTCACAGCGGAAAGTATTTCTGCGGATTCCAATTCCTTCACGATGGCCGCAGCCATCGTAGCTACCGCTACAATGCCGGGATCGAGCGTGCCGATTGTCCTTTCACCTGCGTAGGACGCTCGGCCACGCTTGGCAACCCAGCCTCGCGTTCCTTCAATGGCCGCCGTCGCGGCGTCCGATGCTGCACGGAAAGCGCCCAGCACGTCGTCGGGATTGGATTTCGAGAACTCTTCAATTTTGTCGATGGCGGGGATAATGGCGTCGAGTAGAGTTTTGTCGCCCGCTGAGGCTCCCCCACGGGCGCGCATTCCTTCCACGGCGTTTCTTCCCATCGCCGCCATGTCAGCGAGGGTCAGTGTAGTTTTGCCTTTGGCGGTCATGCCGGCCCGCATAAACGCCGTTCCCCAGAGTGGGCCGGAACAACCTCCAACATTGGCTGCGAAGATCATCCCGCACTTGAGCAACAGAACTCCTATATCGGAATGATCAATTTTGTCGAACTCGGCCTGAATGGCTTGAAAACCTTGGGCCAACGACTTGCCGAAATCGGCGTCGCCCATTTCACCATCCAGGTCACCAAAATATTTTTCGTTTTGCGCTGCAATCGCTACCATCGTCAGCACGGCGTGCTCGACGTCAGACAGGCAGATTACGTTCTTTGGCATTACACTGGCCTCAATTTAAGATTGCCCTGCTCGTGCGGTGCTCTTTGCTGGCTTCAACTTCCTATGCAGACAGAAAAAGCCGCCCTCCGAAATCGCACGGGTGATGACGGAGGGCGGCTCTATCTACGATGTCTTTGCCGCAATCAGATTCTAAATAGGACGGTGGAGACTCGACAAAACATATTCGCTCGGGAAATGGAAAACTACCGATCGAAGTACCAATTTGGAACATGGCTGAAGTTTTCGCGTGATCTCCAACTCGTCAGCAGGGCATTTCCGGTTCGCCTAAATGACCCAGAGAGAGGGTTCGCTGACTGAAATTGACGTTACCCCCTGACGCACTAATTCGTCGATCTGGCTCAGTGCATGAATCAGCCCGCAGCCGATGACCGGCAGCTTGGGTCGTATCTCGTGTATGGAAGGCAGCACGATTGGGGCTGCGATAGCAGGCAGCAATTCGATCACGTCCGGCAGGAAATGCTCGAGTGTACGAATGCTGTTGGCGACGGCCACAGAGTCGAGGGCGAACGTTCTCTGAAATGACAGCAGTCCATGAGAGCGGGCTGTGCGCAAGGTATCCTGATGAGTAGAGATGATTCCCTGAACTCCGGCTTGTGCGAGAAATTCGATCGCGGCGGCATCGCGAGCAAATCCGGACAGAAGGTCCATGTTCACCACCGGCAATTTGTCCGCTTCCCGAAGGCGGGCCACCAAATCTCCGATGATCAGTGGCGTCCCGAATAGCAGAAATACAATCTTGGCGGGAGACGCACACGCTGCCGTCAGCGTTTCCGGTGCTCGAACCGAGGGGATCACTCGCGACTCTTCGAGCCAAACGCGAAGTTGATCCTGCACGAGGCCAGGTTCGTTCCCCGGTAAGGAGAAAAGGCCTGTACGAGCGCTCGCCCTGAATTTCGAGTTCTGCCGCATAACGCGATAATGAGTTGCCAAAGGGACCCTGCCGAGACCGAAGTGCTGCAATATCTAATTGATACGCCAATAAGCCGGAGGCCCGCGAGTCCCCTTATCACACGTTGCATGTTCACATAACCTTGACAGGCCTTTTTAACCGGTGCATGGTGGGCTGGCAGCGGTAGAGCCATGATCCAGAACCGCCCTGCGCAATCGTAAGTGTGCGATTTCGCGGAGCGGTTTTTCTATGCGCGACAAGGAGGTGTGGCCGTGCCCGTCGCCCCTGAATTTGCCTCCAAACCAGCGTTGTCGAATGAAGTGTCAACCATCGTACGTGAGCGCGGAGATTCTGTGTCCAGCTCGGACGTTGCCTCGAAGCGTAGTGCCAACACCCGAAGGGCAGCGCAAGACGAGATCAAGTGCAGTGTCGCAACCTTGATCGGTGCTATTCATGGAGAACACCGTATCTCGACCATCGAAGGCGACGAGGATTACATTCGCAGAGCAACCCACGTGCCTCTGCCTTTTTCGCTTTATTGCGATCTGCTGCCCATCATCGATTGTGTCGGCGTCACTTCCAAGTTCCGGCGCGTCATCGATTACTTCGATGTACCGCAGGACGAGTTGCCTGCCGGATTTCGAGTTGAACTGAAACTGGAGGCGGATCGTGTACTCCGACTCGACTTGCTGCGAGACATTTCCTACGGAAAGAACGGAATCAAACGCCCCACCAGTGTGCTGTTTTCGGCGGACACCGCTAATCCCTACGAAGTCGAGCCAATCAAGAACCTCGTCTGCAATCTAACCTGCAATCCCGGAATCATTTATGACCTTTTTATCAACAACGCCAAGGCGAACGTGGGCCATGCGTTCAACACCAGGGATGAGGTAATGCAGGAACTGGCGCGGACTCTGGGCCCGGGTTCAGATATCAGCGTCGAATTGAACAATCCGTTCGCTACTTCTGAGCAGGAGATCCTCGATGAGGTCTATCACTTCCGCGATCTGCTATCTGAATACTGCATTGTCATCAAAGTCCCGCACACCGGTCCGGTGACTGCCGACACGATGGGACAGTTGCTCACCGGGAACAAGAAATTCGAAAAACGGTACAACCAGGTCGAGACCCGCGATGCTTTTCGCGGACACAATCTCGCACTTCTACTGCGCGATCACGGTTTCCGCGTGAACTTCACCCTGATGTTTGAGCCTTATCAGGCGCTGCTTGCACTTCAGGCGAAGCCGTACTTCATCAATTGTTTTATCCGGCATCGCACTTTTCAGTCGGAGTTGATGAAACGCCATTTGGATCTCTTTGCGATCACCGACGATTGCAAACATCTGGAAGACCTGCGCACCATGCTCATCGACAAGGACTATCTCTCGCCTGCGGACGCGACCCTTGATCTGTTCAAGGTGAAGCACATGGCGGAGCACATTCTGCGCTATCGGCAGTTCAGTTCGCCGGAAGGCTCCGATGGATTGGATGCCGTTCGCCACAATCTGCGGCTCTTGCGCAATGTGAACCTGCCGGATACGCGCCTGATCATTTGCAGTATGGAAGGCGAGAACAACTTCCCGGACATCGATAACTTGCTGGCGGACCCGGACTACGAGGATGTAATGGATCGCGTCGTGGTGACGGCCGAGCCTAATTACCTGGCTCAGTTCACCACGTGCAATCAAGTGATTTCGTATCAAAGACGATTTCTGAATGCGGCGCAGGGGCAAAAATAGCCGGGCATTCCTGCTGAGCAATGGGCTAAAGTTAACGGAATCCAGGACCAAACCGTTTTAATTGACGTGAGTCACTGACAAACACGAAAAACGCGGTAAGATTCCCCTGCGCCGATAATCTGAAATTACTGGCGCATCTACGGAGGTTTACGCTCGCATGAAAGCAAGTACCCGGCAAGTCGAAGCGGTAACGATTGTGGACCTGAGTGGTCGGATTGAACTAGGTGAGGGCAGCTCTATCCTTCGCAACACGGTGAAGGAGTTGGTAGGCAAAGGTCAGAAGAAGATTCTGCTGAATCTGGGCGAAGTGAATTATATCGATAGCGCCGGCGTCGGCGAACTGGTGAGCGCCTTTACCTCTGTTCGCAACCAGGGCGGAGAACTGAAGCTTCTGAAATTGACCAAGAAGGTCCGCGACCTGCTGCAGATAACCAAGCTCTACACTGTTTTTGATGTGTTAGATGACGAAGCCGCGGCCGTCGCCTCCTTCAATAGCTGAACGTTCGCACCATCGCCTTTTCGCGATAAGGCCCCAAGTGTCCTAGCGTAAGCAGGTCAAAACGCACGCCGCTGGTTTGTTTTATTAATCTGGAAATCCGAGTGTAGTGGTAGCGCTACCGGGAATCGAACCCGGGTTTGAAGATTGAGAATCTTCCGTCCTAACCCCTAGACGATAGCGCCACGTGGGAAGACTTTCGCATTATAACAAATCCCGCAGCATGGATTCATGCGCCGCGTTTGCCGGGTGCGCTGATTTGAACAGAAGATTTCGCGCAAAATTCGCGCAAGGAATATCTCGTCACGCGCGGCGCCCTCGTTATTGAGAAAATCTCCACACGCTGCTGATTACGTCGTTACAAAAATAGATCTCTGCTTCGTGCAACTTGTGCTCGGATTTGGCGATCCGGCTGCGTTTGTGCGCTATCGGGAACCACGACGAATAGGAGCGAGTACGCCTTTGCAGAAACAGGACGACATGATTGTTTGGAGCGATCAATTGTTTGTTCCATTTTTTGTCGCGACAGGAGAAACCGCCACTGAAAGGGTGCAGGATATCAAGCAAGCACAGGAGATCCCCAAAACCCACCAAGAAAGCCTTTAAAAAGCCCCATTGACAACTTGGATTCGCCGTAGCAGAATCCAAGCTGTAGGCGAACAAAAAGCGAAAATCTACGCCTTCTGCCCGTTTCGCCCTGCCCGAGGTGCTATGTCATCTGTCGCCGTGACTCCCATGGCCAAAGTTGTGTTTGACGCGAGTTCTCCAGCGGCTTTGCGCAAGCAAATTGAATCTTCTTTAAGCGAGCCTCTGTCGTCGACACTGCTGCTGCGGGAGCGCGTGTCTTCGTTGACTGTCTCAACGGGCATTGCAGCTCTCGACGGACTCACTGGCGGCTTGTCGCGCGGCGCGATGAATGAGATTTCCGGGGCTGCTTCCTCCGGTCGGACGGGAGTCATGCTGGCGGCGCTGGCCAGCGCTACACAGCGCCAAGAGGTGTGTGCCCTAGTTGATGCAAGCGACAGCTTTGATCCTGCTTCAGCGACTGCGGCGGGCGTTGACCTGGATCGCCTGCTATGGATTCGTTGCAATGGGGACTTTCGCCGGAAGTTAAACAAAAAAACTCCACTCAAGCAGAGTGTCGGCTTTGCATTCAGCAATGTGCTGGAGCAGGTGCTGAAGATAACGGATCTTCTGCTGCAGAGCGGAGGTTTTGGCATGGTGGCACTCGATTTGGGCGACATCCCGATGCAGAGTGCGCGTCGCATTCCTTTGACGTCATGGTTTCGTTTTCGCCGCGGGGTGGAATCGACCGAGACAGTTTTGCTGGTAATTGCGCAAGAGCCCTGTGCGAAAACCTGCGCGTCGCTAGTGGTGCGCTTACAACCTGTGGCGATTGTCACATCCGATGTCAGCAGTGAATCTCAGCCTGTGCTGAAGTTTCCGACGCGGGGGAACGAGGGCGGGAGAGAGGGCCCTTTCTCGTCGACGATGGAAAAAGTCGCATGGAACTACGAACCTGTCGAGAATCGCCTGCCGTATGTTCCGCGAAATGGTTTTGTGAGCCACGCGGACCTGTTTCGAGGAATGCACATTCGCGCGGAGGTCGTGCGCTCTCGCTTGCAACGGAAGCGGCCACAATCCGTCAATGCGCAATTCGAATTACGCGCAGCGTTGTGACTGACGTTTGTGCTTAGCCGAGTCGAAATTTGCCATGTTTGCCTGCATCTACGTTCCAGATTTTCCGGTGGAAGCTGTCGTACGCGGCGAGCCCTTGCTGCGCGAACGTGCGGTCGCGATTTTAGAGGGAAAGCCTCCCCTGGTTCGTGTAATCGCACTCAACGAAAAGGCCCGCATGCTGGGATTAGAGGCCGGCATGACGAAACTACAGGCAGCCGTCTTTGCGGAAAACCCAGAGCCAGTTACTAAACAGCCAGGCCGCAGCGGCATTGGTTCGCCACACTCTTCCAGGCTTGCTGTATTACACCAGCGCTCAGTAGCGCGAGAGAACTCTACCCATTACGCTTTGCTCGATGTCGCTCACGCTTTTACTCCCAGAGTGGAAGATGCGGCACTGGACACTCTCCTACTGGATCTCGAGGGATTAGAGCGTCTGTATGGCTCAGCGAACAAAATGGCGGGCGATTTAGCCAAGCGCGTAGCAGGGATCAGCGTTGAAGCGAATGTAGCGGTTGCTGTATATCCGGATGCTGCAATGCATGCAGCGCGTGGATTCGCGGGAACGACCGTCATTCCCAGAGGAGAAGAAGCCAAGCGGTTAGGCGTTCTGCCTGTCGACATTCTGCTCCAGTCATTTGAAATTTCTGAAACGAAGAAAGCCACACAAAAATCGTTGGTACGAGAGCAGGAAAAACTGCGTGCGCAGATGCTCGACACGCTGGAACGATGGGGAGTGCGGGATTTTCGCATGTTGGGATTATTGCCGGAGCATGCGCTGGCGTCCCGGTTGGGCGAAACCGGAGTGAAGTTGCGGCAACTCGCGCTTGGAGAGAAAATGCGCACCCTCATCTTAAGTGAGCCTCCCCTGCGCTTCGAAGAAGCGATGGAACTGGAATATCCGGTTGAAACCATCGAATCGCTCTCGTTCATTTTGAATCGTCTCCTGGAGCAACTCTGCACTCGTCTGGAAACCCGGGCGCTTGCCACTCAGGAATTGCGTTTATCTCTTCAACTGGAGAAGCGTGTGGCTGACGAGCAGACCACCACGGTCCAAGAACTGGCCGGAGAGAGTGGCTCCAATAAAATTCTCAATTCGACCTATGAACGCACTCTGCAACTGCCGATAGCGGTGCGGGATGCCAAAGTGTTTTTGAAGCTGTTACAACTGGAACTCGCGGCAAATCCTCCAGGCGCTTCGGTCACCGCGGTTTCGATTACGGCAGAGCCCGCGCCGCCTCGTTCGGCGCAACGAGGATTGTTTCTTCCCATCACGCCGGAAGCGGAGAAGCTGGAAATTACATTGGCACGCATCGTAACAATCATCGGAGAGCGACGGGCAGGCATTGCTCGATTGATGGACAGCCATCACCCTGATTGTTTTTGCATCGAGCATTTTACGGTGCCCGAAAAAAATATTGAGAAGCAAGCTTCTATACCGAGGCCCAACGCTCCCGTGGCTGTACGGCAAATGCGGCCAGCCTGTTCTTTGCGGGTTCAGGTTGAGGAAGGGCGGCCCGCAAAGCTGTCGACAGAAGAGGCCGGCCATAAAGAATTACAGGGAAACATTGTGTGGTCGGCCGGGCCGTGGCGTTCTTCTGGTGATTGGTGGACGGAGAATTCGAATGCCGATGATCCAGAACGCCGGGGAACGTGGGATCGCGAAGAGTGGGATATTGCACTCATCTACAAAGATCGAAACCTGGCTGATGGCGGGGCGGGCGGCATGGCGCTTTATCGCATTTATCGCGATGTCGCAACGGATCGTTGGTTTGCCGACGCCAGTTACGACTGAGCCGCACCGATGTATGTAGAACTTCATGTCCGTTCAGCATTCAGCTTTCTGGAAGGAGCTTCAATTCCGGAAGAACTGGCGGAAGTGTGCGCTGAATATCAAATGCCGGCGATGGCCCTGCTGGATCGAGACGGGGTGTACGGCGCTCCGCGCTTTCACCTCGCAGCGCAAAAATCAAAGATAAAAGCGCATATCGGGGCCGAAATTACTTCGCTTTTGAATTGCATGCCGATGATTTCGGCATTGCCTCGTGTCTCTGTGCTTTGTGTGTCACGGGAAGGCTATCAGAATCTCTGCCGCCTGATTACCCGCACCAAGCTCCGGGCTCCCAAGTACCCCAAGCGGGTACCACAAAGTAAGAGTAAGGAAATCAGTGAAAATGCCATCCTCAACTTTCAAGCGATGGCATCCTCTGCGGATCTAGCCGAACATGCAGGTGGATTGGTTTGCCTGACTGGAGGAGAGGAAGGCCCACTGACGCATGCTCTCAAGGCCGGCGGTTTCCAAGCCGGGCGCGAGGTACTGGAACTACTCATCGCCATTTATGGCCGCGAAAATGTTTATGTCGAGCTGCAGCGGCACCTTCATCGTGAGCAGGAATCCCGCAACCAGGCGGCCATTGAACTGGCGCGAAGCATGCGGCTGCCATTGCTGGCGACGCAGGGCGCGCAGTATGCAAGACGAGAAGAGCGACAGATCCTGGATGTTTTTACCTGCATAAACAATCACCGCACGCTGGATACGGCTGGCCGGCTTTTGGCACAAAACAGCGAGAGATATATCAAGGCTCCAGCAGAAATGCTGAGTTTGTTCGCCGATTTGCCGGAGGCAACGGCCAATACCCTGGAACTCTCGTCGCGTCTTGAGTTCACGCTGAGCGACCTGGGATATGAGTTTCCGCGTTATCCCGTAGATCCTGGCGAAACCATGGACAGCTTTTTGCGCGCTCGCACTGTAGAGGGCGCGCGTGACCGTTACGTGCGTCCGGGGCAGAGCGAGTTGTGGCAGCGGGCTAAACGGCAGATTGAGCGCGAACTCGTGCTCATCGAGCGGCTCAAACTTGCCGGCTATTTTCTGATTGTCTGGGACATTGTCCGTTATTGTCGCACTCACGGGATCCTGGTGCAGGGCCGGGGTTCTGCGGCCAACAGCGCGGTCTGTTATTCCCTCGGTATTACTGCGGTCGATCCGGTGGGCATGGGGTTGCTATTCGAGCGCTTTCTCTCCGAAGAGCGTGGTGAGTGGCCTGACATCGATCTCGACCTTCCCAGTGGTGACCAGCGCGAGCGCGCGATCCAGTATGTGTACGAACGCTATGGAAAGCTTGGTGCGGCGATGACTGCGAATGTCATCACGTATCGAGGACGCTCGGCAGCGCGCGAAGTCGGCAAGGCGCTCAGCTTCGACGGCGAAACCCTCGACCGGCTGGCAAGTCTGGTGAGTTCGTGGGAATACAAAGATCCGGGCGATACCCTGGAACGCCAATTTCGGGATGCCGGGTTTGACCTTCGGCATCCGAGGATTCGCAAATTCTTTGAGCTGTGCCTGGCCGTGCAAGACCTGCCGCGTCATCTGGGCCAGCACTCGGGCGGCATGGTGATTTGCCAGGGGCAGTTGGATGCGATTGTTCCGTTGGAGCCGGCGACCATGCCTGACCGCGTGGTGGTGCAGTGGGACAAGGAAGATTGCGCCGACATGGGCATCATTAAGGTCGACCTGCTTGGTCTGGGCATGATGGCTGTGCTGGAAGAATCGATTACGCTTATTCGCGATCACGGCAAAGAAGAAGTGGATCTGGCGAAGCTGCCGGCGAACGACAAGACGGTGTATGAGACTTTACAGAAAGCCGATACGGTGGGCATGTTCCAGATTGAAAGTCGCGCTCAGATGTCATGCCTGCCGCGGCTGCACCCCACATGCTTCTACGACATTGTGGTACAGGTGGCGATCATTCGTCCCGGGCCGATTGTGGGACAAATGGTCAACCCCTACCTGATGCGCAGGCAGGGGAGGCAGGCGGTGATCTATCCGCATCCCTCCCTGGAGCCGGTTTTAGAACGCACGCTGGGAGTGCCGCTGTTCCAGGAGCAATTGCTGCGGATCGCCATGATTACCGCCGGATTCAGCGGCGGCGAAGCCGAAGAACTGCGCCGTGCTTTCGGTTTCAAGCGCAGTGAAAAGCGAATGAGAGACATCGAAGTCAAGCTGCGCGAAGGCATGCAGCGCAATGGAATTGCGCCAGAAGCGCAAGAACAGATTATTCTCGCGATCACTTCCTTCGCGTTATACGGGTTTCCGGAGTCGCATGCCGCCAGCTTTGCCCTTATCGCGTATGCCAGCGCTTATTTGAAGTGTCATTATCTGGCCGCTTTTACTGCTGCGCTACTGAATAACCAGCCGATGGGGTTTTATCATCCTGCGACCATTGTTAAAGATGCTCAGCGGCACGGTTTGCGTGTGAAGCCCATCGACGTTACCTGCTCGGACTGGCCGTGTACGTTGGAGAACGAGCGAAGTACCACAGCGTCGGACTTGAAGTTCTCATTACGTATGGGGTTTAGCTACGCCAAAGGACTGCGGGAAGAGGCCGCCCGGGCCATCTTGTATGAACGAGTCAAACGACCATTTGAGTCGATTGCCGATCTGACATATCGCGTACCTGAATTGCGTCGCGATGAACTGGTGGCGCTGGCTTCGATTGGCGCTCTGAATTCTATTGGGGGAAATCAAGGGCAAGACCCACTTGCACAGATCAACACATCGAAGAAGGGCAGAAAACAGCGTTTGCATCGTCGCGATGCGTTGTGGCAAGTGGAACGAGCGGCGCGATTCGCCGGACCTCTATTGGATGGTATTCCGGAGAGAGACGACCGATCGCCACTTGCGCAAATGACCCATGAGGAACGCCTGGTCGCGGATTTTCATGGCACAGGACTGACGGTCGGGCCCCATCCAATGTCTTACAGACGAGAAGATCTGCGCCGCGCCCGCGTGCTCTCAGCGCAGGATCTGACGCGGGTTCCTCATGGACGTTATGTGCGCGTCGCAGGCTGCGTGATTGCACGGCAACGCCCGGGAACTGCCAAGGGGTTTGTTTTCCTTAGCCTCGAAGATGAGACCGGCATCAGTAACGCGATTATTTCTCCGGACGTGCTGGAGCAGAATCGGCTTCTGATTCTCGCGGAGAAATTCCTGCTGCTGGAAGGGGAACTGCAAAATCAGGAAGGGGTGATTTCAGTTCGGGTTGAGCGGGTGATGCCGATGCGCGAAGCGTACGCCGCAACATCAGTAGACATCACCGACGCTGACGTACGCTCGCACGACTTTCATTAACTGGCTTGAGACTTTCCTTCCGGCTTCCGGCCTGGTTCTTCGCCTGGATAATCGTATACACCTCGCCCGGCCTTACGGCCCAAACGTCCGGCCTTCACATATTGCACCAGTAGCGGTGCCGGGCGGAACTTCTCTCCCAGGCTCTTGTGCAGATACTCAAGAATATGCAGACGCGTATCCAGACCGACCAGGTCGATCATTTCGAATGGCCCCATTGGATGATTCAATCCCAACTTCAGTGCCTTATCGATATCGCGTGCGGACGCGATGCCCTCCTGAAGCATGTAAAAGGCCTCGTTCCCGATCATGGCATTGATGCGGCTGGTGATGAACCCAGGCGCTTCTTTGATGACCACCACTTCTTTCCCCATGCGCTTGCCGACTTCGACTGCGGCGTTCAGCGTTTCGTCATCGGTCTCCAGGGCTCGCACGATCTCCAGCAATTTCATCTTGTGCACGGGATTGAAGAAGTGCATGCCCACACACTTCGGTGCTCGATAGGTCACCGACGCAACTTCGGTCACGCTCAGAGAAGAAGTGTTGGATGCCAGGATCGTGTTTGGCCGACAGACTTTATCGAGAAGCGTGAAGATCTCGATCTTCGATTCCATCTCCTCGGGGACGGCCTCAATGACAAGATCGGCCTCGCGCGCGGCCTGCTCGACGGAAGAGGCGTATTCCAGTCGATCGAATGCGCCGTCCGCCTCATCCTTGGCCACTTTGCCGAGTTCTACAGCTTTGTTGAGATTGGTACGAATCTCCGCCTCTGCTTTACGCAAGGTGGTTGGAAGGATGTCTTCCAGAATCGTGCGATAGCCGCCCAGCGCCGCAGCGTGCGCGATGCCGCGACCCATGATCCCCGCGCCGATCACCGCAATCGTGCGAATCTCAGCCACAGACTATGCTCCCTTTTCCAGTTGTTCGACGACGCCAAGGAAGTTAGGGTCAGACTTGCGCATATATTCGGCCAGACGGTGTTTCTCTTCCGGCGTGATCAGATAAAGGCTTGCGTTGATGCGGCGTAGCGTTGCCGCGATGTCGTCAACATAGTTCATCATTCGGATCAGTTCACCAGTAGCGGCCATAAAAGTCCCTTTCGTACTCGATATGTATCCAGGAAATGGATCGTGCTCGCTTCGATGCGGGCTACACTTTTGCAACCATGTGCCCAAATTTCTATTGTCTCCGCCGCGTTCGATTAAGTAAAGCCGAGCAGGTCACAACGCACTGCGGGAACCCCGGGTTGCCTACGGCTATCTCAGTGCAGCACAACACGCACATTCCGCATCCAATCTGATGCGTCGACCATACATCCAGAAGGCGCAAAACTCCCGATGCCGACAACCGAGAACTTTGTGAACGATAAACAGTCCGGCTTGTCTGAATGCATTCAGCGCCTGACTGTGGAGAAGGCTGACTCCATACCGCATTCTACGTATCGGCTCCAGTTCAACAGCGGCTTTCGTTTCGAGGACGCGCAAAAATTGATTCCGTACCTGCGGAAGCTGGGCATTAGTCACCTTTACTCGTCGCCGATCCTCAAAGCCCGAGAGGGCAGCCAGCACGGTTACGACATCATCGACCACAATGAAATAAATCCTGAGATCGGGAGCAGGGAAGATTTTCGTCGCCTGGTGGGCGGACTGAAAGCCGAAGGCATGGGACTGCTGCTCGACACCGTACCCAATCACATGGGCGTCGGACATGGCAACAATCCCTGGTGGCAGGACGTGTTGCAGAACGGCCGCACGTCGAGCTATGCGGAGTTCTTCGACATCGATTGGGAGCCGCTCAAGCCTGAGCTGCGGAATAAGGTGCTGATTCCGATCCTGGGGCAGCCCTACGGCGCTGACCTGGAGCGGGGCAACATTAAAGCCGCCTTTGAAGATGGAAAGTTCGTCATCAAATATTTTGACAAGACTCTGCCCGTTGATCCGCAGACAATTCCGCTCATCTTCTCGCCCGCGGCAAACGTCCATACGAACGGGGAGCCACTCCGCTTTGTATCGAATGAACTGGCTAGTCTCCTCAACGCATTTGCCCACTTGCCGCCGAACAGCGTGCTCGACTCTGGGGAGATTCGGCGTCGCCAGGACGAAATGCCAAAGCTTCTGGATCGGCTGCAACATCTCGCAGCCGAATCTCCTGAGGTTCGAGCTTACATTGACGAGAGGTTGGAGGTACTGAACGGGGCCTGTGGCGATTGCCACAGCTATGACGCGCTACATCAATTGATGGAGAAGCAGGCCTACCGGCTGGCGTTCTGGCGAGTCTCGGGGGAAGAAATCAATTATCGGCGCTTCTTCGATATCAATGATCTCGTGGGCCTGCGCATGGAGAATCCGCGGGTCTTTGCCGAGACGCACAAGTTGATCCGCGAACTGCTGGGACAGGACCTTATATCGGGATTGCGAATCGACCATCCTGACGGTCTGCTGAATCCGACGCAATACTTCATGCGGCTGCAAAGATTGTGCGCGGCCAGTCGTTGTATCGGACCCGAACCGGTCGCCCCGCTGGCGGCAGACGGTATCGAACTGGAAATTCATGGCGAATTCGGTCAGGAGCCGGAGGGTCATCAATATGCCCCGTTATATCTGTTGGTCGAGAAGATCCTCGAGCCAGAAGAAAATTTGCCCGAGTTATGGCCGGTAGATGGCTCTGTAGGCTACGACTTCACCAATCTTGTGAATGGCGTCTTCATCGATCGCCGCAACGAACGAATTTTTACGAAGCTGTATGCGAAAGTCGTTGGCAGTCCAGTTTCAGTGCAACACCTGATCTATCAGAGCAAGAAACTGGTCATGCGGCGTGCCCTGTCCAGCGAAGTCAACGTACTGGCTCACATACTGAACGACATCTCAAATCGGGATCGCAATGCCCGCGACTTTACCTTGGGGGTGCTGCGGGAGGCTATTCGCGAAACGATAGCCTGCTTTCCTGTATATCGAACCTATATTGACGAACGCGGGCATGTCAGCTCCAGCGATTCTTTGTATATCCGCCAGGCAATCGGGTGCGCCAAGCAGAAGAATGGATCGCTGGCGCCTGCGGTCTTCGATTTTCTGCAAGGCATTTTGCTCGAAAATCCCGACAGTCCCGGCGCCGCTGACCGCCAGAAACTCTACTTCACCTTGAAGTTCCAACAACTGACCGGTCCGGTGATGGCCAAGGGCTTGGAAGATACGGCGTGCTATGTGTACGCCCGTTTTCTGTCGTGCAATGAAGTCGGAGGCTCGCCTGCGCACTTTGGAGCGACTGTCTCTGAGTTCCATCGAGCTGGTCTGGAGCGTGCCGAGCACTGGCCGCACTCGATGTTGACCACTTCGACTCACGACACCAAGCGAAGCGAAGATGTACGCGCTCGACTCGATGTCCTTTCCGAGATGCCGGGAGCGTGGGCAACACAGGTGATGAAGTGGCGACGCATCAACCGCAGTCGCAAGCTGCAGCTCTCCGACGGCCGCATTGCGCCGGACGACAACGAAGAATACTTCCTCTACCAAACTCTGGTGGGAGCGTGGCCGTTGCGAATGCAGGCAGAGGATGATCGAGAGGACTTCCTTCGGCGAATGCAGACCTACATGGAGAAGGCGGTTCAGGAAGCCAAGGTCAACTTGAGTTGGTTGAATCCCAACCCCGAGTACATCGATGCAATCAAGTCATTCCTTAGCGAAATTTTGTCGCCGCGTTGGCATGGCCGGAACAATTTATTTTGGGATTCCGTTCAGAAGTTTATCCAGCCGATCATGTTTTTTGGGCTCATCAATTCTCTCTCTCAGCTTGTGCTTAAGCTGACGAGCCCCGGCGTTCCTGATATCTATCAGGGGCAAGAATTATGGGATTTCAGTCTCGTGGATCCAGATAACCGGCGGCCAGTGAACTTCGAACTGAGGCACCGGATTCTTGACGATTTGGTGTCGCGCTCGGCGGCAGAAGGTCCGGAAAGGGTGTGCCAAGATCTGATCGCCGACTGTCGCGACAGCCGTCTAAAGATGTGGGTCACCTCGCAGGCACTTCGATTTCGCCGTGAGAATGAGGATTTGTTCCAGCGCGGAGCGTACATTCCACTTCAGGCGAAGCGCGGCAGGGAAGACCATGTGATCGCGTTTGCCAGAACTCGTCCGAAAGGGGCGGTCATCACGATCGTTCCGCGATTGAGCTATACCCTGATGAAAGGCAAAGAAGAACCGCCCATTGGTGCGGTATGGGGGGATTCCGAAATAACGCTTCCACCAGCGGTGGTTGGTCGGCGGTTGCGCAACGTTTTCACCGCCGAGCGGTTCGACGTTGCCGAGTCGATCTTATGCCGCGAAGCGTTCGGCCGATTCCCCGTCGCTCTGCTCGCGCTGGAGTGAGGGCTCTTTTACACAATCTTCGCGATCGGTTATTTCGACAAGAAGAGCCAGTTTGGCGGCGAGTTCTGTTGCTAGCGAGCCGGGCTCAAGTCGCCAAGTCCAACTACCGTCCGTCTCGCTGGGAACGTTCATCCGCGCGCTGCTATCCAATCCAAGCACATCCTGGGCAGGAACGACGCACAAGTTTGCCACCGATGTGAGGGCAGCTCGAATAAAGGCCCAGTGGATTCCGTCTTCGTCCACACCGAGATACGAAGTGGCAAGCGTCTTCTCTTCGTCGGTGGCGGATGTCTTCCACCAGCCCACCACTGTGTCATTGTCGTGAGTGCCGGTATAAACCACGCAGTCTGGTTCGTACTGATGAGGCAGGTAGATATGTGCCCCTTTGTTGCCGAATCCGAACTGCAGAATCTTCATGCCGGGAATATCGAGTCTCTTACGAAGTTCGTGTACTTCGCGGGTAATGTAGCCGAGATCCTCGGCAATAAAGGGCAGTTTACCCAGAGAAGTGCGCAACGCCTGGAACAGGCTTGCATTCGGCCCTTGCACCCAACGGCCGTTTACAGCGGTTGGTTCATCGGCCGGAATTTCCCAATAAGCCTCGAAGCCGCGGAAATGGTCGATGCGGACGATATCGCAGGTTTCAATCGCCCATCGCATTCGGCCGATCCACCAGTCGTAGCCACGAGCGCGAAGCGCGTCCCAGTCGTAAAGAGGATTTCCCCAACGCTGTCCGGTCTCGCTGAACGCGTCCGGAGGGACGCCGGCAACAACCTCTGGAGACAAGTCCTCCTTCAGTCGAAACAGCCCGGGATTAGTCCATACATCGGCGCTGTCGTAGCTGACAAAAATTGAGACGTCGCCAATGATGCGAATGCCACGGTCCGCACAGTACTGGCGTAGCGCGCTCCACTGCTCAAAAAAAGCAAACTGAAGGAATCGCTCTTCGTCTAGTTGTTGGCGGTGTTCGTTTCTCAGGCGCGCAAGCGTTTCTGGATCACGCCTGGCTATAAGTTCAGGCCAAGTGTTCCAGGCCTGTTCCTTGAACTGGTCGCGCAGTACGCTGAACAGGACGTAGTCATCAAGCCACCAGTCGTTTTCGTTGCAGAATTCTTCGTACCGTTCGCGAGATTTACCGGACGCAGACTTCAAAAACTTCGCGGCTGCTTTCCGTAATAGTGGCAGCTTGTGATTCCGCACCGAATCGTAATCTACGGGGGAGCGTCCGGTTGGGGAATTGCCAATCTGACCGCTGTCCAGCAACCCGCGCTCAGCCAGTCGCTCCAGACTGATCAATAGAATGTTACCGGCAAACGCAGAGGTACAGGAGTAAGGCGAATTGCCGCAACCCACCGGCTGCAAGGGCAGGATTTGCCACAAGGTCTGTTTCGCAGCGGACAACCAGTCCACGAAATCGTAGGCTGCGGGTCCGAGATCGCCTATGCCTCCACGCGAGGGCAGGGAAGTCGGGTGCAGCAAAATACCGGATGAACGCTCGGAAAGCATAAATATCGATTCGCAGAGTAGGACTAAAGGTTTGGGAGCGCAGGTTGAAAAAAGAGCGGTGGCCAGCAGGCTTTCTGCTGGCCGTACACGGTTAGCAGTCTACGGTTACGAACCCTCGGAAAGCGTCGCGAGGCGCTCCATTTCCTTCTTGTTGATTTTGATCTTGCCTTGTTTTTCGAGCGCGTTGCGAAGATTCTCGACATAGAGGTTTTCGTATTCTTCGCGCTTCTGGTCCACCAGAGCTTCCTTGGCCTTCTCCCAATCCTGCTTCATCTGTTCGGGGGAGGGTTGCTGAACCTCGGTGATCTTCAGTACGACGCCATTGGAACCGGCCTGGATCGGACCGCTGATGTCGCCGCTCTTCAATCCAAAAGCAACGCTCACGGGCCCTGTCATCGCGCCGATGTCGGGTACCTGTGAGTTTTTATCGACCAGGTCGCTTGTCTTGACCGATGCTCCCACCTCTTTGGCGGCCTTGGCGAGATCGTGTTCGGAGTGCGCCCGGTCTGACAACTCTTGCGTCTTCTGAGCCAGCATCCCTTGCGCTCGCTCGTCCTTGAACTGCTCTTCGATCTTCGCCTTGATCTGATCGAAAGTGGGCGTTTGTGCGGGCTGAATGTCTGTTACCTGATAAACCGCATAGCCGACCGGAGTGGGTGCCGTTGCGGGAGGATCGTTTTTCTTCGCGCCGAAAAGAGCACTCGTGAAGTCGGGAGCGCTTCCAATGCCGGGGAGTTGATCGGTCTGCGTAATAAGCCCGGTCGAGGTGACAGTCAGGTTCTTGTCCTTAGCAGCTTTATCCATTCCCTCGGTGCGGGCCAATGTCTGAATTGTGTTGGCGACACTCTGCGACTGCGCCGCCGCCTTCTGCTGCTTCAGAATCGGTTCGATTTCGCCCTTTACTTCTTCCAGAGGCTTCAGCCGGGCCTGCTGCTTTGCTTCCACACGAATAATGTGGAAGCCATAGCTGGTGCGAATGACGCCGGTCGTCTGCCCAACGGGCGTGTTGAAAGCAGCTTGCTCGAATTCCGGTACGGTGCGTCCACGAGTGATCGGAGGCAATAGGCCGCCGTCCTTGGCGCTGCCCGGGTCTTCCGAATACTTTTTCGCCAGGTCGGCAAAGTTCGCACCACCCTGCAACTGCTTCGCGATATCGTCGGCCTTAGCGCGAGCCGCGTCGACTGCCTTCTGATCCACCTTGCCGTTTGCGTCAGGGGTCGGCGTCTTAATCAGGATGTGGCGGACGGTAACCGTCTCCGGAAGACGATAGTCATCCTGATGCTGGCTGTAGTATTTCTGCAACTCATCTGGCGTGATCGTGATAGTTTCGGCAAGCTTTTTGGTGTCGATCAGAATGTACTTGGCGTCGATCTTCTCGGGAATCGAGTTCACGTACATTTGTTTGTTTTTGTCGTAGAACGCCTTCAGCTCGGCATCCGTAGGATTGATCTGCTTCTTGATGTCGTCCAGCGTCAAAATCGCGTAGTCGAACTTGATCTTGGTGTCCTGGCTCTGGAGCTG
Organism: uncultured Acidobacteriaceae bacterium; assembly: GCA_963724965.1. GTDB lineage: Bacteria > Acidobacteriota > Terriglobia > Terriglobales > Acidobacteriaceae > Bog-257. Next base: position 587,624 of record CAVRWP010000005.1, read on the forward strand.
GGAGGTGATTTCTTTGTCGCTGACGGTGACGGCCCCGCCAATAGCTGCAATCAGCTTATGCTGCGCAATCTCCGCCTTAACTTCCTGCTCGAACTCCTGCACACTGATGTTGAACTGGTTCTCGATGAACTGCTCATAGGCCTGTTGGCCGATGAAGTTGCCGTTGGGAAACAGTAATTGGCCGAGTTGGCCCTGATGCAGGTAGTCCCGCAACTCCTCGTCACTGACCGCTAACCCCATTCGGTCGGCTTCAAAGGTGATCGCCTTAGAGGTAATCATACTTTGGGCCGCCTGCTGCATCAGATAAGGCATGAGCTGGGGAGGGACATTGCCCTGAAAGCGCTGTTTGCCAATCAGACGGGCCTGTTGTGCGACTTGAGGAACGGTGACTTCCTGGTCGCCGACTTTGGCCAAAACGCCCTGCGTGGTCAGACCACCGCCGAGATAATCGCCGAAAAGTCCGCCAGGAACGAGGGTGATAATCATCATCACGCAGATGACAATCAGGATGCCGCCCAGAATGATCTTCTTAACCGGGCCGGGCTTTTGCAGAAATCGAATCATGCTGTTGGAAGCTCCGGAGATTTACGCTGAATTCTCGATTATAAACCAGTGCTGACGCTTACAGATGGACGGGACAACAACGCTGTCGATAGCTAGGAGGGCGGTGTGACCCAATGCGCCACATCGCCGCTCAGGTTCCAAATTTCCCCACACGGCTCCGGCAACTTCCCAGAGCCTGATTCGCATGTGTTGTAATAGGAAGAACTTAGTATGCAAAAATCGTCGTCAGGGACACGCCGGCGCCTGATCGCTTCCAAACGCCGGATTCGCGAATTAAACATGATCGCCAAGGGGTTGGCGTCGACCGACCACCCCATCTTGGCTCATATCATTCCTATTCGTCGCTGCAATCTCTCCTGCGAGTACTGCAACGAGTATGACGATTTTTCCAAGCCCGTCGCGCTCGAGACTATGAAGGTCCGCATTGATCATCTGGCGCGGCTGAAAACGTCGGCTGTGACTCTCAGCGGCGGCGAACCGCTGCTGCATCCGGAACTGGACGAGATCATCGCTCACATGCGCAAGCACCCGATTATCGCGGGCATGATCACCAATGGCTATTTGCTCACCGCCGAGCGCATACAACGGTTGAATCGAGCCGGCCTCGATCATCTGCAGATCAGCATCGACAACGTCATGCCGGATGAGGTTTCCAAGAAGTCGCTGAAGGTGCTCGATAAGAAGCTGCAACTGCTGGCGGAACACGCCGAGTTTCACGTCAATATCAACTCAGTCGTCGGTGGCGGAATTCACAATCCGCACGATGCGCTGGTAGTAGGACGCCGCGCCGTGCAACTGGGCTTCACCTCGACCATCGGAATCATTCACGACGGCGACGGCCAGCTCAGGCCGCTAGGCCCCACCGAACGCGAAGTCTTTCTCAAAATGAAGGGCATGACGAAGCGGCATTATTCGCGCTTCAACTGGTTCCAGAACAATATTGCCGACGGCAAGCCGAACAATTGGCGATGTCGCGCAGGTGCGCGGTATCTGTACATTTGTGAAGACGGGCTGGTGCATTACTGTTCGCAGCAGCGCGGCCATCCCGGCATACCGCTTGAGAAGTACTCGGTGACCGACATTCGCCGCGAGTTCCTCACCCAGAAGGGATGCGCGCCGAACTGTACGGTATCGTGCGTCCATCAGGTGTCGTATATGGATTACTGGCGCGCGCCGCAGACGATTCGCGATACGCAGCCACCCGTTGGAGCCGGCGAACTGGTGCAGATCGAGTAGTGCAAGAGCGTGTTCCTGCGCTGCGCACAGACCAACCTTTCCTCGAAAAAGTTTTGCCGTTCCCTCCGCCGCGACCCCACTGTGCGGTGTCGTCGTTTGCTATAATTGTTTTGCCCTTCTGTAATGCTTCCTCACAAATGGGCGCGTAGCTCAATTGGCAGAGCAACTGACTCTTAATGTAGGTGTCAGTAGGTTGAAGGTTCGATTCCTTCCGCGCTCACCATCTTAAGACCAGTCAAACTGATCGAACGCCCTGGCGTCGTCAAGCGAGATTGCTTAACGTCGAGCGTCGGCATCTTTTCGTGCGAGAAGGCGTACGGTTTACGTGGTGAGTTGGGCTGCGGCAGAGGGCTGCCACCAACCGTACAGCGGCGACGGCTCATTGCGTTTTTGGATGAGTACACCTTGGCGGCGCAGTAAATCGGCGACAACTTCCAGCGCTTGCGGTATCGCTGTCTCCATGGAGGCGCTTACCTGGGTGCTGACCTCGAAGCTTGCGCCGACGATGCCCACGAGCAGTACGTCCTTTGGACAAACGCTCCGCCGTCTGCGCTGTGAACAGCGTTTCCTGCAAGCACGGCTGGTGGGCACTCAGCCGCATGTTCGGCATATGTTCGTTGAGTTGCTCACGGTCGAAGGTGAGAATCTCTCCGGGCTCGCCGCCGGATGACAGCGCGTCGAGAATGATGAGTACATCGCGTCCGACTAAATAGTCGACAAAATCCAGCCCCGGTGTACCGAGATCGAGGAGTTCGACGTCCTTCCCGATTTCATAATTGGCCTGCAAGCGCTCGATAGCATGCGGGCCGAATCCATCGTCCTGCAGCAAGACATTGCCCACCCCGGCGATGAGGATTCGCGGAATCACAATACCTTCACCGCCGCAATCGGCTTGCCGTCAGGATCGTAGGTGTGGCAAGCGCACGCCATGCAGGGATCGAAAGAGTGAACCGTGCGCAGGACTTCGAGAGGCTTCTCTGGATCAGCGATAGGATTACCCAGAAGCGACATCTCGTAGGGGCCGGGCTGTCCGCGCTCGTCGCGCGGGCTGGCGTTCCAGGTTGTCGGTACCACGGCTTGGTAATTGGCGAGTTTGCCATTGCGGACTACCACCCAGTGGGACAAGGTGCCGCGAGGCGCTTCGTGCGTGCCAACTCCTTCGATTTCGCCGTCGGGAAACATCGGCGTGTTGTAGGTTGCGGTGTCGCCATGGCTGATGTTGCTGACCAGATATTCCCAATGCTTTCCTGCCAGCTCTGTCAGCATGGCACATCGAATCGCGCGCGCCACGTGACGGCCCATGGTCGACTGCAGATCATTGACCGTTACCTTGCGCTTGCCAATCGCCGAGATCTTCGCCAAGGCCAGATCGGTCCATTTTTTTGTTAGCGGATGGCCTTGCGCGTACCCGATCAGAATCTGCGACAACGGACCGACCTGCATGGGATTTCCGTCGTAGCGAGGCGCTTTCACCCAGGAGTACTTCCCGTTGTCTTCGAAGTCGGTGTATTGCGGCTGTGTCTCGCCCTGCCAGGGATGCTGCGGCGCATCGCCCTTGTACCACGCGTGGGTCAAATCTTCGGTGACGGCATGGCGGAACTCAGGGTCGGCTGCGGTGTAGAAAGTTTTCGCGCCGGCAAGGTTCCCATTCATGATGATGCCGCCGGGCAGGTCGAAGGCCGATGCCTGCGCATCCAGCGGCAGATCGGGGATAGCCAGGTAGTTATGCACGCCGCCACCGTATGCCATCCACTCGGGATACAGGGCCGCGATGGCGCAAGCATCGTTGAAGTACACCTGCTGCACGAAGGGAATCACGCCGTCCATGAGCGACTTAATGGTGTACAGGCGATCCATGTTGAGGGCGCCTTCACTGTCCAGATTGATGGCATTCATCACGCCCGCCGACGGCGAGGTTCTGGATGTGCGGGGTCTTACCACCGAGGATACCGACCACCTGTAGCGCCTTGCGCTGATAATCCAATGCCTGCAGGTAGTGGGTGAACGCGATGAGGTTCACTTCGGGCGGCAGGTGCATAGCCGGATGTCCCCAGTATCCGCTGGCGAACATGCCGAGTTGACCGCTGGCCGCGAGGGCTTTCACTTTATCCTGCGCCGCCGCAAGTTCCTTATCGGAGTTGTTGGTCCAATCCGAAAGGGTTTCGCGCCAGAGCCGCCGCAGCTTTGGGATTAGCGTTTGGAATGGTCATGATGTCGACCCAGTCCAGCGCCGAAAGCTGATAGAAGTGCACGATGTGATCGTGCAACGCATGATTGATGAGAATCAGGTTGCGGATGAACTGCGCGTTCGGCGGAATGGGGAGGCGCAGAGCGTCTTCTACGGCCCGTACGCTGGCCATGGCGTGTACGGTCGTGCAGACGCCACAGAAGCGCTGGGTGAACAGCCAGGCCTCGCGCGGGTCGCGTCCCAACAGAATGTTTTCGATACCGCGCCACATGGTGCAACTGGCCCACGCCTTCTGCACACTGCCGCCATCCACCTCGACGTCAACTCGCAGGTGGCCTTCAATCCGCGTAACTGGGTCGATATTGATCCTTGTCGACATAACCACTCATTTGTACGTAGGGATAAATTCGCTTGTAATACTCTTCGAGGTCGTACCACTGTTGGACCGGCGCCGGCAGAATGGGCAGGCGCTTTACTGCTACCAGAAACAGAATGATGCAGGTGGAAATGAATCCGAGGGAGATAAGAATTTCGATGACCGTCGGAGTGTAATACGACAGGCTCCAGGGACGGTACGCGAAGGTCGTGGGGTCGAAGCGGTACGCCATGCCCCCCAGCACCACCAGCACACAGCCCATGAAAAGGTGGTAGTGGCTTTCGCGATATTTCTTCACCCGCAGGAATAGTACGGGCACCAGGATGAGGAGCATCTCGTCCCAGAACAAGAAGCTGCGGAAGCCAGAGTTGAACATCAACAGGAACTTCCCGCGCAGCAGGATGTCGAGGAAACGAACAGCCGCCCACGGAACCGCCAGGGCGACGACCAGCTGCACCAGTTCATCGAGGATGGACTGGTCCAGCGGCCGCTTCCACGCCAGGCAACACAGCATCATGGCGCCAATCGTGGTTGCTACCCCGATGAATGCCGCCGCCCACACGTAAAACAAAGGCAGAAGTGGAGTCTGCCACAGTGGGTAGACTTGTGTGCCGGTCAGGAGCATCAGCCCGCCCAGCGCCGACTGGTGCATCATGGGCAGCGTGTAGGCCAGTGCCACAACGTAGGGGTAGGTCCCGCGGATGACGGGGATCGTCCACACCACCAGGCCGCGGATCGGCGGAAAGAAGTAATAGAGCTGTTCGAGGATCGGAGGCGTGTTCTCCAGGAACAGCGGGATCAGGCAGTACACCGGCATGCACCAGAGCACTTCCCACATCGGCGACATGGTGTTCCAGCGCCACGGCGAGAACAGGTTCCATACATTCCATGGCCGGGCGACATCGGCGCCGAGGGCGATCAGGCCCATCAGATAAATCAGGAAGCTAATGAGCAACGTGGTGCGCATGACGGCGTGCAGACGGCGCTTGTGGAAGATCCAGGCGGCGATGCCGATGGGGAAGCTGCCGGAGCCGAGCGCGGTCAGCGTCATCACGTTGAAGGTCTTCCAGATGCCCCAGGGATAGCCGTCGCTCAGGCCGGTAGCGGCGCCGAGACCAAAGATCTGCCGGTAAAGCACGAGCACAAAACCGACGATGGAGAGCACGGCGAGAAAGATGAAGTTTCTGGTAATAATCGGTACACCGAAAACCGGAACGCCGCGCTGCCAGCGTACGACGGCAAGATCGCTTTGATTGTGATTGCTCATAGCTGGGGTATCAATCCCGTCTTCTTCTGTTCTTCATCCATCTCGGATTCGTGCTCGCGGAAGTTTTGCTTCAGGAAGCCGACGATCACCCCGTAGATGCCGATAGGGAGTATGAAATATTTCTGCACGCGCTCGGACCACTTCAGCCACTGGCTCGGGTGTTCGTCTGACGGCAACGAGGGCAGTCCCAACTTGTCGAAGCCCACCGCCGACAGATACAGCACCTGGGTTCCGCCGGCTTCTTTCTCGCCATAGACGCGATCTTCGAAATACTTGCCCGGCGTGTCCGAGATACGGGTCTTGGCTTGCTTCAGCAGAACGTCACGACGTCCGAAGATGACCGCTTTGGTCGGACAGACTGAAGTGCAGGCTGGATTCTGGTCTTTCGCCAGGCGTTCGCGGCAGAACTCGCACTTCACGATCTTCGCGTTGAGCGCTTCCCATTCGAACTTCGGGATCTCGTAGGGACAGGCGACTTGGCAATATCGGCATCCGATGCACTTCTCCGCCTCCCAGCCGACCACGCCGGTGGAATGATCTTTCTGCAGGGCATGAAAGGGGCAGGCGGCCACGCAGAAGGGGTCAAGGCAGTGCATGCATTGACGCTTGACGAACGAGTACGGACCCTCGCCGTCAGCCGGCTGATAGAGCTTGATGATGGTCTTGGTGTGTGAATTCAGGTCGATGGGCGACTGGTGCAACGGATCGACACGCGTGTCCGGAGAAAGTCCATTCTCGCTGGCGCAAGCCACTACACAGGACTTACACCCGATGCACTTGGTGGCATCGTACAGCATCCCAACCGCTTCCGGCGGCGCCTGGAGATGCTCTTCTGCAAGCGCGCTGCAGCCCAGCGCGGCTGAGGCAGCGCCAACGCCTCCAATCTGCAACAACTGCCGGCGAGTCAGCGACATCTCAGTTTCCTCCGCCTTGAGGAGGCTTGGATTTTGTCTGCGGTCTCTCCGCCGAAAGCGGCGGCATAGTCTTCGGCGGCTCCGGCGGATGGGCTTCGGCGCCTTCCTGGCTGCTCTGGAAACGCTGCGCTGCGGTCCATGCAGCCCCGATGGCAGAGCCCACAATCAGTCCTGCCAGTCCGGTCGCGATATGCGCAGGATGGCCGGCTCCAGTAGCAATCGGTGGATACGTCGCTGGGGGAGTGAAGTGGTGTACCGATGCCTGCTGGAACATCGGTACTTTGAAGGCCACTTCTTTTTCCGTGCAGCCCACGCAGGGGGCGCCGATACCAATAGGCCACACGTCAGGAATCTCGTTGAAGTGCCGCGTCGAGCAGCCTGCGTGCGTGTCCGGACCCTTACAGCCCAGCTTGTACAGGCACCAGCCGTGGCGATGTCCGTCGTCGCCGAAAACCTGTGCGAAGCGGCCGTTGTCGAAGTGCGCCCGCCGCGGGCATTGCTCGTGAATCAGACGGTCGTAGGCAAACTTGGGGCGAAGGTTATTGTCCAACTCAGGCAGCGAACCGGTGCGCACAAATTCGAGCACCGTGCCCATCAGGTTATAAGGGTTTGGAGGACATCCGGGAAGGTTAACGATGGGCACGCCTTTGATCAGATCCGAGACCCCGTTTGCGCCAGTCGGATTATCGCCGGAAGAGGGCACACCGCCCCACGAGGCGCATGAGCCGATGGCAATGATCGCTCCGGCCTTCGCTGCCGCTTCTTCCAGTAGCTGCGTTCCAGGCTTGCCGGCCAGCTTGAAGTAGATGCCGGCCTCCTTAGTCGGAATTGAGCCTTCGCAGACCAGAACATATTTGCCGGCGTATTTCGACATCGCCGATGCAAGTTGCTCTTCGGCTTGCTTGCCGGAACCGGGCATCAGGGTTTCGTGATATTCGAGGTCGATGATGTTGAGGATGAGGTCGGCGACACCGGGACGCGAAGTGCGCAGCAATGTCTCGGTGCAGCCGGTGCAGTCCTGGAAGTGCAGCCAGATTACCGGCGGCCGTTGCGCCTTCAGCAGTTCGGCAGCAACTTCTCCTGCCCATGCCTTCTTCGTGAGGGAGAGGCCAATGGGAGCGACGATCATCAGCTCGGTGCAGAACTTCAGGAAGTCGCGGCGGGGAATGCCGGCGCGGCGAAGCTGTTCGCCGATGGTTGTGCTCTTGTTGTCTTCATTCCTGACCATCTCTCTAGGGTCTCCGATCAGAAAATGCTCGTACGAACGAACGTTCGAATTCTCTGGGGCGCTGTTAGAAGTGTCTTATTTCGGGGAGAGATCACAGTATGATGTGCGGCACACCAGCCCGTGACGTACGTCACGTTGGACAGGGTTGTCATTGCTTGCGCTGCGTCAAGGATGCTGCTGGCGCAGCCTCGCGAAGCGGCGACGTCGGTCGTCAGGCTGCATCGGCTTTGTTGGTAGCAACCGAAAGCGGAGCACTGATGGCTTCCAGCGATTGTCCTTCGGCCTTCACGCCGAGCCATGCTTCAATGCAAGCTGCAAATACGAGCAACGCCGCGCTGCCCGCGTATCCCCAGGCAACCATAGTTCGTGAGCCGCTGCCGATGAGCGAACCGAACAGCGCCGGAGCTCCTACGCCACCGACAAGAGTCCCGACGGCGTAGAACATCGAGATCGCCATCGCACGAATCTCCAACGGAAAGATCTCACTTACCGTTAAATAGGCGGAACTAGCTGCGCAGGAAGCAACAAAGAAGATCGCTGTCCATGCGACTGTTTGCGTGGTAGCCGTCAGCATTCCCTTTGCGAAAAGCCATCCGGAGATAGCCAGTAGCGCGCCGGCGACAGCGTAGGTCGAGACAATCATTGGTTTTCGCCCAATGGTGTCAAACAGCTTTCCCAGGACCACCGGTCCGGCAACATTCCCCAGCGCGAACGGCAGAAGAAAGATTCCAACTCGAGGAGCGGGAACGCCGTAGAACTTGATGAGTAGTAGAGCGTAGGTGAAGAAGATGGCGTTATAGAAGAATGCTTGCGAGACCATCAGCACGAGGCTCAGGAATGAGCGCTTGCGATGGACATTGAACATCGTCTCCAGAATTTCGTGCCACGGGGTGTGACTCCGCACAGTGATGGTCAAAGGCTTGCCGTGCGGTTCCGGCAGTTTCTCTCCGGCTTCTTCGGCAACAATATTCTCCACCGCGCTGACAATTTTTTCTGCTTCGTCATTTCTGCCGTGCGTCATTAACCAGCGAGGGCTCTCTGGTATGAAGTGACGGATGAAAATTACAGCCATCCCAAGTGCAGCGCCCAGGACAAAAGTGAAACGCCAGCCGATGTCCGCCGAAAAGAACTTGCCGTTCAGCAGGATGATCGTCGCTCCTGCTCCGACCGCCGCCCCAATCCAGTAGGTTGCGTTAATGATCAGATCGACATGACCACGAACGCGGGCAGGAATCAGTTCGTCGATAGCGGAATTGATAGCGGCGTATTCCCCACCGATACCCATCCCGGTAATCGCACGGAAAATGGCGAAGCTCCAAAAGTTCCAACTGAATGCCGTCGCGCAGGTTGCAAGTAGATAGACGAGCAACGTCACCGTGAACAGCTTCTTTCGCCCCAGGCGATCGGTGGCATACCCAAAGCCAACGGCTCCGATCACAGCGCCCATGAGATAGAACGTCGCGGTTGTCCCGACCTGCGCGTCAGAAATGTGCAGGCTGTCTTTCAGCACGCCGCCAATCGACCCGACCAGCGTCACCTCCAGACCGTCGAGCACCCAGGTGATGCCCAGGCCGATAACAATGAGCCAGTGCCACTTCACCCAAGGCAGGCGGTCGAGTCGTTCAGGGATGCAGGTTGTGATTTGCTTTGGCAATGGGTCTCCGTCTTGAGACTGCGAAACACAATGCAGATGCAGATGCTCGTTGTGACGGTGGCTTTGCCTGACCGAAGGGTGACCAAACAGAATCCGGGATTTGTTGGGAACATTTAGATGAAAGTGTGGGCAATCACAGACATCTTTGGGGCCGTCGATGATGGTGGCTTTGACGACTGCTTTGCTGATCGGGCAGAACTCGGCATTCGGACAAGCGATGAACATTCTTTATAGCTTCGCCTTCGACAGCGATGGCAATTTGTATGGTACGACCAGGTCCGGAGGAGCTTATCGCTACGGCATGGCGTGGCAAATGGCTCCGTAGATACTTGCGGAAGGCGAACGACTATAAGCTCAAAGTAGAATCGGCGGGCATCATCATTCAGCTGCCGATTTGCCCTGTGTAATCGGTAGCCTTACCTCGAACTGCGCTCCTTTGCCAACCTCACTACGTACGCCGACGCTACCTCCATGCGCTTCGACAATGCGCCTGGCCAGCGACAGGCCCAAGCCGGTGCCATGGCCCTTCGTGGTGAAGAACGGGCGGAAGATGTTGGAGAGGTTTTCCGGGGCGACGCCTTTGCCCTCGTCAGCCACGGTAATGAGGGCGTCGTCTCCATCACAGCGCAGCGATACATGAATCGTTCCGGGCTTGTCCATGGCCTGGATGGCATTGAGCAGGAGATTCAGCAGCACCTGATTAATCTGGTTCGGATCATGTTCGACGGGGGGCAGGCTCTGATCATGATGGAACTCGATGATGATACGTTTGGTGATGGCCTGCTGCCGGGCGAACATGACGGCGTGTTCGGCCGTTCCAGTAATGTCTTTCACCTGCATTTGCGGAGGCTTTGGCCGGGCGGTTTCCAGCAGTTCAGTGAGAATCCGATTAATCTGAATCGCTTCTTCTTTGGCGTCCTTGATGACTGAGCGGGCCGCACTGTTCGGGGGCAGATCGCGACTGACTATCTCGATCACTCCCGCTATCCCCGCCAGTGGATTACGAATTTCGTGTGCCAGTCCCGTCGCAAGTTCGCCTAAAGTAGCGAAGTGCTCGGCGCGGGACATTTGGGTCTGGTGCAGGTGATGAATTTCCTCCCGGCTCGCCTTCAGTTGCGCGACCATCTCGTTGAAGTCCCGACCCAGGTCGCCGATCTCGTCATTACGATTTGCAAAACTGACGGAGACGTTAAGGTCGCCTAAGCGCACCAAGGCAATTTTCTCCTGCAACTCGACCATGGGGCGGCGCACCGAGACGGCAAAGACCACGATGACCGCCGCGCAAATCACAACAGCGCCTGCCGAGGCAACGGTAATCACGATGTGCCGTTCTCCGGCAGCAAGAGACAGAGAAACCAAAATGAACAGCAGCAAACCGTTGAGCAGGACGGCGGCGATTGGCAGAATCGCCTTCAACGCCCAGTTGATGTGGCGCTTGCGCGCCGTAAAAGTCACGTCCGGCGTCGCCACTGCGCGGTTGGCCAACGGGTCACTCTCGGGCATTCGGATTGTGGCAGAGGCACTCATCGTTGTGTTTGCGAGGTCAGAATTTTGATCCAGGGCCGAACGAAACGGAACTGATTCTTTGGGGCCTTCTTTTCCTCAGACCCGCGGCGACCGGCCCTGGCACCTCATGCGTACGCGTGTAAGCCGGGAAGCAGATACGTGACGCCGAGGAAGGTGAAGATCACAACGCCAAAACCCAGGATGGCGAAGTACGCGGCCCTACGTCCGCGCCATCCACGTGTGATCCGCATGTGCAAGTAGCCGGCATAAACCAGCCAGGTGATCGCAGCCCATGTTTCCTTCGGATCCCAACTCCAGTACGAACCCCAGGTTCGATTAGCCCAATACGCCCCGGTCGCGATCATGAAGGTGAGCAGCGGGAACGCGATACAGATGGTCTTGTAGGTGATACGGTCCAGGTCATCGGACGCCGGCAACAGGGCTTCCAGGTCGCCGCGCCGCCACAGCAGCATCAGGTACAAGAGAGAAGCGAAAATACCCGTCACCATTCCTCCCAAAAGGAAGGGGCTGGCGGCCAAGCCGGTCGGGAAGAGCCCATCCTGGTCGGGTGACGGGTAACTGGCATCGCGCACGCGTAGAGCGAACGCGCCCAGGACAACGACCTGCAATAGAATGCTGACGAAAATCGCTCGGTTGGCGAGGCTATAGAACGCGGCCTCTTTTTTCCAGCGCCCCAGAAAGTACAGCGCCAGGGGCACAACCGCTGCGGCTGCGGAGATCAGGAATAGCCAGCCAAGATCGGGAACCGTAACAAAGAGCCGCATGCCCCTTCCCAGGAACATGTCGGATTTCGTGGCAGAATCCCACGCCGTCACGGAAAGCCCGCCCCGATCGAAGCGCGTCGCGACGATAGCGACATAAATTGCGCTAACGGTTGCGCTGGTCCACGCCAGAAAACTCTCGTTCTGAAAATGATCCTGGATCAGAAACATCATGGCCAGAGCGAAGCTCACGGCGCATGTCGCGTAGGCAAGCATGGCCAGGGTTACATGCACGTGCAGCCAGGTTGATTGCAAGGCAGGAACCAGCGGCCTTACTTCAGACGGCAGCAGTTGCATCAGGATGACGCACACCACCGCCAGCGGCATGGTGATGCTGCCGATAATCCGTACCCCGAATTTCTTCTCCGCTATTAAGGTCAACAGGGCGACGGTCCAGACGAAGCTAAGCAGCATCTCGTAGATGCTGGCAAAAGGCGGACGCCCCGATAAATACCACCGGTGCGCCACCGCTGCCGTGTTGGCGACCAATCCGATGGCGGTCGCGGCGGAGGCGAAGGTGACGTAGCGTACCGTCCCGGTGACACCGAATCCCATGTACAGCGCGCCCGCGCCTGCGTAGAAGATCAAAGCTACATAGAGAAGGTTGCTCTCACTGAATAGACTGCCGCCGGCTTTTGCCGCACCCAGCAATGCCACAATCAGCAGAAACGTCACCGTGAGTCCTACTAAAACCAGCAAGGCATTGCCGCCGTTTGTGGCGGGCTGCTCCATGCGTACTACTCTTGCCCGGGTTGCCATTCTCTCCTCCATCAATCGACGCGACGCGTCATCCTGCACGGGATTTCTATTTCATTCCCGCCAAGGTAAGTTCGGGTTTGTCTTTCTTCGCGAAGCGCGGCACAACGTTTGCCACTTCCAGTTCCGTGCGAACCCCGTCGACCAGGTCTTTGAAGCGCTGCTCAAAGCGATCACGATTCTTGTTGGACTGTCCGCCGATCCAAAGCACCAGTTCGCCTTGCGCATTGTTCACCGCGGCGACCCATACGCGCATGTGCACCAGATAGAACGCTACGAACAAGCCGGCTCCCATCAACAGCACTCCGGTCCATACCAGCCATTGGCCTGGCTCATGCGAAACTTCCAGCCCCGTGTAGTAGCCCATGTCCATGTCGCGATATTCGAAGGTGTAGCCCGTCTTCTTTCCTTGAGAGGCAGCGTTGTAAGCAGGAAAGATCCACTGGGGAGTCTCTTCACCGGTGGCCGTGTTCTTTACCTGCAGGCGGAACGCCGGATTGACGGGATCGTCGGAGCGTTTGAAAACCTGGTTGTCACGAATGAAGAAGTCAGGTATGAATTCGGCGAGGGTAACCGTAGTGTTGTCATCCAGCTTTGCGGGTTCATTCAGAGACAGCGTCATCTCTTGACTGGCTGGGGTTGGCGCAACAGCGCCCGGAGATACCACGCTGTCGGGAGTGACTGCGAGCTTTAGTCCGTTAATCTTCCCGGTCGTTCCGAAACTTGCCTGGTAGAAACGGAGTCCGCTGTGTACCAGCGGATCGTTGACTACAATTTCTTTCGCTTCGATCTCCCGCCCGTCCTGCACTACGGCCAGCTTCGACCACCAGCGCTTGGGCGATCCGTCTGCGTAATTCTCCTGGCCCGCGCCATTGCACTTCACCGCGAAAGGGATCTGCTTGAGGCCGCCGGTGCGCAGTTCAATCACATTGCTGGTCTGCCCTTTTTGTAATGCCATGAAGCCGCTGTAACCGAACAATCCATCGATGATGCCGCCCGCAAAAATAAGAAGAAGGCTGGCGTGGACGATATACACCGCCATTACCGAAAAACGATGGCGTTCGGAATACAGGGAGGGTTCGTTCCTGTCGGCAATGCGCTCGATCGGCCAACCCGACTTCTTCAGGGCACGTTCGGCTGCGTTCAGTCCGTCCTCCGCATTGCTGATCGGGAGCTCAATCTTGTTGGGAAGCACCGAGCGAAAGTGAGTATCGGTCTTGCGGTAGGGACGAGCGTAAAAGCGCCACGCGGTAGGGAAGCGATCAATCGAAACCAGAATGATACTCAGGCTTACCAGACCTAACAACGTCAGGAACCACCAGGTGTGAAAGACGTCGGTGAGCCCCAGACGATCCAGCCAGTGCAGGGTAGCAGGAGAATAGGATCGTGCAAGCTTTTCAGGATCGGTTGTGGGTCGCTGCAGAATGAAGGTGCCCAAGGCCGACGCGGCACCAGCCAGAATCAGCAGAACCACCCCGGTGCGCAGATTCGAAAATGTCTTATGAATGCGTTTTGGCAGAGATAGAACGCTGAAGGCCATTCGTGCTCCTTCCCGTGAGCAAGTGACAGATGCACGTCAAAAGCCAGAAAGAGCGGACGACGTAAGTTGTTGCTATTGGTGCAATTGGGAGGGTGACAGTCTCGGATGACGCAGGACCCGGTGAGACTTATCACCCATTGCGGTGATTAAACCGCGCATTCGCCGCAATGGCAAGAATCCGAGGTGTACGACCAGCCAGGGCACCGCAGGACGCGTCGGCTGTTACGGCTCGCGGCGGTAACAGTAAATGTGGTCCGTGATAAGCGGAGCGTCGGTCATCGGAATGTCAACAACCATCACCTGCTCAAGCCTCCAAGGCACAGTGTCTTCGAGTTGTTGATTGGAAAGCAGAAACCCACCGGGACGCAGGAGGCTCGCGATGTTCGCTCGCGCCAGGGACTGTTCGAATGGACCGTAGTAAATGAAGATGTTGGTGCCAATCACGAGATCGAATTGTTCGCCGGGGACAAGCGCCAGTTTCTGAAAGACGATATTCATGTCGATCGGCTGGACTCTCTCTACGATCTCGGGGCGAATCTTAATGGCTCGTGTTTCGAAACCTGGTGAGCCGGGCGGAACGGGAATTGCCGCGACAGGCGCGCCGATGTTGTTGCCCAGACGCTGCCAATACGCCGTGAAATCATCGCGGAACGTCGAAGTCCAGCGACCTTCGGTGTACCACGGGAGCTGCACTGTATAGGAAACTCCCCGAGCAGCATTCCTGCCGGCATTCTCCAAATGAAGATTCACTCGGGGACTGATATCCAAGGTGTAGAGCCGGACGTCAGCCGGTCGCGCCAGACCAAGTCGCAGAAGAGAATCGAGCACGGCAAAGGGTTGCGTGGTCTGCGGCGGATAATAGTCGACGCCCTCCTGCTTGTTGACAAAGTCCAACCCTGGACCAATCACTGCGATGCGATTCACGTGACCGGACTCGAGCATGCCGGACTTCATCAACCGCTGCAGACTTAGGTCCAGATCGTAGTCCGGCCACAGGTTACTATCGAGCGAGATGCCCCGATGCTGGAAAGCCTGGTTCGGATTGGGGTCGGCGTGCTCTCGTGCCTCGATCAGATCCTTTTGCATTCGCGCCAAATTCGCCAATAAAGCAGCTTTGAGCTTCTTTTGTCCGGCGGAAGAACTCAGCGAGTACCCCTCCTTCTCAACGAAGCCTCGCATCTCGACGAACCCTTGATTCTGATTCGGAGCGGCCAGTGCTTTGATCAGGTCGTTGGCTCGATTCTCGGCAAAGGAATTCACCAGGCTACTCTTGCCGTAGCGCACCAGGTATTCATCATCGATGCGATATTCCTGGGTGTAGGTCACGCCAAAGCGTAGTAGGTTCGTCAGACTGTCTTCCTCGCCGAGTACGAGGCGTTGCCGGATGTCCGCGTCAGATTTTTTGAGCCAGGCCAGCCACTGTTCTGCGCTAACGTTCGCGCCAGGGCCGTCCGCCAAAGTTCCGCCCAGCTGGCCGATAGCAGGCTTTGCCGCATCGAGCGGCATGAACTCCGGAGAATAGGTCTGGCAACTAGCGCCGATTGCCAGGCTCAGAAGAGTCGCCAACAGTCGAAGGGACAAGCGACCTTTCGAGGTCGTCCATTCCGAAAGACGCTGATCTGGTCGAGCAGGCACTTTCTCTCCTTACTTGGAGTCGGCACTGGTCCAAATATACGGTCGATAGTATCGCTATGTGCAAATGCCTATCCAATTTCAGCGCAAGGCGTAAGTTTATAAAAATTAAACGGCTAAATCGTGAAAAGGCTGAGCCTCAAGAGTGAGAATTGCGACATATTGCACCGCGGGATGCGCGTAATGACGCGTCGTCTGAACCTTTGTGACGGACGTGACCAACCCAGGCCAAGAGATTTCGCTAAGGCTTCCACATAACTGATTGAGTCGGAACAGAGCAGAACTTTCGACGGCGACCGCAGCGGTGGGGGATTTGACCGTTTAGTGGGGAGGAAAACCCATTTTCGATGATTGGAGGCAAGCTTAGTTTACCTGTAGATGCTTATTTTTCTTATAGTTACGGGCCGTTTTGGGTTCCGGTACTCGCCGTGCATAGATCAACGTAACGGCCGGAGGTAGGTCTTGAGCAAAGCAGTGCGGGTCTTCGTGGGGTGGCTTTTCCTCGCTGGCGCTAGCGTCGCTTTTGCCGGCGTCCATCCTGTTCCCCTCGACAAAAATACCGATTCGGCAAAGTGCGCCGAATGCCACGAGGACAAGACAAAAGGAAAGAACGTTCATTCGGCAATCGCGATGGGCTGCACCAGTTGTCACGAGGTTCGCGTGAACAAAGACGTCACGCGAATCAAGCTGACCACCACGACCACGCAGGCACTTTGCCTGACCTGTCATTCCGATCACAACGCGGCAGACTTAAAGGGCACGGTCCATCCGCCCGCAGTTCGTGATTGCGTGAAGTGCCACGATCCCCATCAGTCGGACAATAAGTATCAGCTGCTGAAGCCGACATCCGGCGATAAAGACCAGAACCTTTGCCTGGCTTGTCACACACAAGGATTGAACGTTCCGGAAAAGGGCAGTCGCCACGCCGCACTCGATATGGGCTGCGAAACCTGCCATGTGACCCACAAGGTCGGCGAGCGCGGCAAACAGGAATTTGATTACCATCTTACTAAGTCAACGCCGGCGCTATGCCTGGACTGTCACGATCCCAAGGACGCGAGTTTGATTAAGGCACACCAGGGACAGCCCTTTGCGACGGCCAACTGTGTCCAGTGCCACAATCCGCATCAATCGGCGTCTCCTAAGCTGCTTCAGGCGTTTGCACATCCGCCCTTCGCGATGAATTCGTGCGATACGTGCCATCTACCGGCCAAGGACGGCAAGGTGGTCTTGACGAACGCCGATACCAGGGCGCTTTGCGTAACTTGCCACGCTGAGCAAGCGGAGAAGATTGAGAAGGCTAAGTTCCAGCATCCCGGTGCTCAGGGAGAGTGTGTCGCCTGCCATAACCCCCACGCCGGCAAGACGCCAGGCTTCATTCAGCCGGATCCGGTCAACGCGTGCCTCGCCTGCCACAGCGATCAGGCAGACCAGTTTAAGAAGGCGCACCTGCACCAGCCGGCGTTCGGACTCGGTTGTCCGACGTGCCACGAGCCCCACGGTAGCGACAACGAACATCTGCTTCGCGCCAAGGGAAGTGCGCTCTGCCTGGAATGCCATGGACCTAACTCCAAGCCGCAGAAGCTGGAATCCGAGCATGTGCTCACAATCTTCAACGGTCACGTGAAGCTGCCCGAGGATTACTACCAGAAAAACAAGGTAGTCATCCTTCCCATAAAGTACGGCTTGGGACATCCAGTCCTTGGACATCCGGTGGAAGACCTCATGGACCCCACGGATGTAACCAAGGTCAAGACGCACATCGACTGCATGACCTGCCATCAGCCGCACTCATCTACCCAGCCCGATCTGCTGATCAAAGACTCAGCTAACAACATGGCGTTTTGCGACAACTGCCACAAGAACCGGTTGGCTTTGTCCCAGAAGCCCTCAGAAAGATGAAAATAGCGATGACAAGCACGAATCAACATAAATGGGTTGGACTTGACTGCACATTAATCTTGATCGCGCTGGCTTTGGCTTTGCTCTTTCCGCACGCCGGCTTTGCCGGCACCAGCAAGAAGAAGAACTCCGGCACACAGACGGCACAGCCTGCCGCAGCGCCTGCTCCGAAGCAGGACACCAGCAAGCTGTTGTGGCCCTCTCCGCCCAACATCGCGCGTGTCAGGTACAGCAACTACTTCGCCGGTATGCCGCTCGACTTGACACCAGCCTCTGAGCAGGCCAAGAAGAAGTCCACATGGATGGACCGCCTCGCGGGCGTGCAAGATCCGAATAACAAGGCGCACTACAAGCCCGTGCCCTTTCAGCTGATTCAACCCTACGGTATGGCGGTCAATTCCAAGGGACAGCTGTTCGTGGCTGATCAGAAGGTGGGCGGGATTTTCATCTTCAACACCGAGACGAAGGAAACCGGCATCATCGGCAATGGGCATGAGGCAACCTTCGGCATGATCAACGATGTCGCCATCGACGATGACGATCACCTGTTTGTCAGCGACGGCAAGATGCACCGGGTGCTCGTCTTTGATAAAGACAACAAAGTAATCGAGGTCATCAAAGACAAGCTGATCGACCCCGTGGGCCTCGCGATTGATACGGAAAACCGCCAACTCTACGTGGTGGACACGCAGGCCGACCAGGTGGTGGTCTATGACGCCGATACGTTTAAGGAAAAACGTCGTATTGGTACCGGCGGCAAGGACCATACGCTTTCCACCCCCGGCGATTTCGCCCTGCCTTCGTTTGTCGCCGTCGATAAAGACGGAAACGTCTATGTGACCGACACTCTGAATTTCCGCGTCGAGATCTTTGACGCCGACGGCAACTTCATAAGCCAGATCGGCAAGCATTGTGACGGTCCCGGCTGCTTCATCAGTCCCAAAGGCATCGCCGTCGACAGCGATGGGCACATCTGGGTCGCCGACCCGAGGCTTGATGTGCTGCAAGCCTTCAATCGCGAAGGGCAGTTGCTCGGCGTCGTCGGGGGGCATGGCAAACTGCTGGGTCAGTTTTCAGAGTTAGTCGCCGTCTATATCGACAAGAACAATCGCATCTTCACTTCCGAGCAGTATCCCGGGCGCGTGCAACAATTCCGCTACGTCACCGATGCAGAGGCGGCAAAGCTCCAGCAGGAGAAGGACGCGCAGCGGACCGCCGAAGCCGCGTCGAAGCACGGCGCAACTCCAGAGCAGCAACCGACCCAGGCGAAAGCCGACAGCGCTGCAGAGGTCAAGAAGTAATCCCCGATCGAACTGCTCAAGGTCCCGCGATGGCAAAGCTCGCGGGACTTCCCCCTTCCGAGGACTTCGGCTGCGCAAACACATCAGTCACTTGGACTTTCCCGAAAAGGAACCACGAAGTCTGCGGAATTTCACGAGGCTGCTGCGAACCTTGACACTCTTAACGTAGTTGAAAACCGCCACACCACCCTTGGGTGCGATTTAAGTCGTCCTTTTTCAAGCAAATAGAAATCTCACAGCTTGGCGAATTTCGGTTATGAACGTGCCCTTATCACAGCCGGAGGCCGACTTGGGGCCGGGTCTCCGGGCAGTACTAGAGATAAGGAAACTGCAGTTCAAATCAGGAGATCGATCTCATGAAGAAAGCATTCTTGGTAACTCTGACGATCTTGGCCATCGGCGCATTCGCCGTCGCCCAGATCCAGCGCCCCCACATCCGACGTGCTGGGCGCTCACCTCAATTACGGCCGCGGTTGCGCTGGCTGCCATGCTCCGCATAGCGGCGCGCGCGGCAACGGCTTCTCGACAACTGACCCGCACAGCGGCGACGACGCCTTGTGGGGCCAGGACGTTCAGCCTCTGTTCGGCCAGACTTTCCAGACCGGCGGCACGTACCGGGGCGGCCTCAGCTCCTATGCCCTGACATTCCCGAGCACCGTCCAAACCAGCGATCCAGTCGCACTGGACACCATGACCTGCCTGAGCTGCCATGACGGCAACATCGCCAAGGGCGGCCACATGCTGAACCAGGTGTATGAGACTTTGCCGGCCACCTACGGCCCGAACAAGCCTCCGACACTGCTCGGCAACGACGGCGGCACGGCCGGCGACTACCTCAACGATCACCCGGTGGGCGACAACGCCATCGTCGGTTGCGGCGGCCAGTACAACTGGGACTGCACCATCGCCAGCAACGGCACCATCCTGATGAACGGCCCGAATCTTCGGCCGTTCGTGCAGAACTACGGCTTCTTCGTGCAGACGGCTGCCTACAACAGCCAGCCGACCGTACAGTGCACGACCTGCCACAACCAGCACTTGATGAACGTGGTGAAGGTCACCAACGGCCAGCAACTCCGGTCTGCCGCAGCGGCTACTACGCCACGATGTTCTTCATCCGTGCGCCGTATAACCCGGCCAACAACCTGAGCGGCAGCTCCAACCAGACGGCGCAATTCTGCCGCCAGTGCCACGGTGGAGAGGCCAACGAGTCGAACGGAAGCTACACCATTCCGACGACCTTCTAATTGGCAATGCCTTGGGGAGAGAGAACTCTCTCTCCCCAAATTTTTCCGAGGTGAGAAACAAGGGTGAGGAAAATGAAGTTCAAGCTTTCCATCTGCGCAGCACTGATTTTCGGTATCGCCCTCGCAAACGTCAAAGGCCAGGTAGCCTCCCACCAGCCGACCCAGCTCCAGTCACAAAGGTCGAATTCATGGTCCCCTCGACGTATCTAAGACCGGCAGGCAAGCCGGTGGCGCGGGTCAACGGCGTAGTGCTGACGGATGTCGACCTGGTGCGCGAAGAGTACGCAATCTTTCCTTACGCGGCGCAGCACGGCGGAAAGATTCCCGCCGACATGGAGCCCGGCATCCGCAAGGGCGCCATGCAGATGATCATCTTCGAGGAATTGGTCTACCAGGATGCGCAGAAGCGCGGGATAACCGATGTCGCCGGAACGGCTCAAGCAAGGCCGAAGCTGATTTCCGCAGCAATTCGCGAGCCCCGCCGAGTTTCAGCAATACCTTCAGTCCGAGTTCCAGGGCAACGAGAAAGCGTCTGCGCGAAAAGATCAAGCGCTCGCTGCTCATCGACCAGCTTCTGAAAACCGAAGTGGAGAGTAAGTCTGTGGTCTCGGCTGCCGAAGTGCAGAGCCTACTACGACAAGAATCCGAAGCGCTTCGAATATCCGGAATCGTTCGCTATCCAGACCATTTCCATCATCCCGCCGGACAAAGCGACTCCCTGAACAACTGAAAGACGCTAAGAAGCGCGCCGACGAAGCTTACAAGCAGGCCAAGGCCACGAAGACGGACATGGAGTTCGGCCTGCTGGCCGAAAAAATCTCGGAAGACGATTACCGGGTGATGATGGGCGACCACAAGTGGGTGGCGCGCGATCAGATGCCGCCGGAGATGCTGGCGCCTGCTCTGAAGATGAAAGATGGCGAAATGAGCGGCTTGATCCAGGTCGGGCAGAACTACGTCATTTTCCGCATGAACAAGCATTTGCCGCCGGGCAGGACCCCATTCGCTGCAGGTGAAAGAGCCATTGCGCAAGGAACTGGAGAAGGCAAAGACAGAACAGCTTCGCACGGCGCTCGACAAGCGGGTGCACCAGGGAGCCAAGGTGGAGACGCTGTAAAGGCAGTGGCTATTGGGCGGTGACCAGTGGCCAGTCGGAAAGGGACCAAAGGTTCGCTGGTACCAGGGAAGTGGGAACGAAGCTAAGGGCTCGTTCGTAGTTGCGGCCACTGATCACTGGTCACAGGCAAGGTCCCGCAGAGGACCGAAAGTGAGTGGGGTGTGGTAAGGGGATTTCAAACTGCGTGCTTGCTGTCGGCCGCGTTGCTGGCGCTGTCGATCCCCTCGGCGGCACAGGTCAGCATTGGCGACAATATCAGCGTTACCTCCTCTGGGACAATCAATGCCGGGTATACCGACACCTATGGCAACGAGATCGATTCCAGCCACTCCTTAGGCGCGGGCGGGACGGCAGCCTTCAATGGCTATTACTACAATCCAGGTTTTGTCTCCTTTTCCCTTAATCCTTATTTCAACCAGTCGCGCAATAACTCTGGTATCCGGCTCCATCTCCGATGCCTCTGGCGTGCGCTGTTACCATCAATTTTCTCGGGCAGCCATTTTCCGGGCTCGGTTAATTACAGCGCGAATTTCAACAGTACCGGGAACTATGGAATTCCAGGAATCACCAGCCTTGAATACAAACGGCAACAATCAGAACTTCGGCGTTAACTGGGGAGCCTTTGTTCCCGGTTTACCGACTTTGACCATTGGTTATCAGCAAGGAAGTCAACAACTATTCGCTTTACGGTACTGATGAAAGCGGAAACTCACGCTTTCGGACTTTTAACCTCACCTCCACGTATAGTCTCTTTGGGTTTGGTCTAACCGGAGCCGTATAGCGCACGGCACCTCAGAAGCCCTGATTCCCGGGGTAGTGATTGGCGGTCAGACCGCGACATCGGATTCCGACAATACCAACTATTCGATCAACGTTTCACATCCACTTCCCTGGAACGGCATCTTCACCACGTCGTTCAATCGCAGCGATATCAACTCCGACTACCTGGGCTATACCTTCAATGGCGCGATCGACGTTGCGGTGGCCACCCTGAGTTTCCATCCCACCAGCAAGTTGAATCTGTTGGCGGCCACGACCTATACCGATAACCTGACCGGATCCCTTTACGAAGCTCTTATACCTGGCGCATCCGGCAGCGGCTCCGCCACTGGCTCGACGCCGTCAAACTCAGGCGCGGTGACGAGCCAGGCTTCCACGAATACCGGGACGCAAGTCGTGGGCGCTCAGCCCACCTCGAACGAGGAATCGTCCCATGGCTTGAATTTCGTATTCAATACCACGTACTCATTCACCCGGGATTTCGAACTGCAAGGACAGTTTGAGCGTCGTGAGCAGAGCTTTGCGGGCGAGAGCTTTGGATCGAACCTCTACGATGCCGGCCTATACTACAACCGTGTTCTCGGCGGTGGTTTCCTGGGAACATCCTTCACTGTGTACGACAGCACCGTGGACGGCAGCAGCCAGAACCAGTTGGGGTTCGGGGCGAGTTCCAGTTATGGCCGGCGAATCGGCGCGTGGCAAGTCAATGGCTATTTCAACTACGTCCAGAATGTGCAGAGTTACCTGGTCGCTTATGACACGTCGTCCTACAGCTTCTCCGGAAGCGCAGGCCGCAAGCTCGGCTCGACCTTCTTCTTCAATGCGAGTGCCGGAGGCGGCCGCAGCGGCCTCGATGGCCGTGCCAGGGAGCAGTAATAGCAGTGAGAGCTTCTCGGTGAACTTGGGTGCGAAGAAGTACTGCTTTGGGCGCCAACTACTCGAAGTCGGACGGAAATTCGCTGGCGACGAGCGCGGGCCTGGTGACGACCCCGCTGCCTCCCATAATTCCCCCCAATCTACTGATAGGCTACGGCGGCACAAGCTATTCCGCGACGGCATCCGCAGCGCCCAAGCGACATTTGAATGCCTCGCTGACCTACGTGAAATCGAAAAACAACTTCAACAACACCGGTATTTATTCGTTCAATAACTTCGAGTCGGAAACCGCTTACATTCAGTACCAATTCCGGCAAATAGGGGTGAACGGAGGATATACTCACCTCGTGCAGGGGTTCAGCGGGTCAGGACTGCCGCCAGCTTCCGTCTCTTCGTTCTACATTGGTGTTTATCGATGGTTCAATTTCTTTTAGGACGGGCGTGGCGAGCAATCTGGGGATTGGCAGTGCCTATGCTTGATGGCGGCATCCGTGCTAATACCCGCCTGGGGCGCGCCCAAGAAATCGAAAACCACAGAGGTGCATGTTCCGGAGCTGCTGCTGGAAGGCGGCCGCAAGCTGACGTTCGAGCGCAGCTTCAGCACCGACCGCGACGTCCGCGGCAAGCCTGGCTTCTTCACCCGCGTCTTCGACATAGTGGTGGGCCAGCCCGATCTGCACTTCCTGGTGCGGCCCTACAGCGTGGTGGAAGACTCGCACGGGCGTTTGATCATTACCGACCCCGGCGCGCAGGGTGTGCACATCTTCGACCCGATTCAGTCGAAGTACAAGTTCATCGAGCGCAAAGACAAGAGCAAGGACGCTATGATGGCGCCGCAGTGCGTCGCCGTCGACGATAAAGACAACATCTACGTCACCGACTCCGAGTCAGGCAAGATTTTTGTCTTCAATTCCGATGGAAAATTCAAGCGAGCCATTGGCAGCCTGAAGGGTGGCGAGGGCTTCTTCAAACGCCCGACGGGCATTGCCATCGACAACACGGAGCAGCGGATCTACGTCACCGATACGCTGCGTGACAAGATCTACGTGCTCGACATGAACGGCGATGTGCTGCAAACCATCGGCAAAGGCGGGGAAGAGAAGGGCGAGTTCCACTATCCGACCGAGCTGCGGCTGGACGGCAAGGACCTGCTGGTGGTTGATGCAATGAACTTTCGCGTGCAGGCTTTGGATCGCTCCGGGCAGTATGAGTTCGGCATCGGTGCGATTGGAGACAGTGCGGGTACGATGTTTCGGCCCAAGGGTGTCGGGGTGGACTCCGAAGGGCACATCTATGTCGTGGAAGGGTCGATGAACATGGTGCAGGTCTTCGATCGCGAGGGCCAGTTGCTGTACTACTTTGGCCAGCAGGGGACAGGGTTCGGCGACTTCCGTTTGCCTACTGGCTTGTTTGTCGATCATAGCGACCGCGTGTTCGTCGTGGATTCCTACAACCATCGCGTCCAGGTATTTCAGTATCACGCCCTGAAGCAGGCAAAGGGAGGGCTGCAGTGAGCTGGAAGCCGACCCTCGCTTGTGCCTTTGCCGGGCTGCTGGTAGCAGTTGCAGTCGGTCAAGTCAATAAGCCGCAGCACCCTCCGGTGAAGAACGGTCAAAGCACGCAGCAAATTCAAAGCAAGGAGTCGCAGAACAGCCCGGCCCAGCCGACCCATAAGCGTAACGACTTGCTCAGCGGCGATGTCCTCGGGATGCACAACCTGTCCGCGGGCGGTCCATCGCCAATCCAGGGTCCGGGTAACGGACCATGCATTTACTGCCACGTGCCCCATTCCGGGCTCAGCAATCTGAAAGGGCAGATCGCGCCGCTGTGGAACCAGACCCTCTCGACGGCGACTTACACGACCTATACCAGCAGCACCAACGCGAATCGTGACAATCCGGAAATGCCGCTGGGCAGTGACAGCGCGCTTTGCTTGAGTTGCCACGACGGAACGGTCGCCGTCGCTGATACAGTGCTGTTCGGATCGCTGCCTACGACAGGAAACTGGCTTCCGGGCGATAACTTCAGCACGCAGCTGCAAAGCTCGCACCCGTTCAGTCTGATCAAACCTCTGCAAGACAACATTGACCTCATCTCGACGCTGGTGTCACAAGGCAAGACCGGCGACCAAAGCGGCAGGCTCCAACTCATCGATGGCAATGTGGAGTGCAACTCGTGCCATAACCCGCACGTTCAGGTCACCGACAAAACTTCATTGAATTTTCTGGTGATCGACAGCTCGAATGGACGAATGTGTCTGGATTGTCACGATCCGACGCGCACCCAGATTGCTGGGAAAAACCAGGTGAATCCGCTGGCGGGCTGGGCCGTCGGTATCCACGCTACAGCGCAAAACACGGTGTCTGGGCAAGCGAACTTGGGCAGCTACGGAACTGTTGCTGGCAATGCCTGCATCTCTTGTCACGAGCCGCACAACGCGTCGGGGCCTGCGCGGCTTTTGCGGCAGGCCAACGAGGCCGACTGCGTCTCCTGCCATGGTGGTGGCACAAATCTGTCGCCGGCGCCGGCGAACGTCTTCGCCGAGTTCCAAAAAATTGGCCATCCGTTTCCCAGCGGCTCTAATTCGCACGATGCCGCCGAGCCCGCCGTCCTGAACAATAATCGTCATGCCACGTGTGCTGACTGCCACAACGGCCACGGCTCGCAGCAGGTGAATTCGTTCAACATCCCGCCCCTGATTCGTCCCTCGCAGATCGGTGCTATAGGGGTGGCAATGGATGGAACAACGGTTGTGAACCCGATTGTGAATGAATATGAGAGCTGTCTGCGCTGCCACGGCTTCAGTGCCGGTAAGACGATCAACCCGATCTACGGGTATCTGCCTTCACGTTCTAGTAGCGATCCGCTGAATATGATCACCCAGATGAACACGAGCGCGAAGTCGAGCCATCCCGTGATGCATCCGCGAAATAGCGGCCTGCCTCAGCCGAGCCTGCTGGTTACGATGCTCGACCAGACCGGGGGCACCAACAATGGGCGCACCATGGGCCAGCAGATCTTTTGCTCCGATTGCCATAACAGTGACGACAATCGCGAATTCGGCGGCACTGGACCGAATGGCCCGCATGGATCCAAGTGGTGGCACATCCTGGAGCATGACTACGAAGACAGTCAGGCCCCGGCGGGTCCAGGAACCCAGATTACGATCAATCTAAATCCACAGCCTAATTTAACGATAACCGGACCATACGGAATGTGTGCCAAGTGCCACGACTTAACGATCGTTATGCAGAGCACGTCGTGGGCTTATCACAACAACCATGTATACACCGATGGGCTCTCTTGCTCGACCTGCCACAACGCGCACGGTATGACATCGACGAGCGCAAACCCCACGGGCGTCCGCATGGTGGATTTTGATATGAATGTCGTGGGCCAGAACGGAGGCCTGCCGATTTCTTATGATCGCGGCTCAAACACATGCGTATTAATGTGCCATAACACCGCGCACGATCCCGGAGGTGGCACGCGAAGGGTCTCTAATCCCCAACCAACTGGTGGCACAGTTAAGAGGCGTTAAAGAAGAAAGCGCATTGGCTGTGAATCAAAATGGCAATTAGAAGGCTGGGTTGCACCGCTGAGTAGTTTCATCCCAAGTCAGTATCCAAGCCCATGGACAATATCGCCAATGGATCACGAATCCCTCCTCGCGTGCCTGCAAAATCTTGGCACTCGAGTGCACCGCTGCATATTGTGGCAGTCGTTGCCGCTCTGACGAGCTTCGCCTTATACGAGGCAGTCCGCCTTGTTGCATTGTCGAGCAACAACATCTGGTGGCACCTCCGAACCGGTCAGTGGATCTTGGAGGAGCACACCGTTCCTCGGAGCGGACTTTTCTCGCAATCGGCATCACTGCCGTGGATCGACCTTAGCTGGGGATTCCAGGTGCTCACTGCAGTTTTCTTTCGCTACCTCGGCTTTGCTGGACTGCCAGCGCTGCTAATGTGTCTACAAATAGCCAGTGCTGCGGCGTTGTTCACGTTAGCGTTAAGCGCAAGCAGAAAGCTTTGGTATGCCGTTGTTCTCTGTGCAGTAGCTCAGTTCTGCCTGATGCCTGTACAACTAGATCCGGCGTTAGTCTCCGTGGGGTTATTGGCAGTTGAGTTGATCCTGATTACGCGTGCGCGCAGCACAGAGAGTCCTCGGCCTCTCTACTGGCTTCCTTTAGTTTTCATCGTCTGGGTTAATATCGATCGGCAATTTATCTTTGGAATGCTGACGCTGGCAATTTTCTGTCTCGCAGTGAGTGCTGAGGGGTTTAAGGCGTCAGCATGCGTCAGTTGGCCCGCTAAGGCCGTATTAAACCTAGCAGCATAGTGAGTGATTACTGGAGTGTCATTTGTGGCCACGTTCGTTTCTCCATATACGTGGCGGGTCTATAGCCTGGCATGGCAAAGTGCAACCGACACAGTCGCCGACCGATTCTTTCGAGACCTTCATTCCCTCCGATTTCGGCAGCCGCAAGATTACGCGCTCATGCTGCTTACTATGACGGCGTTTTTTGTTGTCGGCCGACGGCGCTCGCGCGATCTCTTTATGATCGCCTTGCTGGTAGTGTCAACAGTATTATCGTTTCGGACCATGCGCGATAGCTGGTTCGTCGTCGTCTGTTCTGTTGCCATCATCGGTTGTGCGTTACGGGACAGGGACGACTCTTTGGCCGAACACGAGCCGCTTTTGCGTCGAAACGATATCTCCGTCGCAGCCATGCTGGTGTTGCTCGTAATGCTGGCGACCCTGATGCGCATTTCAGGCAGCGGTGACGTACACGGCAGTGAACTTCTTCTGACAAAAGTGGAGGAGAAATTCCCATTGCAAGCAGCGGAGTTTATTCGCAGCAACCACCTTCCGGAGCCAATCTTCAATACATATGACTGGGGTGGATTCTTGACGTTCGCCTTGCCCGAATATCGGGTGTCCATCGACGGCCGCACCGAGCTTTATGGCGGGGATCTAGATGCAAGCTACTTCAGGCTCATGCAAGGAGAAGTTCCCCTGCAATCCGATCCTGTGTTTGCACGTGCGCAAACCATGATTCTCGAGGCGGATTCACCGATCGCTCAGGCACTCGGCAGTCTGCCGGACTTCCACCAGGTGTACCGAGACAAACTGGCGGTGGTGTTAGTCAGGAGTAACTAGCGTATTAGAAGTCGCGGCTGTGCCTGCCTGTGATGAATTCTCTGCCGAACCGTCTCACCCGGGCGTTAGTTGAATTGCCTTCTTATTCTTACTGCGGAACAAATACCACTGCCATCTGGTCTTCGTAGACCTTGCGGAAAGAAGGATCGACCTCCAGAGCTGAAGTAAGTCCATCGCGGCGTCGAAGTAGTACTAAGCCTGCGTCCCTCAGATAAGGATCAGTCTTATAAGAGGGATCACCATTCAGGATCCTGAGCAGTTGCTGGTCGAGTGCGTCGCCGTAAAGATCGGTGCGGCCGTCAAGGGATACCGGATACTCTGGCAAATACCAGATAAGAAAGCCACCCCAATCGAAGTTGTTGAAGAGCGGACCCTGTATGCGGTTCTGACGCACGAAGTTTACCGCATTCACGGGGAATCTGCCGCTGACCGCGCGATCCAGACCGCGCTGGTTGAAGTCCAAGCCAGGCGAGAGGATGAACAGGACGGCAGCAGTCACCGCGAACACAACTACGAGTTGGGGTAACGTGTCATTAACTTCGCGGTCGATCAGTTCGCTACTAGAATCTGCGATGCAGGCTGCGGCGCAAACGCATAAGAACCATGAATCGCGCATGGTATGGAAACCGAAGATGCACGCCGTGACCAGGAGAACAACTTTATACGGATTGACCTGCTTTTGCCGTGCGGCGATGAAGAAGGCGGCGCCGGTCAGCAGTAGCTCTATGAAGTGCTCATAGGCCCGGAAGCTCAGAGGCTGTAGCTCCGTGATCATGGAATAGATGAGCTGGGAGTGAGAATAGGCGAAAACAATTGTATAGAGGTGGTACGAATAAGGCCCAATCAGAGTCGCGAGTAAAGACAAGCCGAACAAGATCGCAAGAGGTTTGGCTGACAGCTTCGACGTTTCCAGCCATGGGGGTGTGAATCCACGCCGCTCTGCCAGGCGTTGCGAGATATTAACCGCCACAAACAAGCCCCAGATTGCTAGGCCATAGATAAATTGGATATGGAGATTGGCCCAAAGGAGAAATAGGAGTGGTATCCAATAAAGCTCGCGAATGTTGCCGGTCTTTTGGGCTTCCAACAGAAGGGTCAGCACGACGCAAAGCATCGCAACCGAGAAAAATACCGGGCGCGGCATCATCAGGAACAAGAACGAATAGCAACAGAGCACCGCGAGAAAACAGGCCACCCAGAATTGGCCTGACAGTCGCCGGACCATCCAATAAACGCTGAAGGCAACCATCAATGTGAGCAGCGTGCCATAGAGTCCAATGCCGACAAGACCGAACCAGGCATAGAAGCGTGACAGCAGGACTTCATAGCCCCAGCTATATGCGGCCCAGGAATGATCGGCGGCACTGCGCGAAAAAATCCCCGTACGCGGAAAGCCACCGTGTTGGATAATCCAGTCACCTGTTTTCACGTGCCACCAGACGTCGAGGTCAAGCACCGATAATTTGAGCTCAAGCGAGACGGCCCCTACCAGTATGAGAAGACCGGCGAGTACCGCCAGACGCAGCCACCGCAGACGTGCAAGTGGGATCAACTCTTCGAGAAAAGTCATGTGGCGGGATCCCGATTTAACGCGGTTAGCATAATCTCTTTTAGATATTACTTGGGCCGGGCAGTCGTTGTGTTATATATCCGCAGCCCTTTCTTCCCGATAAACTCTTCCATATATTTGACCTGCTGCTGACCGTATTGCGGGTCTTGGCGGATGAGCGCAAGGCCAAGGTTGCATTCTTCCTCGGCTCGGTCGAGTCTGACCCAACGTGTCGTAACTGCCGCACATGACGGCATGTGCATCACCGCTGAGCGGGTCAAGAGCCGAGGCCTTCGCCGCCAGTTCCAGCGCTGCCTGCGGGTCTTCGTCGCCGACCTGTCGCGCTTTCACCAGAAGCTGCGCGGCAACAATCGGGCTGAGATCAAAAGTGCCTTCATAAACCAGTAGAGCGCTACCACCTAACTTAGCGGTAGGTGTCAAGCCGACAAATGCGCGGCGAGTTTGCACGCTTGCGCCGCGTACGCCGATGCCGTCGACCATGCTGGCGCTGACAATCATCGTACCGGTGTACGGGGTTTGCAGGTCGTCCCATTGAAGTTCGGAGATGCCTCCGCAAGGAATCGCATAATCTGCATTCTTATTGTTGTAGGTGCGCAGGAAAAAGCAATTCGCCGGGTGTGTCTTTTCAATGTAATCACGGGCCATCTTTTGCGCCTGACCCCAGTCGACATCCGAGTTGGCGAGATATTTATAGGTCTGCCCCGGACCGCCCCATAGTTCGTTGCTGTAGCTCAGGTAATTAGGATAGGCGTGAAGGGATGAACCCAGCTGCCATGCCAGTAGTGTGCACAGGAGCACGAGCGCCCATTTGTGGCTACTGGCGATACTCCAGGCGCCTGCCGCCGCGAAAATGATCAGGAAAGGAAGCACCGGCAGCGCGTGACGAATTCCGATGCTCAACTTCGAACTCATACTGAACGCGAGAAAGAGTGCCATCGGCAACAACAGGAACAAAAGCTGTCGACGCCGGCTTCTCCAGAAAGCCAGTGAGTAAGCGGAGATGAGGGTCAGAAGGAGAACCGGCAAGGTGAACTTGATCGTCGCAGCGACCGGGAAGTAGAACCATTTGCCGCTGCGATACAGCTTGCCCAGG
This sequence comes from uncultured Acidobacteriaceae bacterium, assembly GCA_963724965.1. GTDB lineage: Bacteria > Acidobacteriota > Terriglobia > Terriglobales > Acidobacteriaceae > Bog-257. Next base: position 618,313 of record CAVRWP010000005.1, read on the forward strand.
AGGTAAGACGGGCGTCCGACTTCGGACTCAACCAGGACATCCTGCAATCCAACGAGATAAGCCTCGGGCAATAGACGCCAATGCTCCATTGTTGGGATCAGTTTGGTCGATACCGATCCGTGAGCGAGCGTCAGACGCGGTGGACTCCATATTGCGGCGCCAGCCGGTCGCGCGGCGTATCGAAAGCCATATGAGGCCCAGAGTACGATCAGCGCGACGGCCGCGACGGCAACTAAAGCGCCAAGGCGACGCAGTAGAGTTCGCCGTAAATCATTCTGGCAGGAAAGAGCCGCATCGGAGACAAGCAGCAAGGGAAGTATGGCGGCCAGAAGAATAGTAGAGTGCTTCACCGAAAATGCGAATCCTGTTGCCAGGCCGAGCGCCACGATACGGGTGGGAGTTGGCTCGATAACATAGCAATAGGCTGCGTAGACAGCGAGCAGAAATCCCAATGTGGCGGCGATATCGGTTGTGACCAGAGCGCCGTGCGCCAGGATATTTGGCTCGAAGACGATGAGCACACCGGCAATTATTGCGGTTGGAACTCCGAACATTTTGCGTGTGAAGAACCAAACGGTCAGCAGCAACAGAATCGAAAACAGTGAGACGGCGTAGCGACCGGCTGTGAGCATTCTTTCCGGATTAGCGAATACAAACTGGTGTCCGACGAGAAAGTCGGTTTCTTTAACGTTCTCCGCGCCACAGGCGTGAAGGAAAGGATCGTTGACGTGCATCACGCGCAGCGGCAGCCCGGCGACGATCTTGACCAGCGGCGGATGTTCTGGATTCCAGCCAAAGTCATTACACTCCCAATACCGGTAGGCCGCGTGAAGGTGATCAACCTCGTCCGAGGTGATTGATAGCTGAACGACACTGCTCCATAGCTGCGCCAGCATCAGCACGGCAAGTGCGGCGAGAGTTGCCGGCGGAAGCCAACTTCTCCACGTGGGTTGCAGCGGCGATTCTCGTTCACTCGGTGTGACGTCTACCATAATTCGGATCGGAGGGTACGTCCGAACAATTCACCCCATCCAGGCGGCATTGTTCCAGCAGAGAGAAGAGCATCCCGAATGCCAAAATTGGAAGACCTAGGATACTGCCAACCGTCTGATAAAACTGGCTCATCGTGCGTGGAAGAATGGCAATCGGGCCAGACGGCCGCCGAACTGAGAATTAAGGCGCTTCCGCCCATCCTCGCAGCATGGCCGGACGCCGCCGTCTTTGCAATCTACTTGATCGTCTTCTGCTTGCATTCGAACAACTTCGGGTTTGCTGCAAGAGGATACGGCAGACGCGGGGACACAATATTGAACACCAGCAGGTTCTCGCCGTCCGGACAGCTCTTGATTTGCACCTGAAAGCGCGCAACGTTGCCGACTTTTTTGTAGTGTGTGGTCGCGGCAACTGACTTGAACGTTGCGGCTTCGGTTCCAGCGGGTCCGGCATTAAGCTGTATCTTCGTTGGGTGCATGCGCAAAGGCACGTCGATTGTGACTTCACTCGGCGCCCAGATGACGTTTTCGTCAGGCGGCTCCGGCGGAGGAGCTACAACGACTTTTATCCCGCAGTCCGGACTGTCAGCCCCTGCCAAGCACGGTTCCATTTGCCCCCACAGATTCGTGGCGGCCGCCAGAAAAAGGACTAAACCACAGGCGATACGCATTTCCCCACCTCTTCCTAGATCATGCATGGTAGACAGCACTTCAAGGTCCCTTCGAGTCGTCTGGCTTTGGATGATTTGCCACCTTTTGAAAATATTAGCCGCGCCAAATCACCCTCATTCTGTGCTTTAAGGCGCTTCGCTTGATGCCTTGTTCTACAAGCACGACAGAGAACGAAGCAATCAAAGAAGTTCTTCGTCAGCATCGGCGGAAGTTTTGGCAAGTGCAGTGCAACGACTGAGGTTGGGGGGATGCCTGGCGTTCCCCGGTAAGAATATCCAACACTCATGAGCGTTACACCAGAAACAGTACAGTTCACTCAGACATGCGAGGGCCGCCCCGCGCAGCAAGAGCCGTCCAGTGTGCCGCCCGATCGTACGATCTTGCTTGTCCTGATAGCGAGTGTGCTGGCTACCATTCCCATTTGGCTGACCTCGTTTCCTCCAATGGTGGACTTACCGGAGCATGCGGCACAGGTAAGTCTCCTTCGCAATCTATACGAGCCGGGCTTCCGATTTTTGGGCTTGTTCTGGATCAACTGGTTCACCCCATATTTATTCGGATACTTCCTGGTATATGCGCTGACTCCGGTGTTTGGTATCGTCGCCGCGAGCAAGATTGTTGTGGCAGCTGCAGTGGCGGCGGTACCGGTTATCACCGCTATGCTGGCGGACGAGATTGGTGCGGATCCCTACTGGGCCCTGCTGACAATCCCGGCGATGTATGGGTACAGCTACAGCTGGGGATTTTTGAATTTTCTGGTGGCAGCGCCGGTGGGGTTGTACTTCTTGCTGCTCTTTACGCGCCATGTCAGGAAGCCGACACTGGGAAGCAGTGTTCGTGTTGCCTTGTTTTCGATCCTGCTCTTCTTCTGTCATGCGCTGACGTATGCTTTTTTTGCCACAATCGCTGGCTTTTATGCGTTGTTTGAAACCGGCAAGTTGCGCAAGGCGGTCATGGCGGCTATTCCGGTCGCAGCCGCTATTCCGATAGCGCTGGTTTGGTACCGTCGAACTGCCGCAGATCCGAATGCTCAAGACCCGATCGTTTGGGGCCTGAGTTGGTTTAGCACCTCTGATCCGCACACCTGGGGAGGACGGCTGACCGGATTTTTCCCGCGGTTGCTTGGTCTTTGGTCGCCGCTGTTCTGCGTGATTCTCGGAGTTGCTCTTTTTGCTCTACCGTTTCTGGCGGGAACTCGCCTAAATAAACGATGGGCTCTTTGGGTGCCGTTTTCACTGTGCGTAGCAGTAATGCTCTTCGGACCCACAGGAGGGCACAGCGGATGGGCTCTTTCCCAGAGGTTCTCCATTTTCGCCTTGCCGCTCTTTGTGCTGGGGCTCGAGAAGTCAACCAAATCGCGGCCCGCCTGGCGTGCAGCCACAATTTTTGTGCTCGTGGCCTGGATCAGCATTTTGATCTCGGTAACTGAGAATTACGAGACCGAAGCCAAAGGGCTCAAGCAAATTATCTCGGCTATGCAGCCCAACGAACGCGCCTTGTCGCTGATGTTTCTGCAACACACAAAGGCCTCTCCTGCTCCCGTATTTCTGCACCTTCCCGCGTGGTACTCGGCCACAAAGCAAGGCGTAGTGGATATGAACTTTGCCGTGTTTCCTGTCGCGCTGGTTCGATATCGGGCATCGCTGCCTGCTCAGGATCAGTCGGTTTCCGAATGGCACCCGGAGACCTTCGATTGGAAAACCTGGCGCGGAGGGATGTACCGCTATTTCGTAGTCCATGCGCCCGCCGACCTGGGTCCGAGACTCTTCGCCTGGGCGCCTTGCTCCGTTTCGTTGGTGGCGCGCTCCGACAACTGGTGGCTCTACGAAAAAGACCCTCAGTGTTCTTCGGCCGAGTAGCGAAACGAGCTCCCTGAAACCGGTTTTTCTGGCCGCGCCAAAACACGCCCATAGTGGGAACTAAGACACTTTCACCGGCAGAACACAAGCCCGAAACCACGCGGAGACCGCTGTAAGTTGCTGATTGTAAATAGAGAATTACTGCGTAGCCAAAACGATGATTGGCAGCCGAGGTGCACTTGATTGAGGTTCGAGTACGGGGGCGATCGTGCTCCCGCGTCCAGGAGTAAGCGCTTAAATGGAACCAACGTTAGAGGGTCGTCCGGCAAAAACTGTCTGGAGTGCGGTACAAACCTACACCCTGGCTATCGTCTGTCTTGTCATTGGAGTGGCCATCGGGTATCTCGTCCGCGGCTCAGCCGCTGCCCCGACAGCTGCCGCTCGACCGACGGTGACTCAGGCGGAGGCCGCGCCCGCCGGAATGGGCCAGCAAAAAATGCCTACGCTGGAAGACATGAAGCGGATGGCCGACAAGCAAGCCCGACCCCTGTTGGACAAGCTCAAGAGCGATCCCAAAGACGTACAGACACTCAACAAGACGGCCCTCACGTATAAGTCCGCCCACCAATTCGGAGAAGCCATTACCTACTTCCAGAAGGCGCTCGCCATCGACCCGAAGAATGTACCCATCCGCACCGATATGGCTTCGTGCATGTATTACACCGGCGACGTAGATGGGGCGATTGCGCAACTCGAGAAATCGCTCACCTACGATCCGAAGCATGCGGGCACGTTGATGAACCTGGGCATCATCAAGTGGAAGGGCAAGGATGACGTCAACGGTGCGATTGCTGCGTGGCAGACTCTGCTCAAGGCCGATCCAAACTTTCCGCAAAAAGACAGAATCGAAAGCCTGATTGCTGAGGCCAAGCAGTCACAGGAGAGCGCGACGCCTCCGACGCAAGCGAAAGAATAGTCGGCTCAGACGCGTAGTGCACTGCCCAGTTACTCCGAGAAGCTCATCAGCAGCTCATTTGTGACGCATGTACTTGCCCGGCGTCTAGGCCGGTTGCTAGCTTCTGAGTTGCATTTCGTATCCACCACGGCGCCCCCGGGACAACTCATGAAGATTCGTGTCTTAACAATCCTCTTCCTTACTTTTGGTTTTTCAGCGGTGCTGTTTGCGCAGACCATGAACGTCCCACCCGGCCATCAAATGCTGGCGGACCCGGATAAGTTCGCTGATGGCCACCTTAACGCCCTTGACCAGCAGCTGCATTTGTCGGCTGATCAGAAGACCAAACTGCGCGCCGTTTTTCTGGAGGAGGGCAAGCAGCTTTTTGGCGTACTGAATGACAATTCGATGTCAGCCGACCAGAAGCGCGCAGCCATCGAAAAGATGCATGTCGCCACGGAGCAGAGGGTCGGTTCGCTGCTGACTCCGGAACAGCGCAAGCAGTGGTCAACTCCTGCTCCGGAGAACCGGACCGCGCCGTCGCACACCAGCCAAACTTAAAACCAGATTCCGAATGTAAATCGCGTCGAGGTCGCGAAGATGAAGGACTGCTGCAAGTTGTCGGTCGGGATTGTCTTGCTGCTGCTGGCGAGCGCTTCGTCTTCCATCGCTTCTTCAACGACGGTCAAGATGCATCCGGTTCATCTTGATCCTGACACGAAGTCATCCACCTGTCTGGAGTGTCATTCGAGCCTTAAGGATGGGAAGTACGTTCACACTGCAATGCAGATGGGATGCGCGACCTGTCACTCCATTCAGGAGGAGAAAAACGGAACCAGCGTCACGCTGGTATCGCCCGTCGACCAGCTTTGTTTCACGTGTCACCAGAAGTCCAGCGACCCGGTGCTGCATCAGCCTTATGGGGAAGGGGCATGCACTGTTTGTCACTCACCCCATTCCAGTAACTTTCCCGCACACACTCTGGTTGCCCACCAAGACCTTTGTATGGGTTGTCACGTCCGAGGGCTGGCGAAGGTGAATGAGAAGACGAAGATGGTCACCGTGCCGTGGGGTGTCTCGCTCACGTTTCGCCAGATGAAGGGCTGGTACTACATTGGGCTGAATCCGGCGCACACGGCGAACCACCCGGTGATGGGACATCCTGTAACGGGGCCGAACACGCTGCTCAAGTCCGCGCCTGACATCACCTGTCTATCATGTCATAAGGCACATGCCTCCACGCATTCCAATCTTCGCCCTCCACAGTTCGCCAATCAGACAGATCTCTGTGTGAGCTGCCACACCACGTTATAAATACCGAGTGCTGGACCGCGCGCACCTTCAACCCTGACTTGCAGCAATGTCGCAGTGCGACACTGGAAATCCCGCGCGCAAACTCTGTCAAAACCAGAACTACTCCGAGTCGCTTTTCGATATGCTCGGGAAAGTTTCAGCGACACTTGATTTGAAGGAAGGCCGGGTTATATTGACCGGGCCATTTCTTTTGGAAAACGGCGAACGGTATGAGCCCATGCCTGGAAATGACTCCAGCCGCCGTAAGAACGATGGATCTGCCCGACTAGCGGGCAGCCACCGGAATTGTTGCATTACCGAATGAAATAAAAAGGCTGGCCTTTTAGAAGGCAAGACTCGACAGGAGAGCTAAGCTAGCTCAATAAAATGTCGGGACTCTTACGCGCGATGTGGAGAAGTTTCAGCGTGGCCTGACGCGGCTCGCGGATGCCCTGCTCCCAGCTCTCCACTGCATTGGAGCTGACGTTCAGCAGGCGCGCAAACAGCGTCTGACTGGCGTTCAGGCTTTCGCGCACGGCTCTGATGTCGGTAGGCTTCATCGGTTTCGGACGCGGCGGCAGCTCCACGGTTCGCAGATCGAGTTTGACGCTGCTCTTTTCGGCCGTGGCTACCGGAGTACGCTGCTCGTCTCTGTTTTTCTTCTTCTTGTCCTTTTTGTTCTTCTTGCTCATTGCGCCTCCGTGCAGATCAGTTGACTGAATATCCTACAGTGTAGGAGCGGCACAAGGCGCGGTAAATAGCCCGGAAGGGTTGCTGCAACACTGCTACTTTTGACGGATATGGCGGGCGGCCGGCCTCCCCTTTTCTCCTATTTCGAGATAGGCCCACGGTAACTCATGGTCGTGCGTGAAGACCACGAGCCACTGCTCCGGGATTGCCAGCTTGTAAAACCGATGCTTGTTGTCGATGCTCTCCAGGGGATACAGGTCATATCCGAGTACCCAGGTCGGGTCCAAATGCTTGGCGTCGGAGAGCAGATCGCTCGGATAGGCGGCGACTTGGCCTCCGCTGCGAACGATGACCGCCTGCATGTTTCGTGTGTGACCGGGATAAACCTTCACCGAGACGCCGGGCACGATCTCGGCGTCACCCCGCAACAGTTTCATTTGCCCCGACTGGATCAGCGGATCGTAGTTGTCAGTCATGTAGCTGACGCGGTCGCGTTCATGCTGCTCATGCGCATGTTCTACCTCGCCCTCCTGGGCGTAGTAGGTGGCGCGAGGGAAGGTGGCCACGGGTTTGCCGTCTTTGTAGTAGGTGTTCCAGCCGCAATGGTCAAAGTGCAGATGAGTGTTGATGACGACGTCGATCTCATCCGGCGAAACCCCGGCCGCCTCGAAGTTCTTCATCAGTAGCGCCTGATTGCGATAGATCGACTGGCTTTTCTCGCTGAGTTTGCTGCCGATTCCGGTTTCCACCAGGACGTTGTGACTGCCGGTACGGATCAGCAGCGAGTTCAATCCCATGGGAATGTTGTTGCGCTCGTCGGGCGTGATGCGTTTCTCCCACATCACCTTGGGGACGACGCCAAACATGGCGCCGCCATCCATGTAATAGTTGCCGTCAGAGAGTATCGTCAGTTCAAAGTCACCCAGCGTCGTTCGGTCCACAAATTTCTCCTGAGCAGATATGTGGTCGATGATACTGAATTTCGACGGACTGTGGGATGATCCGCAACCGCAGTAAGGAGCTAGCCCTCTATGGCATTGGCAAGCATCATTCGCAGTGGAGTCTTCGTCCTCTGCTGTAGCGCCCTATTGGCGGCACAGAACACCGACAAGACGACATCGAATTCCGGCCAGTCAGCCGAGCAAACCCTGCCGGCTCCCCCTTCACCCAAACAGCACGGGCGATGAATTCGCGCAGATGCGGGACGACCTGAACCGAATGGAAAGTCTCAACCTGAACATGAGCAGCGAAATCGAGTTTCTGCACGATCAGAATCTGCAGATTCTGTTGCGCACGAATTCGCAGATGTGGACGGTGCTGATTCGGGATATGCGCCGACAGCTTGAGCGTGACGAGCAACGCGGGGCGACGCCGTGCTGCGGCCAAGAAATAACGCCGACTGAAAAACACGAAAGCGGCAGCCGCAGCCGCCGCTTCCTTAGCGGAAACATCGAGTGCTAGCGATTGCCTCCCGCGCCGGTCGAGGAAGGCATGGAGGTCGCCGCCGGAGCCGTCGTCGGCGTAGGTGCGACGGCGGGAGTCGAAGGCGCAGCCGGCTCAGTCGAAGGCGCAGCACCATCAGATGCAGGCGTGGCCACCGCCGCAGCGGTATTCGACGCCGTCAGAGGTGCTGCGCTAGCGGTCTGAGGAGCGGTCTCGCTCGTGGGCATCGCCGATGCTACCGGAGCCAGCGGACGCTTCGGCGTCGGAGCGTACTTCTCAACCGTGTTGAGCAGCACCATCTGCTTCCTTCGGAGGAGGCACTTCGCCGTTCAACAAGGAAAAGAAGGTCCAATCCTTGCCGTAAAACGCCTGCGTGTCAGCCTGATCCTGTTTGATCACGCCGCCGCTCAGCGAGACTCCGAGGAACAATCCACGAGCACGGGAATAAGTCAGGACCTGCGCGCGCATGGTCAGATCCGTGCTCGCCTGCGCATCGCGTCCGACCGGCCCGGCCGCCGCTGAGGCATCGGCACCCAGTTTGAACTTGCTTTGCAGCAGATGCTGCATGCCGTCGTCGGTACGAATGATCAAGACCAAGTCGGAAGCCTGCCCGCCGGCCTGAAAGCCAAAGCTGCCTCCGGTGATTTTGAAGAACGCCGGCGAGCTCCAACCCTTGTCTGTGCGGCAGGTCGCCACGCCTTTTCCGTAGTTCGCGCCAAAGATGAAGCTGGCCTTCAGCGACGACGGAACGATGGCAATGCACTTGGCACCCGACATGATGCTGTCGGGAATGCCGCGGTCCGGCGCCGACATAATCTGGTTCAGTACTGTGCTGGCGGTCTGAATGCGTTCGAGATCGGCGTCGCGTCGTTCCGACGCGTAGGCAGCGACGGTCAGCAACAGCGAGGTTGCCGTAAGAATCGAAATCTTTTTCATGGCGTTCATAGCACGACTCCCAGGTGGCTCGGGCGTGGCGCGCGCCGACAGCAGCCAGCCACGTTCATCTTAGAGTGTTTGATGGGCAGACAAGCGGGAAGAAAACGGCGCTATGGTTACTCTTTAGTGACCTGTGGGGGAGCCGGGGCACGTCCGAAAGTCGAAAAACGCGGCGACTTGGGCAAAAACAAAGGGCTGAAAGAGGAGACCCTCGTAACCTCTTCCAGCCCTGTCTCCCAGGTTCTGTGGTAGGTGAATGCAGTATGGAATGGCCGAGTAATTCGTGCAAGATAACGAAAGTACAATAGCCCTATTGTACTTTCGTAATAAGGTCCAGGCGCAAGGTAACCATGTTCCGAGGGCCACGACGGGGATCGAAGTCAGCCCGACCACAGGCTCAACGGTTACAACGAAGCGGGTAACAGCATCAGCGTTACTGCGTTGTCGATAGCAGCGAGTGCGTGACCGCGTGCACGGACAGGGCGATACGGTTTGTCACGCCCACTTTGCGCAGCAGTTGAGCGACGTGAGCTTTCACCGTGCGCTCAATGATTCCGAGTTCGCTGGCGATCTCCCGGTTGGAGCACCCAGCCACCAGCAGACGAAGAACTTCGCGTTCTCGCTCGCTGATCTTCGAAGCGTTGGAAGGTTCAACCCGGCGGGCCGAAGTCGTGACGCGTTCAATAAACATCGCCAGCACACGACGAGGAATCCACACCGAACCATCGCGAACTTCGTGGATGGCTTTCCTGAACTGGTCGGCCGTGGACTCCTCCGAAACGTATCCCTTCGCTCCGGCCGCGACTGCTCGGAGAATGTCTTCATCATGATCGCCAGGACCGGTAACGATGATCTTTATTTCCGGACGTGCCGCTTTTAAGGCTGACATTCCAGCATAGAAAGCCGATCCACGAATGACGGTCATCAGTACCATTTCGTCCTCGGGACCTTGCAGAACGCTGGCAACGGTTCCCTGGCGAAGTTGAATGTCCGATTGTGAAGAGAAGATTGCGCGCAGTCCTAAAAAGCGAACTGGATCGCTTTCGAGTACCGAAACGTGGATGGCCTTCTGCCTGAGAGGCTTCATGGCACCGTCAAATCAAAGACTATCGAACATATAGCACTACTTTCCAACTTCTTACAACATTGTAGTGCCATAGTATCACCGCTGAATCCAGCAGTAATCCCGCTTATCCTGCAGATTCAGGATCGTCATAGCTATGTGAATGCCGATTGGGCAGGCAGTTGGATACCAGATATAGGAACGCTGGCCGGAGGTAAGTTCCTAACGAGCTTCAGCGAATAAAACACTCTGTCAGCCGCGGGAGGTAAGCGTCAGGGCGGTCAAACCGCCCCGACGGAAGTTATGCGGCGGGCTTGCGCCTTGAAGTCTTCTTCGCCTTGGCAGCTACCTTAACTTCGGAAGCCCGCTGAGCGTCCTCGACGCGTTGTGGTGGTTTCTTGGGCAGCGACGCCAGACTTTCTTTCAGGGCGGCCATTAGATCGACGACTGGGGCCATCTTCTTCGGCTTCTCCACCGGGATAACCTCTTCGCCCTCCAGCCGCGCCTTGATGAGTGTTTTGACGTTTTCTTCGAATGTATCGTGATATTTTTCCGGCTCGAAGTCGCCTGCCAGTGCTTCAATGAGTTGATGCGCGACTTTCACCTCGGCCTCTTTCAACTCCACGTCGGGACGTCCAAATCCCTCCAGATCGCGCACCTCTTCCTTGTAGTACATGGTATGCAGCATCATGCCGCCTTTGTACGGCCGAAGAAATACGGTGTACTCACGGTTATGCATGGTGAGCTTCGCTATGGCGACGTAGTTGGTCTCTTCCAGAGCGCGGCACAGGAGTGCGTAAGGCCTTCGGCCAGCCTCTTCAGGAACCAGGAAGTACGACGATTCAAAGTAGATGGGATCGACGTCGTCGGCTTTGACGAATTCGAGGATCTCCATGGCCTTGGCCGTCTTGGGCTCGATCTTCTTGATCTCCTCGGGCTCGATAATGACGTACTCGCCCTTGCGGTACTCATAGCCTTTCACGATCTCGCTGCGCTCCACGACCCGTTCATCGTGCGGACACCAAAGTTGCTGCTTGATGCGCGTGTTGTCGTCGCGATGCAGCATGTGGAAGGAGATGTGGTTACCCCTCGCACCGGAGAACAACCGCACCGGCATTGAGATCAAGCCAAAAGTCAGGTATCCAGACCACACGGAAGAAGCCATAATTGATCCTTTTCGGAAGACGCCTCGCCCATTTCCCGGTCGGGATTCCAAGTCTGTGGAAAACTGGGCAACATATCATCAGGCGCTTCGCCAAGCTTCGTCAAGCCTTATTATTCAAGCACCTGCAAACCTATGGCAAAGCGCAGCTGCGGTTATTGGGATGCGATTCATTTGTTACCTGCTGCATTTCAGGGCAGCTTTCGCCTGCGATGGCCACCACAGCCTTCCGAGGATGCGATACTGGGCAGGGTGACGAATCTGTTCCATGAAAGGGGCTTACCGGCGGCAGTCGTGGCCGTCGGCTTCGCCATTCTGGCCCGCGCGATGGGGTCAGTAACGGATGGGGGCGCGATCGCCGGCGTTTTCATCGCCTTTTTGTTAATGGTGGCCTGCGGCTTCGCCGGCTTTATACCCCTGCTCACGTTGTTCCTGCTGACGGTGATTTCCACTCGCTGGGGCTACCGCAGGAAGCAGCGATTGGGTGTGGCGGAGCAGAGGCGTGGCCGGAAAGCTTCTCAAATCCTTGCCAATCTGGGAGCGGCAGCAGCTTGCGTCGTACCGGTGCTGTGGCTGCCCGAACTGAGGGATTTGTTGCTCATTGCCTCCACCGCGGCGCTGGCCGAAGCGGCCGCCGATACGGTTTCCAGCGAGATGGGCCAAGCGACCGCGCGCGGCGCCTATCTCATCACTGATTTTCGCGACGTGCCCATCGGAACCAACGGTGCGGTCAGTATCGAAGGCACCATCGCCGGGTGTACTGCCGCCTGTATTGTGGCTTGGGTGAGCGCTGTTGTCGGACTGATTGACTGGCACTGGACGCCGGTAGTCGCGCTCGCTGCGATAGGCGGGATGTTTCTTGACAGCATCATGGGAGCGACCTGGGAAAACTCGGGCCGTATGGGCAACGATGCGGTCAACTTCGTGAGCACCGTATTTGCAGCGGACGTCGCGCTGGTTGTCGCTATGATCATGCAGCGGCTCGGCGCCTGAGAGTTTCGAAGTTACGATCTGAGAACCATGTCTGACCTAATCCATGTCCGTTCCGTTATCGACCTAACTCACAACCTGAACAACCGTTGCCCCAACTGGGAAGGCACCGAAGTGTCTCCGTATAAGGCTGAAGAGTTGGGGAACATCGAACGCGACGGATACTTTTCGCGGACGTTCTCCACTCAGGAGCATTACGGAACGCATCTTGATGCCCCAGCCCACTTTGCTGCGGGCGCCTGGACTGTGGAGCAGATTCCAGCCGAACGTCTGGTTCGGCCGCTGGTTGTACTGGATGTGCGCGAGCACGTAAAAAAGGATGAGGACTATGCCATAACCGCAGACGACATCTCTCAATGGGAGCAGCTTCATGGGCCCGTACCGTTCGGAGCGGTGGTGCTGGCCTACACCGGATGGGAGGAACGTTGGGCCGAGCCGATCAGCTTCCGCAATCAACGCGGCGACGGACTCACACACTATCCGGGGTACTCTCTGGAAGCTGCCGAATTCCTGGTCATGTCGCGCGGAGTAGTTGGGCTGGGCATTGACACGATGAGCGTCGATATTGGCGTGACTGCCACCTACCCAGTCCACCTCTTCACATCGAAACAGAGCATCTACCACCTGGAAAACGTGGCTAATCTGGGCACGGTACCCGCCAGCGGAGCAACCATTGTGGTTGCGCCCATCAAGCTGGAAAACGGTTCGGGTGGCCCAGTACGACTCTTCGCGCTGCTTGGATAATTGGCTCTTCAAAGCCTTCTGCAGAACCATGATCAGCGAACGTGAGCCTTGTATAAAAGGTAGCTGAAGCTCTCGCGAAGGGCAGCCAGGAACCGTCCGAAGAGCGTCTTGGGAACCGAGTCCGGCCGCGGTGAGATATAGACCTTGATTCCTTGCGCCTCCATCATCTGCTTGGCGCGAAACATGTGGTAGGCATCGCTCACCAGGATGCAGCTCGTCATACCGTTCGCTCTCAGGATTACAGCCACGCGTTGTGAGGACTCGTCCGTATCGCCGCCTTGCGTCTCGGCGATCAAGTTACCGTCCGGGATGCCGCGCGACTCCAGGTAATCGCGCCCTACCTGACCTTCGCTGAAATGGGGATCTCCTCCCGCTCCACCGGTCGTGATGATCACAGGGGACAAGCCCCGATGGAATAGCGCGTAGGCATGATCGAGGCGCGCGCGATAGACAGGCGAGGGGTGGCCGACGTATTCGGCCGCTCCATAAACGACGATGGCGTCGGCGGGGTGTTCCTCGTCGACCCCGGCTTCGCGCATGATTTTCGTGCAGATGTTGAGGAGAAATCCCAGCGCAATAGCGGCCGCCAGCGATACAAACCAGAGCGCGGGATGTGTCTTTGACTTTCGAAGTGCCGTGGCCATTTACTCCTGGCCTAGAAGCTCAATAATCTGTTCCTCGGGGATGGCTCCATGACGCAGCAATCGCCAACCGCCTTCGCCAGTAAGGTCAACGATGGTCGAGGGCATGACGCCCGGAACCTGTCCGCCGTCAACAATGACGGACAAGCAGTCGCCCAACTGGTCGCGAACTTCCATCGCCGTAGTGCATTCGACTTCGCCGTGAAGGTTGGCTGAGGTAGCGGTGATGGGCAGCCCGGCGGAGCGGATGATGGCCATAGGAATTTCGGACGAGGGAACGCGCAAAGCCACGTTGCCGGTATTGGCTGTCACCTTGAGCGGCAGCTTCGGATCGGCTTTGACGATGATCGTGAGCGGACCGGGCCAGAAGCGGCGCGCCAGCAGGTAGAACGTCTCCGGCACCGGCCAAGCCAGGTCGGCGGCCTGATCGACGGACTCGATCAGCAGCGACAGCGGTTTGTGCCGCGAGCGCGTCTTGATCTCGTAGACGCGGTCCACGGCATGCAGATTAAAAGGATCGACGGCCAGCCCATAGAAGGTGTCCGTCGGCACGCCCAACACCTCACCGGCGCGGATCTTCTCCGCCACATAGGTAACCAGGGAAGCTTCAGGCGCCTGGCGATTGATTTTGACGATTTCGGGACGCAACCGTGCCTCTTCTTATCGCGAGGGTTAGCGAAGCGAAAGCTACCATGCCGCTTCGCGAGACGGCAACTCAGCAGATTATCACGTCACTCGCCATCCGCGCGGTGAAGTTGCGCGGCGCGGTGTAGGATAGACCCGGTTCTGCTTCAGCCATGCCCAATTCTTCTTATGAATCGCGCTTGCGACGCGTGGACAGCCGCCAGAATGCCAACGTCAAAGAGCTGCGCCGAGGTTTTGCCGAAGCCACGCCCAACCCGCAAGGCGAGGTTGCGGTCGAAGGGATGCACCTGGTTGAGGAGGCAATCCGCAGCGGCTTGCGGCTCAGCGTAGTTTTGTTCAGTGAGTCGGCCCGCGAGCGCGCTCAACGGCTGATGCCGCAGCTTTCCGCGCATACCGAGGTTCTGCTCCTGCCGGATTCCGTCTTCGCCAGCGCCGTTCCCACAGAGAACCCGCAAGGTGTGGCCGCACTGGTTCGGGTCCGCACCGCTGAACTTGCGCCGATCCTCGACACTTCGCCTGCGCTTTTGGCGATGACGGCCGGCTTGCAGGATCCTGGAAACCTCGGGACTGTGGCGCGCTCTGCCGAAGCGTTCGGTGCGACCGGTTTGCTCCTGGGAGAGCGTAGCGTGAGTCCCTGGAATTGGAAGGCGCTGCGCGCGTCTGCCGGCTCACTGTTTCGCCTGCCTCACGCGAAGGTCGAGTTGGCTGCCACCCTGAACGAGCTCAAGTCCCGTGGCATCCGCGTTCTGGCTACGTCATCTCATAAGGGGCGTCTGCTTTCAGAAGTTGACCTGCAACTTCCAACAGCTTTCCTGATTGGCAACGAAGGCGCCGGTCTTCCCAAAGACATTCTGGGACAGGCAGATGAGATTGTTGCGATCCCGCAATCATCGAAGGTCGAATCGCTGAACGCCGGCATTGCAGCGTCGATTCTCTTTTATGAGGCGTCGCGACAGAGGGGCGCAAGCGATTCAACACAGAGGCACCGAGACACACAGGCTTAAAATTCAACCAAGCATTCGCTCTTTCATATCTTTGCGGCACATGAGCCTATTCCAGAACAATCCGGCGCACGATGAAGCGATCGACAAATCGCGACCGCTGGCTGATCGTATGCGCCCGCGCACTCTCGACGAGTTTGTCGGTCAGGAGCATATCCTCGGACCGGGCAAGTCGCTGCGCGTACAGATCGAGCGCGATGACACCGGGTCGCTGATCTTCTGGGGACCACCCGGTGTGGGGAAGACGACGCTGGCGAAGATCATTGCGCGCATGACCCATGCTGACTTCATCGAGTTCTCGGCTGTGCTCGCCGGGATTAAGGAAATCAAGCAAGTGATGGCCGACGCTGAACGCGCGCGCCAGTACGGAACTCGTACCATCGTCTTCGTCGATGAAGTGCACCGTTTCAATAAGGCCCAGCAGGATGCGTTCCTTCCTTACGTCGAGAAGGGAAGCATTCGCCTGATTGGCGCCACCACCGAGAATCCCTCGTTCGAAGTGATCTCGGCTTTGCTCTCACGCACTCGCGTGTACGTCCTCAGCCCGCTGACGGAAGAGCAGATCGTCGGCTTGTTGCAGCGCGCTCTGCAAGATGAAGAACGAGGTCTCGGCGATTTACATCTCGAGGCGGATGAAGCTGCTCTGCGCAAGATTGCTGCGTATTCCAGCGGCGACGCCCGCAGTGCGTACAACGCTCTGGAAGTTGCGGCCACGCTGGCCAGAGAGGCCGGGTCGCCGATCACGGACGCCATCGTCACCGACGCGCTCCAGAAGCGCGTCCTGATGTATGACAAAGCCGGCGAGGAGCACTATAACCTCATCTCCGCTTTGCACAAGAGCGTGCGCAACAGCGATCCTGATGCTGCCCTGTACTGGCTCGGACGAATGCTGGAGGCAGGCGAAGACCGGTTATACGTGGCGCGGCGAGTTGTCCGGATGGCCGTCGAGGACATTGGACTCGCTGATCCTAACGCTTTGAACATTACCCTGGCGGCGAAAGAAGCTTTCGACTTCCTCGGTGTCCCTGAAGGTGATCTCGCGCTGGCGCAGGCCGTGGTTTATCTGTGCGCCGCACCAAAGTCCAACGCTGTTTACCTGGCATACGGCGCTGTGCGGGAGGACGTCGAGCGTACCGCGCAGGATTCCGTGCCGCTGCAGTTGCGAAATGCCCCGACGAAGTTGATGAAGGGCCTCGGCTACGGGGAAGGGTATCAGTATGCTCACGATCTCGAAGAGAGAGTCGCCGACATGCAGTGTCTGCCCGACAATCTTAAGGATCGCGTTTATTACCACCCTACCGAAGAAGGCATCGAGAAGCGGATCAAGGCACGGCTGGAAGAAATCAAGCAGGCCAAGCGCAAATCCGGTTCACAACGGCGACCCGAGGGGCACGGAGAAGAGAAAAAAACGTAACGATGGAGGCTTATCCTCATCGACAATGTGGTTTGCCCCGATCACTGCGGTCTGACTACGACTTGTGTTAATCTCCCCCGCGAGGTATCCGCATGAGTCAACCCGATCACAACTTGAAAATCGACTACATTGAACTCCCGGCAACCGACATCGAAGCGACCAAAGGCTTCTACACCGAGGTCTTTGGCTGGACCTTTCAGGATTACGGCCCGGACTACACCAGCTTCTTCGACGGCCGCCTGGCTGGCGGCTTCACGAAAGACGCTACGGTGGCAGGCGCCGGCGGCGGCAAGCCGCACGGAACTCTTGTAGTGATTTACTCGGTGGCTCTCGAGGAGACCTATGACAAGGTCAAGGGCGCGGGCGGCAAGATCGTGCGCGAGATCTTCGGTTTCCCCGGCGGACGCCGCTTCCACTTCGCCGACCCCAACGGCAACGAGTTGGCCGTCTGGAGCGAATAAGGCGAGCGTCCTGCGCGGGCCTTTCCAATTTCGGATCTGGCTAGCGGTAAGACGCTTTGTGTCAGGGCACGACTTCAGTCGTGCCGATAAAGTGGCAAAAGATTTAGGGCTTCAGCCCCTGCACGACGCAGACACGGGCCGAAGCCCATATGTGTCAACATGAGACGTTACCGGTTCCCGACGGACCGGAGTGGGCCTTCAGGGGTTCTTCGATTCCTCGATCGATGGCGCTTCCATTTGAACCGGGAACATGGCGTCTATCTGTTCCTGCGTAAAGCCCGCCGCGAGCAACGTCTCCGTCATCGCCAGCTGCTGCGCTTTATATCGCTCGCTCGGCACGAACTGTTCCGAGATGGAGTCGCTCTCCGAACCCATACCACGGCGGTCGGGCCACCCTCTCTGCTTCTTCATCTTGCCTCCGATTTGAAGAGTCGGCGACAACTTTACCGCTCAACCGCCAAGCCCACAGCATTCCCGCCGCCGAGGCACAGAGCCGCAATTCCTTTGTGCACGTCGCGGCGAATCATCTCGTAGAGCAGCGTCGTCAGGATGCGAGCGCCGCTGGCGCCGATCGGATGACCAAGCGCCACTGCGCCGCCATTGACGTTCACTTTGTTAAGATCGAGACCCGAGCTCGCGCGTAACGGCAATCGCTGCGACCGAGAACGCTTCGTTGATCTCGTACAGATCGACCTCATCTTTCGACCATCCGGTCTTTTGCCACAGTTGTCGAATCGCGTCCACCGGCGTCATCATCACCCACTCCGGCGCAAGGCCACTATTGCTCTGCGCGACGATGCGCGCCATCGGTTTCAATCCCATCTCTTTCGCCCGGGCAGCCGACATCAGGACCAAGGCCGAAGCTCCATCATTCACGCCAGGAGCATTACCCGCCGTCACTGTTCCGTCTTTCTTGAAGGCCGGCTTCAATGCGCGCAGTGTCTCCGCCGACGTGTCCTCGCGTGGCGACTCGTCTCTGGTGAACAGCGTGGGTGCTGCGCCTTTCTTCTTCGCCGGAATCTCGACCGGCACGATTTGGTCCTTGAAGCGACACTCGTTCATCGCGCTGATTGCTTTGCGATGCGAGTTGGTGGCGTACTCGTCCTGCTCTTCGCGAGTGATTTTGTACTTGTCGGCGACGTTCTCGCCGGTGTTGCCCATGTGGTAGTCGTTGTAGACGTCCCACAGGCCGTCATGCACCATGGCGTCGACAACCTTCTGATCGCCCAGCCGAAAGCCCTTGCGCGCGTTCTGGAGCAGATAGGGCGCGTTGGTCATACTTTCCATGCCGCCTGCGACCACGACGTTGGCATTGCCCGTCTGGATAGCTTGCTGGCCAAGCGCGACCGCTTTCAAACCGGAGCCGCAAACCTTGTTGATGGTCATCGCGGCGACTCTGTCGGCCAGGCCCCCCTTCAGCGCCGCCTGGCGTGCGGGATTCTGTCCCAAGCCGGCTGAGACAACATTGCCCATGATGCACTCGTCTACTGTAGTGGGGTCGATGCCCGCACGCTTGACCGCCTCGCGCACAACGATGGCGCCCAGCTGCGGTGCGCTGAAGTCAGAGAGCGATCCCTGAAATTTTCCAATCGGGGTGCGAACCGCCGATACGATGACGACGTCTTCTATAAATGCCATAGGTGCTCCTGGGAGAAGTAAGAACTAAACATTATAAGATGGAGCCACCTTGGCCATCGACGCACAAATACCGCCGAAAATTGCATCTGCCTCGAATCCGTCGGTCCGCCGTCTCGCACCGTGGTGGCACACGATCCTGCTGATCGTTATCCTTCTTACCGTTTCGATCAACGGCACGCGCGCCAGCCACCCGGTTGTCGGCGATCACAAACTTGCGCAGTATTTGTGGACGATGGGTCTTGAATGGTTCCTGATCGGTTACATCTGGCTGGGAACTCGCAAACAAATCCACATGCGCGACCTCATCGGCGGCCGCTGGGCCACGCTGGAAGATTTCTTCCTCGACATCGTGTATGCCGGGGTTTTCTGGGGCGCCGCGATGCTCGTGCTCGGCGTCTGCGCCCGCCTGATGCATCTGGACCAGGCAGGCAAGATCGAGAGCATGCGCAAGCAGATCAGCTTTCTCGCGCCGGGGACGAATCTGGAACTCGCGGTTTGGTTTTGTCTGAGTTGGACTGCCGGATTTTGCGAAGAGGTCATCTTCCGCGGATATCTTCAGCGGCAGCTTGCGGTGATCGGCAACTCGCCGCTGTTAGGCGTCGTACTCTCCGCAATCGTCTTCGGAGCGTCTCACGGATACGAAGGACCCGCGCGCATGTTCCTCATCTTTGTCTTCGGACTGATGTTCGGATTGCTCGCCTGGTGGAGGAAGAGTTTGCGTCCTGGAATGATCGCTCACGCGTGGCATGATTCGCTCAGCGGAGCCGTGTTGCGCGTCCTCAAGTGAAGCCCTCATGCGCGCATGTGAGAGCAAAATCTCTCGTCCTCGCAAAATTTTTTTTCCACTCGAAAAACTCGCGCTACGTGACATCGTTCTTCTCTCCGCATGCAAGACCGATGCGATCAAGCGATTGCGCCATTAATTTTGCGAATGCATAATCGCCAGTGTTTATGCGGGTACGGAGCACATCGGGAAAAGTGCGCCTCATGCGCGGTGACGGAGAATGAATGCATCGCGTGCGAGAAACGCGCTCGCGTGTGCTGTGACCGTTGCCGAGTTGCACACTTTGATGCGCGTTTTTTTCTTGACTATTTATTTCATTGACTCTATACAACTAACAAATTGCGATGATGTACATGTCGCAATGTATTCCATGACAAATGGAAAGGGAGAATAGAAACATGGCAACTAAGAAGGCTGCAAAGAAGGCCAAGAAGGCCGCCAAGAAGACCAAGAAGCACTAACTGGTTCTTCGACCGTAACTGAAGGGGACGCGAAAGCGTCCCTTTTAGTTTTTGGAATCAATGTACGGTGACCGCTTGTCCGGCAAGCGGACGTGGCAACGGTTCTTCCTGGCTGGGGCAGATGCTGTGATAGCAGCAGCGGGAGCATCCGGTTGAAGGCCTGGGCTCGAAGTTTCCCGCTTCAATCTGCGCTGCAATCTGTGCGATCTTCAGTTCAGCGGCGCGCAATTCGTCCGGCGAGCGCCGCGACTCGATCGCGGACTGATTGGTCAGATTGATGAATACTAGGGACGAGGGCGTGTGGCCCAGCGCGCGCGCAGCCAGGGCATAAATCGAAAGCTGCAGGCTGTCGTTGGCGTCGTCCTGCGTTTTCGGGTTGCCGGTTTTGTAATCGACGATGGCGACGTCTCCGTTGGCCAGTCGATCAAGCCGGTCCCACCGGCCTTTTACCAGCGCCCCTTCAATTTGCACTTTGAACTGGCGCTCGGTCTCCACAATCTCCCCTGCCGGGTTCGCGAAGCTTGAGCGCACCAGCGCAGCCAGCTGCTCTCGTCCGTTCTTTTCGTACATCTCCCGCTGCAGCGGCTCCGTGATCTTTGCCTTTCCGAACTCGTCGAGGAAGCAGGCAATGAGCGTGATCTCATCAGGCGCGCGGCCCGCATGCACGCCATCGAAGTACGCCTTCAGCGCCACGTGCATCGCGTTGCCGAATTGCAACGCAGCGCTCGCTTCCTCAGGCAGTCGCCAGTCGTAGCGCAGCTTGTAGGCCAGCGGACAATTCTCGTATTGCTGGATGGCGCTGGCGCTCAGCTCCAACGCTCGTCCGGTTTGACGCGGAGGCAGCATTGTCCACTGCGAGACATTCAACTCAGGCTCAGCGGCGGCATGGATCTGCTCGATGAGCGGCGGATCGATGACGTGAAACTCAATGCGGTCCTTGAGTTGTCCGCGCACCAGGGAAACCAACTCGCGTACATATCCGCTGGGCGGGGCAGGCTGGTGGTTTTGCTTGCCCGCTTTGCCGAACAGATACAGCTCATTCATCGCGCGCGTCATGGCAACGTAGAACAGCCGCCGTTCCTCTTGCCCGTGCAGCGTCTTCGGATCGCAATCGTCAGGCACGGAGCGAAGCTGCTGCGGAAACTCAACCAGCGACTCCTTGTAGGGCGAGGGGAAGGTTGGAGAAACGGCACGCACGACGAAGACGATAGGGAACTCCAAACCCTTGGCGGCATGAACGGTCATCAGCTGCACAGCTTCTTCGGTCGCGACGTTGCCCACTTCACTTGGCGCCAGCGCTGCCACGGGATCATCTTCGTCCGTCTCTTCCACCAGCGCGCCGCCGGCTTCATGGAAGGGCGTGAGGTACTCCAGAAAATCGTGCAATGTGCCTTTGCCGGTGATCTGCTCGGGCTTCTTGCACCAGCGCGTGGCGAAATCGGCCAAGCGTCGCAGCGGCATCGATTCCGGCAACTGAAACGCACGCTGGGCGACGCTTATGGCCGCCGTCAACTCGTTTCCCGCTGCCGCCAGCTCTTCCTGCGCTTGCCGGATCGTTCGCAAAACTTCCGGACCTCCCGGCACTTTCTCCAGCGCTGCCTCGGGAGAAAAGTCCCGGCCAAGCAGAGCCAGCTCAGCGCGGAATTTTTCCGGATCAATCTCGAACTGCGGCAAGGCGGCCACGCGAAACAGCGCCACCGGATGCGACGAATCCATGATCCGCAGCACAGCCAAGGCATCGCGCAGCTCGGGCGTCTGGAACAGGTCGGCGCCCTTTACCTTGATCGGAATGCCGCGCCGGGTCAGCTCAGCCACAATCTTTTCGCGATTGAAGTGGCTGCGATAAAGCACCACCACACTGCCATAGGAGAGATCCGGGTTCTGCCGGCGCATCGCCTGAATCGTATCGCCAACGACGATTGCTTCGTGATCGTGATCCTTGGGGGCAATGGCCTGTACTGGGCGAGCTACCGCCAGTTGCGGCTCGCGCTCCAGCCGCGCACAGGTCAGAGGCCGCCTCTGCCAGTCGCGGTCGAGGTTCACGATCGCGGGATTGCATTGGATGGCTTCGAAGGCGCAGCCCAGGATCGGCGGTGTGGAGCGCCGATTCGCCGACATGGTCACGCGTTTGACCCGCTCCGTTCCAAAGGTGCGCAGGAACTGATCGAAGGCGCCACTGGTGGCACCGCGGAATTGATAGATCGCCTGATCGGGATCGCCGACGGCGAAGACGTTGGCTTCATCGCCAGCCAGCAGGCTGGCCAGCTTGATCTGCGCCATGTTCGAGTCCTGGAACTCGTCGATGAGGATGAAGCGCGCGCGTTTCTGCGCCCGCTCCAGCACCGACTTGCGGCGCATCAGCATGTCGACCGCGCGCGTCATGATGTGGCCGAAGGTGCCCAGGCCTTCGTCCTGCAGCATGTTCTCCGCAAAGCGGAAGGCGTACGCCACTTCGCGGCAACGGCCCAGAATCTCTTCGTCGCTCATAGTGGCGGCGTCTTTGGACTTTGCCATGCGCGGCATTGCGATCTCGCCGCGCTCCAGGCCTGTCAGATAGGTATCGTAGTCATGCGGCGTGCGCAGCTCGTCGTGGCAGCTACTGAAGAACTTCAGCAGGTCCTGCAAGAATTTTCCCGGTGTCGCCGCCTTGATGTAGTGCTGCAGTTTCAGATCGCCGATACGACGCCGCAATAGGACGAACAGGTCTTTGTCGTCAAGAAGCTGGAACTTCGTGCCCGCTTCCTGCAGCAGACGGTAGCAGTAGGAGTGAAACGTGTGCGCCTGTAGGCCCGAGCGCATCAGCCGCCGCACCGCCTGCTGACGGTCCATCTCCGGGTACAAAGAGGCCTGCGGGCTGGTAGGTGGATGAAGAATCGCAGCGACGCGCGAGATCAGCTCGGCGGCAGAGTTGCGCGTGTAAGTGACAGCGAGAATTTCGTCGGGCCGCGCCGCTTCACTCTGGATCAAGTGTGCAATGCGGCGCGCCAGCACCGTCGTCTTGCCGGTGCCCGCGCCAGCCACCACCAGCATCGGGCCCTGAACGTGCTCGATGGCCTGGAGCTGTTCTTTTGTAGGTACGAACTTAGGATGACCGTTACTCGGCACTACGACTCCCGCGAACACGAAGAAAAAGCGAAGGTAATATTATCTTCGAGAGTCGTCCATGACGCAAGCGAAAAGGCCAGCGCAGATTTCACCGGTATTTGCGGCGCCACATACCCGCCAAGCCGACAACGCCGGTGCCGAACAGCAGGATACTGCTGATTTCCGGAGTTGACCCCGTACCGTTGACGGTGCCATTCAGGGTGAATGCTTCCGAGTAGATGGTGCCGATCTCATTTTCGGAAGCCGACGACGGTCCGTCATTCTCGTCCCAGTACAAAGGGTCTCCATTGGCAACCTCAGCGTTCTGCAAATTCAACCAGAACGTTCCTCCGGGCAATCTTAAGTTGAAAGCCGCCGTTTCCGTGCAGACATCGAAGCCGAATTGATTTTCTGCGCAGCCGCTCTGGCTGAAGTTCAGCGTCTGATCGAAGAAGACTGTGCCTCCAAGTTCCTGCGAAGTGATGGAGACCTCAGCCGAGGTGAGCGTATCGCCGGGAAACACCCACGAGGCGAACTGGAGGCCCGTGATGTTGGCGCTGGCGCCGTTCACGATGAAGCTATCGCTCACTGCAAATCCGAAATTAATGGCCCAACTATCGACTGATCCATTGGTCGGTCCGTCGTTGTAGACATCTGCCTTAGCAATCGTGCAATTCAATGTGACCAAAATGAGTGCAAGCAGGCCGATACGGGTATGCATTGCGCGCTCCTTGAAGTTGGAATGGGTTCTGCTCCACACTGGCCACAGGACATGCTAACCGAGGGCAGCGGGGTCGTGGGAGCTGGTTTATGACGGAGTTGTGCTCAAGTCAAGGAGATTTTTCTTGAAGGTAGTGGCCGCCGCCGGGCCGGCCTTCGACTTGCCAATGGGGATTGTAGGTCTTGGTGTACAACATGGCCCAGACTACGGCGTTATCCGTCGCGGCACGCACTCGTCCGAGATCACTATCATCTCGGAGCGGCTTTTTCTGAGCCATCATCTTCGCTTCTAACTTGGCTAATCTCCCTGTTTGGCTCACTGTAGACATCCAGGCTTGCTGTTTTGGCGGCGTTGTACATCCTGCATTTCAGCTTCGAGGGCGGTGATCCGCTCTTCGTTATCGGAACGCTCGATGGAGTTCATCAGTACAGTCGCCACATAGCCAACAATACTGGCGATTTTCGGGTCCAGCCGGCCGGCGACCACAGCGGACAACACGTCGCCGAGGGTGTTACGAATGTCCTTTGCAGTCCGCGGGGCGGTAAGCTCGAAAACTGTTTTCACCCGGCGTCATCGTGTGCCTACGAGACTGGCCGCTCTTGCGGCCGAGCGACGCTGCACGGTTAGGGTCGCTGTGGAACGCACACAGACCGTCTTTCCTGGTTATCGCTTTGCATGGCTGGCCGGACTTTGTTGTGGCTTTGCATTTCATGAGCTATCTCCTATCGTCACTGGCGCACTATTCGAAGTGCAGAACCTTGTGGTCATCGCCGTCGATGCGTTGGATGAAGATGCCTTGGGACCTCGATTTCCGTCCGCCGCACGAAAGATGTTGGATCCATAGCCTCAGCTACTTTGCAGAAGCTGGGACTACCACAGGTGCAATAGCGCACCCTGCTCAGCAAACCTTGGTGGGGACGTGTGAACTTCCAGTGCGGGCGGTTAGCCCGGCTTGCGCCGCTTAGGGCGCGGGGTGTACAGCTTCAGATCGCCCGTTGGGATCCGACAACTGCGGGAGTTTCGCGACCCGCTTCGCGTTTACGGGATGACGTTCCGTGGCCGGCGAGCTCTTAGGCATCGCTAAACAAAATCTAGATTTGCTCAACCGATTCTGCAAGTAACTAACTTTATTCCACGCCATTTATCAGCATTATTAAAACTGACTTTGCGGTTGGAGAGATTCCTCAAGCGTCGGAGAACCTGGAAGCCGCAGTACAATGATGGCCTTGTAAGGAGGTAACCATGTCCACCCAACCTGCGGTTCCATTCAAGTATGAAATTGAGATGTCAGGCGACACGACAGCGGTGAAGTGCCACGGAAGGATTGTTGGCCACGCTGCAGACGAGCTAAAGGAATTGGTCAAGCCGATGATTCCCAAGTGTCGTCAGATCGTGCTTGACCTGAGTGACGTCAACTTTATCGACAGCTCCGGCTTGGGCGCTCTGGTGGCGTTGAAAGTATCGGCGGCGTCGGCTGCCTACTGCAGCTTACAGTTCATCAACTTCTCACCACTGGTGAAGGAGTTGCTTCACACCACCATGCTGGCCCAGTTTCTTGGAGCTCACTGATTTTCGCCGGCGACCGGCAGAAAGATGCTCAATCAATCCAAACCGGTGTTAGTCTGGCCTCAATACGGATACAGGCACTGACTTCAAAGCCAGGCCGAAGGTAACTCCTTCTGCATTTCTGAATACCTGACTGCGCAATCACAAATGGAAGCGAAAGCCCTGCATTGCGAACCCAGCAATGCATGAGGAGGCTGTCGTGAACACATTCCCCATCCTGCTGGGAACTCTTTGCGTATTCGCCCTGGCATACCGCTACTACAGCGCCTTTATCGCAGCCAAAGTATTGGTGCTGGACGATCGCCGGACGACTCCCGCACACGTTTACGAAGATGGACACAACTACGTGCCTTCGCCGAAGTGGGTTCTGTTCGGTCATCACTTTGCCGCGATTGCCGGTGCCGGTCCGCTGGTGGGACCCACGTTGGCGGCCCAGTTCGGCTTCGCACCCGGATTTTTGTGGATCTTGATCGGAGCCGTTCTGGCAGGTTGCGTTCAGGATTTTACGGTGCTGGTGGGATCGGTCCGGCACAAGGGCAGGTCACTGGCCGATGTGGCGCGGACCGAGGTTGGCCCCTTCGCCGGATTGATGACGATGATTGCTCTGCTCTTCATTCTGCTGGTTACCCTGGCGGGACTCGGCATCGTCGTAGTGAATGCTCTAGCCAACAGCCCATGGGGTGTATTCACCATCGGAATGACGATCCCCATCGCCATCGCCATGGGCTTCTATATGTTTAAAAGCACACCTGGCCAGATCAGGATCAAAGGCCCCAGCGTTGTGGGCGTGATATCCCTGCTTGCGGCGGTGATTGCAGGCCGATGGGTAGCGGCCTCGTCATTCGCGGCTGCGCTGACCTTCAATGGACACCAGATCACCTACATGATGGCCATCTACGGTTTTGTAGCGTCGGTCCTTCCGGTGTGGTTCCTGCTGGAACCTCGCGACTACCTCTCGACCTACATGAAGCTGGGAACGATCGCACTGCTGATCGTGGGAGTATTCATCGTTCATCCCAACATACAGTTCCCGGCGGTCACGCAGTTTGTTCACGGCGGCGGGCCCATCATCAAGGGTAAGTTGTACCCGTTCCTCTTCGTCACGATTGCCTGTGGAGCAATCTCCGGTTTCCACTCACTCATCGCATCGGGCACGACTCCGAAGATGCTGTGGAAGGAAACTGATGCCCGATTCATCGGTTACGGAGCAATGATGTGTGAAGGAATCGTCGCGGTGCTGGCGCTCATCGCAGCCTGCTCCATGTATCCGGGCGATTACTTCGCCATCAATTCCACGCCGGCTGTGTTCGCCAAGTTAGGGCTGCATACGGTAAATCTCGACCTCTTTTCGGCAGAGGTCGGGGAGAAGCTCGCGGGACGCACGGGAGGCGCGGTCTCGCTCGCCGTCGGCATGGCGCAGATTTTCCGGGGCATCCCCGGCATGAAGATGCTTACCAGCTACTGGTATCACTACGCCATCATGTTCGAGGCGCTGTTCATCCTCACGACGGTTGATACCGGTACTCGTGTTGCCCGCTACGTCCTGCACGAACTGTTGGGGAAGATTCACAAGCCATTCAGCAACACGGCGTGGCTGCCGGGCAATCTGCTCACCTCGGCGTTTGTAGTGATGAGCTGGGGATACCTGATTTACACCGGATCCATCTCCACCATCTGGCCACTGTTCGGGACGGGAAATCAGTTGTTGGCCACGATCGCACTCGCCGTGATCACCACATTTCTTATCAACATGGGAAAGGCCAAGTATGCATGGATCACGGCCGTGCCCATGTGTTTCGTGGGCGTAACCACGCTGACCGCCGGTATTCTCTCCATCAAGACGATTTATCTTCCACTGGCCAGCAAACCGGGGTCGGCGTTTCAGGGCTACCTCGACGCAACCTTGATGGTGATTTTTGTTGTTGGTGTGGTGCTGGTGCTCATTGAATCAAGCCGTCGCTGCTGGAAGACATTACATGGAGTACAGGTGCCGGAGGAAGCTTTCGGCCCGCCCGACGGCGATGTGAAGGTGGCATGCTGCTAAACCTAAGCTGTCCAGGACCGCGAGTCGCCGTGGCTTAATCACGGCATTTGTGCCTTCAGTGGTGAACTCGGATCCATTTGCCAGGATTGCACTCGCCCGTCCTTGAAGTAGACTTCAGAGTGGCCGTATGCGAAGACACTCCCTGTGATCCGGGTGGGTACTCCCTGAACGCGGATCACGTCGTCCTTCGTCGAGCCAACGGTGAAGTAGGGCACACCGGGATCCTCAGGGGGGAAAACCAACAGGGAAGCTCGATCCGATGCAGTTGCCTTGGTTCGAGGGTTTGCTGCTGTCTTGTTGGCAGGTTTGGCTGAATCGATCGTCCCCTGATATGGGCTTTGCATCTTCTGTTTGCTGTCTTGACCGGTCGCTGTGCCGCTCCCATCTGTTTGCGTCCGTGTACTGCTCGTAACGTCACTCGCCATCTGCCGCGCGACTGAACCGACAGTGGCCGTCGCGATTCCAAACTCCGAAACTAAGAAGCGTCCATGTTGCAAAGCTGCCCAGATCGCGACTGCAACTAGAACTACCGCGACCAAAAGTTGCGTCGTGTTGCGGCCTGGCTTCGTACGGAAGGATGCGCGGAAATTGCCCGTGCTTTGGTATGGCTCCCCGCCGGCATCTCCGGCTGCGGTCTGCGAAGGCTCATCGGATTGCGGGGCCGCTCGCGACGATCGGCGACGTGGGATCTCTTCCGCCGGGGTGCTCAGTATCTGGTAGGCGGAGTTGATTTCCTTGAGCTTATCTTCAGCTTTGTGTCGTAGATGTTCATCGCACGGAAAACGGTCAGGATGCCAAACCTTGGCTAGCGTGCGATAGGCATCTTTGATTTCGTCTTTGGTGGCACCCGGAGTCAGTCCAAATGTGGCGAGAGCGGCGCAGCGATCGCATGCGGATAGTCCGGCATTCGTGTTGCGGCCACAAGCACAAATACTCATAACGTCGCTGGGTGCGGACAGAAGAATCTTAACCCCTCATTATCAACCCAAGGGCAAACCACTACGCAGAAAAGTTGAATCGCACAAACGGGTTTGCTGCGACGCCCGACAGGTATGATAGCCATCGTGTCCTCCATGCGCAGCAAACTGGCTCCGGCAATCGTTCTTGGGAGTCTGCAATTGGCCGACTTGCTGTCGACGCGGCTCGCCCTGGATCATGGCGCAGTCGAAACCAACTTGCTCGTGAGCTCGGTCGGACTTTGGGAAGCCAAGCTGGTTTGCCTGGTAGTCGTCGCGCTTTTAGCCTGGCATACGCGCAAGCCGTCGCGGATATGGCTTCTTTGCGTTTTCTATCTGTGCGTCGTGAGCTGGAATCTTTCTCTGTTGCGGCGCTGAGGCGTTCGAGCACACCTGGGAACGGAAATGCCGATTGGACCGAACGCGACCGACACGATCTGACCTCATGCCTCCTCTATCGCGCAATACCGTGTTGGTTCTGATTGGAGCCAGTCTGGTATTGCACACTGCCGAGGAGTACTTCACCTTTCCGGCCTTCTTCCGGTCGTCAAACCGATTGCTGCAATGGCTGCCGACGCCGCGTTTGATACAAGACCCGCAGCGCCTACACCTGGCGTTGCTGATGGCAGCCATTCTGCCGTTAGGCGTAGTTGTGTGGGCCATAGTGCGCCCACAAAAAGCCCTGTTGGTAGCGGTATTGTTCCTGGAATCGGTTCTGCTGGTGAATGCGGGCTGGCACATGCTGGCCGCGACGGTCAATCGCGGCTACGTGCCGGGGTTGATAACTGCGGTGCTGATCAATCTGCCGTTCGGAATCTACGTTTTGCGCAGAGCTGTGAACGAGCGGTGGATCGGAGCGCGAGCAGCATGGCAAATGATCGCAATAGCGGTGGCACTCCATGTCATAGCCGTGGGCAGTGTGCTGGGATGAGCATTGCCGCGATATAGATGGCGGATTAGGCCAGCGATCTTGCGAAGTGCCCGGTCTCGTCACGCTCATCATCGGCAATCGGGATTGCGATTGCGGCGTCTCTCTCTCAGTCGCTAGTAATCGCATCCTATGAGAGACGATCGATTTGAGTCCGGAGGCACAAAGACGTATGGGCGCTACAACGAGAGTACTCACTGATCGCAACGCACCTCCCGTACTTTTTCAGGAGGAGATCCGTTCGGGAGCGGTATCCTGCTACGCCATCCCCACGGACGCTCCGGAAGCGGATGGGACCTTTCGCTGGAACAAGACCACGCTTGTGGTCGCAGAGTTGCGAGCTGCAGATAGTACCGGCTTTGGATACAGCTACGCTGATACGTCGACCGGCTTACTCGCTCGCAAGCTAATCGCAGAATGGTGCAAGGCCAGAATGCGTTCGACATTCCATCGCTCTGGTTTGCGCTGGTAGGGGCCGTTCGCAACCTGGGCCGCGAAGGCATCGCCGCCATGGCCATTTCCGCCATTGACAATGCGGTTTGGGATTTGAAAGCGAAGTTGCTCAATGTACCTCTGAGCTCACTGCTAGGGTGCGTTCGCAATAGCATACCCGTCTATGGCAGTGGTGGATTCACCAGCTACTCGGACGCCCAATTGCAGGCGCAGTTTGCGGGCTGGCGGGAGCAGGGCATCCGAATGATGAAGATGAAAGTCGGCAGCGATCCCGATCATGATCTTCACCGAGTTCAGGTTGCGCGTAAGACAATTGGAGACGATATTGCACTGTTCGTCGACGCAAATGGCGCTTACAGCCGCAAACAGGCTTTATGGTTTGCCGAACGCTTCGCCGAACTTGGCGTGAGCTGGTTTGAGGAGCCGGTCAGTTCCGACGATCTCGAAGGGCTGCGCCTCATCAGAGATCGTGCGCCTGCGGGGATGGACATTGCGGCCGGGGAGTACGGATACAGCGATGTGTACTTCCGCCGCATGCTGGGAGCCGGGGCGGTTGACGTGCTGCAAGCTGACGCCACACGCTGCTGCGGGATAACCGGGCTTCTGGCAGCTGGGGCTCTATGCCAAGCTGCTCAAATCCCGATGTCTTCCCATTGCGCTCCCTATCTTCATGCCACTCCTTGCTGCTGCATGCATCGGATGCGCCACATGGAATACTTCCATGACCATGTGAGAATTGCACAGATGCTGTTTGACGGTGTGCAAGAACCACGGGACGGTGCGCTCGCGCCCAACACGAATGCGCCCGGAGTCGGTTTGTCACTGAAGCGCTCGGACGCGGAGAAGTATCGCGTCGGTTAACGGTTCGGCTCTCTAAGTTCGACGTTCTCACCCGCAATAGCCAACTTCGTGAGTTATAGCTCCACAGGATCTGAGCTCTCCTAGGCTTAGCAGAGCTCCGGAAGCTCAACTTCATAAATGCTGATGAATGCGGGCCACGTAATGTTCTGAACATACA
>CAVRWP010000006.1:0-95823 GCA_963724965.1 uncultured Acidobacteriaceae bacterium
GCAATTCAAGTGTGCAAAATTGAACAATCGGACGATTACAAAGCTGAAAGAAAGAGAGTAGGCATCTATTAAATGCGAAGTGGGCGCGGCTAGAAGTAGTCCTCTGCCTCATGGTTGGCGCCTCGCATCCACTTCGCTGCGAATCTATGCAACGGCTGGCTGAACTTTGTGAGCACATCGCGTCGACGACCAGGAAGACCGAGAAGGTCACCATGGTTGCCGAATACTTCGTCTCTTGCAAGGTCGGCGACGCGGGGATCGCGGCAGTGTTTCTCTCAGGACGCGCGTTTGCCGCGTTTGATGAACGCACGTTGCAGATCGGCGGATCGTTGCTCTGGAAGTTGGTGGGCGAGATTACCGGCGCACGCACTGCGGCCCTGACCGAAGCTTATCGCAAACGCGGTGACTTGGGCGCGGCCGCGTATGACGTGCTGTTGAAGACCGCGCCGGCGACCTCGAGCATCAGCTTGCAGAAAGTGCGCGCCGTCTTCGATCAGATTGCCTCAACCCGAACCGCGGCTGCCAAAGCGGCAGTGTTGGAGACGTTGCTGGAACGGGCCACCGCGCTCGAAGCCAAGTACATCCTGAAGATCATTACCGGCGAGCTGCGCATCGGGCTGAAAGAGAGCCTGGTGGAAGAGGCGATTGCGAAAGCGTATGCGGAGCCGGTGGCGTCGGTGCAACGCGTCAACATGTTGCTGGGCGATATCGGCGAGACCTTGACGCTGGCGGCTGAGCATCGGCTGGGCGACGCGCGCATGCGGCTGTTTCATCCCATCGGCTTCATGCTGGCCAGTCCGGCGGAGAGCGCCGAGGAGGCGTTTCAATATTTCGAGCACGCGCAGGTCGAGGACAAGTACGACGGCATTCGCGCTCAGGCGCATTGCGGCTCGCAACAGGCGCGGCTGTTCTCGCGCACGCTAGATGAAGTGACGCCCTCGTTTCCTGAGCTGGTCGGGCCGCTGAGCGACTTCCACGAAGAAGTCATTCTCGACGGCGAGATCGTCGCCTGGCGGCACAACGAAGAAGGTGGACACGCGCTTCCGTTCGGCGAAATTCAGAAGCGTCTGGGACGCAAGCAGGTCAGCGAAAAACTTATTCAGGAGGTTCCCGTCGCGTACGTGGTCTTCGACGTGATCTATGCCGGCGGCGAACTCACGCTCGACAAGCCGCTCACCGAGCGCGCGCAGATTCTCGATCGCGTCTTCGCCGGAGCCGAGAGCATGTCGCCGCGCGCGGTCATCAACTCGCAAGGCAACCTGATGTTCGAGCCGGAGATCGAAGAGCAGCCAAACTCGGGCTGGGTGCTGCGCGCGCCGTCCATGCGCGCCGATTCGGTGGAGCAGCTTGAGCAATACTTCGAAGCCGCGATGGCCCGCGGCAACGAAGGCCTGATGATCAAGGACCTCACCTCGGCTTACATGCCTGGACGCCGCGGCAAATGGTGGCTCAAGCTCAAGCGTGAGTTGGCGACGCTCGACGTGGTGGTCACGGCGGCGGAGTTCGGACACGGCAAGCGCATCCACGTGTTGAGCGATTACACCTTCGCGGTGCGCAAGGGCGAAGAGCTGGTCAACATCGGCAAGGCGTACTCAGGACTGACGGATAAAGAAATTGCCGAGCTGACCGAGTGGTTCCTGGCCCACACCACCGCCGATCACGGACATCTGCGCGAAGTGGAACCGACGATGGTGCTGGAGGTGGCATTCAACGCCATCATGCGCAGCGACCGTCACGAGAGCGGTTATGCCCTGCGCTTTCCCCGCATCGTGCGCGTGCGCGAAGATAAGTTGCCGAAGGATATCGATACCGTGGAAGCGGTAGAGAAGATTTACAAGCGGCAGCACGGCCGATAGGTCCTCGTGGACTGAAGTCCACTCGGAAGAGAATTTGGATGGAATGCTGACGGCACAGCTGAAGCTGTGCCCTTTCAAAGCCGGTGATCTTCAAAGCCGCTGATTCAGATGGGAAGATTTAGGCCGGCGCAGTTGAAGCTGCATCCCCTTCAAAGGGGTGATTTCGGATGGAAGGATTTAGGCTAGCGCAGTTGCAGCTGCGCTCTTTCAAAGCGTTCGTTATCCGTTGACGACGCGAAGCGAGTGAGCGCCTTCGTTGCCGAAAGCCGGAACCATCATCCCCAGCAGCTTGCGAATGTCGTCGAAGTTATAGTCCATGTGCGAATCGGAGCGGTGGGCGACCACCTGCTCGCGAAGCAGCCCTTCGGCCATGCCCAGGAAGCCGGCGCGCAACGCATCGAGGTTCACGTCGGAGCGGATCTGGTTGCGGTTGCGCATCTCACTCAGCAGCGCGCCCAGCAGGTTGGAGAACTGACGGTAGCCGAGGCTCATGACCACATCGCGATTATCTTTGCGGACGCGGCAAGCCTCCAGCGTGACCAGCTCTTTCAATTCGCTATCGTTCTCCAGCTCGATGATCATCGCCTCTAGAGCGGCGACCAGGCGGTCGGCCAGTGAGCCGTTGGACTGCGACGCCTCAACCCGCTTGATGATTTTGCCCCAGCCATAATCGAGGATGGCCGCCAGCAATCCCTGCTTGCTGCCGAAATGCTTCATCAGTTGCGATTCGCTGGTACCGGCTTCGCGGGCGATGGCCACGGTGCTGGTATTTTCGTAGCCGTTGCGGGCGAACAGGCGCTTGCCGGCAAACAGAATACGGTCGCGCGAAGAGGTGGGAGGAGGAGAGGAGTAACCCGCGGTTTCGATCGTCGTCTCTGGCATAGTCTTGTCCGCAAAGAGCAAACCCCGATGTTTCGGCGAAGTTGCGAAAGTATGAAGAAAGCTGCAGAAAGGCAAAAATATGGCCGAATTTGGCTAGTCCTGGAACCCAAGCATCGGTGTTTTCTGTAGTTTCCCGGGTACTGGCGAGACTTCGTTATTTTGCTGTTGCCGACGCAGGTTCTTTCGATCGTCAGGGGCATTCCCTGGCGGAATTTCCTCGCTATAATCCGGCCCATGAAGAAGCTTTTGCCGTTGCTGCTTGTTGCGATGGTGTTGGTTTCGGCACCGGCTTTCGCCAAGGCCCATCATCACCACCACAATCACCACCACTCCAGCCATCATCATTCGCATCACACCAGCTAGCCCGGTTGTCGCGCAGGTGATGTCAGCTTCCCATGTCAGGGCACGTATCAGGCGTGCCCTTTCACAACTCTCCTCCCGCCCATCAGAGCCTGCATTACACTGGAGCAGCTATGTATTCCTCCGCTCCTGAGACCGAACGCGACACCGCCAAGCCAACCGTACCCGCCATCGATTTACGCAGCGACACCGTCACCAAGCCCTCTCCCGAGATGCGGCGCGCCATGTTCGAAGCCCAAGTCGGCGACGACGTTTACGCCGAAGATCCGACCATCAACCGGCTGGAGAAGCGCGCGGCAGAGATCTTTGGACGCGAGGCGGCTCTGTTTGTTCCCAGCGGCACCATGGGCAACCAGATCGCGATCAAGCTGCACACCCATCACGGCCAGGAGGTCATCTGCGAGGAGCGCGGCCACGTCTTCAACTACGAGATGGCGATGATGGCGCAATTTTCCGGCGTAGTGCCGCGCACGGTCTGGGCCGAGGACGGCATCCTCACCTGGAAGCACGTCGAATCGAAGTTGAAGGGCAAGAGCTATCACGCGGCCAAGACCGGGCTGGTCTCGCTGGAGAACACGCACAACATGGCCGGCGGGACGGTCACGCCGCCGGAGATTTTCGACGATGTCTGCGACAAAACGCATGCCGCCGGATTGCCGGTTCACCTCGACGGCGCGCGCGTCTTCAACGCCTCGGTGGCGCTGGGCGTTCCCGTCAACAGGCTCACCGCCAAGGCCGACACGGTGATGTTCTGCCTGTCGAAGGGACTGGGCGCGCCGGTGGGCTCGATGCTGGTGGGCTCGGCCGAGCTGATCGATCGCGGTCGCATCGTCCGCAAGGCCCTGGGCGGAGGCATGCGGCAGGCGGGAATTCTCGCCGCGGCCGGACTGATTGCGCTGGAAGAGGGTCCGCAGAAGCTGAAGCAGGACCACGCCAACGCGAAGTTTCTCGCCGAAGGGCTGGCCCAGATTCCCGGCATCAAGATCGATCCCGCCAAGGTGCAGACGAACATCCTGATCTGCGATATCTCCGGCGACAGGCATGACCTCCGGCGAACTCTCGCAGAAGCTGGCCGCGAAGAACGTCCTGGCCAACGGCGTCGGTCCGCAACTCATCCGCTTCGTCACTCATCTCGACGTCAGCCGGGAGCAGTGCGCGGAGGCGCTGGCAGCGATACAGTCCCTCTGCACGGGCAAAGCGTAGGACCCGGCCGTCTTCAATCGAATTGTCTGCCCGGATTTGCCAAGTGCCGTCCGCAACGGTTTTCGGTCCTTTCGTCTACAAAAAATGGAAGCTCGTCCGAGCATGACTACGGGATTCGGGAATTCCGAAGCCTGAATCCGACATTCACCCCTCCAATTCACAATGCTTTAGCTTGTGCAACGGTTTGGTCACCGGAATGCGATAAAGCAGCCCAATCTGTACACGGTCTCCGGACCATCAGGGTGAATCGCTGTGCCAACTAGCGGAGTGATTGGCGTGGCGCCACATTTGCAATTTCGTCTGCCGGACCTGTCCGGCTTCTGCCGACTCGGCACAATCTCGTCTGCGCAATTCCAGGCACATGCACTTGTAGTGGGCCCTCGCGGCTAGCCGTCCGCGCGGTGATTTTGCAGTAAACAAAACAGCTGTCCTTCCCGACCCGGATCTCCCCATCGCTGGGAGCTTCGACCTTTGTGGGGCGAACGCGGCAGGCGCTCGCTTGTCGCTCACGAAAAGGAGAAGGTGCATGCAGACCCGACAGGCTCTTCGCAAACAAAAGCTGCTCCCTCTGATGGCAACGTTCGCGATTCTCCTTCTGTTGCCTTCGAACTTCTGGGGTCAGTCCACGATCTCCACCGGCAACATCAACGGCCTGATCACCGACACCAGCGACGCGGCCGTTCCCGGCGCCAAGGTCACCATCACCCATATCGATACCGGCGTCTCGACCGATGTGATGACCAACGGCAGCGGCTTTTACAACTCCGGCTCCATCGCCCCGGGAACCTACCTGGTGAAAGTTATGGCCAAAGGTTTCGAGACGACACAGCAGCAGGTGCTGGTGAAGATCGCCAACAACACCGCGGTGAACTTCAAGCTGAAGGTCGGCTCCGAATCGACCACGGTGAACGTCGAGGCCAGCACGATCGCCGTGAACACCGAGACCACATCGGTGGAAGGCGTGCTGACGGCCAACCAGATTGAGAGCCTGCCGGTCAACGGGCGCAACTTCCTGGATCTCGCCCAGCTCGAACCCGGCGTGCAGATCCAGGACGGCACCAACTTCGATCCCACCAAGATCGGCTATCAGTCGGTCTCCATCGGCGGGCGCTTCGGACGTACGGCCCGCATCCAGGTGGACGGCACCGACATTTCCGACGAGACCGTAGGCACGACCACCGGCAACATTTCGTCGAGCGCCATTCAGGAATTTCAGATCACGCAGTCGACCATGGATCTGTCCAACGATCTGAGTTCCTCGGGCGTGGTGAACGTGTCGACCAAGTCGGGCACCAACACCATCCACGGCTCGGGCTATGAGTACTACCGCAGCAGCAACATCGACGCTTCGCTGCCCAAGCCGGCCGGCGACGCCGATCCCAACTACCACCGCAATCAGTACGGCGGAACGCTTGGGCGGGGCCTTCATCCAGGACAAGCTGTTTTACTTTGCCGAGGGCGACGCGACTTACCAGGATTTGTTCAGCCCGGTGGTCTATGCCGCGCCGTTCCAGAATTTCGGCGGTGGCTTCGACGCGCCCTTCAAGAATCCGAACTTCCTCGGCCGCGTCGACTACGTAGCGCCGCACAACGTGAAGTTGTTCTTCCGCTACAGCTATTCGCAGATCGAGGCGGACGGAACGTTCTTCTCCGACAGCTTGCAGGTCTACCAGTCGAAGAACTATTCGCGCAACTACGTAGGCGGCGCCGACTTCACGACCGGCTCGTGGACGCACAGCCTCCGCTTCAGCTACCTGAAATTCCAGAACGAGATTGTCGATGGCGCCATCGGCAGCGGTCTGCCGCTGTCCGACTTTCCCGGCGATGGTCAGTACCTCAACATCAACGTGGTCAACGGCCCATCGACCGGCCCGAACCTGCTGGCTCCGCAGAGCACGCCGCAGAGCGACAAGCAGATCAAATACGACGGTTCGAAGACGGTAGGCAAGCACATCCTCCGTTATGGTGTGGACTTCAACCACATCCAGGGCGGCGGCTTCGCCAGCTTCTTCAAACTGGCGCCGCAGATTGTTACCGGGCAGAACGAGTTTTCGAGTGTGTCGAGCTACCGGGTCATGATCCTTGCGGAGTAACGAACGGCACGCCCATGGCTGCACGATTGCCAGTTGCAGCACTGGGACCGTATCCTGGCGGCGCCAGCAATCCGCTGAACTATCCGGTGGAATCGGTCGTCCTCGGCAATGGCCAGGGCTATTCGACCGACGCAGCCGGCGTTCGGTTTCCCGGCCGGCGGACTTGGGCCCGGATAACCGTCTCGGCCTCTACATCGCCGATACCTGGAAGATGTTCCCGAACTTCACCATCAATCTTGGCTTGCGCTATGACCGCGATACCGGCCGTACCGACAGCGACTTGCCGGCGCATTGCCCTTCCTCAACAACCTGATTCCAAGCTGGCCCAACCTGGGCGAATCCGATTCCCAATCCCAACATGAACTTCGGGCCGTCGCTTGGCATCGCGTGGGATCCGTGGAAGACGGGCAAGACCGTTATCCGCGCCGGCATCGGCTTGTACTACGAGAACGTGATCTGGAACAACGTTCTGTTCGATCGCCCGCTGCGCCTGCCGAATGGCGCGTTCCTGCAGACTCCCACAGTGTGCGACTGCGGCAAGCATTCAGCCGGTTACCGGCGTGCACCTCAACATCGCCAGCGCGGCATGTGGCCAGCCTACCGTTCCGATCCCGATCGGTCAGGCCGGCAACCTCCATCGCAAACTTGCAATCGCAGTATCAGGCGCTCTCGCCTTTCAGCCTTACCCTCCCCAATCCCAACTACCTGCAGAACTTCGTCACCCGGAGGGGTGAACTTCCCGCTGGGATTGTTTGCGCCCGACTACAAGACGCCGCGTTCGACGCAGATCAACGTCGGCATTCAGCGCGAGCTGGCTCCCGGCGTCGTGCTGAGCGCCGACTACGTCCGCAACGTGACCACGGGCCTGCTGCTTGGCGTGGATCAGAACCATACCGGCAGCGTGAAGTACTTCAACAAGGCTGGAGCAAACTGGGCGATCAGTCATACCGTTTCAGGATTCGCCGATCCGGCGACGGGCAAAGCCTGCACGACGGTCGATTGCGCTATCGGACAGGGAGCGACGCATTGCCGACTTCGCGCTTAACGGTCTGGATTCGCAAGGCGACTTGGGCGGTACCTGCGCCGCGAATCCGTATGGCTGCGCCTTCGGCGGCGAAAATCCCAACGCTCCGGCGATGCCGTTTCTCGTTCCGGCCGGCATCTCCAAGTACAACGCCCTCGATGTGAAGCTGGTCTACCAGAAGAACAGTCCGTTCAAGGGCGTGCGCTCCGCTAACTTCCAGGTCGGATACTCCTACTCTTCGTTCAAGAACTCCGGAGGCGGCTCGGGCATCAGCGGCACGCTCGGTGGCATTTCCAACAGCGATCAGGACTTCATCGTTCCTTCGCTGGACAACGACAACCCCAACAAGTATTTCGGCCCGTCGCTGCTGAACCGCCCAAACCAGTTGTCGTTCGGCGTGGTGGGCAATCTGCCAATGAACTTCCAGTTGTCGTTCATCGGCCACTTCTACTCGGCGCTGTCGGTGCCGATCGAAGTGCCCGGCAGCGGTCCGGGAGCCATCTTCCAGACCGACTTCGACGGCGACGGCACCACCCAGGATCCGCTGCCCGGTTCGGTAAATGGCGCCTTCGGATCGCAGGTGAACGGCAGCACTATCAACCTGCTGCTGAACAACTACAACAACCAGTACGGCAACAAAGCGACGCCTGCGGGACAAACGCTCATCCAGAACGGCATGTTCACGTTGGCGCAGTTGCAGCAACTGGGTGCGGTAGCGCCGTGCATCCAGGGCGGCAGCATCAGCAGCGCGAATTGCACACTGCAATTCGCTCCTCCCAACCAGGTCAGCATGGGCAACCTGCGCGACTTCGACCTGAAGCTGGCATGGACGTACAAACTGGAAGCCCGCTCGCACATCATCGCCTTCCAGCCCAGCGCCGGCTTCTTCAACCTGTTCAACATGGCGAATTTCGACCTGCCGCCGAACGCCTTGACCGGCGGCTTGACGGGAGCCCCGGGCTCGGTCAACGGAACCACTCCGGGCACGCGCATCACCAATCGAGTGGGCGCGGGCACCGGCGTGTTTAACCTGGGCGCGCCCCGTGCAATGGAGTTCGGCATGAACGTCAGCTTCTAACCGCGACTTCAAATCGCGCAACCAAAAGGGCGCTCGCGGGAGCGCCCTTCGTTTCTCAGCCGTAGAGGAAATCAGTTCACGGTCTTTCCGGCCAGCAGCATGGTGATGGCCTTATCAGCGCGGCGCTGGCGCGTCGCTTCTTGCTTGGCGTCGTTGATCCACAGCGCGAACTGCCGGCGATGCGAGTAGGCCAGCTTGTCCCACTTGGCTTTCGCATCCTTGTTTCCGCGGAAGGCTTTCGTCAACTCCTTCGGCACTTCAACCGTGCGCTCTTCCGTATCAGGCTCCATGACGACGCTGACGACATCGCCCGCGCCCGCCCTGGTCGCAGCCTGGAGTTGTTTGTTGAACATCAGCAGGTGACGTCCGCCCATCGGCGAGATGGTGCCGCGAAACTCGACGCCGTTGATTGTGCCCTTCACGAACAACCTGCCTTTGGCGCCCCAGGTCTCTGCAACGCTGAAAGGTACCGGCAAAAAACACCACGCGCCGTGTGACGATTCAATTTCGCTCTTGAATTTTTTCTGCATCCGATCCGCTCCGCCGGGAACTCGAAAGATGGGGAAATCATAGCGCACAGGCTTCGGCAGCACGGGCTGGCGCGCCGTGCGGTAAGCTCATCAGTAGCGTGGAGGAAAACGAATGGCTGATTCCGTCGCCCAGTTTGCGCGGGCGAAATATCTGAACCTGGAAACGTTCCGCAAGAACGGGGTGGGCGTGCGCACGCCTGTGTGGTTCGTGCAGGACGTCTGCCACACCAATCCCACCGCGACCGTCTTCTACATCTATTCCGAACTGGACGCCGGCAAGGTAAAGCGCGTGCGGAACAGTCCTAAGGTGCGGATTGCGCCCTGCAACGTCCGCGGCAAAGTAGACGGCGAATGGATCGACGCGCGCGCCCGCATTTGCGGAGACGCTGACGCCGCCCATGGGCAGGAACTACTCCGCCGTAAATACGCTCTCAAGAGGATCGGCGACTTCTTCGGCAAGCTCCTGCGGCATCGTAACGTCGTCATCGCTATCGACGTCGACTAGCCGCGGCGCACGCCTCAAAACGTTCCCCGTCGACGCAAAGCCGCGCTGGACGGGAGCTCTGGGCTGAGTTCAGGCAGAGGCGTGCGAACGATGTGGGTGCGACTTTCCCGAATGACGGCTGGCGACCACCCGGTTCGTCTGGCGATGATGAGAGGCGTGCGACGAAGGCTGCGCTTGCACGTGATGGATCGGTGGCTCGTAGTGGTCAGGATCGATCTCCGCCTGGGCCTGAACAAAATTAGCCTGCAGCGTGAAAACGCCACCTGCCAAAAGCAGAATCAGCAAACGAATTGATTTCATACTTCCCACTTGTTGACAGGTGGCGCCTTGTCTTATCGCAGCCGGAGTGCCAAAGCTGACGCGGCTGCAGCAAAAAACACAACTTGCTGTGAGCGTGGAGTTTTGCCCGGGCAAGAAGAGAAGCCGTGGCGCAGACTTCCACCATCCGGCCTATCTGACAGGCGCTTCCACTATCCGCGAAGATAGCTGCGACGCGTGAAAGCAGAAGCCAAAGAAAAGAGCCCGCCGGCGGGCGGGCCCTTTGCGTTCTCCGGAGGAGCGGCCGGAGACAAGTTGCGGTTATCGGGACGGCAAATCGATCTGCACGTTGATCAACAGTTGCGTGCCAGGATCGAGTTTCACTTCCTTGCCGGTTGAGGTGAGCACCCCGTCGGAACCCATCTGGAGATTCTTGATACCGAGGACGCCTTGCGAGGTGGAAACCAGGACCGGCGTGCCATTTCTGGCGCCACCGATCTGCATGCTGGAAGTCGGCGGCGCACTGGAGCCGTTTCCTCCTCGGCCGGACAAGGAGTTCCCCGGATCGGCCGGCCCGGCGTTGGGCCCGGAGCTGCCCAAGCTTGGCCCTACAGCTTGCAGCGTTCCGTTGATGGGAACATCTTCGCCCTTGCCGTATTCAATCTTGTCGAAGGCAATTCCAAGAGTCGAATCGGGGTCGCCCTTGGAGCGGGCTTGGGCTTTGGTCACGTGGCCGATGACCTTGGACCCGCTGGGAATCATTAACCCGCTGCGGGAGTGAACGGTGGCGATCGTCTCACAGACGATGGTATCGCCTTCCTTCAGCTTCTTTGAATCGATGGGCTTGACCAGACGCACAGGCATGGCCCCTTTGATCTGGTTCTCCGGATTCGCCGTGCCGGCTTGCGCCGCAGGTGGCGCGGCTGAAGTCGCGCTCTGTGCTGCCAGAACGCTTACCGAGCCCGCGACCAGTCCGGCAAAAATCACTGTCACCAATAATCGCTTCATCCTTAGCTCCTTGTGGTCTGAGTTGTAATTCGTGGAACCTGACCAAATTCTTGTTCAGCAGAACGAAGCGGTCAATAGGATTGCGACTAGGATTGCCGAAAAACTTGGGATTTTTCGACAAATCCATCGCCAGTCCGCGATTTTCGCGCGTTTGCTCATAGTTCTGATCCGGGAACCTACGGCCGAATTATTTCTGGAAGTTTGCGTCGAGTTCACGGTTCTCGCGCTCGTACGAATGGAACTGGTTGGCAGGTGGAGTGACTGGTCTGCAGCACGTGGGGATCTGTCGTCGACTTGCAGACTTTCGATTTCATGCCGATGAATAGCGGCCTTCTACGTGGCCAGCCTGATTGAGTGAGCCTCGACTTTACGGTACAGTGAAGGACGCTTCCGCCGCCACGGAATTCCCTCATGTCCAGGAACTCGGCCAATCTCGACGTCCTGCGGGCGATCGCGGTGCT
Organism: uncultured Acidobacteriaceae bacterium; assembly: GCA_963724965.1. GTDB lineage: Bacteria > Acidobacteriota > Terriglobia > Terriglobales > Acidobacteriaceae > Bog-257. Next base: position 11,259 of record CAVRWP010000006.1, read on the forward strand.
GATGGTGTTCTGTCATCATCTGCTGGAGTATGGCTGGTTCTCGGAGCGGCCGGTCAGCGGGCTGGGCCAGTTCGGCGTTCTCATCTTTTTCGTGCATACCAGCCTGGTGCTGATGATGTCGATGGAGCGCAACAGCGGCGCGCTCAACTTCTACATCCGCCGCTTCTTCCGCATCTACCCACTCTCGATGTTCGTGGTCGGACTCGTAGTGGTGATGCATATCCCATCGAATCCGGCGCGCGAATATGTGTGGCTGGGGAAGTGGAACCTGCTGTCGAATCTGGCGCTGACTATGAACCTGACGCACTCGCCGATGGCGCTGGCTCCGCTGTGGAGTTTGCCCATCGAAGTGCAAATGTACGTGGTGCTGCCACTGCTGTTCGTGGTGACGCGCAGCGCGCGGGCCGCGCGCAACCTGGCGCTGATCTGGCTGGCCTTGCTGCCGCTCGCCTATTTCCAGCCGTTCATGAGCGGGCCGCACAACATTCTGCGTTTTGCGCCGTGCTTCGTCCCTGGAATTCTGGCGTACTGCCTGTTGGGAAACTGGAAGCCAAAGCTGCCGTGGTTCCTGTGGCCGGTGTTTATCCTTGCAGTCTATGTGGCCTATCAACGGCTCGATCCACGTGGCTACGGCTGGCTTGAGTGCCTGGCGCTGGGCTTGGCCATCCCGCTCTTTCGTGAGGTGCAAGTCCCGGCAGTGCGTTGGGTTGCCGGACACATCGCTAAATATTCCTACGGCATTTATCTTTTCCACCTGATCGCAATCTATTACTGCTTCGATCGGCTGGCCGCCCCGACATGGCTGCTGGTGCTGGCCAGCGCCGCATTCACGCTGGTGGCTTCCGTCGTCAGCTATCACCTGCTGGAGGAGCCGCTGATCGAGTTTGGACGCCGCGTAGGTCACAGACTGGCGCCTCCGGCCACCGAGCGTGCCGTGGCGCAAGCCGTGGCTGCCAGCCAATAAGCAGCCGAACCCCGGATTCCAGCCGCCCGTCCGCTTCCGGAACCTTCTCGAAATTTTTACAATCAGGAACACTGACTTTCGCCTTTTCTTCGGTTATACTTCCCCGGTCGCCGCAACCGCGGCTGGAGTTTTCTATGGCAATTCGTGACATGCTTCTCCCCGAGTTCGACGCTGAGACGGCGAACACCCGCAAGCTGCTGGAGCGGCTTCCTGAGAATCTTACCGATTACAAACCGCACGAGAAATCGATGCCGATGAACCGGCTGGCCGGCCACGTCGCTGAACTGCCGGGCTGGGCGAAGGAAACCTTCACGGTCGAAGAGCTCAAGATGGACATGGAGAACTTCGTGCCGTTTTCGCCCAAGACGCGCAAAGAGGTGCTGGACAAGTTCGATGAGAACGTCAAGGCCGGTCGCGCTGCTCTGGCCGCCGCCAAGGACGAAGACTTCCCCGTCGTCTGGAGTCTGAAGGACGCCAAGGGCAATACCATCATGGCCATGCCACGCGCCGCCTGCTATCGCGGCATGGTGATGAGCCACATGATCCATCACCGCGCGCAGCTTGGCGTCTACCTGCGCCTGAATGAAATCGAGCTGCCCGGAATGTATGGGCCGTCGGCCGACGAGATGAAATTCTGGAACGAAGCCAAAGCGTAGCGGATCGCAAAGAGCAGACGGTGTATCGAGACACCAGACATCAGGGTGCTCCCCATCCAGGCCGATTTGCCTGGGTGGGGTTTTCGTCTTCGCTGGCACAAGACCTAAGGGCCTCAGCCGAGAGGTTGACGTGCGTCGTATTAATTCCGCAGCGTGCAGTTGAATCGCCGTCTCCCCTCTGCGAGAATCCGCTCAGCCGCACTTATCAGGAGAAGTCATGCGTCGCGCAAGTGTTGTCCTACTGCTTTTGGCCTTAAGCACCGTCCTGGCCGCACAAACTTCAACTCCTACAAAATCTGCGAAGTCTGACACTGTGGCACCTGTCGATCGCGCTTACCTGCAGAGTATCTGGGACGGCTGGGCTTCGGCGGACATCGAGAAGCAGGGCCGGTTTTACGTGCAAGGCCCGGGGCATCTGTTCTTTGATGTAGCTCCGCTGAAGTACAACAGCTGGCAGGAATACCACGACGGTGTCGCTCCTTCCTTGAAGGACTCGCCCAAGGTGACCTACACGCTGAATGACGATCTGCAGATCCATCCGGCGGGACAGTACACATGGACGACAGGAACACTCGACATGGCAGGCACTTCGCCACAGGGCGAAGCGCAGAAGTTGACGCTGCGCTGGACCGCCGTGCTGGAGCAGCAGGACGGCAAATGGCTGATCACCCACGAACACGTGTCGGCTGCGGCGGAACAGCCGGGACAATAGAGATTTCTCGTCGCGGCTCATCGATGGTATGGAGCACGCCTTCAGGCGGGCGGTGCCAGCACAGAATGTTGGTACGCTTTAGCGCCTGAGATAACGAGCTTGGCGGCTAAAGCCCTACTCCGAATTGCTCTTAAGCTGCGCCGCTGAAGCGGTGCTCCCTGAAATAGAAGCTGGAGCTAACCCAGTTTCTTCGCCAGCAGCTCGTTCACCAGCCCCGGATTCGCCTGTCCCTTCGACGCCTTCATCACCTGTCCCACAAAGTAGGAGATGACCGTTTTCTTCCCTCCGCGATACTGTTCCAGCTGCTTAGGGCTGGCGGCAATCACCTCGTCGATGATCTTCTCGATGGCAGCGGTATCGGTGATCTGCTGCGGCTTTTCCTTTTCGTAGATCGCCGCGAAATCTTCGCCGCGCTCGAACGCCAGGTCGTACAGGTCTTTGAGAATCTTGCCGCTGATCGCACCGCTCTCCACCAGATCGGCCGATAACGCCACGCCCTTCATCGAAATCGGCGACTGCTCGATCTCGAGGCCCTTGGCCTTGAGCCGCCCCATCAACTCGCCCTGCACCAGGTTGGCAACGCGCTTGGGATTCTTGGCCGCGCCTGCCGCTTCTTCAAACTGATCGGCCAACGAGCGCGTGCTGGTTAAGGTCGCCGCATCGTATTCGGTGATGCCGTACTGCGCGACCATGCGCGCCCGCCGCGCCTCCGGCAGCTCCGGCAGCTCGGCGACAATCTGCGTACGCCACTTCTCATCAACGACCAGCGGCAGCAGATCCGGCTCAGGGAAGTAGCGGTAATCGTGCGCCTGCTCTTTGGAGCGCATGCCGTAGGTCTTGCCTTCGGCCGCGTTGTAGAGGCGCGTCTCCTGCATGATCTTGCCGCCCGATTCGATCACCTGCTCGTGGCGCTCGATCTCGTACTCCAGCGCCTGCCGGATGTAGCGGAACGAATTCACGTTCTTGACTTCGGTCTTGGTGCCGAATTCTCGCTGGCCGCGCGGCTTGATGCTGATGTTCGCGTCGGCGCGCAGCGAGCCTTCTTCCATGTTGCAGTCGCTGACGCCGGTGTAGAGGATGATCTCCTTCAGCCGCGTCAGGTATTCCCAGGCCTCGTCGGGCGAAGCGATGTCGGGCTCGCTGACAATCTCGATCAGCGGCACGCCGGAGCGGTTCAGGTCGATCGACGTCCACTCGCTGCTGTCGGGCAGGCCGTCGTGCAGGCTCTTGCCCGCGTCTTCTTCCAGGTGCACGCGCGTGATGCCGATCTTCTTCGGCCCGTTCGCGGTTTTGATCTCGATGTAGCCGTGCTCGGCCAGCGGCTTGTCGTACTGCGAAATCTGGTAGCCCTTGGGCAGGTCGGGATAGAAGTAGTTCTTGCGCGCGAAGATGGAGGTTTCGCGAATCTGGCAGTTCAGCGCGGTCGCGGCGAGGACGGCGAACTCCACCGCGCGCTTGTTCAGCATCGGCAGAGCACCAGGCATTCCCAGGCACACCGGACAGACATTGGTGTTGGGCGGATCGCCGAAGTGCGTCGAGCAGCCGCAAAAGATCTTAGTCTTCGTCAGCAGCTGGACGTGGACTTCCAGTCCGATGACCGGTTCGTACTTGGAACGCGCCGCAACGGGAGCTTCTGGCGTGGTTGCCATAATGCTCGATTATAGGGGATGGAATCACAGCCCCGACGCATGACAAATGCGTCTTCGGCTCACACCTATGTTTCGGAATTGTCACCGCGAATCTTATGATTTGTCATCCCGACCGGAGGCGGGCTCTTTTGCCCGCCGGAGTGGAGGAACCTGTGGTTTGTCCACAGGGAAGGACTGCCCATTGGCGAACCGCAGATCCTTCGTCGAGCTGAAGCTCTCCTCAGGATGACAATTCAGAAGGATGACTCAGCAGGATGACAATTCAGTCACCGCCGTCACTATGGCGTGAAGTTCAAACTGCAGACAAACGCGCTGCCCCACACCACGACCCCGGCAATGCCGACGGCCACGTACAGCTTTCGCTCGAAGGCATTGTGAAGAGTAGGCAACGGCAGCGGCGATCCCAGCTTGCGATGAAACCAGGTGAGCAGCAGGCCGCCGAAGCCGACGATCGTAACGGCGCCGCCAAAAGCCAGTCCCGCCATGATGAGCACATATCCGAGGGAGAACACAGCGCACCCCGCTATTCCTGCAAGGCTAGACCCGCGCGGCCCGCTCTGCAAGTGCCGTTTGTCATCAAAACGTACTCGGTTTCTCGCATACCTTCCGGCGTCTGGCACATCTAAAAACACGCTGTCGCGGCCAGGTACACGTCAGCCGCGCAAGATCTTAGGTTTGAGGCCCTGATGACCATTCTGCAACGCCTGCTCCCCATCGCGGGAGTACTTCTGCTCTCGCTGCCAGCCTGCTCGCAGAGCGCGGCCAACGCGCCCGCGCCCAATGCGCCGTTCGTCGACTACCGCACGGAAAAGCCCGGCGCGATGCACAAGATCACGACCAGCGATCTGCCTGCACCTTACGCCACCAAGTCCGCGACTAACGGTCCTAGCGTCGTCGACCGCCCTAAGGATGCGTGGCCGCAGGCGCCCGCCGGCTTCAAGGTCGAGCTCTATACCACCGACGTGAAGGAGCCACGCAAGATTCTTACCGCGCCTAACGGCGACTTCTTCGTCGCTGAGAGTCATGACGGCGATATCAAGATTTTTCGCGGCATCACCGCCGACGGTAAACCACAGCAATCGTCTGTTTTCGTAACTGGGCTGACGCAGCCCTACGGCATCGCGTTCTATCCGCCGGGGCCAAACCCGCAGTACGTCTACATTGGCGACACGGACGCCGTGCTCCGCGTTCCGTATCATAACGGCGATCTGAAAGCTGCGGGCAAGCCCGAACACATTGCCACGCTGCCCGGAGGCGGCGGCCACTGGACGCGCGATCTCGTCTTCTCGCAAGACGGCAAGCAGCTCTTCGTCGGCGTAGGCTCGGCGTCAAACATCGACGATCCTGACACGCACAAGGACGAAAAGGGGCGCTCGCAGATCTGGGTGATGAATCCGGATGGCTCCAACGCGCACATGTACGCCTACGGCCTTCGCAATGCCGGCGGCGGATTGGCGATTAATCCTAAGGACGGGCAGCTGTGGTGCTCGGTGAACGAGCGCGACCAGCTCGGCAACAACCTGGTGCCCGACTACATTACGCACCTCGAGGAAGGCGGCTTCTACGGCTGGCCGTATTACTACCTCGGCGGCAATCCCGATCCGCGCTTGAAAGGCGCGCATCCCGAGCTGAAGAACAAAGCCATCGTTCCCGACGTGCTCTTGCAAGCGCACAACGCGTCGCTGGAGCTGGCGTTCTACGAAGGCAAGCAGTTTCCCGCGGAGTACGAAGGCGACATCTTCTCCTCGCAACATGGATCGTGGAACCGCGCACCACGCGCCGGATATGAAGTGATTCGCGTGCCGCTGCACCAGACCGGCAAGGCCAGCGGCGAGTATGAAGACTTCCTCACCGGCTTCGTTTTGCCGAATGGCGATGTGTGGGGGCGTCCGGTGGGCGTGACCGTGGCACCGGACGGCTCGCTGCTGGTCACTGACGACGGATCGAACTCAATCTGGCGCGTGAGTTACACCGGCAAGTAGGCGTCAGCTAATCCGCAGACGCGCTCGGCAATCGTTGCGCTTCGCCGCCTTCAGGCCCGTAGAAGAAGACCCAGGTGGCGAAGTCGTCGCCGAATTCAGTGAAGCGATGTTCTTCGCCGGCGGGCACAAATAACACGTCGCCGGGTCCGAAGGCGGTTTCCTGCGAGCCCCGCTGAAAGCGTCCCTTGCCGCTGATGATGACGTAGATCTCGTCGCGCGAATGGGGCGTCTGGGGATCGTTTCCGCGCGGCGCGTATAACTCCACGGCGAGCGAGCCGTGGCGGAACAGCTCGATGTAGCGCTGGCCTTGCGGGCCCGGGAGCTGATCCATTCCGGACAAAACTTTCAGATAGCCGTTGACGATCTTGCCTTCGATCTTCATTTTGTTATTTGTGGCGTCGTCGATTTCGGTTTCCAAATGCCAATGATGATTCCCATCAAAACGCAACCCATCAGCGGATACGCGGCAGAGATCAGGATGAACGGACGCGCGCGATACTCGAATACCATCTCCGTGATCATGGCAACGGCTGCCGCCAGACCAACTAAGATGCCCGCTGTCAGGCCGCGGAACAGATGATGCTCCGAGCCGCTGGCGACGAAGCGCGCGATGACGTAGCCCATCACGGCGCTGCAGACCAGCGAAATCAGGTAAGGCCAGAAATTGGGATGCGACATGTACGTCTGCAATTCTTCCGGCGACATGCGCAGGCCCGCCTGCCACTGTTTCGAGAACGTGGTGAACCACACGGCGCCGAGCAACCAGTCGGCGACCGCGGCAACTCCGATGGCAGTCCAATTCACACGCATAGGTTTGTTGTCGGCTTACGCGGTGACAATACACTGCTGATTCTCGATGCGCAATTGCAAAGGGCGGTTCACGTCCGAGACGTGCAACGTGGCAGCTAGGAGGGGACATCCTCTCGGGTAGAGCCGGCCTTCAGGCCGGCGTTCAAGCTGTGTATTGCTGAATGTCAATCGGCTTCAGCCGATGGCACAGCCGTTCAACCCTGTCCGCAGCACATCCTCAAAACTTCTTCCGGCGTTCTGCCTTGCTCCCGCAAGGCCCGCAAGCTGAGCGCGTCATGCCGTTTGGCCAGGCGAACTCCGGCCGCATCCCGCACCAGATCGCAATGAAAATAATCCGGCACTGGCAAGCTCGAGCGCGCGAATCAGCAGTAACTGCCGCGCCGTCGACTTCAGCAGATCCGCGCCGCGCACAACTTCGGTGATTTGCATGGCCGCATCGTCGGCCACCACCGCCAACTGATACGCGGGAACATCGTCGCGCCGCCACACCACGAAATCGCCGAAGTCGCGCCCGGCAACATAACTCTGTGGCCCAAGATGAAGGTCGTCGAACGAGATCACCTCATCGTCGTGCACGCGGAAGCGCCAGTTCACACCTTCCGGCGTCTTATATCGTCCAGCATCGGAGATTTTCTCGCGGCAGCGTCCGGGATACAGGGGCTCGTCGTCGTCCTCATTCGGCGCCCCGGCCGAAAGCGCCAGCTCTTTCCGCGAACACGTACACGGATAGAGAAATCCTCCATCGCGCAGCTTGCGCCAGGTGTCGACATACAACTCGCGCCGGCGGCTCTGCTCATATGGCGCAAACGGTCCACCTACATCCGGGCCCTCCTGCCAGCGGATTCCCAACCAGCGCAAATCTTCGATCATCGCTTTCGCGTAATTCGCCTTGGAGCGCTGCGGATCCAGATCTTCGTCGCGAAACACGAGCGTGCCCTGATGTTCGAGGGCGCGCTGGTACGCCGTCCAGAAGGTGCACGCGTGGCCGATGTGCATCAGCCCCGTCGGCGACGGCGCAATGCGACCCCGATAGCCCAAAGCTTTCACCGTCCCATTGTAAAAGTGAGAATCAATCCAGCGCGGCTGCGCCTACCAGTTCCGGCTGAGGCTCGTGCTCTTTCACTTTCGCGTCGGCGATGGGCGCCGAAGGTCGCGACTTCACATGCGGATGCAGGTCGCGCGCGTTGCGCAGCAGAAGCAGCAGCGGCAGCATAGCCCAGAAGATCACGCCCATTACCCAGAAGGCCTCGACGAACGACAGCATGGCGGCCTGCTGCTGCACCATCAGGTAAATCGCACCCAGGGATTTGTGCATGGCGTCGTACTGGCTCAGCGGAGCGTGCATGCGGAACCATCCCTGCAGGCCCTGCGCCATCTCCTGCGTGCGGATGTCCATCGGCGTGACGTGGCTGATGAGCTGGTTCTGGTGAACCTGCTGGCGCCGCGCCAGGAACGTGGTCATGCAGGCGATGCCGAAGCTGCCGCCGATATTGCGCATCAGGTTATAGATGCTGGTGGCGTTGCCCATCTTTTCTTTCGCGATGCCCGACATGCTGGTGGCCATCAGCGGGATAAACAGAAATGCCATCGCAGCGCCCTGAATGACCTGCGGCCAGAAGATGTCCCAGTAGCCGGCGTTCAGGTTCAGGTGCGAGAGGCTGAACATGGTACCGCCGCCCACGATAATCCCCACCGTCAGCAGTTTGCGCGGATCGATGCGATTGGTGAGCTGCCCGGTGATCGGTGTGAAGATCAGCGCGCCAATGCCGCGCGGCGACAGCGCCAGCCCCGCCTGAAACGCGGGATAGTTCAGCAGCGTTTGCAGGTAGATGGGCAGCAGCATCAGCGAGGCATACAGGACGAAGCCCAGCATCGTCATCAGCAGCGTGCCCGCAGTGAAGGTACGGTCCTTGAGCACACGCAAGTCGACGATGGGATGTTTCGCGGTCAGCTCGCGCACCACCATGCCCACCAGGCCGATGACGCAGAGCGCGGTCCACAGGCGGATCTGGTTGCTGCCGAACCAGTCTTTGCGCTGGCCGGTGTCGAGCACCATCTGCAGCATGCCGAAGCCGAGCGCAAGATATCCGATGCCCCACAGGTCCACGCCGCCGGTGACGCGCTTGCGCAGATAACCGGGGTCGATGACGAACTGGCTGATCATCAGCAGCGAGATGATGCCTACCGGCAGATTGATGTAGAAGATCCAGCGCCAGGTGTAGTTGTCGGTGATCCAGCCGCCGAGCGTGGGTCCGAGGATGGGCGCAATGATGATGCCCAGCCCGTAGGCGGCCATCGCCGTTCCGTGTTTTTTCGGAGGGAAGGTTTCCAGCAGCACCGATTGCGACAGCGGTTGCAGGCCTCCGCCGCTCAGCCCTTGCAGCACGCGGAAGAAGATAAGCGCCTCGAGGCTGGTCGCCATGCCGCACAGCAGCGAGGTCACGCTGAAACCGGTGACGCAGAGCAGCAGCATGCGGCGGCGTCCGAAGCGGGCGGCGAGCCATCCGGCCATGGGCAGGATGATGGCGTTCGACACCAGGTACGACGTGACGACCCACGTGCCTTCTTCATACGTGGCGCCCAGGTTGCCGGACATGTGGGGGACGGCCACGTTGACGACGGTAGTGTCGAGGACCTCCATGAAGGTGGCCAGCATCACTGCGATGGTCACGATCCAGGGGTTGACGTGGGTGCTGCGGTCGGACATCGGACTGCTGCCAGAATAGGAGGAACGATGTGGCGGAGTCGGTGATGGGGCTCACACAACGGTAGTTTCGCTTCTCCTGTGCAATGGAGATACAATGTGTCTCAGGAGCTCTCTCGCAATGGCTTCCACAATGGTTCACATTCGAGTCGACGAAAAGCTTAAGCGCGAAGCGTCAAAGACCCTGGCGGCAATGGGAATTTCTGTTTCCGATGCGGTCCGCATGCTTCTCGTACGCGTAGCTTCGGAGAAGGCCCTGCCGTTCGAGGTTAAGGTGCCGAATGCAAGAACGGTCAAGGCAATGCAGGCGGCCGACCGCGGCGAGGGTAAGCGTTACAAATCCTCTGCAGCATTGTTCAAAGACGTGGGAATCTAACAGTTGCGCAATCTCATACTGGGCAATCAGTTTCGTCGCGATGTCAAGCTGGTTAAGAAACGGGGCAAAGACCCGGACAAACTCCGTGAGCTGATCGTCTTGCTTGAGCAAGGTGCGACGTTGCCTCTTCGCTACAAAGACCATGCGTTAATTGGCGATTGGCAACACCATCGAGAGTGCCATATCGAAGCCGACTGGCTGCTCATCTACAAGATTGCCGGAAACGACGTTCATCTGGTGCGCACGGGCTCCCATTCCGACCTGTTCTAGGGGCATTTTTCTCGTCTAGTGGCTTTGTGAGCTGAATCACAAGGCCGAGTGAGCCCCAGTGCTACGATATTTCTTTATGTCCGCACCCGACTCTCTCTTCATCCGTGCCTGCCGGCGTCTTCCTGTGGATCGCACTCCCGTCTGGTTCATGCGCCAGGCCGGGCGCTACATGCAGCAATATCGCGACGTGCGCAAGCATCACTCGCTGGTCGAAATCTGCAAGAAGCCCGAGGTGGCGGCCGACGTCACCATCACCGCCGCCGAGTTTCTGAATGTCGACGCGGCCATCATCTTCGCCGACCTGCTGTTGCCGCTCGAGGTCATGGGGCTGCCGTTTCACTTCACACCCGGAGAAGGTCCCGTCATCGAGAAGCCGGTTCGCACCGCCGAGGATGTGAGGGCGTTGCGCAGCGATCGCGCTGCCGAGCTCGGCTATGTCGCCGAATCGGTTGGTCTGGTAGCCAAGCATTTCGGCGCGAAGATGCCGGTCATCGGTTTCTGCGGCGCGCCGTTCACGCTGGCCAGCTACATGGTTGAAGGCGGCGGCTCGCGCCACTACGTCGAAGTCAAGAAGCTGATGTACAACTCGCCCGAGCTGTGGGACGAGCTGGTGGGCAAGCTGGTCGATGTGCTGGCTGCGTACGCGGCCGAGCAGGTACGCTCCGGCGCCGACGCGTTGCAGATTTTCGATAGCTGGGTGGGCTGCCTGAGCGTGGAGGACTATCGCCGTTACGCGCTGGTGCCGACCACGCAGCTCATCCAGCGGCTACAGAAGGAAACCAACGTTCCCATCATTTACTTCGGTACCGACAGCGCTACGCTGCTGCCCTCGATGGCGGAGACTGGCGCGGAGGTCATTGGCCTTGACTGGCGGATTCCGCTCGATGAAGGCTGGCGCGTCGTCGGCCACGATCACGCGGTCCAGGGAAATCTCGATCCGGTGCAGTTGTTCGCTTCGTGGCGCGAGTTGAAGGCGCGAGCGGAGCACATTCTGCGGCTGGCTGACGCCCGCCCGGGACACATCTTCAACCTCGGCCACGGCATTCTGCCGCATACGCCGGTCGACAACGTGAAGAATCTGGCGCAGTTTGTACACGAGTTCACCGCCGGCGCTACGGAGAAGAAGTTATGAGCAAGCAGGCGGTGCTGCTGATCGCGCACGGCAGTCCGGACAACGTGCAGGACATTCCTGCCTTCCTGCAGAATATTTCACGCGGTCGGCCAATGTCTGACGCTGTGGTACAAGAGGTCCAGCATCGCTATTCGCAGATCGGCATCTCTCCGCTGACATGTCTGACATTGGGGCAGACGAACGGAGTGGCCCGCGAGTTGGGTATTCCGGCCTACATGGGCATGCGCAACTGGCATCCCTTCATTGCCGACACTCTGAAGCAGATGACCGCCGATAGGCGTCCAGCAGGCCGTCGCCATCTGCCTGGCGCCACACAATTCGCGTACCAGCGTTGGACTGTACAAGCAGGTATTATTCGGCGAGGGCGCGCCCTTTGCTATCGATTTTGTAGAAGAGTGGCACGATCATCCGCTATTGATCGAAGCTTTTGTTGAGCGCCTCCGCGCCGGCTGGAAAGCCGCCTGCGAGGAGCATGGATCCGCTCTGCCGGTCATCTTCACCGCTCACAGCGTGCCCAAACGCACCGTCGTCGAGGGCGATCCCTACGAGAAGCAAACGCGCGAAACCGCGGCGCTGGTCGCCGCCAAGGTTCCGGAGATCGGCAAGTGGCAGTTCGCATTTCAGAGCCAGGGCATGTCCGGCGGCGAATGGCTGGGTCCCACAGTGGAGGACACCATCGATGGACTGAAGAAAGCCGGACACACTGGCGTCTTTCTCCAGCCTATTGGCTTCGTCTGCGACCACGTGGAAATTCTGTACGATATCGATATACTGTTCCGCGAATTCGCAGAGCGGCGAGGCATGAAGCTGTACCGCGCGGAATCGCTGAACGACTCGCCGTTGTTCATACGTGCCGTTTCCGATTTGGCGAAAACTCGCCTGGCTGCCATGAGTCCTGTTACCAGTGGCGGCACCCAAGGCTGAGAGGATTTTCGAAGTGACCGCATGAAGCGGATTGCAATCATTGGCGGCGGTATCTCCGGACTGAGCGCGGCTTTTTATCTCGAGAAGGCGCGCAAAGAGGGCGCCGCACTCGAGTACACGCTGTTCGAAAGCGGCCAGCGGCTGGGCGGCTGTCTCTCCTCCGATCGCATTGAAGGCTGCCTGGTCGAAGCCGGGCCCGATTCCTTCCTCACCGAAAAACCGTGGGCGCTTACGCTCTGCAAAGAGCTGGGCATCGACGATCAGCTCATCGGCTCCAACGACTCGCAGCGCAAGACCTACATCGTGGTAAAGAACCGTCTGGTGGTCATGCCGGATGGCCTGATGTTCATGGTGCCGACCAAGCTGGTGCCGACGGCGCTGTCGCCGCTGTTCTCGTGGAGCACCAAGCTGCGCATGGCGCAGGAGCTGCTGCATCCGCCGCGGCCGATGCAGGAAGACGAAACCGTGGCGCAACTGGTAGAGCGTCACTTCGGAAGCGAAGTTGTCGATCGCCTGGCCGATCCGCTGCTCTCCGGTGTGTACGGCGGCGATGCCGGCAAGTTAAGCGCGCGCGCCGTGCTGCCGCGCTTTGTCGAGATGGAAGAGAAGTATGGCAGCCTGAGCAAGGCGATGCTGGCGCGCGCACAAGAAAATGGCGCAGATGGCGCACAAGGGTCCGCCGAAGCCGCTGTTTACTTCGCTCTATGACGGCATGCAGCAACTGGTCGACGCCATCATCGGGCGCCTGAATCCCGAAGCGCTTCGCATGCGCTGCCATATTCGGCGAGTGTATTCGGAGAACGGCGGATGGCGTCTTTCCATCGAGATGAACGGCGATGAGCGCTTTGACTCCGTGATTCTGGCTGCGCCGGCACACGTTGCGGGCGAACTGCTCGACCCCGTCGACCACGAACTCGCCTGCAATCTGCTCGGCATCACCTACAGTTCTTCGGTTACGGTCACGCTCGGCTACTACAAGGAGCAGCTGGCCAAGCTGCCGCCCGGCTTCGGTTTCCTGGTGCCGCGCAGCGAAGGCCGCCGCATGCTGGCCTGCACCTTCGTCCACAACAAGTTTCCGCATCGCGCGCCGCAGAACAAAGGCATCCTGCGCTGCTTCCTCGGAGGCGCGCGCGACGAAGCCGTGCTCAACCTGAGCGACGACGATATTCTTGAAATCGTGCAGCATGAGTTGCGCGACATCATGAAGCTCACGCGCGCGTCCCATGTTCTCGCGCGTCTACCGCTGGCGCGAAGCCATGGCGCAGTACGAGCCGGGACACATTGCCCGCGTCGCCGCCATCGAAAAGCGCGTTGCCGAAATTCCCGGCCTGGCTCTGGCCGGCAACGCCTACCATGGCATCGGCGTGCCGGACTGCATTCGCGAAGGCATGCAAGCCGCAAACAAGGCGGCCCAGATCACCAGCGACGCACTTCCCTCCGCCGCCAGGCAACCAATTTTGCCGTAGCCAAATCATGTTAAGTGTGTCTAAAATCGCTGACCACTAGGGTCGGGTTCGGCGTATCGTAAAGATAGAAAGTCACCTGCCCTAGCTGACAGGTTCGAGGTGACTGTGGACATCCTCTGGATTACGGTCTACTGCCTGATCGCGGTTCTCGTGCTCTTCGCCCTAACCTTCCACAACGAGATTCTCGACGAGAAGAACCGCTGCGACCATCTGGTGAAGCCGGCGATTCCTGCTTCCAAGAAGCCCGACAACAGGTAAGCTCCCCGCTGATTTAGGATGTTGGTCTGGGCCTGCGACTGCGCCCCGCTCTATTCATTCGTCATCATCTGGAGGTTCGTTATGGCGGACGTTCGCCGAGGACTGATCATCGTCAACACCGGCCCGGGCAAGGGCAAGACTACCGCCGCCATGGGCACGGCTCTGCGCGCTGTGGGCAACGGACTGAAGGTCCTCATGCTGCAATTTCTCAAAGGCTCGTGGCATTACGGCGAGCTCGACGCGGTGCAGCCCTTCGGCGACAACTTCGTCATGAAGCAGATGGGCCGCGGCTTCGTAAAAGTCGGCGGCGCTGAGACCGATCCCGAAGACGTGCGCCTGGTGGAAGAAGCCTGGGCCGAAGCCGAGAAGGCAATCCTCTCCGGCCAGTGGGACCTCATCATCCTCGACGAGATCAACTACGCCATCGGCTACAAGATGCTCGACCCGCAGAAGGTGGTCGAGACGCTGAAGAAGAAGCCCGAGATGGTGCACGTCATCCTCACCGGCCGCAACGCCCATCCTTCGATCGTCGAAATCGCCGACACCGTTACGGAGATGCGCGAGGTCAAACACGCGTATCAGAAGGGGATCGAGGCGCAGCGCGGGATCGAGTACTAGAAGGCGGCGGTTGACAGCTAGCAATTAGCAATTAGCCCGGACGGTTGGCTGGCGCTTGGCAGTTAGCAATTAGCCATTAGCCATTAGCATCTGGTCCTTAGCTGCCGTCTTACCGCGTTAGCTGTTAGCCAAAGCGCCCGCGTTAATCATCCGCGCTTTGCATCAGGGCACGATTTCAGAGGCCGCTGAAACCGGCGATTGATGCTTTCAGGTAGAGCTGGCCTTCAGGCCAGCGTCCGAGGCGGTGAAGCCGGCGGTTGGTGGTTTCAGGTAGAGCTGGCCTTCGGGCCAGCGTCTGAGGCAGTGAAGCTGGCGGTTGTTAGTCTCAGGTAGAGCTGGCCTTCAGGCCAGCGTCTGAGCCGTTTATTTCCGATACTGAGTCGGCTTTAGCCGACGGCAGAACACTCCACTTCGAGTTTTTCAGCAGCGTGTTTAGTCGTGCCGAATGCGCTCAGAAGGATTTCCGCTTCAGCCGCTGCACAGATATACAAGGGCTGAAGCCCTGATCCAATAGCCACCTCTTACGGCACGAGTAAACTCGTGCCCTGATACAAAGCGGTCGCATTATCGAATCACTGAAAGCCACTTTCCCTCTTGATGAGTAACCGCGCAGACCTGAGCAGCCGCAACTGGCGCCGCATCGACGGCGTCGACCTCATTCGCGGGCTGGCGATCTTTTTCGTGTTGATGAACCACGTCAACATTCGCCTGCTGCTGGCGCATGTTCCCTACACGCAGGGAATCCCCAAGCAACTTGTATCGTCGCTGGTGTGGAACGGCCAGTTTGGCGTGCAGATGTTCTTCGCCGTGTCGGGCTTTCTCATCACCAGCACCAGCCTGCGGCGGTGGGGAACGCTGTCAACGATCCGGGCACGCGAGTTCTACCAGATGCGTTTCGCGCGCATTGCCCCGCTGCTGCTGTTGTTGCTGGTCGTGCTGAGCGCCTTGCACTTCGCTCATGTGCCGGGATTCGTCGTCTCAGCGAAGCAAGGCGGCCTGGGACGCGCGATCTTTGCCGCGCTGACCTTTCATCTGAATTTGCTCGAAGGGCGTCTTGGATACCTGCCCGGAACGTGGGACATCCTGTGGTCGCTCTCGGTCGAGGAGATGTTTTATCTCTTCTTTCCCGTCGCCTGCATTCTGCTGGCGAGTAGAAAGCTGCTGGTTCCCCTGCTATTAGTCTTTGTCGCCCTCGGACCCTTCGCGCGAACCATCTTCACGCAGGGTAATGACATCTGGCAGGAAAAATCGTATCTCGGCGGGATGGACGCCATCGCCCTGGGCTGCCTGACCGCGTTGTTGTGCTCGCGTGTTAGCCTCTCCCGCAAGGCGCAACGGATTGTGTGCGCGGCTGGCGCGGCTCTGATGCTCTTCATCCTTGGTTTCTCGCGCACGGCCTACCGATGGGGACTCGGCAATGCCGGCCTGGAGGAGACGGTCCTGGCCATCGGCACGTGCATGGCGATGGTCGCCGCATCGCAATCCGGATGGCGTGCTCCTCGCATCTTTCGTCCTCTGCTAGCGCTCGGCCGCAACAGCTACGAGGTTTATCTCACCCACATGTTCGTTGTGCTCGGGCTATTCGGGTTATTTCTGAAGCTCGGCAAACCGTTGTCGCTGGTGCCAGTGTTCTTCATCGGAACCATCATTCTGGCGGCCATGCTGGGCAACGTGGTCGCCCGTTCTTTTTCGGAGCCCATGAATCGACGGTTGCGGCAGAAATGGGGAAACGGCGCGGAACGATCGGGTGTGGCGACTACCATCGAGGCTACAAAAAAGTCTCCCGCCTTGGCGCAGAACCAGGGCTAGGATGGGCTCCCCGCGTGGCATTCGCAGCGGAATGCATTCGGTGGTTGCAGAGGTCTCGGCAAGCCTCCGGAACCCGCATAAACACGGCCTGACAAGGCCTTCCCCGTGCTATAATGACAAGTGCTCCTCAGTGAAATAATCTCCTGAATTTGCAATCACTTGCGGGTGATTCGACAGAGTTTTTCGCGACCTCGATAAGGTCCGTTCTCTGCCCGCACAACGGAGAGCGCGCGGTCCTCAGCAGACGTCACGATGACACATTGGTTTGCGAGTTGACCATCGCAGATTCTTAAGAAGGAATTTAGCCGACGGCCGAGAGCCGAAAGCTGACAGCTAAACATGGCAGACGATCCAAACCAGCAATTACCACTCGACAACATCGGCCCCGGCGCGGCCAACATTCAACCGGTCAACATTGAAGACGAGATGCGGCGTTCGTATCTCGATTATTCGATGTCGGTCATCATCGGGCGCGCGTTGCCCGACATCCGTGACGGACTGAAGCCGGTGCATCGCCGCATTCTGTACGCCATGCATGACATGGGCGTGCTGCACAACCGCAAGCACATGAAGTGCGCCGGTGTGGTCGGCGAGTGTCTGAAGAAATATCATCCTCACGGTGACAGCGCCGTGTACGACGCCATGGTGCGCCTGGCGCAGCCCTGGAGCTTGCGCTATCCGCTGATCGACGGGCAGGGCAACTTTGGCTCGGTCGACGGCGATCCGCCCGCGGCCTACCGGTATACCGAGTCGCGTCTCACCGAAATCGCCGAAGAACTGCTGGCCGACATCGACAAGGACACCGTCGACTTCGTTGCCAACTTCGACGACACCACGGTCGAGCCCGTCGTGCTGCCGACCAGGATTCCGAACCTCATCATCAACGGCTCTGACGGCATCGCCGTCGGCATGGCGACCAAGATTCCGCCGCACAATCTCACCGAGATTGTCGATGCGGCCATCACGCTGGTGAACAATCCGCACGCCACGCTGGCCGACATCATGAAGTTCGTGCAGGGCCCCGACTTTCCCACCGGCGGCTTCATCCATGGCCGCAGCGGCATCATGGAGGCCTATCGCACCGGGCGCGGCCGCTTCCTGATGCGCGCCAAGGCTGCGATCGAGCACCTGACGAAGGACAAGGAAGCGATCGTCGTCACCGAGATTCCGTACCAGGTCAACAAGGCGAACCTCATCAAGCGCATCGCCGAGCTGGTCAATGACAAGGTCATCGACGAAATCTCCGACGTGCGCGACGAGAGCGATCGCGACGGCATGCGCATCGTCATCGAACTGAAGCGCAGCGCCGAAGCGCAGATCGTGCTCAACCAGCTCTTCAAGCACACCTCGATGCAGGAGAGCTTCACGCATGATCTTCCTGGCGGTGGTCAACAACCAGCCCAAGGAAATGGGGCTGGTGCAGGCCATCCAGCATTTCGTCGATCACCGTATCGACGTGGTGCGCCGCCGCACCGCCTACCTGCTGATGAAGGCGCGCGAGCGCGAGCACGTCCTCGAGGGCTACCAGGTTGCGCTGGATCGCGTCGACGACGTTATCCGCATCATCCGCGGCAGCGAGAACCGCGCCGAGGCCCGCAACAACCTCGTTGCCTACTTCACCGGGAGCACGGTGTCGGTCGGCGACGGCAAAGGCAACAAGACGACTTCGTTGAAGGGCGTCAGTCCGACGACGTTGACGACTCCTTTCGACGCGATCCAGGCCGACGCGATTCTGGAATTGCAGTTGCACCGTCTAACCCGCCTTTCGATCGACGAAATCCTGAAGGAGTTGGGCGAAGTCCGCGGCCGTATCGCCGAGTACGAAGCCATTCTGGGCAGCGAGAAGAAGCTGCGCAGCGTCATCGTCAAAGAGCTGGAAGAGATCAAGAAGAAGTACGGCGACGCGCGCCGCACCGAGATTCAGGACGAAGCCGCCGAGATCAATCTGGAAGACCTGATTGCCGACGAGCAGGTTGCGGTGACGGTCAGCCACTCCGGCTACCTGAAGCGCACGCCGATTTCGACCTATCGCCAACAGCGGCGCGGCGGCACCGGCCGCAAGGGCATGAGCACGCGCGAGGAGGATTTCGTCGAGCAACTGTTCGTCGCCTCCACCCACGACTACATCCTCGTCTTCACCAACAAGGGCCGCGTCTATTGGCTGAAGGTGTACGAGGTGCCGGAGTTGAGTGCGGCGGGCAAGGGCAAGGCCATCGCCAACCTGGTCTCGCTGCAGCCCGGCGAGAGCGTGCGCGCGTGGCTGACGGTGCGCGATCTGGAAGAAGAGAACCGCTACGTTTTCTTCGCCACCCGCAACGGCACGGTGAAGAAGACGCCGCTGAAGGACTTCAGCAACGTACGCTCCATCGGCATCAACGCCATCGGCATCGAGAACGAAGACGAACTGGTGGCGGCCAACTGCACCGACGGCCAGCAGATCATCTTCCTCGCCACTCATGACGGCAAGGCGATCCGCTTTGAGGAGGATGCTGTGCGTCCGATGGGCCGCGCAGCCTACGGCGTGCGCGGCATGCATCTCGACCGCGGGGACTACATCGTCGGCATGGCAGTCACGCCGAAGGAAGGCAAGAAGGCCAAGGATGGCGAGGCTGAGTCGAACTTGATCCTCTCGGTGACGGAGCAGGGCTACGGTAAGCGCACCGGTGTCGACGAATATCGCCTGACAAATCGCGGCGGCAAGGGCGTTATCAACCTGAAGACCATGGCGCGCAACGGCAAAGTCGTCTCCATCATGCTGGTGAACGAGAAGTCGGAGGTGATGGTCATCAGCCAGTTCGGCAAGATCATCCGCATCGACAGCAAAAACATCCGCGAGTCGGGACGCTCGGCGCAAGGCGTACGCCTGCTGCATCTGGAAGAAGGCGATCGCCTGGCCGCAGCCTCAGTCATTCCCCCGGAAGAAGCGGTGGAGAACGGCAACGGCGAAAGCGGCATGCTGGTGCAGTAAGCGCAGCACCAACAATCAAGAGGGTGCCCCATCCAAGCTGAAGTTGCTTGGGTGGGGTTTTTCGTTTAATGGCCGCCTTGGTCTCGCCGATTTGTTACCCTGTTAGTTTCCATGAAGCTGCGGCTGCTGGGCCTGATCGGTAGTCTCGTCACACTCTTTGCGCTCGCCGGATGCGGAACGCCCGGAGCGCCGTCGTTGCCTTCCTTGAACCTGGCGCGCCCGGTCGACGACCTGATTGCGTCTCGGCGCGGCAACAAGGTCGATCTTGAGTGGACCATGGCGCGCAAGAACACCGACCGCACCAATGTGAAGCACAATCCATCGATGCTAATCTGCCGCCACCCAGGCACGGCCCTGATGGCCAAGTGCGAGGTAGTGGCCGAGGTCACGCCGCCGACGCCGAAGGCTGCGCAAAAACAAAAGGGCGAAGGACCTCCGGGCGACGTTCGCATTCATTACGTCGACACGCTGCCGCTAGACTACGGTCAGCAGGATCCAGCCGGATTTGTCACGTATGCCGTAGAAGAGATCAATCAGCACGGGCGCACTGCCGGCCTGTCGAACCAGGTACAGGTCCCGGTGGTGCCGACCATCGCCGCTCCTGTGAAGGTTGAGGCCGCGATGAGCCCCGACGGCGTTCACGTCACCTGGTCAGGTCCGCAGCCACCGTCGGCACCGCCGGGAGTGTCATTCTTTTATCGCGTGATGCGACGCCCGGTCGGTTCGCCCGCGTACATCGTGCTCGACGACGTGCAGCCGACGGCCAACGGCTCGTATCTCGACAAGACGTTTGGGTGGGAGCAGAAGTACGAATATCGCATTACGACCTTGAGCGAGGTGAGCGCCTCGGGCATCAATGCCGGCGTGGAAGGCGAGAATTCGCCATCGGTCGAGGTCTACACGCGCGACATCTATCCCCCGGCTCAGCCGGCCGGGCTGCAGGCCGTCTTCTCCAGCGTCGGGCAGAAGCCGTTCATCGACTTGACCTGGGCGCCGAACATGGAGAGCGACCTGGCGGGCTACAACCTCTTCCGCTGGACCGAAGGCGGCCAGCCGCAGAAGCTGAATACGCAGTTGCTGCAGGTGCCGTCCTATCGTGATGAGGCGATCGAGCCCGGCAAGAAATATTTCTACCAGGTGTCGGCTGTCGACCTTCGCGGCAACGAGAGCCCAAAGTCGGCCGTGGCCAGCGAGGCAGCGCCCGCCAAATTAGCGCAGTAGAGGATTCACCGTGCAATATTGCAGGTTTTCGCAGAACGATGCCGTTCGCTACGGGCTGATCGAGCACCAGTCCATCACGCGCGCCCTTGAACGGGCGCCTCGGGCTTTCGCGGATTTCGAGCGCGGCGAGCGAGTCCAGATTCCGCTGGAGTCGGTGCGCTTGCTGGCGCCGGTCGAGCCCTCGAAGATCGTCTGCATCGGGCGCAACTATCGCGAACACGCGAAGGAATTGAACCACGCTATCCCAACCGAGCCGCTGTTCTTCTTCAAACCACCGTCGTCGATCATCGGACCGGGCGACACCATCGAACGGCCGGCCGATCTGGCCGAGCGCGTGGATTACGAGGGCGAACTGGCGGTGGTCATCGGCAAACGCTGCTTCCGCCTGCGGGAGGATGATGACGTGCGGCCGTTCATTCTCGGCTACACCTGCCTGAACGACGTCACGGCTCGCGATCTGCAGAACAAAGACGGCCAGTGGAGCCGCGCCAAGGGCTTCGACACCTTCTGCCCTGTGGGCCCGGTGGTGGCCGATGGGCTCGATCCGTGGAAGGGTGTGCGCGTGCAGACGAGAGTGAATGGCGAGTTGAAGCAGGACGGTGTGACCACCGACTTCCTGTTTCCGCTTGACCGGCTGATGCGCCACATCACGGCGGTAATGACATTGGAGCCGGGAGACGTGATCGCGACCGGAACGCCGCAGGGCGTCAGCCCGGTAAAGGCGGGAGATGTGGTCGAAGTCAGCATTGAAGGAGTGGGGACGCTGCGAAATTCGCTGGTCGACCGGAAGTAGTCTAACCGTCCGACTTGTCATCTTGAGCGCGGGCGCCTTTGGCGCCGGAGTCGAAGGACCTGTGGTCGTCTCCAGAATCAAGTCTTGCCCTAGGACAAACCGCAGATCCTTCGACTACGTGTCCGCCCGCCGCAAAGATAGCGTCGGAAAATCGGGGCGGACGCTCCGCTCAGGATGACAATCGGAAAATAGGCGAACCAACCAGGGGCACTCCCCCGATACACATGGCGGTTACCCTGACAGAGTTTCCTCTTTCGCTCTGCTGAAATTTTCCTGTTCCCTTGTGAGCCATCTGCCGCTATCTTGGAATCAAATTCTCGTCGTGCTCCCATGAATTCTTATCGGCTCTATCCCGTCTTCGCCATCGGTGCCACCGCTGCCATCATCGGCTATGCTCTGCTCTCGCGCAAAAATAAGAAGTCGGCAGAGCAGTTGGAGAAAGAGCGCCGGACCGACCTCACACGTGGGGGCCGCATCATCGACGGCAACGTGATCGACGTGCTGGAGTTGGAAGACGACGAGACCGGCCAGCTCATGATTCTGCTGGTCTACAACTACGATGTGGCAGGCGTCACCTACGAGGCGTCGCAGGATGTGACGCATCTGCGGCAGTTCATCGACTTGTACTCCTGCCGCCTGGGCCTGCCGGCTTCGGTGAAGTACGATCCCCACAATCCCGGGGATTCCATCGTCATTTCCGAGACCTGGTCCGGACTGCGTAAGCCGGCCATCACCTTGCCGCAAAAGCAGGTAGCCGCGAAAGAGCGAACTCTGGCGTGACTTTTCCGACCTTGCGGCGTCTCAGTCTAGGGTCGCGGCCTTGGCCGCAGTCTTTTAACAGCTTAGTTGGCAAAGTGAATCTTAAATACGTTGTTACAATGACTTATGCATAATCTGCCGTTGCCGCTCGCTGCTTTTCTGGCGGGCATTTTGTCCTTCCTTTCGCCGTGCGTGCTTCCGCTGGTGCCAGGGTATGTCTCCCTGATTTCGGGCGCCAGCGTCGAGGAGTTGCAGAGCTCCGAGCGCCGTCTGCTGGGAACGGTGATGCTGCACTCCATCACCTTCGTTTTAGGATTCAGCGTGGTGTTCATCGCGCTGGGCGCGGTAGCGACGGGCGTGGGGCAAGTGGTCAACGAGTATCATTCGCTACTGTCGAAAATTGCCGGCATCGTTGTCATCATTTTCGGGTTACATCTGACAGGTATTCTCAAGATCAAAGCGCTGTACGCCGATAAGCGCATGCATGAAGTGAAGGGCAGCTCGAGCGCGGTGGGCTCGTTCGTCGTAGGTTTCGCCTTCGCGTTCGGCTGGACGCCGTGCATCGGTCCCATTTTGGCAACGATCCTGGTCTTAGCCAGCGCGCAGGGCACGGTTCTGAAAGGCGTTTTGTTGTTAGCGCTTTACTCGCTCGGACTAGCCGTCCCGTTCCTGCTCACGTCGTTGGGAGTCGACCGATTCCTGGCCTTCTATGGACGCTTCCGGAAACATTTACACACGGTTGAAGTGCTGAGCGGTATACTACTTATCGCCATCGGAGTCTTGATCTTTCTGAACAACCTGCGTTTGCTCTCCGGCTATCTCTCTTTCTTAAACCGGTTTGCGCTGTAATGGTGTCTTCGTGAAAAGAAACGCACTGGTATTCGTGGCTCTGACGGTGGCGGTACTGGCCATGCTGGCTAGCGGCAAGTACCTGGACCGCGCCCGGAAGCATGGGCCGCTAAAACTTGTCGGCGACGTCAAAGGCGTCGAAGCCCCTGACTTCGCGCTGCTCACCCTCGACGGCCACAAAGTCAAACTCTCCGATTATCGCGGCAAGGCGGTGCTGCTGAACTTCTGGGCGACCTGGTGTCCGCCGTGCAAGGTCGAGATGCCCTGGTTTGTCGATCTGCAGAAGCAGTATGGCAAGGACGGCCTGGTGATCCTGGGCGTCGCCATGGACGACTCTGAGCCTGCCGAGATCGCCAAATTCGCCAGCGACCTGGGCGTGAACTATACCGTCCTGCTCGGTACCAACCAGGTCTCCGACGATTACGGCGACGTACAGTATCTGCCGACCTCCTTCTTCATCGGCCGCAATGGCGCCATCGTCGACAAGTTGACCGGCCTGCTGGATCGCAAGGACATTGAAGACGACGTGAAGAAAACTCTGGCCACGGACCCTGACAGCCCCAGCCGGCCTGTGCCGGTGCAACAGAATCAGGCTGACGCCCAGCCCAAACCCGCACCTCCAGTCCCTGAACCGAGAGACGCGACTCGATGAAGCATTCCGTTTCTGTAGTACTTGCGGCACTTTTGCTGGCGCTTATGGTTTCGGCGCAATCGATGGATGACAAGCCGAAGGTAATCATGGCCCCCGTCGGCAAGGTCCAACTGCGTGCCGGAGCCACCACGGACGTGAATCTGGATTTCCGCGTCGGCTCTGAGTTACCACATCAATTCGCATACACCGAAATCTCCTCTGTTGATTCCTACGGTGCTGAAGCTGGACGCGCAGACACCGGTCATGCTGGGCGATTTCAAGTATCCCGCCGGACAGGATGTGGCCTTCGCCTTCACTGGCGACGAGAAGCTAAATGTTTACAGTGGTGACTTCACCATCGACACCGTGGTTAAGGCGCCAGCCAACGCCACCGCAGGAAGCTATCCGGTGAAGGGTACCTTGCGCTTCCAGGCGTGCGATCACAGCGCCTGCTATCCTCCACGCAATCTCCCCGTGGAGTTCAACGTGACGGTCGACGAAGTAGCGAATTGCGCGGACGATCGAAAAATTGAAATAGAGACTTCGTGCCGTCGGCTGAAGCCGACTCAAATGTGGAACTAAAACGGCTTAAACGCTGGCCTGAAGGCCAGCTCTACCTTTTCCGCGTTAGCTCCCGCGTTCGCGTTAGCTTCCGCCCGAGGCTGCGCCCGTCGCCAGGGTTACTACCGGGACGATGCTGTAGCTCGAGGCCAGCGCTCCGCCACTCGACTTCAGATTGCACGGATTGTAGGAAGCGTCGTGCTGCAGGCGGATCTGCGCGCTGTTGCTGATGCAGACGTTGTCGGAGATGGCTCGCGACGCCGGAAATCCCCACTTGACCGACCACGACTCGTGCTTCACATCGAGGGCGTGCCGGGCGTCGATCGCCGCATACAGCGCGTAAACCGCGGGATCGAAGTCGACACCCAGTGTTTGGGCCTTGTTCATCATCCAGCTTAGCGTGATGTCGGAGAGCCCGGTCTCGGGATAGCCTCCGCCGACATCGCAATGCACCCCGGTGAAGTAGACCTGCTCGATGTGCTGCCCATCGGCCGGCGGTCCTGACCAAAGCGTTGCAGGAAACGAGCGGCGGCGTTCGTCGATCGACACGGCATGATAGGCGTTCTTGATGCAGGGATGCAGCCTGGTGTCGAGGAACGAATAGCGCGACATGTCGATGCCGCCGAAGATGGCGGGAATACCGAGCGAGCCGACGGTGTCCCACACGCCAACCATGGTGACCTCGGGCTGCTCGATGGCGTAAGTCTGCTTCAGCGCGGCCAGCAACTGTTGCTTGGTGGCTGGGTCTTGCGTGCGATAGGCGGTAAACGCTTCTGCGGTGAGGTTGTCGTCGGTGTGCTGCGTAGGCAGGCCGCAGGTGGCGATCATGCCTGCCAGGCTGCGCGCCGTGTAGGCGCCGCGACTGAATCCGAAGAGGAAGACCTGGTCGCCATGCTCGTAGAGATGCGAGATGCGGGTATAGCCGTCGCGAATCTTCTGGTCAAGGCCTTCGCCGAACGCACCGCCCAGCACGCGCAGGATGGTATTGCCGTCGGAGCCAACACCGTCATCGTAGATGGGACACTGCTCGGCAGTGAAGTTCATTGCCTTGAAAATCTTGTAGACGTTGGTGTTCGTAGCGGCGTCGTTCCAGGTGCCGTCAGAGCAGAAGATGATGCGCTTGGACATGAGGGTTCCTCCGGGTTCGGGCCGATGCTGTAGTACGGACTGGCCGGGAGCAGTAGGCGGAACTATAGCACGGTTCTTGCCAAGCTACCGTTGGTCACAGAATGCGATCGTGCTTTTGTAGGTTGTGACGAGCACATAGCAGCTGGACATTTTCTTCGTTTAGAGATGTTCCGCCCTTAGACCATGGCAAATCATGGTCAAAGTGGAGTTCCTCTGTAGCGCCGCACTTCACACAGCGTCCACCATCACGCTTCCACACAGCAAGCTTAATCTCGGTTGGAATAATCCGGCGTCGAGACGGATTGAGCAACGGTGGGAGAGCGAAATCTTCCCCTCCCTCCACTGCAACCAGGCGAAATTTGAAGACGCTGCGAAGCGTGTCTCGCTCTTGCCAAGAATCCACTAGATGAAACACCCCGTTATACGACCATATCCCCGTGTGAATCTTCTCGTAGACCCGCACGCGCTCCGGATCGCGCATACCGCCCTTCGCATCCTGTGCAGCCTTGTGGAAAAGGCCGTTTTGCGTAAGAGCGCCGGAGGAGTATCGCCCCAACTGGTCAAGCAACTTAGGATTTTGGCTGGCGTCAATTCGTGGTTGGTCGTGCCCCTCGTAGATAAGAACCGTGCCATTTTCTTCTATGCGATCGCGATAGGGAGCATTGCGTCGAATCGACATCAATATCACGGAATGATCGCCACGAAGGGCGAAGTTCATTCCACGCTGCAGGCTTGTGCCCTCCCGGCGACACATTTCGAGATAAGGAATAATGTTGTCGGTAATTATTTCTTGGCCGGGAGGCATAGTGGCTTGCTTCGGTGTAACGGCCCAAACTATAGCACGCGTCGAGGTTTCGATGAATTGAGGAATGCAAAGTCTCGAGGTTGATTCTCGTAAGTACCGCCTCGAGCCGGGCGCGACTTTGCAAGGATGGATTTTGCTTGCTCAAGGTCAATCATGGCACGACAATGAGGCACGGAGGAGATTGCGCCAATGCACCGACTTACGGCCCTGAATGCGGCCCTTGACATCACCAAATTGCGGATCCAGGCAGGAACCTACAAGACGGATAACATTGCCGAGGTGTTGAAGGACATCAACGAACTGGTAGACGGCCTGGAGAAGATCAGAGACGAGCCCAACCAGGGGCGCGCTGACTTCAGCCGTCCCCGCTGAACCCGCGGCAGACGGCCGATTCGCATTCCTACCGCTTCAAAAACTCCAGCACGCAATCCACGAACTCTTCCGGCTTCTCCAGTTCCGGCAGATGGCCGCACTCGGGAATCACCACGAGCTTCGAGCCGCGAATCAGGCGGTGCAGGTTCTGACCCACGCGGAGCGGGATCATCTCATCCTGCTCGCCCCAGACGATCAGCGTCGGCGCGCTGATGCCGTTGATGACATCGTCCAGCCGCTCGCCCGGGGTATTCCGTAGAACACTTTCGATTGTCGGAGCATCGCCACGCTGCAGATGCATCTGGTAGCCATAGTCGACCAGTGCGTCAGTCGCCAGCTCCTTGTTGTAGAACACCAGCCGGAAGACGTCGCGCAAATGTGCGCGCGTTGAGACCCGCACATCAATCGGCAGGCTGGTGATGTCTCCCCAGACGCCGGCGGCGTCGACCAAAATCAGCTTGTCGACTCGCTGTGGAAACTTAAGCGCGAAGGCCGAGGCAATCCATCCACCCAGGGATTCGCCCAGGAGATTCACGCGATCGAGGTGCAGCGTGTTTAGAAATTGCTCGCCGACCTCGACGAACCCCGCGATCGTGTACTCGATTGGCGGCTTGTCGGAGCGGCCGAAGCCCAGGAGGTCGAGGGCGATGACACGATGTGATCGGCTGAGCCGCTCGAAGCAGAAGGCCCACTCGTCGGCATCGCCACCGATGCCATGGAGCAGCACGAGCGGAGGACCGGATCCCACATCGTAGTACTTGATGCTGCGGCCGGCGACGGTGATGGTGAGCAGTTCCGGAAGCGGCGGAAAGATGAGTTGGGGCGCGCTCATTAGAGTCAGTGTCGCGGATTGATCAGGTTACAACCAAGATGTGCATCTCTCGGCTCTTGTCCCGAGAGATATGCCTTGGACGCGGGCCTGAAGGCCCGCTCTACCCCTGTTTGGTCAATACCTGAAAACCGATCTAGCCCTGCTTGGTCAATATCGCTCTGCCCCGCTTGATCGAAACATAAGGCCCGCGCTCTGCCGTTCTACAGGATCTTCTTGCCGAACGCCGACAGCGCCAGCTCTACCGCGAGCTCGGCAGTCTGGTTGCGTTCGTCGAGCACGGGATTGACTTCCACCATCTCGAAGCTGAGCATGCGTCCGTGGTCGGCGATGATCTCCATCGCCAGGTGCGCTTCGCGATAGGTCGCGCCGCCCCAGACGGGCGTGCCGACACCGGGCGCGTCCTCGGGATCGATCCAGTCGAGGTCGAGCGAGACGTGATAGCCGACGGTGCCGCGGCCGACCAGGCGCAGCGCTTCTTCCATGACGGCGCGCATGCCGCGCTCGTCGATGTCGCGCATGGTGAAGGTGTGTACGCCCGACTTGCGGATGTTTTCGCGCTCGTGCTCGTCGACGTCGCGAATGCCCAGCAGCACGCAATTGTCCGCGCGGACCTTAGGCGTGAAGCCGTAAAGGTCAGTCAGCGGCGACTGGAACAGGCCCATCAGCGCGCCGAGCGGCATGCCATGCACGTTGCCGCTGGGCGAGGTGTCGGGCGTGTTGATGTCGCTGTGAGCATCGATCCAGAGCAGGCCGACACGCTGGTTGCGGCGGCGGTAAAACTCGGCAACGCCGGAGACCGTGCCGGCCGCGATGGAGTGATCGCCACCGAGGGTCAGCGGTATCTCGCCGTTCTCAAGCGTCTTGATGATGAGCTCGGCTTGCGCCGAGCAGGTCTCGGTGATCTCGTTGAGATACTTGGCGTGCGGATCGCCTTCGGCTTCGGTTTCCAGCATCGCGACAGGGACGTTGCCGCCGTCGATTACGTCATAGCCCATCGCCTCGAGCTTGGCTTCAAGGCCGGCAACACGCATCGCCGAAGGCCCCATGTCGACGCCGCGGCGCGACTGGCCCAGATCGAGCGGCACGCCAATGACGCGGATGTGCTTGGTCTCAATGTTGTGGATCGGTTTGGTAATCGGACTAGTTGCCATATGCGTTCTCAAACGGTAGAGCTGGCCTTTAGGTCAGCGTTCCGAAGTATCCTATTTTGGCGACAGGGCGCCCCGGTGCCATCCTCAACGGCCTGTCGTCCCTGAAGGGACTCGGGTCTAATTAATCCTGTCACCCGCCCTGAAGGGCGGGGCTATCATCTTTCGCGCCTTTGGCGCTTGAGCGATGCCTGATGTCGAGCTCTCGACTCGAACCTGCTCTGATGCCCGATGTGGAGCTGCCCACTCGAAACGGATGTGATGCCACATTCGAGCTCTCCACTCGAAACTCGAAACCTGAAACTCGAAACTGCTCTACGGATACAGCCGATGCAGCATGCGGGGGAACGGAATCGTTTCGCGAACATGGTCCAGGCCGCAGATCCAGGCCACCGCGCGTTCGATGCCCATGCCGAAGCCGGCGTGCGGCACACCGCCGAACTTACGCAAATCCAGATACCACTTGAACGACTCTTCCGGCAGCTCGTGCTGGTGAATGCGCTCCAGCAGCTTTTCGTAGGACCCCATGCGCTGCGAGCCGCCGATGATCTCGCCGTAACCTTCCGGCGCCAGCACATCCACGCACAGCGCCAGGTCCGGCCGCTCGCGGGTCGGGCTCCATGTAGAACGCCTTCACCGCTGCAGGATAGCGATGAATCATTACAGGGCGGTCAAACTGCGACGAGATGTAGGTCTCGTCCGGTGAGCCAAAGTCACCGCCATACTCAAATTTGTTTTCGACCAGGCCCTTGGCGTGACCTTCCTGCAGCATCTTCACGGCGTCGTCGTAGGGAATCCGCGGGAAGGGAGCATCGATCTTCTCCAGCTTGCTGATGTCGCGGCCGATGGTCTCCAGCTCCGGACGGCGCTTTTCCAGGCAGCGCTTCACGATGAAGGTGATGAACTGCTCAGCCAACTCCATCAAGTCCGTCGAGTTGCAGGTAGGCGACCTCGGGCTCGACCATCCAGAACTCGGTGAGGTGACGGCGCGTCTTCGACTTCTCGGCGCGGAACGTCGGCCCGAAGCTGTAAACCTTGCCCAGCGCCATCGCCGTCGCTTCGATATAAAGCTGGCCCGACTGCGTGAGGAAAGCCTGCTCCTCGAAGTAGTCGACCGGGAAGAGCGTGGTGGTGCCTTCGCAGGCGGCCGGCGTCAGGATGGGCGGATCGGTCAGGGTGAAGCCGCGGTCGTCGAAGAAGTCGCGGGCGGCCTTGATGATTTCTGCGCGCACCCGCAGGATGGCGGCCTGGCGCGGCGAGCGCAGCCATAGGTGCCGGTGCTCCATCAGGAAGTCGACGCCGTGTTCCTTGGGCGTGATCGGATACGGGTCGTCAGGATTCACGCGCTGCACAACGGTTGCGTCGGTGACATCCAGCTCATAGCCGCCCGGGGCGCGCTGGTCGGCGCGAACTTTGCCGGTCACGATGACGCTGGACTCCTGCGTCAGGCCCTTGATGGCTTCGAACAGCTCGGGCGAAACCTGCTGCTTGGCGACGACGCCCTGCAGAATGCCGCTGCCGTCGCGGAAGATCGGGAAGAGCAACTTGCCGCTGGCGCGCAGGTTATACAGCCAGCCGCGGATGGTGACGGTCTGGCCGTCGTGCTGGCCAATCTCGCGGATGGTGCTGATGACGGGGGTCGCGGTATCGGTAGGGGTAGGTGAGTTCATGACGTTCGTTTTAGTTTAGCAGTTGGGCCTTGGCATTTGGCAGTTGGCCGAGGCTCGAACGATGCCGGGGACAGCCAATTTCAAAGCGCAATCAGGGGAGAGCTGAGGACCGAGTGCGAGTGCTACATGCCGGCGGTTGTGTATGCTGGATTGCCAATGGCGACTCTCTACAACCGAATCGCAGGACAAAGCGTGGAGCGGCTGGCGGCGCTTAGCGACGGCATTTTTGCCGTGGCGATGACACTGCTGGTACTCGACATTCATGCGCCGGCGTCGGAGGCGGTGCACGGCGAACACGACCTGTGGGCGGTGCTGGTTGCGCTGGCGCCTCGACTGCTGATGTTCGGCATGAGCTTCATGACGCTGGGGATTTTCTGGGTGGGCCAGCAGACGCAACTGAATCATTTGGAGCGCAGCGACCGCGGCCTGACGTGGATTCATCTGGCATTTCTGGCGGTCGTCTGCCTGTTACCGTTTACGACCTCGTTCCTGGCTGAGTTCATGCGCTATCGGGTCGCGCTGGTGGTGTATTGGCTGAACATTTTTCTATTAGGGTCGACCCTGTATTTCAGCTGGCTGTGCGCCTTAGATAAAAAGCTGATGAAGCCGGGTCTCACGGAGCAGGTTACTTCGGCCATCAAGGGACGTATCGTTGTGGCGCAGTCGCTCTACGCTTGCGGCATGTTGCTGTGCGTATTCAGCACATACTGGAGCATTGGATTCATCGTGCTTGTGCAGTTGTATTACGCGGTCGCACCGAAGTTGCCGGGACGAAACGCGCCGTAGGCGCGCCGCTCTGTCGTCCCTGAAGGGACTGGGAGATTTTGGGGGACGCTTACCCGGCCCTGAAGGGCGGGGCTATCTTCTTTTGCGCCTATGGCGCTTCGCTGAGGTTATGCCCGGTGCCGCGTTTGTATCAGGGCACGGCTTCATCCGTGCCGAGCACTCCGCAATAAGTTATCGGCACGACTGAAGTTGTGCCCTGACGCAAGCGCTTATTCTGGCTTCGTCTCGCTGACCGCGGCCGGCGTCGGACCGGACTTGCGCACCTCCGGCCGCGGGATATCCGGACGCGGGTCCATAGGCCTGGGCTCGTTCCGCGCTTCGGCTGGGCGCACGGCCATGGCGCGATCGTCGAACTTGCCGAAGATCATCTTGCCTGCCGTGGTCTGCAGCACCGACGTCACCGAGATGTCGACGGTCTTGCCGATCATCTTACGCGCATTGTCGACAACCACCATGGTTCCGTCGTCGAGGTAGGCGACACCCTGGTTGTATTCCTTGCCTTCCTTCAGGATGAAGACCTTCATGATCTCGCCGGGCAGCACGATCGGCTTCAGCGAGTTCGCCAGCTCGTTGATGTTGAGCACCTCAACGCCCTGAAGCTGGGCAACCTTGTTCAGGTTGAAATCGTTGGTGACGATCTTGCCCTCGTAGACCTTGGCCAGCTCGATCAGCTTCAGGTCGACTTCGCGCACGGCCGGGAAATCGTCTTCCACGATCTGGATCGACAGGGTCGCGATCTTCTGGATGCGCTGCAGAATATCCAGCCCGCGGCGGCCACGATTCCGCTTCATGGAGTCGGCGGAGTCGGCCACCAGTTGCAGCTCGCGCAGGACAAACTGCGGGATGACGATGATGCCGTCTAGGAAGCCGGTTTCGGCGATGTCGGCGATGCGGCCGTCGATGATGACCGAGGTGTCGAGAATTTTGTAGCTGCGCTTGGCTTGCTTCTCGCCGCCAAAAATGCCGCCTAGCGCGGCCAGGTTCAGCAGCTCACCCTTACCGGCGCCCACGATCAGGCCGATGTAAGCCATCAGCAGCATGACAAAGAGCTGAAGAAAGCTCTGGGTCGGCCCGGGGGCGATGCTGTTGCGGATGACCAGGCTGAAGAGATACGCCCCGATGATGCCGAGGATGCTGCCAATGACGGCGCCAATCAGCCGCTTCAGGCTGACCTGCCGCAGGCGAAACTCGAACAGAACCACGGCCAAACCGAACACCACGCCCACAGCAGCTGCGGGAACAGGGCTCAGTCCGAGGGGTTGCAGTTCATAACAGGAGAGCGCTGTAACGATTACGAATAAGACGCGTATTAAGAGTAAATCCACGCCATACCTCCCATGGCCAGCCTTGGGGGTCTGCGGTCGGGATAATGTACGCCGGGGTTATGAAATCGAAGAACATGCCGGCGACTCAGTCCTGTTCCTAGACACGACAAGTGGCCTGACTCGAAAACATCTTATGAATCTCCGGGGCATTTGAATGAATGAGGAGCGATCCCCGGCCGCCAATGGTCGGCGGACAATGAAACAAGAACAATCGAAATATATCAGGAAATCACTTTCGCGGGCGTCCCCCGGTTGCCGCTTCCCACTTCCGCAGTTTCCGGAAGGTGTGGCCGCCCACCAGCACCTACTCAGATGCGCGATTCCGGCCGCAGGGCCACTCTAGGAAAACGCGGCTCCAATTCCCGAAACGGCCAGGATGAAGACCAGCCACCAGCCAAAGATTATGGTCATGCAGGTCCCGCGCTTCACCTTGGTCAGGCAGGAGAAGGCTATCCCGGCCAGAATCAGAGTCCAGATGGTGAAGACATCGATGGACGTCAGCAGGGAGTAGAGGAAGTGCGAGCTGGGATCGACCAGTCCGCCGAGATTGCTGGCGATAGGGTTCTGGAAGGTGAAGTTTCCAGTCGCTCCCAGGAAGATCACCAGCACCGTCAGCAGTCCCTTGATGACCCCCGGCAGCGATGTGTACATGCAGACGGCAATGCACTGGTTGAAGGTGAGCTCGGTGCCTAGCCCGAAATTGAAGGTGCCGAGCAGAACCGCAGCTACGATGATGAGATAAACCAGAATGATGACCCAGAAACTGTAGGCGATGATGCGGTTGAACCTGAGAATCACTTCCATCTGCTTGGCGCGATCGTCGGGTGAGAGCTTATCGAGCCGCTCGGTCGCCTTGGGTTGCAGTGCGAACTGGTTCTCGACGATCTTCGGAAAGCCGACCTTCATGTCCGCGACCCACACCACCAGAAGACTGGACAGGATCAGCAGCACCGCCGGCACCAGCCAGTTGGAGCTGCGCCGCAGGTCGGTGAAGGCCTCGGTTGGAGCGATGAAAGTATCTACGACTCGTTCAACTTCGGAAAGAGCTTTTGGCTCGGTCGGAAGAGCCGGCGCGGCGGAGCTCATGGAACCTCCGGAAGCAGCTGGCAATTCACATTCGGCTCATTGCGTCTAAAGCTGGATCCGGAGAGCAATTCCGAAGTGCGACCTGCTGCTTTTCTGCGCGCGATTGTATCACCGGAGATGCGTCTGCTCCCGCCGGATTCGGCGAGGAGGGTGAGCCGCTAGTTATCTGGTGAATGAGGGACTTTCTACTGCTTGGGATTGCTGGTGTTGGAGTTGGTTGCCGGATTTGGCACGTTTCCCACGCCGCCGTTATTCATCGCCGGATGGTTCGGCGCCAGGTCAGAATGGCCCGCACCAGTGATTGCGATGTTGTCGGTCAGCTTGCGATTGCCGTCGAACGACGACGCTATGCGCTCGGCCGTGGTCTTGTCCTTGGACGAGCCGACGGTGCCCGACAAGTCGATGCCGGCATCGCTCACGGCCGCGGTGACGTGGCTTGCGCCCAGAGTCGGCTCGTTGCGGAGGGCATCGTTGATCCGCGATTGCAGAGCAGCATTGCTGTTCGCATCCGGTGAGGGCGGAGCCGTCATTCCGGCGTTGCCGCCAGGATCAGCCGAGGGAGTCTGCTGCGAAGCGGCGGGCTGGCTTCCGCTGGATGAAGCTTGCGGCTGCGTGCCGCTCTGGCCTGCGGCGCATACGGCGCCTGCAACCAGAAATGTTGCCAACAGCCATCCGTTGATTTTCATAGTCGTCACCCTCTGACCCATTGGATGGTATTTGGCGTGGCCGGGCTGTCGGCTCATTCAAAAAAGCCGGCATAGCGGCAGCCCGTCAGGGATCCTCAACGGAGGAGGAGGCGGGGTAATTTGACGATCCTGCAACATTAGTCGAGTTGAATGCCTGCGACCGCCATTTTAGACTGGGTTTATGCATGTACACGTGGACCCGCGCAACGAGAAGACCTCGCAGGTGCTTCGCGTCTCGCTGGCGGTCACGCTGCTGTACATCGTTTTGCTGGTGGTGGCCGGAATTCGGGCCCATAGCCTGGCGCTGCTCTCCGAGGCTGGGCACAACCTCACCGACTTTCTGGCTCTGCTGATGTCGTGGGGCGCCGTCTATCTGCAAAGCCGACCCCCAAGTGCGCGCAAAACCTTTGGCTACCGCCGCGCCGGGGTGCTGGCTGCTTTCGTCAACGGTCTCACGCTGGTTCTGATCTCGTTTTACATCGGGTATGAAGCATTCAAGCGGCTGCACGCGCCGGTCGAGGTCGACGCTCATTTGATGATCTGGGTGGCGGCGGCCGGCGTCGTCATGAACGGCGGCATTGCCCTGCTGCTGATGCGCGGCCATCGCGATATCAACGTGCGCAGCGCGCTGCTGCACGAGATCGGCGACACACTTTCGACCGCGGCGGTAATCGCCGGCGGCTTGGTGATCGCCTACACCGGCCGGCACTGGATCGACCCGGCGCTTTCGATCGGCATCGGCATCATGATTCTATGGTCGTCGATCGGCATTATCCGCGAGAGCCTGAATATTCTGCTCGAAGGTACGCCCAGCGGCATGGACCTGGAGCGCATCGAGAAAACTATCTGCGCGGTGACAGGGGTCTGTTCCGTACACGATCTGCATGTCTGGAGTCTCGGCAGCGACACGCACTCGCTCTCGTGCCACGTTGCCATCGTCGATATGCCGGCCTCGGAGAGTGCAGTCATCCTGGAGCGGATTCGCCACGAGTTAAATGAGCGCTTCCATATCCACCACACCACCATTCAGTTTGAACTGAACGCGTGCGAGGTGCATGATGGCTGCGTCATTCCCGTCAGCCCGGGCCACGTCCACCAGCACGGCGGGCATAGCCATTGATGCAGAAGCCAAGGAATCTCTGTTGAGATATCAAATCCGAATTCTCATTAGCGCAGCTTTGATCGCACTCGCATTCTCTGCCGCCTGCACTCGCAAGAGCGCCACCGAATCCGCGGCGGGAGCGCTGCGTCTGCAATTGACCGTCTCTCCCGACCACCCGACCATGAGCAAGCCGATTACTCTCCAGCTACACATCGCCGACGCGCAGGGACAGCCGGTGAGTGACGCGCAGGTCAACGGCGTGCTCACCATGAAGGTCATGGACATGGGCGCCACCCAGCTCAAGTTTGATCCGAAGGGGAACGGCAGTTACGAGACGACGATCAAGAGCCTGGATATGTCGGGTCCATGGAGCCTCGCGGTTGATGCCAGGCGGGGCGGCGCTGAGTCAAAGCAGAGTTTCGACGTAAACGTCTTCGACTGACGCAATTCAGCCGTCATCCTACCTGAATTCAGTTCGATTCCGATGCCACCCGGCGTCCCGAGCGGGAATCGAACTATCTACATTCCGCCTGAAGTGTGAAAGGACTCTGCGATGAAGACTGCATTTTTTCTCGGCCGCCTGATCTTCGGAGGCTTCTTTCTCTACAGCGGTATTCATCATTTCCGCGATCGCAAGAACCTGGCGCAGTACGTCGCGGCGAAGAACGTGCCCTATCCGGAAGCGGCGGTGGCGGGAAGCGGAGCCCTGTTGCTGCTGGGCGGGGCCAGCATTCTGTCGGGAGTGAAACCCAAGGTGGGCACCCTGGCGATCGTCGCCTTCCTGGCGGGCGTTTCGCCGGTGATGCACGACTTCTGGAACTCGCAGGATCCGCAAAGCCGGCAGAGCAATATGGTTCACTTCATGAAGAACATGGCCATGCTGGGAGCGGCCATGGCGCTGATGGCGCATGAGGAGCCCTGGCCAATCAGCGTGCCTATCGGACAGCCCAGCCGGTTGGAGCGGGTTAAAACGCTTTGCACGGCAGGTGGCGGCCTAGCGCGTCGTTCTCGTCAATCGAAGACTGCCTGCAGGCGTCATGTTGTGGCTTGCGATTCCTGCGGCAAGCTCAAATCATTGCGAGTGACCTTACCCACTGACGTCACGAATGGTACTGCGGTCGGCGAGCTGCTGGCCTGAAGGTCGCACTTTATGCACAGCCGGCGCGAAATTCAAGATCTGCTCGAGCACTCTCGGCATCTGCGTGAGCAGACGAATCGTCTTCAGGCCAGTGCGGTGAAGCTGTGGAGTGACATCAGCATGGAACGGCTTCCGCGGTGTCCGGTCTGTGGCAGCTTCAGCGCTCATGTCCTCAGCCGCAATCACCTCGACTCGACCTCAAACGGTGTCTGGGTACTTGCTTACCGTTGCACTGCGGGTCATACGTGGATGCCCAGCCGCGCCACATGTTCATTCGACGCAATTGAGTGATAAACTGAACGTGACCTCGAAACCCTGCCGGTTCTGGTGAATCGGCTTTCCTACCCAGTCGGGACGTGGCTCAGCCTGGTAGAGCACTCGCTTGGGGTGCGAGGGGTCGGCAGTTCAAATCTGCCCGTCCCGACCAATTCTCTGCGGACTTTCAGCCGTCAGCTCTCAGCTAAACCAACCTGGAAGTCGGTCTTCGGTCCAGCAGCAACTCTTCCCAGGGAACTTTCTTCTGCGCTGGTCGTATATTCCATCGAGACGGGCTCTTCCCTGTTCACCGAACCATCGAGGAGTGCCTATGCAGTTCAAGCTTGCTGAAGCGACACAAATCCTGGAGCGCACCCCAGCCACGCTGACCGCCATGGTCAGCGGTATGCCGGAGACCTGGCTCAAGTGCACCGAAGGTGCAGGCACCTGGAGCGCTTACGACGTTGTGGGACACCTCATCCACGGTGAGCTCACCGACTGGATGCCGCGCACGCGGATGATCCTTCAGCACGGCGAATCCAAGACGTTCGAGCCGTTCGATCGTATTGCCATGTTCCGCGACGACCAGAATCGTCCTATCGGCGATCTGCTGGATCAGTTCGCTTTTTTGCGAGCAGAAAATCTGGTTACACTCCAGAACATGAAACTCAGTGAGGAAGAATTTTCGCGCCGGGGCACTCATCCGGAGTTGGGTTCAGTAACGTTGAAACAACTGCTGGCAACGTGGGTGGCTCACGATATGTCGCACATCGCGCAGATCGCGCGGGTCACGGCAAAGCAGTACTGCCACGAAGTGGGACCGTGGAAGCAGTATCTGTCGATCATGAAAAGCTAGGCTCGCTTCCCTATCCGAAGGGAGTTCGATTTCGGTTTCTTGTAAGCCTTCCCCAGAACTTCACCTTTGTAGGTACGCTCATCGACCGGGTTCAACCGGTTCACCATCGCGCGGCTCACCAGCTTGATGTGGGGAATTTCCAGCAGGTGATAGACGATGAACCAGATCGGCTTCTCGGTGGTCATCCACTGCTCGTCGTCGAAACGCTTCAGATTGACCGGGCGCGAGTAATTGCGCAGCGAGCGTTGCCGCTTCATGTTGAAGTAAATCTGGAAGTAGCTCATGGCCAGCTCGCGCAACGAACGGTAGACCGGTTCGCGGCCGCGGCAGTTGGTGTAGTTCGACTTGGCAATCGCGCCCCAATGTCCTTTCACCTGATAAATGGCCAGCACGTGGTCGGTGTCGCGCTCGGCTTCAAGGTCGAAAATCAGCGGCGGATAGCCCAGCACGCGCAACGCGGCGGCGGCGAAGATCGCGCCTTCGAAGCAGTGCGAAGTGTTTTCGCGCAGCACGCGGCGCGGCGACCACGCGGTATCGCCCAGGTGATAGGGCTGTTCGTCGAGATATCTCTGGATTCCGTATGGAGTTTTCAGGCTGCGCAACTTACGCAGCTCGGCGGGAGTGAATCCGAAATCGTCTTTGGCCATGGTTGGAATGAAAGTGCAGTTTAACGCACGGACCCGCTTTTCCTGAGCGGTTTTCCCGGCGCATCCTCGCAGTTTACAGTTGAAGCGGTCTATTTTCAGGAGAACACTGTGAGGCTTCGATCTCTTTTTGCATTTCCGCTGATTGTTTTACTGCTGGCTGCCTCCGCGCTGGCCCAGTCCTCCGCGGTCCTGACGATGGCAGCTCTGGACGGCAGCAAAACGACCTACACCCTTGAGCAACTCAGGCAGATGCCGCAGAAATCCGCTTCCATCACCAATCCGCACACCAAGTCCACGGAGACGTACGAAGGTGTGCCGCTGGCTGAGCTGTTGCGCAAGGCGAATGCGCCGCTGGGAGAGATGTTGCGGGGCGACGAAATGCGGGACTACGTCGAGATAGAAGGCAGCGACGGCTACAAAGCTGTATTCGCGCTGGCGGAGTTGGACCCAGCCTTCCAGGATAACCAGGTGCTGGTTGCCGTCACCAGCAAGGGCAAGCCTCTGGATGAAAAAGTGGGGCCAATTCGAGTGGTTGCGCCCGAGGATAAGCGACCGGCTCGCAGCGTTCGCATGGTCACGATGATTACCGTGCGGCGTGCGCCTTGATCAGCTCTCCCGGCCTCGCCAACCGCGAGGTCTTGGGCACCCGTCAGTCCTTCTGGATCATGACTTCGGTCGACTTGATGACGGCGCGAACGCTGTCGCCCTGTTTCAGCTTCATGGCTTCGGCGCTGGCGCGGGTGATCACGCTCTCGACCTGCTGGTCGCCGATGCGCATGACGACGTGCGCCATGATGTCGCCCAGGGTAATAGACTCAACGGTTGCGACGAGTTGGTTGCGTGCAGATAGGCTCATCCTCATAGCCTATGAAGAAGCGCGGCGCCGGTCAACTCGCGCTACTCGTTACGCAGGGCGATCATAGGATCAACTTCGGTGGCCTTGCGCGCTGGAATGTACGACGCCGCCATGGCAATGATCAGCAGCAGGAAAGCTACGGCGACGAAGATGAGCCAGTCACCGGATTTCACGCCGTAGAGCATGCTGGTCATCACTCGCGTCAACACGACGGCCAGGATCAAGCCCAGTACGACGCCGACGACGGTGTCGATGATGCCCTGGCGAATCGTGAGTCGCAGGATGTCCTTGCGGCCGGCGCCCAGCGCCATACGAATGCCGATCTCGCGCGTGCGCTGCAGAACCGAGTAAGAAATAAGCCCGTAGAGTCCAACTACCGCCAGAATGATCGCCAGTACCGCGAAACCACCAACCATGTAGAAGGGATAGCGCCGGAGGAAGACAGCCGGCGAGCTATTCATAAACCGCTCCATGGACTGCGGCTCGGTGAAGGCCAGGCCCGGATCGATGGAACGCGCGGCCGAGCGGACCAACGGCATCAGCGCCTCGGGATCGCCACTGGTGCGAACCACGTAATTCATGTAGGTGGCGTAGCCTGAGTCTTGATCGAGGGGAACGTAGATGACCGGCGGAACGGGCGTGGCAAGGCTGTTTTCCGCGACATCGCCGACCACGCCTACGATCTCCCGATACGGTTCTTCCGGCGCGTTGGTGAAGCGAATCCGCTTTCCGATCGGATTCTCATCGGCTCCGATGTAACGCTTCACCCAAGCCTGGTTGACCACCAACACGCCGGGACGCCCCACGGTGTCGGTACCCGACAATTGGCGTCCCCGAATCAGCGGAATTTTCATCACCGAAAAATAGCTGGGATCAACATGCCGGTCGGTGGAGGTGTTTTCCTCGCCCGCAGCGACGGGATGACCTTCGATGACAAAACGATTTCCGCTGAGATTCTGCGAGGCGGGCAGGGAGTTGGTTGCGGATGCGCCTTGCACTCCCGGCAGAGTTCGCAGGCGCTCGAGAAACTCGTGTGTGAAGCGCAGCCCGGCGGCATTTTCATACGGCCAGACTTTGCCTGGAGGATAGGTCGACGCCGGCAGATTCACCACAAAGGTCAACACATGGTCCGGATCAAAGCCTGGACTTTGCCGCAACACGCCGCGAAGGCTCTGCAGCATCAGGCCGCCGCCGACCAGCAGCACCAGCGACACCGCGATTTCCGCAATGACCAGCAGGTTGCGCATCCGGTTCTGCGTGCTGCTGGTGCCGCCGCGCGTTTCTTCCTTCAGCACGTCTGTGATCGGCGTTCTCGACACCGAAACGCCCGGCCCTAGTCCGAACAGCAGCGCCGTCAGCAGCGTAATACCGGCGATGAAGCCCATCACCGGGAAGCTAATCCCGACATCGTTCAAGTAGGGCATAAACTCTAACTGAACTTCGGGGATGGAACGGGTCAGCAGCCACACTCCGGCGGCCGCGGCCAGAAATCCTAGAACGGCGCCCATGAGGGCAAGTGTCAGGCTCTCGATGAGCAGTTGCAGGATGATGTGCGCCTGGCTGGCGCCAAGTGCCGCGCGGATGGCGAACTCGCGACGCCGATCCAGCGAACGGCTCAACATCAGATTGGCGACGTTGGCGCAGGCAATCAGCAGAACGAAGCCAACCGCGCCAAACAGAACCAGCAGCAGCGGCCGAATGTCGCCAACAATCTGCTCGCGCAGAGGGGCGACATCGACGCGGTAGGCGCCCGACTCGACGCCGTTCTGGCGCGCCAGTTGGGCCTCCAGGTTATTCATCTCCGAACGTGCCTGTTGCAGGCTGACGCCGGGAGCAAGACGGCCGATCACTTCCAGCCAGCGTGATGTGCGGTTCGTGCGCTCGAAGGGATTCAGGTGGAGAGGCACCCATATCGGCACGATTCCTGCAGGGCCAAGTTCGAAGTCGTGGGGCAGGACGCCGACAATTGTCGCCGGCCGGCCATCCAGCCTGATGGAGCGTCCGATGACACTGCGGTCGCCGCCAAAGTCGCTTCGCCAGAAGCTGTATGTGATGAGCACGACATTGGGACCGGAGCCCGACGGCAAGTCTTCCCCGGGCAGGAAGGTTCGGCCCAACACCGGAGTCACGCCCAGCGTGGAAAAAAAGTTGGTCGTGACCATGGAGGCGTAAACCGTCTTCGGCTCGCCGTTGCCGGTGATGGTAAAGGCGTCGTTAGCGTAGCCGGCAAAAGATTGAAAGCTTTTTGCGTCGGCTGTCCAATCGAGGAAGTCGGGATAGGAAGCCCAGTAAGCGCAGCACGGCGCATCGGGGCGGGCCTCACCTACTGTTACGAGTCGATCAGGATCCTGGAAGGGCAACGAGCGAAGCAGAACGGGGTACACGACCGAAAAGATGGCAGTGTTGGCTCCAATCGCCAAAGCCAGCGTGATGACCGCTGCGGCTGCAAAGCCGGGGTGCTTCCGCAGCATTCGCAATCCGAAACGAAAGTCCTGCTTCAGTGTACCCATGAGACCGAATTACAACTCGTGCAGGAGCCCGAGAACGTCCGTTCCCCAAAAAAGAATATTGAATGAAAACTGCTTGGTCGCATCATAGCCTACTCGATTCAGACGCGACAGCCACCAAAGACGTATCCCACGCCCGTTACAGCCTTTTTTGGATACTCCTCGCAGAGAGTTGTGCTTCAATAGCAGGACTTCTAAAGTTTCCTTGGTTGTAGGTGGTGGGGCGAGCAGGAATCGTTAAGGGCTCCGGAAGCATCTGTATTTTTTTCACGCTCTCTCGTGGGCTTAGTTCTGCTGCAAGTCGGGCGACAAATCTGAAATAACGGAAAACGATCGATGGCGAGCACAACTTTGGCTGGCGCACAGGGACTTTCTATGAGTAAGCCCGTTCCCAGTCCCTGGTTGATCGCTATCTCGGTCATGCTGGCGACGTTTATGGAGGTGCTGGACACCTCGATTGCGTCGGTCGCTCTGCCCTACATTGCCGGCAGCCTTTCGGCCACCAACGATGAGGCGACCTGGGTGCTCACGAGTTACCTGGTTGCTAATGCTGTCGTGCTTCCGGCCAGTACCTGGTTCGCTTTGAAGTTCGGCCGCAAACGTTTCCTCATCACCTGCATCATCATTTTCACGATCTCATCCTTCGCCTGCGGCGCAGCCTGGAGTCTGGGTACGATCCTGCTGGCGCGCGCCGTTCAGGGAGCCGGCGGCGGCGCGCTTCAGCCGCTATCGCAGGCCATCCTGCTGGAAAGCTTCCCGCCCGACAAACGCGGGATGGCGATGGCTGTTTTTGCCTTGGGCGTGGTCGTGGCGCCGGTACTGGGGCCGACGCTGGGCGGTTATCTCACCGACACGTATTCGCTGGCGATGGGCCTTCTACATCAACATTCCGATCGGCATCGTGGCGATCCTGATGATCCTGCGCTTTGTAGAAGACCCGCCATACATCAAGCAGGCCAAGCCGGGCAAGATCGACGGCATCGGACTCGGGCTGCTGGCGGTGTGGCTGGGCGCGCTGCAGATTATCCTCGACAAGGGTCAGGAAGATGACTGGTTCGGCGCGACCTGGATCC
This sequence comes from uncultured Acidobacteriaceae bacterium, assembly GCA_963724965.1. Lineage (GTDB taxonomy): Bacteria > Acidobacteriota > Terriglobia > Terriglobales > Acidobacteriaceae > Bog-257. Next base: position 53,643 of record CAVRWP010000006.1, read on the forward strand.
GCTGGACCGCTCTGTTGCTTGGGGTTTCGTTCATTCTGTTCATCATTCGCGAGTTCACCCACGACAAGCCGCTGGTGAACTTACGTGTCTTCAAGAACCGAAACTTTGCCATCGGGTGCGTGCTCATCGCCATATTTGGAGGCGGCCTATATGGCCTGATCACCTTGTTGCCGCTGTTCTATCAGGAACTGCTGGGCTATACGGCTCTGGCGGCCGGGTGGGCCGTGGCGCCCCGTGGAATCGGTGCGATTTTAGCTATGCCGGTTATCGGTATACTTACCAGTAAGATCGACAACCGATTTCTCATCGCCACGGGTTTCGCCATGTTCGGCGTCTCCGGACTCTGGTTCGGTCACGTAGACCTTGCCATCTCGCAGTGGTCGTTTGTGTGGGCAATTATCTTAAGCGGCTTTGGTTCAGGATCGGTGTTCGTTCCGCTATCCACGACTACCATGGCCGGGCTGAAAAACGAGGAGATCGGCAACGCCAGCGGACTGTATAACCTGTTCCGCAATGTCGGCGGCAGCATCGGCATCTCCATCGTGAACACCATCGTCGCGCGGCACCAGCAGCTCCACCAAAACGAGATGTTGCACTCGCTGAGCCCCAGCGATCCGAACTTCCAGAATCAGCTGCACTCCCTGCAACAATATCTATATACGCAAGGGTATGGGCCCGTGGATTCAGCCAATAAGGCCCTCGGTCTGATTGGCGGAGAACTCTCGGCCCAGGCTCGCCTCTGGTCTTACGTCGATGACTTCCGCTATCTCGCCTTGCTGTGTTTCGCCTGCATTCCGATTGTCTTCATGCTGAAGAAGGCGGTGAGCCGCAAGGGTGCCACGCAGGCAGCACACTGATTCGCGGCAATCAGGAATTCGCGATCAGCATGCGAATCATGGTTGCGGTTCGGCGTCGAGTGCAGAGGCAGACTCCTCTCTCTTTCCAACTGAAGGCGCACTGCTGCAGCTGATTCCGACCCAATAAAAAACCCGCCTCTTTCGAGGCGGGCCCTTGTCACCGTACAACTTGAGACTAGCTGCCGTTCTGGCAGATCTGGGTGAACGGGAAGTTCTGGAAGGTCCACCAGCTGTTGACGGACGTGCTCAGAGGCGCACCGAAGTAGCCAATGAAGGTTTCGTCCTGCAGATGGTAGGTGATGTTGTGCAGCTGGTAAGGCCAGGTTCCGTAAGGATGGCCGTTGCTGCCGCCTTCCAGCGGATCGCCGACTTCCAGGATGCCGCAAGGAGTGGTGTTCTCGGTCGGATAGAGCGGATCGTCCATCCACTCGCTGACTTCGTGCGACAGAGCCGAAACGTCCTGCGCGAAATCACCAGCGTAGGTGATGTAGGTGAAGTGCGCGTAGGTCTGCGCACCGTTGGCGCTGTGATAACCACCGATGCAGCAGCCACCTTCCGTCAGGTAGGTGTTGGCGGTCTCGAAGATGGGGAAGTTGGTCGGGTTGATCTGGCTGTTCTGCGTCATGTAGGCGCTGATCTGGGCATCAAAGTAGTTGATGTCGACTTCAGCGACCGAGTGTCCGAATGGCGTGCCGATGTGGCCGTCGCCAGCCGGAACGTTCAGAGTCAGCTCAGGCAGAAGCGTTACGTGCTGGGTAGGGCCACCGAGCAGAACGTGATAGTTCGGGTTGTTCTGCACGATGCTCCAGAAGTTGCCGCGCTGGAAAGCGTCCACGTACTGGGTGGTTCCCACATCGACGCCACCCTGCGTATAGGTGGTGGTGCTGTCGAAGATCGGGGAGAGCTGGGTCAACGCGATAGGGTTGAAGGCTCCTCCGCTGAGAGGATCAAACACCTGACCGGTGGACAGGATGATCTTCACCGGAATGATGTAAGTGGTGATCAGGGTGCCCTGTCCAGTCGTCGGATTCTGACCGACCATCACGTAGTTGTACTGGTGGCTGTTGTAGGTGAACGAACCGTTCCATTCCTGCAGGGTTCCCGCAGGCGGCAGCGTTCCAGGAGCCGCCGGCTTCGGCGGAATCACCACATACCGCGCTTTTACGTTCGCATTGTCGGCCGCGAACAAGAACGCAGACATAGAGCAGATCAGCAGGGCCAGTGCCACAAGTTGGCACACGCCTGCAAAACGTGTCTTCATTAAGTTACCTTCTCCTCAAGTTGTAAGGTGTTACTGGATTGGCCTAAACATCCTCAGCAGAGATTTACCCCACACAAACTGCCCCCATCTCTTCGGCATCAGCCTTAAGGAAACGCAAAGCTGAAAGGCATTGTAGAGAGGTCAGACGATGTTGCCGTAATAGTAGCAGTTTTTTCGCCATATGACGAACGTTTGTTCACTTAGTTCTCTCGGGGGATGCGGCTGAATGTCGTTGCCCACTGCCGACTTACCGCGCGGGAGTTCCCAGCAGCCGAACACCGGCTTTGCCAACGCCCGGGCAGGATTGCAATTCGTTGCACTTCTTGTAATACGAAGAGCAATAGTTTACGTCGAGGCCGGGACGATTGTTTTCTGAAGCAAAGAACCCCGACGGTGGCGGCCTTGCAGACCTCTCTCGCCGCCGGATCAACTTCTTCGGACACTCGCCGGCGAGTGGTCGGAAATTTCTTGATAATGAGCTTTGCTGCAGCAAAGCTGGAGTTGCTCTGCCTGTCCGCATCTCACGATGTGGGGGACAGCGATGTGGGGTCGCGATGGGGGCGCGCAGAGAACCGGACGGAAGGCGCGAAAGCAAAGCGTCCGCTTAAGAGTCGCAGGTCGTCGAACGTTTTGTATCGATGCTGCGAATGAAATGGAGGGAGGTCAGTGGTCCTTCCTGCCTTTCAATTCCTCGATCTCCCGTGCTCCATCACGCAGACCGAGCCGATAGCCTTCCTTCCATCCGTCCCACCACGCCGTTGATTTGCGTTGCTGGTTGCTTTTGCGCTTGGAACGTTGCGGAATGGATCGGTTGTGTCCGCGAATGTGGTTCGGCAGGCCACAGCGGGAGAACTTCTCGCCGCAGATCGGACACGGATCGCGAGTAAAATTCTGTGCCACGTAATTGGTCGGACCCAGCATGATCCGCCGCCTCTCTACGCCAATGCCTCCCTGGCCAAAGCCGACGCGCTTCACAACTTAACTTCGCGGCAGAATTACTACCATCCGGTAGTAGCAGAAATTCGAAACGGAAACGTCGCGTTCCGAATCAGGAAAAAATTGCTTCGGCCTCTCGTGCAGGGTTTCGGGAGCGGCGCTTCGCTCGGAGTTCACGCGCCTTCCATCGTTGTGGCGACCGATAAAGATGACGGGCAGATGAAAGATCAGCAAAAGAAAATCTAAATCGTGTTTTCTTGTTGTTCTAATCCAAGTGATCAACGTCGATTTACCGATTAATTACGCCCGGCGTATTTACAAATCTGGCGGATAGGGGCACAATTTTGTCTGCAGTTAGGCAGTTCTGGGGGAGGGCTGCCTTCCGGGCGCTCTGTGGTTACGCCGCAGGGCGCTCTTGATTTTTTGGGCCCTGCGATCGCTCGCTCCCAACTCCTTGTTATCACACGGTTTCTTGATCTCGCCGCTCGCCGCCGCCGGCTTGCGTCCCAACGCACCCTTCTGCATCTAATCTGATATCGGGATGTTACGATGAAGGAAGAGCCCGCCGAGGCCTTTGGTGGGGCTGTAGGAAAGTCCCGCAGGAGGAAGAATGGCAAGTAACGCAATCGTTGAAGTAACGGATGCGAATTTCGATCAATTGGTACTGCAGTCGGATCAGCCGGTCATCGTAGATTTTTGGGCGACCTGGTGCGGACCGTGCCGAGCCCTGGCCCCGATCGTCGATGAAGTAGCGCAGAGCTACAACGGACGGGTGAAGGTCGGCAAGATGGACGTAGACAAGAACGCTGCCACTCCGCAACGCTACGGCGTGCGTGGAATTCCGACGCTTCTGGTTTTCAAGGGCGGACAGGTTAAAGAGCAGATCGTGGGCTACGTTTCCCGCGAGGTAATTGAGAAAGCTCTCGAAAAGAATCTGTAACCTTACGGCAGCAGAAATAACGAAGGCGCGGCATCCGGCCGCGCCTCTTCTTTTGCGTTTCTACAGGAACTCTAACACCGGGATTGCGCTGTCGACATCCTGGCCCAATCCCGGCGATCGACGGCTTTCCCCCAAGCCGCGCGATTCCTTAAAAACGATTACTGGTTGGGACTGTTGGACGCGTGATCGCTGACACCCTGCGCATCAGGCAGCATGGTCCGGTCGGGAACGGTGTTGGCGTTCGGGTTCACGGTCCTGGCCGTCGGAGAGGTCGAAGCTGCACTGGGTGTCGCGGTGTTTGCGGGCAACGTCGCATTGGGCGTTACCGTCTTGGCATGCGTCGACCCAGTCACGGAATCCGGCGCGACTTTAGCGGGCGCGCTGCTTACGGCATTCGGCGTAGTGGCAGCCATGGGCGCCACCGGCGCCATCCCGACCGTATGGGGAACGGTTGCCGTCGGTCGTACAGTGTGCGCGCGCTGCGCAAAACTCACGCTCGTTAAGAGACCGAGCATCATCCCGCAAATCAAAGTTTTCTTCATCGTTATCGTTGTAACCTCCGCTGTTCTGCGTCTTACCTGCGGCCAGTCAAGTGCGTTGAAGTTGCGCCGGAGTTGACCGGTTCGCACTCGCCCAGTGAATGTGCAAGGGGCGTGCCACAGCAGAGAAGACAAAGAATCTTGTACTTACGAGGCTCAACGGCGGCGACCTTAGGAAAATTTTTCAGCAATCGAGAAAGCAAGTCGCGGCGTAGTAGCCTTACCGCTCCTGGGGTCCGCCGAGTTTTCTTAACAGGGCCTTCGCAATCGTCACCGGATGCGTCAGCAAAACGGTGATGTCCCCCAGCGGAGTTTGCGGCTCGTGAAACACTCCCAACTGCCGCAACACTGTCGCGCGATCGTAGTAGATTTTCTCTCCGGCCAGGCGATCGTCGGCGCTGAAAGTGTAGATACCACAGAGTGGGATCTCCACCCGCCTGCCGGTTGCCGGAAGTCCGCGCCATGCACCTTGCTGCGTGCCGCGGATCATCACCTCCAGGACGATGGTCTCTTCGGTGACGTGGCGCCGCAGGATTTCAATGCTGAGGTCGGGCAAAGCCTTCATCAACTGCGCGTAGAAGCTGCGCACGCCGTCACGGCCTTCGTAGTGCGAATCCCACGGCTCGTCGTCATAACGGGCGCTGTCACCGAAAGTGCGGAGCACGCCTTCCAGGTCGTGCGCGTTCTCGCACCTGACGTGCTCTTCGACGAGGGCCAACCGACTGGAGAGCCGATTAAGCGGCAGTTGTGCGGTGCTCATGGGAAACTCCTGAGAGAGGATGCGCGACGCCCCTGTCGCGAATGCGAGCTAGTATAGCGCCGGTAGTCATCTGCGGATCCCCGGTTGAGTTGGAAAGTTGCCCGGAAAGTGAGGAGGAACAAATTCACTCTAGCGTGCGTAACAGACGCCGGAGGGATTCATGCGTTTTAGATTCTTGCTCAGCCATCCTCATTCTTGCTGCGGTCGCTGGGTTCGCATGGAGCGAAAACAAAAGTTCGGAGTCCAGCATGGTCGTGTCGTATCCCGACGCCACGCACATGAATGTTCCAGCCGATTATCGCGAGTGGATCTATCTCAGCAGCGGTCTCGATATGAGCTATTTTCCGCGCGTGGCGGGAATGGACGGCCATTCCATGTTCGACAATGTTTTTGTGAATCCCGAGGCCTATCGCGCTTTCAAACAAACCGGCACCTGGCCCGACAAGACGGTCATGGTTCTGGAAGTCCGCATGGCAGAGGGGAATGCCTCGATCAACAAGTCTGGACACTTCCAGGGTGAAGCGATGGGCATGGAGGTACACGTGAAAGATCAATCACGTGGCGGCTGGGCCTTCTACGATTTTGACGGCAAGGGACCCGGAAACCTGATTCCTGCCACCGCCGCTTGCTACTCATGCCATCAGGCTCATGCAGCCGTGGACACAACGTTTGTGCAGTTCTATCCGACGCTGCTGCCGATTGCCCGCGAGAAGAACACGCTGAGTTCAGCGTACAAGACCGAGAACGCTTCGAAATAACGCTCGCCAGTTCGTTGGCGAGGCGCAGGATGCCGCGCTTAGTACTTGCGCAGCACTCCAATCACTCTTCCCTGCACCTGCACCGACTGCGCCGGAACGATGATCGGCTGCATACTGGCGTTCGAGGGCTGCAAGCGAACCTTTGGGCCTTCGCGATAGATGCGTTTCAGGGTGGCGTCGGTGCCGTCGACTAGGGCGACCACGATCTCTCCATCACGGGCCGAGTCGGCCTTCTCTACCAATACATAATCACCGTCGAGGATATGTTCATCCTGCATGCTCTCGCCCTTCACCTGCAGCACGAAGACTTCTTTCGAGCGCGTGAAATCGGCCAGAGAAATCGACTCGGGGTTCTCCACCGCCTCCAGCGGACGCCCGGCGGCGATGCGGCCCAGCAGAGGAAGGCTCAAGCTGCTTTCCGCTGCCACGGCCAGCGACTGCTTCATGCGACCCTTGGGCTTCAGCAGGTCGATGGAGCGGCTGCGATTGTAGTCCCGGCGCAGCAACTGCTTCTCCTCCAGATTGGTGATGTGCTTGTGCACCGTCGCCAGCGAGCTGAGGCCAAGGCCTACGGCGATTTCGTCAAACGATGGCGAATAACCGTGCTTATCTACAAAGCCGGAAATAAAGTCGTAGACCTCTTTTTGACGGCGGGTGAGTGCCATGGTCGAGCTGCACCTCCGCTCACATTTCAGCGAATAAAAGGCGAAATGTCAATGCGGAAGTGCTAATCAGCTTGGTTCACCGTGTGTTCGCCCCATCGCTTGTCGCCGCCGGGGCGAGCGGGCATACTCTTCCAATCCGAAATTTTCTCTGAAGGCACTGTCGAATCCGGGCCCGCCGCGCGTCGTACCGGTGCCTGACCCTAAGGCAAATCAATTCTGGAGTTGACCATGCGTTACATGTTGCTGATTTATTCGCAGGAACGAGCCGACGCCCAACTGGATCCCGTCGAGTCTCAGGCCATCATGAAAGGCCACCAGGCGGTAATGGAAGGCACGATGAAGGCGGGCATCTTCCGCGCCGGTGAGCCGTTGCATCCCACCAGCACCGCAACCACTGTGCGCCATCAAAACGGCAAGCCAATCACCCTCGATGGCCCGTTTGCCGAAACCAAGGAGCAACTGGCTGGCTACTACATCCTCGACTGCAAAGACCTGGACGAAGCGATCCACTGGGCGAGCCAACTGCCCACCGAATGCAAAGGGGGAAGCGGATGCATCGAGATCCGGCCCATCATGGACATTCCCAAGATGGTGGAAGACATCGAGCGGGCGGTGGCCCAGGCAAAATAGATAGTTCGACAGGCGAGCCGGGACCGGCGCCGATTTGGACCGGCCCGGATACACTGCCAAGAAGCGAAGCTGGCTCGTACGCTTCGCCGAGGAACGAATATGCGCAAGATTCTTACGTTGCTGGCAATTGTCTTTCTCACGACGATGCTCGCGCCGGCCGAAGTGGCCGACTCGAGTCAGAACGGCTTCACCGTCAAGGTTGCGACCACAATTCGGGACAATCCGGAAGACGTCTATAACCGACTGGTGCACAACGTCGGCGATTGGTGGAGTCCGGAACACACCTTTTCCAACGACTCGCATAATCTGTCCATCGAAGACAAAGTCACGGGCTGCTTCTGTGAGAAGCTTCCCAACGGTGGCGGCGTGCGCCATGGCGAAGTGATCATGATCATGCCCAACAAGCTGCTGGTCATCTCAGGCGCCATCGGCCCCCTGCAGAAGTTCGGAACCACAGGGACGATGACGTTCGCCATCATGCCGATTCACCACGACACGCGCATCGAACTGACTTATGTTGTGGGCGGATATGCCTCGGGCGGATTGGAGAGCTGGGCAGCGCCTGTGGATAAGGTGCTGACCGAACAGATGACGCGGTTGAAGAGCTACGCTGAGACCGGAAGTCCGGCGCCGGCCGCAGCGCCGAAACCTTGACGGGCAGTGGTATTGAATCGATCAGAAACGATGGATGAATGCCGATCGGCGGCCGACCGCCGCATCGAGGCGGTATTTCGCGAGGAGTCCGGACGCATCATTGCCAGTCTGATTCGCATCTCCGGCTCGTTCGACCTTGCCGAAGAAGCCATGCAGGAGTCCTTTGCCGTGGCCGCCGCGGAGTGGCCGGAAAAAGGTATCCCGAATAATCCCGGAGCCTGGATTACCGCCGTCGCGCATCGCAAAATCATCGATCACGTACGGCGCGAGCAAACCCGCAGCGAAAAAGAGCCTGACCTTCTGTACCACACCGTCATGTCTCACAATGTGGTAGACGAGACATGGGATCGTGAGGCCATGGAGTACCCTGATGACCGCCTGCGGCTGATGTGTACGTGCTGCCATCCGGCGCTGGGCCTCGAAGCGCAGGTCGCCCTGACACTGCGCACCCTGGGAGGTCTGACAACGTCAGAGATCGCACGGGCGTTTCTGCTGCCGGAGGCGACTCTCGCGCAGCGCCTGGTGCGAGCCAAAGGCAAGATTCGCGCAGCTCACATTCCCTACGAAGTGCCGCCGCTGGAGGCGTTGCCGGCGCGATTACAGGCGGTACAGGCGGTGATTTATCTCATCTTCAACGAAGGATATTCGGCCACTGCCGGCGACAGCCTGATTCGTCGCGAACTTTGCGCCGAAGCCATCCGGCTCGGCCGAGTGGCGTGCCAGGTGGCGCCCGACGATCCGGAGACCCTGGGATTGCTGGCGCTGATGCTGCTGCATGATTCCCGCCGCGACGCGCGCACGAACGACGCCGGCGAGTTGGTGACCCTGGAGGAGCAGGATCGCTCGCTGTGGATCACCGCGCAGATCGACGAAGGCGTTGCTTTGATCGAGCGCGCTCTCGGAATGCATGCGCCTGGTCCCTACCAGCTGCAGGCGGCGATCGCCGCCGTGCTTGCCCAGGCATCATCGGCCGCCGACACGGACTGGTCGCAAATCTCCGCTCTCTATGCCGAGCTCGCGCGCATGAACCCTTCGCCAGTGGTCGCATTGAATCATGCCGTCGCCATCGCTATGAGCGCAGGGCTCGAAATCGGGTTGGCGCGGATCGACGAACTCGGCGCTTCCGGCGCCCTGGACAAATATCATCTCTACCACGCTGCTCGAGCTGATCTTCTGCGCCGCATGAATCGCTACCAGGAAGCAATCGCGGCTTACGAAAAAGCTCTCAGCCTCGTCTACCAATCAGGTAGAAGCCGATTACCTGAAGCGCCGCCTTTCCTCGCTGCAGCGTTAACGATCTGAGAAGTATCCGCCACCAACTGCGGGGGCTGGCGCCGGACTTGGAACCGGCACCGAGCCGTACCAATCCATCTTCCGCGTCAAGTACATTACGGCGGCAATGGCCAGGAAGCTGGCGATCGCTCCCACCAGCAAGGCTTCATCTTCGAGGCGAAGCAGCAGGTAGATCAATCCGTAGAGCACCGAGAACAGCCCCAGCGCGCGCAGGCCGTAGCGTTTGCTTTCGAAAACCCAAGTGGCATAAAGCGAGATCAGGCCAACTGTCGCGGCTGCCGCAATCAGGAATGCCAGATCGAAGCCAATGCGCTCAGCCAGCGATAGCAGCAGCAAGTAGAAGATCAGTTGCGCGACGCCGATCAGGATGTACTGTGCGGGATGAACACGCCGGCCGCTCGTCACCTCAAACATGAAGTACGACAGGAACACGAGGCCGATGAACAGCGCCGCGTACTTCAGCGAGCGAGTCACCGACTGATAAGGGTCGGCGAGTTCCACGAACGATACGCTCAGCGCAGTTCGACCCAGACGGGTGAGAATCTCCGAAGTGCCTTCGGCCGGAACACCACGCGCGATAAACGGAACCGACCACATCGCCTCGAATCCGGCAGGAGTGATGTGCTGCGCTTTTGGCAAGTAATTGCCACTGAAGCTGGGATGCGGCCAGTCGCCCTTCATGGTTATGGTCGTCGTCTTGCCGCTGGCCAGGAACGACAAGCGCTGCGCGCCCGTGAACTGCATCTGGGCATCAACCTCGAACTTAGCGTCGGGCCGCGCGATCCCGCTCGCGGGTGCGCCGAAGAACGTGACCTGCTCGTCGACTACGGGCGGCAAATTCATGGTGCTTCCGGACAAAACTCTGGCTGGACCGAGCGAGAAGGTATTGCTGCCGGCGGTCAGCTTAATGTCGCTCTGCGCTCCGCGTGAGTCGGTGACGCCCACGAGAAACTCAGCCCGATTCCAATCGAAAGCCGCGTCTTCCGGAGCCATGGCTGGAACTCCGGCGAGATCGAATGAGGCGTGGTACTGAATGTCTGAACGATAGGCAGGCACCTTGAAAAGAGAGCGGTGGCGAACCTCGGTGCTGGTGTTCACAACGGCGTCTGTCCGTGCTGGAAAAACGACATATATACCGTGTGTCTCGGCCTTCGTGCCCCGCGCAGGCTGTGTGTAAGGCACGGCCAGGATCGGTCCCATAAACGCCTGCGGCCCGCCCACCGACGCGCTGACTTCTTTGACGACCTCGTCGGCGCGCTGCGTGCGGTCATCAATCAGTCCCCATACGAAAAGCGCGGGGATAGTCATTACCAGGGCGAGAAAACAGACGACGATGAGTTTTACGCCCGTGGAACGAAAGGGCATTTTCAAGGCAGCGATGGAAGTATCGGACATGAGTCACTCCGTCTGCTGGAGTACACGCTCTCCGGCAGCGACAATAGTAACGCCAATTACTTTGCATTGTAAAGTACTCGGCGTCAAGAATTCCGCAAGGCCGCAAGACCCCGTTTCGATCTAGGATTTTCGACTTACGGGCGACTCGGAAGGAAATGGGGTAATGGGCGCTTTACGCGCCCACCTTCATCTCGGTCAGGATCTCTTCGACGGTGGTGATGGCGCGGTTGATCTCTTCGTCGGTGTTATAGAAGTGCGGCGAGAAGCGCACCCCGGCCTTGGGACGGTAATCGACGAGGATGTCGCGTTTGAGCAGTTCGGCGCAGACTTGCGGCGCGTTGGGCATGTCGATGGAGACCGTGCCTGCACGCTGCTCAGGATTCATAGGCGTATTCACCCGCCAGCCGTGCTGGGCGGCCAGGTCCATCAGCATCGCAGTCTGGCACTTCGATTTCTGCCGGATGTTCGGCACCCCAACTTCCTTGATGATCTTCAGCCCGGGCTGTGCGACTTTCAGGGCCGGGATATTCGGCGTGCCTTGAGTGAAGCGATAGATGGTGGGGCTGTAGCGGATCGGGCCAATTTCGAAGCCGAAGGGATTTTCGTGGCCAATCCATCCGGTGAAGGTCGGTTCCAACTTCTGCTGCAGGTCGGGACGGACATAGAGATATCCCGTTCCCGGACCGCCGCACAGCCACTTCAGCACTCCACCAGTGCAGAAGTCGACGTTGAGCTTCTGCACATCGAACGGCAGCGTGCCTGTCGCCTGGAACGAATCGAGCAGAACGTAAGCGCCGACGCGATGCGCTTTCTCGACGATGGCCTCCACATCCTGGATGAAGGCGCTACGGAAGATGACATGCGAGATGGGCACGATCAGCGTCTCTTCGTCGATCGCATCGAGCAGGCGTTCGGTGTTGACGTGGATGGTGTCGTCGTTTGGCACCATATGGACGCGAGCGCCGCGCGCCCGCTGCGCCTCCCAGAAGTACATCACCGAAGGGAAATTGAGGTCGCTGTAGACCACCTTATTGCGACGGCCGCTGAAGTCGAGGCACGAAGCCACTGTGGCCTGGCAGTTGGTGACGTTTTGCAGGCAGGCGACCGAGCCGGCCGGAGCGTTGAAGAGGGAGCCGATGGCGTCGCCGACCTCCAGCGCCAGCATCCACCACTCGTCTTCCCAGGCTCGGACGCCGCGAGTGTTCCACATTTCGGTGTACTGATGCAGGGAGTCCTCAACCCCGCGAGGCATGGCGCCCAGAGAGTTGCTGATGAGGTAAGTGGTGCGTTCCAGGATGGGAAACTCGGAGCGATAGCGCAGAAGTCCTTCAGACATGAGGGATATTTTAGCCGCTCGAGGGCTGATATAGCGCTTATCTCAGACCGAAACCATCTTCCCGCTAATCGAGCTGCCGATAAATCCGGCCCGCCTGCCTCGGAAAATTCTGCGGATTCCGCAACTTTGCCCAAAATAAAGGGTTGTTATAAGTCTGCGTTCAGCTACTCTGGAGCACAGTCCAGGCCTTAAGCAGACGGCAGCATTGCCGAAACTCTTTCACATCCGGACGATATCAGCCATGAAACGTTGCTTACTATTTGTTCTCCCCGTGGTTCTGCTCGGAACCCTCCCGGGTTGCGGCTCGGGTACCAGCAATCCGAATAACGTCGGCCTGTTCGGAAACTGGAACGTCGTGATGTACCCGACCAACAATCCCAACCCGGCCTACGTGTTTGGACTTGCGATGTCGCAAGAGGGTAACTCAACCTACAGCGGCTCCTCCACCACCTATACCGGAGGCGTAGCGCAGCCTAGCGACATGTGCATCAACGCAAACAGCTTGCGCGCCACTGCCACGACCAGTACCGGCGGCACCTACACCATGACCATCACTGACACTTCCACTAACACCATCATCAGTGTGAACGGATCGCTGAATTCGCAGACCACCACCGTCAGCGGCAGTTACACCAATCCTGCCAGTTCCTCCTGCAAAACGTCACAAGGCACTATGACGATGACGCCGCAGACGTAAGAAACTGGCGCGGCAAGCCGCCAACCGAAAGCGGCGCATCTTCGAGACTCCTCATCTAAAATAGGCACAACGGGTGAGGAGTCCAGATTCCATGAGTAGATTTACTGCCGGAGCTTCCCTTCTGTTGGCCGTCGCTTCTGTCTTTACTCTGCAAGCACAGCAAATTCGCGGCACATACCTTGAATCGCGATCAACGGACGTTTACGTGGCCCAATGCTTCGCCAATGGCGAGGCTGGTCTGACGGGTAACCAGGCTCTGCTGGCCTGGCACGTGAGCGAGGGTTCCTGGAACGGCGTGAAACTCGATGGGCTGACGGTCGCTGCCGCGGTGCGCGCACAAGCCACCCTCGGCGATCCGTATGGCGACCCCTATCCGGCGCAAGCGGTCCTGATGGTGGACGACGCGGCAAACCCAGCCCAGCGGCAGGCGCTGATCGCGCTGGCGCAACATGAAGGCGGCCGACTACTGGAGAACATCGCTCGCGTGGACTATGTGCCGGTAGTGCTGGAAGTCCCGGAAAATCATGAAGGTCACGCAGTGCTGCGGGCCGGACATTTGGCTACCATCATCACTCGCCCGCTCAACCATCACGACCATATCTGCGGTAACGAGACGAACTTCTATCCGCCACTGACTAACGTCGAGAATGCCAGCTCGGCCGTGGCGCTGACGGACGAATTCCGCGGCGATGGTTTGGATTCGCAGTGGAGCACGCATGGCCGTCGCAGCGCCTATATCGCGGAGTTCAGTGAGGGAGCCGCGACGGTGGCGCAGACCCAGCCGCACGCCATGTCCCACCAATAGCACGCTAGGCAGTTGCGCTCTGTGCCAGCGCCTTGGGCCGGAAGATTTTGGGCGCGATCGCCATCAAGATCGCAACCGAAATCGCGTAGCAGGCTACGACGGGCAAAGCATCGAAGCTGTGCATATAGCGGCCTGAGATGAGCAGCGCCAGGCCAACGTGACGGTTGGCATTGCTGACGGCGAAGGTGCGCACGGTCACCGCATCGCCGCGTGCCAGCAGGTGCATTACCACAATCGATGAGATGAGCAGCAACACGACCGCCGCTATGACCCACGGTGTCACGGCCATCAGCTGGGAATGCATTTTCCACGTTAACAAAGCGAACACCAGGATGAGCACGACGTTGCCGATGATGTTGAACGCCTGTTGTGCCTTCTTCGAGAAGGTCGGCGCGAAGTGCATCAAAGCCATACCGACCAGCAGGGGCGCAAATTCCTTCTCGATGATCTGCCAGGCCAATACCCGCGGCGGAATCCAGATGTCACGGTCGTAGAGCTTGGCGGCGAAGTACGTCATCAACGGAATCATGATGGGTGTCATCACGGCGCCCCACACCTGATAGCTGGCCGCCAGATTCATGTTGAAGCCACGGCGAGCAAGATTGCGGGTGAGCAGGGGCGCGCCGGGCGTGGCTCCCACCATGAAGAGTCCGGCGGTCTGGTGCAGGGTCAGTGGAAAGATTCGCGCCAGGATGAGAGCAACTGTCGCCGGCAGGATGAACGTGGCCAACAGCAGACGAGTCCAGGCCGAGCGGTCCAGTCTACGCCAATTGGCAAGCAGCTCCGACCAGTGCAGGCTCATACCGACTGAGATCATCAGGACGAACACCGCACCGGGGAGAAGAAGTTTCATCATGAGCTTGGTTCTGGAGCAATAGTACGGTAGACGCCTGGCAAATTGTCTTCATTTATTTCTACGGAAACCCTGCTTCAGCTCCTGGCCGCCATTCAGCTTTGTCATCAGAACTCAGACATGTTCCATCGAGACCGGGCGCTTCGATTCTGTTCCGGTCCAAGTCTCTGCTCCACCCGAACAACCGGGTGTGAGCGAATGTTATGGGCAACGCGGCGATTGAGAGCAACCCCACCTCGAATGCGCGGTTCTGAAACAGCAGAAGTCTAGATAAACCCATTTAGGCCGATCCCCTCTCAGGAGAAACTTGAAGCTATGTACCACCACGTAAAGCAATTGATGTACACCGTAAACGTTGGCGAGCCCGATCCGGCCTTCGGCAACATGTTGCTTGAGCAATTTGGCGGCGCGAATGGCGAGCTGGCAGCAGCCATGCAATATTCCATTCAGGGATTCAACTGCGAAGATGCGGCGCGCAAAGACTTACTGATGGACATCGGCACCGAGGAACTCAGCCACCTCGAAGTGGTAGGAGCCTTGATCCGTATGCACCTGAAACCCATGAAATCGGAGCGTGGAGCAGCGGAGGCCGATCCTCTGGTGTCCATTGCCGGTGGCGGAGGCGTCGCCCTATTCAATTCCATGGGAGATGCCTGGACGGCCGATTATCTGAAGATCACGGGAGATCTGGCTGTTGATCTGCGCAGCAACATCGCCGCCGAGGCGCGCGCCAAGATTGTTTACGAGAGACTTATCAACTTCACCGAAGATCGCGGCACCAAAGAAGCTCTGCAGTTCCTGATGACCCGCGAAATCACCCATATGCGCGCCTTCACCGCCGCTTTGGAAACGATGGAAAAGCCGGCGTTCTCCATCGGGACGATTGCCCCCACCCCAGGCTTGGTGGACGAGTTCTTCAATGACTCGACCGGCGAAGGCGATGAAGGACAGGACGATCTGGTTGAGCCTATCCTCGAGGCAGCTGGACTGAAGAAAGTTGACTCTCCGATTTTCGACGGCGAGGGACTCGAGGTCACTCCCACCGCTCCGGAGCCGGATTCGGAAGTAACGTCCCCGGTGGACTCCACTCCCGTCGGTGATAAGCGACCTCCGGCGAAAAGCCATTCTGCCCAGCAGAAAAAAACCGGTACCAGGTCGAAATAGAGCCGCACAATAACCTTAGGGTCGGCGACCGCCGGCCCTAAGAACTCCTCCAAAGATCAACGCCGAGCTCGCCTGGGGTTTCGACAACTCCTCGATTGCGGTTGTCTGCTTCTTGATCTCCAGCGTCTTCCCTGACCGTCAGCACGAATCGCTCTTCCTGATTCCTTATAATCAGAACTTATGCCCTCATTCCCCGAGGTTGATGAACAACTCGCCTACCTGCGCAAGGGTTCGTTCGAGATCATTCGCGAGAGCGACCTGCGCGAGCGGCTGGAGAAGTCGCGCGCCACGGGCAAGCCCATGCGCGTCAAGGCCGGCTTCGATCCCACTGCTCCCGATCTGCACCTGGGCCATACCGTGCTCATCCGCAAGCTGAAACATTTTCAGGACATGGGTCACACGGTCATCTTCCTGATCGGCGACTTCACCGGCCTGATCGGCGATCCCACCGGGCGCTCGGCCACGCGGCCGCCGCTCTCGCGCGAGCAGATCGACGCCAACGCCGAGACCTACAAGGCGCAGGTCTTCAAAATTCTCGACAAGGAGAAGACCGAGGTGCGCTTCAACAGCGAGTGGCTCGACAAGCTGGGCTACGAGGGAATCATCCGGCTGGCGGCGAAGTTCACCGTGTCGCAGATGCTGGAGCGCGAGGACTTCCATAAGCGCTTCATGGAAGAGAAGCCGATTGCGCTGCACGAGCTGCTCTATCCGCTGGCGCAGGGCTATGACTCGGTGGGGCTGGAGGCGGACGTCGAACTCGGCGGCACCGACCAGAAGTTCAATCTGCTGATGGGGCGCGAACTGCAACGCCACTACGGCCAGCAACCGCAGATCGTGTTGACCATGCCGCTGCTGGAAGGCACTGACGGCGTGCAGAAGATGTCGAAGTCCTACGGCAATTACATCGGCATCACCGAGGCGCCGCAGGAGATGTTCGGCAAAGTGATGTCGATTTCCGACGAGCTGATGTGGCGTTACTACGAGCTGCTGACCGACGTAAGCATGGCCGACATCGAGAAAATGAAGAGCGATGTGGCCGGCGGCGCAGCACATCCGATGAAGCTGAAGCAGGAGCTAGGCAAGCGCATCGTCGCCGACTTCCACTCGCCGGAGGCCGCGGAACAGGCGGCGCAGGACTGGTCGCGCATGTTCCAGAAGGATGAGACGCCCGAGGACTTGCCGCTGATTGAAGTGCAGTTCGAAGAAGTAGCTGCGCCGAACGCATGCCATCAGCGACGGTGTCGTGCAGGTGAAGCTCGACAAGCTGCTGGCGCGGACGGGACTGGCGACGTCGGTCACCGACGGCCTGCGCAAGGTCAAGCAGAACGCGGTGAAGGTCGATGGCGAACTCAAAACCGAAATCGTCGCTTCGGTAAAGGCCGGAACCGAGTTCACTCTGCGCGCGGGCAAGAAGATGGTGAAGGTTTCGGTGACCCTGTAACGCCACTGACATTTCGCCTCATCACGGACCACAGATCCTTCGACTGCGCGTTCGCTGCCGCGAAGTTCGCGGCGAAGACAATAGCGCGGACGCTCCGTTCAGGATGACAAACCCAAGATTGGCTGCTGAGGCGCGTCGACAACAATCCCTTTCTGCTTTGTCTCTTGGTTTGCTTCACCTCTTTGCCGGCCTTCATTCTCCGTCCATTTGCGGACAGTTGTCGGCGGTCGCGGACAAAACGCGTTGATCGAGTCAGCCTTTTACTCTCATAAACCCAAACAGACCAGCAAGTTGCCGATAGCGCAATTGGCCGCCGGCTTGCTCTTCTACTCTTGGGGGTAAGGATGCAAACGATCCTGCAGGACATTCGGTACGCCTTTCGGCAGCTTCGCAAGACGCCAGGATTCACCATCACGGCGTTGCTGACGCTGGCGCTGGGCATCGGCGCGAACACCGCGATCTTCACGCTGGTGCATGCCGTCATGCTGAAGTCGCTGCCGGTCGCCAATCCCTCGCAGCTCTACCGGATCGGCGCTAACGATGTCTGCTGCGTGTATGGCGGCCTGGGACAGGGCAAAGGCGGCTGGGGCCTGGTTTCGTACCGGCTCTACCAGTACATCCAGCAGAACACGCCACAGTTCGAAGAGATTGCGGCGATGCAGGCCAATCAGCCGCAAGTGAGCGTCCGTCGCAGCGGCTCGCAATCGCCTGCTGAAACCTTCCCCAGCGAGTTCGTCTCCGGAAATTACTTTTCGACTTTTGGTCTTCATCCGTATGCCGGGCGCATGTTGACGGCTGCCGACGATAATCCCAGCGCGCCTCCCGTGGCCGTGATGAGCTATCGCGCGTGGGAGCAGCACTTCGGCAGCGATCCCTCGGTAGTCGGCTCGACCTTCATGATCGATGGAAACTCTTTCACCGTTGTCGGTATCGCGCCGGCAGGATTTTTCGGTGATCGCCTGCGTGAGAATCCTGCCGAGTTCTACGTTCCGCTCGCCTTCGAGCCTCTGCTGACCCAGGGCAGCTCGCTGCTGCATATCGATAATCAGTACTGGCTGTACCTGATTGGCCGCATGAAGCCGGGAGCGCAACCGGCGCAGGTCCAGGCCCAACTCAATACCGAACTGCGGCAGTGGCTTCACTCGATTGTCGCCATGCTGCCTCCGCATGCGCGCGACCCCAGAGAGATCGACAAGCAGGTCATCAAGCTGGGCCCGGGCGGCGCGGGTATCACCGAATTGCGCGAGACCTACAAGTCGGGATTGTTCATGCTGATCGCAGCCTCGGCCCTGGTGCTGCTGATTGCCTGCGCGAACCTGGCGAATCTGCTGCTGGCCCGCGGCATGGCGCGCCGCCAGCAAAGCGCGGTACAGATTGCCCTGGGCGCCAGCCGCGGTCGCCTGATCCGCGGCGTGCTGACGGAAAGCATTCTGCTGGCATGTATGGGCGGCGCTGCCGGACTGGCCCTGGCTTATTGGGGCACGCATGCGATTTTGCTGGTGGCGTTCCGCGGCTCGAATTTCGTTCCCATCGCAACCACTCCGTCGCCGGCCGTGCTGGGGTTTGCGTTTGGCTTGTCGCTGATCACCGGCATCATCTTCGGTGTGGCACCTGCCTGGATGACTTCGCACTCGGACCCGGCTGACGCACTGCGCGGCGCTAACCGTTCCACCCGCGACAGCAACGCCATGCCGCAAAAGTCGCTGGTAATCGCGCAGGCTGCGTTGTCGCTGGTGCTTCTGGCCATGGCTGGGCTGGTCACGCAGAGCCTTCGCAACCTGGAGAACTATAGCTTCGGCTTCGAAACCGATGGCCGCCTGATGGTGAGCCTCGACCCTATGACGGCGGGCTATACGGTCGACCGGTTGCCGGGCTTGTATCAGCAGTTCCGCGACCGGCTGGGGCAGATTCCCGGCGTACGCAGCGTGGCTTACTCGATGTACAGCCCGCAAGACGGCGACAGCTGGAATGACAACATCGTGGTTGAGGGTAAGGCGGAGTCAGACAACCCGCAGGATGAAGTCGGCTGGTTGCGGGTCAGCCCGGAATACTTCAAGACCATCGGGACCAGGCTGCTGCGCGGACGCACTATCGATGAACGCGACACCGCAGCGTCGCAGCGGGTCGCCGTGGTCGACGAGAATTTCGTGCGCCGGCATTTCCCGGACCGCGACCCAATCGGTCAACACTTCGGCTTTGGCGCACGCGGCAATCACGGCGGCGACTTCGAGATCATCGGCGTGGTCGCGAACACCCGCTATCGAGCTCCCAACGACGCTAATTATCCGCAAAACCCGATGTTCTTTCTTCCTTACTTCCAGGAGATTCAATACGAGCAGCCGTTGTATACGCGCATGCAGGCGCAGTCCGAGTACGCATCCGTAGTCGAAATCAGCTATTCCGGCTCGCAGGCCGAAATTGCTTCGCAGGTGCGCCAGGTGCTGGCCAGCATCGATCCCAACCTCAGCATCATCGACATGCACAGCTTCGGCGAGCAGGTAACGCGGCAGTTCAATCAGGAGCGGCTGATCGCGCGCCTGACGGAACTGTTCAGCCTGCTGGCGCTGCTGCTGGCATCTATTGGACTTTACGGTGTTACGGCCTACAACATCGCTCGCCGCACCAGCGAGATTGGAGTTCGTATGGCGCTGGGCGCCGATCGCCGCGACGTGGTTCTGATGGTCTTGCGCGGCGCATTCTCGCAGATTGGGATCGGCCTGATCTTCGGTGTTCCGCTGGCGATAATCGCCGGTCACCTGATGGCTAACAAGCTCTACGGGGTGACGGGCTCGAATCCTGTGGTTCTGGCCGGAGCGGTGGCGGCTCTGGCGGTTTGCGCGCTCATCGCCGGAATTGTGCCGGCACGCCGCGCAGCTTCGATTGAGCCAGTACGGGCTTTGCGGGTGGAGTAAGACGGAACATTTCTCGAAACGGCGACGTACCATAGTTCAGGTGGCGCTATGCTTACGTTCCTGCTGTGGTGCTTGCTCCTGATCTTCTGCTGGCCCTTGGCTCTGGTGTTCCTGGTGCTGTATCCGATCGTGTGGCTGATCCTGCTGCCGTTTCGGATTCTGGGTATTGCGGTGGACGGCGTGCTGGAGCTGATAAAGGCCATCATCCTCCTGCCAGCCCGAATCTTGCGCGGACCACGGCGAGCCTGGTGAGTGCCGCCGGCTGCAGCCGGCTCTGCTATCCACTATGACCCGCTACCCCGGCCTGACGGGTGGGGCTACCGTCTGTCGCGCCTAGGGCGCTGGAGTCTGGCGCCTCACCGCGCTCGCGTCTGTGGCGCCCGCGGCTCTCACCGCGTAACCAACCCTGCGGATTGGGCCAACATTGGCCGCTGCAAGAAGAGCGGACCCGAAGGTCCGCTCTTCTTGCGTATCTGCTTCGTGCGGCTTATCCGACTTTCACCGCAGTCTTCTCATCCTTGGCAACGTCCAGCGCGCGATGTTCGACGCCGGTGTAGATCTGCCGGGGACGGGCGATCTTCTGCTCCGGATCCTGCACCATCTCATTCCACTGCGCCAGCCACCCGGCCGCGCGCGGAATCGCGAACAGCACGGTGAACATATCGGGCTGGAAGCCCATCGCCTGGTAAATGATGCCGGAGTAGAAATCGACGTTGGGATACAGCTTGCGGGTCACGAAGTAGTCGTCCTGCAGCGCGATGCGCTCGAGTTCCAGGGCAACGTCGAGCCGATTGTTGCGGCCGGTGACTTCGAAGACCTCGTCCGCAACCGCCTTGATGATGCGGGCGCGCGGATCGTAGTTCTTATAAACCCGATGTCCGAAGCCCATCAGCTTGATCTCACCCGCCTTGACCCGCTTGATGTACTCGGGAATCTTCTTGACCGAGCCAATCTCGTCCAGCATGAGCAGCACTTCTTCGTTGGCTCCGCCGTGCAGCGGGCCAGCCAGCGCCGCCGCCGCCCCTGCCATCGAGAGGTAAGGATCCGTCTGTGCGCTGCCAATGACGCGCATCGTGCTGGTGCTGCAATTCTGCTCGTGGTCAGCGTGCAGGATGAACAGCACATCCAAGGCGCGCGCGATCACCGGGCTAGCCATGTACTTCGGCTCGGTCATGCGCCACAGCATGTTCATGAAGTTTTCGGTGTAAGTGAGGTCGTTGTCCGGATAAACGTAAGGATGTCCGCGGCGATGGCGATAGGAAAACGCCGCCAGCGTTGCCATCTTGGCGATGATGCGGATGATCTGCTTCTGCCGGTTCTCCGGATCGTGAATGTCCTTGGCCTCGGGGTAAACCGTCGAAAGCGCGGCCAGCGTGCTCACCAGAATGCCCATGGGATGGGCGTCGTAGCGGAAACCATCGATGAAGTGCTTGGTGGTTTCGTGCAGCATCGTGTGATGCGTGATCTCCCAGATCCAGTCCTTCTCCTGCTGGGCGTTCGGCAGTTCGCCGTAGAGCAGCAGGTAAGCCACCTGAAGATAGGTGCAGTGCTCGGCCAGCACCTCGATGTCGTAGCCACGGTAGCGAAGGATGCCTTTGTCACCGTCAATGTAAGTAATGCTGCTCTTACAGGCCGCCGTGTTCATGAAGGCGGGGTCGTAGGTCATCAGCCCAAAGTCGTCGGGGCCGGTCTTGATCTTCCGCAAATCCATGGCGCGGATCGTGCCGAGCTCGATGGGCGCTTCGTATGTCTTGTCGTTACGTTGGTCGGTGATGTTCAGAGCGTCCTTCGACATGACCGGTACCTCCTGTTTAGAAAAGCGTATCAATTAAAAAACTACGATTGCGAACGAGTGTTCGAACGAAGTCTATTCTAGAAGCTTGCATGCGCGAAAACCTCTGGAGCACAGCCATTAGCGACCGGGGTCACGTGAGTCTGTGACGGAGAACACAAAGGCGCGGGCAATCACTTCTTATCGGTTGACGACTCCGAACTGCTCCCGCTCTTCTCCGAGCTGGAGCTGCCCGATTCGGTCTTTTCGCTCTTGCTCTCCGAAGGCGAGGTTGCCCCGTTGCCGCTCGACTTCGAACCGGCTCCTGATTTTTTGGCGTAATCGGTAACGTACCAACCGGAACCCTTGAACTGCACGGCCGGCGCCGAGATCAATTGCTCCAGCTCGCCTCCGCAATGCGGACAAACGGTCAAAGGCGGATCAGAAAACTTCTGGATGCGCTCGGTCAGGCTATGGCACTTCTTGCACTGGTATTCGTAGAGTGGCACGATTCGACACCGTTCCTAAGTTATTGATTCTATTTTCGGGCACAAGTTGCGGTCAATTCAGCGATAGCCGACAACCGCCGCAAAAACAGGAAAGCGGGCTTGCCGCCCGCATCTCCGTTCCAACTTGCCGCTTAAGCCTAGCCGTGTGGACTCACGTGCTCAGGGTCGATCTTGTAAATGACACGCTTCTCGCCGGGCTGGGCGAAGGGATACTTGTCTTTGTCCAGATACTTCTTGGCCATCTTGTCGATGTGCTTGTCGGCCCCCTCGTGCGTGATCTCGCTGATGCGGCCGCGCACTTCAAGATAGCGGTAAGGATTGTCGGGATCGATCAAGGTGATGGCAACCCGCGGCTCGCGCCGGATGTTCTTGTCCTTCTGGCGGCCCAGAGCAGAGTTCACCAGTACTTTCCCGTCGACAAAGTCCACCCAGACCGGCGTCGTCTGCGGACTGCCGTCAGCCATCAACGTGGTGAAGCTGGCAAAAGCTTTCTTGTTGAACAGATCCATGTAATCTTCGGGGATTTTGGCGGACATAAAACTCTCCTTGCAAATTCTCAGTGTGGATAAGAAGCGTGAGGCCGCTATTTGGATTCCGTAACCATTGTATGGGGTGCAAGCTTCTTGGCCAATCGCCGGTCGGCTGGGATCGAGTTCCGCCGGAATCGCCCGGGATTCGCCCGTGGCGCCGGTTCGGCTACAATCCTTGGTTAATTCGGCGGCGGTCATTTCGATTTCCAGCGAAAGAAGTAAGACAGGGGAAAGATCAATGGGCTACATCGAGGTAGAGCAGGTTGAAGCAGTGATGCGGATTGCCATCAACCGCCCGGAGAAGAAAAATGCTTTGACTTCGGAGATGTACAACGCTCTGGCGGAGGCATTTGAGCGCGCCGAGAGCGACAAGTCCGTCCGCGTGATCCTGCTTTATGGCAAGGGCGATGCGTTCACGGGCGGCAACGATCTCCAGGACTTCATGGAGAAACCGTGGAAGGGTCAGGCCACGCCACCGGCAGTGCGCTTCATCAATATTGTGGCGCACGCGAAGAAGCCGATTGTGGCTGCCGTTCATGGCCTGGTGGTTGGGGTGGGTACTACGATCCTGCTGCATTGCGACCTGGTCTATGCGGCTGCAGAGTCACGCTTCATCATGCCCTTCATCGCTCTCGGCATCGTGCCCGAAGCCGCATCTACAGTGCTGCTGCCGTTACTCGTAGGGCGTCAACGCGCGTCCGAGTTGTTCATGCTCGGCTCTCCCCTGACCGCTCAACGCGCCTTCGAGATCGGCATCGTCAACGCAGTATTGTCGCCTGAACAGCTTTTTCCTACTGCAATTGCCGTAACTCAGGTGCTCGCGGAAAAACCCGCTGCTGCTTTGCGCGCTTGCAAGGAACTGATGAAGCGCCCGTATGCTGCAGAGGTAGAACGGGCGCTACGGGAAGAGGTTGAGGTGATCGCGGAAAGGCTGGAATCGCCTGAAACTCGCGAGGCCCTCAATGCATTCCTGGAGAAACGAAAACCGGATTTTCGGAATTTTAGTTCGTGAAGGTAGTCCACGCGGCTGTTTGCCTGCACTGCGACTATTCTGTCTTGACGCGCATAGGGAAAAGGATTACCTATTGGGATAACTTAAGCCGTTGGGGTAGCAAGTCCTAACATTGTGAACGACGAAGCTCTAAATGACGAAGTTCTAAATAGAGATATCTTTGATCGCCTCAAGAGTTCCACAGCCGCGCAACCGGCGGTGCTGGCGGAGTTGTGCCGCGACTACCTCACGGAGGCACAGGCAACCGTCGTGCAGTTGCGTGAGGCCATGGCACAGCAGAATGCGGCACGGATTAGAGATCGCGCTCACTACTTGAAGGGAAGCAGTATGATGTTGGGGGCGCGCGAGGTGTCAGAAGCCTGTGCGTCGCTGGAAATGATGGGGCGCAGTTCGAATTTGGCTGGCGCTGGATCCGCGCTCGAGGATATTGCAGCAGCTTTGCAGCGAGTGGAGGCCGAGTTGGCCCGGATCGTCGGACCCAGCGTACTTCCAGCCGAGGGATCAGCAGCATAGATGAGTACCAGAAGACCATCCCTCTACAGTGAGGAAATAAGGTGGCAGCGACTCAAACCCGTGTTCTGATTGCCGACGACCATCCGGTCGTTCGTATCGGCCTGCGCAACATGCTGCAATCCGATGCCAATATCAAGGTCGTTGCCGAGGCCAAAGACGGCGTCGAGGCGCTGCACATGGTGCGCACGTTGCGTCCCGATATTCTGCTGCTTGACTTGGCGATGCCGAAGATGCCCGGTCTGGAAGCGCTGCGCGAGTTGACCAGCGACAGCGGCGACACGCGGACCATCGTTCTCACCGGACAGATCGACAAGCGTCAGATCCTGGAAGCACTGCAACTGGGTGCGCGCGGGGTTGTGCTGAAAGATGCCGCGGTGGCGCACCTGTCGGCTTGTATTCGCGCGGTGATGCAGGGGCAGTACTGGCTGGAGGGCCGTCCGGTGCAGAACCTGGTGCAGGTGCTGCGCGATCTCACGGCGCAAACTGCGCCTCCTCCCAGAAAAACTTTTGGCTTGACCGCGCGAGAGCTTGAAGTGGTTACGCTTATTACGGAGGGTTCTACGAACAAGCACATCGCTGAGACTTTCGGCATCAGCGAAGAAACCGTCAAGCGCCATCTGACCAACATCTTCAACAAGATTGGAGTTGGCAATCGATTGGAGTTAGCCCTCTTCGCGCTGAATCACAATTTGCTGCCGCCGGCGTCCACTACCGACGTTTCGTAATCGTGCTGTAACCCTTTGTTTATTGAATCGGGCGCCTGCTCGTTACTCTCCGGCTTCCTTACCCAATCAGGTACTTTCCCGCTCGCCCGAACCCGGCTAGCTTGTTGGGAGAGTGTATTATGGCCAACGGTGACCGATGGGAGCCACTTCTAAGCTCCGTTCCTCTCCTGGAAGCTGTTCTGTGTGCCGACTGCGAGATCATCAGCAATAGCGGAGGCGAGAGCTGCGAGGTCTGCGGCAGTCGCTCCCTGCTAAGCCTGGGACGGGTGTTGGGCGGCTGCATAGGCGACGAGCGCGCGGTTATCGTCGACCCTGATGTGAATCGCCTTCGCAACGGCTTTACGGTGCTCGTGAATCCCGACGCCACAACGGTTCTGCACCGTCGCCGGCGCAACGGCAGAAGCTAACCCCAGCTCCTATCGCCGGTAGTAATTCGTCGCGCCCTACTTCGGGCTCACTCTGCGCTCTCGACTTACATCCGAACCTAGTCTGGCCACATCTCATACCTGACATTTGATTTCCCGCTCCGAGGCCAAATGGAAAGCGACAAGCAACTTCGTCAACAACTCGCCAAAGCTTTGGATTGGCGCGAGGCTCATGCTGATCTGGCCTCGGCAGTCGCCGACTTCCCCGTCGAACAACGCGGTGCAGTGCCGGAGAATATGCCGCACTCGGCGTGGCAACTTCTGGAACATATACGAATCGCGCTATGGGACATTGTCCAATTCTGCCAAAGCACGCGGCACAAGTCTCCGCCGTGGCCGGAAGGTTATTGGCCGAAGAAGCCGGCTCCGCCCAGCGAAGAAGCGTGGGATCGAAGCGTGGAGGCCATTCACGAGAACATCGAGATTATCCGCAAACTCATCACCGATCCCAAACATGATCTGATGGCGCCGATTCCCGGCGGCTCAGGTCAAACCCTGCTGCGCGAAGTGCTGTTGCTCGCCGACCATAACGCCTATCACCTGGGGCAACTGGTTCTCGTACGCAGAGCACTCGGTGAGTGGAAGGGATAAGAAGGCGGCGACTAGCGACTAGCGAGACTGTCTCAAAACTTTGTACTCGTCAACACAACGTGCGCGGAATCGACTGTTTTCTTGAATGCAGCGGAATTGCCTTTGCTGATTGCTAGCTGCTAATTGCTAGCAGCTGCTTCAAATCAACGATAACGCGTCCACGTCCACGACGAGATTGCTCCTCGGGATTCTCTGCTCAGTGGCATGATCGAGCATGGCGCGCAACACGCTGTTCATCTTCTCGCGGCTGGGCGATTTCAGCAGGAAGTGATAACGGTATTCGGTCTTCAGGCGCACGATGGCCGCCGCGGCCGGGCCCATCACGCGCACGCCATCAAGGCGCGTGCTCTCGAACCACTTACCTAGAATCCCCGACCAGGCCAGCGCTTCGTCGAGCTTCTGGCTGCGAATCAGCACATTACTGACAGCGTTGAACGGCGGGTAATGCATCCAGCTGCGGAAGCGAATTTCCTTCTCGTAGAAGCCGCGATAGTCGTGGGCTGCGGCGAACTGGATGGCGTAATGATCGGGAAAGAACGTCTGCAGCACAACTTTGCCGGGTGTTTCGCCGCGACCGGCGCGCCCGGCGACTTGCGTCAAAAGTTGGAACGTGCGCTCGGCCGCGCGGAAGTCGGGAAAGCTAAGCGCCGCGTCAGAGCCCACGACACCCACCAGCGTGACCTTCGCCACGTCGTGTCCCTTGGCAATCATCTGCGTGCCCAACAAGTAAATCGATCTCGCCGTCCTGCAACGCCGTCAGCATGCGTTCAAAATCGTCCCGGCCGCGAACCGTATCGCGATCCAGCCGTGCGATGCGCGCCTGCGGAAACATGCCGTGGAGGACGTGCTCCAGCTTCTCCGAACCGGTTCCGAGATACTGCACATATTCGCTGCCGCACTTGGGACAGGTCTTGGGCGCCGAGCGCATGAAGCCGCAATAGTGGCAGACCAGCCGGTGCTCGCGTTTGTGGTAGGTCATGGCGATGGCGCAGTTCTTGCATTGCACCGTCTCTCCGCATTCGCGGCACAACACGAATGCCGAATAGCCGCGCCGGTTCAGCAGCACCATCACCTGCTCTTGTTTCGTAAGCCGCTCGCCGATTTCCTCGATCAGCTTGCGGGATAGCGCTTCATCCTTCTTGGTGCGCTGAAATTCCTCTCGCATGTCGAGGACTTCAACCTCGGGCAGAGGCCGCTTCTCGATCCGCTCCGGCAGTTCCAGCAAGCGATACTTTCCCTGGGCCGCGTTGTAATAGGTTTCCAGCGACGGCGTCGCCGAGCCCAGCACAACCGCCGCGTCACACATCTTCGCGCGCATAACCGCGACGTCTCGCGCGTGATAGCGCGGCATTTCCTCCTGTTTGTAGGAGTGGTCGTGCTCTTCATCTACCACAATGAGGGATAGGCTGGGAACAGGGGCAAAGATGGCAGAGCGTGTTCCTACCACAATGTGGGACTCACCACTGCGGATGTGCTCTCCACTGCTCGGCACGCTCATCGTCGGTCAGAGCTGAATGCAGAATTGCCACTTCATCGCCGAATATCTGATGGAGATCGGCGGCCATGGCCGGAGTGAGCCCGATTTCCGGCACCAGCAGGATCGCCGAGCGGCCCTTGGCCAGCACCGCCTGCATGGCCGAAAGATACACGGCGGTCTTGCCGGAGCCAGTGACGCCATGCAGCAGCATCGGCAGAAACTTGTGCTCGTCAACCGCGCCGATGATGGCCTCGAGCGCGGTCTTCTGATCCTTAGTGAGGAGAAATTCGAGCTTGCGCGCCTTCATGCCCGACATGCGAAAGCCCGCGGCTTCCTCGCTCAACTCGACCACGCCCCGCTTAACCAGAGTCTGCAGGGTCGTGCGCGGCACCGCCAACTCACGCAGGGCGTCGACTGAAGCGCGTTCCCCCTCCTGCAGCCTCAGGTAGTCGATGATGATCTGCTGGTTCGCATTGATCTTGCCTTCCACCTGCTTGAGCGTCGCGAACGTGAATCGTGCGGCTGGCGTCGCGAACATCGCTGAGGTCCTCGCGGGCGATCCACTTCTTGCGCACCAGCGTTTGCAGCACCGCGCGCGAAGCGCCGGAGGCGGAACGCAATGTGCCCTCGCGCACCAGTTCGCCCTCAGACAGCCGGTTCAGCACGGCATATTCCAGCATCTGGTGCTCAGGTTCTTTCCGCGATCGCAGCGAGGAGCCCACGGTGGATGCGGCGTGCAGTGCGTCCATTCCTTTGTCGGTGATGCGATAGCCGATGACGCGGCGAAATTCCGCGGAGAGCGGCAGCATGCTGCGGAAAACTTCGCCGATCGGCGCGATGTAATACTGTGCGATCCAGCGCCCGAGCTGCATCAACTCCGGCGTAAGAGCTGCCGTAGTGTCGAGGACCTGGCTGACGCGCTTGACGGTGAACTCGTGTTTGCGATCGTGCAGTTCGGTGACGATGCCGCACAGTCGCTGCTCGCGAAAGGGCACGATGACGCGGCCGCCAACGACGGGCTCGGGCGAATCATCGGGAATGCGGTAGGTGAATGTGGCGTCGAGCGGGACGGGTACGGCCACATCGCAGTATTGCGGCATGAGTTTAGCTGGACTTTCTCGGCCTGACGGGTGCGGTCAGCCTTGCCGTGCACGGTAGGCGATAAGAACCGTTTTCTGGCATCATATCCCGATGGCAGACCACTCCACAAAACCGGACGGGACAACGGTCATCGACCGCGAGCCGGAAGTCGGCGATACCGGATCGATGGGACCGACGGGACCGTCGATTCGCTGCCCGCTTTGCGGCTGGCGACCGAAAGCGCATGACCGCTGGGTCTGCAGCTGCCGTCACATCTGGAACACCTTCGACACCGGTGGTGTATGTCCGGCCTGTCTTTATCAGTGGAAAGTCACTGTTTGTCTGCATTGCTACAAGCTCTCGCCGCACTCCAGCTGGTACCAGTACTGACCTTTCACTCTTCCGACGAAGCTTTCCTGGGCATGGGCAGGCCAAGATATCGCATCACCATTTGCAGATCCTTCCACGTTTCTTTCTTCTGCCGTGGATCGCGCAGCAGGAACGCCGGATGGTAGGTCACGGCTAGCTTGCAGCCGAATGGCTCGTCGCCGTCGGCCGGCGGAGAGAAGTCATAGAATCGTCCGCGCATCGACGCCATCGAGTCATTCATGCCAAGCAGGTTTTTCGCTGCCGTCGCACCCAGCGCGACAATAACTTTCGGACGAATGACGTTAATCTGCCGCATCAGGAACGGCGAACAGGTGTCGCACTCTTCGCGCTCCGGCGTGCGATTGCCCGGCGGCCGGCACTTCACGATGTTGGCGATGTAAACCTGCTCGCGCTTCAAGCCCATCGCCGTGATCATGTTATTCAGCAACTGACCGGCGCGCCCGACGAACGGCAGGCCCTGCGCATCTTCATCCGCGCCCGGCCCTTCGCCAACGAACATCAGCTCGGCATGCGGGTCGCCCGTCCCGAACACGATTTGCTTGCGTCCCAGCTTGGCCAGCGGACAACGCTGGCAGTTTGGGCCAATATCGTCAAGGATGACCTGGAGCTGCGCTGCGCGATCTTCGTTCTTCCTGGGGTTACGAGGCATGATTACGGGTTCTTCCGCGATAGCTTCCTGCGGGCTGTCGAGGACTTCCGAAGTCTGCAGGTTCCCCTCGCGAGCGATGACACCAGCCGTTTCGCGGCGATAGAGCGGGCCGACGCCCAGTTCACGGTAGAAGCGAAGACGTTCGCGAAGTGTGTTGCGATCGAGAGTCATGGCGGGAGGCTTTAGTTTACAACGGACGAACTACAGGTCCGTCCACTCGGACTGAAGCCCTCGGTCGGGATGACAATTTCAGGGAAGTTGCGAGGCTAGAATCCGAGTTACCGCTTTGCGCGTTCCAGCTTCGGATCTGACTGTTCACGGCGCAGGCGCATCGCGCAATCCAGAATCTTGATCGCGACGTCGAGTTTGCTGGCCTCGGGAATGGCGACCGTGTCCTTCGCGGTCACCACCGTCACCTCATTCCGATCGGAGTTGAAGCCGATGCCGGCGCGGCTGACATCATTCAGCACGATCGCGTCGACATTCTTCTTCGCCAGCTTGGAGCGTGCGTTATCGAGGAGGTGCTCGGTCTCGGCGGCAAAGCCAATGAGCATCGGCTTCGTCTTACCCGCAGCCTGGCGCAGGCTGCCAAGGTCGGCGAGGATGTCGGGGTTCGGCTCCAGTTGCAGCTCCATCGAGCCGTTTCGCTTGATCTTCTCGTTCGCGGCGTTCTTGACGTGGAAGTCCGCCACGGCCGCGGCCATGATGATCAGGTCGGCCTGCTCCCAGCGATCGAGCACCGCGCTACGCATTTGCTGCGCTGTTTCGACAAAAACGGTTTCGGCTGCGGTCGGGGGCTTCAGCGCCGTCGGACCGCTAACCAGAACGACCTTCGCGCCTCGACGCAGCGCGGCCTCGGCCAGCGCGTATCCCATCTTGCCGCTGGAGCGATTTCCGAGGTAGCGCACCGGATCGATCGGCTCGTGCGTGGGACCGGCGGTAATCAGCACGGTCTGCGTCTGCCAGATCCTGCGTAACGCCCAGGCGCGCCAGAGTCTGCGGCAACGATGTGTTCCGGGATCGGCCAGCCTGCCTGCGCCCACCATGCCGCAGGCAAGATAGCCGCTGCCCGGTTCGATGATGTGTACACCGCGCTGGCGAAGGATCTCCAGGTTCGCCTGGGTCGCCGGATGCTCCCACATATTCACATTCATCGCGGGAGCGACAATCACAGGTGCTTTGGTTGCCAGGTAAAGCGTGCTGAGGAAGTCGTTGGAGATGCCTTGAGCGAACCTGGCGATGGTGTCGGCCGTGGCCGGCGCGACCAGCAGACAATCAATCGATTGCGCAACCGAGATATGTTCGACCGCCGAGTCCAGATTTGGCTGCTCGGCGGACGAACCGAACATGCTGGTAATGACCTTCTCGCCGGATAGCGCGGCAAACGTCAGGGGGCGGACAAACTCCTGTGCCCCGGCGGTCATGATGACTTGCACGCGCACGCCGCGATCCTGCAGGTGACGAACGATTTCGGCAGCTTTATAGGCAGCAATGCCGCCGCTCACGCCCAGAGCGATTTTCATCTCGCGTTTAAGTATAGTCCGGAGGATGAGGCCGGGTGTAGCGGCCTGCTAGTTCAACTCAAAGTGCCGCGACTTCAGCGGCGAGTCCATTCTGTGTACCCGGATACCACACTGTGGCATGGAGCGTTTCGCGCAGTCCGGCCTGCGGCCCGACTTCTCTCAGCTCCTTCAACTCTGGAATGGAAATTCCCTTGCTGCTGAATCAGAGCCACCTTCTGTTCCCGGCGGAATCCCAAGGAGCTCTATTGTCATGAAGACCCTCACCCTGCTCGGCCTCGCCGCGCTCGTCGCCACCTGTTTATCTTCACCCGCCCGCGCAGACTGTTCGGCTCCAACCAATCCGGGAGCGATCATCTGTTTTCCCAGCACCAACTCCACGGTCGTCTACCCCATGAACATCGAAGGCGCCGCCACCGGCAAGAATGGGCTGCCGATCGTGCAGATGATTCTGTACTCCAACAATCAGAAGATTTATGAAGTCCGTAACACCAACAAGTTCGTCTTCAGCAACGGCGACGAAACCTACAACGGTTCTTACCATCTGGTACTGAACGCGTGGGATTCCGACGGGAACCTGTTTCAGTCTTCGTCCACGGTCACCCAGATTGACGGCCTGTATGCCTGCAGCCACCCCGCATCGGGCATCAACTTCTGTGCGCCGCCTAACGGTTCCTATCAGCCCAGCGATAACCTGCAACTGACAGCCTGGGCCAGTTCCAACGTCACGTCGATGAACGCCTGGCAGAATGGAACCCTGATCGAGACGATGAGCGGAGATGCAATTACATCGGTTGTGAGTGGGACTGTAAGTGACAACTGGCAGAACTTCACGGTGAAGGCCTACAGCGGCTCCCACCCGCTCTACACCGCCAGCAGCAACTATAAGGTCTACTACGCGTATCAGTGCGGCCGAAGTGCCTGTACTCCCGGCGTCGTAATTCAGCAACCGGTTAACAATCAAGATACGAACTCGCCATTCACCGTCCAGGCTGATGTTGAGAACAACACGCACCAGATCACTTCCATGAAGGCGTATTTGGACGGGCGAGTGGTGGCGACATCGAGCGGACCTACGATTCGAGCCAGCGTTACTGCAGCGGCGGGCACACACCTGCTCAGCGTGCAGGCATGGGACACGACGGGCGCTCTGTACAAGACAGATCAAACCGTCGACATTTACTGATTGCAATGCGTCACGGGACCCGGTGCGTTTCTTGCGCACGAGGCGCGCCGGTCCGTCTTAGTCGTCGGCTTCGCCGCCAACCGGGCCATCCTGCACCTCGCTCGCAGCTTCGATAGCGGCGGCGCTGCCGGCGGCAGGAATCTCCCACGCCACTTTGCCGGCCTGGACTTCTTCTTCGGCGATGCGGCAGGGCTTGCGCGAATGCGGCTCCAGGGTGGGGCGGGCGCCGTTCTGAATCTGACGGGCGCGACGGGCGGCTACCAGTACGTAGCGATAGTTGCTATCGAAGCCTTCAACGAGTTTCATTGCTCACTCCGTGACGCTGGGAAATCGGGAAAGATCGAATGTCGCCAGGATCGACTCCACCTGTGGCAGCATCCGCTCCCTTTGGGCGCGATTGGCAACTGCCAAAACCTGTTCATCTTTTGGTGTTAAAGCTGCGTGGGAGCGCTTCAGCCGCTCCGCTTCCACGATCGACTTGAGGATGTCGATCGACTCCTCCAGGCGATCGTTGACAAGAATATAGTCGTACTGCCCGAAATTCTCAATCTCGTGGGAAGCCGTCGTCAGGCGCCTTTGGATGATGCCTTCGGTGTTAAACAGCTTCGCCCCATCACCCATTAATTGCTTCTGCAGGTCGTCGTCGGCTTCGGCGCGACGGCGCAGTCGGCGCTCCAGTTCTTCGCGCGAAGGCGGCAGCACAAAGATCGATACTGCCTCGGGCTCCTCGCGTTTCACCTGGCCTGCGCCCTGCACGTCGATGTCGAGAAGGAGATCGTTGTGACGGGCGGCGGCTTCGCGGCGGAAACGTTTGGCTGTCCCGTAGTAGTTCCCGAAGACCTCGGCCCACTCCAGAAATTCGTTCTCGTGGATCATGCGCTCGAATTCTTCGCGCGTGATGAAGAAGTACTCGCGCCCCGACTGCTCGCTGCCACGCGGAGGTCGTGTTGTATAGCTGATGGAGAATTCGAGGTTGGGCACGATGCGGCGCAGCTCGTTGGTCAGCGTCGATTTACCCGAGCCGGAGGGCGCCGAAATGATGAAGATGATTCCGCTCATTCGAGGTTCTGTACCTGTTCGCGCGCCTTTTCGATCTCCGACTTCATCGACAGTCCGAGCGAGGTAATTCGCAGCGCGTCGCCCGCGACTCCCGTGGTCTTCGACATAAGAGTGTTGGCTTCGCGGTTCATCTCCTGCAGCAGGAAATCCAGCTTCTTTCCAACTTCGCCTCCACCATCGAGCAGCGAAAGGAAGTGCTGGATGTGGTTCTTCATGCGCACGATTTCTTCCTGAATGTCGCTGCGCTCGGCGAGGACCGCGGCTTCCTGCAAGATGCGATCCTGATCGACATGTCCGCCCAGCAACTCCTGCATGCGGCCTTGCAGCTTCTCCTGATAAGCCTTCAGCACCCGCCCCCGGAGCTGATCGACTTCATGCGTCGCCGACGAAAGATGGGTCATGCGCGTGCGTAACTCGGCGACCGCGCCTCCGCCCTCTTCCTCGCGCATGACGTTCAGCCGCTCGATGCACTGTTCCAAGCGCTCCGACAACTTCCTTCTCC
This sequence comes from uncultured Acidobacteriaceae bacterium, assembly GCA_963724965.1. GTDB lineage: Bacteria > Acidobacteriota > Terriglobia > Terriglobales > Acidobacteriaceae > Bog-257. The sequence continues at coordinate 87,478 of CAVRWP010000006.1, forward strand.
AAAGCGGCCGTCGCGTCGCCGTTCTCCGCGGCATTCATCGCGCCGGGCAATTTCAACACGGCGTTGAGGTCGGGCTCGGCGCTGACGCCAAACTCTTCGGCCACCTCTCGAAAAGTGCGCAGGTAACCGCCGACCAACTCGCGGTTGACGGCGAATCCTGAGCCGCCCGTGCGCTCCATGCTGATGGTGACTTCGAGATGTCCGCGGTGCAGCCGCTCTTTCAGCAGGCGGCGAACTTTAATTTCCACCGGATCCAGCTCGGAAGGCATGCGGAGATGGAGGTCGAGAAAACGGTGGTTGACCGACTTCAGGCTGAGGGTAAGTGTGAGCTCATCGCTCACGTGGGCTTTGACCTGCGCGTACCCGGTCATCGATCGGATGTTCATGGCGAACCTATTCGGTCCCGGAAGCAGTCTCAATATCTTCGAACTGCAAATGATACAACCGGCGATACGTACCGGTATGTGCGAGCAGACATTCGTGCGAGCCCTCGTCGGTGATCATGCCGTTTTCCAGCACAAGAATGCGGTCGGCCCGGCGCACGGTTGACAGCCGATGGGCGATGACAAATACAGTACGGCCTGTCATCAGGTTCTGCAATGCCGATTGCACCAGCGACTCGCTCTCGGTATCGAGCGCCGAGGTCGCTTCGTCCAGAATCAGGATAGGGGCGTTCTTCAAAATGGCCCGGGCAATCGAGATGCGCTGGCGCTCGCCGCCGCTAAGCCGCAGTCCGCGCTCGCCGATGATGGAGTCGTAGCCTTGGGGCAGCGCCGAGATGAAGTCGTGTGCCAAAGCCGCACGGGCGGCATCTTCTACCGCCTGCGTCGAAATCTCGGGACGCCCGTAGGCGATGTTGTTGCGTACGGTGTCGTTGAACAGAATTGTGTCTTGCGTGACGATGGCGATCTGCGAGCGCAGTGAGGCAACCGTCAAGTCGCGGACATCGTAGCCGTCGATCGTCAGGCGACCCTCCGAGACGTCAAAGAAACGCGGCAGCAGGTGCACCAGCGTGGTCTTGCCCGAACCGCTGGAACCGACAATGGCCACCACTTCCCCGGGGCTCACATCGAGATTAATATCGCGCAGCACCGGCCGCTCTTCTTCGGCTTTCGAATACCGAAAGTTAACGTTCTCGAAGCGAATGCCACGGCCGAACGGCGGCAACTTAACCGCGCCCGGCTTCTCGCGGACTTCGTCCTGCGCGTCCAGGAAGTTGAAAATCTGCTCGGAGGCGCCCAGCGCCTGTTGGAAGTTGTTGTTGAACTGCCCGAACTTCCTGCACCGGCTCATAGAGCTTGAAGACTGCGATGATGAAGGCGATGAAGAAGCCTTCGCTGAGATAGCCGTGCTTGATGCTGTCGCGTCCCAGCAGAATCAGCAGCACGATGGCGATCGCGCCAAAGGCATCCATGATCGGCGAGTTCAGCGCAAACGCGGCCGCCGACTTCAGGTTGGCGCGGAACAGTCGCCGCGCGGCTTCACGGAAACGGCCCATCTCCCAGGCTTCCATGCAGAACGCTTTCACGATGCGGATGCCGGTGATGGTCTCGTGCAGGAGATTATTGATCTCGGCCAGTTTGTCCTGGCCTTTACGCGTGGTTTTGCGGACGCGATCGCCGACCCTGCGCGCCGAGGCGATAACAAAAGGGACAAAGATCAGCAGAACCCAGGTCAGATGGCGGCCAAGACTGATGACGACGGCGCCAATAAAAATGAAGCTGAAGAATTGCTGGAGGAACTCCGCCAGCACGCTCGACATGGCGAACTGCACACGTTCCACGTCGTTCACGATGGCTGACAGCAATGTTCCCGTGGAGTACTGCTGGAAGAATCCGACCGAGCGGCGCAGTGTGGCCTTATGAAGGTCGTTGCGCATGTCGGTGACCATGCCATAGCCGGCGTAGTTCGCCAGATAGGTGCCGGCGTAGTCGAACATCCCCTTCAGCAGCGTCGAGATGATCATCGCGAACGCGACTACCGACCAGACGTTATGCAGGTGCGCCGGAACGAAGGTGCGCAAATCCAACCGATGTCCGAAGAGCGGAACCGGCAGGAGGGGAAGCGCCCGTGTCTGCGACGAGGGATTGAGTACCTGGTCGAGGATTGGCCCGATGAGCAACAGCCGAAAGGCATCCAGCAGCCCAACTAGCGCCATCGAGATAACCGACGCCACCATGTACAGCCAATATGGCTTGAAATATCGGAGGAGGCGGCTTAGTCGACGCATAGACTCCGCTGATTGCGGCGTAACGTTGTCGGGCACAACCCCAGCCGCAGCACATTAGGACAAATCGGATGCAAGTCCCGATTTTACTGGAATTATGTGTACGAGGGTAGCTGACCCGTCATCCCTCTCAAGGGTCCTGACTCGCGATTTTCGCGTAAACTATAGCGTTTTCCTGGGCCACATGGCTGACCATAGGAGTTCTTTCTTGCGAAGACTGCTCTTCCCTGCGCTGCTGGTTGCACTGTCCGCAGCTCTACTGCTGGCTCAAACTACCAACTCCGATGCCACTCATCCCACCAACGCCAAAGCGCCCCAAGTGGCCGGACTCCCTTCGGCAGCCGAGCAGGCGATGGCGAGCGTCGACGGGCAGCGTATCCGCGCTCACGTCAAGTTCCTGGCCAGCGATCTATTGGAAGGTCGCGGCACGGGACAGCGCGGAGGCGATATCGCCGCGGAATACATAGCGACGCAGTTTGCGCTCTACGGATTGAAGCCGGCCGGCGATAACGGCAGCTACCTGCAGAAAGTTCCTCTCGAAGGCATCGCCACGCAGGACGACTCGACTCTCAGCCTCGTTCCCGGCAATGGAGCACCGCTCGATCTCGCGTTTCGCAAGGATTTCGTCGTCACCGACGAAAGCGGCGCGGCCCACAGCGACATCGACGCCGACCTGGTCTGGGTCGGTTACGGTATCGACGCCCCGGAATACGACTGGAACGACTACAAGGATATTGATGTAAAGGGCAAGATCCTGCTCATGCTGGTGAATGAGCCGCCGTCGAACGATCCGAAATTCTTCAATGGCAAAGCTCTTACCTACTACGGCCGCTGGACCTACAAATATGAAGAGGCAGCGCGCAAGGGCGCAGCCGGTGTGCTGCTGATTCACAAGACGTCGATGGCCAGCTACGGCTGGGACGTGGTGCGCAACTCGTGGTCGGGCGAACACTCTTTTCTGCGCGACAGCAAGAATCAGAAATTGAAGATGGCGGGCTGGATTCAACTCGAAGTCGCCCGCCGCCTGGCTGAGTCGTGCGGCATGAACATCGATCAGATGATCGAGTCTGCGGGACAGCGCGGCTTCAAACCCGCCGTACTTCCCGCGAAGGCAAAAGCAAGTTTGGATAGCAAGGTGCGCTACTTCGTTTCCAACAACGTTCTTGCCGTGATGCCCGGCTCCGACCCGCACCTCAAGAGTGAAGCAGTCTTCTACACCGCACACTACGATCACCTGGGCATCGTGCCGGGCATGGCAGGCGACAACATCTACAACGGCGCCCAGGACAACGCCACCGGCTGCGGCATCCTGCTGGAGATCGCCCGCGCTTTTGCTGCGGCCAAGCAGCCTCCGAAGCGCTCCATCTACTTCGCCGCGGTCACCGCTGAAGAGCAGGGACTACTGGGTTCGGAATATCTCGGCAAACATCCGCCGGTGCCAGCCAGGGACATTTCGCTGGCGCTGAACTATGACGACGTACCACCGTTAGGCGTTCCTGAAGAGGTCAACGTAGCGGGAGCCGAGCGCACCACGTTCTATTCGGCGGTTGAGCGCACCGCCGGCGACTTCAATCTGTCCATCGTTCCCGATGCGCAACCGGGAGCCGGACATTACTATCGCTCCGACCACTTCAGCTTCGCGCGTGTCGGGATTCCTTCGTTCTCGATCGATGAAGGCGACCTCTACCGTGGACACAATCGCCAATGGGGAACGCAACAAGCCGAGGATTACGTGTCGAAGCATTATCACCAGCCCAGCGACGAGTACCGTCCAGAGATGGATTTTCGTGGCGACGCCGTGATCGCGCGCTTCGGCATCGCGCTGGGGTGGCAGGCTGCAGATCAGTCAAACCTGGTCGGATGGAACGCCGGAGACGAATTCGAGAAGGCTCGAGTGGCTAGCGGCAGCCACTAGCGCGAAACTTTTCGAAATAAAATAGGGCGACCGCGAAGGTCGCCCTGTTCTTGATTCCTGCTGCCTTGCTATTGGGTGATGGTCTTCACCTCATCGCCCACCTTGAAGCCTGAGCCGGATACCGCGGTGCCCACAGCCGAGACGTCGTCAACATCCGTCAGCTTGATGACGCCGACATCTGCGGTCATCTTGCGCAGCGTCTTACCCGTCGTGGGATCTTTGATTTCCTTGGTCACGCGCTTCACGGTGAGCTGATCTCCGGCCTTCAGTCCTGCTTTCGCGCCGATGTTCAACACGATCTGGCCGCCGTCAACCGAAGCCACGATGCCTTCAACACTGATGGTGCGGGTCACCAGCTTAGGAGCATCGGCCACGAGCTCGGTGCTCATCTCCGTAACCGCTGCATTCACGGCTTCGCCAAGGATGGTCTGCTGGAAGTCGCTGCTGCCGAAGTCCACAGCGCCGCCACCACCGCTCCACCAGCCGCCACCGCCGCCCAGCAGCGAAGTGCTCTCTCGCGACGACTCGCCCTTGCCGTCAGCAACGCCCATGATCTCGGCGGTATCGATATTCACCAGGCGAGCATCGGTCACCACGACCGCCTTGCTCTTACTGTGGCCGACGCCGCCAATTCCGAACCGCCCGGCTCCCCAACCTCCGCCGCCGACGTTGGTGTGTTTATTGTCGTAGCCAAACTGGGTAACACTGCCCACGATAATCGCGTCGACGCCCAGCAACTTGCCGATCTTGGCTGCCGAGTTCGCGTCAGCACGGTCGCTGTTGGAAAAATTCTGCTCCGCCAGGATCTTGTCCATGGCTTTGCGCTCGATCACCGAATAGGTGCCGTCCTGTACCAGGTGACGTACCAGCAGATCGGAGATGCCTTTGCCCACGTCGACATTGGTGCCAAATACAGCGGCGCTGCTGCTTTGGACGGTGGCAAAATCAAAGTCGAAGACCGCGACCCGCTTCTTACGTCCTGCTGGAACGGGCGCAGTAGGGGGTGTAGACGAAGCGGCCGGAGCGGCAGAAGTTTGCGCTCCAGCGGGCATAACGAAAAACGAAGCGGCAATCAAAATGAATAACAGGACCCGACGCATACACGTTCTCCCTGAGATCGAGAATTACCAACTGAGATAAACCAAGGGCCTGGGACTGGCGGAGCTTACCAGCCGGCGGGCGCATAACTTCGCGTGGAGATGACCACTCCATTCGAACCCCGAACCGCGCAATGGGTACCGGGAAGGCCGTGACAGAATGCGGCCAACGCCTGCATTTTTGAACAGCGCTATGGTACACCGACTTTGTCGGAATTGAGGCCAAATTGTGCCGGAGAATTATCGAAAAACCGTGGAATCGGAATGGGTGCGAAGCCAAGCTTGAACGTGACATCACCGCGGTGAGGTATTTACTCTCGAGGCATGGCCAAACCTGTCCCCATCGGCGCGCGCGGCGAAGTTGAACGGCGCGTGGAGTTCCAACACACCCTCAGCGCCTGGAAGCCGGAGCTGCCTCCCGTGCTCTCCACGCCCTTCATGATCGCATGGATGGAATCGGCTGCCTTCGAAGCGCTGTTGCCCTTCTGCGAAGGCGACGAAGTCAGCGTAGGTACCGCGATCAACGTGAATCACCGCGCTCCGACCGGTGTCGGCTCGTTTGTGAAATGTGAAGCAACGCTGGATTCCGTCAACGGCAAGTTTCTGACTTTCCGCGTCACTGCCCACAACGGCAAAGAGGTGATCGGCTACGGCACGGTCGGACGCGCCTTCGTCAGCGTAAGCAAGTTCAGGGAAAAACACGAATGAAAACGATGGAAAGCGCCCGCATTGCCGACTTGCTTGCACCCTTTACTACCGGGGATGTTGCGGACGGACTCCCGGATCAATTGCGTCTCTACCTTGACGTGTTGCTGCGCTGGAACGCACGCATCAACCTGACCGCGGTTCGAAATCCCGAAGAGATCGTGACTCGCCATTTTGGTGAGTCGCTGTTTGCAGCGCGCTTACTGCTTTCCGACAAACCATTCACACTTGCCGACGTCGGCTCCGGCCCAGGATTCCCGGGCGTGCCGATCAAGCTATATGCGCCGCAAACCAAGCTGACGCTGGTCGAGTCGCAAACCAAGAAAGCGACATTCCTGCGCGAGTTGATTCGCACTTTGCAGTTGCCAGACGCCGAAGTCTTCGGCGGTCGCGCCGAGCATTGGGCGCGCACTGCCGACTTGGTTACCCTACGCGCCGTTGAAAAATTTGAAGGCGTTCTGCCCACTGCCGCGGACCTGGTCGCGCCTGACGGCCGGCTGTGTCTGCTCATCGGCTCTGGGCAACTGGCAAAGGCTCAAGAGATCCTAAAGTTGGGCTGGTCTTGGCGCCATCCCGTCGCGATTCCCCAAAGCGCGGAACGCGTTGTCGCGATTGCTGACAAGAGCCAATAGTCGCAGCCCTTGGCGCTGCCTGCAGCCATTCGAATCAGCTATACTCGTCGCGACTCTCAGGGGGATTTCTTGGCTTCCATCGGCACTCAGGCGCAGACGACGACCCAGCCACAAACCAGTTTTTTTTCCAGGGATTCGGTCGCTCGTACCGTCATTCTCAGCCTGCTGCTCGTCGTCGCCACCTGCGCAATCTATTCGCCGGTCAACAGCCATCCCTTCGTCAACATCGACGATCCGAAGTACGTCGTCGACAACCCCCACATCAAAGACGGCCTGACTGCGGGCGATGTTGTCTGGGCGTTCACTCACGGCTATGCCGGCAATTGGCATCCGCTGACCTGGGTTTCCCACGCTGCCGACATCACGGTCTTTGGCTTCGATCCCGCCGGTCCGCACGATGAGAACATGCTGTTGCACGCGCTGAACGCAGTGCTGGTGTTTCTCATTCTGAAGCGGGCCACCGGCTTTACCTGGCGCAGCCTGATGGTCGCGGCGTTGTTCGCGCTGCATCCCCTAAATGTCGAATCGGTCGCCTGGATCGCCGAGCGCAAGACCATGCTGAGCACGCTCTTCTGTCTGCTCGCGCTGGGCGCCTACCAGTGGTACGCCAGCAAGCCCGGCATCGGACGATACATTACCTTCACCGGCCTTTTCGTTCTCGGCCTGATGAGCAAGCCACAGATCATCATGCTGCCGCTGGTGCTGCTGCTGTGGGATTACTGGCCACTGCAGCGCATGTTCGCCGCGGATCGGCAGCCTTTGCCGGGCGTCGAAGCGCTTCCGGGCAAGAGCCTGTCGTTCCTGATCAAAGAAAAGTTTCCACTCTTCTTCATCTGCATCGTCGACGCCGGTGTCACGCTCATCGCGCAGCACGTTACCGGCGGAGCTCAGCCTTATACGCTTTGGATCAGGATTGAAAACGCGCTGGTCTCTTACACCCGCTATATCCGCAAGGCTTTCTGGCCCGCGAATCTGGCACTCTATTACCCACACCCAGGCCGGTCTCTGCACTGGTGGCAAGTCGGAGCCGCTATCATCGCCCTGACCGTCATCACCGTGCTAGCTGCGCAGGCTCGCAAGTACCGCTACCTGATTGTGGGATGGCTGTGGTTCCTGATCATGCTCGTTCCGATGATCGGCCTCGTCCAGGCCGACGTGCAGGGGATGGCCGACCGCTACGCCTACACATCATTCATCGGACTGTTCATCATGGTGTGCTGGGGCGTCGCCGATTTCGCCGCCGAACGGCACCTGCCGCGAGCGCTGCTGCCCGCAGTCAGTGTGATAGCGATTCTTGCTCTCAGCGTCGTGACTTGGAATCAGGTGGGCTATTGGAAAGACGACATCACGCTGTGGTCGCACTCGGCCGAGGTAAGTCCGGGTAACTGGAAAGCATACTTTTTCCTGGGGAACGCGCAAGAGGCTGCTGGACTGCATGACGAGGCTGCCCAGAGCTATCTCAACGCCGCTGCCATCAATCCCACTGACCCGTTCACCAACATGAACATCGCCAGCTACGAGCAGTCGCATCACAATCTGCCGCTGGCTATCGAATACTACAAGCGCGTGCTGCCGCAAGCCTGGAACTCCGAGCAGAAGACGATAGTGCTGACCAACATGGCCGTCATCTATCGGCAGATGGGCGATTACACCTCGGCTAATGAGTGTCTGGCGAAGCAGTCGGCGCTGCCGCAGCGAAAAGTCGACTGGCAGGGCTCCTGGTGGAAGCAGATTGTTCCCATGATCAAGGAAGCTTTGCACATCGGCGGT
>CAVRWP010000007.1:0-117368 GCA_963724965.1 uncultured Acidobacteriaceae bacterium
TTCACGGGGATCTCAGGAGCCGCGGCCGAGACCTGGGACATCGCCGGCTGCGCCGGGTTTCGCAGGGTGCGGGTTCGGGCCGCCTCATGCACGCCCTTACGAATGGGTGGAGCACGCCTTCAGGCGTGCATGGCGATCATCAGTCAATACTTTCGGCTTTAGCCTCTGAGGTGCGCGCGGCTTGTGCTACCTCAGCGGCTGAAGCCAACTTCCATAGCCCTTCGAAATGCATGCCTGAAGGCGTGCTCCACCCGGTCTTCACTGCCCCGCCAGCGACTGCTGCAGGCTGATCAGGTTCTGCGGTTTGACGTGAATCAGCCCGCGCCGGGGCGAGTCGATGTCGGCAATCAGGAAGAACGACACCGAGATCACCAGCGGCAGCACGATAAGCAGCCTGGCGGAGCGCCCTTCGCGGCGGCCGCCATAACCCACCAACAGATTGCAGCAGATCGCGGTCAAGATCAGGAAGCCCCACGCCGACTCCGGAATACGATTCCACCAGGCCGCCTGGGTATATCCCTGCGAATTCAGCACGTCATTCATTCCGGCGACGGCCAGAGCCGTGATCGGAGTGGGCTGCTGCAAGCCTGCGTTCTGCACCACGCTCCACATCTGGTCCTGCACCTGGCTGGTGTCGCTGTCAATCTGACGAAGTTCGTCCTCATCGCGGGTGCGATAAAAACGAATGCGCAGCTCGATGTATTTCTTGAGCTGTCCGCGGATGGTGTCTCCCACGGCCGGCGGCAGCAGCCCCGCCCGCACGTACTCGGTGCCGATGGCGTTAGCTTCTTCCTCTTCGTAGTTTTTGCGCTGATCGTAGCGATTGTTGGCCATCGAAAAACTGAAACCGATGATCAGGGCCAGCAGCGTCAAGGTCGCGCCCTGCACGACGGTGAAGTCTTCGCGCTCGTTGTCAGCCAGTGGACGGCGCTTCCGCAGCGCAGCTCCTACCTGCGCCGCCAGCCACAGGCAGAGAAATACAGGAATGAACAGAAGGACCGGGTAGCGCAACCTTTACTCCTCGTCTCCGATGTTTGAAACAGCTTATGGTAGCCGATGACTCGCGCGCGGTCACGGGGCAGCACGCTGTCAGGCCGTGATTACGTGCAACATGCCCGGATTGCGATCGGGTGGAGCACGGCTTCAGGCGTGCCGCATCATGACTACTTGGATTCGGCTTTAGCCTCCGAGGCACAGACGGCTTGGAGTACCTCAGCGGCTGAAGCCTGGTTCCAGCGGTGCTTCAAATTGCACGCCTGAAGGCGTGCTCCACCCCAGGCCGAACGAACCGTCCGGTTCTCGAAACTGAAAACTCGAAACGCTTGAATTCGGCTACCATAGCCTGATCCTCTATGGGCGCCCACTCTGCAATCTTCAAAGAGCTTTCCTACGTCTTCATCGCCGCCATCCTCGGCGGAGCGCTGGCGTGGCGTCTGCGCCAGCCACTCATCCTGGGATACGTGCTGGCCGGCATTGCCATCAGCCCTTACACGCTGGGGCCGCGCGTCAGCGAAACGCACACCTTCCAGATCATCGCCGAGGTCGGCGTGGTCTTCCTCATGTTCTCTATCGGGCTGGAGTTCTCTATCGCTGAACTGCTGGAGGTGAAGTGGGTGTCGCTCATCGGCGGCCCACTGGGCGTGGTGCTGCTCTCACTGCTGGGCGAGGGCGTCGGCATCCTGATGGGCTGGGGGGCCAACACTGGCCTGGTGATGGGCATGGTCATCTCTGTCGCCAGCACCATGGTCCTCTCGCGCCTGCTGATGGACAGCGGCCAACTTTCGTCGTCGCACGGCAAAGTCATGATCGGCATCACCCTGGTGGAAGACCTGGTCGTGGTGGTGCTCACCATCCTGATGCCGGCGATGGTCAGCCTTACGCCGCACCATCTGTTGGGCATCGGAATCGCGCTTGGCAAGTCGGTTCTGATTCTGGCGCCCATCGGATTTCTTGCCGTCTATCTGGTTCCGCGCTCGCTGGCCAGCGTGGCGCGCTCGGAAAACAAAGAGCTGTTCCTGCTGATCATCCTCGCCATCTGCCTGGGCACGGCTGCGCTGACCGAAGCCGTTGGCCTGTCGCTCGCGCTGGGAGCTTTCGCCGCCGGCCTCATCATCAGCGCTTCCGATTACGCGCACCGTGCGCTCGAACAACTGCTGCCGCTGCGCGATGCCTTCGTCGCACTCTTCTTCGTCACCGTCGGTATCCTGATCAACCCGCGCGAGATCCTGCGGCACCCGGTGCTGCTGCTGGTGGTGCTGTTGCTGGTGGTCGTCGGAAAATTCCTGGTGTGGACGGGCGTGGTCAAGATCTTCGGCTATCCGTTTCGCACCGCCGCGCTCACAGGTGTGGGCCTGACGCAGATCGGCGAGTTCTCGTTCATCCTGGTGCAGGTGGCGCACAGCAACGGGCTGGTCGGCGACGAGTTCTACTCAGCGACACTGGCCGCTTCCCTGCTCTCCATCCTGGTTAACGCGTGGCTGGTCAAGGCTGCGCCGAACTGGATTCCGGAGCCCGCCCGACCGTAATTGCGCGGATACTCCCCGCCTTGCGGCCCTTGAAGCGGCACCCTCCGGCTTCTACAATTGCACTCACTCTGGTGCTGTTCCCGCCTGGCAGTCATTCCTCACCGAAGTAATTCTTTGAGCAAATGCTGCAAGCACGGTGCAATATGCTGCGTTTTGCACAGAAGGGCCCCAAGATGTTGTGTTTTGCATCTTGACCCTCCTGTTTTTCGGTCGTAAAGTTGGCTTGTCTTAGGGAAATCCGTGGGTTACAGACGCTCGTCTGAACCCCGGAAACCAAGGCAGCCAACTCAATCGTCCTGCGCCGGCTAGTTAAGGAGTTCGCTTGCTGAAACTGAAAAAGCTGCAAATCCTCGGGTTCAAGTCGTTCTGCGACCGCACCGACCTTCGCTTTCAGGGCGACGGTATTGCGGCCATCGTCGGCCCCAACGGTTGCGGCAAATCGAATATCTCCGATGCCATTTCGTGGGTGCTGGGCGAACAGTCGGCGCGACTGCTGCGCGGCGTTCACATGCAGGACGTCATCTTCGCCGGCACGCGCGACCGCAAGCCCACCGGCATGGCCGAGGTTTCGCTGACCCTGGTCGATCCCGACGTTTACGGCGACGTCAACGAGCCCGAAATTGACATTCAGGACAACATGCCCGACGACTGGGACGAGTCGGCGCTGCGAGCCGACCGCGCCGCCGACGTCGAGCGCTACTCCGAAGAAGTGCGTCCGGGACAGAGTGATGAAGAAGGTCAGTCGCCGGAAGCGAATGCAAATCCTGCCGCCGAGGCTGCAGCGGAAGTCGAGAACAAAGAGGCTGTCGCAGTCGGTCCACAAGTCGTATTGAAGATTCGCCGCCGCAAATTCAAGCGGACCTTCAAGGCCGGCGAGATCCAGGTCACGCGCCGCCTGTTCCGCTCCGGCGAAAGCGAGTACCTGCTGAACGGCAAGCTCTGCCGCCTGCGCGACATTCAGGACATCTTCATGGGCACCGGCCTTGGCCCCGAGTCCTACGCCATCATCGAGCAGGGACGCATCGGCCAGATCCTGAGCAGCAAGCCGACCGATCGCCGCGCCATCATCGAAGAGGCGGCCGGCATCACCAAGTACAAGGCGCGCAAGCGGCTGGCCGAAGCGCGACTGGAAGACGCCAAGCTGAACCTGGCACGCATCAACGACATCTTCGACGAAGTCACGCGGCAGATGAATTCGCTGAAGCGGCAAGCGTCGAAGGCCGAACGTTACGCCAAACTGCGCGACGAGATGCGCGACAAGCTGCGCATCGTACTGGCCAGCAAGTTCGCGCAACTGGAAGCCGAGGCAAGCTCGCTGGAGCAGCAGATCAGCGAGATTGCCGAAGAGATTCACAGCAAGAGCGAAGCCGTCCAGCAGATGGAAGTCGAGCATGGCGAGCGCACGCAGCGCGGCTATGCCATCGAGCGCGAAGGCCAGGAGAATCGCGAGAAGCTGAATTCGCTGGCTCTCGATCTGGACCGCGCCGCGGCGCGCCGTCGCACCAACGAAGAGCGCTGCGCGGAACTCGACGCGCGTTCTGCCGGAGCGCAGGCCGAGATCACCAACACCGAAGAGCGCCTGACCAAGTTGCAGGAAGAATTCGCGACCGATCGCGCCACGCTGGAATCAGCCAACGCCGACGTTGCCAATGCCCAGCAGGAGTTGCAGGAACGCCAGCAGGAAGCCTCCGCGGCCGCGTCCTCGCTGATTGAGGTTGAGCGCCGGCAGGAAGAGCGGCGCAACGCGATTCTGCAGGCTGTTTCAGCGGCCTCGGGCGTGCGCAATCGCATCACGCAGGCTGAAGAGCGCATCGTCGCTCTCGATCGCGAAACCAAGCGCCTGCTCGACGAGACCGCCGCTGCCAATCAGCAACTGGAAAGCTTCGGCGGCCAGCGCGGCCAGCTGGGTCTGGAATTTGAAAGCGCATCGCAGCGCGTCGCGGCATTGACCTCGCAGATCACCGAGACTCGCGAGCAACTCGAAGGGAAACGCGCAGCCGAAACCGACGCCAAGCGCCATCTTGATTCCCTGCGCGGCGAGTACGCCACGCTGATGGGCAAGAAAGGTTCGCTGGAAGGCGTCATCGCCGAGCATGGCTATGCCACCGAATCCGTGCGCAAGCTGTTCACTTCGGGATCGCTGCAGGGCGGCCGTGCACCGGTGGGCGTGCTCGCCGATTTCCTCGAAGTCGAGGGTCGCTACGAGCACGTGGTCGACGATTTTCTGCGCGATGAGCTGAACTACATCGTCGTGAAATCGTGGGACGCCGCCGATGAAGGCCTGCGCCTGCTGCGCAGCGATGTCGATGGACGCGCCACCTTCCTGGTTCATCCGGAAGATTCGCAGGCGAGGTTCTCGTTCCAATTCGATGAAGCAGCAAATCACGTTACGCACAGCGACGCCGTGGTGCCGCTGAAGAATTGCATCCGCGTCCTCGACGGCTTCGGCAAGTCGCTGGAAGTGATTCTGCCCAAGCTGGGCAACGGCTACATCGTTCCTGACCCCGAGGTCGGCCGCAACCTGGCGCTGGACAATCCCGACGCGTTTTTCCTGTCGCAATCGGGCGAGTGCTTCCACAATGTGACGGTCACCGGCGGCAAACAGCGCAGCCAGGGCCCGCTCTCGATGAAGCGCGAGCTGCGCGACGTGCTGATCCAGATGAACGAGCTCGAGCGCGCCATCGGCGAGAAAGAAACCTACATTGCCGCGGTCGCTCGCGATATCACCGAGCTGACCGGGCTGTTGCAGCGGCTGGAAGACGAGAAGCGCGAGTCCGAGCGGCAGGCCATGACCTCCGAACACACTCTGCGCCAGCTCGAAAGCGAGATGACGCGGGTGCGCGAGCGCCTCTCGACCTACGAGCGCGAATTGCGGCGCGTCGGCGAAGAGCGCAAGCGAGCGCGAAGAGTTCATCACCTCGCAGCTCGGCGTGCTGTTCGAGCACGAGGAGAAGCAGAAGGCGCTCGAAGCCGAGATGCAGGAGGCGCAGAGCAGCCTGGAGTCGCTGCGGCAGCGGCGCGACGAAGCCGCGCAGCTGGCCAGCGAAGTCCGCGCCAATGTCGCTACGCTGGAAGAGCGCCGCCGCGGCGCGATGCTGGCGGTGCAGCGCATCGAGGCGATGCTGTCGGAAGTTTCGGCGCACCTGGCGAAGCTGAAAGCGCAGCTGGAATCGGCGGCTGCCGAGAAGCAGCAGCGCGAAGCGGAGAACGTTCGCCTCGCCGAGCAGGTTGTCGAATGGACGGCGGAGCGCGACATCGCGCAGCAGCGCGATCGCGAACTGCAGGACGAATTGCAGGCCGTCCGCGTTCGCATCGTCGAGTTGGAAGAAGCGCTGAAGTCAGCGCGCGAAGCGCTCGATGCCGCACGCGATCGCCGCGGCGAACTTTCCGCCGAGCAGGCGCGCGTGAAATCCGACGTGCAGCACATGGCCGAGACCTGCGTGCAGGAATTGAGCGTCCAGCACGACGAGCTGATGGCCGACGAATCCCTGCCACGCCTGGCGGGCGAAGAACTCGCCACCGAAGACAACGCTTATCGCGAGATGCGCACGCGCCTCGACAACATGGGCCCGGTGAACATGATGGCGCTGGAGGAATACAAGGAGACGGCGCAGCGCCACGAGTTCCTGGAGACGCAGCGGCAGGACCTGCTGCAATCGATCGAGAACACGCAGAACACGATCAAGGAAATCGACACCATCTCGCGGCAGAAGTTCGAAGAGGCGTTCAACATCATCAACGAGAACTTCGCCAAGACCTTCAGCAAGCTCTTCGGCGGCGGCCAGGGCTTCATGCGGCTTACCGACCAGGAGAATTCGATGGAGAGCGGCATCGACGTGGTCGCGTCGCCTCCGGGCAAGAAGCTGCAGAATGTGCTGCTGCTCTCCGGCGGCGAGAAGGCGCTGACCGCGCTGGCGCTGCTGGTCGGCATCTTCCAGTATCAGCCGAGCCCCTTCTGCATCCTCGACGAGGTCGACGCCCCGCTGGACGAAGCCAACGTCGGCCGCTTTACCGAACTGATACGCGAGATGAGCGTGCAGACCCAGTTCATCCTCATCACCCACAGCAAGAAGACCATGAGCATGGCGCCGGTGATGTACGGCGTCACCATGCAGGAGCCCGGCGTCTCAAAGCTGGTTTCGGTGCGGTTTAACGAGGAGTCGTCACCGAAGCTGGTCGGGGCAACGGCTTAGGCTGTGACCATGCGTGGTTCCAACGAGACAGTTCCGATCTAGATGCTCGTCCTCGGGATGAGCCCACAATGAGGGACGCCGCTGTCCCGCGACCAAGGGAGGGTTCCGATGCGGTTGATCCTCCCGTACCAGTAACGCCGACCGGAAGAATGCTTCGGTTTGCTACGAACGGCTACGTAGGAAACGCCTACCAGATTTCCAGTTCGAATTTTCGATAATGTCGGATTACTTCGAAGTCCGCGCGGTTGGTGGTGATCAGCCGCGCGCCGTAGGAACGCGCGGTCAAGGCAATCAGCAGATCAAAATGAAGGTCGCGCAGTTTGCCGACTCAAGGCCCTTGTCTGGCCGCATTTTTGCCAGCAGTCGACCTGATTCCAGCCAATCAGTTGTCGTGGGAGTGAGGATACGGTGGTTTTTCTCGAGCGCTTTGAGGAACTCCCGTTCACGAACTGTGCTTGCGCCTCGCCACAGCTCCGCCAACACAACCGACGAGCTTCGAATCAGCCCGCCTAGAGAATCGATCCGGGCCTGATGGCATCCGGTCCGCACCTGATCGATGATAACGGAGGTATCAAAGATTAGGACGCTACTCATCGATGCCGGTGAACAAGAGCTTGCCGGCGTTCTTGCTCATCAGCTTCTGGAATCGCTTGAGAGCAACAATTTCGCGCAGGGCGACATGGATTGCCTCAGTGCGAGACTTCACACCCAGCAGTTCGACGGCTTCATCAGCCAGCTCCGTATCCGAGCGAATGGATGTCATGCTCGCACTCATTCTCCACCTCGACACATATATACGGTATCGCATTCTTGTATATACAAAGCAAAAAGGGAGCATCGCTGCTCCCTTTGGTCGTTCTGTCGTTGAGTTAGGTTTTACTGGCCGCCTGCCGACATGGTGGCCGAGGTGAAGGTCACACCGGTACCGCTGTGGGCGAAGTCGATCTCATTGATGCTTGCCGCTCCACCACCGCCATCCTGAGTCACGACCTGCGCATGATCCGGGTGCGACGTAAGCTGCTTGACCTGGCCTTCGGCCGAGGCGACTTCCTTACCATTGCGCAGGAACTTCACCTGGGCAGTCGAGCCGGTGGTCTCACACTTCACGGTATATTCGCCGGCCGGCAGTGTCTTGCCGTTCACCTGCGTGGGGCTGTAGAGGGTCACGGATTCGGACTTGGAGGTGGTGCCGGCAAAAGCGGCGACAGACATGGTTAAGGCGAAAATAAACAGGGTGGCACGAACCAGATTACGAGTCATTCTCAATCTCCCTAGCGTTGACTTCGTTCTGGCGGCCCAGCGCGAACCACTCGTTCCGGCAGACACCGGCAACGGCCGGCGGAATAACTTGCATTTCCGCACGCGCTGCATAGAATGTCACCGGGGTTAAACAGTACAAAGGGACGCCTTCAGCACTCCCTCAAGTTTGTCTCGCCTGGGCCGCCAAACCGCTGGCGAAACATTCTGTTTAGCCCCAAACTGCTACTACTGCATTTGAAGTGCCAGCTTCCGCCGCACACTTCTTCTTCGATCCCTATGGAAGTTTACGAAGATGACATCGCGAAAGTTCCGTCACTCACACACAAAAACTCTCGCTGTACCCATTAGACGAGATAACAACCTGGAAGTCTCGCAGGTCGTAACGCACAGCCAGCCCTTCACAACACGCAGCCCCGCGATTTATAAGGCTGCGTCCATTACGGGACAACAATGTAAATTTTTGTGAATTACGATTGAGCGGCAGCGCGCTGCTTCCAACTCATGCGCTCGCGCAAATTATTGACATGCGCCAGATGGTGAGCGGAGTGCCACGCGTACATGGCCAGCATGCGATCGAGGGTGACCACGCCGTGTTCGGGATGGAACAGTGTTCGTCCGAAATCGGACGGCTGCATGTTCTGCAATAAATCCACCCAGCGGGAGTGCAACGCAGCCAATAGTTGCAGCGACACTTCGATGGGCGTGATACGACTGTCGGGAAGTTTCGCCCACTCGGCTTCGCGATACGGTTTGATGGGCGGCTGCTCTTCGGTGAGCGCCAGCTTGAAACGGACGTAGGCGTTCATGTGGCTGTCGGGCACATGATGAGCAACCTGCCGGACGGTCCATCCCTCGGGCCGGTAAGGAGTGTCCAGCTGCTCGGGTGAGAGACCCTGCACCGCTGCACGCATCTGCACCGGCAACTTACCCAGCGTCTCGATATAGCGCACACGATCCTTCGCGCTCTGCTCTTCGCTCTCGGGCTGAACCCACGCAAATTGACCGACCGGATACCGCAAGTCTGACATCTCTATCTCCTACTTCGTAGCATGCTACCGCAAATCAGAATTCGTATGCGCAGGATTGTTTCTTGACGTTCCAACGCACGGCTTCAGCCGTGTCGTAGAGTGTCCGTTTGATAGCGGCTTTATCCTCTGATGCAGTTAGCTTTTACGAAAGCTTGCGAGGTAACTCAGCGGCTAAACCCGCACCCTTTCAAATCTCTGGTGCGCTCCGCGAGAAATCCCTGGTTAATCAAGCGAGCGAACCTGGGACGACGCCACCATCTCCACCGTGCACGGCCCTGGGGCGGTTGTCCCGCAACGTACGACCGCGCGGCGGACAACGCGCACTTGCGCGTCGGGCGGGAACTTCATCGCGATGTCCGACTTTGTCAGACTGTCGCCCAAGCTCTTCAGCGAGTCGTCACCCTTAACGAATTTCACACCCTCGATCTTGCCCGGCGACATCAGCAGGAAAAACTCGGCCGTGCCCTTGCCTGTGTCCTTCAGCAAGTAGGTACGCAGCTTCTGCAGTTCCGTGCGCGCCTGCGGCAGACGGCTGTCGGCATTCTTCACGCCCAGCGCTTGCAATTTTGCCATAGCATCGGCGCTCGGGTTTTCCGAAATCATCGAAAACAGGTAGTAGCGAATGGCTTCATCTTTCTTGCCGCGTTTTTCGTAAATCTCGCCCAGATGTTCGGCTTCGTCTCCGTGACCTCCGGCGAGAAAAGCGGGCAGGATATAGGACTCGGCGGCGTCGACATTGCCCCGCTTGAACTCGATCCAGCCCTTGGTGTCCCACACCGCGAACAGCAGATTCGCTGTACCCAGGTTCTGCATGCGCAGGTTATCGAAATTAACGTCGCGCAGCTGCGTCTGCAGCGCCTGGATGGCGGTGTCCGCGTACTGGCTGGCGCGGTCGAGCTGCACATTCTGCTCCGACAGTCCGTACGCAATGTCGTTCCACACTACCGGCGTCGCGCTGTCGCTCGTAGCTTTCTCGAAAGCTGCCATGCCCTTCTCGGTCTGGTTGTTGCCGATGTATGCCTGCCCCAGGTAGACCTGCATGATGGCGTTCTTGGGTTGCATGTCGACGGCTTTCTCCAACTCCGGCACCGCCTCGGCATATTTCTTCTGGTTCAGCAGGACGTGACCGAGGTTGCCGTGCGCGTAAGCATCGAGCGGGTTGACGTCGATCTGCTTATGAAATTGCTGGATGGCCTGCTCGTAATGGCCGGAGTGTTCGTACGCCAGCCCAAGATTGTTGTAGGCATACTGATCGTAGGGGTTAAGCGCGATCTGCTTCTCGAAAGCGTCGATCGCCTTCTCGTCCTGCCCCAATCCCATGTAGGCGCGGCCCAGATTATTCCATGCCGACTTATTCTTTGCATCCAGGGCCACGGCTTTGTTGAACAGGTCGACGGCCAACTGGTATTGCTGGTTCTTCAGCGCCTGCAGGCCGGCGGCATTCAGATCGTCGGCAGAATCGCCCCCCACGGTCGCGGCAGACGACGGCGACTGGTTCTCCAGTGCGACCTGCTGGCCCTCGTCGGCTTTCACCACGCGACGGAAGGCAGCGTAGTCGTCGGCGCGGCTGTCGGGAATCTCGCGCACCAGAATCTTGAGATCGCGCTTGCCGGTCAGGACACCGCCTTCGAACTTGTAGCTGGAGTGATATTCGGCGTAGTCGCGCCGAACGTCGACCGCGATCGGGAGCTTCACCTTGTATTTCGCCGGGAAGGTGAACTTCAACTCGGCGACGTCTTGCTGGATCGCTCCAAAGTCGATCTTGTGGTCATCGCTGTCGGCGGCATCATCGTCCTCGTCATCGTCACTGTTCTTGGCAGAAGGCAGGGCAATCGTCGAGAGCGGCAGCGCGAATTTCGATTCAGCTGCTGACCAGTCAAAGTAGTTGTAGGTCATGATGTCGAAATCGACCTGGATAGGCTTGTCGGTATCACTAGGGTCGCTCGCCTTCAGGTTCGTGATTTCGCCGCCGCGCAACCGCGTGTTGCGCAGCATGTAATCGAAGATGTCCTTCCAGTGACTGCTGGGCATGCGCCGCATGCCGAAGCGCAGCGCAATTTCATTGTCGCCGCGCGAAGTGATGCTGACGTGCGCGGTCAGCTTGCCCGTATCGCTGACACCGCCGTCGATGGCAGTGCGATCGAAAGCTTCAAACGGCAGATCCGTCGGCGTCCACACCAGTTCAACTTTGCCGTCTGGTGAGATGGCCAGCGCCTGCTTGCCGCGCAGGTTCGACGAGAGCATGCGGAACGGCGCCACGCCCGGCGTACTGTCTAGCCAAATCTCCTTGCCGTCTACCGGCACGCGAGTGATGACGTGATCGAACTGCATCGGCGAAGGCACATCGGGGTCAAGCTTGCGTTGCGAGCCGATGAGCACCGACGTCGATTTGAAACCCTCGGCGTCGAGCAGTGCAGCCAGCAGCGTGTTCTTGTCTTTGCAATCGCCGTAGCCGTTGGCCAGAACCTCGCTGGCGGCGTGCGGCTGAATGCGTCCCAGGCCGAACGACAGGCTCACATAGCGAATGTTGCGCGAAACGTAGTCGTAGAGCGCCTTCACCTTGTCCATGTCGGTAGCCTTGCCCTTGACCAGGGCGGCGGCTTCGGCCTTCACGGATGCGTCGGGAATGCGGCGCTCGCGCTCCAGGTTGGCGTACCACGTCCCAACCTCCTGCCAACTCTTGAACGTCGTGAGCTGGACGGTCGGGATCTCGTCTTTCTTCGACTTCTTCTTGTCCTTCTTTTTGGCGTCGTCGTCGTCAGAGAGGTGCGAGCTGGTCCAGTGATAGATGCGACGGTCGCCTTCGTCCTTCGTCGTTGGCGAATATCCGGGCTTGGTCTTCAGCGTGATCTGGCGATCCTTGGGGACGTTGATCTCCAATTGCTCGTCAAGGACGATTCCCCGCTCGGTGAAGTTGTAGCTCGCCCAAAATTGACCAGGCGTCAGCGGGTTCACGATGTTGCGAATGAAGCGATACTCCAGCACGTCGCCGGGACGCAGCGAAGGCACGCTGATGTGCTTCTCGTGATAGTCGGTGTAGACGGGCGCGTCGGGAAAGGTGAGGTCCTGGATCGCCGATTCCTGCGCGCTGATAACCGTTCCGTCGGGCTTGTGCACGCGTACGTAGGCGATCTCCAGTTTGTCGCTCAGCGCGCTGTAGCCGACCTTCAGCTGGCCCAACGACTGCACGCCACTTTCACTCATAATCTTGATGCGGGCGTCGGTCTGGTCAACGCCGGTGCCGTCGTTCTCAAAGCGCATCTTCTCGCTGAACTCTTCCACCACGTAGGCCTGCTGCGAGTAATCCTTGGCAGCGGGCGCCTGCGAGGGACCAGACTGGGCCGCGTCTTTGCCGGGCGCCGGCTGCGCCGAGCTGCCGGTCGGATTCTGGCCGGCAGGCTGCGGCGTGGTGGACGGCGCCTCTTGGGCAATGACTGTCAAGGAAGAAAGAAGAAGGGCGACTACGGCGACCGCTGGTTTCATAGGTGTGGGCTGGCCCATCCATCCTACGCGAGCAGCCGCAGAACGCCAAACGTGGCGCAGAACTGGAGAATAGGCAGGGAGCGCACGCGGCAGTCGGGTGGAGCACGCCTTCAGGCGTGCATTCATGAAGCAAAGTTAGAAGCTCGGCTTTAGCCCCTGAGGTAACCTCACCGGCTAAAGCCGGATTCCAGACAGCCCATCTTGATTGCACGGCTGAAAGCGTGCGCCGCCGAAAATTAAGTTCTTCCCGGCTCAAGCTCTTCGCTTCGCGGCATGCTGACGCAGAGTTTTTCAGCAGCCTGTAAAACCGTGCCCCGACACAACCCTCGCAACAACCATCAATCTAACGATTAATTGCTAATTGCCGACGCGTCTTGCTCTACCGGCGCGCCTATGCGAGATTGTCCGGTGGCTCGCTTCACCTTCTTCATCGGCAAGGGCGGCGTCGGCAAGACGACCATCTCCTCCGCCTACGCGCTGCATCGCGCGGCAAAAGCGCGAGTCCTTCTGCTCTCTACCGACCCTGCACATTCTCTAGCCGACATCCTGAAGGTCAAGCTCAGCGACAGGCCAAAGCGCCTTGAGCCCCAACTCTGGGCGCGGCAGATCGATCCCGACTCGCCAGATCGAAAAGTTCCTCACCCGCGAACGCGCCGACATCCTCGCCCTGCTGAACAAGGGCAGCCTCTTCACCCGCGATGAACTCGAGCCCCTGCTCGACACCAGCCTGCCTGGCATGGCCGAGGTGGCGGCGCTGCTGGCTGTCCACGACTTGCTGGCCAGCGACTTCGACGAGATCGTAGTCGACACCGCGCCCATGGGCCACGCCATCCGCCTCTTCCAGATGCCGGAACACTTCGCGCGCTTCCTCGATGTGCTGGAGACAGCGGCCTCGCGCGACGCCGTCCTGGCGCAACACTTCGGCGGCCACGTCGAGCGCGAGCCGGCGCTGGATCGCTGGGCGCGCATGGTGGAAGAGGTGGAACGAGCGCTGTCCGCGCAGGGCTCGAAGCTGGTGCTGGTCACCACGCCCGAGCCGTTCTCGCTGAATGAGGCGGTGCGCTCGGCTGCGTCGTTCGAGGAGGGCGAAGCGGCGAATGCCATCAGCGAGATTGTGCTGAACCGGGTTGTGGACGGCAAGACGACCTGTCCGCGGTGCCAGCAGCGAGCCACTCAGACGCGTGCGGCACGCACGTTCCTGCGCAAACATTTTCCTCAGGTAAAAGTTCTGTCTGCTGAAGATCCCGGCTGTCCTATCCTCGGCGCCGGCGCGTTGCGCAGCTTCGGACAACATGTCTTCGCGGGCAAGAAACTTTCGAGGGCGGCGCAGTCGAAACCGGCCAAAGCCCGCGCGCCGGAATTCGAGTCCGCACCTTGGCCGACACTGGAAACGGCACTGACCTTAACGCTCGGCAAGGGCGGAGTCGGCAAGACAACGGTCTCGGCCGCACTGGCATTTCATCATCGCCGCGCGATGAAGAGCGACACGGTGACCATCTGCTCGATCGATCCTGCGCCCTCGCTCGACGACGTCTTCGCAACTAAGGTCGGCAGCCAGCCGAAACCTGTGCTGCGTGACCGCAAGCTGCTGGGCCGCCGAATTCGATGCGATGTCGGAGTTCCAGCAGTGGGCCGACAGCCTGCGCCGGCGCCTGAACGACGCCATGACCGGTGAGGAACGCGGCATCCATCTCGACGTCAGCCTCGACCGGCGCTTCCTGCTCGCGCTGCTCGATGTAGTGCCGCCGGGCGTGGACGAAATCTTCGCTATCTTCGGCATCCTCGATCTGCTGAAGTCGGGTGGCCGCGTGGTCATCGACATGGCGCCCACTGGCCACGCGCTGGAGCTGCTGCGCACCCCTGCGCGTCTGCTGGCCTGGGCGCGCCTGCTGTTGAAAACGCTGGCAGCGCACCGTACACTGCCCATGGCTCAGGACGCCGCGGTCGAGGTCGCGAGCCTGTCGCAGAATGTGCGCGAGCTGGCCGCGATCCTGCGCGACCAGAAGCGCAGCCGCTTCATCGCCGTGACCTTGCCGGAGCCGCTGCCCGATTATGAAACGCGACGCCTGCTGGGCGATCTGAACGAGCTGCAAGCCCCGCTGGGCGCGGTCTTCATCAATCGCGTGCTGACTGAGCCCGGCAAGTGCTCGCGTTGCCGATTGGCTGCGGAATGGCAGGCGGTATCGCTGGCGAGTTTGCAAAAGCAGTTGCGAGGAACGACGATCTTCATCGCACGCGAATCGGAGAAGCCGATCGCTGGGGCAGAAGCGTTGAAAGAGTTCACGCGAGAGCTGTGGCAGTCGAGACTCAATGTCGAGCCGCGAAAACGATCGATCAAAGCAGCTGGGGCAAAATCAAAGCCGAAACCCTGATCGACACGGCTTGAGGCCCAGGCCAAACCGGCTCTGGGAGAGACCGCCGGCTTTGAAAGGGGACGTCTTCGTCGAGAGGGCCTCCTTTTTCGAAATGTAGAGGGACCGCCGGCTTCGAGAGGAAACGCCTTTTCGAAATGGACCGCTTCCTTCGGGAGACCGCCGGCTTTGAAAGGGACCGTCTTCAGGCGGTCTGCCACCGCGAGCCGAGGGATCCGGCTTTAGCCGCTGAAGGATTCGTTCATCGCTAAGAACGCTTCGTAAGAAAGGAACCATGCCAGAATCGGAAAACAAGTCGATCGTCCAGAGATTCATCGATGAGGTCCTCAACCAGGGCAAACTGGAGACGGCCGACGAGATCGTCGCCGAGAATTTCGTCGAGCTCGACCCGTTGCCGGGACAGAAGCAGGGGCGCGAAGGTCTGAAAGAAATTGTCGCCATGCTGCGAACCGCCTTTCCAGACATGCACTGGTCCATCGACGAAACCATTGCCTCGGGCGAAAAGGTTGTAACCCGCTTCACCTGGACCGGCACGCATAAGGCAGAATTTCTCGGAATTCGAGCCACCGGCAAGATGCGTGAGCGTAAAGGGCGTCGTCATCGATCGCATCGTCGGCGGCAAGATGACCGACAGCCGCATCCTGATGGACAATCTGGGGATGATGCAGCAACTCGGCGTCATTCCTCCACCGGCGTAAGCGCGCCGCTACCATTAAGATTGGAAACTGGATCAGGTCCAAGCGTGCCCATCAAGTCAAAGCCAGCCGCGAAATCGACCGGGACAAAGAAGAGCGCAGCATCGCGCGCCCTTTATCTGTATGCGATTTCCCAGATGCCGAAGACTGCAGCGCCCGTGATTGCCGCCGAGGGCATCGACGGAGCGTCTCCGGTTGAAGCCTTACGTTGCGGCAACTATCTCTGCTGGGTGAGCCGCGTCCCACGCCACGAATTCGCCGACACGCTCTCCGACCGCATGCAGGACCTGGAGTGGCTGGCCACCACCGGCCTGCGCCATCAGCGTGCGGTCGCCGAAATCTCGGCCAGCTAACCGCGCTTCCGGCGCGCTTCGGCACCGTGTTCCTCACCGAAGAGTCGCTGGCACAGCACGTCAAAGAACGCAGCGCCGCATTCAAAAAAGCTTTCGAGACGCGTGGCCGACGCCGATGAGTGGGGCATCAAAATCTTCGCTGAGGCGAGGCGAGTCGCTGCGACCGGCGACGAAGGCCGCCAGCGGCTCCGATTACCTGAAGCGCAAAGCCGAGTTGCTGCAGCCGCGCAAAGGCGCAGCTCGACGAAGAGGTACAGAACTTCGTCTCCGCGATGACGAAGCTGGCGGTCGCAGCAAGTCCGGGCGGCAAAGCCAGCGCCGGACAGCCAGGCCTGGTGTGGCACGGATCGTTTCTCATCCGCCGCGCCGACCGCAGGAAGCTCGAAGCTGCGCTGAAGAATACGCCGCCGCGTGGAAGGACGCGCGCCGGATCGATTGCAGCGGCCCTGGCCGCCGTATTCGTTTGTGGGGGAGCATGTCCACTGAGCCCGAAGCCATCCAGACGGTGACGCTCGGCGGCGAGAACGACATCTCGCTGCTCGACATCCTCGACCACGTGCTGAACTCCGGCGTCGTGATTCACGGCAGCCTGGTCATTTCGCTCGCCGGCGTCGACCTCGTCTACGTCGGGCTGAACGTCATCCTCACCTCGGTAGAGACCGCGCTGCGGAATATCGACGCCGGCCAAACCGCATCGGTGCCCAAGGTTCGATCCGCATAACCAACACGGTCTCGCGCTGTTCGAGCTCGCTTTCAAGTACTCTGTGTTGTAGCCCATGCCCTGTCTTCTTTATTGCGTCACGCAGCCGGGTCCCGAAGTGAAAGTCAGCATCGGCGTCGCCGAGTCGGCGGTGCGCTCGCGCGAGATGCTGGGCGTGCGGCTTTACTGGAGCGAGATCGCTGATCCGGAGGCCACCCTCGGCGAGGCCGAAACACTCAAGAAAGCGGCGCTGGAGTTCCATCAAGTGTTACGTGAGGTTCTTGCCGTAACCACGCCGATTCCCTTTCGCTTCCCCACTCTTCTGGAAAACGAGGAAGCGATCGAGCCCAAGCCTCTCAGCCGAGCAGGAGCTCTACCGTGACGCGCTGGCGCGCGTTGGCAATTCGCTGCAATACGAAGTCGTCGGCACCTGGACCGACGACAGGGAAGCGGACTTCTCGACCCCGGTGAGCGGTCGCGAGTATCTGCAGCGGCGGCAGCAGGCCGGAGCCCGCGTCTCCGCCGTCGAGACCAAGCTGAAGACCGTAACTGGAGACTCCGTCCGCGAATGGCGCGGCCGGCAGGAGCGGAAAACTCATCGCTGGTTTGCCTTGGTGCCGCGCGAAAATCGCGAGCGCTTTCTGGCGGCGTTGCGAACGGCCGGCGGGTCGGAAGGCATTCGCTTGCGGCTGAGCGGGCCGTGGCCGCCCAGCGAGTTCGTCACGCCGCGAGGTGAGCATGAGCGACGATAAGCCCAAGCAGCTCACGCCGCAGCAGGTCGAACAGGCCATGGCCGAGCTGCGCCGCCAGATGGAGGGGCTGGCGCAACAGCCGTCGCAGCGCGTCGATTGCACGCAGGAGACGATCGAACAAGGACTGGCCAAGCTGGTACTCGGGCTCATCGAATTGCTGCGGCAACTGCTGGAGCGGCAGGCCATCCGGCGCATGGAAGGCGGTTCGCTCAACGATCAGCAAGTCGAGGACATGGGGCTGGCGCTGATGAAGCTGGAGGAGAAAGTTAAAGAGATAGCTGAACAATTTGGACTCAAGCCGGAAGACCTGAATCTGGCGCTCGGGCCGCTGGGGAATCTGCTGGAGTAGTCCGCCTTCACTGTGTCCCCGTCCGATCCACGAATTGTCATCCCGACCGAGGGCTTCAGCCCGAGTGGAGGGACTTGCGGTTGTGGGCTTAGCGAAGACCTTGCCCCCACGAGCGAAACCGCAGATCCCTCGACTGCGCTTCGCTCCGCTCGGGATGACAATTCATGGGATGTGCAGGGCATATACGATCCTTCGCCCCTGCGTTCGCACGTAGCAATAGCATTCACCGAAAGACTGCAGCGGACGGTTCGCTCGGATGACAATCCGTTATTGGACCGATAAGCGAAGAGCGGAAGGCGGAAGGCGAAAAGCGATCCGCTGACCGCGGCCTTTCCACGATACAATTTTCCCAGCTCTCAATGCCCGATCCCACCTCACCGGTGCGCACGACGCCCGCTTCCGCGACAACCCAGCACGCGCCGCAGTCCCGGTTGCAGGCCATCGTGACCTCGCCAGGATGGATGGTGCTCATCGCGTTCCTCATCCGCGTGGCGTGGATCATCCTAGCGCACACCTACCGCATCCGCACCAACGAGCACAATTTCGGCTTCGGCTTCGAGACCGGGCAGATTGCCTACTCGCTGTCCAACGGCATGGGCTTCAGCTCACCCTTCGGCGGCAACACCGGCCCCTCGGCCTGGACCGCGCCCATCTACCCGTGGCTGGTCTCGCTGGCGTTTCGCGTCTTCGGCAGCTACTCGGCAGGGTCGGCGTTCGTCATGCTGACTTTCAATAGCCTGTTTGCCGCGCTGACCAGCTGGACCATCTACCGCACCGCGCTGCGACTCTTCGATCGCCGAGTCGCGCTGTGGTCAGGATGGGTCTGGGCGCTGTATCCCGACATGATTTTCTGGGCGGTGAAGTGGATCTGGGAGACCAGCCTGTCGGCGTTTCTGTTGAGCCTGCTCTTCATGCTAACCGTCGAGATGGAAGGCGATGAGCGCATCTCGTCGTGGATTGGCTACGGACTGCTCTGGGGATTGGCCGCGCTCAACAACCCTTCTTCGCTGTCGTTCCTCCCCTTTGCCGGATGCTGGCTGGCGTATCAACTACACAAGCGCGGCAAACGGTGGCTTGCGCCCGCGGCCGTCAGCGCGGTCATCTTCTGGATGACGCTTATGCCGTGGATGGTGCGCGACTACCGCGTCATGGGACACTTCGTGCTCATCCGTGACAATGCCGGCAACGAGCTGCGCCTGGGCAACAACCCTCTGGCCGAAGGTCAATATGTATTGGCGCTGCATCCCAGCCAGAACGCGCTGGTGCTGGCCAAGTACAAGCGCCTGGGCGAATACGAATTCTGCGTCGACCAGGGACGGCTGGCGAAGCAGTGGATCGCCGACCATCCCGGCAAGTTCACGGTCATCACGCTGCGGCGCGTGTACTACTTCTGGAACGGCATTCCGCGGCTGGCTAAGCAGCAATGGCTGGCGGAGTTGAAGAATTCGCACACGCTGCTGCTGTCCATCGTCGGCCTGTGGGGCTTGTTCCTGGCGATCAGGAATCGCGTGCACGGCGTGTTTCTGTTTGCCAGCCTTTTCGCGATCTATCCGGTGGTCTACTATATTTGCTTTCCAGAACCTCGCTATCGGCACCCGATCGATCCCCAGCTGATCATCCTGGGGGTGTATCTGGTGTGCCAGGCGAAACCGCGGAGAGTCCTTGGTTCCTGAATCGCAAACCCGCATGGCCATCGGCATTGGCGCCGAGGAGTTGGCCGAGCTCGACCAGGACGAAGTCCTGCCGCAGTTTCACACCCTCTCGATCATCATTCCGGTTTACAACGAGCGGCGGACGGTGATGCGCCTGCTGCGGCAAGTCGCGCGGCAGCCGCTAAGCCTGCACAAAGAGCTCATCATTGTCGACGACTTCTCCACCGACGGCACGCGCGAGTTCCTGCGCGACCTCGATCTGCAGACTGCGCTGGGAGCCGGCGGCGCCAATACCGTCAGGCTGGTGCTGCACGAGAAGAACATGGGCAAGGGCGCCGGCGTTCGCACCGGGCTGGCGCAATCGACGGGCGAGCTGGTGCTGATTCAAGACGCCGACCTGGAATACGATCCGCGCGATTATCCCGCGCTGATTGCGCCTATCCTCGAAGGCCACGCCGACGCGGTCTTCGGCAACCGCTTCCACTCGGGCTCGCACCGCGTCCAGCGCTTCTGGCGCTTCACTCTGAATCGCCTGTTCTCGGTGACGTGCAACGTGCTCACCGGCATCACCATCCACGACGTCACCGCGTGCTACAAGGTCTTCAAGCGCGAGCTGCTGGAGCGCATGCATCTGCGCTCAGACCGCTTCAGCGTCGAGACGGAGATGACGGTGAAGCTGGCCAAGATGGGCATCCGCATCTACGAGGTGCCGATCGTCTATCACGGCCGCACCTACGCCGAGGGCAAGAAGATCAGCTGGAGCGACGGCGTGATGGCGTTCTACGATCTGGTGAAGTACAGGTTCACAGATTGAAGAAGCAACTAGCAACTAGCAGCTAGCACTGAGCAACTAGTGCCGGGTGCCACCGCTCTCGCGGGTTTCACGTGGAAGAGGTTGAATGGAGGCCGGGGGCCTGCGACTCTGTTCGCCGGACGCGCCACTCCATTCAGGATGACAATTCATGAAAATGGGCTAAGGCCTCACTCCGCTCAGCATGACAAATCGTGATGAAAGCTAGTCGCTAATTATTAGCTGCTAGTTGCTAGTCGCTGCCTTCACGCATTCTGCCGGTTTGGCTGGTTCGTCTTCGTCAGCTCGCCTACGGCCTGATTCCAGGTTACGATCCACGGCACGGCCAGCGAGTACAGCAGCCGCGCAGCGAGTTGCTTCACCGTCGCATGCTTTCCGAAAGTCGTCCAGTCCAGACGAAACGCGAAATACATCTCCAGCAGCAGAACAAGAACAAACGGAACCACCGTTCTCGGCAGGAGAACAATCGCGACCACTTCTGCCACGCAGCGCAAAAAGTTTCGTACCAGACGCGAGCGCCGGGTCCCCAGCACGCCATCGGCGATACCGTAGCGCGCCATCATGCTGAGCGCGGTCTTCAGCGTGTGATGCGGACGGTAGATGGCCTGAGCGCGTTCCGCGTAGGCCGGCTCGGTCACTTTGCGCACGCGCAGATCGAAGGCGGTGTCCTCGCCGAGAAACGTCGTCTCGGGAAATCCGCCGACGCGCTGCCAGAGCTCTTTGCGAAACGCCATCGAGCGCGCGGTGCAGGACTTCGTCGTCCCGTCGGCCCGTTGCTTCAGTCCGAAAAACGGCGCCGACGCCAGGTCCCAGATCGTCTGATCTTTCGGATCGACGCACGAGCCGCCCAGCGCGTACTCGGCACTGCCGTTCAAGATCGGCGCCGTCAGGCGGGCGAGCCACTCGGGATCGTAGATGCAGCCCGCATCGGCGCAGGCCACGACTTCCGACGTTGCTGCCGCGATGCCAACATTGCGGCCACGGGCGATCGGGCCGGGCGAGGCTTTCAGGTTGCAGCTCTCGTCGCGGATTGCTTTCAGGTTGGGAAACTTCGCCTGCGCGGCCTCCAGCCGTTCCCAAGTACCATCGGTCGAGCCGCCGTCAACGACGATGACCTCCGGCGCAAGCGTCTGCTGCGCCAGGGTTGAGACCAGGCCGTCAATGTCGTCCACCTCGTTGAGAACGGTGGAAGTTACGGTAACCGCGGGCATTGGTTTAATTTTATCCTCTTTATCGAACCGGCCGCGGACAGGTTGCGTATCAGTTAGAGGGTATTATTCCCTGAGCGGCTTCGGCCGGCCTATCTTTTCACCATTCCGGACGCCTGAAGGCGGTCCCTTTCACAGCTTGGAGGAACTATGACGCACCGCAGGCTTACGTTTTTGGCGGGCACCTTTGCTCTCGCGCTAGCGATGGCTCTTCCGTCGCGAGCAGACGTAACTCAGGAATTTCACAAGACGGTTTCACTCAGCGGCAACGGGACAGTCAACCTCGGGAACATCAATGGCAACGTCGACATCAGCGGCTGGAACAAGAACGAAGTGCAGATCGACGCCATCAAGACGGCCAGCGATCAGCAAAAACTCGACAACATCAATATCGACGTGAACGCCACCAGCAACTCGGTTGAGATCAAGACGCGCTATCCCAAGGGTACGAATAACAATCCCGGCGGCGTGCACTACACGCTGCACGTTCCGCAGAATGCGCGTATCGACAAAGTGGACCTGGTTAATGGCTCACTGACCGTGCAGAAGATCACCGGAGAAGTGAATGCCAGCCTGGTAAACGGCAAGGTGCAGGCATCCGACCTGACCGGCACGGCTGATCTGGCCACAGTCAATGGCGCCATCGATGCTACCTACAACTCGCTGAAAAATGTTCATGAGATCAAGTTGAAGTCGGTGAATGGCACGATCACTCTGACTCTGCCGCCTTCCCCTAATGCCGATGTCGACGCCAGCGTGACTAACGGCAGCATCTCCACCGGCTTTCCGCTAACAGTGAAAGGACATTTCGTGGGCAAGAGCATGTCGGGAACACTGGGTAGCGGTGGTGTCCACATTGAATTGAATAACGTGAACGGTAGCATCAAGCTGCAGCCAGGACAGAGCACGTTGTAAATCTTCTTGGTGTTGATTTTCAGCTGCAACCAGACTTTGAGTTCCTACTCCGGCGATGGCAGGCTCCCCGGCGGCAGGCGTTACTCGGGTGGTGGCGACGCGGATAGCTTCAGCTCTGAGCTTTTCTGGCGCACACCTAGCACATTATCCATTAGCTAACTTGTGTCTATAGGTGAGCTTCAAGCCAAGGTAGAGAATTTTTCCAGCTATTTCACGAAAATCGCTTGCAATAAGCTACGACTCATGGCATCTTAGCAAAGCGTAGGAGAATGCCCGATGAATACAAGAACGCAAATCTCGATGCGTAGGCTCTCGCCGAAGGTCAACTTCAGCGGTTGCCGCCGGGCGCAGCATCTCCCCCATAATTAGCCTCCGGCACACTATTCCTACGCTAATGCTCGTCAATCTAGACTTCGCTGGGTGGTGAAGGAAATGGTTCCTTCGACTGCAAATCGACAACGGCCGTTTTCGATTGTTCCCCCGGCTTCAGGTCAGTGGTGAAGTATGCGGATACTTTTCTGGTAAGGACCCGCAAGGGTGGGGTTCGATTCCTCAAGGCCGCATGCGCCTTTTCCCTGACCCGCTTATAGATTGAGCAAGCTAAAAACCTGATCCAGGTCGGTGGCGAAGACTACGGTTCCTTCGAAATAATCCGTGGCCGCAGGTTCGATTCCTGCCACGAGTGGGAGCGCTCGTGTACCTCAGTGGTAGAGCAGCGGAAAATACCGTAGTCGTTCAGTTCCCCGGCCTAAGTGTGGTCAGTGGTGAAATATGCGGATACTTCTTGACACGGCCTGCAAGGGCGGGGGCTCAACTCCCCGAGACCGCATGTGTTTGTTCCCTGACCATTTGTCCATTGGAAGGTAAATCTCAACCATTCAGGTCGGTGGTGAAGGAATCGGTTACTTCGTAGGTCGCAGGTTCGAGCCCTGTCGCGAGCTTCGGTTCGCGTAGCTCAGTTGGAAGAGCGCGATCCGGTTTCCGGAGCAGTAGTTCCCCGACCTATAACAATGCCGGTATTTCCGGCTTAGAAAGAGAATGACCGTGGGCAAAGTATATCTAAGACCGGACGCGCCTATGCAAGGTTCGCGCTGTGAATCATGTCAGCACGCGCATATCTTCGCCGGTTATCGTGAATCGGAAGCTATAGCTTATTGCACGTTTGTGTTCGACAGCGCCATACCTGTTCCGTTCAAGGTGCGCGACTGTACAAGCTATGCCGATAAGGGTCAGCCTACCTGGGACCAGATGAAGGACCTGGCATTGCCGATCAGAGAGACGACCACGTCGAAGGCAACCGGCTTCAGACCGTCGACGAATGCAGTAGTTAACACCAAAGGGGAAGAGTGATTACAGGTAGGTATTGCCGTAGCTTCAACTTCTCAGACCCGTCGTTGGAAAGGAGGCCAGTAATGGCTCGACTGAACATCATGAAGTCCGAAAATCTCAATAGCGCGCTGCGCACTCATGAAGGCGCGCCGGCGAAGCGTACTACCCTTGAACTGCGACTGCGCCGCTCCGTCCTGTCCTGCCTGCTCTGGGAAGACCAGTTCTACGAGGACGGCGTAGCGATCGCCGGACGTATCACCGATCTTGTTCCCACGGTCGATGCCGAGCGAGTAGCGGAGCTGGCGGTGGAAGCTCGTGAGCAGATGAAGCTGCGTCATGCTCCTCTGCTGCTGGTGCGCGAGATGGCGCGTTACAAGACGCATCGCGTTTTGGTGGCTGAGACTCTGGCTCGCGTAATTCAGCGCGCCGATGAACTGGCGGAGTTCGTCGCCATCTACTGGCAGTACGGACGCGTGCCTCTGTCGGCGCAGGTGAAGAAGGGGCTGGCGGCTGCCTTCACCAAGTTCGACGAGTACGCGCTGGCGAAGTACAACCGTCCGAACGCGGTTAAGTTGCGCGACGTCCTGTTCCTCTGCCACGCCAAGCCTCGCGACGAGGCGCAGGCGGAGTTGTGGAAGCGGCTGGTCTCCGGCGAACTGGCTACTCCCGATACCTGGGAAGTGGCGCTGTCCGCCGGTGCTGACAAGCGCGAGGCGTGGGAGCGTCTGCTGACCGAGCGCAAGCTGGGTTCGCTGGCGCTGCTGCGCAACCTGCGCAACATGCGCGAGGCCGACGTCCATGAGGAACTGGTGCTCGACGCGCTGCGTTCCATGAAGAGCGACCGTGTGCTGCCGTTCCGCTTCATTGCTGCGGCGCGCTACGCTCCGCAGTGGGAGGCGGCGATCGAGCAGGCGATGTTCGCCGGCGTGGCCGGCCGCGAGAAGCTGCCGGGCAAGACCATTCTGCTGGTTGACGTTTCCGGCTCGATGGTGGCGCCCCTGTCGCGTCGCTCGGAGATGCTGCGTACCGACGCGGCCTACGGACTGGCCGTGCTCCTGCGGGAGATCGGCGAGGACGTAAGCGTCTACAGCTTCTCCGACGAGTTGAAGCGCATTCCGGCTCGTCGCGGTTTCGCGCTGCGCGATGCCATCGATGTGAGCCAGCCGCACGGTGGAACGTACCTGGGCAAGGCGCTCAGCGAGATCGCCGAACCCTATGACCGGCTGATCGTCATCACCGACGAGCAGTCGCACGACACGGTTCCCTCGCCCAAGGCGAAGGGCTACATGATTAACGTCGCGAGCTTCAAGAATGGCGTTGGTTATGGCAAGTGGACGCACATCGACGGCTGGAGCGATTCGGTCATCGAGTACATCCGCGAGCTGGAGCGAGAGGACCTTAACCCTGAAGTTTAGTCTCCGGGCTGGAGCGATCCGGCCCGGGGCTTCACGGGCGTCGACCCTACGCAGCGGAAGCCAAGATGTCTGAACATCGACCCCGCTTTCAGCAGTACCGCTACTTTTTCATACACTTTTAATCTCGCCCTAGTTACAATCTCCGCACACTTTCTGAAGTTCCACCTGGCCGGAGACCCATGAGCACGGTACTTGCAGCCCTCAAGTCCTTTGAGCAGCATCTGGACGATACTCCCTTCACCAAGACACAACGGAAAGTCTGGATCCTGTCGGCCATGGGCGTGCTGCTGGATGGCTTCGACTTCTTCATCATCGGCGTGGCCCTGCCGCTCATCGCGCACGACTTCCAGATGAACGCGGCGACCAGCGGACTAGTGGCTGTGGCGGCGGTGGGCGGCGCGTTTTTCGGCGCGCTCGTCTTCGGGCAGGTTGCCGACAACATGGGCCGCAAGGGAATGTTCCTGGTCGATATCATTCTGTTTGTAGTGTTCTCGGCGGCATCGGCGGCGGCATGGAATCCGGCATCGCTCATTGTCTTCCGCTTCATCCTCGGCATAGGGATCGGCGCAGATTATCCCATTGGGGTGTCTTACATTGCCGAGTGCGTTCCGACGCGCCTGCGGGGACGGTTGATCGTCGGAGCATTTGCGTTTCAGGCGCTGGGCTCGCTGATGGGCGTGCTGGTTGGCCTGGCAATCCTGAAGCTTGATCCGGTGATGGGTGCGTGGCGCGTCATGCTGGCCTTCGGTGTGCTGCCGGCGGTGGTCGTTGTTCTGATGCGTGACGGCCTGCCGGAAAGCGTGCGCTGGCACCTGGCGCGCGGTAACTACGAAAAGGCTTCGCATGCAGCGAGCGCCCTGCTTGAATTTCCTATCGTGCTGAACGAGAAAAATTCACCGAAGGTCGAGCGCAAATTGAAGTTCAGCTCGTTGTTCAAGAAGCGCTACATTCGCCGTACCATCTTTGCTTCCGTGCCGTGGTTTTTGCAGGATATTGCGACGTACGGCATTGGCATCTTCACGCCGACCATCATGGCTGCGATGGCACTAGGCGGCGGCGCCAGCTTCATCGCCAAAGATATGGGAGCGACGGAAGGCGCGGCTGCCGTGGACCTGCTGCTGGTCGTGGGTTTCATGTTGGCTATTGTGCTGGTGAAGCGCGTGAGCCGCGTGGCGTTGCAGATTACCGGCTTCCTGGGAATGGCGTTGGGGTTGTTGATGGTCGGAGCATCGTCTCTCTATCCGAGCGGCTCCGCCGGTGCGATGGGGATGATTTTTGGCGGCTTCATGGTCTTCAACACCATGATGAACATGGGACCGAATGCGACGACGTACCTTCTGTCCGGCGAGACGTTCCCGACGTCGATCCGCGCCACCGGCGCGGGGTTTGCCGCTTCGATGGCGAAGCTAGGCGCGGTGGTGGGCACGTTCTTCTTCCCTGTGTTGAAAGCTGAGCTCGGAATTCCCAGACTGCTGGTTTTCCTGGCTGCAGCTTGCGGGTTGGCCGCGGCAGTTACGTACGGCTTCCGCGTCGAGACGCGGGCATCGCTGGACGAGCAGCATGCCGAGACGCTGGTTCCCCAACCAGCCTACGCAGAGGCTGCGGCGGGCTAAGAAACCTAGCCCCTTCTCGAGCCTTGGAGACCGGCGGAACCTGCGCTTGTCCTGTCATCTACTTTTAATCGAAAACAGGGCCGCACTTTCCCCTTGGACCAGCGCATCCAACCATCCTTGGCGTAAATTACTTCGTAGGACGAAATCATGAGCACTGATCTAAATACTCAGCCGAGGGTGTCTCCGCTGGCAGGCAAGCCTGCGCCAAGAGACATTCTCGTCGATCTGGCGCAACTCGAACGCGACTACTACGAGCGGCAGCCGAATCTCGACGATCCGAATCAACTGGTTAGTTTCGGCACCAGCGGACATCGGGGATCGTCGCTGCGAGGAACCTTCACCGAGGCGCACATTTTGGCGATCACCCAGGCGATTTGCGAGTATCGCCGGGAACAAGGCATCGATGGCCCGTTGTACATGGGCAAGGACACCCACGCGCTGTCAGAGCCGGCGCAGCGCAGCGCTCTTGAGGTTCTGGCCGCCAACGAAGTCGAGACGCTGATCCAGCG
Source organism: uncultured Acidobacteriaceae bacterium (assembly GCA_963724965.1). Taxonomy (GTDB): domain Bacteria; phylum Acidobacteriota; class Terriglobia; order Terriglobales; family Acidobacteriaceae; genus Bog-257. The sequence continues at coordinate 27,163 of CAVRWP010000007.1, forward strand.
CGACGATGGTTACACGCCGACTCCGGCAGTTTCCGTACGCGATTCTCGTCTACAACCGCGGTCGGAAGGAGCATCTTGCCGACGGTATCGTCATCACGCCGTCGCACAATCCGCCGGAGGATGGCGGATTCAAGTACAACCCGCCCAACGGTGGCCCGGCGGATACGGATGTCACGAAGTGGATCGAAAACCGCGCGAATGAGTTGCTAAAGGCGAACAACGACGACGTGAAGCGCGTTCTCTACGCAGCCGCGCAAAATGCGCCGACAACCCGCGAGCACGACTTCGTGATGCCCTACGTGAACGATCTGAAGAACGTTATCGACATGGAAGCGATTCGCGCAGCCGGGTTGCGGCTCGGCGTCGATCCGCTCGGCGGAGCGTCGCAGCCATATTGGGATCCAATCAATTCGGTGTATGGGCTGGACATCGCGATCGTTAACAAGACGATTGATCCAACATTCTCCTTTATGACGGTCGATCACGACGGCAAGATTCGCATGGACTGCTCGAGCCCCTACGCAATGGCTAGCCTGGTCAAGCTGAAAGACAAATATCAGGTCGCGTTCGGCAATGACACGGACTCAGACCGACACGGCATCGTTACGCCGAGCGCCGGCTTGATGAATCCGAATCACTATCTAGCGGTCGCGATTCAGTATCTGCTCACACACCGCAAGCAGTGGTCGCAGAACGCGGTGATCGGTAAGACCGTAGTCAGCAGCAGCATGATTGATCGCGTGGTCGAGAAGCTTGGCCGCAAATTGTCGGAAACGCCGGTAGGCTTCAAGTGGTTTGCCCCGGGACTGTTTGACGGCACCTGCTGTTTCGGCGGCGAAGAGAGCGCGGGTGCCAGCTTCCTGCGGCATGATGGCACCGTATGGACGACCGACAAGGACGGCATCATCATGGACCTGCTTGCGGCCGAGATCATGGCTGTCACCGGCAAGGATCCGGGCGAGCACTTCCGCGCGCTGGCTGAGGAATTTGGAATGCCGTACTACACGCGCATCGACGCGTCTGCCACTCCCGAGCAAAAAGCGAAGCTTGGTAAGCTGTCGCCGGAAGCGGTGAAAGAGTCAAACTTGGCGGGAGAGACCATCAAAGCGAAGCTCACTACGGCTCCGGGAAACGGCGCGGCGATCGGCGGGTTGAAGGTCGTGGCGGAGAGCGGGTGGTTCGCAGCTCGGCCTTCGGGTACCGAGAACATTTATAAGATCTACGCGGAAAGCTTCAGGGACGAAGCGCACTTGGATGCAATTGTGGCCGAGGCCCAGCAGATTGTGGATAACGCTTTGCGATAAGCAGATGCAGACTCGTCGGCCTGGAGGCCTCATCAGAGGCTCGACTTAGTTTCGTTGGGGCGCACCCGGAGGTACGCCCCTCCAAGTATTCGATCTGCGATCAGTCAGAATATCCTTCCAGTTGGTAGTTACATGTCCCATTGGTAGGTTGCGTGGGCAGCGGCGGCACTTGCAGCATCTGCGGCGAGGTGAAATCGAACGGCCCGTTCGTCGGGTCGGTGAGGTCGCCTGCATTCAGATCGCGATGCGTCATGGGCGTCAGACTGAAGCGAGTCTCGATGAGCTTCAGAATACTGGTGTAATCAGTCTGCATATGCCAGACGAAGTGCGGCTTCGACCACGGCGAGACCAGCATTACCGGAACGCGGAATCCGCTGACATTGAAGATGCCGTGAATGTACTGCTGACTCTGAAATGGCACCGGCACCTTGTCGTCGGGTTGCGGTAACAGGATCGGAGGCTGCTGATCATAGGTGCCTCCGCCTTCGTCATACGCCAGGATAAAGACGGAATCGGGCCACGCCTGACTCGCCAACAGCGCATTCATGATCTGCTGTACCACTGCCGAGCCTTTCTGAACGTTGTTCCCTGGATGCTCATCGAAGCCGGTTGCACTCGCGCGTTCGATGAAGACGACCTGCGGCAAATTCTGATCTGCGCCCGGACTGGAAAGAATGTTGTAGTACTCCTGGATGTTGCGCACATTTCCCTGGATCTGTGGATCGTTCCAGTCCGCCCAATTCGCCAGGAACACGCTGTTGTCCTGGTAGTAGTAGCGCCAGGTGATGCCTGCATTGGTCAATACGCGGAAGATAGTCGGCCGCGACCAGGTCAGATTGTTTGTACCGGGCGTGAAGATGTCGCCATACGAAGTCGCGGCGAACAAGTACATCCGGTTGATGACGGTTGCGTCAGGCACCGGCGAGTAGAAGGTATCGCTGGTATTGAACTGGGTTGCCAGCTCGTAATAGAACGGCAGATCCGTCCAGTCGTAGTAGCCCAGGGGCCGGGAATCAGCGGGGTCGTACTGACTCCCTCCAGCGTTGAAGAGAAACTTGTCCATCAGGAACTGCGAACTGGACGTCAGCGCCATCCAGTTGTTGCCTACCAGGTCCATGTCGATATGGCTTTCATTCCAGTTGGGATTCAGGCCTTCGATACACTCCGTGCGCTCATGAAATGGCGGAATGGCCTGCCCTTGCGGGTTCTGAAGCGTGAAACCCGACGGCAGGTTGTGCAAGTCGTTGACATCGCTCATCTGCGCGCCTGGAATCTGGTCAACGTACACGCGGTAGTAGGCCAGATTTCCAAAGTAGTTATCGAAGGCGCGATTTTCCTGGAGCATATAGACGATGTGATTCAGATTGCTCACGTCGCCGTTGCTGATGATTATCTTCGCCGAAGCCGAGAGATGGTCGCCGAAGCGATCCGTTGCGGTGCAGGTATAGGTGGTCGTCTGCGTTGGATGGACTTTGAGGATTCCGCTTGCCGCTGGCGTAACCTCGCCGAGTCCATTGTCCAGTCGAACTGACACCGCATTGGTCGAGCTCCACTGAATCGTTACAGGCTGACCGGGCGTGGGAAGTTTCGGTGTCGCTGCACAGGTCAGCGACATTCCGCCGTTCACTTTTACAGCTACAGCTTGCGAGTAGGCCTGGCCCCCGCGAGGTCCAGCAGCGCCAACCATGAAGGTGCGACTGCTGCCCAGCGGCGTTGTCAGATAGCTGCCTGTGCAGGTCGATCCTGAGCAAGAGTCGGGCGTCAATGGGATCGTGATGTTTTCTGGCAGGACGGTGAGAAAGAATGAGCTGCCATTGTTCGGTCCAGTAAAGTTCAGCACCGCCGTTTGTCCGGCGGCGGCGCTGGTTGCAGCAACGCTCAGCGTAACCGGCACAACCGTTAATTTCGCTGTCAGCGGTTGCTGCAAGCTGGACGCCATTCCGGTAAACACAGTACTCACGGCTGGCGCGACCTGAACATATTTCGAGGCGCTGGGCGGCAGCATGTTTTCGTCTTCCGAGAGCATGCTCGGCGTCACCATGAAAGATTTCGCCTGGCTAACATTCCAATTGAACTCGACAAACTGCCCTGGCGAGGAAATCGCAGGGGCTACGTTGAAGTAATTGCTTGTGGGTGTTTGTGCCTGTACGGGAAATCCCGCCAGCACGAGCATCGCGGTAAACAGTATCCAGACGGGAACCCTCTTCGATTGCGGCATAAAATCTGCCCTCCGAGGATAAAAGTGGCGTGCTAATACCAACTGAGATTCCGCAGCTCTGGTACGGGTTTTCTGGATGAGGCAGAGAAGAGCTTCTCTATCTGCTAGTTACAGAACAAAAACTGGAGCTTCTTGGCGACTGTTCTCAACCGTTTGGCGGTAGGAGCTATTACTGATTAAGGCGGATTAAATAACCCGCCTAGGGTATCTGTTGGGCTCTCGTAGTTCGCCCGGCGGGATACTCTCATGTCACCCCAAGCTGCTCGTGCCAAACTCTAGCGGGCACGTGTTTGCTCCAATCAAAGATCCTCTACGTTGCTATTGGGTGTTATCGGCAGCAGGCCGTCATTTACCAGGCGAAATCTCGCCTGCGACAGTTGCGGTCGATTGTGAACGCCAGGAGTGCACATGTCTCGTTGTAGATTGGTATTGCTGACACTTGCCGTTACAGCCCTCACCACATTTTGTATCGCCCAAGCTCCCCAATCCGGCAATGCCGAGGAAGGTTTGCAGAAAGACCCTGGTAGTTATGGGTCCCCGATCCGGTCCAACCATATCGTAATGGTGATGGAGGAGAACCGCAGTATTCAGTTTGCTCTGGAGTACATGCCTTACCTGGCGTCGCTAGCCACCGAATACTCAGAGGGTATGCAGGTGTACTCCGACTCGCACGGTTCATGGCTAGCTTACGGCGAGTTGACTTCGGGCCTGGATCCTTTCAACGGCGAAGGCTATGGAGGCATCTGCAACGGCGACGGATGTTCCCAGCCTATCAACATCCCGAACCTGGTGCGGCAGCTCGCCGCCCAGGGGAAGTCGTGGAAGGCATACTTCCAGGGAATGCCGAATATCGGATACATGGGCTATCAATACGGGCTGTATGTTCGGCGGCACAATCCTTTCGCCTTCTACACCGATGTGTTTTACCAGCCCATGCAGCAGCGCAAAATGTACCCGGCCGATCCGTATATGCTGCAGGACATCGAGAATAATCAGCTGGCAAACTTCACCTGGATCTCGCCGGACCTCGATCATGACGCCCACAACGGCCTTGATGATCAGGTGGCGCTGGGACTGGCCGATCAATATCTGCAAACCTTCGTTCCTCAGCTGCTGAGTACGCCTCCCTTTCAGTCAGGCGGTGACGGAGTCCTGCTGGTGTCCTTCGACGAGGGTGAGGTCAATGGCGACAACGAGTGCGGCGGCAATCCCGACCCGAACGATTGCGGCGGCCACATCTGGCAGGTGCTGATCGGCCCTAAGGTAAAGCGCAACTACCAGTCGAATACGCATTACAAGCAGGGTAGCCAGCTACGCATGTTCTGCGACTTGCTTGGGCTCACCAGCTGCCCCGGCGATGGAGCGAGTTCGCCAAGCATGACCGAATTCTTCAACAGCGGCGTGGGGACGCGTTAACCCTGAGCCGCACGGACGAGGACTAGGATCGGTGGAAACAGGCTGAGCGAAAAATTCATTCTCAGCTTACGACTGCGACGCGAGCTTCAGTCCTCCCCACTCCTTTTCTGGCAATCGACACGCTGACGCCACCCTTATAAAGTGGGCTTATGGCGGATAGCGTCATGGCGTCCTTCACCGATCGAGCAAATCTATACAGTGAGCGACTTGCAATCGTCGATCAGGCTGGCACGTATACGTACGCAGAGCTGATCGAAATATCATCGCGCGTTGCTGCGACGTTGCTGGGCGGGCGCGGTGATCTGGCGCAGGAGAGAGTCGCGTTTCTGGTCTCGCCCGGCTTTGCATGGGCTGCTGTCCTTTGGGGGATCCGGCGAGCGGGCGGCGTTGCGGTGCCGTTGCCTATGAACACTCCCAGCCCGGAGCTGCAATATTTCCTTGATGACGCACAGCCGGTGGCGGCGGTGTACGACCATATCGGGCTATCAGTTCTTAAGCCGCTGGCCAGTGCCGCGGATATCCAGCACTGGAACTACGCCAAGATGCTGAGAGCGGACGCCGTGCAACTTCCGCGAATCGACAGCGACCGCCGCGCGATGATCCTTTACACCAGCGGTACCACCAGCCGCCCCAAGGGCGTGGTTACAACTCACGCCAATATCGCGGCGCAGGTTACAACGCTAATCGAGGTGTGGGAGTGGTCGCAGAACGACCGCATCCTGCTGTGCCTGCCCCTGCATCACGTACACGGAATCATCAACGTTGTGTCTTGCGCGCTATGGTCGGGCGCAGTCTGCGAAATGCTGCCGCGTTTCGATGCCGAGGAGGTTTGGGATCGCATTGCCAGGGGCGAACTGACGCTATTTATGGGAGTGCCGACAATTTACGTAAGGCTGATCGCGGCCTGGGAAGCGGCATCGGCAGAACGCCGCAAGGAATTGAGCAAGGCCGCGTCGCGTTTGCGGCTGATGGTATCCGGTTCTGCAGCACTGCCGGTCAGCACCCTGGAGCGCTGGAAGGAAATCACAGGCCAGACCCTGCTCGAACGCTATGGCATGACCGAAATTGGCATGGCGCTATCGAATCCGTATCGAGGTGAACGCATTCCCGGCAGTGTGGGGACGCCGCTACCTAACGTCGAAGTTCGTGTCGTCTCCGAAGACGGGCAACAGGCGCCTCCAGGAACAGCCGGCGAGATTGAGGTTCGCGGTCCAAACGTATTCGAGGGATACTGGAACCGGCCCGATGCTACGCGCCAGGCATTTCGTGATGGGTGGTTTCGCACCGGCGACACCGCCGTTGTCGAGAACGGCGCCTATCGCATCCTGGGACGAAGCAACATCGACATCATCAAGACCGGCGGCCACAAAGTCTCCGCCCTGGAGATCGAAGAAGCGCTGCGCACGCATCCGGCAATCGCGGAGTGTGCCGTCGTTGGAGTGGCCGATGCGGAATGGGGTGAGCGCGTCGGAGCCGCGGTCATCCTCAGGGAGAATCACGCTCTCCATCTCGAAGAACTGCGCGCTTGGTGCAAGGAAAGGATAGCCGACCATAAAGCGCCCTCACGCCTTCTGACGGTCGAGACCCTTCCCCGCAACGCGATGGGCAAGGTCATCAAAGCAGCGGTAGCCGATTTATTTCGTCAGCCCGAATAGCGGCGAACCAATCTGCCGTGATTCGAATCGAAGTTTTTGTCTGGGATTTGCGAACAGCAGGATAAAATCCCGGGATGCAGCGCGAGTGATGGCGGTGGGTTTTTACCGTTTCCCTTCCCTTAAGCTGAGCCAAAGCAGAACGGTGTCAGGCCGGCTACATCACTCGTTCAAGATTCTCTTACCGCGCCACTCCACTAATAAAAGCCGCCACAAAAATCAAAACCAAAGCTACGCGCCAGCGACGGCCTTCGGGCAGCGGTCCGCCTCCTGATACCCGCGGGGGCACCCAGAAGAGCGCGACAACAGCCAAGGTCAGAGCGGGAACCAACAGGAAGGCCAGCAGAGCGTAGTGCGACCCGTCCAGATCGAATAAGGTATGTTGCCGCAGCGGGCGGGACAGGGTGCTGCCCAGAAACCAGCACAGGACGGCGCTGCCGAATCCGGCCAGACCGCCCAGCAGACGCAGAATTGGAGAGGTCATCGCAATCGCCTAGCAGTGTACCAGCCGCTTAGCGGGCGTCCAAGAAAACCTGGTTGCCGAACGTGTCAGTCTTTGACAGGAAGCGTTATGATCGCAGCATCTGGCCAGATGTGGAGTAACAGAAAATGGCAACAACCGCGACTTGGCTTATCATTCTTGGCTTCGTTCTTCTGGGAACGGGATTCGTGTTGCGGACGGTCATCCTGATGCGGTCCAGCGACGCGTCAGCTTCCAACCTGCGTCCCCTCCATGGGCGTGAACTGATGGGGCAATACCGCAGAGTCTTCCCGCAAAGTCCGGCTCCGCTGGTCACCCGTTGGTTACTGATCAGCGGAACCGTTCTTCTGCTCTCTGGCCTCTGCATTCAGTTTTCGCGCTGACGAGGCTGGCTACCGCGCCGGCATTACCGCGTTTGGCGTGATCTTGCTCAACTTCCACGGCTGCGGCTTCGGCATTCCGGGAGGCATCGACATCGCCACCATCTTCATCTCGGCCGTATTCCCACCAGTCAATCGCATCACGTAGTGATCGGGCTGCGGACTGCTAGGATTTTTCGCCGTCAGCAACAGGCCGTCGCCCTGGATGGCAGAGTTGTCGACGCTCAGCGTAAGCCGGTCCTCACTGACGCTCTTGATGCTGCCGTTGTTGTTGTACTGGAAATCTTTGGGACGCTCTATGCTGCCCGTAATCTGATTGGCCTGAAGATTAAGGCGAACGGTGAGCCAGGTGTGGCCGTCAAGGGTGGCGATCCAGGCTCCGGCGTAATCGGCCAGCGGCGACTTGCGCGCTGGAGCATTCTGCATCTGTGGCGTCATCGACTGTTGTGCGATGGCCAATACCGATAGCGAAGCAGCCAGCAAAGTAAGTACAAGGGCGCGTTTCATTTGTATTCTCCTCGTAATTTCGTTCGTCAGGATTGTACTCCCAACAGGCAGTCACACCATCAACTAAGCCGGGAGTAGGATGTGGGCACCGAAAATTGTTGCGCGATTTTAACAGTGTGCTTTACGTTCGTCGGGCTTCGTGCCGCCAGAGAAATTCAGAAAACTGCGACTCCGGCGTAGCCCACGACCATGTCCTTGTCCCCAGAGACATCGCCCGAAGTCGCATAGCGAATCAGTTCTGCCTGCGCCGCTCCCAACTTGCGCGCGGCGGTCAGCATAACGACTGCCGGACCGTAGCCGCACATGCTGATGTGACCTTCGCGCACGACGTCATAAAGTCCGCGGGGATCAAGTGAAAGCAACTGATCGATGGCGCGACGATCTTTCGTGCGAGTCACTTCATCGCTCTCGTAATGGTTCATGTCGCTGGATGCGATCACCAACGTCCGACTTGTCTGCTTCGCCAGCACATTGCCGATCGAGGTACCGAGCGCGCTCAATACAGAGAAATTGCTCGTACCGACTGCGATCGGGACGAAACGAAAATCCGGATGCAGCACTTGCAGAAACGGCAACTGAACCTCGAGCGCATGCTCGCTGCGATGGGCTTCTTCGTCCTCGGAGAGCAACGGTATGGCTTGCTTCAGATCGGCCGCCAGCGCGGCGTCGATCTCGGCGTCACCCAGCGGCGTGCGCCACGCGCCTTCGCTCATGATGGCCAACGGCTCGCCCACGCCGGTGTGGTTCGGACACAGAATGATGACCTGATCAGGCAAGTCGAGGCGGCTGTATACGGCTCCGGCCACGTGTCCCGAGTACATGTAGCCGGCGTGAGGAACCACGCAGCCAAGGGCAGCACTCTTCTGCTCTGGCCGGCCCTTCTCGGACGTCCGAAGGTAGCTTTCGATGTCGGCGCGCAGACGCTCAGGATGGGCGGGATAAAACCGTCCGGCAACAGCAGGCTGGCGAATGGCGGTTGCCATGGTTGATAGCCCCGTTCGCCTCCAGTTTACGCTTCTTGCAGCGCGCGAAAAACTGCGGCGGTTTTGTCCAGAGACATGGCTTCAGCACGCACATCGGCTCGCAAGCCCGCGGCCTTCAATGCCGCTCGAATGGCTGCCGGGTCATACTGGCCGCGCAGGTTGTTGGCCAGCGTCTTCCGTTTTTGCGCGAAAGCCAGCTTGAGGAACGCGATGAACGGCTGCTCTTCCAACTGGAGCTCTTCCAGACGCGGCGCCATGGTCAGCCGCACGACGCTGGAGTGTACCTCCGGGGGTGGCGAAAACGCACCCGGCGGCAAAGTGAAAAGCTTGTCAACCCGCGCGAAGAGTTGCGCGGTTGCCGAGAGCAGGCCGTAGTCTCGCGTACCCGGCTCGGCGGCGATGCGGTCGGCCACCTCGCGCTGTACCATGATCACCGCACGTTCGATGTTGCTATGCAGTTCCAGAATCCGCAGCACGATGTCGGAGGTGATGTAGTAAGGCAGATTGCCCACGACGTCGACCGTCTCCGCCTGGGTGGGGCGAAGGTCGTGCAGGGGCCCCGGGCGGCGTCCCACCATCGACGGGAACTCTGCCGTCAGGAAGTCCGACTCCAGCACTTCGAGGTTTGGATGGGTCGCATACTTCATGCGTAGCTGCGCGGCCAGTACGCGGTCGAGTTCGATGCCGATCACGCGTTTCGCCCGCGGGACGAGCACATCGGTCAGCACGCCACGGCCGGGCCCGATCTCAATGACGGTGCGATTGGAGATATCGCCCAGCGCTTCGACAATGCGTCGAGCGGCTTGCAGGTCAACCAGAAAGTTCTGTCCGAGTTTCGGCTTTCGTTTTGTGCCACGCTTGGCTTCAGTTTTTTGTGCGCTGGTCCTAGGCACGTTGACCCTCTTTCGCATCCACAGTTAGACTCAGGTGTTTCAGCATTCATTTCACCATTCGAGTAGCTGACTCAGCCAGCTTGACGACCCCGCGGCAGCCTCGCCGCCGCGTTGGGAGGTTCGATGCATATCGCGTTCGCGGCATCCGAGTGTGTCCCGTTTTCCAAGACGGGCGGTCTCGCCGATGTCATTGGAGCCTTGCCACCGGCTCTTGCTCATCTGGGCCATCAGGTTACCGTTTATCTTCCACGCTATCGGTCGACCAAGCTGGAAAATCCGCGCACGGTGATCTCCAGCATCACCGTGCCGTTTGACGACCGCTATCGGTTCTGCTCGGTGGTCGACGGCGGGAAGAACTCAGGAGTGCAATTCTATTTCATCGAGTACCCGCCTTTCTTCGACCGCGACGGATTGTATGGCACGCCGCTGGGTGACTATCACGATAATGCCGAGCGCTTCGCCATGTTCTCGCGCGCGGTTCTGGAGGCATCGAAGGTACTGGGAGCGCCGGACATCCTGCATTGCCACGACTGGCAGACGGCGCTGATCCCCATTCTGCTAAAGACGCTGTACGACGAAGACCCGGCGTTTGCCGGCACGCCCTGTGTTTTCACCATCCACAATCTGGGTTACCAGGGGCTGTTTCAGCCGGAAATTCTGCCGCTGCTGCTTTTACCCTGGGATTTGTTCACCATGTCGAAGTTGGAATTTTACGGAAAGGTGAATTTCCTGAAGGGCGCCATCTCGATGACCGACTTCGTTACCACGGTGAGCCGCAAGTACAGCCAGGAGATCCAGACGGCTGAGTACGGCTTCGGCCTCGAGGGAGTCCTGCGTGCCCGAGGCAACACGATTACCGGCATCCTCAACGCCGTCGATTACGCCTCCTGGAGCCCGGAGACCGATCCCCACATCGCCGCTCGCTACTCTGCCCAGGACCTGAAGGGCAAGGTGGCATGCAAGGCCGATCTGCTGAAGCAGTTCGGGCTGGCTCCGGAGACACAGTTACCGGTGGTGGGGATCGTGTCGCGCTTTGTGCAGCAGAAGGGATTTGACCTGATCCAGCAGGTCGCAGACCGACTGGCACTGGAGGAGCTGATTCTAGTCGTGCTGGGCAATGGACAAAAGGAATACGAAGACATGTTCCGCCGGCTGAACCGTCAGTATCCCCAGAAGATTGCCGTCAGGGTCGCCTACGATAACGCCTTGGCGCACAAGATCGAGGCGGGCAGCGATATCTATCTAATGCCTTCGCATTACGAACCTTGTGGCCTAAACCAAATCTATAGCTTGAAGTATGGAACAGTCCCGGTGGTGCGCGCGACCGGTGGTCTGGACGATACCGTCGAGCAATTCGATCCCCGCACGCAGAAAGGTACCGGCTTCAAGTTCCGCGAATACAGCGGAGAGGCGATGCTGGAGTCGTTGCGAGCCGCAGCCACGCTTTACCGCGATAATCCGGAGGCATGGAAGGCGCTGATGCGCAATGGAATGGCGCAGGACTACTCGTGGACGAACTCCGCCCGGGAGTATGTGAAGGTCTACGAGCGGGCGCGCCAGCTGAAGCAGCAATCTGCTGGCGGCTAAGCCAAATTCCCACCTAATCAACTATTTCTCCTTGCCGAAGTTGATGGATGTACCCTGAGCTGCAACTCCGTTGTTCTCAGGGCAGGAGGTTGGCAGTAGAATGGCGGGAGAGTGTTGCCGTCTCCTCTGTCGCCGGAGGGGTGTGCCGGATGGGCGGTGCGGCGAGCAACTCTACGGAGGCAGTCGCCTTTAGAGCGATAAGGAGATAGCCTCCCGAGGCCGATTGGTTCGGACCGGACGGGCCCCTATTATCTATGTCATCCCCTGAATTCCTTTCGCAGGTCCGGCCCGCCGAAGTGCTCCGCGAAGCCATCCTGCGCCATATCCGCTACACCCTGGTGCGGCCTACTTCCGAACTGAAAGCTTCCGACTACCTGAAACCGGTTTCGCTCGCTATCCGCGACCGCATCGTCGATCGAATGCTGGAGACGGAAGCGCGTTACCGCCATAAGAATTCCAAGCGGCTCTACTACCTCTCGATGGAATTCCTGATGGGGCGGTCGCTGGGCGACAACCTGTCGAACCTGCGGGTGGAGGAACTCTGCCGTGAGGTGCTGGCCGGCTTCGGCATCAGTCTGGACGAAGTGCTTGACAGCGAGAATGACGCCGGCCTGGGTAATGGCGGCCTGGGACGCCTGGCAGCGTGCTTCCTCGAGTCGATGGCAACGTTGGGCATGGCGGGCTTCGGTTACGGCATCGACTACGAGTTCGGCCTCTTCAAGCAGGAGATCTTCAACGGCTTCCAGCGCGAGAAGCCTGACCGCTGGAAGGTGAACGGAACGCCATTCCAGATCGAGCATCTGGAGGAGGCGGTTGACATTCCTCTCTACGGAAAGGTCGATGGTCCCCGCGAAGTTGAACACAGCCTGGAGCAGACCTGGTCGGGCCAGAAGATCGTTGTCGGCATTCCCACCGACATGCCCATCGTCGGCTACCTGGGCCAGACCGTGAACTGGCTGCGGCTGTTCACGGCCCGCTCCTCGGAGGATTTCGACATCGAAATCTTTAACCGCGGCGACTACATTCGCGCGGTCGAGCAGAAGATTCAGTCGGAAAACATTTCCCGTGTGCTCTACCCGTCGGACTCGGTGATGAGCGGCAAAGAGCTGCGCCTTATCCAGGAGTACTTCCTGGTGGCCTGCGCCATGGGCGACCTCATGCGGCGCTTCCGAATGCAGCATAAAGACATCGAATTGCTGCCGTCGAAGGTAGCCATCCAGATGAACGATACCCATCCCAGCCTGGCCGTGGCCGAGCTCATGAGAGTACTAATCGACGAAGAGCGGCTGCCGTGGGACCATGCCTGGGAGCTGACACAGCAGACGCTCGCGTATACGAATCACACGCTGCTGCCAGAAGCGCTGGAAAAATGGTCAGTGCCGCTGATGGAGAAAGTCCTGCCCCGGCACATGCTGATCCTTTTCAACATCAATCACGAGTTCCTGCGGCAAATGAAGGCGTATTCCTTCCTTGACGACGAGAAGCTACGCCGCATGTCGATTATCGAAGAGGGCTACGAGAAGCAGATACGGATGGCGCATCTGTGCATCGTCGGCAGCCATTCGGTAAACGGCGTCTCCGAGTTGCACAGCAATCTGCTTGTTACTTCGCTGGTGCCCGAATTCGCGCAGGTCTGGCCGGAGAAGTTCAACAACAAGACCAATGGCGTTGCGCCGCGCCGCTGGCTGATGAAGGCCAACGAAGGCCTGACCGACTTGATCAGCCGCACCCTTGACGAGAATAAGTGGATCACCGATTTGCGCCGGCTGCGCGATCTGGAGCCTTTTGCCGACGATGCGGAATTCGTGGGGAGCTTCAAAGAGGTCAAGCGGCAGAACAAGCTGAAGCTGGCGGGAGTCATCCAGGACCAGACCGGCGTAGTCGTCGACCCCGATTCGCTGTTCGACGCGCAGATCAAGCGTATTCACGAGTACAAGCGGCAATTGCTGAACGTCATGGGCATCATCCACGACTATCTTGGGATCGTGGAGCACGGCCTGGTCCCGACAGTGCCGCGGACGTACATTTTCGCGGGCAAGGCCGCCCCGGGCTATTGGGCCGCCAAGCAGATCATCAAACTCATTCATAGCGTTGCTGACGTGGTGAATAACGACCCGGAAACACGAGATCTGATGAAGATCGCGTTCCTGCCCGACTACCGTGTGTCGCTTGCGCAGCTGATTATCCCAGCCGCCGATTTGAGCGAGCAGATTTCGATGGCGGGCATGGAAGCCTCGGGCACGGGTAACATGAAGCTCTCGATGAATGGCGCGCTGACCATCGGCACCTACGATGGCGCCAATATCGAAATTGCCGAAGAGGTCGGCGAGGATAACATTTTCATCTTTGGGCTGCGGGCGGAAGAGATTCGTGAGATGCAGCAGAAGGGCTCGTACAATCCGCAGCAGCGCTATGAGAGCGACGCCTCGGTTCGCGAAGTCATGGATGCCCTGGCCTCCGACCGATTCTGCCCCAACGAGCACGGCCTGTTCCGATGGATCTTCGACGAACTGGTGCACCGCGGTGACCGCTACTTCCACATCGCCGACTTCCCCAGCTACGTCGACACGCAGCAGTTGATCGACGGCGAATATCTGGCCGAGGATGTGTGGTGGCGCAAGGCCATTCTCAATGTCGCCCGCATCGGTAAGTTTTCCAGCGATCGCAGCGTCACCGAGTACGCCCGCGATATTTGGCACATCGGGCCGTTCGAGAAGTCGGTCCGCAGCGCCAAGCTGCCAGTGCGAAGCGCCGCCGTCGCTGCCAAGGCGAATGGAACGATCGCTCCCGCCGAAGAACCCAAGCCGGAAGTGGAGACCAAGCACGTAGCCGATTAACGCAGGCAGTAGGCGCCGCATGCGCCTCGGTTCTCAATAGCAACGCCCAATAACCGTGTTTGCGTCACTCTTCCATAGCGAGAGGCCCGATGGACATGTTCGCGCATGACCGCGCCCGCATGGTGCGCGAGCAACTGTATGATCGCGGCATTCGCGATGAGCGCGTGCTTGCGGCCATGGGGAAAGTTCCCCGTGAGAGATTCATTCCCCCGGAACATGCCGCCAATGCATACGGAGACTTTCCGGTCGCGATCGGGGCCGGTCAGACCGTTTCCCAGCCGTACATCGTCGCAGACATGTTGGAAAAGCTCGCTCTGCAACCATCAGATCGCGTGCTGGAGGTCGGAACCGGCACCGGCTACCAGGCGGCTATCCTCGGCGAATTGGCCGGGGAAATCTGGACGATCGAGCGGCACGACCAGCTTGCGCAAAAAGCACACGTGATCTTGCAGGAGCTTGGCTACGCGAACATCCACGTCGTACACGGCGACGGCAGCATAGGACTCCCTGAGCAGGCGCCGTTCGACAAGATTCTGGTGGCAGCCGCGGCGCCGGGCATCCCACAAGCCCTGGTGGAACAACTGGCGGAGGGTGGGAGGCTCGTATTGCCGGTCGGCACGCGTCAGGACCAGCAAGTACAGATGATTCGCAAGGTCAATGGCCAATTACAGACTACGAATCACTCACCATGCCGCTTCGTGCCGCTGGTCGGCGAGCAAGGCTGGAACTTCTAGTTTGCTTCCCCTAATGAATGAATGCGGCGCTGGCAGCGAAGCATAGCCCGACAACAGCGAGCACAATCCCGAAATACCAATACGCGCGGCGCTCAGTCAGCAGAGTGATCGAAGTGACCACCAGCGCGATCTCCAGGAAAACTTCGCCTAGATCGAAGCGGTCGGCGCGACGGCTGGTGCGTTGCACATCGACCTCCAAATCCTTCGCTTCGGTCTGGATGTCCTTCTGCTGATCGCGATACTTATCGATCTCGTCGTGGAAGCGCTTGCGCACTTCCTCGGCGCGCTCTTCCTTGGTGTTCGACAGCGCGGTCAGGACGTCGTCGAGCGCCTCAAGGTTGTTGCGGCGCATGTTCTTCGCCTGATAGAAATTCCACTCATCCGTAGCCTTATTTTGCAGCAGGATCTCTTCGGTGTGCGCCCGATGGCCCAGCAACGTCACGGTGGCTACCAGCACGGCAAAGATCGCCATCGTCAAGCTGACTGGAGCCAGTTCCTTGACTTCCTTGGCGCGCTCGGCTGCTTCTTTCAGTTCATCCGCTTCGCTCATGGTTTTCGTTCCAACATTTATGGGATGAAATGGATAGTACGAATTGCTATCGCCGAGCGCAAGCTGGATTCGCCGTGAAGGAATACGCCGGCGCCACTGAGGTTACGGCGTTTCGTCCTTCTGGTTGCGCGCAATGATCTCGCCCAGCTCCCAATAGCGCTCCAGAAGCATCTCCGGCATGTGAACTGAACGGCCCGTGACCATGTTCTTCAGTTGAAGAGCATTGACCAGGGCTTTGCCCTCGAAGTGATTGTTGGCGACAACGAAGGTCTTTTCGGCTTTCTCGGAGATGGCGTCGATACGCGTCTTCCAGCTGCGCAACTCCGGCGCTGTGTATAGGTAGTTGTAACGATCGTTGCGCGAGTCGCTATCGAACCACTGTTCGTAGTTGCGGCCGTGCAGACGTACGTAGCCAACAGGCGCTGTAACGTGTTCGCTCGGTACAACAGCATTGCCTAGCACCGGCTGATCGATATTGCAGAAAGCGATGCGCTTCTTGGCGAAGTAGCGCAGGGTGCCTTCATTGGTCCAGCTGTTGTGCCGCACCTCAACCACCAGCGGAAATTCCTTGAACTTTTCGATGACCGCGTCGAGGTACTCGCGATTGGCATAGGTGTTCTTGAACGAGATTGGAAACTGCGCCAACACCGCTCCCAACATGCCTTCCACGGCAATCGACTCCAGTCCGGCCTTGGCCAGATGCTCGTCCTCGGCGGTTGCCCGGATGGTTTCGGATGACGTGCTTTCGACCACGGCGATGGGCGAATGGGTAAAGGCCTTGTTCAACTTGGCGGTGAACTGGAAGCGTGGATTAGAGGCGCGTGCCATACGGCACCAGAGCTTGCCCCACTCCGGTTTGATGTGGCCGTAGAACGAGGTATTGACCTCGAGCATATCGATGTACTGGGCCAGATAAGCTACCGGATGCTGGCTCTTCTTGATCTGCGCCGGATAGACGATGCCGTCCCAATCCTTGTAGGACCAGCCGGCGGTACCCACATAAATCTGCGCGCTCTCTGCCATCTCGACCGAGGTTAGCACAACGCGACAACCGGTTATCAAACCCGGAGTTCTTCCCTGCCCGAGCCATGTGACCGCCGTCACAAGAGGACGTGACTTTCGACCTCGCTTAATGCTCTCGTCCGGATTAATCCTAGGCTTGTAAGGCAAATCCATTCTGTCGGGAAGCAGAAATGATTGACCTGAAGAAAAAGTGCTGGCGGGAGAAAGTCACCGCCGAAATTACCGTCACCCACATCCTGCAGTTTGCCAGGGAAATGGGTACGACCTTGAACGCAGCCGAAGCGGCTGCGTTTCTCAACGACAAGGGGCGAGGCCAGGCTGTCTGGACCCACATGATGCAAGCCGGCGAGGAATTTCTGAAGGCGAAGCTGGCTGGAACCCCCGGGCTTCATATCGCAAACAGGAGCGTTGCTCGACCCCGCCCTCAGGGGAATCTGTTACACCGCAAGGGCGCGGCCGAAAGCTCCATCGCTTATCAGTAGGAAACCATTACTAACCAATACACTCCTCCGGGGTGGCTCACGCTGGGAGCGAAGCAGGCTCCCAGCGCGTAGCCCTTCGGCAGCCCCGAATCCAACAATCGATCGACGTCAGCGGGCAGTTTCGCAGGATCGCCGGCCGTCCATGCGGTAGCATCGTGCACCCCCGGCAACCGTCCAGCCGGACTCAGGTCGAGTGCGTCGTTGAGCGCCATACCGCACGCCATGTGGCGCAGATCGGTCATCGCTTTGCGCGCTGGAGGAGGTAGACCACGGGCCTGCTCATAGCGATTGATTGCCTGCTGAGTCAGTGACTCGGCCTCAAACTCTGAGTACTGCGGCAGCCGGTGTGCAAAATCTTCAGTCACGTAGTAATTGCCGCCGCTTCGAACCACGCCCACGCCGATCACGTTGTAGGCCGTGGAGAGGATGTTTTCCCGGTGCGGCGGAGATTGCATCAGGGCGTCGTGAGCTTCCAGGATGGTTTGTCCGAGAGCAACGTTCTCCGCCTCGCGATCCGACGGGATGCTCTGATTGCTGAAGCGGATCTCCAGCGCGGGCTCGCCGGAAAACTGATGCGACAGTGCCGAATGCTGCACCATCAACTCCGTATGCGAGCGCGCTGCCTGAGTCAGACGGTCATCCACGGATAGAGAGGATAAGCCGTTCTGAGCGCGCTCCTGATTGATAAACTGGACCAATTGCTGCTCGCCTGCTGCGTCAAAATTGGGACCCGTTGTGGCGTTCTGGGCGAGAGCAATCCCGGCCGACAAGCAGAAAGTCAGCGTTAACACCATAAGACTTCGGTACTCTCTTCGGTCGCGAAACATCGTCAATACCTGCTTGTCTGCGGCGCCATTTGCTTACTGCCCGCTGGAGCCGAAGCCCTTCGCTCCGCGGGCTGCCTCGTTCAGTTCTCCCTCGGCGACTTCGCCTGCCAGGAACGGATGCTCGAGTAACTGGGCGATCTTGTCGCCCTTGCGGATGGTGTAGGCTTCATCGCCAAGGTTTTCCATCAGCACGATGATCTCGCCGCGATAGCCTGCGTCGATGACGCCTGCGTTGCACATCAGGCGCTTCTTGGCTAAGCCGGAGCGGGTTTTCACGATACCGCCCGCCGCAGGCACGAACTCGATAGCGATGCCCGTATGGACGCCCGCCGCTCCTCGTGCCGCGATCGTGAGGTCCTCTGCGGAGTAAAGATCGTAGCCGATATCTTCGCCGGGATGGGCCACCGTGGGCATAAAAGCGTCGGGAGAAAGCCTCTTCACTTTGAGCATGACGTTCCATTGTGCCAGAACTCGTCGCGTGGCATTCCAGTTGGCAGAGGGCAGACTCTGCCTGTACCGTGGGAGGCACCCATGAACAATTCTCCGTTGACCTTCCTGGATGAGAACACCATTCGTCCGCTGCTGTTGCTCGAAGAGCTGATTCCTGCGATGGAAACCGCGCTAATCGACTTCTCGGCGGGACGGGTGACGCAGCCGGTACGTTCGATCGTTCATGTTCCTCAGCATCGCGGCTTCATGGGCCTGATGCCGGCCGTCTGCGGCGACGTGATGGGTACAAAGCTGGTGAACTTTTACCCGGAGAACGGCGCCCTGGGACTACCAACGCATCAGGCCGTGATCGTTCTGTTTCGCGCCGTGACGGGCGAACCGCTGGCGATCATGGATGGCCGTCTGATCACAGAACTACGAACGGCAGCGATCTCGGCGGTCGCTACCAAAGCGCTGTCGCCAGCCGGCGCTTCCAGCCTGGCCATTCTCGGCAGCGGAGTGCAGGCGCGCGCCCATTTTCAGGCACTCTCGCAAGTACGAAGGTTCAGCGACGTCAGGATATGGAGCCGCAATCAAGACAATGCCGAGGCTCTGGCCGCAGAGATCGGCGCAAAGGCTCTTACTAAGCCCGAGGATGCGGTGCGCGGTGCTGACATCGTGGTCACGGTAACCAGCGCCACCGAGCCGGTTCTTCAGGGTGCGTGGCTGAAACCAGGAGCACTGGTGAATGCCGTCGGCGCCGTGGGACCAACCCGGCGCGAAGTCGACAGCCATACCATGCGCGGCGCCGTCGTCGTCGACTCGCGCGAAGCTGCCGCACATGAGTCCGGCGACATATTGCTTGCCGGCGCCACGGTTTATGCGGAACTGGGCGAGATTCTCGCCGGCACAAAGCCATCGCCGCAGAGCGAAGTGATTGTCTTCAAGTCGCTAGGTATGGCGGTAGAGGATCTGGCGGCAGCAAAGCTAGTGCTGGAAAATCTCGAACGTCAGCGACTGGCAGGTTGACGTTGCTTCAGGCGTGAGGAACCGGCCACCGCAAATTTGGCCTCACTCCCCGGTGAGGAAATACGCTCCGTAGCGCTTGCCCAGACGGTAGGCTAGGCGGGCGTGACAACGATAGGCAGATTCGCCCTTCTGCTGAAACTCCAGCAGGACAATGTCGCCAACGTTCAGCTCGCTGTCACAGTTGAATGCGACACCTCCTTCGCTGAGGTCGGTGCAGATACCGGCATCTATTTTCTCCGCCAGGATTCCGCAACTGACGATCCGTAAAGGCAAAGCCAATTCAATACGTTCGCGACGGCGCCGGTCGAACGAAGGTGGCAGCTTAGGCGAAGTGCGTTCAACTTTGGATTGGAGATTCTTCATTCGGACTTACCCGCGTCTGGGCGCATACGAAGCCTCTCAACGAGCCCATCGGCCGGCAACAGATTTTCTTGAGCCCCGGCAGTCCGTTGCGCCCGGAGATTCCCGACATGGGCACGATTCCAGATTTGAACAACGCAAGGCGGGAGGCTTTATGGAACTTTTGGAGCCGTGCTCTACAATTCCAAAGCATGAGCCCGAAATCTGAGGAACTGCTCCGTCCTCGTGACGCGGCGGTGGTGCTTGGTATCAGCTACGCCAGCCTGAAGCAGTGGATCTACAAGGGCAAACTTCGCACGGTTCTCACCGCCGGCGGCCACCATCGCATTCCGCAGAGTGAGATTGATCGCTTCCTGTACAAGTCACTGGGCAAGCAGCCAGCTGAGAGTCGCTCTACGTTTCGCACCATCAGCGGGCGCAATCAGTTGGTGGGCCGCATCGTCGACGTAAAGATTGAGGGATTGATGGCGCAGGTCAAGATATCGATCGGAGGACAGCACATCACATCGATCATCACCGCCGACGCCGCACGCGAGATGCAACTGAAACGTGGCGATAAGGCCGCAGCGCTGGTGAAATCCACGGAAGTGATGATTGTGAGAGTGTGAAGGGAAAACCATAGCCGATCCGATCTGCTGCTCTTGGAGACGCAAAACGTCCCAGGAGCTGGGGGCTACCTAAGATTAAGTTCGGAAGTTTATGCGGAAAGGCGAAGAGCGATAAGCGAGGACCGGATAGCGCGAAGATGAGCGAGAAAACAGGGTGACCGGCGGAGGACCGGTCACCCGTTTTTTTGCTTACGGCAGGTAATAACGGAAGGAGGTAAAGAACATGTTGTCGATGGCATCGGGGTTCGCACCGGCAGGTACCGGGCGCTTGGTTCCGATACCCGACCACGCGTCCTTGGTCACGTACGAATACTGCAGACCGATCTGCATGCGGCCCTTCGGTCCGTTGTAAGGCTTGTACCAGAAGCCCACCGAACCTTCGACGATGTCCTTGGTATCACCGTTACAGTTCGACAGGCTGCCCGGGCTGAATCCGGTGGAGAAAGCCGTGCCGGGAACCGTTTCCACTCCGCAACCGGTGTTGTTGAAGAGCAGGGCGCCATAACCGACGGGAGCACCCTTCGAATTGAGAACAGAGTTGCGGCCGGCGTACTCGATACCGCCGTTGCCGTACCAATCCCACTTCGCCGAGTGATACTCCAGCGTGGCCAACCCCTGATAGGACCAGAGCGGAGCCAGCGAGCCGTTCGGACGAACCGTAGCGTCCGGCAGACCAGCAGTTCCGTAACGTCCCAGGCCCTGTCCGGCCAAGCCGTGCAGGCCGATATCGATGTGCTTCTGCATCAGCGACCAGCGAGCGTTGGCGCCGCCGCCGCCCGTCCACGTGCCGTTGTTGTAGGCGCCCGCAGCCGTAGGAGTCGCCAGCGTCGCGCCCGGGTAGATGCGGTCGCGGAACTGGGTCAACACGCCGAAGATTTCGTAGTGTCCGAAGCCCGGCTGGAAGGCCAGTTTGCCGACGAAGTCAGGCGACGGATTGTAGGAGTAGCTGGCAGCCGGCGAACAGGTGGTAACCGGAGCGCCAGAGGCGTTCAGCGTCGTCGAGCAACCGGTGATGCCGCTGTTATACAAACCACCGCCGTTGCCAGACTGGCCGACCACGTAGTTGTTCGACTGGCCGTGAGCTGTGATGGTCTCCTGCGAATTTTCCACGGAGAATCCCATCCACACCTTGTTGTTGAAGTCCTTCACGATGCGGACGCCGTATTGACGTGCCCAGCTGAAGCCGACCGTGTACTGCGGATCGATGGTCATCGGCAACGCTTCGGTACGGTTGTCTTCACCGACCTTGGTCTCCGTGACCAAGCTCCACATCTGACCACCGGTGAAGCTCCAGCCGTTATGCAGCGCGGCCTGTCCCCAGAACTGGCGGAAGCGCATCACGTAGGAGTCGCTCTCGTTGTTGTTGGAGGTGATGCCCGTTCCCAGGAAGTCAGACTCCACATAACCGGTCATGCTTGTGTTTTCCAACTTGCCCTGTACCAGCAGCGACAGACGCGACTGACGCCCGGAACCTTGGAACTCGGACGTGTGGGCCTGAGCCGCTCCGTCGTAGTTGATGGAGTTAAGCGGCGTATTGATGTCCGAGCCGGTGGCACGCTGACGCCACACTGTTTCGGCAGCGGTGAAGCCTCCCGGCGTAATCGTCACACCCTTGTAGTGAATTGCCAGCGGGCTCTCCAGACCGGCGACGCGCTTCTGGGTGTCCTGGAGCTCGTTCACGGTGTTGCCGGAGACTGTCTTCAGATCCGCAACATCGTGCTGCAAGGCATTGATCTCAGATGCACTTTGCGCGTCTTGGCCTTGCGGAGGAGGCGCCTGCGGCTGCGGCATGCTGCTGAGCTGCTGCTGCAACTGTTGGATGGCCTGATCGCGCGTCGAAATCTGCTGCTGCAGCTGCTGAATCTGCTGCTGCTGCGCAGAGATGGCGTCTTTCATGTCCTCCAGTTGCTTGGAAACCGGAGCCGAGCTGGAACGATGGCTCGTCTTCGGCTTCGCGGTTTGTGAGTCTGTTTGTGCAAACACGCTCGTCGTCATTGCAACTGAGAGCGCAATAGCCAGTCGTCGTTTCATTTTCTCTCCTGAAAGCAACAGTTGGGCGGACCGAGAACCTTATACAGCAAAGCGGCGCAACCGCCGATTCCATATACACTTCGAGTATCGAGTTGATAAGTACCAGCGAAATCGTAAGTTGCTGAAGTTACAGGCTTGTGAACGAACCGTGAATGTTCCGCGAATTACCGGAACTTTCATGGTGCGCGGGCGGAATGGTAAATCCAACGAATATTCGGCGTCTGTGAGCTGCCGAGAAAAAATGCCGGTCGCTCCCAGCGCCGAGAACATTCATCATCCTGTAATCTGCCTGCGCTATTCTCCACTGGAAATTTACTTGCCCTGGTTCGGGCAATGCCGGTACGCTTCGCTCAGGCGATGCGCTCTATGTGGTGTCATTTCGCAATAAAAACGACCGACGGAGGAGTTATGCGCAACGTTGTGCCCACCCCCCGCTTTTGGATCTTTCTGGCCGCTTTTGTCCTGGTGTTCACGGCGTTGCTGCCTGCCGCCGATATGTTGCAGCAGGACAGCATGAACGCCTCGTCCATGGGGCAGGACATTACCCAGAACGTGAAGGAAGTCTTCTTCCCTTTCAACATCTATAGCCGCGTCATCGATCCCGATGTTCTGCAGAGCGATGCCAACTACCTCAAGCAGCATCCGGATGCCCACCTATGGATCCAGGGCTATGCTGATATTCGCGGCGACATTTTCTACAACCTGGTGCTCTCGTATCGCCGGGCTCAGTTTGTGAAGGAAAAGCTGGTGGCTACCGGGGTGAGTGAGTCCCAGATCGGCTTCGCGACCGGATGGGGCAAGCTGTATCCGGTCTGCCAGAGCACCGACGACAGCTGCTATCAACAGCAGCGCCGCGTCGACATTGTTCCTCCCGATCACATGTAGAGCGGTCTGAACAGATCGTCGAGAACTCTCACCAAGCCGCGGGCAATGTGCTCGCGGCTTTGACTTGCGGAACTTTCGCCCCGCAAATGGCGTCAAGCTGTTTCAGCCTTTGAGGATGGCATCGATTAGCTGCGGGCCGGCCACAACCCAACGTGAGGCCCGTATAGCACACCTCAGGGTGACGCAGGTTACTGCCGCCGCCCTCATGCCGGTGCTCTTCTATAGCTGATGACGTGTGTCCCTCGTGGAAAGTCTGTTCCTCGTCGGCCACGTCAACCGCAACCAAGGAGAACAGCATGGCTGACAAGAAAGCAGATCTCGCTGGCCCCGGAATCGGCGATTACACAGAGCTGGAACATGTACTTCCGGCGGATTACAGCTCGCTGCTGTCACCTAAAGACACCCAGAGAGCGATCTTCGAGACCAAGAAATACATCGAAGACAACCTCTGCAAAGAACTGAACCTGATGATGGTCACCGTTCCCCTGATCGTGGACGAGGAATCGGGTGTCAATGACTATCTGGACCGTGACGGTTCGCGCACCCCCATCCAGTTCCACATCTCGAACGACCGCGACAAGCACCCCATTAACGCTCAGGTCGTTCAGGCTGCGACTAAGTGGAAGAGAATGGCGCTGAAGCAATTCAACATGCAGCCGGGCGAAGGCCTGTGCACCGACATGCGCGCGGTCCGCAAGGATTACTTCCTCGATCACGACCACAGCGCTTACGTCGATCAGTGGGATTGGGAGCGAGTGATCAGCGCTGAGCAGCGCAATCTTAGTTTCCTTAAAGGCATTGTCAGCAAGATCTGGAAGGTGATGGTGGGCGCCGAGCATTACGCCCAGGAGCTGTTCCCGCAACTCAAAGATGCTCGCTATCCCAATCTGCCGGAGAACCTGAAATTCCTGCATGCCGAAGAGATTCTCGACATGTATCCTGACCTGCCACGTAAGCAGCGCGAGACCGCCATTCTGCAGAAGTATCCTGCGGTCTTCATCATCGGCATCGGATGGACGCTGAAGGATGGTTATCCGCATGAGATGCGGGCCGCCGACTACGATGACTGGGTCACGGAAACGCGCTCCGACGCCGGCCATGTATGCCACGGCCTGAACGGCGACATCCTGGTATGGAATCCGGTTACCAAGCGCCGCCACGAGCTCTCATCGATGGGTGTTCGCGTCAATCCGCAGTCGCTGAAGAAACAGCTCGAGCTGACGAACCAGATGTCGTTCCTCAACTTCCCCTATCACAAGGCGATCGTTGACCACGAGATTCCGCTGAGCATTGGCGGCGGCATCGGACAGTCCCGCACGCTCATGCTGCTGCTCCGCAAAGCGCACCTCGGTGAAGTGAGCGTCACGGTGTGGCCGAAGGTGCTGAAGGACATGTGCGCGAAGAAGAACATTCACGTGCTGAACTAAGGCAGTCGGCGATTGTCAGTTGTCAGAAAGGGTGCGAAGCGATTCGCGCCCTTTCTTTGTGCGTAGGGGGCTGCGCACAATAGCTAGTTCTTACTGGCGTCTGTCGCGCTCTTCTCCTGCGGCTTGACTGTCGACCGTACCACCATGAATTTGTTCAGCGTGTCGAACCAGAAGGGCGCGCCCAGCGAAAGCGCAAGGGTCGTAATCAGCCACCCAGTCAGCGTTTCCAGCCAGAAGAACGGATCCTCAGGCGGCTTTCCGTGCCAGCCGAAAGGAAATGGCAACTGCTGCCCGAGGTTTTCTAAGTCAGTGGCTTGCTTCCGCAGGTCTTGCTCGTCATGCAGCCCGTCCTTTTTCTGGTCGACGTATTTCTGCGCCAGGTCGACGGTCGCCTGCCGCGCGATGGGGTTGTTCCACAGCGATTGCGCCAGCTTAATGGTGTCCACGTTCAGCAGGACGGTCAGCACCAGAGCGATTCCCAGAAGAACGTTCTGCGCCCGTTTCTTGTACCAGCCGGACGCGCGGTCCATGGAGTTATTGAACCAGCGCTCCACCTTCGCCTGGAATTCCGTTACGTCTTTTTGCGTGTCGGCCGCCAGACTCATCAGCGCCTGACGTGTCGGGCTGGGCGGAAGCTGTTCAATCGCTTCCCGGATGTCGGTGAGCGAGCGCGCCCGCGTTGGATCGGGCGGCGAAACTACATCGATGAGTGCCGTAGCAAATGTGCTGGACGGAATATAGGCCGGCAAGTTCACGTTGAACCAGTTGTCAACGATCTTCAGCACCGGGACATGCGACAAAATCGCGCCGCGGACGCTCGTCATCTTCATCTCGGCCGCTTGTTTAGGGTCCAGTTTGTCTGGCTCCTTGTAGAGTCCCCGAATCAGCCCATGGGCGTAGATTGCCTCGACGATGTTTCTGCCGTCGGCCATCTTGCTGCCGGAGAAAAGACTGTCTATACCGGCGACCAGGTTCTTTGAGCGCAGCGACAACACGGCTGCGATACCTTCATTCACCACCGAGCAGATCAGGCTGAGAAACAAATAGACGAAGGCAATACCGACCCCGACGTCAAGGACTGCAGAGCTGGGCATCTCAGTTCCCCTGTAACTCAACGTTCAACGTATTGGCGATGATGGCGCGACTGTATTCGTGATGCAAGGAAATAGAAGGGTGCAGCCGGACGGGTAACTAGTTCATAATAGTGGGTTCTCTAACCTCTGCCTTTTGAGGAAGCTCTGCATGGTAACGAAAGCTGTTGCGGAAGTGATGGCCGCCAGCCGCATGATGAACGTGCGCTATGCCATCCGCGATCTGGCCGTGGCCGCCGACGAGGTCGCGCGTGAAGGTCACGAGATTCTCTATCTCAACATTGGCGATCCCTGTAAGTTCGACTTCCATACGCCGCCGCACATGATTGAAGCCGTGCTGAAGGCCATGGTCGACGGCCACAATGGCTACGCCGAATCCCTCGGCATCAAGCCGGCGATCGAAGCGATTCGCCATCAGGCCGAGCGGGACGGCTTTCGCGAAATCCAAAGCATCTTCGTCGGCATCGGAAGCGGCGAGGTCATCGACACCTGTCTGACCGCTCTGCTGAACCCCGGCGATAACGTGTTGACGCCGAGCCCCGAGTATCCCCTGTACGGCGCCATCATGGCGAAGCTCGACTGCCCGGCAAACGCCTACGACCTTGACGAAGACAATGCGTGGGAGCCCGATGTCGCGGACATGGAGCGCAAGATCAACTCGCGCACGCGGGCGATTTTGTTGATCACGCCCAACAACCCGACGGGAGCGGTGTATTCGAAGCGCACGCTGGAAAAGATTCTGGAGCTGGCGCGGCGGCACAACCTGATCATCTTTGCCGACGAAATCTACGACAAGCTGATCTTCGATCCGAAGGAAAAGCACATCTCGATCGCAACCCTCGCGACGGATGTGCCGATCGTTACGTTTAACGGCTTGTCGAAGTCGTACCTGGTGCCGGGCTGGCGTATCGGTTGGGCAATTGCCACCGGACCCGCCGAAGTTGTCCGGCCGTACATGGAAGCCGTGCATCGTCTGCTACGTGCGCGCTTATCGGCGCCACATCCGTTCCAACATGCAATCAAGCCCGCACTCGAAGGCCCGCAGGACCACCTCGAACAGATGCTGAAGAAGCTGAAGCGTCGTGCTGAACTGACCGTGGAGTGGGCGAAGCGTACGCCGCATGTGAAGCTTGTCGCGCCGAAAGGTGCGTTCTATGCGCATCCTTCATTGGTGATTCCGGAAGACGATTTGACGTTTGTCACCGATCTGCTGAAACAAAAGCATGTGTTGGTCGTGCACGGGTCGGGCTTTGGAGAGAAGAAGGGGACACGGCATATGCGCATCGTGTTCCTGCCACCAGAGCCGGTCCTCAGCGAGGCCTATGACGCGATCACCGACTTCATGAAGGAACGGTACAAGTAAGCCGGTTTCGAGTTTCCAGTTTCGAGTTTCAAGGGCAAGCAACATCAAAGCCAGTTTCGAGTTCCAAGCGCAAGCATCCCGGATTCTCGAAACTACTCACACGACACGACCCGGGTTCTCGAAAGTCGAAACTCCAAACTGCTCCGAAACTGTTTTCCATGGTCGACATTCATACTCACATCCTTCCCGGAATCGATGATGGCTCGAAGTCCTGGGAGATGACGGCGGAAATGTGCCGCATCGCGCACGGAGACGGCATCACGCATATCGTCGCCACGCCCCACAGCAACGATCGGTACGAATACAATCGCGAGCGCTTTACCAACATGCTGGGCCAGTTGCACGACTCAGCCAATGGCCAACTGGCATTCAGTCTCGGCTGCGACTTTCATTTCTCCTACGACAACATTCAAGACGCTCTGGAGCATCCGCGACGCTACACCATCGGTGATACCCAGTACCTGCTCATCGAGTTCAGTGACTATGGCATCCCGCCCAGCGTGAAGCAGGATGTCCTGTCGTTGTTGAGCTGCGGGATGACGCCCATCATCACCCATCCGGAACGGAATCAACCGCTGATGAAAAATCCGGAGATGGTGCTGGCGCTGATCGAGCAAGGATGCCTGGTGCAGGTCACGGCGAATGCGGTGACCGGAGCGTGGGGGCCACGTTCGAAGAAAATTGCCGATTGGCTGTTACAGAAACGTGCAGTTCACGTGATTGCCAGCGACGCGCATGACCCTATACGGCGCAGGCCTGTTATGTCAGAGGCTCGGGCGATTATTGCGCAAATGGCCGGGCAAGACATTGCCGACGCGCTGGTCAAACTAAATCCCGAAGCGATTGTGAATGGGGAGCCGCTTCCCTACCTGCCGGTTTAGCTCAGCGAGTCCGGCGTCCGCCAGTGCAGCGCATTTCCTCGACATCGCGTCCGTTAACGGAGACGATTCCGGTGCGAACTTTGGGCGACGCAGAGCGTTCGCGTTCCTCTGAATCGGAATAGGCCGACGCCCGTGTCGTAATGCTACGAACCTTTTCGGAACCGAGATGAGCCGCCCGTTTTACCTGCTGCTCCGCCTGGCGAAGTGCATCCATGAGAGTCATTCCGCCCTCCGTAATCACAACAGATGCTGATATTGCTCGATTGGAAACCGCTGGACGCAAAAAATCAAGTGCCCGGATCACTGACGGATGCGGGGATTGAATGCCGAGTAGAGCAAGTCGGTCATAAAATTCACCAGCACATAAGTCAATCCGATCATCAGGATGCAGCCCTGCACAAGGTAGTAGTCGCGATTGGAAATCGCCGTGATCGTCAGCCGGCCGATGCCGGGCCAGGAAAAAATCGTCTCGGTCACGATAGCGCCAGCCAGCAGAGCTCCGAACTGCAGGCCTACCACAGTCAAAATCGGAATCATCGCGTTGCGCAGCGCGTGCCGGTAGACCACAGTGCTCTCGGGCAAACCCTTGGCCCGCGCCGTGCGGATGTAATCCTGGCTCAATTCCTCCAGCATGGACGTGCGAACCATGCGGGTGAGAATCGCGGCCAGAGCTCCTCCCATGGTGATCGCCGGAAGGATCAGGTGCGCCGGCGAACCGGATCCCGATACTGGCAGCCATCCTAGTTCAATGGCGAAGATCAAGATCAGGATCGGCCCCAGCGCGAAGTTCGGAAAGGATAACCCCAGCAAAGACACGAAGCTGAGCAGGCGATCGTCCCAACGATTGCGGCGTAAGGCTGAGCGTACGCCAGCCGGAATCGAGAGTGCGAGCGCCACCAGCAGCGCGGCGATCGTGAGCTCCAGCGTCTCCGGATAAGCCTGGGCGATGACGTGGCCGACATTCTGGTTCAGGCGCAGCGACTTCCCCATGTCACCGTGCAGGATTCCGCGCCAGTAGTTGACGTATTGTTTGCCCAGCGGAACATCGAGCCCGTACGCGTGCCGCGCAGCAGCAACGTCGGTCGCTGCAGCGCCTTCGCCCAGCATCTGCTGAATGGGATCGCCCGGCACTAGATGGATCAGCAAAAAAACGACCGACACCACCAGCCATACCACCGGTAGCATGTATAGCAGTCGGGAGAGGATGTATCGCAGCATCAGCCGGCCACGTGGGTCGCAGTTTGAGATTGCGTTTGCGCGGGCGCTTTCTCGATCTTCACGCTTTCCACCCGCAATCCATCCATGGTCGCCACGGTATAGCGGCGGTTTTCATATTCAAAGCTTTCACCCACCACGGGAATCTTCTGCACCCGCGACAGCACAAATCCGCCGAGAGTCTCGAAACCTTCGTCGCGCGGCAGCACGATGTGATAAAGCGACTCCAGATCCCTAATATTAACCGAGCCGTCGAGGGTCATCGAAGTGGCGCCGGGCGCCAAAGCCGGCTCGCTGATGTCAAACTCATCTTCGATTTCGCCGACCAGTTGCTCCAGCACGTCTTCCACCGTCACCACACCCGCTGTCGTGCCAAATTCATCGACAACAACGGCAAGGTGGCGTTTGCGCGTCTTGAATTCAACCAGCAGGTCCGGCAGAGGCTTCGTTTCCGGCACCACCAGCACTTCGCGCATGATGTGGCGTATCTCCAGGCCGCTGGCACGGGTCACGGGTCGTCCTGAGGCGGTACGGTTCACGCGATAGCGCAGCCAGCGCATCAGGTCTTTGGCATACAGTACGCCGATGATGTGCTCCGGGCCACGCTTGGGATCGTAGACCGGGACGCGCGAATGCTGCTCGTCAACGACTTTTTGCAGCGCCTCCTCCAGTGACAAATTCCCCGGCAGCGAGAAGATGTCGGGACGCGGAACCATGATTTCCCGCACGGAAATATTTTCCAGTTCGAGAGCGTGCAGGATGAGTTCTTCCTGGGTCGGCGCCAGTATCCCCAGCCGGCGATTGGCCGAAACAATCAGCTTCAGCTCCTCGGGCGAATGCACGCCTGCCTCTCGAATCAGGCGAATTCCAAATGCTTTCAGAACCACGCGGGTCGACGCCGTCATGAACACCAGGAACGGCGCAGCTAAGGTCATGAAAACGTCCATGGGGGCGGCAACGGCCAACGCGACCCGATCCGTGCGTTGCAGGGTCAGCGACTTAGGAACAACTTCGCCCAGGATGACGACGATGTAGGTCATCAGGATGAAAGCCAGCGCGACAGCTAAAGCGTGCGCGTAGAAGCGGGAATGTGGCAGGGGAAGAAACAGCGGCTCGAGGATGTGCGCGATGGAGGCTTCCCCGATCCAGCCCAAGGCCAGGCTGCAGACGGTGACGCCAAACTGTACGGCGTTGAGAACTTCGTCCAGCTTTTGATGGAGTTTTTGGACGGTACGCGCACCGATGCGGTGGGACGCGATCATTTGTTGCAGTCGGGTCTCGCGCACGCTCACCAGAGCGAATTCGGCGGCCACGAAGAACGCGTTTGCCGCGACCAGCAGAACGACTGCCACGATACGCAGCACAACGAAAGTAACCATTCGCCAAAAATCTTATCACTGGCCGCGACCTGCAACCGGGTACTAAGGTGTGTCGAAGTCGTGTTTTGCGCTTTGAAATGTGTGTTTTCCACACTTAGTTCAACTCTGGATGTCGCAGTGAAACTAAGAGTCTTTTCTAAGAGCTACGCCCGATTTGCCTGAGCTCCGGCAAACGCGATACTCAGTCATCGGCTGCTGTTGAGTTCGCGGCCCCATGCGTCAAGTTCTTCTGGCCGAATACTCAACGGAGGAGCTTTACTGATGAAGCATTTGTTCCTGTTGGCGGCCGCTTGTCTGGGGCTGTCGATGACAGCAGCCGCGGTAAACGTTACCGTCACCGCACCTGGCAATAATCAGCAAGTCGGCTCTCCTTTTACTTTGACAGCGAATGCCTCCAGCAACGGCCATTCGATCGTGGGTTGGCACGTTTATCTTGACGGCAACAATGTTTATACCGGGGGCGCGACCAACTCCATCACCGCAAGCATCAGCGGCGCGCAGGGCAATCATCAGTTGGTAACCCGCGCCTGGGACAATACCGGCGCCTACGGCGACGTTACCCAGACCGTTGTCATTACCAGCGGTGGAGGTGGTGGCGGCGGCGGAAATGGCTTGCCTACGCCTCCCAGCAACGCGACCTGGTTCAACAACATTCAGAACCGCGGCAACTGGAGCTATTGTCATGATCCCGGTTGCGCCGGCGGCAGCGGCCAAGGCTCCTACTGGATGGCGCAACATCAGGGCTCCCCATCCCGCAGCGGTTCCAGTGGCGAGTTCTATAACTCAGGCGTCTGGGCCAACGCCCTGTGGTGGCAGAAGGTCGGCGCTTACGACAACGCCCGCAATTTGCTGTGGGACTTCTGGGTTTACGTCGACTCAAACTCACAAAACGCAACTCAGTCGTTGGAGTTTGATTCCTTCCAGTTCGTGGGCGGATACAACTACATGATTGGCAGCCAGTGCGACTACGGCTCGGGAACGTGGGACACTTGGGATGAGTCTTCAGGACACTGGATCCACAGCAACATTGCCTGTCACAAGTTCAGCGTGAATGCCTGGCACCACATCCAGTGGTATGTAACTACCAACACCAGCAATCACACCTACACCTATCACACGCTGGTGGTCGACGGTCAGCCGTACACCGTCAACGTCACTCACAGCGCCAAGAACCTGCACTGGGGCGACAACCTGGGCGTGCAGTGGCAGCTGGACGTGAACGCCAGCGGCCAGGGCTATCACGAGTGGATCGACGACGCCTCGCTGGCAATCTGGTAAAAAGCGGACACGAACAGCAACCCGGGGCTCCTGCCGAGGAGCCCAGTTTTTGTTGCAGCCTGTCTTTCATCCCTTGCATCACACGCAACCGTCAGAGTTCCTCAATCGAGGGAGATCGCGTTTGCAAGACTTCGCGGATGTAGCTAGCATTTCCGGGCGTGAAGGGTTGCGTAAATCCTGCGCTGTGAAACCTCAGATGTGCATCATTTTCAGCAAACTCACTATCTGGGCTGCACTGGTTCCGACACTCTTCTTTCTTGGCTATCCCGTGCCGCTGCGAGCCGCCGAACCCGCCAGGCAACTGTTGAACGCAGGTTGGGAGTTTCGCGCCATCAACACCAGCAGCCGCCCTGAAGTCATGGACTGGCACGCTGCACAGGTTCCCAGTGTCGTACAGACCGACCTGCTTGCGGCTCATCTGATTCCCGATCCGTTCTACGGAGACAACGAATCTCGCTTGCAATGGATTGGTCTGACGGACTGGGAATATCGCACAACCTTCCAAGTCGATCAGGCGATGTTACAGCGCGAGCATGTTGATATGGCTTTCGAAGGTCTGGATACGTACGCGAAGGTTCTTCTCAACGGCGAGCCCGTGCTGACCGCCGACAACATGTTTCGGGGTTGGCGAATTGCCGTCAAGCCATTGCTGAAGCTGGGGAGCAACACGCTCGACGTTATCTTTCGCTCGCCAATCACTTCAATGATCCCCAAGGTCAAGACCCTCCCCTACATCCTGCCCTCGGTATCAACGGCAAATGAGGGCAACGAGGAGAATGTAGCCACCGCACCGTACACGCGCAAAGCGCCATATCAATACGGGTGGGATTGGGGACCTCGGTACATCACCATCGGCATCTGGAAACCGGTCTACCTGGAGCTATGGGATACCGCTCGAATCCAGAACTTTCACATCCACCAGCTCAATATTTCGGCGAATGAAGCAGAGGTAGCCGCAGAGCTCGAGATCGACTCAACACGGCCGATGAGAGCAACCATCACCATCGATCGCGATAATGCCGACGGCAGGCTGGCAGGCGTCGCGACGCAGGCAGTTCAGCTCGATGCCGGCGCGAACCATGTTTCGATTCCGCTTCGCATCGCTTCGCCCAAGCTCTGGTATCCGGCGGGATATGGAGCACAGGATCGATACCTCTTCTCGGCCACGCTCTCGACAGGAAAGTCCGTCATCGCGCAGCAGCAGGTGAAAACTGGACTGCGCTCGGTGGAACTCCGCCGCGATCCCGACCAGTGGGGCAAAAGCTTCACCTTTGTCGTGAATGGGATTCCAATCTTCGCCAAGGGCGCTAATGTGATTCCCTTCGACAGCTTTCCCAGCCGGGTCACGCCCGAGCGTTATCGCCAGATTCTAGCGGCTGCGCGCGATGCTCACATGAACATGGTGCGCGAATGGGGCGGAGGCATTTACGAGAGCGACGTTTTCTACGACATCTGCGACGAGCTTGGCCTGATGGTCTGGCAGGAGTTCATGTTTGGAGGGGACATGGTGCCGGGAGATCTCGACTTTCAGCAGAACGTCCGCGAAGAAGCGATACAGCAGGTCAAGCGCCTGCGCGATCATCCCAGCATCGTGTTGTGGTGTGGCAACAATGAGATCGAGGCTGGATGGCTGGCGTGGGCCGATCGTCTGAGCTTCAAGGAATCGATCACTCCTCCCCAGCGCGACCGCGTCTGGCAGGATTACGTCGTTCTTTTTCACGACATCATCAAGAGTGTCGCCGATGAATACGCGACCCCGACGCCATACTGGCCAAGTTCGCCGAGCGCGAACTTCGAGGCTCCGCCGGACAGTCCCGACAACGGCGACATGCACTTCTGGGGCGTATGGCACGGGCTTGAACCCATCGAGAACTACAACTTGCAAGATCCGCGCTTTATGTCGGAGTTCGGCTTCCAGTCGTTTCCCGAAATGCAAACCATCCGCAGTTTTGCCGGCACCAACGACATGGCCATCGACTCCGAGGTGATGAAGTCTCACCAAAAAAATCACGGCGGCAACGAAAAGATTCTCACCTACATGCTGCGTGAGTATCCCGAGCCACGAGACTTCGCCTCATTCGTCTACCTCAGCCAGGTGCAACAGGCAGAAGCAATCAAGGTTGGGGCCGAGCATTTGCGGCGCGACCGGCCGCGCACCATGGGCGCGCTCTTCTGGCAACTGAATGATTGCTGGCCCGTCGCTTCGTGGTCGAGCATTGATTACTTCGGCCGCTGGAAAGCGCTGCAATACTACGCAGCCCGGTTCTACGCCGACCTGCTGATTTCGCCGTTCGCTCATGAAGGCAACATCGATGTTTACGTTGCCTCGGACAAGATGCGGGCGGTCACGGGGCAGGTCCGCACGCGATTGCTTATGTTTGATGGCAAGACACTCAGCGACAAGACGCAGGACGTGCAGGTCTCGGCACAGTCTAGCGCGGTCTATCTGACCTTGAACGAGAAGGAAATGCTGGGGTCAACCAGCCCTGACGACGCGTTTCTTGTCGTGGAGTTGCTGGTCGGAGGCAAAGCGGTATCGCGTAACGAAGTGTTCTTCGATCGCATGCGTAATCTCAACTTGCCGCTCAAGCCCGCCATCCAAAGCGAGGTGGACGCGAATGCTGACGGCTACGCGCTAAAGCTTCGTTCGGCCGTTCTGGCGCGCGCCGTGTCTATCTCTTTTGGCGATCTGGATGTCACGTTGTCCAACGACTACTTTGATCTGCTTCCCGACGAAGAGGTCGTCATCCACGTGAAGACTAAGGCCACGCTCGCACAGTTGCAGCAAGCCTTAAAGATCGTCTCGCTGACGGATGCCTTTTTCCCCGAGCGCCCCACGTATCGTGAGCATGCGACCGTCACTGCGCCAGAATCCACGCGCTGACCTCAGGCAATGGCTGCCATCGCCGACGGCTTTCGGTACTTGATAAGCTCAGAGATAACAAGTGGTGGCTGGCGACCTGACCAGCTTCATATCCGGCCTAAGTCACAAACCGCTGAGGAGAACCGACGGCCTGCTCCTCAGCCGGTGCGTTGATGTTTCGCTTAACGGAAGTGTTGGCGTCCTTGATCTGTCGCAGCGATTACGGTTTTGCTTCGCCACCGCCGGACGCTTGCTTCTCAAAGGTCCAATGGCACGGTCGTCCCACGATTCCCATACCAGTGCTTCGGTCGCCGGTGCCCTGTACGTCAGTGAACTGCGCTTTCACTTCGTAGCTGTAGTCATTCCCTTCGGCTTTGAATGGGCCGTGCGTATACTCCGCGCCGGCAGTGACGCCGCTGGCCGTCAACTTAGCCTTTCCGCCGTTGCTGATCTTACCGTCGATCGCCAGGTAGGCCGGTTGGCCTCTTGTGCCGCGCTCACCATGCAGAACGTCTTCCGCTACGGTCGAAATAAAGTGCAGAGTGTACCCCAGTGTCCCTCCCTTAGGCTCGCAGGTCACGGTCGTGTTCCACTTGCCGTCAAACCTGCTGTCCGTGCTTTGCCCACCCGCCGATAACGTTATCAACACGATTCCGAACAAGAATGCCTTATTCATGTTTTCTGCTCTCTTCTTTCCGCCAACGTTCTCATGCAAACAAAATGGGAGAGCGCTCGCAGAACACCCTTTACTCCGCAAGAGGGGGTTTTGTCAGTGATGTATGGAACGAAGTCGGTGACCGTCTCCAACCCTCGGCTGTGAGCGCCGTCGCCCCGGAAGGTCCGCCAGATACACATCAGGAATGAGAGACAAACGAGATTAATCGGAAAGCCAGCCTGAAGACGCCGCCCTATGGACGGACCAAGACATCACATGCAAGCCGCGCATTTGGAGGCGCGCGGCTTGCATTCCATGATTATCGGCTTTCAGCCGTCGCCTATAGCGACCGCAAGAAGTTGAGCAAGTCTTGCTGATCGGAACTGCTGAGGCGGTTATAGCTGTTCACCACTCCGTTGGCCTCGGACGACGGATACTGCCGGCTGCCATTGCTGCCGTGTGTCTGGATGGCCTGCACCAAATCCGTGGTTCGGCCATCATGCATGAAGAAGATTCGCTGGCCCAATCCCCACAACGGCGCAGTGCGGAACTCGTCACCGCCGGCCACGCCTTGGCTGACGTTGTCGGCGAGGCTTGGCCCCATATGATGCAGCAAGAGATCGGAGAACAGATTTGCCTGTACATGGCTGAGCGCTGTGATTGTCGATTGCCCCGTTTGCATCGACTGCGTGTGACATAGAGCGCAGCCGATATTGCTGAATACCTGCGCGCCATGCTGGGTTGACGGCGAACCCTGGCCGGGCTGCGGCTGGTCCAGCATCTTCATGAACATTGCGAAGCGAATGATGTCGCTCGGCGATGCCGTGCCGCTCGAATCGAAGTTCGTACTGTCTTCCGGTGTGGCGTTGAACTGGCAGCCCGGCGTTTGGTCGCGCTCGGTGGTAAACAGTTCATTCGTCACACCGACTTCGACGTTGTAGGCTTCGCCGGCAAACACTTCCACCGACTTGTTCTGCGCTTTCCAGCCAAAGCGCGTGATGGTGCCGTCGTTGCCGCTGGTGTTCGGCCGGCCAGCGATTCCCAGCGACCGCTTCTGCTGCTGATTGCTGTTCATGTTGGCGGTGATGGTCGCATCGGAAATTTCCTCAATCAGGCCATCGCCGAAGACCGGAGTCGGGATACGGAAGATGAGGTTATTCTGCTGCTGCGCCTGCTGAAAGTTGGGCTGCTGAAGGCTGCATCCGGACGCGTCAGTGCGTCCGGTGATGGTGTACAGATCGTGTACACCTCCATCGGGTTGGCCGTTAGAGAGAAAGGGAAAGCGCGCTTCGCGCACAGGGCCATTGATGGTGATGAAGGACGGAACCTGGTTGGCAGCACCTTGATCGGTGGCCGCCGCGACCTGGGGATTCACCGATGGGCTGGTTCCACCGGTGGAGGGCTGCGCATGGCATTGCGCACAACCTTCACCGTTGTACCGCGGCCCCAGGCCATTCCCGGTGTTGGATATCGTGCCACTGACGGAATCGATCGCCTCGAAGTTGATCAGACCGGCGTTGAAGAATGTCAGTTGATCGCTACTCAGTCCAGCGATGGGCGTGCCCGCTCCGGGCGGACCGCTGCGCACTCCTGGATCGCGCGCCCCGTTGTTCGCCTCGACACCTCCAACGAACATCAGCGTGAGAGCGGGAATGAGCGTCAAGACAAACCACGGGCCTTTGCGTGCAAAATAGTGTGCAGGGGACATCAACCGCATGAGCTTCTCCTCTGACTCCTGTTGAGCCATGTTGTCGCCGGCTGGCGGACGAATTGTTCTCACAGAACGAAAGGAAGAAATGACGCTACGGAGAAGAGGCGCGTTAGACAGACACACGAGACTTCTGCAGCCTGTCTGGCAGGGATGGAAAGTCCGCAGACGCAAATGCTGGCTGCGTTTTCCTAAGCGGCGTGGACGTAATCTAGCAGCTTTACTTCCGCAGTCAACGTATTTCAATTAGCCGAATCAGCTATTTCCAGGCATCGCTGTTGACTGCGGTATTTCTGCGGAGTGCAGCCGAAGATCCTGCGAAAGGCACGAATGAAGCTGGCAGGGTGTTGATATCCCACAAGGTAAGACACTTCTTTGACAGGCATCTCGGCGTCTTGCAATAGCTCCGCCGCTTTTTCCAGCCGGCAACTTGTCAGGAAGCTGCGCAGGTGCAGCCCCGTTTCCTGCTTGAACAGATGCGACAGCCTGGAAGTGCTGAGGCCGGCAACTCGCGCCAGTTGAGTCAAGTCAGAAGCACACGCGGACTCGACCGTCAGCATAATCGCATGCACACGCTCATCGAGTGCGTGGTTCATGTTCAGGCTGCACGGCAGAACACAAGCTGAACGTCTGCTCATTTTAAGCATCTGCTGGTCCCCAGACGAGGGCGGCAAACGGTACGAACTTCAGGCAAAGCCGAGCGTGTCGTACGATCTCTAGCCCAGAGTGGCAAGGGCCCGACAGGTCGTGGACTTCACTGTAATCGTAGACGCGTATTTATGTTATGGAGGGAAACCCTGAGTTCGCCGTAAGAGGCACCTGAGCCTTATGCGAGAACTTCATGAATTCCTGATTCGATGTTGCTGTAGCGGAGCTTTTTCAGTGTAAACTGCGGATTTGCGACGGAAACCGATCACGGACCGACCTCCTCAATCGCTAACAACGCAATTCGCAGAGCCGGCGGACTCGCCTGAACCGCCTTCGGTGGTGAAAGTCATATTACGAAAGTCCAGTGTGTAACTGGGGAAGTGGCGAATCGTACCCTGTCCTATGTTCCCTGAGAATTCATCATCCAGTCCCGTGGACCTGGTAAACAAAGGCAAACGTGGAAAAGTGGCGCACGCGCCGCCCACCCTCATCGTTACTTCGTCCAACATGATTGCCGGAATCGTGAGAGACCCTCCAGCGGCGAGAGTGCACAGCGCAATTGTCGCTGGCAGGCATTCAGCCGGATGCATGCTCGACTCTTCGGAATTTAGATGGCGAACAAGGCCGCGCTCCGCAAAAATCATTTCGTGTTCATCGGAGGCCGTAAGGAATTGGGACGAGCCTGGCAGGGCTGCTAAACTTTAAAGGCCCTTGCTCTCTGATCCTCAGTGCTCGCAGTACGGAATCTGTTTCAGCGAGGAGTGACGGGGCACAGCGAAAATCAGTGGTCGCAAAGTTCACGGCCTGTGTATTCGGTATCGCGTCGCCTGCGAGAGGGGTTTGAAGAAGCGGCTCGCAGGATTGTCTCGGAGTGCAGACCGCTACAATGAAGAACGGTTTCAGAACAGTTACAATGCCCATTGTTGAGAAGGCTCAAGCAACTGCAAGTGCATGATTCTCAAGAATGCGAAAGTGGCGGAATTGGCAGACGCACCAGACTTAGGATCTGGCGGGTAAAACCGTGGGGGTTCGAGTCCCCCCTTTCGCACCAAGTATCTATTTTGAATTGCGAACATCTTAGAGAGAGTTAAACGGAATTATGCCGAGATTTGTACGGTCAACTCTCCTGTATTGACCGGTCCTGATGACCGAGGTTTACGCGCGTCACTCCGCTAGTTTTCCCCATCGCGAGAACCGCTATTACATTGAAGGTCTCGTTGCCGTAGTCGAGAGTAATCTTCTAGAAGCCGGTTTCTGCCTGCTCTTCAGTTGGTGAGCGCAAAGGTTCTTCTCCGGTTCGCCGAGGCGAGAGAAGATGATTACTAGAAGTGATGACGAGCGATTCCAGCACGGCGCGCAGGATTACGCTGCGTACCTCGATACATTCGAGGGCAAACTGCGCGCAGACCTGGCGTTTGCCACCCTGCAAGACTTTCTTCCTCCACTGCAGGCAAACAAGGCAAGGCATGCACTGGATGTAGGATCTGGCACAGGAGCGGCGGCGGTTCGCCTGGCACGGCTCGGCTACCACGTTACGCAACTGGATTCGTCTCAGGCGATGCTAGACCTGGCGAGACGCGCCGCAGAAGAAGCGGGAGTATTGAGCAAAGTCATCCTCCGGCGCGGCGACGCTGGTCAATTGACGAGCTTGTTTCCGGCTGGGTCGTTCGATGTCATTCTCTGTCACAACCTACTTGAATATGTCGACGATCCTACTATGGTGTTACGCGATGCGGCTCGAGCCCTGCGAAACTCGTCGGCAATACTGTCAATCGTCGTGCGCAATCAGGCGGGCGAAGTCTGCAAGACTGCAATCCAGACGGGCGATCTGACGGCTGCCGAAGCCACCCTCACCGCAGACTGGGGCTTTGAGTCTCTATTCGGTGGCCGAGTGCGGCTCTTTACCTCACACATCCTGCAAGATATGCTGCAGACGGCGTCGCTGGAGTTCATTGCTAAGCAAGGTATCCGTGTCCTGGCGGATTACTTGCCGCCTCGCATTTCTCGCAGCACGGAATATGCGCGAATTCTGGAGCTCGAGAGGAAGCTGGGAAGCCGGCCCGAGTTCGCGGCAGTGGCCCGCTACACCCAGTACCTGGCGCGCACCGCCTTATCGGGTGCAGAACCGGCCCTCGATGGGAATTCCGGAGAAAATTCTGCATGAAGAATCGCGCCAGCGAATCCCCGATTTCATTCATCGCGAGCCCAACCGGCGGGATCGCGCTCGGGCTCGGGCTCACGAACGAATGCAATCTTTCCTGCGCTTTCTGTTATCGCGATCCGGTCCGAACGGACCGGCTTACCCTCGAGCAGGTCAAGTCGGTGATGGAACGGCTGCCCATCCGCTCGGTGAATCTGGGAACGGGCGAGAACGGAATGCATCCCGACTTCCGGGCGATTCTTGCGTTCCTGCGCACACAGCCTGTCAAGCTCACTATTACCTCCAACGGCCACAGCATCGCCGTTTTGGAAGACAGCGAGCTGCGCGCTTTTCACGACATCGAATTCTCCCTCGATTACCCTACGCAAGCCGAGCAGGATGCGCAGCGTGGACTGGGAAACTGGGCGCTCATTCATCAGCAGGGGGCGCGCTGTGTAAAGCTGGGCGTGCCCGTGACCATTATTGCGGTCATGATGAAGTCGAATTACTTGCGTCTGGCAGAAGTAGCGCGAGTGGCCAAGCACTTCGACGCTCCTCTGCGCGTGAATGTCTACCAGTCGGTGCAATCTGATCTCTACGCGTTGTCCTACGAAGAGTATTGGGAGGGATTCCGGCGGCTATTTGCAGAGACGGATGTCATCGCCATCGGCGAACCGCTGGTGCGAGCGATGTCCGGGTTGCCACCACTGCAGGGAGGATGTGGCGTGAGCACAGTGCGAGTGACGCCGCGCGCAACCACGCAGCCGTGCGTGTATTGGCCGGGGCCAGGCGAGCCACTATCGGAGTTGATCTCGGGCGGCCTCGGCATCCTAAACTCGCCCCCGTTCGAGCAAGCGCGCACGCTTCCCGAAGCATGCCAACCGTGCGAATTTCGCGACTCGTGCCATGGCGGGTGCGCCGGACGACGACGCTTGCAGGATGCGTTGCACCAGGCCGATGGTTACTGCCCCATCATTCGGGGAGAGCGGCCGCAGCTGGAAGTCACGATGGCCGCCAGCCGCGACCTGCCCAAGCTCAGTAGTTGCTGCACGACGGTAGTGATGGCCCGGTAGGAAGTCGCCGCTTATTTAGCATCGATCCAGGTATTCGAACCCGCCAGCTTGACCGCTATATTCGTGAACCAGAGGTGGAACGGACCACCGTCGGCGGTGCCGCGATGCTCGGTTGAGATGAGTAGAGGACCTGCCATCTTGTAGCCAGCCCACGTCGCAATGACGACCTTTGGCTTCTTGGCGCCGCCGCGGTCATATCGGAATTCTTCCACTCGCCCGTCGCTACCGACATAGAGAGTCCAGGTGTCGCCCGGCGTGTAGCCGCCAACAACAGAAGGATACTTCACCACGACCTTGTCGGCAGAGCCCTTGCCCAGCGGCAGTTTCTGCTGGCCGTCATCGCTCACCGTGGCGCTGGTGTCCCAGTAAACATGAAGCGGGAAGATCAGCCAATAATTGTCGTTTTGGAAGCCCGGGTCGATGTCGTCCTTGATCTGAGCTGATTGACTGCTCAGTTGCGAGCGCAGGTAGGTGACCTTCACCGGTTTGCCGTCTTTGTCCTTTCCCTCATAGGTGATCTGGCCGGTCTTGGGCTCCCAAGTCCAGGTGCGGGAAATATTGACGCCCGGGAAGGTTGCGTTCCAGGTATAGCGGATCGCTTCGATCTGCCCAAACGAATCGAGACCATAAGTCTTGGCGAGTTTTTCAGCGATTGGCGAGCGCTGCTGCGCCCACGCAGTTGCAGCAAGTAGCATTACCCCAAGGATCGGTAGAAGACGCATTGCCCTGGTACAGAGTGTGTTTGCCATGGAGGCTCTCCTTGGTGAGTTGACGACGGATGTTGGATGACGGGCAGGTGCTTCGGGATACGAAGAACTATTCGGGGAGAGTGGCGCTTCGAGGACGCCTCAAGCCGAGAACTCCTAAGAAAGCCCAGTGTGGCGAGCGATATTATGTCGTCGGCTAAAGCCACTTAAGGTTATCGGCGATGACGCTGACCTAGAGGCCTGCGCTGCTTTCACTCTCCTGAGCGCTGCGCCGGTGGAGAATGGGGAGCAAGCAAAGCATTGCGGCGGCGACCGCAACCGATCCGTATTCCAACCCGAGAACCCATGCCGGGAGCACCCATGGACGTCCCAGTGCGCGCAAATGCCAAACGATGTACGCCGGGATAATGCTCACCGTCCAGACAATGAGGGGTAGCGTTGACTTCGATCGTACGAACGGCAACATCCAGAGCAAATACCACGGATACACCACCGGCGCACACAGAAGGGACGCAGCTATCGGCCAGGCAAATGCGTCCTCGGATGGCTTCTGGGATTTGCTTCTGAACCAGACTGCGATCAGACTGCCGACAAGGGCGGCAAATCCGGCCACGACCTTCGGTGTTGCAACTCGCTCCAGGGTACTAAACACCGGGTCGTTAAAACGAAAGCTCTGCATGTAAGTACCCAGCGAGCCCAACGGAATTCGCCCATGGTTTAGAAATGGCAGATAGAGGACTGCGAACACGGCTGCGGCCAGGGTCGCGTCGCGCATGCGAATACGGCGCCAGTAGAGAGGCAGCAGCACAATCGGAAGGAACTTTACGGCGATCGCCAGCGCGAACGCTAGGGCTGTAATCGCGCGCCAGCGGCGCAGGAGCGCGGCGAAGGATATCAGTATCAGAAGCACCCCGAGAATGTCGATGTGCCCGCTGCCCGCCACTTCCGTCGCCAGCAGAGGATTCCAGGCATAAACCAGAATCCAGTGCGCTCCCTGGCCGGCACTACGCAAGACGTCGAACAAAACCACAATCATGAGCAGGTCGCAAATCACAAACGCAGTTCGCATCGCAAAGACAGACTCGTGAATCGCTGTAACCGCGCGAAAGAAAAGCTCAGCCCCGGGTGGATACAGGGTGGGCAGATCCGGATGGTTCATCGTCAGCGTCTCGGCTGTGTGCAAAGCGGCGACCGCGGAATCGTTGGGTACCACAGTGTAGGGGTTATAACCGAGTCGCTGCAGGCGGCCATCCCAGACATAGCGGCGAACGTCGTCATCGGAGCCCGTCGGTATCGCAAGAAACGCGATGTGCCACACCGCGGCCAACACCAGACCGATGACGATCACATGCTTGGGAAAGTTTGGGACACAGAAGAGCTCGCGGATGGCGAGAAGGTACGCAATGCCGCCTACGGCCAGCGGAATGATGGGAAAAGCTTCGCCGTGGCCGCCGAACTTCCGCGCGCAAATGACCAGCGCCATCAGTAGAATCGCGCCGAGTGCGTACAGCCGGTGAGACGGAGTGAGCTTCACAAATCCTCGGAGCCGGCTTGGCAACTGGCGCAACACCTGCTGCCACTGTTTCAGCCATGCCGCGGTGCGCGGCGCTCGCGCCGGAGCAAGCTGGAGTTCCGCGACCAGGCGGGTCAAATCGCTCTCCACGTCAATGTCGTAAAAAGGATCTGTAAGGCCGACGGAAAGTTCCAGCCCGCGAGCGCGCGCCAGCAGGGAGTCAAGCGCGTTGTTGGTTCCCATCCTGTCACCTTGGAAGAGCTGAACATGGACAGCCTTCGCCCCAACAAGATAATAGCCGCCGTCAAGGGTCGGTCCAACCACCAGATCGTGAGCGCTGAGCATCTCAAATGCGTTCGCAAGGGCCGCAGCAGGCAGGTGTGGGCTATCGCTATTGAAGGCGATAACGCTGTCCCGGCCGTCCGCCGCAAAGTGCGCAAACACCGACGCCAACCCAGCCGCCAGACCTTCGCCTTGCTGCGCCACGACGCTTGCCGAACCTCCGGCGAACTGCATCAGCTCTTCGACATCTGACGCCGGACACATGATGGCAACCTTTACCCCTGGCAGCGACTGCGCCAGTGCCAAGGTATCGTCCAGAAGACAGCGATACAGCTCCGTAACAGTTTCGACGGGCAGGTTTCGGGTTAAACGG
This sequence comes from uncultured Acidobacteriaceae bacterium, assembly GCA_963724965.1. Lineage (GTDB taxonomy): Bacteria > Acidobacteriota > Terriglobia > Terriglobales > Acidobacteriaceae > Bog-257. The sequence continues at coordinate 70,975 of CAVRWP010000007.1, forward strand.
GTTTTGACCAATCCGGGGCGCGGCGCCTTGGCCATGATCACGAGCGTGCGGCGGTTGTGCGAGGAGTGGCGAGTTTCGGTGGATTTCATACGAGAGCGATTTGCCCTTGACTGACTCCGCGGCGTCGCTTCCGAACAGAGCGAATCCTCAGGCCCGCGTTCCAAGCGTCAATCTTGCTGGAGCTGCTTTCCTACCCACTGTTGGACGCAGCCTTAAAAGACTGCTCCACGTGAAACCGAATACAAACCAGAATTGCAGTAGCGGTCTCACGCCTTTCGGCGCCGGAAACGGTAGCGCAGGATCAGAGTGAGGATAAACCACGCCGCGCCGACCGTGCCTCGCAGGGTGCCGCTGATCTTCGATTTCCCGATGCGCGGATAATAGCTGACCGGCACCTCGACAACCCGGAATCCGCCGAGCGCGCCCTTCAGAATCATCTCAACCGCCCAGCCGTAGGTAGCTTCTTCCAGTGCGAGTTGCCGCAGGATATCGGCACGCGCAGCGCGAAACGGGCCCAGATCGCTGATTCGCTGGCCATATAGAACACGGATCATACCGGCGGCCAGCCGATTACCAAAGACGGCGTGCCACGGCAGTGCGTCAGGATGGTTCTGTTTTGCAAGCCGTGAGCCCAGCGTGATGTCCGCTCTGCCTTCCATGATGGGTGCAAGCAGCAGCGGCAATTCATCGGGCCGATCGCTGTAGTCTCCATCGAGGAAAACCACGATATCGGGTGCGCTGGTCGCGGCAAGCCCGGTCAAGCAGGCGCGCCCGTATCCGCGCCGCGGCTCCCGCAGGACGCGCGCTCCCATGGTTTCGGCAATCTCGGCTGTCCCATCGGTGGAATTGCTGTCGACCACCAGGACCTCGGTGACAAGATTCGCCGGAATATCCGCGAGGACGCGACCAATGGCCTGCGCTTCATTGTGCGTGGGAATGATGACGGAGACGCGCATTGACCTGGCTAGAGCAACCACCAGGGAGCGTTCGGCCATCGCTGTGCCAGCCAGACGTCGATGCCCCATGCTCGGCCTGCGCGTCCTATCGCCAGAGCGAGCGATGCTAGAACCGGGTTCAGTAGCTCCCAGGTCCACGCCGTTCCCCACTCCGACATCCAAAGGCTCCCGAGATATAGGAACGCAACAAAAGCCACCGGCCGTGTGAACAGACCGATAACGAGCAGGATGCCGAGCGAGAGCTCGAGTATCGCCTGCATCGGAGCTGCCATCGCCGCATGGCTTGCCGCCAGCGACATAATAGTTTTCCACACAGCCGGCGAGTGACCCTTTTCGATGTAATAGTGGATCAATCCTGCGTAGCCACCAGGCGTGTAAAGTCCCTTGCCCAGGTTCTCGAAGAACACCCAGACAAACATCGCGCCAATCGTCACGCGAACCAAGGCCAGTCCACTTGCGGCAGGCTTGTGGTGTTCGGAATCCAGATTTGTTTTTGATGGAATCACGATAGCTCTCTCGCAGTAATCTCGTACTTGAAAGTGTCCGGATCCAGGCTGTCAAGTGTTCCTTTTGACGTTTGCGCTTGCGGATACATCAGGAAGGAGATGGTTGTACTGGATCCGGGCAGCTCGACATCCTGGGCGAAGTTGTAGGCCATCCAGTTCATCTCCCATGAACCGAACAGGCGCTTGCGGGCGCTGATCACCATCTCGTCATTCAATGGACGGTTCCCCGGCGGCTCTTCCAGGACCACCTTTCGCACATCGGCCGGATCGACAGGCACCCAGCCGAATTGTTCTAAGTACACTTCGGCCCGACAGTGCTGGGCTTTCGTGATTTTCTCCGAAGATGCACCCAGGCTCTTGTAGCCCAGCTCAGACTTCGCCACACGAATGCCATAGACATCGCGAGCCGGAAGGCCTGCCGCACGCGCGAGTCCGACGTAGAGGGCATTCAAGTCGGCACACTTGCCGCCCAGGTAACCGGTTTCGAGCAGAACGCGAATGTCGCCCCGACCGCAACCCCGCACCTTCGGATCGCGAAACGTGTTGTCGACGATCCATTCATAGATCGCACGCGCCTTCTCGACATCCGTCGTAGCACCCTTTGTGATCTCGGTCGCAGTGCTCTTCACGATGCCATCGGTCGGAATGTTTTTATGCGGCTGCAGAAAATACTGCGACTCGGCAGCAGAGAGTGGCCGCGCAGGACCAGGCTTGGCCAAATCTACGTAGTAGTCCTTCAGGGCCACCCGGCTCGTCAGAGTCAGTAGCGGCTTTACGCCTGCAGGGAATGTCGCGACGACGATGCCCAAGCTCGGCGGCTTGCTTTCGTCCATTCGTACCTTGCCGCCATCAGCAATAAACTGGTTGGACATTGTTCGCTGAAACGGCGTGTTCTGTATGAGCGCCGCCGGCAACCATATTTTGGTTTCTCCGGCTGGCTCGAGCACCTCTGCGCGAGTAGTCACTTCGAAGGTGCGCCATCCCTCGGATGACGGGTGCATCTGCTGCGAAAATGAGAGTTCCGTTTTCGTCAGTGCTAGGCCGGCGACTGCCAAGCCGGTGGACTGCAAGAAATCACGCCGATTCACGAAGTACCTCCAAGTGGTATGGAGACTCGGTTAAGATGCAGGAAACAGAGCACTCGCGAGGTTGATGCCGTAAGTTCTAGAGAAGTTTCATCAAAAAGCAGCAACCACCCTCTCGACTAGTTCAGATTGAAAGCTCTAAGAAATCACAGTCTGATAACCGCGACGTGAGTTCCACGTCGAACTCAAAGTACGGAGGACCGAACGATGGTCTGCAAAGCGGCGTGTCTCTGGGGAATTATTATGATGAGCGTTCTGGGTGCTGCCGCCCAGGAAGATACCTCGAAGGTCGATGTGTTTGGAGGCTACTCTTATTTTGACCGGGCTCACGGCCTTGGTGCCGTAAACCTGAACGGATGGGAAGCGCAGGGCACCTATAACTTCAATCGCTGGCTGGGCGCCACTGCCGATTTCGGAGGGTATTACGCCAGACCAGGCCCTTCCATCGATTTCAATGAATACACCTTTCTGTTCGGCCCAACCGTGAGGCCTGCGCACGCCACACATCAGCCCGTCAGCCCACGCTCTGTTCGGCGTCTCCAACCTTTACGATGGTGCATTCCCAAACGCACCCAGCCAGACGCCGTTCACCTTCGCTCTCGGCGGGGGAGTCGACGTCCCGGTGAAAGGAAGGTGGGTCATTCGAGCGATCCAGCTTGACTGGATTCGTGCCAACTATGCCTACACCCCCGATAACATTCTGCGCATTTCGACTGGCCTGGTCTTTCGCTTGGGAAGCAGCGGCAGATAAATCTCGTTGTCGTGAAGAGCCATGGACAAAGGTCGCTTCGCGGATGGACAACCGCCGAAAAGTCGCCACGCCGCACCTTGCCAAGCGATCTTCCCGGAGAGTGAAATGCCCGATTACAGCAATTATGCTTTCGCGGCGTGAATGCCGGCCAGATGAGCTATCCGCATGGCTCCACTCACATTCCCGTTTAGATTTTGGAATCACTTCACACGTTAATTTTATGGCGCGAAGAAACTGGAGATATCCAGGATCAACTGCGTCGAGTCGGAGGCGAATGCATCGGTGCTGCCGTTAATGTTGGGCACAATGGCCATATTCGAAGTGACGTAGCCATCGATGGCGTTCAGCGTCGAGGCATTCGGGCGCTGCTGGGTGTCAGGCCACAGCGTCAGATAGTGCATCGGTCCCGGCGGTACGACCGTGGCGTTGAACACGTAGGCTTGTGCATCGCTCGGCGGCGCACATTGGCTGCCAGCTACGTTCACCGTCTTCTCTCCCTGCCAGGGCTGACCGTTGTTGTTACGCGTGTCGATCACTCGACAAGGTGCCGTCGGATACAGCGAGATACCGCTCGATCCCGGAGCAGCGAAATAGCCATCTATGTCAACCACAAGTTGCGTGCTCTCCGAGACATAGACCGAGATAGCGCCATTGTTGCCGGCGGGGACAATCGCGGCATTGGCTACGGTAGTCGCCGTGCGGTTGTTCAGAGTCGAAACCGTAGGCTGCTGCTGGCCCTCGGGCCATACGGTCAGGTAGCGCATGGACTGACCGACGGGATAGCTGACCACGGTGAAGTTGAAGTCATAGGCTTGAACATTCACTGTCTGCGGAATACAGGAACTTTCCTTCACCGGGAAGTTGCGCTGAGCGTTGCCGACCAGCGGCGGTCCGCCCAGATCGCCGCTGGCGTTGCGGGTGTCGATGACACGGCACGGCGTCAACGGATAGAACTGGTAAGTCTGCGCGCTTGGCGCTCCGAAGTATCCATTGATGTCGAGGATAACGTCGGTGGTGTTGCTGGCGTAGATGCTGACGGCATCGTTGACCCTGCCTGCACGATGACCGCCTCCGCTTTCGTCCGTCCATCACGCGAGTTCATGGTGGAGATGAGTGGCTGAGCCAGTCCAGCGGGCCAGACGGTGATATAGCCAAGTGTGCCATGGGGCACGACCGTAACGTTCAGCGAGTAAGCCTCGGCAGCGCTGGGGATGTTGCAGCTGCCCAGTTGCGGGATGATGAAATTCTGCGAGGTGCCGCCTTGGATGGGACTGCCGGTGTTTCTGGTGTCGATGAGGCGACAGGGCGTAACGGAGCTGAACTGCAGGCCGCTGCCCGGCTGGATAAAGTAAGCGCTGACGCCGTAGTTGCCCAGAACGGTGAACTCACAGGAACCGGTACCAGAACAGGCGCCGCTCCAACCGGCGAAGTTCCAGGCCTGGGACGGGGCGGCGTTCAAGGTTACCTCCGTGAAGGACAGGTACGTGTGCGTGCAATTGCCTGGGCAGTTGATGTAGCCGTCGGTACTGGTGATGGTTCCGTCTCCGCTGATCGAGACGGTTAAAGTATAGAGCTTGGGCGAAGGTCGCGCTGACGGTCTCATTGTTGCTCATGGTTACGGTGCAGGAGGGATTGCTGCCAGTACACGCGCCACCCCAGGAACTGAACTGGTAGCCTTGGGCGGGATTGCCGGTCAAGGTGACCTGCGAGTTCTCGACGTAGGAGTGTGTGCAGCTTCCGGGGCAGTTGATGTAGCCATCGCTGCTGGTCACAGTACCGTTCTGCGGGGCCGTTACGGTAAGCAGGTATGACACCAGATGGAGTTTGAAGACCGTGCCGGAATTGGCGCTTCCGCCGGCATAGGTTGTCCCGTACAAATAGCCATCGCTGGCTTGCGTCACCCCTCGACAGGATTACCGCCATCAGCGCAGCCGGATTGAGCACAAAAGCTGTATAGGGTGGTCAGCGTACCGCCGGAGTTAATGGCGAAAACCGTGCCTTGGCCGTACACGCCAGAGCTGCTGGTCGTCCCGTAAAAATTCCCGTCGGAGGCTTGCATCAGCGCTGCTTTAGGGTAGGCGCCGTCAGTGCAGCTTGTTTGAGAGCAGAAACTATAAAGCACGGTCAGAGTGCCGCTGGGAGTGATTTTGTAGACTTCGCCAACGTTATGAGCACCACCGTTGACGGTGGTCCCGTAAAAGTTTCCGTCGAGCCCTTGCACCAACCCAGCCTGCACATTGAAGCCGTCAGTGCCGCTGAAGTTATACAGGGTAGTCAATGAGCCGCTGGGTGTGATCTTGAAGATCGTGCCGCAGCCACTGCCGCAGTAGCTGCTGGTTCCTCCACTGTACGTTGTTCCATAGAAGTTTCCGTCAGTGCCTTGGATCAGGGCCGCCTGCGGATTATCACCGTCCGTGCCGTCGAAGGTATGCAGCGTGGTGAACGTGCCACCAGGGGTGATTTTGAAGACCGTGCCATCGGTGTAGCTGCGGGGGGTTGTGCCGTAGAAGTTTCCGTCGCGGCCTTGCACAAGCCCGGCGGGCGAGCTGGTAAAAGACAGCACCGTCACCGTGCCGCCGGCGGTCATTTTAAAAATCGCGCCCGCGCCGCCGCTGTCCCCTTCTCCCTGGTTTGTTCCGTAGAAGTTTCCGTCGTTGCCTTGCACTACGGGGGAGACCGGAAACGCACCATCGCTATAGACGAATGTGTGTAGTGTGGTCAGCGTGCCGCTGGGGGTAACTTTGAAAACGGTGCCACAGGGATCGAAGCCGCCTTCGCAGCCGCTAATGGTCCCGCCGTACTCGGTTGTTCCGTAGAGGTTTCCGTCGTTGGCTTGGATCAGAGACGCAGCGGGTGCGTCGCCGTTGGTGCCATCGAAGCTTACTAATGTGGTGAGGGTTTGTGCGCGTGCGCCAATCGCAGTTACGGCGTAAACCAATACGAGGATGCTGATTACCTTGTATAAACTGTCGACTTTCATGGGCCGTCTCCTGTTCGGCTACGATTCGGCAGTGACAATCTCGACATGGACCAGATGAGAAATAATCAGGAAATAGGTGTGACTCATGATGATTCCCGAATGACGTCATGGCTGTGACGAGGCACGTATTTTGGGAGTAATTCCTGTTTCGGGAGGCCACCAGAACCTGCCCATAGCATCATTTGTCCGCCGATTTACGGGAGATAATCCACCATGCACGGAAGTGGGCGCACTGCTGATAGGTGGAGAATCGCACCGATGAGTTACGAGCGTTCCATTGCCAGCGAACGGATGTCGGCCGGCCACCGTTTCGCGAGTTAGGACGCCGGGCGTGCCCTTTGGCGATAAGTCGTGCAAGAGCCTGTCCGCGCCAGCTTATTCTTCCGCCCTACAGCAACCTCACGTAGAATTGGGCGGAAACTTTCCCACATGCAAACATCGTTGGGCCCGGTATCACCGCGGCGACACCGGTCGCCAGCCTGAAGGAGAAAAAGGAATGCTCTCGCCGACAATCGCTGCAAAGTTAGGATTGGCTATCCTTGTCATCTCAGGCATGCTCCTGACAACGCCGGCCGCCGCCGTTGACATAAAAGGTCAAGTGACCAGCGGAGCCGCCCCCATTGCTCAATCAACAGTGACTTTGTTTGCCGCGATCGCCGACACACCCAAGCAGCTCGTACAGACGAAAACCGACGATGAAGGTCGATTTGAAGTGAGCACCGCGGGAGCGCCAGCCGGCTCGAGCCTCTACCTCACGGCAGCGGGAGGCATTCCAGCGAGAAACAAGGCGGGTGGCAATAATCTGGCGATAGCGCTGCTGGCCGTAGTGGGCGATAAGCCGGCGGGAAGCGTGGTCATCAACGAGTTCACCACCATCGCGTCCGTCTGGACGCACGCGCAACTGATCGACGGCATGACGATCAAGGGCGCGCCATTACAGTTGCGCATTGCGGCGGGCAATGTGCCCAACTTCGTTGACTTGGAAACTGGAGATTGGGGCGACACGATCCAGGATCCGCTCAACAGCAGCCAGACTCCGACGATGGCCAACTTCGCCACGCTGGCCGACTTGCTGGCCGCGTGCGTCAATCGAGTGAAGGCAGATGCCTGCAGCAGTTTATTCGAAGCGGCCACGCCTCCGGGTTGGACCGCTCCAACCAATACCCTAGGTGCCGCCGAGGATATTGCGCTCTTCCCCTGGCACCATTCCGATAAACTTTTTGCCCTGCTTCGCCAGTTCTATTCAATTTCGCCGAGCAATCACATGCTCGAAGTTCCGTACATGCCGTACCTCAATTGGGCACCGAGCGCGTGGGTGCTTCCGCTAAAGTTCACAGGCGGTGGTTATGTCGCGGGTGGCAAATGCATGTTCGACAGTGAAGGCAACCTGTGGGTTCCGGACAACTTCAGCGTTGGCTGGCAGGGACAGGACTCGCTGTGGCAGGGACACGCAACCAAGTTCGCGCCCAACGGCCGACCGCTTTCGCCCATCACTACAGGTTTTATGGGCGGCGGTATGGAAGGAGGAACCTTTGGCGCTGCAGTCGATGCCCATGACAACGCCTGGTTCACCACGTATGGCAGCAAGACCATTTCCGTGTTCGACAAGAACGGGAAGCCTCTTACACCGCCTGAGGGAATCAACTTCGGCGGACGGCTCGGTCTGATGCAGGGCGTGATTGTGACCCCCAAAGGCGATGTTTGGGTGCTGGGTATTGAGAAACGACAACTCGTCTACTTCCCCCAGGGAGACATGACGAAGGGCCGCATTGTCTGCGAGGGCGACAGCGGTGAGCCATGCAAGTCGTTCATGGCTCCGTTTCACCTCGCTATCGATCAACAGGACCGGATATGGGTTTCCAATAGCGGCCTTCCGCACGTTACCCGCTTCCCTGCGTCCGACCCGACCAAGGCCGAGGACTTCGATACCGGAATCAACAACAGCGGTCTCAACGTCGACAGTCAAGGCAACGTGTGGATCACAAACCGGTTCGGCACCGGAGCGTTGGGCATGGCCCACATGGTTGATATGGGGGTGCGACTGAAAGCTGAAGGAGTTGCCGCAGCCTCCGACTACCTGACGAAGACCATGTCGGAACAGAAAGGAGGCACCGCGAATGGTGGCAGCGTCACGCTGCTGCGCCCTGACGGCACGCCGTATCCGGGGTCGCCTTTCAAGAGTGCCGGACTTCCGGGTCCATGGGCGGTAGTGCTGGACGGCAATGACAATGCCTGGATTTCAAACTTCGCGACGCCGAGCAGTCCCATCGTGGAGTTGTGCGGCGTGCGGACCGAGCACTGCCCGCCCGGTATTCATACAGGCGAACAGATTTCTCCTCCTGGGGGCTACGTCGGTGGCGGCTTGGAAATGCAGACGGACCTCGGCATCGACCCGGCCGGAAACGTCTGGGTCATGAACAATTGGCAGGACATCGACAGTTGTATCGGCACACCCAAGGAGGCGCTATCGACGCGTTGCGGTGGACAAGGCGTCGTGATCTTCTACGGTATGGCGAAACCGGTGCGTGCTCCCCAGATAGGACCGACGAAATCGTACTAATGGTCAGTGGCCACGGAATGGACGTTGTTCCGGCACAATAAGTTGAAACAGCGAACCCATCGATATATTGCTTGCTACCTGCCGGAGGTGCTGATAGGCCGACCCGTGATCCCGGGCTGACCGTCTCGGCACCTTCTTCTGCTTCTGACAGCAGACGCAGTACCCTAGCGCTCATTAGGTGACTTCCGCGATCTAATCGGCGAGGAACTGCCGACAATTTAAGACCTAAGGCAGGACGCCTTCCACTCGAACGTCTTCCTCGGCTCGGTCGTTCGACACAGTCTGTCAGTGTGTGGTGCCACGCAAGAAGAGATGCCCGAGATCTCGCTTTGCTTCGTTTCAGTCGCTTTACCTATCAGTCCCTTCAGGAGAGTCCTAAGTAGATTTCCCAGGCCCTTTAAGGGTGATTCCGGGTACTCACGTTCCGCGACCGTTGCTAGTATCCTCGCACCAGGTTTCCAGAGCCGGCGTTTGAGTCGCCGGTGAAACGTTGACCCTCTCTCCGACGTTGGCAGGCGAATGGCCCCGACGACAGGTCGTCGCGACTGTTCAAGTTTTGAGCTCTTGGCCAACCGAACTCCTAGTAGAGTTCGATTTCGGCTCAACTGACGTCGGCTTAGCCGAGCAATCTTTGGGAGGGATCTCTATGCCGCGCCGCTTTGCCTCGTCTCTTTTCCTGCTCACCCTGTCGCTTACAGCCGTTGCGTTTTCTCAGGACCAGCTTGTCCAAATCCAGAACGATTCGCCATCCGGTCCGGCCAGGTCACAGCATGTCGTCGTTATCATGGAGGAGAACCGAAGTATCAGCGAAGCCTCCGAATACATGCCATATCTAAAATCCCTGGCGGATCAATATGCGCAGGGCATGCAAGTGTATTCTGACTCGCACGGATCATGGCTTGCCTATGGAGAGCTGACATCTGGTCTGGATCCATTCAGTGGGCAAGGGGATGGAGGCGTCTGCACCGGGGACGGTTGTACTCAGACCATCAACATTGACAACCTCGTCCGGCATTTTGCTAGCCAGGGGATCACTTGGCGGGGTTATTTCCAGACGATGCCCAGTATCGGCTATCTTGGATATCAATACGGTGAGTATGTTCGGCGTCATAACCCGTTCGCCTTCTACAGCGACGTAGTGAATAACCCGGCTGAACAAGACAATCTATATCCGGCAGATCCCTACCTGCTGCAGGACATCGTAAACAACAGGCTGCCTAACTTCACCTGGATTTCACCCGATCTCGATCACGACGCGCATAATGGTGTGGATGATCAGCAAGCTCTGGCTGCAGCCGACGAGTATTTGCAGACCTTCGTCCCACAGCTTCTGGCCTCGGAACAATTCCAAGCCGGCGGCGATGGAGTTCTTGTTATCACCTTTGACGAAGGTGAACTAACCGGCGACAACGAGTGTGGCACTAATCCCGATCCTGATAACTGCGGCGGTCACGTTTGGCAGGTCGTTATCGGTCCACAAGTTGTACCTGGATATAAATCCAATACCCACTACAAGCAAGGCAGCCAGCTGCGAATGTTTTGCGATCTGCTTGGCGTAAGCGGTTGTCCTGGCGACGGCGCTACCTCCCCATCGATGTCAGAATTCTTCCAGGTCTCCACTTGCGATCCTTCGCAGGACAAGACAGTAGCGATTTGTTCGCCTCCAGCTAACGCACATATTCCCTCTCCCATACAGCTCACCGCAGCCGCCAGAGACAACGAGCATGAGATCACTGGAATGGTGGCCTATGCGAATGGACAAATCATTGCCCGCAGCAGTAATTCCAGTCTGAGCGCAAGCATTCCCCTCAACCCGGGACAATATCAGCTCGTTGTTCGAGCCTGGGACTCCACGGGGTATTACTTCTCTTCTCAGGAAACCATTACCGTGACTGCTTGCACCGCCAATCAGGACAAAACCGTCGCTATCTGTTCGCCTCAGGCTAGCGGTAACGTTGGATCGCCCGTGCAACTCACCGCGGCCGCGAAGGATAATGAACATCGAATTACTGGGATGGTGGCCTACGCCAACGGACAGACTGTCGCCCAAAGCGGCGGTTCGACGCTAAACGCTACGGTTCCGCTGAATACTGGACATTACCAGTTGGTGATACGCGCCTGGGACAGCACTGGGTATTACTTCTCGTCCCAGGAAAACTTCACGGTCCAGTAAACACTACTAAGCCAAAGAGGACGATGGAGACGTAACCAGCCTCACGTCTTGTATAGATTAGGATCAAGAGGACAGACTATTGGCCGTTTCAACCCAGGAAGAGGCAGGCGCGTCACCCGACCGAAGCACCTCAAAGATTCTTCTCTTGATCGCCCCGTTGTTGATCAGCTTCCTGGCGTCACTGCCGTGTGGCGCACAGGGTATTTCTTCGGAACAGAGTTGCCCTAGACCCTCGGCTGGGTCAAGCGTCGTCAATCCTCCGGAGCTGCAAAGTCATAACGGGACACTCGAGTTAACCCTGCATATGAGGTATCAGCGGACGCAGCCCAGCGAAGGACCGCCGAGATACTGCTACGTAACAGACGATGGACTGGAGTCGCCTACACTGCGGGTTCTTCCCGGCGATGAATTGATCATTCACTTGCATAATGAATTGCCGCAACTGCCTATCAGACGGCCTGAGAATCACGAGATGCGTCCCGCAAATGCCGGCGAAGATTGCATCGCGAGCGAGATGAATGCGTCCGTGACCAACCTTCATTTTCATGGGATGACTGTGCCCCCGGTCTGTCACCAGGATGATGTACTTCACACGGCTATCCCGGCTGGAAGCTCGTATAACTATCGCTTAACGATTCCGCGCGACGAGTCTCCGGGCCTGTACTGGTATCATCCTCATCCGCATGGCTTCACCGAAAGGCAAATTCAGGGCGGCGCGTCGGGTGTCATCATTGTGGGAGGTATGGAGCGATTGTTCCCTGAGGTGGCTTCGCTTCCCCAGAGGGTTATTGTGTTGCGAGACCAGCAACGCATCGGTCCAGAAGCTGCCAGTGAAAAGGTTCCGACCTGGGACATATCGGCGAACTTTGTTCCTATTACTTATCCGCTGAGCGTACCGGCAGTCATACATGTCAGACCTGCAGAGAAAGAGTACTGGCAAGTCGTAAATGCCGGAGCCGACACAATTTTCAATTTGCGTGTGTTGGTGAATTCTGTTGCACAGCCGTTGCGGATACTCGCAATCGACGCATCCCCGACTGAGGCGAACGCAGGTCCACTGACACAGGACACCATACTGTTACCTCCCGGCGCCCGTGCCGAATTTGTCGTTGCGACGCCCTCCGCCGGACAATCGGAGCAGTTAGTCACTGAAGCCTGGGATACGGGTCCGGCGGGAGACAATGACACGAAGCGAACGATCGCCAGCATTGTCAGCTCGGGTGATTCCAAGCCCACTCTGCCAACCAGCCGTGATGGACGACGGGCACTACCGTCCGTACTCCCCGCCTCAGAAGAAGCAGCGACAGTGACTCAACGGCACTTGTACTTCTCACAGCGTTCGTCTAACCCTCAGGATCCGGACAACTTTGTCTTGTACTTCATCACCGTTGAAGGTCAGAATCCGTCGCCTTACAAAATGGGCTCATTACCTAACATTGTTGTTCACGAGGGAGCCGTAGAGGATTGGACCATTGAGAATCGCTCTCCCGAGGATCACGTCTTCCATATCCACCAGCTGCATTTCAAAGTATTGGAAGTAAGCGGAAAGCCAACAGACGAGGCGACGCTCAGGGACACAATCGACATCCCATACTGGCGTGGAAGCGGGCCTTATCCCAGCGTCAAACTGCGAATGAATTTCAGCGATCCCAACCTGGTTGGAACATTTCTCTACCACTGCCATATCTTGAAACATGAAGACATGGGTATGATGGGCGCAATTCAGGTATTGCCCAGGAGTGCGCGCTAGGTCTATTTGTGGCGTTGTTCTATGAGAGCGAGAGATCTTTGCATTACGCCTCCGACAGGCGTCTCACATCTCTCGCGTAGTTACTTCGTTGGACGGCCTTTTAAGTGACAGTCAAGACGAGAGTGCTGCTGGTTCCTCCGCTCGTACAGCCTAGATCTCCTGAGGTCCCGCTCGGAGTATTGACCTTCACACTTGCTGTTCCCGGCGCGGAGATCACAGCCGTCGTGATCGTGACTTGCAACTCTTCCGTGCTCACGAACGTAGTGTTTAACGCGGTCCCGTTGATAACTACCACCGAAGCCGTAACAAACTCGGTGCCGCTCACCGTGAGAAGTAAACCTTCCTGTACTTGAGCGAACGTAGCCGCAGTGGGAGACAAGGAATCGAGAACTGGGACCGGGCGAGTGCTTCCGCAGAGGGGATTGAGTGCGTTGCAAGCGGGGAATACTAGCAAGGCGAGCAGAGCCACACTTAGCGGCCCTAAGAATACGCTGACTGGTTTCATAGGGCATCGTACACTGGCCAGCCTTCTATAGTGCACAAAAGAAAAGATGCCGAGGAAACGCAACGACTCACGTTGCTAATGCGCAGTGCGGAAAGATGCAGCATCCACACATCACCGGATTTGCCGCGACTGTTGCATTGCCGCAAGCTTTTGACCAGTCGTCGCGGATCGCTTCCCAGACTTCGCGTGATGCCGACCGCAAAACTCTCTACTCGGCGCGCAGCGCTTCGGTGACGTCCACACGTGCAGCTCGTGCTGCAGGAAACAAGGACGCGATCACTGCGGCGACCAGGAGCACGACGACCGAAGCCATGACCGGCCACGCGCTCGGCATCTGCAGTGAGGGGAAATAACTGCCGGCGAGGCGCGCTAACCCGTACCCGAAGATTGCGCCTGCCAGAATCCCGGCCCCAGCCATGATGGCACCGTCTTTAATGACTCCTATCAGCAGGTGTCTGGGCTGCGCTCCAACCGCCAGCCGGATGCCGAACTCGCGCGTGCGTCCGCTGACAGAGAATGCCAGTACGCCGGCGACGCCGACTACAGCAATCGCCAGCGCCAGCACCGCCAGACCACTGAAAACCAGCGTATTCAGCCGGTCCGGCGTGAGCACTTCGGCGCGAATGTCTTCCAGAGTGGCAGCGTGCTCCACAGGCTGTTCCGAAGACAGGCTGCGGATGATGCGCGTCAGCGGGATGATCAAAGCGTGAGGATCGGAGCGAGTGTGGACGAACAGCCGCCCGCCGAACAGCGGCAGTTCCTTGCTGGTATCGTCGGGAACTTGCCCGAAGGGATGGTAGATGGTGAGCGTCGGTCCCGGCTCGATATGCTCGTCATCCACATCGGCGGCAACGCCCACGATACGCCGCGGTCCAGGGCTGATGTAGATGAACTGCATCACCGGGTCGGTCCACATGATGTGGCGATTGATGGGATCCTGACCGGGGAACATGCGCTGTGCCGCACTCTGGCTGATGATAACTACGGGCTCACTGCCGCGCCGGTCGTTGTCGTTGAAGTCGCGGCCGGCGATAAGCGGCACCCCCAGAGAAGCGAAGAATCCCGGCGATACCACCCGAAGCTGCGCCAGCGGGTCTTCTTCGTGATTGCCTTTTATATGGCCCTCGCCGGTGAATTGTAAGCCTGGACCGAAGTTGCCGGCGTCACGCCATGGGACCGAGGTACCTAATGCGACGCGGTCCACGCCCGGCAATTCGCTGATGCGCCGAATCACCTCGCGATAGAAATTGATGATGTCGTTGGAAGTTTTTCCGTACGACATGACCGGAACGTTCACCGCCAGGACACGATGCATGTCGAAGCCGGTCTGAGTTTCCTGAAGCTTGATCAGGGTTTTGATAAGAACGCTGGCGCCGGCCAGCAACACAAAGCAAGCTGCAATCTGGGTGACGGCGAAGATGCGCAGTCGTCGGCTGGTACCGCTGCTGATGCGGACGCTGTTACTGCTGCTGGCCAGCCCGATTCCTCCCGATGACTCCACCGAAGGAAGCCGCGGCACAAACGCCAGCAGTATCGCCGAGATGATAGCCAGCGCGGCTCCCACCCACAGCACGGTCATATCAATTTTCAAGTCGAGGGCGCGGATGGAGAAACGTGAGGCGTAGCGCGCCAGAACGGCCACCATCGGCTGCGCGCTGAGAATGCCCAGCACCGCGCCTGCCACCGACAGCAGCAGGCTTTCCGCCAGCAACGTTCGCCGCAACGCGGCCGTCGTCGCCCCCAAGGCGGCGCGAACAGCCAACTCGCCTTCGCGACGCACTGAGCGTGCCAGAATCAGGTTGGCGACATTCGAACACGCGATGACGAAGATGAGACCTGATGCAGCCAGCAATACCCAGAGAATCGTCTTTGCGCCTGACGTGATCTGGTCGCGCAGCATCGTGGCATCGATCTGGTAGTGAGCGCTCGCCGGGTAAGCCTCGGGATGCGCGTGCACCATCGCTGCATAATCCGTGCGCAGCTCCGCGCGGGCCTGGGCGAGCGTGGCCCCCGGCGCCAGGCGTCCGAACAACTCGGTCATGCGGTGCACGCGTCCGGTGACCATCGTGGCTGAAAGATGATGCGGACTGGTCACGACATTGACGAGAATCTCGGTCTGCGACGGATACTGCACCGACGGCTCCAGCACACCGACAACCGTGGCTGAACGCGGATCAAGCCGAATGGTTTTGCCGATTACCGTCGGATCACCCTTCAACGAGTCTTTCCAGAAACGATAGGTGAGCACGCAGGCGCCGGCAGCGTTGGGCCCATCGTCGTGCTGATCCAGCAGCCTGCCCAGCACCGGGCGCAGTCCCATAACCTCGAAATACAATCCGTCGACGACTCCGGCGCGCACCTCGCGAGGCTCGCCGAGCCCTACCATGGTGAAGCCGATCGTGGAGAACTCGCCAAACGAGGCAACCGACTTCACGCTCGCTTTCAGGTCCTGGACCTCCGGCACGGAAAACGCTGCGTCTTCAGCGCCATATCCAGGTGCGTCCTGCCGAATGTAAATAAGCCGGTCCTCACCGCGGTTGACCAGCGGCCGCAGCAGAACGCCGCGCACCAGGCTGAAGATGGCGGCATTGGCGCCAATTCCCAGGGCCAACGTCAAGACCACTGTGATCGACAAGCCTTTGCTGCGCCACAGCGACCGCAGCGCTACCTTAATATCCTGAGCAAGTAAATCCGGTCTAAGTGTCATACCGCACTCTCCAAGACGCCTGGCAGATTCTGCCTGGGTCTTGCTTGATCTGGTCAAGCCCCGCCTTGATCGAGCCGATTTCGGCTTTGATCCGATCAACTTTGGTTTTGAAGGGGTACGGCTTCAGCCCGCGAGGGATCACCGCGCTGTCTTCTGCCGCCGCCGCTGACTTGCCTTCATCAAATCGCTCATGTCCCCTACTGGCCGGATCTCGAAAGTGCTGCCGTACTTCAGGGACGGATGCTGCGACATCAACTGCACCGCATGATTCATATCTCGTGCCTCAAGCACCAGGATGCCACCAACTTGTTCCTTGGTTTCTACATAGGGACCGTCCGTGGTCGCGACTTTGCCGTTTTTCCAACCCACGGTCAAGGCCGTTTCCACAGGCTGGAGTGCCTCGCCGGCAGCGTAGTGCCCATTGGCGCGAAGATGGTCGTCGTATTCAAAACACGCGTCGAACATAGCGTTGCGCTCGCTCTCGGCCATGGCGTCGAATTTGTCTTTATCGTAGTAACCGAAACAGATGTATTTCATTGTTCTTCTCCCGTTGGTGGATCCATCGGCATAACTTCGCGCTCTAGATCGTTCACCTTATAGTCGTAGAGCGCTGGGAAAATCGACAGCCCCGGCGAATTAAATTTCTCGCAAATCCTCTAGACGCTTCGCGAGATAACAGCAGCGCGCCTAATGCTGTCCCAGGGCGAATGCCTTCGCTATGCGGTCTTCTGTCCTTGTTTCAGCTGTCTGGCGCTCATTCACTTGCTCGGACTGTGCAGTTAGATCCGGCATCGATGACGGGACTTCCAGGCCTCATAGAATGCGAGTTTGTTGATCATTGCGGCAGTTCTTGGCCGGACTGCTCAGCCACCATGTAGGCGGCGTACCACTCGGGCCAATTCGCGTCGCGCTGCCCCGTGCGCTTCTCGTGTTCGCCATGGGCGGCCTCCGCACGCCGAAGTGCGCTGGCCAGGTCGCTTGCGGAGCCGAAGGAAGTCGTGCCAGGCTCGCTCCGCTTGGGGTCCCGGACCATGACCTCCTGCATGTGCCAGCCGTTGCCGTCGGGATCACTGAACAAGGCACGCGAGCGGTAGGACAGACGCTGGGGATGCAGGCCGCTGCCCCGGCCTTCCGGGCCGTCGTGGAAGAACTCGCCAACTTCGACGCCGGCGGCTACCAACTGATCCCGGGCGGCCTCGATATCGGCAACGACCAGGAATGCCTTGGCCGAACCGGGCGCGGCCAGACGTAACGTTCTTGCCGAAATGGACCGAGCAGCAGGAGCCCGGCGGCGTGAACTGGACTAGGCGGAAATCTTCGCCGGCGGAGCGGTCAATGTTAAGTCGCCATCCGATTCTCTCGTAAAACTCCTTCGCACGGTCGACATCCGAAACCGGGATGATGACGACTTCAAGCTTCATATCAATTCTCGCAACGCCTGCGTTTCTTGCTGCGTCGTTACCACGAACTTTCATTGGTGCTCATGGTTACCTCCTATGCTCTGAGGGGACGCACTCGTGTCATCGTCGTCCGTCTTCCCAAACTTGGGAAGGTACCGGCCGAAATTCAATTCGAAGTCGCTCGGAACGCCGTAACCGATATCCCGGATCTTGGCGCGGCGCGCCTGCGCGCCCGGCAAGGCCAGCAGTGGGAAGAACAGGTCGATGCTCGACTGAATCTCGCTGGCTGTCGGCCTCCCGAACCGATTGATCTGGGCCTTCGCGGCGGTTAGCGTTTCACGGTCGAACGAGGCCACACGGCGGGCAAGCGTATCGACAAACGAATCGAGGTCGCCATCGTCAAGCGTGCGGTTCACCCAGCCGTAGCGCTCGGCGATATCGGCATCGAAATCGTCGCCGCTGAGCACGATCTCAAGGGCGCGCGAGCGTCCGACCAAGCGCGGGAGCCATTCCATCGCTCCGCCTCCGGGGACTAGTCCAACGCCGACCTCGGGATTGCCGAACAGAGCGCTTTGCCGGCTGGCGAAGCGCATGTCGCAGGCCAGCACGAACTCGTTACCGATGCCGCGCGTGCGGCCGCGAATCTTGGCGATGCTCACCACGTGCGCCGACGAGAGGCGCAGCACAAAATCGCGCCAAAAGCCCAGCACCTCTGGCCGTTCCGCTGCCTTGGCTACGTCGAGATGAGCGACGAAGAAATCGGGATTCGCCGACTCAAACACCACGACCTTCAACGACGAGTCGGCCTCGATGTCGGTCATCAGCGCTCCAAATTCGACGATCGTAGCGGGAACAAACATATTGATGGGCGGGTTGTTAAAGGTAACTCGCCACAGGCCTGAACTCTCGCGCGCAATCGATAGCTGATTGCCTGTCATGGTGACAGTCTCCTGGACTGGATTTGGGGGCCGACCTTGGGATTGAGCCTGAATTGACTCGGAGCAGTTTATCGAAAATACACGGTGTTTGGGTGAACCGTTTTCACAGACTGGGACCTGTCGCTCCTTGTTGCTAGCCTCATCTGAACCAGATGGACGTGGATCGCTAGCCGCGGTAGCACCGGCCAAAAGTGGACCTCGGGTCATTGGCTGCAGAGACCATGCGACGCGCAGGCACCCAGACACCGAAAAGGAATGTCACTGCTTCCGATAACTAAGCGCCACGGATCCTGACTGAAACACCTTCGAGTCAACGAACTTCAATTGCAATTTCTCTTTCAGGTCGACGCCTTCCATCAATCGTCGACCTTTGCCGGCAATGATCGGAGAAACGACGAACAGATACTCGTCAACCAGGCCAAGCTCGATCAACTGCGAAGCAACATCGACGCCGCCGACAATGATGTAGTTTCCCGGCTCTTGCTTCAGCTTGAGTACTTCGTCGCGGAGGTCGGTACTGACAATTCTCATGTTTTTATCGTTCGCACTCTGCAAGGTCCGAGAGACAACGACCTTTTTGAGGACGTCAAATGCTTTTGCAAAGTCGAGTTCTGTTTTCGAGCTGGAAGGATCTTTCGCGACGTTAGGCCAGTACGGGACCATCAACTCGTAGGTCTTACGCCCGAAGATCTGCAGGCTTGCGTCTCGCGTAAGTTGCGTGAAATATTCCATCTTTTCAATGTCGACAAGCTGTTTCGTGTGATCGACGCAGCCATCAATCGTAGTGTGGATGGCAAAGATTAACTTTCTCATTCGATTGTCCTGTCTTCCTGCGCGCTAAGTCGCGAAAATATTGAAACGTGGACGGCGAGCAGGCTGTACTAAGCTGTCCGAGGGGCCCGCGAAGTCTGTTCCCAAGCAGCCCGCGCCCCGAAGAACGTGGCCACTCGGGACCCCGCAAGGTTGTTTACTTGCTCTCGTTCGATCCTTGTTCCGGACCGGGGAAGAAGAGAAGCTCGCGCACCTCGCCCACCGCATCGCAGGTGATGGCACCCTTGCGCGCCCACGCCAGTGCCTCGTCCATGTTGGCGGCTTCCAGTATCCAGAAACCTCCCATGTGCTCCTTGGTTTCGGTGTAGGGGCCGTCGGTGACGGCGACCGTACCATCCGACTGCTTCCGCACCGTCTTTGCGTGAGCGGCTGGGGAAATTCCGCAGGCGAACTTCCTCACGCCGGCAGCAATCATTTCGCGGTTGAGTGCGTGGATCTCCTCGATCATCGCTTCGGTCACGGTGGACGGATCGAAGTTGTCGGGGAGGTAGTTGGCAACTAAATACTGTGGCATAACTGCTCCTTTGTCTTGTTCGAACCAGCAGCACTGCGCTGCCTGCTCGTTCGTTCCTCTTATAGTCGTCGCCCGCGGAACAAATCGACAGCCGACGCGAAATATTTTTGATTTGCGGGTACACCGTCGTTGTGTCTTTACATGGCCGGCGCCGGCGTTCCATCGGACCATTTCTCCACGCCGATCAGGAAGACAAATAGTGGCGGGAGGGTTTCGAGCTGTGGGTAGGATTGCGACGAGAAGTACCAGTAATTTACGGCCAGGACTGGGGAGTTTGCGAGATTTGCGCCCCAGGCCGTACCGGCTTTCACTGCTTCGTAGAACATCAAGTGGGGACCGTTGTGGCCGCCCTGGTCGGTGAGATACGAGCCCTTCGACATCATGTAGGAGACGGTTCCAGGCTCGAGGGGCGGTAATTCTTTTTTGTCGATGGCGGCTTTGAGTGCGGCGATGACTTCTTGCTTGGAGTGGCCAGCCAGGATGAGTTGGGTGCGTTTGTAGGCATACGGCAGGACGGAGCGGGCGGCGGGCGGGTTAAGGCAATCCGCGGCGCGAACTTTCGGGCTCCAAAATTCGGGATTGTCGAACATGGCCATCCAGCCGCGTCCTACCCAGCAAACCCATCCGTTCTTTCCTTCGACCGCAGTCTCATAGCCATGGCGGGTCAGTACGACAACGGAGGCGTCATGCGAGATGGCGTCGGGAGCGGCGCTGCGGGCCAGAGCGATTTCCGCGTCGCGATCCATCAGATATTGTTCGATCGGCGCCATCGTTGGATATGGTTCTTTGGGGTCTTGTGCGACTGCCGGAAGGGTCCCGACCAGTGAGACGAGTACGAACGCTCCCAGGATGATGCTGTGTATTTGATTTCGGGTCATCGCTTTCCTCCATAACTTTTCGCGAGCCAGCAGCACGGCCTTGCGCGCTGGATCATTCCCCCGGTGGCGGCTACATCGACATCCTGTAATGCGTCGCAAGTTGAAAAGGCGCGGAGAGTGCTTACAGCTTCATCTCAGCGGCAACGTCATCGCCGAACCTCTCTTGGATGTGCTTCTGGGTTTCGGGATCGAAGTCGGAGAGGTCAAACAGCCGGCGAACTTCGACCATTTCGTTGTTCTTTCCGGGGATGCGCGAGGCCCATTCGAGCGCCTCTTCGCGAGACTTCACCTGGATGATCCAGAAGCCGCCGACCACTTCCTTGGCTTCGGTGAACGGGCCGTCGGTAACTTTCGACTTGCCATCTTTGAAGGTGACGCGCGCGCTCATCGTCGCGGGCGGAGTCAGCCCGTCGAGCGCCAGCAGCACACCGGCTTTCCCTAGTTCCTCGTTGTACTTGCCCATTTCCTCCATGCCTTTAAGGTCGGGCACCCAGCCGGGTTTTGCGGTTTCGTACTCTTTCGGAAACATGATCATCATGAAGCGCATTTTCTTCTCCTTGAATGTTGTGCGGACACCGTATCAGGGCCGCTACGTTTATATAAGAGCTTGGACCGCGCCGGGCCTGGAAAGTTGCGAGGCGACGGATGCGTAGTGAGGCTCTCCTTACTAGTCGAACAGGGTGATGGTGAATCGACACGCGATTTGCAGATTTTTCACGTTGCGTATCACCCGGCAAACACTTTCGGATGGGCCGGTTCTCCGGCCTTCACGAGATAGTCGAACCAACCCACCTCAATTCGACAAGTCGCCGAGGTTTTTATTTCAGCTGCCGAATCCGCTCCTGCAGGAATTGCCGCTCTGGCTCCTGTTGGGTCAGCGCCAGGGCTTTCTCATAAGCGGACCGAGCCTCAGCCGGTCGTCCGAGCCTGCGGTACATATCGGCGCGGGCTGAATGCGCCAGGTAGTAATTTGCCAACTCGCCACGTTGCAACACCGCGTCGATCTGCGCCAGGCCGGCCTCGGGCCCATCGCGCATGGCAATGGCCACGGCACGATTGAGCTCTACAATCGGCGAAGGCTGAATTCGTGCTAATTGGTCGTAAAGCGCAACGATCTGCCGCCAGTCGGTCGCAGCCACCGATTCCGCCTCCGCATGAATGGCCGCAATCGCAGCCTGCAGCGTGTAAGAGCCGAAGCGGCGAGCCCCCAGCGCTTTCTCCACCAGCGCCACTCCCTCCGCGATCTGCTCACGGTTCCACAGCGAGCGGTCCTGGTTCTCCAGGAGAATCAGCTCCCCGCTCGGCGAGGTTCTCGCGGCGCGACGAGATTCCTGTAGCAACATTAGGGAAAGAAGCCCAATCACCTCCGGCTCTGGCTGGAGTTCGGTCAGCAACCGGCCCAGTCGAATGGCCTCGCCGGTTAGCTCGCCCCGCGTTACTGCCGCTCCCGCCGCAGCCGAGTAACCCTCGTTAAAGACGAGATAGATAACCTGAAGCACTGCGCCCAGCCGCTCCGGCAATTCTTCGGGCGTTGGCACTTCGTACGGAATCGGTGTCTCTCGAATCTTTGTCTTGGCGCGCACAATGCGCTGCGCCAGTGCGGCCGGTGTAACCAGAAATGCCCGCGCGATCTCCTCCGTGGTCAGACCGCAGATTTCGCGCAGGGTGAGCGCAACTTGTCCTTCCGAAGGCAGAGCAGGATGGCAACACGTGAAGATCAGACGCAGGCGATCATCTTCAATCTCCTCGTCGAGAGGCGACTCGTTGCTGCGCGACTCTATGTAAGTAGTGAGATCCTTCTGTGCTCCATCGAAGCGCGCGCGCCGGCGCATAACGTCGATGGCCTTGAAGCGCCCCGTTGAAATCAGCCAAGGGCGCGGATTTTCCGGAATGCCAGCCTGGGGCCACGACTCCAGAGCGGCAGCGAACGCCTCGTGCATTGACTCTTCGGCCAGGTCCAAGTCTCCCAACAGGCGCACGAGCGTCGCCAGCACTCGGCCTGATTCCGACCGGTAGAGGGTCTCAATGGTCGTGCGGATTGGTTCGGGCACAGGCGGCGGCATGTACGTCAAACTAGCAAACGGAGCGGCCCCGAAACAACTGCGGTCGGGATCACCCCCGGCCCGCAATTCACTTGACCCGGCCGTCGACGCTGATCGAGGGTTCGGGGTTCCGGGGTGCTGTTGAACTCTTCCAGCTATCACAGCTAGTCTTGGCACCGGAATTCGGGGCACCGTCGGACTATGGGCGCCGGAACGATGTCGTGGACAGGAACGCAGGTCGAACCCGATAATTGCGCAACGCGAAAGTTGGTTCTTGTGCTGCCGGCGGTCATGCTGGTGAGCAAGCCTGTGGGGCTATGCGCTTCTCTTCGTTGAGCAAATCGGATCGTCTGGCGGTGTCCATCCTGCTGTGCGAATGCGTGTTTATCGCATTAGCCATCCTTTTCTTTCTCTGCTTATTGAATCCCCTCCTGACACATCTTTATGGGGGAGCCATTTACGCGCACCTTACCAAACTCCGCAGACACCACGGTCTATTTGATTACGGCTCTTTCATAGAGAGCAGCAGGCTATTGTTCTCCCGCCTCTGCTTTCTTACGGTCTTTCTAGCTCTCGCAATTGCCGGATGGGTTTCGCGCAGAACAGTTCGCCGGCTTGTCGTCAGCTTCTTCACCGAACCTGGCTCACCGATTAACTTGGCGCTCTTTCGCATCGCCGTATTCGGCGTATCGCTTTTTTCCTTCGGCACGAACTTTGCAATCGCCATCTGGTTCGCCGGATTTCCGAAGAGCTTGCGGGTTGCGCCTTATGGTGTGGGCTGGCTGCTGTCGCACCTTCCTATTGACCCCCAATTGGTAAAGGTCATGTCCGTTCTGTTCATGATCGTTTGTGTGACCGGGTTGCTGGGAATTTTTGCTCGAACGTCGGCACTGCTCGCAGCTCTTCTTGGATTCTATGTACTTGGCATTACCCAGTTCTACGGCAAGGTCAGCCACATCCATGAATACATCTGGTTTATGGGACTGCTGGCGGTGAGCCCGTGTGCAGACGCGCTCGCGGTCGACGCCATCTTCTCGGCGCGCCATCGGGCCGATACCGGCTCAACCGAGCTTCCGGGCGATGCGCTGGTCTATTCGCTGCCGCTGCGCTTCGTCTCGTTACTCATCGGCCTCATCTATTTCTTCCCGGGTTTTTGGAAATTCTGGACCAGCGGCTTCGACTGGGCATTTTCGGACAATTTGAAGTACCAAATGTATTCCAAGTGGATGGAGTTCCCGGGGTGGCTTCCCTTCTTTCGCCTGGACATGCATCCCTTACTGTATCGAAGCATGGCCCTGTCAACGCTGGTCATTGAAATGTCCTTCGTTTTTCTGATCTTTTTTCGGAGGCTGAGACGGCTGGCGGCGATAGGCGCAGCTTCGTTTCACATTGGAAGTTACATTTTCCTGCGAATTTTCTTCTACGACCTGATTATTTTCTACATCGCCCTGTTTGATGTTAGTAGCGCACTGCACAAGGTTGGCGGTTGGTTATTCCAATCGCCTTTGGTTGTCTTCTACGATGAGGATTGCAGTTTCTGCAGGCGTACGATCGCCGCAATCCGCACCGTGGACCTCCTGGGGGCAATCAACTATGTGAGGGCTGCCCGGGACTCAGAGCTTTACGTGGCGATATTTCCGGACGGTAATCCGGCCGCGCTTCTGGAAGACATGCATTCCATATGCGGCTCGCGCCAATTCAAAGGCATCGAGACGTACCGCCGAATGGCACTGCGAATTCCTCCCCTATGGCCGTTGCTGCCCTTCCTGTATATGCCGGTAGTTGCAGAGAAGATGTACGGACGAGGGAAGCACTCGCGCACCTGCCAGATCCCGCAAATAACAGCGGCGCGGCGCCCTCAAGGGTCGCTCCTGGGCATCATCGCGCTCGGAAGTGTTCTGGTGGCCGGCAGCGTATATACGGGCGCACGGGAAATTGTCGCCGGGTGGCCTTTCGCATGCTTCCCGACATTTGCGTCTATCGCCCAAGACCACATTTATATGCTCGACGTCGTGGCATTCGAGCGAGACGGTAGCGTGATGCCGACGAAGTCAGAGTCTCTCCGCAAGACCTTCGCGGATCAACGCCTGCGCGGATTGCTTGAATATGTGCTCAGTCACCCTGCACAAAAAGATGAACGCCTGCGCGGCGTTTGGCGGCTCTACCTGCAAAAAGCACCGGAATTGGGGAACGCATCTGATGTTCGCTTCTATGAAGATGTTATATCCACTAGCCCGGAGGATCACTCCATTGCCTCGCGCGACTTGATCGCCGAAATAAATTCCGATGGCTCGATTGACCTCTTCTGACTCGCTCTGTAGGTGCTTGATCGTTTGAGGATCGCGCACAATCCCGAGCGCAGATGCCAATGACAACCTCTACCGCACCGTCGCAAACTGCGGCTTCGGGATGTCTTGCGGTAATACGGGCATGGTCTGGCGGTATGGACCTTGAGCGGCTTTTCATTTGCGTGCTCTGGATAACTTCCTCCCGCGTTGCATCTAGCCGTTTAGAGTTGATCTACCGGGCACGCGCGTCCTGAATCATGCGGCTCCCATGGGTAAATACCGCCATTCGAAAAGATCTTCCCTAGTTTTGTAGAACCGGTGTACCCTACCGCTCATACACTCCCACACTAGTGTGCGCGGGACAAAAATACTCTGATCTGGCTGAACGATTATGGGCGACCACCCGTTCGTAATTGCAAATATCCATGCCGCGCTGGAACGGCGATACGTCATCGGACCGGAGATCGCCGTTGGCGGTCAAGGAGTTGTGTATCGCGCAACCAGAGCTTCTCTACCCGATGGCACTGCCGCCCACGATGATGTTGCCCTGAAGCTGCACCTGTATCGCCGTAACGATGCGCGCGTGCAACATGAGATTGCCGCGATGGAAGGTATCGCGCACCCTAATCTGGCCCGACTGGTCGAACACGGCTATTGTGATGTTGGCGGACGCTACACGCGATACGTGGCCTGGGAATTTATCGATGGGCAGACGCTAAGTGATCGCTTGAAGAGCGGGCGACTGCTGGAGTCTGAAGTAGTCTCCATCGGTCGCGATATGTCGGCAGCCATTACGGAAATCTGGTCGCGGCATATCGTTCATGGCGACATCAATCCGTCAAACATCATGCTTAAGAAGTCGGGAGGCGCTGTGCTTATCGATTTAGGTGCGGCCCGACATCTGGAGCAGGATAATAGTCCGGCCGCGCGTACGCCGATGGGAACCGTGGGCTATCTTTCGCCGGAGCAGGCAAGAGGCGTGGCCGGCTTGAGCTGCGCGTCCGACGTTTTTTCGCTTGGCGTCGTGATGCTACAAGCATTGCTCGGGCGCCATCCTACGGACTTTCATCACAGCCCCTTAGTCAGTGGCATTCGCGCCAGCGAGTTCAGAGTGGGAGCGACCGCCGGATTGCTCGCGATGCTCGATAAAATGCTGTCGGTGGATCCAAAGTTTAGACCGGCACCTTTCAGCCTGAACAGCTATTTCCAACGCATCCTGCAAAAGAAGGAAGAGGAATCTGCCGCTAGCTGTCGATCGCTTCTCCAGCAACGCGGCCGACTCGACGCCCAGCGGAGGACGCACTAACCGCTTTCATAACGCTCTCCCGTCTCGGGGAAAAACCCTAGTAGCCTTTGGTACTGATGGGCCATTAAAGAAGAGGGCAATTCGAATTAGAATGTTCGCGATGCGAACTTGCGTCGCACTCAACACTGGCATCTAACACACTGAAAATGAACCTTGATATACACGTAGCCGCGTTTCGCAACGGAGATCATATTTGCCTCTTTTATCGGAGCGTTGAAGAGGAACTGTCGACTGCGGTGCCTTTCGTTCAGGCCGGATTACTGCGTGGCGAATGCTGTCTTTGCGTACTGCCCGATGACCGGATGGATTTATTCCTTGCGCGTCTCCACGGCGTCGGAGTCGACACTAAGCGAGAAATGACGCGTGGCGCCTTGCTGGTTGCGAGACCGGAAGACAGCTATCTCAAGGGTGGTTCCTTCGATAAAAGTCAGATGGTGGGCTTTCTGGATCAGGGCTTACGCCAGGCGCTTCAAGCCGGCTTCACGGGTTTTCGCGGCACGGGCGATCTCAGTTGGGCCGTGCTGGACAACCATACTTGCGGTCATGTTGCCGAGTACGAAGCCATGCTGGATCGCTATTATCCGGGTAAGGCGGCGCTTGGAATCTGCATGTACGACGCCAACCTGCTGGACGAGGCGCAGTTGAATCGCATCCTCGAGGCGCATCGACTGGCGCTTGCCACTCCCAGTGCCAACAAGCGCGCAATCCGCATACGCAATGGCTCAGCTTTCGGTGACATTATTTTCGACCGCGCATCGGCTCACCTGTTTCACTACACGGTACAAAAAACCGGCCGCACCGAACTGCTCAACGTCGGTCAGGAACTGACGCTGACGGCGGCAATGGATGCGGTCAGGTCTGCGCTGATGGCGCTGCAGCGAACCGCACACTAGAAACTCTTTATTCGAGTAGCCGCGCCGCGAAGTTAGCTGCCGCTGAAATGCGGCCAATCCCATCTTGCCCTTTTGCGCCTCACCGACTATGTTAAAGATTCGTCACAGGAAAAGGTTCCGCAGCAAAGCATCCGATGCCTTGTCGATCCCTGATCGCAGTCGTTCTCTTAAGCCTTGCGGGTTCTTCCCTTGTTTCGGCGCAAGCGCGAAGCCTCATGACCAACTCTCCTCGGGCCATTGTCCTGCCCGCCGAGCCGGGACGGCGCATTATCCTTGGTTCGATATTGCTGGGAAAACCGCGCTCTTTCTCGATGTTCAATCTTCAAGCGACGGGGACAATTACTCCCGATCCTGATTTGAATGGGGCCGCTCTTCAGCTGGAGTTTCTTCTCTGCGACCAGCCGGACTGCAGCGGTGACCTGCACTTGCCGCTGAGGATTCTGCCTGATTCCGACGCCTCCAGGGGCGCGCAGCTGCTGGCGACGCACTCGTTCGGCGTCAGCACCCACAATGTTGAACCAGTTGTGCTCACCGATGTGCGGCCAAAGCCCGTAAACGGTGTCTTGTTCCTCGCCGCCTGCCTGCGAGTCCTGCACGCTCCTGCCAACGTGGCCTTTGCCGCCAAGCTGAATTTGCTGCGCGTTGACGTGCTGCCTTGAATCGCCGTATCTAACTCCAGACTCCTTGCAGTTCACTGCCCTGCTGTACACTCATCGCTTCAAGGACAACATGAAGCTGCTTACCAAGTTCAATCTGATCCTGGTTGTGCTGTTCGGCGCGTGCGGCCTGATCATCGCCGCAGGCGCCTATCAGTTCCTCATCAACAACGCGCGTCGCGAAGTAATGCAAGAGGCGGAACTGATGATGGCCAGCGCCAAGTCGATTCGCGATTACACGGCCGACGATCTGGCGCCCTTGCTGGAACAGACTCCCAAACACCAGACTACGTTCTTGCCAGAGACGGTACCTGCGTTCAGCGCACTGGCGACCTTCAACCACATTCATCAGAAATATCCGGATTATGAGTACCACGAAGCCACGCTGAACCCGACCAACCCGACACATCGGGCACTTGATTGGGAGGCCGACGTCATCAACTACCTTCGCGATCACCGCGACAAGCAAGAGATAACGGGAGAGCGCGCTGCCGGGACCGGGCGCGTCCTCTACCTGGCTACACCGATTGCGGCCGATCCGCCTTGCATGGAATGTCACAGCGTGCCGTCGGCTGCTCCCGCGGCGATGATCGCGAAGTATGGATCGCAGCGTGGTTTCGGCTGGAAGCCCGGTTCCATTGTCGCCGCGCAAATTGTTTCCGTTCCGATGTCACTGCCGGTGCAGATTGCGAATCAGGCATTTCGCCGTCTCCTGCTTTACCTCATCCTGGCGATGGTGGCCACAATGATCGCCCTCGATATTGGCGTTTACTACATTGTGATACGTCCGCTGAAGCAGGTATCGGAGACCGCCGATCGTGTAAGTCGGGGCGAGAAGGGCGTCCCGCAGCTCGAGGTGAAGGGAAAGGACGAAATCGCTACCGTAACCGAGTCGTTTAACCGGATGAAAGTCAGTCTGGAGAAGGCTTTTAAGCTGTTGGGGTAGTCAGCGGCGAACGGCAGCCAGAAATTTTTCGCGTTGAGCCTGGCTGTCGATCTCCTCGGCCACGGTTCGATGTAGTTCTTCGAGCGATCCACAATGACCGGCGCTGCGACGAACTACGATTTCCGCGATCGGTCCGATGTAGGTGGCGAGCTCACGCGAAATGCGCTGTACGGCTTCCGCGTCCAGTTCGCCATGGTGTGCCGCCACCGATCCCGAACTCGCTGCTTGTCCCATCATCGGGCGCAAAGCTTTGATGAGAACCTGCACATCGGACTTCCATCGAGCGTGCGTCAACTCAACTGCATTGCGGTAGGCAAGGTCGGCGAGATCCCCGGGAAGTTCGTCCGCGCGTGGCATTTTGGCGCCTCGCAGAAGCACCGGAACCACCGCGATATCGCGCCGCAGGGCAACAGAAATTTCAAGACGAACGTAATCGGCGGCGCTGTCCAGCCGGCGGCTTCCCTGTTCGTCGGTGGCATGAAGCCACTCACTTCCCAGCATCGCCAGCAGGACGTCGCAGCTTCCTACACTGTCGCTGATGGCTTTGCGAAAATCGGAACCCGCATCGATGGCGGCCACGTCCATAAAGACGGACTCCTGGCCGAATTCCTTCACCAGTTCGTCGAACAGCCGCCCGGCCTCTCCTTGAGAATCGCTGCGTCGATAGCTGATGAAGATTGCACCCAATTGGAATCCCCGGGAACCTGGTAACGAATCTAGCTTTTCTCTTTGGAGTCTTGTTGCACGGATGCCCACTTGGCGTGTTCCTGCGAAACCAGTGACTCGATGCGTTCGGCCAGCAGGGCTCGCGGATCGGCAACGTTGGCGTAAGGAGCGGCATTTCCCAAAAAGACGAATTTTTCGTGCTTCAGCTCTTCACAGGTCGAGCGGTAGCTGGTCCAGTTCTGCTGATACTGGTTGAGATGGAGCAGACCTTCGAGAACCGTGATCAGCACACCGAGTGCGGCGGTCAGGTAGGTGACGTATCCTTCCCTGAAGACTGCGAGAAAAGGAATCAGAGCGGCGGCGACGATCTCGGTCACTTTAATGCGCTTGAACGTGTGCTGGTTAGCCGTGCTCTTGCGGTCGTACCACGCAATCTGGTCTTCCAGCCGGCCGATGATAGGGTCGACCGCAGGGCTTATAGGCGAGGGCGTGTTCATGGAGCCTCATTCTAAGTCCTGAGGGCGTCAAAACAAAGCAATACGGTGCTTTGCCGAGATGCTACTTGGCAACAAGCACGATGAAATAGTCCATCTTGTCGCCTTTAACCAGATCGTCGTGCTCTTCCAGCAGACGGTATCCAGCCTCACCCGCCTCGCGCAGAACCACGTCCTTGTTGATACCGTGATCGGCACCGTTGCCGTTGCGCTCGATGATTCCGATGCGCGCGTCCGGCTTCAGCGCCGCTCGCAGATTGCGCAACAGCACGACCGGCTCCGCCACTTCGTGATAAACCTTCAGAAAAAGTACGGCGTTGACGCTGTCGGCAGGAAGATCCGGATTATCCGGCTTGCTCAAAATCGCTTTTACGTTGGTCAGCTTTTCTTTGGTGACGCGACTCCTGATGTAATCGACGGCTTCCGGATTGATGTCGACTGCATAAACGCTTCCGGTGTCAGTTACGCGTTTGGCGGCGCGCACTGTGAACCATCCCGAACCCGCGCCTATATCGGCGACGGACTTACCCGGCTCAATGCCAAGATCAGTCATCACCTGGCTGATGTGCAGTTTCTGATCTCGTCCAGGTGTTTCGAAGATCGAAAGATCGCCCGTGTAGGGCGTGCTGGTGGCTCGTTGCTGCTCAGCCTGCAGGGCTGTTGATTGGGCGATGAGACCGGGAGTTATGACCAGCGTGCTGGTCAGGAAGAGCGCGCAAAGACAGACGTAGCGAAGAAATCGCATGCATACACCCAGATCCATCATCGCACTGCGGAGTTGTTCGGGGAGTGCGACCTGCCACGCTTTTTTGCAACACAGCAGCGCTGCTAGTTTCCGGCGCCTTGCAGCAGACCGTAGACGTTCACCTCGTTCGCGGTTCCGACGAAGACTTTGCCGCCGGCAACGGTCGGCACGGTGAACTTCGCGGCCTGGCCTGCCTTGTCGCGGGCGACACGCTGGTTGGAGTTGTACAGTTCGCGGCCGAGATTCTTAGCGTCGTATGCATGCAGAACAGCCGGCCCCTGATGCGCCTGGTAATAGGCATCATTATCAACGGCCCAGACGATTGCATTGCCATTGCCGTTCGCCGAGACACTGACCGTGCTGCGCGTGAGGTGATAAATCGCGGCGCTCTGCGATGTCGGGGTCGTTGAGATGGTTCCGTTGCGCAGGCTGAACGACTTGATGCCCTCTTTCCGGGGACTGACGCCTGCGCCAAAATACACGTGCCCGTTCCAGTATGCCGGCGTTCCCATCTGCTGCCTGAGTTGTCCGGAGACCTCCTGCACCACTTGCGGATTCCTGATGCCGGCGTTGAAATAGCCGCCGAGATTGTCCCGATTCAACAAATAGACATGCCCATTCTTTGCGCTGGTAATCGCCAAGTGCGGATACGGCCCGAGTTGGTCCGGCAGCAGCATCACTCCGGCAGAGCCCATGTCGAGATCTTCCTGCGCCATCTTGGCCTGCGCCGACGGCGTAAAGAAATCTGCGACAGTCAGGCCTCGCGCTCCCGGCTTGAGTTTAACGACGCTGTCGCTGTAATTCTTTCCCGGCTGATCTCCAAAAGCGTCGAAGGGACCATTGGCGGTCGAAAGATACAGATTACCCTGATGATCGGCTGAGAGGCCGCACCCGCTCATCCAGATTCCGCCCTGATAGCCGTTCGGCGTGGACACCCAGTCGCCACTCTGCCGCATGGTGGTTGCATCGTAGGCAATCACCCACCCGTGATAAAGCCCGTAATCCGCGTTCGAAGCAAAGGCTATGTAGATCTTGCCTTTGGAAAGGAGCAGGGCTGCGCGCTGCAATTCCAGATGCGACGCGAAGTTCAGAATGCCGTCTTCCGCATCCTGCGCCACGCCGGGATAGGTCGCTTGGATAACGCGGGGACCGCCAAACTTCTCGGCGCCGGAGGTAAGGTCGAGCGCATGCAGCCGGTGATAGAACGCGCCATTTTCTTTCGTCGCCGCCACTACATAAACGGTGTTGCTGCCGACGTCGATCACCGGCGTGCTGGTGATTCCAATCTCCGGCACGATATCGCTCGCGTTCACATCGCTGGGCGACAGCGTCGTGATGCCAGCATCGGGATTCAGGAAACTCACTTGCCACAGCGGAGCGGGCGCAGGCGAATCGGCATCGAAGGCGTAGACGCTGTCATGCTGGGTGGCCACGATTACGACATTGTGAATGCCGTTTCCCGGAATGGCGACCTGCGGCATATACAAAGGCTGCGCATACACGTAGCCGTCAACTGGAAATGAATACAGCTTGCCGAAGCGGGAAGCATTCACGTTGTCGGGAGTGAGCGTCGTTTCCAGCGGGTTCTGCCCGGTACGTGCATTGTCGTTGTGGTAGGTCGCCACTACCGGCAAGCCCGAAGCCTGCAGCGCCTCGACGGTCATTGCGCGTGCGCGCGGCAATGCGCTCGCGAAGAACAATTCGTCAGGTTCTGGATTGAAACTCACCTGATAAACCTGCCATCCCAACGTGACGGCCAATAGCGCGCCGGCAGACAATAACTGAGAACGGTTTCTGGATAGCGCCGTTACCGCGCGCCAGTTGCGCAGCACCAGATAGGTCAGCACCAGCAGGCTGAGGCATAACAGACTCAGCGTGGGGACAGATCTTGCAAACTGGGAGGTGAAATGTTGAACCATGAGCAGGGTCGTTTGCTGCGCTCACGACATGCTTACTAACCCGCGCAGCCGGAAAAAGTGGCGAGCAGGCGAACCATGGCAAGGCGAGCGCAACACGACATCAGTCGTGACAGCCTTTCGTTTACCAACTGCAGTCAATACGATGCGACTTGCACTCTGAAATGATGCAGGCAGCCAGTCTGAGGCGCTACGTCGGAATGATAAATCATTGTTAAGAATTGTTGACCATCGCCTACCACCGTTAAGTGGCGGACGGCACCACAAATTCGTGAAGCGCCGCTCCGACTACCAGCTTCACATGTAAAATCGACCCATGCCTTTCCGTGGCAGTAGCGACCCGAACCACAAAGGCCGGACTCCTCCTCCGGACGATACTCACCAGGAAGCAAACTACCTGAAGATGCTTGGCGAAAAGCAGCGGCCCGTGCGCATCAAGCTGATGGGCGGCGAGGTGGTGCGCGGCTGGATCGAGTACTACGACCGCCGCATGGTCCGACTGACGCGCGAAGGTGCGCCGAACCTGTTCATCTTCAAGCACGAGATCGCCTACATCGCCGAGGACACCATCCGCAAGACTCGCGCCGACGGCGCTCCCGCGACTCGGAACGGCACTCCGCAGAATGGCCAGGAATGAGCCGCTACCTCCCCGATCTGGAACCGATTGCGCGTGAAGCCGGCGCGCTGGTAATGCGCTACTTTGCGCAGCACGTAACGATTGAATACAAGGGAGACGTAGACCTGGTCACGGTTGCGGATCGCTCCTCAGAGAAGCTGATTGTCGAGCGATTACAGGCGCTTTGGCCGGAGCACGGTATTGTGGGCGAGGAAGGTACGCGCACTGAGTCCGACGCCGAGTATCACTGGTATGTCGATCCGCTCGACGGCACCACGAATTTTGCACACGGCTATCCTGTCTTCTGCATTTCGATTGCGCTGGCGCGGCAGGACGGTCAGCTCGAAGCCGGCGTGCTCTATGATCCGACCCGCGATGAGATGTTTGCCGCCGAACGCGGCACTGGGGCGATGATGAATGGCAAGCCCATTCATGTTTCGCAGACCAGAAGTCTCGCGGAGTCGATTCTCGGCACAGGCTTTCCCAGCTTCAAGCGTCACAAGAATCCGAACATTCACTTCTATCATCAGCTCACCTTGCGCTCGCATGGCGTGCGGCGCGCCGGTTCCGCCGCGCTCGATCTGGCCAACGTCGCCTGCGGACGCTACGACGGCTACTGGGAGTTCAATCTCAATCCGTGGGACACGGCTGCCGGAGTATTGCTGGTGCAGGAAGCCGGCGGCAAGGTGACGCGCTTCGATGGCACTCCGTTTCGTCTGGACAGCCGCGAGGTGCTCGCCAGCAATGGCCTGATTCACCTGGAACTGCTGACTAATTTCGCCGAGATGTTCGCCGGACGTGGTCTGGAAGAGCTGCCATCGGTAGCGGAATACGTCAAGACGCGCCAGTAGGTCAGCTCCCGCCTTCACATCACACACGTCTGTGACCTGCGGTAAAATCTATGGGTGAATAACTCGCTTTTGAACCGTACCGTTGAGAAGCGCCCTGACATGGTCCGTCTGCAGGGGCGAATCCTTTTTCTGACCGAAGATCCCGAGCTCATCAAAAAGCAGCTTGCCGGCGAAGACTTGCCGTGGGACACACAGCATCCCGAACGCAATCCCAAGCTGCGCGACGATATCTCCACCGACGAGATTACGCCCGCACACATCTGCTTCTTCTTCGACGAGACCCTGGGCGAGTTTCCGTACACCGGCCTGAAGTGCGGCAACGAAACGCCGATCAAACGCGGCGACGTGAAGAAGGGCGGATTCGTCGCTGCCGTCAGTGGCAAGCGCCGCGGCAAAGGTTCCAGCCGCGAGCAGTCGCCTTACGCCGAGATGTCGGCGGGCATCAAGCTGGTGATTGCCGAGAACATCGAGCGCATTTACAAGCAGAACTGCCAGAACCTGGGCGTTCTGACCTCGACTGATTTCAGCATGATCGACAGGATCCGCGGCGGCCAGGAAATTCCGTTGGCGAAATTCACAGAAGGCGAAGACGAGATCACGCGGCAGGTCATCGAGTACGGCGGCCTCTTCCCGTTCAATGTCGCTCGCATGCAGGGCAAAGCTTTTCTGCCTCCGATTACCACTAAGCCGCGGCCTATGACCATCGCCGAGAAGATTTTCGCGCGCCACATGCTGCACGGCACCGGCAAGGTCGGCGTTGAGGCTGTGAAACCTGGCGATACGGGCTTCGCTCGCACCGATCTGCGCTTTAGCCACGAATATGTCACCCCTATGGCCGCGATTTTCTACGAGCACTTCCTGGGAAAGACAGAGCCGGTTACCGACGCGAAGACCATCATGTT
The DNA here is from genome assembly GCA_963724965.1 of uncultured Acidobacteriaceae bacterium. GTDB lineage: Bacteria > Acidobacteriota > Terriglobia > Terriglobales > Acidobacteriaceae > Bog-257. Next base: position 105,830 of record CAVRWP010000007.1, read on the forward strand.
TTTCCGCGACCATCTGACTTTCCTCGATGAAGTGCTGTCGGAAGAGAAGCGCAAGATGGGCCTGCTGGATCTGGCGACGCAGTTGAAGCTCAAGCAGGAAGATTTCGCCAAATCCCGTGGCATCAAGCTGCACGGTGAGTTGAAGGACCGCAAGGGTTCGGAAGGTATCTGCCACTCGATCGTCACCGAGAGCTATGCCCTGCCCGGCCAGCTCAATGTCGGCAGCGATTCGCACACGCCGCATGTTGGCGCGATGGGCTGCGTGGCCTTCGGCATCGGCACCACGGACGTCTTCAATTCATGGTTCACGAAAGATATTCGCGTGAAGGTGCCGGAGTCGGTGAAGGTCATCATTCGCGGCAAGAAGCGCGAGAATGTCACAGCGAAAGACTTCATCCTCAAACTGCTGTCGATGGAGTACATCCGCACCGGCAAAGCGCTGGCCAAAGTCATCGAGTACTCGGGTGAAGCCATTGAGGCCCTCGGCGTAGACGAGCGCGCCACCATGACCAACATGGCGGCCGAGATCGGCGGTTTCACTGGCATCGTCGCTCCCGACCAGAAGGTAGTCGAGTTCCTGATGGAGCGGCGAGGCATGAGCGAGAACGAAGCGCAAACGCTCACCGAAGGCCTCTACAGCGATCCCGACGCGCACTACGCACACATGATCGAGCTGGACGCCAACGACATCTATCCGATGGTGGCGACTCCCGGCGATCCCGGCAACGGCAAATTCATTCGCGAGTTGAACACGCCAGTTCCTGTAGAAATCGCCTATGGCGGCACCTGCACGGCCGGCAAGAACGAAGACATGGACATGTATGCCACGGTCTTGGGCGAAGCCCTGAAGCAGGGCCGCAAGATCGCCGACACCTGCGAGTTCTATTTGCAATTCGGATCGCAAGAGACGCGCGAGTACTGTGTGCGCAAAGGCTATCTGGACATCTTCCAGCGCGCCGGCGCGCACGTCATCGAACCCAGTTGCGGCGCCTGCATCAATGCCGGACCCGGCGTTTCGAAGCGTGCCGACCAGGTGGTCATCAGCGCTCAGAACCGCAACTTCCCCGGCCGCAGCGGTCCCGGCCAGATGTATTTGGCGAGCCCGTTGACGGTAGCCGCCAGCGCCATCGCCGGTTACATTGTCGAGTACGAACCGGCGGGCGAACGCGAGCCGGCAAGTGTTGCATAAGCTCGTGCTCGTCGCGCAATGTGAAGCGTTTTGATAGTATCGGAGAGTTATTTCTTACCGGAATTCTCCACATAACGACTAGAAAGACCTGAGGAGACACTGCTTTATGGCCTACGTGATCGCGGAACCGTGTATTGGCACGAAAGATACAGCCTGCGTCGATGCCTGTCCGGTGGACTGCATTCACCCCAAGAAAGACGAAGACAAGCACGGCGCCGAAGAGATGCTGTTCATCGATCCGGTCGAGTGCATTGATTGCGGCGCGTGCGTGCCGGTGTGCCCGGTTTCGGCGATCTTTGCGCTGGATGACCTTCCGGAAAAGTGGAGAGATTACGCCGAGCGCAACGCCAAGTACTTCGGGCGCTAGTTCGCGCGTTAAATGAAACAAGGGCACACCAGAGCGGTGTGCCCTTTTGTTATGTGCCTGGCTTGACGGCCTATGAAATCTTGACGAACGCCCAAAATAGCGTCGCCGAGAGCACAATGGCGACGGGCAACGTCAACACCCATGCCATGATGAGGGCGCGCACGGTGCCCCACTGCAAGCCGGTACCGTTTGCCGCCATCGTACCGGCGACACCGGACGACAATACGTGCGTCGTGCTTACCGGCAGGCCGTACATGTCGGCCGCGCCGATCGTCAGCATCGCGGTGATTTCCGCCGCAGCACCCTGTCCGTAGGTAAGGTGATCCTTGCCAATCTTTTCGCCGACCGTAATCACGATTCTCTTCCAGCCGATCATCGTTCCCAGCCCGAGCGCCAGTGCGACGGCAACCTTCACCCAAGTCGGGATGAACTTGGTTGCGTAGTCGATGTGCTTCTTGTAGTTGGCCAGCACAGCCTCGTCAGGAGCAGAGATCGCCTTGAGGTTGGACTTCTGCATGGTGCGCAATGCTTCGCTCACCAGATACATATCGTTGCGGAAGTTGCGCACCTGGTCCTGCGGGATGTAACGCAGCTCCTTGTAGTTCGCGACCTCGGTGCTGATTCCGTTGATGAGTTCGCGCAGAGCGAGAACGGTGTTGTCATTGAAACTCTTCGTGCGAACGTAGTTTTCAACGTCGTCGCGCGGGTCAGCGACAACCGCTCCCGAGGTCACATACTTGTCGAGCACGTTCTCGGCCTGCTGCGAGATGGCGATGAAGTCAGCCGACTGCTGTGGTGTGATGGCGTGATTCAAAGCGTAAGCCGTCGGCACGGTACCGATCAGGATCAGCATGATCAGGCCCATACCCTTCTGACCGTCGTTGGAGCCGTGCGCGAAACTTACGCCCGTGCACGTTAGAATCAGCAGGCAGCGAATCCAGAACGGCGGCGGCGCGTCGCCCTCGGGCGCCGTGTAGAGCCGCTTGTCGCGAATGAAAAACTTGGAAAGGCTAAGCAACGAGGCGGCCATGATAAAGCCCACGATAGGCGAAAACAGCAGCGACTTGCCGACGTTCATCGCCTGTCCCCAATCGACGCCGCTGGTCGCCGTGCGCGCCCGCATCAACTGATTGGCAATGCCTACGCCGATGATGGATCCAATCAGGGTGTGCGAGCTGGAATTCGGAATGCCGAAATACCACGTGCCCAGGTTCCAGATGATCGCCGCAGTTAACAGGGCGAAAACCATGGCGAAACCGGCTCCGCTGCCGACCTGCAGGATCAATTCAACCGGCAACAGCGAGATGATGCCGAAAGCAACGGCTCCCGTCGAGAGCACGACGCCGATGAAGTTCCACATGCCCGACCAGGCGACGGCGATATGCGGGTCAAGCGAGTGCGTGTAGATCACGGTCGCCACCGCGTTGGCGGTATCGTGAAAGCCGTTCACGAACTCGAATCCCAGCGCCACCAGAAGGGCAACGCCCAACAGAACGAAGGGGAAGATCGACGAAGAATGTACCGCGGACAGATCGGAGATCAGGTGGTAGGCGGCGTAGATAAACCCGATCGCCAACGCCCCAATAAAGATGGCTGCACCGATTTTGCCGGGAGACTTGGATAACTTCGCGTGTACGGCACTCGATGGGGCCGGTGCCGGAGTGACAGGATATGACTCGGCTGTCGCCATGCGTGCGTCCTTTTATAGTTGTTTGTTGATTGCAAGACCTAGCTCTTCGGCCTGAAAGTACTACGTGGACGCACGCTGAATGATTAAAGGCTTGTGAAGCTCAGGTTAATTCCCGTTGACGTGTGCACGTTCTTGCACTGGCGCAGGCCAGAGGCGGCAACCGCTGCCCGCGAATCGAATCCGGCCTGCGCAGCATCCACATCCGCATATGGATTCTCTTCAGTTTCTGGCAGATGAGGCCCTTTCCAGTTCATTGGCGGACGGGCAGGATGTGCTGCCAAATCCGGATCTGGCGTTACTGGACAGCTATTCCAGAGCCGTTGTTGGCGCGGTACAGCGAGTCGGGTCGGCTGTCGTTCACATCCAGGTAAAACAGGGTCGAGGCGAAGGCGCCGGATCGGGATTCGTCTTCACTCCGGATGGCTTCATCCTGACCAACAGCCACGTCGTCCATGGTGCATCCACGGTGTCCGTATCAACTGCGGCGGGCGACCGGTTTCCTGCCGAGATCGTCGGCGACGATCCCGACACCGATCTGGCCGTCATTCGCAGCAGCGTAACCGCGCCCTCGGTTCCGCTGGGCAGTTCACGCAAGCTGACGGTGGGACAGTTGGTCATCGCCATCGGCAATCCACTGGGCTTTCAGCATACGGTTACCGCAGGTGTGATCAGCGCGCTGGAACGGACGATGCGCTCACGCTCGGGGCGACTGATCGATGGCGTCATCCAGACCGACGCGGCGCTCAACCCGGGCAATTCGGGTGGTCCGCTGGTCGATTCGAGCGGTCAGGTAATCGGGGTGAACACCGCGACAATCATGGGCGCGCAGGGTATCTGCTTTGCGATCGGCGCCGACACAGCCGAGTTCGTAGCATCGCGGCTGATTCGCGACGGGCGTGTGCGTCGCAGCTACATCGGCGTAATGGGACAAGGCGTTGCGCTGCATCGCCGCCTGGTGCGTTATTACGATTTGCCGAGCGAGAGCGGTCTGCTCCTGCTGAACGTCGTCGCGGGCTCGCCGGCACAACGTGCGGGTGTACGCGAGCGCGATATCGTCATCGGTTTTGCCGGAGCGACCGTTGCCAATGTCGACGACTTGCATCGTTTGTTGACCGATGCCCGCGGTGGCGTGAGGTGCGAAATCAAGGTCATTCGGGGGACGGAGTTGTTGACGCTCGCGATCACCCCGGAGCCGCGCGCCGACTGAAGCTATTCTCGAATGCGCTGATAGTGGCGGCGGGCTTTGGCGCGATTGCCGCAGATTTTCATGTCGCACCAGCGGCGGCTGCGATTGCGGCTGTTGTCGAGAAAGAGCCACTGGCACTCCGGCGCCTCGCACCAGCGCACCTGCTTCACATCTTCTGAGGTCAACAGGTCAGCCGCTGCAATTGCGATTGGCCACAGAATGCGGTCGAGCGAGTGGGACGCGTCGCTCTGCCACTCCCAGCGATAGCCGCCGCTGCTGCGCATCAGATGGCGATGCTTGAGGGCTTCGATTGCCCAATCGTTAATTGCAGCAACATCGGCAGCCACCGGCGCCTTGCCTTGCGCGATGGCAGCAAATACGCGGTAAATCGCCTCTCGCATTGATAGAGCCTTGTGAAAACTACGCTCTCCGTGGGCGTCGTCTTTCATTCGGCTCGCCTGACTCTGTGGAACGACTTTGTCCTGGACCGCAAAGGAAATCAGGTCAGCACGCGATGCGAGATGATCTTCGCGATCCGTGGGGTGTCCACGCCAACTGATGGTGTTGGCGAAATTCAACGCCAGGTGTCCGCCGCTCAAATCGAATTGATATTGGCTCGCCTGTTTGGCCACGACTCTATTTTACGGCGCGGATAGGATTCGACAGGCAGCGAGCCGCGGTTACATCTCCCACAGACATTTGCCGGCGCGATACATCGAGATTATCCCGTCTTCGCTGATCTTGAGCACCGTTCCATAGTGTGAGGCAGCAATAGCGGCAGTAGTGCGACCGCCTTCAACGGTGCGGTTCATCGCCTCTTCGGAGGTGTGGTGGTGCAGGATCGCGCCAAAGGCCAGCAGGTTGGCATCGCGGCAGAGGACCACGGCGCCATCGATGCGAGCGATATTTTCCAGAACCGTCGAAGGCACGTCGAGGAGGCTCTTGTCGCGCAGCAGATAGTGCAGCTGGTCCTTGCTGGTGATTCCATCAGCAACGTCACGGTGGTTGAGGTGATCGAGCATGTCGGGCTCCGATACCAGCGCCTTGGCCGACTCATGGTCATCCAGCACAACAAACAGCGCACCGCGCCGACTCTCGGTCAGGTTCAACGCGACCGCGAACAAGCGGTCTGCCAGCTCTGTGTTGCCGACTGCGTCTTTCCACAGGCCATAACGGTGGCGCGCATCCACCAGCCGCCACTTGCCGTCGATAAAGCGAAAGACGGGCACGCCGTCGTTGTAGACCTTGACCTCGCCATTCGGCGTCAGCACCAGGCACACATGTCCGCCGCACAGCGTCGAGCGCGCATGGTCTAAGTACTTTGACGACGGCGGCACTGCCAGCGGCATGTCGCGATACGGCTCTGACCACTCATGCACATCAATCAGTTCGGCCAGCAATCCGTTCTGGTCGACCAGCGCCATGGTGCGCAAGCCGTCGCACAGCCGGTGGAAGCTGCGAATCGTAGTGAGTTCAGGCGAGTAGCGCAAGCGCGTTCGGCGGCGTTTCCGGAGGAGCATGACAGGGCTCGGGCATCGAACCGAACAGCAGCACGCCGGTAGAAATGCGCCGGTTCTCGTAGGTGCTCATGCTGCTGATGCGCAAGACCTCGATGGCATCGGCAATGCGGTCTGGGATTTCTGCGATCGACTCTGCGCTACTGTGCGGGCCGGGATCCAGAAACGCCGAGACGAAACGATCTTCGGGAAGTCCGCGGAACAGTTGAAAGCTTTGCGCCGCCAGCGCTTCATTGGTCAGCAACTGATATCGCGCCGACAGCACCATGCCGATACTGCGCAGCAGACGGCGTTCATGGTCGGAGAGCTTGGAACTCGCGGTCAGCGAGTAACCTGCACCCATCCACTCGAACTGCACTTCTCCACCGCTGGGCACGGCTCCTAACAGGCCCGGCATCTCTTCGGCGCCTTCTGAAACGCGTTGCAGCGTGGCGCCTGGGAAGAAGTAGCGAATGCCGTTCTCCAGCAGATCACTGTAAAGTCCGCTGAGAAAACGCGCCCGATTTTTCAGCGCTTCGAGGCCCATGAAAATAAGATTCGTAACCCGGGCTCGGGTCGCATGAGCCTGAGCGGCATTTGCTTACTTCAAGGTTACATGAATCCGGCAGAGGTATGCAGGATTGAGAGTTGCTGCCGCTTCGCTTACCCAACCTTTACCGGCTGCGTTGTTTCGATCCGCGCCTCGCGTAGATAGCGCGCAGCTTCCTCGGGCGGTGTCGGATTCTGATAAAAGCCGGTTCCCCACTCGAAGCCGGCAATCTTCGTCAGCCGGGGCATGAACTCCAGAGTGCCAATGATAGTGGTCCATGGAGGATTCCTGCGCGGGCGCGGTGTGCAGAACGAGGTTGTAGGCAGGGTTGTCCAGCACCTGATCGGCCCGCATCAGTAGATTCTTGACTGCCTTGGCCAGGCTCTCGTACACCTGCGAGGACGAGTTCTCAAATGCCGACTCGTGACGCTTTGGCAGGATCCAGGTCTCGAACGGAAAGCGCGGAGCGTAAGGCGCGACCGTCAAGAAGCCATCGTTCTCGGCTACTACGCGAATACCGGTTTCGGTCTCCTGGCGGATGATGTCACAGAAGACGCAGCGCTCCTTGTAGATGTAATACTGCTTGGAACCTTCCAGCTCCTCCACGACATGTTTGGGTACGATCGGCAGCGCGATCAGCTGCCCGTGCGAGTGCTCGAGTGTGGCGCCGGCGAGCGGCCCGTGATTCTTGAAGATCAGGATGTACTTGAAGCGGCGGTCCTGCTTCAAATCGAGAATGCGGTCGCGATAGGCCCAGAAGACGTCTTCAATGCGCTTCTCCGGCAGATTCGACAAGCGTCAGGTTGTGGTCCGGCGTCTCGATGATGACCTCGTGCGCGCCGATGCCGTTCATCTTGTCGAACATTCCTTCGGCCTGACGGCTGAGGTTGCCTTCAATGCCGAGCGCAGGAAACTTGTTCGGCACAACGCGCACCGTCCAACCATCGCTGTTGGCGGAAGCTCCGTTTGGCCGGTAAGCCAGCACCTCGGGCGGCGTCTTGCTTTCGTTGCCGACGCAGAAGGGGCAAAAGCCGCCCTTCATTTTGACCGGCTCGCGCATGAAGTCGGAGGGGCGTTTGGAGCGGTCGGTGGAAATGATGACCCATCGTCCGATGATTGGATCTTTTCGTAATTCGGGCACTCAGGACCTTCCCAGGAAAAACGTAAACTCCTATGTTACCGCTTCTTACTATCGGCCATCACGGCAGTTCACTTCACAACCTGGGGCGCGGGCTGGCTGCCTACAAGCTTCTCGACGTCGCTCATCTCCTTGGGAATCGCTGACGACAGAATCTCAGGACCGTTCTCGGTGATCAGGATCGTGTCTTCCACGCGGAAGTGCCAGTGCTTTATCGGGATATTCGAGAATCGGCTCGACGGTCACCACTTGTCCCGCCTTGATCGGCCCTTTCGGCAGCATGACATCATGCGTCGCCAATCCGACAAAATGCCCGGGGAATCCCATCCACTGCGACGCCTACTCCAGCCTTTTCGAAGACGGCCTTGCCGGCGTCCGCTGCCTGCTCATACGTGTTGCCGACCTTGAGCATGGCAATCACCGCCTTCTGACCTTCAAGATCGGTGTTGTAGGCCTTGGCCTGATCAGGCGTGAACCTGCCGTCGATATTAAAGGTGCGCGTGATGTCCATTGTCATGTGATCGAGATCGCCGGCGAAATCGAAGACGACAATGCTGCCCGGCTGAATCTGATCGCGATTGAAGAAGTAGTGCCAGGTATTGGCGTGCACCCCTGAGCCGACGATGGCGGGATACGCCAGCCCCTGCGCGCCTGCATTGCGGAAGACGTACTCGGCTTCCGCCTCGATCTGATACTCGTACATGTTCGGGTGCGCCATCTCGATAGCCTGCATGTCGCCCAGCGCGCTAATGCGCCCAATCCGGCGCAGCACCTCGATTTCACCCGGGCGCTTGATGTTGCGCATCTCGTCGATAGTGCCGGTAATGTCGCGGAAATTCGCCGCGGGGTATCGCTCGCGCAACTTCACCAGGGCGTCGCGATCGCCGGGCAGATTCTGTCCATACGGATTGTTGTACTCGGCGGCGTAATCGCGGCCGGTCTCGAAGCGCGCGCCATCCGGCTTGTCAGCGAAGCCGAGCCGCACCCAAAGCGTGTTGTCGACCCCATTTCCGAAGAGGAAAGCCAGAGCCCGAATCCAGAGCCTGCAAGGGAGCTACGCCTGGATAACCCGAATGCCTTCTGCTGATCTTTTGACATGCCGAGCAGATTCGCGCCGTAAACCTGGATCTCGCGCGGACTCTGCTGCGGCTCGAAGATGGTGGTGCGTTGCGTCGCGACATCCATCAGCATGATGGCGCCCGGATCCGACAGGCCGGTGTAGTAGTAGAAATCGTTGTCCTCGCGATAGTGCGCAGCCGGCGGCTCTTGCGTCTTGGCGAAGAGCAGGACGTAGCCGGTCTTCAGCTTCGCCGCGAGTTCGGCACGACGCGCAGCGAATTCCTTCGGGCCGCCGAGGTCGTCCATGGCTTTTCGGTCGGTGTATTGTGCGAGGGCAAAGATCGGAGCGAGCGCCAACAAAAGCGCAATGGCAATTCCAGCTTTTCGAATCATGGCGTAGGCAGTGTAGTCCTTGAACTCCTTACTGGCAAAGTACGTTAACGGCCGTGCCAGGGTTCCACCCATGTGAGCTGACGTTTGTAAGCACCCAATAAAAAGCCCCGCTGCCAAAGCAACGGGGCACCTATCACAGCCCTGCTAAACCCGAACCGTCTACGCTCCGGCTTGTTTGCCGTTGCTTGACGCCCGGGTGTGCGGCTTTCCCGCGACGATGTGGATGCACTCCTCCAGCACGTCAATCGCGATGTCGGCCTGTTCCTTGCTCACGATCAGCGGCGGTGCGATGCGAATGCTATTCGGACCACAGCCAAGGAAGAGCACGCCGCGCTCGAACGCCAGTTCGACGATTTTGTCGCGCTCGGTGCCTCCCTGCGTCTTGGCTTTCTTGTCGGTGACGATTTCGACGCCGATCATCAAGCCTCGGCCGCGCACATCGCCCACAAGGTCGAGATGTTTTGGCCACTCCGCAATGCGGTCCATGATGTGCTTACCGACAACTTCGGCATTCTTGATGCCTTCGCGTTCGAGGACGTCCATCGTGGCCAGTGCCGCCGCGATGGAAACCGGATTACCGCCGAACGTCGAAGCGTGCGAACCGGGAACCCAATCCATGATCTCGGCCTTCGACATCATGATGCCCAGGGGCATGCCGCTGGCCAGTCCCTTCGCATTGCAGAGAATGTCGGGCTCGACGCCGGTATGCTGAATCGCCCACCATTTGCCGGTACGACCCGCGCCGGACTGCACTTCATCAGCCACCAGCAGAATGCCGTGCCGATCGCAGATGTTTCGCAGTTCCTGCATGAACACCGTCGGCGCGACGACGTATCCACCTTCGCCCTGGATCGGCTCAACGAAAATCGCGGCAACTTCCTCAGGAGGCAGCGTCGTCTTGAACAGCTTCTCCTCGATGAAGCGCGCAGTTTCCAGAGCATAGGCCTCGGCGTCAGCACTCGTTGCACGATACACATTCGGATACGGCACGTGAGTCACACCGGGCACCAGCGGAGCGAAGCGGCGGCGCTGCTGCGGCTTTGACGCGGTCAGCGAAAGCGCGCCCATGGTGCGTCCGTGAAACGCCCCGTAAAACGCGATGATGTTCTGCCGCTTGGTGTGATAGCGTGCCAGCTTCAGCGCGGCTTCAATCGCCTCGGCGCCCGAATTGCCGTAGTAAATCTTGTGCGGCCCTTTCATGGGCGCGACCTTCGACAGCCGCTCGCCCAGCGTGATCATGCTCTCGTAGTAGAAGTCGGTGCCGGACATGTGAATCAGCTCGGCAGCCTGCTTCTGAATCGCAGCGACGACCTCGGGATGGCAGTGGCCGGTCGACGTCACGGCGATGCCGGCGGAGAAATCGAGAAACTCGTTGCCGTCGACGTCTTCGACGATGCAGCCGCGGCCGCGCTTGGCGACCATCGGATACGAGCGGGTGTACGAGGGCGAGATGTACTTCTGATCGGCTTCCAGAATGCGGCGGGCGTTCGGCCCGGGCAGAGCCGTCTTGATGCTGGGACCGGCGACCGGAGTCAGGGTATTGGCGGACATGGTGTTTTCCTCCCTTAAGGCTTGCGGCACGAGTTGTGTACCGGAGCTGGTGTCAGCCCGCAAGCGCGGTCAGGTTGAACCGGACTGTGCGGGAGAAGCAGGAAGAGAACAGAATTAGTCGCCGGAGAAGAGGTTGGGACGAGCCATGCAAGGGGCCAATTTCACGTCTGCTCGCATGGAAATGACCCGTGACCAGCAAGCACGTGCACCTCTGCCCGACGTCGGGGAGACGCCATGGAGAACGGGGGCTGACGTAGTGTTCGCGTGTGGTCATAGTCGTGACTTCCACTCTCATTATAGTCAGCCCCGCCACGCCGCGTAACCCCCTGAAGCCACATTTCCTTGAGCAGCCGAACAGGGATGCAAAAGCGGTAATTTAGCGCTCTTTTTACCCCTCGTCGGCAACCCAGGAAGTGCTACTATCGTCGATAGTAGATAGCAATGGCATCTCTTTCTGGTGAGGAAGATTCACAACCATGAGGCGGCCCAAGCGTCTCGCCCGCCGGCCTGTTGGCTCGGCAAAGGAGCACGAGTTATGAACATCAAGAAACTGACGTTTTTCCTCTCTGCGCTGTTTTTGTTCGCTGCATTCCCTCTGCTAATGACCGCCCAGGACAGCGGTCAGGAGATGACAGCGACCGGCTGCATTAAGCAGGGCACCGACTCCCACGGCTATTACCTGATGGCACAGGACGGCAAGATGTACGAACTGTGGGGCAAGAATCTGGGCGAACATCTCAATCACACGGTTACGGTGACGGGAACTGAGGCCAAGCTGTCTCCGGCGATGGAGCAGAAGAAAGAAGCCAGCGAGAAGTCGGAAGCCGGCAGCGCCTCATACGTCGACTTGAAAGTAACCCATTTGAAGATGGTGAGCGAAAGCTGCAAGTAGGCGGCTCCAACCGAAGTCCAAGAAAAAG
>CAVRWP010000008.1:0-550397 GCA_963724965.1 uncultured Acidobacteriaceae bacterium
GGCGGAGCTTTCAGCGTAATAAAGCTCCACAGCGATCCATCGATATTGATGTAGTCTTCCGTCGGCCGAGGATGCTGACAACCGAGCATTGCTCGCGAGGGGTGACGTAGCGCCCAGAGTATGGAAACTGCCGCAGCGGGAGTAGATCGGGCTTCAGGGGAGCCAGCGCACGCTTGGTCTCCAGAAACAGGTCCTGGTCGCTCATGCGTTGAGGATCGAGGCCTGCCGCGACCATAGCTGATTCGATTCCGTTGAGCAGGCTTTCGAACTCGCTCATCAGATCGCTGTGTTCTTTCAGTGTGCGCTGGACGATCTTTCTGGTGGAGAGACTGATCCTCCGCCATCTTTGTTTCGTTTCGCCGTCTTGCCGGAGACGGCGAGCACGCGATGATGTCGCTCTGGGTCCCAGATGATAGAGGTGGGTCATGCGGCGCAGATATTCGCCGCCCGCCTCCTTCCGTTGCCACATGGCAAGCCGGTTCTGGTCCATCGCCAGCGTGGCCTCGTCCTGTGTCCGCGAGCAATCCTGGTATCGCTGTAGCAGATCTCCAAGGTCTTCGGTGACCTCGAAGCGAAACTGCAGACGCATGCTTTCTTCAGGAATCGTGCGCAGGATGGCTTCCAGATGGGACTTGATCGTGTTCAGCCCGGCATCGTCGGCAAAGTAGCTGACCGCGCCCTTCAGCACATAGCCGGCAACAAATTCACCGGACAGCCGGATCATGACGTCGTCGAGATAATCCCGAATGGGCAAAAGGTCGCACAGCCCAGGCTCGCTCGGCCTTTTCATGTTGCTTCCACGTGGTCGGCATTTAGACCTCTTCCTCCCGGAAATAGCTGCTGCGAATGACGGACTCTTGCGTTCCCGCGCAGTACTGCTGTGGCCCGGCGTGGAACAGCAGCAGGTCCAGCAGGTAGCCGCGCGGCTTGCCGTACTTGAAGATCATCAATACCGGCACTCCAACCAGCAGGATTGCCAGCGGCAGGAAGTAATTCATCGGTATATGAAAGATGTAGCGGTCGGAGAACAGGAAATTTCCGATGAGCATGCGCCGCACACAGCCAACATGATGGTCAGCAGATCTTCGAGTTCGAGAAACAGGATGGTCACCTTCAAGTGAAGGTTCCTCGATACCGGTGACGAATTCAGTGCCATAGCCTCGTTCCTCTTAAGACGCATTCGCTACGAAGTATTCGAGCAATCGCAGGAGACCGGAAACCAGCAGGGCTCCCATTGCCGCCATGCCGTGCCGAAGCCAGTCATCGCCGATCGCCAGACGCTCAAATACCCCGCCAATCCCCAGGACCAGACGGACAATCTCGATCGCCGCGTAAAAGGGCATCAACACATTGCCCACGAAATTGGTGACCGTGAGCAGCATGACCATGTACTGGTCCGCGCCGCCATTCTGCTGCGAGATCACCTCTGCCAGACGCAGCAGTCCCGACCCAAGCAGTGCCGCCATGGCGCCGTAGATGTAGCGTTCCAGTTCCTGGCCTTTGGAGAACTGGTAAATCCCGCACGCAAGAATCAGTCCCGCGCCAATGGGCAGCATGACGTTGCCCATCCAATTGGCAAGGTTCAGCAGGCCTGGTTGAAACGAGCCCATCGTTCACTCTCCAATGCCTTTCTGTTCCGCGCTGCGCGATTCCGCCGGCTTCCGCATCAGCAACGAAGCGATAACGCCGGAGATCTTCCAGGCTGCGGCTACCGCGCTCTCGACCAGGCGAAACGCTACCCAGATACTGAAAGCCACAATCACGAGGCTCAGCAATAGCACCCCGGCTTTGGTCACGAGCAATACTCGCGTGGTAACCAGAAAAAGGAAAATCAGCCATACAAACAGGACCTTCTGCGTTGTCTTTTCGTTAGTCATTTTCACCAAGCCCCCGCCATGGCTTTGACCAGGTACCAGAGCCCCGACACTGTTAACAGTCCGAAGGAAGAGGCGGCATACCGCAGCCAGTTACGGTTGCGTACGTAGGCCAACACCGCCCCGCCAATCGCGAGCGATGCGGCCAGCGGGCAGAGCTGTGAGGCCAGGTAATTCCAGGCGTTACCAGGAAATCGGTGGTTGCGAAATCGGAGCCGTCGTTCCAGCTTTGGAATATCGTGAACAACCCCTGAATGCCCAGCAGGAACAGGGCGGAGATGATCGAAGGCAGCGGATTGTGTCTTTCACCAATATCGAAAATGGCCTTGACGACCAACGCCGCCGCGATCACCGGAACCAGGTGGACCAGCACTACGTCTTGAACGAACCGTGTAACCACGGCGGCAATCGGCCCAAGTTCGCCGGTCCCGAAGCCGATATTGAAACCGTTGAGGCCGAGTCCCAAGCTGGCGAACCAGGTCCCAATGCCTTGCATGGTCAAAAAGATTGCGGCCCACAGGATGTATCTAAGGAAACTGCCTCCAATCTGAAGTTGATCCCTCCTTCTGTTCTTAGACATAGCCCGGCGAGCACCAGACATCCCAGTGCAGCCGGCGTCATCAAGGCCAGCAGGAGCGCGATCACGTTTCCCAGAAATGGAGGCAGCAACATGGATTTACTCTCGCGAAAGAAGTGTGTGTGTCAGCCGATCTGCTGGCCGTTCGCAATAAAAAATTCGGCAAGTCGCGTTAAGGCGGAAACCGCGAGCAGCCCGCCAGCCGTCAAAGCCCATGGCATGTAACCCCTACCCTGCCGCCAGGAGATGACACAGCCCACGATGGCAAGCGCTGCTCCCACCGGGCAGATCACGTTGCCGATCCAGTCGACGAGGTTGAGGAAGGCGCCTTCGGGTTGGCTCGCCTGCTCTCCCTGTACCGCCTGGCCTGTCGCTGGTTGCTTGCCGAGGTTCTGGGCATGGCTGGCGACCGGTATGGACACCAAACTAAGAAAGACAAGTGTGGTACCGATCGCCCGAATCAACGGCGAGCCATACCAGTTGAGGTGCCGAGTGTTGCTCATGAGGCTCTCTCTCCAGGGCGGTGATTCCGCCGGGTGAGCGCAATGTAGGGCTCTTCGGGAGTAGCCTCAAGTTTCTGCTGCACCTTTAACAGCGCGTATGGGCGAGAACCCGCCCGTTTTCAGCGCAAGCTCTCGAACGAAAAATATGAGTGATGCTCATGCGACCTTTTTTGTGACTGGGGAACTGAGATGTAAAACTGCAGGGCGCAGCCTTCGCAGTCTTTCGAAGATCGCAGCCAAGTGCTTTCGTCGTAAGAAGTTCACTGCTCCGGGAACCTTGGTGAGCTGCGACACGGTTGTCGATCGCGGATTTTGCAGATACGTTTAATCCGGATTCGAGAACTGGTGCGATGTTGTTCTTGATTCCGGATTGTGTTGCGAGAGCGATGCCGGATTCGAGATCACTGCGATGTCTTTCTCGTTTCCGGACTATGCAAAATGGGCGATTCCGGATTCGAGACCACGTGTGATCTTTTTCTCTATTCCGGATTGCGCAAGAGACCTAATTCCTAAATCTGAATCCCTGCGCAAACAAAGAAAACCCCGTCACGCGGACGGGGCTTGGGGATACGAAATACAGGGGAATTGTCGAGAATTACTGGACGCTGGGGTTGCTGTTTGCCGCTCCGCGTTCGAGTCGCTGTAGTTCGCCCAAGGCTCGTCTGCCTGACCTCTCCTCCGGTTGTTTCTCGAAGACCACATAGATCCGCAGGCCTGCCGGTAAGGTGACGATCGGATGCTCCATCATCACCTGACGATTGATTTCCTCATCGCCGGCGCGGCCCACGTTCTCCGACATTTGCATGCGCATCAGGTCGGCCTCACTCACCGCTCCGTTCAAGTTGCTCTGCCCGACCAGCATGGCACTCATCTGTCCAACGCCAGTGAGAGCACGAACGGCGAAGTTCTTTCCCCTGCTCGTTCCGGTGACTTTCCCTCGCAAAGGCCCCAAGTCAGGGTCGGTCGCCAGGGCGTCGATGCCGACGCTTGAGCCGTCGGGCATTTCCAGATGATCGAAATGCAGTTGCAGGTAGCCGCTGCGGTCTGCTTGCCTAACGGTCCCTACCGCCTTCGATCCAGCGGGCACAATAATCTGGCCATCGTGCTGGTAGCCGTATTCGATGATCGCGACAACGGGTTGATCGACGGCAGTCGTCACCACCGAAGCCAGCCTGGCTGAAAGGCGCGACCCAACGCCAAGGTCCAGCGTCTGCCCTGTGTTTTCCCCACTGACGGCCGGGTTGAATTTTTCGCCGCCTGCGGTGAACACCAATGATGGCTTGGCGAGGCCATCTGCGACGGTTTTCTCCGTGGTTACTTCATTGCGGTTCTGCCCGTATGGCGGCGGAGTCCAGTTATCGCCATTGCTCGGAGGTGGCGGAAACGACGGAATCTGCGCCAGGTTCTTCCCTCCATTCGGCGTGACGTTGGTAACTGCATCGCTTGCACCAGTCCGGACTTTCTTGGTGTTCTCCACGTCGTGCGCGTTTACCTGGCCGGGCTGCCGCTTGTCCTCCTGCATCGGTTGCATACTGCCGCCGGGAACGATGGAGTCGTTGCTGGCAGGTGCTGTTTCCGCCACCTTCGGACGTCCAAGGCCGGCCTCTCCGCTCTTTTTCGGTCTTGGTTTGCTCTTCTGGGAGAACAGAACCAACATCAGGAACGCAACGGCAACGACCCCGAGAAAGCCGATAACAAGCCGGGCTGTCTTATCGTCCTTGGCCATGCGAAAACTGCGTGTTGCAGCTATTGGTGGGCGCTGTTCATCGGACTCGCGCTCAGCGTCATCCGCTTCAGCGGTGCCCGGGTTTAGATCTGCGGCCAGGTCCGCGATGTGCAGTGTTGCGGCCTTCGTTCCTTCTGCTTTTGACCCGTTGTTGTTTGTGCGCTGTTTGAATTGAGACATGTGACTCCTCGCTTAGTTGCCTGCTTTGAGATTGGCGGTCGTGGGTTGGGCCGTGAATGGCAACTCCAGTAGCAATGGCCGGTTCACCGCATCCGCTGTTGCCAGCACCAGTTGCAGATGTTCCTGGTGCTGCTTGAAATCCGGACGCTCAAAGCGCACCACGCCATCGGCGCGAGCTCCCGGCGCCAGCTTCTGCTGGGTGAAGAGAAACTCAAGGACAGCGACCTGATCCGCCAGAACTTTCTTCGTCTTTCCGTCCTCCGTGTTGTTCTTGCTCCCCTTACCGTTGGGATTTGCCAGTTCCACCTGCGGCGGCAAGACCTCGACCCAATGACTGGTGTTATTCAGAACGGAGAAGGCCACGATGATGTCATCACCGTTTCCGGTCAAGGCGCCCAGACTGGCAGCGATCGCGCCTTTGCTCTGGTTCCACTCGGGACTGGACACCTGTGTCTGTTGCCGGAATGCCGACTCATAAGCGCTCATCCCTGGTTTCGTGGCAGCCGCGGGCGTCGTTGAGCTTTCGTCCGCCGCTCCGATCAGGAAACTCCCCCGCCGTTTGTAGATCAGCACGAAGTCAACAGGCTTCGCACCGCCGGAAGCCGATCCGTCGCTAAACAGGCGCAGGCTGACCACCAGACCAGACTTGGTGGCGATCAACAGGTTGCTGACTGCAGGATCCGCGGTAATGGGTTTTACCACGACCAGGTCCGGTTCGTGTTCGTTGTGCTCGGCCAGAAACAGTGTTGGGGCGCCGACAACCACGGAAGATACAGGTTCCGGCATGCGGATTGTCGCGGCATAGAACGGTTTCAATCTCAGGTCCGTCACCGTGTCCGGAGAGATGGTCAGCTTCGAGATAACCGGAGCGACGTCATTGGTGGCTGGAGAACGGGACGGGGCCTGTTGTGCCATGGCCGGCACGACCACGCCCCAAAAAATCAGGCTTGCGAGTTTACGTTTCATGGTTGACCCTCCTCAGAGCTGGTGTTCGATGCGAGTTCTTTGAGGTAACGTCGTCGCACCTGTTCCACGTACCGGATGACTTGTTGGTTGCTGTACTGCAAATCGTGTACACGGTGCTCGCCCGCGTAATAAGCGGCTACGGCAAGCCGCATATCGCCGTGGTACTGGCTCAGCAGATACTGCAGATACCGGACGCCGCCGCTGATGTTCTGCTTCATGTCAAAAGTGTCCGACACTCCGAGCCGTGAAGCGGTACGCGGCATGAGTTGCATCAGCCCGCAGGCGCCTTTGATCGAGACGGCACGGTCATTCCAGTTCGACTCCTGCTGGATGATCGCGCGTACCAACTCGCGCGGAACCTGGTAATGCCTCGCGTAGGCGTCAGCGTAGTAGCTGGCTTCCGGATGCGGCGCTGCGGAGAGCGAAATCGGAAGCAGTCCCGCGGGGATCAAGAGTGAAAGACGCGCCCATGCTTCATTCATGCGGCCGACTCCTGCCTGGGCGGTTCCGCTGTAGCAAGCAGAGACCCCACTTCTTCGCTGGGCATGGCTTCTGCGTAGTGCCTGGCGGCGTACACAACGCTGGCGAATCCATCCCGCAGCAGCAGGCGCTGGCGGTCACGTTCGGTTTTCGCCAGCAGCGGCAGCAGTACATCGCGGTGCTCGCTGGAGACCTCTTCGATCCCGAGGTGGCCGAGCGACAAGGCAATGTCGATCATCTCGGAGACCGACGGCGGCTTTTCGAGGCTGTACGCGCGGAGTGCCTTCGCAAAGCCCGCAATGAGGCGATGTGTGGCTTCGCCGGCTAGGGCGTACGGAGTGCAACGATCTCGCCTTCCCGCTCAGCGGTGGGGTGTTCGATGCGGAGATACAGGCTGCGACGGCGCAGGGGATCTCCCAGCCTGCGTTCTTCGTTGGAAGTCAGTACAGTGAATGGAATCGAGGATGCCGGAATCGTTCCCAGGCGTGGGATGGAAAGCTGCCAGACGGAGAGGATCTCCAGCAGCGTCGCCTCAAAGGCGTGATCCACCTTGTCGAGCTCATCGATCAGCAGTACGCAAGGGCTTGGCGACAGCAAAGCCTTCAACAGCGGACCGGCGGCAAAGAATTCCAAGGCGGAAAGTTGCTTGCCAAGCTCTGCCCAGTCGGTTGCTACGGGGCTCCGGGCGGCCATCTCCACGTAAAGTCGCTGCAGGGATTCATCGAATTTGCCGATGGCCTTGTCTTCGGTGATCCCTTCATAGCACTGCAGCCGTTCGACCTGCGTGCTGGCTGCACGCGCCACCGCGTAAGAGAGCTCCGTCTTGCCGCTTCCTGCCGGCCCCTCCAACAGCAGCGGTTTCTTCAGCTTAGCCGCCAGATAGACGGCCGTTGCTGTCACACTGTCGGTGAGATAACCGACCTCGGAGAGCGCATGATGCACCTGCTCGGACGACTCGAACACCCTTGACCTCCCACACCGGCTTGCAGTGTGGGCAGCAGAGTAGGGGCACTGCCAAGTCCCGTCAAATTTTCAGGGGAGTGAATCCGGTTCAAGCAAGTCATGAGAACCAAAGCACCGGCTGTCCTTCATTTGCCAAACTCGTAAACCTGGTTATCGGGACCGAGCCAGCCCTTTTCAGTTTTTTGGAACTCGTAGGCCGCTTTGACTGTCTCCACTGTCCCTTTCGGCTTGAGATTGTCAGTTAAGTAGCGCTCCTGCGCCTCGAAATACAGGGTGTAATGGTCACGTTCCAACTGCCCGTTGACCTTCTTGAAGCTCACAAGTTCAACTTGGTTTTCTACCCCATGCTTCTTGAAAGTGTTGTGCCAGACCTGCTCACCATCCTTCTCTGTCGGTACCGGCACCTCTGTCTTCTGGCAAGCCGTTGCCACGAGCATCATGATGGCAGCCAGCAATAATATGAGTTTCTTCATGCGTAGATCTCCCAAATCGAACACTCACCGTATTGGTCCTATTCAGTTTAAGTGCAGCCGAAGCAGCTGTGACAACAGCGCTAGAGGAGGCTAGATCCCCGCACTTCCGCTGGCGCTTTGCGGGATGCGGCCAGCGAGCGGTCAGAGCAGCCTGTTTGCAAAGTCTCAATTTCCTAGTTCGCTTTAGGGCTTTGTTCCTGAATACGTTTGATTTCTTGCTCCACCAGAACGCTCAGTTTCTTCCGGATTGACTCCAGAACATCCCATTTCTCCGTCAGCGCTTTCTTTTTGTTTGTGCTTTCTTTGAGCGAACGCTTGGGCAACTGCTTTCTCTCGTCATCGATTATGAATTGAAATAATTGCACTATGGACCGCAGGTTTTCGTAGACGTTCTGGAAAGCATCTGCGCCGTAACGGGTCGTCGCAAACGTCACGTACGCAAGACCGGCCCCGGTAAGCAACAGTGCATCTGGCACAACGGGATTGTCGTCGGCATAGTCATTGAGAACGGCGAGAATTCGTTCTTGAAGAATCTCCCATGGAGGAGGATCGGATTGAGATGCTATTGGGTCGTGAATTTTCTTGGGCAAGCAGGGTCACCTCTTCTTCGAATCCCGGCCAGCATATTGTTGCGCATCCCGATCGTCAAATTGCAGCAATGCCGTCAGTCCGGCGCTTCAGCCAGAAACATAAACCTGTCCGCACCGGAGACAAACAAAATGGAGCTGCCATTGCCGACACAATTTGGGCCAGACCGTTTTATTGAAACTGAACGCCGAGATCAGCCAAACGAAAGCGACGATCTCCAGCAAAATGCCGAAAACAACGGCCAGATGTTCGTAAACCGGAGTGACTCCGTAAATGTGCTCAAGTATGGCAAAGGGCGCCGGACCGATGAATGGTGCCAGGAAAAGCAGGAAGAGAGCGTTCCGATAACTTTTCTTGGTCGGCGGTGCGGCAATCTTCGAGAGCTGTGTCTGTGAAGTTCCGCTTGTCCAACCGCTCCCAAACACGGGAGCCCTCGCCCAACCAAATCCGCTCGTCACGGCCGAGAACTCTGATACGCCAGACATGTACGCTGTGGAGAGTCGTTGCGTGTTCTGGCTGCCGCAGGTGGGGCACGAGTACTGCATGACGCTAGTTTCTTCCCTCCGGCGATGCACCGCTGATTGAGGTCCTGGCTGACGCTCGCCCACGTACTCCTTGGCACTGTGGGGCAATTATCGAGTCGCCGATCTGTTGTCGAGGTCGTTGCCGAAGCCGCATCGCGTGGGGTACGTTACGACAAGTACTTTGCTATTGGCAAGTTCTCCCGCCGCATATTCAGCCCCGGCCAGGCGCGCCGAGAATAATTTGGTGTCGCTGCCAATTTTTTTCTTGCATTTCTCCCCGCGACAGTGTTCTAGTATTTCGCAACAAGTTTTCGGAGACGATCACCTGTCGCCCGATCTTGTCCGGTGGCTGCGAGCTGTCTCATAGTTTTGCTGTCATCGAACTGTCTCTTGAGCAGCCGGAACGTGCTCAAGGTTTTCTAGATCCAGTCTGTACCGAAATCGCTCGTCCAATCTGCTTGTAATTGTCGACACACCATCTGCAGTTCTGTTCTGCAGACCAAATACGTGTGGACCCGACATCGGTCTGCCGGGCCGGCGAGAAAGGGTGAACCAATCATCCCTTTTCTCGCCAGCCCTCAATGCCTGCTCAAACTTTGAACTCGTGGAATTTTTGACCTCTTGACAGCGACACTGCTCTGGATGGCGAAGCCTATTGGTGCCTCCTGGCGGTGCCCGCAAGGCCAAATTGCGGGCCGACAGACACGGAATTCTGCTGCCAGTTCAAGTGCTCGGCAGCAAGTCCTAGTCTTTAGGTCGCTGGTTTTCTGGCAGCTGACGAGCAGGAGATGGCAGAGATCGAACCTCTGATTGACGCACAACAAGCCGCCCGTATTCTGAAGCTCCATCCCGTAACCGTTCGTGAAATGGCAGCTCGGCACGAGCTGCCCGGACTGAAAATTGGCAAGGTTTGGCGGTTCCGTTGTTCTTCTCTGGATGAATGGATTACGGGAAGGCTAGAATCGTCGTGCCACCAGCTTTCGCCCGAAGAGCGAAAGGAAGAACGAACATGAAACGACAGCACTACCAACGGGGTTCGGTGTACCTGGACCCCCGCAGAAAAGTGTGGGTGTACCGCTGGAAAGATCACTCGACCGGCTCGCGCCGGAGCGAGCGACTTGGCACCCTTGCTGAGATCCCGACCAAGGCCAAAGCGTTGCGGCTGGCCTCGGGATTCGTGCCGACCGCCAATCCCACTCACAAGATGCCGATCGTCACATTCGAAACGGCAGCTCGGCGCTACATGAGCGAGCGTATGCCAAAGCGATTCACGACGAGCGGCGGATACCGCAACAACCTAGAAAGGCACGTACTACCGGTATGGGGAGACTACGATCTCGGAGCGGTGAAACCGTTGGCCGTGCATCGCTGGTTCCTTACCCTACCCTTGGCGCAGAAGACGAAGGCTCACATCAAGAGCGTCATGCGCCAGGTGTTCGAGTACGCGATGCTGTGCGAAATGTTCGAAATGCAGCGCAACCCGATGGACCTGATTCGTGTTCAGGGCGGGACGCTGACCGACAAGGAGCCGCTGATACTGACGCCCGAGCAGTTCGGCGGATTGTTGCAACAGATTGTCATCGAGCCTTACCGCACGATGGTGTTCGTTGCAATGTGTCTCGGGCTTCGCCGCTCCGAGATTTCCGGCCTGAAATGGTCTGACTTCGATTGGGCAAACCGGCAGGTATTGATTCAGCGAAGCGTGATTGCCAACCGGGAAGATGTCGTGAAGACGAAGAAGAGCAAGGCGCGGCTACCGCTCGATCCGGCGCTCATCGCAGTGCTCGATGACTGGCGGGCAATCTCGGAGTTCAAGGCTGACAGCGATTGGGTATGGGCGTCGCCCTGGGTTGCCGGGGCCATGCCGTACTACCTGAACGCGGTGCAGCGCGACTACATCATCCCGGCTGGTAAGCGTGCAGGCTTGGGCGAATCCGTGGGCTGGCATACGTTCCGGCACACATACCGCACTTGGATGGACGCGAACGGTACTCCAATCGGGATACAGCAGGATTTAATGCGGCACGCCAACATCGCCATGACCACGAAGTACGGCAGTTCCATGGCCGAGGGGATGCGGATTGCCAACAGCGCAGTAGTCAGGATGGCTATTCAGTGATTCCGGTAATTTGACCGCGTTGACCGCCATTTGCCTCTAAGTTATTGAAAATATGGCGGAGAGACAGGGATTCGAACCCTGGATACCCTTTCGAGTATACACGCTTTCCAAGCGTGCGCCTTCAGCCACTCGGCCATCTCTCCGTGGGAAGACTGGTTAGGAAGCGTCGGCAAATTGCGACGCTCACTCATTGTAACGTATGACGTGATTTTGTTTCGAGCATGGTCGGCGTCATGCAAAAAAAAATTGGCGAGCATTGCGCTCGCCAACATTTCTTGCTGTCGCTTCGCGAAAAGCGGGGCTTGCTGATTCCACCTGCCACGGCAATGATTGAACCCTGCCGATTTCGCTTTACTCGCTGCCTTCCATCTGTTGCGCTAGATAATTCGCGATACCCATCTCGCCGATGGCATGCAGTTGCGCTTCGAGCCAGTCGATGTGGTGCTCCTCGTCGTTGAGGATGCTTTCGGCCAGCGTCTTCGAGGCATTGTCGCCCTGCGCGACGCACAGCTTGATGCCGTCGTTCAGACGTTTCACGGCATCATACTCCAACTGCAAATCGTTCTTGAACTGCTGCTCGACACTGTTGCCTACATTGATCTTGAAGTAGTCGCTCATATTTGGCGTGCCGTCGAGATACAAAATGCGTTCCATGCATTTTTCGGCGTGGACCATCTCTTCGATTGACTCCTTCTTCACCTTCTTCGCCAGTCTGTAATAGCCCCAGTTCTCGCACATCTCGGCATGCAGAAAATATTGATTGATTGCGGTCAATTCTGCCTTTAACACCTGATTTAAGAATGCAATGACTTTCGGATCGCCTTTCATATCGCCTCGCAAAAACTCAAAATGAAGTACGTTTAGACGCGTGAATCGTGAACTGCCTGGGCCAGCGATGGTCCTATTGAAACGAGGCCAGCGCCGTGTCTTCGTCTTCGGCTACGTCGAAGATCGTGTACAGCTTGGTGATTTGCAGCAGGTTATGCACATGCTTGCTCAGGTTCATAAGCTTGAGCTCGCCGCCCTGATTGCGTACCGAAGTAAAACAGCTCATCAACTCGCCGACTCCGGCGCTATCGATGTGCCGAACGTCGCGCAGATTGAGCAGGATTTTCTTGTAGCCCTGTCCGAGCATATCGCGCACGACGTTGCGAACCACATCGGTTCCCTCGCCGAGTCGCAACTCACCAATGGTATCCACGAT
The DNA here is from genome assembly GCA_963724965.1 of uncultured Acidobacteriaceae bacterium. Taxonomy (GTDB): domain Bacteria; phylum Acidobacteriota; class Terriglobia; order Terriglobales; family Acidobacteriaceae; genus Bog-257. The sequence continues at coordinate 12,178 of CAVRWP010000008.1, forward strand.
GAGGACGTTATCGACCAGGCGTGTACTGGTTTTAATGCTCACGAAATTCGCCTCAGTTTCCGCGTGGTCGGGCTGGGCCTCCGGCACGGCGGCATTGGACAACCGACTTTATCGTACATCGCTAAGAATTGAACGGGAAACAAAAAGCGGCCACGGAGGCCGCCAGGGAGAAACGATATCTATTGAAACTTAAATATGGCCACAAGGAGGAAAATCGCTTCGGCCGCAGCTAACGAGATCCAGATCTTCCGGCGGAATTTCGTACGGCCTATGTCACGAACCAGCTGCAAGCGCGTGGAGAGCAGGAGAGGATTTGCGGAAGCGATCTCGGCAATCGCCGACACCACTGCCGGAGCCGGCTCTCCCACCGTACTGAATGTACCGACGGCTTCGACCGGCCTTGGCTCGTCGGCGCGAAAAATCTTCGGCCCCGCGATCAGTGTCGACCAGTCCAGAAGTTGCAAGCTGGCGTCGGCGCCAAAGGCGGCAACTGGCTTGGCAGTCAGATTCAGAGCGGGCAGGCGCTCCGGCGACAAGCGGTCACGCAAATTCTGAAGAAGCGAATCCCACCAGGGATGGCTCAGGTCGTCGGCCAGCAACTCGCCGACATCGACTGGCTGCGAGGTCAACTCCAGCGGCGGCAACCGCTCCGGGGAAAGAACGTCACCAATGTTGGTGAAGATGGTCCGATACCACGGGGTCTCGAACAGCTCGCCCGGCAGCATGACGGGCACCGGCTTCGAGGTCAGCTGTAAAGGAGCCAGCCGTTCCGGAGCGAAACGATCGGCAATATTCAGCAATAGGGAACGCCAGAGCGAGACGGTCAGACCTTCCGGCGGAGAGAAATCCAGATCAAACATCCAGTGTGTGCCTGCTCCTAATGCTTCACGACGGCCGCGTAGTGACTGCCGTCCTTAACAGTATAATCCGGCGGGGTCTGAAAAAGCTGCTCGCTGGGGGCGGCGCGGACAATGTTGGTCACCCGCATCAGACTGCGGCCCGATTGCCCGTCATCGGAGATGCTGAGCACCACCATCTGCAGATCAGGGGAATACCAGGTGTCGGTAACCGCAACGATCGGCTCGCCATCGCCGCCGGGCATGACGGCCGTGGTCCGTGTACCGAGGACTTGGAGCCCTTGCATCGTCTTCGCCCCTAGCGATTCGATCACCGGATCCTTCACTGGATCAGGACGAAGGGGAACCGCGGCACTGCCTGCGTGGCCCGGCGGAGTTGGCACGAGGTTTCCCTTCTGACCAACGATCGGGTTTGGCAGGCCGGCCGGAACTGACAGAGGCTCAGCCAGGTGATGTACGTTAGCCGTCTTGCTGCGCGGATCCAGGTGAACCACTTCGTGCAGAATCGGATCCTGAATGACGATGTACGCTGAACTCCCGGCCGGCGAAGGGATTTGCGTCTCCGTGCGCACGCGTCCCTGAACGTCGCGATAGACCTTACCAATTGTCTCGCGATGGATGTGATTGCCATTGGAGAGCAGTCGATCGTATTGAGTGGAAACGTCAGCGGAAAACGGCGCGTTGCGGATGCTTTTGGGAATTGCCGGCGGACTGGTCGTCAGAGTATTGGACGACCTTACGCTCTGGGCTGCGGAGAACGCAACCCACGGAACAATGGCCAGCGCCACAGTCGATCCCAGCGCTCGCAAAAACCCACTGCCCGACAACACAACAGTTGCCCTCAGACCTGTAACGGCCATGAGCCATCCTTGATCGGCAAAATAACTATATGTCAGCGATGCGTAATGCAGGCCAGAAACGACAGTGGCGGGAATACGGGAAGTTACGACCCACGTGGCGGATGGGTTACAGCTCCAGACCGAGGCGCCCCCGGTCTGGAGCTAGTCTGAATATACTACGCCGAGTGCGCCATTCCAACGCCGGAGCCGGCTGCTGCGCCACGCACAGCATAATGCTGCTCCGGAACGGCGAAGGCCGCTGCGGTGAAGGTCTCCTTGATCAGCCGGTTGGTATCGAAGTAAACCTGCCAGTAATCCTTGTTGTTGCAGTAAGGGCGTACAGCCAGTACCGGTCCGGCGAGAGTGAAGGTCAGGATTTCGACGTCGGGAGCCGGCGCGGTCATCACATTCGGAATGCCCGCCAGCGCCTGCTTCAACATCGCCATTGCCGCGTGCACATCAACACTGTGATCCAATTGCGCTGTGAGATCGACACGGCGATAAGCATTGGTGGAATAGTTCTGGATCACGTCACCGAAGATCTTGCCATTGCCGACAATGTTTCGCACATTATCGAGGTCGTCGATGGAGCTGGCGAACAAGCCGATCTCATGCACCGTTCCAGTGACGCCGCCGGCGGTGACGAAGTCGCCCACCTTCAGCGGCTGCAAAATCACCATGAAGACGCCGGCAGCAAAGTTCGACAGCAGGCCGCTCCAGGCCATGCCGATGGCAACCCCGGCTGCGGCAATCAACGCGGCCAGACTGGTGGTCTGCACGCCGAAGAAGCCGAGAATGGCAATCACCAGAATAATATTCAGCAGCGCAGCGACGGCGTTCTGGATATAGCGAATGACAGTAGGATCGATCTTCTGTTTGGTCATCGCGCCGCCAATTAAGCGCAACGCCACCGAAATTAACCAGCGCCCCACAATCCACAACGCAAGCGCTTCCAGCACCCGGATGCCCAGCGCAACGGCAAGAGTCCAGCCAGACTGTAGTAAATCATTGACCTTGGTTTGCATGATCTTTCCTCCCCGGTGGGTGAAATTGGTGTTGGGAACAGCGAAGCGACAACTAATCGCGGGATGGTATCACGGTTCTGCGGGGTGGGTCGCGAATAGAACCAAGCAGAGCTGGTTTGCCCATAACGCAAAAAAGCGGCGCTTGGCCGCTTCCTTGCTTACGTTCGATACAGGAAATTAATATTCGGCGTCTTGCAGATCCGGCGGCTCGGCGCCATCCGGCTCAATCTCGACCGCCTGCGGTGGCTCCGGACCGGGCTCGCCACCATCCTTTTTCTTCAGCCGCACCACGGTGATCTTCGAGAAGCCTTCCTCAAACTTCGGGGGACGCAGCTTAGTAGCCATACGCTGCATCACGTCTTCCGGGACATTGCGTTCGCGGCGTTGATTTCGTTCCATGCAGACCTCCGGCGGCACGTCAAAGAAAACCGCGTGCGCTTCATAGCCGAAGTCGTGCGCCAGCTTGATCCAGCTGCGGCGCTCATGAGGTGACAAATTGGTAGCGTCCAGGTAATTCCATGGACGGCGCGCCAGCAGACGCGCGCGCAACATCGAGCGCAGGGTGGAGAAGACCAGGTCCTGATAGCGCTGCTCGGTGACATCGTCGAAAAGCAGAATGCGCACCATGTCGCTCGAAAGCGGAAGAATACTGTGGCGCTTGAACCAGGTACTTTTGCCTGAGCCCGGCAATCCGATCGACAGAACGACGGCGCCTTTGGGCTGCTTCGACCGCGCGTCCGCGGTTTGCGCCGCCGGCTCTGCAGTTTCGGTTGGAGCCTCGGCTTCGGCTCCTTCGCCAGTAGGACCACCCGGTCCAGGAAGTGCTGGCGTCTGCGCTGGCTGCGGTCGACCGCCGCGCCCGCGGCGGCCTCGGCGACGGTTTCTGTCGCGCCGAAGCTGTTGCTGTTGAGAGTCTTCTCCGCTGCCTGCTTCCGCTACCGGCTGGGCATCCTGTATTTCGGACTCGTCCGGCTGGGCTTCAAACTCCGGCTGCCGGTCTTCGAACGGCTCGACACCGGAAGGTTCAGGAAATCGAGGTTGCAGGGGTGCGGGTCCGTCCTGACCCGGCTTATCGCCTGGCTTCTCGCCTTGTTGTTTGCGCCGCTTGTTGCGGTCGCGTGACCATCTTCGCATGTTGCACTTTTAACACGCCCGACTAGCCCGGAGCAATCTCGGTTTCTCAGTTGGTTTGGCGTTCGTGGTAGAAAAGCGTAAAAGACCAATAGGGGCCAATTCCCTTTTTCTCATTCGTTCGCCCGGTTTGTGATCCATAGCATTGCTTCGCCCCAAGCTGGATGCTACGATTTTTTGTTTGATTACTGCTGTCTGGGTCGAGCTGTACGACTCGACGTGGAATTCATCGGCTCGAGTTTAATTTCGCTGAATAACGAGGTTTTATGGCAATCAAAGTCGGTATCAACGGATTCGGCCGCATCGGCCGCAACATTCTTCGCACTGCCCTCAAAGATCCTGAGCTGGATTTCGTCGCGGTTAACGATCTCACCAGCCCCAAAACGCTGGCCCATCTTCTAAAGTACGACTCGATTCTGGGCAATCTGACCAACCAGATCTCCGCCACCGACGATTCCATCACCGTCGACGGCAAGACCATCAAGGTCTTCGCGGAGAAAGATCCTGCGAAGCTGGATTGGGCATCAGTCGGCGCACAGGTCGTCATCGAGTCGACCGGCAAATTCACCAAAGCGGAACTGGCCAAGCAACATCTGCGCGGCCCGGTGAAGAAGGTCATCATCTCGGCGCCCGCGACCGGCGAAGACATCACCATCGTGATGGGGGTCAACGAAGACAAGTACGATCCCGCGAAGGACAACATCATCTCCAACGCGTCGTGCACCACCAACTGTCTCGCCCCGGTGGCCAAGGTCCTCCAGGATCATTTCAGCATCGTCAGCGGGACGATGACCACGATCCACTCCTACACCAATGATCAGGTCATCCTGGACTTTCCGCACAAAGACTTGCGGCGTGCCCGCGCGGCCGGCCTGTCGATGATCCCGACCTCCACAGGAGCCGCGAAGGCTCTTTCCCTCGTCATTCCTGAGTTGAAGGGCAAACTGGATGGCTTCTCGATGCGCGTCCCCACGCCCAACGTCTCAGTCGTCGATCTTGTAGTCTTCGTCGAGAAGAAGACCAGCGTGGAAGAGGTCAACAATGCGCTGAAGGCAGCCGCGGAATCCGGCCGTCTGAAGGGCATCCTGGGATACGAGACCGCGGAGTTGGTCTCCATCGACTATCGCGGAGACGACCGCTCGTCGATTGTTGACGCTCCCATGACTCGCGTCGTGGCCGGCAATTGCGTGAAAGTCATCGCATGGTACGACAACGAGTGGGGCTACTCCTGCCGCGTGCGTGACCTGATTCACTACCTGGCCAAAAAGGGACTGTAAGCAGTTGTCAGTGGCCGGTTGTCAGTTGTCAGCTCTGGATCGTTATTGAAGGCTGCGAGCTGAGAATGCCGAATCGGCCACTGTTCTCTTATCCGAGGTCTATTTCAAGTTCGTCGGGCGCCGGCAACTGACAACCGGCAACTGACAACTGACAACTGGTGTCCAATGTCCAAGCTATCGATCCGCGATCTTCCGCTGAACAACAAGCGCATCTTCATGCGCGTCGACTTCAACGTTCCGCTCGACGATGGCCGTGTGATGGATGACACGCGCATCCGCGAGACGCTGCCCACCATTGAGTACGCGCTGCGTCACGGCGCGCGCCTGATTCTGGCGTCGCATCTCGGTCGACCGAAGGGCAAGGCGAATCCGAAGATGAGCCTGAAGCCGGTCGCCGAGCGCCTGCGCATCCTGCTGGATGACGTGCTGCGCCGCGGCGAGAACGTCGGCTTCTCACCCGACTGCATCGGCGTACAGGCCGAGGAGATGGCGGAAAAGCTGGAGCGCGGACAGTCGCTGCTGCTGGAGAATCTGCGCTTCCACCCCGAAGAGGAAGCGAACGATCCTAACTTCGCCAAGCAACTTGGGCGTCTCTGCGATTACTACGTGAACGATGCGTTCGGCTCGGCCCATCGTGCGCACGCTTCGACCGAGGGCATCACGCACTTCGTCGAGAAGAGCGCGGCCGGCCTGCTCATGGAGAAGGAGCTGGAATATCTCGGGAAGGCGCTATCGCATCCGCAGAAGCCGTTCGTGGCGATTCTCGGCGGCGCAAAAGTCAGCGACAAGATCGGCGTCATCAAGAACCTGATGGGCAAGGTCGATACATTCATCGTCGGCGGCGGCATGGCCTATACCTTCCTCAAGGCCCAGGGCCAGGAGATCGGCAAGTCGCTGCTTGAGGCTGACAAAATCGAACTTGCTAAGGAGACGCTCGCCGAAGCTAAAGCCCACCACGCGAAGTTCCTGCTGCCGGTAGATCACGTCGTGGCCGACAAGGTCGAAGCCGGCGCGAAAATCCAGCAGATTGGCGAAGGCCAGCCGATTCCTCCTGACATGATGGCGCTCGACATCGGACCGAAGTCGATCGAGATGTTTACCGACGAAATCTCCGACGCACGCACCATCGTCTGGAATGGTCCGATGGGCGTCTTCGAGATCGAAGCCTTTGCCAAAGGCACGAAGAAAATAGCTCAGGCAGTGGCCGACAATGGAGCCGCGGTTTCGATCATCGGCGGAGGCGACAGCGTAGCCGCGGTGAAGGCTGCGGGCGTAGCCGACAAGATTACCCACATCTCCACCGGAGGCGGCGCATCGCTGGAATTTCTGGAGGGCAAAAAACTGCCGGGCGTGGAGGCTCTTTCCAATAAATAGCTTCAGTCGCCGGCAAAAAACTACCGGCCGGACTAACGCGTTCCCGCACTTCCAGATTGCGTATCCATCCGTTCCACATATTGAGCGCGAGCTGGGCTGGCCTCGAATGGATCAGCAAAGTACTGCGTTTCACGCGCAACCTGGTCGCCCCTGAACTCCATGACGCTTACGGTGTAGGATGGCTTGCCGTCATACGACAGGATAAATTCGGTGACCCAAAGATCACCGCTGCCAATGATTCGCTGAACAGTAAAGCGCTTCCTGTTCGGCTGGATCGAGCGGGTGATCTGTATATTCCGGCGGCCGCGTATACGCTCGCCTGATTGTGGGTATTCCAGCACTGCATCCTCGAGATAGATACGGTGCTCTGTTTCAAAATCGTTGGCATCGGAGGCCGCCCAATGCTGATCCAGTGCCGCGCGTATTTGTTGATCTCCCATCCCACCCTCCTGCGCTAGGGGGACAGCTTAGACTCCCGCATGACCTGGTTTCAAGGGAGTCAGATTCGTGCGCTTTGAAAAACCTCCCGCGAAACCGTTGAGCTTTGATGGTCACGATAAGCGCCATGAACATGCTGTTATTCCCTCAAAGGGTCGGGTTCGACGAGGACCTGTCGTACATAAGCGATTCGGAATGCCAATAGGAATTCACGCATTTCCGCTTTTGTACTCATCGAAGGCAGCAAGAAACTTGTCAGTATCCTGTTTGCGCAAGTAATAAGGCGTCGACAACCGCAGCTTCGACGGTTCCCCGCCCCGAATCCTGATCTTCTTGCTCTTCCACAGCCAATCCTCCAGCTTCATTCGCTGAATCGGAGGAACATTGACGGTCACGATCGCGCAACGCAGCTTGGGATCGGGCGAGGTCCATGACTCAGCGCCGCGCTTGGTCATCTCCGCCAGCATGAAGTTGGCTGAGGTCCGATGGCGCGCCTCGATCTTGTCCATACCAATCGAGTTCGCCATCTGAATCGCCGCCCGCAGCCCATCCAATGAGGGCACATTCGAAGAGCCGATCCGCTGAAAGCGTTCGGCCTTGATCTTCTCGTCTTCCCATCCTTCCGTGGCGATAGTGTTCCAGACGCGGTCGACCACCTCTTCGCGCACGTAGAGATAGCCTGAACCCTTCGGCGCCTGCAGCCACTTGTGCGGGCTGGAGCTGTACATGTCGCAGCCAATGTCGTGGATGTTGAGCTGCATCATGCCGGTGACGTGTGCGCCATCGACGGCCGACAGAATCCCCTTGGACTTCGCCAGCGCGCAGATTTCTTTCGCGGGAAGCACCACGCCGGTCACCGTCGTGATGTGGCTGAAGAAGATGACGCGCGTGCGCGGCGTGATGGCATCGTTGAACAGGTTCAGCACTTGCGGCCCATCTTTCACCGGCTTGGGCAGCGTGATTTTCTTCACCACCACGCCGTAGCGCTTAGCCTTCAGCTGCCACGGCTGTTCCCCACCAGGATGCTCCTGGTCGGTCATCAGCACTTCGTCGCCCGGCTTCATGTCGATGCCGTTAGCGATGTAGCTATTCCCTTCCGTCGCGTTGCGCACCAGTGCGATCTCGTCGCGGTTGCAGCCGACGAAGGCCGCCAGGGGATCGCGATATTCATTCCACGGTCCGTAACCCCAGATGGGATAGTCCTCGGGATCGGTCTCGTCGAGCTTCTCGGTCGAGGTGTAGCCGTCGAAGACGGCGCGCAGCACAGGAGCGGGACTCGATCCGACGGTGCCGTTGTTCAGATAGATTTCGTCCTCCGGAATAAGAAACTGCTTGCGAATCTCGTTCCAATAAGCTTCTTCGTTGTTGACGTACTGCTTGGGATCAGGCAGCGACGACGGCATATTCTGCAGCTGCGCGAAGACATCGCTGCGAAATGCAAGCGCGGCGGCGAATCTAGCAGTGTGAGTGAGAAAGCGGCGACGATCGAGCAAGGCGGCCTCCGGAGGACGGCAGAATCTTACACCCAGGGAGCCCCAATGATTCGAGGCCGTCGGAGAACTATGGAAGTGCGAAGAAAGCCGCGAACTGCTTCACGATTTCGTCAGGGAGCGTCTCCCGGTTGGATTTCTGGAGGAGCGAGTGTCCCGCGCCTTCGGCGGGGATGAGCTTCGTTGGCGCAGGAATCAGCGTGATCGCCTGCTCCAGCTCATCGATGGAGCCGAAGGGATCGCGGGTGCCGCTGACGAAGAGCGCGGGCACTTGAATCTGCGGCAGGTGCGCGGTTCGCAACTGTGCCGGACGTCCCGGCGGATGCAGCGGATACGAGAGCAGCAACAACCCATGCACCAGCGTCGGCTCGGCGGCAACCAGCATACTGGCCTGGCGGCCTCCGTACGAGGCACCGCCCAGGAAAGCTCGTCCACCGAACTTCTCTTTCATCAAGATCACTGCTCGGCGCAGACCTTCCTGATCGTGCTTGGCCTCGGAAGGCGAGGGCGGTCCAGAGGGACGCCGTTGCCGAAACGGAAGATTGCAGCGCAGCGTGCTGATTCCGGCCGCAGCGAACCGATCGGCCAGCGCGACCAGCAGCGGCGCATTGCAGTTCCCGCCGGCGCCGTGAGTTAGCACCAGAAATCCAGAGGCAGCCGGAGCGTGGTGCAGAAACCCCTGCACCGGCGCCTCTCCAGTTCCGCGATCGACGAACGATTCTGTCTTGACGTCAGACACGGCAGCTACCGAACGAAAACCTTGTACAGCAGGATGTAGATGATGACGCCGGTAACGGAGACGTACATCCAGATGGCGAAGGTGTACGGCGCAATCGCCTTGTGCTTGGCGAACTTCCCTTTCAGGGCGCGCGCCAGCGTGATCAGGATGAACGGAACAACCACGGCGGCCAGGATGGTGTGCGAAGTCAGCAGAGTGAAGTAGAGCGGACGCGAGATGCCTTGCCCCTGGAAGTGCGTGACTCCCGCGCGCAGCACCAGATGGTAGTAGAGGTAAGAGATCAGGAAGAGCGTCGAGGTAACGAACGCTGCCAGCATCATGCGCTTGTGCGCTTCTTCGCGGCCGCGCTTGATGAAGTACAGGCCCGAACCGATCAGCACTGCGCTGGAGCCGTTCAGTACCGCGTCGAGAGCGGGAAAAAATGTCGGCGTAATCTGCATCAGGCTGCCGGTTTAGTCGTGCGCCGGTTCGCAATCAAGAATGACAGTATAAACATGACCAGGGTGAACAATCCCAGGACTGCAAAGTTAACACTCAGCGACAGATCGGTCGACGCCGCGGCCGGAAACAGCAGCGCGCGCAAGCGCCTCGGTTCCGTAAGTCAGCGGATTGATGCGCATCAGCATGCGAATCCACAGCGTGGCTCCGGAGAGCGGAAACAGCGAGCCCGAAAGCAGCCACAACGGAATCAGGAACAGGTTGATGATGGCGTGAAAGGCCTGCGTCGAATCCATCGGCCACGCGATGATAAAGCCCAGGGCAGTCAGCGAAAATGACACCAGGAAAATTACCAGCACAGTCAGAGCAAAGCTAACCGGGGTGAAATGCACACCTACGGCTGGCGCGAACACCAGGAAGATCAAGCCCTGCAAGGTCGCGAGTGTCGCGCCGCCAAGCACTTTGCCCAACACGATGACCGAGCGGCTCACCGGCGCCACCAGCACGGAAAGCAGAAAGCCTTCCTTGCGGTCTTCGATCACCGACATCATGGTGAAGATGGCGGTGAACAGAACGATCATGATGATCGCGCCGGGAAAGAAGAACTCGAGATAGTGCTGGCCACCGGCACCGCTGGAGCGGAACGACGTTCCGAAGCCGGAGCCGATGACGATCCAGAACAGCAGCGGCGAAGCAATGACGCCAACTACGCGGGCGCGCTGGCGATAGAAGCGAACAACTTCGCGCCACCACAGCGAAATCGAGGGCATCAGCAGCCCAGCGCTGGCGGGAGCGGTTGTCGCAGGAAATGTCTCTGTACGAGTTGCCATAAATTCAGTTGTCAGTCGCCGGTCGGTCTTGGCTATCAGCGTTGCTCTTTTGAACTGTCATCCCGACCGGACGGCATGAACCTCATTCTTGCGGAGATTCGCCTTTATCCTCGTCCGTCCAGAAGCGATGGCCCGTCCTGCGAATGAAGACATCTTCCAGGCTGGGCTTGTGGACCGACACGCCTTCGATCTCGCCGGGGAACGCTTCCACAACGTCCGTCACAAATCTGTGTCCGCTCTCAATTTCCAGGCGCACGCGGTTGTCGAGGACCGTGGGATGCAGGCCAAAGCGCTGCTCAATACGCAACGCCAGACCAGCGGGGTCTTTCGTCTCCAGCATAATGACGTCGCCGCCGATCTCGGCTTTCAGCACGGCCGGCGTGCCCAGCGCGACGACGCTACCGTTAGCGTAAATAGCCAGGCGATCGCAGCGCTCAGCCTCTTCCATCAAGTGCGTCGTGACCAGAACGGTCACGCGTTCTTCATCCCGCAGGATCTGCAGATACTGCCAAAGGTCGCGGCGCGCGCCGGGATCGAGTCCTGTCGTCGGCTCGTCCAGCAGCAGCACGGAAGGATGATGCAGCAGCCCCTTCGCCAGCTCCAGCCGACGCTGCATGCCGCCGGAGAACGTTTCGGCCTTTTCCTTCGCTCGATCGGCCAAACCGACGCGACTCAGCATTTCGGCCACGCGATTCTTCAGGGCTGCGCCGCGCAGGCCGTAAATGTGGCCAATCACCGTCAGGTTCTCTTCGGCCGAAAGCTTCACGTCGATGCTCTGCGCCTGGAAGACGACACCGATGTTGCGCCGCACCAGGGCGGGCTCGCGGGCAACGTCATGTCCCATGATGAGTGCGCGTCCGCCTGATGGCACCATCAGCGTCGAGAGAATGCGGAAGGTCGTGGTCTTGCCGCTGCCGTTTGGGCCCAGCAAGCCGAAGATCTCCGCAGGCCGCACATCAAACGACACGCCATCCAACGCGACGCGGTCGCCGTACTGATGCCGTAACGATTTGAGCTGAATGACGCTGGGGGCCGACGCATCGTCCGCGGAATATCCGGACGCCTTACTGTCTGTCAGCGGGAGTTGTTGTTCGTGAAGCCACAGATCAGTCTATTACGTTGTTGCGAGCCCGGTCGAATCCTGCCTCGACTTAATTGCTACCGATTACACTACTGCAGCGCGGCGCCGCACCTCGGACAAAAATTCGAAAGCGTAAGGCCCCTTGCGTAGATGGTTGCGCCGCACTGCGGACAAAATCGGGTGAAACGATAGTTCAGAAACATGATCACAATTATCGCGGCAGCGAAAACTAACGGCAGCTTGCCGTGCATCACCCATTCCGCGAACCCCAGAAAAACGATGCCGAATCCGATTGTCAGGAACGGATGCAGCGATTTCTTGGTCTGATAGCTGGCTTTCGCGTAGAAGATCCAGGAGGCGATCCCCAAAACAAGCCAGCAGACCATGAAGACGACGAACGACGTCGGCGTTCCTGCTGGTGTACCGGACATGGAGGTTTGTAACGTGCCGGACGACACGCCTAATCATAACCAACCGAAGTGCGCGTGCCCAGTATTTATGCGCGGTTGATCATCATCAAGGCAAACAGGATGGGCAGATAAATGACAGAAGCTTGCAGGACCTGACGCGCACGGACCTTCGACTCCGGCGCAATCGGTGCCAGCTTCATGGTCCACATACGCAGGCTGAACCAAAGCATCGCACCGCTCAGCAAGAGCGCGCCGCAGAAGTAAGTGCGGCCCGCCATGCCCATGATCGTCGGAGCCAGAGATACGGGAATCAATGCCAGCGCGTACATCACGATGGCGAAGGCGGTCGAACGACCGTCACTCTCCACTACCGGCAGCATGCGAATGCCGGCGTTCTCGTAATCTTCGCGATAAAGCCATGCGATCGAATGGAAGTGCGGAAATTGCCAGAAGAACAGGATTGCGAAAAGCACCAGCGCTTCGCCGTCCAGGCGGCCGCGAATCGCCGTCCAGCCCAACACCGGAGGCATGGCTCCGGGAAATGCGCCCAGGAATGTGCAGATGGGATGCACGCGCTTCATCGGCGTGTATACCAAGAGGTAGCTGATCGAGGTCAACGACGCCAACGCCGCCGTCAGCCAGTTCGTCGTGAGCCACAGATAAAGCACTCCGCCGATTGTCATCCCGAAGGCGACGACCGACGCGTGCAGCAGGCTCATACTGCCGGTGACCAGCGGACGCCGCGAAGTACGCCGCATCAGGGCATCGATGTCACGCTCGACAACTTCATTGATCGCCGCCGTTCCGCCGCTGACCAACCCAATGCCGACCAGCGCATGCAACAGCGTCCACGAAAGCAGGGACACGCCTGACTTGGCTCCCGCGAAGTACGCGCCCGCCCATGCGGTCATCACGATCAACGTCGTAACCCGCGCCTTGATCAGCGTCGCGTAATCGCGTGCGAGAGAGGCGACTCCCTGACGCGGAACCGCCAACGGCTGGCTTACACTGCTCATGCGACCACCGTCTTTCCATGCGCGGTCTGCGTTGCCGTCTGGCTTGCGTCGACGGCGATCATGCGGCGCGTCTGAATCGCCAGCACTACGGTAGCGGCCAGCACCAAAGCTCCTCCGGCTACGTGAGCCACGGTGCTTGCGACCATTAGTGTCGTGGGTTGAACAGCGTCGTGTCCCCAGACCACACGCGTCATGTAGGAACAGAACCCTAATCCAAGTTGCACCAGCAATAGAGCCAGCAGAATCTCTGCAGGCTTGCGCAGATGTTGAATCCCGCTGTATCGCGAAAGCACCCGCACGATGGTCCAGCACAGCATGGTCGTTACCACGCAGGCGCCGATCAGGTGCGGCAGCAGTTTGATGCCGGAATGGCGAAATGCCGCTCCCAAGATTAATTGCACCCACACGCAGGCCGCAGCCACTGCGGTCAGCGCCGGAGTGCTCAGATGCAGACCACCCTCAGCAATGGGCTGACTATCCTGCAGCCAACTGCGACTGGTGAAGAGCGCCATGGCGACGACCACGCAGAAGATCGTCTGCGCCAGCGTTGCGTGCGCCGTAGAGATTGACCACGGAAGAAACTTCAGCACCGTTAAACCGCCCAGGACGCCCTGACCGATGACGGCGCCGAGAGCGGTCCAGGCCAGCACGCGCATCCACTTTCGGCTTTCGATCCGCTGCGTCCACACCGCCATCACAATGATGAGCAGTCCGATGAACTCGGCGAACATGCGGTGGCCGTGCTCGTACTTCACGCCGCCAACCATAGGAGGCAGTTTGTACAAAGAGCCGAACGATGTTGGCCAGTCGGGCACAGAGAGTCCGGCATCATTGCTGGTGACCAGCGCGCCGGCAATGATCAGCAGAAAAGTGGCCCAGGCAAGAATTACGGCGAACCGATGATGCGCCGGGTTGTAGGCGATAAGACCAGGTCGCGACGTCAGAACAGGCTCCTATAACCTCGCGTCCGCGCAAAGCGAAAACCATCGCTTGTGGGGCGTGTTCCTAAGCCCATTCGCTAAACACAGGCGAACGGGGAATACCAAAAGTCTGTTAGAAGAATTGCGGTTCAACTTGCGGCGAACACCATATCCTCAACGATGTCCGTGTGGCAATTGTACCAGACCACCTTCTCGAAAGCGGCAGGCGATTCTCTGCAAACGACTGTGTTCACAAGGTCACGGCCGCCTGAATGCGACTGTCGGAGCCCCTTGATTTGTCGATCCCGCAGCTCTGCTCGCGCTGCTGGAAAGCATGGCGGACGAACCGCCGACGCGTGGTCAAACTAATCGGCGCTGCGGACTTCCGATGCCAGCCATGCCAGATACTCTTCGCTACCCTGCTCGATGGAGAGCTGCACACACTCCGGCAAGTCGTAAGGATGAAGTTCTTTCAGCGCGGACTGGACTTTTGAGGCTTGCTCGCATTGTCGTCTTGATGAGCAGCAGATACTCCGCCTCATTGTGAATCTCGCCCTGCCAGCGATAGACGGAACGAATTGGCCCGACGATGTTGACACAAGCTGCCAGTCGGCGCTCCACCAGTCGCAACGCAAGGTTGTCGGCGACATCCTTCAAGCCCACCGTGGTTAGCACAACGCAGGCATTCGTCATCGCAGGCTCCTTGCGTCAGACTTTAGCATGCAGTGGACTTGCCTATCGCCGCCGACCTTCGCCTATTCATCGCTTATCTAGGGAGGTTCCCTTCGCGCTTATTACGGGAACTACGCTTGACTCCAGAAGCCAGCCGAAGTGAACTAGGAAGCGGACGCTTAGCTCCGGCAGTAAAGGCCAGCCCCACAGGAGCTTACGCCGCGAAGTTAATGCCGTAAGTCAGGACTGTCATGAAGATCACGATTCACATCGCCGGACGTTGGGTCTACCGCATGCGACGCGTGCTGGCGACTTTTTGCATTGCCCTACTGGCCGTCCTGATCGGGTATAAGGTCGTCTTTGGCGCTAACGGTATGAAGGTATGGGAAGGCAAACGCGCCGAGGTGCACTCCCTCGAGCAGGAAATCGACCTGCAGCAACAGCAGCAGCAAGACCTGCAACGCGAGGTCGAAGCTCTGCAACGTGGCGATGCCAGCGTCATCGAGAAGGAAGCGCGCGAGCAACTCGGATACGTGAAGCCGGGCGAAGTTGTTCTATTCGAACCACGCTCCAAGTCCGACTCGCGCCGGCCTGCCGCAGTCGCCGAGAACACTATCCAGAAATAACATGCAGGATTGCAGGGCGTTTGCGCTTGGTCATCCCAGCGCTCGCTCTAATCGTCCCAATAGACTAAACTTATCCGCACATCGGATGAGGTGGTCCGCATCGTATGAATGGTGTGGCGGAGAAAGCGCGAGAAGCAGCGTCGCGCCGAGCTGACAGCTTAAGGCTTCTTTCCGTCCAAGATGAGCAGGCTGCATGATTCATGCGGCCAATCAATGAGGAGACGACACATGAAGAAACGAGTTCTGTTGGTAATTGGGCTCTATCTGCTCTGCATGACGGCTCTCGCCGTTGCCAAGGACCAGAGCTGGGACGGATGGATCAGCGACTCCAAATGCGGCGCAAAAGGTGCGAACGCTTCGCATGAAGCCTGCGCCAAGAAGTGTATCGGAGCCGGAGCGACTCCGGTGTTCGTCACCGACAAGGACCAGAAAGTTGTGCAGGTGTCGAATCCTGACGCGCTGCAGGATCACATCGGACACCACGTCCAGCTCACAGGCACGATGGAGAAAGATGGCTCGCTGCACGTCGACAAGGTCAAGATGCTGGCGCAAACCGGCGGCTCTGGAAGCGGCATGAGCGACATGCACTGATAGCTGGATCGCAAAAAATAAGGGCGGCCGCAGCCGCCCTTTGTTATTGGGCCTAAAAACTCTATTCCACTTCGTGCTTTGCCGTGTACCCGTCGCGCGCGACGATGGTGTACTTGATGTCTTTGTTCTTCTGGTCCTTGATCTCCAGCGGCTTGTCATCCGGTCCAACCAACGAGACCTTCAGCTTGCGATAGGTTCCATCTTGCTTGGTATTACTCGGCTTGTAGGTGATCGTGTATTGATTGCGGATCGACTGAGTCACCTCGCGGAAGATGTCAGGCAACTCTCCAATGAGCCGGGGAGAGTACGAAAGCCCGCCAGTCATGCGGGCAAACGCATTCATTTGATTCTTCGCCTGCAGGTAATCGAGCTGATACAACGACATCTCCGGTCCGCCGTGGCCCATCGCATCGAGGTACTCCAGAAACGCTTCGCCGGTACAGATGGTGTAGATGGTGACGTTCGGGGTGGCCTTGACCTTCTTGAGCGTCTGATCGAGCGTCAGTTTGCTGAAGGTATCCCGCCCGCTGGCGACAACCACCAACTCCTTGTGCCCAGGAATGCGATCCAGGCGGTCTAGGGTGTCGTACAGCGCATCGAAGATGTTGGTTTCCTGAAAGCCAGGCACGCGCAACGAATTCAGCGCGCCGAAGATCGCCTGTTTGTCCTGGGTAAAGTCGACCAGGATGTGCGTCTTCATGTCGAACTCGATGATGGCGACCCAATCCTGCGGCTGCAATTGCGAAGCAAATGCATACGACGAGTTGAGTGCGTCGTACATGAAGTTGTAGTTGGTGGCGGCAAACTCGACCAGCAGCACCGCAGTGATCGGCGCTTTGCTGATGGTCACGCTCTGAATCTTCTGCGGCACGCCATCTTCCCAGACTCGGAAGTGCTCCTGCGCGGTCTCCAGCGGCAGGTTCATCACATGTCCGTCCTTCATCACGATCTGCGCGTCGACCGAAACCTCAGGAACGTCGACGTGCAGTGAGAATTGCGGTGTGTCGGACGGCTTGGGTCTGGGCGGCGGAGGAGGCTCTTCGCTGTCGGGCTTCTTAGGAACGGCAATCGGTCCGGAATCGCCGGTCGGACCGCCGGCTGCGGCAGGCATCTGGTCCTGCTGGCTCTGAGACTGTGGCGGATTGCTGCCGGACTGCTGCTGGCTGCTGGACTGCGCTTGGCTCAGACTGGCAACAAGTAACAGCGTCGCTACAACGAAAGCGGCATGCAGGCGCGGTCTTTGGCCGGCAATAGGTGAATTCCCTTTAACTTCTAGGTGTTTCTCACGATACATCGGAGTGCCTCTTCGGCCAGACTGTCTGATAGTATAAATCCAATTTCAGCCTCTCTGGTTTCGTCGTGGGGACAGCCGAACCTGCTTGCTGTTAGACGGTCGTGTCTCCCGAAGGGAATAGCGAGGGCCAACATTTTCCGGTTGCGGAGCCGGAATGGCGGCAAGGAATAAGGAAGAATGCTCCACCGCGCGATCGCGTCGTTCGTCGTCTGCCTCGCTTCCCTTACCGCCTACTGCGTCGAGCCCAAAACCCAAGTTATGCCGGAAGACCAGGTCAAGCCGGGAATGCATGGCGTCGCCTATACGGTCTTCGAAGGTGTCAAGCCTGAGTCGATGGACGTTGAGATTCTCGGCGTGCTGAAAGATATGGCCGGACCGAAGTCCGATGTCATCCTCGCGCGGCTGCACGGAACCAAGGTTGAATACACCGGCGTTGTCGCGGGCATGAGCGGAAGTCCTGTCTACATCGACGGCAAGCTGGTCGGCGCGATTGCCTATCGCATCGGCGAGTTCTCCAAGGAACCGATCTGCGGAATCACGCCTGCCGCGACCATGCTCGAAATCGACAGCATGGACAAATCCGCCGGCGATCTCGCCAAGGCCGGAGGCGACAGCGCGAAGCAGGTCGCGAGCCCGACTTCAGGTCCAGGTTTGCCCAGCGACATCTCGTCATCGCAATCTCCGTATGCGAATCTGCTGAAGCCCATCGACACTCCGCTCGTCTTCAGCGGCTTCAGTCCTGAGACGCTGCGCGTCTTCGGCAAAGACTTCGCTTCCGCCGGAGTTGTTCCGGTGATGGGCGCCGGTTCAGTCAGCAACGATAAGCAGCCTGAGCCGCTGCAACCAGGTTCTGCCGTCAGCGCGATTCTGGTCCGCGGCGACATGAACATCGCCGGAACCTGCACGGTAACTTACATCGACAACAGTCATCTGCTCGCCTGCGGACATCCGCTGCTGCAGTCCGGCTCGATCGATATGCCGATGACGAAGGCAACGGTTCTGGCGACGCTTCCTTCGCCCGAGAACTCCTTCAAGATCGTCAACACCACCGAAGCTGTCGGAGCCTTCGTGCAGGATCGCCGCGCTGGAATCATGGGCCGCTTCGATCGCCAGCCGCAGATGATTCCGGTAACACTGAGTTTCCGCGGCGTTTCGCATCCCAAGCAATTCCACTACGAAGTACTGAACAACGCCAAGATCACGCCAGCCGCGATGATGGCGACGGTCTTCAATGCCATTCAAGGCATGAACGAGTACGGTGAGGACACGACTTATCGCCTCGACGGCGATATCGCCGTGCTTGGTTATCCGAAGCTCGCGGTCAAAGATATGTACGCTCCTGCCGACGGATCGACTCCGACCGCCTACGAAATCGCGCTCGCGCTGGGCGAGCATTTCAGCCGCATCTTCGAGAATCCTTACGAGACTCCGAAGATCGAGGGCGTGGAGTTGAACTTCGACCTCATTCCCGATCGCCGCTCGGCGCGTCTGGAGAGCGCGCGCACCGATGTGACCGAAGCTCGGCCGGGCGATGAGATCACCATCGAAGCGCTGCTGCGACCCTATCGCGGCGACAGCATTCTGCGCCAGATCGCGGTGAAGATTCCAACTTCAGCGCCGCGCGGAACGCTGCACATTCTGGTGAGCGATGGCGACACGCTGGACAAGATGCATCATCTTTCCGGCAGTATGACGCGCCATCTCGACCTCGGCTCGACGATTGCGCTGCTGAACAAGGAGCACTCAAACTCCGACGTTTACGTCTCCCTGCTGGAAGCCAATCCGCAAGCTATGGTGGAAGACAAGGTCATGCCAACCCTTCCGCTGTCAGTGATGAACGTGATGGATGGAATGCGCGGCACGCAGGACATGGTCGTCGTTGCCGAAAGCGCGGTCGATGAAGCCGCAACACCCGTCGATTACGTCGTAACGGGTTCGCAAGTCATCACGCTTAATATCAAGTAGCAAGTCAGGCTTCAGCTGAGGTTAGTGTCAAAGCCGGTGACGCGAACATGGGGCTTTACGATTGTCCTCCGGAGTGGGGTTCCCGCAGCGAACGGAACGCAGTCGCGCCTACGGCTGAGGTTTATTTAGTAACTATCGAGCGGTTACGAACTCTGCGAGTCCGCGAGCTTTTTCCGCAGCCTTTCAACTCGTTGCGCCGTTCTAGGACCTTCGGCTTCCAACCTGAGGATCTCTTGCTCTGCGTCAGACTTCCGGCCCAGAGCCAGAAACACCGACACGCGCTGCTCGACAGCTCCGCACCACTGATAATGCTTATCCGCGGCGTCCATGATTCGTTCCGTAAGTTCAAGGACACGATCAAATTGCTTCAATCCCTCATAGGCGTCAGCCAATATGATTAGCGTTTCGACGTCGGAGGGCGATTTTGCGAGGAGGTTATTCGCAATCGCTGCCGCCTCTTCAAACCTCTCCTGGTGAATGAAGATATCGGCCCGGAGGGTCATAGCTTCGTCGTTAGAGGGGTCGTCAGCTAGCACGCCTTGAAGCACATCCAGCGCGGGCTGATATGTTTGGCAGTAATGGAGTTCATTCGCGAAAAGCAAACGGCAAGCTGTCAGGCTAGCGCCGGAAGCAATCTCCCTGGCCAGTTGATCCACCGCGTCCTGCATGTTAAAAACCGGTAGGATTTTCGTGTATAGCAGATGTAGTGGCAGCCGGGTACCGCCGTAGTGCTCCAACCAACGCTGAGCGGCTTCCAGTTCCTCCGGATAGGTTTCGGCCAGGTAAGGCAACACGTACTGCTGCGTCCAAGCGTACTGAATATAGCGAGCGAAGTCCTCTGCCTTGTCCGAATTTGCAGCGAACCATCGTCCACGAGCCCCGCGCTGCGTGTGATCGAAGTGATGGGCAACCTCGTGGATGAAGGTGGAAAGCGACCAGAGGCGAAGGAAAAACTTCCAGTCCTGGATGCGGCTGTCCGCCGGGTCGTAGACGTGCGCATACAACCAGATGCGAGCATCAGCCATGTCTCTTTGCCCTAGGACGAATCCAACAAAGACTCCAGGGAGAAGCTCTACGCCAAGCCGTCCGATCCATGGATCGGCCTGCGGAGATTCCCAGTCATCAGCGCAATCGGCCTGGATCCCGGTTCCCAATCCAAGCACGATCCCGGAAATTCCGTCTGTTACCCCTCGAGGCAGCCTTGCCATCAGAGCCTTTAAATCTTCAACGCCGGCAGGATAGTGGACATAGTTGCCTTGGTCGACAACGTGAATAGGGATGCCTTCGGGCTTGCCTACGCCGTCATGCGCGGGAGGCAGTTGTCTCTCTTCGAGAACGCGTTCTTTGATTGTGCGTTTCTGTTCGAGCGAATCGCGCAGGCGGCGGATTTCTTCTCTCTTCCTGTCTCGATCGTGGTAAACAGAGCGATGCACTTCTTCCAGGTGGCGATGGGTGGTGTGAATGCTCCGGGACATTTTGAGGATGTTACCTCAGTCGTGACGGTGGTGAGAACAGCAATCGCCACCCTTGGCTCTTTGTAATCGCGGCGAAACAGTCTTCCAAAATTCGTGCCATCCGTCGACTTGTGCTACTCTGCGCGTGCTCAAATCGGAGGCGGCATGGCTGAGAACAAGACCAAACTCACAGCTGCGAGCGTGGACGATTTTATCGACTCGCTTCCTGAAGACCGCCACGCTGACGCCCGCGCGCTGGTGAAGCTCCTACACTCGGTATCGGGAGAGAAGCCGAGGATGTGGGGGCCGTCCATCATTGGTTGCGGCAGCTATCACTACCGCTATGAAAGTGGCCGCGAGGGCGATATGCCGCTGGTTTGTTTCTCGCCGCGCAAGTCCGCCAACGTCGTCTACGTGTGCCTGACCGACAAGGCCCTCCTCGAGAAACTCGGCAAATACAAACTCAGCGGAGGCTGCCTGCACATCAAGAAGCTCTCCGACGTTGACGCCGAGGTGCTGAAGAAAGTTGTGGCCGACTCCTACGCAAACATGCGCGCGCAGCATGGGGAGCACCTATAACGAGGGCGTTGTCTGGGAGTTGACGCGATAAGGCGACTGTCTAAATGAGCCTTCCGCTTGCCGATAGTAGCAACACGACGGCAAGTATCATCTAGACTGTCCGGCTGAAGTCATCTATTCTCTTCTCACTCACCTAAATTCCAGGTTTGTCTTTGCGGAGCAAGGAGATCGTTGTGTTTTGTCGTAGGCAGGGCCAAATCTCCTGGGGGCGTAGCGCCCTCAGCTGGTGCTTGCTTGTTTGTTTGGTGCTAGCGATACACAGGCCCGCCATGGGGCAGAACATGTCCGACGCGGGACACGGCTTTGCCAGCCATTTTGGTTTGGCCGACGACTCCACCACGCTGGATTCGCTGGACGATTCACGATATTCGGCAACTGCGAACGACATCTCCAAGAACAACGAACGCGTGCCCGGCGACGAATCATCCTCGGTGTCGGGATCGACGGGCGTTGTGTTGGCCAAGCCGGTTTCCCGGCCCGAAACCTTTCACTTCTGGCCCGCAATGCTGCAGTCCGTGGAATTCACGGTATCCAGCGATGCGTTCCGCGTAGCCACCGATTCCGGGCTGCAGTACAACTTGGAGCACCTGCCATATTTCCACAACTGGTTTGTCTCCTACGGCGGTTATAACCTCCATCGCTGGGCCGATGGCGATGACTTCATCGTGAATGATGTCGGCCATCCGCTGCAGGGCGCCGTTTTCAGTCGCATCTTTTTTCAGAACAGCCCTCGCGGCCGAAACGCAGTTATCGGAAAGAATCGCGATTACTGGATGACGCGGCTGAAGGGCGTAGCCTGGGCCGCGGTGTGGGAAGCCCAGTGGAAGGTCGGACCCTTCAGTGAGACTTCCATCGGAAACGCCGGAGGCTTTATCTATCTTCCCGGCTGCGGCTACAAAGCCTCGTGTCTGACGGACCCGCCGAAGGGAGTCCATAAACCGCCCACCAACAATACCGGACTCAGTGACTGGGTGATGACGCCATGGGGCGGCATGCTGTGGGTGATGGGCGAGGACACGCTGGAGAAATATGTTGTGGTGCCTGTCGCCAGAAATCACAGAATCCTGGGCGGCAGAGTTCTGCGTGCCATGCTGGAACCCAGCAAGGACTGGGCCGCGCTCTTCATGGGCAAGCTGGTGTGGCAACTCCCCAACGAAAATAACAACTTCGTGATGCCGACGAAGAAGGCGAAAGTTCACAACGAGAATGAATCCGGTCCTGCTCCTGTCTTCACCCACTGGGAACTGGGAGCGCAATACACCAACGTCAGCCTGCCGGTCGTGACCAAGGATTGTCTTGGCTGCCGCCAGAACACTTCTGGCGTGGGCTTTAACTTTGTCTGGAGTCCCACCCGCATCTTTGGAGTGGACAGCGCGGTCTATGCACTACCCGGGCAAGGCGGCTCTCGGCCGATGACCGAAGGTTTATTCGGGGCGAGGATTGGCGAACGCTGGCAGAACTGGGCTCTTTACGCCAAGATTCGGCCCGGCTTCATTTACTACGATGACGCGGTGCAAAAGCTGGGACAAAGCGATACCTCCAGCCTGACCCGCTTCGCAACAGATTTTGGAGCCGTGGCGGAGATTTATCCCAACCGCAACTCGACATTTCGCGTTGATGTGGGAACCACGCTCGTACGGTATCTCACCGATCGCACCAACACGGTGACCGTCTCCCATTTCGGCAGCCTGTTGTCGGATGACATCATCGTGACCCAGGGGAATTTCCAGGTGTCGACCGGTTACGTATACCGCTTCTGAAATCTGAAAAACGCGCCTGCCGCAACTTCCTCCTGGACTTGGCACAAACACGCCCGCCCGTCTCCAACGTGGTACGCTTTCCTTACCTGCTGCCATCTGCCCCTTCAGGACTCATGATGAAATTGTTTCGACTGGCGCTGCTTTGGCCGTTTCTGCTGGCAATCGGCTGGACGCAAACTACCCGCACCTGGGATCAGAATAACTACGACGACTTCGAAAAAGGCACGGCGCACGGAATCGCGATCAGCAGCGATGGCACGCTGACGCTGGCTCCGTCATTCACGGACCTTTACACCTCGCCTTCGACCTACATCTGGGACATCGCCTCCGATAACCAAGGCAACGTGTACGCCGCTGCGGGCTCGCCGGCACGCGTCTACAAGATCACGCCGGACGGCAAGGCACGCATCATCTTCGCTCCACAGGAGCTTCAGGTGCAGGCGCTGGTGGTCGACAACAACGGCGCGATCTACGCTGCCACCTCGCCCGACGGCAAGGTGTACAAGATCGTCCGCGGCGGCCCGGCGCCGGGACAGGCGCCCGAAACTTCGCACACGACGGCCGAGGTGGCCGCAGCGCAGGAAGGCGCGAAGCAGGAGCTGCCGGGCGAGAAGCCGCGCACGTCGGTTGCGGTCGATCCCAGCTACAGCGCCAGCGTCTTCTTCGACCCGAAGACCAAGTACATCTGGACGCTGGCTCTCGGACGGCAAGGCGACCTCTACATAGGGACCGGTGACCGCGGAGAAATCTATCGTGTCGACCGCGATGGCAATGGGTCGATCTTCTTCAAGAGCGACGAGGCGCAGATCCGCGTGCTGGCTTTCGACAATGGCGGCAATCTATTGGCGGGAACCGATGGTAGCGGGCTCATCTATCGTATTTCGCCGCTGGGCGAAGCCTTTGTGCTGTATAGCGCTCCGAAGAAAGAGATCACTGCGCTTGCCGTAGACGGTAAGGGAAACATCTACGCTGCCGGAGCGGGCGAGAAGCGTGGATCAGCGCCCGCCCCCCCGCCGTCAGGACCGGCTCCGGCAACCATGGGCATCGTGATCACCACGCCCGGCTCGGGTCCGGCCAGCGGTTTGCAAATTTCGTCATCGGGCCCGGCGCCTGTGACCGCATCGGTTCCCACCGTTGCCAGCATGGGCGGATCAGAGATCTATCGTCTCTCGCCCGATGGCTCGCCAACCACCTTGTGGTCTTCGCGCGAGGACCTGATCTACGCTCTGGCCTTCGACGGCAAGGGACGCCTGCTAGCGGGATCGGGAAATCGCGGCAAGATTTTCGCTATCGGGAGGAATGAGCACACCGATCTGGCCGAGGCGAGCGCCAGCCAGGTCACAGCATTCGCCGCCGATCCCAAAGGCGGCTTGTATGTAGCCACCAGTAATGTCGGCAAGATTTTTCTGCTCGGACCGAATTCGGTGACCGAAGGCACGTACGAAAGCGATGTCTTCGACGCGAAGAATTTCTCCAAGTGGGGGCGTGTCGAGATACGTGGCGACGGCAACTTCCAGATCTTTGCGCGCAGCGGCAACGTCGACAATCCCGACCGCAACTGGAGCGCTTGGAAGGCAGTGAATCTGGAGAAGAACCTGCCCATCGATGCGCCGGCGGCCCGTTACCTGCAATGGAAGGCGGTGCTGCGTCCGGCGAATCGCGCACCCACGATCGACAGCGTCACGGTGAACTATCTGCCGAAGAATGTCGCGCCGGAAGTTGATGATGTAACCGTGGTGACAGGAGCGCGTGTGCCTAATGGTGCGCGGTCGGACATCAGTGTCCCGGGCTATGAGCAGCCGATTCCGACGGTGAAGGATCGCGGCTCGATTGCGGTGAAGTGGAAGGCGCACGACGACAACGACGATGTGCTCTCCTATTCGATCTACTATCGCGGTGACGGCGAGACGCGCTGGAAGATGCTGCGCGATGATGTCAGCGAGCGCTATGTCAATCTGGATTCGGATCTATTCCCGGATGGCGGCTACACGATTCGCATCGTAGCCTCGGACGCGCCGTCGCGTTCGGCTCAGGATACGCTGACGGGCGAAGCAACCAGCCCACGCTTTGAGGTCGACAACACGCCTCCGCGCATCGAAGGATTGAGCGCAAAGGTCGAGGGCGACAAGATTCACGTGACCTTTCGCGCGGTGGATGGCTTCTCGGTGATCGACTCTGCCGAATATTCGATTGATGCGGGCGACTGGCAGCCGGTCGAACCGGTGGGGCAGATCTCGGATGCCAAGACCGAGAGCTACGACTTCATGGTCCCTGTGCCGGCCGACGTAGCCGAAGAATCGAAAGATGCTTCCTCCGGGGAACATACGATCGTCGTGCGCGCCTACAACCGGTTCGACAACATGGGCAGCGGCAAGATAACGGTGAACGTGGTCAAGCAGTAGGTGTGGTCGTCGGCTGAAGCCGACTCAACCTTCTTAATCGACCTGTACGCCGGACCTGAAAGTGCGCACCTTCAAAACATCATAAGAGGCAATTCAGTATTCAAATTCCCTGTTCATAAGTGGCGAGGTCCTGGAATGTTGTCTCCGTCGGGAATCTTCTCCGCCCTATAGAATCCTTGCGTCTATGTCTCTGCGCAGCGCAATCGATTGCCTCGCCATGCTGGCGAGTTCGGTGTATTGCACCATCCCGCTGTTCTGGCTGATGTTGCATCCGTTCGTCGCCTTCTGGAGAGTCCATGGGCGCGGCGCCTACGGCCGCATTCTGCCCATCTGGCTGGTGTTCATCGCGACGACGTTTCTCATCGTCTGGCCGTTTCGCGAAGTTCGGTTTTATGCGAACTGGTGGTGCTGGATTCCGGCCGCGTTTCTCTTCTGGATGGGCTTCTCCATTTATGCAGCAGCGTTCCGAGGCTTTCATCGCTCGCAGGTCGCGGGGCTGGATGAGCTGGAACCGGATCGGCATCGTCAAGCACTGGTGACGACCGGCATCCGTGCGCGGGTGCGGCATCCGATTTATCTCGGGCATCTGTGCGAAGTCGTTGGATGGTGCGTGGGCACGGGGTTGGCGCCGCTATTTGGATTGCTGGGGTTCGCGCTCATCACCGGAATTTTCATGATCCGCAATGAAGACCGCGAGTTGGAGGCCAGGTTTGGAGCAGCTTACCGGGAGTATCGGCGGACGGTTCCGGCGGTGATACCGCGCCTGTCGTCGGCTAAAGCCGACTGGTGATTTTCAGGATGAATGTACTGGCGATTCCATCTCTTTCCTCCCACTCATACGAAAATCGCGAATGAGTGCGGCACCCTTTGGATGCGGCCCATATCGAGAACACAGGGCGAACGATCCTGTTGTTTTAGTTACAATGAGTTTTCACTGAATCCTTCTGCATGCAATTCGAACTCTTTGTAGCGTCGCGCTATCTGCGGGCCAAGCGCCGGCAGGCCGTCATCGGGGTCATCACGGTGATCTCGGTTATTGGCGTGGCGGCAGGTGTGGCGTCGTTGATCGTCGCCTTGGCCATCAACAACGGCTTCCGCCAGGACCTGCAGGACAGGCTGCTCAGTTCAACTTCGCACATTAATCTTCTGCGCATTCAGAGTGACGGCATTCGCAACTGGGAGACGCTGCTGGCGCGCCTCGAAAAAGAGCCGCACGTGGTCGCCGGAGCGCCCGCGATCTACGAACAGGTACTGTTGTCGCGTGGAGCCCGGGCGCAGGGCGGCATTCTGAAGGGCATCGTTCCGCAGGATGAAAGCAGGGTCAGCTCAATTCTGAACACCATTACGCAAGGCTCGGCTAAAGCTCTTGACGCGTCTCCTCCACCTACTGCCACCGACTCGGACCAAGCTTCTTCCCTGCCGCCGATCGTGCTCGGCAAAGATATGTCCGATGAGCTTGGCGCCAGCGTCGGAACCGTGATCACCGTCACCAGCCCACAGGGCGAGTTGACCCCGTTCGGCGTAGTGCCGAAATACAAGCGCTTCAAGGTCGTCGGCATCTTCTCCTCGGGCTTTTACGACTACGACAGCTCGTGGGCGTTCATTCGGCTCAGTGATGCGCAGCATCTCTTCGATCTGACCGATGTCGTGTCGGTACTCGAGTTCAAGGTCGACGACATTTATAAGGCAGACGAGATTGGCCGCAAGCTGGAAGAGGCTGCCGGGAACGGCTTCATGTCGACCAACTGGATGGAGCAGAACCACGCGCTGTTTCACGCGCTGCGGCTGGAGCGGGTGGTGACCTTCATCACCATCGGGCTGATCGTGTTTGTTGCGGCGCTCAACATTCTGATTTCGCTCATCATGATGGTGATGGAGAAGACGCGCGACATCGCCGTGCTTGTGTCAATGGGCGCCAAGCGTAAGCAGATTCGACGGATCTTTATCTATCAAGGTGTGCTGATTGGGGTATTAGGCACTGTGATTGGGCTGATCGCCGGGTATTTGATTTCGTGGGCAGCTGGGACCTATCACCTGGTGTCTCTATCGGCCGAGGTATATTCCATCGACTACGTGCCCTTCGCCATGCGTGCGCAGGATGGCGTGCTGGTCGCCGTAGTGGCGATTGGAATTTCGTTTATTGCGACGTTGTATCCCTCGTGGTCGGCGGCGAGAGTGTTGCCGGCAGAGGCGTTGCGGTATGAGTAATTGCCCTCAGGAAGATTGTCATCTCGAGTGCCCGATTTTGGCGGGAGGGATCTGCTTTGCCACCCGCCGAAACAAATCTCGGCCTGAAGGCCTCGTCGTGATGACAATCCAGGGTGCTCCGCGACGCTCCCTTACCCGGGATCACCGGAACCCATTGTCCATCTCCGGACGATTCGGACAATATGGGATAAACCGCTACTGCGGGCACATACACCCGCCCTTCTGCCGTGCTAACCTCATCTGTTTGCCGTATTGTTCAGGGCCTATCTGTGCCTGAACCCACCTTCTGGAGCCGATAGATGAAATTTCTAACTGAGCCGTTCAACCTGGTCATCAAATCCGCCGCAATTTGCTCTCTGGCTTTTGCGCTGCTTCCCGCTACCGCGCAGCAAGCCAGCCAACCGGAGACGCACGGGATCAACGTGTCGAACATGGACAAGGCCGAAAAGCCAGGCGACAACTGGTATCTCTATTGCAATGGCGATTGGATCAAACGCACCGAGATACCTCCTGATCGCGCCCGCCTCAGCGTCTTCTCCGGGCTGGATGACATCGCCAACAAGAACACCGCCGCCATCATCGAAAGCACCTCCAAGAGCAACGCTGCCGCCGGCTCCAGCCAGCGCAAGATCGCCGACCTCTACAACTCCTACATGGACGAAAAGTCCATCAACGAGAATGGTGTCGTCCCGCTGCAAGCCTTATCTGAAGGCGATCGCCGACATCAAGACCAAGAAGGAACTGGCCTACGCGCTCGGACAGAGCATGCGCGCCGACGTCGACGCGCTGAACAACACAAACTTCCATACCAATCATCTCTTCGGACTGTGGGTCGCGCCTGGCTTCAACGACTCCGAGCACTATGGCGCCTATCTAATCCAGGGCGGCCTTCAGCTTCCCGATCGTGAGTACTACCTCTCGACCAGCGATCGCATGAAGGAAGCGCGCGCCAAGTATCAGACGCACGTCTCCATGATGTTGAAGCTGGCGGGTTATACCGACACCGATGCCCGAGCGGAAAAGATCATCGCCCTGGAGCACGCCATCGCTGAGAAGCATTGGAGCCTGGCGGACAACGACGACATCCACAAGGCGAACAACGAATGGAGGCAGGCGGATTTTCCGAAGAATGCCCCGGGACTGGATTGGGCGGAGTACTTCCGCGGCGCCGGACTGCAAAAGCAGAGCAGCTTTATCGTTTGGCAGCCTTCGGCATTCACCGGAGAGTCGGCTCTGGTCGCCTCCGAACCTCTCGACGTGTGGAAAGACTGGATGGCCTACCACATGATCGAGGAATATTCGCCGTTTCTGGCGAGTTTCATCGCTGATGAGCGCTTTGACTTCTTCGGCAAGACCTTGCAGGGCGCGCCGCAACAACGTCCTCGCTGGCAGCGCGGTGTGGTGATCGTCAATCGCGAACTGGGTGATGCCGTCGGACAAATCTACGCCGATAAGTACTTCCCGCCCGAGGCGAAAGCGCAGGCCCAGGCGATGGTGAGCAATATCATCGCGGCCTTCCGCAAGCGCATCGACGCGCTCTCGTGGATGGATCCAAAGACCAAGGCAGAAGCGCAGGAGAAATTGACTACCCTGTACGTCGGCATCGGCTATCCCGAGACCTGGATTGACTACTCCAAATATGAAGTGAAACCGGACGATATCTTCGGCAACATGTGGCGCGGCGGGCTGTTTGAATATCACCGCCAGGTAGCGCGACTGGGAGCGCCCGTGGATCGCAAGGAATGGTCGATGGATCCACAGACGGTCAACGCCGTGAATTTGCCGCTGCAGAATGCGCTGAACTTCCCGGCCGCGATTCTTCAGCCGCCGTTCTTCGATCCGAAGGCGCCGGCCGCGCATAACTACGGAGCGATCGGCTCCGTCATCGGGCACGAGATTAGCCACACTTTCGACACGGAAGGCAGCACTTTCGACTCGAAGGGCCGCCTGCGTAACTGGTGGACGCCTGCCGACCTTGAGCACTTCGAGGCGGTGACTGAGAAGCTGGCGGCGCAGTACGACACGTACCAGCCCTTCCCCGACCTGCATGTGAATGGCAAGCAAACGCTCGCAGAGAATATCGCTGATGTTGCCGGCATCGCCGCTTCGTATGACGGCTATAAGGCGTCGCTTGATGGCAAGGCCGGTCCCGAGCAGGATGGCTTCTCGGGCGACCAGCAGTTTTTCATCGCTTTCGGCCAGAATTACGCGGCAAAGTCTCGCGATGCGGCGCTGCGTCAACAGGTGATGGTCGACTCGCACTCGCCGGCAGAGTACCGTGCCGACACGGTGCGTAACATCGATGCCTGGTACAGCTCGTTCGATGTAAAGGCTGGCGAAACGCTGTACCTGGCGCCGGATCAGCGCGTGCGTATCTGGTGAGAGGTCGGTTGGGCGAAGGGGATCGGATTCGGGGCTCCCTGAGCTTTGTAGCAGGGCATGGCTTTTGGCCGTGCGGATCAAGGCATCGGAGTTCTGGGCTTCAGCCCCTGCAAGCTGTGTACAGGGGCTGAGGCGCGAACTTCTGCGGTGCGCCCTTGCGAAGGTGCTGCGCTTCCAAAGCGCTAGAAGCCAATCCGCACCAGCTTATAAATATTTTTCATGCATTCTGACGCCTAATGTCGCTGACTTCCGGCTCTGGACATGTTTTAATTCCGTCAGGCCCAACTCGGGAAAACGAGGAATACTTACAACGAGTTGGGCGGAATTTGTGACCCCGGGGAGCGCTCCTGCATCAAACTGTTCAAGACGTGCTCTTGCGAGCGCAGAACCTGAAAAAGGTCTTCCGCTCGGGTAACTCGGATTTAGTGCTCTTTGAGAAACTGTCGCTGCAGGTCCGGACCGGCGAGATGCTGGCCATTGTTGGCGAGTCAGGTACCGGCAAAAGTACCTTACTTCACATCCTGGGAGCGCTTGATAGCGCTTCGGAAGGTGACGTATACTTCGCCCAACTTGAACTGGGGCGTCTCTCTGAAGAAAGTGCCGCGGAGTTCCGCAGCCAGGAGCTTGGATTTGTCTGGCAGTTTCATTATTTGCTGCCTGAGTTCACCGCTCTTGAGAATATCGCCATGCCGCTGCTGATGCGTGGCGAAAAGACGCGGGAAGCCGAGCAGCAAAGCCTGCACTGGTTGCAGGAAGTGGGTTTGGAGGACCGCGCCACTCATCGGTCCGGCGAGTTGTCTGGTGGCGAGCAGCAAAGGGTAGCGTTAGCGCGCGCCCTGATCACCAGACCGAAGATCCTGATGGCGGATGAACCCACCGGGGATCTCGACAACCGGACTGCGGAAGCGGTTTTTAATTTGATCGCCAGGTTACATCGCGACTATCGGCTGACCTCGCTCATCGTCACTCACAATCTTGGGTTTGCGCGTCAGTGCGACCGCGTTCTGCGTCTGGAACGTGGGCGGGTGGCCGAGGTGTCTCCGCAATCGTTGCCGGGATAGGCAGCAACGCTTGGGCGATCATTGGGTTTGTAGTAGTACGGGGCCTAACGGCTTCGCAATCGGCTCCAGTTAACGTTTGGGGCCGGCGGTGACGGGGAGAGTCTGGCAACGGAGCTCGGCAGGAAAAAACATTCCGGCCAGCTTCTTGGAGAGGTTAAATGTTCGAACGGTACACGGAAAAGGCCCGGCGCGTAATCTTCTTCGCACGCTATGAAGCCAGTCAGTTTGGTTCTCCTTATATAGAGACGGAGCACCTGCTGCTGGGGTTGTTGCGGGAAGACAAGGCGCTCACCAATCGGTTCCTTCGGTCCCATGCTTCGGTTGAATCGATCCGTAAACAGATCGAGGGTCACACTACCATCCGGGAGAAGGTCTCCACGTCTGTGGACCTGCCCCTGAGCAATGAGTGCAAGCGAGTGCTGGCGTATGCCGCTGAGGAAGCGGAGCGGCTGTCGCACAAGCACATCGGTACCGAGCACCTGTTATTGGGCCTGCTGCGCGAAGAGAAATGCTTCGCGGCCGAGATTCTGCACGAACGCGGTTTGCGCCTCTCGACCATTCGCGAAGAGCTGGCACGCACCTCGCAGGAGAAGGCGGCTCCGTCGCAGCGCTCCCGTGAGTCTTCCCTGCTCTCCGAGTTCTCCCGCGACTTGACGCAATCGGCCATGGACAACCAGCTCGATCCGCTGGTCGGCCGGGATGGTGAGCTTGAGCGGGTCATCCAGATTTTGTGCCGCCGCACCAAGAATAACCCGGTGCTGATCGGCGAGCCCGGTGTCGGCAAGACGGCCATCGTCGAAGGCTTGGCGCAACGCATCGCAGACGGCGAGGTTCCGTCGTTCCTGGCCGATAAGCGCATTCTCGCGTTGGACCTGTCGCTCATCGTCGCGGGCACCAAATACCGCGGCCAGTTTGAGGAGCGCCTGAAGACCATCATGAAGGAACTGATGGAGTCGCAGAATTCCATCATCTTTATCGATGAGTTGCACACCCTGGTGGGCGCCGGTTCGGCGGAAGGTTCACTGGACGCC
Source organism: uncultured Acidobacteriaceae bacterium (assembly GCA_963724965.1). GTDB lineage: Bacteria > Acidobacteriota > Terriglobia > Terriglobales > Acidobacteriaceae > Bog-257. Next base: position 44,068 of record CAVRWP010000008.1, read on the forward strand.
GCCAACATCCTGAAGCCGGCACTGTCGCGCGGCGAGATTCAGTGCATCGGTGCAACCACGCCTGCCGAATATCGCAAGTCGATCGAGAAGGACCGCTCGCTGGAGCGGCGCTTCCAGGCCGTCAAGGTTCCGCCTCCGAACGAGGCTGATGCCGTCAAGATTCTGTTCGGCATCAAGGAGCGTTACGAGAAATTTCACGCCGTCACCTACACCGACGAGGCCATTAATTTCTCGGTGTCGCACTCGAACCGGTATCTGCCCGATCGCTTCCTGCCGGATAAGGCAATCGATCTGGTGGATGAGGCCGGCGCGCGTGTCAAGCTTCGCCAGACGTCCCTGCCCGAGGACATCACCGAGGTGCAGAAGCGGATCAAATTCATCGTGCATCGCATGGAGAACGCCATCGCGAATCACGAATTTGAAAAGGCTCGCTTCTATTCTGACGAGGAACGCAAAGAGCGCGAGAACCTGCGCGCCTTGCGCGAGAAGTACCACCTCGATGAATCCTCGACTGGCGTTGTCGGACGCGAAGACATCGAAGACGTCGTCTCCCGCTGGACCGGCGTGCCCATCGCTTCCATCAAGGAAGAAGAGAGTCTGAAGCTGCTTCGCATCGAAGAAGAGCTGCACAAGCGCGTCATCTCGCAGGACCGCGCCATCTCGGCGCTGGCCCGTGCGATTCGCCGCTCGCGTGCCGGCCTGAAGAGCCCGAACCGGCCTATTGGTTCGTTCCTCTTCCTCGGCCCCACCGGCGTGGGCAAGACCGAGGTCGCCCGCACCCTGGCGCAGTTCATGTTCGGCAGCGAGAAATCGCTGGTCCGCTTCGACATGTCGGAGTTCATGGAGAAACATTCGGTGTCGAAGCTGATCGGTTCGCCTCCGGGATACGTGGGATACGAAGAGGGTGGACAGCTGACCGAGCGCGTGAAGCGCGCACCCTACTCGGTCGTCCTGCTGGACGAAGTCGAGAAGGCGCACCCCGACCTCTTCAACATCCTGTTACAGGTGTTTGAGGACGGGCAGCTCACCGACGGGCTAGGTAACACCGTCGACTTCAAGAACGCGATCATCATCATGACCTCGAATATCGGTGCGCGGCATTTGCAAAAGCGCACCGGCCTTGGATTCCAGGCCGAGCTCGACGAGAACACGTCGACCAAGGTCGAGGACATGGTGCGAAACGAAGTGAAGCGCACCTTCAACCCCGAGTTCCTGAACCGTCTGGACGAGGTCATCATCTTCGGCGCACTGACCGAGGTCGACCTGATCCAGATCGTCGAGTTGATGGTGCAGCAGCTGAACACCAACCTGGCGCAACGCTCGATCACCGTTACCGTGACCGAAGAGGCGCGCAAGTGGATCCTCGACAAAACCGTCGTCGATCGCACCTACGGCGCTCGTCCGCTGCGGCGCGCCTTGCAGAAGTACATCGAGGACCCGCTGTCGGAAGCGCTCATCCAGGGCACCTTCCAGCAGCGTCCGGCGTTCATCGAGGTTTACCTCGATAACGATCAGCTCTTCTATCGCCCCGTCGGCGAGGAGAAGACGGAAGGTGTGCTGCTGTATAGCAGCTAGCGGTTAGCCGTGAGCTGGAGCTTACAGGGGAGCGGAGACGCTCCCCTTTTGTATTGGGCTGAAACGCCTTCGGCAGATCAAAATTTGGCATTCGTTAGAGACTCGGCCTGACATCTTTCGCGCCTGCGGCGCTGGGGCGGATCAGCAACGGGCTTCCCTGATACACGTTTTGATTCCGGCGCGGGCGCATTGCAGACTTCTCCGGCGCGGCTTTTTCACGCATCATACAATGTGAATATGGAGTTACTGGTCTACACCGCCAACTGGTGTCCCGACTGCCGGACGGCCAAGCGCTTCCTGCAGCAGAACAATATCCCGTTTACTGAGGTCGACATCGAGAAGACGCCCGGCGCGGCCGAGGAGGTCGTGCGGCAGACCGGCAAGCGTGCCATCCCCCAATTCGTGATCGACGGCAAGTGGGTGCAGCCGTATCGGCCCGGCGAGGGTTTTCTATATGAAGAGATGTCGGAGCTGCTGGGTGTCGTCGACGAGGGCTAACGACTTACGCCGGTTTGCGTCTTCCCTTCATCCACCCCGGTTCGCGGACATACTCTTCTTCCAGTCGCCGTAACCGCGCTGCCATCACCTGCGACCGTCCAAGATAGCCCACCGGCTTTCCCGGTGCTTCCCAACTGGCAACCGGTAAGCGTCCCACGTTCGAGCGCAGCATGCGTGCGGCCGCATCGTACAGAACCTCATTCGGATAAGTCACGATCGGGTTACTCGAGCCGGCCTCCAGCACGGTCATGCTCCCGGTCGGATCTTTTTCCAGCGCCTGCATGATGTCGGCGCGGGTAATGATGCCGGCCAGCCTGCCTTCTTTGTCGACAATGAACACGCCCTGATGATGCGTGACTGCGGGATCGCGTTTGGTGACGCGCTCCGCCAGCTCACCGACCAGCATGTCGACCGGAACCGTATCGAACTCCTTCGCCATGACCTCGCCTACTGTCACCTGCTGGAACACATCCGGCTCGTAGTCCTGGTGAATGTGCAGCCCGCGCCGCGCCAGCTTCTCGGTCATGATGGAGTTCTTGGCATAGTGCACCGCGATGGCATCGGCGATCACCGTCACCAGCATCAGCGGCAACACCGAGTTGTAGTCGCGGGTGATTTCGAAGGCGAAGATGATGAACGTGAATGCCGCGCGAGAAGCCGCGCCGAATACCGCCCCCATCGCCACCAGCGCGAATGCTCCCGGCGACAGATTCGCCGCCGGCCATATCTTGTCGACCACCATGGCGAAGACCGAGCCCATCGCCGCGCTGGCCATGAACATTGGCGCCAGCAGGCCGCCTGAGGTTCCTGATCCCAACGAAATCACCAGCGCCGCCGATTTGAAGACCATGACGGCCAGCAGGCCGCCCAGCAGCATCCTGGCGTTCAAAATGTCGGAGATGGTGTCGTACCCCACGCCGAGCACCCGCGGCACGAAGTAGCCGATGATGCCAAGCCCGAGCGCGCCGATCGCAGGCCACCACATCTCGTGGATTGGCAGCTTCTCGAACTGGTCCTCTACCCAGTACAGCAGCTTGCTGAACCCGAGGGCGGCGATCCCGCAGAGAACACCCAATACGAGGTAAAACGGCAGAGCATGGGGCAGCCCAAAGTCGAGTGAGCCGATCTGGAACATGGGACCTCGGCCCATCAGTCGGAAGTGAACGCTCGTAGCCAGCGTGCTGGCGATAACCAGAGGAATGAACGATCGCGACTTGAACTCAAAGAGCAGCAGCTCGATGGCGAGAATCACTCCGGCGATGGGCGTGCTGAACGTCGCGGCCATGCCCGCCGCGGCGCCGCAGGCCAGCAACACTTTGCGTTCGGCGGCAGTGGTGTGCATCAACTGGCCGACGAGCGAACCGATGGCTCCGCCGGTCTGAATGATGGGGCCTTCGGCGCCAAACGGTCCGCCGGTGCCGATGGCGATGGCCGCCGATAGCGGCTTCAGGATGGCGACCTTGGGCTCGATGCGGCTGCGGTTGATGAGCACCGCCTCCATCGCTTCGGGAATGCCGTGGCCGCGAATCTTGTCGGAGCCGTAACGAGCCATGATTCCCACGATGATGCCGCCGATGACCGGGGTGACAATGACCATCAGGCCAAGATGGTTTTCGCGCGCGCTGCGGAAGGCGAAAGAAACGTGGTGGTAGAACGCGATGTTGGTGAACAGCCCGATCAGGTTGTAAAGCAGGTAAGCAATGATGCCGGCCGCGATTCCTATCCCGGCCGCCAGCAGCGACACCATTCCGGTGCGAAAACGGGCTTCCTGGCCAAGGGGCGCAGCACTCGCCCGCTCCGCGCTGAGGGGGTTCAGCCCGTCAACTCCCAACGTCTCCATGCGCTTGGTCATCATTGCGCAGCCGTCTCCTTCACGGTTTTCGAACTGCCCTTAGCGGTTCGCGCCCGGACCGTAAGCCTGCGCAATGTGGATACCAGCGCCGGCGCAGCCGATCGCAATTCGACCCGCATGTGCCGCGTCAACTCGGCCAGTACGCGGTCGCCCCGCGGCGTCAGCCGCACGTGAACTTCGCGCCGGTCGTTTTCCGCTCGGGTGCGTGTGATCAGACCCTTCTTCACCATGCGATCCACCAGCTCAACCGCGCTGTGGTGCTGGACTTGCAGCCGCTCGGCCAGATAGGCGATGCGCGGCTCCTCACGATCCGGAATGCCCTTAACGGCGAGCAGGATCTGGTGCTGCTGAGGCTCGATGCCGGCGGCGCGTGCCGCCTCTTCGCTGGCGTGGAGGTAGCGGCGCATCTGGTAGCGGAACTCCGCCAATGCCTGGTAGTCGGAAGCGGGATGAGTGGTCATAAGAGTATCTTGATGCGATTATATCGTACTACGATATTTATGCAGATGCGGAAATAAGATCGAAAGTCGCAGCGATAACGGTCCTGATGACGTAGCGGGGCTTTCCACCGGGTGAGCTGCATATCGGCGACTGTGGGGCGTTCGCTGAGCCCGCTACGCCTCGCTCGGCACCGCAATCCTTGAAGAGATAAGCAATCGGCCATTTTCCGGTAAAATAGAGGGTTTCCTACTCATTCCCAACCCTATTCATGGCAAGGAGTTCCCTGTGATCGCACGCTATACGCGCCCGGAGATGGGCCGCATCTGGAGTGACCAGAACAAGTTTCAGACCTGGCTGGACGTGGAAATCGCCGCCACCGAGACGCTGGCCGAGGCTGGCATCGTGCCCCAGTCGGCTGCCAAGGCCATGCGCGAAAAGGGCGGCTTCGAGCTTGATCGCATCAACCAGATCGAAGCCGAAGTGAAGCACGATGTCATCGCTTTCACTACCGCCGTGGCCGAGAAAGTCGGGCCGGAATCGCGCTGGCTGCACTATGGGCTGACGTCGAACGACGTCGTCGACACGGCACAGGCATTGCTGGTGAAACAGGCGTCGGCCATCATTCGCGAAGACCTGACGAAGCTGCGCGAGGTCTTGAAGAAGCGCGCCTTCGAGTTCAAGGACACGCCGCAGATCGGCCGCACGCACGGTATTCACGCCGAGCCGATTACTTTCGGGCTGAAGCTGGCCAACTGGTACTCCGAAGTGCAGCGTGACATCGAGCGCTTCGAGATGGCGTCGGAGCAGATGCGCGTCGGCAAGTTGTCTGGCGCCGTAGGCAATGCAGCCCACCTTGAGCCGGAGTACGAAGAGGCCATCTGCAAGCGGCTGGGACTGAATGTCGCGGCGGTATCGTCGCAGGTGATTCAGCGTGACCGACACGCGTTCTACGTCGCCACGTTAGCTGTGATCGCATCGACGCTGGACAAAATCGCCACCGAGGTACGTCATCTGCAGCGCACGGAGGTTCGCGAAGCCGAAGAATATTTCAGCGAGAAGCAGAAGGGCTCGTCGGCCATGCCGCACAAGCGCAACCCCGTTACTTGTGAGCAGATCAGCGGGCTGGCGCGCGTGGTGCGAGCCAATGCGCAGGCGGCCTTCGAAAATGTTCCTCTCTGGCACGAGCGCGACATCTCGCATTCGTCGGTGGAACGTGTGATTCTGCCGGACTCGACCATTTTGGTTGACTACCTGCTGCACAAGACAACCAACCTGGTCGACACGCTCCTGGTTTATCCGAAGCGCATGCTACGCAACCTGGAGTCCACCGGAGGGTTGGTTTTCAGCGGCCAGTTGCTGCTGGACCTGGTTGAGGCCGGCGTGTTGCGCGAGGATGCGTATCGGCTGGTGCAGTCGAATGCGATGCGCGCCTGGAAGGACGAGTTGAACTTCCGCGAACTCATCCTGAGCGATCCCGAGATCACGGGTAAGGTCAAGCGCGAGACGCTGGAGCACGCTTTCGATCTCAAACGGCCGTTGCGAAACGTGGACAAGATCTTCCGCAGAGTCTTTGGCGACGAGCGCCCTGACCCGGCTTCAAAGTAGTCGCACAATCGTCGCACGAGCCCACACGGCCGCAGCTTTCTACCCACTTTGGAACAACTACCCAGCGAGTGGTGAGCTGCGTCACTTCGGTAGGCCGCGCCGTTCGTGAAAATAGAACACGGTAGGCTTTCCCAACGGGTCATCCATCCTCAATCTGGAGGTGGAAGCCTCGACATCTCAGTGACCCTCCACAAAATGTTTCAGGATTGCTTGCGCTGAAGAAGGTGCGACTCGGCCTCTCTTTCTGCGAGATGTCGATCACTGAACGATTGCCCTTGGCTGGCCTCAAAAAGGCGGCTGTGGGCGAACTCTTGAGTTATAGGAGGCAGGGGATGACAAGGAAGGGCTGGACGATTCTTGCCCTGAGTCTGATGTTGTGTGTGGTCTATGCTGGCTGTGGTTCTTCATCCACGGCGACGGGCGGCGGGCAAGTACAGATCTCTGTGTCCACATTGCCCGTTGGGACAGTAGGCTCGGCCTACAGCTACTCTGTGCCGGCGAGCGGCGGAACATCGCCCTACGTCTGGAGCGTGACCTCCGGCACTTTGCCGGCTGGCTTGACGATCAACTCCAAGGGAACGATCCATGGAACTCCCGTGGCATCAGGCACGACTACGTTCAGCGTAACGGCGCAAGACTCGGAGGCGATTCCCGCCGTAGCCTCTGCGACCTTCGGCCTTACGGTCGTGTCGGAACTGGTTGTCACCAGCATCTCGCTGCCATCGGCAACTGACGGCGCCCCCTACAGCGCGAATTTACAAGCTGCGGGCGGGACAGCGCCCTACACATGGTCACTGCTAAGTGGAGTGTTGCCTACGGGGCTGAACCTCACGGAGACGGGAGCGATTGCTGGAACTCCCACTGGAAGCGGGACATCGCTGTTCAGCGTTCAGGTAACAGATTCGGAGTCGAGCGTACAAACCGCCATCGCGCAGTTGCAGATCACCGTGAATGGGGAGTGACGAAATCCCGCGCTTCGAGCGATGCTGGTTCAGGGAACCACTGACCTGGCTCTCGCTCGAAGATTTCGACACAGAGCCGAACCACAAAGATTGGCGGCACATAAGAATCGTCAAATAACCACGGTCTCGTGATACTCGCCGTACACATGCCGCATGGCGTCTGAAATCTCGCCGACGGTGGCGTTGGCTTCGATAGCTTCCACAATCACCGGCATCAGGTTGCCGGTTCCCTTTGCAGTGTCTTCCACCTGCTTGACGGCCGCGGCCCATTTAGCCTGATCGCGCTTCGCGCGTAGCGCCCGAAGCCGCTCGACCTGCTTGCGCTCCAGAGACTCGTCGATGTGTTGCAGCGGAACCTCGTGCTCCTGGTCGATTGTGAAGGAATTCACGCCGACAACGTACGCTTCCTTGTGATCGACAGCCCGCTGATATTCGTAGGCCGCGTTCTGGATCTCCTGCTGCACAAAGCCGCGCTCGATGGCCTTCAGCATGCCACCCATCGCGTCAACTTTTTCCAGATAAGCGTTGGCTCGGGATTCGATTTCGTTGGTCAGCGACTCGACGTAATACGAGCCGGCAAGCGGATCGATGGTCTGCGGCGCGCCGGATTCGAAAGCGATGATCTGCTGCGTGCGAAGAGCAATGCGGGCCGATTGCTCGGTCGGGAGTGCCAGGGCTTCGTCGAAGGAATTGGTGTGCAGTGACTGTGTTCCGCCCAGAACGGCTGACATCGCCTGTAAAGCGGTACGGACGATGTTGTTTTCCGGCTGCTGCGCGGTTAGCGTGGAGCCCGCGGTTTGCGTGTGGAAGCGCAGCATCATCGACTTGGGATTCTTGGCGCCGAAGCGATCACGCATGATGCGGGCCCACATGCGGCGAGCCGCGCGGAACTTCGCAACTTCTTCCAGGAAATTGCTGTGCGCGTTGAAGAAGAACGACAGGCGCGGCGCGAACTTGTCGACGTCGAGCCCGGCATCAATGGCAGCCTGCACGTACGTGATTCCGTTGGCCAGGGTGAAGGCCACTTCCTGCACCGCAGTCGAACCCGCTTCACGCATGTGGTAGCCGGAGATGGAAATGGTGTTCCATTCAGGTACGTTCTGATTGGCGTAGGAAAAGATATCGGTGATAATGCGCATCGCTTGCGCTGGCGGATAGATATACGTCCCGCGCGCGATGTACTCCTTCAGCACGTCATTCTGGATCGTGCCGGACAGCTTGCTGACCTCTCGGCCAGTGCGTCGTGCGGTCACGATGTAGAGAGCCAGCAATATCGCCGCGCTTGCGTTGATCGTCATCGAGGTGGAAATCTTCTCCAGATCGATGCCGTCGAACAGACGCATCATGTCCTCAATGGAGTCGATGGCGACGCCGACCTTGCCAACTTCTCCCATCGACAGAGGATTATCGGAGTCGAGTCCGATCTGCGTCGGCAGATCGAAGGCAATGCTCAGGCCGGTCGTTCCCTGGCTCAGCAGATACTTGTAGCGGCGGTTCGATTCTTCGGCATCGCCCATGCCGGCGTACTGGCGCATCGTCCAGAGGCGGCCGCGATACATCGAGGCCTGCACCCCGCGCGTATAAGGAAACTTGCCGGGATAGCCAACTTCCCGATCGTAGTCCCAGCCCTCTAAATCGGCGCCGGTGTACAGCGGATGAACCGTTATGTGGGAAGAAGTTTCAATCGTTTTTTCAGCTTTGGCGCCTGCGGCGCTCTTTTCCTTGATTTCAGCCATCAACAAAGACCTCGATTCAAACTTCTATTGTGCGCCGGAGACGCGAAACCGACTATGACGTGCATCACATGCACCCTGTGAATGGAACGAATTCGCTAAAACGTCATTTACGACGTCGCGATCTCCAGAACGAACTCACGCCAAAGTATCCGAACAGCAATCCAAAGAAAGCCGCCAGCAGCATCTTCCCTGTCGAGCCCGATCCAGCGGTGTGGCGATGGTATTCGCGAACTGCCGCTGCTGCGCCCACCATTGCCAAAAGCAGAAACATCAGCCCGGTGACTTCCAGCCACAGCACGTGCAAAACACGACTGACACTTCGCACAGTCGTACTGCCCGCGGTATAAAACGCTCGCACCCATCGGTTCCTGCCCGTGCGCGTACCGGCGACCCGCATCAGGGCACGCCCTTGCCGCCCTAATCCGCGCGTCGGTACCGGAGGTTTTTCAGTCATGAGAGTGCGGATGTGAAAACTCGATTCTAGCAGTCACTAGGCGGAACTCCGGCTGGGACGAGGGCACTCAGGACCGGCCAAACTCCGGTCCTTGCAACTGCATCCAATTTAGTACAAACGCGGATTGTGACAGTGAAGAAGCTTCCGCCGCTCCCGGTAAGTGTGCGAAGATTTTCTTGTCGAAAACCGCGAAGGCTCAGGTGGAGATCGTGGACAAGCGACTGAAAAACATGATGAAAGAGTTGGGCGATGCCATCAACGACTCGCTTTCCGATTCTGAACAGATTGCCGAGGTGATCTCGCGCATCAAAGCCGACGGCTACGACGTGTTCGTGGTGCTGGAAGCGACAATCGGCTTCAATGAAAACGATAGCGACGACGGCTCGGAGGATGCGTCCCACTCGAGTGCGGAGTTAGAGGTGACTTCGCAGGATTTGAAGTTCTTGAAGTCTCTGCGCATCAGTGTCGGTGAGGAGCCGTAATAGCCCACCGCGGCTGACCGGCCAAAAACCGAACTTGAGCCGTGTGCTAACATTCGTTTTTTTGGGGCGGCATGTTTCGTCTGGCATGGCCGTCCTGCAACCGGCACGCAGTCCAAAACAATTTTCAGCAGCTTTCACGTGCGGGGCATCACCGGATGAGAGATACCCTCGGAGTTTTACTGGCGGGTGGAGCAGGTGAGCGGCTTTATCCTCTGACCCGCGATCGCGCCAAGCCGGCCGTAACCTTCGGCGGCATCTATCGCATCATCGACATCACGCTGTCCAACTGCATCAACTCCGATTTGCGTCGCGTCTACATCCTCACCCAATACAAGGCACTGTCACTGAATCGCCACATCCGCGAAGGCTGGGGTAACATCGTTGGCCGCGAGCTGGGCGAATTCATCGAGATTCTGCCGCCAATGAAGCGCGTGAGCGAGAACTGGTACATGGGCACGGCGGACGCGGTATATCAGAATATTTACTCCATCGGCTCCGAGCAGCCGAAGCACGTGCTAATTCTCTCCGGCGATCACATCTACAAGATGAACTACGACCTGATGCTGCGCCAGCATAAGGACTCGGGCGCCGATGTGACCATCGCTACGATCCTGATTGAGCCCAGCGAAACGCGGCATTTCGGCGTAGTGGAAATCGATCGCACGGGGCGTGTCGTCGGCTTCCAGGAAAAACCGGAGCACACGGATCTGCGCTCGCCCTATGATCCGCGCATGGTTTCCGGATCGATGGGCATTTACATCTTCAATACCGACGTTCTCATTCCGGTGCTGCTGAAGGACGCCGAGGATCCGAATTCGCGCCACGATTTTGGACACAATGTCCTGCCTCGCATGCTCGAGGACTACAAGGTTTATTCCTTCAACTTCATCGACGAGAACAAGAAGGAAGCTCTTTACTGGCGCGATGTGGGAACACTGGAGGCGTACTACGAAGCCAACATGGATCTGGTTTCGGTAGCTCCGGTTTTCAACCTGTACGACGAAGCGTGGCCGATTCGCACGCACATGCGTCAGTATCCGCCGGCGAAGTTCGTCTTCAACGATCCAGGGCGCACGGGCGAGTCGCTGGATTCCATGGTCTCGATGGGCTGCATCATTTCGGGCGCCATGGTACGCAACAGCGTGTTGTCACCGGATGTGCGCGTGAACTCCTACGCCCACGTGGACACCAGTATCCTGTGCTCGCACGTAAACGTCGGCCGCCACTGCCGCATTCGCAAGGCCATCATCGATCGCGACGTCCATATTCCAGAGGGAACAGTCATCGGCTACGACACGGAAGCCGACCGGCAGAAGTATCATGTGACCGACAGCGGAATCACCGTCGTCACCCGCGATTACTCGTTGTTTGAGAATCCGGTGTCGGTGGACTACTTCACCTCGGAATAAGAGCTGTTTGCAGCTCGTTCCGTTGGAACGATGAACGATCCCCATTGCCGTTCGCGATGGAACCGTCGGTCGATCGGACTGCTCGTCGTCCTTTGGTTCTGCTTTCTTTTGCGAGGCGGCTTCTACTCGGCGCTTCTGCCATTGTGGGAGGGTTACGATGAGCCTTTCCACTTTTCCTTCATTGAATACGTCGGCGCACACCACAGCTTGCCGCTCGCGACAACACCGGTTTCGCGTGACGTGCAAGCCTCCCTCCATCTGCTGCCGCTTTCATGGGAACAACGTTTACATGTTTTAGCTCCTCCGATTTACACCGAAGACAGCTACTGGCAGTTGCCGGAGCAGCAACGCCGTGAACTCCAGGAGCAAGTTCGTCTGCTTCCTCCGGATTGGCGATCGCAGACCGGTACGGCGCCCACCATGTACGAAGCGCAGCAGGCGCCGCTCTATTACTGGCTGATGGCAGTTCCCACGCGACTCTGCTTTAGTTGCGGGCTGCCGGCGCGGGTTCTGCTGGTGCGTTGGCTCAGCGTCCTGCTGGCTTCACTGCTGATCCCCATCGCTTACCTGGCAGCCGTTGCGGTGTTGGGCAGTCAGGCGGAGGCCATCGGCGTCGTGGCAGTCATCACGTGCATGCCGGAGCTCATGATCGATGTCAGCCGCGCCGGCAACGAAAGTTTGGCAATCGTAGTTTATTCCGCCTTAACGGTGCTGTTGTTGAAAGCCGTACAGCCGCGTCAAGCAAAGTGGTTTGCCGGAGCAGGGCTGGTGCTGGGCATTGGCTTGCTCTCGAAAGCATACTTTGTGCTCGCGATACCTGCGTTCCTCTTCACGATTCTCTATGCAGCTTGGCGCTCTCCAGCAGAACGCAGACCGATCGCATGGAATGCTTTTCTTGGCTTGGCCATCGCAGCTGCGCTGAGCTCTGGGTGGTATTGGCGTAACTACTCGCTTACTGGTTCCTGGTCCGGCGAAGAGAACGATGTAGCAGCGGTCCACGGCGGACTCGGCCAATTGTTCGCCGCCGCGGCCCATGTGAATTGGGTCGGCGGAGTTACCTCGGTACTGGTTTCGCACGTCTGGTTTGGAGGCTGGAGTTTCCTAAAGTTTCCCCGACCTGTGTATCTGATCTTTCTGGCAGGAATGCTGGCAGCCTTGATCGGCCTGGCGAAGCTTATCGCGAAAGACCGCTTTTGCTCCCCGGAATTCCTCATTCTGCTGGTGGTTTACGTTTGCTTTTGGCTTGGGCTTTTGTACGACATGCTGGTAGTCCATATTGCAACCGGCGTCTCGGCATCGGACGGGTGGTATATGTACGCTGTGGTTGTGCCCGAGGTGCTGCTGGTCGCGTGCGGGCTCTTTGCGATTGTGCCCAAGCATTTCTGCCGGCTGATATTGTCTGTATTGGCGGGAATCTTCGCTTGCCTGGATGTGTTGGGAGTTCAGTTGCTGCTGGCGCCCTACTACACGGGAAGGATCGCTCACGTCCCCGGCACGGACCTGGTTCCACCGATGGGTTTGCTGCAGTCTCTGCGTAGCGGTCCAGGTTTGTTCTTGGAACGCCTCACAGTAAATAAGCCGTCATGGCTGAGCGCCGCAGTCTTCGCGGTTCTCTTTGTGCTGTACTATGCCGCTACGTTTATGGCCGTTGCCATCGCCTTTAGAGTTGCTCGCCACGGAGCCGAGTCCGCTGCGTGAAAGCGCTCGTCGATGTTTACCCAGTAAGGATTCTCGACTTCACCGCAATCGCACCCACGCACCATAACAGCGCGTCTTCCACGTGTTCGCGCAGCGAGTAGTTCGTGAAGATCTGACGCAGCGACTGTCGCTCGGTAAGGCGCGCCGCAAGCTCCGTCAGCATCCCCTGGAAGCGATCGGGCATATGCAGGCGCGTCGCCCTCACCAGGTCGTCGAAGATCAGCAGACAATCCAATACCACTCCGTCAAAGTCGTCATTTTGCGAGTTGATGAGATGTAGCGCCTCTGCGACATCGCAAAACGATTCCATCTCCTGCGGTACCGGACCTAGCTTGGCAAAGGAAGAATCGAGCGCAACAGCCTTCGCAGCAAGATCAGGCTGCGAGAAAAAGATCAGGCGCCCGTCGCCAACGATAGGCCGCTCGTTATCTCCGCCGACAGCCAATACCGTGTAGAGCTGTGGGCCATCATGCTGTCCATCGATGCGAATGCCGACCAAGACCAGCTCTTCGTGATCGTGTACGGAACGCGTCGGCAGTATGGGCAGCTCAGGCATGCAGCCATACTACATCCGGTTGGACATTGCGCAAAACCTGCATTTCAGGCGGATACAGCGCAACCTGCGGCTCGATTTCGCGTTAATACTTGCAGGAAGTTGAGTCGGAGGTGACTAGATGAAAAAAGTTCTTTTGGCAGGTGCATTCGGTTTTCTGCTTGCGCTGCAAACAGCAGCGGCGCAGACGGTAATTCGCGTCGCGCCCCCGCCGCCCAGGCGTGAGGTCGTCGCTGTCTCGCCGGGTCCGCGCTATGTCTGGACCGGTGGATATTACCGCTGGAATCATGGAGCGTATGTGTGGGCGCCCGGGCGCTATGTAATTCCACCGCGTCCCCACGTGGTGTGGGTGCCTGGATACTGGGCTCCGCGGCACGGCGGCTACGTTTGGATTGCCGGCTACTGGCGATGAGAAACGGCCCACCTCGGGCCGTTCTCCTTGATTCGGCTCGACTTGCCTCCGGCCCGATTTCCCGCATCCGGCGTTCGCAGGTATCATCTACTCAGCAGGTATGGGAAACACCTTTAAGACCGCGTTATTGCTGACGGCTCTTACTTTGTTCCTGCTGTTCATGGGACAGGTTTTTGGCGGTCAGCGGGGATTGGTGATGGCTTTTGGATTGGCCATCGTCATGAATTTCGTCTCGTATTTCTTCAGCGACAAGATTGCGCTCAAGATGTACCGCGCGCAGCCTGTCACCCGCGAACAGTTGCCCCGGGCCTACGCCGTGGTAGAGCGGCTGACCGCAAAGATGGGCATTCCGATGCCCAAGATGTACGTCATCCCGACAGATTCGCCGAACGCCTTTGCGACGGGGCGCAATCCGCAGCATGCCTCGGTCGCCGTGACCCAAGGCATTCTGAATCTGCTCAACGATGAAGAGCTGGAAGGCGTGCTGGCCCACGAGCTGGGACACGTTCGCAATCGCGACATTCTAATCAGTTCGGTGGCCGCCACTCTGGCCGGCGCGATCACGCTGCTTGCCCGCATGGGCTACTGGGCTTCACTGTTTGGGGGGATGGGCGATCGCGATGATCGTGACCGCGGAGGTGGCTTCGTCGCCCTACTGATGCTGATTCTGGCCCCGATTGCGGCAACGCTCATCCAACTCGCCGTATCTCGGTCGCGCGAGTATCAGGCCGATGCAACCGGCGCGGCGTTGACGGGCAATCCGTACGCCCTGGCGAGCGCTCTGAAGAAGCTTGACGCGTACTCGAAGCAGATTCCGATGCAGGCGTCGCCGTCAACAGCGCACCTGTTCATCGTGGCGCCTCTTCTGGGCGGAGTAAACTTCGCCAACTTATTCTCGACGCATCCGCCAATCGCCAAGCGCATCGAGCGGCTTACCGGACGCCCAGCCGAGCTCGATTATTAAACGGCGTAATGGGCAGATTCAGCGGAGCCAGCCAGCTCCGCTTTTTCACATTACGATGACAGCGGAATCGAGTTCTCTCCAAAGCTGCAAAGTTTTTCACCTACCTTCCCACCTGTCATAAGTTATCCACTTGAAATAAAAAGATTTAGTACTGGACATTTCTGGTAAAAAGCGTGCATAGTGTCTTTCGGAGTTCCAGCCCCAGGAGGCCACTTCCCTTGAGCACTAAGCTGGTTCGCACAGCGATCATTTTGGCGGTATTTGCCTTCAGCACCGTTGGCCTGGCGCACGCCGGTTCCAACCTTGTCACCAACGGCAGCTTCGAGACTGGCGACTTTACCGGATGGACGCTTTCCGGCGATTCGACGTTTACGGGCGTCTGCGACGCTTCTACCTGCCCCGGTAACTTTGCCCCCGAAGACGGCAATTACGCGGCTTATTTCGGCCCTGTAGGCGATACAGCCACCATTTCTCAGACGATTGCCACCACGCCTGGCGATTCCTACAGCCTGTCGTTCTACCTGGCGAATCCGCAGGGCGGCACGCCGAACTACTTCAACGTCACATTTGGCAACTCCAGCTTCAGCTTCACCAATTTTGGTGTGGCCTTCGGATGGCAGCAGTTCACGCTGACGACCCTGGCCACCAGCGACCAGACCAATCTGTCGTTTACCTTCCGGAATGATCCCGGCTACTGGTTCCTCGACAACGTAACCGTGCAGCAGTCTGGTGGCACGACGCCTGAACCAGGAACGTTTGTGTTATTCGGCAGCGGAATTCTTGGCCTGGCGGGAATCGTTCGGCGTAAGCTTTTGCTGTAGTCTGAAATTCAACGAAACCGTTTCTCGAGGCCCCACGACTAAGAACGTGGGGCCTTTTCACGTATGTTGCCCATAATGCACCTGTTTCCGGGCCCCAAGGCAGCCCCCTCTGTTTCAGCGCTAAATGGGAGCAGCAGGTTCTCAACAAGCGCAATCTTTTTCACACCCCACCTCAATGCCCTACAGCTAATAGCCTGAATTAACTAGAGATAGCTGCTTTCGGGAAGGGCAGCACAATTGCGATAAATTTGTTAAGCCCTTTCCGTGCAAGCCAAAGGAGGGCCTCTAGGACCATGAACAAACCACTTCGCATTCTGCTCGCAATATGCCTCGTCACGTTGGGGACCAGCGTCTTCGCTTTTGCAGGCGCTAACAACCTCGTAACGAACGGCAGCTTCGAGACCGGAGACTTCACTGGGTGGACGACTTCCGGCGACACAACCTTTACCGGCGTTTGTGATGTCTCGACTTGTCCTGGGAGTTTTGCGCCTGAGGACGGGAACTACGCCGCATACTTTGGACCGGTCGGCGATACGGCAAGTATTTCTCAAACCATCGCCACCACTCCCGGAGACGAGTATTCGTTGTCGTTCTATCTGGCGAATCCTCAGGGCGGAACTCCGAATTATTTCTCTGTGACGTTCGGAAATTCCTCCTTCAGCTTCACCAATTTCGGTGCGGCCTTCGGATGGCAGCAATTCACTCTGACTACGCTGGCCACCAGCGACCAGACCAACCTGTCGTTCACCTTCCGGAATGATCCGGGCTACTGGTTCCTGGACAACGTCACCGTCCAGCAATCTGGTGGCGGCACAACGCCGGAACCGGGAACGCTGGCTCTGTTTGGAAGCGGAGTTTTGGGTATCGCCGCTTTCGCACGCCGTAAGTTCGGCCTGTAGTCGAATCCTTGTTAGTGCGCCGAGACTCGGATCTGAAACTACGTAGCTGATCCGGGGCCTGGACACACACTACAGAATAAAAGGCCGTCATTTCACCCAGAATGACGGCCCTTTTCATGTCTCACAATGTGGGACAAGCTGCCTTTAGCCTCCCATCTACAAACTCGTGCCCGTCACCCAGAATCTCCAGTTCTTACGTTTTGTTCCCTTTATTGGAAACATCGCCAGCGGACTTTGTTTGCTTAGATTTAGCCGAGCGAACCCTGTGAGGGGATTCCGTCGCTGTTTACAAGCCGGAACCAGCGGTCCATAATTACGGGTGAAGGTTCACATAAGAGGCCGATTCACCCTTTCTAACAACAGATTTTAGACTGTCCCACAATGTGGGAGGAGTTTATGTCATCTTTTTCCGACGGCACAGCGGAAGTTGATCATCGCAACCGTATCTGGTTCTTTCCCGATAAATTCTGGCAGGCCACGAAGCATATGCCGAAAAACGAAGCAGATAATTTGATGGCCGAAGTCGAGTGTTATGCCGCTGCGGGCGACGAAAAAGCTCTCAGCAAATATCCTTTTGTCTTTGTTGGGGATCCTTACAAGAAGAAGAAAGTCGCTGCCGATTAAGGCTTCTGAGCCTTTCGAGCTACGGCTGGTTGACTGCGCTCTGGCCTTCGCCGGCGAGCAGAGGTTGGCGTTTTTGCCGTTAGCGGGCGAACAATAATCGGCAGGCAACACGCCGACTCCAGCAGATAACGCGCACGGGCGACCCGTTCGCCCATGGGGCTGAAATTCTGCAGCCCCGGAACCTCGATCACCATCGTTCCTTCGTTATTTTCCACCCCGATCTGTTTCACGATGCCCTCGTGATCCTCATCGAAGGCGTTCGCCAATCGCAGCACCCCAATCAGCGGAATTAACTGGGAGCGCTGTTGCGAGGTGAGTCCCACAAACGGGGAGTCATCGAGTTTGGGCAAGGGGCCTCGATGGTAACGCACCATTGCGGCCACGTACCGCATGTCGCTGTCGCTCCAGCCGGCCGGCGGGCGAAGTTTGCCGACCATTCGGAAGCCGCGTTTGCGATGACCACCTTTATGATCGTCAACCGTCTTGTCCCGACCGATCTCGTGCAGAATAGCCGCCGCTTCGACGAGCCGGCGTTGTCCCGGAGCTACACTCCCACAATGTGGGATGCTATCAAAAATCTGCAAAGCAAATCGCGTCACCAGCTCGGTGTGAGAAGTATCCGGATCGAGAAATCTTGCCCACGTCCTTAGCTTCTCCAGCGCCGCTCTTTCCATCTCCTCGCCGGCTGGCAATTCCGAGCGCCAGATTTCCCACAGGGTATGCCGCCCAACCATCTTCGAGCGATAGAGATCGAGGCGCTTCTGCCGCTCCTCGGCGATTTTGGCTTGCCAGCGCACGCGATCCCCGGGCGCAACCGTGCGGTGGCTATTCAACATGGCTCGCAGCACGTCGAAGTCGTGCACCTCGCCCAGCGCGTCCTGCAGGTCACGCAAATCCTTCGACCATCTCTTGTGGCGCTCCGGGAGGAAGTTCTCTACCGTGTAGCGGAAGCGCTTGATACCGATGCGCAGCTGGTGGTATGCCACGCCACTGCGATTCTTCAACGCGTGACGGTGCAACTCTCGTGCATCAATCCAACGCTCCAGCGCGACCATCTGGAAGACTTCTCCTTCAAGAGGGATCACACCGGTTCGGCCCGCCAGGTGATCGTTGAGCGCGAGCCATTCTTTGCGGTCAAACTTTGCCAGGGAATCCTGCGCTGCCGATTTCTGATCCGCTTCCTTGGCAGACAACTCCGTCGTAAGACTTTGCGTGACAGGATCGTCAGCGCCGCCGAGTTTCGCCAGCCACTCCATCATTACCTGGGTATCGCGCAGATCTCCGAGGCTGCTGAACAGCGGCTTGGCCAGGCGCTTCATCTGCTTCCAGGCGGGATCGGGATCGACGGACAAGAAGCCGTCGGCCATGGAGCGGCATCGGCGGATCGCCACGCGAAGGTCGTGCACCGGGTCTGCGGCAAAGCCTTGGCTCGCTTTGTCGCATTCCTCTAAGGCACGGGCTGCCCAGAACAAGAGCCCTGTCTTCTTTTCCTGTATTTGGGGGCTTGCTGCCATGGAATTGAGGCCTGTTGCAGTTATACAGCGAGTTGAGAAAACCCGCACTTGGGAATCCCGCGGAGGTTCAGAGGTACACGCGCTCGGCGGCACGTATGGCGCAATAGCGGTCGAAGACCTGGCGGTCGCTTTCCAAGCCGAACAGGGATCGCAGACTGCTGCCGCGGAAGGTATGAGCCAGCATCTGCCACCAGTGTCGCAACACGAAGCCGGGATCATGGGCAATTACCGCGGGCATGTGCCGGGTCTTCATCCAGCGTTCGGCGCGCCAGCGCTCAAATTCGATCTCGCGCGGCTGCAGATGCTGCGTGGCGACAATCGCGGTAGTCCCGTCGTACTCCTCCATGCGGTCGATCTGGATAAGGTTGCGATCGCGAAAGTCCTTGGTCATCGGCGTGCCCGGGTAGGGCGTCGGATGCTGGATGTAGGGCCAGTCGACATATTTGCGGGCGAACTCCAGGTTGGTACGAATGGAATCCAGGGTGTCATCCGGATTGCCGATGATGAGTCCGCCGACGACATACATCTTGTTCTTGTGCAGTTGCTCAATGGCGCGCACGGTGGCGTTGCCGGTTTTTCGCCCTGCCTCGCGGAACTCGTTCTTGGCCGAGGCTTTCAGGAAAACCAGATCGTCCTCGAGGATGTTTTCGATACCCAGAAAAACGTAGCGGAAGCCGGCTTTGCGCATCAGCGGCGCAAGCGTCTCGCCGTGCATGGCGATCGGCGAAGTCATGGCTTGAACGGTGTAGACGAGGTCGTTCAAACCGGCGTCGATGATCGCCTGGCAAAGCGCCTCGAAGCGCTTGATGTTAAGGCTAATATTGTCGTCGACGATGAAGATGGCTCGTGCGCCATGGTCGCGAGCGTCGCGGATGTCGGCGATGACGCGGTCAAAGCTGTAAGTGTGGAAGTTGCGGCCGCGCATTTCGATGATGGAGCAGAAGCCGCAATCGAAGGTGCAGCCGCGCGAGGTCTCCACCACATCCACTTGACGGCCCATCATCGTGTATCCAGCCAACACACGAGCATCACGTTTCGGCGGCTTAATCTCGTCGCCGTCCAGGCTGTGCACCGGACGAGGTAGATTTTCGTGCCATCCATCGTCGGAGCGATAACTGAGACCCAGGATGTTGCTGACTTCCTGTTTGCTCTCGATAGCTCGCAACAATTCGCGAAACGTGATCTCGCCCTCGCCGCGAACGATGAAGTCGATTCCACTGTGGTCTCCCATATACGCTTGCGGGGCAAGGCTGGGATCGTAGCCCCCGACCACGACGGCAACATTCGGCCGCAGCGAGCGAATTAACGAGACAATTTGCAGCGCGGTCTTTCTCTGGAAGGTCATGACCGAGAGCCCAACGACATCCGGAGCGTGCTCCTGAAGCAGCTGCTCAACGGTCTCACGGACTTTGTCCTGAACGAGGATCAGGTCGGCAACAGCAACGCTGTGGCGGGGATCGACGTTGCCGGCCAACGAGGAGAGCGCTCCGTTAGGCATGCGCACCGCGACCGTCGGCATGTGTTCGAACGAGTCGGGCATTGATAACAACAGGATGTTCATGCGAGAGTTCCCCGATTTTGCCGGCTCCCCACGATCAGCTGCCGGACTAGTTGGAATCCATGCTACACCGAGTTCGACCCACCGGTCGCATCGGATTCACATCTGAGTGAGTTGCGAGATTGTTGAACCGGAATTGAAAAGCGTTTTACGGAGAAACCTGCAGTCTTGGCTGGCCTACCCAGATTCGGTTGCTCAAACGTATGGCCAGTCCGGGAGAGCGGCCCCTGAGTCTGGCTTGTGCTTCGTTATACGGTCCGACAAAGCGTATGGCGTCGGGCAATCGAGGGTAAATGCGGCGGAGCCATGTCAGCGCGCGAATAACGGCGGCTCGGTCGCGATCCTCGTAGATTAGCTGGAATTCGTGGCGCAGCCTGGGCGGTAGCAGTTGAACCGTGAGCGATCGGTACCACGCGGGAGGCTGCATCACGAGTCCCGCTCCGGCCTGCAGTCGCTGAGCAAAATGCCGCGTCCTGAGACTTACACCGAGTATGTCGGAGTCCAAGATACGGTCCATGTAAGCTTTGAATTCTGCGTGGCTCGGCGGAAGATGCTCGGCCGCGATGCCGAAGAGCGCGGCCATTCTAATGCTCTCGCTGAAGTACTGCTCGCGCTCTGCCCTGGTAAAGGGCGGCAGGATAAGTTCGTAGGCGACCAGCGCGCTATCGACCAGCGTGGCGTAGACCCAGCGTAGAGCTGAGGCTTCGTTTGCTTCGTAAGGGGTTCCCTCGGCAAAGCCGCCCGCATTTTCTGGCAGAACACCCCGAATGACGGTGTGCAGCCGGTAGAGCTGACGAGAGGCGGCGAAGGCCTGCTCCGCCGTTCCGAAGATCATGGTGAAGATCACACGGAAGGTGTGATGGAAGCGGCCGATGGGATCGTTCAGGGTGCGCGAGTGTTGCGCGATGGCAGTTGCAACCCAAGGATGGGCCAGTTGCAAC
Organism: uncultured Acidobacteriaceae bacterium; assembly: GCA_963724965.1. Lineage (GTDB taxonomy): Bacteria > Acidobacteriota > Terriglobia > Terriglobales > Acidobacteriaceae > Bog-257. The sequence goes on from CAVRWP010000008.1 coordinate 65,066, forward strand.
AGCGCAGCCCGGCCCGCAGCCAGGAAGAGCGCCGACTCGCGGTTGATCTTCCAACTGACGGAGTTGGGACCGAAAAGGCCGTCTTCCGGCCTTCCGACGGCAGTCTTCAGGCCAGACAGCAATTGTTCCAGATCGTCTGCCGAGACCGGCCGCAGGGACATACCTCATCCTACAGCCGATTGCATTCGCAAAAAACCAGCCAACCGCACGGGTGGTTGGCTGGCAGAGCAGTAGGAACTGCTTTCTCAGGAGGCTTTCTCTCTACCTGCACTTATCATCGGCATCGGAGAAATAAACTTTAGGAGCGCAAGGGAGCGGCGAGGGCCGCCCAACCCGCCCCGCCCAGCAGTTCGGCCCGGGCGCATGGCCTCTGGCACCGATTGCCTGCCGGTCAACCCTATTTTGGGGATGTACTCCAGCCATTCCGAGTGCTACCTTCTCTGTGACACTTTCAAAGTTGCGCGACAGCGAAACTGTTGGCGTGCGATTTCGGATCGGCGGCTGTTCAGATTTCCTATGCACGTAGTTCGTTACGGGCATAGCTGGCACATCTCAGGGGCGAAAATTCAATGAAGAAAAACTCAAATCAGAGCTTTGCCGATTATGAGCGCCAGGCAACAATCTTTAAGGCACTGGCGAATCCGACGCGGCTTCACCTGGTGGCAATGCTGGGCAAGAAGGAGCGCTGGGCATCGGAGCTTCAGGAAGGCCTGGGCATCTCCAAGGCTAACCTGTCACAACACCTTTCAATCCTCAAAGCCGCGGGCGTTGTGGCGACGCAGCGGGAGGGTAAGCAATTGTATTGCGGCATTGCCATGCCTGAGGTCAAGGCGGCGACGATCACCGTCCGTAATATGAGCAAAGCGGTGTCGCGCGCCGGGCGCCGGGCTTAACTAAAAAACTGAAGCTGCAAAAGAAAACCGGCCGCTTACGCGACCGGTTTTTCTTTTATAGATTCGAACCGCAGACGCAAATCTGAAGATTTGCTCTACGGACTTAATCGCCGTAAACGGCTTCCTTCTCTTCCGTCGCCGGAGCGGGCTTGATGCCGCCGATCTGACCCAGCGGAACGAATCCGTCCTGGCTGACCGGCTTCTCGCCCAGCACGTGCTCCTTATAGAGCGCCATCATGCGTGCCTTCTCGGCGTCGGCCTTCACCTTCTCATCGCGCGCCTTGAACTTCTCCTGACGCGCGTTCTTGGCGATGCCCAGCTTGTCGAGCGTGTCATTGGCCTTGGCCTGCACGTGCTCGTCTACCAGGTTCAGGGTGTGCGCGGTGGTCTCCAGTCCGACCTTCTTGCCGCCGGCGAAGATCTCGTGACGTCCGTGCTCCTCGTACCACTTGGTGAGCGTAGCCGTCATGTGCATCTTCTCGACGATGTTGCGCCATCCCACGCCCGTGTTGTAGGCGCAGAAGCTGATCTCGCCTTCCTGCGTGGCGTAGGGGATGATGCACTGCTCGGTGCGGCGGAAGTCGTAGTTGAACAGGTCCTGGAACCACATTCCAGCGACGAACAGGAAGTTCCAGCGATCGCGCCGGCGCTTCTCGATGTCGGTCTCGGTACGGTCGCCGCTGACTTTGCCGTAGTCCTTGCCGGTCGCGCCGAAGGTCTTGTCGAACTTCTTCAGCAGGTCGGTGAACTTGAAGTGCGTGGGCGACTTGAAGGGGTCGTAATTCTTCAAGAGCGCCAGGGTCATGCCGGCAATCGACATCCACTTGCCGCGTGCCGCGTCGTTCACCTTCGCAATGTCCTTCGCGATGGTGTCGCCGTTCAGGAAGGCCGTGACCGGAACCGCTTCCTTGGTTTCCTTGTCGATCATCACGGCCATGCCTACGCCGCAGTTCGGGTGGCAGCCGCAGCTCAACGAGCCCCAATCCTTGTCAGGCCCGTGAACCAGGTCGGCCCAATCGGAGAAGGTGCTCATAAACGAGATTGGGAACCAGTCGCGGGTGGGCTCGCCCAAGCCGGTCTGGTTCTTCACATCGTGCGCCAGGTGAGACAGCGTGTAGCGCTGCGCGGCACGGCGCTCGTCGGTGATGGCCTCGTCGCGACCGGTAAACGAAACCGGCTGGAACGACAGGAACGAGATGCGCTTCGGATTGTCGAGCGCGAACTGGATGATGCGGCCGACCTGCTCATTGTTCAGGTCGTTGACGATGGTCACCACGGGCACGATCTCAACGCCGGCCTTGTGCAGGTTCTCGATCGCCTGCAGCTTTACGTCGAACAGGTTGCCGACCAGACGGTGCGAGTTGGCAGCGTTACCGATACCGTCGAACTGGAGGTAGGCGTAACGCAGACCCGCTTCCGCGGCCTGCTTGGCGAACTCGGGACTCTTGGCAAACTCGATGCCGTTGGTGGCCGCCTGCACGCTGTTGTAACCAACCTTGCGCGCATAAGCGACGGCGTCCAGGAAGTACGGAGACAACGTCGGCTCGCCGCCGGAGAACTGCACCGACATCTGGCGGCGCGGCTTGATGGTGATGGCGTTGTCCAGCATCGTCTTGATCTCGTCCCACGTCAATTCGTGGACGAAGCCAACCTGGTTGGCGTCCATGAAGCAGGGATCGCACATCATGTTGCACCGGTTGGTAAGGTCGATGGTCAGCACCGATCCGCGGCCGTGCAGCACCGTGCTCGAACCGTGGTGATGCAGCTTCTCATCGTTGTGGGCGCGGATGTCGCGGCCCGGGAAGACTTCTTCCAGGTGCTTGAAGAAAGCCGTATCCATGGCCATCACGTCTTCGAAGTGGCCGTGGATGGGGCAGTCCTTCACCATAAGGATCTTGCCGTCGCGCTCGATGATGGTGGCCTTGATTTCGCCGGCCTTCTCATTCATCAGCACTTCGACAGGCAGCTTGCCGTCGATGATCTGCTGGCGGATTTCAGGAACGCACTTGGGGCAGAGCGAGTCTGTGGCACGCGGCCAGCCGAGCGGCGGCTTGGACTTCTGATACGACTTCAGCAGTGGCTTATCCGACCACTTGGGCGTAAACGAAGGATTAGGGTTAACACTGTTCAGTTTGTCGAAAACGGCCCATGCGCCTTTGGCAGCAACGGTGACGGCTTTTTCAACATACTTAATCGGCTTATGCATTTACGCCTCTCAGGTGAAATGAGGTGGTGTCCCCCCACACGGGACAGGAGCCACACTTCTTTGCATTTATAAGGTAATAACCCCACCTCGAAAGCGTAAAGCAGGATGAGCCGAACGGGATGAATTGACCTCTCAGCGGGTCAATCTCACATTGAATGGTGACCCCGGTCACAGGGCTATGTTATTGAAAAAGCGAGCTCTGATAACCGATCGCACGATGAGGAATTGTAAGCCGAGAAGCCGCGCAGGGATCAAACCGTGCTATATTTCCCGCCATGGCAGGCAAGGCTACCTTGTCGCTTCTCTTGATAGCAGCAACCGCTGCCGCCGCGCAAATTTCTTCGCCCCCAGCCGAGACCTTCAACAACCAATATGTGAGGATGACGATCCTTCCAGGATGGACGGCGTCCGCATCAATTCCAGAGCTTAAGGTCACTCATGGCAAGTACGTGCTGACCATCAATGCCATATACCAGCATGCCAGCGGCGTGGAAGGCGGAAGGTTCGAAGAAGTCACCGATGGAATGTCCAGCGTAGAAGCCGTACGGGCGGAAGTGGTACAGCCAAGCTGGATACTCTGTGCGAAATCAGATGTAGCAGTCATCACCGGAACGTTGTCGCTCGCAAGTCTCTACACCGACGACACCAAAGCGAACGTCGAGGATGGCTGTAAATTCCCCGCCGATGGCAAACCGGCATGGTTCGGATCGTACTTCGCCGGCACGGGCAGCGAGAGCGAGTACACCATCACGCTGGCCTACGACACCAGCGACGTGAATGAGCTGCCCAAGAAAGGCGATCCTGAACTCACCCGCGTTTTGAACGATACGAAGACCATGCTGAAGACGCTGGAGCTGAAACCGCCCATTGTGGTTTCGCGCATTGAACCAGAGTCAGCGCGGCCGGGGGATACGATCAAGTTACCGGGTAGCGGCTTCAATCTGCCGGGCAACGGCACGGAACCCATCTCAGTGAAACCGCTAAAGGTGGGAATGGGTAAACCGGCCATATCGCCTGACGGAAAATCTCTGACCTTTGCCGTTCCCACCAGCATGTCGGTCAGCACATGCCCGCTGGGCTACATCACGCAGGATGACCAGTGTGTGGTCGAGCCCGCCAACCACATCAAGAGCAAGGATTGCCCACGCCGAAGCGACGGCTCCGCCAATTTCTGCGGCATCCCATTTCCGCCCGGTACTTACGAGCTCCGGGTGTCGGGCTCAATGGTACAAAGCAATGTCGTCAAGCTGTCCGTGCTGCCTCCTGAATCAACTCCGATCGCCATCTCGATGCTGTATCCGAACCGCGGAATCTCGCCCGGCGAAAGTATCACTGTGCGTGGCAGCGGTTTTACTCCGACTGGTAACACCGTAAAGGTTGGGGCTTCGGTAGTGTCGAACGTCTCGTCACCTGACGGAGAGACACTCTCGTTTCAAGCACCGGCACTATCCGGAGCTGAGCTAATAACCAGTGGCGCCTACCTCGAAGCTACCGTCCAAGCATCCGTCGAGAATGCCAAGGGAGATAGCAACGCCATCGAGCTGAAGTACTGGTATCCGGGTCCAAACGGGCTGCAACTGCACTGGCGCCCGGGGGGATGGAAGAATCCTGCAACGCAGCCAACACCGGGCCCCACGAACAGCGCTCCCCAATCGCAAGTGAGCTCGCACTGAAGCGCCGACTTTATTCCATCTTCCAGCGGTAAGCCCCGGGCTGTGGCAGCCCGATGTGCGCCAGCACGCGGTTCACGAACTCGCGGGCGATCTCGTCGGTCGACTGCGGTTGAAAGTAAAAGGCAGGGATCAAGGGATAAATCGTGGCGCCGGCCTCGGCAGCGAGCGTCATGTTGCGCAGGTGAATACGGTTGAAGGGAGTCTCGCGCACGCACAAAATCAGCGGCCGATGCTCTTTCAGGCAGACGTCGGCGGCGCGTTCGATCAGGTTGTTCGCCATTCCGTTAGCAATGCGCGCCAGGGTGCCCATGCTGCACGGCAGAACGATCATGGCGTCGGCTTCGTAGGATCCGCTGGCAACGTTGGCTCCGATGTCGTCGTTGTTTTGCTGCTCGATTTTCGCCGCTGCGCGTCCGAGCAGTTTGGACACAACGTCGTTGCGGCCTGAGATGCCTACCTCTTCTGCCATCACTCGCAAACCGCTCTCGGAGATAATTAGATTGACGGTGCCGACGCGCTGGTCGCGGTCAAGCGCATCCAGCAGGTGCTTGGGCACGATGGTACCGCTGGCGCCCGTTATGGCCACAGTCAGATTTCGAGACGTTGGATTGGCCGAAGTCGTCATCTGGGGATCTTGTGCCGCAATCGTTTCAATCGTACCACTCGGTTTCTGTAACGCTTTAGCTTCTGTCGCAATCGCTGTCCCTAAGCCGGACGATATACTTCCGTTGACTTGGCTGCGTTTTGTGGGCGATTTGGTGCATCAAAGATTCTGCCGAGTGCGCAACACGGCGAATGCATAATGTTCGCGGCGCTTCTCTCGAAAGTCAGATCGAAATAAATGGACGCAAAATCCCTCAAGAAACTATTTGACGATGTGCGGCGCGGCAGGCTGTCCTCCGACGAGGCCGTGCAGAAGCTACGCCACATGCCGTTCGAGGACCTGGGTTTCGCCAACATCGATCACCATCGCGCCTTGCGCGTCGGTATGCCTGAGGTAATCTTCGGTCCCGGCAAAGCGCCCTCGCATCTGGCGGAAATCTTCAGCCGGCTGGCGAAACGCGGAAACAACGTGCTGGCGACGCGGGTGTCTCCCGAGCAGATTCGCGCAGTCAAGCGCAAGCTTCGCAAAGTTGAGGTGCACGAACTGGCGCGCGCCATCACTTTGACGCTAGATGAAAGCGATCACGGAAAGGGCAAGATCGTCGTCGTTTCGGCCGGAACCAGCGACATTCCGGTCGCGGAGGAAGCGGTGGTCACCGCGCAGATCATGGGCAACGACGTGCAGCATGTCTACGACGTTGGCGTGGCCGGCATTCATCGACTGCTGGCCCGACGCGACGTGCTGACTGAAGCGCGAGTCATCATCGTGTGCGCGGGAATGGAAGGCGCACTGCCCAGCGTAGTCGGAGGGCTGGTTGGCGTGCCGGTAATCGCCGTACCCACCAGCGTGGGCTATGGAGCTTCGTATCAGGGGATCGCGGCGTTGTTAGGAATGCTGAATTCGTGCGCGTCCAACGTAACTGTCGTGAACATCGACAACGGATTCGGCGCAGGGTACGTGGCGTCGATTATCAATCGGCTGGAGTAGCAGGCCTTCCCACATTCACAAACCACAGGTCCCTCCACGCGGGCTAAAGCCCTTGGTCGGGATGACAACTTGAGCTTCGCTGCTCTCGAGACGTGCAAAAACAAAAAGCGGCAGGACGCTTGTCCCGCCGCCTTGGCTAATTACTGATCGCTAGTTACTAGTTGCTGCCTTACAACAACGCCTCATTCCAGTTCTGCAGGAACTTCTTCACTTCATCCATGAACTGATCGGCGACGGCTCCGTCGATGACGCGATGATCGTAGCCGATGCTCAAGTGCATCATCGAGCGGATGGCGATGGTGTCGTTGCCTTCCTTGTCGGTCAGGACAACCGGTTTTTTCTTGATTCCGCCGACGCCCAGGATCGCCACCTGCGGCTGGTTGATGATCGGCAGGCCGAACTCGGCGCCGAAGATGCCGGGGTTGGTGATGGTGAACGTGCCGCCCTGAACATCATCCGGTTTCAGCTTCTTGGTGCGGGCGCGCTCGCCCAGATCACTGATGGCGCGCTGCAATCCAACAAAGCTGCGCTCCTCGGCGTTCTTCACCACCGGCACAATCAGTCCCCAATCCAGCGCCACGGCGATGCCCAGGTTGATCGTCGGATGATAGTGAATGTTGTCGCCTTCGACCGACGAATTGATGATGGGCCACTTGCGGATGGCGTGAATGACAGCGCGCGCGAAGAACGGCGTGTAGGTCAGCTTGTTGCCGGTCGCCTGCTCGAACTTCCCCTTCATGCTCTCGCGCAACTTGACCATCTTGGTGACGTCGACTTCGAAGATGCCGTGCACGTGAGCGCTGGTGCGCTTCGACATGATCATGTGCTCGGCAATCTTCTTGCGCATGGTCGTCATGGGCACAACTTCGCCCGGCGTGACTCCCCCAATCGCCTGGAGCGGAGCGGTGACTGCCGGCATGGCCGGAGCAGCAGCAACTGGCGCTGCCGAGGCAGGCTGGGCAGCGGGAGACGCTGCCGGCTGCGACGGGGCCGCCGCGGCAGGAACGCTTGCTCCGTGCTTGGAAATAAATGACTCGATATCTTCCTTCGTAATGCGGCCGCCAAGACCGGTACCGGAAACCTTGCTCAGGTCGACGTTGTTCTCTTTGGCGATACGGCGCACTAGTGGGCTGGAGCGCACCCGATCCTGATCTCCGCCCTCGGAGACCTCTTGGACAGCGCCTTGCTGCTGCCGCTCCAGACCTTCTTTTTCATCCTTGGCGAGATCCGCCGGAATATTCTGCGCTGCCTTCGGAGCTTCTGTCTTCGGAGGCGCAGTTTTAGCTCCATCACCGGAGGCAGCAGGCTTGGCCGGCTGGGCAGCCGGAGCCGGCGCGCTGGCAGCCGCGCCTTCTTCCGCGATAGTGCCGACCACAGTATTCACCTGCACCGTAGTACCGGCTTGGACTTTGATGTCCTGCAAGGTCCCGGAGGCTGGCGCTGGAATTTCCGCGTCAACTTTGTCGGTGGAAATCTCAAACAGCGGCTCGTCGCGCTGAACTTTCTCGCCAGGCTGTTTCAGCCATTTGGTGATGGTTCCTTCAAAAATCGATTCCCCCATCTGGGGCATGATGACGTCTGTCGGCATAGTTTCCTTCCAAGGAATTTCTTGCTGGAACTGAGCGCTGCAGCAAACCTTCGATTATATCGCGGAACCAGCGGTGCATTGCTGGCCGCCCCCGGCGCTCCGCATTGTGTGTGGTAATTAGTCGAACACAACCACCGAACGGCCGCTGACGCTTCCCTTCTGCATCGCGTCCAGGGCTTTGGGCGCATCCTCCAATTTGATTTTCGTGATGTGAGGAACGACGCGTTTCGCAGCGGAGAAGCTCAATGTTGCGCGCAGATCCTGGCGGCTGCCCGAAGGCGAGCCCATCAGCTTGCGGCGTGCGCCGATCAAATCGAACGGCGCAACAGTGATGTTGCCGGCACCCACGCCGAGCAGCACCAGTGTTCCGTCCGGAGCCAGCCCGGGGAATGCCTGCGTCGCAGCCTCAGCGCTGGGCGCGGTTTGCAGAATCACGTCGGGCCCGCCATCCCATGCTTGTAGCTCTTGCGCCGTGTTCTTTCCTTTCGTCGCGATGAAGCGCTCCGCGCCAAGTTCACGCGCCTCGGCTTCTTTGTCGGCTGTGTTAGAAATGACGGCCACGCGACCTCCCATCGCCTTCGCGTACAGCACGCCGAGGTGTCCGAGGCCGCCTAAGCCTACGACCGCGACTTTCTGTCCGGGCTGGAAACCGGCTTGGCGAAGACCATTGAAGACGGTCAGTCCAGCGCACATCAGCGGACCGGCTTCGGCGAAGTCCAGGCCATCGGGAATCGGACCAACATACGCGGCAGGCGCGAGCATGTATTCCTGGTAGCCGCCGTCGCGGTTCACGCCGGTGACGGTCATCTGCGGACAAAGCACTTCCCTGCCCGACACACAGTAGTCGCAATGGCCGCATGAGTCATACAGCCAAGGCATGCCGACGCGATCACCGACCTTCGGCCAGGTCACGCCCGATCCAACTTTTTCTACCGTGCCGGCAACTTCGTGGCCGGGAACGACGGGATACGTGGCGAACGGAAAATGTCCGAGGAGTACTTCGAGATCGCTGTGGCAAACGCCACAAGCGTGAACGCGGATAAGAACCTGGCCGGCCTTCGGCTCGGGAATTGGGCGGTCTTCTATAAGGAAGTCGTTGGCTTTGCGTACGACGGCTGCTTTCATCAAGTTTTCTCCAATTGAATATTCCGTGAACAGCAAGAACCGGGTGATGATCAATCTGATGAACAAAGCAGCCAAAACGATACATCGCAATCGTCATGCGAGGCCGCACGACGATGAGCAAAGTGCCGGAAGGAACCTACGGGAAATGAACTTCCGCTTTAGTGCTGCTGTACGATGATCTGCCGCCCGGGGATATCTACCGTGACCGCTTTGCCTGCCCAGAAATCCACGCCGACGACGCAGTCATAGATCGTATCCACAAAAGAAACGGGCGGATGCGCAACGCTGATCTTCGGTGAAGCTGCCAGCGCGATCTCGAAGATATGGGTGTCGTAGCGAACCTCCGGCACGCCGGCGATGGTGCGCCGTTGAATTTTGCGAACGTCCTTGCCGTCCTCCTGGATGTCCAGCAGTTTCATGTATCGGATGTTGAGGGTGGATATGGGACTTCCGGTATCGATCTCGCACTGCCCGGGCTGACCTGCGAGCAGGAATTGCGCGAACATATCGATGGAGATACCGCGAACATCATCGAGCTGGATCGGCGAAATCACGGCATCGATCCTCCGCTTCGCCAGGGTCTTTGCCGTTTCAAACGTTAGCAACTTCTTGCCGAAATCCAGCGTAAACGGCTGGTCCTTGAACTGGCTGAGCGAGACGATGCCGTCGAGATGAAGCTTGTCCAGCACATCCCAGCTTCCCACCAGAACATCTTTTTGTTCCGTAGGCCCAATTGCCATGCGCGGGATTCTGTAGACAGAAATGTCGAGCCTTTCGCCCGTCATGCGGAAGCCGGTGAATACTCCGGCGGGCACGCCATGTACCTTCTCAATCACACTCGGAGCCAAGACAGCCAGGCCCGCGCCCGTATCCAGAATGACTTTTATCGGCGTGCTTTCACCCACTGTGACGGGAATCATCGCCATACCATCCGAATTGGTCGTGAAGGCGATACTGGTGGTGTTTGATTGCGCCAACATCGGCATTGTCAGGAGCATTAGAAGCAGTGCGGAAAAGATGAAGGTTAGTGCCCGCGAGCGGGATAGAGTGTTCAACATAGGCCTCCGGCATTCTGAATCCAAGTTGCTACCGAGTGATACGGATTGCGCAGCCATGTGGTTCCCTATACGTCAAGGTAGGACGGCACAAGCTGTTTGACTCAGTCTCACGCGTGTTCTACCCTCGACGCAGCAGCAATGCGTCTTTCGTTCACACGGAAGGCATGAATCATTTCCCGCCAGCACGCAGACCGGGCACAGCTATGGCAATCGATCCAACGAGCATTGTCGCGTTCGCAGCCGCCATAACTCTCAGTAATGTTCAGATGGTGTGCAGTGCGATTTTCGCGCTCGCCGGCCTCGTCATGCTATACGCGCTGTTTGGCTATCCCCTGCTTCTGGATTGGCTCGCCCGGCGCTCGAACAATCCCGTACGAAAAGACGACAAGCTGCGGACCGTGTCGTTTGTCATCGCGGTTTATAACGGGGAGAAATTTCTCGAGCGCAAGCTGAAGACGATATTTGCCCAAAACTATCCGCGCGAATCGATTGAAATCCTAGTTGTCTCCGACGGCTCCAGCGATCGAACCGACGAGATTGCGCGCAGCTTCGCCGACCGCGGAGTGAAGTTCCTGCGCGTGCCCCGGGGCGGAAAGGCCGCGGCGCTAAATGCCGGCGTGCCGCTGGTTTCCGGCGAGATCCTCGTCCTGAACGACGTCCGCCAGACGCTGGATGCAAACTGCCTGCGCAATGTGATCGCCTGCTTCGGTGACCCCAAGGTCGGCGCCGTCAGCCCTGAAACCATCATCGTGAAGGGCGAAACCCACGAAGAGACAACCACAAGTCTTTACTGGCGCTACGAGTCATGGATCCGGCAACGCCTTACGCGGATTGATTCGACGTTCGGCTATAGCGGCGCCTTCGCCGCTATCCGCCGGTCGCTCTGGACGCCTCTGCCGCCCGGCACCTTGCTCGACGATGTCTACGAGCCCCTGGTCGCATTCTTTAAGGGGTATCGAATCCTGATGGAACCGACTGCCACAATGTATGACTTCCCCACCGTGCTGCAATCGGAATTCAAGCGCAAGGTGCGGTTGCAGGCGGGTCTTTACCAGATGCTGAAGATCATGCCCGAGCTGCTGAGCTCGCGCAATCGCATGCGCCTGCATTTCATTTCCGCCAAGTACGGCCGCATCGTGATTCCCTACTGCCTGATCGCCATCGCACTGGCGACCTTTGGGCTGCCGCCCTATTGGCGGGCTGCAGCTGCAGTCAGTCAAATCCTCTTCTACGCCCTGGCGTTACTCGATGTTACCGTTCCCGACGGCACGAAGCTGAAGCAACTCACTTCGCCGATTCGCACGTTTGTCGTTTTGATGGCGGCATCGCTGGCGGCTGTACGGGTGTTCTTCGTGTCGCCGACCAGCCTCTGGAAAGAAGCCTCGTACCGGCCTTCGATCGCCGAGCAGGCGCACGCCGCGGAGCCGAAAACAACCAGCACGCAAGCGTAGTCTGGCTACGCCGCTTTACGACTCTTACTGTGAGCTGTTCCCTGCTTTTCCTTCCCTGGGCGATACGGTCGGACAACAAGCGCTTCGCCTTCTGAAGCTCGGCCTTTCTTGAGGCGCTCAGATTGTGTCCGGCGCGGTTGATGTAAAACGTCAACATGCGCATACCGGAACCAGGACCTTTCGGGGAAACCTTCTTCGAAGCCAGCGAGCGAGCAATGACGGCGGCGCTTTTGTTGAAGAGTCCTTCCGGCGGATGAGTGGAGTCAGTGGTGACCGACGCGGACCAACGCCTGGTTTTCGTATGAGTTTTGGCAGCCAAGTAGCACCTCCCAACGATCTTCGTCATGAGATGAATAGGCCGGAGCCGCAGGTTTACTTGTGCCAGCGATCAACCAGTTCCCACCAGAGCAGCTTCTCCCACTCTGTGACATAGGTCTTGGCCCACTCGCGTTCCTTCCACCATGGCAGCCCAAAGAGGAAATCGGCATTCGCCGCCGCAGCTGTAAATTTGTACTGCGGCAGCTCAGTGCGGAAGATCGAAAGAGCTCGGCGAGTGTGATAGTTGTCGGTTGCCAGAATCACCGACTGCGGAGGCGGCTGCATCGTCTGCAAACAGGCGTTCACTTGTTGCGCTTCAATCTTGGTCGAGTCACCGTCGATCGGGCACACGCTTACTTGCGAGACGTTGGGTCCGGCCGTGCGCGCGACGTATTCCTTTGCCAGATCGACGTAGGAGTGGCCGTAGGTTATGCCTGTCGTGGCGTCCACAAACATATGCCTCGCGTATCCGGCTCGCAGAAGTTCCATGCCTCTGGCGTAGCGCTGATCGGCAGCATCGCCTCCCAGAACGATGATGGCGTCGGACTTCTCAGGATTGTTGATGATCAGAAATCCGCCCGGCTGACAAAAGATAAAGACGGACACCGCGAGGAAGACAACCAGCAGGATGACGAGCAGTTTGGTCATGAACGGGGCCTTGCAACGGCATCCTTAACGTAGCACAGCCTCATTGTCACAATTACGGTCGCGGCGGAAGCGGCGTCGGATAAGAGATCACGACAACTGTGCCGTCAGCTTCACGCTCCAGTACGGGAGCATAGAGACCGATCAACTGGCGTCGCCACCATGCGCCCGTGGCGCGCTTCTCCGCCAGGGTGGTGAACCAGTATTGCCAGATCACTGCCCTTATTTGCTTCGGAGGTGCGTTCGGAAAAGGGTTCCCGGCGAACAGCGCAAGCACGTCCGGAGCGCCCGCGAGCAGGCGCTCTTCCGTACTAGGAACGATGATGTTCTCGCGCCACGAGCCCAGCGACGCAAACCACAGGTTCCAGTCAAAGCGCGGTTGATATGGAGCGTAGATGCGAGGCCGCTGATCGAGGTCTTGCGGTTTGTACAGGAATGGATAGGTCTTCCAATGCTCGCCGTCATTCGAGCCCTGGAACTCGATCTCATAGCGGCCGCGCGTCATCACCGCAAACAAGCCATACCGATTGGCAATGCGAAACGGTTCCAATGCAGCTACCGGCGATTGAGGAAGCGGTAGATGGCGATCCAACAGCCATATCAACTGCGCGGTCGTCGCGTAGAAGATCCACAGCAGCATCACGCTGGTGAGCGCGACCGCCAGCGCATGGATCGGACGCGTCTTTGGTGCATTGGTCGCGCCGGGCACAACGACGTTCGACTGCTCCGCTGATGAGCTCTGGTTCAGCACGCGATCTCGCCACCTTATCGGCAGGAACCGTTCGCAGAAGCGATCGTCCAGCAGCAGGAATCCCAACAGCAGTACCAGGTAATTCAGGAATGTGTAATTGGCTGTCAGGATCACCGGAATCTGCCAGGCGGTAACGATGAAGAAACAAACAATGCGCCAGGGTCGCGGCAGGAACAGCATGAATACAAGCCCGAGTTCGAGACCCAGCGTGGCGCCGGTGGCAAAGGCATGAAACCAGTGCGGAAGATGCTGGGCGTACCAGCCGATCCATGTGGGCAACGGTCCGTTCTGGTAGTACTCGTCCATGGCGGTGAAGTTGCGCCACTCGGGATCGCCGCTGGCCAGCTTCACTACTCCGGATTCGAAGTAGATGCGAAACCACTCCCACTGAAGCAGGAACAAACTGGCGCGTGAAGGAGGACTGCTGCGGCCAAGCCCAGGAAAAAATCCGGCCGGCGCGAAGAAAAGCGAGAGAAAGCCCGCCTCCAGCAGCATGCCGTCGGACTGATATCCGGAAAAATCCTGTGCAGCCGCCACAAACGACAAAAAGCAGGCGAAGCAAACCAGGAGCGAGGCTCGTGGCCAGACGTTGAGAACCAGCAGCACGGCGGCAATCATGCCGGCCCAGCACAGCGCCATCAACATTCTGTTGTCGGATGAGAACCACAACAGCGTCGGCGCGAACCACAAGCGAGAGGATCCGATCTGGCGCGCAACCGTCTCCAGATACTCGCGCGCGGGCAGGATGCCCTCAGGACCAATGAGGCCTCGAATCTGAAAAGCGAGAGCGAAGAAAGCTGAAAAGTAGATCAGCCCGAGGCAGCGCAGAAAGAACCAGCGTGGGAGAAGTCGGTCCGAGGCACCGTACTCTGAATCGAACCACCGGCGAACCGTGAAAGCGGGCGTCCAATTCATGGCGGGATTATAGCCGGACTTAGACCGGCCGGCTGACTCGGCATTCCACACTGAAAATCCCAAGACCTCAGCCAAACCAGTGCGTCACTGGATGCGAGCCAACTCGTCGACGTAGAGCTGATTGTTGGGAAATTCTTTCGCCAGTCCGGCCAGCAAGACGCGGGCAGTGGGCCGATCTTTATCGCGCAACGCCGCGACCGCCAGCAAAAGACGCGCGAAGGGCGCGAGATAGTGGCCTTTGTCGGCTGTGAGCCGTAACCTCTGCAAGCCTTCTTCCTTGTCGGTCTCAGACCCAGTCATGCGGAGGATCCAGCGCACCGGAGCGGGATTGACCCCTAAGAGGTAATTTTCCACTCCTACAGCGAGGTAGGCGTCATAGCAGGTCGGATCGATCGTGAGCAGCTTCTGCGCCGTCACACGCGAGGTCTTCATGTAACCGAGGCTGGCGATGTTCCGCTTTTCAATGAGGGCCATGTAGTCCCCGCGCAAACCGTTAGCCAGAACCTGCGCCAGCAATGCGTTTGAGTCATCCGGATTGCGTGCGAGAGCTTTGTTGACCGCGTCGTCGGTCTTGGCAAGTTCGCTGTCGAACTGCGTTTTCAATGCGGGATCGGGTGAAGGTTTGCCACGATGTTCGAACTTGGAATCGTCGACAAACAAATCGGACTCGAGAATGTGCAGGCGATTGAATTCGGAGAAAAGATACGCCGCGGCGTTCGAGACATAGCCCATAGGATCGCCAGAATGCGACGCCTGGTATTGATCGAAAGTGAGGTGCGCGGAAGCGAAGTCCAGGTCATACATCTCCTGAAAGCCGTGTTCCAGCACCGGTGAATACGGAGTGGCGACCGTAGTCGAGGCAGCGCTGCTGAGTGCGAGAGCCACCATGCTGCTCCCCAGCAGCCCTAACTTCCAAGTCTTCCCTCGAACTGTCACCTGGTCACACCTTCCTGCTAAGGACATCTGCCATCGGCATGCGGAGCACGATCATTGCGCCACCCTCGGCGCTCTGCCTCACTTCGGCGCGGCCGCCGTGTGCCTGGATCGCGGCTCCCACGAATGCCATACCCAGGCCGTGTCCAGTTGAGTTGGCGCCTTTCACGAAGCGCTCAAAAACCCGGTCACGCAATTCCGGCGGAAACCCCGGGCCGTTGTCGGCTACGATCAACTCTGCCTCACCTTCCGTTGGATGCACGGTAATGCGGATATTGCAGCCCGGAGGCAGGTGAGCAATCTCATTATCCAGCAGGTTGGCGATAGTCCGGTGTAAAAGTGATGTGTCGGCTTCCACCTGAACCGGCTGTAATTCTGTGACAACTTCGTGACGATGCTCCGCCAGAGCGGGTTGATACAGATCGACCAGTTGACTCACCAGTTCCGACAGATCGATGGTTTCTTTGCGTAGCTGCAACGCGCCGGCGTCGGCTTCAGCCACGTCAAGCGTGGTGTTCAGAAGCTGCGATAAGCGGTCCAAACCATCGATCGCCTCAGCAACAGGTTCTCGCCACTGCCCTTTCGTTTCGTCGGAGAGAGCCACTTCGAGGCTTCCGCGGATCGACGTCACTGGGCTCTTTAGATCGTGGGCTACGGAATCGGTAAGAATTCGCATCTGGTGAACTGACGCCTGGATGCGGTCCAGCATGTGATTGAACGTGCGTGACAGGCGGGTAATTTCGTCGCGATTCCGTCCTTCCGGCAGTCGGCTGCTCAGGTCGTCGCTGCCCATACGCGCCACCGAGTCGCTGATGCGATCGACTCGCGCCAAAGTGCGGAAGGCCACCAGCCAGGTGATCAAGAATCCGAGGGCGACGGTGATGGCCCACACCAACAGGCAGCGCTCGGTCAGACGGTCCAGCATCTGCGAGCCACTGACGTCGGCAAATCCGAGATAGAGGCCGCTGGCGTCGCCCCGGCTTTTGTAAACCACGCGAAAGCTCTTTTCCCAGCCGGGCACTTGTACATTGCCGGGCGTGCCGGGAACCAGCTCGGCGTGCTGGATGGCGTCGATGAATTTTTCTTTGGGAGAAGGTCCGACCCAGATAGGCTCTTCCCCAGCCTGTGTTTGCAGGAAGAAAACGGATGTCTGGTGCTGGCCGTTAGAGTCGTCCGCGTCAGGAACCTCGCGCGAGGCCAACTCGGCAACTTCACCCACCAGACGATCGTAGAGTGCATCGCGAGGAGTGTTGGCCGAGACGTCGGCCAGGGTTTCGGCTTCGCCGCTCAACCAGGCGTCGCTGCGTTGGTTGATGTCGCGCGCGATCAGAAAATACATGATCGCGAAGGCCAACGCGATGCCCACGGCAAAGGCGGCTGTCGGCCAGATTGCAATTCGCCACGCCGCGGAAATGCCCTGCGACTTATGTTTCTTTGAGAACATACCCCACGCCACGTATGGTATGGATCAGCGGAGGCTTGCCTTCTGTATCAACCTTGTTGCGCAAGCGGTAGATCTGAACATCAACCACGTTCGTAGCCGGGTCGATGCGCATTCTCCATACGCGGTCCAGAATCATTGTACGGGTTACCACGCGGCCGCTGTTGCGAACAAGATACTCCAATAGCGAGAACTCTTGGGTTGTGAGTTGCAGCAGATCGTTGCCGCGCCGGGCTTCGCGTCGAACTAAATCCAGTTCAAGGTCGGCCACCCGCAGTCGCACCGCTTCCGGCTGGCCGGGCGTGCTTCGCCGGAGAAGGTTACGGACACGGGCCAGCAACTCGGCGAGGGCGAACGGCTTGGTGAGATAGTCGTCACCACCCTGCTCCAGTCCACGAACCCGTTCATCCACCGAGCGCCGGGCCGACAAGATCAACACCGGAGCAGTGTGACCCTGGGCACGGCAGCGGCCGATCAGGTCGAGTCCATCCATGTCGGGCAGGCCAAGATCGATGATGAAGCCATCGTAGATTTCTTCGCCGGCCAGAGCCAGCGCTGATTTAGCGTCTTGAGCCGCGTCGACCTGGTATCCGGCCTCGCTCAGACCGCGGTGTAGGAAATCACGAATTGCTGAGTCATCTTCCACTACCAGAAGTCGCACTGTTCCCTCGTACAGCGAATTCAACGGTAAGAAGAAGCGGGCCGCTTGGGCCCTGATACCGTTTGTCCAATTTGGGGGACTGAAACGATTGTACGAGAGAGCAAGTTACCGTCGCTGCCAGTAGGATGACATTCCGTTCATAATTCGATTCCCTGCTGCATCGGTTTGACTACGGTTCAAAGTGGCCGCCCCCGACGGGCACAGCGCCAATGTCCGGGAAGCCGTCGGCTGGAGAGCCGGCGCCTTTGTAGATGAAGTTTTGCGGAGCGAAGCCCGCGTAGACATATTGCATGGCGGCAGGCACGGTCGCCCAGGACGGCGGCGCCACCGGATTGCCTTTCCAATCGAACCCCGCTGACTGCACCAGCGCCCGGCCAATTCCCTGAGTTGCGGTGATGAAGTCGAAGGTGTCGCTCTTCGTTAACCCCGGGATTGCGGAAGTCAGCGTCAGAGTCGTTGCCGTGACCGAGGTAATATTCGACCAGCCGCGAACCGTCTGGCTGGTGCCCGAGAAGACCCGCACGACATCCGAAGTCGTAACGCCCTTCGCCACGAAATTGCAGGCGGAACAGACGATCGTGCTGCCGCCGGTACCGGTTGTTGCCACCAGCATGGTCGCGCCGCTCATCACGCTGCCGTAGGTGGGACATGACAGCTGCGTTCCGCTGTTCGCACGGAACCAGGTACACAACGTCCGCGAAGCATCGAGAAACGTCGGGTTGGCATGAATATCGTGCGATCCGTTATTGCTATCGCCGTAGTACCAGCCCGGATGATTCCAATAGCTTGTTGTGACCGACAGGGTGTCGATGCCTTGACGCATTCCGCTGATACCCGGACTTGTCAGCACCAGATGCGTTGCGTCCGTGACGCTGGCGACCGTCGCCACCTTCAGCAAAGTGTTGTCCTCGAAATAATCGCCCGCCATCACGCCCGATGGTCCCGACTGCGTGAAGTTACAGGCCGCGCAAGCGATGTGGGTGGGGTCGCTGACGGTCGTAATCTGCTTGCCCTGCATGCCCCCAACAATCGACGCAGGAATGTTGACGTAGCTCACGATACCGCCTAGCGCGGGATTGGGCAGCAACATGGGCACAGCAGGCTGGCTTTCGGCGCCGGGATCTCCGCTGCCCGGCATTTGATAGAAGCCGTTGTAGTCGAGCGAGAAGTTGGTCTGACGTTGAAAAGCTGCCGCGGCGTGTTCCCCGTCGTCTCCGCGAATACCGCGGCCATTCACGTCAGCGGGCAGCACGATCAGGTTGTCGCGGAAGACCGGATGCACTCCGTCATAACAGCCCGACTCGCAATAGGTCTCGCCAAAGTTGTTGTAGTTGGTGTTCTCGATGACCGTAGCGACCTCGCCTGCGGTGCTGCTGATGGTCGTCATCGTGCCACAGAAGTTGATACCGAGGCTGTTCTTCATGGTGTAGGCGCCCCAATCCTGAATCAGATCGCCGGTATCGCTGTTGTAGAAGCCGTCACCATCACACAGGTAGCGCTGGTAAAGATTGGCCTGCTCCTCCGCTGCCCGCAACAACTGAAACGATCTCGTGCTGATTCGGCACGCGGTCAAGGCAGAAGCTGTCCTGGAAGATCAGGGTCGAGTTGAAGCGCAATTCATAGCAGTAAGAAGCCGAGCCGCCCATATCAGCAATGACGCCGCTGCTGCGAACAATCTGAGATAGGGCGTTACTGGAGGTCTGCAGGAGACTGACGTTGTAGCCGATGAAGCCGTTTATGTTCACCGGATCGCCCGCCAGCGTGCTCTGGCCGGTCTGCGAGCCGGGAATGGAAATGTTGGCGTAGTAGTGCGTCGTCTGGCTGCTGTTTGCAGCGGTTATGTTCTGGATCGAGCGCACTCCGCCGGTGGGAGTTGTGAATCCATAGAAATCGAAGACAACGTAGTGGCTCACGACATCCGTTGGGTTCGTAAAGCTGACGTTCTGCACGATGAAGTTGCAGTTGGTACACGAGCCCGTCACAAAACGCACGTTTCCGTCTTGATTAAACAGTCCGTTCTGAATGGATAAGGAATTTACTGAAAATGTCTTGAAGGCCAGGGTGCTGGCGCTTCCAAAATTCGTTACCTTGAAATAGTTGAAGTTTAGATTGGCGTTTGTGCCGCCCGGCGTGGGCGTGGATGTGCATGCAGCTCCGCCATGCAAGGCCGTATTGCAGGTCAGAACGGCGTAGTAGTTGTGTCCCGGTGTTCCCGCAGCGCCAGTAAGATTGAGGCTTGGCGCCCCTTGTCCGATGTTGGTGAACGCCAGAGCACAAACCGCGCCGCTGCCCGGAGCGATAGCCAAGGTTCCCGACCCTTGCGCGGCACTGGCATATACGTTGACCGTTGCGCCATGCTGGACATCGAGCTCGCCGCTGTGGGTCAGGGTCGCGCCGGCGCCGATCGTCAGTATTCCGCCCGCCTTAACGGTGCCGTCGACGGTGCAAGTGCCTGGCGCAGCCAGGCCCGAGGCGCAGGTGCCGGAGCACGATACATTAGTGCCCGACGAGATAGACCAGGTATCGCCCGGCTGAGGATGCCCGCTGCCTCCCCAGGTGGCATTGGAGTTGAAGTCTCCACTCTGAATCGAAGTGTACGAAGTGGCAAAGAGTCCTTGAGCAAAGAGTAGAAGTACGCCTAACAGCAGGGATCGCATGGTTCGCTCCGTTACTCACGTCCCATTGGTAGTTGAAACTGAAAGCGACGAGTGCGAACTTAGTCCGGCGAACTCAATCGCATGCTGCTCTGAGCCGCTTGACTGGTCGAAATTCAATCCGACCTAATAAGCGACGAACCCAAACATCATCGGACCCATGTCCGACTCAAGTTTGCTGCCGGAAGTTGGCGCAGCGGGAGACAGGTCGAAGTCTAGCACCGGTACGTTTCTCTCCAGTACTTAAATCCTGACAAAGTATCCAATCAGTACCGTTTGAGGTCGCGTTTTTTGTTTTATCTCGCGACAAACTATTCGACACACGGCGTGGGCGCGCCTGTTTGACTTACCCGTCCGCTCCTGCGTAACGTTCTTATTTGCTCCCTGCGTATCTTTTCCTTGCCTTGGAGGCACGATGAAGCGCTGGTTTGTCAGGCTCTTTGCGTCGCTCCTGCTGATAGCGGTGACGACGCCGTTGTTCGCGCAGGACCTTGCGTCGTACGAAAAGCGAGTCACGGTCAAGACGCTGCCGAACGGACTTACTGTCCTGATCTGGCAGCGGCCAGAGGCTCCTGTCTTTTCGTTCTTCACCATGGTGGATGCCGGCTCAGCTCAAGATCCGCGAAATGAGACCGGTCTGGCGCACATGATGGAGCACATGGCCTTCAAGGGCACTCCCGACATCGGCACTACGAACTACGCCGCTGAGAAGGTAGCCCTGCAAAAAGTGGAACAGACTTACGCGGCTTATGAGTCGGAGCGCGTCAAGCGCACTGGCCAGGATCCGCAAAAGCTGGCGCAGCTGAAGAAGGCTTGGGAGGATGCTCGCAAGGATGCGGATCAGTACGTCATCAAGAATCAGTTCGGCAAGATTCTGGAGAGTCACGGTGGGGTGGGCGTAAACGCCTTCACCAATTACGACGAGACCGCCTACATGTACTCGCTGCCGTCGAACCAGATCCAGCTCTGGGCGGCGCTGGAGTCCGACCGCATGGCGCACCCGGTGATGCGCGAGTTTTATAAAGAGCGCAGTGTGGTGATGGAAGAGCGCCGTATGCGCACCGACAGTCAGCCCACCGGCCGCCTGGTTGAGCAGTTTCTCGGCACGGCCTTCATGGCGAATCCCTACCATCGGCCAACGATCGGTTATGCCTCCGACCTCAATTCGTTTTCGGCGACCGATGCTGCCGAGTTCTTCCATCGTTACTACGTTCCCAGCAATATGGTGATCGCGCTGGTTGGCGATCTCGATCCCGCTAAGGTGATGCCGATCGTCGAGCAATATTTCGACCAGTTGCCAGCGCAGCCGAAGCCAGTCGAGTCGCACACCATCGAACCCGCGCAAAACTCCGTGCGCCAGGTCACGCTGCAGGATCCATCACAGCCCTTTTACCTCGAGGGTTACCATCGCCCCAGTTATCTCGATCCCGATGATGCCGTGTACGACGCCATCTCCGACATTCTGTCCAACGGCCGCACCTCGCGGCTTTACCGGTCCTTAGTTCGCGACCAGCAGATTGCGGCCTACGCCGCCGGGTTCTCAGGATTTCCTGGCAGCAAATACGCCCATTTGTTCGCGTTCTACGCCGTACCCATCCCCGGACATAGCACGGACGAATTGCAGAAGGCCTTTCACGAGCAGATTGAGAAGCTGAAGACGCAAGATGTTACCGACGACGAATTGCAGATGTTCAAAACACGCACCAAAGCCGATCTCATCCGCGGCCTGGCCAGCAACGAGGGACTGGCGCAGCAGCTTGCTTTTTACCAGACCCGCTACGGCGACTGGCGTGAACTGTTTCGCTACCTCGACCGTGTCGACAAGGTGACGAAGGCTGACATTCGCCGCGTATCCAATCAGGTTTTCCAGAACACCAACCGGACTGTGGGCGTAATCGAAACGCAGACGGCATCCAGCGCACCGGCTCCTGCAGCGGCCGGCAAAGGAGCGGAACAGCAATGAGCACGAACGTCGCTGTTATGCCAGTCGCAGCCAGGCCTCCTGCGAGGGAAATTGAAACCGTCCCGCACACACGCATTTCTGCTGGGCCTTGTTGCCTTTGTGGGGCTGCTCAGCTCTCTCTCGTTCGCCCAACAACCGACGCCATGGAATAAGGTCGAGGCTCCACCGCTGCCGGCCTTCACGCCGCCGGAGCCGACCCGCGTCCAGTTGGCGAACGGCATGGTCATCTTCCTTCAGCCTGATCACGAGTTGCCGCTGATCAGCGCCGTCGCACGCATCCGCGGCGGGTCGATCTCCGAACCGGCGAACAAGACCGGGCTCACTGATCTCTACGGCGACGTCTGGCGCACCGGCGGCACGAAGACCAAGACGGGTGACCAGATGGATGACTTCCTTGAAGCTCGCGCGGCGAAGATCGAAACCGACAATCAGTCGGACTCGACCAGCATCTCGCTCAGCTGCCTGAAGGGTGACTTCGACGCCGTCTTCGACATGTATCTCGACCTGCTGCACAATCCGGAGTTCCGCGCCGACAAGCTGGAGCTCTCGAAGCGGCAGATGTACACCGTCATCTCGCGCCGCAATGACGACGTCGACTCAATCGTTCATCGCGAAAGCCTGATCATCGCCTACGGCAAGGACAATCCCTACGCGCGTGTGCCGGAGTACGCTACGGTGGCAGCGGTCACGCGTCAGGACCTGCTTAGCTGGCATCAGCAGTACGTTCATCCGAACAACATCATCTTCGGCATCACCGGCGACTTCGACCCCAAAGACATGGAAGCCAAGCTGCGCAAGGCCTTCGAGTCGTGGGCCAAGGGCACTCCCGCGGTAGAGCCAAAGATTCAGTTCAACCAGCCAAAACCGGGTGTCTACGCAATTGATAAAACCGACGTCAACCAGACTACGATCACCATGCTCGATTTGGGCATCTTGCGGAACAACCCCGATTACTACGCCGTCACGGTAATGAACGAGATTTTCGGCGGCGGTTTTTCGTCGCGCCTGTTCAACAACCTTCGAACCGGCAAAGGGCTGGCCTACTCGGTGGGCGGCGGAGTCGGTTACGGATGGGATCGCCCAGGGCTGACCGATATCGAGATGCAAACCAAGAGCGGCAGCACGATCGAAGGCATCAAGGGCCTCGACAGCGAGATCGATGACCTGCTGAAGACAGCGCCGACCGCTGAAGAACTGAAGCGCGCAAAAGACAATATCTTGAACTCCTTCATCTTCCAGTTCGACACGCCGGAGAAAGTGCTGCGCGAGAAGATGGCTTACGAGTTCTATCACTACCCTTTGAATTTCCTTGAGCAATATCGCAGCCAGGTGGAGAAAGTTACTGCCGACGACGTTCTGCGAGTCGCGCGAAAGTACGTTCACAAGGATCAGATGGCGGTGCTGGTAGTCGGCAATGAGTCCGATTTCGACAAACCGCTCAGCTCGCTCGGCCCGGTGCAGAAGGTCGACATAGCGATTCCCCCGCCGCCCGCGAGCCTGATGGGCGGAGGAAGCGCGGCCAACACGCAATAAGATTCTCTGCGGCATAGGCAATAACTTTGTACAATCGCCTACGCAACTCATGAGCGTGGAGAAAACGAACAATGCGTTACCTGAATAGCATTCTTCTGTGCACGGCGCTGGCTTCGCTGATCGTTATTGGCGGATGTACGAAATCCGTCGACGTCAGCGGCACATGGACGGGGTCCGCGAGCGGCCAGAACGCCGGCAGAACCGGTACCTCTAACGTGCAAGCGTCTTTCCAGGGAACGCGTCGTGGCTTTACCGGAACTCTGACCTGGCACAACTCCACCGGGCCATGGGGACTCATGGAAGGAAACACCTTGACGATCCCGAATGGCACCGTTTCCGGCAATAAGGTTTCTTTTGCGGCAAACGATAATTTACCCGGCGGTACCGTGATGCTGACCTTCAAAGGCACGGTCGAAGGCAACACAATGAAAGGGACAGGCGACCTCACCGTAGGTTCAGTGATGGGTGGAGACACCTATCTCGGCGATATGGAACTAACGAAAAAATAGTCTGATGGCGACTACTCCGCTCCCCCATCGCTATCCTTCCGGCCAAAACCTGCTCATCGATGCCGATGACACGCTGTGGGAAAACAACATCTACTTCGAGCGCGCCATCGCCAACTTCATTTCATTTCTCAACCATCACGAATTCACTGCGGAGCAGGTGCGGGAGGTGCTGTACGACGTCGAGCGCGAGAGCATACGCCAGCACGGCTACGGCATGCAGAGCTTCGCTGTCTCGCTCGTGAAATGCTTTGAACAGCTTTCCGTTGAGCCGCTCACTTCCGCGCTGCATGACACGATTCGTGGCTTTGCCTATGCTATCGCCGAGCACCCGATGGAAATCCTGCCCGAAGTCGCCGAGACTTTGCCAGACCTCGCACAACGGCATCGCCTTTTCTGCGTAACCAAGGGCAATGTCCTCGAGCAGACCGGTAAGTTCGAACGCTCAGGACTGAAGCAGCATTTCACCGCCATCGAAGTCGTGGCGGAGAAGAACGCACCCACCTACCAGGCCGTGGTAGAGAAGTACGGATTGGTCCGCGAGCAGACGTGGATGATCGGCAACAGTCCCAGCTCCGACATCAATCCCGCGCTGGAAGCCGGTCTCCACGCCGTGTTTGTTCCCCATACCAACACCTGGATGCTGGAGCGGGGAGAGGTTAGGCCAGAGATCGGCAATGGTCAGTTTCTCCAGGTCTCAAGCTTTGGACATCTTCGCGATCTGTTTTAGTTCGTTCATCTGCCAGCAGGCCAACCTCTTTGCCCTTGAGCCTTCGCCACCCACAGCGCAAAACAAAACCCACCCGAGCCGGAGATCAGGTGGGTTCCGAGTGTTGCGCGCAGCTTTACCGAGTGGATAGATTGCCTTCCTCGGGCAACTTCTGCGGAGGAGCAAAGGGCACAACCACGACTTGCTGGAAGGCCGTCGTCTTGCCGCATCGCGTGTACGGAGACCACTTGTACTGCTGCACCGCGCCGGTGGCAGCGGCGGTCAGATCGGGATCACCGCCAATCACCGAGGCTTTCGTCACGGCTCCATCGGTTCCAACGTCGGCCAGCACCCAAACCAAGCCATACTTCTTGGCTTTACGGGCAGCATCCGGCATCTTCGCAGGGACAGACTTAGTCACGTGCGGAGCGGCGTAGTTCTTGTCGACATCCGGACAGGTAGGAAAGTCGGTGGTGGTGCTGTCCTGCGGCGGAGCGAAGAGGCTGTCAGCGAACTTCTGGTCGCGGCTCACCGTGATCTTGCCATCTTCCAGCAGGGTCTTCGCGTAGTTGATCGTAATGGTCTGGGGGTATGAGTTAGTTCCCACCGTCAAGTAGTCGCTATATTCGAAGGAGCCAATCTCGGCTCCGCTGACCGACATGGTCATGCTGAGCAGGCGATCATTCGAAGCATCCACGCAAAATGATTCCTGCGGGTCGCCAAATGCGAGACACTTCGCATCGACCGAACCGACTTTCTTTTTGGTGCTGTCGATTTTCGCTTTGTCCCAATCGAGCGGAGGCAAGGTGTAAGGACCTGCCGGATTAAATCCGTCGAGCGCGGCGACTGCCATCTCAAACTGCAACAGTTGTACGACCGGCTTGGCGTTTGCGGACGAGAGCTTGCCGTTGTTGAGGACTGTGATTGCATCGAAACCGTTGGCGGTCCACTCGGCACGCCACTTGTCGGGACCGGCCCACGAGAGCGTGTAATCCAGAGTTACATCAGAGCCGTCGGGCTTGGCTTTGGGCAGGCGCACCTTCGCCGACACCTTTACCGGCCCCCCAGTCCAAAGGTTCGCTCCTTGAAACGACTTCATCAGCGAGTCGTGCGGGCTTTCTTTGGTGCCTGCTAACGCTGCCGGCGCCAACAGTGCGCCAGCAGCCACGAGAGAGAGAATCTGCTTGCTCAATCGGGTCAAGATTGCCTCCGTATGTGTTATGGAAAAACTTAGCGTACTCCCAAGCAGTAGGCGGTGCTTTGCGTCACTGCCGTCGGGTTAGCGCGAGAGCGTAGGAACACATGACGCCGGAGCGTCTCCGCGCAAACAAATAGTTTACATGGACACGGCGATTTGACCCCGAGTCCGGCTGGTGGAGCGCGCAGAAAAACGTCCCACCGATTATTTATGGATGCGGCCGGAGCGTTGATTCGTAGCCAGCTCTAGGAAGATCGCTTGCGCAAAGAAAAAGGCCACAATGAACGAAGTGGCCTCAGTACAACAGGAGTCTGTGTCTGTTACTATGCACGAATTTCCTAAAGAATGCCACCCTTTTGTAGGGTGCAGTTAAGCACTTAAGTGCAGTACCACTTGCCGATCATGCAAGGTCAAGCAAGGCGGCATCCGAGGCGGCGCTGAAGTCAGAAAGCTGCGGTACCGGCGTGACTCCAGACGGAATGAAGATCGAGAAAACCGTGCCCGAAGATCCTGAAGCGTGCGTCTTCAGGCGTAATCTCCCGCCGTGACGTTTGACGATGTCGTCGCACACCCATAGACCTAGACCAGTACCGGCGTCTCCCTTGGTGGTGACAAACGGCTCAAATATTCGCTGCTTGATTCGTTCCGGTATTCCACTTCCCGTGTCCGCCACCACTACACAAACACCGCGCTGCGATTCATCGTGCCAGTTGCGAGCAGAGCCGGCCCGGATGCGGATTCTCCCGCCCGGTGGCGTGGCATCGATGGCATTGCTGATGAGGTTGGCAAACAACTGGCGCAGTTCATTAGGAAACGCCAGAATCTTCGGCGTCTTGTGCAGCTCGGTTTGCACCTGAAGATTGCGCCGCCCGAACTTGGGATAGAACAGGTGCAGCAATGATTCGAGCAGGTCCGAAACATCGGTTTCGGTCGGCTTCGTGGTCTTGCGATAGAAGCGAAGAGTCTGCCCGGAGATCTCGGTCACACGCGTAAGTTCACGCTGCGCCATGGAGCAGTAATGACGCGACTCATCGTCCGTGACCCGCGTGCTGATCAGGTAAAGCAGGTTGGTCACCGCCTCGAGGGGATTGTTGATCTCGTGCGCAATGCTGGCAGCCAGTTGCCCGGCTAGCGCCAACCGTTCGCTCTTGCGCAGCGCCGCCTCCGAATCCTTGCGGTCTTGAATATCGATACAGGTGCCGACCCATTCTTTCACCGACGAGTCCTCGCGGAAGACCGGCACGCTCCGCGACACAACGCTGCGATATTGGCCGTCATGACGCCGCAAACGAAACTCCACCTGGTAGGGCCGCAGACCCAGGATGGCGGCGGTAACCACGGGAATCACGCGCTCGCGATCGGCGGGATGAATAGCATTGGCCCAGCCTGATCCGGAGTACTCGGCAAAGCTCTGCCCCGTGTAAGCCTCCCACGAGGGCAGAGGTTCAACCACATCGCCGTACAAATTCGTCGTCCACACAATGGACGACGACGCCAGGATCAGCGAGCGATAGCGGGCTTCGCTGGCCTGCAACTGTTCCACCGCGTCGCGGATCTGGAACTGACGGCGGCGCGCTCGCAGGACCGTTTCCACGGTGCTGACCAGGATTTCCGGACGCAGCGGCCGCTCCAACAGCGTGGTGTGCCCCAGTGGCTCTCGCATCTCGGCCATCAAGCGCGATGAGCGCGAGGACGAACTGCGCGCCTTGGTCAGCATGATGACCGGTGCGTCGGACCATGGCGGCTGATTCTGCAAAGCCGTCGCGAACTCCTGAATCAGTTCCTGATTCAACGCCTCCTCTTCCAGCAGCACCGCGCCGGTACCGTTGGAAAGTCGCGGGAAGACCACACGCGGATCGTGGTGCAGTTCACAATCGATGTCAGCTTCCTGAAGCGTATGCGCGATGAGCTGCCCGTCCCGGCCAAATGGCGCGACAACCAGGACCGGCAATTTGTGCTGGCTATCGTTGGCCATCGCGCTCCTTCAACTCGGAATTCTCGCTGCTGATGAACCGCGGTACTCCCGTCAGCACACCTTGAAAGCCTCGCAAAGGCTCGCCCAGCATGATGCCCGTTAGAGGAAAGAGCCAGTTCGCGAATGGTCGCCTCATGCGCGCCAGACCGCTTCTTGAAGATTGAGATCGCTTTCCGAATCTCGCCGACGGCCTCGAAGTAGCGCATCAGGATAATCGCGTCAGCCAGGTAGCTGATGTCGATTGCCGTCTGCATGGGGCCCATGACTCCCTGCTGAGCCAGGATGAGAAACGTAGCCACACCCTGCATGCCGAGATACGACAGCAGCTCATGCATTTGCAGTTGCAGATACTGCTCGCCCGGCATGGCATTCATCCAGCCATTCATGCTGTCGATGACTACAACCGTCGCCCCGCTTTCCACCCGGGCGCGAATGTCGTTCACAAATTCTCCCGGAGGCACCTCGGCGGGATCAATCTGCTGCAGATGCAGCTTGCCGCTCTTGAGATGAGGCTCCAGGTTCACCCCGATACCTGCGCTGCGTTCCCGGTAAACAGACTTTGACTCGTCGAAAAGATAGATCGCAGCCGACTCTCCGCGCTCCAGAGCAGAGCAGGCAATGCGAGAAGACAGACTCGATTTGCCGACGCCGGCAGCACCCAGCAGCAGCGTACTCGTGCCACGCATGACCCCACCATGCAGCATGTCGTCCATTGCCGGCACACCGGTGCTAAGCAGGTCCTGGCGATGTTGGTGCCGATGTTCTGCGGCGACCAGGCTTGGATATACAACGACACCGCCAGTCAGGATGCGGTAGTCGTGATAGCCTTCGCGAAAGCGAGAGCCGCGAATCTTTTGCACCTTAACGCGACGGCGCACCGCCCCATATTCGCGGTCCAGCAGGTCGAGCACGATTACCCCGTGGACGATGCTGTGTACTGTGGGCTCATATTTGTCGCCCGTCTTGTTGTCGATGAGCAGCACAGTACATTTGCGCTCCTCGAAAAAATTCTTAAGCGCCAGCATCTGCCGGCGGAAGCGAAAACTGTCGCGCGCCAGCAGACGCAGTTCCGAGAGTGAGTCCACAACCACGACCGTAGGCTGAATCTCTGTCACCTTTTTCGAAATCAAGTCCGTCAGCTGGTCCAGTTCCACGTCTTCGGGATTGAAGACGGAATACTGATGCTCCGGACGCAGTGAGTCTTCCTGCGGCGTCAACTCGAAGATAGGAACATGATCCAGGCGCCACCCATGAGAGGCCGCTACCGCCAGCAATTCCTGCTTCGACTCCGACAAGGTGATGTAGAGAGACCTGTTCCCTGCTTCGCAGTTGCATAACACCAGGCGAAGCGCAATGGTGGTTTTGCCCGCGCCGGGAGTGCCCTCAAGCAAATACAAATGTCCGGCGGGCAGTCCGCCGTTAACGATGTCGTCGAGACCGGATATCCCAAAGGAAATACGGGGAGAACGGTCTATCACGCGAGGCGTATCTGTTCCGATGATTTTGGCTTGCGCCGCGTCCATCCACAACCTCACTTTCTTGGTATCGGGAACCGCAGCCCAAAATATGCCCGGACGGCCGCTTAGTACCGCCAATCCCCCTGCCGTTCAGGCTCTCGGTCTCAGTAAAGATGCAATCTGGAAGTCGATAAGTTGCACGTTAATAAAGCGATTAGATGTAGGCGTAAGAATTTGAAATAGGACACCAAATAATATTTGAATTTGTGGTATGTTTTACCCAGCGGATCGTGAGTGAGCGGAAGGTGACTCCCATGCGTGATCGCTCCATCGAATCGAACGAAGACATCTTCGAATCCATTGAGCGCAGTGCCGTGCCAACCGACCGGAAGAGCAAGCACCACGAGATCATCGAGCGCATTTTGCGCGACGTGTCTGGTCTGAAGGGGAAAAGGGCCTTGCGCATTCCTCGCAGCGCTTTAGGCAACGCCAAAATTGAGCATATTCGCGCTGCCCTGAGCCGCGCCTCCGGCAAAGTCGACGTGGAACTGGCTACCAGTGCCGACGATCAGTACTTTTACGTCTGGCGGCAGGACTGAAACTCCAGCAACTCAATCGCCGGCTTGCGGCTCAGGTGGCGCAGACTTGTGCAGCCGATGCTTGCGCGCCGCTTCCACCTTCACGATCCACTGCCGATGCGCGTTGACCACGTCGACCAGGGCGCTGGTGGTCCAGGCAAAGGTGAACAGCCCGGAGATCGCCATGATGGGGCTGATCATGCGCCAGTTTTCTTCCAGCTCCATTTTCCCCATCCCAAGCGTCGTGTATGCATTGGCGCAGAAATAGATTGCGTTGTGTGCACTCTTTAGCAGGCCAAGCGGCCATAGAATCATCGCCCACATCAGGATTTCTAGAATCTGCAGGAAGAGCATCTGAAAAACGGAGATGCCGAATACCATCGACGCCGCGCCCAGGTGCGGCGGCCGTTTCTCCATCCGGTCATGCCATCGCGTCTGCGCGATCATTACGCCTTGCAGCCCTGCTCCATGAAACATCACGATAAACACCAACACGGCTGAACCGATACCGATTGCGGCCAGCGGTTTCAAGTCCTCCGGAATTCTTTCCAGCAGCGACGAAGCATCGTGCATCACCCTTCCTCCAAAATCCAGGCGCTAGAACTCACCACAAAGAATGTCGGCTAATAGCTTCGGGCGACCCGGAGAGGATTTCAATGACAAACGACAACCATGGCTGTGATGGAACAGCGTACGAGGGATTGGCAATCGCGCCTGCAAGCGTATTGAGGCCGAGCCATAGCGGGCATTAAGAAAAGATTCGGATTAGCAGTTAGGGCGTCTTGTAGGGCTGCCTCATGTAATGCCGGGCCAGATCCGCAGAGTTCGAGCCGGAGTTCTCCGCAATTACCGTCTTGTACTTTTCCAGCGCCGTGTCGCGCCTTTGCATGACGTCGTACATTTCACCGGCAGCGAGGGTCGCCTTCTGCCTCAACTCGGGATCCTTACTGTTAGTGGCGGCCAGTTCGTAGGCTTCAGCCGCGTCGGCATACTCGCGCTGCCCACGCAAAGACTCGCCAAGACCGTACGCGGGAATCTCAATGCGGCATCCGTTAAGCGTGTTGTTATGGCATCCGGCAAGGACCTTGCGATAAGCCGCAATCGCTTCCTGGCCGTGTCCGGCAGCGTTCAGCAGGAACGCGTACTCGGTGGCCATCAGGAAATTGCGCGGGAACTGGGTCTGCAGTCCGTTGACCACTTGCAGCGCCTCAGGATATTTCTGCTCGCGGCGCAGAAAGAGCGCCAGAATGATTTTGGCGTCGGTCGCCACTTCGATGTGCGGACTTTTCGCGCCCTCGCGTAGGTCTTCCAGTCCCTTCTGCTTGTTACCGCTCAAGCCGGCCACTGATGCTGCCACCTTCACCGGCCAGCTTAAAGACCCGACGATGTACAAGTGCGTACCAAGCGTGACCTTGGCGTCGACGTAATTGGGGTCGAGTTCCAGTACGCGCTCGCTGTCGTGACGAGCAGCGACGGCGCTCCTTAGGGCCGTAATCCAGGCATGGGTGGCGACTCCCACGTACGTCGCGTTGACGGCACGAGTCGCGGCGCGGGCATAGAGCGCGTTCACGTTGTTCGGATTCTTGTCGAGCTGGGCCTGGGACTGAGACAGCGCCAGGTCGGTTAGCTGTTTTACGCGCTCGCGCGTGGCCGGATCCAGAGGCGCCGCCAGCTTCTTCGTCAGGAAGCCATCGGCGGCATAAGCTTCCGTATCCAGCGCGCCGATTCGGTAAAGCTCGCGGAAGACCACCACACCCAGCAGATGATTCGTGGCGAACGGATCGTCCGGATGCGCAGCTTGCGCGGCTTCCAGGTCCTTAACCGCCTTGTCGTACTCGAGGTTGTAGAAGTGTTCGTAGGCCCTACGGGTGGTGGGATCGTTATCCACCATGGTCGGCACGGTAGCGCTGCCGGGATCGGCCCCGGCATAGCTGGGCAGTCCACCGCTAAATAGGCCGATGCACAGGCACAGGAAAAACAACAGTCGCTGGTAAGGTTTCATCACGACCGACTTATGAGCAGTTTACCTGATATGCCGCACCCTCAAAAGCAGGTACAAACAATGACAGGTACTTGCGGATGCGCCCAATGGCCAAACTCAAACGCTCGACCAAAGAGCTTTACAGCGAAGCAGAGGCGGCTGCCGCGCTGGGCATCACCGTCAACCGCCTTTACGAGCTGCTGGATCAATACATCTTCACCGGCGGAAACAGGCGGCCAGAGTCGATTCAGTTCACCTCGAGCGATCTGCTGCTTTTGAGTTACTGGAGCCATGACGCCAAGCGGCCAGTAACTCACCAAGTCATTACCATGCCTAAGCGCAAGTGACCGGGTACGGTCTTTATAGTCGGCCGTAATTTTTTCCCACCCGTATCAGCGCAACTCGGAACTGCTCCTCGCTTATGTTCTGCAAGGACTAGGGTTAGATTGGCCTTCAACTTTGGTTGTCCAGTTGCGATTACATTTCTCACTGACAGGAGAAATGCAAATGGCCTCGACGGCCGAACGTACCAGCCAAGAATACTGGCGACCCTCAAATCCGGAAATCGCTCGCGTGATTCCTTCCATCCGTGGCATCTGCTGGAGCTGCGGCGCCGATTACACGCCCGGAGCGCGCTTCTGCCACAGCTGCGGTAGAACGCGGGACGGACTCCGCCCTGAAGCGGCTCCCGAACCGGAGACGAAGACCGCGGAAGAGAACGCCATGACTCTGGTCCGCAGGCTCGGTTTGTCGATACCCTGCGCGGCATTTCTGGTTATGGGCCTGGCGTTCGCGCTGACGGCTCTGATGTCCGGCGTTGTCTACCGGGAAGATACTCTGGTGGACTGGCAGGCTGTGCAAATGTGGCGAATTGAATGGCTTTTGGCCTCGGCAGTCTCACTGTTAGCAGGCATTCTGCTGAAGAGGACAAAGAGTTAGAGCAACTCACGCGACGGAGACACAGAGGTCACGGTCCTTCTCTCTCACCTGACGCTCCTGTGTGATCTCTGTGTCTCCGTGGTGGAATTTCGTCGATTACTGAACTTCTGATTTCTGCTCCGTTTCCTCCTGCTCCGGCTTCTCTACTCTCACATTGCTGGCTGTGTATTGCTTGCCGTCAAACGTGGCTCGCGCGGTAACCTCGGCGCCTACTCTCAGCGCTTGAGGATCCGACACCGTAGTGCGGCTGAAGTGGACTTCGTAGCTCTCGTTGTCGCTCTTGTTATCCACGAAGAAGGAATTCGTGCGCATGTCCATGCTGGTGACGGTGCCGGAGAAAATGTAGTTGTCGCCGGGTTTTGCCAGCAGCTTCACTTCCTGCGCGACTGCGCGGTCGCGGCGCGGCGAGAACTGCACATCGATTATCGAACCCGGCTGGACGTCACTCAACGTCGCGATGCCTTTGGTGGAGCTGTACTTGGTGGCGCCGTCGACGGAAAAAGAGACTGCCTTCGCCGAGAGCTGATCTCGAACGCTGATCGTGCCCCGTCCCGGATCGCTCGACACTACCTGGCCACGCACCTCGGCGACGCCTGCGTCGGTGAGCACACGTATATTGCGCGCCAGGATGCGATTATCTTTCGCCAGCATCGTATCGACATAAACGCGGTCGCCTTTATGGATACCGAGAACCGTCGTCTCCGTACCATCGCGATAGATGTGCGAGCGCTCGTCGATGAAGACTTTCACCTTCTGTCCCTTACCGAACGGTTGTACCGTCACGCGATTGCGCACGTGGTCAACGCTGGTGGCAATGCCGCCGATCAGCGTCGTCGTCCCTTTCGGCAACGGCGGAGGCTCGAGCACCGGATCGTAAGGGTTGTCATCCGCATTGGTATCCTGCGCCGTCGTCTTCTGCGTGCCGGAATTGGCTTGTCCGTTCGCTGACGACTGGTTCTCGGAAGGAGCGTTGGCGTTGACGTTCGACTGAACGGTCGGAGGCATCCCCGATCCAACCGTACCCGGGCCATTCGATCCGGCTGACGGCTGCGACGCCTGTCCCGCACTCTGCTGAATAGGCGGACCGCTCTGTTGAGCGCGGCTGATGACCGTGAACAACAGAACGAGTAACAGTGCGCTGACAAGATTCCAAGTAAATCTCTGTTTCATAAAGCTCCTGCCTGGCCTGGCGAGGGGCCGCTTCCGTTGAGAGCTCCCCTTGGGCAGAGTTGGATGCAAACAGCGGCTCAGGTGTTCGATGGCCTGCAAGAATGTTGGAAACGTGCTGCGAGGTAATCCACTCCTAAGAATCGGCACTCATTCGAGAGCCCCGCGCATCCATTACCTGAAGTAATTCGGCAGGCCCAGCCTGTCACGCGATTCTTGGAGTGGCCAACATGCAAGAGATGACTGCGGAAGAGTGGCGCGCGTTTGTGATGGAAGGAACTCGCACGGCAAAAGTATCAACCGTACGCGCCGACGGGCGCCCCCACGTGGTACCGGTGTGGATTGTCCTCGATGGCAACGACCTGGTGTTCACCACGGACGCCGAATCCGTGAAAGGAAAGAACCTGCGCCGCGATCCGCGCGTGATGATCTGCATGGACGACGAGCGGCCACCCTTCGCTTTCGTACTGATCGAAGGCTCAGCTGTTGTCACCGAAGCCTCTGCGCAAGAGCTCTTGCCCTGGACCACTCGCTTGGCTCGCCGCTACATGGGAGAAAGTCTGGCGGAACAGATTGGCAAGCGCAACGCCGTGGATGGCGAACTTCTGGTGCGCGTTCCGCTGACGAAAGTGACCGCACAGAAAAATATTGCCGGCTAAGGCTATCGCATCGCTTCGATGGGATCGACCTTGGTCGCGCGCCGCGCCGGAATGCAACTGGTGAGCACGGCGACTGCCAGGAACACCACCGGCGCAAGCACAAACGTCGCGAGATCATGTGCGCCGACTTTGTACAGCATGCTCGACATCAGCCTGGTCATGACGAGAGCAGCGACAAAGCCAATCGAGACGCCGAGGGCCGCGAGAATCAGTCCCTGCCGTATCACCAGTCGAAGGATGTCGGCACTCTTGGCGCCAAGAGCGAGACGAATGCCCAGCTCATGCCGCCGCTGCGCAACCGAGTAGGCCAGCACGCTATAAATGCCGACCACTGCCAGAATCAATGCCGTGGTCGAGAAAACGGTGAGCAACATCATGAGGAAGCGCGGCTGCGTGCGCGAGTTGTCCATTAGCTCATCCGCGGTTTGAATACCGGTGACGGGCTGGTCCGGATCAACGCCGGCGATAACCGCGCGGATCGCCGAGGTCATGGACTGTGGCGGCACAGCGGTTCGCACCAGCAGATTCATGTTGCTCCACGGCAGCTGCGCGAAGGGGATATAGACCTGCGCTTGCGGCTCCTGGCTGAGGCCGCGGTTCTTGATGTCATCGGCCACGCCGACCACTTCAGCGGGCTCTGGCCAGCGGCCAACGATGACATGCTTGCCCACCGGGTTCTGGCCCGGCCAGAACTGACGGGCAAACGTCTCGTTCACAATCAGGACTTTCGGTGACTGCTGATTGTCGGCTTCAGTGAACTCACGCCCACTTCGCAACGGGACACGCAGCGTCCGAAACCATTGCGGACTGATCGCCTCGATGTCGAGAAACGGACGCTGCGCCAGGGGTACGTTAGGCTGGCCTTCCGGCAACATTGGGGTGATGCGCTTCGAGCTCAGGGGAAGCGTCGCCGAGACGGCCGCGCTGCGGACACCGGGAACTGCCGAGACTCTCCGCAATACTTCGTCGAAGAAGCTGATCTCATCCGCCGGCTTGGCGTACTTCACGGTCGGCAGCGAGATGTTCATCGTGAGCACATTCTGCGGATCGAAGCCCGGATCGACCTTCAACAGACGCTCATAGCTGCGCAGTAACAACGCCGCGCCAATCAGCAAAAGCAGCGACAACGCGACTTGACCTACAACCAGCAGGCCATTCAAACGTCCGCGGGAATGCCCCGCGGAACTGCTGCGCCCTTCTTCCCGCAGCGTCATTTGTAAATCCATGCCCGCCAGATGCAAGGCGGGGAAAATCCCGAAGACAATGCCTGTCACCAGCGAGATTCCCAGCGCGAAGGCCAGAACGCGCAGATCCATACCAATGGGAATGCCTTGCGGAAGCTGACTCGCACCCCAAGTTGCGAGTGCTCGCGTGGCCGCCCAGCTCAAGCCAATGCTAAGCACGCCGGCGATGAGCGCCATCAGGACGCTCTCCGTCAGAAGCTGTCGAAGAATGGTGCCGCGCCCGGCGCCGAGTGCCGTCCGAACGGCAATCTCTCTGCGGCGCACCAGGGCACGAGACAGCAACAGACTGGCAACATTGGCACAGGCGATCAGCAGCACCAGTGCGACCGCTCCGAACAGCAGCCAAACCTTCCCGCGAACATCGCCGACGACCAACTCGCGGAGCGGCGCGGCTATGACGGTAATCTCGGGACCAGCGTCGGGGGCAGTAGGGTTCTGCTCGCGATACTGCTGGTTCAATACGCCGAGTTCAGCGTCGGCCTGATTCAGTGTCGTTGTCGGCTTCAGCCGTCCCACATAACTCAGATATCCCACACCCTGCCGCAGCTTCTGCGGAGGGATCAGCGTCAATTCGAAATAACGCGGCGTCCAGACATCGGCTTCGCCGACAAAAGGAAATTGCAGGCCGGCTGGGAGCACGCCTAGAACCGTGTGTGGAATTCCGTCGAGGGTGATCGTCTGGCCGACGATACTGCGGTCACTGCCGTAGCGGCTGCGCCACAGCGAGTCGCTGAGCAGAACGACTGGCTTCCCTTCCGGCCGACCTTCGTCCTCGATAAACAATCTGCCAAGCTGCGGCTGCACTCCCAGCATGTTGAAGAAATTTGGCGTCACCCTTCCCACGGCAACCTGCGCCGGGTCGCCGTGACCGGTGAGGTTGAAGGTATCGGTAGCAAAAGCGGCCAGCGACTCGAACGACTGCGCCCGTTCGTGCAGGAGCTCATATCGCAGCAGGGTGCCGTCACTATCCTTGGCCTTGTCGCGAACTTGCAGGCTTACGAGCTGCTCAGGATCGCGGTAAGGAAACGGCCTCAAGAGCAACGCGTTAGCCACGGTAAAGATGGCGGTTGTCGCCCCAATGCCGACGGCAAGCAGCAGGATCGCGCCGAGAGTGAATCCCGGATCCTTGCCGAGCACCCGAAGACCGAACCGCAAATCGCGCAGGAAAGACTGCATTGCTTCCCGATTATAGAAGTGGCGGCGACTAGCGGCTAGCGACTGGCAACTAGTGGCGTTGACGTTATGGCGGCCATGGAAGACCCCGAGATTCCGACTGTGCCAGCGGCAAACCCCGTTCCGCTCTTATGCCATAGCCAGTTGCTATCTGCTAATTGCTAATCGCTTCTTGATCCAGAGCTGCCAACGCGAGCGGCAGATCTCCCATCTAAGGGTTTGGATAAGTAGGTGGTGTGCCCGGTCGAACCTGGCTGGGCTCACGGCCGAAGGCTGTTGGCTGACGGCTTATTCGGAGGATGAATGCCTGTTCCCCGGCACTTGATTGTTGTTTTCGCCCTGTTGATTGCTCTGACCGCTTCGGCCGGCGCCGACGACGTTCGCATCAGCATTCCAAAGCACACCAAGCCGACGCCTGTGCAGAAACTCAACCAGGATGGCGTGAAGGAAGTCCAGAAGCACAACTACAAGAAGGCCAAGGCGCTCTTTTACAAGGCGTACCTCATCGATCCGAACGATCCGTTTACGCTGAACAACCTTGGTTACATCGCCGAGCTCGAAGGTCAGGCCGACCGCGCCCAGCGCTATTACAGCCTGGCGCAGGAACAGGGCTCGGACGCGATCGTGTACAAATCGACTGAACGGGCCGCCATCGGCAAGCCGGTCGGCCAGATCGCCGGGACCGCAGCCGACGCCAAGATGCAGGTAAACCGCATCAACGTTTACGCCATTGGACTGCTGCAAAAGGACCAGGCGCCGCAGGCCGACCTCGCGCTCCAGAAAGCGCTGAAGCTCGATCCCACGAATCCGTTTACCCTGAATAATATTGGCTACGCTCGTGAGAAAGAAGGCGAACTCGAAGACGCGTACAAGTACTACACGCAGGCGGCGGAGCAGAACTCCGATACGCCAATCGTCGTCACCATGAAGCAGTCCTGGCGCGGCAAGGGCATCAGCAGCATCGCTGCCTCGAACGCCAGAAAAGTTCAGAATGAAATGGAGCACGAGCAGAGCGTCGCTTCCAAAGTGGCTCGTCTGAATACGCGCGGCGTTGCTGCCATCAATCGTAACGACTACAAGCTGGCGCGCAGCTACTTCGAGCAGGCTTACGAACTCGATCCGAAGAATGCATTCGCCCTGAACAACATGGGATACCTGGCGGAAATCGACGGCGACCGTGAGACCGCCGACTTCTATTACGACAAGGCTCGCGAAGCCGACCAGTCGAGCATGAAAGTCGCTTACGCGTCGCGCAAAGACGTCGAAGGCATGAAGCTGTCGTCCGTGGCCGGTGACAGCGACGACGCCGTAAACAAGGCTGTAGAAGAAGCGGCTGCACTGCGCCGCGAAGAGGGCGGACCGGTGGTGTTGCGCTATCGCAACAATGAGCCAGTCATGGAACCGGCAACTCCTCCTCAGCCCAAACCGCTCGCGCCGCCGCCATCCACAGAGCCTGCCGGCGGCCAGCTTCTGGAACCGTTGCCCGACAACCAGCAGCCTCCAGCAACTCAACCAAACGGAGGTCAACCTCCCGCACAACCGAACAATGCTCCGGCAAACTCGAACGGCGGATTGATGATGCCCTTGCCGGACAACCAGCAGCCTCCCGCGGCACAGGATCAGAACGCTCCCGGCAGCCAGCCCAACAGCGCCCCGCAGACTCAGCCGCAACAGGCGCCACCGCAGTCACAGTCGGCTCCGCCGCAAAACAATCAGCCGGCAAACTCGAATGGCGGCATCATGATGCCGCTGCCTGAGGATCAGCAACCTCCGGCAGCGAAACAGCCGCAGCAATAGGACAGACTGCGGCGCTGATCGCAAAGTCCTCCGACCTCAGGGGAAGTTCCTAACACTTAGGTCCAAGGTGCCAGAAAACTATTGACACATTCTGGCTAGGGTGGGAGACTGCGCTTGAGCGATCCGCCCAACAATCTAGCGGCCTTTACTTCGTCCACTGCGCTCCCGTGGTCCGCCCATCGTTGCGCCGAGTCGCGAGTTCACCGCGAAAGGATACATTCCCAATGGCTGGCCGAGTCCTCGCATTCTCTTGTGTACTTGTTCTTTTGGCGCTCGTTGTAGGCTGCAGTCAGAGCGCACAGCTGACTGGTGTCAGCATCACGCCGACGACTGTGTTGTTCGACGACAACAGTTCCTACTTCGTACCCACCACCGCAACCGCGCAGCTAACCGCTACCGGAACCTACACCAACGGGAAGAACGGCACCGTATACACCGAGGACATAACCGATCAGGTTGTCTGGGAGTCCAGTATCACGGCCGTTGCTACCGTGAGTGCTACGGGAGTAGTAGCTCCCGCCGGATGTGGCACTACGACCATCAACGCAAAGGCCGGCAACGGTGGCCTGATCGCGACCGCCTCTGTCAGTGTGTGCAAGGTGACTGGAGCCCTCATGGGTTCGCTAACGTCCTTGAAGATCGTGGCTCCGCCTCAGACGTTGAGCAACCGCGGCGAGAAAGCCCAGTACGTCGCCATTGGAACCTATGCCGGTTCGAACGAAACCAAGGATCTGACCGATCAAGTGAAGTGGTCTACCAGCGATAGCCGTGTGGCCACGGTCAACTCCATCGGCTTGGTGACGGCGGCAGCTTCCTGCAGCAACATCGGAGCGGGCTCTGAAACCACCATTAAGGCAGTCGCGCCGGGCAGCGACTCCCTTAGCGAAACAGCGACGTTCGCGGTGGGAGCATGCGGCGCAAACAGCACGCCTTCTTTGACCATCCACCAGGCAGGTGAGGGATCGGGCAAGGTCGTCAGCAATCCGGCTGGCATCAGCTGCGGTGGCGACGAGGGTTGTGCCGGAAACTTCGCATTGAACGCTCCCGTCACTCTCACTGCAACTCCGAACCCCGGATCAGTCTTCGGCGGATTCTCGGCCAGCTGCACGCCCGTCATTCCTGATCCCAGCGGATGCTCGGCGAGCCTGAGAGGGTCCGACGTTAAGTCTTGCACCTGTGCAATGACGGTGCCGAACAGCGGCACAGTCGGGGCAATCTTTAACCCTGCTCGGTAACTGAAACCAATCTCACCCTGCGGCCGGCTTATGCTGGCCGCAATTTTTTTGCGGTTAACGACTCCCTTCCGAAGTCGCTGACTCATCCGGCATGGTTGATCGGCCCGATCCCTTTCCCCAATGGGTATGCCGTGGCGATTGCCCGCTGCACGTACTGCTTCGCCGCTCGGGCGGCCTGCGGCAATGTCTTTCCTAGCGCCAGTTGACAGGCCAACGCCGTCGCATAGGCACATCCGGTTCCGTGCGTCGAGCGCGAGTCGATCTTCGTTCCCGGAATTGCCTCTTCGTGGATGCCGTCCGGCCCCTTGGAACTAAGGTAGTCGTTGGCCGGCTGAAGGTGTCCGCCGGTGATGACGACGCCCTTAGCATGCAGATCGTGAAGCCCGGCGGCTAAACGCCGGAGCTCGGGCAGCGCAACCTCCCAATCCAGGTTATCGGCCATGGGCTCAGATCCTGTGAGGATGGCTGCCTCGGCGATATTGGGCGTGACCACGTCGCAGAAGGACATCATCTGTCTAAGGACGGAGAGACCCTGGTCGTCCAGCAGCGGCGTCCCCGAAGATGATCGAAGAACGGGGTCGATGACGACATTCGGAGGTCTTTGACTTTTCAGGAACTCAGCAACCGCGCCCGCGACTCCGCCCGAACCTAGCATTCCAATCCGGACCGCGGCGATATCCAAATCCTGCATCAGGGTTTTGAGGGTGCGGGCGACAAGATCGGCGTCGATCGGTTGAACCCCGAAGACGCCTTGGGTCGACTGGACGGTCAACGCGGTGACGCAGGTGACCGCATAACATCCGTGGGCGGCAGCGGTTTTAACGTCGGCGGTGATGCCGGCACCCGAAGACGGGTCATATCCGGCGATGCTGAGGACCACAGGTGGGGCGGCCATGATATGACTTTACCGCAAACCCTGCCGGCCTTCGAAACGCCTCCTCGCCGCTGGCCGCGGCTGGCGGCCGACTTTGTAAGTAGCTGGTGAGGATGAGTTTAGTCACCGACCATGCCAACCCACCGCTCCCGGAGTTCGTCTAATCACGGCATGCGCGCCTGCATCGTCGGTCCAGATTCCGGCAGGTAAGAAGCTATTCATGATGTGGAAGACGATGACCCTCCGAGCGCTCGCGCTTAACACAGTCGTCCCGAAATGGCAAGACTCAAAAGGAGTTAGCTCTTTTGTTGGGTTGACTCCGACTCTTTCCGGTGAATAGACTTACATCATCCTGTCAGGAGGACCAACTTAAACGATGAGAGGTGTTTAATGTTACGAGTACTCAGCTCAGTTGCGGCGACGTTGGTTTTCGCCTCCGCGCTGGGTGCGGCACCCGGTAATAGCACACCGGAATCGCTAAAAGGGGCCCCAGGACAGACTCAGGACACTAAGCCAAGCCATACCGCGAAAGCTCAGGTAGGCAAGGCCTCGTGGTACGGTCGCATCTTTCAGTTCCACAAAACTGCCAGCGGCGAACCGTATGACATGAACGATTTGACTGCTGCTCACCGGACGCTTCCGATGGGTTCCTGGGTCAAGGTCACCGATTTAAAGACGGACCGATCGGTTGTTGTTCGTATTAACGACCGCGGACCAGTCGCCCGGAATCGGATTATCGACCTGTCCTATACTGCGGCTAAGATTCTAGGCATGCGCGGAGTCGATCGCGTTCGTCTGGACGTCCTGCAATCTCCAGAGGTTGCGGAGAATCTAGGGCCTCAGTAACGTCCTTATCCAATAAGGGTTTTACGTCTGGGCATTCGTGTGTCTGGACGAACTGGGTTAGACTGGAAGCCGATGCTTACGAAAGATCGGCTGATCGTGGCGCTTGACGTCCCAAGCGCCGCCCAGGCTCGCCAACTGGTACAGTCCATCGGCGAGTCCGCCTCCACTTACAAAGTTGGCAAACAACTGTTTACCGCCGAAGGGCCGCAGCTCGTCCGCGACCTGGTAGCTTCCGGCCGCAAGGTCTTTCTCGACCTCAAATACCACGACATCCCGAACACCGCCGCCGCCGCCGTGCGCTCGGCCGCCGAGCTCAACGTCAGCATGATAACGGTCCACGCCTCGGGGGGCAGCAAGATGCTCAAAGCCGCCGCCGACGCCGCCGCGCAATCCCCGAGCAAGCCGATGATTCTGGCGGTAACGGTCCTGACCAGCATGTCCGATGAAGACCTGCAAGAGATCGGTGTGTCGGGGACTGCCCTCAGCCAGGTACTGCGGTTAGGAGCGCTGGCGCGCAGGGCCGGCTGCGGGGGATTAGTCGCATCGGCGAAAGAAGCCGGAGAACTCCGCCGCGAGCTCGGCGAAGGTTTCGCGATCGTCACGCCGGGAGTGCGCCCGGCAGGAGCGGCGATCGGAGATCAGGCTCGGGTGCTGACGCCCACCGATGCCATCGAAGCGGGAGCCACGCACCTGGTGGTGGGACGGCCAATCATCGAAGCTCCGGACCCGGCAAAAGCCGCCGCCAGCATCGTGGAAGAAATCGGCACTGCGGAGTTGGCGACTCGATAGCGCGCCCACCGGTCGGCTAGATCGCGGAAACGATTTTGGCTGTGGTGACTGCCTGGCCAGTGTGCCGCTGAGTGTGATCGGCGCAATGAACCAGCAGCCCACCGACGGTCGTCGGAAGCGCTTTGCGGCCGACGCTTCTCGGCATCTCCAGATCGGCGTTCACAAAACCACGCAGGCGCCCCAGCGCATCCTCAATTCCCTGCTGGAATTCCCCCGTTACTCCTGCGCGCGTCGCATTCGGTTCGAGTTCGCTCTTCAATTTTGACAGCTGTTCGTCGCTGAGCTGTTTTCCTTCGGCATAGGTCAGCAGACGATCAAGACTGCGCACGATGTGGCGCAGATGAAAAGCCACCGGCGCGACTCCTGCGGGACGGGCGTTCAGGGCTGCGTCGTCGAGCGGCGCGCACCACTTCCCGATGTCGTCGCGTGACAATTCCAGCGCGTGGATTACCGCGCGAACAACTGCCGGCAAGTCGGTGTGACTTCCGCTAAGCCAGGGCTCGGGCTGGGCGCTCATGACTCCATGCTATCGCAAGGACAAGGTAAGGACGCGGCCCGCGACGACCGGCTCAGAAAGCCAGGAAGACCTCGTTGTTCCCGGTCGGAAACTTGAGATTGACGCCGCGCTTGTGGTTGACGGCCATCGTCGTCTTCATGTCCAGTTCGCTGACCGCAATGCGGCGTTGTTGGTCACCGACAATCACATCGGCGTAGCCGGAGCGGATGGTGTAATTGTCGGACTCAATGCTCTCGCCACTGTTCAGGACAAACACCGTCTTCGGCAGAGGCTTGGAGTTTCTAGACTGCGACGACGGAATCGTAACCCACTGCGGAATGCCGGCCGCGCCGCCGACCGTGCCTGCCA
The DNA here is from genome assembly GCA_963724965.1 of uncultured Acidobacteriaceae bacterium. Lineage (GTDB taxonomy): Bacteria > Acidobacteriota > Terriglobia > Terriglobales > Acidobacteriaceae > Bog-257. The sequence goes on from CAVRWP010000008.1 coordinate 108,457, forward strand.
CACCGCTTCCTCGTGCCGACGCTTGCTGCGTGGCAGAGCGCGAGCCCGAACCCGCGTGCGACAGCAGCGCCCGTAAACCCTCAACACCCGCGGCGCCGCTGTGAATGCCGACAACGCTCCCGTGATCGATCAAAATATATTGCGGAATACCGCCGCCGCCGAACTGGCTGGCAGCACTGTGGTTGGGATCGAGAGCGATCGTGCAGGAGCGGGGATTCTGCTGAAGATATTCCCGAACCGTGGCCTCCGACTCCCCTTCATCGATGGCAACCACCGCTACGCCCTTACTGCCGTATTCCGAGGCAATGGCATCCAGCGCGCCCTGGTCTCGCTTGCAGTAAGGACACCAGGTCGCCCACAGCTGCACCAGCAATGTCTGATTGCGATAGGAGTCGGAGCTGAACGTCCCGCCATCCAGCATCTGCACGTTCAAAGAAGGCGCAGGCCGATCCGCGTAGGCAGCGGTCACGATGCATAGAAAAACAAACACGACGGCGAATAATGAGATCTGACGAAGCCGGCTCACACTGGCACCTCCATCCCGTTGGCGCACGGGATTGGCACGGCCTTAGCCTACTCCAGATGGCGGGAATTAAGCAGTGATAATCGCAGGTTTCAAGGAGGAGAGCCCATGCCCCACCCATGCCTTTCAGCATGAGTGGGAGCCAGGCAGGACAGTCGTGGGTTTAGTGAACTCCCACCATGTAGTGCGGCGAGGCGATACCGTTCACCACAACCTCCAGATAGCTCGCGCCAGTTTCCATGTTGCTCGGAATGTCCACAGAGGTATACGTCGGACCGTTATAGCCGACAGCCATGGTGCTGTGATCGTGCGTCCGGCAATAGAAAACATGACCGGTGCCGATGTTGGTGATGCGCACGATGGGATAGTTGGTAGCTGCCTGCGCATCATCGCCGTAGAAGTTGGTCTGCGAAGCACCGTTGAATTTGTTTCCTTGCAGCTTGATGGTGCTGCCGCGCGAAAGAATGGCGGTGGTCATCAGAGCTGAAGGCGCAATGCCGGGATAAGGATTACCGGCAGGATTGTAGATTTCGACGTCGGCGCTGCCATCGGTGTACAGAACCTGTCCGGTAGGCAAGACCAGCATGCGGCCATACCATGACGAATCGTCTGGCGAGTTCGGAACCGCGGGAACTTCCGTCAGGCTGCTGCCATTCCACTCGAAAAACTCGACGCCATTCTGGTAGATTCCGGGGCTGGCGCTGACCAGTACGTTGCCGTCGGGCAACAAAGCGGCCGGACCGTCAGCAACATCAAGGTTGCCGGGAAAATCGGGACCTGGTGTCCAACTCTGCGAACTCAAGCTGTAGACCGAGGTGTGACCGGCGCCTGCGCCGTTCGCGCCCGTCCAGAAAACCGTACCGTTGGGACGAAGCACGCCAGGACCCTCTTCGTACGAGCCGTGAGGATCCCACAACTGGACGATGGTGCTGCCCGCAGTTGACCATGAGCCGCTCGTCGGATCGTAGACCTCGGAATTCGTACCATTCGGGTCGTTCACATCGGTATACGCATCCACGGCCAGGACTTTGCCGTTAGGAAGCAGCACCCAACCTTCTTCGTCGTTCGAATCCGCTTTATTGCTGCCGGTAGGAGTCCACGACAAGTTCGATTCGTTAAACAGCGCCTGCTGACGGGTACAGCAATTGGCCAACATGAATGTCTTATTGAAGAGGACGATGCCTGAAGCGTCACCGATCGTGCTCCACCCGCTTGGCGGATTGACGCTGGTCCAGGTGTTGGCGACCGGATCGTAGAGAGCGCCCATCGTCGTCCACACATACTGGCTGAAGTTCTGCTCGCCGCCTTCGATGATCACCTTACCGTCGGCCAGTACCGCGGACGCGAAGAACAGCGGCCCGTAGTTGGAGCTCAACGACGCAATCTGCGACCAGGTTCCGTTCACATAGCTGCCGTTGATATCCGGTGTGAGCTTGTACCACTGGGAATAGCCGTCGTTCGGATCTTCACGATGGACCATCACGGTGCCGTCGGTCAGTAGAAGTGCCTGGCCGGCCGTAAAGCTCGGCTGATGGGTTAGCGGCTGCCACGACTGCGCGCCGGCAACTCCGGCAATCGACAACAGTGCGACGCAAGCGAATACAAGGGTTCGCAGAAGCTTCATCGTTCTCCTCGATCGTAATCGGGTAGGAAGGGCGGGTCAGGATGTGCTGAGGGAGACCGCCTGGTCCCGAAACAAAATCCAGCCATTATAGAACGAGCACCCGTTCACATTGCCAAGACGGGATCCACGGGCATTACTCGCGATACAGAACTTTGACGGGATCGATGGCCAGGGCTTTGCGGATGGGGATGCAGCAGGCGGCGAGCGCGACCACCACCAGCAAGGCGGCAACTGCGGCGAAGGTCCAGAAATCGCGTGCGCTCACGCCGAGCAGCAGCGGGGTCAGCGGTTGCTTCAGACACAGCGCAACCCCCGTGCCAATGGCTGCGCCAGCCAGCACCAGCGGGATGGCCTGGCCGAGCACCAGTCGGACGATGTCGCGCGCCCCCGCACCCAGCGCCAAACGCAAGCCAATCTCTCGCGTGCGGCCCGCAATCATGTAAGCCATCACGCCATAGACCCCCAACAGCGCAAGGATCAGGGCAATGCCGGCGAAACAACTCAGCAGAAGCACGATCAGACGCCGCGGCGCGACATTCGCGTCCAACAGATCGTACAGCGGCTGCACATTGTAGAGCGGCAGGTCAGGATCGAGGGTATGAACGACCCGGCGAATGGTCGGCGTGAGCGACGCCTCATCCGTCTTCGCCCGCACGATCAAAACGCCACGCTCTCCTGGGAATTGCGCATAAGGCAGGAACATCTCGGGTAAATGTTGCTGGTCGGCGGGGTCCGTCTGCACGTGGTGAATCACCCCTACGATGGTGCGCCACGCCGGATGATCTGCCGTGCCCGGAGGAAACGCCGTCGAAATACGTTTGCCGACCGCATCTTCGCCAGGCCAATAACGATTGGCCAGCGAATCGTCCACGATGCAGATGGGAGCCGTGCTCGGATTGTCGCTCCAGGTGAACAAGCGTCCGTGCAACAGCTTGACTCCGAACGCTTCGAACGTACCCGGCGTCACGCTGGTTGCGTCCGCATAATTTTCGTCGCTGATGGTGGACGAACTTTCCTGCGCCCGGAAGCTGGCTTGCGATGAGCCGACCAGGAACGGACTCTGCAAGCCGGCGGCGGCCACGCCAGGCAACGCCGATACGCGCTGCTGTAATTCGAAGACCAGGTTCGTCAGCTTGGCTTCGTCGGCATACCGTTGGTTGGCGAAGTTCAGCATGCCGGTGAGTACGTTGTCGGTGTTCATCCCGCTGTCGGTTTGCAGCAGGTAGTACAGACTCTTCAAGGTGAGGCCGGCCGTCACCAGCAGCACCAGCGCCATGGCGAGTTCGGCGGCAGCCAGCAGGCTGCGAACGCTGATTCGCGAGAAGCCGGCGCGTAATGCATTGCCTTCCCTGAACGCCTCCGTAGGACTGCTGCGGTAGACGGCGAATGCCGGCACCACCCCGAAGATCACTCCGGTAAGCAACGACATCCCAAAAGTGAACGCCAGCACCGATCTGTCGATGGAAATGCCTTCAGCCCTGGGAACCAGCGATAGGGCATGCTGAGCGAGTATCGGCGTGATGATGAAAGCGGCGAGGAGCCCGAGCGCACCGCCGGTCAACGCGAGAATCGTGGTTTCGCACATCAGTTGTCCGGCCAGCCGAAGCGCACCCGCACCCAAGGCACCGCGGATGGCGAGTTCGCGCCGGCGCACGATGGCACGCGATGTCAGCAGACTGGCCACGTTTGCACAGGCAATCAGCAGCACCAGCAGTACCGAGCCCATCAGCATTTCCAGTGGCCGGCTCACGTCGCCTACGACCTGTTCCCACAGCGGTTCTACCATCGCGCCCTGCCCGCCGTTCGACTGCGGGTGCTCTTGCTCGAGTTGGCGCGCAACGGCTGACAGGTTGGCACGCGCCTGCCCAAGCGTCACCCCCGGCTTCAGCCGCGCGTAGGCCGACGTTCCCAGATGAAAAGCTCGATGCGCCTCGCCGCCAATTTCATTGTTCAATCGGCCCAGCGGCGTGAACATCTCCATCGGCCCCCAGTACGGTGGAAATCCCTGGGTGGGCATTACGCCAATGACGGTGTAGATTTGTCCGCTCAGCTTGATCTGTTTGCCCAGAATCCCGGGGTCGCGGTTGTATTCACGCGTCCAGAAGCGCTCGCTCAGCAGCAAAACCGGGGCAGCATCGGGTCGATCATCGGCGGCCGTGAAATTACGCCCGAGCACCGGCGCGACGCCCAGCGTCGGAAATAAACCTGCTGAAATTTGGCCGACCAGGATGCGGCGCGGCTCGCCATTGCCGGTGAGGATCGCGCTGGCACGACGAAACGCTCCCATGCTCTGGAAGACCTTATTTCTCGACTGCCAGTCGGCGAAGTTCGCCAGCGACAGGAACATGTCAGGGACTTCGCGCGAGGATTCACGCAGAAACATCAGCCGCTTTGGCTGCTCGAACGGCAGCGGCCGGATGAGCACGGCGTTCACCACGGAGAAGATCGCGGTGTTGACGCCGATACCGAGCGCGATCGTCAGAATCGCCACCACGCTGAAGCCCGGGTTCTTCCTCAACGTGCGGACGCTGAAGCGCAGGTCTTCCAGCAGGTTCTGGATCCATAGGGTTTTGCGGGTGTCGCGACATTCCTGCTTGGATAACTCGACGTTGCCGAACTCGCGAAGAGCGGCGTAATGCGCCTCTTCGGGGCTCATGCCGTCCTCGATGTACTGCTGCGTCATCTCCTCGAGATGAAGCTGCAATTCCTCATCGAGGTCCTGATCGAGCTGCCGCCGCCGGAAGAGCGCACGCAGGCGCATCGGCACGGTGTACACCCAGCGTTCCGGCGGGATGGCGTTATTAGCGGGCAAAGCGGGCGCTTTGGGGCTTTACGCTTCTCTTAACTTCACCACACGAGTAATCGCAGAAGAGAGACGTCCCCAGTTTTCCGATTCGGTCTCAAGGTGCTTTCGACCCATTCTCGTCAGAGAATAGAACTTGGCGCGGCGATTATTCTCGCTCAACTTCCATTCCGCTGCAATGAGTCCTTCAGCTTCCAGTTTATGAAGAGCGGGATAAAGCGATCCGTCACTGACCTGCAGCACGTCGCCGGAAACCTGCTTCAACCGGCGGCTGATGGCGAAGCCGTTCAATGGCTCGAGGGCCACAATCTTTAGTAAAAGAAGGTCTAGAGTTCCTTGTACTAGATCTGCGGGTTTGCTCAACAGTAGTCTCCTCGGTTACCTGCAGAAAACTATACATGCTTTTGCCAACGAACGAAACCTTTGTTCGATTCCTGCCGGCAACTCACCATTGCAGAAGTCAGAGCGGCTCTGCTCCGAACGATCTCCATCGGAGACCACAGAACTGTGCAGGCAAAAAGCGAATAACTCTGGTGTATAAACAGGGAATGCTTGGCCGCACGATTCTGTGGGTGGCGATGCTGATCACCACTTTCTTTTCTTTCCCGACGGTCGCTCAACAGAAACCTGACGTCGCCGGAGATTATACCGGCACTCTCGGCCCTCTTCATCTCAAGCTTCACATCAAGGCAGGAACTGACGGAAGCTTGTCCGGCGCGTTGGACAGCCCGGATCAGGGCGCAAACGGTATTCCCTGCTCCGACTTCCATTTTGATGGCAAAGAGTTGAGCTTCAGTGTTCCGGCCGTGCACGGCGCCTGGCAAGGTTCGGTTTCGCCCGACGCTCGATCGCTGGCCGGCACATGGAACCAGGGCTCGCCGATGCCATTGACGTTTACCCGCGAGCAGACATTCGTGGCCGCGGCAAAGCCGTCCCCGGTCGACGGCATCTGGCTGGGCGCGATCCACGAAGGCTCAGACACTCTGCGGTTGCAAGTGCATGTGAAGAGCGATACGGCGGGCAAGGAATATTGCACGCTGGACAGCCTCGACCAGGATGCCAGCGGGATCGATTGCGGAAACGTTTCGCTGCAAGGAAATAAGTTCTCCTTCGAGATCCCTCCCGTTCATGCGCAATGGAGCGGGACGCTTTCGGCGGATGGCAAGACATTGACCGGGACGTGGACGCAGGGCAAGCCGACCGCACTGAACTTCGAGCGCCAGGCGACAGCGATCGTGATTCCGCCGCTCCCGCCACCCAGCTACCAGACGGCTATGTCTCCCGTACCGCTGGTACAACTGCAATCCGTGCTGAACAAAGACCTGGAAGAAGCGCTGAAGAGCGGACCCCTTGCGCCTTCCACGCAAGTCGGCGTGACGATCGGTGTCGTTGACCACGGCCAGCGTCAGATATTCAGTTACGGGCTCGCTAAGGACGATTCAATCTTTGAGATCGGCTCGATCACCAAAACCTTCACCGGACTGATCCTGTCGCAGATGGTTGAGCAGGGCAAGGTAAAGTTCAGCGAGCCGGTTCGCGAACTGCTTCCGGAAGGTACCGTGGCCAAGCCGGCAGGCGATGAGATCACGCTCCTCGACCTGGCGACACAGCATTCCGGTCTGCCGCGCATGCCCGACAATTTCAGTCCCGCCGACAAGGACAATCCCTACGCCGACTACACCGCTGCTGACCTGTATGCCTTCCTCAAGAAGCAGGGCGTGGCTAAGCCTGCCAAGACCGACTTCCTATACAGCAATCTCGGCTTCGGGTTGCTTGGACAAGCCTTGGCGGACCGCGCTGGCATAGCCTATCCGCAGCTTCTGCAAGAGGAGGTTACTGCGCCGCTGGCCATGAAGGACACGGTCGTGACGCTGTCCACCGAGCAGCAATCCCGATTCATCGCCGGCCACGATCCTCATCATCATCCCGCGCACGAGTGGAATCTGGTGGCGTTTGCGGGGGCGGGCGCCATCCGTTCTACGGCGTCCGATATGCTGACGTATCTGGAAGCGAATTTGCACCCCGACAACCTGCCGCCAACAGCGGCCGCGACGCCGGATGGGAAGACGCTCTCCGCGGCGCTCACGCAATCGCACGAGCTGCGTAACGACGCGATGGCGGGCCTGAAAATAGCTCTGGCCTGGCTGTATGATCCTGAGACCGGCAACTACTGGCACAACGGCGCGACCGGCGGCTATAGCGGCTACGTGTTCTTCAACCCGAAGAGTGATTACGCAGCGGTAGTGCTGGTGAATAACACGGTGACCAGATCAGGAAGTCTGGCCGATCAACTGGGCCAGCACATCTCGCAGCGGCTGTCGGGAAAGCCGGCGCTGGAAATCAAGTAATCGCCCGCGCCTGAACTTGAAGGAGTTGACGTGAGTACTGTTTTGTCCGAAGTAGAGGTGCAGCAGGCATTGCGCGACCTTCCAGGCTGGAAGCGAAACGGCAAGGCCATCGATCGCAACTTTCAGTTCGAGAATTTCCTGAAGGCGATGGAATTTGTGAACCAGATCGCCGAAGCGGCGGAGGCCGTCAATCACCACCCCGACATCCTGATCAGCTACAACAAGGTGACGCTATCACTGATCTCGCACGACTCAGGCGGGGTTACGCACCGCGACGTGAAGATGGCGGCGCGCATCAACGGACTCGCGCCTGCCTGATCACTGCTCGCGATTGTAGATGGCCAAAAACTTGTTCTTGCCCGTCGAAGTATCGTCCACCCCAATGATGGTCAGCGTGTTGCCGTCGGTAGAGAGTTGGCTGCTGGCCCGCTCCATGATCTTGCCGTCTTTGTCCTTCACCACCCAATTCATGCCCGAGGGAGTTCTGGTGTAGGCAGCGGTATCGCCGCCCATGCTGCTCATCATGTGGTGAGCGGCGCCATCAACTGGCCCGTCGTACGACATAATGTAGCTTTTGCCGTCGGCCATGACGCCTTTGATATTCCACTGAATCGCATCTGGCGTATCGGTGGTAACTACGAGCTGTTCGAACTTCGGCGCCGGCTGAGCCCCGAATGAGGACTTCTGCAGGTTGAGCTTCCAGGTGCCAACGGCGGAGTGATCCGCGGCCAGCGCTACACCCGCCATCATCAAAACGAGGCCAAAGCTTACAACTAGTGTCCGGATTAAACCTGATCTTTTCATAGCGTCACAATCCATAGGATGGGTTCCAATCTGCGACCGAATGTTGCCATCCGACAGAGGCAATGTCAAATCGCCCTCGATGGGGAGTAATCAGCCCGCTTTGAAAATGTGCTGAAGCGCCATTGGGACGGCATGACCCCTGGGTAGAGCCAACTCGAGGTTGGAGCGATCCTGGGTGGTGCAATCTTTGGGCGGTGCGACTTTGATCTGGAGCGATCTTGGGTAGAGCGCCCCTGGGTGTGCGATCCCGGGCTTGTGCGATCCTGGGCTTGTGCGATCTGGTGCTTGTGCGATACCGGGCTTGCGCGATACCGGGCTAGCGCGATCCTGAGGGGTACGGCCTTTGGGTGGAGCACGCCTTCAGGCGTGCAGTTCAACTGCTCTCTAAGTCGCGGCTTTAGCCGCTGAGGTAGTGGCCGCATTTTGCACGTGTGAAGGCGTGCTCCGCCCGGCCTCGGACGACGCCTTTCAAGACGACCAACCACCCCCAACGCTACTTTGCTTCCCCAGCAATACGCTTCGCCTCCCGAAAAACATCCTCAAACATCTGCGCCGTCAGCTTGCCTGTCGCGGTGTTCTGGTTCGAAGGATGGTACGACGCCAGCAGCGTTACACCACTGGGCATGGGATAGGCTGCGGCGTGACCAAACTTATATTCACTGGTCCGCTGCAAAACGCCGGTTCGCCTCAGATGGCTGAGGTACGCGTCGAAACCGATCTTCCCCAGCGCCACGACGACCCTTACCTGTTTCAAAATCGCCAGCTCGCGGTCGAGATATTCCGAGCAGTTCACCAGCTCCGACGGCAGCGGCTTATTGTCGGGAGGGGCGCAGCGCACGGCCGCCGTGATATAGCAGTCGATCAGCTTCAGTCCGTCGTCCCGGTGCTCGGCGGTCGGCTGCGAGGCAAATCCCACCTTATACAGAATCGGATACATGAACTTTCCGGACGCATCGCCGGTGAACGGCCTCCCGGTGCGATTTGATCCGTGCGCTCCTGGCGCCAAACCCAGCACCAGCACGCGCGCTTTGGGATCGCCGAATCCGGGTACGGGTCGCGCCCAGTATTCGTGGTCGCGGTACGCGCGCCGCTTCTCGCGCCCAATCTGCTCGCGATAGGCGACCAAGCGCGGACAGCGCGTGCAGTTCACAACTTCGTTGTTGAGCACAGCGAGGGCGGAAGGCATGGCCATGATTGTAACGGCTTGCTCAAACGGCGACTCGACGCTTAGACTGCCTTTTCTCATTGTTGACCGAACTTGGAGGAGAGCCCCAGCGTGCTGAAGTGGGTCGTGGTCGTCGTTTTCCTTCTGCTGGCTGTCGTGGGCATGATCGCCGTGCTCGGCTCGCAACTGCCCGAGCAGCATACGGTCTCGCGCACGGCCGAGTTCCGCCAGTCACCGCAGCAAGTGTGGGATGTCATCGACGGCCCGCCAAACTGGCGGCCTGAGGTTTCACGCTACGAGATCCTCAGCCCGGATCCGCATCGCAAGTGGATCGAGTACGGACGTCACGGCGAGAAGATGACTTACGAAGTTGTGGAGGCCGATCCGCCTGACAAACTGGTGACGCGCATCGCTGACCCGCATCTTCCCTTCGGAGGCTCCTGGACCTACGAGCTCACTCCAACCGCAAGCGGTTCATCCCTGACCATTACCGAGAATGGCGAGATTCACAGCTCGGTCTTCCGCTTCGTCGCCCGCTACATTCAAGGCTACACAGCAACCATCGACAGTTACTTGAAAGCGTTGCAAGCAAAGCTCGGGACGTCGTGAGCTTGCCGTAAGGCATCCTTGAGAGTACCTGCAGGCTTCTAACCAGCAGCAGCTTCGATAAGCGCTAGCCTGCAATCGATTCGTTCGCATACGGAGACGAGTTCACGATGCTGATTATCCTGCTGGTTATTCTTCTATTGCTTTCCGTCGGAAGCTATCCGGCCTGGCCCTACAGCCGCGGCTGGGGCTATTACCCTTCAAGCGGGTTAGGACTGGTGCTGCTGGTTCTTCTGGTACTCTTGCTGCTCGGCCGCATCTGACGCTCGCTTCCAACTTATGAAAGTCGCTGTTCGCCGCCGATTCCGGTTTGCAACTGCCAGCATCGCGCTGCTGCTCATGCTGGTATGCGCGCCGATGTGCCCGGCTTACTCCGTCCTGACGCACGAAGAAATCATCGACCTGGTGTGGGACCAGCAGATCAAGCCTCTGCTACTTGCGCGCTATCCCGATGCCACGCCGCAGGACCTGCTCAAAGCGCACGCCTATGCCTATGGCGGCAGCGTCATCCAGGATATTGGCTACTATCCCTTCGGCGACGAAACCTTCAGCGACCTCACGCACTACGTTCGCACCGGAACTTTCGTCCAGACGATGCTCAACGACTCACAAAACCTGGACGAATACGCGTTCGCACTGGGCGCGCTTTCGCACTACGTTTCCGACATCAACGGCCATCCTTACATCAATCTCTCTGTCGGAATCGAGTACCCCGAACTGGCTCGTGAATACGGGGCCGCCGTTCCCTACGACGTCGATCACAAAGCCCACTTGCGGACGGAATTCGGCTTCGATGTGCTGCAGGTGGCCAAGGGCCGCTACGCGCCCGAGAACTATCACAACTTCATCGGCTTTGAAGTCTCAGCGCCTCTGTTGGAGCGGGCTTTCCTCGACACTTACGGAATTCCGCTGACCGACATCATGCCCAAAGAGCAATTGGCTATCAACACCTATCGTCGCAGTGTCAGCCAGATCATTCCGGAGATGACCAAGGTCGCACTGCTGGTGAAAGGCGATCAGTTGCGGCGCGAAGATCCCAACTTCAATCGCCAGCGATTCCTCTATCACCTCTCGAAAGCCGATTACGCGAAGTCCTGGGGATCGGGCTACCAGGAGCCAGGCGCGGGAGCGCGCATTATGGCGGTCATGTTCAAGGTGCTTCCCAAGGTCGGACCGCTGCGTGCCATCGACTTCAAAGAGCCGACCGAGAAGACCGAAAATCTGTACTTCAAGAGCGTCGACCAGACCGTCAGTAAGTACACGCAGGCGCTGCACGAGGTGAAGGACAACGACCTGCAGGCTCCGGAGATCAATCTCGACACCGGCAAACCCACTGTGCGGGGAGCCTATCCGCTGGCCGACTATACGTATCGCAATCTTCTCGACTCGCTCACCTATGACAACTTCAATCACTTGAGCCCGGGCCTGCAGCAAGCGATCCTGCAGTTCTACGATGGTTTTGGATTTCCGAAGTCCGACACGCGCCTTGATAAATGTGTAGTAGAACGCTGGCGCAAGACATGGATCGAACTGAACCAGATGCGTGTGCTGGACGCGATGGACTCAGCCGACCAGCCCACGCCTGCCAACGATCCGACCGCGGCGATGTTTCGCAACCTGGAATTTGGCGAAGGCTGTACCCAATAACGAGTCAAACGAAAAGCCAATCGAGAATTCGACTGGCTTTTGCTAAATCCGGCTGATAGGCGGCGAGCCTGCCGTTCCCTCAGCGCAATGTTTTTGCGGAACGCGGGGGAAAGTTCTCAGCGCGAGACAAGATCCGTCAGAGCCCACTCGATGCCGTCGACTTCATCGCGAATCACACGAATAGCCTGCTGGTGCGCCGGATGCGGGACGGGGGCAATCGCTTCCAGCGCGTGACGAATTTTATGATTGCGGTCATACACCGTATTCATGCGGGCCAACGACTCCATGCGGTGCTGATACAACCGGCGCGCTAGCTTCGTCGCTACCCACGCGAAGGCCAGCCCGAAGGCCATCTCGATGGGAAGACGATCCGTCGCTCCGTCAAATTCCATGAACAGCAGACGATAGACGGCCTCGCCGGCGCCCAGACAGGCGAAGATCACACCTACGCCAATCACCGCCAGCTTAATGCGGTCAAAGGGTTGAAGCTCGACAGACGACTCGACTTGGCCACGATTGCGCGTGACGAACATTGGATCCCCCAAAAAATGATCAGCCTTCTGAAGTTCTATTTTGCTACAACTCAGAGCTCTTGGGAACCTCCCGGCACGGCCCGAATCAGAAAGGCCAATCGTTGTTCTGATTGGCCTTTGCTTACGGGTTGATGGTTTTTTGACTATTGTGCCGGAGGAGCCGGCGCAGCCGCCTTGTGCGCCTTCCTGGGCGCCGGAGCGTTGCGCGCCTGACCCTTCACCTGGGTCTCGTCAACCGGAGTGGTCTGTTCGGAGAAGGTTGCGCCGGAAGGCACGAAGTAAACCTTCACGGTGTTGCTGCTCGCTGTACCGGTGCTCGGCTGGATGCGGCTGGCATCGATACCACTTTTCCCTTCGCCGTTGGTGAGGTAGTACTTCACGTTCACCGCGCGTTGCGCGGCAAGGTGCGGCGTATTGGCGTTCTCTGCATTTCCTACCACGAGGAAATTCCCGCTTTGTTCGTGCTGAACGCGCAGAGCGACATCATCCAGTACTGCCTTGCAGGTATTGTCGACACGCGCGGGGCGCCTGGCATCGGTGAAGTTGCACTCCCCAACCTCACTCACCTGGGGCGGCGTAGCGACCGGTGGAGGAGCCTGGACGTTGACATTGGCGCTGCAGCTGGCGGTCAGGCCACGAGAGTCAGTGACGGTTGCCGTCGCCGTGATCGTACTGCCTTCCGTCGCCCCGGTCGTGTCCAGCGTTGCGGTCGTGCCATTGCCGTTGAGGTGACCTGCCGTTGTCGCCCACGCGTAGGTCAGCGGGAAATTGTCCGGACTGCTGGCGTTGACCGTAACCGTTGAGCTGTCTCCAGCTTTCACGGTATCGGGACTGGCCGAGCAGCTGGCCGTTGGCGGATGCGGCGTGTTTACTGTGAAGCTCGAATTGCAGCTCGCCGTGTTGTTCTTCTTCTCTTTCGGATCGGTAACCGTGCCGGTCACCGTGTAGCTGCCCGGCGCCAGGCCCGTCGTATCCACGTTCCCCGTTATGTTGCTGCCCGTCACCTTACCGCCGTTGCTGTTCCAGCTAAAGGTCAGGGTGTGCTTGGGATCGAAGTTCTGGTAGGCCATGTTGACCGTCACCGGCTCGCCGGCCCATACCGCTGCTGGAGCAATCGAGCAGCTCGCCGACGGCGGAATCGGCGGCTTGCCCCCAAACTGCAAATTCAGTCCAAACATCGGGCCGCTCTGGTTCAGGTCGTAAAGGAATGCTTTGCTTCCGGTGTAATTTACATCCAGGTAGCGCCAGCCGACGAAAAATCCAAGCAACGGTTTGGGCTGGAAATTCAACAGGCCGAGTCCCTGATAGTCGAGGGCCGCCCCGCCACCGCCGGCGTCGCCCGACGCCAGGATCCATACTTTAGGGGTGAAGTAAATGCGGAAGTCGCCGCCGGCAACGGCGTCAACCCAGTTGGCCGCCTGGGTGTTGACCAGCTGCGAGGGACGCAGCGTGAGGTTCAGGCCCTCGTGCCAATATCGTATTCCGGCAACGGCATCGACCTTGAAGTGATCCATATCAATGATTCGGTAGCCGACCTTGGGAGTGAAGATGAACTGGGACTGGGTCAGCCTGATCTGGGTTTGACCGAGATCGTTCAGCGGAACACCTTGGGTGGTGGCTACCCTGGCCCAGAGAAAATCAATGGGCATCACGAAGCGATTCTTACGCGCCTCCACGTAGCCCGCCAAGCCACCATTGAAGTTCGACATCACGTCGGAGCCCGTCAGGTGCACGCTGGCATTGTGCCCGAGCACTCCAACGGTGCCGTTGATTCCTGGCATGAAGACGTAAGGGGCTACATCCCAGTGCCACACGCCGTCATCGCTGCTGTTGCTCGGTTGGCTCGCGTTGCTCGAAGGGGCTGTTTGCGCTTGCGCATCAGCCGCAGCCGGTTGATCCGCCGCCAGCGCCGCTACTGACAGAACTAACGCAAATGTAACCAGTGCCGTTAGGACCGCCGACCATTTCCTGCAAAGTGTTTTCATTGCAATCTCCAATCTCTTCAAAAAAATGTGCGGTAACTACGGCGCCGCAACGACCCCGGTAATACACACCATTCGCACCGTACGAGGGCCTGAACCATGTGTTGCCGCAAAGATAAAACGTTCCGCCGTCAGGCACGCTTGCGGTACTACACCCCTTCGATTCAGCACTACGGAATCATTCCGCAGTCGAACATCTTGTTGGCGATGGGAGCAGCCACCTTGTTAATGAAGGCTTCGCGCATCTGCGGATCGCTCTTCAGGAAGCTGATTGCCTTTTGCTCTTCAGCACTGGGTGGCGCTTTGGCCGCTCTCTTCTGCCAAAGCTGTTCGCAGGTTGAGTTCTGGTACTTGGCAATGACCTTGTCAGCCACCTTATCCAGGATGGGATATTGCTGGGCGCTTCCAGTAGTGACATACAGCAACGAAGCCGCCAGCGTGAACAGGAACGTCCGTTTCATCGTGATCTCCTTCTCATGTCGTCTCACTCATCTTCGAAGGCTTATGATTTGGGCCACTGCTTGAACATTTTCTGGACTGCTTTTTCCACGATCTGCTGATTCCTGTTGCCGTTGTTCAGCGTGTTTTGGGCAATCCCACGCCAGACCAACTCCTGCCTTTTGGGGTTGTAAACGCTGACAATCATCGTCGCTTCGACGTTTTGCTCCGGCGTGATGCCGCCGAATCCGCCGCCGATGCCGCGCATACTCCATGCATTCCACGACGTCTGAGCGCGCTCGCCGCCGCTGGCAGTGACAATCAGGTCGGGATTCTGCGACTCCTGCACCCGCTGCAGTCCCTTCTCCGAAAGCGCATTGTCGATGTCCTGCTGAACTACCTGAGCCAGAATGGAGTTCTGAATCTGGTTCGTGTTATTGCCGCCCCATCCGAACGTGTGAAATTGGAAGAATGGCGCGCCGTGGTTATAGTTCACGGAAACCTGCTGCCCCACTACCGGCTAAGGGGATAAGGCAAAGGGCAAGCAGGATGAAACGAACTAGGCGCATGGCTCGTTCTCCAATTTTCTGGCCGCGCGCATTTCAGTTCTTCAGTACATAGTTCGAGTTGACTTCGTTCACCGTGAGCTGTTTCGAAACTCCATCGATGGTCATATCGGCGACGTGATTCGTTCCGTCGGGCAGTTGCGCAAACTGCGCCGAGATATTCACTGCATCGCCGGGGTTGGTCAGATACGACTGGATCTTCATGGCAACCGGAGCGTGCGTCTGTTCGCTGATGGTAATCGTGACCTGGTCGTTCGGCTTGACGAAGCTCTTGATCACCAGGCTGACCGTTCCGCTGCCAGGCTGCAGAGAGACATTGCCCTGCTGCTTTGCCTGCGCCAGCCGGCCAGGATCGGGCGTGGTGTACTGCTTGGCTAATGCCCCGATCTGCTGTCCGTAGTCCTGGTATTCCTCGGTCTTCTTCTCGACCACACGCTCTTTCATGCGGCCTTCGCGCCCGCCGGACTGGGCTTTCTGGTCATTGATCAGCGTCTTTTGCTGTTGCCCATTGACCATCTGTACCTGATACGTCTTGGTATCCTTGGCGCTCCCCTTGATGCTGATGGTCTCCGTTTCCGTCCATACATACTGAGTCAACTTCTGTTTGTTGGTGGCCATGGCTTGTTTGATAGCCATCAATTTCTGATCCATCTCAGGGTTCTGGGCCAGCGCACCGATGGACCCAATCGCTAGTGCGGCCGCAACAACAGCCAAGCCGGGAGAACGAAGTCTCCGGAACGTGCTTGTACAGTCTGAAGTCATAAATCCTCTCGGGCCTATCTTGAGTTTCCGTTACGAAGTATTCAGTGGGCAGCCCTTGTGAAGCTGCCCAATTTCCTTGCTCCTTCGGCTGGAAGCTGCCAAAGGCCTTCCTCTTCATTTAGCCGTGTATCGAGTGAGCAGCGGCATCACCGCCGCTCCGACTGGAACAATGTTGCAAGGCCTAGTTGCCCGCGATTCCTTTGTTCTGAAGAATCCGAACTACCACGCGCCGATTATCGGCCTGACCTTCTGCCGTGGTGTCAGGGGCGACCTGGCGGCTGGTGCCCATCGCGCCGGGAGCCAGGATGTTGGTCAATGGAATGTGTCCCTGCTCTTCCAGGAAAGCGGTCACGTTATCAGCGCGCTCGGTGCTCAGCTTCTGATTCAACGCAGCCGAACCCACCGCGGACGCATAGCCCTTCACCTGGATCACGTAGGCGTCGATCGTTTTGGCTTTCTCAGCCAACTGCTGCAGCTGCGGCTTGTACTGCGGGTCGATGGCGACTTTCCGTTGCCGAAGAGAACGGTTACTTCGCCGAGGATGTTGTACTCACCCAGCTCGCCGAAGCGTTTGTTGGCGGCGGCGATCGCAGCTTTGTTAGCAGCAATCTTGGCTGCTTCTGCCTGCTCCACCTGCTGCTCCTGCTGAAGCTTTGCCTGTTGCTGCTGCAGGTCCGCCTGCTGTTGAGCCATCTCCTGCTGCTGTGCCTGGAGTTGCTGCTCGGCCGGCGCGACTCCCGCCTGAATGTCCTGTGCAGTCTTCAGGTCGGAAGCCTTGAACTTCACGGTGTCGGCTGTCATCTGGTTCTGCGCGTTGTAAGAGCCCTGCACCTGCACCGGAAGGCCAGGCACCAGCGCGGTCATCGCCATCTGCTTCTTGCGCATATGGAGACCACCTTCCACTTCCTCTACCTGTGTGCTGTCGGTGAGAAGGACAGGTGTGGTTGTTCCGTCTGCCGACTTAATCATCATCGTTGCGCCTTTCCGCGCGTCGATGATGCCTTGCAGTTGCCCGCTTTGAGCCGAAGCCGAGATAGCGAGGAACACGCAGGCAGCGAAAATGAGCGATACAACAATCGTTGTCTTCTTCATGATCAGATCCTCTCTTCTAAAGTCATTCCGTTGACGGTGCTGCTTCATTGCGCCACCGTGACGGCTGGCGGTTTCCATGTGCCGTCGCCCGGAGGCAGAATTGATGGAGGCGTTTCTTTCGGCCAGTACAGCCGCATCACCAGATAAATAGGTCCATTAGGCGCCGGCAGCCAGTTGGACTCTTTCCCGCTGCCCGGCGAATCCTTCTGGATGTACAGCGTCAGCGAGCCGTCGGGGTTCATCTTCATTCCCGGCAGCATCGGGGAGTTAATCAGGTAGCGATTGATGGGATTCTCGATCAGCAATTGCGTCTTGCCGTCGTACATCGTCACCGACCAGAACGCGTTGACCGGCGGCAGATCGCCCTTGGCAAAAGTGAGCGTGTAGTTGTGTTTGCTGCCGTCGAGGGCCTCTCCCGTGCCGGTGACTCGGGTCAGCGGATACATCGCCTCCGCGGCGCTGTTGCCGAAGATTCCTCCCTTGGCCGCGGCCGCGCGCTTTAGCCAGTCCCCGTTGTAGAAAGCGCGGTCGCCAAAAAACGAGGCGATGTTCCAGCCATCGACCACCTTTCCTCCGCTGGCGATGTACTTGTCCACAGCATCGTCGCCGGCTTTCATTCCCAACAGGACAGCGGCTTTGTGCTCCGGCGACAGGTCTTTCATATCGAACTGCTTACCGGCTCCGATACCAATGCTTGCCAGACGGGCGCGAATTCCCGCCTCGTCCGGACTGGCCGGTACGAACTGCAGCGCGAAATCCAGCACCTCGAAGAACTGCGACTTCGCAATCTCGGCGCTGGATTTCATGTAGTTGATTGCAGGTGGCGCCGGCGGAGCGGGCTGCTTGAGATAGGCGGATAAGGGCTGCACTTTATAGCCAGCCTGAATCTTGACCACGTTTGGCATGTCCGCCGGGTTGAACAGTTGCGTGCGGAAAATCACGACCGAGAACGGCGTGGTCGAGTGGAAGACCTGCTTGATGTGAGCGGGCGTCGCACCCTTCCAGTCTGGCCCGACAATCATGTAATCGCCCGGCCCGCTGCCCGTGGTCCGGCTGCCGATATAGCCGTAATTGAAAGTGTTGGCATCGGTCAGCTGCACCGAGTAGTACCGCGGTTTCGGGACCGCCGGAACCGAAATCACAGTCGGTTCGGCGCGCAGGTCAATTTCCATCAAGGAGTACGGCGTGTCACTGTTGGGCGTAATCACCGCCGTGTCTTTGTACGTGAAAACCCGCGCTTCGTTGGTGAGCTTGCCGATGGGAGCCTTGTACTGCGACGAAGTCGGATCCACGAACAACTCATATGCTGAGGTGTAATACATCACCAGCGGCAGGCCATAAACAAAGCCGTCCTGGGCAATTTGTTTTGTTTCCACGATGCCGGGAACGGCGACGCCGTTAATCTTGTCTACTTTCTCGGCATTCGAAATCGCATCGTTCTTCTTCGTGCAGGCGCTAAGAAGGGACAGAAGCAATGCGGTCGTTATCAGCGCCGTGAGGTTTTTTACTTTCATGTTCATCATCCGCCTTGTCTGTCGCTTCCGGATACGTTCGCGACTGGGGCAGCCCTTGCGCGGCTGCCCGGTCAACTACTTGGCTTCATTGATGGCCGGCGGCTTCCAGGTTCCGTCGATGAGGGACGGTGGGGTCTCCTTCGGCCAATAAAGCCGCAACATGGGAATAAACTTGCCCTTGGGCGCCGGCAGCCAGTTGGCTTCCTTGGCCTTGCCGGGTGAATCCGCCTGGAGATACAGGTCGATCGAGCCGTCCGGGTTGGTGATGAACTTGTTACGCTCGCTCAGCGTGTAACGGTTCAGCGGATTCGGCACGAAGAAGTAGTCTTTGTCGTACATGGTCAGCGACCAGAAGCCGTTGACCGGAGGCATCTGCGCCTTTATCGAAGTGCATGACGTACTTCTTGGAGGCTCCGTCGTATTCACTGCCGGCCGCGTCCTTCTGCGATGTGGGATAGATGGCATCCTGCGGACGGTTCGCGCCCAACCCGATAGCCGTCACCAGCGCTCGCTGAATGTAGTCGGTACCGTACTGGCCGATATTTTTTGTCAGGTACATCCAGCCATTGACCGGTTCGGCAGCCTGCTTGAAGTACTCCATGATCTTGACCTGCGCTACCTTGGGCACGGTTTTGATCACTTCCTTGTCAAACGCACCGAGCTTGCTGGGATCGAAGTCTTTGCCGGGCTCCAAGGCCGATGGCTTTCATCTTCTCCACCATCGGCGCGTCGGCTGCGGCCGGCGGATTGGTCTTCATCAGCCTGGCGAGGTAGTTGAAATAGTCGTTCACGCTCATCGCGTCGACTTGATCGCGGATCCCAGTCTTCATGTCGAAGTTGGCATCCACCGCGCCAGGCGCCGGCGTATACGGCTTGCCGTACGAACTGAGCGGAACCAGCGAGAACTTGTCCTGAAGCGCGTGAACTTTGGCGTAGTCGTCGGGCGTTCCAGTGCAGTAAATGCGCCCCAGAATCCAGACCATTGCCGTTGGAGACTTGTACTCGGTCACGCCAGCCGGCAGAGTGCCTGACCATCCTGGACCGGTGATGGCATACTTCTGTGCCTTGCCCCCGGTTGTACGTTTGCCGGGAACCTGAAATACGTCGGTCCAGCCATCCAGCATCGGCATGAGGTAGTAACGATCTCCCATGTCGGGGATGCTGAAGATCCACGGCTCCCGGGAAACATCGATCCAGGCCGTGGTGTAGAGCGTGTCGGCGTTCGGCGCCGTAACGGCGTGGTTGTCCACCGCCGGATAGTTGCGAAGCTTAAGAATCTGTCCCATCGGGGCATGCGCAGCGTCCGGGACCGCGACGTTGGTGAACTGCTGGCGGGTCATGTCCATGGTGACCAGCGGATAGCCGTAAACGTAAACGTCAGCCGCATCCTTCACTGCCTGCTCGACACCGGGAGCTTTCTGCGCCGTCGATGGCGCCGGAGAAGTGGAACATGCCGCGCAGGCGAGAAGAACAGCGACCGCGCAAAGCGTTGCGAAAAACTTCAGCTTCATAAAACCTCCGTTGAGTTTCCTGCAGAAACAGCTTTTGCCAGCTGCACTCTGGCCCCGAATCGTTACGGCCGCAATGAAATCGTTCGGTCTGTTGGTCGCCGCGGAGGTTGTGCGAAGCTCCGAAGGCTGAGATTAGTTGAGGTGCTCAGTATCTGGTCTGATGGTAGGAACTTGCCGGGAGGGTTTGAACTGGCAAAACCCCCAACTAACACCACAAAATTCTGCTAGTTTGCCTTCAGAGGTGATCGATTACGGCTGATGTTACCGCGATGTGAACGCGGTTGACACGCAACCTCATCCATCAAAAGGCCAAGTCCGGCCACCCTCTCTTGTTCGCCCTACTAACTTTTGAGTACGCCGACTGACAAGCCTAATAGTTCCCTGCTCCTGAAGCGGCGTCTAGGGTAGGTGGAAGTCGTTCGACCTCTACTCCGAAGGATCGCCACGTACTGGATTCGTGCCATGCTCCAACGCCTCAAGGAATGGCCGGTGATGTTGCTCTTTCTGGGCTGTGTCCTGCCTGGTTGCCAGGCTCAGGTCACGCAGTTCCTCCCCGAAGCCGACACCTATGTCGGGCTGAGCGACCACACCCAATTCTGGTTTCAGGCAAAGGAAACCAGGGAAGACCAGGCGCCCACGCAAGTTGAAATCGGGCCCAGCTTCAATTTCTTCCAGAAGCCCTTAGTGAAGCTTAACAACGCAACGCTGTTCGACCTAGACAAATCGAAGCAGCGGCTGTTGGTAATGTCTGTCGGTTATCGATACCTGCCTTCGCCGGGAAATCCTTCCGAGAACCGCATTCTGGTCATGGGCACTTTGAACTTTCCGCTTAGTGGAAACGTTCTGCTGGCCGATCGAAACCGGGTCGAAGTGAACTTCACTAACGGCGATGCCACCTGGCGCTACCGCAATCGCCTGACGTTGCAGCGAACCATCACAATTCATTCCTATCATCCCTCGCTGAACGCCAGCGTGGAGTGTTACTACAACAGCCGCTACGACAAGTGGAGCACGACCGCAATTTATGCAGGAGCGATCTTTCCCCTTGGCAGCAAGGTCGAACTGAATCCTTACTATGAGCACCAGAACAGCACCGGCATGGCTCCGAACCAGCAAATCAACGCGCTGGGCTTGATCCTGAATCTGTTCTTTCGCAATCCGCAATAGAGTCGCCAGAGTGGGCTCGCAGGCAATATTCCTGCAATGTCTGATCGAGCGCTTCGCTTGAGCTTTCCGATGATCCGAACTATTATCGCGGCGTGATAGATGCGAAGTTCTTTGAAGGCTTTCGGACGGCGCCGATTATTATTTTTGCGATCGGGGGCTGCGTCTTTCTCGCCTCCTTTTTTGTTCAGGATCTCCACGGCTTTGGCCGCGCACTGGGATTGTTCGGAATCGGCATTATTCTCTGCGGAGTCACCATTAATCTTCTGCTGCAGGTGATGGCAGTCAAGAATGACGCGCACCATCGCCGCCACCTGATGACCCAGGCGGTCGTTGCCTGCCTGCTCGCCGTAGCCGTTTGCGTCCTGGCGGCCTATCTTTGCCACTACGGACACATGCCGCCATTTATGCCGGGACGGTACGACGAGTACCACGTGAAGCGGCTGACCTGAAACAAAACGCGGAGAGACGGTTCTCCCCGCGTTCTATTCTTATCCCTGTTTAGATGTCGTAATACAGTTGGAATTCGTACGGGTGCGGACGCAGCCGCATGGCGTTCACTTCCTTCTCCCGCTTGTAGTCGATGTAGGTGTTCAGCATCTCTTCGGTGAACACGTCGCCCTTCAGCAGGAACTGATAATCACGCGCAAGATTGTCCAGCGCACTCTCCAGCGAACCCGGCATCGAAGGAACCTTCGCCAGCTCCTCCGGACCCAGATCGTAAATGTCCTTGTCCAGCGGCTGACCCGGATCGATTTTGTTCTCGATGCCATCGAGTCCGGCCATCAGCATCGCCGAGAACGCGAGGTACGGATTACAACTCGGATCCGGCGGACGGAACTCCACGCGCTTTGCTTTCGGTGAAGCCGAATACATCGGAATGCGGCAAGCAGCCGAGCGATTACGCCGCGAGTACGCCAGATTCACCGGCGCTTCAAATCCCGGAACCAGCCGCTTGTATGAATTGGTCGTCGGCGCAATCAGCGCTGACAGCGACGGACCATGCTTGATCAGCCCGCCGATGTACCACAACGCCATCTGCGACAACCCGGCGTATCCGTCGCCGGCGAACAGCGGCTTGCCCGCCTTCCACAGCGACTGGTGACAGTGCATGCCGCTGCCGTTGTCCTGGAAGAGCGGCTTGGGCATGAACGTTACCGTCTTGCCGTACTGGTTGGCGACGTTCTTCACGACGTATTTGTAGAGCATCATCGCGTCGGCAGACTTGAGCAGCGAATTGAACTTCAGATCGATCTCGGTCTGGCCGCCGGTCGCAACCTCGTGATGATGGCATTCGACCACCAGCCCGCAGCTTTCCATGGTCATCGCCATCTCAGTCCGCAGGTCCTGATAGTGATCGGTCGGCGGTACCGGGAAGTATCCTTCCTTGTAGCGCGGGCGATAGCCGAGATTGTTCTCCACTCGTCCCGAATTCCACCGTCCTTCTTCGGCATCGACAAAGTAGTAGCCTTCGTGCTCGTTCTGATCGAAGCGCACGTTGTCGAAGATGAAGAACTCGGCCTCAGCGCCGAAAAAGGCTGTGTCGGCCAGCCCGGTCGATGCCAGATACATCTCGGCTTTCTTGGCGATATAGCGGGGATCGCGATCATACCGCTGCTTGGTAACCGGATCGATAACGTCGCACACCATCACCAGCGTCGGCACTTCGGTGAACGGGTCGAGGACGTAGCACGCCGGATCGGGGATCAGCAGCATATCGCTCTCGTGAATCGCCGCCCATCCGCGAATCGACGAGCCATCCATGCCGAAGCCTTCTTCAAACGAATCTTCCGTGAGCTGATGAATGGGATAGGAAACGTGGTGCCACAGTCCGGGAAGATCGGTGAAGCGCAGGTCCAGGATCTGCACGTTGTGCTCTTTCACGAACTCCAGAACTGTCTTCGGGTCAGGCTTGTTTTCAGCCATGCAAACTCTCCTTTATGCGCGCCTCGCCCAGGGAGGCCGATGACAAATGATTTGTGCGGGAAAATGTTCGCAACATCCGCCGGTGCCTTCGCCCACTGGGGGCGGAGCGGGATGACGTTACGGGGATAAGAAGTCGAACGAAAACTTGCGTCAAAGACGGGGTGCTCGAGTGGTCAGAAAATTGTCCTGATACCACATGTCAGCATACGAAGGCGGGCGTGGGCTGGGAAATCCAATGTTTTTATGGGAACGATAATCTGCGCTTATGGCGCTAAGCGACTGATTGTGCAGTGAATTCGATCGGCTGGGAGGAATCGCTTGGAACGGAGATCGCCTTCAGGCGGTCCGTGACGCGATGTCAATTGGCCGCTGAGGGTGCGGCGCTCACTTCACGCGCGTCTTCTTGATCAGCTTCATCGCCGTGTCCGCACCCTTCACTCCCAGCAACTTAAACTTCGTTCCCCGCGCCTTGTTATAGGCGACGAAGAAGTCTTCCAGCTCTTCGATCATCGTGCTGTTGAGGTCTTTCGGCTCCTTGATATCGGAGTGGACGTGCGAATGGGTGGACACGGCCAGCACGCGATCGTTGCGAACCGTCTTGCCGTCTTCGGTCTGCTCTGCCTGGATCACGCCGACAATGCGCGACTCGATCACGCACCCGGTAAAAGCCGGCTCATCCATCAACAGAAGCACGTCCGTCGGGTCGCCGTCCTGGTCTTTGGTCTGCGGCACAAAGCCGAAGTCATAGGGAAACGTCATGCCCTCGGCCAGGACGCTGCTCAGCGCGTACATCCCCAGCTTCTGGTCGTACTTGAACTTGTTGCGGCTGCCCTTCGGCGTCTCAATGACGACTCGCAGACTCTTGTGATGTGTGTCGAAAGGATCGATCTGGTCGGGCGATTTCAGCTTGCTGGTTTTTGCCATAGTATTCGGGAGTTACACCCTCAGGGGCATAACCTAAGTACGATGCTGCATAGTTGCTGTATGGATGCCGCGGCCATCCGGTAAACTCCGGACAGAGTCTTCAATTCAAGGTCTGGAGGAATCGAGCAGCCGGTGGGCCATCCTTTGCGCAGCGCCGTTCGCATGTCAGCCTTTCTGGGCGCTGCGTTTCGCGGTCTCTGGCGTCATCGCCGGCTTCCGGAAAACGCCTCACGCGCCGAAAGCGCCCAGTGGCTGCACGAAGTCTGCATCAGCGGCCTGGATGCCATGCGCGCCCAGTTGTCGGTAAGCGGCACGCCGCCAACGCACGGACTCATCGTCAGCAATCACCTCAGCTACCTCGACATCCTCTGCTATAGCGCGGCCGTGCCCTGCGTCTTCGTCTCCAAGGCTGAGGTGGAGCAGTGGCCCATCTTCGGCAAGTACGCTCGCTGGTCGGGCACCGTCTTCGTTCAACGGCACGATCGCGGCGACGCCGCGCGCGCGAACGTGCAGGTTGGCGAAAGCTTGAAGAATGGCGTGCCCGTCGTTCTCTTCCCGGAAGGCACCACCACCGACGGCCATCGCCTGCTGCGCTTTCACTCGACCATGCTGCAGCCGGCCATCGATGTCGGCGCGCCTATCACGCCGTGCGCTATCCGCTACGACCTCGACGACGGCGACCCCTCGCGCGAGGTCGCGTGGTGGGGCGACATGACCCTGATGCCGCACGTGTGGAACGTGATGGGCAAGAAATCGGTGCGCGCAAAAATTGTGTTCGGCGAACCGATGATTGCCAGCGGTGACCGCAAGGCGCTGGGCCATGTGCTGCACGAACAAGTCGCGGCCCTGCGCGATCAGGTGATCGCGGTACACCGCTGAATCGCCACCCACTCAGTTGCGATCCTGACCGCAGCGACACCGCTCCTAAAGATTGTCACCCGAGGAAGGAGCCGAGCGACATGCGTTAAAGGACCTTGAACCCACATCATTCCCACCCAATCGCAGCGCACCCCTGCTAATGAATTGTCATCCCGACCGGAGCGAAGCGGAGCGGAGGGCCCTGCGGTTCCCCACGCACGACAGCACTACTTCTGAGTCGGCACCCCGAAGCAGTGCGAGAATCCGTCGTCATCGGTAAGGAAGAACTCCGTCTGTCCATACTCGCGCTCTTCGATTTCGGACACTTCATACCCCAGACTCTTCAATCGCTCTCTGGTCTGGTGGATATCCTCGGGCGCCCAGTAGAGCCGAATGCCCTCATAGCCTTCCGGCTTCACCGGACTTCCCGCGCGCTGGTTCAGCATGAACCACAGGTTGCCCTTCTGCAGCATGCAGAAAATCAGCTTGCCTCCGTTATGCATTTCCAGGCTCGTCGAAAACTCAAGCCCATCCACCCACAGGCGAAGGCTCTTCTCCAGGTCCGCACTCGGAATGACAGGAAAGCAGGATTGAACCGACATAGCAGTCTCCGTCCAGCAAGGTAAAGGTCGCGCGCTAAGTTTGCAAATCGGCAAGTGAGCTGCTTCGGGAACGTAGGTAACGATAACGCCTGTTTACAACAGCTATCACGGGCTTTTCGTTAACTCACACCCCACGATTCGGTTCAATGATTCGGCAGGTGGAAGGCGTACAGGTTTCCGTTATACGAACTGGCGTACACCATGCCGTTCACTACTGCTGGCGATGAGGTAACGTCATCCCCGAGGTCGTAGTGCCAAAGAACTGCCCCGGTACTTGCGTCCAAGGCATATAGGTTATGGTCCAACGAACCTACGTAGACCACCCGATTGGCAATTGCGGGCGAGGAATATAAGCCGCCCTCCGTTAAGAACTGCCATAGCAGCGCGCCGGTGCTTGCGTTCAGGGCATACAAACCGTCGCCAGAGCTGACGTAGACCACCCCGTTGGCCACCCCCGGTGAAGCGCCGTTTCCATTCGATGCCGGGTACTGCCACAGGAGCGCGCCTGTGCTGGCATTCAAAGCATAAGTATCAACCGAACTGACGTAGACCACGCCGTTAACCACTGCTGGCGAAGATATAAGGCCAGCAGTCTGGTACTGCCATAGCAATGCCCCCGTGGATGCGTTCAAGGCGTATACCGTGTCGGAGCCGACATATACTACGCCGTCAGCCACCGCCGGTGATGCAAAGAGTTCCTGGTTTCCGGCCGCCATCGCATACGTCCAAAGAACCGCCCCGGTTCTGGCGTCCAGTGCATATACATGGTTGTCATCAAGCCAGCCCTCGAAGTACAGGACGCCATTTACCACTACGGGTGAAGAGCCCAGGTACTGCCGCGCAGTATAGCTCCAAAGGGTAGTTCCTGTATTGGCGTCCAAGGCGTATATCGTGCTGTTGTTGGATACGCCAATGTATACCACTCCATTCGCCACCACTGGCGAGGAAATGATCTGCATGTCCGAGACTATTATGCTCCGCCACAGCAAAGCACCCGTTGTAGCGCTAAAAGCGTAAAGGCTGCCCGACGCATCTCCACCGCCGATGTACACCACGCCGTTTGCCACCGATGGCGAAGAGTAGAAGACGGGATCCATCGTGTACTGCCAATCTAGAACAAGATTTCCAACATTGGCAGAGCTCAGCAGATGCTCATAGGGATTGTAGCCAGTGCGGCAGGGAGAAAAACGAAATTCCGCCCAGTTAAGAACTGATGTCGAAGGTGGTCCGTCGCAAGGCTGTTGTGCGGCAGCAGTCAACGCTAGGGCGAGAAGTAACAGCCAGAGGCAGCTGACGGTTCTCTTCATATCTCAACCTCAAATTTGAACATTGGCCGCAATGCAGCCGCAACTATATACCCAATTGGCGAGAAATCGCCATATCGCAAGTTACGCAGCCCGGTGTATCGTTCGGGTGTAATTTGCGCTATTGCCTGATAACGCCAGTTATCTCGAGCAAACGCGCTGAGGATCGTTGTTGTCAATTCGCTAAGCAGACTGAACGGAAGTGAACATGGGCCGACAGATCGCATCTTGTACTTACGAGGTCAACTTGGTAACGAGGTTCGCAACAGTATTCTCGGTAACACTCCTAGCCTTGATTCTCCTGAATTGTGGCGCTGCTGAAGCGCAGACCTTCATCGTCCTCCACGACTTCACCGGCCAGGCGGATGGCGGACGCCCCACCGCCGGAGTCACCCTCGGTACAGGTGGTCACCTCTACGGTACCGCATCCTTGGGCGGATACTTCGGGACAGGACATTCTTGCAGTCAAGAAGGCTGCGGAATGGCCTACGAGGTGAACCGCTCGGGTTCTGGCTGGACGCTATCGCCGCTATACGACTTCCATGGCGATGACGGAGTCCAGCCTGGATCGAAATTAGTCTTCGGACCTGATGGCGCACTCTACGGCACCACGTATTACGGAGGCAGCGGCAATCCTCCGCAAGGAACGGTATACCGGATCCAGCCACCCGCAACCATCTGCCACGCCGTCCTCTGTCCCTGGACGGAGAGTGTGATATGGAACTTTGCCGGAGCACCGGACGGTGCCAACCCGTGGGGCGGCGACCTTACATTCGACGGCTCAGGAAATCTTTACGGTACGACCACTACAGGTGGCGCCTATCAGGTCTACGGCACTGTCTTCAAGTTGTCGCGGAGTTTCGGAGGCGCATGGAACGAGGATATTCTCTTTAGCTTCGGCGCGGGGAACGGTGGATGGAATCCGCGAGCGGGGATCATCTTCGATAATGCCGGTAACATCTACGCTACGGAAACACAAGCCAGCGGTTCGCGATGCGGCGCTGTTTCCCAATTAGTCCCCTCCGAATCAGGATTCACGGAACACGTTTTACACCCGTTCACCTGTCGCAGCTACTCAGATCCAGAAGCCGGACTAATCATGGATCACGCCGGGAATTTATACGGCGCGGTGTCTTCCAGCGGAAACACAGAGGGCGGGGGAGCAGTCTTTGAATTGACCGCATCCAGCGGCTACTTCGACTTCGTTTTGCTATACACGTTCGATGGTAACAAGGGTCCCGTTGCCAACCTCACAATGGACGCGGCTGGTAATCTCTACGGAACAACCGAGAGGGACGGGCTTTACAACGCGGGGAGCGTATTCAAACTGAGTCCTTCCAACGGCGGCTGGACCTATACCTCTCTGCACGACTTTACCGGCGGAAGCGACGGCGCCTATCCGGAGAGTGAGGTCACGATTGACGCGAACGGCAATCTTTATGGCACTGCGTCCGGAGGTGGCACCGGGGCCTTCTGTGCCTTTGGCTGCGGTGTGGTGTGGGAGATCACGCCATAGCCATATCGCCGTAGAAACTAGCTGTCGTAATATCGCCATTTGATAAGTGATGGCCTCGCGCACGAGCTCACCTGCCTGGTTACGAAAGTACAATCGCCGTATTGTCCTTTCGTAATCTTGACGATCTACAGATCTGAGCTACGCTGATAAGTTGGGCTTGGTGTGCCCAATGGCTCTCACTGCAATCTGTGCGGGCCCGGGCTCTTTGAAAATTCGCCGCTAAGTTCCTGCGGCTCAAGATTTTACCCGTAACCCTAACGGGCTCAAGATTTTGCAGACACTTTCTTGTGTTTTCAATATTTTACAAGCCGTCCGGGGGAGGGGTATACCTCAGAAGGCCGCCTGCGATGGGTAGCCTCATCGGCCTGAAGGCCGCTTCGCGTGGAATTTATTGGAAGATTTGGATGGCGCATCTGAAGGTGCGCCTCTTCAAAGCAGTTCTTCACACCAAGTGTCCCGGTTTGGAACGAGTCGGAACGCCGGGTGCCGTACTCATTCCCCAGTTTCGACTGAGCAGGAACGCATTGAACCGTGCTCACGCCTTGGCTTTGTCGGCCTTCACTTCGTCGAACGGCAGTTCGGCGTGCTCGACTTCCTGCCAATCCTGAGCCTGCAATTCCCGCGGTGTTTTTTCCAGCTGCGGAGGCTCGGGCAGCGATTCGGCGGCCAGCGCGCGATCGAGTTCGGGAAACTTGCGAGCCACGGGCAGCACGCGCCGCTCCATCGAGCTGAGCATCTCGTTGTACGACTGCACCGCTCCGCCCAGGCGCTTGCCCATCGTCTCCAGGTGCTCGGTCATGGTGCACAGGCGCTCGTACAGCGTCTTGCCCGCTTCGCTGATGTGCTTCGCGCTCTCGGCCAGGCTCTTCTGGTTCCAGCCGTAAGCGACGGCCTTCAGCAGGGCGATCAGAGTGGTCGGCGAGGTGACGATGACCTTCTGGCTTACGCCGTACTCGATGAGCTCGGCGTCGGCATCCATCGCCGCGCGGAAGAAAACTTCGCCCGGCAGGAAGAGCACGACGAACTCGGGCGTGCACGGCAGGTGCGACCAGTAGCTGCGGCTGGCCAGGGAGTCGATGTGCGCGCGAACCTGGCGCGCGTGGTCGAGCAGGTAGCCGTTGCGCGTGGCGTCGTCGGTCGCCTCCAGCGCCGCCAGATAGGCCGCCAGCGGAACCTTGGCATCAACGATGATCTGCTTGCCCCCAGGCAGATCGACGATGACGTCCGGGCGATACCGCCGCTCGTCGGCACTGAACGTCAGCTGCTCCTTGAAGTCGCAATACTCCAGCATGCCTGAGAGCTCGAGCACGCGATGCAGTTGCAGCTCGCCCCAGCGTCCGCGGGCCTGCGGCTCGCGCAGCGCCTTGACCAGGTTGCCGGTCTCGGTCTGCAAGGCCTTCTGCGTCTCCAGCAGAGACTGCACCTGGCTGGTCAGCGTTCCGTAAGCCTGGCTGCGCGACTTCTCCAGCTCCTGGATCTGCTTGTTCATGCCATCAAGCGTTTGCGCGATGGGCTGAACCAGGTTTTGCACGGCCTGCTCCCGTTGCGCCAGCGCCCCGGCCGCTTCGGTCTGCGAATTCTTCAGCGCAGTTTTCGCGAGCTGAAGAAAGCTGGCGTTGTTGCTGTCGAGTGCGGCTGCGGCCAAGGCCTTAAAGTCGGACTTCAGGTGTTCGCCGGCATCCGCAAGCAGACGCAGCTTCTCTTCGGCGTTCTTGCGCTCCGTCGCCAGCGTTGCATTCAAAGCGGAGCGTGCGTCGGAGAGCGACCTGATCTCGGCTGCATGGCTCGCCATATTTTCCTTGGCCGCGGCCAGTTGCTGCTCGAGCGTTCTTCTCTGCTCCGCCAGACTGGCGGTTCGCGAGCGCGAAAGCAGCGTGGCGAACGCGTAGCCAATGGCGAAGGTAAATGCGGCAAGCAGCGCGACAACGGGCAGGGTCATGAGCCAACCTTGGTAATGCTGCCGTCATTGTATGTCCGCACGGGGTAGAAGGAAAGGCGAAAGTACCCAGACAGTCACTGTGGAATTCACCAAAGTTTCTCCGCGTCTGCGACACGCGTCACGGCCTGCGGCTCGCGCATTCGCTACACTAGTGTTTTGCACTTATTCGTCTGACGGGAGAACAGGGTCATCATGGCAAGCGGTAACGGGAAACGCGGCACCATCGGAATTCTGACCGGAGGCGGCGATGTACCGGGGCTGAATCCGGCCATTCGGGCAGTAACCATCCGGGCGCTGCGGGAAGGATACGAAGTCATCGGGCTGCGCCGCGGATGGGCCAGCCTGATCGACATGGTTCGCGAAAAGGACTATGACAACAGCGACAACTTTCAGAATCTGACCGAAGAGCTGGTGAACCGCGCAGGCAGAACCGGCGGCACGTTCCTGCATACCTCGCGGACCAATCCCAGCCGCGTCCGCAAAGAGGATGTTCCGCTGCATCTGCGCGAAAGCTTTCCGGCCGACCGCAACGACTTGACGCCGGAAGTGCTGAAGAACCTGGAGTGGCTGGGGATCAATTTTCTGATCCCTATCGGTGGCGATGACACCCTCAGCTACGCAGTGCGGCTGTTCCAGGAAGGCGTGAAGGTCATCGCCATCCCAAAGACGATGGACAACGATGTTCCGGGCACGGATTACTGCATCGGCTTCAGCACCTGCGTCACCCGCATCATCGAGATGGCCAACCGCCTGCGCACCTCGGCCGGCTCGCACGAACGCCTGCTGGTGTTGGAAGTTTTTGGGCGCTATGCCGGCTTTACCGCCATGCTGCCGACGATGGCGGGCGCGGCGAATCGCTGCGTGATCCCGGAGTTCAAGTTCAACATCGACCGCCTGACCGATTTGCTGATCTATGACCGCAACAAGAATCCCAGCAAGTACTCGGTCGTGCTGATCTCCGAAGGCGCGATGTTCGAAGGCGGAGACATGATCTTCGAGCGCGAAGTGAAGGATGCGTTCGGCCACAAGAAACTAGGCGGTATCAGCAACATTGTCGCGGACCGCATCAAAGAGCTATCCGCACGCTACAACAACGGCAAGCCACTCGACGTCATGAATCAGAGCCTCGGTTATCTGGTGCGCTGCGGGGATCCGGACGCCATCGACTCCATCGTTCCCATGGCTTACGGGAATCTCGCGCTCGACCTGCTGCTCACCAACGTACACGGACGGCTGGTAGTCCTGCGCAATGGCCGCTACGACAACATGCCGATTGACGTAGTGGTCTCGACCAAGAAGGTCGTCAATGTTAAGGACCAGTACAACACCGAGCGCTTGCGTCCCCGCTACAAGAGCTTCGAGATGAAGCCGCTGTTCATTATGACCAGCGACTTGGTGTAGAGGCTAATTCACCGCGGAGGCACAGTGCTCACGGAGAGATTTGAAATCTGGAACCTCCGCACTCCATGCCTGCGCAGTGAGACGCCGTTATTCGCCGGCTGCTGCGCTGGCAGCTTTGGCTTCGGTCTGCGGCAGCGCGGGAATCTCCATCGTTTCCAGGGTCATCGCTTCAGGAAGAGCGGCACCAGCAGCGGTCTTCCCTGCCCGGACCGCTCCCCAAACGATAAACAGATTTGTCACCAGCACAACCGTAAAGGCCATCGCCGGCAGGAAATTGAAGACAGCGCCCCGCTCTTCGACGATCGCCAGCGCCAACACTGCGGTGACTAAGCCGCGCGGCAGCATCCAGAAGAGCAGTTCGGTCTGCGCGCGGGTCACATCTTTCACGACCCAGCGACTGCCCAACATGGCGATGTAACGCGCCACGAGCAAAGCGGCCAAGATGCCCACGATCGGAAGGATGTATCGGCGGCTGATGAATTGCGCCACGATGCCCAGCAACACAAAGAAGAACGAGCGCACCAGGAAGCTGAACTCGGCATGAAATGCCATCATGCGCGCGCCCTGACGAGTCATGTGCGGCGTTCTCGGCAGGTTCGCCAGCGTTACCCCGAAGACCAGCACGGTTAGCAATCCGCTGCCGTGGAAAAACTCTCCCACCGAGTAAACGCCAAGCACGACGCCGAGATTAAGGATGTTGGAGTTCGGCGCGCCGGCGATTTTCGGCCACAGCCGTGACCAGATGGCCCCGATGATGAAGCCGACCAGCAGCGACACGATGATATGCCGCGAAAAGTCGCTAGCCAAGCCGCCGATCAGCGACTCCTGGTCGTTCGCCTTCAGTAGGCCGCCGACCAGCAGCACCGCAATGACTTCGCCCAGCGAGGCTTCAATCGTAAGCGTGATCTTCACCGGATCCGGAGTGCTGATCTGCTGCAGCGCGGGAATCACAATCGTTCCGCTGGTGCAGCCGAGCGCCGCGCCGAGCAGCAGGCAATCGGTCCATTCCAGGTGCAGCAGCCAGTGTCCCATCAGCGCAATCAGCGCGAGGCTGAGGCCGAAGCTTAGAACCACCAGCAGCAATCCGGCTGGAAAGTATCGCAAAGCCTGTCGCAGCCTTAGTTCCAAGCCGCCTTCGAAGAGAATTAGAATCAGCGCCAGCGTCCCGAGAATGCGAATGGCGCCTTCAAAATGAGCGGGATTTACCCAATGCAAAATCGGTCCAAGGGTAATGCCGATCAGCAGCAGCACGATGATGTCGGGAACGCGCGTCAGCTTCGACAGCCGATTGGCCGCGATCGCCAGCACAAGCAACGCCGCTGGTAAGCCGAAGATGTAGGCCATGTGCATGGAAGCGGCCACCCCGCCGGTCTCTGGACGAAAAGCCGGCTACTCCTGAGTAGATGTTGATTGAAATAATATTACGGCTTAGAGGAAAGCCCGAACAGGTTTTTACCAGGAATTTCGTTGCAGACAAATTTGCCCGCGATCAGGACTGACCGCGGGCTGGTGAGGCTAAGCAGCCTTGGCTTCGACGTTGACGCTGGCGGCAATCTTAGTCAGCGTCTGGTCGGCCTGTTCTTCTTCGTCGAGCGTCTGCTGCAGCAGGCGCGCGTGCTCCTGCTGGCCGAGCAACTGAGCATAGGTGCGGACGGTCCCGTACCCGGCCATCTCGTAGTGCTCCACCCGCTGGGCCGCACTGATGATGCCGGCGTCGACGGTAGAAGGATCGCCGCCCGAAGAGACGATCTCGTCGCCTTCCTTAATGACGCCCTTCATCCCTTTGCAGGTTTCGCCGCTCGACTTCTCGTTCAGGTTATTGAAGATCTGCTCCAGGCGGGAGATCTGCTTCTGCGTCACGTCAAGATGCTCTTTCAAAGCATTCTTGAGCGCCGGGTTGTGAGCTGCCTGTATGAGTTTCGGCAGCGCCTCGGTTATCTGTTCTTCCGCGTCGTACAGATCGCGCAGTTCCTTCAGGTAGAGCTGCTGCAGGTTTTCCAGCTTCATCGAAAATAGGGCCATGGCTCCTCCAAGTTGGGGTTTCGCCTGTGAGATGAGTCGAAGCGCAGCGGTGTTGGCTCTGCGCCGGGGCAATGCTTGCCGCTGCCTGAAAACTACGCGACTGCAAACGAAATTCCCGGATTTTAGAAACCGAAGCTGGGGCTGTCCCGTCCAATGCTAGGAATCTTTTGCTAGGAATCTTTGCAAGCGAAGGAACTTATTATGAGAATTCACGATAAAGGCGATTATGCATACGACCTCGAGCAATCTGTCGATCCGATGACCCAGTTGAGAACCGGATGGACCTTTCATATCTTTCGGCTGCGCCCGATTGAGCAGGTGCTGGAGAAGGGTGAGGCGGGAACTCGCGAGGAAGCTGAGAAGCAGGCTAAGCGGGCTATCTCACGCGTGCTGCAACGGGAAAAACGGGCAGCGTAGCTATTGTCTGACGAGCTCGGAGAAAATCTTCTCGTACTTTTCTGCGATGGCCTCCCAGCGATACAGTGCGTCTGCGCGCTGCTTGGCCCTCAGCGCGAACTGCTGCCGGGCCGCCGAGTCATCGAGCAGAGACTGCAGCTTGGCTGTCAGATCCACTTCCGACTTCTGGCAGCGAAGTCCGGCATCTCCGGCCGTCTCGGAATTCTCCGGCGTGTCGAGGTAAACGACGGCGTTGCTGGCGGCCATCGCTTCGATCAAGGCCGGATGCACGCCGCCAATCTCGCAGGCGAAGACGAAGATGCCTGCATGCTTCTGCAGCGCCCAGTAACCGTCGCCGTAGATGGCGCCGGGGAAGCGCACGCGCTCGTCGCCCAATGACTTCAGCCGCTCGAGATAGCCGGGATCGTAACGGTTGTCGCCCACCATCACCAGCGGCCAATCGCTGCGTACGTTGCGCCAGCTGCGCAGCACCAGGTCAGGATTATTTTCCGGCTCCAGCCGGCTGACGTAGAGCACGTACTTGCCAGGCTCGAGGTTCATGCCGTTCAGGTTGTAGTCGTTGCGCGGCATCTCCGACCCGTAGCCGATGACCAACGACTCGCTCTTGTATTTCGCGAGATAGTAATCGTGAATGGCTTTGGCGTCGGTGACCAGCTGGCTGGAACTGAACGACGACATCCATTCGCAGAAGTGCAGCACCTGCGCTCCCAGTCCGGCCCACTTCTCGCGCTTGCGATCGAGGCCATCGACGTTCAGCACAACCGGCTTGCCGAACAGCCGCGGAATGTAGGCGAAAGGGCTGTTCGCGACATTGCACAGCAGCACGACATCATTGTCGGTGAACGCGACGTGTACAGCGGCGAAGAACGTGCTGACCCAGGTATCAAGATGCTTCTGGTGCAGGCTGGGCACGATGACGCGCCGGACACGCTTATCGTAGACGTCGTCGGGACGGGTAAACGCGCGCCGGCAATAGACGGTGACGCGATGGCCGCGGTCGGCAAGCTGCG
This sequence comes from uncultured Acidobacteriaceae bacterium, assembly GCA_963724965.1. Lineage (GTDB taxonomy): Bacteria > Acidobacteriota > Terriglobia > Terriglobales > Acidobacteriaceae > Bog-257. Next base: position 143,458 of record CAVRWP010000008.1, read on the forward strand.
AGCTGATCTGCTCGGCAAAGCGCTCGAAGCCGCCATAGCGATTAGGAATGCCGCGAGTTCCGACGATGGCAATGTTCATGAAGAAGCGACTAGCAGCTAGCAATTAGCAATTAGCAATTAGCAATTAGCAATTAGCAAACATCAAATTCGCATTTGGCATCGGCAGCTGACGTGGATCTGGCACTTGACCTTCGGTACCTGGCATCGGCAGATGGCGCGGATGGTCGCGCTTCGCTCGGTAATCAAATCCCTCGTCGACGCTCCGGCCGCCCCATAGAACCCGCCTACAAGAATTGTCATCCCGACCAAGGGCTTCAGCCCGCGTGGAGGGACCTGCGGTTCGCTGCACAGGAATGACCTTCGCACAGACATCGGCCGTCCCTACGGGACTCGGCCTTCTTAGGAGCATCGGTACGGCACGACCAAGGTAGTGCCCTGACACAAAGCCTGCCGTCTCCAGACCTAACGACCCGCGATACAATCAACGGGGTCACTCGTAATCAGCCAACACTGACCACTGACCACTGACAACTGACAACTAACAACTGACAACTGGCTACTTACTGCCTTCCTCCACATCAATCGCGCGCGGCTTGCTGCTGAACCACCATAACAAATCGCGATCCGACACGCGGCGTTTTGCCTGAATCAGCGCCCGCTTGCGGCGGATGCTGTCACGCACTTTCCACCAGTACGTCGTCGCCGACCACAAGCGTCGATCGCGCACCGCGGCATAGCCAAACGTCATCAGGTCGCGCCACGCCACCGGAATCGCCAGCCGCCAGCAGAGCCAGCCCGACGCGTTCTTTCCACGCATCAGAAAGCGGTTTTTCGCTGAGTGCCAGTTGATGATCAGCGGTAGATCTTTGCGGCGCTCAGGAGTCACGCGGCGCACGTGCCACGCTACCGCTGCCGGAGTGTAGATCGTTTTCCATCCGAGCACCTGCGCGCGCCACGCCAAGTCGCCGTCTTCGCGGAAGGCGAAGAAATCCTCGTCGAAGAACTCGCCCTCAATCGACACATCGTCGATGAAGCTGCGGCGAAACATCGCCGCCGCTCCGCTGGCGCCGAAGACATACTGCTCGCGGTCGAACTGGCCGCGATCGATCTCTTCGGCGCCACGATCCAGGTGCCGCATTGTCGGCGTGAAGTAGATTCCGGTCGAATCGATCACGTTCGTCTTGCGCGGTTCGAGGTCGCCCGGGGACTTGCCGGCTTCGCGCCGCATTTGCCGCAGCGAGGGCTGCCAGCGCAGCAACTTGCCGCAGACTGTGCCGACCTCGGGATGTTTCTCGCCCGCCGTCACCAGTCGCGTCACGAAGTACGGACTCATCACCACGTCGGGATTCAGGCACAGTACCCAATCGCCGCGCGAGGCGCGAATCGCCTGGTTCTGCCCGGCCGCGAAGCCTACATTCTTGTCGTTGTAAAGGACGCGATATTTGGATTCAACCCGCCGCAGGCAGTCGCGCGTGCCATCTTCGGACGCGTTGTCGACGATGATGACTTCGATGTCTGGATAGTCCTGGAGCGCGAGCGCAGCAAAGCACTCGTCGAGATGTTTCGCCGAATTCCAGGTAACAATGGTGACGGAGACCATGAAAGCCAGCGCACCCAATGGCGCGCAAGGTCTAGTTTAGGTGGTTAGTTATTAAAAGGCGATCTATGAACAGATGCAGGCAATCTTGTCAGGCATGAAATTTCACTGGTCGGTTTCATATTCCGCCAGATATTGCCAGGCTACTCGCTCTGCTTCGGCATCGTTACCCACAACAGCGGCGGAGAACGCAGACAGAGCTTCAGACGTCTGACCCGTACAGCGGAGAGCTATGCCAAAGGAAAGCTGAAGGCGCTGTTTGCCTTCTACCTCGGGCCTGGCGAGGAGAGCTTGGAAGATAGGGATTGCCTCTTCGTACCTATGGGCTTCTACCAGGGCGCACGCGGTGCGTGAGTCGAGGAGGTCTGCGTACTCCTGCTTGGCAGCCAGCAGGTCGCTGTAATTCTGTTTCATGGACGCAAACAGCTCACATCCCCGATCACGTTGTCCACTGTTGGAGTAAATGGTGGCCTCGAGCAGTTCAACTTCCCACAAGGCTAACCTTTCGGCTTCCGACAAGCCTGCCCGGACCGATAGCGACGGATCGTGCGCGTCGCCCTGAACAATCGTCTTGATGGCTGCTAATAGCTCGAGGGCCGTCTCTGTCTCCTGCAGGATGGCATGGCAGGTAGCTTGTGCGAACAAAAGGTTGATAGCGTCACCAGGGTTCTCGGCACCCGGTGCAAGCTCCTTGGACAGATCCAGGGCCTTCGAGGCATCGCCCTCGTGGAGGTGCTGACGCGCCTTCTCCAAATCCTTGTTATCAGGTGCCACGTCTCGCGCCTCCGAATGTCTCAATGATAACTGCCGGGGACGAGTCCTAGCATAGACGATTCGGACTCTAAGCACGATCGTTTATTAAATGGGGATATAGCGACAATTACCGCACGCCCCCCTGGGCGAGGAGTTCAAGTTGTCGAGCCATCTCCCCGTTTGGCGCTCGTTGCGGGACTAATTCGGCTGCGTAATCTCAAAGACCACGCCATTGCCTGTCGTTCCGCCGCCAGTCGTCGTGCCGTAAATATTTCCGGCTGAGTCGAGGATGACCTGTCCAAATGGTTGGCCGCCGTCAGTGCCGCCGGTGAAGTCATACAGCGAGCTGTAAGACCAGGTGTTACCGTTGCGCGTCAGCTTGAAGACGTTTCCGAAATTGTGCGCGCCGAGCAGGTAGGTGACGCCGTAGAGATTGCCTGCCGAGTCCATCGTGAGCGTCGAAACCGGTCCAAGGCCATTCCCGGAGAAGGTGTAGATCGTATTGAAATACCAACCGCCGTTCCCGTTGGGTGAAAGCTCATAGACTGAGCCTCCATTAACACCCTGCGCGATGTCGTCGTAAAGGTTTCCCGAGGCGTCGAGAATGGGCGTTCCGGTAAGGTCTGACCCTGTGTCTTCGAAATTGTAGAGAGGCGTAGCCGACCAATTGCCTCCGCCATTAGTCAGTTCGAAGATGCTGGCGTTATTAACTGCCGTAGTTCCGTAGAGATGTCCTGCGCTGTCGAACGCTACGCCGCTGTTAGGCCAGTACCCGCCGGAGTAGTTCGCCATCTTGAAGATCGGATTGGCAGTCCAGCCGCCTTGCGGCGTGAATGACAACTCAAAGACTCCGCCACAGGTCTGGTCAAGGCTGCAGGTGCCGCCGTAGCCATTCATTGTGGTGCCGTAGATATTGCCGGAACTGTCGAAAATCAAATCGCCGTATTGCGGAAAAGCACCGTCGTCATCATTATTAAACTCGTCAAACAGATGTAGTACGGTTATCGTCCACGGACAGGAAACCGACGGACACACATTGGCCGGGGGAGTCAATTTGTAAGCAGTGCCTCCGCCCTTCGTTCCTCCAGCGCTCGTAGTTCCATAAAGCGCACCGTCGGGGCCGAACACCACGCGGGATACCGGCATCACTCCCGTAGGTCCAGTGAAGTTGTAGAGCCGGGTGAAGATCCATGAGCTGTTGTGGTGCGTCATCTTGAAGACGTTTCCACAACCGTAATCGCAGTCGAAACCTCCGCCCGTGGTGGTGCCGTATAAGTTGCCCCCGCGATCCATCGTTAATCCGGCCCAGGGAGCTGCTCCATCCCCTGGACCGTCGAAGCTGTGCAACACCGTGTAGGTCTGGGCCTGAGCAACGCATCCCATCAGACCCGCCACTACGATGCTCATCATCAGCAAGCCAAGGACATGGCAGTTGTGTAAAACCTTCATGATTACCTCCGGCATTGGTGGGCGTTAGTTCATTTGATTGCATAGTTTATCGCTTGCAAACTACGGCAAAATGTTTTGCTGCCATTGCGAACGTTGACGGATGCCGCTTTTTGCGACGCGGAAGTGTACCTCCGGGTGCTGGCGACCCACCAGCAAAAAGGGATGGTTTTTGGAAACAGCCCACTAAGGTGCGGCTCACCCGGGCGCCAATGAGCAATATGGTTTTATTGACAGTTACGAACACGTTCGACAAAAAGAAATCAAGGAATTAAAGCTATGTGCACGGAAGCTGACACTTCTCCCCGAATGAAAAGGGCGCTGATCTTCGGCGATTCCGCTTGCTGATTCTGATTAAGGTCTTTGTCGCTCCAACCGAACAGAACCGCTTCAATCAAATTGGTCATCCTTCGACTTGCACACCGTAGTAGTTGTTATTATCGGCCTTATCGTAATTTGCGACGGTCTGCTCAGTACGCCCCTCGTCCCGACAGCACAATCGGTATGGTCCGCAGGAAGATCTTGGCGTCCAGCCACAGCGACCAGGTGTCGATGTATTTCAGGTCGAGCTGCATCCAGCGGTTGAAGTCGACGTGGCTGCGGCCTTCGAGCACCCAGATGCAGGTCAGCCCGGGACGCATGCGCAGGCGGCGGCGCTGCCAGTCCTCGTACTGCTCCACCTCTTCGGGAACCGCCGGGCGCGGGCCGACGAACGACATGTCACCGCAGAAGATGTTCCACAGTTGCGGCAACTCGTCGAGCGAGAATCGGCGCAGCCAGCGGCCGACCGGCGTGATGCGCGGGTCGTCGCTGATCTTGAACACGGGGCCATCAAGCTCGTTGAGCTGGTGCAGCTCGGCGCGCATCTGCTCGGCGTTGTTGATCATGGAGCGGAACTTGTAGAGCATGAAGCGCCGGCCCCCGAGCCCGCAGCGCGTCTGCTTGAACAGCACCGGACCGGGCGAGGTGATGCGAATCATCGCGGCAATCGCTGCCAGCAGCGGCGAAAGAACGACCAGCGACACGAACGCCAGCACCACATCGAAAACCCGCTTGAAGAACAGGCGCAGCTCGCTGTCGGGCGCGCTCGACAAACTGAGCAACTGCACGTCGCGGAAGTTTTCCAGGTAGACGCGCGAGTACGCCGGGGGCAGAAACTCCAGCTGAAGCCGGGTGCGAATGCCGAGGTCGGCGCAGTGCCGCATCAGCGGCTCCAGCCGCGCCAGCTCCTGCAAGTCGACGGCGAACACAACTTCATCGACCACATGCGTCTGCAGGATCACTCCCACAGCATCGAGCGCGAAGACCTTGTATCCGGAAAGATCGCCGGTCGAGCCAGTCTGCGATTCGGGATCGACGAAGCCGACCAGACGCAGTCCCATGCCGCGTCCTTCTTCGATGAGCGTCGCCATCTCGCGCGCCCGCGGACCGCAGCCGACAATCAGCAGATAGTGATAGCGGCTGAGGCGCTCGCGCATCGCGGCGACGCCCCAATACGACGCCGCGCGGCCGATGAGCAGCAGCACAAAGTCGACTGCGCCGATCAGCAGGACATACGTGCGGCTGATGTCGGTACGCCGCAGCAGGTACAGGCCGGCGTACATCACCACCAGCACAATCGCCAGCTGGCTGACGATTTTCAGGATGAGCTGGATGGGATTGGTCAGCTCCAGGTCGCGATAGAAGCTGGAGAAGTAACCCACCACGGCCCAGGCGATGAGGAACGCAGCCATCAGCGGCAGGTAGTGATTGAACGGGATAGATCTCGGGAAAACGCTCGCTGAAAAATGGGAATTGAATGAGGACGGTGCGCAGAAAATAGGCGACCACGAAGGCGACGCAGGTCACACCCAGGTCGTGGAGCAGCGTGATCGTGCTGAGAAGCTTGGAGCGTCGATCGAACACAGTAAAACTGTCGACTACCGAAGGACTTGTGGAACCGCTTATCCAGCAGCCGCCGCTGCCGGGCACGTCAGCCAAGTGGGAGGTGGCCCTGACGTTACCCTTAACTGTAGCAGGATTTCTCGCCTCAATACCAGTAGTGTAGGCTGTTGGTTAACACGAAGTTCTCGATGCCAAGCCGATCGCCAAGCTCATCCGCGGAGAAGCCGCCAAGCCCTGACTCACAAACGATTTCCTCCGTGATGGAGCCCGCCGGAAGCAGCTTTCTGGACGGCGCCATCTTCTTCTTTCTCTGCCTGTTTGCCATTTTGCTGCCGCACTCGATCAAGGGAGCGCAGCACTCCTGGCAAATTGCCTGTCTGTTGTGGCTCGTCAGCATGGCGATTGCGCGCAGGCGACCGTTTCCCCAGCCGCTGACGGCACCGCTGTTGGCGTACATCGTGTTCAGCGCGATCTCTACCACGCTCAGTCCTGACCCTAACCTGAGCTGGGACCGCATGAAGATCGTCTGCCTGCTGCTGGTTGGAATCGTCGTAGGACAAAATCTGCATCGGCTGCGGCAGGTGCGCGTGCTGGTCTATCTGCTGATCCTGTCGGGATTGGCAGCCGTAGGATTCACTGCCTGGCAGTACACCTACGGAGTGGGAGTCAAAATCGTCGACGTGCAGGGGACGTCTCCGCTGTATCAGGCGCACGTCTACCAGAACGACATCATCCAGCGGATCGACGGCCGGAAGCTGCACACGCCGCAGGAACTCGAGCAATTCGTCGAGCAGAGCCCTCCGGGATCGCTGCTGCGCATTGATCTGGTCCGCGGATATCCGCTCCATCATTGGCAGATCTACATTTTGCGCGAACAGTTCCTGAAGAGCGGGCTGGGCACTCCGGCGCTGCCGCTGAAGCTTGGCCACCCGGCGAAGGCGCAGGGCACACTTGGTCACTACGTCGACTTCGCCGAGATGCTGATGCAAATTGGCTGCCTGACGTTCGCGGTGCTGATGAGCCTGGACTCGCGGCGTCGCGGGTTGCAACTGCTGCTCGGCATCACCTTTCTCGGCCTGACGGCTGCGCTCTTCCTCACCGAAACCCGCGCCGCGCTGGGTGGGCTGGTCGTGGGCAGCTTTATCTCGGTGTTATTTCTCACGGGAAAGCGTCTGCGAGTCTGGGCGATCGCTGCGCTGCTGTTCGTGGTTGCAGCGGGGACGCTCTGGATCTACCACACGCGCGGCAGCATAGCTCTGGGGGGACACGATCCCGGCACCACCTTCCGCGCCATGATGTGGGAGGACGGCTTTCGCCTGATCCGCGAGCATCCGTGGTTCGGCGTCGGCATGGAGACCATCCGCAATCACTGGATGGAGTGGCACATCCGCGCCTTCACCTACTTCCACGACGAGAGCCACTTTCACAACGACATGATCCAGATCGCCGTGGAGCGCGGGCTGCCGGCGATGGCGTCGTGGCTGTGGTTCGTCATCGCATATGTGTTCTTCCTGATTCGCCTGGTATTTCGCGCGCTGCCGCGCAGCCGATTCGCGGCTGCGGTTGCGTCCGGCGTGCTCGGCAGCTTTGTCGCCCTGCAACTGACGGCCATCGTGCACTACACGATCGGGATAGAATCGGTAGCCATGACCCTGTTCTTCTACTTCGGTCTTGCCATCGCGCTGGACCGAATACTGACGGATCCGGGTGCGATCGATGTGCCCTAGGTGCAGCATAACGATTCGATGGCGAGCGACATAGATTCTCATTCAGACAACGGCATTCCCGCACTCTCGCCAAAACCGGGCGAGAAGGATAGGGCGCCCGCGTCTGACAAATCCGAGCGCGCGCGATGGTGGATTCCCACCACGCTTTTGATTCTGTTTGCGCTGCAGTCGCTGTGGTTCATCAAGACGCAATCGCTCACCTACGACGAGCCCGGCCACATGATCGCCGGCCTGGAAGCGTGGCAGCACGGCCGCTTCGAGATGTGGACGGACCACCCGCCGCTCGGCCGCTTCTGGCTGATGCTGCCCATCGCCGCGGCCAACGTGCGAATCACGCAGGAGCCGCTGGCCCGTGGCTATCGTGTGACCGCCATGCAGCCCGGCCCCGAGTGGCTGGCATGGCACACGCGTCCCATGAACACGTTGCTCGGCATCGCGTTGGGCCTTGCCCTGTGGTTGGCCACGCGGCGATTGTTTTCCGAAGGCGCGGCAAACGTTGCGCTCACTCTTTACGCCTTCACGCCGTCGATCATTGCGAATTTTTCGGTCACCACGACCGACGGCATCGGCGCGCTCTTTGTTTTTCTGACCGCATGCCAGTTGGTGACGTGGCGAAGAAATCCCAGCCGCGGACAGACCGTGCTGATGGGAGCGGTTCTGGGTGGACTGCTGCTGGCCAAACTGTACACACCGCCCGAAATGCTGCTGGCTTTGATACTGATGTTGCTGATGCGAAAAGAGGGCGGTTGGAATGGATTGCGGACGCTCAACTGGAAGCCCACGCTGGCGGCGCTGGCGATCACGCTATTCACCTTTTGGGCGGGATACCTGTTCCACGTGTCGCACTTGAAGGTTGGCGACGGGCAAGTCGTCGCTTCCTTCCCGAACCGCGACACGAAAACTTGGGCGACCAAAGCGAAAGCGCATTTGAATCTGCTCATCCCGGCCGGCGAATATGTGGAAGGGTTTCGCGAGGTCGCGCTCAGCAATCATCGCGGACGGCCAACGTGGTTTCTGGGAAAGTTCTATCCCAAGGGCGGTCCTAAGTTTTATTACCCGATTGCGATTGCGCTGAAGTGGCCGACCATCCTGCTGTTGCTCTTCGTCGCCAGCCTGATCTTAGGTGTACGCAAGACATGCCGCGCACCCAGCGACCTGCTGATCACTTCCCTGTTCGGATTGGTATTCCTGCTGTTTGCTCTGCAATCACGCTTTGCCATCGGCGAGCGACACATACTACCGCTCTACCCCTTCGCGCTGCTCATCTCGGGTGCAATCTGGGAGCACGCCCGCAAACATCGAACGGCTATGGCCGTTGTCGCCCTCGCGCTCTGTCTGAATGCCGTCGACGCCCTGCGCTGCGCCCCTGACTATCTGGGGTACTTCAATGTCTTCGTCAAGCCCGAGAACAGCTGGCGGCTGCTCACAGACAGCAATCTCGACTGGGGACAAGGGCTGATCGCATTACGCGAGTACGAACAACAGCATCCTGCCGAGACGTTGCATCTCGCCTACTTCGGATCAGTCGATCCCAAGCTCTATGGCATTCGCGCGCTGCCGCTCGCGTCCGATGAACGCGTCGGCGGAAGGGTCATCGCCGGCGCCAGCTGCCTTTCCGGCCAGGTTCTCGACGACCCCGCCGCCTACCATTGGCTCTGGAATTATCCTCCGCAACGCATCATCGATCACTCGCTGTGGCTCTTCGATATGAGCAAGCCCTAATCGCTTCCAGTGAGCAGATAGCGGATAGTCTGCACCAGGTGCTGCGGCTCGCTTTTGATGTTGAGCACGGCGTCGGCCAGCTCGGCTTGCGAGATGCTGGTCTCGTACAGCATCACCACCCGTGGCCTGGGCCGAAGCAGCCGGATGGCACGCTCCAGCTGCGTTCGTTCCCCCATGCCCAGGCCATGCCCAACCACCACGACTTCAACCTGCAGTCGCTCCAATTGCTGCAATGCCTGTGGGGCCGTTGCGGCCACATGAAGTGAGTAGCCGGCTTCTTTCAGATAAGCGGCCTGCACCTCATCGGTGCCGACATATAAAACGACTGGAGAGGATGACTGTTTTGAGTTGCCGACTTGCGACTCATTGGGTTGAGTACTTGCCATTACGACCTTCCCGCGGGAGCACGTGAATTTTCTGCTGATTCCTATCTATCGGAGTGGACGGACGAATCCAGGTTCAACAGAGGCGGGAACAATCGAGCTGGGAGCCTGTGGGACTGCTGGCGGGCGGCCCGAGAGGTACGCGTGCAGGCGATTTGCAAGCTTGAAGTGGCGTTCCTCTGAGGAGATGGACCTGGACGCGGCCCCAGTAGGCGAGGGCGCAGATCAATAAACACGCCAGCTGCCAGGCGCGCGTGATGGTCGGGTCCAGATCGACGGCGGGAGAAATGGTGATATACAGCACCGCCATCAACAGCAGCAAGGCCACGATTGCGAACAGCCAACGACGCACCGTGACATTAAAGCGTCATCTATGTTGAACGTCAAGAGTGCCCTTGCGGATTTCGCAAGTTAATTTGCGTTAGATGTCCATGCGAGGGTGCGGTCCTAAGTTCAGCTACTTTCCTTCCCCAATCGCGCTCCACTGAAACTGAAGCATGTCCGGAAAGTAGCGAATGACGAACTGCGCATCGTGCCGGCCGGGATAGATGTGGAACTCGTGGGGGATGCCACGCGACTTGAGCAGTTGATCGAGTTGCTGCGCGCCCTGCTCGAAGCCGTAGTCGTCGTTGTTGCCGACGTTGAAATAAATCTTCATGCGCTTCAGGCTGGCAGCAGAATCGTTCTTGGCAAAGTAGAACACGTTGTTGCGGGTGAAGTACGAGCGGTTGAAGGGCGATCCGTAGACGTCGCTGAGCAGCGCTCCCGGCGAGCCTGGCGCGTCTGACCTCATGTCTTCCGGCAGATCGTAGATGAGTGCGGGCATCTGCGCGCTCACCGCCGCAAATTGCTCGGGATACTTGAACGCCAGCCGCAACGCTCCGTAGCCACCCATGGAAACTCCGGTGATGCCACGCGTGGCGCGCGTGCCTTCGACGCGATACTTCTTCTCCATCTGCGGCATGAATTCCTTCGTCAGGAAGTCCTCGTAGCGCACCTTGCCGTTTTCGGAGTTGACGTAGAAGGTGTGTCCCGCGCTAGGCGCCAGGATCACAAACTCGCCGATCTTTCCCTGGCTGCGCAGTTCTGAGACGATATCCCATCCGCCGAAATTCAGCAGCGACTGCTCGTTGTCGCCGAGGCCGTGAAGGAAGTACAGCACCGGATACTTGCGGGTTTTGTCCTTATCGAAGCTGGGCGGCAGAAACGCGCAGTAGCGCACCGGCCGCGCCAGGACCTCGGACTTGATGACGGCGCACTCCGCGCGGCCCTGAGCGTGCAGCAGGGGCGCGATCAGAATTGCGACAAAGAGAAAAAGAATTGTTCGAGCCGAGAGAGATTGCTTCATTCGTATTTAAGTGTCTGCACCGGATCCAGCCGCGCCGCGCGGCTTGCCGGATAAAGTCCGGCCAGCAAGCTCACCACGATCGAGAATGCGATGGCTGCGCCGATCAACCATGACGGCAGAATCCATACCGGCTCGGCCGGCAGTTGATGGTTGCGAAGATAGATGCCGGTCCCAACGTTAATGGCTTTCCCGATGGCGAAGCCGAGCGCGATTCCAAGAATGCCGCCGAAGAAGCCCATCGCTCCGGCCTCGGCAAAGAACAGCTTCTTCACATCGCCGTCGCTGGCCCCGATGGCCTTCATCACGCCGATCTCGCGCCGCCGCTCCAGCACCGCCATGACCAGCGTGTTGATGATCGCCAGCGTCGCCACCGCCAATGCCAGCGAGCCGAAGATGCCGAGGAACAAATCAAGCACGGTGAAGAATCGCCGCAAGCTCTTGGTGGCGTCCAGCACCGAGAATGTGCGGAAGCCCATATTCTTAATCGCGTCCTGCACCTGCGAGACTTTGGCCGGATCCTTCACGCGTACAGTCAGCGTCATGTAGCTCTTGCCGTGACCGCGGAGCGAGCTGCGCATGTCGCTGAACTCGGCCATGTTCAGCTTCTCCGTCAGATCCACGGGCAGGAAGATGCGTCCGCGTGACACCGTACGCATGCCGCCATACGGCTCTTCGTCGATGATGCCGACCACCTTGAGCTGCTGCGTCTTTCGTACGACGGAGAAACCATAATCATCGCCGCCGTTCGAAGCCGTGCTCTCGTTCTGGTCGCCGACCTGGGGCCGGCCGGACGCATCACCCTCGGCAGGAAGCGATTGATGCTCGCCGTAACGTAGCGTGACTTCCTGCCCGATGAGCGACTTCGGGTTTTGCGGATTCAACTCCTTGGCAAAATCGTTCAGCAGGATGACCTCGTCGGCATCCGAGCTGGAAAAAAACTTGCCCTGGAGACTGTCGAAGGCTTCGTTCTCGCGCGCCGACATCGGCAGGCCGGTGACAAATCCGAAATGCGTCTGCCCGTTGTAAAAGATCTGGCCCATGACGCGAACTTCGGGCTCAACCTCGGTCACGTACTGCAACCTGGTCATCTGCTGCCGCGCGGACTCGTCCAGCACGGGAGCGTTTTCAGGATGCTGGTCCTTCTGATCTTCCTCGCGATCAAAGCCGCGGAAATCCTGCTTGGAAGTGACAAACACCGTATCGAACATTCCGGAACCAGCGAGCCGTTTCGTCGCCAGCTGCTGCAGTCCTACGCCCAGCGACAGCATCGCCACCAGCGACGCCACGCCCACCGAAATGCCGACGGTCGTCAATCCATTGCGCAGCTTGGACTGGCGGAGGTTGCGTACGGCCAGCTCGAACAAGTCGTAGCCCTTCATGCCGTCACCTCCTGGGAGATAAGCTTGCCGTCAGCGAGAAAGATCAATCGCCTTGCGAAGCGCTCGGCAAGTGCCCGTTCGTGCGTCACCATAATTACGGTCATTCCCATCGAGACGCTCAGCTCGCGGATGAGGTTCAGGATGTCTTCGCCGGTGCGGCTGTCGAGATTGCCGGTGGGCTCGTCGGCCAGCAACAACGACGGACGATTCGCCAGCGCTCGCGCGATCGAGACGCGTTGCTGTTCGCCGCCCGACAACTCCGATGGCCGATGACCCAGCCGCTTGCCTAGACCCACACGCTCCAGCGACTCGCGCACCCGCTGCCCACGCTCGGCGCGATCGACTTCGGCGAAGCGCATCGGCAACTCGACATTCTCGGTGATGGTCATCGTCGGGATGAGGTGGAAGGCCTGAAACACCATGCCGACATCGTTGCGGCGATAGCGTGCGAGCTCTTCCGACGACATCTTCGCCAGGTCACGGCCTTCGACCAGCACCGACCCGGAAGTCGCCGTGTCCAAGCCGGCCAGCAGATTCAGCAAGGTTGATTTGCCCGATCCCGACTGGCCCAGCAGCGCTACGAAATCTCCCCGAGCGATGGTAAGCGAGATGCCGTCGACGGCGCGGATCAGGCTGTCGCCCATGGGGTAATACCGGCAGACATTTTCAGTGTGTACCGCCGGAGCGGAAGATGGGTCACTCATGTGTAGTTGATTCGATGCTGCCATTCTGGATACGGGCGCAATCTGCCCTACAACCGGATACGAGACAGCGGGCAAACGGGCTCCCATTTGAGTGTAACGATTTGTAAATCTCGCGGACCTCTTGCTGGAAGGCTCGCCGACCTGAAAGTCGCTAAGCGAAGCTAACGGTGGGTCGACGCATCTGAAGTTCGCTCCCTCAACACAGGTCACCAGCAGGTTCACTCCAGACGTTTCATTCCAGCCTCTTTTTCACTCTTGCGATAGGAGCCAGTCAGTCTGAACCGTTTGCACTAAATATTGGGCAAACCAGCGACAAGCAGGCGGAATCGCTGCTCATAAATTGTTTGTATCGCCCTTATCAACGATTTCGATTGGCGACCCATCCCCGTCGTGCGATAGCCTGTTTCTTGCACCCCGCAATCCTCATTTCATCGCCATCCAATCGTAAGGAGAACCATGTCTACTGAATTGCGCAACTTCCTCTCCCTCAGTTACGACGAGCTCGAAGATCTGAATCTGCGCGCCAAAGAACAGCGCAAGAACCGCGTTCCGCTGGACGAAATCCAGGAAGAGCGCCTGAAATATCTCACCGACGAAAAGCGCATCAAGGCCGTGACCGTGCTGTTCAGCGATCTTGAAGGCCGCCTGCACATGCTCGACTACGACAAGAAGTTTCTGCTCGGCGCATGGGACAATCTCACCTTCGACGGCTCCTCGATTCGCGGCTTCACGGCGCAGCGCGAGAGCGATCTCCGCCTGGGTATCGATTGGCCCTACTTCTACTGGGCGCCGGCCGACGTCTTTGGCCCCGGCAAAGTGCTGGTATTCGGCAATGTCATCGACAAGGGCGGAGCGCCTTATGGCGCCGACATTCGTGGCGTGCTGAAGGGTTATGCGAACCAACTCTTCAAGGGCGATGGACTCACGCTGAATGCGGCCAACGAAATCGAGGGCTTCCTGTTCAACGGGCCCGATGCCGAGCGCACCTACCACGAGACCGGCAAGTTCGAGTACGTCAACACCGGCGGCTACTATCACTCGCTGCCGGGCGATCCGCTGCGCAGCTTTATCGACACCACCGCTGAAGTGCAGCGGGCGATGGGCTTCCAGAACGAGAAGGACCACCCGGAAGTCGCGCCTTCGCAGTTCGAAATCAACTACGGCTACTCCGAAGTGGTGAACGCTGCCGACCAGATTCAGCTCTACAAGCTGATCTGCCGGCAAGTTGCCACCCGCATGGGATTCAGTGCTTCATTCCTCCCGAAGCCCGTCGTCGGCGTGAACGGCAGCGGCATGCATACCAATGTTTCGGTCAGCAAGAACGGCAAGAACTTGTTCTGGGATGCCAAGGGCGAAGAGAAGCTGAGCAAGATGGGCTGGTCGTTCGTCGATCGCATCCTGACGCACGGCAACGACATTTGCCTGATGTTGAATGCCAGCGTGAATGCCTATCGCCGTCTCGATCCCCATTTCGAAGCGCCGAACCAGATCAAGGCGTCGGCGGTTGATCGCGGTTCGATGATTCGCATTCCTATCGGCAACGAGCGCAGCATGCGCGTTGAAGTCCGCTCGGTCAGTCCTGACGCCAATCCATACATGGTGCTGTATGCCGTGTTCAAGTCCGGCCTCGACGGGGAGATCGCCAAGATCAAGAATCTGCGCCAGGCCGAGCGTTACCTGCCCGACAATATCTACACGGCGCTGGATAACTTCCGGGACGCCAAGTGGACGACAACGATACTGGGTGAGGACGTTAAGGGGCGCTATGCCGATCTGAAGCAGGCCTCCGCGGACCGTTGCCCTCGGCTGTTGGGAACTTTTGTGAAACCATCCGAGGTGCAATACCACCACGACGTTTACAATCAATACCTGTGGAACATGTTTTAGACATCCTGTCGGTTGAAAGTAGGGCGCGTCGGCGGGCGCGCCGTTTCTCTTCAGGTTAACCAGGAGGCAGACATCTCCGGGTTTTCGGGACTTAGGTCGGGCTCGTGATATACCCTGTCATAGCAGGGAGCATACTTGTTAAGGGGGAGTCGAAAGATTCGCGATTCCTGGGAGTGAGCTGCAAGTTTCTGTAAAGAATGGCTCTCGGCCCGTGCCTGAATCTTTTTCTCGCAAACCGAATCTATATCGTTGAAGGAAAGATACTTATGCCTACATCTCGCACTACATTCAACAAGCGCTTGAAAGAGCGGGCGCGACAGGAGAAGCGGGCGGAAAAAGAGATGCGCCGCGCTCAACGCAAGCAAACGACCGACTCGGACGAGCCCACGCAGTCCACGCAGTCGACCGCCGATTTAACCATCGTCCACGACGAAGAAGGCGTACCGGTTGGCTTCGACTTCCACGACTTCGCCAAGTAAAGGTTTCGTCCAACGGCAGTGCGCCGAGACAAGATCCGGCGCACTGTGATACATTCCTAAGTAGACGCTTTTGGCTACGGCCGCACGCAAGCGACATCTGATCTGCAATCGATCCGGTTTCCCGCCTTTCCTGCTTCCGTCTGATTCTCAGCGCCGAATAACTTAACGAGCGGCTTCAGCAGTATCTTCGCGACTCGCAGCCCCCAGAAGGCGGCATCCTCGCGAGACGCCTCTCCAAGAAAGAAAATAACGTTTGACACAATTTAAAGATATGCCCCTGTCTGCTGGGCTCCAGCAGAAGTTGGCACAGTTCAATTTCACGACCCCGACGCCGGTCCAGGCGTCTGCTATCCCTCCGGCCCTGGAAGGGAAAGACGTCCTTGCCACCGCTCAAACGGGCACCGGTAAGACTTTGGCTTTTCTGATCCCGCTGATGGAGCGCATGGCGGCGCAGCCTCCGGCACGTCAGATCTCCGCGCTGGTGCTGGTTCCAACCCGCGAGTTGGCCATGCAGGTTCACGAGCAGTACGAAAAACTGCGTAACCGCAAAGATGCGCCTGCCGCGCTGATTATTGGCGGCACCAGCGAACAGCGCCAGATTCAGGCAGTCCGCAAAGGCGCCAGCGTTGTTGTGGCCACGCCCGGCCGGTTGGAAGATTATCTCCGCCGCAAGCTGGTGGATCTTCGCAATGTGAAGACCCTGGTGCTGGACGAATCCGACCGCATGCTCGACATGGGCTTTTTGCCGGCCATCCGGCGCATTGTCTCGGCGTTGCCGCGCGAGCGTCAGACGCTTTGCTTCTCCGCCACCTTGGAGGCTTCGGTCGCCAACCTGGTCAATGACTATATGAACAAGCCGGTACGCGTCGCTTTGGGTTCAACTTCCAAGCCCGCTGACACCGTCGAGTTGCAGGCCTTTGAAGTGCCGCAATCGGAGAAGCCCGAGGTCCTTCGTCAGCTTCTTTACGGCGAAAAAGGACAGACGCTCATCTTCGCCCGCACCAAGCACGGCACCGAGCGCCTGGCCAAAAACCTGGTTCGTGACGGTTTTACCGCCGCGATGATCCATGGCGACCGCACCCAGTCGCAGCGCACCGGCGCTCTCAGCGGATTTGAAGAGGGCAAGTACCAGGTGCTGGTTGCCACCGATGTCGCCTCGCGCGGCATTCACGTTAATAATGTGGCCCACGTCATTAACTATGACTTGCCGCAGATCCCCGAAGACTTCATCCATCGCGTCGGCCGCACCGGCCGCATGGGATCGGCGGGACGCGCTTCGACGCTGGTTTCCGGCGCCGAAATTCCAGAGCTGCGCTCGATTGAGCGGGCGCTGAAATTGAAAATCGCACGCCGCCAGGTTAACCAGAGCGAACGCAGAGTGCCGCGTGCCGTGCAGAACACGCTGCAAACACGCACCCTTTCGCGTCTGCCTGGTGAGATCTTCTCGTAAGTCCTGCAAGACTATGCCAGCCCGGCGTTGCATCCGAGATTCTTTGGAATTTCGGCTCTAGCGCCGGGGACAGGCAGCTGGATCGAGAGTAGTGGTCACAAAGCGCATTCCCTCAGCGCACTCGAGAGAGAAGGCGTCGCTAAGCGACTCCACAACATCCAGCAAGAGCTTCCCATCCGAGAGAAGATGGAAGTGAAATTCATCGATGTAGAACGGTGTGCCGTCGACCACGTCGAGCAGCACATCGCGCGCACCTACCCGAAACTCACCTCTGGGTAAGCACAACGGAACACTTCCATCGCAACACCCGCCCGACTGATGAAACAGCAGCGGGCCGTGGCGCTCTTTCAATATCTTCAGGACTTCCTTGGCCCGTGTGGTGATCACCACACGAGCCCGTGATTCTGGCTCTACCGGTTGACTCTGCCTGAGTTTCATGGCGCGCTGAAATGGGGGAGCGTTTTGCAACGCTCCCCGGCACCTCACTTAGATTTCAATCGTTCGTTTAAAAGAACCCCAAGGCCTTCGGGCTATAGCTGACCAGCAGGTTCTTGGTCTGCTGATAATGCTCGAGGATGATCTTGTGGGTTTCACGTCCGTAGCCCGACTGCTTGTAGCCGCCGAACGCCGCGCCCGCCGGATACAGGTGATAGCAGTTGGTCCACACGCGGCCCGCCTGGATCTCGCGGCCCACGCGATAGCAGTTCGCGCCGTTGCGCGACCACACGCCAGCGCCCAGCCCGTAGACAGTGTCGTTGCCGATCTCGATCGCTTCTTCCAGCGTCTTGAACTTCGTAACCGAAAGCACCGGTCCAAAGATCTCTTCCTGGAAGATGCGCATCTTGTTGTGTCCGGTAAAGACGGTGGGCTCGACGTAGTAGCCCTTCTCGAAGTCAGCTCCGACGTGCGCCTGTTTGCCGCCGGTCATGCACTTCGCGCCTTCCTTCTTGCCGACATCGATATAGCCCAGGATCTTCTCCAACTGGTCGTGGGAAGCCTGAGCGCCCATCATGGTTGTGGGATCGAGCGGATTGCCAACCTTGATCTTCGCGACACGGGCGACCGCCCGCTCCAGGAATTTGTCGAAGATGTCTTCCTGTACCAGCGCGCGGGACGGGCAGGTGCAAACCTCGCCCTTGTTGAAGGCGAAGAGCGCGAAGCCTTCCAGCGCCTTATCGAAGAACTCATCGTCTTTGTCCATAACGTCGGCAAAGAAGATGTTCGGCGACTTGCCGCCGAGCTCAAGCGTCTGCGGGATGATCGGCTCGGAGGCGTACTGCATAATCAGGCGGCCGGTGGTGGTTTCGCCGGTGAAAGCGATCTTGGCAATGCGCGAATTTGATGCCAGCGCTTTGCCGATCTCGCCGCCCGGGCCGGTGATGACGTTGAGCACGCCCGGCGGCAGAATGTCGCCGATCAGGCCCATCAGAACCAGCAGGCTGAGAGGCGTGTTGGACGCCGGTTTGATGACGGTGCAGTTCCCTGCTCCGACTGCCGGCGCCAGCTTCCAGGCCGCCATCAGCAGCGGGAAGTTCCACGGGATGATCTGCCCCACGACCCCCAGCGGCTCCTTGAAGTGATAAGCCACGGTGTCGTTGTCGATCTCGCCAAGCGCGCCTTCTTCCGCACGGATGCAGGAGGCGAAATAGCGGAAGTGATCGATGGAGAGCGGAACGTCGGCATTGCGCGTCTCGCGGATCGGCTTGCCGTTGTCGATGGTCTCAGCGATGGCGAGCACCTCGAGGTTCTCTTCCATCACGTCGGCAATTTTGTTCAGGATGGCCGCACGTGCGGCCGGCGAGGTGTGCGCCCAGGCCTTTTTGGCGGCGTGAGCGGCATCGAGCGCCGTCTCGACGTCTTCCGGAGTTGACTTGGCGATTTCCGCGATTGGCTCGCCGTTGATCGGACTGTGGTCAACGAAGTACTTCCCCTTGAGCGGGGCTACCCATTTTCCGCCAATGAAGTTGTTGTACTTGGAGAGGACCTTGCCATTCTTGCGAATGGTATCGAGCGCTTCGTCGAGCGAATACTCTTTGACGAGTTCTGAAACTGGCATGGTAAACCTTTCTATTACGCCGGGACCTCTGTGTGGAGTTCCTTCGGCGGTGAGCTGAATCGATTGCGATAAATACGGATGGACGCCGCGCGCACAGCACGACGCTCCCTTGCTGGGAGTCATCGGCGATGTATCTCAGCTCCGGAGGGAAATGCGAACATCTCGTCTTTCCCAGCGGAGGAAGAACTGATTATCATCGCCGCTGCCCGGCGCTTCCCGCAGTGACCACGGTCAACCATGAGTGTGACCGCAGCCGCATCCCGTTCGCTAAACGCCTACCAGTTCGCGGTCCGTGATCTTCTCGAAGGCGGCAACGCCGGCTTCGGCGACCGTCACGTCCTGCTCTTCAGAGCCGGAGCTCACGCCGATGGCGCCCACGATTTTTCCGTCATGTTTCAGCGGAATGCCGCCGGCGAAGATCATGATCTTGCCGATGTTGGAAACGTGGATTCCATAGAACTGGCAGCCCGGCTGCGAATTCCGTCCGAGTTCCTTGGTCGTGCAATTAAAGGCACGCGCTGTGTAGGCCTTGTGCAGCGAAATATCCATCGAACCGAGACATCCGCCATCCATGCGTACGTGCTGCACCATGTTCCCGCCCTCATCGACTACGGCGATGCACATGGGCTGCTTGATTTCCTTCGCCTTCTTGATAGCGGCTTCAATGATCTTGTTTGCGACTGCCAGAGTAATCATGACGAATCCTTTCTCACGATTGCCTCTCCTGCGAGAGGGCACGAATAACCCTGTTACCGGCCAATGAGCCTTTCCACGTCGGAAAGGAAGATAGAACGAATGGCGAATTTGGCTCCGGGCCGGAGCCTGGCGACAAACGAAAAGCCGCCCTCCAAATTCCTGCCTAAGGAGGGCGGCTTTATCTGAAAGGAATATCTATGCCGCTGGGCCGGATTCTAGCAGAGCGCAAGAATGCAATTGAACTTATTCGTCGCCACGATTCAAGTTCGTCCCAACTTGGGACTCATCGCGCGATGCGCCGCTTACTCGCCCATCACTTTGATGATCAGGCGCTTGGGCCGCTGGCCGTCGAATTCCGCGTAGAAGATCGCCTGCCACGGACCAAGGTCCAATTTGCCGCCGGTGACCGGCACGATCACTTCGTGATGCACCAGCATCGACTTCAGGTGCGAATCGCCGTTGGTTTCTCCGGTGCGGTGATGCTGGTAGTCGTCGCGATAGGGCGCCAGCTCTTCCAGCCATTTGTCGATGTCGTGAATCAGGCCGCTCTCATTGTCGTTGACGTAGACGCCGGCAGTGATGTGCATGGCCGACACGAGAATCATGCCTTCCTGAATGCCGCTCTTGCGCAACGCGCTCTCGACCTCCGGCGTGATGTGGACGTATTCGCGATGTTTCTTCGTATTGAAGGTCAGATATTCGGTATGAAACTTCATCTCGAACTCTCCCCGCGGGCTTTTGCCTGCCCGCCGACTTTCGCGTATTGTAAGCGCTGTCAGCCACTCCAGAGTGAATGACCAAAGCCAATCCGAAGAAGTGCAGCAGTTGCGCGCACAGCTTGCGGAACTGACTCGTCGCGTCTACCGGCTGGAAGGTCTACTCTCGGCGCGCGAAACGACCGCTCCGCCGCTTCCTCATACTGAAGCTACAACTGTGCAAGTCGCCCCACCGGCGCAGCCATTCCAAGTTGTAGCTCCACCACCCCAAAATCTCGCTCCAACTCCAGAACGGCCGCCGTTCCAGGAGTCGAGCCACCCCTCGGCGACAACCGCTCAACCGAAAATTCGAGCGCTTCGTTGGAGTCGGTCATCGGTGGCCAGTGGCTCAATCGATTGGGCATCGTCGCGGTGCTGGTTGGGCTGTCATACTTCCTGAAGCTCGCCTTCGAGAATGGCTGGATCGGTCCGTCAATGCAGGTGCTGATCGGGATAGCCGTTGGCGTCGGCCTGATGTTCTGGAGCGAACGCTTCCGCAGCAAAGGTTATGCCGGGTTCGCCTACTCGCTCAAGGCCACGGGTATCGGAGCGCTTTATCTGTCGCTCTGGGCTGCCTCGCAGTACTACCAACTGGTTTCGCCTACGGTCACCTTCGCCGGCATGGTCGCGGTTACGCTGATCACGGCAGCGCTATCGCTTCGCCAGAATGCCGAATTGCTGGCCGCCTTCGCTCTGGTCGGCGGATTTATTACTCCGGTCCTGGTTTCCACGCACCAGGATCACGAGATTGCGTTGTTCTGCTACCTTGCGCTGCTTGACCTCGGCGCGCTATGGATCGTCGCCATCAAGCGGTGGCATCGCCTGCTGTACGGCAGCTGTGCCGGAACAGCCATGTTGGCGGCGGCGTGGGCGTTCACCTACTACGCCGAGGCGGAACTCCTGACGACGTTCCTGTTCGCCACATTGTTCTTCCTGATTTTTGCTTCTGCTCCTTTCTTCAGCGCGGGCCAAGATGTTCCAGAATCCACGCGAACGCTGACGGTCCTACTTGTATTGCTGAACGCAGCCAGCTATTTCACGGCAACATACCTGATGTTGAATGGGCATTACCACTCGGCGCTGGCCGGGCTTTGCGTTCTGGTTGCCATGTTCCTGCTGGTTCTGGCCCGCAGCTTCGACCATCGTCACGCAAAGGAATACAGCTCGGTTCACGTCGCCCTGGCCGTGGGTTTCATCAGCATGGCTGTCCCAATTCAGCTGTACGGCCACTGGATCGCCTTTGGGTGGATGGTGGAGGCGGGCGCGCTCATCTGGGCTTCGCACCGCAGTGCAAGTCGGCTGCTGCGATATCTGGGAACGGGTGCACTGGCGTTGGGAATTATTCAGTTGCTGGCCGTGGACTCGGATGCCCCGCAACCGCTGCTCCTCAATCCCCGTTTCGGTCTCTACCTTCTCGCGATCGCCGGCCTGGGACTGCTTGCGTATTACTCGTGGAAAGAAGGCGGGGAGCAAAATCGAAACTGGGTGGGCGGCGCCATTCTGGCTTTGAATCTAGTGGCGCTGATCGCTCTGCATTTTGAAGTCGTGGACTACTTCCGACCGCAAGGTATGCTTCACTACGGGCCAGTGGATTGGCGCGGCCTGAACATCGCGCGCGACTTTACCTACTCCGCCATGTGGATGCTTTACGGCAGCGCACTGATGATCATTGGATTCTGGAAGAAGTCGTCGTTCCTGCGTTGGCAGGCGATTGCCTTGCTCGCCCTCACCACGGCCAAGGTCTTTTTCTACGATATCTCTGCCCTCGAACGCGGCTACCGCATCGTTGCCTTCATCGTGCTGGGCGTGATCCTGCTTGCGGTGTCGTTCCTCTACCAGCGGGTTCGGGTCAAAACTGCGGAGTGAACAGTCTTTATGTGATGTATGAACATTGCGGATGTTCATTCGCGCGGCAAACTGCGTATTTGCTTGCAACCTGCTCGTTCCGCTCTAAAATAAAGTGTTTGTGAGGAATGGCGCCCACGTTCCCGCAAATAAGTCGTAGCTGCAGTGGGCGAATCCTGCCTGCTGGCCACGACAACATTCATTCCCCCCGACTAAGGAGCTTTCATGAAGCGTTTCATCGTTACTTTCGCTACGTTAGCAGTTTTGTCGACCCTGAGCTTCGCGCAGGATGGAGCCACGCTGTACAAATCAAAGTGCGCCATGTGCCACGGCGCCGCCGGCGAAGGCAAGGTTGGTCCCTCTCTCCAGAAGACCACTCTGACCACGGCGCAGGTTGCCGATCTGATCGCCAACGGCGCAGCCGGCAAAAAGGCCCCGCACACTAAGGGCGTCTCGGGCGTCAGCGCCGATCAGGCGAAGACTATCGCGACCTACGTAGCCTCTCTGAAGAAGTAGTTCTCTCGGCTAAAACAAAAAGCCAGCCTGTAGCGGGCTGGCTTTTTTGCTGCGCTTTCTTCGCCTTAGAACGTCACGCGCAGGCCAATCTGCGCGGCGAAGGGAATACCAACGGTCGTTCCCGGCCCAAAGAAGTCGCCCAACGCACCCTCAGGAATCTCAAGCTGCTTCAGGCTGGTGAGCGGTACGGTTTGGGAACAGCTTGGGTTGGAGCAGACGCTGGTGATATTGGTGATGCCCGTGACTGGATTTGGCGCCATCTCTGACTGCGGAACCGGAAGCTGCACAACATTGACGGCGTAGTTCGCCCCGGGATTGTTGCGGTTGAAGAGGTTGAAGAACTCGATGAACGGCAAGAGCGTCCAGCGTTCGTTGACCTTGACCGGACGCGTCACACGCAGGTCTGTCTGCATGTAAGGCGTGCCGCGGAATTCGTCAAGGCTCGTAGGAATTCCGTTTACGTAGATGCGGCCGGTGTTGTCGGCGTTCGTAATCGTGATGGGACGAGCGCTCTCGAACTGATTGACGCTGCTCACTTCGAAGCCCCAGGGAATGTGTACCGTGAAGGCCAGGACGAAGCGGCTACTAACGTTCTCGCCGGACGGTCCGTAATCTCCGGGTCCAAAAGCATTCAACTGCCCGTTCGCTTGCTGGCAAACGCCATCGACATAGTCGAACAGTTCACCCAGCAAGCATCCCCATGTGTCCGCTCTGGAAAGCGTGTAGTTGGCGACCACATTGAAGCGCTTCATGTTGCCGGCCAGGTGCAGCATCAGTGCGTTGTACTTGGAACGGTTGTCCGCCTCAAACACGTTGACATTGGGCACCACACTCGCCTGATCGTTGGCATAATTCGGGTCGGAAGTGGGAATGAGCGGCGTGGTTAGGTTGGTGCCTCCGGTATAGGGGAAAGCTCGATATCCGTGAACGCCGTCCTCATAGACGTAGTCGGCGCTCATCAGCCATTGGTCGCTGAAAGCGTGTTGGAAGCCGCCGGTAATATGAATGTTGTAAGGGGTTTTGTAAGGCGACCCAATCACATTGCCGGTTGCCGTGTTACCGCCCTGCAGGCAGCCCGAGCCCACAAGCGCGTAATTGCCTGGGCCTCCAGTCAGCGTGCACGGTCCGGTGGAGTAGTTCGAGTTGTTCACACCCTGGAAGGCAGTCGCCCATCCGTTCTGCGCCAGATCGTCGTAAAACATGCCAAAGCCGGCGCGAATCACCGTCGTCCCGCTGTTGCCAGGAGAGTAAGCGAACCCAAGGCGAGGGGCAAACTGGTGATGGTCATCGTGCGGCAGCCCCGGTACCACGGGAATCTGCAACGCCTGCATGGTTATGTACGCCGGGTTCTCAGCCTGACTGCGGCCTGAAGCATCGAATAGTCCCCAAGTCGACTGCCAACGCAAGCCGTAGTTGACGGTCAGCCTCGGCGTGACCCGCCATGAGTCCTCGGCGTACAGCGCCATGCGCTGAACGTTCTGCGAAAAGCTTCCGTTGCCGGCAGGTGTGTAGGTACAGGTCGAGCCGTCGGAAGCGGTGAAGTTAACGCAGCCTGGGTTGAAGGTTCCAAACACGCCGGGGTTCTGAATGTAATACGTCGGATTGTTGGCATACTGAGCAAGCGTCTCGGCGTTGCCGGGAAAACCTCCGCTGAGCACCGGTTCATGAATAAAGTCGACACCAAACTTGAGCGAATGGGTGCCCACTATGTGGCTCAAGTCGTAGCGGAACTGATATTTCTCCTGATTGCGCAGGTCGGGGAAAAGCGTGATAGGAGTAGCGAATTGGTTGTCGCCGTAGGTTTCAAACCCGGAAATCGTCAGCGATGTGGCGCTGAAGGGGAAAGCCAGCGCGTAGCCCAAATTCGAATTTCGAGTCTGCGTGAGGTGCAACAAGCTGGCGTCGAGGACCAGATTGCCCACCGTGCTTGAGTTGAACGCATAGGTGTTGCTGAGCGCCACATTCCAGTAATTGTCATGTGTCAGCAGACCGGTTGATGGCAATGTGCCCTGCTGCACCAGGTTGTTGTTGGTGACATAGCTGTCCATCGATGTGCGCAGGAACCAACTCGATTTTGACGATTGCGCCCAGTCGAAGCGCACTGTACCCATGTAATCGCGAAATGGAATAGGAACAAAGGAAGGGGTAGCGATAGAAGGTGAGCCGGTAATCAATCCCTGTGACGCCAATTGCGAGAGGGCGTCGAATTGCGTCGTGCTGATTGGACTATAGGCGATGCTCGCATTTTCCTGCACGGTCTCGAAGGAGCTGAAGATCCACAGCTTGTCTTTCTTGATGGGCCCACCGATCGTACCCACATAGTTCTGCCGCGAAAATGGCTGCTTGGGATTGTTCACGCAAACATTGTTGATACAAGTTTGCGGGGGATTCTCGATTGGGAAGCGAGCGTTGAGATCAGCCGCACGTTCGTAGACAGCCGCGTCGCCGTGCCACTCGTTGGTTCCGTGCTTGGTAGTGATCACCACGGACCCGGCAGTCGTCCATCCGGTATCCGCGTCTTCATTTGACGTGCGGACGGCAAATTCCTGAAGACCGTCGGGCGAGAAGTTCTGTAGGAAGCCGCCAATCCAGTCGTCGGAGTTGTCGGCGCCGTCAACCGAGAGTTCGTTGTTCAGGCCGGAACTTCCACCGGTAGAGACGGCTGTGATACGGGCCTTGGTCGGATCGGAAGGCTCGACGGGCTCGGTTCCCGGCACCAGATAAGCGATGTTGGCGAAGCTGCGTGCCGGCAGCGGAAAAGATTCGAGGTCCTTGCTGTCCACTACCCCGCCGCGCACCGCGCTGGACGTATCGAGGGTTTCGGTGGTAATCGAGGAAACACCTGACTGCACGTTTACCGTCTCGTGTTTGGCTGCGGGTTTCAGCGTAATGGTGATATCGCGCACCACACTGACTGCGGTGTCGACATCGGCCGTGGCATCAGCGAATCCTTTGGCCGCAACGGTCACCTGATAAGGTCCGGGCAGAAGGCCGTCAATACGGAACTCTCCGCGATCGTTTGCCGTCGCCTCGCGGGCGATCGACGAATCCGTTAAGCGGACGGTGACCTGAGCACCCGCTACGCGTCCCGCGGTTGCGTCCTGGACGATACCTCGCAGTGTGCTAGTGGAGTTCTGGGCGTGAAGGCCGATGGGAATAAAAAGTGTAGCGAGGAGCAGCAGACGGCCAAGACGTCGCAGGGAGCGGGGTGACGGCATGAAGCCTCCAGTTAGGCCCGGACTGTGTATCAAAGTTGGAAGCCTAATCCTCGACACCCGTTACTACCACTGGTAGTACTAGAAACTTCTAGAAGTTGCACGACGCGGACCCGCTTTCAGAATCGTCCGCCGTCGCATCTTTAACTCTGACAACTCACGGCATTCGCTCACATTTCCGGGTGACGAGGCTCACTGCCGGTATGGTCGCGGCCTCCGATACTGAAGCTGGTATTTTTCGGCCTGTGCGCCGCGGAGAAGGACGTATGAGTGACCCTGCCGCAACCCTCAGCCAAGATCGCGTCACTTATCTGGAAGGACTCGTCAGCCAGGCGCGAACCGCGGCCGCCGTTTTCTCCCAGTGCACACAAGAAGACGTCGATCGAATCGTCAAACCCATGGTCCTCGCCGGGCTGGAGAAGGCCCAGTACCTGGCGCGCCTGGCCATCGAGGAAACAAAAATTGGAGTGCTGGAAGACAAGGCCATCAAGAATATGGTGGCCACAGAGTTTGTCTACAACTACGTCAAGGACAAACGCACGGTAGGCGTCATCCGCGAAGATCATGAGCATGGCTTGACCGAACTGGCGGAACCGATCGGCGTCATCCTGTCTCTCACGCCCATTACCAATCCCACGTCCACGGTGCTGTTCAAGTGCATCATGGCCATCAAGACGCGCAATGCCATGATCTTCAGCCCGCATCCGGCGGCGTGGCGCTGCTGCTCCGAGGCCGTGCGCATCATGTACGAGACTGCGGTCAAGCACGGCGCCCCCGAAGGCGTGTTCACCTGCCTGGAATCGCACACGCTGCACGACAATGATTTCCTGATGCACCATCGCGACATCGGCTTGATCGACGCGACCGGAGGCCCCGGCGTGGTGAAGGCGGCTTACGGTTCCGGCAAGCCCGCGCTTGGCGTCGGCCCCGGCAACACTCCGGTTTACCTGGAGAAGACCGCTGACATCGAGATGGCCATCGTCGACATCATCACATCAAAGACTTTCGACAATGGCACGATTTGCGCCTCCGAGCAGACGGTCGTCATCGACGACGAGATCTACGATCGCGTGCTGCAGAAATTTGAGGAGTTGGGCGCGCACATCTGCAACGAGCAGGAGACCGAGATCCTGGGCCGCACCGTGATCGATCCGGCGACCGGCTACATGCAGCCGATGGCCGTCGGCCAGAAAGCTACCAACATCGCGCGCTTCGTCGGGATTACCGTTAAGCCGAAGACCAAGCTGCTCATCGCGCCGATCAAAGGGGTAGGACGGAAGTATCCGCTTTCGGTCGAGAAGCTCTTCCCTGTTCTCGCCGTGTATCGCGCCCACTCGGTTGAGGAAGCGCTGAAGGTGTGCGTGGATGTGAATTACGCCGGCGGATTGGGCCATACGGCGGTGGTGTTCTCCAACAACGAAGAGGTGATCCGCAAGTTCGGCGAAGTCATCAACGCCGGACGCATCATTGTGAACTCGCCGGGCTCGATTGGCGCGCTGGGCGGCGTCTACAACGACATGGTGCCGACCTTTTCATTCGGCTGCGGTACCGGCGGCGGCAACAGCACCACCGACAACGTCAATGTCTACCACTACCTGAACATCAAGCGCATGGCGCGAAGGACACAGGCGCATATGTGGTTCCGAGTTCCCAACCAGATTTACTTCAACATGAAGGCCGTGGAAAACCTGCGCAACTTCGCTTCGCGGTCCACGCTGATCATCACCAATCCGGCACTGGAGCAGATTGGCCACGCCGACATTGTTCGCAGGGCAATTCCGCCGGAAACGCAAGTGCGTGTCACCATCATTCCCGACGCCGAGCCCGACATCAAAATCATCGCGCAAGGTGTCGAGGCGCTGAACTTCTACAAGGCCGACCAGATCGTCGCGCTTGGCGGCGGCTCGGTCATCGACGCGGCGAAGATCATGAAGCTGATGTACGAATCGCCGCAGGCCGACCTGGAAGAGCTCGCCGCTCCATTCCTCGACATCCGCAAGCGCGTGGTGCAATACCCTACTGAAAAAACCAATCACGCGCGGCTGATCGCCATCTCTACGACTAGCGGCACCGGCAGCGAAGTTACGCCCTTCGCGGTGATGACCGACAAGGAGCGCGGCATCAAGGTCACGCTCGCCGATTACTCGCTCACGCCCGACGTCGCCATCGTCGATCCGCAGTTTGTCATGTCGATGCCCAAGGTCCTGACGGTCGACACCGGCATTGACTGCCTGACCCACGCTCTGGAAGCGGCGGTCTCGATCTTCGCCTCGCCTTACACCGACTCGAACGCCATGCAGGCGATTCGACTGGTCTTCAAATACCTGCCTGAGGTGTACGACAACCCACGCGATGAAGAAGCTCGCAGCATGATGCACAACGCTGCCTGCATCGCGGCGATTGCCTTCTCGAATGCTTCCGTCGGCGTCAATCATGCGCTGGCCCACGCCTTTGGAGCGCGCTTCGGTATCGCGCATGGACGCGCGAACGCCCTGATGCTGCCGCACGTCATCGCCTATAACGCGTCGGTGCCGACGAAGTTCATGCCTTCGCCGAATCAGCGAACCTACGTCGCGCACAAGAAATACGCCATGATTGCCGACCTGGTCGGACTCGGCGGCCATACCGTGGAAGAGAAGGTCAAGAACTTGGTCACCGCGACCGAGCAACTGCTCGACCGGCTGGAAGTGCCGCGCTCGATTGCCGAACTCGGCATCAGCCGAGAAACATTCGAGGCGGCTATGCCCGATCTGGCCAAAGTCGCCTTCGACGATCCCTCGTGGCGCTCGAACCCACGCATGCCCCTGGTGAAAGAAATCATCGAACTCTACTGGAGCGCCTATCGCGGCCGTGGCGCCGAGGCTGAGGACGCACAGAAAGAATCCCGCAGACACAAGCAGGAGGCCTTTGTATGACGACAGCCAACTGTCTCATCCTCGATAAACAATATCCTGTGCAGACACTGCGTGAGGCGCGGGAAAGCCTTTCGGCAGCCGACAGCGAGCTGATGCTGGACTTCTCTTCGGTGCAGCACATCGACGCTGGAACCTTGAAGGCGCTGGAAGAATTGGCGCAGGCGGCCGAGAAGGCGGAGGTCGTCATCGTTTTGCGCGGCACCGACGTAGGGGTCTATAAGGTGCTCAAGCTGGCGGGACTGACGTCGCAGCTTCAGTTCACCAACTGAGGCGCTACCTTGATTCTTCCTCTTCGCGGAGCAGGAAGTCGGCTAGTGCCGACAGGCCCGCGCGGGTGTCAGTAATGGAATCCAGCATCGCGTCCAGATGATTCTTCAAGGCGAGCGTGACCTCAGCCAGCGAGCGGCGATGACTCGCGTCCAAGGACATAAATAGAGGCAGCGCCTGTTGATCGAGGGTGCGAGCGCGAGACGCCAGCTCGGCCAGCCCGTGCACCAGCACGTCGCGGTATGGCTCGTGGCCAAAACCCAACTCGTCCAGACGCTGGATCAGTTTCGGCTGTAGTTCGACAATGTATTCGGTCTCCGAATCCGCCATGGTGACTCCCTGCTGTTAGATTGCGCACGGCTCATACGGCGTTCGCCGTGCGGCGGCTGGCAACCTGAATTCTGCTACTCATACGAGTACGCTTATGGTATGTATCTTGCCGGAGAGCATACATGCTGCATCTAACCTCCTTACATCACAAGAGGCGAGAATGAGTCAGACTACTTCCACCATACGCAGCATGGGCTTTTTCCTCAACGGCGGATGGAGCACGCATGGGCGCGAGTCCGTCGTCACTTCACCCTACGATCACAGTGTTGTAGCCGTGGTGAGCGAGGCCGAGCACAACGATGTCGAAGTCGCGATCCAATCGGCCGTGGAATCGTTTGCCGTGACCCGCCGCATGTCGTCGCACCAGCGCGCCGCTATCCTGCAGGAAATTACCCAGGCAATCATCGCGCGCCGCGAGGAATTTGCGCGCACGATTTGCCAGGAAGCAGCCAAGCCCATCAAGACCGCGCGCATCGAGGTCGACCGCGCGATCAACACGTTTCAGATCGCCGCCGAAGAAGCGACGCGCATTTATGGCGAGTATTTGCCACTGGACACGCTGGAATCGACTGCCGGCCGCTGGGGACTGGTACGGCGATTCCCTGTCGGCCCGGTCTTCGCTATTACGCCGTTCAACTTTCCGTTGAACCTCGTGGCGCACAAAGTCGCGCCGGCAATCGCCGCCGGATGTCCGCTGATCCTGAAGCCCGCACCACAAACACCGGTCTCCGCGCTGATGCTGGCCGAGATCATCGACAACACCTCATGGCCTGACGGCGCCTTTGCTGTGATGCCGCTGTCGAACGACAATGCCGCCATCCTGGTTGCCGACGAGCGCATTAAGCTGCTGACCTTCACCGGCAGCGCGGCTGTGGGTTGGGAGCTTAAAAACCGCGCCGGCAAGAAGCGGGTCACGCTTGAGCTAGGAGGGAATGCAGGTGTCATCGTGCACAGCGACGCCGACGTTGCCCATGCCGTCCAACGCTGCGTAGCCGGCGGCTTTTCTTATGGAGGACAGACCTGCATCTCGGTACAACGCATCCTGGTACATCAGCACATCTTTGAGCCATTCAAAGAGCAGCTTCTCCAGGGTGTCCGCAAATTAAAGATCGGCGATCCCGCACTCGAAACCACCGATATCCCGCCGATGATTCGCGAGCAGGACGCTGTCCGCGTAGTCGGCTGGGTAAACGATGCGGTACAGGCGGGCGCGAAACTGCTGTGCGGCGGAAAGCGCAACGGCTCCATCGTAGAGCCGACCGTGCTGACCGGGACCTCGCCACACATGCGCGTGAACTGCGCGGAGATCTTCGGCCCCGTGGTCACGCTGGAGGCTTACGAAACCTTCGATGAGGCCCTGACGCTCATCAACAGCTCCGACTACGGCTTGCAGGCGGGCCTGTTCACCCGCGACTTTGGATTGATTCAGACAGCGTTCAACGAGATCGAAGTAGGTAGCCTGATCGTGGGCGACGTGCCCACATTCCGCATCGACCAGATGCCGTACGGCGGGGTGAAAGACTCCGGCCTCGGCCGTGAGGGCTTACGCTACGCGATTGAGGATATGACGGAGCGGAAGCTGATGGTCGTGGCGCACTGACTTAGCCGCTGAGGTTAGCTGCAAATACGAACGGCACGCTGTTAGCGTGCCGTTTCTGTTCTTTTACTGTCCGCTGAGCTACGGCTGGCTGCCTGCTGCCGCGACCGCGCTGCCCGCCGGAGCAGGACCGATCACTGCGGCCGGTGTTGCTGCGGCTCCATAGGGATCCATCTCCGTGGCTTCATTCGCTTCCGACCACGCGTTCTTCTGGTCGTTGCGGCCCGAGTACTTCTCGTAGACGACCACATGCAGCACTGGCTGCCGCTCTTCGATGGGATCGACCATACCCTGCGCCTGTAACGGGAGCAGGTAGTTGCGAATCCATTCATACTGCTCGTAGGTAAGGCCGCGGCGCGACATGTCGAAGGTGACGCCGGTCAGGTGGGTTGAAGCTGTGTCGCCAAACTCAGGCGCCGCGAACCGGTTCCAGCGGCGCAGGCGATGCTGCTGCTCGACTGTGCGCACCAGCGAGTTGACCTGTATCGGAGTGTGGAACTGATCGTAGAAGGCCGTGCTGAAATCGTTCAAAAAATCGCGCGTCCAGGGACGGCAGTAGCGGCGATTGTCCGGCAGGTCGGCGGCGATTTTCAGGCCGTCGGACTCGGATACAGGCACCAGATCCTGCGACAGCTCGTAGCGAGTCAGCTCGTAGTCATCATTAATACGCGGCAGTTGCATGCGATCGAGTTCTTCGTTCTCCCGCACCAGCATTTCGTGCGAACCGGGGAACATGGGACTCCATCGACCCAGACCGACCTGGTAATGACCGCGATAATGACGGGTCGGAACCGCCGTGCGCAAGACAGCGTGATGGCTGTGGTGTATCCGTGCGTGGGCTACGGCATGAGTAACGGCCATAGCCGGCACCGAGGCTACGAGGATAAGTGCACAGAAGAAAACGGTATAACCCAGTTTGCGTTGCGGAACGCTGGAAACAAACTGAGAACCGATTCTGCCCGACGTCCAGAGATTTATGAGTGGCAGCAAATACATATTTCTGTAGTGGAGCAGCTACAAATTAACAATGAACCATTACAACATAGATGGCGTGAGCAGCCAAGACTTTCCGGTGGTATCAGCTCTGAAAAATTGTGTCTGCAGCTTTATCGGGAAGCTACTCTGGACTTTCGTGGCGTTACTTTCGGCATGGTCAATTCGTGCCGCGATAAATCATCTCGGTGATGGTGAAGTCATCCGTCAACGGGGTGTTGCCGCGAAACTCCGTCACCGCCTGCTCGATGCACGTGAGTCCCTGCGGACTGCACTCCTCCAGACGTTCGGTGCCGAAGAATTCTCCGCTCGCGTCTTCGGCTTCCGTGACGCCGTCGGTGACTAGCAACAGACGGTCGCCCGTTTTCATTTTCATCCGCAGCTCGGTGAACTCGGCGACAGCGACCAGGCCAACCGGGAGATTGCCTTCCTCCACTTTGATCGTTTTGCCTTCCGACACAAGCAGCGGCGGCACATGACCGCAGTTGATCATCTCCAGATCGCCGTTGTTCGACAGGCGCGCGATCACCAGCGTCGCGTATTTCTGGCCGGCAACTTTTTCGCACAGAAAGCGATTGACCGCTGCAATCATTTCCGAGAGCGACGAGTCCCGCGCCAGCTGTGAATACAACATTCCTTGCAGGATGGATGCGACCACGGCAGCCGAAACGCCCTTGCCCGATACGTCGGCGACGATCAGCGACAAACCCTTGTCGGTATAAACCAGATCGAAGAAGTCTCCGCCGATGTCTTTGCAGGGATAACTGACGGCATTCACTTTGGCGAATGGAACTTCAGGCACGGTGACGGTCATCAGGCGCTGCTGAATCTCCGACGCGATCGCCAACTCCTGCCGATAGCGTTTGGCAGCATCTTCGGCCTGCACCAGCGCGGCGTTCTCTACCAGCGTAGCGGCGCCGTTGGCGATGGTGCGGAGAATGTCGTGACTCACCGACGACAACTTGCCGGAGAGGAAATGCGCGTCCAGATAAAGCACACCCTGCACGTCGCTGGTCTCGCCCGACTTCGTGTCGTCCTTTACTTTTTCCTGAATAACCGTCTTGCGCAACGGAATGCAGATCACGCTGTGCAGGTTGTGGGCTACCACGCTTTCGCGTCCGGCGAGTTTGCCGGTGTCGTCGGTGTCGGTCACCAGGAATTCCGAGGCGCTCTGTGCGGCGTCGCGCAGGATGGAGCGCGAGATGGTGGTGTCGTCGCTGATGCTGTTTCCGTTCTTATCGCGACCGGCCGCCAGGCGAAGTTCGCCGTCCGGATGCCGCAGAAACACAAATCCGCGCTCGGCTCGCGTCAAGCGGAGAGCCGCCTCCAGCAGAGCAGTAAGAACATCGTCGAGAACGCCGCTGGTATTCAGCTTGCGCGCCGCCTCAAGAAAGACGTTCAGCATTTCCAGGTCCGAGCCCGCGCCGGAGGCCGGCTTCCAGGTGGAGAACTGGCTCAGGAACTGTTGCGCGGCGCTGGTGGGTGAGCGGTCCGGACTGAAAAGAACGTGCGGTCCGCCCTGCACGCCGAACTCGACGTGGTCGTTGCGATTAAGCTTGCGGCGATTGATTCGTTCGCCGTTGACGAACGTCCCGTGGCGGCTGCCCTGATCGATAACGTAGATGCCGTCGCCTTCGGTCAAAAACTGCGCGTGTTCGCGCGATACGCGAGGGTCGGCCATGACCAGGTCACGATCAGTGCGGCGCCCAATCGTAAACGGATAGTGATCGAGGACAATGGTGCGGCGGTCGGCGCCCTCTACCACCACCAGGACGTGTGGGTCCCCGGTAGAAGAGGGATCGGCCTTACGCGACCACATGCCAGTTGCGCCCATCAGGCGTGTCTCCTTAACGCTCGTCAGCCCTGCTGCCGACAGGACGTATGGCTGAAGTCTTGCATAGACTATAGTTCAATCCGCACCGGCACATCCAGTTTTCTGATTCCGGCAGCCTTGCTCCCCTCCCCCGCATAACGCCGACTTGGCACGTAAGTACCTTCGTTTTTGGAAATTTCATCGTAAACTGGTGGACGGCTACGGGCGCAGCCCGCCAGAGCCCATTCCCTGCAACTTTCGAGGAGAGTTACTTGAAACTGACACTTCGTCTGGTTTTGGCCGTACTGTTCGGTACCTTTTCCCTATCGGCGGTAGCCCAAGTCGTTCCACAAATTTCGCCGTTCTCCGCCGACATGCAAATAACCTCAGGCCGCGGCGGCGACGCACGCGAGATCAACGGCAAGATGTACTTCACCCGCAGCCACATGCGCATGGACATGGACACCGGCCCTCGCGGCAACGCCATCATGATCACCAACACGGCGACGCAGACCACCGACATGCTGATGCCGCAGCAGCATATGTACATGGAGTTCAAGGCGGACCAGGCGATGATGATGGCGCATCGCCCCGGCATGGCGCCCAGCATCAAGCCGTATAGCGATCCTGGCAATCCGTGCTCCGGCGAGACCGGCGCCACTTGCAAGAACCTCGGCACCGAACAGGTCAACGGCCGAAGCTGCGATCACTGGCAGATTACGCACAAGGATGGCAAGGTATCGAATGTGTGGATCGACCAGAAGCTGCACTTCCCCATCAAGTCCGTTTCCGAGGATGCGACCTGGCAGTTGACCAACATCAAGGAAGGCGAGCCGGATGCCAGCCTGTTTGAGATTCCGTCGGGCTATCGCAAGATGGACATGGGCGGCATGATGGGCGGTATGCAACCGCCGGCTCAGTAGTCCTGCCAGAAGATCAGGCGGCGGGGGATGCTAACCCCTGACCGCCTGACATTCCACGCTTTGTTCTTCTCACGTCGCCAACTTTCCACAAATTCAAAATTTCCTGCGACGACGCGCCGCAACTCGTTGCGCTAACACGGGTTATAGAAGGCAGTCTGCGGGGCGGAACAGGACTATAATGGAATCACGCTCCCGCAGTTTCCGTCCGATCTTCCGCCATAAAGGGAAGAGTCTCGGCCCACGAACCCTCGATGTTGCCGTCTAGTTCGCCAACCCGCCCGACGAACAAACGCAGCAGCACACCTGCGATTATCGCGCTCTCGGTTTGCGTCTTCTTTTTGTTTACCGTCATTCTGGCGCAGACAACTTTCAAACTCACCTTCTTCGAACCCGATACCAGCGAAGAGACCCTGATCGTCGCTCTGGTTTCTGCGCTGATTTTGCTTCTCTTTGTCGCGCTGACATTTGTCTTAATCCGCACCCTGTTGCGGCTTTATGCCGAGCGGAGGAGCGGGCTGCTGGGTTCGAAATTTCGAAGCCGCATGGTCATGGGAGCTCTGCTCCTCTCGCTTGGTCCCGTGATCTTTCTGTTTCTGTTTTCCTACGGCTTACTGAATCGCTCCGTCGAGAAGTGGTTTTCGCGTCCGTCAGAGGACGTGCAGTATCACACCAATCTGATCGCGTCGCTGCTCAGCAATTACGCCATGGCGAATGCCCAGGGCGAAGCGCAGCGCATCGCCGCCACACCGGAAGCGCTGAAGTCGTTCCACACCGGCAACTTCAGCTACATCATGGATGCCTTCCGCAACAGTGAGGTCACGCTGCAGGGCGGATTCGCTTTCGCTGTCGTGGACGATCGCGCCGAAGCCAGCTTCCACGCACCTGAAGGTTGGCCGCTGATGCGTCGCCATCTGCCTCAGGCGGCCGATCCAGAACAGAAACCGTTCGACCTTTTCGGCGAAAGTTACGTCCTCGGACGCGCCCACGTTGGCGATCATGGGCAGGTATTGGTGGCCATGCCGCTTCCGGCCAACTACTCCGGCACGCTGCGCGACCTCGAGAACAGTCAAAATCAATATAACGATCTGCGACTGCAGCGGCGCCGTCTGCGTCGCACCTATCTCGGATTGTTGCTGCTGCTGACAGTCGGCGTGCTCTTCGCCTCGATGTGGCTTGCGCTCTATCTTTCCAAGATGGTGACCAAGCCGCTGGTCGCACTGGCCGAAGCTACCCATGAAATCTCTCGCGGCCGCCTCGACTACCGTGTCGACGTTCAGGCGGGAAGCGAGATCGGTCAGTTGGTGGAGTCGTTCAACCATATGGCGGCCGACTTGGAAGCGGGCCGCACCAGCATCGAAGAGTCGCGCCGCAAACTTGCCGACATCAATGCCCAACTGGAGGAGCGGACGCGCCACATCGAGACCATTCTGGAGAGCGTTCCTTCGGGCGTTCTTTCTCTCGACGCAACCCGCCGTATCGTTCATTCCAACGCGGCTGCGCGCCGCCTGCTGCATATCGATCAGGATCCGGCTCTTTCCGCCGAGAGTCTGCGTGACCTCTTCCCGGCCGACGCGGTCAGCGATCTGGAACACATGCTGCGCAAGGCCGATCGTATGGGCAGCGCGACCAGCCAGATGGAATTGGCGACCGCGCGGGTCAATCTAAACGTCGCGGTCACCGTGGCCTCGCTCGATCCGCCCACCCAGCAACCCTCGCGCAACGGCCGCCATCGCGCCGGATACGTTGTAGTGCTGGAAGACCTGACCGACCTGTTACGTGCGCAGAAGCAGACGGCGTGGCGCGAAGTCGCACGCCGCATCGCGCACGAGATCAAGAATCCGTTGACCCCGTTGTCGTTGTCAGCCGAACGCATTCGTCGCCACCTGGAGCGCCCGACTCCGCCCGACGCAGCCTCGCTCAACGTCATTCGCCAGTGCGCCATCACCATCAACTCGTCGGTCGAAACCGTGCGCAAGCTGGTCAACGAGTTCTCGACGCTGGCTCGCTTCCCTGCCTCCAAGCCGCAACCCTCCGACATCAATGCCATCGTGAACGAAGCGCTGCTGATGTTCGATGGGCGGTTGGACGACATTCAGGTGCAGCGCTTTTTAGCCGCTCGATCTGCCCATGGTGCAGGCCGATCCGGAAGCCATCAAGCGCGCCGTCGCCAACCTGGTCGACAACGCCGCTGAGGCCCTGCACGACTCTCTGCTCAAGCAGATCGTGATCTCCACTGCTCTGACTGACGGTCGCGATTCGGTTGAAGTGGTGGTTGCCGACACCGGACATGGGGTCACGCCCGATGTGAAAGAGAAGCTGTTTCTGCCTTATTTCTCGACCAAGCGTCGCGGGACCGGCTTGGGCCTTGCGATCGTCAGCCGAATCGTCGAAGATCATCGTGGGACGATTCGCGTGGAAGAGAACACTCCCGTGGGCGCCCGCTTCATCGTAGAGCTGCCTCTGGCTCAGGAAATGGCCTTCGCAGCCGGCGCCAATCAAGATGCAGACCATTCTGATCGTGGATGACGAGTCGCAAATCCGCAGCGCGCTGGAAGGCGTGCTGGCGGATGAAGGCTACAAAACTCTACTCGCCGGCAGTGGCGAGGAGTGTCTGGAAATCCTGCGCCATAAGTCGCCCGACGTAGTGCTGCTCGACATCTGGCTTCCGGGAATCGACGGCCTGGAAACGCTGGAGAAGCTGGTCGAGCGCGAAGATCATCCCGAGGTCATCATGATCTCAGGGCATGGCAACATCGAGACTGCCGTGCGCGCCACCAAACTCGGCGCCTTCGACTTCCTGGAAAAGCCGCTTTCCATCGAGCGCACGCTCATCGTTTTGAAGAACGCTATCGACGCCAAGCGCCTGCGCAGCGAAAACCTCGAGTTCAAGAAGCAGTTTCAGGCGCGCAGTGTGATTGTCGGCGACAGCATTCCGATTAAAGCGCTGCGCCAGCAGATCTCGCTGATGGCCCCAACCAATGGGCGTGTCCTGATCTACGGCGAATCCGGAACCGGCAAGGAACTGGCAGCCCGTGCGATCCATGCGCAAAGCCTGCGCAAGGACGCGATGTTCGTTGAGGTCAACTGCGCCGCGATTCCCGAAGACCTCATTGAGAGCGAGCTTTTCGGTCATCGCGCGGGCGCGTTCTCGACCGCTACGGCTGACAAGGAAGGCAAGTTTCAGAAAGCCGATGGCGGAACCTTGTTCCTCGATGAAGTCGGGGACATGAGCCTGAAGACGCAATCCAAAGTGCTGCGCACCCTCGACGAAGGACGATTCGCGCCCGTCGGCGAAGAAGAAGCGATTACCGTCGATGCGCGCGTGATTGCCGCAACCAATAAAGATCTGGAAGACGAAATCTCGAAGGGCAACTTTCGCGAGGATCTCTTCTACCGCCTCAACGTTATTCCGTTTTACGTTCCTCCGCTGCGTGAACGCAAGGAAGACATCCCGCTGCTGGCGCGCCATTTCCTGAAGGAGTTTTCCGAAACCTACAACCGCCGACCAAAAGAAATTTCGGAAGACGCGCTTGAAGCCTTGATACGCTATTCCTGGCCTGGCAATGTGCGCGAGCTGCGCAATCTGATTGAGCGCATCGTGATCATGAATCCGTCCGTCACCAAGCTCGAACGCAGACATCTGCCAACGCTGGTGTATCGCGAAGGCGGACGGCGAGCCATCGGCGATTTCTCCAGCCTGCATCAGGCGCGCGCCGCTTACGAACGCGATTACATCCTGAAGAAGCTCGACGAGAACCAAGGCAGCGTCAGCCGAACAGCAGAAGTTCTCGGTTTAGAACGCAGCCACATGTATCGCAAGATGAAGGCGCTGGGAATTACGGTGAAGGAATAGAACAGTTGTCAGCTGCCGGCTTGTCAGCTCCCGTCGCCAGTCGTTCTTGTCATCACGAGAAGCGCTTCAGGCCGACGAGGGATCCGCTTTCCGAACGACCCCAACATTTACTGTCGTCCGCGAAACTGGATGATGTGTCGCCGGTCACGCTTCGACGGCCTTGTAGGCGGCGCAGGCTCAAACGCTGCCAAGGCTTTACGCTCTTCGGCCGACTTAAGCCGCGCCTCACGGCTCGCTTCCGTTTCGCGATAGAGCGTCTGCGCCACCGCGGCCGGACCGCGCATTTCGCTTAGCTGAAGCACCTCAACTTCGAACTCGCCGCTGTCGTTGGTAATCTTCAGCATGTCGCCGACGCGTACTTCGCGCGCAGGCTTCGCCGCATTGCCATGAGATTGGATTCTGCCCAGTTCACAGGCGCGTTTTGCCAGCGCGCGCGTCTTGAAGAATCGCGCCGCCCACAACCAGATATCGATGCGAGTTCCGACCATAGTCGATCAGTTTATCGCTTGGGCAAAGACGAATGCATGATCCAAATCGCTACTGCAGCTCCGCCGAGCAACAGAATCGCGACCAGAATCTCCAGAATCGGCAGACGGGATTTGCTTGTTCGATCTTCGTCGGAACGCATAGCTACTGCGACTGCTGCTGGGAGAGCAGCACGACGTCGGTGTTCGAGCGTCCGCGCGAAACCGCCAATCGCTTGTTCTTCCAGTCGTAATCGTAGCCGTAGATCAGCAGGTCGCTGAAGTTGGTCATCGGCGTCACGTTCTTCTCGCCGATCGTCTGTGCCAGCATGTTGGAAACGCCCTTGGCGGTTACCGGATAGTAGAGGAACTTTCCGTCGGCCGAATACTCAAAGATAGAAGAGATTGCAGGAATCGGCGGGAACGTTTTGACCGGCAAACCCCCTTGCGCCGGAAGAATCTCGATCATCGAACGGAAATTCACGCCCGTGCCTTGCGAGGTGAAAGCCGCGATCTGCTGGCCGTCCGGAGAGTAGGCCGCAAACTGAACCACTTTATCGCTCATTTGCTTTGGCTGACCGCCGCTCATCGAGGTCCACATCAACAGCCTCTTGCCTTTGATGAACGTTGTGTACAGGAACGACTTGCTGTCGGGCGAGCAAACCGCGTTCTGATCGACTGTGCCTTTGGTGAGCGGCGCAACACTTCCGTTTTGCAGATCAAGCCGATAAACGTTAATCGCCTTCGTCTCTTTGTTAGGCATGGAGAACAGGGCGCTCGCACCGTCGTGGCAAACCGATAGTCCCGACATCGGCAGGTGCTCCTGATAGACGATGCTGCGATTGCTGCCATCAGCATTCATGGTTGAGATGTGACCATCGTAGTCGAGCGCCAGCAAACGACCGTCTGGCAACCAGCCGACATTCGCATTCCCATGATCGTCGATTATCTTGGCGTTAGCGCTGCCATTCGGATCGGAACTCATCGTGTAAATCGAAGCCTGCGGCGTGATCTGAATCGCCACCAATTCTTTGCCGTCCTTCGTGAGGCCGAGCGTGAGATTGCTGTAGGAGTTCAGATCGTTGGTGATGCGGTGCAACTTGCCGGCGGCAATCG
This sequence comes from uncultured Acidobacteriaceae bacterium, assembly GCA_963724965.1. GTDB lineage: Bacteria > Acidobacteriota > Terriglobia > Terriglobales > Acidobacteriaceae > Bog-257. The sequence goes on from CAVRWP010000008.1 coordinate 183,571, forward strand.
CGATCTCGCCAATTTGACCGTTCCAGTCGCTGGAAATGTCATGGAAGATCAGCGCCAGATGCTCGGAATCGGGCATCCAGGTTGGCTTGTCCAGGATTGCCGTTCCCGCATAAACCGTCTTTTCTTTGCCGTTATCGGGGTCGATCAGCACAACGCGGCCGAGATTCTGTGTTCCGGGATCGAGCACGGTAGCGGCAATCCACTTGCCGTCCGGCGACCACGAAGGGTCGGAATATCCCGGAAGCGGCATTTTCGCCAACACGCGCTCGTTGGTTCCGTCGGCGTGAGCGACGATCAATACCGAACTTGCGTCGGACGAGCTGTCGCGCAGATAAACGATCTGCTGCGCATCGGGCGAGAAGCTGATGGCACTATCGACGTCATCGACCAGCTTGCGCGGCGTTCCGCCAAGAACGGGGATCTGGTAAAGGAAGCCGACTCCAGGATGATCGGGCTCCTGGCGCACGAAGTAAAGGAAATCGCCGTTGGGCGAAAACGTCAGTCCTCGATAAGCGACTTCGGCCGCGGGCATAATCTGCGCATTGCTGCCGGTCGCGACGTGTCGCATCCAGAGGCTCTGCTGTCCGTGGCCTTCGTCGGCAACGTTCACAACATATTTGCCGTCGGGAGAAATCGTAGCGAGCACAATGTGTCCGGTGTTCGTCAGCTTCTCCATATTCATGTTCTGGAATGGAATCGGCCCGGAATCGCCGCGCCATTGCAGGAAGCGGTTGTAGAGCCCGTAAGCTCCGGCGCCGATCATCAGCATGCTGACGGCGAGAACGATGAACGCTCCGCTGCGGCGGCGACGCTCTTTGGCCGTGCGGGAATCCTCAATCTCACGATCTACAACGCTACTTCTCGACTGCGCCGCCGAAGAACCTTGCGCGGCGACTACGCCGCTGCGCGAGTGGCCTGAACCATCGCGCTTCAGGCGCTTGAGGTCGGCGCGCATCTCGGCCGCGCTCTGGTAGCGAAGCTCCACATCCTTCTCCAGAGCCTTATCGATGATCTCTTCCAGCTTGAACGGAACATTTGGATTCAGCTCGGCGGGCGGACGCGGAGTGCGATCCAGAATGCCTTGAAAGATGACGGCGGAAGTATTTCCCTCAAACGGGATCTTGCCAGTCGCCATTTCATATAGAATGCCGCCGAGTGAGAACAGATCGCTGCGTCCATCAAGCTCTTCGCCGCGAGCCTGTTCGGGCGACATATACGCAACGGTTCCAACCGCGGTTCCGGGCGAGGTCAACATTACGGGCGCAGCTGTGGCAGCGTTTCCGCCGACGGTTTCCATCGAACCGCGGCGATCGTAAATCAGCTTGGCCAAGCCGAAGTCGAGGATCTTCGCCTGTCCGCGGGTGGTGAGAAAAATGTTCGCGGGCTTCAGGTCACGATGAACGATGCCTTTGTTGTGCGCGACATCGAGCGCATCCGTAATCTGGATGCCGATGTCGACAATCTTCTCCAACGACATCGCGTGACCGTCAATCTTGTCGTTGAGGCTTTGTCCATCCAGCAACTCCATGGCGATGAAGTGCTGGCCATCGCATTCTTCAATGGCGTAGATGGTGCAGATGTTGGGATGATTCAGCGCCGAAGCCGCACGAGCTTCCTGCTTGAAGCGCTCCAGCGCGTGCGAATCCTGCTCCAGCTCTGCTGGCAGGAACTTCAGAGCAACATGGCGTCCGAGTCGGCTGTCTTCGGCTTCATACACAACTCCCATCCCGCCGGAACCCAGCTTCTTGACGACGGTGTAATGCAGAATGTTCTTGCCGACCAGAGTGTCCAAGGCTGCAAATCTCTCACTTCGACTCTAGTGTGACCGGAAGCAAGCGTCAAGGAGAGCAGCTTCCTGACAAAGTCTCCGACGACGTCCTGAACGATGGTCCGCAGCAAAAGCCGCAGCTCTGCATTGTCGCCGCTTTCCGACAACCCTACTTCGAGTTGTCCATTCCAAGTAATGCGGGTAACAACCGGACAATCAAACTTGGGCTTTCGGGTATCTAAGGAGGATGCAATGAAAACCTTCAGGACGACTTTGACAATTATTACGGCGACATTTCTGCTGACGGGAATGTCGATGGCTCAGAACAACACCAAGTCCACTATGAACGGCGGGGTAACGACCGCGGATCAACACTTCATGGATAAAGCCGCACAAGGCGGGATGGCCGAGGTGGAACTCGGACAACTGGCCGAGCAGAACGCACAGAGTTCCGAGGTGAAGGCCTTTGGCAAACGCATGGTCGACGATCACTCCAAGGCGAACGATCAGCTGAAGCAACTGGCCTCGCAGGAAGAAGTATCATTACCGACCAGTCTCGACGCCAAAGATCAGGCTACGAAAGATCGGCTGGAGAAACTGCATGGAGCGGCGTTCGACAAAGCCTACATGCACGATATGGTGATGGATCACAAGAAGGACGTGGCCGAATTCAAGCATGAGTCTGAGGTCGCTCATTCGCCGGCGCTACGCGATTGGGCGAAGCAGACCACGCCAACTCTGGAAAGCCATTTACACGAGGCCGAAAAAGTAGCTCCGCAGGTCGGCGCCTCGATGCCCTCAAGCGCGACGATGGGCAAGAACAACGGAATGAGCACAACTGCCGAATCTCACTAACTAACCTCATCTGGGCAAACAAAAGCCGTCCGCGCGAAGGACGGCTTTTTTGTTGCGCCAGGGGTTTAACTTACGTCCTGGCGATCGGACATCAGAGTGCCGTTGCGAGCATAACTTTCGCGCGGTACTTCGACGAAGGCAACGGTCAGTTTCTCCGGCTTGACGTGCAACTCCTGCTCCATGGCTTCGGTGATGCGCTTTACGGCTCGCCGCTTCTGTTCCATGGTGCGGCCCGCCAACATCGTGATCTGCACATGTGCCATAAATCCTCCGCTCGCCAGCTACGAGATGCCGTTTCGTGTGAGGGAGACACCTTACTTCGCCAGTTCGTATCCAGCGAAGAAGTAGCTCAACTCGAAACGCGCGGTATCATCGGCGTCCGATCCGTGAACCGCATTGTGTTCAATATTAGACGCCCACTTCTTGCGGATCGTTCCTTCTTCCGCCTTCGCCGGATCCGTCGCGCCCATCAGCTTGCGATAATCGGCGATGGCGTTTTCTTTCTCGAGCGCAATGACGACAATCGGGCCGCTCGACATGAAGTTGGTCAGCGACTCGAAGAACGGACGATGGACGTGAACCGCGTAAAAGCCTTCGGCCTGCGCTTTGTTGATGTGCAACATCTTCATGCCGATGATGCGGAATTGGTTTTCCAGAAGCGTGTGGATGATGTCGCCAGCCGCGCCGCGCTCAACCGCGTCGGGCTTGATGATAGAAAGAGTGCGTTGCAAAGTTTTCATGCGTTAGTTCTTCGTCCTTACGATTTGGGGTTGGCGAAACTTAGCCATCACAAGAGGTTACTTTCGTTACTCCCCCCTGTAACGGCCCTGTAAAGTATTGAAAACAATTGCTCTAATAACGGAATCCTTCAAAGTCTTCTCAGCGAACGACTTATACGTAAAGTCTTGCAGCATCGGTTAGCTCTGGCTGCTACTCTCCTTGTCGGGTGACAACCCGGAGCTCACGCTCCGGGTTCCTACGCCGTCGCCGCTTCGGTCTTCTTACCGTCCCATCACCGCCGCCTGAGCCTTCACCAGCGTCTCGCCGATTTCCGCCGGCGATTTTGCCACATGAATGCCCGCAGCTTCCATCGCCTTGATCTTCTCGGCCGCGGTTCCCTTGCCGCCGGAGATGATGGCACCCGCGTGACCCATGCGGCGTCCCGGAGGTGCGGTCTGTCCGGCGATGAAGCCGACCACCGGCTTACGCACATTCTGCTTGATGAATTCAGCAGCCGTCTCTTCCGCGCTGCCGCCGATTTCCCCAATCATGATGATGGCTTCGGTCTCCGGATCTTCGTTGAACAGGCGAATCGCATCGACGAAGTTGGTACCGATGATCGGATCGCCGCCGATACCGATGGCGGTCGACTGGCCGATGCCGCGCGTAGTCAGCTGGTAGACCGCTTCATAGGTCAGCGTGCCCGAGCGCGAGACGATGCCGACATTGCCTTCCTTGTGAATGTGCGCCGGCATGATGCCGATCTTGCACTTGCCCGGTGAGATGATGCCGGGACAGTTGGGACCGATCAGCCGCGAGTTTTTCGTCTTCAGGAACTCCCAGGCGTTGACCATGTCCAACGCCGGGATGCCTTCGGTGATGCAGACGATGAGCGGGATGTTCGAATCGGCAGCTTCCATGATGGCGTCAGCCGCGCCCGGCGGCGGCACGAAGATCACGGTCGCATTGGCGCCGGTCTTCTCAACCGCTTCGCTCACGGTGTTGAAGATGGGCCAGCCCTCGTGCGTCGTGCCGCCCTTGCCGGGCGTGACACCGCCAACGACGGTCGTGCCGTAGGCCTGGGCATTCTTGGCGTGGAAGGTTCCTTCGCGGCCCGTCAGGCCCTGCACTAACAAACGCGTGGATTTATCAACGAGTATGCTCATTGAACCCCCTTAGCAGCGGCGACAACTTTTTCAGCCGCGTCTTTCATGGTCTCTGCCACGATGAATTTCAGTCCACTCTCTTTCAGAATCTCGCGGCCCTTCTCGACGTTCGTACCTTCCAGCCGCAGCACGATCGGCAACTGGATATTGGTCGCCCGCGCCGCGCTGACGATGCCGTTGGCCAGTGTGTCGACGCGCAGAATGCCGCCGAAGATGTTGATCAGGACCGCCTTCACGTTCTTGTCGCTGAGAAGAATCTCGAAGGCATGGGTGACCTGCTCTTCGTTGGCGCCGCCGCCTACGTCGAGGAAGTTGGCCGGCATGCCGCCCGCGTATTGAATGATGTCCATGGTGGCCATCGCCAGGCCGGCGCCGTTCACCATGCAGCCCACGTTGCCGTCGAGCTTGATGTAGTTCAGGCTGTACTTGCTGGCTTCGACTTCCAGCGGATCTTCTTCGCTGATGTCGCGCAGCTCGCGGATCTCAGGATGGCGATAGAGGGCGTTGTCGTCGAAGTTCATCTTCGCATCGAGGGCGAACAGGCGGCCGTCGGTCGTGGTGATGAACGGATTGATTTCGACCAGCGACGCATCCGTTTCTTCGGCAGCGCGCGCCAGCGCCATCATGAACTTGACCGCGCCGTTGATGAACTTGGGTTCGAGCCCCAGCCGGAAAGCGATCTCGCGCGCCTGGAACGGCAGCAGGCCGAAGCCGGGAATGAGATGGACCTTAATGATAGCGTTGGGATCTTTCGCCGCGACTTCTTCAATCTCCATACCGCCGGCAGCCGATGCCATGAAGACGTTGCGCCCAACCTGGCGGTCGAGCACGATGCCGAGGTACATCTCGCGTGCGATGGGCAGCGTCTCTTCAATGAGCAGCCGCTGCACTTTCTTGCCTTCGGGACCGGTCTGGTGGGTAACCAGATTCATGCCCAGCATCTTCGGAACCAGCGCCGCAGCTTCTTCGGCGTTCATGGCGATCTTCACGCCGCCGCCCTTGCCGCGGCCACCAGCGTGAATCTGCGCTTTAACGACTACACCCGTGGCGCCCTCGCGCAGCAATGACCGGGTCGCGCCTTCAGCTTCTTCGCGCGTCTCGACCATGTACCCACGCGGAACGGCCACTCCATACTTCGCAAGAATGGTCTTTCCCTGGTATTCGTGTATTTTCATGATTTCGATTTACGACGTCGCGGACCGATTGGGCCCGCGTTTCCGGTGTTTGCGACCGGAGTGTCTGCTCCTTACGGGGATGGCGTAACAGTAGGAAACCCTTGATTGTATAAGACCGGGCGGAGCCGCGGCTAGAGTGCCGCATACGTCGAAAGTGGAGGAAGCGAGCCCACTTGCGAAATCCGAATCCCTGGAAGTCCCCCAGCGTCGCCCATCTGTCGGCCAGGTAAAGGTGCCCCAGGGTCGCCCATCTGTTGGGCTAACTTGGGCCACGCACGTTCCATCCCAGGTTAGCGTCCAAAACCAGGACCCGAACCTGGGGCACCCGCTAACTGCCCGCTGCCGCCTTCTCCAACGGTGTCGAGAACTGACGCTCGATTTTCTCGCGGTAGCAGGGGCCCGAGTTATAGGTGCAGAACGGATACAGCTTGCCGTCGGGCGTGGCGTAATGGATGACGCAGCGCTTCACGCGCTCGATGTCGTAGTTGTAGGCGTCCTGGAAGTGCATGCCAGCGACCAGCAGCGTGCGATAGGTGTACGTTCCGTCCTTGCCGTCGCGTCCGAGCTTCTTGTTAGTCAGCCCCTGCAAGGTCTGCAGGAACTTCGTGAAGGTCAATCCCGGGGGCGCCAACTCCTTCTTGAAGTGACGCTGGAACGAATTCCACGCCTTCATCTTGCTGTAGAACTTGAAGCGCGCTTTGCCGGCCGAGCGCGACAGCTCTTCCATGTCCTGCAGCATATTGGGCACGTCGACGAACTGCGTAATGGGCACGGCTTTCTTCGACCCCTCGTCGACGAAGAAGTAGGTACCGAGCGAGCAGTGCGGGTGCGAGGAAATAGTGGGCACGCCGGTCCCGCGCAACGCCGCTGTAAATTTTGAGAATGGGGTAACACAGGCCAGCGGGAACCAATCGGAGCGGGGATCGGTGATGCCGGTTTGTTCGCTGACGCAGCGCGCCAGGTCGGCGAGGGTGAAGCGCTTGGCCAGCAGTTCGTGTTTGGCGATGCGCCCGGTGAACGCGACCGGCTGGAAGCTGATACCCGAAACGCAGTCGACGTTCTCGATGGCCACGCGGACAATGTCGCCAACCTGGTGGTCGTTCAGGCCTTTCACAATCGTAGGTACAAAGACGATCTTCATGCCGGTGGCGCGACAGTTCTCGATGACCTTCATCTTGATGTCGAGCAGCGACTGGCCGCGCACACGGCGATAGATGTCATCGTTGACGCCGTCAAACTGCAAATAAAGCGTCGCCAATCCGGCTTCCTTGGCTTTCCTCGCGAATTCCAGGTCCGCCAGCTCGATGCCGTTCGTCGCGGCCTGTATGTGGGTGAAGCCCATCTCGCGCGCCATCGAGAGGATCTCGAAAAACTGCGGGTGGATGGTGGGCTCGCCGCCGGAAAACTGGACCACGCGGCCGTCGACCGGGACGCTCGCCGCGCAGCGTATTCAGCATGCCGCGAATCTGTTCGAGGTTCGGCTCATACACGTAGCCGGCGACATTGGCATTGGCGAAGCAGACCGGGCAGGTCAGATTGCAGCGGTTGGTGAGATCGACATTCGCCAGCGCCGTGTGCGAGGTGTGCATCCCGCAGAGGCCGCAATCATCCGGGCATACCGTGCCGCCCTCGACCTGCGGATTCGTCAGGCCAAGATTATCGCCGAAGTTCCACTCCTCCATCTTTAGATAGAGCTCGACGTCGCTGAATACGATGTCGCGGAAGTGGCCGTGCTCGGGACACTGCTTCTCCATCACGACTTTGCCGTCGTCGGCGAAAATGTCTGCCGGAATAACCTTGGTGCATTCGGGGCAAAGCGACTCAGTCTTCTTCGGCAAACCTTTTTGCAGCGGCTTGATGGGCGAACCCGTGTAAGTGACTTCCGGCTGAAGGATGCGCAGGCCGGGACGCTTGACCGGTGTCGGCGCGACGCTCGTGGCTTCCGTTGGCAGGGTAGGCAGATTCACTTCGGGCGGCAGTGTCTGGGTGCTCATTGATCCTCGCTGAAATGGAGTGGGCGCGCGGAGATGGATGAATGGTGGAGATGCCGGTACGGCTTATAAAAGAAACACCACCGCGCTCCTCACTGCAGCTATTGTCATCTTCCTGGCAGGTGGAGTTCTGTGTCGTCACGCACTCATCCGAGTGAGGCGGGGTGGCGGCGAACGGTCGCCAGGAGTCCTCGGCGGTTATAATCACGCGCTGAACGGCGGTGACTTTTTGCGTTGACGGCGAGCTGCACTTACCGCCATCCTGCCAGCTACCGAAATGGACAAACGATCAGACGACATTCACGACCACATAAAGCATGCGGGCTTTCCCTACCCCAGACTCCGTCATCCATGAGTTCGTCGGGGGTAGCGCCCTGCATGGCGCCAAAGTCTCGCAAACCGATGATCTCGATATCTACGGCATATTCGTCGAGCCACCGGAGGAATCGCTAGGCATTACCCGCTACGAGCACTTTGTTTGGAGCACCGCAGGCAACGAACGCCGCAATGGGCCAGACGATGTCGACATCTGTCTTTACTCGCTGCGCAAGTGGGCGACGCTGGCCGCTAAAGGAAATCCCACCGCCCTTCACTTCCTATTTACGGGCAGTTCTTTTCCGTCCAGCTCTCACCAGGCGAAGGCATGGCTGAAGGTGACTGAATCGGTCGAACTTTTTGTGTCTCGCAAAGCGGCATTAGCCTTTCGTGGATTTGCTAACGATCAACTCGCGCGACTTAATGGAACGAAGGGCAACGGCGAACATGGACAGCGTCCCGAATACATTGGCAAGTTCGGATACGACACGAAAGCTGCCATGCATGCGATCCGGTTGTTGAATGAAGGCATCGAGTTTGTCGAAAAAGGCACCATCACATTGCCTCGTCCGGAAAAGGACCTACTGATCGGTATTCGTGCCGGAGATTTCGGAAGCCTGGACAAAGTGAACAACCTGGCGAACAAGCTTGTTTGCACAATTGGATAAAGCCACCGAGTCGTCACGATTTGGCGGGGAGGTCGATCTCGCCGCAGTAAACCGCCTGATAGCGGGTGTGTATATGGACTTCTACCGGGCGCTCTGATGCCGTACGAGCCCGGGTGCTCGGGGATCGGCTCTCATCCCCTGTTACAATCGAAATAGGCCTCCGGCCATCTCTCACACCCATGAAGTGCCCGTTCTGCGGCTTTGAAAACGACAAGGTAGTCGATTCGCGCGAAAGCAAGGAAGGCGAATCCATTCGTCGCCGCCGTGAATGCCTGAAGTGCGAAAAGCGCTTCACGACCTACGAGCGCATCGACGAAATCCCTTACATGGTAGTGAAGAAAGACGGTCGCCGCGAGAAGTTTGAGCGGCAAAAGGTTCTTGCCGGGCTGCTGCGCGCCTGCGAAAAGCGCCCGGTATCAATGGGCCGGATGGAACAGATCGTCAACGATGCCGAAGGTTTTGTGGTCGACTCCCAGGATCGCGAACGCAAGACCAGCGAAATCGGCGAGCTGATTATGAATCGGCTGAAGCGCATCGACAAAGTCGCTTATGTGCGCTTCGCCTCGGTTTATCTCGATTTCAAGGATGTGCGCGAGTTCATGGAAGAGCTGAAAGAATTGCTCGACACCAAGGAGAATTCGTCCGCCAAAGCCAAGTCCGGAGACTGAATCCGGCGACATAATAAGGAAGAATGGCACATAAAGTTACTTTGATTCCCGGCGATGGCATCGGCCCCGAAGTCGTCAACGCCAGCGTTCGCATTCTGGAAGCAACCGGCGTCAAATTCGAGTGGGAAAGCTACGCGGCCGGCGCGGAAGCCTACGAAAAGTATCACGAATACATTCCAAAAGAACTGATCGAAGTCGATCGAGCGTACCCGTGTTGTGGCTGAAAGGCCCCGTGACCACGCCGATCGGCGGAGGATTCTCCAGCATCAACGTCGCGCTGCGCAAGCAGTTCGAGCTGTTTGCCAATTTCCGTCCGATTCGCAATCTGCCTTCTGTGGCCACGCGATACCCTGGCGTCGATCTGGTGATTGTTCGCGAGAATACCGAAGGCTTGTACTCCGGCATCGAGCACGAAGTGGTGCCGGGCGTGGTCGAGAGCCTGAAGATCATCACCGAAAAAGCGTCAACCCGTATCGCCAAGTTTGCCTTCGCCTATGCGCGCAAGCACGGGCGCAAGAAGATCCACGCTATCCACAAAGCCAACATCATGAAGCTGTCGGATGGCCTGTTCATTCGCTGCTCGCGCAATGTCTCGAAGGACTACCCCGAGATTACTTACGGCGAGCACATCGTCGACAACACCTGCATGCAGCTGGTGATGAATCCTTATCAGTACGACATGCTGCTGCTGGAAAATCTATACGGGGACATCATCTCGGATTTGTGTGCGGCGTTTGTCGGAGGATTGGGGCTGGTTCCCGGGGCAAACTTCGGTCACGAGTGCGCGATTTTTGAAGCCGTGCACGGCTCGGCTCCGGATATCGCCGGCAAGGACATCGCGAATCCTACGGCTGTCCTGCGCTCGGGCATTCTGATGCTTCGGCACCTGGGCGAAGAGAACGCCGCAAACCACATCCGCCTGGCGCTGGAGAAAGTTTACGGCGAGAAGAAGCACATCACACGCGATGTGGGTGGGACGGCCGGTACCAGCGAGTTTGCCGATGCCATGGTGGAGGCGCTGCACACCATTCCGCCACCGAAACCGGTGTTGCAGGAAGTGGAGCTATAGCGCTTACAAGCGCTCCGGCCAGCGTTGGCGAGCCTGGAATGCGGCAGTGATTTCCAGGCTCTCGCGCCGCTTGACGGTGCAACCCGCATCCAAGCGACGTTGTAGTCACCTGTATACGTCGTGCTAGCGTGGCCTTAATCAACGTCTCAGCGATTCAACGCTGCACGTTCGTTCCGCCGTGCCAAACCGCCACAATCTTCTGGGTGTTGTGAATGTCGTCGAGCGGATTGCCATCCAGCACGATGAGGTCGGCCTGTTTCCCTACCGTTAGCGTTCCCACCCGATCCTGAATGCCTAGCAACTCGGCGTTAGTCTTGGTGGCGCACAGAATGGCCTGCATGGGAGTCAGGCCGGCGTCGACCATCATCGCCAGCTCCTGATGTTCGGCGAAGCCGGGCACCCGCGACGGCATCGCGCCCGAGTCGGTGCCGAATGCAACCTTCACGCCGGCATCATACACAGCCTTCAGGTTCTTGCGGTCCATAGCGAAGTCCTGCTTGTGCTGAGCGAGCGATGGATCGTGTTCGACTTTCTGCTGTGCAGCGTCACCGGTGAGGGCAACCAGCAACTCCGGAGACACAGCGCCGCGAAGAAACGCGTTGTCCTTCCACTTCGGTTCCTCCGCAAATCCGAAGAACGACCAATCCACCGTCAGCGTTGGAATGTAATAGGTTCCGCGCTGTTTCATCGCAGCGATCAGTTCGCCGTCCACCTGCTGATCGCGCACGCTGTGCGCCAGGACGTTTACGCCGTCGTTCACCAGAGACTTGGCATCAGCCAGGTAATAGATGTGAGCAGCCACGGGAATCCTGTCGCGATGCGCCTCGTCAATCACGGCGCGATACACCGCCGGATCCATCGAAGGCTTGGTGCCGTGCATGTTGTCGACCCAGACCTTCACAAAGTTCGCATGGCGCGACGCCATGGCATCGACATCGGCGCGGGCTTCCTCCGGCGTCTTCGGCTGATAGAGCTGATCGGGGGCGTGCGCCAACGGCGGCGCACCGTCGGGCACGCCTATTCCACGGTCGGCGCTGTAGACGCTGGCGCCATCCAGTTTGCCTGCGCGCTGCTCAGCCTGCACCTCGTAGATGAGGTCGCGATTCAAACCCAGAGATAGCATGGTGGTCACGCCGAAGCGTTCGTACTGGCGCAATTCTGCGACGACGTTGTCCTTCGTGTAGCAGGTAGCTGAGTTCTGCGTCCCGCAAACCAGCGCGAGGTGCCCGTGGGCATTGATGATGCCCGGCATCACGGTTTTGCCGGAGTAATCGATCAGCCGCGCTGACTTGGGGGCGTCGGTACTGTCTTTGGTGATGCCAACGATCTTGCCGTCACGAATCGCGATGAACATGTTCTCGCGCGGCGGAGAGCCGGTACCATCAATAAGCCGCACGTGCGCCAGCACGACGACTTGCGAATCGTTTTCTGCGGCAAGGGCGGTCATGGAAAGGGCGAGCGGCACAACAGCAAGCAGCAACAAACGCATCCCAAACTCCGAGTTGAATGGCTTTTGATACAGATGAACAAATCCGGCCGCAGGTCACGGCATTCTTGCCGGGCATGGCCGGGCTCAGCGGCAAATTTGCGATACCATCCTGAAACGGGGTAGCCCTTTTCCATGAACTTCCCTCGCTCCAGCGGCATACTGTTGCATCCCACTTCCCTGCCCGGCCCGTACGGTATCGGCGACCTGGGACCGCAGGCCTACGCCTTCGCCGATTTCCTGCACGAATCCGGACAGCGCATCTGGCAAGTCTTGCCGCTTGGGCCGACTGGCTACGGCGACTCGCCGTATCAATGCTTCTCGGCGTTCGCCGGCAATCCCATGCTCATCAGCATCGATCGCCTGGTGGAGCGTGGATACCTCGACGCCTCCGACATCCAGGACGAGCCGAGCTTCCCGGTCGATACCGTCGACTTCGGTGCGGTCATTGCCTGGAAACGACCGCTGTTGCAGAAGGCCTTTCGCAGTTTCCAGAACACGGCTGCCGATGATCGCAAGGAATTCGAGGCGTTCTGCCAACGGCACGCCTCCTGGCTCGACGAGTTTGCGCTCTTCATGGCCGCAAAAGACGCGCACGATCTGGTGAGCTGGACCGAGTGGGAGCCGCAACTGGCCTTGCGTGAGCCGGCTGCGGTGCAGCGCGTGCGCGAGCAACTCCACGACGACATCGAATGCAACAAGTTCATCCAGTTTGAATTTGAGCGCCAGTGGTGCGACCTTAAGGCGCACTGCACGCGCAACGAGATCCGCATTCTCGGCGACATGCCGATCTACGTTGCGCTCGACAGCGCCGACGTTTGGGCGAACCGTCATCTGTTCGAGCTTCAGCCCGATGGCAAGCCGAAGGTCGTCGCCGGCGTTCCACCGGATTACTTCAGCGCCACCGGCCAGCTTTGGGGCAATCCGATTTATTCCTGGGAGACGCACGCGCAGACCGGGTATGCGTGGTGGATTGCGCGCTTCCGGAGGGCTCTGGAAATGCTCGACCTAATCCGCCTGGATCACTTCCGCGGTTTCGAAGCGTATTACGAAATTCCCGCAGGGGACACGACGGCCGTCAACGGTTCGTGGGTGAAGGGTCCAGGCGCTCCGCTGTTCGAAGCGTTACATACAGCGCTCGGCGACTTGCCGATCGTTGCCGAGAATCTCGGCGTGATCACGCCTGATGTCGAAGCGCTGCGCAACCAGTTCGGCTTTCCCGGCATGGCGATTCTGCAATTCGCCTTCGGCAACGACCCGCAGGCTCCCGACTTCAAGCCGCACAACTACATTCACCACATGGTCGCGTATACCGGCACGCACGACAACGACACGGTGGTCGGCTGGTGGAACAGCAAACCGGGCGCCGGAAGTATTCGCACGGAAGCCGACGTCGAGAAGGAGATGGCGTACGCTCGCCGCTATCTCAACACCGACGGCCACGACATTAATATGGTGATGATTCGGACGCTGATGGCATCAGTCGCAGATACTGTGCTCTTTCCCTTGCAGGATGTGCTGGGCGTGGGCAGCGAGGGGCGCATGAATCTGCCCGGCAGCTCGTCGGGTAATTGGCGCTGGCGATTCCGCTCAGAGGCTTTACGTGCCGACATTGCCTCGCGCCTGAAGAGCTGGGCCGAGACGTACGAGCGCTGAACCCGGCAGTTCCCGCCTAGATAAAACGCGCTTTTCGCAATGCGTTGCGATATTATGTCGTCCCGAGACAAAACCTATGTATTTTGAACAGTTCTATCTGGGCTGTCTGGCCCATGCTTCGTACATGTTCGGCTCCGACGGCGAGGCTGCCGTTGTCGATCCGCAACGCGACGTCGACATTTATATAGAAGCGGCGGCCCGGCAGGGCCTGCAGATTCGCTGCATCTTTGAAACGCATCTGCACGCCGATTTTGTCTCCGGGCACAAGGAACTGGCGGCTCGCACCGGCGCAAACATCTATGTCGGCAAGCCTGCTGAGGCGATCTATCCGCACACCGCTGTGGTCGATGGCTCGGAAATTCATGTCGGCCGATGTCGGGTCCAGGTGCTTGCGACGCCCGGCCACACTCTGGAGAGCCTGTGCCTGCTTCTCACCGACGAAGAAAAATCTCAGACTCCCTTCGCAGTGCTCACCGGCGACACTCTTTTCATAGGCGACGTAGGACGGCCTGACCTTTCCAAGACGTACACTCCGCAGCAACTCGCCGGCATGCTGTATGACTCTCTTCACCAGAAGCTAATGACGCTGCCGAATGAGGTCCAGGTGTATCCCGCGCACGGAGCAGGCTCCCTGTGCGGGCGCAACATGCGGGCCGAACGTTCTTCGACCATCGGCACCGAACGACTAACCAACTACGCTTTGCAAATCAAAGACCGTGACGAGTTCATTCAGCAGATGACGTCGAATCTACCGGCTCGCCCCGATTATTTCCTGGAAGACGCCGCCATCAATCGCGCGGGCGCGGCGGCGTTGACCGATTTGCCAAAGCTGACGCCGATCACGCCCGCAGATCTGCAGGCTCGGCTGGAGCGCGGAGAGATCGCGCTCGATGTTCGTACGGCGGACGAGTTCGCAGCCGGGCATGTGCCCGGTTCCATCAACATCGCGCTCTCAGGACAGTTCGCGTCATGGGCCGGCGCGGTACTGGGGTTGTCGGCGCATCCGCTGCTGATCGCGGCTAATCAGGAACAGATAGCCGAGGCCCGCATGCGCTTAGCGCGCGTCGGCATTGAAGATGTCGAGGGTTATCTCGACGGCGGCGTGGAAGGCTGGAAGCGCGCCGGCTTCGAACTCGCGCGGATCAAGCAGATGTCGGTGCAGGAGTTGCAGAAGAGTTTGGACTCCGGCGAGGTGCTGGTCCTCGACGTACGCCGCCAAGGCGAGTGGGACGCAGGACACATTGACGGCGCCGACTGGTATCCGCTGGATCGCTTCAAGGCGGCGTTGCCCCAGATGAAGAGCTCGGCGCCAACCGCAGTCCACTGCAAGAGCGGATATCGCAGCATGATCGCGGCCAGCCTGTTGCAGCGCGCCGGCCACGACGTCATCAATGTCATCGGCGGCTTCGACGCGTGGGATCAAGCTAAGCTGCCGGCCGTGGCGGCTGCCGCTGTGTGAATTGAAATGAAAACGGCCTGACCATGGAGCAGTCAGGCCGAGCTTTCCAGTCTAAGACTTTCCTCAGTACCCGTGGTCGCTTCCCTCGTCCAGCCGTACCCTGCCGCGAAACATGCGATAGATGAACGTGAAGTATATGGCGGCCAGGATCATGCCGATCGTCCACCACACAAACCCGACGCTCAGGCCATGCGCCCCGGCGGCGGTGCTGTAGATGGTCAGGCTGCGCTCAGAGCCGGTGCTGGCTGGCAGTACATTAGGGTACAGTGCAAACGCCGCTCCTACCAGCATTCCCACGATGTAGATACACGACGCCAGGAACGCGGATTTCTCCTGCCGCTGCGTATGCGCAAAGTACATCCAGGCAAGACTGCCGACCACGACGATTGGAATCACGTAGCCTACCGGCCACCTGGAGTAGTTCGCCAGCACGTGCGGCACGGCGTAGACCGTGGCAATCAGGCTGAAGATGGTAAGCAGCACCTGCACCGGCCACAAGACCGAGGTCACCTTACGAACCCGGAGGTTCAACTCGCCTTCCGTCTTGTTGGCAAGATAGAGCGAGCCATGGTTCGTCAGGGTAACCAGTGCAACGACCCCGCAAAGGACGGTGTACCAATCAAGAATGCCGTTCTGTGCTCCAACTCGCCCGTTGGTCCACAGCGGCTCGAAAAAGTAGCCGTCGGCGTTAAGCGGCACACCGCGCACTACGTTGCCCAGCGCCGCGCCGAAGAAGATTGCCAGCAGAATACTCGACACGCTGAAGATGGTGTCGAAGAAGCCCTGCCACAGACCCTCTTGAACGTGAGTACGGAATTCGATGCCGATGGCACGCAGCATCAGCAGCCACAGGACCATCATCAAGGGGAGATAGAATCCGCTGAAGCTGGAGGCGTACAGCAATGGAAACGCGAAGTACAGCGTGCCGCCGCCGGCCAGTAGCCAGACTTCGTTGCCGTCCCACACGGGCCCGATTGCGCGAATCACCGTGCGGCGCTCGACGTCTGTCTTGGCGATGATGAGATGCAACGCACCCGCGCCCAGGTCGAAGCCATCCAGCAAAACGTAAATCGCCACCATCACTGCCACGATCATGAACCAAATGGTCGCCATAGCTATCGCACCTCCGCGGCCGACATGGAAACGGCTGCTACCTTCTGTTTAAGGCTCGGCGACATCGCCAGCTCAGGACCCTGTTCGATCTCACGCCGCACCAGGAAGAGGAACAGCACTCCCAGCACCGTATACATTCCGGCGAATCCCAGGAAGCTGAACCAGCCATTGCCGGCCGACACCATCTTCGAGTAACCGTCCACCGTCCGCAGCAACCCGTGCACCAGCCAGGGCTGGCGGCCAAGCTCGGCGGTCATCCAACCAGCCGTATTGGCAATGTAGGGGAATGGGAACATCAGCAGCAGGATCCACAACATCCATCGCGCTTGATACAGCTTGTTGCGCCAGAGCAGCAGACACGCCAGCGCCGCAACCGCGATGAAGATTGTTCCCAGTCCCACCATGATGTGGTAGGCGTAATAGAGCAGCGGTACGTTGTCGGGCCAGTCTGATTTGGATACCGCATTCAGACCTTTGACTTCCGCGCCCCAACTTCGCCAGGTTAGGAAGCTCAGCATCTTCGGAACCACGATGGCATTGTCGATTTTCTGAGCAGGAATGTCGGGTTGTCCAAGGATGACCAGCGGGGCTCCCGGCTGGGTGTCGAACAAAGCTTCCATCGCCGCCAGGGTTACCGGCTGGTAGCGCGCCACCATTCTTCCTGACTGATCGCCCGAGGGAAACAGCTGGAACACACTCACAATGAGGGCAGCAATTACTCCCACGCGCACGAAGATCTTGCCTTCCTCGACATGCTTCTGGCTCAGGAGGTAGAAAGCTCCCACGGCGGACATGACGAAAGCGCCGGTGATGACTGCGCCGCTCATGTTGTGTACGTACTGCCAGCCCGCCCAGGGATTCAGTGCCAGTTGCCAGAAGCTGGAGAGCTGCAACGATCCGTCGGCGGCACGTTCATAGCCCACGGGATGTTGCATCCACGCGTCGGTGGCGACGATGAAGTAGCCCGACATCCACGAGCCCACGAAGACCATCACTGCCGAGGACCAGTGCATGCCCTTGCTCAGGCGCTTTTCGCCGTAGAGGAATAGCCCCAGGAAGGTCGACTCCAGGAAAAAGGCGAAGCAGCCTTCCATGGCCAGCGTCTGCCCGATCACGCCGCCGGCAAAACGCGAGAAGTGCGACCAATTGGTGCCGAACTGAAATTCCATCGGGATGCCGGTCACCACCCCGATTACGAAGTTGATACCGAAGATTTTTGCCCAGAAGCGGGCCGCAGCACCGTAGCGATCGTCGCCCGTCTTCAGGGCGATCGTCTTCAGAATCACGATCAACGGAGCCAGCCCCATGGTTAGCTGGGGAAACAAATAGTGAAATGTCACCGTAAAGGCAAAGTGCAGACGGTGAACCAGTAGTGCGCTATCCATGAATGATCCTCAAATCGATTACCCGTTCTGATAAGGACTGAAGGTTGTAAAAAAAGACAATGGTTGCGGAAAAAGCATGTCATCATTGTTCGACACCGCCCTCACTAAGGGCTGTGACCCCGGTCACACACCCTTGTGAAAAGAGCCTTTTTGAACATGCATCCCGATCTGAGCGGGCTCTTAAAAAAAACGCTACGCGCAGGCGCACAAGGCAATCCCACGTTGTGAAAGTCACTCCCAGGCGCCGAGGATTGGTGTTGGATTCGAAGCCGCCGCAAACGCGCAACGCGATGCGCAACCTTCCTGCGCCGCAACCAGAAAAGTAAGTTCTAAGCGGCGCAAAGGATCTGCGCGGCGGAAGGTTCGACTTTCGTTTGCGAACGGGAGGCGGCCTGGCGGAAGAAAGCTGCGCAGCAACTGCTAAACTGAACCTTGTCGTGAGTTTCCCAAAGCCGGGATGGCGGAACTGGCAGACGCAGCGGACTTAAAATCCGCAGACCTTAACGGGTCGTGGGGGTTCGAGTCCCCCTCTCGGCACCAAGTGTCTCTAATTTATGCAACTATTTACACGGATTTTCTGCTGCGCCGAAGGTTTCAGAAGGTAAATGAAGCTTTTAGGGCCACCGTGGTGGTGACCTTCCGACGAAGCGAACTGCCGGGAGTCTACTCCATCGATGCTGTTTGAAGTCATGAGCTGAACCGGTCATTGCGTGCGATGACGTTCGCTCTCTGCATACTTCCCAGAACAAAGCTTCCGGGGAGTCGGCGGCTGCACTTCTCGGTCGGGCTTATACGGCAACATGAAAGGGCAGATTCCCTGAACCCAGGGCGACTCGAAGGAGGTGGTCCCCAGACGCTCATCTCCGACCGATTTTTCGACGAGCGGACAACACGGTAATTTGAGGAAAGGTCTTGCCGCACAAAACAGCCGGGAATCCAGCTTCGACCCGCTTTCTTTGAAGCGTGTGCAGGCCAATGCTGCCATCGTTGCCCGGTACCCACTGCGGGCTGTCACGAATCGGCGATCTCTCGCTGGTAGCCGTTGTGGTTCTCCCGATCATTACAGCAACGAGCGCACCTGCTGGAGAGCATCATTCAGTTGTTTCTTCTGCTCTAGAACGCGCTCTGGCTTAGGGATGACATGTGCGAGGTCCGGCGGCGAAGCCGCAATGGCCTTATTCACCTCCAGCAGCATCGACTCATCATTAATCGCGGCGGTGTATGCAGAGATGATTCGAGTCAGAGCTGCTGAAGCTTGCGGAGCTCGCGCCGAGATGCTGCGGAGCGATTCGAGGTCCCGCTTCATAGCCATCTGCCAATCCAGTCCTTTCCCCAACCGTCCGATTGCTACCTGCAATCGGGATCGCTGAGCAGCAGAGACTTGCCCAGAGTGCACTGCGCCAGAGATTGCTTTCAAATGGCTAACAAGGAGGTCTTTTGCAACTAACGCGGCAAAGAGCGATCCTCCGTTCGCGACGTCGCCCGAAAACTTCAGTCCCGCCGCCAACCTATCGACAGCAGCGTCCCGATCGCCCGTTTTGAGAAGGTGAAATGCATAGAGCACGTTCAGGCGTCCCAGAACCAGCGCCTTTCTTACATACTCCATCGGCAAGTCGACGGCTCCAAATTCGTAATCCGGTCCCCAATCCAGCCCCCAATCACAGTTCGGGATAGAGGTCCCTCTGGCCATCACTTCCAACGCGAGCCGATTTTTCTCAAGAAGATCTCTGTACTTCGAATCGTCGTACGGAGCCGAGCCGTCCAGTATTGCATTGAGTTCTGTGGCTTGTTGTTGGCTTATGCCGGCATCTTTAATCGCAGACATCGCCGACCAATACCGCAAGGCTGCGTTTTGTCCGAAAGGGACACTCTGTTGTGACCATCCCGCGGCCGCAAACGATACGGAAACTAAGAGCGTCGAAATGGATTTGCCGAAGAGCTTCATAATTTGATCCTCTCCTCGCTGAGTACTTCGACCGCGCTCTGCTTGCCCTGCTGGATCGAACTGGTTTCAGGACGGAATCCCAGATGATCAACTGCCGTCTTGAAAGACGGCGCTCGGGCCAGCCACTCATCCGCGTTTTGCTGTGTTAACGGCTCCATTGGCGGGCGCATGTCACTGGACTTCAAATTGGCGACGACTGGAACAACAACTTGGGATATCTGTACCCTCCACGCAAGCACGCCTACGATGGTCAGAAGTGCAACGGCTGCAAGCGAGCCTGCCAGCCTCGGTAAGCGCCGGCCTATACGGCTGTGCTCGAGGACCGGCAAAGGGTCCGGGATCAACGGCTGGAATCTCTTCAGATATGCTTCGAACTGGTCATCCGGATTGTGCACAAGATTTCTCCTTGGGAAATGAGCCGCGCAGCCTTTCCAGGGCATATCGATATCGGGAGGCTGCTGTGTTGGCGCTTACGCGCAGTAAACCGCCAATTTCTGAAAATGTGAGCCCTCCCCAAATGTGAAGAACTATGACTTCGCGCTGATTTTGCGGAAGCTCGCTGAGGGCCTGACGCAGGTTGCGCTCAGCGGCATAGTCCCTCTCAGGGGGACTGAACCATAGCGAAGTGTCGTCGAGAGGCGCGCTTCGGTTCTCACGTTTGTAATGGTTTAGAACGGCATTTCTTACACAAGAGAAGAGGTAAGTCTTTACGTCCTTTATTTGGATGAAACTCCCACTCTCGATCAGCTTCAGGAACACTTGCTGAAGCACATCCTGGGCATGGCCGCGATCACCGGAGATTGATAGCGCGAATAGCAACAGTGCAGCTCCATGCTGGCGGTACAGAACTTCAATCTGGTCGGAGTTGTAGCTCTTGCTATACACGTTCGAGTCTCCATCGTAAGACAATTCAACTCGACGGTTTCGTCTACGTGCACGAACTTTTTTCTGGAGGTGAGCCGCGCGCGAGCCAGTCCGGCCGGCGTGCTAAACCACGGACGAGAAGTCAGCTACGCTTCCTTGTGCCTCTCCCCTATCGTGCGCGTTAAAACCCGAGTTTTAGGGGAAAGCCGCCCGAGTATAAGGGGAAACGGACCGCCGAGGTGCGCAAATGCGGCCAATGGAAGCCGGATGCGTCGATTCCGCCGGGCTTCGATTTCAGGTTCCACGACAAGAAACGCGACCCGGGTAGTCTGTCGGGCGACGTGTCGTACCCGAGGACGCAGCCAGTGAGAGGGTCACGTACCGGGAACTCATCGAAACCTGCGGATGAAGCCTAAATGTTCAGCACTGCGGTCGGCGCTAGATTGGCACCGGCTCCGCATGCACCCCTTAACCAAGTTGTAGTACTCAGGGGGCCATCACTTGGCTTTTTGATATCAGGCCCACAGACAATTCCCCAGAAATGATGCCCTTGCCTCGCCCAGTTGGTGTCCTTTTCCGTGGAACGGTCACGGCGGAGAACACAGAAGGAGCTGGCCTTGGGGTTACACCTGCAACGGAACGCGTCCCCCTTTTTCCCCGGCACTTCGAGCACCTTCACCGCCTGGCCGCCGCCCATATGCCGGCGCATAAGCGAAATCGAATTGGGAGGTAGACTGTGCCGCACCCTTAAACAGTCGGGAAATACTTTTTGCCATCATTCGGCTTTAGCTTTTTGATTCAAAGATTTATAACGCGTTAGCTTCAATACAGCTCTAATCCACTTCCCGTCCATTGCTTCCTGCGCCTTGGTAGCACAAACTCCCACCAATTCAGCGCTCCCGCCGCTTTACCTGAACGTGGATAACAGGTTCAACCAAATTCGAATGACAGGAGCTTCGATATGAAATGCCTTACGCAAAGATGCAGCTTCTCGGCTGTGACAATACTGGTGTTGACGCTGGCTATAACGGCCATAGCACAATCTAACTATCACCGATACCGCCTAAATGAAATTGGCACTTTCGGTGGCCCGGTTAGTGGTGTTGGCTACGGCCCCGCGTTTTCCTTTGAGTCTTACTGGAATCAACAAGGGGAGGTCGTGGGCGGTGCTGAGTCCAGCGCAACAGACCCGTTCTCCCCGAATTGCTTCCAGAATGACTGCAACGTGCTCAACGCGTTCACATTCGAGCGCAATCAACTCAACAACTTGGGCGCTCTCGTTGGCGGGTATGACAGCTTCGCCTACGGAATCAACAACAGCGGGTTAATCGTCGGGGTCTCGGAAAATGGAATAACAGACCCCGCGACCGGATATCCGCAATATCGCGCTGTGTCCTGGAAGAATGGCGCGATTGAAAATTTGGGAACGCTGGGCGGCGCTACGAGTCAGGCATTTGCGGTCAACAACGAGGGTTGGGTCGTGGGTGTAGCCGCTAATAGTGTTCCGGACCAGTACTCGAGCAGTCTCGGTCCTTGCACCAGCATCAACTGCTGGCCAGTTACAACCCAGCAGCGAGCAATGTTGTGGAGGGCAGGAGTTCCGCAGGATTTAGGTACGTTAGGCGGCGACGACGCGGTTGCCTATTTCGTGAACGATGCTGGACAAGTCGCCGGGGTCTCGTACACGAATAACACTCCCAACGGAACAACCGGCATACCGACCCAAGCACCTTTTTTGTGGAAGAACGGAAGGATGGTGAACCTGGGTACTCTGGGCGGCACTGTTGGGACTGTGTACGGCTTCAACAACCGCGGACAGGTAGCCGGACAATCCAATCTGTCTGGAGATCGATACTACCGCGCGTTCCTCTGGGACGGAAATGTCCTCCGAGATCTCGGCACTCTTGGAGGCCACACCTCTACCGCATATTGGCTCGACAATGCAGGCGACGTGGTAGGAGCGTCCAAGATACTTGGCGATCAGACCTTTGAGGCTTTTCTCTGGGTCCGAGGGCAGATGTTCGATCTGGGGACGTTACCTGGAGAGGGTGCCTCTTGGGCAGGCGGTGTTAACGAGTCAAAGAAGGTGGTGGGCACATCATGCGTGACGTCAACTTGTGATTCGGCAACTGCGGTTTTGTGGAACAGCGATCGTCAAATCGTCGACCTGAACTCGCTGGTGGTTCGTCGTTCCCGCCTGCATCTGTACGCCGCAATTGCTATTTCGGATAGCGACGAAATTCTGGCATTCGGAACTTTGCCTGACGGTGAAACCCGTGCTGCCGTTCTAACACCGTTCGGCGACTGCAACCCAATTTGTGAACAGCGGATATCGAATCAGCAATCGGTCTCAGCACCCGTGCCTCTGACCGGTGCGGCAGCAGAATTTATGAAGAAGATGGTGGGCCGGATAGCTCCAAAAACAACGACCTTCTAGAATTCGCCAACGAGATATTGGCCGGGCCTCGTGCTCGCGAGGCCCATTTGATTCAATGTTCGCGTTCTAGATATGACTGAGGTTAGGCAAAGTGTTGTACTTAGAAATCTTGGATGAGCCAAACATTGCTGTCCCAAGTCTCGGCATTGAACGCCACGTATTTCCCCTTCGGCGACGGAAGTGCGTTAGAGATCGTTCTTGTGCTGTGCCATAGGATGCTCACTTTGCCATCCATGGTGACCTGCAACACGTCATGTTCATCGTAGTCCATGCAGATAGCGAGAAATGCTTTACCGTCTGACGTCCAGCTTATGTTCTGAAACGATCCTGGACTGGCTTCGACAGGAATCTCGTGCCAAGAGCCGGTAGCAAGCGTCAACAGCTCAATGCGCTTCCCGAACTTATCTTCATCGACCAATGCCACCCGTGAGCCATCGGGCGATATGGCCCAACCAAAAAATCTGCCTATCACTTTGATTATCCCTACTTGCAGCCCTTTTCCTTTGACCGGATCCAGGGGGTAAAAAACCAGATTGTTGTCCTCCATATGGCTGAGCAAACAGGGTGGGATGGCTTGCGAGTTTGAGGAGCACAAGAAACTGTCCGTCGCAGCCATCTCGAGTACTCTCTCCGGTGGTCCTCCTCGGATGGCCCTGCGCATCAGCCACATCGAATCCGATGGACCTCTGTCTCCGTGGCCAGGAACCTTGGTCTCGGCGTAAAGAAACCAAATGCCGTCCGGAGTTTTGTCGAGGCCAAAGACATCCCCCTTTCCTGAGATGATCTTCTGCGCAATGCTTTCGTTTAAGGATTGCTGAAATATCTCTTGCTTTCCATCTCGGTTCCCGTCAAAAATAATTGCCTGCCCATCGCCTGTCCAAGCATCGAGAACGCTTCCTCGGGTGTCGAGAGTTAGACGGTGTGGCGCAACACTTATCCCGCCGGCAACATAGATATCGCCCCAAGCTTGTGTTTTTACAAGGGCCAACGTTCTTGATCCCATGCTTGCGGTCAAGTTGAAAGCATGCAGTCCCTCGTACCACTGAGTGAGCCTATGAGGATTGCCGGCCCCACTACCAGTCTTGGGGTTAGTGGACATCAGCCAGAGGCTCGTTCTGGACCCTGGTAGCGTTTCTGAGCTTTGCTCAACAGAAAATACCAAGCGCCCGTCGAAGAGCCATGTCTGCGTAAATGTTCCGCCGGCCGCAAGGGGCAATCTTACCGAGTTAGGCAAGTTCGAATCCGAAACTAATACCCTCGCCGGTCCACCCTCAGCAGGCCGAACTTCGATATCGGAGTTCCAATTGTCCTTCTTGGTCTGCCACCTTCTGCCATATGCGATCCAGCGGTCATCGGGTGACCAAGTCGGTGCAGCCACGGTTTCTCGGTCCCCCACCGTTAGAAGACTGTAAGGCGTCTTTCCATCCGTGGTTCCAACCCATATCTCACGTTCGGCTGATCCAAGCCCGTACCCCACAAACGCAATTCTCTGGCCGTCATGTGAGACGGCTACTTCAGCACCTTTCTGGTATAACAAACGCGAGTCCTCAGATTTGTGACTTGGGATGGCCCAGATGTCCCATCCTCCTTTCAATCTGGCGACCTCTACAACAAGTTTTTCGCCCGTAGGTGACCAGCACATCCAAAACATTCGCTTAGGTAGCTCGGCAGGCAGGGCTACCGAGTGCGTTTCGCCGGACTCGAGTGAACGCAGGAAAACGCCTGTTTGGTCGTGATATGCCACATACTTGCCGTCGGGAGAAATAGCTGCCCCGATCACGGGGTCTTCCACGGGATTAGCGGTGAGTTGCCGTTCCTTCGGTTCCAGACTTGTGGTAGTGCCTCGACGATGCCACCACCACACTGAAACTGCGACCGTGAGGATCAGCAACAATGCTGCTGTTAAGAACAGGCGGGCCCGAGTACTAGACACCACAGATCTCTGCGGCTTATCGCTATCCCGTAAACCTGCTAACGCACTAGCCATTTCGGCCGAACTCTGATACCGATGCTCCCTATCCTTCTGCAAAGCTTTGTCAATGACAGCATCAAGTTCAGATGGTATTTCAGAATTCAATTCTCGAGGCGGGACCGGTGTTTGATTCTGAATTGCGTCCTGTATGGCTGCTTGAGTGTCCCCGGTGAAGGCGCGTTGTCCAGTCGCCATCTCGTACAGAACTAGGCCGAAGGAAAAAATGTCGCTCCGAGCATCCAGCTTTTCTCGTCGCAACTGTTCCGGAGACATATATCCGGCTGTGCCCATTGCATTGCCTGGATCGCTCAAATCTAAGTCCGCGTGCGACGATCTGAGAGGCTGTGGGGCGGTGGCGGCACCGTCCGACTTGATGTCAAGGCGGCTACTTTCCGTTTCTTTTGCGGATCTGACCAGTTTTGCCAAACCGAAATCGAGGATTTTTGCCTGTCCACCGCTGGTCAGGAATATGTTCGCCGGCTTGATATCGCGATGTATGATGCCGTTCGCGTGGGCCGCTTGCAGACCATCACAAATCTGGATAGCGATTTGCAACAGCTCGTTCAACGGCAATAGCTTGTGCTCAGAGGCAAGTTTCGCTAACCGGTCACGCAGAGTTTCGCCATGAAGCAGTTGCATGACTATGAATGGCTGCCCCTCATACTCCTCCACTTCGTGGATGGTGCAGATGCTGGGGTGATCCAGCGTCGAAGCTGCTTCGGCTTCACGCCGAAATCTCTGCAATGCAGCCTTTTCTCCGGCAAGCTCTTCGGGCAGAAACTTGAGAGCGACTTGCCGTGGTAGGTTCAGGTCCTCGGCCTTATAGACCATCCCCATCCCGCCGCCCTCGATCACCTCCAGTACGCGGTAGTGGGAGACCTTTTTACCGAGAAGGTTGGATCCCGCGGGCAGGGGAGCGCCGTTGTTGCGAGCGCTCAAGGGTTCCACCGGTACCAGCAGCCGATAGCCACGCCGGGGAATGTTCTCGATGTATTGCGGCTTATCGGCGGAATCGTTCAGCGCTAGCCGCAGACGTCTGACGGCGGTATTGATGCCATTCTCGAAGTCGACGACTGTGTCGTTAGGCCACAGCCTTCGCTGAATTTCCTCGCGGGTAACCAGTTCTCCCGGATGTTCAATGAGAAGAATCAAGACCCGCAAAGACTTTTCCTGAAGCCGGGAGCCGTTTCCCGCGGCAGATCGGACCTCTCCTACGCGGAGTTCAATCTCGAATTCCCGAAGACGCACGCGGTCTGGCAGCGTGTTTCCCATGAGCGACAGGACGGACAACGAAAATCGTGCGGCAGAGTTTACTACAGACAGTTTCTAGGTTCCAACCAAAAGCGTTCGGGCCTTGGAGATACCGAGCCGATATTCCTCAAAGCCCTTCCAATCAGTGGGTTGGCACTTATTCACTTCCAATACAGAAATAAGTTAGTTCGCGTCCATTGCTTCTGAATGGGTTCTGGCCGAAACTCCCTCGCATTCGTGCGACAGGGCCCACGCCTACGCAGCACGGGGTGAGGAAGAAAATGACAGACCAGAGTTACGAGCGGCATTCACGCGTTTTCTGCCTAGAAATGATGCTACTGACCCTGCTGTTTGTTTCGTCTATTTCGCAGGCTCAAAACTTCACCGTAATTCACTCGTTCACCGGCGGACCGGACGGGGCCAGCCCATTGGCTGGGTTGAGCTTAGACCGCGGTGGCAACTTGTATGGCACTGCTTATCTTGGGGGCACGAACGACAACGGCACGGTTTTCCGCCTCAAGCGCTCAGGATCCAACTGGACGTTCGAGGTCCTCCACACGTTTGCTGGTAGCCCAGACGGTGCCAATCCGGAAGGACGGATCACTTTGGGAGTTGGCAAGGGGCGGCACATCGCACCTGTTAGCCGTCAGTCGCCATTGGTCGTAACCGATCATTCCTGGCTGCAGCGTCTTCTTAAACTGCTTGTCGAGGGAGATAACCTGACCTAGCCCCTACTCACCTGTTAATGCGCGATGACCGATTTGACGCTAAACTTCAGTAACGGGTACGGTCTAGATCGTACGAGCACACCGGATGGCGGACTGAGCGGCGGCCCTGTTGCGGCTGTGATCCGTGCAGCCGTTGAGAGGGGCCCGCGCTGGGGCAGTCAACAGCAACGCAACAAGATTCCGACATAGCTTAGGAATAGCGCCTCTGTTGGCGCAGTGACTTCGCTCACGCTAAGCCGTGGCATTACGAGACACGGCTCTATTTCAAGTCGATAACTCGAACCTTGCGAGCGGCGGAAAACCGATCTGGCCTAGCACTTATTAAGCGAGTACCTGTCACTTTCTTGGGTTGTAACCGGCGGTATCGAGCCTCAAACTGTAGAAGCGCGGAAGCGATTACCCCTGTTCACATGCGGTCGCCATAAGAATGCGGCCGCAATTGCCGGCAGCCGTGCCGGAAGAAGCTGAGTGATGCCGGATTCACGACGGGCGCTGTTACTGGCCAAACCGTCCTGGATTCCCGTCCACCTTTTCGAGCCCTAAGAGCAACTCAGATTGCGGGAAAGAGAAACCAAGATGATCAGGACTTTCACGAAACAGCTTTGGTCGACCGCATTATCCACTCTGCTGGTCATCACGACCGTGCCCTTCGAAGCCGGAGCGCAGCAAGCTCCAAGCCAAGGCGCGCCTCTGTCGGCGAGTGAGTTACAACAACTGGTTGCTCCTATCGCGCTGTATCCCGACGCCCTGGTGGCCCAGGTTCTTGGTGCCTCGACGTTTCCCGATCAAGTTGCAGCAGCCAACACATTTCTGCAGCAGAACCCTACGCTGACCGGGCAACCGCTCATGAATACGGTCGACGTCCAGCCGTGGGATCCCAGCGTAAAGGCGCTCACGCAATTTCCGTCAGTTCTGCTCAATATGGCGAACAATCCGGGCTGGACTTCGGCCTTGGGAGAGGCTTATCACACCCAGGCCGCTGAGGTGATGTCGGCTGTCCAGACTTTGCGCGCCCAAGCTTATGCTGCGGGCAATCTCAAATCTGGACCACAGATTACGGTCGTTCAGCAATCGCCGCAGGTCATCGTAATTCAGCCCGCGAACCCACAGGTCGTGTACGTTCCGCAATACAATCCCGCGGTGGTCTACGGTTATCCCTACGTGACGCCGGGCTACAGCACCGGAGCAGTGGTGGCGACCGGCGTTCTCGCCTTCGGCGCTGGAATTGCCGTGGGCGCGGCGATGGCGGGCGGTTGCTGCGGCTGGGGCTACAGCGCGTGGAATTGTAACTGGCACGGCGGCGCGGTGTATTACGGAGGCGGCGCCTACTACGGAAACAACGCCTGGCATGGTGGCTACTACGGCTCCAGCGCCACTGCGTACGGCCCCTATGGAACCGCTCATGCGGCCGAGGGCTACAATCCTTCGACTGGGACGTATGCCAGAGGCGTATCCGGTTCCGATGCTTATGGAAGCGCTGCGGCCGGCCAAGCCTACAACCCAAACACCGGCACTTACGCACGCGGAGCGACAACGTCGACCCCGTACGGCACGCAATCGGCAGCCCAGGCCTACAACCCGAATACTGGAGCTTACGGCGCTACGCACCAAACCTCCAACGCTAACGGGAACTACGGAAGCTCGACGTATTCAAAGGATGGCCAGACCGTCGACTCGCAGCACTATTCGGGAGCCGCCGGAAATTATGGAACCGCTGAATCCTCCAATGGCAACAAGTATGCGGCGGCGAACGGCAACGCTTACAAGAACACCGGGAGTGGCTGGGAAAAAGATGACAACGGAAGCTGGAACAGTGTCCAGAAGCCCACTAGCGGTTCGTCCTATCACGAAGGCAGCGGATCATCGACCTTTGGCAGCCACGAAAGCGGATGGCAATCTCGAGCCGATAGTTCTCGTGGTTGGGCGAGCCGTGGCGGCGGAGGCTGGGGCGGCCGACGGTAGTCCCGTAGATGACACCAACGAAACTTTACGTCGGTAAGAAGCTTCGAAAGTTTATCAAGGCTGAAGTTCGGAGGGTCGATGTCTCCTAAATCCCGCACAATTGCGCTTATGACGGCCTCATTTCTATTAGCGCTGTCCATGACACTTACGGCAAACGGCCAGTCCGCGAAACCAGGCAAGCTATTTGCGACTCCGGATGAGGCAGCCAACGCGCTGTTCGCCGCCGCAAAGGCCGATAATCAAACCGCGGCCCTGGATATTTTCGGCCCGGACTCGAAAGACCTGATTAACTCGGGCGATCCTGTGCAGGACAAGAACAACATCGACGCGTTTACGAAAAGGTATGAGCAAATGCACCGCTGGCGTAAGGCGGTCGATGGCTCCGAAATCCTCGTGGTCGGGTACGACAACTTCCCATTCCCTATTCCGCTGAAAAAGAACGACAGCGGGCAATGGTTCTTCGACACAGCCGCGGGAAAAGAGGAGGTTCTGAATCGTCGAGTCGGCCGCAACGAACTGTCGGTGATCGACGTTTGCGATGCTATCGCCAAGGCCCAGACGCAGTACTTTGCACAGAAGCATGACGGCGTGGCACAGTACGCGCAGAAATTCATTAGCGATTCCGGTCAGCAGAACGGCTTGTATTGGCCCGAGGTTGCGGGTCAGCCACGGAGCCCGCTAGGACCGATGGCTGCCTATGCCACGGCCGAGGGATACAAAGCTGATCCCAGCCATCATCAACCTTTTCACGGTTATTACTTCGTCCTGCTGGACAAGCAAGGGGCCGATGCGAAGGGTGGCGCCAAGAACTACCTAGTTGATGGCAAGATGACCGCTGGCTTTGCCGCTCTCGCTTACCCCGCGAAATATGGCGATTCCGGAGTCATGACTTTCATCGTCAATCAGGACGGGGTGGTATTTCAAAAGGACCTTGGAAAATCCACCGAAGAAATCGCCTCTACCATTACCGAATTCAACCCGGATAAGAGCTGGTCACCCGTGCAGTAAGGTTGGTCTTTTCTAGCCCGCAGAGTCGTCCGGCGAACCATACAGAAATCGCCTTGAGCGCGTCTAGTCAGCCGGCCAAATGCCGCAAGAGTGTCTGCTCCCAGCTGCAGTGCTCGCCAGAGCACACCGTTGCTCTTGTTATGGCCATGGTCGCCTAACTTCCAGTTTGCGGTCTTAGGATGAACACTCGCGGACGCAGCCAATTCAGTCCGAGTCGACCGGCCGCTTATAGGAACTCACCAATATGGCAACCATGATGGCGATATAGAGAACCCCAACGATGCCCTCCAATGCGGCAAGCATTCGCACTTCCGGGTGAACCGGGACAACATCGCCGTAGCCGACGGTAGAAAGCGTTATCAGGCTGAAGTACAGCAACTCCGTCGACCTGTCGGTAAGGGCTGCGCTGTTGCGCACAATCGATCCTGGGGTCAGGATGTCGATCGCGTTATACATGGCGAACCAGATGATGCCGAGCAGCAGATAGATACTGACGGCGGTATAGAGGTGGTCGTTAGTAATCGAGCGGGCGCTTCGCAGATAGGAAAAAAGGCCGAGGGCCGTCAGCGCGAAGAACGCCGTCAAGACGAACCACTTGGTCCCGAGCACCGCGGGTACAGGAAATATCATCCCGAGGATGGTCAGCATCAAAGCAGCGAGCATGAGCCCGACGGAAGGCCACACCCAGCCTTTGATCCTGGAGAGCCGGATGGTCGCCACGATGATAGGTAGAAACATCAAGGCGCCCAATATTAGCCGTCGAAAGGTTCCGTGATCGAGAGCCGGATACACCAAAATTACACACAGGAGGGAAAGCAGCAGCAGCAAGTCGGGCCGCTCATTGGCTTCTTTCAGCATGGGGTCCCTTCGCCCTTTGCTTTCCTCCTGGCTGACAGTTCGGCAACCAGCGCATGGTGGTTCTCCACGATGTTGAACATTTCGCTGGTTGTCCAGGCGAAGGTAAACAGGCCTGAGATTGCCATGACAGGGGCGAGCTCGCGCCAGTCGTAAGGAAGAAGCATTCGTCCGTAACCAAGCGTGGTGTACGTGTTGGCACTGAAATAGAACGAGTCGCGGAGGTCGCTGATCAGGCCAGTCTTGTTAAGAACCAGTCCCCAGATGATGCCTTCCAGGACATGCAGACAAAGCATCAGGAGGATCGACCCGGCAAACACCAGTGTCGCCAGACGAGGGTGCCAGCCTCGCCGGCGCAGCATCTCCGATCTCTTCTTGTAACGCGTCGTGATGCCATCCAGTCCCGCGCCGTGCAGGAGGACGATGATCAGGAGCATCCCGGCCCCAAAAGCCAGAACTTCCACCGGGACTACGGTGGCGACCAAGACCGGGACAGTGGAGAAATAGCTCAACATCTCGTCAATGTTCGCGCACTCAACAATTGAATGTGTTACTCACAACAACGTCGATCACTTCTTCGCAGCTTGTGCTGCAAGGCGCTCCTCCGGCCATAGAACGGACACCAGCCAGCCCACCGCCAGTCCGACGACGCACCCGAAGAGAACTTCCGAGATGCGCCCTATCCCGGCGCGGAGGCCGTCAACTCTGTGGTGGTGTTCCAGTCCGGCAGCAATAACGAAAGCGGCGGTAATCGGCGCCTGCCGCCACATAGTTGTCACCCGCACGACGTACGATGAAATTAGAACCGTCACCGCCATCGCCACGGGGAGCGCGATGACCCGGCTGCCTCCTAAAAGAATGAACGCAAGACCAACCCCACAGCCCACCAGGGTGTTGATCAGGCGCGAGCGGAAGAAGGTGAGAGATTGCTTCATCGCCGGATCGCTGGTCGCGACCATGGAGCTGATGGCCCAGACCGGATTGCTTTTGGCGAGCTCATGTACCGACACCCATAACACTGCGGTAGCAAGGAAAATGCTGACCGCGTAATGGATGCCGTGGGAGTCGCCTGCAACGAAGCGTTCTATGACCTTCAGCATGTCACTGAGTCTTTCGTCAGCAAACAAAAGGCTCGGTTCCGGACGCCCACAAACGCAACCGGGCTAGCGCTGTCTGTCTTTCACCCGGAACCGGTTCAGTCTATTCGTGCGAGTTGGGCGGATTGCCCAGCAGCCGGTAGACGGTAGCCGTCTTCGTGCAATTCAGGGCGATGTAGTCTTCTGCCGAGTACTGCAGCCCGAGGAAGAACGACTCTGCCCGCTTCATCGCTTCTTTGCTGAGCCGGTTGCGATCCTGGAATTTGAACTGGTAGGCGAACTCTCCAATCAGCGGGCGATGTTCGCCACGGGTACGCCAGATAGCAACGTTCGCCTTGCAACTCAGACCATCACCGAAATCGAGAACGCCGATGTCCTGCAGAACCTCTTCGATGATCGTGTTACTGACCAGTTTGATCGGCTCTTTCGGGTTCTTGCGAACCTTTGCCAGCGCCGGCAGCAACTCGATCAACTGATCCATGTCCCCCACGTTTTCTTTTCCCATGCCGATCGCTGAGCGCAGGAACTGGACGTTGTGGGAAAACAGCATGCGAATCCCACCGAGCTTCTCCTTCAGCGGCATGGCCTGACACTTGAACTTCACTCGATGATCGCCCAGGATTCGGGGACGTACATCGGTCTCGGCACACAACTGGATGTCGGGATGCCGGAACTTGAAGACAATCTCCGGATCACCAATCGGGAAACCGTCTTTGTACTCGATTCTGCGGCGCAGGATGAAAGCGTTGTTGTAGAGCCGGAAGTCTTCGGTGTCGATGAACAGAACCTCGCGAAGTTTCACCGGCTGCGACTCAAACCCATCCGATGAAAACTTGACGCCGAATTCTTTTGCCGGCTCCCGCATGACTTTCCCGAAATCGAAGAAGCTCTGACGGGAAACGAACTTGTTCGGACGGAGGATGAGCTTACAGCAGAGGTATTGCACCTGATGGATCGGCATCCCGTCGGCATAACTGCCGGGCTTCAGTTGCGGGACACGTCCCACCCAACTTGGAGTGACTAACGGTTTATTCCATGGGGTCGTAGTATCGGTCGCTCGTGCCGGTGCGACTGCTGTAGCCTTTGCCATACCTGTTTCTCCTTAATACTTCCCGTTGTTTCGCTTCGGACAACTTCACGATACCGAGCGATCTGCTAATTGTCTGCAATTGTTGTGACCTGCGTGCCAGGTTCCGCACGCGCGGCATTTCCAAAAGCTGACGCGCTGCGAGCAGCCCGGTGGCGAGCTGCCCGCTCTTGTTTCTAGTTGCCGGCGATACCTTTGTTCTGCAGGAGCTTCACGACCACCCGACGGTTATCGGCCTGACCTTCGCTGGTACTGTCCGGAGCAACTTGCCGACTGGTACCCATCGCGCCCGGGGCAAGTATATGGGTCAAAGAAATATGCCCCTGCTGCTCGAGGAATTCGGTGACGTTGTTGGCCCGCTCGGTGCTGAGCTTCTGGTTGAGGGCAGCGGAGCCCACCGACGAAGCGTAGCCCTTTACCTGAATCACATACCCGTCGACTGTTTGCGCCTTCTGTGCCAACTGCAGAAGTTGCGGCTTGTACTGTGGCTCAAGAGCGATCTTGCCATTGGCAAACAGCACCGTGACTTCTCCCAGCACGTTGTAGTCGCCAAGCTCACTGAAGCGTTTGTTGGTGGCCGCGATCGCCGCCTGGTTAGCCGCTTCCGCGGTCTGCTCCGTCTTGAGTTCGGCCTGCTGCTGCTGCACGGCCTGCTGCTGTGCCTGGATCTGGGCTTCCTGCTGCGCCATCTGCTGCTGCTGGGCTTGAATCTGCGCTTCTGCAGGGCTCAAGCCAGCCTGGATGTCCTGCGCCGTCTTCAGGTCCGAAGCCTTGAACTTCACGGTGTCGGCCATAAGATTCTGACCGTTGTAGGTTCCTTGTACCTGGACTGGGAGGCCGGGCACCAACGCCGTCAGTCCCATCTGCTTCTTGCGCATGTGCAGGCCGCCTTCGACCTCCTGTACTTCGGTGGTGTCGCTGAGCACGACATTGACCGTGGTACCGTCGCTCGACTTGACCATCATGTTTTCGCCTTTACGGCCGTCGATGATGCCCTGCACCTGGGTGCTCTGCGCAACCGCGGTCGCCGCAGTCAGTACAAGCATGACCATCACAGTTACAGCTAACGCAATTCCTGCAACCTTCTTCGCCATCATTTCACTTTCTCCTTCAACCTGACGGTTGGGTTAGCTACTGCGAGATGTATAGCCGCCTGCCCTACTTGCGTACGAGCATCGACAGGACTGCAGCCACCCCAAGGGCCGCGATAGCCACGGCCAGCATCCTTGCGGGCGACAGCGCAATACGTAAACCAAACTCTTCTTGCAACTGGCACAACTCCATCCGATGTTCACGGGTAGCAAGCATCAGCACCGTAATGCCGAGTGCAAAGCGCTACTTGCATCTCACGTCTCAGCCTCAAAGTCGGGATGAGTGCGAAAGAAAAATCGCACCAGCTTGCCCTCGCCGAGCGCCAACCCAAGCTCGGCGAAGGCACAGAACGGAATCAGCATCACAAAGAAAATCAGGGAAATACAAAGCACGCCCTGCCAGTTGCCGCCGACGAATTCACTGATCGTCTCCGAGAATGTCTTGCCGTGATAGGCGCCTACGGCCCACTCCTCCAGCAGCTTGAAACAGAAAAGAAGCGCGGCGAACGCAGCCGCATTAATCAGCGTGGGATAGATAAGCGGCTTTCCCTTGGGCCGGAGAAACTGGTCGAACTTCAACTCGCGCGCTATGAGCGCAACCTTGGCCAGCGCCAGCGCGTTGATAATGGCAAAACTCTTGGCCACGAGGTTGATCTGATACTGCTTCAGCAGCACCGCCTTGTAGATGTCGAACAGAGCAAAGATCACCCAAAGGTAAGCGGTGATGACGAGGTATTCCCGCATCCCATGATAGAACCTCTGCTTGAGCGTTGAACTTGAATTCGACACCACTACTCCTCTTCGGCCTTCCAACTTCCTAAACTCTGTTGACTGCGACGCGGGAATCACTTAAGAGAGCGGCTCGATGCAGCGCCCACAGTGCGTGGTTCCGGAAGTCCCAATGAAGCCGGATTCACCGATATGGGCCTTCTCACGTCCTATCAACTGGTGATCGAGATTCCAGCCCACCGCAAAATCACAAGACTCACCGAAGTCTGCCGTGTCCACGGAAAAGATCGCGCCCCCAGGCAGCTTTTTGACGCTGCAGCGATTGCCGGCAATCGCAGAGGCCAATCCAGATGGGGCCGCTTCGTTTGCCACCAGTGCCGCGATAACAGTGGACACAAAGCCCTCCTCTATTGACTTCAGGCTCGGGGGACAGATTGCTGTTTGTTGCAGTATTAGCCGGAGGCGGCAGCGAGTACAGCATCAAAATCACTAGTAAGGAGCTAAACAACTATCAGTCAGATTGGCCATTAGAGAGGCGCTTACGCCATGGACGGCGACACCACTCAAGCCAAGACTGCCTAACGGGATTTCTTTGCACTCTGGAAGAATGCCGATCCCGACTTGCCCATTCTGAAGCGGCCAAGAGGAATATGCAGCGCTAAACGGGTCGGGATCACAAGGCGCGCGCCTGGCGCGTCGCGCGCTTGCATCCGGCGAGTCTATCCCGGTACGATGACGCGATTCCCTTGAAGACTGAGGTCTGCCCATGCGTCGCTGCATCGCGATCCGTTTTGCGTTATTTCTGCTGTTCCCTCTCAGCCTGCTCGCACAGGTTAACCCGGTCCTTGTGGGTGGCATGAAGTGGCGGCAGATCGGTCCCTTCCGCGGCGGCCGTGTGCTGGCCGTTGCCGGCGTTCCCGGGGATCCCAACACCTACTACTTCGGCGCGGTCGCCGGCGGGATCTTCAAGAGCACCAATGGTGGCCTCAGTTGGACGCCGACCTTCGACCATCAGGACATCTCGTCGATCGGCGCGATCGCCGTTGCCGACTCCAATCCCAATGTCCTCTACGCCGGCACCGGCGAAGCCTGCCTGCGCGGCAACATCTCCTACGGCGATGGAGTCTACAAATCGACTGACGCCGGCAAGACCTGGACGAACGTCGGACTGAAGGACTCGCGGCATATCGGCGCGGTCATCATCGATCCGCGCAATCCCGATATCGTTCTGGTGGCGGCGCTCGGACATGCCTGGGGACCGAACTCCGAACGCGGTGTCTTTCGCACGGCCGACGGCGGCAAGACCTGGCAAAAAGTTCTCTACAAAAATGACGACACCGGCGCGATCGATGTCGTCTTCGATCCCAGGAACTCCAGCATCGTTTACGCGGCGATGTGGCAGGTGAGGCGGCAGCCGTGGACCTTCAACAGCGGCGGTCCGGGCAGCGGTCTCTACAAGTCGACCGATGGCGGCCTGACCTGGAAGCAGCTGCAAGGCAATGGCTTGCCGGACGGAGAACTGGGTCGCATCGGCATCTCAGTATCGGGCGCAGATTCCAATCGCGTCTATGCGCTGATTGAAGCGAAAGAGGGCGGCATCTATCGCTCCAACGATGCCGGCAACACCTGGACGCGCGTCAATGACGACGAACGCTATCGCCAGCGCGCCTGGTACTTCACCCACATCTTCGCCGATCCCAAGCAGGCCGATGTTGTCTATGTGCTGAACACCGGCGCATTCCGCTCGACCGATGGCGGGAAGACATTCGAGTTGCTACCTGCGCCGCACGGCGATCATCACGGGCTCTGGATCGATCCGACGAATCCGCAGCGGTTGATTAACAGCAACGATGGTGGCGTGACGATCTCGGTCGACGGCGGAAAGACCTGGACGCAGCAGAACAACCAGCCGACCGCGCAGTTCTACCACGTAGCGGTCGACAATCACTGGCCCTACCGTGTGTACGGTGCGCAGCAGGACAACAGCACGGTTGCCATCGCCAGCCAGACGAACGACGGCGTGATCTCACGCCAGGACTGGTACGACGTGGGCGGCGGCGAAAGCGGATACATCTCGCCCGACCCTCGCGATCCTGACATCGTCTACGCCGGCTCGGACGGCGCCACCATCACCCGCTACGACCATCGCACCAAGCTGCTGGACGATGTGTCTCCCTATCCGCTCGACACCTCCGGCAACGGCGCCGAGGCACTCAAGTACCGCTTTCAGTGGACCGAGCCGGTGATGGTTTCAGCGTACGACTCCAACGTCATCTACACGCGCTTCGCAGTACGTCCTGAAGAGCTCCGACCAGGGACGCAGCTGGACCGCCATCAGCCCCGACCTGACGCGTAACGACAAGAGCAAACAGAAGCCGTCGGGCGGCAATATCACGCTGGACATCACGAGCGTGGAATATTACGACACGGTGTTCGCGCTGGCTGAGTCGCCGTTACAGCGCGGATTGCTGTGGGCGGGAACCGACGATGGTTTGATCCATGTGACCCGCGATGACGGAAAGGCATGGGAAAACGTCACGCCGAAGGACATGCCCGAGTGGAGCATGGTCAGCATCATCGAGGCTTCGCACTTCGATCCGGGCACAGCCTACGCGGCCATTGATCGCCACAAGCTCGACGATTTCAACCCCCTCATCTACAAGACGCACGACGGCGGAAAGACGTGGACGAAGATCGCCAACGGCATTCCGTCCGGCGCTTACGTGCGCGCCGTGCGCGAAGATCCCAAGATGAAAGGGCTGCTCTACGCCGGCACGGAGACCGGAGTGTACTTCTCTCTGGATGATGGTGCGCACTGGCAGTCGCTGCAGTTGAACCTGCCGACGTCACCGGTTCACGATCTCGCCGTTAAAGACGACGACCTGGTTGCAGCCACGCATGGCCGGGCGTTCTGGATTCTCGACGACGTCACCCCGTTGCGGCAGGCGAGTTCGTCGATCGCCAACGATAGCTTCCATCTTTATCAGCCCGCGACCGCCATCCGCCTGCACTTCCCCGACGAAGTCGATCGCAAGCGGCCGGTCGGCGACAATCCACCGAAGGGCGCGATTCTTTACTACTACCTGAAGGAGAAGCCGGCGGAGAAAGAAGAGATCACGATGGAGATCGTGGACGCGCAAGGCAAGCACGTGGCCACGCTTTCCAATCACAAGAAAGACAAGAGCGAGCAGCCTCCGGAATGGCCCGACCGCGAACAGCCTGCCGATCTGCTGCCGGCCCAGGCGGGCATGAATCGCTTCGCATGGGACTTCCGTTACGACTCGCCGGC
Source organism: uncultured Acidobacteriaceae bacterium (assembly GCA_963724965.1). Lineage (GTDB taxonomy): Bacteria > Acidobacteriota > Terriglobia > Terriglobales > Acidobacteriaceae > Bog-257. Next base: position 221,380 of record CAVRWP010000008.1, read on the forward strand.
GCAGATACCCGGAGCGTTCTACGTTGGCGATCCACCACGCGGTCCGCTGGTCGTTCCCGGCAGCTATCAGGTCAAGCTGACGGTGAAAGGCGTCACCCAGACGGCTCCGCTGGAAGTGAAGCCCGATCCGCGGTTGACCTCGGTGACCGCGGCAGACATGCAGAAGCAGATCGAGGTCGCTCTCAAAGTGCGGCAGGACATCGACGCGCTGCACACGGCCGTCAATCAGATTCGCACCCTGCGCGCCAACCTGGACACGCTGCAGAAGTGGGCGGGACAGGGCTCTTCCAGCAGCGAGGTTGTGTCGGCCGCGCACGCGCTCGATCAGAAGATGACCCCGGTGGAAGAGGCGTTGATGCAGGTGAAGATGAAAAGCTCGGAGGGCAACCTTCGTTATCCCAACATGCTGAACGAGCAATATGCCAGCTTCAACGACCTGATTCAGGGAGTGGACGGCGCCCCGACTGCGCAGCAATTGCTCGTCTTCGAAGAATTGCACAGCAGGCTGGAAATGCAACTGGCGCAGTGGCAGGCGATCGTGCGGGCGGACGTCCCGACGCTGAACGAACTTATGCGAAAGCAGGGCGTTCCGACGCTGACCATCAGCAGCGAGGCTGATTAGCAAGAACCGCGGCGGAACTCCCAGCAAACGCTCTGATCGCAACTTATGCCGCAGAGCTCAGCGGCTGAAGCCGCCATAATTCGCGCAGCGTTTTGGACCGCCTGACGGCGGTCCCTTTCAAAGCAGCACTCAATCAGACTTTTCTACTCCCGCGAGCCGGAAGCGGAAATCTTCGACTTCGCCGGCGACTCAGCGCCGTAATAACAGCCCGCTCCCGAGATCGTCTTGTCGACCGCTTTCAGGTCGACGTAATTTTCCTTCGGGAAAGGCGCCACGGGCGGAGGCCCTGGTTTGTCGGGCTGATCGAACTCGGGATACAGGTACACACCGAAGCCAAAGCATCCCGCCGTTGGGCAATCGATGTCCGACGCTCCCCAGGCGCAGACAGAATCGTCCGTGCAACTGGATCCCGGTTTGCATCCACATGAATTGTTCGCGCTATTCCACGAGCAGTACGAGACAGGCTTGCAGAAATTCTGCCGGTCGTTCACGAATTCGCAATTCGTGATTCCATGGTCCGGGTCGCAGCCATACTTCGACATATCCAGATGAACTTTCAGCCAGCCGCTGGACGGCTCGTAGGTGGGCGTGATGAAGTCAGGAGACTTCGCCAGGTCTACGTCGGTAGGCCGGTAATTGCCGCCATCCACGTTCATACGGACGCGGCGCACCGCTTTCTCTACCTTTTGATCTTCGTCCGGAATGTTCTTCCCGATGTACATCCAGTAATCCATCACGCTGTCGGGGTTTCCATAGATCAGGAAGACATAGTAGGTGTGGCCGGAGAGGAAGACACTGCGGCCGTTTTGCTGCGGCACGCCCGTTTGCTGAGAGGCCGGAATCGTGTCATCGATGTAATACCAGCCGTGATTGGGCGTCATCGTACTGCGCTGGCCGGTTGCCTGACCCATCATGGTGATGCGCCCCGGGCGTTTCAGCGGGTCTTTCAGGCAGTTGTCCTGATTGGGACCGCCGCAGTCCTTGTAGTCTTCCGCCGTCCAGTACTGCCGGAACAGCGGGACACCGAACGCGTGCGTTCCGTCAAAGGTCCAATTCGGCTGGTCATTCGTCTTGCCGCACTGCGCCTTCTGGCCCGGGTCGTAGACGCAGTCCGGGAAGATGACCGTGGTCAGGTACTCGTACGGACTGGTGATCGCAGTGGCCGGCGGGCCAGTCTGGTCGGTTCCTTCGTGCTTGTCAGACGCACATTCCGGCACGACGTTGGGCGCGCGGAAGAACGCATCCTCGTTGATCGATAACGTCTCCCGAGGCGGAGTGGTATCGGCCACAAGCCCCGTCAGTGAGCCATCGATGTCGTTCAGAACCGTCTGCCGGTCGATGTCGTTGAAGGGCGTAAAAATCGCGTCGGTCCAGGTGCAGTAACGTTTCGCGATCTTCTCGTAATCGGGATTGAAGGTGTTGAGTTTGAAGAGCGGCTCGATTACAAAGTGGCGAATGTCGACATTCTTGAAGATCAGATTGCGAGAGAAGAATGCCGGCGGATAGTAGAAGCCGTTCTCCTGCTTCCATGCGATTGCGGCGTTGGGAATATAACAAGTGTGAACATCCGGCTCCTTGGGATTTTCCGGGATGCCCTGCAGAAGGCCCTCGGCGTGCCCATACATGTATTTGCTTGCATCGCATTTACCCGACCTGCCGTCGCGCTTGTCGGAAGTGCAATCGGGAATGAGGTCCGCCTTGATGTCCAGGTAGGCGCTGGAATCCTGCGCCGAGGGACCATCGTAGATGTTGAACATGCGCTGGCCCGCGTTAAACGGAGTGATCGGGATGGAAATTCCGCTGTCCTTGGACAGGCAATAGCCGCCGGGAATCTGCCCGTTGTCGCATTTGGTCAGGCCGAATTCGGTAAACGGTCCGAGGTCTGACGCGAAAAACTTCTGTGTCTTGGCGGGCTGCTTCTGGGTCTGGCCGACATAGACGTCGCGCAGTCCCACATTCCAGTCGCCTATGGCACTGTCTGAGCGGGTGAAACCACCGCCGGTGACGAAGGTCAGCCCCGGACCCAGTTGATCGGTAATTGAGCTGTCCGTCACCAGGTACCACCACTGCCGCAGCCAGATCGAGGAGAAATTCTTGAGAGAGAAGTTGAACGAAGTTGTGAAGTGGTCGATAACCGTGGCCACGCAGTTCTTCTCGGTTTCGTTATTGACTCCGACACACTTGTGGTTGGCCGAGGTCAGGGCACCGCAGTCGCCATTGAGATCTGTACATTGCACGGGATGCCGCAGACCGCTGACGATCGGGTAATAGTCCGTCACTTCCTTCGGAGGACCGTTCGGGAGGGGACGCGGGATGTCGGGACCGGCGCCGGGAATGGCTGCAACCTTCAGCCCTGGATTATCGTCGGTACCGAAGCCTTCGCAACCGGTACTGATCTCGCCGATGGACATAAAGGAATACATCGCCGTCGAGCAGGAGTTCCCCACAAAGTTTTCCAGCGGCGAGGTGCCTACGTTCTCGATCATTCCGGACCAGCTTGCGCTGATGCCGCGCTGGCGCGAGGCATATCCTGTCCAAGCCTCATAGCGTGAGGGTCCACTGTTGGCCGCGGACAGCACCCAGTAGCAGACACCGCAGGTTCCAGGCGCGACTGCCATGTTGTACTGAAAATCGTTCCAGCCATTCATGATCCAAAACACGCTGGGATGCTGCCAGTCCGAAGAATACGGATCGCGCGGATCAACCAGATCGGGGTGGGCCAGCAGGCCCGGGACTTCGCGCGGATTCTGGCTGTTCTTGATCCCGGCGCGTGCCAGGATTCCGATGTTCGCGTAGAGCTTGTTGTCGGTTTCCGTGCCGTCCTCGATATAGAAGCCGTGGCCGATCGACTTCCAGCCCACGTTGCGGTCCAGCAAGACGCCCTGTACGCCATGTAGCGTGATCCAGCGCGTCATCGACTCGTTGATGGAGGAGTCTTTGATGAACGTGTCGAGCGGAACCTTGCGGGTCATGTGGAAGTGCACCGCGTAGCGGCCCTTTATGCCGCCCTGACCCAACTGATAGAACTCGACGCCCTGCACCTGAATCTGCTTGAATCCCTGCCGGAAGATGACGTGGCCGCCGAAGAAATTCCCCGGTGTCGGCGGGAAGTTCGGCGCCGTGCCCTTCGAGGTGTCGGGGCCGGTATTGCCTTCCGACACCACTCGAATGTTGCGGCTGAGCAGCGCTACCGCAGCGCGGGTTTCGACCTCACTGCGACCGACGGTTTGCGCAACATCGGTGGGAAGCTTGTAAGTCTCCCCGTAATGCGGAAAGCGCAGTCCGCCCGTCTGCACATTACCGCTGTCCAGCACGACGGCATTGGTGGTGATCTTCGTGTTGTCTCCGTCCGGCTCCACGCTCTGGATGATCGCTTCTTCGGCGTGGCCGGGGAGATAGTCGGTGGGCGTAATCACGATGTGATCGCCTGCTTGCCAGTCGACCGCGCCGTCAACATCAAAGGTCGAGGAAGCTTCGCCGGGCTGAATGTTGGTCGCCAGACGTCTCCAACTGGTACCGGTGTTGGAAGGCTCGGGCGTCAGTCCGTCGAAGGTCGAGCCCTTCTTGCCGAACAATTGCAGCGTGCCGCCGTAGGACACGGCCAGCACCTTGCGTCCGAAATAAAGATTGCTGATCTCCGGATTGTCGTACTCATAGAAGCAGTCGCCCCGGGGATCGTCCGGATTAGGATCGCACTTGGTTGGGTATGGCTGCTCCAGATTCATCTTGTTGGAAATCCAGATGTCATGCGGGACTGCGCATTCATTGTCCGCCGTACCCGTCGGTGTCTGGCAATTGATCGCCGGATCTTTCGGCCCACCCCACAGGTGTATGGTCACGGCTGCCGTAATGGGATCGGTAGCCGAGCCCGCCTGCAACGTTCCGCCATTCAGTACCAGGATGGAGGACGCGTAGACATCCAGCTTCATGTTGCTGAGCTTCAGCACGCCATTGTTGTGGATGAAGATCCAGTGATATTTGTAAATGCCGCCGCCATTGACGCCGTCGGCATTGCACTCACCGACGATATGCAGATCGGAGTCATAGTCCCCGGCCGGCATGGACTGTGCGCCGTTGGCACCGCACGGAACCACGGTGTAGTCCTGCTTGTTCGTCTGCGCGGCTGTCACCTCGTGGTCGACATCCATCACCATCTGAGCTGCGGCAACGCCGCTCAGTCCGCTACAAAGCGCCAGCAGCAGGCATGCAGCGCTGACCATGAATTGCTTGTTACAGAGTTGCGGAACACAGGTTCGCCGCGTGAAACTAGCCAGGTACTCAACGCGAGCAGACACAACGGTAGACAGAGAGCAATAGACGGGGCGCGACATACAGTCTCTCTTTCTTGACTTAGCCAATACCGGGGCAAAATAGGGAGCCACTGTACTACAATCGTCTCCCCCGTATCTAGTAAAAAGGTGCCTCTTGCCGAGAGTTACCGTCGATCGCACTTTGACAACAAACGCGCAAGTTTCGGAAACCCGGATGTCGTCCCGGTTTTAGCAATCCACGCTCACCTTTGAATCAGGCATCCGTCCAAAGCCATGAAGTAACCTCCCCAGTTACATCGGTCGAGGCCGAGCGTTGAGTTGCTTGTCCGCCCGCTCCTTGCCGATTCATAACAACTTTCGGCCCGTCGGTCGTGGAGATTCACTGTCTCCAGGAGATCGCGGCAGTGTCGGTAAACGCAATCTTTAGATTGGGAGGAAGTAGAGAAAAATGAAACCGTGGATTGAGCGCGGATGGAACGCGTGTCGCAAACAGCCGGCAGTAGCTGTGCTGACACTGGCTCTGGCCGCTTCGCTCCTTTTGTTCACCGTACATGGCCCAGTCCGGGCTGACGTTTCGTCCAACACCGCGCCGCTGGGCAATAACCAGGTCGGCGCATTGCTGTCGCTGGATCAGGCGATGGAGGCGGTGGCCGCGCGTGTCACGCCGGCAATCGTCAACGTTGCCGTCACCTCGCGCGTGAAGGCGCAGCCTGCAGCCGAAGGCATACCCGACGAGTTGCAGCGCTTCTTCGGCCAAGCCATGCCGCAGCAGGGTCCGCAGAGTGGAGCACGGCATCGGCAGCGGCGTCATCATTTCGCCTGACGGCTACATCGTCACCAACAATCACGTGGTGGACGGCGCGACCGATGTGAAGGTCACGCTCAGCGACCGCCGCATTCTGAACGCGAAAGTTGTGGGCACCGATCCCCTCACCGACCTGGCGGTGATCAAGGTCGATGCGACGAATCTGCCGAACATTCCAATCGGCGACTCGTCTTCGCTTCGTCCGGGACAGACCGTGCTGGCCTTCGGTAATCCCTTCGGCTTCCGCTTCACCGTGACTCGCGGCATCGTGAGCGCGCTGAATCGGCCGAACCCGGCCGGCGATCCGCGCAAGCCCGGCCAGTTTATCCAGACCGACGCCGCCATCAATCCCGGCAACTCGGGTGGCCCGCTGGTAGACGCTCGCGGCGAAGTGGTGGGAATCAATACCTTCCTGATTTCGCCTTCGGGCTCGTTCTCAGGAATGGGTTTTGCGATTCCGACGCAGATCGTCAACCCGGTCGTGCAGTCGCTGGTGCGCTACGGCAAGGTCAGCCACGCGCGCATGGGTGTCGGCATCACCGATGTGACGCCGGAGAATGCGAAGTTCTTCGACATGCATAACGCGAACGGTGCGGTGATCACGCAGGTCGAGTCGGATTCCGCAGGCTCCAAGGCCGGCCTGAAGGTTGGCGATGTCATCACGGAGATCAACGGCAAGAAGGTCACCGACGCTGGAGAGTTGCAGATGGAAGTCGGTGAGATGACTCCGGGAACCGAAGTTGCGCTGCAGGTGATGCGCGATGGCAAGTCGATCTCGGTGCCGGTAACGCTGGAGCCGATGGATGGCAGCGACCGCGATACCAAGGTCGCCGACAACAGCAACGAGAAGCCTCGCTGGGGCGTGGGCATCGGCGATCTGACGCCCGACATCCGCGAGCAACTGAATGCTCCTGACACTCTGCACGGCGCGGTGATCGAGCGCGTGCAGCCGGGCAGCCCGTCCGACGATGCCGGTCTTCAACCCGGTGAGGTGATCGTCGGCGTCGATCGCCATGAGACCAGGACCGCAGCGGATGTGCAGAAGGCGCTGTCCAGCATTCCCAAGGGACAGGACGCGCTGGTGCTCATCTGGGCCAATGGCGGTAATACCTTCCGCGTGCTGCACTCCACCAGCGGAGCGTAGTTCTCGCTAACCGCGCCGTACCTCGAATGCCCCTGGCCGTGCATCGAGGTACGGCGCGTAATCTTAAACTCACCGCCGCTACTCGCAATAACCTCTCTGACTGGCGAATTCCTGCTTCCCTCCGATCATGAAGAGAATGTCATTTCGCTGCCAAGCGCACTCTACTCTGGCCACCTACAATTTTGTTAGTCTGCAAGCTTGGGGTTATTTTGCCTTCTGCCGTTATTTTCACCAGCTCTGCCTACGCTGAGCATGTGAATCCGCAGTGGGTCCGATTGCTGGATCTGCTGGACATGAATGTCCGCTATGAACGTTGTGCGGGCGCAGAGCTGTTTGCCGACAACGGCGACCGCTACCTGGATTTTCTTTCGGGCTACTGTGTTCACAACACCGGCCACAATCACCCGCGCATTCTCCGTGCTCTGAAAGAAGAGCTGGATCGCTCCGGTCCGGCGATGCTGCAAAGCCACGTTCCGGAGCTTGCCGGAGAGTTGGCGGAGCGCCTGTGCCGTTTAGCCGGCGGCCAACTCAGCAAGGTCTTCTTCGCCAGCTCAGGAAGTGAAGGCGTCGAAACGGCCATCAAGTTTGCCCGAGCTGCCACCGGTCGCGATGCCCTGCTCTACGCGCGCGGCGCGTTTCATGGCCTGACCTGCGGCGCGCTTTCGCTGATGGACAACGAATTCTGGCGGTCAGGCTTTGGTCCTCTGCTACCGCAAACCGAGGCGATTGCGTTCGACGATCCGTCCGCTGTTGAAGAGAAGCTGCGAACCAGGAAGTTCGCGGCGTTTTTCCTCGAGCCCATCCAGTCCGAAGGCGGCATCCGGCTTCCCTCGCCCGACTACCTGCGCCAGGTGCAGTCACTGTGCCAACGATATGGAACGTTGCTGGTGCTGGATGAAGTGCAGACCGGCATGTTCCGCACCGGCAAATTTCTGGCAGCGCATCATTACGACGTGCATCCGGACATGGTGATTCTGGCCAAGGCGCTGAGCGGCGGTCTGATTCCGGTTGCCGCCGTGCTCATGACCGACGAAGTAAACGAGGCCGTCTACAGCTCGCTGAAGCGCGCCATCGTACACACTTCCACCTTCAGCGAGAACGGTCTGGCGATGCGCGCCGGGCTGGCGACGCTGGACGTACTCGAAGACGAGCGCCTTGGCGAACGGGCCGAACATCTTGGCAACACCCTGCGCCGGCGCATCGGCGAAACCCTCGCGCCCTTCGAGATGTTTAAGGCTGCGCCCGGCATGGGATTGCTATCCGGCATCGAGTTCCAGCCTCCGTCGCGCTTTACGCTGCGCCTCTCGTTCCAGGCATTCCGCGCCATCCACCCCGGAATGTTCGGTCAGATGCTGGTGATGCGCCTCTTCCGGCGGGAGAAGATACTCACGCAGATTTGTGGCAACAACTTCATAGTGCTGAAGTCCGCGCCTCCGCTGGTGGTGAGCGAAGCGCAACTGGAGGAATTCGTGGCAGCGGTGGGACGCGTCGTAGCCGATGTGCACGAGTCCACCGCCTTTTGGACGGACGCTCTCGCGCTGGCCCAGCGCACCATGAACGTTTAGAGGAGCCGGAGGAACGGCGTCAGTGAGTTGCCGCGGCAGCCGCTATCGTAATCTTTCCTACGGCGGTGATGTCGATCTGGACTTTGTCGTCGACGCGCAGGAACAACGTGCTGGGATTCTTCATGCCCCAAGCCTGATACGGCACCGCGAAGCTCGTCGTCGCTTTCACGGCGTTGCCCGTAATCTGCACCGGCACGGAGAGCGTCATGTCGTGGTCGCTCCCGTGAATGTGGAAGACGCCCTGTACCTGCACGGTCGAGCTGCCCTGTTGAGCGACCTGCCCAGAAACCTTCTTCGGAACGAACGTGATCTCCGGGTAGCGCTTGCTCTCCAGGATGTCCTTGTTCATCTTGCTGTCGCGCGCGTGATTGCCGCTATCGCCGCTGGCGGCGTCTACTACGAACTCACCGCTGGCGTTGCCGGTGGCAGGATCGTAGGACATCTGGCCGCTGCGCAGCTTGAAGGTCCCGTGAACGGTGTGCAGCACATCGCCGAGCGTCCACTCAATTTTTGTTTGAGAAGCGTCGAGGGTGACTTGTATTTGCTGCGCCAGCGCCGGCACAGCGCTCGACAACAGAAGCGCACCGGCGAGGGCGATCCACGCTCTTTTGCTTTTCAACTGCCTGGATGTCTGTCGATTCAATCTGTCTCACCCGCTCCGTTCGTGCCAGGTTCGATGCAAGTTCAACGACTCATGCGGCCAGCAAATTCCAGCCCAGCGACAGTCCGTGGCGAATATCGAAGTCCCGCATGGGCACGGCTCCGGTGTGAATCGCAAGCATGTGTGCGAAGGCGCTCGAATCGGCAGCCATGGCGCGCAGAGTGCGCCGGCGTAAGCCCGTGTGACGGTCCAGGGTCAGCATCAGCGACGACATCAGCCGCGGCACTCGTGCGATGCGCCGGTGCGCCATCTCATAGTCCCGCAAATCTCCCGCACGCAGCGCAGCAGCAAGTGCGAACGCCTGCCGGAAGGCCAGCGCCAGCCCCTCGCCGGTGATCGCGTCCACCGATCCAGAGGCCTCTCCGACGAGTGCCACATTGTGGGACTGCACCGACGCGAACGTCCTGGTGGTGGTCAGCGCCCCGAGAAAGTCTTTCCGCGGCGGCAGATCTTTCAGACGAGAAGCCAACGCCGCAAACTGCGGCAACGCCTCGTCGAAACGCAGCTGCGCATGGCGGGTGATAAACGCGATGCAAACTTCGTCCGCGCCCACCGGAGTTACATACATCTGCCCGCAGTCGGCCCAGTGCACCTCGACGTGATCGGTCCACGGCACAACCTTGTAATGCCTGCGATATCCGTACCGTTTGCCGGTGCAGCGCGAGCGGTCCATGCCGGCCGCCCGCCGCAGCTGCGAGTTCTGGCCATCGGCGCAAATCATCCACTGAAAACGCAGTTCGCGCCCGGCGATAGAAACGGCATTTGCCGAAGGCCGCTTGATGTACGTGCCCCAATGCATCGCGATGCCCAATTGCCGGGCTCGTTCCACCATCATGGCGTGCAGCACAGTGCGGCGAATGCCATATCCCACACCGTGGGGGAAGACGGCTTCGACCTGGCTTCGCTCGTCGAGAAAGCGAATGCCGCGAAATGGAGCGCTTTGCCCCGGACCGAGGAAGATGCCTAGCTCGCGCAGCGCCGCCAGTCCGTCGGGCATGATGCCTTCGCCGCAAGCTTTATCAATCGGCGGCCGGGCGCAATCGGCCAGCGTCACCTCAAAGCCGAGTTGGCGCGCAGCGATGGCCGCCGCCAGTCCGGCAGGACCGCCGCCGGCGACAAAAATCTCGGTTCGCGTGGGATTGTCAGCCATGGCCTTTACCAGCGCAGCAGAACCAGTTCCGCGCAGAAGCCGGGCCCCATCGCTGCCAGAATGCTGTAGCTGCCAGGCGCAGGACGCCTGCGGTTCATGAACTCGTCGAGTACGAGAAGCACTGAGGTCGAGGACAAATTACCGACGCGGCGCAGGCTCTCCCAGGAAACGCTGAGCGCATCTTCATCCAGCCCCAGTGTTTCCTGCGTGGCTTGCAGAACCTTGGGGCCTCCGGTGTGCATGATCCAGCTATCGATGTCGCTGCGCTCCAGCCCGTGATCGGCGAGGAAGGCGTCGACGTCACGTGCCAGGTGCTTGCGAATCATCTGCGGAACTTCCGGTGAGAGCACGATCTTGAAGCCCTGCTCGGAGATGTTCCACCCCATGACGTCTTCGGTTCCGCGATAGAACGACGAGCGGCTGGCGAGCACCTGCGGGCCCGGAGCCGTACGCCTGGCGCCCGTGACAATCACCGCGGCCGAGCCGTCACCGAACAATCCTGACGAAATCAGGTTCGGGACGGAGAGGTCGTTGCGCTGCCAGGTCAACGAACACAGTTCGACTGAGACGAGGATGGCCACCTGGTCCGGGTAAGCGCGAACGTAGTCGGTAGCGCGAGCAATACCGGCTGCGCCCGCGACGCAGCCCAGTCCGAAAATCGGATTGCGCTTGATGTTCGGACGCAGATGCATGCGGTTGATCAGGCGAGCATCGATCGAGGGGCTGGCGACACCCGTGACCGACACGAAGAAGATGGCGTCGAGGTCGGGCTCCGACAATCCTGCGCGGGTGAGTGCGCGGCAGATCGACTGCTCCGCCAGCTCCTCGGCGCATTCAATCCAGGCATCGTTCGACTTGCCCCAAGTGGTCAAGTCGTCGTAAGCCTCGATAGGGAGCGCCAGATGACGGCCTTCCACACCTACGCGCGACAGCAGGCGGTCGAGAGCTTTTTCGTTTTCGACGCGACCCGTCCAATGACGCTTGAGGGCAGCGGCAATCTCTTCCTGACGATAGTAGTGATTGGGAAAAGCGCCGGCGACTGCCGCGATACGCGGACTCTGATTCGTATTTTCCACTAGGGCCTGTATTTGAGATAGGTTACGCAATATTGTCAGATTAGTGAGACCACATGAAGTGGCCTTGTCCAAGGCATGACAAGTGGTTCATGTAGTACCAGGAAGTTTGTGCATGCCCATGTCGCAATAGCGGTCTAGTTTCGCGATGCGCGCGAGACTTCAGCTACGGTTGAAAGTTAGATTGTAGAACTCAGCAAACGTTAGCTTGCGGGCAAGGCCGGACTACTTCGACTTCTTTTCCGACAGCTTCTCGGCAAGCACAACTCCGCCGACTACCGCCCCAGCAGCCAGCAAACCGATGCCAACGTATTCCAGTATGGTGAGCCAGTTCGAGCTGGAGACATTACCTGTGCCGGAAACGTTGTAGACATAGGATGGCGTCAAGTCGTTGCTGTTGATCGTCAGCGTGGCCTTGGCGGGGCCATTGCTTGTGGGATGGTACTTCACGGTGAGGTCGTTTTCCGCGCCCGCTGCGATCGTAAGGGGAAACGTCGGCACGGGATCGAGCGAGAAATCGGAGCTGCCGCCAAGCTGAATGCCGGTGATGGTCAGGTCGTCGGTGCCGACGTTGAAGATCTGGACGACAACACTGCGGTCAGCCGAGGCTGTTCCGAACGAAGTGCCCTTCACTGGATTCAGCGCCAGTCGCGGCTTGCCTTTGGCGACTCCTCGGCCACTGGCGTTCAGAACGGCCGGCGAGGTTGCATCGTTGCTGTCGATGCTGAGTAGCGCGGTGTCATCGCCTGCGGCCGCCGGAGTAAATACAAGGTTCAGCGTTTGACCCGCTCCCGGATTGATCGCGATGGGATAAGCCGGCGCAGGATCGAAGGCAAAATTTGGCGAGGAAGTAATTGTGATGCCAGTAACGTTGAGCTGCGCGTCGCCGCAGTTGTAGAGATACACCGGCAGCGTACCTTTCCCTCCTAGGACCACCGAGCCGAAGGCGGGCGCCGGACTGCAATACAGACGAGCGCCGCTTGGTTTCGACATTTCGAAGCAGCTGCGCCCGTAGGTTCCCACGCGCAGAACCCGTGGAGTCGCCGCGTTGTCGATCGCCAGCGAACTGCAGCTCACCGTCGGCAGTCCTACACCGTACAGCTTCCAGGTCGCCGTGACGTTGCCGCCGGTAACGGAGATATCCGTCGATCGCATAACACCTGCGTCACTGGCGACGATCAGCGCGGCAGGCGTAGTGCTGGAGTCGAACACCACCGAATGCATCGGCAGATCGGGCAGGTTGCCGAGTGGTCCATTACCGTCCGTTCCGCTGACGTCGTTCCAGGTGACGCCGCCGTCCGTGGTCAGGAAAATTCGTTGCGTGCGATACTTCGAGTGGATGCCGGAGACGCCGCCATAGACCACAGCAACGCGGTCGGGCTTTGCTGGGTCGCTGGCTGGGTCGATGGCTATCCCGTTGACCGGACCGGTCCCGCCCGGCTGCGTGTTAAACGAGCCCTGGTCCCACGTTGCACCCGCATCGGCTGAATAATGAACCTGCCCGTCATTCGCGCCCACCCACACCCGGTTGGAGTCACCCTTGCTCACCGCGATGGAAACGATGTGATAACTGCTATTGGGACCAACAGTCAGATTGGCAGTTAGAAAGCTGACGCCGGAGTCCTTACTCTTGTAGAGCTTCTGCAGCACGCCGACATACACGATACGTTTTGTCTTGTCCGCGCCGTTCGGCTCGAGAGCAATGGCGCGGACTGCCGGCTTGAGCGTGGGAAGCCCCGTTCCAATGACCAGCGGAAAGGTCCATGTGTCGAGCCAGGTCGCGCCCGCATCGGTGGTCTTGACGAAGTACTCGTCGTCGAAAGCATAGACGATGGTCGGATCCAGCGGATCGACGGCCACCGGACCGCCATCTCCATTGATCCCCGCATGCCATTCGGTGACGTTATCTCCGGGCCGATGACCCGCGATGCCGGTGTCCTGCATGCCGCCATAGGTGTATGCGTTGTTCGCAGCACTTCCCCGTCCGATATCGAGCCCCAGGAAAAGGTTGGAGGCCAGGTTGCCGTTGACGGGAGTCCAGTTGTTGCCACCATCGATGCTCTTCGCAATTCCGCCGTCGCTTCCGGCGTAAATCCCCGTTGGCTGGTTCGCGGGACGATGCCCGGGCGGACTCATGCACAACACATGATTGTCCCAATGCGCCTGATACGCCGAGCAGGCTGCCGGCTCGAACACCTGTCCTCCGCCCTTGGAGCGGAAGATCTCTTTGAAGGCGACATATAACCAACCGGTATTGGCTCCGACGGCTATTTGCGGGTCCAGCGCGATGTTCATGTCGTAATCGCTTTGGTCCAGACCGGAAGCCCCCACGACATTGGAGATATTGGCGAACATGTTCCAGGTAGTTCCGCCGTCCATCGTTTGGAATAGCCCACGACAAACGGGCGCGCCATTATTCGGAGGTGTGTATTGAACGATCGCGTACAGCACCTTCGCATTCAGTCCCGATTGCGCCAGTTGAATCTGGCCGAAGGGAGAGACAAGTTGCGGCGTAGCAGCTCCCAGAAGGTTGTTGGGGAACGTCTTGCCTCCGTCGCCCGACTGCACGACGCCTACTGCGGAGACGCACGCGTAGATGGTATTTGCCGGGTCGGTGACGTCGGGCAGCACGCAGGTAATCAGCCCGGGAACAACCGGCTTGCGATCGTCGAAGGCTGGGGCGTTGGAGCCGAAATTCTGCCCGCCATCGACTGAACGGAATAATCCCTGATTGGTCGCCACCAGCAGCGTGTCCGGGGCGATGACCGCGATGTCGTTAATCGCGAATCCGGCGAATACCGTAGCGAACGGACCGCCGTCGACGATGCTCCAGGTCGCACCTCCATCCGGCGAGCGAAAAATGCCGATGCCCTTGGTGAAGAATCTGCCGCCGTCATACATGTTCCCGGTACCGGCGTAGAGGATTCGCTGTATCGGCGGGCTGGCATTGTCCACCGCGACCGCTCCCATGGAAAGAGATAGCAGGTCATCCATGTTCTGCTGCCAATGCGCGCCAGCGTCCTCCGTTCTCCAGATACCTCCATCGTTAGTGGAGATATAAATCACGTTGTCGGTGGCTTCGGCCGGATCGATGGCGATATCCGTTACCTGCCCTGCGTTAGGACCTTTGCCCTGGTAAATCTGGTCGCCTTCGATGATCAGCGGCGAAGGACCAATCGGCACCCACAGAACGCTGGCGTCGACGTCCAGTTGCGAGAAATCGAGCATGCCCTGGCGCCACAAATCCGAGCTGGGCGAGCCACTGGGGCCGCTGTGATTTCGCAGATAGGTTTGCAGCCGTTTTCTGTGACCAAATTCGTCGTGCTTCGGCATAGTTCTCCTAGCTGCTGGTACCCGATCCGCCGGTGCCCGGAGCTACAGGATTCAGGCGCAACCATCCTTCGTTGGCGCCGATAGGATCGGGACTCAAGGTTGCATCCTGCGTGGCATTCACCACCGGGTCTTCACTCCACTGCGTGATGGAGGAGCGATGGTCCCAACTCCAGTTGCCCTGAATGCCGCCCGTCGGCACCGGCATGCGGATCTTGAGCGGATCGACCAGCACCGGACCAAAGCGGAAGGTCGGCGAAAGCACCGCCAGCGCGGCTGCAATCCAGTTGCGGCGCATGCCAATGTCTTTCGACGGCAGCAGCCCGGCGGTGGCATGAACTACCGTTTGCGGTTCGACCAGCAGGGTCAGCGAAATTTCCTGATTGGGTTGAATGGCCAGCACGCCGGAGGTGTCCACATACGGATGCGTCACCGGACTGTTCCCTTCTGTGACCGTAGCCCCCAGATCGTTCGAGAACGTCTGATAGAAGTCGGGCACCAGATTGGCCTGCTGCAGGAAGCCGCGTCCCGGGCCAACTTCGCGCGCAAAGCCGGCGATAGCCGCATCCGCGCAGTACAGCTTCGTGTAATCGTCGTTCACAAAATAGCCGAGCAGTCCGTCCTGGAAGTCAGGCACGGCGCCCAGCCTTACGCTGACGGAGATGGTGTTAAGCAGCTCGGGATGGATCGGCTCGTTGACCTCCAGCCGCAGGCGGCAGCGCATGATCGCCACCGGATGACCGATGAGCAGCGACAGATGTTCGTCGCCGGTGTGGCCGAAGGGATCGACGGCCCACAGTGTCGAGTCGATGATGCGCAGCATCGCGCTGAGAGCATCTTCGTGCAGCGCATCCTGCGTCGCGTCTGCTAGACCCCAACGCAGCAGGCCCTGTGCAATGCCCGCGGCGAAGCTGTTGGATATCGCGCGCTCTGCCGATTGGCCAACCGTTGAAGGCTGGCCCGGCGCGTCTTCCCACACAATGCCGGCGTCGGGATCGGGCCGCACCACTCCTTGATTCGCTCCCGCGCGCGTCGAAGAACTCCAGATCGCCATCGAGGTGGTTCGGCATGACGAAGCCGCACACGGGAGATACGGTGTCGTTGGCTTCGTTCTCGGAGCCGTCCGCCGACATGTAGCGGAGCCACAACCGGCTCGGCGAGGTGAAGCGCGGCGGCAGCGCGAAGATTCCAGGATTCTGCGGCGTCTGTACCGGTTCCGATTCGATGAGCTGCGTCAGATCGACGCTCGAGCTGTCGCTGGAGCCCGCGAGGTCGAGGAACTGTCCGAAGCAATCGACCAGTCGCAGACGCAGAATTCGCAGAAACCCCGCACGCAAAGCGACGAAGCCCGGCGGAATCGAGTTGTCGCTTGGCTTCGACTGGCCGTCGGGATCGTAGCCTCCGCGCAGACCCTGCGTGAAGCTGTCGAGCGCGCCGGTGAGAACGTCCATGCTGGACAGCGTGGTGAGAATGTCCTGCAGCGGCCCGCGGTCGACCGGCGGGATTTCTCCTGCGGCCGAAGTGCTGGCGTTCGTCACCGTCGCCTTCACGCTGGCCGGCATCGCGGCATACTTCACCAGCGTCTGCTGCGCCAGTATCGAGTGGAAGCGCGAAGTGAGATTGGGCGCCAGGTTGGTCGAACCTCCGGCAGCCAGCGCCTGATCCATGGCGCGCCGCAGACTGGCCGCTGCGGTCGCGGCCGCTCCTCCCGTAAGGTGGGCACGGCCCTGCAACTGGATCGGGAGTGCTGCCACCGTTGGCAACCGGCAGGTTGGTCGTGTTCGGCGCGTAATCGATCTCGCCCAGCGACCAATCCTTCACCGAGTTGATCGACGGAATGTATTCCAGGCTCCAGTCCAGATGCAGCGGATTCCACGGCTTGACCGGAGGCGATACCGCCAGCGCTGCCGGTAAAGTTCCCGCGATGCCGCTCATCGCCACGAGCGGTGCGTGATCGAAATTCGGATCGCGCGTCGCCCACCACACGGTCTGCTCGACGGCAAAGTTGCGAGCGACCTGCGCAGTCAAGGTGCTGGCAGCTTTTGGCCCCTGCGAAGCTTGCGCGAGCACAACCGCTGCGCCGGGATCGAGCAGCACGGTTTCGCGCAGCAGATCTTCACACTCGGGCGGAACACTGCCGTTCTCGACGCCGCGATCCAGAACATCCTGCCCTTGAATCGAGGGACGGTTCGGCTGGCCGGTGATGGCGCTGCAGCTCAGCTCGGTGACCACGAAACCGGTGAGGCGGCAGGTCAGCGTTTCGTCCTGCGAGAAGCGATCGTCGCTGCCGTGCTTGAAGCTGCGTGCCGCGCCCTCGATGAGGATCACCGGCTCGCTGGGAAAGTAGTAGCGCGGCAGAGCCCGGTCGCACCGTCTCGTAGTGTCCGGGGATTGGTTGCTGCACCGTCGTGGTCGTCACGCCTGCGATGGCGGCGCTCAGTCCGCCGGCGAGAAACTTCGTCTCCAGCAGCGTCTGCTTGGCGATGAAGCTTTGCGCCTTGGCCTTGCCCGGAGGCTGAACGAAGGTCGCGGTGAACGCTCCGCTCTGGAATGCCTGCTCCTGGTACGCGACCTTGGCCTGATTGTTGAACACGCCGGGATTGGGCGTGACCGCCTTGGGCAGCGGCGGAGGCGTGTCCGGCATCTGCGGAATCCAGAGCTGCTCGGTGGTGTAGCCGCCGTCGAGCGACGCGAATGAACTCGCATGCAGCGAAGCATCGACGGTGGCGCGGCCGTTGGCTTCGTTCAACTGCGGCAGCACGCCCAGCAGAAAGGCTTCCAGGATGCGAGCTTCGTCGGGCGATTGATTCTTCTGCGCAACCAGCGCTGCCAGGGCCTCAGGGATCGTGTTGCCCACCGCAACGGCAATACTGGATGCCGCGGGCGGGCCACCCTGCTCGCCCGAGAGCAATCCATTTTCGTTGCCGGGCCAGCCCAGTTGCGGCCATCCGATCGCAACCACCGATCCGTGGAAGAGGGTTGCGTTGGGCCACCACGAGCCGTCGGTGGTATACGGCCCCAAAGCTTCTCCGCCAGGATCGAGCGGCGGAAAACTCGGCGCCGCAGCGGAGGTCGCATAATTCGCAGCGCTCACGTTCGCCGCGACGACATCCGCGGCAGCCGAGGCCGTCGCCTGAAACATCTTCAGTCCAACCTGTGTAGCGCCGAGGATGAACTTACGCGAGTAGTTCACCGCCTCATTCAGTTCACCGGGCGCAAGCTGCCACTGCATCTGCACCATCTTGTTGTTGAAATCGGTAAGCGACTTCACGCCGGTGTCGCCCAGCGGATCTTGTGCGGGATTCGAATACCATCCGCATACGAGGTACGCCAGCGGCCCGCTGCGAATGCCCGACAGATCGTCGTAGAAGGCGAGCCGGTTTACCACATTGTCGTAGTAGGCCGCCCAGGCGACGTCGCCCTGTCCCAGCACCGTGAGGGGATTGTCGATGGCATCCTGCGAAGGCGCTCCGTCACTGAAGCTGTCCAGATCGATGGGCACCGGATTCGCATCGCCCGAGCGCAAGACCCAGCCCTTCACAGCTCGCTGCTGCTGTCCGTCTGTTGCCGGCGACATTCGCATCACCAGCCAGCGATCGGGTGCGGCGGGAAAGCTGGCGGTGTCGCCATCGGCTGATCCCGACGGTGAGCGCGTCGGGTAGCGCCCAGTGCAGATAGACGCCTGCCGTGCGCGCGGTCTTCAGTTCCGCGAAAGGCGCGGGCAGAAGATCGCGGCGAGTGACGCCCGAGGTGCCGGGATGCGGCTTGAGCGCGCAATCGGCCCATGGCGTCGTGGCTTGTCCCGGCCTGATTACCAGCGCGTCCACCTGCACCGGTACCAGTACGCGTGGAGTCCGCACCAGGTAAGGGTTCCACGTGTTGATCACGCGCTGCGTGATGCCGTACGCTGCGGCCGCCGAGAATGCCGCGACCTGATCGGTGAACGACAGCTTGCTACTGATTGCCATTTTTCACCACCAGGTTCTCGAAGGCCTGGATCGTCTGGGTGTTCAGCACGCGTTGCGCCAGGTTCAGGTTGGCGACGAAGCCGCCGGAGAGATTTTGCGTGCCCGCCTGATCCACCGAGCCCTCGAAGCGCTGCCGCCACGGCGGATTCAGCACGGAGATCGCGAACGAAGCGCTGCCCGTCTGCTTGATCGCGCTGGAGTTCCCCAGCTGCGCCGCATACAGTCGGCGCCGCAACTCGGTGACGTGGACCACGCGGTTATTGGCGGCGCGGAACGGCACCGCGACGTCGATTGGATTGTTGCTGCTGTTCTCCACCTGCGTTCCCGTTGGCGAGCGCAGGTAGACGGCATCACTTCCGTTCACGTGGATGCCGAACTGGATTCCGTGATGCGGCTCTTCCAGAATGAGGAGTTCCGGCACGCCCTGGAACAGAGCGATCATCACGCTGGGCGACAGCAATTCCAGGCGCAGGGTCTTCAGCTGCATTGGCAGGACTTTCGGGTCGGAAGGCTCCAGCGGCTCGGCAATGTCGCGGCTGTAGGCGCGCACATCCATCGACGGCCAACCGCTTACCGCCTGCGAGCGCAACAGAAATCCGGTGATCACGTCTGCGGTGGCCGGATTCTGGTCATTAGCGGATTTGAGGGTGGCGAAATCGGCGACTGCCCCGCTGCAACTTACGCACAATGCGTTCGGTCTGATCGAGTTGCTGATTGACGGCGGGCGCATGCGCCTGATGATGCGCCTGCTCACGCGTGCCGATCTTCCCTACCGCAATCGCGCCGTCCACCAGACGATCGGTCCATGAACGATCGACATAGAAGAAGCGGATCGACTCGTCGGGAAGCAGGCGCTCGTCGGCTACAAGATAGTCGAAGGGAACGCCGATCAGCAGGCGCAAGTGCGCCAGAAACGACTCCATGTACGGCGGCATCTCGGCTTCCGGCTGTGTCGGCGCAACCTGCTGCGGGACAATCAGGCGTTCCCGCAAAGCTTCCGACGATGCGATCCAGGCGGCTCTCATCACACGTTCTCCAGTTGGGTGTTGATGACTGAAACTACGCGGGTGCGCGCTGTGCTCAGGTTCTGCAGGCTCGCAGAATCGGCGGCGACGGCGGCCAGAGTGGTTGCCGGTCGCGAAGTCTGTGGAGGCGCGGCTACGGTAGCGCCGGTCGCACCAGCGTCGGCACCCAGAATGGCGGATGCGTCATTCACCGAAGCCAGGTTCCACGCCTGCTGCACGTCGGACGGATTGAGTCCGGCAACGTTGCCGACGACAGCGAGCCCGTAGCGATCTGCAACCTTGGTCACGCCGTTCACGATGCTTTGCGCGGCGTTCACGGCGACGGTGGTAGCTGCCGGCGCGTGCAGGTCCAGAGGCTGCGGAAGAGCCATGGCCGTCTGAATCGCCGCGAGACAGTCGATGCGCGCCGACTGGCGAAAGGCCTCGCGCCGCCAGCGCATCAACTCCTGCGCCAGGCGGGCGTCGGCGGCAGCCAGCAGACGTCCGGCCTCGAAGGCCGCCGCATACGAGATGTCTTCTGCACCGGTCTCCGGCGAAACGCGGCGGCATTGATCGGCGCTGTGATAGGTCAGAGGATCGCGCGTGAGAGGAAACGCGACCAGCGGCCCGCGATACCATACCTGCTCGTCAACTCCGGCACGATCGGCCAGCGTCATCTGAATGTGGCCGGTGTCGCTGACGTCCGGATGTCCGGGATCTTCGGCCGTGCCTGCCATGGAAACGTTCACCCGCTGCATGTAGTCGCGGAACGTGCCGACGCCGGTGCACTCAAATTGCCAGCTGTAGAGCAGCACAAGCTGCACGGTCTCGAAGATCGGTGGAAACAATGGTGCCTGTACCTGCAGCGCGGCCGTCGTGATGCGGCGCTCATCGGCGTTTGACAGGATGGTGCTTGTTTCGATGATGGGAACCGTGTCGACCGGTGCGGCATCGCCCAGCGCGCCGATACTTCCCACTTGCCGGATCGTGATCAACTGCTCGACGGCAGGCGGATTGGCGTTCACCAGGTCCGTACGCTCTTCGAGCGACACCAGGCAGGCCCGATATTTCGCGCCCGGCGACGGGCAGCCGGTTGGACATGACCACCGAAAACCAGCCATCGCTGGAACCCGAATTCAACTCACGATCTTCAACGTTGACCTGCCGCACGTGCGTGAGCAGCGTGAGCTCCTCCAGCGATGGCATGATCGAGCTCACCAGTCCCAGCGACGCCTGCACCGTGTCACAGGTAATTCCGGCAGGCGGATCGAGGCGCTTGTAGACATCGGCGGGAACGGCGTTCTGCAGCGGGACATTGTGATTCAGCTGATACTCGCCTTCCTCGAACAGCAACAACGCCAGCCACGGCGTCGGCCCGTCCGGTGGCGGCGGATCGCCCTGCGCCTGCTTCGGCGTGCCGATCAACGACGGCTGCGAAGTCAGCACACGCTCCCATGGCAAAGTCCTACGCAGTAAGGCTACGTGCGGTATGACTTCGTCAAAGCCTCCGTGTCCGTTGTTCGGCGGAAATACGGCACCAACCTCCGTCGCCGACAACGAGAAGCGCGGCCCTTCGATGTTGAAGAAGCCGGTCGCCGGCTCCAGCGGCTGCTGCGTACCGTCGAAGGTCACGTTGGTCACCACCGACAGCTGATAGCTGTTGTCGAGCAGCGGCGGCGTGATGTTGTCGTACAGATACATCGAGCCGACAGGTGGCGAACTCATGCTTTGCCTCCGGGCGCTGCGACCAGCCGCACCGTCACGCTCCCATTGGGCGTCAGCGGGCCGTCGGGCACCAGTTGTTCGGGAATTTTTCCGTTGAAGCGCACACCCCACTCCTGCGCTTTGCCGCTCAGGCCGATCACGCCGGCAAAGCGCCAGCCGGCCACGCTGGCAGCGGCTACCGTGATGTGATCGACGGCCGCCGTCACCTGCTGCACGTCGTAGAGAAGCGCGCGACGACGGCCACCCAGGATGCGTACCGGCGATGAACTCAGCGCCGCGCCACTGACGGCGAGCGCCAGGTCGCCATCGGCTGCGGCGGATGGGTCTTGCTGATCGAGCAGAATCATCACCACACCCGTCGAGGCAGGCAGCCAGGTCTCGACACCCGATTGCGTCGCCAGCGCATCACCGACTCGCACCATGGCGTTACTGACCGGTTGCTGCTTGCGCGCTGGTGTGTGCGGTTGCGGCATTGCCAGACACGCCCCGCGGGCAAGGATCGTCGTCGCTCCCACTTGCGGTATCAGGTTGTGCAGCTCCCAGCCAACGGCAGCCATCTGCCCGGCCGGCGAAGCTGCAAAGCTTACGGCGCCTTGACCAGGAGCAAGGGTGCCGAGAGCCGTCGGAGGCGTTCCCAGGCAGGTGACGGCGATCATGCCGCAACGAGGCGGCAAACTGATTGCCGTGTTGCTGCCGGTGGCGTACTCGGCATCGCTGATCACGCTGCCTCCGCGTGTGAGAAAGGTGACGCGGAAAGCGGCTTCTCCGGTTACCACCAGCTCGTTATCCACACTTTGTGGGATGTCCCACAGATGGGTAGTTCCGGCGGGTAGCGACACGCCGGATGCGCCCAGGTCCTGCTCGGCGGTACTAACCTGCTCTTGCGGCGAAGCTCCAGATGCCCACGCCAGCTCTGGCGAGCGCACGATGCGCGTCGCCGTCGCGAGCTTTGTGGAGCGTGCTGCGTTCGGTGCGGCCACCCTCTTCAGACTTGATCCCGAAGTCGATACCTGTGGAGCCGCCACTCGAACCATATTCGCCGTGGCAGCGACTTTCGCAACCGTTGTCCGCAGTGCCGGAGGTGTATCGGCCACGGGCTGCGGACGCGATTGCAAAACCGCGCGCAAGCGCGGCGCCTGCATAGCCACCGGCAGCACCGGAGGGGTTTCAACGATCGCGGGCGGATTGGCCAGTCCCACCGGCTTCATCGTCAGGCCGGTAGACAACGGCGTAAGCAGCGGTGGGGCGGAGCGGTTGACCTTCAGCGCGCGTACAGCCAGAGGCTGCAATCCAGCCTGTGGCAGTCCGGAAGCGGCCCGCGTCTGCGCGAAGAATCCGTTACCCGAGAGTACCTGGCCAGCAACCGACAATGTGGTAGTCGAGGCCAGCTGTGACGCCAGCGTCGCCAGCGCATCGGCTCCCACACCGTAGGACTTAAAGATCGTTCCATTCCACGGCACAGCGAAAGGCAATGGCCGCGAATTGCCATAATCAACAAGTTTGGCGATTGGTATGAGCGCGCTCTGCCCTTCTGTGACCGCGAAACCGACGATCTGAACGTTCGTAATCGCCGGCAGAGTGTTCGCCGCTGCCGGCATGTGCGCGGGGTCATTCCAGTGCCACGTCGCTTCCGACACTTTGCCGATCGTGGGCGTGATTTGCCAGTGCAGCTTATCCACGTTAAACCGGGGATCGGCATTGCCCACGGAAACCGGCGTCCATCCGTTTCCGTCCTGCGCCTGCAGGGTCGACGACGGTGTGCGAGGCCACAGACTCTTTGTTCATTGGCGCGAGATCAATGCTGTGGACGTTCGCGCTCTCATCCTGATCGCCGAAGACAAAGTCTGTGGCAATCGTCGAGGGCATCTTGGTATCGCACTGGAAGGAGAACTCGCTGGTCAGCTTCCACGGTTTGTCCTGCGTGCCGGGCGCCGGCTGTCCGCCTGAGGGCTCCGGCGGCACCAAACCAGTAAGCACATTCACCGCGAAGGCACTGCCGTTGGGATCGCCGCCGTAGAGATACTTCGTGGCAAACGTTCCCCAGTCGGTGATGTAGTTGGGCTTGCGGATTGGGATCGGGACCGAACGACACAGTGAGGCTGCACACATCGAGATCGAGCGTTGCCGTCCCGTGCAGCGGCGGGCCTTCGATCGTCAGGGTGGCGCCGATCGAGATCGAAATGCCGATGGTCACACAGCCGAAGAAGCAGATGGTGATCGACAGCGATGCGCCGACAGAAATGCCGATGTCGATCTCGTAGTAGAACGGGTCCCACGAAATGAGGAAGTCGGCATAAGCGGTGAACCAGACATTGGCGCACGATGCGCCCCAGGTCAGGTCGAGCCGCGCGCCCGCCATGATGCAGGTGTTGGTGAGCGCGAAATACGCTTGCCCTTTGATGGTCGCGCCGATGGGCAATCCCCAGTTGAAGCCCAGCCGGGGCACGTTAGGAAATTGGGTCGGCGGCTGGAAGTGCGGATTGTAGCCGCCCAGGGTGAGGACAAATTGTCCTTCGGGAAACCACATGAAATAGGCGAAACCGCCGGTGAGCTGGCAATCGGGCGCCAGCAGGTAGGAGTTGTCCGTGAGTTGCGCCTGGATCGACAAAGTGCCTTCAGCGCTGCTGTAACGCGCCTTCAGCGCAAGCTCCACGCTGACCAGGGCGGTGTCGTCCGACGGAATCGCCATGCGCGCGACGCCGATCAACCCGATCTCCACGCCGGAATCTAACGCGACATACACCACCGCCGTCACGTGGACAATGACGAACGTCGATCCGCGAAGTCCGACCGCCAGCCAGAAGCTGCCGCGCTTGGCGGGCATGCTGGGGCCTATCTTCATCAGCTCGCCCATCGGGTCGTTGGCCATCGCGCCACCGTCGTCGAGCGCCGCCACCAGCACGAACGAGGGAATCTGGTTCAGGTCGTCAGGAACGATCAGCTCGCGGTTGTAGCCCACGCCCAGGCCGAAGGCGTCGATCTCGATCGACTGGCGGGATGCCGATGACGATGAAGACACCGGCGAAGATGAAAATGCTGGTGTAGCCGCCCTGCGCGTCGGTGGGCTTGGAGTACGCGCCCACGGCGACGATGCCGAACTCGGTCACCTGCACCAGCAGCATGCCGTCGTATTCAATGGCCGGGCCGCTATCGTTCTTCAGCAGCGCGCCGGCGATCGTGACCTCGGGTCCCTGGAAGCTGAGCGCGATGCCCTTCAGGTCGAGACTCCAGTTGCCCGGCGTCGTGAGCGAGTTGTACGGGATGGTGACGCCGAGTTCGTCGACCTCGCCGGTCAGCCCGTCGATCTTGACGGATGCGTCGAGCACCAGCGAGACCGAGGTATTGCCGTTGGGCACCAGTCCGATCTGGTCGATGTAGATCGGTCCAAACTGCGCGTGCACGCCAATCCAGATAGGCTGATCGTTGTCCTGGAACAGAATGTGGAAGCTGCCATCGCCCTGCGGTGCGGCCCAATACCACGCGGCCACATCCACTGCGGGGTTCACGCTTTGCGTGTCGCCGGAGTTGTTGTCGCCGCCATCCGATTGCAACAGGCTCGCGGCCACGGGATTGTTGCCGCCTACGTTGCCGCCGGTCGCTTGTCCGAGCGGCAGTCCCAGCCCGTCGAGTTCGACGCCTGCGCCCGGAGAATCGAAGACGAATCCGCTGCCAAATTCGCCGTGGAAGAACGAATAGAGCCGCACGCCGCCAAGACGGAAGCCGGAAGTCTTGATCAAGGGCGCGTCATCCTGGCCAGTCAGGCCGAGTCCAAGGCCGGCGACTACCAGTCCGGGATTGAACGTAAAGTTTCCGCCGGAAGAATCAAACAGATAGACCGCTGCACCGCTGTCGAAGTCTGCCCCCCACGCTGTAGGAGCTCCGAAAAGCATGCTCAGGGGATAGTCGCCAACATTGAAGGCCTGCGAGCCGGAGAGACGAACACCCAGTCGGCCACCGTCGTTGGCCAGCCCCAGATCGAGGGTGCTGGTGATAGGCACGCTTACGCCAGTCGCCAGAGTGCTGATCAGCCCGGTGATGATGGTGGTGATATCCGGTATCGAGGGATTGACGATGATCCCGCCACCGCTGGACTGCGCGATGTGCGCGCCAATCAGGACGTCCTGCAGCTTGGGGCCGCCGCTCCACAGGGTCGACGTGAGGCTGCTCTTGGTTGCGGTGAACAGCATGTCCGCCACCAACGGAATTAGCCACTGGTTGACAATGCCCTCGGCACCACCGGCGCCCATGTGTATGGCTGGAGGCAGCAGGTCGATGGTGATGGGACCGTTCTGCGTGCCGTTGGCCAGGGGATAGAACTCGAGCGTGAATTTGCCTCCGGCCTCGTCGACGGCGAGGGTCGGCGTGAGCGCGATACCGATTGCGTTCTCGAAGATGCAGCGCGAAGCCAGTCGCAACGGCGATACTTCCCTGCGCATAACCCGCCGATGCATCGATGGCGAGTGCGCCATCGCCGAGCTTCACCGCGCTCAACCCCAGCAGCACCGTCGGTCCCGAGCCGTCCCAACCCAGCGTCAGCGCGAGACTGCCGCTGTCACTCCCACCCAGTGGGAGTGCCCATTTCACCGAACCCGTCGACGCCGTCACGGTTCCCGGCAGCGCACCTGCCAGCGGTGAGGCTCCGCTGAACAAGCCGGCAATGGCGTTGGCGGCTGCGGCCTGTTCGGTCGAGTTGAAGCCAGCGAGCCAATTGGTTTGCAGCAACTGCTTCAACTCGTCGGCGTGCGCCTTGAAGCCGCCGACCGAGTCGTAAATATTGAAGGCCGCCGCCACGTCGAGAACCAGCGTCATCACCGTCGACGAGCCAATCGCTCCCACCAGCGCATCGAGTGCCTGGGGCAAAAGCGCCTCGGCGCCGGCAGCCAGAGCGCCCAATCCGCTGAAGGTTGGCAGAATCTGGATTGGCGCGACGCCAGCGGCCTGCGGTGCCAGCACCAGGGTTACGCCCGATGCGCTCGCACCGAACGTAATCGTTACGCCGGTCCAACCTGTACCCGGCAAGGGAATCGTCAGGCTGATCGTGCCGCTGGGCGAGACATGCATCAGGCTGTCGAACGAAACTCCCGCGGTGACCCCGACCACACCACCGATGGGTGCCGTCGTCGCCAACTGCAGCTGGGTTGGATTCGCATCCGTGCCTGCGCCCGACGCCGTGAGCTGCAAACCGCCAGGCAAGCTGAGCCCTGGCCCGGCAGGCAATCCAGCGGCAGAATTGATGGCCTGCAGCAATTGCGTAATGCGGCCGGAATCCAGCCCAGTGCCGCTGCTGTTGCCCAGCGCTGACGGCTGTGATGTCGACTTCGACGTCGAGGTGAAGAACAGAGTCGAGTGGTGGAACTTTGAAGGTCGGTCCCAGCAGAGATTCGAAAATCGCCGAAGCCGCCGATGAAAACAGCAGGCGCGGCAAGGCATCGTTGAGCGCCGCTTGCAGCGTTGAAGTGCTCGGCGGAGGGATGAGCGAGATCGGAGCGAGCCACGGATCGGCGTCGGCGGTCAGTTGGCTGGTCGCGCTGGACCAGATCAGCGAGAGCGCGCCGATCATCACCCCGGCATCGAGCTTCGGCTGGAAACCGGGCAAGGTGACGCTGCCGTCGAAGATCATCCCGGCATTGCCGCCGATCATGTAGGCGATGTTGCCGCTGTTGCGTACTCCTACGGTCCACGGATTCTGCGAAACGTAGACTTCGACCGGAAATGCGCCTAGCGGATAGGTCCACGGACCACCAGTCGGACCGAAAAACCCCGGCAGGCCGCCGTTGAGGGCACCAGCCAGCTGCGAGCCGAGATATCCGGCAGCATCGCTTTGAATCGCGGCAAACGCATCGGCGGAGATGCCGACACCGCCGTGCGGATCGGGCACCGCGATGCCGAGGTTTGTCAGAGCCATGAGCACCAGGCCGACATTCGATCCGGGCAAGGGTGCGGGATTCGAGAGTGCCTGGAAAACCGCGCCCAGCAAGGCTTGCGCGTTGGCATCGTTCCAACCTGCGCTGGCGGAAATGGGGCCGTGATACGAAACCTGATGCAGCGCAAGTTGCGGCGTGACGGTCATGCCAGCCGCGCCGCCCGTGATGTCAACGCCCATCTCCATCGATTTCACGCGGACATCGAGTGGAGGCAGGCCGGCTCCGGCGAAAGCGCTCGACTCGCCCACCAGCCACCCGGTGGGATTGGTAATTTGCGCGCGCACGGCCAGTCCATAAGCAGGCCGCGCGGGAGCGGGTGCTCCCTTCTGTAGCGCAACGCGGAACGCGTCGGCACGCAGCGAAACGTCGACGGCATATTGGCCGGTCGTCTGGCCGGCGAAGTCCAGATGCGAGCGCACGCCGAAGGCAAGGTGCGTCGGAGCCGCTGGTGGCGCGCTGGGAGTCGCCGCGGCGGTGGCCAGCGCCGACATGGTCGTCTTCAGGAAGTCGAGCAACGTTCCCGGCAATTGGCTTCCCAGCGCTAAGGCAGGGCGGCCGCCGGTGTCGGTGCTGCCGGGGTTTGCGAACGAACCGACGGGATACGGCACGGCGATGGGCAATTGTCCGGAAGCCGCAGGCAGATATCCATCGAGAGCTTGAACCACGTGATCGAAGGCATCGCGCAACGCTCCCGCGGGCATCGACGGGCGCGCGGCTTGCAGAATGCGAATCGCGTCGGCAACGAATGGGTTGTCGAAGTACGGCAGGTCGGCGCCCAGATGCGGCGAGCCCAGCGTGATCAAGCCGTTCACCAGCGTGGGATTTGCGGCAGTGAAGGCGCGCGCAGCAACGCCGGCAGTCGAATGTCCTACCAGAACGATTTGCGGCGCCGCCGTGATCTGCTGCATGCGCGCCACGATGCGGGCGATCTGCGCCGTCAGCGACGTCAGGTTTCCGGTGCCGTCGTCGGCGAGATCGGCGGTGTAGTAATTGACCTTCGCCGTGACCGCCGTGATGTCGACCGTCGAGGGATCGACTCCAGGCACGCGCAGATTGAAGTTGGCATTCGGATCGGTGGTTCCGTGCAGGTTCGCATCGCCAAGCAGCGTCTGCCAGACGGTGTGATCGCTGAACGCCGGGCCCAGCAGCAACACGGTGCGCGACGAGCCCGCACCTCCGACCCAGTTGTCGATTTGCGCGAGGATCTGCTGAATGGCCGCAGGATCGGAAGGCTGCGCCGGATGGGCGCTGCTCAACGTCGTGCCCGCTGTCCATGAACCGCCGGTTGGGATCTGCGAGGTGAGCGGCACAACACCATCGCTGCTGGAGAAGTAATCGCCAAGTTGCGAGAGAGAGGCGGAAAGCAATGCGGGATCGACATTGCGCAGCGCCGAGCCAAGGTCTGGCACAAACGCTCCCAGCGATTGCGCTATCGACATCAGCGTCGGCAGGTCGGCGGCAGAGGTCGCGGCGTTGACGAGCGGCGTTGCCCACGCGGGCGGCGGTCCGGCGGGCTCGAGCCAGACCAGCGCGTCGAGTTCCGAACTCGCGGAATCGGTAAGCGGCAACGACCAGGGATCGTCGTAGCTTCCCGAGCCGGTAATCGGCACCGTGAAGCTCGGCGGATCGGTAGGCAGCGTGGCCGGCAGCGTTCCACTCAACAACGAGCGCAACCAGGAGAGCGCCACGGGGAGGAACGGTGAGCCGTCGGAGCTGACGTTTACCGCAATCGACGCCAGCCAGTTGCGCAACGCCGTGAAGGGATCGCTCAGCAGCGAACCCGCCGCGCCGGGATCGAGCAGCGTTGGCCAGTCGCTCGGCATGCCGGGCAATCCGCTGTGAACCCCAAGCAGTCCCGCGAAGGTGAGTGCCGGCATGCCTCCCCAGGAGTACACTGCCCGCGCCAGCAGCAAGCGCAACAGCAACTCCAGATCGCCGACATTAATTCCAAGTGCCGTCGCGATCGCGGCTGGATTGCTTACGTCGAAAGCCGCAGCTGACGGGAACTTCAGCGCGGCGACATTGACCGAGCTTCCGCCATACGAGACCTTGACGTTGTCGAGCCCGGCGCTCCACGTCATCGACTGGCCGGGCGTCCAACTCATGTCGGCGCTGAAATCGGCGATGCTGACGGAAAGTCCGGCGACATCGGGAATGCCGGGAATCGGCTGAATGGTCAGGTGCGCTTCCTGGCCGGCCATCAGCGAGACCGCGCCCGAGCCGCTCTGCGGCAGGTCGAAGGCCAACAGCTCGCACAACCACCAGAAGTTGACGGAACCTTGCACAACGGCTGCGCGCAGTCCCAGCCGCAGCTTCTGCGGATCGCTGGCCACGCCGCTGGTCTGGGCATTCCATGCGGCCAGTTCGACATCGAGAATTCCCGGCGCAGCCAGGCTGACACGCCAGGGATCGTTGCGCGTGCCGCTGCCCGCCACCGCGCCGGCAATGCCCGGCCAGCCCGGTGATCTCCTCCAGCAGGAACGACCAGTTGTGCGTCGCGTCCAGCAGCACCGAGCGATGGAAGGCACCGATCGCCTGCGCGGGATTGGCTACCAGCGCCGCGAGATCGATGGCGTGCGGCGATCCCGCATCGTTCGCCGGAGGCACGATGCCGGCCAGTGCGGCAAGATGCGCGCCCGGCCCCGTGCTGCCGATGGCGGTCATCAGCGCAGCTTTCACCGCGGCGCTCGCGGCTGCGGCAACGCTGTCGGTGTTGGTCAGATCGATCTTGTCGTAGTGCGTGCCCAGCAGCGTTACATCGGTGAGTTCCAGCAGAGGTTGCAGCGCACTGCCATTCCACTGCAAGCCGGCTTCGGCGGTCGCTACGGTGATATTCGCGTTCGTTACCAGGTTTCCGCTGGCCGCGTCACCCGGAGCAATCGCCGTGATCGAAGCCGCCGGCAGAATTGTCGCGGAGCCCACACCGACGATCGGAATTGCCGCAATCGTCGCGCTGGCCTCAATGCGCACAGGCGGATTCGCACCGCCAGGAACAATCGTCACTCCGATGCCGGCCAGCAGCGACATGGTCGAAGAAATCGTCTGCGTCGCCAGCGTGAGGCTGACGCCCGATCCGGCGACACTTCCGATGGGAAGCAGCGTGACGCTCCACGGATCCGACTGCGTTCCACTGCCGCCGACGGTTGTGTTGCTTGCACCCAGCAGGCCGGCCAGATGTCCAAGCCACGCGACGATGGGCGCCGTTCCGCCGCCTTGAAGAAGCGAGTCGAACCAGTTGTTCAACGCGCCCGCGCTACCCAACTGCGCGAAGGGAAACTGCGGAATGCCATCGGTACCAAAGCCGAGCAGCGGCAGGAAATGATTGACCAGCGACGCAGCTTCGCCGGTCGGGCCCGCAAGACGGCTCAACTTCTCGTGCAGCAGCCCGAGGATGAGTTGCACCGCCTCGGAGCTCAGGTTGCTGGAGTCGAGTACGACATCCTTCGCGCCCGAGCTGTCGAGCTGGAGCTGCTCCAGCGTGATCTGCAGATTCGCCGAAGCGCTGCCCGGCGGCAGTGGGGCAAGTATCGCATCGACGATGACCGAATCCAGACCCAGGGGATCGCTGCCGAACTTCCACCCCAGATGCAGGCGCAGGCTGAACTCCAGCGGGCCATCGGCGGTTCCCGCGACCGCCGAGACGGACGTGCCGTTGAAGCTGACGATCGGCAGATGGGCGCGCAAACTGGCCAGCGGCGTCGCCGTGTCGTCGCTCTGGAACAGGCCGGCGAATCCGAAGGTCGCCGTCCCATTGTTCTTGACCGTGAGGTACGCGTTACCGCGCGGCTGATCGCCGAGCAGCGGATGCCACGACTCGCCGGTGGGCACGTCCGGCACCTGCGCCGGGGGCAGGAAAGCGTCGAGCAGACTGAGAAACGCGGCGCGCTGGCTGCTGTTGCTGAGCAGCGACTCGATACTGGAAAGCGGATTCTCAAACCACGAAGTCTGCAGGTTGCCGCTGTCGTCGAACAGGCCGATCGCCTTGCCCACATCGAGTACTTCGCTGGCGAGATCGTTGCCGCTGATCATGCGGTGCCTTTCAGAGCGATGGCTGCGCCGGCTGAAAGGCTCAATTTGCCGGCGGTGGCGACGATGCCTCGCGGCGAAAGACTGCGCTCATCGGCGTGATCGTTGGCCAGCGACAAAATGCTCGACCACACTGCCTCTTGTAACTGTTGTCCCCAACTCGCAGCCAGCGAACCGTCACCGCGAGGATATTGGTCCGTAGTGGCGAGCAATCCGGTTGCATCCGAGGCGTTGCTCAGGGCGAAGGCACAAACCAGCGGCGTGCGCGCGATCTGATCGCACTCCAAATCAACCGAGACCAGCAACATACCGTCGAGAATCTTCACCTGCGTGCTGTCGAGATGTACGAGAACTTCATTGCTGCCATTGACCCAGATCACCGATGCGGGAGTAGTCGCTGGAACACTGGACGTGTCGCCATTCGCTGGTGTGCCCATCAGGCGAACGCTGAGCGCCGCCGGAAGATCGGTCTCGCCGAAATGATCAGGCACCTTGTAGGTGGGCGGCGGACACGGTGGTGCAGGCGGTTCGTGCGGTGGCGGTTCCGGCGGAGGATGATGCTTTCTGCTCCGCAGCAACAGCAACGCCAGAAGGATGATGAGAACCAGTCCCGACAGAATACAAAGGATCACCAACAGCAAAAGCAACATGCTGAATTCCCCTGAGAATTCGTATGCAGCAAGTGACTGAGTTGTGGCAAGACGAGGGCGGCACAATCGCGGGAGTTTCCATCGCCTACGTAACTGGACAAAACTCCAGATTGTCGATAAAGCTTTGGCGGACTATAACGCCTCTCTTAGCAGCGAGGCAATCAAAAAACTGAACTTCATCGTGAATTTGTGACGAGTGCTACTCGATGGTGGCAGTTGCACGCTTCATGCAACAGCGAGCGACAAAAGCAATAAGGTGCGCCCGGAAGCCCATCCGTTCGCGAACAAGATGTTCGTCTTCGGAAATTCGTACTCGGTGTAATGCGGCATGTTGCCGCCCGAGCCGTCGAACTCAAACTTTATCCGACCAGCCACAATCAGTACGCTAGCGCTCGACAAAATCTTTCAACCTGGCAAGCGCCTGGTCCCACTGCTGCGAGACCCGATGGAGATAGCTTTTGGCGCTCTCAATGGGCTGCGGGTCGAGAGCGAAGCGGCTCTCGCGGCCGGAGCGGCAACTGCGTACCATGCCCACATCCTCCAGCACGCGCAGATGCTTGGTAATCGCCTGCCGCGTCAGCTTCGAGCCTTCGGTCAGCTGCGAGATGGAATGCGGCTGCCCGTCGGAGAGCCTGCGCACAAGAGCCAGCCGCGTCTCGTCGCCGAGTGCGGCAAATACTGGCGCGTGCGCAGCCGGCTTCCTGCGACTAGGGTTTTTGTGTGACATAGGTCTCAATGTTCTTCATCTGCTGCGTCCATCCGCCATCGTTCTTGCGGAAAGCTTCTTCACGGCGCTCCGCAGGCACGTCCTCAAAGCCAGACTCCGTGACCGTGAGCAGCGTGCCGTCGGCTGTCTTCTCCAGTCGGAACTCAACCAGCGTGGGCGTTTCGGTGGAATAGTCGACGCTCGGATCGACGGCATAGGGATGCCAGGTGTAGGCGAAGTATTGCTCCGGCTCCATCTCCTGCACCACAGCTTCCCACTTCAGGTGCTCGTAGCCGGGCCAGGTGATGTGACCCGTCGACGTCTCTCCCGGAACGAAGGGCCCATCCAGCTTCACCCGGAACCACTCGCCGAATTCACGGTAGTCGGTCAGCGCGCGCCACACGCGCGCGACGGGCGCTTTCAATTCAATCTTCTTTTCAATTCGTAGATCCACCTTATGCAACCTCCAAGTTGCATATTAACGCATTCGACCTCCAATGCGCAACCTTATGGTTGCCTTTAAGCTTTCTTTTACGCTACTGAACTGGAAGCCGCTGCCGTGGCAGTGGGGGCTGCCGGTGCACTTGCCGGAATGAAGTGATTTTTCAAGCCGAGGAACGGCTGCTCGACGAGTTTGTAGGAAAGATACGCGACCGCCAAGGAAAGAAGGAACATCAGCGGGAACGCCCACCGCAACTGAAGCTCCGGCAGGAAGTGCTCGACCATGGCCATCACCGTCAGATGGTAAAGGTATAGCGAATACGAAATCGCCCCGAGGAAGCGCAGAACCGGATTATCGATCCACGTCCATCCGGGCCGGCCGCCGACATAGACCACTTGCACCAGCGCCACGGCGATCAGCAGGGAGGCTGCGGGCAGTCCCACAATGTAGTAGAGCTGATCACTCATATACTGCTCGTACCATGCTGCCACCAGCAGCCCCACGGCGATTACGTAAGGCATTATTTTTATGCGATCGGCGAGGAATAATAAGGGTTCGAGCCGAACCAGATACAGCGCCAGCGCGAGAGCGCAACCATACAGAATATTGTCCAGGCGCGAATCAAATGAATAGCGCAAATAGCCGACGGGCAGCGGCAGGGTGAAAAACGCGATCACCCGATAGAGCCAGAGGACGACAATCGCGATCACCGTAAACTTGAGCAAGCGCGCGGGTTCTTTACGGAAGGTCAGAAACACGAGCGGCCACAGGAGATAAAACTTTTCTTCCACTCCCAATGACCAGGTGATGCCCATGATCTGGTGAGCATGACTGCCCTGAAAAGCGGCGTAGTAGTCTCCGACATAGAAGAACGAGCACAGCGCTTCTCCCCACGAGACCGAAGCATGTCGCACATAAGCCGCCAGGATGCTGACGATCCAGAAAACATAGAACGCCGGGAAAATTCGTAAGGTCCGTCGGGTGTAGAAGCCGCGCAGCGAGATGGTTCCGGAAGCGGTCTCTTCCTGCAGCAGCAACCACGTAATCAGGAAGCCGCTGAGGACAAAGAATATCGATACTGCCATCGAGCCCGCCTGGATCGGGCCCGTCATGTGACCCACCACAACCAGACATGCCGCAAGACCGCGAACCGCATCCAAAGCCGGAATGTGACGGCGGCTCCTCAGACGATCCAACAAAGCCTGATTCAAAGACACACCACTGCTCGTACGTTTGAGCACATTCCCCCGCGATACAAATGCCGTTCTGGTTTGTCAGTGTCTGAGAGTGGCCGGCTGAATGGAAGTAGGATCGGTGCTCGCCAACTGCTTTGCGCGATGGCTACTTCTCTGGTTGTTGAAGAATAGACCTAACTTCGCATCACGCCAAGCCTTGTAGAAAAAATCTTGTTTAATTCCCGAAATTAAGCTGCTGACTACTACGAAAAACTGCGCGCCTATAGGTAGGAAAACTTAGAAGACTGGTACTGCGGTGTCGTAGTGCAATGACTAGAAGCGGGAGGAACGCTAGCTCGACGCAGTCAGGAGAGATCAAACAGAGACATCTGCGCCGGTTCGTCTTTCTTGTTCTTCTTTGCTCGCGAGCGATCGTCAAACACCGTCCTGCCGCCGATCGACTGAGAGATTGTGCGTTCGTGCTCAATGGCCTTCGCGAAGTCGGCAAACGGTTCGCGCTTTGCTTCCACCGTACGTGCCAGTTTGTCGAGACGCCGGAAGCCGTCTACTTTTTCGCTGTGACCCAGACGAGCGGCGTCGAGCGCCCTGCGCAGCACCGCAATCGATTCGTCATAGGTCGTGAGCGGCACCGGAAATGGATGACCGTCCTTGCCGCCGTGAGCGAATGAAAAGCGCGCCGGATCCGAAAAACGGCTGGGCGCTCCGTGAATGACTTCCGCAATGAGGGCCAGCGATTGCAGAGTACGAGGTCCTAATCCTTCAACCAGAAGCAGTGAGGCGAAGTCACGCAGCTCCCGTTGGTGGGCAACGGCAAGCACAGCTCCAAGCCGCTTCAGATCGACGTCTTCGGCGCGGACGTCGTGATGCGCCGGCATGGTGAGCTTGCGCACATCGTCCAGAGTTGCCGGCACGGGCTGCTCGGCAGTCTTGAGCATGGCCATCTGCGCGTCGCGAGAGCGCGCATCGACCAAATTGAGGATTGTGCCTTGCGGCTGACCCAGGATCGCCGTGTGCGGATCGGAAGTGAAGTCGCGAACGCTTTTGGAATGCCAGTGATAGCGCCGTGCCAGCCGACTATCCGCGTTCATCCCCTGCTGAACGATCGCCCATTCGCCATCCGTACCGATTACGAAGGAGTGCAGGTAAAGCTGAAAGCCGTCGGCAATTGCGTTGTTGTCGATGCGGGCGGTGAGACGGCTGGTGCGCGCCAGTTCTTCGCCATCCAGACCGGCATTCTGGGCAAAGCGGCGAAGTTCATCGGGTGTTCGTCGCGAGTGCCGGCCACGGCCTCCGCAGACGTAGAGGCCAAGCTCGGGCCTACGGGCGTTCAGGCCTCGTTTCAGCGCTCCCAGAACCGAGGTGGTGATGCCGGAGGAATGCCAGTCCATTCCCATCACGCAGCCCAGCGCCTGGAACCAGAAAGGATCGCTCAAACGCGAAAGAAATCCTGTGGTTCCATAGGAGGCGACGACCTGCTCGGCGATGGCGGTACCGAGCAGAGTCATGCGCTCGGCGAGCCATGCCGGCACACGGCCGCCGTGCAGAGGAAGGTCGGCGCTGCCGGAACGCTGCATGGAAACGATTGTAATTTCGCTTTCGGCTTGGGCGCCGACCTGAAGAAACGTTATCCGTCTCCGCGCCGCGGAGCTGCGATGCTGAAACGGGGCTTGCCAGGTTTATCTGTCAGATTGGCTTCAGTGCCGCGGGAAGGTTTATGTTGTCGTCTCTCTACTACGGTTGACAGGGTAAAAAGGTCATACTGCTCGTCATCAACGAGATCACATTCGTCGTTGAAGAAGGACATGACTGCATCTCAATTCTCTAGCCGAGGCCAGGAAAAACGCCCCTTCTGCGCTTCTCCGACCTGTTTCTAGGATAACGCAAAGCAACCGCTTATGCCGGGCCTAGGGGCACAAAATCCATTGCCATTCCGGAACGGAAATTAGCTTATAAGTTATTGTTAAGAATATATTTAGATTAGGAATGTACGAAGATGCTCTGATCGGTACAGCCGACGTTGATGGCTAAAACGTGCTATCCAAGATATGGCCTACAGGTTTGGGCTGGCCTGACGACGGAACGACGCAGGGGGAGCGGCTATCGTTCCGTCGAGGAAGCTATAGGCTTACTTTTCGTCCAGGCAATACTCGCCAATCTTTTGCGCCGTGTTGGGGTCGGCCGACGTCGGATACAGATCCACGTTGGCGCAGTCGTACATGCCCCAATTTTTGGGAAGCCGCACCATCAGGTAATCTCCGGCTTCGGGAGCTTTGCACGCCGAGGCACCCTTGTTGCAGTGCAGTTCCAGCGACCGCTTCGCCTGCTCGGCCGTGGCCGGCTGAAGCGCCGTGATAATGACGACTCCGTTACTCACCTCGGAGTTCTTCACCGTGATAGTCGATTTGTCCTGCGCCATCGCGCAGATACCAACAAAGAAGACGAGGAGAAGGATTGCATTTTTCATAAGGTTTGTAGCCTCCTCTTTTGAGATCCAAGGCAGCCTTATGCAAGGCTGCGTTATTGGGATAAGCCAATTGCCGTGCTGGACGGACAAATGACCGAACCATCCAGACTTATCTTCCGCCTACCTGAACTGTATGTCTGTGACGGCTGACGTATACCGTTTGTGCGGCAGGACACTTTCTGCACACGCCGACAGCGGTCATCGCTCGAAGCGAGAGCCATTAAGTGACAAAAGCCTGATTGGAGAGCAACTCCGTGCGAGGAGCGGCGACCGTCCGATAGACGGCGTCCGCGATGCTAAGACTAGGAATTCTTCTACTAACCGGGACAGAGAAGGAGACAGCCTTTTTCGCGAGGCTAGCTGAGTTGGTCTGCGGCTAACCCTTCTTCCGCGGGGTGATGCGGATGATGTTACGGGCGACCTCGACTTGCCGTTGCG
Source organism: uncultured Acidobacteriaceae bacterium (assembly GCA_963724965.1). Taxonomy (GTDB): domain Bacteria; phylum Acidobacteriota; class Terriglobia; order Terriglobales; family Acidobacteriaceae; genus Bog-257. The sequence continues at coordinate 258,544 of CAVRWP010000008.1, forward strand.
GATAGTTCTTCTGGATGGAGGCAATGAGTTCGTCGAGAGTCGGGGAACCAGCTTCGCCATTCACGCCATCGGCGTCGTCCATCAGAATAACGTGGTCGTAGCGCGAGTCCGCCAGAATCGAATACAGCTCCGTTCCCAATCGGTTCGGATTACCAAGTTCGCCGACCCAGCCACAATAACCTGCATCGAGCCACCACAAGCACGGTTCGTTCACCCGCCGGATGAGTTGCGGGACGACGCTTTGACTGTCGCCCGCAATGATCTCGACGTTTGCATTGCTGCGGAAGCGCTTTTGCGCCAACTGTGCCAGACGAGAGTCCAACTCAATGGAGTAAATTCGCTGAAACCGCTTTCCGACCGCGGCAATCATCTCGCCGTAATAGGTTCCGGTTTCGACCAGCGTCGTCAGGCCGAATCGCCGCGCGTATTCCAGCACCACGCGCTGTTTCAGCAGATGCGGGATACGTCGCGGTTCGCCGCGTAACTTCCAGTACCAATAATCGGGATAATGGCCTAGCTGCTTGAACTCAGCGTAAATCGGCAGCTGCTTCAAGAGCGATCGAATAGGATTGCGCTTCGGCGTCATGATGCTGACCAGTCGGAGTAGGAATCAAGCGGGCGACGCGATGAAGAAATGCCTCGCCCGCTTGCAAAGACTGGTTCCAGAGTCGTCGCCTACTGCTTGTGGCTAGGCGGCGGAGTCGCCGGCTGCTGCGGCGGCGGAGTTTGATCCGGCGGCTTGATCGAGAGCAGCTCAACTTCAAAAACCAGAGTCTCGTTCGGGCCAATGTCGGCGCCCGCTCCATGTTCGCCGTAGGCGAGGTCGGGTGGCAACCAGAGTTCGAACTTCGAGCCGACCGGCATCAACTGCAGCGCTTCGGTCCAACCCTTAATAACGCCCTTGACCGGGAAGGTCGCCGGCTCGCCGCGCTTATATGAGCTGTCAAATTCTTTGCCGTCGATCGTCGTGCCCTTGTAATTGCAGGTCACCACATCATTGATGGTCGGCTTCGGACCAGTGCCTTCCTTGAGCATCTTGTATTGCAGGCCGCTGGGCAGCGCGACCACTCCAGGCTGCGTCTTGTTCTTCGCCAGGAAGGCGTCGCCGGCCTTCGCATTGTCGACGGCCTGCTGCTTGCGTTTCGCATCCTCCTGCTCGCGAACGTCCATCTGCAACTGCGTCAGGGTTTGCTGCGCCTGTTCGTCCGTCATCAGCATCTTGCCGTTGGCCAGAGCGTCTTTCAAGCCCTGAAGAATAGTGTTGGGATCGACCGAGATGTTCTCGCGCGACAGACCTTTGCCAATGTTCATGCCGATGGCATAACTGACCTGGTCCTTCTTCGTCGGCAGTCCGGGAATCACCGGCGTTGCCGCAGCCGCGCCGGGCTGGCTGGCCGCGCTTTGTCCGCTGGCCGCAGGCGGAGCCTGCGTCGAACTCGTGCTGGTCTGGGCCATTGCGCCTGCGGTCAACAGAGCGCCGGCAATCAATGTGTGGAGTGAGAGGTTGGAGAATTTGCGCATATCCTATGATTGTCACACGTTGTGGGCGCTTCGCAAAGACCCACCGGCCAAAGCCGCAGATGTTATCCTGATTTGGACCTTCCTTTCACGAGGCTGTAACGCTTTCATGCCGGATACCAATCTTCCTGAAAACTCCCCTGACAACGATCAAAACGAGTCCTTTGGCGATCTTCTCTCGCAGTACGAACGCAGTCACGCTCGCGTCGCAGAAGGCGGCGTCCGCCAGCTACAAGGAACGGTCGTCGCTATCACCGAAGACTCCGTGCTGCTCGACATCGGCTTCAAGACCGAAGGCATTCTTCCGCTCGCCCTCTTTCAGGCCGCCGGAGAGACCGCAAAGATTGGGGACACGTTTCCGGTTTCGGTGAAAGGCCGCGATCCCGAAGGCTATTACGAGCTCACCCGCTTCAAAGTCTCGCGCCCAAAGGACTGGACTGCACTGGAGCGCGCCTTCGCCGAAAAATCGACTGTCGTTGGCACCGTTACCGCGCAGGTCAAAGGAGGCTTCAGCGTCGATGTCGGCGTCCGCGCCTTCATGCCGGCGTCGCGCAGCGGCGTCCGCGAAGCCTCCGAGATGGAGAAGCTGGTCGGCCAGGACATCCGCTGCCGCATCACCAAGCTCGACGTCGGCGAAGAGGATCTGGTCGTCGATCGCCGCGCCGTGCTGGAAGAAGAAGCGCGCGGCGTCAAAGAGCAGCGTTACACCCAGCTCAAGGAAGGCGACATCGTCACCGGCACGGTGCGCAACCTCGCCGATTACGGTGCCTTCGTCGACATTGGCGGCATCGACGGACTGCTGCACGTCTCGGACATTTCCTGGAGCCGCGTAAACTCGCCCGCCGACGTGCTCACCGTGGGACAGGAAGTCGAAGCCAAAGTGCTGAAGGTCGACACCGAGAAGCAGCGCATTTCGCTTGGTCTGAAGCAGCTTCAGCCGCATCCGTGGGACTCAGTCGGCGAGAAATACAAGACCGGTGAGCGTGTTCGCGGAACGGTCACGCGCCTGGCCGACTTCGGCTTCTTCGTCGAACTCGAGCCCGGCATCGAAGGCCTGGTCCACATCTCCGAGATGTCGTGGGCCAAGCGCGTGCACAAACCCGGCGACATGGTGAAGGTCGGCGAGACCGTGGAAGTCGTGATCCTCAGTGTGAATCCCGCCGAGCAGCGGCTCTCGCTCGGCCTGAAGCAGGCGCTCGGCGATCCCTGGGCCGACGCCGGCGAAGCATTTCCCCGTCGGCTCTGTAGTCGAAGGTCCGATCACCAACATCATGAAGTTCGGCGCGTTCGTGCAGGTGACCGAAGGCGTCGAAGGCATGGTGCACGTCAGCGAAATCGATGCCGAGAAGCGCATTAATCATCCGCAGGATGTGCTCAAAAAAGGACAGGTGGTGCAGGCTCTGGTGCTCGCCGTCGACAGTGAGAAGCGGCTGATGCGCCTGAGCATGAAGCAACTGGTTCCGACCGGACTCGACGAGTACATCGCCGAACACAAGCCAGGAGACGTGGTCACCGGACGCGTGATGAACGAAGGCGAGGGTGCGCGCGTCGAACTCGGCGAAGGCATTCACGCCGTCTGCCGGATGGCGGCCAAAGCCGCGCCGCAAGCCGAGGCAAAGACCGAAGCCAAAGCCGACCTATCGTCGCTGAGCTCAATGCTGCAAGCCAAGTGGAAGGGCGGAGGCGCCAGCAAACCCGAAAGTGGCCAGCCAGGCGAAATTCGCGCCGGACAGGTGCGAAGCTTCCGCATCACTAAGCTCGATCCAGCGTCGAAGACGATTGAAGTGGAGCTGGCCTGAGGGCCGCTCCCTCCACAAGCCCGCAGTAACTGTGAAAACATCTGCCCGGCGTTTACTGCGTGATCTCCCAGACAACGTTAAGAAAATCGACCCCGTACACGTTGTCGTCGGCATCCAGAGCTAAAGGACCGACTGGGATTCCTCCGTCGCTACCGCCCGTGAAGTTGTGGAGGTTGGTGAAATTCCAATAACCATTTTCGGGCGACAACTTGAAGACGAAACCGCAGCCGGTGGGAGCGCAATGATACGGCCCATCCCCTTCATCGGCGGCGTAGAGATTGCCGGCTGCATCCATGACGACCCCGCCATACGGACCGGCAAACTCAGCGGGATCTCCCGCGTCGGAGTAAATCAAACGGAATGCACCGTTTGAGGGAACGAACTGAAAGACGCCGCCGCTGCCGCCCGGACCGGCGTTATCGAGAGTGCCATAGAAATTGCCGGATGCATCGGCCACCAGGTTTCCGCTCGGTCCTCCGCCGGTGTCGGCGGAAAAAGCAAACTGGGTGGTGGCTGTCCATCCCGAGGCTGAAGGACTCAGCTCATAAAGACTGCCACACGGGTCACCATCAATGGGAGAGCCGCAGGCAAAGACCCCACCCAGTTCCTGGTATCCCCAGAGATTGCCCTGGAGGTCGAACACCACGCCGCTCGTAGGTCCCCCAAGGTTGCCGCCAGGAAAATCGTACAGAACATGGAACGTCCAGCTGCCACCCGACGGCGTGAGTTCAAAGACGCTGCCGTAATAGACGGAACCGGCGAACGAGGTGCCGTAAATGTTCCCCGCAGCGTCAAACGTAAGCTGGCCCATGGGGTACTCGCCGTCAGCCCCGCCGGTGAACTCATAAAGCATTGTCTTTTTCCACTGGCAGGAGACTGCGGCACACAAATTAGGCTTCGGGGCCAGTCGGAAAACCGTCCCGCAGCCATTGAAGCATGCAGCGTTGCCGCCGCGTGAGGTCACGCCGTAGAGAGCTCCATCCGGTCCGACGGTCAGCGCTGCCGGAACGTTGACTCCGTCGCTCTCTCCAGTGAAGTAGTACAGAGGGCTATAGACCCATCCGGTGCCGCGACGCGACAGCTTGAAGATGACGCCGCAGCTCCCGCCGTCGCAGTTGTGAATTCCACCCGACGCCGATCCATACAGATTCCCGTGCTGATCGGCGATCAATCCGCTAGAGGGGAAGATGCCATCGTTGACCGGACCCAAGTTGTACAGAACGGTCAACGTCTGCGCCTCCGCCAGGTTGGACAGAACCGCAAGGGAAAGCGTGAAGCAGAAGAGAAGGGTGATCCGTCGAGTGGTCTGACGCATGGCAAGCTCCTTATCGCATCGAACAGGACCTGGGCCTCAGTTCAGAAGCGGCAACACTATATAACCGAGTGAATCGCAAGTCAAAGGACAGGAGCTTATCAGACAGAAAAGAATCGGAATCCGACAGGCCGGCGTGGCACGAGAACGCAGTAGTACGAGCATCAAGGTAGATTTCGGCGTCGATACAGGTGATCTCCCAGGTCCCACGGCTCCGAAGGCTGCGCCTTACGAAAAAGACCGGCCAAGGAGACGCTTATCCCTCCGGCGGAACCGAGAGCAACGCGAAGCTGATTCTCTGCTGGCATTTGGCATTTCGCAGCGCACACAATGTGCGGCTGTTTGCGGAAAACTGCGATGCAACGCTTTTTGCAGGCAGAACGGCTCGCACGGGTTTTCCAGCTTGCATTTCGCAGGAACTCCCATCATGATTTCGGATGCACCCAGGAGCCAATGAATGAATACTTCCCGCAGAGACATCCAGATTGGAATGCTAACGATGGTTGCAGTTGTCTTGTTTGCAGGTGCAGCCCTTTGCCCAGCATCGGCACAAACCCGCTACGAGACTGTTTTCAACGGACACACGATTATTTATCCGGCCTCCAACATGCCCGTGCCCGGCCGTCCGCACACGAACTACTTTTGGGTCGACTCAGATCAACCGGCCCCTCAACCTCCACCGGGTGCTGAAACCCCAGGATCAGTAGCCTGCGTTTATAAGTTTGTGGCTGGACCGACCGGTTGTCCGATTGCCACAAGCACAACCGTGCCAAACGGTGGCATTGGCGCTATCGCCATCGTGGACGCCGGTTACTACCCGACGGCACAGGCTGACCTCGACGCCTTCGACACCCAATTTGGTATTCCGGCTACGACCATCACGCAGGTCTGGCCCGGCCCCATACGGCCACCTACTTACTCGGACTGGGAGGTCGAAGAGGCATTAGATATCGAGTGGTCCCACGCCATGGCGCCACACGCCAAGCTGTTCCTGGTGGTATCGGCCCTGTGCACAACCCCGGACTGCGACACCGATCCGACCTGGCAAGCGGTGCAGTACGCCGGAAATCTAGTGGCTGCGAACGGCGGCGGCGTGGTCAGCATGAGCTTTGGCGATGCGGAGATTCCGCAGGAAACCGGCTTTGATCAGTACTTCACTCACCCGGGAGTCGTCTACTTTGCGGCCGCCGGCGATGGAGGACTTGGCGTGAGCGGCTATCCGGCAGCGTCGCCGAACGTTGTGTCGGTTGGAGGAACCTATTTTAACCGCGACACGAACGGAAACTTCACCTACGAGCAGTACTACACTGGCGGCGGCGGAGGAGACATCAGTCCGTACGAAGCGCGTCCCAGCTATCAGAACGGTATTGCAAGCATCGTAGGAAGCCATCGCGGATATCCGGATGTGGCTTCTGACTTTTGCTGTGCGGCCATTTACCTTCAGGGCTGGGGTTCGGTCGGCGGTACCAGTTGGTCGTCTCCCACCTTTGCCGGAATCGTGAACGCGGCTGGCAGCTTGAAGCAGTCGTCCGCGGCTGAGCTCACCATGATGTACAACGAGATGGCCAGCCCCATTCTGTACCATGCTGATTTCAACGACATCACGCAGGGCGATCCGCATTGCAAAATTGGTTGGGACCTGTGCACCGGCATCGGCTCCGCCCATACGTACGCAGGCAAATAACCAACAGGCTTTCCGGATTGCCGGTTCGACCTGGTCAAGACGCGGCCTTTGGGCCGCGTCTCGTTTTTACTTTCTGCAGGGGGCTGGTAATCCGGAAGTCCAAGGATCACGAAGGTTGCGGCTCATCTAAGAACCGTAGTCTTTGCCGAAGTCCCGCGATCGCAGATTCAGGGCGGTCTGTGTGGCTGCCAGGCCATGTCGCCCATTCCGGGATGCCGGCCTCTGCTCCATGGCCCCATACGTTAGGGCGTCAGTTCCCAAACGACGCCACAGCCGTCTCCACCGCAGCCGTTCTGGGTTAGGCCGCTGGCTGCCGCCGTGCCATACATATTACCCGCAGCATCTACAGTCACATTGCTGTAAGGGAAGATTCCACCCGCCCCCTCATTGAATTCGTAAAGGTAGACGTTGTTCCAGGTTCCATCGGCAGCATGAACAGCTTCAAATACGGTGCCGCATCCGTAACCAGCGTTGCAGTTGTCGTTACCATCTCCGGAAGTCGTGCCAAGAAGGTTCCCATCACTAGTCAGCACAAAGCTGGCGAGGGGACCAGACCCGTAACCCGTAGAGCACGGAAACTCGTACAGGATCTGACCGTTCCAACCGCTTCCTGACGGACTGACTTCAAATAACCTGCCGCAACCGGCCAACGAGTTCCCGCCCGTGCCTCCGTATAGATTTCCACTTTGGTCGAAGATGACGCCAGTCCACACTTCGTCTCCGAATCCATCAAAGGGTGGAATGCTGTAGATCGTCGAACCTGTCCAACCGGAAACTGAATGCACCAGCTGATAGACGGTTCCGTATCCATAGGAGCCGCCTGTGAGGGTAGTGCCATAAATATTGCCCAAGGGTCCGAATACCACTTCGGAAAAGGGAATTAGGCCACCGTCCGCAGGTTGACCGGTAAATGAGTACAGAATTGTTTCTACCCAAGCGGAGCCAGAGTGGCTTAGTTCATAGACGACTCCACCGTTCGTACCCTGTGCAGTTGTACCGTACAGATTTCCCGCCTGGTCGAATACCAAAGAAGAGTAGGGAGTTCCTCCGTCGCTTCCTCCCGTAAACCGATACAGGATGGTTTCCTCCCAGGGGCATACGGCTGTCCGGCAGAAGGTCGAAGGAGGTGTCAGTCTGAAGACGGTGCCACAGCCGGGTAGGTCGGGAGTGTTGCACGAGCCAATTCCCCCGGCAGACGTCGTGCCATAGAGAGCGCCGTCGGGACCAAAGACAACCCTCGCGACTGGACCCGCTCCGTCTCCGGAACCAGCTCCCAGAAATTTGTAGATCGACGTACTCACCCATCCGGCATTCTTATGGGTGAGTTTGAACACCACCCCGTAGCCGGCGCCGCCGGCGTACGTTGTCCCGTATAGGTTGCCCCCCCGGTCCATCGTCAATCCCGCCTTAGGTACGCCGCCATCCGGGCCGCCGGTGAAGCTGTGCAGAACGGTGTACGTCTGAGCGCTGAGGTTGGGAACGACGGCTAGAGCTGACAGCAGGGCAAGACGCGCCAGAGCGGGCAGGAGTTGTGAGACGCGATCCATCTGAGCCTCCTTCGTATCCTAACAGTGCTCATGCGAAACTTCAGATTCTGCGGCTGGCGGAAGTCGCAGGAAAGTATCGGTTACCGATAAGAAACTAGCACGACCTCTCGCGCCGATCAAGCGAGTCGCCGCGATTCTACCTAAGAGGGCTAGTGCTGACACCAGGTCAGTGTTTCGGCTTGGGGGCTTGCGTGGCGGCCATCGCGCGTTCAAACGGCATCATGTATTCATCCGGCAGAGGCTTGCGCTGCGCGGCGTCCATGGCAGTCACAAAATGAGAAGAGGTACCTGTCGCCAGCAACTTTCCATCTTCGTCGCGAAAGACCTCGTAGCCGAACTGAATGAGCGACCGCCGCAGTTTCAGGATCGAAGTATGAATGCGAATGTAGTCGTCGTATGTGGCCGGCGATTTGAAGCGGCAGGTGACTTCGGCGAGCGGCAGCATCAGCCCGTCTTCTTCCATCTGGCGATAGCTGTGACCCAGGTCGCGCATCAGTTCCACGCGTCCAATCTCGAACCAGATCAGGTAATTCGAATTGTAAACAACGCCCATCTTGTCCGTCTCCGCGTAGCGAACGCGGAGATGGGCCACGCCGACAGCGCTCTTTCCAGTTGCATCCTGAAACATTCTCTTCATCCTTGTGATACGGCTGACCCCGGGGCTAGCGATACCTACGACAACCCGCAGGAGCTCCAACATTTTCATGATGGCAGAGAAATCACAATGGGGCGGTGACCGAAGTCACCAGGACTGCTCTCCACTTCCTGCAGCGCATAGCCTCGCCAGATACGCCGGACGCACGCGACACCCCCAACCAAACCGTGAATCTCAAAGCCGCTTGCCGCGCGATGAGTCTTGACTCCTCCAGGCCGAAACGCGGTAAGCTGTTCGAGATTCATCGAACCCATACTCACTATGTCGAAGCTCACCGAGTTTCTTCTGGATCTCGCCGCTGACCCCGATCGTTGCGCGCGTTTCAAGGCCGACCCCACCTCGGTGCTCGGCTATACTGACCTCAACGACGCCGAGAAAGCGGCTGTCGCCAGCCGCAATCCGCAGATCATTTCAGCGGCGATCAGCAACGTGGATCCGGAGTCGGTCGTACTCTTTCATTGGCTGTTTTCTTTGTTTAGCGAAGCCAGACCATAACTCATGCCCAAGGGATCGCTTACTGTCGTTGGCAGCGGCATTGCCGCAGTTCGGCACGCGACAGAAGAGGCTTGCTTCCACATCTCGCACGCCGACGAAGTTTATTTCCTGGTAGTGGACCCCCTCACCAAAGCCTGGATTCTGCGCCTGAATCCCAAAGCGGAGTCGCTCTCCACCTTCCTAGTTCCCGGCAAGGAGCGGCAGGAGAGTTTCGGCGAGATGGTAGAACGCATCGCCGCCTCGGTGCGCGAAGGCCAGCGCGTGTGCGCCGTGTTCTATGGACACCCGGGAATCTTCGTTCAGCCTTCGCACATGGCTATCGAACGCGTGCGGCGCGAAGGCTTCGAAGCCTCGATGCTGCCCGGCGTCTCCACCGAAGACTGCCTGGTCTCTGACCTGGGCGTGGACCTGTCGCAGTGCGGTTACCAATGTTACGAAGCGTCGAATTTTCTTATCTACAACAAGCGTCCCGACACCGGAGCCGCGCTCGTCCTTTGGCAGATTGGCGTAATCGGGCAGGTCAAATGCGGCGTTGGCCGTCCGGATGGGCTGGAAATCCTGGCCGAGCGGCTGTTGGACTACTACCCATCGGAGCACCAGGTGACCGTGTACGAGGCAGCGACCTTACCGGTGTGCGACACCGTGATCCAGCGAGTGCCGCTGAAGGACCTGACGCGATGTCCGGTTAGTCCCATTTCGACGATGTTCATCCCGCCCCTAGGTGATTCTGCGCTTGACCCGAACATGGTAGCCCGGTTGGGGCTGGATGTACGATAGAGATATCCACGAAATACAGTAGCTTGGGCTGGCAATTCTTGGTTTAATGAACTGGCTGAGAGAGGGAACCCCATGTCGAAAGGCGCCAAAGAGTTCATCGAAGACGTTGGCAAGAACGAAACGCTTCGTCAGGAGCTATATCAACAATCAGCGGAGATCGTGCTTGGTCTGGCCAAACAGAATGGCTATGAGTTCAGCAAGCACGAATTGCAGAACGCCCTGTATGAAAAGCTGGGTGTTCACGCTCCGCCCACCGAAGTCGATTCCGCAAATTGCATCGTGGTCATCGTCGCAGCGGCGGCCCGTACCCGGTAGCGTTCGGAGCCATTGGGATCTGCCATGATGCCAGAGGTGTTCTCCCGCTATCGAGTCCAGAAGAAGCTTGGACGCGGCGGCATGGGGGAAGTGTACTTAGCCGAAGATTCCGCCCTGCGGCGCAAGGTCGCTCTCAAGATCCTGCCGGCCGCCCTGCAGGAAGATGCCGTACGGCGCCAGCGCTTCGTGCGCGAGGCACAGTTGGCTGCCGGCGTCGATCATCCCTACGTCTGCAAAATCTATGAAGCCGGTGAGTTCGATGGCGTGGCCTTCATTGCCATGGAGTTCATCGACGGCGTCAGCCTCACCGAGCACATGCGCTCGGGAGCGCTCAGCTTCACCGAAGCGCTGCGCATCTGCGTGGAGATCGCCGAGGCGCTGGCGCGGGCGCACCAGGCCGGCATTATCCATCGCGACCTGAAACCCACCAACATCATGCTGACGCGCGACAGTCACGTGAAGGTGGTCGACTTCGGCCTGGCCAAGCAGTTCGAACTCACCGAAGATCAGGGTGCCACCGAAACCCTGCTCAGCAATCCCGGCTTTATCTCCGGCACTCTGGCTTACATGTCGCCGGAGCAGTGCCGCGGCCAGAACCTCGATCAGCGCTCCGACATTTTCTCCCTGGGCATCATCTTCTACGAGATGCTCACCGGCGATCATCCCTTCCGCCGCCATTCCCCACTCGAAACTGCCATCGCCATCATGCAAGACGCGGAGCCCAACCTCACCACCAGCCGGAATTTCCCCATCGGCGTGCAGCAACTGGTGCACAAGATGCTGGCGAAGTCGATCGAGGAGCGCTACCAGTCGGCGGCCGAGCTTATCCAGGCGTTGCGCACGGTAGCGGTGAGGCCGCACGAAGAACTCCACGACGTCCGGCCGATCGGTCCGTCCATCGCGGTGATGCCATTCGTCGATCGCAGCGGCGACAAAGAGAATGACTACCTCAGCGAGGGTATGACCGAGGAGATCATCGTTCGGCTGTCGAAGATCTCGAGTCTGCGCGTCATCGCCTTGCGCTCGGTCATGGTTTTCAGAAACAGCAACAAAACCCTCGACCAGATTGGCCAGGAGTTGGGCGTCAGCACGGTGCTGGAAGGCAGCATTCGCTGCTCGCAGAATCGCATTCGGGTGCTGGTCAGCCTGGTCGATGTTTCCAATCTCGGGCAGCTCTGGGCTGAGACCTACGATACCGAGGTGGAAGACATCTTCGCGGTTCAGCGCGAAGTGGCCGAACAGGTTGTCTCTGCGTTACGTGCGCGCTTCCCTACCGGCGTTTCCGATTCGAGTCTGGCTTCGGTGCGCGTGCCGGATAACCTCGAGGCCTATCACCTCTATCTCAAGGGCCGTCACGCGATGGGCCAGGTTTCGCCCGACAGCTTTCGCAATGCGATTCAGTTCTTCCGACGCGCGCTCGACGTCGACGCCACGTACGCCCGCAGCTATGCGGGACTGGGCCTGTGCTACGCAACCTCGGGACATATGTCGTTCATGCCGCCCAGGGAAGCGTTCACCCTTGCCAAGGCGGCGGCGACCAAGGCCATCGAATTTGATCCCAAACTGGCCGATGCCCATATCGCCATGGGCATGGTGAGCCTGTGGTACGAATGGCGCTGGGAGAATGCCGAGAAGGAACTGCGCTCGGCGACCATGCTGTCTCCCGAACGATCCCGACGCGCATCTCTACCTCGCGGTCTACTACATCGTTTCCGGGCAGCCTGACCGGGCCATCATCGAAGGGCGCCGAGCCATGGAACTCGATCCATTATCGACGCGGGTCAGCGTGATGATGGGCTGGATCCTCTGCTTTGCCGGAAAGACCGCCGAGGCCGATCGACCAGCTTCGGCGCACGCTGGAACTCGATCCCGGCTACATCGTCGCCAAGATGATTCTGGGCGAAGCCGAATTGCTCAAGGGGAATTACAAAACGGCGATCGAGATCTTCGAGCCGTGGCCCTGGGCCAAGGCGCATCTGGGCATCGCCTACGCCGTGGGCGGCGACACGGCAGCGGCGGAGAAAATACTGGAAGAGATCAAGAAGCCATCGATGGCCGCCTATCAGTCGGCATACGAGATCGGCGCGCTTTGCGTTGCGCTGGGCCGCCTCGACGAAGGCTTCGACTACCTTGATCAGTCCTACGCCGAGCGCGATCCTAAGCTGGTATTCGTGCGGGCAGTTTTCGACATCACGCCGCACTTGCAAAACTATCGGCAGCATCCTCGCTACCGCCAGCTCCTGCAAAAGATGGGCTATGGATCCTCAGCCGCCTAGCATCCCGAGTCAATTCCCCAGACACCGAGGCGAGCCGCCTGATCCCACCTCGCTCCGCGACGGCCATTCCGATCCCGAATGGTTGTTGTCGACAGATCGCGACACAATCGGTAAACGTATACGTCAAGGAACCTATCGCTGCATCGACCCGCACGACACGTTGATACGCGTATGGGGACATCAGCGAGCCATGGGCATAACGCGCATCGCCCACGTGACCGGGCTGGATCGCATCGGCGTCCCGGTCGCCCTCGCGGTTCGTCCCAACTCGCGCTCCCTGGCGGTGTCGCAGGGCAAAGGCCTGTCCCTTGATGCCGCCAAAGCCTCGGCCGTAATGGAATCCATCGAGCTCTATCATGCGGAACGGATCCGCCTGCCGCTACGCCTGGCCAGCTACGAAGAGCTGCGCGCTACCGAGCGCGTGGTCGATGTGGACGAATTACCCCAGGTGAAGGATGGCCTTTTTCACAAGCATCGCCGGCTGTTGTGGGTCGAAGGTTACGATCTGCTGCAGCACGAGAATGTCTGGGTGCCGTATGAGATGGTCAGCACCGACTTCACGCTGCCCTTCCCCGAAGGCTATGGGTGCTTTCCACCGAACTCCAACGGTCTGGCATCAGGTAACACAATGTGGGAGGCGATCAGTCACGGGATCTGCGAAGTCGTGGAGCGGGATGCCATCACGTTGTGGAGTCTGCGGAAGCCGGAGGATCGATGCGAAAGCGAACTGGATCTCGACAGCGTCTCGGACGAGCTGTGCCGTCCCTTGCTTGACTGCTTCAGCAAGGCCGGTATTGCGGTGCGGGTTTGGGACGTTACCAGCGACGTCGGGCTGGCGTGCTTTCGCTGCCTGATTGCTGAGAGCGATCAAGATCCATTGCACTTTGGCTATGCGGCGCGGGGATTCGGCTGCCATCCCAGCCGTGCCGTCGCCCTGGTACGTGCGCTGACCGAAGCCGCACAAGCGCGCCTGACCTACATTGCGGGCTCGCGCGACGATGTCTCCCGCGCGGGCTATCGCAAGCTTAGAAATCCCGGCGCACCACCGCTCTCGGCCGAGCCCACGCCGAAGCAGAAGCGCGATTTTTCGTCCGTCCCCGACTACTATGGCGATTCGATCCACGAGGATCTGCGACACGAGTTAGCCCAATTGCGACAGTGTGGGATATCTCGCGTTGTGGCAGTGAATCTTACTCGCCAGGAATTCGCGATTCCCGTGGTGAAGATCGTAATTCCCGGCCTGGAAGGGGTCTTCTTCGAGGTCGACTACGCGCCCGGGCGGCGCGCCTTACGACAGAAAGAGAACGCCCGGTGAACGCCATCATTTTCACCGGTCCTACATTGTCGGAGGAGTTGGCGCGGCGCGAACTCGACGCTGTGTATTTGCCTCCCGCCGCACAAGGCGACGTCTACCGCGCGGCATTGAAGCAGCCTCTGGCGATCGGCATCATCGACGGCGAATTCGACCAGGTTCCTTCGGTCTGGCACAAGGAAGTTCTCTGGGCGATGAGCCAGGGCATTCATGTTTACGGCGCGTCGAGCATGGGCGCCTTACGCGCCGCGGAGCTGGCCGCGTTCGGCATGAAGGGCGTGGGCCGGATTTTCCAAGCCTACAAGATCGCGACGGACCTGACGCCGTTCGCCGCGCGCGGCGTCGACGGGGTTCTTCGGCCTACTGAGAGCGGCGCGCTCGAGGATGACGACGAAGTCGCCGTGGCTCACGGAACGCGGGAAGATGGATACCGCGTGCTCTCGGAGGCGATGGTCAATATCCGGGCGACGCTGGCCCAAGCCGAGCAACAGGCAGTGATCAGCGCGACGGTTCGCTCTGAACTTTTGCTCATCGCCAAACAGCTTTATTACCCCGAACGGTCCTACGCCCACGTGCTGGAGATCGCTGAGCGGAATGGCTTGCCTGCGCCTGAGCTCGCGGCATTTCGCGACTGGCTGCCCACAGGAAAAATCGACCAGAAGCGCCAAGACGCGCTGGAGATGCTGCGCGTGATGCGCGCCGACCTCGATCAGGGGCTGCTTCCGATGATTGTCGATTACAAGTTCGAGAACTCGGTGGTCTGGAGCGCGCTGGTAAATTCAGCCGGCATGCTGCACACCGGCAGCCTCGGCAATCTGTCCGTCGACGACATTCTGTCCGAGCTGTGGGCCGATCCCGAACTCTGTTTGCAGGCCTACCAGTACGCCATGATCCGATACCTGGTTCGTCGCGCGGCACAAGCAACCGGAGCTACGGTCACATCTGAAAAGTTGGCTGCCACAGAAGCCGCGTTCCGCGCCGATCGCGGACTGGCTGAGCAGCCCGCGCTGGAGCGTTGGCTGGAGCAGCATCACATGACAGCGTCCGAGTTTGCCGAGCTCATCGAGCACGAAGCGCTGTTGCACCAGTCCGCGCTCGCCCCGGAGCCGTTCCCGCATCGCTGGATGGTCGACTGGCTCCGCATCAGCGGGCAATTCGAAGACGTCATATCGGCGGCGCTGGGGAACCAGTCTTCAGCCGCGGATCACGAGAGCATCGATTGGCGAAATCCCGACGTTGCTGCCGAAGCTTTGTTGCAATGGTATCTCGAACGGCTCGCTACCGACTCTCCCGGCAACGGATCGACACGCGCCATGCTTCCCTATCTGCGAAAGGATTGGGAAGCGTTCGTGTCCTCGCTGGTCAAGCGACAGCGCAGCGCCAATCCGTCCATCGGTTAGAGCTGGACGCAGTGAGGTGAAGAATCTCTCCGTCGCAGTGCTCACCCTTGTGCAATGCGTTCGCTGACAATCCTGGCGGCCTTGACCGCCCCAACCACCTTCCCGGAGAAGATGTGTATTTCTCGCGGCGAGGTCTCCTGCACATATAGCGTGCGGCGGTCCTGGATCGGATTGTTCTCTACGACGCGAACGGTGAAGCGCGAGCCCAGGTACTTCGCCTCTGCCGACGCGGGCACGGCGAGGATCGCGTCCTGACGCATCGCCTCGAAGCGCGACCACGCAATCGGCTCGAACGCCGGACGATTCAGCAGCGGCCGATACTCTTCGGGAATCGGCTCGTTGGGATCAGTCGTGGTCCAGTGATTGGTGTTCTTCGCCGAGCCCCACAGCGACCGCTCGGAGTTGCCATAAGGATCGAACGCCGTAAACGGCCCGTCAATCACTACCAGCGAGACATGCTGCAACTGCTTGGGCAGCTCGATGAGAATCTTCTCCGCGACCTGAAACTTCACCGACTTGAACAGCCCGCGCGACGGTCCAAGCCCATACATGGCCCACACGACAAAGTCATAATCGCCGCGCATGTCTTCACGGAATTCGTGATGATGAAAGCGCATGCGAAGCGATTCGATCTTCTTCGTCAGCAGCTCGCGCAGAATCTCAGGATCATAGATCTGCTCGTCGACTTCGTAGCACTTGTCGATGAAGTCGAAGTTCATCCACTCCGGGCGGCACGGCCGTAGCGACATCTTGTATTCGGTCATCACCCGCTCGAATAGCTCCGGCGAGGTCTGCGAGCCCTCGAACGGAATCGCGTAGTAGTGCTGGCTGGTGCGCACGATGGCCGGCTCGAAGGTGTCCATGAACTCCTGGCGGGCTTCCATGGTCTCGCGAATGGTCTCGGGGCTGCGGGGATAGTGATAGCCGGAGTGAATGCGGAACTGGTTGATGGCCGAAGCGGCATTGAGCACGCCCAGCGGATCGAAGAGATGAACCTCGTGGCCCTGTTCGGCCAGACGAATGGCGGTGGTGGCGCCGTAAACTCCAGCGCCGGCGATCGCGACTTTATGTCTATGAGTCATGATGAGTTCAGTTTCAGTAGTTTCCAGTTTCCAGTTTCGAGTTTCGAGTGATGGATCTCCCGCCCTAGGCCAAAAACGGGCCTAGAACGGGGCACCCGGCGGAAGACTCCTTGCCCGAAACTTGAAACTTGAAACTCGAAACTTACTTCCCGAGCGGCGTGTCCGCCGGATTCACGGGCACCAGAATCCCGTCGCGAATGGTGTAATCGTAGCCGCGCCAGCGAATCGTATTCCGGCCAAAGCTGGCTACCCAGATGAGAAAGGCCACCAGATCCCACAGCGGGATCAGCACCATCTTCGGCCACAAGCCTTTCTGCTTCATGCCCCAGATGCCGATGAGATACGTGATGATCACGCGCACCACGATGTATGTCCCGAGATAGCCGATGACGACGGGCAGCGTGGGATGCACGGCAACCGCGATCAGCGCCCAGATCAAGCCCCAGGTGAAGACCAGCCCGCGATGTCCCTGGCGGCGCACGAGCCGCATGACGGTCATCCAGCGCACGCGCTTGTAGAACAGGTCTTTCAGCGACGCAAAGTCGGCAACTGTCTTCACGATGTAGGGCAGCAGCTTGACCTCGGCCTGCTCGGCGACCAGGCGGCCGACATTCAAATCGTCGGCGGGCCGGTTCTCGATCGACTCATACCCGCCGAAGCCGGCGATCTTCTGCTTGGTGGTGACGATCGACTGGCCGAACATGAACTTCACGCCGTCGAGCTGCCAAGCGGTCATGATGCCGGCGAAGAAATCGGAGATCATGCCCACCGACTGCAGATGCTGAATGAAGCTGGTCTCTTCGGTGGAGACGTAGAGCGTAGTCGCGCCGCCAACTTTGGGGCTGCGAAACGGATGCGCGATGGCGCGCAGGTAATCCGGCCCAACGCGGATGTCACCGTCGGTGATGTCGAGCAGGTCGTACTGCGCTTCGGCGACCAGGCGCGTCAGGCGGCCAATCTTGTCGTTGATGGCATTGCGGCCGGAGCCAAAGAGCAGGCGAATCTGTCGATTGGGGAAGTCGCGCTTCAGTTGCTCCAGCACGGGCAGCGCCGGATCGCCCGGATCGACGCAGAAGACGATTTCGTAGTCGCCGGGATAATCCTGGCGGCAGAAGCTGGCGTAATTTTCGTAGGCGTCTTCGTCGAGGCCGCGGATCGGCTTCAGGCAGCTGATGGGGGGAAAGAAATCCGTGTTGGGCGGGTTCTCGCGCCGCGCTACCCGGAAGTAGCGAATAGTACTGAAAATTACCAGCAGGTAATAGATACCGGGGATAGCGGCGACCGCCAGGACTATGTAGCCCACGATCGTCAAAGCTTTCTCTCTCGATGAATGAGCGTAAACTGCCTCACGGATAGGCTGGAGCCGAGTGGGCCGAATCCAGCTCCGCAATTCGATTGTAAATTAAGCTAAGTCAGTAGTCAGTAGCCAGCCGCCAGTTGTCAGTAATCAGTGGACCTTGCTGGCTCGAAACTTGAAACCCGACACTCGAAACTTCATGCTTGTATGTGTCACCGGCGGTACCGGATTTCTCGGCTCGTATCTTGTGCGCGACCTGCTCGCGAAAGGCGTCGCCGTGCGCGTGCTGGCCCGTCCGTCGCCACGCGCTGACAGCCTTGCCGCTGCCGGAGTTGAGATCGCTCTAGGCGACCTGCGCGACCAGGATTCCATCGCGCGCGCCGTCAAGGGCGCCGACGTCGTCTACCATCTTGCCGCCAAGGTTGGCTCCGCTCCGCGCGACGCATACTTCGAAACCAACGTGCAAGGCACCGAACGAGTGCTCAATGCCTGCGCGCAAACCGGCGTGGGACAACTGGTCTACGCCAGCTCGCTCGCGATCTATGGTCCGATGCCCGAGGGCACCCGCATCGACGAGGACACGCCTTTCGACGACAAGCCGCAGCTCCGCGATCCGTACTCTGAAGCGAAGATCGCTGCCGACCGCCTCGTGAGCTCATTCGCTCAAAAGACAGGCTTGCCGACCCTCATTCTGCGCGAAGGAATCATCTTCGGACCGGGACGCCAGCTACCAGCGGGGTTGTTCGCCTTTCGCATGGGAAGTACCGACGTGGTCTTCGGCAAGCCTGCGAACCGTCTCCCGCTCAACTACGTCGAGAACCTGATCGACGCGATGCAGGTGGCGGCCGCCTCGGGCACGGGCTTGCGCGAGTACAACGTGCTGGACGACGACGCTCTGACGCTCGACCGCTATCACCAGCTCAAGCGCGCCGCCGATCACTCTTCCACGCGCTTCGTCCCCGGCTGGCCTCTGTATGCGGCGTCGCCCTTTGCCGAATTGCTGCGGCCGGTGATCCCGATGGGTGACACGCGGCTGTCGTGCCATCAACTGAAGCGGGCGCTGCAAGACCGCTGGTACGATACTTCGAAGATGCGACGCGAGACCGGGTGGCAGCCACGCGTGTCTCTGGACGAAGCGATCCGGCGCACCCTTACGCAGGGCAGGCCGTTCGCGCAGTAAACTGTTTCGATGGCAAGCGATCGATTCAACCTGCAACGCTTCGTCGAGGCACAGGCGCCGGTTTATCAGCAGGTGCTCTCCGAGCTGCGCGCCGGGCGGAAGGCGAGCCACTGGATCTGGTTCATCTTTCCGCAGATCGAAGGCCTGGGACGTAGCCCGATGGCACAGCGATTCGCCATCTCCGGTCGCGCAGAAGCTGCCGCTTATCTCCGGCATCCGGTGCTTGGGCCAAGACTCAACGAATGTATACAGCTGGTGGATCAGCATGCCGGAGCCGACATCGTCGACATCTTCGGCGATGTCGACGCCATGAAGTTTCGCTCGTCGATGACATTGTTCGCCAAAGTGGCTGAAGACAATCCGGTGTTTATGGATGCGCTCAAGATCTTCTGCAAGGGTGAAATGGATGAGCTCACGCTGGAGAAGGTGTAAGGAGTGGCACGACGCCATGGAACGCTGTCGGCCGGAGTTATGGGTGGAGCACTGCTTCAGCAGTGCGGGAAAAAACGAGTCGTACGGCGGCTTTAGCCACTGAGGTTACCTCAGGTGCTGAAGCGCGAGCTTGTGACATAGGGTTGAACTGCACGCCTGCAGGCGTGTTCCACCCTGGCTGAATTGCGCACTTTAGGAGTTAGCGATTTTGACGGACCGTCTCTATTACACCGATTCCTTCCTGCACGAATTTGAAGGCCGCGTCCTCTCCGTGAGCAGCGACAACGGCCGCACGGCGGTCACGCTCGACCGCTCCGCGTTTTACCCCGCCAGCGGCGGCCAGATCTACGACACCGGCTGGATCGAGCTCGCCGACGGCACTTCCACACGGCTGCACGTCGATGAAGTCGGCGAGAACGAACAGACCGGCGAGGTCGTGCACTATCTGGAAGCCGACGCCGCGCTGGTGCGAGAAGGAGCGACGGTCCGCGGTAGCATCGATGCCGGGCGCCGTCGCGACCACATGCAGCAGCACTCGGGCCAGCATGTTCTGTCGGCCGCTTTTGAAAAACTCTACAGCTTCGCGACCGTCTCCTTTCACATGGGCGACGAAAGCTGCACCATCGACCTCGCGACCGAATCGGTCAGCCCAAAGCAGTTGCAGTCCGCCGAGCGGCTGGCCAACGAAACCATCGCCGAAGACCGTCCGGTCGAGATCCGCTTTGCCACGCCTGACGAGGCGCGCACCATGGGCGTCCGCAAGATTCCTGCCGCTGAGCGCGAGAAGCTGCGCCTGATCGACATTCGCGACTTCGACTTAAACGCCTGCGGCGGCACGCACGTGAACAGCACCGGCCAGATCGGCTCGATCCTGTTGCGCAAGACCGAGAAGGTGAAGCAAGGTGTGCGCGTGGAGTTTGTCTGCGGACTGCGAGCTGTCTCCACAGCGCGCCATGATTACGAGACGCTGACCGACGCGGCGGCGCTGTTCTCGACGCACATCTGGGAAGTTCCGCAGCAGATTCGCAAGTCTCAAGACGAGAGCAAGGCTGCGCAGAAGACGCAGCATCGGCTGCTGGAAGAGGTAGCCGAGCTGCAAGCCAAGCAAATGCTGCAATCGGCCGAGCAGCGCGGCGCGCAAAAACTTGTAACGCAGTATTTTGCCGAGCGCGACTTGAACTTCATCAAGATGCTGGCGCAGAAGCTGACCAAGGCAGCGCCGTGCGTCGCGCTGCTGGCCTGCGGAGGCACGCAGCCATCGCTGGTCTTCGCGCAAACGCCGGGACTTGCGAACGACATGGGAGCCTTGATGAAGCAGGCCGTGCAGGCAATGGGCACTCGCGGCGGCGGCAATCGCGACATGGCGCAAGGCGGCGCGCCCGATGGACAGATGGCGGAATGCTCCCTTACCGAGACCGCCAAGGCGATAACATAGCTGCACGAGGAGGAGCGGGGCGTGACGCGAGATATCGGCATACTGTCGATCTTAGTGACGATCCTCTTCGTCACCACGGTGAGCGCCGCACAGAATACGCCCGCTCACCAGGGGAAGCTCACCGGACAGGTAACTGATCCGGCAGGCGCCACTTTGCTGAAAGCCAGAGTCTTGCTGGTTGACCTGACTACCCTGGGAACGCAGAAGGTCGAGGTCCAGCCGGACGGCCGCTTCACGTTCTCGAACTTAGAAGCAGGAAGGTATGCGGTGATCGCCGTTCCAGCGGCGAAGGATGGAAGCCCCGAATGCTGGCTACCAGCAATCAAGGATCTGACCCTCAGAGAAGATGTAGTGACCGATATACAGCTCAAGCTCTTCTTGGATTGGACGAAGTGTAAGCCCATCGTCAATTAGACTGGCAACTGACAACCGACCACTGACAACTGTTTTCCATGGACCAGAAACTCATTCTCGTGACCTTGCTGATCCGCCTGGGCGTTGCGGCGGCGATCAGCAGTGTACTGGTTCGCGCGCGGCGATTCCGCGTGCTGCTCTTCCGCGAAGAGCGCACCTTCAGCGAGAAAATGGAGATCGTCTTCATCGTGGGAACGCCCATCGCGCTGGGCGTGCTGGCGCGGCACTGGGTCCACAATTTCTACGCCGCCGATATTGCATTCGTGGGCGCCATCCTCACGGGCGTTATCGGCGGGCGCCTGGTGGGAGCGACGGCCGGCGTCCTGGTTGCGCTTCCCTCGCTTTTCTGGGGCGAGTGGCTGGCGCTGCCGATGTACGTTTTCGCCGGCACCTGCGCCGGCATGCTGCGCCACATCGCGCGCGAACGCGAGGCCATCTGGTCGTTCTCGCCGCTGTTTGACCTCAGCATCTATCACTGGATCCGGCGCAGCATTCGCAAGTCGTTTATCGACTGGCAAACCTCTTTCTTCTTCCTGATCCTTGGGCTGGAGTTCTTACATATCCAGCTGCATCTGGCATGGCCCAGGCGCATCTTCGCGCTGTATTCGCCCAACATCTGGGTGAAGTGCGCGATCTATGCCGGTACGGTGATGGCCGTAGCCATCGCGCTGAAGGTGCTGAACAACGTGCGCATCGAGATGAAGCTGGAGCAGCAGGAACGGCTGCTTCTCCAGGCGCGCATGGAGGCCCTGCAAAGCCAGATCAATCCGCACTTCCTGTTCAATACCCTGAACTCGATTGCGTCGCTGGTGCGGGCCAAACCTGACGCGGCGCGCGAGATGATCGTGAAGCTGGGCAACATCCTGCGACGACTGCTGCGTAAGGGCGATTCGTTCGTGCCCCTTCGCGAAGAGTTCGAGTTTCTCGACGACTATCTCGATATCGAGGTGGCACGTTTTGGGCGCGACAAGCTGAAGGTCGTGAAAGAACTGGAGGAGACCTCGCTCGATCATATGGTGCCCAGCATGATCCTCCAGCCGCTGGTCGAGAACGCGTTCAAACACGGGCTTTCGTCGAAGGTTGAGGGCGGCAGCATCTATCTGCGCAGCCGGTGCGCCGAACACCGCCTGGTGCTGGAGGTAGAAGACGACGGCGTAGGCATGCCCGCGGATGGAACCAGAGCTCCGTCAGGAACCGGCATCGGTATGGAGAACGTGACCGAGCGGCTGCAGGTGGTCTACGGCGATGCGGCCGAAATCGAGGTAGAGAGTCAGCCGAATCGCGGAACACTGATTCGCCTGGTATTGCCGCTGCTGGAAGCTGAGGAGTTGGGCGGGTCGGTCGTGGGAGCTATTTACGAAGAGCGGCGCAGCGGCGGAAGTTAGCCGCTCAGAATGAGCCCACCCTCTCGCCAAAAGAAGGCGAGTAGGATGGGGCACCCGTTCTTTCTTTACCGTTCTTTCTTTACCGTTCTTTCTTTACCGTTCTTTCCTAAGCGTTCTTGTCTCAACCGTTGTGATCTCAATCTGCTGCACAGGGCCCAGAAGCTTTAATACGTGCGCTCCAGCACCGCGCGGTAATGTTTCTCGTACATCGGGATGATCTTGCTGGCGCAGAAACGGGCCTGGGCGCTGGCGCGGGCCTGCTCGCCCATCTGCTTTAGCTTGACATCGTCGGAGAGCAGGTTGATGGCGTCGCGTGCCATGGCGTCGACGTCGCCAACATTAGCGAGAAACCCGGTCTTGCCGTGCTCGATGACCTCGGGCACGCCGCCCTCGTTTGTCGCAATCGGCACGACTTCGCAAGCCATCGCCTCCAGCGCCGCCAGGCCAAACGATTCCAACTCGCTCGGCATGAGCATCACGTCAGCCACTCCGAGCTTCTCGTGAATGCGGTCCTGCTTGCCGAGAAACTCAACCTTGTTGTGAATGCCCTTGTTGACCGCGAGCCACTCGGCGCGCGAGCGCTCGGGACCGTCGCCGATCATCAGCAGCCGCGCAGGCACTTTCTTCTGCACCCGATCGAAGATCTCGATGACATCCTGCACACGCTTCACCGGGCGGAAATTCGACAAGTGCACGAGTATCTTTTCCCCAGCCATTGCATATTCGGCCCGGTGACTCATCACTTCCGGCGTGCGTTCGTAAAGATCGCAGTTCACGAAGTTAGGGATGACCTCAATCGGCGTCTCCACGTCAAAGACCTCGATCGTCCGCTCGCGTAAGTAATTCGAGATCGAGGTGACACCATCGCTCTGGTTGATGGAGAAGCGCGTGATCGGCAGGTACGAGGGATCGGCGCCTACCAGGGTAATATCGGTTCCGTGCAAAGTGGTGACGTACGGCAGGCGCCGGCGATTGCGGGTATGGTCGCAAGCCAGCATCTGACGAGCCAGCATGGCGCTCACCGAGTGCGGAATAGCGTAGTGCACGTGCAGCAGGTCTAGCTCGTAAATCTCCGCCACCTCGGCCATCCGCGTAGCCAACGCCAGGTCGTAGGGCGGGTATTCGAACAGCGGATACCGCGAGACCTCGACTTCATGATAATGAATGTTGGGCAACGGTTCGGTCAGGCGAATCGGCTGGGAATAGGAGATGAAATGAACCTGGTGGCCGCGCTGCGCCAGTTCCAGTCCGAGCTCGGTGGCGACTACACCGCTGCCGCCGTAGGTGGGGTAACAGGTTATGCCAATTCGCATAGGATGCCGGGGCAAATGCCAGTGTACAGGCGTTCTGTGATTGGATGGGCCAATCAGCGAAGCGATTCAGCGACTCGGCCCGTAAGAATGCCGATTCATGCGGATTGACGGATGAAGTAGGGGTTTGGCAGGGGCAGGAAAAGTTTGAAGAACGTTCGTTCGAACTTCTTGCAGGAGACCGTTGCGATCTCCCTCCGGCGTTAAAAGCCGCCGACTAAGCCGTTAGCACTCCTCGTCGGCAGTGCGCCAGTAGGGCGAGCGGCCGGAAGCTGCAGCCTTCCCCTTCTTAGGGCTGGCCGGCTTTCTGAATTTCTCAATGACGGCCTGTTTCATGTCCTCCTTCTTCAGCAGTTCCAGCATGTCCTGAGTAAGCTCTGGAGCTGGTTGGTTTTCCTCGGCGACCTTGTTCCTTAACATTCATCCTCCAAGTGAATCTGTTACAGCATGTTTATGTAGAGCGTTCTCTTACAGTCAAAACCGGGCACGACGACTCGCGCACAAGCTCGTAAGCGTGCGGCCACAGGAAGCGGTTTAACACTCCGGCGGGGCGATGCACGCCGACTACCAGCAGATCGGCCTCAAGTTCGCGCTCGACTTGCAAAATCGTCGGCGCCACCCGGCCAAATTCCACCCGGCATGTATAGGGGACGGAACATTCACGCCCCGGAAGCTTAGCCAGGTTTTCTTTCATCGTCCGCAGGACGCGGTCGCGACCGGAGACGTGGTCGAGTTCCTTGGGTCCGACTACATGCAGCAGCGTCAGGTTCGATTTGTGTTCAGCGGCCATTGCGGCCGCAAATCGCGCCGCCCGCTCCGATGCCGGAGTAAAGTCAGCAGCGACCAGGATGTTCCTGGGCGTAAGCGCCTGAGAAGGGCGGCGTACATTCGGCCCGATCGTCAGCACCGGAGCCGAGGAGCGCCGAAAGACCTTTTCGGCTACCGATCCCATCAGCGCCTTACCCAGGCCGCCGCGGCCGTGAGTGCCCAGCACAATCAAGTCGATCTGCTTCTCGCAGGCGAAGTTCAGGATGCTCTGCGCCACGTCTCCTTCCAGCAAGTAGAGGTGGTAATCGCTACCTTCGGCACACGAGTACTTGCTCTTTAGTTCGACCTTCAGGTTTTCCAGATCGCGGCGGGCCGCGTCTTTAGCGGCGACATACGCTTCCGGCCCGGCCATCATGAACTCGTCGCTGGGAATCACTAGTACCACGTAGGCCTCGGCTGCATAGCCTTTGGCCAGCTTCAGGCCGATATCCAGCGCCTGCGCGGAGCACCGGGAAAAGTCTGTCGCGATGAGCACATTATGAATGCCCACGCCGATTGGGGTGAGCTGAACTGTGGCCATGATGCGACCGTTCTCCCCACTGCGGTGGGGCGGTTGCGGGAAACCACGAGGGGTCCACGGCGGGCCGCGCCTGGTCGCTTCCCTACCTGATTCAGTTGTAGCGCGATTCGAACCGAAGTGCTGTGACGCACGTCATAGACAGGCAGTGATGGGTGAACGTTCGAGCATTGTCAGGTGCATGATTGGCGATGGATGGAAAGCAGTTGATGCAAGAAGATCGTCATCACGAGGAGCCCTTCGGGGCGAAGAGGGATCGGCTGGCCGGGGGCTGGCGAAAAGCCTTGTCAGCAAGACTAAACTCATGCCCGACACAAATTTCGTTCACCTGACTCGTCTTTACGCCGCTATCTCCGGTGCTTTCTCTCGCTCCAGCATCGACTTCACAATCACGTACAGCACCGGGATGAAGAACAGGTTCAGCACGGTGGAGACGATCATGCCGCCGAAGACCGTGGTTCCTACCGAGTGGCGGCTCTCGGAGCCGGCGCCGCTGGCGAAGACCAGGGGCAGCACGCCAAGGATGAACGCGAACGACGTCATGAGGATCGGACGCAAACGAATGCGCGCAGCTTCGATTGCCGCGTCGTGGATGGAAAGCCCCTTGTGGCGTAACTGCTCGGCGAACTCGACAATCAGAATGCCGTTCTTTGACGCCAGGCCGATCAGCATCACCAGTCCAATCTGGCAGTAAACGTCGTTCAGCAATCCACGTGCCTGCTGCGCTATCAGCGCACCCAGCATCGCCATGGGCACGCTTAGCAGGATGATGAAGGGCAGCACGAAGCTTTCATACTGCGCCGACAGCGTCAGATACACCAGCAGCAATCCCAGGCCAAACAGGAGCGCCGACTGCTTGCCGGATTTTATCTCTTCCAGCGACAAGCCTGACCACGAGTAATTGAAGCCGAGCGGCAGCTTCTTGGCGACCTCATCCATCGCCTGGATGGCCTGTCCGGAGCTGTAACCCGGCGCGGCCGAGCCGTCAATTTCAGCCGAGCGGAACAGGTTGTAGTGGGTGATGACCTGCGGCGACGTCGACTCCGAAATGCTCACCACATTGTCCAGAGGGATCATCTCGTTGTTGTTGTCGGAGCGCACGTAGAACTCGCGGATGTCGCGCGGCTTGCGGCGGAAGCCCTGGTCAGCCTGCACATAGACGCGATAAGCGCGGTTGTTGAAGTCGAAATCGTTGACGTACGCCGAGCCCATGTAGACCTGGAGGGCGTCGCTGATCTGCTGGATCGGCACCTGCAACGAGCGGGCTTTGGCGCGGTCGATCTTCACCACAAACTGCGGATCGTTGGCCGTGAATGCGCTGAACAGACCGCTCAGGTCCTTACGCGAGTTCCCTTCCCGGACCAGGCTCTGGGTGACATTGAACAACTCCTCGACCGAGTTGCCGCCTTCGTCCTGCACTTCAAACGTGAAGCCGCCGAAGCTGCTGATGCCGGCAATCGCCGGAGGCAGGAACGGAAATGCCTGAATATCGGTCAACTGGCTGAGCGGGCCGCGCAAACGATTCACGATCGCCGCAGCGGAATCCTGCTTGCTCTTGCGCTTGTCGATGTTGGCCAGGTTCAGGAACACCATGCCCTTGTTCGCGCCGCTGCCGGTAAAACTGAAGCCGATGACGCTGAAGGCGCCGATGATGTCTTTCTCTTTGGAAATGACAGCTTCGACCTGCCGCATGGCCTGCGAGGTGTATTCCACCGAAGCGCCCTGCGGCGCCTGCACGGTGATCATGAACCAGCCCTGATCCTCGTCGGGCACGAAGCCGGTGGGCACGATCTTGTACACCGCGTAAGTCGCCGCCAGTCCCGCAAAAAAGAGTACCAGCACGACATAGCGCATCTTGACGGCCCGGTTCGCGCTGGCAACATACAACTCGGTAGTGCGATGAATGACGTGCTCGACGCCGCGGAAGAAAACATTCTTCTTTCCGGTTTCAGGCCGCAGCAGCAGCGCCGACAGCGAAGGCGTGAAGGTCAGCGAGTTGAACGCCGAAATCGCGATGGAGAAAGCAATCGTGAGCGAAAACTGTTTGTAGAGCAGACCGGTGGTTCCGGGGAAGAACGCCACCGGCACGAACACCGCAACCAGCACCAGCGAGGTTGCGACCACGGCTCCGGTCACTTCGCCCATGGCATTGGAGGCGGCTACGCGCGAGTCACAGTGCTCCTCGCCCATGTGGCGCTGGATGTTCTCGATGACCACGATGGCGTCATCGACCACCAGGCCCGTGGCCAGCACGATGCCGAAGAGCGTCAGCGTATTGATGGAGAAGTTCAGCAGCTTGATGAACGCAAACGCGCCGATCAGCGAAACCGGAATCGTCACCGCCGGAATCAGAGTGCTGCGCCAATCCTGGAGGAAAAGAAACATCACCAGCATCACGCAGAGGATGGCCTCGGCCAGCGTCTTCAGCACTTCGCGGATGGAATCGCCGACGAAGGTCGTGGTGTCGAAGGCGATGGCATATTGCAGCCCGGGCGGAAAGCGCAGCTTCAGGCGATCGAGTTCGGCGCGCACGGCTTTGTCGACGTCAAGCGCGTTGGCCGTGGGCAACTGGCTGACGCCGATGCCGATGCCGTTGTAGCCGTTGAAACGCAACTTGCCGCTGTAGTCCTCGGCGCCCAACTCCGCGTGGCCCACGTCGATCAGCCGCACCAGCGCGCCATTGTTCCCCGGCTTGAGAATGATGTTGTCGAATTGCGCTGCCTCGGTCAGACGTCCGACGGCACGGACGCTGATCTGGTACATCTGGTTCTTCGCAGTAGGTTCGGCGCCGACCTGCCCGGCGGCGATCTGCACGTTCTGTTGTTGCAGAGCCGAAACGACATCGGAGGCCGTCAGCCCTCGCGCCGCCAGACGCGCAGGATCGAGCCACAGCCGCATCGAGTACTTGCGCTCGCCGAAGATCTGCACATCGGCGACGCCCTGGATGCGCTTGAGCGCATCCTTCACGTAGATGTCGATGTAGTTGCTGATGAACTCGTCGGTGTACCGATTGCCTTGGCTGTAGAAGCCGGCGGCCAGAACGAATGAGCTGGCGACCTTGGTGATGGTGACGCCGGTGTTCTTCACCTCGTCGGGCAAGCGCCCCATGACGCCTTGCACGCGATTCTGCACGTCGACCGCAGCCAGGTCGAGCGGCCGCGTCAGCTCAAATGTAATGTTGATGGAGCTGCTGCCATCGTTGCCGCTGGTGGAAGTCATGTAGCGCATGCCTTCCACGCCGTTGATGGCTTCTTCCAGAATGGTCGTGACCGACGACTCGACGGCGGTGGCGTTCGCGCCCGTGTAGCCGCAGCTCACGGCGATCTGCGGCGGCGCCAGCTCGGGAAACTGCGCTATGGGCAGGAACGGAATGCACACCGCTCCCGCGATCACGATGAACAGTGAAGTAACGGTAGAGAAAACCGGGCGCTTAATAAAGAAGTCAGCAAACAAACCGAGTGCCCCTTGAACCCTTGAAGGAGCGCACCTTCAGGTGCGCCATAGCAAGTCCGCTCTTTTACTGCTGGATCACCACCGGCATGCCGTCGGCGAGGTTTTGCCCGCCCGAGACCACCACCTGCTCGCCCGGGTTAAGCCCACTGATCACCGAGTAGTTGTTGCCGACGATTTCTCCGAGTTGCAGCGGCCGCTGATGCACAACTGTCTTACCGTTTTCCTGTGTGGCGATAAAGGCAAAGAACTGCCCGCTGATGCGGGTGACCGCAATCACCGGAATCGTCAGCCCGGAGTGCGTGCTCCACACAATGCGGGCGCGCACCAGTTGCATGTTGCGCAGCACGTCGGCAGCTTTGTCCGCCGGCGCCTTCACCAGGATGGATTGCGTGCCGCTCTCCACCTGCGGCGAGACGAAGTACACGTTGGTCTTCAGCAGCACCTTGCCGTCACCGTCGAGTACCTCAACCGGCGCGCCCGTCTTGATATCGGCGGCGTGCTCCGACGGAATGGAGATATAAACTTCCAGGCCCGTTCGCTCGTCGATGGTGGTCAGCGGCGTGGTGTTGGTGACGCGGTCGCCAACGTGAACGGGCACGTCTCCGACAATGCCGTCGGTCGGCGCGAAGACGCTGTAGTACTTCAGCTGAACTTTGGACGAATCGATTTGCGCATCCAGCGCCTTCACATCGGCGACCGCGCCGTCGTAATTCGATTGCGCCTGCTCCAGGTCCTGGCGGCTTACCACGCCGCTCGCCGCCAGAGCTCGCGTGCGGTTCAGCTGCGATCTCGCCCATTGCAACGCGGCTTCCTTCGATGCTCTCTGCGAGTCGTAATTGGAGAGGGCGGCACGCTGACGCCGGGGATCGATTTCCATCAGCGTCTGGCCCTTCTTGACAAGTTGTCCGGAGTGAACGTGGATGTCGAAAATCCAGCCCTCGACATCCGACATGATGGTGGCCGAGTTGCGTGACTTGATGGTCGCCACGTATTCGGAGGCATCGCCGACCGGCTGGTCCTGCACGGTCTCGACTTTAACCGGCATGGCCATGGGACCGGCGGGCGCAGCCGCATTACTGCGATTGCAACCCTGCAAAAGGAAAGTGGCGGCCGCCACGAACAGAAAAGCTATCCCGAATTTCCAAGCGCTCATGCGTGAGACACGTGAGCGTGCCCTGAGACTGCGATGACTCATACGATATCGGTCGCCCGTTGTTCTTTTGACTTATGTTGCAGGCGTGCTATGTGTCCGATGCTCAATTCTACCCTGAGCTGCGCGATTGTGGCGGTGATGTCCCGAAAGATGTGATTAGCGGAATTTCCGCGAGACGAAAGACAAAATCCGGCATCCGATTTTTCGCCAGTGTCAAAGCAGATGGCGTCGCCGGTAACATTCTTCGAGCTTTTTCCGGTGGTTCGAATCCAACGTAAGTGGTAGCGGCTTCCGGTGCAGCCGTTTTAGTGCAGACGGTTTCTCTTGCTACACTGAAGAACATGGCTGAGAACTCGTTCGATATTGTCAGCAAGGTCGATGTGGCCGAAGTGACCAACGCCATTCAGCAGGCGTTGAAAGAGATTCACACCCGTTACGACTTGAAGGATTCGAAATCCGACATTCAGCTTGAGGGCAAGGAGGCCTTGATCCTGACATCGGCGGACGAATTCAAGCTCAAGGCCGTCAACGATGTGTTGCAGAGCAAGCTGGTGAAGCGCGGCGTGCCGCTGAAAGCTCTGGAGTACGGCACCGTCGAAACCGCGGCTGGCTCGACGGTGCGGCAGCGCGTGACCATGCAGCAAGGCATCCCGATCGAGAAGGCGCGCGAGATCGTCAAGCTCATCAAGAACGCGAAGAAGAAAGCGCAGGCCGCGATCCAGGGTGATTTGGTTCGCGTCAGCGGCAAGGACCGCGATACACTGCAGGAAATCATCGCACTACTCAAGCAACAAGATTTCGGCATCGATATGCAGTTCACGAACTATCGATCCAACTGACAGGGCGACGAACGATTGAATACCGTAACCCGTACCGCCAAGGAAGTTTTTGACCTGTTGCACGACGACCTCGCCGCCATCGAGCGCGAGTTCGGACGCGACACGGTGTCCGGCGTTCGGGCTATCACCGAAATCGGCGAGTATCTGCGCGCCGGCGGCGGCAAGCGCTTGCGTCCTGCCCTGCTGCTGCTTTCCTGCAAGCTGATGAACTATCACGGCCAGGGCGCCATCAAACTGGGCGCGGTGGTCGAGATCATTCACACCGCGACGCTGGTCCACGACGACATCATCGACGAGGCGCAAACCCGCCGCGGCCGTCCTGCGGCCAACACCCAGTGGGGCAACGCCAAGTGCGTGCTGGCCGGCGACTGGCTTTACATGCAGGCCTTCAAGATCGCCGTGCAGGAGCGCAACTTCCAGGTGCTGGACGCGCTTATCGACCTGACACAAGCCATGGTCGAAGGCGAGCTCTTGCAGATCGAGCGGCTGGGCAAGGCCATCTCGCTCGACGAACACTTTGAACTGATTCATCGCAAGACGGCGTGTCTGTTCTCCGTCTGCATGAAGCTGGGCGGAATTCTGGCCGGAGCCAGCGAAGCCGACCAGCATCGCCTGGCCGAGTATGGCCGCAATCTCGGCATGGCCTTCCAGATTGTCGACGACGTGCTCGACCTCACCGCCTCCGAAGAAGTCTTGGGCAAACCGGTGGCCAGCGACCTTCGCGAAGGGAAAGCCACGATGGCCGTGTTGCACGCGCTCGAGCGTTGCGATGCCTCAGAGCGCGCGATCATCGAGTCCGTGCTCAGCAACGCCGGATTCAACGGCATCAAGCCCTCCGACATCGTTGCCATCCTGCAGCGCCACGGCTCCATCGACGCCGCTTATGCGCTGGCGGTGGATTTCTCCAACAAGGCCCGCGAATCCATCTGCACCTTCCCCGACTCCGAAATCAAACGCATTCTGCTCTGGGTTCCCGAGTTTGTGGTGGAGCGGGAGAGCTAGAAGGCAGTGGCCATGTAGTGGCGGCCATGAGTGACATGTATCCGAGAAACCTCTTCACTCGGTCCGTTCCGCCTCATCCAGTCTCGCGAAGCGAGACGGAAGGTGACAGCCCAGCGCTTCAGCGCTGGGTAAGCTCCCGATCAGGATTCGAGTCCCTTCAGGGACGACAGGCTTTTCGAGCGATGTCCTTCTCTGTGCTTTAAACTCTCTGCATGGCCACACCGCAGGAAATCGAAATCAAATTCCTCGTCCCCGACCTGAAGGCGCTGGAGAAAAAACTCAAGCAGCTCGGCTTCAAGTGTGAAACGCCTTCCACGCACGAGATCAACACCCTCTACGACCTGCCCGGAGAGAAACTGCGCCGCAAGGGCGAAATCCTGCGCCTGCGCATTTACGGCGACAAATGGAAGCTGACGCACAAAGCCAAGGGCAAAGCAGGTCGGCACAAGTCTCGCGCCGAAGCCGAAACCGGCTTGTCCGATGGCAAGCAGATGGACGCCATCCTGCGCGCGCTGGGATATGCGCCGGCATTTACCTATGAGAAGTTTCGTTCGGAGTGGAGCGACGGCGAAGGCCAGGTCGTGCTCGATCACACGCCCATCGGCGATCTCGCCGAGATCGAAGGCAAGTCGCGCTGGATCGATCGCACCGCACGCGCGTTGAGCGTCGACTCGAACGACTACATCACGAAATCGTATGGTGAACTTTTCCTCGATTGGAAACGTAGAACGAAGTGTGAAGCAAACAACATGACATTCGGCGAGTGCAGGAAGTGCAAAGGACCAGGGATTAGGGGCTAGGGGTCAGAGGCTAGAGGTTACGGAGCACGAGCCCGATTCCGAGCCGCACTCAGAACATCAGAGTCGCGTCAGCGACGACAGACTACGATTTCCGCGGAAGCCTGCACCGGCTCCGGAGTTTAGACCATGCCGGGCCTGAACCGGAGCCGGAACGGCGAAAAACATAGGGGTAGGGGTCAGGGAGCAGAGGTTACGGTCTAGCAAGGTGCACTTCACCTCGCAGATCCCATGACAATTTCAAGCAACAACAGCCCAAGTGGATCAGATTTGACTGATCCCTAACCCCTAGCCCCTAGCCCCTCTTCCCAACTCTCTCCAACACCGCTCCCGCGATCAACGGCAAGCCCACCGTCGCATCCAGCAACACTTCCGCAAACTTTCCGCCTTCCTCCGGCGGAACGAACTTGCCCCACGACACGGCTTCACTGTACGTGCATCCCGACAGGCCGCCCCAGTTCACCGGCTCGGGACAGATGCGCACGCCATAATGAAAGCGCTTGAGCGGCAGATCTTCGCCGCCGCGGCGATGACGCAACTCGATGAACGGCCCGAACTGCTGCGCCCAGTTGCGCGGCACGCCGCCGCCGATGGTGAAGATGCCCAGCCGCTCCTGCTTGAGCAGCGTGTCGGCGTAATGTTCGAGGTCGACGAACGGATCGAAGTGCAGCGGCTCTTTGCCGGCCTTCAGGCGCGCGCGATTGTGCAGCGCCACGTCGAGACCGATCTCCGAATCACTGAACGCCGGGACAAACACCGGCACATCTTTGTCGAACGCCGATTTGAGAATGCCGCGATCCTTCGCATTCTTGCTGAGGAAGCGTCCAATCTCGCGATTGATCTTGTACGAGCAGATCGTCTCGCTGTGGTCCCAGTCATTCAGAATCTTGGCGACAATCGTCTCCACGTAATCGAGATTGGTCTCCGGCTCCAGCGTGTCGTAAACGCGGTTGTAGCCGGCTTCGTACAACTCCATGTCATCCATCTTCGGGTCGTACTTAAAGTGCGAGCGCCCGGCCGCTTCCACCAAACCATGCGCCATAAGCGCACCCGTCGAGATGATCGCTTTCACAATGCCGCGGTCAATCAACTCGGTGACGATCAGTCCCTGCTTGGCGACCGTCATCGCGCCGGCCAGCGTCATCACCACGAAGCAATCTTTGTCGCGAGCCATCGCTTCCAGAACGTCGGCGCCCTCGCCCACCTGGCGTCCGGTGAAGGCGGTGCGGCCCATGGCGCGCACCAGATCGTCGACGCCCTTAATCTTTGTGAGGTCCAGCGGCGCCAGCGGCTCCAGTTTGTCGGAAACCGGATCGTGAAGAACGCGCTCGATACCCTCACCCTGACTCTTGTCGTGCATATCGCTCAAAGTTCACCTCGGAAAATTTGCGACGCGCGCGCTCGGCGCGCAGCGAACAGAAGTTATGAGTTGCGGATGCTGAACCAACGAAACTACAGGTTTCATGCTGTCGGCGTCAATCGTTCAGCGAGTTTCATCATCTATTAACAATCAGTCTGACAACCGCTGCCGCGCAAAATTTGTGCGCGCGGAGTGCTATGCTAACAATGCTTTTCACGCGGAGATAAGTTTGCTCGAACGTAATTTTACGATTGGTATTGTGCAGATGTCGTGCACGCCTGAGCCGGAACAGAATCTGGAGCGCGCGCTGGACCATGTGCGCGCGGCCGCCGCGCAAGGGCGCGGAGATCGTCTGCCTGCCCGAACTTTTCCAGACCCAGTATTTCTGCCAGCGCGAAGACACGGCGCTGTTCGATCTGGCCGAGTCGATTCCCGGCCCGGCAACCAAGCGCCTGGGCGATGTGGCTCGCGAGCTGAAGATCACCATCGTCGCGTCGCTGTTTGAACGCCGCGCGGCCGGCATCTATCACAACACCGCAGCGATTCTCGACGAAGGCGGAAAAGTCGCCGGCATCTATCGCAAGATGCACATTCCCGACGACCCGCTCTACTACGAGAAGTTCTACTTCACGCCGGGCGATCTCGGGTTCAAGGCCTTCGAGACAGACTTCGCGAAGTTCGGCACGCTGGTCTGCTGGGACCAGTGGTATCCCGAGGGCGCGCGCCTGACCGCGTTGCAGGGTGCGAATGTGTTGTTTTATCCGACGGCGATCGGCTGGCATCCCGACGAGAAGGCGCAATACGGCGAAGCCCAGTACGACGCGTGGCGTACGATCCAGCGCGCGCATGCTATCGCCAACGGCGTGTACGTCGCAGTGCCGAATCGCGTGGGATTTGAGACCGGCAACATTCGCGGCAAGGAAGCCCCGGGCAAAGGCCTGGAGTTCTGGGGCGGCTCGTTCATCGCCGACCCGTTCGGACAGGTCATTGCGCAAGCCTCGCACGATAAGGAAGAAATCCTGATTGCTGAAGTTGATCTGCATCGCATGGAAGATGTGCGGCGCAACTGGCCTTTCTGGCGCGACCGCCGCGTGGACGCCTACGCGCCGATTACGCAGAGATTCATGGTGTAAGCAATGTGGAGCGCGCCTTCAGGCGAGTGAGGAACTTCGGCCGCTACGAACGTTTCCGGTAGAGCCAGCCATCAGGCGAGTGAAGAACTTCGGCCACCGCGAATGTTTCCGGTAGAGCTGGCCTTCAGGCGAGTGGAGAACTTCGGCCGCCGCGAATGTTTCCGGTAGAGCTGGCCTTCAGGCCAGCGCCAAGCCTTTGATTTCTGGCTCAAAGTCGGCTTCAGCCGACGGCAGAAGGGTTACGAAAGAATTTTTTAGCGACTGTGCAACTGGCCCGTCTGAAGCGGCGATGCGCGCCTGAACACTTTGTACAAAGTCGTGCGAAACATCTGTTGCCGGCTAAAGCCGGCTTTGACATCTCGAATATTGTTCTAGACGCGGACCTGAAGGTCCGCTCTACCCGAATGCGTCAGTGGTAACACCTTAACCAATGCCAAAGAAGATTCTCACCCTCCCCGACCTTCCTGCCGCGCTCGGCTATCGCATGCCTGCCGAGTGGGAGCCGCATGAGGCCACATGGATTGCGTGGCCGCACAACCGCACCGACTGGCCGGGAAAGTTCGAAGCCATCCCGTGGATCTACGCCGAGATCGTACGCTATCTCGCGCGCGTCGAGCAGGTGAACATCCTGATCAACGACGAGGCGGCTGAGGCCAAGGCGCGGCAGATCCTCGTTCGCTCGCAGGTGATTCCCGAGAAGGCCAGCGAGCCTGGGAAGAAGGCCGGCAACGTACGCTTCTTTCAGGTTCCCACCAATCGTGTCTGGACGCGCGATTACGGGCCCATCTTTGTTCGCCGCGAGTCGAAGAAAAAAGATCCGTTGCCTGCCGTCGCTGCGACGACGTGGCGATTCAACGCCTGGGCCAAATACAGCGACTGGAAGCTCGACGCACCGGCGGGAGCGGAAATCGCCCAGCGCCTTCGCCTTCCGTCATGGCAGCCTCATCTCAAGACGCACGGAGAAAGCTACACTGTGGTGCTCGAGGGCGGCAGCATCGACGTCAACGGCCGCGGCACGTTGATCACGACGGAAGAATGCCTGCTCAGCGAAGTACAGCAGCGCAATCCGGGGCTCTCGCGCGAGCACCTGGAAGAACTCTTCGCCGACTATCTCGGCATCGAGAAGGTCATCTGGCTGGAGCGCGGCATCGCCGGCGACGACACCCACGGACACGTCGACGACATCACCCGCTTTGTCGGACCGCGCACCGTGGTCACCGCGTATGAGCCCGACCCCGACGATCCCAACCACGAGCCCCTCAGCGACAACTTCCGCTGGCTGAAGAAGAGCACCGACCAGAACGGACGCCCTCTGAAAGTCGTCAAGCTGCCGATGCCGAAGCCGGTTTACTTTGAGGATCAGCGCCTGCCGGCCAGCTACGCCAACTTCTACATCGCCAACCAGCTCGTGCTGGTGCCGATCTTCGGAGATCCGAATGATCGCGTGGCGCTGAATACTTTGCAGGAACTATTCCCGGATCGCGAGGTGGTCGGCATCTATTGCCGCGACTTCATCTGGGGACTAGGCGCGCTGCACTGCATGACCCAGCAGCAGCCGGCACCGTAGATCTAGCGGCGCTTCCGTAGCAGTTCGAACGCGTAGAAGGCTCCGGCAGCCACGCCGGCATAGAGAAATCCGTTCGCAAAGAAAATCGTGCCTGCGGTCACGACCGCCATCACATCGGCTTCGGCCGTCGGCCCTACTGCAATCGACAGGATGAACGGCGGACACACGAACAGCGCGAGCATCGAAGCGAAACCGTGGAACGCAGCCGGCAACACACCCTTGCTCCACGCCAGATAAACGCCGATAGCGACGACCATTCCCAGCACGAAAGCCAGGGACAACACGGTGAGCAGGTGATTTTCTTTCGGAGGAATCGGCTGGGCCACTTGCTTGGGTATCTCCTCTACCAGTGTAGTGCGGCAGCCGGGATAACGCACAGACTGAGCCGCAGCGGCATGGTATGCTGCGCCCATCGGAGGTGAATCGCATGAATCCCGGCGCCCCGCAAGGCACATCGTCTGCAGGCTTCATTCCACACAACATGGTGACTACCGCGTTCACGCTCGACGGCTACAAGATCGTCAGGAATTACGGCCTGGTGCGCGGCATCATCGTGCGCTCGCGCTCTATCGTCGGAACCATTGGCGCAAGTTTGCAGACGCTGGTTGGCGGCAACATCACGCTGTTGACCAATTTGTGTGAAGAAACGCGTCAGCACGCCTTTGAACTGATGCTGCAACATGCCCTCGAACTTGGCGGCAACGCCGTTATTGGCATGCGCTACGACGCGACGGAACTGATGCAGGGCGTGACGGAAGTGCTGGCGTACGGGACGGCGGTGTATGTGCAGAAGGACAGCAACTAGCACTAGCAATCAGCAACTAGCTAAGAACGTTTGGGCACATTTGCCCTGTGCGCGAAAAGCGATCGCCCGCGAGTCCGCTCACGGCGTGTACCCGGTGATGATAGGAAAATAACGATAGGAAGTCGGCAACGGAAGAAAAAGCTGATCGCTAGTTGCTGATGGCTGGTTGCTGTTTTGGTGAGCCCGGCAGGAATCGAACCTGCGACCCACGCATTAAAAGTGCGTTGCTCTACCAACTGAGCTACGGGCCCACATTCTTTTAATCTACCACAGCTTTACACACTTTCTGGTCGCCGCCGCGCGCCACTGGCTTGGCCGCCATCGGCAAATCCGTCGCAGCGAATTGATGTATCGTGCCTCACTCTGGAGCATCACATGGTGTGAGGCCATGAACGAGAAAGCCCGCGCGAAGGTCGTAATTGTAGGAGCCGGTTTCGGCGGCCTGAAGGCTGCAGAGACTTTGGCGCACTTGCCTGTCCACATCACCGTTATCGACCGCAAGAACTACCACACCTTCCAGCCGCTTCTCTACCAAGTAGCAACCGCGGGACTGTCGCCGGCTGAAATCGCCGCGCCCATTCGCGAGATTCTGCACCGGCACAAAAACGTGGAAGTTCTGATGGGTGAGGTGGAGCCGATTCAACCTCGAACAGCGCACCGTACAACTGCACGATCACGAGATTCCGTACGACTACTTGATCGTCGCGGCCGGCGCGACCCACGCCTACTTTGGCCACGACGATTGGGAGCCGCTTGCGCCCGGACTGAAGACCATTGAAGACGCGCTGGAGATCCGGCGTCGCATTCTGCTGGCGTATGAGCTGGCTGAGCGCGAAGCCGCACTCACCGGAATGCATCGGCCGCTGAATTTTGTTGTGGTAGGAGCGGGCCCGACCGGCGTCGAACTCGCCGGGACGCTTGCCGAGATCGCGACGCAAATCCCTGCCGAAGAACTTCCGCAACATCGATCCGGCCAAAACGCGAATCCTGCTGGTCGAAGCTGGTCCCTCGATCCTCAGCAGCTATCCCGAGGACCTGCAGCGCAGCGCCGTCAGCCAGCTGCAGCATCTGGGCGTCGAGGTGCGCACCAACTCGCCCGTAAGCGACATACGTTCCGGACAGGTGCGCATCGGCGAAGAAGTGGTTCCGGCCGAAGTAGTCTTGTGGGCCGCAGGAGTTGCCGCTTCCTCCCTTGGTCCGGCTCTGGGCGCTCCGGTCGACAAGGCTGGCCGCGTGTTCGTCGAGCCAGACCTCAGCCTGCCCGGTCATCGTGAAGTGTTCGTCATCGGCGATCTGGCAACCCTGAAGGACAAAGACGGCAGGCCGTTGCCGGGCGTTGCTCCGGTGGCGATGCAGCAGGGTGCCTGGGTGGCGCGGCAGATCAAGGCCGACCTGAACGGCAAGCCCCGCGAGGCTTTCCACTACTTCGACAAAGGATCGCTGGCAACGATTGGACGGGCGGCAGCCATCGCGCAGTTCGGCAAAATCCACATCTCGGGATTCATCGCCTGGCTGAGCTGGCTGTTCGTGCACATCCTGTTCCTCATCGGCTTCCGCAACCGCATCGTGGTGATGCTGCAATGGGCGTGGAGCTACCTGACCTACGAGCGCGCCGCCTGGCTGATCACCGGAGCCTATCGCGTGGTCAGGGTGCCGTCGATGGAGTACGCCGAGAGGGCCCGTTCGGCCGACAGCCTGGCGGCCGAAGAAACCCCGCAGGAGCCGCAAGCCCTCGGCAAACGCAGCGCCTGAAGAAAATGTCCCCTCCGAGTGATGGGCTCGGAGGGGACATTCATAGGATCCAATCGCAATCGACTTTTTCTATCCCACGCTGGCGACCGCCGCTGCGACACGCGCGCCCTCGGTTGCTGAGCTGTCCTGTGCATCCACCACCGCGATGGTAGTGATGTTCACAATCTCCTCAACCTCCGCTCCACGCTGCAACAGATGCACCGGCTTCGCCATTCCGGCAAGTATTGGCCCCAGGACCTCAGCGCCCCCCATCGGCCCCAGCAGCTTGCACGCTATGTTGCACGACTGCAGATCGGGGAAAATCAGGACGTTGGCTCCGCCCTTGAGTGTGCTGAAGGGGAACGCCGCTTCGAGCTTCTTGGCATTCAGCGCGACGCCCGCCTGCACCTCGCCGTCGATCATCAGCGAGGGATCGGCATAGCGTACAAGCTCGACCGCCTTTCGCACCTTATCGCACAGCGGATGCCGTGTGCTGCCGAAGCTGGAGAATGAGAGCATCGCTACCCGCGGCTCAATATCGAAACGGCGAGCTTCAGCGGCGGCACAGAGAGCGATCTCGGCCAGATCTTCGGCCGTGGGATCGATGTTGACCGTCGCGTCGGCCAGGAAGTACAGGTCCCCCTTGCGGGTGATGACCAGGTACACGCCCGATACCTTGTGAATGCCTTCGCGAACGCCAATCACCTGTAGCGCCGGCCGGATCGTGTCCGGATAATTCTGCGTGACTCCGGACACAATTGCGTCGGCGTCGCCCATGCGCACCATCATCGAGCCGAAG
Organism: uncultured Acidobacteriaceae bacterium; assembly: GCA_963724965.1. Taxonomy (GTDB): domain Bacteria; phylum Acidobacteriota; class Terriglobia; order Terriglobales; family Acidobacteriaceae; genus Bog-257. The sequence goes on from CAVRWP010000008.1 coordinate 298,153, forward strand.
ATGTTGCGTTTGTTCATCAGTTCATCTGCCGCTCCCAGCGTGACCCCGCGACGCTGCCGCAGCCGGTACAACTCGTTGACATACTCCTGGCGCCGAGGAGCGGTTTCCGGATCGATGATCGTGATGCCGTTCAAATTCAAACCTGATTCGGCGATCTTGCGCTGAATCTCGTTGGGACGTCCCAGCAGAATCGGCTTCGCGATCTTCTCTTCCAGCAGCACATGACAGGCCCGCAGAATTTTCTGGTGATTGCCTTCGGGGAAGACCACGCGCTTGGGGTTGGTCTGCGCCTTGTGAATCATCATGCGCATCAGCTCGTGGGCTTTGCCCAACCGTTTCTCAAGCTGCTCGCGGTACTCCTCCAGGTTCACCGGATTCTGCGCCACGCCGGTGTCCATCGCAGCCTTGGCGACGGCAGCGGCCTCCCACACCAGCACGCGCGGATCGAACGGCTTAGGGATGATGTACTCCCGGCCGTATTTGAGCGTCTCCACGCCGTAAGCGCGGCAGACGGAATCGGGAACATCCTCTTTCGCCAGCGCCGCCAGGGCGTAGGTCGCCGCCTGCTTCATCTCTTCGTTGATGGTGGTGGCGTGAACATCAAGCGCCCCGCGGAAGATGAACGGGAAGCCAAGGACGTTGTTCACCTGATTGGGATAATCGGATCGTCCCGTCGCCATGATGATGTCTTCCCGCACGGCGCAAGCTTCATCGTAGGTAATCTCCGGGTCGGGATTCGCCATCGCAAAAACGACCGGCTGCGGCGCCAGCGAGGCGATCATCTCAGGCGTGAATGCGCCCTTCTTCGAGAGCCCCAGCAGGACGTCCGCACCCTTGCAGGCGTCGGCCAGCGTTCGGCAAGGCGTCTCCTTGGCGAAGCGCTCCTTGTAGGGATTCATGCCCTCTTTGCGGCCCTTGTAGATAACGCCCTTGGTGTCCACCATGGTGATGTTTTCGCGCTTCACCCCCAGGCTGATGTAATGTTCCGCGCAGGCAATGCCCGAGGCACCGGCGCCGTTCACCACAACTTTGATGTGCTCCATGCGCTTGTTGGTCAGTTCAACGGCATTCACCATCGCAGCTCCGGAAATGATGGCGGTTCCGTGCTGATCGTCGTGGAAGACCGGGATGTTCATGGTCTTCTTCAGCGTCTCTTCGATGTAGAAGCACTCCGGCGCTTTGATGTCTTCCAGATTGATGCCGCCGAAGGTGGGCTCCAGAAGCTGGCAGGCTTTGATGATTTCGTCCGCGTTCTTCGTGTTCAACTCGATGTCAAAGACATCGATGTCGGCGAATCGTTTGAACAGAACACCTTTGCCTTCCATGACCGGCTTGCCCGCCAGCGCCCCAATGTCGCCCAGGCCCAGTACGGCGGTGCCGTTCGTGACCACCGCCACCAGATTGCCCTTGGCGGTGTACTTGTAGGCGTCTTGGGGGTTCTTCTCGATTTCAAGGCAGGGCTCGGCCACGCCGGGCGTATAGGCGAGACTCAAATCGCGTTGTGTAAGACAAGGCTTGGTGGAAACGACTTCAATTTTCCCCGGCCGTGGTCCGTCGTGGTAGTCAAGCGCATCCTGCTTGGTGATTGCCATACATGCCTCCGCTCAAGATTGATCCCGGGGGTTTGCGTCGCCGCTGCGTAGCTAATGAACGCTCGTTCGAAGCCATAGCACAAAGTTGAGGGCGCGCACCGTGACCAACACACGTTAAACTTTCGGAAATCAACCAGATTTCCTCTTTTGAGAATGGCCTTGTTGCGACCACTTCTGAAGTGCGGTCGTCACAAGTAGATGTGAGCGGGGACACCGTGGGGGCAAGATAGGGCTCAGGGGTACCGCGTCAACCTTGAAGGAACTTCCGGCTTCTCCCGGCGCCAAGAGCGCGGCGCTCCTGGCCCTCGTTACTGTCCACGAATCAAGATTCCCACAATGCTGGCCGACATCAGGTTCGCCATCGTGCCCGCCATCATCGCCTTGAAGCCCAGTTTGGCCAGGTCGTGGCGGCGGGTTGGCGCCAGGCTGCTGAGGCCGCCGATCACGATGCCGATGGAGCCGACATTGGCAAATCCGCACAGTGCGAACGTGGCGATGGTGAAGGAGCGCGGCTCCAGCGCGGCCTTCTGCGCCGTCAGCATGGTGTAAGCGACCAGTTCGTTCAGCACCATGCGCGTTCCCAGCAAATTGCCGATCGCCATGCAGTCATGCCAGGGGATGCCGATAAGCCATGCCACCGGCGCGAAGATCACTCCAAGAATGGATTCCAGCTTCGAGGGGAACCAGCGGAATCCGTGGGCAGCGAAAAAATTGTGGGTACCGCCGAGCAGCCCGTTCACCAGCGCAACGATGGCCAGGAACGAAATCAGCATTGCAGCAACATTCAGCGCCAGGAAAAGCCCGTCGGTCGTGCCTTTGGTGGCCGCATCCAGAACGTTGACCGGCCGATCCTCCAGTTCCGACACATCGATCTTCACCGTACCGGCTGTCAGTGGCTGCTCAGTCTCGGGCACCAGCATCTTGGCGATCAGAATGGTTCCGGGCGCGGTCATGATGACGGCCGTCAGCAGATGCCGAGCCTCGATGCCCAGCAGAATGTAGGCGCCCAGCATCGCACCCGACACGTGCGCCATGCCGCTGGTCATGATTGTCATCAGCTCCGACCGCGTGACCTTGGGGAGATACGGACGGATCGTCAGCGGCGCTTCCGTGATACCCATGAAGATGCTGGCGGCAACGCTCATCGATTCCGCGCCGCTGGCGCCCATGAAGCGCATCATCACCCGCGCCAGTTGCCGGATGATGAACTGCATCACGCCGTAGTAGTACAGGATGGAAAAGAAAGCCGCGATGAAGATGATGATGGGCAATACTTGAAACGCGAACACCAGGCCAAACTTCGAGGTCTTCACCCCCAGCTCGCCAAAGACGAATTGCGAGCCGGCAAATGAATAGCTCAGCAGGCGATCGACGGCGTCGCCGACCACCGTCATCACTCTTACGCCGAGTCCAACACGCAGAACGAGCACGGCGAAGACAAACTGCAAGCTCAGACCAACCACGATGGTCTTCAGACGAATGGCTTTTCGGTCAGTGGAGAAGAGATAGGCAAAAAGAAGAATGGCGACAATGCCCAGCACGCCGGTCAGACGCGCCATGGACCCAACCTTGAGCGCAGTGTGTTTCCTTTTGTCATCCTGAGCGGAGTGAGCGCACAGCGCGAACGCAGTCGACTGCTACAAATCGTCCGGCGCGCCCAGTTCCTGCACGATTCGCACGCTGGCGCTGGTGCCAATGCGATTCGCCCCGGCATCCACCATCTCCAGCAATTGCGCCGCCGTGCGGATGCCGCCGGCCGCCTTCACGCCGATCTTCAATCCAACCACCCCGCGCATCAACGCGACGTCATTCGCCGTGGCACCGGAGTCGGCCAGGCCGCTCGACGTCTTCACGAAGTCGACACCGGATTCGGCGGCCAGAGCACAGGCCAGGATCTTCTCTTCCTGCGACAGCAGCGCGTTTTCCAGAATCAGTTTCAGCAGAGCTCCGTGCCGGTGAGCCAGCTCCGTCAAGCTGCGGATCTCGGTCTTCACCAGCAGCCGATCGCCCGATTTCAGCGCCCCGATGTTCATCACGATGTCCAACTCGTGAGCCCCCTGACGCAGCGCGTTCTCCGCTTCGAAAAGCTTGTTGATGGTCAACGTGGCACCCAGGGGAAAGCCGATCACCGTGCCGACCTTAACCTCGGTGCCATGCAGCAACGCGGCCGCGTGGGCCACGTTGGCTGGGTTGATCATCACCAGATGAAATCCGAAGCGCACGGCCTCGTGACAAACATCCGCAATTTGATTGCGAGTGGCGTCGGGCTTCAGATGAGTGTGTTCGATGAGTTTGGCTGCGGCACGCCAATCGTTGACGGGAAGAGCCGCGATTCCGGCGACAACAGGCAGATACACTGACATAGCCAGTAGTTAGATTCTATTCCCCGACCGAAGAACTTTCCAAAACACAGATATCTGGCAGATTACGATATCGCTCGGCAAAGTCAAGTCCATATCCCACCACAAATTTGTCGGGTATCGCAAAACCCACATAATCGGCGTGAATTGGCTCAACCCGGCGGGAGACTTTGTCCAGCAAAGCCGCGATTTTCACATTCTTGGGCCGATGCGCCCCAATCATTCTGCGGATATAGGTCAACGTCAGCCCCGTATCCAGGATGTCCTCCACCAGAATGACATTCTTTCCTTCCATCGAGTTGTCGACATCTTTCACCAGCTTCACTTCCCCGCTCTGCGACGTCCCGCTGCCGTAACTGGACACAGCGATGAAGTCGAAGCTTACGTCGAGCTGGATGGCCCGCGCCAGGTCGGCCAGAAAGATGGTAGCCCCCTTGAGCACCCCGATCAGGACGAGTGACTCGCCGGCAAATTCTGCCGTGATCTGTGCCCCGAGTTCGGCAACTTTGGCTGCAATCTGGTCGCGCGAAATGAGGACGCAGAGCGTATTCATCGAGAGCCTCTGACTGAGGAAACTCTGCATGGTAGAGAAAGTCGAGGCGAAACTCAAATCGTCGAGACGGAGGAGAGTTGCTATCATGCTGCTGCCGACTCACGAGGTCAATATGGTATCTCCGCAGCGTTGGCTGCCCCGCATACTGGCATTCATCTTCTTCGCCTCGTGTGTGGCGACCGCCGTCGATAACGCGAACCAAGCCCGCACCCAGCGATACTTTGAGAGCGTCCGCAACAATCCCAATCTCCTGCTGGTTTTTCTGCGCGACATGCCCAAGGGCGCCGACCTGCACAATCACCTCACCGGCGGCATCTATGCTGAATCGTTCATCAACTGGGCAGCCAGCGCCGGCGATTGCGTCGATCCCAAGACTGTCGATCTCAGGCCCGGCCCGTGTCAGGCGCCGCTGCGGCCCGTCTCTGACGGGTTCTCCGATCCAGCGCTCTACGCCAAAATGATCGACGGCTTCTCCATGCGCAACTGGCAATACTCCGGCCAGTCGGGACACGATCACTTCTTCGACACCTTCGGCAAATATTTTCAGGCGACGCAAGGCGCCGGTGGCAAGATGCTGGCCGAAACCGCCGCTCGCGCAGCTTCGCAGCACGAGATCTATCAGGAGCTGATGTACCCGCCAGGCAGCCACGAGATTCTGGCTTTGGCGAAAGAGGTTGGATGGGATGATGACTTCGGAAGGCTGCAGCAGAAGCTGATAGCCGCGGGACTTCCCGCCGTTCTGAGGAGCGCCAGCGACGAGCTGCGCGCCGACGAGGCGGAGCGGGACGCGCTCCTACATTGTGGTACGCCGCAGGCCGATCCCGGCTGCAAGATCGAACAACGCTTTCTCTATCAGGTAGGACGCGGTCGCGCCAAGGAAGACGTATTCGCCGAGATTCTGGCCGGCTTCCTACTGTCGGGTGCCGAGCCTTCGCTGGTACCGCCCAATCCGCACATGGTCGGCCTGAACCTCGTCATGCCGGAAGATTTCTACGTCCCCATGAAGGACTTCCCGCTGCACATGCGCATGCTGGGCTATCTGCACCAGCGGTATCCCAAGGTGCACATCGCGCTGCACGCGGGTGAATTGGTGCAGGGGCTGGTGCCGCCGGAGGGGCTGCGCTTCCACATTCGCGACTCGGTAGAGATTGCGCACGCCGAGCGCATCGGACACGGCGTTGACGTGATGAATGAGACGAACCCGATGCAACTGCTGCAGGAGATGGCCGAGCGCAACATCATGGTTGAGATCTGCCTGACCAGCAATGCCGTCATTCTTGATGTGAGCGGCGCGCAGCATCCGTTGAGCGAATACATTCGCGCCGGCGTGCCCGTGTCGCTCTCCACCGACGATGAAGGTGTCGCGCGCTCTGACATGACGCACGAGTACCTGCGCGCGGCCGAAGATCAGAAGCTGTCCTACACGGAACTGAAGAAGATGGCGCGCACCGGCGTCGAGCACGCCTTCGTTCCCGGCGGCAGCCTGTGGAGCAATGGCAGAGATTTCGTGATTGCCTCCGCGTGTGCCGGCGATGTCGCCGGAGCGAAGCCGCGCTCGGTGTCGTGCCAGAAGTTGCTGGACGCGAGCGAGAAGGCTCGGCTGGAGTGGGAGCTGGAAGGCCAGTTCCGAGAGTTTGAAGCCAAACCGTGGGCGCAATCCGCAGCGACCGCCAAGGCAGCGTCCGCGCAATAAGGGCTATTTTCCGCCGGGAGCCACGGGCTTCGAGTCAGCCTTGTCGAAGGGTTCTTCGCCGCTCTGCAGCCACGCCGAATACCACATATTTCGCAGCATGGTGGCTCCCGCCGCAAGCCGCTCGCGAATAAACTCGCGCGAGGCCGGCGTTCCCTCGCCGTCGAATCCGCCTTCTTTCTCCAGTTGGTACGCCTTCTCAACCAGGTTGTGCGACTCGTAGAGGTAGCGCATGTAATCCTGAAAGGGATGCGTGAGCTGCTGCGGTTGCGCCGGCACCAGGTCGGCAAATTGCAACTGCTTGAAGTTGGCGGCGACGAATATCCCTTCCATCTTCCAATGCACGGTGTTCGACGTCGTATACCCCTTCGGGTTAGGGCCGACCCAGCCGTTGTACTGAATCGACGTGTGCATGGGATTGGCGCCGTCGCCGACGTAATGCCCCAGCAGACCGGCGTAGACGATTGCATCTTCCTCGGCGTACTCCGGCGTGCGGTGCTCAGCCAGCGCCTTGCGATATTCGCGAAACGCGACCACCAGACGCTCGTAATCCTCGATGGTGATGTACGGCTGCAAACCCACGCGCTCGGGCAACAGATCGTCGGGATGACCAGGTGTTTCCTGCCGCCGGGCTTCGAGCGCGCGATAGAAGCTGTAGCGGTCGGGCGGAAGATCCATCCCCTGGATCATTTCGAGATTGATGTAGTGGTCGGGCTCCTGCGAACGCTTCAGAGCCAATTCGGATGTCTGGCGCCAGCGATCGGGCTCAGGAGCGATATAGGCAAGCTGGTCGACGGCATTACGAAAAAATGCCGGCATCTCGGCCGGCAATTTTTCCGCTGCAACTCGATTGATCGCGCTATGCCCTTCGACGCCCCAGGGCCATGCTGGCTGAAGCAAAAATCCCAGCAGCGGTCAGAACCAGAAACGCACGGCGCAGATGAAAATAAAACCGTTTCACAGAAGCAGTCTAAGCGAGCTGCCACCGTCTTGTCTCAGACCCTGGCCAGGTGCACGCCGAACCACTTCTTACGATCGCACCATGTGTGTTCCAGCTGGAAGCCGCTCTCGCGCAGGATCGATTCAATCATGGCGTCCGTGTACTTGTAGCTGTTCTCCGTATGGATGCGCTCGCCGCGCTTGAACCTCACATCCAGATCGAGCGCGGGAACGAACGCGGACTGGTCGGCCATGCTCTCCAGATAGATTTCCATGCGCGAGCAGCGGCGGTTCCACAAAGCCACGTGGCGGAACGCGTCCACGTCGAAGTCGGCATCCAACTCGCGATTCAGCCGAGCCAGGATGTTCTTGTTGAAAGCAGCCGTTACTCCCTGCGCGTCGTCGTAGGCGGGCACTAAAATCTTCGAGCTCTTGGCGAAGTCAGCGCCCAGCAGCAGCGCATCGCCCGGACGCAAAGTCTGCCGGATGCGGCGCAGCACGCGAATCGCCTGCGGCGGCTCGAAATTGCCGATGCTGGAGCCGATATAGAGCACCAGCTTGCGCCCACTGATACGGTTCAGAGCCGGGACGCCGCCGGTGTAGTCGGCCACAATCGGATTGACGCGCAGCGACGGAAACTGGGTCGCGAGATTGCGCACGGCTTCATCCAAGGCCGACGCGGAAACGTCGATTGGGTAAAACAGCGTGCGGCTCTGCCGTTGCAGCAACTCATCGATCAGCAGGCAGGTCTTGGTTGCGGTGCCCGCGCCCAACTCCACCAGCGTCAGGTTCGCGCCGGCCTGAGTCACGATGTCGGCCGCATAGCGCTCCAGGATCGAGCGCTCCGTGCGCGTCAGATAATATTCCGGCAGCTCGGTGATTTGCTCGAACAGCTGGGAGCCGACCTCGTCGTAAAATAGTTTGGCGGGAAGATGCTTGAGCGAAGCGCTCAGCCCCTCGCGGACCTCGAGCGCATACGCCGGATATTCGAGATATTGCAGCTGCTTGCTAGTTGCCATTGGCCAACCGTAGCCCCATGAACTGCCAGCGCACATGGGGAGGGAAGAAGTTGCGGTAGGTGGCTCGAATGTGCGACTGCGGCGTAGCGCACGAACCGCCGCGCAAAATCATCTGGTTGCACATAAACTTGCCGTTGTATTCTCCAACCGCGCCTGCGGCCGGCTTGAATCCGGGATAAGCGACATACGGAGTCGAGGTCCACTCCCAAACATCGCCAAACATCTGAGTCAGGGGCTCATCGCCTGAAGCCGGCGTGGGATGCAGATTTCCGGACTCCACAAAGTTGCCGGCGATCGCGACAGCCGCGCGCCGCAACTTCCCACTCGAACTCGCTGGGCAGCCGTGCGCCTGACCATCGCGCAAAAGCATCCGCCTCGTAAAAGCTAAGGTGGCAGACCGGCTCGTTCAGCCGCAGAGGCTGCAATCCGTCCATGGTGTAGTTCAGCCACTCGCCGTCGCGCTGCTCCCAATACAGGGGGGCCTGCCAGCGATTGCTGTTGACCGCGTCCCAGGCATCCGATAGCCAAATCAGTGGATCGCTGTAAGCGCCGTCGCGCATGAACTCCAGATACTCGCCGTTGGTCACCAGTCGCGATGCCAGCCGGAACGGTTGCAGATAAACGTTGTGCTGCGGCCCTTCGTTATCGAAAGCGAACGCCTTGCCTTCGTAGCCGATGGAGTAAATGCCCTCGGCAAAGCTCTGCCACTTCAGCGGCGCGACTTCTTGACTTGCGGACTCGTGATGTCCGTTACCGCGGTACGCCGGACGCAACGGATTGGCCCACAAGCCGTTCTTCACGTCGGTGACAATCAACTCCTGGTGCTGCTGCTCGTGATTAATGCCGAGGTCAATCAGCTTCACGGCATCCGCCGGAAGCTCTTCCGTCAGCAAATGAGTCATCGCCTCATCGACGTAAATGCGGTAGGCGTGAACCTCGTCCAGGCTGGGACGCGACAGCACATGCCGCAGGGTCCGCAGAGGGCGCTCGCCAACCGCGTTGTAATAGGAATTGAAGAGATTGCGAAACGCCGGATGGTACGGCCGGAAGCCCTGCATGTACTGCGATAAAACAAAGGTCTCGAAAAACCAGGTGGTATGTGCCAGATGCCACTTCGCAGGGCTGGCATCGGGCATGGGCTGAAGGCTGTGGTCCTCAACCGAGAGCGGCGAACACAGGTGCAGGGACATCTCCCGCATGTGCATATACCGCTCCAGCAATGAGCCCTCGCCGAAGATCGGTGGAGGTTCGACCATTATCTACGCTGTACATCACGGGCTGTGACATAAGACCTTTTAGATGCAACCAACGCTTTGGCGGCAAATGATTATGAGAACGATTTAGGCCAGACCGACTTAGGAAAAGATGCGCAGGGTGGAAGAAAGCTACAAATTTTCGGGCAAAGAATCAACCCCAAACGGCAGTTGAGACCGCCAGCCCGGCCCTATCTGGGTAATTCCTATTGTGAAAATGGGGTTATTTCGCGATCGGCACCGAGGCGGCCGACTTCGCCAGGCCCTCTTCCGGGACCGCCACCGAGGGCTCGGTATAGAGTCCCTTAAGATCGTTCCAGCGCACCGCCAGCATCTCTACCCCCATCTTCAGTCCGTCGCGCAGGGGGTTGATCTTCGAGCGATGATCGTGGGCCCACTCAACCGGGACCTCCGTCGTGCGCAGCTTGAACTTGTCCGCCAGGAACAGCAGCTCCGGATCGAAGCCCCAACGCTCAACCCGCTGGCGGGTGAAAATGGTTTGCGCAGCCTGACGGGTGAAGGCCTTGAAGCCGCATTGCGTGTCGCGATACTTCAGCCCCAACACCATGCGCAGCGCCAGGTTGAACAGTCGCCCATAAAGCTGGCGATACCAGGGCTGGCGCTCGGTTTGCAGATCCGCCTGCAGCCAGCGTGAACCGATGGCGACGTCGGCGCCTTGTGCGATCGCCGCGAACAGCTTATCCGCCTCGCCGATCGGCGACGACAGGTCGGCGTCGGTGAAGAGCATGACGTCATTCTGCGCATGCAGCATGCCGTTGCGGACGCTATAGCCCTTGCCGCGATTGCCCGGGTTCTCAACCAGACGGATATCCGGGTTCGACGCCATGAAGCTGCGCACGACGTCGGCGGTGTTGTCCGAGGAGCCATCGTTGACGACGATGATCTCGCTGGCCAACTCCCGCTGGCGCACGTAGCCGAGAATCTTCGGCAGCGAGACTTCGAGTCTCTCGCTCTCGTTATAAGCCGGGACAATAAAGCTATAAGTCAAAGGCATCATCAGCCACTTAGACGCGAACTCATTGTATGACAGTTGCAAAGATCGCCGACAATCGACCCAGAAAAGTTTTGTCGCCGAGTAACCATGTCCTTGCGGCGCATTGGTTGTGGGATTAGCCTTCCAATAGCCCACTCTTATGCGCCGTGCCTGGCTTCTCGTCGCCGCTTCCCTTCTGTGTAGTAACGCTTTCAGCGCTTCCAAGGTGCATACGGTCGCGCTGGGCAAGCCGACGGCGGTGAAGCTTTACGCCGGCCCCTCCGAAGATAAATCCCTCGACATCACCGTGCGGCCGCTCATCGTCGACGGCAAGGTGAAGGACTTCACGACCGGCGACACCCACGACGTCACCGATCGCGAATTTGTCGTGCGCCGCGCCTATCGCATCAACGACTCGCTGCCCGAGGATGGCCGCAAAACTCCAAAGTGGCTTTGGCAACGCGGCGACTGGCTGCTGGTCGATCGCAAGTCCGGCAAAGCCACCCTGCTCAAGCTGCCTGATTTCGACCCGTTCTATTCGCAGGTGAGCTGGTATCGCGACTACGCTGCCTATTGCGGCATCCCCTCCAGTGGTGAGAGAGTAGCAGCCATCGTCGCGGAGATCGGCGCCAAGAAGCCGCTCTTCCGCAAAGACCTGGGCAAGAACGCCATGGGCGATGCGCCGGACAGCAATTGCGACCCGCCGCACTGGGAGCGGCAACCGGCGCGCGTGACTTTCCTGCCCAAGGCCGGCGACAAGTTTACGGTCAACGTCAGCGGCCGCTTCGTCGATGAGGCCACCGATAGCGATTCTGACCAACCATGAAGGAGTGCGCGGTTGAAGAGCCTGGATGAATTGCTGCGCGACGCCGAAATAGCTCACGGACATCTGTGTGCCGGGCAGGTGCTGGGTGTGCGTCTGGCGATGCGCGGCCTGGACCTGCTGGGCATCGACGATCCCCATGGCAAAGACCGCAAGCGGCTCATCACCTTCGTTGAGATCGATCGCTGCGCCACCGATGCGGTCGGCGTAGTAACCGGATGCCGGCTGGGCAAGCGCGCCCTGAAGTTTCGCGATTGGGGAAAAGTCGCGGCCACGTTCGTTGACTTGCAATCGGGCCGCGCCATTCGCGTTGCGGCGAAGGAAAGCTCAAAGGCGCTGGCCCGGCAGATGCATCCGGAAATCGAAAACAAGAACCAGCAGCAGATGCTCGCCTACCGCGAAATGTCGAATGAAGAGCTGTTCACCGAGCAGTGGGTGAAAGTCTCGCTTCCGCCGGAGGAACTGCCGGGCTACAAAGGCGAACGCATCGTCTGCGCCGAATGTGGGGAAGGCATCAACTTCCAGCGCGAGGTGCGGCGCGACCAGAAAATCCTGTGCCGCAGTTGCGCCGGTGAACGGTACTACGAAGAAATATAGAAGGAATACAGAAGAAATCAGGAAGACACCTAAACAAGAATTGTCATCCTGAGCGGAGCCTCCGCATTGCCTTTGCGACCCCGATTTTGGGTCGCGCGGAGGCGCAGTCGAAGGATCTGCGGTTTCCGGAAGGCCTGGCCTTCAGCCCAGGGCAATAGCGGCTTTGAAAGGGCGCATTCAGGTGCGCCGTTACCAGCTCTCTTCTCTAAGCGAGGAGGCCGACGAGCCTACACCACTCGCGGCGCCAGTGCGTGCTCGGCCACATGCGCCACTCGCAGCAGGGTCGCTTCATCAAAGTGCTTCCCCAGAATCTGCATGCCGATGGGCAAGCCTCCCCGGCTCTTCCCGCACGGAAGCGAAATCCCGGGAATCCCGACCAGGTCCGCCGTCACGGTGAAGATATCGGCCAGATACATCGCCAGCGGATCGTCAGCCTTCTCGCCGAGTTTGAACGCCGGAGTGGGTGTGGTGGGCGTAACGATCACATCGACCTTGGCGAACGCCTCGTCGAAGTCGCGCGCCAGCAGGCTGCGCACGCGCTGCGCCTTCAGGTAATACGCGTCGTAATAACCGGCGCTGAGCACATACGTCCCCAGCATGATGCGGCGCTTCACCTCGGCGCCGAATCCTGCGTCGCGCGTCCGGCGATACATCTCGCTCAGCGTCTTGCCTTCGCTCGAACGCAGACCATAGCGCACGCCGTCGTAGCGCGCCAGGTTCGACGACGCCTCCGCCGTGGCGATCACATAGTACGTAGGAATCGCGTACGGCGTGTGCGGCAGCGAGAGCGGAACAATCTCCGCGCCGGCATTCTTCAGCTCCTGAATGCCAATCTCGACCGCAGTGCGAACCTCCGCCTCCAGCCCCTCTTCGAAATACTCCAGCGGAACACCGATCTTCATTCCATCGACCGGCTTCCCAATGGACTCGCGAGTATTTCGGCACGGGCACATCCGCAGTGGTCGAATCCATCGGATCGCGGCCCGCCATTACCTCCAGCAGGAGCGCCGTGTCCTTCACCGTCTTTCCGAACGGTCCCGGATGGTCGAGCGACGAGGCGAAGGCAATGAGGCCGTACCGCGAGACGCGTCCGTAGGTCGGCATCAGGCCGACCACGCCGCAAAATGCCGCCGGCTGGCGGATGGAGCCGCCGGTGTCGGAGCCGATCGAGGCCACGGCAGTTCCCGCCGCAACCGCAGCCGCCGACCCGCCGGACGAGCCGCCGGGAACGCGCGAAAGATCGCGCGGATTGTGTACCGGGTAAAAGCCGGAGTTTTCATTCGACGAGCCCATGGCGAACTCGTCGCAGTTGGTCTTGCCGAGAATGATCGCGCCCGCCTGCTCCAGCCGCGTCACAATCGTCGCGTCGTAGGGAGCGATGAAGCTCTCCAGAATCTTCGAGCCCGCCGTCGTCCGAATGCCCTTGGTGGTGAAGACATCCTTCACCGCGATCGGCACGCCCGCCAGCGGCGGCAACTCCTCGCCCGCGTCGGCCAACTTATCCACGCGAGCCGCCTGCTCATAAGCGCGCTCTTTGGACAGCGTCAGGTAAGCGCCGATCGCGCCGTCCTCCGCGGCGATCTTGGCGTAGAACTCGTCCACCAGCGCTGTCGCCGTCGTCTGCCGTTCAGCAACCGCTATGCGCGCCGAAGCTACCGTTAGGCTGTCGAGGTTCATCGCTCGATCACCTTCGGAACCTTGAAGAACGTGCCGTCGGAATTCGGCGCGTTCTGCAGCGCTTCCTCGCGCGGCAGGCAAGGCCGCGGCTCATCCTCGCGCATGGCATACAGGAAGCCCTCACCGTCTTTGCGCTCGCCATAACGGCTGGCGACTTGGGCCATCGGCTCGACGTTGGAGGTGTCGAGCTCGTTCAGGCGATCGATGTAGCCGAGGATCGAGTTCAAGTCCTTCAGCATGCGCGTGCGCTCCTCGGCTGTCAGCTCGAGGTGCGCCAGTTCTGCGACATAAGAAACGTCTTTATCGGAAACCATGTTCGTCTGAGATCAGCGTTCTGGCTTGTGCGCCAAAACAAATTCGATTCTGTCGATCTTCGCGGGAGAAATTTGCCTGAGCGCGTTCAAATACTGCCCGGAAAAACTTTGCAATTGCCGCCGCCAGGTCTCGTCCGGAACGGCGACCGTCAGCGTTCCATCCGCATAAGCGACAGCGCTGGTCTTCTCGCCAATCTTCGTGCCGCAAGCCAGTGGCCACGCCAGCAGAGGAGCGTCGACGCCCTCGTTGCTCAGGGTGCGGTTGAAGATCTTCCGCAAAGTTGTGCCCGCATGCTGCATAGCGCTGAGCCTTGATTGTAGAACAGAGCGGGATAAAGCGAATTTACGTCGCGAGCGGAAATTGACTCAGCACGAACGACAGCGCCTCTTCTCTGCTGCGCAGCGAGCCTTCCAGTTGCGCATCCTCAACCGCCGACAGAATCTCGCGGAACTCCGCGCCCGGCTTGTATCCCAGCTCGATCAGGTCGCGCCCGTTCACCAGCGCGGGCGGCCGAATCTCCTCCACCGGCGTGTGCTCCAGGCGATCTTTGACCAGGTTGTACATCTCCAGCTTGCGATGGCTGCTCAGGCAATCGATGCGGTGCAGTTCCATGTGCTCGTCGAACTTCGGCAGCCGCATGAAGCGCTTCAGCGTCGATTCCTTCATCTTCTCCACATCGCCGAAGCGCATGTGATTGGCGACCAGCGCCAGAATCTGCTTGGTCTCCTCGTTGGAAAAATGCAGACGATGGCAAATCTCCTCCGCCATCTTCACGCCCACCTCGACGTGCCCGTCAAAGCGAATGCGGTCGGGCGCAACGCGAAACGTAGGCGGCTTGCCCACGTCGTGCAACAGCGCGCCCCAGGCCAGCGTGCGCGAGCAGTGCGCCGGCAACTGCTCCAGCAGCATCAGAGTGTGAATCCACACGTCGCCTTCGGGATGAAACTGCGGCGGCTGCTCCACGCCCTTCATGCGCGAGATCTCCGGCAACACCTCCTTCAGCAGACCGGTCGCATCCAGCAACTCAAACGCGCGACGGGCGTGGCCTTCGGTCAGCATCTTGGTCAGCTCATCGCGCACACGCTCGCGGCTGACCTGGTAAATCAGCGGCGCCAGCCTCTGAATCGCCGCCAAGGTTTGCGACTCGATTTCATATTGGAAGCGCGCCGCAAATCGCACCGCGCGCAGCATGCGCAGCTTGTCTTCCTGGAAGCGGCACTCGGCATCGCCGATGGCGCGCACAATCCCGGCCTTCAGGTCTTCGCGGCCGCCGACAAAGTCCAGCACCCGATTGCCGTCCAGCGGATCCATCAGCAGGCCGTTGATCGTAAAGTCGCGGCGCTTCACATCCTCCTGCGGATCCTTCGAGTAGCGCACCTGGTCGGGATGGCGGCCGTCGGAGTACGCGCCGTCATTGCGGAACGTCGCCACCTCGACATAGTTCGGGTGCTCGGAAGGCGTGGCCGGGCGAGGCATATCGTCGGGCGCCGGAACCAGCACCACGCCAAACTGCGCGCCGACCGCGTACGTGTCGGGAAAAATGCGCATCACCTGCGGAGGGGTGGCGTCAGTGGCCACATCGTAGTCGGTCGGCGCCAGGCCCAGCAGCGTGTCGCGCACGCAGCCTCCGGCAAAGTAGGCCTGGAAGCCACGCTGGCGCAGCTCGCGAACGATATTGGTGGCGTGCTCCTGCATCCGAGGTTTGATGATAACCCGTGCCGGGCGCTGCAGCCTCGTACAATGGAGGTGTGAGCGACGTTTACATCCTCGGCATCGAGAGCTCGTGCGACGAGACGGCCGCCGCCGTGGTCCGCTCGGGCGAGGAGGTCGTCTCCAGCGTGGTCTACTCGCAGATCGCGACGCACCAGCCCTACGGCGGAGTGGTGCCGGAACTGGCTTCCCGTGAACACTTGCGGGCCATCGTGCCCGTAGTTCGGAAGGCTATCGAAGATGCCGGACGAACCTACGACAACATCGACGCCCTGGCGGTGACCAAGGGTCCCGGACTTGCCGGAGCGCTGCTGGTCGGACTCAGCTATGCCAAGGCGCTGGCCTACGCGCTGGAAAAGCCGCTGATCGCAGTCAATCACCTGGAAGGCCACATTCACGCGGTCTTGCTGGAAGAGCGGCAGAACGGCAATCGCGAGCTGGAATTTCCCGTCCTCGCGCTGGTCGTCAGCGGCGGACACACCCATCTCTATCTGGCCAACCGTACGGATGACGCCTGGACCTACCACAATGTAGGACATACTCGGGACGACGCTGCCGGCGAGGCTTTCGACAAGGTGGCGAAGCTGCTGGAGCTCGGCTATCCCGGCGGCCCAGTCATCGACTTCCTGGCGAAGCATGGCAATCCGCAGGCGGTGAAGTTCCCCTTCGCCCAGATGAAGCACCGCGACCGGAATCCGCAGAACCGGCACAGCGAGGACGAGCGCCGCATCGACTTTTCCTATAGCGGCATTAAGACGGCCGTGCTGCGCTATGTGGAAACGCACGACATGCAGCCCGCGATCGAGCAGCGCCGGCAAACGTTGCGCGCACTGCCATCCCACACCAACGAAGATGTGCTCGCCGTTTGTGATCCTCAGACTCTGGATCTGGTGGCCTCGTTCCAGCGGGCCGTGGTCAATGACCTGGTCGGCAAGACGCTACTGGCAGCGCAGGAATACAACGCCGTCACTCTGCTGGTAACCGGCGGAGTCGCCGCCAATTCAGAGTTGCGCTCGGCCTTCCAGGAAGCCGCCATCAATCGCGGCTTGACGGTCTACTTCCCTTCTCGCAAGCTATCGACCGACAACGCAGCCATGATCGCGGCCGCGGCCTATCCGCGCTTTCTGGCTGGCGAGTTCGCCGAAGCCGAAGTCTCATCCGACGCGGGATTGCGGCTGCGGTAAAAGGCCTCACGGTTCCTGGGCTGAAGCCGCCTCGTTGAAGTCGAAACGTGTGTCCCTTCCAACCGCCATCACGCGTCGGCTTCAACGCCGTCGAGGCACACGTATGCGTCGGCCTGCGGAACGCAAGCTCTTCGACGAGGCTTATTCTTCTTCTTCGGTTGGGATTTTGGATTCGATGTCCATGTCGCGGAATTCGCTCGACTCAAAGATTTCGCGGCACTCTAAGCACTCCACGTACTCCGCATCTTCGTCGCGCGAGACCACCTGGACCCGGGGATGCCGGCACTGGTTGTCCATTGCGTCGCTCTGGGGATAGCTGTAGGTTGAGTTTGCTGGCTGGACTACGTTCATAAAGGTTCGCTGACCTTGAAAAAGACCTCAATTGTCGGGTATTTTAGCCCCGGTTGCTGGCTTGTCAAGCATTTCTCGTGTTAATTTCCCTGTAATCGACCCAAATTTGCGAAACTGGCGACTGCGCTTCCGGCCTGAACTTTCGTGCAGCATTGGCCCGAACCGCTCCCCGGCCCAAGACCTTTCGCTTTCGTGGTGCGTCATTTCATGGGCAGCCGGCATCCTACAAAGGCAAGAAAAGACTGGTGCTCCGCCGGAAGCGGACTGGTCGAGGACTTTCATGGTACGGAGTCGTACAACAGCAGGTACTCTGGACGCATCCAAGTTTTCGATCACTGGAAAATAAGACTTTGACCATCGCTAAAAAAATTCTGGCGAACGGCATCTCCGAGCATGAGGCAATCGAGCGGGCGCAGAAGGGCGACGCCGAGTCGTTTGAAGCCCTTTACGGCCTGCATAAGCGGCGTGTTTACTCGCTGTGTTTGCGCATGACCGGCAACACGGCTGAAGCCGAGGACCTGACTCAGGAAGCCTTCCTTCAGCTCTACCGTAAGATCGCAACCTTCCGCGGCGAGTCCGCTTTCTCGACCTGGCTGCACCGTCTGGCAGTTAACGTCGTCCTGATGCACCTGCGGAAGAAGGGTTTACCAGAGGTTTCTCTGGAGGAAACCATGGAACCGCAGCAGGAAGACGGTCCGAAAAAAGACGTTGGAACGCGGGATAACGTGCTGGCCGGTTCCATCGACAGGGTTAACCTGGAGCGTGCGGTAGAAAGCCTGCCGCCAGGTTATCGCATCATCTTTGTATTGCACGATGTCGAAGGATACGAGCATAACGAGATTGCCGAGATGATGGGTTGTTCCATCGGCAATAGCAAGTCGCAGTTGCACAAGGCTCGGATGAAGCTGCGCGACCTTCTCAAGCAGAGCAAGGCCGAGAAGGCAGCCGGGCGACGTTAGCGGAAGGGAGACGCATTTCGCAAGAAATGCAGGGGAATCCGCAGTGCGGGCACGATGATCACAGAACCGCCGCCATTCCCGGGAAGAGGACAGTTATGACGTGTGCGGAGTTTCAAAAGGTTCTGCCTTACATCATCGACGGCGGGGGCAGCGAAGAAGAGCAGGAGCACCTCAAGACCTGCAAGGTCTGCTCCGACCTGGTTGCCGACCTGCGTTATATCGCCGAAGCAGCCAAGCTGCTGGTGCCCATGGAAGACCCCAACCCGCGGGTGTGGAACAACATTGAGCGCGAAGTCGAGCGCGAAGGACTGGCCAAGCCAGTTCGCCGCAATATGTGATCAATCCGGCAGCTCTCGGACTTATCCACAAGCTGCCGGTCTCCTTCTTCTTCTCTGGTCCTGCCTCTTTTCCCAATCCTTGAGACAAGCTGAATCCGTCTGCCAATGGTTGTGTGCGGATGCTTAGGAGATCAGTTTGAACCCCCCGAAGTAAGGGTAGAGTTGAACGCCGAAGTAGGGTGGAGTTTGAACCCCCGAAGTAGGGTAGAGCGGCGCTTTAGCGCCGCGTCCCGCAAACTTGATTTGGGAGAGCCCGCTTCAGCGGGCGGCACTCTGCCGTCGGCTTCAAAGCCGCTGCACACGGCATGCAGAGCTAAAGCCCGCTCTGAAAAGAGGGCCATCGGCACGACTAAAGTCGTGCCCAGACGCGGAATAATTCAGGCCGACGAGCCCACCCTGGCATGCTCAGCCACAACCGTCGCCCATTCGCGCCGAATTCTCTCCAGCCACTCCTGTGAAGGCAGGCTGCCCTTAGCGCGATATTCGCGGCGGCGTTCGAGTTCGGCGGCAATCGCGGCGCGCGCCGGTTCGAAGTCTCCCAGCTCTAATCGCCGATAAAGCTGTTCGATCACGCCCATCGGATTCGCGACCAGCGCCTCATAGGTGATCGCCGCGTAGCGGTTGCTGGGCAGTCCGGCGACACCGGCCGCCAGCTTGGCTTCGAAGCGCGGGCGGTCGGCAAGAATCGCTTCGCGGATAGCGTCATCAGCAGGTATCGGGCCGAGCGCGTAGGTCTCGAACATCTTGCGCCACATGCGGACCACCGATTCGAAGTTCGTGACCGGGTCACGAATGATGATGAGGTAGCGCGCATCAGGCAGCAGTTCGCGAAGCGTATCCACTCGCGCTCCATGTGTCGGCGACTTCAGGATCATCGGCTTCCCCGCTCCTCGCGCCGATACCCCGGCAAGAAAGCTCAGGAACACCTCACGCCAATGCTGTCGCTCCTGCGGAGAAAGATCGCGCGGATCCACCAGCTTCAACGCCTGCGGCAAGATCTCCGGCATCAGCAGCGCCTCGTACGGAGAACGCGCGCCCAGGCCCAGCAGCGCAAACTCATCCTCCTGCGGCGAGCTGGCATGAATCTCCATCTCGTCCATCGGGCGCTTCATCGTCGCGCCACCGCTGGCCAGCACCGACGCCTCGGAGAACAGAAAATGCTGCGGGTTCATGCAGGCGTGCGTGGTCGGATAGGTGTAGCGAGTATCCAGACACAACAACTCGTGCAGCAGCGTAGTGCCCGAGCGCCAGTAGCCCAGCACAACCACGGCATCGCGGAAGTTTGCCTTTGCCAGTTGCTCACGCTGCAGGCTGGTTTGCAAACCGTTCATTGCCGACAGCACGTTGCCTGCGGCAAACGTCTGCCACAGCACCATCGGGCTGGACGGAATGCGCCAGTTGCGGCGAAGCTGCCGCCACGCGCCCGAAGTCAGGTTGAGATAGTGTCGGTTCACGCCGATGTCTGCAATACGCCGGGGAATCGCGCATGGATGGCCGCCCGCAAGGCCGATGCCCGTTCAGGATGTTCCGAAGCGCGGTCGATCTGCCAGTTCTGCGCTTCGCTCAGAGGACGCAGCACGCCCTGTTGCGACGAGAGCAGAACCACATACTGATAATGCCCGTCGATGACGCCGATGGTGCCGAACTTCAGCGGCTTGAATGTACTGTTTTTCTCCAGGAACTGACAGAACGCCAGCCCTTCGCCCTCCCGATCGCTGGTCAGCAGGGGCACCAGCGATTCGCCCGGCATCCAGCTTGGCTTCGGTTGACCCGCGAGGTCCAGAATCGTCGGTGCCAGCGCGGTCTGGTCAGTGGTGAAGGAAACGCTGCGGCCCTCCTGCTGGCCCGGCGTGCGGATGATCAGCGGAATGTGAATGACCGGCCGCGTCATGTATTGCGTTTCGTGCTGGTAAATGCCGCCTTCAAAACTCTCGCCGTGATCGGCCGACACGATGACCGTCGTGTTCTTCGACCGCTCACTCTTGTCGAAGGCCGACAGGAACGCTCCGAAGTTGCGATCGGCGGTCAGAACGAATTCATCATAGGCAAGCCGGCGCAAGTCGACCTGCGGCTGCTGATCGGGCGGATAATACGGAACCCAGTGACGAATCCCGTTGTCATCTTCATGCTCAAACTTGTCCAGCTCAGCGTTCGGCAGGAACGTCCCGCGCGACGCCTTGTCCGGGTGATACGGGGCGTGCGGCGTCATCACGTGGATCCAAAGAAAGAAACCTTCCGGAAGCTGGTCGAGTATCTTTTGCCCGTATTCGAAACTTTCATGCGCCGGATATTGCAAGTACAGTTCCAGCGGCAAGCCGCCCATCATCGGATTCCACGCCGTGACCAGGTCCTTGTACTCGTCCATGCGATTGCCCACTCCCGAATTCTGATGCAGCGGCAAGGACGCCTCCCAGACACGCTCCAGCCCGCCTTTCTGATACGTCGGTTGAGGAAGTATGTCGTACTCGCTCCGCAAACTGTTCACCAGGTAATAGGCATAGGGGTTCGAAAGCATAGCGCCGGTGGCATAGCCGCCTGAGCGCATCAGGTGCGGCAAGCTTTTCTGCACTTCGTCGCGCTGAATCTCGCCCAACAACTGGAACACGCGATGCTGCGTCGGGTACTGGCCCGTCACGATGCTCGCGACGCTGGGAGTAGTGAAGGTCGAAGCCGAATAGTAATTCTGGAAGAGGGTTGCGTTGCGCGCGAAGGCATCGATGTTCGGCGTGGTCGGCAGCCGGTAACCGTAGCACGACATGTCCTCGGCTGCGAGCGCATCGAAGGTGATCAGCAGGATATTGCCCTTGGGCCTCTGCGGTGCGAGCGCAGCTTTCACAATCGTCGTGGCTTTGCCGAGCGCGAATTCTGTAGCCACCAGCCCAGCCGCGCCCACCACGGTAGCTATGGCCGTGCGCCGCGTCATCTTATCCGTCAGAAGGCCGTCGATGCTGGTAATCACCTGCCGCCTTGCTCGCGGAATCAGCAGCACCGCGGCGAAGACCAGCGCATGGCCGTAAATCAGGTAGTTGTTATAGCGTATGCGCGCGTCGACATTGTAGGAAAGCACCAAGGTCGTCAGCGCGTAGCGCGAGTCGCAGAAGACGACCACAAATATGGCCACCTTGAGAGTCCACTCCGCAATCTGTTCGCGCGACGCCTCGAAGTGCCATAGAAAGGGAGCAACGAGGATCGTGCAGAGCGTGCCCGCGATCATACCTGCCAGCGCAGCAGCGACAATGCGCACAATCACTTCGAAAACTACGGACGTCGTGGTGAGGTAGAAGGTCCAACCCTGAACTTCTCCTTGCGCGAGCGCCAAGGCCTCGGCAAAAACCAAGCCCAGAATTCCAAGGGTAATGAGCCGGAACCAGAGAGAGGAAAGGGCAGTGCGAAAATCGCGCCTAGGCATCGCGTCGCAGGCGTCGCGAAAGCGCGCCGAATGCAGCTCCAATTTGCTTTCTGAGGAATGCGGCTGCCGCCGACAGCATGATGAGCAGAGGAGTGATAATTTGCGAGGCCAGACCTACTGCATTGGGATCGCCGTACGCGTAAGCCGGGGTGGTAACGAAGACCAGGAAAAGAGCACACAAACCGCACAACGCCAGTACAGCTGGAAGACGGTACTTCATCAACCCCTCCGGGTCAGATGCTGTCCATGACCTCGTAAAATTACGCTGCGAGTATAGCACGGAGAGCGCGTTTATTTTGTGTTGCTTCGGATGCGTTGAGGTATGTCGGAAAGCTGTCGTTCGAACTACCGCAGCCCGCCGGAAGCCACGATCAACTCCCCGGTCAGCCACGCCGATTCCGACGACGCCAGGAACACCGCAATGGGCGCGATGTCCTTTGGCTCGGCATAACCGCCCAGCGGCGTGTTCAATTCGTAATTTTTCTGCATGTCGCTGCCCATGATGCCGTGCTCGATCGTGCCTTCGGTTTTCACCGTTCCCGGATTGATGGAGTTCACGCGAATCTTCTTGGGCCCCAGCTCGCGCGCCAGCGTCCTGGTCATCGAGTCCATCGCGCCTTTCGTCGCCGTGTAGATGACCGTCATCGCCGGATTCAACACCGTAATGGCCGAGCCGACGTTGATGATGCTGCCGCCATCGGCGCCCATATATTTCACCGCTTCCTGGATCGCCAGCAGCGCGCCCAGCACGTTCACGTCGAACTGATAGTGGAATTGCTCGGCGGTGATTTCTTCGATGGGAGCAAAGTTAAACACGCCGGCATTGTTCACCAGGATGTCGACGCCCCCGAACGCCTTTTTCGTTTCGGCGAACATCGCCCGGATCTCGTTCTCCTTGGCCAAGTCAGCGCGAATCGCCAGCGCCTTGCCGCCGTCGGCTTCAATCTCCCGCACCACGCGTTCGGCTCCCTCGCGACTGGCGCAATAATTCACCACAACGGCTGCGCCCTCGGCAGCGAACGCTTTCGCGATCCCCGAGCCAATCCCCTTGGAAGCCCCCGTAACGATCGCCACCTTGCCGCTCAATCTTCCCATTCGATCCGCTCCGCAATAACGCTGAAAAATGACGAAGCGCCATTATACCCGCCCCTCAATCAAACGTTTGTTTGGCTAAATTTGGAGGAGCGGTCAAACAAATAGGGATAGTGGCCGGACTCGCTAGCCCCTATCCCCAAATCCCTGGCCCCTCTTTTCTTACCGCATCCCGCCGGACGCCACAATGGTCTCGCCGGTCAGCCATCCCGAATCATCCGACGCCAGGAACACCGCGATGGGCGCGATGTCTGCAGGCAATCCGGTGCGTCCCAGCGGCGTTTTGCTGAGAGCGCCGGCTTCGAAGTCACTTCCGATGACGCCCTGTGTCACCGCGCCTTCGGTATTGACCACACCCGGATTAATCGAGTTCACCCGGATCTTCCTCGGACCAAGTTCGTTGGCTAGCACTTGCGTCACGGCATCCACGGCGCCCTTGGTGGCTGTATAAATCGAGCTGCTGGGCGGAAATATCTCCGTCACCGCCGAGCCGATATTGATAATGCTGCCGCCACCGCCATTGAAGTTCTTCGCAGCTTCCTTCGTAGCCATCAACAGTCCGAGTACGTTGGTGTTGAACATCTCGTGAAACTGCTCTTCGGTAATTTCCTCGATCGGACCGAAGCGATAGATCCCTGCGTTATTGACCAGCACGTCGACTTTGCCGAACGCCTTTTTCGTTTCGGCAAACAGGCGCTGAATGTCCGCTGCCTTGGCAACGTCGGCCTGCACCGCGATAGCTTTTCCGCCGGCGACTTTGATCTCTTCCACTACCCGGTCTGCGCCCTCTTTGCTGGACGCATAGTTCACCACCACCGCCGCGCCTTCAGCCGCCAGGCTCTTTGCGATCTCAGCGCCAATTCCCTTCGACGCTCCTGTAACTACGGCAACTTTGTTTTTCAGCTTGCTCATGACCCTCTCCTTACCAGTCGAAATCAGTTCGACATTTCGATGACTATCGAATTGATGTGCGGAGGAAGAAAAGGTTTCAGCGGCTTCGGTTAAATTCTGGAGAGATGTTGGAGGTAGGCCTGTAAAACCTGCCGCTGCAGGATCAAGCGAGCGAACTTGCCTTCCCGCACGATCTCGACAAGGCCGGCGGTTTCCAGCTCTTTCATGTGATGCGACAGCGTGGCGGCGCTGATGGGCTGGCACTCGCGCAGGTCCGAACACATCATCGATTCGCCTTCGCCAATCTGCTTCAGGATGGCGTGCCGGCGCGGATCGGCCAGAGCGCGAGCAATCAATTCAACCTGGCGATCGCTAAGCTTGGCAGCCTTGGTTGCGGTTTTCATGTTTCTCTCATATGGATGCAGTCTGCCGGCGCTTCGAACGATACAAAGCGTTGCTGCTCTGCACTCTGAACTACTCGGTCACGATCTTCGGATACGAACCTTTATAGCCGATCTGGTGCGAGATGCGCCGCGCTGCCTCCTTCACCATGTCAGCCACATGCGGTACCGCGTCCTTCGGCACGTCGTTGATCGTTCCCGTCGACGCGATGGCTGCCTCGATCCGTCCTTCGGCGTTGAAGATCGGAGCGCCCACGCAGCGCGCGCCCAGGCTGTTCTCTTCATCGTCGATGGCGTAGCCCAGTTTCCGAACCCGTTCCAACTCCTGCAACAGTCGAGGCAGCGTGGTGATGGTGTGCGGCGTACACTTCTTCAGCCCGCGATGCCGCAGAATGGCGTCGCGATCTTTCGGTTCGAGATAGGCCAGCAGCGCCTTCCCCACCGCCGTGGAGTTTACTTCCATGCGCCGCCCGATCCAGGTGTTCATCTTGATGAAGCCCGGCGCCTCCACCTTCTCCACGTAAACCGCTTCGGTGTGATCGAGCACCGCCAGGTGCGTGGTGATGTGGATGCGGTCGACCAGATGGCGCATGATGGGCAGCGCCACCTCGCGCACGTCCACCCCGCTTAACGCCGCCCGCGAGAGGTTCAGCACCTTCATCCCCAGGCGATATCGCCCGCCTTCGCCGTCCCGCCGCAGGTAGCCGTGCTGTTCCAGCGTCCGCAGGATGTAGCTCGCCGAGCTCTTTGGAATCTTTAACTTACGGCTGAATTCCGCGTTTGACATGCCGCCGTCGCGTTGCGCCGCAGCCTCCAGGATCAGCAGCGTGCGCTCCACCGCGGTGGACGAAGCATCATTTTTGTCCGACATAGCCAACCCACTTTACCAGCAGAGAAATCTGAATCCATCGTACAGAATTATGAATTTGTGTTCAATATGTTGAACAGCAGGATTGCACGGCCAGCTTTGTTGCGCGTAAGGTGTGTCCACGATCATGAATGATTGTTCAGCATATTGAACACTTCCTTCACGACGGGCAGCTTAGTCAGCAATCAACTGGACCCCTACTCATTACCCGAACTCGAGAGGAGATCATCCGATGGCGGCGCTGGATTCTACGGCACAACTTACCCAGGACTGGAACAGCAACCCTCGCTGGGCCGGCATTCAACGACCTTATACCCCGGAAGACGTGGTTCGCCTGCGCGGCACGCTTCGCATCGAATACACCCTCGCCCGCCACGGCGCTGAGATCCTTTGGGAGCAACTCAACGCTCCTGGATACGTAAACGCGCTGGGCGCGATGAGCGGCAATCAGGCAGTGCAGATGGTGAATGCCGGACTGAAGGCCATCTACGTCAGCGGCTGGCAGGTTGCCGCCGACGCCAACAACGCCGGCCAGATGTATCCCGACCAGAGCCTCTACCCTGCCGACTCGGTCCCGAACCTGGTGCGTCGCCTGAACAACGCGCTCACGCGCGCCGACCAGATTCATCACTCCGAAGGCAAGAACGGCATCAACTGGTTCGTTCCCCTCATCGCCGACGCCGAGGCCGGATTCGGCGGCACGCTGAACGCGTTTGAGCTGATGAAGGCGATGATCGAAGCAGGCGCGGCCTGCGTTCACTTCGAGGACCAGCTTTCGTCGGCGAAGAAGTGCGGACACCTCGGCGGCAAAGTGCTGGTGCCGACGCAGGAAGCGATTCAGAAGCTGGTGGCCGCGCGTCTGGCAGCCGACGTCCTGGGCGTGCCGACGCTGATCCTGGCGCGCACCGACGCTAACAGCGCGTTCCTGCTCACCAGCGACATCGACGAGTACGACAAGATTTTCTGCAACGGCAAGCGCACCCCGGAAGGCTTCTACGAGATCCACGGCGGGCTCGACTCGGCCATCGCCCGCGGACTGGCCTACGCGCCTTATGCCGACATGATCTGGTGCGAAACCTCGGAACCGAACCTGAAGGAAGCGGAACGCTTTGCGAACGCTATCCACGAACAGTTCCCGGGCAAGCTGCTGGCCTACAACTGCTCGCCGTCGTTCAACTGGAAGAAGAAGCTGGACGACGCGACTATCGCGCGCTTCCAGCCGGCGCTGGCCGAGATGGGCTACAAGTTCCAGTTCATTACCCTGGCCGGCTTCCATGCGCTGAACCTCAGCATGTTCGAATTAGCGCGCGCCTACAGAGACGCCGGCATGACAGCCTACTCGCGTTTGCAGGAGAAAGAATTTTCGCGCGAGTTCAGCCACGGCTACTCAGCGGTGAAACATCAGCGCTTCGTCGGGACGGGATACTTCGACGAGGTCACGCAAGTGATCGCCGGTGGCAAGTCGTCGGTCACCGCGCTGAAGCACTCGACCGAGGCAGAGCAGTTCGCTGAAGTGAAGATTCCGCCCGCGGTGATCGAGATCGGCGAAGATCCAGCCTGTCGTCCGGTCCTCGGCGAGTGTCCGTTGGGCTGCGGCCACGCTCACGTTGAGCATCCGCACCTCAACATGATGCACGAATAGAGTTGTTCCTCAGCAGCGAGAGCGCGTGCTAACCGGCACGCGTGAACGGCACGGGGTCCTCCTCCCCGTGCCTTTTTTTGCTTTGAAGAGCCCTGCTGGTGCCCCAGGTTCACGTCCATCCTTCGGACGTTAACCTGGGTTAACCATGGACGGCAGCTACTTCTCCAGCCCGCGGTACTTCAGCATCGGACCCACCGTAGGCTTCGCACCGCGCCAATCCACGTACAGCGTCTCCAGGTCTTCCGTGTTCCCCTTCGACAGAATCATCTTGCGGAAGCGGTCGCCGTTGGCGCGCGTCAAGCCGCCCTGGTCGACAAAGCCCTGATACGCGTCGTCGGCCAGCATCTGCGTCCAGAGATAGGCATAGTAGCCGGCAGCGTAATCGCCGCTCCAGATGTGGTTGAAGTAGCTGGACCGATACCGCGGCGGCACATAGCTGATCCACAGCTTGATCTTCTCCAGCGCCTCGCGTTCGAAGACGTCGGGATCCTGCAGCGGAGCGCTGGCGCCAAGCATGTGCCACTTCATATCCAGCTCGGCTGCAGCCACCAGTTCCGTCATGTCGTAACCCTTGTTGAAGGTCTGCGACTTCTTGATCTTCTCCACCAGCTCGGCCGGCATGGGAGCGCCGGTCTTGTAGTGTTTGGCGAAGTGCTGGAAGACCTCCGGATTGTCCATCCAGTGTTCGTTGAACTGCGAGGGAAATTCCACGAAGTCGCGCGCCGTCGAAGTCCCCGACAATGTGGGATATTCGGTGTTCGAGAACATGCCGTGCAGCGCATGTCCGAACTCGTGGAACATGGTGCGCACATCGTCCGTGGTAATCAGCGCAGGTTCACCCGGTGCCGGCGGAGCGAAATTGCAAACGTTGTACACCACCGGCTTGGTGCCCAGCAGCTTGGACTGGCCGACGAACTGGTCCATCCAGGCGCCGCCCTGCTTGCTGTCGCGCTTGAAGTAGTCGGTGTAGAACAGCGCCAGCGGGCTGCCGTCGGGGTTGAACACTTCAAAGACGCGCATGCCCTGGCTATAGACCGGGATGTCCTTCCGCTCCTTGAAGGTGATGCCGTACAGCTTCGTCGCCGCGTAGAACACGCCGTTCTCCAGCACGTTATTGATCTCGAAGTACGGCTTCACCTGCTCTTCATCCAGATCGTACTTGGCCTTGCGCACCTGCTCGGAGTAAAAATCCCAATCCCACGGCTGAACCTTGAAGCCGCCCTTCTGCTGATCGATGAGCTCCTGAATGTCCTGCGCTTCGCTCGCGGCGCGTCCGGTTGCCGGCGCCACCAGCGCGTCCATGAACTTGAAAGCTTCTTCCGGCGTCTTGGCCATCTGGTCGACCAGCGTCCACGAAGCGAAGTTGGGATACCCGAGCAGCTTGGCTTTCTCGGCGCGCAGTTGCGCGATCTTGGCGATGGTCGCGCGCGTGTCGTTGGCATCGTTGTGCTCGGCGCGGTTCCACGAATTCTCAAAGATCGTCTGCCGCGTGCTGCGCTCGGTCAATACTCCAAGGTCGGGCTGCTGCGTGGTGTTCTGCAGCGGAATCACGTAGCCTTCGAGCTTGCGGCCTTTCGCGGCTTCGGCGGCAGCCTGGATCTGGGCATCGCTCATGCCCGCCAGCGCCGCTTTATCCTTGGTGTTGTAAGCGCCGGCCTGGGTGGCAGCCAGCAGCTTGGTTTGAAACTCGTCCTGCATGACGGCGATCTGCTCGTTGAGCTTCTTCAGCTGCGTCTTGTCCGCCTCGCTGAGGTTGGCGCCGGCCTGTACGAATTCAAGGTAGTCCCATTCCACCAGGCGCAGCGCTTCGGGATCGAGGTGCAGCGACTGCCGCTGATCGTAAATCGTCTTGATGCGCTGGAACAGCTTGGTGTTCAGCTTGATCGCGTCCTGATGAGCGGCGAGTTTGGGCGCCTCCAGCGAGCGGATTTTCAGCAGCTCGGGATTGCTGTTCGCCCCTACCACGCCGAAGAACACCGAGGTTACGCGGTTCAGCAACTGGCCACTGCTCTCCAGCGCGACGATGGTGTTGGTGAAGGTCGGCGACTCGGGATTGTCGGCGATGGCCTCGACCTCCTTCAACTGCTCCGCCATGCCGGCTTCGATGGCAGGCTGATAATCGCTGTCTTTGATCTTGTCGAACGGGGGCGCCTGAAACGGCAGCGTACTCGCCGAGTAAAAAGGATTGTTGGGGCCGAACTCGTTCGAGGCGGCCGTTGCGGGAAGCGTAGTCAAACCCATGATAGCGGTCACAGCTACAAGTATAAGTCGCATGGCTAACAGTGTAATGGGTAGGGGCAAATCAGTGGCTAATGGTGAGGTAACAGCGTGTTGAGGTCCGGGGGAGGCAGTGATTCGACACCTGCCTCTCCACCGGACATCATTTTCGTGCATCCCTGCGTCGCAGGATTATCCGTCAACTGGAGATGCCCTGTTGATCCCCGAGCGTGCTTACGGGGTCCGCAGGAAGCCGTAGTGCACGTTGTTGGAGTCGACCCACTGTCCGGTGATGACCCCGAACACATTGGGGGTCGCCGGCTCGGTGCCCTGGTTCGCGCCCGTTCCGATTCCCGGCACGTCGAACTTCGTGATGCCGCCCCACGGAGTCCACACGAAGCCGTGATTTGCGCCGTTCGCGTCGACCCACATTCCAGCAACCAGGCCCAGAAGGTTGATGCCTTCCGGTATGGTGCCTTGATTCGCGCCCGTGCCCGCGCCCGCAACGTCGAATTTGGTGATCTCGCCGGACGCGCTCCGGACAAAGCCGTGATTCACGTTGTTCGAATCAATGTAGTTTCCCGCGACCACGCCCAGGTCGCTGAGGCTCTCGCTCTCGGTGCCCTGATTGGCTCCCGTGCCTGCGCCGGGGACGTCGAACTCGGTGAAGCTGCCGTTCGCATAGCGCAGGAAGCCATGGGCGACGCCGTTGGCGTCATAATAGGTGCCCGCGACCGTTCCTTCCAGGTTGAGGGAGGTAGCCACCGCGGTGAACGTGTTTACCGAGCCCGGAGGATCGAACGAGGTGGAGTTGCGGTAAGGCGGATAAGAGACGAAGCCGTGACTCACATTGTTAGCGTCAACCCAGTATCCGGCAATCTCTCCGCCGGGGTTGACGTTGGCCGCGAAGGTCCCCTGATTGGCGCCCGTCCCGGCGCCGGGAACGTTCAAGTTGGTGAAATTCCTGAACGGATACTCCGTGGCAAAGCCGTGGGCTACGTTGTTGGCGTCAACATAAAACCCCACCGTCTCTCCGAAGAGATTATTGCCGAACGTGATGGTGCCCTGGTTGGCGCCTGTCCCGGCGCCAGGAGCGTTGTACTCGTTGAACGTGTTGCAGGGGGCAATGCACTGGAAGCCGTGAAACACGTTATTGTCATCGTGGAACGATCCCACGACCGCCCCCTGCGGACTGATGTCGAAGCCACCGGTACCCTGGTCGTAGCCCGTGCCCCCGCCCGGAGCACTAAACGAAGTGATGTGTTGAGCGGTGGCTAAGCCACCTGCTAGAAGTACGACGCTTACTACCTTCCCAAGCTGCAATCGATTCATAACTCCTCCTGATGTGCCGAAGTGAGTGGTCATGGTGGAACCTGCTCGGCGTTGTCCAACCGTTGCTGTGCAATTCAGAGCAGAAGCATGCGGTGTTCATTGCATGGCGTGTACGAAGGCATGCGGGCTGCCATCGACTTCGGCTATCGGCCGCCTGATCTCAGCTTTCGTTACGGCATGAAGGAAATCGGAGATGGAGCACTCGCGGGGCAGTGCGGTTACAAGAAAGCGTTATTCGGAAATCACCTCCGACCGCAGACTCGATTGCGGAAAGCCAACACACATCTACAAGAAACCGAATCCTGGCGGCCACAAGCCTATGGGAAAACGTATACTGATAGCATTATGCAACCGGTTGCAAACAACAATCATATTTGGAGAAGGAGGGTTCATATTTAGGACTTCCGAGAAGCTCAATGACTCAATTCCCGGCTGCGGCGCTTCCCCACTTGGGGAATTCGATGGACGTGGCTTACATATACAACTGGTTACCAAATGCAACCAGTCGTACAATGATTGCGGAAGGCAATGTTCCACCGGAGTACAGGCAGAGTGCACAAGAATCCCAGGTCACAGTGCGTTATCAACCGGACCGTCGAGATATTTGGCGATCAGTGGAGTCTGCTCGTCATTCGCGACATGATTTTCATGAACCGACGGCATTTTCGCGAGCTCCTGACCAAATCCGTGGAAGGGATCGCGTCGAATATTCTGGCTGATCGTCTTCAAAAGCTTGTCCAGCAAGGGATCATCGTCAAGTCTCAGGACCCCAGCCATAAACAGAAAGCCCTGTACAGTCTCACCGAAAGCGGCATCGCATTGCTGCCGCTTCTGATGGAGATGGTTACATGGGGGCACAAGTGTTTGCCCGCCTCCAGGTTACGGGGCCTCGCTCAGGTGCTGGAAGAAGGAGGGCCGAAGCGGAGGGCAGAATTTATATCTCAACTTCGCGAAACCCATCTTCCGAAGTCAGTCGCCAGGAAAAAGGCCCAGTCACGGGCGAAATCCACTCTCCGTAGTGCAGCGACTTCACGCGGCATACGAAAAGGAGTTGCCCGGGAGAAAATTCGAAAAACGCACAGGGGATAATAAGGCTCGCACGAAGTGCCTGAGAGCAAGAGGCGAACGTGGGCCGATAAAAGGGATTTAGCTCGGTTGTTTCACGGTAGCTGGCGAGAACAGCGTTCCCGTAAACGATCTCCGCTGCCCTTCGTCTCACGCTCCCACGTCTCGAGATTCGCGAGACGTGGGGCACCCGGCGCGGTAACCGCTTCCTACTTCTCCATCGGGATCTTGATGCCCTTCTCTTTCGCGAAGCTTTTGGCCTCGTCGTAGCCGGCGTCCACGTGCCGAGCAACGCCGATGCCCGGATCGTTGGTCAGCACGCGCTCGATCCTCTTGGCCATCTCGTCGGTGCCGTCAGCCACTGTCACCTGCCCGGCGTGCTGCGAGTAGCCGATGCCCACGCCGCCGCCATTGTGGATCGATACCCATGACGCGCCGCTGGCGGTGTTCAGCAACGCATTCAGCAGCGGCCAATCGGCGATGGCGTCGCTGCCGTCTTTCATCGATTCGGTCTCGCGGAACGGCGAAGCCACCGAGCCGCAGTCGAGGTGGTCGCGGCCCATCACGATCGGCGCCTTCAGCTTGCCGCTCTTCACCATCGAGTTCAGCGCCAGCCCAAACTCGGCGCGCTCGCCGTAGCCCAGCCAGCAGATGCGGCACGGCAGCCCCTGGAACTTGATCCGCTTGCGCGCCAGGTCGATCCAGCGGCTGAGAATCTTGTTGTCGGGAAACATCTGCAGCACCAGATCGTCGGTGGCATGAATGTCGGACGGCTCGCCCGAGAGCGCCGCCCAGCGGAACGGCCCGCGTCCTTCGCAGAACAGTGGGCGAATATACGCCGGCACAAATCCGGGAAAATCGTAAGCGTCCTTCACGCCGTGCTCGAAGGCGAACGTCCGAATGTTGTTGCCGTAATCGAAGGTCACCGAGCCCATCTTCTGCAGCTTCAGCATGCCCTCGACGTGCTTGGCCATGGTGTCGAGCGAGCGCTCGACATACGCCTTGGGATCTTTCTTGCGCAGCTCCAGCGCCTGCTCCAGCGTCATCCCGCTGGGCACGTAGCCGTTCAGCGGATCGTGCGCCGACGTCTGGTCGGTGAGGATGTCGGGCACCACGCCGCGCTCGGCCAGTTCGGGAATGATGTCGCCGCAGTTGCCGACCAGGCCGACGGAAACATTCTCCTTCTTGCGCACCGCGTTCTTGATGATGCGCAGCGCCTCGTCCAGCGAGTTCACCATGAAGTCGCAATAACCGGTGCGCAGCCGCTTCTTGATGCGCTCGGGATCGACCTCGATGCCCAGGTAGCAGGCGCCGGTCATCGTCGCCGCCAGTGGCTGAGCGCCGCTCATGCCGCCCATGCCGCCGGAGACGATCAGCTTGCCTTCCAGATCGCCGCCCAGGTGCTTCTGCCCGGCGGCCATGAAGGTCTCATACGTTCCCTGGATGATGCCCTGCGAGCCGATGTAAATCCACGAGCCCGCCGTCATCTGGCCGTACATGATCAGGCCGAGCTTCTCCAGCTCGTTGAACTTCTCCCAGTTGGACCAGTGGCCCACCAGGTTGGAATTGCATAGCAGCACGCGCGGCGCGTACTCGTGCGTCTGGAAGACGCCTACCGGCTTGCCCGACTGCACCAGCAGCGTCTCGTCGTTCTCCAGCGACTTCAGGGAGTTGACGATGGCGTGATAGCACTCCCAGTTGCGTGCCGCCCGGCCGGTGCCGCCGTAGACGACCAGGTCTTGCGGACGCTCGGCGACGTCGGGATCGAGGTTGTTCATGAGCATGCGCATAGCGGCTTCCTGCGCCCAGCCTTTGCAGGAAAGCGAATTGCCGCGCGGCGCCCGCACCGGCGAGTAGGTGGTAGATGAATCCATTGTGACGGCCATAACAGATGATGGTAGAGCCGCGGGAGGGGTGAAAACAAGTTGCGGGCTCCTGGGACTGCGCTTTGGGCTTGGAACCTCGGGCTGTGGGAGTGACTGATTGGCCTCAAGTCGAGAGCTTTGAGCCTACTGCCTGGAGCCGTGAACTTCGAGCGGGCTGCACGA
The DNA here is from genome assembly GCA_963724965.1 of uncultured Acidobacteriaceae bacterium. Taxonomy (GTDB): domain Bacteria; phylum Acidobacteriota; class Terriglobia; order Terriglobales; family Acidobacteriaceae; genus Bog-257. The sequence goes on from CAVRWP010000008.1 coordinate 331,472, forward strand.
TGTCACCTGTCGGCCGTGGCCGCCTGCGCCGGAAACGTCCAGGCAAATATGCGCTGCGCGAAAGCAGCCTCAAAATAAATTGGGGGAGCGGCTGTTTGGCCATCTCCCCTCTCTCTCCGATCAGGTTTGCAATTGAAGGTAGCTTACGTGAACGCGTCGCAGTCAACATCAACAACAAGTGAAAATATTGTTAAAGCTTGCCGGAACGTCGAGCTGGTCAACTCTTCAGCGATATACCCCAATGTGGCACACAGTGGCAACTAAGCGTCTGTATTAGTGCCACACTGTGGTAGGCAGCTCAGGGTTTTTCCCGTAGCGATTCTTCAATATCTCCCAGCCGTTCCCCCACCAGGTTCAGCTTGTGCGCCAGCCCCTGAATCTCCGAATGGGCCCGGCGATTCACATCGAAATCCAGTTCCCCGCGCAACCGGTCCTTCTTGTCTTGACGATTCTGGCTCATCATGATCACCGGCGCCTGAATGGCGGCCAGCATCGACAAGAACAGGTTCAGCAGGATGAACGGATACGGATCCCACGCTTTATGTCCGAGAAGGATGTTGATGGCCGTGTAGACCGTCATAAACACGCCAAATATGATGATGAAGACCCAGGATCCGCCGAACGACGCCACCGTATCGGCTACCCGCTCGCCCACGGTTTCCTGTTCTTCGATCACCTCGTTGGGGTGGCGCAGCGCGCGGATGCGAATGAGCTGCTGGGCGGCGTGAAATTGGCGCCCCAGCACGGCCAGCATGTCCATCGCCGCATGCGGCTTGCGCTGAATCAGCGCCAGAATGTCGTTGCGGTCGACTTCGACGCAAACCGTCTCCTCGGTTGCCGTTGCCTCCGTCTGGTGCTTTGTCCCGTCCAGCATGGAGGCGAAGCCGAAGAATTCGCCCGCTCCGGGCTGATCGACGACGACTTCCTGATTGTCGTCATCGACGGTGGTAACGCTGACCGCGCCGGAGACCATGACGTAAGCAGTCTCGGCCAGCGATCCCATCTTGTAAATACGCTGCCGCGGCTTGAAATTCCTGAGCTCAACTTGGGCGGCCAGCACCCCGAGTTCCTCGTTGTCCATGGTGGCAAACAGCGAAACCTGCTTCAGCACTTCCGCGTCACATGGCATGGTGATCTCCTGTCAGTCTGCCGAGTTTACATGGAATTTGTTAGCGCCCGTTGACAAGCTCGCGGTTCTCAGAGCAGCGCAATTGATGTATCGTGGCGAGTCGCAGGAAACGCAGCCCGATTCAACGCTGCGTAGCCAGGAGAGCCATGTCGAAATCGCGCAGACAGTTCCTCGCCCAGGCGCCTCTCGCTTTGTTGGGAACGGCCGCCATCGCTTCCTTCGGTCAGAGCCAGCAGACGGAAGCCACGCCCGGCGCACCGCCGGCCTTCGGCACCGCGCCACCGGTCGGACCGGAAGTATCGACCGAGACCTTCGCCCAGGCGGAGAAACTGGTCGAGGTGCAATTCACCCAAGAGGAACTGGCGCAAGCCGCCGGCAACTGGCGCAGCGCGATGGCGCCGCTCTACGAGCTCCGGGTCGGCGCGCAGAAGGTCACCATTCCTGACCCTGTCGCGCCGTGGTCGCGCTGGGATCCCGTGCTCCCCGGCACACAGCAGTTGCCGCCGCGCGCGGAGTTCGTGCGCAGCGACGCCGACCCCGGTCCGCTGCCCGCCAACGACGAAGACATCGCGTTCGCCAATGTGACGCAGCTCTCGCGCTGGATCCAGTCGCGGCAACTCACCTCGGAGCGGCTGACCAACCTCTATCTGGCACGGCTGGAGAAATACAATCCCAAGCTTCGCTGCGTCATCACGCTGACCAAGGATCATGCGCTCGAACAGGCGAAGCACGCCGATCAGGAAATTGCCGCCGGAAAGTATCGCGGGCCGCTGCACGGCATTCCCTGGGGCGCGAAAGATTTGCTCGACACCGCCGGCATCCCAACTACCTACGGCGCCGAGCCTTTCCGCGATCGCGTCCCAAAAGACAATGCCGTCGTGGTTCAGCGATTGAACGACGCAGGCGCCGTGCTGGTCGCCAAGTTGAGCCTGGGCGCGCTGGCGCTCAACGACATCTGGTTTGGCGGACAGACCCTGAATCCGTGGAACCTCGACGAAGGCTCTTCCGGCTCCAGTGCCGGACCAGGCGCCGCGACTGCAGCGGGTTTGGTGGGCTTCGCCATCGGCAGCGAAACCGGAGGCAGCATCGTCAGCCCGTCCATGCGCTGCGGCGTCACCGGACTGCGTCCCACCTACGGCCGCGTGGCGCGCACCGGCGCCATGACGCTCTGCTGGTCGCTCGACAAGCTGGGCCCCATGGCACGCAGCGTCGAAGACACCATTCTCGTGCTCAACACCATCTCCGGCCCTGATGCCGGCGACGTAAACAGCGTGCCCAGCAAGCTCGACTTCAACGCCGGCGCCGGCGTGAAAGGCTTGCGCGTCGGTTACTTCCCGAAGTGGATGAAGGAAGCACCGGCGACCGACGTCGACCGCATGGCGCTGGAAACCGTCAGCAAGGTCGGCATGACGCCCGTCGAGGTCTCGCTGCCCGACTGGCCTTACGACTCGCTTGACCTGATTTTGTTTGCCGAAGCCGCCGCGTCGTTCCAAGAAATCACGCTGAATGGCAAGGTGGGTGAGTTGAAGATGCAGGTGCCCGACGCGTGGCCCAACACCTTCCGCCAGTCGCGCTTCCTCTCCGCTGTCGACTTCGTGCAGACGGACCGCTTCCGCCGCATGGTCGCCAGCGAGATGGGACGCCTGTTCTCGCAAGTCGATCTGCTGCTGGTGCCGTCGCTGCGCGACGAGATGCTGACCATCACCAACTTCACCGGCCAACCGTCGCTGACTTTGCGCGCCGGCTTCGTCGAGATCTCGGAAGAACGCAGCGATTGGGCGCCCGATCCGGCACATCCGCTGAAGAAGTTTTCGCCGCCGCGCCGCGTGCCCCACGGCGTAACCCTGATTGGACGGCTGTTTGACGAGGGTACGCTGTGTGAAGCGGGCCTGGCGCTGGAGAAAGCCTTTAATGTTGCCGGCCAGCGGCCGCCGGGCTTCTGACTCCTACAATGTAGGATATGGGAGATGAACGACGATGGGCCGATCCGAATTCATGGCGTCTCGTCGTTCCTTTTTAGCGCTTATCCATCGGCACATAGTGATTCGGATACGCCGGGCCGTGATAATCAGCGCGCGGACGAATCAGGCGATTGTCGTTGAGCTGCTCGATAACGTGCGCCGTCCAGCCTGCCACGCGCGACACCGCAAATACCGGCGTGAACAAGTCGATGTCGATGCCCAGGGTGTGATAGGTCGAAGCGGAATAGAAGTCGACGTTCGCATTCAGCTTGCGGTCGGCCACGATGAACTGCTCGATCTTGTGGGAGATTTCGAACCACTTGGCGTTGCCGCTCGATTTGCCCAGGCTCTCCGACATTTTGCGCAGGTGCGTCGCCCGCGGATCCTCGGTGTGGTACACGCGGTGACCGAAGCCGGGCACCTTCTTTTTCTGCGCCAGCATGCCTTTCACGTAATCGACCGGATCGGCGCCCGAGGCATCGATCGCCTCCAGGATGCGGAAGACGGCCTCGTTCGCGCCGCCATGCAGCGGTCCCTTCAACGCGCCAATGGCCGCGGTCACCGCCGAGTGCATGTCGCTCAACGTCGCCGCCACCACGCGGGCCGCGAAGGTCGAGGCGTTCAGTTCGTGATCGGCGTGCAGGATGAGCGCGATGTCGAAAGCCCGCTCGGCCGTCTCGCTGGGGATCTCGCCATTCAGCATGTACAGGAAGTTGCCGGCATGCGACAGCGAGCGATCAGGCTCAACCAGCGGCTTGCCTTTGCGGATGCGGTCGTAGGCAGCGACGATGTAGGCCAGCTGCGACGTCAGACGAATCGCCTTGCGAATGTTAGCCGCGTGATCGTTGGTCTTCTCTTCCGGATCCCAGAAGGTCAGCGCCGAGACCATGGTGCGCAACACGTCCATGGGCAGCGCATACTTCGGCGCCTGGCGCAGCAGGCTGACGATGGAGGCGTCGAGCTTACGCTCGCGCGCCAGGTTCAGCTTCAGCTCGTTTAGCTCCGAGCGGTTGGGCAGGTGGCCGAACCACAGCAGGTAGCAAACTTCTTCGAAGGTCGAGTTGTCGGCCAGCTCGTGAATGTCGATGCCGCGATAGGCGAGCACGCCCTGATCGCCGTCGATGTAGCAGATGCCGGAATTGGCGGCGGTAATGCCTTCTAAACCCTTAGGGCCCTGCACCGTCGTAGACATGAATACCTCGCGCGGGTGAAACCGCTTCAGAATGATGGCTGGTTGCACGCTGCGGAAGAGTGTCGCGCTGGGGGTGCAACTTACTTTTATACTCTCCGGCGAACAGGCGAGTCCATCACACGAGGTGGTGATGGGCTCCAGGTGCGTCAAGCGCCAGACACACGCATCGTCAATCTTCATCCCCGCAATCCCTGCATCCATGTTCTCTGGAAGCATCTTCGTCACTCCCCTGCTCACGGCCGGCAGCCTCCCTGCGTCCATTCTCCCCGAACGATGCCGCCAACGAGCGGCGGCCAATCCGAAGATTGAGCCGTTACATTCCCGCACAAGAGAGGGTTGTTATGTACAAGCTTCGCTTCCTGATGCTTCCGTGCGTTCTGATGCTGGCTGCCGTCTGTAGCGCGCAGTCGACGCAGTTGAATCTGCCGCTGCAGAGCCAGAAGGCCGTGATCACGCAGCGCATCGGCATCACCGACATCACCATCGTCTACCATCGCCCGCTGGTCGACGGCCGCAAGATCTGGGGCGGCCTGGTTCCTTACGGAGACGTCTGGCGCGCGGGCGCCAATGAAAACACCACCATCAATTTCCCCAACGACGTCACCATCGAAGGCAAGCCGCTGGCGGCCGGCACCTATGGCCTGCACATGATTCCCGGCGAGAACGAGTGGACGGTGATCTTCTCCAAGATGCATACCGCCTGGGGCAGCTTCAGCTACAAGGAGTCCGAAGACGCGCTGCGCGTGACCGTGAAGCCCTACTCCACCGACATGCACAACGCGCTCACCTACGACTTCGATCAGCTCAAGCCCGACTCCGCTGTCGTCGTCCTCAGCTGGGACAAGCTGGCCGTGCCCTTTCAAGGTAGCGGTCGATGTGCCGAAGGTCGTCGAGGCCAGCCTGAACAACCAGATGCGCGGTCTGCCGCAGTACACCTGGGATGGCTGGGACGATGCCGCGACCTACCTGGTCGACAACAAGGTCGATCTCCAGCAGGCGCTGGACTGGGAGAACAAGTCGATCCAGAACGAAGACCGCTACGAGAACGAGATGACCAAGTCCAAAATCCTGATGGCGCTCGGCGACAACGCGCAGGCGAAGCAGGCCAAGGACAAGGCGCTCTCACTGGCCAATTCGCAGCAACTTTACGGCTACGGCCGCCAGCTGCAGAAAGAGAACAAGCAGGAGGAAGCGTTCTCGGTCTTCAAGATGGCTGCCGCCAAGGATCCCAACAACTGGCTCTCGCATGCCGGACTGGCGCGCGTCGCCTGCGGCGCAGGCAACTACGACGAAGCCACCAAGCAGATGGAAGCGGCGTTACAGGTCGCGCCTGAAAACGGCAAGGCCAGCGTCGAGACCCTGCTGAAGAAGCTGCAGCAACGCCAGAACATCAACCAGTAGAATCGCATCGGCAATCAATGATCGGGCGCCCCATTCAAGGCCTTCGCTGGGCCTTGAGTGGGGATTTCGCCGCCAGGGAGAATCCATGTTTCGCACCTGCTTACTGCTCGCTGCGCTGCTTACACTTCCTCTCACGCCAACATTCGCCCAGGACGCTGCCGAAGCCTTCGGCCGTCCGCCGCTCGCGACGGCTCACACGACTTCGATCCGCTGCTTGGCACCTGGAAGTATCATCTGAAGCGGCGCCTGCATCCCCTGACCGGCTCCAACCAGTGGGTCGAGTTTGATGGCACCGGCGATTGCCGCAAACTCTTCGACGGCGCGCAAATCGATCAGGGCGAGTGGAACGGACCCAGCGGGAAGATCGTCGGTCTCACTCTGCGCGTCTACAATCCGCAATCGCACCAGTGGCGGCTCTATTGGGACAACCAGAAGGTCGGCGTCCTCGATCCGCCGCAGGTTGGCGAATTCAAGGACGGCGTCGGCGAGTTCTTCGCGCAGGACACCATCAACGGCAAGACCATCCTCATCCGTTTTCGCTGGACCAATCTCACCACCGACACGCCGCACTTCGAACAGTCTTTCTCGGACGACGGCGGCAAGACCTGGGAGGTCAACTGGATCACCGACCAGACGAGGGTGAGCGATGAATCCGCAAAACAACACTAGGGCGATCTGCGCGATACTCCTGGGCGCGATTCTTTCCGTCTCGTTGCCAAATGTGATGGCGCAAAGCGCGTCTTCGTCGAACGGAACACTGCAATCTCACGACGGCCAGCACGATTTCGATTGGGAGTTCGGCTCGTGGAAGACGCACGTGAAGCGTCGCGTGCATCCGCTCACTGGCTCGAACACCTGGGTCGACTACGACGGCACAAGCGTCGTCCGCAAAGTCTGGGACGGCAAAGCCAACCTGCTGGAACTGGAGGTCAGCGGTACGGGCGGACACATCGAAGGCCTCTCCCTGCGTCTCTACAATCCCGACAGCCATCAGTGGAGCCTGAACTTCTCCAGCAGCGCCTCGGGCACACTGAGCACGCCTACGGTCGGCGAGTTCAAGGACGGCCGCGGCGAGTTCTTCGACCAGGAAACGCTCAACGGACGCGCGATCTTCGTGCGCTTCATCATCTCCAACATCACGGCAAACTCGGCGCACTTCGAGCAGTCGTTCTCCGGCGACGGCGGCAAGACTTGGGAGGTCAACTGGATTGCCGACGACACGAGGATCAAAGCCGGCTCGTGAGACTGCCGATGTCCTGCTCACACGCGGTTTCGCACATCATCGCCGCAGACACAAATGCGCAGTGGGCCGCCGGAGCGAACGCGGCACAGTTTGCCGAGCTGAAGTAGGCAGCCTTTGCCCATCTGCCTTCCGACTTCCCTGCCCCCACCGAGTCAGCGTTGGCAAAGGTCGGCGAATAGGCCGCTTGCGCGGGCGCGTCGCCTTGCGGCGTTTGGAACGCAACCTGCCTCAAGCTTCACTAAGCTTCTGACCGGAATGTGCCGATAGGTCAAAGCGAGGGACGTTTCCCAAGTTCGAGGAGGAACAGATGTCAACGTCCGGTATTGCGAGTACGAGCTTGGCGTCATACGGCTCACAGAGTCTGCAAGATAACTTCCAGAAGATGAAGCAGGAATTCCAGCAACTGGGCCAGGATTTGCAATCGGGAGATCTCTCCGCGGCGCAGCAGGACTATGCGACCCTGCAGCAACTCACTCCGCAACAGAGTTCCACCACATCGACCCAGAGCGACAACCCGATCCAGCAGGCGTTCAGCCAGTTGTCACAGGATCTGCAGTCGGGAAACCTCTCCGGAGCCCAGCAGGATTACACCCAGCTCCAGCAGGATTTTCAGAGCCAGGCGCAATCGACCCACGGTCATCACCACCATCACGGCGGGGGCGGCGAGCAGCAAAATCAGATTAGCCAGCTTTTCACGCAATTGGGCCAGGAGCTGCAATCCGGAAGTCTGTCGGGCGCTCAACAGGCCTATGCCACGCTGGCGCAAGACTTCTCGCAGATGGGGCAGAGCTCGGCCGGTCAGTCCACGACTTCCGGCACCGTCTCGGTGAGCGCCTAGCGGCCGGGAAGAACGTTGAACCATAAGTGCCGTCTTCGGGCGCGAAGAAGACAACTGCCTTCGCCGCGACGTGCACCCGCCGGCAGGGCGGCAGGTCGAGCAATTCAAATGGCATGACCAGCCTCACGGCACGCCCAGGTGCCGTGAGGGCCGAAGTGTGATTGCCTTTCGGTAGAAGACCGGCGCGGAGACCCTTGGCGCGGCTGAGTGGAGCGGGCACGGCGCGACGTTGTTGCCGATCCCGCCGGCGGCCTGCGCCGAGCGCTGCCAGCCCGGCTTCCGGGTTGACCTCGACGTCGAATCCCTACGCTATAATGCGACCAGATCGTCATTCAATCTGAGTCCGCTCGCCGGTTGAGCAAATAAAAACAGTCGAGTTGAAGCCGGTTTATTCCGCAAGTCATGATGGCTGCCCCTCGCGACATACCCGAATCCAAACCAGAAAATCCTGCTCGCCTCAAGCGAATTTTCGCCTCCGGCGAGATGGCCGACCGCACCCGCGAGTTCGACTGGGATAACAACGTGCTGGGACCGATCGAGGGCTGGTCGCAAGCCCTGGTGACCACGGTTAACAATCTGCTGGCCACCAAGCACCCCATGTTCCTCTGGTGGGGCCGCGAGCTGATCCAGTTTTACAACGACGCCTATCGCAGAAGTATCGGCTCCGATAAACATCCGTCCGCTCTGGGCCAGCGAGGCGAGGATTGCTGGCCCGAGATTTGGCCTATCATCGGTCCTCAGATCGCTCAGGTCATGTCGACCGGCGAAGCCACCTGGAACGAAAACCGGCTGGTGCCGATCATTCGCGACGGCAAGCTGGAAGACGTCTACTGGACCTACAGCTACAGTCCTGTGCGCGAATCGGATGGTTCGATTCAGGGAACCCTGGTCACCTGCACCGAGACCACCGCCAGCACCCTCGCTGAAACTACCTTGCGCCGCCGTCTGGCTTCCCTGGCAGAACTGTTCGAGCGCGCTCCGGCCTTCTTCGCTCTACTGCGCGGCCCTGAGCACATCTTCGAACTGACCAACCCCATGTATCAGAAGCTCATCGCCAACCGCGACGTGATCGGCAAATCGGTGCGCGAAGCCGTGCCCGAGGTCGAGGAACAAGGGTTCATCAGCCTTCTCGACGAAGTTTATGCAACAGGCCAGCCCTATATCGGCAGGAGCATACCCCTCACCCTGGCGGTCGAGGGCTCCGATCGGCTGGAAGAGCGCATCCTGGATTTCGTCTACCAGCCGGTCGGCGATGTGGAAGGAAATCTTCCCGGAATTCTGGTCTTCGGCGTCGACGTCACCGAAGCCAAGCGAACCGAGCAGACGCTGCTGCGCTCCGAGAAGCTCGCGGCGGTAGGCAGGCTGGCCAGCTCCATTGCTCACGAGATCAACAATCCCCTGGAAGCGGTGACCAACCTGATTTACCTGGCGCAGAACTCCGCCCAGGACGAGAAAACCTCCAGCTTTCTGACCGCGGCCGAGATCGAGATCCGGCGAGCCTCCGCCATTGCCAACCAGACGCTTCGCTTCCACAAGCAATCCACGGCCGCCACCACCGTCAGCTGCGACAGCCTCATCGACGATGCTTTGTCCCTCTATCAGGGAAGGCTGGCCAACTCTTCCATCGTGGTGGAGAAGCGGAAGCGGGCGCGCCAGCCGGTCGAGTGCTTTGAGGGCGAGATCCGCCAGGCCATCGCCAACCTCATCGGCAATGCCATCGACGCCATGCACCCCCGGGGAGGCAAACTCTGCTTGCGTTCGCGCGACGCCACCGACTGGACCACTGGCCGAAAAGGTTTAGTGATTACCGTGGCCGACACCGGCTCCGGCATTCCCCGCGAGGCAGTGAGCCGCCTGTTTGAACCTTTCTTCACCACCAAAGGTCACGGCGGCAACGGCCTGGGACTTTGGATCACCAACGGAATCGTCGCCCGCCATGAAGGCAAGTTATCCCTGAAAAGCAAAGAGGGAAAAGGAACGGTTGCGAAACTGTTTCTTCCCTTCCAACGCCGTTCCGACCAGAACAATCGGCCTGCTGAATCCCAGGTCCCGGTGTTGGACTGACCCCGGTCTCTTCACGGCCCTCGACCGCCCAGTGCGGCACGGCCTCGTGGCCCACCAGTTTCTGAGACTTTTCATACCCCGGCTTCGTAATACGTATGAGCGGGAGGTATTGCCGATGAAACCCTCTTTGACCTTGTTTGTGGTTGTCCTCCTGATGCTGGGCGTGCTGGCCGGATGCGCGTCCGGCCCTAACCCGTCAAAGGGAACGGCCGGCGAGCACGGTGGAGTTGCGGGCTTCTGGCTCGGCCTATGGCAAGGCTTTATTGCTCCCATTGTGTTCGTGGTCTCGCTGTTCCGGAGAGACCTCAGTATCTACGAGGTCCACAACAACGGCTCTTGGTACAACTTCGGCTACCTGTTCGGTCTAGCCTGCTTCTTCGGCGGCAGCGGCAACCGGTGCCGCGGAGGGCGGTGAAGGCTGGCACCCTTCATGGCTGCGCGGGTCAATGAGTGGAATCGCCTGTTCACAACAGTGATCATCAAAAGCACAGTTGAATGTGGCTTCTGTCACATGAGGTTGCGAAACGCTCACGTATACTGCGATGCGATGAGAACCGTACTTCTATTGGCATGCTTAGTGGTAATTGAGTGCGGAGCCTCCTTCGGTTCGGCCAACGTGCCCCAGCAAGAACCTTGCAGCGACCCGTGTGGCGAACCCACCGCATGGCAGGACTTCAACAGCTTCACCCTGCGGGTAGCGACACCTAATACTCCAGAGTACTCAGAGTGGAAGGGCAAGATTGACGAGCAGATCGGCGACATACAGGTGGACGTTGAACAGTCAGATGCCCGGACGGTTATCAAAGGGAAGATACTAATGATTGGCGGGAGGGTGATGGCAATGCAAGGTCCCATCGCTCAGCCCGGGTACGAAATTGATGCGCTCGATGCATTTGCCCTGCAACTCCAACTGGTTATGAAACTACTTGGACGTGCGTACCCCCACGGCCCTACATCAACCAAGCCAGTGCAAGACCTTGAGTATTCGGATGACGCGACCGGCATAAAGATAGCAACCCAGAGCGCCAATGCGACGATTCAGGCTCCGTGGCGTATTGTGGGCAAGATCAAGCAAATCGAGGGTGGCTCGATAGGATTTGACCTGATGCTCACGTCAAGGAATGCTCGCGAGCCCTCCAAACAGGTTGTTGTTAGATTTTCAGGAACCCTATCAAACAGTTCAAAGACGAGAATAGACGACCAACTGATTCTCGAAAACTGGAAGCTGTTTGATGTCGGACCGCAATCGCGTAAGCAAGGCGATTCGACCATCATCGACTACAGTGCGGCCCCTGAAACAACGAAGTATAAGAGCGTTGCAGATGTCCGAAGAAAGCTGCAGGCAGCCGCTTATGTGGGCGAACCCGACCCCGCTAAGGACTTTACTGGATTCTGGGAGACCAACTGCGACGACGGGTATGGTTTGCAGATCATGCACTTTGGGATCGAGGGCAAGTATTCAATCGTGTTTTGCGGTCCAGGTGGTTGCGGCGATCCGGCCAGAGAAGGGCGAAAGACCTTTATTACAAAAGACCCTCAATTCCAAGTAATCAGCGAGGATGAACTTAAGGAAAAAGCTGCGGATGACTGGGATACGTACCGTCGCTGCACAAAAGACCCTCATCCAACCTTGCGATTCAAGCAGTAGCGAAACCTTTTCTCCGGTCGTTGTCGAGAAGTCGCCATAGCACAAGCATCACAACCATCGCCTGCGGCAGAGGGAACGAGCCGGCTGCGATTGCTGCCTGCAGGAATGAGGTTCTCGCGGCCTCACTGCACCCGATGCAGAGCTCGATAACCGAATACGCCGCCATTTCAAAAGCGACTGATCCGTCTGCCCGCAACCCTTGCAAGACATCCAGCATGGTTACCCGCCCCAGCCAGCGGTTACGAAAGTACAATCGCCGATTGCCCTTTCGTAATCTTGACCAATTTCCACAAGAGGCTAACATCGACATGTTAGGGTGGGGTCCGTCTTTGCTCTGGCGGCCCTGCGCTACGTGTCTCGGGAGTTGGTCCGTTGGCGGTCGTCGGTCCTCTGTGTACGGCTTCAGATTTTCCCTTCCCTCCAGCTCGTCCATTCGCCAATACCTCTAAGTCCCTGCGGCTCAAGATCTTAGCTATAACTCGAAGGGGCTCAAGATTTTGCGGGGATTTTTACGCATTATCAGGAACTTACGAGCAAACAAGGGGGAGGGGGACACAGTTGTCGGTTGCCAGTTGTCAGTTGTCAGTTGTCAGTTGTCAGTTGTCAGACGTCGACGCACCAGGCGCCAAAGGCAATGTGCCAAATGCTAAGTGCTAACTGCCAAATGCGAAGTGCTAATTGCCAGTCGCTAGTTGCTAGTCGCTCTTTGCTACTTGCTGTTTTCCAGGGGGAACTTTTATGAACATTTGCGCCAATATGAATCAGGAACAACGACGCGCCTTTATCTCTCAAATACCCGTCGAGGCTGCGCGCGCCCGTCAATGCGAGCACATCAAGGCCAACGGGGAGTTCTGCGGCTCGCCCGCGCTGCGCGGCCGTCATCATTGCTACTTCCATCTCACCCACATTGGCCGCCGGCTGCGCGCCGAACGCGCCCACGCCGCGGCCCAGTCGAGCGAGGCCAACACCCCGCTGCTTGAGCTGCCTCCCTTCGAGGATGCCAACTCCATTCAGATCGCGCTGATGCAGGTGGTGGACGCCATCCTGCACAACCGTCTCGACAACAAGCGCGCCGGGCTGGTGCTGTACGCGTTGCAGACGGCCAGCTCCAACCTGGCCCATGGCGCCGACTTTGCGCAGATGCAGGGCGCAACCGTGGCCGGCCGCTATGACGACTTCGAGCAGGATTTCCGGCTCGACGCCGATGTGGCTGAGCTACAGGCGGACGAGGTGGAAGAAGTTAAAGAGGAAGACGACGCCCACGCCGCCGAGCTGGCCAGGATTGAGGAGTTAGCCGAAGCCTACGCCAAGCTCGACTCCGCGCGGGAAGAGGCGGGAAACAAAATCGGTGCCAAGGTCGCAGCCGGCGCCGACGTCGAAGAGGAAGAAGCCAGGCTGGCCGCCCTCGACGAATGTCCGCCGGAATTCCAATGCCACCACATGGATCGCTTCTTCTGCCGGCTGATGGGTCCGCTGTCGCAAGCCCACGGCAGCACAACGCAATCGCCGCGAACTCGTGAACGCGACGCCAGGAGGCAGCGGATAGAAAGCCTGGAGTTGGAGCGCAAGAAGGCAGCATGAAGGCAGGGGCTAGAGGCTAGGGGCTAGGGGCTAGACTCGGCCGCAGCGGGCTTTGTGTCAGGGCACAAGTTCAGCCGCCTTCGGGCCGGCCTGGTATCAGGGCACAGCTTCACAGGGTGCTGAAAGACTCGGCCGCAGCGAGCTTTGTGTCAGGGCACGACTTCAGTCGCCTTCGGTCGCGGCTTTGTGTCAGGGCACGACTTCAGTCGTGCCGTCCAGGCGGCCACAAGGATGAGGGCTTCAGCCCCTGCAAACCTGGTGCAGCGGCTAAAGCCGTCATCCATATTCGTGCATGTTCGGCACGAGTAAACTCGTGCCCTGACACAAACAAAGAGCTGACGCAAAGCGAGGAACTGACGCAAGACTAAAGGTTTGATGCAGACCAAAGGCCGACGCAAAGCAATGGCCTGAAGCAAAGGAGAGAAGCAAAGCCCGGATCAAGGGAAGAAAGCGGCACCGGCTAAACGCTAGTTGCTAATTGCTAGTTGCTAATTGCTAATTGCCAATTCCCAACTGCCGCTCTCCGCGTTTGACCCTGCTCTTCGGCCCCTGATAGCGTAGAAGGTTCGTCCCTACCGCTATCTTCCTTATAGAGAGAAACGCATGGCACTCAAGTTCAAAGGCGTGGACTTCCTCGAATTCGATTCGCTGCTCAGCGACGATGAGCGGCTGGTCCGCGATAACACGCGCAAGTTCATCGAAGAGAACCTCATCCCCATCATCGAGCTGTGCAACCGCGACGGCCGCTTTCCCAAGGAGCTGATTAAGCCGATGGGCGAGCTGGGCTTCTACGGCGCCAGCCTCACCGGCTACGGCTGCGCCGGAATGTCGGCGGTCGAGTACGGCCTGATGACGCAGGAACTGGAGCGCGGCGACAGCGGCGTGCGTTCGTTCGTCAGCGTGCAGTCGGGTCTGTGCATGTATCCCATCTGGGCCTTCGGCAGCGAAGAGCAGAAGCAGAAATACCTGCCCGGCATGGCGAAGGGCGAAATCCTCGGCTGCTTTGGCCTCACCGAGCCGGACGCCGGCTCCAATCCCGGCGCAATGCGCACGCGCGCGAAGAAAGACGGCAGCGACTACATCCTGAACGGCGAGAAGATGTGGATCACCTCGGGCTCGATCGCCAACATCGCCATCATCTGGGCGAAGGCAGAAGACGAGAACGATCGCATTCGCGGCTTCATCGTCGAAACCGATCGTCCCGGATTCCGCGCTGCCGACGTGCATGGCAAGTGGTCGCTGCGCGCCTCGGTGACCTCAAGTTTGTCGCTGCAGGATGTGCGGATTCCCGCGAGCAATCTGCTGCCGGAATCGGGCGGCCTGCGATCGCCGCTAAGCTGCCTGAACCAGGCGCGCTACGGCATCGGCTGGGGCGCCATCGGCGCCGCCATGGCTTGCTACGATTGCGCGCTGCAATACGCGCAGTTCCGCAAGCAGTTCCGCGATATGCCGATCGCCGGACATCAACTGGTGCAGGAGAAGCTGGTGTGGATGATCAGCGAGATCACCAAAGCCCAACTGCTGGCGCTGCAGGTTGGCCGCCTGAAAGACGCAGGCAAAGTCAAGCCGCATCACATCTCGATGATCAAGCGGAACAACGTTTGGATGGCGCTGGAGTGCGCCCGCATGGGCCGCGACATTCTGGGCGGCAACGGCATCGCCGACGAGTACCCCATCTTCCGCCACATGGCGAATCTGGAGTCGGTGAAGACCTATGAGGGAACGCACGACATCCATACGCTGATTATCGGCGAGCACATCACCGGGCTGGCGGCGTTCTAAAAGCAGTGGCCGGTGGGTTGTGGATAGTTTTTGACAGCGGGTGGGAGGGTTTCTAAACTCGGAACATGGAAGTGCATTTTAAGCCCGAAACTGAGGCGCGCTTGCAGGAACTGGCTGCGAGAACCGGACGCAACGAAGCCGAGTTGTTAGAAGATGCGATGGCAGGTTATTTGACCGAAATCGCTGAGCTCCGACAGCTACTGGATGGTCGGTATGACGATCTTCGCGACGGCCGTTTGGCCGCGGTAGACGGCGAAGAGGCTTTTGCCGCGTTGCGCCGCAAGAGTGCCAAACGTCGCGCGTCGCAATGACCGGCTTCGTCCTCCATCCGGAAGCGCTCCGGGACTTGGAGGCATTTGGGAGTACATCGCTTCCAGCAGCATTGACGCGGCGGACAGGGTCGTCGATGAGGAAACGAATAGATATGCCCCATTTCCCTGTTCGATTATGCAGCTCCTGCGTGTATCCTTAGCACTTGTGCCGGGCGCCAGCGAGCGGCAACGGTCCTTGTTCTCGTTCTTATCCGTACCGGGTTCGACGGCGGCTTGCAGTTTCAGCATCTCATCCTCCGGCACAGCCAGCCGTAATCATCGACGGAGGCCTCATGGCAACTAAAGTTCAAACCGAAGATCCCGTGATCCATCACTCTCCGACCGCCAATTTCGAAACCGATCTCGCCATGGAATTCCTGCGCGTGGTCGAAGAAGCGGCCATCGCCTCGGCCAAGACGATGGGCCAGGGCGACCGCAAACATGCCGACCAGGTCGCAACGGAAGCTATGCGCGGCGTGATGGATTCGGTGCCGATGGACGGAACCATCGTCATTGGCGAAGGCGAGCGCGACGAAGCACCTATGCTGTACATCGGCGAGAAGGTCGGCAAACGCGATGGCGTAGCCTATCCTTCGGTCGACATCGCCGTCGATCCGCTGGAAGGCACCAATCTGTGCGCTACCGGATCGCCGGGCGCGATTACCGTGCTGGCGGCCTCGGAGGGCGGCGGCCTGCTGCACGCTCCAGACTGCTACATGGAAAAGATTGTTGTTGGCCCATCGTGCAAGGGCGTCGTCGATCTGGAAGCGCCGGTCTCGCACAATCTGAATGTCATCGCGAAAGTTCTGGGACGCGACGTCCAGGACCTGGTCATCATCATTCTCGACCGTCCGCGGCACGAAAAACTGATCAACGAAATTCGCAAAGCCGGAGCTCGCATCCGGCTGATCTCGGACGGCGATCTGTCGCCCGGCGTCGCGGCTTCGATGCTCGGCTCGGGCGTGCACGCCGTGATGGGAACCGGCGGCGCTCCGGAAGGCGTGATCACCGCGGCGGCCGTGCGCTGCCTGAACGGCTACATGGTCGGCCGCCTGGTCGGCTATACCCCGGAGCAGGCCGAGCGCATGAAGGACATGGGAATTTCTGATCCCCACCGCGTCTACACGGCAGAGGATCTGGCCCCCGGGAAGAACATCATCTTTGCCGCCACCGGCGTGACCGACGGCCCGCTGCTGAAAGGTGTACGCTTCTTCGGCGACGGCGTGCGGACCACCTCCCTGGTGATGAAACTGAATCAGGGCAAGGTGCGCTTCATCGAGAGTATTCATCTCGATAAGCGAGCTGACGCGAAGGTTCGCATTCCGGAACGGTAAATTGGCAAACAAGAAAGCGAGAGCCCTCGAAGTTCGAGGGCTTTTTTCTTTATTGAAAGCGGTCTGGAAGCGCCGATCGTTGTCGCGCGTAATTTCGGATGCGCTCGAGCCGAACTCTAAGGAGCGCTGGCGATTGCTGCTACTTCGCAATGCGCTGTCACGTCGTTCTTCCAGTTGCGCAGCTCGATCTTCTTAGGCTCGCAAGTCGGAGCCGTGATCGCAAGCTGGCTCTTGCTCTGCCATGCAACGCTGATGTCGCGGAAGCCTCCGATCAGGAAGACGATGCGCGGATCTTTCAGCAGGAAGCGATTGCGCCGCAACTCAACCACGGTTGCGTGCTCGCGTGCGAGGCATTCGCTCTGCAGCACGGTCGCGACATACTTCCCATCCGGCGAGACAGCGCTCTGCCCCACATGGTCGCTGCACGACATGCGACGGCAACTTGGCAGCACCAGCAACATCGCCGCCAGAACCAGTAAGAAAGCGAAGCCAATGGAAGATGGTCTCGTCATGGATGTCCGGCATTGTATCGCGACACGCGCTGCCATTCTCTCAGCCATCTAGGTCTGTGACTTTGGGAGCTGATTCGCAGGCGGCGCTTGTTTCATGCTGTTCTGCACCTGCGCTGCGCCTTCGGCCGCGCGGTGTCGCGCTTCCGGCTCCCACTGGCTATTGTTGGCGCTGGCCTGCAACATTCCCATGGCCTTGGCTTTGGTGCCGATCTCAGGCGCGTACACGCCCAGCCGCTCGACTTCGACCACCGCCATCATCCGCACTTCCATACCGCCGATCATCGCCATGGAATCGAGCGGTGCCTGCAGTAAGTCGAGGGTCGTGTTGAATACGCGATCGTCTCTCGACGAGATTGCAATGTGAGTGACGGCGTTGATGGCTGGTATGCGAATTCCGTTGTTGCCGCTGCGCACCGAGTCGCCCAGCAGTTGTACTGCCTCCATTGCCAGCGAGGCCGTAGGTTGCGAGCACAGCATGCCGTTGACCGCATCCACCACCGCCAGACGGATGGGCAACTGCGCCGCGACCCGCAGGCTCTTTCAGCGTCGACAAGGCCTTGGACTTGACGCTCAGATCCGTGGTGCTGTTGGCGACCTCGGCAATTGCATACACCGCAGGCATTCGGATGTGGTCCGACGCACTCCCCACCGGTTCCTTCATCAGGTCCAGGGCGAGGAGCTTGACGTTGGTGTCGTCGCTGGCCACGGCGATGGACCACGCCCGATGAAAGGCATCCACGCGGGTGCGCGTGTCACTCGACTTGATGTTCTCTTTCAAACTGTTGAGCTCCGCCAGTTGAGCTCCCAAGGTGCTTTGCGAATTTTGCGCCAACGCTGCGGCGCTGATGAGGACTGCAAGAGTGACGGTCGTTGTCTTGATGAGCCGATTCATGAACCTGCCCCTGCTTTGAAGTTGCGGGTGCGTTACTGCGGGTCTCTCACTCACTCGCGGTTTTCGAATGAGTGGGAGGAAAAATTGGTATCAGGCTTCTTACCACACAACGAAAACCAAGTTGTGTGAAGCACCCCATGATCTTTCAGCTCTCGAAGTTGGCGCAACCGGAGCGTCCGAGCGTCAACGCGGTCCCAAGCGCATCCAGCTCTCGAACATCGCAGCACCCGTAGAACCAGCCGAAGCCGAACGCGTGGAACTGCGCACCGAGACCAGGTAGATTGCCATCGCCAGTCCGACCAGCGCCAGAAAAAAAGCAATGGCGACCGGCTTAAGGGAAGAACCGGAATGGGCGGTGCCGGGATGGTCGAGTTCGCGCACCAGATGTACATGACGCCATCCCGCGTAGACATTCACCAAGACGCCGCCCAGGATGAGCGCCGTCCCAAACCACAGCGAGCCGACAGATTGCGCGACGCGAACATGTTCCACCGCCTGGAATTCCTGGAGGAACAACCCGAAGCGCGCGACCACGAAACCAAATCCCATCAGCGCCAGGCCAGTGCGAATCCAGGCCAGCAGCGTTCGCTCGGCGGCCAGGTAATCTGACAACGAAGCTTTGGGACCGGGTCCGGCGGAGTTAGTCATGCTTCTACTCCGGTCCATGCCTTGAATCCTGAACATCAGGGTGTTCCGAGACTATCTTTGCCAGCATCGGCCGCGTGTACTTCTCGACCGGATCTACTTCAGCATCATCATTCTCGTGCCGATACTCACCTTCGTCGAAGGCCATATAGACCTTCCAAAACAGAGCGGGCTTGGCTTCGCCTGTAAGCGTAATCGCACCAAATAAGTCATTAACCACTGCATCGCAAAAACCAAACGACAGCTGTGAACTCCGAAATCCACGGGCAAGGAAAAGTGCAATGCGGTCGCAAATCTCCGATCGAGACAACTGAAGCGTCACGCTCCAGCCCTCGAGCTCTTCGCTAACCACCTGATCCGGACGCATCCGGTAGGAGCTGTCGCCCAAGGATGACAGGTGGCTTTCATACTTCTTTCGTAGTTCAGCGACTACACTCTCGATGTTCATCGTGGAGACCAGGTCTCCCATGTCTCGACAGACAGCGCGAGACCAGGGGCACTCGAAATAAATGACTCATTAGCCCAAACTGACCACTAGCCACTGGCCACTGCCTTCCTACTCGATCCCAAACTCTTTCCACCGCTTCGTCACCCGCGCCTTGGTCGCTTCGTCCATGCGAATCTCGTCCGGCCAGGGACGCGTGAAGCCTTCCGTCGGCCATTTGCGGGTGGCGTCTACGCCCATCTTCGAGCCGTAGTCGGGCAGGCGCGAGGCGTGGTCGAGCGAGTCGACCGGGCCGAGCGTGAACTGGATGTCGCGCTCGGGATCGATGTTGTTCAGGACCTTCAGCGTGACGTCGCCGATGTCGTGCACGTCGACATCTTCATCGACCACGAGGATGCACTTGGTCGACATCGCCTGGCCCATGCCCCAGATGCTGCTCATTACCTTGCGCGCCTGGCCGGGGTAGGACTTGCGGATCGACACGATCATCAGGTTGTGGAAGACGCCTTCGATGGGCAGGTTCACGTCGACGATCTCGGGGATGGTGAGCTTCATCAGCGGCAGGAAGATGCGCTCGACGGCCTTGCCCATGTAGGCGTCTTCCATCGGCGGCTTGCCCACGATGGTCGTCGAGTAGATGGGATTCTTGCGATGCGTGACGCACTGCACGTGGAAGACGGGATAGAGATCCTCGGGCGTGTAGAAGCCGGTGTGATCGCCGAACGGGCCTTCCATGCGCAGCTCGTCGAGTTCGACGTAGCCTTCGAGCACGATCTCCGAGGTGGCCGGAACTTCGATGTCGACGGTCTCGCACTTGACCAGCTCCAGCGGCTTCTGCCGAAGGAAGCCGGCGATGAGGTACTCCTCGATGTCGGGCGGCGCGGGCACGATGGACGAGAACATCACCGCGGGCTCGGTGCCGATGGCGACGGCAACTTCCATGCGTCCGCCGACCTGCTTGCCCTCGGCGACGCGCGAGCCTCCGCCGGAACGCGCCATCATGTCGAGCGCGGCGGCCAGCGGGTTGCTCTTCTCCGCGCGCGGCGGCGCGGCGCATCTGCTCGCGATAATGTTCGGCGCCCTGTTTCTGCCGCTGCCAGTGCATGCCGGTCGAGCGCTCGTCATAAACCTGCATGCGATAGGTGCCGACGTTGCGCTTGCCGGTCTTGCGGATCTTTGGTGACGACCGACGGCAGGGTGATGAAGCGGCCGCCATCGAGCGGCCAGCATTGCAGCACGGGAAAATCGAGCAGCGAAAAGTTGTCGTGCCGGATGACTTCCTTGCACGGGCCGGTCGAAACTTCCTTGGGAAAGAACTTGCCCATCTCGGCCAGCATAGGCAGCATCTTGATTTTGTCGAGCAGCCCCTGCGGCGACTTCACGTCCATGAACATGCGGATGCGGTCGGCGACCTCGTCCAGTTCGTCAACGCCGAGCGCCATGCGCATGCGGTACTCGGAGCCGAACTGGTTGATGAGCAGCTTCGAGCCGCGATAGCCCTTGACGTTTTCAAACAGCAGCGCCGGGCCGCCCGGGCCGTGCACGCCGCGCGGTCCCCACTTGGAGACGCGGTCGGTGATCTCGGCGATCTCCAGGATGGGATCGGCTTCCGCCTTGATGCGTATCAACTCTCCCGCCTTGTCCAGCGCGGAGATCCATTCCCTCAGGTCGTAGTAGGCCAAGCGTGTGCCTCTCGTGTCGGTGGAGTAACCGACGATTATAGGCGGGTGGCGGGCGGAGACCAAAGATGCCTTGTGTCAGGGCGCGGGTTTACTCTCCGTAATCTTCCGAGTTGTAGCCTGAGCGACGTCGAGGATCGCACTTTGATACGAAGCACCTCTCACGATTGTCATCCTGAGCGAAGCGTCCGCGCCTTTGCCTTTCCGGCGCGCTGTTGCGGCGGGCGGACGCGCAGTCGAAGGATCTGCGGTTCGTCGCGAATCCTGACATTCTTCCCCTGCGGGCAAACCGCAGGTCCCTCGACTCCGTTACGTTCGCTGCGCGAACTCCACTCCGCTCGGGATGACAATTCATTAAGATGGCCCAAGCGCGCCGCCTGCCAGACCGCATCTACTTCGCCAACGTCCAGCTCCCGATTTCTGCGGCCACCCCCCTGAATCTTTTGGGATAATCACACTGGCTCTGGCGTATGTGCAGCCCGGGCGGCGTCTTGCTTGCGCCGTTCGGCGAACCCGCATCGGTAGTTTCGGAAGACGTGCGTCGTGCGATAGCACGGCCGTTTGGGTGTTCACTCCGACAAACGCAGAATCGGCGTTTGCCGGGGGCCCCGGGTGTCTGCTGGCGACGGATATATCAGCATGAGTCCCGGCAAACAGCGCGCTTCCTCAAAACGATCAAACGCCAAAATGAATCTGGCTCAACCGTTTACTCCGACGACCAACCGCCGGCTCAACGAGCTGATCGGGTTCCTGATTTTTGTCTTCGCGATCCTCCTTGTCCTCGCACTGGTTTCCTATTCGCCGCTCGACCCGTCGCTGAACACCGCGGCCAACGTGATCGGCGGCCGTCCGGCGCACAACTGGATTGGCGTCATCGGCGCGCTTATCTCCGACGTGCTGCTGCAACTGTTCGGCGTCTCGGCCTTCCTGTTGCCGGCATTCCTCGGGATGTACTCGCTGCACTGGTTCCGCTCGCGGCCGGTCAGCGCGGTGTGGGCGAAAGTGCTTGGCGGCACAGCGCTGCTGGCGTTCATCGCCGGCTTGATCGGCCTGCTTAGCGCGCACGTGATGTGGAAGGGCGTGATTCCGTCCGAGGGATTGCTGGGCCGCATCGTCGCCGACTTCCTGATCCATTACCTCAACATTGTCGGCGCGTACCTGGTTTGCATTGCGGTCATCGCCGTCGGACTGTATCTTTCGACCGCCTTCTCCTTCGGCGCGATGCATCTCTGGTCACAAACGCGGCTGGGCTTTTTCTATGCTGCGATGGACCGCTTCGCCGACTGGCGCATCGAGCGCGCGCGCAAGAAGGCTGCTCGCGATCTAGAGAAGAAGCGCGCCGCCAATGCCAAGCCGGTAGTGACTGCGCAACTTATTCCTAAACGCGCCCCTGCCACGGCAGAAGAGCCCGTGGCGATGCAGACTGCCGTACAGGCCGTTGCGGCGCCGCTTCCCGCGTCGCAAAATTCGCATGGACGCAGCGGCATCGATCGCATGTTCGACGCCGACGACGACCAGCGCCAGCCCGCGCCTCCGCCGAAGCCAATGGTGCCGGAACCGGCGCCCGATTCCGAAGAGGCTATCGCCGTCACCACCCGCGCCGACGCGCGGCAGTCGGGCAAGACCACGATGCCGAAGATTGCCGGCAGCTTCAAACTGCCGTCGACCGCGCTGCTGCACCGTCCCGACGAGCACAGCACCATCGACGAAGACGAGCTGAAAAACCTGGCGCAGATGCTGGGCGAAAAATGTTCCGAATTCGACGTGCGCGGCTCGGTCGTGCAAATCAATCCCGGGCCGGTGGTCACGACGTTCGAGTTCAAGCCCGAGGCGGGCATCAAGTACAGCCGCGTTACCGGCCTCTCCGACGATCTCTGCCTGGCGCTGCGCGCCGAGAGCATTCTCATCGAGCGCATGGGCGGCAAATCGACGGTCGGCATTCAGGTTCCGAACCAGGAGCGCGAAACCATCTGGCTGCGCGAGGTGGTGGAAGCGCAGGAGTTTCTCGGCTCGAAGTCGAAGCTGACTCTCGCGCTGGGCAAAGACATCAACGGCCGCATCGTCACCGCCGATCTGAACTCGATGCCGCACCTGCTCATCGCCGGCTCAACCGGCTCGGGCAAGAGCGTGGCCATCAACGCGTTCATCATGTCGATCCTCTACAAGGCGACGCCCGATGAGGTTCGGCTGATCCTGGTCGACCCCAAGCGCCTGGAGCTGGGCAACTATGAGGGCGTGCCGCACCTGCATGTGCCGATCATCACCGAGCCCAAGCTGGCGTCGAACGCGCTGCGCAACGCCGTGCGCGAGATGGAGCGGCGGCTGAAGGTGCTAGCGGCCAAGGGCGTGCGCAACATCGATCAGTACAACAAGCTGTTCGACGGCGGCTCGGCCAGCCTGTTTGAAGATGACAGCGAGGAGCGGCCTCTGCCCTACATGGTCATCATCATCGACGAGTTGGCCGACCTGATGATGCTCGACGGGCAAAACGTGGAAGCGTCGATCACGCGCCTGGCGCAGATGGCGCGCGCCGTTGGCATTCACCTGGTGCTGGCCACGCAGCGTCCGTCGGTCGACGTCATCACCGGCCTGATCAAGGCGAACTTCCCGGCACGCATGTCGTTCCGCGTGGCCACCAAGATCGACTCGCGCACCATCCTTGACGCCAACGGCGCCGAGGCGCTGCTGGGACGCGGGGATATGCTGTATCTGCCCAATGGCTCGGCGCGCGTGCATCGTGTCCACGCTCCGTTTGTCACGGAGAAAGAAATTGCGGCGGTGGTGGAATTCTGGCGCGCGCAAGGCACGGCGCAGTATCAGCAGACCTTCCTCGAAGCTCCGAAAGAAGAAGGCGAGTCCGGTGGCGCCGGGGGTGGGGCCGCCAGCGATGACAACGACGAACTCTTCCAGGACGCGGTGCGCATCGTCCTCGAATACGGCAAGGCTTCCACTTCCCTGCTGCAACGGCGGCTCAGAATCGGTTACGGCCGCGCGGCGCACCTTATTGACCTCATGGAGCGCGACGGCATCGTCGGCGCGGCCGACGGCCCCAAGCCTCGCGAACTCCTCAAGCGCCCCGACTGGTTGAGCGAAGTCGAAGACGCGCTGCGGTAGATTCTACGATCTGCGGAATTTCTTCCTGCGCTGGACAATCCACGCGATCAGTAACACTGCGGTGATTGCAAGCAGCAGGATAATCCATGCCCCAAACGCCTGTAAGACGCGCTGGATGAGTGTTCCCTCACGGTAGACACCAAGATCGATTGAGATCAATCCGGCTAGCGCTCCAGCTAACGTCAGGCAAACCAGTACGAGACCCGCGACGATAACGCCGTTCCATTTTCCGGCGCCCATGTTCCGCCACAGCCTGGCCTCATTCTCCGCAGTGGCGGGGAACACGACGTTGCGCTGACGATTCTCGATGTCGCGTCGCCACTCGGCTTGGCGTTTCGATTTCATCTGTGGAGATCATATCCTGCAGCAACGCCTTACAACTCACAATCGCTCGTGCTACTCTGCTGGGCAGGATTTCTATGCCCAACCAGCCGCGCGTTTTCCTTGCAATCATCCTCACCGTGTTTTTCAGTGCGGCTGTTCTGGCGCAGAACGGATCGTCGCCGCAGCCTCCCGGCATCGGCGGGATAACCATTCACACCACGAACGGCGACAAAGCAACGTCGCAGACCGTGCCGGTGGCGCCGCCTCCCACAACGTCGGGGGTCATGACATTGCTGGGAGAAGCCAACCAGTTCTTCTCGCAGCGCAAGATTCCCGAGGCCGGCGCGCGCTATCAGGCGATCGTGAAGGCCGACCCCAAGATCATTCCCGCGCAGGTCGGATTGATGCGCTGCCTGATCATGCTGAACAAGGTTGATGAAGCTCTGGCGACGGCCACGTCGGCGGTGGCGACACTGCCTAACGCGCCGCAGGTCCTGGTCACCGCGGGCGACGTGCAGTTCCGCGCCGGAAAAATTCCCGACGCCGAGCGGCTCTACATCAAGTCGGAAAATCTCAATCCGAAAGATCCCGAGCCGTATCTCGGTTTGTCGCGCGTCTACAAGGCGTATTCGCTGTATCGCCGCGCCTACGACAATCTGAAGAAGGCGCACGAGGTCGCGCCCGACAACGGTCCGGTGCAGCTGCTGTATTTCCACTCGCTGCCGCAGGCCGACCAGATTCCCGCGGTGGAAGCCTACCTCACCAAGCCGAACCTGAATCCGCAAATCGCGCGCACCTTGCAGCAGTACGTGGCCTTCCTGAAGAAAAATGCCAGCGAGCCTACGCATCCGTGCAAGCTGGTGACGAGCGTCCAGAAAACCGACACCAAGCTGAATCCGGTGTATCGCAAAGACATGCCCTTCGGCGGCGTGGGGCTCGACGTGAAGATCAACAAGCAGGAGACGCATCTCGCGCTCGATACCGGGGCGGCGGGAATCCTGCTGGGCCGCGCCACTGCCGAGAAGCTGGCTCTGCAGAAGCTTGGCTATCAACCCATCGTCGGCATGGGGGATTCGGGCACGCAGGGGGGCTACACCGCGCTCGCCAACAGCATTCGCGTCGGCGATCTGGAATTTCAGGACTGCATCGTGAAGGTAACCGACGCGGCGTCGCCGGTCACCGGGCCAGGACGGACTGATCGGCGCCGACGTCTTCAGCGCCTATCTGATCGACATCGATACCCCGGCGGGCAAGCTGCGGCTGTCGCCTCTGCCGCCGCGTCCCAATGAGAGCGCGCAGCCGCCCGCGCTGCAAACCATGTCGTCGGATCAGGGCGAGGACACCGGCACCGAGAACACTCCGGCCGCCAAGGCCAGCCCCGGCCTGAGCACGCTGCCTATGGACGCCTACGTCGCGCCCAGCATGGCGAACTGGACGAAGGTCTACCGCTTCCGCAGCCTGCTGCTGGTGCCGACGCTGGTCGATAAGATGGGCCCGATGCTCTTCCTGCTCGATACTGGCGCCTTCAGCAACGTGCTGTCGACTCGCACCGCGCAACAGGTCACGCAGATTCAAGCTGACCCGAACATGAAGATCCAGGGCATGAGCGGCAGCGTCGCCAAGGTCTACACCGCCGACACCGCAACGCTGCAATTCGGACGCTACGAGCAGCCCAATGAAGGCGTCACCACCTTCGATCTCGGCCCCATCACCCGGCAGGTTGGCACCGAGGTCTCCGGCGTCCTGGGCTTCCGCATGTTGCGCATCATGCAGCTCAGGATCGACTATCGCGACGGGCTGGTCGACTTCCTCTACGATCCGAAACGCCTGCCCAAGGGCGTGGGGATCAAGCAGTGAGAGTTGCGAACAAGGAGAGTCTTGTAATTTCTGCTTTGAAAGGGCGCACCTTCAGGTGCGCCGCTACGAATACTCTGATTGAGTTAGCAGGCAGGTGCCCCGCGTTCGGCCTTCCTTTGGCCTAAGGTGGGTTCTGATCCGCCCAGGTTAGCGTCCAACAGAAAGACGCAAATCTGGGGCAACAGCTCAGAAGCGAGCCGTGCAATCGTTCCATTCTCTAGGCGCGACTAACCGCCTCTAGTACACTCATCCACGACCCTCCATGCAGCAGACCGCACGCTCGGCCCGCCTTCGACTGTTACTCCTCAGCGCTTTGCTGCTGATGATTCTGCCTGCGAATTTGTGGAGTGCGGCTACCTCCACTGTCAGCGGGACCGTCACCGATCGCAGCGGCGCGGTCATCGCGCGCGCGCAGGTCATTCTGCACGTCAACGGTCAGGACTTCGGACGCGTGACGCAGCCGGACGGAAGTTTCGTCTTCGATGGCATCGTCGGCGACGGCGGAACCATCGAAGTCCGCTCGCCCGGATTTGCTACGACGACCGTCAACTGGCACGCCGGCGACAAAGCGTTGAGCATCGTTCTGCCGACCGCGGCGGTGCAGCAAAGTCTCGATGTCACGGCCACGCGCACCTCGATTCTTCCCACCGGCGTCGACAACGTGGAGTCGCAGCCGGACTCCGTCGTGGTCAGCGATCAGCAACTGCAGCAGTGGGGACCGCTGACCACCGACGACAAACTGCGCCAGGTGCCGGGTTTTACCTTATTGCGCCGTTCGGGCAGCCAGACGGCGAATCCGACTTCGCAGGGAGTGTCGCTGCGCGGCCTGGGAGCAAGCGGCGCCAGCCGGGCGCTGGTGCTGGTCGACGGAGTACCTATCAACGATCCTTTCGGCGGCTGGGTTTACTGGGCGCGAGCGCCGCAGGCCTCGCTGAGTGAAGTGCAGATTGTGCCCGGCGGCGTGTCCGCGCTGTACGGCAACGACGCGCTGGGTGGCGTGGTCAACATGGAGACGCGGCCGGCGGTTGAGACCGACGGCAACATCCAGGTTTCTTACGGCAACGAGAATTCGCCCATGGGCTCGGGGTGGGGCGCGGTTCGCTTCGGCCAGTGGTCGCTGAGCGGCAGCGGCGAGGGCTTTCGCACCAACGGTTACATCGATGTGCCGCAGGATATCCGCGGCACCGTCGACACGCCGGTCAACGTTCAGTACGGCACCGGCAACGTGAAACTGGAGCGGCTGTTCGGCGATCGCGGACGCATGTTCCTCAGCGGCAATCTCTACGGCGAAGACCGGCAGAACGGCACGCCGCTGCAGCTCAACGACACCACCATCCGCCAGCTCGCCTTCGGGACCGACTACGACAGTCCCACTGCCGGACTGTTCACGCTGCGGCTTTACGGCGGCACGGAAAATTATCATCAAACGTTTTCGTCGGTCGCCGCCAATCGCGACAGCGAATCGCTCACCGACGTCCAGAACGTTCCGGTGCAGCAGATGGGATTGATCGGGCAGTGGTCGAAGCAACTGGCCAGCCGCTTCACCATGCTGGCCGGAACCGACGGAACCTACGTGCAGGGCGTCAGCCTGGAGACGACGTATTCGGCGGGACATCCAACCGCGAATCTGTCCAACGGCGGCTCGCAGCAGGCGCTGGGCGCGTTTCTGGAAGGCATCGTGCAGATCTCGCAGCGCTGGTCGCTGACCATGGCCGGCCGCGAAGATCTGTGGAGCAACTACGACGCCAGCTCGATCCGCATTCCGGTGCACGGCTCGCCTACCGACATCAACTATCCCGGCCGCGGACAGAATGCCTTTAACCCGCGCGTGTCGCTCTCCTACCGCGCCAGCGATCGCGTCGTGTTGTACGTTGCCGGCTATCGCTCGTTCCGCGCGCCGACGCTGAATGAACTGTATCGCGCCTTCCGCGTCGGCAACGTGCAGACGCTGGCCAACGCCTACCTGCGCGCCGAGCACTTCAGCGGCGGTGAAGGCGGCGTGCGCACCTCGATGCTGGACGGCCGCGTGTCCATCCACGGCAGCATGTTCGGCGGCGTCGTGACCAATCCGGTCGAGAGCGTGACCCTCAGCTCAACGCCGAATCTGATCGTGCGCATGCGCGAGAACCTGGGCCGCACGCAATCGGTCGGCGTCGAAGCCGGAACTGACATTCGCTTCACCAACCGCATCACGCTGTCGGCGGCGTATCAGTTCATGAGCACCACGGTCGCCAGCTATCCCGGCAATCCATCTCTGGTCGGCAACCTGATCCCGCTGGTGCCGCAGAACATCTTCACCTTCCAGGGAACCTGGGCCGCGCCCAAGCAGATCATGGTTGCGATTCAGGGCCGCGCCGAGAGCAACGAATTCGATGACGACCAGAACCTCTTCCCGCTGGGCTCGATGTTCGTGTTGAGCGCGACGGTCTCCAAGCCGCTGCCCAAGGGCTTCGACATTTTCTTTCAGGGAGAGAACCTCACCGACCTTACCTACAACATCGGCCGCACCCCGGTTCCGACGATCGGCCAGCCCATCCTGGCGCGCGTCGGCTTCCGCTGGCAGAAGCGGCGGTAACCGCACAGTGTGGTGCACTCCTGAAGAGGTACAGAGGGTGGAGCACGCCTTCAGGCGTGCATATTACAGTGCAGTCCAGATTTGCGCTTTAGCGCCTGAGGTCACCCTGCTCATCGATCCTCAGTGGCTGAAGCCGAGACGGTGGTTAGGTCGCTCCTGCACGCCTGAAGGCGTGCTTCACCCAAGATCACGAATTTCTGTGGAACTACGCTACTTGGCGGGCTGAAAATCATCTTAACGGGTGTAGAGTTCTCCGCAGGCTCTCGCAGGGGAAAGAAAGCAACCAACCATGTCCAACCGTCCTCTCGCTGTCGCGAATGCCGTGTTGCTCCTCGCGCTTCTGCCGGCCGTTTCCGCCGCTCAAACCGAGCAGCCCACCCGTTCGGCCGAGTCCGCCAAGCTGCTGAAGAGCGATCCGCTGCATGTCTTCAGCGAGTCAGTGCAGCAGCTGTCCAACACGGTGACCAAGTCCGTCGTGCAGGTGCTGACCATCGGCTTCGGTCTGACCACCGACCAGGACAAAGACGACACCGCTTATCTCCAGGCGCAGCGCGGCATCGGCGCCGGCGTGATTCTGACCGACGACGGCTACATTGTGACCAACGCGCACGTCATCGAGGGCGCGCGTGAGATTCGTGTGCGCCTGCAGGGGTTGGAGCAGCAGAATGCCGGCAAGTCGCTGCCCGGCCATGGCGTCCTGGAGGCCAAGCTCGTCGGCATGGATCGCCTGACCGACCTGGCCGTGCTGAAGATCGACGCCAAGGGCCTGCCCTCGCTGCAACTGGCAAACTCCGACGATCTCAAGCAAGGGCAAGTCGTCTTCGCCTTCGGCAGTCCGATGGGCTTGGAGAATTCCGTCAGCATGGGCGTGGTCAGTGCGACCGCGCGCCAGATCGATCCTGACCGTCCCGACATTTACATCCAGACCGACGCGCCCATCAATCCCGGCAACAGCGGCGGCCCGCTGGTCGACGTCGACGGCCACGTCGTCGGCATCAACACCTTCATCCTGTCGGAGTCGGGCGGCAACGAAGGCCTGGGCTTCGCCATTCCCAGCGACGTGGTGCGCAGCGTCTACGAGCAGATACGCAAGAACGGCCACGTGCATCGCGGAGAGATCGGTGTCTATCTGCACACCATCACGCCGGAACTGGCCGAGGGCCTGCATTTGCCGGTCGAAGAAGGCGTGATCCTGGAAGATGTCGTGCCCGACTCGAGCGCCGACAAGGCCGGGCTGAAGGTGGGCGACATCGTCACCACCGTAGGCGGCAAGCCGGTCGACGACCTGCGCCAGTTCGCGCTCGACCTGTACTCCTACAAAGTGGGAGAGAACATCGACGTCGGACTGCTGCGCGACGGCAAGGTGCAGAATGTGCCGGTGAAGGTCACCGAGAAGAGCGACGACCCGGAGCGCTTTGCCGACATGGTGACCGGACCCGACAATCTGGTAAACCGTCTCGGCATTCTCGGGCTGACCATCAACGACAGCCTGCGCGAGATGATCGGCGACGACTTGCGGATCAAAACCGGCGTGCTGGTGGCCGCGCGTACGCCGACAAGCACGCTGCTGGGCGAAGGTCCGCAGCCGGGCGACGTCATCCATTCGGTGAACGGCGCAACCGTGAAGAACATCGATCAGCTGCGCAACGACCTGCGCGGATTGAAGCCGGGGGCCCCTATCGTCCTGCAGATCGAGCGCGACGGCCTGCTGAGCTACCTGGTGCTGGAATCGGAATAGGGCACTGCACGCTTTCCGTTTCGGTTCGCCATCGCCGGCTGACGTGCCGTACATCACAGACAACCCCAGGCGGCGCTTCTAAAATTACGTTGCAAGCATGCCAGCTTTGTTTCTCCACTTAGCGGCGTGCTGCTCTCCCAAGGTGCGCTATGCGGGTCACGTGGAACGCGCTGTTCCTCTCTACCCCGGTTCTGAACTCACACCGTCATTGTTTGTCCAAACGCAGCAATGCCGGAACATCGCCGGAACTGGGACCTTCAACCTGTCAGCCTGACTGGTGATTCGGAAGTGGAGGTGCGCGATGGCTGTGCTGACTACTACACCAAGAGTTGCCGTACAAAATATTGTCCTGATCACTGACTTTTCTCCGTCCGCCGATCAGGCGCTAGCCTATGGCGCCTCAATCGCCCGGCATTATGGGTCGAGAATCCATCTGGTGCATGCGCTGGAGACGCCGACACACGGTCATGCTTCGGAGGCCGGCGCCGCCCGTACTTCCGAGAGCGAGTCGCAGGCCGAAGCCCGTCTGCAGGCCGAAGCCGAGAAGTGCGGCGACGTCGAGTGCTCGTGCTGGCTCTTGAAGGGCAGTCCGCTGGAGGTTGTGGAACGTCTGTTGTCGTTCGATCGCGCCGATCTGGTCATCGTCGCAACCCATGGCGCGCGAGGCTTTCGCAAAGCCGCCATCGGCTCGGCAGCGGAACACTTCTTCCGTCACGTGGCGTGTCCGGTATTGGCGGTGGGGCCGCAGGCGCGGCCATGCTGTCCCATCTGGGATCCCAAGCATGTGCTGCTGGCCACCGACCTGCAATCGATGGAGACCGCGGCGGCACGTTGCGCTGTCTTTCTGGCGCGCGAACATCGTGCCCGGCTCTCGCTGCTGCACGTTGCGGCGTCGGCAGCCACGCCTTACCCGGAGGATCAGCAGGTAATCGCGCGGCCGTACTTTCAGTCGCGCCTGCGCCAGATTCTCTCCTACAAGCCGCAGCTGGAATTTCCGGCGGAGTTCCGGGTGGAATTCGGCCACGACGCGGTGGCCGGAATCGTGCGCGTGGCGCGTGAGCAGCAGAGCGACCTGATCGTCATCAGTATTCACCGGCAGGAGCCGCGAGGCTTCCATTTTGTGCATGACGCGTATCGCATCGTCGCCGAAGCGCCTTGCCCAGTGCTGATTACGCAGCGGACAGACTGACATTCAAAACTGCAGCAGTGAAAAATAAGGAGCCGGTTATGTTTGCGCTGAGGCTGGTTCGACTGGTGGAAGAACATGCCGATCAACTTGCGGACGGCTTACTGAAAAAGCTGAAGGATTCCGAATCCTGCAACGACTTGCTGACCTTGGTGCCGGACAGCGAGTTGAAGCACCGCGCGTTTGAGATTTATCGCAACCTGAGCGAATGGCTGCTGAGTACAAATGAAGGTGATGTGGAAGAGCGTTACATCGGACTGGGAGCGCGACGGGCCCAGCAGGATGTCCCCTTCAGCCAGATGCTGTACGCGCTGCAGACCGTCAAGGAGCACCTGTGGGAGTTTCTGCGACAGGAAGACTTCATGGAATCACAGGAACTGCTGGGCGAGATGGAGTTGCTGTATCACCTGGAGCGCTTCTTCGATCGCGTCTCGTACTTCGCGGCCGTTGGCTACGAGAGCGCGCGGGCCCGGCAGCAGGCGCAGGTGCTGGCGCATCAGGGGCGCTAGCCGAATCGCGCGCGGGGCGCGTGGTCGGACTGATCGGAAACAGGCTGACTTTTCCGTGTACCCGTTGAAGTGACCGGCTGCGCCTGAGAACATCTGTTTCGTGGAAAACCTACGGTGCGAAGTACCCGGAGATGTCGAGGATCAGTTGCGTCCAGTTGGGTGCGTAAGCGTCAATCGAGCCGTTTACGGTGGGAACGATGGCCATGTTCGAGGTCACAGCCCCGTCGTGCGCGTTCAAGGTCGAGACCGACGGCTGCGGTTCCGTATCGGGCCACAACGTGAGATATCCCAGATAGCCTTGCGGCAACACCGTCGCGTTCAGGACGTAGGCCTGGGCCGTGCTCGGCACAATGCAGCCCGTGGTCGCCACCGCGACAGTGCGTTCGCCGTCCACCGGGGGACCGATCTGCCGGGTATCCAGTAAGCGACAGACCGTGGGAGCGTAAAGCGAGAGTCCTCCCTGACCTGCGGGGGCAAAGTATCCATTGATATCGATGAGCAGGTCGGTGTCGTTGGTAACGTACACGTCGATATCGCCGCCGCTGCCTGAGGGCAGAAGCGCGGCATTGGCGACGACCGTCCCGGTGGCATCGTTCAGCGTGGAAACGCCAGGCTGCTGGTCACCGGCGGGCCACGCCGTCAGGTAGCCGAGGATGCTCTTGGGAAGCGCAGTGAAGTTGAGTGAGTAAGCTTGGGCGCTACTGGGAATGTTGCAGCCGGTCGCCTGGAGAATCGGAAAGTCACGCTCCTGGTTTCCTTGCAGGTAGGGACCGCCGAGCGGACCCTCAGCGCCGCGCGTGTCCACCACGCGGCATGGCGTCAGGGGATAAAATGCCAGCGCGTTCTGGCTCGGCAGAGGAACGAAGTAGCCGTTGATGTCGAGAATGACGTCGGTGGTGTCGCTGGCATAGACGCTGACGGCCTCGCTGGTTCCCCCGGCGACGACGGCAGCGTTGGCCTTGATGCGTCCATCCATCGAGTTCATGGTCGACACCGTTGGTTGCGGCTGTCCGGTAGGCCAGATGGTCAGGTAACGCAATGCGCCGTGCGGCGCAACGGTGACGTTCAGGGCGTAGGCTGCAGCGCTTGGCGGGATCTCGCAGCTTCCCTGCGGAATCGCAAAACTGCGGATGCTGCCGCCCGGGATCGCCGGTCCTCCAAAGGGTCCATCCGGATTGCGGGTGTCGACCACCCGGCACGGCGTGACTGGAACGAACTGCCACGCTGTGGGAGGCGTCTCGTCGATGACCGAGACTGTTCCCTGCACTCCAAAGCAGAATCCGTAGTAGTTGCCGCACTCGTTGATTAC
Source organism: uncultured Acidobacteriaceae bacterium (assembly GCA_963724965.1). GTDB lineage: Bacteria > Acidobacteriota > Terriglobia > Terriglobales > Acidobacteriaceae > Bog-257. The sequence continues at coordinate 364,741 of CAVRWP010000008.1, forward strand.
ATACGTTCGATTATTGGTCTCGTCGACGGCTACATCAACGGGACCACCTCCGACGGTCATGTTGAACATGGAAAGATCGTTGCCATCAATCGAGCCCAACAAGTCGTAGTAAGCAGGGAACGTCGTATAGAGTTTGCCGGTCGTGGTATTGAGAGCCAGCGAGCTGGGCCCGTCGACTAGATTCGTGAATGTCGTAGCCAGCGTGCGCCCGTCGGTGGCCGATAGTTGACCTCGATAGGAGCCTGATTCACCGCCGACGGTAAAAATCCGATTCGTCGTCTGGTCGACCGCAAGGGCAACGGGAGTGGTTTGCAAAAGCGCCGAACTGGACGCCAGTGTGCCGCCGTCGATCTGGGTCACGGCGTTGCCACCGCCGACGTAGATCTTGTTTCGGGTTTGATCGACCTCAATCAGCGCAGGATATCTGGGAACTGCGATCGTAGTGATTCCAAGAGTGGCTCCGTCGATAACGCTGAGCGAACCGGGCGAAGTGCAATCCATGTCGGAGCCGCATGAATTGGTTACGTAGATCTTGTTGGTATTGGGATTAATGGCCGCATTTCCAGGGATGTAGTAATAGTTATATTGCCCAAGATCGATCGTAGTCGTATTGAGAGTGCTTCCGTCAATGACGGTCAGGGTGTCGGTACCGTTGCATCCGGTGCATGAATTCAGAACATAAATCTTGTTCGTGTTTTCGTTGATGACGATGGCCGAAGGAAGATTTCCCACCTGCACGAGTCTGCTCGCCAGAGTGACGCCATCGATCTCCTGAACCACGCCGGGAAAACAGTTGGTGGTGCCACAGGTGACCACGTAAATCTTGTTCGTGGTCTTGTTGATTGCAATGGGGGTGCTGTACTCGCCGTATTGCGGGGCGGTTTGGACGGTCGTCGTCCCCAGGGTAGTCTCATCGATGACGGTGATCGAGCCGCCGTCGCTGCAGTTGTCAGTTGCGCACTGGTTGGCGACGTAGACCTTGTGGGTGAGGGGATTCACGGCAATCCCCGAAGGGTCATAGCCCACGTTTACAGACCCAATCAGTTGTTGAGCGCCCGCGGAGAAACCCAACAGAGGCAGACTTATCAGCGCCATCCAGACGAACTTCAGCCTAGGTTTGTACATAGATTCAAGCGAATTCTTTGTCGGGAGCAGTGCAAACGTGGTGATTTTCTCACCGAACCAAAGCAGAGACAATCCTGAATCGCGTCTGCGCTGCGCTGGGGAAACCGATTTGGAAAGAATTCCCGAATTTCGTTAGTGTCACCACTAGACGTGCGGTCCGCGCTTCCCCATAAACAAACGAGTCTGGAGGGAGAAGCTCCCCCAGACTCGTTGTTCCCCCTTCGTTACAACCTCGCGCGGCTACTGAGCGAAGTAGCCGGAGATATCGAGGATTAGGTTGGTCGAGCCCTGCGCCCAGGCGTCAACCTTGCCGTTGGTGGTGGGCACGATAGCCATGTTCGACGTAATACGGCCGTCGGGCGCGTTCAAGGTGGAAACGCCCGGCTGGGTTTGGCCATCGGGCCACAAGGTCAGCCAGCCGAATCCGGGCTGCGGTATCACGGTCGCGTTGAAGACGTAGCCCTGCGCGTTTGATGGCAAGGTGCAGGGGCTGCCTTCGACATTCACAACCTGTTTGCCCTCGAAGGCGCCACCCGACTGGCGGGTATCAAGCACGCGACAGGGAGCTCCGGCGTACAGCGACAGGCCACCGGAGCCCGGGGCTGCGAAGTAGCCGTTGATATCGACTGCCAGGTTGCTGCTCTGCGACGGATAGACCGACATGCCGCCGTTGGTTCCCGCCGGAACGATGGCGGCGTTGGCCACGTTCGTCGCCGTCGGATTATTCAGCACCGAGACGCCGGGCTGGGTTTCGCCCTCCGGCCACGCCGTCAGGTAAGTCATCGGCTGACCTGACGGGTAGGGGATGGCGGTGAAGTTTAACGAATAGGCCTTGATGTCCGGACCCTGCGGAATGCAGGAACTGGACGCCATGTTGAAGTCGCGCTCCGTGGCGCCGACCAGCGCCGGGCCGCCGAGGTTGCCGTTGGCACCGCGGGTATCGATCACCCGACACGGGGTGAGCGGATAGAACTGAAGCGTGCTGCCGCCCGGTCCGGTGAAGTAGCCATTGATGTCCAGGACAACATTGGTCGTATTGCTGACATAGACGCTGACCGCCCCCTGATATCCGCCGGGAACGATAGCGGCGTTGGCCTTGGTGCGGCCGTCGGTGGAGTTCATGGTCGAAACCACCGGCTGAGCGGCGCCCGTCGGCCAGATAGTCAGATAGCCCAGCGGCGCTCCGGCGGGTACGACGGTTACGTTCATCGAATAGGCAGCAGCGTTGGCGGGAATTCCGCAGCCTCCGAGTTGCGACACGGTAAAGCTGCGCGACGTGCCGCCGGTAATCGGGCCGCCGCTGTTGCGTGTATCGATCAGGCGGCAAGGCGTTACCGCGACGAGTTGAATCGCGCTCGGCTGTCCGCCGGCGATCACCGAGGCGGTATTGCTCCCGGTGTTGGTAACGTAATAGCGATTGGTCACGGGATTGACGATCGAGGCGGCCGGGCCGGTTCCCACGCCCAGGCTGGTGGTCTGGTGTGTGGCTCCGTCAATCATAGTGATGGTGTTGTCGCCGTAGTTGGTGACGTAGATCTTGTAGGTGTTGGGATCGACTTCGACGTCAGCCGGAGTGTTGCCGACGTTGACCAGGCTGGTCGCCAGGGTGCTGCCGTTGATGATGGTCGTGGTGTTGTCGTTCTGGTTGTTGACGTAAACCTCGTTGGAGACCGGATTCACCACCAGCGCGCCCGGGTTCGTGCCCACGTTGACGCGCGTCGTGCCATTGGTGGCGCCGTCGATGACCGTCACGGTGCCTTGCGTCGGCGTACCGTTTGCCAGGCAATCGGCGCTGCCGGAGTTGTTGCCGCAGTTGTTCATCACGTAGATCTTGTTGGTCAGGGTATTGATTAGGATGACGCCGGGATTCCAGTCGACGTTAACGCTGGTAGTGGCCAGGGTGTTGCCGTCGACCACGGTGACCGTGCCGTTCGAGGTGCAGTTGTTGCTGTTGCCGCACTGGTTGATGACATAAATCTTGTTGGTGACCGGGTTGACCGCGACCGCGATGGGCACAAGTCCGACGGTGATGGTGTTGATCAGGGTGTCGTCGCTGCCGTCGATGATGCCCAGAGTGTTGTCGGTGCCGTTGCCACTATTGGCGACGTAAATCTTGTTGGTCACCGGATTGATGTCGGAACCGATGGGATTCGAGAATCCGGAGATCGTCTTGGTGACTTGGTTGGTGGCGCCGTTAATGACCGAGACGGTGCTGTCGGCGCGATTGTTGACGTAGATCTTGTTGGTGTTCTGGTTGATGACCAGAAACTCGTCATGGTTCCCAACATGGACGGTGCTGGTAGCGTCGGTCGCCCCGTTAATCACCGTGACCGTACCGTCGGCGAAGTTGGTGACGTAGATCATGTTGGTCGCCGAGTTTACCTGGACGAAGGTGGGATTATTGCCGATGGGGACGGTGCCGATGAGGGTCTGGGCGGCTACCGGTCGCACGATCCCGATCATGGTTAGGGCCAGAAGTAACGAGTGGAGACGTCGCATTGTTTTCCTTCTTATGGCGCCGTCAGGGCCGGCTGGTCTCGCGGACTGCGGACGAAGAGACCCACGACGCGGAGATAGCACTTTCAGGTTTATTGGTTCGACATCTTGATGCGCCCTCCGGACACCCAAACCGGAAGCGCTTCAACCCACCAGAGTGGGGCGTCAAGTTATCTCAGGATCGGGACTTAGCTCCGCTGGAAGAACGGCTAGCTCACCCCCGCTAAATGTGGCTATACTCTGAACACTTCCCGTTTTTAGGACAAGGGACTTTACGGGACATTTCGGGACATTGCGTACATGCCTCCGGCCCATGAAGTAAGAGCGCCAAATCGTCGACTGGATTCGTGGAAGGAAATTGCGGCCTTCTTCGATCGGGATGAGCGAACCGTCAAGCGGTGGGAGAAAGAGCGGCTTCTGCCGGTCCATCGCTTGCCTGGAGGTTCGCGTGCGCGGGTCTATGCCTTCACCCAAGAGTTAGAGCAGTGGATGCGTTCGCCGCAGGCCATTCCTGAAGAGCCGGCCGTCGAGCCCGAAGCTTCCGAGCCCGCTGAACTGTCCTCACCCTCACTCGAATCCGGTTCCATCCCGGCCGCGGTCGAAGAACTGATGGCGGCCCCGGCTCCGTCCCAGAAGCGCTGGATCGCTGCCGCTGTTTGTGTTGCGCTGACGGTGCTCGTCCTGGTCGTAGCGGTGGTTGTGCATCGCCGTCATGCGTCTGCCCTCGGCACATCTGCAAATGCAAAAGCGCCGCATGCCGCCAACCCTGAGGCCGAAGAACTCTACCTGCAAGGGCGCTACTACTGGAACAAGCGCACCCCGGAAGATCTGAACAAGGCGGTAGACTCGTTCACGCAGGCGATCGTGCACGATCCCAACTACGCGCCGGCCTACGTCGGCCTGGCTGATTGCTATAACCTGCTCCGCGAATTTGCTGCGATGCCCTCGAAGGACGCGTTTCCGCGCGCGCTGGCTGCGGCCCAGAAGGCGGTGGAGCTGGATCCCTCTTCGGCAGAAGCCCATGCCAGCCTGGCGTTCGTGACGTTCTTCTGGAAGTGGGACTCTCCCGGAGCCGAGCGCGAGTTCCGCCGCGCCATCCAGCTGAATCCCAATTACGCTGCGGCACACCACTGGTACGCGAATTTCCTGGCGATGCTTGGCCGCAATCTGGAAGCCTTGAACGAAATTAACGTTGCGGAGAAGATCGATCCGGGATCGAGCGCCATCATGGCCGACCGCGCCCTGATCATCTACAACATGGGTCAGACCGACGAAGCGATTGCGCGCTTGCAGCAGATTGAAAGCAGCCAGCCGAATTTCTATTCCGCGCACCGCTATCTGTCGTACATCTACCTCGACAGCCATGATTACCGCAATTACCTGAAGGAATCGATGGACGCCGCCACCCTATCGCACGATGAGTTGCAGCTGGAGATTGCCCGCTCAGCCGAGCAGGGCTTCCAGACCGGCGGCGAGCGTGCCATGCTGTTGGATATGGCCCAAGAAGAGGAGAAACTTTTCGCGGAGGGTAAGATCTCGCCTTACCTGCTGGCAGTCACCTACGCGCGGCTGGGGGAGAAGCCGGAAACCCTGCGTTATCTCCAGGCGTCGTTAGATCAGCACGACCCGATGTTCGTCGGCATTCGCGCCGACCGCGCCCTCACCTGGCTACACAACGATCCTGCCTATCGGCAGCTGGAACTGAAGTCCGGCCTGCCTCCCATCGCCTAAGAAGCAGACCGGCAGCAGTACGTTCCTACTTCGTCATATGGTGCCGTTGCAGCGGCTTCCGTATTCTTACGGCGCGAAGTAGCTGGAAATATCCAGGATCAGTTGCGTAGTCCCCATGGCGTAGGCATCGATCTGCCCGTCCAGGTTAGGCACGACCGCCATATTCGACGCCGCAAAACCGTCGACGGCGTTGAGGGTGGAAACTCCGGGCTGCTGATCGCCTTCAGGCCACAGCGTCAGGAAGTTCAACGTCGGCGAAGGCAGGACCGTCGCGTTGAAGACGTACGCCTGGGCGTTGGCCGGTACGCCGCACGAGCTGTCGACGACGTCCACCGGAGGCGCGAGTTGCCCGCTGAACGGCAGACCCCCGCTGAGGCTGCGCGTGTCGAGGACGCGACACGTCGCGCTCGGATACAGCGACAGCCCTCCACTTCCCGCGGGGGCGAAATAGCCATTGATGTCGATCGCCAAATTCGAGTCGTTGCTGACAAAGACCGTAACCTCGCCGCCTGTGCCGGCTGGCACGATGGCGGCGTTGGCCACGTTCGTCCCGGTGGGATTGTTCAGTGTCGACACCGGATTCGCCGGCTGACTTCCCGTCGGCCAGATCTCGAGATAGCCCAGCCTGCTTCCCTGCCCCGGATACGCAATGGCTGTCAGGTTAAACGAATAGGCGACGGGAGTAACGTTGTGGGGAATGCAGGTGCTGTTCAGGATCGGAAAGTCGCGCTGTGCCCCTCCGGATAGAAATGGAGCGCCCAAACCTTGGGGATAGTCCGAGTTGCGCGTGTCGGCCACGCGGCATGGGATCAGCGGATAGAACGCCAGCGTCGATGAATTTGTGGGGGCGAAGTAGGCGTCAATGTCGATTGCCACGTCCGCCGTGTCAGTCACGAAAACGTTGACGGCCTTGCCTACTCCACCGGAGAGAATTGCCGCATTGGCTTTGACCCGGCCATCGTACGAGTTCATCAGAGAGACATTCGGTTGCAGCTCGCCGGTGGGCCAGAGGGTCAAATAGCGAACCGGATTGCCATTCTTCGGAATCAGCGTCACATTCAACGAATAGGAAATCGCTGTCGAGATATCAGGACAGCCCTGGCTTTGCGCCAGTTGCGGCAGGTTGAAGGTTGCCGAAGTTCCACCCTGAATTGGACTGCCCGTGCGGGTATCCACCAGGCGGCAAGGCGTGATCGCGACCATCTGCAACGTGGTTGCGCCACCAACGACCGAGGTTGTGGCGTCGTTCGCATTAGGGACGTAGATGGTGTTGGTCGTGGCGTTAATACCGGCTGCCACAGGTTCATCGCCGACCGCTACCTGGGTTGTGGTGTTTGTTGCGCCGTCGATCACCGTGAGTGTTCCTCCGTTGCGATCGCACGGATAGTAAATCTTGTTGGTAACGGTATTCACTTCGATATCGGCCGCTTGGTCGCCGGTGTTGCAAACCGGAATTTGCGTAGTGGAAAGGGTATTGCCGTCCAGGACTGTAACGGCCGTCGGAGTGTTACACGATAAATTTGTGCAGTTATTGGTGACGTAGATCTTATTGGTCACCGGATTCACCGCGAGGAAGTATGGCGCAAACAGCATCGGCACGCTCTGCGTGGTCAGGGTCGAACCGTCGATGACCGATACCGATCCGCTCTGGCAGCTCGGATCGCCACCGCATATGTTTGTGGCGTAAATCTGATTCGAGGTCTGGTTAACTGCCACGCTCAAGGTGAAATAATCCGTGTTGACAGTTTGGGTGGACAGATTATTTCCATTGATTACGGTAACGCTCCCATTCTGTCCGTCGGTACCGGAGAGGCTTGTAGCGTAGATCGTATTCGTGACCGTATTCACCGCGACATCCGCCGGCGCATAGCCCACTGTCACATTCGTCGTCTGCAACGTCGCTCCGTCGATGACGGTAATCGTCCCGGGAGCATCGTTCTGGCACTCCTGAATGCCGGGAGAGGTACACATATTCACTACATAAATCTTGTTAGTTACCGGGTTCACCGCCATGCGCGCGGGAACATAGCCAACAGTCACGGTCTGCGTGGCCAGGGTTGCGCCGTCGATGACGGTGATGGTTCCGAGGCTTTGGCAGTTGTTGTCGCTGCCGCACTCGTTGCTCACATAAATCTTATTGGTTACTGGATTCACCACCACGGCCGCGGGCGTCACACCAACCGGGACCGTCGCCGTCGTGGTGTTCGTGGCACCATCAATTACCGAGACGGATCCGGGATTAGAACAGCTGAGGGTGTCGCAGAGCAGATTCACCACGTAGGCTTTGTTGGTGGTGGTATTCACCGCGACGGCATCTGGGCCTACACCGACTGGCACGGTCGCAACCACCACTTGCGCGATGGCGGAGCTTACATTGAGGAAAAGAGTAAGAATCAGGGCGGCGAAGCAGGTGCGCCGGGCGGCCAGCATCAGAGGAAACCTCTCTCGTCAGGGAGTTTGTGGTGCAATCGTCGAACTGGGCACTTGCCAAAACGAGCGGCATGTTAGCACGAGAGTCTACGAAATCAATCCGCGTGTTCAAAAAAAATCGCTGAAGCTGTTGAGTGACGCCGGGGAGTTACCGCTGCGGCTTGCACTTAAGCTCCAGATGACAACTTGCCCTCAAACACGCTCTAATGTTGAACACCGTTGGAGGACTGATCGTGAAAGCTTTTTTGCTCAGCATCCTGATCTGCCTGTTCGCCGTCGCTGCGGTTGCGGCTGAACCGCGCGACGTCACCTATCAGAGCGGTGACGAAACCGTGCACGCGCTGCTCTACATGCCTGCGGGCGAGGGGCCGTTTCCCGCGTTGGTGGTCATTCACGAGTGGTGGGGATTGAACGACTGGGTCAAGCAGCAGGCTTCCGACTATGCCGACAAGGGCTACGTCACCCTTGCCATCGACCTGTATCGCGGCAAAGTGGCGACCACTGCGGATGAGGCTCACCAGATCATGCGCGGCGTCCCGGAAGACCGTGCCCAGCGGGACCTTCTGGCGGCGACGGCCTTCCTGCGCTCGCTCAACACGGTGAACGCCAAGCGGGTTGGGGTGATCGGCTGGTGCATGGGCGGAGGCTACGCGCTCGACCTGGCGCTGGCGGATCCCAAGCTCAAGGTGGCCGTCATCAACTACGGACACCTGGCCACCGACAAGTCCAGCCTGCGCAAGATCCACGCCTCCATCCTCGGGATTTTCGGCGGCCAGGACCAGGGAATTTCAGTTGCAGACATTCGCAAGTTTGAAACTGAGCTGCAAGCGATGAACAAGAAAATCGAGATCCATATTTATCCCGACGCCGGGCATGCTTTCGAGAATCCCAATAATGAAAAGGGCTACCGCGCGGACGACGCCGCCAACGCCCAGAAAGTCACCGCGGAATTTCTGCAGAAAAACTTGAAGTAGGAAAAAGGGGACGAGCGCGCTCGTCCCCCGGCGAGGATTACTCGGATTTAATTACGCAGCCTTGTTCTGTCTCCGCAAGGCGCGGACACGGTCCAGGGTGCCGACGATCGCCTGTGCCTGGTTGCGAATCGTGCCCAGGATGTCGTCCGGCAGTTTGTTGTCGTTGATGTACTTGTCGTAATGATCCTTGGCGTAACTGTCGCCGGTTTCCATCGACGACAGGATGGCGTCGTCGCCGCCGCCCAGGTTGGCCTTCAGATCCGTCCATCCCCGATGCAGCGCGCCCATGGTGCTGCCCGAGCGGTCGACATCGGCCTTGCCATAGCGAACGGCTTCGCTCTCCAAATCGCCCGCAAACTTCGCGCGCTCCAGGCTTACTTCGTTCAGCAAGCCTTTCAGTTGCGGATTTTTGACGTGCTCGGAGCCGTCACGATAGCCATTCTGGCCGTCGCGGCAAACTTCGATCAGGTCCTCCAATGCATTCAATATGTGCTTTTGATCAGACATAAACGTTCCCCCCGATAACAGCCTTGTTTCGACCATTGGATGTGCGGGATGCGGGCGGGTTTGTCTCGCCCAAGCTGCGAAAATTGTGACCGGGTTTCGCGTTGACTGAGCTCTGCCTTCGCGCTACGCTACAAGGCGAATAAAAAGCGAAAGTCGTGACCGATGAATCCCTGGCTGCTGCAAACCGTTGAGGAAGATTCTCCCCAGCCGCTGGTCGGCATTGCCAGGCTGGCGGCGCAGGGCGAATCCATCCGCCAGGGCCACCTGGTGGAATATTTCACCCTGCCCACGCGCGCGATCCTGAACCGCTGCACCTCGAAGCGAGTTCCGTTCACCTGGACGATCAATCCGTACCGCGGCTGCGAATTCGCCTGCAAATATTGCTACGCGCGCTATACCCACGAGTTCATGGAGATGAACGACGGCATCGACTTCGAGCGCAAAATTTACGTCAAGCAGCAGACGGTGTGGCTGCTGCGGCAGGAGCTGCGCAAGGTGAAGCGCGGCGAAGAGATTGCTATCGGCACGGCGACCGACCCCTATCAGCCGGCGGAAAAGCGCTTCGAGATCACGCGCGGCATTCTGGAGGAGCTGGCGCTGCATCAGGGATTGCAGATCGGCATCGTCAGCAAATCGGACCTGGTTGTGCGCGATATCGACGTGCTGCAGCGCATCGCCCAGGGCAACACGCTGTACGTGAATCTCACCATCACGACCATCGATACCAAGCTGGCGAGAATTCTGGAGCCGCGCGCGCCGCGTCCCGACCTGCGGCTGAAGGCCGTTCGCGAGCTGCGCAAAGCCGGACTGCGGGCAGGAGTGATTTGCGCGCCGGTGGTCCCCGGCATCACGGATTCGCCGAAGAATCTGGAAGCTCTCGTGAGCGCGACGAAAAAGGTGGACGGCAAGTACATCTACGCCAATCCGCTGTTTCTGAAGCCCTCGTCGGCGAAGGTCTTCCTGCCGTTTCTGGAGCAGGAGTTCCCTCACCTGGTCGAGGAATATCGCAAGCGCTTTCGAGGACCGCGCCTTCCTCGGTACAGCCTACGCCAGGCGCATCTCGGAGCTGATGGACCGCTTGCGCAAGAAGCACGGCATCACGCGCGAGATCACCCGGCGCGGCGACATCGGGCCGCTGCCGCGTCCGGCCGAGCAGCAGTTGACGCTGTTCCGCTAGCTACGCGGCACGGCGGTAACGCTGCGTCTGGTCGGGACGCGCGCTCTGGATTGCCTTATAGGCAGCCGTGATCGCTCCGCAGAGGGCCGCTGCTGCGCCGACTCCGGCCATCGCGAACACCGCCGGGTGCGTCTCCGCCCACGCCTCAAAGCTGAATGGCCGCGCGCGTTTGTCGAACGCGCCATGCGCGCCGTGATCGCCGGCCACGGGCTCCCACAGAGTTGTTGGGACGGTTCGGATCAGCGGGTCCATCGTACTGCTGCGACTGGTATCCATGGCGCGCAAGGTAGCGATCGGCGAACGATGGCGCGATTTTGTTGCCGAAGATGGCTTCCACGGCCGACCACGCCGCATAGTACTCGCGCCGCTTAGGATGATGCGCGGCATAGTAGATAGTGCGGGCGGCGACCTCCGGCTGATAGATAGGCGGCACCGGCTGCGCCTTGTGCGGCAGGCGGCTCTTCACCCAGCCAAACTGCGGCGTATTGAGTGCCGGCATCTGCACCATGGTCGTGTGCACGTTGCTGCCGTCGTGCAGCAGCTCGGTGCGCAGCGAGGTATGAAATCCCAGGATGGCGTGCTTGGCCGCGCAATACGCAGCCTGCAGCGGAATGCTGCGATAGGCCAGCGCCGAGCCAACGTGAACGATGGTTCCGCGATCGCGCGGCAACATGCGCTTCAACGCCGACAAGCGTTCCATAGACATAGCCCAGGTACGTCACCTCGGTTACGCGATGAAACTCTTCCGCCTTCATCTCTTTGATGGGCGAGAAGACCGAGACCATGGCATCGTTGATCCAGATATCGATGGGGCCGAACTTCTTTTCGACGCGCTCGGCGGCATCTTCCACCTGTTGTGCGTCGGCGACATCGGTGGGCAGCACCAGAGCTTGTCCTCCGGCGCGCTCCACTTCGCGGCGTGCGCCTTCCAGTCCGTCGCGTCCCCGGGCTACGAGTCCGATTCTGGCTCCGTGACGCGCGAACTCGCGCACAGTGGCGCGTCCCACCCCGGCGGACGCGCCGGTGATCACTACGACTTCCGGCTTAAGCATGATGATTTCCTTATGAATGGAAAGACGATGAATCGTCCTTCTATTAACTGGATGCTGCGCGCGGACTTGGACGTTTGCTCATTGGCGCCGGAAATCGCACGTATTTCGCGCGGAGAAATATAAAACAGGAAAATCGTGCTGCGGAGAGCGATAATAGAGCTGTTGTTCGTCTTCGGGAGAGCTTCGGCTTTCCTCAACTCCTTCCGCCCCAACCCACCTTGTGGAGGAGAGAATGCCGGTTTACGAGTACATCTGCAAGAAATGCCAGCACAAGTTTGAAGCCATTCTTACCTTGAAAGAGCACGAGAGCAAGCAGGTCAGCTGCCCCAAGTGCAACAGCCGGAAAATCGAGCAGGATGTAGCCGGAATTCTTCGCGGTCACTTCGCGCAAGAGCTGAAGCTGCCGCCACTCCGGAAGTACGTAACACGGTATCGTGCCGCGCGTCACAGACACGTGTGCCGGCCTGCGTTACGGTGAAGAGTAACAACGAGAGGTGTGGTATGGCAGCGCCGTGGGCACACCGTTACGCGCAACGTACGAAGACTGCAAAAAGCTCCATCATCCGCGAACTCCTGAAAATCACCCAACGTCCCGAAGTCATCTCCTTTGCCGGAGGGCTTCCCGCGCCGGAGGTGTTTCCGGTGGAGCGCTTCCAGGAAGCCTGCCAGCGCGTGCTGCACACGCAGGCTGCGGCTGCGTTGCAATACGGGCCGACCGAGGGCTACCGTCCGCTGCGCGAGTACATCGTCGCGCACATGGCGCGCTATGGAATTCTGGCCAGCGTCGACAACGTGCTGATCACCTCGGGTTCGCAACAGGCGCTGGACCTGATAGCCAAGCTGCTCATCAATCGCGGCGACCGCATCCTGGTGGAGTGCCCGACTTACCTCGGCGCGTTGCAGGCGTTCGACCTGATGGGCGCCGAGTACGTTACCGTTTCCACCGACGACCACGGCCTGCAGACCTGCAACATGGAACAAGCGCTGCGCTCAGGGCCGAAGTTCATGTATATCCTGCCGAACTTCCAGAACCCAAGCGGAGTCACACTTTCGCGTTCACGGCGCGAACAGCTGGTGATGCTGTCGGATAAGTACGGCATACCGATCATCGAAGACGATCCTTACGGCCAGCTTCGCTACGAAGGCGAGCACATCACGCCGCTGGTGGTGCTGGACCGCACCAACCTGACGCGCGACAAAGACTATAAGCTGGGCAATGTCATTTACCTCAGCACGTTCTCCAAGGTCCTGGCGCCAGGCCTGCGCGTGGCATGGATTGTGGCGCCCCCGGACGTAATCGCCAAGCTGGTGCAGATCAAGCAGAGCACCGATCTGCATACCAGCATGTTCACGCAGATGGTGATCTACGAAGCGGCGCGCGAGGGATTCATCGACGAGCACGTCAAGATCATTCGCGCCACGTACAAAGAGCGGCGCGACGCCATGCTGCAGGCACTGAACGATTATTTCCCGCCCGAGGTTTCGTGGACCAAGCCGCACGGCGGATTGTTCCTGTGGGTCACCATGCCGCCGGGCGTGGATTCGTCGAAGCTGCTGGACTCAGCGCTGCGCCAGAATGTGGCCTTCGTGCCCGGCGATCCGTTCTACCCCAACGGCGACGAGGGTTCGCACATGCGGTTGAATTTCTCCAACGCCAACCCGGAGATGATTCGCGAAGGCATTCGGCGGCTGTCGATCGCGGTCGCGCACGAACTGGAACACAGGGCGACGGCTGGTGTGCTGGTGTAATCCGGCGGTCGTCGCCGTTCGAAGGCTCGCGTTCTTCGCCGACGACGAGCCGCAGATCCTTCGACTCCGTGTCCGCCTGACTCGCAAAATTGGCGAGTCAGAAAATCAAAGCGGACACTCCGCTCAAGAGACAAATTCGGTAATGCTTTGTAGCGATCGACTGTTCGATACGCCTCACGGCCGGAGGACCATCCGGCGTCCGCTAGACGATGCGTCCCACAGACGTTCGACCTCTCGCAACGGAACCGCATCGATCTCCATTGAGAACGGCTCTTTCCCTGCCGCTTCGAGAAAGCGTGCCAGCGCTTCGAAGATCTTCTGTATGGAAACGGAGCCGAAGCCGCTGCCCATCAGCTCCAGGCCAGTACTTCGCAGAGTGGCTGCGGGCAGCGAGATGTTAGCGCCCGCCATAGCGCCAATCTGCACGTAGCGAATTCGCGAGCCCGCGCCCGGGAATCCTTTTTGTGAAATCGCTTCCAGAACCTGTTCCGCCGGTGCGCCCCATACATAATCCAGGACAACGTCGATCTTCCCCTGCGCCCATTCTTCGGTGATCGCCGTTATCAGACTCTTCGCATCCTGATCGAGCGAGATGACGGCATCGGCGCCAAGTTGCGTCAACTTCGCCAGGGCTGCGGGGTTGCGTCCGGCAGCGATTATGCGCTTGGCGCCCAGGCGCCGTGCAACCTGAATTGCCAGTTGTCCAGCCACACCCGTGGCGCCGAGGATCAGCACGCTTTCACCGGGGGCGAACTGCGCCCTTGCGGTCAATGCTCCCCACGACGACATGCCGGGATTCATCATGGCGGCGACGGTGTCGTCGTCAAGAGCGCCGGGAATCGGGAGACACACGAAGCGTGCCGTCGCGCAGCGTTCGGCGAAGCTACCGTAGTGAGGCTTGGTCGCTCCGAAATAAACCCGCGTGCCGTCTTCGAGCCGGCCAACGCCGTCAATGCCGGGGATCAGCGGCAGCGCCCCGGTGCTCATGTAATGGGCGCCGCGCGCCAGCGATTTCACGACGGGATGAAGGCCGGCCGCGCTTACAGTCACCAGGACTTCGCCGGCATCGGCTACCGGATCAGCGAAAATAGTGAACCGTGGAGGGGCTTCCGAGCGACTCAACGACAGCAGCGTTCATGGATGATAATCCTCGTGAAATGGAATTCCGAGTGACCTCGCGGCGTTCGGGATCGCATCGCTCGGCGAACCGCGGATCCTTCGACTCCGGTGCCTGCCTGACTCGCAAAATCAGCGAGTCAGAAACTCAAGAGCAGGCACTGCGCTCAGGATGACAATTCTATAAGTGTGGCATTTCCGTGGAATATGAATTGTGGATGATTTGCGAAGAAGTTCTGACGACGAACCAGCCTCCGCGCCCTCGGCGCCTCGACTGTGAATGATTGCGGGATCTACAGCGCTTCCACCAGCGCCATCACCATCTCGCGCTCGCGCGGGCCGTCGAACTCCATCAGCACGGCGCGTTGCCAGGTGCCCAGCAGCAGCAATCCGCTCTCGACCGGCAGAGACAGCGACGTTCCTATCATCGCTGACAGGATGTGATCGGGCATGTGTTCGGGATTGTGTTCGTGCCGGTAGTCGAGTTTCGGCACCATAATGTCGAAGGCGTCGAGCATGTCGAGGTCCGCGCCGGGATCGAGATCGGCGGTGGTGAGCGCCGCGGTCGTATGCAGAAGGCTGACCTGGCACAGCCCGGTTTTATCCGCGTAGTTCTTCCAGAGTATGGCTTCCAGCTTCTGCGTGATGTCGATGATCTCGCGCTTCTTGTGCGTTTTGACGACCAGACGTTGCATGATGAACCTATTCCTTCATCCCCGGCGACGCAGTTCCAGAAGTTGCCGGCGGCTCCGGATTGGGCGTGAACAGCTCCAGGCGAACATGCCAGGTCACCGACTGGCCGGGCTGGAGCAGGACCATGCCGGTCTCAACATTGCCCCAATTCTTGTTGTATGGATCAGGTAAATTGAACTGCGGCTCAATAGCAACAAAATTCTTGTCGGTCGGAGCGTAGACCTGGATGCACGTGATCTTCGGCGACAAGGTGATCAGCCGCAACCCATATTTTGCCGCCGGATCGATGATCTCCGATACGGAAGATTTGGTTGGTCCGTAGTTGAGATCGGAGAAGTTGTCATCGAGATACTGCTTGTCCAGCGGCGCGCCACCGGCCATGGAAAAATCGTACGGAGTTCCCTTCACCGATACGCGCCGACCGGTTGTAAACGAATCGTCATAATTGGTCATGATCGCGCGCAGTTCGCTCGGAATGTGCAGCCGCACCTGCTCGCGGTCTCCGCTGGGTAACAGGAAGTACGGATGCCAGCCGATCCCCATCGGCAGCAGCTTGGTGCCCACGTTCTTCGCCGTCACACTCATGTCGAATGCGTCGTGACTCAGCACGGTCTCGACTTCGACGTCGGTGTCGGAGAGCCAGTGGCCGTCGAAGTCGCCGGCGTGCAGCGTAGCCATGACGGCCGACTCCTGCGAGCCATTGCGCAGGATGGCGTGCTCGAAGCGCGAGTAGCGCATCAGGCCGTGGATGGAATGCTTCTCCGCGCCGGGATTCTTGCCGCTCCAGTTCGCCGGCAGCGAAACCGTTTGGCCGGCGACCACGGCGGTGATGGTCTTGCCATCCGGCGAGAGCGTGCCGCGAATGCGATTGGCATACGGCAGCAGGATCGCTCCGCCGATCTTGAATATCTCGTTGCCCCACTCGTCGTCCTGCTTGTTCAGCAGTTGCTCGGCTTCCGGCAGCGGTGGCGCGTTTAGTACGTCGATCTCGCCTTTGCCCGGCAGGAAGGCCTTGATCTGAAGCACGGCCATGCCGCGTCCGGGGAGGATGGTGGCTTCAAGAAACTGGGGCTTCTGTTTGTCGGTGACCGGCGGCCGCTGCAAGGTGATGACCGGCTCCTTGCCGATCATGACCGGGGCGGGCTTTTGTGCCGGCTGGTCGGTACCTGCGGGTTTACTTTGGCCTGGCATCGGAAGGGTCGCAGCTAATAACACCAGAGATGCCGCGCAGCCCGTGACGGCGCTAGGTTTGAGTAGCGAATTCTTCCAATAGAAATACGACATAATGGTTGGACTGAGTGAACGCTCCGCAGGATCGCTGGTCAGCTCGGTTTCTCCACAAGCTTCCCTACCGCGAAAACTCGATGATACCAGTTGTCCGAGACAATCCTGGCTGGCTCAAACTTGTAGATCAACCGCACGAAAGGTTCTGCTGGCTGCGGCATCCCGTGTACTGTTTGCCATCCCTGCGGTAGCGGAGCTGAAGTACATGCTAGACCAGGATCTAAAGCCTGCCAGTCGAGAGCTGCGGATCTAATGGGCATGCTGTTCTGCGCTGGGTACAATCAGTGGAGTTATGGTGCCGAGGTTTCTTGTTCGAAGCATTTGCCTGTTGGCGTTTGCAGCGGCAATTTTCCCGCCCGCCATGGCGAGCACTGTCCCCGGTCAGTCTTCCTATCTTGCTTTCACGAGAGACGATGGATTCTGCTTCCGTGGTGCCGCGCCTCCGGTTCAGTGGGAGCCCGGGCTAGGTAACGATGATGCGGCGGTCTGGGGCTCTTATTGCGACGACCAGGCCTCCACCGGTCAAATTATCTCCGACACCTTTCTTGCTCCGAGCGAGCTTTCATTCTTCATTTCAGGATACGTTGGGAAACCAGGTCTACGTCTTCACCTGCGAAACTTGGAGTCGAGTGAAGACTTCGATCTGCGGCCGCAACCGCCTCCAGGTAACGGTTGGCGCCTTTACGATTTCCCTTTGCCTCCGGCGTGGGTAGGCAAGCCGGTCAAGTTGATCGGCGAGGACAACGCTAAAGGTTTGGAAGGGTGGTTCGCATTCACGGCGCCGCGCCTTCCCAACTCATCTCTCGCGGCAGGCTACATCCCCACAGATCAGGCGCAACACGGGTTCTGTCGCGACAGCAACTTCCCTCTGGTCAGTTGGGGTAACAATAGGCCTCCTTCCCGAGCCGTGATCTGGCGCTCGTTCTGTTCTGCGGGAGACCAAGACACCGGCTTCGCAGCCTCCGACCCGTTCATCGCTGATAAGTACGCGGAGCTGTATGTCGCCGGCTACCCGGGACTTCAAGGACTTCGCCTCCATCTCGAGAACCTGACCAATCACCTGCAACTGCCCCTGCAGCTCTCGCGACCTCCACGCGAACTATGGCAGCTCTACTATTTTCCTCTTCCACGCGAGTGGCAGGGTCAATCTATCCGGGTGGTCGCCGACGATAACAACACCGCCCCGCGCGGCTGGATCGCTTTCGTTGTTGTTCCCAAGCTCAAATCGACCGGGAATCCGGTATTCGGATTTCGTCTGCTGCTATTAACCTTGGGAATCTTTACCGTGACGATGCTACCCGCAGCGGCGGCCTGCGTTCTCGCCGTTCGCCGTGGAATCCGGAATGTCCTGGATCTGACTACGCTCTCCCTGCTGACGATCGCACTCGTCGGCTACGTTGCATTCTGGAGCTACTTCTTTCATCGCACCCTGGGAGAGATCTACAGTTGGAGCAGCTTACTCCTGTGTGTCGGTATTCTCGCCTGGGGGCTTGGGAGCCGACAGAGGCGAGCGGAACTGGCATCGTTGCGAGTCATGGCGACGCCGGTGTTGCTCATGGCGACTGCAACATTGTTTATCGTCTCCCTCGGATTCATCTACGGAAAGTCCGCTCTCCTTCAGCAGTACTCGGCAGAACGTTTTGGTCCGCCGTCTCTCTCCGTCGATAACTGGGTGCCTAAAATCCTGGCTGATGATGTTTATTCAAGCCATATTCCGAAGCCCATGTTCGGCGACTGGCTTTCGAGCGACCGCCCGCCTTTGCAGTCCGGTAACTCGCTTTGGAACTACGCCTGGATCCATGGCGACCGGAACGTGGCGTACCAGATTTTGGGAGTGATTCTGCAGCTCACGTTTCTTGCCGGACTGTGGGCATATCTGGACGCTGCGGGCATAAGCCGAAAAGCTGCGGCGCTGGTCATGGCGGCGGCGCTGTTTGCCGGATTCACGATTGAGAACTCGTTCTTCGTCTGGCCAAAGCTCTATCCCGTGGCATTTCTGCTATTGATTTGTGCTTACCTCTTCACAGAGCGCTATTCCGAAGCGAGACGCAACTGGCGCGTCGCGGTGTTGGTGGGAGCAGCGGCGGCTTTTGCCATGTTGTGCCATGGTGGCAGCGCCTTCGGACTGCTTGGTATCGCTCTAACCGTACTGATTTTCAGACGAATTCCGCCTCTCCGATTCATCTGTATCGCTGCAATCTTCGCGAGTCTCACCTATCTTCCGTGGTCGCTGTATCAGAAGTATGTTGATCCGCCCGGCGACCGGCTTCTCAAGATGCATCTGGCGGACACGCCCGAACCGCACCCGGAGAGCAAGTTTTCGACCCTTTTCATCAGCAAATACCGAGAGCTGACCTGGCACCAGATCCTGGCTAACAAGATCTACGGGGTTCGGGGATTATTCGACGACGAGAGCTTCTCGGGCCGCATGCATGACCTCGGCACTTTTCTTTTGTTGGGCAGCCCTCGCCAAAAAATGGCCGAGGTCGCTTCGCTGCGAGATCTGATTTTTTTTAGGTGGACTTGGTCGATCGATCTTCTCAGCTTTGTCGTCTTCTTGTGGCTCTTTCGGCTGTTGGTGCGGAGACCTCGCTCCCAGGAATTTCGTCAGGCATCGATTTTGTGGATATGCACCGGCCTTACGCTCGCGAACTGGTGCCTGCTCATGTTTGCCGGCGGTACTATCGTGCATCAGGGTTGCTACCTTACCGAGATTGCGGCATTTGCGGCGGGCGTGCTGACGTTATGGGCGGTAAGTTGGAGGTTAGCTTTGATCGTGGTCGGCTGTCACGCCGCCCTTGCGCTTGTCCTCTACGTCTTTATCAACCCTCCTCAGCCCGTCGGGCTGGGAACCCTCTTCGGCCCGACCAACACGTTTCTCGCGGTTATCACGGCGCTTTCGGCAATTGCGTTCGTGCTCGTCCTTGCGCGCGAGTGGAAGGCTGACCCGGCCCTCTGAAGGCCTTCTTGTCATCGCCGAAAATTGCATATCTGGGTATAGCGGGTTTTGCTTTGGCGACAAGCGTCGGCCGCGAAATCGCGAACGTCCGGCGGCCTAGTTAAAGGGCCGCGCTGGCGCTAGAGGTGGGTTGGGCATCGCAGCGGCTTCCTCGCAACTCTTGACGGGAAGGACATCTCGAACCTCTCCGCCGATCACGCAGGAATACGGCGGCCTGGCTATCTTCTTCGACCATTCATCGAAGATTTGGTTTTGGACTGCCGCATCGGCGTCCGAAATTGGAGGGACATTCCACGGCCAGCCAACGCTTGCAGTGGGAGTTGACGAGAGACTCCACACAACCCCAGGCAAGCCCTTGGGAAACTGCGTAAGTATGATGGCAGAGAATCCCAAATGTTCGTTGCGTGAGCCCGGAAAGCGAATTGGGCCATCGGCCAAATGAAGATGTTGTTCCGCAGCCTTGGCTTTGACCACTTTCGCAAGTACCTTGGCTTCCCGGAAATCGAGCTGGTGCTCATCAATGAGCCACCAGATCATTTGCTTCTGCGATCGCACGTGGCTCATCACCAGCGCCGCCAACATCAGGCATCCTAAGGCAGAGGCAATTGCGGTTCGGCGCGTGGGGCTCGCGCCCTGTAACAGCCGGCGAGTTATGTACTCCAGAGCTGCCGCGGCATGAAGCGCCAAGGGAAGCAGAAAGAAAAAATAATAGCGTTCGGTGCTGAACAGATCCGCGTAGGTGAAGTTGATTCGCCCTGTGCCGATCAGAAATACCAGAAGCCCATCCGCAGTCCACAGCGCCAACAGGAGGGTTCGCAAAGTCTTCGGAACCAGCCGCCAGCTCGCGGCGAAAAGTATCAGACCGACCACCGAAGCCGCCACATCCCATCGCAGGCCAATCTCACCGAACGGTGTCCAGGCAAGCAGGAAACGTCCAGGCGCGGAGAGTACCAGGAATAAGCCGTTATAGATGCCCTGAAACTCTAGCGTAGGCCCGTGAACGCCGTGAACACCCATCAACCAGCGTGTCCACAGCAGAACGGCCGCGACCAGCAGCACGGTCAACGCGATCATCAGTCGGCGTCGGCCTGCCGAGATCAACTCAGGTTTACCCAAAGCGAGATAAAGGGGAATCGCAAGTCCGGCAATTGCTGCACCACCCATTCCCATAGAGGCGACGACAATCAGGAGGAGCACCGCCGCATCGGTCCAGCGTTTACGGGAATACGGGCTCACCAGAATCGCCATTGCCAGGATCAGCGGAGTCCCTGCAACGGAAAATTGTCCCACAGTCGGTTGCCAAACTACGCCGCCGCAAAAACCGCCGGCACCTGCGTAAATGGTTCCTGCCAGAAACGCTCCCAGCCGCGATCGCGTAATGGAAAAGAAGATCCAGGCACACGCAACTGCCCCGGTCACATAGGTCAGGAAAATCATTACGTGGAGAGCCCACGAACTCAGGCCGCTGATCCTGGTTGCGGCCATGAAGTAAAGCCGCATCATGGGCACGATGTGCTCGTTGTGCTGATGGAAGAGCCAGGTTGTAAAGGTTATCTCGCCGGTGCGAAGACACGCCAACGCATGCAAGTGGGCAATATCGTCGAATCCATAGGCGACGTGGAAGGTGCGCCAGAACACCAGTCCGGCGCATAGCAGCAGCCAGCCGATGAGGACGATTACGTCACGCGGGCGAACGGCCGTGCTGGTTTGGTCCGGCTGAGTCGCCGATAAAGGCAAGGGAGGCGTGTTGTTCGCGGTTGAGCCGGGCATCAGTGGAGATGTCCTGGAGAGGCACTCGCTCTCTTAGCGATACGTGAGCCCAACAGCGGAGATGGACAAGCCAAAATAGAAAGCCTTGTAGCTCAAGAGCAGACGGGTTTCAGTATACGAAATTCACTTTTTGGGGTTCAACCGCAACGAAGTTCGCGCGTAGCAGCATCAGCAGCGTGGGAACTGTCTCAAACCTGTCCCAACGCGAGCGCCAAGTTTGCCTGCTGTTCTCGCCGGGATGGCTCAACGAGCAGATCGCCGCTGAATTGGAAACCACAGAAGAGAATTAAAGGTACAGCGCGGAAGTTCATGCAGAAGCTGGAAGCGAATTCCGCGCCGGACGTGGTGCATCGGATCGAGAGGCCTGGGCTTTCAATCGTTGTAGCTGACTCAGGAGAATTCCTATCCTTCGTCTCCGCTAGCCTGCATCAAGGGCATTACGATCAGCGTGATCGGACTTACCATTGTTATCCAGCCAGTTCAGCAGACTGCGCAGGCTGCCTTGGGCAAGCGCTATACAGGAATCGCCCGCACCATAATAGACATTGAGCGTGTCTCCATCAGGACCTAGAGTATGGCCGCATGGGAAGACGACATCATGCACATCGCCTCCACGCTCATAGTCGGTCTCTGGTCCAAAAATCCAGGAGTCGCCCCGCAACAAACAAAGATCAGGCTTGGCAAGGTCAAAGAGTGCGAGGCCGATCCGGTACAGTGAGCCGGAGGCCGTCTGCTTGACTCCGTGGTACAAGACAAGCCATCCGCGGGACGTTCGAATTGGCGGCGAAGACAGTCCAATCTTGTTCGCGTCCCACCACGCGCCTTTGCGGGCTTCCATCATGACTCGATGGCCACCCCAATGACGAAGATCAGGCGAGTACGAAATCCAGATATGGCATCCCAGCGGAGTCATGGGTCGATGAATAAGCGCCCAGAGTCCTCCAATTTTGTGCGGCAGGAGAGCGGCGTCCTTATCGTCCGGCGACATGATGACGCCGAATCGCTCGAAGTTTCGAAAGTCGCTGGTGAGCGCCAGCGATACTCCTGGGCCGCCTTTGGAGTAGGAGGTGTATGCGACGGCATAGCGCTCGAGTTCGGGAACGTAGGTGATGCGGGGATCCTCGATGCCCCAGAGCTCTTCCGGGTACTCCTCAGGATTGGGCCTTAATGTCGGCGTGGGATCTATCCTCCATCCATCTACTCCGTTCTCGGAACGAGCGGCGCAGAGATGTGAAAGGCCTCGTCGATCTTCCACGCGGCACAACAACAAAGTCGAGCCATCGGAAAGTAGCGTTGCTCCGGGATTGAAGACGCTATTAATTCGATAAGGCCAGTCTTTGCTGGTCAAGATTGGATTGGCGGGATGCCGATGCAGAAGCAGTTCCGTAGAGTCGATGGAGCCGATAGTCTCAGTAGTTGGAATCATTAGTCATTTCAGTCCGGAATATTGAAAACAACAGGCGTACTGCGCCTGCGCTTAGTTCAAGTTCGCTTCCAGGGTTTCTGCTTCACCCACATGATGCATTTCCATTAACGCCATCAGAAACGAAAGCGTGGACTCTGCTCCCTGGTTTTCATTGACTCGATCGGGATGAAGACCGTCTCGGCACCCGCCCGTGGTGTCGTCGTATAAAGATGTCTTCAGGTCATTGTCCCCGAGGAACCAGTTGAAGGCAGTCCAAGCTCGGGTGCGCCAGCACTCATCTCCGGTGGCGCGATAGGCCGCCAGGCAGGCCGAGACCGTCGCACCTGCCTCTACCGGCTGCTGATCGAAACGGGCTTTCCCGCCTGCCTTGGGATAGAAGCCTTGCGAGCCGATGGGGACAAAATGTCCGTTCACGCTGCAGCGTTGCTGCTTCTCAAGCCAGTCCAGGGACTGCAGGCCTGCCGTAAGCCACCCTTTGTTTGCAGTACGAGCGCCCGCTATTAACAAGGCTTGGGGCAAACGTGCGTTGGAATACGCCAATCCTTCTTCAAACCAATTCCAATCCGGTTTGTGAGTGACTTGATAGATCTTCATCAGCTTTTCAGCGAGATTGTCTCGCTCACGCTGCGCGGACCTGTCCTCCGGAAAACGGTCAAGATATTTCTGAATTCCAAGTAACGAGAAAGCCCACGCCCGGGGACTGGTGAAATTCGAAACAGCCGGAATGGCAAGCTCAAAAAGACGTCCCGCCAATCCTCTTAAGTTTTCGTTACGGTGCTGATGGATGGCGATTCCCAGGGACCACAAGGCTCGACCGTGACTATCCTCGGATCCCTGCACCTCCTGCCACTCCCGGTCATAGCTCAGGAAATTGCGGAATCTTCCATTGGCGGAGTTGAAGGCAAACCAGAGAAATGCCAGGTAGCGCGAGGCCGAGGTTTTCGGAGATTCTGCATTCATCGCGCTGGGTTCGGCAAGAATCGAGACGATCAGGGCTCGGGCATTATCGTCGGTAGTGTAGCCTTCGTGATAGTTGGGAACCGCAAATAAGGCGTGTTGCAACATGCCGGTGTCGTCGGTCATGCGCCTGAGGTGGTTCAGTTTCACTGCGGGCAAATTGTCGACCCGAGTAGCTTTCACCACGGCGGGGCCAATCAGACGAGTTTTCGATATGCGCTCGGCGCGGGCTCGTTGAAAGCTGCCCATGTAGTCCTCGGCCACGCATTCCCAAACCATATGACGGGAGTACTGATACGCCCGCTTGCGCATCGCATGCCGTTCGGCCTCATTTTCCAGAAGACGAATCGTCTGTTCTGCAATGGCGTTGTGGTCGTTAAACGGGACCAGGATGCCGCGGTCTTCATCGAGCAACTCAAGAGCGTGCCAGTACGGCGTCGAGATGACAGCTTTGCCCGCGCCCAAAGCGTAAGCCAACGTTCCTGAAACGACCTGAGCCTCATTCTTGTAGGGCGTGAGGTATATGTCGGCTGAGCCGATGAACTCCATCATCTCTTCGGGGCTCACAAACCGATTATGGAAGATGACGTTGCTTTCTACCCCGAGATCCTTGGCCAGCGCCTGCAGCGACTCACGGTATTTATCGCCCTCGCGTCGCCTGATATGAGGGTGGGTGGCGCCGGCAACCATGTACATGACATTGCTGTCGTAAGCGAGGATCTGCGGAAGCGCGCGCAGAGCGGTCTCTACACCCTTATTGGGCGACAGCAAACCGAAGGTTAACAAGACTGGCTTCCCTGCGACCCCAAAGCGATCCTTGTAAAAATTCGGATCAACGAAGGCCAGGTCGGGCACGCCGTGCGGAATGACGTCGATCTTTGCCGGAGAAATCTGGAAGATGTCCTGGAGAAACTGCGAAGAGTGCCGGCTCATCACAATGAGGCGATCGGAGAGTTCGGCGAGTTCCACCATGACGCGATGCTGGTCCGGATTCGGGTCGCGCAATACCGTGTGAAGGGTGGTCACTACCGGCATACGGAGATGCTTCAACAGCTCCAGAATATAGCTGCCTGCTGTTCCTCCGAAGATCCCATACTCGTGTTGCACGCATACCAGGTCGACATTGGTGAAGTTGAGGAACTCAGAGGCCCGTCGGTAAGATGACTCCTGTCCCTCGGTCAGCTCGAAGCGAACCCGTTCCGGGTAACTGTACTCGGAATCAGGATCATTCACCGGAAGCGCAAATAATCGCTCGGTGCCGTAGGCACTCGAAACAGCGTCACACAGATCGGTCGTAAAAGTGGCGATTCCGCACTGGCGGGGAAGATAGTTTCCGACGAAAGCGATCCGGCTGGGCAGCGCGAGACTGATCGTTGGGTCGGCCACTTGTGCAGGCTTAAGCCGGTGCGACAATGCGCTCCCAATTCTCAACGGTCTTCTAAAGGGCAGCGTCTTAGGCAACGACATAAGTTCCTATCTTTATCGCACGACATTAGCTTGTGACGAACGGTTCGGGCAGGGATTCGCAGTAGGCTCAGGCCATCCTGCGACCGCTAACCAGATTAATGATTAGAACTACCAGGGCAACAACAAGCAGAATGTGAATCAATCCACCTGCGACATGAAAGCTAAATCCCAGAAGCCATAAAATCAGCAATATTACAAATATTGT
Organism: uncultured Acidobacteriaceae bacterium; assembly: GCA_963724965.1. GTDB lineage: Bacteria > Acidobacteriota > Terriglobia > Terriglobales > Acidobacteriaceae > Bog-257. The sequence goes on from CAVRWP010000008.1 coordinate 389,859, forward strand.
CCAAAGCATACCTGCCTCCTTGGCTGCCGACCCCATCTGATCTTGTGCTCTGACCTGGACTAAGGAGAGTTAAGGCCACCCGCGACAGTGGCTTGTGAATGGTCTGCGGGGAACAATCCCGGTAAGTAACTGTCGCATGCCGCCGCCGTCACGGTCTGAGCAATAGTGACCAGTCCTGGGCGGCGGAAATGTGTATCAGGTGATGCGCCCTCAGGCAAGGAGAGTTGAAATCGGAGACCGCTCTGGGGCAGCGTGATCGTTCCATCTCGGCGCGCTCAGAGCCGCTGCTACGCTTCGTCGGCCAGCAGGTGGGCAATCGTATCCAGCAGAATTTCCGGTGCCTCGCGTTGCGCCAGATGGATATCCGATGGAGAATTTGATCCGTTGGAACCCTTCCATAACGTCTTTGGGCAATTGGCAGAAAAATCCCTGAGAACACAGTTTGCAAGACAGACAATCTTCGACGACTGCCATTCCGTATGGTGACTGCATTGCGTCCTCGCTGGAGGAAGACCCCATCTGTTACAACATCTCTGGCAATGGATGAAAGGGGGTATTGTTCACTGCTCTGTAGCGTAGCCGATTGCCAGAGACTCTGCCCTTATGATTTGGGATAGTAGGGTCTTTGGCTGCCGCGAATCTGTGCAATTGTGCTCACTGAAGAGTATCAACCCGCCGGCACCACTTCGCGAGCGCACATCTTGACGCAGGCTGCACAGTGTCGACTACCCTGCTTCCGAACCCTGCGAGCTGCGGGTCGGCGGCTACTGTTACTCCTCTGTATGGAAATCCTGTCGCTTGAATACTGCTTAGTCCCACCAGAAGAAGCAGCGCCCAGCCTCGGTCAACTCCTTGGCGAAGGTGGCGACTGCTTGCGGGTCTTTGGCGGAAACCTGTACGTCGGGACAGAACTCGGCGATGCGCACGGCGAGTTTTTCGCTATCCTGGATGGGCTGCGCAAAACTCAGGTCCATGAAATCGAAGCCCACGCCGAGCACAGTCAGCGGGTGGTCGCGACGAGTCTGGGCACACCAGTTCACAACGTCGCGCGTGTCGTGGCCGTAGTTGGCGGCGTTGGTGCCGCAGGCGGCGATTGCGGCCAGCGGCTCGTTGAGCGGAAACAACAGCAACCGCTGCAACGAGGTCTCCGCCAGTCCGTTGTAGACCAGCGTATATCCTTTGCCAGCTACCTCGGCCTGCAACCGTTGCAGCAATTGCAGCGGAACCTTCTGGCCGGCGACCGCCGGTACCGATTGCCCGTAATGCGCGGACAGCGCCTTGTCCAGCATCGACGAGTAATGGATGACGCCCTTGCGCCGTTTCCACGGAAGCGGTTTGGCCCGCAGGATCGCGCCAACGCGCGCCGCCTCAGCCTTGAAGTTCTCGTCGGCCAGAGCGGCACATTGTTTCAGCGCGTCCCGCACCTTCTCGTAGAAAAATTCGTCGCTCTCTTCCGCACCGCCCGCGCGGGTATGAAGGAGATAGTAGACATCACTGGACGCGAAGTGTTTTGCGAATTCAAGCACGCTGCACGGGCCTTTTATCTCTTCTGTAGCCTTGCTCTCGCGCTTCTTTCCGAGTCGAGACGCTCTCAAAAATTGCAGTGGTCTTTGACGTTTGCGGTTTGCCTTCTCGATCACCTCTGCCGGCACTGGGGCGTTCACGTCGGCGCCGTTGTCGAGCAGGAGTTTCAATATGTCCGCGGGCTTCGGTACGCCGAACGCTAACAACAAGGCAGGTCCGGATTGTCGCGCCTCATCGGGATTGAGACCATGTTCGATCAGGCACTGAATGATTTCCGCATCGGGCTTGGCAAAGGCGCAGGTCCACAGATCGCCACCGTCGCTGCGCATGGCGTGCACGTTGGCGGCGGCCGCGCACAGCGCTCTGACGACTTCCTCATGGCCTGCTGCGACGGCCAACATCAGCGGCGTCTGCCCATGCTCGTCGCTCTGCTCGATATCGGCACCTGCCTCGAGCAACGCCTTAACCCGATAGAGCGTACCTGTGGCCGCCGCCTCACGCAGAGTCAATGCTCCGGCTGCGTCCTTTTTCTCGTAAGCCGCCTCGAGATACGCGATGACCCGCTTAAACTTTGCCTCTTTCGCATAGGTCAGAGCGGTCCTGCCCTTCTTGTCTTTGGCGTCCAGCTCCGCGCCCGCCTCCACCAGCAACTTGACCGCGGCCAGACTGGAGGTATTGGCGGCAATCATGAGCGGAGTAATGTGAGCGGCATAATCCTCGGAATTCTGTGCGGCATAATTCGCCAACGGCATCGATGCCATGGCCGCATTGACCGCCTTGAGGATGAAGAGCGACCGAGTGGCATCATCGGCCTCCGGCTGATCCTGAGCAGCTTGCTTTGCCGCTTCTTCGGCGAGGGCGACCCGTCGGCCGAGCGCCAGGCCACGTTCATAGGCTCCGTCGTGAAAAGGCCCATGCGGTGGGGCCTTGGCATTCGGCTTCGCGTTGGGATCGGCTCCGGCTTTTAGCAGCGCCCGCATCGCGGCCGTGCTGCCCCGTGCGGCAGCGAAAGTGAGGAGCGGCCATTGGTTCCAAGGGAGCGCGGCAGAGGTGAGCTGCGTCAACTCAGTTGCGCTGTCATGCGGACGGTTTATGCGAGTGTTGGCGCTCATGCCGGCGCCAAGCAGCAACTCCACAATTTCGGAAAGGTCCTGCTGCACCGCCTCGACCAGGCACTTGTGATACTCGTCTGCATTGCTGTCGTCGAGCGGCGCACGCTCAATCGCCGACCGCACGGCGACAGGATCCTTGGCATTGACGGCATCGGATAGCGAAAATCGTTCTACCGAAAGCAACAGCTTGACGATCTCGGCGTCATCCTGTTCCACCGCGTAAGCCAGAGCCTTGCCATACTGCTCCCCGTTCTGCGCCAGGCGCAGCGGCTGAAGGTTGTGCTGGATAGCGGCAAAATTTCGGGCGGCGACCGCGTCGAACAGGCCGAATCGCTCGACTGGCTGAGTCAGGCTATGCTCCAGCAGCAAAGCTGCTATTTTGATCTGCCCCTCGGCAAACATCCGCCCGCTGACCGATTTTTCCTGTCTCTTGGAAGCGCGTGCTCCGAAGACAAGCGCCTCGGCCAGCAACGTGTCGCCCCGGCTGGTTTTGGCGAAGATGTCTGCCCCACGCTCCAGCGCAATTTTTGCCCAGTCCGGGTTGTAGTTCAGTATGGCGGTAGCCAGCGCGTGCGTTGGGGTCGGGGAAGGTGGTGGCGGAAACGGCACGACAGATCTCCCGGAACGACGAAAGCTCTAAGCCCTCGTTCGCCGCATGGCATCTCGCCGACGGGTGCCCACTGTCTGGCCGAGGTTGGGTGAAGCGTGGGACAAGTCGGTCTGTCGAATACACAATAGGGCGCTCGTCCCCGGGAGTCAATTTGTTCTGAGCTTGTCTTTCGTCAGCCGAATGCGTTAGCCGACAGAGTCAAAGCTCCTGCCGTCTTCGCCAGACTTCAAACCCAGTTTCCCAAGCATCCACATTGCCGGGCACCAGTTGGTGAATCCAGACTGCAGCAGGTTCAGCCCGACGAATGCGGTGAAGAGATACCAGTAGGGGCTGACCCAGTGGGCCAGCGCCAGCGAGAGCAGAATGAAAATTCCGGCCATCAGCCGTAATCCGCGTTCGACGGTCATGCGTGCGCCTCCTGCGCTTGTAGGGCGTGGCCCGGGTGCTGCAGTTTCTGCTTTTCGACCATGTAGTAAAGGACGGGCACGGCCATGCGCGACAGCAGTGTCGACGCCACTTCGCCGGCCATCAGCGAAATCGCCAGACCCTGGAAGATGGGATCGAAGAGAATGACGCTGGCGCCGACGACGACAGCCGCCGCCGTCAGCAGCATCGGACGGAAACGCACCGCGCCGGCGTCGACCACCGCGTCTTCCAGCGCCATTCCCTGCGAGCGCCGCAACTCGATGAAGTCGACAAGGATGATCGAATTGCGGACGATGATCCCCGCGCCGGCGATGAAGCCGATCATCGAAGTCGCGGTGAAGAATGCGCCCATTAACGCGTGCGCCGGAAGTATTCCGACCAGGGTCAGCGGAATCGGCGCCATGATCACCAGCGGCACGATGAACGACCGGAACCATCCGACTACCAGCACGTAGATCAGGATCAACACCGCGGCGAAAGCCAGTCCAAGATCGCGGAAGACCTCGATGGTGATGTGCCACTCGCCATCCCACTTCATCGACAACTGGCTGGTGTCGGTAGGCATGGCGGCGTTGTAGCGCTTGATCTCGTAGCCATCGGGGGTGCGCAGCTTGTCGATGGCCGCGTTCATCTTCTCGATGGCATAGACCGGACTTTCCTCTTCGCCCGCCACATCGCCGAGCACATAGACGACCGGCAGCATGTTCTTGCCGTAGAGCGTGGTGTCGATCGTCGTCTTCTCGAGGTTGGTCAGCTCGCCAATCGAGACTTGGCCACCACCGGTACTCGGCAGCCGCAACTGTTCCAGCGACTCGATGCTCGACCGGTCCGCGCGGCCCAGTTGCACCCGGATGGGAACGTTCTCGCGCGCGTCAGGCACGTGCAGCAATCCGGCATCGGCGCCGTCAAGGCCAATCTGCATGGTGCGGGTGACATCCGCTGCGGAGATTCCATGCAATGCAGCCTTATCCAGATCAACCTTCAAGTTGTACTTTATCTGCGGATCCTCCACATACCAGTCGACGTCGACCACCCCCGGGGTGGTCTGGAAGACCTGCTTGATCTGCCTGGCCAGTGCGATCTGCTGCTGATAGTTCGGGCCATAGACTTCAGCCACCAGCGTCTGCAGCACCGGCGGTCCCGGCGGAACTTCGGCGACCTTCAGTCGCGCTCCATAGCGATTGCCGATCTCCACCAAGCCCGGGCGCAGCCGCTTGGCAATCTCGTGGCTCTGGACGCTGCGCTCATGACTGTTCAGCAGGTTGACCTGGATGTCCGCCTGGTTCGCGCCGCGACGCAGGAAGTAATGCCGCACCAGTCCGTTGAAGTTGTAGGGGCCGGAGGTGCCGGCGTAAATCTGGTAGTTCAGGACCTCGGGTTGCCGGCCAAGATATTGTCCCAGCTCCTGCGCGACCCGCGTGGTCTGCTCCAGCGCGGTGCCGTTCGGCATGTCGACGATGACCTGGAACTCGCTCTTGTTGTCGAAGGGCAGCATCTTCACTTTGACCAGCTTGAACGCCACCAGCGAACAGGCGAGCAACAGCAGTACCACCACGCCGCCAAGAAACGTCCAGCGCCAGCGCGCTCGAGAAACCAGCGAACCCATCACCTTGCGATAGAGTCTCGTCGCGTTCCCTTCGGCCTCGTGCTGGTGGCCTTTGCCGTCGGCGTAATGACGCAGCAGCCGCAGCGCCGCCCACGGCGAAACCACGAACGCCACGATGAGCGAGAACAGCATCGCCGCCGACGCGCCCACCGGAATCGGCCGCATATACGGCCCCATCAGCCCGCGCACAAACGCCATCGGCAGAATCGCCGCGATCACCGCAAACGTCGCCAGGATCGTCGGATTACCAACTTCGTCGACGGCTTCGACAGCGATATCAGCCAGCGATCGTGAGGGTGGCCCACTCAAGCCGTCTTTGCTTGGGTGGGGGGTTTCTCGCGGTAACCGAAAATGCCGGACCACGTTCTCCACCACGACAATCGCGTCGTCGACCAGGATGCCGATGGAGAAGATCAGCGCAAAGAGCGTGACGCGGTTCAGGGTGTAGCCGAAGACGTAAAAGATGAACAGGGTGAGCGCCAGCGTGACCGGGATCGCGATCAGCACCACGCCCGACTCGCGCCAACCCAGAGCGAGCGCAATCAGCAGCGTCACTGACAGCGTCGCCAGCAGCAGGTGCTTCAGCAGCTCGTCGGACTTGTCTTTCGCCGTCTCGCCGTAGTTGCGCGTTACGGTGACATTCAGATCCGGAGGCAGCAGATAGCCGCGCAGCGCGGCGACTTTCTTTTCGGCCTCTTCGCTGATGATGGTGGCGTTTGTTCCTTTGCGCTTGGCCAGCGTGATCGTGACCGCGGGAAAGTCGCCGCGCGGCAGGCTCTTCGGCGAACCAGCGGCATTGGCGAAGAGCACGTAATCGTTCGCCTCGGCCGGACCGTCAACGATCTGCGAAGCCACGTCGCGCAGATACACCGGCTTACCCTGGTAGACGCCGATCACTACTTGCTTCAAATCGTCGGCGTTGCCGAGAAAACGTCCCGCCTCAACTTCGAACTGCTGATTATCCTGCGCGAAGCTGCCCGACTGGCTGCGGGCATTGGCTTGCTGGAGCTGCGCCGTCACGGCGCCGGCCGTCATGCCGTACGCCGCGAGCCGCTGCGTGTCCAGCACCACGCGCACCTGCCGCGGCAGGCCGCCGATGATCTTCGTCTCCGAAACATCGTTGATCTGCTTGAGCTCGTGTTCCAGCTCGCCCGCAATCTGGCGCAGTTGATAGGCGTCGTAGTGTTCGCCCCACAATGTCAGAGCAAGAATTGGCACGTCATCGATGGAACGGACTTTGATGAGCGGCTGCGACGCGCCTTGCGGAATGCGATCGAAGTTCGAATACAGCTTGTTGTACGTCTTGACGATCGCGTCTTCTTCCCTGGTCCCGACGTAGAAGCGCACCACCAGCATGCTGAGGCCGGGCTGCGAGATCGAGTACACATATTCGACGCCGGGCACCTCGCGAAGCAGCCGCTCCATCGGAACCGACGCGCGCTGTTGCACCTCGGCGGGCGTGGCGCCGGGCATGCTGACAAAGACGTCGAGCATGGGCACGACGATCTGCGGCTCTTCCTCCCGCGGAGTCATCAGCACGGCGAAGGCGCCGGCCAGCAGCGCGCCCGCGATAAACAGCGGCGTCAGCTTGGAGTTGATGAAAGCATGCGCCACCAGTCCCGCGATGCGCAGCGGCGTCTTCTGTTCTGGCGGCATCGTCAATTCGCCCCCACGCGCTTGCCACTCAAGTCACGGTCAGCCGGTTGGGCCACGATGCGATCGCCGTCTCCCAATCCCGAGAGAACTTCACTACCCGTTGCCGACGGCTTGCCGAGCGTGATGTAGCGCAGACCGGCGACCTGATCTTTGTCGACGACGTAAACAGCATCGAGTTGTCCGCGGCGAACCAGCGCCGCCTGCGGAACCAGAATCGATTGCCGCTGCCCCAGCGCGAACAGCGCGCGTCCGAAGAGACCGGAGCGCAGCAGCGGACTCTGTGGCAACTCGACTTTCACGGTGAAGCTGCGGCTGGAAGGATCGGCGACGGGAACAACCTGCACAACCTTGCCCGCAATCGGCTGTTTGCCAAGAGCATCGATCTGTACCGGAACCTGCGCACCCAGGTGCACGACGCCGATCTGGCTCTCGTCGACCTGCACCTCCAGCCGAAAGCGGCTGGGATCGTCGATGACCAGCAGAGGCACGCCTGGCGAAGCCATCGCGCCGGCATCCACCAGCTTCGCGGTGATCACGCCATCAAAGGGCGCGCGGATGCGAGTGAAGCCGACGGTCGTGTTGGCTTCCGAGACCCCTGCTTCGGCTTGTGCGCGTCCGGCGTGAGCGGCATCACGGTGCGCTTGCGCAGCAGCAAGTTTAGTCTTGACTTCGTCATACTCCTGCGGGCTCACCGACTTCTTGTCGTAGAGCATCTGGTAGCGCTTCATCGTCGAGTCAGCCAAAGCGTAGTCGGCATCGGCAGCGGCGATCGCCTGGTTCGACGCCTGCAGTCCGGCCGAAGCGCTCTGGTAGGCAGCATGCGGTTGAGCCGAGTCGATGGTGAGCAGCACTTCTCCGCGGCGAACACGGTCGCCTTCCTTAACGTTGACAGCGGTGATTGAGCCCATGATCTGGCTGGCGAGCTGCGCCGACTGCGCCGCGCGAACCGTCCCTGTCGCTTCCAGGTAGTCAGGCACGGAGGTGCGTTCGACGGTGATGAGCGTCATGCCGGCAACAGTTTCGGGAGCAGGATTGTTCGCGGGAACGGAGGAGGAGCAGGCGGCCAGGAACACAACACTTCCAGTCACTGCGGTAAACGCTACTCGCATCGTCCAACACGGCTTTGTGTCAGGGCACGACTTCAGTCGTGCCGATGCGTGGCTATGCACTGCGGGCTTCAGCCCCTGCATAATGACGGACAAGATGTCCTTCGGCTGCGCGGTCGCACGACCTGCAAGGGACGTTAGTCGGAAAAATCTGGCGAGAGCTCCGCTCAGGACGACAGTTACCTTTGCTATTTGTTTTTTCATTGCGTCACCGCCGGAGAAGTCGGGCTCAGAGTGCCGGTGGCGAGTTCCACTCCGGCGTAGCTGGTTTCGAGGCGATACACGGCCTGCCAGTAGTCGGCCTTGGCGCGATGCGTTGCCTCTTCCACCCGCAGCAGATCGTTGATGGTGGTGAGGCCACCGTCATAACGGTTCTGATTGATGCGCAGGCTTTCATCCGCTTGCGTGATGGCGCCGCGTGCGACTTCCACCTGCTGCCGCGCCGCGTCGTATTCGTAATACGCCTTACGCACCTGCAAGCGAATCTGGTCGCGGAAGGCATCGCGCATCGTCGATGCTCGCTCCTGCGTTGCCATTTCCATCGCCAGGTGAGCGCGCTTGCTGTCGCCGTCGAACAGGTCGAACTGCAACTCCGCGCCGGCCACCCAGTTGTTGCCGCCGTTCCATCCCGGCGAAGGACTGTCGGTCTCCCACGAACCGTAGACGTTCACCCGCGGTGCGAACGCGCCCTTCGCCATCGCAATGTTCTTCGACTGCGCGATGCGCTCCAGTTCCGCGCGCTTCAGGTCCGGCCGCTTGTCCAGCGCCTGGATCTCCAGGTCGCTCACCGCCGGTGAAGGATACGTATGCTCGGTCAATCTTTCCTGCGGCTCGTACACGGTGCCGGACGACATGCCTAAGCCCAGCGCCAGTTGCGTCCGCGCCAAGGCCAGCGCGTTCTGCGCTTCGATCAACTCCTGCTTACGTGACGCCGTTGCCACCTGCGCGCTCAGCAGATCGGAGCCAACCACCATGCCACTCTCCACGCGCGCCCGGCTCAGGTCTTCGGTAGACTGCGCCGTCTTCAGCGCGTCATCAGCCACTGCAACTTGCTTTTGCGCCAGCAGCACCGCGTAGTACGCCTGCACTGCCTGGAAGACCAGTTCCTGATCGCCGCGCTCCAGTTCTCGCTGCGAAGCCGCCTGCATATAGCGCGCCTGGGTTACGCCGTACCAGCTCTGCAAGCCGTCGAAGAGGTTCCATTGTCCGGAGAAGCGGCTGGAGAAGTTGCCGATCGGTGTGGGATTGTTCAGCTTGTTGAGCGCGAAGTCTTCGCTGGTGAAGCGGTTCTGGCGCAGCTCGGTGCCGAAGACGTACACGGGATCGTTGCCGCGGGTCGCAGCCTCGCTGAACGTAATCTTCGGCAGCAGCGGCGCGCGCGATTCCCGAACCGCCGCCAACGAAATGCGCGTCCCAGCCACCGCCGCCTTGTGCAGCGGATTCCTATCGAGTGCGAGGCTGACAGCCTGCGAAAGTGTGAGCGGCGTGGCTGTCTGCGCGAAGAGCGCGTTCGACATCGGCAACAGGAGGAGGAGCAAGGTTGCTGCGTAAACGATGGCTCGGTGGGCTTTGCCTGTCGCCGGCTGAAGCCGGCTCAGATCATCCTTAGCGGCGTTATCGGCACGACTGAAGTCGTGCCCTGACACAAAACCACCCCCGTTCTTTCATCCTGGGCGAGGACTTCAACCCGCGTCGAAGGACCTCTATCCCGAAAGGCCGGGTGCCACATCTCGCTACCCCCAACTGGGTGCAGCGTTCCGGCCCGTCGTTTGGGCCAGAGCGAAGACATCGCAGCCATGTCCCTTTTCCGCGCACCAGCATCCTTTACGCTCCGACCATCTCGTGCGCGGGAACGATCTCGAAGGTGGTATGCAGTTCGGCGCTCTTCTGAACCATGGCGCCGACCGAGCAATATTTCTCTTCCGACAGGTGGATGGCGTCCTCGACCGCCTGCGACGAAATATCAACGCCGGTAAGAATGTGGCGAATTCGCACGCTGGTGAAAACGTTGGGCGGGTTCGGAGCCTGGTCGGCCTCGACTTTCACTTCGTAGCCGGTGACCTGCTGCCGTTTCTTCCGCAGGATGTTGATGACGTCGAAGGCCGTGCATCCGGCCAGGGCTATGGCGACGAGTTCGATAGGCTTGGCGCCGGTGTTGCCGGCGGCATCGTCCAGCTGCAGGTGATGTCCGGTACCGCTGGTAGCGACAAACTGACGATTGGTTCCCAGAGTCTGAGTAAGGGTGACACTGGCAGTAAGCATTGCGTATCTCCAGGCCCATTCCATTGGGCAACAGGGAGAAACGCAGTGACTCGCGATTGTGTTACAGGAAAAACGCGGGGCAGTTCGACCCGTTCCAAATTGGGAAGTTTTCGTCGACGGAGGAAACCGCCGCTTTAATTCAAAGCTGTTTTGGCTTGCCGGTATTTCGCGATGAGCTCGCGGCGCAGCTCCTGGACACGCTCTTCGTCACAGCGCGGCTGATAAGCCTTGCACTGTTTCACCGCCTGCTCCAGGCTGGCGATAAATGCCTGGCATGGTTCGCAGTCATGGATGTGGCGATTCATCTCTTCGCAAACCGCGTCATCCACCACGCCATCCATATAATCCGACAGCGCAGCAAACAATGTGCGGCAGTGTTCCGGACGAGTCTCCTCGGCGACGGCATGAATGATCAGCGGCGCGCCATGGTTGAGCTTCGCCAGATGACGCCGCACGAACAAACGCGCGCGATGAAGTCGCACCCGCACCGTGCCTTCGCGAAGCCGGTGATCTGCGCCACCTCCGCCGTGCTGAGCTCTTCCATGTCGTGCAGCACCAGCACCATGCGATATTGCGGCGGCAACGCCTGCACGGCCTCGCGGACCTGCTCTGAAGTTTCGTTGTTCAGCACCGCGGCTTCCGGCCCCGGCGTCTTGCTCATCAACTCGCTCAACTCACGTCCGTCCGGCATCAGCTCGTCGAGAGAGAGATTCTTGGCAGCCGCGTTCGCCTGGCCGCGATGACTGCTGATGCAGCGGTTCCGCGCCACCTTGTACAACCACACCGCCAGCGCTTTTGGGTTATCGAACTTGCTCAAATGAGGAATGGATTTGAGCAGGACCTCCTGCATCGTGTCTTCGGCATCCTGAGGATGGCCGCAGACCTTCATGCTGAAGGAGTAGACGGTGTTTTGGAGCAAGGCAAGCGCCTTGTCGAGAGAGGCGGGGTTGCGGTCGCGAATGAGTGCCAGAGCCTCTTCGATAAGTGCGGACATAGGTTTAGGTTAGCCGATATCGGCAACGCCGCCAATCCGGACCTGTCTGATGGGTATCGCATCTCCGCCTGGCGGACGACCGTGCTGTCAACTTGCATAGCGGCTAAGTTCGTCAGCCAGGTGATGCAGGCGTTGTAACTCCGCTTGCACTGCGCCGGTTCCAGCCGCCATAAGCCCGCGGGCTTTCACCAGCGCCTGCTCCGCCGTGGTGCTCACCTCGCCCAGCAATCTGCGTACATCGGATTCAAGTTTCAGCCGACTCTCCACCACTCGCTGCTCAACATCTCCTTGAACTCGCGAAGCGTTGGTGTCCAGAAGTTTCTCCAGGAAGCGCGCAGCGTCACGGTGAAACCATCGCCGGAAGCGTACAGCTCCCATGAATGAGTCGAGAGAGTACAGCAGGGGCGATGCCGGTTGAGCGATGGTGATCATGTCGTGGAAGAAGAAGCGTGACCTGGTGCGAAAACCCTGCTCGGCATCTAAAGCCGTCGGCAGGTGCGAGAAGCCGGCCGACTGCTCTTGCGAGATTCGTTGCAGCAGATCGTTGACCAGGTTGACGAATCGCGTGGTTACGGCGCCGTAAAGTTCCTCCGCCTGCGCCTCCTCAGCATCCAGCCACGGCATCACGTGGCGTCGCGCAATGGATTGCGCAATCGCCATCAGTTCGCGTCGCCGCGCGGGACCGAAACTTGTGCGGACGGGAGCTGCTTCGCGGTCAAGCTCTTCAAGGGCGATGGGCAGAGCCTGGCGGTAGAACTGCTTTCTGCGAGCCAGCAGCACATTGGAGAGCCGCATCTGCTCGGCAGAAAACAGTGCTCCCAGGTCGCGCAACGACTGCTCGGCCTGACTCACGGTTTGCCGGAGACTTGTGATGCGCTGCTCGGAATCGGAAATGGGCTCTTGTAGCGCTCGCGTCCGTTCGTAAACCGAGCGGCGTAACGTCTCGGAGAAGCGGAGCGCACCGCGCTCGGCCGCCGAGTGAATCATGGCCTCGCCGGACTGCGCGGCCAGCCGGCCCAGATCTTCGACAAACAGATTCCAATCGTCGTCCTCGGCGGACCGGCGATCCAGCCGGCTGAGAGCGCTGACTTCGTAGATGCGCGCTACCGGCCGTTTGAGTCGAGCTTCCACCACGCGCGTCGCAAACGCAGCCGCCTGATGGCGCTCACCCTGTGAAACCCGATCGATTTTGTTCAGCACGATCAGGATCTCGTCAACGTTCACCGCTACCGCCTCGATCAGCGCCAGCTCTTCCCCAGAGATGGGCGGATCTGCCCCCACGACCAGAATGGCGGCGTCAATCTGGGGAATGAACTCCCGAGTCGTCTCCGTGTTGCCGGCAAATACCGAGCCAATTCCCGGCGTATCCACCAGGCACATTCCCTGATCCAGCAGGCTGGACGGCAGGAACACCTCGACCCCGTCCACACACTTTCTGTTCTCCGGGTTCAAGTCTTCCGAGACGTATTGCGCAAGGTCGTCCGTCCGGATGGTCTGCCATTTGCCGGCAATCAGGACGCGGGCGCTACGCTCGGCTCCGTAACGCAACACGGTGGGCACCGCGGTCACCGGCACTACCCCGGTCGGGAGAACCGGCTCGCCGACCAGAGCATCGAGCAACGTCGACTTGCCGCGCTTGAATTGGCCGATGCACGCGACGTAAAAGCGTCCCTCGTTTACTCTCGCGATGAGTTGCTGCAGGTCCGTGGCGACGGACGCCTCGTCGAGTTCTCCGGCAATCTCAGCGAGCCGGCCTAAACCTGTCGTGCTTTCGCGAGTTGCGAACAGGGCCGGCAAAGCACTCGATTTGTCTTCAGTCTCGGGCATTACTTTGCGAAACCTGCCTTCACCGGCTGACCATCGAAATCTTGTAATCGATGTAGAGCGGGGCGACCTTGATTTGGCTGTCGTGGCGATACCTGGCGTCTCCGGCCATCCGCACCATCTTCACCATCGCTCCAGGATTTCCCCCGCTGTATTCCACAATGCGTTGTTTGAAGTCGTTAAGATTATCCGCCACCAGACACTGCCTATCGACGCACCAGCCCGCGAATCTCAAAGCGGCTTCCGGTTCGAAATTTCGCAACGCGAACTTCTCCTTACGATCTGAATACAGGTTCAGCACAAAACCTGCATCCTCCATGTGGTCGGAGCGCGACACCGCGATCACCGGAACCGAACACCCGACTTTCAGGTCGCGAATCGAAGCCGCCATCGACTGTGACGGACGAATCAGATGGTCGAGCACCACGAGATACTCAGAGTTTTGCAGCGCATCCCGCACGATTCCTCTTAGCGCTATGGCGCTTTTCTTCTCGATTGAATCAAGGCTGGGACAAGCCGACCTCAGCGGTCGATCTCCGGATAAAAACAGGGCCTCAGCGAGATTTCGGTATAACCCTTGTGCGGTGAGATTATGGCCGCTGTAGAGAACCGCAGGAATGCCGGGAAGGATTTGGGAAAGCAATAAGGACTTTCCAACTCCCCCCGGGCCATGCAGCAACAAGGATTGACGTGCCGTCAGGCGCGCTCGCAAAGATTCCATCTCCGCCTCTCGCCCGAAGATGGAGCCCGGCAGGGGCGCAGCCTGCGCTTGCCGGCGCGATGGAGGCATGGCGCTCATGAAGCGATGGCCTCGCTCCGTGGATCTTCCGCGTCTGAAATCATGATGGCCGTCAGCCTCTGGAGGTCCGCCGTTCGCTGCTCTTCTCCTACTGTAGGTCGCCGACGATCGACTAGGAGCCGCTCCAATTGAGCGCGATAGCGGTTTGCCGATGAATCGAAGCGCCGTTCCATCTCTGAACCAGTATCCAGGCCCCAGGCGTACAGCAGACGGGAATAGCTTTCCAAAGCCTGGCCAAGCTGGCTTTGCAGCTTCCTAAGTTCGCGCTTGGCATGCAGCAATCGCGCCCACTTTCCCAGGCCCGAAATCCAGGACGGAGCTGTGGGCTTGCCGACGCGGTTCATGTGGAACGCCGGCATCTCCAACGCAGCCCGAAGCTCCTCCGGGTTTGACGCGTCAGTTGTCCTCAGTACGTCGGCGGCTCTGGATAGCTCACGCTGCAGCCCCGTTTGCAGGCTGTCTAAGTCGCCGCGAATTTGGCCTGTTATTTCCGACAGAACCTCTTCCGCCACGGTGCGCAGCATTTCTCCGCAATTGATTCTTTTCTCGCTCGGCCAGAGATCGGCGATCCGTTCCGCTGCTTTCTCCAGGATGAAATCCTGCAGCAGCGGTATCTTGTCCGTCAGGCGTCGAAGATCCAGTTGAAACGCTTGCAATGTGCCGGCGCTGCGTCGCAAGGCCACATCCGTTTCCTCCAATTGCACGCGCTGCTCGTCGGCGAAAGAAGGCTGAGAAGCAGCCGCAGCAAGGGTGGACTGTATCGCCGTCGCAAGCATCAGGGTCTTTCTCGCAAACGACTCCTGGAGAAGCCGCTGCTTGCGTTCGTACAGAGGCGATAAGTTCCTCAGTGAACCACTGCTCCAGCAAGTGCTCATAACTGGATGCGACGCTCACCGCGCGTACCGGAATCGCGATGCCGTATTCGTTCTGTAATTGCCGTTTAGTGTAGGCGAGTTGTTGCTCCAGGTCCGCAGGCGAGAGTAGATCGGCCTTGCTGACAAGAACCGTTGTGGGCGTGGATACCTGATTGAAGAGCAGCAATAATCTTCAGGTCATCCCGCGTCAGGGTGGAACTGGCGTCAACTAATACAATCGCGGCATCGCAACGCGGCAGATACGCCTGCGTTTCGGAGGCGCCGCTGGTCGCCAGCGCGCCCACGCCCGGAGTGTCGACCAGGACAATGCCTTCTCGCAGTCGCTCCGAGGGATAGAGAACCAGGATTCGTCCAACCCGTTTCTGGTTTTCCGGATTCTGGCGCTCGTCGACAAACGCCGGCAGCTCTTCCACGGGATACTCGGACACTCCCAGACCTTCGCGCCACACTCTTGCCAGAGGCTTCTGCCCGTATCCGATACGGGTTGGCACCGCCGTAATGGGAGTAACCCCTACAGGCAGCAGGTCGGCACCGATGACGTGATTCAACAGCGAGGATTTGCCGGAGCTCACCCGGCCGAAGATCGCAATCTCCAGGGACGTGTCTTCGGCGCGGTCGAGCAACATGGCAATCGTGGGACGAAATTCCGTCAGGGCGTGCCGGTCGATGATCTCCGCCAACGTCTGTAAGGAGCCGGTTTCCCAGCCCTCATCGGCCAGCTTTTGCACTCTCTCCTGAAAGTCGGCGCCACGAGGTTGCGAGACATATCGCGTCAGCTCTTTGACAGCCGACTGCAGCTCGGCAACGATGCCGTTCAGGTCACCCGCACCCTGATCGGACACTGGCCCGTAACCGCGCATGTGATGCGGCGCAAGCTCAGCGATAGCAATGTCGACGAAAGTAAGGTTGACGTGAATGGAATGAGCTACCGACACCCGAGATTCTTCTGGAGCCAGCGACTGAGCCGCCAGGACCTGCAGGAGCTGTCCGCGCACACGGGAGATGTAATCTTCGATCGTTTTCCTCTGGACCGGGCTTAGATCGTTCACGTAATTCGGGAAGACTGTCTTCGAAGCCGCCGCGTTGAGCGTCGACTCGACATCGCCGAGCAGCTTGTCAATGTGCTTGCACGTAACCAGCAGGTGTTGCCGCTGGGCCGCATTTAACGAAGTAGCAGTCTCAGGCAACGATGTATTCTCCTTCGCAAGAGACCGCGGCGGATTCCACACGTTCTCCATGGAACGTTGCTCCTGGATTTTGCTGGAAGCTCGCCGGGAGACACGGCTCCGCGACAAGTTTCCTCGTCAGGAGTCATCATCTGTCCGGTAGAAGGAAGGACAGCAGTTGGGGGTGAACTCCTTCACCCTTGGTTTTCAAGTCTGTGATAGTCGAGTCGGCAGGTAAAGTCAAGCTCACCCATCACAACCGGGGCGCACGCGACGCTGGTCAACTCGCGGACCAATGCGACCCAGCGGGTGGGCAGGGCCTTCGCAACGGAATTCCCTGCCCAGCCGGCAAGCCGCGCTTAGTGCTGAGCGTTCGTGGGAAAGTTCTTCGACAGATTCTTGATGATGTCGTCGGGGGGATTGCCGCCTTTGCACGATGGGTGCCCGAATCCGCTCGGACTATTGTTGTTGGCCCAGTCCAGGATCATATTGTCGTTGTGGTCGGGAGAAACGCCCATGGGTACGGAGTCGAGTTCCAATGCATGGCGAACTTTCCACGCCATGATGTGGTCGGCGCAGGAAGTATCGCCACTCAGCCCGAGTCCGCCGACGATTTTGCCCTTGTGGTAAAGAGCCAAGCCTCCGCCGAACACGATCACGCCGCCGACCTGTTTGCCAACCATCGGATCGTTAGGGGTTCCGAAGGAAGTTGCGTTGCCGAAGGCGGCCTGGGCATTGGGCGGCGCGCTGGTCGTCAGGCTGTATAAACTCTGCCCGGGCTGCGAGGGTGCAAACAGATTGGCGGTAGACAGCGCGAAGTCCGAGGTGCTGAGCGCGTTGGCAGTGTTGGCCTTCTCGGCGGCGATCAGTCGACTGCCCGGCCACTCCTGGCCGCGGTCTGTACCGCTGAACACGATCGCGCATACGACGCCATCGCGGTTCACCACGACTGCCCACTCCTGATTTCCTAAACCGCTGTTCTCTTTTGCTCCTTCCTTTACGACCGACTGCAATACGCTCCGCAGCCGATTGCCATCCGGCAGCGCGGAACAGTTTGGCGCCGCCTGGGCGACGCAGGGAGCTGCTCCAACGGTCAAGGCGAGTACAGCGAGCATCAGGTGACGATTCAAGAAGTGGGTCAGTGACATGTCTGGTCTCCTTTATTGCAATTGCCGCAAGTAGGCAACAATGTCCCGGAGTTGCTGGCCGCTGAACTGCGTAAGATCGGGCATGGCCACGCCCGGCTTAAGCGACTGGGCATGAGTTACCCAGGCTTCCAGGTACGCGTCATTGTTGGGGTAGGAATTGGCAGCGATGTATCGGCGGCTCCCAATATGCGTGAGGTCGGGCGCAACTCGACCGCCCGCCAACGTCCCGCGAACCTGATGACACATGGAGCAAGGTCCAGCCATGAAGACTTGTTCACCCCGCTTGGCGTCTTCGCCGGTCGGTTCGACCGCGGGCTTAAGCTGCTGCTGGATCCATGCCTGGTAGTCTTCCGGCTGTTGTGCCACCACCAGGAGCCGCATATGGGCATGCTGGGCGCCGCAATACTCAGCGCAGGTCCCGTTGTAACTTCCCTCGTGGTCGGCCTGGATGCGGATGAAGTTGGGATGACCGGGAACCAGATCTACTTTTCCGTGGAGAGTGGGCACCCAAAAGGAATGAATCACGTCCCGGGAAATCAGTTCGATATTGACGGGCTGACCGACGGGGATGTGAATTTCGTTGGCGGTGGTGAAGCTCTGCGAAGGCGCTCCATCGTATTGCACCTCCCACCACCATTGATGGCCAATGAGAGTGATGTCCGGTTTCAAGGCTTCGTGATGGCCGTCGTGAACTGGGAAGCTGGCCAATAAGTTCAAACCAAGAATGAAGATGACGGTCAGGACAAGGATGGGAAAGACCAGGCCGCCCCATCCGATCCACGCCTGCCCGCCGCCGACGTCCACCGGCTCGTGCTCTTCCAGGGTGCCCCGTCGCCGGGAAAATGCCCATGCAATCAAGATCCACATCGCGCCGGTGATGACCAGGAACAGAATCGCCATGAACCAGGACATGTGGGCGATTTTGTCGGCGGCCGGTCCTGCGGGATACAAGCTCGATTGCGGCTTGCCACACGCCGTCAGCAACAACAGAATCGGGCTGAACCACAACACGCGCTTCATCCCTTATCCTTCTGTGCGGACTGCTCCGGATGAACGATGGACGGGGGAGCAACCTGCTCATGGGGAGGCACGATTGGCGGGTCCGGCTCCTCCGGGGTTCGCATGCTCTTTATGTAAGCCACCAGCTTCCATATCTGCTCTTCGGGAATCTTGGTTGCCCACGATGGCATTCCGTTGGCGCGGCCTTGAGCAATGGAATCGAAGATCTGATCGTCGCGGTTGCCGTAGATCCAGACGTTGTCCCGCAGGCTGGGTCCCATGCCTCCGCCCGCGTGTCCGCCGTGACATCCGGAGCAGTTGTACCAGTTGAAGAGCTTACGGCCTTCCTGCAACGCCACCGGATTCCCCGCGAAGGGATTGGTCTGGTAGTGTGCGGGCTGCCCTACGCCTGCGCCGGGAATTGGCCCGACTGCCGTGAAGATAGGTGGCGCGGAACCGGCGGCCGCCGAAGGCGCGGTATTTGACCGGCAACCGGCAAACATCACCAGCAGCGCGCTGAACAACAAACAAGCTGCCTTTCTCATCGCTGGCCACCTTGCTTGCACTGCGGCACCGCTCCATTCAAGAGCGGCACGCCGTAGGATTCGAGGACCTGTCGTATCTCGGCGCTATGTCTCACGATCACGCCGTTCAATTGATCGCGCAGCGCGGTGTCTCCTGGACGAACTCCCATTGCAATGTCAAAGCCGAAAGGCAAACCCGCGTCTAGCGTGGAAGTGCAGACCGGAGTCACATCTAACGGAACGGAAGAGTGCCTGGCGAAGTAGCCGCCCAGCGGCCCCCACACCACCGCAACATCTACGGCTCCATCGGCGACGGCCTGAATGAGGTCGGAGGCCGGGCTCTGCTCGGAGAGCGCTCCGAAGATGCTGAAGCTGACCAGATTGCGCGCCAGCCCACGCCTCAAGAGCGCCGCGTTCGGAGGCAGGCTGTCATCGTTTTCTCCGGTGACGTGGACGCCGATGCGCAGGTTGCGCAGCCGGGGGTCGTCAAAAGAACTGATGCGCAGATTCCGCGACTGCGGAGAAACGAATACGTACGACGAGCGGTAGTACGGCTCTGTCGTCAGCACAGATTGCATGTTCTCGGGCACTTCCATCACGACATCGCACTGGCCTGCCAGCAGCGTCTTGGCGAAGAACTTGTGCCGCTGGGGAAACCAGTAGTACGACAGTGTGGTACCAAGGTCATGGGCTACCATCTGCGCCAGCACGTTCTCAAAGCCCTGTTGTTGCTGGTTGGAGTAAGGCAAGCTGTTGGGATCGGCGCAGACGCGCAGCGGGGCGACCGCAGCCGCGGGAATTGCGCTCAACAGCAGCAGCCAGCATAGTTTCCTAATAGCCGAAGACATACAGAGTGCCTCCGGGAGCAGTCATTTGTTTGATCTTTTTCATCGCGCCCACCACGCCCAGGGCGGCATACTCGTCGTCGGTCGAGACGCTGGGCAGTGCGACGGCGCCCATCCAGCCTCCAATGCCGGCATAGATGGCAACGTACTGCTTGCCGTCAGGCCCCAGGAAGGTGATCGGGTTTCCGATGATTCCTGAAGAAAGTTTCATCTGCCATAAAACATTGCCGCTTCGTGCGTCGACGGCGCGGAAGTAGCCGTCCATCGTGCCGTAGAAAACGACATCGCCTCCCGTCGCAAGGACACCGCTGTAGACCGGAAGATCGGCCTCCTTGATGCCCCAGACTTTCTTGGCATTCGCTACGTCCCAGGCGATGAACTCGCCCTGGTATCCTCCCGGCCCGGGATACATGCGCACGCTGGCGCCGAGATACGGTGTGCCGGCGATGTAGTTCAGGGATTTCAGACGTCGGGAACGCAGCCGGCTGGGTCTGCAAAGCATCCTCCCGGTGGCGGGCAAAGTCGGGGCAGGCCGGGCGTTTTAGCTGAGCTGCTTTGGGCTGGTTTGCTACAATTCCGCTACTCCGCCTTTAGCACCGAGTGCTGGCAACTGGAACCCTGCTATGCAACGAGTTTTTATCATCGAAGATCAGCCGTCAGACCTGAAGGTCGTGGCGGATGTGGTCGCATCCCTTGGCGTCAACGAGGTCGAAGCGCGAAACTCGGCGACCAGTGCAAAGCTCTATTTACAGTCGGTGCTGGATGGCGAAAAACCAATGCCCGATCTGATCGTGCTGGACCTGGATCTGGGATACGAAAGCGGATTTGAGTTGTTGCGATTTTGGCACGGCGATCCCAGGCTTTCGCAAGTGCGCTTGATTGTCTGGACCGTCATGGGCGACGAGCAGCGAGACATATGCGCTCTCTTCAAAGTACACTCTGTCGTGGCTAAATTAGATGGCCCGGCTGCCCTCAAGCGGGCGATTGAAAACCACCCTTAGGCTGCGCCACTCTGCAAGCCGGCTCCGCCGTTTCCTGCGCAAGATGCATTAAAATTCAAACTCGCGTTTTTGGCGCGTATGGAGGCCTCTGATGATCAAGCTCGGGGAGATAATCTCCCGCAACGAAGAGCCGATCCGTGCTGACTGGCTGAAGAACATGGCAGCCTCGGTTCAGCGTCCGGACCTGATGAGCAGCATGGAGTTGCAGGAGCAAAGCCGGGCGCTGCTCAAGAGCGTGGTTCGGGGCGTGTCCTCCAGCAAGCCAGATGATCCTTCGGGCCCGGAGTGGCGGGAGGCTCGGGAGTTGTTGCAGGACATTTCGGCCTCGCGGGCGCGCCAGGGGTTCACTCCGAGCGAGACAGCAGGCTTCGTTCTTTCTCTGAAGCAACCTCTGTTCGCCACCATCCGGCAGGAACTTTCGGGCAACGTGGACGAAATGTTCCAGGCTATCTGGGTCAGCTCCAGCCTTCTCGACAAGCTGTCAATGCTGACTACCGAAGCCTTCATGACCACGCGCGAAGACGTCATTTCGCGCCAGCAGCAGGAATTGCTGGAGCTCTCCACGCCGGTGGTGAAGTTGTGGGACGGCATTCTTGCTCTACCCATCATCGGCACGCTGGACAGTTCGCGGACCCAGGTGGTGATGGAAGAGCTGCTGCAGACCATCGTGGCCACGAACTCAAAGTTCGCCATCATCGATATCACGGGGGTTCCGACGGTCGACACACTGGTCGCGCAGCATCTGCTGAAAACGATTACGGCGTCCCGGCTGATGGGTGCGGAATGCATCATCAGCGGCATCCGGCCGCAGATTGCGCAAACCATCGTGCATCTTGGCATCAATCTGGAGGACGTGATCACCAAAGCCAAGCTGTCCGATGCCTTTGCCCTGGCGCTGCAAAAGAGCGGCAAAACTGTGGTGCGTGTAGCCGCTGCTCCCGCCGGTTCAGGCGTGCTGCCCAAGGAGGGATAGATGGAACGCATCCCGATTTTGCGCATGGGCCCGTTTCTGCTCATCACGATTCAGGTCGACATGCACGACAAGCTGGCGCTGCAGCTTCAGGACGACGTTGCCCAACGGATTTCGGAGTGGGGCTCGGCCGGCGTCCTCATTGATATCTCGTCGCTGGAGATTGTCGATTCGTTTATCGGCCGCATGCTGGCGAACATAGCCGCCATGTCGCGGGTATTGGGAGCAAGCACCGTCGTCGTAGGCATGCAGCCGGCAGTAGCAATCACGCTGGTTGAACTTGGCATGTCGTTGCCGGGCGTGCGCACGGCTCTCAACGTCGAGTCGGGTATGGAATTACTTTCCACGAGTGTCGGCACGTCTTTGGGTACCGCGCATGACAGCGAAGTCTGAACAATTACCGCTGCAAAGCTCGAATGACGTTGTTCTGGCCCGGCAGCGCGTCCGGCAGTTCGCGATCGAACTGCGTTTCAGCCTGGTGGACCAGACCAAACTGGTGACAGCTGCCAGCGAACTGGCGCGCAACGCACTGGATCACGGTCAGGGCGGCCAGATGAAGATCGAAGTCGTCAATGGAATGTCGCGCATGGGACTGAAGTTGACCTTTGAAGACAACGGCCCGGGCATTCCTGATATCGAAGCTGCCATGAAGGATGGATTCACCACCGGCAACGGCATGGGATTGGGGCTGGGCGGCAGCAAACGTCTGGTGAATGAGTTTGCCATCGAATCCGAAGCCGGCAAAGGCACCCGGATTACGGTCGTACGATGGAAATAACTTCCACCGACTCCGTTGCCATCGTCGACACCAGCTCAGTGGGCGAGGCTCGCCGCCGAGGCCTGCTGATGGCGGAGAAGCTCGGCTTCGATGAAGTACGTTGCGCCGAGTTCGCCCTGCTGATCAGCGAAGTCTCGCGCAATGTGCTGGCCCACGCGCAGACCGGCCAAACCATTCTGATGGGAATGAAGAACCAGAGCGGATCCGTGGCTCGAGTGCTGGCCCTGGACAAAGGACCGGGCATATCCGATGTTGCCCGCGCCATGAGCGACGGATTTTCCACGGCGGGCACAATGGGGGCGGGCATGGGCGCGATGAAGCGCCTGGCCGGGCTGCTTGAGATCTTTACCAGCCAGCTGGGAACGATCGTGCTGGTCGAGGTCGGCTCGGACGGCGCGCAAGCGCCTCAAATCGCCGGCATGGCGATACCCTATCCGGGCGAACGCGTCTCGGGTGATGGCTGGGCCTATCACCAGGCTTCCGACGGCTGTAATGTGCTGCTGGTAGATGGCCTTGGTCATGGAGTGATGGCTGCCGAGGCGGCCGAAGAAGCAGTCAAGATTTTCCGGGAGCGGGCAGAGCGCTCGCCCGGCGACATTCTCTCCTACGTTCACGATGCCCTGAAGAAAACCAGAGGAGCGGTGGCAGCGGTAGCGCAAATTCGTACCGACGAGGGAGTGCTGATTTACGCCGCCGTCGGTAACATCTCGGGGAGTCTACTCAGCCGGCAGACTTCGCGCAGCCTGTTCTCGCACAACGGCACCCTGGGTGTAGCTACGCCGCGGATTCAGGAGTTCCGCGTCGACTGGCCCAACGACGGCATTTTCATCATGCATTCCGACGGGCTGACCTCCCGCTGGGATCTTTCCTCCTACTCTGGACTGCTGGCGCGACATGCGGCCATAATCGGCGGTGCGCTGCTGCGCGACTTCCGTCGCCAACGTGACGATGCCAGCGTGGTGGTGGTGAAGGCTCTTCCTGCATGACGCCGGAACCGATTAGCACGATCGTTTTGCGTACTGAGCGCGATGTAGTACTCGCACGCCAGCGTGCCCGCGAGTTGGCCGCGGCTCTGGGATTCGATAACCAGGACCAGATTCGCCTGGCGACTGCCACTTCCGAGATTGCCCGCAACGCCTTTCGTTACGCCAGGGATGGCATCGTCCGCTTCTCGCTCCAGTTGGAGATGCCGCAGCACATCGAGGTGTCAATCCAGGATTCGGGCCCGGGCATCCAGAACTTGCAGGAGATTCTGGACGGACGCTATCGCTCGGATACCGGCATGGGGATGGGGATTCTGGGCACCAAGCGCCTGATGGATGAATTTCATTTGGACTCGTCTCCACGCGGCACAACGGCGCGACTGGCAAAGCGGCTACCAAGAAATCGCGCCCCCATCACCAGCCGCAACGTGCAAGAGTTGGAGCAGCGCTTACGCAATTCGGTCGCTGAGACGCCCTTTGCCGAAATCGAACGGCAAAATCAGGAGCTGCTGAAGACGCTACAGGAGCTGCGGGCGCGCCAGGAAGAACTCTCGTTACTGAATCACGAGTTGGAAGACACCAACCGCGGAGTGGTTGCGCTTTATGCCGAACTCGATGAGCGTGCCGATTACCTGCGCCGCGCTTCCGATCTGAAGACCAAGTTTCTTTCCAACGTCTCCCATGAATTTCGCACCCCGCTGAACTCCATCATCTCGCTGGCCCAGCTGCTGCTCGACCGGCTGGACGGCGAGCTGACCAAGGAACAGGAAAAACAGGTTCGTTACATCGAATCCTCAGCCCGGGACTTGCAGGAGATGGTGAACGATCTTCTGGATATCGCGAAGGTCGAGGCCGGCAAGATCAAGATCCGCATAAAAGAGTTTGAAGTGCACGAACTGTTCAGCGCCCTGAAGGGAATGTTGAAGCCGCTGCTCGCTGACAATACCGCGGTCGACTTGAATTTTGAGGTTGAGGACGGGCTCGGGTTGCTGCGCACAGATGAAGGCAAGATTTCCCAGATCGTGCGCAACCTGATTTCCAATGCGATCAAGTTCACACCCAAGGGCAGCGTCACGGTTTCGGCGCGACCGGCGGCACCGGAGCGTGTCGTATTCGAGGTCGCCGACACTGGAATCGGCATTCCCCCCGAGTATCACGAAACCATCTTCCAGGAATTCAGCCAGGTAGAAAACCCGCTGCAGCAAAAGCATCGAGGAACCGGCCTGGGATTGCCGCTTTGTCGTAATCTGGCCGCGTTATTGGGTGGGCGGCTATGGTTCGAAAGCGAGCCCGGAGCCGGCTCGCGATTCTTTGTGGAGCTTCCAACCGTCTACATGGGCGAATCTGCCTCGGCGCCCAGCGCAGGCAATCTCCCCGCTCCTGAATTCCATCGGGCGCCTGTGTTGTTTCTGGAAGACAACCAACAGACCGGTTCTATCTTCGAATCAATGTTGAGAAACTCCGGATTCCAGGCAATTGTGGCCAGCGATATTGCGCAGGCCGAGGTGTGGCTCCGGCGGCATACGCCGGTTGCCATCGTCAGCGACGTATTCATCGGTGAAGTCACGGCATCTCAGTTTCTGAAGGCGGTGCGGCAGACGAACCCCGGATTGCCGTTGATCGTGACCAGCGCCTTCGCCGATGCCGAAAGCGACGTAGCGCGAATAGGCGATCTGTTTCTGCCGAAGCCCCTGGAGCGGGAAACTCTGCTGCACGAGCTTCGCCGCTTGACGGCGGGTGAAGAAACCCGTCGCCTGCTGATCGTCGACGACAACGAAGTATCGCGCTACATTCTGCGTGAACTGCTTGACCAGCCTTGGTTGCGGGTGAGCGAGGCCAGCAATGGAGGCGACGCTCTACGCTTAATCAGGGAATCGCAACCGGATGCGGTGATCCTCGATTTACTGATGCCCGACGTGAGCGGTCTTGAGGTGCTGAAGCAATTGCGTCAATCGTCGGACACCGAGAATCTGCCTGTGCTGATCTACACTTCGAAGCCATTGTCGGAAGACGAAAGAGCGCAGTTGGCGCTTTTGCAAAGCTCAGTGGTGCGCAAAGAGGATGTTTCGGCGCGCCTCTCCGCGCAGCCTTTTTTGAAGTGGCTAAGTGATGTCGGTCTGACGCCCGGGAGCACCGATTCGCAAAGCCATGTCTGAGACGCGACGCCGCATTTTAATTGTCGATGACCGGGAACAGAATCGCTACGTCCTGATGCGTCTGCTGCGGCAGGCCGGTTACGAGTGCGATCAGGCGGCCAGCGGCGCAGAAGCCCTCAGCAAGCTCGAGAGGCTTCCCGACGTCGCAATCATCGATGTGCACTTGCCCGACATGTCGGGATTCACCCTCTCCCAACAAATCAAAGCGGCTCCCCGCACCTCCCAGATTTCCGTCTTGCAGATTTCCGCTTCGTTCGTCTCGCCCGAAGACAAGGCTAAGGCGTTAGAAGCCGGGGCTGACGGCTACCTCACTCACCCTATCGATGGGGTTGTTCTGATTGCCACGGTGCGCGCCCTGGTGCGCTTGCGGCAAGCCGAACTGATAGCCCGCGGAGCCGCCGACCAGTGGCAATCGACCTTCGATGCGCTTTCGGAGGGCCTCGCCCTGGTGGACGCCAGTGGCAGGATCGCGCGCTTCAATCATGCGTTTCAGGTCATCTGCGAGGGACAGGTACAGTGCAGGGTCGGGGCCGACGCGTCAGAACTATTGCGAGCGCTGCTGGGGACGGACGAGCCGTTGCTCTATGCCGGAGACGGACGCTACAGCGGCGAGTTTCCCGTCCGTAACAGAAGCGTGCGCGCAACCGCTGACCGGGTGATGGTTCGCGGGACAGAGACAGGCAGAGTGATAGTCTTGACCGATATCACCGATCGCCGGGTTGCGGAGTATGCCATGCGAACGGCCGAGAAGCTCGCCGCCGCCGGCAAGCTTGCGCATGCCATCGCCCATGAGATCAACAATCCCCTGGAAGCGCTGGTCAACCTGATCTATCTGGCGAAATCAACCGACCACGTAGCCACCATCCGGGAGTATCTGCTGCGAGCCGACGGCGAACTGAATCGCATTTCGCGCATTACCAAACAGTCTTTGTCCTTCCAGCGAGACACCCAGAGGGCCGTGCCTATCGATTTAGGTGGACTGGTCAGCGACGTCATCGATCTATACCGTAAAGCGGCCGCCAACCGGAGGGTCGGAATCGTCTTGCAGCGCAGACCTACACTGGCGATTCAGGGATTTCCAGGACAGTTGGCACAGGTGTTCGGCAATCTCTTACGCAACGCCACGGAAGCTTCGCCAACGGAATCGCTGGTGTGCGTGCGCGTGTATCCCGCACACCGGGACGGCCAGGAAGGGACGCGGGTCACCATTCACGATAAAGGCGCAGGCATTCCGCTCAGCGTCCAAGAGCAGATGTACGACCCGTTCTTTACGACCAAAGAGCTCAAGGGCTCCGGGTTAGGACTGTGGGTTTCGAAAACGCTGATCCTGAAACATAAAGGAACGATTCGATTTCGCTCCTCGACTCGCGATGGATCGGCAGGGACGACCTTCGAAGTATTTCTTCCAGTGGGAGGAATTGATCCCGCCTACGTAGAAACATTGAGTGACTGACTCCGCCCTAACCAAAAGCAGACGAACCCTTGCCACGCTGTTCCGACGAAAACCAAGAACATTGATCGGGCTGCGCTGGAAAGATGGGCCCCCCGCGCATCGGGACCACGATGAACATCTACGTTCGGACACTCGTGAATTAACAGGTCGAGCGGTCGATAAACTTCAGCCGCCGGCAACAGTTCAATAGCCGTCAAGAGTTCAATAATTGAATAAGACGTTCTGGGACGTGGGATGATTTGCGTAACGTGCAACTCGTTGAATCAATGGTGGCCAGGGACGGAATCGAACCGCCGACGCCAGCCTTTTCAGGGCTGCGCTCTACCAGCTGAGCTACCTGGCCACGGAAGCATGAATCGCTTGGTGATGGGTGCTGCGGCTCTCGCATTATAACAATCAACATCTGCTTCCGCCAAACCGACTACACGCAGCATCCAATTGCCGACCACACAACCAACTTGCCGACCATACAAAAGAGATTGCGGCGGCCCATTGCAGCCCCCCCGGAGTGGCTGAGGCATGGCGCGGACCGGCTGCCTCCTCGCCCTCGGCCATCGCTTCCTCTACACTAAGTAAGTTCCCCATGTCGTCAGCCCACAAACCGTCATCCAAGCATGAGGAGAACCAACTGATGGCACCATCGGCGAGCCAGGAGCAGGGTTCCACTCTGCTGACCCCCTTCGATCTGCACCTGTTCAACGAGGGCAAACACGCGCGTCTGTACGAGAAGTTCGGCTCACACGTAATCGAGCAGGACGGCCGGCGCGGCACCTACTTCGCGGTGTGGGCGCCCAACGCAGAGCGCATTTCGGTGGTGGGCGACTTCAACGGATGGAATCCCGACTCGCATCCCATGAACCCGCGCGAGAGCTCCGGGGTGTGGGAAGCTTTTCTTCCCGAGCTTGGCCACGGAGGCGTCTACAAGTACCACATCCGCTCGCGCTACCACATGTACACGGTCGACAAGACGGACCCTTACGGCTACTACAACGAAGTTCCGCCGCGCACAGCGTCGATCGTATGGGACCTGGACTACCAGTGGAGCGATGCCGAGTGGATGCGCAAGCGTCATGCAAAGAACAAATTCGAAGCACCCATCTCGATCTACGAAGTGCACCTCGGCTCGTGGATGCGCGTCCCCGAAGAGGGCAACCGCTCGCTGACCTATCGCGAACTGGCGGTGAAGCTCGCCGACTATGTCCACGACATGGGATTCACCCACGTTGAATTTCTGCCCGTGATGGAGCATCCCTTCTTCGGTTCCTGGGGCTACCAGATCACCGGCTACTTCGCGCCCAGCGCGCGTTTCGGCACGCCGCAGGATTTCATGTACCTGGTCGATCACCTGCATCAGCGCGGCATCGGCGTCATCCTCGACTGGGTGCCATCGCACTTCCCTACCGACGAAAGCGGGCTGGGATACTTTGACGGAACGCACCTGTACGAGCATGCCGACCCGCGGAAGGGTTTTCATCCCGACTGGAAGTCCGACATCTTCAACTACGATCGCAACGAAGTGCGCGCCTTCCTCATCAGCAACGCGATCTTCTGGCTGGAGAAGTACCACATCGACGGCCTGCGCATGGACGCCATCGCCTCGATGCTCTACCTCGATTATTCACGCAAGCAGGGTGAGTGGATCCCCAACCAGTTCGGCGGGCGCGAGAACCTGGGCGCCGTGTCGTTCCTGAAGGCCGTTAATAAGGAAGCCTACGAGACGTTCCCCGACATCCAGACCATCGCGGAGGAATCGACGGCGTGGCCGATGGTATCGCGGCCGCCGTACATTGGTGGGCTGGGCTTCGGCATGAAGTGGGATATGGGCTGGATGCATGACACCCTGGCCTATTTCGAAAGGAATCCGATTCACCGCAAGTATCACCACAACAAGGTGACCTTCCGCGGGCTGTACGCCTTCACCGAGAACTTCGTGCTTCCGCTCTCGCATGACGAAGTTGTGCACGGCAAGGGATCGCTGTTCGGCAAAATGGCGGGCGACGAGTGGCAGAAGTATGCGAACCTGCGTCTGCTGTTCGGCTACATGTTCACCCAGCCCGGCAAGAAGCTGCTCTTCATGGGCTGCGAGATCGCGCAGTGGAGCGAGTGGAATCACGACGGCAGTGTCGACTGGCGTTCGCTTGGCTACGAGCAGCATCAGGGGGTGCAGCGCTGGGTGCGGGACCTGAACACCTTCTATCGCGCCGAGCCGTCGCTTTACGAAACCGACTTCTATCCCGAGGGCTGGCGCTGGATCGACGCTGACGACTCCGATCACAGCGTGCTCACCTACATGCGCATGAAGAAGGATGGCACCAGTCCCGTCGTTGTGGCCTGCAACTTCACACCGGTGCCGCGCCGCGGTTATCGCGTGGGAGTCCCTCACGCCGGACAGTGGAACGAGCTGCTGAACAGCAATGCTGCTCTTTACGGCGGCACCGATGAGGGCAATTTCGGCGGCCGTCACACCGAAAAAATCACCACCCACGGCTTCGAGGATTCCCTGCTGCTGGACCTGCCGCCGCTGGCGATCGTGGTGTTCAAGCAGTAAACCGCAACTGGCAGCCAGCACTTAGCATTTAGCCAAAGCGCGTCGGCCGAGATGATAGCCCGAACTCGGTACCGAGTCATGTCTAGGCCAAAAGATAGCCGAACCTGAGGCCAGCGCGTCTTGGCCAAGTGCCAAATGCTAAGTGCTAAATGCCGGCCGCCACACCGTCACCACTTTCCTTTAAACTAATACGTTGTGCGAATTCTCACCCGCTACATCCTGAAGGAGATCGCCTCGCATGCCCTTATCGGCGTGGCGCTGTTCACCTTCATCATCTTTATGCGGGATCTCGGCAAGCTGCTGGAGCTGATCGTCCGCAACAGCGCTCCGCTGCCCAGCGTCGCCGAGATCTTCCTCTTCACTCTGCCCGCGACTTTCACCATCACGCTGCCGATGGGCGTGCTGGTCGGCATCCTGGTCGGACTCAGCCGTCTGGCCGCCGACAGCGAAGTCACCGCCATTCGCGCCAGCGGCATGGGCGTGGGAATGTTCGTGCGCTCGGTCGCCATCTTCGCCATCGGCGCGTGGTTGCTGGGTATGGCGAACAGCATTTACATTGCTCCCGATTCAGCCATCGCGCTCGACCACCTGCAGGAGCGGCTGAAAGCTTCGCAGGCGTCGTTTGAGATTCAGCCGCGCGTCTTCTACGAAGACTTCAAGAACATCGTGCTCTATGTGCAGGACGCAATCCCGACCAAGGGTCAGGCGCTATGGCGCGGCATCTTTCTCGCCGACATCAGCGACCCCTCGTCGCCCAAGATCACCCTGGCGCAGCGCGGCGCCCTGCTGAGCGATGGCCCCAACAAGCTGCGTTTCCATCTGGAAGACGGCACCCAGCAGGAGACGGTTCCCAAGGTCAAAGATCAGTACTCGATCACGACCTTCGACAACACCGAGATTCCGCTCGTGCTCCCCAGCGACGAGAGCAAGCCGCACGACCTGTTGCCGGTCGCCGAGCTGAATCTGCATGATCTGCTGGCCAACGCCAAGCGCGAGCGCGCCGCCGCGCAAACCTATTACCCGTGGGACATGGGCAGCTACAACTACGACCTGATCAAAGCGCGCTATTACGAGATCGAGTTCCATCGCCGCTTTGCCCTGCCCACGGCGTGCCTGGTCCTGGCGATGGTCGGCATCCCACTCGGGCTCTCGGCGCGCAAGGGCGGCAAGAGCACCGGCTTCGTGCTGACGATTCTGCTGGTGGTTGTCTATTACTTCTTCTCGCTGCTGGGCGTGCAGATGGCGCGGCAGGGCAAGATGTCGCCGTGGTTCGGCTCGTGGATGGGCAACATCTTCTTCTTCCTCTGCGGCCTGTTTCTGCTGTGGCGCGTCGATCGCATGCCGCTGGAGATCGGCAACCTGACCGCCGGCTGGAAGACGCTGATGCAGAAACTGCAGGCCATCGGCACGCGCCGCCGCGAAGCCGCCGCCGCTGCCAGCTACACCTCCTCGTCGCATCGCCGCCGCTTCAGCGCGCGCTTTCCGCTCATCCTCGACGACATGATCCTGCGCGACTTTGCGCTCTACCTCACCATGATCATGTCGACGTTCCTGGTGCTCGCGCTGGTCTTTACCTTCTTCGAGCTGCTGACCGACATCGTGCGCAACCGCGTGCCGCTGATCACGGTTGTCGAGTATTTGTGGAACCTGAGCCCGTCGATGATCTACCTGATGGCGCCCATGGCCGTGCTGCTGGCCGTGCTCATCACCTTCGGCCTGCTGGAAAAATCGAGCGAGCTGACGGCCATGAAGGCCACCGGCTTCAGCATCTATCGCGCCACGCTGCCGGTAATCGTGTTGAGCGCTGCCTGTGCCGGCGGACTGTTCCTCTTCGACCAGGTCTACATTCCGCACACCAACCGCGAGCAGGAAATCCTGCGCAACGAGATCAAAGGCAAGCCGGCGCAGACTTACCTGCAAGCCGATCGCAAGTGGATCTTCGGCGACAACAACAGCGTTTATTACTACCGCGTCTTCGATCCCGACCAGAACACTTTTGGCGGTCTTTCGGTATTTGAATTTGACCCGAATTCATTCCAGCTCACGCGTCGTATTCATGCCGAGCGCGCCTATTGGGATCCGCGACTGCAGAAGTGGGTGCTGGAACAAGGATGGGTGCGCACGCTGAAGGGCGCTTCCATCGAGGACTACCACACCTTCGACATTACGACCTTCAACGAGCTGCACGAGGATCCAAGCTACTTCAAGAAGGAAGTGAAGCAGTCGTCGGAGATGAATTACGACGAGCTGCGCCGGTATATCGACGACCTGCAGCAGAGCGGCTTCGACACCGTGCGCCTGAAGGTGCAGTTGCAGAAGAAGATCGCCTTCCCGCTGATCACGCTGGTCATGGCGATTCTGGCAATCCCGTTCGCGGCTTCGGGACGGCGCGGCGGAGCGCTGGTGGGCGTAGCCGTGGCGCTGGGAATTGCCGTGGTGTACTGGGTGACGGCCGGCCTGTTCGAAGCAATGGGCGACGCCAATCAGTTGCCGGCAATGATCGCCGCCTGGGCACCCGACTTCATCTTCGCCTTCGCCGGCGGCTACATGCTGCTGCGCGTGCCGACGTAAGGCAGCAATTAGCAATTAGCGATTAGTTGGACGGCGGTGCCAACCGGTTTGTCTCACTTGGCAGACCTCGCTGCGCTTGCCTGTCGGAGCTGCGCGTCCTTTCCAAGTATTGTCATCCCGACCGGAGCGTCCGCCTGCTGTTTCCGCCGCTTCTTTTGCGGCGGGCGGACGCGTGAGTGGAGGGACCTGCTGTATCACGCGTACAGCTGGCCTTCAGGCCAGCGTCCAAGCCGGCTTTCCCACATTCGAGTCGGCTTCAGCCGACGGCACAACATCCCAATGCAGCCAGTCCCACCGAAACACACGCTCCGGTCCCGCATCCAAACCGGCGCCGAACCATCTAAACTATATCTTTAGCCGTTAACAACCATGTTCTCAAACCTGCGACCGCTGTTCCCGTATATCCGCAAGTACCGCGCCACCTTCCTTGTGGGCGCGCTCTGCGTGTTATGCAACAACGGCATCTGGATTCTCTTCCCGCTCATCATCCGCAATGCGATCAATGTGCTGAACGTGGGCATCACGCAGCATCACACGCCGGCCATCATCCGCCATGATGTGATGAAGTATGCCCTGCTGCTGCTGGCGGTCGCCGGCTTCAAGGCGATCTTCCAATTTCTGACGCGCTGGGTGCTCATCGGCGTCTCGCGCGAAATCGAATTCGATCTTCGCAACGATCTCTTCGCCCATCTGGAGCGGCTCTCGTACAGCTTCTATCAGCGCACCCGCACCGGCGACATCATGGCGCGCGCCACCAACGACCTGAACGCTGTGCGCATGCTGGTCGGCCCGGGCATCATGTACACGGCCAACACCGTCGTGTTCACTGCCGGAGCGCTGGTGTTCATGCTCTCCATCAGCCCGCGGCTGACGCTCTTCGCCTTCGCGCCGCTGCCCATCTTCAGCATCGTCGTGCAGTATTTCGGCCGGCGCATTCACGAGCGCTTCGAACGCATCCAGGCCATGTTCTCCGACATCTCGGCGCGTGCGCAGGAGAATTTCTCCGGCGCGCGCCTGATTCGCGCCTACGTGCAGGAAGAAGCCGAGATTGAGAATTTCGAAACCGACAACCGCGAGTACATCGCCCGCAGCCTGAAGCTGGTGCGGCTGATGGGCATGCTGTGGCCGACGCTGGAGACGCTGCTCGGCCTGGCCATCATCATCGTGCTCTTTGTCGGCGGCCGCGAGGTGCTGCTGCACCGCATCAACCTTGGCGATTTCGTCGCCTTCAATACCTACATGGTGCAGCTCACCTGGCCGATTATCGCGCTCGGCTGGGTGATCAACATTTTCCAGCGCGGCACCGCGTCGATGGGCCGCATCCACAGCATCCTCTCCGAGCAGCCCGAGATCACTGACGTGCCCGCAGGTGTGATGTATTCGGGTGCCCGACCCTCAACGCCCGCCAGTGTCCCATCCTTATCACCCACGGGTGCCCCATCCTACTCGCCTGTTTTTGGCGAGAGGGTGGGAAACGGCGGAAGCATCGGTAAGCACGGCCCCACCGAGATTCGCGGCGACATCGAGTTCCGCAATCTGCACTTCCGCTACGGCAACACCCTCAAGGCTGCCGGAGCGCAGCAACGGCCGCGCCCACGGCGACGACGATGTACTGAAGAACGTGAACCTGCGCGTGCCTTCCGGCAGCAGCCTGGCGATCGTCGGCCCCACGGGATCCGGGAAGTCGACGCTGGTCTCGCTCATCCCGCGCATCTACGACGCTGAGCCCGGCACGGTCCTGATCGACGGCCGTCCGATTCGCGAGTTCCCGCTCGCACTGTTGCGCAAGAGCATCGGCTTCGTTCCCCAGGAAACCTTCCTGTTCAGCGATACCATTCGCGACAACATCGCCTTCGGAGCCGATACCGCCAGCCTGGACGAAGTGAAGCGCGCCGCTGAAGCCGCCAACATCGCCGCCGACATCGAGAGCTTCCCCGACGGCTACAACACCGTCGTCGGCGAGCGCGGCCTCACACTTTCCGGCGGACAGAAACAGCGCACCGCCATTGCGCGCGCGCTCATCCGTAATCCGCGCATCCTGATCCTCGACGACGCGCTGGCCAGCGTCGACACCCAAACCGAAGACCGCATCCTGAATCACCTGCGCGAGATCATGCAGGGCCGCACGACCATCTTCATCTCGCATCGCGTCTCGACCGTACGCAACGCCGACCGCATCGCCGTGCTGCACGACGGCGTCATCGTAGAGTACGGCACCCACGACGAGCTGATCGCGCGCGACGGCTATTACACCGAGCTGTACAACAAGCAGTTGCTGGAAGAAGAGCTGGAAACCGTGTGAGGGTTCATCGAAGTTTTTGGGTAGAGCTGGCCTTCAGGCCAGCGTCTCAGCCGTTCTTTCCGTATCTGCGTCGGCTTTAGCCGACGGCACAGCCTCTCTGTTTCGATTTTCTTGGCGATAGCGCTGAGCTCCGACACAAGACTGGCTGCGTCGGTTATGCTTTTCTATTCACCAGTCACCGACATGTACACCGACTCGCACTGCCATCTCGAGAACAAACGCTTCGATGCCGATCGCGCCGATGTTTTCGCGCGCGCGAAGGACGCGGGCGTCACCACCCTGCTGGCCATCGGCAACGGCGATGGCCCCGGGACCGGCACGCTCGACTGCGCCATTCAACTCGCGCAGCAGCATGAGGGCGTGTACGCCACCGTCGGCATTCATCCGCACGAAGCGGAGCTGGCCAGGCAGGAAGACTTCGACGAGTTGGAGCGGCTGGCGAAAAACCCGAAGGTCATCGCCTGGGGCGAGATCGGCCTCGACTATTTCTACGATCACTCGCCGCGCGACGTGCAGCAGACGGTCTTTCTGCAGCAGATGGACATGGCACGCGCCGCCAAGCTGCCCATCATCATTCACTGCCGCCCGTCCGACAACAGCGAGAACGCGTGGGACGACGTGCTGCGCCTGATCGCCGAGCACTGGGCATCCAGTGGACTCGGCGGCGTGCTGCACTGCTTCACCGGCTCGGTCGAGCACGCGCGCAAGGCGCTCGATCTCGGCTTCATGCTGTCGTTCGCCGGCAACATCACCTACCCCAAGGCGCAGAACATTCGCGACGCCGCGGCCATGGCGCCGCTGGACCGCATCTTCATCGAGACGGATTCGCCGTACCTGGCGCCGGTGCCGCATCGCGGCAAGCGCAACGAGCCTGCGTTTGTGGTGGAGAGTGCAAGGCAGATCGGCGAGTTGCGAGGAGCGCCGACCGAGGAAGTCGGCCGTCAAACGAGCGAGAATTTCCAGCGTTTCTTCAAGCTGAACGGCAAGTAACGCGCCTTATAAGAATTGTGATCCCGACCGGATCGGGGAGCAGCCTTTAGTCGGCTGCTTCTTCCGCCGCGCCGCCGACGCGATGCGCCAGGTGCGACCACACGAAGTACGCGACGCCCAGCAGAATCACCGCCAGAATCAGCGCGTCCAGCCGGTGAAACCACTGCTTCAGCCGCGGATCGGTCTCCCATCGCTGGCCCAGCCGCATGCCGATGTACGCCAGCATGAAGCACCACGGCCACGAGCCAACGAAGGTGTAGACGTGAAACTTCACCCGCGACATACGCGCGATGCCGGCCGGCAGCGCGATGAACGTGCGGATCACCGGCAGCAGACGCGCGATCAGCACGGCAATGGAGCCACGTTTTTCGAAGAAGCGGTCAGCGATGTTGAGCTCGCGATGGCTGAGGAAGATGTAGCGGCCGTAGCGCTCGACCAGCGGCCGCCCGCCGAAGTAGCCGATCTCGTATGCGAGCACCGAGCCCAGGTTGCAACCCAGCGCCCCGAACGTGGCCACCGCCAGCAGCGAGAAGCGGCCGGTGTAAACCAGGTAGCCGGAGAACGGCATGATGACCTCCGACGGCAGAGGAATGCACGCCGACTCGATGGCCATCAGCGCCATGACTCCAGCGTAACCTGACGCGGAGATCACGCTGACGATCCACGCTCCGACAATTTCGATGATGTGAGCAATCATTGGGTTGAGGAATGACTCCGAGTGTAAAGGTTCTGATACGGCGCTGCAGGCGACAACGCTTGTGACGCGAACCGCAGATCTTTCGACTGCGCGCCCGCCGACCCGCAAAAACAGCGGGTCGCAACGCGGGCGCTCCGCTCAGGATGACAACCTGCTAAGGGGCGATCGCTAATTGCTAATCACCAATTGCTAATTGCTAGTTACTAGTTGCAGCCTTCAGCTGCCCGCCATCCACTTGCCCAGCTCCACCACCGGCAGCCGCAAGCCGATAAAGAACTGACCAAACTGTGCATACTCGGCGCTGACCTGATCGAAGCGCATCTCGTAGATCAGCTTCTTGAACACCAGCGGCTCGGGAGCGAACAGGTCCACGCCCCACTCCCAGTCGTCGAAGCCCACCGACCCGGTGATGATCTGCTGCACCTTGCCGGCATAGCGGCGGCCGACCGTGCCGTGCTCTTCCATCTGCCGTCCCCGCTCGTCGATGGGCAGCATGTACCAGTTCTTCTGCTCGCCGCGCGTGCGGTTCATGGGATAAAAGCACAAGTACCGGCTGGCCGGAATCTTGGGATAGAGGCGAGGCCGCATCGCCTGCCGTTGCCGCTCCATCGTCTCTTCGATTTCCTTGTTCCACTCCTCCGACAGCGGCACAACCCCGCGCTCCGTCAACTGCCGGAACAGCTTCACGCTGGAGTCATACAGCCCTAACTCCACCACCGACAGATACGAGTGCACGGGCTCCAGGTATTCCTGCAATCCGGTGCGGTTGAGTTGCAGTTCCACGTGGTTCAAATCGTCGAACGAGTCGCGGAAGTGCACCAGCATCAGATCGCCCTTGTGGCCCAGCATCGAGTACACCGCGCTCTGCCCGGCTTCTTCCGGCGCCGACAGCACCGAGGCCGCCTCGCGCGCGATCTCCTGCTGTTGCGCGGGTGCGAGCTTGCGCCACTCCGGCCACCGAAAGCGGAACATCTGGTGCAGCACGCTCAGCCCTTCGAGCGTGAGCGGAACCGCGTGCAACTCCGCGGTCTGTAGAGCGGTGTCACCGGACGCCATCAGAAAACTCCAGGATGCAAGGATGAGGGTGCTTGTCCATTGTAAACGGGTGGTTGCTTTTCAGTATCGCGGGCCATAGGGTTCGCGCTTTCCGAGCCTTTGTGCTTTCGTCTCGAACCGATGTTCCGCAACCCCGTTCTATAATCAGCGCTCATGCCTTCTCCCGCCAAGCCGCCGCTGGATCCCGCGTCCGACGCAGTGTTCCGCGAAATGCGGCGACCGGGTTCGCGAGATGTTCAGCCACGCGCTAGCCGAGTGCAGCATTCCGCGCGCCTTCTCCAAGAAGCTGGAGTACGAGAACGGCTACCTGCGCGCCGGCAACCAGATGTACGACCTCGGCGGCTTTTCGCGCGCCCTGGTCATCTCCATCGGCAAAGCCGGCCACAGCATGGCGGAAGCGTTGGCCAACATCATCGGCACCGGCCTCAGCGGCATCATTGCCTGTCCTGACCTGCCGCCCGCGCAACTATTCGGCTTTCGCTACTTCGCCGGCGGCCATCCTCTGCCGAACGAAGAATCCCTGCGTGCCGGCGAAGCCATCCTGCGCGCCGTGCAGGCCGCGACTTCCGAAGCGCTGATCGTGTATCTCATCAGCGGTGGCGCGTCCGCCATCGCCGAGAAGCCTATCGCCGCCGGCCTCTCGCTGGCCGACGTGATCGCGACGTACAAGGCGCTGATACACTCGGGCGCGCCCATCGCCGAGATCAACGCCGTGCGCAAGCACCTGTCGGCGATCAAGGGAGGCCGCCTGGCGCGCGCCGCCTTCGCCGCTCAGCAGCTCTCCATCCTGGTCTCCGATGTGCCCGAGCACTCGCTCGATGCGCTGGCCTCGGGTCCCACTATGCCCGACAGCACCACCGTCGACGATTGCTACGCCATCGCGAAACGCCACGACTTGTCGCCGCATCTGCCCGCGCCAGTGCACACCCTTTTCCAGCAGCGCCTGTTGCAGGAGACGCCCAAGCTCGGCGACCCGGTCTTCTCCCACTCGCATTACGTCACCGTGCTGTCCAACGCCACCGCCGTACATGCCGCCGTCGAGCAGGCCGCGCTTGCCGGATTCGCCGTTGAAGTCGACAACGGCTGCGATGACTGGGACCACCGCGACGCCGCCGACCATCTGCTGCGCCGCCTGCGCGAACTGCGCAGCGGCGTATCCCGCGCCTGCCTCATCTCAGGTGGCGAGGTGACCGTGAAGGTCGGCGCCCGCTCCGGGGTTGGCGGCCGCAACCAGCAGTTTGCTCTGTATTGTGCTCAGAAGATTGCCGGCGAGAACATCACCGTATTCAGCGCCGGTACCGATGGAGTGGACGGCAACAGTCCCGCCGCCGGGGCCGTCGTCGACGGCTCGACCCTGGCCCGCGCCCACGCTCGAGGATTCCACGTGGCCACTGCCGCCTCCCAGTTCGATGGCTTTCCGCTATTCGATGCCATCGGAGACGCCATCCTGACCGGCCCCACGGGAAACAATGTCCGCGACTTGCGAATTCTCCTAGCCTATTGACCTGCAGTCACTTAGCCGGAATTTGCAGGGCCGCAAAACACAAAAGCCCGACCACATTGGGTCGGGCTC
The DNA here is from genome assembly GCA_963724965.1 of uncultured Acidobacteriaceae bacterium. GTDB lineage: Bacteria > Acidobacteriota > Terriglobia > Terriglobales > Acidobacteriaceae > Bog-257. The sequence goes on from CAVRWP010000008.1 coordinate 428,413, forward strand.
ATTAACTTTAACTCTGGAACCAGCATAGCACGCCGAGTGGGCTATTTCGCACAGGCTCTAAGATCGTATCTCCCACGCCGTTAGTCGTTTACAGCTAACTGGGCAGTTCGTCATATCGATACAGCAAAAATTGCACTGAAAAGTAGCGAGACTACCGCACGATCATTATCGGCGGATGAGGTTCCCTGCCATAGGAGTCGCTGGTCCGCTTCGACCCAACCTCACCCGCCGACCCCTTGCACTAATACAGATACGTTACTCGGGCCGCCTTTGGATGTTGTCAACGCCGTGTCAACGATGTGTCCAATTTTCGTTAAATCCATGACTCTCAATCCCACAGCATGCTTTCACCGTTTCGCCGGTTGGATTCATCATCCGGCATTCGTTGCCGAACAGGTGGTCCCCCTTGAGAGCAGACGGCGCGGCACGCGCTACGGGCATCTTGTAAGAGTTGATGCTTCGTCCGATCCCTAACAAAATCCTCAGAGGATTTCGCCTCGCAGGTGTGTTCAAGCTGAGTAGATCGTTTGTCGATATGCGGCTTGGCCACTGGATCGTTCTCACTTGTGCATTTCTCCTGTCGACTTTGCCGGCCCGTGCCGACATCGGACTCCTGCTTAATGCCAAGCCGAATGAGCACATGGAGATCGGTTTCGCCGAGATCACCGGTGAAGGCCACTCGGCGGTTTATCTGTCGCGCGTCTGCCCGGAAACTCCGGTGAAGCTGCGGCTGTGCCGGCCCGACGAATCCGGCTCGGTCATTCAGAATTACGTCGACTACAAGGAAGACCTGCCGTACCAGTGGAATGCCGTCCCCCTCAGCGTCTACCTCTACGGCGTGGAGGACGAGCGACAGAAGCCGCTGTTCGCCTCGCCCGAAATTCGTACGGTGCTGCAGGAGCGCTATCGCCGCGAGCACATGCAGTCGGTGTGTCAGACGCAGAACTGCATCACCAATCCCACGGCCAACTGGCGCGACGCGGTCGGCGCGGCCTTTGTGCGCGAGATCTACATCTTCGAAGTACACACCACGGTCGAGCAGGACGAAGCGTTCATCCGCGAATTCAATGCGCGCGCCAACGTCAACCACTACAGTGGATTCAAACGCAACTGCGCTGACTTCGCAAAGCTGGTGGTCAACACCTACTTTCCGCACTCAGCGCATCGCGATCCCATCAACGATTTCGGCATGACCGGACCAAAAGCTCTGGCGCGCAGCTTCAGCCACTACGCCGAGCATCGCCCGGCGATGGACTTGCGTGTCCTTCGCATTGAGCAGGTGCCGGGCACCTACAAGCGCAGCTCCGATTGCAAGGAAGGCACCGAGCAGACCGTGCGCTCGGTGAAGTGGCTGGCGCCTATGTTCCTCGTGGAGGCACACGCCATACCGGTGCTCGCCGCCTCGTATCTGCTCACCGGACGCTTCGATCCCAATCACGAGTTGCGGAAGTATCCCTCGCGCGATGCCGCCGAGCTGCAACAGCAACTCGCCGCAGCCAAAGAGAACGGCGACAAGGATTCGCAGAACGAATTGAAGCAGGAACTCGATGCCGAGCGCGAAAGCGAACTGGGCTCGAATGAGCAGTGGCGGCAGTATCACGCGCGCTTCGACGAAGTTCTGGAAACGGCCGTCGCCGACGGCATACTGCACGATCGGCGTGCCGTGCACGGCATCTTCCGCGATCTGCAAGCGCACTCGCATGTGTATCTGGACGAGCAGCAGCAGCCTTGGATGGAAGTGACCAGCGACGGCGAGGTTCGGCGCGTCGGCCTGAGCGCCGCAAATATTCTCAGCGCGGGTTCGGATCACCAGCTCGCCATGCAGGTCCTGCTGGCGCGCACCAGCGCGCTGCTGTCGGTCAGTTCCAAACATCGCGAACTGTGGCCGGATTTCGAGGGCGATTGGGCGCTGCTCCAGGCTGCTGAAGCGGCCGGTCAGCAACACGGCGGCGGAGCGGTCATCGCCACGCGCGCGCCGCGTGGGTAACTCACAAGGCAGACGGCCCACGAATTGTCATCCTGAGGAGGCCTTCAGGCCGATGAAGGATCCGCGGTCCTTCGCGAGAAACCAGCAGCGTGAGTTCATTCCCATGCGGGCGAACCGCAGATCCTTCGCTTCGCTCAGGATGACAATTCGTATAAGAACTTTGCTTCGCTCACGATGACGAACCCACGATGTAGGCCGCGGCCCGGCGCTTACTTCTCGCCGTGCTCGCGATAGCTGGCCCGCAGCTCCGCCACAATCTCCTGGGCCGCGCGCCGTCCCTCATCAAATCGATTCGGGGGAAAGCTGATAGCGCCCACGCGTGCGTGACCTCCGCCGCCATAGCGCTCGCAGATCTTCGCCAGGTTCTCCATGTAGGTCGCCGTGGTCCACGGATTCGAGCCTACCGACACCTTCGTCCGGAAGCTGCTCTTGCTCAGTCCGACGTTGTACACGCCCTCGGGATGGAGATAGTACGGCACGAACTTGTTGTAGCCCTCGAGCTCGTAGTCGGTGACGTCGAAAAAGATGACGCCGTCTTTGCACTCGGCGCGCTCGCGCATGATCTCGATGGAGCGCTGATGCCGCTCCAGCAGCGCGGGCAGGCGGTCGGCGATGCCGGGCTCGGCAATGATCTCGGCCAGCGACTTCGAGGCCAGCTTGGGGATCAGCGACGGAATGAAGGCCGGGTCCTGGTTCGACTCGATCAGCATGGTCAGCCGTGACGCCGGCGCTTTCATCTCGACGGCCGACTTGGCATCGTCGTAGAGCGCGCCGTCGATGATGTCGGCCCATTCGATGGTATCGGCCAGCGGCGTGGGATCGAAGCCGAAGCGCTGCTCGGTCACGGTGGCGATGAACTTGGTGCAGGAGCGGAAGTCGGGGTCGTAGAACTTCTTGCTGCTCTGCTCCTGCTCGAAGTGCGAGGCGTCCTCGGGCGTGAGGAAGGCGCTCTGGTGATGATCGAACCACCAGGTAATGCGCGGCGATGCCGAATACTTGAAGTCGACGATGGCGTTCTCGTCGCCGTTGAAGTCGACTTCGTCGAAGAGCGCGCCGGCGCGATGCACCAGGCCCTGGTACTCAAACTCGGCGTGTTCGCGGATGCGTTCGCGATAGAAGCGCGTGAACAGCGCCGCCGAGCACGCGCCGTCAAAACATTTGTCGTGGTAGAAGACCTTGATCCTCACAGACCCCTTTCGGCAAACCACCCCAACGAGCACGAAGCAGCGCTCGTCGGACCCCCGGTCAACGGGAAAGCTGTTTAGTATAGACGACCGCCGCCGGTTCTGACATTGGGGGAGAGAAAAAAGTAACCAGCCGAAGCAGTCAGATCTACCGTGAGCACTTGTTCGCCACGGAGACACGGAGAGCACGGAAGGAAGTTACAGTTCTTAATCAGGACACGACTTCACAAGCTGCCGAAAAAAATCGGTGAGGGCCGCCTTTGCAGGGCACGACCTTGGTCGTGCCGTCAGCTGCGTAAAAGAGCTCGGCTTTAGCCGCTGCAACGGCATGCAGAGGCTTAAGCCCACTCTAAACTTTGGCCATCGGCACGACTGAAGTCGTGCCCTGACACAAGCCCATGGCCACCAGACTTAGTTCTAATTCGCCGGCGGACGCAGCATTACCAGCAACCGCAGATCCATCGCAGCGTGCAGCGCCATGGGCAGCAGCAGGCTCCCGCTCAATAGAAACAACAACCCGAACAGCACACCGACCACTGCCGTAGCCGCGACACCTTTCGCTCCCCTGGTACAAATGCTGCAAGCCGAAGATCAGCGCCGCGACCGCTAGCGCGAGCGTGAGATTCATCCCGACGCGCAGGTAGTGCAGGAGAAATCCGCGGAACAGAATCTCCTCGCAAATGCCGGCAGTCAGCCCGACTAGCACCCACCATCGGCGCTCGGCCCACGTCGCCGGAAACAGGTAGGCGTAGCTGAGCTTCTGCATTGCGTCAGAAGTGGCATAGCGCCGCGGTTTGTTCGTCATCCGCATCCACGCCACTTGCAGATAGGTGATCGCCATGATCGCTGCGAACACAATCAAAATCACGAGTATGGTGTAGCGCACCCAGATGTTGCCGAACAGCCACGAAGCTTCGCCTGCGCCATGCTCGATATTGAAAATCGAACGCCATCCGACAGCCAGGCAGGCAATGAGCGTAGCAATCCAAAGCCATGTGCAGAGGGTTCGGTAGTAGCGAATCCTGTTGGCGGAAGTGGGATCGCGTTTCAGCCGCAAAGTGTCGTAGTAATCCCAAGCCGGCGCCGATCACCAGCAGAAAGAGGAACAACAGGTGCTGAACGATCATCGTCATCGAAATATGCAGGGTCCTTAATTCTTCTTAAACCGTGCTTCCGTGATGAATTCTCTCTTCCTCAAAACAAAAAGCGGAGCGACGATTCGCCCCGCTCCTTACAGATCCTGCGAGTATCAGGCCCCCGCCTGCTTCTCGGCCATGTCGCCGACGATGGGCAGCTTGAACATCTGATGCTGGTACGCTTTGATGACCAACAGAACCCATAGCGCCACTTCCGCCAGACCGAGCAGGCCCCAGATCGGCAACACGATCAGCGGCAGCGCGTAGCCGACAATCGACAGGGCGACGTGGAGCACGATCAGCGCACCTGCAATGAACAGGCACTGAAACGAGTGGAAGCGGACAAACTTGTTCCGGTTATAGGGCTCGATCAGCAAAAACACGATAGCGGGAATGATGGTGAAATATGCGAGCATGCCTGCGATGTTCTCGGCCAGCGGCTCCGCGGCAACGGCAGGGCCGGTGTTGGCGGCGACCGGGGGCGCTTGCGGTACCGGATGCGCTGCTGCGGCTGCGGGCGCCGTGGTTGCGGTCGCCTGTCCTGCGGCCTTACCGCAGGTAGGACAAAACGCGACGTTATCTGCTATTTGCGAACCACAATTTGGGCAAAAGGCCATGCAATCCTCCCTGAGTCGATTCGAGAGACACCGCCCTGATCGCCTGGCCAAAAGCCACGAGGCGCAGGCTACTCCCCCGATGTCGAATTCTTGCCGCGGACGATAGCAGAGTCTTTCTGCAAAGGCAAAGCAAATTTGCCCTTGGCACTAACCGGTAGGCCGCATCCAGGAACTTTCCCTGTTTACAATGGGGGATGCCTGTTAGTACCGGAGCTGGATTCCGGCAACCCACTGCAGTCGAGCGCTTCTTCAATCGCGTCTTTGGATTTCTTGTCGGCCACGGCCTGGGTTTCAAGCACAACTACCTGTTACAGGTGCGCGGACGGAAGTCCGGCAACCTGTTCTCCACGCCAATCGATTTGCTGGAGCTGCGCGGCCGCCGCTACCTGGTCGCCCCTCGCGGACGCACGCAGTGGGTGCGCAACGCCGAAGCGGCAGGCGAAGTGGAGTTGAAGCGTGGCAGCTATCGCCAGATGTTTGCGGTGGTGCCGATTGTCGATGGCGAAAAATCAGAGTTGCTGAAGGCCTATCTGGAAAACTTCAAGGCCGAAGTGCAGCGGTATTTCCCCATCGCCGCCGGTTCCGATGTCTCCGCCTTCGAAGGGATTGCCGCGGATTATCCCGTCTTCGAGTTGCAGCAGAAATAGCAATTCGCCGAGCGGAACTCCAGGCGTGCAGGAGCGGGTCGCGCGATCAAGTCATCTCTGAGCTACTGGGATCGTCTCTGCTTGCGCCACCAGTGGCTCAACCCACAACCTGAGCACACAGACTCTGCACGCCTGAAGTCCCTTTCTCCATCTGGCCGGAAAACCATCAACGGAACGTGAGCAATCGTACGTCGGGCGGCAACGAAGCTTTGTCATGACCGCGTGAATCGTTTGCAAACGAATTGTGACCGGAAGGCCGCTGTTCGCTTTGCGCCATTCGCTGTTCGCCAGAAGGTGTTTCGAGAAAGTATTGCGAAACGTTGATGCGGGTGGAAAAAGCAAAAGGCCGACGCACGCATCGGCCTCTGGCGAAAAACGAAGAGCCTCTTTCAGAACGTACCCGGCGTCTCCATCGAAGCGTAATCGTCGTCCCGGCGTTGCAGTGTGGGACGGTCGTCGCCATCCGCGTTCGGCTGAGTGCCGCCGTTGCCGTTATCGGCGGTCTGCGTCTTACGCAGCGTCGGCTTGTTTAGGTCTTCCTTGGGCAAAACTTTCTTGCGGTCTTCAAACGATGCCAGTCGTGCCTTCACCTGATCAAACTCGGAGGTGTCGACGATGTACTCCGGCCGCGGCGGCAGGACGTTGCGAATCTCTTCCTGGCTCTTCAGAATGCGGTCCGGGGTCGGCGGATGCGAAGCGAAGGTCTTGGACAACACGCCGGGCTTTTCTTTCTCCAGCGCCCTTATCTTTTCGAAGAACGCGATAAACGCGTTGGGGTCATAGCCGGCCTTGTACATATATTGCAGGCCAAGATAATCGGCTTCTGCCTCGTAGCCGCGCTGGAATTTCATGAACGCCACCGGAATCGCCAGGCTCAGGGCAGCATTGGCGGCTTCGTAGATGCCCCAACTGTTCACGAAGATCAGCGGAATGGTGGCGAACTGCGCGTAGTTGGAGCGCGTCATCTCGCGCGTGGCGTGGCGGGCGGCGACGTGCGCGATCTCATGCGCCATCACGCCGGCCAGCTCGGCCTCATCGTCGGCCGCGAGAATCAGGCCGCTGTTCACGTAGAAAAATCCCCCGGGCAGGGCGAAGGCATTGATGTCGTCCGAATCGATGACCTTGATAGTGAACGGAACCTTAGCGTCGGAATTGCGCACCAGGTTCTGGCCTACGCGGTTCACGTACTCCACGATCACCGGGTCCTGAATCATGCGCGCGCTGGACTCGACCATCATCGCGTACTGCTTGCCGATCTTCACATCGGTGTCGATCGAGTACCAATCGCCCATGCTCTTGCCGGTGTTGCCGACCTTGCGATTGCCGATGTCGTCGATGTCGTTCTTATCTTTGTTATGCGTCTCTTTGGGCGCCGTAGCAGTGGCCGCAGTGTTAGCCGGATCGTCTGCCGGAGACGACGGTGCGGTCGCGCTGTTGTCACTTTGTGTTGTGTCGCTGGAGTTGACGGCCGGTTGGGTAGATTGCGTCTGTGCATTGTCCTGAGCCGCTGCCGCGCTTACCAGGCAGCAACCCACGAGTAACGCGATCACAGCTGCGAGAGCATGTGACTTCATTTGGGAAACTCCAGGGCCGAACGCCGCACCTTGCCGGGGGTGCTTTTGCGGTCATTATATGCTTGGAATCACAACGTGGCGCATTGGATTTCCGCTACTCCGCCACGATGCAAAAGATTTTAGGCCTGTTTCTTCCGTTTCGAGGTGGCATTCACATCGCGGAAGTGCCGGGAACTGGGGTAGAATGAGCCGTTTGTCCCTGGAGTTTCAAGAGGAGAGTACGTATGGCGACAGCTTCACAAAAAACCGCGCAGACGGTTTCGATCGACGAATTTGTCAGCGGCCTGCATAAGCTGACCCAGAACGACTTCGATGGCGTCAACGGCACGCTGGAATTTCTGCGCTCGACCCACGTCGATCCCGCCACGCTCAAGCCCTATCTCTTCTGGAACGCGCAGCACTACACCCGCAATCTCATCGACAAAACCGAGCTGTATGAATTGCTGGCGCTCTGCTGGGAGCCGGGGATGAAGAGTTCCATCCACAACCACAAGGGACAAAACTGCTGGATGTCGGCGCCCATGGGCCGCCTGCTGGTGCAGAACTACAAGCTGCTGGAAGAAGACCTGACCGCGCACCACTGCGACATCAAGCCCACCGACACCGACATCATCACCGTCGCCAACCCGGTGGCCGTCGATCCGCTGAACCCGGTGCACGACGTCAGCAATCCGCGCGAGTGGAACGAACGCGCCGTCAGCCTGCACGTGTACTCGCGACCATTCGATTCCTGCATCGTGTACTCGGTGGAGCAATGCTCCTGCGGCGAGATCGGGCTGCAGTACACGTCGATGTACGGCAAGCCGTGCGAGAAGAACGGCAATTAGCAGCTAGCTGTTAGCATTCATCCCGTTCGCAGCCATCCCGTTGGCAATCATCGTGGCGGCTTGCCGCGGCGGGTTGCGTGGTCACTGGCGCCTTCAATATCTCCACTTGGCTTGCGCGCCACTCACCGTCGCTGCCCTGCTCGGCCTCGACGCGGACTTCGGTTCCTGTCGTCAAGGCTTCTTCCGGCTTCGGGCGACGCTCGGCAGCGGGTACGTCTTCGTCGTATACGACCTGCGCGTGAGAAATCTCTACCCGGCGGGCTATACCGTTGCGGCCCTGCACGTAGATCCAGTTCTTGTCGGCTTGCGGGCCGTCGACAATCGTCCCACGAAACGAACCTGGCGTTCCGGCCCAGGCCGGCAGACACAAGCCGAGCAGGAGCGCCAACATCCAAAAACTACGCGCGCATTGCATGCTGGTTCGATGCGGAAGGACGCCACTTAGCAGTTAGAATTAGCAATTAGCAATTAGCCAAAACAGTTAAGCCAACGACCAATCGCCTGGTCGCCTCAAAAATAAGCAATCACCTTCCGCTACACTAATTCTTGAGGTGATGAATGAAGGTTTCCCTGAAATCATGTGCGCTGCTGATTGCCGTATTTCTTCTTGCCGGCGTCGCTTCCGCGCAGGACTCCAACGTCAAGGTCGCCACACAAGCGGCTGAGGCCTGGCTGGCCGTCGTCGACGCCGGACACTATGGACAAAGTTGGGACGATGCTTCGTCTTTTTTCCAGAACAGGGTCAACAAGCAGCAGTGGGAACAAATGGCGGCTCAGACGCGCACGCCGGTAGGCAAGCTGCAATCGCGTCAGCTCAAGAGCGCCTCGGAGACTGTGCCGCCGGGCGCTCCTCCGGGAAAATATGTCACGCTGCAATTCAACAGCAAGTTCGCGACCGTCGGCGATGCGGTTGAGACCCTATTCCTCATGCTCGACAACGGTAAGTGGAAGGTCGCAGGCTACTTCATCAAACCGCCAGACCAGAAGTAATCGCCGGCGTCAGTCAACGGCCGGTGACAAGCTGGTTGTTGCGGTGCATGACATCATTCCCTGCGGGCAGCTTTTGGCCGCAGCCAGCGCGCCGGTTCCGAGTGGCATCGGCGTTGACCGTTCCTTGACCACGGTCAATCTCGGCACGTCATGCGAAAGGTAAGGTTATGACTTGCAGAGAACTTGTCATGAAAAAGGCCACGGCGCACGCTTCAAATGACTTGCAAGATCCGGCGGGTCGACCGTTCCAGGAATGCGCCCGGACCCTGGCGCCCGGTTTTTGCTACAAAACTTAACAGCACAGTGTGGACGGCAACGTGCGTCTAATAGAGGAGCAGATAACCTGATGCACCGTAGGACTTAAGGTTCGCCTCAGGTTTCTGTGTCATTTTTGCCGCGCGGCGTGTAAAAAAGCGACGCGCAACACGCTTTCAAATGTGGGGTTTATAGAGCTGTCGGTTCGCCAGGTTCTCGAGCGAACCCGAAGTTAGCGCATCGCCTCAGGAGAACGTAACCGCATGGGGTGTGAGGCGATAGGAGCTGAAACATGAAATCACAGCGGCGTTTCGAATCAATATTCGTAGCTTTGCTATTCGTCGCTTTATCTACAGGAATGATGTTGGCGCAGGACCAGGGTGGGTATCCGACCCCAACCGCCCAACCGCAATCCTATCCCGATCAGAGTGGCCAGCCGGCTTATCCCAGCCAGCCGCAGCAATATCCTGATCAGCAGCAACAGTATCCGTCGCAGCCGCAGCAGTACCCTGATCAGCAACAGCAGCAATACCCGTCGCAGGCGCAACAGCAGTATCCGTCGCAGCCGCAGGGAGCTCCTGACCAGAACAATCAGGCCTACAACGGCCAGCAGCAGCAGGACCCTCCGGGACGCGTGGCTCGCGTGCAATATATGTCGGGGCAGGTTTCGACGCAGCCCGGCGGCGTGAACGACTGGATCGCCGCGCAGCAGAATCGTCCGCTGACTTCGTCCGACCGCGTGTGGACGGATAAAGATTCCAAGGCTGAGCTCAACGTCGGCGACGGCTTCCTCCGCATGGACTCGGAGACCAGCGTCACCCTCGCCAACGTCACCGACCAGAACGTGCAGATCGAGCTCGACCAGGGCACGCTGGAAGTTACGGTCAAACATCTTGAGAAGGGCGAGGTCTACGAGATCGACACGCCCAACTACGCCTTCACCATCATGAAGTCGGGTGTGTACCGCTTCGATGTCTATCCCAACCAGGATCAGAGCGTGGTGACGGTGCGCAGCGGCTACGGCGAAGCCACCGGCAAGGGCGCTGCGGTGCGCGTCAACTCCGGACAGCAAGTGCGTTTCAGCGGCGGAACGTCGCTGGCGCACACGGCCATGAATGCGCCTCCGCGCGACGGCTTCGACGACTGGGCGCAGGTGCGCGACAAGCGGCTCGACAGCTCTCTATCGGCACAATATGTTTCGCCCGGCGTAATCGGCTATCAGGACCTGGACGGCTACGGCCGCTGGGTGCAGACGCCGGCTTACGGCAGCGTGTGGATTCCTTCCTCCGTGCCGACAGGCTGGGCTCCTTATCGCTTCGGTCACTGGGCGTGGGTTGCTCCCTGGGGATGGACCTGGATTGACGATCAGCCTTGGGGCTTCGCGCCGTTCCACTACGGCCGCTGGGTCAGCTACGGCGGATATTGGGGCTGGGCTCCCGGACCGGTGGGTTACTGGAATCCCTACTACGCGCCGGCTCTGGTGGGCTGGATCGGCGGACCGGGCTTCGGTATTGGCTTTGGCTTCGGCGGCGGCGGCTGGGGTATCGGCATCAATTTCGGTTGGTTCCCGCTGGGCTGGGGTGAACCCTTCTATCCGCGCTATTGCGGATGGGGCTACGGCGGCTGGTATCGCGGCGGCGGATGGGTCAGCAACAACTACATTCGCAACGTCAACATCACCAACACGCACATCACCAACATTAACAACGTTACGAACAACTATTACAACGGCAACGCGGCCAACGCGCACTACGGCTTCCGCAACACTGCGGGCGCGGTCACTGCGGCTCCGAGGTCGGCCTTTACTTCGGGCGCGGCCATCAATCGCGCAGGCGGAGCGGTTCCGGCCTCAGCATTGGGCAAGGGCCAGATGCTGAGCGGGGTGAATGCTACGCCGACTCGCCAGTCGGTGATAGGTGGAGCATCGCAGGCGCACAGCACGCCTCCGGCTTCGGCCTTCAACCGCAACGTGGTCACGGCCAACCGTGGCGGCGCGACCACCATGAACAGGCCGGCTAATCTTGCGGCCGCTAACCAGGCCACGATGCAGCACGGCAACATGAACGCCTTCGGCGGCGCCAACCACACGGCGAGCGCCGGCGCGGCCAACAACAACATGTCGCGGCCGAACTTCGGCGGCAACACCGCGGCGGAGAACCGCAACATGAGTACTCCGGCGCAGAACACGCACATGAACACGGCTGCCGGATCGCAGGCGGCGAATACCGCCCACGGCAATTCCAACGTAGCCGAGGCGCGCAACGAAACGCCGACCAGCATGGGTGGACACTACGTGCCCCGTCCGCCATCGGCCGGCGGCAATCCTGTGGCGCACTCGACCAACGGCAGTACCGCGGGCGTAAACAACTACGGTCACACGAACGCGAACGGCACGCAGTCCGCGAACAACGGTCACACGACGGCTTCGCAGCCGTACGGCGGCAGCAATACCAACGCTGCGCACCCGAACCAGACGTATCAGCCGGGTCACAGCTCTACGCCGCAGAACACGGCTCCGCACACCTCGTCGCCGAGCAACTCTGCTCCGAAGGGCAGCAGCGGATCGCATGAGTCGTCGGGCAGCGGACATGGATCGGCAGCGCTGTCGGTTCCGCGGCCTCCATCGAACTACAGCTATCGCTCGGCTCCGACGTACACGGCTTCGTCGAACTACGGATCGGCCAGCCGTCCCTACGGCAGCTCGTATGGCAACAGTTCGTACGGCGCCAATCGCAGCTACTCGGCGAGCCCGAGCTACGGCAGCAGCCGCTCATACAGCGGGGCTTATAGCAGTCCGGCGCAGCGCAGCTACGCTGGATCGAGCGCGTACGGAACTCGCAGCTATAGTTCCGCGCCGACTTATTCGGCACGCAGCTACGGCAGTTCCATGCCCTCGGCTTCGCGGAGCGGCGGTGGCTCGTACTCTGCCCCGCACTACTCGGGCGGCAGCAGCCATAGCAGCAGCGGCGGCGGCAGCCACTCCAGCGGCGGTGGCGGCGGCCACGGAGGCGGCGGCGGACATCGTTAAACAAAATCACAGCGTAAGCGAGACGGGCAGCCTGCGGAGGCTGCCCAGTTTTTTGCTCGTGAGTCGCAGGACTAACGTCGGCAATCCAATACAAGAGACGTATAGCGTTAGTACGCGAACGTGCTTTGTGTCAGACCGCCACGCATTTTGTGTCAGGGCACGACTTCAGTCGTGCCGTTGAGGATTGTTAGAGATCCTCAGCCGACTTTAGTCGGCGGCAGATGTTGGCTTTTGTGATGTCTGAACATCTCCGCGAGTCGCCGCAGCTTATAATCGAGAGGTGAGCAATTTGGTCGTCAAGAAAGTAGCCGAAGCGAACTTCCCCACCCGCTGGGGACAGTTCCGCATCTACGGCTTTGAAGGCGCGCCGGAGAAGACCAATGGCAGCGCCCGCAATGGCAACGGTTCGCAAAAGGAAGAAGCCGTCGCCCTGGTGATGGGCGACATTCACGCCAAAGCGCCGCTGGTTCGCATTCACTCGCAGTGCCTTACCGGCGATGTCTTTCACTCCATGCGCTGCGATTGCCGGCAGCAACTCGAGCTGGCGCTCTCCCTCATCGCCAAAGCCGGCACCGGCATCCTGCTCTACGAACAGCAGGAGGGCCGCGGCATTGGCCTGATGGCCAAGCTCCAGGCGTACGAGCTTCAGGACAACGGTCTCGACACGGTCGAAGCAAACGAACAGCTCGGCTATGACAATGACTATCGCGAGTACAAGCTTCCTGCCGAGATGCTGCGCCAACTGGGCGTGAAGGAAGTCCGCCTGATCAGCAACAATCCCGACAAGGTCGCCGCGCTGGAGAATGCGGGAATCAAAGTCGTCGAGCGCGTGCCCGCGGAAGTCGAACCCTACGCGACGGCGCAGAATTACCTCCGCACAAAAAAAGAAAAGATGGGCCACTTGCTGACCGGCTGGTAGCTTTCGTGATTCCTCAAATCTAGTTCACCGCGAAGGCGCAGAGACCACGGAGCTTTTGTTGTGCGCTCCGCTGTCCGCGCTTGCTCGTCTTGTGCTTTCCGCTCTGCTCACTTGTCCCTCTTTAACCGTTTCCCGAACCAGCTTCTGGTTTTGTCATCACGAGCCGGAGGCGAGGGATCTGCTGTTGTGGGCAGTGGCACGGGTCATCTCCGCCGGACGCGTCGTCTGGGGTCCTGCAGTTCACAAACAAAGCAGATCCCTCGTCGCCCTGAAGGGTTCCTCGTGATGACCAATCGTTCGGTAAATCTGCGGTCTCACGCTTTTCCTCGCACCTCCTAGGAAATTGCCGCACCATCGGCAATCCCTTACAAACTTCTTACGAAGCCTTTATTCACGATTTATGGGCGGCGATGTCCAATGGTTGTGCGCGCCAATAGCGGCGCAAAGAATTCACAAGGAGAGTATGTCAACGCAGGAAGTTTTCGTTCAGCATTTTGCCCGACTTTTCGATCACTACCAGCACGCTCTGAACTCCGACAACACGGAAAGCACCAACGCTCAGCCTCGAGCGTGGAGCGCGCTCCCGGCCGACGAGCGCAATCGCATGGTGGCCGCCGCTCGCCTGGCCATCATGGAGATGGAAACCAATGCGCGCCTGGAAGACGAGTCACGCGCAAGTATTACGCCAAGCCCGGCGAAGCCGAGTGGGGCTGCTGAACGCCCCATCGACTCAAACGGCTCCTGCTAGCTACTGGTTTCCAGCTACTAGTCGCTAGCCGCTAGTTGCTCTTTTCTCCTTCACTTCTTCGGCTTCAGCGTCTGCACGTACGCGTAGCTCATGTCGAGATACTTCGCCAGCTCCTTGGTCTTCTTCAGCAGCGCGTCGGGCACCGCGACAAACTCCTTCATCACCACGCCGTAAGCTTCGAAGAGCTTCGTCTTGTACTTCTTGATGAACTTCTCGCGCTCGTCTTCGGGCAGGCGCAATGCCAGGTCGCCGTTCGGCGGATTCAGCAAGGTGAACATGTGTCCGTTGCACGCGGTGTAAGGATTCTTCGCACCCTTGCGCTCGATCTCCGGATTGGTCGCGATCAGCTTTTCATAGAGCGCGACCTTCTCATCCGGAATCACCGTCTTCTTCTTCGCAGTCGGCATCGCGTCCTCGGATTTGGCGTTCAAGAACGCTGAATATTATGCGGCAGCGGGCGCTGGTTGGGAATAACTTTCAAAACGTGACGCGCCTCACTGGCAAATGCCGGCGGCCGGCGTAGGAATGTCCCATGCGAAGTCCGTGGGAAGAATTCGCGCAGAAGCTGGGCTCGCGCGTGGCGCGCCACATTCCTCTGCCGTGGGCGCAGTTTGTGGAGAGCCGCGCGCATCTGCTGCACCTGCTCACGCGCCTGGACATCAACTGCGTGCTCGACGTGGGCGCCAACGAAGGCCAGTTCGCTACCACATTGTGGGAGCTCGGCTACACCGGCTGGATCGTCTCCTTCGAGCCCGTGCCCGAAACCTTTCGCCTGCTCCAGCGCGAGGCCGCCAGGCACAGCCGCTGGCGCGTGTTTCCCTTTGCGCTGGGCGCCGGGAACGGCACGCTGCCGCTGCACGTCTCCGACATCACCGTCTACAGTTCGTTCCGCAGCACGCGCCCGGCCGGCCTCGAACGCTTCCCAGACATGCGCACCACGCGCCTCCAGCCGGTCGAGATGCGCCGCCTGGACGACACCCTCGACGAGTGCCTGGCCGGCATCGACTCGCCGCGCCTCTACCTCAAGCTCGACACCCAGGGCTTCGACCTGGAAGTGGTCCGCGGCGGCGAGCGCACGCTGGAGCGGGTGCTGGCGCTGCAAACCGAAGTCTCGTTCCAGCCGATCTACGACGACATGCCCGACTTCACCGAATCCATCCGCGCCCTGCAGCAGCGGGGCTTCGACGTCGTCAGCTTCGCGCCGGTCACCTCGGACTTCGACGACCTGCGCGCCATCGAGATGGACTGCATCCTGGCGCGGCCTACCCCCACCCCCCGGACCGACCGTAAAATCTTGAAAACACAAGAAACTGTCCGCAAAATCTTGATTCCAGAGGAGATAGAGGTAAAATCTTGAGCCCCAAGGGTTTACGGGTCGCAGAAGATCGCACCCACTGAATTCAAAGAGCGCCGCCGGACAAGTCTTTGTCTCGCCCAGACGCGAGTGGACACACCAAGCCCACCTTACCTTGTCAGAGTATCGCCCCAGCCGGATTCGTCAAGATTACGAAAGTACAATACGCGCGATTGTACTTTCGTAACCCAGCGCCGGCGGATGGAGGCTGGAGGTAACGCGGTGGTGGCCAGACTCTTGAGGGTGCCCCATCCAAGCGTCGTTTGCTTGGGTGGGGTTTTTCGTAGGACCAACCCAACCCTTCCCGTTCCCGAACTCCGGGTGCCCAAGTTCGCGTCCAGATTGGTACCCGAGGTTCGCGTCCAGCATTTGGACGCTAACCTGGGCGGTGGAATATTCAGCAGACAGCTTTCATATCCGTCCGGCCGACCCAGGTTAGGCCAGAAGAAGCCCGAACCTGGGGCAGCAAGCATCTTTGGGTGAAGGATCGCCGGAAGGCTTTGCCCGACTATCGCGGGCGGAAGGCGATCATCGGGAGTTGGCGAACCAGCCGTTGGCGATCGTCGTCGGTGCCGCGGTAGGGCCAGCCGACCAGCCAGCTCAGGCCGCGACGCACGAGGGGCGCGATCCAGCGGTTGCGGTACTCGTAACGCTTCAACACCTGGACAGCTTCCTCTTCGCCGAGGAAGCGATGGGTAGCGGCAAAGCGCCGTCCGCCGACGGTGACCTGTTCGTCGGGCGTAGCTTCAATGTTGCGCAGCCAATCCGAATTCCGGAAGCCGCTCACCACGACGGCTTCCGGGCCTTGCGGGCGATACTCCACCACCTCGAGCACGTTCTGCCGCCGCAGACCCGAGCGGCGTCCCGTATGCGCCAGCAGCAGGCAGCGATGTCCGAACAACCAGCCCAGGTGCCAGCGATACAGGTACACCGGCGCGCGAAACAGGTACCAGAGCAAGCTTCGATGGCGAACAGCAACCATACAGGGGCCATTCCATTATGGTACGGATGACTTGGCTGATTCAAACTCACACATTGTGGGATGCTTCCCGGATCGACTCGGGACGGAAGGACGTTGGAAGGAAGAGGGTGAGCAGCCAATCCGGATGCCCCAGGCAAGCTGGGGTTCCTCAACGAGCGTGGTACCCAGGTTCGCGTCCCGGGTTCGGACGCTAACTTGGGCGGCCCAGGTTAGGTTCGTAACGGGCCCAGGTTAGGCCAAAAGAAGGCCGAACCCTTGGGGCACCCGGCTCATTGACTGCCCGTGATAATTCCATTCAGATCTACGACACCCAAATCGACACTGGGAGGATGACCATGCGTGAGTGCCGGCACTATACATGTCTTGCAGCGGTAACTTATTCCAATCATGAACTGCCTGTACTGCGGATCAACGTGAATGGTAGTTTCGAACATCCTGGTTCTCGTTTTCGCCAAGATTCTTCCGAACGAGAAAAGCCTCTCGTTGGAAGGTTCTCCCTCTATCGTGCGAAATTCAGGCGGCTCTTTAACGAACGTGCACTTGTCACATATCTTAAGGTTCACATCTCCGTCCAGAGCATCAGCACTCGTGCCGTTCACGATGGAAAATCTAATGTTGTAATTGTTATCGAGAGTTCTGTTTAGAGACAATGTACGAACACGGTCATCAACAAACGGCTCAAACGAGAATTCCAGCTCGGCCTTCTCGGGTGTGAGCGCTTTTTGTGTGGCGGCAAGTTCGGTTTGTGTTGATACCAGCTCCCTCTGGAGTTGTTGCGCTTGCTTCCTCAGGTCCTCCGTTGCAACTTCGGTCTGAAGATTGGCTACCCTTTCGCTTAACTCTCCAAATTTCCCCAAGAATTGCTTGGTATTCTCAGCTTGAGCCTGGTTTGCGGTATCGACTCCCGCTTGTAGCTTATTTATTCTCGTCTCAGCATCCTTTTGCTGCTCATTACTACGCTTCTCGGAGCGGTAGGTATTGTAGGCGCTTCCCCCCATCAGCCCGATGATCGCAAGACCCACAAGTGTTCGACGCCAACTGCTTTGGTGTGCTCCCCAATCCTTGGCTAGCGTCATGACCGCCAGTATTGCCGTGAATAGAGGTATGAAATAGCTCACCCACACTTCAGTGATCTCCTAATACCCCGGCAGATACAGCCGTGTTGTGCTGGCTGGGGACAGCTATCACCCGTTATGGATGCGTGCCCCAGAATGCGTTCCGTTTTTGGACGCTAACCGGGTGGTTGAATATTTCGAGAGGACTTCAAATAGCCGACCCGCCAAATAAAGGCCGTACCTGGGACACCAGGCCGATGGAAAAGCCGCACCTAGGTTACCAGGCTACCTACTTGTAACCAGCTTGCTCCAACCTGCGGAGCAACATGGACACGAAGCTAAGATGATCCAGGCAAACGTCGGGATCATCCGTTACACTGAATTCATGCGCTCGGGGATTGCGAATAGCCTTTACACCACCCGCGAAAACAAATCTGTAACCTTCTTGTTCGTCCTTTTGGCTTACCGTTTGTAGCGCCGTCAGCTTTATCTTCGGGTTCGCGCTATCAAATGCAGCCATCATTAGCTTGAATCCGGACTCGCTGATGTGTGAATGCCCTTCAACTTGCTTATCCAAGAATTTGAACGCGTGTGATGTAGCTTCGGAGAAGTGACCGTCGTCGAACAACTGTTTGACCTTCTTTGGTAGTCTTGGATGAATATTTCGGGTGTCGAACGGGTGGACCAGTCCTTGAGCCCCCGGCAAAGCTTGGCCTTGAGTAAGGGCTAGCTTATTTGTGGCTCGCACAGCTGTTTCGAAGGTGGCGTATTCTCTATTTGCCATTTGTTAGCAGATTCTCGCGAATACTTCGGAAGATTTTATCGTAGGTTTCCTGGTCTGCCTGTGCAGGCAAATTTACTTCGATTCTGACCGTAAGACCGAAATCGCCCATCCTTTCCGAATCCAGACCGCCAGCCCCCTGCGTCTTAGTACCCTCACTAGGCTTGTTTTTTGTCGGCCTCGCGGGCTTGGCGCTCGCGGCGAATTTTGGTTTGGCTGCGTCTGGCGAGCCGCCGTGACCGGCGAAGCTAGCGAGGCTGAGAAAGGTGTTCGCTTGATGTCGGCCTACTAAATCACTCGTCTGATCGGCGCTTCTGAAGAATGCTTTGAGTTTGTCGGGCGGAAGTTTCCAGGCCTCGACACCATGTAGCTCGAATAGGTCGGAATAAACAGACTTAATCATTTCCTCAAAATCTTTTGCGAATTCGTCGTCCGGCTTCGAGAAGACGGCAGCAGCTTTTTCCGTCCTGTTTCCTTCAGCGTCAATCGCACCGATATATCGGAGGATATTTATTATGTAGCCCTCATTCGAAGGTGCGATGGACAGCTTTTTCAGGGTATCTGCGTCTACTGACTTAGGAAAAGATTTCCGCAGCTGGGTTATCGCTGCAGCGACTCCGCCGGTACCTCCCGGAGAATATGGGTGTTTGTCAGCCACTTTTTGGAACCTCCTGGCACTTGGAAATCGGCTGCCGGGGAAGGCTGGGAGCGGAGTCTCGCTGGTCAGTCCGAATATTGGGATGGATTGCGGCGGGAACTGCGGGGAGCGGACGAAGCGCGCAGGCTATGCCGTAGTACAAAAGTCCCAACGTCTGACAATATAGGACTACGGATAATTGATGTAAAGCAATTAATTCGTAGCGCGGCAGGAATGGCCGGGGAAGAAACCGCAGATCCCTTCGCTCGGGATGACAAACTTCAGGGGCTAGGGATCAGGGGATAGGAGCTAGTAGAAACCAGCCTCTACTAGCCCCTAACCCCTAGCCCCTATTCCCTTCTACTAGCTGCATCCACTCGTGCTGCCGCAGCTCATGCAGCGGTAGCAGCTTCCGTTGCGGGTCATGATGGCTCCGCAGACGTGGCAGCTGGGGGAGTCGCCGAGATCGATCAGGTCCTTCAGGGCGTCGGAGGCGTGATGGTGGGCGCCTCTCCCACCCTGTCCGCCAAAAGTGGCCGATGGGGCACCCGCAGATCCCTCGGCTCCGCCTCGTGATGACAATCCGGAAGAGTGCTCCGTCCGGGAGGACAAATCGAACGAGGAAGCAGCAGCGCCTCCGCTCAGGATGCCGCCCGACTTGCTTTCCGGCTCGGTGAAGTCGCCGAACGACTTCTGGCCTGCCTGGTCGGGCGTGCCCGCCGGCGGAGCGTTGACGTACTTGGGACGCAGTCCGTCGAAGAGCGCCTGCTGCTGTCCGGTGAGGAAGCGCAACTGCAGCCAGCGGAAAACGTAATCCATGATCGACTTCGCGTAACCGATGTCCTGGTTGCCGCTCCAGCCCGAGGGTTCGAAGCGGGTGTGAGCGAACTTCTCGCACAACAGCTTCAGAGGCACGCCGTGCTGCAGGCCGATGGAGACGGCGCAGGCGAAGCTGTCCATCAGGCCGCTGATGGTCGATCCTTCCTTGGCCATGGTGATGAAGATCTCGCCCGGTACGCCGTCCTTGTAGAGGCCGACGGTGAGATAGCCTTCGTGTCCGCCTACGGAGAACTTGTGGGTGATGGACAGACGCTCTTCGGGGAGACGATGACGGATCGCCTTGGGCGGCGCGGCCTGCTCATCGATGGGTGCCGCGGGCTGAAGCCCGCTCTCATTAGAACCAGCGCCTTCCACGCCGGCCTGAAGGCCGGCTCTACCAGACTTGGCGGTGGCCGAGCCCATGGAGCTGAGCGGCTGCGCCTTCTTCGAGCCGTCGCGGTAGATGGCGACCGCCTTCAGCCCCAGCTTCCAGGACTGGATGTAGGCTTCGCTGATCTCTTCGACGGTGGCGTTCTCCGGCATGTTGATGGTCTTGGAGATGGCGCCGGAGATGAACGGCTGGGCTGCGGCCATCATGCGCACGTGTCCCATGTAGTGAATGGTGCGCGTGCCCTTGGTGGGCTTGAAGGAGCAGTCGAAGACGGCCAGGTGCTCGTCGTTGATGGCGGGCGCGCCTTCGATGGTGCCGGTGGCGTCGATGTAGCTGACGATGGCGTTGGTCTGGTCGCTGGTGTAGCCCAGCTTGAAGAGCGCCGTCGGGACCGTGTTGTTCACGATCTTGATCATGCCGCCGCCGACCAGCTTCTTGTACTTCACCAGCGCCAGGTCGGGCTCGATGCCGGTGGTGTCGCAGTCCATCATGAAGCCGATGGTGCCGGTCGGCGCCAGCACCGTGACCTGCGCGTTGCGGTAGCCGAACTTCTCGCCGTGCTTCAGAGCTTCGTCCCACGTCTCCTTGCTGGCCTCGTAGAGCGCAGCGGGAACGTTGGTGCGGTTGATGTTGTTCACCGACGCGCGGTGCATGCGGATGACGTCGAGGAAGGGCTCGCGGTTGATGTACCAGCCGGGGCAGGCGGCGCCGCGGACTGTTGTCGGTTGTCCGTTGTCGGTTGTCAGATGAGTCGTTACCGACAACCGACAACTGAGAACTGACAACGTCGGTTGCCGGCGCCAGCGGCTGGCAGAGTTCGGCGATCTTGGACGACTGCAGATAGGCTTCGCCGCACATGATGGCGGTCACGCAGGCGGCGTAGTCGCGTCCGGCATCGGAGTCGTAGGGCAGGCCCGAAGCCATCAGCAGCGCGCCCAGGTTGGCGTAGCCGAGTCCCAGCGGGCGATAGTCGTGCGAGTTCTTCGCCGATGGCTTCGGTCGGATAGCCGCTGTTGTCGACCAGGATCTCCTGCGCGGTGATGACGACGGCGCAGGCGTGGCGATAGGCTTCCACGTCGAACGTGCCGTTGGGCGCGAACTTCAGCAGGTTCAGGCTAGGCCAGGTTGCAGGCCGAGTCGTCGAGGAACATGTACTCGCTGCAGGGATTCGAAGCATTGATGCGAGCCGTGTTCTTCGAGGTGTGCCAGCGGTTGACCGTGGTGTCGTACTGCATGCCGGGATCGCCGCAGTGCCAGGTGGCGTCGGAGATCTTGTGCAGCAGCTCCTTGGCCTTGAAGGTCTGGACGGGACGGCCGTCTTTGACCGCGCGGGTGGAAAATTCGCTGTCGCGCAGCACGGCGTACATGAAGTCGTCGGTCACGCGCACGGAGTTGTTGGCGTTCTGGAAGAAGATGGACGAGTAGGCGTCGGAGTCGGGGCTGCTGCCATCGTAGCCGTGCTCGATGAGCGCCCAGGCCTTGGCTTCTTCTTTCCGCTTGCACTCGATGAAGTCGATGATGTCGGGATGGTCGATGTTGAGGATGACCATCTTGGCGGCGCGGCGCGTCTTGCCGCCCGACTTGATGACGCCGGCAAAGGCGTCGAAGCCCTTCATGAAGCTGAGCGGGCCGGAAGCGGTGCCGCCGCCGGAGAGCGATTCGGTGGAGGAGCGCAGCGGCGACAGGTTGGTGCCCGTGCCCGATCCCCACTTGAAGAGCATGCCTTCAGTCTTGGCCAGCGTCAGGATGGAGTCCAGCGAATCGTGCACCGAGTTGATGAAGCAGGCCGAGCACTGCGGCGTCTTGTATCCGGTGACTCCGTATTCGACGCGCTGCGCCTGGGGATTCCAGTGCCAGTTCTGCGCGTCGGAGTTGGGCTCGATGCGATCGCAGCCGACGTTGAACCACACCGGCGAGTTGAACGCCGCTTTCTGTTGCAGGAGCAGGTGCGCGAGCTCGTCGTGGAAGATGGCCGCGTCTTCGGCAGTGCGGAAGTAGCCGCCGGCCATACCCCAGTCGCGAATGGTCTCAGCCACGCGGGTGACCAGGGCGCGGACACCGCTCTCGCGCTCGGGCGTGCCCAGCGGGCCATGCAGATATTTGCTGGCGACGATGTTGGTCGCGGTCATCGACCAGTCCTTGGGGACCTCGACGTCTTTCTGTTCGAAGATGACGCCGCCCTGCGAGTCGGTGATCTGCGCCAGGCGCAGCTCCCACTCGAGCTCGTCGTAGGGCGAGACGCCGGCTTTGGTGAAGAAGCGCTTAAAGGTAAGGCCGGGCGCCTTTTTCGTCGTCTTGGAGACTGCGGCGCTCGTCGTTGTCGTCGTGCTGGTGGTGATTTCGGCCATGGGCTGCTCCTGAGAAATGATGGATACCGTTATGAGTGCGTTTTGGCGGACTGAAGTCCGCCCGATCTTCTGTCGCCCCTGAAGGGGCTCGTTAATTACCTCGTGCCTACCCCCGGGCTTCCGCCCGGGGCTGATGAAGTTTCTTCACCGCTGCGCGGGACTGGCGGCGATAATGCCGACCAAAAGATCGGCACTACAGTTCCACCCACAGGGGGTCCGGCCTGACAGCTACCCAATCTTCCGCAGACGATGTCGGGGGCCTCTTCTCTCGCTGGCGTACTGCTCGCAGAGAAGAAGCCCCCGGGTAATGTCACCGCAAACTAAACCGCAGCGGCTTGCGCCGCGACGGGCTGATCGGACTTGGAAAGGAGCACCTTGATACCCAGCAACCGCCGCAACGACGCTTGCTGGAACCCGACCGCAGTTGTCATCGTCTAGGCGATAACTTCGTCGGTCTTCATTTCCCGGAGCAAAGCGCCGGGAGGGGCCTGTCACACTCTCGCCAACTAACTTTGGGTCAATCTGCTTGCTGCCGCCTGCCGAACCGAAGGAGAAGGTTCTCGCTGCAAAAGGGCCCAAACTACCCGAGTACCCAACTGCAAAATGGGTGCTCGCCTTGCCCCGCCGGGATCACCTCTGACCCGACAGGTCTTACGGGGGAGGGAGCCTTCGATAGACTTCCTCGACTTACGGTGAAAGTGAAAATACGCCCGACATCTTGTGGATGTCAATATCCGAATACAATATATAGTTATTGTATCACCAACGCCGCGAACCAAACTAGTAAACCTGGGGCCCCGAACCGGCCGGATTTGGCGCTATTTCCTGGCTCTCGGAATCGTCCGTCTCGCCGCCGAAAATCTTCTCGGACTCTAGCCCCCGGTCACCCGGCATTCAACGCCTATTAATGGTGCAGTGATGTGGATTTGTGTGGATGATGAGGAAAACTCGCCGCGAAGCGCCTTCCACCGGGCCTCTGTCCGGTCGGTTTCCTACCGGGGCGACAATCCGCAGCACCGTGGCATACAATTTCTTCAAGCATGCGGTGGCCGGCTGGTATATGGATGATCCTAATGGTGGCGACCTCGCTCGCCGCCCAGCAGAACGCCGCCCCAAGTTCGACCAGTCCCGCAGCAGGTTCTCCGGCGACAAGCGCAACCGCTCCCGCGACAACCCAGCCCAGCACGACGGCCCCGGCCGCAGCGACGCCGCAGAGTTCCAGTCCGACTCAGCCGATCATTGAGCGCCAGCAGATCACGATTCAGAAGGTTCCGGGAACAGCGGTGCTGGCGATTCCAGCAGCCTCGCAACCCGTCGCCGCCAAAGCGAATCCTCAGCCGGCTTCGCCCGCTCCGGCTATAGCATCGGCGCAGCAGTCCGCCGCGCCGTCGGCTTCGCGGCCATCGGTGGTAACTCCTGCAACGATTCAACCGCAGGAGGCGGCGTCAGACGTAAGCGACTCGGCTTCGACCGATGCGACGCCCGCGGACACCGACGAACAGTCCTCGGAAGGATCCTCGAAAGAAGTCGGTTCCCTGCCCCCAACGCCGCCCGGGTCGCCGATTATTCCTCAGGTGAGCAAGAGCCAGGCGGCCGAGGCCCGGAAGCAATTCGCTCAGGGCGTCAAGTTGAAGAAGGAAGGTCATCCGGACCAGGCCTTCAGCAAGTTCAGCAGCGCCGCCGAGTTGGATCCCACCAAGCTGGACTATGTGACCGCGCGCGAGTTCACGCGCGAGGAACTCGCTTACCGGGCCTTGCAGCGCGGCAACAAGGCAATGCTGGACAACAACGAAATTGTTGCCATGGCCGAATTCCGCCGGGCTCTGGATTACGATCCGACGAATGACTATGCGCTGCAGCGCCTGCGCGACGCTATTCCGGAGACGGACCAGCCCAAACGGACGGTCAGCGTTGTTGAGCAGTCGCTACCGGTTGAACTGAACCCCTCGCCAAAGCACCACGACTTCGCTTTCCGCGGCGACTCGCGGACGATGCTCACCGAGGTGATGCGCGCCTACGGCATCAAGGCGCAGTTCGACGACTCGGTGAAGACGCAGCATCTTCACTTCAACATTCAGGATGTAAATTTCGCTACGGCATTGCAAGCCGCATGTGAGGTCACCAAGACGTTCTGGGTTCCGCTCTCGCCGACGCAGGTGCTCTTCCTGCTCGACAATGTAGAGAACCGCCGCAACTTTGAGCGCATGGGACTGCGCACTTTCTATCTGCCGGAGCTTACCGACCAGCAATTGTCGGAGATGACCAATTCGCTGCGCGTGCTGCTGAACCTTCGCTTCATCGCGCTGGACAAATCGGCCTCGACTATCACCATCCGTGCCGAGATGCCGCTGCTGGACGCCGCCGATCGTCTGCTGCGCAGCCTGACCACCGGCCGCGCGGAAGTCCTGCTCGACCTGCGCATCTACGCCGTGAGCACCAGCCTGGCTCGGTCGCTGGGCACGGCGCTGCCAACCCAGTTCACTATGTTCAACTTCAGCCCGGCGCTGCTGGCTGGCCTGGGAGCGGGCGCAAGCAACCTGATTAATCAGCTCATCTCGTCCGGCGGAATCAACGCCGCCAACTCGACCGCTGTTTCAGCGCTGCTGGGGCAGTTGCAGAACTCCAGCACCAGTTCGATTCTCACCCAGCCCTTCGTGACCTTTGGCGGAGGCTTGACCACCTTCGGCCTCAACGGAGGCGGTGTGGGCCTGACTCCCACCTTCAGCCTGAATACCTCGGACATCAAGAACCTGGAACACCTGATGCTGCGGGCCTCGCACAACGATCCGGCGGTAGCCAAGATCGGCGAGCGCTATCCCATCATCAATGCAACCTTCGCGCCCATTTACAACACCTCGGCGATTGCCTCGGTCATCGGCAACAGCAGCTACATCGCGCCGTTCCCGTCATTCAACTTTGAAGACCTCGGGCTGAACCTGAAAGCCACGCCGTATGTTCATGGCGACAGCGATGTCACTCTCAAGCTTGAGTTGCAATTGCGTTCGCTGGGCACGACCAATGTGAATGGGATTCCGATCATCAACAATCGCGAGTATTCGGGACAGATCACGGTGAAGGATGGGGAATCGAGCGTGATCACGGGCATGATTGATATGAGCGACACGCGCGCCATCAACGGATATCCATTCCTGGGCCAGATCCCCGGACTGAACTACGCCGCGGCGCTGCATAACAAGAATGTTACCCATGATGAACTGCTGGTGGTGATCACGCCGCACATCCTGCGCCTGGCCGATCACGTATCGTTCGCCGTGGAATTGCCTCCTGCTCACTGAAATCCGACATTCATTCTTGGTATCAGGACATGCAACTTTCGTCGCGTATGCAACGGAAGTGGAGCAACAAATCCAGCTCTGTTCATTTATGATGACTAGACTCGCAAAAAATTCTCGAATGCGAAGTTGGTTCCGTTCCTCATGAAGATTTTCTCAGCGCTGGCTCAAGCAGCTATGCTATTGCTGGCGCTCGTGCCTGCCGCTTTCTGCTGTGACCAGATTCCAGCCGGGCAGACCATCTGGATTCGGCTCAGTTCGCCGGTTTCCAGCTATACGGCGAAGCCAGGCGACGTGGTGCAGGGTGTCCTGACCGAAGCCATCACCTGCGATGGCGACACGGAGTTTCCGCTGGGAACGCATGTGACCGGCGTGGTGCATTCGGTGCACAAGGTAGGTTGGGGCTTCGTCCACGAGACAGCGACCCTGAACATCCAGTTCAACCATCTGCAAGGCGAAGACGGCCACGCAGTGACCTTCTCATCGCAGATCGCCGAAGTCGAGAACGCGCGCGAACAGGTTACCGCCAAGGGCAATATCCAGGGAATTCGCAGCAGCGATACGCCCGAAGGCCGCATCAACAGCCGCCTGAAGCATCTGCCCACATGGAATCCGTATTCCGATCTCGGCCTCATCGTTTACAAGGCGACCTTCCCCATCTTTCCCGAGCCGGAGATTTATCTGCCCGCGGGCGCCGATCTGCGGGTGAAACTGGAAGCGCCGATCGCTGCGCAGCCTGCGGTTCCGCAGCCCACGGTTGACACGGCGGCGTATGAAGCGGACGACTTCGAGTTGCAGGAAGTCTCGCGCACCTTGCCGGCGCGCACTGAGACGGTCAATCAGTCCGACGCCGACCTGATCAACCTGGTCATCGTCGGCTCACGCCAGCAGGTGCAAACCGCGTTTCACGATGCGGGATGGGTGAACAGCGACGTCTTCACCCGGCACGCGTTCATGCGCAACTTCTACGCGTTCCTGAACAACAGCGGCTATCCGCAGGAGCCGATGCGGGCGTTCTACCTGAACGGCGCGCCCGCCGACATGAAGTGGCAGAAGAGCCTGAACAGCTACGCGCGCCGCGATCATCTGCGCATGTGGGAGTGGAACGACTCGGCGACCGGGCAGACGATGTGGCTCAGCGCCTCCACCCACGACACCGGCGCGGCACTCTCGCTGAAGTATCACCAGTTCGTGCATCACATCTCGCCCGACATCGATGACGAGCGCAGCAAAGTGATTCGCGACTTGAACGCCGCCGGCTGCGTGCAATCGGTACACGTGGTGCAGCGTCCGGGAGTTCCAACCATGACGCTGAGCTATAACGGTGATCCGATTCGCACCGACGGCTCGGTGGCATTCGTGCAATTGAAAGATTGCCAGAGCACGACGCCGGAGTTGGCTGAGGTGAGCGCGCCCGCGCCGTACAAGCCCGGCAACAAAGCTTTTCGCTATGTCCGGCGGCAGATCCTGACTTTCCGCAGCGACATCTGGCGGGCCAATATTATTTACGGCGCCTACGATCTGGGCCGCATGAGCTTCACGGCCATGAAGCATCACAACGAGATGGAAACCGCGCAGCACAACATCAACAATGTCTCGCAGCCTGCCGGCACGGTTCAGGCCGGCGTGCGTACTGCGTCCGCCACGGGCGCCACGCCGTTGCCCGGCTCGCACTGACGTCCCGCCGTTAACCTTCCTGATACTTGATTGCTCTTGAGCAACTAGTTGCTTGCGTTCGCTCGCAGACGCAACTTTTGCTGGATGGCATTCTTATGAAAATCCGGTCGGCGGTGGCGAGTGGGCTGCGGCTGCTGAACTGACCGGGACGTGCGATAACGCATGCGCGACTGGGCCGCCACCCTTTTTCTCCTCCGGCGGCCCCGCGCTTTGCGCTCATCTTTCTCTTCAAACCCAGCGAAACGACTCCGCGCGTCAAGCACCGGCTCGCACGATTGTCGCTGACATTTTTCGTGAAATTTGTTCCCATACATGTGCATGAATTCGAAACGCCTTGCGTGACGGCAAGTGACGGCTAAGGATTCGGGAGATTCATGGGAACACTGTCGCGGACGTGGGATCTGATGGGCCAGAGTTTCAGGGTCCTGAAGTCAGACAAAGAACTGATGTGGCTGCCGGTGCTGTCGGCCGTCTTCTGCCTGATGGCGACGGTAATTATCGGCGGCACAGGCTTTCTCATCATGGGTCCGACCGGGCCGATGCCGCAGGACGCCGCCAGCCAGAAGCTGTTTGAGCAGCAGATGGCGCCCTGGATCTTCCTGCTGTACGTGGTTAATTATTTTCTCTCGGTATTTTTCAATGTCGCCCTGGTGGGCATCGCGCTCGATCGGCTTTCCGGCGGGAACGCCAAGCTGAATGACGGCCTGCAACTGGCTTGGCAGCGCAAATGGAGCATCCTGCAATGGGCGCTGCTCTCGGCCACCATCGGCATGCTGCTGCAAGCGGTGGAGCGCCGCGTTGGCTTTCTGGGCCGGCTGGTCGCCAGCTTCATCGGCGTGATGTGGACCCTGGCCAGCTTCTTCGTCGTGCCGATTCTGGCCGTGCACGGCGTTGGACCGGTGGAGGCGCTGAGCAAGTCCGGCCACATCTTCCGCCAGCGCTGGGGTGAACAGGTTGCGGGCGGCTTCAGCTTTCAGCTCCTGTTCTTTCTGCTGGCATTGCCGGGCGCGCTGCCTCCGCTGATGGGCGTGCACCGCTTTGGACCGACCGGCCTGCTGGTTGGCTTCATCCTTTCCGTCGTCTATTGGGTGCTGCTGGCCGTGGGGGGCTCCGCCGCGCGCGGAATCTTCATCGCCGCACTCTATCGCTACGCCACGGATCAGAGCGTGCCACCCGGCTTTGACCGCGGAGACCTGGCCGGAGCTTTCCTGCCGAAGGGCCAGTAAGCGCACGCCGTCTCGCCGCAAGCGCATCACAGTCGATTGTGCACTACACTTTCCCTGAGGTCTGCTGAATGTCATTGACGTTGAATCCTGGGAGTCTGGTCATCGCCTCTGCCTATCCTGATCCGCCGTTCGAGCTGTCGGATGGCTCGGAAACCGGTTTCGATATCGACCTGATGCACGCCGTCTGCGCGCGCCTCAATCTGAAGCTGCAACGCGAGCGCTACCTGGCCGACAATTTCGACGGAATTTTCGATGGCCTCGCCGGTAAGAAGTACGACGCCGTGATCTCGGGTACGACCATCACGCCCGATCGCGCGAAGATCGTGCTCTTCTCGCGTCCGTATCTGGAATTCAATCAGGGAGTCGCTGTCAATCGGCGCAACACGCCAAAGGTCGCGTCGGCCGCCGATTTACGCGGGCTCACCGCCGGCATTCAGTCGGGCAATACGTCGGAGTTTGTGGCGCAGCGCTGGCTGGCCGACGGGACGATTGCCAAGATTCAGTACTATCCGTATGACGGCATTCAAAAAGCGCTAGCGGATCTGGAAGCGGGCAGCATCGGCCTGGTGATCAAGCTGTTCCCGGTCATCTCGTGGTTGACCAAAGACCGGCCCAATCTCGAAGTCGTGATGCAGGTGCCCACCCACGAAAAGCTGGGCGTGGCCTTTGCCAAAGAAAACGCCGCCCTGTGCGAGGCGGTGAACGGCGCGTTGGACGCAATGGAGCAGGACGGCGAAATCACTCGCATGTGGACGCGCTGGGACGCGTCGGTAAAATCGGAGGCCTGATCATGCTGCATGCATTCAAGCTCTACACCGGCCCGGACAACGCGTCGCATGTGCAGGAAGGCACGGTCGCCGAACTGATCACCACGCAGGTTGTCAGCATTCGCTTCCAGGAGTCGCCGCCCCAGTCGTCGTTCGACTGGCACGACGCTCCCGAGATGCAGTACGTGATTACGCTGGCCGGCACACTGGAGTTCACCACCCGCGAGGGCGAGACGTTCATCCTGAAGCCGGGAGATGTGCTGGTGGCCGAAGACAACGTCGGCAGCGGCCACAAATGGCGGCTGATCGATGACCAGCCGTGGCGGCGAGTTTACGTCGTGCTACACACGGGCGCAGCCGACCTGTTTACACCGAAGAAGAGTAATGGCACGTGCGCTTGAATGTGCTGCGGGTCAGGTAAGCATGCCTTACCCAGGTTGCTGGTGATAATGCTGATTACGCCAATCATCCGTAAAAGCTCAGTAGCGTGAACTGTAGTTGGTCACTTTCACTCGGTTCCGGTACGTTCAACTTTCACCATGCCCTCACCCCAAAGGTCTTCGTGGTCGATGTCCCTTGTCGGTACGAAACTTACCCTTGAATAGATAGAAGAGCACCACGGTGTTCCCTACATCCTTCCGGTTTATGAGCCGCAAATCCAATACAGGCCGTACGGTTAAGCGCATCTTCGCAGAGCCAAGAAACAGCCCTTGCCTCACATTTTCCGTCTCTCAAGTCAGACAGAAACTGCACTGCAACTTTCTCCGGCGCTCGGTCTCGGAAGGGATTCAGAACAACAGACCTGTGACCTGTTCATGAAACGCGGGACAGAGACAAGAGGCTGCGAACAACTGATTGGAACTGCGCGGCAATTGCGGCCTTGAAATGAATATAAGCACCAAAAAGGCAAGGGCAGCAACGATGCCGAAAATCAACCTTGAGGCCTTGCTCACGCCAATATTAGACACCGCGCATCGGTCAATTGGCGATAAACCGCCATAGCACTCATTGACACCAGATCGTGGTTTTGAACGTAATGGCTTGATTGCAACGGTGATACCACGCCGAGGCTGGAGCACGTGAAAAGAAACTATGTTCGATCGATACACCGAAACCTCGAAACGGGTGATCTTTGGTCGAAATGCATGGTACATTCTCAGTGGGCGGCGGTGGCATGGGCGCGGTATAGAAGCCTCGCCGCATCTCTTCCCCTCTCGCGCCCAAACGCGCAAATTCTTCCGGGCCCTCGAATATCTACTACGAACGCGAGGAGCACTAGCCGATGCAAGGTCAAGCGCACCATCTCTTCTCTTTCGTTCGAGCAATCGTCCTCGCAGCGTTCACAGCGTTATTGATTACGCCGCCGTCTTCCTGGGCGCAGGCACAGACTTCGGCTCCGGCGACGGCGGTGCAGGCAGCAAGAATGCCGCAATACACCTCGCGACTGGCACGCAATGCGAGGCCGGTCCACTCGCAGAACGGTCTACCCGCTGGACACCTGCCGCCGCAAGGCGACGTTTACGACAATGGGCCCGTCAACGGAGAGCTCGATGCCTGGAACATAAACTTTGGGTTCGCCGTGACCAACAGCATGGCAAGCTGCTGCGGCGAAGGCCTTCAATTCTGGGCATGGCTACTTCCGGGCGACAGCATTACGAGTGTGCAGGTTTCCATCGGCTCTGCGCCCTTTGGTTCCGATATTTTCAATGCCGGAGTTTCGGTGCAGCCGTCATACTGTTTCCCCAACCAGTACGGATACAACGTCTGCATGGAGTCGGGTCGCATACAAGCGCTGGGCCGCTTGTTGACCGGGCAACAGGAATACTGGCTCACGCTGCAAGACGCAAATACGAACAACGGCGATCCGGTGTACTGGGATCAAAACAACGGAGCCGGATGTCAGTCTCCCGGATGTCCGTCGCAAGCCGAGCAAGAGGGGGTGGGCACCATTCCCTCGGAATCGTTCTCGACTGTGGACTGTCCATTCTTCGAGCAGAGACCGGCAACCCAGGCGAAGGCCATCGAACGTCCTCGCTCGCCAACCCAAACATTCCGCGTACTCTACAACTTTTCCGGCGCCGGCGATGGCGGTTATCCGGTCACCAGTCTATCCATTGATGCCGCCGGTAACCTCTATGGGACCACCCTTGGCGGCAATGCAGGCACGATCTTTAAGCTGACGCCGGGCGCTTCCGGTTGGCGCTACACGCGGTTGTATTCCTTCTCCGGGGCGAATGGCAGTGGCCCGCAGAGCCCCGTTGCCATTGCAGCGAATGGCCGGCTCTACGGCACAACCGCAGGCGGAGGCTCGGGAGACGGCGTGCTCTTTGGCCTTGCTCCTCCCGGACATATCCCGCCCAGCTTTTTCAGTAACTGGACGGAAGCTTTCCTGTACGGCCTCACGGGCAGCGATGGTGCCGGTCCGAGCGGAAACATCGTCCTCGATAGCTCGGGCGACATTTACGGAACAACAGGTACCGGGGGCGCACACAGCTACGGCACGCTGTACGAGTACACCAGCAGCGGCTTTCAGGTGCTGCACGCCTTTCCCGGATCGGCCGGCGACGGATTAACTCCGGGAGGCGTAGTCAGTGGACCGGGTGGCATGTATGGCTTCACCACCGCCGGTGGCCAGTATGGCGGGGGCACGGCTTACACCATCACCGGCGGCTACCAGACTCTGCAAAGCTTCGACCCCAACGATTTTGGTATTCCAACCAGCCTGGCCGCAGACCAAGCGGGTAATCTTTACGTCGCCGGAACTACCAATTCTCGTGCATGCGGGAGTGGCGGCGGCACGATCGCACAACTATCTCCCCCGAATTGGAATCCGCTCACTCTGGTAACTTTCGGAGGCGATACTCCGGCAACTACGTCATGGATCTCGACCGACGCCTTGGGGAACGTCTATGGCACGGCCGTTGGCGGGTTGAGTGGTCCCGGCGGAACCGTATTCGAGCTGACCTGCTGCTGGAACTTTATCGATTTGTACGACTTTACCGGCGGCAGCGATGGCAACGGCCCGGCGGCCGCCCCCGTGGTCGATGCCCAAGGCAACATCTACGGCACCACTACCTATGGGGGAGCTTATGGAGCGGGCGTGGTCTGGGAGATTTCTCCGTAGGCTGGACACGGTCTAACGCCGAATCGGGCACCGCAGAGGGTGCCCTGAGCCGTCCACGGTCACATCGGCGTTCGGCCGATCCGTGCGTGATACGTGCTTAACTGACGAGAAATCGCCTTATCGTAAGTGATGGTTTCCGCCGAACCGTTATGGCTGCTGGTTTTGGTTTGCAGGTTCACCTGGCGAGAGTTCCGTCCCACGACTGCGAGGCGATTCAACTCAGCCCAGGACAAACCGCCCGACTTTGGCGCAGTGCCGGGTAGGTGCCTTTCATTCCCCGACTCCCGTAGGGACGACACATATGCGGCCGGCTGAAGCCGGCTCTTCCCTCGTAAATGCAACTTACCCAAGATTCCGCTGCGCTCCATCCTGGAGGAGGCGCAACCGCCCTTGCGGGCTCGGTTGTTCGCTATTCAACGGTGACGCGGAGCCAAAGTTCGCGTCAAGAGTGATGCGCCATCCGGGCACAACGTAAGGCCTCGCGCCGACCTCAAAGTCAGCGAAGAGCTGCCTGACTAGCTTCGTTGATGATAAATCGCCGGCATTTTCATGGAACCAATATCGCAAGTAACCGATCCCGCAAGATCGGTGCCTTGCGTTCGCTTGTTCCTAATCCCGCAGGTTTGCTTTGAATTCGTTCTCCCAGTTCTCCCACTGCGAGTGATCGCCTTCAAATCCCAGCAGGGCTTCCTTGATCTTCGACATGCCGAAGCCAAACGCCTGTTTCACTTGGATGTGCGGCGGCATGCACAGCAATCCCGATTGCACTTTGGCGTCGATGAGGAATGGCCCATCGTAGGCCAGCGCCTGCTCGACCGCCGCGATCATCTCGCTCGGCTTCGTCGCCACCGCCGACCCGATTCCGTTGGCCTTGGCGAACAGCGAGAAGTCCATGTTGCGCACGCGGGTGGCGGCGGGATCGACGGGAATACCGGCGACCTCCATTTCCATGCGCACGAAATCGAACTCGCTGTTGTCGAAGACCACCATCTTGATGGGCCAGCCGAAATCACGCGCGGTGATGACATCCTGCGGCATCATGCCGAAACATCCGTCGCCGGTCAGCAGCCAGACCTGGCGCTTGGGATCAGCGGAGCAGGCACCCATCGCCATGCCCAAACCGGCGCCGATGGCCCCGTGATTGAACGAGCTGAGCGCACGCCGCTTGCCGTGGAGCCGCATGAATCGTGCCATGTACACCGTGGCGGAGCCGCCGTCAACGACGAAGATGGCATCGTCGGTCGCACGATCGTTGACGATGCGCGCCACCACGGGCGGCAGAATCGGGCTGTCTTCCTTCGCCGGATCGCTGAGCTTGGCATTGTGCGCCATCCAACGATCACGTAAGCCGATCAGCGAGTTCAGCCAGCGGTCGGCCGGACGCTCTTTGGCCAGAGGCGTCAGCAGCTTTACCGTTTCCAGAACGTCACCCACGATGCCCAGCGTTACCGGCGCGCGCGAGCCGATGTTCTCGATCTCGCAATCGACCTGGATGACGGGAATGCCGCCCGGCAGAAATTCATCGTAGGGAAAGTTGGTGCCCAGCATCACCAGCACGTCGCAATCGAGCACGGCGTGATACCCCGATGGCGCTCCGATAAGGCCGGTCATACCGACCACGGAATCCACGTCGTCTTCGAAGATTTCTTTCCCGCGCAGAGTGTGGGCCAGCGGCGCTCCAATCTTGCGAACCAGTGCCAGCACTTCATCCCGCGCATCACGGCATCCGAGACCGCAGAAGAACGTGACTCGCTTGCCCGCGTTGATGATGTCGGCGGCCTTCTGGATTTCGCTCTTCAGCGGAACGATCGGCGAGCGCGCGTGCACCAGCGGATGCAGGAAATGCCGGCTGGGAACTTCTTTGGGCAGCACATCGGCTGGAAGCTCGATGCGAACGACTTCCTGCTGGGCCAGAGCCTTCTGGATCGCGATCTCGGCGACGCGCGGCATCTGCACCGGATCGGCAAGTATGCCCTGGTAGGCACACACATCTTCGTAGATACGCTTCAGGTCGACCGCCTGGAAAAATTTCGTCTCGCGCTCCGCATGCGGCAACTGGCCGGTCAGTGCGATCACGCTGGAGAAGCCTTCGTGCTTGGCGTCGAACAAGCCGTTGATCAGGTGCAGCGCTCCGGGACCAACCGTTCCGGCGCAAACGCCCGCTCCTCCGCGAATGGCGGACTGGGCGTAAGCAGCATAAGCTGCGTTCTCTTCATGGTGGACACCGATCCAGGCGATACGGCCATCGCGGCGCAGGGCATCGGTAACGGGGTTAAGCGCGTCTCCAGCAACACCAAAAATGTGGGTGACGCCATTGTCGGCCAGCAGGCGCACCAGCATCTCGGCAACGTTCATTGGGATCTCCGTGTGGGTAAGTGGCGTAACTGCGCCAACTATAAATGTCAAAAAGCGAAAGACCAAGTGGGCGCTCTAAAACTTCGGCAAAGGGAGCTCTTTTGGTACGCATCAGTTTCCCCGAGATGTACGTACAAAATGCGCGAGAGTCGTGCGCCGATCCAATCGAGCGTGCAGGAGGGCCTCATTACTGCCGGGCGCCGACCTGTCCGTTGCCTGACGGCGTGTCATCTTGTTGGACACTAACCTGCCCTCATGAGCCGCTAAGAGCAACGGGGCGGCTATCTTGTTTTCATGTTGGCGGGTGCGGCCGCGGCGCTCTATCCCGTACTGCTGCCGTCGCGCACTAATCCGGCATTCAACATTACAATCTACAACGCCGCAGCCGGTGCATACGCCCTGCGGGTGGACTGATCTGGTGGGGAGTTGGCATTTGCCTTGCGATTGGATACTTTGCGCTGGTCTATCAGATGTTTCGGGGCAACGTGGAAAGCGAAACCTCCAGCTCAAGTGAAGGTCTCGCCAGGTATTAACGAAGCAGGTCAGTCTATTCAGGCGTGGCCATCACAGAGTGGGCGCGCTCTGTTTTGTGTGGACGAAGTTAGTGAGAGTACTGTTCCTCGGTGCTTGGAAGAGGCCGCGGAGTCCGATGCGGCAGGCCACCTATGGCACCCACCGCATAGGGATCTCGGAGGCCGATTCTACCCTTTAAGGAATGCGAGAAGCGCTTCGTTGACGACGTCGGCATGGGTCGTGCACAAGCCCGTGGGGAGCGCCCGGGACGACGTGCAGGGTTCCGTTCTTTACCAGTTTCACGCTCAGCCGTCCCGAATCATCAATCGGTACGATCTGATCGGCGTCTCCCTGAATCACCAGCGTCGGCACGTCGATCTTCTTGAGGTCCTCAGTCTGATCGGTCTCGGAAAATGCCTTGACGCAATCATAGGAGGCGACGATCGAGGCCCACATCCCTTGCAGCCAGAAGGATTCACGCACTCCCTCCGAAATCCTGGCGCCGGGTTTGTTGTAGCCGTAGAAGGGGAGACTCAGATCCTTGAAGAACTGAGAGCGGTCACTGCGAACGCCTTCCCGGATTTGATCAAAGACCGACAAGGGCAAGCCGCCCGGATTCTTGTCGGTCTTCAGCATGAGAGGAGGAACGGCAGAGATCAGAACGACTTTCGCGACGCGTTTCTGTCCGTGCCGCGCGATGTAGCGGACGACCTCTCCGCCGCCGGTGGAATGGCCGACCATGGTCGCTTGCTTGACGTCAAGATGGTCGAGCAGCTCTGCCAGGTCATCGGCATACTGGTCCATGTTGTTGCCTTGCCATGTTTGCCCCGAGCGTCCATGACCGCGGCGATCGTGGGCGATGACACGATAGCCTTTCTGCCCGAGAAAAAGCATCTGCGCGTCCCAGGCATCAGCGCTGAGTGGCCACCCGTGGGAGAAGGTTACGACGGGTCCGCTGCCCCAATCCTTGTAGTAGATCGAAGTTCCGTCTTTCGTGGTGAACGTATTCATTTTTTCTTAGCTCGCTTTCTTGGCTCGAGTTGTCAGGCCCTCGCACTCAGGCCGCGGCCGAAGCGCTTGCGGGTAGAGCCGGAACGTAGGGGAAACACTTGAGACGGCTTCGATGTAACCGACTCCTTACCAATGCCCAGGCGAACCGGGGTATTGGCGGCAATCGAAAACATGACGTCCGGGGCGTTGTCGATGAGCGAGCGGCCGTTCCATTCAGCAAAGCCGAAAACCGCCGGCGTGCCAATTTCGTAGGGCAGCATGTTGGGGAATAATCGATGCGCGAGTTTCTCCGCGTAGGCCGCCGGTTCTTGCGCCGTTCCATACGCTGCTACAACGGCGGCCAGCGACTTAGCGATCGGCACGCCGTAGGTGGCGAAATCCTCCGACGGACGACCTGCATTGAGCCGGTTGCCCAGGTCTTCGTTGTATTGCGCGAACAGGGGAGGAATCATGGGAAGTCCAACCCGGTTGATCGACCGCCATCCACCGGCGTCGGTAGCCAGCGTGGCCACCGCCCACACTCCGACGCGATGATTGTTGTTGCCCTCGCCAAGCAATTCACTGTCCGGCACTTCCAGCACGATCGAGTAGACGGTGTGGCCGGCGAAAAGATTCGTTGCCCGGGCAGGGTCCCAGTCGTCGAGATTGACGGTTGTTCCGTCCTGAAAGGCGTGGCCAACAGAGTGAAGAACGTGGGGCTCGATCCAGAACGGATCGCCTGCTTTGCCGGCCCAGACGCGAAGACCGGAAGGCGTTGTGACTTTCTCGTCCGTTGTACCTTCGGCAACGATCGTGCCGGGAGCGTGCGGATCGACAGCTTCGGGGCCGCGAATGCAGCGAACGACGTAGCTCTGCTTGCCGTTCTTGTCCCGCTCGCTGAAGGTAATCCGGTAGGTGATATCTTCCACGGCGTCACCGTTCCGGTCGATTTTGAATTCGTACATCCCTTCCGAGTGATAACCGGGCGCGGGGATCGGCCCGAAAATGGAGTGGCACACGTTGATAACAAATACGGTGCCAACTTCGCCACGAAACACATACAGGTCGGTGATATCGAGGCGAATATCCTGACGTGCGACAGGTGAGTCGAGATGATGAGACATAACGTTTCTCTGTTCTCCTTTCAACGATGCTTCTCGTTCTTCGATCCGGTGGTTAGCTGACTAACGTGTAGCGTGGTTCTGAAACGAGGGCAGGAATCCTTGGCGGCAAAGGAATGCCCAATTGCTTCATGCGGAAGTAAAACGTTGACCGTTTGAGGCTCTTATCTGCCGGGCGCTCAAGACCATCGAGTCGCGGCGACCGATAGAACGGCTCCGGCACCACATCATTTCGTGACAGGTGCTCCAATTTCTTTGCCGTGTAATCCGTTGTAGTCAACATTGGTCCATCCATCTCGATTTGTTGGTCACGATGTGCGGCATTCCGCCATCGTGTTCGTTGCATCGGTGTCGGCGTGGCAGGCACGGCTTCAGAGGCCGAGATCGCTCAGGCCCGGATGGTCCTGAGGTCTAGTCCCTTGCGGCCAATGGAAGAGGCGCTCCGGCTCGGCGATGCGACGATCATTGATACTCGCGTAGCGGTGTTGATTCAGTCCATTCTCGTCGAACACCCAGTTCTCATTTCCGTACGCTCGATACCACTGATTCGAATCATCCCGCCATTCATAGGCGAACCGCACTGCGATACGGTTCCCATCAAACGCGAAGAGCTCTTTGATCAGGCGATATTCGAATTCGCGTTGCCACTTACCTCTGAGAAAACGAATGATCTCCTCGCGTCCGGTGACAAACTCAGAACGATTGCGCCAGATACTGTCGATCGTGTATCCAAGCGCCACCTGCTCCGGATTTCTGGAGTTCCAGGAGTCTTCCGCTTTGCG
Source organism: uncultured Acidobacteriaceae bacterium (assembly GCA_963724965.1). Lineage (GTDB taxonomy): Bacteria > Acidobacteriota > Terriglobia > Terriglobales > Acidobacteriaceae > Bog-257. Next base: position 466,540 of record CAVRWP010000008.1, read on the forward strand.
TACTTTCAGGGTCGCAGTCTCGCGGGTGAATGGGGGCACCAGCTTGACTGAGGTTGGTTCCGTCATTTTTGCTTTCCTTTCTTTCGAAGTTGCTCGTGCTTCCAGGCCGTACTGCGGGTTCTTCTGGTGTTCATGGGCCCGATGAGAGTGGATTGTGACGCGAGTCAGGCCACACAAGAAACCGCCAATGGTCGGCTTGTGAGCTCATTCATTCGCGGGAACGGCTGCTCCATCTTTGTGGGGAGAGAAAGCTACGGTGGCGAGCCGTTGATGTGCTTCCTGCCGAAAAGACGCGCGTCCAGCGACCAGGTACCCGGTCCAATCATTGCCAGGCTGGCTCCGATGGCAGCCAAGAAAAGCGAGACCCAAGAGAGCCCACTGCCGGAGAAACAGATCCAGAACTCAACCACGACAACGGCGACTCCTGCGACTGGTGTCCACAATCCCATGAGCAGCAGCACTCCGGCGCCAGCGCCAATCATTTGAGGAACGATCGATGAAAGCTGCGGTGTCAGCCTAAACTGTGCGGCAGCGCAATAAGGAAGGGCCGCGCCGATCGTGAAGCGCAGCAGCAACAGACCCAAACCAGGCCAACCGTCGGCAAATGTCGAAAACAGCCTCTGCAGTGGCGACTCCTTAAACCTCTTTGGTTGAGGTTAAGGCTACGGGGATGGGAGGAAAACGGTTGAATGGCGGGTTTGGAAATCCTACTTTAGATGGACTACAGCTCGATGATTCCGCGCTTCAGGCCAATCGTGACGGCGTGAACTCGGTCGTTGGCGCCAAGTTTGGACAATATATTCGTAACGTGACTCTTGACCGTCGCTTCGCCGATCGAGAGTTGGTCGGCGATGAGCTTGTTGGAATTACCCGCAGCGATAAGCCGTAGTACCTCGACTTCACGTGGGCTCAAAGCATCGTCGGCGGCGTGCTCGGCCAGTTCAGCGGCGATGTCAGGAGGGATGCGCTTTCGTCCCGCGTGGACGGCGCGAATCGTCTCCAGCAGTTCACGATGAACGTGTCCCTTCAATACGTAGGCGCGCGCCCCCGCCTTGAGTGCCTTTAACACCTGTGCGTCCCCCTGATACGTAGTGAATACCAGGATGCGGGCTTCAGGAAACTCCTCCTGAATTCGCAAGATGGTTTCCGTGCCGTTCATGTCGGGCATCTGCAGATCCATTAAGGTTACGTCGGGCCGGTGCAATCGAAATTGTTCGATCGCCTCGTGTCCGCTGGAGGCTTCCGCGATCAACTTCATGTCAGGTTCCCCATTCACCAGGGACGCGATCCCTTTGCGAAGAAGAGGATGATCGTCTACGGTCAGAATTCGGATCAGCTCAGAAGAACCGCTCATGCGTTTTTTGCCTTGCGAAATAACTTGAATCGGGAGCCATCGCTCGAGGTCTCGTAGGCAATCGCGGCCGGAACCGTCAACTCAACTTCCGCTCCAGCTCCCGCTTGGCTCCAGAAATCCAAGCGTGATCCGATGCGCTTCGCGCGCTCCCGTACGCCAGGCAGTCCCCAGTGTCCGGGACGCCTGCTCTGCTCGAGAACTACAGGATCGATACCTTTTCCGTCGTCACGCACCCGCAGACGAAATTGGCTGTTATCGTAACGTATCTCGACCTCAACTCCACGCGCATCCGCATGGTGAAAAGCGTTTCGGATCACTTCGCGAGCAATGCGATAAATTTCGTGCTCGGCAATCTGGGCCAGAGGTCGCGGTTCACCTTCGACAATCATGTGAAAGGCTGGCGGGCTGTAACCCGGCCCGTGAACAGCGGCAATTTCTTTCGCAACGGTTTTCAGTCGTTGCGCCAGATCTCCCTCTATAGTCGACTCGGGACGTAAGTCTTGAATGGCGTCCCTGCTTTCAGCGATGGCCTTTTCAGTTCCGGAAATTGCCTCATCGAGAGTCTGCATGGCATTTTCGGGGTTGCGCGGCAGCATGTTGCGGGCCGCCTGAAACTGAAACATGACTCCGTGCAGACTCTGCAAGAGAGTGTCATGTAATTCGCGCGCAATACGGGAGCGCTCATCGACCCGCTCGTCAAAACGGGCGCTCAGTGCGGCATGAACTTGCCGCATCCGTAATTTGTAAAGCGCCACCAGGAACAAAACTCCTGTGAGCAGACAGGCAAGACGGAACCAGGCGGTCTGATACCAAGCCGGGCTAACAGAAAACGAAAGAGATGCCCCCTCCTGGTTCCATACACCATCGTTATTGGAAGCTATCACGCGGAATTTGTAGTTACCCGGACGAAGGTCGGTATAGAAGGCTTGACGTCGCGTGCCGGGGTCCTGCCAATCTCGATCGCGTCCTTCCAGCTTGTAACGGAATTGGACCTTCTGTGGGACGGCAAAACTCAACGCGGTGTAATCAATTTCAAGATCTCGAGTCTTCGGTGGAAGGCGAAGATTGTTCTCCAGGGAGTAGCTCTCCCGGTCGGCGACGACCTGCTGAATATGGACCGGAGGGGGCAAATCGTTTTGAAAGAGGTGCTCGGGATCGATCATCTGCACCATGGGGTAACTCGCGAACCAGAGTCTGCCATCAGGCGAGCGAACGGCTCGCGGCTGATCGACGGTTCCCGCTGCAGCCGAAGTGCCATCAAACGAATCGAAGGTCTTCACGGACAATTGGCTGTGCGGAGACTTAAGCCAGGCTGCCCAGTCCGAGGCTTCGATTCGCATGAGACCGCATGCTGCGTAAAGCCACATTGCGCCGGAATCGTCTTTGATCGCAGCAAAAATGGTTGAACAAGGAAGACCATTCGTACTGTTAAGGAGGTTAAGCTGCCCCGCATTCCATCGGTAAAGACCTGCGGCAGTTGGTACTAACAACACATGGTCGGAATCCACCGAAATACCGAAAATCCCCAGAAAACTGTGGCTTAAGGAGACCGTCTCAACCTTCCCGTCGCGGTAGCGGGCAATCTTGTCCAGCGACGACGCCATCCAGATGCCCCCATCCGGGTCGGCCGCCAGATACCGACAGCGAGGGAAAATCCCGGCCAACGAAATGTCCCTCTCGACGCGGTCGTCCTTAATGAGAAACAGATGGGGTGGCCTTGTGTTCGTGACTGCCCAGATGTTTCCCTCGACATCCTGAGCGAACGCCTGCCCGAACCCGCGGTCCCCCAGCGGCCTGCCATCCGTTCCCTTCACTTCTGTGAAGTGACCGTGTTCGAAGAACATGATTCCGTCGGCAAAGCCCAGCCAAATTCGCCCCGTTCGATCCTCGAACAGAGTTTGCGGCTCCCGGCCACGTAGACCGGGACCCTCGGAAATCGACGACACGTGACCCGCGTGAATTACGTCCACCGCCCCCGTATTCGCTACCCACACGGAGTTGTCGGGTAATGCAAGCACCGCCTGGGGCAGCGTCCCGGAGAGCCCTTCCTCGATGGAGAAGCTGACGACGGGAGTGTCTCGGAAAAAGTCTAGCCCCTTGTCCGTGGTAACCCAGAGGTTGCCTTCTTTGTCCTCATAGATATCTTCGACGGAATTCCCCGAGAGCCCATCCGCAACTCCATAGTGATCGGCGAATCCGTCATGACAGCGGTACAGACCCTGAGACTCCGTTCCGATCCATAAGGAACCATTTCGATCCAGGACTAGCCTTATCGCCCGTATCTTAGTGCCGTCGAAGCCGGGAACTATAAAGCTGTTCCACTTTCCGCGCGAAAGGAATCGCATTCCGACTTGAGGTCCAAGTTCATAATTAGCGAGCCAGACCTCACCGTCGGCGCCGGTTACGATTTGGCTCACCCCCTCGCTGACGGCATAGTTCGGTGGCTTTTCGCAAATCGTGACGGAGGCAGGAGTCCGATGACAGATCGTAGTAGAACCGAACCATAGATTTCCTTGCGAGTCTTCGGCCAAACCGAGAGCATAGTCGAGAGGGATCCCATCCTTCGCGCCATAACATTCGATGGCTTCGCCCTTCACGCGGCAAAGCGGGCCCTTTCCATCCTCGGCGCGATAGCGAACAAACCAGATTGTCCCCGTGTGGTCTTGAATGAGACCGCCAATGCCGGCGCCATGCAGTTGCTTCGTATAATCGAAGAATTCCCGACCATTGGAATGAACCAGACTATGGCCTGTGCCGATCCACAGACTTCCATCGCGGGCCCGAACCAGCGCCTTTGGCCGAGCGATCTGAGTATCGCCGGAGTTTGGCGCAATCCAGGGAGTGGTTCTGACTCCGTCGAAGCGCGCCAGTCCGTTGGCGCTACCCATGACCAGATATCCATCCTCGGTTTGGACTAACAAGCCGGGATGGTTTACCACGCCGTCCTGGGTGCGCCAGGCAGTGTGCCCGTACTGCGAAATCCGTTTCTGAGGATCAAGAGACCAGAGTGAGCTGAGAAGAGAAAGCAATAAAGGAAGGTATAGGGCAACCGTCGCCAAGATCCGCAGCGCTATCCTGATCGCATCCGCAGTTGTACGATCCCCACTCATTCCGGCTATTGTAATGGTAAGAATCCATTGGACGCATGAGCGTGTTCACACGACGGGAAGCGCGTCCAGCAGGAGCTTCCGAGAAGCGAATATAGGGGTGGCGACACCGGAAGATCCGGCAACCGGACACTAGACGCTAGGATACTTTGCGCGAGTAATTTCGCGCTCGCCATGCCTTCTCTGGCACTGGTTCGGGATGATGGATAGGATCGTTAGGGCCGCAGATGAGCTCCCATGAACGCGGATCACCTGCGGTGTTTTCGATTGGCGTTCCTCCGCGTTCATGAATGGTACCTACTGGATTCGCCTTGGAAGGACTGGGAGATGCGGAAGGGATTTACAAGAAAACCACAAGCGGACGAGCCCGCGACGGCAGTCAAGAACTACATAACGCCGAGCGGGCTGCAACGCCTTAAAGATGAGCACCGGTTTCTGCTGACCAGGGAACGCCCGGCGGTGACGGAGGTGGTGGCGTGGGCTGCCAGCAACGGCGATCGCAGTGAAAACGCCGACTATCAGTACGGCAAGCGGCGGCTGCGGCAGATCGATGGTCGCATTCGCTTTCTCACAAAGCGAATCGAAGCCGCAGAAGTGGTGGACCCGGAAGCTCCCCGAGCTGGGCAGGCGGCGACGAGGGCATTCTTCGGAGCCACGGTGCGCTATGCCAATTCCGCGGGAGCGGAGCGAGTGGTGAGCATAGTAGGCACCGACGAGATCGATCTCAACCGCAATTACATCAGTTGGGTGTCGCCTCTGGGGCGCGCGTTGATGAAGTCAGCCGAGGGTGACAGCGTAGTCCTTCAGTTGCCGGGCGGCACAGAATCCCTGACCGTTCTGGAGGTGCGTTACGAGCGCATTTCCGTGGAGCCGTTCCGTGAACCGGCTGGCGCCGAGGCTTCGGCAAAGAAACTTCCTCGCCGAAGCTGATGCCCCGGCAAAGGCGGCGGACCATCCATGCTACGCCGATCGACTAAAGATAACGGTCTGTCGAAACACTAAGCCGTGACGCTCGAGCTCACAAGGACTTTGTCTTGTCGGTGCTCAAGGTGGGTCCGTCTACCTGTAACAATCCAGTGTTCCCCTCTGGAATCCCATGTTAATGCGGTGTAGAGTTGACTGCCCGAATGGGAGCCTCTGGTTCAGGAGAGCGAGCATGATGACGTCCTCAGTTCGATTTCTCAGGTCGATTTCGACGGCCGCCGTAACACTGTTTTGCCTGCTTGCTGCGATCACGAGCCAACCAGTACAAGCTCAAACCTTCACCGTGCTGCACAACTTCACCGGTGGCTCCGACGGTGCATTTCCTCTGACCGGTCTGACGCTTGATGCAAACGGAAATCTGTATGGCACCACCGCCGGCGGTGGAAGAGGGGCATGCCGGTTCGGCAACGTTCAAGGATGTGGAACCGTATTCAGAATGCGTCAGCAAAATGGAAGCTGGACGCTGCTCCCCCTTTACAGCTTTAACGGGAGCGACGGTTTCCTTCCTGAGGCCCGAGTAACCTTTGGGCCGAGCGGGGCTTTGTACGGCACGACGATCGACGGATCCCAACAAGGAATTCCTCAAGGAACGCTATACCGTTTGACACCACCGGCCCATATTTGCGGCAGCCTTTCTTGTCCCTGGACGCTGACCACCCTGCATCGTTTTGGTAGCGGCAATGACGGATGGGAGCCGCTCGGCGATCTTATCTTCGACGAAGCGGGAAGTCTCTACGGCACGACCCTGGCGGGCGGAGGCGGTCAGGGTGGAACCGTCTACAAATTCTCGGCTGGCATAGAGACCATTCTTTACAACTTTCCCGCATTGATCGACGGAAACGACCCTGGTGGTGGCGTAATCTTCGACGGTGCCGGCAATCTTTGGGGAACCGCCCAATCAGGCGGCTCCAACAGTACCTGCGGCGTGATCTTCATGCTCCATCCGACCCAGTCGGGATGGGTTGAAACAGTGGTCTACAACTTCGGGCAAACGCAAACGGACGGATGCGCTCCGAACGGCGGAGTAATTTTCGATGCGGCAGGGCACTACCTGGGCACGACCACTTCGGGTGGCTTCACCAATGCCGGAACGTTGTACGGGCCGTCTCCTTACGGGTGGTCGTTCACGAGCCTGGGTAACATCGAGGGCGGGCCTAGCACTGGCTTGACCATGGACTCCGCGGGAAATGTGTACGGAACGACCTACAGCGACGGACCCTACGGAGAAGGAAATGTCTTCGAGCAAACTCCCGACGGAATCTTCCTCTCGCTTCATGACTTCACCGGTAGCGGCGACGGCGCTTACCCCAGGAGCAACGTCATAATTGATTCCCATGGAAACTTGTATGGCACCACGGCGGGAGGAGGAGCTTACGGATACGGCGTGGTTTGGGAAATCACGCCATAACGAAGTTGCGGTACGTAGCGATGAGCCTTCGTGGCTCGCTTCATTCGACCTTGGCAGGCCACGATTACGTCTAACCCTTTATCGAAAGACCGGCTTTTTCCCGCGCCAAGGTCGAATTCATAACCGCAATGTTCTGGGATTGAAGCGAATCGATCAAGCTTTCACAGGTTCCGAATTCTGACGCCTCGATAACCCGGAGCAACGGAACACCGGTCCATGCGCTCTTGGCAGAACTTACCCCAAGCAAGGGAATTCGATGCGAAAGAAAAGCCGCCCAGATATCGGGCGGCGTTTTCTGGATCGCGGGAGTCCGCAATACCGGAATGGCCAGGAAGCCATGCACCTCGCCGGTGCTGATCTCCACCGCCAGGCCAACGATCTGTCCCGAATCATTGATCCCGCCGTTTGCTTCAAGAAGTCGTTTCGAGCGCGAAGCGCGCACCGCTTCTGCCCTGAGCCATCCCAACATCTGCACTATTTACGGCATCGACGAGTACGAAGAGCAGCCAGTCCTGGCGTAACCGACTGTACGATCAAGTGGATTGTTCCCTGCCAGATCGCCTGCGATCCAGGGACACCAGACGAAAAGCTTCAGGCAATTGACTGCCAGTGGCGAGCGCCCTATTATCATGCATCCATTCAGCGCCGATCATTCATGATTGACACCACGATCTCGCACTACCGAATCGTAGCGAAGCTGGGCGGCGGAGGTATGGGCGTCGTCTACGACGCCGAAGACCTGAAGTTACCACGCCATGTGGCGCTGAAATTCCTGCCCGACGAAATGGCCAAAGACGCGATCTCGCTGGAACGCTTTCGGCGTGAGGCGTTCGCGGCCTCGGCGCTGAACCATCCCAACATTTGCACGATCTATGAGATTGACGAGGTGGAGGGCCGCCCGTTCATCGCCATGGAGTATCTGGACGGCGCAACCCTTAAACATCTGATTAGTAACCAGCCGATGGCGCTCGAACAGGTTCTGGACTTCGGAATTCAGATCGCTGACGCGCTGGACGCGGCGCATGCCCAGGGCATCATTCATCGCGACATCAAGCCGGCAAACATCTTTATTACGCGTCGTGGCCACGTAAAGGTTCTGGACTTCGGACTGGCGAAGGTAACCGCGCCCAAACGGCATTCCGAGATTGAGGGGGCCGCAGCCACCATGGCGGTCGCTGTGCCCGAGGAACATCTGACAAGCCCCGGAACTACGATGGGCACAGCCGCCTATATGTCGCCGGAGCAGGCGCTGGGCAAAGACTTAGACCATCGCAGCGATCTATTCTCGTTTGGCGCGGTGCTGTACGAGATGGTCACAGGGGCTGTCCCATTTCGCGGCGACACCAGCGCGGCGATCTTCGATGGCATCCTGAACAAGGCACCGGCTCCGCCGCTGCGGATGAATCCAGACATTCCGCCGAAGCTGGAGGATCTTATCCAGCGGGCGCTGGAGAAAGACGCGCGCCTGCGCTACCAGTCTGCCTCCGACATGCGGGCCGATCTGCAGCGACTGAAACGCGATACCGAGTCGGGGCGAAGCGCTGCGGTGGCGGCGGCGTCGAGCGGTGCCGGGCTGGCCGCGGCGCCGATAAGTGGCAGCGTCGTAACAACCGTCGCCCCCGGATCGAAGAAGAAATATTGGATGGCGGGCGCTGCTTCGGTCGTGCTGGTGGCAGCGGCTATTGGCGGATTTCTCTGGCGCGGCGTCCGGTTCGAAAAAGATTTCCTCGATGGCCGTCCTCCCTTTCGTCAATGCGACCTCCGACGCCAACAACGAATTCCTGAGTGACGGGCTCACGGAAGACCTGATCGGCACGCTGTCGCAGTTGCCGAACATGAAGGTAATGGCCCGCAGCACGGTATTCCGCTTCAAGGGGAAAGAAGACGATCCGGCGAAAGTCGGCCAGTCGCTGAATGTCGATGCGGTACTGACAGGCCGAATCACGCGCCGTAGCGACAATGTGATGATTACCGCCGACCTGGTGAATGTCAGCGATGGTAGCGAGATCTGGGGCGGCCAGTATTCGCGCAGCATGGCTGACGTTTCCACGTTGCAGCAGGAGATCACCAACGACATTGCGTCCAAGCTGCGTTCACGGCTGACCGGTGAACAGCAGAAGCAAATGGCGCAAAGCACGACGCAAAACTCCGAGGCTTATGAGTATTACCTCAAAGGCCGCAACGCGCTGCACAAACGCGGCACCGACAATGTTAACCAGAGCATTGTATGGTTTAAGCAGGCGATTGCCGCCGACCCCGCTTACGCGCCGGCGTATGCTGCCCTGGCCAATGCATACAACATCGCGCCTTCATGGACAGGGATGGACGAGCACGAAGCCTTAGCACAGTCGCTGGCGGCAGCGCACAAGGCCCTGGAACTGGATCCGCAACTTGGCGAAGCCCACGCAGCGTTGGCGGGGGTCCTGGTTGACAGTTTTCAATGGGCTGACGCCGAGAAGGAGTTTCGGCGCGCTCTCGAACTGGAGCCGAACAACGCCCAATTTCACTATGAGTATGCCTTCCTGTACCTGGTAGCCATGGGACAAATGGATGCTGCTTTGGCTGAGTTTCGCAATGCGTTGCTGCTCGATCCGCTTTCCGGCATCATCAACACCAATTACGCATACACCCTGAGCGCAGCCCATCGCTACGATGAATCGGTGGATCAGTTCCGCAAGACCCTGCAAATGGATCCGAACTTCTTCAGCGCGAACCGGAAATTTGCTCAGACGTATGCGGCCATGGGCAAATGGGCCGAGGCCGATCAGCAGTACCGCGCCTTTGCCGTGTCTGTCGGAAACAAGAATCTTCCACCGCCCAGCGCGACCGCGAAGGGCTTTGCCGAGTTGTACCGGGCCAACCTGACGGAGATGAGCAATACAGGCCAGGTGGGCGACATCTTGTGGGCGATATCGTACGCGGCGGAAGGAGATCGGGAGCAGGCGATGGCGTGGTTGCAAAAGTCCGCCGCCAATCACGGGAGCGAGTTTCCCTACGAGATAAGAGATCCGTTGTTCGATCCGCTACGCTCGGACCAGCGCTACATCAAAATGATGCAGGACGTGGGATTGCCGCAGTAAGTTATTCCGGACTGTATGCCGGACGGATGAGGGGCAAACCGGAACCCATCCACGTGGACGTAAAGCGCCCAACCAGAGTGCCCAAGCTAAGCCTGAATTCGACGTCGAGATCCGACCGATGACTCTCGGCTTGTTGGACATTTACATACTGTCGTTGCTGGATCGCGGAATCGAGACAACCATACGCGCTTCAGCGGGAGGCAGGATCGTCCTTGGGCGCAAGCACGCAAGCAGATCAAGTCGGCGGACGCGAAGCCTACCGGTAGAGCCTTCGAAATCTTCGCAGACGGACATAGCGGAGGCAATGCGAAAACTGGTGGCTCAGCGAGCCGGGTCAAGCTCGGGCATGAGCGCAGAGCAAGGACGCCGAATTTTCGAAGAATCCGATTTTGGCCGTTTTGCGCAGTGCCTGCAATAGACGACGCTATTGCTCGCATGGGGTTATTTATCATATTAATTTTACCTGCCATCTAATAATTGCACTGCGCTGCATCCTCATGCATTAAATTCCGGAACAAAGTATCCCCAAAAGTATCACCACAATCGACGCGATTTTACCCGAGAAATTAATGACGGACCAAGATGTAACGACTAGCCGACTAACCGCCAAACTGGATTACTTCCGGGTGGCCGACGACCCATTACGAATCGTCGCCCGCTGTCAAAGGCGCGCTCATCTATAATCGTGCGCACGGATGGCCCTCGCCTCTGGCACGAAACTCGGCCGGTATGAAATTCAATCGCCGCTGGGCGCCGGCGGCATGGGCGAAGTGTATCGCGCACGCGACACGCAGCTGGGCCGCCACATCGCACTGAAGGTGCTTCCCGCCAATGTGCTTGGCGACCAAATCTCCATCGAGCGTTTCCAGCGCGAGGCCCGTGCTGCTTCCTCGTTGAACCATCCCCACATCTGCACGGTGTATGACGTCGGCGAGCAAGACGGCACACACTACATCGCCATGGAGCTCATGGAGGGCAGCACGCTTGCGCACGTCCTGGCGTCCGGGCCTCTACCGATTGAGGAGGTGCTGGGGCTGGGCATCCAAATCGCCGATGCCCTCGCCGCTACTCACCAGAAGGGTGTGATTCACCGTGACATCAAACCCTCGAACATCTTCGTGACCAGCCGTTCCGAGGCTAAGTTGCTCGATTTCGGACTCTCAAAGGAACATTCCCTGGCTGGGGCAGACGCAGCCACGCTGTCAGGCGCAATGACCTCACGAGGCGCGGTACTCGGCACCGTCGGCTATATGTCGCCGGAACAGGCCGAAGGCAAGGAACTGGATGCGCGCAGCGACATTTTTTCCTTTGGTGCCGTGTTGTACGAGATGGCGACAAGTCGGCGCGCATTTCCGGGCAATTCGAGCGCCGCCATTATTGCTGAGATTCTCCGCAGCGAGCCCACACCGGCCACAAGCCTCAATCCCAAAGTGCCCCAAGAGTTGCAGCGCATTATCAGCAAGGCCCTGGAAAAGCGCCCGCGGGACCGGTATCAATCCACCCACGAGCTGATGATCGACCTGCGGCGGCTGAAGCGGCAAACGTTCGATTCCTCGGGCGTGAGCGCGGCAACGCACAGTGCTACTCCGGTTCGCTGGTGGAGGAAGAAAATTGCGATCATCGCCGGCATCGCAGCGCTGGTGGTGTTGATTGGGTTAATCGTCGCGGGCCTTTCATCGGGACGCGTCACCAGAATCCTCGATTCCCAGCAGATCACCTATTCCACGGAGCACAAAGACGCACCGCTGGTCACTGACGGTACACGCCTGTACTTTCAGGGCCAGGACGGCCCAGTAGAGATGTCGGTGAACGGCGGGCCTATCGCGCCGCTCCGGGGTTCCACAGCCGGAATGCAGATGCTGGATGTATCACCGGACGGATCGCAGTTACTGGCTCTTAAGCGAAACCAGGCACAAAGCCAGAGAGGAGAGATCTGGTCTGTACCGGTTCTCGGTGGCGCGCCCAAGAGAGTCGGAAATGAAACGGTGTCGGACGCTCGCTGGATGCCCGATGGACGCTCGGTCATCTATACGTCTTTCCGCTCAGTCTTCATCACCGGGCCCGACGGTGCGAACCCCAAACTGGTATGGCAAGCGTCCGACGATAAAGGCGATACCTACAATCCCAGTTGTTCCCCGGACGGCCGCCGCATTCGCTTGTCAGTCGAAGAGAACAACCATCCCAAAATCTGGGAAGTGAATATCGATGGCAGCCATGCCCACCGCTTGCTGGCGGAGGGGAACAAGGATGCGGACGAGCAGTATGGACGGTGGACCGCAGATGGCAAACACTTCATCTTTCAATCAAACGTCGACGGCAGGAATAACCTTTACGAGGTCGTCGAGCCAGGTTGGCTAATGTTTTGGAAGAAGCCAACTGCCGCGAAACTCACTTCTGGCGAGATTGAAGTCGTGGATGCCATTCCCAGCCGTGATGGTCATGAATTGTTCATGATGGGGCGCCTCGCCCAAGGCGCCATGCAAGTGTTCAATCCCCAACAGAAACGCTTCGTGCCCTTCCTGGGAGGACTGGCTGCGGCGGAATTCGTTATCTCGCCGGACCAACAATGGATGGCCTATACGGACTTCCCCAGGCATTTCTTATGGCGCAGCCGGTTGGATGGAAGCGAGAAATTGCAGCTCACCGGTTCTTATGCCGCGTGGCCGCGCTGGTCACCTGATGGCAAGTCCATCGTGTATATGGATTGGCAGGCGATCTACCGGATTTCCAGCGAGGGTGGGACAGCGGAGAAAATCATCGCCGGCGGCCAAGTCGGTACCGTCGCGCCGGAATGGACCCCCGATGGAAAAGCAATCACGTTCAATGATTTTCCACGAGCGGGAACGACGCTCAAGGGCGTGCAGGTGCTCGATCTCGCCACCCGGCGTGTTTCCATCTTTCCAGGATCGAAAGGATTCTACGTCGGCTCGTGGTCGCCCGATGGACAATACCTGGTCGCGCTGGCGCAAAATCCTCTGCGTATGATGCTGTACCACGTCCAAGCCCATTCCTGGAGCGAACTGAAGAAATTCGACGTGCCCTGGGGATACTGGGTCTGGACGCGCGACAGCAAGGCTCTTCTCGTTGCCCAGATCGGAAAGGAGAATCTCTCTACCCAGACCGAACAGGAGCGTGGAATCTATCGGTTGACGATCGCCGACGGTAAGTGGGGACGCGTTGCGACGCTCGACGGCATCCACGTCGAGGATCAGCTGAACGAGTCCTTTTTGAACCTGACCGCCGACGGGCAACCCGCAATTATGAACGACACCAGCGTGGTGCAAATCTATTCCCTGCAGTGGAAATGAAATCGTCTACTGATGAGCTTGTGGTTGCGTGTTCGCCCGATCGAACGGTACTTAGGGGCATTTTAGGAGTAACGGGCAGCCCGGAACTAATCCACCTGGACGAGAAACGCCCGTTCCGCTCTCTTGCCTGATTGCCTCTCAGAGGGGTTGGGCACATGGAAACGTAGCCGACAACACGTCCAAGTGACATCCCGCATAAGATTCACGACCACTTCCGAATAGACTCGAATCCGCTGCTAGATGCATTTCCCCGCGAATAACGAGAATAAACCGGTTGTGATAAATAGTTGGAGGGTTTAGTGTCTGAGCAGGACAACCGGAGTGCCCACCCAGAATTTCTCCTCGTTTGAGGCTTTTTTCGACGCGAACCGCCACGCAGATCTGCGTGCGATGGTTCTCGGGCCGGACCGTGGGAGTTGGGCTCTTACTAACCTGGTGTTAAGCAACGTGGGCGTTCAGTTCGGCGAGGCAGGCGGCAATGCCGTTGTGGAAGGTGCGCCGCAGCCTGGCGGGGTCTCCATCTTCATTCTGACGCAAGGGTTGTCAGCGATGTTGGGGAATGGCCGCCGGTTTGATTACCACACTTTGCTGATCGCTCAGCCTGGCGACAATTTCTGTTTGGCTGCCGATTCGTGGCGACGTTGGTGCTCTCTCTATATCCCGTATGAGCAGCTCGCCGCAGACACCAATGCGCCCAATGCCGTCCCTTCCATGCGCGGAGTTTTTCGATTAGCACCGGATCGAATGAAGGCATTCCGATCACTCATTCAGCAGCTCGACGAGGTAGTTCACCAGGCTGCTGACGCGTTCAGGTCAGCCGCGGCACAAAAGGCAGCTCGGCAGAAGCTAGTTTCGGAGATCCGCAAGGTGCTCGCCGTGCCGCCTGAGGTCGAGTCCACGCTCGGTCGGCATGTTGTTTCCCGCTCCAAGATCATCCATATGTCGATGAAGTTTGTCGACCAACATGGCGGCGAATTCGTTTCGGTCGAGCAGCTGGCCAGTGCAGCTGGGGTTTCCGAGCGCACCTTGCGCGACGCGTTTCAGCAGTACTTCGGCGTAGCACCAGTACGTTATTTGAATAACCGAACACTTCACCAAGTCCGAAGAGCCCTCAAGAACGCTGATCCTTCCGTCACCACAATCACTAGAATCGCTGCCGATTTTGGCGTTTGGCAGCTGGGTCGCTTCGCCCGTGACTACCGCCTCCTTTTTGGTGAACTTCCCTCTGAGACCCTGCGCCGGTCGTACTGATCATCGCAGCGGCTGACGCGCGGAAGTATTTCTTCAATCTTGCCGAAAGTGAATAGCCAGCCCTCCGGCGAATCCCATACGCTTCGCACGGGTTAATTCACAGGTGATTCGCAGTTGAAAGTGCGAAGTCCTGTAGAGGGCAACCATGATAAGGGCGGACGACATCGGGTCGCTTACAGATTTTGCCCGCAACACAAAGGCGCACTTGAAGCGGCTAAAGCGCACCGGCCGCCCTGAACTGTTAACCGTTAACGGAAGAGCAGAAGTGGTCGTGCAGAACGCCACCTCCTATCAACGGTTGATCGACGAGTTGGAGAACCTTAAGCGCAATCACCGCGGAGACTCGTAGTGATACGAGTCCTAACTTACGACTAAAGCGGCTGGATTAAGCTCGATTATTTTAAGTCAATGCTCAGTAAGGAGAGTACCGATGGCAACCGACGACAACATTAAGACTCCACCCCAAACCGATCTGAGCCGACGCAACATGCTGAAGGGTGCAGGCGCTCTTGCGGCAGCCATGGGCTTCTCCGCTGTCGACCCTACTTCTGCGCAGGCTCAGGCGGATTGCCAACCACCCGTGAACCCCTACGGCGGAGGACCAAGCAAGGGCCTGCAATTCCCGCCGTACTACCAGCCAACGCCGTCGGTCCGCAGCCGGATGAACTACTTTCCCGGAAGTGAGCCAATTGGAAAGGACGAGATGCGCATCTCGTTCGTGGGGAGCTGTCCCTTCCCCCCGCGACGCGATCAGGCCGGCACATGCATCATGGTCGAACTAGGGAACGGCGATCGCTTCTTCTTCGACTTCGGCCCCGGCTGCGTCAAGAACATCCTCGCCATGGGCGTGCCGTGTCCTGCGATTAACGATATTTTCATCACTCACCTGCATATCGATCACTATCACGATCTTTCTTATCTGCTGCCGTTCTCGGCCTGGTCGGGACGGTGGAGAATGCCGTCTGCGCGTCACCGGACCCTCCGGACGCACGCCAGAACTTGGCACCAACGGCATGGTTGCCGGGATGAAGCAGATGCTGAAATGGCACCTGGAGGCTTTCGACGCCTGTCCCATAGGGGACGGTTACGAAATCGAGGTCAACGAGTTCGACTGGAAAGACGAGAACGGCATCTGCTACGACAAGAACGGTGTGACCGTCCGGCACTGGCGGCGTTCACACGTGAAGGATGGCGCATCGGCCTACCGTCTGGATTGGAACGGCCTCTCCTTCGTGTGGACTGGCGACGGCAGACCTGACGAGCTGACGGAAAAGTACGCCAAGAACGTAGATGTCTTTGTTACCGAGCTGCAACCCGACTTGGCTCGTATCAACCAGCTGAAGTACGGGTTGCCGGAATTTCTCTTTAACTACACGGTCGACATCCATCACACGGTCGCTTACGCAACGGGCTACCTTATCAACCAGGTCAATCCGCGAGTCGGCATCGCCACGCACCTGGCGTTCGACAATGACACGCTCAATGAGCAAACCGCCGACATTCGCGCTCACTGGAACGGACTGTTTCTCTACGGTGCCCCGGATGTAGTGACCGTCAACGTAACGAAGGACGCGATCTGGTCACGCGACGCTGTCCTGCCAGGATTCGCAGGCCAGCCTCTGCCGAATCCCACGTTGCTCTTCGGCAATCCGCTACCACTCCAAACCGGCCAGGGCGTTGTGCCGCAGCCGAGGTTGCCACGCGAGATGCAGCAGGAGGCGCTCACACGGGAACTCGAAATCGATCCGCACAAGTACTACCCGCCCAACGTCTATCGCCAGCCACTCACCACACTGCCTAATCCGCAGCTGGTCGATCTCATCGAGATGGCGAAGGTGATGGGTATCGATATGAGTCAATTCAAGAAATAGGGTCTTTCCATTCCCGCCGTCGCGTAGTGGAGCAAGGGCGGTCGCTCCAGTGAGGATGCAGAGAGATAAATATT
This sequence comes from uncultured Acidobacteriaceae bacterium, assembly GCA_963724965.1. Classification (GTDB taxonomy): domain Bacteria; phylum Acidobacteriota; class Terriglobia; order Terriglobales; family Acidobacteriaceae; genus Bog-257. The sequence goes on from CAVRWP010000008.1 coordinate 482,977, forward strand.
TCAATTACGACGAAGGCTTTGAGAGCTAATCATGGAAATCATCAGCGACAACGGCAAGACCATCCCGATAACGATTTTGACCGGCTTCCTGGGCGCTGGTAAGACGACGCTGCTGAACCGAATCCTAACCGGCAGCCACGGCTTGCGTGTGGGAGTGCTCGTGAATGATTTTGGGTCGATCAATATCGATGCCGAACTCGTTGTCGGGATCGACGGCAACATGATCAGCCTTGCGAACGGTTGTGTCTGCTGCCAGATCCGCGATGACCTCGTCGAGGCCGTCGTCGGTTTGCTGGCACGGCCCGAGACCGTCGAATACATCCTGCTCGAAGCCAGCGGTGTCGCTGACCCTGCCGGCATCTTCGCAACCTTCAGCGATGCCAATCTGCGCGATCGGATCAGGCTCGACAGTGTCACCTGCGTGTTGGACGCGGACCAGGTTTTCGCTCATCCTGAGTATCCCCCGCTGATGGAGCTGAAACTTCTTCAGGTCGGCTTCGCGGACATGGTCATTCTGAACAAGGTGGCGCTTGCCGGTGCGGATCAGGTCGCAAACGTGAGGGCGTGGCTCGACGAGCATTTCAATCGCTTGCGTATCGTCGAGACCGACTACTGTGAGGTGCCCTACCAGATTCTCTTAGGTGTTGGACGCTTCGATCCGGCGCGAGCAGAGCTCAACGCACACCCATCCGAACACAGGTGTGCGGATTCCATCTGTGATCGCCACCATGGCCAGGAGGTCCCGGGACCGGATCACTCGAAGGTATTCAGCACGTGGAGCTATCGGACAGATCAACCGTTGTCGCTAGAAGCACTGCGGGAGAAACTACGCAAGCTTCCGGGGAATATCTACCGAGCTAAAGGCCTGGTGTACACGAGTGACGCACCGCAACGGCGAGCAGTACTACAGCTTGTCGGTAGACGGGTGGACATCTCGCTACAAGATGAGTGGGGCTCACGAGTGCCGAGCACTCGGATCGTAGCCATTGGTGAGGTCGGCAGCATCGATGCAAGTTTGCTGGAGGAGACGTTCGCCTCCTGCATTGCAATCGACCGATAGGTAGTCGCAACAATAACCGCTACCAAAGGACCAAAAATGCCAACCACCGCACGAATGATCGTGTACAGAAAAATTGGTCCGAAACCGGCGACTTGACGTATAACGGCCGTTCCGCTCTCTTGCCTGATTGCCTCTCAGAGGGGTTGGGCACATGGAAACGTGGCCGACTATACGCCCATATGGATTTCCGCCGCGAAATGCGCCCATTAGGATTCGTAGACCCTGGCGCGTTTTCCCGGTAGTAATCCGCCTGAACGCTCGATAACTTCTCGTTTGCGTTTCACTCGGGAGCCTTGACAACTCAATCATCTGATATCAAAGCACCGGATGTTAGACTCCACCTGTCAACCGGCTTCAAACATGACAACGATCACCATCTCCAAAGAGGACTATCTCAAGGCCATCGCTGAAGCAGAGGCCGAAGGTCAGGCCGTTATCCCAGCCACGCTGGCTCACTGGCTTTCCGTCACTCGGCCCGCCGTAACGTTTGCGCTGAAAAGGCTGACGAAAGACGGTCTGGTCACGGTCAAGGACGACGGGCACATCCGGCTTACTTCGCAAGGCCGGGAGATCGCAGAGCGTACCATTATTCGGCATCACCTCATCGAGCGAATGCTGACGGAGATTTTTGGGATGGCCTGGTATGAGGTGCACGATGAGGCAGAGCGGCTCGAGCATGCCGTATCGCCCGCATTCGAACATAGCCTGGTGCAGAAATTAGGCCACAAGGATACCTGTCCTCACGGAAACGGACTGACCATGCGTAGTCCGGCAGAACGCCGCAAGCGAGGGCTGCTGCTGCTCACCGAAGCGGAGCCGGGCTCGAAATATGTAGTCGCTAGCGTTTATGAGCGCGATCGCAAGTTGTTGGAGTTTTTTGACGGAGAGGGCATCCGGCCGGGCGCGAAGGTGAGCGTGAGCTCGCGAAATTACGACGGTACTTTGTCGCTCTCAGTCGGAACGCACCACATTCGCCTGGGTACGCCGGCAGCAGAGAAGGTATGGATAGCTAAATCATAATTTCTATCAAATTGTTTACTACAGTTAACATCTCATGGTGTATCCTGCTTGCCGTGGGGAGGCACAGCCCCGGTTGTGCCCTCCGGCATTCAAGGAAAGGCCGCGAGATTGAAAGCTTTCTGGACTGAAACCCACTGCTTGGCTCTGTTAACCCTCTCCACGGTTCTTTTGCTGCCGTCGCTTTTGTGTGGGCAGGGAGAAACCACCAGCGCGATTCTCGGGCAGGTGACGGACTCCAGCGGCGCAGCGATCCCGGGCGCCGCAGTCACGATTACCAATCGCGATACAGGACTTACGCGGACCGTCCGGACCGATGCGGCAGGACGATTCAACTTTCCCCAGTTATCACCCGGGAGCTATTCGGTCCGGGCGACTGTCACGGGTTTCGAAGCTCAGCAAGCTGAGGATGTTTCTGCAGGGCTGGGTCAGAAGCAAACGGTAAACCTCGCGCTCAAAGTGGCGCAGTCAAAGGAGACGGTTGAGGTCAGCTCGCAGGCTCCGATCCTCAATCCGACCGAAGCGAACACGACCACGACCTTGAATGCGACTGCCCTGGAGAACCTGCCTAACCCAGGAGGTGACCTGACTTATCCTTTGCAATTCGCGGCTGGAGCACTCATCAACACTGCCGGTAGCGGGAATGACTTCGTCGGCAGCACGAACGGCTACGGCAATGTCGAGTTCAACGGCTTGCCTGCGCTGTCGAACGGCTACATCGTCGACGGACTGGAAACAAACGACCCGCTCACGAACTTGAATAGCGGTCTCTCGACCAACCTGGTTCTTGGTCTGAATTCCATCTCCGAGGTCACCGTCAACACGCTGTCGTACGAGGTCGATCAGGGCAGATACGGGGCTTCTCAGGTCAATTACGTTACCAAGTCCGGAACGAACCAGTTCCACGGGAACCTCTACGAACTGTGGAACGGATCGGCGATGAACGCAGCGGATTACTTTACCAACGCTACGCCGGGCAATCACAAGCCATTTTCCAACGTGAACCACTTCGGCGGCAGCCTGGGCGGACCCATTATCCACGACAAGCTGTTCTTCTTCTTCGACAGCGAATGGGTGCGCATTGCTCTGCCAATCTACTCGACGATCACCGTGCCGACTCCGGCCTTTCAGCAGTACGTTCTGCAACAGCTTCCATTGGGTGGTACCGATGCGATCACCGGAGTTCACTACGCACCCTCGCCGGAATCAGTGCCGTTCTACCAGAAGATGTTCTCGCTGTATGGGAAAACGAGCGGGACTCCGCTCTCCGTACTGGGCTGCCCTTTCAATGTCAATGGCGGCGTAGCCGCGGGTACACCGCCAAACGGAAACGGCTGCGCCAATCGTGTGGGCGTCTCCAATTCCAGCCACGATCAAGAGCAGGTGCAAACGGCTCGGATCGACTACAACATCGACGCCAACAATACGGCATGGTTCCGGTTCCAGGCGGATACCGGGTTGCAAGCCGCCTATACCGATCCCATCAATCCCATCTTCAATTCGATTTCGCCGCAACCGCTTTATTCCTTTGCTGCGGGATACACTCACATCTTCTCTCAGAATCTCGTCAATTACTTCAATCCTGCATTCTCGTGGTACTCCAGCATCTTTGCTCCAAGCAATTTCGCAGCGACGCTTGCGGCGTTTCCCATCGTTCTGCAAGGCACTGGAGCCAATGCTCCGTTCACCACCGTCGGCGGACTCGACAACACCTGGCCACAGGGCCGTCGCGCCACACGCTTCTTTCTCAATGACAATCTGGCATGGAGCCATGGCGCTCACGAATTTCGCTTCGGCACCAACATCCGGATCTTTCGGCTGAACGACTTCGATTTTGGCGAGGGCACCGTACCCACGGTGAATTACACCGATTTGTCGCAATTCATCTATGGTGTTGCCTCGACTGCCACCCAGAGTTTTCCGCAAACCACCAACGAGCCCTACAATTTCCTCAATATCGATTTGTATGCGCAGGACACCTGGAGGGTGACGCCGAAATTCACCTGGATCTTCGGACTGCGCAGCACTTACAACTCGAATCCCTTGAATCCCCACTATCAGGTCGCCCGGCTCTCCGGCGCGTTCGACTCCATCGAGCACGACGTCAATGAGCCGCTGAATCAGGCCATCCAGACCAACCTTGGTCACCTGTTCAGCTCGACGCCTTTCGCCATTCTTCAGCCGCGCATGGCGATCGCGTGGCAGGTTCAGCCGAACACGTTGGTGCGGGCTGGCTTCGGGGTCTTCAGCGATTTGTTGCCCGGCAGCGTGGCCGACCTGGTCGGAACCAACCCGCCCTATGTTCGATCGTTTCAAGGAGGCTTGCTGGGCACGGTAGGCGGAACGGCAATTGCTCCTGGCGTACCCAATAGCGCTATTGATGCGTTGAGCGCGGCGAATGAGAGCTTCGCGGCAGGATTTGCGCAGGGTGAACTTTCGTGCGCTTCCCCGATGGCTAATCCAAAGGCTTGCCTGCCGCCGGTTGCGATCACGGCCGTTCCCAATGGTCAACTTCACGCGCCGTACTTTATGCAATGGAGCTTGGGCCTGGAACATCAGATCGGCAACAATGGCAGCCTGAAGGCGCAGTACGTTGGCACGCGCTCAGTGGATGAACCCTATCTAACTGAGGTGAATGGCTATCAGACAGTGTGTCCGGGCTGCTTTGCGCCGTTTCCTTACCTGCAGCCGACAGACCCGCGATTTGCAGCAGTCACCCAGTTCTCGACCGGGGCCGGAAGCAATTACAGTGGCCTGCAATTGACTGCGATGATGCGTCCCGTACACGGCTTACAGGGCCAGATCAATTACACCTGGAGTCATTGTCTCGATTACGTTTCCAACGGAGGGTTCCTGTCGTTCTCCTCTGCCGGAATTCTCTCGCCATTGCCCGGTGAACTTGCCCGCAACTATGCTTCTTGCGATTATGACGTTCGCCACAACGTCACAGCGCAGTACGTTTATCAACTGCCGTTCAAAGTCAAAAGTCGAGCTCTCGGGTATGCAGTGAATGGGTGGCAGATTTCCGGGACCGCGTTCTGGCACAGTGGTCTTCCGTTCTCAGTGCTGAGCACACCTTACTCGGCGAACGGCGACGGCATCCTGCAAGGCAGCGGTCCACAGTTCGCCAATATTGTTCCCGGAGTGCCGCTGTACGCGAATGGCCCGCTTCCGGGAGTCACGCAGCCAGGGACGATTCAATGGCTCAACCCGAATGCGTTCGTCTCCGCCGTCGATCCCAGCACCGGAGCCTGTTATGGCGGCAATACTGCGCAGAACTGCCAGTTCGGAACGCTCGGACGAAACGCATTGCGGGGCCCCGACTTCTTCTGGAGCGACCTCTATCTGACGAAGTGGTTTCCGCTGAGCGAGCGCGTCAAGCTTCGTTTTGACGTGCAGTGCTTCAATGTCTTCAATCATCCAAACTTCGCATTGCCCAGTAATATCTATGCTGGCATTCCGGGCCAGCCTTCCACGCAAACCGGCTTCGGCGCGCTCACGTCCACCACATCACCGCCGACGGGACTTCTAGGCGTCGGTTTGGGCGGAGATAGTAGTCCACGCATGATCGCCTTTCAGGCGCGGCTGGAGTTTTGATTAAGAAGCTGACGCCTTGGTGCGGTACTCATGGACAGGATTCACACGCCTGTCTTGATTGTCCATAAACGGGGTCTGGGGAAGCTTCGCCGAGCCGCTCGGGTACGTCCAGTTACGTCACTTGACGTATAACGCCCGTTCCGCTCACTTGCCTGATTGCCTCTCAGAGGGGTTGGGCACATCGAAACATAGCCGACAACACGTCCAAGTGACTCCCCTGAACCGCAGTTGTGGACACTCATCGGAAAGGCGAATTGGCCGATCGGCTGTTGCTCAGGATTACGTGCGAGATGGCGACGCCATCAACCATACAAAGGGCAGGACGACTGAGACTCGCCTGCCCAATATAGACGCCACTTATTGTTTATTTTACGGCGTATAGCTGCAGGCCGAGTCGAAGCCACAGCCCTCGTAAGTGTTCTCCAAGTTATCTTGAACGATGTGAGCCACGCCACCGGCCTTAGTCGGCTCTACGGTCAAGTCTTTGTCCAAATTCTTCACCTTGAAGGACCAGCCGTCGGGGAGCTTCAGCGTGCTGGCCAAGCTGCCGAGCTTGTCCAGCGTTAAAGTCTTATCCGAATGTTTGGTATAAGACTGCATCACGTAAGTCTCTTGGGCCCCCCTGCAGGTCGGCGCGAGGCGGCCACGTCGAACCGCCAAGGCGAAGTCAGAACTGACGGTATTTCGCAAGCGTGGGTGTCAGCAACCGTCTATTGCAGCACACAAACCCTACATAACGACGTGACCGACGTCACTGGCGTGAGGATCGGACTTCATTTGCGACCGTTGTCGAGATCAGGCCAATGCGTACTCAATCCAAGCTAGCTCTCACTGGCGAGATCTCGAACCGGTCATAAACCGGATGGCTTAGGTTCTGTTGCAGCTCAGATACCGCTCCGTGGTTCATTGTCTGTGACAAATGAATAGCTGGGCCGGCGCGGCACAAGCTCCCTGGAGTCGCTACTGCGTAACGGCTTTGGCTGTGGCTTTGCTGGCATCCTTAATAGCCACCGCAGTCTTTTCGCCGCCCTTTTCGGTGTACTTCACAGAGACCTGGGTACCCTCTTTGAAGCCGCCATAGGTGTCCACACTGCTGCTCGCAACAGCTTTGCCGGTGGCATCGACGCCTTTCATCGTCGTCTTGTCTGTCCACTTGATGGTGTGCTCGGTCCCGTCGGAGGTCTTAACGACCATCGTCTTGGTACTCTTGTCCACCGACTTGACGATGCCGCTGACGGCGTGAACTACATCTTCGGCGACTGCAGCCTGCCAGGCAACGGTCGCTAACAGAAGAAATAACCCAGACAGCACTACGTTCAATCGCTTTCCGTGAATCATCGCATATCTCCTTTGAGGTTAGGGTTACGTTCTAAAACAGTGTCGGAACGGTATGACGTACTTGTTGGCTTTTATCGCTTCGCCGTCCCGCACACCTCTCATTTCTCTGGCAAGGACTTTGCTGCCTAGTTTGGTTCAAATTAGTTAGCACCGCTCGAAGCATTTTGAATTTCGCGCATGACCTGCGTCAGATTGAAGCTGGCGGGTGCCTGCCGAGGCGGAAATTCTTTAAAACTGTTCATCCACTGTCCTATGTAAGCGGCTGCCGGGGTGATGAGATAGACGCGGTCGAGCCTCCAATGCGAGTAGTCGATACCCTCGTATTCCGCCCGCTCGAACGGATCTGCATGCAAGTCAAACAACTTGGGCACGCGCAATTGAACGAACGGCGTCTCCCAAACAGCGAAGCCATGCGCCGGCTGCTCAAGGAACAGCATTTTCCAGCGGTTGTAGCGCAACGCGGAAGGCTCCCCGTCGTCAGTCCAATAAAGAAATTCATGACGCGGGCCCTCCTGCGTCTGGCCCTTGAAGTAGGGCAGGAAGTTGTAGCCGTCGAGGTGGACCTTGTAGGTCATGCTGCCTGCCTGGTAACCGGTCAGCAGTTTCTCTTTGACGTCGGGCACGCCTGCCGCGGCCAGTAGGGTGGGAAGCATGTCCTCATGCGCGCAGATGTCGTTGATCACCGTTCCGGGCTTGATGACGCCCGGCCAGCGAATGACAAACGGCACGCGATATCCGCCCTCCCAACTCGTGTTCTTTTCGCCGCGGAAGGGTGTGGTGCCGCCATCGGGCCAGCTCATCGCTTCGGCGCCGTTGTCCGTGGTGAAGATCACGATGGTGTTGTCGGCAATGCCGAGGTCATCCAGCTTCTTGAGGATGACGCCAATGTTGTCGTCGAGCTGCGTCATGCCTGCGCCATACAAACCTTTTTCATTCACCATGGCCATGTATTTCGGCGGCAGGTGCGTCCAGATGTGCATGCGCGTGGTGTTATGCCAGATGAAGAACGGCTTGCCTGCCTTCACCGAGCGATCGATATCGTCCAGCGTTGCCGCAAGAAACTCGTCATCGGCGGTTTCCATACGCTTCTTGGTGAGCGGCCCGGTGTCTTCGCAGGTCTGCTTGCCCCAGGGACCGAAGCGCTTGTCGGCGGGCGCAGGATTCTCGGTGGCGGTGGCTTTGCATTTGAAGACGCCGCGCGGTCCGAACATCGCCGTGAAGCTGGGGTCCTTCGGATAATCAATGTTTTCCGGTTCTTCCTCAGCGTTCAAGTGATAGAAGTTGCCGAAGAATTCATCGAAACCGTGCACTGTCGGCAGGAACTCGTTGCGATCGCCAAGATGGTTCTTGCCATTCTGGAAGGTCATGTAGCCGAGCGGCTTCAGCAGTTCAGCGATGGTCGGATCTTCCTTGTACAAACCGATGGGCGAGCCCGGCAGTCCAACTTTCGTCAGGCCAGTGCGGATTGGACTTTGCCCAGTGATGAAGGCAGCACGTCCCGCGGTACAGCTCTGCTGCGCGTAGTAGTCAGTAAACAGCGCGCCCTCGTGAGCGATGCGGTCGATATTCGGCGTAGCGTAATGCATCATGCCTTGGTTATAGACATTCACGTTCCAGTAGCCGATGTCATCCCCGAAGATCACGAGAATGTTCGGCTGTTTGGCCGACTGCGCGGGTTTGGATGGCTGTGCGGGTAGCTGGCCGGCTGCAGCCAACAACCACAGTGAGACTAACCACGGAATTTGCTTACGACTCATCATGCACTCCCTGTCTCATCGAACAATATTTCATCTAGTGGTCTTCCCCGATGTTCGACCGAACTGTTCACGGCAAACGTCCGGCCACCTGAGTTCCATTTCGCCCGGCCATTACTGCCTGGGCTGCTGTGTCTGTTGTTCTTTTTCCAGTTGTTTCAGCTTCATCTCCATCATTTCTTTCTCCTGTTGCTTGGTGAACTTGGGGAATAAGAAAGCAATCTGCAGCCGCATGCTCCACGGCGAGCCTCCCGCCGGAGTGACCGCGTTGCCGTAGAACTGAGCGCTGATGTTGACCGGCTGGAATCCTAGCTTCATGATGCGGCCCACACCGCCTCCGAAGGGCACGGTCCAAACGTTACCGCTACTGGCCATCCAGTTGGCGGTAAGGATGGGTTGCAAAGTTATGTAGTAGCCCTTCTTCAGGTTGTAGTTCAGGAAATACTGAATGAGGAATTGGTTGACTGGCACGCGGCCGCTTTCACCCGCCACTGACCAAACATTGTTCGCTAGCGCTCCGATGGTCCAGTGCCCCGGCTGGGTCAGGACCACAACGCTCGGACCCAGGCTGAACTGGCCTTGTCCCGTAATGTCGCTCGTCGCCGTGGGAATAACAAACGCCGGTCCCACGCCCCAGATCAATTTGCCTGGCTTGCCCGGCGACAAGAAGAAAGTCGGATTCATATCGCCCAATCCGTACTCCCCGCCAGTCGTCTGCTGCGGATACGGCTGCCACACAATCGGCTGGATGATACGTGTGATCAGGTTCCAGTTCTCGTTGAGCTTCACCGGAATAACCGGCTGAATGTTGAGAACGTTCTGGCTTCGGTCATAAGGGCCGATGTTGAAGTTACTGTTGTCCTGGACCGGAACGCTGATCAAGCTGGCCACGGGGTTCTGCGTCGCTTTTTGCAACGCTGCTGCCTGCTCCGCTTCACTGGGGGCGGCAGGCTTCTGGTCGGTGGCAGCCGGCTTGGCCTGCGGATCAGGTGCGTCCGACGGGTCAGGATCCGCTGACTGTTCCTTATCGGCGGCGAGCTTTAGCTGCCCGTCAGCGGTCGAACGTTCGGGAGCCGCGGTCGGCGTGCTCGGGGTGGAACTCTGCGGGGTCAAGATGACCTGATTCCCCTTGATACTTACGGAACTGCCCGTGAGACGCGCCAGCGCTTCGATGTCCACGTAGGACTTACCGTTCATCTGGACAATCGGAATTTGTCCCGGCTGGCCGGTTACGCTAAGTGTTGGGTTCTGCTGCGCGATGGCGGAAAAGCTGAGCGAGAAAAGCAGGGCAAGCATCGAAAACACAACTCGTTTCGTCAATTCAATTCCTTTCAAGCTCGTCGCCGCATGCATCGCGAGGGAGTAATCAGGATGGCGGGAAAGCGCTATCCTCCCCGCCACAATTGTCTCGGATTCAATGTGCCTTCGTCAGTACGTCTGCACTCGCCTCCCACAGAGTCACGGTTGATTTTGCGATTGGCGCGCCGCCGCCCATAACTTCGCCCTTGATGCTGTCCGCGGCAAAACCCTGCCCTAACGTTAAGAGTATGAAGGCAACAAGAGCGGGAAGATAAGAACTGCTAAGGTATCGCGCAACCTTCATCGTTTGCTCCTTATGGTGCAGGCGCGAACGCCAGGCGCGGCTTTGCATTTCTGCCCCTTAGGTGAAAAGGAAAGTTTAGGCGGTGCGCAACGATGCGTCCAATGTTTCTTGCGTATCGATTTGATACTTTAGACGTATGGATTTCGAACTCCGTCTTCTTCGCAATGCACTCACCCTGTCGGAACACCGGAACTTCGCACGGGCGGCAAAGGCGCTTCACCTCTCACAGCCGTCACTGTCGCGCAGCATTCAGAGTCTGGAACAGCAGGCCGGCGTGCAAATGTTCGAACGCAACCCACGCTCTGTGGAAGTCACCGATGCAGGAGAAATCTTCATGAAATACGCACATCAGGTGATGGCGCACTCCGCTGACCTGAGCCGGGAAATGGATTTGCTCAAGGGATTGGCCAAGGGCGAGCTGCAAATCGGCGTCGGAACTTATGTGAGCGTTCAGTATGTCGATATTGCTGTTGGCCGTATCGTCAGGGACCATCCCAACGTGCGGTTGCGCCTTGCCAACGATAACTGGTCAAATCTACTGCCGCTGCTGCGGCAACGCGAACTCGATCTGGCGGTGGTGGCGGTGGGCGGCATTGCCGAGGATGAGGAAATTCAAATCACACGGCTTTCGAAGCGACAGGGATACTTTGCGGTGAGGCCCGAACATCCCCTCTTAAGTTCGACGAAACCGCTCTCAATCCAAGACGTGCTCGCGTATCCGCTCGTCAGCACATCGCGATTCCCGTCGGAAGTGTTACGAGGGCTTGTACGCGGGTCGGCCCCGCGCGCGAGCGCGGCACGTTCGGAGGCGAAGAGTATTCCATCGATTGCGTGTGAGTCGCCAGCCATGATGAAGAACATCGCCCAGGAATCGGACGCAATCGCGCTGGTGCCACTGAACTTATTACTGCCTGACCTTAGGAATCGAGCGCTGGCCGCCCTGCCGCTGGTGCTGCCGATTTTGAAGCCACAGTTTGGGATTATACGGATGGCTCGACGCAGCTTGTCTCCACTGGGAGAACTTTTCGTGCGCACCATGGTGGACGTCGATGCCGAAGTGCTTGCGCTGGAAGAGGAAGCGGCCGAGAAATTGTTTCCAGATTCCAGGCGCAGCGCCCGTAAGAGGGCTGCGAAGCATTCCGTGGAGTAGATGCCCGCACATAGTTGTCGGAAACGGGCCATCCTACACTCATCTGAACCGCATGGAATATGTTCTCCCGGGCCGGCCAGCCTCCGGCAACCGCACAGACACAGCCACCTGGCCGTATAACGCCCATCTCGTAGAAGCGCAGCCGGCGACACCCCAGAACTTTGCTTCTGGCAAGCATGCAGATAGGGAAACTCATCACGTGCGGCGAACGATGGGTCTGGTTCCAACTTGAAAACACTAGGCTGGAGAGAGTGTGCCGATCGCTCCAAAACCGCGGGACGGTAGCACCGCAGGAGGAGTGGCGCTCCATATCTTCTTACCTGTGAGCGGCAGTTTGCCAGTGTGGAGTCTGCAAGGCGCAGAGAGGGTCGGGGAGCCGAGAGCACAGGGAGAGCGGCGAAGGCAGAAGATAGCAAGCAAGGGCCGAGGAGAAAACCCCATTTTCTCCTTTGAAGTGGCAGCAGATAGAAACAGCAACAACCTTCCCTGCATAAGACGACCACATACCCGCAGAGGGGCAAAGGCAATAAGGCAAGATCAACCCCCGGCTACGAGCACAGCACACCACCCGCAGCAACCACTCCCTCACATCCTCTACCCGCATACAGAAAGCCTTTAACCCCAGTAAAGCATTCAACCAATCCCGTAAGACCAGCTCCACATAATGGCAGCAGTCTGTAACCGCGAGCATCGGCTAGCTGGATTTTCGCCGCGGCCACAAGAACCCCTGCCCGGCACGTAGAACGGTAGCCGTTTCGGAACACTCTACGAATGCGGCAATCCCCTTGTAAACCGCGGCGAAAATCCCGTTTTGGCAGCGGCAAACGGCAGCAACTCATCGACGGAGCAGCAGCGCGCGAGAGAAAGGACGGGGTAAAAACCGGTTTTAACCCGTTTCAATGAGGACTTAGGCGATAGCGGCCCTACTAAACCACGGCCTGCCAGGGCTGAACGAAGCGAGCCACGAAGCTGCACTGCATCTCGGTGACGGCGTCATCGATGGACACGCCGGAGCCTTCGTTGAGGATCTCGACGCCGGTGATCTTCATGCAGCAGGCAGCGCCCTGTTCGTTGGTGCCGGCCAGGGTGATATCGAAGGGCAGGATCTGGTCGGAGTACCAGGGCGAAGCTTCCTGCTTGAAGCCGCTGACGGCCGAGACAGGCTGGCCATCGAACTGGTCGATGGTGGCGCTGGAAGCCTGGCCGCTGGCACGTACCAGCGAAGACTGATAGATCGCGTTCTGGGAGAGAAACGCATTCTGATCAGTCATGAACTGGGGACGCAGGTCATCGACGTTGGCTACGAACTGGCCGCCCAGTTTGTAGACCAGATCCAGCAGAGCATGGCGGTCGAAGTTGACCCAGACCAGGCTGCCGGCGATGCCGCGCTTGTTGCGGGAGAAGGAGCGGACGTCGGCCGAGCCCATGGTGTAGATGGGAGCCTTTTCGCGGGTGACGCTGTAGGAAACGGCCTGCACCTCGGCGAAAGAGTTTCATATCGGGCCAGCTTTGGCAGCGATTAAGTGTAGAGTTACGATTCTTCTTGAAACTCAGATATATCTGAGTTATTAAGGAGAACAACTATGAAATTCAATCGCCGTCGTCGCCCTCTTCGCCCGCGCCCCTCCCGCTCCCAGGTCCACCAGCAGCTCGATCAGCTCCGCCGGGGTCTTCAGTTGTTCCGGATGGAGTGGTTGCTGGAGGCCCAACAGGAGCAGCCCCGGCCGGGTCACCTTCGTTTCATCTACGATCGCGTTCTGGAGATCAAGGATGCCATCGCCAGTCTCGAGGCTCAGTAGATGAAGCGGTGCGCTATCTACACCCGGGTCTCCACCGTCGACCAGCACCCGGAAAGCCAGCTCCTCGACTTGCGGTTGATGGCTCAGCAGCGTAGCTATCAGATCGTCGGCGAGTATCAGGATCGCATTACTGGAACCAAGGCTAAACGGCCTGGTCTTGATGAGCTGTTACGCCAAGCCCGCCACGGGCAGTTTGATGTTGTGCTTGTCTGGGCCAGCGACCGGCTGGCCCGCTCGGTTCGCCACTTCCTGGAAGTACTCGATGAACTCAACCACCTGAACATCGAGTTTGTCAGCTTCCGCGAACAGCTCGACACGGGCGGCCCGCTGGGCCGCGCCGTCGTGGTGATCATCGGCGCCGTTGCCGAACTGGAACGCAACCTGATCGTCGAACGGGTGCGGGCCGGTATGCGCCGGGCCAAGCTGGAAGGACGCCACATTGGCCGCAAGCCGCTCGTCGTCGACCGTGAGGCTCTCTTACAGGAGCGTGCTCGTGGCCGCAGCCTCACCCAGATCGCTCACACGTTTCGTGTTTCGCGTGCCAGCGTAAGCCGCCTGCTGAAGCAGGCAAAGGAGGAACAGTTTGAAATCGCCCAATATGCCTCGTAAGCGCGAACTGGGTCGCCGGGTGCTCGCTGCGCTGCTGAGCTATCGCTACGACCTGACGCTCGATTACACCTTGAAGAAGTACGTCCCCCAGAACGTGCATCCGTCGTGGGAGGCTCTAGGCCAGGCATTACTCCAGCAGATCGCCACCGAGATTGGCCCCGCCGTCCGCGACGAACTGCCCAACTAAGCCCGTTTCAAAAGGGGTCACGAAACCGCCTCGCTAAACCAAAGAAAACAGGCGGCCACTCTAGGCCGCCTGCGCTGTCTCTAAATCTATGGGTTGTGAAATGGACGTGCTCGAAGTGGCACAGGATATGCCAGGTCACGTGGGTCGACTCTTATCGACCAAGTTAGATGGCCACCTTAGAGATTTGGCGAAATTAAGGGACATAGAGCGACTGCTTGCATTCGAGTATTGGAACATCCGGCCGTTCTCTTTGGACTTTGCACGGACGATTCGGCCATACTGTGGTTTCGGCGGGCCCAAAGGAAGAATATCGTTGTTTGAGGGTTAGATTCATCCGATGCCACAAACCGAGTCGCCACAACGCGTCGTAATCGTTACGGCCCTATCACTTGAGTTCATAGCGGTCTGCCGGCACCTGAAAGATCGTCATCAAGAAATGCACCCGAGCGGCACGGTATATGAACGGGGCAAGTTTCAGCCCGAGAGAGGTCCTGAGTGGGATGTCCTAGTCGTGGAGGCAGGCGCTGGAAACAGCGGCGCCGCTGCCGAAGTCGAGCGGGCAATCTCATTCTTCCATCCGCAGTTGGCTTTATTCGTGGGCGTCGCGGGTGGCCTGAAGGACGCACAAATCGGCGATATTGTAGTTGCTAACAAGGTCTACGCTGCCGGATGCGGAGCGACTTGGTGAGAAGATTCGCCTACTCAAGCGCCTCAACGATACAGAGGCTCGAAGGCATCTTGAACAGACGCTCAAAAATGTCGGGGGGTTGCCGCGAACGCCTTGGTATCGCTATGGCCTTTAGGATTGTCGAGCACTTGGCGTCTCAGAACAGCGCGATAAACGGGATTATCACGTCAGACTGAGCTCGTGCGCCCACTTGAGCCACGTTCCGGCTGACTGTCGGCAAGCCGTTGGCCGCTGCTGTTGTTACGTTCCGGAAACGACTCATCCGGAGCCAACAGTCCGAAGACCGAGTCCATTCCAACGGCTTATCACATCGTCGTCATTGTTTGCGTTTCTTTCCCCCGAAAAAGGGATTCGCGGCGGCCTGCTCCATCCACGAGGCTACTTGCTGTTCGTCGAGCTCGTTCACGGATTTCAATTCGACGCCTCGTGTGGACTTGCCCATCCCAATCGCCGTCACAGCTGGTTCAGGACTGATCTCCGTGCCGCGTATGAACATCAGTTTTACGTGCCCGACGAAAGCCCCGGACGAAAAGCACCAGCCTTCGCCCACTCCGTAGTAAGCCATCCCCCATTTCACCGCACGTTGCAGGTTCGGCAAAGTCTTGGCGGCCAAACCATCGATACGCTTCGCGATACCACGTTGCGGCTGCGGCAAGCTGGCGATGTAGTCGAACACGGGCTTGTCGCCTTCCGCTGCTTTCGCTGCGCTCGCTTTGCCGGTCATGGCGACTAGCAGCTTCGTAGCATTTTTACTTTTGCCTTCAGTCTTCCGGCTAAGGTTTCATTACTTCACCAAGGTGACCTTGCGACTGGCTTCTGCCATCTCTTTTGGCACCATGTGGTCGATGTCGAATTCCCCGCGATAGGTGCTCGACAAATTACGCAATTCCATTTATCGCCTTCAACAATCGCCAACCGATGAATGGCTAAGGTGTTTATTCATGAGTCAGGACCGAGATTTCACCTCAAAGCTGATGGAATACTTGTCGATCTTCATCTGGCTTGTCTTAACGTCTAATTGCTTCAGCTTGTCGCGGCTTACACAGTTGGACTGAGGTGTCCTTCAGTCGGCGCAGCTGCGTATCATTGCAACCGTGGTCACGTTTTTCTATTGTTAAGCGAAGGCTTTAGGTGGGAAGAGCCGCTGCCAGACGGACCGGGATACTCTATTGTTTAAAACCAGGTCGTTTCTTGCTGCTGATTTAGCAGTTCTCAAGCCAGTCCTACCTGCCTGCCGCCGGGTCCGCAAAACAGTACCCCGGCTATAGGGATAAAAGTCTCCCGCGCGGCGATCAGCCCATCACGCTTTACCACGCCCTTTACTTCGCCGACCATTCCAATAACTGGAACGGCGCCGTCGCCTTCATTCGCCGCGCCGCATCGGATGCTGTCACTTATGCGCGCATGTATCTGATTACCTACGGCCAGTTCAACGACGTGGTTCGGCAGGAAAATGGGCGCGACGTTCCCGGCGACATCATCGCGCCACCCTATGAGCTACTGAGTTGCCCTGGCCCATGGCAAATCGCCGGGCTCCGTCTCTACGAGCATCTCCTTAAAACAGGGATGCAAGATTGGAAACCCGATCCTGACTTTCACCGCGACCCGCGACGCTTTCGCGATCGCGGCACCCGGCGAAGCCTATATAAAGATGATCGTGGTTGGTCTCGCGGAGACATACCCCTGTTTCGCACAAGCCGAAATGCTTACTTACCTTCGCGGCGCCGCTCTTCTTCTTATAAGACATAACTTATAGGGGTGTAATAATGAAAAACGTTAGTCGTTTTCTTCTGGCATCTATTCTGTTGACTTCCGCCGCAGCCTTCGTACAAGTCGGACCGCCGATTCAAAAACCGGGCCCGACGCCTATCATCGTGCATAATCCTGGGCCGGGACCTATGCCCATCCCTATGCCCGCGCCAACATCGAGATAGTAGCTCTGGCTCTGTGCAGTTGAGGGGGTTCCCACGCGGGAATCTCCTATTTCTTTATTGTGCTCCTAACCAATGCAAAGCCTCAGCGCAAGACCGTCCCCTTAAAGTCGTATCCATCACCCGAAAGCCGGATCAACGTGCCATCGCAACTGCGGAGCATGATTCAACGTGTAAGCGGTCACACATCGCCTATTTGAGCAATATTGCTCAGATTCGCATCGTTGAAGATGGTATTGTCTCCCGAATCGTAGTAGCAGAATCACTGCATCGCAGGATCGCTGTTGCGTGCGAGCGGGATTAACCGCGAGATTTGGGTTGATCGGGTGCATCCCAAAGCACTAGCTAACTCTCGTAATTGAACTGAAAGACAGACCACCGCAGGAATCAACATGAGGAAAAAATGGGCGTGCCCTTTTTGTAGAACAGCGATCAGAACCCCCATTTATGGCCTCAGTCCATCATGCAGTTCCCCGCAGGACGTGCGGGTAGTGATCGGATACCGCTGCAAACGAGACCATATTTGTCTAGCGAATCGCGAGTTGTCTGAAAAACAAGGCATCTCCGAGCGTGAGATCAAAAAGCGCGGGACAGACAACCATTGAGCGCGGCTATGAAGATAGCGAAGATGAAACTGATGGCTACTCGGAGTGACGAGATGAATCTCGGTGCGTTAGGCCCTGCGGATACGACTGTTGGTTCGCTTCACTACGACTGGCCATCTTCAGCCCTAGCGCTAGTTCCTTCCGTTTGCTGTGAGGGCCTGGCAACAGAGTCCCACTGATGCGTACACAAGGGGCTCCGGGAAGTGCGCCACAAACCGGACATCTGAGGGTCATCGGGTCGTTCATACACCTGATTCTACCGTAGCCACAGGCTGTTTCACTCCCATGCGATCCCAAGCCGACCACCCGGTAATCTACGACCTATTCGCCATTGCCGTCCCACAAGGGTTGGATGAACCGGCCATTCTTCACTCCTAATATCTGACAATGCAGGAAGCAGTCCAGCGGAGCCCATCTCGCAGCCCTGTAGAGACGCCTGTAGTGTGTCCGGTGTGTTGGGATCATGCCGTGGAGAAGGTCGAAGGGATTAAGCTGTCCGCCAGTAACGCGGAGGGCGCAAATGTCGGCGGGGCCAGCATCTTCCGGTGCGCTCAGTGGCACATGTTTGCCGTCTTCGAACGACCATAATCCAGTGCTTGTGGGGCTACATTAATCCAATCGTGGAACAATCCAGAAAATGCCCTGTCTGTGGTAGCGACCAGATCAAAGAGCACACACTCTCCAGCAGACTCGTTGTGGACGAGCAGAGCCCCAAGCGCCACGGCTACTGCTGCCAGAACGGGCACATCTTCTACCTGGAAAGCACCACACCGGATCGTATGCGGCAGCTTTAGCTGCTCTCGTCACCTGCATGTGGACGGTGCGGACTGCTGGCTTTAAGCTAGTTCGATGCCGCCCAAGCCGATGTGCGCCAAACATACCGTTCCGCTGATGCTCCGCAGAAACGCCAAGACTGGCGAAGTTGCATTGGCCTGTCCATACTGCGATGCTGAAGACCATGGCGGCGGTCAAGATGAACGTAGGATCATTGAAGACGCTTTGGGTGGGAATCGGAAGAAGCCGAACTAGCAGGCGCGGCTAGACTCCCACGGACAACCCTCATCCTAGACTCCCACCATTCGAAACGCACCGCCGAGGGACTTAGGCTGCCGCGCTTGCTGCTTGTTCCATAAAACTTGTTATGGTCTGCTTCAGTTGAGAATCAACTTCGTCGGCAATGGTCATTACGTCCAACAGCAGCAGGCTGAAATCCACGGTGGTCAGGTTGTTCTGCAGCGTCTCGAAGATGCTCACCTGCAAGACGCGAGATTCTTCGATCAACATGGGCACCGTGTAGCCTTGAGATTGGCGGACTCTGCCGTGCAGAACTGCTGCCTCGGAAACTGCTTTCGTTCCTAGCCGCAGCGGCACTCGTAACCGCGTAACTAAGGCATCGATCAACTTGGGCAGATGTCCCGTGCGATCCTCATCATCTAGGGGTATGGCTGTAAGCTCAGGCTCCCGGCCTACTCGGGCAAGCCAGTTTGCGATTGTCAGCTTGCTGTCGCGCTCCAGGATGTTGGCAACGCGTTCGATGTTCGCCATCCTCTTAGTCCCCCGTGTCCTCAGCTTCTCTCGGATCAGTGCGACCATGGCGTCCACGTTCATGGGTTTGACTAAAATCTCGTCGGCCTGTAGCAGAATTGCTTCCATCGCCTCTTTGAGTGCTGGGTATCCGGTGAACACCAACGTAACCGCAGTCGGATTGACATGCCGCATCGCACTAACTACGGTAAGCCCGTCTCCTGCTCCCGGCATGTGCAGGTCGGACAGCAACACGTCAAACGTCTCAGTGTCGATAAGATGCAGGGCCTCTGAGACGCTCGCTGCTGCGGTAACGTCGAACTGGTTCATCTCCAGCACAATCCCCAGAGTCTTTCGCACCGTCTCGTTATCATCCACCAACAATAGTCGGGGCAGTTTCGCTTCGGTAGTTTCCATGTTGGCCCCCGTCTTCGCTCAAAGAGCAATCATCAGCAGCATCTAAGAGTGCCGTGTAAGAGTACCGTGATCTGCATGTACGCGACTGTTCAATATTGCTCATGTGATCGTCGGCACACTTCAGGAATAGACGAGGCCGCAGTAGCCCCCGACTCTCCCGATGGGTGCTGGCTGCGGCCTGTCGCCAACTACTGTTTGGATAACGTAGCGATCATCGTTTTTTGTGTCTGTTCAATATTGCTCACTCCGCCATACAAACATTTCCTGAACCGATTTTTGCATCCCGGCTACTCGCCTGCAACCGCGGCGTTCGCATTGGGAAGGAACAGATGCTGGTTGGAGCAGCGGTAGGCGATCACCGGAGCATCGTCGCTTTTTTTAGCTAACACCGGATCGTGGATCGGTGTTGGCTCAGTACTGTCACATTCAGGGCACTTCGTCGGGCTCATGTCAACAATGATGCCTTTGTGGATACGGATTGGCAAGTGCCGTTGAGCGTCAACCAGAGTCTGACATTCTACCGGAGCATTTATGCTCCTGCTCCCATTTCTCCAATGAGCCATCGATCACGTCCACGAGCCGAGAATCCGGAGGTGCTCTCGTAGCTCGCCACAAGCGTAGAATCGTTGCAAGCAAGCTGGATTACGCATCCGCCCGCATTTCGCGGCTCTCTTGCGTGCCCCGACAAGGGACTTACGATGCAAGAGAGCAGTAACGAGCCCATTGTGGTGTGCCCGGTATGCGGAAGCAAAAAACTCGAAGCTATCAGTCGCCATTCCTTAGCCATCGTCCCTCTTCCGGGTTCGGACGCCCTCTATTATCGGTGCGAAAACGGTCACATCATTGTTCGGCATAGCTTTCCCCCATTACCATCAACGCAACTTTAGGGGACTTTTCGGGACTTTCACGCGGCTAGCTATGTTTTGGGATTCGGTGAGCCAGATGCTGATGCCGTGTCACACGTGACGAGATGAGTCTGTCGAATACTGGGCGCGACGGACGGATTATCGGCAACAACCGATGCTAAGGCAGTCGCAAACTCTGGTTCACGCAAAGACTCACGTAGGAGTCGTAGAATCTCGGCTGCGTCGTGCTGGGCTTTATCTGCTCGCACAATCACACCTCTCGCTCCATCGGATATAGTCGTCCGAGTTCGTGACGGAATCGACTCGGTTGAGAGGAGACTCAATATCCTGAGCCGTCAGGGCGCTTATCTTTACTTCCCAGGACAAGCGTGCAGCGCTTCGGCAATCAGAATAACCTTCAGGCTGGGACTAGCGGCTATGAGCGCGCCACACATTGGACACTGCGACACAATCACACGCTGATTGTCATTAGCGACCGTGTGTAAGAACTCTGGCCGGGGCCGGGATTGCCTACTCTCAGCCATGGCATTTATGATGCGCGGCTCCTAGTCCAAGGTTGACATTTGTCCCACTGGCTGGTGTTGGCGTCATCGATGCCACCTAAGTTCGGTGAACTCATCTCTTTGATTCGGGGTGGCTCTCGCCGATCCTGTGTATGTCCAGCGGGGTTTCTGTGAGTACCCCATCGGCGCACAATTGGAGACCCCATGTGTGCTCATCCCGTGGAAAGTTAAAGGGTAGAATGTGTCTGGTGAGCACTGTGAAGTGGCAGGAGAAACCTAGCATTTTGGTATCTTGCGAGGGCTTGCTCAGGGGGCTGTTCTTCATAGCACTGACATGGGCTGGGAAGGCAACTTGCGCAGGCACAAACCTAACCTACAGGTTCTACACAGCTTCACCGGTGGCAGATGGAGCTTTGCCCACGGGTTCGTTGACGAGCGATGGTCGGGGGAATCTCTACGGCACGGCATCGACTGCTGGTAACGCGGGCGGTAGCTGCCCGACCCAAGGTTGTGGCGCAGTCTTCCAGTTGAAGAATAAAAACGGAAGTTGGCTGTTTACACCGCTATTCGATTTTCCTGCAGACGTCGAGTCTCCGGTCAAAGTCATCTTCCTTCCTGAAAATTCCCGCCACCACGGCTGCGCGGTCCTCAGCCGTACGCCGCACACCGAGAGGCGTTGTATGCTGCCTTGTGTTGGGAGAGAGCAGCCGATCGAGGTGGGATTGAAACGCGGTTCTTAGTTCCGCGGTGTCTCCGCCGTCGTGAAGGAATTTCTGGACGTGTGCGCGGATCTCAGAGATTTCCATTGCAACTCCTTTCGCCCAGAGCACTCCTGAGCGAAGTTATCTCCACATGAATGGACTTTTTAACGGTTCCGGTCTGTTTCTCCAGAGCCATGATGCAGACCGCTTTTATCGCGAGACTATTTTCCGATGCTGGTGATCGAGGCAGGTCAGGTAGTTCCGCTGCGACCTGGACGGCATTCAATTCGGTTGCCGGATATTGCGACCTCGTTGCGCTCGACGCGCCACAATCGCCCGCATCTCTACACATCCGAGTGTGGGCCAAACGGCTCAAGAAAACTGCTCACTATTGCTCAGTGAGCAATCTCGCTCAGACACACGCTTAGGAGCACCGTTATCTTTATCGCAGGTCGCCTGGCAGCGGAAGTGCGGTTGTCCAAACGCGGGTCGAATTGGCGACCGGGCTTTGCCAGCGTGACCGCCAGAGGCAGATTGGAAAAATTATGACTGCTACACCACGCCTTCCGACGATGGAGTCCGTTAGAGTCGACGCTATGCTTGCCGATGCCGTTGTTCTTAACTGGAATGACCTGATGCCGAAGGCCAATTCCGGTTTGATCCATATCGAATATCACGTCGAACCTCTCGGGTCAGTCGAATACATGAAAGTATGGGCGTCCACCGTTCGCGGGTACTGAAAGCTAGTCTGCGAGCACTGGATGCGCCGGGATATGACCCACCAAGGCGGGCTTCGCTTCAATAACGGCTACAAGTCCGATCAACTGGGCAAAATGTTGGAGACGATCATGCAGCATCAGGAGATATTTCTGGTGGCGGCCGCCCCCGGCAAAGATCGCATGATCCAGGTTCAACCGCCCACAGTCGCTGACACATCCATGGCAAACAGCATGATGGAAGTGTTTCGTGAACGCATCAGCAATTAAACCGTTGCGTTGACATTCGAGGTGGAAAGGTCTAGGGTCGAGAGCTAGTGAGCTGTCCCTTCCTCTTTCAGGTTCTCTGATCTAAGTCAGCCATTTGAAGCTTTGGGAGACGCTATGCGTTTCTCCTTCCTGACTCCGAACGCAGAGCGAGGGTTTCATGCCAAACCATATACAAACGGGCACGATCATGGTTCAACCATCCGAGAGCTTACGCTCGCTTGGAATAGAGAGTGAACCTTACTGTGAAAATTGGGAGTCACTCGGGGTTCGCGAAAGCTCGGGTCTGGACCGGAAGCTTCGTGATTCCGGGTGGAAGTTGTTTTACATGGCCGACGAATTGAAGACAGCGGTTCCCGCCTGGGGCGGCCAGAAGACGCTACGTCGAGGGATAAAGCGGCTCTTGTCGCAAACTCGTCTACAACATTTCAACTGCCTCGAACTGACTCACGTATCGAGAAAACGGTTCCTTGGTATTCCGTATGTGTCCATCGCTGCTCATTCCCGTCACTTCCAGCAAGGGTCACAGATTCAATCGATCGCGCACCGCGTACAAACCCCGGAGCCGGGAGTTCGGAGAACCACACCACAGGGTAACTTCTGAATCGCACAGCAGGGAGAGATGGATGCGGCTCTCGAGGCTGCTTCGCAAGCAGTTCAGCAAGCCGTAGGAAACCGCTGCCCGGACGTGCTCATCGCAGAACTCCGAAACACGAAAGCAGACCTTCTTCGGCTTGTCGGGCGCGATCGGGAGGCGTTCGAAGAACTTAGGGCAACGTCGACCATCGACATGCCCCCAGCGCTCCGCTCGCGATTCCTTCATCTTAAGGCGCTCCTTCTGAAACAGTATGGTGCACCGCAGGCGCTCGAGCACCTCCTTGAGAGCTACCAGGAGGATCGGTTACGCGGGGACGACGCTGGTGTGGCGATCTCCCTACTTGCGATTGCACGCATCTTCACTGAAGAGCACGAGTACGATCGTGCCCGCGAACGCATCAGGGAGGCGCTGCCGTTAGCAGATGGCTGCGGGCTCGCGAACGTTGTCGCCGGACTCGCTCTCTTGTGGGCCGAGATCGATCTGGCAGAGGGGAAGACCTCACTCGCCGCAAGCTGGCTTGCCACTGCACGAGACAAATTCGCCCAAGACGAGGACCAGGACGGCGTTGCGGACGCTACCCGTTTGCTCCACACACTGCGATCACCCGCAGAGTGTCTCGGGCTTCAGCCTCCCACCCCGCTATGTCCGACCACGGCGACATCCCGAGGTTTATTGAGCTGGTTCGAATAGCTGAATGCTCACTTGCTTCGCAAGTGTTGAATACTGAGGCTAAGTACGGTTCGGCGCTACTCTTGGTGACGAGAAATCCCGAAACCCATCTGTGGCGACTTGGTTGTGTGACGCTCGTGTGCCAGATTTGCTGACCACGAGGTATCATATAAACGACTGACTGTCGGTCGGTCCGCAGCGTGATGGCGATCGGCGTTCGCTCTTCTTTGTGTGGCGTAAGTGCGTTCGATCGCACGAGTCTCCGCCGATTCGAGCGCCTTAGCGTCCCGGGCGGTACTAAACCCATAGATTTAGAGACAGCGCAGGCGGCCTAGAGTGGCCGCCTGTTTTCTTTGGTTTAGCGAGGCGGTTTCGTGACCCCTTTTGAAACGGGCTTAGTTGGGCAGTTCGTCGCGGACGGCGGGGCCAATCTCGGTGGCGATCTGCTGGAGTAATGCCTGGCCTAGAGCCTCCCACGACGGATGCACGTTCTGGGGGACGTACTTCTTCAAGGTGTAATCGAGCGTCAGGTCGTAGCGATAGCTCAGCAGCGCAGCGAGCACCCGGCGACCCAGTTCGCGCTTACGAGGCATATTGGGCGATTTCAAACTGTTCCTCCTTTGCCTGCTTCAGCAGGCGGCTTACGCTGGCACGCGAAACACGAAACGTGTGAGCGATCTGGGTGAGGCTGCGGCCACGAGCACGCTCCTGTAAGAGAGCCTCACGGTCGACGACGAGCGGCTTGCGGCCAATGTGGCGTCCTTCCAGCTTGGCGCGGCGCATGCCGGCCCGCACCCGTTCGACGATCAGGTTGCGTTCCAGTTCGGCGACGGCGCCGATGATGACCACAACGGCGCGGCCCAGCGGGCCGCCCGTGTCGAGCTGTTCGCGGAAGCTGACAAACTCGATGTTCAGGTGGTTGAGTTCATCGAGTACTTCCAGGAAGTGGCGAACCGAGCGGGCCAGCCGGTCGCTGGCCCAGACAAGCACAACATCAAACTGCCCGTGGCGGGCTTGGCGTAACAGCTCATCAAGACCAGGCCGTTTAGCCTTGGTTCCAGTAATGCGATCCTGATACTCGCCGACGATCTGATAGCTACGTTGCTGAGCCATCAACCGCAAGTCGAGGAGCTGGCTTTCCGGGTGCTGGTCGACGGTGGAGACCCGGGTGTAGATAGCGCACCGCTTCATCTACTGAGCCTCGAGACTGGCGATGGCATCCTTGATCTCCAGAACGCGATCGTAGATGAAACGAAGGTGACCCGGCCGGGGCTGCTCCTGTTGGGCCTCCAGCAACCACTCCATCCGGAACAACTGAAGACCCCGGCGGAGCTGATCGAGCTGCTGGTGGACCTGGGAGCGGGAGGGGCGCGGGCGAAGAGGGCGACGACGGCGATTGAATTTCATAGTTGTTCTCCTTAATAACTCAGATATATCTGAGTTTCAAGAAGAATCGTAACTCTACCCTTAATCGCTGCCAAAGCTGGCCCGATATGAAACTCTTTCGCCGAGGTGCAGGCCGTTTCCTACAGCGTCACCCGCGAAAAGGCTCCCATCTACACCATGGGCTCGGCCGACGTCCGCTCCTTCTCCCGCAACAAGCGCGGCATCGCCGGCAGCCTGGTCTGGGTCAACTTCGACCGCCATGCTCTGCTGGATCTGGTCTACAAACTGGGCGGCCAGTTCGTAGCCAACGTCGATGACCTGCGTCCCCAGTTCATGACTGATCAGAATGCGTTTCTCTCCCAGAACGCGATCTATCAGTCTTCGCTGGTACGTGCCAGCGGCCAGACTTCCAGCGCCACCATCGACCAGTTCGATGGCCAGCCTGTCTCGGCCGTCAGCGGCTTCAAGCAGGAAGCTTCGCCCTGGTACTCCGACCAGATCCTGCCCTTCGACATCACCCTGGCCGGCACCAACGAACAGGGCGCTGCCTGCTGCATGAAGATCACCGGCGTCGAGATCCTCAACGAAGGCTCCGGCGTGTCCATCGATGACGCCGTCACCGAGATGCAGTGCAGCTTCGTGGCTCGCTTCGTTCAGCCCTGGCAGGCCGTGGTTTAGTAGGGCCGCTATCGCCTAAGTCCTCATTGAAACGGGTTAAAACCGGTTTTTACCCCGTCCTTTCTCTCGCGCGCTGCTGCTCCGTCGATGAGTTGCTGCCGTTTGCCGCTGCCAAAACGGGATTTTCGCCGCGGTTTACAAGGGGATTGCCGCATTCGTAGAGTGTTCCGAAATGGCTACCGTTCTACGTGCCGGGCATGGGGTTCTTGTGGCCGCGGCGAAAATCCAGCTAGCCGATGCTCGCGGTTACAGACTGCTGCCATTATGTGGAGCTGGTCTTACGGGATTGGTTGAATGCTTTACTGGGGTTAAAGGCTTTCTGTATGCGGGTAGAGGATGTGAGGGAGTGGTTGCTGCGGGTGGTGTGCTGTGCTCGTAGCCGGGGGTTGATCTTGCCTTATTGCCTTTGCCCCTCTGCGGGTATGTGGTCGTCTTATGCAGGGAAGGTTGTTGCTGTTTCTATCTGCTGCCACTTCAAAGGTGGAAGCAGGGCTTTCTGCGTCGTCCTTTTTTCTGCCCGCGTCTCCCGCGCAGTCGGCCTGCCGCTGCTCTCTTTACTGGATGAGAGCGGTGGAGACTTAGATCCAGGACGAGGTGGAGATCAGATGTGCTGACTGCCGAATGGGCAATATTGATCAGCAATCCAGGAGCTTAGGTTTCATACTGAAAGGAACATGAAGTGCGTCAGCAGGCGAGTCGTTGTAAGAAGAGTGCCGAAAAGCCTTGATCGCAAACAGGCTCCGAGTTTTTATAAGGACGTACAACCCATGTTGAAGTCCGATCGCCCGCAAATTGTTTTTGACATGTCGGAAACAGGGTACATGGATTCGGCGGGATTGGACATCTTACTCCTGTGCCTCCATGACGTCATCAAGAGCGACGGTGAGGTCAAATTAGCCGGAGTAACACCGTCTGTTTCGGTTTTACTCGAATTGTCCCGCGTTGGCCTACTCTTTGGAATCTATGAGAATTCCGTTTCCGCAGCAAAAAGCTTTAGCGGTCTCGTGCCGAATGCGAGCCCTTATCGTGACCGGCGGCTGCTCAAGAGGGGCAGCACAGTTGCGGCAGACAACGGGTGATGGGGGGACAATTGAGGCATAAAGCTTATCGTTTGCTGAGCCAACGACCGGCCTAGTTTGCGACCGAGCGAAAAGTACAAATCACGATACGCCTCAAGCGGCTAAGTCAATCGTCGCCAGGGATGTTCCTCGAGCTTAGGCAGAGCTCCATAAGGGCTCGGGATCATCTTCGATGCTGCACAAAATTGACCAGACAACTGCCTGACGCAGAAGCAAAATGCTATTTACTGTTTTTTTCGGGACCCACGGGAAGGCCAAGGACCATATTTGGCCGAAGGCGCCAATGCCCTTGCAGACGGGAACTTAGGCCCTTTTTACCCCTTCGTTTGAATTCGCGACCAGAGGAACGAAAGCGGTGGAATCATTGGGACCAGCCGCCGAAAGTCGCGATAGGAGTTCATGATGGGTCTAACCGACATACCAAGCGCTCTCCCCGCAACCGATTCTGGAAACGGTACAGCTGCCAAACTGCGCCCGACCGAACGGTTTGCCACCGGCATTACCGGCCTTGACGATATTCTGGGCGGTGGTCTCGCTTCCAACCATCTTTACCTCATTGAGGGTGATCCGGGAACCGGCAAGACAACGATCGCGTTGCAATTTCTGTTGGAAGGTGCCCGGCGGGGACAGAAGGGACTGTATGTCACCCTATCCGAATCGAAGATTGAACTCGTAGAAGTTGCTGAGTCACACGGCTGGTCACTGGGAGCCATCGACGTCTTTGAGATGACGTCAGAGGAGGACCACCTTAATCCCGAGGCCCAGTACACCGTATTCCATCCTTCTGAGATTGAGCTTGCGGACACCACATCTGCCGTCCTGTCAGAGGTTGATAGATTGCAACCGGTGCGGGTCGTGTTTGATTCCTTGTCTGAATTGCGCTTACTTGCCCGCGATTCTCTGCGTTATCGCCGGCAGATTATGGGTTTGAAGCGATACTTTTCAGGCCGTAACTGCACGGTGCTCTTGCTGGACGATCGAACCGCCGAGGGTCATGACCTGCAGTTGCAAAGTATTGCTCACGGCGTAATCATGCTGGAAAGCGTGGAGCGCGAGTATGGAATCAAACGACGTCGTCTGGAAATAAGGAAGATGCGGGGTTCATCGTTCCGTGAAGGCTTTCATGATTACACCATCATGCGGGGCGGCGTGGAAGTATATCCGCGCCTGATAGCCTCGGAACATCATTTGATGTTCTCTCCATCGCGACTAAAGAGCGGTCTCCAGGCATTGGACGACCTGTTGGGCGGCGGGATTGATAGCGGTACCAGTACGCTGCTGCTAGGACCAGCTGGCTGTGGGAAATCCACAATCGCGCTTTGTTATGCGGTATCCACCGTCAAGGAGGGCGGCCGCGCGGCGCTTTTCTCCTTTGATGAGACATTGGCAACCTTGACGGTACGCGGGCGAGGGCTCGGAATGGACGTGGACGAGCACGTTGAGTCCGGAGGACTCTTTCTTCGTCAGGTCGACGCTGCCGAGCTCTCGCCTGGTCAATTTGTCCATGAGATCAGAGAATTGGTCGAGAAGCGGGAGCTGAAGCTGCTGGTTATCGATAGTCTGAACGGCTTTCTCAATGCGATGCCAGGCGAGAAATTTCTGGCAATGCAGTTGCATGAGCTGCTTGGCTACCTCGGACAAAAGGGGGTCAGGACGATAATGACCATGGCTCAGCACGGTTTTGTCGGAGCAAATATCGATACACCGGTAGACGTTAGCTATCTCGCGGATACGGTCCTGTTGTTTCGATATTTCGAAGGGGCAGGCGAGCTCAAGCAAGCGCTTTCGGTGATCAAAAAACGGAGCGGCGAACATGAACGCACGATCCGCGAGTTGGTGATGAAGGACGGAGTTATTCAGGTCGGAAAGGTCCTGACGGAATTCGAGGGCGTATTGACGGGCTCTCCCAAATACCGCGGAGAACTAGAGGGGCTCGGTTACTAAAATGACTGGCGATGAGCGGCAGTTGCGTGTCTTGGTGGTCACGCCCACGGGACGAGACGGCCCGATGATATGCAGTCTTCTTAGCAGCAAAGACATGATTTGCGACAACTTGCCAACAGCTGAAACCGCTCGAACTCAAATCAAGCTGGGGGCAGGCGTCATAATATTGGCGGAAGAAGCTCTCACCCTGCCTGACGTCGGCCAATGGACAAAAGAGTTATTAGCCCAGCCTTCCTGGTCTGATCTTCCCATCATCCTGCTTACAGTTGCCGGGGCGGTCGATCATGAGAATCAAAGGAAGGTGCTGTTTCGCCAGCCTCTCGGCAACCTGATACTGCTGGAACGTCCTGTCCGACCTGAGACATTTATCAGCACGGTTCAAGCAGCGCTGCGCAGCCGCAGCCGCCAATACCAGGTCAGGGACTATTTGTTCGAGAACCTGCGGACGGAAGAAGCACTGCGCACGGCGGAGAAGTTGGCCATAGCGGGACGTCTTGCCGCCAGCATTGCACATGAAATCAATAACCCATTAGAGTCCGTTGTGAATCTGCTCTACCTCGTTGGCTCATCGTCTTGTTTGGAAGAGTCAAAGTGCTACGCACAAACTGCGATGGACGAGTTGGCGAGAGTATCGGAAATTGTCACACAGACATTGAGATTTCATCGGGAACCGAACAAGCCTGTCATGGTTCAGGTTTCTGAGATCGTGGATTCCGCTCTTGTCCTCTACCAGGCGAGACTGACTTCTGCCCGAATTGTAATTGAAAAAGACTTTCGGGAATCCCAGCCGGTACTCGCGAGATCGGGGGAACTCCGTCAATTGATTGCAAACTTGGTGGGAAATGCCCTAGACGCCATGGCGGGAGGCGGTACGTTGAAAATCCGCATCTCTAACACCCGTGAACACACTAATGGCTCGCGCCCCGGCATTCGTTTGACCGTTGCGGATACTGGGCCTGGCATTCCCTTGGCGATCAAGCAAAGACTTTTCGAGCCGTTTGTCAGCACGAAGGGCAATAATGGCACAGGCCTCGGACTATGGGTGAGCTCTGGAATCGTCCGCAATCATGGAGGAACGATCCAGGTAAAAAGCAGCGCGTTGCCCCCAGTTACCGGCACCGTTTTCTCAATCTTCTTGCCGTTGCATTCCGAGCCAGCTTCTACCAGTGGATTGGCGGCGACCGCATAGTTGGTCCTCGAGTTGATCGATCCTGAGCTAAACCCGATATCCGGGGTGTCTCGCATGAAGCTGCTCATCTTGCTGACATCGGGTCAAAAATGCCGCGCAACCGAAGAAAACAACCGCGTTCAAATTAGGACCGTTCGGGAGCGTGTCGGTTTAATGGCCCGAAGAGGTTTTGGCGAAGCCCATCGTGCGAAAGAACTCTTTCGGACTACTTGGCGTGCAGGAGTTCCATCAGCTCTATCTCTGCCTGGCTCCAGTCGTCGGCGGAATGGTTCCCGTTGCGGTCACGAGACTCATAGATCTGGTAGGCACGGGTTCTTATTTCCTCGTCTGAGAAACTTCCTGCCGAATCCCTCTTGAGTGTTTCCTGCTGCCGGAAAGGACAGGCTTGGTACGTAACTTGATCTTGTGGATTAGACATTGCAACTCCTGTAACGCTCGTCACAAACCGTCGTTAAGAACCCCCTCCTACCCTTCGAACTTAAGGGTAGAGTGGGGGCGGACGCCGAACTCCTTCGCAGCTGCGAGGGGCGGGCGGAAACCTACATGGGCACCGGAACTTTATGATAGGTCGAGGTGACCGTCTCGAAGGTATGAAGCCTCGGGGTTCCGTCGATCACTTTTTCCAGGGACTTCATCACCTGCGGATAAATGTTCGTCTTGTAGTTCTCGGCGTCGGACTTCGTCTCCCACAGGCTGATCGACACTCCATCTACACTGTTTGCATTAGACAGAGTCATCTCTTCCTTGAAACCCTTCTGCTTCTTGAGCAGCGGCAGAATTTGGGTTTCCATGGTGTGGGTGTAATCGGAGTGAGTATTGCGCTTCAGACGAAATGATAGATTACGTGCAAACATGGGCAACCTTCCAAAGGGCGTCGTTTCGCTAAGGAAATATAGGCTTCAGATGGGCCAACTTAGTTCAGAGAACCTGAAAGAGGATAGGTGTAAACTGCCTCAATTTGGACTATACCTGAACAATCCTCTTTTGTATATCTGTGCACTTTTCATCGCAGCTTCGACCGAATGGTAATTCTCCCTCGCCAGGGTTGCTTCGCTTCCGGGGACATTCTGGAATGTTTCTGTGCAAATCGCATAAACCATGAACCGTAGATAGGCCACCGCATGGCCAATATCCCGGGCTCATGATCAGTGTTCCTTGTAGTTATTCAGCGCTGTCTAACGTAGTCCCAAATTCATGCGCCTGGTATCCAGGAACATCCGGATGTGGGCCAGATTGACCACTCTCCGGATAAGCAACGTGCAATGATCGATCATGGATAACAGCACTTTAAACAAAAAAGCGGCAGACGCTATCCTCAGCGGTATCAAGAAAGAGATGGCGAAACCGCGCCTCGCAAAATCTGCCCGGGGAGCGGAACCGGAAGAGCCATTCACCTTCCCCCTGAGCGAAAGCCGGTGGCCCGGACTGGCTCGCCCTGGACGTCGCGCTCACAAACCCGTGAGGCATCCCGGAGCGTCATAGACTCGGGCGCGTTAGTAGCGGGCAACGTCTCTTGTTCCTAGTTACGGCCGGCCAATGGAGAAGTCAGCGGGGAAGAGCTGCGAACCTCAATGATTCAACATCGCTCGCTCTTTCGATGAACTGGTGCAGCCGCACATTTGTGACCGATAAAAGAATCGCCTGAAAAAGCACAAGACAATAGGCTGAAGAAATTCAGAAGGAGAAAGGGCTGGAAAATAATGATGCAATCCACGTCAGAACGAGCCAGCGAGCAGTTTGCTGGAACGGCGCGCAAGACTTCGCAAGCAGCATCCGCGGTCGCAGATGCATTTGAGGACGGCATTGGAGCGGTACGCCGGGTCGCCAAGCAGGGCGGCGATGCCGCAGAAGAGTTCGTAGACGATATAACCAAGCGCCTGCAGAGGCATCCAATCGAAACAGTTGTAACGACATTCGCAATAGGCGTCGCCCTCGGGACACTGGTTGGACGGATGATCAAGCGAAGATAAGTTTGTACCGCAGGCGAATATGCAAGAGAAGAGTCCAGCGCGCTGGACTCTTCTCTTGCTCGATTCCGCAACAGCGTCCCAGGCAGAACGTTCTGCGGGTTGACTGGCCCTCCGACTGGAAAGGAACTCGCGCCCCAACGTGGTCGCGGCCAGCGGTCAATAGGGTACAGCTATTCCACTCTCCTTCCGCTAGCTTTTAGTTGAGGCCATCCCAATGAAAGCATTTGCAAGTTTCGGAGCGGCATTCCTACTTCTCTCCTTTGGCACTATCTTTCCTGCCTTCGCACAGCACGAACAAGACTCAGCAGAGCCACAGCAGAAGCAGGAACAGCAGCATGCCCAGACACAGCATGGTGCTCAGCAGCAGAGCGAACAGAAACAGGCTAAACGGCAGAACCAGCAGAAGGGAGCACAGTCGCAGCAGCACGTCCAACAGCAGAGCCAACAAAAACAGGAACAGCAGAAACAAGCTAAGCAGCAGAACCAGCGGAAAGATCAGCACACTCAGCAGCAGAATGAACAGAAACAGCAAGCCCAAAGGCTGGGTAATCAGCAGCAGGTACAACACTCGCAACAGGAACAGCGTGCCCAGCAAACCGCCTGGCAGCAACATGAATCAAGGAATTGGCAGTCCGACCACCGCACGTGGCAACAACGGGGAGGCTACAACGGATACCGTATCCCTGACAACCGTTACAACGGCTACTTTGGGTCGGGGCACGCGTTCGTTATCTATAGCCAACCCTGTATGGTTGTTGGCGGCTTCCCGCGCTTTCAGTATGGCGGATATTGGTTCAGCCTAGTTGACCCATGGCCCAGCTACTGGGCAAGTAACTGGTATGAAACACAAGACGTTTACATTGTGTATGCAAATAATGGGTACTACATGTACAACCAGAGATATCCAGACATCGGCATGGCAATCAGTGTTTCGATGTAAGGCGTGCGTGGACGGGCGCCTCGACGGGCCGCAACGCCTGGATATAGTCGCCGGCTAGTATCTGAGTGGCGATCACGGAAGCAGAGCACGTAGTGTGCGGCCGAGAGCGCGGCACTTCGGATCCCGCCAACAGAATGGCAACAGTTTCATGATCTTGTCCTTCGTGGTGATTCCCGGTTGGAAGCTTCTCCGTAGTTTTGGGGGAGTCGGACTAATAATGTTGGGGGTTGCAGACAGTTCTGTAATCCCCACGTTCGGTAGCCTGGATGCTCTTACTGCAATACTAGCGGCCAAGAATCACGAGTTGTGGCCGTACTATGCCGCCGCCAGTACCGCCGGCGCACTGATAGGCGCATACACGACGTATCGCATGTCAGAGAGGGCAGGCGAGCATTGGCTCGAAAAGCGCATCGGACCGAGGCGTTCCCGTCAGGTTCAGGGGCTGCTTAAACGTTGGGGCTTCGTTGCGGTTTTTGGTGCATGCGTCGCGCCACCACCATTTCCTACGTCGCCATTCTTCGTAGGGGCGGGAGTCCTGCATTATCCGCAACCAAGATTCGTATCAGCGGTGCTCACCGGTCGGGCCATCAGATATGCGGTGATCGGGGCATTGGCCGCAAAGTATAGCGGCGCTATATTGAAATTCCTGCGGCGTCCGCTGGGATTTGGCTCTGAAGCTAGGTTGATCGGTATAACGTTCGCCGGTTTCGCAGTCATGGTCGCTGCCATCGTACTCTGGCGGGAGTCCAAGATCTACTTTCAACGGACAAAAACGGAATCGGTCGCTGATTAAACGATGAGCTTGTCCGTGTCTACTTCGCCGGCCTACCATGATCGAGGCATAGCTCAACCAAGTCAGAAATATTCGCTTCGCCTACGCACATGACCGTATCGGCTCCCCCCCAATAGATCTTCACGGTGCCATCGGGTTCAGGAACGGCCCCACAGGTGAAGACTACGTTGTGGACATACCCGGTTACTTCCCAGGGATCCTCGGGTTGCAAAATCCACGAGTCACCTACTCCGAGAATTATTGCTGGGTTGGCCAAGTCGTGAAGGGCCACGCCCAATCGGTAGACCGATCCATCCATCGTCTGAAAGACTCCGTGATAGATAGAAAGCCATCCCTGGTCCGTCTTAATCGGTGGTGCGCCGGGGCCAATCTTCATTTCATCCCAGTGATACTGCTCAGGTCGCATGATGAGCTGTGATTGACCCCAGTAGCATAGATCCGGCGAATAGGAAATCCAGATTGACCAGGGCGCGATTTCCGAATGCGGACGGTCGAGCCGGGCATAAAGCCCGTCAAACCTGTCGGGAAAGATCACTACATTTCGATAATCGGCCTCAGTGATGAGCGCGACTCTCTCCACCTCAGTGAAGTCTCTCGTCTTAGCTAGGACTATCCGCACGCCATTCCGCGAGTAAGCGCTGTAAGTGATGAGGTATTCCCCGTCCAGTAGCGTTACCCTAGGGTCTTCGACCCCGAACTCTTCGTAGGCTGCAAAGGAATCGTCCTGGGCCGGAACCAGAAAGGGTTGTGGATCGGCGGCGAAGTGGAATCCATCAGCGCTGCGGGCCAGACCAAGGATCGAGCGGCCGGTGCGCAGATGAGAACGGAATAGCATGATGTATTCGTTCCGGTGCTTCACGACTGCCGCGTTGTGAACAGTTTCCACCGCATAGGGAATGTCGGCTTTAGTGAGGATAGGATTGTGGCTGTACCGCCTAACAATGTCTGGCTTCATGCTCGTCTCTTCGCCTCAAGTTCAAAGATCGCCGAATACACCCGTTCATAACCTTCGACCATCGTATCGATCGAAAAAAAATGTCGTACACGGCCATGGCACGCACCGCGGTCGATTTCAGAAACTCGTCCCACCGCCTCAACCGCCGCAGAAATGTTGTTCACCAGGAAGCCGGTCTGATTGTCTTTGATCACCTCACGACAGGAGCCGAGATCCATGGCGATCACGGGCACGCCAGCGGCGTTGGCTTCGACCAGGACGAGTCCGAACCGTTCCGGGATCGTGTTCAAGTGCAGTAGGGCTCGGGCTCGCGCGAACAGCGCATTCTTGCCCGCGACATTCACCGGTCCGATGTAAACAACGTTGTGGTCGTCGAGGTGAGGTTGGACCTGCTTCCGGAAATAGTTCTCATCCTGGATAATACCGGCGATGATCAAACGCATTCCGCTTAGCCTGGCAACCTCGATAGCCAAATGAACACCTTTGTCGGGGTGGATGCGGCCAAGGAAAACGAGATCCTCGCCGCCGTATTCCTGAAGCGGATGCAAGGAGAGATCAATGCCGTTGTAGACGGTTGCTAGATAATTTAGTCCTGTAGCCCGGTCAGAGTCGCTGACGGAAACAAAGTATCCGTCTCGATACTTCTGATAGATCGGCATTATTTGAGCGGACGAAAATCCGTGGATGGTAGTCAGTACTGGTGTTTTCACTAATCTTGAGTAGGTTAAAGGCATGAAGTCGTAGTTGCTGTGGATTATGTCGAACTCAGCCGCGTGCTCAAACACCTCAGAGATGTGCAGATACTCCGACACCTTGGCATCAAGGGTAGGATCCTCTTCATATCCATGGTCGACTACGGCGCGCAGGCGGCCGCGAGTCAGCGAGTCCGCGCTGGCGAACAACGTAACATCCCAGCCGCGGCCAACGAGACCTTCGGTGATGTTGCTGGCCACTGTTTCCCATGCGCCATACTGCTGCGGTGGCGTCCGCCAGGCTACCGGTGACAATATTGCGACTCTTTTATCGGGTGTTGCCATGTCGTAAGCCGATCAATCCTCGTAGGCCAAGAGGGCTTTTGAAGGATGATCGCCACGCCTCCCAACTGCTCAACATAACGAGAGAATAGGCGAAGCTGAGCTCCGCCCATCCTTTGGCTGCGACTGAAACACTCCGGATCGCAGTTACTTGTTTCTCTCTTCGGTTGACGGCCGTTGCGGCTGCGCCTGAGCTCGTTGCTGCGGTTGGGCGTGCTGCTGCGGCTGCGCCTGGCCTCGTTGCTGAGGCTGAGCATGCTGTTGCGGCTGTGCCTGAGCTCGCTGCTGTTGCGGCGACCGTTGCTGCGGAGTGGTGCGAGCAGGAATTACGGGAGCAATCGGCCTGCCGACTGCAATGGGCTTCGTCTCCGCAAGAACGGCAGGGCGTCCGTGATTGACAGAAGCAAACTGCTGATGGTTTTGCGCAGCCGACTGCTGATGCTGCATCTGCGTCGTCATGGGAGGAATGCGCTGTCCCCGCAGGGCGGCGCTTTCGGCCGCCATCGGCCCGCGAGTGACGCCGCCCGGTCCGTTGTAGCTGTCACGATTGATGTTGGTGTTGTTGATGGACCGGTTATAGACGCTAACGTTGGTGATGTTTATGTTGTTGACGGAACGATTGTAGTTGAACCGATTTCCGCCCCAATAACCACCCTGGTAGCCCGTGCCGGCGTATCCGTAGCCGTAGTTAATACCTCCGTAGTAGCCGACATACTGGCCCCATGATCCGTAGTTGTAGCGGTACATCCCTGCCATAAATCCCCAATATCCGGGGGTCCACAAGAAGCCAATTTGAGGTGGCCAAGCCCATGCACCAGGAACCCAGTAGTAGCCCTGAGGAGCGTAGCTCCAATAGCCTGGTGTCCACAAATAACCATTACCGGGACACGGTGGCTGCGAATACTCCGGCAGCGGGGGCGGCGGCTGTTGTGCCTGAAGCACTGGCTGACCATAGCTCGCATCCTGGTAGCTGGCATTGGGCTGGGTATCGGAATAGGTCTGGTCCTGGGACCCCTGCTGCTGTGCCGGGCCTGAAGCAGCCTGCTGCACCGGCGACGGCTGCTGATAGCTCTGCTGTGTCGTCTGGGTTGCCGGCTGTTGCTGAGTATTCGCGTCGGCTGTCTGGGTTCCGTTCACGGGAGCCAGGTTGTCGGTTTGCGCCGGCTGGTTCTGGGCGCCGGCTTCCTGGATGTCTGTTCTATTACATGCCGCTACTCCCAAAGTCAGTGCTAGGGACGCGGTGGCTAGAATGATAAGGCTGGATGTCTTGTTCGGCATGAGCCCTCCTGCCGGAAACTAATCTCTCGACTCATGTAGCCGCGAGTATTGAGAAATCAGAGTTCGGATTTACTAAGATGGGGACTACTCAGATGGGCTGACTTAGCTCAGGGAACCTGAAGAAGGGAAAGTGTAACCACTTCACTAGAGAGGGTACCCGGGCGCGCCATAACAAGTCTGGTCAAAACCGCTCACACCATCGACCGGCCCTACGCACAGCCACGCCCGGCCTTCCCTTTACAGATGCCTGAATAAAGCACCGACGAGCAATTGTGACCAGATAATCAACCGCGAACGTCGTACTGTTTGATTTCGAATCAGCCTAAAGGAGAATCAGTGATATTAAAGAAACTACTCGCATGTGTTCTCGGGTCGCTGGTCCTAGTCGCTCTGTCCCTGCCGCTCGCAGCCCAGACGCCTACGCAATCGAGCACCACAACGACCAGTCAGGATCCAACTCCCATGCAGGCGCAAAGCACGACGACAACGACTACTAAGGGTACGGCTGCTACAGCGCCAGCCGAAACCACTCAGACTACAGACACCACCACGAAATATAAACATCACAATAAACAAGTGAAGCAGACCGATACGACGAGCACCACAACGGCTCCTGCTGCTCAAGAGGTACAGAAAGACACCACAACAACGACAACCACCGCACCCCAGAAGTAGCAGTTGATGATGATCTCAGGTCTCCGGCGGTCGACCGGGCGCATTTTCGTGGCCTAGTTGAACAATCCAGCATAGACGGGCGCCCGTCGCCGGAGATCTTGAGCGCCACGCCTAAGACGACACGATAAACCTTCCCAAATAGCCCCCTCCCGACTAGATTATGCGCTCCCTAGTAGCTGTTAGCATCCTGGGGACATCGGCAGAGCTCCGCAAGAAGTGCTCCCCGTATCTTTGGAATAATTCGCTTTGTGAGCAGTATTGACCAGAGTGCACAACTCCTCTTCCAGCATAATTGATGGTGGAGATGTCCATCTTGCCTCGATGGGCCTGGATATAAAGCAAATGGTAACAACGAAGAACAAAAGCGATTTCAATCCCCATGCTTTCCTTTCCACGATCGGAAAGGGGAGGCAGATTATGTCTCTCGAAAAGGGCGGTACCGCATACACGCAAGGAGATGCCACGGACGGCCTGTACTTCATCCAAAAAGGAAAGATACAGCTCAGTGTCGTGTCGGAAGCTGGAAAAGAAGCAACTCTTGGCATCTTGGGCGAAGGCGATTTCTTTGGAGAGGGCGGCCTTGCGGGCCAGTTGGTGCGCATGTCGTCCGCCACCGCAAGAACTAGCTGCATCCTTCTGCACATCGAGAAAAAGGCGATGATGCTGACCATGAGCCTTGAACCCAAGTTGTCCGCCATGTTTCTCAAGTACTTGCTCAAGCGAAATATCCGTTATCAGGACGACCTGGTAGACCAACTTTTCAATTCCAGTGAGAAACGGCTAGCGCGAGTCCTCCTGTTGATGGCGCAATTCGGTAAAGAAGGAATGACCCACATGGCAGTGCCCAGGCTCAGCCAGGAGACTCTGGCTGAAATGGTGGGTACGACCCGTTCGCGGGTCAGCTTCTTCATGAACCGATTCAGGAAGCTCGGATTTATCAATTACGCCGGCGGAGACAGCGACACCTTACATGTCCACAGCTCACTCTTGAATATTGTTCTCCACGATGACAACGGAGCGACCGTGACCCTGAACAACAAGAAGTCAACTGCCCGTGGACGCAACGCTGTCGAACCACCATCAGAACCCGGCGCACCACCCGACAAGGAACGTGCCCGAAGGCCTCCCCTCCCAGAGCCTTAATCGTGCCTTAGCTCAAGCTTCTCTTACCTGAGCTTTTAGCTGCCCATAGGGACACCTTTCGTGACCGTCAGTGATCAATATCGGACAGCTTTCCAGGCTTGCCCCAATCGAAAATCATCTCGGCAGTAGGGTTTGAACAAGGAGCGGCGAAGAGTGACCCGTACCTGCTACAATTCCGCGCTTCGAACGATTGCAACACCTACGCTTGATCAAAGGCTTCTCGGTGAACGGGCAACGCATGGATCGAGGATTGACGTCGCCGATCACAAACGACCTACATTTGGTTCTTGTCGGTTCGTGTTCGTGCTTATGATCCTGATGTGGCTGCCCTCTACGAGAGCTCAGCAGCCTGACACTGCGTCCGCTCTGAATCGTGCGCCGCTGGCGGGTGAGCAAGTTGTACAAAACCTCGTCCAGATGAATCTTCATCGTTCGCAGGCGCTTCACGCTTATCGGGGCAGCAGAATCTATCAAGTTGAGTACCGTGGCTTCCCGGGCAATCGTGCTGCTGGAATGGTTGTGAACGTGAAGTATGTGTCTGGGAAGAAGCAATTCGTTGTTGAGTCCTCGACCGGGTCTGCACTCCTTGTCGATAGGGTGCTGAAGAAACTGTTGGAGGCGGAAGCCGAAGCTACGGATGAAGAGGGCCAGCGCCGCACTGCTCTGACGGAGGAAAATTATCATTTCACTCTGATCGAATACGAGACTGGAGCGGCCGGTTCGACCTACGTGCTTAAAGTTGAGCCCTGCAGGGACGGCAAGTTTCTTTATCGTGGTCGAATCTGGGTGGATGGACAAGACTTTGCCGTGGTGCGCTTAGAGGCTGAGCCGGCACGAAATCCTTCTTTCTGGACCAAGAAAACAGAAATTCAGCAGCAGTATAGGAAGGTGGGGGATTTCTGGCTTCCCGGTCGCAACCACAGCGTCACCGCCATTCGGCTGGGCGGCCGTGCGGAATTGACAATCGACTACAAGGATTATGAAATTACGAACGCCAGTCACGTGAGCAACTTGTCGATCCTCCCGTCCGCTTCGTACCCCGAAGCCGCTCACACACAGGAGTAATCTCAGCTCCGACATGGAATCGAGCTTGATTGAAGGGAGATGTCCAGGTTATGGCAGATACCAGCGAAAACCGGCAGATAGTCGGACGTGCTAACGCTAAGGAAGCAGAAACGGTTAGGGCAGCGAAACGAGCCGTTTCTGCGGAGCGGTCCACAGAAAAAGCGGATAACGCTGCGTCACGCAAGGGTGGCAAGGTTTCCCAGCGTAAGAGCAAAGGGAATCAACAGCGGAGCGCGGATGTCAAAGCTTCGAAGAAGTGAGCGGCAGTTATCGCTCCGCTAGTCATGAAGTACCACGCTGACCAGGGAACTGTGGACGCGCATGCCGCCGCCGTTGTAATCGACGAAGCCCAGCTTCCTAAAGCGGTTCATGAAGAAGCTGACACGCGAACGCGTGGTTCCAATCATCTCGGCCAGAGTCTCCTGACTTATCTTCGCGACGACCGGTATCGGCTTCGACTCATGTCCGAAATTGGCCAGCAGCAGAAGCAGGCGAGCGAGACGTTTTTCGCTCGAATTGAATAGCTGATCCACCAGGTCCTCTTCAATGCGAATGTTGCGGGAGAGCAAATAGGCGACAAAACGCTCGGCGAATTCGGGATCCTGGTGGAGCGTCCTGACCATCGTCTCTTTTCCCACACGAGTGATGGTTGAGCGTTCCATGGCCGTCGCCGTCGCCATGCGAAGGGACTGGCCCGCCAGGCAGCCTTCGCCGAAGAAGCTACCCTCCGGCAGGATGCCAATGACAGCTTCCTTTCCACGTGTGGATACCACCGTGAGTTTCACCTTGCCGCTCTCGACGTAAAACACGGCGTCCGCCGGGTC
Source organism: uncultured Acidobacteriaceae bacterium (assembly GCA_963724965.1). Lineage (GTDB taxonomy): Bacteria > Acidobacteriota > Terriglobia > Terriglobales > Acidobacteriaceae > Bog-257. Next base: position 523,529 of record CAVRWP010000008.1, read on the forward strand.
TCCTTGCGCGAAGATGGATGCAGCAGTTTGGTACTCCCGGCTGTTCTTTCCGGTCGCAAGTTTTGTCAGAAAGAGGCGAGGATCAAATGCCGCAGTTTGTTCGGGTGACGTGGCCGGCTCTGCCCGGTTCAAGGATGCCGAACGCGCTCCCATTGGGGTAGCTGCAGTCTTACGCTTTCCCTTCTGAACCGCGGTGGAACGTTTGATGGCCATGGGGAAGACCTCCCATTCGGCGAGTGTTATGGGCGGGGCCCTCGCCGACTGAATAAATGATACGCCCGCCGCTAACCCTAGGGCTCTCACGTCCTAAGTTCCGGGGCAGGCACCGTCCGCTACCGTCCCGGCTTGAAATCCCGGAAATAGGGTAGCGGGCGGAATCCAGCCCCCTTCTAGGCATTGCGGTCTGCGTCGCCAGCCTTGCCGCTATCGTCTAACCTTTGCAGCAATTCGCGCACGCTTGCCTGGGCTAAGGCTATGCACGAATCGGCGGCTCCGTAGTAGACGTTAATCGTGTCTCCGTCAGGGTGCATTGTGTGTCCACAAGGGAACACCACGTCATGCACATCGCCTGTGCGCTCGTATGGAGCCTCGGGTCCAAAGATCCAGGAATCGCCCCTCAATAAACAGATGTCGGGTTTCAACGTATCAAAGAGAGCGAGGCCTATCCGGTAGATCGAGCCCGACGCGGTATGTTTAACTCCGTGGTAAAGCATGAGCCAGCCGCGGTCAGTCTCGATTGGGGGTGAAGACAAGCCGATTTTATTGGCGTCCCACCAGGCGCCTTTGCGCGCTTTCATCATGATCCGGTGCCCACCCCAATGCCGCAGATCCGGGGAATACGAAATCCAGATGTGGGCTCCCAGAGGCGTCATTGGCCGGTGAACCAGCGCCCACAATCCGTCGATCCGGTAGGGCAATAGCGCTGCATCCTTGTCGTCCGGCGGCATGATAACCCCGTAGCGCTCGAAACTTCGAAAGTCTTTCGTGAGAGCCAGAGAGACTCCGGGACCGCCTTTCGCATAAGAAGTGTAGGCCACGGCATATTGCTGCAGTTCGGGAACGAAGGTAATTCGCGGATCCTCAATGCCCCAAATCTCCTCCGGGTATTGCGCCGGATTTGGTATTAGCGTGGGACTCGGATCGATCTTCCATCCGTCGATCCCGTTCACTGAACGCGCGGCACAGAGATGCGAGAGACCGCGGCGATCCTCAACCCGGCAAAGCAGCAAAGTCGACCCGTCGGCAAGCAATGTAGCTCCCGCGTTGAATACGCTGTTGATGGCGTAGGGCCAGTCTTTACTGGAGAGGATCGGATTGGCGGGATGCCGACGGAGGATAGTGTGGGTGGATTCGAAGATCAGGCCCGCGGGCGATTTCATTGACATGAAAAACTCATTTCAGAAGCTGTGAGAGGGCTAAAACTGTCCAGCGCGTCTGTTCAGCTTGTCGAGCGGGGTCTCCGCTGCGGCGTCAGGTTCAGTATCTTCCGTAAGACCGTGCCTGACGCCGCCGCGATTCTTTTGTGCCAGGTGTGCCGTTTAAAGGCACACCGAACCCTCTATTACTTGCTTTCGGCAGTTTCGTGCTGGCTTGTCTGCTTTTCAGCTGCCTTTACAGCCGTGAGAAACGGGGCAGCGCTTGTCGGGACGTGCACGTTGCCGGACAGCGTCTTGCGGAAAGAGACATCCTTGCCGTACATTGCGATCGTTGAGTCTTTGTCCTGCTGGATTTTGGCGCCATCCACAGCGACTCCAACAAAAAGACCCTTGGTACGCGAGTAGCTCAAGGCTTCCGTATTCATCTTCCAGTCGGTGCCCGCCGAGGCATGCCTTCCCACCGGACCGGCTGTGGCTGACGCCTCCCCACTAAGTTCGAACTTGCTGGAGAGCAGCCCTTGCACACCCTTGTCATTCATGAAAAGGATGACAAGATCGACTGCCTGAGCACCGGCCTGGAATCCAAAGTTGCCTCCGCCGATCGAAATGAATGCCGGCGCACTCCATCCATGAGCGGTGCGGCAAGTGACCACTCCGCGTCCATGCTCACCACCCACGATGAATCCACCCTTACCCATGCTCGGCACTACTGCGATACACTTTGCGCCGTTTAAGACTTCTTCAGGGATGCCTTTATCAGGTGCTGCCATGATCTCGTTCATCACTGTGCCGGCCGCCTGTAAGCGCGCTGTGGTGTCTTGCTCTCCAGGACCTGCGAAGGCGAATGTAGACAAAGATAAGGTCAACAAGGCGATTGCGTACTTCATTCAGACACTTCCTTTTCATCCCACGCTAGTCTGCGGGCAAACTTGTTAAGGGCGAAATCCGCCCGGGATCAGGCTGTACGGAGACGCCTGATGAGGTTAAAGATCAAAATAAATACGGCAACAACCAACAGCAGGTGAATGAGACTACCTGCGATGTGGAAGCCAAAACCCAGGAGCCACAGGATCATCAAGATTACGAAGATCGCCCAAAGCATAAATGTCTCCTTTTGGCTGGACTTGCGTGGTGGGTAGGAGAATGCGGCTGGGCAATTAAGACAGATTTATCTTAACTTCCACCGAAGTTAGCTTTGAACCTTGTGGGATGGTGGTCGAAGATTTCGGCAACTAAATCCGGCCGAGCAACAGCAAAACCACAACGATGATCAGCAACAAGCCCAATCCGCCGCTGGGAGCGTATCCCCAGGACCGACTGTGATTCCACGTTGGAAGTGCGCCCACCAGAATCAATACCAGAACAACGATTAGGACTGTACCTAGCATGCTTTTCTCCTTCGTTCTAAGAATCCAGAGTCATCTGCGAGCTGCTTCCCTTGCCGCCCTGACTCTTTATTAAGCTTGCAAATACTGTCAGCAACTTATGAGGGTGCTGACCTTTCGGGTAGTACCTGTCAGCAATGATGCCGGCAGGTACAGCTTCATCCTGGTAGTCGCCGCTCATCGCGACAATCAACATCGCGGGATAACGGCTACGTACGTGTGCAATCAACTCCATACCCGACATCTCTGGCATGTTCAGATCGGTGACGATAAGGTCCGGAACCGTTCGGCCCAGTTGCGAAACGGCATTGACCCCGTTTGCCGCCATGGCTACGTCATATCCGACTGACTCGAGCAACATGCCTAAGTTCTCGCGAACAGCAGGTTCGTCATCCACCACCAGAATCTGCGGCTTGGGCTCGTCGGACATCCTGCACCTCAACATACGAGATAGGAGAGACTGCACCTCTTGAGGATGTCATGTAGTTGGTAAACAGTCTGGTCAAAACAGAACAGGGCGGCAAATGGGCCGCCATCTCTGGATCTAAAGGCGATTTACTTTCAGCTAGCGTGCCATCCAGATCAAAGGCAATCAGTTTCTTCGCTTGAGCATTCACGCTCACAACAGATACGACTCGTCGACCTTGGTCTCTGTTGCGAGTTCTTGCATCTTCAGCCGTATCTCCTGGCGCCGTCGACAGCGCTCCTCATAGGCTTCTGTCTCCGCTTCGGTCTGGGTACCGGCCTTGCAATCCTCATCCATCGCTTTGTAGACGGATAATTCTTTCAGCAGCCCCAGCATCTGCTCGGATGCTTCCGTACTCATCGGGCCACCTTCCCTCCAAATCCGCCGCAGGATTACGCCGTGAGGTACATCACTCGGGTTCGAAATTGCACAACCGGCGGTTAGGCCACCTTTTGGTCGCCGGCCGTTTGCACCAGTTCGTCAAAGAGTGAGCGATAGTGAATCATGGCGGTGCGCAGATCTTCGGTACTAGCCTCGCCTCGGCCAAGTCGCAGCGCGATGTTGTGAGCTGATCGGTAGTTCTCCACCACGAGCGGATGGTCGACAGAGATATCGGCTGCGCGCTGATCAAAATCACTAACTGGGTATCCGCGGGTTCGCATCAGCGAACAAACTAATTCGTCGGCTTCCGTCACTGCGCCTTTTGGGTAGTCGACAAAGCGGGATTGCACTGCCTGCCACTCGGCTAAGTAGCGTTCCCGCTCTATGAGGTCAAGACCGCGAATCTTGAGCATCTCAACTCGCGCTTCTCGATCGGCCAATTTCGCCTCGGCTTTACGCTCGGAACCATGTTGCTGAACAGCCCGATCATATTCCGGTCCGAAGCGGCCACGTAGTTCCGTCGCGGTTTTTCTGCGCTTCCGCACATAGAGCGCAACCGCGATGGTAATTAGTAGAACTACCGCGACGGCGATCATGATCAGTGTTGGATTCACAAAGTTTGGATTCATTCAGTACTCCTCACCACTTGAACGGCTCCGGACATTGGTGCACGGCGCCTTACTGAATGCAGTATTCAGCAATCAAGCGAAAAAAGCTGGTCATTATTGCTCGTACGATCTCGGCGTCGAGTAGTGATTTTTAAAGCGGGCAAATGCTGAGAGCAATGATTGAGAAGATATTAGGCATTGACGCACATCTCAGCGCCTCTGACCGGAGGAGGACATCGCAATTCCGGCGAAGATGAGCGCTTTTGCTCAGACTCGCTATATTTCGATTTGCTATCTTCGGACTTTACTTAAAGGCGCGGACGTTGTTTCCTGCGGCTCATGGCGAGCGCGCATGGAGCATCAAAGCCAGAAGTTTTCCGTGCGCGCTTTGTAACTCCCTGATTACCGCTTGCGCCTGTGCGGAGCCCAGCCCACTGGCGCCAGTTTTTTCGCGTTGGACTTTCGGCCATTCATTTTACTGAGCTGATGGCGACCTATAGAACGAGAGAAGCAGCGCTCAACCGGGGGCTGGCACACTAGTTCTCGTCTCAGCGGCGCCTCGTCCTCCGTCCGACCCCTTCGCAGCCGAACCATATCTTAAGGAGCCTGCCATGTCTGATCATTTCCTTTCTCTGATTTCAGTGCCGCACACTCAGGTTCCGTACAAAGCGGTTCCCTTTGTGTTCGAGAATAGTCCTGCACTACGGGTGGCGGGCAGTTCAGCTCGCATAGCAATTGTCGGGAACCACCTCCCTCGACAGTGCGGAATCGCGACTTTCACAACAGATTTGTGTGATGCCGTCGCTCTCCAACATGGAGCCGCTGGTGTATTCGTGGTAGCGGTAAATGATTCGCAATCACCGTACAGCTACCCGGCTCGGGTGCGGTGTGAGATAACCGAAGGTGACCCGTCCTCCTATCGAGGCGCCGCTGATTTTCTCAACTCCAGCAACGTCGATCTCGTGTGTTTGCAGCATGAGTATGGAATCTTCGGGGGAAAGGCCGGCAGTCATGTGTTGCAGCTGCTTCAGCGCCTCAAGATGCCAGTGGTTACGACTCTGCATACGGTTCTTCGTGAACCCGACGTCGACCAACTGGCAGTAATGCAGGAAATCGCCGCACGCTCTGCTCGTCTTATCGTTATGAGCAGGCACGCTCTTAGTTTCTTGCAGGACATATTCAAGGTGCCAACGGGAAAAATCGATCTGATTCCTCACGGCATTCCGGACTTGCCTTTCACGGTGTCGCCTACATACAAGGATTCGTCTTCCACTAAAGGAAAGACCGTATTACTTACATTCGGCCTGTTGTCCCCAAACAAGGGATTCGAGAACGTGATCGAAGCCCTGCCGCGCATTCTGACCGACCACAGCGATGTTGTCTATGTCATTGCAGGCGCCACCCACCCGCACGTCCGACGCCGCGAGGGGGATCGGTATTTACTTGAGCTGAAGGCTTTGGCCAAGGCGCTGGGCGTCGAGCAGCACGTGGTTTTCGTCAACCGGTTCGTTAACCCTCAAGAAATGGCCTCGCTAGTCGGCTTGGATGACATTTACGTGACACCATACCGGCACGAGACACAAGCTGTATCCGGAACACTTGCATACGCCTTGGGGGCCGGAAAGGCGATCATCTCGACTCCATATTGGCACGCCACCGAGCTTTTAGAGGATGGACGAGGAGTACTCGTACCCTTCAATGACTCCTCCGCCATTGCCGACGCGACAATTGAACTCCTCGAGAACGGCGGGGCTCTCCGAACGATGCGAGAGCGTGCTTACCTCTATGCACGGCAAATGATCTGGGAACGGGTGGGGCAGTCTTACATGCGCTCGTTCGCCCGTGCGCGCGCCGACCACAAGCAACCCGCGTGCGAAACATTCCCCCTCCCAATCGGCGGCGCGAGAGTCGTAGAACGAATCCTGACTGCCTGAACCTTTTCGAGGATATTTTGGCGCTAACAGCAGAGCACGACCTCGAACTTCTTGCCGTGAGCCATTCTGCTCAGCATGTCGAACGGAAATGGGTCAACCTGTCCGAGTGAGGCAAACAGAAAAGCTGGGCTTGACCCAGTGGCTGCTCCGCTGATGACAGTTGGGCAGAGGCCATCGTCGGAGTTCGGCGGACGTGGCCGATGCGTCATCAAGCTCGCTCCAGCCAAGACAAAATCATGGAGGAACTATGGCAAGGACGGCAGTAGGTTTGTTTGAGAATCCGGGGACCGTCGACAACGTCGTTCGCGACCTGGAGGCCAGCGGTTTTTCCCGAGCAGATGTCCGTGTTTTGGGCGAACCGAGGGACATGCCGGGCAGCGAACCCATGAGCATTCCGCGCACCGACTTTGAAGTCGACTTGACCAGGGAACTCACGACGATGGGAGCCCTTGAGGCAGATGCGGAAGCTTATGTCAGGGGAGTACGTCATGGGGGAGTCCTGGTCTTCGCAACGGGTTCGAGCGAGAAAGCGGATGTCGCCGCCGACATTATGAATCGTCACCATGCTGTAGAGATAGAAAAACTGAGCGCCTCGGAGCAAAGCCTTCCGAGTGCTGCTTGGGATGAAACTGACCGCAGTCAGAATAGATCCATCCAGGCCCGAAGATCTCGGTCGTCTAGCGGCGGAGCTCGCCTCTTCGTGTGGTAGCGCCTTACGTGTATTAGGGGTCACTCAATGATGAGCACGGTCAGAAATCTCACGAGCAGTGCTCGAAAGCGCTGCGGAAAGCACCGAGAGGCTAAACACAATGCCGTTACTTCAAGTTGTCCTGGTTCTTATTGTTGTCGGAGTCCTGCTGTCGTTGGTGAATCGCTTCATCCCGATGGCAGGCTCCATTAAGTCGATCCTGAACGCAGTGGTCGTGATAGCTGTAGTTTTATGGCTGCTGAATGTCTTTGGACTCCTTCATTCCCTTTCGACCATCCATATCGGCAAGATTTGAGTAAGATTACTAAACCGTTGACCTTGCCGGTGTAGAAGCGAGAAGACCGTCGACAATCTACGATCAATGCCACAATTAAATGACCCGCCGAATGCGAGAAGCACCCTCACGCATCACGGCTGCAGACTATTGGTTCGATTACTGTCGTTGTTGCTGATAACCCAGTTCTGCAGCGTCGGCATGTCTGCTTACTCCGTCCTCACCCATGAAGAGGTTGTTGACTTGCTGTGGACGGAAGCGATAAGACCGCTTATTCTCAAGCGCTATCCCAGCCTATCCGAAGAGCAGGTTAACGAGGCCCACGCCTTCGCCTATGGCGGAGCGGTCATCCAGGATCTCGGATACTACCCGTTCGGGAGCGTCGAATTCAGCGACTTAGTGCACTATGTTCGCAGTGGAGAGTTTGTCCGCGAGCTCCTGCTGCAGAGCCAGGATGCGGACGAGTATGCTTTTGCCTTGGGGGCACTGGCCCACTATATCTCCGACATTGATGGCCATCCCGCGGTTAACCAGGCTGTTGCCATCCAATATCCAAAGCTGCGGGCTAAGTATGGCAATTCCGTGGAGTACGCGCAGAACAAAACGGCGCACCTGAAGACAGAGTTCAGCTTCGATATGGTTCAGGTGGCAAAACAACGTTATGCCCCACAGCAATACCACGATTTCATCGGTTTCCGGGTTTCAAAGCCGCTTTTGGAGCGTGTCTTTCCGCTTGTGTATGGACTGCCCCTGAGCGAGGTCCTGCCCCACGCGGATCTCTCGATCAGCGGTCCGTACCAAAGATGCACTTCAACCTCGTCCGGTGTTGTGTTGATGGATAACAGCGCCGAAATTTGCCACAAGACAAGCGGGGTGGATGGGATCGCCGGCAGCATCGATGGAGTAGACGTCCCGCAGTTCGCTTCGTCGGAAGGTCACCACCACGGTGGCCCAAAAAGCTTCACGTACCTTCTGAAACCTTCGGCAGGGTAACCTCGCCTTAATCTCGCAGCGTCGCCGAATGACGAGCGTGATGCTTACTGGTCGCCCTCCTTGCCCAATTGTCGACTCTCTTTAGCCGACTCGAAGACGAATCTGTCCCGACCTCCGAAATGTGACCTGAATCCTTGACGCGGGACAAGATGATGTCGAATTCTGGATCTTAAATCACATGCGAAAACGCAAATCACGAATCACATTAAACGACCAGGAGATCTCGCTAATCAAGCTCGGGCTCGAATTCGTGCTCGACCGCATCACAGCCGCTGCGTTAAATCCTGAACTGCAAAGCAAACCCGGGCCGGATGGCTATAACCGCGTAAGGGTAACAATGCTAAAGAGACTTCGAGCGGAATTGGTATCCAAGGGCTCCGGCGGGTTTCGTCTTGGTGTCATTCAAGTCGCGGCTGGTCAACTTGCTTTGCGGGTTACCAGGCAGAACGAGCTCTGGAGAAAGGCGAAGACATGCTCTGGAACAAAACGCAAGCGAGAGCCGGAGGCCATCATCGGCCGTTTGGAGGCTAAGCTAGAAAACTATCGGCGATGCAGAAAGAGGGAGGATGTCGCGCGGCTAGGAGCGGACAAGTACATCAAGCAGAGAGACAAATGGCAAGCCTTTCTTGGGTGGCTCAGTAATGCGATAGCACTTGAAAGTGCTGGAGGAATTTCCTATCGGTCGGTTCGTGCGGTGCCTGCACAAGCCAACCCGGCGCCAGGATGCGATAGAGCGAGCTTATTTGACTTATTATTGAATGCCACGCGAGACGTCACAAAAGGATGCACCGAGACCGAATTAAGATACGTGGCCAGTCGAGCCAGGGACGCTTCGAGGCGCTCACCACTTCGCTACGACTTAGATTCGGTTGACTCCTTTAACGACCCTGACGTTGCGCGGCGGTTTCTGGTCAGCTTCATTCTGAAGAATGACCGTTTTCGTCATTTCCTTAACTCCGAATATGAGCCGGATATTGTCAAGCAGTCAGCGCGGGCAGCGAGAATGCGTGCCGCGATGGTCGTGCCGGAACAGGTTTCTATCGCGGTCTCTGAAGGGAAAGCACCATCGAGTGTGGAACCACCCAAGCTCTCAGTAAGTCCGGCGCGAGGACAGCTTCCTGAGCAGACTCGATCAACCAAGTCGATAGCGCCGCCAGCGGACTCCCTCGGTGGTCCGTCCCCTGGTGACCCGCCTACTCACAATGGCGATTCGCAGAGCATCGCAAGAAGCGACGACAAAGTCGATGCTCCAGAAAGAGTGACAAAAGAGAGGCTCAAGAAGGACTCGACAAACCTCACCACCTGGCTGATTGGACATGTTCCTTCTGCGGAATGGAATGCATTTGTCGCCGAGGTGCAGGAATCGGCAGACCCCACGTTCGTCCCCACTTGGGAAGCGCGTCGTGGCGCAGAGGTTTGGGGACTCGACTATGTTTTGTACCTCTATAAGCCCGAGGAACTGTCGAATTATTTCGACGGAAGCGAGCCTGCTTTAGTGCAGTGGCTGTCGACCGCGTTAGTTACTACGTACCAACATCCAGACGATATCGTTGCCGTTTTGACAAGCGCTTTGCGACAGGCCTGGAAATCGAAGGAACCGTCTACTTGGGACCTGCAACGCATGATGGCCCCAGGTAGCAGTGGCTATATATCGTAGTAATATAGGATACGTGACTCCGCTTCTCGATCTTTACGTACTATCGTTGCTGGACCGGAATATCAATACTCCCTACCTGCTTCAGCGGGAGGGAGGCCTGTCTCTGGGCGCCAGCACTCCTTCTCTGCGCCGCTTAGGTCTGGTTCGTCTCGTCAAACGCCATGATGAAAAGGGGACCACGAATCGTCCGCGGCACGTGTATACGCTAACGGCCACCGGAGTTGATCTGGCCAGGAATGGATGGCGAGAATACTTATATGCCGGACGCATTCCGAACGACCTTGATGGCGTTCTAAGGCTAGCCGAAATGGCGACCCACTACGGAGCGACTTCCAACCAGGTGGTTGACCTTCTCAACCGGGCGTCCGAGGAACGCAAGACCCTATCGAAACGCGCTGCTGCCAACAAGTCCTCGGGACAGGTGCTTAGCTATCAGCAAATGCGATCGATATGCGATGAGGCTCGATGGCGAGTTGAGGCGGACGCGCTAACCGAGCTCGCGGCCAGCATTATAAAGTCACCCGCCCGAAAGAAGCGGACGGCTACTGGTGGATCAGCCGCACTCAGAAAAACTCCCCGCTAGTCCTACACACCGTTGCAGCACCACAACTCTACTATCACAATGTGGTATGAGCACTATCACTTCGCGGGTCCCGAGACTGCGGTAGGATTTTCTCCCCGGCTTGTCGCCGGAGAGGAGGTCTTATTGATGTATGTATTCTTTATTGAGGTCGGCACAGGAGTGTCCAGGTGAGTAGTCAGTCAGTTGCCGCAGGACAGCAACGGCCTTGCCGTGATGTCACTGCACACCAGGAGCGGGTCGAGAAGTTGCTGTACGACCGGAAAAGCGCAGCGCATGCACTTTCCATCAGTGTGCGCTCGCTGGATTATCTCTTGAGCCAGCGTGCTTTCCGGACCCGCAGGATCGGCAAAAAGGTCCTTATTCCCGCAGGCGAACTGAAGCGGTTCGCCGCGGCCGACCATTTCGGCCCGATTAAGTCCCGGGCAGCGTAAGACCTAGACACCTGCGGATTCACGGATTATCGTGGTCCGCAGGTGTTCCTCAAATGCCACGTAAAGAAATCCCCAAAGCAACTGGCGTATTCGAGAAGATTCCAGGTTCGGGTGTATGGTGGGTCCGATACCGCGATCAGGGCCAACTCCATCGCGAGAAGGTAGGCCGACGACAAGATGCAATCGATCTTTACAAGCTGCGAAAGTCGGAGATACTTCGAGGCCGCAAACTGCCTCAGAACGTTCGCCGGGCCGAAGTTAAGTTCAATGACTTGGCCGAAGCTGCTTTGGATTATTCCGAACACCACCACGGCGACAAACGGAACGTGAAGTCCAGAATCAGTCAGATCCTCCCTGATTTTGGGGAGCGTGTCGCGTCTACCATCAAGCCCGCGGAGATTGATTCGTGGATCGCCGACCATACGAAGACTGCCGGCACGGCGAACCGCTATCGTGCAGTTTTCTCTCTAATATATCGGGAAGCCGTTCGTAATGGGCGCGTTGACAGCAATCCGGCCCGGCTTGTGCGGCAGCGCAAAGAATCAAATGGGCGTATCAGGTACCTGCTCGACGAAGAAGAGGATCGATTGTGCAAAGCCATCAATGAACTGTTTCCTGAACACATGCCCGAGCTGACGATCGCAGTCGGAACGGGCATGCGGAAGAGCGAGCAATACGGGCTGATCTGGGCGCGCGTTGACTTCAAGAGAAAAGAGATTCACCTTTCGAAAACGAAGAACAACGAAGCTCGCGATGTTCCCATGAGCACCGCTGTGATCGCTGCTTTTAAGCAGATCAAGTCGGCGGACGCCAGGCCTACGGATAGAGTCTTCCCAATCTTGGATTCGCGCATGTGGTTTGAGGCAGCAAGAGAGAAGGCTAACCTGCGGGACTACCACTGGCATGACTGCCGTCACACCTTCTGTTCACGTCTCGCAATGGCCGGTGTACCGCTGAAAACAATTCAGACACTGGCCGGGCACAAAACGATCGCCATCACCGCCCGGTATGCTCATCTAGCGCCAAATACGCTCCACACGGCAGTTGAGCTGATCCGGGTACCAGGCCATAAGCCGGAACAAAGTATCCCCAAAAGTATCACCAGCAATTCAAGAAAGATTTTCACAGGGCGGGGGTCGGCGGCAAAACTCGCTTTAAGTGACTGACCTGTAGAGTTTTAAACTTGGTGCCGGGAGGGGGGGTCGAACCCCCATGACCCGAAGGTCGGCGGATTTTGAGTCCGCTGCGTCTGCCAGTTCCGCCATCCCGGCGTTGGGAAGGCTCTTCACAGATTAGTGGAGCGTTTCCGGCTTTGCAACCGTGAGCTTCTCGTCGACAGCTTCTGAAGCTTGAGCTCGACGCTGAAGGCTGTCACTTATGTCAGATCGCAAACGATGCATCCGTTTTTCCGCAAGTGTCGTTTTGGGAGCCGAATTGGAAATAGGCTCGAAATCGCTAACGACAGGCACAAACAGGCGCTCACAATCAGGGCAGTTCGGGAGGCTCGCATGCCACTTCGTTGCCTTCGCACCCTGGTCCTTTTGTCGATCGTCCTGGTACTTTCGAGCTTCGTCCTTCAGGCACAATCGGCTTTGCAGTTTGTGCCGGTGAATCCGCCGTGCCGAGTCGTCGACACACGCGGAGCGCAGGGACAGTTTGGCGGGCCGCCGATTCCCGGCAGCCAGTCGAGAAGTTTCGCGATCCCCGAAGGAAGCTGCAACATTCCGACGACCGCCGCGGCTTATGCCTTCAATGTCACCGCAGTGCCGATGGGCGTGTTGCACTACCTGACCGTCTGGCCCACGGGGCAGCAGCAGCCGGCAATCTCGACTCTGAACTCGCTGGACGGCCGCACCAAAGCCAATGCTGCGGTGGTCCCGGCCGGCACCGGCGGAGCTATCAGCGTTTATGCGACCGACCAGACCAATGTCGTCTTCGACATCAACGGCTACTTTGTGCCGGCGTCGACCAGCACGTGGGCGTTCTTTCCCCTCACACCGTGCCGCATTGTCGATACGCGCGGCAGCAGCGGCACCTTTGGCGGACCGTATCTTGGCGGCGGACAGGAGCGCGACTTTCCGCTGCTGCAAGGGCCCTGCACCATCCCCAGTGGCGCCCTCGCTTATTCGCTGAACATCACTGCCCTGCCTCGCACCGGACATCTCGGCTATCTGACCGTGTGGCCGACCAATCCCGGCGGACCTCCTGAGGTGTCTACGTTGAACGCGCCAACCGGTACAGCGACGGCGAACGCGGCACTCATCTCCGGCGGCGAGCAAGGCGCCATCAGCGTATATCCCACTCAGGATACCGATCTGCTGCTCGACATAAACGGCTACTTCGCGCCCGCAACGTCGGCCCCGCAGCCGCTGTCTCTGTACACGCTGCCGCCGTGCCGGTTGCTGGACACGCGCAACGGCAACGGAGCGTTCACCGGCATGATGCCGGTCCCGGTGCTGGAAGGTCCGTGCAATGTGCCCAGCGCCCAAGCCTATGTGCTGAACGCGACGGTCATTCCCCAGAACCATGGTCTGTTCGGCTATCTGTCGCTGTGGCCGGATGCGGAGGGCATGCCGGTGGTCTCGACGCTGAACGCGCGTGACGGGTACGTGACCTCGAACATGGCCATCGTGCCTACGCTGAATGGCGACGTCGATGCCTATAACTCTAGCGCTGCGAATCTGGTGGTAGACATCTTCAGCTACTTCGCGGCGATCGGCACGCTGACCATCACCACCAACTCGTTGCCTGCCGCCACGGTGAATTATCCCTACACGATGACGCTGGGCGCGACCGGCGGCGTGCAACCGTACACATGGAGCTTGAGCTCCGGCTCGCTTCCGCAAGGACTGAGCCTGGATCCGGCGAGCGGCATCATCTCGGGTACTCCGACGATGGCGGGGGATAACCCCTTTGGCATACAAGTAACGGACTCCGAGTCGCCAGCCCAGGCAACTGCGACGAATCTCGACATCTATGTCAACTCCACCATTCAGCAGCTCAGTATTCTGACCACGTCGCTCCCCTCGGGCTCGCAGAACGTCGGCTACAACACGACTCTGGCAGTGACCGGCGGTATCACTCCTTATAGCTGGAGCATTGTCAGCGGCAACCTGCCGCAAGGGTTGCAACTCAACAGCGGCACCGGCGCGATCACTGGAACACCGACCGGTGCGGGCGTGGCCAACTTCACCGTGCAGGTTTCGGATGGCGAGAGTCCTCCGACCACAGCCAACAAGGCGCTGAGCATCACCATCAGCCCCGCGGTCCCATTGAGCATCACGACCACGACGCTGCCGGCGGGCACCGCGGGCACGGCTTACAGCGCGCCGCTCACCGCGGTGGGTGGAGTCTACCCGTATACCTGGAGCGTTATTTCCGGCACGCTTCCCAACGGCCTGAGCCTGAACCCCAACACGGGCACGATCAACGGCGTGCCTACCGCGGCCGGTACTTCACCTTTCACCGTGCAGGTCGCCGACTCGGAAACGCCGGCCGTGAGTACTACGGCGCAACTCAGCATTGTGATCAATCCCGGTAGCGGAGGCAATCTGGGACTTCTCAGCGGCAACTACGCGTTCTACCTGAACGGCTTCAATTCATCAGGTGCGTGGACGCTGGCGGGCAGCTTCATCTCCAATGGCAATGGCGTTGTCACCAGTGGAATGATCGACTACAACTCCGTTACGGGCCGGCCGATCAATAGCGCGGTCAGCGGCAATTATTCCATCAGTACGACCGGGTTGAACGTAATCACCCTGCAAGGTCAATCGTGGGGGCCGATGACCTTCGCTTTTGTTCTCGATTCTGCCGGCAACGGCCGACTGATCGAGTACGACGACACCACCGGTCAGGGGAGCCGCGGCTCAGGAGCGCTGCGGAAGGCAAACTCGAGTGCCTTTACACTCAACACCCTCAACGGTAACTGGGTCTTGGGCACGACCGGCTCCGACCACGCAAGCCGTGACGTTCAGGCTGGGCAATTCACAGTGAACGCCGGGAACATCAGCAATGGGACGGGTTACGAAAACGATGGCGGAACTTACATGACCAGCACCTTTACGGGTACGGTGCCGTCAGTAGATCCGCAAACGGGCCGGGCCACGGTGACCATAGACAGCAGCATGGGCACCGCCCACGAAGTAGTCTATGTGGTTTCCAGCGGGGAGACCGTGATCACCAACGCGGATTACAACGGTCCTCCGATCCAGGTCGGCTCGATGCTGCAGCAGAGCGGGACATTCAACAATGGATCGTTGAATGGCTTGGCTGTTGCCTACATGCAGGATATTCATGGAGGAGATGGGCTCGACCAATCGGTTACCGCTCTCTTCAGCTTCAACGGAAGCGGTACCGAGAATATCCTTGCCATGGATGAAGATCTGGCGGGGACAATCACCCAGGATCAGCCCTCCCAGGCGACTTATTCGGTGCAATCCAATGGGGCTGTCGACTTCGGGTCGGGTAATCCTGCGGGCTTTTTAGTCGGCCAGAATCATGCCTTCATGATCGGCAGAGGCAGCAGTTCCCTCTTCGGCATCATGGAGCCGCAAACTGGCGGACCGTTCTCCAATACATCTCTGTCCGGAAGCTATGCCGGTGGTTCTCTGGCGCCGCTGGACTACGCGAACGCGGAGAACGAACTGGATGTCGGAAGCGCCGATGGCGCGGGCACGCTGGTTCTGAACGGCGACAGCAGTCATCCCGACGGACTGGATCAGTGGCTGGGCAATGTCATCAATTACAGCATCGCGGCTAACGGGCGAGGCACCGCCGAGGGTTCCGGAGATCAGCACGTCGCAGTGACGTACATGATCTCGCCAACTTCGTTTCTGGTACTGATGCCCTCCACCGATGCGGAAGTGTCTATGTTCCGGCATTGAGTTGCATTGCGTGGGCGCAAACGCATAGAAGCATATTGGATGCCGGCTTGGTCGAGGGTATTCGACGCGCCGTTCAACGCGCAGACTTAGGCCCATCCAGTGCAGGAGTTCTAACTCTGCTGCCATCCGAACCGCCCGCATCCTACAGACTGCAGGGGCGCAGCCGAATTTACGCTCTCCGCCAAGCGCACTCTTCAGGAAATCATATCCCACAATGTGGTACTGGTTAACTTTAGGACGCCTGCCCGTCCGTCGGAGGCTCCTATGCTCCATTATGAAAATTCGTTGAAGAGTGCGAAAATAGCGTTATCCAGCCTTTCCCTCGATAGGCAAAGCCGTTGAGCGGCTTTACAATGATCGTCTACTTCCGTGGCTAAACGTCCTATGAGCACAGCACCGAAACCGGCTCCATCCAAGCGTAAACGTACGTCTGCCCGCGTCAACTCGCCGTCGGAAAGGCGCAACGGTAACCATGAACAGCCAGTTCGCGACTTGGACGATCCCTCGCTGTACATCAATCGCGAGATCAGCTTGCTCGACTTTCAGCGGCGGGTGCTGGAAGAGGCGCAGGATCCACGAAATCCGGTGCTGGACCGGCTGATGTTTCTGTCGTTTGTAGGCTCGAACATCGACGAGTTTTTCATGGTGCGCGTCGCCGGCCTGAAACGGCAGAGTGAGAAGGGCGTGGTCGAAACCAGCCCCGACGGGATGACTCCGGCTGAGCAGCTACGGGCTATCCGGGCCTCGGTCATTCGCCTGTTCCGCAGCGCGCACGATTGCTGGACCAAAGAACTGGTTCCGGCGCTGGACCATGCGGGCATTCACATCCTCAATTTTTCGGATCTGACGGAAGAGCAGCGTGCGGTTGCCAACTCCTACTTCCAGGAGACGGTATTCCCTACGCTTACGCCGCTGGCCTTCGATCCGGGGCGGCCGTTTCCGCATATCTCGAACCTGAGCTTGAATCTAGCCGTCATGCTGCGCGGCCGCGAGGATGAAGAACATTTTGCGCGCGTCAAGATTCCTGACACGCTTCCGCAGCTTGTCCCACTAAGTGGGACATCGAAGCCAAAGAGCCGCACCAAGACGGTCGTGAAAGAACAGTCGTTCGTGTGGCTGGAGCAGCTCGTCATTGCGAATCTTGGCGACTTGTTTCCGGGCATGACGATCCTGGAAGCGCATCCGTTCCACATCACCCGTGACGCCGATAGTGAGATCCAGGACTTGGAAGCCGGCGACCTGCTGGAGTCGGTGGAAGAAGGTGTGTGGCAGCGCCGTTTCGCCGATGTAGTGCGCGTCGAGATCGATGAAGGCATGCCCGCGCCGATCATGGATATCTTGATCAAGAACCTGGAACTCGACCGCGAAGATATCTATCGCATCAGCGGCGGCCCGCTGTCTCTGGTGCGGGTGCGCAACCTGACCAAAATCGACCGGCCTGACCTGAAGTTTCCGCCGTTTGTGCCGGCAATGCCGGCGGCACTGATGAAAGACGGCGAGGAAGTTGAAGACATCTTCGGCGCTATTCAGCACGGCGACATCATCCTCCATCATCCGTTCGATTCGTTCCAACCGGTGGTTGGCCTGGTGCAGAAGGCAGCGCGCGATCCTAACGTGCTCGCTATCAAGGTCACGTTGTACCGTGTGGGGCGAAATGCTCCCATCGTCGACGCCCTCCTGGAAGCCGTGGAAAACGGCAAACAGGTTGCAGTGCTGCTGGAATTGAAAGCTCGCTTCGATGAGGAGAGCAACATCGAATGGGCGCGCAAGCTGGAAGAATACGGCGTACACGTGGTGTATGGCCTGATGGGCTTGAAGGTCCATGCCAAGACGCTGCTGATCGTGCGCAAAGAGGGCGACATCATCCGCCGCTACGCACATCTTTCGACCGGCAACTACAACAGCGTGACCGCGCAACTGTACACCGACATCGGCATGATGACCTGCGATCCGCAGATTGGCGCCGATTGCACCGACTTGTTCAACTTCCTGACCGGCTACTCGGCCAAGAGTTCGTACCGCAAGCTTCTGGTATCGCCTGTTACCTTGCGCAAAGGCATCGAACAGTTGATCCAGCGCGAGATCGAGCATCAGAAAAACGGCCGCGGCGGCCATCTCATCTTCAAGATGAATGCGCTGGTCGACAAGAAGATGATCGAACTGCTCTATCAGGCCTCGCAAGCCGGGGTGAAGGTGCAACTGCTGGTGCGCGGCATTTGCTGCCTGATTCCGGGTATCCCGGGCATCAGCGAGAACATCACGGTCACCAGCATCGTTGGCCGATTCCTGGAGCACAGCCGGATCTTCTACTACCACAATGGCGGAGATGAAGAGATCTACCTGGGCAGCGCTGACCTGATGCCACGCAACCTGAATCGCCGTGTCGAAGTGGACTTTCCGGTACAAGACAAGAGTCTGATCCGGTACGTTCGCGATGAAATCCTCGGCCACAACCTCAAGGAGCAGGCCAAGGCGCGCCACATGACATCCGAGGGTAAATACGTGCGTGACCCGAACTACGACAAGAAGAACGCTTTCAACAGCCAGGAGTTTTTTCTGGCGCGAGCCGCCAAGAGGCAAGCTACGTAAACCTATCGCTTGCGAGTCGTCACCCCAAGGGCACCGGGACCAAAGCGTTGCGCCCGTCTGACTTCTCGGAGAGTTCAGGGGCTGGCTTCGGCCGTCCACCTTAGGCGCCAGAACGATCAGCCAGATTCCGGGTTACCATAGACTAACTTGGGTTCAACCTGGCATCCGCGCGTGCATTCTCAGCTCCATCCCCGGCGTCTGCGACAAATCAAACCATGCGCTCATAGCGCTGCCACCCGCAGTTTCCTGCAGGCGCGATTGTTGCTGCTACTGGCATCGGGAATTCTCTTCCTGAGCGCGCGATCGGCTGCCGCCCAGAATTCCTCCGCCAATCAGCAGACATACAGCTTGAGCGGCTCGGTCGTGAACTCGGCCACCGGGGAGGCCGTACCGCATGCCTTGGTGCGCACCAATGGTACGGTGCAGCGCAATGGCTTCAGCGACACCGACGGCCACTTCCAGTTCGACGGCATGCCCCAATGCCAGGTGACAGTGACAGCGCAGAAGCCGGGGTTCTTTACCGAACAGGACATGAGCCTGTCGGATTCGGGCTGGATCAACGTCGGACCGAACAGCAACGCGGTGACCATCAAGCTCGTTCCCCAGGGCGCAATCTATGGTCGCGTCACCGACTCCGCCGGGCTGCCCATCGAACACCTGCCGTTGCGCCTGACCGCACAGAGCCTTCGCGAAGGCCGCAGGCGCTGGGAGCCGCGCGGCATGACTGAGACCGACGAAGACGGCCACTTTCGCTTTCCCGGGCTCATACCGGGAACGTACTATCTTGCGGCTGGCCCGCTTCAGGGTGAGATGGAGTTGCTGCCGGAAGGCCAGCGTCCCAAGACTGGCTTCCCGCATCTGTATTATCCCGGCGTTCCTGATCTCACA
Organism: uncultured Acidobacteriaceae bacterium; assembly: GCA_963724965.1. Lineage (GTDB taxonomy): Bacteria > Acidobacteriota > Terriglobia > Terriglobales > Acidobacteriaceae > Bog-257. The sequence goes on from CAVRWP010000008.1 coordinate 542,686, forward strand.
TCGGCGGCGCCAATTCAGCTTGCTCCAGGTGTACAGAATGAAGCGGACATGTCGCTGGGCGCAGTTCCGCTGTATCAGGTTTCGGGCACGATCAGCGGACATCAGCCGGATCAGGGTGTCGGCTTTCAGGTGATGACGCCCTCGGGCGATGAACTCTCGTTGCCTACGAACTTCAACATGGAGACGGGTGTCTTCAGCCTCGAGGATGTTCCCTCCGGCAACTACATTCTGCGCGCCTTGTCGCAGTCGAACCTTCAGGCGTTGCGCGCGGAGATGCGAATCAACGTCGCGTCCAATCTTGAAGGCGTGCGGTTGACGTTGTCGCCGGCCGTGTCGATTCCGGTAGTGGTTCGCACCGAAACGCACGCGTCGTCGGGGTCGAATTCCGCGCCGGTCAATCCACAGCGTCCACCACTCAACGCACACCTCATCCCAGCCGATATCAATGCGACGGAAGTGTTCTCGAACTACGGGCAGGGATCCAACGGGATGACTTTGCAGAATGTGGACTTCGGGAGCTACACGGTGGACCTAAAGCCACGTCCGCCATGGTATGTGCAGTCGGCCATGTACGGGCAGACGAACGTTCTGTATGACGACATTTCGGTGTCGCCGGGTCAGAGCTATTCTCTGGACGTCGTGTTGCGCGATGACAGCGCAACTGTCTCAGGCACCGTGAAGACACAGAACGGCACACCGCAACGCGCGACGATCGTCGTGCTGCCGCAGCCGGCGTCGAAGGTTGCGCCCCACACTGTGCAGGTTTCCGGCGACAGCTTCACCGTGAGCGGCCTGGCGCCAGGAGACTACCTGGTATTCGCATTCGATCGCATCGATGGCATCGAATACGCCAGCTCCGACGCAATGGACGCCTACGCCTCGCAGGCTGCGCACGTGACCCTGACGCCAAATCAACAGACGCAAGTGCAACTCGATCTGATTCACGCAGGAAAGGCGGACTGACAGCCTGTGATGATCCGGCTCACATGCACGCTGTTGCTGACTACCTCGATGCTGATGGCGCAGCAACTCCCACAATCGGGGAGTACGGCTGCAGCGCCAGCTATGACGGCGGCATCATCTCAACAGGGGCTGAGGATCTCGGGGATCGTCGTCAACTCGCTCACCGGCCAGCCGGTTGCCTCTGCCCGGGTGGCGATCTCGCGCGTCACACAGGGTGAGAGTCGCGACATCAATCAGTCGGTGATGACCGGGACCGACGGCCGCTTTTCCTTCTCCGGCCTCACTCGCGGAAAATACTCGTTGATGGCGACGGCGCGCGGCTCTTCCGTGCAGTTCTTCGAGCATCACGATCCATACGCCACCGCGATCGCGGTCGGCCCCGATCTGGACAGCAGTAACCTGGTCTTCCGCCTGGACCCCGACGCTTCGGTGGAAGGCAACGTGACCGACGACTCCAACGAGCCGGTTCAATACGCGATGGTTCGGCTGTTTCAGCGCAGTACCGAAGAAGGCGTGCAGAAAACTGTGCCCATCAATCAGGCGCAAACTGACGACCTGGGGCACTATCACATCGGGCATCTGGAACCGGGCACGTATTACCTGGTGGTCTCCGCCCGCCCCTGGTACGCGCAGAATGTCGGCTCGAAAGCGAGCATCGGCGATTCGCACACCGCCGCAGACCTCGCTTCCCTCGATGTCACCTATCCGCTGACCTTCTACTCCGGCGCACTGGATTCGGCCGACGCGACCCCGCTGCAGCTCACTCCCGGCGAACGGGCTACGGCCGACATGTCGTTGCACGCCACACCGTCGCTGCATCTCCGCATTCACACCGGTACGGCCGAAAGCCCGATGATCGGACGCATGATTTTTCCGCGTCTGTCGCAGCATCTCTTCGAGGGCTACGTCGACTCGGTGACCAATGCACCGGATTCCTGGGTGTCGCCGGGCGTAGTCGAGATTTCAGGCTTGGCGCCCGGACACTACATTGTTGAAATCCCCGCCGACAGCGGAGGTGGCGGGAAGGTCCCACCGCGTGGATGGTATCGCGAGGTTGACCTGACCGGCGACGCCGATATTAATGTTTCCGACGCAGCCGGCTTTGTGAATCTTAGCGGCACGATCCTGTTTCCGGGACACGTGCCACAGCATGCCGCAGTCCTGCTGGCGAACCCGGGCACGGGCGAAAGTTTTCGCAGCGATATCGACGAACACGGGTCCTTCGACTTCCAGTCTGACAATGTCAGACCAGGGCGATACCAGATCGGACTGGAAGCTGCTCCCGGATTTTCGCTGGACAAGCTGGCGGCTACAGGGGCCAAGATTTCGGGCCGCACCCTCGATATCGCCGGCAGCGGCAACGTGCGCATCAGCGGCATCGCCACCCACGGTGCGGGACAGGTGAACGGCACCGCGGTGCGCGAAGGCCAGCCGTTTTCCGGCGCGATGATCGTGCTGGTGCCGCAGGACGCGGCAAACAATCTTCCTCTCTTCCGTCGCGATCAGAGCGACAGCGATGGGACGTTCACTCTCTCCAACGTCGTTCCCGGCCAGTACACATTGGTTGCGTTCGCCAACGGCTGGGACCTGGAGTGGGCCAACCCGGCCGTACTTCAGCCTTACTTGAAAAATGGTGAGACAGTGCAAGTCACGTCCGGCGCGAAGCTGGATGTTAAGGTGCAGGCGCAGTAGTTAGACTTTGTGGTGAAACGTCGGTGCGGATTGCGCAACGCGGAAGCCACTCCAGACAAGTAGCAGCAAGATAGCGAAACTGACAGGTAGCAGCACTAGCGGCTTCAACAAGAATGTGCCGACTGGTCCGAGAATACGTTGAAACAGTTGAAGGTAAACCAGCACGCCACTGATTCCGACGCCTCCCAGAAAGATCAGTTCAGCTTGTAACTGATTGCGAGTGAGTGCCACATTCACCTTGGACCGACTCAAAATCCAGCCGTAGAAAATCCCATAGAAGATCGCGCTGAAGTAATCTCCCTGCGAGACATTAAAACTACAAAACCAAATCAGCGCGAGAAACTCCGGGTTGCGGAATGGCCATCGTGTTTCCGCTGCCCGCCACTGAAAAACCGGCGGCCAGAGAAGCCCCAGAAAAGCGAAAAGCGCCCATCCGAGCATGAGCAGCGCGACCGCAAACGACAGGTTGGTAGCGAAGGAGTGCATGCAACAAGCGCATTCTAGCAAGCAGATGCCTCCGCGCTCTTGGCACTCCCGACTCAGGAGTGCCAATCTTGACACCCGCCTCTCTGGTTCCTAGAATAATCATGTCGGACTATATCTTGTTGACGATATAAACTATTGTCGTACAGCAACTTACAATCCTAGGGCAAAGGACCATGGGCTCACCTCCGGGCATCGGTAAACGAGAACGCGAAATCCTGACCGCCATCGTAGAGACTTACATCTCTACGGGCGAGCCGGTTGGGTCACGCACGCTGGCGCGCAACAACCGCGAGAGCCTGAGCGCTGCCTCCATTCGCAACGTGATGGCCGACTTGGCCGACGCGGGTTTTCTGGAGCAGCCGCACACCTCGGCTGGACGTGTGCCCACGGCGCAGGCCTATCGTTTTTATGTGAAACAACTGACCGGCGAGGCGCGCCTGTCGCCCGCCGACGAGAGCCTGATCCAGGGCAGCCTGCAGGGCACGCAGGATCTGCAGGAGTTCATGGAGCGCTCTTCGCACGTGCTGTCGCTGATCTCGCGCGGCGTGGGCGTGACAGTCAGCGCGGCGCCCGGCACAGCGCAACGCGCTTGGAGCATGTCTACTTTCAGCGACTGGCCGATAAGAAGGTTCTGGCCGTGCTGGTCACGCGCAGCGGGCTGGTTCGGGATCGCGTGTTGCGGCTGGGCGAAGATCTAACGATCGCCGACCTGGAAGCAGCAGCGGCCTATATCAATCAGAACTTCCGCGGCTGGGAGATGGAGTCGTTACGCGACGAGATCGCCAAGCGCCTGCAGCAGGAGCGCAGCGAGTACGATCGGCTGCGAGCTTCGGTGGAGCAGCTCTGCGCACAGGGTGCCTTGGCCACGGAGAACGTGCCGGAAACGGTCTACGTGGAAGGCGCGGCCAACCTGGTCATCACCGAGCAGGATAAAGAGCGCCTGAGCCAATTGCTGGCGACGCTGGAAGAAAAGCAGCGGGTGGTGGATCTGCTGTCGGCCTATCTGGACACGCGTCAGGAGGCGGTGCGCGTAGTCGTGGGTCTGGAAGACACCATGCCGCATCTAAATAACTTCGTACTAATCGGGACGCCGGCGCGAGTTGGCGACGAGGTGATGGGATCGCTTGCCGTTATTGGGCCTACCCGAATGGATTACGAGCACACCATCACCGCAGTGTCGTACATCGCGCGCATGTTCGATCATTTGTGGAACGAGTCGACATAGTTAAGGTGGCCTTCGGAACTCCGCGGCGTTGGGGCATAAAGTTGTTGCACTCCTGAAGGCGTGCTCCACCGACACCCGGCAGGGCGGCTCTGAACGTCTGTGATAACTCAGGGATAGATATGGCATTCAAAAAAACGAATGGAAGCTCCGATGCGGAGCTGGATGTAGATCGCGAGTTGCCGGTCGAGGGGACCGACGAGGCCTCGGCGACAGTGGATAAGTCTGTTAACGATATACAGGCTGAGCTGGAGAAGGCCCAGACCGAACGCGCGGCCTTTCTTGATCGCGCTGCACGTCTGCAAGCCGAGTTCGACAATTTTCGCAAGCGCAACGCCAAGGAGCAGCAGGATTATCGCGACTACGCGCTGGCTGACGCGCTGCGGTCTCTGCTGCCTATCCTCGACAGCCTGGACCGCGCGCTGAAGACCGATGCCGCCTCGCTGAAGGATTTTCATGACGGCATCGAGCTCATCGACAAGCAGTTTCACGACGCGCTAGCCAAGCTGGGCGTGCAGCCCATTCCATCCGAGGGTGAAGTGTTCGATCCGAACCTGCATCAGGCGATCCAGATGGTCGATACCGATGAAGCTGAGGACAATCACGTCATCGACGAACTTCAGCGCGGCTACAAGCTGAAGGAACGCCTGCTGCGGCCGGCAATGGTGCGCGTCGCGCGAAATAGTAAGACGGGATGATTTTTCCGGGAGTGCTGGCCTTCAGCCGTTGTGAGCGTGCTGGGGCGCCTGGGTAGAGTTGCTTGGGTGAGAGTTGGCTTGGGTAGACCTGCCTGGGAGACCTGGCCCAGGTAGAGCTGGCCTTCAGGCCAGCGTCAAGGCCGTTCATCCTGCGGGAGTCGGCTTCAGCCGACGGCACTTAGTAATTGCCCCCGCGTCAGAGAACAATTGGGGCTTTAGCCCTGCGACGTAAATGAGGTAGTGTTCTGGCTACAACAGTGAAACGTGATTACTACGAAGTTCTAGGCGTCTCGCGTACCGCCAACGATCAGGAGATCAAGAGCGCGTATCGCAAGCTTGCCTTGCAATACCATCCCGACCGCAATCCCGATAACCCGGAGGCGGAAGAGCGCTTCAAGGAGTGCAGCGAAGCGTACGCCGTGCTGGCCGATACGGAGAAGCGCGCCCGCTACGATCGCTTCGGACATGCGGGCGTGGGAAACGGCGGGGCGCAGGGCTTCGGCGGCTTCGACGCCACCGTCTTCAACGACTTCCAGGACATCTTCGGCGACATCTTCGGCTTCGGCGATATGTTCGGAGGCCGGGGCGGCGGCCGCGGCCGCTCGCGGGCGCAACGTGGCGCCGATCTTCGCGAGGACCTCTCGCTGGAATTCGAAGAGGCAGTCTTCGGTGTCACCAAGCAAGTGGAAGTTCGCCGCCACGAGGAGTGCGAGCCGTGTAAGGGCTCCGGCGTTGCGCCCGGCAAAGCGCCAATCAATTGCACTACCTGCGGCGGGCGCGGACAGATGCGCTATCAGCAGGGCTTCTTCTCGATCACCCGCGCGTGCAGCACCTGCGGCGGCACGGGAAAGTTGATCGTCGATCCTTGCACGCAATGCCGCGGACAAGGACGCGTCACGCGCGATCGCACGGTGACGGTGAAAGTCCCGGCAGGGGTCGAGGAAGGCGCGCGCATTCTTTACTCCAACGAGGGCGAAGCCGGCGCTTTCGGCGGCCCTCCGGGCGATCTGTACGTCGTGCTGCACGTCAAGGAGCATTCCTTTTTCGAGCGTGACGGCAAGAATCTTTATTGCGTTGTGCCGGTATCGTTCACGCAGGCCTCATTGGGCGCCGAGATCAAGGTCCCTACGCTGGAAGGCGAGCAGGCTCTTAAGGTTCCCGAGGGCACGCAGACTGGAACGCACTTCAAGCTGAAGAACAAAGGCGTGCCGGTGCTGAACGGCCACGGCCGCGGTGACCTGTTTCGTCGAGGTGAAGGTGCAGACGCCCTCGAAGCTCACCAAGCGCCAGCGCGAACTAATCCAGGAACTGGACTCGACCCTCACGGTTGAGAATAAGCCGGTAAACCGTTCGCTGCTGAACAAGGTGAAGGAAATCTTCGGGTAGAAAGAGCCGCTCTTCGCTTGCGGCTCTTCGCTTTTCGCCATGCATCCTCTGCCCGCGTTACGCTGCTGCGTACGAAGAGCGAAAAGCGACTAGCGGTCTTTTTTGGATAAAGCCCTCCGCATCTACGCGTGGTTCCTGCTGATCGTCACGGCGCTGCCGGCGGTCGCGCGGATTGCGCGGTCGCTGGAGTTGGCGCGCATTGTGCTGATGCGATATCAGAATCCCAAGCGCCGCAAGCGCGCGCGTATCGGCGGGATCATCTATCTCGCACTCTCGATTCTCGCCATTCCCTACTTGCTCACTGCCAAGATCCACGAGGAGCGATGGCTGGTGATGGCCGTGCTCGTGGGCATGATCTCGGCGCTGGAGTTCGTCCTCAACAGCCGCGTGTTTGAAGAAGACGCACTGGCCCGGGAGAACCGCATCTTCGGCGGGGTTTATGCCTCGATGGCAATCGCCACTGCTCTGCTACTTTTCACACGATGACCCGCCGCCGCTGGATTGCCGACGAATTCTCCGCCGACCGGGCCGCATTAACCGGCGAGCACGCCGCGCACCTGGCGCGCACGCTGCGAGCGCGCGTCGGGCAGGAGTTCGAAGTGGCCTGCGGCGACCGAATCTATCGCGCGACGGTCACCAGCGTAGCCGAGGGCCACGTGGAATTTGCGCTGGGCCACGAGGTTGCGTCTCAAGCAGTCACGCCCATCACCCTGCTGTTAGCCGTCTTCAAGTTCGATCGAATGGAGTGGGCGATCGAGAAGTGTACCGAACTGAATGTCAGCGGGATCATACCGGTGATTGCGCGTCGCACGGAAAAGCATCTCGCGTTGGCCGCTGAAAAGCGGGTGGAGCGATGGCGGCGCATTGCCCGCGAGGCGTCGCAGCAATCGCGACGAATTTCACCGCCGGAGATCTCCGAACCGGTTAAGCTTGCTGACGCGCTGAACCCTGCCGTTGGGTTGCGCATTGTTCTCGCTGAGAGCGAGCACGAGGTCGGCTTAAGCGAGATTCTTCGCTCCCGCGCAAACGAAGCACTGGTACTGGCGGTTGGCCCAGGAGGCGGTTGGACAGAAGACGAACTGCTGAGGTTCGGCACCTCACAGTGGATCGCGGCTTCCTTAGGCGAAACCATCCTTCGTGCCGAGACTGCGGCCATCGCGGCACTCGCCATCGCGCGAAGTGAAGTTTAGGAGCTGGATTTCCGAACGCTACGAGCGGCAATGCCCAACCACGAGGATGCCAGCCCCAGCCGCGAGCTGTCGTGG
>CAVRWP010000009.1:0-196914 GCA_963724965.1 uncultured Acidobacteriaceae bacterium
AATTTAACAACTTAGGCTTCGATACAGTCCATCCACAGTCCATGCCTATAGTCGATTTTAGTTTTAATTGCTCATGCGCAAGCACGGCGCCTGAAACGTCTTGCTGCGGCGCTTTGATGCTATAGACACTGCACCTTTGCTGACATAACTTCCTCCCATCTGCTCCATGTAACGTTTGCGCTCTTGCTCGCTTGCTGTAATCCGTCTCGCCTTGGTTCGGGTTCCCAAAGCCTTATCTTTCATCCCCAGGTCTCATAGAACCACGAACACCACTTCAACATGGAGGATGTACAGAACGATGAGCAGACAGTGCAAGACGTTAGCGGCAATTTGCTTGTTTGGTTTGATCGTCGGCAGCGCATTGTCGGCGCTGGCCCAATCCGAGATGAAAGAAAAATCACCGATGTACTGCTATGTCGGCGAGTGGGCAATTCCGCGCGCGCAGTGGGCGGAGATGGAAAAGTCCGACGCCGCCGACCAGCCGCTGCTGCAGAAGGCGATGAGCGATGGATTGCTGGTAGGTTACGGTTCAGATGTAAACCTGGTTCATCAGGTGGAGGGTGCAACCCATGACGACTGGTGGTGTTCCTCGTCGATGTCGGGTGTCCTCAACGTGCTCGATCAGTTCTACAAGAACGGGAGCTCAACTTCTCCAGCTTTGGAGAGCGCTACCAAACACTGGGACGACATCCTGGTGAGCCATTACTACAACTGGCACCCCGGCACGATGAAAGCCGGCTACACCCACGGGGCGATGTACAAGCTGAAGGCCGACGCGCCTGGCGACGCGGTCGATACTCTGGCAAAGAGCGTGATGGTACCCATTCTTGAGAAGATGCTGGCGAACGGCACCATTATCGAGTATGAAATCGACACCGAAGCCGTCCACACTTCCGCTCCTGGGACTTTTTGGGTCTTCTATCTCACGCCCAACGCAGACGGTATCGACAAGATGAACGACTCGCTGCGCGATACCCTGAAGAACAATCCACTGATCCTGCCGGCGTTCGACTTGGCGACGGAGTCTTCCGCGCACCGCGATTACCTGGATCGTACGAACGCGACATACAAATAAAACGCTGTTGATTTGCGCCACGTAGTCGCCATTTTTGTTCTACTGTAGGGCGGGTGCATCGTTCATCCAATGATGGCTCGCCCTGTTTCTTGTCGCGCAGCAGGAAAGGTCTTGCGGGCATTGCCCGGATGTAGCTTGTCTCACAGCCCAGAGAAGGTATGAGTCGGCGATCATTAGCATCTCCGTCCGCGACCTTTCATCACCAAGCCCTTTCACGGTGACACGCTGGTAGCTTCGATTGATTCAGCTCTGAGGCGCTCCTCTGCCGAACACGCCTCAGACCGCGAACTCGAACAGGCATGGGAACTCTTCCACTAACGTCTTCGGCGATGCCCCAAAGTCTTTCAATGAACCGCTTCTAGAAGCCTTCACCGCGCCTGAATCGGCGATGGGAGCCGCTAGATTGCGACCCGTAAGAGTGCAAATACCCAGAAGTCGAACGGTCGCGATCGCATGGACAAACACCGGTATCCACATGCCGCTCACAGCCGCGAACTGCACGGTGATGTGCAGGTCCTCGATCCAGAAAGAGGGACTCTTGGCCGGGACACCAACAATCTGACGGATGTGGAACGTCTTGCCATCCACCCAAATGTCGCCGAGGAAGAGGCCCGTTTCTTTACGTTTTGGAATGATGTGCAAAATGTACTCTTGAGACCCACCGAAATCCTGCTCGGCGACGAAAACGAAGTCATAATTGGATCGGCTGATATCGCCTTTAGATCCCATCTTGGCGGAAGCTATTTCCTGCTTCAAAATGCCATCTACGATCTTGATCCCTTTCGAATTACCCTGCTCTTCAGTAATCTTGAAGGTTTTGCTGTCAGGGGGGATAAAGATGATGTGAGCAGTTGCTTCCGAGTAAGGCTGGGGATCGTCGCCGCGGAATACTTTATATTGCCGTGTCACCTGGTAGGGCTGCGAGAGAGCGGGGTTCTGCGCCTCGGTTTTCTCTAGTGCATCTAGAATTGAATTTAAGTTGGGCGGGCTCTCGTGTAACTCTTGCGCCTTCAGCTGGCAGGGGAGCGCCCCGAACACTGCTACCAGCGCAAGAAAAACAGCGGAGTGAAACCGATTTGCCATCTTCCAAGCGGCTACGCGTCTTCGCTCAGCCGCCGTATGCGAAAGCAGGCAGTGCTCACTTGCCGACATGGATGTTTGAGAAAGTCTGGAAAAGCCCGAACAAATTCAGAATCCAAATGACGACCGCAATAACTACCACCGCGTTGAGGATCGACTTGATAGTCGATTGCATCGGAATGTAGCGATTCACCAGCCACAAAAGAACGCCGACCACGATTAGGACGATTACGACCTGGAGCAAAGGCATGCTGACGACCTCTTCCTTTTCCCTGCTTTTGAGTGTTCCGCTCGAGTTTCTATACTTTTCGCTTTCTGACTCCTAAGCGCTCCAGACGAAGCAAGTCTTCGTTCGCTTGGCGACTACCACCGCGGAAAAAGTCTGCGGCATTGAGGCTTCTCTAAGGCTCAGGATTGAGACCGAACAGTGTTACTGATTGAACTCGCCTGAATTGTGAGATGCTGGGTAGCCGGTCGCGGAAGCCTGAGCTTATATTTTTGTGTTGGACGAAGCTGCCGTGCCATGAAAAATGAGACGGGTCTCCCACGATGTCCCTCTACCGCATTGTCGAAAAGCTCGGCGGTGGCGGCATGGATGTCGTCTACAAAGCCGAGGGCTCGCGCTCAAGTCCTGCCCGAGGATGTAGCGCGCGATCCTGCCGCGCTGGAGCGCTTCCGCCGCGAGGCGCGTGCCGCTTCGGCGCTGAATCAATCCAACAGCTGCACCATCCACGACATCGGCTGTTGTCGTCGTTCGGTCGTTGTGTCCGCGACTTGGGGAAGTTTTTCAGCAACACGGGTTGGGAATTATGCGGCCAGATGAAAAGCGTTCGTAAACACTGGCCAAGTTATCGATGGTAATCTTCCGAAAGCCGATTCTGGCTAACTCCCGGTCGGCCAAGGCTTTGGAAGCCCCCTTCAGCTGACGACAAACTTTCAATTTACGCGAGGTTGTTGTACTCGTTCTACTTTCGAGTTTTCTGTTTCCGATGACCGGTGCCGCCGCTGTGTGTCTAAGTTCGTTACGAGGTTCCGGCAGCAGTGCTCCGGAAACCGGTCGCAATCTTGATCGCTTCCCGTTCGATGCCGCGTAACATGCCACTGAAAACGATGGAGTGAAAAGGCAGCACGCTGTACCAGTAGGCCAGGCCGAGCAGACCGCGCGGACGGAATAACGCTGACTGGTGCAAAACCGATTGACGATCATTGACCGCTTCCACCCGAAACTCAAGCAGCGCTTCACCCGGCAGCTTCATCTCAGCGCGTAACGCCAGGCGGCGGTCGCGCTCAAAACCAACCACCCGCCAAAAGTCGAGCGCCTCGCCATATTCCACGGTTTCCGGGTTTCTCCGCCCTCGCCGTAACCCGGGGCCGCCAGCCAATTGATCCATCCATCCACGGATCTTCCAGAGAATGTCGGCAGCATACCAACCGTTCCCGCCACCGACACGGCAAACAGCGCGAAAGACCGCCCAGCCAGGTGCTTGCACGATAGTTTCACGAATGTCACGGAACACGGTCCCACCCGCCCAGTCCGAATCTCCTGGAATAGGCCCAGCCATCGACCAACTGGTTTGCACGGTGTGTTCCGCGATCCGGGTGAGGGCTGCGTGGATGGCTGCCCGGACGCCGAGCAACTCCTGGGGTATGAGCCCGACAATGCGATTCTCGCGGCATACCACTGGATTTTTCAGTCCCTCGGCCAGAGGGCTGGCGATGGTGTTGCTCAAAGGGGTGATCAACTGAATCCAGTATGAACTCAACCGCGGCGTCAGCACCGGGACAGGAATCACCAGCCGGCGGCGCAATCCCAACTCCTCCGCCATGATGGTCATGATGTCGCGATAACAGAACACGTCCGGACCGCCGATGTCGAATGTGCCACCAGTGGTTTCCGGCACCGCGAGAACGCCGATCAAATACCCAACTACATTCTTGACCGCGATCGGCTGGCACGGCGTGCTCACCCATTTCGGAGTGACCATGACCGGCAGTCGCTCCACCAGGTAGCGCAGGATCTCAAAGGAGGCAGAACCTGACCCGATGATCATGGCCGCGCGCAGTACTGTAACCGCTACGCCAGTTGAGGCAAGGGCGTCCTCGACTTCGCGGCGAGAGGAAAGGTGCTCACTCAAATCCGAACCGGTCTCGCCCAGACCGCCAAGATAGATGATGCGTTTGACGCCGGCATTGCGGACGGCGCGCGCGAACGTCGAAGCCAGTTGCCGATCGTGCTCAGCGTAATCCGAGCCCGAAGACATCATGGAATGCACGAGGTAGAACGCAGCCTCGCATCCCTGCAGCTCGCGGGTGAGAGAGGCTTCGTCTTCCAGGGCGACTTGCCTGATTTCGACCTTGGGATCTGTCGCCCACGAGCGATTCTGTACCTTGGCGGGAGAGCGCACCAGACACCGAATCGCGTAGCCGTGATCGAGGAGGCGAGGGGCCAGACGTCCCCCGATATAGCCGGTGACACCGGCTATGGCCACGCGTGTAGGAACGGACACAAGACTCCTTCTCAGCTGAAACAACCTAACGCCCTGGGACACGAGGATCGTGGTTTATAGTCCGACCCTTTCGTCTCGCGCCTGAACAAGTGTCTGCGCGTCAGGAAATGACGCCGGCCGCTTTTCTATCCGGGACGCCAATTGCAAACGGCACGGCGGCTCGTTGCTTCGTTAGCACCAGTTGCATGTCTCCGACGTGGCGTTCGCGGAAGGCTCCCTCGCAATAGCTGAGGTAGTATTCCCACATCCGCAGAAAGCGCTCATCGAACCCAAGTGCCTTCACATCTTCCAAACGCAGGGTGAATCGCTCCCGCCATTGCTTCAGGGTCTCGGCATAGTGCAGGCCAATGTCTTCGGCGTGGAATAACGACAGACCGGTACAGCGCGCCAGGCTTCGCAGAATCTCCGCGACCGATGCCAGCTCCGAGCCGGGGAAGATGTACTTCTGGATCCAGTCGCAGCGTTTGCGATAGACCGGAAACTTCTGATCGTTGATGGTGATGGTTTGCAGAACCATGATGCCGTCGGGTTTCAGCAGACGATTGCAGACACCAAAGTACGTGTCATAAAACCGCAGGCCAACCGCTTCGAACATTTCGATGCTGACGATCTTGTCGAACTGGCCGTGCAAGTTGCGGTAGTCCTCAAACAACAGGTTGATGCGATCGCCGGACGGGTCGATGCTGGTGAAGACTTCCTTTGCGTAATCATGCTGCCGACGGCTGATGGTGGTGGTCGTGATGCGACAGCCATATTTCTGGACCGCGTACGACGCAAAACCGCCCCAGCCGGTGCCGATTTCCAGCAAGTGATCGGCAGCCTTCAAATCGAGCTTGCGACAGATGCTTTCGTACTTGTTGAGCTGGGCCTGCTCCAAGCTGTCATCAATGCTTTGAAAGTAAGCGCAGGAGTACGCCATCGTGGAATCGAGAAATAAACGGTAGAAGTCGTTCCCAAGATCATAGTGATAGCTAATGTTGCGTTGGCTGCCTGACATGGTGTTGCCGCGCAGGCGATGACGGACAGTGTCGGCGATTGAACTGATCGCAGAAAATAGCCTGCTCCCGTTCTCCACCGCATCCAGATTGCGGACCGCCAGCCTCACCAGGCTGACCAGATCGGGAGACGACCAGTCGCCGTCCATGAACGCCTCACCCATGCCGACATCGCCGCCGAACAGCGCACGCCGGTAGAAGCCTTCGTCGTGCACAACGATCATCGCCCGCAGCTCCGCGCGTGGCGAGCCGAAGCTGTAAGTCTCCTCGGGACAGACCAGTTCGAGAAAGCCTTCGTTCAGCCCGCTGAGCAATTTCAGGAAGAGACGTTTGGACAGCGCGTGGTTCATTCGATACTCCAGGAGGCGCCGAGTGGGCGCGTATTGGCGGGGGCGAACTTGCCTGACCCGGGATGATGCACGATGGGGACGTTCTTCCAGTAGAGGCGCAGCGCTTCCCAGTGAATGGCGGCAACTGTCTTCGCGGTGACCCAGGGGAAGCGTGTGAGTGCGTGGTGTAACCATTGTTGCGACCAAGGCCGGCGCGCCAAGCGCAGTGTGCCATCGAACACAGCCCGGTTGTTTTCGCCGACGTTGGTCTGCACGACAAGAGACTCGCCCGGATTGGTAAAGGTCCAGTGATAGCTGCACCCCATGCTCATGAACGGAGAGACGTGGAATGTCTTGTCGAACTCGTAGCTGTGGGAGGCCCCGGAAGCGCTGGACTGGCGAGCTGCCGTCAGCCAGTAGTTATGCGTTTCCCCGAAGGTGTTCTTCACTTCGGCCATGACGAGTTGCAGCCGTGCGGCGGCGTCGTAGCAGTAAAAGAACGAAACTGGATTGAAGTTGTACCCAAGATACCGCAGGTGGGTGAGGAGGAAGATCTTCCCACTAGGCAGAGCTAAGCCGTTCTGCGCAGCATCTTGCGCCAACCGCTCGCGCAGAGGCTTGCACGCATCGCCGAAGTGGTCGCGATCGTCAAAACTGGCCCAATTCCAGTCGGTTATGGCTGGCGAAGACGTGACACTCGCATCAGCTCCGCAATGCAATCGACATCCAGATAGGCCATGAACGAGCGGATAGGTGAACTCATGACGCCTGGGATGGAAGCGGCGATGACGCAGCGTGCCGAAATAGATCGCGCTCTCCATCATGCTCCCGGCCGCCAACCTACTCCTAGCGATTGCGCTACGCGGATGGCCGAGTTCAGGCCGTCTTCGTGGAATCCGTAAAACCAGTACGCGCCGCAGAAGTGCGTGCGATTTTGTCCACTGATCTCCCGCCAGCGCGCCTGGGCGCGGATTGCCGGCAGCGTCATCAGCGGATGGAAGTAGGTCATCTCGCGTAGAACCTTGGCGGCATCGATGCGAGCGGTGGCGTTCAGGGTGACGCAGTACGGCTCCCGGGCCGGCAGTTGCTGCAGCCGATTCATGTGGTAGGTCAGTGTGACCGCGCGATCAGTTTCTCCGACGTGGTAATTCCAGGAGGCGCGCGCGCTGGGGCGCGAAGGAAGCAGCGTTTCATCCGTATGCAGCACCGTCTCATTGCGACTGGTAGTGAATCCTTCGAGCACACTGAGTTCTTGCTGCGATGCGTCCGCCAGCAGTTCCATCGCCTGCGGCCCGTGGCAGGCAAAGATAATCTCGTCGAAAAGTTCGCTCCTGCCGTTCACGAAGCGGACTCTGACGGCGTCCGGCGATCGCGTAACCCCCGCGATATGTACGCCCGTTCGAATGTGTTCCTTGTAAGGCGCAGTGAGTGGCGCGATGTACTGGCTGCTGCCGCCTTTGACGGAATACCACTGGGGATGCGTGTTGACACCGAGAAAGCCGTGATTGGCGAAGAAGCGCACCAGCGTAACCGCTGGAAAATCTTCGATCTCTTCCAGTGAAGTCGACCAGACGGCAGCCGCCATCGGGTAGAGATAATAGCGGCTGAAGTCCTCGCTAAAGGCGTTTGCCTTGATCCACTCTCCCAGCGTCATGGTGGCCCCGGCGGGATCGTCCAGCACCTTCGGCGATTCGCGATTGAAGCGCAGGATCTCGCGCAGGAAACGATAGTGGCGCAGGCGCAGCCAGTTACTCTTCTGTGCGAAGAGCCCAGCCAAGCCACGACTGCTGTATTCGAAGCCCGTCCTCTGGCAAGAGACCCCGAACGACATGTCGCTCGCCTGCCGCTCCACGCCAAGTTCGCGAAACAGCTTCACCAGGTTGGGATAGGTCCGGTCATTGTGAACGATGAACCCGGTGTCGATGGGCAAGACGCCGCGGCTCGTCGGAATCGCATGCGTGTGGGTGTGCCCGCCAAGACGCTCGTCACGTTCCAGAAGATGTACTTCATGCTTGCGGCTTAGCAGATAGGCGGCGGCCATGCCGGCGATGCCTGACCCTACCACGGCGATGCGGCTCATGCGCTCGGCCTCGGTTTCGCTTTGCGGCAGCCGCACGCCACGCAACTCGCGCGCGATCCTCAGCCAGGCCAGAACGCGCAGCGCGTAGTAGGTGAAGTCCACCTCCCACCAGAGAATTCCCTGGCGGCAGGCGTACATGAAGCGGTGATGGTTGTTGTGCCAGCCTTCACCCAGGGTGATCAGCGCCAGCACGAAATTGTTGCGGCTCTCGTCGGGTGTGGCGAAGCGCCGAGTGCCCCAAACGTGCGCCAGCGAATTGATGCAGAAGGTGGCGTGATACAGAACCACGGTTGACAGCACGTATCCCCAAAGGAAAGCGCCGAGGCCGCCGAACGAAAAGATGGCGGCTCCCAGCAGCGCTGTCGGCACCCAATGGTAGCGGTCGAGCCAGCGCAGCTCAGGAAACTTAGCAAAGTCGCGGATGAGAGAAGGATCGTAGTCGTCGTAGTCGTTGGAGATGACCCAGCCAACGTGCGCCCACCAGAAGCCCCGCAGGCCGGGAGAGTGCACGTCCGGCTGCTGATCGGAGTGACGGTGATGCACGCGATGGTGCGCCGCCCACCACAACACGCTCTTCTGGCCGGAGCTTTGCGCCAGCACCGCGAGTGCGAACTGAAAGAAGCGGTTCAGCTTGTAGGAACGATGGCTGAAATATCGGTGATACCCCGCGGTAACTCCCAACATGCGGACCAGGTACATCGCCAGCATCAGCGCCAGATACTGCCAGCGAAAGGAAACGAAGAACACGCCAAGCGCCGCCAGGTGCAGCGCCGCAAAACCTGCGACCGCGCCGAATCGATAGTGATGGGCTTCTTCGTTCACAACAGAACTCGCATGGAAATGTGTTCGCCGGTCAACAGCTCGTAAGGGGTACGTCAGAGGTACGACCCAAGCAGCCCGCCCGGATTTCTAATACTTCTTCTTGTACTCGCTGCGCTCTGAGTTTGTCAAATATTTGTCCAAGACAAATCATTGACAAATGTCGCGTCTAATTCTAGTCTGAAACTGTGAGTGAAACCGTTTATCCCATCCGCGCGGTGGCCAAGCTGACGGGCGTTCCCCTCGACACCATTCGTGCATGGGAGCGCCGTTATGGAGCGGTGACGCCGCGGCGCGACGCACGTGGTCGTATTTACTCCGAGAAGGAAGTGCAGCGCCTGGTACTGCTGCGGGATGCGGTGGCACGCGGCCACGCTATCGGTCAGGTCGCCGAGGTTGCGGACGACGATCTGCGCGAACTACTTCGCCAGACCGAAGACCTCCTGGAACCCGGTGTTGGCAAACGGCGCAAGGTCAAGGCGGCGAACTCGATCCTTGGTCCTCTGCTCAAAGCGATTGAGGCTTTCGATTATGTGGGCGCGGAACGTGAACTGAACCGGCTGGCAGCGGCGACGGCCGATCCCCGCAACATCGTGCATGAGATCGCCCTGCCGCTGATGCGTGTTACCGGAGAGCGCTGGCATGAGGGCCGCTTCACCATCGCGCAGGAGCACATGGTGACGGCGCTGTCGAGCGGGCTGCTGGCCTCTCTGTTGCGGGTTTACGGTAATCCCAATCCGACGCGCAAAGGTTTTGCTGGCGACACCGGAGGGCGAGCATCACGGTTTCGGCGTGCTGGCCGCCGCCATGTTAACGGCGGTGAACGGCCTGGGCGCGATTCACCTCGGCACCAATCTGCCGGCGCGCGAGATCGTGCAGGCGGCGCGGCGCACCGAAGCTAACGCAATCCTTATCGGGGTCTGCGGGGCCCGTGCCGAATCGATCCTTGGGCCCTTGCAGGAAATCCGGAAAGGAGCGGCGACGCGTACTCAGCTATGGGTGGGCGGGGCTACAGACGATCGCATGGCCGGTGCGCTACGCAATGCCGGATGGATCCCGCTCAAAGACTTTCCAGCCCTGGAACGCGAACTGCAACGGCTGGTGGCGCAAAGCTGATAAGTCATGAAACTCGCACTCAAGCTACTGTTTGCTGGAATTTTCCTCTACATGGTCGGAATGACCACGTGGGTGAGCCTGCACAAATCCATTCTGGCGAGCGGTAACGAATTCAGTTGGACGCAAAGTCCGTGGGCGGTTGCGACCCTGTTCGACGCCTACTTCGGATTCATCACCTTCTACGCGTGGGTCTTCTACAAGGAGCGCGGCCTGGCGTCGCGAATCGTGTGGTTCGTCGCAATTATGGGCCTGGGCAACATTGCCATGTCCAGTTATGTGCTGCTGCAGCTTTTCCGGCTTCGGCCCGAGCAGCCTGCCTCAGCCATTCTTCTGCGGAATCCGGCATGATCAGCCATTTTTTTCGTCGTCGCGTTCTGGGTCCGATCCTGGATCTATTGCGTCAGGGCATCACACCGGAGAAGATCGCGCTCAGCATCGCCTTTGGCATCGTGCTCGGCGTGTTTCCGGCGCTCGGCTGGACGACCTTGCTGTGTCTGGTCGCGGCGGCGTGGCTGCGATTGAATCTTCCCGCCATGCAGTTGGTGAACTTTCTGGTCTATCCGGTGCAGTTGCTCCTGCTCGTGCCGTTCATCCGGGCTGGAGAGGTGCTTTTCCGGTCGCGCCCCATGGGATTTTCGCTGACGCAGATTGTCGGCCTGATTCACTCCGGGATGTGGCACGCGATTAAGGTTCTGTGGGTAGCCACCGTACACGGAATCGTCGTATGGATGATCCTCGCCCCACCAGCAATCTTTCTGATCTACAAACTGCTTGCTCCGCTGTTGCGTCGAGCCCGCGAGATGATGAAATCGAAGACGGCGCCACAGCGCCATCGAGGTGTGCTGAAGCATGTCGGCTATCGCCTCTAGAACTGGCGGCGATGGGCGCAGGCAATGCTGGCTGTTGCTGATGGTGCTGACGTGGCTGGTCAGCGAGCGCCTGCATAACGCTGGGTTGGTGGACGTGGCGTGGTCGCTCGGGTTGGTGATCCTGGCCCTGTGGTACGCGTGGCAGGGGCCAGGATGGACGGTTCGAAAATGGCTGATGGCCGCCATGGTTGCCTTCTGGGGCATACGCCTGGCGACGCATTTGATTCGCCGCATCGCGAGCGAGCCTGAAGATGGCCGCTACCAGCAACTGCGCCGCGAGTGGCAGGGGAAGAATGTCTCCTTGCGTTTTCTTGTCTTCTTTGAATTCCAGGCGCTGTTGGACGTCGTTCTCTCGTTACCAATGCTGATTGCCGCGTTGAATCCGGCGCCGCAGTTGTCGGTGCTCGAATACGCGGGGGTTGGATTATGGCTGGTCGCCGTGGTCGGTGAGAGCGTGGCCGACTCGCAACTGGCGGCTTTCAAGCGCGACGGCTCAAACCGCGGGCGCGTTTGTCAGCGAGGTTTGTGGCGCTACTCCCGCCATCCCAATTACTTCTTCGAGTGGTTCGTCTGGGTAGCGTGGATGATTTACGCGTTGGCGTCGCCCTGGGGGTGGGTGTCGGTGATCGGTCCCGCGCTCATGCTCTTCTTTCTCTACCGCGTTACCGGAATTCCGGCGACCGAGGCCCAGGCGTTGCGCTCGCGCGGACAGGAATATGCACATTACCAGCAGACCACCAGCGCGTTTGTTCCGTGGTTCCGAAAATCCCAGGCAGCCAGTTGAGTGAGACTGCGATGAGCACCACTACTACCAAGCCAAACCTCGCAACGGGTCCGGCGCCGGATCCAACCATGTCCGTGGATAGATGGCTGGAGCGCGATCTGCTGCCGGACTGGCTGATTCGCATCGGCATTCGGGGATTGCTCAAGCAGCGCCTGCGCGAAGAAGATGCAGGCGACGAGGAGAAGCAGTGCGCCCGTCTGCTGGCATTCGTCGAACAGCTTAAGGCGAGTCCGGTAGCGATTGCAACCGAGTCCGCGAACGAGCAGCATTACGAAGTCCCGGCGCGCTTCTTTGAGCTGGCATTGGGAAAGCATCTGAAGTACAGCAGCGGGCTCTGGCGCCCGGGAACGAAGACGCTGGACGAGGCCGAGGAGGCGATGCTTGCACTGACCTGCGAGCGGGCGCGCCTTACCGACGGACAGCAGGTGCTGGAACTGGGTTGCGGCTGGGGTTCGCTCTCGCTCTATATGGCGAACAAGTACCCGCGCAGCCGAATCACGGCGGTATCCAATTCGCGGACGCAAAAGGAATTCATCGACGCCCGTGCCAGAGAGCGTGGGCTTTACAACCTTCAAGTCATTACTGCTGACATCAACCTTTTCGAGGCGCCTTCCACCTACGATCGCGTGGTGTCGGTAGAGATGTTCGAGCACATGCGCAATTACGATCTCCTGCTGTCGCGTATTGCTTCGTGGATGAAGAAAGATGCCTTGCTCTTCGTTCACATCTTCACGCACCGTCGTTTCGCGTATCCCTTCGAGGTGCGCGACGCCGGCGACTGGATGGCGCGGTACTTCTTCACCGGCGGCATTATGCCCAGCGACGATCTGCTGCTGTACTTTCAGCGCGATGTGCATATCGTGGATCACTGGAAGCTGAACGGGCAGCACTACCAGAAGACCGCGGAGGCATGGTTGCAGAACATGGACCGCAACCGGGCAGAGATCGCGGGATCTGTTTGCGGACACATACTCCAAGGCCCTCGCTGCTGGCGACCGCAAGCGCGACGCCCGGCGGTGGCTTGTGCGCTGGCGGGTTTTCTTCATGGCTTGTGCCGAGCTGTGGGGTTACGCAGCCGGCGAAGAGTGGTTGGTGTCGCATTACTTGTTCAGCCGAAACGCGTTAATGGAATGGCCAATCCAACGACAACAATAGAGCTGCTGAAGTACGACGCGATCGTGGTCATCTCTTTCGGTGGTCCCGAAGGCCGCGGCGGATGTGATGCCGTTCCTGGAAAATGTTCTGCGGGGAAAGAACGTCCCGCGCGAGCGCATGCTAGACGTCGCGGAGCACTATTACCACTTCGGCGGGAAGAGTCCGATCAACGAGCAGAACCGCCGGCTGATCGCTGCGTTGGAGCGCGAACTTGCCGAGCACGGTCCTAAGTTGCCGGTCTATTGGGGCAATCGCAACTGGCATCCCATGCTGGCCGACACGCTTTTGCAGATGAAGAAAGATGGAGTGCGGCGCGCCCTCGCATTTGTCACCTCGGCCTATAGTTCGTTTTCGAGCTGCCGGCAATATCGCGAGGACATTGCGCGGGCGCTGCGAGGCGGCTGGTCCGGGTGCTCCAGTCGTCGACAAGATACGGGCCTTTCACAATCATCCCGGCTTTATCGAGGCGATGGCCGATCGAGTCCGAGGGGCGTTGGCAAAGCTGCCGGATGAGCAGCGCGACGCTGCACAACTCATCTACACCGCGCATAGCATCCCCTCTGCCATGGCACGAAGCTGTGACTACGAAGTGCAGTTGCGAGAAACCGGGCGCCTGGTGGCGGAGCAACTCGGACGCGCCGATTGGGTGCTGGTGTACCAGAGCCGCAGCGGACCTCCATCACAGTCTTGGCTGGAACCGGACATTCTGGACTATCTGCGTCAGCCGACTGTGCGGGGAAACAAATCAGCGGTGGTCATCGCTCCGATCGGCTTCGTCTCCGACCACATGGAGATCCTCTTCGATCTCGACACTCAGGCGCGCCAACTCTGCGACGAGTTAGGGCTGCCCATGGTTCGTGCGCAGACCGTGGGCACGCACCCGCGGTTTATTCGAATGATTCGGGAGCTGATAGGCGAGCGCATGGACGATGCGCAACCACGGCTGGCATTGGGCGTACTGCCGGCCCGGCCTGACTTCTGTCCTGCGGACTGCTGCTCGCTGCCATCGCAATCCGCCAGCAGAAAACTCGAAACGAGAGCCAAAGCCGATTGCCCAAACGAGAATAGATATTGAGACCGGCAAGCAGGCAAATGAACTTGCTCCGAGGTGCTTTGGGTGCCGAACTCAAGGGGCCATCGGTGATTTTGGCAACGTCGACGTGGTCATTAGGGCATGCTTTGGTGAGCTTTATGGAATTCTCACAATAAGCGGACCACAGCAGATTCAGCCTCAGCCAGAATGGGTGGACTCCCTTTGTCGTGTCTTTATCTTGGCCTGCCCACTCGCTGCGCCGTGGCAAACATCAAGGCAAGGGTATTCATGTCTTTGGGCTGGACTTTGCCGGCGGGGATGCGCATGCGCGTGAGATCCTCCAGCTTGACAAGCAAATCGACCAAGGCCATCGAGTCGATTAGACCGGAGGAGACGAGAGGAGTATTTTCGTCAATTGCCATGTCCGGCTTTCGCAGGAGTTCCCGGATGTAAGTGCTCATCGCATTCATCTGTTCATTCACAGTTCAGTGCCCCCTCGACTAAGTTGCGGATGTTCCTGCATTAATTTCTCGCGTGTCGTCGATCGCGCGGGCTTCCCGGCGGTACTCTTCACGATCCACTGCGGCGGTTTCAGAAAAATACTGCGGACCGAAATGCCGATGGCAGCGGCAATCTGGCTGCGGATCTCACTCTCAATAACTTCAGCGCCCGACAAGAGATCGGCTCGTTCCACTTCGGCGACCAGCACGACTTCTTGAGTTCCTAAGTCAGGGTTGTAGATGCCGATGGCGACGGCCCGTCCATCGTGAATGGCAGGATGTTGGAAAGCAATCTCTTCCAAATCCTGGGCATAAATATTCTCGCCGGCAACGATGATCAGATCTTTCTTTCGTCCTACTACAAACAACTCATCCCGCAGGAGAAACCCGAGATCGCCGCTGCGGTACCAGCCATCGCAAAACGCCAGTTCGGTAAGGTCTGAACGGTTGTAGTAGCCATTGAATAGACAATCGCTCTTAATCAGGATCTCGCCGACGTTTCCATCTTCCAGAGTGTCCCCCGAATCGGCGATGATGTGGACTTCGTTGCCCGGGAGCAACTGTCCCGACGAGACAAAAACCGCCGCACCCGGCTGCTTGTCGTCGACCTCGACCACGCGATGTTCAGCACGAAGGATTGGGCCATCCAGCGAAACCCTGCCGGGCTGTGCGGATCCATTCAGCCCCGACTGGGTCACCGCAAAGACGTTCTCCGCCATAGCGTAGGAAGACTGCAAGGCTTCACGCCGCATTCCTATGGGGGCAAACGCGGAATGGAATTCGTCCATGCTGGCGGCCCGCACCGGCTCTGAACAGTTGATCAAGGCCCGAACCGAAGAGAGGTCATACTGAGACCTTCGCTCCGGCGGCGTTCGCCTTGCCATGAATTGAAACGCGAAGTTCGGCATCCAGGCCAACGTACATCGCTCTCTGGTGATGATCTCGAGCATCGTTTCCGGATACATGACCCATTCGAGCGGCGACTGCATCACCACTGTCATGTGACAGACCAGCGGCAGCATGAAGCAGGCGATCAGGCCCATGTCGTGATAGAGCGGTAGCCAGCTATAGATACGGTCAGCAGTGCCGTCGATGTTCAGCGCCGCCGACAGGGTCTGCAGCTGACGCAGCACCGCTGCATGGGTCAGGGCCACGCCTTTTTGCAGGCCGGTGGTTCCGGCTGAATGCTGTAAGAACGCTAGGCTGTCGGGCTCAATTAGAGTTTCCGGAATGTCTGACTGGGTGCTTGGAGAAGCCGCGTCGCCACATCGCAACAAGGCAGCATCTCCGTCCAGAGAAATATGTTCGAGGAACTCCTCGGGAAATTCGTTGTCAATGAGCACCGCGCGCGCTTGCAGATTTTTAGTGACGCCGTTCAGCCCGAATCGATATTTCGCGGGTTCGATCTTGAAGTTGGGATACGCCAAAAATGCGGGGACTGCTCCCAGCAACATCGCTCCCATGAACGCGGCCATACTCGCGGCGCTTTGTGGCATAACGATGACAACTCGGTCGCCAGCCTTGACTCCGCCAGCCAGCAGCAGAGCCGCCTGCCCCTGTGCGAGCCGACGAAACTCGCCGAAGGTGATCGTCTCGCAGTGCTCCTGATCGCTCCATGTGCGAAGGAAAATGCGCTCTGCGGGCGCAACGGCGAGAGCCTCAGTAAGAGTGTGTGGCAGGATGGCAGCCATTGAGGACAAGGAACACGTGAAGTGCGATCGTTTTTACAATACCAGATGAGGGCACGCCTCGCGCCTCAGTGAGTGAAGGGACCTTCCCGGAGCTTCACGCGGTTCGTTGAGTGTTTACTTTGCTAGGTTTTAGGCGTAGTCGATGGGATGATCTTCCAGCCAGTGTTCGTCCTGCGCTTTGCGTACGTGGTGGGCCGCCGAGTGAACCAGGGTTGACGTCAAAGAGCGCGTCTTCCAGGAAAAGCTCACGAGGAATCCGAGGACACCGCCAGCTACGCCGAAGACGAAGGCGTTGGCGGCGCGCGAGCGTCGCGCCAACAGAACAGCTGGGACCACACCCAGGCAGGCTCCGGCCAAGGCCAGTCGGATCGCCTCTTCCGCCGAGCTGGTAACCAGCGAGGAAGCCTTTTCCGGGTCGAACTCATGGTGACCAGTGCGAACACCGGAGATCCCGGCGTTGACCAGCTTGCGTCCGTAAGAAAAGCTGCTGGAACTCTTGACGTCATTCATGGTCTGGCCTCCCGAAGTTCGCCATCGCTGCGTACAGACATGCTGTCCGCACAAGTAAGCGCTGGCCGAATTCCTCCACATGTACAAGTCTGGCGCTGCAGCAACCCGTCAGGCAGTGATGGAGCGCACCGGGGGCCGTGATGCGCGCTCGCGGTGGTTACTTCTGCCCAGCAGCCTTGATCTGGCTGACCAAGGTACTGACCTCCTGCGGTGTGAGCTTCCCCTCAAATTTCGGCATGCGTCCCTTGCCGTTGGTGATCATGGTTTGGAGCTGCTCTTCGGATTGAGCAGTGGTCTTCGCCGAGACCAGTGACGGTCCGGCCATGAAGCGGCCGGTCGCATCCTTGCCGTGACACTTGGCACAATTGGACTGAAAGACCGGATTTGATTTCAAGTCACCAGCGGAAGCCGATTGAGCGACCGACGTGGTCAGTATCAGCAGGCAAAAACAGTAAGCCAGGGTGATTCGCGGCAGAATCAAAACACACTCTCTCAGATTGATTTAGATGAAATGCTCGGGCGATCGACGAATTCTACGCGACTTTCGCCTGAGAGCCATAGCCATGCACACGATTCTAGTCGGTCGCGAAGCCGAGAGCGAGCGGGCAAGACTGCTGCGGTTAAGGTAGACCTGCTAAAGTTAGGCAGTGTCTTCTCCTGCGGAAGAATACGTACGGCGGCTGCAGCAGCGCCAGCAACGCGTCGCTCGCTACGACAAAATCCACATCCAGATGGGCAATCTCCGACTGGTGCTGGCCATCGCGACCGTCACCCTGATTTGGCTGGCGTGGGGGCGGCATCAGCCGTTGCTATGGTGGGCTGTCGGCATCCCGGTCCTCATCTTCATCGGAATTGCCGCTTACCATTCGCGGATTCTGCGGGCGCGCGATTTAGCCCAGCGGGCAGTCATTTTCTACCAGAACGGCATCGCCCGCATCGAGGACCGCTGGACAGGGGTAGGCGAAACCGGCGAACGCTTCGACGATCCCCATCACATCTATGCCAGCGACCTGGACCTGTTTGGTGAGGGAAGCCTCTTCCAATTGATATCGACGGCCCGCACACGTATTGGCGAGAACGTGCTGGCTGACTGGCTTCTGGCGCCTGCCCCGATTAACGAGATCCTGGAGCGGCAATCCTCTGTGACGGAGCTGCGCGAGGAAATCGATCTTCGCGAGGATCTGGCGATTCTCGGTGACGATGCCGGCACAGGAGTTCATCCCGACGCTTTGCGGAAATGGGGAGAAGCTCCGGCTGAGTTGCGTTCACGCTGGATTCCGCGGGTTGCGCCCGTGCTCGCCGTGCTCTCGGCAGCCGCGGCGTTTGTGTGGGGCTACAAAGGCCTGGCTACGCCATTCCTTTTGCTGTTGTTGATCGAAGGCCTAATTGCTTATCGCCTGCGCAAGCCGATGGAGGCAGTGCTGGAAGAGACCGAGCATGCTTTCCGCGATCTCGATCTGCTCTCGGCCGTGCTGGCAAAGGTGGAGGCCCACACGTTTCGCGCTCCGCGCCTGCTCGAGTTGCAGCGCGGACTGTCGTCGACAGGCGTCGCCAGTTCCCAGGCTATCGCCAAGCTGAGAACGCTGGTTGACCTCATCAACTCGCGCGACAACATGTTTGTTCGCGTCATCGACGTTCCTCTGCTGTACTCAGTGCAGGTTGCGTTCGCCGCCGAACGCTGGCGCCAGGCTCACGGCAAGGCTCTGCGGCTGTGGCTGAGCGCCGTTGGCGAGATCGAGGCGCTGCTCTCGTTGGCCGCATACAGTTACGAACATCCGGCCGATCCGTTTCCGGAATTCGTCACCGGCGCCGCTTCCTTCGAGGCAGAACAGATCGGACATCCTCTGATTGCTTCTGCCGGCTGTGTGCGCAACGACGTCGCCATTACCGGACAGGACCGCGTTTTGCTGATCAGCGGCTCAAACATGTCGGGCAAAAGCACGTTGCTGCGTTCGATTGGAGTCAATGTTGTGCTGGCGATGGCGGGAGCGCCCGTCAGAGCCCGCCGTTTTCGGCTGACGCCACTACACATCGGCGCCAGCATTCGCATCAACGATTCGCTGCGCGAGGGCAGCTCGCGCTTCTACGCTGAGATCAAACGTCTGCGCAGCATATTCGATTTTGCCGGACAATCCCCGCCGCTGCTTTTCTTGCTGGATGAATTGCTGCAAGGGACGAATTCGAAGGACCGCCGCATCGGCGCCGAAGGCGTGGTGCATGCGCTGGTTGAGCGTGGCGCCATCGGGCTGATCAGCACGCACGACCTGTCGCTCACCGAGATCAGCGGCGCCCTTGGCGGGCACCTGCACAACGTTCACTTTCAGGATGAAATTGAGAATGGAACGATGAAGTTCGATTACAAGCTGCAGGATGGAATCGTGACCAAGAGCAACGGCTTGGAACTGATGCGGCTGATCGGTCTGGAAGTGTAGCGCTCCTTAGTTTGGCGGGCGGGTGAAGCGGCCAAAGTGCCGCTTCGCGTTTTGCGTCTCGATCTCGTGCCGCAAATCCTGCCACAAACTTTCCTGAACGGAGAGGAAGACCTTCACAATCTCGGGATCGAATTGCTTGCCCGCATGGCGCTCGATCTCGCGACGTCCAGACGAAATCGACTGTGCCGCCCGGTAGGGACGATCGGAGGTCATGGCGTCAAAGGTGTCGGCTATGGCGAATATCCTGGCTCCTAGCGGAATCTGATCGCCTTTCAGGCCGCGCGGATACCCGCTGCCATCGTAGCGTTCCTGATGTGAGTAGACGATCTCAGCCGCTTCATGCAGGAAGGGGATGTTGCGCAGCAGTTGATATCCCAGAGCGGCATGCTGCCGCATAATCTCCTGCTCTTCGGGACTGAGCCGTCCAGGCTTACGCAGAATGGCGTCGGGTATCGCCATCTTGCCAACGTCGTGTAGAAATGCCCCGCGCGCGATGATGCGCACGCGCTCTTGCGGTAACTCGAGTTGGCGCGCGATCGCGATGGTGAAAGCCGTGACTCGCTTCGAGTGACCTTCGGTCTCAGCATCCTTCAGATCCAAGGCATCGCCGAGGGCTTCGAGCGTGATGTCATAGGAGCGCTCCAGGTCCGACAACGCTTTGCGCAAAGCATGAGTGCGATCGGCAACCAGCGACTCCAGCTTTGTCTGGTATGCGAGGTTTTCCAGGCGCAGACGGCGAGTCTCCAGCGCGCGCCGCACCATAGCTAACAGTTGTTCCCGTTCGAAGGGCTTCAGCAGGTAGTCGTAGGCGCCGTTGCGAATGGCCGCTAAGGCAACGCTGATGTCATGAACGGCGGTCACCATGACTACCGGGATCTCCGGAAAGTCCTGCTTCATTCGAGAGAGCAGGGTCAGGCCATCCATGCCCTCCATGATGAGGTCGGAGAGAACGATGGAGATGTTTTCGCTGGAGCGGAGCACGCCAAGAGCATCGCGGCCCGAGGTGACGGGGTAGCAGTCGAAGCCAGCCTGATCCAGGATGGAGCAGACTGCATCGCGAACCGGTGTTTCATCGTCGACAACTAATATCCTTTGATCGGCCATAGCTCATGAAAAGGGGCGCAGTGACGCTGAAAACGATTGTACGCACTCAGCCCTGATATTCAGCCAGCAATTTCCATGGCCATCCCTTTTCTTACGACTTCCGGATTAAGGCGCACATTTTAGGCGAGTCGAGCAGATCTTACGGCCTAAGAAATCGGGAAGTGGTATCCGAATGCCACTTGACAGTATCGAAAGACCGAATTGTCCCCTTCAGGAACTCCCGTGGCAATCGTGAGACGAGTATGCGAGAGCCAATTCCCGTGGAGGCAATCAAGTCGTGCCATATTTTTCAGTGACTTAAGAGAAATGTTCGTAAGGGATCCGCACCTGTTCCGCTTTGGGCAGACCGATTGCTTAGTACTAAGGTGTCGCCGAAAGTGATCGAAATGGCGCCGAACATCCGAAGGAGATTTTCTATGAGCCTCAGCATCGGGGAAGTAAAGACGAGCGGTCTTGCCCAGTACTTGCCTGTCAACTTCGAGCGCACGAACCTGGAAAGCTACAGCAAGATTTACGAGCGGAATCGTCATCGCGTCTATTCCCTGGCGTTCTGGATGACCGACCACGAACTGGCTGCCGAAGCTCTGATGACCCAGACCTTTTGCCGCGCCTTTGCTGCCAGCGCGAAGCCGACTGCAGACGACATCGATCGCGCGCTTATCAGCGAACTTCGCGAGTGTATGGCAATCGGCAAGCTGAGCCTGAAATGCACTCCGAGTGACCGGGTTCTGTCAGTGCGCAGCAATACGATGCGCGTCGATCTGGAGCGCGCCGTCGTTCAGCTTCCCAACACCGAGAAAATCATTTTCCTGATGCATGATGTGGAGCGGTATGACCACACACGCATCGCACGTTTGCTGGGAATCTCAAAAGATTCCTCGATCTTGGGCCTGCACCAGGCGCGCCTTCGCATGCGCGAGCTGCTGGCTAAGTAACCAAGTTCTTGTTGTATCTCAATCCCCTCTCTTCTTGCACGCTTTGCCCCTCGAAAGAGGGGCTTTTTTGGCGTCATGACGAGGGCCAGCAATCAATGTCTGTGACTTTGCCGTTGTTATCAGGCGAGTACACTCACAATCCAACGCCATGCCCCAGGTTCGCCTCCCGATGCCGGGTCGACCTGCCCGCAGTTCTTAACGTCCGTATCTCAGCTTGTTCAGGGACCTTGCAAAGCCACGCATCGCCCTGTCATGCGCCCGTCCTTTCGTTGCCGCCTCTTTGGCAAATTCGTCGAGGAATTTCCAGGGCGGTTCTTTCAGGCGGTACAACACGATTGTGTCTTCGCGCGCCACGACGATAAACGGCGTGCCTTCCGGGAAATTCAGTCCCTGGCGAATCTCATGCGGAATGACGACCTGTCCGCGGGACGACATCTTGGTGGTGTAGGGCGATTTCATCGGCAGCAACTCCATTTTTCTTACAAATAAGATTTCTTACATAAATCTTACTGATAAGAAAATCTGCTTCGGAAAGAATCCCGCTCCGGCAAGAGTGTTTTTGGCTGGTATTTCCCAGAACGGGCTAAAGCTGAATCAGGCGGGTGCCCCAGGTCTCGCGGCTTTCGAGACCTGGATGAGTGCAGAGTTTACGGGGTTACTTCGCTTCTTCTGCGGTTTCCAGATCGGCGTCCTCTTCCTCGCGCTTCAAGGGACGCAACAACGGGAAGAGAATGACGTCGCGGATTGAACGCGAGTCCGTCAGCAACATCGTCAGCCGATCGATGCCGATACCTTCGCCCGCCGTCGGCGGCAGGCCATACGATAAGGCGCGAATATAGTCCTCATCCATCTGGTGCGCCTCTTCGTCGCCGCGGGCGCGCTCGCTGAGCTGTCCCTCGAAGCGCCGCCGCTGCTCTTCGGGGTCGTTCAACTCGCTGAAGGCGTTACCGATCTCCAGGCCGCCGACGAAGATTTCGAATCGCTCCACCCATTCGGCATTCTCCTCCGGCTCACGCTTGTTCTTCGACAGCGGAGAAATTGCCAGCGGAAAATCGTAGATGAACGTCGGCTGGATCAAATGCGGCTCGGCGACAAACTCGAAAATCTCCGCGATGGTTTTGCCATTCGGCGCCGCTCGATCGTAGGGGATATGCGGATTGCCTGCGTTATAGCGTTGCACCATCGCGGCAATCTGCTCGGAACTGGAGAAGTCTTCCATCAGCGGCTTCTCGCCCGCGCTTTCCGGCCAAAACTGAATGATGGCTTCGCGCATCGACAGCCGCTGCACCTTGCCGAAATCGATCTCGTGTCCGTTGAATTGCGCGATGGTCGTGCCGTTCACGTCGCGTGCAATCTGCGCCAGCATGGCCTCGGTGAAGTCCATCATGTCGCGATAGTCTGCGTAGGCCATGTAGAACTCCAGCATGGTGAACTCAGGATTGTGCTGGGTCGAAATGCCCTCGTTGCGGAAGTTGCGGTTGATCTCGTAAACGCGATCGATGCCACCTACCACCAGGCGCTTCAGATACAGCTCCGGTGCGATGCGCAGGTAGAGATCGATATCCAGAGTGTTGTGATGCGTGGTAAAGGGCTTGGCCGCGGCTCCGCCGGCAATGGGATGCATCATCGGCGTTTCGACTTCGACAAAGCCGTTGTCGTCGAGGAAGCGTCGCATCGACTGCACGACCTTGGCGCGCTTCAGGAACACCTCACGCACCTCGGGATTCATCGTGAGGTCGACGTAGCGGCGGCGGTAGCGCGTTTCCACGTCCTGCAAGCCGTGCCATTTTTCCGGCAAGGGCAGCAGGTCTTTCACCAGGAACGTCAGCTCTTCCACGTGCACCGTTAATTCATTGGTGCGGGTGCGAAAGAGATAGCCCTTTACGCCGACGTAGTCGCCGATGTCGAGCAGCTTGTAAAGCTGGAACGCCTTCTCGCCAACGGCGTCCAGGCGCACATAGATCTGCAGGCGCTTTCCACCCTGCTGAACATGAGCGAAGCCCGCCTTACCCTGCACGCGAATCGACATCAGGCGTCCAGCCACGCTGACCTCGATGCGAGGAGATTCCAGCTCCTCTGAGGTTTTCGTCGTGAATGCTTCGACGATCTGCGGGATGGCGTGGGTGGTGACGTAGCGATAGGGATAAGCCAACTGTCCCAGCGCTTCAATTTGCTTCAGCTTCTCTTTGCGCAGCTCGTAAATCTTCTGGTCAAGTGCCACAGGGCTTCCTGGTTACTAAGAGTGGAAACATTCATTATAAGGATTCGAGGGGCTGATCCGCTTCAGGGCTTTTTCCTCGCCTTTTGCATGGAGCGCTCGACCACCGCATTGATCGCTTCCAGCAGCGTTCTAGGATCGGGCTCGGACGAGTCCTCAGCAAGATCCGGACTGATTGGAACCGGCTGGGGGACTGGATTGCCGTAAGAGGCATAGCCCAACCAGAGCAGGCAGGTTGAGAGATATACGAGACTGTTGGCGCGGACAAGGAAGGACCGGGTAGCGAACCGATTGAGAAATATGCTGTCCAGCAAGGCGCGGGTCGACATGAAGAAGGCGAAACCCAAAGCAATACCGAAGAGAATGCTGCGCCATGGAACCTGCAGGATCGAAGCTCCCAGCAGCAGCAGTATGGCCAACGAGCACAGCAGAATGCGAACGGCGCGGTCTGCGATCAGGAGCTTCTGGGTCAGATCGAGCAGACCCTTGCCCCGCAGGTCGAGGCTGATGATCTCAGCGAAAAACACCACCAGCGCCGCCCAACGAAAGACGCGGGTACCAAGATCGCGAATCGCGGTGAAATTACGAAAGGAAAGTCGAAACAGCTCGTCGGTCAGCGCCAGAGTCAGCAGCACCGTAATCGCTATACCTGCCCAGTACGCGTAGTAGTAGAGGGTGTACGAGATCATGCCGATGGCCAGCAGATAAAGGTCAGACGCCAATTGGAACGCCATATAGCTGCAGAAAAAGGGAAGCTGAGACGCAATGCCGCGCCTGTACAGGACCAGCCAGACAATACCCTGCAGGAATGGGGCAGTCACCCACAGCACGTAATCCAGTGCGTGCAGGTGCACGGCACCTCCCAGGGACCTACCCTTGCGGGGATTCCATCGACCATAAATACCTTACCGACACGCCATCCCGGAGAGCACAGGGCGAGGAGGCACGGTCAATCGCGAGGGAAGCTTTATCTTGTCAAAGATCGGCTTGCTCCTCAGTGACGCCCCAACCAGAACCGGCGTTTATGCGTCACAGACAATTGTGATAGTGGCGCTTAGGCTGAAAGGCAGACGGAGGACCGAGCATGTGCCTGGCAGTTCCGGGAAAGATTCTGAGCATCACGGGCGAGGACTTCGCGCGGACGGCGCGTGTCAGCTTTGATGGAGTGGTGAAAGAGGTCAGCTTGGCTTACATTCCCGAAGCGAACGTGGGTGACTACGCTGTGGTGCATGTCGGCTTCGCAATCAGCCTGTTGAACGAGGAAGAAGCGCTGCGCACGCTCGATTACCTGAAGCAGATGGGCGAGTTGTCTGAGCTGGAGTCCTGAGTCGTTCCTGCAAAACTTCAATTTGGGGCCATCACTGGTTTGCGTGAGGTGCGGCACATCGCAAACCCGCGTCAAGGTCTAAGCATGAGAAAGCAGAGGCAGCGCAGCCTCTGAACTCACGTCGCCGTGGTGCGAATCCGGAGAGCCGAAGTGCCTGGGATCTTGATTATTGGTTATGGCAACGCCTTGCGGGGCGATGATGCGGTGGGTCTGCATGCCGCCCGCGAATTGGAACGCCAGTTTCATAATGATTCGGAAGTTGAAGTCGTCGCCTGCCAGCAGCTCATGCCGGAGATGGCCGATGACATCTCTCGCAGCCAGCTGGTTATTTTCCTCGATGCTTCGCACGATGGCGAGCCGGGAGTAATAAAGTGCACGCCGATCAATCCCAGTAATGCGCCGTTTGGCTTCACGCACGACTTCGATCCTGCCTCGCTGATTGCGGCAGCTGAACAGTTATACGGCGAAGTCCCCAATGCGTTCGTGATCACCCTGGCCGGGTGGTCTTTCGAGGTGAACAATAAGCTCTCGCAAGGTACGCAGCTCCGGTTGCCGGAGCTGGTACATCAAGCGAAGCAGCTGGTTGCGGATCACCGCAAGCAGACGACGGCGACTGTACTCCTCAACCGCTAGCGATAAGGCGGCGTCTCAGGCGGCGTTGGCCAAGTCGTTCGACGGATTTTCGCCCGGCAATAGCTCGTGAACCCGCTGCACCAGCGTCGAAAGATCAGCACTGACGGCGTAGTCGCGATCGATGCCGTTCTGGGTCGACATCAGCAGCAGCTGCTTGGGACACTGCTTGCGGATCTCGTCGCAGAACTGTAACGCCTGCTCAGGCTGAGCATCGGCGTGGACCAGGATGAGGTCATAGCCGGCGCGCGTGCAACGGCTGCGAGCTTCGTCCATCTTCAGAGCGGGAAAGACGCTGTATCCGCGTTCTCGGAGCGCCTTGATACGCTCTTTGCGGTCGGAAGCATTATCAATCAGAAGTATTTTTCGCGGTGAATTCATGGACTGCTGGTTCCTCCGGTTTCAACTCTCAAGAGGAGAGAAGCCTTGGAGTCGCAGCAGGTTGCCACAGAAGTGCGGGAGAGCATGCCAAATCACGCAAAATAAAAGCATATCGCCGAAACGATATGCCTGCAGTACCTCTCTGAGAGTAGCAATTCTACGCGCCGACCAGTTTCTCCAAGACTTGTTTATTGCGAATGGTGAGAGTAGAACCCTTTAACACTGCAATCTGTCGTTTGCGGAAGTCGGCCAGAACGCGCGTAACTGTCTCCCGCGAGGTGCCGATAATCTGTGCAATCTCCTCATGGGTGAGCGCGAGCTTTACCTTGGGTTCAATCTGGTCCGGCGTCGTTGCGGTCCATTCCAGCAGCAAGCGGGCCAGGCGCTCGGGCGCCGAGTGGGACAGTCCCAGGCTGCGAATCTGCTGATAGGCGCTCTGGCAATCCTTGCTGAGGTGCTGCGCGGCCTTCAGGCAAGCATCGCCGTGTTTCTGGAGAAAGTTCAGAAAGTCTTCGCGTTTGACAAAATTCAACTGGCAGGGCTGCCCGGTCTCGGCCGTGATTTCATACGGAGTACCCGACACTGTGGCATGCATCCCGAGCACTTCGCCGGGCTGGGCGATTTTCAGGATGAGGGTTTTGCCTTCGGCCGATGTCGTAGACAATTTCACGCGGCCTTTGCACAACATGTAGATGCCCCGCGGAGACTGTCCCTCGACAAATAACACCGCCCCGGCCGGGTACGAGGCGGAATACTTGATCTTGTCAAAAGCTTCGAGGGCCGTTTTGGGAAGCGAACAGAAAAAACTATCGCTGCGTAGCTTGCAGATTACGCAGTTTTCAACCAACTCAAAGCCGTAAGGTGATCCCACATTTCCTCCCTACGTCATCTACTATGCTATCACCAAGTCTTCCTGCCTATCCCCTTTTGGTAGAAGGAGAACCAGTTCTCGGAACCACCACCAGGGGCCAGTTTGTGCCACCCGCGTCCAACTTTCTCGAAGCTGCTCGTCTATTCGGCGCCTGGCGTTGCCGTCACCGCCGCGTCGTGATGCCGGTCACATGTGGTCGTATCTGAAGTCACAGACCCCAGCCCATTACAGGAACGAAAATCGCGCCCACAACGGCTCAAAAGGCGGGAAGCGAAGGTCTCATAACCTTCGGTCCGTCGGGGCCCGGCAGGAATCTGATTTTCTGCCGGGAGATCGAAGTTCCCAACTTCGGCTTGCGAAAACCCGATGGGCAGAAGAATTGACCACTCTCCTCTACCCCACATCGCTTCCCGCCAACGGTTTTAGAGCGACAGGTCAGGCCCGGACCGGTCGAAGTTGGTCATGGCAGCTAGTATTCTGCGGAGGTTTTGCTAACTGGGACCCAGTTAAGGGTTGGCGCCAACTTCTACAGGCTGCAACAGGCTTTCGCGCAGAACGTTCCCCAACTCACAATTTCTCACACGATTGCCTACGGTTTACCGTACAGCTCAGGTTCGCAGTTCTTGATTACCCTAGGGAGAGACGAAATGGCGACAGCAGTTAGGCACTCAACTGACTCAATGGAAGGCGTCAGCGCCGGTTTGAATTGCGACTGGAAGCGCCTGAGCCGCTTTCGCAGGGGCACGTTTGCGAAATCTGTATCCCCCAGGCAAGAAGTACCCGGTACCCGAAACTTGTAATTCGCAATAAAATTGCACGACGACAACGGTGACAGCAGCTCTTGATCGGAGGGACTTT
The DNA here is from genome assembly GCA_963724965.1 of uncultured Acidobacteriaceae bacterium. Taxonomy (GTDB): domain Bacteria; phylum Acidobacteriota; class Terriglobia; order Terriglobales; family Acidobacteriaceae; genus Bog-257. The sequence goes on from CAVRWP010000009.1 coordinate 27,300, forward strand.
CGATGTCCAGCACGCAACAGTCAACAGGTCCAAACATTGATTCCATACTGCAGGAAACGCGATCCTTTGCGCCGCCGGCGGAGTTCAGCAAGAACGCTCACATTCACAGCAAGGAAGAGTACGACAAGATTTGTGCTCGCGCGGCCGCCGATCCGGAGGGGTTCTGGGCCGACATTGCGCGCGAACTGCACTGGTTCGAGCCCTGGACCAAAGTGTTGGAGTGGGATTGTCCGTGGGCAAAGTGGTTTGTGGGCGGCAAGATCAATCTCTCCTACAACTGTCTCGACCGCCACGTCGCGACTTGGCGTAAGAACAAGGCGGCCATCATTTGGGAAGGCGAGCCAGGCGAGGTTCGCACTTACACCTACCAGCAGTTGCTGAGCGAGGTGTGCAAGTTCGCGAATGTGCTGAAGTCTCTCGGCATCAAGTCCGGCGATCGCGTTGCCATCTACATGGGCATGTGTCCCGAACTGCCGGTAGCGATGCTGGCGTGCGCCCGCATCGGGGCAGTGCACTCGGTAATCTTCGGCGGATTTTCTGCTAACGCCCTGGTCGACCGCATCACCGATCAGGAGGCTGTCGCCGTCATCACCCAGGATGGCTCGTATCGTCGCGGCAGTGAAGTCAAGCTGAAGCCCGCAGTGGACGAAGCACTGGACCGCTGTCCGTCGGTGAAGCACGTTGTCGTGCTCAAGCGCACGGGAACGGAAGTGGCCTGGAAAGAAGGCCGCGATCACTGGTGGCACGAGCTGATGGAGAAGGCCAGCGATGTCTGTGCCGCTGAGCCGCTCGACTCCGAGCATCCGCTCTACATCCTCTACACCTCCGGAACGACCGGCAAGCCGAAGGGAATCGTTCACACCACCGGCGGCTACTCCGTAGGAACGTATATCACCGCGAAATGGGTCTTCGATCTGAAAGAAGAAGACACCTACTGGTGCACCGCCGACATCGGCTGGGTCACCGGGCACAGCTACATCGTTTACGGCCCGCTGCAAAACGGCGCCACCTGCGTGATGTACGAAGGCGCACCGAACTACCCGGAGTTCGACCGCTTCTGGGCGATCATCGAGAAACACAAGGTCAACATCCTGTACACGGCGCCGACGGCGATTCGCACCTTCATGAAGTGGGGCAGCGAGTGGCCGAAGAAGCACGACCTCACCAGCCTGCGTTTGCTGGGCACGGTTGGCGAGCCCATCAATCCTGAGGCCTGGATGTGGTATCGCGAGATGATTGGCGGCAACCGCTGTCCCATCGTGGACACCTGGTGGCAGACGGAAACCGGCGCCATTATGATCGCGCCGGTACCGGGCGCCGTGGCAACCAAACCGGGCTCGGCGACGCGTCCGCTGCCGGGTATCATCGCGGAGGTCGTTACGCGCAGCGGCGAGCGTGTGCCGCTGGGTTCGGGCGGATACCTGGTGATCAAGAAGCCGTGGCCGTCGATGCTGCGCACTGTCTACGGCGATCCGGAGCGCTATGTGCGGCAATACTGGACCGACATTCCCGGCATGTACTTCACCGGCGACGGCGCGCGCGAAGATGCCGACGGATGCTTCTGGATCATGGGCCGCGTCGACGACGTGCTCAACGTCTCCGGACACCGCCTGAGCACGATGGAAATCGAGTCGGCTCTGGTGGCCCACGAGAAAGTTGCCGAGGCGGCGGTGGTCGGGCGTCCCGACGAGACCAAAGGGCAGGCGGTTGCTGCCTTCGTCACCCTGGAATCGGCGTATCAGCCGTCTCCGGAGTTGAAGGAGGAGCTGCGCGCCTGGGTAGCGAAAGAAATCGGTTCGATGGCGAAGCCGGACGACATTCGCTTCACCGATCAATTGCCGAAGACCCGGTCTGGCAAGATCATGCGGCGCCTGCTGCGCGAACTGGCTTCCGGCGGCGAGGTCAAGGGAGACACGACCACGCTGGAGGACATGGGCGTGATCGCACGGCTCCAGCAGGATGAAGAGTAGGCGGAGTTTACGCCTGCTGATCTGGAGATGGGACGCATCGAGCGTCCCCTTTTTGTTTTTGCCGCATAGTTCCCCCTCAACACGTCTCTCGCAAAGCACGCCAACTTTCGGCGCTAGGAACTAAATCACCAATTCTGGACAACCCCTGCGAACCCGTCCTGCGGACTAGCGCATCTCAAGCGCGAGGCTCGATGATATGGACGAAAAGCTACCTATCCTGTCTACAGGGACCGACGGCCAGCATCAACCGTCAACCACGCTTGGGCGTCCGACGCGCCGAACCTTTCTGACACAGCTCGGCGTTGCTGGAATTACCGCAACCGCTGCTCCGCTGCTGGCAAAGACGCCGATACAAGAGCCCGACGTTCAGACGCCTGCAGGAACGCCCAGCAGCATTCCTGGTGCGATCCCGGTCACCCTTAATATCAACGGCAAAGAACATCGCCTGAAGCTCGATCCACGCACCACGCTGCTCGACACGCTTCGCGAGAACCTGAACATGTTCGGCACCAAAAAAGGCTGCGATCACGGGCAGTGCGGCGCGTGTACGGTTCACGTCAATGGGCGCCGTGTGAACTCGTGTTTGACCTTCGCCGTGATGCATCAGGCCGACAAGATTACGACCATTGAAGGCCTGGCACAGGGTGGTCAACTGCATCCGGTACAGGCGGCGTTTATCGAGTGCGATGGCTTTCAGTGCGGCTACTGCACACCTGGGCAGATCATGTCGGGAGCCGCGCTGCTGAACGAACCTGTTGGTCCCGAAGACGACGATGTACGCGAGATGATGAGCGGCAATCTCTGTCGCTGCGGCGCCTACAACAACATCGTTGCTGCGGTGCAGTCGGCGCGGAAGAAAGCCTAAGCCCACCGTAGAGGAGCTCGAATCATGCACAGCTTTCAATATCAGGATGCAACGTCGGTGGATGACGCGGTGTCGGCAAACGGCGGACACGCAGGGACAAAGTTCGTCGCCGGAGGCACAACGCTCATCGACTTGATGAAGTTGAATGTTGAGACACCGCAGACGCTGGTCGATATCAACCACCTCCCACTCTCACAAGTGGAGACGACCAGTGATGGCGGCGTGAAGATCGGCGCCATGGTGCGCAACAGCGACCTTGCCAACCATGAGCTTATCCAGAAGCGGTATCCCGTGCTCTCGCAGGCGCTGCGCTCAGGAGCCTCGCCACAATTGCGCAACATGGCGACTACCGGCGGCAATCTGCTGCAGCGCACGCGCTGTTATTACTTTCGCGATACCGCCTATGCAGCCTGCAACAAGCGCAATCCAGGATCCGGCTGCGCCGCTATCGACGGTTTCAATCGCATTCACGCCATTCTCGGTACCAGCGAACATTGCATCGCCACACATCCATCCGACATGGCGGTGGCCATGATGGCTTTGGAAGCCACCGTTCACACACAAGGGCCAAATGGCTCGCGCAGCATCGCTCTGGACGAGTTCTATCTTGCACCGGGGAACACTCCACAGAAGGAAAACGTTCTCACGCCGGGCGAATTGATAACCCATGTGACGCTACCGCCGCTGACCGAAGGGACGCGCTCGTACTACCTGAAGCTGCGCGACCGCGCGTCGTATGAGTTCGCCCTATCATCCGCCGCGGTTGTGGTCCGCGTGAGCGATGGCCGCATTCGTTCCGCGCGCGTGGCACTGGGCGGAGTTGCCACAAAGCCCTGGAGAGCACGTGACGCAGAACAAGCGTTGGAAGGAAAGCCTGCGAACGAAAAGGTATTCCAGACCGCGGCCGCTGCGTCCGTCCGCGAAGCGCATCCCCTGCACGACAATGCCTTCAAGGTGAAGTTGGTGCAGCTTTGCCTGGTTCGCGCGCTGCGCGTTGCCGCTACGCAAGCCTGAACATCTCGGAGAAGGGAACGCCATGAGTACGTCGGTCATCGGACAATCCATTTCGCGAATCGACGGCAAGCTGAAAGTGAGCGGCGCCGCGCCCTATGGCTCAGAGCACGACATCGAAGGCGTCACCTTCGGCGCGCCCGTTACCAGCACCATCGGCTCGGGCCGCATCGTCAGCATCGACACGAGTGCTGCCGAGAAAATGCCTGGCGTGCTGGGGGTCATTCATCACGGCAACGTCGAGCCGATGTATCGTCCGGCGCAGGGTTTCGAGAAGATGATTCGTGCCGGCGAGACGCGGCCTCCCTTTGAAGACGACACGGTTTATTACTACGGCCAGTATGTTGCGCTGGTGATCGCCGAAACGTTTGAAGAGGCGCAGGCTGCGGCGGCCGCGGTTCGCGTCAATTACCAGACGTCAAAGCCTCAGATGCAGTTTTCCCAGCCGCCACCTGCGAACGATCCGCCCGCGTTCAAATACGCCCGCGGCGATGCTGAGGGTGCGTACGCACAGGCTGCGGTGAAGATCGATCACACGTACATCACGCCGGTCGAGACGCACAACCCAATGGAGATGCATGCCACCATCGCGGTGTGGAACAAGACAAAGGAAAAGCTGACGCTCTACGAGACGACGCAAGGCGTGGTCAACCATCACAACACGGTATGCCAGATGCTCGACATGCCGCTGGAGTCGGTACACATCATCTCTCCGTTTGTCGGAGCCGGCTATGGCAGCAAGCTCTTTCCGTGGCCGCAATCGCTGCTGGCAGCGGCCGGAGCCCGTCACGTTGGACGTCCGGTGAAAGTCACGGTCACGCGACCGCTGATGTTTACTACCGTCGGACATCGCCCCTACACGCAGCAGCGCGTAAGATTGGCAGCCAGTCGTGACGGCAAACTGCAGGCAACCATCCACGAGGTGCAGCAGGAGACCTCGATGGTTGACGACTACGTGGAGCGCTGCACCGATCCGACTCCGATGCTTTACAGCTGTCCGAACGTTTCGGCGGTGCAGCACTTGGTTCATCTGAACGTGGGGACGCCGACCCCGATGCGCGGTCCCGGAACAACGCCAGGTTTATACGCCATCGATTCGGCGATGGACGAGCTGGCGGTTGCGCTCGACATGGACCCACTGGAGCTACGCCTGAAAAATTACGCCGATCAGGACGAAGGCAAGAACCTGCCGTTCTCCAGTAAGCATCTGCGCGAGTGTTATAAGGAGGGCGCGGAACGCTTCGGCTGGAGCAAGCGCAATCCGCAGGTTGGTTCCATGCGCAACGGCGACAAGGTTTTAGGCTGGGGCATGGCGACCTGTACCTGGCCGGGAAGCCGCAGCAACGCCGACGTTCGCGTGCGCCTGCTGGTTGATGGCACAGCGCGCGTGTCGTGTGCTTGCCAGGATATCGGCACAGGAACCTACACAATCTTTGCGCAGGTTGTGTCCGACAAGACCGGCATTCCGATGAACAAGATCAAAGTTTTGCTGGGTGACAGCGATCTTCCGCCCGGGCCCACCTCCGGCGGATCGGCAGCAACTGCGACCGTTCTCCCGGCAATCGTAAAGGCCGCCGAGCAGGCTCGCGAGACCTTGCTGAAGGTTGCGACAGGGATAGCGACCTCGCCATTCCATGGTGCCGACGCGAAGAACTTGCAGATCACCGAGGGCCGGGTACACGCGCAGGGCAAGTCTCCGGATACCGGTATCGCTTTCGAGGAGGTCCTCAAACTGCGGCGTCTTTCGTCCGTCGACGCGCAAGGACGCAGTGAGGAAACGGAGAACAGCAAGAAGTATTCAATCCATTCTTTCGGAGCGCATTTCTGCGAAGTCGAAGTCGATCTGGGCATTGCCCGTCTGCGCGTCACGCGCTGGCTGACCGTGCTGGACGGCGGCCGCATCATGAACGCCAAGACTGGTCATAGTCAGATTATGGGCGGCGTGGTGATGGGCATCGGCATGGGTCTGTTCGAAGAGACCGTGTACGACGTTCGCAATGGCCATCCCGTGAACAGCAACTATGCCGATTATCTGGTGCCGACCAACCACGACATCCCCAAGATCGAAGTCATCCTGCTGGACTATCCCGACATAAAGCTCAACGACTACGGCGCGCGCGGTATTGGCGAGATCGGGCTGACGGGAGTTGCGTCGGCACTGACGTCCGCGACGTATCACGCGACGGGGGTGCGCGTACGCGAGCTGCCAATCCGCATCGAAGACTTGCTTCAGTCGACCGTCCAGGTTTAACGCGAGAAGTCAGGCGGCAACCCGATTGTCATTTGCTGCCTTATGTCAGACACGACCTTCACAGCTGGTGAAAAAACCGGCCTAAGTGAGCTTTGTGTCAGGGCACGACTTAGCCGCGCCGATAAGGCCTCTATCTGTGTGGCCGAGCCGGCTTCAGCCGGCAGCATTTTTTCCAATCGGAGACATGGTGCCCGGAAGGGAAGCGCGCTACTCTTCGCTAGCCGGCTTTACAGGAACGGACAGCTCAAGCATCGGGCGTCCCATGCGCTCGGCTTCTTCAGGAGAGATTCCCGCCATCTCCAGGCGGCGGTTCTGGACCTCGCGCAGCTCAGCCAGTATCTGGCGCTCCTCCACGACGTACTCTTCTTCCGTGATGGAACCTTCTTCGAGCAGCGTTTGCAACTCAAGAAGACGCTCTTTGATCGGGGTATCGTCGGTGTATTGCTCTTCGGCGGCGCGCGCGAGGGTGCGCATCACGAACTTGAAGCCCGAGATCGGTGAGAGTAGAAGATCGTCGATCAGGAACATAACTGTGGTGACTTCATGCGCGGAGCGAGCCGTTTTTTCGCTGCGGAGAACCGCAGATCCTTCGACTGCGTTCCGTTCGCTCCGCGAACTCCAGTCCGCTCAGGATGACAATTCCGTTTTTCTTGGCTGCGCTTCTAGTTGCCACTCATCTACCCAGCGCTGCTGGGTTCCAGTTTCAGCCGGATATTCACGAAGTTGTACGGCGGCCAGGGGCCGGTGTACTTGAAGTTCAGGCGGTCGCCGAATTTCTTGGCCACGCGGTTGACCGCAGCATCGAATTCCGCTTCGCGTTCGCGCTCCAGCAGGAATGCGGCGTTCATGATCATTTTGTCGCCAATCGGTTTGTTGTCGCGCGAGGCCACGCAGATGGCACGCAGCGTTTCGTAAATCTCGCGGACATACTCGACCGAGCGCTCTTCCAGCGCCTTGTCGATCATGCGGCCCAGCTGCATGCGGGCGAAATACGTCGATTGCAAATGTTTGCGCGTGATTTCCTGATGGAAGCGGTGAATCTCTTCATGCTCGCGCTGCAATTCTTCGACAATGTGATCGCGGTCCCACGTGACCTTCAATCCGAACTCGACCTTGCCCGACATCTGCTTCAACACATCTTTGACTGACGGATAGATGCTGCGCAGCACCTCGCGAATGTCGTCGTCGGTGCGGAAGACGGTGCCAAAGCTCATAGGGATGATGGTGTGCGTTCTCATCACCGTCTCGATGACGTGCTCGTGGGCGAGCGCATTCTCGCGCGTCGGATCGAAGATGAAGACAGGCGTGCGGCTGATGACCGCTCCAATATCGCCGTGGGTGACCACGTAAACCATCTCGCCACTACCGCCGATACCCATGCGGCCAAACGAAATCGCGTCGCGCGACTGGATGATCCCGTAGACGTAGCGGCCTTCCTGGCGAACGTCGGGCACAGCGATCGGTCCCGGAAATTCGGTCACGGTCGAGGTCTTCGGCTCCAACGCCGCGGCGGGCACTACAGCCAAAGGCTGTGGCTTCTGCGCCTTCTTCTTGACCGCTTTACTCTTTCTGGCGGGCTGGGCCTTAGCCGGCCGCCTCACGTTGCTCATAGTTTTCCCTCAACAGTGCGGAGATAGTTTGTAGCAATTCATTGATATCGATTGGCTTGAACAGCACGGGTATGCCGCTGGCTTCGGCGCGCTCGTTCGCCTCGGGCGTGGCGTATCCGGTCAGCAGCACCGCCGGCATCTGCGGATCTTTCTGACGCGCCACATCGATGACGTCGAACCCGTTCTCCTGCTTCTCCAGCGAGAGGTCGCACAGCAGCAAATCAATCTCATCGTTCAGGAGTGTCTTGCGCGCTTCTTCCGAAGAGATCGCGGCACTCACTTCGTAGCCGCGTTGCTGGAGGATGAGCCGATACGTGATCAGCACATTGGGTTCGTCATCCACCACCAGGATGTGACGTTTACGTTTCATCGGACTGCTCATTCCTAAACCACTGCCGGCAGCTCGATCGAGAACACCGTTCCTCGATCTAACTGGCTACGGACTCGGAGCTTACCGCCGTGATTTTCGATAATTCCTTTCACAATCCACAAGCCCAGCCCCGTTCCGCGTTCACCCTTGGTGGTGACGAACGGCTCGAACATGGTTTGCAACATTCCGGGGGAGATTCCGGACCCCGAATCGCCGACCAGGACACGAATGACTTCCTTGACTTCATTCTTGCGCACGAGACGGGTCCTGATGCGCAGCACACCTCCCTGGCTCATGCTGTCTTTCGCGTTGACCACCAGGTTGGAGAGTACCTGGCGAATCTGGTCGGCTGATCCCAACGCCGGCGGCAAATCGCTGAGTTCCTTCTCCACGCGAATTCCGAAGCGATCCAACTGACGGGTGAACAGCAGCAGGGTGTCTTCCACCACGCCGTTCACATCGAAGTTTCCTACTTGCTCGGTGTTGCGATACAGGCCGAGCATCTGGCGCACAATGCGGGCGACGCGCTCGGTCTCCGCCTTCAGGATGTCGTAGACCGGACCGGCCTCCGGCTTAATCTGGTCGGTGAGCAGGAAGATGCAGTTCTTGATCGCTTCCATCGGGTTGTTGACCTCATGGGCGATGGTTCCCGCGAGCCGGCCGGCGGCGGCAAATTTCTCCATCTCGAGCATGCGCCGTTCCATCTTGAGCTGCTCGAGCCGTCGAACCGCGCTCAGGTCGCGCAGTACCGTCACGGTATAAGCAACCAGGCCACGCTCGTCGTAAATCTTGCCGGAATGTGCGTCGTATTCCACTTCATGCAGTGTGGTCGGATGAGTGAGCTGGATGGGCGCGCTCTCGCGGTCAGAGAACGAATACGTAAACTTGGTGATGTAGGCGTCGAGCTTAGCCTGGTTGCGCATGTGCAGCGCCGTGCGGCCCTGCTCGGTGCCCAGCAGTTCCTGTGCGAGCGGATCGAGCAGCGCAACTTTCGCGTCGCGGTCGCATACCACGATGGGATCGCCGACGTTCTCAATCACCAGGTTCAGGCGATCACGATCCTGGCGAACCACTTCTTCTGCCTGGCGCAGCTTCTCGTAGTTAGCGCGCAGCTCTTCGTCAGCGCGGCGCAGGTCGGTGACATCACGCAGAACCGAAACCATGCCAGTGCGGCGGCCGTCAGGCGCGAAGCTGGGCGCCGACACGGCCTCGAACAGAACCTCGTCGCCTTCGATGGCGTCCACCAGCGTCATATCGCGGGAAGAGTCGGTGCCCGACACAGCCATCGACGACAGCGCGGCAGAGAAGAGCAGGTTGTTCAACTCCACAGCACGCACGCGCCCCTCGCTGACGTCATCCGGCAGTCGGAAATACCGTTCCGCGGCTTTGTTCTGCGTGATGACGCGATGCTGCGGATCGGTGAGGATTACCGGATCGGTCATGCTCTCCATCACCGTCTGCATCTGCGTAATGGTGGTCTCCATGTCGAGCATCCGGTTCTGATAGTGCTCGATCTTAAAAAGCCGGGAGAGGTAGCGGTTCGCGAGCTCGATCAGCGCGTGCAGCTCGTGAATATCGCTTTCCGTGGCGCCGCGCTTGACGTCGACGACGGCCATGGCGGCGTAGGCCCGCATCTCGCAGATGCTACACACCTGCTGCTGCAACTGGAGTTTCAGCCGCGAATGATAGTTCTCGACAGCGATACAGGTTCCACCGCGGGCGCGCTCCGCCTCCCAGCAGGCCGTCCGATTGCGATAGACCATCGGATAGTAGTAGTAATCGGGACCACGCTTGCCGCGCGCCGGTACGAGTTCCGGTTGCAGCGTGTGGAGTACGCGGGTCAGCGGATTCTCCATGGAAAACAGCGTGGTCTGGAAGCGTTGCAGAACAGCTTTCGAGCAGTTGAGTGAGACTACAGGAGCTATCTCCGAGGTCTCGAAATTGACCTTGGCAATCAGAGCGCGGGGATGTCCGAGTGCGACGATCTCCTCCAGCAGGACGGGGAAGATTTCGTCGGCCCTCTCAATGTCAAGCAGTCGAAGAGCGGAGCGGCGACCGCTCTTCGACTGCTCGGCAGCATCGGAATGCACGCGCATCTGCGGCGACGCCACTGCAACCTCTCTCGGCAATCAACTCCCTAGATTCGGGCTGCAGTACGCCGCTTACGGGCCGGGCGCCTGGTGGTTTCAACTGTTGTGATTTCCTCTTCCTCTCCCGGGCCGAGCTGCGGGCGCGAAACCAGGCCGGTAAGGCCGACCGCGTCAGCGTACTTCAAGTACGTGTCGATGGAAGCCACCACCACACGCGCTTCTACTGTGATCAAATCGATGCCGACCAGGGAAATACGCACCCAGGCGTCAATCACGATGCCCTTGTCCAGTACTCGATCGAGTACGTCAATGAGACTTGAGCCGCCTGATACTCGTTCAACCGCCATTGCAAGATCCTCCTGCCGATCTTCGTTCCTGGGCTTACTACTTCTTCCTGGAAGCTTTTTTTACAGTCTTTACTGTCTTTGTCGGCACCCGAGCAGCCCGCAGTTCGGCTTCCGGACCAGCGCGCGGCAAGCGCGTGCGTGGAACCTCCGGTAGCTGGCCGGGATGGGTGAGGTTCGGGTCGAACTTCCACCAGTTCAAGCCGATTTCCTCGGCTTTGTCTACGGAACACACCAGAAGACGGATTCGTATGGTCAGCAACTCGACGTTGGCCAGCGAAACACGAACATCGCCAGCTATTACCAGACCCTTGTCCAAGATACGGTCAAGTATGTCGAGCAGATTCGCCGTGCCTGAGACGGTGGGTACTCGTTCCATGAATGATCTTCTGATTTCGAGAGAATTTGGAACCGCCGCAAGCTCGATCCGGCCAGCATTTCTGCACTCACCGCAGCAAATGCAAACCAAAAGGAGCCCGACACAAGGGCGTATCGTAGCCGACACGATGAGGCAGTGTCAATTTCGGCTAAGACATAGACACCGAAGTGGCGTACAGCGTAAAAATCCGGGTACTCTCTGCCGTAGTTGGATGCAAAAAGGTTGCCTCACGGGATGGCAAGAACGATTATTTTTCGCCTACGCAGGGGACTTCCTCTCGAAGTAGTCGTCCAAACTGGCATGTCATGGCTCAGAGCCCATTCCGCGAAGCCAGGTATCGGAGGTTTTCGCGCGGGTTGGCGGCTGATTATCTTCTTCACCGTTCTCCTGCCTCTCGGATATGTCGCCAGCCATTTGGTCGACGCTGCCTTTCGCAAGCTGAACTTGGATTACTTCTCGCCTCTCGGCGGCTTTATCCTTGGCGCGGTCATGGCTTCGGCGCTGCTGCTCGCAAGCCTCATTATGGCTCGCCTGGAAGGGCGATCCTTGGCCACCTACGGCTTGCCAGCGCGGCGCGCGTTTTGCAGCCAGTTCTGGCAGGGCGCCGTCATTAGTCTTCTTTCACTCACACTTTTGCTCTTTGTCATGCGGTTGCTGGGAGCAGTGTCGTTTGCGTCCGGCGGCCTGCGCGGCATTGATCCTTGGCGATATGGTCTGCTGTGGATGGTGCCACTCTTCCTGGTGGCTTTGCTTGAGGACTTCTTCTACCGCGGTTACCTTCTCTACACGCTGGCCACTGGAATCGGCTTTTGGCCGGCCGCCGTGGTTACCTCGCTGCTGATGGGCGGCGCGCACTACTTCAATCCCGGCGGTCATGGGCTTGGACCGATCGCAGCCACGGCCTATTGCCTGGTGACGGCGCTCGTTATAAAGCAGACCGGAGACCTGTGGATGGCCCTGGGGATCCACTGGGCGTGGAGTTGGGGAGAGGTCTTCTTGTACGGCGTTCCTTCCAGCGGACAGTCGGCGCGGGGGCATCTCCTGCGGGCAACTTTTCACGGCTCGCTCTGGGTCACCGGCGGTGACTTCGGTCCGGAGGCAAGCTGGCTGAATCTTCTGCTGATTGCCATCTGGGCTGTCGGATTTTGGCTATGGCTGAAACCTGTGGAGGATGATCGTGCTTACGGCCGTACTGAGCTCCGTCTTGAAACTGAGTGATGCTGGAAGCCTCTAGCTAGCTCCGATCTAACTGAAATTGCTCAAACTCGTGCAGTGCCGCCTCGATCTGTTGCTTGTGGACACGAGACTTGCCCCGGCCGATCCAGTTCCATCGCTGTACGAGGAGTTCTTGCCTCTGGCGATCGGTTTTCAAGTCGAGACCGGCAACGATTTCGTCCCCGACCAGAACCGGGCAAACGAAATAACCAAAAACCCGTTTTTGTTTCGGAACGTACGCCTCGAAGCGGTAATCGTAGTCGAAGAAGAGCCGGAGCCTTTTTCGCTGGATGATGAGCGGGTCGAAGGGGGACAGAATGTGAACCTGTCCCTGCGCCTGGTCGGGCATCGCATGGAGCGTCTCCGGGCGCACCCAATGCAGCAAATCGCCCGCTCCGTCCAGTCGCACAGGGATCAACTCCTTTCGACGGACACGCAACTCCAGCAGGCGCCGCATCGCCTGCTTGCGCGGAACGTCCAGGTGACAGATTGATTCCACGCTGACGATTCCCTGTGATTGCAGGGCGCGATCGAGCATGTAGTTCAGAATTTCCTTCTCGGTGGCTGCCCGGGGCAGCCTCTCCCATCCAAAATGCCGTGTCAGCAGCTCGTAAGTCTTCAACATTCCGGTCCGTCGACTGATCGTCAGCAAACCCTTGAAGAAACCTACCTCCAGAACGCGCTTGGAAGGCTTGCGGGTAGCCCAGGCGTAGGGTTTCTCCACCTTTTCGTCATCGATGTCACGTATGGTGAGTGGGCCGCCTCGACGGATCCGCGATACCACTTTGCGTACTTCCGCATCGGTAACATCGCCGAGCCAGACGATGCGCCTCTGCCAATCCTTGCGCATGTGGCGAACGTAAAAGCGAAGGCTGTCCGTCGGCACATACGACAGGGCGTGCGTCCAATACTCGAAAACGGTTTTGTCGATGCTATGCGCCTGATGCAGATGCTCGCGCCGGTAGCTAGGGATACGCGTGAATAGGATGTGGTGGTGGCTGCGCTCGATGACGTGGATGGTGTCGATCTGCACGTAGCCCAGGTGTGCGACCGCTGCGGGCGTGGCTTGAGCGCCGGAGCCGAAAGGGTCGACGGTGTCCAGGCGCTGGGCATGCAGCCAGATTCGGCGCCCCTGAATGGAGCTGAGTTGCAGCGGATTCTTCAATCGGGTTCCATGGGACGAAACAGGTTTTCAGGCTGATAGATTACGCCGTCTCGGCAAGGTACCAAATTTGCTAGCGCGGGGTCAGCCGAAAATCTCTTGAAGGTCATCTCGGATGGAGCACGCCTCCAGGTGTTGAAAAGTCGAGTGATTGAAGTTTTCGGGAGTGCTGGCCTTCAGGCCAACGCCCAAGTCATTGTTTTCCTATATGCGTCGGCTTTACCCGATTACACAAGACTTCCACTTTCAAAGCGTTGTCGCAACTCCCACAAGAGTCGTAGTTCTCGCCCTATTCCTGCATGTCCGATGTGATTCATATCACAGCCCTCTGGTACATCGTTGGCCGAAGATAAAGAGGTCAGCATTCGCCGGAGTAGCGGCAACTTCTTACTGCTGAACAGCAGGTTGAGATCGAGAGAAGGCAACGATGGGCTGGATCGACAACAAGTTCGAAAAGAATTTCCTGGTCACCACGGTCGACTATGTCTTCAACTGGGCGCGCAAATCGGCGATCTGGCCGATGACCTTCGGCCTGGCGTGCTGCGCCATCGAGATGATCGCGGCTTCGACCTCGCGTTTCGATATCGCGCGCTTTGGCTCGGAGGTATTTCGCCCCAGCCCGCGGCAGAGCGACCTGATGATCGTCGCCGGTACGGTCAGCCTGAAGATGGCGCCGGTGGTGCAGCGCATCTACGACCAGATGCCCGATCCCAAGTGGACGATTGCCATGGGCGCATGCGCGTCGGTCGGCGGCCCGTTCAATACGTATTCCGTGCTGCAGGGAGTCGATCGCATTGTGCCGGTGGACGTGTATGTAGTCGGATGTCCGCCGCGGCCGGAGAACCTGTTCTATGCGCTGCTGCGCCTGCAGGACAAGATCGACCAGATGAGCATCGCCAAGAAACCCACCGAAGTTCGCCTGAGGCCGGCAGATGGTCGATAATTTCAAGGAGCAGATCCGGATCGCCCAAGCCAACGTGGCCGCGCACGCCAATCCCGAGCAGTTAGTGCAGGTCGTCGAGAATACCGTGGTTGTGCCGTAGAGTTTTCACTACCGGGTTAAGCTGTGTCGTGCCTACCTTCAGCCGTGATGGCGGGGCTAACCGATATCAAGCCTGGGGCACTTTCGGCTGACTGCCAACTTGCTAACCGCCGCTCTAATACCTCAACCGGAAATTCAGCAAATGCCAATTCAGCAGGAAGAAGCTGTATCCCAAGCACGCCATCATCAGCAGCGTGTTCCATATCTTTGTCCAGAACCACAGCCCCTCGTCGGCCCAGGAGCGCAGGCAGTAGTTGATCGACACCAGCGTCCCGACCACACCCAACGCTCCCACGAGCTGCAGCACGCGCAGCTTCGTATCGAAGCTGCTGCTGAGCAAAGCAATGTTGTCCTGCACCGACATCAGCCATAAGCTGAAGAACACGACAAACGTCAGATCGATGACGCAGACCCAGCGCATCCAGCGGCGTAGCTGGCGATAGATTGCCGTCAACTCCGGCCGGTAGCCATAGTGTGAGCGCAGCATGCCATTGAGCGGCCAGAACAGCAGGGTCAGAACGAAAACGACCAGAGCAAAGATCAGCGCACCGAAGTTGAGCACTTGTCCCTTCAGCGCAGGTACCGGCTCAGCTACGAAGATGGGCAGATCGGTGACGATGATCTGGCGGCCGGCGTAGTCCTTAGTGAACGCGATGCGGCTTTGCCCGTTGACCTCGCGGAACATCAGCGGCGCGATTTCTTTCAGATGCTTGGGATTGCCCGCGTAATCCTTAACCGCATCGACGCTGATCGTTCCGTCCGGATTATCAGTGACACTGAGCTGATCGAGCGCCGCCGTGACCGATGCGATGTTGCCCTCCGAGCGACGGCTCATCCAATACTTACCGGTGACCGACTTCCTATCCCCGGCCGCATTGGCGACATCCTGCGCCGGAGGCGGTGTGTAGGGGAAGTAGCGGTCGAGAAATGCGTGCCAGACCGCGGTGCGTCCGGGAAAGCCCGGCTTGCCCATGCTGTTGTACGAGATGAAGAAGCCGATGTGGTCGTCCAGCATCAGGTGCATGTCGCTGTGGAACCACTGCGTGTCGCCGCCGTGTCCGATGATGCGATGCCCGTTGCGCGACTCCTCGTAGAAGCCGTAGCACATGCCGTTCAGCTCAGGCACCAGCCCGAAGGCGCGCGAGTGCATCAGCTGCGCTGTTTCCGGCTTCAGGATCTGCACCCCGTTGTACTGCCCGTTGTTCAGGTGCGCGATCATCCAGTGCGACATGTCCTCGGCCGATACCGACATGCTTCCCGCCGGGAACGCGTTTACCAGCTCAAAATCTTTTTGCGGCTGCGAAGCCAGCGCATAGCCCTGCGACATCAGCGGCTTCAGATTGTCAGGCAGCGGCTGCTGGAACGTGGAGTGCGACATCCCCAGCGGATGAAGGATGTTCTTGTCGATGTAGTCGTCGAACGGCATTCCCGAAACACGCTGCACGATGTAGCCGGCCAGCGCTGCGCCGTAGTTCGAATACGCCGGAGTCGTGCCAGGAGGGAAAATCTCGTCGGGCAGATGGTGCCGCATGTAATCCTGCAGCGGCTGCAGATCGCTCTGTTTGGCGACGAACAGGTCCTTGATGGTTTCTTCGAAGCCCGGCGTGTGCGTCATCAGGTCTTTCATGGTGATGGGCTTGCCGAAGGTCGCCGGAATCTTGAAGTCGATGTAGTCGTTCACGTCGCGGTTCAGGTCGATCTTGCCCTGCTCGACCAGTTGCATCACCGCGGTCCAGGTAAACGTCTTCGAGATCGAGCCCGGCCGGAACAGCGTTGCATTTACCGTGACCGGCTTGCGCTCCTTCACGTCGGAGTAGCCGTATCCCTTGGCAAACAGCACCTGACCATCTTTCACGACCATCACCACCGCGCCGGCAATGTCATCGCGCTGGAGTTCGATGGGGATGAATCCGTCCAGAAAAGCTTCGAGGTCTTCCTTGGTCAGTTGAGGATTTGCTTTCGGTGACTGCGTCGGAGCGGGTGCAGTCTTCTCCGGCGCCGGAGGCGGCAGGATCTGCGGCTTTTGCGCGTTGCCGAAAATACACGAACTCAGTAGGAAGGTGAGGGTGGCAACGAAACCAGCCAGTTTTCGTTTATGCATAGAGGCACTTGTTAATAGTTGCTAACAGAGTACTACGTAGAAAATGGAGCGCAAGTTCTAGCTAGGCTTCCTGGTGGGAGGTTAAAGACCCATTTGAGGTAGCAACATGGCATTCGATAACTCGGCAGAACGACATCATGCAATTTATTACGGGTAGGTTTTGGGCAACCTAGGTTATGCTGGCGACGAAACCAGCCTGATGGAAGCGGGAAAAGAGAAATTAAGGCTGCAATCGTCGTCCGATAATTCGTTCCCTAGCAAAAGGAGCGTTGACATGGGCCGAAACGTTTACTTGTGCTGTCTTGTGGTTGCGGCGTTGGCCATGATTCTGCCAGTGAACGGACTGGCTACGGTGACCGCCTCAGAGCTCGAGAGCAGCTATGGCAACAAAGTCCTGACATTGCGCCGCTCCTACTCGGGGAATCGCTTGCGGTTCGACCTGAACGGAACGCCGGAGGAGGCAGGGGCCATCGGTCCGTGGACGACCAGCGGCCAGCTGCGAGTCCAGCAGATTGCTGTAAAGAACGGCGTCATTGAGATTAAGGGCCAGCGCCTCTTCCTCTTTTACGACTTCAATCAGAAGCGCATGCGCGACGCGGGCACGCTGGAAAAGGGCGATCCGGCGTCGAAGCTCTTCACCAAGAAAATCAACCAGTGGGCGGCGAAGAACGGGAAGGTCGAGCTCTGGATAGAGTGCGGCATGAACGATCCGGGGATGGCCGATATCAACAGAGCCATGAACGCGGTTTTTCTCGCTCCCGACGAGCCTTTGACGGACGCGGCTCCGATCTTCTGGACGAAATGGCTGGAATCGCAGGATCCGTCGGCGAAGCCAGCCGAAAAATCCGTGCAGAAAGGCGAGTCCGTGGAAAGAGTGCGGGCAGGTGTTACTCCCCCTCACGTGAACTACGATCCCGATCCCGCTTATTCGGAACCAGCCCGCCAGACAAAGTATCAGGGAACGACTGTGCTCTGGCTCGTCATCGATCAGGAAGGCCACCCGACGCACATTCGCATTCAGAGGGCACTGGGTATGGGCCTGGACGAGGAAGCGGTTGCGGCGGTCCAAAGATGGAAGTTTGATCCAGCCAAGAGAGATGGAGAACCGGTGCCGGTCATGATTAACGTGGAAGTGAACTTCCGCCTCTACTAAGACGCCGCGGAGGTCGTGCCGGAAAATTGTCCCACCCATTCGACAACCGGTGCGCAGCGGGCATGTTCACTATCAGTCGTCGCCCTGTCCTCTGGCATCTAAAGCGGTGTTGTCATCCCTGCCATATCCAAGCCCAGGAGCTTATGAGCACTCTGCAACTCGATCCGAGGAAAACTGCACTTGTCATCATCGATCTGCAAAAGGGAATTGTCGCCTACAAAACGGCTCCGCATACGAGCGCTGAAGTCATTGAACGCTCGGCGCGGCTAGCCAAAGCTCTGCGTGAGAAGCACGGGACGGTCATTTACGTCCACGTGAACTTGTCAGACTTTATGAAGCTGCCGGCGGACCAACTCATGCGAGATCCCAACGCGCCACCGCCTCCCGCCGATGCGTCGGAACTGGTGCCGGAAGCCGGGTTCCAGCAGGGCGATCTGATGATCACCAAGCGTCACTGGGGAGCTTTCGCCGGTACCGACCTGGAGAAGCAACTCCGACAGCGTGGGATCGATACCGTAGTGCTGACGGGCATCTCGACCAATATGGGGGTGGAGTCGACGGCGCGGCAGGGAACGGGCCTCGGTTTCGGCTTTGTGATCGTCGAGGACGCCTGCTCGTCGCAGGACGCGGAGATGCACAAGTTCGCGTTCGAAAAGATTTTTCCACGCCTGGCACGAGTCAGAAGCACCGAAGAGGTTCTGGCGGCGCTGAAGTAAGGTCGGTGATTACGGGGTGATCTGCCACGCCACGCCGCATCCGTTGAAGCACGTGCCCGTGCCGCCCTGACCGGTGGTGCCGTAGAGGTTGCCATTGGCGTCAATCGTCACGCCGCCAACAGGTCTCCAGCCATCATCGATATGAAAGTCATGCAGATCGGTGTAGACCCACTGCCCGTTCTGCTGCGAGAGCTTGAAAACTGAGCCCTCGAAGTGTGCTCCACCCTCCTGGGTCGTGCCGTACAGGTTTCCCTGCGCGTCGATGGTAAGGGCCGAATGAGGGCCGGCGTTCCCACGCAAGTTGGTCAGCACGGAGGGCGTCCAGCTTCCGTTTGCATGCTGCAGCTCCCAGACTACGGAGTTCTGGATGCCAGAGGAGTCTGCCGATCCATACAAGTTACCCGACGTGTCCAAGACCAGCCCCGCGATCGGATCGGTTCCCACTTCGTCATTTTGCTCGAAGGTATACAGCGTGGTTTCGGTCCAGCCCGAGCCTGACGGGGACAGCTCAAAAACAGTGCCGCAGCCCTGGCTAGAGTTGCAGCTCAGGTCGCCGCCGAACTGCGTCGTTCCATAGAGATTTCCTGCCGGGTCCAGAGATTACGCCAGACAATGGACCATTACCGTCGCCCGCGCCGTTGAAGCTGTAGACGATACTCTCTACCCACTGCGATCCATTGCGGGTCAACTTCCAGACAGCGCCTTGATTATTCGCGCCTCCCTCGTAGGTGGTCCCGTAGGCATTTCCAGCAGCGTCGAAGGTGACCGGCGAGTTGGCGGGCTCAATGCCGTCACCATTGCCGTGGAAGTTATAGATCGGCGTCTCGGTCCACCGGCATACCACGGCGTGGCAGGGGGTCGCTGGCGGAGCGAGCCTATAGATAACGCCGCATCCGGACAGAGAGCAACCCGAACCGCCTTGGGTCGTTCCGTACAATGCACCGTCGGGCCCGAAGGTCAGCGGCGAGGACGGGTTCATGCCGATGACCGCGTTGTTGGGAAACTCAAATAATGTGCTCAGAATCCAATTCGACCCGGTGCCGCTCATACGAAAGGCAACGCCGCAACCGCCCTGAGGGCAGGTTTCGACGCCGCCGAACAGCGTTGTGCCGTAGAGTTTGCCTCCGCGGTCGAGAGTCAACGTTGCGCCGGGATAGTTGCCGTCGGGGCCACCGGTGAAATAGTGGATGATGGAGAATGTTTGCGCCTGGGCGGCGTTGGATGCCGCCGCGCACACCAGCAGAACTGAAATAGCGCCTGCAACAAACGTACTGGCCTGCATCAAGAGGGCAGTGAATCTCGAGCGCCGCATAGCCACTCCTTCACCCCGGAGGGGTACTTGGGCACTGTACCGCGATTCTCAAGCCTCGGCAACCGAGACGAACATAATTTTACAGGGATCGTCTAAGGCAGGCTTGTCTACCAGCTGCTGTAGGCGGTGCCTTCGCTGGAGTTCTGGTCGCTGCCGCTGTGTACGTCAATAATGCCGGGCTCGGTCTGGTCGGGCGACATAATGCTTTCATCCGTCACCGGAACCCAGGTGTCGCGCGAGTTGGTGAACGGGTCTTTAGGAAGTTGCTTTAGGTATCCCGCCTGAACGATGTCGTCGAGCGACTGCGGCGCCTTCTGCTTGTCGAGCGTGTACTGGTCGATCAGCGAGCGCAGGGTGTAAAGGTCGTCGTGCAGGGCCGTTTCCTTGGCGTGGAGAATCGAGGACTGATAATTCGGGATGGCGAGCGACAGCAGGATGACGATGATGCTGATCACCACCATCAACTCAATCAGGGTGAAGCCGCGCTCTAGGACACGCCGTTTCATTGGGTTCGTCACCACGTCTTGTATTTCGTTCCGTCCAGACCGGTGCCTTCCGACTTGCTATACACGTCGAAGACGCTGTCGCCACTCCACGAATCGGAGTCCGGATCGTCCTGCATCGAGCGCATTCCCCATTCGTCCTTGCCGGTCATGGGATCAACCGGAATGCGGCGCAAGAAGCGCATCTTCTTGCCGTTGGCATCCACTCCCTTGACCAGAGTGTCCAGGTCGGGCGGATACCCCTGGCTGTCGACCTTGATCTGGAAGGCGCCTCGGTCGGCCGCGTCCTTGTAGCGGTCGATGGCGTCGCGCATCTCCCACAAATCGCGCCGCAGCTCCCGTTCTTTCGCTCGCTGGATGCTGATGCGCACCACTGGCGCCGCAACTGCCGTCAGCACCATGAGGATCGTCATGGCCACGAGCAGTTCGACCATGGTGAACCCGCGGCTGGAGAGCTGACGCCTGCGATTGGAACGGATGCGAAGCACTGACGTTATTTTATCCCTTGTGTGGTAGAGCGTTTGCTACGGAGCCGGCGGTCGACGGAGGTTCTAACCTCCGTGTTCTCACCGTCACCGTGGCGACTCCCTTATTTATTAGACGCCTGTTTTAGTGAACCGTCACAATCGCTTGCGAGCCGGTTGCAGGGGTACTCTGCATGGTAGCGTTTTTCAGTGTCGCGCGGTTGATGGCAAGCGTCGACTGCCCCGGGGCTCTCGCCTGGAAGGTCAGCGTAAACAGTTGGCCATCCCCAGAGATGCCGGCGACACCCGGCGGCCGCGAAGCGGTCACCTGGAGAATTCCCGCCATGCTGTCATCGCGGTTGACTAACGCTACCGTCTGCCCGTCTTGCGAAAGCAGAGTTCCGTTAGAAACGTTCAGCAACTGCAGAACGCGCGGGTTGTACATGATCTGCAATGGCACAGACGAGACGTTTTGTCCGCCGGCGAGATTCACATTGACGCTGAAGGTTGTGCCCACCGCCTGATCCAGTGTCGGCGGATCAAAGCTCACAATGGGACTGCCGACTGGCGCCGAAGCCGGCGTGGTCTGCGTAGCGCCGGCAGGAGGCTGCTGCATCTGTCCCTGTGGCTGGACTTGGCCTTGCGGTCCACGGTTGCCCATTGCACCCTGCGGCGTACCAGGCTGCTGCGAGGTGTTGGTCGGCTGAGGCTCGGCTGCACGCAGCGAGATATTGGTCGCCGTGCCCACGTCGATGGCCTTCGTGTTGGACGGCGTCAAGTCCTGCGCACGCACAATGTGCGGAATCAGAATGAAGACGATCTCGTTGTCGTTGACTTCTTTCTGCTCTTCCGCGAACAGATACTTGAACAAGGGGATCGACGCCAGCCCGGGAATTCCCGACAACGAGTGGGTCACGGTTTCTTCGAGAATGCCGCCGAGGATGTTAACTTCACCCTCTTTCATGCGGATTTCGTTTTCCAGCTTGCGCTGTCCAATGACCGGCTGCTGAATGCCGCCGATGTTCTGATACGAGTCGACAGCCGAGATATCCATCGCCAGCTTGAGAGTGACGTCGTCGATCCCGTGAACGTGCGGCGTAATGTCGATGTTGACGCCGACGTCAATGTAGTTGAACTGCGTATTCACCAGCGGATTGATGCCGACGCCGCCGATGCCGGGCTGGAACGATCCGGTCGCTACCGGCACGCGTTCACCGATTTTGAGCGAGGCCTTCTGACCGTCGGAAGCGCGAATCTCCGGCTGCTGGATCAGCTTGCTGCTGCTGTCGGTCATCAGGAAGTTGGCCGTCGCTGATGGAATGGTCACCTCAAAGTTGGTCGCGTTCAAGTGCCCCAGGCTATTGAGGCTGATCTGGCCCGCAGTCGAGGAGGACGATGTGACCGTCGCAGTGTTGCCCGAGCCGGTAGTTGCCGAAGTACTCGAGCTGGTGGCGTTACTCTCCTGCAAGTTCACGCTGACGCTGGCGGGCGGATTGATACCAAGGTTGCGCAGTTTGTCGCGCGTCACCTGCATGATGGCAATTTCGACCACCACTTCAGGCTTCGACTTGTCGAGATCTTCGATCAGCTTCTGGGCCATCGCAATCTGATCGGGGGTGCCGCGCACAACCACCGCCTGCTGCGAAGGGAACTGCTGCAACCGCTGGGTGTCGAGCAGCGTGCGCAGGATATTTACCAGGTCCTGCAATTCATTGGGTTGCGAGAGATTGTTCAAGTAAAACGTGCGGATAACGCTCTGCTCGAGCTCCTTGCGCTTGGCCGGAGTGTCGGCAGCCACGAAGATCGTGTTGGGCGTCACCGGGCGCCAGAATGTCTTCGACTCCAGCGCCGTAATCTCCAGCGCTTCGTGAAGCGTCACGCCGTTCAAGTCGACGTGGATGCGGCGCGAGGTGTAGTCGGGGTCGAACAAAACATTGATGCCGGCCAGGCGGCCGATGCTCTCGTAAACCGTCTTGGAATCCTGGGTAAGGTTCAGAGTAATGGGCGTATTCGAAATCGGCGCCAGCTCAACCGGGCCCGCCGCCTGTTCCATCTTCCGCGTCAGCATCTCTTCCGTGTTGGGAGGTGCGGCTTCGGCGGCGCCGGGAGGCGTCATACTCTGCTTGAGCATCAGGCGGATCTTGTTGGCTTGCTGTTGCGCGATGAAGCTGGAAGGATCGACGGCCAAGGCCTGCTCGAAGTCGGTCAAGGCCTCTTGCAATTTGCCGGCGTTCATCAGCAGTTCGCCCTGATGAACATATGAGGCTGCCGCCAGGAATCGGACGTATTCATACGACGTGCGATAGGTCAGATCGGACGGGTTGAGCTGGTAGGCCTGATGATAGAAGTTATAAGCAGTTATGTAATCCTGGCGAGCCTCGGCGATCTTGCCCTTCTCGTAAAGAGCCTTGGCCTGTTTGGCATTATTGGCAAATGCAGACACCGCCAATACCAGCAGCAGCGCCAGGGCACCGGTA
Organism: uncultured Acidobacteriaceae bacterium; assembly: GCA_963724965.1. Classification (GTDB taxonomy): domain Bacteria; phylum Acidobacteriota; class Terriglobia; order Terriglobales; family Acidobacteriaceae; genus Bog-257. The sequence goes on from CAVRWP010000009.1 coordinate 50,335, forward strand.
AACCGTTTCATCACGTTCCTTAACCCAGGGAATTAGACCGGACCTGCCGACTCCAGACGGGCTGAGCTATCAGGCTCCGGATGTAAGACTTGAGCCCACCGCAAACGTGAGCATTGATTCCAGTCTACGCGTCGCATCCGCACCGGATGTTTGGTGATCGTCCAAATCCAGTGCGTTCGGCGCGATTATAACATTCGCAGTGGCACGCAAGTTGCTGAATGGAACGTGTGTTAGCATGAACATTCTGCGTCAACATGCCGGTGTCATGTTCCTCCCCGCAGCCAGTTGCGGCGAGAGTCAATCTCTCGCGAATTGAAGCAGCTGCCGAGTGAATTCGCTATGCCTCGACAACAACCAATTCAGACTCGTCCCGAGAAAAAGCCGTCGGGACGCCGTGACCCGGTGGCCAGCGGCGAACGCGATGCTTCGCAGAATCGGGCGGCGTCGCACAACTATTTCCTGATCGAGAAGTTCGAGGCGGGCGTGGCGCTGCGCGGAACCGAAGTGAAGTCAGTGCGCGGCGGACGGGCGAACCTGAAAGATGCCTACGGCCTGGTCAAAGACGGGGAACTGTGGCTGATCAACGCGCACATCGGCCCCTACGAGCACGGCAACATCTTCAATCACGAGCCGCTGCGTACCCGTAAGCTGCTGGTTCACAGAAACGAATTGAATAAATTGATCGGCAAGACCCAGCAAAAAGGGCTGACGCTCATCCCCACTCGCCTGTACTTCAAGAACGGCCGTGTGAAGGTGGAGATGGCACTCGCCAAGGGCAAGCAGAATTGGGACAAGCGCGAAACCGAACGCAGGAAGACGGCCGACAAAGAGGCGAAAGAAGCGATCGCGCGCAGCCGGAAGAGCTGAAAAGCAGTCGGCAGCCGCCAGCCGCCAGTTTTTGGTGGGTGGAGCACGACTTCAGGAAGATGCCCTTTCGATTTGTCATCCCGAGCGGAGCAGCGCCGCTGTTGCGCTGCGTAGTCGAGCGACCTGCGGTCGCCGCGAGCGACATAGCTGCCGAGGAGCCGCAGGTCCCTCCGCTCGGACTGAAGTCCTCGGGTCGGGATGACAATCTAATTTTGGATATAGAAAGAAAGAACGCCATCATGAAAACGACTCTGAATTCCGCAGCACCCTCGCAGATCGAAACCGAATGCCTCGTAGTCACCGTTCTCGACTCATCGGAGAACACGAACGGCGATCCGAACGCTAAACCCAGCCCGCAACTCCAGACCACCGACAAGGCTATCTCCGACGCGGCCGCCGACCTCATCGCCTCCGGCGAAGTCACCGGCAAGATGCTCGAAGCCACCCTGCTGCACAAGCCGCAGGGACTGAAGGCTAAGCGCTTGCTGCTCATCGGCGGCGGCAAGGCCAAGAAGTTCACCTCGTCGGAGTTGCGCAAAATCGCCGGCGCTGCCGTTCGCTCGCTCAAAGCAAAGGACCTGAAGAGCTTTGTGCTCGTCGCGCCCAGCGGGGTTGACGATGCTGCAAAAGCGATTGTCGAAGGCGCGTTCGTCGGCAACTTCGATCCCAACTACTACCAGAGCGATCGCAAGGACCAGAAGATCGAAGAGCTCATCATCGTGACCCCGAAGGGCGCTAACCAGAGATCGTGGACGAGTTCGATGGAGCGCGGCCGCATCATTGGCGAATCGCAGAACTTTACTCGCGACCTGGTCAACGAGCCCAGCAATCGTATGACGCCGACCATCATGGCCAACCGCGCCGAAGCGATGTGCAAGGAAACCGGCCTGGCCTGCGAGATCTACGGCCCCGACAAAATCAAGGCTCTGAAGATGGGCGCTTTCTGGGGCGTGTCCCAGGGTTCCGACGAAGAGCCGCGGCTCATCGTTATGCGCTACGAGCCGGAGCGTGCGCCGAAGAAGCGCGTGCTCGGCCTGGTCGGCAAGGGCATTACCTTCGACACCGGCGGCATCTCCATCAAGCCGGCCGACGGCATGGAGAAGATGAAGTACGACATGGCCGGCGGCGCGGCGATGATCGGCGCCATGCGCGCCATCGCCTTGCTGAAGCCGAACATTCGCGTGATCGGCATCGTGTGCGCCAGCGAGAACATGCCGTCGGGCAAGGCGCAGAAGCCGGGCGACGTGCAGATTGCCATGTCGGGCAAGTCTATCGAGATCATCAACACCGACGCTGAAGGCCGCCTGGTGCTGGCCGACGGCCTGCACTACGCGAAAGAACTGGGCTGCACCCACCTGATCGACGCCGCCACGCTGACTGGTGCGGTGGTGGTAGCACTGGGCATGGTGAACGTCGGCGTCTTCGCCAACGACGACGACTTCTACAACCGCTTCAATCAGTCGCTCGCCAAGTCGGGCGAAAAGATGTGGCGCCTGCCCGCCGAAGACGAGTACAAGGAGATGATCAAGTCCGACATCGCCGACATCAAGAACACCGGCGGACGCTGGGGCGGGGCGGTCACCGCTGCCATGTTCCTGAAGGAGTTCGTCGGCGATACTCCCTGGATGCACCTCGACATCGCCGGCACCGCGTGGATGGAAGACAACAAGCCCTGGATCGCCAAAGGCCCGTCTGGCGTCCCCGTCCGATCGCTGGTGGAGTTCGTGCAGGACTTCTCGGGGAAATAGCGGACACTTCTGCGACTGAGTCACTGGAAGGGCGCAGCTCGGGCTGCGCTTTTCCATTTCCTAACCGGTGAAGCACGCCTTCAGCGGCGCAGGGACGTGCTCTTTAGATTTTGCCTTCCTGAGCGGAGCCGCGTCTTCGCGGCGTAGTCGAAGGAACTGCAGTCCGCCGAGAACAGCACTGCACTTGCTGCCAAGAATGCATTCTTATCGTGTAAAATAGATCTGCTACCAGGCGAGTAGAGAAGGTGCGAATACGCACCACCTGCAGTCGAGGCCGCTCTCCAATTGCGAGAGCGTGGGCTCAAGACATGTGCATCTCGCGCTCCGCGCGCCCATCCGCTTCGATCTCACGACTTACTTCAGCCCAAGTAGACATCGTCACCGCAGCAGGCTGCGGGAAAGAACTGTTCAGGAGAAGAAATGGCCAAGATCGCAAAAACCGCAGACCGCAAAAAGGTGATGGACACCACCAAGAGCACCGACTGTCCCAAGTGCGGCAAGCCTACCCGCGTCGTGAAGCGCGTAAAGGATCGCGAACGCGACATTCCGGGCGGCATGTACATCTCGTGCTCGGCGTGCGACTTCTACGAGAAGCTCTAGTTAAAGGGTGCCCTGGGTCTCGCGCGTTTCGAGACCTGGGATCACTCGATTCGCGGAACTGCCTGCCACTGGGGAAGAACCGCAGATCCTTCGACTTCTTCGTTGCGAAGACCCAGCTCCGCTCAGTATGACAATTCAAAAATTGTACTGGCAGTCAGCGCGTCGCCAGAATCTCAGCCTTCTCGATCTCTCCCATGATCTCCACCACCGCCTGTTCGCGCCACCCGTCGTCCCATAACTTGCGCTTGCGCATGTAGTGTTCCATGTACTCCAACGGGTCGCGCTTCGAGTCCGTGCGGCAGTCGATGAGCGTCGGTCCCGAGCCCTGCCGTGCGCGGTGAATCGACTCCTGCGCCGCACGAAACACCGCAACCACATCCTGGCCATCGACGATGATGCCGGGATAACCGTAATCGCGCGCCATGAAGCTGAAGTCCTCCAGGTGAGGCGCATGTTCCTCCGACGACTTCTGGTCGGCCACACCATTCTTGATCACGAAAAGAACTGGCAGCTTGTGGACGCCGGCAAACTTCAGCGCGTCGTGCCACTGCTCCAGCGCGGGACTTTCCTGCGCGCAGAACGCCACCACCACATTTCGCCGTCCCGCCAGTTTGTGTGCCAGCGCGATGCCGGTACCCACCTGAAACGGATCTACGGGCAGCGACGCGTGTGTCACCGAGTGTCGCGCCGCTCCGGCAGGCTCGCCCGCCAGCAAATTCTCCGGCGACAACCCCCGCGCCACCAGCGCTGCGAGATTCGCGGAGGTGGCAGCGATTGTGTCCTCTATGGTCAGCTCCGCCGTCGGACCGACGATGGTCGCCTCGTGTCCCAGAGCAATCTCGTAGTTGCCGGCCGACATTTTGGCAGCCTGCTCCTGTAACAGACGGCAGCGCAGCAACGACGCGTACAGACGCCGCAGCGTCTCCTGGCTCGAGGGCGACGAGCCGTTGCTGCTAACGGTCTTCACGGGTGCTTCAAGTGGAACGGAACTTTTCTTGGCGGATGATTTTGCTGGTTGTTCTTTGGTCTTGGTTGGCATTCACAACGTCCCTTGGGAATGCGTCATTGTATCGCACGCGCTTTCGCGCGATTCGCGTTGGCGTGAGCTTGCGCGGTGCATCGTGATGCGCAATTCATTGCACTGCTCGTGAATAGGGTGTGAAAGATTTCAACAAGAATGTGCATAACGTTGTGGAAAAGGGCTCCCGCCTACCCGCTAAGTTGCACGGATTCAAAATTTCTCACCACCTTGCACCGAAGTGAGTGCTGAAATTTGTTCGCTCCTGTTTTGGCGTTACCACCGTAATTTCTCTTCCTGCATCCTTGCGCTTTCTTCGTCGACGAACTGCTCGTGCTAGTCTGACGCGGTGAAGCTTCGCCTGGACAAACTGCTGGTTGAGCGCGGACTGGCGCCGTCGCGCGAGCGTGCGCAAGCGCTCATTCTCGCCGGACGAGTACTGGTCGACGAGCAGAAAGTAGAGAAAGCCGGCAGCAACGTCGCTGACGACGCGGCCGTTCGCATTCTCGGCGACGACATGCCCTATGTCGGCCGCGGCGGACTAAAGCTGGCGCGCGCGCTGGAGCACTGGCAGATCGAGGTAGCAGGGAAGATGTGCCTCGACATTGGTGCATCGACCGGAGGCTTTACCGACTGCCTGCTGCAGGCCGGGGCCGCGCGCGTCATCGCCGTCGACACCGGGTATGGCCAGATGGACGCAGGCCTGCGCGCTGATCCCCGTGTACGCCTGCTGGAAAAGACCAACGCGCGCTATCTGACGGCGGTGTCGCTCTGGGGCAGCGAAGAGTCGCAGCCAATCGCGCTGATTGCGATGGACGTTTCGTTCATCTCGGCGACGCTGGTACTGCCGCTCGGTTGTGGCCAGCGTGCGGCGATCATCCTCGAGCTTTGAGCTGGTGCTGTTGGTCAAGCCGCAATTCGAGGTCGGGCGGGAGCAGGTCGGCAAGGGCGGGATCGTGCGCGATCCCGAGGCGCAACAAGCGGCAGTCGTAAAAGTGCAGCGCGGCGTCGAGGAGACGGGCGGCTCTGGCATCGAGGTCATCGAGTCGCCCATCCTGGGCAGCGAGGGTAATCGCGAATTTCTGCTGCACGCGCTGTACACTGTTTGAGCAATTCAAAGATAGTTCTTCACCACCGAGGCACGGACGAGCACGGAGTTTTGCAACTCTTGTGGTCGGCGATTGGCGAACGCATCACTGTCGCATTCGCCGAACGTGATGGACTGTTGCGATAAAGAAAGAATTGTCTCCGTGCCTCAGTGGTGAAACGTTTTTCGCATCGACCCATGAAATCCGCTGCCATCATCTCCAAACCTTCGAAACCTGAGCTGGCCGGTCTGCTGCCTGAGATCGTCAGCTGGTTCCGCAACCACGGCTACAAGCTTTATTTCGACCAGGAAACAAGCCAATACGTCGGCGGCGAAGAGGTCATGAGTCGCAAGAACCTCGCCGAGAAGCATCCCGACTTCGCCCTTGTTCTTGGCGGCGACGGTACCTTGCTTTCAGCCGCGCGCGCCCTGGCGCATGAAGACATCCCCATTCTTGCCGTGAATCTCGGCTCGCTAGGTTTTCTCACCGAGGTCCCCATCAGCGAGATGTTCGCTACGCTGGACGCGGTCGACGGATGCCATTGTCCGGTGGAAGAGCGATCGGTGCTCGACGCTACCGTTTTCCGCGACGGTCAGCAGATCGCCCATCACTTCGCGCTGAACGATGTCGTGGTCAACAAGAGCGCTATCTCGCGCCTGGTCGACTTCGACCTGGTGATTGACGGCGCCTTCGTCCTGCACTACAAAGCCGACGGCGTCATCATCGCCACGCCTACCGGCTCGACTGCATACTCGCTGGCTGCCGGTGGCCCAGTGCTGATGCCCAGCGTTTCGTCGTTCGTGGTGACGCCCGTTTGCCCGCATGCGCTGACGCATCGCCCGCTGGTCGTCACCGACAAGGCGCAGATCGAGCTGCACATCGAAACCGGCGCCGAAGAGGCCTTCCTCAGCATCGACGGCCAGGTCGGCATGCCGATCCAGCAGGGCGATCGCATCGTCTGCTGCAAAGCCGAACACACCGTAAAGCTGCTGCGCGTGCGGCGAACTTTCTTCGACGTGCTGCGCAACAAGCTGAAGTGGGGCCAGCGGTAACATCGCCTGACGGAACGCGGTCGCCCCGTCATTCCACTTGAGATTCTTGAAGCTTTTGTGCGCCGTCGTACGTATAAGGCAAGGAACGATTTTCGTTCGTCGGCGACTCGGACCGTGCGGAGGCAAAACAACTCATGGTCAAGCATCTGGCAAACATCTTTCGCCCCAGCAGCAAGTACGATGGCGTTCGCCCCATCCACGTCTATCTTCTGCGGCTGCTTTATGTGCTGATGTTCTTTGTCCTCGGCAAGGACTGCTGGACGAAGCTGCTTACCCATCAGGGACCGTGGGATCCGTATGAGTCGGTGGCGTGGTGCGTCTGGACTGGCTTCGCCATGCTGGCGGGTCTGGGCATTCTCCGGCCACTCCGCATGCTGCCCATCGTGTTGCTGGAGATTTTCTACAAGCTGCTATGGCTGGGGATGGTCGCTTATCCGTTGTGGGCGAAGGGCGCCTTGTGGGGCTCGCCGGCGGAGCAGGTCGCAATCCCGTTTCTCTGGGTGCCCTTGCCGATCATTGCCATGCCGTGGGGCTATGCTTTTCGCAAATATGTTTACGAGCCGAAGGGAAGATTGGCGGCTGCCGTACCCGCGCCGTCTGTGTGACGCGCTCGCGAAAACACTGACGCTTCAGAACCGGATGTTGTTTTCGCCCACTACCGCCAACACATCGATTAAATGAGTCACTCCGAGAAGCTGGCGCACCGACTTGCCAATGTTCTTCAGCTCCAAAACGCAGCCGCCGGACTTGGCGGAAACGTACAGCCGCACGAGCGTCCCAATGCCCGAGCTGTCCATGTGGGTCAGCTCCGCCATATCCAATACGATTCGCTTGTTGTCGGGAATCAGCGCGCCGACCTCGCGGTAAAAGCGATCATTCACTCCTGAGACCAGACGGCCGCTGCAACGAACCACCGCGGTCTCGTCGCAACGTTCAATAACGAACTCCATAATTCGCCCCGGCGCGACGCCTGTCATCTTCACCTCGTTTGCAGGAACTGCTGTTTGGCGATGGCGCGATTGTCACATACAAAGCTGGACTTGGGATAGCCATGGAAGACAAAAGCCAAGCGCTGAGCACAGAGCTCTCGACAAAATTCGGTTTGAATTGTCTCTCATGCTCATCTCTATTGCGCCGGTTGCCGAATCAGATGTACCGTTTCGCCATAAGTCTTGCGACGCCCTTCGCTGCAGGTAAGGCACAGTGCCGTATTCACGAAACTGCCCGCCCAATCAAGGAGCCCACGATGACCAAGCGGCCTGAATATTCCCCGCTAATCTTGCCCCGCGTTTTGTTGAAGTCAGCCTTGGCATGGGGACTGCTTTTTGCGCTGACGATGTCTTTGGCGCAAACAGCGAAAGCGCAAAGCTATCAGGTTATTCATAGCTTTACTGGCGCACAGGACGGACTATATCCAGTCGCTGGTGTGACCGTCGACAGCCACGGCAATTTGTACGGCACAACCAACATCGGTGGTTCGGGAACCAATTGCTACGAAGGGTGCGGCGCCGCGTTCAAAATAACTCGCGCCGGGTCGGGCTGGGTGTTCACTCCGCTGCATGACTTCACCGGAGGCACGGATGGAGGGAATCCAGCGGCGCGACTGATCGTCGGGCCGGACGGTGGCATCTACGGCACGACTTCGCAAGGTGGGGGGATCGGATGCGAGGGCGGGTCCGGCTGCGGAACCGTTTTCATTCTGCGACCGCCAGTTCGATTGGCGGGTCGCGTCCTGGGTGGATGGTCGGAAACCGTTCTCCATCGCTTCAGCGGAACCATCGACGGAGATTCGCCCCGCAACGCCGATCTGCTCTTCGACAGCGCTGGGAATCTTTACGGCACAACGATCTTCGGCGGTGGAGGCGATTGCCAAGGCGGTTGCGGCACGGTCTACAAACTCACTCGCTCCGGCAACAATTGGACGGAGAGCGTCATTCATGCGTTCAGTGCAAGTGGTGATGGGCAGCAACCCTGGGCCGGAGTAATCCTCGACCAAGCCGGCAACCTCTATGGCACAACCGCTCAGGGCGGAAGCTACCGCTACGGTACGGTTTATGAGTTGACGCCGTCCGGGTCCGGATTCGCCGAGCATCTTCTCTACAGCTTCCACGGGCAAAGCGACGGGGGAATCATGTACGGCGGCCTGATCTTTGACCCTGCAGGAAACATGTTCGGCGCGACTTGCTGCAATTCCGCAGGTGGAGACCTTACGATCTTCGAACTCACCCGTTCGCAGGACTGGGCGTTTTCGGCCCTCTACAATTCCTCCGCTTGGGGATCCGGGGGCAACTTAGTTATGGATTCCGCCGGGAATCTTTATGGCACGATAAACTCGGGAGGCGCGTACGGTTTTGGCGAGGTTTATAAGCTGATGCCCTCAGCGGGCGGCTGGACCTATAGATCGCTTTACGATTTCTGTCCTGGCGGTTGGCCTTGCGCCGATGGCGCCACTCCCCCCAGCGGTTTGGCACTCGACTCCGAAGGTAATCTCTACGGCACAACCTCCAACGGCGGAGCAACTGGCGGCGGAGTCGTCTTCGAAATCACGCCCTAGCCGACACAACGGCTATCGCCAAAGCCAGCCGCACAGGCAGCGGAGCATGTCCCAGGCGTGCGTTTTATGGAGCCGGCGTTTGCAGAGTGGGCATTCTCTTTGCCACATAGGTCACCTCGTGGAGGTAGTCTTCCTTGACGGAAGCTTCCTTTGACACTAAGCAGCGTAACCCCAATGGCAGGAAGGCCTCATCCCCTGCGGGTTGCAGGGCCGTGGTACGAAGGGGGCATCCGCTTAAGTCGTAGAGGAGACTTGGAGGCTGAGGCGCGGCGCGAGGCCGCGCCAAGGTTATTCGCCGGCGGACTTTACCGCTTCATGCAGCCAATAGCGCGCTTCGTATTCGCACTTTTTGCAGCAGAAAGTGTGTCCATCACGGGCCCGGCTTGTGCTTGTTAGGTATTGGGAATAACACCAGAGGCAAACGCTCGTGGAAGTGGCAGCGTCAGATCGGTTAGGTTGCATGGGCTCTCCCAGTGGAGTGTGAGCATAGGACAACTTCCCGCCAAAGGCAATGCGCAAAATGGGGGAAATCGGCCGCTAAGGTTGTTTACCGAGGAACGTAGGGGAAGGAAGTTGGACACGGAAGGCCGACAGTCCGTTGCGCTGAAGTAAATGCGGGCATTGCAAAAGGGCTAGCGCCATCGACGCGAAACACGATAGCGCCGCCCTTCAGGATGGGGAACGCTTTTTCAGGAAGTCAGAGTCCCTTTAAAGACGGCAGGCTTTCTGTCGCGCTTCCGGCACTCAAACCCGTTCCGGCCCCAGCAAATCCTGCATCGTCTCCCGCCGCCGGATCAGCTTCACGCGCTTGCCCTCCACCAGCACCTCGGCCGGACGCGGACGCGAATTGTAATTCGACGCCAGCGACATCCCATACGCGCCGGCGTCGAGGATTGCCACCAGATCGCCCTCAGCCAGACCTGGAATTTTGCGATCGTGCGCGAAAAAATCGCCGCTTTCGCACACCGGGCCAACGATATCGACCGCCTCGGCGTCTCTGCCGATAGCCGGCCCAGGCACGACTGGAACAATCTCGTGATAGGCCTTGTAGAGCGACGGCCGAATCAGGTCGTTCATTCCCGCATCGACGATGACGAATTGCTTCCCATCATTGCGCTTGCGGTAAACGACGCGCGTCAGCAGCACACCGGCTGTGGCGATAATCGCGCGCCCCGGCTCCAGCAGCAGATGCAGGCCCATGCCCTTCAGCGGCTTCATCAGCGCCCTGCTGTACTGCTGCACCTCTTTGCCGAAGTCGACGCTCGCTGGATCCTCATACGAAATGCCCAGCCCCCCGCCGGCATCGACGTAGCGGATGTCGAACCGCTCCTGCCGCAGCGAGCGCACCAGCGAGACCACGCGCTCCATCGCCTCATGAAAGGGATCGGCGTCGGTGATCTGCGAGCCGATATGCACGCTGACCCCGCTTGGCTCAAGATAATCCTGCTCGCCGCCGCGCCGATACAGCTCGGACGCATCACGCCAAGGCACGCCGAACTTGTGCTCGTGCAGTCCGGTTGAAATGTAGGGATGCGTGTTGGCGGCCACGTCGGGATTCACCCGTACGGCGAAGCTGGCCTTCTTGCGAAGATGTGCCGCACGCGCCGCCAGCAGCTCCATCTCGCTGGAGCTTTCGACATTGAAGAGCAGAATGCCGGCCGCCAGCGCCGCGTCGATCTCGTCGGACTGCTTGCCGACGCCGGAGAACACAACCTTGCTGACTGCCTTGCGCGCCGCGGCCTTCACCCGCTCCAACTCACCGCCGGAGACAATGTCGAAGCCCGCGCCTAGGCTCGCCAGCAACCGCAGAACCGACAGATTCGAGTTCGCCTTTACCGAGTAGCAGACGGTGTGCTCGCAGCCACGGAACGACTTGTCGAAAAGCCGATAGCGCTCGCGAATCGTTGCCGCCGAATAGACATAAAGCGGGGTGCCGAATTTCTCCGCCACCTTGGTTAGCGAAACTTCTTCAGCATGCAGTTCGCGATCGGCGTTGCCAAGAATTCGTCGCGTGCCCGCATACACGAATCCCGGCGGCCGTTCCTGAGGAGCGCTACGCTTCACTTCTTGGGAATTGGTCCTTTCACTTTAAGGACAACAATGGTCTGGTCATCGAAGGCCTCGACACCTTCGGCGTGGGTAGAGACGGCTTTGAAAATTGCGTCGACGATCTCTTCGGCACTGGCACCGCAATTGTCCTGCATCATTTTTTCCAGACGGCGGCGGCCGAACATCTCGCCTTTTGAGCTGGTAGCGTCCAGAATGCCGTCACTGAAGAAGAGGAACACGTCGCCGCGACGCGCCTGCACCGTCAGTTCGTCATACGTCGCGTTATTGAACAGACCAATGGGCAGCCCGGTCACCTGAATTTCCTCGGCCTTGGCGCCGCGGCAGTGAAGCGGTCGCGGCAGGCCCGAATTCGCCAGTTGCAGCGTCTGCTGATTATCGTCCCAGATGGCGTAGATCATCGAGACGTACTGGCCTTCAATCGGGCGCTCTGAAAGCGACAGGTTGATTGCCTCCAGCATGTGCGCCGCGCTCGGTTCTTCCGCGGCGTGGGAACGCGCAATGCCGCTGACCAGCGCTGCGTAGATCGCCGCCGGCGCGCCTTTGCCGCTGACGTCGCCAACCGCAATGCCGGTCACGCCCTGTCCGCTGTACTTCAGGAAATCGTAGAGATCGCCGCCAATCTGCCGCGCAGGCGCAAAACGCGATGCGACCTCGGCGTTCTTGAACACCGGGAGCTTCGGCGGCAGCAGGCGGAATTGCAACTCGCGCGCCAGCGCCAGGTCCTGCTCCAGGCGTTTCTCCTGCCGGGCGATACGCTCATACAGCGTCGCGTTCTCGATGGCGATGGCCACTTGCGCGGCCATTGTAGTCATGATGCGCACGTGATCTTCGTTGAAGTAGTTGCGGCGCGTGTGCTCAATGTCGAGTACGCCGATGACTTTGTCCTTGTAGATGAGAGGAATGCACAGCTCGGAGCGCGTTTCGGGATTCGCCTCGATGTAGCGCGGGTCCTTGCTGACGTCGGGAACCAGCACCGCCTCGCCATGCTGCGCGGCGTAGCCGACCAGGCCCGTGCCCAGCGGGATCTCGTGTTTGAGCTGTACGTTCTCCTTGAAGCGCAGCGAGAAGCGATGCTGCAGCACGCTGCCGCTGGGATCAAGCAGCAGGATGGAGAACATCTGGTAATCGATGATGCGCGTCAGCAGATCGGCAATGCGTTTCAACAGTTGATCGACGTTCAGGATGGATGTGAGCTCGCGGCTGATTTCGGTCAGCAGTGTGAGCTGCCGCGCCTGCCGGGCGACACGCGTATAAAGCCGCGCGTTCTCGATGCCGACGGCGATGCGCGACGCGAACAGCGTCAGCAGCCGCTTGTGCTCTTCGGTAAAAGCGTTCGGCTGATCGGCTTCGACGTCGATGACGCCGATAACTTTGTTCTTGGCGATGAGCGGCACCGCCAGCTCAGAACGCGCACCGGGCGCGGAGTTGATGAAGTTCTCGTCGGCGGCAACGTCGTTCACCAACACCGGCTCGCGCAGTTGCACGGCCCGGCCGGTAACGCCCTGTCCGACCTTGATGCGGATGCGCTCGGCGACCTCCGGCGGATGGCCAACCTGGAAGCGAATGCGCAGCTCCTGCGTCTTTTCATTCAGCAGCAGGATGGCGAAAATCTCGTAGTCGATGAAGCGCTTCAGCATCTCTGCCACTCGCTGCAGAAGCGTGTTCAGGTCGAGCGTAGTGTTGACCGCATCCGCGACTTCCAGCAGATACGAATCAAACGTCGACGAGACTAGGGGTTCTTTGGTGGCAGACATTACGCGGGCTCTGCTGTTCATGATACCAGCGGAGGTGCTCAGGAACGGCGGTGGCGATTGTGCAAAAGTGTTCCGTCGCCAGGAAGGGTCGAAGGTCCCGACGACGGGTGGAGCACGCCTTTAGACGTGCAATTGGGACGTGCGAAATGTGGCGGCTTTAGCCGCTGAGGTAAGGTATATCTACCTCAGGGAAAGCGCAGCTTGGAGTTGGTGGGGAATATGCACGCCTGAAGGTTTGCTCTACCCGGTGCGGAGTAAGGGAAAGCGTGGCGTAGCCCAATCGCCAAGTTTGCCACTCCGCCGAACCACCGACTAGAATTCTTGCCTGCCGAGGAGGGGCACGATGCCTTTACCCGAGTTCAAGCAAATCGTCGACGAAGCTAAGGCGCAGATCACCGAGATCAGCGCCGACGACCTGAAGAGCATGCGACAGTCGGGCCTGGAATTTACCCTGATTGACATTCGAGAACGCGACGAGCAGGAGAAGGGAACCATCGCCGGAGCGGTGTGCCTGCCGCGCGGCATTCTGGAAGTGAACATCGACCAGGTCACCACCGACAAAGACCGCGACATCGTGTTGTACTGCGGCGGCGGATCGCGCTCGGCGCTGTCAGCCCTGAACCTGAAGAAAATGGGTTTTCGCAACGTGAAATCGCTGGCCGGAGGTTTCCGCGGCTGGCGCGAGTCGGAAACCCAGTAATGATTTCGGCATTCTAACGAAGCAATACATTCATACTTGAGGCCGCAATGAACCTGCAAGGGAATAAGCTGACGTGGCTTGGCCACGCTACCTTCCGCATCGAGACCAAAGACGGCACCACCATCTACGTCGATCCGTGGTTAAGCAATCCCCTCTGCCCGGAAGACGAGAAGGAAGCGAAGAAGTGCGACGTGATGCTGTGTACTCACGGCCACTTCGACCACATTGGTGATGCGGTGAAGATCGCCAAGCAGCACAACCCGGTCGTCGTTGGCATCTTCGAGCTGGCGACCTGGATGAACAAGAAGGGCGCCAAGCAAATTTCGCCGATGAACAAAGGCGGGACGCAAACCGTTGCCGGCATCAAGATCACCATGGTAAACGCGGTGCACTCCTGCGGCATTCAGGAGGACGACGGCTCGATCATCTACGGCGGCGAAGCTTGCGGCTACGTGATGGAGCTGCCCTGCGGCGTGAAAATTTACCATGCGGGCGACACCGCAGTCTTCGGCGACATGCAGATCATCCGCGAGCTGTACGCGCCCAACATCGCCATGCTGCCCATCGGCGACCACTTCACCATGGGACCGCGCGAGGCCGCCTACGCCTGCAAGCTGCTGCAGCCGAAGACGGTCATCCCCATGCACTTCGGTACGTTCCCCATGCTGACTGGACAGCCCGGTGAGTTGAAGAAGTTGCTCGGGCCTTCGGCCCCGGAGATCATCGAGATGAAGCCGGGACAAACGTTGTAAAACGCACTTAGCATTTGGCAGTTAGCCAAAGCGCGACGCGATGGCTCAAACTATTTTGCTAATTGCCAACTGCCAATTGCTGATTTTCTTATGCCCAACATTACCTACGAACCCGTTGAGAACTATCTTTACGCCATGCTGCCGCCGCGCGAGCCGGTGCTCGAGGAAATCGAGCGCCAGGCGAAAGAGCGCGACATTCCAATCGTCGGACCTGCCGTCGGACGCCTGCTTTACCAATATGCTCGGCTGATCGGCGCCACAACCGTCTTCGAGATGGGTTCGGCCGTTGGCTACTCGACCATCTGGTGGGCCAAGGCCGTAGGCGAAGGCGGCAAGGTTCACTACACCGACGGCAGCCGCAAGAACGCCGACGAGGCGCGCCGCTACTTCAAAGAGGCCGGCGTGGCCGATCGCATCGAGGTACACACGGGCGACGCGCTGGAGCTTCTGTCGGAGCGCAAGGAGCAGTTCGATATTCTCTTCTGCGACATCGACAAGCACGACTATCCGCGCGCCTTCAACATGGCGGCGCCGCGTGTCCGCAAAGGCGGCCTGTTCATCACCGACAACACCTTGTGGAGCGGAGAAGTAGCCTACGCCGCCGGCAATCCCGACCTGCCGGCGCCCGAGCCAGACAAGTACACGCATGGTGTCGTGGAGTTGAATCGCCTGCTGTACTCCTCGCGGGACTGGTACACGACGATCATCCCGCTGCGCGATGGACTGAGCGTGGCGATGCGGTTGTAATCGGTTATTTGAGAAAATGGAACGTGGAGAGTGGTAATCGCAGCGCCTTGTTGACCGAAGCTTGGTCATATTCGGGAGGTGGCGAGCCTGAAAGTTGCGGATCGAAGCTGACGATCATGGTGTTCAGCTCATAGCACGTTCCTCGATGCAGGGTTCGCCCCTGAAGCGGCTCGTGTCCTTACCTGACGGGCACCCCGCCCTGAAGGGCGGAGCTATCACCTTTCGCGCCTGCGGCGCTGCCTCTTCGGCACGCGAATCCACCGCGGCTGCAGAAGACGCTACTCTGAGAAAACAACTACAGTCGTGCCCGGCGCAAAGCAAAACCGTACAGCGCACAACTTAGTGGCTTAGGTGCTGCCGTTTTTCACCAGCTTCAGGAACTCTGCGTGGACCCGCGTATCATCTGACAGCTCAGGATGAAAGGTTGCGGCCATGACTTTGCCTTGGCGCACCAGCACGGGGTGATCGTCGCGCTTGGCCAGTACTTCGACGTCTTTGCCAACGTGCTCGATGCGCGGCGCGCGGATGAAGACCATCTCGAGAGGTTGCTCGCCGAGTTTGCTCGCAGCATCGACGATGGTGGAGTCGATCTGGCGGCCGTAGGCGTTGCGGCGGATGGTGATGTCGATGGCATTCAAGCCTGGCTGACTGGGATTTTCGACTTCGCGGGCCAGCATGATCGCGCCGGCACAGGTGCCGAAGGTCGGCTTGCTGTGGACAAACTTGTCGAGCTCTTCGTACGTTCGCTCGCCCAGCAGCTTCAGAAATGTGCTTGACTCCCCGCCGGGAATGACGAGTCCATCGAGTCCAACGAAGTCTTCAGGGTTGCGGACGAGTGCGACGTCGGCGCCCAGTTCCTCTAGTCGGCGCCGATGGGCATCGAAGTCGCCTTGTAAGGCTAGAACACCAATCTTCATAAGAGACGCGGTTGGCCCGCGGCCGTCAGTTTTCAGCTAAGACCCACCCTCTCGCCAAAATCGGGCGAGAAGAATGGGGCACCCGGGTTGTCAATGGATGCGCGATTGACACATTCAGCGTTCAGAAGCGCAGCTTGACCTGCTCGTTTGTCAATGCCAAGAGTCGAAAGGGGACGTTCTGGAGCTCAACGTTCAACGCTCACGGTGTCTTCCTACCATCCCCGCGTCTGCAGCAGGTCCTTCTCTTCAATCGCTGCGATGGCGAGGCCTTTCATCGCGCCCGTCATCTGCTCGCTGACTTCGGCCAGCACCTTGGGATCGCCGAAGTGTGTGGCTGCAATTACGATTGCCTTGGCGCGCGACTCGGCTTCCTCGCGCTCGCTTTTCACGGTGAGGTCGAGCGGCGTCGCTCCGCCCTTCATGAAGATGCCTGAGCCGACGAACACGGCTTCTGCTCCAAGTTGCATCACCAGCGACGCGTCGGCGGGCGTGGCGATGCCGCCGGCGGAGAAGTTCGGTACCGGCAGCTTGCCGGCTTTGGCAACCATGCGGATCAATTCATACGGCGCCTGATGATTCTTGGCTGCGGCGTAGAGTTCCTGGTCGCTCATCACCGTGAGCGCCTTCATCTCGCTGACGATCTGGCGCATGTGTTTGACGGCGTGAATTACGTCGCCGGTGCCGGCTTCGCCTTTGGTGCGGATCATGGCCGCGCCTTCGGCGATGCGCCGCAGCGCCTCACCCAGGTTGCGCGCGCCGCAAACGAACGGCGTGGTGAAGGCGTGCTTGTCGACGTGATGCTGTTCGTCGGCGGGGGTCAGCACTTCGGACTCGTCGATGTAGTCGACGCCAATCTCCTGCAGGATCTGGGCCTCGGCGAAGTGGCCGATGCGGCACTTGGCCATGACCGGAATCGATACGGCAGCCATGATCTGCTTGATGAGCTTGGGATTCGCCATGCGCGAGACGCCACCCTCGGCGCGAATGATCGCGGGTACGCGCTCCAGCGCCATGACCGAGGTCGCGCCGGCTTTCTCGGCTACTTCGGCCTGCTCGACGCTCATGACGTCCATGATGACGCCGCCTTTAAGCATCTCGGCCAGGCCGGTCTTCAATCGCAAACTGTTGTTACCGTTGTTTTCTGACATAGAACTCTCCGAAGTCGGCCATTCGCGGTTAGCACCTGGCGGTCGGCCAAATCACTAGCGCTGTATATGGATGGCGCGTGTTGAGATTGTTAACTCTTTATCTTAACGCGTGGAATCAGGCTGCGTCTGCGTCGCCTGACTGACCACCTTCAATGATTAGATGAAACCGGCCCCGTGAAAAGCTCCAGTATGGAGAATTTTATTAGGGCCACTTTGGGCGGCATCCGCTCTATGGATTTGTCATCACGGCCGGAGCGAGTGAACTAGAGGGAGCTGCGGTTCTGTTCTCCCAGGGCACGTCTTTCTCATGCCCACGAACAGCAGATCCTTCGCTTTCGCGTCCGCGCGATTCGCAAAAACAGCGAATCGCAAAAAGACGGGCGGACGCTCCGCTCAGGATGACAAATCGTGAGGAGTCCGCGCGGATTTGCTCGGTAGGGTGCATCCGTCGAATTAGTGTAAGCCGAGAAACCCCGCTACGGTTGCCGGCCGCGTTGTCCGCTGGCCCACTCCTCCCAGATGCGGAAGCCTTTCATCCCATCGTCCAGATGCGTGTCTGGGAAAGTCGCTTCGATCTGCTTGCGGGTGAGTCGCGGGCCCAGGCGCTGCGGCATGTTGGCCAACTCGACCATGAGTGCCGCCGACAGAGCCTCGTTCTTCTTCAGTTGCGCGAAGTCGACCTTGTCGTAGGTGTCGGAGGTGGCGTGATAGTTGATGAGATAGTTGGCCGTTTCCTGGTTGGGCAGGATGGTGGGCACGCCTTCGATCATGAAGTCATAGTTGTCGGTGCCGAGTTCGGCGTCGTTCGTGACTTCAGTCGCCTTGTAACTGGCGAAGGGCTGAAGCAGCGGGGCGAGCGTGGCGTCGACGTCTTTGCGTCCCTGCGTCGAGAAGCCGGTGAAGGCGCCATCGCCCGCATCGAGAACGTAGACGGCATTAACATTGTCCAGATCCTTGCGATGTGCGCGCACGTAGGCTTCCGAGCCCAGCAAGCCTTCCTCTTCGCCGGAAAAGAGGATGAAGCGCATCGTGCGGCGGGGACGAATTCCGGCTGCCTTGATGGCGCGCACGGTGTCGATGACCGTCGCGGCGTTGCAGCCGTTATCGAGCGCGCCCGTCCCCAGGTTCCAGGAATCCAGATGCGCGCCGAAGATCACCACTTCGTTTGCCAGATCGGTGCCCTTGATTTCGGCGATCACGTTGCGCGCGGTGATGGCCGGCCCAACTTTGTTCGGTAGCGACACCGACATCTTCACCTTTTCGCCGTGGGCGATCAGTCGCGCAATGCGCATTGCGTCCTCGCGAGCCAGCAGCACTTGCGGGATCACGTCTATGTGAGCGTTAACGGCGTTGATGTGGCGATAGAGGATGTCGTAGTCGCGGCTGCTGGTGAAGGCGATGAGAAGCGCCTTGCCCTTCACGGAGCGCTCGATGATGTCGGGCGCGCGGAAGTATTCGTCGAAGAGATCGTCCCAGGTGGCGAGCACTTTGCTATGAACCAGAACGATGGCGCCATTGACGTCGCCGGCCTTGGCAAAATCTTGCGCTGTACCCATGCCGACATCAACCACACGTGCGGTTGTTGCAGGAACGGGCGCGACCCACGCCACCGAGACCGCGCGCACGTGAAACTCCACCGGAGCGACGACATTGACCTGGGTATCGCCTTCAGACCAGGACTGCGCGATGGTGAACTCTTCTGTGTGCACGGAATCGGCGCCGGCCTGCTTGAACGCGCTGACGGCCCATTGCTCGGCCTTGGGCATTGCAGGCGTGCCGGGCACGCGGCCGCCGACCTCGTCGGTCAGCACGCGCAGGTTTTCCTGCAGCGGGGTATCGGGCTTAAGCGCCTCCTGCATAACAGCGTCGGTCGATTGAGCGAAGGAGGCGGTGATGCCCGCGAACAGCACGGCGAGCGCGACTAGCAGCGTCCGGGGTGAGTGCATGGACAAACATTGTATCGGAGCTGTCCAATCGGGCGCGTAATAAGATGAAGCGATGGTGGCGATTGCAGCGATGACCGAAGAGCACTGGCCCGCGGTGCGCGAGATCTACGAACAGGGAATTGCCACGCGCAGTGCGACTTTTGCGACCGCCGCGCCCGACTGGGCAGAGTGGGACGCGCGGCATCTGGCGACGTGCCGACTGATAGCCGTCCGCGATGGCGTGGTCGTGGGTTGGGCGGCGCTGAGCCCAGTGTCGTCGCGGCAGGTCTATCGCGGCGTGCAGGAGGTCAGCGTCTACATTGCCGAGAGCGCGCGCGGGCAGGGAATTGGTTTGCAGCTCTTGAACGCGCTGGTCGCCGAGTCGGAGCGCAACGGCATCTGGACGTTGCAAGCCGGAATCTTCGCCGAAAACTCAGCCAGCCTTAGACTTCATGAAAAAGCCGGCTTCCGCATGGTCGGCCGGCGAGAGAAGATTGCGCAGCTCGAGGGTCAGTGGCGCGACACGATTCTGATGGAGCGGCGAAGCCGCGTAACCGGCGTCTGATTACGTCGCGTCGCTGTGCTTCTTCTTCAGGAAGCGTGCGAACATCTTGTGCGGATCGATCTCAATGAACTTGCCGGTGCTGACGGCCAGCACCACACCATCCTTGTTGCGGATCTCGGCGGCGTAGGTGTGCTCGCGACCACGCTTGCGCACCGGCCAGCCTTCCACGACCAGCGGTTTACCCAGCGGCACCGGCTTGATGTACTTGATCTCCATTTTCGCGGTGAGCGCGGTGATGCCGTGCAGCTTGTTCACCTTGCCCATGGCTTCGTCGAGGATGGTGGCGATGATGCCGCCGTGCGAATGTCCGGGCGGCCCGACAAAGCGCGGCTCCAGCTTGAACTTGGAGATAAAGCGATTGCGCTCCTTATCGAGGACAAACTTCATTTGCAGCCCAGCCTCGTTGCTGGGACCGCAGCCGAAGCAGTGGTTGCTGAGTTGGACCTGTTTTTCGGTATGACCGTGGACTCGTTCGTGCCGGGGCATGCAAACAAGATGAAGCAGAGTGGGTGGAAGATGCAAGTAAGGCCGCCAATGGCCGTTCGCTTTTCGCCAGAACGCCGGCGGGTGCATTCTGACGAAAGGCGAATCGCGAACAGCGAATGGCAATCCTAAAACAACTTCGGATTATTTGGCGTGCCGGAGTCGATCTTGATTTCCTGATCGGTGTGGCGGGCGAGATACCAGCAGGGCTTCAGTCCGAATTGTGGAAACAGCGAATTGGCGCAGTCGACGCTCTGGTCTCCGGCGTAATCATATTCATACTTGCCGCTCTTGAGTCCCACAACGTAGTAGGTGTGTACGACGATGCTGCCGTACTTGTCGCGCCGGGGGATGCGAAGCTGGAGGGACACGAAGTCCAAGCCGTAGAGTCCCACGGCGACCAGAGCTACGATGAGCAGGAAGCGTTTCATGGAATGGAAGCGACTGCTGGTTCATTGTACGGGAGCGCAGGCTGCGGCATGCGCCAATCGGCAACTTCGCAAAGGGTTGGACCGACGCCACCAGCAGTTCACTCCAGACAACACACATACGACGCGTACCGCTTATTGCTTGTCGCCGGGAGTGTCTTGCTGACTTTGCTTGTCCGCCGTTTGTACTTTGCGCGGGTCGCGTGTCGAGGCGCGCTCGCTGGCGATTCTGCTGGTGTCCGCGGACTGTTTCTTGGCGTTCGTCGCCGGCCGGCCGGCATCCGGCTTCTTTAGCGAGGCAGTATTCTTCGACAGGTCTGGACTTTTCTGGTTCTTTGGCTGTTGCGCCGCGGCGGCAGCACCGAACATTAGCGTCGCTGCCAATAGCAGCGCACAATTCTTGGGAATGAGCGGCATGTAGCCCCCTTTCGGTCTGAGAGCGGGCCCGTCAATGCGAGTGGACATGGTACTCCATCTGGGTGGGCACGCGATGGAAAAATAGAATCCAGCTTCAGCAAGGGTTGATGTCTCCCACTCATCCGAACGGCGCGAATGAGTGGGACGCCAGTCAACCCAGTGATTAACGCGAGCGCGCCCGCGATCTGGCAGCTTTCTTGGCGGCCTGGCTGCGGCCGGCCGCTCCCTTGGTTCGTACCGCCTTTTTCGCGGAGGCTTTGCGCGCTGCGCTGCCACGCTGACGGGCTACGGTCTTGGCCTGCTTCGAGAGGGAACTGCGCGACGCCGCCGAACGCCCTTCGCGTTTCAATGCGTTGCTGGTGGCGCGCGAACGCTTCGCCGATACCTTTTTCTTTGCTACGGTGCCGCCCTTTCGACTATCGCTGGCGGCTTTCTTGCGTGTTGCAGCCGAGGTGGTGCTTTTCTTGGGCGGCGGCAATTTTACGCCAGCCCGGCGTGCCTTCGACAGGCCGATGGCGATGGCCTGCTTGGTACTGGCGGCGCCATGCTTGCCTTCGCGGATGTGATCCATCTCTTCTTTCACGAACTCTCCGGCCTGCGTGCTGGGCGACTTGCCCTCGCGCGCATCTTCATGGGCACGCTCCAATGTCTGTTTGTCCGGCATTGAATCTCCTTTTGAGCAGTGGATACAACTAGCCACGCTCTTACCTATGGAGGATGCAGTAACACGGTCGCGAGATGGACTACACTACTGCGGAATCCTTACTCACGCGTGGATCATGATGCCGACGGAAACAACTCGCACCAGCCCATACCGGGCGCTGCTGCTGGCGATCGCCATTCTGTTTGCGACGGCCACGGTCAACTACAGCGTGCTGTGGATGTACTACATCCGCGTATTCATCAATGTTGAAGTCGGTATAGATACGGATGCTCAGCCGAGCGGACTTCAGGTGAGGGATGTGTGGCCGGGGAGCCCGGCGCAGCGCGCGGGCCTGCGCGCGAATGATGTCATCACGGCCATCAATGGGGCAAGCGTAGCAGGTCCGGACGGCCCCAACATCCTGAACGGGATTTGGTATCGCTCACATCCGGGAGAGACCGTACATCTGACGGTGCAGCGCGCGGGAGAGCCTGGCCCGCTGCTGCTCAGCCCGGTTTTTCGAAGACCGCGCGGAAACGGAGACACAGCGTCGCTTGCCAAACGGGGAGCAGAGCAGATACTGGGCGCGTATCCGTTTCTCTTCCTGGTTGTCGGCCTGGCAGTTTTGTTCCTGCGTGTCGAGGACCGCAACGCCTGGCTGCTGGCGCTTGTCTTCGCGGGTCTGATCGCGCAACCCGGACCGCCTTTGGCCATTATGCTGGCGCCGAAGGGGCTAGGAGCAGCAGCAGACTTTTATGGCTCCGTAATGAAAGCTCTGCTGCCGGGGCTCTTTTACTTCTTCTTCGCGGTCTTTCCGACACGCTCCGTGATTGATCGTAAGCTGCCATGGCTCAAGTGGCTTTTGCTAGCCATTGGCGCCGCCCTGGGTTGGGGAGGCATTCACAGCGGTGACCTCCAAGCTTTGCCGTTCATCGCGGCGCTCGCACCGCCTCGCGTGATTGGGCTCACCCGCCTGACGATAGCGTACGGCACGGTTGTTCTCGGTATTGCTTCGTTGTTGATCAACGTCTTCAGTGTCACCGCCGTCGAAGACCGCCGCAAACTCAAAGTTATCCTGTGGGGAACTCTGCTGAGCATCATCCCCGCTGTGCTTATCGGGATTCCGTACGACCTGCTCCGAGAGGATCCGCCTTTCTGGCTAATATTTGCCCGGGCGGTGCTTCTTTTTGTCATGCCGCTGTCGTTTGCCTACGCGGTGGTCAAGCATCGCGTGATGGATATTCCGGTGCTGCTGCGACGCAGTGCGCGCTACCTCCTGGTAGAGCGTGGCTTCGCGATTCTCATCCTGATTGTGTCGGTCGGTCTAACCCTGTGGTTCGGACAGGCGTTTGCAAGGCGCTTCAGCGGCGGAACGCGAGCCGCGATTCCGATCGGCGCGACGTTCGGGATGCTGCTCATCACGGGCGCGACGCAGGTGCACCGCCATGTGCGAACGCGGCTGGACAGAGCGTTTTTCCGCAGCGCCTACGACGCACAGCAAATTCTGGAGACGCTGGCTGCGACCACGCTAACGGTCACCGATCGCGAGGGGCTGGCAGCATTGCTGCATCGCCAGATACAGGAAGCGCTGCATCCCATGCCGCTGTACATTTACCTGCTCTCGAGTGAGGGGGTAATGCGGGCGTACGCCGGGAATCCTCCGGAGAAAGCCGCCGATCTTCCCGACAGCGCGGGAGAGCACACGCGGTTGGCTGGACGCAGCGAACCGGTCGAGGTGAATCCGGCGATGCTGCGAGGAACACCGCTGGAAAATCTAGGCGCCGAGTGCCTGGTACCGATTCGCGGGTCAAACGACGGAGAGTTGCAGGGACTGGCGGTGCTCGGCCCCCGCCTTTCCGAGGAGCCGTACTCGACGCGCGACAAGCGGCTGCTGGCGTCGGTGGCGAGCCAGGCTGGAATCGCGATGCGCAGCATCTCACTGGCCGAGAAGATGGCCGAACGAATCGACGCCGAGCGACGGGTCGAGCAGGAAATGCAGATTGCGCGCCAGGTGCAAAGCCGCCTGCTTCCGCAACAGGCGCCGATGCTGAAGACGCTCGATGTTGCCGGCAAGGTGATTCAGACGCGCGCGGTTGGCGGCGACTATTACGACTTCCTGGACTTTGGCGCGGGGCGGCTGGGACTGGTACTGGCCGACATTGCCGGCAAAGGTATGTCGGGCGCGCTGCTGATGGCGAATCTGCAGGCAAATCTGCGCGGCCAGTACGCGCTGGCGGTGGAAGATCCGCGGCTGCTGTTGCGTTCGGTGAACCACCTCTTCTACAAAAACACCGAGTCGAATCACTACGCAACCATGTTTTTCTCGATCTATGACGATCGGAAGCAAACCTTACGTTACGTCAATTGCGGACACAATCCTCCCATTCTTCTGCGCTCCGATGGCGCCGTGGAACGACTGGAGGCGACAGCCACCGTGCTCGGGCTCTTCGAGGAGTGGGATTGCACGGTGGAAGAAAAGCAACTCGCACCCGGAGACGTGCTGGTGATCTACACCGACGGAATCTCGGAGGCGGCGACGGGCGACGAGGGGGAAGAGTTTGGGGAAGGCAGGCTGGTCGCCACCGTGCTCGCTCATCCGGCTTTAAGCGCCGAGCAGCTGTTGGATGCGATCATCGCCGAGGTGGAAGCGTTCAGCCGGGGCTACCAGGCCGATGACATGACGCTGATCGTGGCTCGCTGCCGATAAGCCATCGCGCTTTGTAAAGTGAATTCCGACAAGTTACCTGGTTTGATTTGAGGCGACGGTAAAAAAGGGGATTGAGTTCCTTTTTGGGATCGTCGTTTCCTTTGAGATTTCGTTCTTCTTGACTTGCCCGCACCCTCAGATTTCCAGTACTTACCTGATCCGCTAAGCCTTGTCGATATCGTCGATTGAACGGATACATTGCCATCACAAAGAAATCAGCTTTTGTGCCCTTGATAGCAGGACACAGGTGGTGGCATTGTATCCATAGAAGCGGTGGTTCATAAGGACACTGAATACCTCTAACGTGCCATTACTTGCCAGGGGAAAACAGTGACGCTGGCCGCGGAACCGTCGCCGCACTTGCTAACAGCAATGTGATTCATCATTGGCACGATGGTGACAATGCCTTATCGGAATGGATTGATCTGTGGCGATCCTGCCGATGTTGGGATTAGAGCGGGAGAAGGGTTGTAGTTTCGTCATGACCGATCACCCGGGCGGGGATTGGGCGAGAAACCGAAGACGTTGAATGCCGCTCTGCCGAGGCTCAATGTTGCCTCGGACATTCGAAAATCAGGGGTGCACGAAAAAGCATGAAATCCAAAGCGCCAAAGTTAACCATCTACACGTTTACCGGGTTCATCTGCTGTAAATGCGGTGAGTGCGGATGGTCGTCCAAGACCCCATACGTCAATGGAGAAACCGCCGACCAAACCGTGCGTCGTGCTTTCGGCAAGCACAGATGCAGTTCCAACGCCGAAAGTGCACTGGACGAGCTGGAAACCGCATCTCGAGCAATTGCTTAATCGGTTCCAGGCGATCCGGAAACGAAGTCTGAAGTTGCTGGTAGGCATACGTAGTCGAAGTCATCATTTTTTTAAGGGGTTGTACTCTAGTGCGGGCGTAGTGCGTTCCTCGATCGGTTGCCGCCCTCCACGGCGACGGGCCGGCGGGAACGCATACGCTGCACTTACTCATTTGCGCCTGCCGTAAGCTTCGCCGTGCTCTGCCAGCTTTCCCTTTTCGTCCATCACCTCCGTTTGCGTTCCAAGTCACCGACAGACTCTTGCCCGGTGTGGCAGGATACCCAGGAGATTTGGGTCCCGAGATGATTCACGGAAGATGATGAACACCATCGCCATTTTTGTCGGCTGCTTCTTTCTGTATGCCCTGTTGTCGCGGCTGATTGATCGCTCGCCGCTGACCGCTCCCATCGTCTTTACGGCATTGGGCATGATCCTGTGGCCCGAGTGGACACACATTGCCAAGGCGGGGCTGTCCCCCAATGTATTTTTGCGGCTCGCCGAAGTAGGCCTGGTGCTGTTGTTGTTTACCGACGCCAGCCGAACCGATCTGAGGCTACTCGGTAGCGTCGCCACACTGCCGGGACGACTGCTAAGCGCGGGAATGTTGCTGACCATCGTTCTGGGCGCAATCGCAGCCCGCCTCGTTTTTCCAACTCTCACATTGTGGGAGGCAGGTATTCTCTCTGCCATTCTGGCGCCGACAGACGCAGGCTTAGGGCAGATCATTGTGAACAGTCCGCGCGTGCCGATGCGGGTGCGCCAGGCATTGAACATTGAGGCGGGACTGAATGACGGACTTTCGGTGCCGTTCCTGCTGTTCTTCATGGCACTGGCGGCGGCGCGAGTAGAAGGCGGGGCAGCCAGCCTGCTGCAGTTTATCGGCGAGCAACTCGGGCTGGGAGTAGTGGTGGGCGCCGCGGTTGGGCTGATCGGTGGCTGGTTGCTGCGGGTCGCCAGCCGGCGCGATTGGATCGCCGACTCGTTTCGCCAGACCGCCGTGGTTGCCTTGCCTCTGCTGTGTCTGCTGCTGGCCGAGATGGTGGATGCCAGCATGTTTATCGCCTCTTTTGTCGCCGGGCTGGCGGTGCAAGTGTCGTTCAAGGAGGCGGGCAAGCACAGCGTGGAGTTTGCCGAGGAGTGGGGACAGATTATCAACCTCACCGTGTTCTTCCTCTTCGGCATGCTGGTGGCTCGCGATTGGCGGCAGTTCACGCTGGCTTGCTGGATCTATGCGGTGTTGAGCCTCACGGTGGTTCGCATGGTCCCGGTGGCCATTGCTTTGATAGGAACGAAACTCAGCAGGCCGACCAGTTTGTTTATGGGATGGTTTGGACCGCGTGGACTGGCTTCGATTGTGCTGGGAATGGTTTACCTTGAGCAGGAACTCCATCTGCCGGGTGAAGCGACGATACGCTTTGCAGTGATGACCGCGGTGGTACTCAGCATATTTGCACATGGCCTCAGCGCAATGCCGGGCATTAGCCTGTACGCGCGAAAGATGAACGTGTTGCCAGCTTCGGCGCCGGAGCGTCAGGAAATCGAAGCCTGAGTTTCCGCGAACAAAGCTTTTTCACCCCAACATTAGTGTGACTTCGCCTTGCTATTGCCGCTGCTGGTCTTGGTTGCAGAGGGAGCTTGCGCTGTTTCCTGCGGCAATGCACTTACGGTTGCGGCACCATCTACCGGTTGACTCCACCGCTCGCTGACCTTCGATCGCGCAGGAAATCTCTACGGCGCCACGTATTACGGCGGCATTGGCTGGGGCAATGTCTACAAGCTTTCGCCGTCGGGCTCGGGCTGGAGTGCAGCAAAGCTGCGACCACTGCCGCAGTGAGATGATTGCCGTCTACGAAAGCGGCTTCTGCGCGGTTTCCCGATCACCATCGTCCAATGGCATGACGTTGGTGTCCGCTATCGAACAGGTTGTGCATCCAAATCGGGAAGTAAGGCCTGTACCGTCAGAAAGTTACAACTGCGCTGCTACCGGATTGTTCTCGCCGCATGTCTAATGAAAAGGGAGCGGATTCATTCTGCGCTCGTCCTATTTCTTGTTCTTCCCTGGAACAAACTTTAGTCGCACTACGTATTAGATAACGAAGCGAAGTGCTGCCCGTTGGCGGAGGGAGCAGTGGCGAACGGTAAGAATCATAAGAAGAAGCGCTGGATTATTACCACGGTCATCGTGGTTGCGGTGGTGTTGCTGATTGTAGTAGCGGTGGCGGCAACGCGCGGCGGAACGAAGATCGATCCGGCCAAGCTGGCCAAAGTAGATCGCGGCGACATCACCAAGAGCGTGGTGGCGACCGGCAAGGTTACGCCGATCACCAAGGTCGAGATCAAATCGAAGGCCAGCGGCATCGTGAAGAAGCTGTACGTCGATGTGAACGATCACGTCAAGCAGGGCCAGGTGCTGGCGGAGCTCGACAAGGTTGAGATCGAAGCGGAGGTAAGCTCGGCCAAGGCCCAGCTGCTTTCGTCCGACGCAAATCTGAAGAGCGCGCAGGCCGACGAGAAGCGAGCCGAGGTTGACGCCGAAGGCGTGGATATTCCCACGCTAAAGCGCGCTTACGACCGCGCCAAAGAGATGTCGAAAGACGGTGTGGTTTCGCAGTCGACGCTCGACGATGCGGAGCGCAGTTACATACTTGCGGTGAACAAGCGCGACGTGGCGCGGGCTCAGCTGACGGTTAATAAGGCGAAGGTCGCACAGGCGCAGGCCCAGGTGGAGAAAGATCAGGCGAGTCTGAGCCAGTTTCAGGAGCAGCTCAGCTACACGACGATTACGGCGCCGATCGACGGCATCGTGCTCTCGCGCGACGTCGAAGTTGGCGATGCGGTCAGCTCCATCCTGGTGCTGGGTTCGGGGGCGACGCTGGTCATGACCCTTGGCGACACCAGCGAGGTGTATGTGAAGGGCAAGGTCGACGAGAGCGATATAGGCAAGGTGTATCTGGGCCAGCCGGCGCGCATTCGCGTAGAGACCTTCAAGGACAAGACCTTCACCGGGCACGTTACCAAGATCGCTCCAATGGGCGTGGAGAAGGACAACGTGACCACGTTTGAAGTGCGCGTGTCCATCAACAATCCGGGCGGGGAGTTGAAGGCGGAGATGACGGCGAACGCCGAAATCATCCTGGATGAGCATCACAACGTTCTGACCATTCCCGAATCAGCCATCCTGTATGACCGCGATAAGAAGGCATCGGTGGATGTGCCCGATCCGCATGCGAAAGACGGTATGCGGAAGGTTGCGGTCAACATCGGCATTTCGAATGGCGTAAAGACCGAAGTGACGTCCGGTTTGAAGCAGGGCGAAGAGGTGGTTTTACAGCAGTAACAGGGAAGTGTCCCTCCGTGGGCTGCTCGCAAGGGCAGCCCAATTTTCTGCAAGCACATTCTCAGAGTTGGGAGCGGCGTTATGAACAAGCGTTGTTCGGCTGTCCTGTTGAGTCTGTTGTTGCTGCCGGCGCTTCTGTACGCGCGCAGCGAAGGCCACTTCGACCGTACGTTATCAGTCAACGGATCGGTGAGTCTCGATGTCGTCACCGGCAGCGGCGACATCACGGTGAAGACCGGCAACTCGAACCAGGTTGTCATTCACGGAACAGTTCACAGCAGCAATTGGGTATTCGGCGACGACAACGCCGTGCAGAAGGTGGAATCGAATCCGCCGGTCGAGCAGAATGGCAACAGCATCCGCGTTGGCCACAACCTCCCCGACGATGTGAAGCGCCATGTGTCCATCACCTATGAAATCACCGTTCCGGCGGACACGAATCTGCAGGCGCACAGCGGTTCAGGCAATGTTGAGGTTAATGGAGTCCGTCTTAAGGTCGATGCGGAAACCGGTTCAGGCGACATTCGCATGCGCGATCTCGGCAGTGGGGTGAAGGCGCAGACGGGCAGCGGCAACATACGTGGCGAAAGTATTGGCGCTCCGTTCACTGGCCAGACAGGTAGCGGAGATATCGAAGTTGATCTGACCGGCTCAGGCGATGTGGACGTTCACACCGGTTCGGGAACGATTCGCGTGCGTGGCGTCAAGGGCGGCTTGCGGGCACAGACCGGCAGCGGCAATATCGAAACCGATGGCAACGTCACCGCGCCATGGACCTTGCATAGCGGCTCCGGGAACATCACTCTGACAGTCGGCAGCGGTAACGGATTCAACCTCGACTTGCGCACCAGCTCCGGGTCGATTCACACGGATCTGCCTATCACGGTGCAAGGAACCCTCGGCAAAAATCAGCTCAGGGGAACGGTCAAAGGCGGAGGGCCGGACGTGCAGGCGTCGACCGGCTCCGGCGATGTCGACGTGCGATAGAAAGTTATTTTCTGCGGAGGCTTGGGGTCGCGCGCGCGGCCTCCGCTTCCATGATGAAGCGAACCTTGTGCCGCCGTTCAGACGGCTGGCAAATGTGGTTGCGATCGGCGGATTGCAGGTCGCTTGCGCGCCATGCCCGCGCGACGATCAACCCGCAGTCAGAGCACACTGAATCGATGCTGCCGTCATGGTAGCGCCTTCGCGTGCAGCGGGGCTTGCGCTGTGGACGGTCGCCGCTAACCCTTAGCTTTGGGGAGGCGCTCTCGGCTGCACTGTCCTTGACCGGCAGCCAGCCGTTGCGGAAGCAAACGGCGACCGCGTGCGTGCGGTTGTCGGCACCCAACTTGAGGTTGATGGTACGCAACATGTTCTTGACTGCCTGTCCGCTGGTGCGGAAGTGCGTTGCGATGTCGCGGTTCTCG
The DNA here is from genome assembly GCA_963724965.1 of uncultured Acidobacteriaceae bacterium. Lineage (GTDB taxonomy): Bacteria > Acidobacteriota > Terriglobia > Terriglobales > Acidobacteriaceae > Bog-257. Next base: position 80,070 of record CAVRWP010000009.1, read on the forward strand.
TAACCGTAGGACAGCAGCTCCAGTACTTCCAGTTCTTTGGAAGTCAGGACAGGGGTCGTATCGAAGCCGGCCTGGGGACGATCACTACTCGCGATATGCGGAGAAGCTTCGTTCACGTTCATCGGCAGGGCATTTGCCTCCGAGGATAGAGTGGCAGACTACACCCTCGTTTCGGCCCTCTTGCTATCCCCTAATACTCTGGCCGGGATTTGTGTGTCAACACAAAAATCCGGAAAGCCCGCCTGGAGGCGCATTTTGGGCCTTAATTTACAGTTCTGAAACGACTGAAATCTGACCTCGGCCATGTTCTTTGGCCGCATAAAGAGCGCGGTCGGCGGCCAACAGCAGGTCGGTAGCCGACCTGTGGCGCGACGCCTTGACTCCTGCCACGCCTTGACTCAAGGTCACCCGGAATTGTCCTGGAGCGACATCGGTCGCGTTCAGATTACTGAGCATATCGCGCAGCCTTTCGGCCAGCCGTTGTGCCCCGATAATATCCGTTTCCGGAAGGACCATCGCGAACTCGTCTCCGCCATAACGCGCACCCAGATCGGAAGAGCGCGAAGCGACCTGCTGCACGCAGGTAGCGACAGCTTTCAGCACGTTGTCACCCTGCACATGGCCGATGGAATCGTTCAACAGCTTGAAGTCGTCGATGTCCAGCAGGACGAGCGAGAGCGGGCGATTGGAGCGTGAGGCCCGTGCCCACTCGGTCGCCAGAGCTTTGTCGAAGTGGCGGCGATTGGCGATGCCGGTGAGGGCATCGGTCATCGAAAGTCGCTCCAACTCAGCGGTGCGTTGGGTTACTTGATGCTCCAGGCTGCGCAGCAGTTCATCGCGTTCCGACTCAGCCCGCTTACGGGCCGTGATGTCTTCGATCACCGAGATCAGGTATTCGGGTTCACCGCGCTGATCGCGCAGCAGCGACATGGTAAGGTTCACCCAGATTACGCCGCCTCCGTTGCGCAGCAGGCGCTTTTCGACGGAATAGCTGGCAATCTCGCCTTGCAACAGGGCGTTGGATTGCGCCCAATCAATATCGAGATCGTTGGGGTGCGACATGTTCACCATGGTGAGGTGCCGCAACTCAGCCTCGGAATAGCCTAACGTCTGGCGATATTTCTTGTTGACGCGCAGAAACGTTCCTTCGCGCGAAAGATGGGCGATGCCGACGGCCGATTGCTCGAAGGTCGCGCGGAAACGCTTTTCCGCTTCCTGGAAGGCGCGCTCGGCGCGCAGCCGGGCGGTCACATCCACGGTGACGAACTGAATCAGATTGCGGTCTTTGCGGGAGGTCAGACTGGCAGTGACGAAGGCATCCAGCAGTTCACCTGTGCTGCGGCGCTGCCGGGTATAGAACTTCACGTTGCTGCCGTGGGATTGGAGTTGGCGAAGCAGCTCTTTCAGCACCTCACGCGATAGATCCGGATGGGTCTGTAACAAGGCGACATTGAGCAATTCACTGGGCGAGTACCGCAGGCGGCCGCAGAGGCTTTGGTCGACCTCGATGTACCCAGCCGTTTCCGGATCAACGAGGACAACGGACAAAGGGAGCCCATCGTAATCGCCGGAGGAAGGGCCAGCCGCATCCGGTCGCGAAGGGGCGGGAGTGGGAGCGTTTTCGATGTCCCTGCTCATTCAGGTGTTTTGGGCGCAAATTAACCACGGCAGTTGGCGCAAACTGAACCGTGTACTCTTGCTGCAAGTCAGCGCGTAATCGTCGACCGCGATTACATATCGAGTGACCAACTATGGACAAGGTCTTCGGCGTGGGCTATGCTGTGCCCGAAAGACGGTTAGCTGAGTTGGCGTCAACCTCAGCTAAGGGCATCAGTTGCCACTTACGGATTTGCCACTTCGACCATGGCCGAAAAGATAATACTGGATCCAAGCTTCACTCGGACCGCAGAGTCGCACTCTCGTCGACTACCTTTCGCGCCGATCTTCGACACGATTGTAGCTGAACCCCTGCCTGAAAAGCCGTTAACTAGCGAAGAACCCGCCACTAAGATACCGGCTCGCCCAACTGGCGGCGGCAATGGATACCGGGGACCGACGTTTTTGCCCCTCGAAAGCAGGACTACTAATCCGTCGGCGGGTATCGAAGCGATTTCCCAAAATGGGGAAAGGCGATTGTATTGGGTCTTGGCCGCGGGCTTCTTCCTGCTCCTGGCCGGAATAATCTACTTGACGCTACAGGTGCAACAGCAGAAGCAGGCGTTGGCGGAGTTGACCAACCCCACATCGAGAACGGTTCCTGCTCCTGCCGACACACGCTTCCTCGAGCAGCGTCCCTGGGTTGCGATTAACGATCCCGTGCCGCTGTCGCTCACGACGGCGCCTGGATCATTCGCTGTGTCGCTGCAAAACTCGGGGAAGACGCCTGCGGTCGGAGTGAAGGTTGCTGCGAACGTGCAACTGGGTAGCTTGCCCGCAGGTTTTGCGAATCAAACAGTGCCGCAGGTGAGCCGCACGGCCGGCACTTTATTTCCGGCGGCACAGTATCGGACCGTGTTGGACTTCCGCTTCCCGCCGGGAGTGTTGGCCGCCATCTATCGCGCCCAGGGGAAAGTGGAACTTCACGTCAATGTCACCTACGAAGATATTCTGCATGGGGCGCACGTCACCCAATCCTGTTGGACCTGGCAGCCGGCCCTCCGTTCCATGGAACCCTGCGACGGCTTCGGCCAGGTGAATTAGCAGGACGCTGGTTCTCATCACGAATCCAATCTTTGACGTTAATGAGTGGCTTCCGCATGCGCTAATACCGTGGCTGTGGTGGAGGCCATTGAGTCGTAGTACTGGACGAAGCGCTTTGTTTCGACTGTGTCGTAGGGTGCGAGGTTGTGGGCCCAGCGGAAACCAATGGGCTGATACCAGAGCTCGACCTCGATGTGGAAAGGACCTTGCGCATCGCCGAGTGTTAGGGCGTACTGCACGCGGTCGCCGGAGTCGGTGAAGTCGGCATCGGCAGCGGCGTCGCCAATGACCGCGATGTCGCGATCGGCGGTCTCCTTCCTGAAGCCAGATGGGAGCAAGCGATCGTCTTTCAAGTAGCCGACGGCGTCCAACAGCCCTGTGGTGACATGGCCCGCGGAGTCACCCATGATGGACTCGTAGATTTCGACCTGGTCGCCACTCTCGATGCGGTGGTAGTGAGGCTCGAAGCGCGAGGCATCGGCATCGTTGTCGTTGCCCTGAATCGAACCATCGGGATTGAGCGCGCCCGATTCGAAGACGGTCTTGCCGTTGCGATCTCGCACAATGAAGTGCAGCCACGCTCGCCGCGAAGGGAACGCTGTCGGTAGCTTGTGTCCAGTTAAGTTCTTGACGAGCACATCGGCGGTCAAGCGGCCGGAGTCGGCGCGAACATTCTCAAGCCTTACCTGCGCGGCCTGCGACTGCAGAAAGGCCACGGTGCCGTCGGAAGCATTTGTCAGCTCCTGCGGAGTCGCCGCGACGCTGAGCTCATTGCGGTAGTTGTTCAGCACGCGCTGCATGAAGAAATTGCCGCCAACGAAAACATGCTGGCGCACGCCCAGTCGATCGACGCCGAGTACCGCCGCGATGGGAGCGGGTCCTTGCACTTCGGGCATGTGGCACGACTGGCAGCTCTGTTTGCCGGCGTAGTCGCTGTGTAGCCACTCCTGATAAGGCATTTGCTCCGGAAGTTGGCCGATGACTTTTCCCCCAGGTCCCCGCGCGGTAGTGTAGAGCGTGTGGCATGTGCCGCAGAGCGCCGAGTCCGCGATGTGTGTACCGAATGTCGGACGGAAGCCGCCCGTCGAGCTTTGCATGATCAGAGCCTGCCCGTTCTGGATGACGTAGGGCCCGTACTCGGGATGATCGTCTTTCGTCTGCGGCGGATTGATGAGGAAGCCGCCGTTGAAGCTTTCCTTCGTGCCCAGCTTCTGATTGCTGATCTGGTGGCAGACCGAACAGGTAACGCCATCCTGGCCGAGCGCGCTCATCTCGCCCGTCTTTTGACTGAATGGGAGAAACGCAAAGATCTCGCCTTCGTGGCCTTGCAGCTTGGCTTCATAACGCGTGATCGGCATGTGGCAGACCGAGCATTCGTCTTCGACCGCCGACTTCGATTCCGGATGGTCGATGGTCTCGCGACGTGCGCTGGCTTGCCAGTAGGGATCGCGTGAAGAGTTGGCCATGATGCTCGCGCGCCAGTCGAAGCCGATGGAAACGTCCTTACCGCTGGGAGTCGTGAGTCCGTTGTGGCAGGCCAGGCAACGGGCAGAGTCATGAAACGCGATCTTCGGCGAGTTGTCGCCGGCGCCCGCGCACAGGATCCCAGGCATGAGGAACATCATGGACAGCGCGACGAGCAGGTAGAAGATCTTTCGCATTACCAACCTTTGAGCAGACTGCCTTCCTGCCAATCCCACAACACGTAGAACATCACCTCCGGCGAACGTCCAACCGTGTTGTTGACCGGAGTACGTACGCCCACTGCTCCGCGCACATGTTGCCGCTTGCTGAGCGTGACTTGCATCTCGGGCACAACGTCCCAGTCCGTTTTCGCCTGGTTTATCAGATCGCGGCTTCCGAGGACCTCGAACATCGGCGACCACAGCCGACCGAGTCCGTTGCCCTGCCCGAACATCTGGCCGACGGTGGTGTACCAGAACGTGTTCTGCGGAGCTTTGCTGGTGTCGGTAGGAAGGATTGCTCCGCCCTGAAATTCAAGAAAAGTATTGGAGCGGAAGAGCTGACCGGCCTCGACGAACGTCTCGAATTCTGTCGTCCCGGAACCAAGTCCGTGCGCACTGTCACCGGTGGGCACGTTAATATTGCCTTGTAAGCTGAAGATGGTTCCGGCGCCGAGTCCTTCGCCGCTGGTGAGCTTGGAGAACATCACGCGCTTTACGCCGATCGAGGTGTCGCCTATGCCGCCGTACCACGTCCGATTCTGTTGCGCGAAGGTCAGAGGCACGTCGACTTCGAGCTGGTTCTTCACTCCGAAGCGCTGCTCGTAGATGACGTGACTGTCGACCGAGCCAGGCCCGGACGTGTTGACTCCCGAAGTCAGCACGACCTCGTCTTCCGGATAGGCCTTCTCGGTGTTCAGCGCGAGCGGCAGATTCAACTCGCCCGGCGGCCAGCTGGAATTGCGGCAGAAGCTGCGGATGTAACGTATGGCCTCATTGATCTGCTGCGGCGTGAGCGCATCCTTGAACGACGGCATAATCTGCGAGAAGCCACGATAAGGACCGCCGTTGGTGATGACAGCGCGATAGTCGTTATTGAGCTCGGAGGTCGTCTGGTCGCAGCGAGTAAAGTCGGGAAACGTAGAAGGTTTTTTGAAGCCGCGTGTCTCCTGCGGCACACCCTTGCCTTCTGGACCATGACACGCGATGCAGGCTGACTTATAGATTTTCTCGCCGCTGGACATGTCCAGACCGCGTCTCGCGTCAGGCGGAGACGAGTGCGCAGCGGTTGTGATGAGCGTGCAAGCAAGCAGCCCAAAGAAGGCAGCTCCAAGCGCCTGGAAGCGCAGCAAGTGTACTGTGCACGGATAAGCTTTCTGCGTAAGTCCCATTTTCATGTGGCCAGAAACATCGGCGAAAAGTCCTGGGAATCGCATTCTTGAGTCGATGTTCAGCGAAGCGATGCCGGTCGCATGGCTTAGCGTACGGGCAATGTAACAGTAGAGATGCTGTCGAACCCGGAGTTGGATTGGCGGGCTGAATTACTTTCTTGTCATGAAGGTCGCGAGGTCAGGCCTGCGGCAATGAGCCAAGCGCGAGAATGGCCTGCCGCAGCTTGTCGTGCTGCTGCAGTCGGCGCAGGTACTCAACTTCATCGGGACCGGCCTTGGAGCGAATGATCTCGACGAGAGCCTGCTTGTCCTCCGTGGACCATTGTCGAAGGTCGGGCACCAGAGAAAGTACCGCAGCGAAGTCTTGCAAGGCAGAGCGCTCGGCTTCAGTCCAAGCGCCGGTGCGCACGCCGAGTATCTGACAAACCTCTTCGACAACTGCTTGACGCAACCGTTGCGGATCGCCGTCAAACTCATGGGCCATTTTTCGCGCGACCGCAAAGCCGATATTGCGAGTCGAGAACGTGTCCCACAATCCGCGAGGTCCATCTCCGAATTCGTAGAAGGCGTGATGAGCAGCCAGCTTGCGCAGAGTCGCTGCTGAAGTGCGATGCGACGGGTCGCGTTTCATCTTCGTCTCTTCCCGTTCCGTGAGAGCCAGCAACCCGAGACGTCCCGGGCGGAAGCCTAGTTTGCGATAAAACCAGAATGCGCCTGAACGAATTGCTTCCTCATTTTCATGGCCGAGTTGGTACGGATAAGCTGAGAAGCAGGTCACACCCGTGACTTGATGCAGAAGGTGCAGGATCTTGGAGTAGATCCAGGCCGTTTCGCCCTCGCGGAAGGCGTAGAAGGTATTGAAGCCGACCTCCATCCATTCGAACAGTGAGATGGCTTCGAAGTAGTTAACCGGAACGCCGTTCTTCAGCGTCGCTCCTGCGTGATAGGCCCGCAGCGACAGCCGCCGATCCGGAGGAATGCCCCACAGAAACAGTTGCACTCCCCGGCCGACGTCGACGCCTATGACGTTGGCGCGGTCGGCGCGAGTGGTGCCGTAGAGTTCGCGATAGCGCACCTCGAGCAACTCGCACGCCATGTTGAGGACTTCTTCCCCTTCCTCCTGCGACAGCCGGCGAAGCGTTAACGGGCCGGAGTTCAACTCATCGGCCAGCGATACCTGCTTGCGCTGGATAAGCGGCTCGCGGTGATAGAAGAGATGTTCGGGATTGCGCCGTGCCAGGGTGCGGCTGACCGGCAGTTCGCCAAGCTCCCACAGGACTTCGATCTGCAAAGCGTCGTACGCTGCGGTCTTCTCCAGCGGCGTAAGAGCCGAGCGATCGATCCGCTGCAATAACCAGGACAGGATTTTGTTCTCGCCGCCGGCTGCATCGGCCAGCCATGTCAGATAGGGCGTGTCCGCTTCCACCAGGCAATCGTCAGCCAACAACGGGACGAACGAAGTCAGGCTCGACGACATCTGTCTCGCCTGCTCATAGAAGTTCCAGTCCACTGTCAGGTGCTCGGCATATCGTGCCGACATCCACCGCGCGACATCATAGGTTGGAGTGTCGCGAATGACCGTGTTCGCCACGCCGGAAAACTCTTCATCGTCGAACAAGCTGAGGTCGGCGCCAAAGTCTCGCAAGCGTTGAACCTCGCGGCCAATTCCACCCAGGAGAGAGTCGGCCAACTTCGAAACGCATGCGCTCTGCGGAAAGGCGCGCAAGAAGAGCACAGTATCGTGAAAGCGGACGAGCGATTCGGCGTCAGGGAAGTGAACGTTGCGGAAGCTTTGCAGCAAGCGCTCCACCTTTGCCGCGCAGCCGCTGCCGTAAAGGTGCTTGCATTGGTCGAGATGGTCCAGTTTTCGGGTAAGGTTGCGAGTCATGCTCGGCGGCGTTCGCGCACCTGATAAGAAAATTGTGTGAAGGAATAGAAATAGCGAAACTGAAGCGATTTGTCAGCTAATTAAAGAGCTCGAGCGGAGAATGCATGGGGCTTTCGCGGTGAGCGACAGCCCCGCTAGTCAGCTTAAGGGCGTTTTTACCGGGCGTGCACGGCGGTTTCAGCCGCTGCGATCTTTCGCAGACCTCTGGCGGCGGACTCGAAGCGCTTCCCACAAACGCAAAGGAGTGACTCGGGAAGAGTCTCGCCACATTCGCACATGTAGCCGATTTGGCGCGCGGGATTACCTACGACCAGAGCGTAGGCGGGGACATCGCGAATCACGACGGTGCCGGCGCCAATGAACGCGTAGCGGCCGATGGTGACGCCGCAAACGATCGTGGCGTTCGCGCCAATGCTGGCGCCTTCTTCCACCCGTGTCGATACGAATTGATCGTGGGCCTTCTTCACTTCTGCACGAGGGTTGAGGTCGTTGGTGAAGACTGCATTGGGGCCGACGAAGACGTGATCGCCAAGGGTAACGCCGTCCCAGATAGCGACGCCATTCTTGATGGTGACGCCGTCGCCGATGACGACATTCGACTCAACGAATGCGTGATCGCAGATATTGCAGTGCGCGCCGATCTTGGCGCCTTGCATGACATGCGCGAAGGCCCAGACGCGAGTATCTTCGCCGATATCGTTGGACTCAACCAGGGCTTGAGGATGGGCGAAATGAGATTTCATTTGCGTATGACTCCGAGAAGCGCTTTGGTTGCAAGCGCCAGTTATGTAGAAAGAAAAGCGCAGAGATCCGCCTGAGCGCTAGTATCGTCCTTCGCCGGAGGCGGCCGGCAAGCGGTCGCGGGTCAGCAGGCGCGGGGAGGATCTCGTCCTGGGACGGGATGCAATCGCCTGTGGCTTCTTGCTCAAGCATTCTGCGGCCATCTGCTCCGCCTGCAATAACTGCTCCATGGACAGGTTCTTGGCAGCCTGCTTGTAGCCGCGAGAGATCTGTTCGGAAGCAACCGAATACCACATGTAAGCCTGCAAGGCACTGTCGGCATCCTGACGCGACCCGTAGTACTGCGCCAGCGCAAGCTGTGCCAGCAGCGCGCCCTTTCCGGCTGCGTTGCGGCAGGAGATGAGGGCAGCTTCATCCTGCAATGCCTCGTAAGGCCGCTCATTCAGGAAATAGTGCGATGCGGAATTGGCGTGTCGTTCCTGGCTGAGGGTCATGAACAAGAGCTCGACTCGACTGGATACGCCCAACTTGTCGAAGATGCGGAAGAGGCAGTTCTTGATCGTGTGTTGGCTCAGGCTGAGGCGCTCGGCCAGTTCACGATTCGACAGGCCCTGGGCCACGCCGCGAACCACTTCCGACTCGCGCTTCGACAGCAGGTTCAGACCCTTGGCATCGACGGCGCGAATGTTGTGCGAGGAAGCCAGAGCCTCTACCAGGGTGGCCATCTGCTCGGAGTTGGCCCAGATCTGCCCCTCGTAAACTTTGCGCAGGCACTTGCCCAGGATCTCGATGGAATCGTTCTTGCTGAAGATGCCGCGAGCGCCGGCACGAAACGCTTCCAGAATCATTTCGCCCTGCGAAGTATCGAGAAGCATGACGGCGCGGAGATCGGGATGCAGAGCTCTAAGCCCGCGCAGGATCTCAAAGCCGCGACCCGGCCGCTCATCCAAATTGCAGCTGATTACCAGGACATCGGTGTCGGCGAGATTGACGCCGGAAGTTAAACCGTCGGAGCCACACAATAGAGTCGTGACTTCCAGGTTGCCATCACGTTTGAGGGCATCGGCGAGCAGTTCAGTATGTACGCGCGTATCATCGCTGACGAGGACGCGAATACTTGCAGCATCTGGCTGGTGGCGCATTTCTAGCTCCGGACGAAGTATTTTTCCAATGAGGAGGCATTCTTATTGGGGAGCGAATGAAAGTACCCGGCGCAGGGCACAATCAAACTTAGGTAGAAATAGCCGACTTCTCCTCTTAGTGTCGTGAAGCTTATACCAACCTACTTACTTTCTTCAAGCCTACAATGGTGTTGTCGCTCACACCACTCTTCGAGTTACATCCGGCCCACGTTAGTGGTCAAGACAACAAGCCGAAGTTCATTTCCTGCGCAATTCTGCCCGAAAATGAACACGTTCTTTGAAAGGTTTGACGCGGCAGAACAGCGTTTGTCTCTTCCAAACTGAAAGCACTATCGAATTCTTGTCCCCGCGACCAGGTTGCTCTTTTCCTGATGTGTTTCAGGCAGGTTTGGGCGCGAATAGAGAAATCCTTCTCCGGCCCGGGAGTCTTCCGTTGCAGGGAATAGCAACTCTTGCGCGTTAGAGAAGAACGGGGCTGAGGATGTGTGCCTCTTGCCAGCCTCTACGCGCAGCCGTAGATTTCGTCTACTGAATCACCTAACTCTCCCTTGATTGAATAGCAGCTTCCAACGTCAAAGACGCTGTTGCTGTCGATATTGCAAAAGAATCAGGCTGGCCGCCTGATTAGTTGACAGTTATAGATTGCGGCGAAGATCGCAATGTGACTGAGAGGGCGAAGCTATGTGTGCTGCCACTGACGTCTTAAGGATTTCCGAAACGCCGGCCTTTAATGCCGTCGGCGACTACACCACCGAGCAGTGGTTTGCGGTTCACACGCATTCCCGGCACGAGAAGGTGGTGGCCAAAGAAACCAGAGAGCTGGGGATCACGACATTCCTTCCCGTCGTAAAGCAGGTGAGGCAATGGTCCGACCGCAGGAAAGTTGTTGAGTCGCCCTTATTCAGCTGTTACGTCTTCGTAAAGATCATGCCCGACCATCGCGAGCGCCTGAAGGTATTGCGGGTCAACGGCGTGTTGAGCTTTGTCGGGACCTGGGGCGGAATTCCGATACCGGAGGAGCAGATTCAGGCCGTTCGCATCCTCACGGAACAGGAACTGCCGCTGTGTTCCCATCCTTTCCTCAAGATCGGTCAACGAGTGCGAGTTCGTTCCGGTGCCTTGAGTGGAGTGGAGGGAATTCTGGTGGCCCGGAGCGGTGAACGGTCGCTGATCGTTTCCCTGGATGCAATCCAGCGATCCATGAGTGTGCGCATCGAAGGCTACGACGTAGAACCGGCCTAGTATTTTCCTCAAATTTTGTTTCCGCAGTACTTCTCTCCCATGCCAGGAATCCTAAAAATAGTGCCGAAAGTGGCCGCGGCCTCAGTACGGCTGCTGCTTGTAACGCGTGAATCCGCTGTACTGTCTCTGCTTTGGTCCCTCGGCGAAGCCAGAAGTTGGCACTTGGAAAGTGCTACCAACGGCTGGGGAGCCATGGAGAGAGTGCAGTCCGGAGTGACTCCCGATCTGCTGATACTCGATCTGCCGCACGCCGACGGGGACGGTCTGCATTTCCTCCGCTGGCTGCGTCGGCTTCGTCCCGAGCTGCCAATTATTGTTTTATCCGATGTGAACGATGGACCGACGCAACAGGAAGCGATTCGCCTGGGCGCGAGGGATTGCCTGCTTCGTCCAGTCGATAGCCGCATTCTGCAGGAAGCGATAGACCAGTTACTGCTGATCTCCGATCAGAAGAGCGAAACCGGAATTACCAGCGACGATGTGGAAGCGGTCGATGGCGATATGTCGTTTGTCGGCGCCAGCCCGATCATGCGCAAGCTGCGCAGCCAAATCGAGTCGCTCGCCGAAACTGATAAGCCAGTCCTGATCATCGGAGAATCGGGCACCGGGAAAGAGACGGTAGCGCGTCTGATTCACCAGCTATCGATTCGCTCTGGCTTCCGCTTTGGCAAGGTAAATTGCGCGGCGCTGCCCAGCGACCTGCTCGAAAACGAACTTTTCGGTCACGACCGGAAGGGAAGCGGCTTGTCCCAGCTCAAAACCGGCAAACTCGAGCTTTGCGACAAGGGCACAATTCTGCTGGAAGAAGTGAACGAGATGCCGAGTAACTTGCAAAGCAAGCTGGTCGGCCTGATGCAGACGAAGCGGTTTAGCCGTCCCGGCAGCGGCGCTTCGGTTCCGGTTGAGGTTCGCGTTCTGATGGCGAGCACCAACAGCCTGGAGCCGGCCATGTCCGACAGCAAGCTGCGCGAGGACCTGCTATATCGCCTGAGTGCCTATACCGTTCACGTGCCGCCTCTGCGCGAGCGCCGCGAGGAAGTGCCGCTTCTGTTGCACTACTTCATGCGGCAACTCTGTAAGCAATATGCTCTTTCTCCGCGTCCGTTTTCACCCGGAGTTTTGGAAGCCTGCCAGTCTCACTCGTGGCCGGGCAATCTGCGCGAGATGGAGAACTTCGTGAAGCGCTTTTTGCTCGCGGGAGGCAAAGAACTGCCTTTTGGAAGCGAAGCTGGGCTGCCGGTCAAGCAGGACAAGCGAATCCCCGGCGCGCAACGAACTGTTTTCTCAGCTCAGAACCAGGCGTGCGAGGACCTCCCCGGTTCAGATTCACTCAAAGCCCTGGTCCAGAACGTGAAGCTGGAGGCCGAGAAGAACGCTATCGCAGCGGCTCTGGAACGCACGGGATGGAACCGCAAAGCGGCGGCGCGACTTTTGAAGGTTAGCTATCGGACCCTGTTGTACAAGATCGAGCAATACCAGATGAGATCCCCGGCGACCTCACTGGTACAGGAAGGTCCAGCCTTTCGGACCGATGGGAACGGCCTCGGAGGCAATGGGCATGCTCAGTAACCAACGCTGGCGTGCGGAACGTTCCGTAGGAGTGTCAATCATGAAAAACCTCAATATTGCCCTTCAGCGGCAATTTCTTCTGATCGGGTTGATGGGCCTGCTTCTGGCAGGTTCTTCGAGGGCGCAGACGCAACTCGTCAGTGAATCAAGTTCGCAGCCTTTGGTTTCCTCAGATGTAACTTCTGCAGCGAAACCGGCAAGCACATCTCTGCCCAAGGCGCACGATAACGACTTCGTCATTGGCAACGGAGATGTGCTTGCGATCAATGTCTGGAAGCAACCGGACCTGTCCAAGTCGGTCCCGGTGCGCTCCGACGGCAAGGTGTCGCTGCCTCTCATCGGAGAGGTGATGGCTTCCGGCCAGACGCCGTTGAAACTGGAGCAGGAGATCGCCACAAAATTTCAGCCATACCTGGCCGATCCTGAAGTCACGGTAATGGTGGAGCAGATCAATAGCGAGAAGTTCAATATTCTCGGCCGCGTGACAAAGCCCGGATCGTATTCCCTGGTGAATCCGACCACGGTGCTGGACGCGATCGCTCTGGCTGGCGGTTGTCGCGATTTCGCCAAGCAGAAGTCGATCTACATCCTCCGCCGCAACTCCGACGGCTCCGAGACGAAGCTTCCGTTCAACTATCAGGATGTGATCAAGGGCAAGAACACGGCTCAGAATGTCGAGCTGCAGCCCCGTGACACCATCGTCGTTCCGTAAGAGGTCATCATGCTAGCGCGAATTTGTTGTGCTCTCCTGTTATTGGCCTGTATCCCGGCGTGGTGTCAGGAAGACGCGAGCAAAGTCGAGATCGGATCGCCATCCGATCAAGACGCGCCTATGCTGGTGCCTCCGCCGGTGAGTGGCTTAGCTTACACATCCACCTTCAAAGGCGAAAAAGAAACCAACTACCTCAGCGGTGGGGTTTCCTTCACCACCGCATGGTCGAGCAACGTTGCCTGGTCGACGACGCCCGTAAGCGATTTCAGTTACTCGGTGTGGCCGACCATCGCGATGGACAAAACCACCGAGCGCATGCATCTGTGGCTGGATTACGCTCCGGGGTTCACTTTCTACCAGAAAGAGACTTCGCTCAACCAGGGCAATCAGAATGCATCGTTGAGTTTCGATTATCACTTCACGCCGAATCTCACCGCGAACGTGCAGGAGGGATTTCACCGGATCTCGAATCCGTTCGATCAGCCAAATCCCCTGGTCGCGACGCCGGTATCCGGTTCCGTGCCGGTTACGAATGTCGCGATCATTGCACCGGCAGCTGACATGCTGATGAATATGACCACGGCCCAGCTCACCTACCAGGTCGGCGCGAATAGCATGATCGGCGGCGGCGGAAACTATTACACGGTTAACTATCCCAATCCCGACCAGGTCGCCGGGCTCTATAACTCGCGCTCCGCGGGCGGTTCAGTCTTCTACTCCACGCGCTTTCACGAGAAAGACTACTGGGGCGTGAGCTACGAGTATCAGAACTCGTTGTCGTATCAGACGAATCTGCTCAGCATCGGAACCCAGACACAGACCGCATTCCTGTTCGTGACCATGTATCTGAAGCCGAATCTGTCGGTTTCGCTGTCGGGCGGACCGCAATACTACAGTTCGGTGGAGGCGTTGTCGCCGGCTGCCGCGTCGTGGGCGCCGATGACGATGGTGAGCATGCACTGGACTGGCGAGCGGACTGCATTGTCGGCAAGCTATGCGCGCACGGTCAGCGGTGGTGGAGGGCTTAACGGAACATTCCATTCCAACAATGCCACTGCCACCTTCTCCTGGCGAGCCAGTAGAAACTGGACGGCCGGTCTGAGCGGCGGATATTCCAACTATGACAACCTGACGCCGTTCTTTGTGTCATCCAGTCTGGGAGGCCACACCCTGGCGGGCACTGCCTCTCTCCAGCGAATCTTGAACGAGCACGCGAACCTACAGTTCGGATATAGCTGGACCGACCAGAACTATCCGGGGCTTGGACCGACGGTTGCCCTTCCGGCGAACAATCGAGTCTTCGCAACCATCAACCTTACTTTCCGCAGACCACTTCAACGGTAGATATGCCGCCGACGAACAATACTAATAAACCGCCCGAGGGTATGGGCTTCCAGCACTATGTGGAGGTCCTGCGCCGCCGCCGCCTTCTTTTCCTCATACCACTGTTCCTGGGTTGGCTCGCGGTATGGGGAGCCAGTTGGGTGCTGCCGCCGCGCTACAAGTCCAGCACGCTGATCCTGGTTGAGCAGCCCACGATGCCCAAGGATTTCGTGATCCCGAACGTTTCCGAGAACCTGCAAGAGAGATTGCAGAGCATCACGCAGCAGATCTTGAGCCGTTCGCGGCTTCTGCACATCGTGGATGAGCTCAACCTGTATCCGAATGATCGTGGGCGTCTTTCACCGGATGACATCGTCGACCGGATGCGCAAGAACATCGACATCGAACTGGTGCGCGGCGCCGACAATCGCATCAGCGCCTTCAACGTGTACTACACGGCCGAGAATCCGCGAGTGGCGCAACAGGTCACCAGCAAGCTTACCAGCCTGTTCATAAACGAAAACCTCGAGGTCCGGCAGCAGGAATCGGAAGGGAACACGAAGTTTCTGGAAAGCCAACTGGACACCGCACGCAAGGGATTGGAAGCGCAGGAAGAGCAGATTCGCCAGTTCAAGGCACAAAATATCGGACAGCTTCCCAGCCAGGTGAACAGCAATCTGCAAATTCTGGGAGGACTGCAAACCCAACTGCAGGCGCAGTCCGAAGCCCTGAACACGACCAAGCAACAGCGTGTCTATCTGGAAACGCTGATCGGCCAGTATCGTGCACTTCGCGGACCGTCAAAGACTCTCGAAGGCTCCGGCGGCGGTATCGGCCGAACTGGATGACCAGCTCGACAAACTGAACACCGAACTGCGAAGCATGAGTGCAACGTACGGGGATAAGTATCCGGACGTGCGCAACCTGAAAGACCTGATTGCCAAGACCGAAGCGCAGCGCGACCAACTGCTGGCGCAGGAGAAAACGCACCCGGCAAAAACGGAAGCCGACGCGAGTGTGGCTCCGCCGGCTCGCGACAGCGCAGGGCTGAGGGATTCGACCTCATTGGCGCAGTTGCAGAGCCAGCTCCAGGCCAACCAAATCGAGATCAAGAATCGCGAACAAGCTATCGCCGCGATTACGGCGCAGATCAACCAGTATCAATCGCGATTGAACGAGGAGCCCGTGCGAGAGCAGCAACTGGCCGACCTGACCCGAGGCTACGACCAATCCAAAGCCTCTTACGACGATCTTCTGAAGAAGAAGAATGATTCGGCAATGGCTACCAGCATGGAACTGCTGCAGCAGGGCGAACGTTTCCGCATCATGGATCCGCCCAGCCTGCCTCTAAAGCCCAGCTTCCCGGACCGTCTGAAGTTCTGCGGTATCGGATTCTTCGTCGGCTTGCTATTGGGTAGTCTCGCAATCTCGCTGGCAGAGATGATGGATGATCGGGTGTATAGCGAAGTCGAACTACGGAAGCTGCTGCCCACAACCGTCCTATCGGAACTGCCGGTGATTCACGATCAGTCAGATGAGCGCCAGCAACACCGGAAGATGGTCATCGGATGGGCGACGACGGCAGTCGTGGCTGTTCTCATGCTTGCCGGTTCGGCCATCAGCTATTTCAAGAGCTAGAAACGATGTACAAGGCCTTCTTTAACCTCACGCGCAATCCATTCGATATCAGCCCAGACCCGGCGTTTCTGTTTTCAACGCCGCGCCATAACGAGGCACTGGCTGCGCTGTATCATGCCGTGCGCGGACACAAGGGGTTTGTGGTACTCACGGGCGAGGTGGGGACCGGCAAGACGCTGCTGTTGCGTTGCGTTCTGGAACTCTTCCGCGAAAGCAGTGACATTGCCTACGCCTATGTGTTCAACGGAAGGCTGTCACCCTGCGAGTTCCTCGAGTACATCGCTACTGATTTTGGACTTTCCGTTGCAGGCAAGAACAAGACCCAGATCCTGTTCGACCTCAGCAACTTTCTGGTTGGGCGGGGCACCAAGAACTTGACGACCGTGCTGGTCGTCGACGAAGCCCACCATCTGTCGGCGGACATTCTCGAAGAGATTCGCCTGCTCACCAATTTGGAGACCTCGGACGGCAAGCTACTCCAGATTCTCCTGGTGGGGCAGCCGGAGCTGGACGACAAGCTTGACTCTCCAAACCTGCGGCAGCTCAAGCAGCGAATTGCACATCGCGCAGCCCTGACTGCTTTGGACCTGAACGAGACCAAAGGCTACGTCGATTGGCGTCTTCAAATTGCGGGAGCCAAGGCAGGGAACAGCCTGTTTCCGGCGGAGGCGATCGAGAAAGTTTATCGCTGCTCCAAAGGCATTCCCCGGCTGATCAACACGATTTGTGACAACTCGCTGATCACCGCCTACGCCAGGAAACTGCGCGGCGTTACACCCGAGATCGTTGAGATTGCAGCGGCAGATCTTAGGATTGACGTGGTTCACCTTCCATCGCCGGACTTCTCCGTGGAATTCGATGAGAACTTCGCGCGGCGCGCCTCGAAAACCTTGTTGGAGCTTTTCTCTTACCTGAAGAAAACGCCTGCGCGGCAGTCGGAGCAGGAGCAGCCGTAAGGGCGGCCAGAAAGATATGAGCCAGATATTTGACGCACTCAATCAGTCGGCAACCGACCGGGCCGGCAATATTTCACGCGACTTCTCGGCGGCAAA
The DNA here is from genome assembly GCA_963724965.1 of uncultured Acidobacteriaceae bacterium. Taxonomy (GTDB): domain Bacteria; phylum Acidobacteriota; class Terriglobia; order Terriglobales; family Acidobacteriaceae; genus Bog-257. The sequence goes on from CAVRWP010000009.1 coordinate 96,931, forward strand.
AGAGCTGTTGCAGGTCGTCGAGCGCAAGTCGGCCAGCGCGACGCTGATAGCGGAGCCTCCCGCGAAAGTTGTGACCAGGGAAGCGGCGCTGCAGTTTCCTTCCGCCAGCGTTGTTCTCTCCGAGCACAGCAGGTTCCCGTGTTTCGGCGATGCCCAGAGCCTGGCGGCTGAGAAATTTCGTTTCCTGGCAACGCGGCTGCGCCATCTCCAGCAAAAGCGCGCGCTTAAACGGCTGACGATCACCAGCTCGGTGGTTGGGGAAGGCAAGAGCATGGTGGCTGCCAACCTGGCTTGTGCCTTGGCCTTGGGCAGGCAGCAAGTGCTGCTGGTGGAAGGAGATCTGCGGCGACCTTCATTGGGCCATCAGCTTGGCCTGACAGAACTTCCCGGGTTGAGCCAGATGTTGCGCAGCGTGGACGAAGGCCTCAACAATATCTACCGCCTCGAAGGTTCAGGACTGTGCGTATTGCTGGCCGGGGAGTCGCACAACAATCCGCTCGAGTTTATGGATGCGGAGAAGCTTTCGGCTCTCCTCGACCGCATTGCGGCGCACTTTGACTGGATCGTGATTGATTCGCCGCCGGTTCTGCCTTTGGCCGATACCAGCATTTGGACACGGTTGTCAGACGCGATTCTACTGGTGACGCGTCCGGGCGTGACCCCGAAACGGCAGCTCCAGCGCAGCTATGAAGCCATTGAGCAATCCAAGCTGTTGGGATCTGTACTCAACGCGTCTTCCGAAACCACCACCAATCATTACTACTACCACTACGCCACCAACGCCGGCGCATCGCCGGTAGTCCCGACAGCGAAGTAGTTGATCCAAGTGTCAATGAGCCCTTCGCGAAAGCGTACGGAAATTCTGTGACTGAACGAGCTGGAAGTAACGGTTCAAACCGCAACTCAAGCCCGCTGACCTCGTCAGCGCAAGCGGAGCGGGAAATCCTGCGTGAAGAGGCGTTCAAGCGAATGATCGCTGTGGAGCGCAAGCGGACGGAGCGCTCGGCCAAGCCGTTCCTCCTCATGCTGCTGGAAACCGCAGATCAGAACAACGAACAGCGGTGCCAGCAGTTGCTGACCAAAGTAGTTGCAGCACTGCAAGGCACAACTCGCGAGACCGACGTCATCGGATGGCAGAAGCACAACTATTGTGTCGGTGTACTTTTCACGCAGCTGGTATTTCTGGATCCAAAGTCGGTGTTGAGCGCCATGCTGGCCAGAGTTGGAGCCATGCTGCAGGAAAATCTGAGCCTGGAGCAGTTCAGCCAGATCAGCATCTCCTTCCATTTCTTTCCTGACAAATGGGACCACGATCTTCCTGACCGCCCAAGCAATCCCACGCTGTATCCGGATTTCCCGCGGACGGATGGTCTGGGCAAAGTGGCTTCCATCACCAAGCGAGTGATGGACGTGACCGGCAGCCTGATGCTCCTGGTGCTTACCGCACCATTCCTTTGTGCGGTTGCCATTGCCGTGCGGATGTCATCAAAGGGTCCGATTCTGTATCGCCAGCAGCGTGTCGGGCAATTCGGCAAGCTGTTCACGTTTCTGAAATTCCGGTCCATGTACGTGGACAACGACCCCAGCGAGCACCAACGCTACGTCATGCAGTTGATCGCCGGTCAGGCGGAGCGTCATTCCACCGACGGCACAAAGGGTGGCGCCGGCGTTTACAAGCTGACGCGCGATGAGCGTATCACCAAGGTAGGTAACTTCATCCGCCGTACCAGCCTCGATGAGCTTCCGCAACTGTTTAACGTCCTGAAGGGCGACATGTCGCTGGTGGGTCCCCGCCCCGCAATTCTGTATGAAGTCGCGGCTTACCAGACATGGCATCGCCGCAGGCTTTTGGAAGTGAAGCCCGGTATCACCGGGTTATGGCAAGTGAACGGCCGTGGACGAGTGCCTTTCGACGAGATGGTCCGCCTCGATCTGCGGTACGCCAAGGAATGGTCGCCTTGGCTCGACCTCAAGATACTGCTCCGCACGCCGCGAGCCGTCATTATCGGCGAGGGCGCATTCTAAGCAGCACACTCGCCGCTCGTCTCAACCACAACAAGGCTAAGCTCCCCGGAGGATTTCATCGTGTCAGCCGCCACTGAGTTTTTTCCACACAATGTCACGCGATTGCCCGGCAATAGCAATACCGTGAATTTCGGCGCAATCGGATATGGGTACTGGGGGCCGAACGTCGTTCGCAACCTGGAAGGTCTGGAGGGTGCGCGCGTAGTGTCGGTGTCCGACAAGTCGGCCGCAGCCCGCAGCCGTGCCGCCAAGGCGATGCAGGGCGTTCACATTACCGCCGATGCGAATGACGTGATTACCTCGCCCCAGATCGATGCAGTTGCTATCGTCACCCCCGTATGGACGCACTTTGAACTAGCCAAGGCCGCCCTGGAAAACGGCAAACATGTCTTCGTTGAGAAGCCCTTTACCAGCAACACGGCGCAGGCCGAAGAGCTGATCAACCTGGCCGCCCGGAAAAACCTGCAGATCATGGTGGACCACACGTTTCTGTTCACCGGCGCTGTGCGCAAAATCAAGCAGCTGCTGCAGGAAGACGCTCTTGGCAAACTCTACTACTACGATTCGACCCGGGTTAATCTCGGGCTGTTTCAGCATGACGTTAATGTGATCTGGGATCTGGCTCCGCATGATCTATCGATCATGGATTACCTCATCGACGGCAATGCCGAAGCCATCGTGGCTACCGGACAGACTCACTTGAACGGTCACGAGGACGTGGCTTTCATCACCTTGTACTTTCCGAACGAAGTGATTGCGCACATCAACGTCAACTGGCTCTCCCCGGTAAAGGTCCGCATGACCTTGATCGGCGGCGAGAAGAAAATGCTGGTTTGGAACGACCTCGAGGCCGACGAGAAGATCAAGGTCTACGACAAGGGCGTGAGAGTCACCAGCAAGGAAGGCGTATACAACCTGCTGGTTAACTACCGCTCGGGCGATATGTGGGCGCCCCATCTTGAGCCAGGCGAAGCGCTCCGGCAGGAGCTCGGGTACTTCGTTGATTGCATCAATCACAACGCGACGCCCTTCAATGATGGCCTTGCCGGACTGCGCGTGGTGAAGATGCTGGAAGCCGCCAATCATTCCTTGCGTCACCGCGGAGCCGCGGTGCACCTCGATTCCCAGCCGGCGAGCCCGGCAAATCCTCCGGCGTTTCTCCAGAAGCCTGCCGTAGTCGGAATTGGACAAGCCAACGCAGCTGCCGCTGCAGCCACTCTGGGATAAGCGGCGCGTCGAAACTATCAGGAGACCGAAAATGGATCATATTGACGTACCGTTTCTCGACCTAGTAACGCCTCACGTGCAGATGGAAGAAGAGCTCGTCGCGGCGTTCCGTACGGCGCTGCACACGGCCGGTTTCATCGGCGGCAAGCCAGTTGAGTCGTTCGAAAGCGCTTTCGCAAAATTCTGCGAAGTAGAGCACTGCGTCGGCGTTGGTAGTGGCACAGACGCTCTGCGGTTCGCCCTCATTGCGGCTGGCGTCACCACCGGAGATTCCGTCCTCACCGTGGCGAACACCTTTATCGCGACCACGGAAGCGATTACGCAGGCGGGCGCAGTTCCGGAGTTCGTCGACATCGATGAACGCACCTACAACATGGACCCGCAGAGGCTGCGCGAGTACATCACGCTGAGCTGCGATCGCGACCATACCTCAGGGCGGCCCATCTCGCGTCGGAGCGGCCGGGTCATCACAGCGATTGTGCCGGTTCACCTTTACGGGCAGATGGCCGACATGGATCCCATTCTGGAGCTGGCCGAACAGTACAACCTGATTGTGATTGAAGACGCCTGCCAGGCCCATGGCGCCGAGTATTACTCCCGTAAGCAGCAGCGCTGGTGCAAGGCTGGTTCGCTCGGCAAGGCAGCGGCCTTCAGCTTCTATCCCGGCAAGAATCTGGGAGCATGCGGCGAAGCCGGTGCGGTGACGACCAATGATGCACAGATTGCCCAGACTTCACGCAAGCTTCGTGATCATGGCCAGGCCGCTAAGTACTATCACGACATTGAAGGCTATAACGGCCGGCTGGACGCGATCCAGGCCAGCATTCTGCACGCAAAGTTAGCGCACTTGTCCGATTGGAATGTGCAACGGCGCTACATTGCCAAGCAGTACGGCAATACTCTGGCAGAGGTTCCCGGAGTAGTCATACCCTTCGAACCGGAGTGGTCCAAAGCCGTCTACCATCTATACGTGGTCCGTGTGCCGGACCGGATCGAGACGCAGAACGGCCTGAAGGCCTCGGGCATAGGAACCGGGATTCACTATCCCGTTGCTCTGCACCTGCAGGAAGCGTATCGGGGCCTGGGCTATCGCAACGGCGATCTGCCCGTCACCGAGAAAGTTTCTGCCGAGATTCTTTCCCTCCCCATGTATCCGCAGATGGTTGCTCCTCAGCAAGCCAAAGTTGTGGACGCACTCAAGGGCTGCCTCGTGGGCATGGCCAACGTCTCGTAGTAACCCAGTTATCGAAAACGGCCTGCCGGAAGTAGATCCCCAAGGTAAATCTGAAGTGATGGTGTACGAAATTGATCCCACAGCAGACGAACGATGGGGAAGCCTTATCGAGAGCCACCGGCAGGCCTCGATCTTCCACACGCGGGCCTGGCTTGAGGCGCTGCGAAAGACCTACAACTACAAGCCGGTTGCCTATACCACCTCGCGGTTTGACGAGCCCCTGACCAACGCTACGCCCTTCTGCGAAATTACTGGTTTATTCGGCAAACGCAGGCTGGTGTCGCTGCCATTCTCAGACTACTGCGAACCTCTCGTCCAATCTCCCGAACATCTTGAATCTTTGGCGCGTTACCTTCGGCAGAAGCGTGACGCAGAGCGATGGGATTATGTCGAGTTGAGGCCGGTGGATTCGGTGATGCCGAGTGGCAGTGGATTTGAGGAGAGCCAGAGGTTCTGCTTTCACAGACTGGATCTGCGCCCTTCGGAGGCAGAAATTTTTCGCAACCTGCACAAGGATTGCGTGCAGCGAAAAATCCGGCGAGCAGAGAAAGAAGGTCTGGTCTACGAGAAGGGAGTCTCGGAAAAACTCCTGCGCCAGTTCTATCGCTTGCTGACCAGCACACGCCGCCGCCAGGGCCTACCCATTCAGCCGATGGCTTGGTTCCGTAATCTGATGAATTATTTCGGAAATAGCCTCAGCTTCCATGTGGTATCGAAAGATAGGAAGCCGATAGCCGGAATTCTGACCTTCCGGCATAAACAAACGTTGGTTTACAAGTACGGCTGCTCCGAGCGCGTCTTCAGCAAGTTCGGAGGCATGCAGATGGCGCTTTGGCGGGCAATCGAGGAAGCCAAACGCGACCAGGTCATGGAACTCGATCTGGGGCGCAGCGATTTCGATAACACGGGGTTGATAGCGTTTAAGAACCGATGGGGAGCCGCAAAAACCGACATCACTTACTATCGCCACGGTACCGGGTATTCGGAGCGTCTTTCGAAAGCCTACCGAGGCTCAATCAGCAGGTATGTGTGGTCTCAAATGCCGAATGTGATGGTTGCGGCGGCTGGCCGGGTTCTTTACCGGCATCTCGGTTGAGCGACCTGCGCTGGTCGCTGGAACAAACCACATTGAGGGAGATTGGAATGAACAAAAAATCAAAAGTTGTTGTCGTCGGACTTGGAGAAGTCGGCAAGCCTCTCTTCGAGCTCGAGTCGCAGTACCATGACGCCGTGGGCGTCGATATCGCGCCAACGGAACCCATCGCCAACGTCGACATTCTGCACATCTGCTATCCGTTCCAGATCAAAGATTTTGTCGGAGAGACGGTGCGTTACATCGAGCGCTACAAGCCGGCGCTGACGATCATCAATAGTACGGTTGCGATCGGCACCACGCGCGCGGTGGCGGAGCGCAGCAAGTCTCCGGTGGTGAACAGCCCGGTTCGCGGCAAGCATGCCCGCATGCTGGACGATGTGCGCAGGTATACGAAGTTCGTCGGCGCCCTGGATCGCGAAGCGGGCGAGCGCGCCGCTCGTCACTTCGAGTCGCTCGGCCTGAAGTCCAAGGTCCTGCCGACACCGGAAACCACCGAACTGGCAAAGCTTACCGAGACCACATATTTCGGGGTCATGATTGCCTGGGCGCAGGACGTCGAGCGCTACTGCGACCGTGCGGGCGCCGATTACGACGACGTCGTGTCGTTTTATGACGAGATCAAGTTCTTTCCGCCGGTTAAATATTTCCCCGGCGTGATTGGCGGCCACTGCGTTATGCAGAACATCGAAATTCTCAGTAAGTATGACCCTTCGGTGATACTCACCGCCGTGAAAGCTTCGAATCAAATGAAGGTTGAACGCGAAGCCGAGATGGAAACAAAGAAAGAAGTAGCGATTGCATAAGTCGATCAATTGAGAATCGACACTGAATACACCTCATGTCTTCTGTTACTGCTTCTGAGTCGCACCCACGACCGTCACCAACTAAGAATCCCATGACAACTTCCGGGCCAAACCAAGAACCGATGCCGGGCGACAACCGGCTGAACGAAAAGCGCGTTGGCATGGTGATGTACTCCACCTATCCTGCTGATCCGCGCCCCCGCCGGGCAATCGAGACTCTGCTGAAAGAGGGGATGAGCGTAGACCTGGTTTGCCTGCAGGACGGTGACGCTCCCCGACGCGAAAGACAAGGTCGACTCGAGATTGTGCGCGTGCCTCTGACGCACAAGCGGGGTGGGAAGCTGTCGTATGCATTCAATTACTCGGCTTTCATCCTGATCTCCACTCTCGTCTTGGCGATGCGTTCCTTGCGACGTCGCTATGACCTGGTCTACATCCACAACATGCCGGATGTTCTGGTGGCAAGTGGGCTCTGGCCGAAGTTGCTGGGCGCCAAGGTGATTCTCGATCAGCACGATCCCATGCCCGAATTGATGATGACGATCTTCGGCCTCGACCGGCAGAGCTTTGGCGTGCGTGTGCTGGCCTGGCTCGAGAAGTGGAGCATCGCGCGCGCGGATCTCGTTATAACCGTGAACGAAGCGTGCAAGAAGATCTTCGGTTCACGCAGTTGTGCGCCCGAGAAGATCGGCGTAGTGATGAATACGCCCGACGAATCGATATTCCCGTTTCGCCCGGCGAGCGCCCCGATGGCGACGACCGCGTCGCAGCGGGAGAAATTTGTGTTGATGTACCACGGCTCTTTGGTAGAGCGAAACGGTCTTGATCTCGCAATCGATGCTTTGGGCCAGGTGCGCTCGTCGATACCGGGCGCGGAGCTGAGAATCTACGGGCAGGACACGCCGTTCTTGCGAAGCGTAATGACCAGGGCCCGGCAGAATGGTCTTACCGATTGTCTGAGTTATTACGGACCGAAAAAGCTGGAAGAATTGGTCCAGGAAATTCAGTCGTGCGACCTCGGACTCATTCCCAATCACCGCAGCGCTTTTGCGGAGATCAACACGCCTACGCGCATCTTCGAATACCTGGCACTGGGCAAGCCGGTGATCGCTCCGCGAGCGTTGGGAATCACGGACTATTTTTCAGAAGAAGCGATGATCTTCTTTGAATTAGGAGACGCGAGCGACCTGGCACGACAAATCGAGTCTGCTTATCGCAATCCAATTAAAGTCGGTATGACCGTTGCCCGCGGACAAGAGGTCTACCGCAATCACCGCTGGTCGCAGGAACGGCAGCAACTCCTCGACTTGGTGACCGTGCTGCTGGCGGAAGGGGCCAAACGAATTCCTTCCAAGAGCCAGATGCAGCACGCGGCTGGCAATCTTAATCCTTAGAAACGCTGATAGCAGGATCATCCTCCATGCAAACAGAACAAATTAGTGGCAGCGTTCGCACGTCGCACGTCGACGGGACGGCGCCTCCGCAGGCCAAGGGCATGCAAGAAAACACGCAGGCAGGACGCGGCTTGCCCGCCTACGTTCTGGTGACCCCGGCACGCAATGAAGCAGCCTTCATCGAGAAGACTTTGCAATCGATGATCCGCCAGACGGTACCACCTCTGAAGTGGGTCGTTGTCGACGACGGCTCAACCGACAACACGGCTGAGATCGTACGGAATTACACTGCGGAGTGTCCGTGGATCGAACTGGTTCAGCTTCCGCAGCGGCGCGACCGCAGCTTTGCCGCCAAAGTGCAAGCCTTCAATGCGGGTTACGAAAAGGTGAAAGACCTGCCGTTCGACATCATTGGCAACCTGGATGCCGACATCTCCTTCGATCCTGATCATTTCGAATTTCTTCTCGGCAAGTTTGCGTCGGATAGCACCCTGGGCGTCGCCGGCACTGTCTTTCGCGAGGAAGGCTACAGTTCCGAGACCGACAGCTTCGAAGGACACAAGCATGTTTCAGGTCAATGTCAGATCTTTCGCAAGGAGTGCTGGCGGCAGATCGGCGGATACATTCCTCATCGCGCCGGCGGTATCGACTGGATGGCAGTGACAACCGCGCGCATGATGGGTTGGAAGACCGAGTCGTTCCGCGGAAAGTACTTCTTTCACCATCGACACCTGGGCACCGCCGAACGCGGCGTCATCGCCTCATCGTTTTCCTACGGAGAAAAAGACTACTACCTTGGCGGACATCCGCTGTGGGAGATTTTTCGCGTTGCCTATCGCGCGACCAAACGGCCTTACCTGGTCGATGGTTTGAGCCTGGGAGTGGGCTATTGCTGGGCCTTCGTGAAGCGCACTCCGCGGCCGGTATCGCCTGAACTCATGGCGTTTCATCGCAAGGAACAGCTTGCCAAGCTGAAGACCATTCTCAAGTCTGTGCTCTCCTTCCGCTCCGTCGACAGTTTCAAAGTTGCCGCGCAGTAAGAAAACGTACGTGACCGTTCAGACAAAACTGTGAAAGCAATGCAAACTACAGAAATCGCCTCGGCCATCGATTCGTTCATCCGTTGGCTCGACGATTATGGCGAGACGTCTCACGACCACCAGAGCTTTTACGCGAGCAAACTCGGTCGCGGCGCCAAGGCTCTCTATTACCGGCAACGGCTCCTGGGGACTCTGGCTGTAGGGCCGATGGTCTTTTGCGAAGCGTTTGTGCCCGGCGCGCGCCGGCTATTCTGGAAGAAACAGCGCTTTCCGATTGCCGATGCTCACTACGCCATGGGTTTCGCTTTTCTGGCTGCCACTTACGGCGGCGACGAGTATTACCGGCGCGCTGTTCACTTCCTCGAAGTACTGCGGGAGACGCGATGCCGCGGTTACGAAGATTTTTGCTGGGGCTACCCCTTCGACTGGCAGACCAGGACGGGGACGATGAAGGCGGGTACCCCGATGATCACGACTTTGCCGTATGTTTACGAAGCCTTTTCCCAGGTGTATGCCGTCGATCACGACGAGAAGTGGCTTCGCATCATGCGCTCGATTGCCGAGCACGGATTTAGCAGCTATCGCGATATCGAGACCTCTCCGAACGCCTCAAGTTGCGGCTACACGCCCGCTCCCGACGATCCGGCAGGAGTTGTGAACGCCAGCGCCTATCGGGCATTTCTGCTGACCAAGGCCGGCGTCGAGCTGTCGGAACCGCGCTACTTGGAAGTGGCGCGTAAGAATCTGAACTTTGTTCTGCAATCGCAGCAGTCTGACGGCTCCTGGTTTTATTCGATGGATGGGCAGCGAGACTTCGTCGATCACTTCCACACCTGTTTCGTATTGAAAGCTCTGGCCAAGATCGAAGAGTTGTCTGACTGTTCTGAGACACGCAACGCAATTGAGCGCGGCGTGACCTATTACTTGCAGAATCTGGTTGATGCCTCCTGTTTGCCTCTTCCGTTCTCGAAGGCGCCTCGGCTGACGGTATACCGCCGCGAACTGTATGACTTCGCGGAGTGCGTCAACCTTGCGGTTCTTTTGCAGGGACGTTTCCCGCGTCTCGATACCGTGTTGTCGTCGGTCCTCACCGACCTGCTGACGCACTGGCGCAAGGAAGATGGTTCCTTTCGTGCGCGGCAACTTTTGCTTGGCTGGGACAACGTGCCCATGCACCGTTGGGCGCAGGCCCAGATGTTTCGTAGCCTCTGCTTCTTCGTCTACAAAAATCGACAGGCGCCTTCGCAGGAGAAAGCATCCGTGCGTCTGGCGAAGAGTTTGGTTTAGATCACTTCCATGTGTGGCATTTGCGGACAGTTCAACTACGCAAGCCTTGAGCCGGTAGGCCTTCGTGACGTCGAAGCGATGACGAAGACCCTGGTCCATCGCGGTCCCGACGACGAAGGGCATTACGTCTCGGGGCCGCTGGGCCTGGGTTTCCGCCGACTCTCGATTATCGATCTGGCAGGCGGCCATCAGCCGATGTCCAACGAAGCAGAGTCCGTATGGGTGGTCTTTAACGGGGAGATTTACAACTTCCGCGAACTCCGCGACGAGTTGGCCGCGCACGGCCACGTCTTCCGTACCAAGTCGGATACGGAAGTCATCGTTCACGGTTACGAGCAGTGGGGAGACGATATTCTGAATCGTCTGAACGGTATGTTCGGCTTGGCGATCTGGGATAGCCGGCGAAGCCGCCTGGTCCTTGCCCGCGATCCTTTCGGCATCAAGCTGCTTTACTATCGCGTCGAACAAGACAGCCTGTATTTTGGCTCTGAGATTCGCGCGGTCTGTGCCGGCGCAGGAAAGTCTGCCGAACTCGATCCGCTTTCCCTGAGCCTGTTTCTCCGCTACCGGTACACGCCTTCTCCCCACACCATTTTCAAAGGGGTACAGAAGCTCGCCCCGGGAACCAAGCTTGTTGCCGAAAATGGCCATTGCGAAGTGAGTCGCTGGTATAGGTTCAAGCCCACTCCGCATGCGACGCCAAGGTCTGCTAGACAAGCGCAGGATGAGTTGCTCGACATCTATCAAAGAGCGATCCGGCGTCACCTTATCAGTGATGTTCCGGTCGGTTTATTGCTGAGCGGCGGGCTCGATTCCGGACTGCTGCTGGCGCTGATGAACGGAGAGGGAACGCGATGGGCGACCTTCACCGTAGGTTACGGCGCAAGCTTCGCCGATGATGAGCTGGCTGATGCCGAACAGACAGCGCGCTTGCTGGGTGCCAATCACACCAGCGTAAGAATATCGAGGTCAACGTTCGAGAGCGCGCTACCGCATATCGTCGGTTCCCTGGAGGAGCCGATTGCCGCTTCGTCCATCGTCCCCATGTATTTTGTTTGCGAGAGGGCGCGCCAGGACGTCAAGGTTGCGCTAGTCGGACAGGGGCCGGATGAGTTGTTTGGCGGCTACCGGCGGCATCTCGGAGTCCGCTACGGTGCTTTGTGGTCACGGATGCCGAAGTCGATGCGCCACGTGATTTCGCGCGGAGTCAATGCTCTGCCGCGCAACGAAATGCTCAAGCGCGGGGTGTATTCCCTGGCAATCCCCGAGCGCATGCGGCGGTACGAGCACGTCTTTTCGCTTCTGCCCGGAGAGCAAGTGGACGAACTGTTCCACGATGGACTGCTGCAACAAGATACGGGCGACTGCCTGCTCGAATGCTGGTCCGATATGACGGAGCTAATGTCAGAAACGGACGAGCTCGGAGGATTGCAGTTTCTCGAGATGCGTTCCAGCCTGCCCGACGAACTACTGATGTACGCCGACAAGCTCTCCATGGCTCACAGTCTCGAGTTACGCGTACCGTACTTGGACAAAGAAATCGTGGAGTATGTCGAGCGTTTGCCGGCCGAGTTTAAGGTGCGGAACGGCTCACGCAAATGGCTGCACCGTCAGCTTTGCCGTGAGTATCTGCCGGAGTCGATCGTGAAGCGTCCCAAGCGCGGATTTGCCGTCAACGTCGTCGACGACTGGTTCCGGGATGCTGTAAAAAGCGAGATGACCCAATCGCTGCTGGACGGCAGTTCCGAGATTTTCCAATATCTGCGCCCAGCGGCGGTGCGCCAACTGTTCGCAGATCATGCCTCAGGCCGGCGCGACAACCACAAGGTCCTTTTCAGCCTGGTGGTTCTGGAGCAGTGGTTGCAACTGCATAGCGAGCCGGTTTCGGCGGTCGCTTGAGAAGACCAGCATGATAGGAGTAATCGCCGACGCCAGTCAGCACGATGCTGTTCGAGAGTTTTTTGAGCTGTTCAAGACTCCCTGGGAGTTTTATCGCAAAGGCGAGTCATACGACGTTCTTTTGTGTAACGGGGACGTGGATGTCGAAGGTCGTGCCAGGCTGGTTCTGGTTTATTCCAGCCGGGGCAAAGCGTCCGACGACTGTCAGGCCACTCACCAGAGTGGCGATTGTTTGCTCCGTTATCGAGACCAGCGTCTTCCTTTATATGGCGGGAGCGTGAGGTTCGCCGAATCAGATTTTGATTTGCTCACCGATGAGAATGCTGGCGGGTCGCTCATCTATCGTGATAAGAGGGGTGAAGTAATCTGCTGGCGGATAGGGTACGACCTGTTCGCTGAGGTTCGCAGCTTGCTAACCGTCGGACAGCCAGTAGCCAACGCCGCCATTCCGACGCTTGAAGTGCACATCGCCCTGCTGCGGGACCTGATTATCGAATCCGGTATTGCACTGCTCGAGATTCCTCCAGTTCCCGACGGCTACCAGTTGATTGCCTGTCTAACGCACGACGTTGACCATCCTTCAATTCGGCGTCACGGGTGGGATCACACAACGCTCGGTTTCCTTTGCCGGGCAGTGTTTGGCTCGCTGGGTAATGTGTTCCGCGGGCGTGTCGGTCTCGGAGGTTTGATTTCAAACTGGAAAGCCGCGCTCATGCTTCCCTTTGTACAGAGCGGCGTAGCGAAAGACATTTGGAGTGGCTTCGGCAATCAATATCTCAGCATCGAAGGGAATCGGCCCTCAACGTTCTTTGTTATACCCTTCGCCGGACGCCCGGGAAAAGCGCACAACAAGCGCCACCAAGATCGTCGAGCCGCGAAGTACGGCGCGTCGGACATCGCCAACACCCTGCGCCAGTTGGCAGCTTCGAATCGCGAGATTGGACTTCATGGAATCGACGCCTGGGTTGACAGCACGGCCGGCGCCGTGGAACTCGCTGAGATTCGCAGTGTGACGACAGCCAAAGCCATCGGCGTCAGGATGCACTGGCTTTACTTCGACCAGAATTCGCCACGGGTTCTTGAGGACGCGGGAGCAGCGTACGACTCGACCGTCGGGTACAACGAGACGGTCGGATATCGAGCTGGAACGACTCAAGTGTTCAGGCCTCTTGGTTGTTCTCATCTTCTGGAACTTCCCCTGCACGCAATGGACACCGCGCTGTTTTACCCCTCGTACCTGGATCTCTCGCCGGCCGAGGCGCAAACAACCTTGGAAGCGATGATCGCGACGACATACCGCTATGGGGGCTGCCTGACGACTAACTGGCACGATCGAAGCATCGCTCCGGAGAGGCAATGGGGCGGAACCTACCGATATCTCGTCACGGAACTCAGCGAGCGAGCTGCGTGGTTTGCCACCGCCGGCGATACTGCAAAGTGGTTTGCGAAACGCCGTCAGGCGACCTTCGAGAGGGCAGCCAGTGAACCTTGTGGTGTCCGGGTAACGTACCCCGCAGGCGACGAAGAAGGCGGTCTTCCAGGTCTTCAGATTCGAATTAATTTGCCTGCCACCGCCTCGAAAGTAGACGGCCAAACGGGACGCACCTCTACGTTTTATCCAGCCGAATACGCAGTGAATTAATGGACACAAATACTTTACGAACGGCCGACAATGAACTCGCGCGAAAGACTGCGCGCGATCCCGATCGTTTCATCATCAGTTTGGACGATCGCATTCTGGTTACCGGGGCCGCCGGCTTTATCGGTCGCCGGGTGGTCGACGATTTAGTCTCTCGCGGGTTCCGGAACATTGTGTGCTTCTGTCGCCATTCCGGTGATGCTGACGGCCTAGAGGCAGGCATTCGCAGCCGCGGAGCTGCCGATCGTGTAGAGATTTTCAAGGGCAATTTGCTTTCGCGCGCAGATTGCGAGCGTGCTTGCAAGGATGTAAAAGTCATCCTTCATCTGGCGGCCGGAACGGGACAGAAATCCTTTCCCGACGCAGTCCTGAATTCGGTAGTTACGACGCGCAATTTACTGGACGTTAGTCTCGCGGTTCCAGAATTTCGCCGGTTCGTGCTGGTCAGCTCGTTCGCGGTTTACAGCAACCGGCAGGCGTCGAACTGTCTGGACGAGTCTTGCCCCATCGAAGAGAAAGCAGAAGTGCGTGGCGACGCTTACTGCTACGCCAAGGTCAAGCAGGAAAAGATACTCAAAGAATATGCCAGCCGATACGGTAACCGGTATGTCATCGTGCGTCCCGGTAGCGTCTACGGCGGACGCAAGAAAGACATCACTGGACGGGTAGGGTTGGGAACTTTCGGATTGTTCCTGCACCTGGGCGGATCAAATGCCGTGCCCTTCACTTACGTCGACAATTGTGCGGCTGCGATCGCGCTGGCCGGACTGGTTCCTGACGTTGATGGCGAGGTCTTCAACGTTGTCGATGACGACGTTCTCTCCAGCCGTGAGTTCTTGCGTCTCTATAAAAAGAATGTGCGAGCTTTCAAGTCGGTGTACTTGCCAAAGGCAGCCAGCTACCTGTTTTGCTATCTCTGGGAAAAATATTCGCAACACTCGAAAGGGCAGCTGCCCCAGGCATTCAACCGCAGTCACTGGTACTCGCTGTGGAGGAATACCAGATACAGCAATCAGCACTTGAAGCGGCGACTCGGCTGGACGCCGGTCATCTCCACCAGCGAAGCCATGCGCCGTTACCTCAGCGATTGCGGACCGAGACAGTCAAATGCTTAAAGTAGGGATTATCGGCTGCGGCAAAATCGCCGACGCGCATGCACAACAGATCCAGCGCATCACGGATTGCCGCATCGTCGGTGTTTGTGACCGCGAGCCGCTGATGGCGGAGCAGCTATACGAGCGCTTTCCGATCGACCATTGGTTTACCGACGTGTCGGAAATGCTGGAGCAGGCCCAGCCCGACGTCGTTCACATCACCACGCCGCCAGAGAGTCATTTCGACCTCGCACGCCTTTGCCTGAAAGCCGGGTGCCACGTCTACGTCGAGAAGCCCTTCACGGTGTGCGCAAGCGATGCAGAGCAACTCATCGAGTTGGCTGAAAGCAGGGGACGGAAGATTACGGTTGGACATAACGACCAATTCAGCCACGTTGCCCGGCGCATGCGCATGCTGGTGGCGGAAGGATACCTGGGTGACGGTCCAATTCACGTGGAGAGCCACTATGGCTACGACCTCGGCGATCCTGCCTACGCACGGGCGATGCTGGGCGATAGCAGTCACTGGGTCCGCCGCTTGCCGGGCAAGCTGCTGCAGAACGTAATCAGCCACGGCATCGCGCGCATCGCAGAGTTTCTGACCAGCGATCAGCCACAGGTCATAGCACACGGATTCGCCAGCAGCCTGCTGAAGAGTGTGGGTGAGGCCGAGATAAAAGACGAATTGCGGGTGATGATCTCGGAAGAGCAGGGGACCACCGCCTACTTCACCTTCTCGTCTCAGATAAGGCCGTCCCTTCACGAACTCCGGCTATTCGGTACGAAAAACGGACTCATCCTCGATCAGGATCATGAAATCCTAATTCGGCTCCGCGGTTCGAAGTACAAGAGCTACGCGGACAAGTTCATTCCTCCAGTTACGTTAGCCAAGCAGCAACTCACGAATCTCTGGGGCAATATGCGGCTCTTCCTCAAGTCCGACTTCCACATGGACGCTGGGATGAAGTACCTGATCGAGTCCTTCTATCGCTCGATCAGCACGGGAACGGCGTTGCCGATTTCTTATCGTGAAATCCTGCTGACTGCCAGAATTATGGACGATATTTTCGCTCAACTCGCCGCAAGCGCGAAGCAGTTCAATGGCGTTGTTCGCATCAACAACGTCCTCGAGGCCGTGGCTCGCTGAGGCGGAGCGCGAAGATCTTTCTATATGTCTCCTTTTCTGGCGCTTAGCGCGTGGCTGATTCTGCTCTTGCTGTTGCTGTACTTCGATCCTGCCCGGACACAGCAGACTTCGCCGGCGCTGTGGATTCCCATCGCCTGGATGGTGATCCTCGGGTCGCGTTTGCCGTCGCAGTGGATGGGCACAAATGTTGTCGAAGGAGCCAGCGCCCTGCAGGAAGGTAATTCGCTGGACCGGTCCGTTTATTTTGTTCTCATTTTTCTGGCTATCGCCACGCTGGCGTCGCGGTCCTTCGACCTCAAATCGTGTATCCGACAAAACCTGGCACTTACTGTCTTTGTAGCCTTTGCATTAATCAGTGTGTGCTGGTCGGACTACTCGTTCATCGCGTTCAAACGGTGGTTTCGTGACTTGGGTAACTATCTCGTAGTCTTGGTGGCGCTGAGCGATCCATTTCCCCTCGAAGCCATTCGAACTGTGCTTCGCCGCTTCTGCTACTTGCTGATTCCGTTGTCGATAGTCCTTATCAAATACTTTCCCGATATTGGGAGGCAATTTGATTATTGGCAGGGCAATGCGATGGCGGTCGGAGTTACGACCAGCAAGAACATGCTTGGCGTGCTGTGCCTGGTGAGCGGCCTGTTCTTCTGCTGGGACACAATCTCGCGCTGGGACTTGCGACGGGAGGAGGAAAACAAGCGGATTATCGCCGTCAACCTGGCATTCATCGGGATGACGCTGTGGCTACTCCTCCAATCCAACAGCGCTACCTCCCGGGTCTGCCTGGTTCTGGGGGTCTGTATTATGTTGGCGGCAAACAGCCGCGTGTTCCGCCGTCATCCCGCATTCCTGAAGGCCTTTATACCGATGTTGTTCTTCACCTACCTGATCGTAGCTTTCTTGGGTATGAATGGCGACGTCGCTGAAGCTGTAGGCCGGAATGCCACCCTGACGGACAGGACAAAGATCTGGTCCGTGCTGTTGAGCATGCCCACGAACCCACTGGTCGGCACCGGATACGAGAGTTTCTGGCTGGGACACCGGCTCGATCAGTTGTGGCAGCAGTTTCACGGCCTCAATGAAGCCCACAACGGTTACCTCGAGGTCTACCTCAACTTGGGACTAGTAGGTCTGTCGTTGCTGGCCGGCGTGCTGATCTCCAGTTACCGCAAGATATGTCGCGATATGGATTCGGATCTTCCTTTGGGGCTTCTGGGCGTTAGTTTGTGGACGGTGGTTTTGTTCTACGGTGTAACGGAAGCGGCTTTTCGGAGTGGTTTGTTATGGATACTGTTTCTGATCTGCACCATCGGCTTGCTCCCGCACGAGCAGGATGTTGAGGAGCAGTCAGATTCTGACTACACGGATAATGCCGAGTCGCTGCTGGCGGTTGTTGAATAGGAAAACTGGAGCGGTATTGATGTCAACCATAATGGAAAGCGTTACTTCCGATTTAAAGCAGGAGCCCGGTCTCGGCGGCCTGCCGGCTACCGGCAAAAGCGAAATACGGATTCGTGGCAAGGCGCGCTATGCGCCCTCTGTCGAGATCTTCGGACGTACGGTCGTCAGTAGCGGTAAGTGGATCAAGGTAGCTGCAGTTCGAGACGAGGAGCTAGTCGAGGGCGATACCACGTCTGATCTGCGATCATTTGTTTCGATCCTGAGTAAGTCCGAACTCCAGGCGGACATTTTTACCTTCACCCAGCGTCCCCCAGATAGTCAGGCAAAGTTCGGACTTCGTGCAGAGTGGGAGACCGCTGCGGCATTGACGATTACCTCCTACGATCACTGGTTTAAGAATTGCACCGAGTACAGTATCCGCAAGGGCGTGAATCGAGCTAAGAAGTTGGGCGTCGATGTGAGGCGGGTGCAGTTCGATGATCACCTCCTTGAAGATATTCATCGCATGTACAGCCAGACTCCGGTTAGACAGGGAAAAGCATTTTGGCACTACGGCAAGGATCTTGCCACTCTGAAGCATGAGCTGGCCACCTATCTTGACCGCAGTGTCTTTCTTGGAGCGTATTTCGGAGAAGAATTGATTGGCTCCATGAAGATGACATATGTAGGGCCAGCGGCTGCGATCATGCAGATATTTTCGCTGCGGGAGCATTTTGACAAGCGCCCGAATAACGCATTGATCGCCAAGGCGGTCGAGGTTTGCGAGGCCGACGCGAAGCAATACTTAATCTATGGCAGTTTTGTCTATCATGATCCCGACAGCTCTCTCACAGAATTCAAGCGTCGCAACGGCTTCGAGTCGATGGCTCTTCCTCGCTACTACGTGCCGCTCACTGTAAAGGGAAAGCTTGCCATGGGTCTGGGGTTGCATCGGCCGTTTGCGGCGAACCTGCCGAAGCCAGTCTTACAGCAGCTGCTCAAGGCGCGGCGGGCATGGTATAGCCATCGCGCGCGGCCAGAACGGGCGACCGCTTAGCTCGCTATCGCAAATAACTAGTTGTCTTGACGCTCGCGCGTCCAACAGGGCCGGTGTAGCTCAATGCCAGAGCGGCCGAATTGTAATCGGCGGATGGAGTGTTCAAATCCTCCCGCCGGCTCCATACTTTCCAGCACAAATACTACCTGTTACTTCTCTTATGCCAGGAATCGTCGGTATCGTGACGAAAATGCCATCTGCAAGAGCCGTCCATCAGCTCGAGCGAATGGTGGATACGCTCTGCCACGAGCCGTTCTACAACTCAGGGATCTGGACAGAGGAATCACTTGGCGTTTATGTCGGCTGGGTTGCACGCGATAATGCATCTCCCATGCCACTTTCGAACAGACGTGGAGATGTGACACTCGTATTTTCTGGAGAAGAGTTCACGAGTTCGTCACAGCCGCAAAAAGCCAATAGAGCAGCGTCCGATGGTCCCAACTTTATTGCGGATTCCTACAGTGATAATCCATCATTCCTCAGAACTTTAAATGGAAGATTTCATGGCCTGCTGGTTGATCGGACAAAGAAAAGCGCCAGGCTGTTCAATGACCGCTATGGGATGCATCGGGTTTACTGGTATCAGTCGAAAGACGGATTTTACTTTGGAGCCGAAGCGAAGGCTATCCTGACGGTTTGTCCGGAAGCCCGACAACTCGACCCTCGCAGCATAGGGGAATTCGTCGCGTGCGGCTCCGTGCTGGACAATCGATCGCTCTTCAAGGGAATTAGGCTCTTGCCCGGCGCTTCCGACTGGAGCTTCAGCAATGGTACTGTGGAGAAGAGGCTCACCTACTTCGATACTGAGGAGTGGGAACAGCAGGAAAGGCTCGACAGCGAGGCCTATTATCGCGAACTGCGGCAGACATTTTCCAGCAGCCTTTCGCGCTATTTTTCCGGCGATCAACCGATCGGAATGTCTCTGACCGGGGGACTCGACACGCGCCTGATCATGGCATGGAGTAAGGCTGCGCCAGGATCTTTGCCCTGCTACACTTTCGCCGGAAGTCTCCGCGAATGTAAGGATGTGGAAATTGCGCGTCAGGTAGCAAAAGCATGTGGACAATCGCATCAGGTAGTCACGGTCGGAGATGAGTTCCTGTCGCGGTTTTCGTACTATGCCGAACGAGCGGTGTACCTGACGGACGGTTGTGTCGATGTCAGTCGGGCTCCTGATCTCTACTTAAATGAGATAGCTCGCCAAATTGCTCCGGTTCGGATGACCGGTAACTATGGCAGCGAGGTATTGCGTGGCGTGCGGGCGTTCAAGGCCGTCAATCCAGCGCCGGGCATATTCGAGCCTGAATTGCTGGATTACGTGGATGCTGCCAAGCATAATTACTCACGGCTTGCTGCGGAACACCCGGTTTCATTTGCCGTATTTAAGCAACTCCCTTGGCACCACTACGGCATACTCGCACTGGAGGAAACGCAACTTTCGTTGCGATCCCCGTTTCTCGATAACGATCTAGTGCGCGCTGTATTTCGCGCTCCCAGTCTCAGTCTGGCTCGGAATGATGTGTCGCGCCGCCTCATCGGGGATGGTAAGGAAGGATTGTTAGAAATTCCGACGGACCGGGGGGGGGCTGGCGCAGGGAGCGCCTTCTCTAGAGCCGCAGCCCGAGCTCTGCTGGAGTTCTCGTTCAAGGCCGAATACGCATACGACATGGGTATGCCTCAGTGGCTGGCTCGAATCGATCACACCCTGTCAGCGCTCAAGTTGGAGCGCTTGTTCCTCGGTCGCCACAAAATCTTTCATTTCCGGAGCTGGTATCGTAACTCTTGCGCTCCGTATGTTCGCGAAATGTTACTGGACTCGCGCAGCCTGTCTAGACCATATATCAAGCCTAAAGGGATCGAAACTGCGGTGGACGCCCACCTGAAGGGAACCGGAAATTACACAGCGGAGATACACCAGATACTGACGCTGGAACTGGTGAACCGGCTCTTCTTGGATGGTCTAGAGAAAGCCGGTTCGTGGGAAGCACGTAAAGTTCTGCCGCAACAGGTTCACTGCGGGATTGCCTGAAGATTCGCGGGAGGCGAGGGTGGACTTCCACCACCCTGTGTCAGCGGATGCGGGTACGTATATGGACTCCAACCAGGCTTGGCAGTGGTTCCATTAAAGAAGTCACGTCCCGCCACAATGTAGTTTACCGACGAGTCGGGATTGGTACAGCCGCTACCACCGTAATCCTGAACATTGACATTTGGGAGCGGAACTATGCTGTTGCCCCAGATGTAGATGGGTTCGCTATCTCCCACATACGTAATAGAGTCATTTCTTTCACCGCCGTTGTTAGGAGCGAGGCCGCTACCGGTAACGTATCCGTAGCCGACTTGGCGAGGGGCATGATAGTTGGCCCCGTTTGAGGTTCCGGCACCCCAGCAAGGATTTGGTCCGGCTTTACGCTGCAAATTCATCACGATCATACCGATATCAGACTTGGTCCCATAGTCGGTAGAAACAAGGCTGGGTATTACGTTGTTGTAGACAAGAGTAGTTCCGCCGCGAAGGTATATCCACCAGGGAATATTGAATGTGGTTCCGTCGGCATAGCCGTTAAAGTTCATCACGTTGTTATAAAACTCGAAATATCGCTGGCCATACGTGCTGGTGTCGGCGCCGTGGGTTCCGAAGGCGCCCCCATTGTCGACCAAGTTGTAACGGAATGCCTGACGGCCATTACTGTCGGTGTTGCTGGCGAACAGGAAAGCGTGAAAATCGTTCGTCTCAACAAACAGCTCGCCCTTGCCGTCGGAGTCGAGGCTGCCCATGTTGGACACGGACGTCCAGGAATTTCCAGTCAGGTTGTTATCGTCCTGTTGGCTGATGGCGCCGTCCTGATTCCCCGCTTGCGAATAAGGCGAGGAGTCGAACGAGCAGTTCCAAATGACTCCACGATTCGTGTTCCAGTAAATCGGCGTACCGTTACCGCTGGGCGGAGGCGAGTTGTTCGAGTTGAGCTGAACCCAGCAGTCGTGCAAAAGAACGGGCTGACCACCGCTGGTGTAAAACACGTCAATCTCGTGCGCGCCGCCAGCGTCTGCTCCGAAGTTCCCGAACTTGATGCCGCTGATGTTGATGCTTGCGGCGGTGCTTTCCGTGACAGCAAACAGGTCGTTAGTCGTAGAGTTGTTGACAATCACAGTCGACGAAGGCGTAGAAACCAGCCACCTTTTGCAGTTCGACAAGTGATTGCTTCCGCAGCTGCCGTTGCTACTCGTGATGTTCATTACCAGGGCGCCAGTGGAAGAGTTGTAGCTGGTTACCGTGCCGGTCATGTTGTTCGTCGATGTGCCGGTTTCGAATACGGTGAGCGTCTGGCCGGCCGAGATCGTGGGAGAGGTGACGACATTGGTGCTCGAAATGGTGAGGCTTTTCGAGCCGGTGCCGATGGTCATGGTGCTGGAACTGTAGCCAATAATGCGACCCGATCCGGCGCCTTGGACGGTTATACCTTTACCCGAGATCGTAACTCCGGTCGTCCAGGCACAGGTTCCCGCCGGAATGTTAACGGTGTCGCCGCTAGACGCGGAGTTGATCACGTTCTGAACGTCTGCGGTGTTGCAGGACGCCGCCGTCCAAGTACTGGCAAAGGCTGATCCCAGAAAAACGATTAAGAAGGCTACTAAGAGCGTTACTTTGGTCACTTTCGCTTTCAATGCCGCTGCTCCTTACAACTGACTGATGGAGGCTGATTGCCTTCGACATTTCGACGATAATACAGGCCCCCGGAATCTTCGATAGAGAAGGTAATACAATAAGACACGAGGGTAACCAGTGGACGAATTACCCCACCAATTTGTTGAGAAGCTGACTACTGTCAATTAAATCAATAAGTTGCAGCAATCTCGGCTAAGAAGAGTATGAAGATCGCTTACCTCGTGCTGGTGCACAAAAATCCCGGGGTACTTAGGAGGGTAATCGAGAGACTCTCTTCCCGTAACAGCGCATTCTTCATTCATGTCGACCAAAAGTCCGACATTACTCCGTTCTTAGCGTTACACGGCGGAGATATTTCGTTCAGCGAGCGGCGCCTCCCGGTCTACTGGGCCGAATTCTCAAACGTGGAGGCGACTCTCGAGTTGCTGCGGCACGCCCTTCGATCCTCCACGACTTACCAGTATTTCGTAGTGATGCAAGGGGCTGATTACCCGTTACACAGCGCCGAGTACATTGAGGATTTCTTCGAGAGACATTACGGCTCGGAGTTCATGAGCCTCGTAAAAATGCCGGCCCCCGGCTATCCCCTCTCCAAGATCAACACCTTGCGTTACACGTCGGACAAGCCGGTTCGACGCTTTCTTTCGCGTGCGCTGGCAAAAATCGGTCTGGCTCAAAGAGACTACAGAGCATATCTCGGAAGGTTGGATCCGTACGCAGGGGATGCGTGCTGGGCTTTGTCACGGGCTGCATGTGAGCACATCGTACATTTTTCTGAGAATCATTCCTCAGTCACTAACTACTTTCGAAATACGCACGTACCAGAAGAGTCCTATTTCCACACGGTTCTCGGCAATTCGAGTTTCCTTCCTAAGATACAAAGAAGCCTCTTGTATCGATACTGGCCTACGCCCGGTCATCATCCTGAGGCACTGACCGAAGAACACATTGACTTGTTTGAGAAGCACGCGCAACTCTTGATCGAAGACCAATTTGGATCCGGGGAAGTGTTATTCGCACGTAAGTTCTCGGATGATCGGATCGACCTAATCGACAGGCTCGACGCGTTGATCGATCGACGAGAAGAGAAAATGCGGCTGACGCGGTAGCAAAATCTAATGAATCCACTGATATCGATCTTGATCCCTGCGTACAATGCGCAGAAAACGGTCGCGGAAACCGTGGAGTCGGCTCTTAGTCAGACTTGGCCCTATAAAGAGGTGATCGTTGTCAACGATGGGTCACTTGACCGTACCGCTGATGTGGTAAAGCCCTTCGCGAGTCGAGGTGTGAGGCTGATCAGCACAGAGAACCGTGGTTTATCGAGTGCGATGAACCTTGCGCTCGAGCACTGTCGCGGAGATTACATCCAGGTTCTCGATTCCGACGATCTGCTGGTTGCTGACAAAATTGAGCGGCAGGTCGCGGTATTGCGCGAATCCGACAAAGGCTTGATCCTGCCATCCACTTCGTGGGCACCGTTCTACTACCGGACTCGCGGTGCAGAGTTTGTCAAAAATTCATTGTGCCAGGATCTGTCGCCGGCGGAGTGGCTGTTCAGAAAATTAGCGCAGAACCTGCACATGGGAAACTCGACTTGGCTGCTGAGTCGGGAATTGGCGGAAGCCGCCGGCCCCTGGGACACCCGGCTCCACTATGACCAGGACGGAGAGTATTTTGCCCGCGTTCTTTCGTTGTCCCGGGGAACACGCTTTGTGCCCGGTACGGGTGCGTTCTATCGCATCACGGGATCCAGTCGGGTCAGCTACATCGGTGTTTCGAACAAAAAAAAGGATGCCCTCCTGCTTTCGATGAAGCTACACATCGAGTACCTGCAACGGTTGGAGGACAGCAAACGAGTACGTCAGGCATGTCTGCAATACCTGCAGAATTGGTACGACAGCTTTTATCCGGAGCGCTCTGACCTTGTTGGTCAGTTGCAGGAATTGGCGGCGACACTCGGCGGAAGCCTTGAGGTCCCGCGCTTGCGCTGGAAGTACGCATGGATGAAGCCGTTATTCGGCTGGAATGTAGCTAAGTGGGCACAGCGGTCGATTCCACGCGCCAAAGCCGCCTGCATCCGCCAGTACGACAAAATGATGTATCAGATGGAAACTTCAAAACAGTCTCAGGTCTTGGCGTCAACGCGGTAATCAGTCGTGGAAGATGGTAAAAACAACAGAGCTGATGCATAGTCCTGATGAAATCTCAGCCCGCGATATGAGCGTAGCGTTGCTTACAGGCGGAGCCGATAGGCCCTACATTTTTGGATTAGTAGACGCGCTTCTGGCTCATGGGGTGAAGCTGGATTTGATCGGAAGCGACGATCTGGACTTTCCCGAGTTTCGCAACTTTCCCGGCCTGAATTTCCTGAACCTGCGCGGCAGTCAAAGGCCGGAATCCCCGTTGCGCGACAAGGTGATCCGCGTACTTGTTTACTACGCCCGCTTGATTCAATATGCCGTCCGGGCCCGACCACGTATCTTCCACATTATTTGGAATAATAAGTTTGAAACCTTCGATCGAACGTTGCTGATGCTGTACTACCGGCTGCTTGGCAAGCGGATTGCTTTCACCGTCCACAATGTAAATGCCGGGATACGCGACCTCAACGACAGCTTCCTCAATCGCCTCACGCTTCGAATTCAGTACCGGCTGTGCGCCCACCTCTTCGTCCACACTGAAAAGATGAAGCTGGAACTCACGGAAGGATTTGCAGTTCCCGCAGAGAAGGTCGCAGTCATTCCGTTCGGGATCAATAACGCCGTGCCGAATACCGAACTCACACGCGAAGAGTGCAGGCACAGGATCGGCATTGCCGCAGACAAAAAGGCGATCTTGTTCTTCGGGAACATCACGTCTTACAAGGGAATCGAGTATCTGGTCAGCGCATTTCAGCGGATCGCCGATCGTAGTGGAGAGTATCAACTGATCATCGCCGGCCAGCCTGATCGCTCCGGAACATACTGGGCGGATTTGGAACGAGAAATTCGCGAGAAAACTCGCGCGGATCAAGTTTTGATAAAGGCCACGTTTGTTCCCGATGAGGAAACGGAAGTCTACTTCAAGGCTGCCGACGTCCTGGTTCTTCCTTACAAGCACGTATATCAGAGCGGCGTCTTGTTCCTGGGTTACAGCTTCGGCCTCCCAGTTATCGCCGCTGACGTAGGGTCATTGCGAGACGATATTGTTGAGGGAGAAACTGGATTTCTATTCAAGCCGGAGAGTTCAGAAGATCTGACCGCCGTCCTGGAGCGCTATTTTTCCTCGGACCTATATGAAAATCTGCAGGCGAGGCGAGCCTGTATTCAGGCCTACGCAGAGCAGCGGCATTCATGGCAATCTGTCGCGCAGATCACAACGGCTGTTTATGAGCAACTCCTGAAACTATCTTTAGCAGAAACTTCGACAGAGGTCAGTGCCGCGAATCAGCCTCTTGATCTTCAACGCCCTTCATAAGCGCAGTTGACCCGTCGTCACTCACTACTCCACTTATTTTTAGCCACGCCTTCGCTCCCAGGATTTCAGATTGGCTGCCCAACCCGAGTTGCTGGATGTTTTTAGCACGGAACATTTACGTGCCGACTTAAGAAAGCGGTCGGTACGTGGAGGACTGCTAACCCTTACGTCGCAGGGCACCACGTTCCTGTTGCAATCGGTTTCCACCGTAGTACTAGCCCGGCTGTTGACGCCAGCCGACTTCGGACTGGTCGCCATGGTCACCGCCGTCACCGGGTTCGGTCAGGCTTTTGCCGATCTTGGCCTGTCGGAAGCCACGATTCAATCCGAGCATATCGGTCAATCGGAGGCCAGCACGCTGTTCTGGATCAACGCAGCGCTGGGTCTTCTGCTGACACTGGTTGTCGCGGCTTTGTCTCCAGTACTTGCGTGGTTCTATCACGAACCGCAATTGCGGAATGTCACGTTGTTGCTTTCCTTGACATTCGTTGTGGGCGGCCTTCGAGTCCAGCACGACGCTCTGTTGAAACGCCAGATGCGTTTCACCGCCCTGACCGTGCGCGACATCAGTTGTTACCTGCTGGCCGTCCCGACCGCCATCATATTGGCATGGCAAGGCGCTGGTTACTGGGCGCTGGTGGCGCTACCGCTGGTTCTGAATACGGCGCAGATGCTCTTGAGTTGGATGATGCTTCCGTGGATGCCTGGCCTGCCCCGTAACGATAGCCGCATAGGATCGCTGGTTTCGTTCGGCGGCAACGTGGCGGCTTCCTACTTCGTGATTACCATCAATCGCAGCATCGACAACGTTTTAGTTGGGTGGTACTGGGGCGCTGGTCCGCTGGGTCTCTACTCACGAGCCTACAACCTGCTCATGTTGCCCGTACGTCAGTTGAGTGCCCCGGCCGGAAGCGTTGCGGTCCCAGCTTTTAGCAGGCTGCAAGTTGACCAGGAGCGCTTCGCGAGATATTTCGTTCGAGCAATCAACTTGCTGGGATGGCTCGCGGCCCCGATCTTCGGCTTCCTTTTCGTGACAGCTATGCCGGTGATTGTAATTTTGCTTGGTGATCGCTGGCGAGGCGCTGCACCGGTATTCCAGATTCTTGCTATCTCCGCCATGGCACAGTTGCTCCTGGAGTCCTCGATCTGGGTGTTTGTAAGTCGGGGCCGCTCGAAGGAACTATTGAAGCTCCTGCTGGTAATCTCTCCGGTAATTGTGGCGAGCTTCGCGATCGGTTTGCCTTTCGGTATTAAAGGGGTCGCGCTGTGTGGTTCGGTCGCACTACTGGCCACCCTGCCATACGTGCTAAAGCGTGCTTTCGTGGGGACAGTTCTGTCCTTGCGTGCTGCGGGAAAAGCTCTGTTGTATCCCTTATCGATCGCGTTCGTCGGTGTGCTGCTGGCAGAGTTAAGTTTGCGGCTCCTGCACCCTCACTCCAACATCATGCAGCTGTGCACCGCTGCCCTGGCATTTGTTGCAGCCTACGGACTTTCGATGCTCGTCCCGGCGGTGCGCAACGAAATCCGCACGCTCCGCAGCCTGGCTCAGGAACTGCGCCTCTCTCCCCGGCAGGCACAAACCGCTTATTAATACGGCAGCAACCCAATTTCGCACCATCCAAATCACGGCAAAAGAAGCGAGCTCACAAGCAAATGATTATCACCAGTACGCCGCTGCGAATTTCCTTCTTCGGTGGGGGCACAGACTATCCGGTGTGGTATCGCGAGCATGGCGGCGCAGTATTGTCGACGGCGATCGACAAGTGCTGCTACATCACATGTCGACGCCTGCCACCCTTTTTCGAATATCACAGCCGGGTTTCCTATTCGAAGGTGGAGAACGTACGCACTAATGACGCCATCGAGCATCCCTCGGTTCGGGCTTGCCTGCAATTCATGGGCATCTCGGACGGCGTGGAGATTCACCACGTTGCCGACCTTCCCGCACGCACTGGGTTAGGCACTAGTTCGGCTTTTACCGTTGGCCTTTTGCTGGGCTTGTACGCGCTGCAGGACAAGATGCGGTCGAAGCAAGATCTGGCTGCCGATGCCATTCATGTAGAGCAGAACCTGTTGCGGGAAGCCGTCGGCGCCCAGGACCAGGTAAGCGCGGCCTACGGCGGGCTGAACCGTATCAACTTTCACAAAGACAACACCATCGAAGTAAAACGCGTGCTGACCGCTTCAAGCCGGCAGGCTGAGCTGGAACAGCACTTGGCTCTGTACTTCACGGGATTTTCCCGCACGGCCTCGGAGATTGCGCAAGAGCAGGTCAGGCTGACGCCAGAGCGCCAGCAGGAACTGACTGCAATGATGCAGCTGGTGGATGAGGGCGAGTCGATCCTCACCAGCACGCGGCGGCCGCTGAACGATTTTGGCCGACTGCTGCACGAGGGATGGCAGATCAAGCGTTCGCTGACACAGAAGATCACCAGTCCAAGCATCGACGAAATTTACCAGGCAGCGCTGGAGGCCGGCGCCCTGGGAGGAAAGTTGCTTGGCGCCGGCGGCGGTGGCTTCATGTTGTTCTTTGTTCCGCCGGAGCGGCGACGCCAGTTGCGTGAGCGCCTCAAGAATCTCCTTTGCATTCCGTTCTCGTTCTCAAACAAAGGCAGTCACGTGGCTGTCTACGAGCCCGAAGCGGTGTATGACCAGGAGTTGGTGAGCGAGAGGAACGTCATTTATGCGTGAGCAGACAGACGCCATCATCCTCTGCGGCGGGGCCGGCCTGCGGTTGCGCAGTGTGATCGGAGACGCGCCCAAAGGGATGGCGGCGGTGGCAGGGCGTCCGTTCCTTGAAGTGCTGCTGCGGCAAATGGCGCGGCATGGATTCAAACGGGTCATTCTTGCCGTTGGGTACCAGGGAAACGTTATCTTCTCGCGCTTCGGCAACAGCGTATCCGGCATGGAACTGGTTTATTCGGCGGAGCCGCGTCCCCTGGGTACAGCCGGCGCCTTGCGGAACGCAGCAGAACTGGTCAACTCAGACAACGTTCTGGTGATGAATGGGGACAGCTACACCGATGTGGATCTGACCGCATTCGTTCGTGACTATCAGGAATCGAAATACGACGTCTCGGTTGTGGTGGTGCCCGCGGACGGGCGAAATGACTGCGGCTTCGTCGTGCTCAACGATCAGAATCGAGTCGTCGGATTCAATGAGAAAACTCCGTCTGTGACCGCTCGCTATTTGAACGCCGGCATCTACATGCTGGCATCGCGGCTGCTGTGCGAAATACCAGCCGACCGCCAGATGTCGCTTGAGAGAGAGATTTTTCCGCAATGGCTGAGTGCGCACAGGTGCATTCGGAGTTTTGTCCATCCCGGAACTTGCGTCGACATCGGCACTCCCGAACGGTATCGCGACGCGCAGGCTCTGCTGGCGGACGTCGAAGCTGTAGCACTCACCCAAGGATCTGATAATCGCCTATGAAAATAATGATCACAGGAGCTGCCGGATTCATTGGTGGTTTCCTCGCCAAACACAGTGTCGAAGCTGGATGCTCGGTTCTTGGAATCAGCGTCAGCGAACCCGAGAACACCTGGGGAGGGAGCTTTGAGCGGTGCGATGTGCGCGATGCAGATCGTTTGTCGCGTATTCTCACGACCTTCAAACCTGATCGGGTTTTTCATCTAGCCGCGCAGAGCTACCCAACGGTTTCGCTTGAGCAGCCGAGGGAGACCCTCGATATCAACGTTGGCGGGACCGTCAACCTTTTCGAGTCCGTGCGAAAGCTGGACAAGATGCCGACCGTGGTCGTCGCGTGCTCCAGCGCCGAGTATGGGCCGGTTGCAGCCGAGGACCTCCCGGTACGAGAAGATCAACCGCTGCGCCCACTGCATCCCTACGGTGTCAGCAAGGTCGGGCAGGATCTGCTCGCCGCGCAATACTTCGCCAACTATCAGATTCCCTGCGTTCGCATACGTATCTTCAACACAACCGGTCCAGGAAAGCTGGGAGATGTGTGCTCTGACCTGGCTCGCCGCGCGATTGAGATCGAACTCGGGTTGAGACGGCCTTCGCTGACGGTCGGCAATCTCACCCGACGCGCGATCATCGACGTTCGCGATCTGGTTCGCGGTCTCTGGATGTCGGCGACCTGCTGTGAGTTGGGCGACGTTTACAATCTCGGCGCAACCCGGATTTACGCGATTCAGGAAGTGATCGAGACGATCCAGTCCAAGGTGAAGGTGCCGTTCGCCATTGAGAGCGATCCCGCCCTCGTGCGCGGCTGTGATGAACCGGTTATCGCGGGCGACATTCGTAAGTTCCAAAGCCGCAGCGGGTGGGCGCCGCAGATTGACTTGGCTAATACCGTGCAGGACATGCTGGACTGGTGGCGCGAGCGCCTGGCCACGCAAGAACAGCCCAATCCGGTCTTGGCCGGATCGAACCTCTCTCAACTTAGCGTCTGACTTCTTCGCAAGAATCCAAAGCCAATCATGACGACCGATATCCTTCGCGGCAATCTCGAACGCAGTATCCAGGTCCACGAGCGCCTGATCCATGAATGCATGCCAGAGCTTTCGGCGGCAGCCGCGGCCTTAATTTCGGCCTATTGCACCGGCCACAAGGCGGTGTTCTTCGGTAACGGTGGCAGCGCGGCCGATTCCCAGCACCTGGCGGCTGAATTCGTGGGCCGATACCTGCGCGAACGCAAGCCGCTTCCGGCGCTCGCCCTGAATGCCAACAGCTCCGCCGTGACCGCGATCGGCAACGACTACGGATTCGATCAGGTCTTTGCCCGCCAGATTCAGGCACTAGCCGTGGCGGGAGATGTGGCCGTGGGTATCAGCACTTCTGGAAATTCCCGCAACGTGATCGAGGGTATTGTGTGCGCCCGAAACCTGGGATTATTCACGATTGCGCTGACCGGCTCAACGGGCGGACAGCTCTGCGGTCTGGCAGACATCTTGCTCGCGGTGCCCTCGGATGAAACGCCGCGAATTCAGGAATGCCACATCCTGATTGGGCATGCACTTGCCGACGCAGTTGAGCATGCAGTCACCAGCGAATTCGTATCTGAAAGCGCGAGAGCAATGTCGCTGCAACCCAAACTGCGCGTGCACTCCGATGGACTGTCCACCGCACGCTAGAAACATGGACTTCGCCCAAACCAAGCTGCCCGGAGTGTTCGAGGTTCGCCTGCGGCCGCGCGCGGACCAGCGAGGCTTCTTTGCCCGCTCATGGTGTCAGAAGGAATTTGCGACGAACGGTCTCAACTCCAGCCTGGCGCAGTGCAGTGTCTCCTTCAACAAGCTGAAAGGCACGCTGCGCGGCATGCACTACCAGGTCGCACCTCACCCGGAAGCGAAGCTCGTTCGCTGCACGAGGGGATCGGTTTATGACGTCGTGCTGGACCTGAGGCCCGATTCGCCGTCGTACAAGCAGTGGACGTCCGTGGTCCTCAGCTCAGAAGAGCGGAACATGGTGTATGTTCCCGAAGGCTGCGCCCACGGGTTTCTTACCCTGGACGACGATACCGAGGTCTTCTACCAGATATCAGAGTTTTATGCGCCCGAGGCTGCGCGCGGCGTGCGCTGGAACGATCCTTCTTTCCACATCACGTGGCCTATCCCGGTCCAAGTCATTTCCGACAAGGATAGAACCTATCCGAACTTCGACAGAGTTCAATGACCGCCTTGCTACGAAATAGCCCGATCGACGCCGCCGTGGGGAACCAGATGCACCAGTTCGCCTCACAACTGTTCCCGATATGCCGAAGCATCACCGGAGACGGGCTGCGTCAAACGCTGGGCATGATCGGCGAGCGCATTCCGCTTCAGATGGTGGAAATCCCCAGCGGCACGAGGGCTTTCGATTGGCAGATTCCCGCGGAGTGGAATGTTCGCGACGCTTACATCGCTGATACCAATGGCGTGCGGCTCATCGATCTTAAGAAGTGCAATCTGCATGTCGTGAATTACAGCATTCCGGTTCACATGGTCATGCGATTCGAGGAACTCAGGCGCCACCTGTTCACGATTCCGGAGCGTCCGGATTGGATCCCTTATCGCACGACCTATTACAAAGAGGAGTGGGGATTCTGCCTCTCGCACAATCAACTGCTGGCTCTCGATCCCAATGCCGAATACGAGGTCTGCATCGATTCAAGTCTCTCCGACGGATCGCTTACCTTCGGCGAGTGCTACCTTCCAGGGCGTACGGAAAGCGAAATCCTGATCTCCTGCCACGTGTGTCATCCTTCGCTGGCGAACGACAATCTCTCCGGCGTAGCGGTGGCGACATTCCTTGCCGAATGTCTCTCGCGGCGCGACACCCGCTATTCGTACCGGTTCATCTTCGCTCCGGGAACCATCGGCGCTATCGCATGGCTATCCCGCAATCAGGAAAACGTAGGTAGAATCCGGCACGGACTGGTGCTGACTTGCGTAGGCGACGATGGCGGCTTTCACTATAAGAAAAGCCGCCGCGGCAATGCCGAGATCGATCGCGTGGCATCGTTCGTACTCCAGAATGAAGCTGGAGCAGCAGAAATTCTCGATTTCAGTCCTTACGGTTACGACGAGCGGCAATATTGCTCTCCGGGATTCAATCTTCCGGTCGGCTGTCTGATGCGTAGTGTCTGGGGAACATTCCCCCAGTACCATACCTCTGCCGATAACCTCGATTTCATTCGCCCGGAGTGTCTGGCTGATTCGCTCGCAATCTGTACCTCCATCGTGGAGACGCTGGAGGGCAATCTCCGGTACGTCAACCTAAATCCATACTGCGAGCCGCAACTGGGGCGCAGGAACCTCCATCACACGATGGGTGGCTGCGGTCTGGAGAACGAGATCCACGCTCGTCTATGGGTGCTGAATCTGTCGGACGGTCAGCACTCTCTGCTCGACATCGCAGAGCGTTCCGGCATGTCTTTCGGAGTAATCCGGGAAGCGGCGGATCTGCTTTGTAGCGCTGGACTACTCGCGATGGCGACAGAGTCCGACGATACGCAAAGTCGAGAAGCAATCCTGTTCAACGCAGACGGATCGACCCAGACTCCATCCCGCGCAAATTAATCTCAGCTTCTACTCAGTCGACGACTATGAAAATTCTTCTGACCGGTCACAAAGGTTACATCGGAGCAGTCGCAGCGCCTCTACTCCAGGCTGCGGGCCACGAGGTCGTTGGCCTGGACACGGACTACTTCGCGGGATGCGATTTCGGCGGACCGCTGGCACCCATCGCAGAAATGCGCGAAGATCTGCGGGATCTCGCGATGCATCAGTTGCAGGGATTCGATGCGGTCGTTCATTTGGCCGCGTTGTCGAACGACCCTCTGGGCGATCTTGATCCGCAATTGACGTATGCCATCAACCTTGCAGCATCGGTCAATTTGGCTAGGTTGGCCAAGGCCGCCGGCGTACAGCGCATCGTATTCTCGTCTTCGTGCAGCACCTACGGAGCCGCTGGCGACAGCTTCCGTATTGAGACGGACTCACTGAACCCTGTGACCCCATACGGCGAGTCGAAAGTAATGGTTGAACGCGAGATATCGGAACTGGCCGATGATTCCTTCTGTCCCACCTATCTGCGCAATGCGACTGCTTACGGCGTTTCTCCCCGGTTGCGACTGGACATCGTTTTGAACGACCTGGTCGCGTCCGCGTTTGTGAATGGCGTTGTGCACGTCAAGAGCGATGGCACGCCGTGGCGGCCGATCGTTCATATCCGAGACATCGCAGCGGCAATCATCGCTACCCTCGACGCGCCATGGGATGCGGTACACAACCAGGTCTTCAACGTTGGGCAGACCGAAGAGAATTATCGGGTCAGCGAACTGGCCGAGATCGTGGCCGAGACCGTTCCGGGCTCGCGGATCGAATATGCGCCAGGAGGCGGACCTGACAAGCGTTGTTACCGAATCAACTGCGACAAAATCCGGCTGGCTTTACCTGCGTTTCGTCCACAGTGGACGGCGCTGAAAGGCGCGCAGGAACTTTACGCAGCGTACCAGTCGCAGGGCCTTACGAAACACGACTTTGAGACTGGCCGCTACGTTCGTCTGAGACAGATTCGCCGCAGGTTAGAGTCCGGAGAATTGAACGGCTCGTTGCAGTGGAGCCGCACGGTCGTAGCAGCGGCAGTTTGCGCCTGAATTCCGAAGATCCATCATGAGTACTCTGACGTTACCTGCGATGATTCAACCACAGACGACGGTGACAAGGTCCTGCCGCTTCTGCAGCGCGGAGCTTCGGCAGACATTTGTCGACCTTGGCATGTCGCCGTTGTGCGAGACCTATCCTTCCGCGGAAGAGCTCAATCGCGGAGAGATCTACTATCCGCTTCATGCCTACGTCTGTACCGAGTGTTTTCTCGTACAGCTTGACGAGTATGTGAGCGGCGAAAATATCTTCAGCAACTATCCGTATTTTTCGTCCTACTCGGATTCCTGGTTGCAACATTGCGAGCGCTACTGCAAAAACGTCACCGAACGGTTTGGGCTGAATGACAAGAGCTTCGTGGTCGAGGTCGCCAGTAACGACGGATATCTGCTCCAGTACCTGGTGCGGCAAAATATCCCGGTGTTGGGTATCGAACCGGCGGCCAATGTTGCCGCAGCGGCAGTAGAGAAGAATGTTCCAACCCTGGTCAGCTTCTTCGGGAGGCAACTGGCGCGCGAACTGGTTTGCAAACGGCAAGCCGCCGATTTGGTCGTCGCCAACAACGTGCTGGCGCAGGTTCCGGACCTCAATGACTTCGTCGCAGGATTAAGCATCCTTGTTAAAGCTGAAGGCGTTCTCACCCTGGAGTTTCCGCATGTGCTCCGGCTCATTCAGCAGAACGAGTTCGACACGATCTACCATGAGCACTTCTCGTACTTCTCCATGCTGACGGTGTCGCGGATTCTTGAGGCGCACGGCATGAGGGCGTTTGACGTCGAAGAGCTTCCGACACACGGTGGTTCGCTACGAATTTATGCTTGTCATGTCGATAGCCGGCAACATCAGCCTCGGGAAACTGTGCCCGAGGTTATTACGGCGGAGCAGGCTGCCGGCCTGAACACCTCGAAAGGCTATGCTGGATTTCGAGACCAGGTGAAGCAGACAAAGTTGGCGCTGGTCCGGTTTCTGGCCGAAGCAGCGGTAAAAGGCAAAAGCGTTGCGGGTTACGGAGCTCCCGGAAAAAGCGCTACGCTGTTGCAGTACTGCGGCATCGGCAAGGACTTGATTCAGTACACGGTGGATAGAAATCCCCATAAGCAGGGACGCTTCCTCCCCGGCAGCCATATTCCCATCCATCATCCCGATCACATCGCTCAAACAAAACCCGATTACGTCGTGATCCTGCCCTGGAATCTGAAAGACGAGATCATGCAGCAACTGGAATTAATTCGCGAGTGGGGTGGCCAGTTTGTTGTGCCCATTCCAACCGTGGAAGTCTGCTGACTAAGAGAGAAACCTATGAAAGTTGTTCTATTCTGCGGCGGCGCGGGCATGCGCCTGAGAGGTTACTCCGACGACGTTCCGAAGCCGATGGTGACGATCGGTTCACGACCTGTGCTCTGGCACGTGATGAAGTACTACGCGCACTTCGGCCATAAGGACTTCATCCTCTGCCTGGGATACAAAGCGAACGTAATCAAGAACTACTTTCTGGAGTACGAAGAGTCGGTCTCCAACGATTTCGTTTTCTCACGCGGAGGAACGCAACTCGAATTCATGCAGCGGGACATCGACGACTGGAAGATCACCTTCGTTGATACCGGGCTCAATTCCACTATCGCCGATCGCCTGCGAAGGGTTGAGCCGTATCTATATGGCGAGGACATGTTCCTGGCGAATTACAGCGACGGTCTCACCGACTTCCATCTCCCGGACATGATCGAGCAGCATTCGAAACGGGATTGCTATGCCTCCTTCCTGTCAGTTCAGCCGCGGTCCAGCAGCCTCGATACCGTCGAGTTGGCCGAGGACGGAGCGGTACAGGCGATCAAAAGCATGAAGGACGCGGGAGTGTGGATCAATGGTGGATACTTCATATTCCGCAAAGAGATTTTCCAGTACATCCGGCCGAAAGACGAGCTTGTCTATGAACCCTTTCGGCGGATGATCGCTGAGGGAAGGATCTGGTCGCAGCGACATCCTGGCTTCTGGCAGTGCATGGATACGTTTCGGGACAAGCAAGTCCTTGATGAACTCGAGGCCTCGGGTGATGCACCCTGGCACCTCTGGAAGAACGGCCATGTCAAGAGTGACGTGGCTGCCGCGGTCGCATGCTGACTCTTAAGCTTCAGGGTAGAGAAGCCGGCTCTCTCACGGTGCTCTGCCTGGGCGCCCATTCCGACGACATCGAAATCGGATGCGGTGGCACGTTGCTGCTGTTGCGGAATCTGTATCCTGAGCTGAAGCTGCATTGGGTCGTCCTCAGCGCTGCGGGTGTTCGGCGAGACGAAGCCGAAAAAGGTGCTGAGCTGTTCGGCGGCGAATGTCTTGAGAGTACGGTGTTCAAAGAATTTCGCGACGGCTTCTTTCCGTATACCGGGGCTGAGGTAAAGAACTTCTTCGAGGTACTGAAGACGAGCGTCAATCCGGACCTTATCTTTACCCACTGCAGCGGGGACGCCCATCAGGATCATCGGCTGATCAATGAGTTAACGTGGAATACGTTTCGCAATCACCTGATTCTGGAATTCGAAATTCCAAAATATGATGGAGACCTCGGCCGGCCCAGTATGTTTGTTCCGTTGGAAGAAACGATCTACCGCCAAAAAGTAACGCATCTTATGACGGTATTTCACTCCCAGCGCTCCAAGGCCTGGTTCTCCGAAGATACGTTCCTCTCGATCATGCGACTGCGCGGCGTCGAATGCGCTTCTCCCAGCGGATATGCAGAAGCTTTTCATTGCCGCAAGGCAATCCTCAGCTAAGAAAGTCTGAGCAGGTCCCATCGAATCATGGCAAATCTTCTGATCAAACCTGACGAATTTGGGCTCGGGGAGCATTCGGCAAAGGCTGCCGACACGGTGGATTTCTCCGCCTCAAGAAAGCTGCGTTCCCGAGCGCACGAGATCATTCCCGGCGGCGCACACACGTACGCCAAAGGAGATGATCAGTACCCGGAAGAATCGCCTGGCTTCATTGTGCGCGGCGAAGGCTGCCACGTATGGGACGTCGATGGCAACGAATTCATCGAGTATGGAATGGGACTGCGCTCGGTGACCCTGGGTCACGCGTTTGCGCCAGTAGTTGCGGCAGCGCACAAACAGATGCAGTTGGGAACGAACTTCACACGTCCTGCCACGTTAGAGGTCGATCTGGCCGAGGCGATACTGGAGCTCATACCCGGCGCGGAGATGGTGAAGTTCGCCAAGAATGGATCGGACGTAACGACGGCAGCCGTCAAGCTGGCGAGGGCGTACACCGGTCGAAATAAGGTGGCCATCTGTGGCGATCAGCCGTTCTTCTCGACGGACGATTGGTTTATCGGAACGACCGACCTCGGCGCCGGAATTCCCCGGGCGATCTCGAACATGACCTTGAAGTTTCCATATAACGACATCAATGCTGTGCAAGACCTTTTCAGAAACAATCCCGATGAGATCGCATGCCTGGTGTTGGAAGCCGAGACTGTCTCCCAGCCTCGTCCAGGTTATCTGCAGGAGCTCAAGAGGGTGTGCGAAGCCAACGGCAGCCTGCTGATTTTTGACGAAATGATCACCGGCTTTCGGTGGGATTTGGGCGGCGCGCAGAAGTTTCACGACGTGGTTCCTCACTTGTCGGCCTTCGGCAAGGCCATGGGCAACGGCTTTGCTATCGCTGCTCTTGCCGGCAAGCGCGAAATCATGAGGCTCGGCGGTTTAAATCACGATCAGCCTAGAGTGTTCCTGCTGTCGACCACTCACGGTGCGGAGACACATGCTCTGGCAGCTTCTCTAGAAACGATACGAGTTTATCGCGAACACAACGTGATCGAAGCGCTTTGGCAAAAGGGACGGCGCCTTCAGGACCTCATCGAGCGCTCAATTGAAGAGAATCAGGTGCATGGGATTTTCGAAGTGGCTGGACGTCCCTGCAATCTCATTTTCGTAACCCGGGACCGGTCCGGCGCACGATCACAGGCATTCCGCACGCTGTTTCTGCAGGAGATGATCCGCCGCGGCGTGCTCGCACCGTCTTTCGTTGTGAGTTTTTCCCATAGCGACGTAGACATCGAGCGGACAGCCGAGGCCGTTCACGAATCACTCGCAATTTATCGCAAGGCCTTGGACCAAGGAATTACGAAGTATCTTCACGGCCGCCCAGTCAAGCCGGTTGACCGCAGATTCAATTAGCTACCGCTGCAGACCCCGTCACATGAAAAGCCAACTCCAAGAGCTGTATCGCTATCGCCAGTTGTTGTATACGCTGACGGCGCGCGACATCAAAGTGCGCTACAAGCAGTCAGTGATGGGCTTTCTGTGGGCCGTGCTGATGCCGGTACTTATCGTTCTATCGGGAATCATGGTGCGCTACGCATACGTGCTCGCCGCTCACACTTCGCTCAACAAGAACGACATCGCTTCGGTTGCCGTCAAGTCGCTGCCGTGGGCGTTTCTGGTGTCGAGCATCCGCTTCGGCTGCAATAGCCTGACGACGAATCGCGAGCTCGTTACCAAGGTATATTTTCCGAAGGAAATTTTCCCGATCGCGGCAGTGCTGGCCGGCTTGTTCGATTTTATGGTGGCGTCCGTGGCGTTGTTCCTGTTCCTGTGCGTGATCCAGGTCGGCATCAGCAGCTATCTGCTCTGGGTGCCGGTATTAATGCTGGGAATAGTCTTGTTGGCCACCGGGGTGGGGATATTGGTGTCGGCGGCCAGCCTCTTCTTCCGTGACGTCAAGTTTCTCGTCGAAGTGCTGCTGACCTTTGGAATCTTCTTCACTCCCGTCTTTTACGACGTCCACATGTTCGGCGCGAAAGGGCACTGGCTGCTCTTTAATCCCGTGGCTCCCATGTTGGACGGATTGTCGAGCTGCATCGCCCGTCATCAGCCTCCGGAGCTGGCGTGGCTATCCTACGGCTTTGGTTTTTGCTTGCTGCTGCTCATCGTGAGCTACGTGACATTTAAGCGTCTGGAGCCCGCGTTCGCCGAGAGCGTCTAGACGAAATTATGAATAACATCGCCCTCAGAATGGACGGCGTTTCAAAAAAGTTCCACAAGGGAGAGCGGTTCAGCTCTCTTCGGGACCTTCTGCCGAATATCACGCGTAGCATGTTTCGCTCGGCCGAGGTCTGCGACCAGAAAGAATTCTGGGCACTGCGCGACATTTCGTTCGAGGTAACCCGGGGCGAGGCTTTCGGCATTATTGGGCCAAACGGTGCAGGGAAGAGCACGATGCTCAAGATCCTGAGCCGCTTAATCGTCCCCACCTGCGGATCGTTCTCTGTCGACGGACGCATTTCCGCCTTGATTGAGCTCGCCGCCGGCTTCCATCATGACCTGACCGGCCGAGAAAACATCTTTTTGTACGCATCGATTCTGGGGATGACGAGAGCCGAAGTTGCCGCCAGACTTGACGAGATTGTCGAGTTTTCAGGGTTAGCGGAATTCATCGATACCCCGGTGAAGCGCTATTCGTCCGGCATGTATGCCAGGCTTGGATTTTCCGTGGCGGCGCACGTGCAGCCCGACATCCTGATCGTCGACGAAGTCTTGAGCGTGGGCGACTACGTCTTCCAGCGAAAGTGCGTGCAGCACATGCGGAACCTGGTTGCCTCGGGCACAACCGTTCTGTTTGTTTCCCACAACCTGAAAAGCATTGCCGAGTTCTGCGACCGATGCCTGCTGCTCGAGAAAGGCCATGTGGTCACGACTGGACCGGCGCAAAAGGTGATTAGCGCCTATATCGATCGGTCCCTTGATTGCAACGTCCGGCAGGCCGAAGCCTCTGCTGTCAGCATCACCAACGTTCGAGTGAGGAATGAGTTCGGGGAAGCATCCGACTTCGAATCCGGGGACCGGGCCTACGTCGACATCCTGATCACCGCACGCGAACGGGTGGAGAAACTCTCGGTAACGCTTTACATCATCAGCCATGAGTTTGAGCACGTGTTCGACACCTCGACTGAGCGCCTCACGCACGAGACGATCACACTCGACGCCGACGAGAGCTCTCTCTGCACCTTCGAGGTGCAGCTCAATATGACTGGCGGAATTTACTATGTTGCGGCTCTTATTTATCGGTACGACAACCAAACGACGTACGACCGCAGAGAACCGGCCACCACGATCTACGTGAGCTCCAGCGACGATGTGCGCGGCAAGGTCCACTGCTTCCCGAAGCTGATCCACCAGCAGATTGGCCGAGATGCAGGCAGGTTGCTCAGTGTCAGTGGAGTGGCGGGGGCGCAGAACACCAGCGGCGAAACCCCTCAGTCCGAAACGATTCGCAGTATTTACCAGTAATGCACCAGGCCGAGAAAATGATGAAAATATCGCAACTCTTACCAGCCCGCAAATCTCCGCCGCGTCCGTTTTCAGAGTACATCTCGTTCAAGGAGACCCTGGAAGCTGCTAAGAAATCGGGGTTGTCCGTTGGGGAGTTTATTGAGCGCAAGCACTGCGATGGCACGGTGACTCCGTTGGAAGCAACTGTCAACGGATGGCGCGCACTGGGTCTGTTTGAAAACAACCTTGAACGCGTGTGCGAGATAGGTCCTGGTAGTGGCAGATATCTGGATGCGGTGTTTTCTCACTGCCCTCCGCGCGAGTACGAAATCTACGAGACCTCCAGAGAGTGGCGGGAGTGGCTGTCGGAGCGTCATCCAGTGATTGCCCGGACCTGTGACGGCCGTACGCTGTCCGAGACCTCATCCAGCAGCATGGATCTGGTTCACGCCAACAAAGTTTTCCCGGGCCTGCCGTTTCTCACGACCATGTCGTACCTGCAAGAGATGGTGCGCGTCGTCCGCGAGGATGGTTGGGTCGTCTTTGATGTGCTTACCGAGACCTGCTTCAGCAACCGGCACTTGAAAGCATGGTTCGATGCCAACCCATGGAATTGGGCTTGGGCGCCGCAAATGATTTCCCGCGGTTATCTCGTGAACTATTTTGCCGGTCACGGGCTTGTACTGGCAGGCAGCTTTCATATCCCGCTATTTCCCGCCGTTACTGAGTGCATGCTCTTCCGCAAGAAAGAAAACGGCACGGGGAATCTGCGCAGCCTTCCTGTCATTTAGGGGCTGTTCTTTCTTGCACTACTGTCGATGTCCTATGCCGACGACTTCCTCCATGGTTGAAGCGCCAGTGATTTCGGGGTATGTGGGCGATACCGCGCAACAACGATTGCGCGAATCTGCTCGTGGAAACAGCGGGCCGAAACCCGAGTGTCCGAGAGTCGCCGTCCTGACACCATACAGCGGGGACAATTTTGGAGATGCGGCTATCCAGGATGCGCTGATTGCCAACCTTCGCTCCCGGGTGCCGAGTGTGAGAGTGTCAGGAATCACTCTCAACTGCAGTAACTTTCTCGAGCGGCATGGAGTCGACGCTTTTCCGCTTTGCGCCGTGGACAGGCCGTTC
Organism: uncultured Acidobacteriaceae bacterium; assembly: GCA_963724965.1. Lineage (GTDB taxonomy): Bacteria > Acidobacteriota > Terriglobia > Terriglobales > Acidobacteriaceae > Bog-257. The sequence goes on from CAVRWP010000009.1 coordinate 137,882, forward strand.
TACGGGATGACGACGGATGGCCCGCGACCCGCGCACGGGCAAGCCCAAAGAAGCAACTCTCTTCTTGTGCGAGCGGTGAAACGCGGGCTGAAGCCCCTTAGAACAATTGCTCAGGAAATCCGTCACATCCTTGCTGCCTACAAATTCCTACGAGGGTCTCAGGCGCTGATCGTTTCCGGCGGCGGCCAACTGGACGAGGAGTGGGGCGGCCCTTGGGGATTGCCATACAGCTTATTCAAATGGGCACTCGTAGCGCGTGCGGCAAAGGTGCCCTACCTGGTGGTCAGCGTCGGGGCGGGAAGAATACGGTCGAAGCTGGCGCGCTTCTTTCTGAAGCGGGCTCTATCCACGGCCCAGTATCGATCCTACCGGGACGGGCAAACAAAGACCGCAGCGAGCCATCTGCTTCGCATAGCCGAGTCCGACGCTGTTGTACCTGATCTCGCATTTGCTGTTCCGCTGGCCGAACCCGATCCGGCTTGGCGAGAGGAGCCCATCCGGCGCGCAAGCAAAGTCGTCGCGATAAGTCCGATCGTCTTCATGAAACCCGGTCTGTGGCCATGCCAGGATCTTGTGATCTACCAGCGCTACGTGCGCGAGCTGTCGCTGGCGATTCGCGGCCTGTTGGAGCGAGACTACGAAATCGTCTTCGTATGGTCCGCCCTATCCGACAAGGCCGTCATTCCTGACTTGATGACCCAGCTTAAAGATCTTTCAGGCATCTCATTCGAAACCAAGATCCGAGTCTCTACTGTGGCTACATGGCGAGAATTCGTGCGAACCGTCCACGGAGCGGACGTCCTCATCGCCAGCCGACTGCATAGCGTGATTCTGGGTTGTGTTAGCGGCGCGCCGCTGCTGGCGATTTCGTTCGATCCCAAGGTTGACTGGGTGATGGCCGACTTGGGACAGACGCAGAACCTTCTGCAAATCGCCACATTTACTGCCGCCGATATCATTGGTGCCTGCGAGCAAGCTCTGGGCAACAGCAAAGAAATCAGGCAGAGTTTGAATTCCTACGTCACCCGTGCCGGATCGCTTTCGGCCGAGCAATACGACTTCTTGGCGGAGCTGACGCTGGCGGGATGCCGCCAGCCCATGCAAACGGCATGCTGACAGTTTTCCTGGCAACGAGAAACCGCGCTTACATTCTGGCGCAGGTTCTGGATTCTTTCTGCGAGCTGCAGATGCCCGCGGGCGGATGGAAGATTGTCGTCGCCGACAACGGCAGCATGGACGACACGCCTTCTGTGCTGCGTTCTTTTGAACCTCGCCTTCCTCTCCAGTGGCTGAGCGAGCCGGCGCCGGGCAAAAACAACGCCCTCAACGCCGCCCTGGAACTGCTGGAAGGGGACTTGGCAGTATTTACGGATGACGACGTATTTCCTCACGCGGACTGGCTGGTAAATCTTCGCCAGGCTGCTTCCCGTCACTCTGAATATTGCTTGTTTGGCGGTCCGGTAATTCCCCGTTGGCAGGCGCAACCTCCGTCGTGGATTGATTGGGTCAACGTTGGGCCAACGTTTGGTATGAATGATCCAGCCTTGCCAGAAGGTCCTCTGGCATTCTCGCGCTTGCCCGACATCATCGGACCCAACATGGCGATTCGATCGGACATCTTTCGCAGTGGCGTGCGCTTTGATCGCGCGATTGGACCTAGCGGAAGCGACTACGCCATGGGGAGTGAGACTGAACTCGTTCTACGGTTGGGGCGCAACGGCCACAAGGGCTGGCATGTTCAGGGAGCAGTTGTAGAGCATCTGGTCCGCGTGGAGCAACTGGATAAGAAGTGGATCTTGCGTCGCGCAAAACGCTTCGGTCGCGGACATCAGCGGCTCTTTCCCAATCCCAAGCTGTGGTTCGGCGTCCCTCGCCACTTATTTCGCGACGTTCCCAAGGCCACGCTTGCAATGTCGATCGCGGCCTTGTGCCTGCGCGACGAGCAGGCGTTTCGGGCGCGCTGGCGGCTGAACTACCTTCTCGGTGTGGGCAAGGAAGCACGCGTCATGACGCTGGAAAAACATTCACGCCCCTTGGCCCCCTCGGTGGCGAGCACGGCCGAATGCGGAAACGGATAAGAGCTCATCGTGAGACAACCTGTCGTCAGCGTCGTCACCCCGTTCCGCAATACTGCTCCGTATCTGGCGGAGTGTATCGAGAGCGTGCTGGGCCAGAGCTTTACCGACTTCGAATATATTCTCTCGGACAACTGTAGTACGGACGGATCCTGGGAGATTGCCGAGAGCTATGCGCGGCGTGACTCTAGAATCAGGGTGGTTCGGCAGCTTGGGCTTGTAGCACAGCCGCGGCACTACAATTTGGCTCTGTCGGAAATTTCGCCTGCCAGCCTTTATTGCAAGGTGGTGCAGGCAGATGACTACATTTTTCCCGAATGTCTTCGCCTGATGGTCCAATCTTTTGAACAGTCGGAAACGATTGGTCTTGTCAGTTCTTATGACATGAAAGGCTCGAAGGTCCGCGGTTCAGGTTTTCCTTACCCGGCCACGATGTTGCCGGGTAAGCAAGTTGGAAGGCTCTACCTCGACGACGGATTGTTCCCGTTCGGCTCGACAAATACGGTGATGTACCGCTCATCGTTAATTCGCAATCAGTTCCCGTTTTTCGACGAGTCCGCGCTGCATGAGGACACCGAGAAGTGCATGCAGATTCTCGCCAGATGGGATTTCGGTTTCGTTCACCAGATACTGTCCTTCATGCGGACCGACAACGTAAACGAATCCATCTCCGCGGCAGCTCATGGGTTTGTGCCCGACGAACTGGATCGCTATATCACGGTGCGGAAGTTCGCAGCCATGTATTTGGGCGAGACGAGCGCGGAAGCGACAAAGAAGAAAGCGAAGCGGGCCTACTATCGTGTTCTCGCCAAGTCAGTCCTTCGAGGCCGTGGGGCGGCGTTCTGGGAGTATCACCGGAAGGGCCTGCAAACTCTGAATGAAGAGATCGACAGTGTCGCCCTGGCCGGTCACGTCGTCGGTGAGGTGGCGGCGATGATTGTAAATCCGGGCGCGACCATCTCTCGGGGGCTGCGTCTGATCGGCCAGAAGCTCCGGAACGCGAAGATAAAAGAGCAGCGTTCCTTGAGGGAAGTATCGGTTCAGGATGGGATTGGTTCGGCAGTAACGGGTCCGACTCTGCGGTAGTGTGCGAAAGTTGCGTGCGCATTCGTTGCTAATGACGCAAGCGGTACCAATGAAGATCACAGCCATTCTGTGTACTTACAATCGATGCCAGAGTCTGAGCAAAGCTCTCTCCAGCCTTGCGCTGAGTTCCTTGCCGGAGTCGCTGGATTGGGAGGTGCTCGTCGTCGATAACAACTCCAGCGACCAAACCCGCGAGGTTACGGAAGAGATTTGTCGCCGCTACCCGGGCCGCTTTCGCTACCTGTTTGAGGGTCGGCCAGGAAAATCGCATGCCTTGAACGCCGGAATTCGCAACGCGCAAAGCGACGTGCTCGCCTTTGTCGACGACGATGTGACGGTCGACTCCAAATGGCTGGAGAAGCTGTGCAGCCCTGTTTTCGAAGGGACCTGGGTTGGAGTCGGAGGTCGTGTCCTTCCGCAGCAAGACGTTGTCTTTCCCGCATGGATCAGCGACGATGCATCCTACGTGCGCGGTCCGTTGGTCATGTTTGACTTGGGAACACAAAGAATCGAGCTGAAAGAAGCGCCCTTCGGAACGAACATGGCGTTTCGCCGGGAAGTCTTCGTAAAGCATGGCGGATTCCGCACTGACCTGGGACCTCAGCCCGGATCAGAGATTCGCGGAGAGGATAGCGAGTTCGTTTATCGACTGCTGGGAGCAGGCGAGCCCTTGTGCTACGAGCCCACCGCTATTGTCTATCACGCCGTACCGCAGAGCCGTTTGTCGCAGAAGTACTTCCTTGACTGGTGGTTCGATAAAGGCCGATCGGACGTCCGAGCTGCCGCGGTTCCTAAGGAAACGCGATGGCTGCTCTGCGGCGTTCCGCTGCTGTGGGTGCGACGTTATTCCATGTGGATGCTGCGATGGATGATCAGCCTACAGGTAGCACGGCGCTTTGCCGCGAAGACACGCGTCTGGTATCTCGGTGGCATGATTTGCGAAGCGTTTGAGACGTACCGGCGCACCGCGGCGGGCACCGCTCAGCAAAGTGAACCGATCGACAATCTACGTGCTAGCACTGTACGAACCACGACTCAGGTGTGAAGCCTTTAACCAACAGTCTGCAACGGTGATCGGGCAATAAGGGCGTTTTCGTTCTGGGCTATTACATTAACCAATGCAAGTTAACGGTGGTAACATACCTCATCTTGCCGGTTGGGGGCATACTACGTCTTTGCCGATACGCACCGAAGCGGCTGGAGCGCGGCTGAAAGATGAGGAACGGGTTCGCCCGGACGGCTCTGCGAAGGTTGCCGGAGAACATCCCGCTGGTGCGACTTTAGACAGCTATTACCGCCCTGCAGGAAACCTTTTGCCATCGATGTCTGCGGCAGTCGCGGAAGGCGCCCTTCCCGGCTTCTTTAACTTCGGTGCCGATGCGATCTGTTACGGACGCCTGGTTGACGTCGATCGGCCGGCCCGGCTTGAAGATGATCTGACGGATTGCCTGGCTTCGGCAATCACGCATATGGGTGCCTTTCGTTTGCCGTTCGATCCGGACGAAGTCATCAACAATCTCCGCCACGAGCGCTATACGGCGCAGTTCCGTCAGGAAGGGCAGCTCTTCAACGAGTTGCTGCGCAAGGCGTACTACCTGATTCGGCCGTTTCTCAACGTGCCGGTACGACGCGTCCTGCAAAAGATTCACCTGCAAGGTTGGCAGGAACTGAAGTTCCCCAGGTGGCCGGTCGACACCACGGTCGAGCGCATTCATCGAAAGTTGCTGGCAATGGCGCTTCGCGCGAGCGGGAAGCAGTGTGTTCCCTTCATCTGGTTTTGGCCCGAAGGATTTTCCAGTTGCCTGATCATGACCCACGATGTCGAAGACGTGAGTGGAAAAGCCTTTTGCGGCCAGTTAATGGACCTGGACGATTCTGCTGAAATCAAAAGCTCGTTTCAAATCGTGCCGGAAGAGCGTTATGTGGTTGACGACGGCTTTCTGAACAGCATCAGGCGGCGCGGGTTTGAAGTGAATGTCCATGATCTGAAGCATGATGGCCGTCTTTACGCTGAGCATGACGAATTTCTAAGACGCTCTGCCCGCATCAACGACTACGTGCGGAAGTTCGCAGCCCAAGGATTTCGTTCTGGCATTCTGTATCGCAACGCGGATTGGTACAGCGCTTTTGAATTTGACTACGACATGTCGATTCCAAACGTAGGCCACTTGGACCCGCAGCGCGGCGGCTGCTGTACGGTGATGCCGTATTTCATAGGAAACATTGTCGAGTTGCCGCTTACCTGTACCCAGGACTACACCTTGTTCCAGATTCTGAGCGACTACTCGACTGACCTGTGGAAGAAGCAAATCGAGATCATCCGCCAAAATAATGGCCTGGTTAGCTTCATTGTCCATCCCGATTACGTCATCGAGATGAAAGCTCGTGGAATCTATCAGGAACTGCTCTCCCACCTTAAGCAACTGCGAGAGAGCGGAAACTGCTGGAGCGCCTTGCCGCGCGATGTCGCGGCATGGTGGAGACAACGAAGCCAAATGGAACTGGTCGTTGAGGACGGTAACTGGCGTGTCGAAGGACCGGGGAGCGAAAGAGCTCGCGTTGCCTACGCGGAACTCGAGGGCGATACCGTTCGCTATCGAATGGCGACAGACTAGCTTCCCGACTGCAAATTCTCCGGGCCTTTCTGTAAGTAGTTCAGCTCCCTTAATTCAATCATTGCGAGGAATCACCGTGAACGACGTGACAATTATCGGCGCGGGCCCCTATGGCTTGTCGGCTGGGGTCTTCTTGAAGAGTAAGGGACTTCGAGTACAGGTGTTTGGAAAGCCCATGGAGTTCTGGGCAGACAAAATGCCGCAAGGGATGTTGCTGCGCTCACCCCGTGAAGCCTCCAACATCGCTGACCCGACGTCCTCTTTCACCCTCGAGGCGTATGAGGCAGCCTCCAACACTCCGGCGGCCAAGCCCGTTCCCCTCGATACTTTCGTGAAGTACGGGCGCTGGTTCCGGGAGCAGCTAGGTGGGGATCTGGATACCACGCGCGTCGTCAGCGTAAACCAGGACGGATCGAACTTCCGCATCGTGCTCGCAAGCGGCGAGTCCGTATTGAGCGGCCGCGTGGTTGTCGCGGCCGGCGTCGGCCCGTTTCAGTCGAAGCCGGAAATGTTCGTTGACATGCCGATGACACATGCCTCGCACTGTTATGAGGGAAAGCCTGTAGCGGAGCTGGCCGGCAAACGAGTTGCCGTGATAGGGGCAGGGCAGAGTGCCCTCGAGTCGGCAGCGATTCTGCATGAAGCCGGATCTGAGGTCGAAGTTATCTCCAGAGAGGATCTGCGCTGGATCGGTCAGCATCCGTGGCTCCATCAGATGGGATTGCTTTCTCGCATGCTGTATTCGAAACACGATGTGGGACCCGCGGGCATCAGCCGTCTGGTGGCAACTCCGAACGTCGTCGCCCGCTTGCCGCTCGGCTTCCGGGACAAGATTCGCACTCGCGCAGTTCGTCCCGCCGGTTCGCGGTGGCTGCCTGAGCGTTTGGCTTCCGTAAAGATCACGACCAACCAGCTTGTCACCCGTGCGGAGTGCATCGGCGACGAGGTCGAAGTCAGATTGAGCGATGGCAGCCACCGCCGGGTTGATCATGTCCTTCTCGGTACCGGCTATCGCGTGAATATCTCGAAGTATTCTTTCCTGCCCGCAGAGCTCGTCGCAAAAGTGCGGCAGTTCGACGGTTATCCCATGGTGGATGCGGGGTTCTGCAGTTCGGTGCCGGGGCTCCACTTTATCGGAGCACCCGCTGCCCGCAGCTTCGGTCCTCTCCTCTACTTTGTAACGGGGACAGAATTCACTTCCAGGCAGTTGACGGCTCGCATCATTCGGCGCCGCGTGCCCGACAGGATTCGTCAAGTTGAATATTGCGGCGACGCAGCCTAATTGGCCTTCGGAAAGGAACAACCAGTGACAGAGCAAACGGGAGCTCTTGTAGTCGGCGGGGAGCATCCGGGACTGGGAGTTGCCCGCAGCCTTGGGCGGCGAGGTATTCCCGTCGTTGTAATCGACGATCAGTACTCAGTTTCTTCCTTCTCGCGCTACGTTGACCATGCGGTCAAGGTTAAAGATTTGCGAGATCCGGAGAGAGCCGTCGAATCTCTTCTCGAGGTCGGGCGCAGGCTAGACCTGAAGAACTGGGTGCTGTTTCCCACTCGGGACGAGACCGTGGCCGCGGTCTCGCGTCATCGCGACGAACTCAGCTCAATGTTCCGAGTGACCACGCCTGGCTGGGATACGATCCAGTGGGTCTGGAACAAGAAGAACACCTACGATCTGGCCGAGCGGCTGAACATACCCTGCCCCGAAACCTTCAACCCACAGACCGAGGAGGAACTGGAACCACTGTTTGAAAAGCTGCCTCTGGCAGTGAAACCAGCGGTGAAGGAGAACTTCTTCTACGCGACCGGGGCAAAGGCGTGGCGAGCCGATACTCCGGAGCAGCTAAGGGAACTTTTTCGGGCGGCCCGCGGACAAATTGCGCCGGACGAACTCTTGGTTCAGGAGATTATTCCGGGCGGAGGGAGCCAGCAGTTTTCCTATTGTGCGTTCTTCCGGGACGGCGTCGCGCACAGCAGCCTGGTGGCTCAGCGACTGCGTCAGCATCCGCATGAATTCGGTCGTTCGGCTACCTATGTCGAGAGCACGTCCCTGCCGGAGATCGAAGCCCTCTCGGAATACTTTCTGAGATCGATCAACTTTTATGGTCTGGTCGAGGTGGAATACAAACTCGATCCGCGCGACCATCGCTACAAATTGCTGGATGTGAACGCCCGAATATGGGGCTTCCATAGCTTGGGAGGCGCGGCCGGCGTGGACTTCCCATATCTTCTCTATGCCGACCAGATCGGCGAGGCTACGAACGAATGTCGGGGAAAAGCCGGAGTCGGATGGCTGAGACTTGTCACCGATGTCCCGACCGCTTTTTCGCAAATCGCTCACCGCCGCGGCGATCTTCGCTCCTATTTGCAATCGTTGAGGCGCACCCGAATTGAATCTGTCTTTTGTAAAGAAGATCCACTTCCTTCTTTCGCCGAGGTAGCATTGCTCCCGTACCTCATTTCCAAGAAGTATCTGTAGGTAATCGACCAGGATGGGTGCCCAGAATCGGATCCGCGATGACGAGACGCAACCTTCGAGGAGGATTCGCTTTGCGATCGTTCCGTCCCGGGCCGGCGGGTTGTTCCTTCTGCTCTGCCTAGCTTCGATCGTGGTGTGGTTTCGACCACTGCAGTCGCTGTTGAGTCTGGCAATACACAATCAGGCTTATACGCACCTGCTGGTCATCGTGCCGATCAGCGTAGTGTTGATCGTTGCGAAGTTCAAGAACTCAGTGTCCGAGCTGAGACCCGATGGTAGGACCGGGGCAGTTTCACTGTGCGTGGCCGTTCTTCTCAGGATCGCCGCTCCTTACTTCGGACGCACAGGTCGGCTCGCATGGGATGCGCAGCTCTCGCTTGAAACGCTCGCTCTCGTTTTTTTCTGGCTGGCGTCTTTCATATTTTGTTTCGGGCTGGGCAATTTCCGGCGATGCATGTTTCCCTTATTGTTTTTGCTCTGGCTGGTGCCCTTACCGCAGACGACCGTGAATCACATCGTCACGGTGCTGCAGGACGGCACGGTTTCTCTGACCCGAAGCTTGTTTGTGCTCTGCGGCATCCCGGTCGTCCAACATGGTCCGGTGCTCGGAATACCGGGGCTGACCATTGAAGTTGCGCAGGAGTGCAGCAGCATCCGCTCCAGCCTTCTCCTGGCGGTAAGTGGAATGGTCGTCTGCTATTTGCTCTTGCATTCTTTCTGGGGCAGGGTCGCCGCTATTTTGTTTATCGTGCCGCTGGCTATCGCGAAAAATAGTTTGCGCGTATTTACTCTGGCTATTCTCGGGGCTTACGTTAATGTGGATATCCTCAATAGCCGGCTGCATCGGCAGGGTGGAGTTCTGTTTTTTGCCATTGCCCTGACCGCGTTATTCGCGCTGGTGGGAGTGCTGGGCAGGTTCGAACGGAGATTGGCAGACCCGACGAACGCCACAAAGCTGAAACACGTGGTAGTCTGACCGGCAGTCGTTCCTCTCCGACGGGTCATTCGGCGATGATAACTGTTCGCATATTTCGTAGGCTTGTCAGTATTTGTTGTCTCACCGTAGCGATGTATCCGGCGGCATTATGCGGAAGTCAGACAACGCCAGTCGACCGAAATTGCCTTAACAATGTAGTTATCACGCCGCCTGCTGCGACCCCCAACTCGAACCCTGCTGGCCCTACTCCACATAGCGTAAAGCTTTCCTGGCAAGCGAGTGTGCCTGCCAACGCAGCCCCTCAGAGCGCCGTAGCTGGCTACAACATCTATCGCCGAGAATCCGGTAATCCCTGCGAACAGCCGCGTGCAAGCTGCGTGAAGATTAATAAAGTTCTCATTACCGGAACCGCTTGCGTTGACTACGACGTTTCGTCCGGCCATACCTACATCTACGAAGCCCAGGCGGTGAGTGTCGCTCACGTCCCCAGCAGAATGTCCAAGCAAGCCAAGGCCCGGGTCCCGTAAGGCACTCTTAAACGCTGACTAGACGTTAGGGCACTCCACGCGTGGAGTCCTTTGCAGCAGCCATCTCGAATCGCACAGGAAGCAGCAACCAAATGGATTACATCGAAAGACCTTACTCGCCGCCGGACGTACAGGGCAGAAGCTATCGCCGGTTTAAGCTGGCGTTTCCGGTGCGGCTGAAGTACGAAACAGAATCCAAGGTTGCCGAGATCGAGACAGTGAGCAAAAACCTCAGCCTCGGCGGCCTGCTTGTACGCAGCGTTCGCCCGGTCCCGAAGGACACCTCTGTCAGCTTCGTTTTGAGCGTTCACGGCAAACATTCGGTACGTCCAATTCATCTGACCGGCGAAGGTCAGATCGTGCGTCTCGAAGATGGCGAGGCGGCGGGAACCTTCGTGCTGGCGGTCAAGTGCGATGCGCCTGTCGTTGAATTGGAGGAGTTTCTCCCAACGTAGGCCGCTTCATCACTAATCTGGCATGTAAAAGGGTGCTCTCAATCGGGAGCGCCCTTTTTTTGCCCCAGCTCGCTATGGACCCACGAAACTTAAAGTGGTTCGCGTAGGATCAATTATCGTCAATGCCTTCGAACAGTAACCTCCGTCGACTTAAGCCGACGCCGGCTGGCCGCCGGTTGCTGGCGGTGCTCTTTATCGGAATTGTGCTGGCCACGCTAGCGGCAGGTCTGTGGCCGTTCTCACGTCCTTCCAATGACGCTACATGGCTTGCAGAGGGAAGTGGGATCGCGTTTCATCGTCACGGAGTCGCAGTCGGCAACACTCCGCTGAACATCGATGCTTCCGCATTGCGCGGCTGCACCTTAGAGGTCTGGCTGCATCCAGATAAGGTGTGGACAACAGGCGTGCCGGTGGCAGTCTACAGTCGTCCCGATGGCCGCAGCTTCGAGCTGACTCAGGACTACACCGACCTGTTATTACGACTAGAGACTACAACGCGCCATGGCACCCAGCTCGCAAGTGAGCTTCGCGTCCGTGACGTATTCCGGCGTCGTGACTTCTTGCTCTCTCTAGTCGCTGATGGTCAGCGAACATCCGTCTACGTTGACGGCAATCTTATGGCGACGAGCCAGAGTTTTATGCTCGCCCCGAAGGATCTTTCCGGCGAACTCATACTTGGCAATGCCCCGCTGCGCAACCGGGCATGGGCCGGACAAATCAAAGGACTCGACATTTACGGGCGGGCCCTCTCGAGCAGCGAAGTGGCCTCCAATGCAGATCGATGGACCAGCGGCATAGGATTTACTGTCTCCGACTCAGCCCAACTGCTTGCCTTGTACTCGTTCCGGCAACGATCCGGTAACTTGATTCGTAATGAGGCTGGAGACGCAGGGACGCTTCAGTTGCCGGCGAAGTTCGTCACCGAAGATGAGATGCTCTTCGAAAATCCCGTATCGGAAGCGAGGGCTGACGGTAACTATATAGAAGATGCTCTCGTCAATGTTGCCGGGTTTGTTCCATTGGGATTCATGGGCGCGCTGGTATTCGGAATTCTCCGGGACAGCAAGCGCGCTATCCTTCTCGCCCTGCTGACAGGATTCTTAACGAGCCTTGCAATCGAGTATTTCCAGTGGTATCTCCCGACCCGATTCTCCGGAACGACAGACTTGATCACAAATTCGATAGGAACTCTATTGGGCGCGTTGTTTTGCTTGTTACTGATGCGGTTGGCAGAAAAACTTAGGCCTGACACTTTCGCGCCAGGCCCTTCAATCTAGTTCTACGACCGGAGACTACGGCACCATCGCCGACGCCTGATTTGAGTAACTGCTTTCCATCCCCTGATTACTGACCGCCGTGGTCACGTAATAATAGGTGACGCCGTTTTGTACGCCTTGGTCGTTGTAGCTGGTGCTGGGGACAAGGCTCGAGTTGATCTTGGTGTAGGGACCACCTGAGACCGTGCTGCGATACACATTGTAGCCGGCAATTCCCGGCGACTGGCTGGCCGCCCACGAGAGCGCGATCTGAGCTGTGACTGTCAGGGAGAGGGTCGTGCTTTGGTAGAGCCCGCCTCCCGACGCTGTTACGACGATGGGATAGGTCCCCATCGGCGTAGTCGATCCCACCGTAATTGTCATCACCGAGTTGCCCGAGCCGGGAGCCGGGATCGTCGCCGGGTTGAAGGCAATCGTCGTTCCCGACGGCGCTCCGGAAGCGCTGAAGCTGATCGAGCTGCTGAAACCTCCGCTCACCACGCTGGTGATCGTCGAGGTTCCCTGGTTGCCCTGCATAATGCTGAGCGACGCAGGCGAAGCCGAAATCGAGAATCCGGCCCCGGCCGTGACCGTGAGGCTCACGGTGGCCGACTGCTGAATGCCGCCGCCAGTACCCGTCACAGTGATGGGATAGGTGCCGGCTGCGGTGCCGGCGCCAACCGCGATGGACATAGAGGAACTGCCCGATCCCGGAGCAGCGATCGAAGTCGGATTGAAGGTAACCGTTGTGCCTGACGGTACGCCGGAGGCCGACAAACTGATGGAATTGCTGAATCCGCCGCTAACCCTCGTTGTTATGGTCGAAGTGCCCTGGTTGCCCTGTGCAACAGTGAGTGAGGACGGAGAAGCCGAGATGGTGAAGTTGCCGGCTGCAAGAGGCCGGAAGGCCGCCATCGTATCGGTCCAGGTATCGCTCTGCCAGGTGTAGTTACCGGCAGTGGAGGTCGCTGTGCCTTGCACCCAATACTCCGGCCACAGTTGCGTTGTCGGAGCCCCGTCAGTCAGTGCATAGTTCGTGCCAGCAGTCGGAGTGCCGCCTGTGTCCAGCCCTACGCCGGCTATAACCAGTTCACCGTTCGACGAAGGAGCCTTGTTGGCCCCGGTAGTTGGATTCGGCATTCCCGATGCATCCTGCAACTGGGCAAAGGAGCTATCGAACGAATTCGTGGTCGCCGCTCCCTTCCATGCCTGACACGCAATCGCCATGTAATCACGGGACTGCGAAGCGGTGAGGGTGATCGTGGTAGCTGAAGCTGAGACATTTTGGGCGTAGTAAATGCCGTAGTACTGGTTGAGACTGCTGTTCAAGTGCGCCGGAATAGCGGCGGCATAAGTGCCGTTGTTCGGATCGGCTACCGACACCAGCGTGTTTCCGCCACCGGAGTCGAAGCTGACTTCGCAAGTGATCAGGTCGCCCGCGGTTGGCGTTCCAATCGATACAGCCGCTGTGGTGCTGGCGCCGGTTCCGTTATCGTGCACACCGTGAATAGCACCGTCCAGTAAGATACCGCTCGCACCGACGACAGTAAGGCTGAACATTGCCGTCTGCTGCACGCCGCCACCACTGGCCGCGATCGTGATCGTGTAGGTTCCCGCCGGAGTATTGGATCCGACTACAACAGACATGCTCGACGTGCCCGTCCCAGGCGCGGGAATTGGATTAGGGCTGAAACTAATTGTAGTGCCGGTAGGTGTGCCGGAAGTGGAGAACGAGATCGCGCTGTTGAATCCGTTCAGCCCTGTCGCCGTTACCGTGGCCGTGCCCTGATTTCCCTGCGTCACCGTGAGTGAGGTCGGCGAAACAGACAAGGTGAAAGTCGGAGGTGCGCCGACCGTCAGCGTTACCGTAGTTGTCTGATGTACGCCTCCACCAGTTCCGGTAACGGTGATCGGATACGTACCCGTCGGCGTACTGGACCCTACGGAGATCGTCATCACGGAACTGCCTGATCCCGGTGCGGGTATAGTTGCGGGATTAAAGCTTACCGTGGTTCCGGTTGGCGCTCCCGAAGCAGTGAGAGAGATCGCGCCGCTGAACCCGTTGTTAGCGGTCGTCGTAATCGTGGACGTACCCAGATTGCCTTGCGTGACAGTTAGCGAGGACGGCGACGCTGACATAGAGAATCCGCCGCTGCCGGTCACGGTTAAAGTTGTCGAACCATTGATCGAGCCGTAGGTTGCCGTGATCGTCGTATTGCCGGCCGCAACTCCGGTGGCCAAACCGGTGCTGCTGATGGTTGCAATCGAGGTCGCGCTGGAAGTCCATGTCGCGGAGTTGGTAAGGTTCTGGTAGCTTCCGTCACTATACGTACCAGTAGCGGTGAACTGCTGATGGCCGCCAATGGCAATCGATGGATTGGCTGGGGTCACCGCGATGGACACTAACGTTCTTTGGGACCGGAACGCCACCAGCTGCATGATCCAGTTGCCGGCGGGAAAAATGGACGAGCTTGCCGAATAGCTGCCGATGCTGGTCACGGAGCGGTCTTCTACCAGGTTTCCCTGGGGTGAGGAGAGCAAACGCTTCGTAAAGTTGTTTCCTGGCCCTGACGTGATTGACGCCCCCAGGTTGGTGCCCAAGATCAGGTCGGTCGAGCTGGTCGTGGTTGCCGAGCCGCTGTTCGTGTTTCGGCTGTTGCCAGTGCCCGCTACGGTAACGTCAAGAGGATTATTCGTGTCCGCGCCGCTATATTCCAGCATACGGAGATCAGGATTCCGGGCCGCGGTGTTGAACGTCACCGTTACGCTGTTTGTGCCCGCACCTGCCGCTGCGATGTTTTTCGCGTAATAGATGGCCTGCGAACCAAACCCGCTGTGCAGGGTCGGTCCGGCTGCCAAGGTGTAGGTGTTGCCCGCGGAGTCGGCCACCCGGCTTATCTGGGCCGTTGTGTCTTTCCAGCCGATCACGACCACATTCAGATCGCCGGCACTTTGCGCACTATTGAATCGAGCGGTGACTGAGGTTTGCGAACTTTGCGGATCGCTGTAGTTGCCCTGCACGTAGCTGATGGGCGACGGTGAGGCGAGCAGAGTCTCGTGATAGATATCCTGAATCTGTTCGGAGTTCAAAACCCCGTCGTAGACCCGAAAGTCGCTGATTGTGCCCGAGCTGAAATGCGAGAGGCCGCCCTGCGAAAGAAGATAAACCGGATCATTGCTGAAGTTATCGGTGTTGGTCGCTGAAGAAAGGCTCCAGCTGGGCGTCTGCAACATCCCGTCTACGTAAAACGATACTGCGCTGCCGCCGGTCTGACTCTTGTCGTAAATCGCCGCCAGGTGGTGCCAAACCCCCGACGTCGGCTGGCCGTAGCAGTTCGCGGTTGTCCCTTCATTGCCCCGCAGGACGGCTTGGATACCGTGGCAGCTGGGATCGTCAGTTATCAAGGCAAAGCTGGGCTCGGAGGTCGGGTAATTCTTACCTGATTCAAAGAGAACGTTGGCGCCGCTGTTACTGCCGTAATTCTTCTTCAGCCATACCGTTACGCTGACAGCGTTGCTGCCGCTCAGCTCCAGGTTGGGAATGGTTACGTAACCTTTCCGGGTTGCATCCCCCGAGATTGTCCAGGTGGTGCCTTCCCGTGACCAGGTCAGGCTTCCGGAAACCTTGCCTGTATGGCCGCCGCCGGAGGAATCGAAGACCATGTCGCCCGATCCCTCGTTCAATTTCCAGATGCCGACAGGATTTTGTGCTGTCACGCATATGGCAGAGAAAACTACAGTTAAGACCAGTGCCGGGAGCAAAAAGCGGGAAATCACTCGTTCGGTAGCCATGAAGGATTGGCCCCTTCTATACAAAATGTCCGCGCACATTATCAGGATGGCGGAGTCAACCACCCGGACATCGGAGCTATCTCAGGCTAAAACACGAGGAGTGGTTTTATATATAACCGGGTACCAGTTTCCGTTACGAAGGTAATCGTTAGGTAATGCCACTCTAAGGTTGAGAACCTATATGAGAAGTAACTACCAGGTATCGAAAACTGCTCGAATGAGGGCAAAGCGGGGTGCTGAAGGAGATTTGTCGAGAACGCTGAGGACGTCAGGCGGTTTGGGGAGGCTCCAGTGCGTATTCCTTGATCTTGTAGCGGAGTGCCTTATAGCTGATTTCCAGCAGGCGCGCTGCTT
This sequence comes from uncultured Acidobacteriaceae bacterium, assembly GCA_963724965.1. Taxonomy (GTDB): domain Bacteria; phylum Acidobacteriota; class Terriglobia; order Terriglobales; family Acidobacteriaceae; genus Bog-257. Next base: position 153,455 of record CAVRWP010000009.1, read on the forward strand.
TCTGCCGGTGCCAGTTCGTATGCTCCAAGGCTCGGGCGATCGCTGCAGCCTCCGCTTCCTTCCGTACGGAACGGGCCAACAACTTTAGGCTCCCGGGCTCGCTACATATAGGATCGATGCTGGTGAGCCCCAGCACCGCACGATTCGCTGACCGAAGTTCCGCCAGCGCCAGCTCCTCGTTTCCGAGTATGAGATAGCGACGGACGAAATTCTCCAGTTGTCGCAGGTTCCCAGGCCAGGAGTAGGCGATGCACGCCTGTAGCAGCCGTTGGCTCACCGGCCGCTCCGGACTGGCAAACTGATTTGCGCTCTGCGTCATGAAGTGTCGGATGAGCGGCGCAATCTCTTCCTTGCGATGGCGCAGCGGCGGGATGCGCATGGTGAAGCCACTCAGCCGGTAATAGAGGTCCTCGCGGATGGTCTTCTTGGCGAGCGCCTCTTCGATATCCACATTGGTAGCCGCCAGAATTCGCACATCGGCTTGTATGGTGGTCCGGCCTCCCAACCGCGAGAACCGGCGGTCCTGCAGAAAGTGCAGAAGCTTCGCTTGTAATGCCGGCGGCATCTCTCCAATTTCGTCCAACAGGATCGTGCCGTGCTCGCACATTTCGAACTTCCCGGGTTTCGATTTCGTGGCTCCGGTGAAGGCACCCGCTTCGTAGCCGAACAGTTCACTCTCCAGCAAGTCGGCCGGAACGGCGGCACAGTTGACCTTTAGCAGCGGGTTTCGGGCGCGCGGGGAAAGCTGATGAATTAACAGCGAAAGGACTTCCTTGCCCGTTCCACTTTCGCCCAGGATTAAGACAGGCATGTCGAACCGTGCGATTAGCTTCGCCTGAGCCTGTATCTCCTCCATCGCGGCGCTGGCGCATACAAAACTAATACCATCGGAAAGCTGTACGACCGCTGGCTGCTCAGGCGAAGAAGGAGGCGCAGACAGAGTTTGTTCGATGTCTGGCGTCGATAAATGGTCGGAAACCGGCGAGCTGCCATTCATCGCGGCGGTAGCCATTGAGCACTCCTCTCGGGACGTGGAGCGCCACTCAAACAGCACCTGACGCAGATGAATGCGGCCGGTTAGGTGTGCTTGCTACCCAGCTTGGACTGGAGTCGTTTGTGGCGCACAAATGCTTGTGACGAGGGTAGACACGCCGAATTGAATGCGCAATGAGCAAAAGGTAATGTTGACGCAGGACAAAACAACCTCGACGCGATAGTACTTATGTCCAGTAACGTGTACGGATTACCTAGGCAGAAAACAGCGCAGATTACCAAAGTGAGTCAGGCGGGGGGCACTACCGAGCAGTCATCATCTGCCGCCCAGGGAGATTGGGCGGAGAGGATTTACTGCCCAACCGGCCCCTTGCGACGCTGCTCAATGGTATAGAGAATCAATTCCGACCGGCTCGAGATGCCGAGCTTCTCGAAAATCCGAAACAGGTAGTTGCGCACGGTATGTTCGCTGAGCTTGAGTTGCGCTGCAATCTCCCGATTGCGCAGCCCCTCGGCTACCAGGTAGACGATGGTCTCTTCACGCTGCGTTAACAGAGACATCTCCCCGCGCGTTAGTGAAGCGAATACGGTTTCCGGCGCAGAAGGTGTCGAGAACGAAGTGCAGCTGTTCGCTGTTCGCCCAGATCTGACCCTGGTGTACGCGGTCGATGCACTTGCACAGTACTTCGCAGGACTCGTCGCGGCCACAAATGCCCGTCACTCCGGAGCTAAATGACTCCACTACGTGTTCACGATCACAGCGATCGAGCAGCATGATGCAGCGAACATTCGGCCGGGCCTGGCGGATCTCCCGCAGAAGCTTGAAGCGAGTGCTGGGGCCATCGCCGGCATTAACGCTGATCAGGGCGACGTCCGCGTCTGGAAGGTCGGAACTACTGTCCAGGTTGGGCTGAGTAGAAGAGCCCACGACCTGCACGTTGTACGAGGAACCCTCAAGCATGTGCCCCAACAGCTGGCAACCCATCCTGGTTGAGTCAAAAATGATCACACGAACCGGGTTGCTGGGCAGATGTTCTGGCGACGGCTCAATCAATCTCAACGGCTCCATATGCACGCTCACCTTAAAGAAGTCCGTAATCGTCGTAGGAAGATAGCAGGGAGCATATCTTGGAGCGCACGTTGCACCGTTGACCGCCCGGCGCCGATACCACAGGACTGCCCGGAATCAACTTCCAGCGCGTGCGTCGCTCTGCTTTGGTCTAGTACTTTGCACTCACAAATCTTTGTGAGCACCTTGCTGGCAAGTCTGGTTTCTTGGGGGAAGTGTACACCAACTCTGAGGCAGATTCGACGCACACGAAAGCGGGAAAATATTCGCCACCAAAAGATAGTAGATGAGCCTTTTGACCTGAAACTTATGGTGTAGCGAACGGCTCGCCCCTATGGGTAATCATGCTTTCAGCCATGGTCCAGAGGTGTGCAATCGGCCCTGTTGCAATGTATGGGCGATCAGTTCCGAACGGCTCGACACGGCGAGCTTTCTGAACAGCCGAAACAGGTGGTTCTTGATGGTGTGCTCGCTGAGATTGAGCTGGAGGGCGATATCGCGGTTCGTCTTTCCTGCGATCACCAAGGTCACGATTTCTTGTTCACGTTTGGTGAGAGGAACTTTGCGCCGCATGTACCCACGCACCCGCGGACTCTCCACCTCGAAAGCTCGCAGCAGGTAGTTGACTTGGGTATTATTCGCCCAAATCTGACCCTTCATGCACCTGGTGGACGCACTTGCAGAGAATCTCGCAGGAGTCGTTGCGCGCGCAGATGCCACAAGCTCCCCAGCGAAAGGCGTCGAGCACCAGTTCGCGGGAATCCTCGTTCAGCAGCATCACGCAGCGCAGGTCCGGCAAGTCATGCAGGGCACGGAGAACGGTGAATCCGGATTGCGGCCCTTCGCGGAGGGCGCTGCCGATCAGCGCAACGTCAGCACGCTGCGCCAGCGCCAGGTCGACGTCCAGCGAACTGACAAAAGTCCCTATCACTTCGATTCCGTAGACGGACTTCTCCAACTCCTGCGCCAGAAGCTCGCAACCCATTTTTGATTGGTCGAAGATGATGACGCGGGTTTTCTTTGTGGAACCTTCGGTTTTGGCGTTCATACGCGAGGCTCCCGTACGGAAGCGCAGTAGCGGCGCAACAGTCTTCCCCTTTGTTATCTCTGCAATCGCCGCGCCACGCCTCACCGCTGCGACGTTTCGGCGCTGATGTTAAAAATCCCAGCAAAAAGGGATTCCGGAGCGGAATCCCTGAGAGACGAACGAGCGCAACGGGAAAATGTTTACCAGTTTGCTGGAAAAGTAAGTTCGATTTTCGGCAAATTCCGAGCTAGGTCGGCTGCGAAATAGCAGCGAAATTCACCCATTTACAAGGTCTTCGGAACAACACTTCAATTTTTATCCGCCTGGACAACCACGCCTATATTGGTCGGCATCTTGGGCTGACATAGGTAAAGGTGTTTTTGGGGAGTCTGGATTGCCGAAGTGTTGCAATCCGCTGTTTTTCTCCCGACGGGCCGCCTGCCCGCTCCGTCATCGTGCAGTTCCCGCCTTATTCAGAGACTCCACCACACATAACTGGTTGATCGCGTTCAGCGCGGTCGCAGCCGGCCCGCTGAAAGGAGGTCGTAATGCCAGCTGAGCCGATACCCTTCCAACGGCGCAAGAGTGACACGCCCGCTCCCGTGACTGAAGTTCACATTCTGTGGATAACCGCCGGCCTGAGTTGTGATGGTGATTCAGTCTCGGTGACGAACGCGGAGCAGCCGAGCATCGAGGATGTAATTCTCGGTGCGATTCCCGGATTACCGAAGGTGGTCCTTCACAATCCCGTGCTGGCTTATGAAGTTGGCGACGACTTCATGAAGTTCTTCTATCAGGCCGAACGCGGCGAACTGGAGCCCTTTGTGCTCGTCGTCGAAGGTTCCATACCCAACGAGCAGATCAAGGACGAGGGCTACTGGGCGGCAATGGGCACAGACTCAAAAACTGGTCAGCCGATTACTACTTGCGAGTGGATCGATCGCCTGGCTCCCAAGGCGTTGGCGGTAATGGCTGCCGGCACGTGCGCCACCTACGGTGGCATTCACGCCATGGCCGGAAACCCGACTGGTTGCATGGGTCTCGCTGACTATCTTGGCTGGAATTGGCGATCCAAAGCCGGACTGCCGATCGTCAACGTCCCAGGATGCCCGGTGCAGCCTGACAACTTCATGGAGACTGTGCTCTACCTGCTATTCCAGGCGGCAGGACTGGCCCCAATGATTCCACTCGACCAGCAACTCCGTCCTACGTGGCTCTTCGGGAAGACGGTGCATGAAGGCTGCGATCGTGCCGCCTACTACGAGCAGGACGACTTCGCGTTCGAGTACGGCTCGCCGAAATGCCTGGTCAAGGTTGGTTGCTGGGGTCCAGTCGTCAACTGCAACGTTACCAAACGCGGATGGATGCGCGGCATTGGAGGCTGTCCCAACGTCGGCGGCATCTGCATCGGCTGCACTATGCCCGGATTCCCCGACATGTTCATGCCGTTCATGGACGAGCCTTCCGGTGCGCGCTTCTCGACCGCGGCCCTGACGCTTTACGGAAAAATGATCCGGGCCCTGCGTTCCATCACCAACAACACGGTGAACGGCGAGCCCGAGTGGCGGCGCCGGGGACGCGAACTCATCACCGGATACCAGCCTAAACCCGGCGCGTACAAGTCGCGCCTTACCCGCAGGATCGCGTGAGCGAAGAGGACGATTTGCGATGGGAACAACGACAGAGCCGTTGACTAAGACGCCGGAGAAGAAGCGCAATCTGGTTGACATGAGCTGGGACCCGATCACCCGCATCGTGGGCAGCCTCGGCATCTTCACCAAGATCGATTTCGAAAACAAGGAAGTGGCCGAGTGCTACAGCACTTCGTCGATCTTCCGCGGGTACAGCATTTTCATGAAGGGCAAGGACCCGCGCGACGCCCACTTCATTACCAGCCGCATCTGCGGTATTTGCGGCGACAATCACGCTACCTGTGCCTGCTATGCGCAGAACATGGCCTTTGGCGTGAAGCCTCCTGCGCTGGGTGAATGGATCATCAATCTCGGCGAGGCTGCCGAGTACATGTTTGACCACAACATCTTTCAGGACAATCTGGTCGGCGTCGACTTCTGCGAGCAGATGGTGAAAGAAACCAATCCCGGCTTGTGGGCCAAAGCGCAGTCGAAGAAGGCGCCCAATGCCGACAAGCACGGTTACCGCACCATCGCCGACATCATGACCGCGCTGAATCCGTTTACCGGCAAGTTCTATCAGGAAACGCTAGCCATGAGTCGCATGACCCGCGAAATGTTCTGCCTGATGGAAGGCCGGCATGTGCATCCCTCAACGCTGTATCCCGGCGGTGTGGGAACCGTGGCAACGGTACAGCTCTTCACCGATTATCTTGTGCGGCTGATGAAGTACGTGGAGTTCATGAAGAAGTGCGTGCCGCTGCACGATGACCTCTTCGACTTCTGGTACGAGGCTCTCCCCGGCTACGAAAAAGTCGGTCAGCGCAGGGTGCTGCTGGGCTGTTGGGGCTCGTTTAACAACCCAGACGTTTGCGACTATCGCTATGCGCACATGGGGGACTGGGGCCGCGGTATGTTCGTGACTCCAGGAGTCGTGGTTGATGGACAACTCGTTACCAACGATTTGATCGATATCAATCTCGGCCTGCGCATTCTGCTGGGCAGCTCCTTCTATGACGATTGGGAAAATGAAGAGACCTTCGTGCGCACCGACCCTGTCGGCAACCCCATCGATCGCCGTCATCCGTGGAACCAGACCACTCTGCCGCGGCCCCAGAAACGCGACTTCAACGGGAACTACACCTGGGTGATGTCGCCGCGCTGGTACGACAAGCGCACCGGAGATCATCTGGCGCTCGATACTGGCGGCGGTCCGATTGCTCGTCTGTGGTCAACCGCGCTCTCCGGCCTGGTCGATATCGGATACATCAAAGCCACCGGCAACAGCGTGATTATCAATCTGCCGAAGGGAGCGATGCTGCCCGAGACCACGTTCGAATGGAAGATTCCGAAGTGGAGCAACGCCATCGAACGCGATCGCGCTCGGACCTACTTCCAAGCCTACGCAGCCGCTGCGGCGCTTTATTTCTGCGAAAAGGCGATGGAAGAGCTGATGGCCGGCCGCTCCAAGACCTGGGAGCCCTTCAAGGTTCCGGAAGAGGCCATCTCCTGCGGCTTCCACGAAGCCGTGCGTGGCGTGTTGTCGCATCACGTCGTCATTCGAGATGGCAAGATTGCCAATTATCATCCCTATCCGCCGACGTGCTGGAACGCCAACCCGCGCGACGTCTACGGCACGCCGGGGCCATACGAAGACGCCGTGCAGAATACCCCGTTGTTCGAAGAGAACGGGCCGGACAAGTTCAAAGGCATCGATATCATGCGCGCGGTGCGCAGCTTCGATCCCTGTCTGCCTTGCGGCGTGCATATGTATCTCGGAGACGGCAAGGTGCTGGAGACGCGTCATTCGCCGATGTTCGGCGTAGTAGGGAGCAAGTGAGCCGATGAACAGCAACGAGTTCCAGGCGCACACCCAGCAGATTGAGCGACTGGTGGAAGAGGTCACCGCGCTTCCCGACGAGGACGCTCGCGCCAAGGCGCTCAATCTTCTGCAGGCATTGATGGATCTCCACGGAGCGGCAGTGGCTCGAGTCGTGGAGATCCTGTCCGATTCCGGCGAGTCCGCCAAGAAATCGCTGGCCAGGCTGGGCGAAGACCCAATGCTCTGTGGATTGATGGTGCTGTACGGCGTTCATCCCGTCGGCCTTGCTGAACGCGTGACGCACGCGATCGAAAAGGCCCGTTCGCAGGTTCAGAAGCAAGGTGGAACCGTAGAGCTACTCGAGGTCGGCGACGGCCTGGTGCGCGTTTCGATTAGCAGCACCGGGAATGGCTGCCATTCGTCACCCGACGCGCTCAAGCAAATTGTGGAGCAGTCGATCCGCGAGGCCGCGCCGGAGGTCATAGAAGTTGTCGCCGACGGCCTGCCTTCCGCGAACTCTGGCTTCCTGCCGGTCAACATGATTCAACCAGCCATGAAAGAGGAGAAGCGCTATGAAGAATCCCCCGCGTGACATTGATGCTCATACTCCCGGGACCAAACGCGGAGAAGAATGGGCCTACGAGGGCAGGAAGGAGCCGGGCCGCGAAGGACGTGGACGCACTTCGCGGGACGCCACTGGTATCAACGCGGACAAGCGCGCTCCCATCGATCCGCGCATGCCGCATTTGCCGCCAGCGTAACGATCCGATAGCGACGAATGAGCACATTCAGTACCAATCCCGCACGTAACGCTTTCTCGTCCCTGCAGCGGTTTGTTCGCAAGCCTCGCGAGGGCGCTGAGTTTTGCGAGCTTTGCGCGACGCCCCTGGCTCCCGAGCATCACCACTTGCTTGAGCTTGATGCCCGGCGTGTGACCTGCGCTTGCGATCCCTGCGCCATCCTCTTCGGCGGAAACACACGCCAGCGCTATCGCCGCATCCCCCGCGACGTCGTGCGCCTGGACAAGTTCGCCATGGACGACGAGGAGTGGGAGAGCCTGCTGATCCCGATCAATCTCGCCTACTTTGTGTACAACAGTTCGGCGGCCCGAGTCGTAGCTCAGTATCCGAGCCCCGGCGGCGCGATGGAGTCGTCGCTGGATCTCGAGTATTGGAAGGCCATCGCTGAACGCAATCCGCTTCTGCAAAAGTTTCGAGCCCGACGTAGAGGCGCTGCTGGTCAATCGCATCGACGCACCACGCTACTACCGCGCTCCCATCGACCAATGCTACCGGCTGGTAGGAATTATCCGCACTCAGTGGCATGGGCTTTCCGGCGGTTCCAAGGTGTGGGAAGTCATCGACCAGTTCTTCAAAGATCTTGATTTGCGTTCAGGAGGTCCGTTTGCCTGATCTCCATTTTGAAATGCTGGACGCAGTCGCCACTCCGAATGCCGCGGTGCCTGAATTGACCTTCAAGGTCAAGGTCACAAACGCCGAGCCCGAGCCTGTTCACTCCGTGGCTTTGCGAGTTCAGGTGCAGATTGAGCCTGCCAGGCGACGCTACACCGCGGCCGAGCAGGAACACCTGAAGGAATTGTTCGGCGAGCCTGAACGCTGGAGCAAATCAATCCACCCGTTGTTGTGGACGAACGCCAACGTGAACATCAGCGGCTTCAACGGCGATACAGTCATTGATATTCCAATACCCTGCACCTTCGACTTCAATATAGCGATCACGAAATACATTTACGGATTGCAGGGCGGGGAACTGCCGCTGAGTTTGCTGTTCAGCGGGACGGTATTTTACGCGGGCGCAACCGGCATGCAGATTGCGCAGATTCCCTGGGAGCGCAGCGCCACCTACAAACTGCCGATCACGGTCTGGAAGCAGATGATGGATCTGCACTATCCCAACACGGCATGGTTGTGCCTGCGCCGCGACCTTTTTGATCGCGTTGCCGAATATAAAGCTCACTACAACATTGCTACCTGGGAGCAGGCGCTGGAACGCATGCTCGGCCTCACTGCCGGGGTGAAGTCATGAATCGCGAAGTTGCGATGAAAGTGGCCGATGCTGTGCTTTATGAGGGATACATGCTCTATCCCTACCGTCGCTCGGCAATCAAGAACCGTCAGCGCTGGAGCTTCGGCATCCTCTATCCGCCGGACTACGCGGAGGTGCGGCAGGGAACGGAACGCTCGCAAATGCACTCAGAATGTCTCATGAAGCTCACAGGCAATGCGGAACTGGAAGTTCAGTTACGCTTCCTGCACCTGCTTACCAAAGAGGCCTTCGAACTCGTTGACGATCATCTCGAGCCTGCCGCGTGCATGACGATGACAGGAGAAGTTCTGCAGAGTTGGGAGGAAGGCGTCGACCGCTCCTTCCAGCTTCGAACAATTGTGGCCGACGGCCTGCAGCAGGTCTTTGACTTCAACTTCGCCGGCGCAAACGAGTCTGAAACACTGCGCGACAAAGACAACAGAGCGGTCGGAGAAATCAAGCGCTCACAAGAGCCGCTTCACGGGACGGTTACATTGGCATGTAGTGCGGTCCACGATCGAGCTGTGAAGCTGACCATTGATGTGGCGAATACGACCCCGCTGCCGCCCTATGCCATGGATCGGGACTCTGCCCTGCAGAGTTCGTTGCTCTCGGCGCATACCATCCTGACCGTGACGGGCGCCGAATTCGTATCCCTGCTCGATCCTCCGGACGAGTTGCAGCAGCAGGTCAGCGGATGCAGGAACATCGGCAACTTTCCCGTGCTGGTTGGCTCAGAAGGTGAGCGCGACATGATGCTCTGCTCGCCTATCGTGCTCTACGACTATCCCCAGATCGCTCCGGAAAGTGCGGGCGACTTCTACGATGCTACCGAGATGGACGAGATGCTGACTTTGCGTGTAATGACGCTGACCGAAGAAGAGAAGATCGAGATGCGGATGGCCGGCCAGCATGCCCGTGATCTGCTGCAACGCACCGAAGCCACCGCGCGGGAGCAACTGGCTCGGACGCACGGCGTCATCCGCAATCTGCAGCCAGCGAGTGAAGAATGACAGCGCCCTGGGAAGAGTCGGAGAACACGCGCCTGGAAACCATCACGGTTTTTGGTGTCGAGTTGCGCGCTGGCGATCGCGTGCGATTGTGGCCGCAGAAGAGTGCCGACATCATGGACATGGCGCTCAAGGGGAAGGTGGCCATCATCGAAGCCATCGAAAGCGATTTCGATGACCAGGTTCATTTGGCGGTTGTGCTCGAAGACGATCCGGGACGCGATCTCGGCATGTTGCGGCAGCCCGGACATCGCTTCTTCTTTTCGCCGGAGGAAGTCGAGCCGCTGGCTTTAAACGGAGAAATTTCACATGAACGGTAGAGTGCTGGTGGCCGGCATCGGCAACATCTTTCTGGGCGACGATGCCTTCGGGGTAGAAGTGGTAAATCGCCTCGCGCTCCGCGATCTGCCGGAAAATGTTTGCCTCGCCGACTATGGTATCCGCAGCTACGATCTTGCCTACGCTTTGATGGAAGAGTGGGATCTTGTCATTCTGGTCGATGCCTTGCCGCGCAATGGCGATCCCGGAACCATCTATGTTCTGGAGCCGACGCTTCCCGCAGGGACGCAGGCTCCGCCCTCGCTCGACGCCCACACCATGAATCCGGTCGCGGTACTGCAACTGGTCAGCGCGCTGGGCGGCAAGGTGGGGAACATGCTGGTGGTTGGGTGCGAGCCGAAATCCGTCGACCCGGACGAGGCAGGCAACATCGGTTTAAGCGAATCGGTAAGCGCGGCGGTGGATGAGGCCGTCCGCATCATTCAAGGTTTGATCAGCCGCGCTCGCAGTCAGACCACGGCCGCGTAGCGAAAACAGGAGCATCCGAATGAAAGGTAAAGTTTTTCTGTGGGCTACGATTGCCGCGACCATTTGCAGCCTGTATTACTTTCGCGGGGATCTTCAGCGCTACACCAAAATGAAGATGATGTAACGGCTCGAACTGAACAGCCTGTTAGCCCGAGGGCTCAGCCCTCGGCGCCTCTCCATCTGGTCGTCCTCAGTGTGCTAGCACGACACCGCGCACGCCGAAGGTTTACGACCGCCGGAACCCAAGCACGCATGCAAAGCGCGTGCGCAGCCTAACGAATCGTCCGCGCCCGCAACGCGACTCCGTATTCCCAATCCTCCTTTTTGCTGTACAGAATATTTTCCTAAGCTCTGCTTTTAGTTTTCCGCAAAACCTGCGCCATGAAACAGACAGAAAAATCGCAACTTCGTTGCTGCGCGTTGCAGAAACGGGATTCATGTGCAACAAAAAGTAGTACTAGCAGTGGTAGTAAGCGGCCACGCCCATTAACGTCCAGAGTTTATGAATGCTCCCAGGGTTGGTCTCTTGAAGTTATTTGTGGCGCTTCTTTTTTGCACCACATCGATTCTTCTCACGGCTCAAACCGATCTAGGCAACGTACAAGGACATGTTCAGGATCAGCAGAACAAGGCGGTTGTGGGCGCAACCGTGACCCTGCGCAATCCGAGTACTGCCTATAATCGCAACATCCAAACGGACAATTCCGGCAACTACACCTTTATCGGCGTTCCTCTCACTGGCTCGTACATCATCACCGTCAACGCTCAGCAATTCCAGCAGGCAGAGCAGAAAGACATCCTGCTGCGAGCCGGCGGAACGGCGGTTTTTAACTTTACGCTGAGCATTCCCGGGCAGAAGACGCAGGTCAACGTCTACGGCACCACGGGCGCGGTGACCGTCGAATCGAACCAGGTTTCCACACTGCTCACGCAAGAGAAGATTGAAGACACTCCCGTCTTCGAACGTAAGATCACCAGTCTGCCGCTGCTGAACTCCTCGGTTCGTCCGGCTCAGACCACCGGCGATCTCTTCCTGAACGAGACCCTGTTCGTCATCAACGGTACCGGTCGTCGTCAAACCACCTACGAACTCGATAACACCACCGCCAACGACATGTGGGGACGCCAGACCATGTTCGCCGGCGTGCCGTTTCCCGCAGTGCAGGAGTTCACGGTCTACACCAATGCCAGTTCGGCTGAGTGGGGATGGAACGCAGGTACCGCGGTGAACGTCGTCACTCGCTCGGGCTCGAACGACTGGCACGGCGATTTTACCGGCATGGGCAGCCCGGCCTTTGCCAACGCGAGCATTCCACTGGCTGCAAAGCCGGTGCAGGAGACGTTGGCCCAGGGAAGCGGCATGTTGTCCGGTCCGATCGTAAAAGACAAGACCTACTTCATGGTGGCCGCTCAGTACACCAACCAGGACCGCCCAGCGGTCATCACTTCGCCAGTCGATCCCGGTGCTTATTACAACGGTACCTTCGGTCAAACGCTTTTCCTGGCTCGCCTGGATCAGCAGTTAACCCAGAATAATCGTCTCTCGGTACGCGCCAACTTTGATCGCTTCAGCGACACGAACCCGCAGGATGCGGTGAGCGGCGTGACTCTGCCGACAGCCGCTCGCGTCTTCACGCGCAACACGTATCAGGTTGCCGTGGCCGATACCGCCGTCATCAACAGCAATACCCTGAACGATGCCCGCTTTGAGTTCCTGCTTGGCGATCCCATCACCCAGTTCAGCCCGGTGAATCTCAGCCCGCAGATTTATGTCTCCGGCTACTACACGTACGGCGAGTCGCGTGTGGCCGACCTGATGAACCATCAGTACGAATACGCCGACACGCTGAGCCTGAGCCGCGGCAAGCACCAGATCAAGCTGGGCTTCGACGTCATGAATTCTTCTTCCGGCGGTTTCGGACAGGAGTTCGGCGCCGGCTATACCGACGGCCGCTTCCAGATCAATCCGCTCTACAAGACGATTCCTATCGCGACACTACTGACTTACAATCCTGCGGCGCCGCCTCCTGGAAGTCCGGCCGGCTCTCCGCCGATCGCGTTAAACTTCACGCAGTCGTTCGGCAACCAGAGCTATCACCTGACCGACACGCTCTTCGGACTGTTCGCCCAGGACAACTGGCACGTGCTGCCGAACCTGAATGTCAACCTTGGCATTCGTTGGGACGGGGAAACCTTCACCGGTCAGAACGCGTTGTTCTCGCCGCGCGTAGGCTTCGCCTGGCGATTCCCTCATAGCGACACGGTAATTCGCGGCGGCTACGGCATCTACTACTCGGAAGAACGCACCGACTTGTACGCCAGCGCAGCGCTCGGCGGACCGGCAGGAGCCTTCACCTACACCGCGGTACCGGGTGGCCTCGGATTCCCGACGTCATTCTCGCCCATTACCTTTCCGGCGGGCGCGGTGTTGCCCGCGCGCAACATCACGATTCTTGCGGGACAGTGCAGCTATCTGAACCAGTTCCTGCCGGTTGACCAGCTTCACTTCTGCGATAACAACTTCCAGAATCCTTACACGCAGCAGTGGAACTTCGGCTTCGAGCACAACCTGGGCGGCGACTGGGTCTTCTCGATGGATTACATCGGTTCGCACACCATCCACATCGAGCAGCCTGTGGATCTCAACGCGCCTTCCGCCTTCATCCGCACCTCGCCGGGCCAGGTTCGCTCGGTAGCCGCTGCCAACGCCACGCGTCCCATCGTTCCGGTTCCGGGCGGCTGGGACCAGATCTTGCAATATGTGAATGCCGGCTCAGCCTGGTATGACGGGCTTCAGGTGCGGATCACCAAGCAACTCACCCATCGCGTCTCGCTGCTCGGCACCTACACCTGGTCGCATGACATTAATACCGTGGAGTGGGATGGAACGCAGCAGGCGCCAAATTCCTACAGCTGCCTGATTGTGTGCGAGAAAGCGAACAGCCTGCTCAATCAGACTAATCGCGCCTCCGTCAGCGCTACCTACAGTCTGCCCTGGGGCTTCATGCTTTCGGGATGGATGGAAGCCGGTTCCGGATTCCCCTATAACGTCACCACCGGTGTCGACAATAACGGAGACGGAAATAACACGGACCGGCCTGTTGTCGATGGCGCGGTGATTGGCCGTGATGCGGGACAAGCGCCGCCAACCTACGACTTTAACTTCGCACTGCAGAAATCATTTCGCATAGCCGAGCGAGCGAACCTGATCCTGCGCGCCGAATCGTATAACACTACCAACCACCTGAACCTTTACACCTTGAACGGCGTGTACGGGAATGGTGCCAATCCGACGACAACTTTCGGGACGCCGATGGGCGGTTTGGCTAACGTCGGTCCGCCGCGCCTGATGCAGTTCATGGCTCGCATCACCTTCTAGAGGAGTGCAAGCCAGTCCGCAGCTGACCCGCTCGGCCCAACACTTGCTCAGGGGATTACTCCCCTGGGCAAGGCCGTTTCTTAGATATATTGATTACTTCGCATCCCACAATGTCAGAGGAGTAAATGTTGATTGATGTGGACCGTTCAAGCCGGCCCCGAACCGCCGGTCCCCTCGTTGCTCTTCTGGCGACATTCCTTTTGCTGTCCTGTCCGCTGAGCGTACTCGGCCAGTCTGCGGCGGCTCGGGGAATCCTCAGCGGCACAGTTACCGATCCTCAGGGAGGAGCAGTGCCTGGCGCCAAGGTCACCATCCGCAGCGCCGACTTCGCCTCTGCCCGCGAGTTTGTGACCTCCGGTACGGGAAGCTTTACCGCCGCCATGCTCTATCCCGGCGCCTACACGGTTGACGTCAAGGCTCCGGGCTTCTCGCTGAAAAAGCCGCTGCGTGTGACGCTCGGCGTGGGCAGCAGTGTACAAGTAACCATTAAACTCGGGGTAGCGGGGACCTCGCAGAACGTAACGGTATCCGGGCATGGACCGACGGTAGAAGGCAACACCGTGGCGCCCGCGGTGAACAAAGAAACGCCACAGGTCAGCAACACGCTTGCCGGGCTAACGGTGACGTACCTTCCCAACCGCGATCGCGACTTCACGCAGTTCGGGCAACTCGCCGCCGGCGTCCAGCCTGCGCCAAATTCGACCGGCCTGATTGTCGATGGGCAGCGGCCGAACGCCTTCAGCGCTGCGGTCGATGGCGCTGACTTTGACGATCCCCTCAACGGCGGCGTACGCGGCTCGCAGGACGGCTCGCTCTTTTTCCCGCAAACCGTCGTGCGCGAATTTCAGGTAGTGCACGCCGGCGCGACCGCAGAAGTTGGCGGGACCAATGCCGGCTTCGTCAACATCGTCACGAAAGAAGGCAGCAATAAATATCACGGGGAAGCGTTCTACATCGGGCGCCCCGCCTGGACTGCAGACGATCCTTTCGGACATTCGCTCGATAACGCGCAAAACGAGTTCGGCGGCTCCCTGGGCGGACCCATCAAGAAGAATCGCGCCTACTTCTATGTTGGAGCCGAGCAGGACTACGTCAACGTTCCGTACTGGACGCAGTTTGAGCCGCAGGCGCCGGGCATTGTCATCCCAGGCTATCTCTCCAGCCTGCAGCGGCAGATTGTCGGCACCAGCGATCCGACTTCGGTCTTCGCCCGCGCCGATTTCATTCTTAACAAGGCAAACACTCTCAACCTGCAGTTCAATTTCAATCGAGTCAACGCCAACGACGTTGACTTGAACGGCTCGACGCGGAGTATCGCGCCCATCGACAACAGCGCGGCGCTAACCGGCGACAGCTATTGGGTGCGCGGCAATCTGACCACCGTCGTCGGGCTCTAATAAAGTAAATCAGTTTCTGGCGCAGTGGGCGCAGGACCAGCGTTCGCTGTTACCAAATTCCACCGGCCCCGAGTTCGTGATTAATGGCTTCGGTGTACTTGGTGGAAACTCAATCGCCAACGAATCGTACACTTCGAACATCAACCGCTACAGTGACGATTTCTCGATCACGCATGGCGGAGTCATTGTGCGCCTCGGCGCCACCTTCGCCTACAATCCGGCGAGCCTGCGCCACGAGGCGAATCTCAACGGCGTTTTCGACTTTGACTCGCTGACCGATTATCTCGACGGCAATGTGCGCCGTTATCAGCAAACCTTCGCCACCGGCAACGATGTCTACGACGCTTCCGTGCGCGAACTCGGCTTCTACTTCGATTCGCGAGTTCCGTTGAGCAGCAAGCTCACGATGACGGCGGGCCTGCGCTGGGACGGCCAGTGGAATCCGCAGCCCTCGAATCCGAACACTGCTATCGCACAGACGACCGCTATTCCCAACGACTTGAGCATGTGGCAGCCTCGCCTGGGTCTCGCTTGGAATCCAGTAACGAATACCGTTGTGCGCCTTTCCGCGGGACTGTACGACGCGCCGAGCCCGGCGAATCTGTTTCAGCGCGTGTTCACCGACAACGGCCTGAACACGATCGTCGCCGACAGCTACTTCGATCCCCAGATCCTGTCGCAAGTCGCCGCCGGCGGGCGTTATACGCCGTTCCTCGCGCCTCCTGCCGGACTCACTGTGCCGGCCGCATTCGTTGTCGGCATGGCTCCTGACTTCCACAACCCGCGTTCCTTCCAGGTTGCCGGCAGTGTGGAGCAGCAATTCACGCCCAAGATTTCGCTCACTGCCGGCTATGTCCACAGCAGCACCTGGGACCTGCAGCAACTTCTCAACCAGAATCTTTTTCCGCCCACCTATGACGCCAGCGGCATGCCGATCTTTCCGGTCGAGCGTCCCGATCCCAGTGTTGGACAGTTGCTGGTCAACACGTCGTCGGCGCATTCGTCCTATGACGGCATGCTGCTGACTGCGACCTTCCAACTGCCGCATCGTTCGCAGCTTTCGGCGAATTACACGCTGGCTCGGGCGCGCGACGACAACTCCAATCTCGGTCCGTTCACGCTGGTTTCTGCACTAAACCCATTCAACCTGGCGGCCGAGGCGGCCGACTCCAACTTCGACGTGCGTAACAGCTTCAACCTGAGCGCCATCACGAACCTGCCGCTTGGCTTCAAGTTCAACCCTATCCTGATCGCCCGCTCCGGCTTGCCGTACACGCCGATCATCGGCTTCGACACCCAGGGCGACGCCAACGACTGGAACGATCGCGCCATTCTCAATGGACTGGTCGCGCAACGAAACTCGCTGCGTCAACCCGCGTTCTTCGATCTCGACATTCGCTTCGTCAAGGACATCACGTTGCCCGGTGAAGGCCGTCACCTGGACCTGTTCATGGACATCTTCAACGTCACCAATGCGTCGAATACCAACTTCGGTCCGGAAGCGGTAAGCCTTTACGGAATCCCGACAGCGCCGGTTTTCAGCGCAGGACAGGCGTTGTTCGCGCCCAACACCAATCAGATCGGCAGCCCACGGCAGATCCAGTTCACGGTTCGCATCACCGCCTTCTAGCCACAGCCCATTCGTCGGGGAAATCCTGCAGTGAAGCTGGCGGACTACGGCGTGTGCACGGGACGATTGTGCCCAGGTCCGGATAGCGAGCCAGGAAACATCGCTATAATTCCAGAAGGCTCGCAGCAGCATCCAATAAAGCCAGATTCAACCTGAGACATAGCTAGCCGAACCAGCTGGAGAGAAGTCATTCAGTTGGCATGCGATTTTAGTTAAGCAATCGTCAGACCAGCTACGCTCGATGGAAAACGCGACGATGACGAAAACCGAGAAACATCCAATTGAGCAGGTCCTCGAAAATCGCATTGCGATTATCGACGGAGCCATGGGCACGACCATACGAACCTATGGCATGACGGAAGCGGACATCCGGGGCGACCGCTTCAAAGACTCGACCAAAGGTCTGCTTAACAATGGAGACCTGTTCTCCCTCACTCAGCCCAAAATGATTGGCGATATTCATCGCCGATTCCTGGAAGCGGGCGCGGACATCATCGAGACGAATACCTTTGGTGCGACCAGCATCGTCCAGAGCGAGTTTTTCGTCGACGACCCCCGCGAACATGGACGGCGCAAGGATCCTGAGTTCTACCAGAAGGTGATCGAAGACTCGTTCCTGGGCAATCTGGCGTGGGAGATTAACGAGAAATCGGCGCAGCAGTGTCGGGAGTGGGCTGATCGCACCGGTAATGAAACCTCGCGTCAGCGCTTTGTGGCAGGCGCGCTCGGGCCGTTGACCGTGTCTCTGTCGAATTCGCCGGATGCCGACGACGCCGGCTTCCGGGTGGTTACCTTCGACCAGGTGAAGATCGCTTACATGCAGCAGGTGCGCGGGCTCATCGCCGGAGGAGTGGACTTCCTCCTGGTGGAGACGATCTTCGATTCGCTGAATGCCAAAGCTGCGCTGGTCGCGATCAGCGAAGTGTTTGAGCAGGACGGCAAGAAGCTACCGATCATGATTTCGGCGGCGGTGGGCCGAGGCGGCGAAACCATGATCTCCGGGCAGACCGTAGAGGCCTTCTGGAATGCCGTTCAGCACGTGAAACCTCTGTCGGTCGGGCTGAACTGCTCTATCGGTCCCGATCTGATGTACCCGTTCCTCGAGGAGCTTTCAGAAAAGGCGGACGTGGCGATCTCCTGCTATCCAAACGCGGGCCTGCCCAATCCCTTGGCGGACACTGGATTTGATTTCCAGCCGAAGGACATGGCGAGATACCTTGGAGATTTTGCACGAGGAGGGCTCATCAACATCGCCGGCGGCTGCTGCGGCAATACACCGGAGCACATCGCGGCCATCGCCAAAGCAGTAGAAGGCTTGCCTCCGCGCAAGTTCGCGACGACGAAAGCCGTGAGACCCCATGCCGCTGGAGCGAGACAGGAGAGCGAGCTTGCTCGATAACGGAAACGTGGCTCCAGCCGCCGAGCCAAGGCCCCTTCGTCTGTCAGGATCGCAACCCTTCACGCAACAGGCCGGAGTCTACATCGTCATCGGTGAGCGGACCAATGTAGCCGGCTCTCCCAAATTTGCCAGGCTGATCAAGGAAGGCAAGTACGAAGAAGCGGTAAGCATCGCTCGCCAGCAGGTGGAGAACGGCGCTAATGTCCTCGACATCTGCATGGACGAGGGCATGATCGATGGTGTCGCGGCGATGACGCGCTTCCTGCAATACCTGTCCAGCGAGCCTGAAGTTGCCAAGGTTCCCTTCATGATCGACTCTTCGAAGTGGGAGGTCATCGAGGCTGGGCTGAAAGGCATGCAGGGCAAAGGGATTGTGAATTCGATCTCTTTGAAGGAAGGCGAAGAGAAATTTCGTCAGCACGCAGCTGCCGTCTTGAAATATGGAGCGGCTGCGGTTGTGATGGCTTTCGATGAGCAAGGCCAGGCCGCCACTTACGAAGACAAAATCCGAATCTGCGCGCGCGCCTACCGGATACTCGTTGACGAAGTAGGGTTTCAGCCCGAAGACATCATCTTCGACCCGAACATTCTCACCGTCGCCACCGGCATGGAAGAGCATAACAACTATGCCGTGGACTACATTCGGGCCACGCGATGGATCAAGGAGAACCTTCCGCACGCGAAGGTCAGTGGCGGCGTCTCCAACATCTCTTTCAGCTTCCGCGGGAATAACAAAGTCCGCGAGGCCATGCACTCGGCGTTTCTGTATCATGCCATCGCCGCCGGCATGGACATGGGCATCGTGAATGCCGGCATGCTCGAGGTGTACGAAGAGATCGATCCCGAGCTGAAGGTCCTGGTCGAAGATGTCCTGTTGAACCGCCGTCCTGACGCCACGGAGCGCCTGGTTGAATATGGCGAAACGTTGAAGGGCGTAAGCGCCGGAACGACAGAAAAAAAGCTGGAGGAGTGGCGCAGCGGCCCAGTCGAAGAGCGCCTGTCGCACGCCCTGGTCAAAGGCATCGATTCGTATATCGAGGCTGATACGGAGGAAGCACGCGTCAAGTTGGGCCGGCCGCTGCTGGTGATCGAGGGCCCGCTGATGGACGGTATGGGTGTGGTCGGCGACCTGTTTGGCGCAGGCAAAATGTTTTTGCCCCAGGTCGTAAAGTCCGCGCGCGTGATGAAGAAGGCTGTGGCTTACCTGACTCCGTTCATGGAAGCCGAAAAAGCCGAAATGGCCGCGAGCGGGCAGGTGGTCAGGGCGCAGGGAAAAGTCGTGCTCGCAACCGTCAAAGGTGACGTTCATGACATCGGAAAAAACATCGTCGGCGTCGTGCTCGCGTGCAACAACTACGAGGTCATCGATCTGGGCGTGATGGTGCCCTGCGAGAAGATCCTGGAGCGGGCTAAGGCAGTGAACGCGGATCTGATCGGTCTCAGCGGCCTGATCACTCCCTCACTCGATGAGATGGTGCACGTAGCCCGCGAAATGGAGCGCCAGGGATTCAAGTTGCCGTTACTGGTTGGCGGAGCCACCACCAGCCGCAAACACACCGCTGTCAAAATTGCTCCTCACTACAGTGAGCCCGTGGTGCATGTGCTGGACGCGAGCCGGGCGGTTCCCGTCACCACCAGCCTTCTTAGTGAAGAGGGTAAAACCGCATTCGTTGCGCAGCATCGCGCCGATTACGAGGCCCTCCGCAAAGCCCATGCTGCGCCCAAACTCCACGTCGTTTCCTTGAAAGAAGCTCGCGCCCGTCGCACTCCGATCGAATGGCGTAGCGAGGATATACCTGTACCGTCTTTTACCGGCGTTCGCGTGTTAAAGGATGTTCCTCTTGCGATCCTGCGCGAATACATCGACTGGTCGCCTTTGTTCCACACCTGGGGCCTGAAAGGCGTGTATCCGCGCATCTTTGAACACGAATCCCAAGGTGCGCAGGCGCGTCAGATCTTCCAGGAAGCCGACACCCTGCTGGATGTCATCGTCGAAAAGAACCTGATTAGCGCCCGTGGTGTGTACGGGTTCTTCCCAGCCAATGCGGTGGGCGACGATGTTGAACTGTTTGCAGATGCGTCGCGCATAAACAGCTTCGAGCAGTTTCACTTTTTGCGCCAGCAATCGGATCGGGAAGGGAACGAGCCATGCCGCTCGCTTGCCGATTTCATCGCGCCAAAGGAAACCGGACTGGCTGATCACATCGGTGCGTTCGCGGTGACCAGCGGGATCGGCCTGAAAGAGCTGTGCGACCGGTTCCGGGCCGAGCACGACGACTACAACGCGATCATGGCGGAAGCGCTCGCGGATCGGCTGGCGGAAGCGTTTGCCGAATACCTGCACCAGCAAGTGCGCATTGAGTGGGGTTACGGTCGTGATGAAAATCTGAGCATGGATGATCTGATTCACGAGAAGTATCGCGGAATACGTCCGGCTCCAGGATACCCCGCATGTCCGGACCATACCGAGAAAGGGGCAATCTGGCGTTTGCTGGAGGTAGAGTCCAATACCGGCATGCGGCTGACAGAATCGTTTGCCATGTGGCCCGGCTCAAGCGTCAGCGGTCTATATTTCGCCCATCCGCAATCGCGATACTTCAGCCTGGGTAAGATCGACCGCGATCAGGTAGCGGACTACGCTCAGCGCAAAGGGATGAGCCTCACCGAAGTCGAGCGGTGGCTCGGGCAAAGCTTGAACTACGACGCAGCTGGATGACCCGCGGAAGCCGTCTCTCTTCGCTCTGTGTGTTCTGATTTGGCGGGTGAGAGTCGAGCACGCACCTTTGTCCGATTGCATCGATTGGTTCCATCGCAGACTCAGCGACGCGAGACGTAAGATCGTCTGATACCATAAAGAAACGGGCCTCGTGTTGTTGCCAGCAGGATGAGCGACCGGTTGGAATATCGAATTACTTGGGCCCGGCTGGCATAGGATCGCTGTTTCGTAATCAATCTTTATGGCAGGAAACTCTCGTACAACGTTCACCAAGCGGCAAAAAGAACGGGCCCGTCTGGACAAACGCGCTGAGAAAGAGCAGCGCAAGGCGCAACGCAAACAGCTCGGCGACGCTGAAAGTCCGGCAGATACCCAACCCGTCGCTGATCTGGTCGTCACCTACGACGAAGAAGGCCAACCTCAGGCTTTCGACTTCCACGACTTCGAAAAGCAGTGAAGAGAATCTACGCTCGACGCTCTACGGCTGCTCCCATGTACCTCAGGCAAGACAAACTCCTAAAGCTTAATTCAAGATGCGCCACTTACGACTGCTGCGAGTGGCGTATGATGGGCACTACAAGAGCCGTCTAAACCGCACAGCGACCGGCTGGCCCCTCTTGTCAAGAGGAGAAGCCGGTGTCATCCCTATTGGAGTATTGTGCGGTCCGCAAAGAACTCGAAGAGAAAAGCTGGTCTGCTGTTGAGCGATACTCCTCAGCCGGTCTGCGCCTGCTAAAACTCGTTGGACAACGATCCCATTCGGAGTTTTTGACGGCGCACTGCGAGTGTTTCGAAGCGAAAGCGGTCGTCTCGCATATGCGATCCGCGCTGACTACCCACAGAACCGCGCATGGATGCTGAGAGGGAACTACTCAAAAGGCGCTGCCCGCGGCGCCGGCCAGACTGCTCCAGAGCGCTGCCTCAGTAACTCCTGCGCGAAAGACAATTCGAGGTACCCTTGGACGCCTGGCCGCCCTGGCTTTCCCCGGAAGACAGGTCCTGAATCTCCTTCTGCGCGGCGTTTTGAGCCAATTCGAGCGTCGGCGCGTATCCCCAGGAAACTAGTTCATCCGGATTGTGCTCCCGGCAGATGATCCAGTGGTATCGAGTACCCTGGTGATACGGCTCGGTTTGGAAAGAGACGACGTAATTGTGGAGATCTTGTTTCATAGCAAACTTCTTGGTCGGTTCTGCCAAGCGCAGCCCAACTCGCAACCCGCTCAACGCCGTGGCCGAACTACCTTTGGCCGGGCTTCGTTGACCGTAAGCGTCGTGCTGCCTAGAGTCGAGCCATTTAACCCCAACAACGCTTCCTGCGCTTCATTATCGTTCTCCATCTCGATAAATGCGAATCCACGCGGATGGCCGGTATCCCGATCTTTCACCACGCTTACCGTCTGCACGTTGCCGTAGGTGGTGAAAGCGTTGCGGAGTTCCTGTTCTGTAGTAGAGGCGTCGAGGTTGCCGACATATATGCTTTTCATTTTCATTCCTTCGGACACTTCACAAGAGAATACGACGATACGAAACTTTCGTCTTCTGCCGGCAGGGAACACCGCAGCTCTGTTGTGAGGCCCTTGTTGTAAAAGGTCTATGGTAGGCTTCGCGACCGTGAAGACAAACGATGGATCCATTTCTTCGGCGCCGGTCGACCAGCCGTTATCACTAGCCTTTGGTGTGGGACCTCTTCAGGGAAGCCCGGTGCGCAGTACGTCTCTGCTTCTTCTTTGTTCGTATTCCGTCTGCCCGTTCTGCTGCCGTGCGCCACTGCGATACGTGCTGCTTGGGGCCAGCCGCGATCGGTGCTGCCTCGGTGTTGATTACGTCTTCCACGCTGTTCGTCAACCTTTTCTCCATAAGGA
The DNA here is from genome assembly GCA_963724965.1 of uncultured Acidobacteriaceae bacterium. GTDB lineage: Bacteria > Acidobacteriota > Terriglobia > Terriglobales > Acidobacteriaceae > Bog-257. The sequence continues at coordinate 176,243 of CAVRWP010000009.1, forward strand.
AGCGTCGATAACTTGCTCTGATTAGATTTCAGGTTAAGGGGTTAAGCCTGGTGCCACGCGTGCCTCTCACGGGGATAAGAACGGTGTTTCTGCCAGCCCTCGGTAGCAATGGCCACGATCGATTGGAGCGCATACCTTTGCTGGATATGACGACGTGAGCGCTCGACTGCGCAAACCTATGTAGTGCCGGTGTAATGCTGAAAATGTCTCGCTTTCCGCGTTGAGCTTGCGCTGCCTAACCGGAAGTGCGGCTTCAGGAGAACCGACCTGTTTCAGCAGGTCTGAAAAAGAGAAAGGGACTACGCACTCACTCTGGACAGTAGGCTTATCCAGCGCGAAAGTCAATTGCTGGCGCTTGGGGCGAAGGCGTTTTCGACTGTCGGCACTCGGCGCCGAATGAATCGAGCCTTGCCCTTGGCAGTGCAGAGAGCGCGAACCTCGGCTGATACTCACTCGGCCGATAGGTCGTTCATTGACATGACGATACCATCAGCATACGATGAGAGTCTGAGGATTATCGCATCTTCATTCAGACCTCTGAAGCTAAGTCAGTTCTTCTGAAGTGTCCCCTTCTTAGTCAACCAATCGAGGAGCCGAGATGATTGACCCGAAGTTTCAGGTCCAGCATCCTCGCTTACCCTCAAACCAGCGAACCCCGACCTCTTCATCAAAGCCGGCGACGCTATCTCCGGCGGTAACCCCGGTTTCGGAAGACGAAGTCCGAAGCTACGCTCACGAGCTTTACGAGCGTCGAGGTGGCACTGAGGACCGCGCGCTTGAGGACTGGCTGTCGGCTGAGTCCTACCTCGCTGCCCGAAAGAATCGCGCCAATAAGGTGATCGGCCCATCCGTGCCGAGCAAAACTGCGCACAAGAGAGGACATCAGTGACTTACTATCGAGTGGAGTTCATGGCTACGCCCGCAAATACGGCGCGAGCCAAGATGTTTCGGACAACAGAAAGTGCCAGGAAACACGCCATGCGGGTTCTCGGCCTGGCTGATACGAGCGGCTTGGAGTCAAAGGTGACCATCACCGCCGTGAGGAAGAACGCAACCCCAGACCACCAGCTCAGGCAGAGAGGCACAGCGTGACGAAGAGCTGCCCGGTATGCGGAAGCGAACTGTCGAAAAAATGGCAGTCTCCGAACGGTGCGAATGGACATACCATGGCCAATGTCCTATGGAGTTGCGGCGTTTGCGGCGCGGCCTTCACCCGAACCGAACTGCGGGATAATGCCAAGCCTCCCGCCAAAGCCGCGCTTCTCGCTTCCCCGGCGACAGCCGTCTCGCTTCCTTTCACGAACATCGTGCCGAAGATCGTAGTCGAATAACGAAAGCTATCTGCACACCAACGCGCACGCCACGGCGCGGCCGACGATGCAAATTGTCCGCCCAACGGGCAGCTGCGACGGATCGCAGCCGCAACCGTAAATTGCAGCGAACTTACGATGTGAATCGGCCAGTACGAATGGGTTGGTGGAGGCGGCGGGAGTTGAACTATTCAACCCATTGATTCTACGCAAGTTATTGGTTCTATTAGAGGCGATAAGTGCCAAAAACGCCAGTTTGCCGGGTCGGCGGTACAAAAACGGTACAAATCTTGCGTTGGGAAAAAGTCTGGCACGACCCTGGCATTACTTACCGATCCAGCGCGAATAGCATACCAAACGGCCGTGATTGGCCTGACATCGCTGTTGAGCCAAGGTAATCTCGATCGACAATACCATCGACAATCGTGGCCCTCCCGCACGTCAGAAAATGAGACTACCGAAGTTTGGCATGCTGCTTTCGCGCAAGCTTCAGCCAGATACCTCCACGCTTTTTCTGATTGCCTCTCCGAGCTGTTGGCGACTGGCGATGTTTAGGCTGCCCAACAGCCACTCTTCCTACAAACAGACTTGAGGATAGACCCACATCTACCGGGAGGACGTTTTACGTCCACGTGGCGGCGCCAACGCGGTTGCCGGATGCTCGCCGACTTGCGGCAACTAATCTCTCACATGTCGGGTTCTGGACCACAAGGATGCGGCGGCTAGGAGCTTGGGATTTTCTCCGGTTTTCCCGACCGTCACTTGGAAGAAAAGAGAAAAAACCGGAGTACCTATACAAGAAGGAGAGTGACAAGACCAAGGGCCACGAGGGCAGCTGGCCATACCAAATCGAAGTTGAACCAGGCGTTACAGGGGATCGCAAGGCCAAGTTTTCGAGAGACAGCTCATGTGATCATCCCTGTCAGGCCACGATAGGCGCGTATGGTCACCGGGTGGCGGTTATCCAAGAGAACGGGGGAGGCGCTGGCAGGCATGTGATGGCGGACCCCTTTCGGCCCTGGTGCTTCGACAGTGGTGGATGAGCCGTATGGTCCACAGAACCACAACCGCGCATCGCTAAGGCCCGTCGATTGCGCGCACACCGGCTACCGGGTACTGCCGAAGAAGAAGTTCAGCGTTATCCCTCCAGCGTTCCAGTTCGCAGGAACGCAGCCATGGCAACTCTCCCGCCGATAGTATGTGTCCACCATCAGGCTGCGCTTATAGGGGAACTCGATGCCAGCCGTGTACCAGTCTTCGTTCCATGAGTGATTTGACCCATTGTAAAAGGCTTCGACAGAGCCGTAGGGACTAAAACGCACACCATTCGGGAGAAGGAAGTCTCGTTCGATGGTTACCAGGTTTCGATAGGTCGTTGAATAAGCTCCGTCGATCCAGCGGAGTTCGATCCAGTTCCTATCCCGAACCAGAAACTCGGCGGGCAGACGGAAGCCTGGAGTCGCGTCAATGGTTATCCGATCCTCGTGTTGCACTTCGCCCGATTGGACTGTTCGGAGAAATTGGTAGCCTGCGCCCCAGACGAAATAGTGTTCCTTGTCGGGATCGATATTTTTAAGATGGGGTTTCAAAATCGGTTTGAACTGATATCCGAGGGCTGCAGCGGCATACCATTGCTGGAAGGGGTAGCCGACTCCTTGCTCGAGACCTGTAAATGCAAGGATTCGCCAGTTCGCCGGCAGTTGTATATGGATGTCGGCTTCCGGCCAGACCTCGGTCTCAGTGGTACTCACTTGTGACTGGGCGACGGCGCTCAAGCAAAGTGAAACTAACATTGAGGCGCCCAAGAAACCAAAGAGAAGAATCCATCTCTTGTGATACCCGGTCGAGGCGGCTCGTGGCATGCATGACCTTACGGAAAATTCAAAAGACCGTACCAAGCATATGACGGCCTCAATTACGTTTAGGCCGTTCAGCGCCAGGAGGCGCGCCACGCGCGATTAACACTGACTAGAACTTCGTCGATTTCTGAGTCGCTCCTCATGGTTTCGGTTGCAGTTGTCGCCTCGGGAGCTGGCACGGTGTAATGATTCCCGTGCCAGCCCTGGATTCTCAGTTCGATAGGTCTTGGATCCATTTCGGCCGATGGCCGGTGCATCACCTCAGTTGCGTTGGATTGTAATGACGCTGTAAGTGCCATGAGGTCTGCCACAAAGGGAGCGGCTGCCACGATTGCAGCACCTTGGATGAAAGCCCTGCGGTCCATTGCCATGTTGACTCCTGTTGGACATTGCTCGCTGACACATCAATTGTTGCGATTTTGTTTCGAAAGTTGTGACAGCTTGAATGCAGCAGTGTTTCCCCAAATCCGTTTACCATCGGCGACAATCTGCAGTGCTACCCTGGTTTCTCCGGCTTCAACCGCGATCTCGTATGCCTGCTCGAAAGCCCGGAGAGTGGGACGATTGGCTAGATTAGCTCGCGCGAGCTCTAGAGCTCGCGCGGCATCGTTTCCACTGCCGGAGTAGAATTCAGCCCCATGGTCGGCAAATGCAAGCTGGTGCTTTGCTAAAAGAGTTTCGAAACGTGATCGCGCAGCCCGGAGTTCTTCACCGGCATCGAAATGCCTGCCGAGCGCGACCATAACATCGGCGAGACGCCAATGCACTTCAGGGTCTCCGCTTGAAACCACCGGAAGCAGTAGCGCTCTCGCCTCTTCTGCGCGGCTGTCGCTTGCATAGATTTCCGCCAGATGGACACGCGCTTTCACGTAAGAAGGTAAGTATTCGATGGCCTTTTGGTACCAAATGGCGGCTCGACGTGGTTGCGGTCCGGGAACGAGTTCCCCCCAAAGAGAGCCCAGCTGAAAGCAGACCCATGCCAGGGCGAATGGTGAAATATCCTGATAGGCCATTAAAGCTTGCTGATAAATTTGAGCGGCTTGGTCAAACTCGCGCAGATCAGCGAATAGCGAGCCTAGCGGAACTAAATCCTCTAAGCTTCCAGACTCCGCAGCAATTCTCCGGCGCCTGTCCAGAACCCTATCAAGATTCATGCCGCAAGCCTGGTCGATGCTCAGTAAGAGGCGTAATTTCGCGTTGACGAACGGTTCCCGGATCTCAGCCGTTTGCAGATAAGATCTTGCTTCGGCGAAACGATGCACCGTTGAGGCGACCTGTGCGCGGATGATAGCAATCCGGCCAGGGTCTGCGTCCGTGCGTATAAGTTGGTCGACCAGAGTCTCAAGACGTTCGAGCGCCTCAACGTCACCCAAGAACTGCAACGTCAACTGTTCCTGCTCCACAATGTATTCCGCGATACTTGGTCGGTGAGGAGATTGCCAAAACTGGCTCCAAGACCTTTCGCGCGCGCTCTTCAGATTGATCACGGCAATGTCACCGTCCGTCGCTCGCGGGTATTCCAGTTCAGTTGCGGAAAGGTCGATCATTTCAATTCCCCAAAGCGGCCCTTGAGGCTTTCAAGACTCGTTTTGAGGAGGGTCGTTATGACGGTCTTAACAACAATGTCAGGTTGGCCGTCCGCCCAATATTGCACCTGCCACTGGACTGAGCTGCCGGTCCCTTTCGGGCTGACGCTCAGTGCGCCGGTGTAATCAGTGGCCTGAATACCGCTGATCATCGTGTACCGATAGGTTTTCCGCGAATTGTCGATACCGTCCAAACGTTCAATGATCCGCTTGCCATCGACAGTCTCGATCATACGTATCTGGCCGACGCCCGTTCCTGCCGTGTTGATACTGGCGATCAGGGGCTGCCACGCGCCACCAAAATCCCCGATCAGCGCCCAGACTTTATCGGGTGACGCAGCCAGATCGACGCTTTCGACTGCGGTCTGCAACTCAGTGTTGGGGGAGGCCAGATAAGGAAACGAGGCGACGCCAGGCTTCGTTGCGCTCAAGGCCCCACCTTGCAGGACTTCGCGATCGTTGTTAACCATCCACGTCAACATGATGTCGATGACGTCCGCATTGACGGTGCGTCCGCCCCCCGTCTGGTAAGGAGCTCCGTGGAGTGTACTTTTCTCGATCTCAAGAAAACTGGTATCGCTCATTGGCTTCGACACGTCAAACAATAAGAAGTCATCCAGGTAGACGTTGACGGCCGCTGCCAACGCGGCAGATGTCCAATCCGCCTTTCCATCACGCATATCCCAATTCGTCAGACTGTCGAGCAGGCGCTTGCGGAAAATCGGCTGGAATTCTTCAGCGAGCGCAAACGGCGTCATCTGATTCCAGAGATCCCGCACGTCATCTGTACCTTCCATGGCAGGGTTATTGAGCCGCATGTTGGTCTGTTCAGGACGACCTACCCAATCAAATCGAGGAGGTTCGTGCCCGATAAGCGTGGCAGGGCCGGGTATCGCACTTGTTTCGGCAATCACGCCAAACAGCGAACCTTTGTCGGGATTGAGCACGCGCTTCGTGTCGAATTCGATCACGATGGCAAGAACGTTGTCATGCTGCAGGAGATTGGGAAACTTTCTCAGTTTCGCTACGAGCCAGGCAAGAAAGAAAGGATCGGAGCGTAAGCCTGCAAAGACACGGAATACGCCGTCCGGAGTCGATGCGCCCTTTTCATCGTTCACAACAAAACTGAGTTCCTGACCGCCAGGGAACGTGCATGTGCCCTTTTGCATGGGCTTCGAGCCATCAGACCCGCGCTCCAGTGCGCTGAACTTGCAGTTGAAGCGATACTCCTGATCATCTGGTTTGAACTTGGCAGCTTCACCGAGCCCCGCAACGGCCATTCGGCGAACCACGATCGAATGATTGACCACATTGGAGAACATCGCGCTCACCCCCGCCGATGGGAAGACGTTCGCGACGAGCACCGTGCGACCTGGATCGGCCGGGCTGGTGAAGGCGAACAAATCGGTGAGGTCAATCGATGGATCGCCGATCGACCGCGGCCCATCTACGTGGTCTGACATTGCTATCCTCCTGTCATCATGACGGTTCGCTTAAGTCTCACGCTACTTCGGCTGTTCCGCCCACATAGCATGGCCAGTGACCGCGTTTGGCGGACCGCCGAATGGCGTGACCCGGCCAGCTTCCTCGGGAATCGATTTTAGATACTCTACGATCGCCCAGCGCTCGTCTTCAGACAGTAGGGGGCCGATGACGCCATTGCCCAACGGTCCGTTCTCGAAGGAATGGCCTCTGTTCGAACTCCCGATCAGCGTAGTGTCGATGAGATAGGTTCCAGATTTGCACGTAGTGTCGACTCCGACCTTCACTGGATCGAAGTCTCTTCCCAGACAGAATTTCTTCGTACGTTGTGCCGCCGGCAGAAGCATCTCGTACAGATTGGGCACCGAACCGTTGTGCATGTAGGGCGGCGTAGCCCATACGCCGTCACGGGGCGCCGCCTTGTAGTGAGGGACCTCCGAGGGACGAGGTACGGGAAGTTCGCGATAGCCGTGCATCTTTACGGCCTCATCTGGGGTCTGATCGATCTTCGACAGTGCTGTCTGCAAGATGCTTTCCTGCAATCCAACATAGAGGTAGCCGCCTGGAATCAGAGGTTTGTTCTTGAGCGGCCCGGGAAGATACGGAGCCAAGTGAGCTGTCTGCACATACGGCCTGACGTCTTCGAACTGCATTGGATCGGTGCCCACCAAACTTTCCGGCACCAGACCAACTTCAATGAAGCGCTTGCCGTACTTGTTCGGTGCGGTCCATGTGTAGGGATAGGAATTGTGGCACTCCGCACAGTGACTGGCGAAGAGCTTCTTGCCCTCCGCCGCTTTCGCGCGATCGATTTTTCCAAACACCTCTTCCGGCCATTTCGGAGGCGCTAGGTGATTCAGCCAGTCCTCGATTTGTTCCAGATTCTTCAGGCGAGCGTTCGACGTGAAGAGGCCTTCCTCGGGCGATTTGGCGGTCAGATTCATGGACATGAAAACGCCCATCGTTTCCGTTAGGTTGCGATTGATTGGATCTTGTTGTACGCCGCGCCATTGTGTCCAGGATCCTTGCGGAGAATTCCAGAGGAAGGGGGGCTTGGTCGGCGCGAGGGCAGCAGACCAGTTCTGGGGAATATTGGGAGCGACGGAGGTTACCCGGGCGACAATTAGACCGATGGCGTCCATTCGCGATGGCCCCCATGGGTAGGGAGTAAGCAGAACACGGGTCCGGAAGCTATGGATGCGGTCGGCGCTACTCTCAAAACGCTTGCGCAGATTGCTCTTTGCGCTCGCATTCGACGCTCCCATTCGGACCGCCAGACGATCAAACTTCGCTGAATCCGTCAGCGTGGCTTGCACCGCGTCATCAAGGGCGCATACGTATGCTTCCAGGTCGAAGTGATTCCCCACGCCTCCATCGATGCGGACACGCTTTCCTTGATAAAACAGCTCTGTATTGTGGCAAGTGGCGCAGTTTATCCCGACGTCTTCACCCTTCCAGGGACCATCAGTCGTGACCGTTTTACCCAACCCGATCGGCAATCCGTCGGGATTCCATTGCGGGTCTGCCGGGTCGGGGGTCAGGCCATAGCGTTCGCTGTTCTCATCCGATCGAAAAAGGTCCTGACTGCCGGCGGCCTCCAAGTTTAGAAAGATGTCATACGGCATCACGGTTGTGCCCTGTGAAATGTGGTAATAGCCCTTGCGAATTTCGGGCGTCCATCCCTGGTCAAGCAGGATGGTCTTGTCTAGTGGGGACTGAGCCTGGACGGCTTCAACTTTGAAGGGCCCGATCATCCTGCTGCACAAAAGCAATGACATCAATGACACGATGGTCAAAAGTAAAATTTTGTATCGCTGCACGAGAGCCCTCCGACAAGATGACCGATAAGCCCGGTTTTTACTGCTCTACGTAGGTCGCCTGTTCCTGCTGCGGTCGCAGTCTTGCGCCATTCCAACGCAGCAATAGATCGACGGCAACTGTCGCTTGCGACAGGTAGCAGAATGTTACAGGGCTTCCTTTGTGGAACCAAGTGGCAGTTCTGTTCCCTCATACTCGACGATGAGGCCCTTCCTGCGGATGAAGAGCAATGCCAGAGAGGAACATCAACGGGAGCGACATCAGGCTTCAAAGATGCTGTGGTTTCGACCAACGCCCCCGGCCATCCGTCACGACCCCAACAATACCTGATGCTCGGTATTGACCAATGCACTACACTTTACGCAAACAGGTCCACGCCTAAAACATCAAACTGAATGATTAGTTCCGGTCGCTCCGGTGCTAGAGCGTTCGCTAAACGCGATGCCGTTCGAACTCAGCCGAGTTCGTGTGGCTGGTATCGCTGCCAGGGCATAGGTGGCGGGGGTTGTGTGTGGAAGGTAGACGATGAGCGTACGCTTCGCGAACGGGCAACAGCGCCACATTTGGTTCGGCGCCCTTAGATTGATTGCGCGCAAATCGCTTCAGGTGTTCTGGCTCACAACTCTGATCTTCGCAGGCTCGACCTTTGCGTCAGAACCAGCAACCACGAAGAATGTGCTGCTCCTGTACAGCTTCTCGGATCGCAGCATTATCCAGCACGGTGATGTTCTGGAATCCGAGATCCGGTCCCACGCTTCGTCGCCAGTCAACTTCTACGTCGAGTACCTGGAAAGCCGCCGCTTCGACGATCAGAACTACGAGAGGGGTTTGGTAGATGCGCTACGCGACACATACAGGGGGATGAAGCTGGACCTCCTGATAGTCGATGCGTATCCGGCACTCCAATTCGCGTTGCGACACCGAAGCGATCTGTTTCAGAACCAGCCCATAGTCTTCTACGACGTATATGCCGGCAGGATCGCAGGACAGAAGATGTGGCCCGGAGTTACCGGGGTAACGGAGATCATCAACGTTCGCCGAACGATCGACTTGGCCCTTCACCTTCACCCGGACACCGAGGCAGTGGCGGTCATCACGAACAACTCCGAGTTTGAGCGGTACTGGCTCTCGGTCGTTCAGGCTGAGATTCGTCACCAAAAGAACGTGACGGAGATTGATCTCGTCGGACTTCCACCGAGTCAACTCCTCGCGAAGGTTGCAGCGCTTCCTCCGCACACCGTCGTTTTGTTTCAGGAGTCTCCACTGGATTCAAGTCAGCCTGCAATCGGCGCCTATGACGTTCTTGCCATGGTCGGACAGCGCCTGCCAACCTATTGCATCTTCCCAATCGTTTGTTTAAACCGCGGCGGAATTGGCGGCGATGATATCGACATTACCGAACAAATCTCGTTGACGACAGAAACGGTTGGGCAGATCTTGGCTGGCGAGCCACCGGACAGCATTCCGGTAAAGCACGGGACTAATAACCTGCTTAAGGTGGACTGGAGACAGCTTCGTCGTTGGAACATACCCGAGTCGGCGCTGCCGCCCGGAACCGCCGTTCTGTACCGCCAACCAACGGTCTTGGAGCGATACAGGAAATACATTCTCGCGGGCGCCTTGCTTATCGCTCTCCAAGGCGTGCTCATTATTGGTTTGTTATGGCAACGTGCAAGTAAGCGAAAGAGTGAAACCGAGCTTCGAGAAAGTGAGAAGCGTTTCAGGATAATGGCGAACACGACGCCTTCCCTGGTCTGGATGTGCGACAAGGAGGGAACGATAACCTTCCTAAATGAAAGGCGCATCGACTTCACCGGACGTGACCCGCAGACCGGCTTCGACGACATCTGGAAGACATTTGTTCACCCGGATGATTTGAAGAATGTCGTAGCGGCAAACGCGCAGGCTCTTGAGAAACAGGAGGGATTCTCCAGGGAGTATCGGCTGCGCCGCCACGATGGCGTGTACCGCTGGATGTTCGATGTGGCTGCGCCACGGAGCGATGCCGAAGGCAAGTTCGACGGGTTTATCGGCTCGGCCAGCGACATTACCGACCAGAAAGTAGCCCAAGAGGCTCTTGAAAGAGTAGGCGGCAGGTTAATCGAAGCTCAGGAACAAGAGCGTAGCCGGATTGCCCGTGAGTTACACGACGACATCTGCCAGAGGCTTGCGTTGATCTCACTTGAACTGCAACATGCGCAAACGGGAGCCGACGGCAAAGATGAGCTAACCAAAGCCCGGATCTTGGAGGTCCAGCGGCATTGCTCCGAAGTCGCGGGAGATGTCCAAGCGTTATCCCATCAACTGCACTCGTCGAAGCTGGATTATCTTGGCCTCGCTTCCGCCTTACGAAGCTTCTGCAAGGAATTTTCTCTACAGAAGAGTGTGAGCCTCGAATTTGAAGACAAGAATGTCCCAGCTCACCTGCCAAAAGATGTTTCGCTCTGTCTCTTCCGGGTTGCGCAAGAAGCCCTGAGCAACGCTGTGAAATACAGCGGAGTAGCCCGAATCTCGGTCGAGTTGCGGGGTACGTCGACCGACATCCGACTAGAAATCAAAGATGCGGGAGTGGGTTTTAATGTCGAGGAGGCAAGGGAGCGTTCTGGATTGGGGTTGGTCAGTATGCAGGAGCGGGTGCACCTGGTCAATGGAACTTTCTCAATTAAGTCGAAACGAAACCGGGGCACTACGATTGAGGCTGTTGTTCCTCTACAGACTGAAGTCGATGCCTTTTCACAGAGCGCTTGAATGGCTATCGCTGATGAGGTTCGGAGAACGAGATGACTCGAACTCGTATTTTGCTGGCAGATGATCACATCATGATCTGCGCCGGCTTTCAGAAACTGTTGGAGCCGCATTATGAAGTGGTGGGCAGCGTAGCCGATGGTCACGCGTTACTCAAGGCGGCTGGCGAATTGAAGCCTGACGTGGTGCTTCTGGATATAGCCATGCCCCTGTTGAATGGTCTGGATGCGGCGCGGGCTCTCAAGAAGACGATGCCGAAAGTAAAGCTCATCTTTCTGACAATGAACGGGGACTCGGAGATTGCGAACGAGGCATTTCGCGCGGGCGCATCCGCGTACTTGCTGAAGAATTCGCAACCTTCTGAACTGTTGCACGCGGTGCACAGCGTGATACGAGGAGCCTCGTATGTGACGCCGCAGGTCAGCGAGGCGATGGAAGCTACCTTCCTTAGGGATCCACGGGCTGTGAATCGGCCGAAACAACTGTCCCAACGCCAACGCGAGGTCTTACAGATGCTCGCAGAAGGACGGTCATTGGGAGAGATTGCCTCTGTTCTAAACATTACCCATCGAACCGCTCGGTTTCATAAGGCTCGGATCATGGAAGAACTGGAAATCACCTCTAACTCCGAGCTGGTGAAATACGCGATCAAGCAGGGGATGATCTCCGCCGGTTAGGACATTCGTACTGGAATTGCCCCAGTGAGGGTGGGCGACCTGTCGCCAGCGACAGTTGCGGCAACATCTTTGCCATGCAAGGCTGACCTTCGGCTCATCCATGAGGTCATCCGATGTCAGCGAGAGGCAAATGTGAACAAAGTTCGGCTTATGTTGGCGGATGATCACCAAGCCATTCTGGCGAGGGTCCGCAGCCAGTTAGGCGAGGAATTTGAGATTGTGGGTACGGCCGCAAATGGGTCGGAAGCCGTCGACGCCGTTTGCCGCCTTGATCCCGATGTACTGGTGATCGACATTTCCATGCCCGTCTTGAGTGGCCTGGAAACAGCGGAACGCTTACGCACATCTGGCTGCCGCACCAAAATTGTGTTCCTCACGATCCATGACGACCCGGACTTCGTCGCTGCGGCATTCTCTGCCGGGGCATTAGGTTACGTCACGAAGAACCGACTCTCTGATGACTTGGCGCCAGCGATTCACGAGGTGCTCTCGGGACACACTTTCGTCTCCGCGACCTTGACCAAATAACCCGCCTGCTTCTTTCTACCTTCTGACCTGAGGGTACGAAAACCGGTACTGTCGCACGCAGGGCAGCCACAATAAATATCTGACCCCTGTCGCAAGCGACAGTTCCCACCTCATCGGGATCGTGATGAACTGCAAGTCAACGTGACCTTCGACCAGTGCGATTTCGTGGTGGCTCAAACGACGCCACCCGCCGAAATCAACGTTGCTCGCCTTCGATTACGGAACAGAACTGTCTCGATGAGATGGTTCCGGGGGTCGCTTATGGCAAATCTCCGAATCGGACGCCGCCGAATGTGCATAAGAGGAGAAACAACATGAATTTTGGTACGAAAATCAGACGACTGGCGCTGGGTGCACTTACTGTTTCCAGCTTCACGCTGGCAGGTGCTGCGGTTCCACTAGCGGCGCAAAACTCCAGACCCAACATCGTCATGCTGATGACCGACGACACCGGATGGAATGACTTCGGTGCTTACTCGGGCGGTGGTGCAAGCCTTGGCCATCCTACGCCGAACATCGACAAGATGGCCAAAGAGGGCGCTGTCTTCACCAGTTGGTATGGTCAGGCGAGCTGCACTGCGGGCCGTGCGTCGTTCATCACTGGTCGAATTCCCATTCGCTCGGCGCTGTCCATCGTGGTTGCTCCCGGCGATGAAAACTACCTGAAACCGGAGACGCCAACCATCGCCGAATTCTTCAAGAAGAATGGCTACACCACCTACTTTTCCGGCAAGTGGCACCTGGGCGACAAGCCCGAAGCTTACCCGACTGCTCATGGCTTCGACGAGATGAAGGAATTCGCTGCGTACTACGCGGGCGTTTACTCTTATCCTGATACCGATAAATGGTTTCATCCCTGGTTTCCGTCGTATAACCCCGACTTCGAAAAGATGTTCGACTCGGTTGTCAACCTTGGCGAGTGGGAAGGGGTTGCCGGCCAACCCGCCACGAAGGTTGCCACGATCACCTACGACTACATGGCCACCATGGACGAACGGCAAGCCGACTATGCCGTGGCTTACATCAAGGAACATGCCAAGAGTGGCAAGCCGTTCTTCATGGATGTGAACTGGATCAAGATGCACAATCCAACCAATGCGGCGCCGGACTTCCGCGGCAAGTCGCACTTGGGTGATTACTCGGATTCGCTGATGGAGATGGATGCCGACATAGGCAAAGTGCTGGATGAGATCCGGGCCGACGCTCCCAATACCATTGTCATTCTGACCGCCGACAACGGCGCGTGGCTGGACGCCTATCCCGATGCCGGAACTACTCCGTTCCGCGGCGAAAAGGGTTCGGCGTTCGAAGGCGGCTGGCGCGTGCCGGCCATCATGACCTGGCCCGGGCACATCCCGGCGGGTGCGCAGTACGGCGAAATGATGTCGCACATCGATTGCTGGTCTACGCTGGCTGCGATGGCCGGCATCACTGCTCCGCCTACCGGCGAAATGAAGGACAATAACGGCAAACCCATATACTTCGACAGCATCGACAACAGCGCCTACATCCTCGGCAAAGCCCAGCACTCGGCGCGACACTCGTGGATCTACATCAACGGCGAGTATCTGAACGCGATCCGGGCTGATATTGGCGGCGATCCCAATGAACCGTGGGTGAGCATTGCCTGGAAATTCATGTGGACGGCAAAGGAGTCGTGGTTAGGTCCAACCATGAACACGGGTTCAATTCCCGCGGTCTATAACCTAACGATGGATCCTTACGAGAAATACGACATGGTTTTCAACGGTGCGGCTCCCACCCGGGGAACCACGAACTCTCCAGGGAAATATGCTGGCCAGGACAACGGTTGGTCAGCGGCGCTGTATTCCGCCGTCCTGCTTGATTTCGACAAGACGATCATGAAGTATCCAAACATCCAGCGGTCACCCGGCGGCGCCTCAAATGATCTGATACCCGACCTCCAGCACCCGAAGAACCCGGTGCCAGCGCTCGATCCCAACAACCTGCCGAAGGCCGTTCCGTCAGCCGACTGAGCGTCCGGAGGGTAAACATTCCGATATGGATCGCACCTTGCTGCAACAACCAGAATGCGGACCGGAATGGTATCCGCTTAACTGGGTTCGTTGGATAGAATCCAGCGAAAAACACGAAGTCAAAGGGAGATTGCGAATGATGGTTCAGTCGAAGCGGTTAAATGTTTTACTGGTCGGCCTGATGGTTCTGGTGGCCGCAGTTGCCTGGCAACGCGCGGTCGCCGAGGATGTCGTTCACGCTCTTAGCGGAGTTGTTAAAAGCGTCGATAAAGGTAGCAAGACTATGGTCGTTAAGACCGCGGACGGTACAGAACACACGATCAAGTGGACGGGAACGACCACTGTGAAAGGCGCTAAAGACACAGGCAAAGGCGTCGAGGCTAGCAGCATGGATACGTACGATGGGCTAAAGGAGGGCTCCAAGGTCACGGTAAAATATACCGAAAAGGGCGGGGAAAAAACTGCCGTTGCCGTCAAAGATGCTAGTAAAGCCACCGCCAAAGCCATGGCACAATGATGAACGGAGAAGATGCGCGCACCTGGGGTCACTAGGTGCGCGTTGCTTCTTCCTAATATGGCGAGGCCAGTCGCCGTGGCCGAGAACCAGATGTACGTAATCTTTTGTACCGCCTGATCTTTTTTGCAGCAGTCACGGCCTCCTGAGAGAGATGCGCGTCCCTCTAAACGCTTCATGTGAGGAGTACGGAAATGAAAACGACATTTGGTAAGCGGGGTTTGTCAGCTACACTCTGCCTCGCCGTCGCCGCGGTTACCACGCCTATGGATGCAGGAGCCCTGGTGGCGTTCCAAGGCCAGGAGCAACCGTCAGCGGCTGCGCCCGCTTCAACGTCGTCGGCCGGATATCCTGGGCAAGGAGCGCCGATGACCGCGGACGAGCTGCAAAGCTTGGTAGCTCCGATTGCGCTCTACCCGGACGCCTTGGTGGCCCAAATTCTAAGCGCTGCAACCTTCCCGGACCAGATTGCGGTCGCCAATTATTGGCTTCAACAGAACAAAGATCTAACTGGCACCGCACTGGGAAAAGCAGTAAACGGGCAGTCTTGGGATCCGAGCGTCAAGGCGCTCACGCAGTTCCCGTCGGTTCTGAACAACCTGGCACAAAACCTCTTGTGGACTTCTCAGTTAGGAGAGGCCTATCACAATCAGTCGTCCGAGGTAATGGCTGCCGTCCAGGCCTTGCGCGCCAAGGCTAAAGCTGCTGGCAATCTCAAGTCCGGTTCTCAGATCACGGTAGTGCAGCAGTCGCCACAAACCATCGTCATACAACCAACAAATCCCCAGGTCGTGTACGTTCCGCAATACAACCCGGCCGTGATCTATGGCACGCCTTACGTGGTTCCGGCGTACGTTGCGCCTTCCTACAGCACCGCCGACGTCGTGGCCACAGGCCTGCTCTCGTTTGGAGCCGGAATGGCCGTGGGCGCGATGATCAGCGGAGGCTGCTGCGGTTGGGGATACAGCAGTTGGAACTGCAATTGGTATCACGGCGGCGGTGTGTACTACGGCGCCCATCCTTACTACGGAAACAGCGCGTGGCATGGCGGCTACTATGGCAACGGGTACGACAATGCCAATCACTACAACAACGGTTACAACAGCAGTGGCTACCATGCCAACAACAACTATAACCACGGTTATAACAGCAGCGGCTATCACGCAAACAACTACAGCCACAACACGAACGTGAGCGGCAACACGGTCAACATGAATAACGCAAACCGGCAGAACGCCAGTGCAGATCGGAGCGACGCCTCCGCTTCCTCGCGTGGATGGGGACAGAGCGGAAGTGGCCGGGGCTCCACGGCGTTCAGCGGCTTTGGAGATCACGGTTCCGGTGGCGGAGGTGGCTGGGGAGATCGATCGGCAAGCTCTCGCGGTTGGGGAAGCCGCGGCGGAGGAGGAGGCTGGGGAGGGGGCGGCCGCAGCTTCGGCGGCGGTGGTTTCCGTGGCGGTGGTGGTTTCGGTGGGCGGAGGTAATTCCGGAGATATGTCTCGGATATCTCCTGCTGGCGCAATCGTCAACCGACGGAGTTAATGGCTAGGAGGATGGGAATGTCGCACGTCAAGGTCAGGATGTCGCGGTATTGCGCGGTCTTAATACTTCTCGCACTGGTCGTCTCCTTTTCTTCATGCAACAAATCACCAGAGAAGGCCGCCCCTGCGCAGGCTTTACAGAAGACATTTGGATCTCCCGATGATGCCGCCAAGTCGCTGGCGGACGCTGCTAAGACCGGCAGTCACGACACATTGATCGCGATCTTCGGGCCAGGATCGCAGGACGTCATCTTCTCCGGCAATACCGATGAGGACAAGACAAATTTCGACAATTTCACCGCCGCCTACGTAACCATGAATCGCTGGCGTAAGCAGGCCGACGGCAGCGAAGTACTCTACCTCGGAGCCGACAATAACCCTTTTCCAATCCCGCTCAAGAAGAACAACGCCGGGCAATGGTATTTCGACACCGCGGCAGGAAAAGAGGAGATACTTTCCCGGCGCATTGGCGACAACGAGCTGGCGGCGATGAACGTAGTTGCCGCGATGGCGAGCGCCCAGGCTGAATATTTTTCACAACATCACGACGGCGTTAAGCAGTACGCGCAGAAGTTCATCAGCGACGAAGGCAAACAGAACGGATTGTATTGGAAGTCAGTGGAGGGACAGCCGAAGAGCCCGCTAGGGCCGCTAGCTGCCTATGCGGCGGCCACAGAAGGATTCAATCCCCTGGCGGGCAAGCAGCAGCCATTTCACGGCTACTTCTATCGCATTCTCACCAAACAGGGCGCGGATGCCAAAGGCGGCGAGAAAGATTACATCGTGAACGGGAAGATGAGCGGAGGCTTCGCCTTCGTAGCCTATCCGAAAGAGTATGGTGATACCGGCGTCACCACGTTCATCATCAACCAGAACGGGATCATATACGAGAAGAACCTCGGAAAGGGCACTGCTGATTTGGCGAAGGCGATGACGGCGTTCAATCCAGATCAATCCTGGAATCCGGTGCCGGAGTAACCTCTGGCGCCTCGATCTCGAAGGAAAGCGGACAGCAAGGCGAATCAATTAGATCTGGACGGAGAGGAGTAAACCATGGAAATCCCACGCAGGCGATTATCCGCGGCAAGGGCGATTGTACTTGCCGCAGTTCTGACAGCACTTCTGCTTCTGAACAGCACGGCGATTGCTCAGAACGCACAAGTTCAGGGAGTCATCAACGGACGGAGCGGTGCTACCATGACTGTTCAGTCGCAGGGCGCCGGGAATGTTGTAGTCGTTCTGAACGACTACACCACCGTGGAAGACGTTTCCGGCATATTCCACGCTCGCAGGAAGCAGATGGGCCTGACATGTCTCGTGCCCGGACTTCAAGTTCAGGTGCAAGGCAACTACAATGCGCAGAATCAACTGGTCGCAAACACCGTCAAGTTCGACGGCAAGAACCTGCAAACCGCCACCGATATTCAAGCCGGCGTTACTCCGGTGGAACAGCAGGAGCAGGCGGCGCAGCAGAAGTTGGCAGCGCAGCAGGCGGAATTGCAAAAAGAGAATCAGCAGTTGACGAAGGAACAGCAGGAACAGGCAGCGGAGAACGCCAAGATCGCCGCCAACAAGGCGGCCATTGCTGCCGTCAACAAGCGCTTCGGTGAATTGGGCGATTACAACATCTGGGATGAGGTCACGGTGTACTTCGGCAACGGCCAGGTTAAGGTCGATCCGCAGTACGACTCCAAACTGATGGGTCTGTGCCAGAAGGCCAAGACAGTCACCGGGTACGTTATCCAGGTGAAGGGCTATGCGTCAGCGGTGGGCTCTGCGGCTCTGAACCAGCAACTCAGCCAGGAGCGGGCGGCCAATGTCACCGACTTCCTGGACCAGCAGTGTCACATTCCTCTGACGAACATTCTGGCTCCCGGAGCGATGGGAACCAGTCGGCAGGTTGCTCCCGACACTACCGCAGAAGGCCAGGCCGAAAACCGGCGCGTCGTAGTCAGAGTCCTGCAAAACAAGGGTATCGCCGGAACCTAACAAATTGTGCATCACCTGGGCGGGTTCGATATCCGGTTCGCCTCGCCCAGTGATGCATCGGTACGCCTGAGAGTTGGTCTGCAAGGATGGTATTGTGGCGACGGATGCTGCGGCGACGGCAAGTCAAAACAAGAATCACTGGCTGAGATACTCGCTGTGGAGCGTGGCCTGTGTCTGCTTTGGCGTGTTACTGGTAGCTCTGACAAATTCCGCCGTCAACTGGTCAAGCTCTGATCAATTCTGCGGTCAGTTTTGCCATTCCATGACGTGGGCTTCGGCCGCTTATAAACGAGGCCCGCACTACATTAATCAGGTCGGGGTAAGCGCCAGTTGCGGTGACTGTCACATACCCTACGATTCCCGTCATGCTACCCCCATCGAGTATTTACAGCTCCTGATTTTCAAAGGGCAACGCGGTGCTAAAGATTTCTATCACGAGGCTCGGAACACTATCGCGACCAAGCAGGAATGGGATCAACGCCGGCCGGCACTCCGATCAGAATTTGAGAATTACCTGACGGCGCACAACTATGTGACCTGTCTGGGTTGTCATCACCTCGACTCCTTTGGCGGTCCGCGCAACCACATGAAGCAGATGATTCACGATGACGTGATCAAAGCCGGCAGTGTGGATTGCCTCAGCTGCCATCGGAACATCGGTCACGTGTACGAATCAACTCAAAAAACCGGCAGTTGGTACACGGCGGAGCAAGCGGCGGCTGGGAGTAGCCTTTTTCAGCACTCTTGCTCGTCATGTCACGGCGCGAATTTGAAAGGTGGCGCCGGACCAGCCCTCACCGGAGCTTCATGGCAGCAGTTGTACGCAGGCGCGAAGCTGCTAACGCCGTGGGGCGAGATCAAAGGCCCAATGGCAGCATACGCAGGCGCCAAATTTACGACGCAACAGTCGCTCGACATTCTCGCTTTCCTTCTGCAGAAGAACGGATACGCCGCGGGGAATGCGCCCCTAACGGATACGCGCGAACTCTCGGACGTAATTCCGTCCAAGTAGCCTGGTAGCACTCGGTGCTTCTTGCAACTTCGATTCTAGAAAGTGCCTCACCCATTACAGAGCCCTGAGAAACCGGCGTGTCGGAATCGTCCAGATATGAACCTCGCAAGTGAGATTCAAAGCGCGGCATAATACCGTTGGAGGGGGTGTGGTTCCGGTGCTAGGGACTCAGGAGTTCCCTGTGATCATTTCCGAGCGAGACTTGTACCGCGTTTTGTAGGTCAGCCGCGGTTTTCATCACTGATCGCAAATCCTGATCGGAGACTACACCCGCAACGTCGTAAGTGGACCGGTTCCTCTTGTTGCTCAGGCCCTTCAGTTTCTGGATGAAGGCTCGACCGTTTGGAAGGGTAAATTCGAGAGATTCGATCGTCTTGACATGATGTCCGGCTTGGGTAGACATACGAAAGCCAGCGGCCCGAAGCGCGGCTGTTGCAGCCGCAAGCGCGGAATTGAAGGCTGCGATAAATCGAAGGTCGGTCGAGATAGCCTCGACCTTGGAGTCGAGAAGGCCGCGATCTGCAATACCCAGCAAGCCTTCAATTTCATCGCGGCTGGTCGGTTCTCGTTTGAGCCAGCCGTACTCCACCTATTTTTCTAAGCTCATCTTCATCTCCCAATAAGAAGACCTTCTCACCCTGCATTACTGCGTTCAGAAAATGGTTTCCGCTGCTGACCTTAGCCTTGTACTCCCGGCTCGAGTAGACCGTCGGATTCACCGTGCGACCGAGCGAAGGCTCGAGGTTGTCTAGGTGCGCGAGGACCTCATCGAGGGTCACTTTACCAACTATCATCAAGTCGACGTCGCTGTCCGCCTTTTCTTCCTGACGTGCAATTGAACCATACACAAACGCCACAGCGATTCGGTTTGCCAGTGGCTCCAGGGCTGAGCTCAAGACACGAAAAATCCCTACAGTCTTTGCGACAAGAGCACGCATCTCTCCGAACACGGGGCTGTTTCGGTTTGCCTGATAGAAGACCTGGTTTCCTACGCCTGAGCGATTGATCAATCCCACTTCCGATAACTTGGCGAGCTCGCGCTGCACCGCGCCTACGCTGGTGCCAAGATGGCGTGCGATCTCGCGGACGTAAAAGGATTCATCTATGTGGCCGTAAAGCAAGGCCAAGATGCCACCACGAGTCTGGCCGAACAGCACATTTCCTGCAGAGTTGGCTGGTGTTCTCATTCCGAGAACAATCGTACTCAAAGTGAGAACAAAGTCAAGAAGATAAGTGGGCGATTGTAGGTTTACGGAGTTCTGAATCAGACAAGGAAAGCGGCGGAAGGTCCGCCGCTTCCTGATACTTAAACTATTGAAAATAAATGATTTATTGAGGCGGCGGGAGTTGAACTATTTAACCCATTGATTCCACGTAAGTTATTGCTTCCACAAGAGGCCACAAGTGCCAAGGCTAGTTTGCCGGGTCGCCGGTACAAAAAACGGTACAAATTCCAGGACGCGTCAGCCCCCGATGCGTAACGTATAATCGTCAACGCTAACGCCACGTCAGGTCGGCTAAAGCATACTTGATTTCCGGCTCAAAGTCGTAGGTCTTCTGCATCTCGGTGTTAACGCCAGATAGTCCGATGGCGACTAACGCCATCACCGGGCT
>CAVRWP010000010.1:0-147057 GCA_963724965.1 uncultured Acidobacteriaceae bacterium
CAATCGCTTCGGCGCGCGGGATCAGCTCGGCTGCCGGCGACCACTTCATTCACCAGGCCGATGCGATGCGCTTCCTGCGCCGAGATCATTTCTCCGGTCAGCACCAGCTGCATGGCGATGCCTTTGCCCACCAGGCGCGGCAGCCGCTGCGTGCCGCCGTAGCCGGGGATGAGTCCGAGCTTCACCTCGGGCTGTCCGAGCTTGGCGTTGTCGCTGGCCAGACGCATGGTGCAGGCCATGGCGATCTCGCAGCCGCCGCCCAATGCGAATCCGTTGATGCAGGCGATGACCGGCTTGCCCAGGTTCTCGATGGCGTCGATGATGGCCTGGCCTGCGTGCGTGTAGGCCTTGGCCGAGACCGGCGTGTGCTGCGACAGCTCGCCAATGTCAGCGCCGGCGACGAAAGCTTTCTCGCCGCCGCCGGTGAGGATGACGACGCGCACGTCGGCGTCGTCTTTCGCGGAGGCGAAGGCCTGCTTGATCTCCTGCATGGTGGCCATGTTGAGGGCGTTGAGGACCTTGGGGCGGTCGATGGTGATGTAGGCGATGTGGTTCTTCGATTCGTACTTGAGGTTCTGGAAGTCAGCCATGCGTTCCTTTCAAGAGAGCAACTAGCAATTAGCAGTTAGCACTTAGCTACAACAGATTTACGGTAGAGCGAACCTTCAGGTTCGCGTCACGGCCTTGGCTAAGACGGAACCGGTAGAGCGAACCTTCAGGTTCGCGTAACGCCGAGATAATGTTTTGAAGGGGCGCACCTTCAGGTGCGCCGATACAGCTTCGAAACAGGATCTGAGCCGGCTTAAGCCGGCGGCACCGTCTGTCGCCCCTGAAGGGGCTGGAATTGATTCGCCCATCCACCCACCGCTTCCGCGGTGGGCTACTCACTTTCGCTCCGCCTGCGGCGGAGTTGAGATATCAACAATCGGCGGTCGTTATCATCGCAGGCACGCAGGCAATGCGATCAATGCACCACTAAAGTTTGATTACAGCGCAATGACGGCAGTACTCTGAATGCGCAATCTTTTGCACAATTCGCTCTATAAACGTTCGAGTTCGGCGAGACGCCCCTGAGGGTCACCCGAGCGGCAATAACCCTCTCTAACGGCCTCTAAACGCATTTACGACCCCATCCACAGAGTCATCGCATTGGCCTTTCCAGTCGTCGATCGGGCAATCCAAATGTTGTACCACTAAAAGGCCATCCAGAACGAGAATTTCTCCCGTTCTGGAACACAATTTCCCGCCTGGAAACGCCCTATACGAAGCTTCCCGGAACCGGCTTGGCCGGGTCGGAATAGTCATAAAATCCCTTGCCCGACTTGCGGCCGTACCAGCCCGCCAGCACCAGGCGCTTCAGCAGCGGAGGCGCGGCGAAACGGCGCTCCTTGAACTCGTCGTACATGACGTGCGTGATGTAGTAGGTCGTGTCGAGGCCGACGAAATCGAGCAGCGTGAACGGGCCCATCGGGTAGCCGCAGCCCAGCTTCATGGCTTCGTCGATGTCGGTAATCGAGCCGACGCCCTCTTCGTACGCGCGAATCGCGTCGAGCAGGTACGGGACCAGCAGGCGGTTCACGATGAAGCCGGTCTTGTCGCTGGTGCGCACCGGAACCTTGCCGACCTTCTGGCCGAACTCGACCGCCGCGTCGAAGACCTCGGGCGCGGTGGCAATGGTCTTGACGACTTCCACCAGCTTCATCATCGGAACGGGATTGAAGAAGTGCAGGCCGATGAAGCGCTCGGGGCGCTTGGTCGCCGTCATCAGCTCGGTGACCGATATCGAGGAGGTGTTGGTGGCGAAGATGGCGTCCTTCTTCACGATGCCGTCGAGTTCGGCATAGGTCTTGCGCTTGTGCTCGACGTTCTCGATGATGGCCTCGATGACGATGTCGCAATCGGCGAGGTCTTTCATGCTGGTGGTGCCCTTCAGGTGCGACTGGGTTTCCGTTTTCTGCTCGGCGGTGATGCCGCCCTTGGCCGGGCCGCGCTCGACCATGCGCGACAGCGATTTTTCGATGCCGGCGAAACCTTTGTCGAGAAACTTCTGCTCCTGTTCGAGCACGACCACGTCGAAGCCCGCGGCCGCCGCGACCTGCGCGATGCCCGAGCCCATCAGACCACAACCCAGAACTCCAACTTTCTTGATTTGCATAAGAGCGTTTCCTCTAGCTGGATTTTTGAAATGCCATCAAATTCAAAATTCGTAAAACATCAAAATTGGGTAGAGCGAACCTTCAGGTTCGCGTCGACGCCCGTCCGCGGACTTTGCCGAGCCGGCTCAAGCCGGCGGCATATCTGCCGCCCCTGAAGGGGCTCGGTCCTTTGCGCGCGCCGACCCACCGCTGAAGCGGTGGGCTATCACCTTCCGTCTCGCTTCGCGAGACTTGTGTCAGTTCAATGGACGTCCAACGCAATCTCAACCGCAGGCAGTGGCTAGAGCCGCTGACCTATATCGCCTCGTTCGGCACGACCGAATCGTGCCCTGACACAAAGCCGTTCGGTCGTTACTTGCCCACGTCGCTGATGCGCGTGTTCTGCAGCGCCGCAATCTTCCACTTGCCTTCGACCTGCTGCGCGACGATCGTCGGACGCCCTTCCAGTTCCCGCCCGTGGCCGTTTTCGAAGAACTGCAAATACTGCCGCATAAAAACCAGCGCCACATCCGGACGCAGGAAGCGAACCTTCTCCACGCTGAAGCGCACGGTGCTGCCCTTGTAGATGGTGCCGAAGATCATGCGATGTCCGGCTTCGATGGCTGACCGCCCGACGTAATACCCGCCAAGAATGTGGATAAAGTCCGCATCCTCGGTGAAGGGCTCAGCAAAGGCAGCGCCGTCGGCGGCGTTCCACGCCTGCTCCAGCTGATACACCATCCCGTGCAGCGCGCGCTCGTCGTCGGTCATTGCTCGTCTCCAGCTTTGCCGGCCTGCGCCTTCCTGCGCAGCACGTAGGTCCATCCGCCAACCACCACGGCGGGCGACATAAAGAACAGCTGCGTCATCTGCGGCCACGCCACAACTTTGCTGATCATGATCACGATGGCCGTCAGCGCCACCAGAATTCCTGCGCCCCAGGCCGCGTTGAAGTGGGGCTTGCCCCCGATGAAGCTGGCGATGTAGCCGGCCAGCAGCGCAAACAAAATACCGAAGACGACCGCGCCAAATTCAAAGCTGATGCTGGCGGGCGCATGCGGATCGGTGTCGGTGACCTGAAAGATTCCTCGCCACGACAGCTCGAAGAGCAAGTATCCGAAGACGATTCCGCTGAAGACCCGCATACGATGGTGCTGATCCTTCTAATTTCGAGCGAACCGCAGATCCTTCGCTTCGCTCAGGATGACAATTCATAATCAGGAAGGCTCGTTAAGCTTGAAAAGCTCCCACATCACTCTGGTTACGGGTTAAATACAATTCAACTTTGTCATCCTGAGCGGAGCGTCCGCGCCTTTGCGTTTCCGCCGCGTATTTTGCGGCGGGCGGACGCGCAGTCGAAGGACCAGCGGTTCGCGCCCACCGCAAATCTGCTTACCTCAGCGGCTGAAGCCGGCTTTATATCACCGGATGAATGCACGCCTGAAGGCGTGCTCCACCCATTCGACATCGCTGCACCCATACGAGGTCGCACCCCCGTCGACATCGCGCCCATGTCGACATCGCGCCATGTCGACATCGCTGCACCCCGTTCGAGCGTGCTTCACCCAGGCGAGGCACAACGGAAATCAGCTACCGCTGCAAATTCTCCACGATTACGGCGATGCCCTGGCCGCCGCCGATGCAGGCGGTCGTCATGCCGTATTTCGCTTTGCGGCGGCGCAGCTCGTGCATGATGGTGATCAGCAGACGCGTGCCGGTCGCGCCCAGCGGATGTCCCAGCGCGATCGCTCCGCCGTTCACGTTCACCTTCTCGCGATTCAGGCCAAGCTCTTTTTCCACGGCCAGATACTGCGCGGCGAAGGCCTCGTTCACTTCGACCAGATCGATGTCGTCGAGGGTGAGGCCGGCCTTCTTCAGCGCGATGCGGCTGGAGGGAACCGGACCCTGGCCCATGATCTTGGGATCGACGCCGGCGATGCCCCAGCTCACAATGCGCGCCATCGGGTTCAGGTTGCGCTTTTGCGCTTCATCGAGCGACATAACCACCGTGGCCGCGCCGCCGTCGACGATGCCGCTGGCGTTGCCGGCGGTGACGGTACCGTTCTTCCCGAAGGCGGGCTTCAGCTTCTTCAGGCTTTCCATCGTGGTTTCGGGACGGCGGTGATCGTCTTCGCTGAACATCTCGCCGGTAGGCTCGCCGCGACGGTTGCGCAGCGGCACGGGCGTGATTTCTTCGGCCAGACGGCCGGCCTTGGCGGCATCGTCGGCGCACTTCTGCGAGCGCAGCGCGAACTCATCCTGCTGCTCGCGCGTGATGCCCTGCTGCTCGCCGTAAAGTTCGGCGGTGTTGGCCATGTACATGGCGCACTGCGTGTCGTAGAGCGCGACCATCAGCGAGTCTTCCAGCTTGCCCTCGCCCAGGCCGACGCCCCAGCGCATGCCGCGGATGACGTGCGGCGCCTGCGACATGGATTCCATACCGCCGGCCAGAACCTTGGTGGCTTCGCCGAGCTGGATCATCTGCGCGGCGGTGACGATGGACTGCATGCCCGAGCCGCAAAGGCGGTTGACGGTGAGCGCCGGAACTTCGATGGGAACTCCGGCTTTGAGCGCAACGTGACGGGCGCCGTAGATGGCATCGCCCGAAGTCTGCTGGGCGTTGCCAAAAACGGCGTGGTCGATCTCGCCCGGCTCGACGCCGGAGCGTTTCATGGCTTCGGTAGAGGCGACCGCGCCCAGTTCCTGGGCGGTGAAGTCGCGCAGCTTACCACAGTAGCGGCCCATGGGCGTGCGGGCGCCGTTGACGATAGCGATATCAATAGTCTTCGACATGTGCGTTATATAGGAGGGTAGAACCCGAGACTGGGAAACATTCGAGTGTATCAGCGGGGAAATGAGGGCGGCAAATGGAGCCGAGCTGCTGTTCATTGCAGGAGCGGCAACGGCGCGAACGCTTTCAGGAATTGTCATCCCGACCGAGGGCTTCAGCCCGAGCGAAGGACCTGTGGTTGGTGGCGAGCGGCGAAAATGCGACCGTTCTTCCGCTGCCGGCAGACCGCAGGTCCCTCGACTCCGCCGGCTGCGCCGTCCGCTCGGAATGACAATTCTTGCGAGCGAAGCCTGATGCACGCCTGAAGGCGTGCTCCACCGCATCCACGCCTAACTTGCGAATGGCGCTTTGCGACGGCTCCATTCCGTTGCCTGCTCGTAGGCGTGGGCCAGGCGCAGCACGGTTGAATCCGCCTGCGGTCTCGCCGAAATCTGCATGCCGATCGGCAGGCCGTCGCGGCTGAAGCCGCAGGGCACCGACAGGCTCGGCCAGAACAGCGAACTGAAGGGCGCGGTGTTGCGCAGCAGATACTTCATCTCGAAGGGACGCACGTCAGGGATGGCCAGCGCCTCCAGGTCGGCGAGCTTGGGCGCGGGGACCGGCGTTGTTGGAGTGATGACGACGTCGACGTGCTCGAAGATCTTCTCGGCGTCGGCGCGAAATTTTTCCAGCCGCCGGCGTTCGCGGATGTAATCGGTCGCGGTGATGCCTGCGGTCTTCTGCGCGCGAAAGAGCGTGAGCGGCTGATAGAGCTCGGGCGTCTTCGTCATCATGGCTTCGTGGAACTCGTAGATCTCGGCGTCGAAGATGGTGCGGAAGTTGTCGCGCGGGACGTCGACATCTTTTACTTGTCCAACGAGCTTGCCGATGACGGCGAGCGCTTCGTCCATCGCACGCGCGACATCGGGATCGAGTTCGTCGAAGAAATGATCGCGCGCGACGCCTACGCGCAACTGCGTGACGTCTTCTTCGAGCAGAGACGCGAATTTTGATTTGCCGCTGAGCACGTCCATCAGGATCGCCGCGTCGCGGACGGTATGTGTGATGGGGCTCACGGTGTCGAAGGAAGTGCAGAGCGGCACCATGCCCTTCAGGCTCATCAGGCCGGCGCTGGGGCGATGGCCGACAGTACCGCAGAATGCGGGTGGGCAGCGGCCCGAGCCGGAAGTGTCCGAGCCTAGCGCTGCAACGCACATGCCCGCGGCGACAGCTGCGGCTGAGCCCGACGACGAGCCTCCGGTAATGCGCTCGGGATTCCACGGATTTCTCGCCGGACCGAAGGCGCTGACCACGCCGCTCATGCCATAGGCGAACTCGTGCATGTTGAGCTTGCCGACGAGGATGGCGCCGGCGTCCTTCAATCGTTTCACCACATGCGCGTCTTCCGCTGGAACGCGCGTGCGGTATTGATTGCTGGCGGCGGTGGTGAGCACGCCGGCGGTGTCGAACAGGTCTTTCAGTCCGATGGGAATGCCGTGCAGCGGTCCGCGGTAGTTGCCGGTGCTGATTTCGGATTCGGCCTGTCGCGCCGCGGTCATCGCCGTGTCGGCGGTGATGGTGATGAAAGCGTTGAGCTGCGGATTGAGGCGCTCGATGCGGTCGAGACAGGCGCGCGTGAGTTCGAGGGGAGAAAGTTTGCGGGTGCGGATTTGGTACGCGGCATCGTGCAGGGTCAGCATGCGCGGACATTGTATCGAAGCGGCTGGGTTATGGCTGGTGCCCCAGGCCTGCCCTGAGCCTATCGAAGGGTTCGCGTCTCGGTAAAAAGAAGGCCGAACGATGGGCATCACGTAATTTCGAGATGTTTATCAGATAGTTATCTCAATGGTCATTAGGAATTGTCATCCTGAGAAGGGCTTTAGTCCGACGAAGGATCTGCGGTTCATCCGCGTTAGTGAAAGCGCGACCTTCCTGCATGCCCACGAACCGCAGATCCTTCGCTCCGCTCAGGATGACAATTCGAAAATAGTGCTTCTGAGGAAGGTTCCCCTACGCGCGCTTTTGCTTTTTCTGGCAGCGCTCGCAAATGCCGTAGATCTGGAAGCTGTGGCGGGTGGGAAGGTATTTGTTCTGGCGGCCGATTTCCTGTTCGATGCGCTCGATGTCGCTGGAAAAGAATTCCACCGAGCTGCCGCACTCGGTGCACACCATGTGATGGTGGTTACGCCGCTGGTATTGATGCTCGTAACGCGCGATGCCGTCGTTGAAGGCAACTTCGCTGGCCAGGCCGCAGTCGGCCAGCAGCTTCAGCGTGCGATAAACGGTGGTGAAGCCGATGCCGTTGTCTTTCTTCTTGACCAGCCGGTAAAGCTCGTCGGTGGAGAGGTGATCGCGGGTGTCGAGAAACGTGCGGAGAATAATGTCGCGCTGCCCCGTACGTTTCAGCCCTACGCGTTTCAGGTGGTCGTGAAATACAGTTTCGGCCTCACGCACCATCTGGCGCGAGATTGTCGGCTGATCGTCAATGCGTTTCTGCAGCATGGGCAGGCCGTTCCGACTGCCAATCCCCGGTGACGTTGCAACTTTGTTGTTATCAGGATACCACCGGGGCATGCGGCTCGGGCGTGGCTGCTAATCGTGAAGCTCCCAACCCACGTACCGCCGACGAGTTGTCAGACGCTCCGCTGGGGAGAGCAAACGGGTGTGGAGTGCGTAGCAAGGAAAGTTCGCTAGCTGCCCGCAGCTTTCGTCGAGACCGGAAACGTGATGGAGCCGATGCGGCCGGTATCGTTGTCGCGCACAATCACCTTCACGGCTTTCGTCGAAGGGTCCCCGGGCACGGAGTTGATCAGGTTCCAGCCCTTGGCCAGTGCCTTTTGCGCGGTCTGCGGATTCATGTCGAGCTTCACCATGCGAGAGTGCGTACCCACCGGCGTTCCCTGCGCCGACAATGGGATGGCGATTACGTCGAAGCTGAGCTTCTCTTGGCCGGGAAGAAGCAGAATGCTGCTGGGGGGTACTCTCACTTTGAACGGCACCGGTGCGTCGGAGCCGCTGGTGCGCGTGCCTGGTTCCACGGTGAAGATCACGCCGGTGTAATTCACTGCGGCGAAGATGGCGCTGCGTATGTCTTCCTGCTGCTCCTGCTCGGGCGAGGCGCCCAGGGGACGCAGGAAGTAGGTGGAACGCGAGCGGACTTCGCCGTAAGCGGGATTCACCTGCACCTTCAGCTTGTGCCAGCCCAGCTTGCGGTGCTGTTGCGAGATGTAGAAGCCGAGCAGGTAGTAATCGGAGCTCTCGGCCACGACCCGGCTGAAGCAGGAGTTCATGTTGTTGCCGGCCGTGCACGTCTTGCCGCCGGTGCGACGCGCCATTTCCTTCATGCCATCGCGGTTGGCGGCTGCCGTGTCAGGAATGCGTACCGGCGTCAGGTGACTGAGTTCGGGATGGATGTAGAGCGACGACGGCTGGGTGATGTCCCACATCTCCTCGAGCGGCAGTCCCTGCAAGTCGATGGGATAGACGGTCACGCTGGATTTATTCAGCGCGGTGAAGGCGCGCTGGAAGGCCGGCAGCAGCTCATTGTTGATGTGCATGCCGTAGTAGGGAAGCCGGCTGCTGGCGTTGCCACGGCCGATCATCGAGGGCCCGTCCGGCTCCTCCTGCTGAATGGGAAAGCCGGTGGTGAGCCACAGAACGGTCTTGCGTCCGGGAATGCCGGAATAAGCCCAGGCCAGCTCCTCGAAGTTCTGCAGTGTGGCTGCGCCTCCATCCACATTGCCGGCAATATCGTCAGCTTGATTCTCCAGCTTCTCGTTGACCATGCTGGTGTAGCTGTCGATTCGGCCGTTGTGATCCATGCGCGAGAGCATTACTTGCCGATTGTCGTCGCGCGTGAGGTTGGTCTGCATGTTCCTGACGGCCGCGGTCAGCGCATTGACGTCGGTGGTGAACGACTGCATCTGGCGCAAGCCGTGGAAGGTGAGGGCGACCACTTCCACCGGTTGCTGCGGAGGGCTTGCCTTCCAGTAACGGATGAGCTGCTCGCGCGCCCAGCCCTGCAACGCCGCCGGGGTGTTCACCTTGTCGATGGCGACGATGAGCAGGTCGTTGGGAATCCCTTCGGTGCGCAGATTGGTGAAGTGCGTGGGCGTATCCGGCGCAGGAGACGAGACGGTGGCCACGGTCGCCGGCTCTGCAATCCCGGGTGGCGGAGAAATGGAGGTTGACGAGCGCTCTTCAAACAGCGCTATGCGCTGCGGATTGCCGTCGGACTTGAGAACGAAGTTTTCTTTCTTCAGGCCCTGGATGGGACGACCGGAGGGGTCCGTTACCTGGACGGGCACGACGACTAGTTCGCTGTTGCTGGTGAACGTGCTGTCGGAGGGCGACGAGTTCTGCGCGCGAGCGGACGCAGCCAGAGCAGGAAGCAACGAGATAAAAACCAGACCGGCCAGTCTTCGGTTCACACACTCCTCCCAGGGGAGCGCGTTGGGATTGTAGCTGGAAATGCCGACGGCGTCAGCAGGAAGTCTGCGTCAAACGGTAGCTTCGTCTGCCGCACGAAAGGCAGTAGTGGGTGCCGCTATCTGGGACTGCCGGCGAGCAGGTTCAGCAACACCGCGACTTCGGCTTCGATGGCGGTCTTCAGGCTGGGTTCGACGTCGGGCGCGAAATACGGCGAATGGTTGGAGGGCAGCGCAGGTCCGCCGGCCTTGGCCTCCGCGAACTTTGCAGGGTCGGCCACGCCCAGTGAAAAATAGAACGACGGCACGCCGGCTTTCACGAACGCGGAGTAATCTTCCGACGCCATGTTCGGCGGTAACTGTTCCACGTTCTGCGCGCCAAGCGTCTGCACCAGCACCTGCCGCAACCGGTCATTGAGTTTCGGATCGTTGTACATGGCGTCGAGCGCTTCCACGCGCTCGATCAGAGGCGCCTTGGGAGCGCCGGCAGCTTCGGCTTCCCCGTTGACCGTGCGCGTAATGGCCGCCAGCAGATGCTGCCGCACCTGGTCGGTGAACGAGCGCACAGTGAGCCCGAGATGCACTTCATCGGGAATGATGTTCTGCTTGGTGCCGCCCTGGATGTAGCCGACGGTGATCACGGCGGCATCGCCCGGCTTGATTTCGCGCGACACGATGGTCTGCAACGCCAGCACCACGCGCGCGGCGATCACGATGGGATCGATCGTGGTCTCCGGATGAGCTCCATGACCGCCTTTGCCATAGATGGTGATGTTTATCGTATCCGCATTGGAGTAGGCGTATTCCGGAGTAAAGCCGACCTTGCCTGCGGGCAGCAGATTGCTGGTGTGCAACGCGACGCCGACCTCAGGCTTGGGAAAGCGGGTGAACAATCCATCGGCGACCATGGCTTTGGCCCCCATGCCGCGCTCTTCGGCAGGCTGCGCGATCAGCATCAGCGTGCCGTGCCAATTCTTCTTGTTCTGGGCCATCAGGGTCGCCGTGCCAACCAGCGCTGCCATGTGCAGGTCGTGGCCGCAGGCATGCATCACCGGAACGTCATGACCGGCGTCGTCCTTGGTGTGGACGGTGCTCGCATAGGGGAGCCCGGTTTTCTCCTCGACGGGAAGCGCGTCCAGTTCCGTGCGCAGCATGACGGTCGGTCCCGCGCCATTGTGCAGGATGGCGACCACGCCGGTTCCACCGACCTTCTCCGTCACTTCGTAGCCCAGGTCGCGCAGGCGGCCGGCGAGAGTGGCGGCGGTGTTGACCTCATGCAGCGACAGCTCCGGGTGCTCGTGCAGGTCCACGTAGAGCTTCTGCGCCTGCGGGTAAATGGCGTTCACTTCAGAGCTGAGAGCGCCGTTGTTCGGGGAAGAAGTCTGCGCCCAGGCTGCGGAGGCAAGGATCAGCGATAGCGAGGAAGGATTGATTTCATGGGATTGGGAAATTTCCGCAGCCCCCTATACGGTTCGTCCAACGCCCTGCCTAACACTCTATATGGCGTCTCCAGCGATTCCGCACACAGACATGTCATGCTACCCCGAGCGATGCAGCAAATAAGGGCGCCTCCGAAGAGACGCCCCTTGCTTGCCTTGTCCGATGTCCGGAGGTCACCTGGATTACCGTAATCCGTTGCCTCTTCGAGTCGGCGATGCCAGCACGGTTCTAGCGAACCGTTGCTGCGGCTCCGCCTCCGCCGTTTGCGGCGTTGGTGGCATTGCCCTGCTGCTTCAGCCACGCCGACAGATTGCTCTGCTGCTGGCTGCGCAGTTCGATGCAGCTGTTGATGTTCTCCAGCACTTCCTTCTGATTGCGCTCGGTGCCGGGGAACGAATGCTCCTGGAAGAACTGCTTGGTTTCGTCGAGGCGCTGGGTGGTGCAGAAGTCGCTGGCGCCGTCGAGGAAGATACCCACGCCACCAAGGCCGCCGCCACTCTTGGCCTGCAGCTCGTTGAAGTTGGTGCGCATGAAGTCCCACGTCGCCTGCTGGCTCCGCGGCTCTTCCAGCATCGGCAGCAGCATGAACAGGTCCTGCCCGCGAACTGCCGGGGTCAAGGCCGTGGCAAGAGTCTGCTGGATGAGTTCGGGTTGCGGGAATTGTCCCAGCGCGCGCGCGTACATGTAGTACTGCTGGGGCGAGGAAGCCTTCTGCAACTGCGCCTGGAACTGCTTGTAGAGTTCGGGGTCGCCGTGATGGGCGGCCACCGAAACCACCGACGGCGCCAGCGTGCCGTCGACCGAAGTCGGATCCTTCATCAGCTGTTGCACCATCACCTTCGCCTGCTGGATGACTTCCGGATCCTGGGCGATGTTGCCCAGGCCGCCGAAGAGTACGGCGCGCTTCTGGCGATCGAGCGGACTGTCGCTTGCCTTCGCGTTGTAGCCCAGTTGCTGGAGGATCGGGGAGAACTGCGTCCGCATCCACGCCTGGAACTCCGGCTTGTCGGAGTCGTTCACCAGCATGTCATTGATGAAGTCGAGATGGCGTCCGAAGTCAGCGAGCAGCACCACGCCGGGCGTGTTCTTCAGCTGCGCACCGAGCGCGAGATAATCGCCCACCGAATGCTTGCCGGCGCGCATCAGCGCCCACTCGTTGCCCATCAGAGCGATGCGCTCTTCCGGCGTCAGCGCGCTCTCGACGCCGCTGCCCATCTGGTGCAGGCCAGCGCTGTCATAGCTGAAGCGGTAGTAGCCAAGCGCGTTTGCGTCGGGGAAGACGAACTTGGAGCAGCCCTTCATGGTGAACTGCTGCTCGCTCTTGGTCAGCAGGAAACACTGCTGCGCACTGGCCGTGCCGCCGTTGATGCCCTTTACGCAGACCGGAATCTGCCAGAGCTGGCCGTTGGCCTCGTTGAACAGCGTGGGATTTTCGTAATAGCGTTTCTGCGAGAGGTCCAACTCGGTCTTGCCGTTCTCGCATTTGGTTTCCACATTGACGTACGGCGCGCCGGCCTGCATGACGAAGGTCGGCATGATTTCGTCGACCGGCTTGTGCGAGGCGTGGGCCATCGCCGTCCAAAAATCGGCGGCCGTGGCGTTGCCGTAGGCGTGCTCCTTCAAGTAGAGGTTTACGCCCTGGCGGAAGGTCTCCGGCCCAAGGTACGCCTCGAGCATGTGCAGCACCGATGAGGCTTTGCCATAGGCGATGCCGTCGAAGAGCTGATCGATCTGGCCGCGGGTTTCGGCCTCCTGGTGAATGGGACGCTGGCTGGGAATGGAATCTTCGGCCAGTGCGCGGTTGGTGTCCTCCACTACGCCCTGCGGAACCATCCATTCGGGCTGCCACTTGGCGATGGGATGCGGCGTCATCCAGGTGGCGAAGCCTTCGTTCAACCAGATGTCGTCCCACCACGCGGCGGTCACCAGATCGCCGAACCACTGGTGCGCCATCTCGTGGGCGATGGTGTCGGCAACGTTTTCTTTCGCGCCAACCGACGCGGTCTTGTCGTCGATGAGCAGCGCGGTCTCGCGATAGATGATCGCGCCCCAGTTCTCCATGGCGCCGGCTTCGAAGTCAGGCACGGCGATGTTGTCGAGCTTGGGCAGCGGATACTTGATGCCGTAATAGCTGTCGTAGTAGTGCAGGAAGTTCTTCGACGCTTCCAGCGGGAAGTGCGCCAGGTTCTCTTTGCCCGGCACGGTGCAGACGCTGACCTTCACGCCATCGGTGTGGTCGGAGATGCACTTCCAGTCGCCGACCGTGAGCGCCACCAGGTAGCTGGACATCTTGGGCGAGGTCGAGAACTTTACGGTGTGCTTGTCGCCGGGGCCGGGTGTGTCGGAGATGACTTCTCCGTTGGAGATGGCCACATCGTCTTTGGGAATGATCGCCGTCAGATCGAAGGTCGCCTTGTAGGATGGCTCGTCGAAGCTGGGGAAGGCGACGCGCGCGTCGACCGATTCCATCTGCGAGACCAGATACTTTTTGCCCTTGTAGGTGCTCAGATAAAAGCCGCGCAGCTTGTCGTTGAGATGGCCGGTGTACTTGATGTGCACGCTGGCTTCTCCGGCGGCAAGTTGCTTGTCGACGGTGAAGGTCGCCATCTCGTTCTTTTCATCGAGCGAAACTTTGGCGGGCTGCGTCTGGCCACCGGCGGTCACGGAGACGTCATGGAAATCGATTTCCAGCGCGTTCAGCGTGATGGTGTTGGTGGGCTTGTCGAGCTTGACCTTGATGGTCTCGTCGCCGTCGAAGCTATTGGTGGGGAAGTTGACGTCGACGGTCAGCGTGTAATGTTCGGGCGATGCGCCGCCGGGCAGGCGTTGCGCAAAAGCTGTGCAGGTCAACAAACCCACAGCCAGGACTACGAGGGATTTTTTCATAGATCTCACTCTCTGGAATCGGAGAATACCCAAATGAATTCGACTGGGAATACGCGGGGACCGGGAAGTGAGTTCCCAAAACTCTTTAGGAAATTTTAGACGAATCCAGTGCGTCTGTGTGAGCAACTAGTTGAAATAAAAGTAGTTGTCCATTTTTGTACAGATATAAGGATGGTTTGTCCGGGAACGAACAGTGGGAAGAGTAACTTAGAAAGGACGCGGCTGCTGTTCTAGCCTCCCATCTTGGTTGGTGCATCTTGGTTGGTCCCCCAGGTTCACGTCCTGATGTTGGACGTTAACCTATGTCGATATGATTCCGACTACACGTTAGGCCAAAGGAAGGCGAACGTGGGGCTCCGGCGGACGAACCGCAGATCCTTCGCTTCGCTCAGGATGACAATTCAAGCGGTACCGCTCGGGAATTGTCGTCCTGACGACGGCTTCAGCCGGAGGAAGAATCTGCGGTTCGGCACGAAGCGTAAGGAACGCATTCTGTTCGATAACCTGCTCTTAGTTGTCGATGAAGTTACTCAGCCTCGGCTTCGAACTCCCCTCTCTCGATGAGTGCTTTCGCCTGGGCCCTTGCTTTGGAGCGGGCTTGCAACTCCAGCTTCCAATCCTGCGGCAGGGCATCGACCTGGACCGCGCGCGCCAGGATTGCATCATCCTGCGGCATGCCGAGAAACAGATTGATGACGTCGACGATCGAGACCTTCTGCGGATTGCGCTCCACGATTTCGATTTCCGACGTCGAACGCAGCGAACCTTCTTCCAGCACGGAAAGATAAAATCCGCTGCGGCGGCTGGCGAGAAATCGCTTGATGATGTCGTCGCGGCCGAAGCGTATGCCGAGCTTGTAGCAGGGCAGGCGCGGCTGCGTGACTTGAAATGTCGCCGAGCCAATCTTGATGGTGTCGCCAATGCAGACATCTTCTTCGCGCAGGCCGGTGGTGGTGAGGTTCTCGCCGAAGTAGCCCCAGGTCAGCGGCATGTCGGGAAACTCGTCGCGCCAGAATCCGTAGTGCTCCGCCGGATACGCGTACACCGCTTTGTATGGGCCGCCATGCACGGTGAGGTCGGCTTGCTCATCGCCGTCGAGGTTCGTCTTGCGCACGGCGACCTCGCCGGCGACGGCGCGCTTGTAGATTCCCGTGCTGATGGTGATGCCGTTCCACGGCACCTCGCGCGGCTTGCCTACATTGACGGATAGGACTTGCATGAAGCTCCTTGTGCGCTACCTATTATGAATTGTCATCCCAAGCATCGTGAAGTCCGCCTCCATCCCGTTCGCCACGCGAATTTTTGCTGCTGCGCAAATTTACTTGCCCCGTCTGACGAACCGCAGGTCCCTCCGCTCCGGCGGGCCAAAAGCGGGCCCGCCTCCGGTCGGGATGACAATTCCTAACAAATTGAGCGGTACGCCCTAAGCTGTGCCACCGGAGCTGTGTGACCGAAGCTATGTCACCGAAGCTGTGTCACCGAATTTGTGCCCTGAGACACAGCTCACCAGCCGCACCTGCCATAGCTCACGCCGCCGTGCTCTTCGCTCCAAGCTTGCGACCGAGGAATTCGCGAATGCGGTCAGCGATTTCCCGGTAATGGGTCTCGATGGCGAAGTGTCCGGTATCGAGGAAGTGTACTTCAGCGTCGGGAATGTCGCGCTTGTAAGCTTCGGCGCCGGGCGGCAGGAAGAAGGGATCGTTCTTGCCCCACACCGCCAGCAGCGCCGGCCGCCGGGTGCGGAAGTATTCCTGAAATTTGGGATAGAGCGCGACGTTGCTGGCGTAATCGAGAAACAGGTCGAGCTGAATATCTTCGTTGCCGGGACGCGCCAGCAGCGCCGAGTCCAGCGTGTAGGACTCCGGTGCCACCAGCGAAGGATCCTTCACGCCATACAGATACTGCGCGTCCTTTACGGATTGCGGCGTGAGGAAGTCACGCAGTGCGGCGCGGTTCTTTTCGGTCGGCTCCTGCCAATACTTCTGGATCGGATTCCAACCCTGGCTTAGTCCTTCTTCATACGCATTGCCGTTCTGCGAGATGATGGCGGTCACGCGCTCCGGATGCGCGAGGGCGAGGCGGAAGCCGGTGGGCGCTCCGTAATCGAAGACGTAAAGGGCGTAGTGATCGAGGCCGAGGACTTCAGTGAAGCGGCCGATGGTCTTGGCGATCTGCTCGAAGGTGGCGCGGCCTTTTTGCTTAGGGGCTTCGGTGAAGCCAAAGCCGGGCAGGTCAGGCGCGATCACGCGGTACTTGTCGGCGATCGCGGGAATCAGGTTGCGGAACATGTGTGACGAGGTGGGGAAGCCATGGAGCAGCAGAAGGACCGGCGCGTCTTTCGGTCCGGCTTCGCGGTAGAAAACTTTGCTGCCGTCAACGTCGGCGTACTGGTATCGGATCATGATGGAGCCTCCTTAAGAATTTGAGAAGCGACGGGAGTTGGTGAGAGTTCATTGTCCCGGCCGCTATGTGCAATCAGATGTGCTAACCGGTAAAAAGAGTCATTAAAGGTGTTGAGGGGTTGTAAAAAAATGCGGTTGCCAGTTGCTTTGGGTGGAGCACGCCTTGAGGCGTGCAAAAAGACAGCCTGTCTCAACCCCCGGCTTTAGCCGCTGAGGGAAGACATCGCTGGCATCCACTTCGGTGGCTGAAGCCGCGCTTCAATATCGCAGTTTGAACTGCACACCTGAAGGCATGCTCCACCCTTATCTTGTCAGTCAGCCAATTTGAAAACTGCCCAGTACCCGGATTTATTTTGAGTTGTTGTCGAAGCCGGCGTCGCGCAGCAATTTCTGGAAGCGCGGCTCGTTGCGCAGAGGATCGTAGCGGGGATCGACTTTGAAAGCGGTGGGAAGGGTGTTGTGCTGGCGCACTGCTTCCTCCAGCCAGTCGAGCCACACGGCGTTGTCGCCGATACCGGAGTAGGCCTGATCGAAGGCCGCTGAATGGTCGCCGGTCGCGTAGTTGCCGGACTTCTTCAACTCTTCAAGCGCCGCGAGCGCCTTGGTTTTGTTGCCGGATCTCCCATAAACGTAAGCCCGCATCGCCAACGTCCAGGTGTTTCCTACGCTGAGGGGCCACTCATTGACCGCGGCAAGGGCGTCGTCGTACTTTCCCTGCTCGACGTAGGCATCGACAATGAGGTGAGCGCGTCCGACGGAAGGATCGACGTCGAGTACGGTTTTAAAGCGCGAGATAGCGCGGTCATACTGCCGCGCGAAGTAGTAGATGGCGCCGTTATCGGTGGCGATGATAAGCGACAGCGGATCGAGTTGACGGGCACGCTCGCTTTCGGCCAGCGCTTCCTCGAAGCGTCCCTGATAGGCGAGGCACTCCGCCAGCCAGTGATGAGCGGTGGCGTAGTTTGGATTCAGCTCGATGGCGCGGCGATATTCCTTCTCGGCGGTCTTCCAGTCCCAGTCGTAGTTTTGCGCGATCAGCGCCAGCGAGGTGTGCGCCTCGGCCAGCGAGCCGTCCAGTTGCAGCGCCTTCTGCGCCGCCGCACGTGCCAGCGGAATGTACTGGTTGGGCGGAACGTCGCCATAGGCGCTCATGATGGCGTAGCTGTCGGCCAGTCCTGCGTAGGCGGGCGCGTAGTTGGGATCAAGCGCGATGGCCTGCTGAAACCACGACGCAGCTCCCTGAAGATCCTGAAAGGTGCGCTTGCTCCAGAGGTAACGGCCCCGGAGATAGAGGTCGTAGGCTTCGTACTCTTGCGGGCTCAGGCGCGGGCCGGCGTGAACGGTGAGCACGTTGCGCGCGCCCAGCGTGGACTCGATTTCTCCGGCGATGGCACGCGAGATCTCGCTCTGCACCACCAGCAGGTCCTGCGGATCGTGATCGTATTCCTTCGACCACACCGGCGTCTGCTCGCGCACCGGAATCAGCTGGGCGGTGACGCGGACCTTGTCGGCATCGCGACGGACACTTCCTTCCAGCACGTACTGGACGCCGAGGTCGCGGCCAATCTGCTCGACCGGCGTGCGGTGATCTCTGTAGGCCATGACCGAGGTACGCGCGATGACGGCCAGGTGATGAGGATCGAGAGCGCCCAACTGCATGATCATCTCTTCGGTGAATCCGTCGCTGAAATAATCCTGGCTGGGATCGCCGGTGAGATTTTGAAAGGGAAGCACGGCCATGCGAACCGGGCCGCGCGCGACCGCGCGTGTCTGGGTACGCTTCCACCACAGCAAGCTGACTCCGGCGAGCAGCACCAGCGCGATCATCAGTGCGAGCGGCCACCAGCGGCGCGGGCGTTCCGACGTTGCTTCCGTCTCTGCGGTCGGCGGAGATTCGATCAGTACGGCGGATTCGTCGCTGGGAATCGGTTCGACGATTTCTGGAGTAAGTGCCGCAGCCGGCGTCGCCGTCCCGGCCGGCGGAGACGTTTCCAGCGGCGTCTCATCCGGCGCGGTGACAACGGCGATGAAGTGGTAGCCGCGTCCGGTGACGGTCTGGATGTAGCGTGGCTGTTCGGGGTCGTCCCTCAGGGCCTGGCGGATTTTCCGGATGGCGCTGTTGATGCTGTTGTCGACATCGAGGCAGACGTCCTTGCCCCAAACCTGCTCGGCGATTTCGTCGCGGCTGACCACCCGGCTGCGTTCGGCCGCCAGCAGCAGAAGAATGTCCATGGGGATGCGTTCGAGCTTGATAGCTCGGCCGGCGCGGCGCAGTTGATAGGTGCCGGGATCCAGTTCGAAATCCCGTCCAAAGCGCAGCGGTGCTTGCATTCGGGCTGGTTGTGACCCCAAGACTCACCCCATGAAGATTGCAGACATTCTACCCTGAATTTTCCATAACGACGGCAAACACCTCTGCCTCAGCAGCTTAGCCCGTCAGGAAAAAATAAGACGTTCGACAGGCAGCCACTATTGAGTGCTGCGGCTGCTTCGGCCAAACTCTGCCCACATTTTGTGAGATGTACCCGCCGCCAGCCGGCACGCCGCCTTGCTGAAGCCGAATGGGCAGCGTGCCACACGAAAACAGACTTGCCGAGAGCCTCTCAGGGTGACAGGGAGATTGGGGATTCGAATGAGTACGCTTCGGAAGTGGGGACTCGCCATATCTGTGTTGAGTTGCGCCGCGGTCACGGTTCTGGCCGGAACGGCCATCATCCCGAACATGCAGCCGTTCCGGGATCCGACCGGCTACGTTGCCACCAACAACACCAACGGCGCTATCGACAAGAACAGCGCTTTCTTTCAAAGCCTGGGCACCAACGGCCGCACCTGCGAGACCTGCCATCAGGCGAGCCAGGCTTTCAGCATTAGCCTCACCAGCATCCAGCAGCGGTTTGCCCTGACACAGGGGCAGGATCCGCTCTTCGCGCCGATTGACGGCGCCAACTGTCCCGGCGATCCGCGCGGGCTGGCCTCGAGCCACAGCCTGCTGTTGAACAATGGCTTGATTCGCATCGGCATCAACATGCCGGCGAATCCGCAGTACACGCTGTCGGTGGTCTACGATCCTTACGGCTGCGCCATCATGACCGACCGGCAGACCGGCAAGCAGGTGGTTTCGATCTATCGGCGACCGCTGCCGAGCACGAATGTCGGTTTCCTCAGCACGATCATGTTCGACGGGCGCCAGACCATCGATCCGCTCAACAACGAGCAGACCTTTCAGGCGAATCTGGTTACCGACCTGACCAGCCAGGCCACCGATGCGGTGCTGACACATGCGCAGGGCGCGCAGCCACCGACGCAGGAGCAACTGACCGAGATCGTGAACTTCGAGCTGGGGCTTAACACGGCACAGGTTTACGACGATCAGGCCGGCCCCCTGAATCAGGCAGGTGCTAACGGTGGGCCGCTATATCTTTCCACGTTCCCGTATTACCCGGGGATGAACGATTCGCTGGGCGGCGATCCGCAGGGCAAGCCATTTGATCCCTCAGCGATGACGGTA
This sequence comes from uncultured Acidobacteriaceae bacterium, assembly GCA_963724965.1. Taxonomy (GTDB): domain Bacteria; phylum Acidobacteriota; class Terriglobia; order Terriglobales; family Acidobacteriaceae; genus Bog-257. The sequence continues at coordinate 19,569 of CAVRWP010000010.1, forward strand.
TTTGCCGCGTGGCAGAACAGCGGCAGCGACAACGACGGTTACGGGCAGGGGCGCTCGATGGTCGCCGCCGGTGAGAAGCTCTTCAATACGGCGAAGGTGCACATCACCGGCGTGCGCGGCCTGAACGACAATCCGGCGCTGGGCTACCCGCAGGAGATCACCGGAACCTGCACCACCTGTCACGACACGCCGAATGTCGGCGATCACTCGTTCCCGCTGCCGCTCGATATCGGCACCAGCCACACGGTGGCGTACGAGCGCGATCCGCTCATTACGGGCAGCCTGACGCAACTCTCGCAGCCCGACGTTCCGATCTATCGCATCACCGGCTGCACCGATCCGGTGACTGGCCGTCCGCTGACGTTCTACACCTCCGATCCGGGCAAGGGGTTGGTCACGGGACAATGTGCGGACGTCAATCGCGGTAAAGGTCCGGTACTGCGCGGACTGGCCGCGCGTGCGCCGTATTTCCACAACGGCGCGGCGGCAAATCTGCAACAGCTGGTGAACTTTTATAACAACCGATTCTCGATGGGACTGACGGACGAGGAGAAACAGCAGTTGATCGCGTTTCTTAATTCGCTCTGACGACGTCGGCGTTCGCCGCCCCGGGATGCCTTGTGCCGTGCCTGCAACGGGGGAATTGCAGTGCGCGGCGCAGGGTTCTAGGTTTAGTGGCCGCGGGAAAAAGACTGGCTTGGCGCTGGCGCAGCCGGTGTATGATGCGTGCCAAATCCGATTAACGTTTGCGCCACGCTGGTTAGGCTCAGGATAAAGGCGGGCGGCTCTCCCACTGTCCAGTCTCAGGTGTTCCCAGGTTTTGTCCGCCTTTGACGAGACGGCGCTACAGATTTCAACTCGCAAAGTTCTGTGGAGGAAAAGATGAAACGGAATATCTGCATCGCTGCGTTGCTGATGACGGGATTATGGTTTGCCGGCTACGTTCCCACGTCTCGCGTGCTGGCCTCGCCGAAAAACGCGTTCACCCCTGACCAGATTGTCTGGGGTCCGCCGCCGCCATTCATCGCACCTGGAGCGCAATTGGCCGTGCTGGAAGGCAATCCCATGGCTTCCAGCGGCGACTATACCATCCGTTTGAAGTTGCCGGCGGGATACAGGATTGCACCGCACACGCATCCGCTGCGCGAGAACGTCACCGTAATTACGGGCACGCTGAAGCTGGGCATGGGCGACCAGTTCGACGAAGCGAAGATGATGAGCTTGCCGGCAGGCAGCTTCGGTTATCTCGATCCGGATATGCACCACTATGCGATGGCCGTGAGCGACGACACCATCATTCAGATTCACGGCATGTCGCCGGTGAAGTTCAACTACATCAACCCTGCCGACGATCCCAGCCAGAAAAAATAAACGGCCAGACGCAAGCAGGCCCCCTCTTCGGTTGAAGCGCGGGAGCCTGCTGCATGCGCGCCGGCGGCGCGCGATCCTTGGGTCAGAAGTTATTGGCCGGAGCCGGAAGCCGGCATGACCTTGTCGATCTTGATCTTATTGTTGCCGGCGTTGTACTGGGTCTTCACCATGACGGTCTGCCCGTCATAGCTCTTCAGCTTGTTCGGGTTGGCGACCTGATAGGCAACGTTGTCGCTGGTGAACGTTTTGCCGGCGTTGCTGACCATACCAGTCATGCTGGAGTGCGGGGCAGTGTTCATGCCGTTAACGCTGTTCTCCGCGGCCTGGTTTGCCTGTTTCTGCTGCACCTGACTGGCGTCCTGTCCACTCTGTGCAAAGGCCATCATAGGTGCGGACAACGCAATTGCGAGTAGTGCTGTAGTTACTTTATTCATCTCAAAACTCCTTCTCACACGCGACTGTGGTGTCCTGCTTAACACGTGTAGGTATTAAGAAGGCGAAACCTTGTCTAAGGTTTGCTGGGCAAATTCTGGGCTGTAGAGAGGAAGGCCCACGTTAGGCCGAAAGAAGGCCGAACGTGGGGCACCAAGAATCCGAACCTGGAGCGGGAGAAGCAGCAGCTCTGACAGTGTGGGAGCTGCTCGAACTAGGCGGCCCTGGAAGATGTTTCCTCGCACTGCTCCTTGAATTGTCGCAGCGGGACGACCGCCAGAAATGCCAGCAGAGCTGCTGTTGCGGCAACGTAGATAGGCCACCTGAAGTCGTGGGTCACGTCCACCAGCAATCCTGCCATGGGCGGTCCAACGATGCAGGCGAGGCCGAAGCCGGTGAACAGAATACCCAGCAGCTCGCCCAGTCCGGCGATGCCGAAGATGGCTGCTGCGACCGCCGGAGCCATGGCGGCGATTCCACCGTAGCCGATGCCCATCACTAATCCAAAGAGAACCAGGAAGATGTAGGAGTGCGCGAAGAGCCACAGAGCGAAGCTGGCCATCAGGATGGTGTAGGCGATCTGGTACATGGTCAGGAGGCCGAAGCGCGGGGCCAGGGCGTTCAGCCCGAGGCGTCCGACAACGCTGCTGGCTCCGATATAGCCAATCACCGCAGCTCCGGCAACGCGGCCCGCGCCGATGTCGGCGGCATAGACGGGAATGAACACCAGCGGCACGTAGACGGCGATGCCGGCGAGCATCAGGCTGACGTACAGCAGACGGAACGCGGGCGTGCGCAGTTCGGTGCTGATGCGGACTTTTTTCTTCGACTCGGTGACGGCGGGGCGCGACAGCAGGGCGGCGGCGAGCAGAAGCAACGCGCCCGCAGCCCATCCGAAGACGATGAATGCCTCGCGCCAGCCATAGCGCTCAATCAACAAGGCTGAAACCGGCGCGGCAACCAGCGTCCCGCACCCGATGCCGCTCACCGCGATTCCCATGGCGATGTCGCGCCGGCGCTCGAACCACTCGCCTACGGCGGAAATCGCCGGAATGTAGATGCAGGCCGCCGCTGTGCCAAGTCCCACACCGTAGGTGAGGACGATGGTCGCGAAGGAATGGGCGTGCGCGGTGGCGATGAGCGACAAGCCCATCAGAACGGCGCCAATGGCGACGACGATGCGCGGGCCGTGAACATCGGCGAGCTCGCCGGTAAACGGCGCAGCGAAAAAAGTTAGAGCGGCGATCACCGAGAACAGCACCGACATCGTTGCATGTGAGGCATGGAAGGCGGTGGCGAGCGGCCGCAAAAATACACCGAAGCTGTAGGTCACGCCGAAGCTGACAAACGCGCCAATAAACGCAGCCAGCACCACCAGCCACGCGCGCAAAGAAGAATCAGGTTTTGGAAGGAGAGCGATCCCCGGTTCGGCCATCGTCCGGCCAGCATATCTACAAAAAGAAGAGATGCCAAGTGAGTGACAGGGCCACGGAAGTTACCTCAGGAGCTAAAGCGCACGTCGACGTGGGCGCAACAGGCACGGCTGAAGGCGTGCTCCACCTGCGGCATGGAATTACCTCAGAGCTCAAGTGCCGGCGCCGGAAGCCGGCTCAAGAAATCAATTGTGTGGTGTGGACGCCGGCCTGAAGGCCGGCTCTACCCATCCGAGATTGGCTCTTCCCAACGCGTGTACTACGTTGTGGGATGGCTGGCTGCCTGCTGATCGGTGATGGGAATGTCGCGGAAGGTGTACTCCAGGCCTCGCGGACTATTCAGATCCAGATACAACGTCAGCGTGCGCGCCGAGCCGTCCTTGTCGGGAACCTTGACCGAGTAAGGCACTTGCGCTCCGCCGGCAATGCTGGTGTTGCGGCCGGCCGCGAAATTAAACTGCCCGCCACCGTTCAGGTTGAAGCTGTTGCCTTTGCCGTCGACTACATCCACGGCGCCGAGAGCAACGCGGTAGGTATCGCTTCCCGTGTTCGACACCGAACCATGACACTCGATGACGGTACCTGAGCGCTCACAGCTTTCCAGGTTGAGCAGAATCTGATGCTGCGTGCCCTCGATGGGCTGATGGATAGCCGGCACTGCGGGAGCGACGGCCGGCGTGTCGGCAGGCTTGGCCGTTGCGGCAGGGGCAGGCTTGGTGCTGGTAGTGGCGTTCACGCCGTGCATGCCGAGAAACACGGCAGCCAGCACAACCACGATCCCGACTCCGGCAGCATAGAGCGCGAGCGGTTTCTTCTTGCCTTGCTCGGCGACGCTGCCGAAGGTGGTGAACGCGTGCTCGGTGGGCTCTAGCGGTGCCGCATCCGCGGCTCGCGTCCTCTTTCTCTTCTGGTGCGATCGCTTCCGCTACGGAATTCGTCTCCAGCTCGGATACCGGCTCCGGCGCTTCGACGTTGCTGCAACGGCAACCGGCGCGGCGGTTACGGAAGCGATGACCGGCGCTGTGATGGCGCGCTCGACGGGCTTCGGCGGTGCAGGCTCCGGCGCAGTCCTGATGGGAGTGCTGTAGACATTGGATGGCGGAGGCGGTGCGGGCGGGGGCGGTGCTGAACCGCGCGGTATAGGCCGCCAGTAGCGCTCCTCCATCTCACTGACAAAACGTTCCAGGGCAGGGAAGTTGCGTCGCAGTTGGTCGAAGACCGGGCCGCTGCCTTCCTGTAAATTGCAGGCCCAGAACATCCACGCGCTCGCTTCGGGCCCGGGCAAATCTTTGTCCTGTTCGGAGAGAGCGGCGTTTTTGCGCAACTCGCCGACAGCTTCCATGCGCATGCCATTCAGCACGGCGCTACGCGATTCGAAGCGATGATGAACGGTGCCGGCTTCCAGCTCATTGGCCAGCCCGAGGAGACGGCTGCGGCGCTGCTGTTTCAGGCGCTCGACGGCGGCGTGCTCCAAATCCTGAATGACGATATCAAGACCGTGCCGGTCGTTCCACTGCGCGCTGGGATCTTCGGCCAGGATGAGGTCGCGCACGATGGCCGCGCTCTGGGTTGCATCGGCCAGAGCGGTGCCCAACTGCGCGTCGCTTACTTCCAAGCCAGCCTGCATGGAGTCGAGTTGCGACTTGAGGGTCTGCAGACTTTCATCAAGCCTGGCGAGGCTCGATCGTATTGGAGAGCTCATAAGTTTTACCAAGGGTTAACGGTTAGAGTCGCACACACGTCCTGCCCCAGATTGTGCGCTCGTTCTCGGCCAGAAACAAGGTAGTAGCGTGATTTTGCCCCGAATTGGCGATAAGAGGCAGCACAGGAGTGCCAGATGGGTTTTGGCTCGCGTTTTTAATTAAACGAATAGTGAATTAAGGCGCGATTACGATTGAGAAAATTGCGGTTTGCAAAAACCTGGTTGAGTAAGCTCCGGACCCAGGTTAGGCCAGAAGACGGCCGAACGTGGGGCACCAAGTATGTTGGTGCAGAAATGGCGCGGGCGCGCATCTCCCTGTAGGCGCGCCCGGCCACGTTCGTGTATTTGCAAATAGCGGATGGTGGAGTTGTGCTGGAGCGATCCGGCACCAAAAACATTCCACCGTCCGGACTACTGTTGTTGTAAGTATCGGCAGCATCGCCGTCGACTTGATTTCAGCGCGGGTTACTGCGGTGCGACGGCTGGAAGGCCAACCCCCCTCTGCTCTGCTCCATCCCAATGTTTGCGCGTTCGCGCTCACGCGACTAAAGCCTGAGTACGGTGCGCCGATTGTTTTAGGTGCGCGGCAGAAATTCCTGCGCACGAATCTCTGGCGAAAGACGGGCTCCCTAATGGCGATCCTCTGGCATGTTCTGAGCGCAATGTTGCTGGGTATTCCTGCGATGATTCTGCACGAGTGCGGACATATCGCAATGGCCGTCGTGTGTCGCGTGAAGGTGAAGAAGGTTGGATTCTCGCGGCGCGGGCTTTATACCATTCGTGAAGCTGGACCGAAGTGGGCGAATTTTCTGGTGTCGCTGGCCGGACCGCTCTTCAATCTTTTCCTGGCATTCGCGTTGTGGGATTCGATGAGAACTTTTGCGGAAATCAACGTGGTGGCCTGCATCTACAATCTGCTGCCCATTCCGCATTCGGACGGCACGCGCATTCTGGCGCTGCTGGGCAACACAAACGCGGCCGTTCCTCAGGCCATGCCCTGAGATGCAGCCGCGTGTTTGATCGCACCTGAAGGATTACTTCAGGTCGAGCTCTTTAATTTCCAGGGACCCGCCGATTTTGCGGCTGGCGCCACTGACATACAACTTGCGCTGCCAGACACCGTAGCCGTGCTTGCGCAAAGTGATGGTGTGGTCGCCCTGGGTGACGCTCATCGTATACGGCGTCTTGCCGACAAACGCTCCATCCACAAAGGCATCAGCTCCGCCCGGGTCCGACCAGAGGTTGATCTGGGGATCGGGCGCGGGCGCAGGCTTCACCGCCGCTGACGCGGTTTCGGTGCGGGCCGCAGCCGGAGGTCCGTTCACTGGCGGCGAAGCGGTCGGCGCGTCAATGTCGCAGTTCACGTAGTAGACCGGGAACGGGGAAGGCACTGCCGACTTCGCCATCTGATGAGGCGTGTCGGCGATGATGTCCGACAGAACTTTCTCAATCAGCTTGTCGCGGGAGGAGATGCTCGCCAGGCTCACCTTCGAAACCACGCGTCCGGCTTGATCGTAGGCGCGCGCCACTAACTCTTTCGGCTTGTCGTCTTTCCTCAAGCTCAGCGTGTCGGTAGTCGCCGGGGGCGCGCTGCCGGAGTACGCGTAGGTCCAGGTACCGCCCGAGCTGGTAAGAGCAGCCGTGCTCATGTGAGCGGGAGCGGCGGTGGTGTACGTGTGCGCCGAGGGCGTCAGACCTTCAAAGGGAGCGTCGCTGGTCGAGAACACCACAACATAGTTAGGCAAACTCGCAGAGGGAATCTGCGAGAAGCACAGATTCGAGTAGTGCTGCCGCGGCGCTTTCGACTCCAGCCACTTCACAGCAAATTTCGGGATCGCCGGAACCGGCTGTCCGCCTTCAGCGACTGCGAAGGAGACATTTTTTCCGCACGCCTGAGCGGCGGATTGCGCCGGAGCAGAACTTTGAGCGTTGTTAGAGGCCTGACCGGGAGCTTGACCCCAGCAGCAGATGCCGGCCAGAGCAATCAGAGCAAGTGGAATCAGCTTTCTTGTCATCATGGTTCGCACACACCAGCGAAGGTTCGCCGACAATTACCACGTTTAGGTAGCTTTTGTGTGGTGCATCATAGCACCAAATAGGAAGCTTTATCCACCAACATTTTGGCTAGCTGATCGGGAGAGAAGTAGCCGATCTCTTTATACTTCACCTCGCCCTTGACGACCTCGAGGTCGTAGATCTCGGAGTGATCGTCGAGGTTCAGCGTGACCTTGCCGGATGCGGCGTCGTAAGCGGCAGAGATGTTGGCGAATACCTGATTAACACGGATGATGATCCATTCCGTGCGGGTGGCGTCGCAGATAAGGGCAGGTTCTCCCAAGGCGGCGTTGATAGATTTGACGCGCTCGATAATGGCTTCGCGCAGCAGTTCCCACAGCTTCGGGCCCCACATTGCTTTCAGCTTGCTGTCGGCGGACGCACGTTCGATTTCAACTTTGCGCCGCTCGCGCCGTTGGTAGATCTCCTTGGCTTTTTCCTGTCCGTAGTGCAGAAGATCGTCAAGAGCCATAGTCGGGACACCATCCAGGTCCTGTGGCACGTAGCGTTGGCAAATTCTCGGTCGCTCCAGCTTCCGACTTCACGCAGAGCGACAAAGGCACCTCACCCACGTAATAGGGAGCCTCACGGCCAAAACCTGTAACTGATAACTGGCAACAGCTTACACCGGAGTTCCCGACTGCCAAAGGAAAAACCAAAACCTAGTGCCTGAAAGGGGCGGCCAATTAGTGGAGCATGTCAGGAGCGTGGTTTCTAAACGCAATCTATCAACCTAGGTGCCAGAGCCACCATTTTGCTGCTTGTTGGCCTTGCTCGAGGGTGCTAGCATTCAGCTACTTCTCGACAAGATCCTCAAACTCTGGCGCGGCAGGTCGCTACTATGAGAACGTTACTGGCTATCGTCGGTCTTGGGGTCGTCACCCTTGTGCTCTTCATGGGCGCGAAGATCATGGGCAGCTCCATGGATGTTTGGGACGCGGTGAAAGCCACCCCCGGACAGTTCCTTAACTACGTTTCCAACTCGATGTCGCACGAGGCGCTCTGGACCATCGTGGTCATCGCCGGCGTAGTCGCCGTGATCGCCTTCATTCAAAAAGTGCCGCCGGCAAAAATCTAAGAACGTCCTTTTGAAAATCGCCTGACAGAAAGAAAGGCGCCGGTCGTTTGGGCCGACGCCGAGTCTTTGTTCTCACACTGCAGCCGGCTCCTACTTGTGGTTGCCCCTGCCGTCGGAGACAAAATAGACCGCGGCTGCATCGGCCATGGCCTTGCTGTCCAGCACCGGTTCGATCTGTTCGTAGCGTGCGACCCAGCGAATCTGGTTGACGATGTCGCGGGGGTGACAGGCGCGCAACGGCTCGCGGTATTTTTTCCGGATGACGGTGATCAGCTCGTCGACGATGGGAGTTGCATATTCAAGGTTGAATTCCTTGCAGACCGCCTCGAAAATTTCGTGGAAATGGGGATCGGTCAGGGTGCCGACTTCAATCTTGGTCTGAATGCGGCGAAGAAAGGCTGCATCCACCAGAGTCGCAGGATCAAGATTGGTGGCGAAGACCACAAACATTTCGAAGGGAATCTCAACCTTCTTACCGCCGGCCAAACTTAAGAAATCGATTCTGCGGTCCAGGGGAACGACCCAGCGATTCAGCAGTTCATCAGGACGCAGCCGTTGCCTGCCAAAGTCGTCGATGATCAGCACCCCGTTGTTGGCTTTCATCTGCAGCGGGGCGGTGTAGAACTTGGTGATCGGGTTGAGCTGGAGCTCCAGCATTTCGATGGTGAGTTCGCCGCCCACCAGCACGGTGGGGCGGCGGCACAGCACCCAGCGCGCATCGGTGCTCTGCGAATCCGTCTGCTGTTCGGCCGAAGCGTGTACGTGCGGATCGTAGACGGTGATGATCTGTCCATCGACTTCGACCGCATAAGGAACCCACACCCTGTCGGTGGAGACCACGTTGGACAGAGCGGTGGCGATGGTAGTTTTGCCGGTGCCGCTGGGGCCATACAGAAAGATCGATGTGCCGGAATTCAGGGCTGCGCCCAGCTTCTTTAACGTCGTGGGTTCCAGAACAAGATGAGCAAACGCGCGCTGCACCTCTGGAGGATGGATCTCGGTATCGCGAACGCTTTGCAGCTTGACGCGCTTGACGTAGCTCTCCAAAGAAACCGGAGCGGCGCCGGCATACTGATTCTGATTCAGCAACTCCACAGCTCGCTCACGACCATTGGTGGTGATGGCGATCTGCGGAATGTTCCCGGTCATGCCGGTGACTTCCAGAAGATGATCGGTGCGCAGGCGGCGAAGCAGTTCGTTGACGACGGCGAAGCCCAGCCGCATCTGGGCCGACAATTCGCGCAGCGACATCGAGCCGTTCAGGTACAGAGTCTTGAGAGTGAGATCTTCCAGAATGCCCTGGCGCACCCCCACTTCCGCGACTGACTCAGGGGGCAAAGGTGCTCCGGGCTGGACTTCCGATTCGATGGTAGTCACATCCATTGTGCGACTCCTTGAGGGGTATTTCCTCTGCTCAGTTCAGGGTTTCCACTATACAGTAACATGCGGCTGTCAACCCTGCTGACAGGCAAACATCCCGCCACGGCTCATTGTCTCGCGCTCTTGAGAAAATTGGCAGCAAAAAATCCCACACCTTTCCGCTGGGCTCCAAAGGCGCATTTTTAGCGGCTTCCAAATACTTCGGGCGAAGCTCCGCAAGGCGGCAACCGCGGTAGGCGGACAAGGAATCACAGTCGTAAACTTTGTGGAAGTTTAGCGATGCCAAATTCAAGAGCAGGTTTCCCGCAACGTAGGTGGTTACCTCGGTTGGGATGGTAAGTTACTTTAGTAATCACAAATCCAATTAATTTAGGGTTACATAAAGTTACTTTCTGCGATAATGTAAGGCCACGAAGCCGACGAGCATTTGTCCGGCATCGCGTTCCGACAATCGGAATGAACGAGAGTTCTTCTCGGCGAACTTGCACCACGCACAGGGCAAGTTGTAAGCGCCGAGCTCCTCCGTAATTTGCCAGGATCGAAGGCAGTACAAATCAGGATGTGAAAGGAACCTGTTATGTCTTCACCCTTTTGGTCTGCATTGGGAAAACTTGATGGTAGCGTCCACACCATTCAATCCCAAGTTGATGCATTGCGCGCCGCTTTGGAGATTGATGACGCGAAACTGAGCCAGAGTTTGATGCAAGCGCGTCGGGATGGCTCCTTGCTGCGGGACTTGATTCGTGCCGAGCGTCCGGATGCGAAGTGGAATGATCGCACCGAACTCGACATGCTGATTCATGATCTGGAGATTGCTGCCCAGCAACGGCGCAATGACCAGCGGCGCGCCAAGCTGCTGGATCTGGCCACCGAACTCGATGTGGGTCGCGTGCGTCATCGTTTCGAAGCGCGCAGCAACTCGCTCAACGCACTGCGTGCTGATGCCGTCAAGGAATTGCGCAAGGAAGCCGCCGCGACGCAGCAGGAAAAAGAGCTGCCCGGTCCCGATGGCGCCGCCTGGCTGCACTGGGCGTGCAATCTGCAGGAAGGCAAAGACAGCGTTGCCCTGGCCACCTTGCATCGCGACTTCGGAGCGGTGGAGCGTTTCATAGGTGAGATGGAGGAAAGCTACTGGATTCCTGGCGATCGCTCCGGCCAGCCGCTGGATGCGGCGATGCGATCGGCGAAGGGACCTGTAGCGGAACCGCTTGCTTCCCGCTGACGCAACCAGCCAGACCGGTTGTTTACGGATGGAAGTGGCGTAAGTGAGTAACGAGCAAGTTGCGAAAGGACCTTTTGTATGGCTTCTCCCATTTCGTCTGCTTTGGCCAAACTCGATGGTAGTCTCCAGGCCCTTCAGGCTCAGGTCGACGCTCTGTATGCAGGTTTGGAGATCAATGATAGTCAGTTGAATTACAGTCTGGCGGACACCAGCCAGAATGCAGCGATGGTTCGGGATCTGATTCGGGCGGAGCGTCCGGACGCGGCCTGGGGTGACCGTGGATCTCTGGAACGTTTGATTCGTGATCTGGAAGTCGCTGCTCAGCAAAGACGCAACGAACAACGGCGCATGAGGTTGCTGGATCTGGCCGATGAATTCGAAGCCGGCAGCATCAGGCACCGTTCCGAATCGCGTACTGCCTCACTGAACGGTCTGCGCATGGATGCGATCCAGCAGTTGCGCGCAGACGCTGCCGTCCCCGAACAGCAAAAAGAGCTGCCGGGTCCGGAGGCGTCGGAGTGGTTACACTGGGCGTGCAACCTTTCGGAAGAGCGCGATGGCGCCGCTATCAACCTGCTGCGCACCGAGTTCGCTGCGGTCGATCAGTTTGCCGGCGAAATGGAAGAGACTTATTGGACTCCGGGAGAACGTGTGCGTCGTTCTTCCGCGCAGCCCCCGGCTCCTCCTCCGCCTCGTCGTCCGGAACCGCCGGCTTACGCGAGCAAGCCGCCGGCCCCTCCCAGCGATTATGGCAAGCCGTCCTACAATGTGGGATCGCGGCCGGAGCCCGTTCCGCAGAACAGCAATTATGCGGCTGCCGTCGCACGTGCCTACGATCGCCCGTCGGGGGCATCGCCGTCGCTGGCCTCGCACTCGCAGATGAGCAGTGTTGCGGTGGCTCCTGAGCCCGAAATCCTGGCGCCGCCGGCAACCAAGTATTGCGATAAGTGCGGAGCCACTTACACGGACGCGTACCATGTATGCCCGACTCCCGAGCCTCCGCCGCGTCCGGCAGTAACACCCGCGCCGGCGGTGGCACGTCCCAGCTATCCGGTTGCCGACAAGCCGAAAGCCGGCAGCAATGGCTCGTCGGTGACTCCCGCGATGCCGGTACAGGCAGTAGCGCCCGCACCGGTGGTTGCAGCGGCGGCACCGGCGCCAGCGGTGAGCAAGCCGGTGGTGCAGGCTCCGAAAGTTGAGCCTCCGAAGCCGGTGGCCAAGGTTCAGGAAAAGGTTTCCGACAATAAAAAGACGAGGAGAGAGAAACGGCGTGCGGCAGCGGAAGCGGCCGCGGCGGCTGCGGCAGTAACCGCGGTCGCAGTGACAGCGGCGCCTGCTCCGGCGCCGGCTCCAGCTCCGGTTGAAGTCGCTCGTCCGAAGGCGGCGGCTGCGGCACCAGCTCCGGCGAAAGTTGCTGCTGGTTCCAAGCCGGAATCGTGGAGCACGAAGTGGGAGATCCTGAAAACCGATGGAGGCGAGGCTCTCAAGGACGGGAACTGGAGCAAGTACGCATTCGCTCCCGAGTCTCTGGCAGCGGTAGCGTTGCTGCTGGTCGTCGTCATCGGTGGAATTATGTGGATGTCGCACAAGGGCACCGGCACTAAGACTCCGGCGACGACGGTGGCGCAGAACACAATGCCTGCGCAGACACCGGCAACCGCTCCCGCGAATGCAACTCCGCAGGCTACAGCACCGGCAACCGCGGCAACGCAGACCAGCAAGCCTTCGGACACGCAGTCAAAGCAGGACCAGAAGAGCAATCAGGACAACACCACGCAAAAGGAAACGACGACCCCTTCGGCGCAAGTGTTGAGTCCGCCGCCAGAAGCGCCGAAGCCCTCGACGCCGGTGGTAAAAGAAGAAGCTTCGGCGGCCGACAATGCGCCTCCGAGCCTGGGTGCGGTTTCCGGCTCAGCCAACGGCATGGGTAGCATCGTGAAAGATGTATCGGCGAGTGTTCCCAAGCTGGCTAACCAGAAGCTGCGGGTTTCGTCGGGAGTCGCGCAAGGTCAGTTGCTGGCGCGAGTGAATCCGCAGTACCCGACGGCAGCCCGTCAGGAGCGTGTCGAAGGAACCGTAGTTTTGCAGGCCGTCATTGCCAAGGATGGATCGGTGCAGAAGCTGACCGTGGTCAGCGGACCGAACATGCTGACCAAGGCGGCGATGGACGCAGTAAAACAGTGGCATTACAAGCCCTTCACCTTGAATGGTGAGTCGGTTGAAGCTGACACCCAGATCAACGTCAACTTCAAGCTGGGCGACTAAGGGTTTTTAGTCTTGTAGCGCACATCAGAATCGGCCGAGTAGCGGCGTAAGAGCAGCGCAATGCTCTTCCGGCTGCTGCCAGATGTGAAAGGAAAGCACATGTCTTCCCGCTTGTTTTCTGCTTTGGAACAACTCGATCAGAGCCTTCAGGATGTCCAGGTGCAGGTGGATTGGCTGCACGCGGGTCTGGAGGTCGGTGACGACGATTTGCAGGCCAGCCTGGCGGACGCCCATCAGAAAGCGGTTGCGATTCGCGATCTGGTTCGTGCAGAGCGCCCCAACGCCAACTGGAGCGATCGCACCGCACTGGAACGTTTACTGCACGACCTGGAGCGCGAAGCCCAGGTGCGGCTCACTGAGCAACGGCGCGCCCGTTTGCTGGACCTGGCCGAAGAGCTGAACGCGGGCACGGTGCGACACCGCTTCGAATCGCGCGCGTCGTCGCTCAACAGCCTGCGGGTGGATGCGATTCGCGAGTTGCGCGTCGCAGCGGCGCTTCCCGACCAGCAAAAAGAACTGCCTGGTCCGGCGGCCGCCGAATGGCTGCACTGGGCATGCAACCTCCTGGAGGAGAGCGACTCCGACGTCTTCGAGGATTTGCGTCGCGACTTCCCCGCGCTGGAAACCTTTGCCGTCGAGATGGAAGAGAGCTACTGGTCGCCGGGTGAAGGAGGCCGGGAAACTTTCTCGGCGCCGCAGCCGGAGACTCCGCAGCGCCCGCCCGATCCCAGTCCGGGATGGCAGGACTGGCAGTCGTCGTCTTCTTCCGCGCCAAACGCCGCGGCGGATTTCCGTAAGCCGCCCCACAATGTCAGAGTGCCGGCCGACGCCGTAGTCAAGACCGGTGGCGGCTACACCGCGGCTGCGGTCGCGCTGGGCTACGAGGCGCAGGCCAGCGCCGCTCCCAATCTGGCGGAGACGCATTGGGCAGTGGAAAACATGCCGTGGCAGCAGGCCAAGGCGATGGAAGAGGAAGAAGTCGATGTGCAGCCCATCGCTCCGCCGCCGCCGATGAAAGTGTGCGACAAGTGCGGGATGGGCTACTCCAATGGCTTCCACACCTGCACTGCCGAGTACCTCACCCACGACGAACCGCCGATGCCGGCGACGATGACGCCCTCTGCCTATCCGTCCAACGGCAAGAACGGCTCGGGCGGAAACGGATCGGCGTCGGCCACCGATCTGCAACTGCACTCGATCCTGGAAGCGGACGAGGAGAGGTTCGAAGCTCCTGCCGCCGCCGGAAGCACCGAAGAAGAAGTGCAGGACAGCTCGCGCGAGATTGCCGAGCACGAATTCAAGCGGCTGAAGGCGATTGTCGAGCAGCGTTACGCCGAAGAGGCCGAGAAAGAATCGGCGAAGAAGGAAGAGACGCTCTTCCTGAACCTGACCTCCAAGCAGGTGATGATCTATGGTTCCGCGGTAGCCGTGATTCTGGTAGCCGTGATCCTGCTGGTGGTTCACCACTTCAACGCCAAGAGCGCCGAAGCAGCTGCTGCGGTAGCGACGGTCAAGACTCCGGTAGTGCTGCCTGATCCCGATATGCAGAAGGAGATCACGCAGCGTCTGTCGGGGCTGAAGGACAGCACGATCGACGTCACCGTGCAAAGCGGCGTGGTCACGCTGACCGGCAAGAGTCCGTCGGAAGAAGAGGCCATCCAGGCAGAAGACCTGGCGATGCAGACTACTGGGGTGAAAGTCGTGCGCGACCGGCTCCAGGTCGACAGCAAAAGCGGCTCGAACTCGAAGCCGCACGCCGGGAAGACGAGCCAGCACTAAACCGGTAATGGAGTAGATGTGCTCATGACGACGCCAACGTCGTTACAAAAGCTAGAGACCGTTCTGTCCTGGACAAAACGGTCTCTTCTGTTTTCTGGCGAGTGGTCTGCGATGCTGGGAAGCGACAGAAGTGCCTGCAGGTTCGGGAAGCTGATTTCACCCAGCCGGGAGGGGAATTCCGGATCGTGCGGTGCTGATATTTTCTATGATTTCGCGGGCTTCGCCGCTACAATCGGGCCAGCTAGCTCAGCTTCCTCGTCCTGCTGTGGCCGACACAAAACATCGTGGAGTGAACGATGAACGAGCAAAACCCGCCTCCGTACCATCTGCGCCGCGCCAGACAGTGTCATAAGATACAGGGCGCGATCCTGATCGGCTGCCTGGCGATTCTGGGTTATCTGCTCATCGCGCTCGACAGCAGGAATCTTTTAACCCTGATACTCGTTCTGCTTTTTATTGCGACCCCGCTCACCGTGGCTTTCTTTGCTGTCGATCGCAAAATCAAATACTGGGAAAGTCCGTACCAACTGTATTCGCAGGAGTTCTGTTACAAGCCCAAGCTGAAGTCGGGCATTCGGGTGCCGATTGAAGGCGAATATCATTTCCCTGTCGCCGTGAGCTCGCAGAATGTTCTGGAGCGAATCAATGCGGTGGCGGAAGACGGCATCAATAAATTCTTTGGGTTATATCAGGTCGCGACCGATTACGAAGAAACCCGCAAGTTGCTGGTTGAGATACTCACGCCGGAGATCGATTCGCTGGACATCGAAGTGTTTCGCATTCGCATTCTGAAGATCCACTTCCCCTCCTCGCAACAGCACTACTCGCTGATGACGCCATACGAGACGGAAGGTTCTGAATTCGCTCCGCCGAAGTCGATGGCGGCCAGTGCGGAATAAGAACTGTTATCAATCTTGTCTGCCGTCGGCTAAAGCCGACTCCTCCCGAGAGAACATCCGAGACGCTGGCCTGAAGGCCAGCTCTACCCAAAGGCCAGCCTTACCCAAAAGCCAGCTTTGCCCAAAGGCCGTTTCTACCCATTATCCGACCATCTACTTCACCGGAGAGAGGATGTCGTCCAGCCGGTCTGGTGTTCCCTCGACGCGCTCCAAGTGCGGATAACGAAGTCCTCCGTGGTAGTCGAGCAGGATGGTGCTGTACTCGTCGCCGCGCTTCAGCAAGAGCTTGATCGGGTCTTTGCTGTTTTCAGCCGAGCGAATCGCGTCGCGCAAGACCTGGATGGTGAACTTCTGATCGTTCACGGCTTCCAGATTCATGTCAGGGCTGATACCCGCTTTGAACGCGGGACCGTCCCAGGTGACGTCGTCCACGCTGCCATCTTTGCCCAGACGCAAGCCAACCGACGTGGCGAAGCTGGCTCCGCGCGACATGTCAAGGTGTTTCACCCAATCCGACATGGTGTCGTTATAGACGAGGCGATAGCCGCCGTTGGTGATGCCGCCCTCCGGAACCTGCGGCGCGACGTTATAAACCCGGTCGCGGAAGAAGCCCGCCCAGTCGAACGGCTGAACCGTATTCAGCGTGGTCACGAGGTCATTCAAGGTATAGGTCTTGGTGACATAGCTGCCGTTGTCGATGCCGTAGAAAGCCTTGGCAAAGTCATCGAGCGATTTCTTGCCGCCGCTCAGCTCGCGAATCTTGGTATCGGCATCGAGCCAGATGAGATCGGACTCGGGATAGTAATCGTAGGAACGTTGCCAGCTCGGCCAAATCTCAGGATCGGAGCCGTGACTGGAGATGATGGGCTGATTGGTGGTGTCGACCAGCGAGCGCCACGTACGCCCGGGACTGTGCTCAAAACCGGCCACGGTCTGCGCAATCAAGTCGCGCTCCTGATCGAGCGTGCACAAACCGGAGCGCGCCGTCAGCACGTTGCCGTAATAATCGGTGAGGCCTTCGTACACCCACAACAGATCGTTCTGCATGGGCACGTTGAAATTGGGCGTCCACAGATCGGCGGGACGGCGGAACTTGCCGTTCCACGAATGCGTGTATTCGTGGGGCAGAAGAGCGCGCCCGGCGACTCCAGCCGGCCAGTCGGTGAAGTAGTTGCCGCGGGTACCGTCCTCACTGGACTGATGATGCTCGAGTCCTTTGCCGCCCACGGTGTCGCTCAGAGAAAACAGGAAGTCGTAGTGGTCGTAGTGATGGGAGTTGAACAGCTTCTGCGCCTGAATCACAAGGTTCTTATGGAACTGGAGCTGTTCGGGAGTGAACTCGAGTTGCTCCGGCTTGTCGGCAAAGAGGTCGAGGAAGACCTGATTATCCGGGCCGCTTGAGATATCCACGCGCTTGAAGTTGACGCCGGCATAGAGTGGCGAATCGATGAGCGTGTTCAACGTGGTGTCTTTGAAGTGCACCACGTTGCCGTCCTGCGAGGCGACGGCCAGCGCGCTGGCAAACTTCCATCCCTCGGGCATCTTCAGTGACGTCGAGAAAGTGATGCGGCGCGAGAAGTGGCCGGCAGGGTAAAGCAGGACGCTGTTCCAGGTGACGTCGGCAAATTTGTCCGAGATTCGGCCGCGGCGGGGATCAATAGGGCCGAGGTACTGGAAATCCGCGTCCAGCGTTGTCGTGCCGCGCGGCACGTTCACGTGAAACGCCCACATGTTCACGCGATCGCGCACCCAGTCGACGCGCTTGCCGTTGGCGGTGAGAACCAGCCCGGCGAGATTGCCAATGGAGTTCGAAGGCGAATGCGTGCCCGGCAGCCACTGCGGGTAGAGCAGCACCATGTCGCCGGCTTTTACCGGGATGGTCTCGTGAACATTGAGGATGCGATCGCTTACGTTGGTGAGATCGACCATCAGCGAGAGGGTGCCGGGATACGGCGTGTCGACTGGAGCGACGACCGCAGGCGGCAGCGGAACGGGCTGCGGGCCGGGATAAGTCTGCGCCGAGGCAGAGCTAATGAAGAACAGGGTAAGAGTTGCGATGAGCGCAGCAAGGCTTCGACGGCAGACAAACGATCCAGTCACGCCATTTCCTCCAAATCAAAACTACAAATGTACACCACCGTGTACGGGATTCAAGGGTACGCGGTTCCTGAAAAGGTTTCGCGAAGGGTCTCAAGACCACCTTTGTCGTAAAACAATCGCAGTTACTCAGGCTATAATGCGGCTCACCTCATGGCCCTTACCATCGGTACCAAACTTGGACCTTACGAAATTCTCTCGTTCATTGGAGCGGGAGGAATGGGCGAGGTCTACAAGGCCCGCGACACTCGCCTTGGCCGCGACGTTGCAGTGAAGGTCCTCCCGGCATCGTTTGCCGCCGACAGCGATCGGCTGCGGCGATTCCAGCAAGAGGCGCAAGCTATCGCTGCGCTCAGTCATCCGAATATTCTGGGTGTCCACGATTTAGGCGAGTATCAAGGGGCGCCCTTTCTGGTATCGGAATTTCTGGACGGCGAAAGCCTTCGCGACGTCCTGGCGCGCGGTCCGCTCTCGCATCGCCGGGCGATTGATTACGCCATTCAGATTGCCCACGGTCTGGCGGCGGCACACTCGAAGAACATCGCTCACCGCGACTTGAAGCCCGACAATGTCTTCATCACGCGGGAAGGGCGGGTAAAGATCCTCGACTTCGGCCTCGCCAAATCCGTGCAGAAGGCCTCTGCCGGCGGTCACGACGGCGGCATGACCATGACCGCAGTTGCGCCGGCTACCGACATCGGCACGGTGATGGGCACAGCCGGCTACATGTCGCCGGAGCAAGTGCGCGGACTCGCCGTCGATGCGCGCACTGACATCTTCAGCTTCGGCGCGGTGCTCTACGAGATGTTGAGCGGACAGCGCGCGTTCAAACGCGACACCGCGGCGGACACCATGGCCGCGATCTTGAACGACGAGCCGCCGGAGTTTGTGGAGACGGGCCGACAGATTCCCCCGGTGCTGGACCGCATCGTTCGTCACTGTCTGGAAAAAGCGCCGGAGCAGCGTTTTCAGTCGGCGCGCGATCTGGCGTTTGATCTGGAGTCGATTACCAGCCTCACCTCGTCGGGCGGCGTCAGTGCGGCGCAAGTGAAGAAAAGGCGTCGCTGGTGGTATGCGGCCTGGGCGGGAGCGCTGATTGTGGCGGCTGGAGTTGTAGGCTGGAACTTGTCGACGGCGATGCGGCCGGTGACGGGTTCAAAGTTTCATGAAGTCACTTATCGTCGTGGAACGTTGGGGCCGGCAAGGTTTGCAGCCGACGGACAGAACATCATCTATACCGCGGGCTGGGGTGGTGCAGCGCCCGAGTTGTATACGGTTGCTGCCAATGCAGTCGGAGGCCATGCGCTCGGCATTCAGAATGCTCGTCTGCTGGCGGTTTCCAAGCGTGGAGAAATCGCGGTTGCGCTTGCGCCCGTCGACGTCGCGGCCTTTCTTTCACCGGGTACGCTGGCGCGTACCAGCGACAGCAGCAGCGCTCCCAAGCCGGAGATCGAAAACGTGCAGGCGGCGGATTTCACTCCCGACGGTTCGGAGCTCGCCATCGTGCGCTATGTGCCGGGCGAGTTCACCTGTCATGTGGAGTATCCGCCAGGCAAAGTGTTGTATCACGAGCGCGCTATCGACAATCTCCGTTTTTCTCCGGATGGAAAGTATCTGGCCTTCATTACGCATGGCAATCCCGGCGATGACCGCGGCAATGTAGTGATCTTGCGCAAAACGGGAGAAAAGGTTGCGCAAAGCCCACTTTATGAAAGCTTGCAAGGCCTTGCATGGAGCGCTTCGGGGGATGAAGTGTGGAGTACCTCGCCGCTGGAGTCAGGTGAGATTCATAGCCTCTCGCTCTCAGGGAAGACCCGAATTCCTTTAGCCGTTCCCGGCCGCCTGCGATTGCAGGACATCTCCAAAGACGGCCAGCTGCTTGTGGAACAGGGAATTGCGCGGCGGGGGATGGTGATTGCCAACGGAAAAGATTCTGAGCGCGATCTTTCCTGGCTCGACTTCGGCTACTTGCGCGACATAAGTACTGATGGCAAGAAAATTCTGTTCGAAGAAGAAGGCAGCGAGTCGCAAACCTATCAGATTTTCCTGCGTGACGTAGATGGTTCGCCGGCGGTTCCTCTCGGTGAAGGATATGGACTGGTAATTTCACCCGATAAGCAATGGGCGCTGGGTCAGAAGCTCGCCGATCCTGATGAGATTTGGTTGTTGCCGGTGGGAGCGGGAGAGGCCCGACGCCTCAGTCCTGCAAATCTTTATCCTTTGGTCGCAGCCAGCTTTCTATCCGACAGCAAGCACATCGTCTATGTAGCTCATGAGGCTGGTCACCTTCCGCGCACCTGGCTTCAGGACACGAATGGAGGCGCACCACGTCCGATCACTCCTGAAGGAACAGCCGGTTTCCTGGTGTCGCCGGATGACAAGTGGCTCGTCGTAGGGCGCAGGCAAATGAACAAAGCCGTGCTCGAGGGTGTACTGGTGTCGATCGAAAACGGGAGCATGGAAAAAATCGCAGGATTGAACCCAGACGATGAGGTCCTGGGTTGGACGAGCGATGGCCAACTCTATGTGGGGTCGGCCCCCAATGCCAGTCGCACATCGCTTCGTATCGACAAGCTGAATCCGCACTCGGGAGCTCGCTCCTCGTGGCAGGAACTCGCCATGCCCCCGATCGGGGGCGTATTGCCCGATCTGCCAATCATTACTCCCGACGGACGCACTTACGGCTTCGACTATCGTATGCGGCTTTCCGATCTCTACACCGTCAGCGGCGTGCGGTAATTCCTTCCGGAGATTCCCACCAAGAAGCAGTCGCACAAATAAAGAGCGACCGAGGGAGCGCTCGGTCGCCGCTAGGGTTAAGGGAACGTGTGGCCTGTGCTGCTTAGTGAGGCATCGCCACGAAGCCCGAGTTGATGGGGGCCGTGCCGTAGAAGCCAACCAGCACGCCGTTGTCATTGATGCCGTTGACGATGGTCGAGCCAACGCCGTTGGGATCATCTTCTGAAGTGAACTGGCCGCTGCTGACGGTGTACACGAAGCCGTGGGTCAGTCCCTGCTGATCCATGTACGCTCCGACGACTTGGCCGCGGTTGTTCAGTCCGAGCGCCTGGGTGAAGGTGCTGCCCGGATAGTCAAGCTGGAGGAACACGCCGGCATTCAGCAGCCAGCCGTGATTGACGTTGCTCTGATCGATGAAGAAGCCGCAGACTTCGCCGGAGTTGTTGATGCCGGTAGCCTGGGCTCCGCCGGGGGCACCGGGGATGTTGATGATTTCGAAGACCCCGCCTACTTCGTCGTAGATGTAGGGGACATCCGGAAGGGTGTTGTTGGGGCTCAGGCTGTAATAGCCGGCGGCCTGATGGTTGTCGTTCTGGCTCAGCAGCTGGTTAAAGGGAGTTTCGGGATAGCCGACGCTGGTGAAGCTGCCGTTGTTGATGTGATAGAAGCCAAGAGTCTCACCGTTGTTATCGACATAGAAGCCGGCAGTGGTCAGGCTGTTGTTGATGCCGATGACCTGCGTCATCATCGAGTTGGGGAAGTTCTCGACCGTGAAGTTGATGGGCAGATTCAGGGTAAAGCCCTGGTTGCTGAGAAAGTTGTGATACCCGGCGATGGTCATGTTGTTGTTGATGCCCAGCAACTGGGTGAACGGATCGTTCTGATCGTTGGGGTTGTTGACGGTGATAAAGCTATAGCTCTGCGCCCACGCTGAAGTGCCAAGCAGAACAGCGACGGCCAGGACGAAGGTAAGGTGTAAGCGTTTCATGTTTCTTCTCCTCATTTCGAAAGTTCTAGCCGCGGTTGGTTCCTCTAAGCTGTGAAGCTGTCTTCAGAACATCAGGGCAACCACAACCGCCTCTGTGTAGGTATGTGACATTCGCCCGAGAATCCCCTCATGCTCGACGAAAGTTTTTCCAGGCAGGCTGAAAGGGGGCAGAAAAGGAGGGGGAAGCGTAGCCCAATTTGGGGTATAATCCACACCACAAGTTGCGCTAGCGCAAGGTTTTAGGCTCGGGCTTACAACATTTTGATGTGTTTTGCTGCATCCGCGAGATTCTCTCTGCCCAGATCTTGCCGGTCGAGCGAGAGCTTCTCATCGCCCACACCCACAGCTACGTCTACAACAACTAAAGGAAACGCAGATGTCGCCGGACCGGCAGGAAGTGACCCAGCTTCTCCAGCAGTGGAGAGCCGGGGACAATCAGGCGCTTGACCAGCTCATGCCGATTGTTTACGAGGAGCTTCGCCGGCTGGCGTCGCGCTGTCTGCGCGCCGAGCGTCCCGGCCATACGCTGCGGGCGACGGCCTTAGTTCACGAAGCCTATCTGCGGCTGATGGACGCCGAGGTTGGATGGCAGGACCGCGCTCACTTCTATGCAGTGGCAGCGCGCGTGGTTCGCCGCATACTGGTGGAGTATGCGCGTTCCCATGGCCGCCAGAAGCGTGGCGGCGGAGAGATTCCAGTTCCGTTGGATGAAGCGGTGCTGGTCGGTCCGGAAGCCTCGTCGACAGTTTTAGACCTGGACGAAGCGCTGCAGCGATTGTCTGCTGTGGATGAGCGGAAAAGCGAGATCATACAGCTGTTATTTTTCGGCGGTCTCACCTATGACGAGACTGCGGCAGCCCTCGACATCTCCCCGGCAACGGTTCATCGCGAACTCAAGTTGGCGAAAGCGTGGCTACATCGTGAACTCTCGCAGAGCGAGGCATAGGGGAATCACGGATGCATGCCGCCGATCAGTGGCGCAAGATTGAAGACCTTTTCTATGCTGCACTTGAATTGGAACCTGCGGCGCGTCCAGGGTTTCTGGAGCAGGCGTGCGGATCAGACCCTGAGCTTCGCAAAGAAGTAGAGTCGCTGCTGGCTTCGGCGGACAAACCCGTCGACTTCATGCCGCAGGCCGTCGTTGCGATGGCGCAGAAGATGTCGGCAGAGTCGGCGACCGGCGTACGCACCGCTCCCTATCGCAAAAGCATTCCTCCGGGCACGGAGCTGGCCCACTACAAAATCATCTCGATGCTTGGCGCGGGAGGCATGGGCGAAGTATATCTCGCCGAGGACCTGCACCTGCGCCGTAAGGTCGCCCTGAAGATGCTGGCGCCGGAGTTGACTGGCGACGAACGCGGACTCAGGCGCTTTGAGCAGGAAGCGCAGGCGGCCTCGGCCTTGAATCATCCCAACATCCTGACCATTTACGAATTCGGCCAGGCAGACGGGCTGGACTTCATCGCGTCGGAATATGTCGAAGGGACGACGCTGCGGCAAAAGTTAGGGAACGGCCGCCTCGAACTGAATAGTGCGCTGGATATTTCCATACAAATCGCGAGCGCGCTGGCGGCCGCGCACGCCAGCGGCATCGTTCATCGCGACATCAAGCCGGAGAACGTGATCGTGCGCAACGACGGCATCGTCAAGCTCCTCGACTTCGGTATTGCTAAGCTGACGGCCGCACGAGTCGAACAGGCAATGCGCCGAAGCACCCTGGCGCTCTTGTTTGCCACCAGCGAACCCGGCGTGGTGCGAGGCACGGCGAAGTACATGTCTCCGGAGCAGGCGCGCGGCGTGGCCGTTGATGCCCGCAGCGATATCTTCAGCTTTGGCTCGGTGATGTACGAGATGGTCACCGGCAAGACGGCTTTTGAAGGCGAGACGGCCAGCGACGTTATCGCCGAGATACTGAAGGTTGAGCCCAAGCCGCCGGCCGAGTTGACTCCGGATGCGCCGGAGGAACTCGAGCAGATTATTGGCAAGGCTCTGCGCAAGGATCGCGACTCTCGCTATCAATCGGCGCAGGAGCTGCTGAACGATTTGTACAGCTACAAGAAGGATGCGGAGTTCCGGGCGCAACTACAGAGCCCCTTGCGGCTGCAAGCCGTGAAGGCTGACTCGGACCGGCGGCTGGCTGCCGCTTCCGACAGACCTTTCGGCCAGAGAAGATGGTGGTTATGGCTCTGTCTGCTCGTGCTGTGCGTATCGGCGCTGGGATTCTTCGCTGTTCACAAGCTGCTTGCTCCGGCGCAGCGAAAGGGGCCACGCAGCCTGGCGGTGCTTCCGTTTCGCAATCTCAACGGTGATCCCAAGACAGACTTCCTGGGCTTCTCGCTGGCGGACGAAGTCATCACCAAGCTTGACTACGTCAACGCGCTGACCGTGCGGCCGTCGTCGTCGGTGGACAAGTATCGAGATCAGATCGTCGATCCGAGAAAGGTGGCGGCGGATTTGAATGTCGACACCCTACTGACGGGAACGTTTATCAAAGACGGCGACGACCTGCGCATTACGACGCAACTGGTCGACGTGAAGCCCGACAAGATTCTCTGGCGCGACACTATTGACGTGAAGTACGACGATTTGCTGACGGTTCAGGATCGTGTTTCACAGCAGATCATCAAGCAGCTGGAGCTGAACCTCTCACCCACGGAAGCGGCGAACCTGAAGCCGGTGAAGCCGATCAACGCGGTCGCATATGAAGACTATCTGCGCGGAATCGACCTGTACTCGCTGAACGATTTTTCGGCTGCCATCGAGATGCTAGAGAAAGCTACGACACTGGAGCCGAACTACGCACCTGCGTGGGCGCAGCTCGGGCGCGCCTATACGACGAACGCTTCGCTGCAATCCGGAGGTCGCGAGCATTACGGCAAGGCGCAGGCCGCCTTCGAGAAAGCGATCGCGCTGAATCCTACGCTGGTCGAGCCGCGCATCTACATGGCGAACCTGCTGACCGATACCGGCCGAGTGGAGCAGGCGGTGCCGCTGCTGCGGTCGGTACTGAAAGACAGCCCGAATAACGCTGAGGCGCACTGGGAGCTCGGCTACGCCTATCGCTTCGCCGGCATGCTGAATGAGTCCATCATCGAGTGTGAGAAGGCACGCCAGAACAATCCCGCAGTGAAGATCAGCAGCTCGGCGATCAACGGGTATTTGTACCGCGGCGAGTACGAACGATTTCTGCAGAGCCTGCCGATGAACGACTCAGCCTACATCGTCTTCTATCGCGGCCTGGCGGAGTTTTACCTGGATCGCCGCGAGCAGGCGGAGCGTGACTTCGACGTCGCTTACGACAGAAACTCTTCCGTGCTCCCTACGAATGTCGGCAAGGCTCTCAGCTACGAGATCAAGCATGACAATGCGGCGGGACTGAAGATCCTGGAGCAAACGGAAGACCAGATTGAAGAGCACGGGGTCAGCGATCCTGAGTTGATGTACAAAATTGCCCAAGCTTATGCGGTGCTGGGCGACAAGCAGGCGGCGCTGCACATGCTGCGCCATAGCATTGGCGGAGGATTCTTCTGCTACCCGTACTTTGTGCATGATCCGCTTCTGAACAGCCTGCGCGACGAGCGCGAGTTCCGGGATCTGATGGAGCAGGCTCGCCATCGCCACGAGCAGTTCAAAACCATGTTCTTCTGACGTGGCGCTTATCCCAATATTCGGACAGGCTGCATCTCTTGCCTGCAATTGACCGATGGTCAGCATCGATTTGAGCCAAGTGGTTATTGCCGCTTTCGGCGAAGATTCCCAACAATAGAGATATGTTTCGCAATAACGTGGGCCTGTCGTTGTTCTGTGCAGTTTTGGGGTTCGGTCTGGCAGGAAGCAAACCTGGGCCAGCCACCGCTCGCGGTTTGCTGCAGACCGGGCAGACGCCGGCGGTGAGCCAGACCGCCGGCGCTCCTCGAGTGCCGGTGCTGGTGGAGTTGTTTACCTCCGAAGGCTGCTCCAGTTGTCCTCCGGCGGACGCGTTCGTCGCCAAGCTGGATAGCGCGCAACCGTTACCGGGCGCGGAGTTGATCGTGCTGAGCGAGCACGTCGACTACTGGGATCACGATGGATGGAAAGATCCGAACTCTTCGCCCGATATTACTCAGCGCCAAATCGCCTACGTGAAGGAACTTCATCTGAAGGAGCCGTACACGCCGCAAATCATCGTGGACGGAACCTCGGAGCTGCGGGCCAACGATCAGCAGCAGGTGTCGTCGGTGCTGCAGCAGGCCGCGGCGCAGCCGACTGTGCCAATTCAGATCGATGAGGCGAAGATCGATCCGAAAAATCCCAACGTGGTGCGGTTGCGAATCAAGGCCGATGGCAATGGTGAGAAGGACAATGCGGATGTGTTCGTGGCCGTAGCCTTGAATCACTTCTCTTCGCAGGTGTCGCGCGGCGAAAACAGCGGTCACGAGTTGCAACATGTCGCCGTGATGCAGGAGCTCAACCAGATCGGCACGTTGCACAAGGGTAAAGATTTCGACAAGGCCGTCTCCATCAAGCTGAAGCCCGGTACCGATCCCGACAATGTTCGCATCGTCGCTTTTCTGCAGGAGCCCGGGCCGTCGAAGGTAGTGGGAGCGGCAATGCAGAAGTTGACGGACTGAGGATGTCAACCATGGGCTTGCGGGTGCTTTCCTGTTTCGTGGTGACTGAGACTCGCGTGCAAATCCTGCTGCCGTACGTCCTTGGCATTGCGGTTCTGTGTCTCGGATTATGGTGCGCGCGCAAGAAGCTGGGAATGCGCCCTGAAGCGGAGGCTCTCAGTTCACTGGGACCGTTGTTCTACGCCTTGCCGCTCGCGGCATTCGGGGCGGAGCACTTCGTGTTCCGAGCCGCCATTGTGCAAATGATTCCCTCGTATTTGCCGGCGCCGATGTTCTGGGTGTATCTGGTCGGCGCCGGGCTAATCGCGGCGGCGGTGGCGATCGCCGTACAACAGCAGGTCGAGCTGGCAGCAATCTTGCTGACAGCGATGTTTGCCATCTTCGAGTTGACAATACATATCCCGAATGTTTTTCAAGAGCCGTCCAGCCGGTTCATCTGGGCGGTAGCGGCGCGCGATTTGTCCTTTATGGCGGGAGCGCTGGCGCTGGCCATCACGCAAAGCACGGCATGGCCGCGCAGCCGAGTGCGAAGGCTTACCGCGGTCGCTCGCTACTGCCTCGGCATTCCGGTTACGTTCTTCGGTGTCGAGCAGATTGTGCATCCGCAATTTGTTCCCGCGGTGCCGCTGGAGCAAGTGACTCCGGCCTGGATGCCCGGACATGGATTGTGGGGCTACGTGACCGGCGCGGTCTTCGTACTGGCGGGTCTTTGCATGGTGTGCAATCTGCAAACGCGCCGAGCCGCGAACTGGGTCGGCGGCATGACCGTGTTCGTCGTGCTGGTCGTTTATTTGCCTATCACGATTGCCAATCCATCCAACATCGATATCGGTTGGAACTATTTCGCGGATACGCTGATGCTGGCCGGCTGTGCCTACATGTTTGCCGAGACGCAGAGTGCGGAGTTGGTTTCGCAGACAGCGACAGCGTGATGGCGTGGCAGGTCGTTCACTTTCCGTCTAACAGGCGCGCGAGCCTTTGCACTGCGCGAGGAATCTCCGAGGCGGCCACGCTGCCGAATCCCAGGATGAAGCCTGAGCGAGAGCGCTTTCCGAAGTAAGCCGTGGACAACGGCCACACCCAGAGATTCTGTCGAGCCGCGCGCTCGGCGATCTCGATATCGCGCAGTTGGTCGGAAAGGGTGACGGTTAGGTGCATGCCGGCGTCACTGCCAAGAATTTCCACCCGCGATCCTATCTCTTTGCGGATACTTTCCACCAGAACAGTTCGTCGTTCGCGGTAGACCATGCGCATTCGCCGGATGTGGCGGGCGAAATGTCCTTCTTCGATAAAGTCGGCGACCACCTCCTGGAAGAACGTCGGAGGGCCGAGATCGGCCGCCCAGCGCGCGGCCGAGAAGCTTTCGATCAAGGCGTGCGGCAACACGACGTAGCCCATGCGCAGGCCGGGAAACAGCACCTTGCTGAAGGTTCCGATATAGATGACGCGCGAGTTCGCGTCGAGGCCTTGCATGGAGGCGACGGGCGCGCCGCCGTAGCGAAACTCGCTGTCATAATCGTCCTCGATGATCCACGCGCCGGCTTCGTGCGCCCATTGCAACAGGCGGAGTCGTCGGGCGGCACTCATGGTCACGCCGAGAGGAAACTGATGAGACGGGGTGACCGACGCGACGCGGGCTCCGCCATGTTTTCGCGTGGCGAAGGCCACGTCCAAACCTTCGTGGTCGACAGGAATGGGTACGATGCGACAGCCGGTCGGGAGGAATGCGTCGCGCGCGAAGGGATAGCCCGGCTCTTCGAACCACACCTCCGCTCCGGGTCCGAGCAGAACGCGGGCCGCGATGGATAGCGCCTGTTGCGAGCCGTTGACGATCATGATCTGCCCGGCGTCACAACGCAGCGAGCGCGAAGCGCGCAAGTAGTCAGCGAGGGTTTCGCGAAGACGCTTCGAGCCCATGCGGTCGCCGTAATGAAGAGCTTTCACGTCAGCCTGACGCGCGTGGCGCGTTACCAGCTTCGCCCAGATTTGTGCAGGGAACTCTTCAACCGCGACCTGCCCAACCCCGAAGGCGCCCCAGCCCCGCAGCCACGCAGGACGGACAGAGGTTGCCGGTTGAGAAGTGAGCGCCGGTCGCGGTGGGCGCTTTGGGCCGGCGCCAGTTCGATGTGGCGGAAGGCTGGTGGTGAATTGTTCCGGCAGAGCGCCGCAGACAGCCGTCCCGGCGCCGACCCGGCTTTCGAGATAGCCTTCCGAGAGCAGTTGGGCGTAGGCGTTCAAGACGGGGAATCGCGAGACGCCGAGCTCGGTCGCCAGGGTTCGCGAGGATGGAATCCGCTGTCGCGGCCGCAGATTGCCCTGGACGATCGCGCTGCGAAGGGTTTCGTAGATCTGACGATGGAGCGCCTTGCCGCTCTTGCGATCGATGACAATCAGGGGAAGAACACCGGATGGGACCTTCTTCATCGCTGGGCAATGATAGTGGTCATGGCGAAACCGCGTCAATCAGCGGCGATGCCTGACCACTTCGCGAACTGAAGAGGGCTGTCTAGCGGCCCGTTTTTCGCTTCCGGCTATTTGCCCTTGGAGAGCGAGCGGATGTAATTGACCATGTTCCAGAGCTCGTTGGCCTTCACGCGATCGCCTTCCGGCGGCATTTGCCCCTTACCGTTCTTGATGATGTAGAAGAGCTCGCCGTCCGTCTTACCCTTCAGGGAAGAAGGATCGGTCCAGTTCTTCAAATTCATCTTTTCGGAGACGGCGACTTCTCCTTTGCCATCGCCGGTTTCGCCGTGACACATGGCGCAGTCATAACCGTAATACTTCTTGCCTTGAGCAAGAGACTCGGATGTCGGCTTCACGGGGTTGGCCATCTGCGCAGCTTCGGGAGGGATGGCGGGTGAAGCTTGCGGGGTGGGAGCGGGATTCTCTTGCGAGAGCGCGAAACAGCACAGGGTGACAACGAGCAACGCTACACAGGCTTTCGGCATAACAGCCTCCTTGCCTAAGCGAAGGCTAAAACACTTGTCTTCCCTTAAATTTTACGAATGTGCGCGACCGCAATGCTGTGAGCGGGAGCACAGAGCGAAGTTCGGCGTTCCGGACTTCGGGGAGAGGCTCAGCGATTTGCGTTATGGCTGAAAGCCCGGTAAATCCACGCGCCGCGCGATGTGATCTTTGATCCAGTGCGGATCCCACCATTCTTTGGGATCGATTTGCACACCATCGAGCTGCATGGCGAAGTGGATGTGATCGCCCCCGGCCATGCCGGTTTGGCCGCTCAATCCCATCACCTGGCCTTGCTTGACCATATCGCCTTCTTTAACGTCGATGCGGCTGAGATGGCCGTAGATGGTCTGCAATCCGTAGCCGTGGTCGACGACGATGCAGTTGCCGTAGATGCCGAGCGGCGCGGCGTAAACAACCTTCCCGTCATTCGAGGCTTCGACGCCGACGTGCTGCGTGACTGCGAGATCGTACCCGAGGTGAACCTGCTGGTCGATCTTCTTGCCCTGGTAGATGTAGTTGCGCAGGTCGGCAAAGTTGGCCTCCGCCTGCGAGTGCGGCTGGCGAATGAACGGCTTCGACCACAGGAATTTATCGGCCGTTTTGTACTGAAGATCGGACAGCGTTTTATTGTTGGCGACGCGCATCTGGCTATTGATCTTGACGAAGCGCTCGACCATATCGCCACTGCCGTTGGGGTCAAGTTCGTTGACCACCTTCTGCATGAAGGCGTCGCTGACCTGGAGATTGTGCTCGGTGTACTTCGGCTGCTCCTTCTTGGGGAAGATGACGACCAGCGGGCTGGTCACGTCGCTGCCGGTGCCGTTTCCCGCATAGGCCACAGGCACGGTATCAGTGGGCATGTTCCAGGCGAAAGCGTACATCGCGAAAAGTCCCGGCTTGCCGCCCGGCATGGGCCAGGCGCGAAACTTCTGATCGCCGACGCGTATGCCGGCTTCGGTCCAACCACCGGAAACGCTCAGGGTCGCCAGATCGGCCATGCCGACGTAAAGATAATGCTGCTCGGAGTCGACGCTGAGCGAGGGCGGCTGGGTGATGACCGTGACTCCCCGTTCCGCGCTGGCGCTCTTACGCATCAGGTCGTTCGAGGTAGCCTCGACAATCAGCTTGGCTTTACCCGCCTGTAGCTGCGGCGTAGACTTCACGCCGGCCGTGAAGTTCACGGTGGTATCGCTCTCCTTCGACGGCATTGTGCTCGAGAAGACCGGGTAGCGGCTGCCGTTCTGCTCGACGAAGGCCTGCACACTGCGAACGCCGTGCGGGTCACGAACCTGTGCGGTAACAGGAGTGGCCTGGCCGATGGAAGCCTGCGGGGAAGGAATCTCGACGACAGGTGTGGCTGAGCGGACAACAACGAACACGACCAGCAACACCACGACAGCGACGACAACGATCAGCAGTTTCTTCACACTCCAGTTTATCCCGGGAGCGCCATCCCCAGCTTTCCCGGCAGGGATGTTAAACCGGATTCCTGGTCCCTCGCGGACACGAGAACACTCCTCAGCGCGCGGCAGCCGCGCTTGGCATCGGTCGTCGGCCATGCTAGATTTCAGTTGATTGCGGGCGATGAGGTTCGCCGGAACCGCCGGACGTTGTGCCCGGCTGATAACCTCTGGGAAAACTGGAGGCTTCGCTTGCAACTCCCTACCGCCTGTCATTCACGATCCCTCAGTCCGCAAATTCCGGCAGCAACGCAAGCAGTAATCGGCATCTATCGACATTCGGTCGAAGGGTAGTATGCCAAAGCGGCGCGTTAAACTTCCCAAGCTCCACGACTCGCCAAGAGCCGCTGTCGCCAAGGACGGCCCTGGAGCAGATAGTTCGGAACAGAAGGTCGACTCGCGTGCATATAGTTTTGCCTATCTGTTGAACCATACTTCGCAGTTGCCTGCCGACTTTCCGACCGATGACACCTTCGAGCATGGAGTTTTCTTACCCAGAGAGTTAGTGCCTCGATTTGACACGCCTCGGTATGTGCCACGCTTATTGCTGCAAGGGGCGGATGGTCTTCAGTTGTACTACCACCCGGCTTATGGCTCTGGTAAGGAGCTGATTTCGTTTCAGGAGATTTCACACATTGAGTTTGAACGTTTCCTGACGGATTGTTCTCTGGTGTTCGCTACCCCCTGCAAGAGCTTGCACGTACCGTTTCACGGGCGAGACCGGGACCGCGCGGAGGCATTTCTGGCTCGCCTGAAGACACGGCTGCTGGATCATGACAAAAGTACAAAGCATCGCCAGAAACCTAAGAACTTCGGTTCGCCGCTTGACCATAAATTTAAGCAGATCGAAGTCGTCTTACAGGTTGAGGCCGAAACGGTGATCGCGCGATTTTTCGTCGCGCCAAAACAAACCGTCAAGGCGCGCCTGTTCAGCCACGAAACTTCCTGGAGCTGCGCTTCCGAATTGCTGTTGACCTCGCACGAATTGCACTACTTCTCAGACGACAAAGATGGCTACCGCCAACCGTACGGATTTCGGGCATCGTGGGTGCCCCTGCACAAGGTGGTCGGCATACAGTGGGATACGGCGATCAACGGGATCTCTGTCTTCGTGTTAGGTGGGCACACCTTGAGAGTGCCGGTACCCGACGAACTTCGCACCGAGGGCGAGCGGTTCGTCCAGCTTGCGCGCCGCTACCTCCACGGCGAACGGGAGTAAGAACTGCAAAGGGACATTCAGGCCTGAGCCAATAGGCCGCCTGATGTCGCCGAAACGCTTTTACATCGAAATGCAGCGAGTTTCCGGAGGCTGCTGAGATTTTTTGGCGGCTCGGCAACTCAGCCTCCGACGCCCGAAACCTTCGGTCAAGCACCGACATCTATAGCTCGCATAACGATTCTGTTGGTTTTTTCACAGGGTGAAGTGCGTATCGCGACTTCCGATTCAGTAAGCTGGTAACAACGGGGTCCCAATCAGAAATATTCGATAAGGTGCTTGTGCCGAAACCAGTTTTGTTAACTGTGGATGACGATTCTGATGTGCTGCGCGCGATTGAGCGCGATCTGCGCTCAAAGTATGGCGGCGACTATCGGGTGATCAGCACCGATGAGCCGCAGGGCGCGCTGGAAATCCTGAAAGAACTCAAGGTCCGCAATGAAAGCGTGGCGCTGCTGCTGGCGGATCAACGCATGCCGGGCATGGACGGTGTGGCCTTTTTGCAGGAGGCCATGCAATTGTTTCCCCAGGCAAAGCGAGCGTTGCTGACCGCTTACGCCGACACGAACGCAGCGATCGACGCCATCAATCAGGCGGCCGTTCATTACTTCTTTCTGAAGCCGTGGGATCCGCCGGCGGACCGGCTTTATCCGCAAGTCGACGATCTGCTGGATGACTGGCAGGGTTCGTATCGCCCGGTGTTCCAAGGAATTCGTGTGCTGGGCACGCGCTGGTCTCCATCTTCGTACCAGCTGCGCGATTTTCTGGCACGGAATCATGTGCCGTATCAGTGGATTGATGTGGAGATTGCGGCCAGCGATCCCGAAATCAAGCAGCTCTTGGAAGCTCTGGGAGAAGAAGCAGGAAGCTTGCCGGTGGTCTTGTTTCCAGACGGGACGCGATTGCTGCAAGGAGCGCCTGCAGAAATTGCCGAGAAGGTTGGCCTGCGCACGCGGGCGCAAACCGATTTCTACGACCTCGCAATTCTCGGCGGAGGTCCCGCAGGGCTGGCTGCCGCTGTCTACGGCGCGTCCGAAGGTTTACACACGGTTCTCATCGAACGCGAGGCTCCGGGCGGGCAGGCCGGCATGAGTTCGAGGATCGAAAATTATCTCGGTTTTCCCAGCGGACTGAGCGGCGGCGACCTGGCGCGTCGCGCCGTGGTGCAGGCGCAGCGCTTCGGAGTAGAGATTCTGGCCCAGGAAGCGATGAGCATTCGCGTCGAAGGGCCGTATCGAATCGTGAAGCTGGGCGATGGGTGCGAGATCTCGTGTCACGCGATGATGATTGCGACCGGGGTGCAGTGGCGCCGTCTGGAAGCCGAAGGCGTCGACCGCTTGCAGGGAGCCGGAGTGTATTACGGCGGTGGTGCGACCGAGGCTCTGTCCTGCAAAGGTGAGATTGTCTACGTGGTAGGCGGAGCGAACTCGGCCGGACAGGCGGCGATGAACTTCGCGCGCTACGCCGACAAAGTCGTGATGCTGATTCGCGGTGAGTCGCTGGCCAGCACAATGTCGCAATACCTGATCGAGCAGATCCAGCGGACTCCGAACATTCACTTGTGGGCTCACGCCAGCGTAGCCGAGGTGCACGGCAACGAGCATCTGGAAGAGATCTCGATACTGTGTTCGGATAGCGGCAAAATCGAGCGCGTGCCCGCGAACGCGATGTTCATCTTTATCGGCGCCATGCCGCGGACGGATTGGCTTTCCGGCGTGGTGGAGCGCGACGATCGCGGCTTCATCCTTACCGGTGCCGACCTCATGCTGGACCGCAAACATCCCAAGGGATGGACGCTGGATCGCGACCCGTTTCTGCTGGAGAGCAATGTCCCCGGCATCTTCGCCGTTGGTGACGTGCGTCATGGTTCGGTGAAGCGAGTGGCGTCGGGCGTGGGAGAAGGCTCGGTAGCGGTGCAGTTCATTCATCAATATCTGCGCAAGGTGTAAATGGCGACCAGAGAAGAACTACTGAAAGTGCCGGCGTTTGCCGAACTGCCGGACGAACAGATCGATTGGTTCCTGCAGAACGCGCAGGAGATGCGCTTCAAGGCCGGCGAAAGCTACATTCAACCGGGTGCGCCCGCCGATGCGATGTTTGTTCTCCTCGAAGGACAGGTGCACGTCCGCGGTCACCTCGGTGGTCAGGACGTGACCTTTACCTCCGAGGCAGGCGACGTAGGCGGACGTCTGCCGTTTTCACGGATGAAGCAGTTCACCTTCAGCGGTCGCGCGACCACCGACACCCGCTTACTGCGCTTTCCTGCATCACAGTTCATCGAACTGGTGCAACACATGCCGGAGTTGGCAAACCGGCTGGTCGGAGTGATGTCGGACCGCATTCGTGAGACGACGCGGATCGAGCAGCAGCAGGAGCGGCTAGCATCGCTGGGCAAGCTGTCTGCCGGCTTGGCTCACGAGTTGAATAATCCCGCGTCGGCAGCCAAACGCGCGACCAGCCAACTCAGGGATGCGCTTAAAAGAATCAAAGAAGCAAGCCACCAGTTAGGCAGGCAGGAACTGTCGTCGGCGCAAAAAGCTGAAATTGAGAAGCTTGAGACATTCCTGATGCAGCAGAGCGGGAAGCCTCCGCTCGGTGGCCTGGCGCTGAGTACGCGGGAAGACGAAATCGACACGCTGCTGCGTGGCCACGGCCATGCGGATCTGTGGCAACTGGCCGCCGATCTGGCACGCAACGATGTGGATCCGAATACGCTCGAAGCGCTGTTTGCCAGCATGGACGGCGACACCGTACGCGTGGCCCTGGTGCGAATCGCCGCCTCGCTGGAGATCGCTTCGCTGCTCGATCAGATTGAGAGCAGCACCTCGCGCATCTCCGATCTGGTGAAGGCCATTAAGGAATACACCTTCATGGATCAGGCGCCGTTGCAGAATGTCGACGTGGTGAAGAGCCTGGAAAACACGCTGACGATTCTCAATTACAAGCTCAAACACGGCGTGCAGGTCGAGCGCGATTATGGTGTGGTGCCGCTCGTCAGTTCCTTTGGCACAGACCTGAACCAGATTTGGACCAACATCATCGATAACGCTATCGACGCGATGAAGGGCAAAGGAACATTGCGCGTGCGAACGTTTAGCGAGGATAGCTGCGTGGTCGTCGAAATTTCCGACGATGGCCCCGGAATTCCAGAGGACATCCAGGCAAGGATTTTCGAGCCGTTCTTTACCACGAAGAAGGTCGGCGAAGGAACGGGACTGGGGCTCGACACGGTACAGCGTATCGTCAAAAAACATCGAGGCTCGATCCAGGTTGAATCGAGACCGGGAAGCACCTGCTTCCAGATCTGGCTGCCGGCATCGCAGGCTCGGCAAAATAATCGCGGCATTACTCGCGAATTAGCCCAGCAGAACCTCGATAGACTATTCCTCCCTGACGTAGGAGTTGCGGTACGAGGCCACCAATCTCGCCACCACTACCGCGATGAAGAAGATGCCGGTGATGCCTTCGAAGGCCGCCACCATGCGGACATAGGGGTTGACCGGAGCTATCCCGCCATAACCGACGCTACTGATCGTCACCATGCTGAAATACAGCAGAGTGCTGATCTCATATCTTGGGATGACCTGATTGAATGGCTGGACGACGATCTGGTTGAGTATCCAATACAGCTGGGCGAAGGCAATCGCAATCAAGAGATAGGCGATGAAGGCTTCAGCGACGGCGGTCCTCGGCGCGCGGAGTACCCGATGACCACGCTCGAAGATGCCCCACAGCAGAGCGCAGGAGAGTGCGAGTCCCGCCAGAGGCGCCAGGCGCGAGTAGAAGTGATGAGGGTTGCCGAAGGCTTCCAGTAGCCGCGTCAGCACCCACACGCCGGCGAGCGGCAAAACGACCCGCCGCACCATGTCATGGCTTGCCAGGTAACTGGCGGCCAGAATGATGAACAGCCAGATGAGGCCGGCCAGCACCGCCCCAAGGTGCGGATGGTAATCGGCCGCCGGCGAGACCAGCATTTCGACGACCAGAGCGCATGCGATCAGCGACGAGCGATGAGTCTGCGCAAACTGGAGGAGCTTCGATTGTGTCTTCATGCCAACGCCTTGAGCCGCGGTAGCTGCGGCTGCCCTGTGTCAGGTTGTCACTTTGGCAGCGTCCGATTCAACTCGGTTGTGCTGCTGAGCGGCTTGCTTCCCGCCGGCAATCCGTTCTGTTGAAGCAGGAACGACAGGATGTCCAGCGACTGCTGCTCCGTGAATGTGGCGCCGGCGTACTGGGCCATGGGGCCGTGGATCTCTCCCCAGACGGTCAGCAGCTTCGATCCGGGATAAAGCTGCTTCCAGGAAGCACCGGTGAGTGCGGGCCCTCCGCCTCCATTCAACCTGGCACCGTGACACGAAGCACAGTTTTGCGCGTACAACTTGGAACCGTCGGCAGCTTGGTCGGTCGAATACCAGCCTCCGGAGGCTGAGGAACTGGGAACTGCGGCTGAAGCGATGCTTGCAGGAGCCGGTTGCAAGGTCGCTGGCTGCGCGGGAGTTGTGCTGGCATTGTTCGAGTACACGTGGCCAATGTCACTGTGACAGTGCAGGCAGTCGTATGCGTTCGAAGTCGCGTATCGCTGGTGAATCATCTGCTTCATCACGCTGTGCGGGCCGCCAAAGGCATTGAGTTGATGGCAGCCCCGACAGGTAATGTAGTTGTGCTGCGTAATGAAGTTCTCAAACTCGGCGGTGAGAGCCGGACGCCTGTCTTCCCATTCCTTTTCCGTCGACATCGATCGAGTGGCCTCGTGGTAGAAGTCCTTCGCTCCGCGGTTAGCTTTGAAAGCCAGCAGGTAGAGGTATTCCGTCGCAGTGGCGTGGCTGGAATCGTACGGTATGTGGCAATCCCCGCAGCTTGCGCGTACGCCCATCGCGTTCTGGTAGTGCGGGGCTTTTTTATAGGCGGCGCTGGCCCAAATCATCGAGTGGCAGAACTGGCCGCAGAAACTATCGGAACTGGACCAGATGACGGCTTTGTTAGTAAGTGCGACGCCGACGATGCCGACGCATACGAACAGGAAAGCCGAGGCGAAATACTTGAGAAAACGGTGGCCCCTGCTCGAGTTCGAAGGCGGTACGAGCGGAGAGCTTGGCAGCGACATTGCTCCCTCCCATAACGGCAAATGAATTTATTGGGCGCAGTTCCTGACAGGTATGCACGGTCACGAAAAGGTGATTTGAGCAATCGGAAATATGAATTGGCCACTACCACCCTGGCGTCGATAGTCTTTCATCAAGGTTCAACTATGCAAGCACAATTAATGTCCCGAAAAGAAGAAATCTTACGCGTCGCCAGCAATCTTTTTCTTGAAAACGGTTATGACCGCACCTCCTTGGCCGACATCGCATCGGTCGTCGGTATTCTGAAAGGTTCGCTGTATCACTACATCGCGTCGAAGGATGAGCTGTTGTTCGAAGTCATCCTGGAAACCATCGCGGCTGCCGAGGCTGATTTGTCGTCGGCGCTCTCCGAGAACGTAGAGCCACGCCGCGTACTGGAGCATCACATCCGATATCTGGCATGGCATTATTCCGGAGTGGCGTTCCTGATGCGCGAGGCTGCGCAATTGCCCGGGTTTCGCCGGGAAGTTGTCGGCAAGCGCTTCGAAGAATTTGAAGAATCGCTGGCAGAGGCGATTCGCAGGGCACAGGACCGGCAACAGGTTGCCGGCGGTGACGCCCGAACGATGGCGCGGATCATCCTGTCGGCGTGCAGTTGGGTCGGATGGGATAAGAGCGAGTTCCAGGCGCGAACGGAAATCGCCGATTGCCTGGCTAAACTTCTGCAAGGCGTCATAACCCTTCCGATGCCCCGGGCGAGTCGCGATGTGGAGTTCCGTGCGGCAGCGTCCAATTCCAAGAAGGCTTCGGTCGCCTACATGGGGTAATGCCGACGGCTGCGTTCAAAACGAAAAGCCGCCGTTCGTTATAATCCGCAGTTCATGGACTTCGACCAGCTTGCTACCTTCCTGCATGTCGCTCGCCTGGGTAGTTTCTCCCGGGCGGGGGAGCAGGTTTTTCGATCGCAGTCGGCTGTCAGCGGACAGATTCAGCAACTGGAGCAGGAGTACGGTGGGCGGTTGTTTGACCGGTCGGGCAAGACCGTCACCTTAACTCCTGCCGGCAGGATTCTCTATGCCTACGCAGAGCGCCTGCTGAATCTGCGGGATGAGTCGCGCCTCGCCGTTTCCGATCAGGATGAGGTACTGCGCGGCAATTTACTCGTCGGAGCCAACGAGGCCACCTGCCTGTACGTGCTGCCGAACGTCTTCGCGGAGTATTGTCGCCGCTTTCCTGAAGTTCAGCTCAGTATCTATCGCAACTTCAGTTACAAGATTGTCGAGAAGCTGGAAGGCGGCACGCTCGATGTGGGCATCGTCACCCTTCCCATCAAATCCTCGAGCCTCAAGGTGCGTTCGATTTTTCGCGATCGGCTCATGATGATGGTCGACGTGCGAAGCCCTCTGGCCAAAGAAAAGTCGGTCAGGATTGAGGATGTTATCCAGCAACCGCTGATTATCCCCAAGACCGGCTATACACGACGCGTGATGGATAAGCTCTTCCGCCCCTATCGCAGCGATCTGAAGGTGCGCATGGAATTGTCCAGTGTCGGCATGATCAAGAGTTTCGTCGCCTCCGGGCTGGGGGTCTCGCTGATCAGCGCCAGCTTCGCTCGCGACGACGTCGCCGCACGCCGGGTCAAACTGGTGCCTTTGCGCGATGTGGAACTGTGGCGCGAACTGGGGCTGGCCTATCGCCGAGACCGCACTCATACTCGTCCTGCGGCTGCTTTCATCGCTACGATTAAGGACCTGCCTTCGCAGGAAGCTGCCATCCCTTAGAACCTTCTCTTTCCCTCAATTTGCAATCCCAGGGCATTCGTGGGGCAGATGTTGACACTCATACCGGCGCAGTGCTTCACTGTGACCAAACGTTTGTTTGGTGGAGAATCGCACGTAAACGGATTCTTCAATCCGGTCCGTTCCACCGAAAGGGAAGCCATGCCCGAAGATGATGTGACCAATCAAATCGACACAGCCCAACTTGCCGAACTCCTGGATGAGATGGCCTGTCGAAAGGTACTGGGCCGTTACGGCTCGGCCCTCGACTGGCGCGACGAAGCGGCGTTGGCCAGTACCGTGTGGCCGGATGCCGTGATCGACTACGGCTTCTTCAAGGGGTCCGGGGAAGAATGGGTGAAGGCGTTTATGCCGATTGAACGTGCGGCCGGGCGGCCCTTTCACATCCTGATGTGCGAGCAACTTGAGATAAGAAGTCCCTACGCCTATGCGGAAAGCCTTGGACTTTCCATCACGAGGGAAACCGCGTCCGGAAGTGCGACCAGCGTTCGACAATATTGGGGGCGTTACCTGGACGAACTGCACAAGCGCGGCAAGGAGTGGCGCATCAGCAAACGGACGTACATTGCGCACGGCGTCTGGGATATCGACATATCGCAAGCTGCGCCGGGTCGGCTCGAAGGACTGTACATAGCCGAGAACCTGACGGTTGATCATCCTATGTTTCGCACGTTTCGCTAGGGAACACAGAATTCAAGGAGCGACGCCGTGACCGAGTTGGAAGCGTTGATCGAAACTGAGAAAATCAAAAAGCTCCGCATCCTTTATTCGCATCATTTCGACATGAATCGACTCGATAAGCTCGTTTCGCTTTTCACCGAGGATGCGATCTGCGAGTTCGGCTCCCGCGGAAGATGCGCCGGGCACGCTGAAATCCGTGCTGCTCTACGAGTTTGCGCACAAAGAGTGGGACAAGAGCAACCACGGCACCTACCCCTACGTCCACGCCATTACCAACCACTGGATCGAACTCACCGGGCCGACCTCGGCCGAGGGCCGCTGTTACTTGATTGACATGGTGATGGAGCAGAAAGGCTCGCCGCTGCTTCTGATCGGCGCCTATGACGACGAGTACAAGAAAATCGGCAGCGACTGGAAAATCCATCGCACCAGGTTGGACTATCTCTGGCCGGAGCGCAGTGTCGTAGGCGGCTTTCCGGGACAGCGCATTCCTGCGGCTCTCTAGGGTTCAGAGGGCGATCAAGCACCCAGTTTCGGCTGCGCAGCACTCTTTGCGAGATGCAGCGAAATCCGCGGTCTTCGTCTTGACAGAAGCCCACTATGCGGCTTAGCATCGCAGTCGGCCAAACGTTTGTTTGGTAAAACTCAAGGCGTGGTCTCAGACACTTACGGCGAGCGCAAACAGACGCAGAGGACTGACTCGTGAAGTTCGGCATGCTGGTCAACACGCAGGACCCACCCGACGGCCGCAACATGCCGCAGCTTTATAAGGAGATCCTGCGCGAAGCTGAACTGGCTGAGGAATTCGGCTTCGACTCAGTTTTCGTGCCCGAGCATCACATGATGCCCGATGGATATTTGCCTGCTCCGCAGGTGCTGCTGGGAGCTATCGCGGCGCGGACGTCGCATATTCGGCTGGGTACCTCGATCCTGCAATTGCCGGAGTGGCACCCGATCAATGTCGCCGAGGCGTGGGCGGTCCTCGACAATCTTTCGCGCGGACGGACCATTCTCGGGGTTGGGCTTGGTCTGGTCGAACCGGAGTTCAAACTGTTCGGCCGCGAGGTGAAAGACGCGGCGCAGCTTTTCACCGAGCAAATCGAGATCATCAAGCGCGCCTGGACTCAGGACTCGTTCTCGTATCAGGGCCGTTTCTACAACTTTCAGGATGTCAGCATCACGCCGCGGGTGATTCAGAAGCCGCATCCGCCGATCTGGGTGGGCGCGATGTCGGAGCCTGCATTAAAGCGCGCGGCTCGCGTTGGGTCGGGATGGATCTCAGATCCACTCCATCACATTGAAGTCATGCGCGCGTGGGCCGAGATTTATCGCAAGCAGGCGAAAGAGAGCGGCAATCCTGCTGAGGTCGTGATCATGCGGGCGTTCATGCTGGCTGAGTCGCGCGAGGAGATCGAAAAAGTTTGGTGGCCGCCGCTGCGCAAGTCGCACCTGTTCTACAAAAACCTCGGATTTTTCGAGTCCGGCCGCTTCAATACGCAGTGGGAGCCATGGGTGAAGACGGTGACCGATGACGAATGGACCTTCGACCGCGTCGCTCCGAATCGAATGATTGCCGGGACGCCGGAAGAAATTGTCGACGAGATTCAGCGCTACCGCGACCACGTTGGCTGCGACTACATGATCTTGTATCTAAGGCATCCGACCGGCCCGAGCCACGAGCACGTGATGAAAGCAATCCGCATGTTCGGTGACAAGGTTTTACCTAAGCTGAACTGATTGGAGACGGCCTAGTGAAGATCGGATATCTACTCGACACGCACGCCGGCGACTACGATCGGCCGCGCCCGACCCGCGATGAGGTGAGCGCCTTCATCGACCAGATGCATGCCGAGATCGATTTGTGCGAGAAGTATGGATTCGATTCCATCCAGGTTCCCGAGCGCCACGGCCGCTCCGAATGCTACTTCCCCAATCCACTGACCTTGCTGGCTGCGCTGGCTGAGAGAACGAAGAAGACGCGGCTGGGCACGTACATCTGCATCCCACCGCTGCACAATCCGATGGAATTGGCCGAGCAGTTCGCGCTGATCGATCAGCTTTCGCGCGGGCGCCTGATCATGGGCGTGGCTTCCGGCTATCACCCGGGCTACAGCCAGTTTTTCGGCGTGCCGCACGAGAAGCGCGGAGCGATGTTCGAAGAGGGCTTCGACGTCATCCTGCAAGCGTGGAAGGGCGAGAAGTTTACCCACGAAGGAAAGTACTACCAGTTTCGCGATGTGATGTTGAGCCCAACTCCTTACCAGACGCCGCGTCCGGAGATATGGGTCGGAGGAATGTTTCCCAAGACGATCGCACGCGCCGGCAGGATGGGTGATGCGTGGTGCAGCGACCCGTTTCCGCTCGATAAGCAGCGCTGGTTTGAGCAGGTGAAGCTGTATCGCGATTCGGCCAAAGAACACGGTAACCGTTCCCAGGTTGTGCTGATGCGCGATGCCTGGTGTGCCATGTCGCCCGAGGAAGAGGAACTGTTTCTGCGGGTCACCATCGAGGAGTGGCTGTTCTACTTCCGCTACGGAATTTTGACGCATCATCCGGATTTCAAGAAGGAATCGGATTTCACGCCGGAACGGGTGCGCAAGCACTTCATTATTGGCAAACCGGAAGAATGTATTCAAGCGATCGAGACATACGCGAAAGACTTCGACGTCGACTATCTTGTGTTGCGTTTCCGGTTGCCGAAAGGCCCGGACCGCAAATCGGTGCTGAAGTCGCTGGA
This sequence comes from uncultured Acidobacteriaceae bacterium, assembly GCA_963724965.1. Classification (GTDB taxonomy): domain Bacteria; phylum Acidobacteriota; class Terriglobia; order Terriglobales; family Acidobacteriaceae; genus Bog-257. The sequence goes on from CAVRWP010000010.1 coordinate 61,542, forward strand.
ATTGTTTGGCAAGGAAGTTATGCCCAAATATCGGACTGCTCATTAGAGCGGGAGGAGGAACTGTGCCGGTCATACCGCTGATGGAATACGACAAGCTCACGCCGCAGATGAAGGAAATTGTCGACATGTTCGACACCTACATCGGCGACACCGTTTGGGCGAGGCTGATGGCGCGTTGCCCGGAGATCTTCCTCAAGTTCAACGACCTTTATGCGACATTGCTGTCGGGAAGTGTGGAAACCGAAATCAAGGAGTTGGCCCGTCTGCGAATGGCCTACCTGAACGGTTGCGACTATTGAAAGGCCGCAAATGTCGCCTGGGCCAGGCGAAACAACATACCGCAGGAAAAGCTGGATACGATTCATGATTTCGAGAACTCCAAGTGGTACTCCGAACGGGAGAAGGCCGTACTGATGCTGGCCGAAAAGATGTGCATGACGAGCACCGGCATGTTGGACGAGAAATCGCTGGCACGGCTGAAGGAGCACTTCGACGACAGCCAGATTCTGGAGCTCGGAGCGTACTTCTCGGTGGTGAGCGGCTTCCAGAAGTTCAACTCGGTGTTTAACGTTCTGTACGCCTGCGAGATTTAGCGGGAGTGTTTCCGGAAGGATTTAAGTGTGAGTGACTCGGGCAAGTTGCCGCTGGTATTCGGTAAGGTCGGCAAAGATGAGAACGACTTCCCGAAGATCTACGAGCGCAATATCAACGTGAAGGTAATGGATGAAGGCGACGGCAAATACAAGGTGCGTGCTTCGCTTTTCGATCTGGAGCACAGCTTTCATGGGGAACTGATGATCAACGCAGACACCTCGACGATTGAAGAGGCGACGGCGTTAATGTCGCGAAGACCGTATCCAACGTACTGCCCGCGCGCTCTGGAAAACGTGGCGAAGCTGAAGGGTCAGGTCATTGGTGTTGGCATCAATCGCAAGATCATCGAACTGGTGGGACGAAGCCAGGGCTGTGTTCATCTGGTGGAACTGTTTCAGGCTGCGGTGGGATTCGCCGCGACTTTATTGATTGGCAGGCACTCGGGGTTGGAGCAGGAGTACGTGAGCAGCGAGGAGGAGCATCGCGAAAAGTGGATGCCGATCCTGCGCAATAGCTGCCAGGTGTTTCGCGAAGATGTGCCGGGAACGCAGAGCAAGAAATAAGCGCAGTCGTATTTGAATTTTTTCGATTTGCGACGCAGGGGCCGTAAACGAGGGTCGAATGGCTGCAAAGAAGGAAGACAAAGTTATAAGCCTGGAACAAGCCGCCGCCATGGTGAACGACGGCGACGTCATCGGCATGCAGGGCATGGGCACGCAGATGGCGCCCATGGGCATGATCCGCGAGCTGATTCGCGCGGGCAAGAAACACCTCAAAGTCGTGCAGTTGGTTGGCGGCATCGGCGCCGACTGGATGATCGCGGCCGGATGTGTCGAGAAGATCAGCTACATCATCGTGAACCTCGACGAGTTCGGCATGGCCAACAGCTTTCGCCGCGAGGTCGAGGCGGGCCGGCTTCAGGTAGAGGAATACACGGAGCACCAGTTCCTGACTCGCATGCAGGCGGGCGCGAAGGGATTGAGCTTCGGCGTAACCCGCTCCGGCTTGGGATCGCAGTTGATCGAAACCCACCCTGACATCACCAAGGTCATAGATTGTCCGTTCACCGGCGAGAAGGTCATTGCGGTCCGGGCGCTCGAGCCGGACGTGACGATTCTCCATGCGCACCGCGCCGATAAATACGGCAACATTCAGTTTTTCCCCAAGCCGATTTGGACAGACGTTGATGTCTTTCCGCGCGCGGCCAAGAAGGTGATTGTCACGGTTGAGGAAATCGTCGATACCGACGAAATTCGGCGCACACCGATTCACACCGGCATTCCGTACTTCAAGGTAAACGCAGTCGTGGAGCTGCCCTTCGGTGCGCATCCGTGCTCCCTGTTTCCGCAATACAGTTTCGATCGCAAGTTCTTCACCGAGTACGCAAGCGAGTCGCGTACGGAGGAAGGGACCAAGAAGTTTCTGGACAAGTATGTGTACAGCCCGAAATCGCACGCCGAGTATCTCCAGGCCGCGGGCGGAGCCGATGCGCTGTTGCGCATTCGGAAGTGGAGCTAACGATGGCGAAGAAATCTTCGGACTACACGATCGACGAGTTGATGGTGGTCACGCTGGCGCGCCAGTTCACCGATGACGACATCATGCTCAATGGCACGGTGTCGTTCATTCCGGTGTCGGCGGCGCTACTGGCCAGGTCCACGCACGCTCCCGGATTTACCTGGGTAGCCGGAGCCGTGGGAGTTGATGCCGACCCCGGATACATCGTGGGCAACACGCTCGATCCCACGATGTGGAAAAACTGCGTGATGTACCTGCCGCAACTCGAGGACATGTGGGGCTATGTGTGCCGCAACACGCTGGAGACGTTCTGCATTCGCGGTGCGCAGATCGACAAGTACGGCAACGTGAACAACAGCGTCATCGGCGACTTCAAGAAGCCTAAAGTGCGCCTGCCAGGGTCGGCCGGTATGGGTGACATGGCCACGCTCGACAAGAAAATCTATATCTGGTCGACGACGCATAATCCGCGAACGTTTGTCGATAAGGTGGATTTTCTGGCGGCGCCCGGATATCTGGATGGCGGCGACGCGCGCAAGAAGCTCGGGCTGAAGAATGGGCCGGAGCTGGTGATCACCGATCTGTGCGTCATGGACTTCGAGCCGACGAGCAAGCGGATGCGGTTGAAGTCGGTGCACCACGGCATTACGGCGAAACAGGTGCAGGAGAAGACCGGCTTCGAATTGCTGATGCCGGACAACGTGCCCGAGACGGAAGCTCCGACGGAAGAGCAGGTGCAAATCCTGCGCGAGAAGGTCGATCCGAAAGCGATGCGCAAGCTGGAGTTTCGCGGCTCAGAGACTAAGGTGTAGCGAAGTATGGACAAGATTGAGATTGGTATTCCTGGCGGCATCATGCCGCCATTCGACAAAGTGCTGCAGCAGGCTCAGCGTGGCGAAGCCAAGGGCTACGATGCTGTCTGGTGGCCGTGCCACCTGATGGGTTGGCATCCGCAGTCTATCTGGACCTCGGAGATCACACCGCTGGCGCAGTATCAGAAGAGCGCCGATGTGTATTTCGAGCCGCTCACGGTGATGTCGGCGGTCGCGGCGAATACCAGCAAGATCAAGGTTGCTGTCGGAGTTACAGATCTGATCCGCCGGCATCCCGCGATGCTGGCACAGGCCGCGCTGACGGTCGATCACATTGCCAAAGGGCGCACGATACTCGGCCTGGGCTCAGGCGAGCAGTGCAACATTTCGCCATACGGATTCAGCTTCGATCAGCCGGTCTCAAAGCTGGAAGAAGGCTTGAAGATCATGCGCCTGCTGTGGGAGTCCGGCGGCAAAGCTGTCGACTACGACGGCAAGCACTGGAAGCTGGAAGGTGCAGTGCTCGGACTTGAGCCGTATCAGGGTAAGGCGCCGCCGGTGTGGATAGCCTCGCACGGCCCGCGCATGTTGAGCATCACCGGCAAGCTGGCCGATGGCTGGCTACCGACGCGCATGACGCCGCAGGAATATGGCGCGAAGCTGAGCAAGATCCGCGAAGCCTCGCGTGAGGCAGGCCGCGGGGATAACGCTGTCACTCCGGGCATGCTCGCGTATGTGATCGTCGATGAGGATCGCAACGCAATTCCGAAGCTGATGGACCACATCCTGGTGAAGGGCTTGTGTCTGTTGCTGCCCGCGGAAACCTTCCAGCGCTTTGGTTACGAGCCGCCGTTCGGTGAAGGCGTAGTCGGCTTTCATGATTACGTGCCCAGCAAATTTCCTTACGAGGATGCAGTACGGGTGATGAACAAAGTTCCGCGCGAAGTCGTCGAATACTTCACGTTGCATGGGACGCCGGAAGATGTGGCCGAGCAGGTGCAGCAGTTGGCCGAAGCGGGATTGCGGCACATCGTGCTGTGGAACATTACGGCGTTTGCCGATCCCGGCAAAGCCAAGTCGTCGTTCCAGTGCATGGACCGCGTGCAGCAGTTGCTGCAGGGAATATCGGTCGCCACCAGCTAACACTCAAGAAGGATCAGGAGCGCAATATGCTGCTGCAGAATCGCCGTGCGTTGATAACCGGAGGGGCATCCGGCATCGGATTGGCCGTGGCGAAGCGATTTGCTGCCGAAGGCGCCAAGATCGTGATCGCCGACTTGAACGATCAGCAGGCCAGTGCTGTGGTAAAGGATTTGGGCGGACAGTTCGGCAAGACCATTGGCGACGTGTCGAAGCTTGCCGATGCCGAGCGCATGGTGAATGAGGCGGCGTCGCAGATGGGCGGCATCGACATTCTCATCAACAACGCCGGCATTGAGACGATGGGCTCAGTGACTTCGGCCGATGACGCAGAGTGGGAGCGGCAGATCAACATCAATCTCAACGGCGTATATCGCATCAGCCGATTTGCGGTGCCGAAGATTATCGAGGCTGGCGGCGGCTCGATCGTCAACATGTCGTCCGTGGGCGGCCTGGTTGCAGTGAAAGAGTTCTCCGCCTACGGCGCGTCAAAGGCCGCGGTCATTCAGTTAACGCGCAGCATGGCCGCCGATTATGCCGAGCACAACATTCGAGTGAACGCCGTCTGCCCGGGTGCGGCCGACACGCCGCTGCTGCAGCGCTCGTGCACGCGGCTGGGTGGCGGGAATCCCGAGCAGATGAAAGAAGTGTTCGCCAGCTTTACCCTGCTGAAGCGCATTGCGAAGGCGGAGGAAATCGCGGCGGCGATTCTATTTCTCGCCAGTGAAGAATCGAGTTTTGTGACGGGCGTAGCTTTGCCGGTCGACGGCGGATTTTCCGCGCAGTAATCAGGAGAAAACAATCATGCAGGCAGCAGCGACGGACGCGATCGCCATCGCGAAACGCTACTTTTCGGCGGTGAACGAGACTCGGCTGGACGACCTGGCTCAGGTATTCGCGCCTGACGGTGTCCTGCATTTTCCAGTGCTGGAGCCTTTGCGCGGGCGCGAGGCGATCAAGAACTTCTATGCCGGGGTTCTGCAGTTTTATCCCAAGCGCTACGACGACGTCACGCAGTGGTTCACCAGCGAGCAGGGAAACGTCGCAGCTTACATCCACTTCGAGGGCCGGACGCAAACGGGCAATGACGTCATTTTCGACGCAGTCGATGTGTTCACCATCCGCGACGGTATGATCCAGCAATTACAAATCTTCTACGACAGCATCAAAGTGCAGCAAATGGTCGGCACCTTACCAAAATAGGGAGTGCGATTGCAGTTATGGGTTCTTCGGCACAAGGAGTGAAAGAACGTTCTCCACAAGAATGGGGAACGCAGACGGTCGGCTTTGCCCTTAGCGATTGCGTCCAGCGATATGGCGATCGCGACTTGCTGGTGTTTCGCGAGAGGCGCATTTCGGCGAAACAGCTCGACGCTGAAGTGGAGCAACTCGCACTGGGTCTGTTGGCCCTCGGTATTCAGAAGGGTGACAATGTTGCCGTTTGGCTTCCGAATCTGCCGGAGACTTGCGTAGCAGAGTTGGCCATCGCTCGCATTGGGGCGGCCATGATGGCCATCAACACGCGTTACAAAGCCAGCGAACTGGAATACGTCCTGCGTCAGTCCGACAGCCGCGCCTTAATCCTGATGCCGCAGTTCCTGACCCAGGATTTCCTGGCGGTGCTGCGGGACGTAGTTCCCGAATATCTGACCTGCAAGCCGGGAGAACTGAGCGCCAAGGCGACCCCGCTGCTGAAGAGCTTGATCGTTCTTGGTGATGCTCAGCCGGGAATGTTTACTTACTCCGAAGTTCAGCAGATGGGACGCGATCGGAAGGACGAACTGCGGAGCCGGGGCCAGGAGATTCAGCCGGACGACGTCGTGCTGTTGCAGTACACCTCCGGCACGACAGCCTTTCCGAAGGCCGCGATGCTGGCTCATGGACAGGTGCTGCGCAACGCCTCGCAGATGGCGGTTCGCGCCGGCATCAACGAGAGTGATCGAGTGCTGTCGGCGATGCCGATGTTCCACGTGGGCGGATCGGTGTGCGCTCTGCTGGGCGCATTGACCATGGGCTACACACTCTACATGGGGCCGATCTTCGATGCCGGCAAGACGTTGGAGACCATCGAGAGCGAGAAGATCACCACGTACATCGGGTTGGAGTCGATGTTTATCGCACTGCGCGCGCATGAGGACTTTACGCGGCGCTCGCGGGCATCGTTGAAGAAAGGCTGGACGGCGGGTACTTCGAGCCTGCTGCGCATGGTCGCCAACGACGTTGGCATCGAGTTTATCTGCCCGCTATTCGGCTTGTCGGAAGGAAGTCCCAACGTTTGCATCTGCGACTGGCGCGATCCGGTCGACAAGCGCATGAACACGATGGGCAGGCCGCAGCCTGGCGTTGAGATAAAGATCATCGATCCGGCAACCGAAGAGGAAGTTCCGGCCGGCCAACGTGGCGAGATCTGTTTTCGCGGCTACAACGTCATGAAGGGCTATTACAAGAAGCCCGAGGAGACCGCGAACGCCATCGACAAGGACGGGTGGCTGCACACGGGCGACGTGGGCTTCCTCGACGCCGACGGATTCATCACCTGGACTGGCCGCTTGAAGGATGTCATCCGGGTCGGCGGGGAGAACATTTCCGCCGTCGAAGTAGAGAACTTCTTGTCGAGCCACCCTTCCGTGCAGGCAGCAGTGGTGGTGGGCATTCCCGACGAGCGGCTGGGCGAGGTCTGCATGGCCTTCATTCAAGTGGCGCCAAACGCGACATTGACCGAAGAAGAGGTCGTTGCCTACTGCAAGGGTCGCGTTTCGGGCTTTAAGATTCCACGCAAGATCCGCTTCGTCCACGAATTTGAGATGACGGGCAGCGGCAAGATCATGAAGTTTGCCATGCGGAAGAAATTGTTGCAGGAGCTGGGATACTCCGAAGCATCGTAGGTTCCCAGCGTAGGCTGTGAAGTTGAGGCCGGCCTCACGCTCGTCGACATTCAATCTTCGCCGGAAATCATCACTTACGCCCCGCCGGTAGCTCGGTTCAGCACTTCAGCGATGTCCAGCACCTCGACTTCGCGATCCTCTGACTTCACGGTTTTCACACCGTCATCAATCATCATCATGCAAAACGGGCAGCCCACGGCGACCGTCTTCGCGCCCGTTTCCAGCAACTGACGTGACCGATTCGCGTTCATGCGCGTGCCCGACTTCTCTTCCATGAAGGCAAAGCCGCCGCCGCCGCCGCAACACAGGGCGTTTCGCTTGTTCCAGTTTTCGACTTCGACAACGTTGCCGCCTGGAATCGAATCCAGCACATTCCGCGGCGCGTCATAGACCTGGTTATAGCGGCCCAGGTAGCACGGATCGTGGAAGGTGACACTGTCCAGCGATCCCGACTTCGATTTCAGCCGCCCCTGCGCGATCAGTTGCTGCAAGAATTCTGTGTGATGCAGGACTTCATAATTTCCGCCGAGCTGAGGGTATTCGTTGCGGATCGTGTTGAAACAATGCGGGCACGCCGTCAGAACCTTTTTCACCCCATAGCCGTCGAGAGTCGCGATGTTCTGCATCGCCAGCTGTTGAAAGAGCATTTCATGGCCGATACGTTTCGCCGGATCTCCGGTACATTTTTCCTCGCGTCCCAGCACGGCAAACTTCACGCCGGCTCGAGTGAGCAGTTCGGCCAGGGCGCGAGTGACGGAGCGGTTGCGTTCGTTGAGCGCGCCGGCGCATCCCACCCAGAGCAGCACTTCATACTGGGCGTCGGACTTTTCGCCGAGCACCGGAATCTCCATGCCGCTCATCCACTCCACACGCGACGCGCTATTGCCCGGATACGGATGTGAGCGGGCTTCCAGGCTCCGGATCATCGCTTGCAAGTCGTCGGGGAACTCGGCCTGCTCCATGACCAGGTGCTGGCGCATTTGCACGATCTTCGGTACCTGCTCGATCATGACGGGACACTGTTCCATGCAGGCCGAGCAGGTAGTACACGACCACAGCGTCTCTTCCTTGATAATCGGGCCGATCACCGGGGCGTCGAGAGTGGTCTTCGTAGCTTCGTCGACAGTGCCTGACGATAGCGGAAGCCGGAACGGATCGAGTTTGTGCAGGTCTTCGCGCAGGTCGAGGATTAACTTCTTCGGCGAAAGCGGCTTGTCGGTGAGCGTGGCGGGACAGTTCACCTCGCAACGGCCGCACTCGGTGCAGGCGTCGAGGTCGAGCAAGTCCTTCCAAGTGAACTGCGGAAGCTTGCTAACGCCAAGGTCTTCAGCCGTGTCGAAGTCGATCGACGGGAACTTGCCGCGCGGCTCGAGGTTGCGCAGGTAGATGTTCGCCGGCGAGGTGGCGATGTGCAGCAGCTTGGAATAAGGAAGCCATCCGATGAAGCCGAAGACGATGGCGAGATGAAACCACCAGATGAAGCGATGAAAGCCGAACAGTTGCGGCGTCGAGAAAATACCTGCCAAGGCCTGGCCAACAACGTTGCCTACCGGAGACCACGCCGCCCAGGGATCGTGGGTCAACTGAATGCGCGCGCCCTGGATGATGAAGCCGGTGACGAGAATCGTGAAGAGTAGAGCGAGAATGATGGCGTCGTCGGCCTTGCCCGGTTTGAGCCGCGCAGGGCGAAGAATGTAGCGATTGATCATCGCCGCGGCGATTGCGATCGTGAACAGCAATCCGAAGATGTTCAGGGTTAGCGACTGGAAGATGAGATAAAACCAGCCGTGCATGATGGGGATGTGCAGGTCTTCCTGCAGGAAGACGACGAAGGTCCCCATTAGCAGGAAGAAAAATCCCCAGTAAAACGCAAAATGGTAGAGGCCGGCGCCGCGGTAACGCTTCAGCAGTTTCTCGTGCAGGCCGGTCTGCCGAAACAGCCCGGCAAGCCGCTCTTTCGGATTGTCGAAGCGGTTCGCCGGTCGGCCGATTTGCCAAAGACGCCAGCGCCGATAAAGCCCCACCCCGAACACCGCGAGGGTGATGACGAAAAGCAGGTACATCACCCAGATGTGATGGATGTTGAAGTAGACCTCGCGGGTAGGCGTCATAGGTCGCTGCTAGCTATTCGAGGATCCCTGGTTCTTGGCTTTGTACTCGCGTAAAGCCGCCGTGAACTGCGGCAGGAAGCTCTTGAAATCGTCGACGACGCCGCAAGCCGCCATCTGGAAGATCGGCGCCTTCGCGTCCTTATTGATCGCAATGATGTGGCGCGCTCCGGCGATACCCACCATGTGCTGGCTCGCCCCAGAGATACCGATCGCAAGATACAAGTCAGGGGCGACTTTCTTACCGGTCTGGCCGATTTGCAGCGACGCGGGAACCCAGCCCTGGTCGCAAGCTGCGCGGGACGCTCCGATCGTGCCGCCCAGCATCGTGGCCAAGGCAGTGAGGTCGGCGAAGGCTTCAGGGCCGCCCAGCCCGCGGCCACCGCTCACAATGACGCGTGCATCCTCCAACTTGGTTGCGCCTGTTTCTTCCGTGAGCCGTTCGACAATTTTAGTTCTAGCTTTCGCGGGATCAAATGCGACTGGCGCGTTGACCACTTCCGCCGTGCGATCGGCAACCGGCGCGGCTGGCACCACGGAACGCATCCGCATCGCGATGACAACCGGTCCCGTCTTTGCTATCAGTTCCGAATTTGCCTTGCCGCCGTATACCGGCTTGGTAATGGTTACCGATTCGGCGCTCGCATCGCCCTTAAGCCCAATGCAATCCAGGGTGGCGCTGGCGCCAATGCGATAGGCAAGAATTGGCGTCATCTCCAGCCCGTAAGTCGTGCTGGGAAGGAGGACCAGATCCGCGCCGGCGGCGTCATAGACCTGCTTCAACGCTGCTGCATACAAATCGGTCTGATAGCTTGGCAGCGCATTTCCCGCCACGCGGTAGACGATTTCCGCTCCGTAGCTGGCGCACTCGTTGTTCCAGTAATCGCCGGCTGAACCGAGGATAGTCGCCGTCAGAGTGCCCCCAAGTTCGTTAGCAATTCTCCTGCCTGCCGATAAAATCTCAATCTCGGTGCGAGAGAGATTCGGGGAAGCGGGAATCAGTACAGCGAGAACTTTTTTCATGTGCTCCTGTCCGGCTGCTTAGATCACGTGGAGGGCGGCGAGTTTCTCGACCAGGCGTTGGGCTTTCTCAGCGCTGCTTTCTCCGGCTACGATCTCGCAATTCCGCTCGACTTTCGGGATGGTTAGACCTTTGCGCTCGAGTTGACTGTTCGCGCCGGCGCCCGCTTCTGCTGCAACTCCCAAAGCCTCAGCCGTCCACGAAGGAACTTGTTTGCGGAAGGCCATCATGTTGTCCTTCACCTTGGGGATGCGTGGCAAATTACCGCCATCGTTGGTCACGCTAATCACCGCCGGCGTCGATGACTCGACGATCTCCCAACCGTCTTCCGTCTGTCGGCGGAGGCGGAGCTGCTTGTCTTCAATCGCGCACGAAGCGACCAAGCTGGTGTAAGCCCAGTCGAGCTCGGCCGCCAGAAAGCCCGCCACCAGGCCGCCATGCCAGTCTCCGGCTTCGCGTCCGCACAGCACAACGTCCACGGCCTCAAGCTTGCGAACGGCGGCTGCGAGCACCTTGGCTGTTCCTTGTGCGTCGAGGTTGGGATAGTTTTCCTGCGGCAGCAGAATCGCCTCGTCCACGCGCATCGAGAGCGCCTTGCGTAGCGCGTCTACAGCTGATGCCGGCCCGAGGCTGAGCGCCGTGATCTTCCCATCTCCTGCCTTGTCGCGGGCCTGCAGAGCTACTTCCAGCGCATTTTCGTCGAAGATACTGATGACTTGAGCGGCAGAGCCGGCCACAGCCTGCTGGGCGGCGGCGTCCAGGCGGAAATCTGCCGGAGGGATTTCGGGGTCGAGGATTTGCTTGATACAGACAACGAAGTGCATAATAGCATTTTACCAAACGTTTGTTTGGTACTGGAACACAATAGCTTTGGCAAGCAGACCCTGTCAACCGCTCTGGGGACGCAAAACCAGTATTGGCCATCTTATCGTGCCTTTTCGGAGACGGGTAGGCGCTCTTCGGGTACGCGACGCAGTTGGGTTCAAAAATGATTTTGACCTCGGGCGCGCACTTTGCTATAACTAGCCGGGCGGTTTTACCAAACGTTTGTTTGAATTGATTTTGGATAGCAAGAATCGCGTCTCCCAGCCAGCGCTGGGCAAAGTTGAAGTTTAAGGGATGAACAACGCCGAGCAAAAACCGATTTCCCAAGCCCAAGTTGCTGCCCTGGGCCGCCTGAACCATGTGGCTATATTGGTGCGCGACCTGCCGGCGGCTATCGCCCGCTATCAGTCGCTCTTCGGCGCGACGTTTCTAGAGCAGGAGACGCTGCCCAATAAGGCAGATGCTGCCACCATCGAAGTTGGCGGGATGCACCTTGAGTTCTTGAGCACGAGAGAGCCCGACTCAAAGGTAGGAAAGTTGTTGGACGAGTTTGGCGAGGGAGTGCATCACCTGTCTTACAACGTGACCGACCTGGAAGGCACGATGGAGCGTCTGCGCAGCGCTGGAGTTCGTTTACGCGACCAGGTTCCGCGCATCGGCGTGCACGGACGTCGCATAGTTTTTCTTGAACCCGAAGACACTTGCGGTGTGCTGATTGAATTGGTCGAAGAGAACCGGTAGCCGCCGCAAGGTGTAGGAGACAACATGGGCGCCATTGATGTTTGGTGTAATCCATTTACCCACGAGGGTATTCAGCACCTTTTTATCGATAACGAAGAAGTGCATTTCATGATGGGTACGCAGTGGGGGCGTACCAGCAACATGGTCGGCTATACGCCCGCAGAATTTGTGGCCAACATGGACCGCCTGGGAATCGAAAAAGTGTGCCTGCCCGCATTGAAACAGGCCTTCTATCGCAAGAACAAAATGGGGGCAGACTTTTCCTATGATGAGATCGGGCGCGTGGCCGCGACTCATCCGGACCGGATTATCGCCCTGGCCGGTATCAATCCCTTCGAGCGCATGGAAGGCGTGCGCCGCCTGGAGTATGCGGTGAAGGAGTTGGGATTCAAGGGCGCACACGTTCATCCTTTCGGGTTTGGGTTGGACATCAACGCGGCAGAATGGTTTCCGTTTTACGCGAAGTGTGCCGAACTCGATATCCCGGTCGTATTCCAGGTAGGACACTCAGCCGAATTTATGCCCAGCCGTTGCGGCAGGCCAATTTTGCTGGATGACATCGCTTTGTATTTTCCTGAACTGAAGCTGATCGGCGGTCACACCGGCTGGCCATGGGTGGAAGAGCTGATCGCGATGGCGTGGAAGCACCCGAATGTTTATATCGCGGTGAGCGGTCACGCGCCCAAGTATTGGGATCCGAAGCTGGTCAAGTTCGTGAACAGCCGGGGCATCGGAAAGTGCGTCTGGGGTACCGATTATCCACTGATCCTGCATGAAGAGAGCCTGCGGCAGATCGACGCGTTGAATCTGAAACCTCATGCCAAGCAGGCGCTGCTCCACGACACGGCAGCAAAGGTATTTCAGTTCGATTCCAATGCTGAGGAAGAAAAGCCCAAAACCACGAAACCTGCGGCAAACCCGGTTGCCCTGAAAGCGAAGTAGCGACCTCCGACGATGTCAGACTATCGATTTTTCCGGCTTGAGCGAACAGGCGCCATCACCACGGTGTTCTTTGACAAGCCGCCCATGAACACGCTGGATAAGGATCTCTATCCGGAACTCCATTGTGTGTGCGATGAGCTGGACGGCGATGACAACACCCGCGCGGTCGTATTCACCAGCAGGATTCCCGGGGTATTCGTCGCGGGAGCTGACATCAAGGAGATGACGACTTACGTTTTCGAGGAAAACTGGATCAACAATCGCATCTCCACTGTGCACCGTGCGCTGAATCGCGTCGAGGACATTCAAAAGCCCACTGTGGTCGCCATCGAAGGGCATGCGTTGGGCGGCGGTTGCGAGTTCTCGTTGTGTGTCGACTTCCGCTTTATGAGCCGCGGGAAGTCTCTGATCGGGCTGCCCGAGATCCTAATTGGCATTATCCCAGGGGGTGGAGGCACGCAACGTCTTCCGCGGATCGTGGGGTATGGCCGGGCCACGGAAATCATTCTCACTGGCGGCAAAATGCACGCGGACGAGGCTGAGCGCATCGGCCTGATTACCAAGGCGTGCGACGAAGGTACCACGTTGTCAGAGGCGCAGGCCTATGCTGAAAAGCTAGCCGGGCAGGCGCCCGTGGCCGCAAGAATGGCGAAGCAGGCTATGCATCAGTCGATCGGCATGAACCGCGAACATGGCCTGCGAGTCGAGCGCGAACACTGCTTGAAGGCGGTGATGAGCGACGACGCTCGCGAAGGGTTCACTGCTTTCGTGGAGAAGCGCAAAGCGAAATGGACGGGTAAATGAGCTCAGGTTCCCATCTCGGCGTGGCCATCGTAGGCGTCGCCCAAACCAAGTACGAGGCTGCCAAAAGAGGTCTGGCATACAACGAACTGGTCTACGAGGTCGTGCGTGAACTGCTGGATACCACCGGCATCAAGATGGCACAGATTCATAGCCAGATCACGGCCTCGCAAGACATGTACGACGGCAAGACCATTTCCGGCATGTCAGTCAACGAGGTCGTTGGTGGATATTTGCAGTCAGAGTGTAAGGTCGCTGCCGATGGTCTGCAGGCGCTGCTTTACGGAGCAGCCCGCGTCGCGTCAGGGTCTTTCGATTACACGCTGGTCGTGGCCCACTGCAAGGAGTCGGAGGGCAGGCCGCATCCCATTACCGGCTCCATGTTCGATCCCTTCGTGGAGCGTCCGCTAGCGCTGGACGGGCTGACCGCAGCGGCGATGCAGGCGGAGCGCTACATGGAAATCAGCGGCGTAACGAAGGATGACCTGGCGGCGCTGTCGCAGCGGAGACACCGCCAAGCAAGCAAGAATCCCACTGCTCAGCGCACCGGCGATTTCAGCCTGGAGCAGATCAAGTCATCTCCGGTACTGCTGGGCCGTATCCATGAGTTGCTGGCTGGCCCTACCTCCGACGGCGCGTGTGCCCTATTGCTGGCCACTGCCGGTGAGGCCAAGCGCTTCGGCGATAAAGCTGTGTGGATCTCCGGGATTGGCAATTCGACCGATGCCTACTGGACCGATCGCGATTTGAGTCAGTCAGCAGCACTGCAGGACGCAGCCAGCCGAGCGCTTCGCGCGTCTGAGATGGGTGATTTCTCGGGCGTTGATGTCGCAGAAATATCGGCGCGCTATGCCTACGAAGAGCCGTTGTACGCCACGGCGTTGGGCTTCTGTGAAGGCAAAGACGTCAGGAAGTGGATCAATGATCCAGCGAATTCGCCCAGCGTGAATCCGTCAGGGGGCGCGATCACTGGCAATCCGGCGACGGTGATCGGGCTGACGCGTGCGGTCGAAATTTATTTGCAGTTGACCGGCCAGGCGGGCGAACGGCAAGTCGAAGGCGCCAAAGTCGGGCTGGCTCACGGACGAGACGGAATCTGCGGGCAGAACCATTCGGTCGCAATTCTGCGTTCGCATGCCGCTGTGCAATAGGGAAGAGTTACGATGCCGCAAAAAGTAGCGATTGTCGCGACCGGTCAAACGAAGCATACGTCGAAACGTACCGACGTGAATTTGCGCGAACTGGTCACTGAAGCCATCCGGCCGGCGCTGGAAGAAGCCAAGCTCAAGATCTCTGACTGCGATGCAGTCATGATCGGCAACATGGAGCCGTTCGAGGGCTTCATGTTTCCCGAGTTGTGGGGCGTAGAGGGGTGGGGCGGATATCTGAAGCCTTCGGTGAAGTTCAACACCGGTGGAACGGTGGGGACCTCGACGATCGCGGCCGCCTACTACTACGTTGCGTCCGGCTTGTACGACGTCGTGCTGGCGATCGGATTCGAGAAGCAGTCCGACGGACACACTCAAACCGCAATCACGACCGTTGGCGACCCGGTGTGGGAGCGCTCCATCATGGCCGGAGCTTTAGGTAATTTTGCCGTGATGGCCAGCACCTACATTCACGAGAGCGGCGTGACCGCTGAGCAGGCGGCGAAGATCGTCGTCAAGGCGCGTCGCAACGGCGCCAACAATCCCTTCGCTCATCTGCAGATGCCGAACCTGACGGTCGAAGAGGTCATGAAGTCGGATGTGATCTCTTTCCCAATCCGCCGGCTGGATATGTGTCCGCAATCGGATGGCGCCTGCGCGGTGGTCATGGTTTCGGAAAAGAAGGCTAAGAAGCTGGCGGCCAAGCCGGCTTGGATCAAAGCGGTGGCGACCGCGCACGAGCAGCAGTACATGGGCGACAGTCCGAAGCGCCTGGCGGTTATGCGCAGCCAGATCAGCGCGACCGAGCGCTTGTACAAGATGGCGGGAATTACCAACCCGCGCAAACAACTCGACGTGGCCGAGATCTACGAAGTGGCCAGCTGGGCGGAGTTGGCCATGTACGAGAATCTTGGACTCTGCGCCCGCGGAGAAGCCGGGCGCATGATCGACGAGGGCGTGACCGAGATGAGTGGCGAACTGCCGGTGAATCCGTCCGGCGGAGTGTTGTGTACCAACTGCATTGGCGCAACCGCGATGATCCGTGTGGCGGAAGCGGCGATTCAGGTGATGGGCAAAGGCGGCAAGCGGCAGGTCGACAACGTGAAGACGGCGCTGGCCACTGGATACGGCGGCAACGCCTGGTGCGATGCGTTGATCCTCAGCAATCAGAATTGAGTAAAGAGAAATGGCAGACGAACAGCCGAAAAGCCGAAAGAAAGAAGAGGATGTGCTGCGGGTTCCATACCTGCTGCAGATGGAGTACGAATACGCGCTGGGCCAGCACGCCATCCGGTTCTTTCATGAACTGAAAGAGAATCGCCGCCTGATGGGCGTGCGCTGTCCCGAATGTCACCGCGTCTATATCCCGCCGCGCCCTGTTTGTGGCATCTGCTATGTTCCCTCAACGGAGTGGGTCGAAGTCAGCGATGAGGGCAGACTGATCGGTTGCACCGTCGTGCGCCTGCCCTTCATCGATCCTATGACCGGTGAACAGCGGCCGGTTCCCTATGGCTTTGGCATTATTCAGTTGGATGGTTCCAGTACCAGCATGTTCCACTTCGTTGATGAAACCGACGACTCCAAGCTGACGGTCGGAATGCGGGTTAAAGCCAACTTTCGGGAGCCGCGGCAAGGCAACATACGCGACATCATCAATTTTCGTGTGATCGGACCAGCCCAATGAGCACTTTCACCACCAGCATCGCACCCACCATTCATCAGAAAATCCAGATTCCGTATAACTATTCGGCCGGGCCGGCGATGACGATGTTTCTCCGCGGCCTGAAAGAGAAGGTGATCTACGCGAGCGTGTGTGACGGCTGTGGACGCCGCAGTGTTCCTCCGCTGTCATTTTGCGGGCGATGCTGGACACCGATCGACCGATATGTGCCGGCAGAGCAACGAGGAACGGTGCAGTCGTTTGTCTTTCCGCCGAAGCTGCCTTCCGACCTCGCCGGCAAGGTCGATGCTTCGTCAGGTTACGCCCTCATTCGACTTGAAGGGTGCGATACCAATCTGGCGCATCTGGTGAAAGCTGGAGATGCCGCGTCCATCAAGATCGGTTCGCAGGTGAAACCGGTCTGGAACGAGCAGCGGAACGCCAGCATTCTCGATATCGCATATTTCACGGTCGAGTAAAATTCTGCTCGACCAACCTCCCTCTCTATTGACCTACTCGCCCGGTTGGGCTAGACTTTCTTCGGTTTTACCAAACGTTTGTTTGGTAACAGAAAGGCCCTCTCTTGGACTTCGGCTGGACAGAAGAGCAGCAGCAGATCCGCAAAACGGCACGCGAGTTCGCCGAGCGTGAGATCGCTCCGTATGTCGCCGAATACGATGCGCAGGAACGTTTTCCCGAGCAGATTGTCCGCAAGGCGGCCGAACTGGGATTTATGGGCGGAATCGTGCCCACGGAATACGGCGGCTCGGGACTTGATTTCGTCAGCAACACCATCATTCTGGAAGAGATTTCGCGGGCCTGTCACGCCGTGGCGTGCGCCTTGTCCTTCCCGAGCGGATTAGCCGGCTCGGCGCTCTTGCGTTTCGGAAGCGAAGAGCAGAAGCAGAAGTACCTGACGCCGTTGTCGAAGGGTGAAATCTTCGCGGCGACCGGCGTGACCGAACCGCATTCCGGTACCGACGTGGCTGCCATGCAGACCGTCGCGATCAAGGATGGCGACGGCTACATCATCAATGGCTCGAAGGCCTGGATCAGCTTTCTCGATCAGGCCAGCTATCTGCTCACCTTTGCTACGCTCGACCGCGAGAATCCGCGCAAGAACATTTGCGCCTTCATCATCGATCGCGACACTCCAGGCATGAAGTTCAAGCCTTACAAGAACAAGCTCGGCTTTCGCCCGCTGAGCACCGGCGATGTTTTCCTTGATGAAGTTCGAGTGAAAGCCAGCGCACGCGTCGGCGGCGAAGGCGAGGGGCTGAAGGTCGCGATGTGCGCGGTGGAGAACGGTCGGTTGGGCGTCGCGGCGCGCGCCGTTGGACTGGCGCAGGCGTGCCTTGATGCTTCGATCAAGTATGCGCAGGATCGCGTCGTCTTCGATCAGAAGATCGGGAAGTTTCAGCTAGTGCAATCGATGATTACGGACATGACGACGGGAGTGGAAAGCGCGCGTCATCTGACGTACCGGCTGGCGTGGATGAAGGATCAGGGCGCGGCTCAGGCGCGCAAGGAAGCCAGCATCGCCAAAATGTTCGCCTCCGATACGGCGATGATGGCCGCGACCGCAGCAGTGCAGATTCACGGAGCTTATGGATGCCTGGGTGAGTCGGCGGTGAGCCGGTACTTCCGCGATGCCAAGTGCTTTCAGATTGTCGAAGGGCAGAACCAGATGCATCGCAGCATGATCGCCGAGTATCAGTTGGGATTCCGAGCGTAAATAACGGAGCTTCCGAGGGGCGAATGGCCAAGTACGACGTTGTGGTAATTGGAGCGGGCGCGGCGGGATTGACCACCGCGGCTCTGCTCGCAAAGAACGGCAAGAAGGTTCTGGTGATGGACCGCGACAAGCACCTGGGCGGTCGCGGCATGGCCGTTCCTTTCGAAGGCTATCGTCTCAGCCTCGGCGGACACTTGTTGGAAGACGGCGGCTCGGGCATTACGAAGATCATTTCGTATTTGGGCAGCGAGTTGAAGCACGGCAAGACCAGCAAAGGCATGCCGGTCTATCTGGACGGTCAGTGGAAGAACATTCAGGCGCTGTACAACGCCGACAAGAGTGAACTGAAGAAGGTCATCAAGATCCTGACTGACACGCCGTACAGTGAATTCGATAAGTGGGATGATCGCCCGCTGCGCGAGTGGCTGCTGCAATACACGACCAGCGAAGGCGTGATTGCTCTATTCGAATACATCGCCGTGGCTGAATGTATGACCGAGCATTGGTGGGACCACTCCGCCAGCGACAATCTTTGGGTGCGCAAGATGCATTACGGTGAACGGCGCATTGCCGGCTACTCTTGCTGGCCCGAGGGCGGATGGCATGGCATCTTCGACAAGCTGGCCAAGGCGCTGACCGACAACGGCGGCGAGATCTGGATGGAGACCTCGGCGCAGCGCGTCGTCATCGAGGATCACAAAGTCAAGGGCGTGCGCTACGAGCGTCAGAACCAGGCGATGATGACCGAGGCCTACAACTGGGAGACGGTCGAAGCCGACGCGGTCGTCAGCACGCTGCCGGTGTGGAATGTATTGAACGTCGTCCGCGAGCGCGATTTGCCGGACTGGTACGTCGCCAAAATCAAGATGCTGGCGCAGGACAAGTTCAAGGCTTGCTGGCTGGGGTATTACGCGGCTTCACACGAACCTATCTACACCGGGATCGACCCTACGGAACTGGCGATTTGGTATGAGTCGCCGCACAGTAAGCTTCCTGGCTGGGCATTTCTCGCGACCGGCTATGACGAGAGCGTTGCGCCTCCGGGAGTACACCTGTTCAACTGCGGCTTCGTCTATCAGGGTGCGCGTGACGCCGACTGGAACGAGCGCATGTTCGATCTCATCGACAAGGACCTCGAGACGTTTTATCCCACATTGTGGAACGGCAAGAACATCATCTGGAAGCGTCGCCACATCGTGGAGAGGCCGGCATTCGGCGTCTCACAGAAGCCGGGCATGGTTGGAGTTTTTCGCCCCGATTATTCGGTGCCGGGGCTCGACGGAATGTGGTTCGCCTCGGAGACCTTTCGCTCGAGGGGAATCGGCGTTGATCGGGCAGCGCGAGCCGGTTTGACCGTGGCGGAAAAGATCTTGGGTACTCGCATCGAGGAGTTCAAGGACTCCCCGCACGACTAGGTGAACGTGAACACGCTACCGCAACGCAAATCGCTGGTGATCGATGAAGCCTCGGCCGCATCGTGGATTCACGATGGCATGACGCTGGCCATCGGTGGCTTCATCAACTCCAGCCACCCCATGGCGCTGGTACGTCACATCATCAAGAAGAAGATTACGAATCTCACCGTCGTGGGAGCCGCTTCCGGTGGACTCGATCTGGATTTGCTTATCGCTGCCGGTTGCGTGAAGAAGCTGGTGACTACGTACATGGGCGGCGAGCATTACTGCCCGGTGGCTCCGTTCTTCCGCGTGGCGGCGCAGCGCGGTGAACTCGACATCTTCGAGTGCGACGAGGGCATGTTTTATTGCGCGCTGCGGGCTGCGGCGCAGCGACTGCCGTCGACACCCTGGAAGGCCGGCATCGGAACCTCGTTTCCCGAGATTAATCCCGAGATCAAGGTGTACAACGATCCGATTACGGGCGAGCCGGTGCTGGCGATTCCGGCAATCAAACCGGAGTTGGCGCTGATTTATGCGGCGCAATCGGATGCGTACGGCAACGTACAGCATGTGTCGACTGGATTCGGCGATCGGGCGATGTGGCGGGCCGCGGATAAGACGATTGCACAGGTCGAGCGAATTGTGCCCAACGAAGAGATTCGCAAGAATCCGTTGGCCACCTCGCTAATCGGCGTGGATGCGGTGGTGAAAGCGCCATACGGTTCTCATCCGTACGCCGGCCCGGGCTATTACGTCGAGGATGGCGATCACATTCGCGAGTACGTAGCCGCCGGAAACGCTTACGCGAAGAACGATGACCGCAAGCCGTTTGAGGCGTATCTGAAAAAGTACATTCTTGATCCCGAGACGCACGAAGACTACCTCGAGGTCATCGGCATCAAGCGCTTATTGAAGTTGCACGAGTACTGAGATTCAACCATGACGGCCAAACACAATACGGTGACCGAGCAGCAAAAGAGCGAGGCGGCATTCACGACGAAGGAGCTGCTGGCGACCTTCATCTCGCACCAGGTGCGGGATGGGGAACGTGTCGCCGTGGGCGCGGGCTTGCACGTCCCGCGCGCCGGGATTCTGCTGGCTCACCTGATGCGCTGTCCCAACGTGCGACTTTATGTCGTGATGACGTTCACCAACCTGGTCAAAGAGCCGCGGATGGAGCCGTTCTACACGGTTTATGACAACCGCCCGACGAAATGGGCTGAGGGCTACATTCTGCACGACGACTTCCAGGAAGATCCCCGCAACGTATCGGACACGTTTGTTGTGGGTGCGCTGCAGATCGATAAATTCGGCAATTCGAACCTGATCGGCGTTGGCAAGGACTATAAACACCTTGATTTTCGCGGCCCAGGAGCTGTGGGTACCTTGAGCATGGCCCACTACGTCGACCGCTACTACCTATTTGTGCAGTCGCATAACAAGAGAATTTTCGTAGATAAGTGTGACTTCATCTCGACGGTGGGCTGGGGCGAGGGCGGAGCCGATGGACGCAAGAAGTTGGGGATTCCGGGAAGCGGCCCAGTCTATTGCATCACGCCCTTGTGCATCTTCGACTTCGAAGAGAGCAGCAAGCGCATGCGGCTGAAGAGTGTGCATCCGGGTGTAACCGTCGAGCAGGTTTTGGAGAATACGGGATTCGAAGTGATTGTTCCCGACAAAGTTCCCGAGACGGCTGCGCCGACGACGGATGAAATTTGGACTCTGCGTGAGCGCATCGACATCGAAGGCATGCTGCGGAACTAACGGACAGAGACGATTGAAGCTGCTGGAACCCATCACGTTTGCGAACGGCCGCTTGACGGTGAAGAACCGGGTCGTCATGCCGCCCATGGGCATGGGCTATGCGCATGAAGATGGCCGCGTCTCCGATAAGGTCATCGAGTACTATCGCGCTCGCGCCAGGAGCGGCGTTGGGATGGTCGTGGTGGAGAACTGCATCATCGATCCCGATGTGCTGGGTGTTGGTCCGGAGCTGCAGCTGCACAACGAGATTCATCTACCGGGATTGCGGCAACTTGCGGACGTGATTAAGGGGTTCGGCTCGGTGGCCGGGTTGCAGTTGAATCACATGGGGCGGCAAACCACTCTTGGGAAGCCGGTGGCTCCCAGTCCGATTCCGATTTCGGAGAAAGGGCCTGCGCCGCGGGTGCTGAATCTGGCCGATATTCAGTTCGTAATCGACGAATTTGTCCGCGCGGCCGCGTGGGTGAAGCAGACCGGATTCGACTTTGTCGAGCTGCACGGGGCGCACGGATATCTGATGTGCGAGTTTCTCTCGCCCGTCGCTAACCGTCGCGACGACGAGTACGGGGGCGATTTCGAACGTCGTCTGACTTTCCCGCTGAGAATCATCAAGGGCATTCGCGAAGTTTGCGGCGAGGGTTTTCCCATCCAGTTCCGTCTGTCTGGCAGCGAATATGTGCCGGGCGGATTGACGGTCGACGACACAGCCAAGATCGCGCAGCGCTTGAGCGAAGCAGGAGTTGCCTCCATCAGCGTGTCGGCAGGGAATTGGCAGACACTGCGGTACATCATGGCGCCGATGTTCATGCCGCCGGCGTACCTCGCCGACGATGCCTCGAAAATTCGAGCTGCCGTGAAGATTCCCGTCATCGCCGTCGGGCGCATTCACAGCGTCAAGGTCGCCGAGGAAGTTTTGCAAGCCGGCAAAGCCGACATGGTTGCGGTGGGTCGCGGACTGATCGCTGATCCCGACTGGGTGCGGAAGCTGGAAGAAGGGCGCAGGGACGACATTCGCCCCTGCATTTCCTGCAATGCCTGCGTCGACCTGGTTTCTCGAGCGCAAGAAGCGCGTTGCACCGTCAATGCATATCTCGGACGCGAGCAGGACAAACTGGAAGCGCCCCCGCACAAACGTCACATCCTGGTAGTCGGCGCTGGTCCGGCAGGTATGGAAGCAGCCCGGATCGCCGCGATGCGAGGGCACCGGGTCACCCTGGTCGAGAAGGGCAGCAAGCTGGGCGGGAAGCTCATCGTCTCGGCAGCCGCTCCTTCTAAGACAGAGATGAATTCGTTCATCAACTATCTGTCGGGTCAGAACAAGAAACTGGGAGTGGAAATTCATACGGAGCGGGCGCTCGACCAAAAAGCCATCGTAGAAATGGCCCCGGATCTCATTATTAATGCCACAGGCAGCTTCCCGGTTGTGCCACCGATCGAGGGTGCACAGCAGGAAAATGTTTTCGTTGCCGAAGACGTGATGCTGGAAAAGAAGAAGGCGGGCAAGCGGGTAGCAATTGTTGGAGGCGGCGGTACGGGCTGCGAAGCGGCCGAGTGGCTGGTAGAGCGCGGGCATGAGATTGCGATCTTCGAGATGATGGCCCACATCGGCGCCAACATCGAGCAGATCACGCGCAGGTGGATGTACTACGAATTGCGAAAAGCAGGAACGCAGTTACTTACTAAATCCCGGGTCGTGCGAATTGCGGGTGAGAAGCTGGTTTATTCGGACACAAACGGGGACGAAAAGGTGTATGAATGTGACACCGTCTTGATCGCTCTCGGCTATCGGCCGACCGATGATTTGGCATTTTGTGATGATGATGGATTCCCGATTCCTACGTATCGCATTGGCGACGCGGATCGGCCCGGAACCATCCTGGATGCGGTGACAGCGGGGGCGAACATAGCGGCAAGAATCTGATCTTCACTGAGAGCACGGGGAGGAAGACTTGCCTACAGTCACAAGTGCCACGAGCTGCAAGTAAAGGTAAGCCGTCTGGGCGTATGCAGGAGATTCTGGATTGCGCGGCGAATCTCTTCTACAAGAAGGGCTACCACGTAACCACGATCGAAGATCTGGCCAACGAAGTTGGGATGTTGAAGGGTTCTCTTTATTACTACATCAAGTCGAAAGAGGACCTGCTCTATCAGTTGCTGTTGGACGTTATCGTAGCTGGCGAGACGCGGGTTCGCGAGAAGATCAGCAAGATCGACGATCCGGTGCAGCAGTTGATCGTGGGTCTAGAGGAGCATATCGAGTACATCATCGAGAATCAGGTCCGGGTCGGACTGTTTCTGCACGAGTTCGATGTCTTCGCGGGTAAGCGCCGGGGAAGAATCGAAGAGGAAATGACGAAGTATCAGAAGGTCTTCGTCGACATTGTCCTGCGAGGACAAAAGGAAAAGAAGTTCGTCGATCTCGATCCCTGGCTCATGGTCGATGGTTTTCTGGGAATGTGTAACTGGATTTACCGCTGGTATCCCGGAGACAAGAATCCTGGATTGGATTCGGTTAAGAAAACATTTACAGCGATGTTGTTGAACGGCGTCGCGCGGCGTTAAGGAGAACAGAAGTATGGCAACCGAACAGTTGGCAGCAGGCATTTCGGAAAGAGCAGAGCTTAATTTTGATCTTGGCAAGGAAAAAGAATTCCTGCGGGCCAACATTCGTGAAATGGTGGAGCGCGTCATCCCTCGTGAGTACGCGCGAGAGCTCGACGAGAAAGAAGAGTTCCCCGAGAAGGTATGGCAAGCGCTCGCCGAAGGCGGCTACCTCGGTATTCCCATCCCTGAAGAGTACGGCGGCGTTGCTGGCGACGTTGTTGACATGGTGATCGTCACCGAAGAATTGTCGCGTCGCAGCGGCGCCATGGGCCTGGTGTTTTTCATGTCTGCCTGCTTTGGCGCGCACACGCTGGTGCATGCCGCGGGCGAAGAGCTGAAGCGGAAGTACCTGCCGAAGCTGGCGCGTGGTGAAATAAAGTTTGCCTTCTCACTGACCGAGCCTGACGGGGGGACCGACGTCCTCGGCGCCATGAAGACTTATGCTGAGGAGAAGGACGATCACTTCCTGCTGAACGGGCAGAAGGTATGGACGACGGCGGCCCACGTCGCCGATCACATCGTCGTCGTCGCCAAGACCAATCAGAATCCCAAGAAGAAGGCAGAGGCGTTCTCGGCGTTCTTGCTGGATCGCACCATGCCCGGCATCTCCTTGCGCAAGCTGGACAAGATTGGCATCCTTGCCACGCCCTCCTTCGAAGTCACATACACCGACGTCAAAGTGCCGAAGGATCGCCTGATCGGCGAGAAGGACAAAGGCTTCTACGGGCTGCTGGGGATGCTGAACAACGAGCGCATTCTGACCGCCGCGCTGACCATGGGCGAGCAGCAGGCCGCGTTTGAGGATGCCCTGCAATATGCCAAGGAGCGCCACGCTTTTGGACGTCCGATCGGACAGTTCCAGGCCGTGCAACACAAGATCGCGTGGATGCGTTCGAAGGTCGAGCTGAGCCGGCTGCTGCTCTACAAGGCTGCGTGGCTGCAGTCACTTGGGCGCGACTGTGCGCTCGAGGCCAATATGGCAAAGCTGGTATGCGCCAATCATGCGACGGAAGTTACCGACATGGGCATGCAAATCTTCGGAGGCTACAGCTACAGTCGCGAGTACGACATGCAGCGTTACTGGCGCGATTGCCGGTTGCATAGAGTTGGTCCGGTGAGCGACGAGATGATCCTGAACTTCATTGGCGAGCGGCTTGGGTTGCCGCGCAGCTATTGAGCGCGCCGCCTTTTCAGCACATTGGATCACGAAGTATGGCAACCACTTCCATCGATGTGGATCGGCTGACGATTCTGGAACGTCTGAGTCGCTACGCCTGGGGTTACGACGTGCAGGATGCCGGGATGCTCAAGGACTCCTTCACGGCGGATGCGGTGTTCCTGATGTACCTGCAAGGTGGCAAAGAGTGGGGGCCGTTTCGCGGGCGCGATCTGATTGTGGACTGGATGACCAGCGTCAAGAAAACACAATCTGACCAGCGGCGGCACAACATTACCAATGTTCTGTTTGACCAGCTCAGCGATTCGCTTGCCACCGTGCGTTGCGTGCTGGTACTGACGGCCGCGGAGAATGGAGCGATTCGTCTGATCACAAGCGGCTGGTACCGGATCGATATGCGGAAAGAGCGGCAGGCTTGGCGAATCCTGAAGCTCGAGTTGTTTCTGGATGCGCCGTTTTAGCTGTGGATGCGGTGCGCGGTCCAAGGATCAAGCGTTATCAAGCCCCTCAAGGGAGATCAGCGTGTCAACAAAGAGCGGAACGGACCCGGTTCACCCGGTTACTCCCGATGAAGTGAACTTCTTCAATCCCGACGTACAGGATTGCCCCTATCACGCGTACAAGCTGCTGCAGGAGGAAGCTCCGGTGTGGCATGACCCGACGACCGGCCACTACGTGATTACCCGCTACGACCTGCTGCGCCAGATCTTGCTGGACACGGAAAACTTCAGCAGCGAGGGAGCAATTCGCGATTCGGATTCGCCGCTCCACGGCGACCGGGCCGCACGCATGCGCAAGCTGTACGAAGACAATGGATGGCTGCCGGGACTCACACTGGCCAACCGCGATGATCCGCCGCATCGCCAGTTGCGGAATCTGTTTGACAAGGCGTTCAACGCGGCGCGCATCAAGAAGATGGATCCGATGGTGGCGGAGCTGAGCTATCGGCTGATCGAGGAGTTCCTTCCCGATGGACATTGCGACTGGGTGCATCAGTTCGCGGTGCCCATGCCGCTGATCGTGATCATCCGGCAGGCGGGTGCGCGCGAAGAAGACATGTGGCGCATCAAGGGCTGGACGGATGCATGGGTGAAGCGTCTCGGTTTTATGCAGACGGAAGACGAAGAGCGTCATTCGGTGGAAATGGAGTTGGAGCAGCAACACTATTTCCAGCCGATCTTCGATCGCCTGCGGAAAGAGCCGGACGGCTCGCTGCTCAGCGACCTGGTGAACACCCCGATTCCGGAATGGGGCCGGCCGATGACGGACAACGAGCTGCACGCTGAGATGAGCGCTGACATCTTTGTCGGCGGCGCGGAGACAACGACCAACGCGCTGTCGGAAGGCATGAAGCTGCTGATCGAGAACCCGGAGGCTTGGAAGAAGCTGAAGTCGGATCCCGACAAATATCTGCGCACGTTCGTAGAAGAAGTGGTGCGTCTGGAGTCGCCGGTACAGGCGCTGTTCCGCTACGCGAAGAAGGATGTGGAGGTCGGCGGAGTCAAGATTCCGGCGGGCTCGCTCATCACGCCCCGCTACGGGGCCGCGAATCGCGATGAGCGGCACTTCGGATGCCCGGAGAAGCTTGACCTGGACCGCACGAATTCAGCCAGCCACCTGGGTTTTGGATCGGGCGTGCATAGCTGCCTGGGCGCTCCGCTGGCGCGACGCGAGTTGTACTGGGGCTTCCATGCGCTGGTGAATCGAATCGATGAGATGTGGTTCGCGCCGGGCAAGAACGATTTTCGTCACGCTCCGAACTTCTGCCTGCGGGCGCTGACGAGCCTGCACATCGAGTTCAAGCCGAAGGCGCAGAGCGGCGGAACTGCGAATCAGCCACGGTGATTGCGAATTCAAGATGAAGATCCTCGAGGGAAAAGTCGCAGTGGTCACCGGGGCCGGACGAGGAATCGGCCGGGCTATCGCGCTCAGACTTGCCGGAGATGGCGCCAAGGTTGTCATCAACGATCTCGATCCGCAGCCGGCCGCTGAGGTGGAGAAAGCGATTCGGGAGGCCGGCTCGGAGGCGATCGTGGCGGCGGGCAGTGTCGCCGATCCTGCGGTGGTGGCGGCGATGATGGAAAAGGCCCACGCGCAATGGGGAAGGCTCGACATCTTGGTCAATAACGCCGGGCTCACGCGCGATGCCATGATCCACCGCATGACCGACCAGCAGTACAACCTGGTGCACGACGTGATTCTGCGTGGAGCTTTCAACTGCATTCGAGCGGCCTCCCCTTACATGCGCGACGCGGCGCGGGAAGAAAAAAAGAACGGTGTGCTGCAGAACCGCAAGATCGTCAACATTGCTTCGATCGCGGGAGTGAACGGCGCGGTAGGCAACGCGAACTACGCGGCTGCAAAGGCCGGCCTCATCGGATTGACGAAGGCAATTGCGAAGGAGTGGGCGGGATTCCGGGTGAACTGCAATGCGGTTGCGCCCGGCATCATCGACACCCGAATGACGGCAGCGCGACCGGCGGAGGAAATGAAGGATCCGCAGGCGCTAGGTATCCCGTCGGAGGTGCGCGACAAGATCGTCAAGCAGATGCCGATGGGGCGCATTGGAACGCCGGAAGACGTGGCGGCGGTGGTAGAGTTTCTCGCCTCGTCGGGTTCGGACTTCATGACGGGACAGGTTCTCGTCATCGATGGTGGAGTGGATTTTATCAACGTGGTTAGCTGAGCGAGCGGCAGCCGCGAAAGGAAGCAATTATGCCAAGGGTGAAGTTTGATCACGTATCGTTCCTGGTCCGTAACCTGGATGAGACGGTGAAGGACTATCAGCAAATGCTTGAGGTCCTCGATCCCGAGCAGGCGAAGAACATCGTTTGGGATCAAGGCGTCGAAGGCGGCTACAAGATGCGCTGGGCCACGTTCGTCAACCCGAATGGAGCCTCGCTGCAGTTCTTTGAGAGCGAGAATCCCTACGATCAGAAGCTTCTGGAGAAACACGGCGAGCGGGTTCACCATCTCGCATTTACCTCCGACGACCTCAACAAGACGGTGGAAGATCTGGACAAAGCGGGCGTGCCGTTGACGAGCAAAGAGGTGACCGGGCCGACGCACTTGCCCTGGCTGAAGTGGACCTTTGTTCCGCCGAAGAAGGCGCATGGTGTGCTGATCGAGGTCGCGACGCGTTACAAGGTCGACAATGACAAGTGGGTTCTGGACGAACCGAAATCCTAAGAGACGGAATGGCAACGTGAAGAGCAAAGTTTACGATTCAGTTGATGCAGTCGTCGCCGATGTGCCCGATGGCGCCAGCATCATGTTTGGCGGTTTCGGCGGCACCGGCTTTCCCAATAGCCTGATTCGGGCGTTGGTGAAGAAGGGCACGCGGAACATTCATGCCATCAGCAATAACTGCGGCACGGAAGAGTGGGAATTGGGTTTGCTATTCAAGAATCGGCAGATCCGTCATATCGTTGCCAGCTTTCCCGGACCGCGCTCCTTCTTCTTTCAGGAGCAGTGGGCCAAGGGAGAAGTGACGATCGAGTTATTGCCGCAAGGAACTTTGTGCGAGCGCCTGCGCGCGTCGGTGGCCGGAATTCCTGCGTTCTATACGCCTGTAGGAGTCGGTACCGAAGTTGCAGAGGGCAAGGAAGAGCGCGTGATCAAAGGCAAGCGCTACATCCTGGAAGAGGCTTTGACGGCAGATTACACATTTATCCGCGGTTACAAAGCGGACGAGATCGGTAACGTCATCTATCGCAAAGCTTCACGAAACTTCAATCCTGTCATGGCCGGTGCGGGCAAGACGACGATCATCGAGGTGGAGGAAATTGTGCCGGTGGGAACGCTTGATCCGGAGATGATCGTGACACCGTCGATCTACGTCGACCGCATCGTGCAGGCGAAGGCGGTGTACAGTGCCTGAAAAACTCACGCGCGAACAACTGGTGCAGCGCGCCGCGATGGAGTTGGAAGACGGTGACTGCGTGAACCTTGGATTCGGACTGCCGAATCTGGTTTCTAGCCACGTGGCTCCCGGCAAGACGATCTACTTCCACAGCGAGAACGGAATTCTGGGCATGGGACCGCGTGCCAAGAAGGGCGAAGAAGATCCTGACCTCGTCGACGCCATGAAGGTCCACGTGACGTTGAAGAAGGGTGCGGCGTTTTTCTCGCAGCTTGATGCGCACATGATGACGCGTGGCGGGCACATCGACCTGGCCATGCTGGGCGGCTTGCAGGTGTCGGAGGCAGGCGACTTGGCGAACTGGAAGGTGCCTGGCGCCGGAGGCGCGGGCGGCATCGGCGGAGCCATGGACATTGCGGTTGGTAGTCCGCGCGTCGTGGTGCTGATGGAGCATGTGACTAAGGAAGGCGCGCCCAAGATCGTGCGCAAGTGTACCTACCCGCTGACAGCGCTGGAGTGCGTGCATCGCATCATCACCGACGTGGCTGTCATCGACGTGACGCCCAAAGGACTGGTGCTACGCGAGGTTGCGCCGGGCTTTACTCCGAAGCAAGTGCAGGAACTGACCGAGCCGACGCTGATCGTTGCCGATGATGTCGTTGAGATGCGGTTTGCCGGCGAGAAGGTGATGAACTAACGCACACTGATGGCGGTCGCTTCCGCTTGCCGCGTTCCACACCATGACAATCCGCTCCTCCAAAGTGATCTCTCTGCGCGAAGCTGGGGCCTCGGTCTCCGACGGCAGCACCGTAGCCGTCGGTGGGCTCTCTTACTTTGGCGCTCCCATGTCGCTGGTCCGGGAACTGATTCGGCAGCAAGTACGCGACCTGACGCTGATCACGGCAGCGGTAACCTCGATCCAGGCAGACTTGCTGATTGCCGCGGGAGCGGTGCGGAAGATTATTGCGCCTTACGTTGCGATGGAGGAACTGGGATTGGCACCGGCTTTTCGCCGGGCGGCTGAGTCCGGGACGCTGGAAATTGTGGAGTGCGGCGAGGCTTTCCTGGGCTATGGACTGAAGGCCGCGGCCAGCGGAGCGCCCTTCTACGCGATGCCGAAGCGAATTGCGGCTTCCGACTGCGCGCGGGTCAACGATCTCTACAAGGTCATCCGCGATCCGTTTACCGGGGACGAGGCGATCTGTGTCCCCGCGATCCGTCCGGATGTGGCGTTGCTGCACGTGCCAGCTGCCGATCACTTCGGCAATTTGCGCCGAAGTGCGCTGCCCTTCATGGATGCTTTGCTGGCGCGGGCTGCGAAGCGGGTGCTGGTGAGCGCGGACCAAATTGTCGACAGCATTCCGGCCGCAGAGGCGTTTCCGGCCTTCCAGGTTGAAGCTGTCGTGGGAATGCGCGGCGCCGCTCGTCCAACGGCGAGCGCGCATGAGTACACGGTGGACCGCAAGGAGATCAAGCGCTATATCGCCGCCTGCAAGAGTGAAGCGACGCTGAAGGAATATCTTGCGGAGATTGGCGACGACGAGACGGACTACCTGGGTAAGGCAGGAACCGAAATAGCTGCTGTCTCAGCGCCCGCAGTTGCGCCGTCGGATGGTGCTTCTCCCGCTTCGCTGGCCGAAATCATGGCAACCGTGATCTGCCGCAGCGTACGCGACGGCATGTTCACGGGGGCCGGCACCGGATGCTGGGAGGTCGCGGCCGGCCTTCGACTGGCGCAGCTGACCCACGCTCCGAATCTCTCGTTTGGTTACGGTGGCTCCGGGGCCGTGAACACGCGGTTGAGGTACCTGCCGGAATCCCTCAACGGCAGCGAAGCGCTGTCGGAGTGCGAAGCGATTCTTCCCCTGGAAGAAGTCTTCGATCTGGAGATGAGTGGTGCCTTCGACATCCTGTTCGCGAGCGGCATGCAGATCGACCAGTTCGGCAACGTGAATCTGGTGAGCCTGGGACCGCAGAACAAGCCGAAGCTGCGAGGACCGGGTACGGTGGGACTCGAGTTTGCGGGCTGCGTGAAAGAGCTGGTGTATTTCTTTCGCAGTCACAACAAAAACACATTCGTACCGAAGGTGGATTTTATCTCGGCGTTTGGCTACGGAATGGGACCGGGAAGCCGCACCGAGTTTGGCATGGCGGAGAATCACGGGCCAAAACTGGTGGTTACCAACCTGGCAGTGATGGACTTCGACACTGCAACACGAAAGATGCGTCTGTGCTCGCTCCATCCGGGCGTGACGGTGGAGCGGGTGTTGGAAAACACCGGATTCGAGTTGATCACTCCAAGTCACGTTCCCGAGACAATGCTGCCGACACGGGAAGAGTTGCACCTGCTGCGCAACGAGATTGATCGCGGTGGGCGTTTGAAGAACTTGATACCTGCCTGAGTGCTGGAAGACACAAATGAGAACAATCGGAAAGCAAGAGGAAAACGCCGCATGATTGGAATCGTTTCTCATGCGGGATATGTGCCGGTATATCGCATATCGCGCGAAGCAGTGTTGACGGCATGGGGCAACGCGGCCCAGCCGGGACAGAAGATTGTTGGACGCTTCGACGAAGATGCAATCACGATGGCTGCCGACGCGGCCTGGCAGTGCGTGCACGGCATCGGAAAGCAGAAAGTCGATACGCTTTACTTCGCCTCCACCAGCTCGCCTTACCTGGAGCGGCTTGACGGCAGCATCGTGGCGGCGATGTGCGATATCTCGCCAACAGCGTTCGTTGCCGATGTCACTGACACCTTGCGCGCGGGGACGTCGGCGCTGTTTGTGGCGGCCGACCGCGTGGCCGCGAACGGAGGCATTGCGGTCGCGGTAGCTGCCGATGCTCGCGAGGCCGAGCCGGGCACGGCGGAAGAGGCGATCTTCGGCGATGCTGCAGCCGCCGTCGCCTTGGGCACCGGAGGCGTGATCGCCGAGTTAGTCGCCCGCGACAGCCGGTACGAAGACTTCTTCGAATCGGTGCGCCGCGACCGCGATGACTATGTGACTCTGTTCGAAGGCAAGTACTCAGTCGATCGCGGATATGCGCGCAGCTTGCGTACTGTGATTGACGGGGTCTTGAAGCGGGCGCAGGTCAAGGCCGAACAGGTCAGCAAGCTGGTCATTCCGGCAATCGACAAAAAGTCGCATTTGGCTTTGGCGGAGAAGCTGGGGTTCGCTGCTGATCGAGTGCAGGATGTGGCGTGGAACAGCTACGGGAATCTCGGTTGCGCCGCTCCGCTACTGCTACTGTCGAATGCGCTGCAAAACGCGAAGGCGGGAGATCTGATTCTCTGCGCTGGATATGGCAATGGGGCCGACGCATTCCTGTTTCGCGCGACCGAGGCGATTGCCGAGTTCCAAAAGAGGGCGGCTGGGGAATCCGCTCCCACCGGCCTCGCCTACAAGAGCTACACGTTGTACCGAAAGGCTCGCGAGTATCGGCACTCGCACGAAGATGGTCTCGAGATCACGAACATCTTTTACAACAAAGAAGAGATTCAGACGATCCGGTTACATGGCAACGAGTGCGGACATTGCGGGACACGACACTTCCCGATGGTGCAGGTTTGCGCCCGCTGTGAGAAGGGCGACGCATTGAAGGAAGTGGCGCTGGCACGGACCGGAAAGGTTTTCACCTACGCTGTCGATCATTTGGCGGCCTCTCCGTTCCCGCCGGTGGTGATGGCGGTCGTGGATCTTGATGGAGGCGGCCGCATCTACTGTGAGGTGGTCGACACGGAGCCGGAAACGGTGCAGATCGGAACCCCGGTGGAGTTGGTGATGCGAAGGTTGCGCGAGGGCGGAGGTCTTTACCACTATTACTGGAAGTGCCGTCCGAGGAGGATTGCGTGAGTAAGCCGTTAAGCCAGCAGGTTGCCGTACTGGGCGTAGGATGCACGAAGTTCGGCGACAACGTGGATCAGAGCCTCGCCGACATGATGGTGCAGGCGGCCCAGGCAGCCTGCCAGGACGCCGAAGTCACGCTGGACGAGTTACAGGCGGCATGGCTGGGCACATTCTCCCCGGGCTTCAATGGCGGCAAGGCAAGCATCACGCTGGCGGACGCTCTGCGCTTCCGGGAGCGGCCGATTACGCGCGTGGAAAACTACTGTGCGACTGGCACTGACGCGTTTCGGAATGCCGCCGCCGCGATTTCCGCGGGTCTGTATGACATGGTGCTGGTGCTGGGGGCGGAGAAACTGAAAGACCGCGCAGTCCGCGGGTTACAGCGCGAAGGCATTCATCCGCTGATCGAAGCCGGATCGACGGCCCCAGGGATGTTCGCGATGGCGGCGAACCGGTACATGCACACCTACGGTCTCGACCGCCGCACGCTGGCGAAGGTGGCCGTAAAAAACCACGCTAATGGAATGCTCAGCGAGAAGGCCCACCTCAAGATGAAGATCACGGAGGATCAGGCACTCGCGGCTCCGATGATCGCTTATCCCTTTGGCCTGTTCGACTGCTGCCCAACAACCGATGGTGCAGCGGCGCTTGTACTCTGCCGGGCGGATATTGCCAAGCAGCGAGGCAAGGATCTGGTGCTGCTGCGCGGATCGGGACTGGCGGTGTCTAGCGGCAAGCCCTATCTAGATCCGACGTGTGAGTACCTGGGTTTTCCTTCGACGCGAATGGCCGCTGCGCAGGCCTATAAAGCCGCGGGGGTCACCAATCCTGTGAAGGAAATCGATTTCGCCGAAGTGCACGATTGCTTTACCTGGACCGAGATCACCAACTACGAAGACCTGGGATTCTGCGAGAAGGGTGGTGGCGGCGCGTTCATCGAGGAAGGCCGCAGCAGTCTTCACGGGCGACTTGCCGGTCAATCCGAGTGGCGGGCTGAAATCGTTCGGTCATCCAGTGGGTGCCACCGGTGTCCGCATGATCTACGAACTGACGACGCAACTGCGCGGTCAGGCCGGTCAGCGGCAGGTGAAGGACGCCCAACTCGGGCTGGCTCATAATCTTGGCGGTCCGGGCGCGGTGGCTTGCGTGATTCTGCTGGGACGCGAAGCATAGCAGCTTTGGCGCCTGAAAGGCTGTGCCTTTAGCCCGACGTGAGCCGATCTCCGTTCCCCCAGTTTTCTAAGTGTCGGATTTGCATCTTTTGCGCTCCCAGGCCTGCGATAATCCAGTTGACAAGCTGTCCATGCCGAGATATCATTCGAGTAGCCGTCTCAACCAAACGATTGGTAGAATTGGCGGCGGCTAGGGGAGTAGCAGGTTTGAAGAAGAAGTGGCTGCACAATTGCTTTTGGTCCCTGGTGTTCGCAAGTTCGCTGTGTATTTCGGTGGTGGCTCAGAACGCCCCGGCCCAATCCGGCCAAGGTCAAAATCAATCGAGCCCAGCCTCCTCTGGCAGTGAGCCCGCTGATTCATCGAGCACAAATGCTCTCGCCAAACCGGTAAGCCAGGCGCAAAAGCAACGCAATGCTAAGGCGCTGAAGCACGAACTTAGCAATTCTTATAAGCGCTGGCTCAACGAAGACGTGGTGTACATCATCACGCCCGAGGAGTTGGCCGCCTTCAAACAGCTCAGCAACGACGAGGAGCGGGAACAGTTTATCGAGCAGTTCTGGCTGCGTCGCGATCCAACGCCGGATACTCCTGAGAACGAATTCAGGGAAGAGCATTATCGGCGCATTGCCTACGCCAACGAGAATTTCCCAGCAGGTAAGCCCGGATGGATGACGGATCGCGGCCGCATCTACATCATCTGGGGTCCTCCTGATTCCATCGATTTACATCCCGCGGGTGGATATTACGAGCGACCGATGGAAGAAGGGGGCGGCGACACCAGCACTTTTCCTTTTGAAGATTGGCATTATCGGCATCTGGAGGGATTGGGCGATGACATCACGCTCGAGTTTGTCGACCCCTGCATGTGTAACGACTACCACCTGACTTTCGATGCCAACGAAAAAGATGCGCTCTTGCATACGCCCGGGGCGGGTAATACCGACTACGAAAACATGGGCCTGGCCAATCGCAACGATCGCATGAATCCCTTCTCGGCCAATCCTGGACCGTTGCAGGGGATGCAGAACGCCAAAATCTTCGACAAAGTGAGTATGGTTGCGCGCGTCCAGGCGCCGCCGCCCGTGAAGTTCAAAGATCTGGAAGAAGTTGTAACCCACAAGATTACGGCCAACCTGATGCCTTTCGACGCGCGCGCTGATTTTGTGAAAGTTACCGATGACACCGTTCTGGTTCCCATTACCGTGGACATCAAAAACAAGGACATCACGTTTGTTGAGAAAGATGGCATACAGCGGGGAGCGGTAAACCTATTCGGCCGGGTCACTGGGCTTACCGGTCGCGTGGCGCAGACGTTTGAAGACACGGTGCAGGTCGACGTGCCGACCGATCTGCTGGAAAAGACCGTTAGTCATTCTTCGCTTTACTGGAAGGCGGTGCCGTTGCGGGCGGGGCGCTATCGTGTCGACCTTGTGGTGAAGGACGTCAATAGTGATCGAACCGGCACCTGGAGCCGAGGCATTCTGGTTCCCGAATACACGGACGATAAGCTGGCCTCGTCCTCTCTCATACTCGCGGATCATCTGGAACGGACACCGACGAAAGATGTCGGGGCAGGCAGTTTCGTAATTGGGCAGACAAAACTACTCTACCCGCGGCTGAACGCTCCCGATGGAAAGCCGCCAAGTTTCAATCGTGATCAGCGTTTGAGCTTCTGGATGCAGGTTTACAACCTGCAGACCGACGAGAAGAGCAAGAAGCCATCGGCCGTCATCAACTACGAGATCGTGAACGTAAATAACAACCAGCGTGTCATGCAGGACTCGGAGTCAAGTGAGAAGAAAGGCTATGTCGGCGATCAGGTCACGCTGGAAAAAACCGTAGTACTCAACAATATTCCGCCGGGGCTTTACAAGCTCACGATAAAGGTGGAAGACAATCTGTCGAAGCAGCAGATCGAGCCCTCGGTGCAATTTATCGTTCAGTAAAGCCCTTCCGATTCGCGCCATTTCCGTTCAGATCGGCTCGCAGGTTTACACCTCGCGGGCCCAGCGGGTCCTGCTTGCCCCACGTGTGCGTATGCGGCCGGAATGTCACCCCGGCGACGGCTGGATTTCAACACCTAAGTCGCAAGGATTTTGGGGATATTCCAGCACCAGTGGGGGAAGCGTAGCGGAAAGAAAGGCGTTCATTTCCGGTCACTTCCAGACCTCAAACAAACGACCGTTTTCCTCTTGACAATCGCGTCAACAAAAATTACTCTGCTGGCCGACCAAACGATTGTTTGGTAAACCCGCGGTACCGGACGGACTGCAGGGAAAGTCAGCATCGGAAGCTCCGTCTTATCGCGGCGCTTTCCGGGCCATCGCGAATTCCGAAAGAGGACTGCAATGAACTGGCACAGAAAGCTCCTGCTTTACTCGCTCCGCGTCCTGATGTGTGGAATGTTCGCAAGTATCGCGATCACATTGGCCGTGGGACAAGGCGCCGTCACGGGCGGATCCGTCACCGGCGTGGTCAGCGATAACACCGGCGCCGTTGTCCCTGGGGCGTCTGTAACGCTGCGAAATCCCGCAACCAACTTCGAGCGGCAAGTCACCACGGACGACACTGGCCAGTTCACCATCAATGACGTTCCTCCCGGGATGTATACCGTCGCGATTGAGCGCGCGGGTTTTAAGCGCTCAGAAATTCCAAATGTTCAGGTGAACGTCGGAACCAATCAGCAGGTAAAGGCTACGCTGCAGGTTGGTCAGACGACCGAGACTGTTCAGGTGAGCAGCGAATCTGTTGCCACCGTCGATACCGAGAAGTCGGATATCAGCGACGTCATTCAGTCCGTGCAGGTTCAGCAGCTCCCACTGAATCAGCGCAGCTTTACTTCGCTGGTGACGCAGCAGCCCGGCCTGGTATCGCTGACGAACACTTCCAATAACGCCGGCCAGACGCCGACCAGCGTCACCTGGGCTCAAGGCTCACAGATTAGCGCTAACGGCCAAGTGTCCTCGAACATGGCCTACCTGATCGATGGCGTTAACTTCGGCAACTCCGGCTTTGGCGCTCCGGGAACGGCCGCCGGTGGCGATGTCCCCGGCGTGGAAGGCATTCAGGAGTTCCAGGTCCTCAGCGCGAACTATAGTGCGGCGTACGGCGGCTCAGCGGGCGCGGT
This sequence comes from uncultured Acidobacteriaceae bacterium, assembly GCA_963724965.1. Taxonomy (GTDB): domain Bacteria; phylum Acidobacteriota; class Terriglobia; order Terriglobales; family Acidobacteriaceae; genus Bog-257. The sequence goes on from CAVRWP010000010.1 coordinate 98,424, forward strand.
GGTCAGCTTCGCGACCAAGAGCGGCACAAACAACTGGCACGGCAGTTTGTACGAATATCTCCGCAACGACAAGATGGACTCGGAGAGCTATTTCGATACGGCCAAGTTCCCGTATCACCGCAATCAGTTCGGCGGCACTCTCGGCGGCCCGATCGTGAAGGACAAGACGTTCTTCTTTATCAACTACGAAGGGCTGCAGCAGGCCTACACCACCAGCGAAGAAGGCAACGTTCCCAGTCTCTGCGCTCGCAATGGCGGCGTAGGCGGAAGTGGAGTGGGATGTCCAGGCGGAGTTCCATTCCTCGTCACCAACAACTACGCGCCTGGCGGCCCGGTGCCGGTACCAATCTCACCCGGTACGCTGGCTATTTTGCCGTTGTATCCTCTGCCGAACGGGCGCGACTACGGCAACGGTATCGCCCAGGTTTTCTTCCCCGATCAACAGCCGATCAGCCAGCAGTATGGCCTGGTCCGTATCGACCAGTATTTGTCGAAGAACGATACGCTCACCGGTCGCTATACCATCACCGATGCCGACGGCACCAATGCCTACCAGCTGCCGACGTACGAATTCCTGAAGTACGACCGGCTGCAGAATTTCATGCTCAAGTGGACGCACACCTTCGGTTCGACCAAGGTGAATACGCTGGCGTTCGGCTGGAATCGGTCTTTGCTCCAAGCTTCGGTCGAGCCTACGGTTCAGCTGCAGCCTGACCAGTACACCGGCAACCCGGCCCGCCAGGTCGTTGGAACGATCTCCGTCGGTTCGGCAACGTCCGGTAACACCAGCGGCGCACTTTCCACGATCGGTACCGATAACTGGGGGCCATTCAAGGGCGCCGACAGCAGTTGGCCCATCACCGACGACTTCGTCTGGACGAAGGGCAGGCACTCCATCAAGATCGGCGGCGGCATCGGATGGCGCGAGTGGAACTGGACCAAGGGTAACCTGATTGGCGGCGGATGGACCTTTAACAGCCTCAATGACCTGCTGGCTGGACAGACTGCTGTGCTGATCATTCGCAATGACGCAGCCGTCCCTCAGTGGAACGTAAGCACGCATCCCACGGGCATGTACATCGAAGATACCTGGAAGGCTACCCGGAAACTAACCGTGACGGGCGGCCTGCGCTGGGACTTCCAGTGGCCGGTCCTGACCAACGAGCAGTTGTTCGGTAACGTGAGAAGCAACCAGGATTCCGGGTTGACGATCGCCAGCACTCCGTATCAGAACTACTCGTGGAAGCAGATCCAGCCTCGACTGGGTGCGGCGTGGGATCCGTACGGTAACGGTAAGACGGTGGTTCGTGTTGGCGGCGGATTGTTCTATAGCTTCGTTGGACTGGGACCCGTCGCTGGCGAGTTGACCTACAACGATCCACAGTCGACGATCAACTCCTTCTTCGGCGCTCCGGATGGCGGCGCAGTAATTCCCTGGAACCAATCCACGCAGGTCACAGCGCCCAGCAACTACCCTGGCTTGCTGACTGCCGTAACCAATGTCAATCCTCCCGAGACCGCGCAGTGGAATATGCAGATTGCCCAGGAACTGCCCGGAAAGATCACGATGACGCTGTCCTACATCGGCAGCGCCAGCTGGCACCTGATGGGCGGCTATGAAGGCAACTACAATCTGCCGGGCGGGTATCTGCCCAACGGACAGCCATTCTTTTACGACTCGCCGGGCGGAGCCGCGTCGAAAGCTCTGCAGGCGCAGATTTTCTCTCTGTATTCAGTAGCGTTCAACGGCCGCTCTAACTACAACGCCGGAACGGCAGATTTCAACCGCAAGTTCTACAACGGTCTGTCTTTGGAAGCCAGCTATACGTGGGCGAAGGCAATGTCCGACACCGACACCAACAACAGCGGCGCCATCCTGTTGGGTAACGCTTCGCATTATGAGTATCCGGGCCAGCCGACAGTGGACTGGTCGGAGTCGCTCATCAGCTTCCGCAATCGCTTTGTTGCCAATGCGATTTACGATCTGCCCTTTGGTCAGGGTCGCAAGTACGGCAGCGGTATGAGCGGCTGGGAAAACGCTATCGTCGGCGGTTGGAGCGTCAATGTCCTGAACCAGGACCGCTCAGGCTTCCCCTTCTCCGTGTTGGCGGGCTTCGGCATTACCGGTGTCGGCGATAACCTGACCTACCCGGACAGAACCGACATGATTTCTCCCAACCCGGTCATTGGAAACATCAACCAGTGGTTCAACGCGAAGGACTACTACCTGCAGACGCCCGGAACCCTGGGCAATGCTCCTCGCAACTCAGTCGTTGGCCCCGGCTACAACGAGTTGGACTTCGGCGTCTCGAAGTCCTGGAAGCTCACCGAGCGGGCGGGTCTGCAGTTCCGCGCAGACATGTTCAACATTCTCAATCACCCGAACTTCAACCTGCCGGCGAACCAGCTCTACACGCCGGGAGCCCAGTTCGTAAATGCCAATGGCCAGCCGTATCTGCCGAGCCAGGCGCAGCTGAACTCCTTGCCGTGCACGTTGACGGCGCAAGAATCCCTCACGACGTCCTGTAATCCTCAGGCCGGCGTCATTACCAGCACGGTCGGTTCGCCGCGCCAGATTCAGCTGGCGTTGCGTCTGACCTTCTAACTGTTCCATCCGGAGGGGCGGTAAACCTGCCGCCCTTCCGTACTCTCGAGAGCCCGGTGACCAATGAGAGCGGCACGCTGGCACGGCAGAAGAGATATACGAGTCGAGGATGTGAAGCCGCGTCCACCGTCAGCCGGTGAAGTTCGCATTCGCGTCGACTGCGCCGGCATCTGTGCCACCGACCTGCACGAATTTACCAACGGCCCCCAGTTCATTCCCACTACTCCCCACCGCCGGACCGGACGCAGCGCTCCCATCACCATGGGTCACGAGTTCACCGGAACGGTCGACGCAGTTGGCCGCCGGGTCAGCGATTTTCGCGAGGGCGACCGCGTGGTCTGCGAAGCCAGCGTCCCCTGCGGCAAGTGCGCAGACTGTCTAAAAGGCGAATACATTCTCTGCCGCGAACCTGCCTACCTGGGCTTTGCCTGGGACGGCGCATTCGCGGAACTTTGTGTGGTGCCCGAGACAATCTGCCATAAGGTGCCTGACAACCTTCGCAGCGAAGATGCAGTTCTGATCGAACCACTGGCCTCGGCGATGCATGCGGTGCGCCGTGGACGGGTCTCGGTAGGGGAAACGGTAGTCATCATCGGTAGCGGAACGATTGGGCTTTCGACGTTGCTTTGTGCCCGCGCGGCCGGAGCCAGCAGCATCTTCTGTGTCGACCCCATGGAAGTCAAGCGGCAGCATGCTCTAAAGATGGGCGCCACATCGGCTCTTGATCCGAAACACGAAGATGTCGTTGACGTCATCAAGGCTGCGACGAACGGCAAAGGAGTTGATGTTGCTTTCGAATGTGTGGGGACTACCAATACGGTTTCGGTGGCGTCACGCTGCACCAGGGTTCATGGACGTACGGTTGTGGTCGGTGTGAGTGTTGAGCCGCAAGCCTTCTCTTTCCTTGACATTCTCCTGAATGAGCGCGAGGTCATCGGTACCGCCGGATATTTTGGCGAATTCGAGATTTGTATGGAGATGGTGGCCGACGGGCGCATTCAGCCACAGGCGCTAATCACTTCGCGAATCGGTTTGGAGGAAATCGTTCCTCGCGGGTTCGAACCATTCTCCCAGCCAAACAACGAGAACATTAAGATTGTGGTTGATGTGGGGGCCTGACCGAGGATGCCTGCGTGGGAGAGACAGTTCAAAGCGGCTTCAGCGTCGTCGGCGCGAGATCAAGCGGCAGAACTTTGGGATCGCCATCTCATTCTCGATCTGATCCACCGCCTGAACTGGCTCAGCGACGGCAATCAACTGGACGACTTGCTGGATCAGTTCACCGACGATCTTTTTTACGAAATCGAGGGCATGGCGACATTTCGTGACAAAGCAGCCCTGCGCGAGTTCATGGTGCAGGTCGTCGGGTCCTTTGGGATGCGCATCCATCGAACCAGCAACCCCTTGATTACGGTAAGCACAGAAACCGCTGAGGCTCAAAGTTACTGGCGCGCGGACCTTGAGCTGAAGGGCCGTTCGGTGGTCAGTGCCGGTCATTACTTCGATAAGTTCCGCCGCGTGAACGGCGGCTGGAAGATTTCATCACGCAGGGCGACGCTGACGTACATGACTCCACTCGACGAAGGCTGGGGCAAGCTTCGCTATCTCAGTCTGACGTAGCAAGACATCGCGATAGGACAGCATAATGTTGCACGGCGAGATCGAAACCAAACCCGCAGATGCATTGCAGCAGCTTGCTCAGCGGCTGCGCGGCAAAGTGCTACTGCCCGATTGTGAAGAGTACCATCGCGCGCGAGCGGTCTGGAACGGCAGCATCGACCGCAGCCCGGCGCTGATCGTGCATTGCGCCGGTGTCTCGGACATCCGCAATGCGCTGGAGTACGCGCACACGCACGAACTCGCCGTCTCGGTAAAAGGCGGCGGCCACAACGTTGCGGGTAATGCGGTTTGCGATGGCGGCCTGATGATCGACTTGTCGCTGATGCGCGGCGTCCGTGTCGATCCGATCCGCAGACGTGGGCGGGCTCAGGCCGGAGCAATCTGGAGAGACTTCGATCTTGAAACGTCTGTTTTCGGTTTGGCAACCACGGGCGGAACGGTTTCGATGACCGGGGTTGCTGGCCTGACCCTGGGTGGGGGCTTCGGATGGTTGATGCCGAAGTACGGATTGACCTGCGACAACCTCATCTCTGCAGACGTGATCCTGGCCGATGGAGAGTTCGTGATCGCCGACAAAGAGAATCATGCCGACCTGTTCTGGGCGTTGCGCGGCGGTGGCGGGAACTTCGGCGTGGTCACCTCCTTTGAATTTCAGCTTCATCCGGTTAAGACGGTTACCGCCGGCTTCGTCGTTTATCCGATCTCGCAACTGCGCGACTTGCTGCGCTCCTACCGCGACTTGGCGGCCCAAGCCGACGACAACCTGACGCTGTACATCGTTCGCATGACCATGCCGGGCGGTACACCGACGATCGTGCTGGTGGTCTGCTACATGGGAGAGCAGAAGGGCGCAGAAGCGGCGTTGAAGCCCATCCGCGACCTGGGAACGCCGATTGCGGACACCGTCGCGCCTGTGCCATACGTTGATTTTCAGAAGTCGTTTGACGCGGGCAGTCCCGCGGGTATGCACCAGTACTGGAAAACCAACCTCATGCCGGAGCTCACCGACCCTGCCCTCGAAGTGATTGAGTCGGCGTTCCGCGGCATGACTTCGCCATATTCCTTCGTGTTCCTGGAGCACCTGCACGGCGCGGTAGGCCGTGTGGCTCCGGACGAAACTGCGTTTCCCTATCGCAACGCCCGCTTCAACTTCACGACAATGTCGACGTGGGTGGATGTCACCGGAGCCGACACTCATATCGAATTTGCACGAAAGCACTGGGCGGCGATGATGCCTTATTCATGCAGTGGCGGCTACGTAAACTATCTTGGCAACGACAGCGATGAGGAGGCGATCAGGGGAACATTCGGGCACAACTACGAGCGCCTGGCAGCAGTTAAAGCGAAGTACGATCCTGGCAACTTCTTTCATCTGAACCAAAACGTCAAGCCGGCGACGGCGGGGAAGCGATAGTGGAAACAGCAGCTAGCGACAAGAACGAGATACGCGTAGTACTGGATCGCTACGCCCAGGGTTGGCGCGACGCCGACGCGTCTCTGCTGATCAGCACTTGGGACGAGAGCTACAACAGTCTCTACCTGGCCTCAGAGAAGCCCGCGCCCATCTACGGACACGCTGCGATTCTGCAGTACTACAAGGATGCCCTGGCGGTTTATCCCATCACGAAAATGGAAATCCGGGACGTCGAGATCGAGTTGTTCGAAGACATCGCCTCAGCCTTCTGCAATATCGAAATCGGTTTTAAAGTAAGCGGCAACGAGTACATCGTCTTTCCTCGCGCCACCTTCCTGTTGCGCCGCAAAGGAGTCGAGTGGCGCTGCATTCAATATCACGAATCCATCAAGTACGAGGTTCCCCAGGCCTAGTTCTTCATAACGGTTCATCATGATCAAGCTAATTTATTGCGTTCGACGTTTGCCGCATTTATCCATGGCGGAATTCCAATCGCACTGGCTGGAGCACCATTCGCAGTTCGGCCCGCGGGTGAAATCGATCCGGCGCTATGTGCAGTACCACGTATTGCAGGACGATCCCATCCGCGAAGCGATGGCGCAGGCCGGAGTCAGCAAAGTCGAGCCATTTGACGGAGTGGCCATAGCGTGGTTCGACAATCTGAAAGCTCTGAATGAGGATCTCGCCAACGATTCCACGATTGCCGAGGCCCTGGAGGACGAAAAGCACTTCATCGATCACTCTCGTACCACAGCTTGTATCGCCGAAGAGCACGTCATCGTCGAGCCCGTCGGCAAAGGCAAGTACGTCTTGCTGGAATGCTTGATGCGGCGGCCCGACATCGACCGCAAACGTTTCTCGGAGTTGTGGACGCATCACGCCCATATCGGACGCAAGGCGCACGAAATGGGGCTGCTGATGGGATATATACAGAACCACACGCTACTGGGTGATGCCGGCAGCGTTGCCGGTCTGGGCGACGGCAAGGAACCGTTCGACGGCGTTGTCACCGCCTACTTCGATAGCATCGCCAAATGCAAAGCGCTGCTGAAGTCTCCTCTGGCCTCGCAGGAATCATTCGAAGACGAAAAAAAATTTATCGACCATGCGCGATCAGTCGACATGTTGAGCCAGCGCCACGTCATTAAAGATTTGATTCGGTAAGACAGCAAACACCGGATCCGCTCAGGAGTGCCCATGCTGTTGAATTGGGAACGTGCAGTTAAGAAGATGGATGAATACGGTCTGGATGCGGTAGTTGCGGCCGCGCCTCGTAATGTTTACTACGCTTCGGAATATTGGACCCGCATGTCGGAGTGGTTCTTCCAGGAGAATTTCGCTGCAGTTCTGCTGACGCGCGATCAGAAGCAGGCCACACTGTTGATCCCCGAGTGGTCGTTGGTCGCGCTGCTGGAGCAGCCGTCGTGGATACCGAATATTCGACCTATCGAATTCTTGAACATGTCGTACATCGCCAATGCGCCTGAGCCGGTGCGTCTCGATCCGCTGCAGGCCGACGCCGAGAAGCTCTACAAGGAACGTGTAGTAGCACCAATGGCCGACAACGTCATCACGGCGTTGTCGCAGGCGCTGGACGATCTGGGTCTGGCGAAAGGCAGGATCGGATTCGATGATTTGCGCCTTGCGCAGCATGTGCAGAAGCTCGCGCCCGAGATGAAGGTTGCCGACGCACATGATTATTGGCTGGACGTGCGCAAGGTAAAGTCGAAAACCGAGCAGGGTATTCTGCGCCAGGGCGCAAAGATCAACGAGAACGCGTTGCGCGAGATTACTCCCTACATTAAGCCCGGCGTGGTGTGGCGGGAAGTCATCGACCGCTTCCGCGATTCGGTCATGCGCCAGGATGCCGTGCTGCTGGCTTCGCAAAAAGGCCTGCAGTTTGGCGCCGAATACGGCGGCGAGTATTTTCCAGACCTGATGTTCCGCGATAACGACTGGGTCATTCGCGATCAGCAGATCATCATCTATGAGTCCTGGGGCGCTTACCAGAATTACACGTTCGATTGCTCGCGCACCGTTCACGTGGGAACCCCCACGCAGGCATATTCCGATCTGTGTGCCCGCATCACTGACATGCAACAGGAAGTGGAATCGACGCTGCGCGCCGGCGCCAGCACCCACGATGTGTTCAAGAACGGAATGAAGCTGGTGAAGTCCAGCGGCATTGAGACGCCCGACAAGCTGCTGATTTTCATGCACAGCATAGGGCTCGACATCATTGAGCTTCCATCTGGGTATCCGTCCTTCGGACTTATCAAGAACTTCGATCTCGAACCCGACATGATCCTCAACTTCGAGTTCTTATATTTCGGACACACGACCGGGCCATTCCACATCGAGAGCAGCTACCTGATCAAAGATGGCGGCACCGAGTGCCTGCACACGTTGCCGAAGGGATTGCAGGTCTTGCCGGTTGATCAGGAGGTCGGCGCCCACGTGGCGTGAGGCGCATGTGGCAGAGGACAAACAAGCTCGGCCAATCTGGTGGACGCGGCAGTACCTTGAACCGTATGCGCTCAGCGAAGAGGAATGCTGGCAGATCATCCAAAGCCCGCCGTGGTATTGCGTGATTGCCTGGGTGACGAAGAATTGTGAGCCGGTAGCGTGTGCCGCGGCTTACGCGATGCTCGACGGTAAAGTGATCTTGAGCTCCACCAGCAACCGCGACAAGGTCAAGGCCTTCCGGCGTAACCCCGCAGTATCGCTCTGCTTTGAAGGCAAGGGCATGAAGCAGGTGACCGCGCGAGGCAAAATCGAAATCAGCAGTGATTCGGAGCTCGTGCGTCGCTGGGTGGTCCAGCACATGAGCACCTTCGATAGACCAATGACGGAGGAACAAGAGCGGATCGCGGTGGAGCGTTACATGAGTCCCGACCGTGTCCTACTGATCGCTCACATTGAGCGCTTGCGAAGCTTCGATGGAAGAAAGATGTTTCAGGACGAACAGGAGCAGGGATAACAATGACGAGCAGCACAGAACAGAAAGCAAAGTCGGCGGCAGAAGTTGTGCAGGTGGCTATCGACGCGTTGAATGCCGGAGATGCAGAGAAGTTTCTTGGTTCGTTCTCACAGGACCTGCACTTTCGCATGCCGGGCACGACACCCGTTTCAGGCGAAACGCACGGACTGGACGCCTTCATCAAGGTTGTGACCGACGTGGCGAACTACTTGAACGTCCTGATCACCATCAGGGTCACCAACTTCATCTCCTGCGGCGATTGGGTGGTCACCGAAGCCGACGGTCACGGCGTCACCAAGGCCGGCAAAGACTACAACAATCATTACTGCCACCTTTGGCACGTCAAAGACGGGAAGATCGACAAGTTCACCGAATACAACGATACAGACCTGATTCTTAAAGTGCTCTGCGCCTAGCCGGGCCGGCCAACGAGGAACTCGATGATTAAGCAGTACAACGCAATCGGACTACAGTGCCGCCAATTCTGCGAAGTGGAAACAAACCTGCGGCATCTGTCGAACTGCATCGACATGGCGCATACGCTGGCTTCGCAGGAGTTGCCGGTCAAGCTCGTCTGCCTGCCGGAATCGGCGATCCAGGGCTTTCCTCTGGGCGATCCTCCGGTCACCACGATTCCGGGGCCCGAGACGGAGTTCTTTGGCAAGAAGGCCAAGCAACTGAAGACCTACATCATCGGACAACTGCTGTTCGTCAAGCTCAAGGGCATTCCCGACGACCGCCATTTCAACTGCCTGTTCATCGTTAACGACGAGGGCGAGCTGATTTACTGGCGTGCCAAAACGCAACTGGAGCGCATCGAGGCACAATGGACCACGGTTCCGCACGACGTGTGGGACCTGTGGGTCAAGGAATACGGCGACGACTTAAATGCTTTCTATCCCGTCGTCGATACCAGCATCGGCAAGCTGGGCTGTGCGGTCTGCATGGAACGCGGCTATCCCGAGGTGTGTCGCGGACTGGCGATGAACGGCGCCGAAGTTATCTATATGTCGACCTACCACGAGCCGTTCGTCGGCAACGGTATGTACGAATGCATCGTGCGCACGCGTGCCTTCGAGAACACCGCCTACGTCATCAGCCCAAACTCTGGCGCCTACAAATTCCCCAGCTTCGACGCGCCTTTCGATATCTGCGGAGGCATTAACCTGATCGCCGACTACAAGGGCAATGTGATTGGCAGACATCAGACCACAGACGATTCCTTCGTCGCCGCCACTATCGATATCGAAGCGCAGCGGCAATATCGCGAAAACAACCTTGGCATTGGCAACTTCCTCAAGGATCTGCGCACCGAGCAGTACCGCCTGATTTATGACAAACCGATCTACCCGAAGAATTGTCGTACCGAAGGCAAGATGCCGCCGATCAGCAAACTATACGAGAAGGAAGGCGAGATCCTGGAGAACAACATCGCCGAATTGAAGCGCCGGGGTGTATACGGATCGACTAGCTACGAAGAAGCGAAGACCAGATGAAGAGCGCGCGTACATTCAAAATCTCGTGCTGCGCCGTTCGCGAGCACAACACAGTCAGCGTCGCTGCTCGCTTTGCAGCGTTCGCGTTTTTTGTGTTGATGATCTCCGCGAATATCTGCGAGGCGGCAGCTTCGCAAAAGCCCGACGGCGAGGCAATTTTCACCGGCCGGTGCATGCTGTGTCACGGTCCGGGACTTCGCGCGCCCGACCTCGAACAACTGCGCAAACTGTCGACGCAGCACATCTACGAGGTCCTGACCACCGGCGCCATGCAGCAGCAGGCCGCAGGATTGTCGGAGGCCGACCGTCGCGCCGTCGCTAGGTTCATCGGAACGCAGCAGAAGACCCCGCAATCGGGCGCATTGAACCCGTGCAAGGCAGGGAGCGCCCCGCAATCCAGTGCGAACACGTGGATTGGATGGTCAACCGACGAACGCAATGCGCGCTTGCAGGCGCAGCAGCCCGCAGGGCTTAGCGCTCAGGATGTTCCATCGCTCGAACTCAAGTGGGCGTTCGTGTTCCCGGGCGCAAACACCGCCGGTAATCAGCCGACGGTGAAGGATGGCTACCTGTATACCGGTAGCTGGGATGGAACCATCTATGCGCTCGATGCGCACTCCGGTTGTTCCTACTGGACTTTCAAGGCCGATGCCGGCGTGCGTACTCCGATCGTGATTGCTAATGGCCGCGGTATTTTCGGCGACTTCAGAGCGAATATTTATTCTGTCGATCTGGCCACTGGAAAGCTCATCTGGAAAGTTAAGGTGGACGATCATCCGGAAGCGCGCATCACGGCTTCTCCGGTGGTCTGGCAGGATCGCGTTTACATACCCGTGGCTTCGCTCGAAGAAGGTGCTGCTGAGGACCCTACCTACGAATGCTGCACCTTCCGTGGAAGTGTTGTGGCTTTGAAGGTGTCCGATGGATCGCAGGTGTGGAAGACGTACACCATAGACGAAGCGCCGCACCCACTACATAAGAACAAGAGGGGTACGCAACTGTACGGCCCGGCCGGCGGCGCCGTATGGAGCTCGCCGACTATCGATCCCAAGCGCAATCTGGTTTACGTCACCGACGGCAATGCCTACACCGATCCCGAACCGCCTACGACAGAAGCGGTCGCCGCCCTTGATCTCGATACCGGCAAGCGCCGCTGGGTGAAGCAGCTGAATCAGGGCGACACCTGGAATGGCGCCTGCATGAAGGGACAGGTTGCGGAGAACTGTCCCGAAAAAGAAGGTCCGGACTTCGACTTTGGCGCCGCCCCGGTTCTGACCACGCTGGCCAACGGACACGATCTTGTCCTGGCGGGCCAGAAATCCGGCATCTTCTACGCGCTCAATCCCGACACCGGCGATCTGCTCTGGAAAATTTCGCTTGGCCACGGCGGAGTCTACGGTGGTATCGAGTGGGGCTTCGCGGTAGACGACCGATTCGCCTATGTCCCCATCTCCGATCGCGATGTCACCAGTCTGGACGCGGATGGCTCGCTCAATGCCGTCGATCTGAATACCGGTCAACGCGTCTGGCGCGCTCCCGATCCGCCCGACGCTTGCGCCGCACACAAAGATTTGTGTTCGGTTGCCCAGGCCGCAGCGCCAACGCTGATTCCCGGGATCGTTTTCAGCGCATCCTTCGACGGACATCTGCGCGCTTACGACGTGGCGACGGGAAACGTCGTGTGGGACTTCGACACGGACCGGGCCTTCGACGGAATTAATCATGTGAACGGGCACGGCGGCTCTATCGGCTCGTCGGGTCCAACCATCGTCGACGGCATGGTCTATCAGACGACGGGCTACGCCTCCTACGGCCTGGGTATGCCGGGCAATGCGCTGCTTGCCTTTGCTCCGGCCGTCCGTCAGAACGCGCAGGCAAAGAGTTCCAATCATTGAGAAGTGAGTTTTATTGAGGAGAACAAAGGAATGGCGGTTGAAGTAACCATCCCCAAACTCGGACTGACGATGCAGGAAGCCACAGTGGTGAAGTGGCTGAAGAAGCCGGGAGACGCCGTCAAGTCGGGCGAGCCTCTGCTGGAAATCGAAACCGAGAAAATCACCTGCGAGGTAGAATCGCCCGCTACTGGCACCTTAAGCGAGATCACTGTGGGCGATGGCTCGGTTGCGCCGGTGGCTTCGGTCATTGGGCTGATTGAGCCATCCTAGAAGGATATCCATACGAACTTTTACGAGGAGACTGCATGAATCGGCTACAAGGGAAGACGGCCATCGTAACTGGTGGAGGGCAGGGAATCGGGCGCGCCATTGCCATGACATTCGCCAACGAAGGAGCAACGGTGTGGATTGCCGACTACTTTCCCGACCGCGCCAAGGAAGTCGCCAACGAAATCACTAAGGCTGGGGGCACCGCTTATGGCGACGAAGTCGACGTCACCAAGGAACCCAGCGTCAAGGGGATGTTTGAACGCGCGGTGGACAAGTTGGGGCACCTCGATGTGCTTGTGAACAACGCCGGCGTCGAGGTATTAAAAACGATCGAGGAAACCACGGCCGAGGATTTCGATCGTGTCTTCGCCGTCAACGTGCGTGGCGTGTTCCTCTGTTGCAAGCACGCAATCCCGTACTTCAAGAAGCAGGGCAAGGGGAACATCGTGAACATGGGCTCATCGGCGGGCTACATCGGCGCGCCATTTCAAAGTGTTTACTGCGCTTCGAAGGGTGCGGTCCACCAGCTCACGAAAGCGTTAGCTGTCGAATGTACGCCAGCGAATATCAGGATCAATGCGATCGCGCCGGGCGGCGTGAAGACCGCGATGCTCGATTACCTCGCCGAGGAATTCAGCAAGCGAGGCATCAATATCAACAGCTTTGAAAGCATGCACATGGGCGGCTGGTGCAAGCCCGAAGACATTGGCTACATGGCGCTGTACCTGGCGAGCGACGAATCGCGCACCGTGCACGGCGCCGCTCTCCTCATCGACGGCGGATTGACCGCGGCTTAAGCAGAGAGGATTTCTATATGGATAAGGCACTCAAGAAAACATTACTGAAGCGCATGATGCTGGTCCGGGCCTTTGAAGAGACCATCGGGAAACTGTTCTATAAGGGACAGATCCCCGGCTTCGTCCACCTGTCGTCAGGGCAGGAAGCAACCTCGGTCGGCGTGTGCGCAGTACTGAAGCCCACCGACTATATCGGCACGACGCATCGTGGACACGGCCACATCATCGCCAAGGGCGTTGACCTGAAGCGCATGATGGCCGAGCTCTTCGGCCGGGTCGACGGTTTTTGCAAAGGCAAAGGCGGTTCGATGCACGTATTCGATAAGAGCCAGGGCGTGCTCGGGGCCAACGGCATTGTCGGCGGCGGCATCCCCATCCTTACGGGTGGTGCGCTGTCGGCGAAGTTCGACGGCAAGGGCGGAGTCGCGGTGGCGTTCTTCGGCGACGGAGCTACCAACGAGGGCGCGTTCCACGAATCGTTGAACCTCGCTTCCGTCTGGAAGCTTCCTGCGGTCTACGTTTGCGAGAACAACCAGTACGGTGAGTTCACCCCGATCGCGGAGTCGACGGCGGTGACCTGCATTGCCAAGCGTGCCGAAGCTTACAACATGCCTGGCGTCACCGTCGACGGCAACGACATCGAAGCGGTGTACGACGCGGCTTCTGCAGCCGTTGCTCACGCCCGCGAAGGCAAGGGTCCCACATTGTTGGAGTGCCTCACTTACCGCCATCACGGCCACTTCCACGGCGAAGAAGCTCTGCTGGGCACGCAGTCCTATCGCGACAAGGCCGAGATCGAGAAGTGGAAAGATGTCTGTCCGATCGCACGTTTCACCAAGAAGATGACCGACGCGAAGGAAATTGCCGTCGACGAGGTGGAGGCGCTGCGAGCTGAAGCGCAGGCCGAGGTCGATGCCGCAGTCGAGTTTGCCAAGAAGAGCCCATTTCCCAAGCCGGAGGCGGCGCTCGAAGACGTGTACGCAACTTCGGCGAGCTAGATCTCGAGGCCCCTAACAGTTTTTGCCGACCAATTTTGAATGGAGTTATGATGCGAGAAATTACCTTCCTGCAAGCGATCAATGAGGCCATCGCGGAAGAGATGGCCCGCGACGAAAAGGTTTTCGTGATGGGCGAAGACGTAAAGCTGTCGGCCTTCGGAACCACCGGTGGTCTGGCGCAGCGCTTCGGTGTCGAGCGCGTACGCAACACGCCGATTAGCGAAGAAGGCTTTGTCGGAGCCGGCATCGGTGCCGCTGTCACCGGTTACCGCCCCATTGTCGAAGTGCAGATTGCGACCTTCTTCTGGGTGGCCATGGACCAGATCTGCAATCAGGCCTCGAAGCTGCGCTACATGTCCGGCGGCCAGGCGAAGCTGCCGATCACGCTGCGCACGGTTTGCGGAGCTATCGGATCGGGCGCAGCGCAGCATTCTGAGACCATGTACGCCAACTTCCTCAATACACCGGGACTGAAGATCGTCGCCGCCAGCACACCCTACGACTGCAAGGGCCTCTTGAAATCCGCCATACGTGACGACAATCCGGTGCTACTGTTTGAGCACTTGAAACTTGGCGGCAAGAAAGGCCAAGTGCCCGACGAGGAATATCTCATTCCTCTGGGCAAGGCCAATGTCATTCGCGAAGGTAAAGATGTTACATTGATTGGAATTTCGTGGACGGTGGATGTCGCTCTTCAGGCAGCCGAGAAGCTGCAGGCCGAAGGCGTTTCCGCCGAGGTTATCGATTTGCGCACAATTGTCCCGTGGGATAAAGAGGCGATCCTGCGTTCGGTGAAGAAGACCGGACGACTGGTAATCGTCGACGAAGCGCACAAGACAGGCAGTGTAGCGTCGGAGATTTCGGCCACCGTAGCCGAAGAGGCATTCGATTCGCTGAAGGGGCCCATTCGCCGGGTGTGCAGTCTCGACGTGCCTATCCCCTTTAGTCCGGCGATGGAGAACTACGTGATTCCTGACGTCGACAAAGTGCAGTCGGCGGTACGGGAAGTGATGGCGGCGACCACCGTAGCTTAGTAGTCCGAGAATCAAACCAAGAGGGTGCCGGCGACCGAGTATATCGGCTGCTTGCACCCTTTGTCTTTGTACTCGCTGAGCCGCTACTTTTGTTGCAATGAAGCGACGTACGAAGTCAGGTTGCGTACCCGCTGCTGCACCTGGGCTTCGTTGTGACCAAGCTGCCAGAAGGTCGGGCCCCACACGGGCATCTGCTGCGAGCCGTGCGCCGAAGGCATGTCAGGATCGCCCTTGATGGACTGCGCTACCTTCGCGTCAGGGAATTTGCCACCGTTATTCTTAGCCAGCGTCGTGAGATTAGCCGGAGGAACCTTAAGAGCCGAGGCTGCCGGACCATTGCCTGTCCCCTTCGCACCGTGACAGGAAGCGCAATACGCCATGTACATCTCCTTGCCGGACGCCGGATTGGTCGCCTGGGGCGGGACGGTTTGGATCTGAGGCTTGCCCGACGGAGCTGCCTGATTCTGACCGGCAAACACGGACAAGGCGCCGAACGTCAGCGCCAGGGCCGTCACAAAGAGAATGCTTTTCCATCCAAAGCGAGAGTTCATCTTTTCACCTTCGTAGTGCGATAGCACTTTTCAAAGTAACGTTGCGGTTATGGCGGAAGCTGTGATATTCCGCACAAATCGGAGCGGAATATTTGTCAACCAAACGATTGCTTGCTCCTTCGCGAGAGGGCCGGAATTGCGGCTGATCGAGGTTCCGGATTCTAAGCTCCCGATCGACCTCTGTCGAAATTTCCGCCAGTAAGCAACGCCGCCGCCCTCGCCGTTCTCCAACCCAAATCGAGAACGTTCACCAATCGCGGAGGAACATTGATGAACAAACTATCTACCTTGCTATGTACGGTGGCGCTGGCCGCTTCTATGTCGGCTTTTGCTCAGACAGGTACGCAGGCCGGGTCCATGGGCAAGACAGGCGATACGCCCGACGCAATGGGTCAGCCCGGCTACAACGGCAACACTGACCCAAAGGCCCAGCAGAGTCAGTCAAATCAGGCCAATCAAAATACGAATACGTCAGCCTCGATTAAGCACAAGAAGTCAAAGAACAAGAACGCCTCGAACAGCACAAACAACGGGGCGCTGAGCGGCACCGCCGGAACCAACCCCAGGCCGAGCGACAACTCCAGCAGCACTGGCACGACGCCTAACCCTCAGTAGCCGAATCTGAAGTCCGCCCGTGCAAGATACTGGCAACCTATTCCCCAGCGGGCTATTTCAAGGTGTAGCGCTTCAGTACCTCGCCAGCCGGCTGCTCGATGGTCCCAAACTCGATGTACATCGCTCCGAGCACTTTCCGCACTGGCAGCTTATACAAAGGATCCTGCTCGGAGCGCCCAATCTCGACTGATCCCGGACCGTGGAAGATCATCGGGCTGCCGTCTTCGGCATGGCGAATCGTCGCCTTGACCCGTTTCCTCAAGAGTTCGGCGATCTGCGGCTTGTGATTGTCGACCTCCCCGCTGGGCAGAAGCCTGACCACGATGTTGGGATACAACATGAAGTCGTTTTCTTCGCCCTGACGGTCGAACGGGCCCGCCGTCATCGTGACCAGCCGGTGCCCCTTCGGACGCTCGACCGTGCCCAGCATAATTCCGTGGCCAAGCTGGGAATTCAGGCTAACGTGTCCAATCTTCTTGCTGTCGCCCAGCACCTCCCTGCCGGCGGCGAACCATTCCTCCGTGCCCTCGCCCAGATAAACCACGAAGGGATAAATGTGGGGCTCGCCCTGGTAGCTGACCGTCAGCAGCGGGCTCATCTCCGAATAAGCGCCGCCGCCGGTGGCAAACTCATATCCGCCGTTCAGGTAGCAGGAAACGATGGGCGGATCGCTAAGAGGCGAGAGTTCCGGCGGAAGAATATCGAGCACTGCGTTCAAGTCGGTTTCGTAATTCACCACGATGGCCTTGCCCCCAAACATCTTGAACGGCAGCTTGGGATATAAGGGAGCCCACGCAGGCTGGTTGTGCGGCAGGGCTGACAGGTTCATACGTCCACTGGGAATCTTGGGAGCTTTGGCCTTTGGCATCATTTCTCCTTCGGAGCTGGGAACTCTTATTCGCAGACTGGCAACCGCCAGGTCCCGCCCCTTCATTCGTGCCAGTTTGCCATGTGATGTCTGACAGTGTCGGAGATCAGGCTGTCTTTGTAGAACCTGGCATAGAAGTCGAGGTCGACATGATGAACTCCCACATAGACGGGGATGGAAAGCGTGTCATACGCTGTGGGAAAGCGCCCGTATTTTTCGTAGGCATAGTTGCACAGGTCCTTGATGCACTCGATGACATCCTGCGGCGTCTTGTCCATGCCGTCTGAAAACGCTCTCTGGTTGAGAAAGGGTGAGACCGGGTTGTCCGGGTTAAAGATGGCGTTGTCGCCATACTTGCTCTTGTAAACCGCCTCAACCGCGTCACCCATGGTTTTGTAATAGGGCGGACACATGCCTTCCAGTTCTTTCACTCCGTCGAGCCCGACCGGATTGGGAAAGCCCTGCTTGTCCGTGGTGAAACGGAATCCCAGGCCGCGCGTCATTGGCGTGCCGCCCATGATGATGATGGGAACATATCCGGCATGCGGGAAAGCGCCCAGGCCCAGAGTTTCCGCCATCAACAGCAGGTTCTGGGTCATGAATGCGGCCTCGAACGAGATGGCGTTAACGCACAGATTCATGAAGTAGGAGAGCGGGGCAGCCTTGGTGAGTTTCAGTTTGTCGACCCAGCGGTCGATGCCGGCCGGTTTGCCGGTCACATCATCAACGATCTTGTAGCCCTCGTACTGCACCATCACGAACAGCGAGTTGATGATCTCGTAGTTGGGATTGACCACCGGCATGAACAGCGTCTGGCCAGGCCGGTTGGAGGAAGGCATGTTCAGCCGCACGTAGCCGCTCTCCGGTATGTCGATTCGCTTATCCTGGAGCTTCACCAAATCCTCGTCGAAGGTTTCGACCAGGGTCGCCAGATCGGATTCGTTCTCGATATGGACTGGCTTGGTGGCTTGGCGCGGCCGATAGAGAAACACTCCGTCATCGTTCATGAAAAGCAGGCGCGTGGTGTGGCTGTTGCACGGACTGGGATGAGTCCACCCCGGATGACGAACCTGCGTGCTGCACCCCAGCTTGCTGTCGATGTCCGACATTACCAGCCCTGTCGAGCCCGATGCAGCCCAGCAGAGCAGCGCCAGTTCTTCCCGGGATAGCGGCATCGGCGGGTGTACGGACGAATACCGTTCGCTGCCGCAGGTGAGCGAGCCTCCCAAGGCAAAGCGCCGCGACCGGCGGTGCGAGAGTGCCTGCACCAGAGACGACTGGTAGACCGGTTTGATCCTGGAAGATGCCTGCAAGGTTTCAGGGAGAGTAGCCATCTGTTCCTCACTTTGGACTGGGCAAGGTCGCTTCGCCGGAGCTGCTGGGCCGTCTCGCTCAAGACGAAATTCTGGTCGCTACAAATTTAAACAAACGTTTGGTAGGTAAGTCAACGAGGAAAGTTCTCAGTCGAGAAGTTTATCCCCGGAAAGGGAACAGCAAGCATCCGGAAAAGCGGCAAACAAACGGCGCCGTGCCCGCCGCGCTATCGCGAGTTGGTATCAGATTCGGCGGGATGGGACGAGCGGCCAAATGGCGCGCTCGCCAGAAATGCAAGGACGCTGGGCTTCAGCATTAACCGGGCAATCTTCAAAGCTTCTTCTCGTCCGACGACAATCTTGGAGTCCCACACTCCCATCTGCCCGGTCAGCACTAGATCGTCGCCTTCGCGGCAAACGTCGGTCAGGGTGACCGCCATCTCGCCAGCTTGAGAAATCATCTTCGCCATACGTTGCACCTCTGCGCCCGTCCGTTTTTGATCGTGAAAGCCTGTTTCAAGCCAATTCTGAAATTCGAATTGGTAATCGCCGAACACGTTTTCCCGTCACGGCGAAGACCGCGTTAGCGATGGCAGGAGCAGCGCAGGGCACGCCAGGCTCGCCGATTCCCCCCGACTTCTCGTTGTTGTCGACGATGTAGGATTCAATTACCGGCGATTCGTTCATGCGCACAACAGGAAACGAATCGAAATTGGTCTGCTGGAGTCGGCCGCCGACGAAAGTCAGCTCCTGGAATAACGCTGCCGAAGCGCCGAAGATCGCTCCGCTCTCGGCTTGCGACCTGATAATGGCCGGATTCACGTACTGCCCACAGTCGATCGCGCACACCATCCGATGTACTTTGACGGTGTCCTTGTCGATCGACACTTCGGCCACGTGAGCCGAGTAGCTGCCAAAGCAGGAGTGGACCGCTATGCCTCGTCCCATGCCCTTGGGCAGCGGCTTACCCCATCCGGCCTTTTGAGCTGCCAGATCAAGCACCGTGCGATGGCGGATGTGGTCCTTGAGAAGTTGTTGCCGGAACAGATAGGGATCCTGGCCACAGGCAGCGGCCAACTCATCAACGAAGCATTCCACGGCGAACGCCGTATGTGAATGTCCGACCGACCGCAACCACTGCACCGGAACGCCGATATCGGCGTCGCGGCTTTCCACCAGAATGTTTGGAATTCCGTAAGGAAGGTCATCGACGCCCTCAACCGATTGCGGATCGTAGCCAAGCTTATCGAGTCCGACCATTGCCTCGAAGGGCGTGCCTTTCATGATGGATTGGCCAACGAGCCGGGAGCGCCACGCAATGGGCTTTCCGTTCGCATCTACACCAGCCTCGATGGCGTGCAAGAATGCTGGCCGGTACCATCCGCCGTTCATGTCGTCTTCGCGGGTCCACATGACCTTGACCGGCGCCCCTGCAACTTTGGCCACGTGCACGGCTTCGACTACGAAATCCGACTGCGGATTGGCGCGTCGTCCGAAGCCTCCTCCGAGAAAAGTTGTGTGCAACTGGACTTTTTCGTTCGGCAGCCCCGCGACCTTTGCAGCGTTTGCGCGATCGACCGTCTGAAACTGTGAGCCGGTCCACACCTCACAAGAATCTGCCCTCAAATCGACCGTGCAATTCAGCGGCTCCATCATCAGGTGCGACAAATAGGGAACCTCATAGACCGCAGTAACCTTTCTGGAAGCCGTGCCTAGCGCGGCATTGGCATCGCCCGTGTTGCGGGCAGCTTTGCCCGGAGCCTTCGCCATCTCGCGAAACTGTTGCATCATCTTCGCGGTGTCGAAGCCCTTCATCGCACCTTCATCCCAGTTGATTTGGAGTGCCTCGCGCGCGGTCTTGGCGTGCCAGAAGGTATCGGCGATCACCGCAACGCCCGTGGGTACCTGGGCAATCTTGTGCACGCCGGGGATATTGCGAGCCTTGGAGTCGTCGAAGCTCTTGACCGTCGCGCCGAAGATCGGAGGCCTCGCCACGACCGCGACTAACATGCCTGGCAGTTTCACATCGATTCCGAAAACCGCCCGTCCATTACACTTCTCGGGAGTATCGAGACGCTTTAACGGCTTGCCGATAATCGCGTACTTGTCGGGGGCCTTGAGCTTGACCTCGGTAGGAGGCGGCAATTTGGCGGCAGCGGCTGCCAGTTGTCCATAGGTGAGTTTGCGTCCACTACCGTCCGATACAACTCCTAGAGTGGTTCGGCAGCTGCTCATCGGAATATTCCATTGCTGGGCCGCGGCAGCGACTAACATCAGCCGCGCGGCCGCTCCTGCCTCGCGGAACTGCATCAGACCCGACGAAACGCTGGAGCTGCCGCCGGTCATCTGCATCCCGAAAACCGGATGGTTATAAACCTTATCGACGGGTGCCGATTCAAATCCGACTTTGTCCCAGTCGACATCCAGTTCCTCCGCCAACAGCATGGGCAGCGAGGTGTAGACGCCCTGTCCCATCTCTGAGTGATTGACCACAACGGTGACCCGCTCGTCGGTGCCGATGCGGACGAAACGCGTTAGGCATCGCGCCTTTCTCGCTGCGCTCCTCCGCGCCCGCCAGTTTGCTGACCATCGGCAGATAGAAGCCGATGAGCAAGCCTCCACTTGCGGTTACCGTGAACTTCAAAAAGTCGCGGCGTTCGATGGCAGCGCTCATTTCGTTTCTCCGGAGGCAATTTCGGCCGCGCGATGGATGGCTTTACGGATTCGCGGATAGGTGCCGCAGCGGCAAATGTTGCCTGACATGGCGTCATCGATGTCCTCATCGGTGGGCTTGGGTTTCTTGCTCAGGAGGGCTGCTGCACTCATTAATTGCCCTGACTGACAGTAGCCGCATTGAGGAACGTCGATCTCCATCCAGGCAATCTGTACGGGATGACTCGAGTTCGGCGACAGGCCCTCGATTGTCGTTATGTGTTTGCCCTCAGCTTGTGACAGGGGAGTCATGCAGGAACGAATGGGTTCGCCATCGAGGTGAACCGTGCAACATCCGCACTGCGCCATTCCGCAGCCAAACTTGGTTCCGGTCAGACCTAGATTTTCCCGGATCACCCACAGCAGGGGCGTGTCAGGATCGGTTTCAACGCGAACGGCAGATCCATTCACTGTGAAGGTTGTCATGGCTGTTCCTAAGCTGTCGATATGGCAGAAGCCCGATTAGCGTGTCGCGGTACGCAGTACGTTGCGCTTCGCGAAAACACTTCCCAGACGTTTCTGGTCGGTAAAATCATCTTCTGCTTTGAACGCTTCTTTCGTGACGATGGGTAAAGAAGCGCACGCTACGAGTTGGGCTGCGCTTTCGTAATATGCCATGCCGACACCATCAAAGGTCTGCTGATCGAGCCCCAACTCGCTAGCCAGGGCCGAATCCATATCCACGATTTGGTTTTGAATATAGCCGGGCATCAACCCGGATTCATAGATCTTTCTGCCGAAATCGCCATGTACCGTCAGCCAGGAGCGATGAAAATCAGCACGCGTCTGTCCCGGCCGGTGGGAGTGACATTCAACCAAAGCGTAAGCCGACGGAGCGTCCAGTTCGATAATCACTTTCTCATCGACGAGCGCAGTGAACGATCGACTGGCGTCGATGAAGTTCTTGCGATCGTCCCGGGCCCGCGCGTAATCGGCATCGGAACTTGACGATTTCATCGCAACTTCTCCACGCTGTCCCAGTAGGTCACTTCAAAGCCATCGAATGGCGGCTCGGATCCGAGTTTCTGGCGCGACATCGGATTGTTTCCGAGGGTCGGATATTGCACATACTCGCGCAGATGCCGAATCCGAAGCATCAGGCAGGCATGGTACTCGCACCAATGCTGCTGGAACTCTTCCGGCGAGAGACTTGGGATGCGGTGTAAGCAGGAAACCAGTTTGATGGATCGGCGACTGGCATCGTCTGGCGTGGGCATGCGTCTATCACCTACCTTGCGTTTACCAACCAATCGTTTGGTTGGCTTACGGGAGCCTATTCCGGGCCCCGTTTGATGTCAAGTGCAGACTGCCATTTGATCGCGGCACCGCTCCGTCGGTAGCCAGGAATGACCAGACAGAGCTTTCTGGCACTGCGAACATTAAATTGCGATAACTACCGATTGGTCGTATTGACAGGTATGCCGCGCATTCTGTAACGTCGGACTCACGATGAACTCGTTGACCCATCGCCATCACCACCATCACCACGCGGCGAACGTGTCAGCGGAGATCACCGGATAATTTCCTAGAATACCCAGATCTCATAACCCCGCTGACATGGCTCAGCGGGGTTTTTGTTTGCGCGAAAGGAATGAATTGCGATGGCGGTAGAAATTGATTTCGACAAAATGGGCGGACTCGCTCCGGCGATTGTCCAGGATGCCGGCACAGGTGAGGTGCTGATGCTGGGTTTTATGAATCGGGACGCTTACCGGAAGACGGTCGAAACCGGGTATGTAACTTTCTTCAGTCGGGTCCGCAATCACCTGTGGACCAAGGGTGAAACTTCCGGAAATCGGCTGAAAGTGATCACTGCCACGGCCGACTGTGACTTGGACAGCATCTTGTGCCGCGTTGAGGTGGAAGGCGGCGGGGTGGTGTGCCACACGGGAACACGCAGCTGTTTTACGGCAGAATTGCCTATCGCAGCTGCCGGCGGTGAGCGATGAAATTACGTCTGGGAATTCCGAAGGGCAGTCTGCAGGAAGCCACGCTCAATCTGCTGGCCCGGGCTGGGCTCACGGTGTACGTGAATCCGCGTTCCTACTTCGCCAGTACCAACGATCCGGCGATCGAGTGCATGTTGATTCGCGCTCAGGAGATGGCGCGCTACGTCGAGCATGGAGCGCTGGATGCCGGCATCACCGGTCTGGATTGGGTTACGGAGAGCGGGTTGGATGTCGTCACGGTTGCCGATCTCATCTATGCCAAGCAAAGTCGCGGGAAAGTGCGATGGGTGCTGGCCGTTCCGGAAGACTCGGATGTGCGTGACGCTTCAGACTTGCAGGGAGCGACCATCGCGACTGAACTGGTAAATGTGACGACACGTTATTTTGCCGAGCGCAACATCAGGGTGAAGGTGGAGTTCTCGTGGGGAGCAACAGAAGTGAAGCCCCCAACTCTTGCAGATGCCATCGTAGAAGTCACCGAGACGGGCAGCTCCTTGAAAGCGAATCGGCTGCGAATTCTGGAAACTGTTTTAGAGTCCTGTACTCAAATCATCGCAAACAGAGCGTCCTGGGCCGATTGCGGAAAGCGTCAGAAGATCGAGAACTTCGCTCTCATGCTGCGCGGCGCCATCGAGGCACAAGGCCGCGTCGGGTTGATGTTGAATGTGCGGGAGGCCGACCTTCCGTCCGTGCTAAGCGTGTTGCCGGCGCTGAACAGCCCTACCGTCTCGCGCCTCAGTGACAATCAGTGGGTCGCCGTCAACACCATCCTGGAGGAAGCGGCTTGCTGGGAGGTGATTCCCCGTCTAAAGGCTGCCAATGCCCAGGGGATCGTTGAATATGCGCTGAACAAGGTGGTGATGTGATGCCCATTCAGCAGGGAAGAGCGGCGGCTGCGGCGATTGCACGAATCGAAACCCGCAGCTCCAGTCTGCAAAGGTTGGAACCTAAGGTACGCACGATCGTTCGTGCGGTCGGCCGGGACGGCGACCGGGCTCTCATTCGCTACGCCACGATGTGGGATGGCCTGACGCCTAATCAGCCGCTGTTGGTCTCGCAACAGGAGATTACCGAAGCCGCGGCTTCTGCATCGCCTGAAATCCGGAAGGCTTTGCGCGTTGCAGCCGCAAAGATACGCCGCTTCTGCAAGTGGCAGATGCCGCAAGGGTGGCGGAAAAAAATTGAAGGCTCTGAACTGGGTCAGTTGATTCGACCGCTCCAATCGGTGGGCTGCTATGTGCCGGGCGGAAGATATCCATTGCCCTCCACTCTCCTGATGACGGTGATTCCGGCGCAAGTCGCCGGCGTGCTTCGGATCTGTGTCGTTTCGCCGCGCCCGCAACCTGCGACGCTGGCGGCCGCTCATCTGCTTGGTGTGAGCGAGATCTATCGCTGCGGAGGAGCGCAGGCGGTTGCCGCCCTTGCTTACGGAACCAAAACCATTGCTCCGGTGCAGAAGATCGTCGGGCCCGGAAATAGTTATATGACCGCCGCCAAGCAGCAGGTAAGCTCCGCTTGCAGCATCGACATGCTTGCGGGTCCAACGGAAGCTGTGTTTTACAGCGATGCGGGCAATCCTCGATTCATTGCGGCCGACATGGTCGCACAAGCCGAACATGATCCGGAAGCCCTCATTGTTTTCATCACAACCAAGCCGGAATTGGCCATCCAGGTCGGCGGTGCGTTGAAGGTAGCCGCGCACGGCAACGCGACAGCCAAGGAATCATTGACGAGTTCGGGGAGCGCTGCTAGTGGCTTCTTCTGAGAGTGAGGCGGCGGAGTGGATCAATCGTATCGCTCCGGAGCATCTGACCGTCGACGGCGAGCGCATGTTGCCTCTGGTACATAACGCAGGTTCGATTTTTATCGGGACGCTACTCCGCCCAGACCACGGGAGACTACGCGGCAGGACCGAACCATGTGTTGCCGACCGGCGGAGCGGCACGATACCGCGGCGGTCTGAGCGTATGCGATTTCCTGAAAGTAATCACGGTGCAGAAGTTCGACCAACAGAGTTTGCGCGGCATTGCTCCCACGGTTGTGAGCCTCGCGGAGACAGAGGGTCTGCGTGGTCACGCCGAATCGATTCGCGTGAGGTGCGCCAATGCTTAACCCGCGGTTGGCGGTCCGCAATCTGCGCGAATACCGGCCGCCGCTGGGCCGCCGAGAAGGGCTACGCCTGGACTTCAACGAAAACACCGAAGGTTGCTCGCCGTCTGTGCTCCGGCGGCTGCAAGAAATCACGGCCGAAGATCTGGCGCGCTATCCGGAGCGCGAGCCAGTCGAGGCGATAGTTGCTGGCCGCCTAGGTCTGTCGCCGGATCAAGTGCTGCTGACCAATGGGGTCGATGAAGCGATTCACCTTGTTTGCGAAACATATCTGGAACCCTCCGATGAAGTGCTGGTGGTGACGCCCACTTTTGGCATGTATGAGATTTATGCCGGAGCTACCGCCGCCCGCGTGAAGAGCATTGCGTTCGAGCGTGGATTTTTCATTTCCACGAGCGAAGATTCTGGAAAGCATTACGTCCTATACAAGAATGATCGCCATTGCTAACCCGAATAATCCAACCGGATCGGCTGCTCGCCGCGACGATCTGTTGGAGATAGCGGCTGCGGCACCGGACGCCGCCGTGCTTGTCGACGAGGCCTACTTCGAGTTTCACGGCAAGACCGTTGTTGCCGACATTGGGTGTACCCCCAACCTTCTTGTTGCCCGCACCTTCTCGAAGGCTTATGGATTAGCTGGTTTGCGGATTGGCATTCTGGCTGGCGGTGCGGAATCGATGCAGTCGGTGCGTCGCGTGGCGTCGCCTTACAACGTCAACGCGATCGCCCTTGCGGTCCTGCCCAGCGCTCTGGCCGACACTGCATATGTTATAGCGTACGCATCGCACGTGAAATGTGGCCGCGAACGGATTGCGGGCGAGCTGCGGAGCATGGGCATTCACAGTTGGCCGAGTGAAGCCAATTTTATTTTGTTCAAGATTGGCGAACGTCACGGCGACTTTGTCTCGGCGATGCGCGATCGCGGCGTCCTTGTGCGCGATCGCTCCGCAGATCCCGGATGTGAGGGATGTATTCGCGTGACCGTCGGGACCGATGAGCAGATCGATTGCTTTCTGGAGACGCTCCGAGAAGCAATCGTTGAACTGGGTTTGGAAGCGAGTGTGCCAGCATGAGGAGGGCGCGGATAGCTCGAAAAACAAATGAGACCGATATACGGCTGGCTCTCTCGATTGAGGGACGCGGTCGCAGTAAGGTCTCCAGCGGCATTCGCTTTCTGGATCACATGCTGGAGCTGGTCGCACGGCACGGCGCCTTTGATCTGCAACTCGACGCGGTCGGAGACCTTGACGTAGACCAGCACCACACAGTGGAAGATATCGGTATCTCGCTTGGAGAAGCGTTCACGCAAGCGTTGGGCAGCAAGCGAGGAATTCTCCGCGCGGGCTATTTCGTGATGCCGATGGATGAGGCCCTCAGCGTGGTAGCGGTGGATTTTGGCGGACGCTGCGCTGCGGTCGTGGATACAAAAGTCCACTCCAGACTCGTGGGGGATCTACAGGCGGAATTAGTGGCGGATTTTTTCGATGGCTTCGCCCGTGGAGCGAAAGCCAATGTTCACGTCAAGGTCTTGTACGGGCGATCCAGTCATCACAAAATCGAGTCAATTTTCAAGGCATTCGCCCGTGCGCTGCGGGTCGCCTGTTCTAAAGACCGTCAGCTTGGCAAAATGCTGCCAACCACGAAAGGTTTGTTGTGATTGCCATCGTCGATTACGGCGCCGGGAATCTGACTTCGGTCTGCAAGGCGGTCCGTCACCTCGGGTTCAACTGTATCGTCACTAGCGCTGACGAGCAGATTCGCGACGCAGATAAGTTGATCATTCCCGGCGTGGGCAACTTCAAAGCGACGCTGCCACTCTCGAATGGCCTCTGGGCTTGGCTTTGCAGAATTGCGTTGAGCTGAAAAAGCCGGTGTTGGGTATATGCCTGGGCTTGCAGTGGATGTTCGCTGGCAGCGAAGAGGCTCCGGGGATCAGTGGGCTGAACGCATTCGAGGGAACCTGCTCCCGTTTCACAGGCCAGGTAAAAGTGCCGCACGTCGGCTGGAATCAAATCGAAATCGGCCCCAGCAGCCGGCTGCTGCAAGGCATCGAATCGGGCTCTTACGTCTACTACACCCACTCGTATCGCGCCCCGCTGTGTGCTGCAACGGTGGGTGTCTGTAACTACGACGGCCAGTTTACGGCAGCTGTCGAGAACGGCCACCTCTATGGAGTGCAGTTTCATCCGGAGAAGTCGGGGGAAGTCGGCTGCAAGATATTGGAGAACTTCTGTGCTCTGTAGCGCGCTGGCAAAACGGATTATCGCCTGTCTCGACGTGCACGGGGATCGAGTGGTCAAAGGTGTGAAGTTCCTGCAGCTTCGTGATGCAGGGGATCCTGCGGAACTAGCCGAGGCACACAGCCAGGCCGGCGCTGACGAGATCGTTCTACTCGATATTTCGGCTACGACGGAGTCGCGTCAGACCTTGCTGGAAACTGTTCGCCGCACCGCCGACCGGCTCTTCATACCCTTTGCCGTGGGAGGGGGGATTCGATCGCTGGACGATGCTGCTGCAGTGCTGGACTGCGGCGCAGACAAGGTTGCGATTAACTCCGCCGCCCTGCGAAACCCTGCGCTGATCACACATATAGCGAACCGTTACGGTTCCCAGGCTGTCGTGGTCGCGATTGATGCGCGGCGAAGTGAAGAAGGATGGGAGGTGTACTCCTGCGGAGGACGAGCCGCGACAGGTCGGTATGCCGAGCGGTGGGCTTGCGAAGCGGAAGTAGCCGGCGCCGGTGAAATACTTCTCACCTCCATGGATCGTGACGGCACCAAGTCCGGATTTGATTGCGAACTGACTCGGACGATCGCTGCCCACGTCCGTATTCCTGTAATAGCGTCTGGAGGAGCGGGTGTGCCAAATCACTTTGTGGAGGTGTTCCAGTGCGGAGCCGCCGACGCAGCCCTGGCCGCTTCGATATTTCACTTCGGACTTGAGTCAGTACAGGTCATCAAAGGGAAACTCCGGGAAGCCGGAATCCCGGTGAGGCTCACATGCTGATTCCTTCGATTGACTTAATGGGCGGCAAAATCGTGCAATTAGTGCAAGGGTCGAAGAAGGCCTTGGAATTTGACGAGTGGCAGCCATGGATCGAGCGGTTTGCAGATTTTCCCATCGTACAGTTGGTCGATCTGGATGCCGCGATGGGCAACGGATCCAATCGCAATTTGATCCGCGAATTGTGCGCCAAGCTTCCCTGTCAGGTTGGTGGAGGAATTCGGTCTGCAGGGAATGCTCAAACAGTTATCGAGTGCGGCGCCAAAAAGGTCATTCTCGGGTCATCGCTTGTACGACTAAGTGCATCCGCCGCCGGCGATCCTACACCTGCGAAAATCGATACCGTGTTTGCTCAGGAACTGTGCCAGCAGGTCGAGCGGGAAAGGCTTATCTTTGCACTGGATACCCGCGGCGAGTGCGTGGCGATTAACGGCTGGAAAACAGTTACCAATCTGAAGCCGGAAGTGATGATGCAACAACTCGAGCCGTTCTGCTCGGCCTTCCTCTATACCAATATCGACACCGAGGGCCTTATGCAAGGTATTCCGCTCGATACGATTCGTCGGTTGCGGCAGCAAACGACACGACGACTGATCGCCGCCGGTGGGATACGCTGCCAGGCGGAAATTGAGACATTAGATGAAATGGGAGTTGACGCTGTGGTCGGGATGGCCATTTACTCCGGGCTGTTAGAGATTTCTCCCCCGACGAAACGTCCTGCGTGACGCACTGGCCAATGCAGACCAATCTCACTTATTTTCGGCTACTTTCATCTTTAATAACGTGATAATAACGTGAT
Source organism: uncultured Acidobacteriaceae bacterium (assembly GCA_963724965.1). Lineage (GTDB taxonomy): Bacteria > Acidobacteriota > Terriglobia > Terriglobales > Acidobacteriaceae > Bog-257. The sequence goes on from CAVRWP010000010.1 coordinate 127,452, forward strand.
CATCCTGCGGGCTCCTGGTAAGGATTGACCGCCTGGCCAGCCCGGAGTGGCCGGATGATCCGATAGCCGCAAGTTACGCCGCACGATCGTGAGCTTGAAAGAATATTTCAACTCCATTACCCCTGGTTGTCTGATCGACACCCGCAACCATTGAAAGCTGCCGAGACCGATAGAGTGAGGGTGCACATCATAGTTACCCAGCCTGGTCAAAGCGGGCATGGGTCGCTGTCGCCATGCGTGCTCATGTTGATAACAAAAGACTTCTTGGCTTCGTTTCGCAAATCCACCTCGCCGTTGTCTCCGATCGAGCCCGACTTCTGTCGCAAAGCGGCGAGAAGTCGCCAGAGTGGTGCTGGTCGCAAGCGAACAGAGGCGCTGTCGCCTCGAGTCTGGCGATCCACCAGCGCCAATCGGCCGCAGTTCGCATCATCTGCGAGGTTGGCCGGCAGAGCGTGCCGACCTTGCACACCAATGCCAAGCCGCCGACCAGGCGGAAACCAGAGTTAGGCTGATCCTTGCGATTCGATGAAGTATTTATCAGTACGCGATCGGTGTTCATCCTGCCCCAAGCATCTCGGATGTCACCCCCATCGGTAAGACGGCGTGATCTCGGGATGCGTTTTTAAGCGTGCCCTGGTTGGAAGTGCATATAAAGGTAACCGAGTGTTACAGGGGACGCTGAAGGGCGCAGGAGCAGCGCAGTTTTCTTTTCCCGCTCTTGCGTCACGATGGCCGTTCGGCGTCCTCCTCTTCTTCGGCTGGCTGCGCCAGCACGCAGGCAGAAACGTCATCCAGTGCAGCCTGCAGGATGGCGATGTCCATATCGTTATCCGGCTCGGCTGGCGGCGATGCGTCACCTGCGGGGGAAGTTTGCTGGTCGGCCAGATCAGCCGGCTCAGGCTCAGCGATCCTCAGCGCCGCAATAAGTTGGTCCGCGATGGCAGACGAATCGCAGGATGGTTGCAGGTTGGCAAAATCCCGATCGCTGGCAGCTGCCTCCGGTTCATAAGCGTCCGACGGGGGCACCTCGGCTCCGGCAGGTGGCTCAGCTTTCTCCGGCTGGCGCGCGCTGTCGGAGTCCGAGATCCGCCGGTCCGCTGGCCTAGGCAAGTCTGGCGATCCCTGTTGCTTGTGGTCGATGGCGGGAGTGGGCAGGGCCGCGGTCGATTCTTCTTTCTCCTCCAATTCGTCCCACCGTGGATAGTTTGGTGGAACATAATCGGAACGCATCTCCTCGGCGGAGAGTATCAAACTATTCAGATTGCAAGCGTCGCGATAGCTCTGGTACTCCAACTCCATCTCGCGTTCCAGTTCGAGTTCCCGCTTGCGCTCCCGCTCCTCTTGCTCTTCCTCTTGCTGCTGGGTTCTCTCTTCTTTCAGCTTTCGCAGCAGCTTGAAATTTTGCTGGATCGCGTTGCGGTTGCGGGTCATGTAGCGCGCAAGAACCTCGTGTCCGACCGGCTGCCATTGGCCGTTAGCAGCAATTTCCTGCTCGCATTCAAGACCTCGGAGGTAACCCGCGTAGGCGTGCAGCAAATCTTCGTTTAAGAACTGCGTGAAAAGATCGTCGCCGTGATTTTCCGCGCAAAGTCGCTCGTAAAAAGCCAGTAACTCGGGATTTTTGAGACGGCCGCTGGGGCTGAGTAGCGTCGTGCGTGCCAGCATGCCATGATCGGTGGAATTCATGCGGGAGCGACTCTTGCCTAGGATTGTCTTTGGCCCCGTTGATTTTTGGCTGTTGCGTTGGTTCGCGGCCCAACGGCGTTCCGAAATCGTCTTCTTCTCCGCAAACTTATCCGGATGGTCGACGCTTTCGCCGGGATCGGTCTGCGACTGATGCTGCACGATCTTTCCATCAGTTGCCGGAGTGGTCTTAGGATGATTATTCTGTGCTGCGCCGCTACTTCCTGCCTCAGCCGTGTCAGGGTTCTTACTTACCTCATTTGCCATTTTTCTATTTCTCCTTAGTTCGATTTGGTGGCAGCCACCGCCTACAACCGGTCGAAACCACTTCTACTAAGGAGATACGTATTTCAAAAATCAGGTCGTGATCCCGACGGCAGGCCAGGCGAATTAGCTTCCCGCGGGTTGCGATGATCTATTCTGTGAGCTGGGCGCTTTAAAACGAAATAGAGACCTCGCGTCATATGTCGCGAGTTGCTGGTATAAACCTGGCGTCTTTTGTCGTGCACTCCAGCAGCAAACCACGATTATTGAGACACTTATACCTGTTCCTCTATCGCTAGGGCACTAAGCGATGAGTCACCACGCAAATAATGCTTTCCCAAAAGCCTCTTCGGCGAGATAGCCCTGGTAGATAGCGAAGCTACTGAGGTATGGGAAGAACCACAAAATAAATCACCAGCTAATTTGAGCCAATAAATCAGACTTGCGTATTAAACGATAAGTAGCCAATCGAATGCGGGTGGCCTTGCTCAGCAAGGTAGTGGTAATTATCCGAGATACATTTCGATGTCGTGGCTGTCATCTAGGAGGAAAAATGGCCAAAACAACTACACACAGTAGATTCTATAAACGACGGTGCCATGGAGAAATATTGATTATGTCACCAATAATCGGTGGAAACAATTTCAGAAACGGTATTAATAACTAGGGACAGGTGGATAGATAAAACTGTCCCGTCCGAATCGGCGGACGAAATGACCATTAACTGTAAAACTGTAGAGGCAGAAAGAATTATTCGAATCGATTTAGACGTTAAAGACCGCCACGGTTCGCAAGCTCCACTAGCACGTGAAGTTGTGGATAGGTTCGACGAGATAACGGCTAGGTATCCCCGATTCGCCAATGCTAGCTACATCGTAGCTATCAAGACCGTCAATGGTAGGTATTACAGTTTACTGAAGTATTGCGAGTCACACCTTGAAGCATTGAATAATGCGCTGGACTGGGCTCCCTTAACGGCAGGCGATCGGGGCGAGTGTGTCGTAGTCGGTCCATGCGGATTTGACGATTGTCGTTGTGACGGGGATCGGTATGCCATACGCTGGGAGTTCTCAGTGCATGCGGTCGTCTCCCAGCCTGCCGGGGAAGCCTAACAGCAGTGCTATCCCCATAGGCCAAGTCGAACGAAAGACGGCTCGGCTAGCTACAGCCGTTCGATCGTCGCCTTTAGACCTTAAGCCGTTGCGAGGTGGTACTTCGTCGCGTGCCGGCAGCGAATAGCTCACTGAGATCGACAGGGAGGAGTTCACTCTGAAATGCTTCAACGAAATAACCCGGTGGCAGCGGGCCTATCAGACGCCCTCTGCTTTTCTCCGCAATCCGTATATTCTTCATCGTCGACCCGAACCGATTTAGGTTGACAGCCAATGTCCGTCCAATCCTGTTGGCAACTGCGTCTTGCTCGCCTGGGCGATGTGGCATCGCCAAGTTGTGGGCGCTGGCGATCAGCATCGGAGAGATCACGACGCCCTGTGCGGGGTTGAGGGGCACTCGGCGAGGCGTAACTTTCTTTCTGCATGCCTTGAGCTTCCTCTGGATCGTGCGAAGGCTGCCCGGAAACAAACAATTAATGATTTCGGTCCAATCGAACTCTTCGGCAGCTCTCCTTCTCCGGCCTGGATGTGCCGACCTTCGCCGGAGTTCGAGCAGGTAAAACAATGTACTTGGGTCGTCGAGCGAAGCCTTGCTGAGGAATTTCACCAACGCCGCATCCGGTAGGGAGCGGGCGTGCGCGCCTGGATCCTTTTGCGTGCCAAGCGTCCGTCGTTGCAAGTAGCGTAGTGTTCGGTTACGAAGTTTCATCGTGGGGTTACTCTGCTTCTTTTAGATGCTCAAAGTGTCTGGAGGTATCTTTATTATGAAGTCCATCCTCGCCAGTCACCGCACGGTGCATGACAATCCATGCCGCGCTCTAGTCGGCGCCGTGGCACTGAGGGTAGCCGCGCAGGAATGGATAAGAAAGCCGCGAAGCGGGCGGAGGCGATAGTTTCTGTCGCAGCTTGTGTTGGTCGAGCGGGTCCCCGTTTGAAGGCATTATGGGTAGGCAGAGGAATCGCTCAAGCCCTTGTCATGGTTCATGGCCCTATGTCGATCGTGCACTCGGGTGCACAACATTTCCGCCCACGCCTAGATCAGAACGGCGAGTACAAGGAACCCGACGAAGTTATCGCTACCGGACCCTCGCAAGAAGCGGCCCAGTCGCTCCATTCCGCTGCGTACTGAGTGCCCATAAATCCGCCGTGCACCCGGGGTGCACAATCGGAATGCTAACTACCTTTGCAGCCAATGCTTCCGATGACAAGACATCTGACGGGCATGAGTAGCTGTCGAACCTGCATATACGTTGGAAAAAAGGTCATAAAAGGGCCAACTATCATCCTTAATATACAAAGCAGATCAGAAAATTGGAATAATTATTGGCTATGGTTGAGCTAAAAAGTCAAATAATTATTCCAATTTGCAGAGGTGCGCTGTATATTAAGCTTGGGCCACTATATCCTTTGACGCCGGACAGAATAGGTAGAGGTGTTCCCTAGTTCAGCCGTGATGCTCCGCCTAGTTTAGCGGCTTGCTGCCGGGAACAGAATGGGGCCGCTTGGCCCTTGACCTGAGTCGCAGATCCTCTAAGGATTCACCGCCAGGGATTAGCTGTTGTCGGCATAGTGTGAGCTTGCAGGCAGTACTCTCTACGGAAACCAACCCTAGACCAAAACCACTGGGAGGATGTTCCATGCGTTTACCAGCTGGCGAGAACAAGCCGCGTCTGTCGTCCGATCGTGCAAAGACGCTAATGAAGGCCAACCTTCGCAAGGTCAAGCTGCTCTTCAACGGAGCATTAGAGCCACGACTGCGTGAGTCCTTGAAGGCGCTAAGTCAACAGGGGTTCTCGATACCATCAGGTGATCTGCAACTGGTTGATCGTGCCTGGTACGTCACCCACACCGGCCTGGTTCGCCTAGCCCGACGTAAGAGATGCCGGGGCATTCAGGTGGAGGCGATCAACTCACTGTGCGATGTGTCGGCCAGCCGCTACGTCATGAAAGCCACCGTCGTATCCGTCCAAGGGGTCGGCCGGCTTCGTGGGGTATGGCGACGCCGATCCGTCCAACGTTTCCCAGCGCGTCCGCGGTGCCGAGATGCGCATGGCCGAGACCCGAGCCGTCAATCGGGCCCTGCGCAAGGCTTATGGCGTCGGTATCTGCTCGATCGAAGAGATTGGATCGTTCTCCGGGCCGATCGAGAGCGGTCCCGGTTCTTCGAAGATTCCGCCCAAGAGCACGCACGGCGCGAACGGGAGGACAACGCAACGGCTCTGGGCACAAGGTGCGGGATCGGCTCTGCCAGATCATCCGCCAACACAAGCTCGATCCTGAGTTGGTCAAGGCCTATGCCGTCGACTTCTGCGGCACCAAGGAACTCAAAGAGGCCACGCGGGAGCAGGTCGAAGCTTTCGTCCAGCAGCTGGCCGAATCGGCGCAGAAAGATCGTGCCGCCCTGGTGTGCCAACTAAACAGCTACGGCCGTCCCAATCACGAGGTGGTGGCATGAAGCGGCGCCTGCCTGGGATCTCCGCTACGGTTGAGGAGTCGCGTCCAATCCTGCCGGACGGTATCTTCCTTGTGCGCCTCGATCAAGCCCAGCATCGCTGGCACCCGCAGAAGCCGTTCTACGTTCTGCGGCTGCTCGTGCTCGAACCGAAACCGTTTGCAGGCCTGCCCATCGTCAGCCGGTTGTATTGCACTACGAAGGCGATGTGGAAGCTGGGCTGGTTTCTGCGCGACTTCCTCTACGACCCGGAGTCGCTGACCCGGGACGAAATCGACGAGAGAGCGATGCGTGGTCTGGTCGGGATAGTCAAGGTCAGCCATACCGTGGTCAACGGCGTTTCGCTGGTCAACTTCGACGGCTTTGCTCCGGCCAGCCAGTGGGAAGAACTATCGGCCGGTATGCCCGCTGTGCCGGTGACGAAGCCTTGTGCGACAGAAGCGGCAACGCCGAAGAAGAGCCGGAGGGTTTCCTGATGACCTACAGCTATTCCCAGATCTCCCAGTACCTGACCTGCCCGCGCCGTTATCGCCACCGCTACCTGGATGGCTGGCAGGAGAAGGAGCAGCGGGCTGCCATGCTCTTCGGCCGTGCCTTCGAACAGGCCCTTGCCGCCTTGTTCCGCCATGAGGATCCAGGCGCCGTTCTGTTCGAGCAGTGGAAAGCCTATAAATCGGCAGAGTTAGCTTACGCCGCGCACGATACCTGGGACAGCATGCTGGAGCAGGGCGTCCAGCTGCTTCAGCGCTTTGTCCAGGATGGTCGCGTCCGGATCAGCCGCCCTAAAACGCAACAGCAGGTTCAGTTCAACCGAACCCTGGACTCGGGCTCCAGCTTCGTCTCCTATATCGATGCCATCGGCGAGCTGGACGGAACACCCTGCGTCCTGGAGTGGAAGACCTCTTCTGCCCGATACCAGGAAGAACCTGCGGGCATCACCGGTCTGGATCCACAGCTGATCTGCTACTCGTGGATGACCGGTATCGATGCCGTGGCCCAGGTGGTCTTCGTCCGCAAGCGCCTGGTGGAAGTGCAGTATCTGCAGGCCGTCATCACCCAGGAGCAACGCAACGAGTTTCAGACCCTGGTGGAAGATACGGTGGGCAGTATCGAGTCAGGTTTGTTCCTGCCGCACAGCGGTATCCGTTTTCCCCAGAACCCTTGCACCACCTGCCCGTTTATCGGGCTCTGCCTGGAGCAGCGCGATCTGGTCGAAGCTGCGCTGGTGCGCAAGCCGGGAGTGGACCTTGGTCTGTTTGATGAACTTGGCTACTAGGAATCCGCCGATGCCCCGGAGCTAAATCGCCGCCGTGCCGAAGCCGTGCTGAGTCGTATCGATGCCATCCTGGCCTGGGAGCAACAGCACGAGAATGAGCGGGACACGCGCTTTGTGGAGTTGGGCAAATGCCTTTGCGAGGTCAGGGCCGGCCAGTACTGGCGGCTGGAGAAGCTGACGTCCTTCGATGAGTACCTGGAGCGCCGCTTCCCGGAGTCGCGACGGAAAGCCTATTACCTGATGTCGATCCACGAGCATCTGCCGCCGCAGGTCAGAAAAGACCTGAAAGACATTGGCTGGACCAAGGGCAGGGAACTGGCCAAGCTGGCCCGCAAGCAGGGACAGCAGTTCAAAAGTGCACCCTGGGTGCACAAAGCCCGACAGCTACCGAGAGAGGAGTTCTGCCGGGAGATCGAGAAGGCGCTGACCGGCAAGGACAGCGAGCCTTCGGAGTTGATCTACTTCAAGGTCTACAAGACCCAGGTTCCGATCATCGAGCAGGCGATTGAGACCGCGGCCCTGATGCTGGGCTCGGACAAATCACGCGGCTATTGCCTGGAGATGATCTGTGCCGACTTTCTGGCCGGGGCCAACATGGACGGCAGCGATCCGGAGGTCTTGCTGCGATCCATCTCCCGATACTACCGATTCCTGCCTGCTCCGCAGCGTAGGACCTTTCTGGCCGAAGTGAATCAGCGGGCCTCATGACTGGGAATTTTTCGAAGACGGCCCGGGTCAGGCTGAGCCAGGAGAGCTACCGCGAACTGCATCAGCAGGTTTTGCGCCGGGATGGCTGGCGTTGTCAGATCTGTGGCAGGATGCAGAGCCTCGAGGTCCATCACCTGAGATTTCGCAGCCGGTGTGGTGACGACTCGGAGGAAAACTTGATCACCTTATGTGCAGAGTGCCATGCACGAGTTCATCGGTCGTGACTTCCCGATAGTTGTTTTCGCTACACCAGGCCCTTTGGATCACGAGCGTCACGTTGCAGGAGACAAGGAATTGCGATGAACCAGATTCAGTGCCTTGAAGCCATGGATCGTCATAGTCTAGGAGCAATTTATCGGCTTGTGTCCAAAGTGCGATCAGCCTGCGCGATTCCTGGTTCAGGTATTCAGTGCGTCGATTCAGACTGTCCAGCAGCACCGGGCGGTCTTGTCGCGGCCGCGACGTCTACTCCCGCAGAGGCAGACTGCGCAGCGCTTGTTGTCGGGCATGGCTCAAGGGTGCTAGCGCCGGAGGAGTTGCCGCAGCGGAGCCGTCCTGGCTGATTTGAAAATGCGCGGTCGGTACCTCTTAAGATTGCCGTTTCGGATTATGTGCAGCAGGAATGCCAAGCCCAAAACACCGAGGATCATGAACTCCAGCAGTCCGGAGCCGTCATCGGGTGCAATATGAAAAAGGTTCTCGATGAAATTCACGGATTTCTTCTCCTCTCCTGCATGCGATGCGTATAGAGGTGCTCGGCAGGACAAGCTATTCGTGCTAATCGTCATCCTCCTCATCTTCACAGCAGCACGGATATCCCTGCCGGCAATCTCGGTGCTTTTCGCAACAACGGTTGCGGCAGTCATCGCAATCTTCCTTGCAACCGCCCTCGCTCCAAATCGTGTAGGCCAATACCTCAAGAACCTTGACCGGCAAGGTCGGATCGTCGCTCTCGATGACGAGCTCACAGCATCTTGGACATTTCTCATTCGCGTGATACTGAATCACGAGCGGCAGGCACGAGCCCGGGCGCAAAATCGCAGGAAATGGGTTGTGGAGCAGTCTCCAATGAGGGCTCTTACGTTTGAAATGCACACCGGTTACGTTTAAATTGCACTCGCCAACGTTGCAGATTGACAGTGTGCGGTCCGCGCAGCAGCAGGCATTGACGCCGCCAAAGGTGGTAGAGCCGCTAACCGCGAGCTTTCCGGATGGAGCCTCGCCAGACACATCGATCGTTGCCGGGCTGGCGGGATCGTCGCTGGTAATGGTGATCGTCGCGGACTTCGGACCGAAGCTGATCGGCTCGAAGCGAATGGGTATTGACAACGCATCACCTGAACCGACGGTGAGCGGGTACGACAAGACCTCCGGGACCAGAAAGTCGCTCGAAGACGAGCTGATTCCGAAAATCGTCAACGTGCACATGCCGCTGTTACTCAGGATCAACGGCTCATCCACGAACCTGCCAACGCAGACCTTCCCAAAGTCGCCCGTGTCCGCGATGACGAGGCTGAGGGTCGGGGCGGGAGCGAAACCGAAGACGGAAACCGTAGCCGGGCTGGCAGGATCGCTGCTGAAGATACTGATGATGCCGCCCTGCAGGCCCAGATTGAGCGGCTGAAATCGAATAGTCAGATCGATCGATGTGCCGGGATTTACGATCAGCGGGTAAAACACCACACTCGGGGCCTGGAAATTGGGATCGGACGAAGCGATGTCAAAGATTGAGAGCGGGCACGTACCCGTGTTGTTGATCGTCAGCAGTTCATCTTTAAACGAGCCCAGGCACACATTCCCGAAATTCCCACTGTCGGCGATGGCAGTGGCGACTGCGCCGGTACCTTGTACTCCGATAGCAGCAACGTCGACAAATGGAGCAGTTGGATCGTTGCTGGCGATGCGGATGATGGCCGATTCCACGATGCCGGAAACCGTGGGCAGGTACTCGATCGTGAACTCGACACTATCCGTCGCAGCAATGACTAAGGGGGTGCCAGGAGTTGCCAGCACACTGAAATCCGTGGATCCCATGAGCCTTCCCACGCTGGTGATTTCCAGATCGGCGACTCCCACGTTGTAAACCGTCAGCGTCAGATATTGCGGACCACCGCAAACCGTACCGAAATTGAGATTGTCCTGGAGGCTTATCGCAATCACCGGACCGGTGGGTTTAATGAACTTGAAAACACCGCGACCATACGTGGCAGCACACAGCACCCCGGCAGTTTGGTTCAATGCCAGATCGAGCACCGGCACGCGCGGAAAATGAATGTCGTCGAGGACGTACCATGAGGCCCCGTTATCTACCGAACGTATGACTCCAAAATCAGTACCCACATAGATCGTTGTGGGAACGTCGGTTCCGTCGAGCGCGATGGCATTGCAAGGAATATCGATTTCTGCCGGCGGGCTGCCGGCGGTTGGCGAGATATCGGTCCACGCAGACGCGGTGAGGGTCGTGCGGAAAACGTGGCCGGTCTGGCCTGGACCGGAGCCGTTCACACCGCCAAGAACGGCGTATAGGATGGTCGGATCAACAGGATCAAACCTCACGCGCGCAATATTTCGGCTGGGCAGGTTGCGCGTGATGTTAGTGAATGTCACGGCTGCTGCGAGAGCGTTCGTGGTGACAAAGACCTGGTTACCTATAGCGATGACGACATTGTTGCCGTCCGCGGCTGCGACATTGACATCACCGGTACTCCCGAAGGCGCGCAGTTTTCTCCAGCTGCTCCCACCGGTCGTGGTCTGCCATAGGTTTTGATTACCGCTGACGTAGAGGTAGCCGGCGTTGCTAGGATCCGTTGCAACCGGAAAAACACCGCAGGCTGTGTCACTGGAGGAGCCGTAAGGGCTAATATCTTGGCTGGATGGAACGGTGCCAGGAAAATTAGTGCCGTCGGAGTTTGAAACAAAGATTCGAGTGCAAGGAGTCGGCCAGAAGCCACTGGATCCATAGACCGTATCCGGTGTGACGCCATCGTAAGCGATGTCAAAACCGTCCGCGCCTGCCGGACTATTCCACTCCGGGCTGGCGACGCCAGCGGTCGTCATCAAGCCATTGTCTTGAGCAGAAGCTACGACGACGCTGCCCGTTGCGTCCGGCTTGATATCAACGTTAAAGAATAAGCCGGTTTGCAGGCCGCCACCACCAATGGAATTCCAGGTCGAGCCGCCGTCGAAGGACACATCGATACCGCCATCGTTCCCGCAGTAAACGATCGAAGGTGTTGGACTGGCTTGCGGAACGAAAGCCCACGAGTGAGTGTCGGCGTGGAAGACACCCACGCCCGAGAAGCTCACGCCGGAATCGGTTGACCTGGCCTGGGAAACTGTTCCGAAGTAGATGATGTCATTGACCCCGTCGCCGGGCGATGCAGGATCGACGGCCATATGAAAGCTGTAGCCTCCCTGCGATCGTGTCGGCATGCCGCTCGCAGCCTGCTGGCTCCATGTTGAACCCTGATCCTTGCTGATGAAAACTCCGATCGGATCCTTGGCGCCAGTGCCCGTTCCTTCCAGGGTCACATAGAGCACTTGGATTCCAGCAGGATTAGGCGGCGAGGTTGGAGGAGGGATGGCAATGATTACTTTAGCGAAGCCGGTGGTCGGGCCGACAAGTGCCGCCGCCACCGAGGGCGTCGTGGCGCTGAGGATCTGCGTCCAGTTCTGTCCGCCGTCACTGGACTGGAATGCACCAACCCCGACAACACCTGCATAGAGGATGCGGTTCGCCGGCGGCGAAGACAAATCGATCACAAGGGCGCGCGTGTCGCCATTGAGGTTGTTTCCGGCAGTCCAGTTTTGCCCGCCATCGATTGAGAAGAAGACGCCTTGGGAAGTCGCGAGATATAAGTTCTGGCTGTTCGCCGGATCGACGATAATAACGTTGATCCATGTTCCCGCCAGGGTAAGAGCATTCCCCGTGTTTGTTGCCGGAAAGCCGGAACCGAGCTGAACCCAGCTGTTCCCGCCATCGGTCGATTTGAACAGGCCTTGAGAAGAATCCGGCGCGCCGAATATCCCGGTATTTTGATAGACGACGCGCTCGCTCGTCCCAACATAAATAATGTCTGTGTCGTTCGGATCAATGGCTATCCCGGCGGGTTCGCCTATGCCTAAGCATAATTGGCGGTCAAAAAGAGGAGTCCAAGTCGTACCGCCATTCCGAGTACGCCAGACGCCACCGTTGGCTGTACCTATATAGATGACGTTCGGATTGTTGGGATTTGGCGCGATCGCCGTAACCATCCCGTTGTCAGGCTTGCCATTCTCGAGAATAGGGCTTGGACCAATGGGCGCCCACACCGTTCCGTTTAGACTCATGACTGGGGCTCCTAGCGACGCTTGGTACTCGAGGGACCCTTAGCCGGCTGCTTGGGTGGAGTAGACGGAAACGGCGATCCCAAGTCACTGGCAGTGGCAATGACTGATCCGGGCAGCTGCCGCCAAACCTTGGCCGCTCGCGAATAGGCTTCCGGCGTGGGGGGATCGCTGCCATTCCATCGGCGCGCCAGATATTCACGATAGATCTTCTGTTCTGTGCCGTAGCCGGTTCCGTGGGGTCGTTCGCGACGTTCGCGATCATCGCGCTCGTCTTCGTCGTGCCGGTCACGTTTTTCGTGGCCACGATCCTTGGGGTCGCGCTTGCTCATAGAGAACCTCCTCCAGATGCGCGTGGACCATATAGATGCGAGCTGCTATGCGCAGCCCTAAGAAATGGTTGATTGTGGGGTTTCCGTTCGGCCAGTTTTCGGGGATTATGCTCTCCAAAAAAGGTAAATGCAACAACGAAGTGCATAGTTCGAAGTTAGAAAATTCGATGCGAGTCGATGTAGCGCCGTTCGGATACGCTTTCAACAGCCCCTGTCTGTTGCGGCTGCCTGAGAACCAAGAACAAGCGTACTGAACCGCCTGGTCAGAAGCCCGTAATGTCAAAGTCGGCATCAAAATTGCACGGCGCAACGCCGATTCCTCGAAGCGCGGTCCATGGTTTGTTCAGCTTCATGTTCATGCTAGTCCTTTCTGGAGTTTCAGCCGTCCGCGGCGCATGCGATGTTCCGACATCGGAGGATATGATGTTCGAGACTGGGGGCGGGGTCTAGTGGATAAAGGCGCCGGCGCTTGAGAGCAGCCGCAGCAAATTGCTGGGCGAGGAGTGGTCGCTCCTAAACGAAGAGCGCATGACCCCTCTGCTCCGCGATGATCCCTTTCGACCGAAACTCGGAAGCGATCACCAGGAAGGCGTGCCCATTTGGGCAATGGTAGGCCTGAAGGCCAACGGTGGGGATTTCCATTGCATCAATGTGCGCCAAGAACAGCCTGTCGGAAATCAATGGTGCAAGGGAATCGCTGCCGCAATAAGGACAAAGGTGTGGATGTTGCATCTCTGACACTCCCCTGTGAACTGAATTGAAAATAGCTTTCCCGTCCGCTAGTGCGGCGGTGGAGGGACGGCCAGCCCGTCGCACTGCGGACAGGAAGTTGCGCGTACAGAAGAGGGTCGATCGAGGGTCATTACTATTGTCTCGACATTGCGGGTGCTGTTGCGGTGACATCCGTCACCTCCTCCTGTGTCGCACCCAAATAATTCAAAATTTACGCTAAAGCTCCTTGGCCATCTGCCGATCTGAGAACTGAGAAGGCGAAATGTCGCCTCCAAGGAGTTTCATATGCGTGCAGCACAATATGTCCGCATGTCCACCGAGCGGCAGGAATATTCGCTCGCCAACCAGATGGTTTCCATTCAAGCGTATGCGGATGAGCACGGGTTCCAGGTCGTCAGAACCTACGAAGACGCGGGCAGGAGCGGAATCAGTCTGGCTAAGCGCCCGGGATTGCAGGGTCTTCTCTCGGACGTAGTCAAAGCGGAACCCGAGTTCCAGGCCATTTTGGTCTACGACGTGACCCGGTGGGGTAGATTTCAGGATGTAGACGAGAGCGCCTACTACGAGTTCCTCTGCAAGAGGGCGGGCATAAATGTCCACTACTGCGCCGAGCTTTTCTCAAGCACGGAACCGAATCAAATGACTGCCCTCCTTAAGGCTATGAAGCGCGTCATGGCGGGGGAGTATCTGCGAGAGCTTTCGGTGAAGGTGTTTGCGGGCCAATGCCGCCTGGTGAAGATGGGCTACAAAATGGGCTCGAGTGCCGGATATGGATTACGCCGACTCCTGGTGGCACAGGATGGCACTCCAAAACAGATTCTTCGGGACGGCGAGCAGAAGGCTTTGAGCTGTGAGCATGTCAAATACACACTGGGCCCACCACACGAAGTCGAAAGAGTAAAGAATATCTTCTCTTGGTATCTGGATGACGGATTATCAACGCCGGAAATTGCCCAACGCCTGATGCGGTTGGGAACACCCCGCCACATCGACCGACCTTGGAATAAGTGGGCGGTTTACGACATCTTGAATAACCCAAAGTACGCAGGATTCGTCGTTTTCAACCGAACGTCGAAGAAACTTGGAGCAAAGAACAAGGTCAACCCGGTAGCAGATTGGGTGCTTGCATCGACGGGAGAAGAACCGATCGTCTCACCGGAACGCTTTCTGGAGGTGGCGATGCGTCGCAGAAGGATCGGCGTACGGAGTAATGAGGAACTTCGGGCCGACCTGCAGAACGTTTTGCGGGTTCACGGCAAGATCACAGCGAAAGCAATCGATGCGACGATAGGCGTTCCTTCCTACGACAGTTTCGTGCAGCGATTCGGCTCACTCGCGAAAGCCTGTGAGGGACTCGCTTACAGGCCAAGAATTCTAGGTTGTACGAATACGCGGTTACGGCTCAACACCCCTAGGCTACGGAAATTAGCTATTGCCGGCATGGCCCGTCTGCTACGCGCTCACGGGGTGAAAGTGGAAGTAAGACAGTATGGCTTTTGCGCCAGAGGGCTGGGAGGGTTTGCGGTTCAGTTATCCCACCTCATCATTCATCGCGGCAAACCGGTTTGGGACATTGCAATCCCTAACGAGATGCCCCGCAAACGAGTGATCATAGGCCGAATTTCTTCGGACGGGTCCTCGATCACCGACTTCGTTTTGCTGGGTGAGCCTCTCCGGAACAAATGGCGTTTTCGATTGACGGACGAGCGGCTCAGGAATGCAACCATCGGTTCAGCGGCAGACATCGCGGTGACTATCGTAAAGACGCATAAGCGGTAAGGATCTTCCGGTGGGGCAATGCCAGGATGGAAAAACAGCACACGCCCAAAGGCAATGGCGCAAGTCACGTCGGAAAGTATACGCGCTCCGCAACTGCCCGATCAGTGGGCAACGACGGCTGCTGCAGAATCTATTTCGCTGCTGCGCGCCTGAAGGCCCTTCCGCCTGGGACGCTTGCGCGTGCGCAATTGCCTTCTTGCGACCCTGTTTCACTACGCTTATCATCAAGCTGCGATTCGGCGCCCGTCGTTCACCGCTGTAACCGCGCGTACCGCGCAGCGCAGTTACGATGTTATGGCCGCATCCCGAGGCAGTGCACTTACGGTTGGCGATCTGGTCGGATCAACCTATGAGGTTGTCGATCGCATTGGTGCGGGCGGCATGGGGGTGGTCTACAAGGCCCGCGATCGAAAGCTCGAACGCTTCGTCGCCCTGAAATTCCTTCCTCCCGGACTTAACGCCAGCAAGCTCGACAAAGAGCGCTTCCTCAAAGAGGCACGCATCGCGTCGTCGCTCGATCACCCCAACACGGGCGTGATCCACGGCATTGAAGAGACCGACGACGGCCACACGTTCATTGTCATGGCCTATTATGAGGGCCAGTCGCTGGCCCACCGTATTCAGGACGGTCCGGTAGCGCCAGCACAGGTCATCGACATTGCAATTCAGATTGCGCGCGGGCTGGCCGATGCGCACTCGCACAACATCATCCATCGCGACGTGAAGCCTTCGAACGTGATGCTCACGCCGAACGGCATGGTGAAAATCGTCGACTTCGGACTTGGCGCATGTCAACGAAGCCACCGCCACTCTGACCCACGGCACAGTCGGAACGCTGGCCTACATTTCGCCGGAGCAAGCCGCCGGCAGACCTGCCGACCAGCGCAGCGACATCTGGGCGCTGGGCGTGACGTTGATCGAGGCGCTGACCGGCAACAATCCTTTTCAGCACGACAACATGGCAGCGACCTTCATGGCCATCCTCAACGAGGCACCGCCACCACTTGAGAATGTTCCTACGGAAGTGCAGCAGGTGGTCTATCGGTGTCTCTCGAAGGATCCAGACAAGCGGTATCAGTCGTGTGAGGAAGCGCTTCTAGATTTGGAACTTGCCAGGGCAGCGTTAGTCCAGCTGGGCATGGGGCTGCCATCGAGCAATCAGAAGTCGAGTTTGCAGATCAAGGCACTGCGGGAGTCACGCCAGGAGGCATCGCGGTCGGCGTGGCCGCTGGCGCTGCCGAAGAAACCGAATACCGCAGCGAAGCGTGGGCTGATGGCCGGAGCGATAGTCCTATTGATTTCCTGCTTAGCGCTACTGCTGCCATCGGTGCGGGATCGTGTGCAGGGAGCAATTCTTGGCCCGCGCCTGAAGCACATCGCAGTTCTTCCGTTTGACGATATCGGCAACAATGCACAGGACCAGGCGCTTACGGAAGGACTGGTTGACTCCTTGTCCGGCCGGTTGTCGAACCTGGAAGTGGGCAAGCAGACTTTGTGGGTCATTCCCAGCAGCGAGGTGCGGCGCCTGAAGATCAGCGATCCCCAAGCCGCCTTGCGCGACCTCGGCGCGACGCTGGTCGTGAAGGGAACGGTCGCTCGCGAAGGCCAGCAGGTCCGCTTGAATATGGATCTGATTGACACCAAGGACCTGCGGCAAATTGGCTCGGTCTCGCTGGAGGACCAGGCTGGCGACCTCGCGACGCTGCAAGACGAAGCCGTTGCCAAGCTTGCCCGCCTGATGAATGTTTCCGTAACCGCAGAGATGCTGCAAAGCACTGGCGGATCGGTTAACCCTGCGGCGTATGAAGACTACTTGACAG
Organism: uncultured Acidobacteriaceae bacterium; assembly: GCA_963724965.1. GTDB lineage: Bacteria > Acidobacteriota > Terriglobia > Terriglobales > Acidobacteriaceae > Bog-257. The sequence continues at coordinate 143,936 of CAVRWP010000010.1, forward strand.
CGCTCGGCTATATGCAGCGCTACGACAAGCCCGGCAATCTCGACTTGGCGATCCAAGCCTTGCAGGATTCGGTGAAGACCGATCCGCGCTTCGCCCTCGGGTATGCACAACTGGGAGAGGCGTATCGCATCAAGAACCGCCTCGACCACAATCCCAACTGGCTGGCTGAAGCGCAAGCCAACTGTAAGAAAGCCGCCGAGATTGATAATCGCATTCCTGCCGTACACGTGACGCTGGCGCGCATCCACGATCTGATGGGCCACCACGATCTTGCCCTACAGGAGTTCCAGCGCGCCCTCGACATCAACCCTCGCGATGCAACTGCGCTCGAAGGCCTAGCCCATTCTTACGAAGCCTCGGGCCGTCTCGCGGACGCAGAAGCCGGCTTGCAGAAGGCTGCGGCACTCCGCCCGGACTCTTGGGACGGTTACGACGAACTCGGCAACTTCTATGTGCGTCAAAGCAAGTTTTCCCAGGCCATCCAACAGTATCAGCATGCCTTGCAGCTCACTCCCGATAATGCCCAGGTTTATCTGAATATCGGAGCTGCCTACCTGGAAGAAGGCGATCCCAAAGGACAAAAAGATGCTGAGCAGGCGCTCAAGAAATCGATTCAACTTAGTCCCAGCTACGGAGCCTATGCAAATTTGGCCAACCTGTACCTAACGGAGCAACGCTACGCCGAGTCCGCGGCCCTGACAGAAAAAGCGCTGACGTTGAATGATAACGATTACATGGTCTGGAACAATCTTTTGCTTGCTTACGAGTGGCTACAGGAGACAGATAAGGCAGAGACAGCACGGCGTCGCATGAGGGAACTGCTGGAGCAGTTGGTCAGGGTAAGTCCCAACGATGCCACAGCGCAAGCCACGCTGGCTGCAATTTACGCTCACTACGGACTCAATGCTCAGGCCGAATCGAGAAGTCAGACTGCTCTGGCACTTGCGCCGGATGATGCCGGGGTCTTGTCCTCCGTGGCTTCGGCCTATGAGTTGATGGGCAAACGTGACCAGGCGATCACCGAAATGCGGAAAGCCATTCAGAAGGGGTTTGCCCTCGACCAGGTCAAGGTCGATCCTGAGATGAGTGCGCTTATCTCCGATCCAAAGTTTCACCAGTAGTAGCTGTCAGGGCTGGTACCTGACCACGCAACCAATCCTCACCGCCAACTGGAACTCACCCGCAGCCAGCGGAAGCGTGTGGACACTGCCGTTCGGCGGCGCTGTGGGAAGAATCATGAAACTTGGTTTTCAGCCGGTGAATATCAACGTGCAAGCTTACGGCAATGCTGTGCATGTTCCAGGAGATTCCCCTTGGACCGTGCGGGCAACGTTTGCATTGCTGTTTCCCAAGTTAACGCCAGCGCAAGAGAAGAAAGATGATGATGGAGCAAAAGCTCAAACAACTGGATCAGACACGCCGGCGAAGAATTAAAGGCGAGTCCGTCGTCCAAAAACGAACCAGTGATTGTCGGGGCGAGGGTAGCCAGCGGAACGGACCAGAAACCGGCTGTTAGGAGATTTTCCCCATAAGTCGGCCGGTATTTACGAATGCTTTCCTTTCATCTGGTCGTATAACGCACAAACCACTCTGTGAAGAACTCCGCCAAGCCGCCGCACAAGAACGGTTTGCCGACCGTAGGCCCAAGTAGATGGGTCCGCGTGACGAACCGAGGCGTCGGGTGGCAGGCGCTCTGACAGGTCAGTGCTATGGCAAGCAACACAATACACCCCAGGCTTTGATCGCCGGGTCTCGATCTTTGGGAGGCGAAGGAAGTGTGTATCTGTTAACGCGCCCGACGTTTTCCCTTAATCAGCACGTCCACTTCATCGGGTCGTCCATTCCAGAAATCCAGGCGGATGCGGCCGTCTGGCAGCTGGGTAACCTTGGCCGGAATTGAGCTGGCCGTGAGGTACCAACCTTCCGGCAGCACCACTGCGTTGCGCGGACGTCCCAGGCTCCTATCAAAGACCAACTCGTCTCCCTCCAGTCGGTAGCTGGCAGGCGCCGTGTACGTCTCTGAAATCCGCAGGCGAACGCTCTGCCCCGCTTTCACGGCGGTGAAAGGAATCACCACGACTTCCGCTGTCGCTTCAAGCGGCTCTCCCGCGTCAACTTTCGCCGAAGCCAGTTCTGCGCCGGTCGTTGTTCTTGTGGCGAGTTGTTCGCCCGTGTCGAGCACGTAGGCCGACGGGTCCGACATTTTGCTGCCAGTGCGGACCACGTTGAAGTATTTGTCAGCTCCCGGGCGTGACTCTGTGTAATCGTGAGAGAGGCGGAATGCATGCGTTTCGGGCTGCTGAAGGAAGTACACAATCTCGCGATCCTCATGGGCACGTTCCGAAAGACGCTCCTGCTCGGTCGCTCCCTCAAACGGTGACTCCCAGCTCTTCGCCGTACCCGGAGTCCGCGGCACTGCCGCGCTACCGGTCTGTGCACCCGACTTGCCCTTCACGACCAGGGGCGCGTCCGCCCCACTTCCATTGATGAAGCTGATTGCAATCCGTCCGTCTGGTTCGGCCAGAACCTGCGACGGCACATTGCACCCGACCAGTTCATAGCCTGCGGGCAGCACCACGCTGTTCCTCGGAATACTCAGAGGACGGTTGAAGACGATCAGGTCGCCCTCGCGGTAGTAACTCTTGGCATCCTTGTACGTTTTCAAGATCAGCAGTCGCGCCTGTCCTTCCGGCGGCACCGGACGTGCCAGGTAAACCTTGATGTAATTCTCCGAAGCGTCCGCACTCTCTCATCAGCGGATCCTTTACCGCTTGCTCCCCACTGACGACTTCAAACCGCAATGGCCGTCCAGTCATTAAGTCAACCACCGACTCGCCGCTGGCCACACTGCCCTTGCGGATCGGATTGAAGTAATACTTCGCTCCGGCGGTGGTGGCTGTTACCTCATAGCGGATCGCGAAACTTGCGCTCTCGGGTGATAAAAGCTCGTAGCGGGTGTACTCGTCCGTTTCTGTTTGCAGAGCCGCTGCCGCCACCTGTCCGAATGCCATTCCTGTTGCACACAACAGAACGACCAGCTGCGCAATTACCTTGACCACGATCAACCCCCATTTCATAGCAAGCACTCTATCACCGGCTGTCCGCACAACTGCATCGTCAAA
>CAVRWP010000011.1:0-622179 GCA_963724965.1 uncultured Acidobacteriaceae bacterium
ACCGAGCTTGAGCCGCGCCCAATCGAAAAGAATATAGACGACCGGTGTCGTATACAGAGTCAGCAACTGGCTCATGATCAGGCCGCCAACAATCGAGATGCCTAGCGGGCGGCGCAATTCCGAACCAGTGCCCGTGCCAAACGCCAACGGCAGAGCGCCGAAGAGTGCGGCCATGGTGGTCATCAGAATCGGGCGGAAGCGCAGCATGCATGCCTCGAAGATGGCGTCTTTTGTGGTCTTACCGCCTTCGCGTTCCGCCTGCAGCGCAAAATCAATCATCATGATCGCGTTCTTTTTAACGATGCCGATCAGCAGGACAATCCCGATGATCGAGATGACGTTGAGATCTTCCTTGAAGAGGATCAGCGCGAGCATGGCGCCGACGCTGGCCGACGGGAGCGAAGAAATAATCGTGAGCGGATGCACGAGACTTTCATACAGGATTCCAAGAACAATGTAGACAGCCAGGACCGCCGTCAAAGACTAGGATGGCTAGTTCTCCATGCGAGATTGTTGATAAGCCGGCGCCGTGCCCGCGAAGAAACCGCGGACTGTCGTCGGCACGCCCATACTGCTTTCAACTGTTCGATCGCCAGAGTGGCGTCGCTCAAGGAGACACCGGGAGCCAAGTTGAACGAAATGGTGACAGAAGGAAACAAGCTGGTGTGATTGATCGCCAACGGAATGGTGTTTGCCTTGCGCCGTGCTGAACCGTGCCGACGGCGGTCACGCCGCTGTCCCGTTTGGATTGAAATAGATGTTCTTCAACCCCTCCGGGGTCTGCGAATACTTCGGCTCTACCTCCAGCACAACGTAATACTGGTTCAACTGTGTATAAATAATGGAAACTTCGGCTTGGCCGAAGGAGTTGTAGATTTAGCTGTCCAGCGACTCGGAGTCAGGCCTAGTTGGGCCGCGGTTACTCGATCGTAATTGAGCAGAATCGTCCAGGCCGCCATTCTGCTGGTCGGTGTTCACATCCTGCAGACCGGGAAGATGCTTCATCTCCGCCAGAAGAATTGGACCCCAGGTCTGGAGATCCTGACCTTGTCGGATTGAATGGTGTATTGGTAAAGCGCATTGAGCTGCGTCCACCGATACGCAAATCTTGCGAGGCCTGCATAAACGCCGAAGCAGCAGGCAGTTTGTTCAATTTTGGCCGCAGCCGGTTAATGATTTGCGGCGCGCCGATTTTCCGTTCATTCAAGTGGCTTCAGCGCAATAAAAATAAACCCGCGTATTCGTCGCGCCCTGGCCACCGGTGAACACGATCACGTTTTGAACCGCGGGATCGGCCTGGACCACCGCCGATTTTGCAGAATCGATGTTCATCGATGCGAACGAAGCGTCTTGCGGTCCCTGCACGCCTCCCACAAGCACGCCCGTATCCTGCTGCGGGAAAAAGCCCTTGGGAATTTGATAGACGATGACGACGTTCAGAGCGATCGTCAGAATAAGAACGGTAAGTGTCGGAAGGGAGTTTCAGCACCCACTCCAGGGAGCCGGTATAAATTGAGACGATCCACGAAAATCTCCGCTCGCTAGCATGTACAGCGGCCGTGCTTCACCTTGTGTTCATCCTTCAGCAGGTGGGCGCACATCATCGGCGTGGTGGTCAGCGAAATGACCATCGAAACGAGAATGGCCGTGGACAGCGTAATGGCAAACTCGCGGAACAGCCGCCCGACAATTCCTCCCATCAACAGCAGCGGAATGAAAACCGCGATCAGCGACATGCTGATGGAAAAGACCGTGAATCCAATTTCCTGGCGCCTTGAAAGCCGCCTGCAAAGGGCTCCATGCCCGCTTCCCGATGACGCGATATGTTTTCCATCACCACAATTGCGTCGTCCACCACGAAACCGGTGGCGATGGTCAGCGCCATCAGCGAAAGATTGTCCAGGCTGTATCCGCAGAGATACATCACCGCGAATGTGCCGATGAGCGATACAGGAACAGCAACAGCGGGAATCAGCGTGGCGCGCCAGTTGCGCAAGAAAACAAACACCACAATGATCACCAGGATGATCGAAAACATCAGCGTGCGTTCCACGTCGCTGACCGACGCGCGAATCGTCGTGGTGCGGTCCAGCACCATGGTTGTCTTGATGCCCTGAGGAATGGATGCCTCGATCGAAGGCAACTCCGCCCGGATGCGATCGACCGTGTCGATAATATTGGCGCCGGGCTGCCGGAAGATAATGATCGGGATCGAGCGGCTTGCCATTCAAATAGCCAGCCACGCGAATGTTCTGCGCGGCGTTCGATCACCTCGGCGACATCGGAAAGATTGACCGCGGCGCCTTTGTGATAGCCCACGATCAGCGGCTTGTAGTCGTCCGCATGGGAGATTTGGTCGTTGGCAACAATGTCCGCCGTAGTGTTCCGTCGGTGATCTGACCTGGCCGGCTCGTGGAATTCTGCAGGCTAAGCACTGACTGCACATTCGCCATCGTAAGCCCATAGCTGTTGAGCTAGGTGGGATTCACTTCCACGCGGACTGAAGGGCAGGCGCCTCCGCCGCACTGAACCTGGCCCACGCCCTCAATCTGCGAGAGCTTTTGCTCCATCACCGTGGAGGCTTCGTCGTAAAGAGTCGGCCTGTCGTACTTGTCGGACGTCAGCCCCAGAATCATGATCGGCGCGTCCGCCGGATTCACCTTGCGATAGGTCGGGATTGGCGGGAAGGTTTGACGGCAGGTACGTGCGCGCCGCGTTGATGGCCGCTTCCACGTCTCGCGCTGCGCCGTCGATGTTCCGGCTCAGATCGAACTGCATGGTGATCGCGGTGCTGCCCAGCGAGCTCGCCGAAGTCATCTCCGTAACGCCGGCGATGTGGCCGAACTGCCGCTCCAGCGGCGTCGCAATCGAAGACGCCATGATCTCCGCGCTGGCGCCGGGCAGGCCGGCGCCACGGAAATCGTGGGGAAATCCACCTGCGGCAACGGCGAAACCGGCAGAACCTTGAAGGCAATCGCGCCGGCAATCGCGATGCCCACCGTCAGCAACGTCGTGGCTACCGGCCGGTGGATGAATGGGGCGGAGATGTTCATGCGTCCTCCGCCGGTTGCGGCATCTCGCCGCCTTCACTTCCCTTTCTCGACCCGCTGAAGCGATGGCCGATGCGTCAAAGAAGATATAGATCACCGGCGTGGTATAGAGCGTCAGTACCTGGCTCACCAGCAGCCCGCCAACCATCGCGATTCCCAACGGCCGCCGCAACTCCGAACCCATCCCCTGCCCAACGCCAGCGGAATGCCCGCCAGTAGCGCCGCCATGGTGGTCATCATGATGGGACGGAAACGCAGCAGGCACGCTTCATAAATCGCATCGGTCGAATTCTTTCCCTGCGTTCCGCTCGCCATCCAGCGCAAAGTCCACCATCATGATGCCGTTTTTCTTCACGATACCGATCAGCAGCATGATGCCGATGATGGCTACCACGCTCAGATCCTGCTTGAAAAAGAATCAGCGCCAGCAACGCGCCCACGCCCGCGGAGGGCAGCGTGGAAAGAATCGTGATGGGATGGATGAAGCTCTCGTACAACACGCCCAGCACGATGTAGACGGCGGCCAGCGCCGCAAGAATCAGCAAAGGCATCATTGGAAAGCGAATTCCTGGAAAGAAGCCGCTGTGCCTTGGAAACCAGCCTGCACGCTGGCCGGCATATTCAGATCTTTCTGGCCTTGTCGATCGCCGAGATCGCGCCTCCCAGCGCGGCGTTCGGGAGCCAGGTTGAACGAGACCGTAATAGCGGGAAACTGGCCCTGGTGGTTGATCGAAAGCGGCTCGGTCCGATTCTCAAGATGCGTGAACGCGCCAAGCGGAACGGCATTGCCGGCGCCGAACTGGTGGCTGCGCTGGAGGGGCCCCTGCTGGATGTTGCCGTCGCCGATGCCGGAGTCAGAGCGTTCACGGGCGCAGCTCAGCACTGCCGATGATGGCGTGTAGGCCGCCGCTGTCGTGAGAGCATTCGAACCGGCGGACGATGGAGCCCGATGATGCATAAGTCGACGATGCGCCCGGTCCCGAGGCTCCCGCGGAGGTTCGCCTGAATATACAGTTTGTTCAGCTTGCTGGGGTCCAGCTGGAACTGCGGATCGGTCTCCAGAATCACGTGATATTGATTCAACTGCGTGTACATGGTGTTGATCTGGCGCTGGCCAAAAGCGTCGTAGAGCGTGTTGTCGATCGTGGTCGGCGCGATGCCCAGCCGCGATGCGGTCGGGCGGTCGATCATCAGGGAAACCGCCAGGCCGCCGGTTTGCTGGTCGGTGGCCACATCCTCCAGCTCCGGCAACTGTTTCATCTTATCCACCAGCTTGCTTGTCCAAAGGTTCAGTTCGTTCGGCGTCCGGGTCTTCCAACGTGTACTGATATTGCGTGCGGCTGACGCGGTCGTCCACCGTGATGTTCTGCACCGGCTGCATGAAAAGCTCGATGCCCTGCACATGCTTCAGGTTGTTCTGCAGCCTGCGAATCACGTCCGAAGCGCTCAGATCTCGTCTTCGAGCGGTTTCAGGTTGATCGACATTCGGCCGCTGTTCAGCGTGGTGTTGGTCCCGTCCGCGCCGATGAAGGAGGACAGGCTCTCTACCGCCGGGTCCTGCAGAATCACGTCCGCCAATTCCTGCTGCTTTTTCGCCATGGCCTCGAACGAGATGGTCGGCGGCGCCTGCGAAATGCCCTGAATGACGCCGGTATCCTGAATGGGGAAGAATCCTTTGGGAATGACGATGTAGAGAAAAATGGTAAGGACCAGTGTGGCCACGGCCACCAGCAGCGTGATGGTCTGGTAGCTCAAGCACGAACTTCAGCGTGCGCCCGTAGAAAGCGATCATGCCGTCAAAGACGCGCTCCGAGGCCTTGAAGAAGTTTCCCTGTTTCTCTTTCCGGATTGTGGCGCAGGATCCGCGAGCACATCATCGGCGTCAGCGTCAGCGAAACGACGGCCGAGAGAATAATGGTCACGGCCAGGGTAACCGCAAATTCGCGGAACAGCCGCCCGACCACATCGCCCATGAACAGCAGCGGAATCAGCACCGCGATCAGCGAAACCGTAAGCGAAATGATGGTGAAGCCAATCTGCTCCGCGCCCTTCAAGGCCGCCTGCATCGGCGGGTCGCCCGCCTCGAGATAGCGCGAGATGTTTTCGATCATGACGATCGCGTCGTCCACCACGAAGCCCGTGGAGATGGTCAGCGCCATCAGCGAAAGATTGTCCAGGCTGTAGCCCAGCGCATACATCGCGCCGAAGCGTGCCCACCAGCGAGAGCGGCACAGCGACGCTGGGAATGATGGTGGCGTACACGTTGCGCAGGAAAACAAAGATGACCATCACCACCAGGCCAACCGTCAGCATCAGCTCAAATTCCACGTCGGCCACGGAAGCGTTGATCGGCGGTGGTCAGGTCGGTCAGCGGCGTCACCTTGATCGACGCCGGCAGATTGACTTCCAGCTGCGGCAGGAGCGCCTTGATGGCCTTCACCACGTTGATGGTGTTTGCGCCCGGCTGCCGTTGCATGTTGAGGATCACCGCCGGCGTTTTGTTCATCCACGCGGCCTGGTTGTTGTTCTCGACGCCGTCCACCACCTTCGCCACATCCGTCAGCATCACCGGCGCGCCGTTGCGGTAGGCGACGACCACCTTGCGGTAGTCGTCGCTGGTCACCAGCTGATCGTTGGCGTCGATCTGGTAGTCCTGGTGGGGTCCGTCGAAGTTTCCCTTGGCCTGGTTCACGCTGGTCTGCGTCAGCGCCGTGCGCAGGTCTTCCAGGTTGAGGCCGTAAGAGGACAGCGCCGTCGGGTTGGCCTGGATGCGCACCGCGGGCTTCTGCCCGCCGCTGATGCTCACCAGGCCCACGCCGCTCAACTGCGAAATTTTGGGCGCAAGCCGCGTGTCCACCAGATCCTCCACCTGGGAAAGCGGCATGGAGTCTCGGAGGTGATGGCCAGCGTAAGCACAGGCGCATCGGCGGGATTGGTCTTGCTATAGACCGGAGGCGAGGGAAGGTTCGAGGGCAGAATAGCTCTGCGCCGCGTTGATGGCCGACTGCACTTCTTCTTCGGCAATATCGATGTTCAGGCTGAGGGCGAACTGCAGCACGATGACCGAAGAGCCGCCGGAGCTGGTCGACGTCATCTGGCTCAGCCCCTGCAGTTGGCCGAACTGCCGCTCCAGTGGAGCGGTCACCGTGGTGGCCATCACGTCCGGGCTGGCGCCCGGATAAAACGTCAGCACCTGGATGGTGGGGTAGTCAACCTGCGGCAAGGCGGAGACCGGCAACTGCGTATACGCAACGATCCCACCAGCAGGATGGCGGCCATCAGCAGCGAGGTCGCAACCGGGCGCTGGATAAAAGGCCCGGATGGACTCACGGAGTAATCGCCTGCCGCCGGTTGGGCCGGAGGCCGGTTTGGACTCGATGACCTTGCTCCCGCCTGCAGCTTTTCGAAGCTGCTGGTCGCCACGACCTCGCCCGGGTCGATGCCCTGGACTGCGGTCTTGCCGCCGTCGGTGACCCCCGGCTGGACCGTGCGGACGGCCGCGGTCCCGTTGGCGATCACATAGACGAACGCGACCGGCCCATTGTGCTGCACGGCACCGCTGGGAACCAGGGTGGCGCCGCTGACCGTGTCCACCAGCAGCCGGGTGTTGACGAACTGGTTCGGAAACAGAGCGCCATCCTTGTTGGCGAAGAGGGCGCGCAGCTTGACCGTCCCGTCAGCGCGAAGATGTATAGCGGCAGATAGCAATAGCTGTCGTAGTAGCCATGAAAGAAACGCTCCGGTTGATGACCGTGGAGCGGGATGTCGGTCGCATCCAGGTCGAGCACGATCTGCTCGGGCGACTCGGCGTGCGACTCGATGAACAGATCGCACAACAGCGCGTCGATCTTCTCCGGCGCGTAATCGATCTTGTGATAGCGCTTGCTGCCGCCCGGAAGCTCCAGCCGGTTGAGAGTACTTTTGCCGGCCAGGGGAGCGTCCAACCTGCGGCGGCCCGCCAGCACGGCCATCAGCGGATCGTGGCGCAACTGCTCATGATCGCAAAGGTCCTCATAGCCCAGCGCCAGCCCGTAGATGCGCTGCGAGAGCATCTCAACAAGCTGGTGCTCGACCAAAAGCGGCGAACGCCGGTCGGTGAAACAAGACGCCACCCGCTTCAGCAAACCGATCTTGCCGTCAGCCTGACGCAACAACAGCGCTCCGCCATCGGTTGACACCTGACCCGCTGTGAAACTGGCCTCCACGCGGCGCGAAAAATGTGATGCAAACGAGAAGACTTCTTGATTACACTCTGTCATAAGAAAGGCCGCCCTTTCCGCAGCCGTAACCACGCTTCGACAACGTAGTTATGACACAGAAAAGACGGCCTTTCCAGCTATTTCCTGCTTCTCGACTCACACCAATCGACAATCGGCGTGTGAGAAATGCGGGCTAATGAGTGGGATGCCCTGTTGGTGCGGGGTTCCGGTGCGTGGTGGTATTGGTTCGAGCTGGGCTCAGGCTCAAGTTGCACGACGAGTCGGTGAGCTTAGTGGGCGCGATGTTGAGCTCCTGCAGGTGGTTCTTGGCCAGCAGCTCGTTGAAGCTGGCGATCTGTTGCTGCATGCTCTTCCAGGCGGCCATGGTGCGGTTGTAGTTGGTGCAGTCGCTCTCCCATGTGGCGATCTGGGCCGGGGTTGGCGCCATATCGAGGCCCACTTGCATCATGCTGACCATGGTGTTGTAGTCGTCGTTCAGGTCAGGAAAGATTGCAGTGCGTTGGGGTCGGCAGTGGGACGGCGGCCAACCGCCGACGCCGCCGGGGGTCGGAATCACGCCGCCAATCTTGGTCAGGCTGGCATCGAGCGTCTTGGCCTGCGCGGCGACGTCGGCGGGCAGGTTGGTCTTCATCAGCGACGCAAGCTGGACCTTGACGGCATCCACTTCGTCATGGCCTTCGTAGCTCTGCTCCATTCCTTGAACAGACAGCAGCGTGAGCTTGTTCTGGGTGCGCAGGGCGGCCATCAGCGCGGGGCTCTGGCCTACGCGCGGATCGTTCATGACGGTGACGTTGCGGGTGTAGACCTGGCCGTCCACGGTTAGCTTGAGCGTATAAACGCCCGGAATCGACCTGCGGACCATGCGGACCCGGAGTGGTGGCGCCTTCCACCGAGTTCATCTCGTCTTCGAGGTCGTGCCGCAGAGCGGGCGGATCGTCATATTGCAGGTTCCAGTTGACGCGGTTCAGGCCGACATGGGTGCTGAGGGCGCGCGACTCGGGAGCGGCCAGCCAGTAGCTGGGAAACAGCTGCGCCCTCGATGGGCGGCGGCAAGGTGCTGGACATGGTGCGCACCAGATTGCCGTTGGCGTCGAAGACCTGCAGCTCGATGGGCCCGCTGGGTTGCTGGCTGAGGTAATAATCCACGATCGCGCCGTACGGCACGTTGGGCGCATGGGGCACTTCAACGGAGAAGGGCTGATCCCAATTGCTGTTGATGCGGGCGCGAATGGCTTCCTCGGGCTCGAACAGATAGGCGGAGGAGGAGCCGATGGCCTGGGCGTTGGCAGCGATCTGGCGCAGCGGCGTGATGTCGTCGAGAACCCAGAAGCCGCGGCCGTAAGTGCCGATGACGAGGTCGTTCATGGTGGTGATCGGTGTGGACGTCGAGGTCACGGATGGAGGTGCTGGGCAGGTTCTGGCGCAGCGACTGCCAGTGATCGCCATTATCGAAGCTGACATAAACCGTGGTCTCAGTGCCGGCGAAGAGCAGGCCGGGCTGCTCGGGATCGGCGCGCAGAGCTGTTCACCCAGCTTCCGGTGCGCTCGTCGCGGGGCAGGCCGTTGACGATGCTGGTCCAGGTCTTGCCGCCGTCGGTGGTGCGCCAGATGAGCGGCACATCGGCGTCTTCGATCGGGGGGAACGGTGACGCCGCGCTCGGCCGCCGATGCGGCCGGTGACGTAGGCGGTGTTGGCGTCATCGCCTGCCTCGATGGTGTTGAAGCTGGTGTGGGCCGGGGCGTCGGCGATGTTGCTGACGTTGTTCCAGGTTTTGCCGCGGTCCATGGTGTTGTAGATCTGGCCGTTGCTGCTCACGGTCCAGATCACGCCCCGCTTGACCGTGGAGATGGAGAAGTCGTTGATGGAGGGCGGCGAGGGTGGGTGGCCGCGGGCGGGCGTCGTTGCGGGCTGGGCGCCGCGCCGGCGGAGGCTCGCGCTTCCCCGAGGTGCGGCCGGTCAGGCGCTGTGGCTGGCAGGCGTGGCGCCGGCTCGGAGCGCTTGCCGCAGGCTCTGGGGCGCACCCTTGGCCGTGGTCAGGTCGGGGCTGGCGGCATCAAGGAATGGGCGCCGTCGCGCGAGACCAGCAGGCACTGGTAGGCGACGTAGAGAGCGCCGGGATCGAAGGCGAGGTCGAATTTCTTCTGGAAATCGCGGCCGGCGCGGTACTTGGTGGAGTCGGAGCCGAAGTTGGGCGCGACGTTCTCCCATTGCCCCGTGGTCATATCGATTTTGATCAGGCCGCTGCCGCCGCCGCCCGGGCCATAGCCAACGCCGTAGATGATGTTCGGGTTCCTGGGATCGGGCGTGATGACGCCGAATTCGGAGGACGGCAGCGGGCTCCAGTCAGTGAAGTTCACCTGGCCCCAGGTGCCGCGGCTGCTGATCATGACCGCGCCGGTGTCCTGCTGCGCGCCCATGATCTGGTAGGGATACTGGTTGTCGGTGGCCACGTGGTAGACCTGCGAGATGGTCTCGGTGTACCAGAGGCTCCAGGTTTGGCCGTTATCGAGGGTCACGCTGGCGCCCTGGTCGGTGCCGACTACCATGCGCTTGCCGTTGGTGGGATCGATCCATTGTTTGTGGTAGTCCTCGCCGCCGGGCGCGCCCTTGAAGGCTTCAAAGGTGACGCCGCCGTCGGTGGAGCGATACATGGCGGTGCTTACCGTGTAAAGGATGTCGGGGTTCTGCGAGTCCACAAACACGCCGCAGCTATAGGCGCCCTGGCCGTTGCTGATGCGCAGGTCCTTGCCCGCCATATGCTTCCAGGTGGCCCCGCCGTCGTCGGAGCGGTAAAGGCCCGAGCCGTGTTCAATATTGTTGCCGACGATGTACATGCGCTGGCCCTGTGGTGTGCATGGCGACCGCCACGGCAATGCGGCCCTGGTAGGGCGGAATCTTGATCTGGGTCCACGTCTTGCCTTCGTCGGTGGATTTGAAGACCTGCGGCCGGCTTGATCTTTGCCCGAGCGCCGCCGCGGGAGCGGCACCGAAGTTGAAGCCGCCGGTGCCCTGCGTGGCGGCCAGCATCACGCTGGGGTCGTCGTAGGCGTATTCGAGGTCGCGCGTGCCGTCGTAGTCGGCGGGTCTTCAGGACGATGGTCCAGGTCTGGCCGCCGTCGGTGGAGCGGTAGACGCCGCCGCCGTGGCGGGTAGCATCGCCGAGGGCGGAGGCGAGCACCAGGTTGGGATCGGTGGGATCGACAAGGATGCTGTCGATCTTCACCGTGTCCTCGAGGCCGATGTGCTGCCAGCTTTTGCCGGCATCGGTCGACTTCCACATGCCGTTGCCCAGGCTGCCTTGGATGGGGTCGCCGGCGCCGGCATACACGATATCGGGATTGGAGGGAGCCACCTGGATGGCGCCGATGCTGTCCACGCTGGTTTCCTGGTCGAAGACCGGGATACCAGGTCACGCCGGCGCTGGTGGTCTTCCAGATGCCGCCCAGGGGCATGCCGGCATGTAGAACACGCCGGGCTGGCCGATGACACCGGTCACCGAGGCGATGCGTCCGCCATGGAAAGGCCCGACGTTACGCCACTTGAGGCCGGCATAAAGGTCGGGATTCGACTTGCGCCCCCGCGCCAAGGGCTAATGCCAGCACGCAGGCGAAAACCAGCCCACAATACGCATCCCGCGAAATTCGCGTCATCTTTTAGGTACCCCTCGGAAGAGTCAATTCTGCTCGTCGGCGTAGTATACAGGAGCCTCGGAAGCAGGCACTCGCGCTGGCGATCGATGCAGCGTAGGGTCGGAACTACTGCCGCGCATAGCCTGCCACCCTTTGCCGTATCAGGTTGTGCAAGATGATCGGCGTCGAGATCAAACCGCTCCAATGTCCATTAAGGAAAAACCTCTGGCACGGTCTGGGCGCAATCTTGCGCGCCGAGGTCTTCAATATATTGTAAGTTCATTATTTTACGATGGTTAGAGAAGTTCTAATTTAAGTATTTACATTTATACCATACTATTCCTGCTGTCTGGAGGTGCCGGCTCCGAGCCTTCGCTCGATCGGCATAACGCCCTCTCCCAAACCTGGGAGGTCCCCCAAGCGAGCCATCTTCCGGGCAAACACGCGGACTACGACAATCCGCGGCCGGCACTCTATTGACATCCCATTCTGCGGGCATTGGCGGTGAAAAAACTAAAGCCAAATGCCGATAGTGAGTTGATCAAACAGACCCGGTCTGCAGCAAACTCTGTCCGGAACGCCGGCCAGGGCTGCCGAGCACATGCCGCGGAGGAAGAGTAGAACATGTTCGCGATCATCGGCATCCTTCTGGTGTTCGGCGCGGTGTTGTCCGGGTTCCTTTTGGAAAAAGGGCCGATACTGGTGCTGCTGCAACCGTCGGAGCTCCTCATTATCGGGGGCGCGGCGCTGGGAACACTGATCGCCGCAAACCCTATGCACGTGTTGAAGAAGATCGTGAGCAGCATGGTCCAGGTGCTCAAGGGATCGAGCTATTCGAAAGAGCTCTATCTGGAATCCCTGAAGATGATGCTGCTGCTCTTCAACAAGGCGCGAAAAGGTGGCCTCATCGAGCTGGAATCGGATATTGAAGAACCCGAGAAGAGCCCGGTATTGTCCAAGTTCCCCAAGTTTCTTAACAACCATCACGCGCGAGCATTTGTTTGCGACACCATGCGCATGGCCATCACCGGAGGCGCAAGCCCATTCGATCTCGACCAGATGATGGAACTGGATATGGAGGTTCACCACGCATCGGCCAGCCAGCCGGCAAACGCCCTTGCGACCATGGCCGACGCATTACCGGGAATGGGCATTGTGGCCGCGGTGCTGGGAGTGGTGATTACGATGAGCGCACTGGGCGGCCCTCCGGAAGAGATTGGGCGGAAGGTCGCGGCGGCACTTGTCGGAACATTTCTGGGAATTCTGCTTTGCTATGGAGTCGTTGGTCCGCTGGCGGCGGCTCTGACAAAGTTGATTGACGAAGAACAATCCTATTACCACGTTTTGCGGGTGGTCATGCTTTCCTATTTGAAAGGCATGCCTCCCACGCTTGCCGTGGAGGTCGCACGCCGCGCCGTTCCCGAGCACGTCCGTCCTTCCTTTCAGGAATTGGATAAAGCCTGCCGCCAGCGGGAAACCGTGGCCGAACCCACCGCGGCATAGCCGGCCGGAAGGATTGTTCCAATGCAAACTCCCCATCCCATCGTCATCATCAAGAAGAAGCGCGCACACAGCGGCCACCATGCGGCGCGTGGAAGGTGGCCTATGCCGACTTCGTAACCGCCATGATGGCGCTCTTCATTGTGCTCTGGTTGATGAACGCCAGCAGACAGGTCCAGGAGGCAGTGGGAGGATATTTCAAGGATCCCCGCGGCACCTCCAAGGTGGTAGGCACCAATCGCAGCGGGAGCGACGTCTACATGCCGATGCGGAAAGAGGATATGAGCAAGATCAAGGAGGATCTCCTGCAGTCCATTCACCACCTCGATCCGCACGATAAATTAAAGAAACAAATAGAAATAACGGTCACCGCCGAGGGATTGCGTATCGAGTTGATGGAATCTCCGAAAGGGACATTTTTCCAGCTTGGGGGCGCCACCCCGACCCCCGCTCTGCGCGACTTCTGCGAGTGCTTTCCATTGAACTCGGCAAACTGCCGAACAACATATCCATAGAAGGACACACCGATTCAATGGTTTACGTGAACCGGCGAGATTACGATAACTGGGATTTGTCGACAGATCGAGCCAACGAAGCGCGGCGGCTGATGGTGGCTGAAGGCGTCAAGATCGGATCAGATTGCGCAGGTGAGAGGTTTTGCCGACCGGCAGCCGCGCGACGGCCGCCCGCCTCAGGACCCCACCAACCGCCGAATTACTCTGATCGTGCAATATCAGGTGGTCCGGCGACATCCGAAGTTGCTCTTCCTGGCAGCGTTATGAGCCAGGACGCGAGCCCGCCGTCCGAATCTGCCACCTGCGCAACTATCTACCGGACCAGCACCGGGCCGAGGTGGCCATTAGGCGCCGTCGTTAAGGCAACCAGGCGCTCCAAGGCTTTCCGCTCTTTTTCCGAACCAAATAGGAATATCACTCCGTCGCTTTCCGTTCCGACGCGAGCGACTCGGGCGCGCACCTCCAGGAAGGCGCCGCCGTGACCGATACGAAGGGTACCGCAGCAGTTCCGAGCCACCGGTTGGCGGAATTCCACCTTCATACCCTCACTGCTGATCTCCTTGCAGCGTCCGGAAACAGACGCGTCCGCCAGGATCAGGAGAACCGGGAGATCAACCGGGTACCGCGGACTTCGATATTCGAATCTCTGCATAAGGATGGCTCGTGCCCACAGGAAGAGTCGGTAATGATTAGCATCGCGGGAGAGACGCTTTAGCGCCAATCCCTCAAAATGTGTAATTACTGCAGCGTTTTCAACAGAAGGAATCAGATAAGTAAATAGTATGCCCTGAAAGGCTGACTGTATGCTTAAGCTGCTTTTTCCACATTCATATTCTACTGGGGGTGATCATGGAAGTTGGGTCTCTGGCTGGCAGACTCCTCCCCCTCAATGGCAATCCCGGCAAGCTCTCTGCGCCGCGCTATGGCCAACTCGAGACCGCTAAAGCTGCCCGGGTCTTCAATGGCCTTGCCGGGCGGCGCATTCTCATCGTCGAGAATGACACCGATCTGGCCACTTTTCTGGCCGTCGAACTCCGGGAACATCATTTTGCCGTGGATGTTCTTCACGACCCGGAACAGGCCGTCGAGGCCTTGCAGGGCAAAATCTGGTACGACTTGCTGATGCTGGATCTGGGTTTGCATGAAGGGGATGGCATCACTGATTCGCCGCTTGCGGCCTGCGCTGCCGCGCCTGCCCATGATGGTGCTGACGGCGCGCAATGGCGATCGAAGAGAAAGTGCGAGCATTCGAAGCCGGCGCGGACGATTGTCTATCCAAGCCACTTTCTTTGTCTGAATTGCTGGCCAGAGTCAAGGCACTGATGCGGCAGGAATTCAGGAATGGTGCCCAATTGTTCCCGGGTAGGCGACCTTATGCTTCACCGCGAAGAGCGGCGCGTAGAGCGAAATGGCCGGAGAATCGAACTGACGCCGCGTGAATTCGCCATCCTCGATGTGTTGATGCGCAATGCGGGGCGGCCGGTTTCGCGGGCGACACTCCTGAATGAGGTCTGGAATATGCCGGGGCAGCCATCCACCAATATCGTCGACGTTTACATGAAGTATGTGCGCGACAAGGTGGATCTTCCCGGAGAACCTCGACTGACCCATACTGTCCGGGGCTTCGGTTATGAGCTCCGGGAGGTGTGACTGTGTACCACATCTATGTTTGGGGATGCTTATCGAAACCGCTACCGACTTTCATACCGGACTCAAGCCGCGATGCGCTCCGCGGGTGTCGGGCCGAATCGGCCCACTTTCGACCGCGCCTCACCAATGCTATTCAGGGGACATAATGGGCTCTCTCGCTGCTGCGCAGTACAACCGTGCCGACGAAGAACTCGGTTCAGCGTCGTAGTGGTTACGCCGAATGTGCAATTGCGCCAAGCTCTTCACGAGAAGCTGAGTCCGGAGCGCTGGAACGTTTATCAGGCGGGCAGCGGAGCGAGTGCGCTGGAACTGCTGCGCAGACTGATGCTTCACGACGCAGTGCTGCTGCTGGATCCCATGCTGCCCGACCTCGAAGCGGAGGAGTTTTCGCGCTATCGTAAGGAGCCGGTTTCCCGAAACCCAAGTGGTCATGATCAATTCTCAGACCGGCCAGCTTCTTGGCGGAAGTTCCTCGCCTTCTCCAATTTCGGCGAAGTTGGTCAATTTGATTAACAGCACCGGAGCCATCCGGGTTCACGGAATGGTCCCTGCCGTATGCGAGCCGGCACATCCTAGCAACCGAGCGCAGGGCCGTCTATACGGGCCGCATGGTCGGCCGCTCAGACGCCATGCAGCGGACATGGGCGGTCACGCGCATGGTTGCGGCGCGCAATACCACGGTCCTGATCACCGGTGAAAGCGGCACCGGTAAGGATTTGCTGGCGCAGGAGATTCACCTCCTGAGCCAGCGCAAGGGCCAGCCGTTCGTGGTTGTGAATTGTTCCGCTATTCCCGATACTCTTCTCGAAGCGGAGCTATTTGGATACACCAAGGGAGCGTTTACCGGCGCCGTGCAGTCCAGAATCGGGAGCATTCACGCCGCGCATGGCGGGACCCTGTTTCTCGATGAGATTGGGGATATGCCGCTGGCCCTGCAAAGCAAAATCCTCCGTTTTCTGGAGCAGGGCGAAGTGCAGAAGCTAGGCGGCAATGAGAACATCCGAGTGGATACAAGGGTGATTGCCGCAACCAACGCCGATTTGAAGAAGCTGGTTGCCACAGCAGAGATTCCGTGAAGACCTTTACTATCGCCTGGCGGTATTTCCCATCCACCTGGCGCCGCTGCGCGAGCGCATGGACGATCTGAAGGTGCTGGCAGACGATATGATGGGCAGATTTCACCCGGGCGTTTTGCTCAGCCGCGAGGCGCTGGAAATCCTCTCCCAGCACACCTGGCCGGGAAATATCCGCGAATTGCGCAACGTCCTGGAGCGGGCGGTGGTGCTGATTGGTTCCGGGTACGAAATCAAGGCCGAGCACATTCTTTTGTAGTGGCGATTCCCTCTTTGGGAAGGCAGGGTCCATTTTGGCACGCCGCGTGCAAATGAGATAGGCAAATGCTGCCGAGTTCTCATGCGGTTCCAATCAGCACGGTCGACCCAGCATTGCTGTCGAATCCTCAACTGTTGGCGGACGCATTTTCGGAGTTCATCTCTGCCTCCTCTCAGTTGGAAGCGTCCTATCGGGGATTGCAGCAGAAGGTCGCCTACCTGAGCGGTGAATTGGCGGACCGCAATAAGGCCCTGACCAGGAGCCTGGCGGAGAACGACCGCATCCGCAAGACACTTCAGCAGATGATCGACTCCCTGCCATGTGGAGTGTTGGTTGTCGATAACAGCGAAGCGGTCGTCATCATCAATCCGGAGGGACGCCGGCTGCTGGGGATTGAATCCGTCCGGGTGGAAGACCTTAATGATATTGCCCGGGCCAGCCGCATCGACTTCGAAGCCTTGGCTGAATGCCAGAGCAATCGCCAGGACACCGAAGTGTGCCTCGCGATCGGAATCCGGGGAGCGCTGGGTGGCCATCGGCCGGCGTGAACTCGACGGTTCCCTGAATGACTCTGAAACCTGGTTCCGTTCCACTGCACAGCATCTGGATACTGCGCGATGTGACGGCGACTCGTCATGCCGAGCAGGAGCGTGAAGCCGCGCGCCGAGCCACCACGTTAGCCGAAATCTCATCCATCCTCGCTCACGAAATTAGAAATCCATTAGCCAGCCTCGAACTCTTCGTTGAATTGATTGCGGCAGATCCCGGCGCCGCTTCGCAGTGGATCGCGCACCTGCGAGCAGGAATCCGCACCCTGTCTGGAACCGTGAATAACGTACTGAGCATGAACGGGGAAAGGAATCTCCGCTTCTCTCGGCTTGACCTCCCCGCGTGCGTCGCAGGCGGCGGTGGAATTTGTGCGGCCGGTCGCCGAGCAGGCCAGCGTGGCTCTCGCGTTCGTCTCCTGCCGGGGAACCTCTCCTCATTCATGGCAACGAGGATGGGATTCGACAGATCATTCTGAACTTGACCTGCAATGCCATCCGGCATACAGCTCCGCAGGGCAGGGTCGAGATCTCGATGAGCCGGGAAGCTCGCTCCGCGGAGAGGGTGGTAGTCGTCGAGGTGCGGGATACGGGCTGCGGAATTCCCGAAGAGCAGATCGGCCAGCTCTTCGAGGCAGGCTTCAGCGGGACCGGCGAAACTCCCGGCCTTGGCCTGGCGGTCTGCCAGCGCCTGATGCAACAGCATCGCGGAAGCATTCATGTTTCAAGCCGGCTGAACGAAGGAAGCAGGTTCTACTTGGAGTTTCCCGAATGTATGACATTCACAGAAGAGCCTTCCCTGTTGGTTGTAGACGACGAGCCGGGCATTCGGACCGCTCTGCGCGCCAACTTCCTTCGCCACGGATGGCGGGTTGAGGCGGCTTGCGGCGCGCGCGATGCGATTCGCCATCTTCAGGGCCAAGCCTTCGACCTGGTCATCACGGATATGCGCATGCCGGATGGCAGCGGGATCGATGTGATGCGCGCTGCGCGGAAATCGTCTACCGCGACCGCTGTCATTCTGCTCACCGCCTATGGGTCGGTTCCCGATGCGGTGAATGCCATGCGCGATGGAGCGCTCGATTATCTGACCAAGCCCATCCCGTTCGACCGTTTGCAGGCGATGGTATCGCAGGTGATGCAGCGTGCTCAGCAGAGGCCGGTTCGCGAATCGGGCGCAGACGGCGAGATTGTTGGGCGATCGCCGCTGCTGCTGCACGCGATGCAAAGGGCCCGCGCCGCTGCCAGCACGGGCGCCGATGTTCTTATCGAGGCCGAGAGCGGAACCGGCAAGGAGCTACTGGCGCGGTTCATTCACGACGCCAGCGACCGTAATGGCAAGCCGTTTGTCGCGGTCAACTGCGCCGCGGTTCCCGAAGCCCTTCTGGAGAGCGAATTATTCGGCCACGGACGCGGAGCGTTTACCGGCGCCGTCGCTTCCCGTCCCGGCAAGTTCGAACTCGCCAACGGAGGGACCATGTCTGCTGGATGAAATTGGCGACCTGCCGCTCGATCTGCAGCCGAAGTTGTTGCGCGCCCTGCAGGAGCGCGAAGTGGAGAGGTTGGGCGAGGGGCGCTCGGTCCGGCTGGATATCCGGGTGGTGGCAACCACCAATGTGTCGCTGGCCGAGATGGTGGCGCGAGGCAAATTTCGCGCCGATTTGTACTATCGCCTCAACGTGATTCCATTGTCTCTGCCGGCCTTGCGCGATCGCCGCGACGATATTCCGCTTCTGGCCTGGCATTTTGCCGAGAAATTTGCCGCACAGGCGCGTGCGCTGACTCCCCGGTTGCACCCGGAGTTTCTTGAACCGCCTGCAGTCTCATTCCTGGCCCGGGAACGTTCGCGAGCTGGCCAATTTCATGCGCCGGGTGATGACCC
Source organism: uncultured Acidobacteriaceae bacterium (assembly GCA_963724965.1). Classification (GTDB taxonomy): domain Bacteria; phylum Acidobacteriota; class Terriglobia; order Terriglobales; family Acidobacteriaceae; genus Bog-257. Next base: position 18,325 of record CAVRWP010000011.1, read on the forward strand.
TCAGCGGAACGATCGATATCGACGCGGCCTGCTTTGATGCCGAATTCACTCCTTCTCAGAACGGCCGGAGGGCCGCGACCGCTTCCGTCAGCGCTTCCGGCAGTCGCGGGAGCGCCGATTCGCGAAGTGGAGAAGCAGCATCTGGAAAACACATTGGCGCTGACGGCGGGAAACCGGACGCATGCAGCGGAACTGCTCGGCATCAGTCTGCGCACTCTGCGCAACAAGATCCGCGAGTACGGACTTCCTCCAAGGAGGTACGCATAGATGGCAACCACTCCATTGATGCAGGCGCTGCAGGGATTCTTGACAGTCGCCGATGAGCGCCAGCAGCTGGTGGTCACCAACATGGCCAATGCGGATACGCCCGGCTACCACACTCGGGACCTGGACTTTCAGTCGGCCATGAAACAGGTGATGGATTCGGATGGAGGGGCGGAGCTTCAGCCGGCCACGCTGGAGCTGACCAACCTCCCCGAGCGGCCGGATGGCAACAACGTGAATATCGACCGTGAAAGCATGTTGCTCTCCCAGGTGCAGCTTCAATACCAGATGGGCGTGCAGCTCATCGAAGAGCAATTCCACGAAATGCTCACTGCGATCAAATCATAGGAAGGAGACAGAAGATGGGCAGCATGTTCGCCATGATGAGCATCAGCGCCTCCGCCCTGGCAGCGGAAAGGGAGCGGGCCGAAGTGACTTCCGCCAATCTCGCCAATGCCGAGACCACCCACTCCGAAAGCGGCGGCCCGTATGTCCGCAAGGAGGTAGTGTTCAGCGCCTCGAACCCGTCTGCTTTCAGTGAGTGTTATGGACCACCTGGGCGGCGCCAATGGCGGTTGCCGGATCGGTTCGACTGAGCTCAGGTGGTTGACGATCCGACTCCGCCGGTGATGCGCTACGAACCCGGAAATCCGGATGCGGACAAGAACGGCTTTGTGGCGTATCCCGCCATCAATCCGGAGATGGAGATGGTCGATCTGATGAACGCGGTGCGCTCGTACCAGTTGAACGCATCGGCAGTGAGTGCGGCCAAACAGATGATTCAGGAATCGATCGGCATTCTGAAGACCACGTAAAGGAGCCTGCGGATGAATACCGTCAGTCTTGGTAACATTCCCAACGCGGCTGTGCCCAGTGCGGGAGCCTTGGACGCGGGCATTGACAAGGGCGGATCAAGCTTTTCCGACATCCTCAAAAGCGCTGTACAAACGGTGGATTCGCTTCATGACAACGCCGCCGCACAAGTACAGCAACTGCTGCAAGGCGGAACCGGCGATATTAACCAGGTCATGATTGCCGTGGAAAAGGCAGACGTGTCCTTTCAAATGATGATGCAGGTGCGCAACAAGATCGTAAGCGCGTATCAAGACATCGCGCAGATGCAGTTCTAGGGACTGACGGCAAATGGCTGGCTATACGAACACAACTCGTTCAGCTACGGCAGTTCTGGGCAAGCCGGAACGGGCGCCAGAGGGCATTCCTGATCGGCGGCGCTCTGGCGGCCGGCGCGCTCGTGGCGCTGTTCGTGTGGCTTATCGGAACCCCGGATTACAAGCCGTTATCTACAGGGCTGGAACCGGCCGACGCCCAAACCCTGGCAGCCACGCTCGGTCAGCAGGGTATTCCTCACCAGATCAGCTCCGACGGGAAAACCATCAGCGTTCCGGCAAACAAGCTGGATGCGGCGCGCATGCAGATGGCGTCCAGCCAGGACCTGCACAGTGGACGCATGGGATTCGAACTCTTCGACAAGAGCTCCTGGGGCGAGACCGAATTCGATGAGAAAGTGAATTATCAGCGTGCTATGGAGGGCGAACTCGCCCGTTCCATTCAGACCCTCGAGAATGTTGAGAGCGCCCGTGTGCACCTGGTGATGCCATCCGATTCCGTTTTTCTCGATCAGCAGCAAGGTGCCAAGGCCTCGGTCATTCTCAAGCTCCGAGCGCGGCATGCTCACCAAGGAAGAGGCTCTGGCCATCTCCCGCCTGGTCGCGGGCGCCGTGAATCAACTGAAACCGGAGGATGTGGCGATTATCGATGCCGATTCGGGCCGCTCTTTGAGCGGCGGAGGGGAAGTGGTGGATAGCGCGGGCGGAGGCGCAGACTTGACCGCCCGGTTGATCAGCACCCTCGAGCCGGTGGTGGGTGCCGGCAGGATCCGCGCCAGCGTCAACGTGGACTACGATCAGCAAACGACGGAAGAAAACCAGGAGAAATACGATCCCACAGTCAGCGCCGTTCTGAGTCAGCAGAAGACCGAAGATCAGTCCTCGGGAGGCGCTATTTCGTCAGGCGTGCCGGGTGCGACGAGCAATGTCCCGTCCAAGACGCAGGCGAAGCCGGCGATCGCGCCTGAAACTCAGCACTCCGTAACCGAGAACGCCCAATATGGGGTAAACCGGACCGTAGTGCACACGGTCACGCCGCCCGGCCGGATTCGGCGAATTACCGCGGCCATCCTTGTGGATGACGAGGTGGTGAAGACTGTTGAAAAGGGTAAGACACATTTCAGCAGGCGAAAACTATCGCAGCAGGAACTCAACCAGATCAAAGACCTTGCGGAAGCCGTGATCGGGTTTGATGCGACCCGCGGTGACACGCTCCGGGTTGAGAATATTCCGTTCGATTCGGATTCTGCGGACCTCGATTTGCCTGCACCCTCCCGGCTGGGCCAATTGCAAAGGGCGGTTTCGGACTCGTCGTCTGTCTTGCGCCCTGTCTCACTTCTGGTGCTGTTTCTTCTGGCGTACTTGTTCGTCATCCGGCCGGTACAGAAGCATGCTCTTAGCGTAGCGTCCGCACCGGCATTGCAACCTCAATTACCCGGAGAACACATGGAGGCCTTGCCCGGCGCGACTTCTCAAACCAGCCCGCAGCGTGCGGCCCAGCTCAAGGAACAGGCGCTGGAGAGGCTGCGGCAGAATCCCCTGCAGACGACCAGGGCCGTGCAGGCGTGGCTTCGCGAGGGCAATTCATGATCCATCTGGAAGAGGAGAAGATCAGCGGTCCGCGCAAGGCAGCGATCCTTCTCGCCGCCCTGGGAGAAGATGCAGCGGCGCCGGTACTGAGGAGTCTGGCAACCGAGGACTTGGAGCGGATTGCGCAGGAGATTTCCCAGATGGGGCAGGTTCCATTGCCGATTATGCTTCTGGTTTTGGAGGAGCATCAGGAGCGAATTTCCAGTCAGGAATGCATTGCCATGGGCGGAGAGGAAGTGGCGGTCCGGCTACTGGAAAAGGTTGTTGGCGAGGACGGCGCACGGAACATGGTACAACGGCTCACTCAAGCCAACGAAAGCAGGTCCTTTCGCATTGAGGCATTGAAGAGAGCCGATCCGCAGCAATTGGCCAGATTCCTGGTCGGCGAGCATGCGCAGACCAAGGCTCTGATCCTTCGCCATCTGGATGCCAAGCAGGCATCGGCGCTACTGATGAAGCTGGAACCCGAGGTGCGGTCGGATTGCGTGCGGCGCCTGGCCAGACTGGGGAACTTTTCACCGGAAGTGGCGGCAAAGGTTTCCACTGTCCTCGACCGCCGTCTGCGATCGGTGGGGGATCAGACGCGAACCGCCGGAGATGGCTTGAGTAGCATTGCCGAGTTGATGAACCGGCTCGAACCCACAGCGGCGCGGGAAATCCTGGAACACATTGAACGGGAAGAACCCACGCTGGCGATAGGCATTCGCGATCTCATGTTTACATTCGACAATTTTCTCGAAGTTCCCGAGCAAGAGATGCGAGAATTGATGAACTCTATCGACAAGAGAACTCTGACCATCGCTTTGAAGGGAGCCAGCGAGGATCTGCGCAGTCATTTCTATCGCACCATGTCTTCGCGCGCAGTGGAAATGATGAAGGAGGATTCGGAAGCTTTAGGACCAACCCGCAGTAAAGAGGTGATAAAGGCTCAGGGCGAAATCGTCGCCATCGCGCGCAAACTCGAAGCCGAAGGCAAAATTGCATTGAAGAGCGAGGGTGAAGACGAGTATGTCCTTTAGCGGTGCAAATTACGACAATGTTTTGCCTCCGCCGATTTCGGCCCTGCAGTATCCCGATATTGCTTCAACTTTAAGCGGTGATATTGGGAGCCTGGGAGGCAATCTTCCTGCCGCTCAAACCGGCAAGCGCCAACCTGAGGTGGGAATCCCTCAAGCCGAGCTCGAAGCAAGGATCCGCCAGGAACGCAGCGACGCCGTCTCTCAAATGGAGCAGCAGGTCCGCCAGGATTTCGATCAGAGACTCAGCTCGGCGCGATCTCAGATTGCAACGGCCCTCGAGAAATTCGAAGCCCAACGTGCGGACTACTTCGCGCGAGTGGAGACTGAAGTTGTTCAGTCGGACTGCCGTGGTTGGGGCGCCGTTCTGCCGCGCCTTATTGCTGGTTGCTGAGGAAGGTGTGCTGCCGTTCCCGTTCCGGTGACTTGAGGTGGAGGTGCCGTTCGAAGCGCCAGTGCTCAGCGCTGCCGGCTGCGAACTCGTTGTCGCCTTTCCGGACGGCCGCTGGCCTTTGCGCCAGTTTTCCGGAACCATCCACGCGGGTACGGTTGGAGGCTTCTTCGGCCGCGATTTATCGTCGATATCGACCCAGGGCGCGTCGAAGTCGTAGAAGTAGCGCCCGAGCCCAAAACAACTGCACGCTCGCTTGAAGGCTTGTGCCTCGAAACTGTGGTCAACCTTGTCCAACTCGTCGATGAGCAGGACACAAGGGGAGGGATACTGCAATGCCTTGAGCAGCGGGCCTGCTGCGAAGAAATCCAAGGCGGAGAGTTGCTTGCCCAGCGAGGCCCAGTCAGAAACGCCCGATCCGCGAGTGACCGTATCCAGGTATAGCCTCTGCAAGCCCTCGTCGAACCTGCCAATGGCCTTCTCTTCAGTAATGCCCTCGTAGCACTGCAGGCGCTCAAGCGGGGAACCGATTGCGCGTGCCACCGCGTAAGCGAGCTCTGTTTTGCCGCTCCCGGCAGGACCTTCCAGCAGTAGCGGTTTTTGAAGACTGGCCGCCAAGTAGACGGCCGTTGCCGTCACGGCATCAGTGATATACCCGATATCCGTGAGCGCTTGATGGACGTGCTCGGATGATTGGAACACCCTTAACCCTCCTCCAGCCCTGTCTCAGGGTGGGAGGAGGTTAGGAACATTCCGGAGTCGCGTCAAATTCAGTGGAGGTTGTGAGTGTTTAGCGCCAATCAGAGAGCTAAATGGGTAGAGATGCTCGTCTGGACCGATCCAGCCCTTATCGGTTTTACGAAAATCGTAATACGACTTCTTAATCTCCACCTGCCCGGTACTTAGCCATTTTTGCTGGGCTTCGAAATAGAGCAGGTAGTGATCTTGATCGCGACGACCATTCACAACCTTGAAACTGAGGAGTTCAATCCTATGATGATCGGCACCATTCTGACTGAAAAGGTTATGCCAGACTTGTTCGCCGTCCTTTTCAGTGGGCGGGGGAACTCCCTCTTTCTGGCAAGCGGAGAAGGACAGGAGCACGAGAACGATAAAAGCTACGACAGAAAACCTCATACGCCTTATTGATTCCTGAGTTTAGATGCGAGATGAAGAACGTGTGGGCCATGTCCCCGGCGGATTTTCTAGTTGGGTCTTGGCTCTTGCTCCTGAAGACGTTTGATCTCTAAATCAACCAAACTGTTCAGTCTTTTTCGAATTGTTTCCAAAGAGTTCCACTTCTCCGCAAGCAGGTCTTTCTTTGAGCCACGACGGGCAAGGGACTTCCTTGGCAAGCGCTTTCGCTCGTCATCGATGATTGTCTGAAAAAGCTGGACGATGGAACGCAGGTTCTCGTATACGATCTGGAAGCAATCTTCCCCATACCTGGTCGTCGCAAACGTCACGTAGCCGAGCCCCGCTCCAGTTAGCAACAGGGCGTTTGGTACGGCAGGATTTTCCTCTGCAAACTCACTGACCACAGCGAGAATGCGCTCCTGAAGCACCTGCCACGCGGGGGCTACATTGTCACATTCGGCGTTCGGGAGCTGCTTCTTCTTCGGCACTTGCTGTCACCTCAAGGGGGGATCTATCGACGAACGCACGACACACGAGATAGCTGAATCATTTTGATCTATTCACGGCGGTTAGTTGCGGGCAGGAAGATTTGCGTACACCGACGACAGATCCAATACATCTGCCACTCCCGGATTCTTCTGGGCCATGTAGTCCTGTTATGCACTGCAGCCCGCACAAGGAGAACGATTGCACAGAGTTCCAACGTCAGAACTGATATGGCCGCAAGAATCTCGTGAATCTGAGCCTTGCCGTTGAGATGTTCCATGATGGCGAACGGCAGCGCTCCGATGACCGGACCAAGAAACAGCAACAGCAAACCTTGCCGGTAACTTCGCTTCTGCGGCGGGGCAGAAATCTGGGCAAGCCCCGTTTGACATGTACCTGTGGTCCACCCGTTCGCTACAGCCGGTCCTCCCAACCATCCGAATCCGCTCGTTGTGGCTGAAAATTGCGAAACCCCCTCCATGTACGCCGTAGAAAGCCGCTGCGTGTTTTCGCTTCCGCACGTTGGACAGGAATACTGGGCCTGAGCATCGGGGGGAGGTCGAAGAGGGATGGCGAATTTCGGACGCCGTGCCCACGACCGTTGAAGAGTCCTGATGTTGACTTCTCGACTACTCATCGCGAAGGGCACGTTACGACAGAAGCGCCGGACTTGGCAAATCGAAAGGCACGAAAGAGCAATTTCAGAGACTCGGAATCCAGCAACTCTCGAAACTTGCGCGCAACTGCAATTTTTCTCTTGCGTTCGAACCCAAAATCGTTTTAAGTGTTGCGCACAAGAGTTGACGATCACGGAACAGAGTGACTGCGATTCTTCCTCCGGCGGCTGCGGCATAACGCGGCTTCCGGCCTGTCCCGTGGGCACCAAGGCTCACGTTGTTCGAATCTCTTACTCAGCGCTCCAATCTGCTCAAAGACGTTGACTGCTCACCTGCATCTCCGGATCGCAGGTCATTAAGTGCGGCCTTGAATGGTCCGCTCGGCGAATCACGGAGGGAGCGTCATTTTGCTTCCTCCTGACTCGCTCCCATCCGGCAATCAGTACTTGCAGTTCTAGAACCTCTTCACGTCTGACAGCGACGGGCGCGTCGCGTGGACTGCTGTCCGCTCGATAGCGCTCACCCGTAACGCCAGATTACGGGTTCGGAGTCGTGGCATTCGATTCAGCGAACTGGTCGAGGCGCTACTGATCTCAGAGCCGCTGGTTCTTCTGGCAAATGGGCGAGCAGAAGATGTCTGAAACCAAGTCACTATTGGACGAACGTCGAACCCTCCACGTAGTTAGCCCTTCCCACATCGCGTCTGACACAGTCAAAGCACCCGAACCCTTTGTCTCAGCTGAAGAGGCGGCGCGCTTCCTGTCCGTAAAGAGGCGCCAGCTTCTCGCAATGGCGCGTAGAGGCTTAGTTGGTTCATATCCACTCGGAACGGGGACCGTAAGGAAGGTGTGGGTATTCAGGCTGTCCGAAATTGCAGCCGCCATAGAGCAGCACCTGATAGCCCCGAGAAGCGAAAAACGCGATACGATTCGATCAGGCAGTTCCCGCTGAGGAGACCTTTTCATGGCTTATCAGCGCGGATCGTTGGTGAAACTTCATCGCAAGGCTGGAGACATCTGGGTGCTGCGGTATCGGGAAATCAGGGACCAAGGCAAACGGGTTCAAAATGACCTGCCCGTTGGCCTCGTTCGCGATTTCCCCAAAGAAAAAGATGCATGGCGAGAGGTCGATCGCTTAGGCCTCCTGCTGCGAATCAATGCCCAGCATCTCGACGATCGCATTCGCTTTCGTGCTCTAGCGGAGCATTACCTCACTCATGACGTAGGGCCCGACGCGCTCCGACCAAAGTCCCAGCGCACGGCCCTCAACACCAACCAAATCGTCTGGACCTATCTTGTTCCCCAGTGGGGTGACAGCATAGCGGACGAGATAAAACCCCTCGACATACAGCACTGGCTCAGAATGCTTCACACCGATAAGAGCTTGGCGTGGACGACCGTATCGAAGGTTCGTGGCATCATGCTTCGGATCTATCGCATCGGTGCCCTGCACCAACTCGTGAAGAACAACCCGGTGCTTCCCGTCGAGACCCGCTCCACTACCGATTACAAGGCCATCCTCGTTACCCCCAAACAGACCTGGGAAATCATCGAGAGCCTTGTTAATCCACTGCATCGCATTCTCATCCTCACCTGCGCTGCTACCGCTCTCCGCGCATCGGAACTTCTCGCGCTGCGCTGGGCAGACGTGCTATGGGACGAGAACCGGATTGCCGTAACGAAGCGGTGGTGGCGTGGAAGTGACGGACCCACGAAGACCCGCAGGAGCGAAGGTCATGTGCCTATGCACCCGGCCCTCGCGCAATTGCTCCAGGCTTGGAAGGAAAAGACGCCCTTCGCGAAGGAGACGGATTTTCTGTTTCCCTCGCTCAAGGCAGACGGTAAGGTTCCCATATCGCCTGCTGTATTCGTAGCTGATCATCTGCGGCCAGCGGCCAAAGCGGCCGGGCTTGGTATACCGGACGGCTACCGTTTCGGCTTACACAATCTCCGGCACTCGCTCTCAAGCTGGTTAGTGAATAAGGGCAAGGCCGATCCTAAGACGGTCCAGAGCCTACTTCGCCACAGCCGTATCCAGACCACGCTCGACCTTTACACACAAGGCGACGGCGACGAGACACGGGCCGCGCAAGGCGCATTCCTCCGGGAGATGGGCCTGGCATCGGAGTTAGTGCAATGAAAGTGTTGGTTGGATTGTTGGTTGGCCCGTTTTCCGGATTCTCTCTAAACCCCAGAAAACATTGGTGGGCGCTACAGGATTCGAACCTGTGACTTCCACCGTGTGAAGGTGGCACTCTACCGCTGAGTTAAGCGCCCACGGATGCGGTATCTGCATTGTAACAAAAGTTGCGGAACGTTCCGCGCAGCGTGGCAGGGGCGAACTGCGCCGTGTTCGGCAAAAAGCCAAGAAAAATGGCATTGCGGCGAGCAGGAACCTAACGAGAGCTGCGCCTGCGGTCACTCAGCCCCTTGCAGCACCGCGCCTTCCTGTGTTCATCTAATGGGCCATGGCGCTCGAGGAATACAAGCGAAAACGCGACTTCAAACAAACACCTGAACCACCTGCAAAAGTTGGCAAAGGAAACCAGCGGCGATTTGTGGTGCAGAAGCACCGCGCTACGCGTCTGCACTACGACTTCCGCCTGGAGATGGAAGGCGTGCTGAAGTCGTGGGCGGTGCCCAAGGGGCCGTCGCTGGATCCCGCCGACAAGCGCCTCGCCATGCAGGTGGAGGATCATCCCGTTTCGTACTTCGACTTCGAGGGCACCATCCCGGCGGGCAACTATGGAGCCGGTACGGTGATGGTGTGGGACGTGGGCACGTGGGAGCCGCTGGGCAATCCGGCGGAGACTCTGCGCAAGGGCGACCTGAAATTCAGCCTGAACGGCGAGAAGTTGAAGGGCGAGTTCGCGTTGGTACACATCAAGTCACGGCGACCCGACAGCAAGGGCACGGAGTGGCTGCTCATCAAGCATCGCGACGCCTACGCGGAGCAGGGTTACGACATCGACAAGTACGACTACTCGGTGCTGACCAAGCGCACGATGGCACAGATCGCCGGCGATGAAGGTTCGGCCGAGTGGCTGAGCAGCCGCAAGGCGACCGCACACGGGACGTCCGGGAAAAACGACTGGCTGGCGGATTCGATTGCCAAGGCCGACGCCAAGCGGGCGCGCGAGGAAAAGAAAGCCAGCAAGAAGGCTGCTCCGGAGGCGGCGGCCAGCAAAGTCGCTCCCGCAAAAACAAAAGCTACGGCGAAGAAGAGCGCTTCTGCTGCTCCGGCGAAGGCAGTAAAAAAAAAATCAAAGCGCAAGACGGCGTAGTTCCTGACCCTGCGGCGATCGGCCGTAAGGCTCCGATGCCGCACGCTATCCGGCCAATGCTGGCCACGCTGGTCGACCAGCCCTTTGACAGCGACGACTGGCTTTACGAAATCAAGTGGGACGGCTATCGCGCGGTCGCCTTTCTCGACGGCAAGTCTGTGCGCCTGGTCTCGCGCAACCAGAACGACCTGACCGCGGCCTATCCTGAGCTGCACAACATTCCGCAACAGGTGAAGGCCAGCAAAGCGATTCTCGATGGTGAGATCGTTGCGCTCGACGAGCAGGGCCGGCCATCCTTCAGCCTGATGCAGCAGCGCACCGGCGTAGGCGAAGGCGGCCGCCGCATTCGGCGCACGCGCGACGATGTGCCGGTCATCTATTACGTCTTCGATCTTGCTTTATCTCGACGGATACGACGTCATGCAGACTGATCTAGAGTTGCGCAAGCAGCTGCTGGCATCGATTGTGACGCCGAGCGAGATCATCCGCGTCTCCGATCACTACGTTGGGCAGGGAACTATGTTGTTTGAAGCGGCGGCGCAGCGCGGGCTGGAGGGCATCGTCGCCAAGCGGCGGACCAGTTGCTACATTCAGAAGCGCAGCAGCGAATGGCTGAAGATGAAGGTCACCAAGCGGCAGGAGTGCGTGATTGGTGGCTACACCGATCCGCGCGGCTCACGCGAGAATTTTGGCTCGCTGGTGCTGGGGCTCTATGACGATAAGGGACGACTGATGCCGGTCGGGCAGGCGGGCAGCGGCTTCACCGAGCGGACGCACGAAGACATGTGGAAGAAGCTGAAGGCGCTCGGGACGCAAAAGAATCCATTCGCTGGGAAAGTGGAGAGCGATCGCCGGGTGCAGTTTGTGAAGCCGGAGCTGGTGGCTGAAATTAAATTCACCGAATGGACGCACGAAGGGCAAAGCGGCGCGGTGAAAATGCGCGCCCCGGTCTATCAGGGGTTGCGCTTCGACAAGAAGCCGAGCGAGTGCAGGTTCGAGTTTGCGGCCAACGCCGAAAGCGAAGTGGAGAAAGCCGAGGCAGGGAAGGGATGATCCGGTAGCGGCGCGTTTATATCCCGATGGCCTGCTGAATGGCCGCCGCAATCGCGTCCGTGTGCCGGCGCATCGCCGTTTCAGACTCTGCCTCGATCATCACGCGCGCCAGCTTCTCCGTGCCCGAATACCGGACTACGACGCGTCCGTTGCCATCAAGTTCGCGCTCGGCAGCGTGAATCAGCGCCATTACGGCCGGCAATTCTTCCAGCGGCTTCTTCTCACGCACGTGAACGTTCTTGATCTCCTGCGGAAAGACCTTCATGTCGCCGACCAGTTCTTCCAGCGGCTTGCCGGTGCGCGCCATCACTTCCAGCACGCGCAGCGCGGTAAGAATTCCGTCGCCCGTGGTGGTGTCAATATCGCGGAACAAGATGTGTCCCGATTGCTCGCCGCCCAAGCGTCGCGCCGCTTTTCAGCATCTGCTCCAGCACGTACTTGTCGCCCACCGGAGCGCGCATCATGCCGATGCCGCTGCGCTTCAGCGCCGACTCCAGACCCATATTCGACATCGTTGTCGCGACGACAGCATCGCCGTGCAGCTTGCCATGCGAGCGCATATCACGCGCGGCCAGCAACAACACCGCATCTCCGTTCACCACCCGCCCGCCGGCGTCGGCGAACAACGCGCGATCGGCGTCGCCATCGAAGGTAATGCCAAGGTGATACTTTCCATTCGACGCGGCAACCGCCTGCGCGACGTGATCGGGATGCAGCGCTCCACATCCGGCATTGATGTTGCGGCCGCTGGGCTCGATGTGAATGAAATCGGCGGCAATGCCGCAATCCTTAAAGACCAGCGGCGCGATGGTGCTGGCAGCGCCGTTGGCGCAATCCACTAACACCTTCATCCGGCTGAAATCCACACCAGACACGAAGTCGGCAAGCCACTGGGCATACTGCTCGCGCAGCTTTGCGTCGCCGGGCAGCATCTCCGATGCCGGTACCACGTTGTGGGAGGCGCTCGCTGCCAGTTGCTCGATGTGCGCGAAGATATCGGCTTCGATGGCGTGTTCGATCTCGTCGGAGAGTTTGTAGCCGTTGGCGCCGAAAATCTTGATGCCGTTGTCCTGCCAGGGATTGTGCGAAGCGGAGATAACGATGCCCGCGGAAAACTTGTTGAAGCGCGTCAGATAGGCAATGCCTGGCGTGGTGATGACGCCGGCGCTGACCACCTGTACTCCCGCCGATTCCAGTCCGGCAGCTAGAGCGGCGCTGATCCACGCGCTTGACTCGCGTGTGTCCTGGCCGATCACGACGCGGGCGGCTTTCTCGCGAGCCGCCAGCCGCTGGCCCAGCGCGCGTCCGATGGCAACAACTGTTTTCTGATCGAGGGGATACTCCCCGGCTACACCGCGAATTCCGTCTGTTCCGAATAGTTGTCGCATTCTTGTCGTCGCCGTACTCAAGGCTGGCCCGCTCTCCCGGAAATCTTTGCCGTATTCACCGTCACCTTTACCGCGCCGGGATCGTGTACGTGCACCAGCGGGTCGGAGACATAGGCGTGCGTGGTAAACGTCGCCTGACCAACCACGCCTGTAGCGTCCACCGGATCGGTCATCGCGTTCTGAATTGCGTTGACCCGGCGCTCCGGCCCGACGATGGTGATGGTCGCCGGATCGCTCGCCACTTCAGTTATGCCATAGCCGCTCAGTAAAGTGCCAATCACGCGTGGCTGCACCGGCACCGAACGCGTCGCGCTGTGGTCGAAGCTGATGTGAAATTGCGACGGTACCACCTGGACGACCTTGACGTCGCGGGGCACGTGAATCGCGTTTCGCGTCAGGTCGAAGGTGCGCTCGCCCGGCGTGGCGTCTTGCAGATCGATGATGGCGTGTATTTCTGACGCATTTAGCCCCTGGATGAGGCGCTCCGGCCCCCGCAAGGTAACTCGCGTCTCAAAAGGATAATTGGAGTTGACCTCAAGGTTCGCCGGCGCGTTCTGAAACTCCAGCGGCACCGTCAACGGCATCTCGATGGGCTGGTCGCGGCCCACTGCCCACCACAGCAGAATCGCGATAGCCAGCGAGACCAGCTTAAAGGGCAGATTCTTCAGTACCCATTTGCGAAAGAAGTTGCCCATGCTAGCGCTCCGCTCCGTCGGCCATGTCGTTCTTGCGGCTCAGATGCTCGATACCCTGGTCATCGTCAGACAGTTCGCGATCCGTGACCGTGGTCGGCAGCGTCGCCGTAGGGACATAGCGGCGAAGCACTTCACTAAGGCGCTCGCGCAGATACTCGACGGTGATGTCGCGCTCGATCGTTCCACCGACGGCTAAGCTGATTGAGCCTGTCTCTTCGGAGACGACGACCGATACCGCATCGGTTTCTTCGGTAATGCCGATGGCCGCGCGATGGCGCGTGCCGTACTGCGTCGACAGGACCGGATTCATCGAGAGCGGCAGGAAACAAGCGGCGGCGGCGATGCGGCCCTTCTGCACGATGACCGCGCCGTCGTGCAACGGTGCGCTGGGCCGGAAGATGGTGATCAGCAAATCGTAGGAGAGATTGGCGTCAAGCGGTACACCGCTTTCGATGAACGTCCGCAAGCCGATTTCGCGCTCGATAACGATCAGAGCGCCGGTCATGGTCTTGGAAAAGTGATCGGCGGCGAGCACGATGTCTTCGTAGCTGTCAGCGTGATTGAAACCGCGGCGGGCCGACAGGCGGCGACCCAAACGCGCCAGCGCGTGACGAATCTCCGCACCGAATACTACGATGAGCGCGAAGACGGCGTAGGGGAACAGCGTTGTGATGAGCCAGTCGACGGTGCGCAGTTGTTCGATGTGGGCGATCCAGAAGGCGCCGACGATCAGGATCACTGCGGCCAGCATGGGGATGGCGCGAGTGCCTTTGATGAGCTTCAGAAACTCGTAGATGAGGAACGCCACCACCAGAATGTCGATGGCGGAGATCACCGAGAATTGCGGGATGTGTCCGAAACTCTGCAGCATCAGTCCTCTAGGCAGACGAGTGCGCCTGAATGCCTCATTCTAAAACATAGGCAATGGCAGATAGAGTATTAGTTCAGAGACTCTGCAGGAGCTGCGGGGTAGACCAGGACTTCCATACAGTGCCGAAATTATTGGACAGGTCCCGGGCCGCTGGGCTTGCTGCGTACCGATCCGGCGACAAAGCGGATGAACACCAGCACCCCGACCACGGCCAGCAGCCGCAGCCACCACGGCCAGTGGTGGGTGATTTTTTCCTGCGGAGGCAAGGTGACGAAATCCGCAGCCAGGATCGCACTGCGGGCTGAAGTCGCGCTCACGGCAGGACTGCCCGCCGAGATCATCACGCCGGTTGGCTTTCTCGCTATGGCCGAGGTTTCAGCCGCAGCTCCGACAGAAAAGAGCAACAGGGCTAGAGCAACGAGTTTGAAAATGGCACGCACGCAGGAATGCTTGCAGCCTAAGTTGAACTACGCTCGAACTCCCTGTCAAGAGCAATTCACATCAGCGCCACGTCTCGCCTTGGACCTCGCTCCTCACGCGGGTTTGCGCCCACTGGCGGCAACGAAGGTGATGGCGCTGGTCCAGTAGTGCGGGTCTTCCAACCTCGCCGCAAACTCGGCAAAGGACTCGTCGGTGACGTGGCCTGATTCGACGAGCCTGGGATGCAGCTCGCGAACAGTCTGAACCCAATAACGCGCCCAAGGCGAGCCGCCATTCGCAAATGCGGTTTGGCCTTCGGCTGCGATGTTTTCCAGACCAAGGCTGTCGAGCAGTGACGGAATCTTCGATCCCACGAAGTAATCGATGCCGGAAGCTTCCGCCCAGCGAAACCATCCTTGCCAGAACTTGCGCACCGCTTCCGGCTCCGCCATGGTGGCCGGGAGCATGTCAGGCTCAGTGACCAGCAGCACCCCACCGGGCTTCAGTGCGGCGATCATCCTCTCGACCGCCAGTCGCGGATCAGGCAGGTGATGCAGGAGCGCCCGCGTCACCACCAGGTCATAGTGCGCTTGCTCCACTTCGTCGCGCAGAATGTCGAGCTGACGAACCTCGAGACCCGGCGCCTTCAACCCGGCCAGGCAACTGATTTCGATATCGCTGGCGACGACGTGCCCGGTCGGCGCAACCTGCTCGGCCAGCCATTGCGAGATCGAACCATTGCCACAGCCGACCTCCAGACACCGCCAGCCCGGGCCCACGCCAAGCTTCCGAAGATGATGCCGTTCCGCCGGATCAAGTAGCTCCGACATCAGACGCAGCCTCTGCCGCTCGCCATCCAGGTTGTGAGACAAAACGTACGCATTCATACTGGGCCTATCGATTGTGATTGAATTGCGTCTGTAACTATACCGGCCTTGTCAATCTCGCCCGGAGGTCTTACTGGACTCGCAAAAGAAATCATTCTGGCTGCTGTTCACCCTTCTTAGTCTCGGGGCGTTTTTCCTGCCTTTCTGGTGGGGCGTCGGCGAGACCTTCGCCGCCGTTTTCGTGAGCTGGTGGGTCATCTATCGCAGCGGAATCTTCTAGCCGGTTCTTTCTTCAACACAGCTCTTCCCAGCCAATTGGCGGCTCGTCACGGTTCTCCGGCCCTCGTCCCAAACTCACTTGCAATTTGCAAGTGACTTTCGTATTGTCGTCTGCGTGCCTGGAAGGCCGAAGTCGAAACGCCGCTCGGGATGTCCGGTGAATCGCTCGCTGGAGATCTTCGGCGACCGCTGGTCGCTGCTGATCGTTCGCGACCTGATGATCCGCGGCTATCGCAACTTCAAGGACTTTCAGCAGTCCGGTGAGGGCATCGCCAGCAACATCTTGGCCGACCGCCTGCGCCGGCTGGAACGCGACGGCATCATCTCTGCCGAGGCCGGCGAAAACGACGGCCGCAGGGTCGACTATCGGCTGACGGAGAAAGGCATCGCCCTGGCACCGGTTCTGTTCGAGCTGCTCTTGTGGGGAGGGCAGCACGATGAAGACGCTACGCCGAGTCCGGTGATCGACAAAATGAAGAAGCACCGCGAGACGATTCTCGCGGAAGTGCGGCGGCGTTGGCGCGAACGCGATCACACGCCATTGCAGGCGAAAACCGGCGAGTGGTTCCTGCCGTAAACGGATTGATTCGACTTGAGAAAAACAAAGGAGCAACTATGGATACAAATATTTATCTGCACTTTGACGGCAACTGTGAAGAGGCTTTCAAGTTCTACGAAAAAGTCCTCGGCGCCAAGATTCAGACGGTCTTCCGTTTCGAAGGGAGTCCGGCGGCCAGCGAGGTTCCTGCCGAGATGGGCAACAAGGTTCTGCACGGCCGCATAACCATTGGCGACAAGACCATCATGGGTTCCGACGCGCCTCCGGGACGCTACTCCAAGCCGCGCGGCTTCTCCATCAACATCGATTCGAAAGACGTAGCCGAAGCCGAGCGAGTCTTCAAGGCGCTGGGTGAAGGCGGCCAGGTTCATATGCCGATTGCCGAAACTTTCTGGGCCAAGCGCTTCGGGATGCTGGTCGACAAGTTCGAGATTCCGTGGATGGTCAATGTCGAAAAGCCGATGTAGTTCGGCGCAATTCAGGAGAGCAGGGAAATCATGAGTACAGACCTGGCGACAATTCAAAGCTTATTTAAGACGAACGAAAGTATCTTCCAGAAGACCATCAAGGATGTTCCCGACGATCAGTGGCTGACGCAGCCGGCAGACGGCTCCAATCACTTCCTGTGGATCGTCGCCCACATGCTGGTGGCGCGTGCGAATATTCCGCGGATGATGGGCCAGCCTTGGTCTGCACCGTGGGAGAAGCTGTTCGTTCGCGGAGCGCAGCCCGTTTCGAACGATCAGTATCCTACGCCAGCTGAACTTCGCAAAGCGTGGGACGAGGTTGCCGCGAAGATGGAGAAAGGCTTCGCCAGCGCCGATCCCAAGGCGCTCGCCGAGCCCGCGCGGCAGGGTGCTCCCTCGCTCGATGGCACGGTGGCGGGTACGGTCGGAATCCTGTGCTTCCACGAGAGCTATCACGTTGGACAACTCGGGTATCTGCACAAGTGGCTGGGTTGTGGGCAGGTGGTCGGATAGAGAACTGTCATACCGCGCGCGAGATAAGGCTACGTGGCTGGTGACCTTTCTCGGAACAATTTTGCTTACGCTGTCGATTCCCAAGGGCGCCGCACGTCGTACTTACAGCAGGAGAAGTGCATCATGAGCAGCATCGCAGTGAACGAGACCGAAGGTCGCGCGAGAATATCGTTCCGCGCGGTCGTGACAAGGTTAGCAATCGCAACCACACTGGCGACTATGACAATGGCCGCCTTGACTTCAGCTTATGCGGCAACGCCCGACGCCAAAACACAGTACACCAGCATGGCGCCGCTTCACCTCTACCTCGACAACCGCGATACCGAGATTGCCATGGCGCGCAGTGCGGCGCCCGACGCCATATCGCGCGACGCCACCGTCATGGTATTGACCGACCAGGGCTACGTAACCGCCGTGGAAGGCAAGAACGGTTTCGTTTGTGTCGTAGAGCGAGCGTGGATGTCGCCTGAGGATTCCCCGACTTTCTGGGACCCACATCTTCGCGGACCGATCTGTTTCAATCCTCCGGCAGCCCGATCGATTCTGCCGGCTACCTTTGAACGGACCAAGCTGGCGATTGCCGGCAAATCGAAGGGCGAGATCATCGCCGCCAACAAGCAAGCTTACGACGAGAAGCAGTTGCCGCCGCTGGAGCCGGGCTCGATGAGTTACATGATGTCAAAGCAGGCGTATCTGACAGCGAAGGGAGGCAATCTCGCCCACGTCATGATTTACACCCCGCACGCGGATCCGGCGACGTGGGGCAATGACGTGCCTAACTCCCCCGTCATGCTGAACCCGCAGTTCAAAGACGCCGAGCCCATCGACGTGTGGGTGATCGGCGTCGGCAAGTGGTCCGACGGATCGCCGGCGCCGGTGATGTAGCGCAAGCAATTTTTGCAGCTGATGAACGAACACTTTGAAGGAGAGAGCATGAGTAGAGTCCGTGTACTGGTTGGAACGAAGAAGGGAGCTTTCGTACTGGAGTCGGACGGCAAGCGCGACAAGTGGCAGGTGAGCGGCCCGCACTTTGCCGGCTGGGAGATCTATCACCTGAAGGGATCGCCCGTCGATCCCAACCGCATCTACGCATCGCAGACGAGCGGCTGGTTCGGGCAGATCATTCAGCGCTCCAGCGACGGCGGCAAGACGTGGGAGACGCCCGGCGGCGGCCCGGAGAAATCGCCGCAAGGCTGGCCCACGGGCGAGAGCAACAAGTTCGTCTATGACACCTCGCCCGACGGCGGCGCGAACCTCACCACGCATCAGTGGTACGACGGCACGCAGCATCCGTGGGAGTTCAAACGCGTGTGGCACCTTGAGCCGTCACTCTCCGACCCCAACACGGTCTACGCGGGCGTGGAAGACGCAGCGCTGTTCGTCTCGAAGGACGGAGCGGCGAGCTGGAAGGAACTTTCCGGCCTGCGCGGACACGGTACCGGCCCGCAGTGGCAGCCGGGCGCGGGCGGCATGTGCCTGCACACTGTCATCCTCGATCCCAAAGATCCCAACCGCATCTACATCGCGATCTCCGCTGCGGGCGCGTTTCGCAGCGACGATGCCGGCAAAACATGGAAGCCGATTAATCGCGGCCTGCGCTCGAACTTCATGCCCGACCAGGACGCTGAAGTCGGCCACTGCGTGCACCACATCGCGATGAGTCCCACAGCGGCCGGGCGTGCTCTTCATGCAGAAGCACTGGGACGTGATGCGCAGCGACAATGCCGGCGACAACTGGCGCGAGGTCAGCGGAAATCTGCCGACCGACTTCGGCTTCGTCATCGACGTTCATTCGCACGAGCCGGAGACGATCTACGTTGTGCCCATCAAGAGCGACTCCGAGCACTATCCGCTGGACGGCAAGCTGCAGGTCTTCCGCAGCCGCAGCGGCGGCAACGAGTGGGAGCCGCTGACCAAAGGCCTGCCGCAGAGCAACTGCTTCGTCAACGTGCTGCGCGACGCCATGGCGGTTGACACGCTCGATGAGTGCGGCATCTACTTTGGGACGACGGGTGGGCAGGTGTATCTCTCGCCCGATGCCGGCGACAACTGGTCGCCCATCGTGCGCGACCTTCCGCCGGTACTCTCGGTCGAGGTGCAAACGCTGGCATGATCCGCGTCGTTCTTCCGCAACATCTGCGCACCCTCGCCCACGTGACGGGCGAGGTGCAACTGGAAGTCGAGGGCCAGCCGACGACGCGCTCGGTCCTCGACGCATTGGAAGCACGCTATCCCATGCTGTGCGGCACCATCCGCGATCACGTGACGCACCAGCGCCGTCCGTTCCTGCGCTTCTTCGCCTGCGAAGAAGACCTGTCGCATGACCCGGCGGACAATCCCCTGCCCGAAGCCGTAGTCAGCGGCAAAGAACCATTCCTGATCATCGGGGCGATTGCGGGAGGGTAGAGGCCACGCCGCCCGACCGTGCTTTCGTCGTGAAGTGAATCCTGAGGACGTTCAATACTGGCCTCGTTCGCCGCCACATCGAAACCCTGCTCTTCTTACACAATCTGCCACGGAAGTTTGGGAAAACCCATAAATTTTGGCCTGCAAGACCTTAATGACAATGGTTCGACGAACGGCAACATTGACGCCGGACGAGAGCACGAAATCTCCTCTACCTATCAAATTCCAGCTATTGTCGCAATCCTTTGCACCTACCGACATTGAAAATATGTAGTTTGAGCAAGTTGAAGCGGCAACGAAATTGCGACAACTGTCTCAACGATGGGACCCCTAGAGCGCCCGCTCTTCATAGTCTTATGGATGTCGAGTAAGTAGTACTTTTCGCCGTGTGTCCGACCTGATAAAGCTTTGGGACCGAAAGCCTAATATCTTTCATAAAGCGCTCCCGGATCTGACTACCAGGCTCTCGAAATGCATTGTACGAGAGGCGGATCTTTTTTATGAGGGACCGGACAACGCAACGGTCGGTCATTTGGCTGATTGCATTTCTTTGTCTGTCCGCTTTGTTGGATGCAATCGTTGGCTTTGCCGCATCGCCGACGTTTGACGAAATCCATCATCTCAGTTACGGATATAAGATCATTCGGCACGACCCGGACCATACTACCCGCGGTTTCTACGACAGTCAGATGCCTGTTTCGGCGTTGAATGCAATTCCTCTCACAATCGCCACTTACCTAGAACGCCGCAGTGCACTTCCATCTGTTTCAGCAGTCTTGAATCGCTTCAAGATCGCGAGGTGCGCCACCATCCTAGGCACCCTGCTGCTTACCGTGTTCATTTTTCTGTGGACTTATGACCTTTATGGGGAAGCGGCTGCTTGTGCCTCTTGTGTCCTGTGCATGGTGTCGCCAAACTTAATCGCGCACGGAACCTTGATAACTACAGATATGTATCACGCTGTGGGTGTGGTTGGATCTTTATACTTCGTTCGCCGGTTCTTGCTAAGTCCGACCCTCGCGCGTGCCGTGGTGGGAGGCCTTGCGTTGGCATTAGCACAGATGACGAAGTCTTTTGCATTGATTCTGTATCCTGTGATATTCCTCGTCGTTGCAGGTGCATGGATTCATTCGGGAAAGCGAAAGTTGCCATCGCCCAAGCTGGTTCTGGAATTCGCGGTAATTTCTGTTTTGTCATTCCTGCTTATAGCTAATTGCGCATACTCTTTTGATCGCACTTTTCTGCCTCTTAACAAATACAGGTTCCAAACCCCCCAAATGTCGTCGCTACAAGACCTACCGATCATTGGCAGGGTTCCGGTCCCGACTCCGTATCCTTTTTTGCAGGGACTTGATCTAACGAAGTACAGCGAAGAGACAGGGAGATCATACGAAAACATCTATCTATTAGGACAACTGCGCGACCCCACATCATCGGAATTTCGGCCATTCAAGTCGTACTTCCTGGTGGCTTGCTTCTACAAAGTGCCGATCGCTCTGCAGATTTTATTCATCTGGGGTTTAGTTTGGATCGGGAAAAATCGTAAGTTGGACGACTTTTACTATGGTGAAGGACTGCTGCTTATAGTTGCCGCAGTTCTATTCGCGTGGCTTTCGTTCTTCGACGCAGCCCAGATCGGCATCCGGCATATACTTCCTGTTCTAGCCATCCAGATCATCATCGCCGCAGCGGCATTTTCGAATTTTCCTGTCAGACCTTTGATAGTCAAGATAACGCTCGTGGCGTTGGTGCTGTGGATGGGGGGCTCGGTAGCCAGCTATTATCCGCAGATGATCCCATACATGAACGAATGGGTGCATGATCGACGATTCGCATATCGGGTTCTATCAGATAGCAATTTAGATTGGGGACAGGATCAGGACATCGTCAACCGCTACCTGGAGAAAAATCCTGACGTGACTCTGGATCCGAGCCATCCGGTCAAGGGCCGCGTTCTCGTGGGGGCCAATCGTCTAGTCGGGGTCTTTCGCGGGGATACCTGCTGCTCCTATCTGATGAAGCAGTACGAGCCTGTAGCCCAGGTAGGTTACGCCCACTTCCTCTTTGTGATTCCATCCAATGACAAAGCCGGAGCACATTGACTCCGGCTTTGATCTGCAATTTGAACGAATCACAAGTATTTACTTCGTCGTGCCCGCCTGTTTCAGTATCTGCTCGGCGAAGTAATTCACGATCTTGGCCTGATTGCGGATGGTCTCGTAGTAAGCCTCTTTCAGTAACTGCTCGCGGCGGTCGCGCAACTGCTCGCGGATGGCCTGTTGCACGCGAGGGTCCTTCAGTTCACGCTGTCCGGCTGCTTCCTTGCTCATCAGCTTGACGATGCGGAACCCGAATACGCCTTTGCCGCTGGGATCGAGCACCGGCAGCACGACCGTATATTGTCCGGGCTTCAGCTTGTTGATGGCGTCGTAGGCCAGCTTGTCGGTTTTGAGCGACGACTCGGGAATGAAGCCCAGGTCGCCGCCGTTCTGCGCGGTCTCGGGTTGCTCGGAGTAGCTCATCGCCACCGTGGCAAAGTCCTCGCCGCTATCCAGGCGGTTCTGGATCATCTGAATCTTCTTGCGCGCATCGGCCTCGTTCTGCGCCTTCATGTTCTTAACCTGCGGATTCGGCTGGGTGGTGACCAGAATCTGCGCCAGGTGATATTGCGGCTCGATGAGGTTGAACTCCGCCTTGTGCTCGTTGTAGTAGCTGGTGATGTCTTCGTCGGAAACATTGATCTTCGACGTAACTTCCTTGTTGAGCACTTTGTCGATGGTCAGCGAGCGCCGCAGATCTCTCTTGAAGTCGTCGAGGGTGATACCACGTTCCTTCAGGCGCTGGTCAAACTGCTCCTGCGTGAAGGGTGCCTTGATCTCGGTCAGCTTGGCATTGACTTCTTCGTCGGTCGCCAACAGGCCCAGCTTCTCGGCGCGCTGCATCAGAATCTCGTTATCGATCAGGTCGCTAAGGATCTTCAGGCGCAGAGTGTCGGCCTGCTCGGCGCTGGGCTGCTGCGGAGAGCCCGCCACCTGCGCGTCATAGAACTTCTGCACATCGGTACGCGTGATGTTGCGGCCATTCACCGTCGCCATCACATCGCTGCCGACTTCTTTGTTAGAACAGCCGATATTTGTCAGAAGCGCGCTCAAGGCCAGCAAACCGGCCACGGCCGCATAACTCACCGTTCTCTTACGTTGCAGTTCCAAACTTCGCCCCTCCTGGGAGGCCCGCTCCGTGCTGCGGCCAAAGGCAGTGCCGCAGGTTACAAACTTTCCAGCTACTGCTTGGCCGGCGGCTGAGCCGCTGCCGCCTTGGCCGGAGCCGGCGGCGGTTCCACACCCGCAGCCTTGAGCTGGCTGTTCAGCGCCAGCCGCAGCTGGTCTGCGTCCATAGCGCCTTCTACGCGCTCGCCGTTGATGAACAGGGTCGGCGTGGCGTTGATGTTCAGATTGTCGCCTTCGGCCATCGACGCCTTCACGACAGTATCTGCCTGCGCCTTGATACATGCCTGCAGCTTGGCAGCGTCAACGTTGTTCTTCTTGCCGAAGTCCGTCGTGATTTGGTCGACCTTGCTGAAGGACTCCTGCACATTCTGCTGACCGCCGCTGATCTCGCGCTGGTTGGCGTGGAAGTAATCGGCCAACTGCCAGTATCCTGCCGGGCTCTGAGCCGCCAGGCAATTTGCATCATTGGCGGCGCGTTCCGCCCAGGGATGAATCTGCACCAGCGGGAAATCCTTATAGACGATTTTGATTTTGTCCTTGTACTCCGGCAGGATCTCGCCCATCAGGGTACTGTGCATGCGGGCACAGAACGGACATTCGAAGTCATCGAAATTCACGACCGTGACCTTGGCGTCGGGATTGCCGCGCACCGGACGCCCGGTCACCGTAATCTTGTCCATCGTCTCCGCGTAGATGTCGTGGGTCAAGTCAATCTTGGTGAAACGAATCAGCGTCTTCCCATCGTTGGAAAGCAGGAATTCGGCGTTCTGCGTTTTCCCGTCACGACTCATGGTGACAGGTACCAACTCGTAGTTGGGAAAGTCGCTGGCCTTGGGTGTGCCGAGAGAAATTGAGACATCGGGAGGAATATTGAAATACGCCCTCACCTGACGCTGAACCCGTTGGGCAACATCGGACGGAACAGGGGGAGCGCTCGGGCTAGTTTGCGCCAGGCTGAAAGTACACAAAAGCAGCCATACGGCCGCCAATCGCTGTAAGAGCAAGCTGAGAAAACCACCTTTCGGAGGGACAATGGCAACCGCCTATTATCTCATGCGGAGCCGCTCGGTACGGTCGGCGGACGATTCCAGCAGCGTCAACTCTTGGTAACATTCCCGCCGAGCAGAGCTGTGAGGGGCAACACGGCGTTCATGGAGCCGGAGCGGAAGCCCTCCAGATCAAGAGTGACGTAGGTAAATCCGAGAGCTTTGAAGATGCGCGTGAACTCGGCTGCCATCTCGGGCGTCATGGCCTGCGGCAGCTCTTCCTTCGCGATTTCCAGGCGCACAATCTGGCCGTGATGGCGCACGCGATACTGCCGGAAGCCTAGTCCCCGCAGCGCTTCTTCGCCTTGCTCGACCGCCGAAAGCGCCTCGCGCGTGACCGGACGCCCGTATTCGATCCGCGACGACAGACAAGCCGAAGCCGGCTTGTCCCACACCCGCAAACCTTCAGCGAGGGCCAATTGCCGGATGTCTTCCTTGGTCAGTCCGGCTTCCAGCAGGGGAGCGGCCACTCCATGCTGGAGCGCAGCCTTCTGACCCGGCCGGTAGTCGCCTTGATCGTCGACGTTGACGCCGTAAGCGATCGCGTCGAAGCCATGCTGTTGCCGGTATTCTTCCATCACGTCGAACAGCTCGTCTTTGCAGTGAAAGCAGCGCGCTCCATCGTTGCGGCGGTAGTCGAGCCGCTCCATCTCGTCGGTATGCACGATCGCCAGTGGGATCTGCTGCTCCTCGGCGAAGGCAACGGCATCTTGCATCTGCGAGCGCGCCAGGCTTGGCGAGTCGGCGAGTACGGCCAGCATCTCTGGGCCAAGCTCTTTGTGCGCGGCCCACGCGAGGAATGCCGAGTCTACTCCGCCCGAATACGCCACCAGCGTTCGCCCTAAACCGCGCAGGCGAGTACGCAGCGCCGACAGCTTCTGCTGTAAGTTTTTGGCAGTCGCCGGGACGTTGGAGGGCAGCGCAGACATAGAGTCCCATTGTAAGACAGCAAGTGGGCACGAAAGGTTGCGATTAATACAATCGCTCGGGCTTCGAGATACTGCCAAAGGTGCCGAAGTTAGTCAGGCTGAAGGCGAAGCGGAAGGCATTTTCATTGTTGAGCGGGCTGTAAGCCCAGCGAGAGTACTGGAACGCGATGCCGCAGCAATCCCAGTTGTAATTCGCCTGGATGGTGGTGTTCTGTAGCAGATCCTGGCGGGAGTCGACGCCCACGGTGAACGCTCCACTGAACCCGCGCTTGTTCATGCCGCCGTAAATCACTCCCAGGCGCCACTGGTTGAACACGCTGGGGGTGACAACGCCGTTGATGACGTCGAGTTCGCCTGGCGCGTTCACGTAGCTCTGTCCGCCGTTTAGGTACCAATTGCCGAAACGGTAGCCGGCAAAGATGGTGCTGGCATTGACCTGATGCAGCACCGGATCGTAATCCAAGTCCCACTGAAAGTCAGTCAGTCCGGCCGATGCGCGCAGCCGCGAAACGATGGGCGAGAAGTTACGCGGCTCGGTCAGGAAGGCGATGCCGGTAAAGTCCACGGTGGTATCGAAAACATTACGCTTGCCGGGAACCAGGGCGCCCCCGAAGTTGGAATCGCCGAAGTATTTTTGCGCGATGGCCCAGCTGAAGATCTCGCGCGCCGGCGCTGCCTTGTCCTGACAGATGCCAAAGCCGCCAGTCTCAGGTGGCGTCGGGTTCTCCGTCAGGGTTTCCGTCAACTTCGAATACTCCGGATGCTGGAAACACTTTGGGCTCAACTTCGTTTTCTTGGAGAACAGACGATTCACGAAGCCGTATTCCACCTCGTTGGTATCGGCAAGAATGTCGCGGGAGTCGAAGCGCAGGATCTGGCTGAAGTCGCTGATACCGCCCTGGTAGCGGTAAATGGCATAGGGCTCGATCGTGTGCTTTAAGACCCTGCCGAACGGCTTGCTGTTGTAGATCCGCGACAACGTTGGCGGCCGCACTTCCAGCGACGCGTTGCCGACGTTGCGATTGATGGGATCGTGAATGGCCGTGCCGATGACCTGGGTCGACGTTCCCGGCTCCAGTCGCTCGGAGTACCAGGTCTCGCGGGCACCGATCTGCGGGCGGAAGGTCCAACCATCAAAAAGCTTTGGCCACGCGATATAGGGTGCCGCATCGACGCGCCCGACGATAGGCGCCGTCTCAAACCCAATCTCGTTGCGCGAGACGCCCTCGGTCGCGACGTCATAGGAGTACACAAAGTCGGAGCGGCTGAACGGCTTCTCCACGCTCGCCAGCTCAACCGTAGGCGAGTGGACAATCTGAATGTAGTTTCCCGGAGTGTCGTCGAGGTAGTTCTGGTAGCTACCCGCCATGACCGCGAAAAAATTGCCGTTCCAGTTCTTGAACACGAAACCGGTGGAGCGCACTTCGGATTCGATAGCTTCGGTAAAGGCCAGTGCAAAGGTCTGCCGGAAGATGTAGGACGACAGATAATCGGCGGAGAGCACGGCGGTGAAGCCGTCGCCCAGTTGCTTGAAGCCGTTGACCCTGAGATCTTCGCCGCCCTGATTCTGTTTGTAGTACGGCCCTGGTGGCGCTCCCTTGGAATCGACCACGCCGTAGTAGTTGGCCTGCAATCCGTAGGTGTAGCCGATGGCGCGCAGATCGCCGAACTGCGCCCAGCCTCGGGCCGAGTACATCGCCGCTCCCAGGGTGGCATCGGCATTGCGCGACATGGCCCAGTAGAAGGAGTCTCCGAGAACGGTTCCGCGCAACGTGGACGAACCGATCGAGGGAATCAGGAATCCGCTCTTGCGGCCCAGGTTGTCGACCGGATGTTCCATGTAAGGGAAGTAGAAGACTGGAATGCCGTGCAACTTGAGCGTGGCATGATGCAGTTTAGCTTCGTTTCCAACTTCGACATCGGCAGTTTCGGAATCGATCTTCCACTTCGGTCTGGGCAGCTGGCATGAGGTCACGTAGCCATGGTTAACGCGGTAGAGATCGGGGCCAAGCTTGTCGACCACCTTGCCGGTAAAAAAAAATGGGGTCGACGAGGTCAGGAACATAGTGCGATTCTTCACGCGCACTCCGGTCGAGCCGGTTACATCGTAGAAGGTTCCGGTATCGCGGCTGACATCGTAAGTGGCGCTGGTGCCCACCAGGTGCGCGTTATGGATGCTGCTGTCGAAGACGACGTGGCCCTTTGCCTTCATGATGCCGGTGGTCGAGTCGTAAGTCGCTTCGTCGCATTGCAGGGTGTTGGGCCCGAAGCGAATCTCCACGTGGCCGCGCACGTTGAAGATGTCCTGATTCTTCTCCTGCTCGTCGGCCCGAATCAAGACTTCATTGCGCCCGAGAGTCACATTCATGGCTGGGCGCTGCGGACCCGAATCCTGGCCAGTGTCACTTTGCATCTCCTGTTGTACTAGGCGTTCGGTGTCCGTGTCTTCCTTGCCGGAATCGGTTTTCGCGGTAATTCCCGATGGCGTTGACGACTGCGGCGACGGTGCGGCTGGAGGCAGCATGTAGTCGTCGCCGAACCAATCATCATCGTCGTCAGACTGCGCGCCGGAACTGGGGTTGGCACTGGGCGACGACGGAGAAGTCGACGTCTGCTGGCTCTGTTGCTGCTGCGGCTGCGCGGGACGCAACTGGCTGGTTAATATTCCCGGACGCACAAACGCGTGACACAGCACCAGCGCCGTGATAATCAATCGAGTGCGAGGAATCATCGCCAGGCGTACGCCTCTTTGCCGAGTGCCATACGTTTTTACGGTACCTTGCAACTTAGCATGTTGCATAGAGGCTGGCCAAATGCGTTTCGCCGGCATGACTTCACGCGGCTCTGGACGATCTTCTAAACCCGCCTTATGTTCGCCGGTTGCGCTATCGCTGGAGTTCGCGTGCATGGCGTAACCGAATTGATACATTCGGCCGGCGACCTCCTGCACTCATTCTCGCTGCACGATTTCGACTTGGACCGCTGCGCGCCGCGGAGGAACAACAATAGTCGCGCCACGACATGACTGAACAGCAGATGTTACGCTCCGGCACCTCTGATTCGTCCGAGCCCACCGAGGAAATCTGGCGGAATGAAATTCAGGATCGCGTAGCGCGCTATCGCACCCGCCGCGGCCGCCGCCTCGAGGGAACGTACAGCATGCGCTTCTCCTTCGATGGGGAAGAGGAAACTGCCAAGGCGAGGCAGTCAGCAGCAAGTGTTGTTGCCGACGCAGCCCCCGAGGTCAATGAGCCGGAGATCGCTGCATCGCGTCCGGATTTCCTGGAAGACATCGAGACTGCCCGTGCTCCCATGATGGACTTGACTGTGCCTAAGGTCGAAAGAGCCGCATCCCCCGAAATTTTGTTATCGCCGGGTGCGACCCTCGAGATCTCGTCGACGGAGCCGGTCGCAGCAGAACCTTCTCTCGTTGCGGACACCGAGCTGGTTCTCGAGGGCGATCCTGAGCCGCTGCCCTCGCCTGTGGCGCGACCCGCGGCGAAACGTAAAGTCATTGCCTTCCCACGTCCGGCTTCAGCGCCGGAAGAGGTTTACCACCGTCTTGCCGATCCGGTGATCTCCGGAGCAGCCGCGCATCCTCGATGTTCCTGAGGAGCTCGAGCCGTTTCCGACGACACCGTTGCTGGAGGGCTTGCAGCTTCCGGCTCAACACAACAACCTTGTCCCGCCGCGCGATCACGTCGATCTTCCGACGCAGGCCGTGAGCCTGCCGCGCCGCTTCAGCGCAGGAATGATCGACTGCGGAGTGGTTGCTGCCGCCAGCGCGGTCTTCGCTGCCATCGCCTACAAGCTGATGCCGAAGGTCGAGCCCAGCAAGCCGCTGCTCTTGACTCTGGCGGTGTTGCCATTTCTACTCTGGGCGGCCTATGAGTACATGATGATGATGTACGCCGGCTCAACGCTCGGAATGCAGGTCACCAAGATTCACCTCAGCACCTTCAAGGGCGGCGCGCCCAACTGGCGTCACCGTCGCAGCCGCGTTATAAGCCTGTTCTTCTCGGCAGCTTCTCTGGGTATGGGGCTGTTATGGTCGCTGGTCGATGTCGACGCGCTCTGCTGGCACGACCGCATCAGTCATACGTACTTGACCCGGCGCAGCTAGCCGGGCTGAGAAACTCCGGGTCATTTTGGGCAAGGTTTGTCCAGTCGGCAGCGCCCGCCTGCTGACATCTTCCTCGCAAACAAGTAAATTCAGATGGGCCGGGACGAAGCCTCCCGCGCCGATCTGGCATCCGTTATAGCTACACGTGTGGCCTTGTCGAAACCACTTATGTCTTCACCCGTCGAGAACCTGCAGCGACCCGCGATAAAGGTTTTCGTCGCTACGTCAGTGATGCTGACGTTCATCTCCTTCTGGCGGGCTGCGGCCATCGTGCTCTCCGACCTGGCTTCGTCGGCCTATTACGTGGGCGGCGACGCCGAGAAGGTCATCGGCAAGAGCGCGCCCTGGTTCGTGCTGGCGGTGATGCTCTTCAGCTACGCCGTGCGGGCGATCTACATCGAGTCCAGCGCGATGTTCGTGCGCGGCGGCGTCTATCGCGTGGTCAAGCAGGCGATGGGCGGCACGCTGGCCAAGCTCTCGGTTTCGGCGTTGCTCTTCGATTACATTCTGACCGGCCCGATCAGCGCTGTCGCTGCCGGCCAGTACGTCGCCGGCTTCCTCACCGATACCTTCCATCATCTCGGCTACAACATCACCGTTCCGGATAATGCTTTCGCCGCCGCGTTTGCCATCGTGGTCTCCCTTTACTTCTGGTGGCAGAACATCATGGGAATCCACGAGTCCAGCGAGCGCGCGCTGCAGATCATGAAGGTCACCACCGTGATGGTGATCATGCTGATCGTCTGGTGCCTGATCACGCTGGCAAAAAAAGGTGGCCAGCTTCCGCCCTTCCCATCGGCGTCGGCGATCCACCACAATAAGGAATCGCTGGGCTGGCTGCTGGGCACATGGGCTCAGCGCATTCCCCTGATCATGCTGCTGGTCGGTTTCGGTCACTCCGTGCTTGCTATGAGCGGCGAGGAGTCGCTGGCCCAGGTCAATCGCGAAATCGAACATCCCAAGCTGAAGAACCTGGAAAAGACCGGGCTGGTCATCTTCCTCTACAGCCTGTTCTTCACCTCGCTGGTCTCGTTCTTCGCGGTGATGATCATCCCCGACAAGGTTCGCCCGGAATACTTCGCGAACCTGATCGGCGGCCTGGCGATGAACGTCGTCGGCCCGTACAGCTTGCGCCTGGTGTTTCAGGGGTTCGTCGTGCTGGTGGGGGCGCTGATTCTCTCCGGCGCAGTGAACACGGCCATCGTCGGCGCCAACGGCGTGCTGAACCGCATGGTCGAAGACGGTGTGCTGACCACCTGGTTCAAGAAGCCGCAGCGCAAGTTCGGCACCTCCTATCGCGTGATCAACATGATCGTCGGCCTGCAATTGCTGACGATTGTCGCCAGCCGCGGGGACGTTTATCTGCTGGCCGCGCTCTACGCCTTCGGCGTGGTGTGGAGCTTCTCCTTCATGTCGCTGGCCGTGATTGTGCTCCGCTATACCAGCCCGGGCAATCGCGAGTGGAAGGTTCCCGGCAACATTCACATCGGCGGCGTCGAGGTTCCCGTCGGCCTGGCCCTCATCTCGCTCATCCTGTTTGCGACTGCCTTCGTCAATCTCTTCACCAAGCAGATGGCGACGATCGCCGGCGTCTCTTTCAGCCTGGTGTTCTTCGTGATCTTGACGGTGTCGGAGCGTATGACCGCGCGGGAACATGCCTCGGGGCAGTCAGGGCTGGAACAGTTCAACGTCGCGTCCGACCGCGAGTTGAGCGGCGAGGCCATGGAAGTTCGTCCCGGCAACGTCCTGGTAGCGGTGCGCGATCCTCACAATCTCTACTACCTGCAGCAAGTGCTGGCCAAGACCGACACCACCAAGACGGATGTCGTTGTGATGACCTCGCGCGTTTATCATCGCGAGCCATCGTTTGGTGGCAGCGAAGAGGTTGAGAGCTCCGAAGTCTTTCGCAAGTACGAGCAGGAGCTATTTACCGCCGTGGTGAATGTCGCCGAGAAACTCGGCAAGCACGTGTCGCTGCTGGTGGTGCCAACCAACGACATCTTCGAAAGCATCGTCGCCACCGGCGAGCGTCTGCATTCGTCGGTGATCGTCTGCGGCAAGTCGAACAAACTAACTGCCGACGAGCAAGGCAAGCTGACGGGCGATGCCTGGGAGCGCCTGCCGGAGCCGCGTCCGCGCCTGCGCCTGGTAGTCTACGAGCAAGACGGCAACAAGCACGTCTATATGCTGGGTCCGCACACCCCGCGTATGCGGCAGGAAGATGTCGACCTGCTGCACAGCTTATGGAAAGACTTGACCAGCGATCCCAAGTATCGCGAGCTGCACCACTACCACGTGCTCAATGTCGCGCTTGAGGAGATGAAGGCACGCATGCACGACGACGGACGCCGCGATGACGTGATGCAGGACATCTTAGACGAGATGAATCGCAGCAGCGGCGAGCCCATCACCGGTGACGACGACGCCCAGACCATCCCGCCAGCATAGCGAGCGGCCCATGCAGTTGGCCTTTCGCGAAAATATCGCCTCAACTGACGTCTTTGCTCCTTGACCGCTATCACGATTCGCCACTCTTCCATCACACTTTGGTATCACCTTCGCCGCCAATTTCGCGGCTTCCGGCCACTCTGCGCGGTGTAGAATTTCATGTTATGGCATTCCCTATTGACCGCCCTCGCCGCCTGCGTCGCAATGAAGCGATGCGCTCGTTTGTCCGCGAAACCCGCCTGACCCCGGAAGGCTTTGTCTATCCGTTGTTTGTTTGCCCGGGCGAGGGTATTCGCAAGGAAATACGTTCGATGCCCGGGGTTTACAACCTGTCCATCGACGAGGCGGTGAAGGAGTGCGCCGAGGTAAAGTCGCTGGGCATCCCCAGCGTCATCCTCTTCGGCCTGCCGGAGACGAAAGACGAAGTCGCGACCGGAGCCTGGGCCGACGACGGCATCGTGCAGAAAGCGACGCGGGCCATCAAGCGCGAGGTTCCCGGTCTTCTAATAATGGGCGACGTCTGCCTGTGCGAGTACATGTCGCATGGCCACTGTGGGCTGGTCGACACCTCCGACCCGAACGCGAAAGCTCAGCGGGAAGCGCTGGAGTTCATCCGCGAGCTGGAGGCGAAGGGGAAACTCATCCCAACCTCGGGCGCCCGATCGCTGGCTGCGGCCCTGGCGGCCTCTGGCGCACAATCCTCCGGCGCCGCTATCGCCGCTGTATCGCAGGTCATGACTGCCTCAGCCGAAGATTACGAGATCCTGAACGACGCCACGCTGGAGCTGCTGGCGCGCACCGCCGTGTCGCAAGCCAAGGCCGGCATGGACATCATCGCCCCCTCGGACATGATGGACGGCCGCGTCGCTGCCATCCGCACCGCGCTGGACGAAAATGGATTCCAGAACATTCCGGTGCTCTCGTATGCGGCAAAGTTTGCCAGCGGCTTTTACGGGCCATTCCGCGAAGCCGCCGATTCGGCGCCGCACTTCGGCGATCGCCGCTCTTACCAGATGGACCCAGCCAACCTGCGCGAGGCCATGCGCGAGATCGAACTCGACCTGGAAGAGGGCGCGGACATGATCATGGTGAAGCCGGCGATGCCGTACCTCGACGTGCTGCACGAGGCGCGCCTGCGCTTCGATGTGCCGCTGTCGGCCTACCAGGTGAGCGGCGAATATGCCATGATCAAGGCCGCCGCCCTGAACGGCTGGATCGATTACGAGCGCGTGATGATGGAGTCGTTGCTGTGCATCCAGCGCGCCGGAGCATCGATCACCCTAACCTACTTCGCCAAGGAAGCAGCAAGGTTGCTGGGATAAAGACTCGCAGGGCTGTGCGATCAAAGGCGCTCGCGACGAGCGCCTTTTCGCTTGCCGGGAATCACTTGTTCTGTGTCAGCGCAGGATTTCAGTCGTGCCGACAACCACACCACATGAAATTGTCATCCCGAGCGAAGCGGCGTAGCCGTACAGTGAGGTATCTGCGGTTTGCCCGCGGCGCAAGGCGATCACCATGCGATGAACCGCAGATCCTTCGTCGGGCTGGAGCCCTCCTCAGGATGACAATTGGAGGAAGGTGTAAATCCGTGCGAGCGACGAAAGTCCCGCTGCAGGCGGGACGCAACTTCTTCAGACCAGCGCGGGAGCGCTGGTAAATCGGCAATTCATGATGCAGAGCCGGCTTCAGCTGGCGCCACCCGCCTTCATCCGCGCCACCGTCCGGTCCTGCTCCGAGATTCACCATCACGGCAAATAAGCTCGGCGCCACGCCTTGTCCAGTCAGCATCACGCGAGCGCCATTGATCAGCGCTCCGGCCTTCACACCCTTTTCCGCTGCAAAGTCGCGCAGGATCTGCTCGGTCGAAGCCTCCGTGAACTCCGCCGCACTCTGATAACGCAATGCCAACTCACCCAACATCGCGAGCACGTTCTCATCCTTCAGAAATTTCTCGCGCGCGGCAGGATCGATTTCGAACGCATCGCTAAAATATCCGCGGAACAAGGTCGCGAAGTCGCGCAGATTGCGCGTCCGCGGCTTCAGCAACTCAACCGTTGCTTCCATCCCCTCCCGGCTGGTCTGAAGAGGAATAATCCCAACCTTCTTCCACTCCTCTTCAATCAGAGGGAGTAACAGGGAGGCAGGCGTGGCGCGGATGTACTCGGTGTTGAACCAGTCCAGCTTCGAGCGATCGAAAACCGCATTCGATTTCTGAATCGCATTCAACTCGAACAGGTCGATCATTTCCTTGTCATGCAGAATCTCGCGCGTCGAATCCGGCGGCGTCCATCCCAGCAGCGCCAGGAAGTTGCGGAAGGCCTCGGGCACGATGCCTTCTTCTTTGTAAGCAATCACGCTGGTAGCGCCATGCCGCTTGCTGAGACGCGTCTTGTCGGGACCGAGAATTAGCGGCAGGTGCGCGAATACCGGCATCGGCTTGCCCAGAGCCTCATACAGCATCATCTGCTTCGGTGTATTGGAGATATGGTCGGCACCGCGCACCACGTGCGTCATGCGCATGTCGATGTCATCGACCACGACGCTGAGGTGATAGGTCGGCACGCCGTCGGAGCGCAGCAGCACGAAGTCTTCGATTTCGGAGTTGGCAAATTCCACGCGGCCGAAGACTGCGTCCTCGAATGTGGTACTCCCACTTTCGGGGACAGCGAAACGAATGGCCGCTCCCTCTCCGCCGGTCGCCCTTTGCTTCGCTTCATCGCGATGGATGGCGCGACAGGCGTCGCGCGTGACGCGCCCTTCAGCAACGCCCTGGGCTCGCTGCTGCTCCAGTTGTTCTTTCGTGCAGAAGCAGTAGTAGGCGTGCCCGCTGTTCAGCAAAGCGCCCGCGGCTGCGCGATACAGATCCATGCGCTGCGTCTGGAAATACGGTCCCTCATCCCAGTCGATGCCCAGCCAGCGCAAGCCGTCGAGAATGCCGTCGACCATCTCGGGCGTCGAGCGCTCAAGGTCGGTGTCCTCGATGCGCAGAATCAGGGTGCCGCCATAGTGGCGCGCATACAGCCAGTTGAACAGAGCAGTGCGCGCTCCGCCGACGTGAAGATAGCCGGTAGGCGAAGGCGCGAAACGGAGACGAGGAGTGGCTGGAGTGGAGCTCATTGTGTTAGGACGTTTTGCTTACGAACGAAACATCATTACGACGAAACATCACTTGAATTGTCATCCTGAGCGCAGCGGCGTAGCCGCGGAGTCGAAGGACCTGCGGTTTGCGGGTAGTGGCGTCAATGTCCGCAAACCGCAGATCCTTCGTCGGGCTAAAGCCCTTCTCAGGATGACAATTCATAAAGAGTTGCAGAAATATCGAGAGCCGCAGAGAACCGGCCGGCCCAAAGCGGTTGCTTGTGTGCGACCGCTATCCCTTCTCCCGCTTCTCGATCTTCGCCCAGCTATCCCGCAGCGGCACCGTGCGATTGAACACCAGCGCTCCCGGCTTCGAATCCAGATCGGCGCAGAAATATCCCAGCCGCTCGAACTGATAACGATCTCCCGCTTGCGCCGCAGCCAGCGACGGCTCCAGCTTGGCATCGCTAATAATTTCCAGCGAATTCGGATTCAGGTTCGCCGTGAAATCCTGACCCTCGGGCACGTCGCCGGGATTCTCCTTCGTGAACAGGTTTTCATACACGCGAATTTCAGCCGCCACCGCATGTTGCGCCGACACCCAGTGAATCGTCGCCTTCACCCGTCGATTGTCGGGCGCGTTGCCGCTGCGCGTCTCCGGATCGTAGGTGCAGTGGACTTCCACGACTTCGCCTTTATCGTTCTTCACGACACTCTTGCAGGTGATGAAGTAGCCGCCGCGCAGGCGTACTTCTTGTCCCGGATACAGCCGGAAGAACTTCTTCGGCGGCTCTTCGCGGAAGTCGTCCTGCTCGATGTAGAGCTCGCGCGAGAACGGAACCTTGCGCGTGCCGGCGCTCGCGTCTTCAGGATTGTTCGCCAGTTCCAGCTCTTCGACCTGCCCCTCGGGATAGTTGTCGATGACGACCTTCAGCGGACGCAGTACCGCCATCGCCCGCAGCGCGCTCTTGTTGAGGTCGTCGCGCACGAAGTGCTCCAGCATGGCCAGGTCGATAATGCCGTTAGTCTTGGACACGCCGATCGCGCCGCAGAAATTGCGGATCGCCTCCGGCGTATAGCCGCGGCGGCGAATGCCGGAGATCGTCGGCATGCGCGGATCGTCCCAGCCACGCACCCGGCCCTCGTTCACCAGTTGCAGCAGCTTGCGCTTGCTCAGCAGCGTGTAGGTCAGGTTCAGGCGATCGAACTCGATCTGCTGCGACGGAAAAATCCCCAGCTGCTGGATGAACCAGTTGTACAGCGGGCGATGGTCTTCGAACTCCAGCGTGCAGATCGAATGCGTGATCTGCTCCAGCGAATCCGACTGCCCATGCGCGAAGTCGTACATCGGATAGATGCACCACTTGTCGCCGGTCCGATGATGCGTGGCGCGCAGGATGCGATACATCACCGGATCACGCATGTTCAGGTTCGGCGACGCCATGTCGATTTTTGCGCGCAGCGTGCGCGAGCCGTCGGGAAATTCGCCCTGGCGCATGCGCTCGAACAGGTCGAGGTTATCTTCGATCGAACGATTGCGGTACGGGCTCTCTTTGCCGGGCTCGGTCAGTGACCCGCGATACTTGCGCACTTCCTCCGCGCCCAGGTCATCAACGTACGCCTTGCCCGCCTTGATCAACTGCACAGCCCATGCGTGCAGCTGGTCGAAGTAATCGGAGGCGTAGAACATGCGGTCGCCCCAGTCGGCGCCCAGCCAGCGCGCGTCGGTGATGATGGAGTCGACGTACTCCTGCTCTTCCTTCTCGGGATTGGTGTCGTCGAAGCGCAGGTTGGTCTGCCCGCCAAACTCCTTGGCCAGCCCAAAGTTCAGGCAAATGGACTTGGCGTGACCGATGTGCAGATAGCCGTTTGGCTCTGGTGGAAAGCGGGTTTGCACGCGCCCGTTGTACTTGTTGGTCTTCAGATCGTCGAGGATGATGTCGCGAACAAAGTTGGATGGGCGCTCGGCCGCCTCGCCGGGTGTCGCGGCCGCCGGTTCCTCATCGCGGGTAGATGTAGACATGATTGCGTCGCCTCAAATCAGCGGCGTAAGAGCGCGTCAGCGACTCCAGCCGAAAACTCTATTTTACGCGTTTGAGGGGGAACGGTTCACGTTTAGGACGCCAGGCCCGGATGCGGCACGCTTGTTGAGGAGGGTGGAACAGTCACTACAACCAGAATTGTCATCACGAGCGCAGCGAGGGATCTGCTGTTTGCCTGCGGCGGTACCAACACGGAGGAACAGCAGATCCCTCGTCGGGCTGAAGCCCTCCTCGTGATGACAATTCATGAAGGGTGTGCGTCGATGCACCGCTGAAGCCAGGCGCTACCCAAGCGACCTTACGGCCAGTTAATCTCGGCCAGCAGCACGACGCAGTGCGCGATGGCGGCGTGGTCGGTGCCCATGCCTTCGGGGGTTTTGGCCTTGATGCCGACGCGCGATGGCTCAAGGCGCAGCAGCTCCGCGACCTTCTTCTGAATCTCGGCCGCGTGCGGGCCGATCTTCGGTTCGGCCAGGATCAGCGTGCTGTCGACATTGCCGACGCGATAGCCGGCTCCGTCCACCAGTCGCAGCGCCTCCTGCACGAACATCACGGAGTCGGCGCCCTTCCACTTGGGGTCGCTGGGCGGGAAGTAGGTTCCGATGTCGCCGGCGGCGATGGCGCCCAGCAGAGCGTCGGTGAGCGCGTGCAGCAGAACGTCGCCATCGGAGTGGCCGGCCAAGCCGGAGTGATGCGGCAAAGTAACGCCGCCGATCTTCAGCGGCAGCCCCGGACGAAACTCGTGCGAGTCCCAACCATAGCCAATGCGCGGGATGCGAGAAACCTCAGAGGACACGTTTGAAAATCCTGTCGTCCCTGAAGGGACTTTATAATCTCATGGAAGCACCCTGCATGATCGTCAGGATGAGCACCGCTTCAGCGGTGCAGTTAAACTGCGACCTGTTATGTGTCGGCCCCAGCCGCTGAGGTGACCTCAGGCGCTAAGCGCGCTCTTAGCAAGCGCATCCAAATGCACGCCTTAAGGCGCTGCTCCACCCCGACAGGCGCCAATTTCTCCAAGCTTGCACCTGAAAGCTACAAGTCCATCGCTAGCGGTTCCAAGCTGACAGCCACAGCCTTCACCCGCTCAAACTCACTTCCCGATTCTCCTGTGCCAGGAAGAACTCGGCCAGCTCCAAATCCGCGGGCGTAGTGATCTTCATATTGCGCGGCGAGCCCATGACGACGTGCACCGCGCCGCCGGCGCGCTCGATCAGCGACGCCTCGTCGGTGCCCATGAAGCCGTCGGCCGTGGCTTCGTCGAAGGCCTTCTTCAGCACGCCGAAGCGGAAGCCCTGCGGCGTCTGCGCCAGCACCATGCGCTCGCGCGGAACCGTGGCGATGACCACCGCACCGTCGGCGGTGCGGTCCACTTGCTTCACGGTATCGATCGCCGGCACGCCGGCGATGGCGGCGCCGTATTTCTTCACCGCCTCGATCACGTTGAGGATCGTGTCCTGGTCGACGAACGGCCGCACGGCGTCATGCACCAGCACGATGTCGTCGTCCGCGGCCTTGATCTCGGCCAGCGCGTTAGCCACCGAGTTCTGCCGATGCTCGCCGCCTTCGACGACGCGCAGCGGCTTGCCCAGCTTCTCTTTCTCCATCTGCTTCTGGAAGCCGGAGGTCTCGTTCTTGCGCAGCGCCACCACGATCTCACTCACCGCATCGCAAGCGGCAAACTTGCGCAGCGTGTGTATCAGGATGGGCGTGCCCTGCAGCTCAAAAAATTGTTTGCTCTTGCTCTTAGGAGCGCCGGACGCGGACGACATTCGCGTCCCCAGACCGGCTGCGGGAATGATCACGACAACTTTCATATCGGGCAGGTGAGTATAAATGGCCCGCTGGGGACAATACAAATCGGGAGAAGGCAAGGCTAGCGGCTCTGCATGAATTTGCGCTTGGAAGGCGTCCTGAAACGGTGGTCCGAGTTAAACGCTTCAAGGATGATTCGCATTCTGGCCGCCGGCATGCGACGTAAATTTGCGGAGCACGAATTCCTGAAAAACACCGCCGACGGCACGTCCGGCGATTCCAACCAGCGCGTTCTGGACTACCAATCCGCCGCTACGGTCGCTTTCCGGATAATAAAAAGAAGTAATACCGGCGGTGGCAAAACTGCCGATGATACCGGAGTAGTTCGGCTGCCAGCGGCCGTTGTCTCCTTTGCGCATGATGGCATGGCTGAGAGCATGCTCCAGCCGCGAGCCAGTTGTGCCGGTGCCCTGATAGAAATAGCGAGGATCTTGTTTGAACAGCGACGCCAGAACCGCGTCATTAAGAAATGATCCGGTGACCAGGCTGGCGTAGCCCACGGAAAACCTTTTTCCATAGCCGCCGGCCTCTTGCCCAAGCCCGCCGTAGTCGTTGGTAGCCTGTTGAATTCCCACCAAGGCCCCTACACCAAGCAAAGTTATGGGATCGGAAACCGATCTCCAGGCAAGCTGAAACTTCTGCCTGGCGTTCAGCGGAGCTGCGTCGGGAACATAGCTGACGTAGAAATTTGGCGCAATGCCGAGAACTCGCTGCTTCTCCTGCTGCTTGATCTGTACCTGCGCGACCTGCTCCGTCGTCAGTCCGACTTGCACCGTTGTCGTCGCCTCGGCAACCTTCAGCACCATCTCCGGTACCATGAAGCGCCTGCCCCGGTTGCAAGGATCCCGTGAAGGTTCTGGTCTCGAACCCGGTGCTGTCAGCGTGAGCTGAAACTGACCGGGAGCGACGTTATCGAAAGAAAATTGCCCATTGTCGCCAGAGGACGTTTGCTGGGCGCTCGGCTGACCCGGATACGTAAGCCGTATTTTGGCTCCCACGGCAACTGCGCCGCCTTGATCGACTACCGTGCCGGCGATCTTGCCTGCCTGCGAGCCGGGTTGGCCTGAGGCGGCATCCGACGCCTGTTGCGTCGGTGGTGGGCTTGGTTGCTGGGACGTGGATAACTGTCCGGCGTGAGCTGCTGCCC
Source organism: uncultured Acidobacteriaceae bacterium (assembly GCA_963724965.1). Lineage (GTDB taxonomy): Bacteria > Acidobacteriota > Terriglobia > Terriglobales > Acidobacteriaceae > Bog-257. The sequence goes on from CAVRWP010000011.1 coordinate 57,569, forward strand.
CAAACAACAGCATGCAGGACAGCGCCATAGTTGAAACAGCCCTAACTCTACCTTGGGGAATCATTTCGCGCTCACTTCTTGAGGCGCCCTACCTTCAAAGTCTGCTGGACCACTGGCACCCACGGCTTTGTTTAGATGCCAAAGAGTAATCGTGATAGCTCGCGGGATGGGAAGCAAACTTGAAGTATGACGAAGAAGTAATTCGGGTGACGAAAAGGCCTGCGTGCCTTGCGGGTACTCGGTAATCTGGATAGCGGGATGGGCATCGCCGGCTACTCACACATTCGCCACCGCTCGAATGTCTAGGATGACTTAGTCAGTGAGCTGACATCCTCACTTCCGGCGGATTTCTGCAATCACGCGTGGCGTGCCCGTTCGGAGTGCCGTCGAGGGTACACGGTAGCTGCTGGATGATTCGCAGCGTACCGTTCTTGTCCTCGAAGACCAGACCGCTCTCAACGACGCTGCCCCGGTACTTGCCCCAGTCAGCCGGAACCACCACGGTGCAAGGTGGCGGGAAGTCCTGCTGCGCGTGCGCCTTGACCTGATAACCACCGATAGCGGACAGCAACACCAGAGTGACGATGACTGCGATTCGCGTCCTGTTCACGGCCGGCTCCTTTCTCGAAACCAAACGCCCGCCGAACTCTCTTCACCGAGTTTGACGGGCAACTCTGCCGGACGCGTGTTAAATGTTGTAAAGTCGCAATTCCATCGGTCCAAACTAGACCCTCAGCCAGCCGCGGAAGCCTCTGCCGGCGTAGTACGATTCCGCACCATTGTGATAAGTGAAAACCGTATCGTAGCGGCGATCGCAGAAGATGGCGCCCCCGAGCTTTCTGATAGCAGAAGGCGTTTTCACCCAGCTTGACGTTTTCGTATCGAAGTTTCCAAGCTTCTGTAGCTGCCGATATTGTTCTTCCGTCAGAAGCTCAATCCCCATCGCAGCAGCCATATCCAGAGCGCTATTTTTCGGCTTATGTTCTTTCCGTGAATCCAAAGCTTCCCGGTCGTAACAAATACTTCGGCGGTCTTTGGGAGTTTCGGCCGAGCAGTCATAAAAAATGTACTCGCCGGTTTTTGTATCGTTACCGACCACATCCGGCTCACCGCCGGTTTTTCCCATTTCACTAAGCGACCACAGCTTGCCAGAATCAGCTTCCAGCCTTGCTCGCACCGGCGCCCACGCCATGCCCTGATGGCGTTTCATGTTTTTCTCGAAGCGGGATTGCAGAGTCTTGAGCAATTCTTCCCGCTGCTTGTTTGAAAGAGTGACTTTCGCCATAGTGTTCTCTCCGCACGCCTTTGTCAGGCCGACTTTCTCGCAATCAATCGCCGCACGACATGTCCTTTCCACATCCATAATCCCGAGACCACCATGACGGGGAAGAACACAAACCGAGTGGCCGGGGCATAGCCCGGAAGTTTTTCGAACGGACTATAGATATACCCGAAGATCGGGATAGCAACGACGATATGAAGCCAGCGAAAAATTGTCCGCAGGGTGGAACTATTCATGGTCGCCTCCTCGCGGTGCCCCACATATTCGCGATATTCGAACATTTCAAAACCAGGGAATGAGCGAGCCACCCAACATCACTCCAAAGCATCACCCAACCCAAAATAAATGCAGCCAATGCCAGCCCACCCAACGTCGCGTGAGCAAAATCTCGTATTAGGCCTTCACTGGCTGTCGAACTGCCTGGCATACTCGGCGGTCAATCGCTTCCAGGCGTCAATCTTCATCGCCTCGCCGCCCGCCATGCGGCCTATGGGCGCACCGCTGAGCAGGCCATCCAGAACGTCGAAACAAATGTGCCAGCCCGCCGCGCCCCACGAGATGAATCGCCGATCGATGTTGTGCCACAGCGTCAGACGTGTGCCATCGACCGTGGGCTCGAGTTCCCAGCGAATGTCGCCGAACTCAAGTACCTCGGGAGCGTCGGCTCGCGTCACCCGGGTTTCAGTGGCCGCGCCGGTTCCCACCCAGGTGAGCTTTACCGTGCTTCCCACCCTACCCAGGTTTCCATCCGCGTCGAACGGAGCCCACTCGCGCAGATGTGCCGGATCGGTGATCGCCTGCCATACTTTCTCCGGCGAGTGGCGCAGCTCGCGGACCAGAATCAGCGTCCACTTCTCTCCCTCTTTCCGTACCTGCGCCCTGGCGGCCGGACCCGGATCGTACTGCGCGAGATCGGTCATCGATGTGCTCCTTAGCTCTTCCAGCGCATCAACTGCGTGACCTGGATCAGATTGCCGCAAGTATCATTCACCATGGCGATCTTGGAAGCAGTCACGTCCGTCGGCGGCATGGTGAACTCGGCGCCCTGCGCTTTCATGCGCTCGTAATCGGCCTGCAGGTCGTCGGTGAAGAACATGGCTGCCGGCTGGCTTTGCTGAAACAGAGCCTGCTGAAAGGTTTTGGCGGCCGGATTGTTATTGAGCGCCAGCTGCAATTCGGTGCCCTCCGCATCTTCTGCCGAAGCCACCGTGAGCCAGCGATACGGCCCCTGGCTGAAGTCGGCCTTCTTCACGAATCCCAGCACTTCGGTATAGAAGCGCAGTGCCTTGTCCTGGTCGTCCACGTACACGGTAGTCAGTTTGATTTTCATTTCCTTACTCCTTCATGACGTGCGCGGTTTTGGCCGCGCCCCCGCTGTTTATCTTTCTTTTTCGTCGGTGTTACTGGATCCATGCGGTCGAGGTGGCGTTCGAGAGCGTCCACGTGCGCCGACCAGAAGCGGCGGAACTGCGCCAGCCAGTCATCAACTTCGCGGAACGGTTCCGGTTTCAGGCGATAGAGACGGCGCTGTGCGTCCACGGTCGACTCCACGAAGCCGGCCTCGCGCAGCACGCGCAGGTGCTTGGACACGGTCGGCTGCGACATACGAAGTTGCCGCTCGATCTCTCCCACCGATTGCTCGGAGGTGAGCAGCAGGCTCAGGATCGCCCGGCGGTTCGGCTCAGCAATAATCTCGAAGGCTGATTCCACGTCATTGTGTATACTTCAGTAAGTATATACTTGTCAAGGCATATAATGAAGGATTTTGAAGTAGTGTGGAATTTGTGGGTTGAGCGCGCCTTTTGGCGTGATGAACAGCAGATGACTGCCCGGCATTTTGTTTTTCGCCTGCCATGTGCGAAAGTAGCGCCGTGCGCGCCGTTGCTCTGCTGGGACCTCACGCCAAGGAACATCACCTCCGGCCCTTTGAGTTGCCGGGCGTCAACCTCTTCAGCGGAAACGAACTGGATCCTACCGACCAGCCCGACGCGGCGTTGATTTTTGGCGGCGATGGCACCATGCACCGGCATCTCGGCGGGCTTGGCGACCCGGCAGATTCCCGCGCTCATCGTCCCCATCGGCAGCGCCAATGACTTCGCGCAATCCATCGGCATCGAGAGCTACGCTATGGCAAAAGGCGCATGGCAGAGATTCTGCACAGCGGCCGACAACGTGCGGTCAATCGATCTGGGCACGATCCTGCCGCTTGATCCCGGGCTGAAGCCCGCAGATTTGGCCGCTGGCCGTGACGCTGCGCTGAGGCGCAGCTCAACCTCATCGCATGCGGCATCCACCGACTGGCCGAGACGCTGGGGAGCACACCGTCAGCGGCTCGCCAGACCGCGTGCCCTGGTCCGGCGAATCTCTCGAGACCATGCACTTCGTTCCTGATGGCCCGCGGCGCGACCTGCCGCAGATGGCGCCGCGCATCATGCAATCGCAGCTACGACGCCTGAGCGAAGCCGAGCGCGAGGTCGAACGCGTGACCTACTTCTCCTGCATCGCCGGCACCGGCCTCGATTCGGTAATCAACCGCAAGGCGCTGAAGCAGTCGCATTGGCTGCGCGGACATGGGGGCTACGTGGTCGCGTTGCTGCAGACGCTGGGCAGCTTCCAGCCGCCGCATCTCACCGTCTCCATCGAAGAGCAGGGCGGGTGGCGAACCGTGATCGACGAGCGCGGCTTCCTCCTCGCCGCCGGCAACGGCCCGCAGTACGGACACGGCATGCGCCTCACCCATCGCGCCAGCATGGACGACGGCCTGCTCGACCTGTGCTTTGTGCGCCAGTTATCGAAGCTTCGCCTGCTGCGCCTGTTTCACGTGGTCTACAAAGGCGCGCACCTGGGCATGAAGGAGGTCGAATACCTCCAGACGCCGCGCTTGCGGATCGTGGCCGACCCGGTGATGGAGGTCTTCGCCGACGGGGAATACATCTGCCCAACCCCGGTCGAGTTTGGGGTTCAGCCTAAGGCCCTGCGGGTGATCCTGCCTTGCTAGCGTAACCAAACGAGACACTTGAGCGGTACTCGCGGGGTGAAGTAACTCTTTGGTGGGACCCCTAGCCGCCATGTATGTTCATTTTCTGGAACTTCTCTGAAGCAACAGGGTCTATACTGTGTAGCAAAAGCCGATGTTTACCCCCGCAGCTACGAAACCGGCAAGAGAAGCCGTTCCTGAGGTTGCGCCGCAGGAGCAGGTCATGCCCTCGCTGTTTGGCGAAGGGCAGGGCCTTTACCCGCAGCGCAAGGACACCTTTCTCTATTCGTTCATCATTCACACCTTGGCTGTGGCGGTCCTTATCTATTCAACGCATTGGGTGGTCGAACATAAAGACGAGATCAAGACCCAGGCCATCGGACTGGTGACGGACATCAGTCCGTATTTGCCGTTGCCGGCTTCGAAGAATCGCTCTGGCGGCGGCGGTGGCGGCGGCGACCGCGACAAGCTGCAGGCTCCGAAAGGCGCGCTGCCCAAGCTCTCCAAAGATCAGATCGTGCCGCCCGCGATCGTCATTCGCAATGACAATCCCAAGCTGGCGGTCGATCCCAGCGTAGTCGTTCCTCCGCAGTTGAAGTTGCCCACCATCGGCGCGCTCGGCGATCCGTTGTCGAAGGTGATGGGCGCTCCCTCGAATGGAACCGGCTCAGGCGGAGGTATTGGTTCAGGTTCGGGCGGCGGCGTAGGTTCAGGCACAGGTCCTGGTGTTGGCCCCGGACACGGCGGCGGCTACGGCGGTGGCGCCTATCGCGTAGGCGGCGGCGTAAGTGCGCCCAAGGTCGTCTACGATCCGGATCCGGAATATTCCGAAGAGGCGCGCAAGGCGAAATACCAAGGCACCGTGGTTCTGTGGCTGGTGGTTTCGCCCGACGGCAAGCCGCAGCAGATTCGCGTACAACGCTCGCTGGGCATGGGTTTGGACGAGAAGGCGATTGAAGCCGTGCGCCAGTGGCGCTTCGAACCGGCTAAGAAAGACGGCCAGCCGGTTCCGGTCATGATCAACGTCGAAGTAAATTTCCGGCTGTATTAAGTTCTACCATCGCGAGAGATGGGTGAAGCGCGGCGGGGCAAGTTAGCCCGCCGCGTTGTTGTTTCTGCGCGCGGTTCTTCCCATGAATTGCCATCGTGCAAAGGGCCACTCATGAATTGTCATCCTGACGACGGCATATCAGCCGGGGGACGCCCAGAATCTCACGAATTGTCATCCTGCGGAGCGGTTCAGCACCGGCGGAAGGATCTGCGTTCGTCCGGAGGCGAAGACGGCGGCGCTCGCAAACAAACGCGAGCCGTCGGGAAGCTGAGGAACTCCCTCGTAGGATTCGCCCGATTCTTTCACGCTCTCGACCTTTGCCGTAAACTCGCCGCTGCCCAGTTGCGTGCGCACCTGCTCGCCGGCCTTCACCTGCGAGGCGCGCTTCACCAGTTGACCCTTTTCATCGAACACCAGCGCATAGCCGCGCGCGAGGATCGCCTTCGGCGAAAGCGCTTCCAGGCTGCTGTGTAGGCGCTCCCAGCGCGACCGCCGGCGCAGCACGACGTTGGGTGCGGCGCTGCTCAGCGAAGCGGTCAAGGCGTTGAGGGTGTTGCGCCGGCCGGCGAACCACTGGGTCATGGCTGCGTTAAGTTGACCGACGTGGCCATCGAGTTGCCGCCGCATCTCGCCGGTGCGCACGCGCAGGTCGTGACGCCGCAGGCTGGTCTCCAGCGTCTCGAGCTGGCGCGAGTAGTTCTTCAGCAGCCGCGATTGCGCTTGCGCGAGCCTGAAGACCAGGTCGTCGGCACGTTGCTGGCGGCGCGCAATCGAGTCCTGCATGCGCGCGAACACCGCGTTTTGCGCCAGCCGCGATAGGTCGTTGTTGGAGCGCAGTAGCTTGTAGTTGATGGCATTGGTCATGCGCTTGTGCAGCCCGGCCAGCTTCTCCGAAAGCTCGTGCTTGGAGCGAATGACGATCTCGGCTGCGGCCGACGGCGTGGGCGCGCGCAAGTCGGCGACAAAATCGCAGATAGTGAAGTCGGTCTCGTGACCGACGGCGGAGATGACCGGAATCGTCGATCCCGCGATCGTTCGCGCCAGGCCTTCGTCATTGAAGGCGAAAAGGTCTTCGAACGAGCCGCCACCGCGCGCCACGATGATGACGTCGACGCACTCGGCGCGATTGAACCAGCGCACGCCGCCGGCGACCTCGCTGGCCGCGCTCTCGCCCTGCACCTGCGCCGGATAAATCAGCACGTTCACCGACTCGTGCCGGCGGCGAAGAATGTTCAGGATGTCCTGCACCGCGGCGCCGCGCGACGAGGTCACAACTCCAATATGCCGCGGCAACGCGGGGATCGGCTTCCGCCGCGCTGGATCGAAAAGCCCTTCGGCGGCGAGCTTGGCTTTGAGCTGCTCGAAGGCGACTTGCAGCGCACCCGCGCCTTTGGGTTCGAGGTGCTCGGCCTGGAATTGCAGGTCGCCGCGCTCGTCGTAGACGGTGACGCGCCCACGCGCGATGACCTGCTGCCCGTTCTCCGGCCGGAAGCGCAACAGTCGCGCCTGAGTGCGCCACATCACCATGCGCAATTGCGACGAGCCGTCTTTCAGGGTGAAGTACAGGTGGCCGGACTCGGCCGGGCGGTAGTTGGAAATTTCACCCTCAACGTAGACGTCCGTAAAGCCGCGTTCCAGTTGCGTGCGCACGGCTGCCACCAGCTCGCGCACCGGATAAACCTTGCGCGCCGGCGCTTGGAACAGCAACCCGAGTTGTTCCGCGTTCGACATCGCCTAGGGGCAGTGTATCAAGGGGAGGCTGACGCTTTTCGCCCTTCGCGATAGGACGCTTTTCGCTATTCGCTCTTAGCTATTCGCCGTCAGCTCTTCGCTAGGGAGTGCTTGTAGTTACCCATACGTGCGCGACAGCCCCTTTCATCAGCCCCTCAATGAATTGTCATCCCGACCGGAGCGAAGCGGAGCGGAGGGACCTGCGGTTTGTGCGAGCAACGACATCATTCCGGGATGGAAGGAAAGGCGGGTCCTTCGACAGCGCGCCCGAGCACAAAAGCGGCGTCCGTCAGGGACACCGCAAAGCTGCGGAGGAAAAAGAAAAGGCGTGGACGCTGCCCTCGGGATGACAAGCGGGTTAAGGTTCTCTGGCGAAAAGCGAAGGGCCAGTAGCGAATGCGATTAGAAACGCCAAGAGCGGCTTCTCTACCGCATCCTGTTGACGAAATACAACACCAGCGACAGGATCACGCTCAACAGGATTGATGTCGCGACAGGGAAGTAGAAGGTGGTGTTTTTGCCGCGATAGATGATGTCGCCAGGCAGGCGTCCGATGGGCAGGTCGGCCTTGCCCGCCAGGATGAAGATCAGTCCCACAACGAGAATGACTCCGCCAAGAATCACCAGCACGCGGCCAAGATCGCCCATGAAGTTAGGGTACACGAACGCCGCAGCTCGGGTCGGACGGGAGAAGATCGGGTTAGGGCGGACCTCAGGCCAGCGTACAGCCCATATCCTCCATCACGAAGTCGGCTTGAGCCAACAGCACAATTTGTCACGACGTGGCCGGCAAGGTTACATCCGCTTCACGATCTCGCCGCAGGCGATGCGGTCGCCGGAGTTGCCGGCCGGGTCAGTCTTATAATCGTCGGCCTTCGCGTGAATCATGATCGCCGAGCCGCCGTTGGCCAGCAACGAATTCGCTTCGCTCCCGTTGCCGAGAACTACATCGCCGTCCATCACCGTCGCCTTCGCCGTGCCGTTCGCCTTCACCGTAAAGTTGCGCATGTCGCCCGCGTGATGGCCCTGCGGATTGTCGAAGCCGTGCTGCTTATCCGTCGGATTGAAATGTCCGCCGGCTGACTTGAAGTCCGGCGCGTCGCACTGCGGCTTCTGATGGAAGTGCACAGCGTGTTCGCCCGGAGGCAGATTCTTCAGGTCGAGTTTCACTTCCACACCCGAGCCTTTCGAGAGAATCGTCGCCGTGCCGACGTCGGCGCCCCTGGCATCTTTCAGTTGAACGACCTTCTTCGCTGGCGCCTTCTGTGCGACGGCTGGCTGCAGGCACATGATGAGAAGTGCACCCGCCATCGATACGCGAAAGATGATTTTGCAGTTCATAGCTTGGGATTTGTATCACGACCACGCGAAAGCTGCACGTCAAGAGAAAAACTTGTCATGAACTGTTCACATTGGAGACAGCGGTACGGTTTTCGATATGGAACTGGACGCGCTAAATTCTCTGACAATGTGGCAGGGATTTATCTCGGAAAGCGCATAATGACGGCATGACCGCCGGCCGGCTTTCCTCCCTGGTTCTTACCCTCAGCTTCGTCATCTGGATCGTCTATGGAACGCTGCAAGGCATGCGGGAATGGCCGGAGGCGGTGCTGTTTGGGCTGATGGCCAGCGCCGGTCTGCTCTCCCTGATTGCCAGCAAGCACATCAAGATCAAGCTGCTGGACTGGGTGCTGCTTGGCTACTTCGCGCTCGCCGCCGTGGCGACCTTCGTCTTGCGCCTGTCGGCGTTTGCCGCTTACAGCTCCATGGTGATCTGGGGACTTTACGCCATTGTCACCTGGATCTCCATCGCCGTCGGTGCGCCCTTTACGGTGCAATACGCGCGCGAATCCGCTCCCCCCGAACATTGGAACAGTCCTGGATTTCTGCGCGTCAACCGCATCATTAGCGCCGTCTGGGGCGCGGGCTTCGTCCTCAATCTCGTCTTGTGCGCGGTCGCAAGCAAGGGCGGTCACAACCCGCTGCTTCTGGGGGTGCTCGCACCATTTCTTGTAATGGGGGTCTGCGCGCTGTTCACTGCGGGATACAAGAAGAAGATCGCGAGCGCCCGTGCCCAACTCGCCCCGTCAGGGTAGAACAACGATTATCGAGGAAGACGGCGATAGATGACCCGCGTCAGCGCAAGAGCGGCGAATGCGTTCGATAGGACGATCAGCCCCATAGTCCAATTGAATTGATGCAACTTAACCACCCCGAACAGAACCATCCCCGCAAGCATTCCCAGTACGATCAGAATCACCACCAGAAGAATGAAATTCCTGCGCAATGAACCGATTTGGTCGGCGCGAGATTCTTGGGCTGAATCCAGCGACTGGAACGATGGAGAAGAGTAGCTCATGGCGAGGAGGCCACTACTATGCTCCAACTCTTTCGACGATGCAATCCCTGAGTTCCGCCGTACGGCATCGCGGCCATCGCTTCTGATATCCTTTCGGGTTTGCCTCGAATGCGAGGCCACTTCTTCCCGAAAGGCACAAACTTGGCGGATCCGGTAATGCTGGTGCACGGCGGTGCGTGGGCCATGCCTGACGATGTAATCGAAGCGCATCGGCGCGGCGTGGAAGCTGCTGTGGCTGCGGGTTGGGACGTCCTGCAAAAAGGCGGCAGCTCGCTCGACGCCGTCGAAGCGGCCGTGGTGGTGATGGAAGAGGATGAGACTTTCGACGCCGGACGCGGCTCGTTTCTCAACATGGATGGCCGGGTGCAACTGGACGCGCTCATCATGGACGGAGCCACCCTGCGCGCCGGCGGCGTCGGCTGTGTGGAGCACATTCGCAACCCTGTACGCGCGGCCAAGAAAATTCTCACTGAGAGCCCGCACGTCTACTTCGTCGGCACCGGCGCGGAGCGCTTTGCACAGGAGCACGGGATTGAACTTTGCTCGAACGATGACCTCATCATCGAGCGCGAGATCGAGCGGCTGCGCGAGGCCAAGAAACAAGCCTACCTGCAGATGCCTGACGAGTTCGGACCAACCCGTTCGCACGACACCGTCGGCGCCGTCGCGCTGGATGCCTCGGGCAACATCGCTGCGGCGACCTCGACCGGCGGCACGCTGAACAAAGCGCCGGGGCGCGTGGGCGACTCGTCGCTGATCGGCTGCGGCTGCTACGCCGACAATCGCAGCGCTGCGGTCTCGACCACCGGCTGGGGCGAGCCCATGATGAAGCTGGTGCTGGCCAAGTGGACCGCCGATCGCGTGGAAAGCGGCATCACGCCGGAAGAAGCGGCGAAGCAGGCGCTGTATTACATGAAGTCGCGCCTCAACGGCCACGGCGGCATCATCCTGGTCGATAAACGCGGCCGCATCGGCATCGCGCACAACACCCCGCGCATGGCCTGGGCTGTGCACACGAAAGAGAAGTTGTCGGCGGGCGTGGTAGTCGAAGGCTGAGGCAATGGTTGTTCTTCGCAAAAACAACATGACCAAGTTGGTCACTTCGGATAGGATGAAGTCATGCGCAGCGTGAAAATCAGCGATCTGAAGGCGAAGCTGAGCGCCCATATCCAACTGGTTCGCGAAGGCGAAGAGGTTTTAGTTTGTGATCGTAATGAGCCGGTTGCGCGAATCGTTCCTGTTCTGGCTGGGGATTTCTCCGAGCAGGAGAAACGCCTGATCGCCCGGGGCATTTTGACCCCGCCGTTGCGCCGCCACAAGGCTTCAGAAGGCTGGCCAGAGCCTCCCGGCGATATTCCCGACGAGGTAATGAAGGAGATATGGCGTCAAGAACGAGAAGGCCGCTGACGCGGCCTTCCGCTTTTTGGGACAGTAGCGTGCTGGTGCCCCTTTGCGTCAGCCAAACGGGCACCTTGCAATCCAAACTTTGGCTGGCCAAGTACAGAGTTGTTGTCTGGTGGGCGACTCCCGTCGAAATTGCAAGCGCCTTAGCTCGCCTACTGCGAATTCAGCGGCTGGATTCTCAGCAGTGGAATCAGTCGGTCAAACTCGCACAGGAGCTGGCGAGCATTTGGTCGGTAATTGAACCCGCCGAAGGTCTCCGCCGCAACGCGGTGGAACTTGTCAAGCGGTACGATCTGCACGCCGCAGATTCTCTCCAGATGGCGGCCGCCCTCGAATGGTGTGAAGGGAAGCCTCAGGGGCGCGTCTTCCTGACCTCTGACGACCGGTTGCAAGGCGCCGCTCGACTCGTCGGTTTTGACGTTTCGTGAACGGGGGCAGCAGATTTCTCAGTCCTGTCTCCATTTACAATCGTCTGTCCCGCCGAGGTGAGTCCTCATGCGCAAGACCAGATCCAAAATCCCTTCTCACGCTGATGCCACGCGCTGCATTCACTCCGGCGAGGAGCGCCACGGACGATACGCGCCGCTGACCACGCCCATCGAGCAGACCGCGGTCTACGCGCTGCCCAACGTCGAGGCGCTGCGCCAGTATGCGAAGGACCATCGCGGCAAGTATCTCTACACGCGCTACGGCAATCCCACGGTGGCCGCAGCCGAAGAAAAGATCGCGGCGCTCGAAGGCGCGGAAGCCGCAGTTGCGACCTCCAGCGGCATGGCTGCCGAGATGATCGCGGCTCTCATCGCCTGTGAAGCAGGCGATGAAATCGTCTCCATGCTCGACATCTACGGAGGTACACTCAAGCTCTTCGACCAAGTGCTCCCACGTTGTGGGATTACAACAAAATTCATTCCCTATCACGATATCAACAACGCCGCGAGGTACTTCACCCGCAAAACTCGCCTGCTCTTTCTGGAGACCCCAACCAACCCAACGCTGCGTTGCGTCGACCTGGAGAAGTTGTGCGCGCTGGGACGCAAGCGCGGAGCCTGCGTGGTGGTCGACAACACTTTTGCCACGCCCATCCTGCAAAAGCCGCTGGAACTCGGCGCCGACATGGTGATTCACTCCGCGACCAAGTATCTGGGCGGCCACAGCGACCTGACGGCGGGCGTGCTGGCCGGCTCGCGCCAGTGGATGGAGAGAGCGCGGCAGATGATGATCCTCACCGGCGGCTGTCTCGATCCCGGCTGCGCCTACCTGCTGGTCCGCGGCCTGAAGACGCTGCACCTGCGGGTGAAGCGCGCCTGCCGCAACGCCGCGCTGATTGCCGACTCCCTCAAACGTCATCCCAAGGTCGCCCGCGTCTATTATCCTGGCCTGTCTGACAATGAGGGACACGAGGCCGCCGAGAAGCAGATGAACGATTTCGGCATGATGGTTTCGTTCGACATTCGCGGCGGCGGAAGCGCGGCAGAGAAGTTCATCGACAGCCTGAAGTTGTGGTATCTGGCGGCCAGCTTGGGAGGAGTGGAATCGACAGTGTCCTATCCGGTGCTGGCGTCGCACATTGGATTAAGTGCGAAGCAGCTCAAACTGCTGGGAGTTTCGCCGGCGACCGTGCGGTTGTCGGTGGGAGTTGAAGATTGCTCGGATCTGCTCAGTGATTTGGAGCAGGCGCTGGCGCTGGCGTAAGAGTTTCCCGCTATACCCCAGAGGAAGGCGTAGAACGGACCCTTGGCGTTGGCGCGTTCAGAGTGTTTTTCAGGATGACAAGGTTATTGTTTTGGGCAGCGTGTTGAAACCAATCCACTGCGCTTCGCGTATCCTGTTCAGAACTTCCCGCCTCGATGTGGGTTCGACTCGGATATGCGGCTCCTGCCCAAAGCGGTCATAGGAATCTTCGCCATCATTCTCGGCGCAGCCGCGGTTCTCGGCGCCGCTCCGGCGGACGCTCCGTCTCCCACATTGTCGCAGGAGCAAATCAAAGACCTCATCCGCCGCACCGCCGACAACGACATCCAGAACGACAAGAAGCTGCGCGACTACACCTACGTCGAGCGGCAGGTGACGCGCAAACTCAATGGCAAAGGCGAGGTCAAATCCACCGAAACCGAAACCTACGACGTGATGGAAATCTACGGCGAGCCGGTGCAGAAGCTGGTCGCGAAAAACGACAAACCGCTTTCCGACAAGGATGCGCGCAAGGAAGACGAGAAGATCCAGAAGATCATCGACAAGCGGAAGGACGAGTCCGACTCCGATCGCGAAAAGCGGCTCAAGAAAGAAGAAAAAGATCACGAGGACGAGCGCGAATTTGTGCGCGAAATTGCCGACGCCTACAACTTCACCTACATCGGCATGGAGAAGCTCGACGGCCGCGATAACTATGTCATTGCAGGCGAGCCCAAGCCGGGCTACAAGCCGCAACACAAAGACGCCAACGTCCTCACCAAGACGCGCTTTCGCATATGGATCGACAAAGATGACGTGCAGATGAAGAAGCTAGACGTCGAATTCATTGATACCTTCACCTGGGGCCTGTTCATTGCCCGGCTGCACAAAGGTTCGCGTGCTGTGATCGAGAACACGCGGGTGAATGACGAAGTCTGGCTGCAGCAACACGTGGCAGTAAAGCTGGATGCGCGCGTAGCGCTGCTGAAGGACTTCGCCATGGAGTTCGAAGTCAGCGACCGCGATTACAAGAAGTTCCGGACGGATACGAAGATCGTGCCTGTAGCGGACAACCAGTAGGCCGCAATCTACAAAAACTTTGCTAATTCCGATGTGCTTCACTAATTGAGAATTGTCATCCCGACCGACGGCGACCAGGGCTCCCGACAAGCGCCGCTGTTGCGCTTGTTGGGATGGTTCAGCCGGAGTGGAGGGACCTGCTGTTTGTCCGCGACGCGTTGCTGCTCGTGGCGGAGCGCAGATCCTTCGGCTCCGAGTCCGCCCGCCGCGACAGCAGCGCGGAAAAGCAAAGGCGCGGACTCTCCGGCCAGGACGACAAATCGTGATTAGATTCCCGCCCTGCGCCGGAAGAAGGCGTAGAACGGGGCACCCGGCAGAACATACCCGGCCAGACAGACGGCAGAACGCATCCAACCGAAACTAACCGGCAGAACGTACCCGGCAAAATACTGTCTAACCCTCTCATTCGTTGCATCTTCTCTGCTTTTCACCCCACTTTCGTTGACCCTCAATTTCTTGGCGTAGTAACATCAAGTTCACCCGGGTGGAACGCAGGAGAAAGCTGTTTCGGAACTGTAGCAACGATGACACTGCTTCGCCTCATGGTCCCGGCCGCGGTTTTGCTCTGCCTTATGACAGGATGCGAAACCGACGAAGCCAAAAAGCCTGCTCCGCTGCCCGCTCAAGCTACCGCTCCTGACGTCCAGGCGCCTGCCGCGCAGAAGTCCAGCTCACAACAAGTTGCCAAGAACGATTCGGCGGCCAAGTCCGCGCCGTCCACCGACGCCGCTGAAGCCCTGATTGCGCAGGCCGAAAAGCAATACGCCGCCGGCCAGGCCAACTACCAGGCAGGACACCTTGAGGCCGCCAAGGCCAATTTCGACCAGGCATTCAACACGCTGCTGTCGAGCAATCTGGATATTCGCAACAACGAGAGCCTCCAGCGCGAATTCGACAAAATCGTCGAAGCCGTTCACGAACTCGAGATGACCGCCTTGAAGGAAGGCGACGGCTTCCAGGAGCCGCAATCCCAGCCTGCGCCGATTGACGAAGCCAACGACATCACTTTCCCGGTCGATCCCAACATCCGCGCCAAGGCCGAAGCCGAGATCAAGACCACCAAGTCCGACCTGCCGCTGGTGATGAACGACCAGGTCGCGATGTTCATCAACTACTTCTCCAGCCCACGCGGCAAGGCGACGCTGGAGCACGCCTGGGCGCGCTCGGGACGCTACAAGGCGATGATCGAGGAGACCCTGAAGCAGGAAGGTGTGCCCCAGGACCTGATCTACCTGGCGCAGGCTGAATCCGGTTTCCAGCCGCTGGCGCTGTCGCGCGCCGGAGCCCGCGGCATGTGGCAGTTCATGGCCCAGTCAGGCGAGCTCTACGGCTTGGAGCGCAACTGGTGGGTCGACGACCGGCAGGATCCGGTGAAAGCGACGCAGGCGGCCGCGCGGCACTTGAAGGACCTCTACAACCAGTTCGGCGACTGGTACCTGGCGATGGCGGCTTACAACTCGGGCGCAGCCACCGTGCAGCACGCGGTTGAGCGCACCGGCTACGCCGACTTCTGGGAGCTCTACAAACGGGGCGTGCTGCCGCAGGAGACGCGCAATTACGTCCCGATTATTCTGGCGGTCACCATCATCGCCAAGAATCCCGAGCAGTATGGGCTGGAGCGCGTGACCCCGGAAGCCCCGCCGCAGCTTGACCAGGTGACCATCGACTATCCCGTAGACCTGCGCCTGGTAGCCGAATGCGTAGACAGCTCGGTGGACGAACTGCAGGAGCTGAATCCCAGCCTGCTGCGCTTGACCACGCCTAAGGATCAGAGTTTCACGTTGAACCTGCCAGGGGGCTCGAAGGACAAGTACCAGGCAGCCATCGCCGTCATCCCGCAGGACATGCGCACTTACTGGCGCTATCACCGCGTCAATTACGGCGACACGCTGCCGGCCATCGCGCGTAAGTATCACACCTCAACCAGCTCCATTGAGGAGGCCAACAACCTTTCCAGCGACGACCTGAAGGTCGGGGCGAAGCTGATCATTCCGATCGCGCCGACGCATCAGGGTTCAGGCAGCGCGCTGGCCTATTCCAAGCACGCCACCCACTACAAGATCCGCAAGGGCGATACCGTGGCCTCGGTGGCCGACGACTTCGAGGTTCCGGTGGACAAACTCCGGAAATGGAACCACCTGCGGGGTAGCGGAGAACTGACGCCCGGACGCACCCTGGTAATCTACAAGCCGCTCAGCCCTGACAGCGCCGAGGCTGCTTCGTCGACTGAGCCCAAGGCCGAACCGGCTTCGGCTGGGTCTTCCACCAAAGCCGAGCGCACCTCGGCTAAAACGAGCAAGTCACACTCCGCTCACAGCACAGAAGCGGCGAAATATCACAAAGTTAAGAAGGGCGAGACGCTGAGCAGCATCGCCGAATCGAACCACACCTCGGTGCAGGCGCTCAAACGCGACAATCCCAAGCTGGCTTCGGCTTCCGTTCGCCCCGGCGATGTGCTGATTATCCGCCAGTAACTCTCCCACACTGCAACTTCCGCAGCATTTTGCGACGGACGCCCTTCCCTTCGTCGTCGGGTTCTGTTACAACAAGCGCGTTGCGGTTTTCCGCGTCGTCCCTCGGGAACGGCGCATCTGTAACGGTGTGTTCATCGCTATTGTGGTTGTGCGATTTTTGGCTTTGGTATAAAACGATTTTTGCCTTGCGAGCTGCCTCCGTGCAGTCATGCGGAGTCCGGCACCATCAGGAGGACAAGCATATGACATACGATGAAACGCTCTACGCTCGTAGAGACGATGAAATGGACGACTACGGAGACGGCGCTTACGGCGAATCCCTCGACGACGAAGAAGAATACGAAGAGGAAGAGGAAGAAGAAGAGGAACCGGAATCGGTCTCCGTGGTTGAGGAAGAGGTAGAAGTCGAGCCTGACACGGAAGAAGAGGAAGCTGTGGCTGCTCCGCCACCGCCGGCTCCTGCCCGGAAGGCTCCATCCAAGAAGAAGGCCGCCAAGAAAGCGGCTCCGGCGAAGAAACCCGCTCCGCCAAAGAAGGCGGCCAAGAAGGCTCCGGCAAAGAAGAAAGCAGCGAAGAAGGCTCCAGCGAAGCCGGCCAAAAAGGCTGTCAAGAAGGGTGGCGCCAAGAAAGCCACCAGGAAAGCTCCAGCGAAAAAGGCCGCCAAGAAAGCAGCGAAGAAGAGTGGCGCGAAGAAAAAGGCAGCCAAGAAGGGCCGTCGCTAAAGCTCACTCACTCACTCACGCAGGAACAAAGCCGCGGTCCGAAGCCGCGGCTTTTGTTTTCCCGATTCGGCGACTAGCGCACGTCACCGTGCGACATAGGTCACCGATGGGCGGTGTAGTATCGCACGCACAAGCGTGACCTCTCTCGCTGCACATTCTCGGCAGCGGGGCTACAGTCAGTTGGTACTCACTCCTGTCGTGTCGGTCCGGATGGTGGCAATCCAACCCCCTGTTGCCACCCGGACGGACACGACGTTTTTGGTTTCTGCGGAAAAGCGTTCCAGTGGCGCTCCTCAACAAAGCCTTTCTGTAAATGTGTCCTCCGCCCGACGGCTTCAGCCGGAGTGGACGGACCTGCTGTCTTGGCCGCGCGTGACGACAACCGGTGCTTCGACTATCGCTCGCCAGCGCGCTGAACGCTCATGGCTGAGCTGCCACAGCCCGGTTCATCAGGATCATCTTTCCTCCGCTGCGCGCGAGCTGGTAATACGCTGTCTTGCGGATGTAGTCCGGCATGTTGCCTTCCTCGACCCACAGGAACACTCGTCGCGGCCCGTGCCACAACTTCGCCAGCGACGCATCGTCATCGAAGATCGCCGGCGCATCGGGAAACAGCGAGCCGTAATACATGTCGCCTTCGGTGCGCGTGTTGACTACGTGAATCGGCTGCTGCACATAAAAGTTCAGCGTCGACGCGTCTTCGTAGGTGCCGTACGAAACCATCACGTCGCCCGGCCGGATCTCCTGCTCGATGGCGTCGGCCAGCTTCTTCGACGACAGGATCGGCGAAAACATCACCAGCCCCTGATGGACAGCGAAGAGCACGAACACCATCATCACCGTCAGCACCCAGTTGCCGGCGATGGGGCGCTCGCGCCGGCGATAGAGCAGGTTGAGCATCGTTCCCACCAGCAGCGCGATGCCGAAGGTCGCCAGCGGGGCGCGGAACAGTCCCAGCGCGCGCGGCGTCAGGTCGAAGATGTGTCCGAAGGCCAGCGCGTACTCATTGGGATTTTTCTTGAGCAGGTCGGCGAGATCGCTGTCGGGTGCGGTGCTGGTGCTCTGCGCGAGCAGAAACATTGCCGCCGCAAAGACGGCGACGCCGAGCACGACAAGGACAACCGATCCGATGCGTCCGCTGCGGCGCTCGCGCGAACCTTCGGGCGATTCAGCTTCGTCTTGCAGAAAGCCGCCGATCATCAGCGCCACGGCCGGCAGCGCCGGAATCACGTAATACTCCTGGCGGGTCGACAAGCTGAAGAACAGCAGGATCACCGCTGCCCATATACCGAACAGCAGCATCGCGCGTTGCCGCGCGTTCATCGCTTCGCGGACCTCGCGCCAGCGATGCGGTATCGATCGAAGCGATTGCAGCAGAAACGCCGACCACGGAAATACCCACAGAAACATCAGCGCCCAGAACAGCAGCAGCGGCACCGTGTCGTAATCGTGGGGAATGCGCTTGCCCAGGTAGCGCAGAAAGTGCTCGTTGACGAAATAAAACCACAGGAAGCCGCGTGCCTGCCCGGCTGCCGGATTCTCGATTGCCGCAGCGATGTGCCACGGGGCCGCGATGATCAGCAGCACCAGCGTGCTCGACAGCATGCGCATGCGCAGCAGGTGCTTCACGTTGCCGGTCAGGATGAGATACAGCCCGGCGATGGCCACCGGGAAGACGATGCCGATCAGGCCTTTCGTCAGCACGTCCAGCGCGGCCACGGCCGGCAAATCCCCAGCACGACAGGATCGACGGCGGCTGCTCTTCCAGCGTGCGCAGAAAGAAGTCGAGGCCGAGCGCCAGCCACAGCGCGATCAGCATGTCGGGAATCAGGATGCGGGTGAACAGATACGGGCCGATGGAAACGGTAAGTACGATCGCCGCCCAGAATCCGGCGCGCTCGCCCAGCGTGCGCTTGCCCAGCGAATACGTTTCCAGCAGCAGGGCCAGCAATCCCAGGATGAGCGGAATGCGCGCGGCCCAACCATGCACGCCGAAAACTTCATAGCTCGCAGCCATGCCCCAATACAGCAACGGCGCTTTTTCCAAGTAACGGATGCCGTCGATGTAGAGCGTCGTCCAGTCGTGGCGTACGACCATCTCGCGCGCGGCCTCGGCGTGTACCGAATCGGCGTCGTCGAGCAGCGGCGGCGTGAACAGCCCGGGAATGTAGATCACCGCCCACAGCAGCACAATCCACAGCCAGCTGCGGCTAGTGGAGTTGCTGGTCTGTTCGGGTAGAAGCTGAGGGCCTGCGGAGGGCGCGTCGGACGAACTCATGAGAGAACTTGATTATATGCGAGCACCACGGTGAAAGCCTGACCGATTCCCGCTTGCAGTGCCGGTCGTTCCGTCCCTTATTCGAGAAACCGGTGCTCGTCGTACGAATTGTTATCTCGCCGGTTGGCGATTCGCACGGACACGCAGTCGAGGAACGCCAGCGCAGCCGTTTCATCCGCAGGCAAAAAAGCCACAACTCTCGCTGTGGCTTCTTGTCTAAGATTGGAATCCGTTATGCCTTTACGGTCTCCGCGTGTTTCGCCCTACGCGTGGCATATAGCGGAAACGCTTCGGCCAGACCCAGCACTTCGCGCTTGATCCGCGCCAGCACGTTCTTGTCGGTGCGGTTATGCAGCACCTCGGAGATCCACTTGCCGACCTGCCGCATCTCGTTTTCCTTCATACCACGCGTCGTCAGCGCGGGCGTGCCGATGCGGATGCCGCTGGGCTTCATCGGCGGATTGGTGTCGAATGGAATCGCGTTCTTGTTCACCGTGATGCCGGCTTCGTGCAGCGCGTTCTCGGCCTCGGAGCCCAGCATGCCTTTGGCGAAAACATTCACCAGCATCAGGTGCGTGTCGGTGCCGCCGGAGGTTATGTGGAAACCTTCATCGATCAACGTCTGCGCCAGCACCTTGGCATTGGCGACAACCTGCTGCGCGTAAGTCTTGAACGCTGGCTGCATCGCCTCGCGGAAGCACACGGCCTTGGCTGCCATGATGTGCACCAGCGGCCCACCCTGCATTCCGGGGAAGACGACTTTATCAACCGCCGCCGCGTACTCGGACTTGCACAGGATCATGCCGGCACGCGGACCGCGCAGCGTCTTGTGCGTTGTCGTGGTGACCACGTGCGCGTGGGGGACGGGCGACGGATGTGCGCCGCCGGCAACCAGCCCGGCAAAGTGCGCCATGTCGACGAGGTAGAGCGCGCCGACTTTGTCGGCAATCTGCCGCATGCGCGCGAAGTCGATGATGCGCGGATACGCGCTGCCGCCGCCGACAATCAGCTTCGGCCGCTCCCGCTCGGCAGTCTGCTCCAGCTCGTCGTAATCGATGGTCTCGGTCTCTTTGGTAACGCCGTAAGGAACAATCTTGTACGTCTTGCCGGAGAAGTTCAGCGGATGCCCATGCGTCAAATGGCCGCCGTGCGCGAGGTTCAGGCCAAGGATGGTGTCGCCCGGCTGAATGACGGCAGCGTAGGCAGCCATGTTCGCGGTCGAGCCCGAGTGAGGCTGCACATTGGCATGATCGGCACCGAAGAGCTGCTTGGCGCGGTCGCGCGCCAGGTTCTCGACCATATCGGCGAACTCGCAGCCGCCGTAATACCGCTTGCCGGGGTAACCCTCGGCGTACTTGTTGGTGAAGACCGAGCCCGCGGCTTCCAGCACGGCTTCGCTGACAAAGTTTTCTGAGGCGATCAGCTCCAGCCCCTCGTGCTGGCGCCGCTCTTCGTTTTCGATAGCCTGCGCAATGTCAGGATCAACTTCCGCCAACGAACGCTCTAATGGATTCGCATTCATGATTCCGTCCTTGATAACGCTGGCTGTAATTGTAGCGCGGGGGAGTGGCGGGAGGCTGTGAGCAGCCGGGTTAGGGCTAGGGTTAGGGGCTAGGGGTTGGGAGCTAAGTTGGACGATGGCTCGACACTACGGGTTTTAGGCCGACACAATGCCAATTTGAATTGTCATCCCGACCGGCACGAAGGCTTTTGCGCCGCAGCCGAAGGATCTGAGGTTCGCTCCTGGTAGTAGAGTCTCGTTTCGCGCAAGTGAAATGGCCAACCTAGCCCAGCGCTCCCACAATAAAAGGTGAGGGCTCAGACGGCACAAAGCAGGTCTCTCCTCGGACTGAAGTCCTCGGTCGGGATGACACAGCGAAGAGGGTTTTCTAGTTGCTGATTGCTAACGGCTAGTCGCTGTTCGCTTCCTCGTAGTACCCATAATCCGTCAGCCCCGTCACCACCGTCTCGGCCAGCGCCTGGAAGCTGAAGAAGCGCGCCTCGTCGTCATCGGAAAATCCGAGAAACTTTGGCGTGGAGGCGGTCATCGCTGCCATCGTTGCATCGATGCGCCCATGCGTTCGGTAATCCAGCAGAGGAGTCATCCCACCGGGATAATCGGTGACCACTGCGTTGAGCGCGGCCGCGCCTCCGCAGATCAGCGAGCCCACTGCCGCGCGGCGGTTACGCCGCCACATCCGCGCGCCCATGATGAGGAACGTACCCGCAATGGCGTAATCCAGCACCGCGTGCGTTCTGGGTCCGATGACCTTGGGCATTTTGCGGGCGGCAAAGCGAGCTCCAGTTTCCAGCAGCGGCATAGTCGACCTCAAGAAAGAAGGAAATGAATGACGGCAGCGCAACCGGGCTGCGGACGCGATTGTACCCCGCCGCACCTATCGCCCGAGCGAAAAGATAGGATGACATGTCCCAGCGCTGAAGAATCTCCGCTGAAGCCTTCCGCCTCACTGCCGATGTAGGGAACGGGAGACATCGAATGTCTCAGAGTTCCTGAAGGCGAAGGGCATCGCTCAGCGCTGCCACGCGTCAGGTCTGGAGGAGGGAGAGCCTAGGTCTTTGGCAGGGGGAACAACCTAGCTGCTCTTCCCTCTCGCCAGGGCGCGCTTGATGGTCTCGTCAATCGCCGCCTTGGCTTTGCTGTACTCCTCGGGAGCCAGCTTGCCCTGCTGCCGGTCGATCTCCAACTGGAACAGCTCTTCCTTCATTGCCTCCAGCAGCAGGGCATTGCGGTCCCTGGCTGGAGCGCTGGGCTCCATGAAGTCGGCTGCATCGCCGATCTCGGAGCTCTCGACCGGAACCTGGCGGGAAGCTCCGGCGCCCGCAGCCGCCGCCACCGGATGATTGGAGCGCGAAACCACATACGCTCCGCCCATCACCAGCACAAGTGCAAATGCTCCGAGAATGTAGGCGCGATAGTTATACAGCGGATCGGGCGCATCGATGGGCGCGCCCAGGCCGCCGCCAGGGCGATTGTCGTTGGCTGCCGCCTGCGCGCCGCCTCCGCCCATCGCTCCACCGCCGGCATACACCACCACCCTGCGCTCCTTGCTGCGCGTCAGCCGGAAAATCTCCCGTACCGGATATGCGGAAAGCCAGGTCCGCGCCCGGCTTGACGTTGGTCGCCACCATAATGGTCGACTGCGCGTCCTGCATCTGCTGGAACGATTGCGCTTTCTTCGCCTCAAAGCTAATACTCTTCGGCGTCATCACCACGAAGTGCTGAATGTCGCGCAGCGGACTGGGCGAGAAGCTGGCCTCGCCGCTGTAGGGCATGTGGAAGGCAATCTGGAACTGCGTCTCTCCCGGACGGATGGGATAGTTCAGCACGTAGTGCCCTTTTTCCGCTCCCGGATTCGCCTCGATCTGAATCGGCTGCCCGCCAGGACCTTTGCCCTGCGTCTGCTCGATGTCGGCGCCGGCAGGCAGGACAACCTCAAACGTACCTTTTTCGCTGGCTTCCGTCTTTGGCGGCTGCGACGCATTGTTCAGCGCATACAGCACCAGGCCTTCCAGCTGCTTGCCGTCACTCTGGAAGCGGTAGACCTCGACCGTCTGGCTGACGCCGTCGACCTTCTTCGCCGAGTCATACACTGTCAGATCCGCCGTGGTGCTACCCGGCATCAGCGGTCCCGTCTGCGGAAAGTAACTGACACCCTCGTACGTCACGCGTACCATGTGCGGCGCCTGGGTGTCCTGGGGTGCGGGAAACGAGAAGTGTCCGTGCGCGTCCGTCTTGGTGTTGCCAATCTCCTGCATGCCCTGCGACAGCGCCAGCAGCGTCACGTCGGCGCCCGCAGCAGGCTTGCCGGTGGTTCCATTGGTCACCGTGCCCGTGATGTTCTGGGCCGCGGCGATTGACGACAGTAGGGTCGCACAGATCAGGAGGAAGAGAATTTTCTTGATGGTCATTGAACTCAATCGTGTGCTTTGTGTCCGGGCACGACTTCAGTCGTGCCAAACGATGCGTTGAAGGTTAGGACGTTCGCCCCGGCGAAGTCGATGCAGCGGCTGAGGCAGCGCTTTGACACAAACCGGTGCGTCGCGCCTCAACCGTTGTCTCATCCCCTGCAAATACCTTCATGCCTTGCCTCCGCTGGGCCGGCGCGTCCCTTTGCGCACGACCGCGCGCGCCTTCTCAATCGACTCCAACTCGGCCAGAATCCCTGCTGCTTCATCTTCCAGCGATGCCTGCTGGATCGCGTAATCCTGCTCGCTCAGCTTGCCCGCCTTGTACTCGAAGTTCAAGTCGCGCAGATTTTCGTAGGTCGCTTCCTTGCGCTCCAGAAGGTACATATGGCGGGTCTTCTCGTCTCCGGCCACGACATCTCCCGGCTCGTAGAAAACGTAAACGAACAAAGCCGCGGCAAACAGCGTGCAGCCGAACAGCACGAAGGCTGTTTCCTGATTCATGACAAGAGCAAACATTGCAGTCATTAGAATTCCGTCTCCTGGCGGGCCTTCTTGCGCAGCCCGTCGAGTTCCTGGGCCCCCAGCTTGGGACTTGCCACCGGCTGAGCCACGGCTCGCGCCTTCCACAGACGCACCAGCCAGACAGTCAGGAAGATCGCCAGCCCAAACACTGCGAACGGCATGATCCACGCGATACGGTTAAAGCCGGTCGTGGTCGGCGCAGACAACACCGTGTTGCCGTATTTCTGCACAAAACTTTGCAGGATCAGCGAATCGTTGTCGCCGCGATCCATGCCGGCGGTCAACTCGTTGCGCATGCGGTCGGAATACGTGCAGCCAACGTGATTACATTCCAGCAATACCTGATTGCAGCCGCAGGCGCACATCAGTTGGTGCCCCAGCTTGTTGAAGCGCGCGTCGCTGTCGGAGCCCATGAAGAGCAGGGCCAGCACCGCGATCAGCACCAACTGCGCAATACGAAGTTTCCTTCGTCCCAGTTTCCAGTTTCGAGTTTCCCGTTTCAAGTTATGAATACCCAAGCAATTCTGTCTTCCTGGGCGGAGCAGCGCCGCCTTTACGTTGCGAAGTCGAACGAACTCTCAGCAACTAGCAATCCGCAACTAGCAATCAGCAACTAGCCAAGATCTTGTTTGTCATCCCGACCGACGGCTTCAGCCGGAGCGGAGGGACCTGCGGTTCTGCCGTCCTCAAAACAAATGCGGAACTCAATCTCACGCATCGAACCGCGTTCAAGGTTGCGAAAACATGTGCCAAGCCGGGGAACCGCAGATCCTTCGGCTGCGCGTCCGCCGCCGCAAAAACAGCGGCGGAAAGCAAAGATGCGGACGCTCCGCTCAGGATGACAACCCTCTTTCTACCGTCGTCGAATCCCTGGCCCCAAGCCCCTAATCCCTTCCTCAATCTCCACCCACCCCCACGGCTCCGCGATGTTCCGCTTCTGTCAGCGCGCGATCCTTGTCCTTCACCGGCGCGCCTCGTTGCGGCTTCATGTTCGGGATCAGTGCGATGATGGTGCCGATCAAAATCACGTGTACGCCGATCCAGATCCACAGCACCAGCGGATTCACGTGCGCTTTGATGATCGGCTTGCCCGTGTCCGGATTGCGCCCAGTGTAGACCAGGTATAAATCTTCGTTGGGACGTGTGCGGTTGGCCACAATCGTCGACGTCTGCTGGCTGGCATTGTAGAAGCGGCGCTCGGGGAACATCTGCCCCAGATACTTGCCGTTCTTGTACACATCCAGCACCGCCCACTCGCTGTCGTAGTTGGGCTTGCTGTCTTGCGTGTACGACTTGCAGACCAGCGTGTAATGGCCGATCTCCATCTTGTCGCCGAAGCCCATCTCCTGCTCTTTGTCCTGGTTGAACGGCAAGCCGGCGAACCCGATGATGACCAGCACCACGCCGATGTGAATCAGGTAGCCGCCGTAACGGCGCGTGTTGCGGCGGGTAATGACGACCATGCCCTGCAGGATGTTCACGCCCGTCTGACGCGCGATGACGCGCCCGCCGCGCCAGAACTCACCGCTGACCGTCGCGATGACGAACATGGAAAGCGCGATCGCCATCAGCGAGTAGAAATAAGCCGAGTCCTGCCACGGCTTCATGCCGCCGACGATCAGCACGATGACCGTCAGCACCGCGATCGCGGTCGGCCAGATGAAGTTGCGCTTGACGCGATCCAGCGACGTCTGTCGCCACGCCAGCAGCGGGCCCACGCCCGTCAGAAAGACTAAGAAGATTCCAATCGGCACGTTGACGCGATTGAAAAAGGGCGGACCAACGGTGACCTTCGATCCGGTCACCCACTCCGACAGCACCGGGAACAGCGTGCCCCACAACACCGCGAAGCACGAAACCAGCAGCACCAGGTTGTTGAACAGGAAACTCGACTCGCGCGAGACCAGCGACTCCAGCCGGTGCTCGCTGCGCAGCGTCTCGCGATTCAGCACAAAGAAGTAAACGCAGGTGGCAAACGCAATTGCCAGGAACCACACAAACCATGTGCCAATGCTCGACTGCGCAAAGGCATGTACCGAACTGACCACCCCGCTGCGCGTCAAAAATGTTCCGAAGATGGCGAGCAGGAACGTGGTGAAGATCAGCCACATGTTCCACATCTTCATCATGCCGCGCTTCTCCTGCATCATCACCGAATGCAGAAACGCAGTCATGGTCAGCCACGGCAGCAGCGACGCGTTCTCTACGGCGTCCCATCCCCAGTAGCCGCCCCAGCCCAGCACTTGATACGCCCAGTGCGAACCCAGGAAGATGCCGCACGTCAGGAACAGCCACGCCACCATGGTCCAGCGGCGCGTGATGTGGATCCACTTCTCGCCGGGATACTTCATGATCAGCGCGCCCAGCGCGAAGGCGAACGGGATGGTCACGCCCACGTAGCCGAGGTACAGCATCGGCGGATGGATCACCATCTCGTAATACTGCAGCAGCGGATTCAGACCGTTGCCGTCCGCGGGGATCGTTCCCGTTACCAGGCCGAATGGATTGGCGGCGAAGTTCACCAGCAGCAGGAAGAACACCTGCACCGCCGCGATAATCGCCGACGCATAGTTGAACAGTTTGGGATCGACTCTGTAACGCAGCCGCAACACCAGCGCGTAGCTCGACAGCAGCCACGCCCAGAACAGCAGCGAGCCTTCCTGTCCCGACCACAGCGCGGCAAACTTGTAAGCGACGGGTAGATCGCGATTGCTGTGGTGCAGGATGTAGGCGACTGAAAAATCATTGCCCACAGCCGCCATCACCAGCGCCACTCCGCCGACGGTTACGGCAGCCCAGCAGGCGATGCCGGCACGGCGCGCGGTTTCAACCAGGCGATCGTCTTTGCGGTACAACCTCAGCGCGCCCGCAAGAAACGAGTAAGCTGCCAGTGCAAGCGCCAGCAGCAGCGCAAAACTTCCGATCAATGGCATGAATTCAGTACCTGTCTACAACTCGGCAACGGCGCCATCCGAATGTTGCAATTTTACTCGCAATCATCAGGACGAAACGCCAATTGTGCTTGAGATATCTACAACTTTGCGGGCGAAGGATTGCGTCTGCCGGGCCCGGAGGAGCACTCTGGGACCGCTCGGCCGATCACCCGAGCGCAGTTCAGAACGTGAGCCAGGTTCTACAGTTTGGTTTCTGACAGAATCGGCTGTTTCCCGGAATGGGGTCGTCCGGAGCACCACCACTAAAGGGCGATCGCCTCAAGAAGCCGGTACAAGAAGCCGGTAAAGAAAAACGAGAGCCAAGGAAGGGTGTTGAAGTTACCTTCCTGACTCTCTGGTAATTACTATAGCACATTCATGGGCTAAACTAACACTTTTTTACATGTTTTTATTACCCGTAAATAGAGCAAGTTACCGACAAAAAGGCACCTTTATGGGGCTTGACAAGCTAATTCGACGGTCCGGAATTTGCACAACAAACTGTGCAGTTTAGAATGGCAGCCGCACCAGCGCAGACAATTTTTTGTCAACTCGCGTTGTGCGTCCCCCGAACGTAGAAGACCGCGACAATCAGCAGCCCTACTACTCCAAACGCCAGTCCTGCCAGCGACGACTTCGGCCAATGATTGCGAGCGTCGTTGGAAAGCAGCTCAATCATCAGCACCAACCACAGTACGAAGAACGCGTACCGTGGGACACTTCGTTTGCTAAGCCATGTTCTCATAATGCTCTCGGGTTTACTTGTGGAGCGCCGGAATTACATCTGCTGCGGGTTCGCCTGCGAAGCGTCGTGCTCGGGTGCCTCGTCGGGCTTGGAGTCGGGCGCCGGTTGTTGCGTCGGCGTCTGATCCGGATTCGGAGCTGCTTGCTGATTGCTCGGCGCAGGTTGATCGGGAGTCGCCTGCTGCTGATCAGGCTTCGCCTCGGGCGCCGGTTGCTGCGTCTGCGTCTGATCCGGATTCGGAGCGGCTTGCTGATCGCTCGGCGCAGATTGATCCGGAGTCGGCTGCTGCTGATCGGGCTTCGTCTCGGACGCCGGTTGTTGCGTCTGCGTCTGATCCGGATTCGGAGCGGCTTGCTGTTCGCTCGGCGCAGGTTGATCCGGAGTCGCCTGCTGCTGATCGGGCTTCGTCTCGGGCGCCGGTTGCTGAGGCTGTGTCTGATCCGGACTCGGTGCCACTTGCTTGTCGCTCGGTGCAGATTGATCGGGAGTCGGCTGCTGCTGATCGGGCTTCGTCTGGCTCGACTCTGCCGGAGCGGCGGTCTCCGGCTTCGACTCAGCGGGCGCAGCGGGTTCAGCTTTCGGTTCGCCCGAGGCCGGGGAATTTAACTCGGCCGGAGCCTTCTCCCACTTGGGCTGCTCTTCACAGGCTTCCAGTTTCGGATCCGACGATTCAATACTGTCCGCCGACTTCGCCGGCCACAGCGCCTTGTAGCACGCCGTTGGCGTCAACTTGCCGTCGGCGAAGCGATACGCCATCAGCGCGCTCTCCTTCTGCGACACGTGACGCATCAGTACCAGCAGCGGCGCGCCGTCGGCCGACTGGAGTGTGAAGCTGGCGGCGATGGCGTCCACCAGCGAAACGAATCCGTCAGAGGTCCGGCGGAAGATCCAGAGCGGACAGTTGCCGAGCGAATCGCAACCGCCCTCGAGGCCGACCGAAGTGGTAACCAGCAGCGGATGCACGTCGCCCATGTCGATAAAGCGGACGCGCGTGGTGGTGGCAATTTCGTGGATGCGGCCGTCATCGTATCCGGCATCGCTCATCGGCTTCTGCAGCCGCAAGACGATGGCATCGACCAGTTCGGCGCGCTCCGGTTCGCTCAACCGCGAGGTGTTGCCAATGCTGGGATCGTTGCGCCCGATGACCTCCTGATTGCGCCAGTCCCAGGTGAAATCCGAGTTCTGCGCCCACGCGCAGCTCCCCATCAGCAGAAGCGCCACTGCCGCGATCTTCCGGCAAACATCCATAGCCCGCTTGTACGCCAACGAGTGACGCCGTGTCCAGAGGACGGGGTTTACTTTTCGTCAGTTGCTGGGGCTAGCCATTTACCCGGCGTTCAACTTTCGTTCCGCAACTGGCACGCCCGTTCGTCATCGAAACCCTGTAGGAACTTCCGGCGGGGCATGAACTCTGTTAGTCTCGCCCCAAAGGTTGCTGAGCCATGCCAACCGCTAAACGCGCCCAAGCCGTTCCCCGCAAAGCTGCGCAACCCAAACTCGAAACCAAGTCCTCCGCCAGCCGCCAGCACGATACCCACGAGCTGGTCATCATCTCCGGTATGAGCGGCGCCGGCAAGGCCTCTGCGCTAAAAACCTTCGAGGACCTGGGCTACTACTGCGTCGATAACCTGCCCGTCGGCCTGATCACCAATTTCGCCGACCTCGTGCTCGACACGCTCGAGATCCAGCGTGCGGCGCTGGTCGTCGACATCCGCGAAGGCGCGCGCCTCGACAAGTTGCCGCAGATCCTGACCTCGTTGCGCCGCATGGTCAAGACCACCGTCATCTTCCTCGAAGCCGACGAGGACGCCCTGCTGCGCCGCTACAGCGAAACCCGGCGCCCCCATCCGCTGGGCCGCAACGCTACCGTAAAAACTTCGCTGGTCGCCGAGCGCCGGCGCCTCGGGCCGCTGCGCAAGCTGGCCGACCTGGTGGTCGACACCACCAAATTCAACGTGCATGAGCTGCGCGCCCAGTTGATCGAACGCTTCCAGCGCGGCAACCGTGACAAGAACATCCTCATCTCGTGCGTAAGCTTCGGTTACCGCGAGGGCGTGCCCGAGGATGCCGACCTGGTCTTCGATGTGCGCTTCCTCCCCAATCCCCACTTCATCCCCAAGTTCCGTCCTTTTACCGGACGGGACCCGGCAGTGGCAAAATATATCCGTTCGTTTCCTCAGACCAGGGAATTCATACGGCGTATTTCCGAGTTGTTGGTTTATCTCATCCCGCACTACATTGAGGAAGGCAAGAGCTACCTGACCATCGCCTTCGGCTGCACCGGCGGCAAGCATCGCTCGGTGATGATCGCCGAAGAGGCGAAGAAAAAGCTGGCAAAGGCGGGTTACAACGTCAAGGTGGTACATCGGGACTCGCCGGTATAAAACCACCACTTCGGACAGAGGCCATATGACGATGCGCTTTGGAAGTCTGCGCTCCCCAAAGGTCATTCTCTTGAGCTTGCTGTTTGCTCTGGCCGTCATCAGCTTCGCCTACCTGGTGTATGCCGGCCGCGCGGGCTCGTGGTGGATTGCTCCGCAATGCAAGGTGGTCGAGAGCCGCGTCGTTCCCACCGCCGCTAACAGCTCCGTCTATCACGGCGAGTATCGCGTGGAGTTCGTGGTTAACGGCAAAACCTATTCCACCTGGGCTGACTCCGGCATCAGCGGCCGCGACAAGAGCGCCGTGGAAGCCAAGGTCAGCAACCTGAACATCGCCTGCCCGGTGCGCATTCGCTATAACCCCAACAAGCCGGAAGAAAACGTTACCTACCCGCGCTGAACGGCAGCCGCATGTGCGAGGAACCTGGGAGACGGTCTTCTCGCAATTGCACTTGCTATGCCGATCGCGGTCCGCGTTTGCCGGCGTCTGCGCCGGCGCGCGACGTTTCGGCCGTTGGAACCTGACGCACGCTGGCCGGCGGCTTTCGCGGTGGGGCGACGATCTCCGGCGCCAAACCGTTATACCGCATCTGCCGCTGCTGCCGGTCAGGACGGTTCTCGCGCAGCAAGCCGACGCTCAGGAATATCTCACTGAGCGTGTCCAGCGCCTCGTAAAAGTGATGCCGGACCAGCGAACGCGAGCACTGCAGCCTCTGGCTCACCTCTTCGATGGAGTAGTCGTAGAGCCCGTGCAAGGTGAGCACCTCGGCGGGTTCGTCACGTAGCTTCGCCAGGCAGAGTTCGATGTCGCGCACAAACACCGCCTGCTCCTCGAAGCTGGGAATGCTGTGATGCGAGACTCGCGAGCGGAAAAACTCGCGGCCCAGCAGCGACGAGACTCGCCCCACCTGCGACGAGATCTCAAAGAAGTGCCGCACCAGCGCCAGCGTCTGGCCGCGAAAACACACCATCTCCGGCCGCGGTTCCGGCGTCGAATCAAATCCCACAATGTGGGGGTATGCCGCGTCGCTCGTCTCAATCCGCAGGGCCCTGGCTTTGTATGCCGCAATCTGCGAAGTCCTCATTGCAGCCTCCCGCACGCCGCCTGCGCTTCGGACTTCGACTGCAGCGGAACGACGTTCGGTTCCCGGTTGCGGCGGGACCGCGACCGGCCCGCGGCGGCTCCCGGAAGGCAAGGATTGGCCAGCATCTGCGTACAAGCGTCGCAATAAGTGTCGGAGGAGTCGGTGCGGCGCGTGCACAACGATCCGCATCGCTCGCAATACTTCAATTCGTAGGTGATCCGTTCCATGGGGTATTTTCCTTTTCTCCTGCAAAAAATCGAACCCTGCGCCGCGTCCCCTCGCTATCGGGGAAGCGTACGCAGGGTTCGTTTCAGTTACGATGACCTGCTATCGGTTATTCAATTGGTGAAGAACCCTGGCCGGCCGCGGGCGAGCGGTACGGAGATGATTGCGGAACTGCATCTCGCCCGTCCCGGCCATCCGGTTTCTTAAGAGATCATCCGCTCATCCTGGCGGCGGGTGAAGTAGCCCTCTTCATAGCCGGACTTCAAAATCGTTCCGTTCTTCACAATGACGCTGAGCCTGCCGGAAAATTGCAAACTGCGCAGCAGTTTTTCCAACGCGGCCTGCAGTACTTCGTTTTGCCGCATTTTGCGGCGAAACTCAGCGAAAGCTTTCTCTTCTGTGTTGTCTGTGTCCCTCATTTCACCTTTTCCTCAACAGCAACCCAGAACCGGGACACAATTCGACTCTGGCACGAGGGAATCCGGCTAGTCAACAAAAATATTGCTATCGGCAGGTTACTAAAGTACATGTATTGCTTTCAGAAATAACCTCACATCATGACCTTCCTAAGCTTGCAGGACCGCCTGCGCGAACTGATTCGCGCTCGCGTACGCCGGGGCGAACTGACGGGCAGCGGACTGGCTCGCGCAGCAGGTTTTCCCCAGGGACATCTCTCCAACTTTCTGAACCAGCGGCGCGGCCTGAGCCTGGAATCGATGGACCGTCTGCTGAACACTCTGCACATCGACACGCTGGACCTGATCGGCGCGGCGCAGATCGAGCAACGCGCCCCGCGACGCCGCGCCACCGACGACGTGGAACGCATCTCGCTCGTCGCCGCCGAACACGCCGCCCAGGCGCGCTTCACCTCCAGGCAGGTCCTGCAGACGCAAGGCTTCAGTCGATCGTTCCTCCAACGCCTGAAGCCGAGCCACGACCACGACCGCGATGACTGGCAACGCTTCGTGCTGCTCAAGCTGGAGCTGGCCAACGCGCGCCAAATCGTTTCCCTGGAGATGACCTCGGCGACACTGCTCGTCGATCGCCACTACATCGCCCTGGAACCCTATCGCCGCAGGCAGCCCAACCTGTACGCCGTCCGCTTCGGCGCAAACTGCGTGGCCGGGTATCTGTCGTTTGTGGGAAGCAATCTGGTATTGCGCACGGGCGATCTGCGCGCCGAGCTTCACGACCTGCCCATCGCGCCGGGCCGCAGCTACTCGCAATACGTGATTGGCCGCGTGTGCCACGTCGGCCTGGAAATCTGAGGACGGTTCTCTCTGCTATTATTTTTTCTTTACCCGGCATGGAGGCCATCGTATGGAAGAACCAACTCCCAGCTCGCCCGGCACGCGCCGCGACCAGGACATCGCACTCGACATGATGAAATTTATCGCCGTCACCACGGGCTATGGCCGGGCCGGTTCGCCGGGAGCCGGCTTCCAGGGCGGCGCAGGCGAATCCAAAGCCGAAGACTACGCGCGGCACCTGCTCGATCTGTACGGACAGTGCCTGTCGGCCGTGCAGGGAAAGAAGTAAAGAAGTAGAAGAGCAGTTGCCAGTAGTCAGTACGCGCATCCCGTCCATGTCGTCCCAAGCGACGGCTTCAGCCCGAGTGGAGGGACCTGCGTTGGTCCGTCTCCGCGGAATCTTTCCCCGTCTGTGAACGCCCGTGCCAGCTCATAAGCGTTCCTTTATGCCCCGATAACAATTTCTGATGACGAACGGCGAAGCTTCTGCCGCATTCCGGTGGTCTACTGATGGTTGCGGCAAGCGAGACGGTCACGGCCTGTCGCGGAGTTTGCTATGCATTCCGAGCCGCGCCCAGCCAGATGGAAGATCCTGCTGGCCTTCGCGATTATTTATTTCGTCTGGGGCTCGACCTATCTCGCCATTCGCATCGGTGTCGAGCAGATGCCGCCATTCCTGCTTGCCGGCATGCGCTTCGTACTTGCCGGCGCCATTCTCTTCGCGTGGATGCTGGCGAAACGCACGCCTGTTCCGACGCTGCGCCAATGGTCATCGGCGACGTTGCTGGCCGTGTTGATCTTCGTCCTCGATTACGGCCTGCTCTTCTGGGCGGAGCAGCGCGTGCCCTCTGGCGTCGCCGCCGTCATGCTGGCCACCATCCCAGTCTTCATGTCGCTGTCGGAAATTCTCTTCCTCGGCACGCAGAAGCTGACCGCCCGCTTGTCGATCGCGTTTCTCGCCGGCATTGCCGGCGTGCTGGTGCTGGTCAGCCACTCACTCGGATTGGGCGAGCAGCCGGTCGCGACATCGGGAGCCGTGGCCCTGCTTGTCGGCTCGCTGAGCTGGTCCATCGCGTCGGCGCTCTCGCGCAAGCTGCCGCTGCCGGAAGCGAAGGCGATGAGTTCGGCGGCGCAAATGCTCGCCGGCGGCGTGCTGCTCACCGTCACCGCCGGAGCGCTCGGAGAGTTTCGACGGTTTCACCCGCAGGAAGTCTCGCGCAATGCATGGCTCGCGCTGGCCTATCTGGTCGTTGCCGGATCGATCGTTGCCTTCACCGCCTACGTCTGGCTGCTCCATCACGAGTCGCCGACCCGAGTGGGAACTTACGCGTACGTGAATCCGGTGGTCGCGGTCATTCTGGGATATTTTTTTGCCGGCGAGAGCATAGGCCCTCGCACGCTGCTGGGCACGCTGTTGGTGATGGTGAGCGTCGTCGTCATCACCACCACGCCGGCCAGGAAACCCGCCGTCGCGCCTCAGGAGGCAGAATTCTCCGAAGGCTGACGCGTGTCACTTCTTCGGCGTGGCTGCCTTCGGTTGCGCCTTCGTCGCGGTCGGCTTGGCACCGGGCGCGCTCTGCCCCATGTTGCCGTCGCTGCCCGAACCCGTCATGTTCGACGTGACCGGTATCCGCCCGTTCTCCTGGCTGCTGCTGCCCGCCACCACATCGTTCGGCTGACCCGTTTCCGTGCCGGTGGCGTGGGTCATCTCGATGTTCTGCCGCGGATTGACCGACAGTGAGTTGATCGTCCCAACGTTGTCCTGCAATTGCGTCTCATCCACGTAATCGTTCGGCTGGCCGGTTTCGGTGCCGGTCGAGTTTGTCATCTCGATGTTCTGCCGCGGATTCACGCTCAAGGTGTTGATGGTTCCGTCTTGCGCCGCGGCCGTCAGCGACAGGCCGCCCAGCACCAGGAATAAGGCTAGCAATAACTGCAACATGGT
The DNA here is from genome assembly GCA_963724965.1 of uncultured Acidobacteriaceae bacterium. Lineage (GTDB taxonomy): Bacteria > Acidobacteriota > Terriglobia > Terriglobales > Acidobacteriaceae > Bog-257. Next base: position 91,614 of record CAVRWP010000011.1, read on the forward strand.
TTTCATATTTCTTCCCCGACAATTGGATTCCGATGATGCTCATTCGGTTAGAAGAGTTTTGCGGGCCGCGAAGTTTGCCGCGGCTTTGGTTCGGCGGCACTGCTGGTTTGCGCATCTAAACGCGGGACAGGAACACACGAATGGCAACTGCTCCCGACACCCTGCGGCGCACCGCAGCCGAAATTTTTGAGAAGGTCGAGGACAACGCGCACGATGAGTTGCGCCGTTCGGCGCACGCGCTGGCCTTTTCCGGACTCGCCGGCGGCCTCTCCATGGGTCTGACCGGGCTGGGCGTCGCCGCCGCGTTGGCCGCCCTGGGGTCGACACCCGGCCACGAGTTCATCGCTTACATGATTTACCCCGTCGGTTTTATAGCGGTCATCATCGGACGGGCTCAACTCTTCACCGAGAACACGCTGTATCCGGTGGCGCTGCTTCTCAGCGAGCGCCGTCACTTTGTCGACACGGCGCGCCTGTGGGCGGTGGTGTTCACCTGCAACGTGCTGGGCGCGATCGCCTTTGCCGCGCTGGTCATCAAGACCGACGCCCTGCGGCCGGACGTTCACACGATTCTCATCCAACTGGGGACGGCTGCGGTGCAGGGCACCAACTCGCACATCTTCTGGAGCGGCGTCATCGGTGGCTGGATGATCGCTCTGGTGGCTTGGCTGGTAACGGCCAGTCACTGGACCATCGGGCAGCTCGCCGTCATCTGGCTGCTGACGTTCGTGGTCGGCATCGGCCACTTTGCACACTGCATCGCCAGCACGGGAGAGATCATGTCGGCGGTCTTCGGCGGCTCGGTACCGTTCCTCGGATTTCTGAAGTGGCTCGCGCTGGCCACGGCCGGCAACATCTGCGGTGGCGTCACCATCGTCACTGTACTCAACTTCGGACAGGTGAAGGCCGGCGAGCCTTCCGATTAGCCATCAGGAGAATTCATCATGCGTTTGAAGAATGTGCTCATCGCCTCAGCTGCGGGCTTCGGCGTCGCCGGAGTAACCGCCGGTCTTGGCGCCGCGATCCTGGGACGCGAGGTGTGGAAGCGGGCGCGGTCGGTACCGGGTTTCGAAGGACAAGTGGTCGTCATCACCGGCGGCTCGCGCGGGCTGGGCTTCGCCATCGCACAAAAGTTTGCCATGCGCGGCGCCAAGCTCGTCATCTGCGGACGCGACGAAGAAATTCTGCATGAAGCCGAGCAGCGGCTGCTGGCCATGCGCGTCGAGGTGCTGGCCGTGCGCTGCGACATCGCGCAGCAATACGAAGCCGAGAACCTTATCCGCGCAGCGACCGAGCGCTTCGGGCGCATCGATGTCCTGGTGAACAATGCCGGGACAGATCGCGGTTGGGCCGATTGAGTCGCAGACGGTGGGCGACTTTGAAGACGCCATGGGCACGATGTTCTGGGGCATGGTCTATACCACGCTGGCCACGCTGCCGCAGATGCGCGAGCGCGGCGCGGGACGCATCGTCAACATCACGTCGATCGGCGGCAAGGTTGCAGTGCCGCACCTGCTTCCTTACGGCTGCGCGAAATTTGCGGCCGTGGGATTCAGCGAAGGGCTGCGCTCGGAGTTGGCGAAGGACCACGTGAAGGTCACGACCGTGGTGCCCGGGCTGTTGCGCACCGGGTCGCACGCCAACGCCGTGTTCAAAGGCGATCATGAGAAGGAGTACAGCTGGTTTGCGCTGAGTGCGACTTTGCCATTTAGTTCCATGGACGCGCATCGCGCGGCGCGGCGCATTGTCGATGCCGCGGCCCGCGGTTCAGCGGAACTGGTGCTCACACCGCAAGCGAAGTTGCTGATGCTGGCCCATGGAGTCGCCCCGGGAACGGTGTCCGACATTTTGGGTGTAGCCAATCGCGTGATGCCGGGGACGGGAAACCGCGATCCCCATCGCTTCACCGGCAAGGAAAGTGAGACGCCGGTATCGCGTTCGTTTCTGACAGCGCTGGGACGCGCAGCCGGCCGCGACCTGAACCAGCATCCCGAGCGTGGGCCGGTCGGCGGTGATGCCGATGTGAGTAAGCGTCCGCTGGGACCGAGAAGAGTCGGCGGCGCGCCGAAGGAAGTGTTGGCGGATTGAGTAGTCTGATCTTCAGGCCAGCGAGTCGCAACTTCGAAGTCCCGTCGTAGACGGGACGGAACTCCTTTAGCCCGGCGTGGAAGCGCTGGGATTGCGCGATGAATCTTGATGGGCCTAGTCCGGTTAGGGACGGCGCAACTTGCTGCCGGCTGAAGCCGGCTCGTTCTGTTGTTTGTGCTCCCTGCTATCTCCGGACGCAACCTTGGGATGCGACGTTGGAGTGCGATATCGACGGTTTGCGTTCAACAGTTAACCGCCTTCCACAAACTCGGTGCCCCATGTGTGCATCCAACAGATTGAGAATAGCCGTCGCAGGAGTCCGCATGCCACCCAGCACCAGCTTCGAAGATCACCACCAATCATGATGAGATTCGCCGCTGGGCCGAGGAGCGTAAAGCGCGGCCCGCCGCTACCAACGCCGCCATCCGCCTGGCATTTCCCGGCGACGATGAGTCGCTTATGGAGATTCCCTGGGACAAGTGGTTCGAAAGATTTGAGCGTCGCAAGCTGGCGCTGCTCTACCAGGAAGAAACCGCCGGAGGAGAGCGCAGCAGCTTCAACGAAATTGTCACCCGCGAAACGGCGAAAGAAGTCGAAGAGGCTGTTGGAGGGAAAGGACGCTGCGCCGTGCATAAAGAGCCCAAGCACCGCCCCGCTCGCCGTCACGCTGTAACGCGCAGGCCGAAGAATGAGTCGCGTCCGGGAGCCGAGTTGGCCGGAAAGGCGCCGCAATAACATGCAGACAATGCTGACTTCGCACGAAAACACCATGCCTTGCACTTTACGTAGCGACGAAGATCCGCCGATCCCAATTCCACCCGGCGAAGATCCGCCGCCTCCAGTGCAGGAGCCCCCGAACAAGCCGGTGATCGCACCCGATAGTCCCGTACGCGAGCCCGGACCGCAGGAGCCAAAGCGACTGTGAACCAAGAGTCGCGCAGCGAAGGCGACCAACTGGTCGCTTTGTTGCAGCCCCGCTTAGCCTAGTTACGGAGTTGAAGGCCGACGGCTGCCCCGCAAAGATGGCGAATCGCGCACGCGTGGCGGCATGTTATTCCTCGAATCGTCATCGCGAATGCAGTTGACAGCCGCTGTACCGGCGGGCGCGTTTTACCCGCTTGCTACACTGTTCTGTGCGCGTCGCCATCGACATCCGGCGTATTACCGAGTTCGGCGTGGGGACCTATACGCGCAATGCAATTCGCACGCTGGCGCGTCTGGATCACGACAACGAATATTTCCTCATCGGCATTCCAGGACGGCTGGGCGACATCGAGCCGCTGCCGCCCAACTTCATCACCGTTCCCGGCCAGCCCAACGAACTCTCCATCGCCAGCTATGTCGAGCTGCATCGCATCCTGAAAGACAATCGCTGCGACCTGCTGCACGTGCCGCACCTGTTCTGGAAGCCGCAGGGCATCCCGTGTCCCTACGTCGTCACCGTGCACGATCTGCTGGACCACATGTATCGCGTGAATAGCCAGTCGTCGTTGAAGCGCACGCTGCACTTCCAGTTCACCCGACGCGTGCTGCATCGCGCGGCGCGCATCTTCGCCGTGTCGAATTTTTCCAAGGCCGATACGGTTCGCCTGTTCGACGTGGAGCCGGAGAAGATTGAGGTGATCTACAACGCCATCGACGACCGCTTCCGCATGGGCCACGCCAGCGACGCCGAACGCGAGTTCATCGCCGAGCGCTATCAGGTGAACTGCCCCTTCCTGCTGTACGCCGGGCGCATCAGCCCGCACAAGAACGTTGTGCGCATCATTGAGGCCTTTGCCGCGCTGAAAAACGAGCTGAATAAGGAAGGCTTGTACGACGACCTGAAGCTCATCATCATCGGCGACGAAGTCTCCCGGCATCCCGACCTGCGGCGCGCCTGCATCAAGGGCGCGGTGCAGAACGATGTGCGCTTCCTCGGCTTCGTGCCCATCGATGTGCTGCGCATTTTTTACGATCAGGCAAAAATCTTCGTCTTCCCCTCGCTCTACGAGGGCTTTGGGCTGCCTCCGCTGGAAGCGATGGCGCACGCCACGCCGGTGGTGACCAGCAACACCTCTTCGGTGCCCGAGGTGGTTGGCAACGCCGCTGTCATGGTGAATCCGGAGAATGTCTTCGAGATCATGCGGGCACTGCACCGCGTGCTGATTGACCAGGCGCTGCGCGACAAGCTGAAGTCGCGCGGGCTGGTGCAGGCCGCGAAGTTTTCGTGGGATGCCAGCGTCACCCGGATGCTCGACATCTACAAGGAAGTTGCCCAGAAGAATTAGCCGCCGCTGTTTCACCTCTAAGGCGCAAGAAATTCCCTCATCGAGTCATTTCAGAATAGCTGCCAGCCCGATTCATCGAAGCTTCACTTGTAAATTGCTGCACGCGAAAGCACGATGTCGAGACATCGGTTGGCCTCCTGCGTGCTTCTAAAAAAGCAGCCGCGGGATTCGACCTCGGGGCCAGGTTAGAAATTATGTGGATGTTGGGTCCAACGCGGCACGCTATTGTTCTGGCCAGTTTGCTTACAGCCCTTCCGCTGTTCAGCTGGGCGCAGAGTTTGAAGCTGGACCAGATTCTCAGCCGCATGGACCAGGTTCGCACCGCCGAACGCGACCACAGCATCGCCTATACCGTCACTCGCGAATATCAATTAGGTTCGGACGGCGCGCAGCAACCCACTTCGAAGGTGGTCGCGCAGGTCAACTTTGTGCCGCCTGCGGCGAAAGATTACAACATCGTGAAAGCCGAGGGCAGCGATCGTGGCACCAGCATTGTGCGCAAAGTGCTGGATCATGAGACCAGTATGACTGGCCACGCCGAGGCCCACGAACTGACTTCCGCGAACTACGATTTCGCCCTGCTGGGCCGCGAGACTATCAACGGACACGACTGTTACGTGCTGCAGCTCTCGCCTAAACGCGAGGCCGTCGAGCTGGTGCGCGGCAAAGCGTGGGTCGACGCTAACGACTTCGAGATTCTCCGCATCGATGGCCAGACCTCCAAGAATCCTTCCTTCTGGATCAAGAAGCTGAACGTGACCATCAACTACGGCCAAGTGAACGGCGTTTGGGTGCAGACCAACACCAAGGCTGTGGCCGACGTCCGCGTCGCCGGGCCGCACGTGCTGACTTCGCGCGAACTCGACGTACAGACCGGAACTTTCAGTGCCCGGGCGCAAGCTCCTGCGAAGCCGCGCAATCAGCGTTCGAATTCTCGGCGCGCCGTGGTCGATACCGCCGCTTGGGTCGCACGGTAAATTCCCCGATTTCATCTTCACAGCTGAGAGCTTTGTGTCAGGGCGCGACTTCAGTCGTGCCGAAGACGCAGTGCAATCGTCCGGGAATCAGCCCTGCGCGCGCCGCGCAGCGGCTAAAGCCGTTCTCTTTTGGAAGCTGATGTGGGACGACTGAATTCGTGTCCTGACACAAGACGAGTGCTGAGGCGAGGATGGGAACAAGGAGGGAGACGGCAAACACGCAGAGAAAAGCAAAGTGGGCGAGAGCTGCCTTGGCTAATTGCCAGTTGCTGATTGCTAGTTGCTGAATTTAGCTGCCGGGCCTGTAAGCCGAATTTTGTATGCCGCTCCTTGCTCCCACATCCCACAATGTGGGAGATGAGAACAAAGAGCGGCATGACGGTCATTCCTCTGGGCCGCGCATTACTGTGCGGCTCTAGCGACCTACCCGGAAGTTGTGGCGCACCGAGCCGGCACGCCCGCGCCGAAGCGCGATCCTCCCCTATTTGGTCTTGCTCCGTGTGGGGTTTGCCCTGCCACCGCCATTACTGGCGGCGCGGTGCGCTCTTACCGCACCTTTTCACCCTTACCGACAACCGAAGTCACCGGCGGTATCTTCTCTGTGGCACTTTCCGTAAACGGCCCTTGACGGCCGCCCCCCGGACGTTATCCGGCACACCGCTCTGTGGAGTTCGGACTTTCCTCTGCGAGCTTGCGCCCCCAGCGACCGTCCGGCCCAGCAGCTAACTTAAGCATTATAGATGGTTCGCTACGCGCTTTCCTTCAGCAGCAACTGCTCGGCGGGCGAGAAGATGTACGCGCGGATCATGGTCGTGCTCAGCAGGGAGGTCAGGCCCGACGACGCGAGAATCATGGCGATCACGACGAACTGATAAATGGCGGCGTAGAGTGGGTCGACGCCGGCGATCAGCATGCCGGTCATCAGGCCGGGAATCCACACGATGCCCAGCGAGCGCAAGTTGTCGATCGCCGGAATCAGCGATGAGTGGATGCTGGCTTCGGTGTAGCTGGCGATGGTTTTGTCGGGCGCGGCGCCCAGGGCGAGCGCGGTTTCGATCTCGCCCGAATGCGCCAGCACCTCGGAGCGGAAGCGATTCAGGGCGAGTCCATTCGTGTTCATCGCGTTGGCGATGATCATGCTTCCGACGGGAATCAACGAGGTGATGGCGGTGTCGATCACGCCCGCCCACGTCATCACCGCGGTCACCAGACCAGCGCCGGCCGCGATCGAGTAGGTTGAGACTTTCCATGCGCCAGGAACGTTCTTCGCGCGCTTGGCCGAAATCGAACCTGCAGCGAGGACCATGCCGGCGAGCAAGAACACGCTGGTCCAGCGTGGCCCTTTGAGCAGCAGCATCAGGATCGAACCGACGACGACGATCTGCACGATGCCGCGCACCAGCGCGATGGCGGCGTCGCTCTCCAGATGAATGTTGCGGCGGCGCGCCAGCAGCACCACCAGCAACGCCAGCACCGAGGCGATGGCCGCCTGCGCGAGTCCGAGCGAGACTTGCGAGTGGAAGAGCGATTTAAGCATGCAGCACCTCCGCCGGAGTTCCCAGGTGCGCCAGCCGGCCGGCTTCGATCAGGCCTACGCGATCGCAGATGCGCCGCGCCTGATCGCGGTCGTGCGTGACCAGGATCATCGTGAAGTGGTCTTCGTTCACCAAGTTGCGGATGAGTTCTTCGATGCCGGTCTTGGCCTGCTCGTCCAGCGCCGAAGTCGGTTCGTCGAGCAGCAGAATCTCGGGGCGATTCGCCAGCGCTCGCGCCAGCGAAACTCGCTGCTGCTCGCCGCCGGAAAGGTTGGCGACATTGCGCGCGGCGAAGCCCGTCAGCCCGACATGCTCCAGGAGCTTGGCAACCTCGGCGTCGGTAAGCGTCGCGCCGCGTTGTGCCGGTCCGAAGCGCAGATTGGAGGCAACGTCTCCGGGAAAGAGGAACGGGCGCTGCGTCACCATGCCGAGGCGCTGCCGCAGCATGCGCGGTGGAATCTCGCGATAGTCCTGGCCTTCAAGAAAGACAGTGCCGCTGGTCGGCTCGTCGAGGCGGTTGAGCAAGCGGAGCAGGGAACTCTTGCCGGAGCCACTGGCGCCCACCAGCCCGAGCAACTCGCCGCGGTTCACGCTGAGCGAAATATCGTCGACAATCCACTGCTCCCCGACGCGGCGGCCAAGGTGTTCGGTCCGTAGTACCACAGCGTCAGACACATCGTTCACCGTTCCAGATGCCCGTAGTAAATCTTGGTGTCGTACTCGAGCACGACCTGACCGTCGACCGCATGATCTTCGAAGAGCTTGGGCAAATCGCGCATCATGGAGTCGTGGCGTTCGCCGGATTTCGGAATGTAGGACGAAGAGAGCAGCCGCCCGCGCAATCCGTCGAAGTCGAGATGCTGCCAGTTGCGTTGCTTGATCAGATGCAACTTGTTCGGGGAGAAGAATCGCTCCAGAGCTTCATAGCTTGCGAGATATTTGTGCGTTACCTGCTCGTAGTCGTTGGAGAACTGGCGCAGGAAGCTTTCATAGGCGCGCAGAAACGGCGTGGCATCGACGTTGCGGTCGTTCCAAACCAGTACGGCCCAGCCGCTTGGCTTTAGAATCCGGGCAAACTCCGCGCGAGACTCAGGCGGACGAAACCAGTGGAAGGCTTGTCCCGCAAGAACGAAGTCGACACTGGCGGAAGCCAGCGTGGTGCGCTCGGCGCTTCCCTCAACCATGCTGAAGTTCGGGTACTTGGCCAGATACTTTTCCCCGGCGAGGCGCATTTCGCGATTGGGCTCGATCCCGATGACGCGATTTCCATTCTCCAGGAATATCTCTGCCAGCATGCCGGGACCGCAGCCTACATCGGCCAGCAGATGCTCGGGAGCGAGGCCGCAGGCCTGGTTCAGTGCCTGTACCACATCGTGGGAGTAGCGAGGACGATATTTGGCGTAGTCTTCCGCCCGGTCGGAGAAGCGCGATAGCGGATCGCGGGTCGGCTCAGTCATCGGTTCAAATGATATCGTAGTTGGCGCATGCCTTCCGGCCGATCCCAACCTTCCATGGCGCTCGCGATCGCCGCTGCAATTCGCAAAGTTCCGCGCGGGCGGGTGAGCACCTACGGCGCAATTGCCAAGGCTGCGGGCTATCCGAAAAATGCGCGGGCGGTGGCGCGGGTCCTGAATACAGTTCCCGGTCTCCCCTGGCAGCGCATCGTGGGTTCGGGTGGCCGAATCTCACTGCCTCGCGAGGCCGGTTTGGAGCAGCGTTTTCTGCTGGAGGCTGAGGCTGTCCGTTTTCGCGGGCGAAAAGTGGACTTAGCCGAATGCGAGTATCGTTTTGAACGGAAGGCCCTCAAAAGTGGTGCTCGGATCAAGTCTCCGACGAAACGAGTGCGCCGAAAGTCGTAGATTCGACATGATTTTCCCTATCCCCGGGAGTGCCACGGCTAGCGTAGAATAGAGACAGTTTCCGAACAGCTTAGGGCTTTATGTTCATGCCAGCTTCAATTCGCTCCGTCACCATGGCCGCAATGTTCCTGTTTGCGGGCAGCCTTTTCGCGCAACACTACACTGAGCGCGACCACACGATGTTTCACCGTCCGGCTGCGCCGGCTTCGACTCAGAAGCACCAGCCGTCGGGGTCGCACTCCACTTCGATGACGCATCGCTCTGGTTCGGCAGCGGCAACTCCTGCGCAGCACAGCCGCGCAGCGACGATGCCAGGCTCTCCCAGCGCGTCGGACTCGCGTGGCGTGGGCAGCTTGCAGATCCCGAGCGGCCGCTGACAGGTTCAGATTGCCGCGTTTTCTCCGCAGTCCCACATTGTAGGACTCCTCGACACATCGATCTGAGCGCTCGGGCTGCTTGTCCATATCCGGCCGGCGCATCGATTTTTTGTCCTCCCCGCCGTTGTAACCTTCGTGTAACATAGAAAAACTTGCGCTCGTGACGCGCGCCTCTCTATGGTCAGGCAGTCCCTGGACGATTCATCTCTGGTATTGAACCGCGAAGCCTCGTGGCTGGCGTTCAATCGCCGTGTACTCGAGGAGGCGGAGAATCCCCGCAACCCGCTTCTGGAGCGGGTGAAATTTCTCGCCATCACCGCCCGCAATCTGGACGAGTTTTTCGAAATCCGCGTCGGCGGCCTGATGCAGCGCATAGAAGACGGCCAGACCGAGCCCGGGCCCGACGGCCGTACGCCTCGGCAGGAAGCGCAACTGGTTGGGCAACTCACGCACGAATTCATGCGCGACCAGTATCGCTGCTGGAACCTGTCGCTGCGTCCGGCGCTGGCGCAGGAAGGCATCCGCGTTGTCGGCATGAAAGACCTGACGTCCGAGCAGCGCTCGTTTGTGGCGGATTATTGCGATCGCGAGCTGGATCCGCTGCTGACGCCGGTGACCGTCGATCCTTCGCATCCATTTCCGCGGGTTCTGAACAAAGCACTTTGCGAGGCGCTACTGCTGCGCCGGCGGCGACGGGCGTCGTCGACCTACATGGGAGTCGTGACCGTTCCGCGTGTGCTGCCGCGGCTGATCAAGCTACCTCGGCGAAACGGCACGGAAGATTACATTTTTCTGGCGGACCTGGTGGCGTCGCACACTGTGGAGATGTATCGCGGCTACGAGATCATCTCGGAAGCGGCTTTTCGCGTGACCCGCAACAGCAACCTGTATCTGCAGGAAGAAGAGTCGCGCAACTTGCTGGAGACCGTGCGCACCGAGCTGCACAACCGGCGCAAGGGCGACGCGGTGCGGCTGGAGATCGAAGCCGACGCCAATCCGGAGATGATCGAGCGGCTGCGCGGCTACTTCGAGATGGAGGATTGGCAGATTTACCGCACCGACGGCCCGGTAAACCTGTCGCGACTCTTTCATTTCTACGAGGAGACGGACCGTCCGGATCTGAAGTTTAAGCCGTTTGTGGCGCGCGAGCTGCAGTTGAATCGCAAGTCGGAGGACATCTTCGAGGAAATCCGCCATCGCGATATTCTGCTGCATCATCCGTATGACTCTTACGATTCAGTCGTGAAATTCATTCGCACGGCGGCCGACGATCCCAACGTACTGTCGATCAAGCAGACGCTGTACCGTACCAGCGAGAACTCCCCCATTGTCAGAGCTCTGATGGATGCTGCCGCGCGAAAGGAAGTGACGGTGGTCGTCGAGGTGAAGGCGCGTTTCGACGAAGCCAGCAACATTCGCTGGGCGCGCTCGCTGGAGGACGCCGGGGTGCAGGTGTTTCACGGGCTGGTGGGACTGAAGACGCACTGCAAGCTGGCGATGATGGTGCGCAAAGATCCGGACGGCGAGACGCGGCTGTATTCGCACCTGGGCACCGGCAACTACAACTCGATCACGGCAACCTACTACACCGATCTAAGCCTGCTGACGGCCGACCCTGAGATCACGTCGTCGGTACACAGCGTATTCAATTTTCTGACCGCGTACGCCGAGCGGCCGAGCTACGATCCGCTGCTGGTGGCGCCGATCAATCTGGCCGAGCGCAGCATTAACCTGATCGCGCGCGAAGCCGATCACGCGCGCCACGGGCGTCCGGCGCGAATCATTGCCAAGATGAACTCTCTGCTCGATCGCAACATCGTGCGGGAGTTGTATCGGGCGTCGCAGGCAGGGGTGCAGATCGACCTGATCGTGCGCGGCATCTGCGGACTGAGGCCGGGCGTACGCGGCATCAGCGATCGCATTACCGTGCGCAGCATTGTCGGGCGATTCCTGGAGCACAGCCGCATCTTCTATTTCGCCAATGGCGGCGACGAGGAAGTTTTTCTGGGCAGCGCCGACTGGATGCCGCGCAATCTGCTGGAGCGCGTTGAGGTGCTGTTTCCCATCAAGGATCCGATGCTGAAGCAGAGAGTTCGCGGGGAAATTTTGGAGGCTTACCTGGCAGACAATACGGAGGCGCGCATTTTGCAACCGGATGGCCGGTACGTTTACGCGGACCGGATGACCTCGCGCTCCCGCTCATCGAAGCGCGGCGTATACTTCAACGCACAGGAATTCCTGATTGCGCTTGCCGAGGGCAAGGTGACTCTGGATTCGATTCCGGAGCTGCCGTCGCCCCGCCGGCGTAGCGTGCGAAAGACGGTCAGGGCCAAATAGTCACCATGCAGATCTTTTTCTTGCGTCATGCCAACGCCGGCGAGCCGAAACTCAATCCCGCCAAGGACGAAAAACGACCGCTGGATAAGCTGGGAATCGAGCAGTCCCACGATGTGGGACGTGCTTTGGCGGCGCTGAATATAACAGTCGACACCATTCTTTCCAGCCCGTTAAAGCGCGCCATGCAGACGGCGTCGGTGGTGGCAAACGAAATCGATCACGAAGAAAAAGTGCTAACCGACAACGCGCTGCGTCCCGGGGCGACCTACGAGCAATTCCAGGACTTGTTGCGCCGTTACAATCGCAAGGACGCCATCATGGTTGTGGGACATAATCCCACAATGACGGAGTTCTTGAGCAAAATGGTGGGCGCGGCGCCGGGAACGCTGGAGATGAAGAAGGGCGCGATCGCGCGAGTGGAAAAAGAGGGCCGTAAGCCTGCGGTCCTGAAGTGGAGTATGCCGCCGAAACTGGTGCGCTCGATTCAACAGGCCTCGGCCAGCAGCTCGCGGCCGAAGACCGTCTCGAAGTAATTGCCTTCCTGTTCTACCGCCCACAATTCCAGGTCGATACCGTCAGATGCCTTCGGCTTCAGCAGGAGGCGCACGCGGCCGTCCTGGTGGATGCGAACCTTCAACTGCGCGACCGAGGCGCGACGGCCCTGGTCAAGAGCGCGTGCCAGGCGCAGCAGGGCGACGGCCTTCACCACGTTGATCTGATCGATGCCCGGCAGAACGCGCATCACCTGGTTGCTGGGCGAGGGCAAGGACTTGCCCACAAAGCGCGCGATGGCAGCGATGATGCGGCGTTGCAGCGGAGTGTAGCCGAAGATCTCCGAGTTCGAGATGACGTAGTAGGTATGGCGGCGGCGGCCGGAGCGGTTGATGTAGGCGCCGACTTCATGCAGCATCGCCGCGGCTTCGAGCCAGTCGGCGTACTGCGGCGGCAACTGGTGGACTGGGCGCAGGCGTTCGAACAATTCGAGCGCCAGGTCGCGAATGCGCTGGGCGAATGGCAGGTCAGCGCCGTAGTGCCTGGCGGCGGAGAGCAGCGCGTCGTGCCGCTCGGACTGCACTTGTTCCTTGATGGCGGTGCTGGCATTGTAATCGGCCATCATCTGCGCCAGCAGGCCGTCGCGCAGGCCGAGGGGCAGATAGCGGAAGCTGCGCAGCTTGCAGAGCTGCATGAGTTCGGCGAAGACCATGGCGCCGGCGATGATGATTTCCGCGCGCCGCGGGCCAATGCCCGGCAGGGTGCGTCGCTGTGCCAGCGGGCGGCGGCTGAGGTCGTCGGCCAGTTTCACCACTGCGGTTTGGGGGACGGTGTGCGGCTTGCTCTCGTCGTAGCCGCGAACTTTGGCAGCGTATAAGCCGGAGAGCGCCGCGGGCGTGCCCGAGGTGGCGATCACCACCTGCATCTTGGCTTCGATGATGCGCTTCTTGATGCGCGACACTTCGCGCTGGATGACGGCGCGCATTTGCTTCAATTCGGCGCGCTTGGGTGGATCGTCGCGCAGGAAAGTTTGCGTCAGGCGGACGGCGCCGATGGGCAAGCTCACCATGTCGTCGATGTGGCCTGAGATCGAGAGGGTCAGCTCGCAGCTGCCGCCGCCGAGATCGATAAGCAGCGCGCGGCTGTGGGCGATGCGCGAACTGGCCAGCACGCCGAGATGAATCAGGCGGCCTTCTTCCAGTCCGGAGATGACTTCCACGCGCCAGCCGGTGGCCGTGCGGACCCAGTCGCGAAAGGCGCGGCTATTGCCGGCGTCGCGCAGGGCGCTGGTGGCGACCACGCGCACGCGATCGGCGGCATGCTCCTGGATGGCGCGATGAAAACGGCGCAGCACGCGCAGCGTGAGAGCCATGGCCTGCGGATCGAGCGACCCGTTGGCGAAGACGCTTTCGCCCAGGCGTGTCACTTCGCGATCTTCGTGCAAGAGTTTCCAGGCGTCCGCGGACTACCTTGGCGATTTTGAGCCTGACCGAGTTCGAACCGATGTCAACCGCGGCAAATGTAGGCATGCGAAGTCGAAAGAAAAGTATCGGCGCTTGAAGAATCGATTACAAGAGTATGCGAAGGTTTTTGGGCCTGCTGAGAATTCAACAGACATTTACATGTTCTTCACGGGCATGTAACTCTGCCGTGTCTGGCGTCAGCGCGGATCAGTCAGATTTGAACTGCTATATTCGGGACATGTTGTCTGCCGCCAGCAAAGCCGATACCAGGCGCGCTCAGGAGAATGGGCGCAGCGCGCTTTGGCTCTGGGTGATCGTCGCTGTGGGCGCGGTTTTGCGGCTGGTCCTGCTTGGTCATAAGAGCTTCTGGATCGACGAGATTGCCAGCGTCGCGATTGCGCGGCGTACCGCGCCGGTGTTCTGGCATTTCCTGTGGCACGACGAAGGCAACATGGCCGCCTACTACGTGCTGCTGCGGCCATGGCTGGGCTTCGGATACGGCGAAGGCACGGTGCGCTTGCTGTCGGTAATTCCCGGCGTGCTCGCGATTCCGTTGATGTATGGGCTCGGACGAAAGTTGTTCGGCGAGCGCGTCGGAATGATCGCAGCGCTTTTTCTGGCGCTGAATGCGTGCGCGATCAGCGTCTCGCAGGAGGCGCGGGCGTACAGCTTTTTAGTGTTGCTGGTGCTGCTGTCGACGTATTTGTTTGTGCGGCTGATCGAGGGGCCGGGTTCGGCGTTGATGTTCGCGTATGCGATCGTCGCCGGGCTGACCTGCTACTTCCATTACTTTGGCGTGCTGGTGCCGGCGGCGCACTATGTGTCGTTGGTGGGGGTGCCACCGGATCGGCGGCCTTGGAAGCGATTGCTGCCGGCGCTGGCGATTATGGCGGCGTTGGTCGCGCCGATTCTTTGGCTGATTCATGCGCAGGATACCGGGCACATCTCATGGGTGCAATCGCCGTCGCTGCTCGAGCTGTATCATCTGGGGGCGTTTCTGGCGGCCGACAGCGGCAAGGCGGTCGGCGCGGTGCTGCTTGTCGTCGACCTCGCGCTGATCGCTGTCTTCTTCATGAAGATGGAGCGAAACAACGAGGAGCGGTGGCGATGGCTCCTGCCCGCCAGCCTGGTGTTCACGCCGGTCGTGATTACGTTGCTGGTGTCCATCGTGCGTCCCGCGTTTTATCACCGCTTCCTCATCATTTGCTTGCCGGGATGGATTCTGATGACTGCGGTCGGCGTGGAACGGATTGCAGCGCGGGCTTTGCGGGGCGCGGCAGTGGTTAGCGTTTGCGTGTTGTCGCTGGTGAGTGCCGGGATTGTTTACCGGCGCGCGGGCGAAGATTGGCGCGGCGCGGTGGAGTATCTGATTGCGAATGGGCACAGCGGAGATCGCGTGCTGTATGAGCAGCCTGTCGGCGAGTTTGCGGGAGAGAGTTATCGCGACTGGTTGCCCGGCGGTCTGACTCAGCGTCCGACGCCCGTGCCAGCTGATGACGGGTGGGAGCAGAAGGTGGATGGTGCGCCGCGGGTGTGGCTGGTGCTGTACCGGGTGAAGCCGGAGGATGCCGAGGTTCGCGCGATTGAGGAAAAATTGGGAGCAGGGTATTCGCCGGTTGGGTACAAAGACTTTAGCGATGTGAGTGTGGTTGCGTACCAGAGGAAGCCGTAGGCCGGGATTTTACCTCAGCGGCTGAAGCCGCACCCCATTACCACAGCTTTACTGCACCGCTGAAGCGGTGCTCCACCCACTCCACCGACCGGAAAAGCGGCGCTCGCCGTGGACCCCGGTTTACGCTCCGGTCGGCATGACAATACATAAAACATGCGGCTCTTGCTCTAACGCGGCTTGCGCAGGGTGAAGAGGACGAAGGTGTAGTCCAGTCCGAACTGATCCCAGCGGATAGGCTTTTCAGTACAGGTGAGGTCGAGGTCGCCGGTGCGCTCGAAGCCGATGGATTCGGCCAGTTGCAGCATAGCTTCCATCTCGGGGCGCGAGAAGATTTTGATGGGCGCGCCGTGAACCGATTGCCCGCGGGTATCGATCGGCGTGGGGTAGTAGTCGGTCGAGGTGATGAGGAGGCCGCCGGGCTTGAGCAGGCGAAACGTTTCTCGAAAATAGTCGTCGAGTGGAACGCCGTGCTCGATGACGCTCATGCAGGTGATGGCGTCGAAGGAGCTGTCGGCGTAGGGCGTGCGCGTCAGGTCGCCGGGGATGTAGCGGATGGGGCCGCGGCGCGAAGGCGCGGTGAAGGTCAGGTTAATGCCGTGCAGGTCGCGATAGCCATAGAGAAATAGCGCGGGCAGGACATTGCTGTAGACTTCAGCGCCGGCGTCGAGAATGCGCGCGTCGGGTTGGGTGTGCGCGAGGATGGTCGCGACCGCGGCAAGGTGGTCCCAGTTTTTCTCCGGGCCGCGATGCAACGGAACGTGCAGATGTTTGGCGTTCTCGAAGGCAGACTGCCATTGGTCGCGCGTCTTCAGAGTCGCGTTGGCGAGGTCGGGAGCGGGAGGTTGGGTGAGGTGAGAGGCGCCGTACTTCATGCGCAGCGAGAGCCGGTAGAGCGCTTCCGGGGTGAGCGCGAGGCTCTTCACGCGGCGAAAGAAGCGGCGATGGGCGGGGATTTTGTCGTTAGCCAAATTTTGAAGATAAAGGCTCGGGCGATATGTGGCAAATGAGGTCTGCCGTCGGCTGAAGCCGACTCGCACCATTGAAGCGACGGTGGGACGCGAGCCTGAAGGCCCGCTCTACCCAAGACTGCAGAGATCGGCAATGGTCACCGTGCAAATTGCAGTATTCTGGATGTGAGTGCATCGGAAATGCAAGGCCTCAAGCCTGCGCCACGAGGCAGTAGAACCGTCGCATCCTTCCAGCATCCAATAATCGATGGACGAGCCGTCGCAACAACCTGAACACGAGTCGCTGCGCGAAATCATCGCGGAAGAGAAGCAGGAATTTGCCGTCCCGGCGGCGCGCGACTCCAAGCTGGCGCTGGCAGTGCGCGCGCTCAAGCACCGCAACTTCCAACTCTTTTTCGCCGGGCAGTTGATCTCGCTGATCGGCACCTGGATGCAGACGGTCGCGCAATCGTGGCTGGTCTATCGCATGACCAACTCGGCGTTCCTGCTGGGCGCGGTCGGTTTTTCCAGCCAGATACCGGTATTTCTCATTGCGCCCATCGGCGGCATCGTGGCTGACCGGGTCAATCGCAAACATGTAGTCATTGCCACGCAGACGGCTTCGATGATCCTGGCCGGCATTCTCGCCGGGCTGACCCTGGCGCACCGCATCACGGTGTGGGAGATCGTCGTACTCTCGGCGCTGCTGGGAGTGGTGAACGCCTTCGACATTCCGGCGCGGCAGTCATTCCTCATCGACATGGTCGGCCGCGAAGACCTGATGAATGCCATCGCGCTGAACTCGTCGATGTTCAACGGCGCGCGCATTATCGGCCCGGCGGTGGCGGGAATTCTGGTGGCGTCGATCGGCGAAGGCTGGTGCTTCTTCGCCAACGCGGTGAGCTACATCGCGGTGATCGCGGGGCTGCTGCTGATGCGGATCCAACACACGGCCAAGCTGGCGACGGAAGGTTCTCCGCTGCAGAACGTGCTGGAAGGCATGCGCTATGCGCGCGATACTGGCCCGTTCCGCGCCATTCTGCTGCTGTTGGGAGTGGTGAGCTTTGTGGGCGTGCCGTACACGATTCTCATGCCGGTGTTTGCCGACCAGATTCTGCACGGCGGCGCCAGAGGTCTCGGCATTCTGATGGGCGCCACCGGCATCGGCGCGCTGCTGGGAGCGGCGAGCCTGGCGGCGCGCGTAGGTGTACAAGGGCTGGGTCGGCTGATTGGCTACTGCGCCGCCGGCTTCGGCGCCAGCCTGATCTTCTTTTCCTTCTCGAAAATCTTCTGGCTGTCTACGCTGCTGCTGCTGCCGGTAGGATTTTTCATCATGGTACAGATGGCTGCGTCGAATACGCTCATCCAGACGATGGTGCCTGACCGTCTGCGCGGCAGGATTATCGCGGTCTACTCGATGATGTTCATGGGCATGGCGCCGTTTGGATCTCTATCGGCGGGGTCGGTGGCGCATCACCTGGGCGCGCCTTGGACGGTGGCACTCGGAGGAGCGGCGTGTATCGGGGGAGCGGTGCTGTTCCTTATGCATCTGCCGAGAATTCGGCACGAAGCACGCGAGCTGATTCTGGCGCAAGGGATGGCGGCGGGAACCCCGGCAGAGGGAATGACAACCCGGATTGTGTCGTAGTCGACCAGAAAAAAGCCGACCAGAAATTGTTAACCAGAAAATGCGAGTGAGCGCGCTCACCCACGAGCGCGCCCGGTTTGCAGGTTGAGATTTTTGGTCAAACCACCGTGCAATCTAAGACCGGCGATAGCGATACCAGACCGCGCCGACGCAGGTCACTCCTGCCATGAGCAAGTAGGCTATATCCGATCCGCCTTCAGGTACGCGATGAATATTCTGAGCCAACGCCAGAGGCGCGGCAGCAGCGACGATCAATAGCAAACCGAGAGAGTTTCTGAATGACTTTCTCATAGACCACTTCTTTCTATCTGTACGCCGAAGCAAACCCCTGAGACAATCTACCCCGGGAATCCTGCGCTTCAGGGGTCATTTAAGCCCCCTCCTTTGACCCGGTCAAGACTGATAATTTTTGCAATGGGTTGCAACGGGCTGCAACCTTAACACCCGGCCTAAACCACTGAAAACAAGCAGTTCCCTCGTCGAGCTGAAGCTCCCTCGTGATGACAAACAAGCAGATCCCTCGTCGAGCTGAAGCTCCTCCTCGTGATGACAAACAAAAGTGAAGGCGCGGCCAAAAGGCAGCGCCCTGAACTAGCTTTCAAATTCATGAAGCAATTAATGACCGGCCGGCGGCTTATGGACGGTGCTGCCGGTGGTCACGCCCAAGCGCCGCAGACGATCGCGGGCCTGCGAAGCTTCAATCGAACGCGGGTAGCGCGCGATCAGGCTGTTTAATTCGCGGACGCCGGCGTCCTTCTGCCCGAGCTCAAGCAGGGCATAGCCCTTCTTCAACTGCGCGGCCGCAGCCTTGTTGCCGCCGGGATACTGCTCCAGCACCTTGTCGTAATCGGTGACCGCCTGCTGGAAGTTGCCCTGGCGGTATTCGATGTCGGCGAGATAGTACTGCGCGTTGCCGGCCAGATCGGTGTTGCCGTAGTACTGCAGATACTGCGTGAACTCCTGCGACGACAGGTCGTACTTGCCGGAGTTGTAATCGCGCAGCGCGTTGTTGTAGAGCGTGTCGGCGGGCGGGGCATTGGGAACCGCGCCAGCGCTGCCTTCAGGAGCGGGCGCAACCGGCGCGCCACCGGGAGCAGCCGTCATGCCGGGCTGGCCGGCGCGAGATTCTGCCCGCCCTGCTGCATGTCGTCGAGCTGCTTGCTGATCTTGGCCATGCGCGACTTCAGCTCATCGACCGAGTCATGCAGCGACTGCACCTGGCCGGAGAGCTGATCGATCTTGCCGCTGTTGTCGGCGCTCATCCCCTGCATCTTGTTCTGCAGATCGGTGACCGTGACGTTCATCTTGTTGACGCTGTCGGCGCTCTGCTCGATGAGGTTCTTCATCACGCCCATGTTCATGTCGATGGACTGCTGCATACGCGCGACCTGGTCCTGCAGCGCCTGCACCTGGGTTTGCAGCTGAACCATTTCCTTGCTCACACCGAAGGCCGGAGCGCCCGGCGCGAACAGGATTGCGGCGATGGCCAACCAAGCTATGTAATTGCGAGTTCGCATAGTTTTGTTCCGTTCCAAACTTTGATCCGGTCCCGTGGTTCCGGGTCAGGGGGAGCACTGATTCCCCTTCATCATAGACCGGCTTCCGTCCTCGAGGTCACACGGCGAAATTACCCGAGACCGAGAAGCGTGTCCGTGTCGCCCGACATCTTCCAGCGCGCTCGAAAGCCTGCTTCACCCAGGAGAATTGGGGCCGACCGAGCGGCCCCAATCGTCTCCCTAGTGTCCCTGATACACGAAGTGCGCACGCCGGTTCTGTGCCCAGCAGGCTTCGGTGCTCTCGGTACAGAAAGGTTTTTCCTTTCCGTAGCTGATGGTCCGAATGCGGTTCGCCGGAATGCCCAGCGAAACCAGCGCCTGCTTGGTGGAGTTGGCGCGATTGTCGCCCAGCGCCAGGTTGTACTCGGTCGAGCCGCGCTCGTCGCAGTGTCCCTCGATGGTGAACGTGATGTTGGGATGCTGCTGGAGGAAGCTGGCGTCGGCCTGCAACGTACGCTGGTACTGCTGCGTGATGTCGTAGCTGTCGTAATCGAAGTAGACATCCTGCATGCTGGAAGCGAACAGCTGAGCCTCCGTCTCGTTGCCCTGGTTGCTGACGGGCGGCGGAGGCGGAGCGTTGACGGTCACGCGCGCCGTGGCTTCCTGCGTGCCACTGTCATTCTTCGCGATCAGGCGGTAGGTCGTCGACTCCGAGGGCATCATCTGGCGTGTGCCGCTGGGGTCGACCTTGCCGATCTGATCGATGGTGACGTCGGTGGCGTACTGCGTGCTCCAGGTCAGGGTCGTCCCCTGTCCGGGATTGATCGTGTTCGGACTAGCTGTCAGGGATGCAGTGGGCGCTGGAGCAGGCGGCGGCGGAGGTGGAGGCGGTGGGGCTGCCTTCTTCTTGCCGCAGGCGCTGACCATCAGAATGACAGCCAGTGCGATTACGATCTTGCTCCATTGACTGCTTGTACGCTTCAACTCTTTTTCCTCCGTTCAACGCGAGAGCACTCGCATCAGTTCTTAGAAAGGCCGAAGTGTGCTCCTTCTGTCGCCTTCAACGTGAATACGGCTTGGTGCCCTTTTGCGCGATGCCGTGATGCGTACAGCGGGGCCGGCGGCATCGTTAATCCTTCAGCTTACTTAAAACTCCAGTCCGGCTGCGAATTCTCGCCGGAAGTGGTTAACTGGCGCTGTTCGCTGCCATCGGCCAGCATGGTCCAAATCTGCACTCTTCCGGTGCGGTTGGACTGAAACACGATGTGACGTCCGTCAGGCGACCACGACGGGAAGTCGTTGCGTCCACCGTCGTGCGTCAACTGGGCAAATTGTTTGCTGGCCACATCCATCACGTAAATGTCACTGGCGCCGGGCTGACCCGCGCCGTAATGCCGCACCCACGCGAAGGTGAGGAACTGTCCGTTCGGCGACCATGAGGGCGAGACGGCATAACCCTGGTCGGTCACACGCACGGCGTTCCCGCCATCAGATGCCATCGTGTAAATCTGCGGCAGGCCAGTGCGTCCGCTGACCCACGCAATTTGGGCGTTAGTCTTCGGGTTCCACGTCGGCGAAACGTCGGGACCTTTGTTCTCGGTCAGGCGGCGAAGATTGGCGCCCGTCGAGCTGACCGTGTAGATCTCGGTGTTGCCGGTGCGCGAAGACGAGAACGCAAGGTTCTGCCCGTCCGAGGACCACGCCGGCGAGTAGTTGTCGCCGGGGAAGTGCGCGAAGCTCACCAGCCGGTTCAGATCGAGCGAATACATCAGGATCTGCCAGCCGTCTTTGGTGACGCCCGAGAATGCGACGCGCGAATTGTCGGGCGAGATGTGCGGCGACAGCGCGATGGATCCCAGATGGGTCAGTTGCTTTTGATTAGCGCCGTCGTAATCCATCTGCCAGATTTCTTTCGAGCCGCTGCGATTGCTGACGTAATACAACTTGGTCTCCGCGATGCCCTGAATTCCTCCGCCGAGGCGGAAGATAATTTCATCGGCAAAGCGGTGCGCGATCACCCGCGCGTTTTCGTCGGTGGCCTGCTCGCGATACTGCTTGCCCAGTACCTGCGGCGTCTGCGTGTTCTTCGTGTCAAACAACCAGCCCTGCACATTAAGGTAGCCGCCCTGCACGCTGAGGTTGCCAAACGCCAGCATATTTGCGTTCGGCGGCGGGCTGGACCAATCGGCGAGATGAACTTCCTGCGGAGCGCCGGGGATCGACAGCGGCCAGAAGCTGCGCGACACCATGTCGAAGATGCCGGCGTTCTGCAGGTCGTTCTGCAGCGTGACATCGAAGGTCATCGCCAGGTTGTTGGTGCCGGTGTCGGTAGTGATCTTCTTGAAGTCGGGCGCAGCCAGGCGGATTTTTTCGACGCCCAGGCCGGTGCCGGTGCGAATCCAGTCCTGCGCCGAGAGGCCGAGCGTGGCCAGCAGTAGAAGCGAAAGAATTGCGGCGAACCGTTTCATGTGCAAGAGAAGCTCCCGTACGGGTGGAGCACGCCTTCCGGCGTGCAGTTGGTAGAGCTGGCCTTCAGGCCAGCGTCCCGGCCACCCAATCCTGTTGAGTCGGCTTCAGCCGACGACAGAGCTACTTCCATGCCGCGGAAAGCAGATCCCTCGTCGGACTAAAGTCCTCCTCGTGATGACAACTCAATAAAACTGACGTTCAGTGCAGCTAAACCTGCGTCCCGCCTGCAGAAGGCGAAACTGAACGACTCTTCGACCTACCGCTTGTAATCAAACCAAAACTCCACCGCGACATATCGGCCCTGATAATCCGGAGGCAGCGGGCCGAACGTATCAATTCTCTGCAACGCGCGCATCGCCGACTCATCCAGCGACGGCACGCCGCTCGATTGCTCCACGCGAATGTTGGTCGGCGAACCCGAGCGATCGATCTCGAAGTAGATGTAGACACGCCGCGCCGCGTCTACCCGCGGATCGACTTCGTACTTCATCCAGTTGTCCGACACCTTGCGCCGCACCGCATCGACATACCAGCCGAAGCGGCTGCCGAAGTCGCCGGTCCCGCCGGTGAAGCTCAAGCCGCCCTTGGCGTTGGATGTGGTGAACGAACCGTAGGGTCCGCTGACCGGGCCGCCCTCGTCCGAAGGGAATCTTGTTGTCCTCTTCCTTGGCGACCTGCTGCGGCGGAGGCTTCTTCTGTGTTGTCGGCGTCGGGCCCTTCTTCTTCGTTTCTTTCTCGGGGATGGGAATCGCCTTGGGCTCTTCCTTCGGCGTTTCCTTCGGCTTCGATTCGGTCAGCCCCTTCGATTCGTTGGCGAGAACGTTCTGCGTGTCGGTCTGCGGCCTGGGAAGCGGAATGGTGCTGACCAGCGTGGCGCTCATGGCGCCACCGCCGCCCGAGGTTCCACCCCAGCTTTCACCGCGATTAAAGGGAATCAGGTATCCGAAGAGTGCGAGCGCAAATAGCGCTGCGTGCAGCGTGATTGAGCCGATCAAGGGCCCGCGAACCTTGCCCTCGGCGGCAAAGATGTCAGCGTCGGCGGGCATTGCTCTCCAGCGGTTGCGTAACGATGCTCACGTTGGTGATGCCGGACTGCTTGACGGCATCCATGACAGTGGCAAAGGCGCCGAAGGGTACATTCTCATCGGCGCGGACGTAAATCGACTGACCTTCGGGATCGCGAATCTTCTGGCGAATCATCGCGCCGATCTGGTTGATGTTGACCGGCTGGCTGTTCAGGAAGACTTCCTGGTCGCGATTGATGGTCACCACCAGCCGCTCTTCGGTCACTTCCTTCACTGTCTTGGTGTGCGGCACGGAGACTTCGATGCCCGACTGCAGCACCGGCGCCGTGACCATGAAGATGATGAGCAGCACCAGCACGACGTCGACCAGCGGGGTGACGTTGATCTCGGCGAGCGAAGTCTGGGTGCGGCCTTGAGCGTTGGTGAAAGCCATTAGCGGTGCTCCACCGTAGCTTGCGGCCGAGGCGCAGCCGTGCCCGCCTGGGCGCGTTCGATTTCGTTGACCAGCTCCAGGCTGAAGTCGTCCATGCGCGCGCCGAATTCGCGAACATTCGAGGTGAAGGCGTTGTAGGCGATGACCGCGGGAATGGCGGCGAACAATCCGGCCGCGGTGGTGATCAGCGCCTCGGAGATGCCGGGCGCGACCGCGCGCAACGTGGCCGAGCCGGCGGTGCCGAGTCCGTGAAAGGCGTCGATGATGCCCCACACCGTGCCGAACAATCCGATGAACGGCGTAACCGCGCCGGTAGTCGCAAGCCACGGCAGGCGGCTCTCCAACCGCGACAGTTCTTCCGACGACGCGATCTGCGTGGCTCGTTGCAGGGCCGGCAGGCGAATGGGATGCGTCTGCTTGCGCAACTCGCCGTAGGCGCCTTCAAAGACGGCGACCAGCGGGCTGGGCTTGAACTGCTCGACCACGGCGGCCACATCGTTCAGGCGCTCGGACTTACGAAACATACGCATGAAGCGATTGCTCTGCGCGCGGGCGCGGCGAAACAGTCCCCACTTGGAGAAGATGATGGCCCACGAACCGACGCTGAAGAGCAACAGGATGACAAGGACAGCTTTTGCGACAAGTCCGCTGGTTTCAATCAGACCGGAAATCTCACCGCCGATGGCCGAAGCGAGCAAGGCATGGGAGACATTCATGAGACAAAAAACGCTCACCTTTCGTTACTCCGCATTATAAGCATTAGACGCGTTAGAAGCAGAGATGTGGGCTGGGGTTTCCGGGGAAGTAACGGGGCTGTCGGCCCTAGCTGTGAGCTATGAGCTCCGGCCGTGGAATTTCGCTACAATCGCGGGTGATGTATCGGCTCGGAAATCGAGGGAAGTGTCTAGCGAAGTGAGTTCCGGACACATATCAAGCCACCAGCAAGCTGCAAGCCCGAAGGCCGAAACTGCTTTAGCCCCGGCGGAAGCCCGGGGTACGACGCAGCCTTGCCTCCGAGTCCCTTCAGGGACGGCAGATGCCTCGCTCGAAGCGACGTGCATAATGGTTCGAACTAACTGACAGCTCGCGATCAGCTGACAGCGGACACTTACGCTCTTCTGCTACACTGCGCTTAACTTCGCCGGTCGAGAACTCACGTGCTGCTGGAATTGCGGGTCGAAAACTACGCCGTCATCGACAACGTAGCCGTGGAATTTGCTTCCGGATTGAACCTGCTCACCGGCGAGACCGGCGCCGGAAAATCCATCCTCATCGATGCGTTAGCTCTGCTGCTGGGCGACAAAGCCTCGTCCGACGCCGTGCGTCACGGCACCGACAAGGCGACGGTTGCGGCAGTTTTCGAAGTCGGTTGCGCCCGCGATCGACGTGGTTCTCGAAGAAAACGGCATCGATGCCGAAGACGGACAGATTATTCTGCGCCGCGAGATTGCTGCCGGCGGCAAGGGACGCGTCTTCATCAACAATCAGCCGGCAACCGTAACGGTGCTGAAACAACTCGCTCCGCACCTGGCCGTGATTCATGCGCAGAACGAAGCCGTGCTGGCCTTCGATCCGACATCACGGCTTGGGGCTGCTGGACACCTTTGCCGGGAGCGACGATTCTGCCGTCGCGAACGCCTTCGACAAGTGGAATGGAATTCGCCATCGCATCGCCGATCTCGAGCGCGACGAAACCGACCGCCTGAAGCTGCTCGACTTGTGGAACTTTCAGCGCAAAGAAATCGCCGACGCCAGGCTTCAGCCGGAAGAAGACGCGAAGCTCGAAGCCGAGAAGCGCGTGCTGTCGAATGCCGAACGCGTGCGCAACGCGGCCATGTCCGCCTACGACGCGCTGTACGAGAGCAACAACTCGGCGGCAGCTTCGATTCGCGTCGCGACCCGCCACATCGAGGAACTGCTTCGCTTCGACGAGCAGTTTCGAGATGCTGTGCCCGAGTTGGAGTCGGCGCGCATCACCATCGAAGACATTGGCGCGCGGCTGCGCGATTACGGCGAAGAAATCGAAGCTTCTCCGGAGCGGCTGGCTGAAGTCGAAGACCGGCTGGCGATGCTGGATCGGCTGAAGCGCAAGTACGGCCCGACGCTGGACGACGCGATCGCTCTGGGCGCGGAACTCGAACGCAAGCTCAACGAGATGGAGAACAAGGACGAGGTGCTGCGCAAGCTGCGCAAGGAGTTGGCGTCGGCGGCGGAGCAGTATCTCGAAGCGGCGCGGGCGTTGTCGCGGCAACGGTACGAAGCCGCGCGAAAGCTGGAGAAGCTGGTCGAGAGCGAAATCAACGAGCTGGCGATGAAGGCGCGCTTCAAAGTTGAGGTCGGCGGCACCGACGAAGAAGGGAACTGGAGCAGCCGCGGCTTCGATCAGGTGCAGTATTTGATTTCGGCGAATCCCGGAGAGCCGCTGGGCCCGGTGGACGAGATCGCTTCCGGCGGCGAGTTGTCGCGCGTGATGCTGGCGCTCAAGACCAGCATCGAGTCGGGAAGTACGAAGTGCGGCAAGAACGGAGTCGCTGCGGTGCATCGCAGAACGGGTGCCCATCCTCCTCGCCCTCTGGCGAGAGGTGCGAGACAGCCTCACGCGAACCCTGGTCTTCGATGAGATCGACGCCGGCATCGGTGGGCGCGCGGCCGAAGCCGTAGGCAAGAAGTTGAAGCAGCTGTCGCGGACCAAGCAAGTGCTGTGCATCACGCACCTGCCGCAGATCGCGTCGTTCGCCGACCAGCACTACCTCATCGAGAAGAAAGAAGTGAGCGGCAGGACGAAGACGTCGGTGCGTGCCCTCGATCACGAAGAGCGCACGAAAGAGATTGCGCGCATGGTCAGCGGCGCCAAGCTGACCGAAACTTCGCTGAAGCACGCCGAGCAGATGATCAAGGCAAATCGGTAGAAGCGGCTGGGGATTAGCGGTCAGGGGTTAGGCTTGAGAGCCAGCTTCATCCGAGAAAACTTCAATCATCCGAGTTCCAGCATCTCGTGAAGTCGTGCCCTGACAGAAATCAGCTCACCGAATTGCCCCTTCTTTTCCCGCAATTCTCCGCAACAAGCCAATCTGTCCGGCGTGATAGCTCTCGTGGAAGTTGAGGCGGGCCAGCGCATTGCTGATCGAGCCAGCCAGCGGAGGACGGTTGAATTCTTCCGGCACAGTCTTCGCCAGTTCCTCGTCGGTCATCGCGGACACAGTTGGGATAAGTTGCTGCTGCGCGTCGAAGAGCAGGCCGCGAAGAGTCGCGAGGTCGAGGTAATGCTCGCTGCCATCGGGATGGCTGCCGCGCTGATAGGTGGCTGTCTGCTCGCCTTCAAAGACGGGCGTGAGGCCGACGATCTTCATCATCATGCCGCGATAGACAACGATGTGGCCCAGGACCCAGTTCAGGCAATTGCCCGCCTGTGGACGGACCAGGCTCTCTTCATTGCTGACATCTTCAAGGTTGCGTTTGATGGCGCCGAAACTGATTTCGTACATCCGGGCAAGATCGCTGCCAGTCATGAATAGTCTCCGATGGGATTTGGGACGCAGGGAGAATTCTACAGAGGAGAGTTGCCGGACGTCGGTGGCAAAGCAGAGAAGATGCTTGCCACGTATCGACAGGCCGGGACATCTAATCCGGACAGTGTCGCCGGCTCGGGCCGGTTCAATTAACGAAGGTTCGAGAGGCAAAGCTCGTGAAGCTTTCGAGGAGCGTCAAGCGATATCTCTTCGAAGGCCGTTTCGGGCGCAAAAGCCAACTCCCATTGAGTGTTGGATTTGCGCCGTAGAGTGCCGAAATGCGCAACTCGGGGCCGCCGGATTGGCGTTACCCCGCTGTTACAATAGAGTAATCGTGGGGAAACTCCGTTTGGAGTTCGTATACTAGATGCAGGACGTAATGAGCCAAACTCAGACTCAAGCCAAGACCTTGCTTTTGTTGAAGCCCCGCGGCTTCTGTGCCGGCGTGGTGCGCGCGATCGACATCGTCCGCATTGCCCTGGAAACCTTTGGAGCGCCGATTTACGTTCGCAAGGAGATCGTCCATAACCGTTACGTGGTGGACGAGCTGACCTCCAAAGGCGCTATTTTTGTCGACAGCGTCGACGAAGTTCCGGCCGGCGAGCGGGTGATTTACAGCGCGCACGGCGTGGCTCCCGAAGTTCGCGACGCCAGCAAGCTGCGCGAGCTCCGCGTGATCGACGCCACCTGCCCGCTGGTAACGAAGGTCCACGTCGAGGCGGTGAAGTTTGCCCGCGAAGGCTACTCGCTGATCCTCATCGGACATCGCGATCACGATGAAGTCATCGGCACGCTGGGCGAAGCTCCGACGGTGACGCAGGTCGTGGATGCTCCCGAGGATGTGAACGATTTGCATGTGCCCGATCCGGATCGCGTCGCTTACCTGACGCAGACAACGTTGTCTCTTGACGAGACCACGCACGTGATCGAGGCGCTGCGCCAGCGCTTCCCCAACATCAAGGGGCCGCACGCGCAGGACATTTGCTATGCCACCGAGAACCGCCAGACCGCGGTGAAGGACGTCGCCGAAGAGTGCGATCTGCTGCTGGTGGTGGGCTCCGATAATAGTTCCAACTCCAACCGACTGGTCGAAGTGGCCCGGAATCATGGGACCAACTCGCACCTCATCGAAAACTATCGCTCCATCAAGCCGGAGTGGTTAGAGGATGTAACCACCGTCGGCCTTACTGCAGGAGCTTCTGCGCCCGAGATTCTTGTGCAGCAAGCGGTAACGTTCCTGGAGGAGCAAGGGTTCACCAATATGCGCGAGGTCGAAGTGATGCCGGAGAACGTGCGCTTTGGTTTACCCCCTGAGATTGTGGAGGCGATTGGCGCCGCGCCCGCCGTGGCGGATTAGAAGAAACGATGGCAGAACCCCCAAGTAGCGCCGAAATGCGTTTCGGCAAAATTGATGACATCAAGAGTCGTGTAGCTGCGGCGGTCGATGCCGCGCGGCAGTTCGTCTTCGGCATGCAGGACCGCGACGAAGGCTACTGGTGCGGAGAGCTCGGCGCCGATACGACGCTTGTCTCCGATTACATCCTGCTGCACCGGCTGCTTGGCACCGAGGATGCGAAGCGCACGCAGAAGTGCGCCGTCGAGATCCTGAACCGGCAGAACCCGGATGGCGGCTGGCCGATTTACGAAGATGGGCCATCGAACATCAGCGCGTCGGTGAAGGCGTATTTCGCGTTGAAGATGGCGGGCTATTCGCCCGATCATCCGCAGCTCAAGCTGGCGCGCGAGCGCATTCTGGCGATGGGTGGTGTGACCGAGGTCAACACCTTCACCAAGATCTATCTGTGCTTCCTCGGCCAGTACGACTACGATGCCGTTCCGGCGATTCCGCCGGAGATCGTGCTGTTTCCCAACTGGTTCTGGTTCAACCTGTACGAGATTTCGTCGTGGTCGCGCGCCATCCTGGTGCCGCTGTCGATCGCGTACGCCAAGAAGCCGTTCAAGAAAATCCCGGCGGAAGAGGGCATCGAGGAGCTGTTCGTCGGCGGGCGCACCAAGAGTCAACTGCGGCTGCGCTGGGCCGACAAGCTGATCAGCTGGCGCAACTTCTTCCTGGTGCTGGATCGGCTGGTGCACTTCTTCGAGCTGGTGCACGTTCGCCCGCTGCGCTCGCGCGCTCTCAAATCCGCTGAGAAGTGGATGCTGGAGCGCCTGGAGATGAGCGACGGCCTGGGCGCGATTTATCCCGGCATCATGAACTCCATCATCGCGCTGCGCTGCCTGGGCTATTCGCTCGACGATCCGCAGGTCATTCGCGCGATGGACGAGTTTGAAAAGCTGGGCATCGAGGAAGAGAAGACCTTCCGCATGCAGCCTTGCATGTCGCCGGTATGGGACACGGCGTACGCGGTGTTTGCGCTGGCCGAGAGCGGCGTGTCGGCCACCGATCCTCGCCTGGTGCAACCGTGCGAGTGGATGCTGAAGAAGCAGGTCACGCGCCGCGGCGACTGGTACGTGAAGAATCGCAACGTCGCCCCTGGCGGCTGGTACTTCGAGTTCAACAACGAGTTCTATCCCGACGTCGACGACAGCGCGCAGGTGCTGCTGGCGCTGAGCCGGGTGAAGACCAGCAACGAGAGCTATCACACCAAGTCGGTGGAGCGCGCCATCGAGTGGATCCTGTCGATGCAGTGCAAGAACGGCGGCTGGGCTTCGTTCGACAAAGACAACGACCGCATGGTCTTCCAGAACATTCCCTTCGCCGATCACAACGCCATGCTCGATCCGGCGACGGTCGACATCACCGGACGCGTGCTGGAGTGCCTGGCGACCTATGGCTACTCGATGAAGGATGCGCCGGTGCGGCGCGCAGTGGAGTTCCTCAAGCGCGAACAGGAGCCCGACGGCTCGTGGTTCGGACGCTGGGGCGTGAACTACATTTACGGCACAATGCTGGTCCTGCGCGGACTTGAGGCGATCGGGATGGATCATCATGAGCCCTGCGTGCAGCAGGCGGCGGAGTGGCTGCGCATGATGCAGAACTCCGACGGCGGATGGGGCGAGACCTGCGGTTCGTACGACGATGCGAATACCAAGGGCGTCGGGCCGAGCACGGCTTCGCAGACCGCATGGGCGGTGATGGGATTGCTGGCTGCCGCCGATACGCGCAGCGACTCGTTGCAGCGCGGTGTGGCGTATCTGCTGAAGACGCAGCGCAAGGATGGATCGTGGGACGAGCGTCTGTACACGGGAACCGGCTTCCCGCGCGTGTTCTATCTGGAGTACACCATGTACCGTCAGTACTTCCCGCTGCTGGCGCTGACGGCCTATACCAAGGCGACTTCGATTTCGGAAGAAGAGCGCCTGAAAGTCGTCAGCAGAAATTAGCGCCCAAGTGAAATGCCGCTTTGGAGAGGGCGCACCTTTAGGTGCGCCGGTACGTCGTGCGCGAAGACGGAGCGGGCTAAGCCGGCGAAGTCTGTCGCCGACTGAAGTCGGCTCGGAGTCGTGCGGATCGCTCATGCGGCACGCCTGAAGGCGTGCCCTTGCAAAGAGTCGGGGACGGAAAGCCAAGACATTTGGGGATGTCGCCCGATCATCTAAGCACTGGCAACTGACAACTGGCCACTGGCAACTGCTTCTCATGAAATGTTTCGTCACAGGAGCGACCGGATTTTTGGGCAGCCATGTGGCCCGGCAGCTACTCGCGCGAGGTGCAGAGCTGCGGCTGCTGGTGCGGCCCACGAGTCGTCTCGACAACATTGCTGACTTGCCGGCCGAGCGCGTCGTCGGCGATTTGCGCGATGCGGATTCGCTCCGCCGGGGAATGGCTGGTTGCGAGTTCGTCTTTCATGTTGCCGCGGACTATCGTTTGTGGGCGCTGAATGGGCAGGAGCTCTATGAGTCGAATGTCGACGGCACACGCAACCTGCTGGCGGCGGCGAGAGATTCAGGCGTGCGGCGGGTTATTTATACAAGCAGTGTTGCGACCATGGGCTTCGGCAATAACGGCCGCCTGACCGATGAGAATTCTCCGGTCAGCCTGGAGAACATGGTTGGCGATTACAAGCGCAGCAAGTTCATGGCCGAGCGTCTGGTCATCGAAGCGGCGCAGGGCGGGCAGGACGTCGTGATGGTGAATCCCTCGAGTCCGATCGGAGACCGCGACATCAAGCCGACACCCACCGGGCAGATTGTCCTGGACTTTTTGAAGCGCCGATTCCCCGCCTACATGGACACGGGGCTGAACCTGGTCGACGTCGGTGACTGCGCCGAGGGACATCTGCTGGCGATGGAGAAGGCGAAGCCGGGCGAGCGCTACATTCTGGGCGGCGAGAATCTGACGCTGAAGCAGATCCTCGATAAGCTGGGTGCGATTACGGGATTGCCGTCGCCGAAGGTGAAAGTGCCGTACGGCGTGGCGCTGGCCGCCGGCGCCTGGGGATCGCTGGTTGTCGGCGGCATGATGAAGCGCGAGCCGCGCGCGACCATCGAGGCGGTCCAGATGGCGCGCAAGAAGATGTTTGTCACCAGCGCCAAGGCCGAGCGCGAGCTGGGCTGGAAGCCGCGTCCGGTGGACGAGTCGCTGCGGCGCGCGGTGGAATGGTTCAAGGCGCACGGATATGACGCCTAAGCCGGTTGCGGTGATCGCCGCAATGCCGGTGGAGTTGGCGCCGATGATTGGCAAGTTGACGGCGCGGCAAGTGAACGGCGTCGATCTTTACGAGCTGCCGAATGCAGTGATCGCGGTCGGCGGAATTGGCGAGAAGTTCGCGCGACGCGCGGCAGAAGTCGCGATTGAGTATGCGCAGCCGAAGCGTCTGATCTCAGCGGGCATGGTTGGCGCGATCTCGCCGAAGCTGAAGGTTGGCGATGTCGGCCGCATTCGCGAGGTGGTCGACGCTGCCACTGGCGAGCACTACGGCGCGGTCGAAGGCGACTGGCTGCTGGTTACCTCGCAGGATGTGAGCGACGCTGCCGAAAAGCGGCAGTTGATGGCAAAGCACGGCGCCGACGTTGTCGATATGGAAGGCGCGGCGGTTGCGCAGGTCGCGAAAGAGCATGGGCTGGAGTTCGCGGGACTGAAGTCGATCTCGGATGATGCGTCGTTCGAGATGCCGCCGATGAATCGCTTCATCGACCAGAATGGCCGCTTCGCGACCAGCAGATTTTTGATGTACGTAGCGCTGCATCCGAAGTGGTGGCCGGCGCTGGGCAAGCTTAAGCGCAACAGCGAACAGGCGACGAAGAACCTGTGCAGCGCGTTGGAACATCTATTAGAAAGCAGTTGTCAGTAGCCGGTTCTCAGTTGTCAGCGTGAGTACACCGCTGCTTTGAAACTGACAACTGACAACCGACAACCGACAACGACTTATGTCTGTAGCAACACAACTTACAAGCAAGGTCGGGCAAGCACACCATTCCGGCGACCATGCAGGCCGCGGTCTATCATGGCGTGAACGATGTCCGACTGGAGACGGTTCCGGTGCCGCAGATTGGGCCGGGCGAGTTGCTGGTGCGGGTTCACAGCTGCGGCATCTGCGGGACCGACCTGAAGAAGATTTCCACCGGCTCGCATTCGGCGCCGCGAATTTTTGGACACGAGACGGCCGGGACGGTCGTCGCCACTGGCGAGGGTGTCACCAGCTTTCAGACCGGCGACCGGGTGATGGTCTTCCACCACATCCCCTGCGGCGATTGCTACTACTGCCGGCATAAGGTATTTGCGCAGTGCCCGACCTACAAGAAAGTCGGCGCGACGGCCGGCTATGAGGCCAGCGGGGGAGGCTTTTCCGAATACGTCCGGGTGATGGATTGGATCGTGCCAAAAGGCGTCGTTCGCATCCCGGATGGCGTCTCGTTTGAGCAGGCGTCATTTATCGAGCCAGTCAATACCTGCCTGAAAGGTATTGAAACCCTTGGGCTTAGCGCGGGCGAAACGGTTCTGGTCATCGGCCAGGGGCCGATTGGCATCATTCTGGCAGTGTTGGCCCGCCGACGCGGAGCGCGGGTAATAACTTCCGATTTGTTCCCGCAGAGGCTTACAATATCTAAGGCCTTCGGCCTGAACGAGAATATCGACGCGTCCAACTCCGACACTGTGCAGATGATCAAATCGCTCACGGAGGGTCGCGGAGCCGATGCCGTGATTCTGGCCGTCGCCGTGAACGGGTTGATCCGGACTGCCATGGACGCAACCCGGCCGGGAGGCCGGATTCTGTTATTTGCGCAAACCCAGCATGGGGAAGCCACCATCGACCCCGCCGCGGTTTGCGTGGACGAAAAGAGTCTTCTGGGTTCTTATAGCGCCTCTGTGGACTTGCAGGAAGAGTCAGCCCAGTTTGTTTTGAGCCGGGAAATGGATCTCGAGCGGCTGATCAGCCATCGTTTCCCATTGAGCGAGTCGGTTGCGGCATTGCAGTTGGCTGCCCAGCCCAAGCCCGACTCCATGAAGATCGTGATTCAACCGGGCAGCGAATGGAAGGACGAGTAGCGTGAAGGGACAAATGACAGCGGCGGTCCTCTATGGCAAAGAGGACGTCAAAATCGAGCAGGTACCGATCCCCATCCTCGAGGAAGGGGAAGTGCTGGTCAAGGTGCAAGTAGCCCTGACTTGCGGTACCGACCTGAAGGTGTATCAGCGTGGCTATCACGCGCGCATGATCGTTCCTCCGGCGCTGTTCGGCCACGAACTGGCAGGTGTCATCGAAGAAGTTGGGCCCAACGTTAAGGGATTTCAGGAAGGGCATGCGGGTAGTGGCGCTGAATTCGGCGCCCTGCGGCATGTGCTTCTACTGCTCCAAGCACCAGGAAAATCTCTGTTCGGACCTGCTCTTCAACAACGGCGCCTACGCCGAATACATTCGCATTCCGCGCCGCATTGTTGAAACCAACATGCTGGCGATTCCCAAGCACATCAGCTTCGAAGAGGCGGCAATCGTCGAGCCGCTGGCCTGCGTTCTGCGCGGCCTGCATGAGACTAAGCTGGAGATCGGCGACACCGTAGCCGTGATCGGCGCGGGGCCCATCGGATTGATGTTCGTGCAGGTAGCCAAGCTGACCGGCTGCAACGTGATCTCGATTGTGAAGCGCGATTCGCAGGTGGCGGCAGCCCGCCACGCCGGGGCCGACAGCACCGTGCAAATCACCGAGGTTGACGATCCGGTGAAGGCGGTTCGCCGTCTGACCACCGAAGGCCGCGGCTGCGATGTGGTGATTGAAGCGGTGGGACGTCCGCAGGCGTGGGAGTGGTCGATCGACATGGTGCGCAAGGGCGGCACGGTGAACTTCTTCGGCGGCTGCGCCAACGGAACCACGGTCGCGCTCGACACCCAGCGGCTGCACTACAACGAACTCACGCTGAAGGCGACCTTCCATCACACGCCGGAGACGGTGCGCAAGGCGTTTACGCTGCTCTGCGAGCGGAAGATCAAAGGCACAGACTACATCACCGGCGAAGCACCGCTGTCGCGCCTGCAACAGGTTTTGCGCCACATGCTGAACCGCAACGGCGACATCAAGACGGCCATCATCCCCGGGCAGTAAGGCAGTTGCCGGATTGTCGAGGTCAGGCTAGAGATATCAGTTATCAGGGGGCAGTTGCCGGATCGATAGCCGATTGCCATACAGCCCAGCCGCGAAGCGGCGGCTATGAATTTAGCCGGGGGCGGAAGCCCCCGGTGGCAACGAGAATTGATCAGAGCCGCTTTAGCGGCGACACGGTAGTTCCGAGACACACGCAGAATATCCCCGGTAAAATTCCTTAGATGTCCTCCATTCCAACCGATAATCGCGTGCCGTTTTCGCAGCCGGAGCTATCCGCCGGATGGCAGTCTTTGCCGCCGGAGTACGCCATTCCGGAGCACGCGCCGTCGCTGGAAGAGGCTCAGCGATACTGCTCGCGGCTGGCGCACTCGCATTACGAAAACTTCTCGGTCGTTACCTGGTTTCTTCCCAAACACCTGCATCAGCACTTCTACAACGTGTATGCGTATTGCCGGATCTCCGACGATCTGGGCGATGAGGTAGGCAATCCGCAGCAATCGCTGGCGCTGCTGGACGCGTGGGAGTCCGAGCTGAACGCCACCTATCTCAGCCTGGTGGAGCGCGCGCCGCAGGATGTGCGCAAGGACGTCGAGAAACTTCAGGCCGAGCCCGCGCTGCGAAATCCTGTGAGCCCGCGGCATCCGGTGTTTATCGCGCTGCGCGAGACGATTCGCGAATTCGACATCCCGCGCGCGCCCTTCGCGAACCTGCTGACCGCGTTTCGCCAGGACCAGACCACAACCCGCTATCCCACATTCGAGGACGTGCTGGGCTACTGTATGAATTCGGCGAATCCCGTGGGACATCTTGTGCTGTATCTCTGCGGCTATCGCGATGCCGAGCGCCAGCAGCTTTCCGATTACACTTGCACCGCGCTGCAACTGGCAAATTTCTGGCAGGACGTGGCGGTCGACTA
The DNA here is from genome assembly GCA_963724965.1 of uncultured Acidobacteriaceae bacterium. GTDB lineage: Bacteria > Acidobacteriota > Terriglobia > Terriglobales > Acidobacteriaceae > Bog-257. Next base: position 126,630 of record CAVRWP010000011.1, read on the forward strand.
CGGGAAAGGCCGCATTTATCTTCCGCTCGAGAGCCTGACGAAATTCGGCGTCACCGAGCAGGACATCGCTGAACGCCGCGCCACCCCGCAATTCCTCGAGATGATGAAGTTCGAAGTGGCGCGGGCCCGCGACTGGTTCCGCATGGGCTTGCCGCTCATCGACAAGGTCGACAAGCATCTGGCCACCGATCTCGACCTGTTCAGCCGCGGTGGCCTCGAGATTCTCAACGCCATCGAGCAGCAAGGCTACGACGTGCTGAAGCGGCGTCCGGCCATCTCCAAGCCGCGCAAGTTGTGGCTGGTAGCCCGCGCGGCGGTGGGAAAACTCTTGTGAGCGAGCACCCGCTGCAATTGCGGGCGGCCTATAGTGTTTGCCGGCACATCGCCCGTTCGGCTGCCAAGAACTTTTATTACGGCTTCCTGGTTCTGCCTCCTCGCAAACGCAATGCGCTGTCGGCGGTGTACGCCTTCATGCGCCGCGCCGACGACATCTCCGACGATCCCACGCTCCCATTTGATCAACGTCGCGAGAAGCTGGACGAATGGATGAACGCGCTGCGCCGCGTCGTCGATGGCGAGCGTACCGACGATCCCGTCCTGTTCGCGCTGGCTGACTCGCAGAAGCGCTTCAACATCCCGCTCGACCTGCTGGAGAAGCTGGTTCACGGCACCGCGATGGATGTTCCGGTGGGGCTGAAGGATGACGTCAAAGGCGAGCCGCAGCTTCAGTACGAAACCTTCGACCAGCTTTACGATTACTGCTATCACGTAGCGTCGGTCGTCGGACTGGTTTGCATTCGCATCTTCGGCTATCGCGATCCGACGCGCCGAGAAACTGGCTGAAAAAGTGGGTGTCGCGTTTCAGCTCACCAACATCCTGCGCGATGTGAAAGAAGATGCCGGCTTGGGCCGTGTCTATCTTCCCCGAGAGGACTTCCAGCGCTTCAACATCGATGCGCACGCGCTGACGAACGGGTCGGCATCCTCTGCACTCCGTCCGCTGCTGGAGTTTGAAGCGCAACGCGCAAAAGAGTTTTATACAGCCGCGCAGGAGTTGCTGCCGCTCATCGATGAAGACAGCCAGGCCGCTCTCTGGACACTGGTGGAAATCTACAGCCGGCTGCTGAACAGGATCATCGCGCGTAACTACGATGTCTTTTCCGAACGCGTGCGGCTGGGCACCGGCGAGAAGGTTGCCGTGCTGGCCAAGGGACTGTGGCGGCGTCTATGAGCGACGCGCCGAATGTCCCACAGCGTGGGACGGTTGCGATTATTGGCGGCGGACTGGCAGGAATCTCGGCCGGCAGCGCACTTGCCGACGCCGGCTACCAGGTTGAGCTGTTCGAGCGCAGGCCGTATTTAGGCGGGCGCGCTTCATCCTATGAACTGCCCGGTACCGGCGAGGTGGTCGACAACTGCCAGCACGTGCTGCTGGGTTGCTGCACCAACCTCATCGATTTCTACCGGCGGCTTGGCGTCGAGCAGCAGATTCGCTGGTACGACGAAATCAACTTCATCCTTCCCGGCGGTAAGACGTCCACATTGAAGCCGGGTGCGCTGCCCGCGCCGTTTCACGCGACGGCATCATTCCTTGAATCGTCGGTCCTCGACCTCAAAGACAAAATGGCGATTGGTCGCGCGATGATGGCGATGATTCCGTCGCTGCCGAGCGATAACGGCGAGAATTTTCAGCTTTGGCTGGAGCGCCATGGGCAGACGAAGCAGGCCATCGATCGCTTCTGGGCGCCGGTGCTGGTCTCGGCACTCAACGAGGAACTGGATCGCATTTCGGTGCGCTACGCCGCGCTGGTCTTTCGCGATTCGTTCCTCAAATCGGCGGAGGCCGGGCGCATGGGCGTGCCTGCGGTACCGCTGTCGCAGCTCTACGGAACCGCGGCGCAGTACATCGAAGCACGCGGCGGCATGGTCCACTTGCGCGCCTCCGTCGATTCGTTCAGCACGACGACAGAAGGCGTTCGTGTTGAAGGTCGGTGGTGAAGAGGTTCGCGCGGACTATGCGATCCTGGCCGCGCCGTTCAATACACTCGACAAGTTGCTGCCGGATGCGCCGGAGCTGGACACGTTGCGCAGCGACGCGCGGCATTTTGAGAGCTCGCCCATCACCGGCATCCATCTCTTCTTCGATCGCGAGATCACGCCGCTGGAGCACGCGGTGCTGCTGGAGCGCACCATCCAGTGGATGTTCCACAAGTCGAAGATCCTGGCGACCCGCGCGCGAATCCGCGCAGAACGGCAGCTATCTCGAGCTGGTGGTCAGCTCGTCAAAGACGCTGGTCGACAAGCCGCGGCAGGAGATTATCGACCTTGCCATGCGCGAGCTGGCGGAATTCTTTCCGACGGTGCGTGAAGCCAAGCTGACCAAAGCTACGGTGGTAAAGGAGATTCACGCAACGTTTGCGCCTTCACCGGGCAGCGACGCTTTTCGCGCGCCGCACAAATCCCCCTGGCCGCGATTGTTTCTCGCCGGCGATTGGACGGCGACGGGCTGGCCGGCGACGATGGAAGGCGCGGTGCGCAGCGGTTACGGCGCGGCCGAGGCGCTCAGCGGCAGCAAGTTCCTGGTTCCCGACCTGCCCGCCAAAGGACTGATGAAGCTGTTTTCGCGGTAGCACCAACTTCACCAACTGGTGCTGACATGTTGGCGCCTTCTGCCCACCTCACCAGACCTTACAAACCTTGTCGGCCGGTTTCACCATGGGCGAGCCCGGCTTGCAGCCGAAGGCCTGGCCGAATTCCGGCATGTTCACCACTACGCCGTTGACGCGGTATTTGGGCGGTGAATGGGGGTCGGTGATGGAGCGCGCGCGTTCATCCTCGGGCCGATCGTTTTCGCAGGCCCACTGCGCAAAGCCGACGAAGAAGCGCTGATCGGGCGTGAGCCCGTCGCGATCGGAGAGCTGCTTGCCCCGCTCGGCATCCTTCCACGCGATGTACGCCAGAATGGATCCGCCCAAATCGGCGACGTCTTCGCCTTCGGTCAACTTGGAGTTGACGTGGATGTTATCGACGACCACGTACTGCGCATACTGATCGACTACACAATCGGCGTGCTTCACGAACTGAGTCGCGTCCTGCGTCGTCCACCAGTCCTTCAGATTGCCCTTGGCGTCGTACTGGCGGCCTTCGTCGTCGAAGCCATGCGTCAGTTCGTGGCCGATGGTGGAACCCGTATTGCCGTAGTTGGGAGCGTCGTCCATCTTGGCGTCGTACAGCGGCGGCTGCAGAACACCGGCGGGGAAGTTGATGTCGTTCATCGACGGGTTGTAGTAGGCGTTGACCGTCGGCGGCGTCATGTCCCACTCGCTGCGATCGGTGGGCTTGGAGATTTTGTTGAACTCGCGATGATTCTCGAACTGCTCGGCGCGCTCGGCGTTGCCGTAGAAGTCGTCGCGCACAATCGTCACCGAACTGTAATCGCGCCACTTGTCGGGATAGCCGATCTTGTTGCGGATGGAGTGCAGCTTGTTCAGCGCCTGCTGTTTGGTTTGCGGGCTCATCCAGTCCAACTGCTGGATGCGCACGGCCATCGCGTCCTCGATCTGCCGGGTCATCTCCAGAGTCGCGGCTTTCAACTCCGGCGGAAAGGTCTTGCGGACGTAGGCCTGTCCCAGCGCTTCCCCTAACTGGTCGTCGACATACTCGACGCAGCGTTTCCAGCGCGGCTGCAATTCCTTCGCCCCGTGCAGATACTTGCGGTAAAACTCGAAATTCTCATTCACGAAAGCCGATGAGAGGAACGGGGCTTCGGAGTTGGCGACGTGGAAGCGCAGGTAGCTTTTCCAGTCGTTGAGAGGAGCGGACTTCAGTTGCGCGTTCAGTTCTTTGAAGAAGTCAGGCGCCTCAAGGTTGAGCACCTGGAAGGGCGGGACCTGGCTGGCCGAAAAATATTCCGTCCAGTTGAAGTCGGGCGCCAGCTTTTCCAGGTCTGCGACCTTCATCTTGTGCGTGACTTTGTAGGGATCGCGCTGATCGACGCGGGTGAGGGACGCCTTGGCCAGGTCGGTCTCCAAGGCGCATCACCGTGGCGGCTTCCGTCTTTGCCACATCGGGTGCGTCGCCCAGCATCTCAAACATCTTCTGCACATATTGCAGATAGCGCTCGCGAATCTCTTTCGACTTGGGATCGTCCTTGGTGTAGTAATCGCGGTCCGGCAATCCCAGGCCGCCCTGAATGAGAGACACGATCATCACGTCGGAGTTGTCGGGATCCTGCTGGGAGCCGGCGCCGAACAGCAGCGCCTCGCCGTCGATGTGCAGATGCGCCGCCAGAGGCGCGAGATCGTTGATGCTCTTGAGCGCAGCAATCTCCTCCAGCTTCGACTGCATGGGTTTGGCGCCCAGCTTCTCGATGGCCGGCTCGTCCATGCAGGCGGCGTAATAGTCGCCGATCTTCTGGGTGACGGCGTCGCGGTCCTTGGCGACGGAAGCCTGCTCCAGAATGGCTCGCAGATACTTGAGATTGTCTTCGTACAGCTTGCCGTAAACGCTCCAGGAGGTCTGGTCGGGCGGGATAGGATTGTTTTTCTGCCAGCCGCCGCAGGAATACTGATAGAAGTCGGCGCAGGGGTCGGCCGAGCGGTCCATGGACGGCAGATCCAGGCTCGGGGTGTAGGCCATAGTCGGCTCAACGTACATCTGCGTCTGCGGCGGAGCCTGAGTGGCGGATTGTTGGGCGAAACAGAACGGAGAAAGAAGACCAATAGCGAGTAGAAGGGAGATGAGCCTCACAATACCTCCGGCGAACCGATGAGCATAGCAGAGCTGAATGTTTTCAGGCGAGCGTACGCCGAAAAGGGAAGCCGGGTTCCATGCAGGGAGAGCTGGTGTTTTGGCCATCAAAAAAAGCTTGCATTTGGTTATGATTCAGTTACTCTGCTAGCCTATACGCACTTTGCGGTCGCCCAAGGTTCTTGGTCCTCTGAGATGTAGAGTTGCATCGACAGGCCAAGCCAGGTCTGGCTGGCCGATCCCCCGAAGTGACGCCAAAACCAGCTTCTTCCAATTCGACGAGGAGATTCATGAAAGGGCTTAAGCCTTTCCTGTCCCTGATTGCGGGATTTCTGGCATGCACTCTTTTGGTGAGCTGCGCCGGAAAAATTCCGGCGAACCCGCCCGGCCCCCTGAACATAGCCCAGTTCACCTTATCCAACGGGGTGATCGGAATCGCCTATAAACAGTTATTGGTCGCCTCCGGCGGCCAGACTCCGTACACCTGGACGATCAGCTCCGGACAGCTGCCTCCCGGCCTGAGTTTGACGACCGATGGAATCATCAGCGGCACTCCGACCACCTTGGGACAGTTCAACTTCACGGCGAAGGTTACGGACTCGCAGTCGCCGGTTCAGGCCTACAACACGCTGAGCGCCACCATCACCATTAATCCGGTGCTGAGTCTCGCGTCGTCTGCGCTGCCCGGCGGCCTTGTCGGTGGTTCCTACTCTACGGCCATCACCGCAAGCAACGGTCTGCAGCCCTACACCTACACGCCCGTCCCGCCGGATGGCAGTGCTCTGCCGCCCGGCCTTACCCTGACCACGACGCAGGGCCAGAATGGCGCTGCCAACGTAGGCACTATTTCGGGTACGCCTACGGCAGCAGGTGTCTTTAACTTCACGGTTCAAGTGAATGACGCAGCATCTGAAGTGGCTACGGCTTCGTTCAGCATCACGGTCGTCGGCAGGTTGCAGGGCCCGTATGTTCTCTACTTCAACGGGTTCGACGGCGGACAACCGTTCTACGATGTCGCCAGCTTTGTCACGGACGGCAACGGCAACGTGACCAGCGGCGTTCTTGACCAGGTTGGGCCGGGCTCGGCCACGGCCAGTGCTGTCGCCCTAACCGGTACCTACAGCTTACCGACGGGAACGAATTTCGGGACGCTTACCCTCACGCGAGCCGACAACATGGAGGCGCTGAACTTTGCCATCATCGTTTCGACCTCGGGCGACAGTAAGGCGATCCTGAACAACACAAGCACCTCCAACACGGCTTACGGTTCAGGCTTGCTGAAGAAGCAGGCCATCACTACCGTGCCGGGCACGACCACCAATTACTCTTTCGGATGGTTTGGCAACGACAGCACAGGCAGTCGCTCGGCCGGAGTTGGAATGTTTGCCCTGGCCGGTGCGGTGAATGGCTCTCAAGCCGTTACTGGTGGAGAGGAAGACCTGAACGACAGCGGCACGGTTTCGTCGAATGTCTCCATTACCGGCGGAACATTGACGCAGATCGATCCGAACTCAGGCCGTGGATCGTACACGTTGACCACTGCCTCGGGAACTTCCAACTACATTTTCTACGTGGTTTCCACGACGGAGCTGGTGGCCATTGACACCGACTCGGATGGGCCGCAGGCACTGGTCGATTTACAGCAGCAGCAACTGCCCGGGGCTTCAGGGTCGTTCTCCAACGCGTCTTTAAGCGGGCAGAGCGTACTGGCGTTGAACGGTACGGCTAGCGGCAGCGGAGGGGTGGTACCCTCGGCGGCGGTGGGCGTGGTGACATTTGACGGCGCGGGCAACATTGCCCGAACCGACGGACTGGACGCCTACTATACCGACGAAAGCGACGGCGGTACGCTGAGTACCGTGCAATACGCGAGCGGCACGTACAATGTCGACCCCACCTGCGGCAACCTTACCGTGGCCTGCGGGCGGGTCACGGTCAATCTCGCCGGTGCCTCAACCCAGCCAGTCTGGTATCTGATCAACGCCAACCAGGCGTTCTCGATGGATACCAACGCCGGGGTAACCACCGGGTCGCTGCAATCGCAGACCGTACCCAGCGGCGGCTTCACCATCGTCAACCTGCTGGGATCGTATCTGGGAACGACTATCACTCCGGTTCTGCCGAGCGTGGTCAACGAACTGGACGCCGCCGGAACGCCTCCTCCGGGGGGACTCTGGAGCCAGTTGTACAGCGCCAGTGGCGACATTGGCGTGGTCTCCCAGGCGTCGTTCTTTGGCAATTACGATTGCGGTGGAACCCCGCCGGCCTGCTCAAACATCGGTGCGGCCTACGGACGCTTCGAGACTACCCTTCCGGTGAACGGAACGAACCAACAGATTTCAATCGTTTACGTGATTGGATCGGGGAGCTCCGGAACCACCGGCTCCAAGGGAGGGTTGGTGAGCATCAACGTGGGGCAGCAGTCGGACGGCAGCGAGGATACCAACCCTCGCGTAACCATGTACTCTCGATAACCAGAGCATCAATGGTGACCGGCATCCGCGAGGGTGCCGGTCGCTCTTTTTAGGCAGGGTTACGGCTTTTCTAAGGTCAGGAAAGTCTCAAAAGAGCACCAAACTCAAGGTATACTCTGTAGACAACGCCCCCTGTGTGAGGGGCGGCTTACTGGCTTGTTGGCACCAGGAAGGTAGGCTTAGTGGCTGGGGAACAAGAGGGAGCAGCGCGCCGCGCGCGCGAGGGTCTTGCTGTCTCTACGGGAGAGAGCTCGGCAGCGATGCCGAAGCCTGCCTTGAGCCCGGACGCGGCCACGCTCCCCGGCGTTGGAGCCGCGCCTCATCGCGCCACTCCCAACCCCGCAGCAGTTCCCGAAAGCAATCCTTCTGACGCCGTAACCTTGGTTGGCGGCCCGCCTAGTCCTACCGGGATGTCCGGCTCGCTTTCGAATCCAATCTTCGGGCACATCGGCGCGACCATCTTTCGCGAGGGCGATGTCCTTGGCGGCCGCTACGAGATCCTGAAGCTGCTCGGCATGGGCGGCATGGGCGCGGTCTACAAAGCGCGCGACATGGAAGTCGAGCGCATGGTCGCGCTCAAGGTTATTCGCCCCGATCTTGCCGGCAATCCTGCGATTCTGGCGCGCTTCAAACAGGAACTGGTGCTGGCCCGGCAGGTCACGCACAAGAACATCATCCGCATCTACGACCTCAACGAAGCCGACGGCGTGAAGTTCATCACCATGGAGTTTGTCGAGGGTGAGGACTTGCGCACGATCATGCTGCGCGAAGGAAAGCTGGCGCCGGCCGAGAGTGTCGACATCATGCTGCAGGCCTGCGCGGGCCTGGAGGCGGCGCACATCGAAGGCGTCATCCATCGCGATCTGAAGCCCAGCAACATCATGCGCGATCAGTCGGGCCGCGTAGTCATCATGGATTTCGGTCTGGCCCGCACGCTCGAAGGCGACGGCATGACCCAGACCGGCATGATGGTCGGCACGATGGAATACATGTCGCCCGAGCAGGCGATGGGCAAGGAACTTGACGCGCGCTCCGACCAGTTCGCCGTCGGCCTCATCTTCTACGAACTGCTGACCGGCACGCATGCCGTTCCACGCAGAGAGCGCCATCGCCAGCCTGGTAAAGCGCACGCAGGAGCGGGCGATTCCGGTGGCGGAAGTCGATAGCGCAATTCCTGAGGCGCTGAGCACGGTGGTCAGCAAATGCCTGGAGCGCAATCCGGAAGACCGCTTTGCCTCGGTACAGGAACTGACCGACGAACTGGAGATCTGGCAGGGCAAGAAACCGCGCGGCAGCGTGCCTCATCCGATGTTGAGCCGCGTGGGCTCAGTGACTGCGCCCGCTGCCAGGAAGCCGCTGCCGGTTAAGTGGATGGCAATCGCCGGACTGGCGCTGGTTGTAGTGTTGGGGACGGTGGTTGGTGTTCGCTACCGCAGCCACAGCGGAACGGGCGAGGCTTCGGCCGTGCAGGGTCCGGTTACTTCGCTGGCCATTATTCCGTTCTACAACGCCACCGGCGACGCCAATCTGAACTGGATGGGCTCGAGCATCGCCGACGCGCTGACCTCCGACATCGGCCACTCGGCGCACTTGCGAACCGTCTCTCCGGATCGCCTGCAACAGGTGCTGCACGATCTGGGTGTGTCGTCGCAGTCGCCGCTCGATCTTTCCACCCTGCGGCGCATCGCTGAGTTTACCCACGCCGACACCACGGTGTCCGGCAAGTACGAAAAATTTGGCCAGCAGACGCGCATTAGCGTTACCGTACACGACTTCAAGAACGACCAGGAAGTCTCGCTCAGCACCGACGTCGCCAATGACAACGAGCTGCTGGGATCGCTGGAGAAGCTGGCTGGCGACCTGCGTGAGAAGCTGGCCGCCACGCCGGAGATTCTGAAAGAGCTGGAGGCGCACTCACAGCACGTAACCACCAAGTCGATCCCGGCGCTGAAGGCGTATGACGAAGGCACGCAGCTGGTGCGCGCCGGACAGTACACGCAGGCAGTGACGAAGTTCGAGGATGCCACTACCCAGGATCCGTCGTTCGCCATGGCCTTCTCCAAGTTGGCGCAGACCTACGCTGCCATGGGTTACGACGACAAGGCCGAGCAGACGTCACGGCGCGCGGTTGAATTGAGCGACAATCTGCCCGCCCAAGACCGCTTCCTGATCCAGGCAGTTCACGCCAGCCTGACGCACGACACGGCGAAGGCCATTGCCGCCTATGAGCAGCTGGTCAAAGTCAATCCGGACGACACCGACGCAGAGTTTGCGCTGGCCAAGCTCTATGAAGAGAACAACAACTTCGACGGGGCAAAGAAGTATCTGGCGAAGTTGCTGGCCTCCGACCCGAATTACGTAAACGCGTTGCTGGCGAGCGGCCGCGTCGACATTAAGAGTGGCGATCCGCAGGCTGCCCTGGATCCCCTCAACAAGGCTCTGAGTCTGGCAATTCAGTTCGATAATCAGGAGCAGAAGGGCTCGATTCTGCATGCACTCGGCGTCGCCTACCTGCACTTGAACAAGCCGGACGATGCGCTGCGTAATTTCAATCAGGCACTCGAGATCAGGAAGAAAATCGGAGACCAGCGCGGAATCGCCATTACCCTGGGGCAACTAGCTCAGGTTCAAGACGCGACTGGAGATTCCAAGGCGGCGCTGGCCAGCTACGAAGAATCGGTCAAGGTTGAGCGCGAGATTGGCGACAAAACCGGGCTGATGACCAACCTGATGAGCCTGGGCGCTTTCTATCTCGACCATGGCAAAAACGATCAGGCGCTGCAATACACCAACGAGGCCTTGCAAATTGCGCGCGACACGGGCGACCAGAGCGCCCAGGCGACCCTTCTGCTGAACATCGGCGGAGCTCATTTCAACAAAGGCGAGTTCCAGGATGCGCTCACGTATTTCCAGCAGGCCTACGACATTCGCACGCGCTTGAATGAAGACGCTACTCTCGCGTTGCATAATCTTGCGCAAACCAACGTGCAACTCGGGCAGTACGACACAGCGCTCTCGCAATACCTCAAGGCGTTGGACCTCTATCGCGCCGCTGGCGACAAGAATGGCATCGCTATCGAGTCGGCCGACATGGGCTCGCTGTTTGCCGCTCAAGGCCGCTACGATGCCGCCCTGAAGGCGCAGCAGGAAGCTGTCAACCTCTACCAGCAACTTGGCGATCGCACCTACATGATGGTGGCCGCGCTGGCCGGATACGGTCACACACTCTCGGCCGTGGGTCGCGGCGACGAGGGCCGAAAGGAATTGGATCAGGCCCTGAAACTCGCGGCGGATGTTAAGAACGACCTGGGTACGGCAGAGGCGCTCAACTTCCTCGGCGATAGCTACTTCTATAGCGGCGATTATGCTTCTGCCCGGCAGCAATACGAAAAGGCACTGGCGCTTGCGACCAAGGCCAACATCAAAGAGCAGAGCGTACTGGCCAAGCTGGATCTAGCCAGGCTGGATGTGGCGCAGGGCCGCGCTCAAGGCGCCGTCGCCACATTGCGGAAGATCAAGCTGGATACCGACATGATGGGATTGAAGGCCGATTCGGTTCGAGCGTCGATCTATCTCGGCGAGGCGCTGCTGGCGACCAATCAGGCAAGCGATGCCTTGCAAGAGCTGGAGAACGCCGTCGGAAAAGCCGAGAAGTTAGGCCTGCGCGCGGAGCAGGCGCGAGCACAATATCTGCTGGGCAGCGCGTACACAAAGCTCGGCAAAACCAAGGAAGCCATCCCGCACTACCGCCAGGCCGTCAACATTCTGGAGGCGATCAGCAAGGAAGAGGGCGCCGCCCGTGTTCTTGATCGCTCGGATCTCCGCGATATTTATCGCGAATCCGCCAAGGGTTACCAGGGCGGAGCCTAGGCAGATCAACTGCTTCAGGAAATCTTCAGCACGCTTTCTCCACGCCGAGCGATGACCTAAGCAGTACCTCGTCAGCCACTGTCGAAGACAGAGAACGACTACCACGCCGAATTGAGAGCGATCTCTGCACTCGAGAATCTGTCATGAAAAAGCCCCGTTCCGTAGAACGGGGCTTGTGACTTGGTTTGGGTCGACCAGGCTTACTGCACCGGCGGACAGATGCCCTGGCTCGGCGTCATCCGAGTGCTCGGTATCACGCCATCCTGCGCCCCGCCCTCGCTTGCCATCTGCGCCCCGTTTCTTCGGAAGGTAGCAACCAGATCCGAGAAGCCTGTTCCCTTACCGGAAACGATGGGGTCAATCGGATGAGGAGTGAAGCCGGAGAAGATGCTGATCCAGTTGTTCGATCCGATTGGATCGGCCGAGAGATAATCGGCATTGTTTTGTGTAATCGGATCGGAGGTGTAGAACTGCGTACAAATCGCAATCGTAGGCTGCGACTCGCTGGGACAAGCAATCGCCTGTCCGTTCGGCAGTTGGCAGGTCACGCTGTAGACGATGCAGTTGCCGCCCGTCTCCAGATTGACGACGCAGGTTTCATTCGAGAATTGCGTGCCCAGCAGGCGCTGCAGGTAGAAGGTGTTGCGGTTCCACGGCGTTGCCAGCACCGTCATCTGAATGCCTTGCGGGTTGGTGAAGCCCGTGGGATACGTGACCGCCTGCTCATAGCCGCCAAAGATGAAGTCGTTCTCGACTCCGCCCGGCGGGATGGTCTGGGTAATCTGCAGCGGCGAGTGCGGCGTGAATTCCCACGCCAGAATGTCCTGCGCGGTCGACATGATCGGCTGCGAGCCGGTGAAGCCAACCCACGCCGATCCATTGTTGAGATTCAGCCCGGTGGGATTTGAGCTGCTGTTCCCGATGGTGTAGGGAACGTTAATCGTCGGAGGCGAGTTCGGCTCCGGAGTGTGGGTTCCAGGGATGAACGTGGGATCCACCCACACTTCCAGAGTGCCCAGTTGGTTGCCCTGAAGCGGCGGATCGTACTCGACGACCACCTGATGCACGGCTCCGTCCTGGCAGTGACCGGTGGTGCAATTGTCGCCAAGGTTCGGGACCGAGGTATTGATCGCACTCGAGGAAAGCAGGCAACTGGTCACGTCATGGTTCTGTCCGATGGTGTAGACGCCCGGCAGATGGACGGGAGTGTTCGTGTTAGGGCCGCAAGTCTGCACCGCGACGTGATTCGAATTCGGATCCCATGGGTTTGCCTGGATATCGAATTCGATGGCCAGGTTGTTATTGATGCCCGCATAACCCATGCCGCCGTTGAAAGCGCCGACCGCCGTAATTCCTGAGCCCTTTGCCCCGTAGGTGGGGTCGGTTGCCGTGGAATTCTGAACGATAAAGGCGATGCCGTCTCCCGGCTGACAGCAGACGGCGGGATTGTGCGCCTGAAACTCAAACCAGGTTGTGAATCCCGAGGTCAGCGGCTGCTGGATGTTGAAATAGAAGCTCGACTGCTGAGGATTGTCGGCGATCGGTGATATTGGCCCATCCGTCAGACGCAGAACATGGTTGCCCTGATAAACCGCCGTGTGGGTGCTGCCGTTCAACTGAAGATTGGCGACGGAAGAAAAGTCAGAAAAGCGGATTTGCTGACCGACTGAGGTGGCGACCATCAGGATCAGAACGGAAATGAGCGCGTAAACGATAGATCTTGGTTTGAGTTGCATCCTCATGCCTCTCTCTGCGCCAAGGGGTCGATTGCACTTAACTTAGACTTGAGCGCAACGGACTCAACGATTGGATAGCCAGATGCAATGGCGCAGCGTCCACTGCTGGTAGATGGGGAAATATTGCGGTGCGCCTCCGCCGATGTCAAGGCAATTCAAGGGTGCTGTTCCGGCATCAGGAGCCGGGGTGGCCGCAGGGGCCGTTGTTGTCGCTACCAAGGTGGCTGTGGCAACATACACATTATGGCTCGCGTAAGGCCGTCCGCGAGAGACAGACGCTCCCCGCACTCCAGGTTCCCATACGGATATTCGTCGAAAAAAGCGGGAAGAGTTGTATAATGTACCTGCGTATGTTCGAACGGCGCGTCTAGCAGCCATCCCTCCTCAGTCTGAGCGATTCCTGCCTGTAACCTTCCGATTCACCAAACGCAATATCAATTGTCCAAGGATTTGAAACAAATGGAACAAGGAACTGTAAAGTGGTTTAACGACGCCAAGGGTTTTGGCTTCATCTCCCGTCAGAATGGCGAAGATGTCTTCGTTCATTTCACGGCCATTCAAGCGAACGGTTTCCGCTCGCTGCAGGAAGGTCAGGCGGTGAGTTTTGAGGTGAAACGCGGCGCCAAAGGTTGGCAGGCCGAGAACGTTCAGCTTCTGTAGTCGCAAGATGAGGGAAGGGCGGCATGGGTCGCCCTTCATTTTTGCAACGCAAGACGGTAATCCGCCCAGTCTTTAGTCGTGAAACCCCAACTGCCGTCTGCCAACTAGGCCATGGCAGAGTGCCCAAATCGAAAGCGAGGAAGTAATGAAGAATATCTACGTGGGGAACTTGAGCTACGATGCGACTGAAGACCAGGTCCGCTCAATGTTCGAGCAGTATGGTGCAGTCGATCGGGTCAGCATTGTGACCGACCGTGACACCGGCCAGCCCCGAGGCTTTGCCTTCGTGGAGATGACCGATGATGATTCTGCGAGCAAGGCGATGGACGCCTTGAACGGAATGAATCTCGGCGGCCGCAACCTGACGGTGAACGAAGCCCGGCCCAAGGGAGATCGTCCGCGTGGCGGTGGTGGTGGCGGCGGCGGTCGTGGCGGATTCGGCGGCGGCGGTGGAGGCCGCGGCGGTGGCGGCGGTGGACGTGGCCGCTCGGGCGGCGGTGGTGGTGGTGGCGGCTGGGGTCGCTACTAAGCATCCATCAACTTCAAGATTGAAATGCCGGAGCGCTTGCTCCGGCATTTTTCTTTGCTAAGCGCCGCTCCGAAGCGCGAGTCTGATAGGCTGTAGAACATTTTCCGCCCACCGCCCAATGCCCACGGACTCCAAGTCGGTGATCGAATTCGCAGACGCCGGACTTCGGCTCGCCGATGGCAAGACTCTGCTGTCGGGATTGAACCTGACCGTCGAGCGCGGAGAGACTCTGATGCTGCTGGGCCGCAGCGGCTCGGGTAAAACTACCTCCCTGAAACTGATCAACCGGCTACTCAGCGCAACTTCAGGCGAGGTGCGGGTTGAAGGAAAATCTGTGACCGAGTGGGAGGCGACGGAGCTGCGCCGCGGCATCGGCTATGCCATCCAGGATGTCGGCCTGTTCCCGCATTACACCGTCTTCGAAAACGTCGCGCTGGTTCCGAAGCTGGAGCAATGGCATCGCGAAAAGGTCGAAGCCCGTGTAAGGGAGATGCTGACGCTCGTCGGGCTTCCTTACGACGAGTATGCGGGCCGCTATCCTAATGAGCTTTCCGGTGGCCAGCGTCAGCGTGTCGGATTAGCGCGTGCGCTCGCCGCCGAACCGCCAATCCTGCTGATGGACGAGCCCTTCGGCGCGCTTGACCCGATTACCCGCGCCGAAATTCAGATGGAGTTCAAGAAGCTGCAGGAACGGCTCGGGAAGACAATCGTCTTCGTCACGCATGATGTCGGCGAAGCGCTCCTCCTTGGCAGCCGCATCGCCCTGATGGAGAATGGACGGCTCTACGGCGTTTATCGCCCGCAGGAGTTTCTGCAAAGCAATGACACTGCCGTGAAAGCCTATGTTGATGTGTTCCGCGCAGGGCAGCAGATTTTCCAATGAACTTTATTCTCAACCATAAGCACGAGGTGGCCATACTCACTGGCGAACATCTGTGGCTGGTCGGCATCTCGATGCTGCTGGCGATTGCCGTCGGCGTGCCGCTTGGCATTCTGCTGACGCGCCGGCCGCGATGGAAAGCCGTCGTGCTGGGCAGCACCAACGTCGTCCAGACCATCCCCAGCCTGGCGCTCTTCGGTTTGCTGTTGCCGCTACCCTGGCTGGGCGCACGCGCTGACCGCCTGGCAATCGTCGCCCTGGCGCTCTACGCGCTGCTCCCGATCGTCCGCAACACTTACGTTGGCATCGCCGGCATCAACCCTTCGGTGCGGGAGGCGGCCGTGGCAATGGGGCTCACGTCTTCGCAATTGCTGTGGAAGGTCGAAGTGCCCCTCGCGCTGCCGGTCATGCTGTCGGGCATCCGCGTGGCTATGGTGATCACCATTGGCGTTGCGACGATCGCGGCTGCCATTGGAGCCGGCGGGCTTGGCGAATTTATCTTCCGCGGCATCGCCATGGTCGACAACGGCGTGATTCTAGCCGGCGCGATTCCGGCGGCGCTGATGGCTTTAATCGCTGACCTTTCTCTCAGCGGCGTCGAGAAGCTGCTGGTGCGGCATCGCAGCTAGCTTGCCTATGGACCGGCGAACCTTCCTCTCCGCGTTAACGCTCACCCTGTGCAGCGGCTGTGTCTCGCATGCCAATCAGATCAGCGTCGGCTCCAAGAATTTCACCGAGCAACTGATACTGGGCGAGATCCTGAAGCAGTCGTTGGAGTCCGCCTGCCACATGCCGGTCGATGGGCGCTTCTACCTCGCCGGCACGTATATCTGCCAGCAGGCAATTCTTGCCGGACGCATCGATACCTATGTGGAATACACCGGCACCGCGCTGGCCGCTGTGCTGAAGCTGCAGCCGTCAGGCGATTCGCAAGCGGTGTATGAACTGGTGAAGAAGCAGTACAAGCAGCGCTTCCATCTCGACGTGATGCCCCCGCTGGGATTCAACAACAGCTTTGCCATGGTGATGCGCGGAGAGGACGCCCGACAACGAGGGCTGACGAAATTGTCGCAACTGGCTCCCATCTCTCCCGAGCTGCGGCTGGGCTGTGGCTACGAATTTCTCGAGCGCGAAGACGGCTACAAAGGTTTGGTGAAGGCGTACGATTTGCGATTCAAGGATGCGCCGCGGGTGATGGATCTCGGCCTGCTTTATCGCGCACTGGAGAATAATTCCGTCGACATCGTTGCCGGCAACAATACGGACGGGCTCATCAAGTCGCTGGGCTTGGTGGTGCTGGAAGATGACAAGCACTACTTTCCGCCCTACGACGCCGTTCCAATCGTGAACCCCACGCTATTCAAGAAGTGTGTGAACGCCTCCGAAGTTTTTCAGAAGCTGGCCGGTCGGATCACCGCTGAGCAGATGCGCGCCATGAACTACGCTGTCGATGGGGAGAAGAAGGATGCGGCAGCGGTGGCCCGTGAATTTCTGTCGAACCTGGGATAATCGTCATCAAGATTCTTCGGAGGACATTCCTATGTCCAGGCTGCTTTCTTCCGCTCCGACATTTCTAGTCGCCGATGTTGCCGCTACCGGTCAATGGTGGGAATTCAACCTGGGCTTTAAGCCCAGCTTCTTTCCAATTCGGCCGCCCTACGTCTACGCCAGCCTGCAACGCGACGGCGTGGAAATTATGCTGCTCCGGCAGGAAGACTATCGTAAGCCGAAAATTGAGCGGCCAGGCGGCGTGTGGGACGTCTACATCCGCATCGAAGGGCTACGAGAGTTTTGCGAAGAAATTCGACAGAAGATCCCTCTGAAGAGCGACCTGGTCAAGCGGCCCTACGGCGATACCGAATTCGAGGTCGAGGATCCGAACGGCTACGTGCTGGTATTCGGCGAAATCATCGATTGATCCGCAAAGCAGAAAACCCCGCCCAAGCAGAATCGGCTCGGACGGGGGACCCTCTTGATCCAGATTGCCGCGTCGGCTATTTCCCGAGGATCTCGAAGAACCGAATGATCGACTCGATCCCGCGATAGAAGTTCGGGATGTGGAACTTCTCATTCGGAGCGTGCAAGTTGTCGTCCGGCAGTCCCATGCCCATCATGATGCTGGGAATCTTCAGATCATCATCGAACTGGGTCACGATGGGAATCGACCCGCCCGAGCGGATGTACACCGTATCCTTCTTGAAGATCTCGTGCATGGCTTCGACTGCCGCGCGCGCGTAAGGATTGTCGGTGTTGACCACGCAAGCCGGACCTTTGCTGTGAATCTTAATGGTGGTCTTGATGCCCTTGGGCGTGAGCTTCTGCACGTAATCGCTGTACTTCTTGAAGATGTCGTCGGCGTTCTGGTTGGGGACCAGGCGCATGGAAACCTTCGCCGAGGCCTTTGCCGGAATCACGGTTTTTGCGCCCGGGGCGATGAAGCCGCCCACGATGCCATGAACTTCCAGCGTAGGCCGCGCCCACGTGCGATACAGCACTGAGTATCCGGGCTCTCCCGTCAGCACGTCGGAACCAACCTCGGCTTTGCGATAGTCTTCTTCGTTGAAAGGCAGGCGTTCCCAGGCCTTCAGTTCGTCCTCAGTCGGCTTCTGCACGGCGTCGTAGAAGCCGGGGATCAGCACTTTGCCATTCTCATCTTTCAGCTTGCTGATGATTTCGATGAGGCCGAAGATCGCGTTCGGCGCGGCTCCGCCATAAACGCCGGAGTGCAGGTCGACCATGGCGCCCTGGGCTTCGATCTCGGTGTAGACCAGCCCGCGCAGGCCGACGCATAGCGTGGGAAGGTTGGGCGCGAATAGCTCGGTGTCGGTGACCAGCGCGAAGTCAGATTTCAACTTGCCGTCGGTGGCGTGCTTCTTTACGTACTCCTCGATGGCCTCGCCACCCACCTCTTCTTCGCCTTCAAACAACACACGCACGTTGATGGGCAGCTTGCCGTCGTTCGCCTTGAAGAGCGACTCGAACGCCTTGACCTGCATCCAGAGCTGGCCCTTGTCATCGACTGCGCCGCGTGCATAGATGTTGTCATTGCGCTCAGCAGGCTCCTTCCAGGAGTCCTTCAGCGCCTGCGCCTGGTCGCCCTTGATGGGGCAGGCATCCTTGTCGATAAACGGCGGCGACTTCCATTCATCCCACGGCTCCGCAGGCTGGACATCGAAGTGCGCATAGCAAAGCGCAGTAGGCTTGCCGGCAGCGTGCAGCCAATCGGCGTAGACCAGCGGATGTCCGCTCGTCTTGATGACCTCGACGTTTTCAAAACCGATGCGCTTGAGTTCGGCAGCCACCACCTCGGCAGCTTTGCGGACATCGTCTTTGTGCTCTTCGGTGGTGCTCACGCTGGGAATGCGCAGCAGATCTTTCAGTTCCTTGAGGAAGCGCTTCTGATTTTCGCGGGAATAATCGACCGCAGAGGAAACGGCTGGGGATGACATAGAGAGTACTTCTCCTTCCTGGTTGGAGCAGGCTGGCTACTACTGCTCGGAAAAACTGATTCGGCAAACCAGAAAGTATATCGCACCGCCGCCAGGCAGGCTTGTGACGGCAGCCTGGACGCGTTGTCGCCTCAACCGGGCTGAGCAGGTGAATAGCTGATGAATTTGCGGTCGTTCCGAAATACTCATTTCGGACAGCTTTGTATGATGGTAGGGTCGACCTTCCGCCGATGAGCGTACCGAGGAGAAAGATTTGCCAGCGACCCAAGCCAGCAACAACAACGTGTACGACCTGATTGTCGTCGGCAGCGGGCCCGCCGGACAGAAGGCCGCCATCTGCGCCGCCAAGATGCGCAAGAAAGTCGCTGTCATCGAACGCAAGCGCACCATCGGGGGCGTTTGTGTGCACACCGGCACCATCCCCAGCAAGACTTTCCGCGAAGCGATTCTTTATCTAAGCGGCCTTCGCCAGCGCGCGTTCTATGGACGCGGTTATGCCCTGAAAGAAAACATTGCAATGGAGGACCTGGTTTTCCGTTCCGACGCTGTGATGGCGAGGGAGATCGAAGTCATCAAGGCACAATTGCGCCGCAACCGTGTGACCGTTTACGAAGGGAACGCGCGCTTCATCGATGCCCACAGCATGGAAGTTGCCAGCGACGAGGGTTACACGTTGCTTCGTGGCGAAAACTTCGTGATTGCCTGCGGCACGCGGCCCGCGCACAGCCCGGAAATTCCTATCGACGGTCGGCGCATCTTCGACTCCGACCAGGTTCACGAACTGGATGAGCTGCCGCGCGAGCTGATTGTCGTCGGCGCCGGAATCATCGGCCTGGAATATGCCTCGATGTTTGCAGCGCTGGGCGTGAAAGTTACCCTGCTTGACCAGCGTCCCACATTGTTGGACTTCGTTGACCGTGAGATCGTTGAGAGCCTGTGCTTCCAACTGCGCCAGCTCGGCACCGTCTTTCGCCTGGGCGAGAAAGTGGTACAGGTTGGCTTTGACGAAGAGCGCGACCGCGTCTTCGCGAAACTGGAGAGCGGCAAAACCGTCCACGGCGGCGCTTTGCTCTACGCTGTGGGACGACAGGCCAACAGCGATCAGTTGAACCTGGAAGCTATTGGGCTGGTTCCGGACGGACGCGGCAAGCTGATTGTCGACGACACCTTTCGAACCTCAGTCCCCAATGTTTATGCGGCCGGCGACGTGATTGGATTTCCGGCGCTGGCCAGCACCTCGATGGAGCAGGGCAGGCTGGCGAGCTGCAATATTTTTGGAGTCGCCAGCACGATTCAGCAAAACCAGATCCCGTACGGTGTCTACACGATTCCTGAAATCTCGATGGTTGGCGCAACCGAAGAACAATTGACCCGCGATAAAGTTCCCTACGAAGTAGGCATCGCGCGCTATGCGGAACTGGCCAAGGGGCAGATGCTGGGCGATGAGCAGGGCTTTCTCAAGCTGCTCTTCGATCCCACCTCCTTGAAGGTTCTAGGGGTACACATCATCGGTGAGCGCGCGGCAGAAATCGTTCACATTGGACAAGCGGTGCTGGCGCTGGGTGGAACGATTGAATACTTCCGCGATACGGTCTTCAACTATCCCACATTGGCGGAGGCCTACAAAGTGGCAGCTCTGGATGGTCTGAATAAGCTATAGAAGACCCGCCCTACGCCAAAAGCGGGCGTAGAACGGGCCACCCGGCCAAAAGCGGGCGTAGAACGGGGCACCCGGCCCTAAGCCAAAGAGGGAGTAGAACGGGCTCCCGGCGCGAAAAGCGAAAGGCCCGTTCTCTGGGTCAGACCTCGAAGATGCGGTAGACTCCGCCGCCGTTACGCGTTTGATTGATGGCCATAGCGACATTGTGAACCGGGGCTCCGGCGGTAGTCTTTCCGTCAGGACTGCCGGCATGAGCGTGGCCATGCAGTACCAGGTCGGCGCCGTGACGATCGATAACTTCGGCCAGACGCGAGCTGCCGAGATAGGGATAGATTTCCAGCGGCTCGCCCTTCACCGTATCTCCAATCGGAGCGTAATGAAGAACGACAACGCGCTTTTCTGTGCGCAATTGCGACAGAGCGCGTTCCAGCTTCAAAGCTTCGTCAATCGCGGCCTGTACGAAAGCCTTGACTTCGGGCTCGCCGAAGGCGGTCAGCGCGCCGCGTCCGAACCCCCCCGGAAAGCCTTTTGTACCGGCGAATCCTACGCCGTCGCGCTCGTAAGCCGTGCCATCCAGAACCTTGACGCCGGCATCGGTCATCATCTTCATGAGCTCTGTGGCATGGCCGCTTTCATAGTCGTGATTGCCCAGCACGGAGATCGTCGGAATGCGCAGCCGGACCATCACGTTCAGCAACGAGTCCATTTCTTCGGGCCGCCCGAAGTTGGTCAGATCGCCGCCCAACACGAGGACGTCGGCCTCGTCGCGCACGCGGTTCAGGTAGTCGCGTACCTTGTCGTGAACTTGAGGGCTGAAATGGAGATCGGCGACGGCGGCGATTCTCATGGCTCTTCGGCCTGCACCACGGGCTGCGCGGCGTCACCTTCTTCGATCATCGGCTCGCGCTGGCCGCGCTGCTGCTGTAGAAGGTTCTCCATGCCCCATTCTTTCGTGTCGATAGAAAACATTTTTTCGTCGATCAGGCTTCCGCGGAAGGGAAGCGCCGGAGCTTTTGAATTCAGTTCACGCTGGAAGCGCGATAGTAGCTCAGTCCAAACCCAGCGAGGGACAAAGTCCTGCTTTGCGGGATACACATAGCGAAACAGCACGAGCTCCCACAGCAGCAGCTCCCAATGCTCGCCTACGAGTTGCAGCAGCCGCTTCCAGTCAATGGCGCCCTTTGTCCCGTAAATGATGTGGACAACGTCAGCACCGTCAAAACGTTCGCGGAAATTCACAAAGAGTTTGGAGGCAATCAACTCCTCGGCCGCCAGCACGCGCGTGCGAACGCCAAGTACCACGCACGGGGAGCTGCGGTCGATCCAGGATTGATCGACGGTGATGACCGCGTTGCTCATTCCCGTGATGAGGTCCACGAAATAGCCGTCCCGATGCGCCTTGGCCAGCCACACAGGATCGCGCACTTCCGTTTCGAAACCATGTTCCCGCAGGTGCCGAAGAGCTTCGGGAACCACATCGTTGGTGAGGAATAGATCGAGATCTTTGGTGTTGCGCCAGATGCCGGTGTGCTGTTGCAGCGCGAAGGCGCCGGACACAACGTAGGGGATGCCTGCGCGGTTCAGATGCTCCAGCACCTCGCAGAAAAGAGAACGCTGCTCCGCCGGAAATTCCGGAGGAACCGACGTGCTAACCGGTAGTTCCTTTTCAGTCGCCACGGCAGAACGTTGGATGACGAGAGGTGGCTCCGGCGTTGTTGCCGAACCGTAAAAAGATTGCCCTGTGTGGCTTGAAGCGGGCATGGTTGCCGGGCTTGGGGAATCCTGAGGCCTTGCATACTTGCAGCCGCAGGCTGCATCATTCCTAAACGCACGAGGAGCCGATGGCGAAAGAGACGGTAGTCGATATCGAAGGCAGACACCTGAAGTTGTCGAATCTCGACAAGGTGCTTTATCCCGAGGCCGGTTTCACGAAAGGTCAGGTTGTCGACTATTACGTGCGCATCGCCCCGGTGCTGTTGCCGCATCTGCGCGGGCGTCCGTTGACCATGAAGCGCTACCCCAACGGAGTGGGCGGCATGTTCTTTTACGAGAAAAACTGTCCCAGCCACCGACCGGATTGGGTGAAGACGACACGCGTCTGGAGCGAAGGCAACAACCGCTGGATGGATTACTGCCTGATTGAAGACGTTGCAACGCTGGTGTGGGCGGCCAACCTCGCCGACCTGGAACTCCACACCAGTCTGTCGTTGGGCAAGAACGTTCTGCAACCTTCGTTCCTTGTGTTCGATCTCGATCCTGGGCCGCCGGCCAACATCGTGCAGTGTTGCCAAGTGGGGCTTTGGGTTCGCGACATCTTCAAGAAGCTCGGCTTGCAATGTTGCGCCAAGACTTCGGGTTCCAAGGGACTGCAAGTGTATGTGCCGCTGAATACCGCGGCGAGCTACGATCAGACCAAGCCATTCGCGCATGAAATGGCACGACTGTTGGAGCGGCAGCATCCTGAATTGGTCGTTTCCGATATGAAGAAGGCGCTGCGCACGGGCAAGGTGCTGGTCGATTGGAGCCAGAACGACGATCACAAGACGACAGTCTGTGTGTATTCCCTTCGCGCCAAGGAGCGCCCGACTGCGTCCACGCCGGTGCGCTGGGAAGAAGTAGAGAATTGTCTGAAGAAGGGCGATCCCAACCTGCTGGTTTTCGACTCTGATGCAGTGCTGGAGCGCGCCAAGAAGCATGGCGATCTGTTCGAGCCCGTCTTGAAGCTCAAACAGAAGGTTCCGTCGGTGCAGGCGTTAGCGGCTATGGAAACCGGGGTGGCTGCAGAGCCAGCAGCACAGCGGCAGAAGGTGAAGAAGACCGCGCCTGCGAAAGGTGCAAAGACCAGCCGTCCCGCCAAAAAGAAGACCGCCGGAGCGCGCAAGCGCGGATAGAAAGCTAATTACTGAAGATGCTGATAAACGGCGAACTCGGGTACTCGGCGGTTCAGCCTTCCCAAACGAAAGCGTCGAAGATGCTGGTCTCGCGGAAGCCCAGGCGCTTGTAGAGAGCCACGGCGCGTTCGTTCATTTCGGTAACCGTCAGCGAGAGCAGATCGAAGCGGCGATTGCGGAGGGAATTCATGGTGTAGGAGACGAGCGCCTCGCCGATACCGTAACGGCGATACTCCGGCAGAAGACATACCTGAGTCACGTGTCCGACGTCGTCCTTCACGCGCGAGCAAAGAATCAATCCGACTAGAGAGTTGGTGGGCCGGTGCACCGCCGAGAACGAAGAGTGATTGTCGAAGACGCCGCATCCGGGAAAGCGCACGATGTTGTTCAGGAAGCGGATCGACCCGGCGTGCGTGCGGTACTGGTCGTTAATCTCGGAGTCGATGTGACCGCGATAGGCGGCAGTAATGACGCCGGCGGCCGGCTGATAATCGGAGTCGGTCCAAGGACGGATTTGTATGACGTCCGGCACGCGGGCCGTGCTCAGGGACGCCAGAGGACTATGCTGCAAATCCACCGACAGGAAGAGGCGGCGATAACGCTGGAATCCGGCGGTCATGAAACAGGAAGTCAGCTCTCCGGTCTGGTGCATCAGCAGCTGCGCTTCGACGCGATGAATTCCCGGCGACTGCTGCAAGGTCTCGATGACGTGCTCGGCCATTTGCGCTTCAATGCGATGGGTGTCGACGCGCCGCGGCGAGACAAAGAGATCGCCAACCACTCCCTTGCTGCCTTCGTAAACAAAAAATGAATAGCCAACGATGCTGCCGCGCTCTACCGCTGCATAGCCCGGAAGGATCTTGGCATCGACGTAGCGCAGGATCATGTCCGCCGAGTTGCGGTAGTCCCAACTGAGCGTGCTGCCCCAGGTGATGACCTCCTGGTCGAGCAGCGGGCGCAAATCGCCCGACGAGAAGTGCCTGAGGTCAAGAATCTCCACAGTAGTCAGTTGATGCGACCGGCGGAAAACGGTGGCAGCCATAAGCGCGTTGTCCAGAAAGGGCGCTCAGTCAGTCTAGTGCCGTCAAGGCGCAGTAAGCAATCGGCAGTTGTTGCCAAAGCAGCCTCCCCGCCAATTGGTGGAATGCGACGCAATCGGAGCTGGGCCGTCTACGGGAAATGCGTCTCGAACAATTCGTGCGAGTGCAAAAAGACCAGGCAGCAGCTTTTGCAATTCGATTGGATGGTCAACCACTCTGTTGGAATCCGGGCGATTGGAGATGAGAGGAGAGAAGAAGAAACATGGGCCGGCTCCGCGTGTAAGCCTGCAATTGGCAAGCGCAGCTCTACGTTCGAACAGCGGTCGGTCCTGCTTCGGAGCCGCAGACTGAAATGGATTCGTGGTGAAAGAACGCGGCCCATCCAGCAAGATCAAGCCGGATGGGCCGCTTTGGTTAAGGCGTAATCTTGAAGACTACGCCGTAGTGGTGCGAACCGCCGGCGGAGGCGGTGCCATAGATATCCCCGCTGGCGTCAAATACCAGTTGGCACATTGGACTTCCTCCGTCGCTGCCGCCGGTGAAGTCGTGCAGTGATTGATAGCTCCAGCCACCGCCGGTGCGCGTCAGCTTAAACACATTGCCATAGCCGTAGCGTCCGTCGGCGAAGGTTGTGCCATACAGATTTCCGGCCGCGTCCATGACCAGCTTGGCATACGGCCCAAGGTCAATTCCGCCCGAAAAGCCGTAAACGAAGTTGTAGTCCCAGACACCGCCGGAGGTATTCAGCTCATAAGCAGTTCCTCCGCCATTCACCATGTGGACGGTGGCGCCATACAGATTTCCGGAGCCGTCCATGACAAGCCCGCTCTGCGGAGTGGCGCCGTCGTCGCCATGAAACGAGAAGCCATGCAGGGTCGACTCCTCCCAACCGGAGCCTGAGCGTTGCAGCTTGTAGACGGCTCCGTACCCGCTCGGGCCGCCGCCGGTGAACACTCCATAGAGATTTCCGGAGCTGTCGGCGGTGAGGCCGTCCCAGGGATACTGACCGTCGCCGTCGTTGCGGGCCTGGTAGAGAATGCTCTGCGACCATCCGCCGTTGGAAGGCGACAACTGGTAGATCAACCCCCAGCCCCAGCTTCCTCCATTCACCGCCGTGCCCAGAATGTTTCCGGAGCTGTCAAAGGTGAGTTGGCCCTGGGGATAAGCGCCATTTGTCCCGTCAAAGCGGAACAGAATATTGGCGGTCCAGTTGTTGCGGCCCAGCACAGGACCGCGCGGTGGGGAAAGTTTATAAACCGTGCCGCAGCCTCGATATCCGTTCGCAGCCAGGCACGAACCTGCGCCTCCAGCCGACGTCGAGCCGTACAGAGCCCCGTCGGCGCCGATTGTCAGGCGTGCAATCGGACCAGCTCCGTCGGTGCCGTCCGCAAAATTATAAAGAGTGCTCAAGGTCCAATCGGATCCGGAGCCGGTAAGCGAGAATATCGTCCCGTAGCGGTTGCTGCCGCCGTCGAAGGTTGTGCCGTACAGTTTGCCCGTGGAGTCGATGGTAAGACCGGTGAAGGGATAGGATCCATCCTGCCCGGCGAAGTTATGAATCACGGTGTAGCTCTGGGCCTGCGAGAATTGACTCGAGAACAAAACCAGCAACATCAGGAGCGTCGAAGCCGCGGCCATTGTCAGCCGAAGGCGACGATTTGTCGCTGGCCAATTGGAATTGGGGAACATTACTGAGTCCTTTCCGGCCAGACATAACGGGTATGGTTTCCTGACCTCGCCCGGGCGCACAACCGGACGAGCCAATGTCTATGTTTGCGCCTGTTCGCAGCGTAAGCCGCGAGCAAGCACACGGATAGTTACGAAGGGGCAATATGCCTATTGGACTTTGGTAACGATCACATCACAGACAAATGCGCGAATCTGTGGCTGGCAGACTACGCAACATTCAACCCTGGGAAAGGGCCTATCAGCAGAAGCGAGCGCGAATCACATCTGACGGAGTAGTCGAAATAACGAGTGGCATGTCCGAGCCGGACAATATAGCAGGAGCTGGCTCAAAGTCTTTCAGTTCAGCAACTGATGAACTAGCAAGTTGCTCGATTCTCCACAAACCGGCAGCTCTCGTCAAGTGTCTAACGGTGAATAAATAATCCGAGGTTTATTTCAGGGATGCTGTTGGGCGAGAGGCTTGCCGGCGATCAGGTAATAATCCAAATGCTGCAAACCGAAACCGCCAAACAGAACAACTTTGCGCCCCGGCAGCCGGTACTGTAATTCTTTCTGGCTGCCTTCGGCGGCAATCACGATGTGGTCGCCGGCAGGAATCTCATTGCGTTCGTAATTCATCACCGGATGATTGCGATAGAAGGCCAGTCCATACTCCACTCCAGGCGGCACATCGTACACCGCGATGGCGGGAATGCGGCCGATCTCGGTTTGCGATAGCGATATCGCTACCGGCCTTTCAGAGAGCAGGTAGTTAATCATCGGCGCGGTACCGCGCAGCAGCAGCGAGAAGGCAATCACCACCGGAACCAGCGTGGTGAAGCGCAGTACGCGATAACCCTGGCTATGCAGGGTGATTACATACATCACGATCGTGATGATGGCCAGCGAAGCAGCAACGATGATGACGGTGCGCGGCAGCGCCAGCTTCATCAGCTTGAACGAGACGACGAAAGAAGCGATCAGCAGCGCGGCCGACAGCAGCGCGTGCAATGCGATCATCCACATCGCAGGCTTCAGTTGCTCGCGCTCGCGCCGCAGGATGAAGTCGGCCAGCAAGATCGTTCCGGCGGGAATTGCCGGAAGAATGTAGCCCGGCAGTTTCGAATGCGAGAGCGAGAAGAAAATGAGCGGCACCAGAAACCAGATTGCCAGATACGTACGCAGGTCTTCCTGTCCCGCAGGCTGTTCGGTCGAGAAACGCCAGTCGCGGATGGCATCGACCAGCGCGGCAATCACGAAGACTGTCCACGGCACCAGGGCCAGCAGCATGACTGGGACGTAGAACCAGAAGGGTTGCGGATGGTGATACAGGTTGCTGCTGAAGCGCTCGAGATTGTGCTGCAGGAAGAATGTGCGGAAGAACTCGGGATTGGCATGTTGTACCGCGATAAACCACGGCGCAGCGACCGCCAGATAAAGCGCAATGCCGATGGGCGACAGCGTTCCGAGAAGTAGGCGACGGTCGCGGCGCAAAGCCGCAAAGAGAAGAATGACAACTCCGGCCAGGAAGACCGCAACCGGGCCTTTCGCCAGCGTGGCTAACGCCAGGAAAACATAAAATGCCAGCAAGGGAGGGACCTTGCGGCTCTCGTACCACGCGTACCAGGACAGCATGGCGACGGTGAACATCACCGTCAGCGGCATGTCGGTAGAGGCGCTGCGCCCGAAGCCGACAACGATGGCGGCGGAAGCCGTGATCAGCGCAGCATCCAGTTGCATGCCGGGCCGCATGCGGCGCGACCATCCATAAACGAAGATGATGAGCAGGGACGTCAAGACGGCAGTCGGCAGCCGCGCCGCGGTGTCGCTTACCCCGCCCGCCCCCTTGTACGCGATCATGGCGCACCAGTAATAGAGCGGCGGCTTTTCCAGCCAGGGATGCCCGTAGAGAACAGGCGTGACCCAGTCATGGCGCGCCAGCATTTCGCGCGCCACCTGCGCATAGCGAGGCTCATCGGCGCCGACCAATCCGATGATTTGTAGTCCGAGAAGAAAAAGAAATCCGCAAAAAGCAAGCAGCGCCAGCGCGTCGGTGGAGCGGCGCGTGCGCTCAGCCATATTTAGAGTGGGTTTCGGTCTAGGTCTCAAACTTCTCTATTGTTACACAAGGCTGGGGCAGGTTTATTGCACGCTGGCGTCGTAACCGCGGGTGCGCAGTTGCGCCACGAGTCGTTCGACAGCAGCCGTTAGAGGGCCGTCCACCGCACAACCGCTGGCGCAGGTGTGGCCGCCGCCGCCCATGCCTTCGGCAACTGCGGCTACATCGACAAGGCCCTTGCTGCGCAGGCTCACGCGGAAGCGGCCGTCCGCCTGCTCACGGAAGAACAGCGCAACTTCGATGCCCTGAATAGCGAGCGCGTAGTTGACCAGTCCTTCGCAATCTTCGTCGCTGGCCTGGCAGCGCTCCATGGTGCCGCGATCGACGTGCATCCACGCCAGCGAGCCTTCGCGTTGCAACCCATTCAACGCGGCGCCCAGCAGCCGCATCTTCGAAAGCTGGGTAGAGAAGTAAACGTTGTGCGCAATACGCACCGGATCGGCGCCGCAGCGCACCAGTTCCTGCGCCAGCGCGAACGTGCGCTCCGTTGTGCCGTGGAAACAGAAGGAGCCAGTGTCGGTCAGAACCGCTGTGTAGAGGCAAGTGGCGACTTCCGGCGAAATCTTGACCCCAGCTTCGCGTGCCAGGCGAAAGATCATCTCGGCGGTGGCACAGGCGTCAGGATCGATCCAGTTCACGTCGCCGAAGGGCCGTGCGGTGGCGTGATGGTCGATGTTGATGAGGTAGTGCTGCTCGAGGCCGGTGAGGCGCGTGCGCTGCACGCTGTCGCACTCCAGGATGATCGCAGCGTCGGCTTCAGCCACCTGTTGGGTATCGCGCAGAACGGTATCGGCGAAGGGCAGCGGCCCGTACACACCCGGGACGCCGTCGCTGAGCACGACGCTCGCCTGCTTGCCCATGCTGCGCAGGATCTGGGCACAAGCCAGCGCCGAGCCGACGGCATCGCCGTCCGGCCGCGCATGCGACGTCAGGATGAACGACTGACGTCTACCGATTTGATTCAGTACTTCGTCCAGCATGTTTATTAGCAAATAGCAATTAGCCGCTAGCGATTAGCAAAGTCATTACTTCCGTTAGAACTAAAAGCGGCACGCTTCCGAAGGAGCGTGCTTGAGGATCAAGCGCCGAGTGCTAACCGACAATTGCTAACCGCGCTTTTTCCTCTTCTCGATCCGCTGCAATAATTCTTCGATCCGCCCGCCGTACTGGTCGGAACGGTCCAGCACAAAAAATATGTCCGGTGCCTGGCGCACGCCCAGCCGCCGCGTCAGTTCATGGCGGATGTAGCCGCGCGCGGCATTCAATCCTTCCAGGCTTTGTTTCGCCTCTTCCTCGTCACCTGCCGCCGCAACGAAGACGCGCGCATTCCGGCTATCGGCCATATGCACTTCGGTCACGCTGACCAGTCCGATTCGCGGGTCGCCGAGTTCGCCCTCTACCAGAGCGGCGATTTCCTCGCGCAACGCTTCTTCCATGCGTCCGCGGTGATATTTCTGTCCCCGATTTTCCATATTTCCTAAAATGTCCAATCGCAAAAGGGGAACGTTAGAGCATACGCCAGTCCGTCAAGCTGGCGGTGATAACCATCACGATTCCCCGGTTATATGCCCCCCGAATTCCGCTTCCGACAAGAAGTCTAAAAAGGAATCCGTTACCTCGCCGCCGGCGTTATTGGCCACTTTCATGGCGTGCCGCTCAGCGTTGCGCATCAGGCCATCGAGATAGTCGCGCGAGTCGGAGAGGCTGACCACGCCGATGGTGGCGCGCTGCCATGCCTCCGACGCCTCAATTTCCGCTACCGCAACGTTAAAGTGGTTACGCAGGCTGTCTTTCACGCTGCGCACCACTTGGCGCTTGTCCTTCAGCGAATGCGCACCTTCAATGCGAATCTCGAGTGTGAGATACGCGATCATGATTCTCTCTGTGTTGCACAACGTCCCGGATAACCGGCTCCTCGCAAGCGAGGATTCAGTTCCGGGACGATGATTGTTTCCAATATATGCCGCCGCTTCCGCGGCTGACAGCAGATCCCTCGTCGGGCTGAAGCCCTCCTCGGGATGACAAAACTCAGGAGCGGTAACAGCAGGACTGAAGTCGTGCCCTGATACAAAGCAAGTGTTCCACAGCCCACTCATTCGAAAATCGCGAATGAGTGGGGCACCCGACGAACCCGCCGGCTGCCGGCACTGACAACTGACAACCGGCCACCGACAACTGCTTTACACGAACGCTTCGGCGGCAACGCGCTCGGTCACGAATACCTCGATGATGTCGCCGACTTTGATGTCGCCGTAGTTCTGAATCGAGATACCGCATTCCATGCCGTTGCGCACTTCGCTGACATCTTCCTTGAAGCGGCGGACCGAACCGATCTTGCCCTTGAAAGCGACTACGTTATCACGCAGCAAGCGGACTTCCGCATCGCGCTTGACTACGCCATCGATGACCAGGCAACCGGCAATGACGCCTACCTTGGGTACGCGGAACGTATCGCGCACTTCGGCGCGGCCCATGTAGGTTTCCTTGATGATCGGTTCCAGCAAGCCGGTCATGGCCTTCTTGATCTCGTCCTGCACCTCGTAAATGATCGAGTGCAGGCGGATGTCGACTTTTTCCTGCTCGGCCAGTTCCTGCGCCTTGCGCTCCGGACGAACGTTGAAGCCGATGATGATGGCATTCGATGCCGAAGCCAGCAGCACATCGCTCTCGGTGATGGCGCCTACGCTGGCTCGCATCACGTTGATCTTCACGCGCTCATTGGAAAGCTTGGTAAGCACGTCGCCCAGCACTTCCACCGAGCCTTGCACATCACCCTTGAGGATGATGAACAGTTCCTTCTGGCCGGCGGTCTTGAGCTGTTCGGCCAGGCCTTCCAGCGATACACGCGAGCTCTTGGCCAGCTGCGCTTCACGCGCTTTGGCTTCGCGGTATTCGGAGATACCACGAGCCTTCTCGCGATCAGCCACGGCGACCAGTTGATCGCCGGCCTGCGGCAGTCCTTCCAGTCCGAGAATCTCGACTGGAGTGGACGGCCCGGCAGCTTCCAGAGCGACGCCGCGATCGTTGAACATGGCGCGCACCTTACCGAATACATTGCCGACGACAAAGTTGTCGCTGTTGTGCAGCGTGCCGTTCTGCACCAGAACGGTCGCCACCGGACCACGTCCGCGATCGAGCTTGGCTTCCAGCACGGTACCCGTCGCCAGGCGGTCGGGCACGGCCTTCAGATCGCCAAGGTCGGCAACCAGGCAAACCATTTCCATCAGCAGGTTGAGGTTGGTCTTCTGCTTTGCCGAGACATCGACGAAAACCGTGCTGCCGCCCCAATCTTCCGGCATCAGCCCACGATCGGCCAGCTGCTTCTTCACGCGATCGGGCTGCGCGTCGGGCTTATCGATCTTGTTGACGGCTACGATCATCGGAACGTTCGCAGCTTTGGCGTGATCGATAGCTTCCAGCGTCTGCGGCATGACGCCGTCGTCTGCGGCGACCACCAGCACGACGATGTCGGTGACCTTCGAGCCGCGAGCACGCATGCGGGTAAACGCTTCGTGGCCCGGGGTATCGAGGAAGACGATTTCGCGGCCAAAGGCGGGCGAGTTGGGATCGGTGATCGCAACCTTGTACGCGCCGATGTGCTGCGTGATGCCGCCGGCTTCACCCTCGGCGACGTTGGTCGAGCGGATGGCGTCGAGCAGGCTGGTTTTGCCGTGATCGACGTGGCCCATGATGGTGACGACTGGAGGCCGGGTTACCGCCAGCGCTCCGTCTTTATCGGTGCGCTCAGCCGGACCTTCGTCCTTCGCCAACTGCTCTTCGAAGGTGATGACCGAAGTCTCAGCTCCGAAATGACGAGCCATATCGCTGGCCAGATCGGAGTCGAGCGTCTGGTTGACGGTAGCGAAAACGCCCCGCGCCAGCAGACGTGCGATCAAATCCTTCGCGCGAATCTCCAGCTTCTCAGCCAGATCCTTCACGCTAATACCTTCCGGAATCGTGATGGCGCGCGTGATGGGCAGCGGCTCGCTCGATAGCGAGAGACGCGGCGGCGGAGTAAAGCCCTTCATCGGGCCTTCCTTCACACCACGCGGTACATAACGCTGTCCCGGACGAGCCGGACGTCCCATGGGACGCTGTCCGGTCGGCGGCGGTGGCGCCATGCCTGGCGCGCCGGCACCGAAAGGCGGACGCATTCCCGGAGGCCCGGAGCGAGTCGGATGCGGACCACGGCGTTCGCCCGGACGCATCGGCGGACGGGTTCCCGGAGCGCCGCTCATGGGTGGCCCTCCCGGACGCTGCGGACGCTGGAAGATCGGCTTGCCCCGCTCCGGCATGACCGGACGCGGAGGCGTAACGGGGGCCGGACGCACCGGCGCGGTGTAAACCGGGCGCGGTCCCGTTTGCGGGACGATGAGTCGCCGCACGGGAGCGGCTGGCGCTGCGCTGGCCGCCGGCTGTGCGGTTGCGCCGGCCGCGCAGGAGGAACTCCGGGAGCTGCGGAACGAGATTCGCCACCCTGCGCAGCAGTGCTGGGCCGCGCAGGGGTTACTCCATGAAATGGCGGCGCTGCAGGCGCCGGGGGAGCTGCTGTAGTAGTCGTTCCTGCCTCCAAAGTTGCGGGGGTCTCGGGTGCCGCGACTTCGGGCATCGAAACTGTTGTCTCTACGGATTTTGTTACCGGCGCCTTCTCTTCGACGGGCGGTTCGGCGGTCTTCGCCGCTTCGACGGCGGGCTTTACCGGCGCGGCAGGAGGCTTGGGCGGAATCACGATCGCCGCCGGCGGACGCGCTACCGACTGCGGCGTAATGAAGCGCGGCGCAGGCTTGGGCGGCTCAACCGGAGCAGCTGGCTGTGTACTGGCGGTAACCGGAGGCGCAGGCTTCGGAGGCGCAACGGTCGGAGGAACGGCAACCGGAGGCGGCGGAGGCGTAGCCGGACGCGCAGGTGCAGCCGGTTGGGCGGCGCGCTGCGTGATCGCCTTCAGCACATCGCCGGGCTTGGAGATGTGCGAGAGATCGATCTTAGGCTTGAAGTCGTCGGACGAAGACGCAGCCGAACGCGAGCTACGGGTCGCTCCGCCGCCGTCATGCTCCGCAAAGTACTTCTTCACGCGTTCCGCTTCATCGTTTTCGATGGAGCTGGAGTGCGTTTTCTTTTCGGTGATACCGACCTTGGTCAGAACGTCGAGGATTTCCTTGCTCTTTACCTCGAGTTCTCTGGCCAGGTCATTGATTCGAATCTTGTGCTGCATTACGCCCCGTTTCCTCCGTTATGTCCCGTCTGGGTTACGCCTTCATAGCAATCCTCACGGTCAGTTGCCAGTGGCTAGTGGCCAATGGTCAGTTAAATTCCACCGCTCTGCAGCGGCATTGCTTCTCTTTGAACTCATCTCCGGAGACAAGGCATCGGCAGAGTCTCCGTACGCGAACCGACCACTGACCACTAGTCACTGGCTTATCTTTGCTCGCCCGGTTCTTCTTCGTCGGGCACATTCTCGTTCGGCGTCTCCGGGCGCTCGCGGATGATGCGTTCGCCTTCATCGGCCAGAGGCGCGTTCTCGATGCCATCAATGACTTCGGCCTCGAAAGCCTGCCCTTCGTCGGCCAGCTCTTCCACGCTCTCCGAGGAAGAAACGGGGTCGTCGGGCAAGCCTTCTTCATCGCCCGACTGGCCGCCCTCATCGCTGGGCTCCACGTCACTCTCGGCGGCAAGCTGCTCGTCGCCGGTCTCGGCATCGTCGCGTTCGGCGGCTTCCACTTCCTCCGAGGCCTCTCCGGCTGCGTCGTCGGATTCGCCGCCTTCGGTGGCTGCCAGATCGCGCGCCTCTTCTTCGACGGACACGTCCTCGCCAACCGCCTCGCCGGCATCCGGCAGCCCGTTTGCAGCAGCGTCCAGGCTGGCGAAGTAGTTGTTGACCGCGATACTGATCTTCTCCACCGTCTTGGGCCCGATGCCGGGAACCTCTTCCAACTGCTCGGGCGTCATGTCGGCAACCGATTCCACCGTGGTGATGCCGGCAGCGACCAGCTTCTCGACGATTCCAGGCTCCAGATCGGGCACCGTCTCCAGCGGGGTGGATTGCTGATTCAGCACGCCGCGCATCTGCTCTTCGACTTCCTGGCGTTTTTCCTCTTCGCTCTTGATGTCGATCTTCCAGCCCAGCAGCTTGGCCGCGAGACGAACGTTCTGTCCCTTCTTGCCAATGGCCAGCGACAACTGGCTGTCGTCCACGATGACTTCAAGGTGCTTCTCATGACCCTCGAGCACCGTAACGCGGCTGACCTTCGCCGGCTGCAACGCCTTCTCCGCGAAGGTGACCGGATCTTCGTGATACTCGATGATGTCGATCTTCTCGCCGCGCAGTTCGCGGATGATGGACTGCACGCGCATGCCCTTCATGCCCACGCACGCGCCCACTGGGTCTACGTCCTTGTCTTTCGACATGACGGCAATCTTGGTGCGCTCGCCAGCCTCGCGAGCGATGGCGCGAATGACGACCGTGTTGTCGTAAATTTCCGGCACTTCGGTCTGGAACAGATGCGTGACCAGCTCCGGAGCGGCGCGCGAAACAATCACCTGCGGCCCCTTGGAAGCCTTCTCCACACGGGAGATGACGCAGCGCACGCGCTCGCCGGGAGCAAACGATTCCAGCCGCGACTGCTCTTTCTTCGGCATGCGGCCTTCAGCCTTGCCCAGGTCGACAATCACGTCCTGGCCTTCGTTGCGCTTGATGGTGGCGTTGATGATTTCGCCTACGCGCCCGATGTACTCGTTGTAAACCGTGTCGCGTTCGGCCTCACGCACCTTCTGGAAGATCACCTGCTTGGCCAGCTGCGCCGCGATGCGCCCCAGAACGTCAGTCGCCTTGTACGTGCGAAGCTCGCCTCCGACTTCAGCCGCCGGATCGATGCGCTTGGCCTCGTCCAGAGTGATCTGCGAAAGCGGATCTTCGACCAGTTCAGAGCTCTCCACGATGGTTCGCACCGCATAAGCCCGAATCTGGCCGCTCTCCTTGTCGAGTTCCGCGCGCAGGTTCTCCTGGGTCTTGTAGTACTTTCGGGTGGCGACGACGATGGCATCCTCAACCGCGCTGACCACAATCTGCGGGTCGATGCCTTTCTCCCGGCTGAGAGCGTCGATTACGTTGTACAGTTCACTTGCCATAAATTCCTTGCCACCTTACTGATTCTGAGAAACGACGTCGCGTCTACCGATACGCCGCCCATTCAACAAAATTGTCATCACGACGAGGGCTTTAACCCGAAGAGGGATCTGCTTCTCACCCCTGCCATCTAAAACTCGGGCACCAGGTTTGCCTTCTCCACGTTGCTGAAGGCGATCTCGACTTCCGTCCCCGCCTCAACTTCCTGATGCTTCTTCGATTTCTTGCGCGGCGTCAGTTCCAGCCCAAGCCGGCCATCCTGGAACGATTTCAGCCGTCCCTCGAAGTGCCGATTTCCGTTCACCGGATCCATCGTGGTCAGCTTGACCAGACTGCCGACGAAGCGTTGAAAATCTTCCGGCTTGCTCAGCTTGCGATCCAACCCGGGCGACGAAACTTCCAGCGTGTACTGGCCGCCCGGCACCGCGTCTTCCACGTCGAAGATCGTTCCCGCCTCGCGGCTGAAGTTCGAGCAATCGTCGTGGGTCACGCCGCCGGGTTTATCGATGTAGATTCGCAGCATGCGAGCCTTGCCGCCGCCCAGCAACTCCAGATCCACCACTTCCAGTCCGCTCGATTGAGCGACCGCTCGGCAATCTCGCGAATTTTGTCGATCCCGGCTGCCATCGGTCTTCGATCGCTCCCGCTCGCGCACACAGTTCGCCCGTCAGGCTCCTGCAACCACCTGGACTCGCCGTACTCCAGCGGATTAACGGGTGGAAATAAGAAGTGGGCTTTCGCCCACCGGTGTGCTTCGCCGAATCTGCAGGTTCACCGTCGCGCCGGGAGCCGATGACAGGAACCTAAAAACACAACAGTACCTAAGTAAATATACGCTGAGAATAGTGAAAACTCAAGGAGGAAGGGGCTATACAGATCAAGCACTTACCCTCCCAAGAGCCGCCCGTGCGAGAGTCGTGGAAATAGCGCCAGCCCGAGTTATTGGCTCGTAACCGGCTCTGGCAGTCAATCTCGTCCCGGCTCTTCTCCTCCCAGTGCGCCGGATACCCACCTGTGTTCGCGCGGCGGGGTCAGGTACCAGCAGCCAATGGCTTCGGTCTTGCACCTTTGATCACAAGCCACAGCATGAATACCGCCTCGCCAATCCTTCCGGGCTGCGTGTAGGTGAATACCCTGCCCTGATATTGCGGCCAGGCCACGGTCGTAACGCTCAGGACCACAAAGCCGACCCCGCCCAGAATGAGCCAGATGCCCAGGAACCGCGGCAGGAACCGCGACTGATACACGAGCGCGCCAAGCGGAAAGAGCCACAGTCCCCAGAACAATTCGGCGAGGCCAAATCCCGCATTGTGCAGGTTAAGAAACAGCATCGACAAGGCTTCGCGCTGCGGTTTTTCGAAAATCGCCAGAAAATCAATTCCGCGAGCGAGCAATAAGGCAGCAACCGAGTTCAGCTCATTCAAAAACGCAATCGGGATGGAAAGCACAATCAATCCCATCATGAGTGCAGCACGACGCCGGTTCACCCCTTTGAATAGGTCGTACAAAGCCAGCGCCACAAAGATAAAACCTGCTTCGCTCAGGATTTGAGCCACGATCCCCAGGCGCCAGAGTGTCGCCGAAGTCACCAAATTGGCGGCCGTAGCCGCAGCGTTACCATTCACGATCAGCTTGCCCGGAACGTAGATCATGGCAAAGGCCCCCGGTATGGAGGTAAGGACATACAAAGACCCTGCGAATCTTCCCGGGTTACGCGTCATGTCTATCCCTTTCCCGCTGCGTTTGCAGTGGAGGCACGCCCGGACTGGCAGAAAGTTCCGTCCCCTGGTGGCGGTTTGCCCAACCGGCGGCGTAACTCTACAATAAGTGTTTATCCCTCCACGGAATACATATCATGATCCATTTTCCAGTACCCGAGGCGCTGACCTTTGATGACGTGTTGCTGTTGCCCGCCAAGTCCGACATTGTTCCGGCGCTGGCCGACACCACAACCCGCCTGACCCGCAACATTGAACTTCGCGTGCCCCTGATCAGCGCGGCCATGGACACGGTGACCGAGTCGCGCATGGCCATCGCCATGGCGCAGCAGGGCGGCATCGGCATCGTCCACCGCAACCTGACCATCGAGCAGCAGGCCAGCGAAGTCGACAAGGTGAAGCGCTCGGAGAGCGGCATGATCGTTGACCCGATCACCATGTCGCCCGACCAGAAGATTTCTGAGGCGTTGGAACTGATGCGGCACTACCGCATCTCCGGCGTGCCCATCACCAAGAACAAGAAGCTGGTCGGCATCCTCACCAACCGCGATTTACGCTTCGAGACCCGCACCGACGTTCCCATCAGCGAAGTGATGACCCGCGAGAACCTCATCACGGTTCCGGTCGGTACCACGCTGAACGACGCCGAGGCGATCCTGCACCAGCATCGCATCGAGAAGTTGCTGGTCGTCGACGATGCCTACAATCTCAAAGGTCTGATCACGGTCAAAGACATCCAGAAGCGCCTGAAGTATCCCACGGCAGCGAAGGACGATCACGGGCGTCTGCGAGTCGGCGCCGCCATCGGCGCCACTGGCGATTTCCTGGAGCGCGCGCAGGAACTGGTCAAGATGAAGGTGGACGTGCTGGCCATCGACAGCGCCCACGGACATTCCACCCGCGTCATCGAGGCCGTGAAGAAGATTAAGGCGACGATGCCCGAGGTCGATCTGCTGGCCGGCAATATCGCTACCTTCGACGGCGCCTGCGAACTGGCGAAAGCCGGAGCGGACGGGATCAAGGTCGGCATCGGCCCCGGCTCGATCTGCACCACACGCGTGGTCACCGGAGCGGGCGTGCCGCAAATTACCGCCATCGCCGAAGCCGCGCGCGCCGTGCGCGACAGCGATGTGTCGATCATCGCCGATGGAGGCATCAAGTACTCCGGCGACGTTACCAAGGCCATCGCCGCCGGCGCCGACTGCGTGATGATCGGCTCGCTGCTGGCCGGTACCGAAGAGAGCCCGGGCGAAACCATTCTTTACCAGGGCCGCTCCTTCAAGACGTATCGCGGCATGGGATCGCTGGCCGCGATGGCGCAAGGCTCCAGCGAACGCTACTTCCAGAACACCGATGCCGACTCGTCGGTACCGGTCCTGTCGGAAGATGGGACCGAAGGCAATCGCCTGGCGAAGCTGGTGCCCGAGGGCATCGAGGGGCGCGTGCCTTATCGCGGAACCGTCGGCATGATCGTCTACCAGCTTGTGGGCGGTGTGAAAAGCGGCATGGGCTATGTCGGCTGCGGCAGCATCAAGGAGCTGCAGGAGAAGGCGAAGTTCGTTCGCATCAGCGGCGCCGGTCTGCGCGAGAGCCACGTCCACGACGTGATGATCACGCGCGAAGCTCCGAACTATCGCGCCGAGTAGCTTGCCGCGCGATGCACAAAGCGAGCGCACCGAAGCCTCGGCTTCGCTGAAGCACACGCGCCGGTCGCTGGCCCGCAACTGGTGGCCGGTTGTCGCGTGGGTTTGCGTCATCTTGACCGAGTCCACCGACATGGCCTCGGCCAAGAACACCGGCGGGCTGCTCTACAACGTTATCTCGCTGTGTCGACCCGCGCATCGATCCCGCAACCGTCGACCTGCTGAACGAGATTCTGCGCAAGACCGGCCACTTCATCGGCTACGGCATCCTCAGCCTGCTGGTTTTTTTCGCTCTGAGAAACACCAATCGCGATCGCCTGCGCCGCCTGCTGCAACGGCCTTGGGGAATTTACCTGCGTGACTTGTGGCGGCTGGAGTGGAGTTTCATCGGCGTTATGTCGGCGCTCGGCATGGCGACCTACGACGAGATCCACCAGACATTCATCCCATCGCGCACCGGGCGCTGGCAGGACGTCGTCATCGATACCAGCGGAGCGATTGCCATGCAGGTTGTGGTGTATCTCTGGGCGAGGCGGAAGACACGAAACAGAGTGGCAGCGTCACACGGTACCGTTCCTGAATTGTCATCCTGAGCAGGGCTTCAGCCCGACGAAGGATCTGCGGTTCATCCCCGCACCTTAATGACGAAGGATCTGCGGTCCATCCCCACACCTTAATATTGTCATCACGAGCGAAGCGAGGGATCTGCTGTCCGTCGTCCCGCAAAGCTCTTCCGCTACCAGCGAAGAGCAGATCCCTCGTCGGCCTGAAGGCCTCCTCGTGATGACAATCTGTGATGTGAGCGCTGGTCAAGTGACGACGCTCAATACATCAGATATTTCTGTCTCACGTCCATGAATTGATCCAACGCGTCCTGCCAGTCTTCCTGAATCCGACGCGGATCGCGCCCCGCCTGCAATGCCGAGAACACCGCCTGATTCACCAGCAGTTGGTTCATTTTCCCCAGGTCATACCCAAGCGGGGACAGCTTGTGCAGGGCCGCCGCCAACTCGATTCCCAACTCCGGAGCGTCTAATTCCTCGCGGTTGGTGACGATGATGTTCACCCCATAACACTCGCGTCGCGCATACGGACCCGACGTCGGGGTAAAGGTAGTCGGCATGAAGCGCACTCCGCCGATGTGTCGCCCGTTGAGGTAGGTCGACAACTCCTGTGCCAGGAAGTAGGGCGAGCCGACCAGTTCGAACGGCATGTCGGTCCCGCGCCCAACCGAAACGCTGGTGCCTTCAATCAGCGCCACTCCCGGATACAGCGCGGCCTCGTTCAGGTTGCGAATGTTCGGCGAGGGATCGACCCACATCGCGCCCGTCGAGTCGTACCAGTCGCCGCGCAGCCAGCCGCGCATCGGTACGACCGTAAGATCGGCGTCGATCTTTTTCTCTTCGTTGAACAGCTTGGCCAACTCGCCGATGGTCATGCCGTGGCGCACCGGCAGCGGGTAGTAATTGACGAAACTCTCCGGCGCCGCGTCAGAGATCGGGCCCTGCACGTAGTTACCGGTGATCGGATTTGGCCGGTCGAGCACGATGATCGGCTTCTTGGCCTTCGCTGCCGCCTCCAGGAAATAGCCCACCGTGGTTTCGTAGGTGTAGAAGCGCGCCCCGATATCCTGAAGGTCGACCACAATCACGTCGAGATTGCGGATCACCTCCGGCGGCGGCCGGCGTTTCGCGTCGGTTTCGCCGTAGACGCTGTAAATGGGCACCCCCGTCACGCTGTCTTTCGAGTTGCCGATATTCGTCGTGTCCGCGACTCCCTGGATGCCGTGCTCGGGACTGAAGATCGCAACCAGCTGTGTTCCCGGCACGCCGTCCAAAACATCGATGGTTCGCTTGCCATGGCTATCCACACCGGTCTGGTTGGTCAACAGTCCAATGCGTGCCTTGGCGGAATTCGGGATATGCAACGGCTCGAACTTGCGCTCCTCCAAAATGTCGATACCAGTCAGCACCTTGCCATTGCGCGCGATGATTCGCCGTGCGGCCATCTGCGTCTCGTTGTAGCCGGTGATGCGCGCCAGGCGTACTTTCTGCTGCTCGGGCGGCGTAAGATGCAGCGCCGCAGCCACCGCCGTCGCGATTTCCGAGCGCAACGCGATTACGCTGCCGTCCTTCAGCATCGTGGCGTTCGTCAGCAGGATGACGTAGGTGTCGGTCGTTGGGTCGATCCACAGCGACGTACCGGTGAATCCTGTGTGCCCGAACGAGCCGACGGGCAGCAGTTCGCCGCGGTTCGAGGAGTACGGAGAATCAATGTCCCAGCCCAACCCGCGCACGTTCGGCATGTTCGCAGGCTGCTGCGGAGTCGTCATTTTTTCGACGATCAGCGAATTCAGGATCGGAGCGCCACCATTGAGGATGGCCTGCGCGAACTTGGCGACATCGTCGACGTTGGAGAACAGTCCGGCATCGCCGGCCACGCCGCCCATCTGCCGCGCGGTGGGATCGTGGACGGTCCCGCGCAGTACCTGCCCGGTGTGCTCATCGCGCTGCGTCGGGGCGATGCGCGGCACCCAGGTCGGCGGCGGATTGAAGCGCGTCGAGGTCATCCCCAGAGGCCCGAAGACGTACTGCTGCGCGTACTGATCCAGCGGCATGCCGCTGACCTTCTGCACCAGCTCGCCGAGTACGACAAAGCCGACGTCGCTGTATAGAAACGTCGTGCCCGGAGGATTCACCAGCTTCGACGCATTCGCGCGCGCGTAACCTTCGTCCACGCCGTTCCATGGCTGTTTCAGATCGATATCGGCCGGCAGGCCGGAGTAGTGCGTGAGCAGCATGCGGATGGTGACATCCTCTTTGCCGTTCTGCGCGAAGTCGGGAATGTACTTCGCCACCGGATCGTTAAGCTTGATCTGCCCCAACTGTTCCAGCCGCATCACGCAGGTAGTCGTGGCAATCACCTTGGTCAGCGACGCGAGATCGAAGATCGTGTCCGCGGTCATGGGCTCGGCATTCGTGCCGACCGTGCGCGTGCCGTATGCCTTGCGATAGGCAACCAGCCCGTTGTGCGCGACCAGCAGGACGGCTCCGGGGGCGTTGCCGCTGGCGATCGCATCTTTCAGCACCTCGTCGAGCGGCGCAAACCAGCTCTGTTCTTCTTGGGAAGCCACGGGCACGGGCGCCGCCGCACCCGGCGAGGGTGCCGGCTCCGTGGTCGGCTTGGCGGACTGTGGGCTCGACGAAGCCTTTTGCGCGAACGCCGTCGTGCCGACGGCAAGAAGAGAAACCAGGACCAGCACAACAGCCGGCCGGAGCAGACGCAAGCTCAAGTGAACCTTTCCGGATGGTGGATTCTGCCCGCATTTTGTGCGGCAAGCTATTATAAGTTGCGCGAGTGCCCTAGGTTCACCTCAAGGTTTTGGGACGTTAACCTGGGCGCACCAGCCCCTTATCGCAGAACTGTCCTCGTCGCAGATTGTCATCCCGAGGAGGGCTTCAGCCCGACGAGGGATCTGCTTTTCGTTAGTTGCCAGTGAATATCCCGCCACCATCACCGGAGCACCACGACCAGGAACAGCACTTCGCCCGTGCCTTCGCCGTCATCCGCGAAGCCATCGCGCAGCATGCGTTTCCCGGCGCCTCTCTCGCGGTAACGCATCGCGGCGCACTCGTCGCCTCGCAGGGTTTCGGCCGCTTCACCTACGAAGACTCGCCGGAAGTCCGCCCCGACACCATCTTCGACCTGGCTTCGGTAACGAAGGTCGTGGCCACGACGGCCATGGCGATGCTTCTGTACGAGCGTGGCAAGCTGTCGCTCGATGAACCGCTGGCCGCGACCCTCCCCGACTTCGTGACCCTGGCGCCAAAACAGCAGCAGGCCGACCGCCGGCGCGTCACTCTGCGCATGCTGCTGGCCCACTCCAGCGGATTGCCGGCTTACGAGAAACTCTTTGAGTTTGCCAAGACTCGCGAGGAATTGCTGCGCGCCGCACTGACCGCAAGGTTGACCACGCCGGGTTCGCACGCGGCATACAGCGACCTGGGTTTCATCCTGCTGGGCGAAGTGCTGGAGAAAAAAGCCGGCGAATCGCTCGACTGTTTCACGGAGCGCGAAATCTTCACGCCGCTCGGCATGTCGCGCACGCGCTTCAATCCGCCTGCCGAATGGAAGCCGAACGTTCCGCCGACAGAAGACGACTGCACATTTCGCAGACGGGTCATTCAAGGCGAGGTCAACGACGAGAACGCTTCCGTGATGGGCGGCTTTGCCGGGCATGCCGGCGTCTTCGCTCCGGCGACCGACATCGCACGCTTTGCCGAGTGCATGCTACGCGGCGGCGCGCCAATCTTTCAGCCGGAGACGTTGAAGCTGTTCACGCAGCGCGACTCCACGCCTGGAACCACGCGAGCGTTGGGCTGGGACACACCTTCGCGGCCCGCATCGTCGTCGGGCAAGTATTTTTCCGACGTGTCCTTTGGACACCTCGGCTT
This sequence comes from uncultured Acidobacteriaceae bacterium, assembly GCA_963724965.1. GTDB lineage: Bacteria > Acidobacteriota > Terriglobia > Terriglobales > Acidobacteriaceae > Bog-257. The sequence continues at coordinate 169,293 of CAVRWP010000011.1, forward strand.
CACCGGCACGTCGCTGTGGATCGATCCCGAGAAGCAGCTTTCGTTGACGCTGCTGACCAACCGCACCTGGCCCGACCGCTCTTCGCAACTGATTCGCGAATTCCGGCCACGCGTGCACGATGCGATCGTGAAGGCGTTGGGAGGGAAGTGAGCACGGAAACCGTCCGATGGCCGCCTTCCGACGGCGAGATTTTGTCCTTAGAAAAACTTGCACTCAGAGAGGTTTGTCATCACGAGCGCAGCGAGGGATCTGCTTTTTCTTCGCGCCGCTAGACCCTCAGTGCTCCGGTTCTGTGCCATCGAGCAGCGCTTCGGCAATCTCGGTCCATTCCTGCTCGAGCGGCGCCCGACTCGGCTCTTTGTCCGCCCGCGTGTACCAGTAGTTGGCGTTGGACGCGTCGCCCTCTTTGCGATGCAGGTAGGCATGCACCCAAGCCGCTGCCGGACCTTCATCCTGGCCGGCCACCTCATGGGACTGCTTCCAGTTACCCTTGGCGTCCCACCACAATGCCGACAGGGCGATATCCAGATGTCGCGGCGGCTCGTCGCGCTCCAGCGTCTTGCGGAATTCCTCCAGCGTCATACCATTATCTTAGCGCGGCGATTGCCCTGTTTACGGTGCACAGGTTCAATTTTCATCAAACTCTAAAAAACAAAAAGGCGGCATCGCGCCGCCTCTTTCAGGAAAATTGCAATTCGAATTATTTCGCGCTGACGGCCGCGGTATCGCCGACGAAATCCACCACCGGCTTGTTCGGGATGATTCCGGCGCTGTGTCCCATCTCCAGCAGTTTGATAATCGCCTCGCGGCCATCTTTGCCGTAGTCGAGGGTGCGCTCGTTGACGTACATGCCGACGAACTTGTCCGCCAGCTGCGGATCCAGGTCGCGCGCAAACTGCATGGCATACTGCAATGCTTCTTCGCGATTATCGAGCGCGTAGCGGATGCTGTCGCGCAGCGCGGTGCAGCAGGCCGCCATCAACTCAGGGCCCAGCGAGCGCAGAATCACGTTGCCGCCCAGCGGCAGCGGCAGACCCGTCTGGTCGCGCCACCACTTGCCCATGTCGACGATCCGGTGCAGCCCGGCCTTGGCAAAGGTCAGCTGGCCTTCGTGGATGATCAGGCCCGCCTCGTACTTGCCTTCCAGCACGCGGGGAATGATTTCGTCGAAGGGCACCACTTCGGTCTGAATATCCGGCGAGAACAGCTTCAGCGCCAGATACGCCGTGGTCATCGTGCCCGGTACCGCGATTTTGCAGCTGGAAATCTCTTCCACCGGAATGCTGCGCGAGGCCACGATCATGGGCCCGTAACCTTCGCCTACGCTGCCGCCGGTGGGCATTAGCGCGTACTTGTCCTGAATGTACGGATAGGCGTGAAACGAGATCGCCGTGATGTGGTAGAAGCCTTCCAGCGCTTTGCGATTGAGGGTTTCAATGTCGCAAAGCGTATGTGTAAACTTCACCCCGGGCACGCGAATCTTGTTCGTTGCCATGCCATAGAACATGAACGCGTCGTCCGAATCGGGACTGTGCGCCACCTTGATTTCGCGTGTATTTTCGCCGGAAGTACCAGTCATAAAAGTGCGAGTACCTGAGAGACTCTAAACCTGAGATTACCGCTTGCCCGCTACCATCGCAATTCCATCTTAGACGCTGCGGCGCAACCGTTTCGCCCCTGCCGCCGCTACCATCACCTTCGACACTTCAGCGAACACAAACGGATACAGCCCGAAGAACGCAGCCTGCCGCCAGTTATGCGTATAAACCGCCAGCCAGCTGATGCCGGCGGCGAACAGCACGACTTCCGCCGTCAGCGCGCCTACCAGATTCCGGGTGAAGCTCGGTGCGCCGCGCTCGGCGATCCAGCCGGCCAGGAACGCTACCACCGGGTACGCCAGCAGGTATCCACCCGTCGGACCCAGCAACTGCGCGACGCTGCCCGGTCCGGCCGAAGCAAACACCGGCAGTCCCATCGCGCCCCAGGCCAGATACAGCGCAGCCGCGGCGAATCCGCGACGGCTACCCAGCGTGAGGCCGACCAGCAGCACTCCGAAGTTGGCCAGCGTCAACGGTACAGGCGTAAAGGGCAGCGGCACCATCAGCCGCGCGCACACCGCAATCACCGCGCTGGCGCAAATCACAATTCCTGTCTGCTTAATCAGGCTATGCGACTGTTCCGCCGCATTCGTTTCTACAAGTGCCTTCGACATATTCGTACCTCAGTAGGATGACCGCTTACGTAAAACTGTTTTTCTTCTTCTCTTCCTCGGTTTGAGGACCTTCGGGCTGCCCTGGCGGCGTGTTCTCAGCCGTTTCGGCGGCCGTCGCCGACTCCCCGCGCAGATGCTTCTTCACCCGGAAGTGGATCGCCAGAACCACGGCGACGACGGCTATGGTGCACAGCACCAGAACCGGAAACAAAACCTTGATCACCACAGAGATTCAGGATATCAGAACGCGCTGCCGCCGCACCCGATTTTCGCCGCTCCAATTCGGGACGTACACCGGAACGAAAATGCATTTCCATAATGAGAACTTTGTTCCGTTCAAATAACATGTGGCCCGCATGGATGGCTGATATTGCCCGGTGCTACCGCTCTCTCACCGATGCGGCGCAGCTTCGCCATACTTTCGCCGGAAGCGCAACAAATTCCTTCAGTCTCCAGCGTTCGCCGGTTGTATCATCGGCATATTCCGAGTCCGGGACACGACCATGCGCAAGAACCTTGCCGAGCGGCAGGCCAAGATGAAGGCCAAACTGACGGCCGCGCGCGAGACCTTCCGCAACTGCGCTTTTCGCCGGCAGTGCAGTGAAGAGAAGCCCGACCTCGATGCCGAGTTCTGCAAACGCTGTTCCGCCTCAACCCTGGCAGAGCGCATCCGGCGGCGGCGCTGAGGCTCCCCGCGCACCATCAGAATTGTCATCCCTGAATTGTCAGAAAGACCCTGAAAAGGGAAGTAACGAAAGTAACCCGAGACAGCGGTCCGGTCTGCGACAGCAGATCCCTGGCTTCGCTCGTGATGACAAATCTGAAAAGGTTCGGAGTTGAACTCTGGCGAAAAGCGAAAAGCGAGTGCCGAAGAGCGGAAAGCCGATAGCAATCAGCGCCGCCGTCAAACCGACAACTGACAACCGCTTCTACACTCCGACGGGATAAGGTTTTGGACTCTGCTCTTCGACGCGATCGCGCAACATGCTGTCGAAGCGGCCTTGCAGCAGCGACATCAGTCCTGTGTACCAATAACCGAAGACGAACAGCACCAGAAATGGCACCGTGATGAAGTTCTCGTTGGCAATCGCGTACCAGACGGTCAGCGCGAAGTAGGTTCCGACCAGCAATTCGAGATAAGGGACCAGGCCAAGACGTTTGCGATACTTCTTCGCCGCGACTGCTTGGTCTTTCTTGTTGACCACGCGATATTTCGGCGTGCGCGCGAACGCTGTCTGGTGTCCGACAAGCGCTTCCATCACGGCTTTGGTGTTAGTCAGTGTCAGGCCGATTCCCAGCGCCATCAGCGCAGGCAGAAACAGGAATGTGCGATACCAGGTTTTCGGGAAGAGCTCCTTCTGCGAAACCAGGTAGAAACTGGAGATCGAGAACGTGGACGCGAGAAACAGCGGGATGTCGATATACAGCATCTGAAACCATCCCTGATAGAAGCGAATCACCATCGCAGGCAGAAGCAGCGTCGACAACACGATCATCAGTGGATAACTGATGTTCGCGGTCAAGTGATACCACGCTTCAATCTTCTCGCGGCGCTTCACGTCAGCGCGCAGAACCTTTGGCAGGTCTTTCTTGGCGCACTGAATCAGGCCTTTTGCCCAGCGCGCTTGCTGCGTCTTGAACGCCGTCATCTCGATCGGCAATTCGGCCGGACATTCGACGTCCTGCAAGTAACGGAACTTCCAGCCTGCAAGTTGCGAGCGATAGCTGAGATCGGTGTCTTCGGTCAGCGTATCGTGCTCCCAACCTCCAGCCTCGTCAATGGCCTTGCGCCGCCACATTCCCGCGGTTCCGTTGAAGTTGAAGAACACACCTGCGCGCGAACGTCCTCCGTGCTCGAGGATGAAATGTCCATCGAGCAGAATGGCTTCCACTTCAGTGAGGAACGAATAGCTGCGATTCAAATGCGCCCAGCGCGTCTGCACCATTCCGATCTCAGGATTGGTGAAGTGATGAATCACCCTCATCAGCCAATCGCTCGGAGGCGTGAAATCGGCGTCGAAGATAGCGACAAACTCGCCGGTCGATGACTTCAGGCCCGCGTCGAGCGCGCCCGCCTTGAAGCCCTGGCGATTCACGCGATGGAGATAAACAATGTCATGGCCGAGCGCCGCGTAACGTTCGACCACAGCGCGCGCGACCTCGACCGTCTCGTCGGTGGAATCGTCGAGCACCTGGATCTGCAGCTTCTCGCGCGGGTAATCCATCTTGCAGACGCACTCGACCAGACGATCGATGACGTATTGCTCATTGAAGATAGGAAGCTGAATGGTCACGCGCGGCAGTTCCGTCCAGCGCGATTCCGGCTCTGTGACTTTGTTCTTGCGGTGCTTGTAATAGAGATAAACCAGCTGATAGCGGTGCATTCCGTAAAACGCCAGCAGAATGAGCACGATGAAATACGGAATCAGCAGCAGCATGTCAAAGGCGTTCGCGTGATAGAGGCCTTTGAACGTGGTGTCGAGGAAGTGCGACCGCAGGTAATGGCGAAATCCGTGCGGTTCCGACAGCACACAGGCGATCAGGCTGAGAGCGACGTTCGTACGCGAACTCCTTAGACTGCAAGCGTGACCCGCAGCGACAACTCGCGGTCACAGAAGCCCTTGTTCATCCAAATTGTACCTGAGCGCTTGCCAGTTTCGTATCCCAACAAGGAGCTACAACTTTGGTCGCCAGAAGCAGGAACTCGCAAAGGCAAATGGCCGAAATATAGACGAACCATCAACTCTGCTCGGCTACGTTGACTCTTATCCGCTTAGAGCTAACAATAGTTGGCAGAGAAAGCCTGCGAGATCCGATGTTGAAGCCGGTTCAGGTTTGTGGAGCAATCGTTGCGTGCGTGCTCGCGGCGCAGGCCGGCCTATTCGGCCAGGCGAAACCGTCTGCGCAAAGTGCGGCGCTGGCAGCTCGCGCCGACGATTCCAGCTATCCCGAGCAAGCGCATCTTTCGCCTAATCGTTACACCAACGAATATTTCGACTTCACCTTCGAGATTCCGCCCGACGCGCGTTTGCGCCCAATCGCTCTGCCGGCTTCGCGCAACGGCAACATTCTGGTGCTGGAACTTGCCGGACCTCCGCCTGCCGATGCGGAGATCTCGATCATTGCCGTCCCGACTGCGAGCGGCAACAAGCAGGACGCGAAAACTTACATGCGCGAGGAACTCGATCAGGAGCTCTATCGCGGCGTGGAAGAACTGCACGGGCTGAGCAAAGCCAACATCGCTCAGCATCAGTTCTTCCTCTTCGAGACGCGTCGCGGCGTCGATCAGCACGTCATTCTGGCGACGACCATCGGCGACTACATTCTGCAGGTCACGGTCGCCGGACGCGACGAGAAGATGATCAAGCGGCTGGAAAGTTCGGTCGAACACCTCGACATTCTTCCCGCCCGCAGATGCGCACCAGTACATTCAAGCCGACAGCAAGGTTTACGACGGACCTGCGGTTTCCTCGCATCGTCTGGCGCTGCTGGAAGAGAATCCGCCCGCCAAGCAAATCGATCCCGGCAAAGTGAATGGCGACTTCTACGAGAACGCGATGCTCGGCTTCAGCTATCGCATTCCGCAAGGTTGGGTGCTGAAGTCCGAGGGTATTGTGCAGCCGGCAATCGAGCGCGATCGCTCCCGCGAGGATTTTGGTCGTCCTCGCGTGGGTCGCACAGAGCGCATCCTGATGGATGCTTGCGGCAGGACGCTGTTCTCGGCGTGGGCAAAACCTCCCGCTGCTGACGGACAAATCTCTTACGACGATTTCGGCGAGGTTACGGTTTCAGCTATCGCGATGTCGTGCTTCCCGACCATGACGTTCCCCAAGGAAGGCAGCGACGTTGAGGCCTATAAAGACTTCGTCGCTCAGTTCGCGCTGACGCATCCCATCGTCGGAGACATGGGAAATGGAAAAGTCTTCACCGAAGATGGCATCGTCTTTATCTATCTTCACGGAACGGTGGCGTTCCAGATTCCCGACGATGAGTTGTCGCGCCGGTTGTCGCTGGCAATGGCGATCACCGAGCGCGGAGGATATCTGCTGACGTGGTTCTTCGCCGCACCGCATGACGCGGAACTGCAAGGGCTGACAAATGAGCGCGCACTGTTCGACAAGACCGTGAATGTGGCGAGCGCCGGAAAGCCAACGCCTTCGGAAACTCAGCCGCCTGCTGCGCCGGACGCCGCGAGCTTCAACGCCGCGCAGACTGCACAGTCGGCCGCTTCCGCGAGCCCCGCGAGTTCGGCCGCAGCTTCGAGCACGACGGCTCCCGGCAATACTTCGGCAGCATCATCCGGAACCGCTGCGTCGACTCCAGATTCGACCAATCAGCAGCAGAGCTCCTCCGACGGCGCGAGTTCCGGCCATCCTTCGCTCTTGCGTCCCGGAGAAACCGTTGAAAGCCAGCAAGGCAAAGGCGCTGTCATCAAACCCAAATAATTCGGGCGGTCAAGCCGAAATTTTTAAGTGATGCTGCGCATGCACGTGCTGCCGCTGAACCAAAAGGCTTGTGATGACAAAGCCGCCAAAAGTGCGCTCTTTGGGTTAGCCCCGAGCGGTATCTGGTAGGCATTCTGCACTCTTCCTTGTGCAGCTCGCATTTTCCTTCTACTCGCCTCTTATGCTCACCGCGATTCCTTGGTAAAATCAGTAAAATCCACTCCCCGGAGATGCAATGCAGGCAATCCTTGCGCTGGAAGATGGCAGAATCTTCCGCGGCAAAGGCTACGGAGCAAAAGGTGAATGTTACGGGGAAGTTGTTTTTAACACCTCCATCACGGGTTATCAGGAAATCTTCACCGACCCTTCGTACGCCGGCCAGATCGTAGTCCTCACCAATCCTGAAATCGGTAATTACGGAACCAACTCCGACGACAACGAAGCCACGCGTCCTTACATTGAGGGACTGATCGTGCGCGAGTTCTCGCGCGTCAGCTCGAACTGGCGTTCGCAGGAAGTTGCCGAGGAGTATCTGGAGCGCTACAAGATTCCGGTGCTCGCCGAGATCGACACGCGCGCTCTGGTGCGTCACCTGCGCGATCACGGTGTCATGCGTGGCGTTATCTCGACGCTTGAGACCGACACGGACAAGCTTGTCGCCAAGGCGCGTTCGATTCCGAAGATGGATGGAACCGATCTGGCGAAGGAAGTCACCACGCGCAGCGTCTATCAGTGGGATGAAGGCGTGCGCTCGCACGAGCCGACGGAGATCGTCGGCGTGAAAGACTCGCCGCCGAAGCATCACGTTGTCGCTTACGATTACGGCATCAAGCACAGCATTCTTCGCCGGCTGGTTGGCGAGTGCTGCAACGTGACCGTGGTTCCCGCGACAACCAGCGCCGAAGACGTGCTCGCGCTGAAGCCTGATGGAGTATTTCTGTCGAACGGTCCTGGCGATCCCGAACCTGTCACATATGCGCAGGAGAACATTCGCCGCATGATGGGCAAGGTGCCGATCTTCGGCATCTGTCTCGGACATCAGCTCATCGGGCTGGCGCTCGGTGGAAAGACCTTCAAGCTGAAGTTTGGCCATCACGGCGGCAATCATCCGGTGAAGCAGTTGTCGACCGGCAAGATCGAGATCACGGCGCACAATCACAACTTCGCCGTCGATCCCGATTCGCTGAAGCAGAGCGACGTCGACCTGACCCACATCGACCTGAACGACAACACGCTCGAGGGCCTGCGCCATCGCTCGCTGCCGCTGTTCAGCGTGCAATATCACCCGGAAGCCGCGCCCGGCCCGCACGACTCGCACTACCTGTTCAAGGATTTTGTGAAGATGATGGAGGAGTGGAAGGGGAAGTGAAGCGAGCGAGCTTCACGACGACCGGTTGTCGCGCAGAAGCTGTTCGCTCCATTGAATTGTCATCACGAGGAGGGCTTCAGCCCGACGAGGGATCTGCTGTTTGCCGGCAGCGGAACAGGAGCAGGTGCCTCGCTTCGCTCGTCATGACAATCCCTTTGAGAGAAAGCAAGCGATGAACCATGAGTGGCATTTCTGGGTCTACATCATGGCCAGCAAGTCGCGACGGATTTACACCGGAGTCACAAACGACATTGAACGCCGCGTGAAGGAACATAAGAGCGGTGAGATTGAAGGATTCACTCAGCGCTACAGAATTGATCGACTCGTTTACCGTGAGCGCTTTCACTACATCGGGAATGCCATCGCGCGCGAAAAGGAAATCAAGGGTTGGGATAGAGCGAAGAGGGTTGCGTTCATCGAGAGTGTGAACCCGACCTGGGAGGATTTGTCGTTGGAGTGGGGAAAGGCGATCAAAATGCTAAGTCCTGCCACTGCGGGCGAACAGCAGATCCCTCGCTTCGCTCGTGATGACAATTCTCAGGGAGCGAATGACGGTGGCGACCACAAATCCGCTCGTGATTTTCAGGGAGCGAGCGACGGCGGCGACCACCAGCCCGCTCGTGATGACAATTCTTCTAGGGACTTTGCATAACGGCATGGCCGTTAAACAAGAATTGGTGACGAAGAACTAATGCCACGCCGCAACGACATCGCGAAAGTACTCATCATCGGCTCGGGGCCGATCGTCATTGGCCAGTCGGCGGAGTTCGACTATTCGGGCGCGCAGGCCTGCAAGGCGCTGCGCTCCGAAGGTTATGAAGTCGTGCTCGCCAACTCGAATCCGGCGACCATCATGACCGATCCCGAGATGGCCGACCGCACCTACATCGAGCCGCTCACGCGCATGTATCTGGAAGAGATCATCCGCGTCGAATCCGAGATGCTCAAGGAGAGCGGCAAGCCCGGCGTGTTTGCGCTGCTGCCGACGGTTGGCGGCCAGACTGCGCTGAACCTCGCCGTCGAACTCGCCGATAGCGGCGTGCTCGAAAAGTACAACGTGCAGCTGATCGGAGCGCAGCTCGGAGCGATCAAGAAGGCCGAAGACCGCCTGCTCTTCAAAGACGCAATGACCGCCATCGGCCTCGACGTGCCGAAATCGTCGCTGGTCAACAATCTGAAAGACGGCCTCGACTTCAGCAGCAAGATCGGATTCCCGGTCATCCTGCGGCCATCGTTCACGCTGGGAGGAACCGGAGGCGGTATCGCCTACAACCGTGAAGAGCTGCTGGAACTGCTCGCCCGCGGCCTCGACCTCTCGCCCGTTCACGAAGTGCTCCTCGAAGAATCGGTGCTCGGCTGGAAAGAGTACGAGCTCGAGCTGATGCGCGACCTAGCCGACAACGTCATCGTCATCTGCTCCATCGAAAATTTCGATCCGATGGGCACGCACACCGGCGACTCGATCACCGTCGCTCCGGCGCAGACCTTGACCGACCGTGAATACCAGTCCATGCGCGATGCGGCCATCGCCGTCATTCGCGAGATCGGCGTCGAGACCGGCGGCTCGAACATTCAGTTTGCCGTCGATCCGCACAACGGACGCATGGTCGTCATCGAGATGAACCCGCGCGTCTCGCGGTCCTCGGCTTTGGCGTCAAAAGCGACCGGTTTCCCGATCGCGAAAATCGCAGCCAAACTCGCCGTCGGCTACACGCTCGACGAGATCACCAACGACATCACCCGCAAGACGCCGGCCTGTTTCGAGCCGACGCTCGACTACGTGGTCGTGAAGATTCCGAAATGGCAGTTCGAGAAGTTCCCGAACGCTGACGAATCGCTGGGCCCGCAGATGAAGTCGGTGGGCGAAGTGATGGCGATCGGACGCACTTTCAAGCAGGCGCTGCTGAAAGCCGTGCGCTCGCTGGAGACCGGCAGAAAAGCTACGGCTGAAGACATCGAGCCGCGCATCCTGACCAAGCGGCTGGTGACGCCTCATCCGGAGCGGCTGCAGTACATCCGCTACGCGCTCAGCACTGGCATGAGCGTGCGTGAACTCACGCAGATGACCAACATCGATCCCTGGTTCCTTCATCAGCTCAAGGAAATTGCCGACGAACAGGCGAAGCTGGGAACCGAGCCCATCGACGCCGCACGCCTATTCGAGTTGAAGCGCATGGGATTCTCGGATGCGCGCCTGGGCGAGGCGCTGGAGAAGAGTGAAGGTCGCGGGGCGGCCGAGAAAATTTATCAGCTGCGCAAGCAGCACAACGTTCGCCCGGTGTTCAAGCGCGTCGACACTTGCGCGGCGGAGTTCGAGAGCTACACGCCGTATCTTTATTCGACCTACGAAGAAGAAGACGAAGCGCCGCCGACCGACAGGAAGAAGGTCATCATCCTGGGCAGTGGTCCGAACCGCATCGGGCAAGGAATCGAGTTCGATTACTGCTGCTGTCACGCGGCGTTCGCGCTGCGCGATGACGGTTTCGAGACCATCATGGTCAACTGCAACCCTGAGACGGTCTCCACCGACTACGACACCAGCGATCGCCTGTACTTCGAGCCGCTGACTTTCGAAGACGTGATGTCGGTGTACGACCACGAAGCTTCGAGCGGCGCGCAAGTGAATATGATCGTCCAGTTCGGCGGGCAGACTCCGCTGAACTTGGCGCTGCCGCTGAAGGCTGCGGGCGTGCCCATCATCGGCACCTCGCCCGAGAATATTGATCTCGCGGAAGACCGCAAGCGGTTCGGCAAGCTGCTGGAGGAGCTTTCCATTCCGCAGCCGCGCGGGGCCACCGCGACGAGCCTGGATGAAGCGCTGGTCAACGCCAACCGCATCTCCTATCCGGTGCTGGTGCGGCCGTCGTACGTACTTGGCGGGCGCGCGATGGCGCTGGTTTATGACGACGCATCGCTGATCGAGTACATGAAGGAAGCGGTCGAGTATTCGCAGGAGCGGCCGGTGCTGATCGACCACTTCCTGGAGTCGGCAACCGAGATTGACGTTGACGCGATCTCGGATGGCGAAGACGTCGTCATCGGCGGCATCATGCAGCACATCGAAGAGGCCGGCATTCACTCCGGCGACTCCTCGTGCGTGCTGCCCGCGGTCGATATCCCGAAGCACCTGCTGAATACGATCCGCGAGTACACCTTCCAGTTGGCGCGTGCTCTGAAGGTCGTCGGCCTCATGAACGTCCAGTACGCCATCCAGCGCAATCGGGTTTTTGTAATCGAGGTGAACCCTCGCGCGTCGCGTACGGTTCCGTATGTGTCCAAGGCGACGGGGATCCCGCTGGCGAAGATCGCGGCGCGGCTGATGACTGGCCGCAAGCTGCGCGAGTTTCTGCCCGAGAACATCGACCACAAGACGGACCTCGACACGGGCAATTTCTACTTCGTGAAGTCGCCGGTATTTCCGTGGGGCAAGTTCCCCGGCGTCGACACCGTCCTCGGTCCGGAGATGAAGTCGACCGGCGAAGTGATGGGCGTGGCCGACAACTTCGGCGAGGCGTTCGCGAAGGCGCAGTCGGCCGCCGGACAGGTATTGCCGACCTCGGGTACGATCTTCATGAGCGGCAATGACCGCGACAAGCCCTTCATGCCGGAGCTGGCGAAACGCTTTGTCGAGCTCGGCTTCAAGATCGTCGCGACGCACGGCACCGCGCGCGTGCTGGAGCACGCCGGCCTTCACGTCGAGCGCGTGTACAAGGTCAAAGAAGGCCGTCCCGAACGTCGTCGATCTGATCAAGGGCGAGCGCATTCAACTGATCATCAACACCCCGCACGGCGTCGAGCCATGGTTTGACGAGAAGGCGATCCGTCGCGCCGCGGTGATGGCGCGGATTCCGACTATCACGACGCTGTCAGCAGCGAAGGCTGCCTGCGATGGCATCGCGGCGCTGCAACGTGGCGAAGCCAAGGTGTACGCACTGCAAACGTTGCACGCGGAGCGAAAGCAGCAACTGGCGACCAGCAGTTAGCGTGCGCACTTGGCAGCTAGCCTTTAGCACTTGGCAGTTAGCGTTCAGCACTTGGCCGATACGGTCAGTCCCTGGAAATTGTCATCACGAGCGCAGCGAGGGATCTGCTGTTCCTGCGAGGCGGAATAACGTTTCCTGGGACGCGAAAAGCAGATCCCTCGTCGGGCTGAAGCCCTTCTCGTGATGACAATTGTCAGAGCGATAGAATAGAAGTGGCAACTAGCCACTGACTGCTGGCAACCGATTATGTTTCTTCACGGAATTTTTCCTCCCATCACCACCCCTTTCTATCCCGACGGCAAGATCTACTTCCGCAAACTTGAGCAGAATGTCGAGCAGTATTCGCGCGGGCCGATTGCCGGCATTGTCGTGCAGGGCTCGACCGGCGAAGCCATCCTGCTCAGCGACGAAGAACGGCGCGAGGTGCTGAAGTCGGCGCGCGAAGCTGCTGCCGATGACAAGGTTTTAATCGCGGGAACGGGCATTGAATCGGCGATGGAAACGCTGAAGCTGACTGAATATGCTGCTGAACTTGGGTACGACGTCGCGATGGTGCGCACGCCGCATTACTACAAGGGCCAGATGGCGAAGCCCGAGAACATGCTGGCATTCTATCGCTTCGTTTGCGATCGCTCGCCGCTGCCGGTCATCATCTACAACTTCCCGCAGGCCACCAGCTACGACATTCCTGCCGAATTGGTGATTGAGCTCTCCGAACACCCGAATCTCATCGGCATCAAGGAGTCGTCGGGCTCGATCGAGAAGGTACAGAAGATGGTCGAAGGCACGCGCCACATCAAGCGCAGCGCGACGGTCAATGAAACCTTTGCTGCGGTGACGGGACGCATGTTGAAGGCAGCCGCTGCCGCCTCGGCGAGCGCCGAGGGTGGGGCGCTGGTGACGGTTGGTGCTCTGGCCGGAACCGCTGCCCCGAAGCCGTCGTCGTCAGCGGTGAGCGTTATCGGCTCGCTCAAGACGCGGCAGAAAGAAGTCGGCTTCCAGGTGTTGGTGGGCGCAGCACACAAGCTGCATCCGTCGCTCGACGCCGGCGCCGTAGGTGCGATCTTGGCGTTCGCTGATTGCGCTCCGACGGCGTGCTACGAAGTTTACGCTGCGTGGAAAGACGGTGATGTCGCACTTGCCCGCGAGAAGCAGGAGCGCATCGCCAAAGCTGCCGAGCGAATTGTCGGCCCTCTCAGCGTTGCGGGCGTGAAGTACGCGATGGACTTCAACGGCTACTTCGGCGGAACGGTGAGGCTGCCGTTGTTGCCGCTCACTGCTGACAAGAAAGCCGAGATCGAGCAGTTGATGGCGAAGATCAGGAACTAGTGGTCAGTAAATATCAGAGTCCCTTCCGGTTCGGCAGGTGTGCCGTCCCCTGAAGGGACTTGAGTCTTTCTTGGGCACGCTACCCAGTGCTGAAGCGCTGGGTTTCGTATGTAGTCGAGCGGTGCAGGACTGACAACCGACAGCTATCTTTACGCCGCGCCCTTCTTCTTGTTCTTGCCGTTCTTGCCCTTGGCCTTGGCACCACTGGCCGACACGGCACCCTTGCGGCGCTCCGGACTTTCCATCAGCGTCTTGTCGCGGCTCACCATGTTGCCGACCCCTTCATCGTTTCGGTCGCCGCCGAGATTCGGCTTCTGCGGTTCCGTACGGCCGCCGCCTTCGCGCGGCGTTGCCGGGACATCAAGCTCGCGGCGCGTCATCTTCGCCGGCTGACTCTTGCCTGACGATCCTTCACTGCTCTGGCTATTAGTCCTGCCGGCATCGGCCCGAACCTGCGACCGTCCGCGCTGCTGGCGCGACTGCTCGTCCGAATGCATGTCCAGCGGGTGCGTTCCCGGGTCTTCGCCTTCGGTCTCGCCGCTGCTCGGATCGGTAATGTAGAGCAGGTCCGACAGGTCGGCTGCATGCTCTTCTTCATCCTTCAGGATGTGTTCGACCATCAAACGCGTGGTCGGATCGTCATTGCCGAAGTAGCGAATCATCTTCTGGTACACCTCGATGACGACGCGCTCGGCAATCAGGTCTTCCTTGATCATGTCTGACAGCGACTTGCCCTCGGCGTACTGCGAGGCGGAGCGCTCCAGCAGCGAAGCAGGATTGAAGTCGGGTTTGCCGCCCAGTTGCTGGATGCGATCGGCAATCTTGTCGGCGTGCTCGCGCTCGGCGTCGGCGTGCTCTTTGAACTCGTCGCGCACGGCCATGGCGTGAACGCCGGTGGCCATGAAGTAGTGGTGCATGTAGCGGAGCACGCAAACAATTTCCGTGGCCAGCGCTTCATTCAAAATAGAAATCGTCTTGTCGACATCGCCTTTATAAGTCTCGGTGATCGGGCCTTCTTCGATTTTCTCGGCCGCTCGCCGGCGAATCTCTTCCACATCAGCAATGAAACTTGGCATCAGAACGTACCTCGCTGGAAACTCCCGCTGGTCGCGCCGGTGGGACACACGTATGCAGGCGAACCTTATCGCGGTGCGCTAAGTAGGATTCCGCCGTGAGGTAAGTAGATGCCTTCGCCCGGGAAACTTTACGGGCAGGCGCAGGGTTCTAGCGCCCGCACTTCCAGCTGGAGTTCGCCGGAGGTGAGGAGTTCGACATGGATCGAGAGGAATGAGCCGGTGACGAAGTCCGCTTCGGATAAGGCTTCCAGCGAATAAGTCGTCGAGAACGCGACTACGGTTGCTCCGGCGTCTTTGCCGGAGCGAATCCCCGGAGGCGTGTCTTCGAATACCACGCAGGCTTGGGGTTTAAAGCCCAGCAGCCGCGCCCCCTTGAGGTAGGGCTCGGGATCGGGTTTGCCACGAGTGATGTCGTCGGCGGTAATCATCTTCTCCGGAACCGGAAGCCCGGCAGCGCGCAGGCGCGCGGTCGCGAGCCGGCGGGTTCCCGAGGTCACGATCGTCCATCGCCCAGGCGGCAGCTTAGCCAGAAATTCCTTCGCGCCCGGCACGGGCTCCAGTCCGTCGACATCGGTGACCTCGCGCTCTTCGATGATCCTGTTTTCGGTTTCGGCGTCGAGGTGAGGAGCCACCTGGCGAACGGTTTCAATGGAAGGCCGGCCGTGGGCCGAACGCGCCACGAGCTCCGGGTCCAGACCGCGTTCCCGTGCCCATGCCTTCCAGATGCGACCAACGCATTCGGTTGAGTCGACTAAAACCCCGTCCAGGTCAAAGAGAATTCCTTGGCAAACAAACGACTGCATGTCTTCAGTTTCGCAGAGGAGCGTCGTCGATGCCAAGCCGCCGAGTCGTCCGAGGTCAAGATCACCGAGAGTTTTGCGAATGCTGGCGTAACAATTGTGCAACGAAATCCGATGCATCGAATATAGTGAGTTCGATGCCTTCCCTCGCACTCTCCGAACTGATTGGCGCGCCGGTGATCGACAACACGGGAACGCAAGCCGGACGGGTGCGCGAAGTTGCATTGTCCCCGCAGGAGAGTTCCAGCCAGGTTTTCAGTTTCGTGGTCAAGACGCGGAACGGCGACCGCGTGGTGCCGGCCAAGTCCGTCAACCTCATCGACAATCGATTGCGCGTGGTGACGCCTGCCTCCGATTGGAGCCCTTACGGTTCCGGTGAAGGCCTGCTTCTGCTGGAGCGCGACCTGCTCGACCAGCAGATCATCGACGTGCATGGACGCAAGGTTGTGCGCGTCAACGATGTCGACCTGCACGAAGAGACTGGCGCCGGATATCTGGTGCTGAAGGTTGGCGCAGTGGATGTGGGGGCGCGCGGTGCTGTGCGGCGCCTGCTCAAGGGCGTTATTCCGGCTGGCGCGCTGCATCCGCTGCTCCAAAAAATTCCGCCGCGCATGATTCCCTGGGAGTTTGTCGACCTCATCGAAATCGATCCCGCCCGGCGCGTGAAGCTGAAGATCTCGCTGGATCGCCTGGCCAAGCTGCATCCTGCCGATATCGCCGATATCGTCGAAGACCTCGCGCCGGCGGAGCGCGAAGCGGTCTTCGAAACTCTCAACGAAGAAGTTGCCGCCGAGACGCTGGAGGAGATCGATCCCAAGCTCCAGGTCTCGATTCTCAGCTCACTCGATTCCGATCGCGCCGCCGACATCGTGGAAGAGATGGATCCCGATGCCGCCGCCGACCTGCTCGGCGACATGCATCCAGACGCTTCGCAGGAAATCCTCACCGAGATGCAGCCGGAGGAGCGCGCCGAAGTTGCCGAGTTGATGAACTTCGAGGAAGACACAGCCGCCGGGCGCATGACCACCGAATATATGGCCCTTGGTCCGGGAGCGAAGGTGGAAGATGCCATCGAGATGCTGCGCAACTTCGAAGGCGGGCTGGAGAGCCTCAGCACCATCTACATCGTGGGAGAAAAAGAGAAGCTGCTGGGAGCGGTACCGTTAGCCAAGGTGGTGCTGGCGCCGTCCGGGACGCCACTGATGATGCTCAGTACCGGTCACATGACCACGATTCACCCGGGCGCGGACGAAAAAGAAGTAGCCGAGCTCTTCGACAAGTACAACCTGCTGACTTTGCCGGTGATTGATGACGACGGGGTTTTGACCGGCGTGATTACGGCTGACGACGTCATCAGTATGCTGCGTGCCAAACTCTAGAGTCAGCTTTTCTTCGCCGGAAGTTCCGCTGTGGCCAGGTATCCATACTGTCCTACGTTGTAGCATCCCACATCGTGGCAGCCGCTGGTTTGCAGCAAATTGACGATCGTTTCCGCTGAGATGCGGTGCGCCTGCGGAGGTCCGGGCGGCGACTCCTGATCGCTGCGCCAGTCGAGTATGCCAATTCTGCCCTGCGATTTTGCAATTCGCAGCGCCTCACGGAAGGCCGCGTCCGGATCGCTCAGTTCGTGCCAGATATTAGCGTAGAAGGCCAGATCGACGCTGCTGTCAGGCAGAGGCAAGCGGGACGCGGGGCCGAGATGAAGGGAAATGTTCTGGGGCGAGTCCGGCTGGTCGAGCTTCTGCCGCAGGCGGTCCAGCATCTCCTGCTGGAGATCCACAGCGAAAACCTCACCGGATGGACCAATCTCTTTTGCTAAGGGAATGCTGAAGTAGCCGGTGCCGGCGCCGATGTCAGCGACTCGCGCGCCTCTGGTTAAATGCAGGCGCAACAGCACCTCTGCGGGAGGCAGCCATTTCAATCGTCCAGGATCTTCAAGTTTGTGCGCGTGGGAAGGTTTGAATACGCGATCATTCATTTGCTGTCCAGTGGTCGCTCAGTCGGATTGCTGGTCGGGAGTTCGCATTGCTGCTGGTCACGCCGTGACCCGGCGCTGGGAGTGCTGGTTCTTCACGTGGGGACGCCCAGTTTTGGCAGAATCCATCTGGTCAAAACTACGTAGGCGACCAGGAACAACGCGATTGGCAATAACTCTTTCATGCTTGCTCCCTGATGCAGGAGAGGCGCATTGCATGCGCGCTCTAAGTGCAATTTTACTCTTGCAGCTTAACGGCTGGGGGCAGATCGGCTTCAGCGTGCGGGGCTCGCTAGACTCGATTCCCAGCCACAGTACTAGCCACCAGCCGCGGCCAGGTCGTGAGTCGGCGTGAGTACCTGAGGCTGCTCTTCACCGCGCAGCACGCGCAGCGCGCCCTCGGCCAAAGCCTGCAGTTCGTCCTCTCCGGGATAGCGAACCACCGGTGCAATCCAGCTCACATGCTCGGTCAAGGCAGAGACCAGTCGCTCCGAGTGCGCCATGCCGCCAGTGAGCAGCACCGCGTAGACGCGTCCGCGGAGCACCGAGGCCATCGCGCCAATCTCCTTGGCGATCTGGTAGGTCATGGCTTTGAAGACCTCAGTCGCCTGCGCATCCCCCGCTTCGATGCGGCGCTCCACTTCGATCAAATCCTTGGTGCCCAGGTACGAATAGATACCGCCTTCGCGAAACAGCAACGCCTCAACTTGCTTGCGGGTGTAGTGACCGCTGAAACAGAGATCGACCAATTGCATCACCGGCACGCTCCCGGCGCGCTCGGTAGAGAATGCGCCTTCCTCGCGAGAGTTGGTGACATCGATCATCCGGCCGTTTTCGTGCGCCGAAACCGAGATCCCGCTGCCCAGATGAGCAACCACCAGACGCAGCGATTCGTACGGCTTGCCATGCTCGCGGGAGAAGCGCTTGGCGACCGCCTTGGAATTCAGCGCATGCGAAAGACATTGCCGCTCCAACAGGGCCGAGCCCGAGAGGCGCGCGTGCTCCGGCCACTCGTCGACGCTGACTGGATCGACGATGAACGCCTTTACCTTTGCCGGCTGCGCCAGGCTGAACGCCAGGAAGGCTCCGAGATTGGAAGCATGCTCGCCGCGGCGAGCCGCCCTCAGTTCCTCCAGCATGTCTTGGTTGACCAGGTACGTTCCGCTCGCCACCGGCGGCAGCAGTCCGCCTCGGCCGACGACAGCATGCAACTCGCGAACATCGTGACGCGCCTCGCTAAGGGCGGTCTCAATCTGGCTTGCGCGATATTGCTGCTGGTCAAGAATCGACTTGCCGCGAAACCGTTCCAGTTCCGCGTCCGAGTGACGGATATTTTTCACCAGGACAGGGTGATCATTCACGTAAAGCGCGACTTTAGTAGAGGTCGATCCCGGATTGATGGCGAGAACTTTAAACTCAGCGGGCGGCAAACAGCACCCCCAGTGCGATGGAGTTGATCTTGTCGTCTACGCTCTCGACGCGCGATGGAATGAGGATGGGAACCTTCGCGCCAACGACGACGTGCGCACAATCGGAACGGCCGAGATACTTCACCGACTTTCCGAGCAGGTTGCCGGACTCGATGTTGGGGACGACCATGCAATCGGCATGACCGGCGACCGGGTGAGAGATGCCCTTGGCCTTCGCCGCCGATTCCAGCAGCGCGCAGTCCAGCGCCAGCGGTCCGCAAATCTCGACGTCGCCAAATTCTCCGGCAGCTCCCATCTTAGCCAGCGTTCTGGCGTCCACACTCGAAGGCAGCGATTCACTGACAGCTTCGGTCGCGCTCATGATGGCAAGCTTCGCGCGGCTGATACCGATGGAGCGCAGCACTTCGATCGCGTTCTGTACGATCTGTTTCTTCTGTTCGAGGTTAGGGGCGACATTCAGTCCGCCATCGGTGATGCCGACCAGCCGGACCTCACCGGCCAGCGTGTCCTCGTAGAGCAACACGTCGCTGAGCAGGCGGCCGGTACGCAGGCCGATCTGCTTGTCGAGCACGGCATGCAGCAGTTCGTCTGTGCGAAGGTGACCTTTGAGCAGAACATCGACGTGACCATCGCTCGCCAGACGCGCCGCCGTGATTGCAGGGGCGTCAGTGGATTCGATGATCTCGGCTTTGTCGATGAGCTCAGACAGCCCGAGTGACGCCGCCTTGGCGCGAATCTTCTCTGCGTCGCCGATGAGAACGGGATGTGCGATTCCCAGATGTAAAGCACCGATAGCTGCGGTCAGCGCGACTTCATCGTCGGCGGCGACGACCGCGACCTTTCTTGGCCCAAGGGGCTGGGCGGCGCGACGCAGGTGCGCAAACGTTCGAATCGTCTGTATAGCAGGTATGGCCGGGGCTGACATGAAACTATGCTGCGCCGGACGGGCAGCCGGTTGCAGTGAGGTGAGTCACAGGAAGGCAGCAATTTAGCCGTTGGGAGCACTTGGCATTCAGCCGGTTGCAGACGGCGAAAAAGGAGGCGTAGTCTTTGCCGCTCATGAGAAAAGACAGCGTCGCAGAAATCGCTTGCGAGCACCGCCGCCGGCACTAACGTTGCTAATTGCTAATTGCTAAAGACGGATCCATCCCGCCCTGATGGCCAGCAGGCTCAGCACGGCAATGATGATCCACAGCGTGACGCCCTGAATCAGCGGACGCGGGCCGACCTTGCGCAGCGCCGCCGGAGACAGGCTTGCGCCGATCAGGAAGAGGGTAATGATCAGCATCAGCTTTCCGGCATTGCTCGCCAGGTGATAAGCGTGAGCGCCCGGATGAAAATAAGTATTAGCCAATGCGGCCAGGCAGAAGAAAAGGATGAACCAAGGCCACTGGATGCGGGTCTTGCTGCCTTTGACGGCGGCCGTGCCGATTGACATGGGAACAATCCACAGCGCCCGGGCCAGCTTCACGGTGGTGCCGACAGCTAACGCGACGACTCCGTACTTTGCTGACGCTCCCACGACCGAGCTGGTGTCGTGAATGGCGAGCGCTGCCCACAATCCAAACTGCGTCTGGGAGAGATGCAACCACAGGCCGATAGCGGGAAAGGTCAGCAGGGCGACGGAGTTCAGGACAAATACAGTTCCCAGCGAGACCGACATCTCATCTTCGGTGGCGCCGGTAATCGGCCCGACCGCTGCGATGGCGCTGCCTCCACAGATGGCCGTGCCCGTCGAAATAAGGAAAGCCGAGCGCGGGCGAACATCCAGCAGCTTGCCCAGCAACGTTCCCAGCAACATGGCGAAGGTGATGCTGATCGCGGTATAGACAAAGCCGCCTTTGCCCGCCTTGATGACTTCTTGCAGGTTCATGCCGAAGCCTAGCCCAACCACGGCCGCCTGCAATAGAAACTTCGAAGCCTTGCGGGAAGGTGCGGGGTAGGGATGAACGGCGATGGCGCCAAAGATGAGGCCGGCCAGCAGGGCCAACGGCGGAGAGGCCCAAGGTGTAAGGCAAAAAATGATTCCGCAGGCAAAAAGAAGTTTTGAATTCATCAAAGGCAGAAAAATCAGACTTCAGGATCATACCGCATCGGACGGATACCACCACCACCGCGCTGAGTAACGACATTCCGGGCAATAAAATAGGCCCGATGCCAAGGAGCGGTGACGATTCCTTGGCTCCGAGCCCATTCGATCCTGAAATGGATCGGAGGTGATATTTTTATGGTACGCCGCGATGTGGAAAAGTCAAGCAGAAATCAAGATAAGCTGCTGATTTTTCAGCGGGTTGCACCGTTTTAAGGAAGGCTTACAAATGCCTGAAAACAGGAGGGATGCGAGCGGGCAGAATCCTCCGCAGAAGCAGCCTCCGCTACCCCGGGCCGGCGGGCTTAGACTACGGTTGAGTTACTAATTTATGGCGCGACGTTTTACTTTCCGAATTGTGTTTCTCGCGGCGCTGTTTCTTGCAGCACTGCCGGGAAAAATAAGCGCGCAGGCGAGTCAGCCTGCGCCAACCGCGGTTGCCACGCCGGAAAGTTCTTCCCCCGCGCTTCTGCACTACACGCTCCCGCCCGACAAACTCGCGCAAGCTTACGCGCTTTACCTGATCAACGGCGCGCTGTACTTCGTGACCGGCATCTGGAGCGTGCTGGTGCTGTGGAGCATGCTGCGCACGCGCTTCGGCGAACGAATTCAGATTCTGGCCGAACGCCTGTCGAGCAAGCGCCTGGTGCAGGGCCTGGTTGTCATGAGTCTGTTCGTCGTGGCCATGGAAATATTGCAGTTGCCGTTCGACCTCTACGAGCATCATCTCGGGCTGAAATACGGGTTGTCGGTGCAGACCTGGGGATCGTGGTTCAACGATTGGGGCAAGGAAATCGTCCTGGGCTGTATCTTCGCCACCATCCTGGGCTGGATTCTGTACTGGGCGCTGCGGCGCAGTCCGCGACGCTGGTGGCTGTATTTCTGGATGGCGCTGATCCCGATCGTAATTTTCGTGATGTTCATCGAGCCGGTGTGGATCGAGCCCCTCTTCAATCAGTACGTGCCGCTGAGCAAGAATCATGCCGACCTGGTCGCCCAGATCGAGCGCGTCGTACATCGCGCGGGCATGGACATCCCTCCCGAGCGCATGTACGAGATGAAGGCAAGCGCGAAGACGACAACTCTGAACGCCTACGTTGCCGGCTTTGGCGCTACCAAGCGCGTGGTGGTTTGGGACACCACGATGAAACAGATGACGATTCCGGAGACCCTCTTCATCTTCGGACACGAGATGGGCCATTACGTCCTCGGCCACATTCCGCAGGAGATCGCCATCAACCTGCTTCTCATGCTGGTGCTTTTCTACATCGGATATGGGCTCGCCAACCGTTTGGTCGAGACACATGGCGCGCGCTGGGGAATCCGGCAACTTTCCGACTGGTCGTCGCTGCCGCTGCTGGTGCTGATTCTGTTCGTACTCACGTTCTTCGCGAGTCCCATCTTCAACGGCATTTCCCGTCATTACGAGCATCAGGCGGATCAATACGGGTTGGAGGTCGTTCACGGCCTCATTCCGGATGAGCCGCGCACGGCCGCGCTGGCGTTTCAGAAGCTGGGAGAGGTGTCGCTCGACTACCCGTATGTCAACAAGTTTTGGGAGTTCTGGGTGTACGACCACCCGTCAATTCCGGATCGCATGATCTTCGCGCAGACGTATCATCCGTGGGATGAGGGCAAGCAACCGGAGTTCGTCAAGAGCGCGCCCTGAGCGCGCTCCGGATTGTCGCGAAAGCGGCCTGCCTTCATTGACATCGCCTTGCGGGCTCTGTTAGTTTCAATAGTTCCAGTTATTTCCCTAGCGCCCTCAGTGCATCTTCAGCGGTAGGCACTCAACGACATTGGATGGATACCACTCTTAAACAAGTAGGCGAATTACTGCTCGATGCGGCCCCAACGGTGGTGCTACTGCTGTTGCTGTGGGCGTTATACGAGCTGCTGGTGCGCAAGCCGCTGGAGCGGATTTTGAAAGAGCGTCGCGACCGCACCGAAGGAGCCGTGCTGAAAGCACGTTCCGATGTGGCCGCGGCTGAAGCCCGCACCCAGGAGTACGAGCAGAAGCTGCGCGAAGCACGCGCCACCGTGTTCAAGGCACAAGAGGCCCGGCGTCAGGCGGCCCAGCAGATGCGCAACGAGGCCATCGCCGAGGCTCGTACGCGTGCGCAAGAGCAGATCCGCCAGGCAAAGCAATCGGTTGAGCAGGACATGGCCGCAGCCCGCACAGGTCTGCAGGCGGACGCCGATCGCCTCGCCTCCGATATCATCCGTACCATTCTGAAGCCTGCCGGAGC
Source organism: uncultured Acidobacteriaceae bacterium (assembly GCA_963724965.1). Taxonomy (GTDB): domain Bacteria; phylum Acidobacteriota; class Terriglobia; order Terriglobales; family Acidobacteriaceae; genus Bog-257. Next base: position 192,251 of record CAVRWP010000011.1, read on the forward strand.
GGCGCCGGTTGCAGGTGGCGCACAATGACGCGTAAGAATCTAGCCCGCCTCACGGCCATCGCTTTCCTGTTCTTCCTCTTTTTGGGCACAGCTGCCGCGCAAAGTTCTGAGAGTGGTTCCGCGTCCGCGAGCGGCGAGCCCACGAAGGCTGCGGCAGATCCGAACGCCAACGATGCCAACGCCGGCATCAGCGACATTCTTGCCGCAACCAGCGAAAAAGCTGCTCATGCTGCCGAGAAGTGGGGACGTACCGTAGGGATCGGCCCGAAGACGTCGTTCTCGATTTCGATCGCGTTCAACTTCATCGCGCTGTTCGGTTTCTTCTACGTGCTCATGAAGTCGAAGCTGCCGCAGGCCTTCCGCGAGCGCACGGCCGCCATCCAGAAGGGAATTCGCGAGGCGCAGGAGTCCAGCGCCGATGCGGCTCGCCGTCTGAGCGACATTGAAGCGCGGCTGAGCAAGCTGGGCGCCGAGGTCGACACGATCCGTGCATCGGCGGAAAAGGAAGCTGCAGCCGAAGAGGCCCGCATCCGCCAGGCAGCCGAAGAAGATAAGCAGAAGGTTGTGCAGGCCGCCGAAGCCGAGATTGATGCTATCGCGCGCAACGCGCGGCGCGAGTTGAAGGGCTTTGCCGCTTCGCTGGCCGTCGACCTCGCAGCGCAACGGATGCACGTGGATGACGCCACCGATCAGTCGCTGGTACGCGAGTTTGCGTCGCAGCTGGGAAAGGACGGCAAGTAAACCATGGCCGCAATTGCCAGCCGTTACGCCCGTGCCTTGGTCGAAGTGATTCTCGAGCAGAAGGTCGATTCCGACATCGCCCGCCAGCAATTGCGCGCGATCGTCGAAGCGGTTCAGGGAAGCGATCAACTCCGCCGCGTGTGGGAATCGCCCGCGATTCCGCCGGAGCAGAAGCGCGCCGTACTGGACGGAATTGCCAAACAGATTGGCGCGGTTAAGCCGATTCGTAATTTCATCGCGGTGCTCATCGATCATCGACGGATTCCGATGCTCGCCGACATTCAGCGGCAGTTTGAAGCCGAGTTGGATGCGCAGTTGGGATTCGTGGAAGTGCAGATTTCCAGCGCCCGCACGCTGACGCCGGGCGAGAAGCGCGACCTGGAGAATCGGATCGAGCGCATGACCGGCAAGAAGGTTCGCGCGCGTTACCTGTCGAATGCGGATCTCCTGGGCGGCGTATCCGTAAAGGTGGGCAGCACGATTTATGACGGTTCGGTGCGCGGGCAACTGGAGAAGATGCGCCAGCAGCTGAGCCTGGCGTAAGACGGCTGCCAGCAATGAGCTTCGTCTCTGAGCTAAAGCTGGTTCCGTCACGTGAGCGAATTCGGTTGCGGGGATGGCCGAATCGGCTGGAGACAGTCCCGCAAGGGACGTAAGAGTTTAGCCCAGCGCTTCAGCGCTGGGTAGCGTGAGTTAAGTAGCCGAGTCCCTTAAGGGACGGCAGATGTTGCCGGCTTGAGCCGGCCCAAGATTTCTACCAGATAGCTGAACGGAACCTTATGGCGCAGATCAAAGCAGACGAGATCACAAAGCTCATCCGCGAGCAGATCGACAATTACGAAACCAAGATCGCGGTCGACGAAGTCGGCACGGTCATGTCCATCGGCGACGGTATCGCCCGCGTTTACGGCCTCGACAAGTGCATGGCCGGCGAACTGCTCTCCTTCCCGCACAACGTCACCGGCATCGCCATGAACCTGGAAGAAGACCAGGTCGGCGTGGTGCTGATGGGTGAATATACGGAAGTCGAAGAGGGCGACGAGGTAAAACGTACCGGCCGCATCATGAGCGTGCCCGTGGGCGATACGCTCATCGGCCGCGTGGTCGATTCGCTGGGTAACCCGATCGACGACAAAGGTCCGCTCAATACTGATCAATACATCGAGATCGAGCGCATCGCGCCCGGCGTTATTCAACGCCAGCCGGTGAAAGAGCCGATGGCCACCGGATTGAAGGCCATCGATTCCATGATTCCGATCGGCCGCGGCCAGCGCGAACTCATCATCGGGGATCGCCAGACCGGTAAGACTGCCGTTGCCATCGACACCATCATCAACAGCAAAGGCCGCGACCTGATTTGTATCTACTGCGCTATCGGTCAGAAGCGCTCGTCGGTCGCGCAGGTCGTTAAGACGCTGGAAGACTTCGGTGCGATGGAGTACACCATCGTCGTTTCGGCGTCGGCTTCCGATCCTGCTCCGATGCAGTACATCGCGCCTTACGCCGCTTGCGCTATGGGCGAATACTTCCGCGACAACAAGCGTCACGCGCTGTGCATTTACGACGATCTCTCCAAGCACGCGGTCGCGTATCGCGAAATTTCGCTGCTGCTGCGCCGTCCTCCGGGACGCGAAGCGTATCCCGGCGATGTGTTTTATCTTCACTCCCGTCTGCTGGAGCGCGCTGCGAAGCTGAGCGCCGACCTGGGCGGCGGTTCGCTGACGGCACTGCCGATCATTGAGACGCAGGCCGGTGACGTTTCGGCCTACATTCCGACGAACGTGATTTCGATTACCGACGGCCAGATCTATCTTGAAACCGATCTGTTCAACTCCGGCGTGCGTCCGGCTGTGAACGTCGGTCTGTCGGTCAGCCGCGTGGGCGGCAGCGCGCAGATCAAAGCCATGCGTCAGGTGGCCGGCACCTTGCGACTCGATCTGGCGCAGTATCGCGAACTGGCGGCGTTCTCGCAGTTCGGCAGCGATCTCGACAAGGCTACGCAGGCGCAGCTTGCCCGCGGTCAGCGCCTCACCGAAATTCTGAAGCAGGGCCAATACCAGCCGCTGCCCTTCTCCAAGCAGATTCTGATCATCTACGCCGGCACGCAGGGCTTGCTGGACGACATGCCGGTCGACCAGTTGCGCGATTTCGAGAAAGGGCCTGTACGAATACGTCGACACCGCAGCGCCATCGGTCTTCAAAGATATTGAAGAGAAGAAGACGCTGGACGACGACTTGCGCAATGCCATGACCAAGGTGATTAAGGAATACAAGGAGCGCTTCGTCAGCGACCGCCAGACGGCAGCGAAAGCGAGCGCGTAAGCAGCAGGTGGAGCACGCTCTTCGGGCGTGTAGTGAACGAGATTGTCGTGGGATTCGGCTTCAGCGCTGAGGCAGTCGGAAGTTTGCGTTACCTCAGTGGCTAAAGCCAGATCTGATTGCTGGGCGGGTTTGCAGGCCTGAAGGCCTGCTCCACCCAGGGAGCCGACCGAAAAGAAATGGCGAACATACGCGATCTCCGGACGCGAATCCGGAGCGTTAAAAGTACGCGGCAGATCACCAAGGCCATGAAGATGGTCGCGGCCGCCAAGTTGCGCCGCGCCCAGGAGCGGGCGCTGGCATCGCGTTCTTATGCGCAGATGCTGGTGAACATTCTGCGCTCGACCATGAGCCGCGCCGACGTCACCGATCCCAAGACCGGCCTGCCTTGCAATCCGCTGCTGGCGGTACGCCCGGAGCAGAACATCCTGCTGGTGCTGGTCACCGGCGATCGCGGACTGGCCGGCGCCTTCAATTCCAACGTGCTGAAAGCGACCACGAAGTTCATCGATTACTTCGGCGACAAGAACATCGATGTCCTGGCGATCGGCCGCAAGGGTCGCGACTTCCTGCGCCGCCGCTATCCCGCGGGCAAGATGGGGCAGGAGCGCGCCGGACGCGTGCAGGTTGTCGGCGAGCATCTCAGCATGCTGGCCAAAGTGGATTATGAGTCGGTCAACGAGATCGGCGAGCGTATCGCCAAGGAATACATGGACGAGAAGTTCGACTCCGTGTACCTGGTTTTCAATGAGTTCAAGTCGGTGATCGCACAGCGCCTGATCGCGCAGCGCATTTTGCCGGTACAGGAACTCGGCCGTCGCGAAGTCGCGCTGGCTGAAGAGTTCACGCTGGAAGAGCGCGAGCGCATGGGCGAAGCCGCCCGCAGCGCGGGTATCAGCACAAAGGAAGCCGAGGCGACATCGGGGGAGACGGAAGCCGGCAAGTTTGCGACGCAGCCGGTCGATTACATTTACGAGCAGCCCCCGGCGGAGATTTTCGCCGACTTGCTGCCGCGTTACATCACGTTCGAGATTTTCCAGGGATTGCTGGAGTCGGTGGCAGCGGAAAATGCTGCCCGTATGACGGCGATGGAATCGGCAAGCAACAACGCCAACGACGTCATTGACTCGCTGACCCTGACCATGAATCGCGCCCGCCAGGCCACGATCACGAAGGAAATCATCGAGATCGTCAGCGGCGCAGCAGCGTTATAAGGCAGTTGTCGGTTGTCAGTTCTCGGTTGTCAGAATGCGCCCAAGAATCTGAGGTATGGCCTGTGGCGGCCAATCGTTACCAGGATCTTAGGGCGTGGCAACGCGCGATTGAATTGGCCGAACGAGTGTATGCAGTAACGTCGACTCTGCCGCAGTCGGAGATGCATGGGTTGAAGAGCCAGATGCGGCGTTGTGCGGTATCGGTGCCGAGCAACATCGCCGAGGGGCAGGGTCGTTCGACTCGAGGGGAGTTTCACCAGTTTCTGGGTCATGCCCGCGGTTCGCTGTATGAGCTGGAGACCCAAACGGTAATTGCGGCAAGACTTGGCTACATAGAACGGTCAGATCGGGATTGTTTGTTAGAAGAATCGACGGAACTTGGCCGCATGCTCAACGCGCTGATCGCATCGCTGAAGCCAGCGGCTGTTCGGCAAAACTGACAACCGACAACTGACAACGGACAACTTCTTATGGCAGAGAACATCGGACACGTTATTCAGATCGCAGGTCCCGCGGTGGACGTGCAATTTTCAGAGTCGGCGCTGCCGCCTATTTACTCGGCGCTGCGCGTTACCAGCGAAGGCTTCAACGTTCCCCATCCGCTGGACGTCATCCTGGAAGTCGAACAGCAACTCGGCGAGGGCCGTGTGCGCTGCGTTGCCATGGAGCCTACCGAAGGCATGGTGCGCGGCATGAAGGCGCTCGACCTCGGCGGCCCTATCACCGTTCCCGTGGGTCGCGGAACGCTTGGCCGCGTGCTGAACGTCATCGGCAACCCCGTCGACAAGCTCGGCCCGGTCAATGCCAGCAAGCGCATGCCGATTCACCGACAGGCGCCCGCGTTCGACGAACAGTCGACCGAGATGGAAATGTTCGAGACCGGCGTGAAGGTCATCGACCTGGTACAGCCCTTCTTGAAGGGCGGCAAGATCGGCCTGTTCGGCGGCGCCGGCGTCGGCAAGACCGTCGTCATCATGGAACTCATCAACAACGTCGCGTTGAAGCACGGTGGATTTTCCGTGTTCGCCGGTGTTGGTGAGCGCACGCGTGAGGGCAACGATCTCTGGCTGGAAATGCAGGAATCCGGCGTCGTCAACCTGACGGACCCGACGAAGTCGAAGGCAGCCCTGATTTACGGCCAGATGACTGAGCCGCCCGGAGCGCGTCTGCGCGTGGCGCTGACCGCGCTGACCGTCGCCGAGTATTTCCGCGACGAAGAAGGTTCGGACACGTTGCTGTTCATCGACAACATCTTCCGCTTCACGCAGGCGGGTTCGGAAGTATCCACGCTGCTGGGCCGCATGCCGTCAGCCGTGGGATATCAGCCCAACCTGGCCACGGAAATGGGCGAGTTGCAGGAGCGCATCACCTCGACGAAGAAAGGCTCGGTAACATCGGTGCAGGCGATTTACGTGCCTGCCGATGACTTGACGGATCCCGCTCCGGCGACGGCGTTCGCTCACCTGGACGCGACGACGGTGCTCTCGCGTCAGATCTCCGAGCTGGGAATTTATCCCGCCGTCGATCCTCTGGCTTCGACCTCGCGCATTCTCGATCCGCGCATCGTCGGCGACGCGCACTACAATTGCGCGCAGGCCGTGAAGCGCGTGCTGCAGAGCTACAAGGACCTGCAGGACATCATCGCGATTCTGGGTATCGACGAACTCAGCGAAGATCAAAAGCTGACCGTCTCGCGCGCCCGCAAGATCCAGAAGTTCCTCTCGCAGCCGTTCTTCGTGGCCGAGCAGTTTACCGGCCTGAAGGGACGCTACGTGAAGATCGACGACACGGTTCGCAGCTTCCAGGAGATTGTCGACGGCAAGCACGACGACATCCCCGAGCAGGCGTTCTACATGAAGGGCGACATCAACGAGGTTCTGGAAGAAGCCGAGAAGATGAAGGCGAAGGGCTAAAGGCAGTCATTAGCAATTGGCACTTAGCCCTTAGTTAAAGTCTGCTGGACGATTGATCATGGTAACTGACAACTGGCCACTGGCCACTGGCAACTGATTATGGCCGATACGCTGCACTTACAAATCATCACGCCGGACAAGAAGCTGGTCGAAGAGGATACCGACCAGGTCCAGATTCCCGGCAAGAGTGGGTATCTTGGCATTCTGCCGGGGCACGCGCCGCTGCTGACCGAGCTCATGATCGGCGAGATCAGCTACAACCTGCGGGGCACGATGCAGCACATCGCGGTGTCATGGGGCTTCGCCGAAGTTCTGCCGGACAAAGTGACCATCCTGTCGGACACGGCCGAGCGCGCCGAAGACATCGACGTGGCCCGCGCACAGGAAGCCAAAAAGCGCGCCGAGGAAGCATTGAAGAATCCGTCACCGGAGCTGGACTACGCTGCGACGAACCACGCGCTACGCAGGGCCGAGGTCAGGCTGGAAGTCGCCGCCAAGGCAGGAGCCGGCGTTTCCCGCTAGGGAAGCAATCTTTGCCTTAACCTGAGGCTGCGAGCAAATATCAAGCCACAACGACATATCGTTGTGGCTTCGTTATTTTCGCGGTGTCGAGGCTCTTTTATTTTCGAAGGCATTCAGCTGCGGCTGGTGTCCCTCGTTCGGCCATTCTTTGGCCTAACGTGGGGACGAAGCCTTCCCACCCAGGTTAGCGTCCAACATCAGGACGCGACCCTGGGGAACCGGCCTTTGCTGTTGGGGTCATAAGTGAGGCGTGTGAACCTGACCTGTCCTCTCCCCAAAAAACGGGTGAGGTGGATGGGGCACCCGAGGATTGCACGTCGCGTGCGTTTTCGATCCGAAACCCGGGACGCCAGCGCCGCACAATCGTTCTTCTCTACAGCCCGCAGGGCTTAGTTACCAGGCCTGCGTTTTCGGTGATCGTCCTGTTAAAGCTGTTCCAATGCAGGTACACGATGCCCTTGAGCCAGGTCGGGTAGTAGGTGTAGATCGGTCCGCTGGTGACACATGTCGTGCTGGGGAGTTGATAGCCGGCCGAGCTTGCGAGGATCACCGTAGGCTGCAGATCGTAGATCGCCGATGGGTTGGTCAGCGTTCGCGTGTTCGCGTTCCAGCCCATGCAAGCCGTTGTGGTGGTGAAGCCGGTGCAGTCGGGCGTACCGCTGCGGTTGTTGACTAAGTCGTTGGTATTCCGGAAGCCGGGACTGTTGTAGTAGTTGATGCCGAGGTTCGATACCGTTCCAAACGACTCGGCGCCGTAGGGTGCGCTGAACGGCAAACAGGCCGGGCCGTTGCATTCGGTCGCCAGTCCGTGAAAGTAGTTCTGGTTGCCGTTGCCGCCGACGGTGACATTGCTATAAGGACCGCCAATCAGAAAGGCAAACTCCGGGTATCCGTTGCTATCGCCACCTTGCCATGCCTGATTCTCCACCACCAGGTTCTTCTGAATCGTGACTCCTCCCCACATCGCAGTTCCGTCTGGGTTAGAGTTCTGAATGTTGATATCGCCTTCGGCCCAGCCAAAACAGCAGGGATCGTTCAACTCGCCGCTTCCAAAGAACGTGTTATTGAGGAGGTACACCTGCGCAGTGGAAGGTTCGATTTCCTGATCGAATACCTGGAAGCCGAAGCGACCCGCAAGCCAGCCCATATTATTCTGTGCAACTCCCTGGCCTGAGTAGCCATACGCATCCCACGTGTCGAACATGTAGTTTTCCACGTCGGTGGCGCAGGGAGTCGCGTTGTTATACGAAAAATTCCCGTAAATGTAGATGTGCGTTCCAGGCCGGTTATCGTAGTTGGCTGGCGCGACGATATCGATGGCCGCTACGCAGTACTCGAATCCGGGATTGCCCTGGGCGGAGTTTTCGGCAATGTCTCCTACCACGGCCATGTAGTCCATGCCGGAGACTCCAGCGGCATCATTGCCGGCCGGGCCGAATCCGTCGGAAGAGTTGTAGGCAATATCGTTGATGAACGCGATGTGATGATAGACGTCGCCCGGGGCGCAGTCCCCGACTTGCACCGCGCAGTCGCCATCAAACGCCGGAACCACTTGATTGGAGGTATCGGCGCCATCGGTGGTGGCCATAAATCCCTCGACAGCCCAGTTGCTGCGCTGCTGAATGTCGACCGCAGATGCGTTGCCGCCGGAATCTACGTTGCATGTGCCCAGGTTTCCCGCGCAAAGAACTGTCGCGAAGTAAATGCCTCCGGTCCCGTCGATTCCACCCCTGGTGGATGGGCAATTGGAAACGGGTCCCCAAATGCTCGCCTGATTAAACTGGTTCGTGTAATTGCCGGTAGCGGCGATGATCACATCTCCGCAATCGACCGCATGGTTGGGCGTTGCCCACGCCTCGTTGGGAGATGTGCCGGAATTCTGATCATTGCCGGAGGGCGAAAGATAGTAAAGATGGAGAGGAGAGAATGTATTTGTCTGCGCGCTAACGGAGCACGCTGGCGCAAGCCAAGCCAACACTAACCCGAATGCGCATAGCCACCGATTCATACGCGTCCCCAAAGAAGAGATCAGGCCGCTCGTTTTGCGGCTTCGGTCACGGTCAGTGTATGGACAGGCGTAGTGGCGGACAACCCGCAAAATAGTGGTGGAATGGAATTGACCAGATGTAGGTTGTAACTTGCGCTATCGCTTGTGGGGGTAGAGGAACTCTTGCCTGCCAGAGCCAGCGGAAATCAAATCGCTCCAGAATGATCTACAGACGATCGCTCCGAATTCCGAGCCAATTCTGCTCACCCATTGCATGTAGAATTCGCCGCTGAGTTGTTGAAACCACGTCGATCGGCATAGGTAAACACAAAGCCCGCCATCGCGGCGGGCGGAACCTTTCCCAGCTTTTTGGTCTTAGCCTCGCTATCGAAGCTCTCTGCCGTCGTGGGTTAGAACGTGAAGGCCAACCCGCCGCGGACGCTGCGCGCCGACTGCACCAGGTACACCGTCTGGCCGTCGGGGCCCATCACCGGAACGTAGCCCTGCGCCAGCAGATTGCGGACGTCGATGATCGCTTCCATGTTGCCGGGCATGCCGTGGAAGTGTGGCAGCGGCTGGCGGACGAACAGGTTGAAGTAAGGGTCGGCCTGTCCGGCGGAAGCGTTGAACAGATCGACCGGCACCAGCGTCTGTCCGCTCGTCCAGCGATACGACGCGATCCACTTGGTATGCGAACGGGGCACCATGCCGTTCAGCTTCAGGGCTGCAGTGTGACGCCACCCACGGTCAAGGTTGTCGCGAACGCTCTCCCATCCAATGTAAGGCTGGTCAAGTTCCAGGACGCCACCATAAGCGTAGTCCAGCGTCGCTGTCAGGTTCTCGGACACACGGTGCTGGAAAACGAAGCGCACGCCCTGCGCCTTGAGCTCGCCGCCGTTGTAACTGAACGTTCCGGAGTAAACATCCGGCAGGATATCGCCGGTATCGGAATCGATATTGCCGACACCGAGCAGCGCCGGATCCTTCACGCGATCGTTGTAGTAGGCCAGCTGAACCTTGTTATTGCCCAGCCGTTCCGACAGCGAGAGTTCGTGGTGGTGCGCGTTCTCCAGCAGCGGATCGCCGTTCACCATCGTCATGCGCGGCGCCGTCTCCGTCAGGTCCGCGGGAGCCGTGTCGAAGCCCTTGCTGGCGCGGGTATTCGGCTCCGTGGTCGCGTAGCGATATTCGAGAATGGTGTTGGAGGTCAGGTGGAAGTCCGCCGTCGCCGACGGACGGAACGCGGCGGCGCCTTGCCCCAGGAACTGGATGGCCTCGGCTTCACCGCCAACCTGGAAGTCCATCATGCCGAAAGTGAATCCGTCTGCGTAGGACATCGAAATCGCATCCAAGGCGCCAGCGTGCGGGACCGTGTCGGGCGCCGAGAAGCGGCGAACCATCAACGCGACCGACTGATTCCAGCCGTCGCTGCCCTTATGAACATAGGTGGTGCGTAGCACGCCAGCAGGAGTTCCGTCGCCGTAACCGAGATCGCCCGAGAAGCCCAGCGTGCCGGTATGGAAGAGCGACTGCTCGATGCTGAAGGCAGTTCCCAGGTCGGAAGCGCTGCCATAACCTTCGCTGGCGGCGCCGGCCATCAGGGCCAAGGTGCCCTTAAGCGGCTGACCTTCCTGTTGCGTCTCGACCATCAATGCGGTGTCGTCGTCGAAACGCAACACCGGCCGATTCGCCGTATTCCGCAGCGTCCATTTCCAGCTATCGTTCTCGTCGTCTGGCTTCTTCAGCGGCGGCAGCATGCCCACGGCTTCGAATAGCGTGTTCAGCGTGATATTGAGAACTTTGGAAGCGCCAGTGGCCAGCACCACATCTTCGCGCAGCGTCGGCAGGAATGACGGCATGGAGACGTGCACGTCATAGTTTCCGGGAATGAGCCCGGTGGCAGTGAAATAGCCTTTCGCGTCGGTATGGACGACCATCAACTGACCGGCAGCGCTCACCAACTGCACCGTGGCGCCCATCTGAGGAGTGCCGGTCGTGCTGCGCACGTAGCCAGAGATTGAGCCCGGAGTGACCCCGGCTGACGCCGCTATACAGAGCGAGGCCAGCAACGCAATGCACGTGATAAATCGGGTCATCGTTTCAACCCTCCTGTCAGAGGATCCGGGATAAAAACCTTGTGGAGGCAAGCTCGCTGCCCACAATTTCCCCAAGCTCTTGTTACTCGACAGCAAACCGAACCGACGGAGCGATCTGCTGTTTCGAAACGTTATCGTCGACTTTAACGGTCAACTTATAAAGCCCGGGCTGCAAGCTGCTGAGAGAGACCGTTTTCTCTAAAGTGACCTGGTCCCCAAGATTGCCCATGGTGTCCGTCGACTCCGACGAGTGCACCACCGACTGATTGTTCGCCAGGTTCACGATCTCGTATTCAATGTTGGCCGAGGGCTTTTTGGTCTTATCGTCTTGCTGGAGATTATAGACCTGCATCCAAAGCGCCATGCGCTGATCTTTTTTGAAACTTGCCGGCTTGCCGTCGGCGCCGTCCAAGTGGGGATACTCCAGCTTGGTTTCGCCGAGGACGAAGCTGCCCGAGCCCACGCTCTTGGTAGCGACCTTTTCCATCTTGTCGGACAGAATCAGCGACGAGGACGCAAGTTTGTCCTCGTTGTACTCGGGAACCATGATGCCGCGGCTCCAGGTACCAACACGGTCCCCGTTCACGTCCTTCACCACTAGGTCGATGCGGTAGCGGCCCGCACGCAGGGGAACGGCCTTCCAGTAGAGCGAGGAGTGCTCCACGGTCTTTTCCAGCAACTCCTGTGGAACGTCGACCTGCACCGTGTCTTCGAAGGTCTGGGCCACCTTACCGGTAATTCCGGTCACACGCCCAAAGATGTTTACCGTGCCGCGCTGGATGCCATCCTTTGAGGCGAAGGTAATGTCTTTGTTCTTGATCTGCAGGGTGACAGGGACCAGTACGGTATCGCCGGTAACCTTCACGTAGTCGACACGTACCTCGAAGGGCATCAGATTCACGTTGATCTTGTGGCTGACTACCTCTTCCAGGTCCTTGAACTTCACCGGCGGAGGCGCCTGCACCTTCGCCATCATTTCCATCCTGTCGAACTCGTGGCTGTTAATCATGCCGGATTCAGGGCTGGCATTCGCCGCGAAAGGATCCATGCGGTTGGCGCGATTACCCAGGCCCATTTGCTCTTCCATAGTGGCGCCGCCCGGGGTATGCAGCAATGCGTCCTTCTCGTTGGGATCGCTGGTCAGGTGGTAATCGCCGCAGGAGCACGGATCGACGAACTCCAGTTCGACGTTCTCCTGTATGCCTTCCAAATAGCGATAGCGCCAATCTTCGTACGGATACGTTGAGGTGGTGCCGCCGCCCTGTTCCTGGGGACGGTCCCAGGTGCCGCCGGTCGGATGCGACTCAATCTGATCAGGAGGTCCCCACATGATGTAGATACGGCCGCGATCGGTCTTCCATCCCGGAATGCCGGCGCCGAAATGCTCGTTGGCATAGGCGATGCGGCGATAATGCTCTTCCTTGTATTCGTTCTCGGGAGTGTCGGGCGTGGGATCGCGGCGCAACCAGAAGTTCTCAATGAACTGGTCACGCTCTTCGTCGTTGGAGAGCGCCTTGAACGCGGCGACTTCTTCCGGCGTGATGATGTAGACCACGTCCTGTTTCAGCCACTTCTTGTAGGTGCCGCTTAACTCCTGCTTCAGAGCTTTGGAGTTCTTTTTCTTCTGATCTTGCGTCAGAGGGCGCTTAAGCGGGTCGGCCTGCGCCGGGGCCGTGCCCGCGGCATTCGTGCCGGAATTGCTTGCGCAGAACCGGTAGAATTCGTGGCGGCAGTGCCGCTTGCCGCAGAACCGGATGGGGCTTGACTGGCTGTCTGACCGGCTCCCTTATCGGGCGTTGCGGAACCAGACGTATCCTGAGCCGCTCCCAACGAGCAGAAAACAGCGATGACCGAAAACGACGCGATGACCCACCGAAACAAACGCAACTTCATTGGTACCAATGCACTCCTCAAGAAACACTTAGGGCTATTAAATTGTATGTTCTGGCTCAAGTGAAAGCAAGGTAAACGGGACGGAACGCAAGTCGCTGCATGCAGTCTTCCGCTCCTTTTTGACAACCCGCCGAGGCCGCCTAAGTTGCTAAGAATACTGCGTCACAGGGCCAATCTTTCAAAGAAGCGCAGGGCTGGCGGAGCAGGGGCCTGCAAAGTAAATCAGGGGGCCGCAGGCAAAGCATTTCGGAAGCGGCGGCACAGCCGCTATAATCGGCTATAAAGCCCAGCGTTACTTTATTGCATGACCTGCCAATTCGGGCCAGCTTCGCGCCCGCAAGATGCCGAATTCTGCTCCCGACAGGAACCTTGGGCCGTCTTTATCCGTACAGAGAAGCAGGCTGTAGTGTGTACGGTATCGTCCTAGCTGAGGCTCGATGAATAAGCGGAAAAAGTTCGCTCTGATCGCTGCTGTCGTCGTCGTGTTGCTGGCCATCGTCGGGTTTAGTATCCAACAAAGCCGTAAAGGGGTTGTTGCTGTTCAGACCGGGAAGGTCGTTCGCGAAGACCTGACTTCGGTGGTCACTGCGTCGGGCGAGATCAAGCCCAAGGTCTACGTAAACATTGGCGCCAATGCCTTCGCCAAGATCACGCACCTTTACGTGAAGGAAGGCGATCGGGTGAAGAAAGGCCAGATGCTGGCCCTGCTGGACAACGTCCAGCCACAGGCGGATGTCTCGGCCAACGATTCGGCGTTGAACGCCTCCCGCACCGATGCGATTGCGGCGCAGGCTGCGGTGAATACTGCATCGGCTGATCTGAATTCCTCTCAAGCGGAGCTGGAGCACGCCAAGCTGGACTATGACCGCAACAAGGCTCTCTACGAACAGCAACTGATTGCCAAGTCCGATTACGATGCCAAGAAGGCTGCCTACGACACGGCGATAGCGCAGGTATCGATGTCGAAGGCCAAACTCGCGCAGGCCAAGGCTTCGCTGGAGTCCGCACAGGGCCACATCGCGCAGAATGTCGCCATGCTGCGGCACGCCAGCGATGTACTGAGCAAGACGCAGTATGAAGCGCCGTTCGATGGCATCATCACCAACGTTCCCGTTCGCGAAGGAGAAACGGTGGTTCCCGGCATTCAGAACTCTCCGGGCAGTACGCTGATGACCATCGGCGACACCTCGATCATCACGGCGGAAGTTCGGGTCGATGAGAGCGATATCGTGAATGTGCAGATCGGCCAGCCCGCCGAAGTGACCATCGACGCCATGCCAAAGCAGAAGTTCAAGGGCGTGGTGAGTGAGATCGGACGCAATGCGCTGCTGCGTTCCACCGGCGTTTCAACCGCGCAAAGCACCACCAGCGGCCAGGAAGCTAAGGACTTCAAAGTAGTGGTTGCGTTGCAGGACGCGCCGCCGAACGTGTTGCCCGGCCTGTCGGCGACGGCTCGCATCACAACCGCAAAGAAGAACGCCGTGCTGGCCATCCCGATTCAGGCGCTTACGATACGCCTCCGCGGAGATCTAAATTCTGAAAGCAAGAACAAGAAGAACGCCGTGGAAGCAGCTACTGTCGCCGGCGGCGATCCCAAAGAGGAGTTGCAGGGCGTCTTCATCGTCCGGAACAACCGGGATGCGGTCTTCGTACCTGTAGCGACAGGCATCAGCGGCGCAACCGACATCGAAGTCAGTAACGGCTTGAAGGAAGGCGACCAGATCGTGACTGGCAGTTACAAGATCTTGCGGACGTTGCGCAATGGAGCCAGCGTTAAGATCGATAACTCAGTCAAACCCAAGGACGACGAATCGGATTAATCGCGGAATCATCGAAGTAATAGGGCCGGGTTGCAAGAGGCGAGTTAGGCTTGATTGCATGACGAATCCAGAGCAGCGACCGGCCGAGGAGAAGAGGATGGCTACGGAATTGGCGAGCCCGACTGAGGTGCGCACCCAGACGGTGCCGGAGAGCTGCATCATCTGCACCGAAGATCTGTGGAAGACGTACGACATGGGCTCGGAGCAGCAGGTACAGGCGCTCCGCGGGGTGAATATCCGCATTCAGCGCAACGAGTACGTCGCCATCATGGGTCCATCCGGCTCCGGAAAATCCACGCTCATGAACCTGATCGGCTGTCTCGACACGCCCAGTAAAGGGAATTACTGGCTGAATAGTCAGCTGGTTAGTGAACTGGACGATGATGAACTGGCCCGCATCCGCAATAAGGAAATCGGATTCGTCTTCCAGACCTTCAATCTTCTGCCGCGCGCGACCTCACTGCACAACGTCGAGCTCCCGCTGATCTACGCCGGCATGCCTGCCGATGAGCGCCTGGAGCGCGCTCGCAGTGTTCTTGCTTCTGTAGGCATGGAAAAGCGCATGAACCACAAGCCCAACGAGTTGTCGGGCGGCCAGCGCCAGCGTGTCGCCATTGCCCGTGCGCTGGTGAACAATCCTTCCATCATCCTGGCCGACGAGCCTACCGGCAACCTCGACTCACAGACCGGTGTCGAAATCATGGCGCTGTTCGATCGCCTGCATGAGCAGGGAAACACGATCGTACTAGTCACGCACGAACACGACATCGCCGAATACGCCCATCGCGTCATCCACATTCGCGACGGACAGGTTTTCAGCGATCAGAAAACGGCGCGCGGCTAGACTTTTACTTCGGAGCCGTTCCGCTTCGCGGCTGCACAGTGTAACCTTCTGTAAGGTGCTTCTCACCTGGAAGGATTCGTCATTGTGCTGTTGATCCGCCGCGCAATCATCGTTACCGCATTTCTTGCCAGTACATCCGGTTTTCTCTTCGCGCAGTTTCCGTTGCCCACCCAGCGCCCCCAGGAAGACGCGACGGGTGCGCAGGTACGTGAGCTGGTCTCGAAGTATTGCCGCATGGACTACGAAGGTTTGCGCTTCGACGCCAAGAATTCATGGCCTAAGTTTCAGCCGATCGTGTGGTGGACCTCGCCGCAGGACTTCACGAAGATCGATGTGATCGCGCGCTACACCGTCGATCCCGAACCCGTCGAGGACCACGGCAAGTTTTCTGTGATGGTGCATTACCGGCTGCTGGGGACCTTCGATCCCGGACTCGGCTACGTGCCTGAGCCGGACGGGGCGACGCAGGACGTCTATTACAGCGTTAGCCAGCAGAATGGCGAGTGGCGCATCGCCGACAGCGACAACCCGCTGCCTCATCCTTCGCGTGCTGCCATGCTCAAGTGGCTCAACACACAGCTTGCTGCGGCGCAGGATGACGCCGCGAAGGCTCGCTACCAGGACGCACTCGACCGTTTGCAGAAACAGTCAGCCTCGCCCTTCGCGAAGTAAATCGCTCTCCGGCAAGAAGATGCCGGAGGCTGCGAATTCGGTATTCTTGAGCACTGCTCAAACAAAAAAGCCTCCGGCTTTCCGGAGGCTGATTCATCTGGCCTGTAAAGTCTGTCGTTACTGCTGAGCGCCGGAAGTCATGGGAACAATCTTCTGCGCCTGCGCCGGAGTGCTCTTCACCGCGAAGTAATCGTGATCGTAGAGATTGCGATACATGACGCCTGCCAGCTCCGCGGCCTTCGGTCCGAAGGTCGGACGTCCGCCTTCCAGGAAGACGACCGTCACGATTCGCCCATACTGCGTGTTGGCGAACGAACCAAACCAGCCAAAGCGCGTTCCATCTTTCGAGCACGTCCCGGTCTTGCCCAGCACCGGCTCTTCCATGAAGTTAGTTTTCAGCAGCCGCGCTGTGCCGTACTGCACCGCGCCCGCCATGCCATCGGAGATCTCGGGAATCAGGGGCCCGATGTCGAGCTTGCGCTTTACCTTGGGCGTGAAGTTCGCTACCTGCTCCGGTGTGGTTGGATGCTGCAGGTAATACAGCGTGCCGCCGTTGGCGATGGCGCCCATCAGCCCAGCCAGTTGCAGTGGCGTCAGGGAAATGCTTTCGCCGAACGAGCACATCTTGCCCACGCCGCCCAGCTTTTCATCCAGCTCGGTGGGAGGAAACGTTCCTAGATGCTCGTTGGGAATCTGCCATCCCGCCAGTTCGCCCAGGCCAAACTGATGCGCGTAATAGCTGACTTTCTCAAATCCCAGCTTGCGGCCAACGGCCTCGAAGTACGCGTTGTTGGACTTCGCCAGCGCGGTCGTCAGGTCCACGTGCCAGGTCTTGGTTAGCGGAACCTGTGTGTCCTTGGTGATGACGTTCTCGCTCAACGCCGCCAGCGCGACGGCAACTTTAATCGTCGAGCAGGGCTGCGCGCCGGCCGAGAGCGCCAGCTTCTGATTGACCATCGCCAGGATGCGGCCGCTGTCGGGATCCATCGCAACGATGGTGCCGTTCATATTGCCAAGTGCTTCGATGGCTGCGGCCCGGACGACCGGATCTTCTCCGCCGGTGACGTCGCCATCCACCTGATCGTTGGCGAAGGAACTAGCGTAGAAGCGCTCGCCGTAATAGTGATGTTTCTTGGTCGCTACCGTGTGCGTAGCGCGATTCCGGCTGGCCACCGTGGCGCTGCTATGCCGCATGCGCGACATCTTCTTCTGCGCCGATGGCGATTCGGTGATCTTGTGAGCCGACTTGCTCTTGGATTTATGACTGCTTGAGGGGTGCGTCGTGCTGATGGTAGCTGCCAGGGCGCTCAGGCTGGTGAAAATCGCCAGGCAAACAATCAGGGCAAAGGGGGAGCGCTTTGTCATGAGAAACCTTGTATAACGTTGGGTTGAAAACACCTGCCGGAGAACGCTTGCTCCTCCGATCACTGCCGTTCTCCGCTCTGCCAACGGAACTTTCATAGTAGGGAGTCACCGTCCTGATTTCAACCGGAAACTGCCGCTAAACCAAAGAAGCCGCTCAACCCGATACAAGGGATGCCAGGCATCGGGCCGGAGTGGTTCGCGTTCCAAGTTTTCGCGAGACGGATGCCCCGCTATTCTTCCCAGTTCTTACTTACCACATTTTGGGCAGGGTAGGGTGGTACCAAGGATGGTTCCGCCGAGGCTTACGCCGTTTTGGGTGGGTGCGGCAAATCAATCTCGATTTTGGGAAAGACCGCCAGGTTCCTGCTCGCATAGACGCGATCCACGGTGGTGGCGCGTAAATGCGCGGGAGTCGGGTGAGCCGCCTGCTCCGCTGCCGCATGCGCCAGGACCTGATGGTGAATCACAAATAACGCGAGCTC
This sequence comes from uncultured Acidobacteriaceae bacterium, assembly GCA_963724965.1. Lineage (GTDB taxonomy): Bacteria > Acidobacteriota > Terriglobia > Terriglobales > Acidobacteriaceae > Bog-257. Next base: position 210,119 of record CAVRWP010000011.1, read on the forward strand.
CAGCCGCCCGGACACACCGGTCTTATCGAAGATCGAACGCGTCAATTTCTTGATCATGGGAACGGTAACGCCCATTTCGTTGGCGATCTCGCTGTTGCGATAGCCCTGGACGACCGCAGCCACAACCTTCAGCTCGCGACGCGAAAGCTGCGAGGTGACGCGCTCCCCGACTAGATCGGCGGAAATCTCGGCCGCCGCGTGCATCTGAAGATAGCGCCCGCCCTGCGCCAGCCGGCGAACGCCTTCGATCAGCATCTCGCCTTTGACTGACCGGTAGAAGACACCCTGCACTCCAAAAGGAACGAGGTGGGGCGTGCGTTGATCATTCTCCGTGAGCATCAGGACGGCGATCTGCCGCTCGCCGGCCGTGCCGGTCATTCGCCGAAGATCGTCGTCAGAAGGAAGAAATCCGCTGGAAAGAATGAGTACATGCGGGCGTAACTTGTCGACTGCGTTGAACAGGTGTTCGGCCGAGACGGGCTGCGCCACGATGCGCATGTCGTCTTCGGTGGCCAGCAGTTTGGCGATGCCGGCGCGAAACACTGGTTGATGATCCGCAATGATGACGTTGATTGTCGTTGGCTTTCTGCGGGCGATACTTTTCCCTGTCAGGCCGTACGCCTCATTCATCATTGAGTTCCACCCATGTTGTTTATCTCAACTTCCAGTTAATTTGCCCGCGATCAACCTGTAGTTCGTCATCGCAGGGATGTGTCATGTCGGTTTTACCGCTAGCAGGTAAAACTTTCGCTGTGAGTATCGCTAACTGCAACGGAATGTGTCTGGCCGATGTAGCCGGGGATAAGATGCAGGTGGCGAGCCAAACCGCCCAGGTTGGCTCGGAAACTGTGAATTTTTGGAGACGAACGTTGATGGTTGTGGTGCAGCCGTGTTCGAACTCAGTGGAAATTGCTGATTCCGGCTAAGATGCCGCTTGCCGTAGTAATTTTTGTCGAAAGCGCGAACGATTTTTTAGGCACGCGAAACTTCTGCCGAAGCCTTGGGTTTGAGCCGGTAACAACCCTGAGAATGGTCGTGTAACAACGGCTAACCCCTCCGATGTGCAACTCGCCCCTGTCCGTCGGAGGGGCTCTTTTTTGTCCGAAAGGCCGCGGCTGTTTCGATGATGGTCGCGAGGATGGTCGCGAGTGCCTACTGAACCTTGGTTGCAGGATCAGGGCTGCGCGCATGGATGTAGTCGTCGATCGCCCGTTCCAACTTCCCCTGCTCACGAAGAACATATTCAATCGCATCCCGGACCGCGCCCTTGCCGCCTTCATTCGGTGTAACGTAGTGCGACTCGCGAATCACTTCCGGGCGCGAGTTCTTGACTGCAATGGCCAGTCCACACAACCGCATCGCCGGCAGATCAATAATGTCGTCGCCGACATAACAGACTTCCTCGGCGCTTAGCCCGGTTTTTTCAAGAACCTCGTAGAATGCAGCGGCCTTGTCCTGCTGGCCCTGGTAGACATGCTCGATCTTCAGGTCGCGAGCGCGCAGCCGAACCGTTTCCGATATCCGCTTGGTGACGATGCCCGCCTCCAACCCGCCCAGCCGCAGTAAGGAAAAGCCTGTGCCGTCGTGCGCGTTGAAGCCTTTAGCCTCGATGACGTCGCTACCAGCGATGCCGTAGCCGCCGGCATCGGCCATCCTCTCGCGATGCTCATGCGTGCCGCCTCCAGCGCTTCCGCCAGGGGCAGGAAAGAAAAACAGGGTGCCGTCGGTCATGACGCCGTCGACGTCAAACAGCATGAGCTTGATTTTTTTCGCGCGCTCAGAAGACATGCTGGAAGTTTAGCAGCGAGAAACGCTCTTCGCTTTTCGCCTTTTCCTCTTCGCCAGAAGCGGCAGGCTGTGCCTCCATTTCCGATCTGCGCCATGCAGGACACGTGTCGTTCGTCCACGGGCGTCGGTTCGATCAGCGACTCTGGCTCTGTGCGAAAAGCGAACAGCAAAAAGCGTGTTTGCGCAGCGAACATTTAGCGAAAACTTCTGCTATCATCTCCCAATGTCTGTGGGGGAGATTCCAGCTTCTCTGGCGTGGGCCCATCCGCTCGTGGCCGAGTGGTTCGTCGGCAAGTTCGGCACGCCGACCGAGCCGCAGGAGCAGGGCTGGCCTCCGATCCTCGCCGGGCGAACGACGCTCATCTCCGCTCCCACCGGCTCCGGCAAGACGCTTGCGGCCTTTCTCATCTGCATCGATCGCCTGGTGCGCAAGGCGCTGTCGGGTGAACTGCGTGACGCGACTGAAGTCCTCTACGTCTCGCCGCTGAAGGCCCTGGGCAACGACATTCAGAAGAACCTCGAAGGTCCGCTGGGCGAGATTCTTTTGCTGGCGGGCGAGCGCGGGCTGCTGATGCCCGAAATCCGCACCGCTGTCCGTACCGGCGACACGCTCACCAAAGAGCGCCGCGAGATGTTGAAGCGGCCGCCGCACATCCTGGTCACCACGCCCGAGTCGCTGTATATCCTGCTGACGGCCAACAGCAGCCGCGGCATCCTCAGCCATGTGAAGACGGTCATCGTCGACGAGATTCACGCCGTCGCCGACGACAAGCGCGGCGCTCACCTTGCGATCTCGCTCGAACGCCTGGCTGTGCTGGCGAACCATCCCACGCGCATCGGCCTGTCGGCCACGCAGAAGCCGATCGAAGAGGTAGCGCGCTTCCTTACCGGCTCGCGAGGAGCGCCGGTAGAGCGCACTTTGGTAGAGCGGGGCTTCAGCTCCGCGTCCGACCAGTGCCTCTTGTGTGAAGAGTCGGATGAATGGGTAGAGCGGGCCTTCAGGCCCGCGTCACGCGATGCCCAGGTATTTCCAGAGCCGGCTTCAGCCGGCGAAATGGTAGAGCGGCCCTTCAGGGCCGCGTCCAGCCAGCCCCTCTTGTGTGAAGACCCGGCTTCAGCCGGCGACACCGCCGTTATCGTCAACATCGGCCATCGCCGCACGCTCGACCTCGCCGTGGAAATCCCGCCATCAGAACTTGGCCCCGTGGCCAGCAACGAAATGTGGGGCGAAATCTACGACCGCCTCGCCGAACTGGCGATGCAACATCGTTCCACGCTGGTCTTCGTCAACACCCGCCGCCTGGCCGAGCGCCTCGCGCTGCATCTGGGCGAGCGCATCGGCGAAGATCAGGTCGCGGCGCATCACGGCAGCCTCTCGCGCAAAATCCGTCTGGCCGCCGAACGCAAGCTGAAGAACGGCGAGATCCGCCTGCTGGTGGCGACCGCATCGCTCGAACTCGGTATCGACATCGGCACCGTTGACCTGGTCTGCCAGATCAATTCGCCGCGGTCCATCGCCGTCGCCCTGCAACGTGTTGGCCGCGCCGGCCACTGGCGGGGAGCCATCCCCAAGGGCCGCCTCTTCGCCACCACCCGCGATGATCTCCTCGAATGCGCCGCCACCGTGCGCGCCATCAAGCAGGGCGATCTCGACGTGCTCCGCATTCCGCCCGCGCCGCTCGACATTCTCGCCCAGCAGATTGTCGCCATGTGCGCCTGCGAAGACTGGGACGAAGACGAGCTCTTCGAATTCATGCGTGGCGCGTATCCCTATCGCCAGCTCAAGCGCGAGGAGTACGACCGCATCCTCGAGATGCTTTCGGCCGGCATCGCAGCCAAGCGCGGCCGCTACGGCGCTTATCTCTTCCGCGACATGGTCAACCGCCGGCTGCGTGCACGTCGCGGCGCTCGCCTCGCCGCCATCACCAGCGGAGGCGCCATTCCGGAGACGGCGCTGTTCACCGTCGTCGCGCAGCCGGAGGAGATTGTGGTCGGAACGCTCGACGAGGATTTCGCCGTCGAGAGCAGCGTCGGCGACATCATGCTGCTGGGCAACACGTCGTGGCGCATCCAGCGCATCGAGGCGGGGGCCTCGCGCGTGGTTGTCGAAGATGCGCACGGCGCTCCACCGACCGTGCCGTTCTGGCGAGGCGAAGCCCCTGCGCGCACCGATGAACTTTCACAGCACGTCGCCGACCTGCGCGAGCAGATCAGCAAGCGCCTGCCGAACACCGCGCCGCTGCCCGTCCCGCTCGACCCGGAGATGGGCGAGGTCCGCGCCGAACGCATCGCCAACTTCGAGCGCTTCACCGGCGACGCAACAAAGCCGCAGATCAAAACGCGGAGCGGGCCTTCAGGACTGCTCGGGTAGAGCGGGCCTTCAGGCCCGCGTCCAGCCAGCCAAGTGAAGTTGAAGAGCCGGCTTCAGCCGGCGACAGGGATGATGTGCCCTCCGACCTCGCGTCAGCCGGCAGCAGCGACAGGGCTGCGTCTGATGAGTCAATCGCGGTAGAGCAGCCCTTCAGGCCCGCGTCAGACGCCGTCATGGATCAGGTAGAGCGGGCCTTCAGGCCCGCGTCCAGCCAGCCAGGTGAAGTTGGAGAGCCGGCTTCAGCCGGCGGCACTCCTCAACCGCGCCGCCGTCTCCGCGGCATTGAATCGTCCCCTGAGGTCCAAAACGCCTCCGCCTGGCTCAAGGACGAGTGCGGTCTTGACGACTCCGCCGCCGAGCAACTCATCGAATACATCGTCACCGGCCGCGCCGTTCTCGGCGAAGTTCCCACGCTCAACACCATCATCGCCGAACGCTTCTTCGATGAAGGCGGCGGCATGCAACTGGTCATCCACGCGCCTTTCGGCGGCCGCATCAACAAGGCCTGGGGACTGGCGCTGCGCAAACGCTTCTGCCGCTCCTTCAACTTTGAGCTCCAGGCTGCTGCCACCGATAACGGCCTGAACATCGCGCTGGCCGAGCAGCACAGCTTCCCGCTGAGCGACGTCTTCCACTACCTGCAGAACGAAACCGTGCAGGAGATTCTCGAGCAGGCTGCGCTGCCTTCGCCGATCTTCGCCACGCGCTGGCGCTGGGACGCCAATCGCTCGCTCGCGCTGCTGCGCTTCCAGGGCGGCAAGAAAGTTCCGCCGCCCATCCAGCGCATCCGCAGTGACGATCTTCTCGCGTCGGTTTTTCCCGACGTCGCCGCCTGCCCGGAAAACCTTGTGGGCGACATCGAGATTCCCGATCACCCGCTGATTCAAGAGGTGATGAAGGACGTCCTCACCGAGGCGATGGACATCGACGGCCTGCGCGCGGTGATCGCGAAAATCTACAGCGGCGAGATTCGCTGTCTCGCCGCCGACACGCCGGTGCCTTCGCAGTTCTCGCACGAGATTCTGAACGCCAACCCGTACGCTTTCCTCGACGATGCTCCGCTGGAAGAGCGTCGCGCCCGCGCCGTGCAGATGCGTCGCATCCTGCCCGAAGCGGTGCTGAACGAAGTCGGCAGGCTGGATCAGCAGGCCATCGCGCGCGTGCGCGACGAAGCGCGTCCCGACGTTCGCGACAGCGACGAACTGCACGACGTGCTGCAAACGCTGGTCGCCGTGCCGGAAGAGATGTCCGATCCCGACTGGCAGCAGGCCGTCGCCAGTTGGACGCCGTTCCTCGCCGAGTTGCTGGAGGGCTGGAGAGTTGTGCGGGCGAGGGTAGAGCAGGTCTTCAGGCCTGCGTCCAGCGAAGTCACTGAAAGCGGAGAGCCGGCTTCAGCCGGCGACACGGGGCCAAGGGTGGAGCACGCCTTCAGGCGTGCATTAGAAGATTGTTCCTCTGTTGCAGAGCCGGCTTCAGCCGGCGACACCCGTCACTACCTCGTTCCCTCCGAGCGCGCCAAAGACTTCGCGCTCATCTTCCCCAACGCACAATTTGAAATCGCTCCTCCAGACTTGCCATCCAGCATTGCTTCTCGCGACGACGCGGTCCACGCGATGGTCACCGGCTGGATGATGCACTCGGGACCGATCTCGTCTGCAGCGCTCGCCTATCGTTTAGGCTTGCCTGCACGCGACGTCGAAAACGCACTGCTACGTTTGGAAGCCGCCGGCACGGTCCTCCGCGGCAACTTCACCGGATTGCGCACGGGTGCCCCTTCCTCGTCGCCATCGGTTGGCGACAGGGTGGGAACCGAGTTGTCCCACGTCGAATGGTGCGAGCGCCGCCTGCTCTCGCGCATTCATCACCTCACCGTCGCCACGCTGCGCAAACAGGTCGAGCCCGTCACTCCGGCGCAGTTCATGCAGTGGCTGCTGCGCTGGCAGCACGTCGCGCCGCAAACGCAACTGGCTGGCGAGCGCGGGCTGCATCAGGCGCTGCGCCAACTGCAGGGCTTTGAGATTCCGGCCAACGCCTGGGAGAAGCAGATTCTTGCGCGCCGCGTGAACGACTACGATCCGGGCGCGCTCGATCAGTTGTGCCTCACCGGCGCCGTCGGCTGGGGACGCCTGTCGCCGCATCCGGCAACGCTGGAAGAGGCCACCGAGGACCGTCATCCATCGCGCCAACGACGGGCGCAACGGGGAGCCCGACCCGCCGCCGCATCGTACCGACCTCGGTCGCGCCCATCACGTTTTTTGTTCGCGAAGAGTCGGACTGGATGCAGCCACGACTAAGCGACGATGAGCAGAGCTACGAAGGCATCCTCAGCGACTCGTCGCGCAATGTGCTCGAATACCTGCGCCGCCGCGGTGCCTCGTTTTTCGCCGACATCGTGCGCAGCACCGGCAAGCTGAAGGCCGAGATCGAAACCTCGCTCTGGGAACTGGTCGCTGCCGGCATGGTGACGGCCGACGGCTTCGAAAATCTGCGCTCGCTCATCAGTCCCGCGCGGCGCGCTGCGCCCGGAACGACCAAAGTCGTGAAGCCGCGACACACGCCCGGACGCTGGTCGCTGCTTTATCCCGCCGAGGGCTCCGATCGGATCGAAGACCGTCGAAGCCACCTGCTGGATGCTGCTGCGCCGGTACGGCGTCGTCTTCCGCGAGTTGCTGGCGCGCGAGTCGAACCTCCCCAAGTGGCGCGAACTGCTGGTGGCGCTGCGCCGCCTGGAAGATCGCGGCGAGGTTCGCGGCGGCCGCTTCGTCAGCAGCTTCATCGGCGAACAGTTCGCGCTGCCTGAAGCGGTCGATTCGCTGCGTGCCATTCGCAACCTGCACGCCAGCGGGGAAGTCGTGACCATCTCGGCCGCCGACCCGCTGAACCTTGTCGGCTTCATCGTGCCCGGCGAACGTGTAGCCGCCATCTCCGGCAAATACGTCAGCTTCCGCGACGGCGTCGCCGTCACCGGCGAGGAGGCCACGTCAATTCTGCGCGCGGCGGCCGCCCCATGAGCGACGACGAACTGATCGAAGGCGTCGACTACTACTGGGAAAACGGCTTCATGGTCTTCACCGCCGTATACCTGCGCAAACGCGGCTTCTGCTGCCGCTCCGGCTGCCGGCACTGCCCGTACGGATTTGTGAAGCAGGATGAGACGGAAGAAACCAGCTCTTAGCTTTCAGCAGGCGTCAGCGCGGTAGAGCGAACCTTCAGATTCGCGTCCAGCGATATGCCATTTACGAATTGTCATCCCGACCGACGGCTTCAGCCGGAGCGGACGGACCTGCGGTTTGTTCACGGTGGAAGAGTGCCGTCAGCTGAAGCCGACTCTGATCATTGAAGACGTCGCGTGGAACGCTGGCCTGAAGGCCAGCTCCACCCGAGAGCCCGCGGGCGAAGAACGAGAGGGGCCAACAGCAAAGAAACCAGCGCCCACTTGCCATCGACTGTCGCTCCGCCTGAAACTATACCGTGAACGCCATCGCCATCATCCCCGCGCGCATCGCCTCCACCCGTCTGCCGCGCAAGATCCTGCGCGAGATCAACGGCCGTCCCATGCTCGCTCACGTCTACGGAGCCGCGCGCGCCTGCCCGCAACTCAGCGACGTGATCGTCGCCACCGATTCGGAAGAAATCGCCGCCGTGTGCCGGCAGCACGACTGGCATTACCGTCTCACCTCGCCCGAGCATCGCAGCGGCACCGATCGCGTTCATGAAATCGCGCAGACCGTCGACGCCGATGTGTACGTCAACGTGCAAGGCGATGAGCCACTGGCGCGCCGCGAGCATCTTGACGTTCTGCTGCAGTTGATGAGCCGCGACGGATGTACAGGTGGGCACCTTGAAGACGCGGTGCTCCGCGGAAGACGTCAACAATCCGAATGCAGTGAAGGTCGTCACCGCCCACGATGGCCACGCACTGTACTTCTCGCGTGCCACGATTCCGTTCGATCGCGACCACACCGGAGCGGTCCGCTACTACAAGCATCTTGGGTTCTACGCCTACCGTAAAGCTGTGCTCGACGCCTTCTGCGCCTGGCCCGAATCCGAGCTGGAGCGCAACGAGCGCCTCGAGCAGCTGCGCTTCCTCGATCACGGTGTCGACATCCATGTGGCCGAAACGCCGTACGACACTGTGGGAGTGGATACCGAAGACGATCTGCGAGAGAGTGGAGACGAATTCTGCGCGGAAGAGAGTTTTGTGTCAAAGCACGACTTCAGGCGTGCCGTATAGCCCCCATGCAATACTCTGGGTTGTCATCCCGAGCGGAGCGCAGACGCGCAGCGTCGTAGCGCAGTCGAGGGATCTGCGGCTCGTCCGCAGAGGAGGCAGTCTGCTGCGAGCATGAACCACAGGTCGCTCGAATGCGCTCGCCTGACGAAGCTCGCTTAGCTCAGGAATGACAATCGTGTGGAAGACTTAGGAGTTTCTGAACTACGCCACCGGTTGCGGCTCGCGCTCTCTGGCCCACGCCTGCGCTGCGGCCACGCGCTTGCCGATCGACGGATGCGAGTGGAACAGCCACTCGACAAACTGGTTGGGCTCGCGCTCGGCCAGATTCTGGTCGGCCAGCTTCTGCATCGAGGTGATGAAAGGCTCGATGGCGGGCGTATTCTCCCAGGCGTAGCGGTCGGCCTCGCGCTCGTGCTGACGCGAGATGGCATTCATCGCGGGCATCAGGAGGAAGCCGAGCACGGTCGCCACCAGCACGATCAGCGGAAGATTTGCGAAGTCGTACAGCCGCGGACCCAGCACCGGGAACCACTCTTTTGCGATGACGAAGCGCAACGCCAGGTTGATCAGGCAGAAACCCAGCAGTGTCACCCCCACTTGCAGGAAGATGCTCTTCAGGATGTGCTTGCGAACGTGGTGGCCGAGTTCATGCGCCAGGATTGCTTCGATCTCATCGTCGCTGTAATTCTGCAGCAGCGTGTCCGACAAGATGATGCGCCGCGTCGAGCCCATGCCGGTCAGCGCGGCGTTGGCCTTGGTCGTCTTCTCCGACAGCTTCCATTCGTAAACGCCGCGGACACGCGTGCCCGCCCGCTCACCCAGCCGTGTCAGTCGGTCGCGCAGTTCGTCGTTCGCCAGCGGTTCGAACTTGTAGAAGATGGGCAGCAGCAGCACCGGCGCCAGTTGCGCCATCAGTAGAAAAAGGCCGACGAACACTGCCCATGCGATCATCCACCAGCGCTGCGGCGCAATGCGAATGATGCCGTACACTAGCTCGACCATGATGGTGCCCAGCACCAGCGACACCAGCCAGCCTTTGCACTCGTCCCAGATCCAGCTGCGCACTTTTTGGTTGGACAGATGGTATTGATGCTCCAGCCGGAAGCCGAAGATGTCGAACGGCACGCTGAGCGCTTTCGCGATCAGCGAGAACATCAGGACGTAAAGAAAGACGGCGAAGAAGTAATGCTGACTCGCCCCCTCGTACGACCAGTCGCGCAGTGTGCCCGTCCAACCCGTGACCAGCAGGACGACCAGCAGCGCAAATCCGATGAAAGTGTCGGAGAGACCCAGCCAGCGTTGGATGCGGTTATAACGCCGAACCTCCGGCGAGTCCGCCGGGGGGCGCGGATTAGGAGCGGTTACCATTTGTTGCCAAAAACAAAACAACGTGTCGTTGAGTTGTGATTCCCTCCAGTATAAATCAGCACCTTGAAAACAGCGCGTTCGGCGACAATCAGCGTCCGAGCGAAACAACGGAGCGCTTTGTGCCAGCGCACGAATTCAGTCCGTGCCGAAAATCCGCACGAAGAATCGGCTTCAGCCGCTGCACACTGCACGCAGAGGCTGAAGCCGGGTTGAAGACGAGCCTTGCGGCACGACCGAAGTCGTGCCCTGATAAAAATCCTTTTACTCGCGATACAGACCTGCTAGCCGTCGATACAACATCTGTCGCTACAAAAACCCTTACTGCGGCGGCGGCAGCTTCTGCCGTTGCGGCGGCGTTGCGTTGTTCGCGTCGGACGCCTGCGTGTTCGCGCCGTTGTTGTTCGCGTTCGACATAGACGCCAGCTCCGACTGCCGATACCTTGGCGCGCTCACGTAGCCGTGAATGTGATCCTTGGTGATGCTGTTGATCACCAGCTCCACCGGCTGCGGGCTGTCGGGCGTCGAGAACATCACCGGCTGATACAGGTTCACGTGCTTCTGCGAGAGCGAGCGGTCGTCGACCAGCAGCTCAAGATCGGCATACTGATGCTTGCTGTTCGCCTTCTTCAGCTTCACGCCGAACGGCCCTTCGCGCTGGTAGGTCTTCGCCTTGCTCAAATCAAATTCGAAATAGCTGCGCTCGCCCTTTCTTCTCCAGCAGCACCAGCTCGTCGTGCGTGTGCGCGATCGATCCTGTCAGCTCCGTGCGCGTGTTGCTCAGATCACTCTGCGTGCTGGCGATCTGGCTACGCGTGTCTTCAATCTGCTTGTTCTGGGCGTCGAGCTGCGCCTGCATCTTCTGCAAGCGCGAAGGCTGTGCCGGGTGATGCGAAGCCGCCAGCTTGCGCATCGGCGGATTCGGCGCCGGGGCAGGCTTGGGTGCGGCAGCCTCCGCCGCCAGCGCATTCACTTTTGCGTTCAGGTCGTCGACCTGGGTGCGCGTCGTCGCCAGCGCAGCCGTGTTCTGCTGATTCTGCTGCGCTAAATCCTCGGCGACCCGATGCTCGTGATAGGCATAGCCGCCGAGCATGGCTCCGGCCACCAGCACGGGAGCGATGTACGCAACTGCCCGGCCGGAAATCGATCCGCGCGGCTGGTCTGCAAATGCCCGGTGCGGCTCGTCTTCGTAGTAGTCCATCGAACTGCCTCCTGAAGCGTCGCCGGCCAAGAGGCCGACGAATGCGGCTTGGTAAGTGCAACTAGGATTCCATGCGTAAGTGTTGGGAAAATTTACGATTCGTTGGTGGAGCTCTGAAACCGGCAGGGAAGGGATGGGCAGACGGTGTGCAAAAACTTCTATGTATCTCGCCCGCTTAGAACCATCGCTGCCCGGAGTAGAGCGCATATACGGGAGGCTTGGTCGCGGACGTCACGGGTAGAGCCGGCGTTCAGGCCGGCGCGTCGGCGCCATCCAAAAAATCAGAGTCGGCTTCAGCCGACGATACTCTCCCCACTCGGTCGAAATGCAGAATGCCCGGCTGCGCGTTTCACTTGGGATGACGATCTGCAGATAAGATTACCGGGCGCGAACCCGAAAGTTCGCTCCCTGGGCTCAACCCGGTATTCTGGAACGTGGCCCGGATATCGTCGACCAGCCTGAAGAAGACATTGCGGAGCGTGAGCTTCCGCTCCGTGCTTCTCTGGCTTGTCATCGCCGCAGTGCTGCTCTGGTGCCTCGCTGCGCTGACTCTGGTGGCAGCCAAGTGGATCGATCCGCCTACCACTGCGGTACAGATGCAGCGCCGCGTGCAGTCCTGGTTCAGCGACAAGCCGTATCAGAAGCGTTATAAATTCGTTCCCCTCAACCAGATCTCGCCCGAACTTCAGCACGCCGTCATCGCCGCCGAGGACGCGCGCTTCTACCTGCATCACGGTTTCGACTGGAAGCAGATCCAGATCGCCGCCAAGGAAGACGTGGAAGGCGAACGCACGCGCGGCGCGTCAACCCTCACGCAGCAACTGGTAAAGAACCTGCTCTTCGGAACCAGCCGCTCTATCATCCGCAAGGGTCTGGAGACGACGCTGGTGCCGGTGGCCGAATTCGTCCTCGGCAAGCGGCGCATCCTGGAGCTGTATCTCAACGTGGTCGAGTGGGGGCCGGGCATTTACGGCGCCGAGGCCGCGTGCCGTTACTACGACAAGATTCCGGCGAGAAGTATCGGGCGAGAACAGTCCGCCCAACTCGCTGCGATTCTGCCCGCGCCGCTCAAGCGCAAACCCGAGCGCATGCATCGCTACCCCGAGATCATTCTGAAAAGGATGAGCCAGGTGGGGTGGTGAGCCTGTGCGGTCCGAAGCCGGCAGCGTCGCGATTACCAGCCTAGCTGCACTTCCTGCGAGCCGATTCGAGGTTGGCGAGCCCTTCGGAAACTCTCTCTACAAAAGATTGTCATCACGAGCGATAGCGAGGGATCTGCTGTTTGCCCGCGCTGGCAGAGCAGCAGATTCCTCGCGGCAAAACATGCCGCTCGTAATGACGATATGTTTGCGCGCGCGTTCAAGGGTTAAGCTAAGAATGATTCGCGCCGCATCAGCCGACGACACACTTCTCTACTTCCCAATGCAGAACGAACTGAAAATCAAGTTCAGGATGTCATCGGCCGTCGTCGAGCCCGTCAAATCATCCAGCGCGCGCAGGCTGGCATAGAGATCGAGCAGGAGCATCTCGTGCGGTGTTTTCTGCGGAACGGCGGCTGACGCTTTGTCCAGTGCAGCGATCGCGTCGCTCACCGCCTGCTTCTGGCGAACATTGGTGAGGAAGCCGCTCTCCTGTTGCGCGCCGCCGTCGCTGCCCGCCAGGTGCAGGATAGAAGCGCGCAGCTCGTCGACGCCGGCGCCGGTCAGCGCCGAAGCTTTGACCACAGGATGAGCGTTCCTCTCGGCGAAGCTGCCATTCGACGAAGCATCAATCTTGTTCCAAACCACGACTGCCTGCCGTCCTTCCACCAGTTCCAGCAAGCGTTCGTCCTGATGCCGTTCATCTGCACTCAGTGACTCGCCGCGCGAGGCATCGCGCACCACCAGCACGATGTCGGCATCGGCCAGCGCCTCGATCGATTTGCGCACACCGATGCTCTCGGCTTCATCGAGTGCGTCACGAATACCAGCAGTGTCAACCAGCCGCACGGGAATGCCGCCGATGGCAACCGTCTCGCTCACCAGGTCGCGCGTGGTGCCGGGCGTGGCCGTGACGATGGCGCGCTCGCGCTCAACCAGCCGGTTGAACAAGCTCGATTTGCCGACGTTGGGGCGGCCAACGATCGCCAGCGTGAGTCCCTCATGCACAACCTTGCCGAAGGCGAAGCTGGCCAGCAGCTCTTCCAGCGGCGCGCGGATGGCAGCAATGCGCGCGAGGATCTGCTCATCGGGCGTGATCGAGACATCGTCTTCGGCAAAGTCGATGCCCGCCTCCATCACCGCGATGAGTTCGATGAGTTGTTGTTTGATCGGCTGCAGTCGCTTTGACAGCGAGCCTTCCAGTTGCCGCGCCGCCACCTGCGCCTGAAAGAGCGTTTGCGAGTCGATGAGGTCACGTACGGCTTCGGCCTGCGTCAGATCGATGCGTCCGTTGAGAAACGCGCGCATGGTGAATTCGCCCGGCTCGGCCAGGCGCGCGCCGGCAGCCAGCGCCATCTCGACCACATGCCGCAGCACCACGGGCGAGCCGTGGCACGAGATCTCGACGACATCGTCAGTTGTGTAGGAGTGCGGCTTGGCGAAGAACGTGGCGACCACTTCGTCGATGCGCTGGCCCGTCGCCGGATCGATCAGCTCGCCGAAGTGCGCGCGTCCGGCTTCAAGATCGTGCGCCAATCGCAGCATGGGACGCGCGATGTTGCGCGCCTCGTTGCCCGAGAGCCGCACGACGCCGATGCCTCCGCGCCCCGGCGGCGTGGCAATGGCGACGATAGTGTCGTCGAGATGCATCGCACTCATTATTCACCACCAAGGGCGTGTTCACCACGGAGGCGGCGGGTGCACCCCGAACGGTCGGTTGCGCAGGAAATACCGAGTAGAGCGAAAGGCGCGGTAGGCGCCAGGTAGAGCGAACCTTTAGGTTCGCGTCCGCGCCATCCCCTTTGAGATTGTCATCCTGAGCGTAGCGTCCGCCGCCTTTGCGGACGCGGAGTCGAAGGATCTGCGGTTCGCCCGCTGAGATAATCTGCCGTCGGCTGAAGCCGACTCTATGATCACGCAAGATGCCTTGACGCTGGCCTGAAGGCCAGCTCTACCGGCGTTTTCCGGCACGGCGACCAACACCAAGTGCTCGTTCTTAGGCTCGCGTCCTACTGTTGGGCGCCGGGTGCCGGGGTGCCCCAGGTTCGCGTCCAGCTGTTGGACGCGAACCTGGGTCCGCATTCCGCGGTTGGACGCTAACCTGGGTCGGCATCACCCTTACTTCACCGCCGCCGGTTCTCCCACGCGCTTGGCGACCTTGAACGTCAGCTTGCGCTCGCGTTTGTCGACGTCCACGATCAGGTGGTCGCCGTGCAGCACCTCGCCGTCGAGGATCTTCAGCGCCAGCGGATCCTGGATCAGTCGCTGGATCGCCCGCTTCAGCGGACGCGCGCCGTAGTTCGGATCGTAGCCTTCGGTGAAGACCAACTCCCTCGCCGCCGGCGTCATCTCCAGCGAGATCTTGCGATCGGCCAGCAGCTTCCGCAGGTCTTCCAGCCGCAACTCCACAATCTTCGACAGCTGTTCTTTGCCCAGCGGGTTGAAGATCAGGATGTCGTCCACGCGGTTGAGGAACTCGGGCTTGAAGCTGGCCCGCAGCGCCTCCATCACCATCTTGTGTGCCTCGGCAATCTTCTCCGGCGAACTCAGGTCGGTCAGGTAACTCGACCCGATGTTCGACGTCATGATGAGGATCGTGTTCTTGAAATCGACCACCCGACCCTTGCCATCGGTCAACCGGCCGTCATCCATGATCTGCAGGAAGACGTTGAAGACCTCGGGATGCGCCTTCTCGATTTCATCGAACAGCACGACTGAGTACGGACGCCGCCGCACCGCTTCGGTCAGCTGCCCACCCTCTTCGTAGCCCACATAGCCCGGAGGCGCGCCAATCAAGCGCGACACGGCATGCCGTTCGCCGTACTCCGACATGTCGATGCGGATCATCGCGTGCTCATCGTCGAACAGGAACTCCGCCAGCGCACGTGCCAGTTCGGTCTTGCCCACGCCGGTCGGTCCCAGGAAGATGAACGAGCCGATCGGCTTTCGCGGATCGCTGAGTCCGGCGCGCGAACGCCGTATCGCATTCGACACATGCGTCACCGCCTCGTCCTGCCCGATCACGCGCTGCTTCAGCCGGTCTTCCATCGTCACCAGCTTCTTCACTTCGCCTTCCAGCATCTTCGACACCGGAATGCCGGTCCAGCGGCTGACGATCTTGGCGACGTCTTCCTCGTCGACCTCTTCCTTCAGCATGCGCGCCTGCTTGCCATCCATCTGCGCGCTCAGCTTGGTGACCTCGGCCTCGAGCTGCGGAATCTCGCCGTACTGCAACTGCGCCGCGCGATTGTA
The DNA here is from genome assembly GCA_963724965.1 of uncultured Acidobacteriaceae bacterium. Classification (GTDB taxonomy): domain Bacteria; phylum Acidobacteriota; class Terriglobia; order Terriglobales; family Acidobacteriaceae; genus Bog-257. The sequence continues at coordinate 225,469 of CAVRWP010000011.1, forward strand.
GTCGCCCTTGCGCGTCGCCTCCTGCTGCTCGATCTTCAATTGCTCGATGCGCTCCTTGGTCTCGCGCACCTTGGCAATCGCTTCCTTCTCCTGCTTCCAGCGCGCCTTCAGCGCATTCGATTCTTCCTTGATGTGCGCCAGCTCTTTCTCCAGCACACCCAAGCGCTCGCGCGAGTTGGCATCGTCTTCGCGCTTGAGCGCCTGGCGCTCGATCTCCAGCTGCGTCGCGCGCCGTTCCAGTTGATCGATCTCCGTGGGCATCGAGTCAATCTGGATGCGCAGCGAAGCCGCCGCTTCATCGATCAGATCGATGGCCTTGTCCGGCAGGAAGCGATCAGAGATGTAGCGATGCGACAGCGTCGCCGCCGCGACAATCGCCGAGTCCTTGATGCGCACGCCGTGATGCACTTCGTACTTCTCGCGCAGCCCGCGCAGGATCGCGATGGTGTCCTCGACGTTCGGCTCGCCGACGAAGACGATCTGGAAGCGGCGCTCCAGCGCGGCGTCCTTCTCGATGTACTTGCGATATTCATTCAGCGTGGTCGCGCCAATCGCGCGCAGCTCGCCGCGAGCCAGTGCCGGCTTCAGCATGTTCGAAGCGTCGATCGCGCCCTCGGACGCGCCTGCGCCCACCAGCGTGTGCAGCTCGTCGATGAACAGGATGATCTGTCCCTGCGACTGCTCGATTTCTTTCAGCACCGCCTTCAGGCGATCTTCAAACTCGCCGCGATACTTTGCGCCCGCCAGCATTCCACCCAGATCAAGCGAGACCACGCGCTTGTTCTTCAGCTGCTCGGGCACATCGCCCGAGATAATGCGCTGCGCCAGGCCTTCGACGATGGCCGTCTTGCCAACGCCCGGCTCGCCGATCAGCACCGGATTGTTTTTCGTGCGGCGCGACAGCACCTGCACCACGCGACGGACTTCTTCGTCGCGGCCAATCACCGGATCAAGCTTGCCCGCGCGCGCCAGCTCCGTGAGGTCTTTCGCATAGCGCTCCAGCGCCTGGTACTTTGCCTCCGGATTCTGGTCGGTGACCTTCTGATTGCCGCGCACGGTGGTCAGCGCGCGCAGAATGTTGTCGTAGGTGGCGCCCGCGCGCGCCAGGATCTCCTGCGCCGGATCGCGCTTCAGCTTGGTGATGCCGAGCAGCATGTGCTCGGTCGAGACGTACTCGTCCTTGAAGTTCGACGCCTCTTTGAAGGCGTTTTCCAAGGCTTTTGAGCTGGCGTCGGAGAGATGCGCCTGGGTGGCGCCGCTGCCGGAAACCTTCGGCAGCTTCTCGATCTCGCGCATCGCCTCGCTCTGGACGGCCGAGGTGTGCGCGCCCACGCGCTCCAGCACCGGAGGCACAATGCCTTCGGCGTCTTCCACCAGCGCGGCCAGAATGTGTACCGGCTGCAACTCAGGATTGCCATGCTCGGAGGCGAGATCGTTCGCCCGCTGCATCGCCTCCTGCGCCTTAACAGTTAGTTTGTCCCAACGAATTGCCATGATTTGTTCCCCAAATCCAAAATGTCGATATGTGTCGGCTTGGGTGGAGCACGCCTTCAGGCGTGCCTATCAGAGATGCTCCTGCAGCGGCTTTAGCCGCTGAGGTTTTGCGCCTTAAAGATTACCTCAGCGGCTGAAGCCGAAGTTCTAAGATTCTGTGATAAATGCACGCCTGAAAGGCGTGCTCCACCCGCAATTGTGTCCAATGAATAGTGGCCAGCGGTTTCGATTCGCGGCGGCAAGTAGCGGCTTGCCAACCGCATGTTTGCTGCTCCCTGGGCCTCTCTCGCCGGCCAGTGCGAGATCCTCTCTGGCCACTATTCACTGCTTCGCCCTCCGGGGAAATTCCTTTTGGTAAACAAAAGGGAGGCAATTTGACTCGCCTCCCTTCCGAACTCCCCAGTTCGTTTCCCTCCAGGAATTTCCCGGGAGGGCGAAACTTGTCGCCAGGCTGTCACCGCCAGCAAGGAAACCGGCAACTGACGGCTGGCTACTGCTTACGCGATTTGCGCCTTCGCTTCAGCTTTCTGGCCTTCCACCGGCTTCGCTGTGCCGATGTTGACCTTGATCTGCTTGGGCTTCGCTTCCTGCCGCTTCGCCAACCGAATCTTCAAGACGCCCTGCTCATAGTCGGCCTTGATGTCCTCGGTGTTTACCGTGGTCGGCAGCGAGAACGAACGGGTGAAGCTGCCATAACGGCGCTCGACGCGGTGGAAGTTTTCTTCCTTCTCTTCCTTATCGAACTTGCGTTCACCGCTGACCGTCAGAGTGTTGTTCTCCACCCTGATGTCCAGGTCCTTCTCGGCGACGCCCGGGACTTCCAGCTTCAACTGAACGCTGTGCTCGTCCTCATAGACATCCACCGGGGGTACGAAGGCCCCTGCGGTCAAAGACTCGTCGCGTCCACCAAACTGCTGTTCGAACAGGCGGTTCAGGTGGCTCTGCAGCGAGTTCAGTTCGCGGTAAGGGTTCCAACGGGTCATTACGGTCATGGTTCCAATCCTCCGAAGCATTTGCGATTGATGAGTACTGGGTCTGTACTTAGTATCGTTCGCCCTACACAATCTTAGACGCAAATATTAGCCGAAAGAAAGCAAAAAATTTGAGTTAGTTTGTATCAGATACTTGCGAGCTCCTGAAATCAGGCATCATGCGAATAAAACCCTTGTATTCATACGTTTATTGATGGCTTCGACGTGGCTGTTTCGTTCGACTCGGTGCAGGGACAGCAATTCTCGCCCAAAAATGCGAAACCCAGCCGCTTGGGCTGGGTTCCTTCAACTCTCGATCTCTGGGTATATTTTAGCATCCGGAGGGGGTAAAAGCACAATACCTGGCAGACTTTATATCTCCCGTAACACCATGCAATTACGGCTTATTGTTGCGTTTCGCCATATTGATATGTAAGAGCTACACGGCACTGGCCGGTTTAGTAGCGCAACTTCTAGACCCCAGCGATCCGACTGATAACGCTGGTTTTATCGCATCAGAGAGGACGTTGATCAATTTGTACTGGAGTTGGCACGCCCGGTATTACGGATGGGCAAGCAAGAAAGCCGGCGAGCGCGTCTGGCAACAGCAGTCTACCGTCATCGGGCGACTAGCTTCCCGGGAGAAAAGATATCTGGGCCGACTTGCAGGCGTTCAGGGCGGAGATTAACGCCGCCAACTTCGACATCGCTCTCCTACCTCAGCTACGTCTCCCCCGGACACCTGAAGGCAGATATCTCAGATCGGTCTTCTCTGGCCCCGCCCGCCGTTCCTACTGTCCGTCACGGTAGAATTCCCTGACTTGTGCTCCGGGGAACATTACGACAGCTACGGGGACACTCATCAGTGATCGGATTCCGTGGCCGCTCGCGATTATTCAATGCTAAACCTCACCGTCTTGGTTTGCTGTGAGGCTTAATGATTCATTCGCAGGGCTGCTGAGCGAGACCTACTTCCATTCTGTCTGCGCCGACGTTCGCAAACCACTGCTCTAAGGTCCAAGCGCAATCTGACGCCCACGTTTGATAGTCCTCCCGGCCACCTTGAGTTGGTATTCGTCTGTCACTTCTGCGTATCTTGTTTCGCCGGAATCGTCATGGTACAAACGACGCTCTTGTCGTAACTGCAAAGAAAATCAGGACTACGCAGACTGCTCGGTTGCCGAACAGATGTGGATGCAGACTCAGGTCCAAGGCCAGTGTAGGGATTTGATTCCAGAGTTTTGGAGTTTGCATGTCCGATGGCGACACTGCTGTTCTTGCGGTAACCTCGCGTTTCTTCAGCCAAATGACGTCGGCCAAGCGGATCGATAGTGACCGTAATGCCCCTTTCGCCTTGAGGTGCATCGCCACCGGGATCGTCTTTTTCGCCGCGATTGTGGTTGGATTGTGGCCGCAGGCTGCGCATGCCCAGTACACCGATACGACGATCTACAGCTTTTGCTCTCTTTCGGGCTGCACGGACGGAGCCAATCCAGAAGGCGCGCTCGTCGCCGACTCGCAAGGCAATCTTTACGGCACAACGCTGGTCGGTGGCGCGTACGATCTAGGCACCGTCTATGAATTGACTCCCAACGGTGGTGGCACCTGGACCAATACCATTCTCTACAGTTTCTGCCCGCAAGGCCCACCCTGCGCCGACGGCGACAGTCCGCAGACTGGCGTAATCCGCGATGCGAACGGAAACCTGTACGGCACCACGTTGACCGGCGGCTCGCGATTCAATGAAGGAACCGTGTTTGAACTCAGCCCGCCGCAGGGTGGCCACGGGCCGTGGACCGAAACCGTGCTCTACGCGTTCTGCACCAACGACAACTGTGTCGACGGCAACCAGCCTCTCGGAGGCTTAACCTTCGATTCCCACGGCAATCTTTACGGCACGACCACCGAGGGAGGACCGCATGGCCAGGGCGTAGTTTTCGAATTAAGCCCCAGCGGCGGTGGCCAGTGGGCTTACAGCATTCTTTACGGTTTTTGCGTGCAGCAAGGCTGTACCGATGGCAGAACGCCGAACCTCGGGAGCCTGGTTTTCGATGCGGAAGGCAATCTCTACGGCGCGACTACGGGAGGCGGATCGCAGAACTACGGGACTGTGTTCAAGCTGACTCCAGGCGGCGGGTCATGGACGGAGAGCGTGCTGCACAGCTTCTGTTCGGCCACGAACTGTACCGATGGCGTGGAGCCGGTTGGAGGCGTAGTTCTCGACGTGCACGGCAACATTTATGGTGTTACCCCGGGAGGCGGCACGCTGAATTTAGGTGTGGCTTACGAGCTGAGTCAGAGCGGCGGTTCTTGGACAGAAAACGTTCTCCAGAATTTCTGTGAAAACTGCACGTCGGGATATCACCCGCAGCAGACGATGATCCTGGACGCCAACGGTAATCTCTACGGCAACACCTATCAGGGTGGAACGCTGATGAAAGGCGTAGCTTTCGAATTAAGCCCGATTGGTGGCGGGCAATGGACCGAGACTGTTCTTTATAACTTCTGCTCGGTGGGCGCTTGCCTCGATGGAGAATATCCCTATGGCCCGATGCTCTTCGATGCGCAAGGCAATCTATACGGCGTAACGGGAGATGGCGGACAGTACGGCGGGGCGACGGCTTACGAGTTGTCGCCGCACCTGACTCCTACCTCAACCACGTTGACCAGCGCTCCGAATCCTTCTGCCTACGGCCAGATGGTAAGCCTGACAGCCACGGTGCACGCGCAGGATGGATCGCTGCCGACCGGTACTGTGATTTTCAAAAGCAATGGCGTGCAAATTGGTTCGGCGCCGCTGAACAACCAAGGCCAGGCAGTTCTGACCTATAACGCATTGCCGGTCGGCACCGACAACCTGGTCGCCATGTATGGCGGGTCATCGACCCTGGCGCCCAGCACTTCGAACACGGTCATGCAGGTGGTGAACCGGGATCTCACACACACGACGGTCGCCAGTTCGCCCAATCCTTCGACCAGTGGTGAGCAGGTGACCATCACTGCGAGTATCACGCCCGCTGGCCCGACGACTGGAACGGTGGGTTTTACCTCGAATGGCGTCGCTATCTCCGGCTGCACCGCTGTTACGTTGAGTTCGGGCACCGCGCAGTGCGTGACGTCATCCCTGGCTGTGGGTACTGATGCGCTCGTGGCCACCTACTCCGGTGACGGAAACTACGCCGGCAGCAACGGGTCGGTCACGCAGATTGTCAATCCTGTTCCGGAGGCCCTGCAGTTCGTAACGCTCACCCCGTGTCGCGTAGTCGATACGCGGAATGCGGACGGCACCTTCGGAGGACCGCCGATCCAAGGCAGTACTGCGCGATCCTTTCCGCTGGCGCAAAGCGGCAACCCATGCGGCATTCCGTCGAATGCCGTGGCTTACTCGCTGAATGTCACCGTCATCACGACCACCGGTCATCTCGGGTACTTGACCATTTGGCCTACGGGCGAAGGCCAGCCCAGCGTGTCGACCATGAACTCGCCCGATGGCCGCACGAAGGCCAATGCCGCGATCATTCCGGCGGGAACGTCGTCGGGATCGGTCAGCGTCTTCGTAACCGACACAACCAACGTGTTGCTGGACATCGATGGCTACTTCGCGCCCAGTGGCAGCCAGACGCTGGCGTTCTACCCCCTGACCCCGTGCCGCGTGGTCGACACACGTAATGCCAACGGTCCGCTGGGTGGCCCGTTCCTGGCCGGCGGAGCGGAACGCGACTTCCCGGTGCTGCAGAGTAATTGCAGCTTGCCGAACACCGCCGCTGCGTACTCCTTCAACTTCACCGTTCTTCCCAAGGGTCCGCGGGTCGGCTATCTGACGGTGTGGCCAGCCGGTTCACCCCGGCCGCAGGTATCAACGCTCAACGATCCGACAGGGACGAATGTGGCCAATGCCGCGCTGGTGCCGGCGGGTACGCAAGGAGAGATTGCAGCCTACGTGACCGACAACACCGACCTGCTGATTGATGTCGACGGATATTTCGCGCTGCCGGGCACGGGCGGCTTGTCGTTCTATGCGCTCACGCCCTGCCGCGTCATCGACACACGCAACGGCGGAGGGCCATCGTTCTCAGGAGAATTAACCGTGAATGTCGTCGACAGTCCCTGCGGACCGCCGGCATCAGCGGAAGGCTACGTTTTCAACGCCACGGCGATTCCGGATGGGTCGCTCAGCTTCTTGACGTTGTGGCCGGACAGCGAACCACAGCCGACGGTCTCGACCCTGAACGCCAAGGACGGCGCGATAACCTCCAACATGGCCCTCGTGCCCAACGTGAATGGCAAGACCGACGCCTGGGCGCAAGGCTCAACCCAACTGATTCTGGACATCTCCGGATATTTCGCTCCGTAATGATGACCCTGGCTGCCACCAACGCGTGTATCAAAAAGCAGTTGGGTTTCTTACCCAAAGAACCGTTCGGCATGGCAGATCTTGACTGCTACAACTTGAAAACTGCGGCAATCAGCACCAGCTAACGAAGGGTGCCGTCAGAGAGTTCTGCCGCTCCAAGCGGACGCAGCAATCCGTGCTGATGCAGCAGCAGTGCAAAGCGGCCGGCATCAGCCAGCTGTCTTCTTCTTCGCCGCTTTCTTCTTAGGCGCCGCCTTCGCTGCGGCCTTCTTCGCCACGTCTCCGGCGAATGGCAGGTCCTTCATCTCCGCGGCCCGCCACAGATACCACGCGGCCACGCTGCGATACGGCTTCCACTTCTTGCCATAGGCGGCCAGATCTTTTGGCTTGGGCAGTTCAGCCAGCTTCTTCATCTTGGCGAAGCCCTTGCGCACACCGTAATCATCGACAGGCAGCACATCCGGCCGGCCGAGGCGGAAGATGAGCAGCATCTCGACGGTCCAGCGGCCGATGCCGCGCACCGTGACCAGCCGCTCGATCAGTTCGTCGTCGCTCATGCGGTGCGCCTGCTGCACCGTCGGCACGGTGCCGTCCAGGGTCTTCGCCGCCAGGTCTCGGATGGCCAGCATCTTGTTGCGCGACAGTCCGGCCGAGCGCAGCAGCTCTTCAGAGGCCGCCATGATCTGCTCGGGGATGGGGAAGCCATCCACCAGTCCGCGGCGGGTGCGCAGCTTCTGCGTGTTCTCGGGAAAGAGCGCCTTCACCCGCGAGGTGATGGTTGCTGCCACCTTGCCGTTGAGCTGCTGGTAGATGATCGACTCCAGCAGCGCGGCGAAGATGCTTTGCGTGGTTTCTTTCATCAGGCGGCAGGGGCCGGACTTCGCGATGATGCGCGCCGAGTTGCTGGTCGACACGGGAGAGATGTTCACAGGCGTTGGTGTGGTCGAGTTTTTTAGGCATCGAAAATCAGGGGCCAGGGATTTGTGGTCAGGGGCCACGGATCACTGCACTTGGCCGTTACCGTTAGCATTTGGCAAAGACCCGATCTGTGACGACCGTGAAAGGATAACTGAAATTGCGGCCAGTTTTATCACACGCAAACTCGCGTCCGTCCCCGATTCCTGGACCCTGACCCATGATCCATGATCCCTGAGCCCTAATCCCCAACCCTGCCTTTCCCAAAATCCTGCGCTATGCTGGAGCGATGGCACGCTGGCGCGATCGACGCTTTCTCGACCTGGTCGGCATTGAGCTTCCCATCATTCAGTCGCCGATGGCGGGATCGGATTCGCCCGCGCTGGCGGCCCAGGTATCGCGCGCCGGCGGACTGGGATCGCTGGCGGGGGCGCTGCTTAGCCCGGAGAAGTTGCGCGATGCCGTGTCAGCCATTCGCGCAATTACACCGCAGCCGTTCAACCTGAATTTCTTCTGCCACACCATGACGCCGGCAATCGATCCAGCGCAGGAGCGGCGCTGGAAGCAGGTGTTGCGCCCACATTACGAGCGCATGGGTCTGGACATCGAGAACGTCGCTCCGGCGCCGTTGCGCATGCCCTTCGACGAGGCAGCGTGTGCTGCGGTCGAAGAAATCAAGCCCGCGGTAGTGAGCTTTCACTTCGGCTTGCCCGACTCCACGCTGATGCAGAGACTGAAGGCGCGCGGCATCCTCATCCTCGCGTCGGCAACCAGCGTTGCCGAGGCGCGATGGCTGGCGGAGCGTGGATGCGATGCCATCATCGCGCAAGGTGCCGAGGCCGGCGGCCATCGCAGCATGTTCCTCGATCGGAATGTCGCCACGCAGACCGGGCTGCTGTCGTTGGTGCCGCAGATGGTCGAAGCCGTCTCCGTTCCGGTGATTGCCGCCGGCGGAATCATGGATGGACGGGCGATTGCGGCAGCGCTTGTGCTCGGCGCATCGGCGGTGCAATTGGGAACCGCCTATCTCTTCTGTCCCGAGGCAAAAATCTCGCCGCTCTATCGCCAGGCGTTGGCTGAAGCGCCGGATAATGGCACAGCGATCACCAACCTCTTCAGCGGGCTTCCAGCCCGCGGCATCGTCAATCGCTTCGTGCGTGAAGTGGGACCAATGTCGGACGCTGCTCCCGACTTTCCGCACGCGGCCACGCTGATCGCGCCACTGCGCGCGGCATCGGAGAAGGCCGGCGTGACCGACTACATGCAGATGTGGGCAGGACAGTCGGCGAGGATGGGAAGAGCGATGCCGGCATACGAGCTGACGAGAAAGCTGGCGGAAGAAGCGGAAGAAGAAGGGACCAGGGGTTAGGGGCTAGGGATTAGAGTTTGAAAACACAAAACGGAAGACACGAGACAGAAAGCAAATGGTGGAATTCTGCCAGATGTCCGTGTGGAACTCTTTGCTGCCTACTGCCCGCTGCTTCTAACCACCAGCCCAGCCCTAGCCCCTATCTTCCTCCTCCAACGCCGTAATCACTTCCTCATCGACCTCCCAATTCTTCAGGATGCGAAAGATGATGCGGCTGGGGAAGCCGGCGCGGGATAGCGCGCGGAAGACCTTGGCTGCCTGCTTCTGGTCGGCGGGCTTGCCGATACGTTTGCGCTGGAGAAACGCGCGCGCCAACTGTTCTTCGTTGACTTCGTCATAGGCTGAACTGACTGCGCTCTCGATGATGTCGCCGTGAATCCCCTTGGCCTTCAGGTCCTGGGTGACGCGCATTCGCCCAAACTTTTCATTCTCTTTGCGGAAGCGCGTGTAGCTTTCGGCGTACAAGCTGTCGTTGAGATATTTGTACTGCTTCAGGCGCGCCACCACCACGTCGACCAGCAGCTCGCCGTGTGGCTGGTCGCCCACGCGAGTACGCATCAGGCGCTTGATCTCAGCAACCGTCCGCATGCGCCGGCCCAGCGCGCCCACCGCGTACTCGTAGAGCGACTCTTCGTCGTAGGTGCGCCTGGTCCGCTTGAACGCCATAGCCCGATTATAGGCGGCGGCTAGCCTGATTCTCCAAGGCAGTTAACCAGCGCGGCCCGCATCACGGAGGACCGGGGAAAAGAATCGCGACTCACACCTTGTGAGCCGGCTCGCAGAACTCGCCAGGCTGGGAAATCACGCCGTAGTAGTTCAGCGCCGAGGAAAAGTCCGAAGAGTTAGATCGGAAGACTTGGGCGTCCGGCTCTATTGCAGGTCTCTGGTTCCAACCGCTTCCTTCAATTGCTCCAGGGCTCCCATATACGTCGCCAGCGCCTGGCGGTAACTTAGCTGGGTCGCGCGGTAGCTGCGCTCGGCATCGAGAAAATCCAGCAGCGACGCCGCGCCGTGCGCATACGAGAACTGAGCGATGTCCAGCGATTCCTGTGCCTGCTGCAGGTAGCCCCCGTCGTACATTTGCACGATGTCGCGGCCGTTAAGCAGGGTTTCGTAGGCGTTTTTTACGTCGGTCTCGACCTGCTGCTGCGCCGCCTTTTCCAGATATTGCGATTGCGTGAGCGCGAAATAGGTGCGCGCTACCTCGCCCTGATTCCGGTTGAAGATAGGCAGTGGAATCTGGAAATAGAAGGCGCCGACGTTAGACGCGTTTACGTGGGTGTAATCGAAGGTGACGTTCAGGTCCTGCTTGGCGTTGGCTTTGGCCAGTCCAATCTGGCTCTGGGCCGCAGTAATGCCGCGCTGGGCGGCGAGCAGGTCTGGTCTCGAGGCCAGGGCTTTCGCCCGCAAGTCCCCCAGCGTCAGAGTCAGCTTCTGATAGCTGAGCTCTCCCACAATGTCATAGTCGCGGGGCACAGAGTCGAAGCCCATCTCTTCGCGCAAGGTGTTCAGCGCCTGTACCAGTGCGATGCGCGCGCTGGTAACGTCGGTCTGGAATTGCAGCTTCTGCAGCTGAATTTTGAGCAGGTCGGCCTTGCTCATCGCTCCGGCCTGGTTCTGCTCCTGGCTGATGTCGACGGTGTGCTGATAGCTGTCCAGCAGATGTTCGGTGAAGTCCAGGTTCGATTTGGCCAGCAGCGCGGTGACGAACTGCTGGGCGGTGATGGCGATGGTGGTGCGCTCCAGGTCTTGTACCTGCGCTTCGGTCACCGCCGTCGCGTCCTGAGCGGCGGCCAGAGCGGTGCTGCCGCTTCTTGCCGCGCTCAAACAAATAGCCGACGCCGAGGTCAAACTGCGCGGTGTTATCGATGTAGTTCGACGAGAACAGGTCAGGCTGGAAGATCGGCAGATACTGTGTATCCGCCGACAATGTGGGATTCGGTCGGAGATTGGCTGTAACCTCCTGCTCCTTGCCCTGGTAAACAAGTGTGCGCTGGGCCTGCAACGTGGGATTGTTCTGCCGCGCATACTCGATTGCCTGTTCGAGCGTGATCGTCACCTGCGGGTTGATCGGCTTACCGGGCGCCGGAATCTGCGAAGCCGGCTTGGCCGGAGGCGCAGCCGTTCCGGATTGCGGCGTTCCTGCCGGAGGTGCGGGCGGCGTGTTCTGCATTTGCGCAGTTACCGGTAAACTGCCAAGCACGGCTGCCAGGGCAGCGGTGCGAAGCCAGAGAGCGGCGCCAGAGGGTCTCATTCGCTGATCTCCTCTTCTTCTGCCGGCAGCACGTCGTTCGGTCCAGCCATGTCGGCGTAAAGCACCGGCAACAACACCAGGCTGAGGAACAACTCCATCAGCAGGCCGCCGACGATGACGATGGCGAACGGCCGCTGCGAGTCGGAGCCGATGCCATGCGACAGCGCCGCCGGAATCAGGCCAAGCGATGCCACCAGCATGGTCATCATGATGGGACGCAGTCGCCGGCGAGCGCCGAGTACAGCGGCCTCGCTGATCGACAGTCCACGCGCGCGCAGCTGGTTGATGTGTTCGACCATGATGACGCCGGTTTGCACCGAGACACCGAATAATGCCAGAAATCCTACGCCCGTCGAAACGCTGAAATGTGTGCCGGTGATCCACAGCGCCAACAGCCCGCCGATGGGCGCCAGCGACAGATTCAGCATGATCAGCAGGCTCCACTTGAACGAACGGAACATGGAGTAAAGCACCAGCACGATGACCAGAATCGTAATCGGTACCACGGTTGCGAGTCGATGATTGGCGCGCTTCTGGCTCTCGTATTCGCCGGCCCAGTCAAGGGTGTAGCCCTGCGGCAGCTTGACCTCGTGATCGACCTTCTTCATCGCCTCTTCCACCGTGCTGCCCAGGTCGCGGCCGCGCACGCTGTACTTAATGGCGATGTAACGTTCGTTGGCCTCGCGGTAAATCATCGACGCGCCATCGTCGACTGATATCTTGCATAGCTCGCCGAGAGAAACGCGCTCGCCGCTGGGCGCAAGCAGGCGGATGTCTTTGATTTCATCAATCGTTCCGCGGAATTGCGGCTGATAGCGCGGCACCAGGTCAAAGCGCTCTTCATTAATGAGGATCTGGCTGACTGGATTGCCGCCGACCGCGGTTTGTATCGCATCCTGCACGTCGGACACGTTGATGCCATAGCGGTCCGCCTTGTCCCGGTCGACGGAGATGTTGACGTTCGGCTGGCCAAGCACGCGGAAGACGCCCAGGTCGGCAACGCCGGGAACTGTCGCCATCACGTTGGCAATCTCTGTTGCTTTGGCTTCGAGGTCTTTGAGGTCTGGGCCGAAAACTTTCAGTGCCAGTGCGCCTTTGACGCCGCTGACCGCCTCTTCCATGTTGTCTTCGATAGGTTGCGAGAAGCCCCAATCGACGCCGGGAATCTTGTTGGCCGCGTCATTCATGGCGTCGATGAGCAGCTCTTTACGGCCGTGGAATTGAGGCCGCCATTCATCGTGCGGCTTCAGGTCGATGTAGTACTCGGTGTTGAAGAAGCCGGTGGGATCGGTGCCGTCATCGGAGCGTCCGACTTGAGAGACGACCTGTTTTACCTCGGGGAAGCGGGCGAAGATGAGGCGCGCTCTGTCCATGATGTCGCGTCCGGCCGTCGGGCCGGTGCTGGGATCGAGCGTGCCGCGTGCCCAGATCGCGCCCTCATCCAGATGGGGCAAGAATTCCGAACCGATGGCGCCACCCATACCGAGATACAACGTGACGACCCAGACGATAGCCATCATCGACCAGGTAAAAATGCGGCGCGGAATGATCCAGTTCAACGTCGCTTCGTAGCGGCGATTGATCCACTCCAGCACCGGATTGCGCCACTCGGTCGCACCGTTGCGGAAGATGAAGGAAGTCAACACCGGCGCGAGCAGGATCGAGAAGAACAGCGAACCGAGCAGCGCGAACGCGACGGTCCAGGCCATCGGCTTGAACAGCCGGCCTTCCACGCGCTGGAAGGTGAAGATGGGCAAGTACGAAATGATGATGATGGCGACTGCGTAAAACACCGGCCGCTGCACTTCATGTGCGGCTGCGCGAATAATTTCATCGGTAGTGCGGTGGTCGGTGCGCACCGCCAGCCGATGCTGAATGTTCTCTACCATTACCGCCGCGCCTTCCACGATCATGCCGAAGTCCAGCGCGCCCAGCGAAAGCAGGTTCGCCGGGATGTGATTCAGGTCGAGCAGAATCGCCGCGAAAAACAAGGAGAACGGGATGGTGAGTGCCACAATGAGGGACGAACGAAAATTTCCCAGGAACAGGAACAGCACGAAGACGACGAGCAGGATGCCTTCGGTCAGGTTGTGGAAGACCGTGTGGGTGGTGAAGTGCACCAGGTCATCGCGGTCGAGGTGCGGCACAATCTTCACGCCCTTGGGCAGCACGTGCTGATTGATGAAGTCGACCTTGGCGTGAATGTCGCGCAACACGCCTTCGGTCTCTGAGCCCTTGCGCGACTGGACGATGCCTTCCACCACATCGTCGTCGTCGAGCAGGGTTCCGTCCGGACGTCGAATGGTCTTGCCGATCTGGCCCAGCTTGATCTTCGCCCCTTCGGCCACGGTTGCGATATCGCGGATGCGCACGGGAGTGCCGTTTTTCACCGCGACGACGGTTCGCTCGATGTCTTCCGTCGTTTTGCATCAGGCCCAGAGCGCGAATGTTAAAGGCCTGCTGGCCCTTCTCGATGTAGCTGCCACCGCCGTTGGAGTTATTGGCGGACAGTGCCTGCTCGACGTTGGCCAGCGACAGTCCATAGGCGACGAGCTTGTTGGGATCGATCTGTACCTGGTACTCCTTGGTCTCTCCGCCGAAGCTCGACACCGCGGCTACATCCGGCACCGACATCAGATACTTGTAGACGACCCAATCCTGCAGCGTCTTCAACTCCATCGGGTCGTAGCGCGGATCGCTGCTGGTGAGCGTGTACCAGTAGATTTGGCCGGCCGGCGAAAAATCGGGGCCGATCTGCGGATTGATTCCCGGCGGCAAAGTCACCAGGGTCAGCTTCTCCAGCACCTGCTGGCGGTTCTGCAGGTTCTCCGACTGATCGTCGAAGATGAGCGTGATGAACGACAGGCCGGCCAGCGACAGCGAGCGCAGATGGACCAGGTGGCCGACGCCGTTCATCTGAATTTCGATCGGGATGGTGACCTGCTGCTCGACCTCCTCGGCAGCGCGCCCCGGCCATTGCGTGATGATCCAGGCGTACTTGTCGGCGACGTCAGGATAGGCTTCGACCGGCAGTTGATGAAAGGAGATGATGCCCCAGACCAGCAATCCGATGCCGATAGCGAGGATTGCCAGCCGATTGCGCAGCGCAAAATCGACCAGGTAACGAATCATGCGCTACTTCTCCTCGGAGGCGCTGGAGAATTGCAGCGCATTGATCACGACCTGCTGATTGGGCTGCAGGCCGCTGATGACCTGCTGATTGCCCGCTCCGTCTTCGGGGCCCAGTTGAACCTGAACCCGGCGGAAGTGACCGTCGGTCTCGGGCACGAATACCCAGTTGCTGTCGTGCAGGCGAATGACCGCCGTGGTCGGCACCACGACGCGCTCGATGGGCTCGCGTCCAAGGAACATCGCGGTGACGTACATGCCCGCCTTCAACACGCTTTTCGGGTTCGGCAACTCGATGCGAACCTTCGCAGCGCGCGTGGTGGGGTCCAGAACCTGGCTGATGTTGATGATCTTGCCGGGTAGTTGATCGTGCGCGTAGCCGTCCACCGTGATGAACGCGGTATCGCCGTCATGCACGCGCGAAAGCATGTCCTGGTAGGCGTCGCACAGCACCCACACCCGCGACAGGTCGGCGATGGTGAACAGCGCCTGCTGATTGTCGAGCGAGCGCACGCCGGTTCCCCCGGTAATCTGCTGATCGATGATGGTGCCGGAAATGGGCGCGCGCAGTGGCAGCAGCGGCGAAGGATGATCGACGTCGCCGCCGAGAAGCTTCACATGAGCGATGGCGGCGTTCAAGTCGACTTCGGCCTTGTCGTAGGCGTCTTGCGTAGTTTCAAGATCGGCCTGCGCAATGGCGCCCTTGTCGTAGAGCAGCTTGGAGCGGTCGAGTTGCTTTTGCGCCAGTAGTTGGTCGGCTTTGGCTTTCTGGTAGTCGCTGAAGGCTCCGGCGAAATCGGGACTGTTGATGAGCAGCAGCACGTCGCCTTTGCGGACATAGTCGCCCAGTTTGGCCTTGATGTCGACCACGCGTCCGCCGCCCAGTGAGACGACCGGCACGGTCAGGTTCACGTCCGGCGCAACCGCGCAGTTGACGTGCATTTCATCGCGAACCTTGCGCACCTGGACGGTGGTGAGCGGGAACTGGCCAGGGTTCTGCATGGTGAAGACATTCGGGTCGGCATTGGTCTCGACCACCTTGTCCGAAGTAGGCGCTGGCTGCTTCTGCGAACAGCCGGCCAGTAATCCCATGAGGGCCAGCGTGAGCACAGCCCAACCAATGCGCAGACGCGTCACGCATGGCGGGCAATGGCTTGCTTTGTTCATTACGAATCTCTTCCGATCAACGGCAGTGTTCGTACTTCCACTCGCCGCCATCACCTGTAAAGGGATCTAGTACTTCTCAAACCGCATTGCATCGGGTCGGAACGCTGTTGAGCCTTCGCGTCAGTCGAAGAGAGGGGGAGAGCGCCCGTCGCAATTGCCGGCGAAACCCTGGGCGGCGACAAGGCGCGCGATTTCCGGTTTACGCCAGTGCCACAATGTCAGAGATAGTACAAGCCAGGTGCCGAACAGCATCGGCGGAAATGGTGGGAGGATGGAGTGGCCTGCCGGAACCTGGAGTGGGGATGCCAGTTGCTGAATGCGCCTTGTCGTGTCTTCCACCACGGCCTGTGCCGGATGAAGATCGTCACTGGCCGAGATGATGGGGAAGAGGAAAAAGAGAATGCAGGCTAGCGCAAACAGGGAACGGCAGTAAGGGATCCGTCGCCCACGCTGTTCCTGCGCCCGTAGAAAGCACACGAAGGCCGTCACAGACAGCGCGATCCAGACCAGATTGAGCAGGAGCTCCATGGGTGAACCGCTTAGTTTAGCATCGGCCACGTTAGGGCAGGTAATGCGGCGCTAAACCCATGTCGCGAAATTCATAGGATATTCAACAATGCCGAAGCTGATGGGAAGAACAACCGTTCCGGGGAGACCTCAAACTCCAAGCAGGATTTGCGGTTTGCTCGGCGCACAACGGTGCGGCAATAAAAACGCGGCGCCGAAACGCCGCGTCTTCCAAGTTCAAGCGTAGTTCTACAAGGCCACGCAGACGGCCTTCACTTCGGTGTACTGCTCCAGCACCTCGTGGCCCATTTCGCGTCCCCAGCCAGATTGCTTGAAGCCGCCGAAGGGCATGGCTGCGTCGAAGACGTTGTAGCAGTTGATCCACACCGTGCCGGCGCGCAGCTTTTCGGCCAGGCGATGGGCCTTGCTGATGTCCTTGGTCCAGACCGCCGCTGCCAGACCGTACTCGCTCTGGTTGGCCTCGGCGATAATCTTGTCAATGTCGTTGAACGGCATGGCGCAGACTACCGGGCCAAAGATCTCTTCGCGAACAACCTTCATCTCTGGCTTGGTCTTCACCATCACGGTTGGCTCGACGAAGTAGCCCGCGCCCGGACGCTTCTTGCCGCCGACAACCGCTTCCGCTCCTTCACTCAGTCCGGAATCCAGATAGCTGGAGACGCGATGGAGTTGCTCTTCCGAAACCAGAGGTCCCATGGTTGTGTCGGGATCGAAGCCCGGGCCAAGTTTGATTTTCTTGGCGCGATCCGCAACGCCTTCCACGACGCTGTCGAAGATCGAGTGCTCAACGTAAAGCCGCGAGCCCGCGCAGCAGCACTGGCCGTGATTGAAGAAGATGGCATTGGCCGCGCCGGGAATCGAAGCTTTCAGGTCGGCGTCATCGAATACCACATTGGGGGACTTGCCGCCGAGCTCCAGCGAAACCTTCTTCAGGTTTCCGGCAGCGGCGTGCACGATCAGCTTGCCGACTTCGGTCGAGCCGGTGAAGGCGACCTTGTCGACATCGGGATGCGAAGCGAGCGCGGCGCCGGCCGTCTCGCCGTATCCGGGGACAACGTTGACCACGCCTTCGGGAATGCCGGCTTCCATGATGAGCTCCGCCAGCAGCAGCGCGCTCAGCGGCGTCTGCTCGGCCGGCTTCAGCACGATGGTGCAGCCGGTGGCGAGCGCCGGACCCAGCTTCCACGCAGCCATCAGCAGCGGGAAATTCCAGGGAATGATTTGTCCGACGACGCCGACGGGTTCGCGCCGCGTGTAGGCCAGGAAGCTGCTCTTGCCGCCGCCGGCAGAGATCGGAATGGTGTTGCCTTCGATCTTGGTCGCCCATCCGGCCATGTAGCGGAACAGGTCGATAGCCAGCGGCACATCGGCAACGCGCGCCACCGACAGCGGCTTGCCGTTGTCCAGCGATTCCAGCTGCGCGAACTCTTCAAGGTGCTCTTCCATCAGGTCGGCGAGTTTCCAGATCAGGCGGCCGCGCTGGGAAGAAGTCATCGTCGACCACGGTCCGCTTTCAAAGGCGTGGCGAGCGGCCTTCACGGCGCGATCGATGTCTTCGCGATCGCCTTCGGCAACCTGCGCCATCACTTCGCCGGTGGCCGGGTTATAGACGGGAAAGGTCTTGCCGGAAGCCGCCGGCACCCACTTGCCGTCGATGAGCATCTTGCGCGCGGATCCGATGAACTCTTGTACGCGATTGTGAATTTGGGGAGCAGTTGCGGTAGCCGACATAAGAATCCTCCTGACAGGACGGGGGCTCGCAATCGGAGACAGGTTGCGTCACAGGAGCCAGAGTCGGCTCCCGGTCACCCACATCTAGCGGGAGAGTCTATCAGATAGGAGGGCAGGCAGAGCAGCGGGATCGGGCCGACGCGCCACTCTACCTTGACTTAGCGCGTCCCTCATTCAATTGCCATCCCGAGCGCAGTGGAATTCGTGCAACGAACGGAACGGAGTCGAGGGACCTGCGGTTCCTTCACAGGGGAAGTTCGTTTACGCTCCGGCCTTGGCTACCGCTTCTTCAACCGTCGGCGCCATCACGAAGAGTTGGTCGCACTTGGTCACCTTCAGCGAGGTCACCAGGCGCTCGTTGGCGCCCACCAGGATCAGCTTGCGGCCCGAATTCTCGCGCGACACATGCGCGCCCACCAGGCAGCCGATGCCGGCCGAATCGATATAGGGCATGTCGGTGACATCGAGGATCAGCAGAGGGGCGTTGTCGGCGCGGACCATGGACTGAAGAGGAAAAAAGTTGCCTAGCAGCAATGGCCCGTGCAGGCGGAGCACCGTCGTTCCGGGGATGTTTTCGAGCTTCTCGATCTCAAGTGGCTTTTCTTGCATAAGCTTTGGATTCTATATGGCCGGACGAGAGCTGAATGTTAATTTCAGGTTACTGGAGGGCTGAAGTGGTCGGCGGTTCGACTTAGCTCTTGGCTCGGCAACAACATTCGGGTGGAGCACTGCTTCAGCAGTGCAACTTGCTACTCAGCCTCGAATCCGGCTTTAGCCGCTGAGGTCGAAGATCACCTCAGGCGCTAAAGCGCAGACCCTTGGATGCCTTTGCGCACGCCTGAAGGCGTGCTCCACCCTGAGGCGAAATTCTGCGGTCTCTGTTCCTCTATGGCAAACCCGAGGTCGCCCGCCGCTTACATCACCGGCGGCACGCTAATCCCCATCACTCCCAGCACCCGAATCAACTCGCGCCGCACAACGGCTGCCGACGCCAGCAGGAATTTCTTCCGGCCCTCATCGGCTTCGGTGAGGATGTGATGGCGGTGATAGAAGTTGTTGAACTGCTGCGCCAGCTGGAACGCATGCTTGGCCATGAACGCCGGCTCGGTCGTCGCGATGCTTTGCTCGATGACGAACGAGGTCTTGCCGGCGAGCAGCCAGAGCTCCCATATCTCGGTGCCGCTGGCGTCGGCGAAGTGCCGCTTGTAATCGATGTCGGCGGCCAGCGCCTGCTCGGGCGTAATGTCGGCCTTGCGAAAGATGTTGGTGGCGCGCACAACCGCGTACTGCGCGTAGGGACCGGTTTCGCCCTCGAAGGCCAGCGCCTCCTTGAAGTCGAAGGCGATCACGGACTGCTTGGTGAACTTCAGCATGAAGTAGCGCAGGGCCCCGAAGGCGATCTTCGTGGCGATGTGCACGCGCTCTTCTTCGGGCAGCTCGGCGTGGCGCGCGTCGACTTCGTTTTTCGCGGCGACGATCAGCGCATCCATCAGGTCGTCGGCTTTGACGCCGAAGCCCTTGCGGCCAGATACCTCAATGTAGGACTTGGCCTGGTCTTCGGGCTTCACCATGTACCCGAGCTCCATCGCGCAGCGCGGGGTGAGCGCGACCATCTCGTACGAGAAGTGCGTGTAGTGCGCGGCCTGCTCGGTGTAGCCCAGCAGCCGCAGCGCTTCGACGACGGTGTTCTGCGGATCGCTCTGCCGCGAGTCGATGACGTTGTAGATGGCGGCGACGTTGCCGAAGTGCGGGTGGTCGGGCTCGCCCTGCTCAGCCGAGATCCAGACTTCGTGCTGGTTGGGATATTCGTAGAAGCGCTGGTAGCCGAAGTCGCGCCCCAGCAGCCCGAACTTCCACAGATGGTAGGCAATGTCTTTGCCAACATAGCCGACGGTGCCGTTGGAGCGCACGATGACCTTCGCGTCCTCATCGGGCCCAGTCTTCTCGGGAGTATCGGCGTCTGGCGGTCGAAGGATCTGGAGGGTGCCCCGTCCAAGCTTCCGTTGCTTGGGCGGGGTTTTTCGCAGAAGTCGAAGGATCTTCGATGGAAGGTTTTTTCGACGAAGGCCGCGTCATCACCCAGCAACCCTTGTTCTTCCCCTCGTTCTCGAAGTACAGCACGCCCTTCTGCTTCAGCAGTTCAAACGCCGCATCCCAAAAATGCAGGTGCAGGATCTCGCTCTCGCGCGGCAGGAAGTCGTATTCGATGTCGAGCCGGTCCATCGTCTGCAGATGCCGGCGCAGCACGGCGACTGAAACCATCTCGGCGATGTCGGCCAGCTCGTTGCCGCCCTGCTCGATGGCGTGCAGCGCGTTGGCCCGCGCCTTCAGGTGCTCCTTGTCTTCCTCGTACCACTGCGAGACGCGCGCGTAGAGGTCCCAGCAGTGATAGTCGAATAGCGGCGTCTGCGCGATCAGGTTGGCGACCTGCTGTTTCGTTTTCTTTTCCAGCTCGACGAAGCCGACCACCACGTCAGCCACCTGCACGCCGGTGTTGTCGATGTAGTTCTGCACATCGACCGTGTGTCCGGCGGCGCGCAGCAGGCGGACAAACGTATCGCCCAGGATGGCGTTGCGCAGGTGACCGATGTGCGCGGCCTTGTTGGGATTGATCGACGTATGCTCGACCAGGATTTTGCCGCTGACGTCGGCCGCGCCTTCGCCTTCGTGCGTGGCGGGAGCCTCGTCTTTATCGACCGCGAGCGCCTTGGCCGCGACGGTGCGATTCAGGCGCGCGTTGATGTATCCGGCGCCGGCGACCTCGAATTTTTCGAAGCCTTCGGGCACCGGCATCGAGTTGACGATGTCTTGCGCGATCTGGCGCGGAGCTTTGCGCAGGCGCTTGGCCAGTTCGAACGAGAAAGGCATGGCGAACTCGCCCATCTCGACCTTGGGTGGCTGATCGATGACGATGCTGGGCAGATCGACGTCGTATTTTTCGCGCAGAAAGGCGCGGACGTGAGTGGCGAGAATGCGTTGTTGTTCTAAGTACATGAAAGCCGCTGTTCGCCTTTCGCTCTTCGCTTTTTGCCCCGGGCGATTTGGGTGGAGCACTGCTTGAGCAGTGCAGATTATGAAGTTGCTCGACTGGGCTCGGCTTCAGCCGCTGAGGTCAGATGCGTTACCTCAGGCGCTAAAGCGCAGTCGAAACTGTGGCGCATGCATGCACGCCTGAAGGCGTGCTCCACCCTCTTAGTCTCTGGATGTAACTACCCGGATGTAACCATTCAGAATAGCAAAGGCGGAGCGCATGCTTTGGCACGACTCAACAAGCAAGAGCCAATCACTAAAAAGCCAAGCGCTGCACCAGGAGCGAAAAGCGAACCGCGAACAGCGGCCTGCACGTTTGACGCTCTATCGCGCGTTACCTATGATGAAAATTCCCCTTCTCGCGCGTGTTTGCGCGGTCCGGCGGCTCCCATGCGCATAGCCTATCTCGATTGCTTCTCCGGCATCAGCGGCGACATGTTTCTCGGCGCGCTGCTCGACGCCGGAGTTCCGTTTGCGCTTTTGGAGAAGACCGTGGCCGACCTCGACATCGGCGCCACTCTGGAGATTTCCCGCGTCGACCGCGGCGGCATCTCGGCGACCAAGCTCGACGTGGTCGTCAACGGCGAGAAGGACATGCCTCGGGAGGAGTATTGGAAGGCAGTGGCCAGTAGCCGGCAATCAGCCGCCAGTAGCCAGCCGCCAGTTCCAGCGAGAGTAGGGGCTCGGGGTCAGGGGCTGGGGGATAGTGGTCAGTGGCCAGTGGCTGGTGGCCAGTCTCGCGGCACGCTCATTCACACTCTCACGCTCACTGACGCATTCGCACTCGCATGATCACGCGCACGAACATTCGCATGATCACGCTCACTCCCATTCTCACGGCCGCCATCTCTCCGACATCTTGAGCATCATCGCCGCGGCGCCGCTTCAAGAGCGCGCGAAGCAGTTGGCCAGCGAAATTTTTCTGGCGCTGGGCGCCGCCGAGGCCAAGATTCACAACGTTCCGCTGGAGCGGATTCACTTTCACGAAGTCGGCGCGGCCGACGCCATCGTCGATATTGTCTGCGCCGCTGTGGGCGTCCGTTGCCCTCGGTGTCGAAAAGTTCATCTGCTCGCCGTTGAACGTCGGGAGCGGAACCGTCGCTGTGCGCGCACGGCATCATGCCCGTCCCGGCTCCGGCGACGCTGGAGTTGCTGGAGGGCGCGCCGATCTATTCCGGCGAAATCCAGAAGGAGCTGGTCACGCCGACAGGCGCGGCAATCGTGAAGGTACTGGTCATCCAGTTTCGGACCGCGGCCTGTGATGACCACGCAGCAGACCGGCTACGGCGCCGGCTCGCGCAATTTCAAGGGACATGCGAACGTCCTGCGCATCTCCATCGGCGAAGCTGTCGACGTCGTCGCTTCAGCTACCAACCTCGGCGAGGAGCAGGAGATATCGATTGTCGAAGCGAACCTCGACGACCTGAATCCGCAGCTTATCGGCTACATCATGGATGTGGCGTTTGCCGAGGGCGCGCTCGATGTGTTCACTACGCCGGTGCAGATGAAGAAGAACCGTCCCGGCACCGTGCTGACGATTCTCGCGCCGCTGGAACTCGAAGAGCGCATGCGTGCATTGCTCTTTCGTGAGAGCAGTACCCTGGGGGTGCGCGTCCGCCGCGAGAAGCGTTTTGCCCTGCCGCGGCATCATGAACAGGTGGCGACGCCGTGGGGCGAGGTGCGCATGAAGGTCGCCGGTACGAACGGCACGCCCTCTCAGTACGCGCCCGAGTATGAAGATTGCCGGCGCATCGCCACCGAGCATCACATCCCGCTGAAGCACGTGATGCAGGAAGCCATTCGTCTTTATCTCGAAAAGCGGGACCTCGAAAAGCTGGAACTGGAGAAGCATCCGCTGGAAAAGCATCTGGACCGACAGCATGGATAATCCCAACAAGTTCTACATCACCACTCCCATTTATTACGTCAACGCGCGGCCGCACATCGGGCACACGTACACCACAGTTGTGTGCGACGCCATCGCCCGGCGCCAGCGCATGATGGGCGTGGACACGTTCTTCCTCACCGGCACCGATGAGCACGGGCAGAAAATCGAGCGCTCGGCCGCCGCCGCCCATTGCACTCCCAAGGAATTTGCCGACAAGGTCTCGGCCGAATTTCGCGGGCTATGGGACCGGATGAAGCATCACCTACGACGACTTCATCCGCACCACTGAACCGCGGCACATCCGCGGCGTGCAGGCGATGTTCACGCGCCTGCAGGAGCGCGGCTACATCTACAAGGGCTCCTATAGCGGCCAGTATTGCGTGTTCGACGAACTCTACGTTGACGCGGTTGGGCCGGGCGCGCCGTGTCCGGAGTGTGGACGACCGACCGAGACGGTTCACGAGGAAAATTACTTCTTCAAGCTGTCGGCGATGGAGGAGCGGCTGCTGAAGTATTACGCCGAGCATCCTGACTTCATCCGGCCGGAGACACGCCGCAATGAAGTGATCGCCTTTGTGCGCAGCGGGCTGCGCGATCTCTCGGTGAGCCGCACGTCGTTCAAGTGGGGCATCCCCGTGCCGGGTGATCCCAAGCACGTTATCTATGTGTGGCTGGACGCGCTGACCAATTACATGACCGCGATCGGCTTCGGCTCCGACGATCCGAAAGATCAGGAGAAGCTGAAGCACTACTGGCCCGCCGACGTACACATGATCGGCAAGGAGATCGTGCGCTTCCACTGCGTCTACTGGCCGGCGTTTCTGCTGGCCGCCGACCTGCCGCTGCCGAAGTCGATCATCGCGCACGGCTGGCTGCTATTTGAAGAGAGCAAGATGTCGAAGTCGCGCGGCAACATCGTGCGCAGCGAGACCATTCTCGACACGCTCGGCCAGGACGCGCTGCGTTACTTCCTGCTGCGCGAAATCGTCTTCGGGCAGGATGGCTCGTTCAGCTTCGACGCGCTGGTGCAACGCTTCAATGGCGATCTGGCGAATGGGCTGGGCAATCTGTCGAGCCGCACGCTGTCGATGATCAACCGCTACTTTGACGGAGAGGTGCCGTATCCTAGCAAGGCCGCGACGCTAAGCCCAAGCTTTCTTGAACTGGGCGCCGCGCTGCAACGGCAAGCCGAGAGCGCGATTCAGCAGTTCAACGAGAAGTTCGACAAATTCGATTTCGCGGGAGCGCTGAAAGATTTGTGGGCCTTCATCGGCGCGGTGGATGGCTACATCGCCGAGACCCATCCGTGGTCGCTGGCCGAAGAGAAAGACGCGGATTCGCGCGCACAACTGGCGACCGTGCTGTACACCGCGGCCGAGGCGCTGCGCATTATCACCGCGCTGGCGCATCCCATCATTCCCGAAGCCACCGAACGCATCTGGCGGCAGATGGGGCTGGGCAATATCAGCGAAATCGCGCTGGGCGAGTTGAAGTGGGGACAGTTACAGATTGGAACCAAGCTTGGCAAGGTCGAGCCGGTCTTTCCGCGCGCCGACAAGAGCATGATCGAAAGGATGCAGACGATGGAACAGCAACGCTCGACAGAGAACGAAACCAAGACAGCCGAAACGAAGGTCGACGAAGTGACGGGCACGCCGCCCGCCGACGCTTCTTCGCCCGACCAGAAGGCCGAAGGCGGAGCGGCGCTGCCGGGCTCGCCGACGGGTGCGCCTGCCGCCGGACCCACCCTTTCGCCAAAAGAGGGCGAAAAGGATGGGGCACCCAAGTCCGACGTGGGAAACAAGATCACCATTGACGATTTCCTGAAAGTCGAGCTGCGCGTCGGCCAGGTGAAGGTCGCCGAGAAGGTGAAGGGCGCGGACAAACTGCTGCGGCTCGAAGTCGATCTCGGAACGGAAGTCCGCCAGATCGTTGCCGGGATCGCCAAGGCGTATGAGCCGGAGAAGCTGATCGGGCGCAAGGTCGTCATCGTCGCCAATCTCGCGCCCCGCAAGCTGCGCGGCCTGGAGTCGAACGGCATGATCGTCGCGGCGTCGCTGGGCGAAGAAGGCCAGCCGGTGCTGGCGGGATTCCTGGAAGATGTGCCGGTCGGGGCGAAGCTGAAGTAAGTCAGTGGCCAGCCGCCAGTAGCCAGTGGTAAGTGTTGTCAGCGAAGTTGTTTGTATCAGGGCACGACTGCAGTCGTGCCGTCAGCGGTTCAGAAAAAATGGGCTTTAGCCTCTGCCAACATTGTGCAGCGGCTAAAGCCGTTTCTTATTGTGGGCTTTTTCGGCACGACTGAAGTCGTGCCCTGACACAAAGCAATCCGGCAACGAGTGAAGTGCCTTAGCCGGCCGCTGGCCGACAGTCGATCGCAGCATCTGCACCAGCCAGCAACTAGCCACTGATCACTAGCCACTGGCCACTGTCTTCTACTGCCGAACATGTTCTTCGCGATGAAGATCACGTTGGCCGGGCGCTCGGCGAGGCGGCGCATGAAGTACGGATACCACTCCGAGCCGAACGGGATGTACACGCGCAGGCCGTAGCCCTCGCGCACCAGTTGCTGTTGCAGATCGCGTCGGACGCCGTGCAGCATCTGGAACTCGTAGGCTGACGTCGGCAGGTTCTCCGCCTTCGCGAACTGCTTCAGCTCGGCGATGATCTTCTCGTCGTGGGTCGCAAGGCCGTGATAGACGCCGCTCTTCATCAGCGTTTTCGCCAGCTTGACATAATTGGCGTCGACATCCTGCTTCTTCGGAAACGCGATCTCCGGCGACTCTTTGTAAGCGCCCTTGCAGAGGCGGATGCGGATGCGCTCCGACAGCAGATCGTTGACGTCCTTCTCGCTGCGATACAGATACGACTGGATGACCGTGCCAACCTTGCCGGCGTGTCCGGCTTCGCGATGCAGCCCGCGCACGAAGTCGAGGGTGCGCTGGGTGTAGGGCGAGCCTTCCATATCGACGCGCACGAAGTTGTTGATCTTGGTCGCGTGGTCGACCAGCTCGGTCACCAGGCGGAAGGCCATTTCCGGATCGACGTCCAGACCCATGTGCGTGAGCTTGAGGCTGATGTTGGCGTTCAGCTTACGCTCGTGAATCTCGTCGAGCATGCGGTGGTAGAGCTCGGCGCTATGCTTGGCTTCGTCGGCGTTGGTGACGTTCTCGCCCAGGTTGTCGATGCTGACGCCGGCGCCCCAGCCGTTGACCACTTCGGTCTCGGCGATGACGTCTTTCAGGTGCGTGCCAGCGACGAAGCGCTTAGAGAACTTCATGCCCATCGCCGACTTTTCGGCGAAGTTGCGCAGGCCTTTGCTCTCGGAGAGCGCGATGAAAGCCGATCTCAGCATGCGGCCTCCAATACGGTCGGGTAGAAGTGGCCGCAAGGCCAGCGTCCCAACTCGCTGTTTTTCAGGGAAGCCGGCTTCAGCCGGCAAAACGGGAGAGCGGGGTCAGTACCCCGCACAACGCAATGGCTCATAGGTCAGACTCGTGCCGGCTCGTCTTGGCCGGCTCCGTACTCTCTTGTTTATCACACTTGGACCGGCGCGCGGCTATGAGCCGCGTCACAGGATGGGGTGCCGCGAGAATGGCGATTCGCTGGAAAACGGCAGCTTGCGTCTTGCAGCCCGCCCGGTGCAACACAGCCCGGCGGATTGCATCCATTCATAGGTGGCTGTCCTGGCAAATCCATTGCTGCCTCCAGCGGTGCTCCGCGCACGACGCAAGTTTCTGCGAATGTTTCCCGGAGGCTTTCGCGACGAAACCTATCTTGCATGGGAGCGCAGTTACAAGATTGCGGCGCATGAGCGGTGGGTCGAATCACTGAATCGCAAAGAGTATCTGTCGTTGCTGCGGCGCGGGAAATTCGTTGAGATCGCAGCTCACGCCGTACGAATCGAATCGCGAACCAACCTGCTGTTCTCGTTCGAAAAGATGGCGCTTCGCGACGCCGTAAAGGGAACCCGCGGAGCCCGCTTGTTCGCCGAGGGTCTGTACGAGCTTGTATACGGGACTGGCCGGGTGGACCGCAGATTTGAGGAGTGGTGCAAGGTCATCGCGGCATTGCCCAGAAAGCAGACTCGCGTGCTGACGTGGCCAGTGGTCACGGTCTTCGGGTTCATCGCTCGACCGGACATTCACCTCTTCTTCAAGCCAATGGTGACGCGCGCAGCCGCCCGGGAGTACGGTTGGGAGTTGCCGTACCATTCGCGTCCGTCGTGGCAAATCTATGAGAAGGTCCTCGAATTCGCCGCGCTGGTTGGTCGCGACATCGAAGACCTCAGACCTCGCGACATGATTGATATCCAGTCGTTCCTGTGGATTCTAGGCTCCGAAGAATACGCGGAATAAATCCATCCGTCGCTGGCGATTCCATCCGGCAATGAAAGATGGCCAGCCCGTAGCGGTGCAGGTGAACATCGAAGTGAATTTCCGGCTGTACTGACCGACTTCGACAGGGCCCCACTCATTCGAAAATCGCGAATGAGTGGGGCACCCGTTTCTGTCAGTTAGCATTTCCAGCGTAGGGGATGGAATTTTCAGCAGCTCTCGTGGGAGTGGTGAACGGAAGAATCCACGATGAGGAAAGCGAACACCACGGGCATTGATCGCTTGTCGGCTAACCCCTAACCTCAAGCTCCTGTCCCTTGAACTCAGTCCTCGTCGCCGTCTGCTGCATCTTCGCGGCCGATGTCGATCAGCACTGCCAGGGTGCGTCGCGTGCGATTGACGTCGTCCTGTCCGACGGCGGCAGCTAGGATGGCGTCGACTTTTTCTCGTGCGGCGCGCTGCACGTCGGCCGCGGCCTTGCCGCGCTCGGTGAGGGTGACCGTCAGCTTGCGACGATCGTCTTTGTCGACCGCGCGATCCAGATAGCCGCGGGTGACCAGCGTGTCCACGAGTTGACCCGCCCCCTGCTTGGAGATGCGCAGCTCCTGGATGAGTTGTCCCAGAGGGATCTGGGGCATATTGAGAGCAAGGCCGCCGATGACGTAGAGGCCGTTGCCGGGGATGTCGTCATAGCCGGCCTCATCCAGCGCCTTGCGCATGGCTTTGCCGTAGGTGGTGCGCGCGTGCCGGAGTAGCACAGGAAGGGGAATCTCTTCGTAAAAAGGCGGCTGACTGTTCATGGCAACACACAATACAGTCAACAATACATACAGTCAATATTGATTACAGTTATTATCTTTGACTAATGACCTCGTCATTGTGGGCGCCTCCCGTCAACGTCGTCCGGTAGGCAGGGCCTCTCGTTGCGCACAGCAATATCGCTTACCGAGCATAGTAGGGGCGACGTAGTTTCGGATCGGTACAAGGTTTTCGCCAAAAAGTAGTGGTCATGCCGTGAGCAAAACTGCCTTCCACCGAGCTTTGGCTGAAGGACGGATCGCTAGTGAGAATGGGGCGGCGGGAGGTAAATCCGGTCGCCAAGCTTTGAGCGCCAATTCGGGTCCGCTATCACGGCCTGAACAGATTGCCGCAGGGATCCGTTGAAATCGCCCTTCTTGAGGAGCGCGGTACTGTAGCTCTGGTACATCCAAGCCAACGTTGTCGGGTCAAGCGGAGGTTTGTAATTGGTGCTGGTGATGAGCTTGTATTCGGCGATCGCGCCGTCCACATCGCCGGATTGCAGCAGGGCATTGGCCAGGGCGACGTGGGTGTAGCTGGCGTCGGGCTTCAGCTTCAGCGAGCGCTGGTAATAGTCGATGGCGTACTTCCATTGCCCGAGGCGAGTTTGAACCTCGCCCAGGCAGTAGTACACGTAGTCATCGTTGGGATCCATCCCGTAAGCGGAGAGCAGTTCCAGGTCGGCCTTGTCGTACTGGCCGCTGTTAAGCAGAGCGATGCCGTCGTACTTATGCTTGAGGAACTCCCTGTGCTTCGCCGCTGGACTCGCCGTCAGCCACCACCAGAGCGCGCCGCCTGCCACGCAGATCGCCAGCAGAGCAAATACCACTCGTTTGCGTGAGCGCGGCGGAGGCTTCTCTTGCTCTTTTTCTTTTTTGAGCCGATCTCTGCTCGAGACGCTCCTTTTCGAGTCGCTCCTTCTCGAGCCGTTCTTTCTCGAGCCTTTCCTTTTCGAGGCGCTCTCGCTCGAGGCGTTCTTTCTCGGCCTGCTCGGCTAAGATGCCCTCTCGTTTGAGGCGTTCTTTTTCGAGCAGTTGTTGTCTGGCCAGCTCATCGGCGGCGCGTTCCTCTTCGAGCCGTTTTTTCTCGCGTTCCTGCTCTTCGGCACGCGCCTTTCGGATTCGTTCCAGCTCGATTCGTTCCTTCTCGGCCTCTTCCTCGGCGACTCGCTCCTTCTCAGCGCGTTCTTGCTCCAGCTCTTTCGCACGCTGCACCTGCTCGAGACGCTCTTTCTCCAGCCGTTCTTTCTCGAGTCGTTCGTTCTCCAGCCGTTCCTTTTCCAGCCGTTCTTTCTCGAGTCGTTCGTCCTCGTCGGTGGACGGCACGGGCACGGGGTCGGGCTCGATTTTTTCTTCGCTGCCGGGACGAACCTGCTCGCAGTACCAGGCCACCAGCCGCATCAGGTTCTCCAGCGAGGAGACGACGTCGTCTTCGGTGATGGCCTCGCCGGAGCCGTGGATGCCGACATTGCCCAGCTCGCGGACGCTGTTGGCGTAGGCGACCATGGTGCGCGGCAGCTTGCCCGCCTTGGCCAACTGTTGCACGGAGTTTTCCAGCGGCTGCGTGCCGGGCGAGCGGCCGAACTGCCGCTTGTAGAGGTCGGAGATGATGAAGTCGAGTACCTTGCGGGCGCGGCCCAGCGCCATGTCGGGATCGATGCTCGACAGCGTGATGGCCTTCTTCACGCCATCGCTGATCTCGACCGGAACCAGCAGGCTCCCCACCTGCTCGAGTCCATGCTCGATGCGCTGTAGGCGTTGCTGGATTTCCGGGCCGGGAGTGATCATAGCTCGCTTCCTGCCGAGTACCAGATGTTGTACTAGATTGTTGGCGGGAAAAGAAGCAGAGAAGAAGCCTGTGATCGCTAGGGCGGCGGTAGAACTTGCATCGGGGGTTGTCGGCTTCGGCGCCAGCGGTAGCCGAACCAGTCAAAGAACCAGCCGAGCAGGAAGTACCAACCCGCGAGGAGCGGCGGCATGGCGGAGAAGAAGGTCACAACTTCACTGATACCGCGTTTGGCGAGCGCTTCTCTGAGGATACGTCCCAACAAGAACGCCGGCTCTGCAGAAACGACCATTACCCAAGCTGCTGGCCCGGGGTCTACCCATGGTAGGACTTCGAAAGAGACACACTGAGGATCGCCGTTGTCGCAGGGTCGCGGAGTCAGGAGTGCTGGGTCAGGATTGAGTGGATATCTGTCGAGGCGAATCGCGGACCATAAGAAAAATCGCGGAGACCTGACCTCAGTGCGATTAAATCTGAACGAATCGTAAGTGCCGAGGCCAAACAAAGTCAGGCCGACAATCGGCAAAACGAAACGCCATCTCTTACGCATGCTGATTTAGACACCGCGTACCGCGATTAGCATTCTGGATTTTTCATCCCGACCGGAGGCGCGTTTTTTGCCGCCGCAGTCGAGGACCTGCGGTTTCAGGACGGCTAAGATCCTTCGGCTGCGGGCGAACCGCAGGTCTTTCGACTCCGCGCCCGCTGCGCTCGGGAGGACAATTCTCTTAGTTGGGCGAGTTGGCGGACAGACGCGATCCGACGACTAGGACGACACCCGCGAAAGCTGGAAGCAGAACCGAGCCGCCAGGAGCGCACAACCAATCGCCGGGCGCGCACAGCAAAGCGCCAAGAGAGAAAGCCTAGAGCGTAAGGCCAAGAGCAAGAGCGAAAAGCCTAAAGCGAAAAGCGAAGAGCCAAAAGCCAAGAGCGGCCTTCCTCACTCCCACTCAATCGTTCCCGGTGGCTTGCTGGTCACGTCGTACACCACGCGGTTAATGCCCTTCACCTCATTCACGATGCGGCTGGAGATGTTTTTCAGCACCTCGTGGGGCAGGTCGACCCAGTCGGCGGTCATGCCGTCTTCGGAGTTCACGGCGCGGACGGCGCAGGTGTAGGCGTAGGTGCGCATGTCGCCCATCACGCCCACCGACATTACCGGCAGCAGCACGGCGAACGACTGCCAGATCTTCGTGTACAGCCCGGCGCGCTTGATCTCGGTGACGACAATGTCGTCGGCCTCTTGCAGCAGCGCGACGCGTTCGGCCGTGATCTCGCCGACGATGCGCACGGCCAGGCCAGGCCCGGGGAACGGCTGGCGTTGCAGGATCTCTTCCGGCATGCCGAGGTCGCGGCCGATCTGCCGCACTTCGTCTTTGAACAGCTCTTTCAGCGGCTCGATGAGCTTGAGCTTCATCTTCTCCGGCAGGCCGCCGACGTTGTGATGGCTCTTGATGACCTGCGACGGCCCGCGCACCGAGCGCGACTCGATCACGTCGGGATAAAGCGTGCCCTGCACCAGCCACTCGACTTTGCCTTCCAGCTGCTCGATGCGGTGCGCCTCTTCTTCGAAGACCGCGATGAACTCGTTGCCGATGATCTTGCGCTTCTTCTCCGGGTCGGTGACGCCGGCGAGTTTGGTGAGGAAGCGCTCGCTGGAGTCGACCGCGTCGATCTTCAGGCCGAGCTTTTCGCGCAGGCTGTCCTGCACTTTCTGGAACTCGTTTTTGCGCAGCACGCCGTTGTTGACGAAGATGCAGGTGAGCTGGTCGCCGACGGCGCGATGCACCAGCTCGGCTGCGACCGACGAATCGACGCCGCCGGAGAGTCCGCAGATCACGCGCCCGTTGCCGACCGTCTTGCGCACGCTGGCGATGGTTTCGTCGATGAAGCTGAGTGGCGACCAGTCCCCGGCAAGGCCGCAAATGTCGAAGACAAAGTTGCGCAGAATCTCGGTACCCTGCGGCGTGTGGTGGACTTCGGGATGGAACTGCACTGCATACCACTTCTTCGCCGGGTACTGGATAGCGGCGACGGCATTCGATGTTTTAGCGACCAACTCGAAGCCGGCGGGCAGCTCCAACGCTTCATCGCCGTGCGACATCCACACCGCCACCGGACCTTGCAAGCTCTTGAACAGCGGGGAGTCGCTGCTCAGCAGCTCAACCTGGGCGTGGCCGTACTCACGCTTGTCGGCGGCGCGCACTTTTCCACCCAGCTTGTAGACCATGAACTGCAAGCCATAGCAGATGCCAAGGATGGGCACTCCAAGATGCAGCATTTGCTCGTCGGCCGGGGGCGCGTCGGCGTCATAGACGGATGAGGGACCGCCCGACAGAATGATGCCTGCGGGACGATAGCTCTTGATCTCGTCGAGCGAGGCGGTGCAGGGAAGGACGACGGAAAAGACTTTCTGTTCGCGGATGCGGCGGGCAATGAGTTGCGAATACTGCGCGCCGAAGTCGAGGACGACGATCGATTGCGTTTCCACCATTTACTTTGCCAGAGGTCGGCAGCAGTGTAAAGCCGCAGCCGAGGTTCTGGCTACTACCCGGGTGTCCCGTTCCACCCTGATTTTGGCCTATGGCGGATTCGTCCCCATGACTCCTCCCAATTCTCCTGTATCCTTGAGGGACTGCATGTCTGTCAGCCCGTTATCCCGCCATACTCTCGCGCGCCGCTGGAAAAGCATCTCCGCCGCGATTGCATTTTGTGTTCTGTTGACAGGCGCAACCTGGGCGCAATCGTCTCCAACGCAGTCCCAAACGCCCGCTCCATCGCCGCAGCCGTCACAGCCGCAAAGTCAGCCGCCAAGTGGCTCACAAACCCCGAGCGCTTCCGGCGCATCGACTCAGGACCAGCAGGAGCCGAACGGTTCCCAGCAGGGCACGGCGCAAAACGACGACCAGCCTGAGCCCGAAGGCCACATCACCAAGCAGCAGGCCAAGGATCTGTTCCGCTCGGTCGACGAAATCCTGGGCTTCGTCAGCGGCGACACCGGACTCCCCATCGAGCACGAGGTCAAGCGCAAGCTCATCACGCGCGAGCAGGTCGAGAAGTATGTCGACAAGCGCATGAAGGATGACAAGGACGAGAAGCGACTGGAGCAGGCGAAGCTGGTTCTGACCAAGTTCGGACTACTGCCGAAGAACTACGATTTGCACGCCGAGTTTCTCAAGCTGATGGCCGAGCAGGTCGCCGCCTACTACGATCCGCGCACCAAGAGCGTGAACCTGCTGGACTGGCTGCCGGCTGATTCGCAAAAACCAGTGCTAGCACATGAACTGACACACGCCTTGCAGGACCAGCAGGTCTCGCTGGACAAGTGGGAGTTGGCCGGCGCCAAGGACGATGCCGCGCTGCCCGACCAGCAGGAGTATTTCGTCGAAGAGGCGCAGAGCGCGCGCCAGTGCGTCACCGAAGGCCAGGCGCAGGTGGTGTGGTTCGATTACACGCTCGCGCCGATGAACAAAACTATCCTGACTGCGCCGGAATTTGTGGATGCGGTGCGCGCGGCCATGGGCGACAACAAGGATTCGCCGGTCTTCGCCGAGGCGCCCATCTTCCTGAAGGAATCGCTGCTGATGCCCTACACCTTCGGCCTCGACTTCGTGCGCACGGTGCTGGCGAACAAGGGCAAAGACGCGGCGTTCAAGGGACTGCTGACCGACCCCCCGGTGGACACGCGCCAGATCATGCAGCCGGAGACCTATCTGCTGCACCAGGTGGTGCCGCAGTTGACCATCCCCGATCTCGACAAGATGGTTGGCCCGGCTTACACGCGCTTCGATTTCGGCGGCATGGGCGAGTTCGATATTTATCTTCTGGCCAAGCAATACGGCGTGAAGGATCCGCCGAACTATTATCGGCACTGGCGCGGTGGATACTACTACGCGGCACAGGCGAAGAACGGCCCGAAAGACCAGATTGCGATGCTGTACTTCTCGCGCTGGGATTCGCCGGAAGCGGCGCGCGACTTCGCCAGGATGTACGCCGACTATCTGCCCAAGCGTTATCCCGACGAGAAGGCCGTGCTGAAGGAAGTGAACGCCTCCTGCCTGATGGGCGCTGGGGTTCAGGATCGGTGCACGATGGTTCAGGGCAAAACTTCTGACGGGCCGTATCGTATCGAGATGCACGACAACGATCTGCTCATCATGGAAGGGTACGACGACGACGCGGTTGAACGCGCGCGTCAGGTTCTGTTCTTCCGCATGACTCCGGCGGCTGACACGAAGGGACAGAAGTCAAAGTGAAATTACGAATCGCTCCGGTAATGCTTGTGGCCCTCGTGTGCTTCTCGGTGCTGCCTTCGCTCGCCCAGCAATTTGACGAGAGCATGTGGGGCAAGAACAGTTCCGGCGTCGAGTTGCAGGTCGTCGAAGCGTCGCGGCAGCCTGCCGGCTCGGCTACCGTTCTGACGTACACTCTCAAGGGCAAGGGATTTGCCGCCGGCAAAGTCTATTCGCTGTGGGGATGGATTCCCGGACGCAAGCCGCAGAAGGCGATTGAAGGCGTGACCTTCAACGCCGCTGGAGACTTGACCTGTGCACCGGCTTCTCCGGCGTGCAAAGGCGAAACGCCGGATGCCCCCATCAAGATACAAACTACGGCCGTAAGGGGCGAACCCAAGCGCTTCGCGGTTGTCTCCGATGACGGACGCGTGGCGGGCTTCGCCGAAGTGGTCCCGTTCCCCATCGAGGCCACCGACAAGAAGTGCAAGCTGGAAGTGGTCCGCCAGAGCGCGCTGGCTGAGATGGTGCTGATTCGCGCCAGCGGCTTCGTTCCTTTCGAGATGCTGAACATCGACTCAAACTTTGGCGGTCAGGATACCGCGCACAGCCCGACCGTCTCTCCCGATGGGACATGGCAGGCGATGGTCGGAACCAAGGCTCCTGGCAAAGATGCCGGCACAGCGATGATCAAAGTTTCCGGCCAGCAGTGCTCGGTGCAGGTAAGCTTCCCGTGGGGAGAAGGCAGCGCCAAGGAGCAATAGGCGGGTTAGTGGCCAGTGGGGAACGGCAGACTACGGCTTAACATGCCTCATAAAACCTTCGAAGAGATGGGAATCCCGGCGGGCTACGGCTTCAAGCAGCTTCTATACTGCGCAGTCCGCTGACACGCTTATTATCCAGACGCAGCCGGTGCAAGGCTGGCGTCCTGAGCGGCTCTATGCTCGCAAGCAGCAGGACGAGAGATACGCGCCAATCGGCCTGCCCGGAGACTTGATCTCACAGGATGATCCGGTTGTCTGTGCCGGCCATCCGCTGCTGGCATACAACACGATGTCGCATTCGTTTCGAGCCGACGCCGAGGGGAAAGAACTCCATGCAGGCGAGTGGGAGGCAATCCGCGTCGTCGATCTCACCACGATGCGCGAAACTCACGTCGTCGATGGCGAGACGCTGCACCTGGCGGATACCGGAAACGCAGGTCTGGATCTCCCAAGTATTATCTTTCGCGCAGAATGCCGAGTCCCTGCACGTTGTCGCGGCTTTCTCTCGCGACAAGGGATTGACCACGAACTACTACGTTGCAGAACTGCACCTGCCGACCGGATTAGTCCGCCCCATCACCCAGCTTCCCGCAGCGTTTCTCTAGCGTAGCGGCTCGTCACAAATCCCTGTGACAAAAGTATTACAGTCGCCTTCCCCGGAACTTGTTAGGCTGAAATTACTTCACACGCACAATCTGTGGGGACAGCACTTATTACGTTAGGGGATACATGGCACCTAAAGGCGCAGACACCAGCGTTAATCCGCTCACAACAGTCTTCATGGTAATTTTCCACATCGGCGCACTCGCCGCGCTCTTCTTCTTCAGTTGGAAGGCATTCTTCGTCGGACTATTTTTCTACTGGGTGGCGGGCAGCCTGGGCATCGGCATGGGCTATCACCGGCTGCTGACGCATCGCGGCTTCAAGTGCCCCAAGTGGGTGGAATATTTCCTGACCGTCTGTGCAACGCTGGCGCTTGAGGGCGGCCCGATCTTCTGGGTAGCCACGCATCGCGTGCATCACCAGATCACCGACAAGCCGGGCGATCCGCATTCGCCGCGCGATGGCGGATGGTGGGCCCACATGGGCTGGATCCTTACCGGCAAGACTTTCCACAACAAGAGCACCGAACTGCTCGCCTACGTTCCCGACCTTCGCAAAGACAAGTTCCACATGTGGATCAGCGAATACCACTGGGTGCCGATCACGGCGCTGGGCGTCATCCTGCTGATCGTCGGCGGCTGGAAGTTCGTTCTCTGGGGCATCTTCCTTCCGCACCGTGTTCCTGCTGCACTCGACCTGGTTCGTGAACTCGGCGACGCACATGTGGGGCTCCAAGCGCTTCGCGACCGATGACGACTCGCGCAACCTGTGGTGGGTAGCTTACCTGAGCTTCGGCGAAGGCTGGCACAACAATCATCACGCGCATCCGCAGTCGGCGCGCCACGGCCTGGCCTGGTACGAGCTGGATGTGAACTGGTACGGCATCAAGACCCTCGAGATGCTGGGTCTGATCTGGGACGTGAAGCTGCCCAAGCTGGGCTCAGCGCGCGTGAAAGAGATCGGCAAGGACACGGCGCCGGTCGAGGCTGAAGTTGCGCCGGTC
Organism: uncultured Acidobacteriaceae bacterium; assembly: GCA_963724965.1. Taxonomy (GTDB): domain Bacteria; phylum Acidobacteriota; class Terriglobia; order Terriglobales; family Acidobacteriaceae; genus Bog-257. Next base: position 261,818 of record CAVRWP010000011.1, read on the forward strand.
GCGGCAGCAGCTTATAGCGGCGACTGAGGAGCTACTAACTTTGTTGAACGAAGGACGGCAGCGATGCCGTCCTTTTTTGCGTTGTGCGTCTACAATGGCCGACAGGAGATCAGGCTTGATGATCCGCGTCGTTCAGTACGCAATTCTTGTTTTAACATTTCTCTTCGTTGCAACTCTCGCGTGCGCCCAACAACAGGCCCCACCCTGGACGGCCCAGGAGCAGCCCATCTACGCGCAAATCAAGTCGCTGCGCAGCCTGCCCGACGATGTTCGTGCCAAGACTACGAAAGAGGCGGCGCTGGAAATTCGCGCGCTGCCTGCGACTTCGCCTGGCAAGCTGAAATTGGCCGACTACCTGGCCAGCCGCGCCACCGAAGGCGACTTCGGCCGCGACACTTTGCAGGAAGTAACGAACAGCCTGGCCCAGGCTCTCCAACAGCAGCCCCCCGCTGACGAAAAAGGTAAGCCTGCGGGCGGTTACGTCATGCTGGCTGAACTGGCGCGCTACGAGCACATGCAGGTTTCCTGCGACGCTCCGCAGTACAAGGCAGCGATGGCGCAACTGGAAGCCGACGATGCCAAGCGCCAGGACCTTAACTTCACGCTCACCGACCTGCAGGGCAAGAGCTGGACCTTGAAAGATCTGAGGGGCAAAGTCGTGATGGTGAACTTCTGGGCGACATGGTGTCCGCCGTGCCAGAAGGAGATGCCCGACCTGGAAGCGCTGTATAACCAGTACAAGGATCAAGGCTTCGTGCTGCTCGCCATCTCGCAGGACGACGAGACGCAGAAGGTTGCGCCCTTCATCGCTGAGCGGAAGATCAGCTATCCGATTTTTCTTGATCCCGGACAGAAGATCGGCGCCATGTTTGAAGTGAACGGCATCCCCAAGAGCTTCGTGTATGACCGCGACGGCAAGCTGGTGGCCCAGTCCATCGACATGCGCACCCGTGGTCAGTTTCTGACGATGCTGGCGCAGGCAGGATTGAAATAGTTGCGAGCGGACTTGCCGGGTTTCTCTCACAATGTCGGACATCTCTCATTGTGGGACAAGCGCATCCTGCTGCTGGGCCTGTTGCTCGCGCTGGCTACCATCGCGGTCTATCTGCCGGTTGCTCATCATCCCTTTCTCAACCTCGACGACAACCAATACGTCACCGCAAATCCCCACATGCAGAACGGCCTGAGCTGGGACACGGTGCAATGGGCCTTCACCAGCTACTGGTCGTTCAACTGGCATCCGCTGACCTGGCTATCCCACGCGCTCGATGTGCAGATCTTCGGCCTCGATCCCGTCGGGCCGCATCTGGTGAATCTCGCGCTGCACGTCGTCAACGTCTTGCTGCTGTTCTGGGTGCTGGCGCGCGCTACCGGATACGTTGCCCGCAGCGCCATGGTCGCCGCGCTGTTCGCGCTTCACCCCATCAATGTCGAGTCGGTCGCCTGGATTGCCGAGCGAAAGAACCTGCTCAGCATGCTGTTCTTCCTGCTCGCCCTGGGCGCGTATCGCTGGTATGCGCAGCGACCGAGTGCGGCACGATACGGCGTGGTCGCGTTGTGGTTTGCGCTTGGCCTCATGGCCAAGCCGCAGATCGTCACGCTGCCCTTCGTGCTGCTGCTGTGGGATTACTGGCCGCTGCGGCGCATGGCGCTTAAAGGGAGTTCGCCAGACGCTACTACGAAAACGTTTTCTGCTCTTCTGCTGGAGAAGTTGCCGCTCTTCGTGCTCTGTCTCGCGAGTTCGTATCTCACCATGCAGGCGCAGAGAGCGGGCGGCGCGGTGGCGTCGTTCGTGAAGTATCCACTCGGCGTGCGCTTGGAGAACGCGCTGGTCGCCTACATCCGTTATCTCGGCAAGATGTTCTGGCCGACAAAGTTCGCGCTCATGTATCCGCACCCGGGAGCTTCGTTGCCCAAGTGGCAGGCGTGGATCGCCCTTATCGTGCTGCTTGCCATCACTAAGTTCGCAATGGATCGCCAGCGCCAGCGCTATCTGCTGGTCGGATGGCTTTGGTACTTGGGAACCCTGGTGCCGATGATCGGGATCGTGCAGGTGGGGCATCAGTCGATGGCCGACCGCTACGCCTACCTGCCGCTACTCGGAATCTTCATCATGATTTGCTGGGGCGTGCCGGACCTGATCGAGAGTCGCGTTCCAGAAGAGAATCGCCCACTCGTCGCCAAAGTCTTGACCGTCGTGAGCGTCGTAATTTTGTTGGCGCTCGCTTTCCTGACGCAGTCGCCAGCTCAGCTATTGGGGTGACAACGTAACGCTGTGGGCGCATGCCGAAAGTGTGATCGGCCCGAACTCCATCGCCGAAAACCGTATCGGCGATGAGTTACTGCATCGCGGAGAGCCGGACGCCGCCATGCAACACTTCGAGCGCGCGGCGGCGATTCAGCCAACCGACGCCGACAGCAATTTCGCCATCGCCGTGTACGAGCAGAAGACGAGCAATCTTAGCGAGGCGATCCGGCGATACAAGATGGTGCTGGCCGGCAATGCGAGCGTCGACATGAAGGTCCGCGCGCTGACGTACATGAGCTACGCTTATCGCGATCTTGGGGATACCGCGCAGCAGCAGGAGTGTCTGGAAGAGGCGCAGAGGTTAAAGCAGTAATGCTGGTCAACCTCACGCCGAACCGCGGATTTCTCGACTCCGCTGCGCTCCGCTCGGGACGACAATCCTGTTCGATCGCTAAAAACGAATCTCAACCGCGCGAAGCGCGAACGGCGATTAGCCGCAATGCTATCCTGACCCCGAGCCCCATGCGCACCTACAGCCGCACAACCAGGATCGCGTTTTTCGTCACCCTGGGCGTGTGTATCGCCGTCGCGGCCACGGTGCTCAGCACCAGTTGGATCATCCTCAACTGGCGCGAAGTGGTGCCGCTGATCCTGGGCGTCATCTTCTTCGGATTCATCATCGCCGGCGTCATCCTCAACACGATCTTTCTTGTCCGCGAAGTGCGCCGCAACGAGCAGCAGGACAGCTTTCTCAACGCTGTCACCCACGAGCTGAAAACGCCGATCACCTCCATTCGCCTTTATCTGGAGACGCTGCAGAAGCGCGACGTAGACGACGCCAAGCGTCACGAGTTCTACCAGATCATGCTCGACGACACCCAGCGGTTGATGGGCACGGTCGAGGGCGTCCTGCGTGCTGCACGCATTACGCAGAAAAACGCGCTGCTTTCGCGCACGCCGATCCCCGTCGGGCCATTGGTGCAGGAAGCCATCGACCTGGCGCGCTCGCGCCATCACCTTACGCCGGAAGCGCTGAACTGGGCGCCCGACGGCCAGCCCGGCGAGCAGCTCAGCGTGATGGGCGATCGCGATGAACTCTTCACCGCCGTCTCCAACGTGCTCGACAATGCCGTAAAGTACTCTCCGGACGATCCGCACATCGCAGTCTCGGTGTTGACGCCAGACCTTGAGCACGTCGAGATTCGCGTACGCGACAACGGTATCGGCATTCCGCGCGGCGAATTGAAGCGCGTCTTCAAGCGCTTCTATCGCGTGATAACTCCGGGAGCTCTGCAAGTGAAGGGAAGCGGCCTGGGGCTGTTCATCGTGCGCGTCATTGCGAGGCGGCACGGCGGCAATGCGCGCGCTGAGAGCGAAGGCGCCGGTCGCGGCACCACTGTTACCATTGAGCTGCCGAGGAACTCCCAGTGAACGACATCCTGCTGGTGGAAGACGAAGAGCACCTGGCGCGCGGGCTGAAATTCAATCTTGAAGCCGAAGGCTATCGCGTCGACGTCGTCGGCGATGGCGAGCGCGCGCTCGATCTGCTGTTGAAGGAACGCGGCGAATTCGACCTGCTAGTGCTCGACGTCATGCTGCCCGGTAAGGACGGCTTCACGGTCGCGACCGAGCTGCGCAAGGCCAGCAATTACATTCCCTGCCTGATGCTGACCGCGCGCAACCGTCCCGAAGACGTGTTGAAAGGCTTTGCCTCCGGCGCTGACGACTATCTTCCCAAGCCGTTCGATCTGGCAATCCTGCTGGCGCGCATCCGTAGTCTGCTGCGCCGCCGCGACTGGGGGCGCACGCTGCTCACCGATCCTCCGGCCGAAGCCCGCGTGACTGAGTCGCAGGAGACCGACACGCTGCGCGAGTTCGACGTCTATGAGTTCGCAGGCAAGCAGGTCGACTTCGGCACCCTGGAACTGCGCGCGAATGGCAAGATTTTCCGCCTCACCTTGATGGAGGCCGAACTGCTGCGGCACCTCATCCGCAACAGCGGCCGCGTGGTCTCGCGCAAACAGATCCTGGAAGAGGTGTGGAACCTGCACGAGGATACGGACACGCGCGCCATCGACAACTTCATTGTGCGTCTGCGCAAGTACATCGAGAAAGATCCGGCAAAGCCGCAGCACTTGTTGACTGTGCGGGGCGTGGGGTATCGCTTCGTGCCGGAGCCCGCGGCTGAATAATTTCGCAATCCAAAACCCGGGAACCGGCCTCGTTCGGGCGAGACCGGGTGCCGGGTGCCCCATTCAAGCGAAGCTTGAGCGGGTCTTTCTTGCGGTGAATGAATTCCCTGGTTTTTGGGCCGGAACCCCCCCACTCAAGGCCAAAGAAGGCCTTGAATGGGGCACCCGCAACTCCCTGTCAGTGCCGACCTCGTTCCTTTCCACGTCACAAGCCCATGTGCGCTACGTCACTGAATCCTTGTGACGTCAGCGATACAACTGCACCAAGGCTGCTCCCGCGGCCGCAGGTGCATCATGTCGACCTATTTAACGTTCGCGATTTTCCCGTTCCTGCTGTTCTTCCTCGCCGCCATCCTGGTGACCGGCGCGCCGGTGGCGATGGCTCTGCAGAGTTACTACGCCAACCGCGGCCGGCAATCAGTGAAGTGTCCGGATAATCATCAGCCGGCCGACGTTGAGCTCGATCACAAATACGCATTTCGTACGGCGCTGGCGGGCCAGGAGCATGCGCGGCTGGAGTCATGCTCGCGCTGGCCGGAGAAGGGGAATTGTGAGCAGGATTGCCTGGTACAGGTTGACCAGTCCCCGGAAAATCTGGAGCGGCTGTTCTCCAAGTGGTATGCGGGCAAGAGCTGCGCTATCTGTATCCGCCCGCTCACACCGTCGGACTGGCGACAAGGCCGGGTCGGAGTGCTGAACCAGCATCATGAACTCTTCGAACTGCGTGACATGTCACCCGACGATCTGGAGGCGGTGCTGGCGCAAACGCGCCCGCTGTGTTTGCAGTGCCATCAGGAGGAGCGTCAGCGGCAGGCTGGGCCGCGCCTCGTGTTGAAGGGCGACCGCTTCGGCTTGGCCTCTCTGCACGACACGGTGTAACGAGAAACTACGCAACTTGAAAAGGCGCAGCTTTGGCTGCGCCTTTCTTCTTCCCGGATCGTCGGCCTCTACACCGTCAGCACCACTTTGCCGAACATCTCACCTTTCTTCAAATATTCGTGGGCCGCACGCGTTTCGCTCAGGGGAAAGGTGCGGTCAACGACCGGTTTGAGCTTGCCGGCGAAGACGTGTTTCAGCACTTCGTGCAGCTCTCCCATCTCGCCCATGTAGGAGCCCAGCAGCGAAATCTGCTTGGCGAAAAGCACGCGCAGATCGAGCTGGCCATCGTAGCCGGTGGTGGCGCCGCAGGTGACGAGCGTGCCGCCCGGCTTCAGCGAACGCACGCTGTCAGGCCACGTCGCTTGCCCCACGTGCTCAAAGACGATGTCGACGCCGCGCTTGCTGGTGATGCGGCGCACTTCGTCGGCAATCTTCTGCTTGTAGTGATCGATAGTGTGGTCGGCGCCGAGCTCGCGCGCCTTGGCCAGCTTGCGCTCGTCACCGGCGGTAGTGATGACTTCCGCTCCCAGCATCTTGCAGATCTGGATCGCCGCCGAACCCACGCCGGAGCCCGCGCCCAGCACCAGCACAGTTTGTCCGGCGCGCAGATGAGCGCGTCCCAGCAGCATGTGCCACGCTGTGAGAAAGACGAGCGGCACGCTGGCGGCGCTGATGAAGTCGAGCGAGTCGGGGATGGGGATGATGTTCTCGCGGGGCACAGCGATCAGCTCGCAGTCACCGCCGTCGACGGTATTGCCCAGCACCGCGAAATGCGGACACAGATTATGGTGGCCGGCCATGCACTGCTCGCAGTGATTGCAGAAGACCATCGGCGCCAGCAGCACGCGCGTGCCCGGCTTCACGTCGCTGATGTACTCGCCGCTGTCGACAACTTCGCCCGCGACGTCGCTGCCCAGGATGTGCGGGAAGGTGATGCCCTTCAACCCGCCGCGCGCCCACAAGTCAAGATGATTGAGCGCGCAGGCCCGCACCCGAACCAGGACATGATCTTTGCGCAACACCGGGTCAGGCGCGTCTTCGTACTTCAGAACCTCGGGACCACCGAACTCATGAATGCGAACTGCTTTCATTGCCGGTCACCATCCACTCTTAATTTCGCCATTTCGGCGCTTGGCAAAACTATGCCTTTCGACAATCAAACCCTGCTTACCTGTTCCGATCATCGCGAATCATTTCTTCCGCCGAGAGAAATCCGAAACCGCCGGTTCCGGTTTCATCTCCGTCCCACCTCGCAAACCGAACATCGAAGCGATCCCTGATTGTACGCAGCTCAATCGCGATCAACTTTGACGCAAGCTCAATCGCTTGAAAAGCGTCGACTCCCCCGGCGTAAGTCACCTTCTCGTCTCCGATTCCGACGATTTGAATAGGGCAGAAGTAATCCCGCCCGTCATCGACCAGTTGCGGTTTGCCCATCTTCACAACGACTTCTCGACTTGGATCGCCAACCAAGAATAAATTTCTTGTAGCAATGACTTCGCCAACGTCCTGGAGTTGCATCCTGTCATTCTAATCTGCTCTTTTGACTTCCCTCGGCCGCGTCCCAATAATGAGAACCGCGATTGGCTAACTGGTACTGGTTGCTTGCTATCTCATCGACATCCAAAAACGCTATGAAGCCAAGAACCTTCTTCCTTCTGTTGTCGTGCGCCATCACTTCGATGACGCTGTTCGCCCAGAATCCTTCCATATCTCCTTCATCTCAGCCGCGCGCCCGCGACCTCGGCATTCCCTTCGACGGCACGCCCGGCCCGCTGAATGCCATCACCGACGTTCCCGGCGTCGAGGTCGGCTACAAGACGCTGATCTCTGGTGAAGGCCGGCTGGTGGTCGGCAAAGGCCCGGTACGGACAGGCGTGACTGCAATCCTGCCGCGCGGCAAAGCCAACCTGGACGCGGTGTTTGCCGGCTACTTCGCCGGCAACGGCAATGGCGACATGACCGGCACGCACTGGATCGAAGAGAGCGGTCTGCTGGAGACGCCGATCCTCATCACCAACACCGGCAGCGTCGGTGTGGTGCGCGATGCGGCGGTGGCGTGGCTGGTCAAGCAGAAGAAGTTCGGCGAGTTCTGGTATCCGGTGACGGCCGAGACCGCCGACTGGCCGCTGAACGATATTCGCGGCCAGCACGTGACCACGCAGGACGCGTGGGACGCGCTCGACTCCGCAACCGGCGGCTCCATCCTGGAAGGCAATGTCGGCGGAGGCACCGGCATGGTCTGCAACGGATTCAAAGGCGGTACCGGAACATCGTCGCGTCTGGTCGACATTGAAGGCAGCAAGTACACCGTGGGCGTGCTGGTGCAGTGCAATTACGGTGGCGCCAGCGGACTGCGCGTCGCGGGCATCCCGGTTGCGCGCGAGATGAAGCTGCAAAAGCCGTGTGTCGAGAAGAAGCTCGATCCGCCAGTGCTGGACTGGGGCGGCGAGCCGGTTCCGGTCTGCGAAGGAACCGTCGCCCGCACAGCAGATGGTTCGCGTGCCCCCGAGATGGGATCCATCATCGTAATCGTCGGCACCAATGCACCGTTGACCCCAGACCAGCTCAAGAGGCTGGCTCGACGAGTTTCCGTCGGACTCGGCCGCGTTGGCGCGATTGAGGGTGACGAGTCCGGCGACATCTTCCTGGCGTTCTCCACTGCCAACCAGGGCGCCGATGAAGGCAACAGCGCCGAGCCCCCGTTCACGAACCCGAACGCCAAGGTCGAGCGAATGCAGAGCTGGAAGATGGATCCCATGTTCACCGCCGTTGTGCAAGCGACCGAGGAGTCGGTAATCAACGTGCTGATCGCGGCGAAAACCATGGTCGGCGCCGACTACTGGGTCATCCCGGCGATCCCGCACGACCAACTGCAGGAGGTACTGCGCAAGCACGGGATGCTGAAGCAGCCATAGAGTTCCGCTTGGAGCGCGTGCTCGAATTGCCTACAATGGAGGAGTCTTCCCAGAGAATTGAGGCGCGTTGTGCGGCAAACCAGAGTCGGGACGGCGTTCCTGGTTGTAGCGATGCTGTTTGCTCTGTACGTCGTGAAGGGCGGCAGCTTCGGCAAGCCGGCGCCGGCGTTCTCGCTGCCGGAGCCCGACGGTGGACAAGTCGATCTCACTTCCTACGCGGGCCGGCCCGTGCTGCTGGTTTTCTGGACCACGTCTTGTCCGATTTGCCAGCGCGAGCTTCCAATGCTGAACAACATGGAGTGGGAATTCCGCGACCGCGGAATCTCGGTGCTGACCGTTTGCCTGGGCGGAGAGGACGATGCTCGCGAGTACCTGAGCTCCAATCGGATCGCGCTCAAGACGGTTTACGACGCGCAGGGCAAGGTGGGCCGGGCATACAGCGTCAGCGGCGTTCCGCGCTTTGTGCTGATCGACAAAGACGGCAAGGTGAAGCGAAGCCAGTCGGGATGGGCAAGCCAGAACGTTCTGCGTGACTGGATGGGCGCCGTCAGCTGAGTAAAAACCATCAGTGCGATGCTTCTGAATCCAAGCGCATGACATCTAACTTGATGTACGCTGATTTAGCTAATTGCTAACGGCTAATTGCTAGCTGCTGTTTCATGGACATCTACGAACAAATCGTGCAGCTTCGCCGCGAAGGACGCCGCGGCGCGGTCGCGACCATCACCAACGTTCGCGGCTCGATCCCGTCGTTCCAGACGGCCAAGATGCTGGTACGCGATGACGGCTCCATCGCCGGCACCATCGGCGGCGGCTGCGTGGAAGCCGAGGTCTGGCAGGCCGCGCGCGAGGTGATGGAGCAAGAGAAGCCGCGCTCGCTGACCTTCAACCTGAACAACAATCCCAAGTACGACACCGGCCTGGTCTGCGGCGGCACGCTGGAGATTTTCATCGAGCCGGTGCTGCCTCCGGCTTTGCTGTACATCTTCGGCGCCGGGCACGTTTCCTACAGCCTGTACAAGATTGCGACCATCGCCGGCTTCGAAGTCACGGTCATCGACGATCGCGAGTCTTATGCCAACGGCGAGCGCTTTCCGGACGCGCGCGAGGTCATTGCTGACGACTTCGACGCGGTGACTGCGCGGCTGCATGTGCCTGAGTCAGCGTACATCGTGATCGTCACCCGCGGACATCGCGATGACATGCGCGTGCTGCGCTGGGCAGTGAACGCCAACGCGCGCTACCTGGGCATGATCGGCTCCAAGCGCAAGACCATCGCGATTTATAAGGAACTGGAGAAGGAAGGCATTCCGGCCGCGAAGTTCGCCAACATCCATGCGCCTGTCGGGCTGGAGATCGGCGCGGTCACGCCGGAAGAAATCGCCGTAGCGATTGTGGCCGAGATGATCGCCGAGCGCCGTCGTGCGCTGCCTAATATCGGCAGCAAGATGTATCAGTATCCCGCGGCGCGCGAGGAGCAGGACGCAGTCGAGGAAGAAGCGGCGAAAGAGCCGTAGCGGATCTTTCCTCGAAGCAACCCTTCGCTCAAAACAACAACCCCCGGCTCAAAACGAGGAACATCGGGTGCCCCATCCTCGTCGCCGTCTCTTGGCGACAGGGTGGGTGCGAACATCCCATCCTCTTTGCGGCAGAGCGCACCGCTTTGCACCAAGCGAGTACCGTCGCCCGAATCCCAAACCTACTTCTTCGCGGTCTTTTTAGCCGGCGTCTTACTCTCGCTCTGCTCGCCTTTCAGCTTCCATACCGAGATACGCTTTTTCTCCCGCGCCTTGCGCAAACGATGCTCGCGCGACTTGTCTCCATTGCGAAATGACATGATTCATCTCCAGTCTGGATACTACAGGAATTCGCCAGACCGGGGGCAGCGGCTCCCGTCTCACTCCGCTCAGCTTGACACGAATGGCTCGATGACAGTTTACCAACGAAAGGGCGGCAAACGTCCGCGCTCACGAATTCCCAATCAGGATGCCGGTCGCAAACACCAGTGCGCCGCCGAACGCCACCTGCAAAGCCGCCGAGAGCGGAGGCGTATCCATATAGCGATTGCGCAGCCAGGTAATGGTCGCCAGTTCGATCAGCACGACGATGATGGCGATGGTCGTCGCCAGATTGAAATTGTGGATCAGGTACGGCAGCGTGTGTCCGATGCCGCCCAGCGCCGTCATGGCGCCGCAGATCAGGCCACGCAGCCATGGGGTGCCCCGGCCGGTGAGCGAGCCATCGTCGGAGAGCGCTTCGGCAAAGCCCATGCTGATGCCCGCGCCCAGCGACGCCGCGAGTCCGACGGCGAAGGCGTCCCAGGTGTTACGCGTGGCGAAAGCCGCGGCGAACACCGGCGCCAGGGTCGATACCGAGCCGTCCATTAATCCCGCCAGACCCGGCTGCACGATCTGCAACACGAACAGCCGCCGCTTTGCCTTGTCCTCATCTTCGCGAACATCAGGGCCGAGCTCGCTCTTCTCCAGTTGCGCCGCGCGCTCTACGTGCGACGCCTCAGCCACCGCCAGATCGTCGAGCAACTGGCGAATGCTGGCGTCTTGCGCGCGCGCCGCGGCATGGATGTAGAAGTTGCGCGTCTCGGCTTCCATGGCGCCGACTTGCGCGCGAATCTGTTCCAGACGCAGCGGCGTGTTCAGCCAGATGGGTTTGCGCTGCACAAAGCCGCGCACGTCCTGACGGCGTATGAGTGGAATGTGTTCGCCGAATTTCTGCTGATACATATTGATCAGCTCGCGGCGATGGCCGATCTCCTCCTGGCGCATCTGCTCAAAGACCTGCGCCGTGCCGGGGAAGTTCTCCCGCAGACGCTCGCCGAAATCCGAATAGATGCGTTCGTCCTCTTCCTCCAGCGAAATGGCCAGAGCAATAATCTCTTTCTGCGACAAGCTATTAAAATCGCGCACTTCGGGCGCCTCCTGCAGCGCCAATAATTTTCCAACTACCGCAACCTATCAAAGAATGCTTGTGTTTACTGTGATGCAGCCCATTTTCATCCCAGCACTCGCTAAGCTATACTTCCGTCGCCCGGCTGGAGGTTCGATATGCGAAGCATTCGTATCCTGTTGTGGGCTTCCGCTATCTTTTCCGCTGCGATCCTAGTTGGTTGCGGTGGAGGTTCCCAATCCAGTCCGCCGCAAGCCGACTTCAATTTGAGCCTGTCCTCGCAATCAGTGTACGTGCCGATGGGCGTAGGCAGCGGGTCGCAACAGGTAACCATCCAGGCGGTCAACGGATTCACCCAGGCGGTGACAGTCTCTTTCAGCGGATTGCCCGCGGGGGTGACGACCAGTCCTGCGTTGCCGATCACGATTAATCCCGGATCGAACCAGACGATTACGCTGACAGCTGCCAGCGGGGGCACGCCTGGAGTGCAAACTGTTACGGTCAACGCCGGCTCGGGCATGCTGAACCACACAGCCGCCTTCGCGGTTTCGGTCGCCGCGCCGTCATACGTCTACACCGTTACCGGATATCCCAGCGAGCCTCCATATGATTTGGTGGGCTACTCCGTAGACGCTAACCAAGGTACCCTTGCGCAGGTTCCCGGCTCGCCTTTCAGCCAGCCCAGCATGCCAATTGACATTGCGGCAGCGTCGGAGAGCGGTGGTGAATTTGTATACGTGCTGGTACCCGACTCCAGTTCGCAGACGGTAACGCTGAACAGCTACAAGGTCGATCCTGCCACGGGAACTCTGAACGCGGTGCAGACGATAACCTACCCACCCAACACGTTCCAGACGTATATGGTGGTGGATCCTTCGGAAAAGTTTCTGTACGTGGTTCAGAGCCCATGCTTACTCGCGTACACAATCGATCCGGGGACTGGCAATCTCACGCAGGCTTCGTGCTCCGCGGGCTCGCTCGGGCCGAACGCATCTTTCATCGTTCCGCCTCCTGGCAATTTCGCCTACTCGATCTCGAACACTCCTGCGGAGCCGAGTGACTGGTCGGTTTACGGCGTGAACCAGAGCGACGGTTCGCTCGGCTCGCCAGCAACTTATCCGGCGAACACAGGCGGAGTTTTGTACACCGACCCGCAAGGCCACGCGGTCTACGTTGCTTCCGGGTCATACGCGCCATTGAGTTGTGGTGCCCTCTCCGTCTGGCAGATTGATCCCGCCACCGGCGCACCCACCAAACTGAATTCGACATTCTCGCCGCTATGCATTCCGATGGCGATGACGTGCGATCCGGGAGACAAGTTTGCTTACGTTTCCAGCGAACTCAACGAAGTGAACAACACGAATGGGATTTACGCGGGGACGATCGATTCGACGACGGGGAATCTCACGCTGGTCACCGGCTCGCCCTTCGCTTCCGGAATGGGCGTTGCCTTCGGAGCGGTGGAGGCGTCCCAGGGGAAATTCCTGCTGGAACTGACCAGCGGCAATACGGCGGCACAGTTAGTAGCTTTCACCATCGATCCTGCGACCGGCGCTTTGTCGCAAGTTTCGGGCGTGCAAGCGAGTATGCCGTCGAAGTATCTGTACGTCTATAAAATGGTGGCGATTTCGCCAGGCCACTAAAACGGCCCGATGATCCCGCCGATGTTCCGCCCCTGCGGTAGCTTCGCTTGCGGCGCGAATCCATCCACGCCCCAATACTTCGCGAAGACATCGAGATACTTGTAGCCCGAGCCGGTGTTGAACAGCACCACCTTGTCCTGCTCGGTCAGAAAGCCGCTGGCCAGCAACTGCTGGTAGGCCGCCAGCGCCGCGCCGCCTTCGGGAGCCGGGAAAATCCCTTCCGTGGTCGCCATCTCTTTCACCGCAGCCATAATCGCGTCGTCGCTGACAGCGATGGCCGTGCCGCAACTCTTGCGCACGATATCGAGGATGATGAAGTCGCCGTACGCCTTCGGCACGCGCAGCCCCGCCGCCAGGGTGTGCGCATCGGGCCACATTTTCGATACAGCTTCACCCTCTTCCAGCGCTTTCGGGATCGGCGCGCAACCGTCGGCCTGCACGCAGATCATCCGCGGCCGCTTGCCGCGGTCGATCCATCCCAGCGCTTCCATCTCTTCGAACGCCTTCCACATGCCGATCAAGCCCGACGCCGCCGCCCGTGGGATAGAGAATCGCATCGGGCAGCGTCCAATTCATCTGCTCGGCAACCTCGTAGCCCATGGTCTTCTTGCCCTCGATGCGGAACGGTTCCTTGAGCGTCGAGAGATCGAACCAGCCTTCTTTCTCTTTGCGCTCGGCCACCATGCGGCCGCAATCGCTGATCAGCCCATCGACCAGCGTCAGCCTGGCGCCCGCCGCTTCACACTCCAGGCGATTCGCGATGGGCACATCTTTTGGCATGAAGACGTAGGCCTCGATTCCCGCGGCAGCGCCATAGATCGCCATCGCCCCACCCGCGTTGCCCGCCGACGGCGCTGCGACTTTCTTCACACCGTAGTGCTTCAGCATGGTGATGGCCGCTGCCATGCCGCGCGCTTTGAACGAGCCGGTGGGATTCAGGCCTTCATCTTTAATCAGCAGGTTGGGATAGCGGCGGCTGGGCAGCATGGGCGTAAAGCCTTCGCCCAGCGTCACCGGCTCGGCATCGGGCAGAACGGCCGCGTAGCGCCACATGTTTTTCGGGCGCGCCCAGCAGCGAGTCGCGACTGTGGTTCCACTTGATCTCGTCGAGGTCGTAGCGAACGTAGAGCGGCCCGCCGTCTTTAGGACAAATCGTCGGCGCGGGATAAGGTTCAAATTTCTGCCCGCATTTACTGCATTCGAAGCCAAGGATAGTTGCCATCGCGAAACCCTCGCAAAAATCGCAGTGTAGCACCCCGCCGCACTCGTCCGCAGTGAGTTCGGACGACTGCTATAATCCGCGCAGTTTTCGTCATGAGCGAGCCTTCCACTCCGCTGATGCGGCAGTACACCGCGATCAAGAAAGAGCATCCCAGTGCGCTGCTGTTCTTCCGCCTGGGCGACTTCTACGAGCTCTTCTTTGAAGACGCGGTGGTGGCCGCGCGCGAGTTGCAGATCACGCTGACCTCGCGCAACAAGGAGAAAGGCATCGCCATCCCGATGTGCGGCGTGCCCTATCACGCGGCGGAAAACTACATCGCCAAGCTCATCCGCAAGGGCTTCAAGGTCGCCATCTGCGAGCAGATGGAAGATCCCAAGGTCGCCAAGAAACTGGTGAAGCGCGAGGTGACGCGCGTGCTCACACCGGGCACCGCCGTCGACTCGCAGCTGGGTTCGGAAGAGAACAACTTCCTGGCCTGCATCGCGCGTGCAGGCAATACCGCGGGATTCGCCGCGCTCGATCTTTCCACTGGCGAGTTTCGCGCCACCGAGTTTACAGGCGACGATGCCGAGCGCCGCATCCGCGAAGAGCTGCTGGTGCTGCGTCCGCGCGAGGTGCTGTTCGCGTCGTCGCTGCCGCTGTTCGAGCAGGCGCAGACTAAATCCACCCCGGGTGCCCCATCCTCCTCGCCGGCTTTTGGCGAGAGGGTGGGACACGCCCAACCTGCTGCAGCTCCGCGCATAGCGTCGCTGGAGAACGCCAGCTGGGCGGAAACGCCGCTGGAAGATTGGGTCTTCGCACCCGACTACGCCATCCCGCAGGTCGAGAATCATTTCGGCGTGCTCTCGCTGGAAGGCTTCGGCTTGGCCAATCGCACGGCTGCGGCGACGGCTGCCGGCGCCATCCTGCATTACGTTCGCACCACCCAGCGAGGCTCGCTCGATCACGTTGACCGCATCGGCTTCTACGAGCGGCAGAACTGCCTGGTGCTGGACGCGGTCACGGTTCGCAATCTTGAACTGATCGAGCCGCTGTTCACCGGCGCCGGCGACAACGCCACGCTGTTCCGCTGCCTGGACTGCACGGTCACGCCGATGGGCAAGCGCCTGCTGCGCGCCTGGATGCTGCGACCGTCGATCGATGGCAACGAAATCACCCTGCGCCTGAACGCCGTTGAAGGCATGGTCCGGGACCTGGTCGCTCGCGAAGAGCTGCGGCGATGCATGGAGGGAATTCTTGATCTCGAACGTCTGCTGAGCCGCGTCACGCTGGAAACGGCAAATCCGCGCGATCTGCTGGCACTCGCGATTTCACTGGCGAAGCTGCCGAAGGTTCGGGAATCACTCGCGCACTTCAATGCGGAACGATTGCAGGCCCTGCACGCGCAGTGTGATGAACTCGCCGACCTGCGCGAGCGCATCACCTCGTCGCTGGAAGACGAGCCGCCGCTGACGCTGGCCGATGGCGGCGTTATCCGGACCGGCGTTGACGCGACGCTCGATGAACTTCGCGACCTGAGCCGCAACAGCAAGCAGTACATCGCGCAGATCGAGCAGCGCGAGCGCCAGCGCACCGGCATCGGCTCGCTGAAGGTGAAATTCAACAGCGTCTTCGGCTACTACCTCGAGATTTCGAAGGCGAACCTGCAACACGCGCCCGCCGATTACGAGCGCAAGCAGACGCTGGTCAACGCCGAGCGCTTCACCACGCCCGAGCTGAAGGAATACGAAGGCAAGGTGCTGGACGCGCAGGAGAAGATGGTTGAGATCGAGCGGCGGCTGTTCGCCGAGTTGCGCACCGCCGTCGCCGCCGAAGCGCGCCGCATTCGCCAGACCGCACTGGCGCTGGCGGAGATCGATCTGCTCGCTTCGTTCGCCTCGCTGGCCGCGAATCGAAATTACTGCCGTCCGAAGCTCGACGAAACTTCAGACATCGAGATCATCGAAGGCCGTCATCCCGTGATCGAGCAACTGGAGATCTCCGGCGTCGCCGACCGCTTCGTCCCCAACGACATTTACTTGAACGGCACGACGCACTCGATCCTGCTCATTACCGGCCCGAACATGGGTGGCAAATCAACCTACCTCCGGCAGGCTGCGCTCATCGTGCTGATGGCGCAGATGGGATCGTTCGTTCCGGCGCGTTCGGCGCGGCTGGGACTGGTGGACCGCATCTTCACCCGCATCGGCGCAGCCGACAACCTGGCGCGCGGCCGCTCGACCTTCATGGTCGAGATGACCGAAACAGCGGCCATCCTCAACACAGCAACCTCACGCTCGCTGATCCTGCTGGACGAGGTTGGCCGCGGCACCGCGACCTACGACGGGCTGGCCATCGCGTGGGCCGCCATCGAGTACATCCACGCCAACACGCGCGCCAAAACGCTCTTCGCCACGCATTATCACGAGCTGACCGAGCTGGCCGACCGGCTGAGCGGGGTAAAGAATTTCCATGTTGGCGTGAAAGAAAGTGGCGGCGGAATCGTCTTCCTGCGCAAGGTCGAAGAAGGCGCGGCCGACAAGAGCTATGGCATCGAGGTCGCCAAGCTGGCTGGGCTGCCCAACGACGTTGTCACGCGCGCGCGCGAAGTCCTGGCCGAACACGAGAACGCCGAACGCAGCGCGGTGAAACATCTGGCGCACGACGAGCAGCGCGAATCGGGCCCCATGCAGCTGACCATCTTCACACCGCTCTCGCAGAAGATCGTCGACCGCCTGAAAGAAACCGACTTAGACCGCCTCAGTCCCCTGGAGGCACTGAACCTTCTGCACGAATTGAAGAAGCAGATGGAGTAGGTCATCTGCTGCCTATTCCACATCATTGTCATCACGAGGAGGACTTCAGGCCGACGAGGGATCTGTTGTTAGCACGCGGAAAGCAGATCCCTCGCGCCAACTGGCGCTCGTGATGACAATATTCTGGCGCGAACTCCATTGCTCTGAATGGACGATTCGCCCCCGGGCCCTCAGTCGATGACGAGGGACTCATCCTTCTCACCTCAATTGCTGTCTCCCTCGCGATACACTCATCTATTCTCATGGCATCGAAACGTTCCCGCGAACTTCGTCGGCAGGTCGGCCAATTGCTCATCATGGGCTTCGACGGCACAGGTATGTCACAACGGCTGCGTGTCATGTTTGAGAGCCTCGCGCCTGCCGGCATCATCCTGTTCAAGCGCAACCTGGAGCACGCCGAGCAGACGCACGCTCTGCTGAGCGGCGCGCAGAAGACGGCGGAGACGCCGATGTTCCTCTGCGTCGACATGGAAGGCGGCACCGTCGATCGTCTGCGCGACGTCATTGCGCCGATTCCGCCGGTGAGCGAGGTTGCGGCCTCGCGATCGAAGAAGCTCTTCCGCCGCCACGGTCGCCTGATCGGCGAAGAAATTCGCGCGCTCGGCTTCAACACCGACTTCGCGCCGGTCTTCGATCTGCGCTTGCCAGCTTCGATGAGCGTGCTGGGCTCGCGCACCGTCTCCGACAATCCGAAGCGAACCATCGCCTACGCAAAGGCGTTCCTGCACGGACTTGACGACGCGAATGTGCTGGGTTGCGGTAAGCATTTCCCCGGCCTCGGCGAGGCGCAAGCTCGACACGCACAGCGAGCTGCCCTCGATCGACAAGAAGTGGAAGGCGATGTGGAAGCAGGACCTGGCGCCGTATCGCAAGCTGCATGATGAGCTGCCGTTCATCATGGTGGCGCACGCGGCGTATCCCGAAGTCACGGGCGATAACACGCCGGCCTCGCTTTCCAAGAAGTGGATGCGCGACATTCTCCGCAGGAAGATCGGCTACGAAGGCCTCATCATCACCGACGATCTCGACATGGGCGGCGTGCTGGCAGCGTGCGTCGATCGAGGACGCCGCGGTTGAAACGCTGAGCGCCGGCGCCGATATGTTCCTGGTCTGCCAGAAAGAAGAGAGCGTGCGCCGGGCGTTTGAAGCCGTGCTGAAGCAGGCCGAGATCGACAAGAAATTCGCCAGGCTGGTGGCGCGAAAAGCGGAGCGCGTGCTCGGCGCTGAAGAAAAAGTCGAAGGCGCTGACGAAGCCAATGGCGCCTACGCCGAAGCAGAAGACGGTGGAGCGCCTGACGCGCCGCATCTGGCAATTCAGCGAAGAGCTGCGTCTGCGGCAGGCCTCGGCAGACGAGGTAGCCGGGTGATCGTCGCCGGCGTGATGAGCGGCACCTCGGCCGACGGCATCAATGTTGCGCTCACGCGCATTCAGGGCCGCGGCTTCCGCTCGCGTCTGGAACTGCTGGCCCACTACGAATTCCCTTATCCCCGCGAGGTCCGTCGCGCCATCCTCGCGACCATGAATGCCGCGACTGCGAGCGTTGCCGATCTCTCGCGACTGAATTTTCTTCTGGGCGAACTCTATGCCGATGCGGTCCGTGCGGCGCAGCGGCGCGCGCGACTGGAATGCCAACTCGTCGGCTGTCACGGTCAGACCATCTATCACCAGGGGGTCGCCAAGCCGTTTCTCGGACGGCGCATCGCCTGTACCTGGCAGACAGGTGAAGGCGCGATCATTGCCGCGAAGACTGGGTGTTCCGGTAGTCAGCGATTTTCGTCCGGCCGACATGGCTGCCGGCGGCAAAGGTGCGCCGCTGGTGCCGTTCCTCGATTACGCGCTTTATCGCCATCGCCGCTACGGACGCATCGTGCAGAACCTCGGCGGGATCGGCAACCTGACCGCGATTCCCCCGCGCGCCGAGCCGTCAGACCTCATCGCCTTCGACACCGGCCCAGGCAACATGGTCATCGACGCCGTCACCGAGCAGCTCTTCGGCAAACCGTACGACCGCAATGGCCGGCTGGCGGCGCGAGGCGAGCCCATCGAGCGTGTCCTGCGCGAGGAGCTGCGCAGTCCCTATTTCCGCCAGAGGCCTCCGAAGACCGCCGGGCGCGAGCAGTTCGGGCGCGAGTTCGTGCGGCAATTCCTGCGCCTCTGCCGCCGCGCCGATGAGAACGACGTTGTGGCCACCGCAACCGCGCTCACCGCGCGTTCGATCGGCATCGCCGTGCGCAAATTTGTTCTGCCAATGGTCGAGCCGCCGCAGCGCTTCCGCGAATTCGTTGTGTCCGGGGGTGGCACGAAGAACGCTACTCTGATGGGCATGATTCGCGAAGAGCTGGCGCCGTTGAAGCTGCGCGTGCGCACCACCGACGACTTCGGCCTGCCATCGGAAGCGAAGGAGGCCGCGGCCTTCGCGTTGCTTGCCTATCAGACGTGGCGGCGGATGCCGTCCAACGTTCCGTCGGCCACGGGCGCCGAGCGGCCCGCGATCCTGGGCAAGGTCAGCTATGCCTAGCCACGGGTTCACCACGGAGGCGCACGGAGACACGGAGGAGACGTCAATCAAGAAGCAGCCTGCGGTAATCGATTTCGACGCGCCTCGGAATTCTCTGGTCCAGATTTTTTCTCTGTGCCTGTGCGTCGCCGCTGGCTCTACTTCTTTGCGCCTGTTCGCAGAAGCCCGACCCTAACACGCTGGTGATGATCATCGAGAGCAGCCCCATCAATCTCGATCCGCGCGTGGGCGTCGACGCGCAGTCGCAGCGCATCGACGAGCTGCTCTTCGATCCGCTGGTCACGCGCGACGAACAATTCAACCTGCAGCCCGCGCTGGCCGAGCGCTGGGAGACTCCCGATCCGCTGACCTACATCTTTCATCTGCGTCAGGGCGTGCGCTTTCACAACGGGCAGCCGCTCACCTCGCGCGATGTGAAGTGGACCTTCGACTCGCTCATCAGCGGCAAAATTCGCAGCCCCAAGGCCAGCACCTTCACCTCGGTCAGCAGCATCGAGACGCCCGACGACTACACGGTCATTTTTCACCTGAAGCAGCCGTACGCCTCGCTGCTGTGGAATCTGTCCGGTGCAGCGGGCATTGTGCCCTACGGCAGCGGCGAGGACTTCGTGCGCCAGCCGATCGGCTCGGGCCCGTATCGCTTCGTCAGCGCGCAGCAGGATAAGAACGTCATCGTCGAGCGCAACCCGGAGTACTGGGCCGCGCCGCCAAAGATTGCTCGCGTCGAATTCAAGGTCATCCCTGACTCAACCACGCGCGCGCTGGAGCTGCGCAAGCAGAGTGCCGACGTCGCCATCAACTCGCTCACCGCCGACACGGTTGTCGCCTTGCAGCGCGCTCCCAACCTCACGGTGATGCAGTCGCCGGGCACCATCTACGCCTATCTCGCGCTCAACCTGCGTGACCCGATCCTGAAGGATGTGCGCGTGCGCCGCGCCATCGCCTATGCCATCAACACGCAGCCCATCATTCACTACCTGCTGCGCGATGAGGCGCGCCCGGCTTACAGCATCCTTCCGCCGCAGCATTGGGCTTACGACGGCGATGTCGAGCGCTATCCGCACGATCCTGCGCGGGCGCGGCAATTGCTGGATGAAGCCGGCTATCCCGCGAAGAATGGCGTTCGCTTTCACATCGTGATGAAAACCTCAACCGAGGAGTCGACGCGCCTGCTGGCCGCCGTCTTGCAGCAGCAGCTACGCGACGTCGGCATTGCACTCGACATCCGCAGCTTTGAAGCCGCCACATTTCTCGCCGACGTGACTAAGGGCGCATATCAGGTGCACTCGCTGCGCTGGATCGGCGGCAACCAGGATCCCGACATGTTCGAGAACGTCTTCGCCACTTCGAGCTTTGCGCCCAAGCGCGCTAATCGAACGTTCTATTCAAATCCGCGCGTCGATGATCTGATCAAGCAAGGCCGCAGCACTCTCGACCAGCAGAAGCGCAAAGCCATCTACGACGAGGTGCAGGTGATCCTCGCCGAGGACCTGCCCTACATCAACCTGTGGTATCTCGATAACGTGCTGGTGCACACCAACCGGGTGCACGGGATTCAGGTCTCGCCGGCGGGAAACTACGATTTCCTGCGCACGGCCGAGCTGGTGCCGTGACGGCTGCGGGGTGCGTCGCGGAGGCCGCCGGTGCATCCAATTCGAGTAGGTATAATAGGGAGCGATATGGCTGAACATCGCATGCCGCACTTCGACAACCCCGAGACGGGCACCGAGCGCTTCGACAACCTTGTCGGTTCCGACCAGAGCCGCCGTGGTATTCTGCGCGCGACCTTCGGCGAGCAGCAGCACGAAGGCGTGGTGCTGGCGTCGCTTGATGCTGTTGTCAACTGGGTGCGCCGCAATTCCATCTGGCCGATGACCTTCGGTCTGGCCTGCTGCGCCATCGAGATGATGTCGATGGGCGCGTCGCGCTTCGATATCGCGCGTTTCGGCGCCGAGGTGTTTCGCCCCTCGCCGCGCCAGTCTGACCTGATGATCATCGCCGGCCGCGTTTCGCAAAAGATGGCGCCGGTGATCCGCGAACTCTACGAGCAGATGCCCGAGCCCAAGTGGGTGATCTCGATGGGCGCGTGCGCGACCTCCGGCGGCGTGTTCAACAACTACGCGCTGGTACAAGGCGTGAATCAGTGGATTCCGGTGGATGTTTACGTGCCGGGCTGCCCGCCGCGTCCCGAGCAGTTGATTTACGCGATCATGCTGCTGCAGGAAAAGATCAAAAACGAGCAGGGCTCGTTCCGCAGAGCAGTGAATCTGGAAAAAGCGTAATCCGAGTTTGAGATCGATGTGCATGCCCGCCGCAATGGCGGGCATTTTCTTTTGCCTTCAACGATAGCGTTCCATTCTTTGTCATCCTGCGAGTAGCGGTCCCGCCATTCGCGCTGAAGCCCTCGCTCGGGATGACAAATGAGATTGAAACGAATCCAGCCGGAATCGCTCGACGTCTAGCGCTTTGCTATTGACGGCCAGTACACAGTCCAGCCGCATTCGCGCGCGATGTTCTCCAGGTCAGGATTGGGATTCACGCAGAAGGGCCATTTCGCCAGTTCCAGCATCGCCTGATCGTGGACGGAATTGCCGAAGACCGCCTCCATCGGCTTGCCGATGACCTCGCGAATCGCCGACGACTTTCAATTCATCGGTCGGCACGCGGATCAGGCGGTCACTGGCGCAGCCATTCTCGATTTCAACGCACGCGGCCAGGATGCGCTCGCGCGGGATGCCGAATCGCTCGGCGCCGACCTCCACGACCCAGTCGTTGGTCGACGACACGGCCCACAACTCACAGCCCTGCGCGACGAGCTTGCGCGTCAGTTCCTGCAGTTCGGGGAAGATGCGATGGGCGACCACTTCGTCGAAGAACTCGCGCGCCGCGCGCTGCAGCTTATCATGCGAGACGCCGCGGTTCATGCTGACCATCTCGCCGCAGATTTGCTCTTCGCTGACCGTGCCGGCCTTGTAGCCCTCGTACCGGCCCAGAGCCCAGTCGGCCATCTCGCGGCTGATGATGCCGCGCTCGATCTCCCAGTAGAAGAAGTCGGCGCCGGCATCGCCGCTCCACAGGGTACCGTCGCAGTCGAAGACAGCGATGGACGGCTTCAATCCAAGGACCTGGTCAATAAATTCAGCGGGGGTCGAGAAGTTCAAAACTGCTTCTCCGACGAGATCATCTCGGTCTTGGCCAGGCGTGCGTAGTCCTCAGGGGTGTCGATATTGACGCCGAGCCGCGGGTCGTCGACCGGCACGTACTGGATATGCTGCTGGTGCTGATGTTCGATTTCGCGGGCGCTGCTGGTCACAGGCGCGCTCAGGAAAGCTTCAATCATCTCGCGGCCGATGAGGATGGGGTGGCCGTGCAGCGCTTCGCCATCGCGCATGACTTCGGGCACCACCGCCCAGACGTTCGGGTCGGCGTACTGGAACGTTTCGCGCAGGGCACGCAGAGTACTCGGCAGGGCCGGCGGGCGGTCGATGAGGTCGATGAAGGCCGCGTCCCGTCCGTGGTTCAGCACTTCATGGAGACCGGCCTGCAGCGAACTGAACTGTCCCAACTCCGGCTGGCGGTTGATCGTGAGAAAGCCGCCGTGCGCGTAGATGACCGGCGAGATGTGGGGCGCGTTCTTGCCGGCGACGACGATCACCAACTCCGAGAAGGCTTGCAGCAAGTCGATGGTTGCGCCCAGAAACGTGTTGGCCACCGGTGTACTCTCGGCGACCGGAGGCCACGGCAGCAACGCCTTATCACGGCCCATGCGGCTGGAGAAGCCCGCGGACAGAATGACTCCGCAGATGTTGGCCGAGAGCGGCATAGCTCGAAGATACCAAAGGGCGGTGCGGCGGGCCAGTGACGCCGGACACCGCAGGCCGGTTTCGACAGCGGATGACATTACGACCGAAGTTGTAGGGTCCTACGGCATAAGGGGCATTGGCACTTCCGCGCTGCGATGCCAGAATGCCTTCATTGGGATCGTTTTAGGGAAGTGATTTAGGGCGAACCATAGCGAGTCAGGTTTATCGGTTGGCGGAATTCTTTGGCCTCACGGCATCGGATGTGCAACTGGGCGCTGCGCTTCCGGACAAGAATTCCGCCCTTCAATTCTTAGCGGCAAATTCCTCTACCGTCTTCACCGCCTTTTAACCGCGCCGTAATCTGCACGCTTTTCCGCTGGCATCCATCTCTGCAAAAAATAATCATTGGTTCTGTGACATTCAGCAGGTCCGGGCGAATCACTGTACAGACGGTGAATATTGACGCCCGCCGCGCGCTGTTCTCAGGAGAAGACCCCAGATCACGATGCAAGAGCAGCGCCAACGCGAGTTCGAAGCCCTTCTGCTGGCGCATGAGGGCATCGTCTTCAAGGTAGCCGGCACGTACTGCTGGCGTCCTGACGAACGCGCCGACCTGGTGCAGGAGATTGCCGCGCAACTTTGGCGGGCATGGCCAAAGTACGATCCCGCGCGCACCTTCAGCACCTGGATGTATCGCATCGCGCTGAACGTCGCCATCAGTTATGTGAGGAAAGAAGTGCGGCACCGGCAGGTGGCCGTGCCTCTGGACGAAACGCTGCACGATACGGTCGCGGCGCCTGGCGATTCGTCGGATCTCCACCAGCGGCTGCAGACCTTCATCGAGCGCCAGTCGCCGCTCGACCGGGCCCTGCTGCTGCTGTACCTCGAAGACAAGAGTCAGCGGGAGATCGCGGAAATTCTCGGCATCACCCCAAGCAATGTTTCCACCAAGATCAACCGGCTAAAGCAGAAGATTCGCGCCGAGCTTTAGCCGCCACTATTGCGAAGAGGAAGACGTCATGGAACTCGAAGAACTGAAAACGGCATGGGATACGTTGAACCAGCAACTAAAGCGCGAGAGCGCCATCCACCTCGCCATGTACAAGCACCAGAAACTGGCGAGCGCGCGCTCGAACCTGAGGCCGCTGTTTTGGGGGCAGATCCTCCAGATGCTCTTTGGTCTTTGTTTCCTGCTGCTGGCGGCCAGCTTGTGGAGCAGCCGGCCGGGCGCGCTCTCCGTCATTGTGGCCGGCGCGGTGGTGAATGCGTACGGCGTGGGCTGCCTGATCTCGGCCGGCGTAGTGATGGGCGCAATCCAGAACATCGATTATGCCGGTTCGGTACTCCAGATTCAGGAAGGGCTGTTGCGCGTCCGCCGCGCTTATATCCTCAGCAGCATCGTTACCGGTTTAAGCTGGTGGTTCCTGTGGATCCCGGTGCTGATGGCGCTGCTCGGCCTGGTGCACGTTAACCTCTTCGCGCAAGCGCCCTCGGTGATATGGCTGGGCCTGGCAGTCGGCGTCATTGGATTGTCGGCAACGCTGTGGTTGTATGCGCGCTCGCGCAAGCCAGGGAACGAGCGCCTGCGTCGCTTTGTCGATCAGGCCATGGTTCGTACGCAGTCTGCAAAAAGCGCAGGCCCAACTGGAGGAAGTCCGGCAGTTTGCCGAGGAAGCGGCTTGAAGACGTCGGCGTGCAAGCTTGTTTTGGTCGTGTCCTGACACAGATCCCGGAGCTGATCCATGAAGACATTGAAAGCATCTCTCGTGGCAAGCGCAATTGGCACCATCGCATGGATGCTGGGGCTGATGCACAAGATTTGGCCCGCGCATCCGCAATGGGCGCTGTTCTTCGTTACGCTCGCCCTTACCGTTCTCCTGCGATACGTTTGGCCCGCGCCAGGAGAGTCGTCGCATTGATGTCATAGACGAAGTGCTCCGGGCCTATCACGTTGCGAGGTGAGAGCGGTCACACCTTTCGTCCAACTGTTCTGCTATTTCTAGAGATTCTGTGGTGGGCGTGCATTCCCTGCATGCTCTATAAGACACTGAGTGCCGCGGTCTACGGCATTGACGCCAACCTGATCGAGGTCGAGGTCGACGTAGCGCCGTTCAAGAGCGACAAGGATTTTTTCACCACGGTCGGCTTGCCCGACGCGACCGTGCGCGAGAGCCGCGAGCGCATCCGCGCTGCCCTGAAGAACAGCGGCTACGACATTCCCGCCACCACTATTACCATCAACCTGGCCCCCGCCGACATCCGCAAGGAAGGCTCGGGCTTCGACCTGCCGATGGCGCTCGGCATCCTCGGCGCTTATGGAGGCTTGAACAACAAACCTCCTGAGAATTCGCTTTTTGTGGGCGAGCTTTCGCTCGATGGCGGCCTGCGTGGCGTGCGTGGCGCCCTGCCGATCGCTGTGATGGCGCGCACCAACGGCATTCGCAAACTCATCGTTCCTGAAGTCAACGCGCGCGAAGCGGCGCTGGTGGAAGGGGTTCAGGTTTATCCGGTCAAGTCGCTGACGCAGGTGGTGCAGCTACTGAATAGCGGCAACGGCGTAGCTCCGGTGAAGGTCGATACCCAGGCCCTGCTGGAAAGTTCGCAGGACTTCGCCGTCGATTTTCGCGACGTGCGCGGCCAGCAGACGGCTAAGCGCGCCATCGAGATTGCCGCGGCCGGCGGCCATAATCTCCTGATGATCGGACCGCCCGGCTCGGGCAAGACCATGCTGGCCAAGCGCATGGCGACTGTGCTCCCGCCGCTCACCTTCGAAGAGGCGTTGGAGACCACCAAGATTCACAGCGTGGCGGGGGTGCTCGATGCAGGCAGCGCCCTGGTCGGCACGCGGCCCTTTCGCTCTCCGCACCACACCATCTCCGACGCGGGGCTCATCGGCGGAGGCATGATTCCGCGCCCCGGCGAAGTTTCGCTCGCCCACAACGGCGTGCTCTTCCTCGACGAACTGCCCGAATTCCCACGCAATGTGCTCGAGGTGATGCGGCAGCCGCTGGAAGATGGCACCGTGACCATCGCCCGCGCCGCCATGTCTTTGACCTTCCCGGCGCGCTTCATGCTGGTGGCCGCGATGAATCCCTGCCCCTGCGGCTATCACAACGACCGCAGCCGCGAGTGTCGCTGCTCGCCGATGATGATTCAACGCTATGTCTCGAAGATTTCCGGCCCCCTGATGGACCGCATCGACCTCCACATCGATGTGCCCTCGGTGAATTACCGCGAGCTGCGCGGCGGAGCGGCACCGGAGAGCTCGGCCGACATCCGCAAGCGCGTGATCCGTGCCCGGGATATCCAATTGCAGAGGCTCTGCTCCGGCGGCGAGAGAATTTACGCCAACGCCCAGATGGGCTCGCGCGAGATCAGAAAATACTGCGAGCTGGGTACGGATTCCGAGCACTTGCTGGAGCGAGCCATGGTCAAGCAGGGACTGAGTGCGCGAGCGCACGATCGCATTTTGAAGGTGGCACGGACCGTCGCCGATCTGGCAGGCAGCGAGGAGGTCGAGCCCGGCCACATCGCCGAGGCGATCCAGTATCGGACGCTGGATCGAACGTTCTGGGCGTAACTGTGACACGCAGCTCCGAGGCTGGGAAGGTTTTCGCATGTTTGCCAGGGGTGCGGCCGGGTGATGACACCAGGCCTATGACTAATGCCTTGGCCCAGGCGCGCTATCACGCGATTTTGCGCAGTGGAAAAAAGTGTTTGGAAGGGCGCCGTTGAAGGTTGCGGAGTCGTCGAAAAGCCACAAACGTGGCGATTCCGGGGAAGGCAAAAATACGCTGTATCCCACCGCAACTTATTGAGGAATTGGCTGTTAGTAAATTTGTAGCGACGTTTGCTCCCCCTGCACGTCTAAGGGGTCAGCGTTGGAATCTGATGTTGGTTGGAGGTTAGATTCGGCGGACGATTTTTCTTGACTGTGGCGAGCGAGGCGGCTACCTTACCTTTTTACGTAGGCGTGGTCCTGTAAGACCAGTCCAAGCGTCCTGCCCCGAAACGGCCCCCTCAGAAAGCCATCATCAGGGAAACAGGAAAGAAAAGCTCCGGCTGCGCCACCATGCCGGGAGCACAAATGACTGAGGTAAGTTATTGCAACAGAACGGTTTCCGTAGTAGAGGAACCGCGGTTAGCAGGCGAGAAATTGCCGAACCGAAACCACTCGCGCAGCATCTAAGAAATTGGTTCCTGCCGCAAAAGTCTGGTTCGCCGTCGGTTCCCATCGCTTGAATTTAGGCAAGGAGCATTGATTTATATCTGGCCGGGCTCCGGAACATCCATTCATACACATATAGGAGACATATATCGATGAGGTCTGAACTGGTATTTGAGGCAGTACACACACTGCGCAACCGTTACACACTGTGTCAGTTGGCGTCCAAGGCGACCCGCAGGTTCCACAAGCCCAACACGCGCATTCAGGACACGACCAACGATGTGCTGAATCGCATCGCTGATGCGGACCGTCGCGCAGTGATTCTTGAACCGGAGACTGCAACCGAAGGCCAGCGGCGCGCTGCTTAAGCGCGTCGCGCCTTTGGCGCTTCCTCGTACGTTCCTCCGGCCCGCCCTTCCGCAAAATCCCCGTAGGTGAACATGACAATCTCAGAACTGAAAGAAAAGAACATCACCGAGTTGACCCGCATAGCTCGGTCTCTCGAGCTACCCGGCGCCAGCGGCCTGCGCAAGCAGGACCTCATCTTTAAGATCCTGCAAGCCCAAAGCGAAAAAGAAGGACACATCTTCGCCGAAGGCGTGCTGGAAATCCTTCCTGATGGTTACGGTTTTCTCCGCTCGCCCGACTACAACTATCTGCCCGGACCGGACGATATCTACGTTTCTCCGTCACAGATTCGCAAATTTGACCTCAAGACCGGCGATACGATCAGCGGCCAGGTCCGTCCTCCGCATGAGGGCGAGAAGTACTTCGCGCTAGTCAAGATTGAGGCCGTCAACTTTGAGTCGCCTGAAGAGGCGCGCAACAAGATCCTCTTCGATAACCTCACTCCGCTGTATCCCCAGGAACGGATCAAGCTGGAGACGGTTCGCGAAAACATCAGCGCCCGCGTCATGGACCTGCTGACCCCGGTCGGCAAAGGTCAGCGCGGCCTCATCGTCGCTCCGCCGCGTACCGGCAAGACGATGCTGTTGCAGAATCTGGCGAACTCGATCACCACCAATCATCCCGAAATCGTGCTCATCGTGCTGCTCATCGACGAGCGTCCGGAAGAAGTTACGGACATGCAGCGTTCGGTGAAGGGCGAAGTGATTTCGTCGACCTTCGACGAGCCTGCCGCGCGTCACGTGCAGGTTGCGGAAATGGTGATCGAAAAGGCCAAGCGCCTGGTCGAACACAAGCGCGACGTCGTCATCCTGCTGGACTCGATTACGCGTCTGGCGCGTGCCTACAACACCATCGTTCCGCCCTCGGGCAAAGTGCTTTCCGGCGGCGTGGATTCCAACGCGCTGCAGCGTCCGAAGCGCTTCTTCGGCGCGGCCCGTAACATCGAAGAAGGCGGCTCGCTGACCATCATTGCGACCGCGCTGATCGAAACCGGATCGCGCATGGACGATGTGATCTTTGAAGAATTCAAGGGCACCGGCAACATGGAAATCATCCTCGACCGCAAATTGGTCGACAAGCGCACCTTCCCGGCCATCGACATTCAGCGGTCGGGCACGCGTAAGGAAGAGTTGCTGATCCCCAAGGAAGACCTGGCACGCATCTGGGTTCTGCGCAAGATCCTGAACCCGCTGTCGCCGGTGGAAGCTATGGAACTGCTCATCGACAAGTTGGGCAAGGCCCGCTCGAACGGCGAATTCCTGGCGAACATGGGATCGTTGTAAGAAAGCTGTCAGCGATCAGCCGTCAGTTCTCAGATGGGAAACTTGGGTGCCCCGTTCTAGCCGTCTTCTGGCTAGGGCGGGGTGTTCCACAACAGCCGTGGTTTACTCACACAAGGGCCATGCTATCCGACAAAGATCTCGCGCTTCGTCTCCTCGACGTCATCGAATATCTCTCACTGCGCAACGCGGCTCTGGAATCTGTTCTGGAGGCCAAGCTCTCCGGGCAATGGCAGGGCTATGTCGAGCAGCTTGAAGGGAACCCGGCTCATCGCGAGACGATTCATCAAAAGCTCGAGCCCCTGCGCGAGCTGGTGCTAACCGCTCCCGACCTCAACGCCGCCGTGCGCCGCATCATCGAGAGCGAAGGCGACGGCCAGCAGGCCGAAGGCGCCACCGGCGAGTAGGCGGCAATCTTGTGGATCGAACTGGAGCGCGGAGGCGGTCAGCTTTCGCTTCGCCAACCCGCAGCGGAATCCCCTCTGTTTACGCCTTAAGTAACATTCTCTTGTGCTACTCTCAAGTGTTACTCTGTTCGCAAGTAGCCATCCGGCGGTTTCCCACGGATCACAAACCCACGAATCTGCTGGATTAAGGCATTTGGTCGAGTGTGCTCTTGCGCCTGTTGTGTCATAAACTGTAAGTCACCGCCCTATTTAGAAAGAACTAGTACGGAATGTCATCTAACGGCTTTCATAGCAGTTCCTCGCGCTTCAGCAACATGCGCTCGCTGTTCAGCGTGTTTTCCAGCGATCTGGCGATCGATCTGGGCACCGCCAACACGCTGGTGTACGCCCGAGGCAAAGGCATCGTCGTCAACGAGCCCTCCATCGTCGCCATCAACAAGAATACCGGTGAAGTAGAAGCCGTCGGCAAAGAAGCCAAGGAGATGCTGGGCCGCACGCCCGGCAACATCGTCGCCATCAAGCCGATGAAAGACGGCGTCATCGCCGACTTCAAAGTCACCGAGAAGATGCTGAACTACTTCATCCAGAAGGCGCACAACCGCAAGATGCTGGTGCATCCGCGCATCGTCATCGGCGTGCCTTCCGAGATCACGCAGGTGGAAAAGCGAGCCGTTATGGATTCGGCCTATCGCGCCAAGGCCAGCGAGGTTCACCTGGTCGAGCAGGCGATGGTCGCCGCCATTGGCGCGGGCCTGCCCATTACCGAGCCCAGCGGCAACATGGTGGTCGACATCGGCGGCGGCACGACCGACATCGCTGTGATTTCTCTCAGCGGCATCGTGTATTCGCGCTCGGTGCGCATGGCGGGTAATCAGATGGACGAAGCCATCATGAATTACCTGAAGCGCAAGTACAACCTGCTGATCGGCGAGCGCACAGCCGAGCAGATCAAGATTGAGATTGGCTCGGCGTATCCGCTGGAGAAGCCGCTCACGATGGAAATCAAGGGCCGCAACCTAATCGAAGGCGTGCCCAAGACCATCACCATCGACGACAGCGAGATTCGCGAGTCGCTGGGCGAGTGCGTGGCTACGATCATGAACGCGATTCGCGTGGCCCTGGAACGCACGCCTCCGGAGTTGTCGGCCGATATCAGCGATCGCGGTATCGTGCTGACCGGCGGCGGCGCGCTGCTGAAGAATCTGGACAAACGTATTCGTGAAGAAACGGGATTGCCGGTTTCGATCGCCGACGATCCGCTGTGCAGCGTAGTGCTGGGCACGGGCAAGATGCTCCATGACTTCAAGCTGCTGCGTAAGATTTCGATCGACTAGAGTTTTGAAAGGGCACGGCTTTCGCTGCGCCGCGGAAATGAGTTTTGGTTGTCATCACGAGCGAAGCGAGGGATCTGCTGTTTTGCCGCTGGGAAGAAAAGCAGATCCCTCGCTTCGCTCGTGATGACAATTCATTAGGTGACTATTGTCGTGAAGTTGCCTCGTGATCACAAATCATTAGGCGCCTCGTGTCATGAAGTGCCTCGTGATGACAATTCATGAAGTGCGTCGTGACGGCAATTCATTGGGTTCGGGCGGCGGTGGAAACGCGCTCGACGTGGAATTCCAGACAAGACCCCGGCGCGGTAGGCCGGCAAGAGTATGGACACATTTCTTGGCCGCTTTAAGAATCTGATCGTATTCGCGGCCATCCTGTTCGCCCAGGTGATCGGACTCGCCGTGCAAGTGCGGCGTCCGTCCGACGAAGGTCAGACGCGTCTCATCCGCCTGTGGGCTATCTCCGCCGTTACTCCCATCGAAACCGCTGTCGTGCACAGCCAGCAGTGGGTGCAGAACATTTTCAAGAACTACGCCTACCTGCGCGGTGTCCGGCGCGAAAACCGCGAACTGAAAGCGCAATTAGCGCAGATGCAGATCCAGCAGACGCGCATGGAAGAGGACGCGCGCATGGCGCGCCGCGTCCAGGCGCTGCTCGGGTTCAAAGAACAATACGTCGACACAACCATCGCCGCGCAGGTCATCGGCACCAGCGGCAGCGAGCAGTCTCGCGTGCTGTACATCGACAAGGGCGCCAACGACGGCATCAAGACCGACATGGCGGTGATTACGCCGGGTGGCATCGTAGGCAAGATCGTGCAGGTGGCCGACAACTGGTCGCAGGTGCTGCCCATCAACGACCAGTTCAGCGGCGTGGGCGCGGCACTGAAAGATTCGCGGCTGCAGGGCATTCTGAAGGGCACGCCCAGCGGCGCTACCACGTTGCAGTACATCATGAGCGATGAGAAGGTCACGCCGGGCGAAGAGGTCATCACCAGCGGCGGCGACCGTATCTTCCCCAAGGGTTTGCCGGTGGGCAAGGTTGCGACCGTTGAGCCGGGAAAAGACCTGTTCCTCAACATCCGCGTAATTCCGGCGGCGCGTCTGGATCAGATCGAAGAAGTGCTGGTGGTCACCAAGATCACGGAGAAGATGCCGGATTCGAAGGACCTCGGCCCGCTACGCGCGTCCGACATTCTCGCCGAGCGCCTGCCGACCGTGCCCAACAAGGCCGAAGTGGATGCTGCCGGCAACGCCAAGCCGGGCAGCGCCACGCCGGGAACGCCGCCTGCCGGAACCACAGCTCCAGGCAGTGGTTGGAGCCCATCCCACAGCGTCAGGGACAACGCCAAACAAGCCGGCGACTCCGGCTCCGACGCCGAATAAGCCTGCCACTACAGCTCCGCGCACATCCGCGCCGGGCACGGCTGGAACCGTGAAGCCGAAACCGACGCAAGCTGCCGGTACAACCACGACTGCGAGACCCAACAACGCCGCGACCGCGCCTACGAACGGCGTGCGCGTCGTCGACAACGACGCTCCGGCCACACCCAGGCCGAAGCGAACGCCTCCGGCTGAAACAACTTCGCCGGAGCAGCCGGCCGCTACGCCCTCGGGAGGAGCTTCGCCGCAATGACGACCCGTGTCATGCCATTCCGCGGCAGCGTGACCTCGCGCGAGCAGGTGTCGGTCTACGAGTTCGGCTGGCCGGCGATCCTTCTCATCCCCCTGGTTGCCATCATCATCCAGGTCTTCATCCCGGTCATCATTCCGATCCATGTCCGGTTTCTGCCCATTGTCGATCTGCCGTTCCTGGTGACGCTATTCTTCGCTACGTCGCGCCGCAACCCGATCACCGGATGTCTGACCGGCTGCTTCATCGGACTTTTTTACGATCTGTTCGCCGGGCCCAGCCACCCGCTCGGCATGTACGGGATCGCGCTAACGGTGGTTGGGTATCTGGCATCGTCCCTCGGGGTAAAAATCGATGTCGAAAACCCGGGCTCGCGCTTTCTCATTACGTTTGGGTTCTTCTTTATCCACGAGATTGTCTACTACGGTGTGGCACACGGGCTGCTGCGCCAAACCCTGCAATGGAGCTGGAGCCACATCGCCGTCTCGGCCCTGGCCAACGCCATCCTCGGGATATTCCTGTTCGCCTTCCTGGACCGGTTCAAACAACGGTAGGTGTGCCGAATCTCCCACCATTTCGCCACATTTTCCTCCGACGTCTTCCCGATTCGGACTACAATAAAAAGGAATTCCGAGTCGCCGCTTTCCTTGAAATTGGGTGCTCTGCGATGGACTTTGCTACGTCGAATTCGAGTAGCTGTCCCGCAGTGTGCCACCCGGCATAAGACTCGGGAAAGAATCAGTTCCTGATGTTAGGTCGCGAGGATAAAGTCTCCCAGCTCCGGTTGACGGCAGTGCAGTACGTCCTGCTGGGAATTTTTCTGATTCTCGCGTTCGGACTGTGGCGCCTCCAGGTCGCCCAAAGCGAGCACTACAGTTCGCTGGCCGAACAAAACAGCATCAAGCAAATTCCCATCCTCGCCCCGCGCGGCAAGATTCTTGACCGCGAAGGCCGCATCATCGTCGATAACTATCCGTCGTTCTCGGCATTGCTGCTGCGAGATCAGAAGCATGACCTGCTGGCCGACGCCGACAAGATCGCCCTCGGGCTGCACATGCCACCCGATCAGTTGCGGGCGCGCTTGCAGCGCATGGCCGCCGTTCCGGGCTATCAGCCGCTCTTCCTCAAAGACGACATCACCCCCGACGAGCTGGCCTTCATCGAGTCGCATCGCGCCGAGCTGCCCGAGCTGGAGACCATCACCGTCCATCGCCGCCTCTATCCGAAAAATGGATTCATGGCGCACGTCATCGGCTACGTCGGGCAGGTCAGCGAGGAGATGCTGAACCAGCCGCAGTGGGAACTCTACAACTCCGGCGACATCGTCGGCATGTCGGGCGTTGAGCAGTACTACAACGACATCCTGATGGGCAAGAACGGATATCGCCAGGTGCTGGTCAACAGCCGCGGTAAGGAAATTCGCACCCTCAGCGATGTTCCCGCCGTGCCCGGAAAACAGCTTAAACTGACCATCGATCTCGATTTGCAGATTGCCGCCGAGGAAGCACTGGAAGGCAAGCCCGGCGCGATCGTCGCCATGAATCCGCATACCGGCGAGATCCTGGCGATGGTGAGCCGGCCGGCATTCGATCCCAACGAGTTCGCTGTCCACATTACCCGCGACGAATGGAACGCGCTGGTCACCGACCCCGGCAAGCCGTTGCTGAACAAAGCCATCCAGGCGCAACTGGCGCCCGGCTCGGTCTTCAAGATCATCATGTCGACTGCGGGCCTGCAGGAGGGAATCGCGCAGGACCTGGTCGTCAATTGCGGCGGCGGCAAGACTTTTTACGGACGCTTTTTCAAGTGCTGGATCGCTTCGACACACGGCTCGCACGGCAGCGTGAATATCAGCAAGGCCATCTATCAATCGTGCGATTCGTACTTCTACACCCTGGCCGAGAAACTGGGCATTGAGCGTATCGCGAAATACGCCACCATGCTAGGCCTCGGGCAGAAGACGGGCGTTGATTTGCCGCAGGAAGTTTCCGGCGTGATGCCCTCGGAAGAGTGGAAGATCAGGAACTTCAAGCAGAAGTGGTTCGCCGGCGAAACGATTTCCGTTGGCATCGGCCAGGGGGCCGTCGCGACCACGCCGATTCAGCTTGCGCGTGCCATCGGCGCCGTCACCACCGACGGCGTGCTGGTGCGGCCGCACATCGCTTTCCCCGAGCAGTTCCCGCCGAACTTCAAGCAGGTTGCGCTCTACGATGCCAAAGGCCACGTGCAGATCGACGAGAAAAACTGGGAGACGATTACCGATGCGATGGCGCTGGTAGTTTCGCCAATGGGTACGGCCAACAGCGCGCACTTACCGGGTATCGATTTTGCCGGCAAGACGGGAAGCGCGCAGACGATCTCGAACCAGTTGAAGTCGAAGATGAGTGCAAAAGAAAAGAGCGAGTACAAGGACAACGGCTGGTTCGTCGGCGTGACTCCGCGGCGCAATCCCGACATTGTGGTCGCGTGCCTGTTTGAAGGCGGCGAGCACGGAGCCCTGGCCGCTCGCGTTGCGTCGAAGGTGATCGCTGCTTATGTCGAAAAGCAGCGCCGCGTGCAGACGAATGTCGCCCAGGCAAACGGGCAGAACAAGCAGGCGGAAGTTGCCGCTGTCTGGCATGACGGTGACGCGCAGAATCCCGACAAGATGCAGGCCGGACGCTTCAACGTTCCTGCTGACGGTACG
The DNA here is from genome assembly GCA_963724965.1 of uncultured Acidobacteriaceae bacterium. GTDB lineage: Bacteria > Acidobacteriota > Terriglobia > Terriglobales > Acidobacteriaceae > Bog-257. The sequence goes on from CAVRWP010000011.1 coordinate 296,854, forward strand.
GTGAAGCCGGTGAATGCCGCGCCCGGTATTGAGGGCGACCGCAACAAGTTGCGTCCGGGCGAACTTCAAGCCACCGAGTCGCACACCGAGATGGCGCAACCGGATCCCACGGCTTCGGTTCCTGCTCCGGCCAAACCTCCCGAGCTCGACGCGCCGCCCGCCGAGTCTCCCGACAAGAAGAAAACTCCAAGCTCCAATCCAAACGCGACTCCTCCTGCCGTCGCCGTTCCGGGGAGACAGCAGTGAGCCGTTACGTCTCTTTCCGCGATTTCGACTGGGTACTGATGGTGCTGGTCCTGCTGATCTGCGGGCTCGGTGTGGTCGAAATTTATAGCGCTACCATCGGTACCAAGTTCATCGGCGTACACCTCAAGCAGATTTACTGGATCATCGGTGGCATCGCCCTGATGTTCGCCGTGAGTCTGTTCAACTACCAGGCATTGCTGGAGCGGGTGCCCCTGCTGTACGTGCTGTCGATCGCCTCGCTGCTGGCCGTCGCGGTCTTCGGCAAGAAGTATCTGGGGGCGCGGCGCTGGGTACAGCTCGGCTCCTTTCACTTCCAGCCGTCCGAGTGGGTGAAGCTGGTCCTGATTCTGGCGATGGCGAAGTATTTCGCCGACACCAAGACAGAATGTACGGCGCAAGACATCCTGAAGGCCGGAGCGCTGGTCGGCGTGCCGATGCTGATGGTGCTGGCGCAACCTGATCTCGGAACAGCGCTGACTTACCTGCCTATCGCAATCATGGGACTGTTCCTGGGAGGCATGAAGGCCAAGCACGCGCTGATCATCGTGCTGATTGGGGGAATGCTGGCTCCGGTCGCCTGGCATGTCCTGAAACCTTACCAGCGGGACCGTCTCACCAGCTTCAATGATCCCGAAGCCGACTCCCAGGGACGCGGCTATCAGGTGCTGCAATCGCTTGTGGCTGTGGGTTCTGGAGGTATTTTCGGAAAGGGAACTGCGCACGGCAGCCAGACTCAGGGGCAATTCCTGCCGGTGCCACATACGGACTTCATTTTCGCTGCTTTTGCCGAGGAGCACGGCTTTATAGGCGCGATGGGCCTACTCCTGCTATACTTTATCGTACTGATGCGTCTGATTCAGAACGCTCAGACGGCCCCGGACCGGGCTGGAGCTTTCGTGGTCATGGGCGTGGTTGCAGTGCTTGCATTCCATGTGCTCGTGAACGTAGGAATGGTGGTAGGATTTATGCCGGTCACGGGTATCCCCTTGCCGTTAATGAGTTATGGGGGTTCTTCAGTACTGTTCATGTTCCTGGCGCTGGGTATTGTGATGAACATCCGCATGCGCCGGTTCGTGAACTGACAGACCCAAGTTTTTGTAAACGCGCCATCGGGCGCAAGTCGAAACAGCCGGGTCACCCGCCGGCAACAGGAATAAGGGTGAAAACAAGATTACGACAGCCCTCACGTACGAGGGCATAGCCGGCCGCAAGGAGAATTGGGCCGGACAGGATTGCAAAAGTACATTGCTCGGGCGGGAAACGGCCCCTTGGCTAAGTCCAGGTGAGACGCCACAAACTTTGAGCGATGTCCTTGATACGGTGCCTAAGATTCCACAAAGTGTAGCTTTTCGAATCAGGTCTGGGACGCAACCGGGCAATAGCCCAGGTACGTCCACGCCCTAGACACCCGTTCTCGTATCCCTGTCCTCCCACGCCTGCGTCCGGTTGATACCGGAGCGTCCATGAACAAAGAACTTTACGTGTCCTCTACGCCGCACGAAACCAAGGTGGCGTTGATGGAGGACGATCAACTCGCCGAAGTTTTCTTCGAGCGCGAAAACGAATACACCCTCGCAGGGTCCATCTACAAAGGCCGCGTCACCCGCGTTCTTCCCGGCATGCAGTCGGCTTTCGTCGACATCGGCCTGGAGCGCGACGCCTTTCTTTACGTCTCTGACTTCCTCGAGCTTACGGGCGACGAGGAAGAGGACGAAGAGTTCGGTGAGATTCCCGCGCCTCGCGGGATGATCGATGTGGGTAAGCCTCACCAGCACGAAACTCATCAAGCCGAAGCGCAAACGACCCAGACCGGTTCCGAAGCAGAGGAAGAGCCCGAGTTCGCCGTCGACTTCAACGTCGCCGAGCAGGAATCGGAGAACGGCGAAGCAGCCGAGACCGCCGGTGGTGAAGAAGAAGGTGACGGTTCGCGTCGCTGGCGTGGCCGCCGTCGCCGCCGCGGCGGACGCCGTGGCCGCCCCGAAGGCCGCCCTGAATCGGCATCAACACCCGAGCCGGTTGAGGCTGCTCCCGAAGCGCCTGCGCCTCCTCCGCAACGCACTGAGTCGCGTCAGGACTTTCGCAATGAATCGCGCCAGGATTTCCGCAATGAATCGCGCCCGCGCCAGGACTACGGTCCGCCTGCCGGCTATACCCCGATCATCCTGCCCGGCGAGTCGATTTCGAAGTATCGCAATCTAGCGCAGCCGGCCGAAGTTGAAGCTGCCAGCTCAGTCGCGAGTAGCGACGATGTGGCCAGCATGCCGGTTGAGGATTTCACCGCTCCCGCAAGCTACGAAGCCGCGGTCGAAGTGGAAATCCAGGAAGAGGCCACGCATCTCGATCAAGGTTTCGACGTCGAAGAGCAGACGGAAGCAGCGCCTGCCGTCGACGCCGCTCCTGTAGCGGAAGTCGCCGAAGAAGTTCAGCAGCCGCGCGGACGTCGTGGTCGCTGGGGCTGGCGTAATCGCAAGGCAAACGCTGAAGCCGCCGCTGCCGAACAGCAACAAGGCGACGTTGAAGCGCCCGTCGAGCCGCAGACCGCCGAATCTCTGCACGCCGTCGCTGCCGAGAACTCCGTCGAAGTCGAAGAGTCGCAGCCGACCGCTTCCGGCGCAGTCGATCAGAACGAAGCTGCGGTCGAAGAGCAGCAGGAACGCGAATCCGCCGAGTTGGGCGCTGAAGTCGAGCACCAGCACAGCGAAGCCGCGCCACAGGAAACTCACGCCGAAGCCGAAGCTCACACCGACGAGCACGAAGTCGACACGCCGGGCGGCAACTTCGAGCTGCCGACGCACGAGCATCACGCCGCGCCAGCCGTCGCTCCCGACGGCCGCACGCTCGAGCACGAGGTCATGGACGACGAGGAGATGGACTACCATCCTGTCCCCGAAGACATGAATGCTCTGCGCGAGGTTGCGGGCGATGAAGAGCTAGTCCTTGAAGAAGAGACGCTCGACGCCCAGAGCTACTCCGATCGCTGGGTGCCGAAGATTGAAGACGTCGACGAAGACGAGATCGTTGCCGCCGAGGAGCGCGGCGAGAACATCTTTGCCGCGGAAGAAGAAGAGGAAGAGGACGACGAGGAAGGCGAAGAAGAGGAAGGCAGCGATCGCGCCGAAGTGCGCGCCGCAACTCCCACAGCGGGGTACCAGCAGCGTCAGCCTGCACGTCCCGGTTACGAGCGCCGGGGTGGACGCTTCGACCGCAACAACCGTCGCGGTGGCGGGCGTCGCAACAACATGCGCAGCCGTCCCAACAACAGCCGCAACCAGCCCCTCATCAGCGACCTGCTGAAAGAAGGGCAGGAAGTCCTGATCCAGATTGCCAAGGAGCCCATCGGCAAGAAGGGCGCGCGCATCACCAGCCACATCGCACTGCCGGGCCGCTTCCTGGTTTACATGCCGACGGTCAACCACGTCGGCGTCTCGCGCAAGATTGCCTCCGACGAGGAGCGCCAGCGCCTGAAGCGCATCGTCACCAGCGAGCGCGAAAACGGCCTGGGCGGCTTCATCGTCCGCACCGCGGCCGCCAACATCAAGGAAGATGAGCTTCGCGCCGACATCCGCTTCCTGAAACATCTGTGGGCCGAGATCAAGACCCGCGCCGAGAACAGCAAGTCCCCGGCGCTCATCTATCACGACCTCAACCTCGTCGAGCGCGTGTTGCGCGACCAGGTCAACGCCGACTTCTCGCAGATCTGGGTGGACACCGAAGACGAGTACGAGCGCGTGGTGCGCTTCGCCAGCCGCTTCCAGCCCTCGCTGGTGCGCCGCATCAAGCTCTACACCAAAGAGACGCCGCTGTTCGAAGAGTTCAACATCCAGGAAGAGATCAACCGCTCGCTCAAGTCGAAGGTATGGCTGAAGAGCGGCGGCCACATCGTCATCAACCAGACCGAAGCGCTGGTGGCCATCGACGTCAACACCGGCAAGTATGTCGGCAAGACGCAGCGCCTGGAAGACACCATCGTGAAGACCAACGTCGACGCCATCAAGGAAATCGTGCGGCAGATCCGGCTGCGCGACCTGGGCGGCATCATCGTCATCGACTTCATCGACATGGACGAGCGCAAGAATCGCCAAAAGGTCATGGCGGCGCTGGAAGATGCCCTGCGCTCGGACCGTGCCCCGTCGAAGGTTCTCCAGTTCAACGATTTCGGACTGGTGGCCATCACTCGCAAGCGCGTCAAGCAGTCGCTGGAGCGCACCCTGGGCGAGCCCTGTCCGTACTGTACCGGCGCAGGCTTCGTGAAGTCGGTGCCCACCGTCTGCAACGAGCTCTACATCGAGATGCGCAAGATGGTTCGCGGCCACGACGGCAAGGACATCATGGTGCGCGTGAATCCCGAAGTGGCCAAGGCGCTGAAGGCCAGCAACGGCAAGCTCATCACCGAACTCGAAGACCTCACGGGCAAGACAGTTCTGGTAAAGAGCGATCCCGCGCTGCACCAGGAGAACTTCGATATTCACTAGCTAGTTGAAGGAAGGATCACGGGTTTCAGCCGCGCCGGTTTGCCGGGTGCTACTTCCGAGCCAAATACGAGAGCCGGGCTTGAGCCCGAGCTTGTCTTCATTGTGGCGTGAAGCCTCAAAACCGTCACGTTGCGATCGAGTAGGCCTGTTGTCCCCATCCCGAGCCGGTTTTGCACGGATGGAAGAGGCTTTTCGCCAATACAAATTCTGGATGACAAAATAGTCATTACGACAGCAGAGACTTGCTCATCGGCGAACCGGAGCGCGAAACCCTCACATTCCCGCAGGCATTTAAGCAATCGGTGTCGCGGCAACTGACCGGAAAGAGAGCACTGGCAAGCGCCCATACGACTTCAACGTATGGTCACGCATGAAGCGAATCGAAAGCTTCGAATAGCACCGCACCCGATGAAGCGGGAACTCGTCAGCAACCGCAAGATTGGCCATGGAGCAGCTTCCGTCACCACCTGACCGGCGAAAAAGGCGTCGTGGAGATCGAATCGGAATGGACCGGCAGAAAGCGTGAGCGAATGTAATCGTTCCGCGCGTCAAGTCAGTCGAAAAGCCCCACCCGAGCAAACCCGGCTCGGATGGGGCACCCTGAAGATCGTAGGCTGGAGCCCCTCGCATTCGCGATTTTCGAATGTGTGACGATGGAAGAGTGATGGAACAATGACAGATGTGTGGCGATCGACACACGAATACTGATGACCACAATCCCGCTCATTCAACATACAGGAATGAGTGGGGCACCCTGCCGGTTTTCTTTCTCCCCTTACCGGTGCGTTTGATATGCCGCGGCTACGACCTGCGCCATCAGTTTGTGACCGTACTGGCTGGGATGGTCGTCGCAGGTTGGCGGACTGGTCTGGGGGTTGGCCGGCGCCAGCAAACCGGCGACACACGTTTGGCCGCCGGCAAATGGATTCGAGGACGCAGCCTCGAACGCCGAGAACACATCGGCTACTACGGCACCGTACGCGGGCGCCGGGGCGGTAATCGCCTGGTTCAGGCCTTCGGTGATCTCGGTATCGAACTGGTTGGAATAATCGGGCGAATAGTAATTCAGGACGATGATGGGACCGCTATATCCGGTGGCACGCAGCGCAGCCAGGCTGGTCGTCATGTTGGCTTCTGCCGTGGCGAACACCTGGGGAGCGCCATTCGCGATGCAGGTGGGGTCGTTATTGCACTGCTCCTCCAGCAGGAGAATGTCGTTTGCCCCGAGCTGAATGGTCACCAGAGCTACGCTGGTATGTTGCTTCAGATAGGTGGTGGCATAGGTCAATTGCGTCGCGTTGACCGAGGGATAGATCACGTGCAGCGGAAACAAGGCGCGGTACGCGCGGCATCCGTTGTCGGGCGCGGTGCGCGAAAGGAAGCTGCCGGTGGTCTCGCCCGGGCAGCCGCCATTGGCCAGGTTCAGGCCCAGCGCCAGGCTGTCCCAATCACCGTAACCGACGAAATTGGTTGGGTAGTAATAGTCATATCCGGCCTCGGTGATGTAGCCGAAGACAATGCTGTCCCCGAGTGCCAGGTAGTTGTTGGGACTGCCGGCTGGCTGTGTTGCCGAAGCGGAGCCGATCGCGAAAAGAGTGATCAGTGAGCAGACCATCCAGATCAGGCGGTTTTTCATTATGGTCTCCTTGAGGGAACTTTGATCGCGCAAGCGTAACAGAGAAGTCGGCGCATTTCTCGCACAATCCAATCTGGTGTAGGAGGCGAAGGCTGGTCGACCGATACCTTTACTGCCTTGCCCCCATCGCCCGCATCTACTAGCATGGAGAGTTCGTCCTAAGAGTGGGGTAGCTCATGGTCAACAGCAAGTCCAACGGCAAAAGTCTGTCTGAATCGCCCGTCGGCGACGTCTTCGAAGCGGGGCGGCATCCCTCCGACTCCGAAAAGCAGTGGGCAGAGAAGACTCTGGCGCCTGCGCTCGAGAAGAGTCCGGAAAAGCCCATCGGGGCGGCTACGGGCACCAACCTTGACGACCAGGGCCACGCGCGCTTCACCACGATTTCGGGCATGCCGATCCGCCGCCTCTACACCGAGGCCGATCTGCCGCAGGACTGGAGCTACGACCAGTACTTGAACTACCCCGGCCAGGCGCCCTACACGCGCGGCATTCACGCCACCGGCTATCGCGGCAAGATGTGGACGATGCGCCAGTTCTCGGGTTTTGCTTCGCCCGAGGAGACCAACGCGCGCTACAAGTATCTGCTGGCGCACGGCGGCCAGGGGTTGTCTGTCGCGTTCGACCTGCCGACCCTGATGGGCTACGACAGCGATCATCCCTTCAGCGAAGGTGAAGTCGGCAAGTGCGGCGTCGCCATCGATTCGCTCGAAGACATGGAGATCCTCTTCGACGGAATCGATTTGGAGAAGACCACGGTCTCGATGACCATCAATTCGCCGGCGTCGATTTTGTGGGCGATGTACCTGGCGGTGGCGGAGAAGCAGGGTGCGGACTGGAAGAAAATTTCCGGCACCACGCAGAACGACATCCTGAAGGAATACATCGCGCAGAAGGAATACATTTATCCTCCGGCGCCGTCGATGCGGCTGGTAATCGACACCTTTGAATTCGGCTCGAAGTTCATTCCGAAGTTCAACACGATTTCGATCTCGGGCTACCACATCCGCGAAGCGGGCTCGACTGCGCTGCAGGAGCTGGCGTTCACGATTTACGACGGCGTCGAGTACGTCGAATGGGCTCGCCGTCGTGGACTGGACGTAGACGAATTCGGGCCGCGGCTGAGCTTCTTCTTCAACGCGCACAACGATTTCTTCGAGGAGATTGCGAAGTATCGCGCGGCGCGCAAGATCTGGTATCGCCTGATGAAAGACCGCTTCTCGGCGAAGAACCAGCGCACGTGGTTGCTGCGCTTCCACACGCAGACGGCCGGCGTTTCTCTAACCGCGCAGCAGCCGATGAACAACATCGCCCGCGTGGCGATTCAGGCGCTGGCGGGCGTGTTGGGTGGAACGCAGTCGTTGCACACCGACAGCTACGACGAGGCGCTGGCGCTGCCGACCGAAGAAGCCGTGCGCATCGCGTTGCGCAGCCAGCAAATTATTGCTTATGAATCAGGCGTGGCGAACACCGTCGATCCTTTGGGCGGCTCGTATTTTGTGGAGCGCCTGACGCTGGACATGGAAAACGGTGCCTTCGACTACTTCGAGAAGCTGGACGCGATGGGGGGAATGGTTGCGGCCATCGAGAAAGGTTATCCGCAGAAAGAGATTGCCGAGGCCAGCTACCAGTTCCAGCGCGCCAACGAAGCGCGGGAGAAGATTACGGTCGGCGCGAACGAGTTTGTTGTGGATGAGCCGTCGCCGAGCATTCTCTACATCGGCGAAGAGGTTGCGCAGGCGCAAACCAGGAAGTTGAATGCACTGCGCGCTCGGCGCTCGAACGACGAAGTTCGGCGCACCCTGGATGCGCTGAAGAAAGCCGCAGCGCAGCAGCCGAAAGCGGGCGAAAACGGCCAGATTTCTCCGGCGAATACGATGCCGTTCATTCTTGATGCGGTGAAGGCTTATGCGACGGTCGGCGAAATTTGCGACGCGTTGCGTGAGGTTTACGGAACGTACGAGGAGACGGCCTTCGCCTAGAGGCTGCCGCAGCTACTCCACCAGCAGGACGAACTGAAACTTCTCATCGTCCACCGGGACGGTGACGCGCACGATGCGTCTCTTCTTCCTATGCGCTGACTGCGGTGACTCCTGCGACAACTTGCCCAGCGGAATATAAAGCAAGCCCGCCTCGCTGGCATGCGGCGGCAGCGTGTTCGCGCGCAACGCCGACTGCTCGACGAAGTCCGGCGAGTTCTGCCGCTGGAGTTGCGCGAGGGCATCGGTGCCCTGGGCCTCGGTCGAGCGCAGGTGGCAGACTTCATCGCACGGTGCCGAACGCGGGCCCGGGCTCTCCTCCAGCGCTCCTGGCGTATCGGTGTAGAGCAGGTTGTTGCCCGCGGCAGCTGCGCCGGAATTCGCGTGTGCTGCCATCGCGCGCATCATTTGCAGCAACTGCGGATTCACCATGTCACCGGTGATCGGACCATTGCTGCTGTCATCGCCCATCGGCCCGCTGTTCACGCCGTAGCGCGCCATGTTGTAGGTCTTGCGCATCTTGTTGGCCAGATCCGCTGCGGAAACCGGCGCGAGCGCGCGACTGGCGACCGCATCTTCCACCACGATGTCCTCGGGCTTGAGCGTGATCGAGTGCGCGCCGCCGTTGTAGACGCGAATCTTGACGGCCGCAAATTTGTGGTTGATCACCGAGTGGGCTGCAGCGACAACGGTGTATTCCGAGCCGGCAGCGTATTGATAAACGATTCCGTCAACGTAGAACGAGCCTTTGTGATTCGACGAGTCGGGAGCGGTTGAATATTGCTGGCCGAAGAGCGAGCTACCGAGCAGCAGCGCACAGAAGAGGAAACGCATGAAGCCTCCGGAGCCGCGTGTTGCGGACCCACCTAGAGGAATCGGCAGCTTGACGGCGCAACATGAGAGCGAGCGATGGATTTCGAGGATTACGCTTTCGAACGCTGGAGTTCGCGGTAGGCTTCGCTCTTCGAGAGGCCGAACTCCTTGGCCGCCTGCTTCAACGCAGCTTTCTCGTCGAGCTTCTCTTCGCGCAACAACTCTTGCACCCGTTGCGAGACAGTCTTCTTCGGAGCGGTGGATTGTGCCGCCTCTTCAGCTCTGCCGATCAGCAGGGTGATCTCGCCCCGGACCTCGCCGCGCTGCTCCAGTTGCGTCAGGATGTCTCCGGCGTGGCCGCGCAGAAATTCTTCGTGCAGCTTGGTGACTTCGCGAGCGATGACGATGTGGCGATCGGCGCCTAGGACTTCGACGATATCGCGCACACATTCGACGATGCGATGCGGCGCTTCGTAGAAGAGCTGGGTACGTGGCGAATGGAGGATCGCCTCCAATGCCGTGCGACGGGCGCCTGCCTTGGCCGGTAGAAATCCGGCGAAGTGAAAGGAATCGGTCGGCAGGCCGCTGGCAACCAATGCCGACAAAAACGCCGACGCCCCAGGAACAGGCACAACGCGAATGTGGTGACGAACGGCGAGAGCAACCAGTCGATAGCCGGGATCGCTGACGCCGGGCATGCCGGCGTCGCTGACGACCGCAATGCTGTCGCCGCGTTCCAGGTGAACAATGAGTTCGGCGGCGCGCGTCAATTCGTTGTGCTCGTGATAGCTGATCGTGGGTTTGTCGATGCCGTAGTGATTGAGGAGCTTGCGCCGTATGGCGCGTGTCCTCACAGGCGATCAGGTCGACTTCCTTCAGCACCCGCAGAGCGCGGAGAGTAATGTCTTCGAGATTGCCGATCGGCGTGCCGACCAGGTAGAGGATCCCCGGCGTCGGAGTGCTGCTGTCGGGAATGGAATCTGCGCTGGTCACTACGCCGCCAGTGTAGCATCGCGAAAGAGGCTCAGCATGCGCGCCGTCAGCGGTTAGAAATATGTTTTCAAGAATGGGCGTCGTCGGGGCGGAGCTGCCACTTCGGGCGAGCCTAAGATTCCCCGGCTGCGCTCGCTATGACTACCTCGCAAGGCGGTCATTCGGAATGCGCCAACCCCAAGTTTAAGCCGACTTGCGCCCGCTGCGCTTTCGGTTGTGGCAGCACTTCACGGCAGCGCACTCCGACGAAAATTCCCACCCGAGCAAAAGCGGCTCGGATGGGGCACCCGCTGGAGCTTTGGGTGGACGCCATCGATGGTGTCTCCCGCTCTGTCCGACGGGTGTCTTGCGCTGTGCTAGCATCGAGGATTACAGATGCCACCAGGAAAATTACAGGTTATACCGCTAGGCGGACTCGGCGAATTTGGCATGAACTGCATGGCCATTCGCTGGGGTGACGACATCATCGTCATCGACGCCGGGCTCATGTTCCCCGAATCCGAATTGCTGGGCGTAGACATCGTCGTCCCCGATCTCAGCTATCTGCTCGAGAACCGCCAGCACGTGCGCGCCGTGGTGCTGACGCACGGCCACGAAGACCACATCGGCGCGCTGCCCTGGCTGCTGTCGGAGCTGAACATCCCGGTCTACGCCACCGAATTCACGCTCGCCTACGTTGAGGGCAAGCTGGAAGAGCACGGGCTGCTGGACGACGCCGAGCTCAACGAGATCAAGGCCGGCGAGCGCTTCAAGATCGGGCCATTCACCATCAATCCCATCCAGGTGACGCACAGCCTGGTCGACTGCGTTGCGCTGGCGATCCACACGCCGATGGGCACGCTCATCCACACCGGCGACTTCAAGGTCGATCCCACGCCGACCGACAACCGCCTCTTCGATCTGCACGCATTCGCCGAGTATGGCAAGGAAGGCGTGCTGGCGCTCTTCCAGGATTCAACCAACGTGGAGCGCAAGGGCTACACGCCCAGCGAGCGCGCCGTCCGCGCCAAGTTTCAGGAGATCTTTGCGCGCGCCGAGCAGCGGCTGTTTATCTCGTGCTTCTCCTCGTCGATCCATCGCATCAAGCTGGCGATCGACCAGGCATATGAGAACGGCCGCAAGGTCGCGCTGGTCGGCCGTTCCATGACGGAGTCGACTGAGATCGCACAGGACCTCGGCTACATTGAAGTCCCCGATGGCGTGCTGATTCATCCTTCGCAGATACGGGATTTCCCGCCGGAGAAGGTCTGTGTGCTGATCAGCGGCACGCAGGGCGAGCCGATGTCGGCGCTGTCGCGCGCGGCCGTCGACAACCACAAGCACGCCAAGATTCAGCCGGGCGACACGGTGGTGCTATCGTCGCGCATCATCCCAGGCAATGAGAAGGCGATCTATCGCGTCATCGACCACCTCTTCCGCCGCGATGCGCATGTCATCTACGACGATGGCTCGTCGCCGCCGGTACACGTCAGCGGCCACGCCAGTCAGGAAGAGCTGAAGCTCATCATCAACCTGGTGAAGCCGCAGTATTTCATTCCGATTCACGGCGAGTATCGCCAGCTCAAGCTGCACGCCGAGATGGCGGGCGCCATGCACGGCTCGGTCGGTCACGTGATGATGATCGAGAGCGGCGACGTTCTCGAATTCGACGAGCTGGGTGCGCGCAAAGCAGGGAAGATCAATGTCGGGCGCGTCTGCATCGATTCGAACTCGATGGGCGAAATGGTCGAGGACCTTGTCATCCGCGATCGGCGGCACCTCAGCGAGGATGGCATTGTGCTGCCGATTATTGCCATCAACAAGTTGACCGGCAAAGTCGAGACGGCGCCGGAGATTGTGGTGCGCGGCTTCGGCGGCGATATCAGCGACGACGGCTTCATGGACGGCGCGCGGCGCACGGTGATGAGTACGCTGGATGCTTCCAGCGACGAAGAGAAGGGCGACTACGGCATGATCAAGGAAAAGATCCGCCAGGATCTGAAGCGGTTCATCGTGAAGAACACGTCGCGACGGCCGCTGATTATGCCGGTGATACTGGAAGTGTGACGGGCCTGCGCCGAATCCTGCCAAGCGCGATGAAAGTCCTTCACCCGCGCTGGAACTGTGCCCACAGTTCCTAGTGCGAACAAACCGCAGGTCCCTCCGCTCCGGCGACCAAACGAGGGCCGCCTACGGTCGGGATGACAATCCATTGAGGGTTTACGATCTCTGGCGAAGAGCGAAGAGCGAAGAGCGAGAAGCGAAAAGCGAAAAGCGAAGAACTATCGCAGCGCTTGCCCTTCTCGCCAGGTTTGATGGCCCTATAGCTTTGCGTTTCGCAGCCGTAGCGCGTTCGTGATCACCGATACCGAGCTGAAGCTCATGGCTGCGGCGGCGATGATGGGGCTGAGCAGGATGCCGAACCTGGGATAGAGCACGCCCGCGGCGATGGGCACGCCCACCGAGTTGTAGATAAACGCAAAGAAGAGATTCTCTTTGATATTGGCCATCACGGCACGGCTGAGCCTGCGTGCGCGAACGATCGCGCTCAGGTCGCCCTTCAGCAGCGTGATGCCGGCGCTTTCCATCGCAACGTCGGTGCCGGTCCCCATCGCAATGCCGACCTGCGCCTGTGCCAGTGCGGGTGCGTCGTTGATGCCATCGCCCGCCATGGCGACGGTGCGGCCTTGCTGCTGAAGCTTCTTCACCGCCTCGGCTTTGTTCTCAGGCAGAATGCCGGCCTGGAAATCGCTGATGCCGATTTTCTTGGCGACGGCGGCAGCGGTTGTAGGGCTGTCGCCGGTCAGCATAACAACGCGCAGGCCTTCAGCGCGCAGATCGCGAATCGCCTGCGCTGCGCCGGGCTTGATGGGATCGGCGATACCGAGCAGTCCGGCGGCAATGCCATCGACGGCGGCATAGATGACCGTCTGGCCTTCCTTGCGCATCTCTTCGGCCTTCGCTTTCAGCTGATCGGTATCGACGCCGAGATCTCTCAGCAGTTCTTCGTTGCCGACGGCGACATCGTGTCCGCCAAGTTTGCCGACCACGCCGCGTCCGGTGTAAGAGCGGAATTCTTCGGTGGGCAGCAGGCCCAGGTTGTTAGACTCGGCGGCCGATACGATTGCGGCGGCCAGTGGATGTTCGCTTCCGCGTTCCAGGCTCGCGACCAGTCGAACCACGCGATCTTCCGTTTCGCCATTGAAGGCGACCACCGACATCAGCTCCGGCTTGCCTTGCGTGAGCGTGCCGGTTTTGTCGATGGCGAGGGTGTCGACTTTTTGCAGAGTTTCAAGAGCCTCGGCGTTCTTGATGAGGATGCCGGCGTGGGCGCCGCGGCCGGTGCCCACCATGATCGCCACCGGCGTCGCCAACCCTAGTGCGCACGGGCACGCGATGATCAGCACGGCGACGGCGTTCACAATGGCGTTGGCCAGATGCGGCTCTGGCCCTTTAACGAACCACACGACGAAGGTTGCGACCGCCGCAAGCAGCACCGTGGGCACGAAGACCGCTGCAACCCTGTCGGCTAGTTTCTGGATGGGCGCGCGGCTGCGCTGCGCTTCACTGACCATCTTGACGATCTGCGCCAGCATGGTCTCGCTGCCTACGCGTTCAGCGCGCATCAGCAGCCAGCCGGTTCCGTTGACGGTCGCGCCGATGACGCGATCGCCGGCGTGCTTTTCGATCGGAATCGACTCGCCGGTCACCATCGATTCGTCAACAGAACTGAGTCCATCGACGACGGTGCCGTCGACAGGAATCTTTTCGCCGGGCCGCACGCGCAGCTTGTCGCCGACCTTCACCTGATCGAGCGGCACATCGTACTCGCTGCCGTTGTCGCGCATGATGCGCGCCATCTTGGGCGACAGATCGAGAAGAGCGCGGATGGCGCTGCTGGTGCGGCTGCGAGCGCGCAGCTCCAGTACCTGGCCGAGAAGAACGAGCGCAATGATTGCGGCAGCAGCTTCAAAGTAGACTTCAGGCTGGCCGCCCATCTTGCGCATCGACAGCGGAAACAGTTTGGGCGCGATGGTCGCAACAGCGCTGAAAATGTAGGCTACGCCGACGCCCATGGCGATCAGCGTGAACATGTTCGGGCTGCGGAATTTCACCGACGCCCAGCCGCGCTGGAAAAACGGCCAGCCGCACCACAAGACAATTGGTGTCGCCAGCGCGAACTCGATCCAGTTGCCCAGATGCGGCGAGACCATGTGCAGCCAGGGACTCATGCGCAGCATGGCGAAGGCGACCAGCGGAATCCCAAGGCCGACGCTCGTCCAGAAGCGCCAGGTCATCTCGCGGAGTTCAGGATTTTCCTCGGGTCCAGCGGAGACGGTCATCGGCTCCAACGCCATGCCGCAGATCGGACACGAGCCCGGCGCATCGCGCACGATCTCGGGATGCATCGGGCAGGTCCACTGCGTTCTGGTCGCAGCGACCGGCATGTCGGGCTCGAGCGCCATACCGCACTTCGGACATGCGCCTGGGTGATCCTGTCGGATCTCGGGATCCATCGGACAAACGTAAGTTGTGCCTTTGGGCGCCGGCGACGCAGGGGTTGGCGCAGCGGCGGTTGCTGAAGCCCCGCCTGCGTTCAGGTACTGCATGGGATTGGCTTTGAACTTGTCGGCACAACCTCTGCAGCAGAAGTAATAGGTTTTGCCGATGTGGTTGGCGGTATTAGTCACGGCGGTCGGATCGACGCTCATGCCGCAGACGAGGTCTTTCTCCAGACGGCGAGGCGGTCCCAATCTGGACGGGCGCTCCGATCTGCACCATGCCGGGCATGGGGCCGGGCTTATGGCTGGGAGAAAGATACCGCTTCGGATCCTTGCGAAACTTGTCAGCGCAGCCGCGCGAGCAGAAATGGTAGAGCTTGCCGTCGTATTCGGCGGTGGACGCGGCATTCGCGGGATCGACGCTCATTCCGCAGACCGGGTCTTTTGCCTGTTTCTTGGCTGCCGGTTGAGAAGCCTGAGTGACAGAAGCGGACCCGGCATCCGGAGAGCCCTCTGCCGGCGTCACGTACTGGGCTGGCGAGGCGGTGAACTTGTGCATGCAACCGGGAGAGCAGAAGAAGTAGGTGTCGCCTTTGTATTGCGCCTTTCCTCTTGCCTGAAGCGGTTCCAACTTCATTCCACAAACGGGGTCTTTGGCGGAAAAATCCAGCGCCATGCTCTGCGCGGGTACTTCGGGGTCGCTCATCTTCTCGCTGTCCTGGCCAGCCATGTCCCTGCTGTTCACAATTCCGGCGATGCTCTATATTGAATGCGGAGCCAGTGGCCGCTTCTCTCCTGTAGATGCGGAGGCGGCGGAGTGGTTCCGAGCTACCTTACCATCATGACACGTTTGTGAAAGGCTCGACGCGATGACCACAGTGGAAGTGTTGTTTCGTTACGGAATGCCCCCGGGCGAGCGAGAAATGAACGCCCTTGGCCAGGTCAGCGATGTCTATGGCATCCGCCGCGTGCAGTTCAATGAGCCCGAGCGCCAGATCCGCGTCGAGTTCGATGCCACGCGTTTGAACGAGGCGACTGTCGAAAACCTGCTGCGCAAAGCCGGCTTCGACGTTCGCGAAAAGATGGCACTCCTGTAGCGCGAAAGTTTGCCCGCCCCCGACGGTACAAGCTGCCTCACTCCACCCCGGTTGGACTTCTCCGTGAATTTTGTAGGAAGATTGTGCCCTCAGAAGCTGGGGCACTCTGGTGTGCGACGGCGGCCAAATAATTAAGGGCCACTCAGAAGCGAACTCTGGCCGAAATTCGCATCCGAGTGACCCTATTGCGCCACTTCGTCTGCCTATGTAGATAGCACCCTCGGGGCCAAACTTGTCTCGGGGGAAACAAAGGACTTATCCGGTGTGAATTCCGCGTTAGTCTGTAGAACTTTCCACCTACTTGGTAAACAATACCTAGACCACAAAAGTGATAACCAAGAATGGTGCAGTTTCTATGGGAGGTGCAGGACAGAACAAGCGGAGAAGAAGCAGAGTACATCCTTCTCTTCGCACTCGATCATTGCGAAATGACTACGGCGTTAACCTTAATTCCGAATCTGCGTTGTGACACGGATTTCCACAACCCTGTGGAAAACCGCGTCCAGTAAGGAGTCCGAAGAGGAACCCTCACGGCGCACAGAGATAGGTGCAACGGCGTGTGATCTCCGCCGTCTGCCGCTTCGAGCCGAAGCTGGACCGGCCCACACAAAATTCAAGCTGCACCAAGAGTAGCTCTTCCCAGCGCACGTGGAGTAATGTTTAGCAATAGAGCCGAGCATGAGGAAGACACCACTCAAGAAACCCGACGCCGGCGAAAAATCTGCCAGCGATGCCCGTCAGTCGTCGCTCACCAGCAACACCTGGATCTTGGCAGTCTTCGTCGTGGTGATCGCCCTTGTGTTGATTTTGGTGCGGACCCACCGTCTGAAGGCCGGAGTGGTGGCTCCAGATAGCCAGGGCCAGATGTCGGAGTCGAAGCCTGGCGCTCAAGCGAAGTTTCTGCCCACAGTGATCAACGCCAGCCCGGGGCCGTCGTCGACGCCGGAAGGGATGGTATGGATTCCCGGCGGCGAATTCTCGATGGGTGCAAATGACCCTCCCGACATGGATGAAGTCGGTATGAAAGCCACGGAGGACGCGCGGCCCATTCATCGTGTCTACGTCGACGGATTCTTCATCGACAAAACCGACGTGACCAACGCCGAGTTCGCGAAGTTCGTGAAGGCGACCGGATACGTGACGATTGCTGAGCGTAAGCCGCGGGCAGAGGATTTTCCCGGAGCACCGCCGGAGAATCTGGTGGCAGGTTCGGTGGTGTTCAAGGCCCCGGACCATCCCGTGTCGCTCGACAATCACATGCAATGGTGGATGTACGTGGCCGGCGCGAACTGGCGCCATCCGTACGGCCCAGGCAGCGACATCAAGGGCAAAGATGATTATCCGGTGGTGCACGTCGCCTATCCCGATGCCGAGGCCTACGCGAAGTGGGCCGGCAAGCGACTGCCTACGGAAGCGGAGTGGGAGTTCGCCGCGCGTGGAGGAATGACGGGAAAGCCCTTCGTTTGGGGCGACTCGTTCCGTCCGAACGGCAAGTGGATGGCGAACACGCACCAGGGAAATTTCCCGAACTATGATTCTGCGGCAGACGGATATGCGGGCATCGCGCCGGTAGCGAAGTTTCCGCCGAATCCGTATGGGCTATATGACATGGCCGGCAATGTGTGGCAGTGGACCAGTGACTGGTATCGCCCGGATTATTACCAGCAATTGGCGTCTGCCGGAGAGGTTGCGCGCAATCCGCACGGGCCCGCATCTTCGTTTGATCCCGCCGAACCCGATCAGCCGAAGAAGGTACACCGCGGAGGATCGTTCCTCTGCACCGATCAGTATTGTTCGCGCTACATCGTCGGGACCCGCGGAAAAGGGGAAGTCACGACGGGAACGAACCATCTAGGGTTCCGCTGTGTGGAGGATGCTCCGCCGAAACAGCAGGCGAGTAAGTAAAAGTTTTCCAGGTCAAACTTTCCCGTATCTCAAAAACCGCCAGATATGGGGCACCCGCCTCAGCGAATGCCCCACCGCGCGACGCAGTTTTATTGGCAGTTGCTGAATTTGAGCGAAGCGAGTTGCGTGCTCCAGTCGAACGAAGCGGTGGTTGTGTAATACTCCTGCGCGTACCAGAAAGTACATCCATCGGCCGCGTCGATGGCCATGCTGCTGTAGTCACCCCAACGGTTGTCGGTGCCGATCTGCGCTCCGGTTCCGGTGACGATGACCTGCTCGGCTTCCATTTGACCCATCGGGTCATGCACCGTGCGCCCGGTCACAGCCACCGAGGGATAGATGGTCGAGCTGCCAAGGCTATATCCCAGCGCAACGTCATCCATTTTGTCGCGTGCGATCGAGCCCATCCAGCGGTAGTTGGAATCGGGCGCGAACGTACCCGACTGATATAACGACACGCCGCTGATGGGTACCGCTCTGATCTGAGCGACGGCCTCATACCAGCGGACTCCCGCCTGCCCGCCCGACGCAGTCGTAACGTGGTTGAAGAACCAGTGTTGAAGCGGGAGCGGGAGAGGTGGAGTTGCCCGTACGCTGACCAGCGGCTGATCCTCCCAGTAGGAGAAGCGATACATCAATCGATCGCCCAACGACGCGACGCCTGAGCCATTCGGCTCCGGTATGCATGCTCCCCGGATCGGATTGCTGTCGCAGAACGGTGTGTACGTGGGCACCGTGAGCGGATCGGCAAGGCCGCTGCCGACAAATGTCGACTGCGACGGATTCGAGAAGACCGGGTGCATGGAGTAGAGGTAAACGTGATCGTTGCTGCTGTCCACGTCGAAGCTGCCGATGAAGAATTCATCCTGGCCGGTGGGCGGTGCGATAGTGGAATCCTGATCGGCGGGAAGCAGGCTGTAATCGTTGGAGGTGAGCTGGAAGCAAATCTGTTCGGCACTATGGTCGCCGACCAGCAGCTTGGCACTGTTGTAGCCGCAGACTTCGCCGCCCACAAAGCCTCCGCCGCCAGGGCCGAAGTTGTTCATGGTTTCAAAGTATCCGCTGGGCCAGATGCCGTACTTGGGATAGTCCGGGAAGCCGCTGCCCAGCGAGAATGCATAGAGGTAATACGAGCCCAGCGCGTCGTTGGTCTGTGAAACCGCGATGCAGGCCGTGTAGGGCGTGACGAAGACATTCTGCGCCAAGACCCAGCGATGCGCGGTCCTGTCCCACTGCGCGATGATGTCCCCATCGTTGTTGTTAGCACAAACTCCGCCCAGGCTTTGCCACAGCACATTGCCTTCGATGGGGCCGGCGAGAACAGCTCCGGTGCTCTTATTGAAGACAGCGTAGGAGACGTTGACCCAATCAACGACTTCGGTGTCGCCGACGGCTGCGTTGGTGTCGGGAGGAGCGTCGGGCACGCTGTAGTTGGGGAAGCCATTACCGACGCCGAGCAGGTTTAGTCCGAGCGAAAAACTGGATGCCGGTCCGGGAGAGTCCTGTTCTACAGGATCGTGGGCTGGTCCCAGTTGCCGGCCGGGATGGAAATTGACCCAGCGCACAGGATTGGCTTCATGAAAACCGTAGATAGGCGTCTGCGGCATCTTCGCCAATTCACTGAGCGGGGGCGAGATAGCAAATGCCTCGGCGTGACGCACGGTCATGGGTGGATTAGGGGTTTGCTGCGCGAATAGGGGAACTGCCCACAAGGCAAGTACGCCCAGAGCGAACAAGGGCGCGCCAAGCAGTTTTCTAGGGGTCATGGCGATCCCACTCCTTTGTTTGAATTTTCCCTGGGTAACGGGCCGGCTGCCCCAGAACAAGGCAGGCTGGTGTGGTTGCAACTCAGATTGAGGATGCTGTTTGCTTCTCGCCCGAAACAACCCGAAGAACATCGGCAGGTTGGGTGGATTTAATCACAGTTGGCGGGCAGATACAACTATCGCCGATAGTAATTCCGAACTTATGCTGAAAGCAACGCCACTACTTGAACGGCCGGCGAAACAAACGGCGATTGTCCGGCGAGGACGTTTACCGGCGAGCCTGTTCATTGCTAACGACGGTGCCGACCGCTAGAATCTTGTCGGCTTTCTAAAGCTTCGGGAATCAGTGCTTATCAGCCTTTTTATGACCTCAAAACGAGCTCTTGCAGTTCTTCTCGCGAGCGCTTTCGCGCTCACTTTCTGCCTGTCTGCTTCGCTGCAGGCGCAACAACTCTCCGACTCGCTCGCGGCGATCTTCAATAAACACGAGTATGACTCGAAGCGCTTCGGACCGGCACGGTGGCTCAACCAGGGTTCGTCGTACACCACCGTCGAACCCTCCACCACGGTCGCAAAAGGCGAAGACATCGTCGAGTACGACACAGCGACAGGAAAGCGTACGGTGCTGGTCGCGGCTGAGAAACTGTTGGCGAAGCCCGGCGGCGCGCCGATGAAGATCGATGACTACACATGGTCGGACGACAACAAGCAGCTGCTGATCTTCACCAACACGAAGAAGGTCTGGCGGCTGAATACGCGCGGCGATTACTGGGTGCTGGATTTGGCGAGCGGCAATCTCAAGAGGTTGGGCGGCGACGCCCCCGAATCGACATTGATGTTTGCCAAGTTCTCGCCCGACGGTAAGAGCGTGGGCTTTGTTCGCGCCAACAATATTTATGTACAGGACCTGGCGACGGACCAGATTCACGCGCTCACCGCGGATGGTTCAGCGACGCTCATCGACGGCACGACCGACTGGGTGACGGAAGAAGAGTTGAGCCTGCGCGACGCGTTCCGCTGGAGTCCTGACAGCCAGTCGATCGCTTACTGGCAGTTCGACACGACCGGGGTCGGCCAGTACTCGCTCATCAACGATACGAAAGAAGAGTATCCGGTGGTGACGATCTACGGTTATCCGCAGCCTGGGACGACGAACTCGGCCGTGAAAGTCGGCGTGGTTTCGGTGAAAGGTGGCGCGACGAAATGGATAACGCTGCCCGGAGATCCCCGCCAGCATTACGTTCCGCGTATGGAGTGGGTGAAGAACTCCAGCCGGCAGCTCGTCCTCGAAGACCTTAATCGCTTGCAGAACTTGAACCAGGTGATGTTGGTCGACGCGCAGACGGGCGCGGTGAAGACCTTGTTTGAAGACAAAGACCCCGCATGGGTGGATTATGTGCGCTCGCTGGACTGGGTGCAGAACGGCAAAGGTTTGCTGTGGCTGAGCGAACGTGATGGCTGGCGCCACGCTTATGTCATTTCGCTTACGGACGGCAAGACAACCCTGATCACGAATTTCCCCGCCGATGTTATCTCAGAGATCTCCGCCGACGATGCCGGCAAGTGGTTTTACTTTATCGCCTCGCCCGACGAGGCGACGCGCAAGTATCTGTACCGCTCACGCGTGGATGGAAGTGGAGTGCCGCAGCGGGTGACGCCCCCCAACGAGCCGGGCACGCATATGTACGACATTGCGCCGAACGGCAAGTGGGCGTTCCATACGGTCTCTACGTTCGATACGCCGCCGGTGACGCAACTGGTAAGCCTCCCGGACCATAAGGTGGTTCGCGTACTTGAAGCGAACGATGCGCTGACGAAGAAGGCTCAGCAACTCATCCCGGCGCCGACCGAGTTCTTCCAGCTACCGGTCAGCAATGGCGTGAAGCTCGACGCTTGGATGATTAAGCCGCCCGACTTCGATCCCGGCAAGAAATATCCAGTGCTGGTGTACATCTACGGCGAACCGGCAGGCGCGACAGTTACCGATGGGTGGGGCGGCTCGCGCAGGTTGTTTCACGAGATGATCGCGCGCCAGGGATACCTGGTCGTCAGCTTCGACAATCAAGGTACTCCGGCTCCCAAGGGCCGTGAGTGGCGAAAGGTTGTTTACGGCGACGTGGGTGTGCTGTCGTCGGTGCAGCAGGCCGATGCCATCCGGGAGCTGGCCAAAGAGCGGCCCTACGTCGACTCGTCGCGACTGGCGATCTGGGGATGGAGTGGCGGCGGCTCGAACACCTTGAACATGATGTTTCGCTATCCCGGACTGTTCAAAGCAGGCATCGCCGTTGCGCCCGTGGCTGATCAGCGGCATTACGACACCATCTACCAAGAGCGTTACATGGGGCTGCCGGAGCAAAATGCGAAGGGCTATCACGACGGTTCGGCCATCAACTTCGCCGATGGGCTGAATGCGAAGCTGCTGGTCATTCATGGCTCGGGCGACGACAACGTTCACTTTCAAGGAACCGAGCTGCTCATCAATCGGCTGGTCGAGTTGGGCAAGCCCTTTGACATGATGGACTATCCCAATCGCACGCATTCCATCTCCGAAGGACCGGGAACGTCCTATCACATACACAGCCTGATCGCGCGATACCTTGAAGAGAACGTTCCGGCGGGTGGAGTGAATCGCTAGAAACTGAGATTGAAGAAAAATGCGCGCCGTGACGGATTTGGCCGGCGCGCAAGACAATTGTCGAAACCCTGCACTCCGGCGCAGCCCGTCACGATAGAGCTGTACAAGCCCAGACAACGGAATTGGAGACAGAATCCCGCCGTTTAATCCTCGATCGAGTCTCGCCTCCCTCTCCTGAAACCATTCGTAAAAGTGAGCAATTCTGCTCAGATTTCGGGTGAGCAATTTTATACAGTAGCTTCAATTCCAAGCTCAGTAACAGCCTGATCCTGCAGTGGCTAATCAAAAAGGACGGGGACCACACCCAACCAACTGGACGCATCCCAAACGAGTAGGGTCGTCGTGGAGTTTATGAGATCAACTCGCGGACCGGAGGTTTCACATTCAGCAGCCCAGTGTAAGAACGGCACCGCACCGGACGAGAGTTCACCTAATCAATCCGAGTAATAGCTCCTTTGGGACGGCGGTTATCACCCCGCGATGGCTCTACGTGATGGCGGGCGCAACGCCCGAGCGCTTTGGCGATCCATTCCTGGTCGACGAGACTCTTCAACAGAGCGATCCGCTGCGGATCCAGGAAGGCGATGTAGTGGGTATCAGCATCCACACCGGCAACGCGCTGCGCGGATACGACCTTGGCAAGGAGGCGCGGGCTCGTGGCGCCTACGTTGTCTTCGGCGGCATACACGCAACGCTTTATCCGGAGGAGGCGCATCGATTTGGAGGCGCCCACGCCGTGGTCAAGGGTGACGGAGATGTAGTCTGGGCGCGCGTGCTTGACGACATCGCCCAGTCGAGGGTAAAGCCGATCTATGAAGGAGGGCGGATTGCTGCTGAGGAGTTTGTGGCCGCCCGATGGGACTTGATTCCGCGCAAGTCGTATATGTGGGCTTCGGTCCAGACGATTCGCGGTTGCCCGAAGCACTGTTCCTTCTGTTCGGTGTGGCGTACCGACGGCCAGCGTCCGCGGCAACGTCCGTCGGACGCAGTTCTCAAAGAGATTGTTGAGTTGCGGCGGCTCGGCTTTCGTTATATCGCGCTGGCCGACGACAATTTCTATCCCGTAAGCCTGAACGACTTGAAGTTGGCGGCTCGCCAGAATTCAGAGCGCCTGCGGGAATTGGAAGCCATCCGCGCTGAGCGCTTCGAATTGATGGCGGCTTTGGCCGAGCTTCCCTCCGATACGGTGTTCTTCACTCAGATCACGATGGAGGCCGCGGAAGACCCACAGTTTCTGGATGCCATGAAGGCCGCGCATATAAAAGGTGCACTGGTCGGCGTGGAGTCGGTCACGCCGCAAGGATTGAAGGATGTGTACAAAGATTTCAACCTCGCGGGTGAAGGTCTGGTCGAGCGATTGCAGACTTTCCGGCAGCACGGAGTCCATGTGCTGGGATCATTTATCTTTGGCCTGCCGAGCGACCGCTCCGACACCTTTGCCAGCACTGCCGCAATTGCGCAGCGGTCGGACCTGACGTTCGCACAGTTTGTGATGCTGACGCCATTTCCCGGCACTGTGGATTTCAATCGCTGGGAGGCCGACCTGGGAGTCAGGGCGCCTGAAGTGGCAGGGGTTCCGATCACGCGACACTGGCTGATTCCGCACTCGCAACGGCCGAAGCTCTATAGCCCGCACCCGACCATGTCCACTGACGAGATCAGGCAGCGCACGCAGGGAGTCTGGAACAGCTATTACAGCATGGGATCCATCTGGCAACGATCTCATTTTCTTAAGTCGGTGAAGGGGCGCCTGACGTTTGTCTTGATTTCCAAGATTTACCGGCAGATGTACGCCGACACGGGTATTGCCGCTGATAGCGCGCGCGGCTCATGGTCCACCCGCTGGGCCCGTTGGCTGGCTAAGCCCTGCCGGCAGCTGTTTGCAGGCCGGCCGATGCCGCAACTGGCGATGCCGAGAACCAGGTCCGGATATCAGGCATGGCGGCAGCAAGGCGGAACGCAGCCCGGCGAAGCGTTCGTCAATATTCGGTCTTGAGCCTCGCCGGCTGGCGTTCCGCGCTGCGTGCAATGAGCAATAGTGCTCAGCACAATCGCCGACTCGATGGGTAGACTCGTCCTGTTGCAGGCGCCGCGCCGCTTCAGGAATGTTGAATGCCATACAAAAACGTTCGTCCTCTCGTCTCCCCCGCGTTATTCAAGCGAATTGCCCAACAGACGACGACTCGAGACTATAAGCATAACGAGGTCGTTTTCGAGCAGGCAGCCAAGGCTGATGCGATGTTCTACCTGCAAAGCGGCAACGTGAAGTTGATGGTCGAGTCAAAAACGGGCAAGAAAGCTGTGCTGGCCATCTTGCGCAGAGGAGATCTCTTTGGGGAAGGCTGCCTGGGAAGGAAATCGCTGCGGACATTCAGCGCAACCGCAATCCAGCCTTGTACCCTCGCCCGAATGAAAAGATCTACGATCGTCCGCATCATTCAACAAGAGCCCGCTTTCGCGAAGCTCTTCATCGCGTATCTGGTCGCGCGGATCGGGCGAATCGAGGAAGATGTCGTCGACCAGATTTTCAGTTCCAGCGAGAAACGACTGGCAAGACTGTTGTTGCTGCTGGCAAATTTCGGATCGCGGTCCGAACCCGACCCGGTGCTGATAAAAATCAGCCAGGAAACTCTGGCTGAAATGGTGGGAACTACTCGTTCCAGGGTAAGCCACTTCATGAATCGATTTCGAAAGCTGGGACTCATCAGCTACAACGGCTCGCTTCGGGTCAACCGATCGCTACTCACTTTTCTTCTGCAGGAGTGACCGAGAGAATCAATACGCATGGGCGCGGCTTGCCGCGTTCAGAGTAGTAGAAGCGCGTGAGAAAGAGGGTTGTCGCTTATGATATGTGCGCAATGCTGCGGGGAGATGTCGAAAAAGTGGACCCCCAAGAGCGCCGTTGCGGTCACGGACGGCTCGACGGTTGTGTGGGAATGTGGAGTGTGCGGTTGCCGGCTCACGCAAGCGGAGATAAAGTCGTCATCGACGAACAAACGAAAAGCCCAACCAGATCCATCCACAATCTACAACGGATCAACCTAATGAATCACGGATCGCGAGGCCGGTGAAATGTTCTTGAATCGACGCCTTTGCCTCTGCCACCGAATGCCAGGCATGCCGTCAAACTCGAGCGAAGTGCAAACCCGGCGATTCAATTCCGGACTTGACAGCGCAGAGGCTACGGTCCTTCTTCGGCAAGATCCAGACGAGGAAGAAGACGAAGAAGACGACGGGGGTGGCGGCAGCCAGGAAGACGAGGATGATACCGATGCGTATGACGGTTATTCCGAGTAGGACTTCAATCGTGCAGCACTACATTGAGTAGCGAACGATGAACCTGTATTCCCTGGCCACCATACTGAACGAATCCTAGTTTGCGGAATCGGTTCATGAAGAAACTTACACGCGAACGGGTTGTGCCAACCATCTCGGCCAGCACCTCCTGGCTGATCTTCGGAATCACCGTCTCGGGACTCTCGTCTTTGCCGAAGTGTGCAAGCAACAAAAGTATTCGGGCGAGCCTTTTCTCGCTGGAGTTGAAGAGTTGGTCCACCAGATCCTCTTCGTAACGAATGTTGCGAGCCAACAGATGGGAAACAAACAATGCCGAAAGCGACTGCTCTCGGCGAAGCGATTCGATCATCGAGGCTTTGTCGATTCGAAGGATGGAGCAGTCTGTCAAGGCGGAAGCCGATCCCATCCGGAAGATCTGGCCGGCGAGCACCCCTTCTCCAAAAAAACTTCCTTCCCCCAGGACTCCTACGGTTGCTTCTTTTCCGGTCTGCGAAACGACGGTGAGCTTGATCTTTCCTTTCTGGACGTAGAACACGGAGTCGGCGGGCCCTCCCTGTGCATAGATGATCTGGGTTTTCGCGAACGCGAGAATTTTTCGCCCATCGCCGATGGTCGCCAGAAACATCTTTGGATCGAACCTTCGGGTACGCGTCGTCATGGCCAAGACACCTCTACAAGTTGAGCTTAGGACGGTTCGCCAGTTAGACCCAAAGGGCCGTGGGGTCGGTGCCGGGTTCAGGCCGGCCGGATGGTATGTTGCGAATGGCCTCGACGCAGTGGCAGCTCCGGAATGACCGGAGCTATGTCTACCATGAGTCTACGCTCTTTCAGAAGGAGTGGCGCTTGCAGGATGAGGCGCTTACCACGATCATCTCGCTGGGAGCAAGGCAATCCTGGCAAGTACTGTCTACTCAGTGATCAGGAGAAGCTGAGTTACTCGATGATTATTTTGTTCTCCCGCTTCTTGGAAGCTTTCACGCGGGGCTTTTTCAGCCCATGGACGTTGTCCACCTTTGGAAGAGCGGTAGATATCTTCGTCTCTGACACGCAAGGCAGCGGCCCGGGCAAATGAAGAGCCTTGGCAGTATGTATTTTTCAAGCACTCCCTCGGGAGTGACTTCCTTGAATTGGTCGCCCTTACACACCCGGCAATGGAAGGTAAACAGACTCATTTATTTATTCGTCCTTCCTGTATCCCGATTGCGAGCGTCACTGCATGCAGGAAGACTCGCCCGATTGGTGCGCAAGGTTCAGGGAATGCGGTTGTTTTTTCGCCCGCATAGCACACTTTGTTGCCGCGTGTAATCGTTTCGCTCAAATCGCTCCGCTGCCAGAATTATGAGCGGGCGTCCGTCCCCAATGCTGAGCAATTCTGCTCAGATTCCAAAGCAACCTGCCCGTAAGGTAAAGACGTAGCTCAATCTTGAGGGACTGGAATCGCCCACCCGCACTTGCGGGCGAAGTAGTCCGATTGCTCAGGTGCATCAGGTTAACATGGAGAAATCTGGGCAGCTGCGGTTCGAGTCGACTGAAATCCGGTCTGCGGGCATCGGGTTAACTCGGTGAGGCGGCCACGGGAAAATTCCAAGACCCAAGAACAAGAGGACGCGCGATGCAAATCAAAGATCTGACTCCTGAGCAAAAACTGTCAGTGCCATGTCCCGTTTGTGCAGCTGCCCCACGGGAGCGCTGCTGCGAACTTAGCAGTGGCGTCTTTCGTTACGAGGAGCATCTGGCCCGCCTGTTAGCAGTTGCCGGACAAGAAAAGCTCTCACTGCTGCCGCGCACAACAACATCAACAAAAGAAACCACGTAAGGGTCAAAGCAGAGAAGAATACGCCTGCGAAAGAGCAGACTTCAGAGCCCGCTACAATCTCCATCCTTGCGCCGCAACTTTGAATTTTATCTCTAGTTCGTTGAATTCACTGCTAAACATCAAGACAACCAAGAGAAGTGGATATGCTACTGATATCGGGCAGGAGGGCTGTCGTGCCCGGCGCGGGGGGCTAAACGTCGGTGTCGCGCAGGTCGTTACTTTCCTGGACCAGCCTCTCTTTGCGAAGCTCAGCGTGACCTTGATTTACTTCGCGAAGGCGATCTTTGAAAGCCCTGATTTTGTCGTGTACATCTACGAAGACGTTTGTGTGTTCCTTGACTTCCATGAGGTTCACCCCGTGATTCATTCTACTCCTTGTTTCGCTCGAGCATTGGAATGCTTTCGCAGCGTTCCGATCCTGCGCTGGCAAGCGTTGAATTCCAGAGTTAACCGTTGACCAACTCAATCGAGGGATAGCCATCGATGAGAACCAGAAGGTTTACTGCGGCATAGCGCTGGGAGACGCGGAAGATATTGGCATCGGGAATCTCCAATGCAGACGCGAGGAGAATCCGGTTTACTCCACCATGGGAGACGATTGCGATGGTCTGGCCGCGATGACGGGTATAAAGTTCATGGGCCGCTTCCAGGACTCTTGCTTGCGTCTGCCGGAAACTCTCGCCATTGGGGAACTGTACTTCGGTCGGGCGCTCCATCCATCGTCGATATAACTCCGGATGGGTGCGGGCGATCTCGTCATAGGTTTTCCCTTCAAAATCTCCGAAGTCTATCTCGCATAACCGGTCTTCGATGGAGACTGGGCAAGAATGAACTTGCGCGAGGATCTCGCCGCTCTCGATGGTTCGCTTCCGCGGGCTGACATAGATGGCGGTGATCGGTTCCTCTTGCAGCCGCTTGGCAACGTCCTGCAATTGTCTTTGACCTTCGGCAGACAGCCCGACATTTAGCCGCCCGTAACACCGGCCTCGGCTCTCCGCGTCCGGTTCTCCGTGACGAATCAGCCAAACGCGTGTGTGTTCTTCCGAATGTCGATTCATGTTTCTATCGCAACGCAACGCCCAGCAGCAGAACGATGCTGGCGGTCATCTCCTCTGTTGCTCCCAATATATCTCCGGTGACGCCGCCGATCCTTCGTAGGGAATAGTGTCCGAACCAGACTGCCGCCGCCGCAGCTGCGGCCCAACAGATGGGTCCCCGCCAGTTCGCAGCGCCCAAAGTTATGAGCGCACAAAAAACGGTTGCCCACACAACCTCAGCGGATCCGATGTGACGAGAGACTGCTTCCGAGGGACGAGCATATGGAAGATGGCGGGAGAGAAAGACGACGTTCCATCGTCCGACAACCGGCGCCAGAACGAGATAAGGGGAGTAAGGATTGCGAGAAATCAATGTGGAGATCGCGGCCGCTTTAAGTGCTACCAGCAAGATCAACGCGGTTGCTCCGTAGCTGCCAATCACATGATCGCGCATGATGCGCAACCGGTCTTCCGGAGTCTTTCCTCCTCCCAGGCCATCCGCGGTATCGGCCAAGCCGTCATAGTGCAGCGCGCCGGTCAAGAGGACTTCGGCGACCAAAATGAGGATGGCTACGAGGATGGCGGGCAGGACGGGTAGGAGCAATCGCGACAGGCCGATGGAGACGAGGCCAAGCAACGCACCCACCACGGGGAACCATCGAGCGGCCCGCCCGACGTCCTCGGCGGTGAAGGCCATGGAAATAGGGATGCGTGTGCAGAATGCGATGCTTGCCAGCAGGGATCTCATGGGGCCAGGGCGGCGTCTTTCTCCGACGATACGCCGGCGGATTCGAAGGTCGCCATGTCCATGAACGCGCTGGCTGCGGCTTGTACGACCTTCATGGCCAGTGCCACGCCCGTCCCTTCACCAAGCCGCATATCGAGGTTGAGCAGGGGCTGCTGACCAATCAGCTTGAGCAGGTGGAAGTGTCCGGGCTCAGTCGAAGCGTGCGCGGCAAACAGGTAGTCCGCGACGCTGGGCTGAATGGCAACCGCGAGCGCAGCCGCTGACGTGGCGATGAATCCGTCAGTCAACACCGGGCGGCCAGCGGCGGCCCCTCCAAGACAGAATCCGCACATAGCCGCGATTTCCAGGCCGCCGAGGCACATCAGGAGGTTGAAGGGATCGGCAAGGTTGTCGCGATGCAAGTCCAGAGCTCGATTGACGGCTGAAATCTTGCGATTCCGGCAATCCTCGTCGGCACCCGTCCCTTGTCCGACGACCTCTCTGGCCGGGCGTTGCGTCAGCGCGGCGGTGATGGCGCTGGCTGCGGTCGAATTACCAATGCCCATCTCGCCGAACCCCAGCAGATCGAATTGGTCGGCGACTGCCTGCCGGGCCATTTCAATGCCAACGCAAACAGCGGCCAGTGTTTCCTGGCGAGTCATGGCCGGGCCGTCGCAGAAGTTTTGGGTTCCGTTGGCGACAACGCAGTTGATCAAACCCGACAGCTCCGGCAAGACTTCCACTACGCCCACGTTGACTACTTTCAAATCCACACCGCAGGTTCGAGCCAGACAGTTAATTGCTGCCCCGCCGCGCACGAAGTTCAAAACCATCTGCGCCGTAACGGCCTGTGGATAGGGATTAACTCCCTCTGCGCACACCCCGTGGTCGGCGGCGAAAACAACAATCCGCGGATTCGAAACAGAGAAGGTGAGGTTGCCAAAGATGGCCGCGCAGCGGTTGGCTACTTCTTCCAGACGTCCGAGACTGCCCGAGGGCTTGGTTAGAAGCAACTGTCGAGCTTTGGCCTTCTCCAGCATTTGCGGATCGACCGGTTGAATCTGGCTGATCGTCTCTTCGAAAAGAGGTTCATTCTGCTTATCGGTTATTGACATATATTCCGTAATCCTTCTAAAGCCTTGTCGTGGCCGGTTCACACAGTGACGCTGTCTGGCCACTCATCTCGCAAGCGGATCGAAAGAAGCTTCGCCATCGAGGGAGAAACCACCACACCGAGTTTCTGTAAGGATATCGTTAAGCATCGGCGCTCGGTACGGATTGTCCGGCAGGCTGTGGCCATCGCATTTGCGGGAATCACCGAAATGCCTCTGAGGGCGGAGAAAGTCCGAGCCAGTTAAAGATTAAACGGAGGTCGAGGGAGCTCCGCACGTGCTCGGCGAGCCGGTCTAACCGCGCTTCGCGCTCACGAGCAACGAAGGCATAGACAGAAGCGCGATCCAGGTGACATGCCGTCCGCGCCGCGTCGACGAATTCGTGCCGGAAAGAATCGTCATCGAAGAGGCCATGGATGTAACTGCCGACGACCCGCCCATCCCGGCTGACCGCCCCGTCCGGCAACGCTGCTTCCGATCCTTCTCGGTGAATGATGGCCAGCGGCTCCGTTCCTTCGGGATACATGGTTTCGCCGAGATGAATTTCATAACCGTTAAATGCCGTTTCTATCGTCTGGCCGAAGATCGGGGCTCGGCACACGCCGCGCACTCTCCGCGTAATCTTGTTCGCGTCAAGGGTGGTGCGAAGAGGAAGCCAGCCCAGCCCCTGTCGAGTGGTCGGAACGCCACCACTCTCCATTCCGTTCGGGTCTTCAATGTGAGTGCCGAGCATTTGCATGCCGCCGCAAATTCCCATGAACATCTTTCCGTTATCGAGCCCGTCAACCAGCGCACGGTCGAAACCCAGACGGAATAACCAGTCGAGGTCAGCCATCGTTTGCTTACTTCCTGGAAGGATGATCAGGTCCGCAAGTTCGACTTCGTCCGCCCGCTCGAGATAAGCCAGGGAAACAGACGGCTCGTTGGCCAGGGGATCGAAGTCAGTGAAATTCGCCAGATGAGGAAACGCGACTACGCCTATCCGAAGAGGTCGGCCGGGTGACGAGTCGGCGGGTTGCCTTTTCCAAATTCTGGCGGCTGTTCGCCGCTCTTCAAGACTGACTCCATCTTCTTCGTCGAGACCAAGCTCATGCAGATAAGGAATAACGCCCGCACAGGGGATTCCGAGCCGGGGAGCCATCATCTGAAGGCCCGGCTCAAGCAAACTCACGTCGCCGCGGAACTTGTTGATCGCGTATCCGCGAATCAGCGACCGTTCCTCCGCCTCCAAAAGCTCCATGGTTCCCAGCAGGGAAGCGAAAACTCCACCACGGTCGATGTCGCCGATCAAGAGACAGGCCGCATCGGCGGCGCGCGCCATGCGCATATTCACGATGTCGTGCTCGCGCAGATTGATCTCAGCGGGAGAGCCGGCTCCCTCAATCACGATCACGTCGTACTGCGACGCGAGTTTCTGGTAGCTGGACCACACGATGGGAAAGAGTTCTTCGACGCGCTTTAGATGATAATCCGTAGCGCTCACCTGTCCCCAGACCTGGCCAAGAACGACGACTTGCGATCCTGTGTCGCAATGTGGCTTGATGAGCACCGGATTCATTTCGGCGCAGGCTGTTGCCCGGCAAGCTTCTGCCTGCAAGGCCTGGGCTCGCCCGATCTCTCGGCCGTCTGGCGTTGCCGCCGAATTGAGGGACATGTTTTGCGCTTTGAAAGGTGCTACGCGGTAGCCTTCGTTGGACAAGATCCGTCCCAGGGCAGCCGTCAGAATCGATTTGCCGACGTGCGAGCCGGTTCCCAACATCATTAGCGCCGGCGTGGTGGTTCTGGTTTCTCTCGTCATAGGGACGTGTACCGTTAGAGTAGTTGTAGATTCTCGATCCTGTAAGGGCAAATGAAGCTAACTGGGGTGACGGAGCTCACACACTGGGGCGGCGTCGAGGAAGACAAAGACTCTTTGCGGCGGCGATCCATGTCCCGTGAGCTGGATCACCTCATTCAGTGATGTGCCATATGGCAATCGGATTATTCACAGGCGTAGACTCCGGCTTGGTAGTAAACTTCTGTTCTGTAGTGAGTGCTCCTGTCAAGGAGTTCGTAACGATTGTCTGGTATTGGGAAGCGCGGTGAAACTCCGCCACTGCCCCGCAACTGTGAGCGCCGAGGTCGGACCTGCAAGCCACTGGAGCGAAAGTTCTGGGAAGGCGGTCAAAGACCGATGAAGCGCAAGTCAGGATTCTAGCCAGACGCATACCTTTCGTCCGATGTGGCCTCGATGGGAGGGCCGCGCGGGTGTCTTGAAGATCCGTGCTCCGGATCATCTGAATGCTGCACCATCTGTCCCGTCAGATAGGTAGTTGTGTCCGAGAAGACTGTGCCAGGGCGGCTGGCTCCCACGGAAGGCGAAGCGATGAAGAAGCTTGGATTGCTTCTTTCCGTGCTGATCCTGCTGGGGAACATATGTGCCTGGGCGACGCGCTCGGAGCGCGACCAGACAGGCCGGATGGTTGTGATTCCCGACAAGATACAACGGGTCGTCACGCTGTCTCCCAGTTTGACCGACACGGTGTACGCGCTGGGGCAGCCTCAATCCTGGTCGGGATCACGGACTTCAGCATCTATCCGCGGGAAGCTGCCCACGAGAAGCCCAGTGTCGGAGGGATCGTCAATCCTTCTCTGGAAAAGATCATCGCCCTGCATCCGGACGTTGTGTTGGCCCTGCCCGAATTTAATGGTGTCGACACCATCGCCGGGTTGCAGCGGATTGGCATTCCGATCTTCCTCTTTAAGACCGGCAATATCGCCAACATTTATGACACGGTCGAAACGGTAGGCCGCGTGCTGGACCGGCAGCAGGATGCGGCCGCGCTGATCGCCAGGATGCACTCGGTCGAAGCAAAGATACGCGCGCAGTCTGCGGGTAAATCCAGGCCGTCCATGTTGCTGGTGCTAGAGACTAACCCACTGATTACTGCAGGTAAGAACGCATTCATAACCCAGATGATCGAACTCGCCGGCGGTCGACTGGTGACGGACGATGTCCGGCAGGACTGGCTGCAGATGAGCCTGGAGGCCATTTTGCCGCGTCACCCCGAGTACATTCTGCTGATGAAAAACGGCCCTGTTTCCTTGCAGGACCTGCAACGCACCCCCGGCTGGAATTCGCTGGAAGCGGTGCGACAACGGCGGGTCGTTGTTCTGGACGATCGCATCCAGGTTCCAGCACCGGTGGCTTTCGACGGATTGGAAGACTTTGCGCAACAGCTCGACCAACTGCGATTGCATTGAGATCGCATGACATATAACCACCACATCACGGGATGTTCGGGAAGCGCGGTGAAAATCCGCCACTGCCCCGCAACTGTTATGGATAGTTGTTCGACGGCCGATCACCACTGCGCCCAGCGGGAAGGTGGCCGTCGAGTCCTTAGTCAGGAGACCGGTCTCGTGATCCGCTCAGAAAACTTCCGAGGGGGAAGAAGATGCGTCGTTTCCTTGCTGTTCTATGTTTTTTGTTGATGTCGCTGGCCGCCTGGTCGGCGGATTCCGCCATTTCCGGCACTGTGACTGATTCCGTAGGAGCCGTTGTCCGCGGCGCTACCGTGACGCTGGTTCAGAATGGTAAAGACCTTGCCACCACGAAAACCGATGACGACGGCAAGTTTCAGTTCTCCATCGATTCTGCCGGGCGCTACTCGCTTCGCACTGAGGCGAAAACCTTCGCAACCACCAGCAGTAAAGAAATTTTTGCTGAACCCGGCCATAGCGTCGAGCTGAGCATGGTCGTGTCGCCTTCGGTCGTGACCCAGAACATCGTTGTCACCGCGACCCGAGTGCCTACTCCGGAGGCCCAGACGGGAACCTCCGTCAGTGTCATCGAAAGCACTACCCTTGACACCCATATCAACGTTCAACAGAGCTTGAGCGATGAGGTAGGAGCGCAGGTCGTGCAAACCGGACAGATGGGTGGCTTAGGCGCCTTGTTCGTACGCGGAGGTCCCAGCGATGCTAACAAAGTCTTGCTGGACGGCGTTCCCCTCAACGATATCGGCGGCGGTGTCGATTTTTCCAGCCTGCAGGCCGATGGCTTCAGTCGCGTGGAATTTCAGCGCGGTCCTAACAGCGTCGTGTATGGCTCGGATGCCTTAGCCAGCGTAGTGAGTATCACGACCCAGCGCGGCGATACTCCGTTGCCTTTGTTTACCGTCGGCGCCGACGGAGGAACGTTTGGAACCTACCATCCGTACGGCAGCGTTGGAGGCTACTGGAAACGGCTGGATTATTTCGCAGGCTATTCAGGCTTTGGCACGCAGAACGACATTCCGGATAGCCAATATCATCGCGATTCGTACATGGGAAACCTGGGCATCCAGATCACGCCCAACACCACATTGCGCGCTACGGTGTGGCGGATGGCTTCCGGCTACAACACGTCCAATGCGATCGCGGCTTACGGAATTCCGGACGACGCATCTACGGTAAACGGCGACACATCGTTTGGGGCAACGCTCGAAAATCGCTCCATGAGTGACCGCTGGCATAACCTGGTGCAGTACGGAGGACTTCGCCTGAGGCAGCAATACAACGACTGGGCTCCGACCGGAGTTCCTTACGACCCGTACGGGCTCGGTTACCCGTCCTACTACCTGGGACTGCCGGTTACGCAAAAGGGCGCGAACGGCTACACGATTACTCCCGCCGAGATCGCTCAGGTCGAACCGTCGCTAGCTTTGCCGGGCCAGGCAATCTATCAGTACGCCGGCGATTATCCTGAGCTGTCCTCCTACGTCACCAATACGAATTTTGTTTACGCGCAAAGCGATTACCGTTTCAACGAAAAGCTGACGGCGTTATTCGGATTCCGCTACACCAACGAGACCGGCCTCACCTACAACCCGTTCGACGGGATCCAAAACACAGACCGCAACAACTTCAGCTATACGATGGAAATTCAGGGCGGCTTCTGGAACCGCCTGTTTTACACGCTAGGCGGCGGCATCGAGAACAATGCCGTGTTCGGGGTTGCCGAAACTCCTAACGTATCGCTCGCCTACTATCTGAAGCGGCCCGATAGCAGCAACATTTTTAGCGGCACCCGGCTGACCTTCAACTTCGCCAAGGGCGTGAAAGAGCCGAGCATCTACTATCAGAACAACTCGCTTTACGGCCTGCTCAGCAACCCTTCTCTCGTTCCGAATGGTCCGCAGTTGATCCAGCAATACCATATCCATCCTTTCTTGTCGGAGAATTCCCGGACATATGACGGGGGACTGGAGCAGCAGCTCTTAAGCGGCAAGGCCAAATTTTCGGCGATCTACTTCCACAACGAATTCACGAACCAGCCGGAATTTGTGGCTCCCTCGTACTTGGCGGAGCTGGGCGTACCGGAAGAGGTCGTACAGGCTCTCGGATACTTCTCTGCTGCGGTGAATACCCTGAACTATAAAGCGCAAGGAGTCGAAGTCGGCCTGCAGTATCAGGTCAACCGTCACTGGATGCTTCGTGGAGGATGGACCTATACGGACGCCGTGGTGCAGCAATCGTTTGCCAGCAGCGCGCTGACCCCGGCGATTAACCCGCTCTTCCCCGATATTCCTATCGGAGCGTACTCGCCGCTGATCGGTGCGCGTCCGTTCCGCATCGCGCCCAACACCGGATTCGCCGGGGCAACCTGGAATCAGGGTCGTTGGTTTGTCTCCGCCATTGGGACGTTCGTTTCGCGTCGCGACGATAGCACTTTTCTCAGCGACACGGCATTCGGCAACACCCTGCTGCTGCCGAACCGCAACCTGGATCCGGGCTACCAGAAGGTTGATCTTTACGGCAGCTACCAGGTCTTCAGAAGCCTCTCGATTTATTCATCGCTTCAGAATGTGCTGAATCAGAAGTATCAGGAAGTGTACGGATATCCGGCGCTGCCCTTCACGATTCGCGCGGGAATGAAGTTCACGTTCGGAGGCGAGTCCTGGAAGCTGAAATAGAGGATGCTCGGACGGCCTGAGCGCGGGCGCGCGCCAGACTGAAGTTTACCCAACGCCGCGCAAAGCATCGCCTGGCGGGAGGCAGAGATTCCCGCCAGGCGATGCTGGTGATCGAGAGCTCAGTGGCTGACCGATGAAAGCAGCTGACAGTGCATTGTAACGGCGATATCGTGGGAAGTGGGGACCGTACTCAAGCCAAGGAAGGAAATGACCGGACCGCGACGCTATCGTGAGACGGAGGAAGAACCGGGCACAGGTTCGTCGACTGCGGCCGACGAGGTTGTTCTTCCTAAGCTGTCAGCTTCGGAGAGGGATAATCCTGTGCAGGCGACGCGGTCCTACACCGATGTTTCCTCGTTGACCATCGGGATCATCCTGCTGACGGGGCTCGTATTGTCCATGGTGCTGGCGATCACGTTCGGTGCGGCCCGGCTGCCCATCGCCGAGGTTCTGCGAACGTTGGTTCATCCTCTGCGTTCCAGCGAAGCGGCTGAAATCATCTACAAGCTCCGGCTACCGCGGGTTGTGGCTGCTGCCCTTGTGGGTGCGGCACTCGCAGCCACCGGAGTGCTGTTTCAGGGTTTGTTCCGCAACCCACTGGCGGATCCGTTTGTGCTTGGAACTTCAGGAGGTGCGGCCCTGGGAGGAGCCGTTGGCTTGTTCCTGGTTCCCACGCTTTCGTTTGCAGGTTTCGGTGCCACGGCGGTCCTGGCCTTCTGCGGATCGGTCTTGACGATGTTACTGGTC
The DNA here is from genome assembly GCA_963724965.1 of uncultured Acidobacteriaceae bacterium. Classification (GTDB taxonomy): domain Bacteria; phylum Acidobacteriota; class Terriglobia; order Terriglobales; family Acidobacteriaceae; genus Bog-257. Next base: position 333,546 of record CAVRWP010000011.1, read on the forward strand.
TGGTATGTAGCGCGGGCCAGTGGAAAGTTCGCCATGGAGACGCTTCTGCTGGCAGGTTTTGCCATCGGCACCATGTTAAACGCCGTCACGATCGTCTTCGAGCTTCGGGAAGAGGCCTCGAACTCCGGCCTTCGTGTGTTAGCTGCCTGGTTGCATGGACAGCTCAGTATTCCTACCTGGAGTCAACTCGGACTGATTGCTCCCCTGGTGCTGTTCGGGACTTTGCTGGCTCTGCCGGTAGCGAGTCGTCTCAACACCTTGGCTTTGGGCGAGGATTACGCAGCGCAATTGGGCGTTAATGTCGCGCAAGTTCGAGTGGTCACCGTTATTCTCGGCTCACTGCTCACTGCTGCGGCCGTGTCGCTGGGCGGTCTGATCGGATTCGTCGGACTTTTAGTCCCACACTTTCTTCGCATCCTGCTTGGCCCCAACCATGTCCGCTTATTACCGGCAGCGGCTATTGGCGGCGCAATTTTTCTGGTATTGGCGGATACGTTCGCGCGCACCGTGTTCGCTCCCACGGAAATTCCAGTGGGTGTGTTCACTGCATTTCTAGGTGGACCTGCGTTTCTTTACCTCCTCAATCATCGTTCGCGAAGGTTCGGTGAATGAAGGTTGCACCGATCCTTGAATTTCGTGAGGTCTCGTTTTCCCGCGACCAACGCGTTCTGCTGAAGCATGTGTCCTTCAGTATCAAGAAACACGAGATGGTTGCGATTGTAGGTCCCAACGGCGTCGGGAAGACCACTCTTCTGAAATTGGCGGCGCGCCAGCTAAAGCCGAGCTCGGGAGAAATTCTGCTGGATGGTAAATCTTTGGCGGCATGGTCTCGCCAGGGTTTGCCACGCGCCATCGCCCTGGTTCCCCAGGATCTGGAGATCCCGTTCGATTTTCCAGTGGAAGAGATCATCGCGCAGGGACGAGTACCCCATCAGCCGCTATTTGGGCGCAATACTGCCGCTGACCGCGAGGCCGTAGAGAGCGCTATGCGAGCGGTCGACGTGGTAAGACTGCGACACCGCTTTTACTCTGAGTTGTCGGGAGGCGAGCGCCAGCGCGTGAAGATAGCCATAGGCCTCGCCCAGCAGCCTCGCCTCATGCTGCTGGATGAGCCGACTCAGCACCTCGACGTAGGGCGGCAGATCGAGGTGATCGCACTACTTCGCCGGCTGAACCAGAGCGGCATCACGACCGTCGCTGCCGTACATGACTTGAACCTTGTCAGGAAAAGCTTTTCTTCGGTCATCCTGCTTACACCGGAGCCGGCTTGGATTATCGGCCCGCCAAGCGATGTCCTGCAGCCGCACTTACTGGAGCGGGCGTTTTCCATCGACAGGTCCTACCTGGCATAACCATGCAGCTTACCGATAGCAAGCAGAACGAGACAGCAGTGCTCAGGACCTAAGCCGCAGTCAGGGCGTGATCTCCCAGGCTGTGCCCCAGCCGTTAGCGCCCCCCTCGACACATGTTCCGTAGAGATTGCCCGCCGAATCGACGCTCACGCCGCCGACCGGGTACGCGCCATCCGCGCCGTTGGTGAATTGATAAATCTCGTTGAAGGTCCACGAACCATTCGCCGGCGACAACTCGAACACCATGCCGAATTGATCACCGCCGCCTAAGCCTTGGGTTGAGCCGTACAGGTTGCCGGCGGAATCCATGGCCAGATTGTTCTTCGGCCCAATGCTACCAATGGCGAACACGTGAAGCACGGTCTCCCGCCAGGTGCCGTCGGCTTGCGGCGACAACTCGAAGACGGTACCCGGTTGCACACCACCTTCGCCAGCCGTGGTGCCGTAAGCATTTCCGCTTGTGTCGAAGATCAAACCGCCGTAGGGATTCGAGCCGTCGCTGCCGCCTTGAAAGCTGTATAGCGTCTGCTCGTTCCAGTCCTGGCCGTTGTGGACCAACTCATACACCATGCCATAAGGACCGCCTTCGGCTGTGCCGAAAAGATTCCCTGACGCGTCGAAGGTGAGCCCAGCGCGCGGGTGTCCAGGTGCGCCAGTGAAGTTGTCGATGATATTTTCTCCCCAGCCGTTCTCGGTCCTGAACAACTGAAACGCCGTGCCGTTGCCAGAGAGACCGCCGTCACCAGTTGTGCCGTAGATGTTTCCGGCGGAATCGAAGATGAGCGGGCCGTTCCCGGGCTTATAGCCATCGTGAAGTTGATCGCCTCCAAACCAATATGCGGGCATCTCGGTCCATGGACAAAGGGGATTTCCGCAAATGTGCGGTGGAGGTTGCAGGTCAAAAACCGTGCCGCATTCTGCGCCGAAGCAGGTGTTTCCACCGCTGGATGTGGTGCCGTAGAGCTTCCCATCGGGTCCAAAGACGACAGGCGCTTCGGGGCTCTGCCCATCATGCTGTGCCTGGAAGTTGTAAAGCGGTTTGAAGAGCCAATTCGAATTCTTCCGGATAAGCTCGTACACACCGCCGTAAGTGTGACCGTAGGTAGTGCCGTACAAATTACCGGCTCGGTCCATAGTCAGACTGGACTCGGGATACGCGCCATCGGAGCCGTTGGTGAAGGCGTGCAGTACGGTCAGGGTCTGGGCTTGGGCCGATGGCATCATGATCATTGTCAGCGCACAGAGGAGAGCCGGCGCGCAGGCAAGTAACTGAAAGTTGCTCCACAAAACTGTCCCGGGAGCTTGTGGCCGGCTTGTCATTGCGTTCTCCTTTGTCGAATGCCCCTCAACATTTTTGACGCAGATACTTTACACCCGAACGGCAACTCGCCGGGCGGCTTGGGGGGCGATTGCGTACAAGGCCGCCGCGCAGTTTTCAGTTCACAGGGCCAAGATATAAATCCAGCCAGTCGAGGCTTTCCCTGATGAGTTCGTTGCGGGGAATGTTGTGGCCGGTTTCGTAGAGCAGATGCTTCTTCTGATCTTTGGGCGACCCGAGCAACCGGTAAAACGGCTCCTGAGTTTCCTCCACCGGGAAAAAGAAATCGTAGCGCCCATTCAGCATCAAGGTCGGCTGTTTGACATGGGAGATGAAGTTGATGACATCCACTTCCGGAAGCGACCGATGGAAATCCAATCCAGCCAGGGTTAGAACATTCACCTTGATGCGGGTATCCACGGCCGGAATCAAGCCACCCAACTCCGCGCCCCAGCTGTAGCCGTAGTACGCCAGTTTTTCGTGGTTGAGATCGGGCCGCGTCTCCGCATAATCGATCGCCCGCGAAGCGTCCTTCACCCACATGATGACGTGATCCCGCCAAGCGCTGCTCGTGTTGGCTACGTCCGACTCCATTCCGTCTCCCCGCTCGTACGTCCCTTTGTACACGGGATACAACACGGCGCGGCCGCTCTTCAGGATGGCATCCAGGGATGCGGTCGAATAGATGACGAAGGTCCGCAGCAGAAGTGCGTTCGAGCCGGGAAAAAACAGGACCGTCTGATATGGCGGCTTACCCTTTTTCGGAAGAAATAGATAAGCGATGGCCCGTTCGTTTCCGTAGGCTGCGGCGTACGTAATCTTCTGCGCGGTCCAGAACTCTTCGTCCTTGCCATAGGGTTCCACCGTGGCATTCAGCGGAGCCTTGTCATAGGAATACAAGCTGCGGTAAGCGCGGAACAGTTCGTCGGAGACCGGCTTTTCCTTGGACAAATCGCGGCGCGGCGAAGGCATGGGATCCATGGCAACCTTGGGCACGGACTCCGGGTCGATGTACTTCACGCAGCGGAAGCCAATGTTCGCGGTTCGCAGGAACGGAGACTGCGCGTCGGGATCGATGAACATGTAATTCGGCTCATCCCACGCGCCTCCAAGGACGTACCGTTTGCCCGACTCCGCCTCGGTCCAGATCCACTCCTTCACATTGCCGGCCATATCGTAGGCGCCCCACGGCCCCATGTCTTGTTTACTGCCGACTGGCAGGATGCCCGCACGACCGAAGTTGCTGGCGGGCACAATGTACGATGCCGACACCGGACCCGCGGCACGGTTCCAGTGAAAGATGGTTGGCAAGCTCTTGCCGGCGAACTCCGCGTAGGCCGCGGCTTCATACCAGCTGATTCCCGTCACTGGAAAATCATCCTGACCCTTGGGATATTCGCCCTGTATCCAGTCCTTCGGCCCCGGACGCGCAGTGCTGTCGCGGAAGCGTGCCATGGCTTCGTCCCATGAAAGCTGTTTCTCGCCGTCGCGGAAAGGTATCTTCCAGTACTCCCGCTTCTGGTACCCACCCTGATCGACGAAAGCCTTGAACTGGCGATTGGTCACTTCATACTGATCGATCCAATAATCCTTCAGATCCAGCTCAGGCATTCCTTCATAACCGGGGATGAATAGCATCTTGGAATAGTGCGCCGGCGAAACTCGCACCATGCCGGGAGGAATGTTCGCGGCCTCGTCGAGAGTGGCAGCCCCCTCCACGGCATGACCGGGAGCCGGCGGATACCAGCCAAACAAGGCGCTTGTCGTCCGCAGGACCGTGCCCGTACCCCGGCTTTTCGAATTTCCAGATAAACATTCCGCGCGGCTGGCGAATGTTCGTCAGCGGCGTCTTTCCAACCGGCTGCCAGGCGGTCGTGTCGTCGTAACCTTTGCGGAAGACGTCGGCGCCAGGCGGTGTGCTCTCGAGCGAGGTCTGATAGGAGATCAGAGGCCACAATTTCTCCAGCGACGGATCGCCCGGGATCAGCTTCTCCGCCTTAGTCGCCAGGTCGTAAGCGGCCCCGAATTTTCCCTGATCGGCCAGTTGGGAGATTTGGGGCACGGCCACTTCATGCGCCCAGCGCACTTCACGGGCACGTCTCACTCCCCAGACTGCGCCGGCGGTAATAAGGATGACGGCCAGCAGAATGGGCAGCATAATCCGTGGACGCCGGATCTCTCGCGCAATTCGCGCCGGACTCAGGGTCACGCCTGACTCAGGAAATAGGAGGTCGCGACAAGTCTTGAGCTCCTGTGCAAGTTCGGCGCCCGAAGCGTATCGCGCGGCCGGATCTTTGCGAAGGCAGCGTCTTACGATTTGTCTCACTTCGGCCGGAATGTCGCGCTTGAACTGGGTGAGCGGCTTGGGATCATCGCGCATCACCGCCGCCAGCAGTGCCGCGCTGGATTGACCGTCAAAAGCCCTGCTGCCACTCAGCATCTCGTAGAACACCGAACCGAATGAGAAGACATCGCTGCGCCCGTCGACCGGCTTCCCCTCTGCCTGCTCGGGCGACATGTACGCCAGAGTACCGACGATCACGCCGGGCGTGGTGGTCATCGTAGCGATGGTTGGCATCGGCGGTGAAGCGCTAACCGCCAGCGAAGCCGGTGTAGCCAGCTTGGCCAGTCCGAAGTCGAGCACCTTGATGAGCCCGCTCTGGTCGACCATGATGTTCGCCGGCTTCAAGTCGCGGTGCACGATGCCCGAAGCGTGGGCACGAGACAAGGCGTCCGCAATCTGCACGGCGTATTTCACGGCCTGATTGGTGGGCAGGCCGCCGGCAGGAATTAGCTTGTCGAGAGTCTGGCCGGCGACGTACTCCATGACCATGAAGTCAATGCCGTCTTGCGAGCCGATATCGTGAACGACGCAGATGTTGGGGTGTTGCAGTTTTGAAATCGAGCGGGCTTCCTGTTCGAAGCGTTGATGCAAGTCCGGATTGGAAGACAGGTGAGCGGGAAGGATCTTGATCGCAACCGTGCGTTCGAGCCGCGTATCCCGAGCAAGGTAAACCTCGCCCATGCCGCCGGCGCCGAGAAGCGATTCTATGAGGTACGGCCCCAGCTTGCTACCCGAGGTCAACGCCATGCGCGCAATTATAGTCCGCAGGACCGCGATTCCCCAGAAAGGACTCGATGACACGACGTCCTGCCATCCTGCAATCTGCTTGGAAAGTACGTCTTCAGAATCCGACCCGCCCGACTCGAATCAGCGAGGACCAATCGGGAGAATCATCCGCTGCCTTACCAGCGGCATTGATATGCTCGCGCTCCTTTAATTCAGGGAAGGGAAGGCCGCCTGTCACAAGACGTCCCCGGTCATATAACAACTCGTCCAACGTTCCGTTCAAAAGAAGCTGATAGTTCCAGGGTTGAGGATGATTCATGTCTGCGGCGATCTGAGTATCGAGCGTGGTAGTGCAATTGCGCGTCAAGGCGTTGTACCACTCAGGATGAACTCGCAACTTGTTCACGTAGTCGGCATAGAGGAGAAATATCTTTCTGGCCTCGTCCGGCGAGATGGTGGTGCGATAAAGAAATACCTGTTCGTCCTTGCGGTAATTTGTGCGTAATCGAATGACGTCGCGTTCGTCGGCAGTGATGAAGATCAGCTCGTATTGTCGAAAGAACCCAAGAACCGCCGAATACGATTGGCCGACTTTGTAACGCGCCTCGATGGAGAACGCGATGTGGTCATGATCGCCGAACTGGAAACTGAGAATCGGGTGCCCGATATACTTCGGCCCCCATGTCGTGAAGAAGAGGTCGGCGTACCGGAGCTGCGACAAATTCACCGTGCGGTCACTCCAGCAGTTCGTGTAATCGGTCTTGGTGATGTAGTGGCAGTTACGCAGATTATGGATGGTGACCTGATCTCCATTGATCGAGATCGATGCCAGGCGAGCTGTGTCTTCCTGCCACTCGCCGTCGTTCGACGGTTTCAGGCTGAGCCACCATGCGAGCACAATTCCGAAGCCCACAAAACATAGTGCAGCCGCCCAAGGCCGCGCTTTGACCTTGATCAGGATCGCGAGAATTGCCAGAGCGTAGAGCACTGTCACGGGAACGCGCAGCGCCGGTACTCGAAAGTCGACCCAAAGGGCCGCTAGTGCCCATAGGTTGAGCAAGGAGAGGACGAACCACATGACCACGAGACCAAGCGTCCCTAACGCTGTTAAGCCAGTTTTCTTCATTACATTTTGACTCTCGGGTTCAAGTCTAATTCACCAGCTCTGGACTCGGAATGAATTCAGCCGGCGGCGTGTCGAGGCCTGCACGGTCTCACTGATTCGAAATCGCCGAATAAAAGGCTAACTTTTGTGAACTACTTCGAACGAATATCCATCTGGATCGAGGACGTCTGCTGCGTAATATCCTGAATAGTATTCGACTCGCGCCCGCGGCGAAATATTGTCTCTTGCTCCAGCCGCCATCGCGGCTTGATAAAAGGCATCGACCTGGGCGTTGCTGTCGGCCTTGAATCCCCAATGAATCGCCTTGGGCTCGGGCCCACCTTGCTTGAGCCAGAGGCATGCTCTCGTGCCGTCACCAAATCCCCATAAATCGGGATGGCCATTCTCTCCCTTATACGGCAGGAAGAACTTGAGGTTGAGAGGCGCCAGGCACGCTTCGTAGAAAGCCAGTGAGCGTTTAATGTCGCTTACAGTCAGAATAATATGGTCGATCACTTCCATCTCCTTCAGATTGCCGGGGTCTGTATAGCTTAACAACGGACTGACTGGGTGATACGCCTCACTCGTCTCATGGTCCATGAGACCGACGAAGTCGACGATTGTGACCGATGGCACAGTCAGGATTTGGAACAGGGAACTATCATGGTGGCGACGGTCAGGCTTCGAACGAAGGCGAAATCATTTGGAATCCACAAAAGGAATCGAGCACCTGCTGGACGATATCGGTTGGAAAATCCTCGGCGAATTACAGCTGAACGCCCGCATCCCTTTTGCCGAACTCGGCCGTGTGGTCGGGCTGTCCACGCCGGCGGTGACCGAACGCGTGCACAAAATGGAAGAGGCCGGCATCATCATCGGATATCGTGCGCATATCGATCCGGCAAAAGTAGGCTTGCCGATGCAGGCCTTCGTCAACGTGAAGGTCGGCGGCGAAAATCTTACACGCTTCATGGAACTGGCGGCCACACATCCAGAAGTTCTGGAGTGTCATCGTGTGACCGGCGCCGAATCCTTCCTGCTGAAGGTCGCTGTCTCTGACGTCACCCACCTGGAAAAACTGCTGGATGCTCTGATGCCTTACGTCGCCACCACAACCTTGATGGTGCTTTCCACTGCGCTGGCATGGGGCAATATTGTCCGCCCCAACGCAAAGACTCCTTCCAAGGCAGGCAAGAGCAAAACCTGACCGGCACGCAGCTTAACGAACTTCAATTTTTGGCCAGATTCACCGCTAAATTGTTGGCATATCCGCGAAATTACCAGAATGTCAGGATGTAATTCCGCCTCCGGGTTTCCTTACCATAATGGGCAGGATGACGCCATGACGGTGTCTCCGCCGGAGGCGCAATGGGCTCCTCAGCGACAGATCTCGAAAAGCAGATGTTTTGCTGGAGCGGTCACGAGGTGGAAGTGGACGAAGACGGTTTCATTCAGCAGCCCGAACTTTGGAACGAACAACTGGCCGCAGCGCTGGCTCAGGCCGACGGCGTCAGCGAACTGACCGATCGACATTGGAAGGTCGTTCGCTACATTCGCGGCTATTACCAGGAGTTCGAGATCGCACCCATGATCCGCAAGCTCTGCAAAGAAACCGGCTACTCGCTGCGGGAGATCTACGAGCTGTTTCCCTCAGGCCCGGCAAAAGGAGCCTGCAAGGTTGCAGGCTTGCCGAAACCGACGGGCTGCGTTTAACTCGCCCGGCGAAGTGAGCAAGACCCATGTTGCTCGTTCCCACTCTCGCGATCGCTGCCGCAATCTTCCTCTCAGGAAGCTTTTGTCCGCGTGATGAGAACCCTGCGTATGCCCCGCCCATTACGCTGGGAGTTGTATCCCATTCCCAAAGGGCCCCGCGAGCGTCAGCGTTACGGCGGCTCTTACTTCGAGGAAACGGATTGGTGGACCAAGCAGGCGGAATCCAGTCACACCGGTGAATTGGCCTTCATGGCGCAGGAAGTTCTGCTGCTGCACTCAGTGCGCAAGAACTTTCGCGAGCTGTGGCTATGGTCCTGGCTGCTGCACTGGGGGCTATACCTTTACATCGCAGCAGCGCTGCTGATGGCAGCAAGTTGGCTGCTGAGTTCGGGGATGCTGCTCCGGCTGGCGATCTACACATGCGGTCTGGCTTGTATATCCGGCTGTCTCGGCAGCCTGGGTTTGCTTTTCCTGCGAACGACGCTGCTGCGACTGCGGCCGTACACGACGCGCGCAGCAAAGTTTAACCTGCTGTTCCTCGCGGTGTTTTTCGTGACCGGAGGATTGTCGCTGGCCGGCATCGCGCGCCAATTTGCACAAGGGTTGAACTTCGCCGCCCTGATCTCCGACGCGTCGCCGGTACTCAGGCTGCATCTGATGCTGCTCGCGTTCTTTCTTGTGTACTTTCCTTTCACCCACATGACCCACGCCTACATGAAGTTCTTCACCTGGCATGGCGTGCGCTGGGACGACGTGCCTGCGGCGCACGTCTCTTCCACGAACACTGTACTTGCCGGAAGTCTCGGGCGGCACGTTACATGGTCGGCTCCGCACATCGCGGGGGAAGGCGAGACGTGGTCGCAAGCGGTCGCCGATGCCGAGGGACGAGGAGCCGGGCGCCATGCTTAAGATCGAAGACATCGCGAGAGCAGGCGGGACGCTCGGCGAGCTGAATCCAGACAAGCTGATTCCGCTGCCGGCGCCGTACAACAAAGTTTCTGATCTGCCCAAGCGCAAGCAAGTCGATCCAAGGTACGAGGCTTCACTCGACGGCTTCTCAGCGCTCGGATTCAGCGCCCCGAAAAGCGCGGAAGGAGAAGAGAAGTTTGTCTCCGCGTTTCTCTCCGGCATCGAGAAGCTTCTCAGCCCCGACAACAATTGGCCGTTCCTCAAACAGTTGCAACTGTCGATGGATCATTGCGCGCGCTGCCAGACCTGCGTCGAGGCCTGTCCCGTTTACGTGGGCAGCGGACGCGAAGAAGTTTACCGCCCAACTTTTCGCAGCGAAGTCTTTCGCCGCCTGATCAAGCAGCACTCGAGCGGGAAATTGCTGGCGCGTCTGAAGGGCGAAGCCATCGAGGTAAACGCAGCCACACTGTGCCGCCTGCTGGAGTCGGCTTACCGCTGCACTCTGTGCCGCCGCTGCGCACAAACATGTCCGATGGGCGTTGACAACGCGCTGTTGACCCGCGAGATCCGCAAGCTCTTCAGCATGGAACTGGGTATCGCACCCAAAGAAATTCACGATAAAGGTTCCATGCTGCAGCTGCGCACGGGCTCATCGACGGGCATGAAAGCTGCGGCCGTGCGCGACAACATTGAGTTCCTCGACGACGAGATTCGCGAGCAGACCGGACTCCATATCCAAACACCGTGGGATAAGGAAGGCGCCGACGTTCTGCTCATCCACAATGCGGGAGAGATCCTGGCGTGGCCGGAAAATCCCATGGCCTTCGCCATCATCCTCGAGACGGCCGGGATCAGTTGGACGATGTCGAGCGAACTTGATGGGTTACGACAGCGTCAACTACGGGCTGTGGTATGACGACGTGCAATTTGCGCGCGTTGCCGTGCGCCAGGCGGAAGCGGCAAAGAAGCTCAAGGTGAAAAAGATCGTCCTCGGCGAATGTGGCCACGGACACAAGGCGTCGATGGTCACGGCCGACCGCATGTTGAGCAGCGACCTGAATATTCCGCGCGAGAGCGCTCTGGTTTTGCTGCGCGACATTGTACGAAGCGGCCGTCTGAAACTCGACCCTTCGCGCAACGACTTCCCAGTCACGCTTCACGATCCCTGCAACATGGTGCGCATGATGGGCATTGTGGAGCCGCAGCGCGAAATCCTGCGTGCCATCTGTCCACAGTTTCGCGAGATGGCCCCGCATGGCGTCGAGAATTACTGCTGCGGTGGCGGCTCAGGTTTTGCCATCATGTCTGGCTACAACTTCGAAGACTGGCGCTTCTTAGTCTCCGGTCGCATGAAACTGAAACAGGTGCTGGATGCCTTCGCGGATTGCCCAGATCCGGGGACGAAGAAATACGTTTGCGCGCCCTGCTCGAATTGTAAAGGCCAGTTCCGTGACCTGTTCCGCTACTACGGAGTCTGGGAGAAATCTGGAATCCTTTACGGCGGGCTGGCGGAGCTGATCGTCAACGCCATGTCCGATCTGAAAGAGCCGTTCATCAAGTGGGAATTTCACTGAGGTGCAGCGATGGAAGACCAACTGATCTATTTCGATAACGCCGCGACCGGATGGCCGAAACCCGAACAGGTTTACCGCTTCATGGACGAGTTCTACCGCACGCACGGCGTCAATCCCGGCCGCAGCGGATATGACCTGGCGATGGAGACCGGTTCGCTGCTGGATCGCCTGCGCAAGCGCATGACGAAATTCTTTGGGGGCGATGAAGATGCCTCCGACCGCCTGGTGTTCAGCTACAACGTCACCGACGCCTTGAACCTAGTCATCCCGGGCCTGATCTCGCGCGGAGACCACATCATCACTACCAACCTCGAACACAACTCGGTGATCCGTCCCGTGAACCACATGGTGCGCGATCACGGAGCCGAGGCGACGTATATCCCCTTCGACAGCGGCGGGTTCGTCGATCCTGCCGATATCGCTGGCGCTATCCGCCCGAATACCAAGCTCGTCGTCATCAATCATGGATCCAACGTGATTGGCACGGTACAACCGGTAGCGGAGATCGGCAGGCTGTGCCGCGAACACGGCATCACCTTCGTCCTCGACACCGCGCAGACCGCCGGCGTCATACCAATCGACATGCGCAAGATGAACATCGACGTGGTGGCTTTCACCGGGCACAAGGCGCTGATGGGAAGCATGGGCATCGGTGGACTCTGCATTCGCAAGCACGTCGAGATCAAGCAGGTGCGCAGCGGCGGTACCGGCGTGCACTCGGCTTATCCCTACCACCTTGAGGAATATCCCTGGCGTTTGGAATATGGAACGCCGAACCTGGTCGGTATCGCGTCGCTTTGGGCCGGACAGGATTGGCTCGATGAGCACGGCGTAGATCGCGTGCACCAGCAGGAGATGAAGTTGGCGCAGAGATTGGTCGAGGGCTTCCGTAACATCGAAGGCGTCGAACTCTATTGTTGCGGCACTCTGGAGAGTCATCTGCCTACGCTGCTGATGAACCTCGAAGGCGTCGACCCAGGCGACGTCGGCGTCATGCTCGATGTCGACTACAATATCGCGACCCGCACGGGTCTGCACTGCGCTCCGCTAGTCCATAAGCAACTTGGAACCGTCGAACGCGATGGCGGCGTGCGCTTCTCAATCGGCGCCTTCAACACCGAGAAAGAAATCGATACGGCAATTGCTGCTATTACGGACATCGCATCTTGGGCGCGAGGACGTTCGAACAATGCGGTGAAACCTGCTGCCGCCACTGGCGTTCACTAGAGGGGGTTGCAATGACCGGCCCTGTTTCCAGCCTCCCTATGCAGAATTCGGACAAGGTTGGATCGCGCGCCCTACTCAGATCCCGACGTATATTCCTGATCCGTAACTTTTTCCATCCAATCCACATTCCTGCCATCCTTCATTTCCTGGCAGGCAGTGTGAGTCATAGCGCTGTCTGGTGATGCGCCATGCCAATGCTTCACAGTGGGCGGAGTCCAGATGACGTCTCCCTTCACGATTCTGCGAACCGGCTTACCCCATTCCTGAATGAGGCCGGCACCGTCGGTTACGATAAGAAGCTGCCCCTTGGGGTGGGTGTGCCATGCCGAGCGAGCGCCCGGCTGAAATCCGACCGAGGCACAAGTCAGGCAAGAAGGCTCTTCGCCTTTTACAAGTGGAGTGACCCGTACTGCGCCGGTGAAATATTCGGACGGCCCGTCATTCGACGGTTCCGCATCAGGTTTAATAATCCTCATGGCGTTCGCTTCGCTTGTCATTTTGTGGGTCTCCTCGGATGAATTGGCTTTAGATTTGGGTCATCAAGCGGCATAATGTTGCGCCGCTTCACTTCGGTCGCTTCTCCACGACCTCTTTGACAATGGAGACAGCGGAGAATGCATTCGGCCATCCTGCATAGAACGCCAGATGACTCACAATCTCGCCTGCCTCGGAAGCCGTTAGGCCGTTGTCCATGGCTCGACCAAGGTGATAGGTAATCTGGCCGGTCTGCCCATTCGCAATGAGGGCGCTCACCGTTATCAGGCTTCGGTCGCGCGGCGTTAGTGCCGGTCGCAGCCACAAGTCTCGGAAAAGAACGTCCGTGGTGTTCTGGACCAGGCCAGGCGAAATTGCACCGAAGTTGTTCGACACCTGGGTTGCCCGCTGCCTCTCGGCATCCTCATTGAGGGGCAGCGGCTTCGCTTTCACTGGCGGTAACTGGTTTGGCCCGATGCCGCGCCGATGAAATATGTCCTTTGCGATAGCGACTGCCGACATGGCGTTTGCCCATCCTGCGTAGAAAGCTAAGTGCGTGATGATTTCAGAAAGTTCTGCAGGGGTGACGCCGTTATCGAGAGCAAAGGCGAAATGAAATGGCATCTCGATGGTCTGAATGCGTGCGATCAGCGCGGCAATTGTGACGAGGCTTCGATCACGTGGTGTAAGCTCCGGACGTTTCCATACCCCATCCAGGAGAGTTGTTTCCGTGTAGTGTTCCAGCGCAGGAGATACGGAACGCACGTCGTCATGGGTCAATACTCCTGAGGGAAGCGAAGTTTTCTCATTTTCAGCCATTACCATTCCCTTTGCATTCAGTGGCTCGGCTCGCAAGAACGCTAGTACGCTCGATGCAAAACCTGCCTTGATGAGTATGCGTCGGCCAGAATCGACCGGCGCACCTGTCCTGGATCGAGATGTAGGCTCATCCTGGCCGGCGGTACGTCGTGCCATTCGAAACTCGCCTTTAGCGCATCACGAAGCCACCGTCGACGGAGATCGACTGGCCCGTGATATAGCTTGCGGCATCGCTGCACAGAAACAGGACCGTGTTCGCAATCTCTTCGGGTCGCCCTTCACGCTTCATCGGTACGAAGTTGTCGAGCATCGCTTTCAATGCCGGACCCTGCCCCTCGGCTTCCATCCTGTCGCTCATAGGCGTACGAATCATGCCGGGACAAACGTCATTGACACGAATGCCGCGAGTCGCGTATTCCAGCGCCGCACTCTTGGTGAAGCCGATGACACCATGCTTGGCGGCATGGTAGGTGCCACGCTGGTTGCCACCGATAAGCCCTCCCAGCGACGAGCAGTTCACAATGGCTCCGCTGCCTTGTTCGCGCATGACCTGAAGCTCAAACTTCATGCAGCTCCATACGCCCCTTAGATTTACCGCCATGACTCTGTCATAGTCATCGCGTGGTGAGTCGGCCGTTTCCGCCAAGACGTTCTGGATGCCCGCATTGTTATAGGCAGCATCCAAACGGCCGAATTCGGTGACGGTCTTTTTCACCATCGCCTCTACCTGGACATCGTCCGAGACATCACAGGTGACCGCGAGTGTCTTGTATCCCTTGTTGGCTAGTTCCTTGGCTGCCGCCTCAACCTGCTTCTGGTTGTTATCTGCCAAAACCACGGAGGCTCCTGCCTCCGCAAATGCCTTCGCGGTTGCGAGTCCCAGTCCCGAAGCAGCACCTGTTACCAGCGCCACCTTGCCTTCAAACGAAATCTTCATGATCAGCTAATCCCTTCTGGCTTTGCCCGAGTTGTCTCTTAACGTTGGTTAAGGAATACGAGCCGTTCCGCACTTACTAAGACTAGGATGCATTTGCTGATGCAACAATAGGGTTGAGATGGGGAAGCTGTTATGAATAAAATTCATGAATGCCGAAAAGCGATCTGGTAGAACTTTCGTCTTTTGCCACCGTCGCAAACGAGCGCAGCTTCACACGCGCTGCTGCTCGTCTGGGCGTTTCCCAATCCGCACTCAGCCATTCCATGAGCGCGCTCGAGAGAAGGTTGGGTGTTCAATTACTAGCCCGGACGACACGCAGCGTTTCTCCCACGGCAGCAGGAGCCGCCCTTCTTCAGGAACTGGCCCCTGCCCTTGAGCGGATCGAAGCCGCTGTGGCGGAGACGCGAAACCAACGAGAAACGCCATCCGGGCGCATCCGACTCATCATTCCGCGAACGGCTACCGAGATGGTGATCCTCCCGAAGCTCGCCACGTTTGCGCGTTCTTATCCTGAAATCGTGTTGGAGGTCACTTCCTCAAACGACCCGGTCGATCTGGTCGCCGGAGAATATGACGCGGGGATCCAACTCGGCGAATTTATCCAGCGGGACATGATCGCGGTGCGTGTGACCAAAGAGATGCGTTTGGCAGTAGTCGGGTCGCCGGAGTATTTCGAATCCAATCCTATTCCAAAACGTCCGCAAGACTTAAAAGACCATTCGTGCATAGGCTTTCGCTTCAGCAGCGGCCTCTACCGCTGGGAATTTGAGAAAGGCCGAAAGGCAGTTAGCGTCAGCCCACAAGGCCCCGTATCGTTCGACGATCCCGACCTGGTCATTCAGGCAGTATTGGAGGGAGTTGGAATCGGAACCACGATGGAAGAAACCTTAACCGGCCTTCTCGCTGAGGGGCGATTAATTCAAGTGTTGAAGGACTGGTGCCCATCATTCCCAGGATATTTTCTTTACTATCCCAGCCGCCGGAATCAGCCCGCCGCTCTGACGGCCCTGATTGACAGCCTGCGACGATCGGCGTGAACGCGTATCAGCTTCAGCGGCCACAGCTTCAGCGACCACAGCTTCAGCGACCCAACCGATGAAGGCGATATCTTGCATTACATGGCATACCTAGACAGTCTCCGCGTACATGCTCCAGCAACAACGCCTTTTCAATGAGTCGGAAGATTTCGTAACAGGGTCGCGGCGCTGAGTATGGTCCTCAGAGGATCGCCTGACTCTGCGGATGCAACAGTCTGGTGACCGGGGGAGATGTTACAACATTAATTCTCTTCGGGGCAGCACGCCGCCGGAGTATGCGGGTGAACTGACAGCTTACATAACGTCGCTATGACACAAGTTATCTTTCTTTGGTTATGGTGCGAAGTAGCTTGAAATATCAATTATCAACTGGGTGAGCGCCGATGCGTATGCGTCCGTCTTGCCATCGAGGCTCGGCAGTATTGCGATGTTTGAGGCGACAGCGCCGTCGGCTGAATTTAGGGTGGACGCCAATGGCTGCTGTGCTCCGTCAGGCCATAACGTCAGGTAGCCGAGCGGTCCTGAAGGAACGACCGTCGCGTTAAAAACATATCCCTGGGCCACACTGGGGGGCTCGCACACACTGTTGGCAACATCGACCGGCGGGCTCAGCGTCCCGCTGAACGGTTGCCCGTTGCCCACGTTGCGCGAGTCGAAGACGCGGCATGGCGCCAAAGGATACAAGGACAAGCCGCCCGTTTCCGGCGGTGCGAAGTAGCCATTGATGTCCACGATGAGATTGGTGGTCTGACTTGGGTAAACTGCGATGCCTCCCCCTGTTCCCGCCGGAACGATGGCGCCGTTCGCCACCGTAGTCCCCTTCGGATTGTTGAGCGTTGAGACGATCGGCTGCGATTGCCCCTGCGGCCAGACCGTCAGGTAGCCGAGAGGCTGGCCTGACGGATACGGCACAGCCGTCACGTTAAAGGAATACGCCGCCGGCGTAACTCCCTGAGGGATACACGTGCTCATCAGTACCGGAAAATCGCGCTCCTGCGCTTGCGCCAGGAACGGTCCTCCCAACTGGCCATTCGCACCTCGCGTGTCGATCACGCGGCACGGCGTCATGGGGTAGAACTGCAAAGTTTGTCCGCTGGGCGAAGCAAAGTAGCCGTCAATATCGATCAGAAGATTCGACGTGTTTGTGACATACACACTCACCGACCCTTCGTACCCTGCCGGAATCAGAGCCGCGTTGGCTTTGTTGCGCCCGTCGGAGTTCATCAGCGAAACCAGAGGCTGATCTTCCCCGGTCGGCCACGCCGTCAAGTAGCCCAGCCGGCCCATGGGCAGAGCGGTGACATTCAACGAGAATGCTGCGGCGGAACTGGGGATGCTCGCTCCGCATGTACCCTGCTGCGGAAGCGCGAAGCTCTGCGATGTGCCGCCCTGAATCGGACTTCCTTGTCTGGTATCCACCAATCGACATGGAGTCAGAGGAACGAATTGCAGTGGCGCCGAGTTTGCTCCGGCAAAAACCGAGACTGTATTGTCTCCATAGTTCTCGACGTAAACCCGATTCGTGATGAGGTTCGCTGCGATCGAACCCGGAGTATTTCCGACGGAGACTGTTGTGGGCTGGTTGGTGGCGCCGTCGATCATCGTCATCGTATTGTCGGCATAATTGGAGACGTAGATCTTGTTAGTGACGGGGTCGACAACCAGTTCGCTGGGCGCGTTTCCGACGGTGACCGATGTGGTATTCAGCGTTGCCCCGTCAATCACGGTGACCGTGTTGGATCCGAAGTTGGCGACATAGATTTTGTTAGTGACCTGGTTGATGTCGATACCAGCGGGATTCAGATCGGTATTTACGGTCGCGGTATTGTTCGTTGCTCCATCAATGACCGTCACGGTGTTGCCGGTGTTGTTGATGACATAGATCTTGTTGGTGATGGAATTCACTACCGCCTCGACCGGGTTTCCCCCCGCACCGACGGTAGTGGTCGCCAGCGTCGTACCGTTCACAATGCTGATGCTGTTGTCGGCGAAGTTCGGCACATAGATCGTGTTGGTAGCAGAGTTTACTGCCAGACCTTGAGGTCCGTTGCCCACCGTTACGCTGCTGGTTTGATCGGTGGCCCCATCGATGATGGTCAAGGTATTACCACCACTATTGGCAACGTAAATCTTGTTAGTCACGGTATTGATTGCTGCCTGGTAGGGAGCCATCCCGACATTCACGGTCGTGGTGTTATTCGTCGTGCCATCGATTACCGTGACGGTACCCGGGCTCTGGCAGCTTGGATCGTTGCCGCAGAAGTTGGCGATGTAGATTTTGTTGGTGAGCGGGTTGGCTCTGACATCGTAGGGATACTGACCGGCCGCAACGGTCGTAGTTTGATTGGTCAACCCATTGATAACGGTTACGTTATTCGATCCGTAATTGGCGGTGTAGGTCGTGTTGGTTGCGATATTGACAGCCGCTGCGACCGGAGTGGTTCCAGCGTCCACTGTCGTGATCAGGGTCTGCGCGATCGTACCCGTTGAGCTAAGGAGGAGGCAGGAAGAAATCCAGCACACAAGACGATAGCCAGCTCTAAGTTTCTCTTGCAAAATCACCCTCCTACCGGACGATCCGTTTCCTTACATAAAGCTACCGACTTGAACCGGGACTGAACGTGCGCTTTACCCTGGTTGCGACATGGGCGCCGAATTCTTCTGTTTTGTCGGCCAAGCGAACCTCCTCGAAGCCCCTACGTCGAACGACAATCCGGTAATCAAAGCCCACGTTGGAAACGCCGGCGCCCAGTTCGTGGACTTCAAATCCGCTCGACGTTTTATTGCTGATATAGAGGCCGTTGCAGTCGCCCGTCGGAGTCAGGAAAACGTGATACTCGACACCGCTATTCACGGTCTGCGCAAAGATTGGCTCAAGCGCGACGGTTGCAGCGCCATGAGCAAGTCTGCCGAAGCCGGCATCTTCAAACCAGTTCTCCGGGGACTCTTCAGCATAGAGGGCCAAGTTACGCGAGCCGTCATCGACTGGAACGACGGCCGATATGGTGCCGGTACAGGTCAAGTCGCCGCTCACATCGATGACGCACTCCGCGTCAAACTCCCGACTGCGAGCCACAACGACCGGAGCAATCTGGCTGCGGTTCTGAACATTGTCAAAGTAGCCGGTCGCGACAGCGGCATCGGTTGAATTGGTGAGTCCGCGCATCGCGATGGCATCATCTGTCGTGCCCACCACGCCAAGGCCGCCATCTTGATTCGTTGTTCCCATGACACCGAAGGCCACGTTTCCCAAGGGAACGGTCACGCTCAGGTGAATCCCGGCACCGAGGATGGCAATGCCGCCGGTTGTACTTGTCGTCGTTCCCCCCAGGCCCACACAAATGGGGATGTGGCTCGTGCAAGTAGTTGCCAAGTTCGTGAAATTGCCACCCACGCCGGTGGGACTGCTGCTTAGACCTTCGACTCCGAGGGTCACTCCGCTGGTTGCCGTCTCAAAGCCGGTCACTCCGGCACCTCCATCGCTGGCGGTGCTGCCTGACACTCCCACGTTGTTCCCACTAGTGGCAGAGGCGTTGCCGAAAGCAGCAGGGCCGGCAGGACTGTTACTCGAGCCCAACACGCCTGTGAAGGGGCCTTCGCCCGAGACAGCAATACCGTTCGGCATGGTGGTGGTGCCCGCAAGTCCGCCGACCGTAAGTTGTGCCACAGGCATCGTGGTTCCTATTCCAATGAAGCCGGCTGGGCTCTGGTATATGACCGCGCTTGAAAGCGTTGAACCATTCGTCCACAAGGGAAGGTAGTTCGTGGTTCCGCTGCCGGAAATCCCGGGAGCCGGAACGGCACCGCCAGAGCGCTGATCGCTTCCGTCTTCCGGAGCGTAGGTATCAACGACCGAGCCGGACGCCAGGGCGTATGCGGACGGGGGTTTACCGCCGAATGTTTCGATATCACCCGCCTTGAGAGCGTATGGGACGCTCAGCAACATGATGCGCTGCTGTTCGAACTGGCCCTGCTGCCGCACTCCCAGCCACTCTGCGTTCCCGGAAGAGAACAAGGCGATAGGCAACCCCTCGCCCTGAGCAGAACCGAGCAGCACGGTGTAATGGCCACTCGTATCTATCTGGACATCCTGCGTTTCTTGCCAGAGCGCCGCTCCTCCGCTCGCTTGTGCGTACAAGGAGAACGTCAAGGTGACAAACTTGTTGGCACGGCTTTGACCTATCTCCATCTGGTCTGATAGGACGTTGGCGGCGGCGATTGTATCGAGGCTTCTGCCGCCGAGACCAATGGGAGTAGAGCTCAAGGTTCCGTTGAAGCGCAGTAACCTCGGTATATCGGCGCCCGGGGCCGGGCTGACAACGCCCGTAGTTTGCGCCGCCAGTGAAGTACCTGTCGCCAACCAGAGCAGAGCGACACAGCCGAATCGAGTCTTCATAGGCTTCCCTGTTCCATACTCGGAAATATTGGTCGAGTCATCCCTTCGAAGGGGATCGGTGGTCCACTGGCACTTGTCGCTTAAGGACGACTCGCTTCTTAGAGTGCGCGAGTCATTTCTTGCTCTTTTCCGCTGGCGGAACCTGCGACTTCAAGTCCGGTAGCTGGGTCAGATTCCGGAAAAGCTGCAGTTCCGTCGGCTGTGTGGTCGCCGACATTCGGTTCCCTCTGGCACCGGCACGGGGAAATTGCGCCGTTTTGTCGGCAAGACGAATGTCTTCATAGCCTTTGCGCCGAGCCATGATGCGATAGTCGAAACCGACGCTTGACGTTCCACCGCCCAGTTCGTGAACTTCGAAGCTTGTGGCCGTTTCCTGGCTGACGTACAAACCCTTGCAGTCGCCGGTTGGGGTCAGGAAGACGTGATACTTTAATTCGCTGTTGATTGTCTGAGCAAAGGTCGGATCCAGGGAGACGACTGCCGAACCGTTGGTGATTTGCCCGGAGCCGAGGTCTTCGAACCAGTTTTCCGGGGCCTCGACTGCATAAAGAGCTACTTTCCGTGAACCGCCATCCACTGGCACCACTCCGGACTTAGTCCCGTTGCAGTAGAGATCGCCACCGGCATCCATCAGGCAGCTACCTCCGATGTTTGTCGCGTGTGCCGCCAGGATGGGCGCGGTGGTACTCGAAGTTTCTTTGTTTTCAAAGTCGGCGGTGGCGATATTGGTTGAATCGTTACGCCCTTCTACGGCAACTCCATCATCGGCAGTACCGACCACACCAGCTCCGCCGCTCTCGCCGGTATCACCCCAGACGCCGATAGGGAAACTGGTCAGGGTTTGGCCGGTTGAACTCGCCTCGACGCCCAGCCCATAAATGGCCGTGCCGCCGGCGCTCTGGGTCAGGCCCGTCGCGCCATAGGCGTTACCGCTGGTGGCCGCGTTGCCGAAGGCGCCGCCCGTGCCCGTTGGACTGGAAGAACGCCCTACCACTCCGAACGGATTTCCTGTGGTGGTGCTGCTGGTGGCCAAGCCAAGGACCGCTATACCGGAGGTGCTGGCAGTTTGACCAACGACGCCTTCTGCTCCTCCAGTCATGGCCGAATTAAGGCCGGCGAGGCCTACTCCGGCCGAACTACTCGTCTGGCCCTGCACTCCTACACCGTTTCCGGTTGTCGCCTGGTTAACGCCCGAAACTCCCACGCCGCTCGTCTGTGTAGTGCCGCCCGTGATCGCAAACTGGACGTTTCCGCGAACGTCGAGCAAAGCCTGCGGTGTGGTGGTTCCGATGCCAAGTCCACCGCTACTCTGATAAACGACCGAGCTCGCCAGATTCGAGGCACTCGTCCAAATCGGCAGGTAGTTTGTGGTTCCGCTGCCTGTGATCGGCAAGGGGTGTGGAGAATTGCTCGACCCTCCCGAACCGTTGGCAGGGGCAGCTGTCGGAGCCGAGTTTGTTGGCGATTCCGTCTGCTCAGGCTGAGCTGATGCGTACGCCGAGGGCGGCTTACCGCCGAAAGTTTCCGCGTCGGCTGCCTTCAATGCGTAGGGTACGCTGAACAGCATTATGCGGGGTTGTTCCGTTTGTCCCTGCTGCTGTACTCCTAGCCATTGCGCTTGACCGGAAGTAAACAGTTCGATTGGCAAGCCTTCGGCTTGGGTCGACCCGAGCAGCACGCTGTAGTGGCCCGTGTTGTCGACCTGCACATTCTGTGTTTCCAGCCACAACGGGGCGCCGCCTGTCTCTTCGGCATACAGCGCGAAGGTCACGCCCACCACGCCGCTGGTGCGATGAAGATCAGGTTGGCTCGTTGCCGCTCCAGCGGCAGACACCCCGCCCGCGTCCGTCCCCAAGTTCAACGTGCCGCTGATCCGCATCAGCCTTGGAACCTGAACCGTGGTAACTGTGCTATTCGTGTTTTGAGCCACGACAGACGAAGCCAGAGCAAGACAGAAGAGAAAAGCACGGCAACTGAGTCGAAGGTTCAGGTTCATGTTTGTCTCCCGCTATAAATCCTTCTGATCTACGCTGAAACCGAGTCATGGCGGCAAGCACTTGCGTGCGAAAGCCGCGTATCACTTTTGGATACCCACGACCTATCTTCGTGCCTGTAGGAGCACAGGGTCTTTTGTTCGCCCTGCCGGACGGAAGAATTGAACAGATTGACTTGCGTGGTAGCAGTGTTCACTTCGTGTTGACCCCGGGCAAGTGTCATAGCAGGTCAAGGGATGGCCATGCGTGTCATGTTGCACAGGAAATTGCCGCGGTTTCGTTGAGAATCCTGCGCTGAAGCGGTTCTGCAATATGGGCACATAGATTGGCGCTTGGTTTGACTGAGGTAGGAGCGGCGCTGTCTATCTGAGGTAGGTGGCGAGATCTGGGGGCGAGTTAAGCGGGAGGGACAGAACTAGGAGTGTGGCTTCCTCCGGCGGTTCGAGTCAGCGGTCACCGCTGAAAGCCGCCGAGCGGGAGGAAGGCGGCGGGCGCCCCCAACATATCCCCCTCTCCCCCATTTTCCCCCATAACCTTCCCCTACCAGTCCTCCTCATTCCCCAGTTCCAGCCCATTTCCGACAGCTCCAGCGCTGACCGGTCCGACGGTTAGAACCAGCCCTAGGCATCGTCGGCCGCTAAACGGCTGCAGCGAACAGAGAGTGCATTGTGGGCCAAGGGTCTGTTATCTCGCCCGCCGGGAGAACGGAACACAACGGCATATACTAGGTTGTGCTAATGGGGTTCGGCGCGGTAACCATGGAGTTCAGCTTCTGTGAGTTGATAAGGCAGGCTGGGTCAGTGAGTTTAATCAGCTGCGCGCATGCGTGCCTTCCTGCTCGCAACTTCTCCATGGCACCGGGCGCGGTTAATGCTTCCAACCGGCGTGCTTTCGGGCATCGCGTGTCCTGTAACGTCAAAGAAAACTGACTCTGCGGCTTCCGTGTCCAGCTGCGATTTAGCCAGCAGAGTAAGCCGACCGACTGTGTGGAAGGGGGCTTCCGCTTCGTTCCACTTAACACTCGCGTTCTCAATCCAAAAATTCGTGTCGTAATGCTTGCCCCAATAGGTCATTCTGTCGGCGTCCAGAAACTGGAGTCCAAGGTCAAAGCTGCTCATTTTGGCGTCTTCGTCAAGGTGCCGGATCAATTCGTCCTTCAAGGCGTTGGGATTGCCGCGCTGCAGAGGGCGCGCTGGATTGTCGGTAGATGGTGTAGCCGACTGCATCACAACATCGGCGGAACCGTGGCGAAATGGTACGTTGCTCCAATAACGCAGTTGCTGATAAGCCCGAATTTTTTGGTGGGCCTGGACTTGCGCCATTACAAGGACTCTGAAGACTCGCAACTTGTCCTTGAACGGCAGATTCCACAGGCCGATAGCCGGGTTCGAGGCCGTCAGCAGTTTCATAGTCGCGAGAAACGCGGCTGCATCGTTGATGGGTAAGGGTGGAGCATTTTGCATCGAGAAGTCCTGTCGGCCACCGTCTGCTTCAGATGGCGAGTTGGCGCCCCCAGTGAGGTCTACGGAGAAGGACAAAGATCGTACGTCGGGCTTGAAATCAGAATTCACTTTCGGATCAGCGTTTCCAAACCGGACAATAGCGGGATAGACGCCGGCCTTGGCAAAAATCCCCTTCGCAAGACGCGCTGCCAGCTCCGGGTCGTGATCATGTTTGACATCAAATACTTCGAATTGAGCCCGGGCGCAGACTCCCTTGGCGTGGGTTCCACGGCGGAGCGACCTGTTTTGCTGTCTGGCAGAATTCGACTGCAACAGGAGAACCTTCTCAACGAGTTCGTCGAGTTCAGAACGCTCACGGGCCAAATCTCGCTCGGACTCGCTAGCGGTCACGCCGAACCATCTGGTCAGCCACAGCATCGTGTTAAGCTCCTCGGCTAATGGTCGTCCATCAGCTAAGTTTAGAGATGAACTTGAGAGCCGTTATGCTCGGCAAGAAACAGTAAGCTGCGGCTTTCGTTGTAACGAAGCTGAAAAGCCCGGTTATTTTAATGGGCGGTGCGCCATCCGCCTGCGGAATCACGAAAATGCTTTCCGCTGGGTTCTGTGTGCCAATCATTGGGTCCTTCGATTTGGGGTTCAACCTTACTGAGCCAGCGAATGCGGCGTCATTGACCCATTCGCTCAACACGAACTCATATTGGTTCTCAATGTTCGAGTTGATGAAATATCCCATCAAGCCACGCTCGACGCCATCGTAGGGCTGCTTGGGATCGTAGGCGGGACCGTATGGCATCCCGCGGCGAATCAGTCGGTGCGTATTGTTGCTGCCGCCTGGCTGGCCCTGACCCGTAACCGGCTGCCCCCGTGGGTTGATGCGTCGAATGTGCGAGCCAACTGGGCAGCGCATCCCCCGTGGATCGCCTGATCCATCGGCATTCACATATTCAAAGTTGTTTAGCTGATCCGGCGTAATCCCGCCCGCCGGGCTATCTGTATCTGGCGACAACGCCAGAGGAACGCCATTCCGCCATCGTCCACACATCTTGGCAGCGAGTAGTTCGGGATTGATCTTGTCCTTATTCGATTGCAGGAAATTCTCGAATCCCACGACGTCCGTCTCGGCCATTTTGAAGACGGCAAAGCTGCCATTCAGCCCCAGTTCTTTCGGTTCCGGAACGAAGTAGTTCTCCGCTTCCTCCTGGAGAACGAATAGCCATGGTTCACATGGTTGCTGATGGTCAGGCGGGTATCGTTCAGGGCCGCCACGAACAGTCGTGATGCTGATGCCGTCGGTGTAGCCGAAGTGGACCTTGAAGGTGGGAACGGGCTTGCCATCCACTATCTCCATCAATGCCATGCCGTCGCCGTGCCAGATCTCCCGAAAAGCATCCGCCTCGGCAAACACCTTTGACAGCCGGTCGCTATAGGTTTTCATCGCCTCCGGGCTGATAGCGTGCAGCGTTACCAGCACGTGATCCTCGCCGGTACCAAAGCCGCCGATCCAGTTTTCCGGGCCGCTGACTCCAGTATCTCCAACTAATTTCGCCCGTTCCGCAGCTCCGGCAATGAAGGCGCCGAACGACTGGAATGAAAGTGTCGGCACCAGATCTTGGACCTCCAGCGCAACCAGGCCTGGCCAAGTGATACCTACGTTAAGGCAGTAGTCGGGCTTGTAGCGGGGGGCCTCAGCAGGATTGTCGAACGGGCCAGGCTCAAACCCTACGTGCCACTCTTCGGCGGTGGTAATCTGCGGGGCATCAGACTCGTCGCCACTGACAAGCCGTGCGAGAATCTTGCGTGCTTCCGCTGGAATACCCACTGTCAGTAAAAAGTGCCGCACCATGGGCATCCTGTAACCGCGAAGGATGAACCCTTGGATGTCGCCTAGGTTAAGAGTGGTCCCCGTAACATTTTCTGAACGGGAATCACGCTCCGCGAGCTCATGCTCTTCTCGCGTCAAGAGCCGATGGAAGAACCCTCCACTGTTTTTCCCCGCAGGCGTTTTTGGCGTTGCATCCTTGCTCATCGCATAGCTCCTAGCTCCTTGTTGCTAACCACACGGCCATAGCCGCGGACCGCCCTTTTGTAGTTCCTCTAGTCGGCCGACGTGGATTGCGACTTGCTATCGGCAATCAGAGCATGGATATCCTGTACCGACAGGCCAGGGTATGCCTGGTAGAAGCCTATGGGAGCGCGGTTCGCGCCCGCCGCGAAGTCAATGAACTCCTGAAGATATTTTCTGCAGGGCGAGGGCGGAGCGCCTTTAGTGAATTTGAAAAGGAGATCGAAGACCTCACCTATGTTCTTGGTGAAATCAGCTATGTAGGTATCGAATGAACCGTCATAAACAGTAAAGAAACCAATCTGGTTATCCTCGAGCGGAACAAACTGCGCGAAGTGAGGCGTTCCGACTTTGTCCAGATCTTTGGTTGTCCCTGATCCCCTTGCCTTAAGGATCAGTTCCACTTCGATGAACGCCAGTTTGGACTTCATCGGTAGGATCACCAGAAAGACATTCAGCTTGCCGGCGCCCACTACGTCCGCCGCTGCGGCCAGAGCCTTGATTTCTTTCGCGGTCACGCCTGGATATGCGGTGTAGAGATTTATCGCGTGGAGAAGATGCGCCGCGGCCCACTCTGCGAAAGCCTCTGCGTGATCGGCGACCGGAGTCGGCGGTGGATTGTCCACATGCTGGAAGATCGCGTCGAACACAGGCCCGCCTTGCTTGGCGAGATCGGTCATGAGTGGATCGAATTCGCCATCGAAGTCTCCAAGAAACAGCAGCGTCTTGTCGCTGAGGACCGCAAAGCGCGAGTAGTGAACCGTGCCAATGCTGTCTTGTGCGGTGAACAATTGCGGCATCAATGGTGGAAGCTGTTCCGCTAGAGTCTTTGCACCTGCGGGTGACTTTAATGGAAAGCTCAGGGTGAAATGGTTCTGGCCGGTCATGTCATCTCCTTCGCTAGCGTTCCCAGCCCTGCTGACAACGCGTGTGTTCAAACCTTCAGTTGTCAGGGAGTGCTTTACCAGCCTTTGCCGCTGCAGCGATCCCATATGCTGGAAACGCCAGTAACAGCGCCATTGAGGCATGAACAGCACACGCGAGCCATATCGAATAGTTGACGAACACTCCTGTAACTCGGACATACCCTCGATAAAGAGCCACGAGCATGTTGTGTGTGAACTGAATCCATACAGCACGCGACATGATGCGATCCGAACTTGGCCAACACGCAAGCCCCGCCGAATGGATTCGACAGCGCTCTTGTTGCAGCCGCAGCGATTTCATTCGCCTGGCCGCTTAGTTGTTGACCCTGGCCATGGCATCATCCACCTTCTTCTCGTCCTCGGCAGACAACTGCGACGCACCGAGGTTGACGGTGAGCTTGTCGATTGTTCCGGTGAACGGGAACGGACAGTCGTAGTTGAAGTCCACCGGCGTGCGGGTGTCGAGTCCGACGTCGAAGCTTTCATCGGCAGGCATGAGGAACGGAATGGTGTGCGCAATCGTCTTGCGGGCGACTTCCTTGCCATCGACGCTCAGCACGCCGGTACCGCCCTTGGCGAGGCCCGGTCCGTCGTACTTGAAGTCAAACATGATGGTGTGCTTGCCTTCATCCAGCGCTGAAAGTCCTTCCCAGCGCGAACGCTCCAGGTCCAGGAAGTTGTAAACGAATACTGGCCGGCCGCGACCGATGTGGAACAGGTCGGTAGCAAAAGCAAGAATCAGCCCGAGGGCGGCGAGAGCCACGAACAAATAGCCGAACCGCCTTCTCCATTTTCCGGCTCTGCCGATGAAGAGCAGAAGCAACCCGAAAATCAACAAACCTATACCGAAGTACTTGACCGGCTTGCTGCTGAAGAACCAGCTGGCGCCCGGACTGAGCATGAGTCCGTAGCCGCCGGTGAGACCGCCGGCCGTGACGATCATGCCCTCGGCTCCGCCACTGGGGATAGTTACCTCCGCGGTGAGAGTGTAGTCACGGCCGAGTGTGTTGGGCGCATTGCCCATGGGGATGTTGGGAGTCACTCCGGTGTAGGTGAAGACCGTCTTTCCCGCCACCGCGCTCGGCCGCGCCGTCAGGGCGCGCACGAAGCCCGAGTTATCCAGCGGAAAGACCTGGTATTTCCCAGCCTCTGCCAGGAACAGCGCCTGCATTTCCTTTAGCTTGTCAGGCATTTTCGTCGACAGGTCGTTGTACTCCGAATAGTCCTCGGCGATGTGATACAGCTCCCAGTGATAGTCGCTAAGATCTGTCTGCTTGCCCGTTCCCATCTCCCATGACGGCGAGGGCGGCGTAGTGGCAGCGACCCAGCCATCGTGGTAGATAGCGCGGTTGCCGACCATCTCGAAATACTGCGTGTCACGCTTCGAAGGCGCATTGGCATTGGCGGAGTCAAAGGTGTACGCCATGCTTAAACCTTCGATGGGCTTCTGCTTGATGCCATTGACCTCGTCCGGCGCCTGGATGCCGGCGGCTTCGAGGATGGTCGGAACAATGTCAATGACGTGGTGGAACTGGCTGCGGATTCCACCCGGGTCCTTGATGTGGCCGGGCCAGGAAATCGCCAGCCCTTGCCGGGTCCCGCCGAAATGCGACGCAACCTGTTTGGTCCACTTAAAAGGCGTATCGAAGGCCCATGCCCAGGCCACGGACATATGCGGGTAGGTCTTGTCCGAGCCCCAGTCGGAATAGTGCAAGGCATTAAGGGCAAGCACAGGCTTGACCTCCGGCATATTGATGATGCCGTTGTACGCCGTGTATTGATTGAACGTGCCGTACACGGTGCCTTCTGCGCTGGTGCCGTTGTCGCCGTCGATGTAGATGATGAGCGTGTTGTCGAGCTTGCCCTGCTTCTGCACTTCATCAATCACGCGGCCAATCTCGTAGTCGGTGTAAGCGGTGTACGCGGCAAAGACCTCAGCCTGGCGGGCGTACATTTTCTTTTCAGCCGCGCTCAGCGAGTCCCACCTGGGCAGCTTGGCTCCGCCGTACTCCGCTTGTCCATCGGGCCAGGGAGTGAGTTGCGTATTAGCCGGAATCACGCCCAGCTTCTTCTGGTTTTCGAAGATCTGCTCGCGCAGCTTTTCCCAGCCCATATCGAACTTGCCGTGAAATTTGTCGATCCATTCCTGCTTCGGCTGGTGAGGGGAGTGTGAGCCGCCGGGCACGTAGTACAGGAAGAATGGTTTGTCGGGAGCGGCTGCGTTCAGGTCGTGCAAATAGCGGATGGCATCGTCAGCCAGGTCGGTCGTGAGGTTGTAGTCTTTCTTGCCAATCCAGGGATACACGGCCTCGGTATTGCGGAACAGATAGGGCGTCCACTGGTCAGTTTCGCCGCCAAGGAAGCCGTAGAAGTACTGGAAGCCCATGCCGATAGGCCATTGGTCAAATGGGCCCGCAGTGGTGCTGTAGGTAAATCCCGGCGTGTTGTGGTCTTTGCCGAACCAGGACGTCGCGTAGCCATTTTCCTTGAGGATCTCGCCGATGGTGGCGCTCTCCGGTCCAATGACCGAGTCATAACCGGGGTAGCCGGTGGACAACTCGCCGATCACGCCGAAGCCGACGGAGTGATGGTTGCGGCCCGTGATGAGTGCGGCGCGCGTGGGCGAGCACAGCGCCGTGGAGTGGAACTGCGTGTAGCGCAGCCCCGCCTTGGCGATGCGATCCAGGTTCGGTGTGGGAATAATCCCGCCGAAGGTGCTGGGCACGCCATAGCCCTGGTCATCGGTCATGATCAGCAAGACGTTGGGCGCACCCTTCGGAGGCACCACCCGCGGCGGCCACCACGGCTTGGAAGTTTTGTAGGTCTCAGTGATCACGCCACCGAATTTCGGAGGCGGTGGCGGGAGCTGTTTTCCACTGATCGTGGTCGTGGCGTCAGCCTGACCCAGTGTTCCTGTGACTTGCTGTGCGTCGGCAAGCCTCCCGGCAGCGAACAAGGTCGAAACCGCAAGCGCTCCCAGTGTCAGCTTTTGAATACCCGTTCTAAGATCCATAGAGCCTCTCCTTATGAGTGTCCAGGTCAGCCACTGCCTCGCGAGGACTATGGTGGATTGGTCCCGTGACCAATCCACCTTTCAGTTAGTCGTCGAGTCCCTATTTCGCTACTTTCCGCCAAACGTGAAATTGACACCGGCCACGTACTTGAAGTTGTTCTGACTCGCTGATGCGCCCGCGATGTGATTGGAGCCGAAGTGGGTGTACAGATAGTCCACTTCAACCGGGCGAAATTGAATGTGCTCGGTGATTGGAATGTCCAGACCACCGCCGAACTCCATGGCAAAGCCATTGTTGTTTCCACTGCCCGAGCCACACCCATCCTCTAGCTTGCAGATGTTGGCATCGAGATTGGTATGCGCGGCGCCGAACAGACCCTCGGCGAAGGGCTGAAACTTGCCAGAGTGCTTCTTTATCTGTGGTCCGAACATGTAGGTGAAGAGGTTGCCACTCACATTTCCCAGGATCTGCCCGTTATCAACCAACTTCTGGCCTGTGCCCTGGGTATAGCCCATGAAATCAGCCTTGACGCCGAACAGCGGAGTGAAGTTATAGACAAAACCACCGCCACCACCGAAGACATTGAAACTGGTGAGGGCTGCCTGGTTAGGGTGGACATTAACAAATGAGAAACCCACCGGTACTTCGAACTTCGGGTACTCATCCTGGGCAGCTGCAGCCATAGTTACCAGAGATAAGAACGTTATTAAGCAAATCCAATTTCCCTTTTTCACAAACGAGCTCCTATAGAGTGATTGAGTTGTATCCTTGGTACGTCTTGTTGGCAAGGTATTCATCGTGTGCGCGACGATTCATATGTTGGACCGCAAGCTGGTTGACATTGCGCAACCTGCCTCTCGGACACACGTATGCCGTACAACCAGCAACGCCGGCTGCATAGACCCTAAGATGTGTGACTTCCCCCGCGTTCTAGCTGTCTCCGAAACGGATTGCTTCGATGTACTCCAGACCGTGTGTCCTCGGAATGGCTCGCACCTCAAGTACTGGCGCCTGGGGCGCGGTCTCCATCAACAGCAGCAATTCGGTAAAGCAACTTGAACGTATATGCGACTTCAACTCAGGCTCGCTGGACCAGTCTTCTTCCAGGTACAGCGCCTCCGGATTTCCAACCTCCTGGTAAATCCGGCCTCCCAGATACCCGCGTTCCACTTGTGCCTCGCCCACAATGCAGCGCAACGCCTTGACAGCTTCAACCGCACGTCGCGGTTGCGCCGTCATCCTCAAACTGAGTTGGAACATGCCATCCCAAAGTGCAATCACAAAGCCACGTGACATCCGTTAGCGTCGGACGAGAAGAACGCGGCAAACAATCGACTTATCTGCCGACCAAAGGTTGAAGAAGAAAAAGAGGAGGAGACCGGACTCCGAAATGTCGGAGGTGAGCCCGAAATTTCGGAGCGTGGAAGGTTACTGAATCGTGTTCTTCCGGAGATTAAGCTTTGTTATCCGTGATTCGAGCGTGGTCGGCTTCACGTTGAGAATCTCGGCGGCGCCATCTTTTCCGCGGATTCGCCAGCTGGTCATTTCCAGAACCTTGCGCAAATGCTCTCGCTCATTGTCCTCCATGGAAAGGATGGGCTTTGTTCCGTTGCCAGAAGACTTTGGCAGACTGATTCTCAGCCGGGGACCGTTTGCGAGAATCACGGCTCTCTCAACCGCGTTACGGAGCTCCCGAATGTTTCCAGGCCATTCATAGAAGCGCAGAGCATCGATGCTGCTTTTGTCGATGGACTCAATATTCTTGCCGAATGCCTTGGCGAACTCGTTTACAAACGATTCGATCAGCACCGGAATGTCGTCCGGGCGTTCCCTTAGGGGAGGAATTTTGATGGGGAAAACATTAAGTCGATAGTACAGATCATCACGGAACTTGCCTTCGCGAACTGCGATCTCAAGGTCACGGTTCGTCGCCGCAATGATCCGCACATCCACCGGGATCGATTTCGAGCTGCCGAGCCGCTCGATTTGTCGCTCCTGCAAGACGCGCAGCAGCTTTACTTGCACCGCATGCGGCAACTCTCCCACTTCGTCGAGAAACAATGTAGAGCCGTGTGCTACTTCAAACCTGCCAACTTGCCGGGAAAGCGCACCCGTGTACGCACCTTTTTCGCGCCCGAATAGTTCACTCTCAATCAAGGTTTCTGGAATAGCGGCACAATTCACGCGGATCATGGGACGCGAAGCACGGGGGCTGGAGTCGTGAATGGCCGATGCAGCCAACTCTTTTCCGGTGCCCGTCTCGCCGCTCAAAAGCACAGTAGCCGTAGTTCCTGCCACTTGTTCGATTTGCTCCAATAGATTGCGAAGTACAGTGCTTTCGCCGATCAGATGAGCGTGTCCGCGCACGGCCTTTACCTCTTGCTGCAGGTACAGGTTCTCGCGCTGCAACTGGTCGCGAAGATTTCGTACCTCATCCAGGGCATACTGCGTGGCTCGTTCCGCGCGGGTACGGGCCAGCGCATTGCCGATCATTTCGACAAACACACGCAGACGGCTAACCAGGCCGTCTGCCCACTCCCGCTCGCGATGCATGGTCCCAAAACTGATGGCTCCGATCAGTTTTCCGCCCACTTTAAGCGGAAACGTAGCGTTCGAGAGAAGACCGAATCGGAGACCGGCTTCTTTCTCCTTTACGGCTTCAGCGGGCAGATCAGCAATATGCGAGATGCAAACCGCCTCGCCCCGCGCTAGCATGCTTGCCATCCACGGGAGATCTTTGACTGCCGATTCAGACAGCGGCACCAGTCCGGGCCTGTACCAGCAATGCGTGTGGACAAAGCCTTTACCGCTTTCTGCCAGTTGACCCAACACGCTGCGATCCAGATCGAGTGCCTCGACAATCTGCCTCAGAGCACTGACGATCTCGTCGTCAATCGACGCAGAACTGACGCCGACAAAGCGTGCCGACAATTCAGTCAGCAACATCTCGAAGCGCAGCCTGTCTTCGAGTTCAGCGCGTAGTTCCTCGAACGGAGAATGCATCGTCTACTCGCAAGTTTCGGCCTTCGCTCGCAGCTCGGATGGGAAGAGCTTGCGTGGATGCCAGATAGTAGGTTTTGGAGTTTGCGGTATCTTACTGCACATTGGAGGGCCGCCAAAGAGAAATCGATCCGCGTTCTTCGCCCCGAGTCGTACAACTTTTAGGGATGATGTTACGGGATGATGACGGCCCATCTAATGTCGAAGCTATCGGTCTCTGTTCTCTTCCATATCCTTGGCCTCTGGCTCATAAGACAGCGAACCCAACGCTTCTCCACCCGTTCGATCAAGCGTCGTTACCCGACGGCGGCTTTCGTAGTGGTAACGAGCGGCGCGACCCTGCTAGCCACGTGCCTGCACGGGATCGAAGCAGGTATCCGGGCTGTCGCGTACTTGGGTCTGGGTGCTCTGCCGGATTTCAGATCTGCAATGCTTTTCTGCCATGGCGCGACAGTGGTCAGCTACAAGCATTACGAAAATAACGGGGCCGCTTCATCCCTTCTGGCAGTCTCTCCTTCTCAATTGCTGGTAACCCGGTGCCGCATCGCTTCGCAACGAAGCCACTAAACAAACTGCACTCCCAGAACTCGTGAGTCTCCAGGCGTATTAGTTATCGCCGTCTATCGCCGGATCTATCGATGACCTCTTTCCCATAACTTCTTCTGCTATAGAGATAGTCGGGGCGCGGAAAGTTTGAAATTGCACCAAGTCCTTGCCGAATATGAGATCCAGCGTCCAGTCCAAGGCGACTCGCAATTTCTTTTCAAACCTTGGCAGTTTGCTCAAATAAATGGTTCGCCAAAGCCACCACGCTGCAAAGCCGGAAAAATTAATGCCTAAGATATTAGCCACGCCTGTGCGCCGTCCGATGGCCGCCAATTGGCCGATGGTCGAGAACGAGAATGGCTTCATCGTCCCGCCGCGCACCGACACGGTCAGGTTATGAGCGACCACCTTGCCTTCCCGCAGTGCGTGCTGCGCCGTCGGAGGGTAGTAGTTGCCCGTCTTGCCGTCGGGCACGACTGCGCAATCCCCCAACGCCCAAACACCTGGCCAGCTCGCCTGTAGCATGTCGTTTACCTTTAAACGCCCGTGCTCCTTCTCGCAGGGAAGCTCCGCCAGTACAGGGTTAGGAGAAGTGCCCGCTGTCCAGATGAGAGCAGCGGACTCTATCATTTGACCCGAGCTGAGCTCGACTCCTTTTTCGGTAAGCTTCGCAACCCGAGTCTGCACGCGAACTTCGACGCCTCGTTTGGCGAGCTTTTCTTGGGCGTATCGTCCGAGTTTTTCGCCGAGTTCGGGCAGAACTACCGCCCCCGGGTGAACCAAAACCACACGCAACATGTCTTCCCGCAGGTTCGCGTAGTAACGGATGGCGTGCCGGACGAAATCGTTGATCGCCGCAACCGTCTCTACTCCCGCGAAGCCACCGCCTGCTACTACAAAGGTGAGCAGCGGTCCTCGAATGTCAGCACAACATTCTGTGTCGGCCTCTTCCAGCAGCGCGATTAGCCGATTGCGAAGGTGGATGGCATCTCCCAGCGACTTCATCGTCAGGGCGCGTTCTTTCAGGCCCGGGATATCGAAGAAATTAGTGACTGATCCAATGCCGATCACTACATGGTCATAGGGTAGATCGTGATAGTGACAATCAAGACCATGAGAAACTCTGACAAACTTACGCTCCAGGTCGATCGATTCAACTTCGCCCGCAAAGAAATGAGCTCGCTTCAGCAGTTGCCGCACAGGGCTGACGATATTGCTGAGGTCCAAATCGCTGGCTGCCACTTCATGCAGCATCGGAGTGAACAGAAAAAAGTTGTCGCGATTGATGATCGTGATTTCGACATCGGGGGAACTAGCCAGAGTGTCGTCCAGGTGCATCGCTGCATGGAGGCCAGCGAATCCTCCGCCTAGAATCAGGATGCGAGTTTTTTGGCTGACGTTCATAAATTCAACAAACCTTCCCTCAAAATGCTTCGAGCGTGGCGACTTCGAAGACTGAGTGGAATCTCTCTCGCAGTAAATGACGATCGCGCTATAGTTCTGTAAATCGACAGATGCGGGCACCTTTTGATTGAGCACCCGCGGGCGCTCAGCGTTTGCTGGCAATAGGAGTGAGGTCGGGGTGCAAACGCTACATCAATGCGAAAAAAAACTGCTGGCGCCAAGTGTTTAAAGCGAAGGACTTCTCTCTTGACCCTCTCACTCTTCGTTTCACGTTTTCA
Organism: uncultured Acidobacteriaceae bacterium; assembly: GCA_963724965.1. Taxonomy (GTDB): domain Bacteria; phylum Acidobacteriota; class Terriglobia; order Terriglobales; family Acidobacteriaceae; genus Bog-257. Next base: position 368,164 of record CAVRWP010000011.1, read on the forward strand.
CGATATGGCGCGCGCATCATGGTACGGAAAGCGATTCAAAGCGAGTGAATGCGAGTGAGAACAGGCGACTGGGAAAGCGTTATTTGTGGTCGGACTGCAACTTCGCCATAATCCGGTCGATAATCGGGTCGGAAACGCTTTGAGGCAATTCGAAGGAATTACTCTCGGTCACGATCTTGATCGCTTTAAGCGTGGAGTCGTACAAAACGTGACACTCCCGGCAATGATGCCGATGCTGCTCAAGTTCCATGCGGACTTCAGGTGAGACCCGATTCTCAAGATAGTCCCCGAACTCGGTGAAGAATTCTTCGCACGTGATCATCGATCCATTCTCTCGGCATTGGTTGAGAAGTAGGGCGCCAGCAACTCTCGCAACATCAGGCGTCCTCTGAGCAGTCGCGTCTTCACCGTAGCGACGGTCAGCCCTAACTGCACGGCTACTTCAAGCGTCGAAAGCTGCTCGACATCGCGGAGCATCACCACAACACGATACTTGGCGGAAAGCTGCAAAATTGCTTGCTCGACGATACGCCGGATCTCCGCCTTAGAGTAATACTGTTCAGGATCGTCCTGCCAGGCCCTTACCTGCCGAGGGCCGAAGTAACCATCCTCGCTGAGTTCGACCGCATCCAGGCTTTCCGGGTCCTTTGTACGTCGCAAGCGTTGAAGGGCCGCGTTTCTTGCAATACTCACCAGCCAGGTAGAAAATTTCGAGCGCCGTTGGAATCCGCCTACGTGCTTGAATGCGCTCAAGAATGTATCTTGCATCGCATCCTCGGCCCCTCCCCGATCGCCGAGAATGGCTACCAAAACGCGATAAGTCAACCGACTGTGACGGCGGACCAGTTCTTCGAATGCCTCCAAGTCGCCGTCTTGGGCTCTGGCGACAACATCGGCATCCGGATCTTCCACGAGTTGCAAGGAATGGTTGGTTCCGTATTCCCTCGCGCCCTCTACCCTAGCTTCCAGTTTTTCCATTTCTCATCTCCAAATCTTCTCCGACTTGGCCGGCTTTCATTTCGGCGAAGTCCACTACGGTGCGGGCTACGTGGTTCATGTAGTTCGTGAGGATGTTCAGTGCGACATTAGCGACGGTCTCGACAACTTCGCCATCCGTCAGACCGGAAGCGCGTGCATGTTCCAGGTCGGCGTCGCTGATTTCGCCGCGACTGCACGACGATATCTCGCGCCAGTTTCAGGATGGCTTCAGTCTTGGCGGTCGCCGCGACCGCGCGACCTGCGTCCGCGATTTCCTTTTCAGTCAAGCCGGCTCTTCCACTAATGAACCTGTGCGCGCTCAGACAGTAGCTGCACAAGTTGCTCTCGGCGACGGCAAGGGCGATCTGCTCGCGGATCTTGACATTGAAGCTCCCGGCGGCCAGGGCACGGTCGAAGTTGAGATAGCCCTCCAGTACCGCGGGGGCATTGCCGAGCACACGGAAAACGTTTGGCACGGCGCCCCACTTGGCTTCCACGTCGCCGAAGAGTTCTTTGGTCTTGCCGGCCACGCTTGCCGGGTCGAGTTGGATGATGCGGTTCACAGTCCCTCTTTCATTGACTGCCTTGGTTTATCCTGTGGCGATCTGCGACATCACGGATACTTATAATCACGCTTCGTGCCAAGTGGCTTGGTCACGCTAAAGCAGTTGAATACGATGCGCTTTATGGCTGACGCGGAGTAGGCTGGAGTGCTACGAACTTTCGTAAATTACGATTTCTCGTTTGGTTTGATACGACAAATCGGAGTAACTTTGAAGAATCCTCGTGAAGCCCCAACTGGCAAAAGACGAACCAGAGCGATTGCAGGCGCTGCGGCGATATCGCATCCTGGATACCCCGCCGGACGGCGCATTCGATCGCATCGCGGAGCTAGCCGCAGGCTTGTTCCGAGTGCCGATAGCGTTGGTTAGCTTGGTCGATCAAGACCGCATCTGGTTCAAATCTCATCACGGCGTTGAAAATCCGGAGGTCGGACGCGACGCGGGGCTGTGCGCGTCAGCGATTCTTTCGCCGGAGGTGTATTACGTGCGCGATGCTACGCAGGACGCGCGCACGCAAGACAACCCGCTCGTGGCGGGAGCTGCTGCTGTTCGGTTTTATGCGGCCGCGCCGCTGCGTACGCATGACGGGTTCAATCTGGGTACGCTCAGTGTTATCGATCGAGTGCCCCGAGAGCTCACGCCGGACGAGGCGGAGATGCTCAAGAAGCTGGCGACGCTGGTCATGGATCAGATGGAATTACGATTGGCCGCCCGCAAGCTTGCTGAAGAGATCGAGCACAGCATGGGTGAGCAACTGCGCCACGCCAACGAAGCGCTCCGGCAGAGCGAGGAGCGCTTCCGTGATCTTTTCGACGAGGCCCCGATCGCCTACGTTCATGAAGGTCTGGACTCTCGCTTCATCCAGGCTAACCAGACAGCAATGAGGATTCTGGGCCTTAAACCCGAAGACGTCGCCGGGACCTTCGGGAGGTCTCTCGTGCCCGAGACACCCGACGCGCAGCACCGTCTGCGCGGAGCTCTGGAATCTATCGGACGCGGCACTGACACGAGCGGCGTAGTGCTCGAAATGCGTCGAAAAGACAACGGCAACCCAGTATGGGTGCAGTGGTGGTCGAAGCCCGCCGCCGGCGGCGATTACACCCGCACGATGTTCATTGACATCACGGACCGTGTGCTGATGGAGCAGGAACAGACCCGACTCCAGGACCAGAACGCCTACCTGTGGGAAGAAATCCGCAGCGAACACAACTTCGGCGACCTTGTCGGTGAGAGTGCCGGTCTTAGAAAGGTGAAGCAGCAAATTCAACTCGTCGCACCGACGGATGTCTCGGTGCTGGTCACGGGCGAAAGCGGCACGGGCAAGGAGCTCGTCGCCCGTGCGGTCCACGACCACAGCACCCGAAACAGCCGCGCACTCATTAAGCTGAATTGCAGCGCTGTGCCCGAAGGGCTGTTCGAGAGCGAATTCTTCGGCCACGTGAAAGGTGCCTTCACAGGCGCGCTCAAAGACAAGCCAGGCCGCTTCGAGTTGGCCGACGGTGGCACCCTCTTCCTTGACGAAATTGGCGAAGTGCCCCTCGCCATGCAGGCAAAACTGTTGCGCGTTTTGCAGGAGCAAGAACTGGAGCGCGTCGGCGACACACGCACCCGCAAAGTCAATGTTCGCATCATCGCCGCGACCAATCGCGATCTGAAGAAAGAGGTTGATGCCGGTCGATTCCGGCAGGATCTTTTCTATCGCTTAAGCGTTTTTCCGATTGAGGTCCCGCCCTTGCGCGAACGCCGCGACGACATTCCGCCGTTGGTGGGATACTTCCTGGCGAAAAGCAGCCGGCGATTGAACCGTCCGGCACCGACAATCTCCCAGGCTGCGATGAGTCAGCTCACTGACCACGACTGGCCCGGTAACGTGCGCGAACTTCAAAACACCGTTGAACGCGCCATTATCCTTTCCCGAGGAGGCCATCTTCACTTCGACCTGGCAGAGCCAAATCCAACCGCTGCTCCTCCGGCGCCTACTCACATGGTTTCGAGGTCTGCGCTGATGACCCGCAACGAAATGAAGCGCCAGGAACGCGACGGCATCGTGGCTGCCCTGAAGCAATCGGGCGGCAAAATCTTCGGACCGGGCGGAGCCGCGGAATTGCTGGGGATGAAGCCGACAACCTTGGCTTCGCGCATTGCGGCTCTAAAAATCGATCGCAAGACCGGATCATGAGGATGTCGTTGCATCCTCAGCTGCAGACATCCCGAAGTTCTATCGGCACGAGTACGTAGTTGATGTGCTCGGTTGGATATGGAATGAAGGCAGCGGCAGCTCATGACCGGCGCGCCTCGGCGATTGCCAGCGTATCGATGTATTGGCGGAAGCGTGTGATCCTGCCGTCCTTCACCGTCCAGATATGCGCATAGCCGGCTTCGACCAGCTTACCGGTTGTCCCGTGCACTCCGGTGAAGCGGCCGAGGGATACCACCGTGTCACCGTCCACGATGAACTCGGCGGGGTCAAGCGCAAAACTTGACCACTCCGCCATCAGTGGCTTGAACAAGCCTTCAGCGACACGCTCCGGGCCACGGCCGTTCACCTTGTAATGCCACATCGCGATCCATTCGATGTCGTGGGCCATCAGGCCCAGCGCACCGGGAGCATCTCCAGCCTTCAGCTTGTCGTAAAAGCTGCGAACAATTTCAGCGGGGTTTGTCATTCGTCGTCTCCATGTGTGCGATGCTCGTGACCCCGTGCCTCATTCGGGATGTTTGGCCATGAACTGGAGGATCAGGTCTGCAATCTCGTCGGTCTTTTCGTCCAGTGCGAAGTGCCCAGCGTCGAGCAGGTGGATTTCCGCATTGGGAAGATCGCGCCTGAAAGCTTCCGCTCCCGGCGCGATGAAGGACGGGTCGTTCTTACCCCAGACCACGAGGGTCGGGGTTTGGTGGTCGCGGAGCCAGGCCTGCCATTTTGGGTAGGACGCAACATTGGTACGGTAGTCGTAGAGCAGGTCCCCTTGGATCTCGCGCTGACCGGGCCGCGACAGATCTGCATACTCACTGATCCAGGTATCCGGATCGTAGCGATCCGGGTGGGACGTGCCGGCGACGTGCCGCTCCTTGGTGGCCTCGAACGAAAGAAAAGCGTTAAGCACTTCAGGATGAGCCTTTGGATCCGCCCAGTATTCCGCGATCTTGGCCCATTTGGCTCCCAGGCCCGCCTGGTAGATGTTGCCGTTTTGAATAATGAGCGCATGCAGTTGATCAGGGTGCGCCAGAATGATGCGGAAGCCGATCGGTGCGCCGTAATCGTGGAGGTACAAGGTGTACCGTACGATCTTCAACTTCTCCAGAAAATCGCTCATCGTCTGGGCAAGATGATCGAACGTGTAAGGGTAGGCGGTTGGCGAGGGCGCGTCGCTCAGACCGAATCCGGGATAATCCGGAGCGATCAGATGATATTTCGTCGCGAGCAAGGGAATGAGCGTGTCAAACTCACGCGACGAAGAGGGGAAGCCATGCAAGAGTACGATGGTTGGGGCGTTCTCGGGGCCGGCTTCCCGGTAAAAAATATCGACGCCGTCGACCTGCAAGCGATGATAGGTCGTCGTAGCGTTAGTCGAAGGGAGTGGCGCGGCTTGTACCGTCCCGGCAAAAAGCGTAGCCGCAAAAACGTATTTCGGTAGACGGTTCACTGAAATTCTCCTTTTGAATCGAGAAGGTGGGGCTCCGCAAGCCCATTTATGCCGTCGCCTTCACCTTCTTCGCGAAGAACGCGCTGGGCAGACCGACGAACAGAGCATGCCCGATGAGGCCGTTGAGCAACGCCGCAGTCGCGATCGGGCCGTGCGGGACCGCAGTGAGCGGCAACACCAACAGATTCATGACGGTCCACACGGCAGCGCCATACAGCAGTCCCACGAACACCCAGTGCGTACGCAATGCAGCGACGCGTCGGCTCGCAAGGATATAGATCGTTGCGACTACCAGCGAGATGGCGAAATGCAAGACGAGGCCAAGTCCCGCGCTCGCAAGGCCGCCTGAGAAGGCTCGTGTGCCCAGTAGACTGCTCGCAATGTACTGCAGCACCTGGATCGGGTTCTGTCCGTGCAGGCCGAGGAAGACTACGCCATCGGTTGCATCGAGCACTCCAACCACCAGCGTGGCATAGAGGATGGCGCGAGACAGGGGCAACGTGCGCGCTGCCGGCTGCGGCCCACTGCTAAGGGCCCGGTTGATGGCAGAGGTGGTCATTTGCCCGCCCCCGTCTTCTGCCCTTTCGCCAGGAAGCCGATGATCTTGCCTGCGACGAATTCGCTGTGCTCTTCCAGCAGGAAGTGGCCACCGTCGATCAGGTGCAGTTCCGCTTGGGGAAGGTCGCGCAGGAACGCCTGTGCTCCCGGCACGATGAAGAAGGGATCGTTCTGCCCCCACACGATGAGCGTGCGCGGCTGGTGCTTGCGGAAGTATTCGTGCCACGCGTCGTAGAGCGCCAGGTTCGAGGTGTAGTTGTGAAGGAGGTCGAGTTGAATAGCGTCATTGCCGGGTCGATCCAGCAGCGTCTGGTCGAAGGTGTAGCTGTCCGGGCTCACTGCCGCCGCGTTTTTGGCGCCATGCGTGTACTCGAAGATCGTCGTCTGTCTGGTCAGCAGCGTGCGCGGCGCCTTCTCCGTCTCCGCGTTACGATTCGCCCAGAAAGGCTTCATCGGTTCGAACGCAGCGCTGATGCCTTCAACGTAAGCATTGCCGTTCTGCACGATTATGCCCTCGATCGCTTCCGGATGACGCGAGGCGATGCGGAAACCGACGGGCGCGCCGTAATCCTGCACGTAGATGCTGAACTTCTTCAGGCCCAGTGTGTTGAAGATTAGCTCCTCGATCTGCGCGGTGATGTTGTCGAACGTGTATTTGAAGTCGGTCGCCGCAGGAGCATCGCTGTAGCCAAAGCCGAGGTAGTCCGGCGCGACCACGTGGAAGTCGCTGGCGAGTTGCGGGATCAGTTCCCGGAACATGTGCGACGACGACGGAAAGCCATGAAGCAGAACGATCGTCGGATTCGTTTTCGAGCCGGCTTCGCGGTAGAAGATCTTGTGGCCCTGAATGTCGGCATGCTGGTACGTAGTCATATTTTTCCCTTTGCTGTTAATTCGATTGTTTGGACGCGAGATCATCTCCTGTTCAAAGCGTCGCCCTGGCCGCTTCCAACACGAACTCTACGACGGTCGCAGGCGACGAGATCTGAGGAGCATGATCTACATGGTGCGAACGGACCTGTGCTCCCATGCGGTCGGCTACAAAACGTTGTGTTTTCGGGCTGAACATTCGATCGTCTTCAGCCAGGAGATACCACGAAGGTTTCGTTCTCCATGCTGGAGTCTGTACCGCTTCGCTAAGACACTTCATGGCTATGGGGCGTTGCGCTGCTATCCTGATTGCGTTTTGCTCCGCCGTGGCTCGGTGGCCGACCGCATTCTTCATTCCTTCCTCCGACATCCATAAGAGACCATGATCGTCGGGTTCCAGATGGGGAGCTTTTTCGTGTGGAGGCTCTCGAAAGAACAAGTCCGCCACTGTTTCTCCCTCTGCTGGGGGCATAGCTGCCACATAGGCCAGGCCTCGAACACGGCTGTCACTTTCGAGGGCGGTTATCACGCCGCCGGAGTAAGAGTGAGAGACTAGGAGGATTGGTCCCTCGCCCGCCCTTTCCAGAGCCACTTTCAAGGCAGCCACATCGTCAGACAGCGAAGTCATTGGAATCTGGGCAGCGATGACCTTAATGCCCGCCTTTATTAGTGGGCCGATCACTGCAGACCACGAGGATGCGTCCGCCCATGCGGCATGCACCAGAACGATCGTTGCGTTAGAAGGAACTTTGTTCATAATTCACCTTTCGCCGAGTCAAGCGCGCACGTAGTGAGCCAGTTATCCGAAAGGATCGGCGCTTGAGCCCAGAACGTTTTGCGCGGACAGGTAGTAGCCGCACTGGTCCGTGTACGCGATCACAACCGCGATGCTCGCGTTGCTTACTATTCAGCTTGCCTTCGTTCAGGGGATCGCCATGGCCGAGATATGCCTTAAGGGCGGCAGGCTAGTCCTCCAACTTCTACGCCAGGTTTGTACGAGACCTGGCTTGCGCTGAAGACCAGTAAAAAGCTGCCTATGCTGGCCAGTGGCCTCACTGGGGGTGATACTGCGGAACGCTGACATCGGTGTTTTCTCCCGCAGTATGGGAGGGATCGACACTTGTAAAGGTTTCAACCCCGAGTGTTATTTCGGGGTAGATCGGAGACTCTGTATGGCAATTCCCTATGCAGCAGATAAGGAGAATAGCGTTAGCGCGCAGGTGTTGGCTTTTCAATGAAGAAGACGGAAGATGTTCTACAACGGATGTTGCAACACACAATTCCAAAGCTGCATAAATCAAATTGGGAGATGAAGATAGGATGGCGCGCCCTGAGAGATTCGAACTCCCGACCTTCTGGTTCGTAGCCAGACGCTCTATCCAGCTGAGCTAAGGGCGCTCGCGGTTAAGCAGCAACGTCATTATAGCAAACTTTATTGCGTCTCCGGACCTGCTTCAGCGGTTCGAGCCCGGTGCAGCGGCATTGATGCCGTACTTCTCACGCAGAAATGTCTGAAGCTTGTTGGGCAGGGTGGCGGCCAATTCCTGCCAGGTCAAAATAGCCATTCGAGAGCGCAGATCGCAGTGACGAATAGCGCGCACGATGCAGTACCAATTTTCGATGAGGCTGGCGCGGCGCGCATCGCAGAGCAGCAGGAATGAGCGTCCGTAATGGTGGGCCGCGAGAATGCCGCGGAGCAGTTGGTAATGGCGATAGTTCCCGAGAGCGGTTGGAAGCTCGGCGAGATCGAAAACGTCGTCGACGCCAATATACCGTGACACCAGTTCACTTCGCGCTGATTGAAAGCCTCCTTCGGTCAGCTTCGCCTCTACAGAAAGCTCTCCCAGCACCATGTCGACTTCAGTTCGATCCTTCAATCCCGGCGCGCAGGGAGTTTGCACGCGCACTCCAAATTCGGGACGCAGTCCGGACTCGACTCCCAGCAGAGCGCAAACCGCGCGGCGGCTGGTGATGCCCGGATAGCAGAAGATGTTCATCAACAAAGCGTCCGAGCTGTGCGCGCAGTCTAATTCGCGCCGCCGGCGATCCTGCGCTCGCGGCACCCGGCGATTCGCCGTGTAGCACTTGTTGAGTCGTCGCTGCCAATCCGGTGCCGCACAAATCCGACGATAGGAGGCTGGAAGAAAATTGCCGTGATGTCCATTCTCCTCTCGATAGAGGATGCTAAGAACATCTCCAAAGGTCGATTCGTGAGGAAGCTGCCGTGCCAGCTCCAGATTGCGAGAGCTGATCTCCCGGCGCAGGTCGGCCGAAGAACAACCGATGCGGATCCCCGAGGTTGAGATCGCATTAACCGGCGGCAGCGAGTTGTCGGCGACCTTGACCGTGCGTAGTCTGCGCTGCTGTGGCATCCCAGGAAGTATAGCGCGACATTTGCTTTTTCTTCGCTGTATTGAACAGCGATTGCAATCTCGCCGTAGCCCGCATCGGAAGGCGAGACGTGGCAAAGAAGATGGTGACTCCGAGCTGATCGGGATCGAATTCTGCGGTGTGCTTAATGATGAGTGAAGAGAAATCCCGCCAAGGCGGCAACGACGAGGGCGGCTCCGATGGCGATGGCGAGCCAGATCTTCTGATTCGAGGAGGATTCAACCGCCGGCGGAGGCGGGGCGGGTGCGGGTGCTTGCGTCGCGGGTACTGGAGTGGTGACACCAGCTTTGGCCTTGACGGCGTCGGCAATTCGTCCGATCTGCGACGGAGATTCTGTAATGCGGGCCATCACCCTGGCGGCAATGTCTCGTTCCAGCCCTGAGGAATCTGACACGGTAACGCGAGGCGGCGGAGCGGCGGTGGTTTTGGCGACAACCGGCGCAATAAACCGGTAGCCGTGCAGGCGTAAGGTCTCTACATAGACCGGTTGATTCGCGTTGTCCGCCAGCGCAGCTCGTATCTGCTTAATGCACTGGTTGATTCGCCGCTCGAAGTCGAGCTCCGACTCGTCGCTCCAGAGATGCTCTTTGATTTCTTCGCGAGTGACAACCTGCCCGGCGTGGCTGGCAAGATAGGCGAGCAGCTGGAAGGGCTGCGGCTGGAGACGAATGATGGTGCCAGCCTTACGTAGTTCTTCCGTGTCGAGATTTAGCTCGAAGACGCCGAAGCGAAGTAGCCTGTAGGTGTCGGCCAAATTGAGCCTCGGAAATTAATTATATCCCCAAGATCAAGAAATTCCTCGTAACTTTCTGCATACATGCTTCAGAAAGTCATGCGGCTTCAATGCGTTGCGCGAATACTTTGTGTTCACGAAGATATCACGCGCCGTGACCTTGAAAGCGTTTGCGGAAGACGGCAAAGTGTCACGTAAAGCGGAAACATCATTGAGCGCACACTCAATGCCCCGCTCATCGGGGAAGTCGCTGCCGAAGGTGGACAGGGAGCCCGCCTCAGGCAGCGATTGCTTTCAAGCAACGGCTTGAGAAATCGCCATCGCGGAATTAAGGGTTGCGCCCCTTCGTCCTGGCGAACCATCGAGCTGTTACATCTAGGGAGTGCGACGAGCGTCTGGCCGAGACATTGCCCGCATTCCCTGTAAGAGGCGGTCTTCGCGGTGAAGCCGCCTCTTACATCCACCTCTCGACTCAACCCCACGTTTTGCAAACTTTTCCACAGGCAAAGACCATGCGCGCGGCTCCGTCACCTGAAACGCCTCTGCCTTTGAATCTCCGCCTCCAGTACAACCCGGCTACATCCCTCAAAGTCTTACTGGGCAGACCGAAAAATTCTGGAGGATGCTCATGCTGAGGAGAGTCAGTGACTTGGAAGGCGACTACCTAACCGGCCTGAAGGGAACTGCCCTTTATGGTCCAGACGACGAAAAACTTGGAAGCGTGGACGATGCGCTGATCGACGACCGCAACGGCGAATTGCGCTATCTGGTGGTCGACTCGGGGTGGTTGCGCTCGCGCCGCTTCATCGTGCCCGCCGAGCAGGTTTACGCTTACAAAGACGGCGACGACCTTTATGCCAATCTGCGAAAGCAGGATGTGGAAACGCTGCCGGAGTTCCGCGACGAAACGCTGCTGACCAATGATGCGTTCGTGAACTACGAGAACAGTTATCGGAAAGACTGGCGCTACGACGCCGATCCTGCCCGCGTGCGAACCAGCACCCGGCTGGCAAACTTCCGCAGCCACGTTCGCGATGTCGTGGTTCGGGACCGTCCGCTCGAGAAACGAGCGGTGAGCCGCGCTGATGTTCCTGCAACCTACGTGGCCACGGGAAGCCCGCGTCCCACGGCGGTGTATGGCGTTTACGAAGATCGCGATCAGGTGGAGAAAGCCGTCGACCGTTTGCGCAAGGACGGATTTCTGAGCAGTGACATATCCGTAGTCTTTCCGGATCGCGATATGAACAAGGAATTCGCACTGGAGAAAAATACCAAGGCTCCGGAAGGCGCGATGGCCGGCGGTGGAACTGGTCTCATCGTCGGTGGCGCATTGGGCTGGCTGGTTGGCATCGGTACGCTGGCCATTCCGGGCATAGGACCGCTGCTGGCGGCCGGACCGATTGTTGCTGCGCTGGCGGGCGCCGGCGTGGGCAGCGCGGTCGGCGGTATCGCCGGAGCGTTGATCGGGTTAGGCCTTCCTGAGATCGAAGCCAAGCGTTACGAGGAAGAGATCAAGCGTGGCAGGATTCTCATTTCGGTGCACTGCGAGAGCGTGCATAGCGCGCAGACCGCACGCAAGGTGTTAGAGGATGCGGGCGGGAAGGACGTGTTCCTCTCGGGCGAACAGCGCGCCGCATAAAGTCAAAAACAATTGGCCTCCCGGTGCTGAGGTGCCGGGAGGGTCTAACCTTTCAGCTTCGAACAAACCCTGCAAGACAAAAGCATTGCCTCTCTTCTCGCACTCGCGCCGCAAGCCAATCCCAAATCCGAACTGAAATGATTTTCCCCTAAGCAAAAATTCAGAGCTGGTGTAGAGTGGTCTTGCTTTTCCGAGAAATTGGCCATTGCAGTCCCGCTCCCGATGCCAGAGGGACATCGCTGCAGCATTCCCTCCGCAGATCGCTCCACTGACCTGCCAATACTAAGGATGCCCGCGATGCCGCTTCGTACTTTGTTGCAGAGGCTTGTGCCGTGCCTCGTGTCTTGTCTGGCGATTATCCTTCTTACCTCTGGACGCGCTGCCGCCGGAATTGGTTTTCAACCGGTATCAAGCCAAGAGCTGAGCATGACCAGCGAGCCTGCTGCGCCGAATGCTCCGGCAATCATCCTGTATCGACAGGTTGATCGCGACGATAACAGCCGGCCGACTCACCAGGACGTCTACATCCGAATCAAGATACTGACCGAGGAAGGCCGCAAGTACGCCGACATCGAGATTCCTTTCGTGAAGGGAGAATTCGAGGTCGACGACCTGCATGCGCGCACAATCTCGCCCGATGGCACCATCACGAATTATGAGGGCAAGGTCGCCGAGAAGACGGTAGTGAAAGCTCGCGGCGTGCGTTATCTGGCGAAGATATTGACCTTACTCAACGTCCAGAAGGGCAGCATTATCGAGTATTACTACCGAGTGGACTTAAAAGAAAACTACATCTTTGATTCGCGCTGGATTCTGAGCGAGGAACTCTTCACGAAGTACGCGAAGTTCTCGCTGAAGAGCTGGTCGCCCGACTATGAGACCATCACGCTGCACTGGAGTTGGCGGGAATTGCCGCCCGGAGCCGGCACTCCTGCACAAGGCTCTGACAAAATAATTCGGCTGGAAGCACACGATATCCCGGCCTTTCATGTAGAAGACTACATGCCGCCGGAAGATGAAATGAAGTCGCGCGTGGACTTCATCTACAGCACCGGCAGGCCCGAAAAGGATAAGGACAAATTCTGGACGCAAGTCGGCAAGGACCGCTATGAAGCGCTCGACAAATTTCTCGGCAAACACGGAGCCTTGCAGGGAGCGGTCGCACAGATTGTCGCGCCCAACGACGATCCGGAAACCAAGCTGCGCAAGTTGTACGCCCGCGTACAGCAAATGCGAAACACTTCTTACGAAAACAGCAAGACTGCCCAGGAGCAGAAGCGGGAAACCGCGAAGGCCAACAAAACGATCGAGGATATCTGGAAGCACGGTTACGGCAACGGAGTCGAATTGACCTGGCTCTTTCTGGGCTTGGCCCGAGATGCCGGCTTCGATGCCTACGGCGTCTGGGTCGCCGACCGGAACCATTACTTCTTCGATCCCACGCAGATGGATGCCTTCAAGCTCGATGCGAATGTCGTGCTGGTCAAGGTAAATGGGAAAGACATGTACTTCGATCCCGGCGCAGCTTCCGTTCCCTTCGGCTTCCTTATCTGGTACGAGTCCGGCGTACCCGGCTTGCGTCTGGATAGAGATGGAGGGAGCTGGATCCGGACGCCGTTACCCGATAGTTCGCAGTCGCAGATCATCCGCAAAGCCGAGCTGAAGGCCACGACCGAAGGCGACCTCGAGGGCAAGCTAACGCTGACGTATACGGGACTCGAGGCCCTGACCAAGAGAAGCCAGCAGCGCTACGAAGACGACCAGCAGCGCAAGAAATACATGGAAGACCTGGTCAAGGAATACATTTCCGTGGCCTCCGAAGTCGAACTGACCAACCACCCCGATTGGCAAAGTTCTTCGCCGGAGCTGAGTAGCCGAATTCAGGGTCAAGATTCCCGGATGGATCTCCAGCATCGGCAAACGAATGCTATTACCGGTGGGAATCTTCTCGGCTTCCGAGAAGGGATTGTTTGACCACGCGGAGCGCTTGTACCCGGTCTACTTCGAATATCCCTTCCTGAAGACGGATGATATTCGGATCGAGCTGCCTGACGAAATTACGATCAGCAACCTGCCGCTTCCGGCGCAGCGTCCGGGACCGGTAGTTTCCTACTCTTTGACGGCCGAAAAAGACAAGAATGTGCTGCACATTAAGCGGACTTTGAAAGTCGATGCGCTGATTCTGCCGGTAGCCCAATATCCGGCGCTTCGAGCTTTTTTCCAATACGTGAGGACGGGGGATGACGCTCAAGTCGTGGTACAGCCGCAAGTGGCTGCGGCCAGTAAGTAACTTCCCAATAGCGCCGTTATTATTAGCGGCGTCTCTCTTTCTGTGGCTGGGTGCGCCGGTGGCGCACGCCGGCGATGAGGCTCCGCAGTGGATGCACGCGCTCGCCTCGGCACCCATTCCTCCGCAGGATGAGGAAGCCGATGCGGTGCTGCTGTACTCCGAAGAGAACGTCACCCTGCAGTCGGCAAACAGCCTGAAGGTTTCCGTTCGCCGGGCGTACAAAATCCTCCGTCCTGAAGGCCGCCGCGACTACGAAGACGTCACCGTCGAAATCAGCCCGCACAAGAAAGTCGTGGGCATGAAGGCCTGGTGTATTCCGGCGAACGGCAAAGATTACCAGGTGAAGGAAAAGGACGCCGTTGATATCGCACCTGAGGTTGAGGGCGGCGACCTCCTGACCGACATTAAGATCCGCGTGCTGCGCATTCCGGCAGCGGAGCCGGGAAACATCGTTGGCTACGAGTACGAAACCGAAGAGCAGCCGATGATTCTCCAGGACCAGTGGGAATTTCAGAATCGAACTCCCGCCCTCACCACGCGATACTCCCTTGAACTACCTGCTGGATGGTCCTACGTCGCAAAGTGGGAGAACTATCCCGAGAGCGCGCCGACGCAGGCGGGGAACAACCACTGGCAATGGACGCTGACCGGCGTGAAGCGCATCCGCAGAGAAGAAGACATGCCCCCGGTGCAGGGTGTAGCCGGCCAGATGGTCGTCTACTTTGTGCCGCCCGGTGAAACGGCGTCCAACGCGTTTACGAACTGGAAGCAGATGGGCGACTGGTATCGCAGCCTGACGGCGGGCCGAACCGATGCCTCTCCCGAGTTGAAGCAGACGGTGGCGAAGATCACCAGTTCAGCTCCGACGACCTTGGCGAAGATGCAGGAGGTCGCCGCCTATGTGCAGCAGAACGTCCGATATGTTGCCATTGAGCTGGGTATTGGCGGCTGGCAGCCGCATGCGGCGTCAGACATCTATGTGCATCGTTATGGTGACTGCAAGGACAAAACCACGCTGACGATCTCAATGCTGCACGAGATTGGTGTTGAGGCGTACTACGTGATCGTCAACGTTCGCCGTGGAGCGGTGACCGAGCAGACGCCGGCGCACGTCGGCGCATTCAACCACGCTATCGTGGCGGTTCGACTGCCGGATTCACTGAATGATCCGTCGCTGCTCTCGATTCTGCAGCAACCCGAAATATGGGCGGCTATTGATCTTCGATCCCACCGACGAACTAACGCCTCTCGGACATCTCGGCGGATATCTGCAAGGAAGTTATGGAATGCTGGTGGCGCCGGACGGCGGCGAACTGGTCCAACTGCCGACGCAGCCGGCGGACTCGAACAGCATTCTGCGCACCGCCAAACTGAAGCTCGACGATACCGGGACGCTGCAAGGCGAGGTCGACGAAGTTCGCATCGGCGCCAAAGCCTGGGGCGCCCGCGACCGGCTGCGCGCAGCGAATAAAGATTCGGATCGTATACGCCCGATCGAAGATATTCTTTCCGCCTCGATAACCAACTACCAGATCACTCACGCTTCAGTGCAAAATCTAAGCAAGCTGGATCAGCCGTTCGGCTTCAAGTACTACTTCATCGCTCCCAACTATGCGAAAAACGCCGGAGGGTTGCTTCTGGTTCGTCCGCGCGTACTGGGAGTAAAAGCCGTCGGAATTGCGCAGAGTAAAAAGCCACGCGAATATCCGTTCGAATTCAGCGGTGTTGGCATTGAGACGGACAGCTTCGATATTACGCTGCCTGCGGGCTATGCCGTGGACGACTTGCCGGAGCCCGCCGATGCCGACTACAGCTTCGGAAGCTATCACTCCAAAGTCGTCGTCGACGGGAGTACCATCCGATACCACAGGAGCTACGAAATCAAGCAAACCAGCGTTCCGGTGGCCGACGCCGCCAAGGTGAAGTCTTTCTATCAGGTGATTGCAGGGGATGAGCGGAACATGGTTGTGCTGAAGCCGGTTCCCAAATAAATCAGTTACAGCATTCCAGCGCATAACACCGCGCCGGCCGTCATAGTTCTGTTAGCATTTCTGCGTCATGACCAGGCGCACAGTAGTTTCCGCTCTCCTTGTCTTACTTTTCCTTCCTGCTGTCCTTCACGCGCAAGCGCAACCGCCATCGCAGAGCCCGCAAGCGCAGCCTCCAACGCCAGCACGGGTTACCGTTCTGCACGCGGCGCGCATGCTCGACGTTGCGAGCGGGAAGATCGTCAGCCCAGGCCAAATAGAGGTCCAGGGTGATCGCATCGTGGCGATAGGTCCGATGAGGTTGAGTCATGATTCGGCAACGAATACCACGAACCTGATGACCGACGGCAGCCGTAGCGTCAACGGTTCCTCGCCGATCAGCGCCTTCACGGGGGCCGACGTCATCGACCTCGGCGACGTGACGCTCATGCCCGGGCTGATCGACGCGCACGTTCATCTTTTCCTGCATCCCGGAGCTGAAGATTTGCAGACGGTGGAGGAGTCGGTTCCGCAGCGCACAATTCTGGCGACGCTGGCGGCGAAAGCCGACCTGATGGCCGGCTTCACCGCCGAACGCGACATGGGGACGGAAGGCGCGGGCTCGGCCGACACCGCTGTTCGCAATGCCATCAACGATGGCCTCATTCCCGGACCACGGCTCCGCATCAGCGGCAACGCCATCGACATTCTTGGCGGTCACGAGGATGCCAATCACTTCAACCCCGCACAGCACGTGCTCTCCAATGCCGACCGCGCCAACAATTCGGAGCAGATTGTCGAAGTCATCCGTGAGCAGGTGAAAGAAGGGTCGGACTTCGTCAAAATGTACGAAACCGGCCGCGACACGCTTGTCGACGGGCAGTGGCACACCCCGTATCAGTACACCGAGGAGCAGCTTGCCGCAGCGGTAACGGAAGCTGCGCGCACGGGACGGCGCGTCGCCGTGCATGCTACGGGTGAGCCGGGTACGCTCTATGCAGTTCAGGCTGGGGTGGAGTCGGTCGATCACGCCGACCAGCTCAGCGACGAAACGATGCGGCTGATGCGCGAGAAGGGAATTCCTGCCGTTCCAACGTTCGCCATCGTTGAGTATTTTGCCGATCACCCTTCAACGCCTGCGGCCGGCGACCGTGAGCGCAAGATGCAGGAATTTCACGCGCAGGAGTTCAAGAAGCAATTGGCCGCCGGGGTGCCGATGGCGGTGGGGTCAGACGTAGGTCCTTTTCCGCACGGCACGCAGGCACGTGAGTTCGAACTCATGGTGCAGTACGGAATGACTCCCGTAGCCGTGCTGCAAGCCGACTATATCAACGGAGCGAAGCTGCTGGGCTGGGATGGCCAGATCGGCGCGTTGCAGCCCGGATACTATGCCGACGTCATCGCCGTGCCCGGCGATCCGACGAAAGATATCAGCGCGGTGACCAAAGTCAGCTTCGTAATGAAGGGCGGCGTGGTGTATCGGAAGTAGAAGGCGCTGTTTGCTATTCGCCGTTCGCTCCTGGCCAGAATCCATAACAGCAGCTGAAACCGTGAACTCCGGCACATGAAGCCTCAGCAGCGTTTAGAGCATCTAGTAGTTAGCCTCTGGCGAAAAGCGAAAAGCCACGAGCCAAAAGCGAAAAGCGAAAAGCGTTCCTATGATCCTGACCTGCAAAAGCTGCAACACCAAGAACCGCGTCCCGGCGAAACATCTTGCTCACACCGGAACTTGCGGCAAATGCAAAGCTGCGTTGCCGCCGGCCGATGAGCCGTTGAACGTCGACGCTGCCGAGTTCGACGAGATCGTGCGCGAGTCCAAGGTGCCGGTGCTGGCCGATTTCTGGGCGGCGTGGTGTGGCCCGTGCCGTATGGCTGCGCCGGAAGTCGCGCAGACTGCAAAGAACATGGCTGGTAAGGCTGTGGTGGTCAAGGTCGACACCGAGCGTCATCAGGATCTGGCGGCGCGCTTTCAAATCCGCGGCATCCCTTATTTCGCGGTGTTCTCCGGCGGCCGCCCGGTGGTGCAGCAGGCCGGACTGGTCGACCATCACCAGATGGAAAGCTGGTTGAAGTCGGCCATGTCCGAGCCTTCGGCGAAATTTTAGCGCAGGCTATTTTGCGGCGACGGCGCGGGCCACAAATTGACTGCGCTTGCCGACATCAAGATAACTCTGGCCGTCCAGACGTCCGAAGATCTCGATCAGCTTCGCGATGATCCCCGTCCATCCTGTCTGATGGCTTGCTCCCAGGCCGGCCCCGTTGTCGCCGTGGAAATACTCGTAGAAGAGGATGTGGTCCTTCCAGTACGGATCTTTCTGAAACTTTTCCGACCCACCGTAAACCGGCCGCCGCCCAGACTCGTCGACCTTGAAGATGCGGGTGAGCCGGTTGGCGATTTCACGTGCCACCTCGAAAAGATTCATCATGTTGCCTGAACCGGTCGGGCACTCTATTTTGAAATTTTCGCCGTGGTAGAGGTAGAAGGTCATGAGCGCGCGAATCAGCAGCGCATTTACCGGCATCCAGATAGGCCCGCGCCAGTTGGAATTACCGCCGAACATGCCGGAGTCGGACTCAGCTGGCAAGTACGAGACGCGATACTCCTGCCCCTGTACGTTCACGATGTAGGGATGGTCGATGTGATAGCGCGACAGCGCGCGAATGCCGTACGGGCTGAGGAATTCGTTCTCATCGAGCATGCGGCTGAGGATACGGCGCAACCGTTGTGGGCTTACCAGCGCGGCCATGCCCCGATCGCCATAACCACGATGAAACAGGCCGGTGGGATGCATGCTTTCGCGCAACTCCGGCATACGCTGCAAGCGCTCATTAAGAATTTCTACGGCGCGAGGAACACGCTCGCGCTGCCAGGGTTCAATCACCGTGGTAGCGCAGATGGGCAGTAAGCCCACCATCGAGCGTACCTTCAAGCGCTGCGAGTTTCCGTCAGGCAATCGCAAAACATCGTAGTAGAAACCGTCTTCCTCATCCCACATGCCGTCCGGCCCGGTGCGGTTCATGGCGTGCGCAATCCAGAGCAGGTGGTCGGAGAACTTGATCGCCATCTCTTCGTAGAACGGATCCTCGGCCGCCAACTCAATAGCGATCTCCGCCATGTTTTGTCCGAACAAGGTCACCCACGCGGTTCCATCAGCCTGCTCCAGATATCCGCCGGTCGGCAGCGGCGCGCTGCGATCGAAGACGCCGATGTTATCGAGACCGAGGAAGCCGCCTTCGAACACATTGCGTCCGAAGCGGTCCTTGCGATTAATCCACCAACTGAAGTTCAACATCAGCTTGGCAAAGCAGCGCTTCAGAAATTCCGTATCGCCCTTGCCGCGCAGCAGTTCCTCGGAGCGGTAAAGGAATATCGTCGCCCAGGCGTGGACGGGCGGATTCACGTCGCTGAAGTTCCACTCGTAGGCGGGAATCTGTCCGGTCGGGTGCAGGAAAAATTCCTGCAACATCAAGTCGAGCTGTTCCTTCGCGAAGTCGATGTCGACCGTAGAAAAGGCCATCGCGTGAAACGCCAGATCCCATGCGGCGTACCACGGATATTCCCACTTGTCCGGCATCGAAATCACGTGGTCGTTGACCATGTGATACCACTCGCGATTGCGGAAGCCCTGGCTGCCATCGTCGAGCGGATTGATGCCGTGCTCCTCCAGCCACTTGTCCACATCCAGGCCGAAGTACTGCTTCGTCCACATCATCCCGGCCAGCGCCTGGCGCATGATGCGCCCCTCTTCCTGGTCGACAGCCTTAGGCGTGATGATGCCGTAGAACTCGTCAGCTTCCGCGCGACGTTCCTCCATCGTCTTGGCGAACTTCTTGAAAGGATCGCCAATCTTGTCCGGCGCGACATCGCTTAGACGCACGCGGATGGTCTTCTGCTCGCCGGGCCCCACCTTTACCTGGTAATGCGCAGCGGCTTTGGTCCCCTTATTTTCGGGATTGACTGCGCCTTTGTCGCCCTGGAGAACGTAGTTGTGAAAAGCATCCTTAACGTATGGCGTGTCATTCGGCTTGCCGAAGATGCGCTGGTTGTTCGTCTCGTTCTCGGTGAAGAGCAGCGGCACATCGCCTTCGCAATACAGATAAAACTCGCCCAGCTTTTCGTGCGAGGCCGACAGGGCAGTCAGATTCTTCTTGCCGCGCACTTGCTGCAGCAGCGGTTTGGGCGTTCCCTCCCACCAGGTCCACGTATTGCGGAACAGCAGCGTGGGCAGAACATGAATATCCGCAGCTTCTGCGCCGCGATTGCAGAGCGTGATCTGAACCATTACGTCTTGCGGCGTTTCCTTGGCGTATTCGACGAATACATCCCAGTAGCGGTCATCATTGAAGATGCCGGTATCCAGCAGCTCGTACTCCATGTCGGCGCGGCCGCGCTGCTTGTTGGTCTTGACCAGATTGTCGTAGGGGTACGCATTCTGGGGATACTTGTACAGATACTTCATGTACGAATGGGTCGGCGTGCTGTCGAGGTAAAAGTAATATTCCTTTACGTCTTCGCCGTGATTGCCTTCGCTGTTGGTAAGCCCGAAGAGGCGCTCCTTCAGGATGGGATCATGGCCGTTCCAAAGTGCGAGGCTGAAGCAAAGATGCTGTTTGTCGTCGCTATATCCGGCCAGCCCGTCTTCGCCCCAGTGATAGGCGCGCGAGCGTGCCTGATCGTGCGAGAAGTAGTCCCAGGCATTGCCGTCCTTGCTGTAGTCCTCGCGAACCGTGCCCCACTGGCGCTCGCTGAGATACGGCCCCCACTTCTTCCACGGCACCTTCGAAGTGCAGCACTCCTCCAACCGTCCCATCTCTGCGCATTTCATCGTTTCTCTCCCCACGGCCGATTCCGTACCCAGCCCGGCACGACGAGCTTCGGCTCGATCCCCAGCAGCTTTGAACTGATTATGTTTGAGCGCTCCGGCAGCCGACCCGCATCGGACCTCGCTTTCCGGCGCTCATTGACGTGTCTGCCATCATAGACCAACGGTGCAGGGTCAGCCTTCGACAATCAGGCAACCAGACATTCTCCACCAAAACCGTACTCGCCTCAACGATTGAAAGCAGAGCTGCTGTCCAATACCTGCGAATTCCGGGTGTCGCGCCTATACTGGAAGCACTCGCTATGCCTGCCCCTCTGAAACACTCCTGGGTCCGCCGCAGATTGGAAGACGCCATCCGCGGAGCCTTTACCAAGGCCTACAAGACCATCAAGGTCGAGCCTGGGCATTATCTGCAGCACCTGCGCATGGCTTATAACCTGCCCGCGCTGACCTACGATGGAATTTATTCCGTCAATCCCGAGCTGCTGGACCAGATCGCTGAAGACACGATTCGAGCGCACATGCGTATCGCTGCCGCCGAGGGCGCAGGCCTCGGCATGGGTGGACTCTTCACCATGTTGCCCGACCTTGGAATCCTGGCGGCCATTACCCTGCGCATGATCCAGAAGCTAAGCCTCATCTATGGCTTCTCCTACAACACCGAGGAGGAAGAGGCGGAGCTTTGGGTCGCAGCAGCCAGCGCTGCCGGCGTTGACATCAGCCGCGAGCTGGTGGAAAAGCAGTTTGTATCGAAGTTCGTGCCGCGAGTGATTCAGCGAATCGCCGTCAGCGCCAGCGCCGAGATCGTGGAAAAGTGGACTGCGCGCCTGATCCCGATCGTCAGCTCGGCCATCGGCGCCGGACTCAACTACTACTTCGTGAAAGTTTGGGGCGAGCGTGCCATCGCGCATTTCCGCCAGAAGCATCTGGAAATGCGGCGCGCCAAAGCCGCCATACCGCTGCCAGCCAGCCAGACTTAAGCATTTGCCGATCGCATTGCTTCAACCAGCTTTCGACGGGCTTTGCCTCGTATCGAGCCAATCAGCGACATACCGACGGGAATCAGGAAGAAAATAAATCCCGCTGCCCCAGCGATGTTCCGCGGAAGCACTGCCGCCAGCAGCGCGCATACCACTCCCAGCACGGCTTGCAGTCCACTCTCCAACATCGTTGTGTAGGTGTCGAAAACTTCGAAGCGGTTCAAGTCCAGCGCCTCGCGCTGTCGCAGCGCATTCCAGTAGAGCAACATGAACACCAGGTACACGGTGGCATAGCCGAGCCCGTAGATGATCATCAGCATCGCGCCTTGCTGGACTTCGATCCACTGCACCGGCTTCCCGCCGGCGTCGGTGCCCATGAATTGCCCAAACATCCCGGTGAACAGGAACTTCAGCGGATAGGTGTAAAAGAGCATCACGAAGAGCAGCACGAAGTTCAGGGTCGCGGTGATGCCGTCATCCAGTCCGTAGCGGCGGAAGAAGTTGTGGTGTTGCCACCACACCAGCGCGAAGATGCCAAAACACACCGCGAAAGGCAGGAAGCCGCGCATGTCGGCTAGCAGGTCGTTGAATGTGTGCGGCACCTCGAGCGAGACGACCAGCAGCGTGAGCGAGAAGCCGAACACCACATCGCTGAAAGCCTCGATGCGCGAGACTTCGTGACTACGCGGGCGGAACTTGGTTTCGTCCTCTACCTGGCCATGAGAGCTGTTTTCCGGCGGTTACGGAGTGGGGGCGCATGAGCGTTCTACTGTAGCGCGTTGGCCACGACCGGGGAAGGTGTTTCGCTGCGGAAATCGCCTTCCCATTTCGCCATGATCACGGCGGCCAGGCAGTTTCCGAGCACGTTGACGGCGGTGCGTCCCATGTCGAGCAGTTGATCGACGCCAAGCAGCAGGAAGACCGGCTCGGTGGGCAGGCCGGTAGAACTCGCCGTGGCCAGCAGGATCACCAGCGCCGCGCGCGAAACGCCGGCGACGCCTTTGCTGGTAAGCATCAGCGTCAGCATGATCATCAGTTGCTGGCCGAGCGAGAGGTGAATGCCGGAAACCTGTGCCACAAAGATCGCCGCGACGGAAAGATACAGCGAGCTGCCGGTCAGATTGAAGCTGTAGCCGGTCGGGATGACGAAGGCCACGATCTGCCGCGGCACGCCGATGGCCTCCATGGCTTCCATCGCGCGTGGCAGTGCGGCTTCCGAACTCGCGGTGCCGAAGGCGATGGTGACCGGCTCGGCAACAGCTTTAAGAAAGTCGCGCAGCGGCACGCGGAACGCCATCGCGATGGGCAGCAGCACGCCCACAATGAAAACAATCAGCGCGGCATACAGCGTGAGCAGCAGCTTGACCAGGCTGCCCAGAACGCCCAGCCCCGTATGTCCCACAGTGTAGGCCACGGCGGCGCCCACTCCCAGCGGCGCCATGTACATCACGATGTTGGTGAACTTGAACATCACCTCGCTGAGGCTCTCGCAGAAGCTCAGCATCGGACGGCGTTTTTCTTCACTGAGCATCGCCAGCGCGACCGCGAAGATCAGGCTGAAGACCACGACCTGCAGAGACGGCGTTGTCGGCAACCGATTTGGCGATGTTCTCCGGGAAGACGTGCAGGATGGTATCTTCCGCGCTAAGTTTGCCGACCGACGAGGTGTCAGTGCTGCTCGGCGCAGAAAGCTGCACGCCGAGACCCGCTTTTGAAATATTGATGGCGCCGAGCCCGAGGAAGATCGCGATGGTTGTCAGGATTTCGAAGAAGATGATGGAGCGCAGTCCCAGCCGCCCAACCTGCTTCAGGTTGGAGTGTCCGGCGATGCCGACCACCAGCGTTCCAAACAGCAGCGGCGCGATGATGGTCTTGATCAGGCGCAGGAAGATGAGCGCGAGAACACGAAGATGAGTCGCAACGTTCGGGAAGTCGTAACCGATCTCCGCGCCCAGCAGCATGGCGATGAAGATCCACGCCGTAAGCGTCCGCCGCTTCAGGCCGTAGACGATCAGCGCGGCCAGCACGACCCAGCGCAGGGCAGGGAACAACATCGCAACCCCCGGCAAATGGGAAGAGGCCATCACCGCAGCAGGTCCTCCAGCTCCACGCCGCGATCGGTCTTCTCATCGCGATACTTCACAATCACCGGCGCATAAAGAGACAGTCCCCACTCGGCAGCCTTTGCCCTTGGTGATCGCGCGCGAGCCGGGCACGACGACGGCATTCTCCGGCACGCGCAGAGGCTCGCCTTGAGTCGCGCGATAGATCTCACCCTTCACCGTATCGAACAGCGGCGTCGAGCGCGTCAGGATTGTGCCCGCTCCCAGCACCGCTCGCGCGCCGACCTGCGTCCCTTCATAAATACCGCAGTTGCCGCCCACCAGCACATCGTCTTCGATGATCACCGGCGAGGCATTGATCGGCTCCAGCACGCCGCCAATCTGCGCCGCAGCCGAGATGTGCACGCGCTTGCCGACCTGCGCGCACGAGCCCACCAGCGCGTGCGAGTCGACCATCGTGCCTTCGTCGACGTAAGCGCCGGCGTTGATGAACATCGGCGGCATGCAGACGACCGACGACGCCACGTACGCTCCCGATCGCACCGACGAGCCGCCGGGAATCACGCGGACCTGCTCGCTGGCAGCGAAGTGGCGGGTGGGATACGTATCTTTGTCGACAAACGACAGCACGCGCGGGTCACCGCTCTCGGCCAGCTTGCCAATACGGAAGCCGAGCAGAATACCTTCCTTCACCCAGCCATTCGTCTGCCAGCGTCCGGCAACCTTCTCGGCGGCTCGCAACTGGCCGGCCGTCAGGGCATCGCGGAAGCGGACAAAAATCTCGGAGGCGTTTGGATCCTGCGCCGCTTTGCCTCCCAAAGCATAGAGGCGCTCAATTTCCGATTGGAGTTCGTGCATGGCGGGCAGTATAACTGGTCATCGACGGCGGTTGCAGTAACTCTCAACCCCCCGCCGCGCGTCGAGCATCGAAAAACCATGGCCTGGATTGACGATCTGCTGGAACGCACGCTGATTCTGGTGGCCCATCCCGACGACGAGTGCATCGCCTTCGGCGCGCTGCTGCAGCGCATGCACGACCCGCTGGTGGTGTTTGCCACCAATGGTTCTCCGGCCGATCCGTACTTTTGGCAGAAGTATGGATCGCGCGAGGCCTACGCGGCGCTGCGCCAGAAAGAGGCGCTGCAGTCCATGCAGGCAGCCGGGGTGAAGGATGTGCTGTTTCTCGCTGACATGCCGGGCGGCGAGACGCTGGTGGATCAGGAGCTGTTTCGTAACCTGCATACGGCGTACGAACTGCTGGCCGACGTGGTCGCACGCCGCATGATCGCGGGGCTGTTAACGCTGGCGTACGAGGGCGGGCATCCCGACCACGACTCGTGCAGTTTTCTGGCGGCTCAACTCGCGCGCGCGGCATCGATTCCGTGCTGGGAGGCGCCGCTCTACCATCGCGATACCGAAGGGACAGGCTTGTTCCAGGATTTTCGTGAGCCGACCGATGATATTCTAGACGTGCGCCCAACCGAAGCCGAACAGGAGCGCAAGCGCGCGATGTGCCGCGCTTATCCATCGCAGGGAGATTTTCTCCAAAGGTTTGACGTTTCCCGCGAGATTCTCCGTCCGCAGGCTGCTTACGACTTCACGCGGCCTCCGCATGAAGGTAAAACGAATTACGAAATCTGGCAGTGGAGCATGACCGCGCAGGAAGTGAGCGCAGCGTTTGCGGAATTCCTGCGGACGGCGCTGAAGCGGTCAGGCAAAGGGCCGTAATGGTCGAGCTCAGGATTAGGTAGAGCTGGCCTTCAGGCCAGCGTCTCAGCGCATCTAAGTTCACTTAGCCGGCTTCAGCCGGCGACACTCGATGAAGCCGCTTTCAATCCTCTACATCGCCTATCCGCTCCTCGCAGTCACGCCCGAGAGCGCCGGA
Source organism: uncultured Acidobacteriaceae bacterium (assembly GCA_963724965.1). GTDB lineage: Bacteria > Acidobacteriota > Terriglobia > Terriglobales > Acidobacteriaceae > Bog-257. The sequence goes on from CAVRWP010000011.1 coordinate 393,548, forward strand.
GGCGCCGAGCAGATGCTGCTGGCCGTCGAGCGCGAGATGGCGCGGGCCGGACACTCCACGACAGTCGCTGCTTCGGTCGGCTCGCAAGTTGCCGGGCGCCTGCTCGCCACCGGCTGCCCGCGTAAACGCTCCCGATCAATACGAATCGCGTGAGCGCGAGCACAACACCAAGGTCCTCCAATTGTTGAAGGATCATCCGAACGAATTCGATCTTATCCACGATGAGAGCGGAAGCTTCTTCCGCCGCGCTGCCGAATGTCCCGTGCCTGTTCTGGCGACATTACATCTGCCGCGAAGCTTCTATCGCGAAGAGTATTTCCATAACCCTGCGCCGAATCTGTTCTTCAACTGCGTCTCCCAATCGCAGGCGAAAACCTTCGACGGCCTTCCCAACTTCGCTGGCGTCGTAGAAAACGGCATCGCTGTCGAGGACTTTCCCTTCTCGACGGAGAAAGAGGATTATCTGCTCTGGCTGGGCCGTATCTGCGAGGAGAAAGCCCCGCATCTCGCCATCACCGCTGCGCGCAAAGCCAGTCTGCCGCTCGTTCTCGCCGGACAGGTTTATCCCTTCCGCTTATCACCAGCAGTACTTCGAACGCGAGATTCGTCCGCACCTGGGCGGAGGTTCAGATGTGCGCTTTATCGACACGCCGGCTCGTCAGCAAACACTTAAGCTTCTTAGTCATGCGCGCGCGCTGCTCTTGACCAGCACCGCCGAGGAAACCAGTTCGCTGGTCGCGATGGAAGCGATGGCCTGCGGCACTCCGGTGGTCGCGTTTCGCCGCGGAGCGTTTCCCGAGATTGTCGCCGATCAGGAGTCGGGCTTCGTCGTCGAATCAATGGAAGCGATGGCGCAGGCGCTGGGAAACGTCGATCGAATCTCTCCGCAGGCGTGTCGCAGGCGAGTGGAACGGCATTTCAGCGCTTCGCGCATGGCGCAGGATTATCAAGAGCTGTACTGGCGAGTGCTGGTGTCTGCGAAAGAACTCGCAGCCTGAGTCGCAGACAAACTAAAGCGGGCCAAATGAGTGTATTAGGGGTATCAGGAAAATTGGGAGTATAGTTGCGGCTGCATTGCGGGTCAAAATTCGATCGAGGTCTAGGACATGAAAACAGTGGCCAGCTGCTTTTAGTACTACTCCTTCTGATTGCTTCGATAGCAACGGCACAGCAACCTTGCAGCGAACCACCGCACACGTCGTTCACCAATTGGCGCAGTTTCACTTTTATAACTGCCTGACGGGCTTCAACCCCTCGAGGTTATTCTGGCCCCGCCATCGGTGGCTGGATCACCTACACACCTGCGTCGTGTATTCCTCGCCCTCGGTCGTGAATGGGTATTTATGTCGGCACATGAAGTCGTCTATGCGCTGAACTTTCCGTGCGCCAAGCTGTGGAGCTACATCGACGGCGGTAATGTGGATCCCCGCCCGTGGTGATCGGATGGTTCAGCGAACCCAGGACCACAGGGTCTTGCGTAATGTCACGACAGGCGCTTTACTGTGGAGCTCCACTACCGGCGACATCGTGGATTCCTCGCCTGCAGTGGCACTCGTGTGTCTATGACGGCAGGATAACGCGTCGAGACGCGAACGCTCCACCGGAACCAGGATGTGCAGAGCGACAGGCTGACAATTTTTCCTTGCCGGGTGGCCAATGGAGTGGTCTATCGCTCCTGACGGCTCGCCGCACTGCACGCCTCGAGGCCGAACTTGGGGCCGTACCACTTGAATTGCGTGGCCGCGTGCCAACGGGTAGTCAATCACGATTACCCCAGCGACAACGTCTTTCGCTGCCCTCGCGGCGACTGGCTGTGGATGCTTCTCCGGCGAACATCGGCGGCTATGTGTATTCCTCGCTCGCAGTGGCCATCGGGTGGTCATGTCGCCTGGACGGCGCATCTATACGTAAGCCACGACGAATGCTCTGTTCCCGCTAGGCTGCTCGGAAGACCGATGTTGTGGTCTATATGCTCCTACGGATGCTCTCAGTCTGGCGCAGAATTTGGTGCTACGCCACAGCCGCCGAATGTACTCCTCAGCGGTGAAAGGGGCTGACGTCATAGAAGGTATCCTTCGACCGATTGTTGTACATCAGAAGCCATCACACTGCAAACTCCAAAACCCCGGAAACCCGATCTACCATGTAGCTGCGGATTGCGGTTGCAGCAGTCCTACTTCCGACGCGATCTTCTCCAGCTTCGCCCGAGTTTCCTTCTTCATCGGCACCAGCGGCAGACGATAGTTTTCTTCGAGCCGGCCCATCATGGCCAGCACGGCCTTTGCCGGACCGGGGTTCGACTCGATGAAGTTGGCCTGCATCAGTGGCAGATACTTGCGGAAGAGCAGGCGTGCGGTGTCCCACTTGCCGGCCAGCGCCGCGCCGGTCATGCGCGACATCTCCGCGGGGATTTCGTTGGAGGCTACCGATACAATGCCGACGCCGCCCAATCCAATCACAGCGAGCGTGATGGCGTCATCACCTGAGAAGACCAGAAAATCCTCGGGCACCGAAGCGCAGACTTCGGCGATCTGCGCGATGTTGCCACTGGCTTCTTTGACCGCCACGATGTTGTCGATCTCCGCCAGGCGCAGCAGCGTGGGCGTTTCGATGTTCGTGCCCGTGCGTCCCGCGATGTTGTACAGCATCAGCGGCTTGGTCGAGGCTTCGGCGATTGCCTTGAAGTGCTGATAGACGCCTTCCTGCGTGGGCTTGTTGTAGTACGGCGTCGCGGTCAGGATGAAGTCCACGCCCGGGCGCGACGAAGCTTCCTTGGCCTTGGCCACCGCCTCGCGCGTGTTGTTCGAGGTCGCGCCCGCCATGATGGGCACGCGGCCGCCGGCAGCCTCGATGGTCACGTCGATGACGCGCAGCCACTCTTCGTGCGTGAGCGTCGGCGTTTCGCCGGTGGTGCCGCAGGGCACGAGGAAGTCGATGCCCGACTCAACCTGCCAGCGAACCAGTTCGCGCAGGGCCGGCTCATCCAGGCTGCCATCTTTTTGGAACGGAGTGACGAGGGCGGTACCGCAACCACGCAATTTCATTGGAGAAGAATAATCGTTTGCGGAGGAATCTCAAAGAGCGCGATGAAAAGGCATTCACCATGGAATACGGAGGGAAAGACCCCGAGGCTTTCTTTGACCCACAACGTTCCAGGAGGTATAGAGGAAAGCGAGGGATCTGCTTTTTGCCCATAGCAGATCCCTCCTCAGCAAAGGCTTCGTCGTGATGACAATGTTCAATAGCCCCGAGCCTCCGTGGTGAAATAGTCAGAGCTCGCCGAAGATATCTTTGAAGTCGTAGAACCCGCTCTTGCCGGCGATCCACTCCGCTGCCAGCACTGCGCCGTTGGCAAAGGTGCGACGCGATTTGGCTTCGTGGGTCAGCACAATCCGATCGCCATCTGCGTCGAGTTCCAGGATATGCGTTCCGGTTACTTCGCCCTCGCGCTCCGAGGTGATGTCGAGCTTCACCCCCGCAGCCTGCTCCAATACTTTCTGCATCGCGGCAGCGGTTCCCGAGGGCGCGTCTTTCTTGTGGATGTGATGGATCTCGGTAATGTGTCCGCGGTAGTCATGCTGCAGCGCTGCGGCAGCGGTTTTAACGATCTGGAAAAACAGATTCACGCCATAGGAAAAGTTGGCGCCCCAGACAAAGCCTGTGCCCGCCTGCTTCAACTGACTGACGCACGCGTTCCATCTCGCCATACCAACCCGTAGTTCCGACGACCATCGCTTTGCGCGCGCGCACGCAGGCGTCGATGTTGCCGAGCACCGCATCGGGAGCGGTGAAGTCGATAACAACGTCAAACCTCGCGCAGGTTTTCAGCAGTAAGCCAGGCGCCGCCGGCATTCTGATCAACGTCGACCACCTGCACCTGATGCCCGCGTTCGCGCGCGACTTCGGCCACCAGCGAACCCGTTTTGCCCGGCCCCAGCACGAGCAGCTTCAGCGACTGGCACTCAATCGAACACCTCCGGGTCGACGTCGGTGAAGAACTTGGCGTGCAGCCGGCGCACAGCCTCGGGAACGTCAGCTTCGTCGATGACGAAGGTCAGGTTGATCTCCGACGCGCCCTGGGAAATCATGCGCACGTTGATGTCGCTGATCGCCTCGAAGATTTGCGCGGCAACGCCGGGCGTATCGCGCAGGTTTTCGCCAACCAGGCAGACAATGGCCTTGCGGCCGGAATACTTCACGAAGGCCAGCTTCTCCAGAGTCGGCGGCGATCTGCGGAATGGCTTCGTTGGAATCGACGGTGAGCGAGATGCTGACCTCGGAGGTCGAAACCACGTCGACGGCGCAGCGATGGCGCGCGAAGATGTCGAAGACTTTCGCCAGAAAGCCGTGCGCCATCAGCATGCGTGCGGCGACAATGTCGATAACGGTGATGCGCGTCTTGGCGGCAATCGCCTTGAACAGCGACTGCGAGCGCGGCGTGCGCGACAGAATTCGCGTGCCTTCGTTGGAAGGATTGCGCGAGTTCAGCACGAGCACCGGAATGTTCTTCTCGACCGCCGGCAGCACCGTCGCCGGATGCAGAACCTTCGCGCCGAAGTACGCCAACTCGGCAGCCTCTTCAAAGCTGATGAGCTTAATGCGGCGGGCGTCCGGACAGATGCGCGGATCGGTGGTCTTCATGCCGTCGACGTCGGTCCAGATTTCGATGCGCTCGGCGTTGAGTCCGGCGCCGACCAGGGCGGCGGAAAAATCCGAGCCGCCGCGGCCGATGGTGGTGGTCGTGCCCTCGCGCGTGGCGCCGACGAAGCCGCCCATGATCGGCACCTGCTGCTTGTCGATCAGCGGCTGCACGTGATCCTGTAGACGGTCGTTGATTTCCTCGACTTGGGGAACGGCGCGGCTATGCTGCGCGTCAGTGATGACGACTTTGCGCGGATCGACCAGCACCGCTGGAATGTCGCGAGCGAGGAACGCGGGCACCGCGATCATGCTGGAGAGCCGCTCGCCGAACGACACCACGTAGTCGGAGGTTCGCGGCGTGAGTTCGCCGACGGCAGAGATGCCGCGCAGCAGCTCATCGAGCGAATCGAACTCCGCGCCTAGTTCGTTGTGCAGATCGGTGTGCAGGCCTGTGCCGAGCAGTTCGCCGGCAGTCAGGTAGTGGCGCTCGCGCAGCGCACGGCAGATTTCCAGCGCCGCATCGCGCTCGCCGCGTCCGGCTGCGGCGGCCATCGCCAGAAGCTGGTCGGTGACCTTGGCCATCGCGCTGACGACCACGAAGGGCCGCTCGGGGAGGCGCGACTTCACGATGCTGGCGACGCGATCGATGGCGGTGGCGTTCTCGACCGAGGTGCCGCCGAACTTCATCACGATCACGGCAGAACACCTCGACCCGCCGTCACACCGCTGGTCTCAGCAGCGCCGGGAAGCAATCCCTGCACCTTCAGGAGCTCGGCATTCAGTAGCGCAGCGCCGGCCGCTCCGCGGATTGTGTTGTGCGAGAGCACGGTGAACTTCCAGTCAAGCACGCCGCACGGACGCAGGCGTCCCACACTGACGGTCATGCCCTTGCCGCGATCGATGTCAAAGCGCGGTTGCGGACGGTCGGGCGCCGCATCATAGACGATGGGTTGTTCGGGAGCGAGCGGCAGCTTCAGCTCCTGCGGCGTCGATTGGAATTCGTTGAAGGTCGCGATGATTTCGTCCGCAGTAGTCTTCTTCTTCAGCTTTATGGACACCGACTCGGTGTGCCCATCTTCCACTGCTACGCGATTGCAGTGCGCGGTCATGGTGAAGTCGGCCATATCGACGTGATCGCTGTTCACGCGGCCGAGAAGCTTGCGCGTCTCCTCTTCCATCTTCTCTTCTTCCTTGGCGATGTAAGGAATCACGTTGCCAAGGATGTCGAGCGAGGCCACGCCGGGATATCCCGCGCCGCTGACCGCCTGCATGGTGGTGACGAAGAGCGACTCGATGCCGAACTTGCGATGCAGCGGCGCCAGGGCTACGACCAGCCCAATCGCCGAGCAGTTGGGATTGGTGACGATGTAGCCGCCCGATTGCTTGCGCCAGCTTTGCTTCTCGATCAGCGAAAGGTGATCGGCATTGACTTCAGGGATGATGAGCGGAACATCGTCCTGCATGCGAAAGGCGCTGGAGTTACTGACCACGGCGCATCCGGCAGCGGCAAATTGCGGCTCCATTTCGCGGGCGATGCCGGCGTCGAGCGCAGCAAAAATGACACGCGGCGCGCCGTCAGGCACGGCATTCGAGACCTTCATCTTGCGCACCCGTTCGGGGATGGGCGTCTTCAAGCGCCAGCGCGCGGCGTCACCATAGGCTTGTCCGGCAGAGCGGTCAGAGGCGGCCAACCACGCTACCTCAAACCAGGGATGATGCTCCAGCATTTGGATAAAACGCTGACCGACGACGCCGGTGGCGCCAAGTATTCCGACTGCAATTTTCTGTGACATTTTCGTGGGGAAAATTCAAGTTATATCACGTTCGAGATGACGCTGAGGTGATGACTGAACTACCTTGCGTGATTCGCCGCACTGAATCCAAGCGCCTTCAGTACTTCCAACGCAACCTGCGGCGCTTCCTTCTCGCGCGGAACCACGGTGACGTCTGCCTGACGGTAGAGCGGCAGGCGCTGCGCATAGAGCGCACAGAAAGCCGTTTCGTCGGCCGCCAGAGGACGAGGATTTTGCGGCGAGCGCTCGCTCGGCGTTGCGGCAGCGTTGCAGCAACTTCGCCAGATCGTGTTCGAGGAAGACGACGCGGACGCCGCGCTCGCGCAGCAATGCAGCATTTTGCGGCTGCACGAATGTCCCGCCACCAAGGGCGATCACGGTTGGCGCCGTCACTTGCGCCAGCACCATGCGGAGTGCATCAGCTTCGACTTTGCGAAAGTGATCCTCACCGTGCCGGGTGAACAAGTCGCGGATAAGCAGGCCGCTTTCGCGTTCGATCTCGCAGTCCATATCGATAAAGTTCCAACGTAGCAGGCGAGCAAGTTCGCGGCCGATGGTGCTCTTGCCGGCGGCCATGAAGCCGGTTAGCGCGACCGCCTGCGGGGAAGAAGCACTATGACTGTCTTGGAGTGATGAAATCATCGGCTTCTCAAAGGGTGGCACGCCAGCGGCTACTTCTTGGCCTTTGCCGAAGAAGCCTCCGCTGCCGCCGATTCGCAAAAGGCTCGGCAAATCGCGGCGAACAGATAGTCTTTCCGCTTCTCGTCTAGCGATAGATTCTGGTACGGAACAAGCGCCGGGTGTTCTTTCGTCTGGTGGTTCTTCGTCTCACCGTGCTTCCATCCGTTGGCCTGCCTCTCCTCCAGCCAGCGCACATGCGTTTCCTCGGCGAAGGCTCAATCCCGGCAGCAAACGTTCTTGAAGTAGCTTCGCACGCCCGCACGTGACGACTCCTTCTGCCACTCCGGCGCTTCCTCCCACGGAAGCATGGAATGATCGTCCAGCGACTGGCAAAACGCTCTCAGGGTTTCATGACAAACCTTCGCGACCTGCTCTACTTGTTGGGATTTGTCCACGCTGTTTGTCCCCTAAGAAATTTGCAGCAACGAGAAAGCTCGAAGTGATCTTAACATTGCTTTCCTATGCCCGATTGAGCGCAAAATCCGGGCGCAACCGCGTAGTTCCTAGGTTGTAGCAGAGGTGCGACCAGCAGGGGATGTGCGGTCTTTGCCGGTTCGCTACTCTTTGCAACATGCAACTCGTACAGATTGGCGAAATCAGACAGAAGACGGTGCTGGACATGATCCAGGAGATGGCGGGGCGTCAGGCGGCTGAGATCGAGCAGTTGAAAGCTGCGGCCCTGAGCCGGTCACAACAGCGGATACACATTGTCCGCCGGCGTTGCAATCCTTCCAAGTAGGATCTACTTCTCAGCCCTGGGCACGACGGCGTAGGTGGGGTTCTCCCACGTGCCGCCGATTTTAATCGCAATCACCGACTCATTATGGTGACCCTTCTTCATAAAGGGCTCCATCACCTTCAGCAAAACCGATTTCACTCCGGTCGTCGTCTTTGAGAGCTGGCTCTCAAGATGCATATGGCCGCTAAGGTCCACTTGATGCGAGATCAGGTTGTACGTGCCATTGAGTTTTGCCGAAGCTCCCGGCACATCGAACATGACGTCGCTGAGATGGGCTACGGCGTCGGTGGTGACGACATGTCCCCTGATGTTGGAGAGCACTCGCCCGGGATCATAGGTGTCGCTGCCGATTTTGGCATCGATGTCTTCTACTTTGTCGGCTTGGCCGCGGGCGCGCGCGCTTAAGACGTCGACCGTGCGCTGCGTGCTCTCATGAGGATACTGCGCGTTAGCGATGCCGAAGTCACCCTGCAACACAAGTTTCTTCAGGAAGGGTCGATTGTCCGGCGGAACGGTCGCCTTTGCGCGGAAGATGATCGGACCGGTCATGGGCGGCTTGTTCTCCGATATAAAAATCCACAACAAATCTTGAACGCGCGCTTTGCTGGAAGTCAGGACGAATTCCGCGGTCTTACCCTGTTTGCCATCCTGGCCGGTGACTGAGCCGGCAGTATCAATGACGGTGCCGGCGAAACGCACCTGGGCGGCATCGACTTTCACGTCGCCATTCAGACCGTTCACCGTGGCCGAATAGTCGGCTTTCAGGTGAATGGGATGGCCGCTGGAACTCACGGTGAATTTGGGGGTGTCGACTTTGCCGCTAACGGTTACATGCTGCAGAGTGCCTTCAAAATTTCCCTTCGAGGTAAGAATTCCCCCGATGTCATGAAAGGCGCCAAGGTCGAGGCTCTTCAGATCGTACGCGCCTGACATCTTGCTTGCGCCGCCGTGCCCCGCGCGCCATGGTCCAAAGTTTCCGCTGACATCAAGATCCATCGGAGGTTGCGGGACTTGCAGAGTCGCCTGATAGCTCAGCGGCTTGCCGTCTTCCAGATCATGCACGGTCAGCTTGGGCAGACGAAAGATCAGGGCCTGCGCGCGATCTGCGGTTGCAGGAAATTCGATGACGGCGTTATCCGCGATGATCTTGCCGATGCTCAGGCCCGGCGCAATCGTTCCGACATTGAACTCCGTGCCGCCCGAGGCTGACGATGACGGTTGCGTTTGGACGACCACATGAAAACCTTCCGCACGCACAGTGCTGATGTGATGAGTCAGTAGTCCGGGGTAGCTGCCGAGAATCGTCAACTTCTGAATGGTGAGGAATGGCTGACTGCTGCTGTCGCCAGTGCGGTGGAACGTGACGTTTTCCGCAACACATCCCGGGCTCGGCAGATAGAACTGGCGGAAGGATCCAATCTGTACATTGCCTCCGGATTGTTGTTGCAGCGACTGCGCGATTGCCGACTGGGTGAACGGCCACTCTCGATTCAGTACGACGGCAACGATGACGACGCACAGCAGAGGAATTAGCAGCAGGATTTGCAGGCGGACACGACGAGTCTCGGGAGTTTTCGGCGTGGTCACGACCGGCGGCCGATCATCCACCTGAATGTGCGTGTCGGACAAGTGCAAACCTCTTCCTCGTCGTTAGAAGGCCAGATGTCCGATTAGGATGACTTCATCTCGGCGGACGGTTGCCGTCACCGGAATTTGTTGTGCGCGTAACACTGTGGAAATCGAGTGATGCTGCCGTGACCCTGAGATCTGAGCGCTGCATTACCCGAAGCAGCAGTACGTGGCGAAGTTTTGCTATCTCATATCTGGTAGTCGATCTCGATGGCCTGCTGCAATTTATCGTCCCCGTCGCTGTACACCATCTCCCGCCCCTGTAGCTCGTGTACCTGCTGCTTGAGCTTCTTGACTTCGTTGGCGACGGCAGCCAGCGCCTCGGAGAGAGGATCATTGATCTGCTTGGGATCGGTGATGACCACGCGCTTGCCGCGGCGCAACACGATGTGGCCGGGCACGCCGACGATGGTGGAATTGTCGGGTACATCGCGCAGCACGACCGAGCCTGCGCCGACGCGGCTGTTCTCGCCGATGGTGATATTGCCCAGCACGCGCGCGCCGGTTCCGACGACCACGTTGTTGCAGATGGTCGGATGCCGCTTGCCGGTTTCTTTGCCGGTGCCGCCCAGGGTCACGCCCTGATACAGCGTGACATCGTCGCCGATGATGGTCGTCTCACCGATCACGACGCCCATGCCATGATCGATAAAGAAACGCCGCCCGATTTCGGCGCCGGGATGGATTTCGATTCCGGTGAGCAGCCGCGCAAACTGCGACAGGCATGCGGGCGAGAAACTGCCAGCCGTGCGTCCACATCCAGTGATGCACGCGATAGGCCCACAAGGCATGCAGTCCGGAGTAGAGGACCAGCACCTCGAAGGTAGACTTCGCCGCGGGATCGCGATCCAATACCGCGGCGACATCTTCGCGCGCACATGAGAAAAAGCTCAAACGTTAACCTCAACCGTGGGAAGCGCAAGCGCCTCTTCCCGCAACTGCTGGAACAGGATGCTGCTCAAGTAGCGTTCCCCGAACGACGGGATGATTACGACAATCAGCTTACCTGCATTCTCTTCCCGCTGCGCCACTTTCAGAGCCGCCTGCACCGCCGCGCCTGACGAGATGCCCACCAGCAATCCCTCTTCTTTCGCCAGCCGCCGGGCCATGGTGATGGCCTCGTCGCTCGAAACCTGCACGACCTCGTCGATCAGGTCCGTGCGCAGAATGCTGGGAACAAAGCCCGCGCCGATACCCTGGATCTTATGCGGACCGGGCTGACCGCCGGAGAGCACCGGGCTTTCCGTCGGCTCAACCGCGATCGCCTTGAACGACGGCTTCTTCGGCTTGATGTACTCGGCCACGCCCAGTCAGCGTGCCGCCGGTCCCAATACCCGAAATCAGGATGTCGACTTTGCCGTCGGTATCGTCCCATATCTCCGGGCCCGTGGTGGCAAGGTGAATCTTGGGATTAGCCGGGTTGTCGAACTGCTGCAGCATGTAACTGTTCGGCGTTGACTTCAGCAGCTCGTTGGCTTTGGCGATCGCACCCTTCATACCCTTGGCGCCGGGCGTAAGGACGACATCCGCCCCGAAGGCGCGCAGCATCACGCGACGTTCCGTGCTCATCGTGTCCGGCATGGTGATGATCAGCTTGTAGCCCTTGGCTGCCGCCACAAACGCCAGCCCAATACCGGTGTTGCCGCTGGTCGGCTCGATCAGCGTCGTCTTGCCGGGCAGCGATTTTGCCCGCGCGCTCGGCGTCTTCGATCATGCTGACCCCGATGCGGTCTTTCACGCTGCTGCACGGGTTCATGCTCTCCAGCTTGGCCACCACGGTAGCGCGAGCTCCGGCGGTAACTTTGTTCAGGCGGACCAACGGGGTATGTCCGATGAGCTGGGTAACATCATTGGCTATCTTCATTGACTATCTCCAAAAAGCTGGCGCTTGCGCCGATTCAGTTGTGGGTTGGAACTGAGAAGGAAAAAGAGGCAGTGACTAGCGACAACAACAGCAGGGGCAGGCAAATGGGAAGCGGCCGGCGCAGGCTTCAGCGTAGACATGCTGATTGGTATCGATGCGCTTCATAGGCCGTCCGATTCCAACTGAGACCAACAGCATAGCACGCAGGGCGGGCCGCATGCGGCCTGGAGCAGTCGACGGTAGGATGGCAGCAACAGATGAACCCGCATTGAATACAATAGGGAAAGGCGTCTTATCTTCATTCGGGGTTGATTGGGCATGGGTTTCTTGCGGGCGATGGCGCTGGCCGCCGGTATGCTGGCTCTTGCAGGCAGTGTCTGGGCACAAGCGCAAAAGGATTCCGCACCCGTTGCGGGCAGCTCGGTTTCGACGGAGGATCCTGCGTTTGCTGGATTCCCTCCTGTCACCAAAGACATAAAACCGCCGAAAGCTATCTCCGCTCCCGATCCCAAGTATCCCGATCTGCCGGCTGACGCCGATCCGCTGGGAACGGTCGTTCTCCTGATCGGCATCAACGCCAAGGGCCACGTCGAACCGGTACACGTGATGCGCAGCGATGAGCCTGCCTTCGAAAAGCCTGCGGTTGAGACCGTGAAGAAATGGAAGTTCAAGCCCGCACAGAAAGACGGCCATCCGGTGCCGGTGCGGGTGACGGTGGAGATGAAGTTTCAAAGATAGGGACAGGGGTTAGGGGTCAGGGGTTAGGGATTATTGCTACCAGTTTGCTGAGTGTTGATCGTTCCATCTGGATCGCGCGCAAGGTTCGCCGGCGGTTGTCTTCATCAACCATTCCGACTATGCTCCGCTAATCCCTAGCCCTAATACCTGGCCCTGACCTCTGCCTTTAGAATGGATCCAATGCTGAACCAGATTTCTCCCCTCACGTCGCCGCCGAAAAACGAGGACGCCGTCGATCTGCTGATCGGCTGCCACCAGCGCATCCGGCATTTTACGGGCGTTGCCGTGAAGCTGGCGCATGCCCAGGGTGCAACGCCTGCTGAAATCACGCAGGCCGCAGCCGGCGCGCATCGCTACTACACGGTTTCCCTGCCGCTGCACGAAGCCGACGAGGAAGAAACGCTGCGCCCGCGCCTGGATGGCCTTGGGGATGACAGGCTGCGTCACGCATTGCTGGCAATGGCCGATCAGCATCAGGCGATCGACGAATTGCTGGAGCGCCTGCTGCCGCTGCTGCTGATGGTGCAGAACAATCCGCAGACTATTCACGCCGCCGGGGCTGAGATGTGCAGCATCACCAAAGCTCTCGACGAGATGTTCCGTGCGCACCTTCAGCTGGAAGAGGAAGTTATTTTCCCGGCGATTCGAAGTGCGTTATCGGCCGAGGTGCAATCCGACATGCTGCGAGAAATGCAGCTCAGAAGAAAACATTAGTGCAGGACTGGCGAGACGACGGCCTCAACCTCGACACGTGGCTGCCGATTCGCATCCAACCCTGCGGCACTGACGCCTGATCCGTGAGTTGTCCGGCGAAGGGGTTTGCTGATATGGTCACGAGGTTTCACCCGCAGCGTTGCGGATTCGTGCTCGAACGGCCCGTGTTGATCTGTAGGCGTGTTTTAGCCTAACTGAATTGACAACCGGTTTAAGTGCAATCTAAGAAACCTCCTGAAGCGTATTAATAATGGAACCGATGGAACAGAGCTCGCTGGTTCGCGGTGATGTCGCCGACGATATGCGCCTGGTCGCTCGCATACGCGCTGGCGACCAGCAGGCGATGTCTGAGCTCTACGATCGGTATGCCAAGGTGGTATACGCGGTAGCACTCCGGGTGCTGCAGGACGCTGGAACCGCCGAAGACGTATTGCAGGACGTGTTCTTCCAGTTGTGGCGAAAGCCCGACGCCTTCGACGCCAGCCGGGGCAGCCTGGCAGCATGGCTGGCTGTGATTTCGCGGCACCGCTCGATTGACCGGCTGCGCAAGCGCCGGCCCGAGACCGATATTGAGGATTGCGTCCTTGCCGGCGGCCCTGACCTGCGCGACGAAGCAGAACGCAATATGGTGATCGACAAAGTCAGGAACGTGCTGGCGGAGATGAACCCCGAGCAGCGTAAGGTGCTGGAGCTAGCGTTTTTTCAGGGACTCACACATACGGAAATCGCAGAGAAAACGGGGCAGCCGCTGGGAACGATCAAGACAAGGATTCGCGGTGGTCTGCAATTCTTGCGAACGAAATTTGCGGGATAGGTGGAGTTGGAGATCGAACAGGCCTTCAGAGACACTGTGGCTGGCCTAAGCCAGCGGAATTGATAGTGGAAGAGCTGGCTTTTAGGCCAGCGTCAGCAGTAGATCGGAAGTGAGAGTGGTAGAGCTGGCCTTTAGGTCAGCGTCAGCGGTTGATAGAAAGTGCAGGGGCTTTAGCCCCGGAGACGATTTGACCACGCACGAACAATTCGCGGACAATCTGGCGCTTTACGCGCTGGATTCGTTGTCCAGCACGGAGCGCCAGGAACTGGAACAGCACCTGGAGACGTGTGCCGCCTGCCGGCGCGAATTGCAGGCGATGCGCGGCGATCTTGGCTTGCTCGGATTGAGCAGCGCAGGTCCGCAGCCTCCGGCGCGCAGCAAGCAGCGCCTGATGCGCGCGATCGCCGAAGAGCCGCGGGGCGTTTCCGCGCCTTCGCCTGCTCCGGCCTCCACGCCACAGCGTGGCCTGTGGTGGAACTTGATTCCTGCGCTTGCGGTGCTTTGCATGCTGCTGATCGCTGTTGGATTGTGGCACCGCAACGGACAGCTTAAGGATGAAATGGCCGAACTGATCGGCCGCAATCAGGATCAGACGACGCAACTCGACCAGTTGCATCAGGAGATGGCGCTGCTGACATCGCCGGATGCCGTCCACGTGTCGCTGAATCCGCAGAAGGCGGTCAAACAGCCCAGCGGCACTGCCATCTACAGCCCCACGAAGAAGCGCATGATGCTGATGGCCAGCAATCTGGCTCCTGTGCCCGAGGGCAAGGCCTATGAGCTGTGGATCATTCCGGCGAAGGGCGCGCCTATCGCAGCCGGCGTCTTCAAGCCCGATGACCACGGTAACGCCATTGTGATGGATCATCCCATGCCCGAAGGCGTCGAAGCCAAAGCTTTCGCCATCACGGTCGAGAACGAGGCCGGCTCCGACAAACCTACCTCGCCGATCCTGCTGATGGGCGCCGGGGAATAGATTCGCCCGCGATATTCACAGGCCAGCACAGCGTTTCCTCCGATATCTGGCGCCGGTACCCGTTTGACGTCTGGCCAACTCTTGCCCTGTCCGGCAAACTGAGAGGATGGCGAACCCGGGAGATTTTGCGCATAGCCTGAAAGAACAGGCTGACATCGTCCGCATCGTGGGCGAGTACGTTAAGCTGCGCAAGAGCGGCGCGCAGAACTTCCAGGGGCTCTGTCCGTTTCACCAGGAGAAGTCGCCGTCCTTTTCCGTCCACGCCACGCGCCAGTTCTTTCACTGCTTCGGTTGCGGCGCCTCGGGTGATGTGTTCGCGTTCGTCCAGAAGATCGAGAACATCAGCTTTCCTGAAGCGGTTCGTCTGATCGCCGAGAAGCTGCACGTCCCCATGCCGAAGGTGACGTACTCCTCGCCGGAGGAAGCCCGCGCTGCCAGGATGCGCGGCGGCATGATCGACATTCACGAGCGCGCCTGCGCTTTCTTCGAAGCCCAGCTGCGGCGACCGGAAGGGGCGAATGCTCGCGAATACCTGGCCTCGCGCGGCCTGACGCCGGAGCAGATCGCCGAATTCCGCATCGGCTTTGCGCCGGACTCCGGCTTTCTGCTGCGTGACGCGCTGCGCGGGCAATTCGAGGAAGGACTCCTGCGCGAGTCGGGATTGTTCTCGTGGAAGCAGAAAGATGAGGGGGCAGGGGTCAGAGGTCAGGGATCAGGGAGAAGCTGACAATCCTGACAACCGACAACCCGGCAACTATTTACTCCAAATTCCGCAATCGCGTGATGTTCCCCATCGCTAACGAGCAGGGGAAGATCATTGCCTTCACCGGTCGCACACTGTCGATCGATGAGAAGGCCGGCCCGAAGTATCTCAACTCGCCCGAGACTTCCATCTATTCGAAGTCGCGCGTGTTGTTCAACCTCGACAAGGCAAAGGAAGCAATTCGCAAGCTCGATTACGCCATTCTTGTCGAAGGGCAGATGGACTGTATCTCGCTCTACAACGCGGGCCGCCACAACGTGATTGCCAGCTCCGGCACGGCGTTCACCGAGATACAGGCAAAACTGCTGGCGCGCTTCAGTAAGAACATCGTGGTTAACTTTGACCCTGACAATGCGGGCGCTGCCGCGGCGGAGCGGTCGCTCACTCTCCTCATCAGCGAGGATTTTCAGATCAAGGTGTTGTCCTTGGAAAGCGGTTTCGATCCCGACCTTTTCGTTCGCCGCAAAGGTATCGACGCCTATGACGAGGCCATGCGGCACGCGCCGAAATATTTCGACTACCTGGTCGAGCGCGCCCGAACGCTGTTTCCGACGCGCACTCCGGAAGGCAAAGTCAAAGCCCTCAACTATCTGCTGCCGCACATTCAGCGCGTGCCCAGCCGCATCGTGCGCGACGAGTGGGCCAACGAAGTCTCGCATAGGCTCGGGATTGAATCGACGGTGCTGAAGCAGGAACTGCGTCACGCTGCGTCGACTCGTTCGGCGCCGCGGGTCAGCGCTGCAAGCGGCGCCGGCACTACCGATGCAGAGCGGGTGCTGATCCGTGCGCTGGCCACGCAGTCGACAGCCTCAGGCGAGAACAGCAACCGCGAGGGTCAGGACGGTGACTTCGATCCCGCGCGGCAGACGCATTTTGCCCTCACACGCGAGCGTCTGCACGAAGGCTCGGCTACCGAGGCATTGGTGGAGATGATGCTGTCGGCTCACGAGCAGGGACTGGATCCCATGTCGCTGCCGCTGGAAGAGCGCGACCGCAGGCTTCTCGCCTCGGTGCTGATGGACGAGGGCGAAGAACTCACGCCTGAGTTGCTGGAGAGCGCGATTCGCTCGCTGCGCCGGCGTGTCTTGCGGCGGCAACTGGACGACTTACAGCATCAACTGAAAGAGGCAGAGCGGCGTCAGGACGCCGTGTCGGCGGCCAGGTTGTTGCAGGAGCGGGTTCGCATCCACAGAGCGATGGGCACGGTCGGCGAGCCAGTTTGATTGTCGAGCGGGCGTTGATGTGGGAAAGCGCGGGAATTTTCTGGGGAATCAATAGCTTCTAAGTGATTGACGCAAAAGGGTGAAGCCTTATCGAGCTTGGGAACATCTAACCTGATAAGACGAATTTGGCCGACTAAACCGGTATCAGGACCTGACTCCGAACCGACAGCGACGGCTGTAAAGTGAAGAAAAGGCTAGGGAGGCGGGCCCTGCCTATGCTAAAATCTGAAAGTTTCCGCATGTGTCGGTCTGCCGTACCGCTCCCGCCGCAGTGTGCACACAATTAGAAGCGCCGCATGAGAGGCGCAGCGCAGAGGGAATTCCGCTTTGGCTCTAGAAGACAAGTACGACGATATCAAAAAATTGATCGATGTGGGCAAAGAGAAAGGTTATCTCACCTATAACGAGGTGAATGATCTGATTCCACACGACATGCATTCCCCCGACGACCTCGAGGACCTGCTGACCACCATCGGCACGCAGGGTATTGATGTGCTCGAGGGCCCCAAGTCCGGTGACAAGAAGTTTGACGAGATTGAAGCCGGCGAGGACATGGAGCTCGATCTCTCGCCGGGAACCCTGGAAAAAACTAACGATCCCGTTCGCATGTATCTGCGCGAGATGGGCACGGTTCCGCTGCTGACGCGTGAGGGCGAAGTTGAAATCGCCAAGCGCATCGAGCGCGGCCAGTTGCGCGTGCTGAAAGCGCTGTCGCGTTCGCCCATCGTCATCCGCGAGATCGTCGCCATCGGCGAAGACCTGAAACGCGGCGTTCGTTCCATCAAGGAAATCGTTCTCTTCGACGAAGAGGAGATCACGGAAGAGGTCGTCACCAACCGCCTGAACGAGATCACCGGGCGCATTGACGACCTGCAGAAGCACTACAAAAAATCGATCCTGCTGATCGAAAAGCTGGCCGACATCCCGCAGAAGAAGCGGCCTAAGGATCATCGCAAGTGCCGCTGGGCACTGGGCCGCGAGCAGATCATGGTCTCGCGCGTGATTCGCCGGCTGGGCTTCACCAACAGCGAGC
This sequence comes from uncultured Acidobacteriaceae bacterium, assembly GCA_963724965.1. Classification (GTDB taxonomy): domain Bacteria; phylum Acidobacteriota; class Terriglobia; order Terriglobales; family Acidobacteriaceae; genus Bog-257. The sequence continues at coordinate 411,156 of CAVRWP010000011.1, forward strand.
GCAAGCGCCTGATCGACCGCGTCAACAAGACGGTCGACAGCATGCGCGGACTGGAGCGGCAGGCCGTCAGCTTCGAGAAGCGTGCCGAGGCGACGCGCTCCGAAGAGCAGAAGAAAGAATTCCGCAAGCAGTCGCGCGGCATCCGTTCCGACCTGGAGCGCATGGAGCAGGACGCGGGCGCCAGCTTTCCGGAGCTCAAGCGCACGCAGCGCGAAATCGTGCAGGGCGACGTTGACGCCGAGTACGCCAAGCGCGAGCTGATCGAAGCCAACCTGCGACTGGTCGTCTCGATTGCGAAGAAGTACACCAATCGCGGACTGCAATTCCTCGACCTGATTCAGGAAGGCAACATCGGCCTGATGAAGGCCGTGGACAAGTTCGAGTATCGCCGCGGCTACAAGTTCTCGACGTACGCGACATGGTGGATTCGTCAAGCCATCACCCGCGCCATCGCCGACCAGGCCCGCACCATCCGTATTCCGGTGCACATGATCGAAACGATCAACAAGCTGATCCGCACTTCGCGGCAGCTGGTGCAGGAACTCGGACGCGAGCCTACCTCGGAAGAGATCGCCAAGCGCATGGACATTCCGGTGGCCAAGGTGCGCAAGGTGCTGAAGATCGCGCAGGAACCGATCTCGCTGGAGACGCCGATCGGCGAAGAGGAAGATTCGCACTTGGGCGACTTCATCGAGGACCGCGCGGTGGTCTCGCCGGCCGAAGCCGTGATCAACGTCAACCTCAAGGAGCAGACGGCGCAGGTGCTGCGCACGCTGACTCCGCGCGAGGAGAAGGTGATCAAGATGCGCTTCGGACTGGAAGACGGCTCCGAGCACACGCTGGAAGAGGTCGGCCAGTCGTTCGCGGTCACGCGCGAACGCATCCGCCAAATCGAGGCCAAGGCGCTGCGCAAGCTGCGTCACCCGTCGCGCTCGCGCAAGCTGCGCGCGTTCATGGACGGCGTGCACGACTAAGGCAGTGGTCAGTGATTAGTGGCTAGTGGCCAGGCGAGACGCGACGGTAGAGCGAACCTTTAGGTCCGCGTCATGCAGGCCAACAAAACAAATTGGGGCTTTAGCCTCAGGCGGGACGCGACGGTAGAGCGAACCTTAGTTCGCGTCACTGAGCCAACAAAAATGAATTGTGGCATTCAGCCCAGACGGGACGCGATGAGCGTCCCGTTTTTCCTTCTGTCGAACCGGGACCTGTGCCCAAGCTCGCGAATCAGCTAGAGGTTGGTGCCCCAGTTCGCCCTTCTTTGGGCTAACTTGGGTGTTGGGGACGCGCCGCCTTGCTCGCAGGAACGCCTCAGACGCCTTTCCTGTCGGGCCGATCCTGGTCGCGCACGTCATTTTCATTCACGTCAAACGACTCGCCTGTGATCTTCGCACTTTCCTCGTGGCGCGCCTGGCCCGCTTCAGGCCCGGGCTGATCCTGGTCGCGCACGTCATTTTCATTCACGTCAAACGATTCACCAACGATCTTCGCGCTGTGTTCGTGACGCGGCTCGGCGGCATCAGGGCGATTGTCTTGCTGAGCCGGATTGCGAGGTAAATTGCCTTCGTTGTTTTGCATTTTGGGCTCCAGTAGTACCGGTTTCATGGATTGCAAGAAATGACTCGACAGCCCAAAGTAAGATGCATAGCAGGTGCCCCAGATGTCCGGCCTTCTATTGGTCTGGTGCCCCAGGCGCCTCTTCGGGATGCATGAGGGAGAAATCCCGAACCGGCGATCAGCCGCCGCAAATAAGTTTTTGCCGCACCGAGTATCGATGATTACAATCCACCGCATGTCGGACAACCCGCGATCCACGATCGTTAGCCGGGCACAGAGTCTGGGCGAATTTGCCATTACCTCCTGGGGTGAAATGGCTTGCATTCGTGCACTCCGCCTCGATCCCAACAACAGCTTTTGCATTCTCGATTACCGCGCGCCCGCCGGTTTCGGGCCGCCCCGTCACCTGCACTATGTCCAGGACGAAGTTTTTCAGGTCCATGAGGGCACACTTGCGGTTTGGAGTCCGGACTGCTGCGGGGTCTTGCAGGCAGGGGATCTTATCTCCCTTCCATCGGGCATTCCCCATGCCTGGAGGTCCATCGATGATCGGCCCGTTCACCTCACCGTGATCGTCACCCCGGGCGGTCCCGGCGGATTCAAGGAGTTCTTCCCAACGATTCAGCGACAGAACCTTACCGTCTCCGATATCCCCGAGCTGATTGCCGCTGCCGAAATTGGCGGGATGCAGATTACCGGCCCTCCACTCACCGACGAAGAGGCTGAAAGGCTGAAGGCGGGTGAACCGTTGACGGGCGAGCACGCAGGGAGCTAGGGTTCACTCGCCAGCTGCCACACTCATCCGGGTTTTTCGGATGAGTGGGATCAATCCACCAATCACCAAGGCACGGGGGCCCCACTCATTCGCGGGATTCGAATGAGTGGGTTCCGCGAGTCACAGCCTCCGGTACGTCCCATCACAGACGCGAATGAGCTTCCCCGATAATTTCGGGGCATGACCAAAGGTTTGGAGCGCTGGTATGGTGGGCACGACCTGCACTTCATAACCTGCAGTTGCTACCGGCGCCGTCCGGAGCTGGGCATCGGCGAACGCCGTGACCTGTTTCTGCGTGTCCTGGAGCGTGCCCGGCAAAAGTATCGCTTCGTCGTAATCGGCTACGTGGTAATGCCGGTGAAGCGACGTCTGGCAGAGAAACCGGAAGAGTGGAAATGGAGCAGCTTCCGGACCTATGCTTGCGGCGAAGAGGGTCTGGTAAGAGTGAATTGTGAGGAATGGCCGCTCAAGATAACCTATTCCGCCCCGCAGACCCACTTATTCGAAACCCGCGAATGAGGGGGGCACGGCCAACCGCTCGCCAGTTCATGCCTCCAGAAAATGCATCTCTGGATAAAGAAGCGCCGTTGCCGGGCCTTCAATCGTCCCGCAGCCTGTGTTTAGGCAGTACACGCCATTCGCCGCAAACGGTTTTCGCGTGTTTTGGAGATAATGCCCGCATATGACTAGTTTATTTAGTCTAGGATCGCGGTCGAAAATCGAGGGATGGCGACCAAGCACAATCTCCTCCACTTCACGACTTTCCGGGCGGTCTGGGTTGATGCCAGCGTGGGAAGCCACCAAGTCAGGAGTTTCGAAGAATGGCTTACAGTTCGATAGAAATTCACGATGCGCCGCTGGCATAGCCGCCACAAATTCGCTCCGAACGTCATCGCTCGCTTCGCCGATGTAGCTTCGCATTGTGGATAATCCACCCATCCAAGCGTATTCGAGGAAGGAAAGCTTTCCCGAGAGAAAAGCAAGCAAAGCGATCTCGTGGTTACCAAATAAGAACACCGGCTTTGGCTCAAGGCTCTGAGCCTGCACCAAGAGTTCGACCACTGCAGGTGAATTGGGTCCGCGGTCTAGGTAGTCACCAAGAAATACAAGTCTTCGACTGTCAATCTTTTCAAGAAGGGCCGACAATCGGACGCTGTCCCCGTGAATATCTCCTATGAATGCCAGTCTTTCCACGGTTAGAACTCCAATTCCAACAGGGCATCGTATGTGAAAGGACGGCCTTTGGCCAAGAGTCGGAGCCCTAAAACTACTGCAAGCTCGTTGTCGACGCTCGCATTGACTAAGAAGGCTTCCAAAGACCCCTCCGTGCGTTGACAGGCGGTTCCCGTCAGCTCCTCGAAGAAAGAGCGCGCTAAAGCGAATGCTAAAGCACTGCGTTGCGATCGGACATCAGAGAGGATAGCACTTGCTCGCTGTTGGCCAAGCAGTTCAAGCACGTGTGCCATAGAAAACGAATTGGCTCCTCGTTCGAAAGCTATCGCATAGAGATAGCTGCGGACCAGATAACTTACGAGGGAGCTCAGGCCATCGGCATCGTTCTTGAATTCGGAGTCTGTGACATCAAGTAATGGCCCACAACCAACTATCTCCGCTATTGCTTCATGATAGTCCAAGGGTCGGACGTATGCTGCCTGCAGAGCTCCAAAAATGTCGCTGGGGTCAGTAAGCGGAAGCGCCTCCTCTATGATGTGCCGGGCGAAGAGGCCACCTTTTCGTGCGAGACGTAGCAGTTGGTCAAGCGTGTAGCAGGTAACGTTCACACGCCCAACGGCGTAAGGTGCCGTATGGGTTGATGTCACCTGGAGGATATCGACGTCAGACCCTTCATGCACGTCGCCTCTCGCATGGCTACCATACAAGAGAAGTGCTCTGAAGGGCGGCTTCACCGCCTCCATCACCTCTCGCCGGTCCTCAGCGGTAAACACGGTGGATTACGACTTGAGCCACGAGGGCATACCAGAAAAGGCCAAACGCAGCCGCGGCCGTGAGAAAGACGGTAGCAAGCGGCCCCCCTGTGAAATCCGTATAGCCAATGGCAAGAAATAAAGCTGCCGCACGCGCTAATTGTTGCAGGACGAGATTGGGCGCTAGGGAACTCAAATGACAATCTTGGCTGAGGAACGTAACGTGGGAGCGGGATAAAAGATATGCATATGCCAGTGTCGCGAATGTCGCGGCGAAGACAAGGCGTGAGAGAGACGTGCCTCCTTTGGTTGCATGAATAACCGACCATGACAGAAAAGCCTGTGTAGCTCGTACTGGCTGGCGGACTAAATTCTTTAGAGAAAGGGGCCGAAGCTTCTGAATGCGTGACTTGAATTCAGCTTGTTTCAGCTCAAACAACCCGCGATCGGAGTTAAGGCTGTGGTGAATTTCAGTATTCGATCTGAGTAGCTGTGCAGCAAGCTTTCTGCGGACCTCTACCCAATCAGCCGTGATTTGGGCGGCGTCTGATTCGCCGTCAGGAACGGGATCTTCGTAATTGTAAACTGGAGGAGGCAGTCCTTTGAGAAAGGCAGATGGATCAATTTCCGTTGCAACAAAGCTCGCATTTTCCGCAGTACACTCAGTGAAAATGCAGTTAACGAACTGACATTCCTCGAACTTGGATCCCCCGAAATCACATCTACAGAAAGTGCTGTTCTCGAATGTGACATGATTGAAGACAATTCCACCGAGTAGACAACGAGAAAAACTGCAACTCTTAAATGTTGAGCCCTCGACTCTTGATTCGCCCAGCTCTTGTCGCCACCGGAATTGGCACTCGCGAAAATCCGTATCGGAAAAGATCTGTGGGGCTCGGAGAACCAGCCGAACGCTTGGCACAGAGCGTCGCTTTGTCGTTTCGAAACGAGCAGGAAACTTGGCGTGCTGGTCATCTGATTTGTCGATAACAACTTCTGCGAGTGGGTAAGGAACGCCGAATGTGGCGCGGCTACGTGTTGGGTCTTGGTCGTTACGCCAGGTTTTCTTTATGAGAGCCGGTTTAGTTCGCGGGCCTCGTACGCCGTCCCATAAATCGCCTATTACCGAAGGTGCCGCCATACGCCTCGATATCCCCTAAACAGTAGTACATGGCGCGACTATGCCGTCGAAGGTGATTTTACCGAAAGCTGTTCGCAGCGTCGAGGAGAGCCTTGAATCGTTGTTTTGCCCCAAGCTTACCATTTCTTGGGTTTCAGCCCGGGATTAGTGCGCGAGGAAGTCTCCGACCGACGGGTGGCCCACCCAAGCCGCCTTTGCTTGGGTGGGAGGAGGCTCAAGCCATAGACAAAGCTTGCCAGCCAAGTCTGTTTTCCCAGGCGTGCCTTAAGTGTTGTCCCCAAAGCTTGCGGCAGGTCTGACGAGTATTGCGCGAGGCACGAGGCCCATGCGTTCGCGTTTCCTTGCTGTCCAGTCTGACTCGATTTCTACCACGCCCTCTTCTCCCGTCAGATAGTGACGGAAACTGCTCCAGGCCCAATCCTGCGGCTCTTTCACTATGCCGCGCACCACTGGGTTCCAATGCATATAACTCAGCTTCTCCAGCCGCTTCTCCCGGGCGTACACATTGAAATCGTAGTACCTCGCCTGCCAGAAGTGCTCGCGGCCGAAGATCAAGCGCCGCGACACCGACTGCTTCAAGGCTTGTAGCGCAGTGGCTAGCGTCGCCCGTTCCGGCTCGCTGACCAGCATGTGCACGTGTTCGGGCATGAGGACATATCCACTCACCCAGAAACCGTATTGCCGGCGCGCCTGCTCCAGCGCACGTTCGACCAGTCTCTTCGCTGCTGCCGTCGCTAGTAGAGGTTCGCGGTGGTAGCAAGTGAACGTTATGAAATGCAGATCGCCGCTTTGCTGGAATCGCCTGAGTCCCCAGGGCATGAGGGGAGGATAGATGCGTCTGGCAAGCGTTGTCTGTGATGTAAGCCTCCCCCCGCATCCCCACCCAAGCAAAAGCGGCTTGGGTGGGCCACCCAGTCCCACTTTCCCACCCAAGCAAATGCTGGTTGGATGGGCCACCCGCCGGCGATGGTAGAACCTGGGCCACCCGCCTCGGCTGAGAGGCGTGAGCGTTTCATGGATGCTGTGGCCACTATCGTTTAAGTACCTAACCTCCGGCGCGGTGTGCCGTCCAACCGCTGCCGGAACTTTCCGGCGCTGGAGGAAGCATGAAGCGCTGTTCCTCTCTTTTCCTGGCGACCATTCTGTTGCTCGCGGTTGCGGCGTCAGCGCAGGAGCGCGGACGACTCACCATCATCGTGCAAACGAAGGCCGACGCGTCCGGCGTCGTTGGGCAGGCGAACGGAGCCAAGGTCATGGCAGTGCATTGGACTGCCTCGCAGATGCATTCGACGATGCTGCAGGACCAGGTTGCCACCACCGACGCGGAAGGCAAGTGCAGCTTGAATCTTCCGCCCGGCGTCTATGACCTGTTCATCTCGGCCAACGGGATGGAGCCTGCGGCGATGAAGGTGCAAATCGCGAATGGCGAGAACAAGCCGCTGACAGTGACGCTGAAGTCCGGGGGAACGCATCTGCGACCGGTGGACTAGCTAATCGTCCTGCTTGAGGAAGACGTGGTCGATCATGTCGCGCATGTAGTGTCCGCCGTGGGCGCCGGCGCTGGCGGCCAGCAATTGCAGGAAGGCGGCCCAGACCTGTCCGCGATTATGCGGCCAGTGCATGACGAACTGGTAGTAGCCCATCACCAGGGGCACACCGATCCAAACCAGCAGCATCCATCGCCAGGGTTTCTGTTTCTTCCATACCCCGAGCAGCATGGTGAAGACCAACATGCAAAGCGACGTGAGCAGCGCGTCGTCGACCTTCTCATTCACCCATCCGGAAAAGAGTCCGAAGAACAGTGCGAGCGCATAGAAAACGGGGCTGATGTGAATCGGCTTAGTTTCGGCGCGGGAAACGGCGGAACTGCGCTCTGGGGCGTGCGCTGACTCTGTAGGGTCTTCCAAAACACTAAAGTCTATCAGACGGCGGGATCGCTTTCGCAGGAGCCGTTGGTCGGCTTGGGCTTGGCCTCGCCATTACGAACGCGAATCAGCATGCAGGTGGAGTTGTCTTCGCCTCCGCCTTCGTTGGCCGCGTCAATGAGCGTGTCGCAGGCGGCCTGCAAGGAGGGCAGTTGGAGAAGGATGCTGCGGATGTCGTCGTCGTCGACGTGGCGAAGCACGCCGTCGGTGGTGAGCAGCAGAACGTCGCCACTCTGAGCCGGGAACTCTCCCAGGTCGGGTAACGTACTCTCGTCGGTGCCGAGAGCTCGCGTGATGATGTTTTGCGCCGACGATTTCTTCGCCTGATCCAGCGTGATCATGCCGCGGCGCACCTGCTCCATGACCAGCGAGTGGTCTTCGGTGAGCTGAAGCAACTGGCCTTCCCGGAACAGGTAAATGCGGCTGTCACCGACGTTGGCGATGCTGAAAGCTCCGTCACAAAAGCGGGCAGCCACCAGAGTCGTGCCCATGCCTGAGGTGTTTTTGTGCTCTTCGGCGTAGGAGAGGATGGCGTCGTTAGCCTTCTTGACGGCCTCGGCCAGCAAGCGGGCGCCAATTGGCGCGTCTTCCAGGTACGCGTCGTTTTCTACCTTGGGCTTGCGTTCACGAAAAAAGGAGAGCACGGTTTCGACGGCGATCCGGCTGGCTACCTCGCCTGCCGCGTGTCCGCCCATACCGTCACACACGACGAAGACTCCGAGGCCCTCGTCGTAGCCAAAATGGTCTTCGTTGGACGGACGCACTCGTCCCACGTCCGTTCGCCCAACCACCTCTAATCCGAGTGACATTCGGGCAACAGTTTACGCTGTTCGGGCCAACAGTGCGAGTACCGAAAGTGGGGGTGGCCCCCACTAAAATCCATTTTGACACGAACTTGCAGGCAAACAGAGAAGCCGGAAGCGCTTCCAATCAAGCATGCCGCCGCTTTCGCAGCAGGTAATCTGGCTGGCACTTCTGGCGCTGCCCATTGCCAGCGTTGCCTGGACCGTGACTCACGAAGAGGTATTTCGCGAGCCTCGCGATTACTGCGCGCAACGCAGCAAACAAGCCAGCACCCTCGTCTGCCGCAAGTTCTTTTATCTTTTCACCTGCGAATACTGCTTCAGCCATTGGGTCACCGCAGCCTTCCTGATCATCACGCGCTACAAATTGCTTTACAGCGATTGGCGTGGCTACCTGATCGCTCTCTTCGCGCTGGTGTATGTCTCAAACTTCTACATTGGGCTGTTCGGACACGTGAAGCTGGAAGTGAAGAAGGATCGAGCAGAGATTAAAGCGATCGAAGCCGAAGTAGAAAAGAAAAAGGCAGCGTGAAGGAAGGGGCTAGTGGTTCGGGGCCAGTGCATAACCGTTGCGGCGCCAAGTCAAGTGAATCCCTGATTCGGCTTAATATCGGGCCTCGGATCCCCAGCACCTAACCCCTGTCTCTAAGGTTTCGTCTTCGTAATGTCCACCGTTTTGCCCGGCTGCGGCTGCGATTCCAGATGGTGTGTGGTCAGGTCTTCCTTCAGACACTCGAAGGCCTCCTCCGGCGTGTTCGCCCAGTGGAAGAGTTTGAAGTCGTTGGGCGAGATCGTTCCCGCGTCTACTAGCGCCTGGAAATTGATGACCCGGTCCCAGTAGTCCTTTCCGTAAATCACAATGCAGATGCGCTTGGCCAGCTTTTCGGTTTGCGCCAGGGTGAGCAGCTCAAAGAGTTCGTCAAAGGTGCCGAAGCCGCCGGGAAACACTACCAGCGCCTTAGCCAGATACGCAAACCACAACTTGCGCATGAAGAAGTAGTGGAACTCAAAGTTGAGTTCGGGTGTGATGTAAGGATTCGGCATCTGCTCGAACGGCAGATTGATATTCAGCCCAATGGTTTTGCCGCCGGCTTCGGACGCGCCCAGATTGGCTGCTTCCATGATGCCGGGACCGCCGCCGGTGGTCACCACGAAGCGACGCCGCGGCTGATTGATGGTGTTGGTCCATTTGGTGATGAGGAATGCCAGGCGGCGCGCGTCTTCGTAATAGCGAGCCATCTCAACATCAGCCTTCGCGCGGCGAATCCGCTCCTGCTCTTCGGGCGGCGCTAGTTTTGCCGAGCCGGGCTTGTCCAGCAGTTGCAGCGCTTCTTCTGCCTGCGAGCGGCTGTGAAAACGCGCGGAGCCGAAGAAGACGATTGTGTCCTGAATGCGCTCGCGGCGAAAACGCGACAGCGGCTCCAGGTATTCTGCCTCAATGCGAAGCACACGCCCGTCGGGGCCATCCAGAAATTTCTTGTTTTCGTATGCGAGCGGGGACACTGTGTTATGCGGTTGGTGAGCTTTCTTATCAGACATGCCAGATCAACAATCCCATATTTTCATGAATGACGCATCAATGCGTTTGCAGCAAACGGGCCGGTGAGAATGGCAGGCGAGGCTCTAATCCGGACTCTCGCTGTAGCGTACGACTTCCGTGACCGCGAGCCATATGTCTGCCAGGCCCAGGCCGCTGATCAGGCCGCGGACGAAGTCGTACATCAGAATCTGTCGCAGCTGCGGGTAATTGGCGAGCAGCGAGTTATTCGTCCAGAACGACGACCAGGGGCCGACAATCAATATGATGCCGACGAAAAGGCAGACAAAAATGAATTCCAGGAGAAACAGGCGGTTGCGCCAGAGTTCCAACTTGCCAGGCTTGCGGTGAGGAGGCATGACCAGTACGGGACCGTTTTCCGGCAGCTTGCCGCCCGGTGGGTCCTGGTCAAACGAATTCATAAGCTGTCCGGAGAGCGGAGTTCGACCGGGAAGGTGCTGCGGATCTGGCAAGTGACTCCGATCGGGCCCCAAAATCAACTTCCTCCGTAGCAGAATACTACGCCGCAGCGCCACCGTTTCACGAATAGCGCCTCCGGAATGTGCCTTTAGGTACCAAAGCGAGCTGCGGAACGTGCCTTGGCCTTGGCCGCTTCCTCTTCGCGATTGCGGGGAGGCGAACTGGTTTGAAGCGCGCGGAGGAACTCGCCCGAGATCCGTGCTACGTCGTCGACCGCAGCTTGAAACTGCTTTTCATTGGCCTTCGAAGGCTTGGTAAAGCCGCCAATCTTGCGAACATATTGCAGAGCAGCGGCCCGGATCTCGTCATCGGTGACGGGAGGCTCGAAGTTAGAGAGTGTTCGAATGTTTCTGCACATGACAATTCTCAGCTGCTACTTCTTAGATGGCGCGCGATGCACCTGCGCTTTCGGCTTGGTGACCGGTTTTTCCTCGATGTCGCTCAGGCGGATCACGGCAGCCGCCGCCGCATATTGCACCTGGTCGTTCTCATCCTGCAAGCCCGACAATGCCGTGCCCTTGAGAGACGGATCACCGCGTTTGGCGATAGCGTCGTAAGCCGCGGCCCGCACCAGCCATTTCTTCTGCTGCAACGCCGCGTCGGAGAGAGCTTGGCCGCTCTTGGGATCCTTGTCGTTCGCCAGGGTTATGGCGGCCGCCGCCAGAACAGGCGAGGTGTCGTCTTTGGTCAATATCTTAAACGCCGAAAGTCCCAAGCCGCCGAAGGGCACGAAGCCCAGGCCGGTCTGGAAGCCAAGTCCGGCAAGCTTCTTGGGATCGTCGAGCATCTTCTTCTGCTGCGCGAGCAGGCTTTGACCACTCTTTTGCTGGCCGGTGAGGACCGCATAAAAGACGTTGTAGCCGGCTTCGTCGTTCATGAGCACCAGCGCGTGCGCGGCTGAGAGAATCACGGTGACATCGTCGTCTTTGAGCGCGGCCAGCAGTTGCGGTTTGGCGCTGGTGGCCTGCATTTCGCCTAACGCCTGGGCGGCCACGGCACGCACCTCCGACTTGTCGTCCTTCAAGGCCGTGAGTGCGGCGTCCTCCGCCTGCTTGTCGTCGAGCAGCAATCCGAGTTCGCTCACCGCTCGCATGCGTTTCTCGATATTGGAATCACCAAGACCGGAATTGAGTACCTTCCACGCTTGCTCGCGTGGCGTCTCAGCGGAGGCAATCGACGTTAGAGCCAGCACAATGCAGATGAAGCGAGACAGCGACCTCATTCCTTACCTCGAATCGGAGCGTTTTGACACAATCAGCCGAGTCTAAAGGGAAGCAAGGGTCTGAACAAGGCCTATGCCCGAGCGGCCGCTCCGATTCTCGCGGTGTTCGAGTCCGGAGAACGAACAAGTAGGTCTGCACGGTGATTGCGGACGAGACCGCGAAAAAACTGTGGGGCGGAGGTTGGGGCGGGGAGACGTCCTCTCCGTGATGGCTCTCGTGGCTGGAGTCTCCCGGGTCCCGGAAAGCGCGAGACCCGGGGGCACCGAATTTCTTTTTCTACTTGTTGCCGTGAGCTTCGACGTGGTGCTTGGCGGCTTCGGTGGCATGATGCGTCGCGTGAGCCTGATGTCCCTGAGCGACGTGCGCGTGATGGGCTGCTGCTTCGTGGTCGCCTTCCTCGTGGTGACGGGCAGCTTCGCGATGGTGGTTGGCCGCTTCGTCATGATGCTCGGCAGCCTGGGTATGATGATGCGCCGCTTCCTTCGACATAGTGGTTTTCCTTTCGCTTGGATAGTTCCGGACTACGGAACAGCGAGTTCGACCAATATTGTGAGGCGGCGGCGATTGCGCTACGGTTGCGCGGCGATGAATTACTGGTGAATCGTGGAGGGCTGACTCTGCTGTTACAGCATGCCGCCGGTGCTGGTGGTCAGCAGGCTCAGCGCCAGTTCCAGCTTGGTGATGGCATCTTCCAGGTCGGGGTGCTTGTCGAGCTGCTGGCGCAGCCCGCTCAGAATGCGATGCGCTTCGGCCACGTGCTCGGCGGCAGTGCGCTCCTGTTCGGCGTTGGTCGGGATAGGTTTATCAGTCATGGATTACCCGCCACCATCTTAAATGGAAGCCCTGCGGTTGCAAATCCGGCTACGACTCGGCATTGTCCTTGGAGCTGCCGCGCTTGCTCCAATGGCCGGGACGCGTGCCGTCGGCCAGCTTCAACTGCGAAAGCTCCCACACGCGGCGGAAGCGCGCCCAGCGCTCGGTTCCGAAGACATCGTTGTACTTCACGAAGCCGCGGAAGTGGATGAACTTCTTGCCGGCGTTGAGCGCCTCGATGTCGGATTCTTCCAGTCCCAGCCGCGGGTAGATGCCGTGAACTTCGCCTTCAATGACGCGCTGGTCCGGCGTAATCACCTGCGGAATGCTCATCGCCGGAAACCAGTTCTTGTCCTCGGCAGGCTCGGACGAGTCGCTCAGTTCGGCGCGCGCGCACGATCCCGTCACGTAAGCTTCGGTCGAGCCGTACAGCATGACGCGATAGCGCAACGTCGGCGCTCCGGGCTTCAGCGGCCATTCCAGCGGCAGCAGCTCCACCCGCAGATGACCGCGCTCGCGGCTCATGAACATCTCCAGGTTCTGCTTGGCCGTTTCGGCGCTCTTCTCCGCCATTTCGACGGATTTTTCCAGCACCGTGGTCTGGCGCTCCATCGTGAGCGCCTGCCGCTCGATCGCCCGTAGATTTCCCCACAGCAGATAAACCTGCAACCCGCCGACCGCTACCAGAAAGAATGTGAAGAGCCAATACGACCAGTCGCTCCAGTCTTTCGACATCGATACGGGAGGCAGCTCGGTGACGCGCACTGTTTGCGTCGCACCGGGCTGTTGCGCGCCGGAGTTGGCGTGCGACGCGGGCTCCGCGGTTTGCGATATGGCGGCGATTAGCAGGACCAGCAACAGGAACGCAACGGCCAGCGGCTTCATGCGCGAGATTGTAACAGCACAAATCCGACAACGCCGGGTTCTCGTAAGCGGGGGCTAGACAGACTCTGCGCGGTAAATCACGTATTGGTGTGTGCGCGAGAGCTCGTGCAGCCAAGGCTGCACGTTGAGAATGTCCTCGTGCACGGGGTTGTGATAGATCACGTACACCGGGCGCGGCACCTGCCGCACCGACTGCTGCAGATTCGCCAGCACCTCGCGCCAGATGTGCCGCGGGAAGGGATTGAACAAGTAGAGCACGGTTGGCTCCGGCGGAAACTGAAAGTAGCGCGCATCGCCGGCATGTGACTCCAGGGCGAAGCAGCGTTGCTCGTCGCTGTGGTAGCGCGCGATGTTCTGCTCGGCGACGGCGTTCAGCTCCTCCAGCAGTTCCATGCCGATGATGCGGCGGAAGGGAAAGCTCGAGGCCATCAGCAGCGTGCGGCCTTTGCCCGAGCCGAGATCGATAAACGTGAAGCCGTCGACGGAAACCGGCAGCGCTTCGAGGATCTCGCGAAAGAGCACGGGCTCCGATGGCTGATACTGTCCTCCCGAGAGCCACTCGCGAATGCGCGTACGCATGGTGACATTCGCCCAGGTCGTGTTCACGCCATGATCGACGTCGAAGTCGATGTCACCGTAACGCGACTTGCGGCGCTCCGGCGTCAGGTCGCGCAGAAGGTCGAGGAATTCGCGGCCGTAGTAACGCAAAGAGCCGGCAAATCCGCGATGGCGAAGCGAATCGCGAAGCCAGGTGAAAGCGCCTTCTGATTGGGGATTGCCGCCGGACACTTGAGGATGGTAAATGCTGGCGGCGCGGTGCGACAGGTTCGCCGCACCAGCGTCGCGGTCAGCTTATGAATTTGGAGCGCGTACCTTGCGCGCTAGTGTAACTCTGACCTGCGACGCTTGCGCGCCGCCGCCGGTTATAAAATCAAGCAAGGTCGAAGACCAGGAACTCGGCGCCGTTGCTGCCCGTGTTGACGATCCGCAGCGCGGTTTCGCCGCTGATGGCCGCGCCGTCGCCTTTCATCAACGTTGAGCCGTTAACGTCGAGCTCGCCACTGATGAGCTGCACCCAGGCATGACGATCCGGCTTCAGCGCGAGCTCGACCGACTTGCCGCTGTCGAGCAGGGAAGCGTAGATGCTGGCGTCCTGGTTGATCTTCGTCGAACCGTCGCGCCCGTCGTCGGAGGCGATCAGCCGCAACTGGTTCGTCTTCTCCTCGGCCGAGAACGTGCGGTCCTCGTAGGTCGACTTCAGTCCCTCGGCCCACGGCAGCAGCCAGATCTGCAGCAGGTGAACCGGGGCCTTCGACTGATTGGTCTCGCTATGCATCAAGCCGGTGCCGGCCGACATGCGCTGCACGTCGTGACGCTTCAGCGTCGCTCCGCGGCCCATGCTGTCGCGATGCGTCAGCTCGCCGTCGATGACGTAGGTCAGGATCTCCATGTCGCGGTGCGGATGCATGCCGAAACCGCGGCCGCCGCTGACCACGTCTTCATTGATGACCCGGAGGTCGCGGAAGCCCATGTGCTTGGGGTCGTAGTAATCGGAAAACGAAAAGCTGTAGTGGGTGTCGAGCCAACCGTGGTTGGCGTAACCTCTTTCTTCTGAAGGCCTGATGTTGATCATGTGAGTTGCCGCTCCAGTACATTGGATGCGGCAAGCTCCAAAAAGTATCAATCGTGTTGTAACACATAACTACTTCAGGCCCGCGTTTTCCGCGGCTAACTTGGCGGTCGAGCTCCAGTCCATCTCCTCCATGCCGCGGGAGAGCGCGGTCAGCATGTGGTCGCGGATGAGGCTGGCGATGGGCAGGGGCGCGTCGACGCTTTCGGCAGCCGCCAGCGCCAGACGCACGTCCTTTAGGCCCAGGCGCATCTTGAAACCCGCGGGCTGGTACTTCTCATCGGCGATCAGTCCGCCGTAGGTCTTGTAGACGGGAGCGGCGAACAGGCTGTTGGTCAGGAAGTCGACGTAGGCGTGGGGATCGATGTCGTACTTGCGGGCCAGTGCGATGGCCTCGCCCAGCGACTCGATCACGGTCGCGATCAGGAAGTTGCCGCTGAGCTTGACGACGTTAGCCATCTCCGGCTTGTCGCCCATGACGAAGACGCGCTGGCCAATCGACTCCAGCACTGGGCGGCAATGCTCCACGACTTGCTTGTCGCCGGCGGCGGCGATGAACAGCTTGCCGGCGGCGGCAGCATCGGGACGCCCGAAGACCGGCGCGGTCATGTACTTCTGGCCACGCCCGGCGTGCTCCTCGGCGAGCCGCCGCGAGAGCGCAACGCTGATCGTGCTCATGGAGATGTGGGTTGCGCCTTTGGGCAGGCTGTCCGCGATGGCGCCGGAGTGCAGCACCGACGATTCCACGGCATGGTCGTCGGCCAGCATGGTGATGGCGATCTCCGCGCCTCGCGCCGCTTCGGCCAGCGATTGCGCCACCTTAGCTCCATCTGCCTTAAGCGGCTCGGCTTTCTCCGCGCTGCGGTTCCAGACCGTAACTTCGTGCCCGGCCTTGAGCAGCTGCCGCGCCATGGGAGCTCCCATATTTCCCAAACCGATAAATGCGATTTTCATAGGTCATTCCTCGTAAGAAGATGTAAACAGCGGGTTTGATGTCTCCGCGAGTCCCGACGGTGCAGCCGGCATCTACATACTGGGACCGGAGAAGCCAGTCTGCCGACTTCGCGGCCCGGATAGCTGATATGGGCAGAAGGAAGTTGCCGCGAAAAGTTTGCAAAGTTACTGGTTCTTTTACGGCGCAACAGGGCGATAATACCGTTATGCGTGGCTGGCTTTACAAATCGGCGTTGTTCGTGGCTCTGCTGGCGCTGCCCGCATGGGCACAGCGCGGAGGCATGGGCGGCGGCGGAGCGCATGGAGGCGGTTTTAGCGGCGGAGGTCACGCATCCGGCGGAGCCCATGTGTCCGGCGGAGCTCGCCCATCAGGATTCACCGGTGGTGTACGCGGTGGCTACGGAGGCGGACCCACCTTCGCTCACGCAGGCGGCTGGAACGGTTATCACAACTGGAACGGCAACGGATGGAATAACTGGCGCGGCAACGGCTGGCGCTGGCGCGGATCGGGCTGGCCTTACGGTTATGGATGGATCTATCCCTACTGGGGCTACTATCCCGGCTGGGGATGGTACGGGGACAATTGGTACGACTCCGGCGACTACGATAGTGAAAATCAGCAGGCCTACGCGCCTTCCTACCCGACGCAGATGTACATGGCTCCGGATGGAACCTTACAAGCTGCTCCGCTCGATCAGGCTCAACAGCAGATCGATCAGTTGCAGAGTGAAGTGGCGCAGCTACGGGCGCAACAGCAGGAACCGCCGTCCAAGCCGGTTTCTCCCAAGTACACCGAAGTAGACAACGACACGGTCCTGGTTTTCCGCGACGGTCATACGGAGAAGGTGGAGAACTACGCCATCAGCGGAAAAACGTTGTGGGTCTTTAACGAAGCGCGCGCACGCAAGATCCCTTTATCGACGCTAGACTTGACGGCCACTAAGCGCGACAACGAAGATCGCGGCGTCGACTTCAATGTTCCCGCCGATAAGCATTAAGATTCCTTTCCATCACTGCCCAGTTTCTTAGCGGGACGCGTCTGCGCGTCGCGTGATCAGCGCGATCGGAATACCTACAAAGAACACGTGCGAGAAGATGAGATTGGCGATGGAGGCCGCACTCGCCGGTGGTTGCCTGGGCGCTGCCGATAGCGGAACGACCAGGTAGTGCATGAACAGGAAGACTGCGAAGCCGTAGATCGGTCCGGCGAGAAAGGGTGCTTGCAGCGGCCACTTCCACCTTCGCGTCAGCAGATAAAAGACCGCGGCAGCGCAGACGGCGATCATGAAATGAAAGACGACGCCGAGCGAGGCTGCTGCAAGTCCGCCGTGAAAGGCTCGCACGCCCAGTGCGCCGCTGGCGATGAACTGGAAGACGCGGGCCACCGGCACTCCGCTGATCCAGCCGATGTAAACGACTGCGTCGAGGCCGTCGAGAAACCCTGCCGTGAGGCCGGCAATGAGGATGGTGCGGAAGGCCGTCGGTTTCGCCATCGCGGCTGCGTTGGATATAGCCATGTTTCGAGACTAGCGCCAATCAGCAAGCCCGTCGCGTGAGGTGTGGCCGGGAGCATTTAGACGCCGCGAATTGCTGGGTGGAGCGGGTTCGCTGCGGGTATGTGAGTCAAAAGACCGCTTTGACAGGCGAGAGGCTGTCGCCGGCTAAAGCCGGCTTTGAACGAGACCAGCGTGAACGCGGGCCTGAAGGCCCGCTCTACCTGAAGCCCCCGCTCTACCTGAAGGCCCGCTCTACTTGAAGGCCCGCTCTACTTGAAAGCCTGCTCTGCGCTGAAGGCCCGGTCTAGATGAAGCCTGCTCTGCGCTGGGCCGCCTATCCCTGCTGCTCTTTCCTTCTTGCCAGAAGATAAGACCGAATCAACTCATTCAGGTCGCCGTCGAGCACGCGATCGACATCGCCAATCTCGGCGCGGGTGCGCACGTCCTTCACCATGCGATACGGCTGTAAGACGTAGGAGCGGATCTGCGAGCCGAAGTCGATGTCGAGCTTCGAGTCCTCGATGTGTTTGGTCTGTTCGCGCTTCTTCTCCAGTTCGTATTCGTAGAGGCGCGAGCGCAGGATGCTCATCGCCTTCTCCCGATTCTTATGCTGCGAGCGCTCGTTCTGGCAGGCGACGACGATTCCGGTCGGAATGTGCGTGATGCGCACGGCTGAGTCAGTGGTGTTGACGTGCTGGCCGCCCTTGCCGCCGGAGCGATAAGTGTCGGTGCGGATGTCGTCAGGCTTGATGTCGATCTGGATGCTGTCGTCGATCTCCGGCGAGACGAAGACACTGGCGAACGAAGTGTGCCGCCGCTTGGCCTGATCGAAGGGCGAGATGCGGACGAGGCGATGCACGCCGATCTCGCTGCTCAGCAGGCCGTAGGCGTGTTCGCCGTTGACGCCGAAGGTTGCGGACTTGATGCCCGCCTCATCGCCCGGCTGATATTCGTACATCGCGGTCTGGAAGCCCTGGCGCTCAGCCCAGCGCAGATACATGCGCATCAGCATCTCGGCCCAGTCCTGCGACTCGGTGCCGCCCGCGCCCGGATGGATGGTGACGATGGCGTTGCGGTCGTCGTTTTCGCCGGAGAGCAGCGTCTCGGTTTCCAGCTTGTCGACCAGCGCGCGCAAGTCGTCGACCTCGCGCTTCAGTTCGGCGGAGACGTCTTCGCCTTCGTGCGCCAGATCGAAGTAGGCGTTGATATCGCCGGAGCGGCGCGCGAGTTCGTCGTACGTCGCCAGCGCTTTTCCAGACGCTTCTTCTCGCGCATCACCTGCTGAGATTTTTCGGGATTCGACCAGAGCGTAGGATCGGAAGTTTGCTTTTCGATCTCGCTCAGCTTTTCGCGCAGCTTGGGCGCGTCAAAGATACTCCTGAAGATCGTGGACTTTGTCCCGGAGTGCGGCGTATTGCTGTTCTAGTTCTTCGACCATGAATTACGAATTCCCGCTGGGGCGGTGCTGGCACTCAGCAATTGGCAGTTAGCACTTAGTACAATCAAGCGTGACCGAAGTTCTTCCAGGTGCATTGGCTAAATGCCAAGTGATAAATGCCAATTGCCAAACTCAGGCGACTGCAACATTGGGCGCTGGCTCTGCGGGTTTTACCCAGTGCAGCAGCAGTCCCGCTAACGTGATTATCGCACAGAGAAACGGGAACCAGTCGCCGTGGCGGGTGTAGAACGTGGTGTTCTCCTCCAGCGAGTAGCCTCCCTGCAAGGCGGTGCGCTGGTTGCGCGGCGCTTCGTCGACAATGCGGCCGTAGGGATCGATGATGGCGGTGACGCCCGTATTGGTGTCGCGCAGCAACCAGCGATTGTTTTCCACGGCGCGCATTCTGGCCATGTTGAGATGCTGGCGGGGTGCGCCGCCCTCGCCGTACCAACCGTCGTTGGAAATGTTCACGAAGAACTCGGCGCCGTTTAGAGCCAGATGCCGGATCTCGTCGGGGAAGATTGATTCGTAGCAGATAAAGACGCCCGCCTCCGAATCCCCAACGCTCACCGGTTTCCGGGAGACGCCGCGCGCGAAGGTTCCAATCTCACGCGTCAGTCCACCGGCAAAGCTGAAGAGTTTTGCGAAGGGCACGTACTCGCCGAAGGGAACGAGATGGATTTTGTCGTAGCGTTGCGTCCATGCGCCGTTGGTTGCAATCACCGACGCCGAGTTGTAAATCTCGGGCAATCGATGAGGATCGCCGGCGTGGTCGATACCGATAGAACCCGCGATGATGTAGGAACCCGTGTTACGCGCGATCTCCGCCAGGGTGTGACGCAGCTTCAGGTCGGTGGCCCAGAACGGAGCAGGCGATTCCGGCCACACGATCAGCCCCGGACTGCCGGGCTTGTCATGGTGTGGACGCACGCTCAAAGCTTGCAGGGCGCTCAACGTCTGGTCAAAGTATTCGGGCGACCAGTCAGAGCCGAGAATCGGGATGTTCGATTGAACCAGCGTAGCCGCCTGGTCGGTGGGCAGCGCCTCCGGCTTCAACAGCTTGCCGGCGTGCAAGGCGATCGCGGCGGACAACGATGCGGTCAACAGCAGTTTGCGTTTTGCGTAAGGGACCAGGAAAGCCGCGGCAACGGCGGTGTTGACCAGCGCGATCTCAAACGAGATTCCGTAAACGCCGGTTACGGTCGCAATCCGCGAAAGCGGTATGTTGTCGATCTGTGTTGTGCCGAGCAGGTCCCAGGGGAAACCGGTGATGTAGGTGCGCGCCATCTCGACGGCTACCCACAGAAATGGCGTAAAGACCAGGGCGCGCAGGTTCATCTGGTTGCGGCGCGCGGCAATGACTGCGAGCAGCAACCCGAATAACCCGTGATACAAGCCGAGATACAGCGAGAACAGGATCAGCAGCAGAACCGACAGCGGCGAGCCGATCCCGCCATAGACGTGCATGACGTGGAAGATCCACGAGCAACTGCCCAGGTACCAGATGAAGCCGCAGAGATATCCCAGCAGGAAACCTTGCCACGGAGTGGCCGGCGCCAGGTACTGGCCACCGTCGGCGAGCACCATCATGATGTCCTGGTCGCGGCACTTCAGGATGGCGTAAATGAGCGGCGCCAGGGCAATCCAGCTCAGCAGGTAAATCGAGAAGTTTGGGAAGATCAGGACCTGGAGAACGCCCGACAGAGAGGCGAAGATCCATGCTTTCGGGCGGATGCGTCTCACTCTGCGAGTGTAACAAAGACAGGTGGCAGGATTACGTGAGAGAGATTACGAGTTGGTTACAGAGGGTGGCTAATCGAGAGCTTCGCGGAAAGAGAGAGGTCTAAGCCGCCCCAACCTCGACCTCGATCGTACGCAGTTCAGGAAGACCTGTCGCTTGAGGAGGCTCGAAGTGCAGCTCTAAGGCTTCTTTGAGATTAGCAAGAGCAAAAGCGTCGTCGAAAACAAAAGGCCGCGACGCGCGCGGCCTTAACTAGTTGCTAGTTGCTAGCAGCTAATTGCTGCTTACTTGATCGCCACCAGCTTGTTCATCAGGTCAGAGTAGTCCTTCTTCTCCACGCCGTGTACCTGCTTGTTGTACTCGTCGATCTTGGCCGAGTAGTTCATGGAGCAGAACTTCGGGCCGCACATCGAGCAGAATGCCGCCTCTTTGTAGTAGGCGTCGGGCAGAGTCTCGTCGTGCATGCTGCGCGCTGTCTCGGGATCCAGCGAGAGCTGGAATTGCTTCTCCCAATCAAAGGTATAGCGCGCGTAGCTGATGGCATTATCGCGGTCCTGCGCTCCGGGGCGATGCCGCGCCACGTCGGCCGCGTGCGCCGCGATCTTGTAGGCGATGATGCCGTCCTTCACATCCTTCTCGTTGGGCAGGCCGAGGTGCTCCTTCGGCGTTACGTAGCAGAGCATCGCCGCACCGTGCCAGCCGATCAACGCGGCGCCGATCGCCGAGGTGATGTGGTCGTATCCAGGAGCGATGTCGATGACCAGCGGACCCAGCGTGTAGAACGGCGCGCCGTGGCAGAGCTCGACTTCCTTGTCGACCTGCTCCTTGATCTTGTCGAGCGGCACGTGGCCGGGGCCTTCGATCATGACCTGGACATCGCGCTCCCAGGCCTTGGTCGTGAGCTCGCCCAGCGTCTTCAGCTCGGCGAACTGCGCCTCGTCGCTGGCGTCGGCGATCCAGCCCGGACGCAGGCCGTCGCCCAGCGAATAGCTGACGTCGTGCTTGGCGAGAATCTTGGTGATGTCGTCGAAGCGCTCGTAAAGGAAATTCTGCTTGTGGTGGTGCGCCATCCACTGCGCCAGGATCGCGCCGCCGCGGCTGACGATGCCGGTGATGCGCTTGGTGATCAGCGGCAGGTACTCGATGAGCACGCCGGCGTGGATGGTCATGTAGTCGACGCCCTGCTCGGCCTGCTCTTCGATGACTTCGAGCATGATGTCGGCGGTCAGGTCTTCGACGCGTTTGACGCGCGAGATCGCCTCGTAGATCGGCACCGTGCCGATGGGCACCGGCGAGTGGCGCAGGATGGCTTCGCGAATGTCGTGGATGCCGCCGCCGGTCGAGAGGTCCATCACCGTGTCGGCGCCGTAGTGGACCGAGGTGTGCAGCTTGCGCAGCTCCTCGTCAACGTTGCTGGTCACCGACGAGTTGCCGATGTTGGAGTTGATCTTGCACTTCGAGGCCACGCCGATGCACATCGGCTCCAGCTCAGGATGATTAATGTTGGCCGGGATGATCATGTGTCCGGCGGCAACTTCGTCGCGGATCAGCTCGGGCGCTACCTTCTCGCGCTCGGCGACGAAGAGCATTTCTTCGGTGAGCAGGCCCTTGCGGGCAAAGTGCATCTGCGACATGTTGGTGTCGCCGGTGCGAGCGGCCTCTTCACGGCGCCGGGTGATCCACTCGGCACGCGGCTTCAGCGTGGTCGTGCCGTTGCTGCCATTGGTTCCACTCATAATGTTGGAATACTCCTGACTGGTAATTGATTATACCGTCTAGTACTGAGTCCGCGGTGAGTGACAGGACTGGCGTCCTACTCTCATCGGGTGTCATTCCGACCAAGGACTTTAGTCCGCGTGGAGGGACCTGCTTTTGCGAGCAGCGCAAGGATTTTTCCCCAGCCACGAACAGCAGGTCCCTCCACTCCGGCGGGCTAAACGGCCCGCCTCCGGTCGGGATGACAATCGATAAGAACCACACTCGTCGTCGAGAGGACAATTCGATGATGACTGCTCCCACAGCCACACGGTGATTCGATTTTGAACTTCACTCTTCTCGATTGGTCTGCGATTGTCGGCTACCTGGCTATCACCCTGGTGATGGGTCTGTGGTTCCGGCGACGCTCCAGCCGCAGCATCGACGATTACTTCGTCTCCGGCCGCAACGTGAATTGGTGGCTGGCGGGAACGTCAATGGTGGCGACGACGTTTGCCGCCGACACGCCGCTGGTCGTGACCGGGCTGGTCTACTCGCAAGGAATCTCCGGCAACTGGCTGTGGTGGGGATTTCTGCTGTCGGGCATGATGACCGTGTTTCTCTTCTCCCGGCTGTGGCGGCGCTCCGGGCTGCTGACCGACGTGCAGTTCGCCGAGATCCGCTACTCGGGCAAACCCGCGGCGTTCCTGCGCGGCTTTCGCGCTATCTATCTGGGGCTGCTGATGAACTGCGTCATCCTCGGCTGGGTGACCAAGGCGATGACCAGCATCGTTTCGACCACGTTTGCGGGGACGCCGATGCTGGCCAACGTCAGCCGGGTGATGAGCGCGCACTTCGGCTCGGTGTGGAGCGGCGACGACGGCGCGGCGCTGGCGGTCTGCGTGTTGTTCCTCATTCCGTTTACCGGCCTATATGTTGCGCTTGGCGGCTTGTGGGGCGTGCTCTGGACCGACCTGTTTCAGTTCGTGCTGAAGATGTCGATCGTGATCGCGGTCGGCTACTACGCGGTTGAGGCCTGCGGCGGGATGAGCGCGCTGATCCAGAGCTTGAGCAAATTACAGGCGGCGGCCGGAAACAACGCCGCCAGCCCGATCGGCTTTCTGCCGGATTTCTCGCGCGGCATCACGGCAGAGACGTTGTGGATGGTGCCGGTCGCAAATTTCTGCGTCTATCTCGGACTGCAATGGTGGGCGTTCTGGTATCCCGGCGCGGAGCCGGGCGGCGGAGGCTACATCGCGCAGCGCATCTTCAGCGCTCGCGACGAGAAGCAGGGATTGCTGTCGGTGCTGTGGTTCAACATCGCGCACTACGCCATTCGGCCATGGCCGTGGATCGTCACCGGCCTGGCGGTGATTGTGCTGTATCCGGGGCTCAAGCACCCGGAAGCCGGCTACATGATGGTACTGAACGCGCACCTTCCACACAAATATCGCGGCATCGCGATGGCTGGATTTCTGGCGGCGTTCATGTCGACCATTGCCACGCAGCTCAACTGGGGCGCGTCGTACCTGGTGGCGGATTTCTACCGCCGCTTTCTGCGCCGAGACGCCAGCGAGCGGCACTACGTCACGGTCTCGCGGCTGTGCACGGTGCTGCTGGTGATTGCCTCGGCGTGGGTGTCGGTGCATCTCGGCTCGATTGCTTCCGGATGGCAGGTGGTGCTGCAGATTGGCGCGGGCACGGGCGCGGTGTACATCCTGCGCTGGTACTGGTGGCGGATCAATGCCTGGAGCGAGATCTCCGCGATGGCCTGCTCGCTGCTGGCAACGGTCGCGCTGAATCACTGGAAGCCGTTCGCCGGCAACGAGTCGGTGGTGTTCGCCAAAGGCGCGCTGACGACGACAATTATCACGACAGCGGTGTGGCTCACTCGTGACTTTCCTGACCAAGCCCGAGCCCGACGAGGTTCTGCTGGCGTTCTATCGTCGTGTCAGGCCCGATGTGCGCGGCTGGAAGCGCATCGCCGGAAGGCGCTCCCGAGATTACAGCAACACCGCGATCTGGAGCGGAACCTCGGCGCGTGGGTGCTGGGCTGCGTGATGGTTTACTGCTGTCTGTTCGGGACGGGCAAACTGCTGCTGCATGAAACCGGATTGGGCGCTGGGTTAATCGGCGTATCTGTTATCTCTGCGCTCATGCTTTATCGCACGGTGATCCGAAACTTCAGAGCCGAACCGGACGCACCCCCGGCGGCTTCGGCGACGCCCTGAATCCCACTCAGTGGTAACCTAACGGGTAGAAAAACGGGGAGCTTTCGGCTCCCCAAGCGACAGAGGCGATATCACTAGCATTCGATGTAGAAGGTGAGCCGCCTGGTTGCACGGAACGCGACATGCCCCAGCCAGCACAAATAGCATCTGTGCCACAACTCGCTTATATTCAAGGAGCTCGAGCCGCGTACCGCCGTCGTCGACGGCGTGACTTGGCGTTACTGGTTTGCCGGGTCAGGCCCGCCGCTCCTGTTGATTCACGGATTTCTTGGGTACTCATTTTCCTGGCGATTCAACATGGAGGCGCTGGCGAAGGATTTCTCCGTGTACGCCATCGATCTGCCGGGCTGCGGTTTCTCCGAGCGTCCCGACTGTTCCGATTGCACGCTGGCCGGCGATGCGGAGCGCGTGCTGCGCTTCATGGAGCAGCTGGGGATCGAGAATGCCGACATCGTCGGCTCCTCGCGCGGAGGCGGCCTGACCATCCTTCTGGCTGCGCTGGCGGCCCGCTCGAATCAGCTGGAGCGCATCCGCCGGCTGGTGCTGGTTTCGCCAATCAATCCATGGTCGAGCCACGGCAAAGTTTTGACGCGCCTGCTGGCCACGACCCTCGGCGGTATCTATGTCGTGCACGTGCAGCCGCGGCTGAAGATCATCGCCAAGCGCTACATGAAGGCGCTTTATGGCGACCCGGCGCGTATTACTCCGGGAACCTTTGACGGCTATACCGAGGCGCTCGAGCCGCCGGGAAGCTTCGAGCACCTGCTCAAGATTCTGCGCTCGTGGCACGATGACCTGCCGGCCATCCATCAGGCGCTCGGCGACATCACCGGCATTCCCACGCTGCTGCTATGGGGTTCGCGTGACCGCGCGGTTTATCCGTCGTCGATTCACCAGCTCCAGCGGCATCTGAAGAACAGCGCCCTGGTGATGTTTCACGGCGCGGGTCACATGCCCTACGAAGAAGTGCCGGAGGAATTCAATCGCGTGCTTTGCGATTTTCTGCTGCACGACGCGCCCAGGACGCCGTTTGAGATCGAGGCGGATCGGGAGTCGGCGTTCGGGAGGATAGGCAGTTGGCAGTTGGCATTTGGCATAGGCGTTCGATAGCCCACCCCGCAGGGTTGGTTCGCGTTTTACAGGGAGTCGAGTCCCGCGGGGCAGTTTCTGTCGTGCCTACGGCACTCTGGGATGATGCGGCCGTGGTTCCCAGCCGTGAACGGCTGGGCTAACCTATGACGCGCCTACGGCGCTGCTCCGGCTGCGGCATGCGGCATTGCTAAATGCCAACTGGCGATTGCCAACTGCCAAGTGCCAACTGCCAACTGCCAACTGCCAACTGCCAACTGCAATTGCTGGCTGCCAATTGCTAGCTGCTAGTTGCCGCCCTTTCTCAATCCGCGGCGCTACTCTCTTCCACCACCTCATTGTGCGACCCTCGAATCGGCAACCACGCCGCTAGCGCCGCTCCCAGATACATCGCTCCGACCATCCAGAAGCCGTACATCAGCCCATCGCGATGCGCAGCCTCGCCGACCAGCAATGCGGTGCAGATCTGCAGCGCGCTGGCCACGAAGGAGAACGTGTTCTGCACGCGCCCCATCATGTAACGCGGCGTCAGCTGCATCATCTCGCTGGACAGAGCAATGCCGCCCATGCCACGGCTGGAACCCATCACGAAGTAAATCAACACGGCCAGCGCCAGCCAGCGCGAAACCGGCAGCGCGAACAGGCGACGCAGCGATGACCGACATGGTCAACGTAACCACGCGGTTCGCTCCATGCTGGCGCACAAAGCGCGAGGCGTAGAAGACGCTGACGAAGGCGCCGATTGCCCATCCGCCATTGAGCCATCCGTAGCCGACCGCGCCGCCATGCAGAATGCGCTCGCTCAGCGGAGCTGAGAGCACGCCCTGGGTCATCATGGCCGCGACAAACAGCGCCCAGGCGATACCGATCAGCAGCACGCGACGGTTTTCGTGAACATAGCGATAGCCTTCGCCGAGTTCCTGGAGGTAGCGGCTCAACGACCCAGAGTCGCGCGGGGCGTCGGCGATTGGCCCTTCAGGACGCGCCACCGTGACCCGCCCTTTGCGCACCTGGAAGACACATGCCAGCGAGACTGCGTAGCTGGCGCAGTCAATCAGCAGCACGCCTCCCAGTCCGATGTGGTTGTAGACGAAGCCGACCACCGCGCCCGCCATCAGCCAGCCGCCCTGTAGCGCGGCCAGCAGCAGCGAGTTGGAGTCGAGCATCTTGTCATCGGGCGTCAACTCCTGGATGAGCGCATTCACCGTGGGGAAGAACATCCAGAAGCCGATGGCGACGAGGATGTTCATCAGGTAGATCTGCCAGAGATGGGCGCGGTGGGTGAGCACCAGCAGGGCTACGCCGAAGATGATGAGGCCGCGGCCGCCGTCCAGCCACATCATCAGGTGACGGCGGTCTTCGCGGTCGATGAGCACGCCGGTAAACGGCAGCAGGATGAGCGAGGGCAGTGTCTGCAAGGCAATCAGGGTTCCGAGCGAGACCTCGGAGTGCGTCGCCTGCAGGATGTACCAGATCACGGCGGCCGAATTCATGCCGCTGCCGATCATGGAGATGAGGTTGGCCGTGAAAATCAGCCTCATCCCGCGGTGCTGCCACATCTCGCGCATGGATACGTCCACTCTAGCGCAGTCGCAGCTGCGGAAGCTGCTCACATATACTGAGTGTGCAAACTATGTTGTTGAAGTGCGCCGATTGCTGGTGAATGGACGTTCAGAAAACCGGCATTTGGCGGTTGGCATTTAGCATCTGGCAAAGGCGGCTACTGCGACGTTTTGGCTAAATGCTAAGTGCCAATTGCTAGTTGCGCCTTTGCGAAAGGAATTTCTTGAGCCTTCGCCGTCTCTTCAAGAAAGAAAAACAGGAGCACCGCATCATGCGCGAGGCCGTGCAGCGCTCCGGTCAGCTCGTCCCCGAGTATCACCGGCCTACGCCGGAGTGCCCTCATCCCGAGCGCTGGAGCATGTACGACTCCATGACCGCCGAGGTCGAAGTGCTGGAGTTTCTGCGCACGCTGGTCACGACGATCAAACCGAACCTGGTGGTCGAGACCGGGACCTTCATGGGCGTCAGCACGCTGTGGATCGCCGAGGCGATGCGCCTGAACGGCTTTGGACGGATCGTCAGCTGCGAATACGACCCGAAGGTCTTCGAGACTGCAAAGCAGAAGATCGATGCGTCGGAATTTCGCGACCTGATCGACCTGCGCAACGAGTCCAGCCTGGAGATGAAGGTCGAAGGCACCATTGATCTGCTTTTCAGCGACAGCGACATGCCGATCCGCGAGCAGGAAGTCCGGCGCTACCTGCCGCAAATTTCTCCGTTCGGCCTGATCCTGATGCACGACGCCAGCTCGCACTTGAAGCAGGTGCGCGATGCGGCGCTGAAACTCGAGCGCGACGGCCTGATTTCGGTTGTGTTGTTGCCGACACCGCGCGGGCTGGTGGTGGCGCAGAAGCGCGAAGGAAGGAAGTAACGGCTTCTCGCATGCGCATTGCACTGATCGGCGACTTCAATCCTGATGTCCTGGCGCATCAAGCCATTCCGAAGGCGCTTGCACTTGCCGCCGACGGTCAAAATGTTCAGCCGGAGTGGCTGGCGACCGAATCCGCCGAGCGAGCGCCGCTCGACGTCTACGCTGGTTTCTGGTGTGTGCCGGCGAGTCCTTATCGTTCGATGGAAGGCGCGCTGCGCGTCATTCGATACGCACGCGAGAATCGACGCCCGTTTCTAGGCACCTGCGGTGGATGCCAGCATGCTGTTCTGGAATTCGCGCGCAATGTTTTAGGCATCTCAGCTGCCGGCCACAAAGAGAGCGACCCGGCCACATCCGAGCCGGTCATCACCAACCTCGCCTGCGCGCTGATCGAATCCAGCGAAATACTGCGGCCAGTGCCTGGCACGCGTCTCCACCAGATCTACGCGTCCGATGAGATCTGCGAGAAATATCACTGCAGCTACGGCCTCAACCCCGACTACATTCCTCGCCTGGAGCAAGGTGGATTGCGGATCGGCGTTCTCGGCCCCAACGGCGAGCCGCGCGCCGTCGAGCTACCCAACCATCCCTTTTACTTTGGGACGTTGTTCCAGCCGGAACGTTCGGCATTCGCCGGCAAAGCGCATGCACTCGTTCGCGCCTTTGTGGTTGCTGCGGGAGATCCTTAACGAAGTGAGTGAACCGGGGTGAGCGAACCGGGTAAGTCACTTACTTTTTTACGAGAGCGTCCGTCAGCAGGTGAGCCTTGGTGGCGAGATTGAAGGCGCGTTCGAAGTCGCCGTCGGTAGTGGCTTTGCGCGACTGGCTCACGTACGAGCGAATCTGCGTCAGCATCTCTTCTTCGTCGTGAGAGAGATTCTTCAGCCCGCCAATCGTTTTTTCCGTTTCCTCGATCAACTCGGCGGTCGACTGCTTCTGCCTGACCAGTTGCGCATTGGTTACGTCGGCGGCGATGGCGGGGTCAGGCTGCGTCTCGGCCGGATTAGCGGGAGGATGGGCCGCGGCCATCGTCGTGTTGCTGTTCGAAGGAGTGTTCGCCGGGGGCGGATTGGCTGCCTGCAGGCTCGGTTGTACCGTCGTCGGCTTCTTTCTGCTGTGATGCTTGACCGGCTTCTGCGCGATTTCCGGCTGTTGCTGGGGTGCAGGCGCAGGGGTTGGCGGCGGCGGCGGAGGAACCGTCTCCGAGATCTCCGGCGGCAGCGGCGTATCGATCGTCTCGACAGGAGCTTTGGCTTGTGCCGGTAGTTGCGGCTTCTTTTTTGCGCAACCGACACTTACCAGCAGGATCGAAGCTGCCAGAAAAACACCGAATTGACGGCCATAGTTCATGCGCAGGTTTGCCACCCTGCCAAGATGCTTACGTTTTCGCAACTCAAGCGGCGGAGCAAGCGACGGCAAATGTGTACGCCTATCATAAACATTCGGCACCAAAAAAACAGCAGCTGCAACCGGTTGCTTCCGTTGAGATTCCAGACAATCATCCGCGGGTGACGACGACCGCGGGTTCTTTTTCTTTCTTATCCGCCAGCGGCAGGAATAAGCGGAAGGTCGTGCCGTGGCCCATCTCCGTGACAAAATCGATGGCGCCATTATGCAGTTGGAGGACCCTGTAGCTCATCGCCAATCCGATTCCACTGCCGGTCTTTTTGGTCGTGAAGTACAGGTTGAAAACTTTGTCGCGCACCTCGGGAGGGATGCCTCCGCCTTCGTCGTGGACCTCGATGCTGGCTGCCCCATCCTGCTGTCGCGCCGTGATGTTCAGCACACCGCCCTCATTCATGGCCTGCACGCCATTCAGAATCACGTTGAGCAGCGCCTGCTTGATGAGGTCAGAATCGGCTCGAACCGGCAGCGAGTTATTGCCCAGCTTGGTTTCCAGCTTGACGCCCTGGCGCGCCGCCTCCGGCGATGCCAGCAGGGTTACATCTTCGATCAGCTTGCGCAGGTCGAAGTCGGCGAGGCGCAACTCCACCGGCCGATTGAAGTCGACCAGTACCTGTACCACGCGGTCCAGGCGATGAATCTCGCGGCCGATGATGTCCATGTGGCGGCTGGCATCGGGATCGATATCGCGCATCTTCTCGCGCAGCAGTTCCAGATGCACGACGATGGCGTTGATCGGGTTCTTGACCTCATGCGCCACGCCTGAGGTCAGGCGTCCGATGGCAGCCAGGCGTCGCGAAAGTTCGATCTCATTCTCGATGCGGCGCACTGACTCGGCATCGCGCATGGTCAGCAGCGCGCCGATTCGCTCACCACGTTCGGCGATGAAGTCGAGCGCGATCTGAATGCGCCGCCCGTTGTCCAGTTCGATCTCGCGCTGCGGAATTCCCTGGTGCAGCGCGAAAGAGTCGAGCACGATGCGGCCTAACCTCGTTTCATCGGTGAAGACGCCTTCCACCACGCTGCCGAGAATCTCACTGCGCGGCCGTCCGATGAAGCGCTCCGCCGACGCGCTGACCAGCACCACGCGGGTGTCACGCGTAAACAGCACCAGGCCGTCCTGCAGCGTGCCCATAATCTGGTCGAGGTTTTCTTTGAGAGCGCTGAACACTTCCTTCACGTCGCGGATCTGGCGGCCCAGGCGATCGATCTTGGTGTTGACCATCCCATACTCGTCCGTGCGCCGCGGATCGGGCTCGGGCGTCGAGTCGGGAACGCCGCTGGTCATCTGGTCTAGGCGGCGTCCGATCGCTTCCAATGGACGAAGCGCGATATTGGATACCACCGCCGCCAATGCCAGCGAAACCAGAATCGCGATGATGGAGAAGATGATGGCGTGCCGCAACTGCGGCTGGACTTCATTTTTCAGGAAGACAGTAGAAATACCGATCCGGATATCGCCGAAAGGCTGGCTCTCGCGCTGAATCGGCAAGTGGACGTCATAGACGCGCGGCTCGCCGAAAACGACTTTGATCTGTTCCAGGAAGCTGCCATCGCGCAACTTGCGAAAGTCCTCGCGCTCCGGCAGGTCTTTGCCAATGGCCAGGGGATCGGTATTGACGATGGCTCGCCCGTTTACGTCTGCGATGGCCGCGTCAAAAATTGTGGGCGAAAAGCCGACAACCGACTGCAGCAGGGTGTTCAGGCCGTGGTCCATGCGCAGCGCTTCATTCAACAACTCCTCCACCTGCTTGGGATCGTTTTCGTTGACGAAGGTTGTGCTCAGGTCGACTTGCGAGGCCTCACGCGCGCTCTCGCGGATTTCCTTGGCTACGAAGTCGGCGCTGTCATAGGCTTCGGCCGTGCGCTGGCGTACCAGGTGCGATACGTACAGGTAGCAAAAGATCGCCACCAGGGCCAGTACCATGCTGCTGATCGCCAACACCAATTTGGTCTTTAAGCGCATTCGGCTCATGCGGAAATAGCTCGGCTGATAGGGCTGTTGGGGGCATCATACCAGCCTTAAACGATGGCGGAAACGGGTATTCGCCGTACCGGCAAGGTGTCGGGGCATGCAACCTGTGTTAAGGTGTTTCACGGCACGGGCCGGCAGGCAGAAAATTCCATACCGCAAGCCAACGTGAGCTCCCGGTTTTGCGTCTAAGATTCCGAGGGCTGCCAGCCCTGAATGCCAGGAGAGACCAACGTGGTTCAACCCGCGACAGACGAGATCAAGAAATTGCCTAACGAAACGGTCGCCAAGCTGCGTACGTTGTCGCACGATCTCAGCAATTACATCGAAACTATCATGCAGGCTTCTTATCTTCTTGCCCAGGCCAAACTCGACGAGAACAATGCAAAGTGGTTGGGATTGATCGATAAAGCTTCGCAGGACGCGGCCCGCATCAACCGCGAAATTCGGGAGATTCTAAGGGCCCAAAGTTAAGTCAAGAACAGCTCCTCGCGGCCGCTGTTTCGGCCAAGTCAGGCCGCCGGCCTCTTCACTCTCTGTAGCTGTGCCTGCTCCCGGAGGAAGTCCTGTGCGCGGTGGAAGCCCTGCATCGTGCCCACGTCAATGTACGTCTCTCCGATATAGTGCCCCCGGATAGAATTGCCTGCCTCGATGTAAGCGTTGAAGAGTGTTCCCAGATATTCGTCATCGCGGTGACGCGAGTCCCACAGCAGCTTCAACGCGTGAAAGGCTTCGCCGCTGGCGGTAATCGCTCCCCAGATCCAGTGCGTCTCCGGCTGCGGCACCTTGACATCCACGCGGCGAACAAAATTCTGAGGGTCGCAAACTACCGAGTCGAAGGCGGCGGGATTTTCGACCGGAAAGAGCACCAGGTTCACCTCGGCTCGCTCCTGCCCCAGCGCAGGATAGTAGGCGTTCTCCGGGAACCAAACCGTGTCCGGTAATCCGATTAACACCTGGTCGTGCTGCGCTGTGAATGGTTCGGCGCGAAACAACGCGTCGCACAGTCCGCGGGGCTGCTGCTGCACCACGTAAAAAATTTCCGCCGTATAACTGCGCTCGGCGAAATAGCGAACGATATCGCTCTTTTCAGCCGAGATGACCATGCAGATCTGCGTTGCTCCGGCCGCAATCATCCGCTCGACCAGGTATTCGGAGATCGCTTTCGGCCGCTCGATGCCGTCGACCATGCGCGACCCGACGGGAAGCAGTTCTTTCGAACAGCCCAGCGGCTGAATGCGCTGGCCTGCCCCCGCTGCCGGAATGATTCCGATCATGCCGAAACCTCCATGGCTGAATTCTTCCGCTGCCTCGCCTCTTCGCAGTACGCAAGAAACTCCGCGGCCCGACGCTCCCCCGTGTGCTCGTCCAGGGTTCGCTGTCTCGCTCGTTCTGCGTTCCGCCGTAACTCTCCTGGCGCGTCATCGAGAGCCCAGAGGATTTCCTCCGACGTCCGTACCACGCGCAATTCCTCTTGCACGTTGAAGAAGCGATCCAGACCTTCCCACTCATCCGTCAGGATCGGCGTTCCGCACGCAGCTGCTTCAAAGAATCGTCCCGACGGGCAAAATCCTGACTTCGCCATTTCCGCCCGCGTAATGTTCAGGGTTGCGCGCGACGAGGAATACATCGCGGGATGCCGGTCCGGCGGCAGATGCTCGATACGGTGCACGTTCTCCGGCCATGACCACTCCCACGGATAGAGCGATCCCGCCAGCAGAAAGCGTGACTCAGCGCGCCGTCGTGCCGGTTCGAGAAATAGTTGGTCGAGCTTCTCCTGACGGTCAGCCGCATACGTCCCCAGATAACTCAAGGTGCAGTCGAACTCGGTCTGCGGCGGCACGCGCCGGTAAACATCGGGATCGACGCATCCATAGAGCGGTCGTGCCAAGCGCGCTCCATATCGCTGCTCCAGAGATCGCAACAACTGGCCACCTGTAAAGGACAAGTAAAGATCGAATGCCGGAATTTGCTCGCGCCGCAGATAATCCAATGGGCCGAATTGCAGCCGGCTCAACGTAACCGGAGTGTCGAGGTCATAGAACACGTGAATCGGGCGCGCGAGGTCCAGTGCGTCCGCGCTGATGCGCGCCCCCTCAGGCGCGTAGCTCGCGGTAAGAACAATGTCCGATTCGCCGGCCTGATGCAGAGCCTCTGCGCGAATCTCGTCCCAATCCGCATAGAGCCTCAAGTCGCAATAGTCACACTCGACCAGGTCGCGGTGAGAGGCATAGTACGGAACATCTTTTTCGTAAAAGGTTATGCGCGCTCCACGACGATGGAGAGCGCGAAGAATCGCCCGGTATGGCGTAGCGTGTCCGTTTCCCCAGGACGAGGAAAGCGTCAGTCCGAAAATCGTAATCTTCAAAGGCTCACCAAAAGGCATTTTGCGCGGCAGGAACCGTCGCAACGTACTTACCTTTCGATGGAATTGGGAGGAATGGTGTTGGCTGCTCCCGAGCTCTCAGAAGCAGCCGTCGATTACACCAGCTGGGCATTCATCGTGATGTTCGTGTTCAAAACCTTCGACACCGGGCAGCCCTTCTTGGCATTCTGGGCGGCCTCATCGAACTTGGCTTTGTCGGCGCCGGGGATCTTCACCTTCACTTCAAGATGCACCGCGGTAATTCCAAAACCACCTTCGACTTTATCCAGGGTTACAGTCGCGGTTGTGTCGATGCTGTCGGCGGTCATACCTGCCGCGCCCAATTGGCCTGAGAGGGCCATCGAAAAGCATCCGGCGTGGGCGGCTGCGATCAGTTCTTCAGGATTGGTTCCAACTCCATTTTCAAACCGAGTGCTGAACGAGTATTGCGTCTGACTAAGAACGCCACTTTGCGTTGACACGGTTCCTTTGCCGTCTTTCAGGCCTCCGGCCCAGTGCGCGCTGCCTGTGCGTTGCATTCTGTCCTCCTTCTAGATAAGGGATTGCGTCTTCCAAGGTACACGAAGGATACGTCGAGTGGGTAATTGACAGGAGGCGGACAGAGGACGAGACTAAGAGTCCTCTAATCGGTCTCGGCCACCCGATTGCCCTAACCTAATAGAAGTCGGAGCAACTGAGGAAGTATCCGCAGCGAGGGCAGATGAGCTTGCAATGATTGTCTTGCAATGTTTCGGAACAATTGGGACAGACTTTCATACTGTTTTGATAGGTGGATGGGTCCGTTTTGCTGGAAGAAGCGTTCCTGTCTTCGGGCAGGGGGCGAGGGTCATCTGTCATGGGCGTAGAAAGAAAAGACTCATCCAGAAATAGCCGGCGATAGGTCCGACATCGGGTGAAAACGGTAAGCTAGCACGCGCGAGGCGGCGCCAGATCACCCAATAGTACATGTACCTATGTCACATGAAATGTGGCCAAATTTCGCTGGTATTTGCAAAATGCCTATCTATAATTTGCATAAGGGGCAGTGTTTCCGCGCAGCCTCTTATTACGGGCGCATTACTTAACCTAGGGACAATTTGAAAAAAAGGCCATGCGCCCGGCCCGGAGCAGTGGTGGCATTCTGTTAACTATATAGTTAACATTTTTATGTGTAGTTTTGCAAACTAAATAGCGCAGCGTTTGAATGTTTGAACGACGCCATCTCTCGTGAAATAGCAGCGGAAGTTGACTTATCGATCTTTGCCTGTAGTAACTGAATTGTAACTCGGCCAGGAAATACCTTAGGACCGAAGTGGAGGTTGTCGACCATGAAGAATCTTCTCACAGCCGTACTTGCCGCCCTCATGCTAGCTGGAGCCCTCTGCGCCATTAGCGGTGCAACCGCCATAGGTCCGTACCACTCCGTCGCCATAGTTGGGGAAGGAACTTCCCCATTCCCCGTAGTTTTATCCCCTAGCGCCCCTGGCGAGACCACGCTCGCCAATCACTTTTGAGGAAATACCGGTCGCAAAACGACCCAGGAGACTCTCCCATGAAAAATATTCTGGCTGTGACTTTCGCTCTCGTCATGCTCGCCAGCGTAGCCTGTGCAGCTACAAATGCGTCCGCAGTTTCGTCAGCTCCCCTTGCCCCCGCCATCAGTACGAGTCCGACCGCAGTTCTACCTAGTGAAGGAGCACCGATGCCGCTGTGCTCGCCCGGCCATTGCCCGCCGTCGCTGACGCAGACCATTGCCTCGGAAGGCGCACCGATGCCGCTGTGCTCACCCGGCCATTGCCCGCCGTCACTGACCCAGACCATCGCTTCGGAAGGCGCACCGATGCCGCTGTGCTCACCCGGCCATTGCCCGCCGTCGCTGACCCAGACCATCGCCTCGGAAGGAGCACCGATGCCGCTGTGCTCACCCGGCCATTGCCCGCCGTCACTGACCCAGACCATTGCCTCGGAAGGCGCACCGATGCCGCTGTGCTCACCCGGCCATTGCCCGCCGTCACTGACCCAGACCATCGCCTCGGAGGGCGCACCGATGCCGCTGTGCTCACCCGGCCATTGCCCGCCGTCACTGACCCAGACCATTGCCTCGGAAGGCGCACCGATGCCGCTGTGCTCACCCGGTCATTGCCCCCCGCGGAGCGAAACAATAGCCTCGGAGGGCGCACCGATGCCGCTGTGCTCGCCGGGCCATTGCCCGCCGCGCACTGATCCACGGGCGGCGTAGTAGATCGAGTGCTTTGGAACAGAAAGGATCGGAGCAAGAAAGTGCCAATTCGGGAAGTAACCATGTAATGGTTACCTCATTGGCTGAAAAAGTTTCCTTGTAATGTGCAGTCTTAACGACTATGCTTTTCGTTGAGTCATGCACCTTCGTCTATCTGACTACGCGCTGTGGTTTTCCACGCCTATTTTGTTGGGCGGCGTGTTGGTCGTGATGTGGAGACGAGGATTCCACAGGGATTATCCGTACTTTTTCAACTACATTGTGCTGCAGGCTCTTTCTGATCCTGTACTTGCGCTGATCTCTTCGCGTTTTTCCTACACGGCTTACTACTACGCGTACTACGTACACTTGGGTTTGAGCTTCCTGATCTCTTTCGCTGTTCTGCAGGAGATCTTTCAGGATGCCTTCCGTCCGTACGAAGCTCTGCGTGATTTAAGCGCGATTCTGTTTCGCTGGTCGGCGCTGGTTATCCTGCTGGTCGGCGTAATGTGGGCCATCAACGCAACGCAGAAGTCGGAAGCCGACTGGGTCATGAACATGATCCTGGTAGCCGATCGCAGTCTGCGCATGATGCAGTGCGGATTGGTCTTCTTCCTTCTTTTGTTCGGCACCTATCTTGGAATTCCTCACCGCAGCCTCCTGTTCGGGATCTCGGTAGGCTTTGGCTTATTCGCCGCGGTGAATATGCTGGTAGCGACTTTTGCCAGTCATCAGGGCATCAGCGCTGCAGCCTTGAGCCGCGCCAATAGCATCGCGTACCTGTTCACGGTTCTGATCTGGCTGGGCTACAGCCTGGCGGCTGCTCCTTCCCGGAGCAGAGTCGCTGCGGAAAATGCGCTGCGCTCCCAGGATTGGAATTCTGCGCTGACCGAAGCGCGTGTGGTTCCGGCCGACAGCCTGCTTGATACGATGGACCGCACCGTCGAGCGGCTCCTCTATCCTCCTGAGGACGCCAAAGTCAAGGTCACAGGCGGCAGCGGCTTCTCAGGCTAGTCACTCTCGACTCCCGCCTCCCAGCAAACAAATGAACTATACCCAGGCCAGAGTTGTGTGCTCAGCACCAGCCGATATATCCGAGGCCATCCATCCATGAACTACGCCGGCGTAATGTAAACTGGATTTACCGGTTCCGACTCCCTCCGTTTAGCCGATCGAACGCGGTTTCCCCCATTCAGGAAAGGAAAGCAGTTTTGAGCTCGAATCTTCGCAATATCGCCATCATCGCCCACGTCGACCACGGCAAGACGACTCTGGTGGACGCCATGCTGAACCAGAGCGGCATCTTCCGCGCCAACGAAACTCACGTCGAGCGGGTGATGGATTCCAATGACCTGGAACGCGAGCGCGGCATCACTATCCTGGCCAAGAACACGGCCATCTTCTACCACCACGTCAAGATCAACATCGTGGACACGCCGGGTCACAGCGACTTCGGCGGAGAGGTGGAGCGCGCCCTGAAGATGGTCGACGGTGTGATGTTGCTGGTCGATGCCAGCGAAGGTCCCTTGCCGCAGACGCGCTACGTGCTCAGCAAGGCGTTGGAAGCCAAGCTGCCGCCCATCCTGGTCATCAACAAAATCGACCGTCCCGACGCCCGCGCCCAGGAGGTCCTGAACGAGGTCTACGACCTGTTCATCGATCTGGATGCCGGCGAGGACCAGCTCGACTTCCCGGTGCTTTACACCAACGCCAAGTCAGGCACAGCGACGACTGATCTGGCGACTCCGGGCGAGAATTTGCAGCCTCTGTTTGAAGCGATCGTGAAAACGATTCCCCAGCCCCAGGGCGAGCTCGACGGTCCTCTGCAAGTGCTGGTGGCGAATCTGGATTACAGCGACTATCTCGGACGACTGGCGATTGCGCGTGTTTTCAACGGCACGCTGCGCACCGGCGAAGACGTTGCCATCGCCAAGCGTGACGGCTCGCTGGAGAAAATTAAGATCACCAAGCTGTTCTCATTCTCGGGTCTGAAGCGCACCGACATTGAGAAAACTGAACTGGGCGACATCGTCGCCGTAGCCGGCGTTACCGGCATCAACATCGGCGAGACCATCACCGACGTCGAGAATCCTGCGCCCCTGCCGATCATCACCATCGACGAGCCGACCATCGCCATGCAGTTCATGGTCAATACCTCGCCATTTGCCGGACGCGAAGGTCAGTACGTTACGTCACGCAACCTGCGCGACCGTCTGCAAAAAGAGCTGCTGACGAATGTGTCGCTTCGTGTCGAGGACACCGGAAACACCGATTCGTTTACGGTGATGGGACGCGGTGAGTTGCAACTGGCGATTCTGATCGAGATGATGCGGCGTGAGAGTTTCGAACTCGCGGTGGGCAAGCCCGAGATCGTCACCAAGCATGTGGATGGCAAGCTGATGGAGCCGGTGGAGCGGCTTACGGTCGACGTGCCGGAATCGTTCGTCGGCGTCGTCATTGAGAAGCTGGGTGCGCGCAAGGCCCAGATGCAGAAGATGCACAACCACGGCTACGGGCGCGTGCGCATGGAGTTTGTAATCCCCAGCCGCGGTCTGATTGGCTTGCGCAGCGAACTGCTTACCGACACGCGCGGAACCATCGTGATGAACTCGCTGTTCGAGGGCTACACCGAGTGGCAGGGTGACATCCCGCACCGTGTCACGGGAGCGCTGGTGGCGGACCGTTCAGGGCATACTACGGCCTATGCGCTGTGGGGGCTGCAGGAGCGCGGCGAAATGTTCGTTGGTCCCGGCGTCGAGGTTTATGAAGGCATGGTGGTGGGCGAGAACTCGCGCGATAACGATCTGGACGTGAATATCGTTCGCGAGAAGAAGCTGACCAACATGCGTTCGTCGACGGCGGATGACGCTATCCGGCTGGTACCCTTCAAGAATCTGAACCTGGAGCAGGCCATCGAATTCATTGCCGACGATGAGCTGGTAGAAGTGACTCCGCAAACCTTGCGCTTGCGCAAGAAGATTCTGCAGGCCAATCGAAGACCACGGCGCAACGCGCAGCCGGAAACCGTTGAAAGCTAGCCCCGGGCCTTGGCTGGCGTATTCATGGAGCTGTGCTGTTCAGCGGGCGTGGATTGCGCGCGCTGTTCTCCTGGGCTGCTCATGCGGTTGAACTCGAAGGCCGCGTTGATGAGCGCGATATGCGAAAGCGCCTGAGGAAAGTTTCCCATCAGGCGTTGGCTTTTCGGATCATATTCTTCAGCCAGCAAGCCTACGTCGTTACGTAAGGCCAGCAAGCGCTCGAAAAGCTCTTTGGCTTCGTCGACGCGGCCGGTCATCTTCAGTGCGCTGACCATCCAGAAGCTGCATGCCAGAAAAACGCCTTCGCCCGGCGGTAGTCCGTCGTCCGTGCTCTCACTGCGATACCGGAGCAGCAACCCCCCGGACATCAGGTTTTTCTCAATGGCGTCGATTGTCCCTCGCACGCGCGGATCGTCGTAGGGCAGGAAGCCGACCTGTGGGATCAGCAACAATGAAGCGTCCAATTGCTTCGATCCGTATGCCTGGGTGAAGGAGCCGACCTCCGCATTGTAGCCTTTTTCGCAAACCTCCTGATGAATCTGGTCGCGAACCTGCGACCAGCGATCGAGCGCTTTATGATCTCCCGTTTTTTCCAGCGATTTGATAACGCGATCAAACGCCACCCAAGCCATGACTTTCGAATAGGTGAAGTGTTGCGGCTCGCCGCGTATCTCCCAGATGCCGCGGTCCGGCTGCTGCCAGATGTCGGCGAGATGGTTGGTTAAAGCGGTTTGCAGGCCGACATCTTCGAAGGTCGAGCGAATACCGCCAAGATAGGCGTGAAGCAGAGCGTCAGCCAGTTCTCCGTAGACGTCCAACTGAAGCTGATCTGCCGCAGCGTTTCCCACACGTATCGGCTTGGAGTTCTCGTATCCTCCCAGCCAGGGTATCTCCCACTCCATCAGATTGCGTTCGCCGTGAATGCCGTACATGATCTGCACCTGATCGGGACTGCCGGCAACCGCGCGCAGCAGCCAATCATGCCAGGCTTGCGCCTCTTCGAAATAACCCGCATTCATCAGGGCGAGCAGAGTGAAGGTGGCATCGCGGAGCCAGCAGTAGCGATAGTCCCAGTTGCGCTCGCCACCCAGACTTTCAGGCAGCGAAGTCGTGGGCGCCGCCACGATGCCGCCGGTGTGCCGGTAGGTTAACGCTTTCAGGGTAATCAGCGAGCGCTCCAGATCTGCGGCGTACTCTCCATGCAGTTTCGCGCGGCTGCTCCATTTTTTCCAGAAATCGAGCGTGTACTCCAGCGACTTCTCCGGCTCGATGGGATGGGGCAGCGGTTGGTACGACGGCCCGTAGGTCAGAACAAACGGAATCGACTCACCCTCGCGAACTGTGAACTCGGCGCAGGTTCGCAGGTTCTCGCCGCGCAGTTCAACCGGAGTGCGCAGGACTGCCATGTCCGGACCAGCGATGGCGCGCAGGGTGCCGTCCTCCAGGCTCATGACCCACGGAACCGAACGTCCGTAGTCGAAACGCAGAACCAGCTCCAGCTCCAGCTCAACCGTGCCTCGGACGCCGCGCACAATGCGAATCAAGTCGGGGTTGTGGCCGCGAGGAGGCATGAAGTCCACAATGGTCGCCCTGCCACTCTCGGTCTCGAAGGTGGTTTCAAGGACCATGGTGTGCTCGACATAACGGCGCGAGCAGTTCGATTTCTGCTTGGGAGCAATCGACCAATGTCCGTTGTCGGCAGTCCCTAATAGCGCGTTAAAGCAGGCGGGAGAAGCGAAGTTCGGCCAGCACAGCCAGTCGACAGATCCGGCGCGACTGACCAGCGCGGCGGTTTCACAGTCGCCGATTAAGGCGTAGTCCTCGATGCGAGAAGGCACTCTCGTTAGATTCGTCTTTCAGTTGGAAGGGTGGCCCGGCGGAGGAGCTTACTCGTAGCGTAAAGCCTCGACGGGGTCCAGACGCGACGCCTTGACTGCAGGATACATACCAAAAAACAACCCTACGCTCATCGACATCAGCACGGCGGTGACGACCGCCCAAATGGGCACCGAGGTCGGCATCGAGGGAAATACGAGGGGCAACGCTGCCGCTGCAGCTATGCCGACCAGGACTCCGACCAAGCCGCCAAGACCGGTCAGCACTACTGCTTCGATCAGGAACTGACGAACCACGTCGCCGCGCCGCGCTCCGATCGCCTTGCGCACGCCGATCTCGTGCGTGCGTTCGGTCACCGACATCAGCATGATGTTCATTACGCCGACCCCGCCGACCAGCAAACCAATGGAGCTGACCACAACGGTCATCAGGGCGACCGTGCTCATAATCTGCCGGAAGTTTTCCGCCATTGCGGCAGCCGAGGTGATGCCAAAATTGTCGGGCTTGTTGAAGGGCACATTGCGACGACGGCGCAGCAGGCCCCGAATCTCATCCTCGGCAGCGTCTTTAAACCCAGGGTAGGCTTCGGCGCCTATGAAATGCTCGTCGTGCGCGGGATAGTGCTTGCGATAGGAGTTGTATGGCACCTTGACCGTGCGATCCGCAGTTTCGTCTTTGAAGAGTTGCCCTTTGCGCTTTTCGAGTACGCCGATGACCGGTCCACGGCACTCCGTCGACGATGATCGTCTTGCCGATTCCGTCGTGAGCCGGGAAGAAATTCTTGTCGATCTCGTAGCCGATAACCGCAACGTCTTCGCGATGCTCGTCTTCAAAGTCCGTGAAGAAGCGGCCTTGGGTTACGTGGGCGTTGTAGACATCCTGGTAAGCCGCGTTGGCTCCGCTGTAGTCGAGATCGGTAATCTCGTGCGTGCCGTAGCGCGCCACACGTGGAGTCGGGCGCTCGTCGGGATCGGCACGCGGCATGACTTCGACGGTCACATTCTTCACATGCGGGCATTCGGCCAGGATCGCCTGCGCATCGCCCAGGGTCAGCGGCTTGCGGTTGCGTTCTTCGGCGCTCATGCGGCCGGCGCGAATGCTGAAGTCAAAGCGAAACACGAACAGCGTATTCGTGCCGTAGTCTTCCAGGAAACCCTGAATGTCGCGGCTCAGGCCGACCAGGATCGAGGTAACGAAGATCATGGCGGCAACGCCGATCACCACGCCCAGCACGGTCAGAAACGACCGGGTCTTGTGGTCGCGAACCGACTCAAACGCCATCTTCGAGTTTTCGCCAACGTGCATCCGCATAAAGCAGTTTGCAGTTCTCAGTTGTCAGTCACTTCAGAATCCAGCGGTTTAACTGGCCACTGGCGGCTGGCTCCTGACAACTAGTTTTCAAACCTCAACGCTTCAATCGGGTCCAGCCGTGCGGCTTTGCGCGCGGGATAGACACCGAAAAACATACCTACCGCCGACGAGATTCCGATTGCCAATATCACGGCGATGATCGGCACAGCCATCGGTACGGGCGTCATGGACCGTACTACGACCGCAATAATCCAGGCTACCAGTACGCCGATCGCGCCCCCCACCATCGCCATCACCGTAGACTCCACCATGAACTGGAGCAAAATATCGCGCTTCTTGGCGCCGAGTGATTTGCGAATGCCGATCTCGCGCGTGCGCTCGGTCACCGACGCCAGCATCACGTTCATAATTACCACGCCGCCGATGACCAGGAAGATCGAAACTAATCCAACCATGCCGGACGCCAGCGTGCCTGTAAGGTTCTTCCACAGGCCCATCAGGCTGTCGCTGGCCAGGATGCCGAAGTTGTCGTCATCGTTCGGCGCAAGGTGCCGGCGCGCGCGCATCAGCGCTCGAGTTTCTTCCTTGGTGCGGTCCAGCCACTCCGGCCCGCGCGTCTGAACGTTGATGTGCAGACTCGTGTTACGCCCGTAAATCTTGAGCCAGGTCTGGATCGGGATATAGACAAAGTTGTCCTGGGATTGCCCGAGGGTGTTACCGATGCGCTTGGCCACGCCGACTACCTGAAATTCCTGCCCATCGACGGTCAGGACTTTGCCGATGGGGTCGGTGTTGGCGAAAAGTTTGTCGGCCACGTCGGCGCCGATCATGCAAACCATGTCGCGATGTTCATTGTCGACGTCGGTGATGTAACGGCCGGTCGCGACCTCTTCCACATCCATCTCGCCGATGTTGGAGGTGACGCCGCGCAGGTCAACGTCTTCCAGGCTCTGCTGGGCGGAGCGGACGTTAGCCGTGCGGCGAACCTCGGCGCCCACGCCCTTCGGCAGCTTCAGATTTTCACGCAGCGATTCGTAGTCGTCCCAGCTTATGTCGCGATTGCGACGGGTGGCCTTCAGCAATTCTTTGGAGTCGCTGATGATAGGGAACTTCATCACCAGAAAAACGTTGGAGCCGAGATTGGCGACGCGGCTGGCGAAGTATTCGTTGACGCCGCTGATGAGGGCTACGACCAGGATCAGGGTGGATACCGAAAGGATGATGCCCAACAGCATCAGAAAGGACCGTAGCTTGTGGGCGCGCATGGTCTGCAGGGCTATCAGAGCCGGTTCGCGCAGGACATGTCCCCGCGCCAACCGCCGTTGTGGAGTGGATGAAACCATGCAGAGAATGCCGAGAACCCCTTGCCTTTATTGTACGCAGCAGGGCAGAGTTCTCCGAGTGGTAATACGAAAGCAGACCGGGAAAAGTTGCAATCGATTCAGGGCGAGGCGCCTACAAAACGGGTTGGCTACCGGGCCGTCGCGTGTCCAATGCTCGACGCCGCCAGTTCCATCGGCTCCAGCTTCTTGCCATCCTTGCTGAAGCGCGGCAGATTGACCATGCCCCACTTGTTCAGCTTGAACTGAACGCGAGGTTCCCAGCACCCCAAAGCCGTACTTCACGCTGCGCCTGAAGTTGATGGAGGAGGCCTCTTCAAAGTACTTGGTGGGGCACGAAACTTCGCCGATGCGGAAACCAAAGTGAACACACTGCGCCAGCATCTGATTGTCGAAGACGAAGTCGGGAGAGTTTTCCATCAGAGGCAGAGTCGTCAGGACCTTGCTGCTGAAGGCGCGATAGCCGGTGTGGTACTCGGAAAGCTTTACCCCGAGAAACAGGTTCTCGAACGCGGTGAGAAAGCGGTTCGAAATGTACTTGTAGACCGGCATGCCGCCGCGCAGCGCCTGCCCGCCGATAATGCGCGAACCCAGGACCACGTCATACACGTCGTACGCCACCATGCTGGCCATCGCGGTGATGAGCAGCGGCGTGTACTGATAATCCGGGTGAACCATGATGACGACATCGGCTCCGGCCGACAGCGCCTCGCGATAGCATGTCTGCTGGTTACGCCCGTAGCCATAATTCTTGTCGTGAACAAAGACTGTCAGTCCAAGCTTCTTGGCCACCTCAACCGTCTTGTCCTTGCTGTAGTCGTCGACCAGAATGCGAATGTCCACCAGTTCGGGAAATTCCCGCACGGTCGCTTCCAGCGTGAGCTCGGCGTTGTACGCCGGCATCACCACGGCTACGCGTTTCCCATTGATCATGGCTGCTATTTCCCTTGGACAGGCTCCGAAACATGATAAACCGGGCAGCCCATTCTCCCAAGCGAGAACCGGCAAAATCGCAGTAGGGTGAAGGGCCTAGTTTCGCTATAGGTCTGCTAATCTGAACCGTCCCCTGTGTCTTCCGTCTCCACAATCGTCGCGGCCATTTGCACCCTGCTGGGGCTGGCGGGTACGGCGTACTTCGTTCTGAGTGCCTTGGCAGCGCGGCGTTACCTGGCTGAGGCGACGGCTGTACCCGACGCCTCTTATGCGCCGCCGGTCAGTATTCTCAAATCGCTGAAGGGCACCGACCCGCATATGTTCGGGGCGTTTTCCAGCCACTGCGAACTGGTTTATCCCGAGTACGAAGTGCTGTTTGGCGTCCACGACCCGGAGGATCCGGCGCTGGACGTGGTCAGGAAGGTACGGCAACAGTTTCCACGGCAAAATTTGAGAATTGTCCATTGTCCGCAAGTCCTCGGCCTGAACGGCAAGGTCAGCAATCTGGCGCAGATGCTGCCGCAGGCGCGCTTTGAGCACGTGCTCATTAACGACAGCGACATCGTTGTTCCCCGC
Organism: uncultured Acidobacteriaceae bacterium; assembly: GCA_963724965.1. GTDB lineage: Bacteria > Acidobacteriota > Terriglobia > Terriglobales > Acidobacteriaceae > Bog-257. The sequence continues at coordinate 455,918 of CAVRWP010000011.1, forward strand.
GATTATCTTCGCCGCGTGATGGCGCCGTTTGCGGATGCAGCAGTGGGTATGTCGACGACGCTATATCGCGCGGTCGCCGGTAAGACCATGGCCTCGAAGCTGGAAGCGCTCGGCCTCAGCACCGATTTTGCCGGCGGCGTTCTGCTGGCACGCGCGATGGAAGGCGGCATCCGCTTCGGGCTTGGAGCGACGATTGCGACCACGAAGTCCATGCTGGTGAAGATCGGCGGCCTGGAACAGCTGGCTGACCATCTCGGAGACGACTACGAGCTGGGAGCGCGAACCGCGGCGACTGGAGCCTCGGTCGTTCTGGCTGGCCCGGTTGTCGAGACCGCACTACCGGACTATGGCTTCCGCGATTTCTGGCTGCATCAGATGCGCTGGGCGCGCAATGTGAAAGACCGCCGTCCGAGCCAATACTTCGGACTCATCGTGACGTTCGGGCTTGCGTGGGCCATCCTCGCCGTGCTGTTCCGGCCATTGCGATTGGTGGACGTGGGTAGTTCTTGGCTCTGACCGCAGTCGCCCGATTGGCGGCCGCGTTGATTGTCGGCAAGAGGAGTTCTCGCCGACCCGCAGCGTCGCGCGCGATCTCTGGCTGATTCCGCTGCGCGATTTCATTGCCCTGGCCGTATGGGTCGCGAGCTACTTTGGCGATACCGTCGTCTGGCGTGGGCTGCGCTTCAGATTGCGTAACGGTAAACTCGAGCCGCTGCGCTGACGTTCGAGGCTTCTATGGAGCTGTTCATCTTCGCCCGCTTTCACGCCCGCGAGGGCCAGGGAAACGCCGTTGCGACGGCGCTGGCCGAGGTCGTTGCTCCATCGCGCGAGGAACCCGGCTGCCTGAGCATTCACGCCTTCCGTTCGACGCGCGACCCGCGGTTGTTCTATATCCATTCGCGATGGGTCGATGAAGCAGCGTTCGAACTGCACGCCACGCTGCCGCACACGGTTAGCTTTGTGGAGAAAGTCGGACCGCTGATTGATCACCCACTTGAGGTAACCCGCGCAGAAAAGATGTGCTAGTCGTGGGCCTGTGGTACGCGATCGCGCTCGAACTCAAGGGATCGCGCCACGGGAGTGATTCTTCCAGACTCCCCAAACTGATAGGGCTCGCCGCGCCAGAGAAATTTGTTGCCGGTGAAGCTGCCCGCCCAGGTACAGAAGCCCAGCAGATCGCGCAGAGGATAAAGCCAGCACAGCCACAGGCAGCGCGGATCGCGAATGATGCCCCAGCCTACGATCAACGCCAGCAGCATGCGATTGACCCACGCGATCCCAAACAACACCAAGCCCTCAACCAGATGATGGCCTTGGTGGCCCAAGCCCAGCGCCAGCCCCAGCAATCCGAACGGAACCGCATAGGTCAGGCCGGAGCCGACGTGTCCCCACGGGCGTGAGTAGCGCGTACTCTTCATCCAGCGTAGTTGATCGCCGAAGGTCCGTGGCAGCGAACAGGCCGACAGCACGTGTCCAACCTTGTAGTGCGAGAGCACCACTTCATAGCTGGCTTCGGAAACCAGACTGCCGAGAACAAAGTCGTCGGAGTAAAAATCCGCGGTCTCGCGTATCCCGCCGATGGCCTCGATGGCGTCGCGCCGCACGGTCATGGCCGCGCCCAGCGCGAACTTCATTCCCTCCACCATGTCGGCGACCATCACGCCTGCCGGCATCTCGACCGACATGCCGATAGCCTCCATCCGCGACCAGAAGTCCGGCGCAGGGATGCCCTGGTAGAGGCAGGTCACCAGTCCCACATTCGGCTCGAGCAGCGGCGGCACCACATTCCGCAGGAAGTCTGGCCCCACCAGTATGTCGCTATCGCTGATGACGAAGTAGTCGTTGTCGGAAGAGGCGATCATCTTGGCCAGCGAGAATACTTTGGCGTTCGGCCACGAGGGCTGGCCGGAGATGATGACTCGCGTCCGCACATGAGGATACCGCGCGCGCAGCTTTTCGACGACCGTCAGCGCGGCATTGTCATGGCTGCGGGCGCCGAAAATGATCTCGAAATCGGGATAGTCCTGGCGGAAGAAGCTCTCCAGCGTCTCTTCCAGCCGAAGCTCCAACCCATGGACGGGCTTAAGGATAGAGACGGGAGGCAGCAACTCGCATGGCATCGCGAGCGCCTGGCGGCGTGCCTTCCGGGATTTCCGCACATAGCGAAATGCGGCCACCATCACCATGCCGAGAAAAACTGTCGAGGTGAAAGAGCCAAAAAAGGCTATGTACCACAGCAGATGTCGCAAAAGGTGGCCGCCGCCTGCTGTGTCCAGAAATATTGCGAACATATAAACGACTTAATTGTACTCGTTTGCTGACAACGCTTCATGTGGCCGGGACCAAGGCTGAAAATGCCGCCAATGCCGCTTGCCCCAGGCTGATGCCGCCGTCATTGGGCGGTACGGCATGGTTTGTCCAAATCTCCAACCCGCTTTTGCTAAGGAAGTCCCGGATATCAGAGAGCAACAACTCGTTCTGGAAAACTCCGCCCGAAAGGACGATGGTGCTCAGTTGATGTTCGCGACAGAGTTTCGTTGCCGCTTCGGTTAGCCCTCGAGCCACGGCAATTTGGAAGCCGCGAGCAATCTCGACCGTGCTGCGTCCGCGCTTGCGGTCTTCAGCCACCGCCAGCAATAGGGGCCGGAAATCCAGATGCCCTTCGATAAAGGGAAACGGATACGGTTCGGAGACCGTCGTTTGCCGCGCCAGGCTCTCGACCCACATCGCCGCCTGGCCTTCGAAGGTGATGCCGCGAGTGAAGCCCAGCAGCGCCGCCGCCGAATCGAAGAGCCGGCCGACGGAGGTCGTGGTGAAGCTGCGGACCTGCTTGCTCACCAACTCCAGCGCCTGCCGGTAGCGAGCAGGAAAGTGGAAGGGCGCGGCGGTGACGTCGGGCAGGCCCTCGATCTGCGACAGAAATCCAGCAGCCGCCTGCACGGGAAATTGGGCGGCGGCATCGCCTCCGGGCAAGCAGGCCGGCCGCAGATGCGCAACCCGATCGAAGCCATCCTGCACGCTTCCAAGGAAGAACTCGCCGCCCCAGATCGTGCCGTCGTCGCCATAACCGGTGCCGTCAAAGCTGATGCCCAGCACGCGCCGGCTCCATTCTCCGCGTTCGGCCAGCACCGATGCGACGTGCGCGCGATGATGCTGCACCGTGAGCTTCTGCGCCGTCTTCAATCCCAGCGAGTAGGTAGTTGAGATGTACTGTGGGTGCGCATCATGTACCAGCAGCAGATCGTCCCAGCGCACGTCGTACATCGAGACCAGATCGCGAATCGTTTCCTGGAAGGCTTGAAATGCCTGGTAATGGTCGAGGTCGCCGATGTGCTGGCTCACAAACGCCTGGCCATCGACCACCAGCGTCACCGCGTTCTTCAGGTCGGCTCCGACAGCAAGCAGCGGCCGCTTCACCGGCAGCATGGCTACCGCGCCCGGAGCATATCCGCGCGAGCGCCGCAGGATCACCGGACCAAAGGCGCCCACACGCGCGACTGAATCGTCGACGCGTCGAGCGATCGGCCGTTCGCCCACCAGATAGGCATCGGCTACGCCGGACAACCGGTCGAAAGCGTCCTGCTCGGTATAGGCGATGGGCTCGCTGGAGCGATTCGCGCTGGTCATTACCAGCAACTCCGGCGCGCCCGCGGCAAACAGAAGATGCTGCAATGGCGTGTACGGCAGCATGACGCCGAGTTCGTCATTGTCGGGAGCAACGCCCGGCAGTTCGACCTTGGCTTCGGCGAGCACGATAGGACGCGCGACTGAGGCTAGCAGGGCTTCTGCCTCTGCCGGCAAATCCACAATTGTTCGCGCCGTCTCGACATCACGCGCCATCACCGCGAAGGGCTTTTCCTTGCGATATTTCCGCTCGCGCAATGCCTCGACGGCAGCCGCATTACGCGCGTCGCACGCCAGGTGATATCCGCCGAGACCTTTTACCGCCAGAATCTTGCCTTCACGCAAAAGTTCTCTGGCGCGCTGAATCGCGGCGTCGTCGCCGATCGTGATTTCGTCTGCATCTTTGAGGGAATAGTGCGGTCCGCACTTCGGACAGGCGACAGGCTGCGCATGAAAGCGGCGGTTCGTCGGATCGTGATACTCGCGATCGCAGTAAGGGTCCAGCGGCCACGGCTTCATCGTGGTGTTCGGCCGATCGTACGGCAAAGCCAGAATCACCGTGTAACGCGGCCCGCAATTGGTGCAGTTGATGTAGGGATAGCGATAGCGCGGATTCTGCTCGTCGAAAAGCTCGTGCAGACACTCCTCGCATACCGGCAAGTCCGGCGAAATCCGAACCGTGGGGTGGTCGCGCCGCTCGCTCTGGCGGATCTCGAATCCGGTGAAATTCTCCGCCGCCGCCGTCGCAACTTCAACTTCCGAGATCATCGCCGCCGGCGGAGCCTGCACTCGAATTTCTTCGACGAAGTGCCACAATTCTTTCTCGACCCCTTCGGCATGAATCTCAACGCCGTCTTCGCCGTTCAGCACCCAGCCGGCAATCTCGTGCTCGTGCGCGAGTCGATACACGAACGGACGAAAGCCGACGCCCTGCACCACCCCCCGAACGCGAATCGACAGTGCAGTCTTCATGCTCTCGCCGTCCCGTCGCCCGTGAAGTTGCGCCTTAGCGTCTGGCCCTCCCATCCAACCGTTACATCCGCGAATCATGTTACACGGCCAGCCTGCGCTTGCTTGCCGCATCCGCCGAGGTGTAGGCTCTTTCGTCTACACTTCCTGCAACTGCTGTTGCCACACCAATCGGAGAACTTGATGCCCCTGCGCTCAATCCGGCGTACCGTACTCCAGCGTCCCTTCGTTCTGATATTGTCCTTCCTGCTTACATCGATCGTTGCGATGGCGCAGCAGATGCCCGGCCCCGACCAGTTCTCGGGCATGAAGTGGCGACTGATCGGTCCCTTCCGCGGCGGACGCGTGACGGCAGTCGCGGGCATTCCCGGCGATCCCAATACCTACTACATCGGAACCCCTGGCGGCGGAGTATGGAAGAGCAGCAATGGCGCGCGCACCTGGTCGCCGATCTTCGATAGCGTGCCCATACCGTCGATTGGTGCGCTGGCGGTCGCTCCTTCAGCCTCGAACGTCATCTACGTCGGCACCGGCGAGCAGACGCGCGGCAAGGGCGTCTATCGCTCCACCGACAGCGGCGCGACATGGACCAGCGCCGGCCTCACCGATGTCCCGTACATCCAGGCAATCCTCGTCGACCCGCAGAATCCCGACGTCGCGGTTGTGGGCGGAAACTCCATCGGCTTCGGCATCCTTTGGCATCCGTTGCCGAAATCAGCCAGCGTCGATAATCGCGGCATCTTCCGCACCGAAGACGGCGGCAAGACCTGGAAGAAGGTTTACACCAACGATGCCAGCTTCGGCGTCGTCGATATGTGTGCCGATCCCGGCGATCCGCGCACGCTGTATGCGGTGCTCTACTATCCCGAGAGCGGCGCCGGAGACAAACTCGTTCCCTCAACCTCAGAGCTGGTGAAGTCCACCGACGGCGGCGTGTCGTGGGCGCCAATGACGACAAAAGGCTTGCCCGACAAGGGTCTCGGCCGCATGGGTATTGCTGTCGCCGCCGCGACCGGCGGCCAGCGGATGTACGCGATCGTCGATCAAGGTTTCTATCGCAGCGATGACGGCGGCGCCAACTGGTACCAGTCCACGAAAGATCCGCGCGTTCTGGGCAGTCCCTACTTCAGCCGCATCTTCGCCGATACCAAGAATCCCGACATCCTCTACGTTGCGCAGACTTCGCTCTACCGCTCCACCGACGGCGGCAAGACCTTCGAAGCCTACGTGGGCGCGCCCAGTGGCGACGACTTCCACGTCCTCTGGATCGATCCGCAGAACTCCGCGCGCATGCTGCTCGGCGTTGACCAGGGCGCCATCGCCAGCGTCGATGCCGGCAAGAGCTGGACTTCGTGGTACAACCAGCCGACCGGCCAGTTCTATCACGTCTCCACCGACAACCTGTTCCCCTATCGCGTCTACGGCGCGCAGCAGGACAGCGGCACCGCCGGCGTCCTCAGCCGCAGCGATTACGGCGAGATTCTGCTGCAGGACTGGTACTCCATCGGCGGCTTCGAATACGCCTTCATCGAAGCCGATCCCGCGCATCCCAATTACGTTTTCAGCGGCGGCTGGTACGGCTCGGTCGTGCGTTACGACAAAGACACCGGCGAGATCGCAACCGTTTTCGAACGCGGGCAGAAATATCGCTTTGTCGAAATGTCGCCGCTGGCCTTCTCGCCCCAGAATCCATCAGTGCTGTACCAGGGCACGCAGTTCGTGCTGAAGACCACCGACGGTGGCAAGAGCTGGCACGAAATCAGCCCCGACCTCACCGGGTACGTCGAGCCCAAGGAGGAAGAAGGGAAGCGCGATCCGTTCAAGACGCCGCCGCCGGCGATCACCGCCCTCGGCGTCTCGCCGGTGAAATCCGGCTTGATCTGGGCCGGCACCAGCAATCGCATCGTGCAGCTCACGCGCGACGAAGGCAAGAGCTGGCAGAACGTGTCGCCGTCAGGGCTGGCCGATCCGTTGGAGATTCTCTACGTCGAGCCGTCACATCATGACGCCGGCACGGCTTACCTAACGATCGGCGGCACGCGCGAATCCACGCCGCCGAACGTTATGCGCACGCACGACTACGGCAAGACCTGGCAGACCATCGTCAACGGATTTCCTGCCGACCAGATGGTGCGCGTCGTCCGCGAAGATCCCAAGCGCAAAGGTCTGCTCTACGCCGGTACCGACACCACAGTTTTTGTCTCGTGGGATGATGGCGATCATTGGCAGCCGCTGACGCTGAATCTTCCGCCGGCCCCCATCACCGATTTGCAAGTGCACGATAACGATCTGGTGATCTCGACCTTCGGCCGCTCGCTGTGGATTCTCGACGACGTTTCGCCGTTGCGCGAGATGAGTCCGCAGATCGCCAACGCTGATGCTCATCTGTTCACGCCGGAAACGGCGATTCGCGTGCGTTGGGACAACTACGAGGACACGCCTTTCCCGGTCGAGACGCCCGCCGGCCAAAATCCGCCTGACGGCGCCATCGTGAATTACTTCCTGAAGAACGCCGCGACCAAGCCGCTGACGCTCACCATCTACGACGACAAGGGCGCCGAGATCGCCAAGTACACCAGCGATCCTGCGCACGTGACCTATCCTCCGGCCAACGTTCCCGAGTATTGGTTCGCGCCGCCGACCGCACTGACAAAGAACGCCGGGCGTGAACCGCTTTGCCTGGGAGCTCCGCTATCCCCCGCCGCTCACGCTGCCCTACGGTTACTACGGCGAGTTGCTCGACTACATGGAGTACACGCTCGCCGACCACGCTATCGCCGGCCTGACGCCGCGCGAGCAGCCGCGTGGGCCACTGGTTGTGCCCGGCAAGTACACCCTTGAGCTGACCTACGCGGGCAAGAGCTACAAGCAGCCGCTGACCGTCGTCGCCGACCCGCGAATCCACGCCACCCAGGCTGATTTGGTCGAACAGCGTGACGTCGCGCTTCTCGCCAGCCGCGGCATGAAGTCCAGCTTTGACGCCTTCCACCAGGTCGATGCTTTGCGCAAGGCGCTCGACGCAGCGCAGAAGGCCACGACCGCCCCAGACGACAAAACCAAGCAGGCCGCCGATGCGCTCAACAAGAAGATCGACGCCATCGAGAAGGGAACCCGAACCGCTCCCGGCTTCGGCCCGGTCAACCGCGACCTGGCGCGCCTGATCTACAGCGTGGAGAGCGCCGATATGCGTCCGGCCGATACGGTGAAGTCGGCGGTGGAGCAGAATTGCACCGTCCTCGACAAGAACCTGACACAGTGGCAGCAACTCAACCAGCAGGACGTGCCCGCATTCAACAACCTGCTCAGCGGAAACAAGCTGCCGATCGCAACCGTTGCCATGGGAGGCTGCAAACCGTAAATTCTTGCTTCCACTTTTTCCATGAATGGCTAGAATCGCTCCTATGACCTCGGTGAAGGAGCAAGCCGACAAACTCGCTCAACTGAAGCACCAGGCGGCGGACCGCTACATCAAGGGCGACATGCACGGCTTTCACTATGCCGTCAGCATCTTCCTCGCGACCGCAATTCTGTGGGTCTGCGTGCACATGATGGCGCAGAAAAATCCCATCTGGGCGATCAGCTCCATGGTCGCCACCAGCGACCCGCTGATGAAGAATGCGCTCACCTTCTTCCGAGCTCGCTTGATCAATGCCTTCGTAGGCTGCGCCGTGGGCCTGCTCTTCATCGCCATCGGCGGCTCGCGTCTGCTGATGCTGCCCCTGGCGATGGCCGTCACCGTTCTGCTATCGACCTACGTAGTCCGCATTACGACCATGTGGCGGCAGGCTCCGATTACCGCGGCCTTCGTCATCTCCGCCGGCATCGAATATCATTCGCGCGCCAAAGGCTTGCACGCCGGCATCACCCGCATGTCGGAAGTGCTGTTCGGTTGTGTCGTCGGCTTGGGCGTTGCGTGGATGGTGTCGGTCTTGTGGCCGCTGCCGGAACCTGATGCCAAAACCTAGCCGAGCTTCGCCACTGCCTTATCCGTCGGCATACTCTTCCAATGCTGCTCGAAGTTGTCCAGGGTGCTGAAGGTTCGCGTGTGCATGCGATCGATGTAGAGCTTCCCGGCGAGGTGATCGATCTCGTGTTGCAGGATGCGCGCGTACCAGCCCTCGGCCTCCACTCGCACCGGCTCAGCCCGCTCATTCAGGAACTCCACGGTGACCTTGCGATGGCGCGGGACCACCGCCATAAATCCCGTCAGGCTCAGGCAGCCCTCGAAGAACTCCACGCCCGGTGAAGCCGTCGTGACGATCTTGGGATTAATCAGCGCATGAAACTCCACCGGCCGCCGTCCACGTTCGGCCAATTGCTGCGGCGACGCCTTGGCGTGATACTCCGCGCGATCTTCGATGACCGCGAGCTGCAGCGACACCCCGACCTGCGGCGCGGCCAAGCCTACTCCCGGCGCCTCGCGCATCGCGTCGCGCATGTCCTCGATGAGCTGCTGCGTCTTCCTGCTCAGAATCTCCGCGCGCGTCAGCTCACGCGCCTGCGCCCGCAGCACCGGATCTCCCGCCTGCACAATCGTCAGAGCCAAGATGCGACCTCCGCATTCCGTTGATCTTCAACGCTACCATCGCCTCGCCGTTCGACTCAATCCTAAGGCGCGACCCGATTTTCGTTTCGGGATTGAACAAGCTTTCACGATCGCGGCGAAACTCGCCCTGCTTGGCGACATCGAATAGCCTATGAGCATGCGAAAGATAAAGCTTGGTTCACAGGGCGCCATCGTTTCCCGCGAGGGACTCGGTTGCATGGGCATGAGCGATTTCTACGGCGAGCGCAACGACGAAGAGTCGGCGGCAACAATTCTGCGGGCACTCGATCTCGGCATCAACTTCCTCGACACAGCCGACACCTATGGCATCGGCGACAACGAAGAGCTGGTCGGCAAGACCATCCGCGGCCGCCGCGACGAGGTTTTTCTGGCGACCAAGTTCGCCAACATCCGCACCAAGGAAAATCCCAACGTGTGGCGCCTCAGCGGCAAGCCCGATTACGTGAAATCGGCGTGCGACGCTTCGCTGAAGCGCCTGGGCGTCGACCACATCGATCTCTATTACCAGCATCGCGTCGATCCCGAGACTCCCATCGAAGACACCGTCGGCGCCATGGCCGAACTGGTGAAGGCCGGCAAGGTCCGTTATCTCGGACTATCGGAGGCATCGCCGGCAACCATTCGCCGCGCGCACAAGGTGCACCCCATCACCGCCTTGCAAAGCGAATATTCGCTGTGGGAGCGTCACGTCGAAAAAGAGATTCTGCCCACCATTCGCGAGCTTGGAATCGGCTTCGTTCCCTACAGTCCGCTCGGTCGCGGCTTCCTGACCGGAACCATTACCAAGCCCGGCGACCTCGGCAGCAACGACTCGCGCACCACGCGCATGCCGCGTTTTGCCGGCGAAAATCTCGATCGCAACCTGATGCTGGTCGAACGGGTGAAAAAGATCGCCGAACGAAAGGGTGTCAAGCCCGGACAGCTGGCGCTGGCCTGGGTCCTTGCCAAAGGCGAGGACATGGCGCCGATTCCGGGAACCAAGCGCAGAAAATATCTGGAAGAGAACGCCGCCGCTGTCGACATCGAGTTATCTCCGGCAGACGTTGCCGAGCTCGAAGCCGCAGTTCCGCAGGATGAAGTCGCCGGAGACCGGTATAATCCGCAGGCCTTGCAGGCCATCGACCGATAAGGTGTCGTGTCCGGTTCGAGCTGCTTCGAGTACCCACTCATTCGAAAGTCGCGAATGAGTGGGGCGCCCGGCAGATTGGTTCGCGTCCTCGGGAAGTAAAGGGCAAAGCAACGTTCAGGCTCCCGTCCTCGGGACAGTAAAGGGTAGAGCGAACCTTCAGGTTCGCGTCATGCCTCGGGCCAGGAAATGACTGAGCCGCTTTAGCGGCGGCAGGCGCTGTGCGCTCTGCATCTCATCGCATGGAGGGATTCTCATGGTAACTCGGGGCTTATACGTCCGGCTTGACGCCAAGCCGGGAAAAGAAAAAGAGCTGGAATCATTTCTTCAACAGGGTGGCGAGCTGGCGCAGCAGGAGCAGCAGACCATCGCCTGGTTCGCCATCAAAATGGGCCCATCCACCTTCGGCATCTTCGACGTCTTCAACGACGAAGCCGGCCGCGAAGCGCACCTCAACGGACAAATCGCCGCCGCCCTTATGAAGAAAGCGCCGGAGCTGCTCGCCCAAGGTCCCAAGATCGAGAAGATCGACGTCGTCGCATCGAAGCTTCCGGAGAAGTAGATCGGCGTTCAGCTCAACTCCCCACTCATTCGAAAATCGCGAATGAGTGGGGCACCCTCGGTTCATCGTGACAACATACTGAGATTGTCAGCCTGAGCGCAGCCTCTGCGACCCAGATGTTGGGTCGCGCGGAGGTTTGGTCGAAGGATCCTGTAGTTCCAATCCGCGTCGAGGATGTGGCCACTACTTTTCTAGAATCGCCTTCATCTGCATCAGGTGGTTCACATCGTGTCCTGCGATCTGTTGCACCAGGTCACGAACCGTCATCTCGCCGCGCTCGGCATGTACGCCATGGCGCTTCCACTCTTCCTCGCTGAGCCGGCTGAACATGGCCAAGTTTTCCTCCCGCAGCAGCGTGAACAGTTGCAGAGACTTCTGCGGATCGCGGTTCGGGTAATCACCCAGCCTGTACCAAAGCTCCTGATCGAAGGGAGGCAGCGGACCGCCGTTGTGCTCGATCATCTGGCGATAACGCCAAAACGCACCAATCTCGGCTTCGGCAAAGTGTGCCAGCAACTCCGAGACCGACCACTTGTCGGACGCCGGACGCGCCCGCAGTTTCTCTTCGGGCACATCGCGAATCAATTGCGCCAGCGCCTCGGGCGTCTCGCGCTGCACAGCCACCGGATCTTTACCTTGAACGTAAGAAAGAATTCGAGTTTTGTATTCCGCCGCAGTTGCCATCATTATCCCTCCTCACCTCGAGCTGAAAGACTTCTCGAAGTGTATCCGGTTTGCAACGCGGCTTGTGCACCTCGTCCCCAAGTTCAGCGTGGTCATCCCGATGATCGAAGATCGCCAAATTCCCGGCAATGAAGAAAGGCTGGCCGCAACGTAAGTGCCTGCGGCTCAAAACTTTGTGGTGTAACTTCCTTCGTTGCAGGACTTTGCGCGGTTCCCATATCCGGCTTCTTGTTTTCAAGACTTTAGCTGGATCTTGAGAGGGGGAGTAACGGAAGTAACCTCCTGCACGACATTGGCGAACAGCAAAAGAGCCGATCCGAAGATCGGCTCTACCTGACAACTGACAACGGACGACGGACGACGGACAACTGGTTTAGTGCAGCAGTCCGAAGACTGCGACGCCGGTCTGTGTTCCCACGAACACCATTCCGTTAGCGACGATCGGCGTGATGAACTTGTTGCCATTGCCGAACTGGTCGCGTCCTCCCGAAGCCTGATTGCTGTCGTAGAGTTCGTGTGCCAGGTTGGTTGCGTCGTAGGCGTAAAGCACCGCGGGATTGCTGTTCGCCACCGCCCAGACGATTCCGTTGGTGTTCTGGTTCGCGCTGATCAGCGGGAACGTTCCGGGATATGGAAACGTCGCCGAGCTCTGCGAAGTCGGCGAAGTTGTCAGCTTCGCATTGACGATGCCGAACGCTTTCAGGTGATCGCTTACACCGCCGTAGTAAACGGTGCTGTTCCAGTACGACGGCTTCGACCACACTCCGCCAGGAAGAACGCCAGCCAGTTCCTGATAGATGGCGTTGTTGTTATTGGGATTGAACTTGCCCATGTTGTCGCGATTGACGACGTAGATATTCGTGTCTTTGCCTGCGCCGACTGCGAGATGATGCACGGTGCCGTTGTTATCGGTGATATCAGGCAACACGATCGCTCCACCTGATCCCAGATCGGTGTCGGAGTTGGATTCCTGCACCGTGTTGTACATCGTGAAGTAATCCGACACGGCGAGTGTTCCGCCCGCGGTACTGAGCTTCACGAAGGCGTTGCCATAATCGCCGTTCACGGGAAAGCCTTGCTGGTTCAGGGTTGTGTCGAAGGTACCGTTCGCCTGTAGATAGTAGATGTTGCCGGAGGAATCGGCGGAGAGTCCGTCGCCCGCCATCCAAATGGAACCTTCGTCGCCGTTCGGCGTCACGTCGATCACCGACGTCTGCGCCAGCGTGCGCGCGTTGTAACCCATGATCCAGCCAGTGTAAGGCGGAATGTCGCAGTGCGAGGTGAAGCTGATGTAGATGGTTTCCCCGTATTCGAGCAGCGCAGCGCGTTCGGCGAACTGGCCGGCATTGAAGATGACTTGTCCGTTCTGGCTGCCTTCACCGGTTCCTGGATATGTTGCTGCGATCTCGACTGGTCCGCCGAAGAGTTCGGCTCCGGTGCGCAAGTCGAGCGCATGCAGACGCTGATGATAGTTGCCGGACGAATCCTTGCTCATCGCTACCAGATACATCGCGCCATCGCCACTCGGTCCATTGGCTTTGTCGATGACTGGTGTTGCGGTGATGCCGATCTGCGGCGAGATCTGGTTGCAGCTGCGGGGATCGCTTGGCGTCTCGCCTGGACCTAAAACAGAGACCTTCCAGAACTGACGGCCGCTGGCCGCGGCGAACGCGTAGACGCTGTCGTTTTCGGTGACGACGTAAAGCGTGTCCTGCAGACCGCCGCTGATGAACTGCTTGTTGACGAACAACGGCTGCGCGTCCACTTTGCCGTCAACGGCGTAGAAGCCGATCTTGCCGAAAGTGTTGGAGTTGACGTTGCTCGTCGTGAGGATTGTTTCCTGGCTCGTCGAGCCCTGGCGATAGACGTTGTAGTGATAGGTGAGAACGTCAGTCGGATAAGGAATCATCAGATTCTGATTCACCTTGGACGACTGCGCTCCGGAGCTGGAGGCGGATTTTGGGCTGTTGTTGGAATCGGCAGCCACGCACGAAAGCGAGGCAAAAGAGGCGAGCAGAAAGCAAGTCGTGAGGCTGATTTGGTGTTTCACGTTCCACCCCGGAGTAAACTTCTCAAACTTGGACGCAAGTATAAGCTCCAATGGGGTACGAAAAATCGGCTACTCGCGAATAAAGCGCCATACGTAATGGCGCTTTGGTGGAGAGTTGATGGGTTGTCGAGCTGCGGATTACTTGCCGCTCGCCGTTCCTTTGGACTCGGCGTCAACAGAGTAGATGGTCAGGCCGCTGAGCATCTTGGGATAGAAATCCGTCGACTTCTGCGGCATGACTTCGCCGGCGAACGCGATATCGCGCACCTGTTCCATGCGAGCCGGATTCATCAGGAAGGCCACTTGCGCTTTGCCCTTGCGTACTTCGTCGACGGCTTCCTGTGCATCGCGAATGTAGCTCAGATGCTTCTGCGCGCGCATGTCCTCTTCCGACATGCCGATGATCTCTTCCAGGATGAGCTTGTGCAGTTGCACCACGTCGAGCGTGCGCTGCTGCTCGGAGAGTCCCTTCAGAGCTGGTGAATTCTGCTCGCGCTTGGCCTTCAGCAGGAAGGCATTTTGCGCCGTAACCGCCAGCAGAGCGGTGCGATCTTTCCCCGCTTCGCGCAGTTTCGTCACGGCTTCCGGTACATCCGTCAGCGAACCAAGGTCTTCTATGTCGAAGTACTTCATCACCTGCATGGCTTTGGTGTAGATGTTGAAGCCATCGAGTCCGAAGACGACGCGATGCGTCGGAAGGATGAGCAGTCCAGGAGCGTCCATGTTGACGAAGCTGATCATGACGCGCTCGTACGGAGCTTCGGGATCCTTCGAGCCGGTCTTTTCGCGCATCTGGTTGCGATAGTTCAGAGCAGTCTCGTAGCGATGATGGCCGTCGGCGATGATGAGCTTCTTGTCGGCCATCTTAGCTTTGGCCGCGGCAACAGTTTGCGGATCGGAGACCTTCCAGACGCGGTGCAGAACGCCGTATTCGTCGCGTAGTTCGATCGTCGGCGGCCCGTCTTGATGGAGGATCTTGCCAACCTCGTCAGCCGGATCGCTGTAGACCATGAAGATCAGCTCGCTGTTCACTCGCGTGGTCTGGAGCAGGTTCAAGCGGTCGGCCTTGGGCTTGCTGAGGGTCTGCTCGTGACGGTAGACGACCTTGTTGGCGTAGTCGTCGACGCGGCCGAGGCCGATAAAGCCGCGGCGCTCGGCTTCGGCTCCCGACGTAGCGCCGGGAACCTTGAAAGTCTGCGAATAGACGTAGAAGCTGGGCTCGGAGTCGGGTTGGAGAACCCCCTCGTTCTGCCACTTTGTCAAGCAGATCAGCAGCTCGGGTGTAAACGTTTTGCTGGTCGTTGTCCGTGGGCTGCGACTTTCCCAGGATGACCTGTACCAGGTTGTAAGGGCTGACAGCGTAGTACTTGTCCTGCATAGCAGGCGTGATCTTGTCGTAAGGCTGGGTCATCACGTCGTCGGCGGAGACCTTAGCCAAGTTATAGCGGAGAGCGCGAAAAGGAAGAATATCGGCCATATGTAAGAGTCCCTTTTCCCGGGACGGTCGTAATTTCGGTGCGTCTTCGGGAAAACCGATTCTAGCAGCGATAAAAAGGAAACCAGAATGACGTGAATCACATCTAGAGGTGCAGCAAGTCCGGATTTCGGAATCTGTGGGAACGACGCGCTGCCAGCCTTATGGCGCCCGAACCTGTGATACCATTCACCACACACCCCAGAGGATTCCTATGGCCCGCGGTGGTTTTACTGAATTCGGGTCAGTCGTCTCGGCCTTTCAGCTTCGGTATCTAAATCGTGCGACGGGAGCTTTCGCCGAGAATCCCGTTCGACCCATTGTGTGCGCCCGTCGGTACTTCGTTCTCCTGCTCAGTCTGTGTCTGCTTGGGTTGTCGGCGGTCGTGCCCGCAGTGGCGCAGACCGATGATGTTCACATCACGCCGCGCGAGACCAAAAACACCGACGCCACAGGTACCACGACCACAGATCCCAGCGGCATCGCCGACCCGACGCTGCGGACCCACACCAAGCCTCTGAAGAAAGAGGTCGACCTGGTGCTGGTTCCGGTGACGATCACCGATCCGATGAACCGCCTGGTCACTGGCTTGGAGAAAGACAACTTCCTCCTCACCGACAACGGCCAGCCGCAGCAGATTCGGCACTTCTCCAGCGAAGATGCGCCCATTTCGCTGGGGGTCATCTTCGACATCAGCGGCTCCATGGCCGACAAGATCGACAAGTCCCGACAGGCCGTGGTGGAGTTTTTCCGCACTGCCAACCCGCAGGACGAGTTCTTCCTGGTGACGTTCTCCGAGAAGCCCGAGGTGCTCGTCGATTACACTTCCTCCGTAGAAGACATTCAGAACAAGCTGGTCTACGCGATTCCCAAAGGCCGGACGGCGCTGTTGGACGCGATTTATCTCGGCATGGATCGGATGCGGAAGGCGCATTACGAGCGCAAGGCGCTTCTGATCATCTCCGACGGCGGCGACAACCACAGCCGTTACACCGAAGGCGAGATTAAGTCGATGGTGCGCGAGGCCGATGTGCAGATTTACGGCGTCGGATTGTTCGACTTCCAGGCCAAAACGCCGGAAGAACGGGAAGGCCCCGAACTGCTCAACGAAATCACGGAAGCTACTGGTGGACGGACATTTGTGATCCAATCGCCCAACGAATTGGCGGATGTCGCGACTAAGATAGGCATAGAGCTGCGCAACCAATATGTGCTCGGATACCGTCCAACCAATCCAGCACACGATGGCAAGTGGCGGAAGATTAAGGTGAAGCTGAACCCTCCGAAAGGATTGCCGCCGCTGCACGTGTATGCCAAAACTGGATACTATGCTCCTACGGAATAGAAGTTATTTTCTTGCGTTAGCCTTCATCTTGCTGCTGGGAACCTGGCTGATCGCGCAGGATTCGACGGCTCCTGCTCAGCCTGGCTCGGCCCAACCGCAGGCGAGTTCGCCGGCGACGGTGCAGAATTCACAATCCGATCAGGCGCCGCAGCAACAGAGTGCGCCGCCTCCTCAGAATACCCAGCAACAGGAAGAAACGCCGCCGCCCGCCAACGCGCCGAATCAGCCCGGCGACACGATTCAAGTTCCAACGCATCAGGGCGAAGCGCCGCAATCGCAGAACAACGACGTTTACATCTTCAAGAAAGAAGTCGACGAAGTTACGCTGCACGCCACCGTGGTTGACGATCATTTCCGGCCGATCACCACCTTGACCAAGAATGACTTTAACGTCTTCGAAGATGGGAAGCCGCAGAAGATTACGTCATTCCGCAACGAAGATATTCCGGTAGCGCTTGGCATCGTGATCGACAACTCCGGCTCCATGCGCGACAAGCGTCCGCAGGTGAATGCCGCGGCGATCAACCTGGTGAAGTCCAGCAACCCGCAGGACCAGGTGTTCGTGGTCAACTTCAATGAGGAGTATTTTCTCGATCAGGATTACACCGGCAGCATTCCCAAGCTGAAGGATGCGCTCGAGCGCATCGAATCACGCGGTGGAACGGCGTTATACGACGCTGTGGTGGCTTCCGCCGATCACCTGAAGAAGAGCGGCGCTCTGGAGAAAAAAGTTCTGCTGGTGGTAACCGATGGCGAAGACAACGCCAGTCGTGAGTCGCTGGAGCAGGCGCTGCGGAGGCTGGAAGAGAAGAACGGTCCGACGGTTTACACCATTGGCTTGCTGGGCGACGAGCATGAAAAGCGTGCCCGTCGCGCCCTGCGCGAGATGGCGGAAGACACCGGCGGCGTAGCATTCTTCCCCAAGAACCTGGACGAAGTAGAAGCCATCACGCAGCAGATTGCTCACGACATCCGCAACCAGTACACGATCCAGTACAAGCCAACGACGCCGCAGAGCGCCGGAGGATACCGCACGGTGAAAGTGGAAGCGCAGGCGAAAGGCTACAAGAAGCTTCAGGTGCGTACACGCAGCGGCTATTACGCCGGACAGCAGAGCGCATCGGCCAGCCAGCCCAGCGGCAATCCGTAGACTGATTTCGCAGGTCGTGTTCGCAATCGATCCCATCGAGGCAATCCCGCGGTGGGATTTTTCTCATGGAGGACTTACTGGCCGCCCATCTTCATCATCCAGTGCCACAGCACAAAGACGATCACCACGATGGCGATCAATCCAATGACAACCCCTCCGATCAGCACCACGGCAGCAACCCGTTCCTGGGCCGGCGTCGGCGGAGTGACGCCGAGATAGTTGGTGTACACGCGATAGAGAAGCCGGAGGAAGAATCTGCGCTCACGCTTTGATTCTTGCTGGCCCTCGGTTGATTTTTCGACAGGCATCGCAAATAAATCGTACGACAACTTTGCCGAAGCTGCTGAATCCGGCAAGGCATCTCGGCTTAGCTATGCGCCCATCTCTCCAAGCGGAGGCAGTCATTATGGGAGAGATGCGCAATCGGGTTGTGGTTATAACTGGAGCGTCCAGCGGCTTTGGCCGCGGAGCCGCCCTGAAGTTCGCGGAGAACGGTGCCAGGGTGGTGCTGGCCGCGCGCCGCAAGCGCCTGTTGAAAGACCTTGCAGCTGAATGTCGTGAAGCCGGCGCCGAGGCGCTGGTGGTGGAGACCGACGTCAGCAGCTCCAGTGAAGTGGAAGAGCTGGCACAACGTTCGATTGATAAGTTCGGCAGGATCGATGTTTGGGTTAACAACGCCGGCGTGGGCACGGTTGCGCGTTTCGATGAGACGCCGCTGGAAGAGCACGAGCAGGTTATCCAAACCAACCTGATGGGGACGATTTACGGCTCCTACGCGGCGCTGCAGCAGTTCCGCAAGCAAGGCAAAGGCGTGCTGATTAATGTGGGTTCGTTCGCCGGCAAAGTCGCGGCGCCTTATCTCAGCAGCTATTCGGCGTCGAAGTTCGGCATTCGCGGACTTGGGTATGGCGCTGCGGCAGGAATTGGACGCCAACGGCGAATACAACATTCATGTCTCGACGGTGATGCCGGTATCGATGGACACACCTTTCTTCGAGCACGCCGCCAATCATTCGGGCAAGCCCGTGCAACCGATTCCGCCTGTTTACGATCCCCAGAAGGTCGTCGATGCCATCTACGAGGTCGCGCTGGATCCGGAAGATGAAGTGATTGTCGGCGCATCTGGGAAGGTCGGCAGTCTGGGCCAGCGGGTTGCGCCGAAACTGACCGAAAAGATGATGGGGTGGCGAACGCACAAGTCCCAGATGAAGCAGAAAGACTCGGCACGCGAACATTCCGGCAGCTTGTTCAAGCCAATGAAGAGTGGCACCGGCTTATACAGCGAGGAAGAAGAAAAGAGTGGAGGAAAGCTGCCGACGATCCTGGGTCTGGCTTTGCCGATTGGCGTGGGCGTGGTGTATTTGGCGCTACAACGCGCGCGCAGCCGCCGCGATCTGGAACGAGCGGCGTAAACAGTTCGTGTGCGTGCCTCATCCAAAGTCTGCTGCTGGTTTTGGGTGAGGCATGGCTCTTCTCGTTTCTCGATATCAACTTCCTTCGCCGACGGACTATCATCTAAGCTCTTGTGCCTCGTCCCGGCGCTCTAGAAACCAACAATTCGGAATCGTCCGCATTCAAGTTTGCGGTGCGCGCTCTTCGCTACCGCAACTATCGCTTGTTCTTCAGCGGGCAGAGCGTTTCGCTGGTCGGCACATGGATGACGCGCATCGCCACCAGCTGGCTGGTCTACCGGTTGACGCATTCCGCGTTCCTGCTTGGCGTCGCCGGATTCTCGCTGCAGATTCCGATTCTGCTGCTCGGCCCGTTCGCCGGCGTGTGGGTCGATCGGCTTGACCGTCATCGCACGCTGGTGATCACCCAGATTCTGTCGATGATTCAGTCGTTCTGGCTGGCCGCGCTGGCGCTCAGCGGTCGCATCACGGTCAAGGAAATCATCCTGCTCAGCCTTTTCCAAGGGGCGATCAACGCCTTCGACATGCCGGCGCGGCAGGCGTTTGTGGTGCAGATGGTCGAGGATCGCGCCGACCTGAGCAATGCGATTGCGCTTAACTCATCGATGGTCAATGGTGCGCGTCTGATCGGGCCGTCGCTTGCCGGCATCCTCATCGCCGTCGCCGGGGAAGGCTACTGCTTCCTGATTGACGGCTTCAGCTATGTCGCGGTCATTGTCTCACTGCTGCTGATGCACATTACGCGCCAGCAGGCGCGCTCGCGCCGGACCGAGGTCTTGCGCGAGTTAAGAGAAGGTTGGGACTACGTCTCGCACTTCGCCCCGATTCGATCGATCCTCATCCTGCTCGGGCTGATAAGCCTGGTTGGCATGCCCTACACCGTGCTGATGCCGATCTTCGCCGGCAAAGTTCTGCACGGCGGTCCGCATACCCTGGGCTTCTTAATGGGCGCTGCCGGCGTGGGCGCGCTGGGCGGAGCGCTGGCGCTGGCGACTCGGCGCTCGGTGGTCGGATTGGGAAGAGTCGTCGCGATGACTTCCGCCGGTTTCGGCGTGGGGTTGTTTGCCTTCTCCAACTCGCGCTGGTTGCCGCTCTCACTGCCGCTGATGATGTTCACCGGTTTCTGCATGATGACCCAGATGGCATCGGCCAACACCATACTGCAGACACTCGTGGACGAGGACAAGCGCGGGCGCGTGATGAGTTTCTACAGCATTGCATTCCAGGGCAGCGCGCCTTTCGGCAGCCTGATAGCTGGCGCGGCGGCCAGCCGCATTGGAGCCCCGCGTACCCTGATGATTGGCGGCAGCCTTTGCGTGGTGGGGGCGATTTGGTTTTGCACCCAACTGCCGAAGATCCGGAAGATCGTGCGGCCGATCTATCGGCAGCTGGGCATCATACCTGAGGTCGCCGTGGGCATTCAGGCCGCTTCGGGGCTGGAACGAGAAGAGTAGGCGCCGCCGGGCCTGCGAGATTCTAACGCACGATACCGCGTGGGAACTCCAGACGCGCCTCCTTGTCGTAGCTCATCTTCGCCGTATGCAGGTTGTAGTCGGTCTTCGGTATCAGCGCGGTAAGCGTGAACACCTTATAGCTGTCGCCGGTAATTTCGGTACGGCGGAAGACGCCCGGTTCGGTCTCGATCACCTCGCGGTTGCCCGACATGCGATCCAGAAACGCCTGGGCGTCTTTGATGTCGGCTTTGCCTTTGGCGCTGGCGGTGGTCAGCGATTCGGCCGCGTAGGAGCGCACCAGCTTCTGCCAGTAGCGCACCAGCAGATCGTTGCTGGCAAAGAGATCGGCCCACACCAACTCACCGTTGATGGCGACGACCACACCCTTCGCTCCAGTCTTCTTTAACTCGCTCAGCACGCCTTTGTAATCGCCGGCCGCGCTGTCGATCTGGGCCTGGACGCGAGGCGCTGCCATAACCTTGGCATACGACGTGGTGCCGAGGAGGTCTGCGTTGTCGGACTGCACCAGAGGAGACGAAGCCGTCACGTGGGCGTTCGACGCCAACGCAGCCGCACTTCTGGCTGCCGCCACCTGATCCCACACCTGCTGCTGATTCTTGGCGGCCATCGCGGGAACACGCACGCTGGGCTGCGCCATCTGCGACTTCATGCTGCCGAACTGCTCACTGTGCGCGACCCAGCGGCCGGGCTCGACGCAGAACACCGACAAGTCCACAGGATCGGACTCAGGCGGGACGATGCGATCGGCACCGATCACGCGGTCCTGCTTGCCGCCGGTAACAATCTCGCCGGCCAGCAGCAGCAGCGGGCGATCGGAGTTGTTGACCAGCACCAGCCGATTGACCTCGGCGGTGGAAGTGCGAATGGGATGCTGCCCGCGAACCAGTCCGCGCAGCGCGCCCTGCTCGGTAATGATGACGCTGCCGGCTTTAATGCCTTCGTCGAGCGTCAGGATGTGCGAGGTGTCGTAATCGACGCCGCCGACTACCGGGAAGATAGTGAGGTTGCCATGCGTGATAGGTGTAAGCACATGCAGCGTTTCGGGCTTGGTGGTGCCCGTGACGCCCGCGATGCTACTGGAAAGCAGAAAAGCCAGCGATGCCAGGACCCTGTGGTTCATGTTGACCTCCAAAGACTTTTCGCGTCTCTGGAACAGGAACGCCGGCCCAAGACTTTCTTGCAGGCAAATTGATAGGATTCGCATAGATGGCTTCGGCTCCCAGCTCCGGCTCAGCTCCGGCTGCTTCTGCGGCGCTGCAGGCGTACGCCGCGGAACGTTTTGAAGAGAGCGGGGCAGCGCTGTTCGGCCTTGATGTGGCGGGGCTGACGACGATGCTGGCGGAGGTGTTTGCCGCGCGCGGTCCGGAGAGCGAGACCGAAGCCGCGCTGGCATCGCTGCGACTGGAGGAACTGGTGCTGGCGCGGGCGTGCGTTGCCGGCAACGAGCGCGCGTGGGAAATTTTCCTTACCCGCTATCGCGCTCCGATGTACGAAGCGGCGTACAAGATCGCGCACGACGAAGCCTCGGGCCGCCTGCTGGCCGACTCGCTCTACGCTGAGCTGTATGGGCTCAGTGATCCTGGCGAGGTACGCGTCTCCAAGCTGCATTACTACCAGGGACGCGGATCGCTGGCCGGCTGGCTGCGCACGGTGATGGCGCAGGAGTACGTCAATCAATATCGCCGCACCAAGCGCGAGACCAGCCTGGAAGCACAGGTTGAAGAGGGCAAGCAATTTGCGGCCGGCGATCCTCCGGCTCCGCCGACGGATGCAAGAGTCGAGGCAGCGACAGCGGCGGAACTCGCGGCACTCGAGGCCGAAGAGCGATTCCTGCTGGCAACGTACTTCATCGACCGCCGCACCCTGGCCGAGATCGCGAAGGTAATGGGAGTTCACGAGTCGACCATCAGCCGCAAGCTGGAGCGCGTGACGACCAGCCTGCGCAAGTGCATTCGCAAACGGTTGATCGATGCAGGAATGTCGCCGCGCCAGGCCGATGAGGCGATGGCGGAGACCGACGTGCGTGACTTGAATGTGAAAGTGAGCGAAAGTTTAGGGCAAGAACGAGGCAAACTGACGTTCTTCAAGAAGAGCGGGGAAGAAGGATGATGCCGGAAATTCCCAAGTCGGCGCGCGAGCTTCTGGCCAGGCAGACTGCGCCCGAGGTGCATCCTTCCCCCGATCTGCTGAACGCCTACGTGGAGCAGGCGCTCAGCGGCGCGGAGAAAGACAACGTGACGGAGCATCTGGCGGCGTGCGCGGACTGCCGCGACGTGGTGTTTCTCGCCAGCCAGAGCCAGGAACAGGAAGAGGAGGTCGAGCTTCCTTTCGTGGCAACGGCGACGCGAGCGCAGCAGGCGATGGACGCGATGCCACTTCCCGCATGCCCGCGTCGGCGCCACCGCCGATGGCTCCGAAGCCCCGGCCTGTTCCCAAGCGCAACTGGTGGAAGTGGGCAGCGCCGGTAGCCGCGGTCCTTGTGGTTGGCGCAGCTGTGCTGGTGGAACGGGCAGAGAGACTTTCCTCGCCGGCAAATCAGGTAGCGAGGTCCAGGATACCGGCGAGTGCGGCACCAACTGCTCCGACGCCTGGTGGTTCTGCGGCTCTCAAGTCCCAGGATGAAGAATCTAAGTCGCGATCGAGCGCAATTCTGTTGACGCCTCCGAGCAAGAAGACTGCCTCGCCGGAGGCCGCTGAGGCGGTGAAGAGATATGAGGCTGAACTCGCGCTCCGCGAGCGCCGCGAAATGGCGGGGAGTTTGGCACGGTCGGACGCCGCGTCGAATCTGGAGAAGCCGCGCGGCAATGTTCCAGCACCCACCCCTCTGGCAAAGGCGGTCGCACCCGGCGCACATTCAAGCAATGCCGAAGTGACCTCGGCGCCGTTGGTCCAGGCGGACAACGCCGACCTGGGCGCCAATCCTCAGTCGTTCGCAAAGTCCCTCACGGGGAACAGTTCAGCCGGCGCGCTTGCGAATCTGGAAATGTCGCAACGAAGCGTGGCGTCGGGCCCGCGCTGGCGCATCAGCGACGATGGGCACCTGGAGCACGACGGTTGGCCCCAGCACCTGGACGCGCGTGCTCTCAGCCGAGCCCGTGACTTTCCGCGTAGTCTCGACCATCGGCAACAACGTCTGGGCGGGCGGCAATGGCGGCGAACTCTGGCATTCCAGCGACGGCGGCCAGCACTGGAACAAGGTCGCGCTCGGCGAAACAGGAGCCATCACAACGATTCACTTCGATACAGCGCAACAAGGTAACCTGATGACCGATTCTGGCTCGATCTGGACGACAGCGGATGCCGGTCGGACGTGGAGCAGGCAGTGAGCCGGGGCCTTCTCTGAATTTGTCGAACGCGCCGGCTTGCTTTTGGGCTTTGAGCTCAGCTTGAGATTCGGGGAAGCAAACCTTGAAGCAAATCCTGTGAAGCAAATCTCGAGAATCATCCTGGGGGAGCACGCCTTTAGACGTGCATAGGGCCGACTTGAGAGGGTGTGCTTCCGCCGCTGAGGTACATGCCGCAATTACCTCAGCGCCTGAAGGCGCGCAGGCAAAGTGAGCGTCATGAATGCACGCCTGAAAGCGTGCTCCACCAAAGTGAGCGTCGTGAATGGAGTGAAGGCGTGCTCCACCCAAAGTGCGGGTTGTGAATGCATGCCTGAAGGCTGCGACCCTATGCGGAAGAGCGAGAATGGGATGGATCCAACATTGGTCAGCTCTTTTGCTTGAGCGCTCCTCAGCCCTCGTCTAACATTCACCTTATGGAAGACTGCCTGTTTTGTAAGATCATTGCCGGAACGATTCCTTCCAAGAAGGTCTACGAAGACGACAAGGTCTACGCCTTCGAAGACATCGATCCCAAGGCGCCGACTCACATCCTTATCATCCCCAAGAAGCATATTGTCGGGCTGAAAGAAGCCTCGGCGGAAGACACGGAGATGATCGGCTACAGCCATCTGGTGGCTGCCAAGATAGGCCGCGAGCGCGGCATCGAAGATGGCTATCGCACGGTCTACAACGTCGGCCCGAAGTCAGGCCAGTCGGTCTTTCACCTGCACCTGCACCTGATCGGCGGAAGGGATTTGAAATGGCCGCCCGGCTAAAGCAGCAGAGAGGCGTTGACTATGATCGCATTCTCAGTCACCGTCCGTCACGTTGACGGTGGTCGTAGCCGTAACGGTCACGGAGCTCCCGCCGCGGCAGGTCTTCGTTACGCCGGTGCCGGAAATGTCAACGCTGCAGCCCGAACTTGGGATCTCTGAGACGGTTGAGGCGGTGATGGTCGCAGTGCCGATAGAAACGCCGGTCACCAACCCCCCGGGCGAAGTGACGGTCGCTATTGTTGGATCCGAACTCGACCAGGTTGTCTTATCGGTGCTGATCTTACTCTGGTTTCCGTCGGAGTACATGCCGTATGCGGCGAGCTGACTGGTGCCGCTAGTCGCTATCGTGGGTGAAGGCGGAGTGATGTACATCGAGCTGAGAGTAGGACCGCTGAAAAAGCTGCCGCTGCAGCCTGACAGGAATGTGGCCACGCACAGGGCCACAGCTACGGTCAGCACCAGCCGGCCGCGAAGTCGCGTTGGTCGACGTCCACTCGCGCCGGACGCGGATTCACCATGGTTACTGCTGAAGGAGCTAACTGTCCCGCAGAATTCATTTCTACTGCAGACTTGGGAACCTGCCGGTTTAACGTTTTGCGTGTCCTTCACAACTCACTCCGTTGCCTAGCATTGTAACTTCTCGGCGCCTGTTCGGTCACATACCTGCCCGCTGCGAGCGGTACCTTGATTGTCGAAATCATGGACTGCTGCTACGACATCGCCTCAATCGAAATCCTTACTGGTTTTGAGCGCTCTGCAGAAGACCCCAACAAGCACGTGAACCGCGCATAGCCGTATAATATTTTGGTCAGTGTTCTGCGAGGATGTGATTGTCATGATTCTGTCGGCCCAGCGCCCCCGTTCCGCGACCAAGATTCGCGTTGTACTCACCGCAGGAATAGCCGTGATCCTCTGCGTCACGTGGGGCTGCAGTGGCTTCTTCATCAATCCATCGCTTAGCTCGATTTTCGTCACCCCTGCTTCGTCCACGGTCGCTGTCAACAGCACAGTCCAGTTGACGGCCACCGGCACATACTCTGACGGGAGTCAGAAACAGATTTCGGGCGAGACCCTTAGCTGGACATCCTCGGATACCACCATCGCGACCATCACCTCTCCTGGCGGACTGGTTACGGGAGTCGCCTCGGGCACTGCAAGCATAACGGCTAGCGCTCAGGGCATTACCGGCACAGCCACTGTCAGCGTCAGTCCGCAAAATGTGACGACTCTCTCCATCACCACCACTCAGGGCAGTACGACGCCGCAAAACACAGCGACGATTTCCGGAGTGCCGGGAACTCTGCAGTTCTACGCCTACGCCAACATGTCGGCGAGCCAGGATGTTACGACGGCCGTCAATTGGACTTCGTCGAATACAAGCGTAGCGACCATCGGCAGTGGCGCCAGCGGCAGCGCTGGCCTGTTGTCGGCGACGGCGGCGGGGACCACGAACGTCACCGCGACGATCACCAATACTGTCACCAACCAAGTCATAACCAGCAACACTTGCGTGGTGACGGTGCAGTAAGATGGCTACTGGTGATTGACGGGACTTGCGGCTGCCTGCGGAATCGGGTCGGATGGCGGCGTCAGTGGCTGGGAAGAACGGACGAACAATCAGACAGGACTTGAATGACAAGATGAGCGGACTCGGCCAATGCCGGGGGCCGAGCTCATCGTTGTGTATGCGCAAACATGACTTTGCTTCGTATCGGGAGACACCAAAACAATCTGCACTAGCCAGCTGTTATCCGGACGCGAGTTGGGAACTCCGGAGTTTTGTTTAGCGGCGATCGAAGGTACGTGGCCGGCAGCCCGTCACTGCTTCACAAACTTCAACGTACACGGACGGCCTTCGACGCGGGACCCAGTACCGTTCGTGTCCTCGAATTGCGCATTGATGTTGTACCCATACTCCGTTCCTTTCGGGCGTATCGCGGCCGGGAACGTACTCCTTGGATCCGGTGCGGCCTTTGGCGTAGAGCGAAGCCTTGCCGTCGGGCGAGATCTTGCCATCCAGGACCAGCGAAGTGGGCTGACCCTCGGTTCCGTGAACGCCATGAATCACGCCATCTTTGACCGAGCTGACGAACTGGTAGGAATATCCGAGGGCGTCGCGGAAGTTGGGGCAGGAAAGAGTCGTTTGCCAGTTGCCGTCGAACTTCTGCTTGTCATCGGCCGATGCGAAAGCCAACAACAAGAGTAGGAAAACAGGAAGTATCTTGATTGCATGGCGCATATAAAGGTCCCTTCGGAAATACGGTAAATGACGTTTCCTGAAATCGCACTCGAAAAGTGACAGGCTCGGCACTGGCTTCGGAGTGCAGGGCCACGCGCACGTTCTATTTCGCTACCCACTTACCACCGTCGACGGCCTCATGTAACGTAGTACTCGATGGGCCGCATCCACGTTCTCTCTGAAAATGTAGCCAACAAGATCGCCGCGGGCGAGGTCGTCGAGCGCCCGGCTTCGGTGGTGAAGGAGCTGCTGGAGAACTCTCTGGATGCAGGTGCGCGGCGCATTCGGGTGCAGATCGAAGCCGGCGGCAAGAAGCTCATCCAGATTACCGACGACGGCTGCGGCATGGTGCGCGACGACGCCATGCTGGCCTTCGAACGCCACGCCACCTCGAAGATCCGCAACGCCGACGACCTGCTGACGATCGCGACCTTGGGCTTTCGCGGCGAAGCCCTGCCGTCGATTGCGTCGGTCAGCCGACTGCGGCTGGAGACGCACGCGCCCGAAGATGCTGCCGGGACTGTCGTCGAGATTGCTGGGGGAAAGATTCTCACGGTAGAAGAAGCCGGCCTGCCGCTGGGAACTTGCATCACGGTTCGCGATCTCTTCTACAATATCCCCGCGCGTCGAAAGTTTTTGAAAGCTGAGTCGACGGAGCTGTCGCACATCGCGTCGCTGGTGACGCATTACGCGCTGGCGCATCCGGAGATGCATTGGGAGCTGCATTCGTCGGCGAACGCGATGCTGGTTGCGCCCCCGGTGGCCGATCATTCGCAGCGCATCTATCAGGTCTTCGGCAAAGAGACGCTGGACCAGCTGATTCCGTTGAGCGCGCTGCTGCCGCTGGAGCGCGTTGGATTGCCGCAGCCTCCGCCGTGGCGCCGTAGTCAGGTCGACGAGACGCAGGAAGAGCCGGTGAAGGGCGAGATCAAGCTGCACGGCTTTGTTTCGCGGCCGGAGATTCAGAAGCTCAATCGCAATTCGATTTTCATCTTCGTGAACGGACGCCTGATTCGCGATCGTCTTGTCCAGCACGCGCTCACCGACGCGTATCGCAACATCATTCCGCCGACTGTTTATCCGGTGGTACTGCTCTTCCTGGAGATGCCGGCGACCGAGGTTGACGTCAATGTGCATCCATCGAAGGTTGAGGTGCGCTTTCGCCAGTCGTCGGTGCTGCACGATTTCATTCGCGATTCGGTGCGAGCTGTGCTGATGAAGGCGCGGCCGGTGCCGTCGTTCATGTCGGAGATTCACGCCAGCCCCAAGGCGTCGCCTTCGCTTTCAGCCGGCGCGCAGGATTTTGGCGGAGAGCGATTACAGATCACCGAGGCTGACGCGTCTTTCGCATTGCGCGCGCAGGAACTGCCGCCCATGACGGTGCCGCTGCAATTCGAGGGAAGCGGATTCGAGATTCGCTGCGAATGCGGCAATGCCGGTGGCGCGGTTTGGACCGCAGACTTTTGGCGGCGTTGCGCCGACATCGCGCTGCGGTGCCGGGCGGAAGCGGGTGCTCACCGGAGCTCGCCCGAAGAAGATGCGCCAGTCAGCCTGGAATCGCTGGCATCGCTGCGGCCGGTGGGGCAGATTCGCGAGTCCTTCATTCTGGCGATTAATTCGCAAGGCCTGTGGATCATCGATCAGCATGTGGCGCACGAGCGCATCTTGTTCGAGAGAATCTTCGAAGCAGCGGCTGGCGGAGTCGCCGGAGCGGCAGCAACTCCTGATGCCGATGCTCGTGGAGTTGACGCCGGGGCAGATGGCGGTCTTCGCCGAGATTTCAGACGAACTGAATCACAATGGTTTCGAGGTCGAGCCCTTCGGCACGCGCACCATCGCGGTGAAGACCACGGCAGCGGGCGTGGCCGCCAGCGAAGTGGAGCATCTGCTGCACGAAATCCTCGAGCAGTTCGAGCGCGAAGAGCAGTCATTGAATCTCGAGCGCATTCGCACCAACATCGCCGCCAGCATCGCTTGTCACGCGGCTATCAAGGTCAACATGCCGCTGGAGCAGAACAAAATGGAGTGGCTGCTGCGCGAACTCGCCAAAACCGACTGCCCCATGAGCTGTCCCCATGGACGTCCGGTAGTTCTGCGGTATTCTGTTAAGGACATTCAGAAAGCGTTTAAGCGCATCTGAAAGATGCGCCAGCGACTAGCAATTAGCCACTAGCAACTAGCCAGCGTCTGCAAGAGAGCGATGCCGGAACTTGAACCCTGCTGATGTCAAGAATTTGTGCTTGCCCGCGATCTTGAGCTAATTGCTAATTACTAGTTGCTAGCTACCGTCTCTTTTATGCACGAACAGCAACTCCAGGAAATGCGCCGCGAGAAATGGCGGCTCAACGGACAGCCTGTCCGCACGCTCGACGACGCACGCGCCTTCATCGACTCGGTCGGATTCTGCCTGTTGTATCCGCAGCGGCCGGCGGTGCTGGTGCCCACGTTCGTCGGCGCCTACAAGGGTAGCGACGAGAAGCTGCCCATGGTGCAGATGGCCTTCGCCGATCCCGAGGCGCATGAGGCTAAAGACTTGATGGTCCGCCTGCTGCGTGAGAAGAGCGCATATGAGGCGAACGTTTTCGCGGATAACAACTTCCTCGTTTCGGCTTCGGTATTTCCGTATTTCTACGGATTGGTGGGCGATCGCAACCCGCGTCAGGCGCCGAAGTCCGGACCGCGGTCGGAGTATTCGCCGCTGGCGGTCGACGCTTTCCGGCTGATTCAGAAGGAAGGCCCCATCTCCAAATATCGCCTGCGCGAATTGCTGGGCGGCGACATTTCCGAGGCTGCGCTGGACCGCGCGCTCGACGAGTTGTGGGCCCGGCTGCGCATCACCCGCGTGGATCACAAACCGGAGGAAGGTGTCTTCTGGGATGTGCTCTTCCGCTGGTCGCCCGATGCGGTGAAAGAAGGCATGCACGTGTCGGTGGCCGAGTCCCTGACCGCGCTGGTGTCGAAGTATTTAGACTGCGTGCTGGCGGCGCCGCAGGAAGAAGTCGAACAATTTTTCTCGCACCTGATCGGACGGGCGCGCGTGCGCGAAGCGATCAACGCGCTGCAAGCCGCGCGGGAGCTGAGCTTCGTTCACGTGAATGGGCGTGTCATGCTGCAGGTGACGTCGCTGCAGGCGCCGCCGGTGCGCGAGTTCAAGCCGCGTCCTAAGTTCGAGCCGCTGCCGCCGCGACCGGGCAAGCCACTGGTGCAGCGTCGCCCTCGCCGTCCCGCAACCTCTGCACGGCCCAAACCTCCCAGGCAGGATTCCAGCAAAGAATGAGCACGCCGTCGAGAAAACTGGTGATTGCCATCGACGGGCCGGCGGGATCGGGCAAGAGCACGATTGCCGCACGCGTGGCGAAACGCCTCGGCTACATCAATCTGGAGAGCGGCGCGATGTATCGCGCGCTGGCGCTGAAGGCGATGGAGCAGCAGGTGGCACTCGACAATCCGGAGGCTTTGCGGCAGTTGGCGATGGGTTACGTGATCGAGCTGGAGCCGCGCGGAGAAGGGAATCGCGTGCTGCTCGATGGACGCGACGTTTCGCAGCGCATACGCGAGGCCGACGTGACCCTGGCAGCGTCGCAGGTGTCGGTGCATCCGCCGGTGCGGCAGGTGATGGTCGCACGCCAGCGCGAGCTAGGCGCGAACGGCGGTGTGGTTATGGAAGGCCGCGACATCGGGACAGCCGTGTTTCCGAATGCCGATGTGAAAATTTTCCTCGACGCCGATCCTACCGTGCGGGCCGAGCGTCGCGTGCTGCAAAACGGATCGAAGTCCGCCGAAGAAGCGCAGAAGGTACAGGCCGAAATCGCCCAGCGCGATGAGCGCGACCGCACCCGAGCGACGTCCCCGCTGGTTCCCGCCAAAGATGCCATCGTGCTGGATACCACGCATATGGACATCGATCAGGTGGTGGAAGAGGTGGAGGAGGTTGCGAGGAGAGGGTAGTGGACTAGTGGCTAGGGGCTAGGAGTCAGAAGACTAGGTAATCTTATGTTTGATCTTCAGAATCCTTCTCGTTGATCAGACGTTTCGCGAAATCGTTTCGTCCGAATTCTGGTGACCCTAGTCACTAACCCCTGGCCACTGATCTCTACCCTTTCGCCAGCTTGATGTCTCCCGTGTCCGTCGACACTTGCAGCTTGCTGTTCCCGTTGCCGACTGTTCCGCTGGCGTGCGAGGGGTTGTTGTCGCCGCCGGCTATTTTGACGGCGTCGAACTCCGAGGTGATATCACCTTTCCTGGTATTGGCGGTTACCTGGAAACCAACGCCGGTCGGCATCGTCAGGGTGACATCGCCGTGCTGCGTGACGACGTTGACTTTGTCGGGCGGCATCTTGTTGGCCAGCGTAATGTCGACGTCGCCATGTTCGGTGGTGACGCTCATCTTGCTGCCGGCCTGTTTGCCGCCGGTGGTGACTTCCACGTCACCGTTGTTCGACTGCACCTGCAAGTCGCCCGCGACATCCTCGAGGTGAATGTCCTTGGAACTGGTCATCACTCGCGTGGGGCCATTCAGCTCGTTGCCGCGAATCTCGTCGCTGGCGATGTCCAACTCGCCAGGCACCGAAGCGAATTCCATATCGGAGCGCGAAGTCTTGAAGACCACGTTCTTGCTGATCTTGCTGAGGCGAATGTCTTCGTAGAAGTCGCCGTTGAGGTTCACCGCGCCGGTGACATCGTCAATGGCGACGCTGTCCACGTGGCCGGTGACGTTCATGTCGCCGGTGATCTGCGAGGCGCGAATCGATCCCTTGTCTAGGCTGATGTCTACCGGGCCGCCGATTTCCGTCAGCGCGACATCGCCCTTCTGCACGGCGATCTTCACACCTGCCTTGCGTTCGTTGATGGTCACATCGCCGCGCTTGCTGGCGACATCAACCGACGCGTCGGCGGGGACGAAGATGTCCATATCCGACTGCACGCCGTGATCGCCGGCGCCGTTCGTATTGGCGTTCAGCACAACGGTGCTGCCGTCGGCGGTGATCTGCGGCTTGGTGCCTTCGTTGTACTTGTTGGCGTCGTTCTGGTTCTGCGCATACAGCTTCTTGTGGACAACCACGCGAATCGTGTCGCCGTCAGAGGGCGTAATGTTCAACGTGCCGCGATCGCAGACCACCCGCAGGCTGTTTTTCGCCGGGAACGACTGCTCGAGCGTGTCTTCGAAGGTGAAAGCCGTGCCGAAGATGCCGCCCAGGTCGTCATCCATCTGAAGCTGCTCGCGCACACCGCTCCAATCCGTGTCGGAGGTGTTATGCGCGGTCACACCCACTGCCACCAGGACGATCAGCAGCAGGATGCCGCCGGCTCCCAGACGCCGCGTGCGATAGCCCATGGTGTGCTGCGTCTGATGTTCGATCAGGGCGATGACACCCCACAGAATCAGCAGCAGCGGCCACCAGTGTCCGAACCAGTGCCAGAGCTGCCAGTGCTGGATAATCCCCAGGTTGCTGAGCAGGAAGACCACGCCCAACCCAATGAGGATGACCGGACCGGCAATCGAACGGCGATACCGATACGGAGGCGGCACCGGCGGCGGTGGAGGCGTCACCGGAGGATATTGGTTCACGCTAGCCATTGTGCACCCCCTTATCGTCAGGTCCCTGGCCTGGCGTAATGAATCCGGCGGGCGTAGCAGGAGGCTGCGTCACGATCGGAGGCTGCGGTTGAGGCGGATAAACCGGAGGAACGGTCTGCCCCATATTCGGCGGCAGATTCTGGCCGTACTCGCGCGGAATGTGGCCGTTGATGGAAGCGCTATGCTCCAGCAGCTTGATGACGCCGATCACGATCAGGAGTGCCGGCCAGGTGAAGCCGAAATCCATCCAGTGCATGTGTCCCATCTGGTCCAGCAGAAACAGCACGCCGATGGTGATGAGGACTGCCGGGCCCATCAATCCGTGGGCGCGGCAACGGCCGCAAGGGCAATAGGGGTTATAGCGATATTTCATGACGTCCTCCTCACCGAGCTCTCTGCTGACGTTGCATCAGAATGCGAATCCCGACTGCGATCAGCACAAGTGGCCAGAAGCGGTGCAGGAACGAACCAATGTGTAACAGGTCCATCGCGTTCAACAGAAACAGGATTCCCAGGCCGATCAGAATCCACGCCCCAACGGGAGTGTCCGACTGCGGGTCATCCTCAAGCGGTTCCACTGGAACAACTGGCGCAGCAGTTCCGGCAACCGGTGCAACATTCGGCGTGCCCGCAGGCGGCCGGTTGAACGACATACCTGACGTAAATAAATTGTTGAGACCGAACGGATCGGGAGCGGGTAATCCCATCTGCCGGGCGCGCGCGGTCTTGTAAGCCTCGATGGGCATATAGATCTCGAATGCCGCGATGAATATGCCGAAGATGCCGTTAAACTCCTGGGTCATCCAGATCAGCGTGGCGAAGATCAGCACGTGGACAAAGCCCTTGGCGTATTCGCCGTTGTACATGGCGCCGACACCGGGAATGAATCCCAGGATGGCTGCAATTTTGGGGCTCGGCGATCCGGGCGGCGGTTCCATTCCCTGTGGTACAAAGCCGGCTACCGGTGGCACCGCGCCGCTTAAACGCGCGGCCAAACACTGCTCGCAATAGACAACGCCGTTGACCTCCCGGCTGCATGCGCTGCACAGTGGCTTCCCACAGGTGCGGCAGTATGCAACCGCGGGCACATCGGGATGATTGGCGCAGTTCATACGTTTCTCCTGTTTGAGTGCTCCAGTAAGTTCGCAATCGGAGCTGACTGGTCACCCTGCCGCCGGGCCTGAGGGACAGTTGCGGGAACCGCCGCCGGAGAGTTGGCCAGCTCGGGCTGGTCCTGCTCGCGGCTGTGGTTCGGGGTTTGTGGTTGCTGCCGGTTTTCGCTCTTCGACGGATTCTTCGTTTTAGTGCCCGGAGCCTCCTGCTGCTGTTGCGGCTGCCGGTTATCCGGATTGTCCTCGGGCCGGGCCGCACGCTTTAAGTCGCGCACCCGCGACTCAATTTCGTAGACCAGGCGCATGTTCTCGTAATAACGAGTGACACGCGCCTCGGTGTCGTAATACGTCTTCATGATTCCCTTGGAGCTCAGGTCCAGATGGCGCAAGTCGCTCATGTGGAAGCCGGCGATGCCCAGCAGCATGGTGATGGAGAAGAACGCCATGCCGAACGACATGGCAAAGCGCGGCGTGGCCACCGGTGCAAAGATCGGAGCCAGCCGCGCCTTCAGCTTCTCAAACCAGCCTTCCGGATGCGGGGCGGGCATGGCATGCTCGGACGGAAGCGCGCCGATGGTCTGGGCCAGGATGTTGTGGACCAGATTGCGCGGCGGCTCGGCTTCCTCTAGACCTTGCAGCAGCAGCATTCCAGCACGGGCTTCGGCCAGCATGGACTGGCAGGAGGCGCAGCCGCGTTCGTGGGCCACGAAGGCCTCCTGCTGCGTTCCCTGCAAAGTGCCGTCAAGTGCTTCAGCCAGAAGGGCTTCTGCCTCAACGCACTCCATTCCGGGTTGGAATTGCTCTGCCATTAATTTGCCTGCTTATACGTACGTTGCAAAAGCCTTGCCAGTTCCGTTCGTCCCCGATTTATGCGACTCTTCACAGTTCCCTCAGGCACATTGAGCACTTTGGCAATGTCCTTGTAGTCCAAATCCTGCAAATCCCGCAGGATAACCGCCTCGCGGAGCTCAGGAGAGAGCCTTTTCAGGGCCTCGTGTACCAGTTTCTGGGTCTCCTGGCTACGCATTTTGGTTTCCGGACTAGCACTTTTGTCTTCCAGTTGGTCGGCCATCGTCAGGCCGTCCTCCTGATTGCCCGGGGTCGCATCCAGCGAATCCGTTATCCGGTCGTATTTCCCTTTACGAAAGTGATCCACCAGGAGGTTCCGCGTCACCGTCGTCACCCACGTCATAAACGAAGCCCGCGTGGTGTCGAAGGTACTCAACGTCCGGTACATCTTGATGAACACTTCCTGGGTCAGGTCGGCCGCATCATCTGGCGAACCGGAAAACCGGTAGCAGATGTTATAAATCCTCCGGTTATACTGCTGGACAATTTCCTGCCATGCCGCAGCGTCGCCAGACACACAGCGACGGACAAGGGCATTGACAGCTTGGTTGTCGTCCAATCAGCGCTCCCAAAGGGCGTGACTCCTGGCCCAAATCCATTTACCACTTATCGACTTATACGTTGAAGGCAGGCCAGCAGTTCGACCGAATCGAGCGGTATTGCCAGTATGTCTATGCGCAGGCTGCGGCTCGATTTGGGCAAGATTGTAACAGGGCGTTCAGCAAGCCGCGCCGCACCGACGTGCACCGTTCCCACCTGTATACTGTGAGCTTTCCCACTTATGAACGCGTCTTCGAATGCAGTGAAAAGCCCCAAGACAACGTTGATCCCACGCTCGGTTTTATTCGGCAATCCTGAGCGCTCCGAACCCATCATCTCGCCCGACGGCACGCAGTTGGGGTATCTGGCCCCGGTGAATGGCGTGCTGAACGTCTGGATCCGTACCCTGGGCCAGAACGACGACCGACCGGTCACCGACGATACCAATCGCGGTATTCACACCTTCGGCTGGCAATACGACAACAAGCACATCCTGTATGCGCAGGACGCTGACGGCGACGAGAACTGGCGTCTTTACCAGACCGATATCGCCACCAAGCAGACCCGGAACCTGACGCCGTTCGACAAGGTGCAGGCGTCCATCGTCGCCTACGAATGGGACAAGCCGGAGACGCTGCTGGTGCAGATCAACCAGCGCGACGAGAGCCTGTTCGACGTACATCGGCTCGACCTGACGACGGGCAAGCTGGACGATGGACACCGAGAACCCCGGCGACGTCGCGGGCTGGCAGGCCGACAACGATCTCCAGGTGCGCACTGCGCAAGTAATGACCGCGGACGGCAG
The DNA here is from genome assembly GCA_963724965.1 of uncultured Acidobacteriaceae bacterium. Taxonomy (GTDB): domain Bacteria; phylum Acidobacteriota; class Terriglobia; order Terriglobales; family Acidobacteriaceae; genus Bog-257. The sequence continues at coordinate 491,581 of CAVRWP010000011.1, forward strand.
CACCATCATCCGCGTGCGCAACGATGCCAAGTCGCCGTGGCGCGACCTCATGCAGTGGGGGCCGGACGAGACCTTCGGCGGCGTCTTCGGCTTCACGCCCGACAATCGCAAGCTCTGGGTTGCAACCAGCGTGGATGTCAACGCGGCGCGCTTGCTGGAGGTTGATATCGAAACCGGCGCGCAGAAGGTGATCGCGTCCGATCCGCAATTCGACGTCTCCGGCATGGAGCAGGAACCGAAGACGAACCGCCTGCAGGTTGCGCGATTTGTTAAGCAGCGTGTCTCCTACGAGTTCCTCGATCCTGCGATCAAGGCGGATTTCGAACGGCTGCAGCAGGCAAATGCCGGCGACATCGTTCGGCTGTCGCGTACCCTCGACGACACGAAGTGGATCGTGACCTACTCTCGTGATGACGGGCCGACCTGCTGGTACCTGTATGACCGGCCGGCGAAAACGGCATCGTTGCTCTTTACTGCGCGGCCCGATCTCGAGAAGTACCAGCTCTCCAAGATGGAGCCCATCGAGTACACCGCGCGCGATGGCATGACCATCTACGGCTATCTCACCGTGCCGGAAGGCATGAAGCCTGAGCGGCTGCCGATGGTGCTGCTGGTGCATGGCGGACCGTGGCATCGCGACGTGTGGGGCTACAATCCGTGGGCGCAGTGGCTCGCGAATCGGGGTTACGCGGTGCTGCAGCCGAACTTCCGCAGCTCGACCGGCTACGGCAAGCAGTATGTCAACGCCGGCGATCGTCAATGGGCTGGCACGATGCATACCGATCTGCTGGATGCGAAAGATTGGGCGGTCGAGCGCGGCATCGCCGATGCGGAGAAGGTCTGCATCATGGGCGGCAGCTATGGCGGCTACGCCACGCTCGCCGGTCTGGCGTTCTCGCCGGATGCGTTTTGTTGCGGCGTCGACATCGTTGGTCCCTCAAATCTCAACACCCTGCTGGAGACCATCCCTCCGTACTGGTCGACCATGGTAGCGCTGTTTCACAAGCGGATGGGCGATAACGAAGAGTTCCTGAATTCGCAGTCGCCGATCTTCAAAGCCCAGCAGATGAAGGCGCCATTGCTGATCGGCCAGGGCGCGAACGATCCGCGGGTGAAGCAGGCGGAAAGCGATCAGATCGCGGCAGCGATACGCGCCAATGGTCAGCCGGTGGAATATTACTGCTTTCCGGATGAGGGGCACGGCTTCGTGCGTCCGGAGAACAACATGGCGTTCAACGCGGCGGTGGAGCGATTCCTGGCGAAGTACCTGGGCGGCCGCGCCGAGCCTCCGTCGGAGGAAGAAGCCAAGCTGCTGGACAGTATCAAGCGATAGCCAGCGCTGCCTGTCATTTTTTCAATTCATATGCTTGCTCTGCTGCGAGCATGGGAGCTGTTGCCGGGCTCCATTTCCCGCGCTGAATGCTTATACACGACCAAGGCTGGTAGCGCCTATAATGGACTCCCGGCGAAATGTGGGTTCGCCGGGTTTTGCATCCGCGAAATCATCCGTAGCATCAACGCCAACTGGAGGAAGATACAGAATGGCACATGAAGTCCCCGCCCTGCCCTACGACTATTCGGCACTTGAACCTTACATCGATACGCAGACGATGCACCTGCATCACGATAAGCATCACCAGGCTTATGTGACGAACTTGAATGCCGCTCTGGAGAAAGCGCCCGAACTCCAGAAGTTGAGCGCGGAAGAATTGATCAAGAGCCTGGAGAACGTGCCCGAAGCGATCCGCACCGCGGTGCGCAACAACGGCGGCGGCCACGTGAATCACAGCATGTTCTGGAAGATCATGGCGCCCAATGCCGGTGGCGAGCCTACCGGGGCAATCGCCGACGCGATCAAGCAGACCTTCGGCGATTTCAATGCATTCAAAGAGAAGTTCAACGATGCCGGCGTGAAGCAGTTTGGCAGCGGCTGGTCGTGGCTGGTGCGCGACAACGGCGGCAAGCTGCAGGTTGTCAGTTCGCCGAACCAGGACAATCCCATGAGCCAGGGCTTCTACCCCATCATGGGCAACGACGTTTGGGAACACGCCTATTACCTGAAGTATCAGAATCGCCGCGCCGATTACCTGAAGGAATGGTGGAATGTGGTGAACTGGGCCGAAGTCAATAAGCGTTTCCAGGACAGCCAGAAGTAGTCCGCGACAATATGGATGGAGTTGGAGGGTGCGGCAATCGCACCCTTTTTCTTTGCCTGTCGCACTCCGCCAGACCTGCCTCATGCAGGACGAGCTCAGTTCGTTTTGAAACTCCACCCGATCTATTTCGCTAACGTCACTGACGATTCAAGGCTGCGTCCCGGAGAATAGACCGTTCTACTAGGCCAGTACTTCGGCGACGAGTTTTCCCGCAATGTCTACGCTCCCGACCTGAGAACTCGCGCCGGCGATCCATCTGTGTGCGCTGCTCAGCGCACCGGCTCTCGGTCATTTGATAGGCAGCCCGGCCTTCTGGTCAGGCTTCACCACCGAAAGCTCTAGCCACCCGGCTTGCCTATGCGGCAATTTCTTGTTCGAGGGCTTCGTTCGCCCGCGTGCATGGTGATCGCGGGGCTGCTGGTGCGTGTGCTTTATCTTGCGGCTTCGCATTGTTATCGGCTCGAGGTGCAGAAGTGGTATGGCTTCGAGATGTCCGAGATCGCCCGCAATGTGGCAATCGGGCAGGGCTATGTCATCTTCCCAAACTGCGGACCCAGTGCCTTCACCACGCCGTTGTACCCAATGCTGGTGGCGATGACGTTTCGCATGTTCGGAGTTCTTTCGAACATGTCCGCATTCGTGATTCTGACATTCAATAGCGTCGTGGCCGCGTTCACCAGTTGGACGATCTACGCGATAGCCCGGCGCGTGGCGAATGAAACGGTTGCCGTTTGGGCAGGATGGACTTGGGCATTTCTGCCCAGCAGCTTGTTCTTCTCGTTGTTCTGGATTTGGGAGACAACGTTCACGGCATTTCTGCTGAGCCTGCTGTTCCTGCTCACGTTGAGGATGGAGTCCGACAGCCGCGTGCTCTCCTGGTGTGGCTATGGGCTCTTGTGGGGCATCGCGGGGCTAACCAATCCTGCTGCCCTCGCATGGCTCCCGTTTGCCGGGTGCTGGCTCGCGCGACAACTCCAGCGCCGGCAGCAACCCTTCATCGTTCCGGTGTTGGCAGGTGCTGCAATGTTCTGGCTGACGCTGACGCCGTGGCTGGCGCGCAATTATTATGCATTCGACGAGCCACTGCTGCTGCGTAATGCCTTTGGCATGAATCTCCGGGCGGGGAACAATCCCGCGGCAGAAGGTTGGTGGGTAGAGGATTACACCTATCGCAATCCCACCATCATGGTGCAGTACAAGAAGCTGGGAGAGTCGGAGTTTATGATCCAGCAGCGGCGCATGGCTGAGAAATGGATCTCGCAGCATCCCAGTAGATTTTGTGTTCTAACCTGCCGCAGATTTCTGTTCTTTTGGGTCGATATGCCGCACCGCGGTTTAGAGCAGGCCAAAAACGCTATCGATACTCTGTTGTCCGCGCTGACAATCGCCGGACTCGTGCTTGTGATCCGACGGCGCATGCCGGGCGCTTTTCTCTTTTCTACGCTGCTGATTTTCTATCCCCTGATTTACTACATCACCTTTCCACAGCCGCGCTATCGTCATCCCATTGAGCCCGAGATGCTGGTCCTGGCGGTGCTGGCGGTGTGGACGGCGATCGCCCATCTGCGGGCTCGGCGGCTGCTGTCTAGCAGGGCCAGCCGCTCCGTATAATCGAAGAGCCTTGTCGCCCGACAGTCATTCTCCGAAACGCGTTGTTTCGCTCCAGCCGAGCGCGACGGTAACGCTTCGCGATCTGGGCTTGTTGGATCGCGTAATCGCCTGCACCCGTTACTGCGCCGACGTTTGCCCGGAGATCGCCACAGGTTCGCGGCTCATCGTCTCGGATTCATGGACCGCACAGGCCCAGCAGATTCTGGCTGCCCGCCCTGACCTGGTGCTGGCGTCCGTGCCCTATCAACTGGAGGCGGTGGCGGAGATCCTGAAAGCGGGCGTGCGCTTCCTGGGACTGGCCCCGCGAACGCTGGCTGACATCTATACCGATATCGCCGCGATTGCCGGAATTATGGGTGCTGAGGAAAAAGGCGAAACGGTCATCTCGGCTATGGAACGCAGAATCGAAGAGGTGAGAAAGCTCACAGACAAAGCTGCCATTCTCCGGGTTTTCTGTGAAGAGTGGGGCAAGCCGATCATCGCATCGCAACCTTGGGTAGCCGAGCTGGTGGAGGCTGCCGGCGGCGCCTTCATCGGCGAGGCCGGCAAGAGTACGACGCAAGAACAAGTGGCGGCGGCGGAGCCTGATGTGATTCTTGCCGCCTGGTGCGGCGCGGGAGACCGCGTGCCCTTGGAGAAGATCGTTCGGCAGCGAAGTTGGGAGCAACTTCCGGCAGCCAGGACTGGACGCATTTTCTGCATCAACGACGAGCTGCTGAATACGCCATCGAGCAGCCTCCTGGGCGGGTTGAACGCCATCGCGTGGGCGCTGCATCCGGAGCTGTTCGAGAAGCCGAAGGGGATAAGGCAGATAGCTTCCAGCCATTAGCTGTTAGGTTCTTTGTCCCACAACGTAGTACTCGCTCTTATGATAGAAAAGGAATGGCATGACGCAGCAACAGGATCTGGCTAAGGAACTGACCAAGCTGGCCGACGCCGCGCTGAGTGTTGACGATTTGATGAGCATCATCGTCGGCCGGCTCGAGGAGCGGCTGCCGCACTACGATTGGGTTGGCTTTTACATGATCGAAAAGGACGGGACGGCGGAGACGCCAATGTTGGTGCTCGGTCCGTATGTCGGCGCGGTTACGACGCACACTCGAATCCCGCTGAATCAGGGCATCTGCGGGGCCGCGGCTGCGACCGGTCGCACGGTCGTTGTCGACGATGTCGCCGGCGACCCGCGCTACCTGGCCTGCTCGATTGAAACAAAGTCGGAGATTGTTGTGCCCATTCGCGTAAAGGGCGAGGTTGTCGGAGAGCTGGACATCGATAGTCATACTCGGGCTGCGTTTACGCCCGATGACCGTCAACTGGTCGAGCACTGCGCGCGGCTGGTAGGACAATATCTGGAGAAAACGACGTAAAGGCCCTGCCGTTCCAACAAAACTTATGATGAAGCAAGTGGTGGCGGCGCTGATGGTGCGTGGCGAAGAGATACTCTGCTGCCAGCGGACGGAGTACCAGGCGCTGCCTTTGAAGTGGGAGTTTCCCGGCGGCAAAATTGAGCCCGGAGAGAGCGCCTCACAAGCCCTGGCGCGCGAACTGGATGAGGAACTGGGCGTCAGCGCCGAGATCGGCGCCAAAGTCGCGCAGGTGCAGCACCGCTATCACAACGGCAATGCCGTGGAACTACATTTCTTTGTCGTTGAGCGGTATGACGGCGAGTTGCAGAACCGCATCTTTCGCGAGATTCGCTGGGTATCGCGCCGCGAACTTCCGAAGCTCGACTTTCTCGATGCGGACCGCAAACTGGTGCAACAGATTGCCGACGGCGAACTTCTCTAGCCGCCGCTCCATCCTCCCGTAACAAACCACGCCACCGTCAGGCCGATCATGATCACGGTTGTTGCCCAGGCGATGACGTTGAACCACGTGCCGTTGACGTACTGGCCCATCAGTTCGCTCTTGTTGACCAGCAACAGCATGAAGATCAGGACAAAGGGCAGCACAATGCCGTTGACCACTTGCGAGAGAATGATGATCTTAATGACGGGGATGTTGGGCAGGAGAATGACCCCGCCCCCGGCAATCAGCAGCAGCGTGTACAGCCAGTAGAAAACTTTGGCTTCGCCGAACTTGTGTCCTACGCCCGATTCAAAACCCAGTCCTTCACACACGGTGTAGGCGGTCGAAATCGGCAGGATGGAAGCCGCGAACAGGGAAGCGTTGAACAAGCCCGCAGCAAACAGGATGTAGGCATATTCGCCGGCCAGCGGGCGTAGAGCCTGAGCAGCGTCAGCGGCATCGCGAATCTGGCGAATCCCATGCGCAAACAACGTGGCCGCGCAGGCCACTACAATGAACCAGGCCACGACATCCGTGAACAAACATCCCAGAATAACGTCCCAGCGGGAAGCCCGGTATTCTCGCGGGGTAATCCCTTTTTCCACGATGCTGGATTGCAGGTAGAACTGCATCCAGGGCGCGATGGTAGTGCCCACCACGCCGATCACCATGTAGAGGTAGGCCGGCGCGTGGAACGGTCCCGCACTGGGAGGATTGAAGGTTGCCTTGAAAGCCTCTTTCCAACTCGGGCCGGCCAGCACTCCGGCGATGATGTAAGCAAAGTAGAAGAACGAGGCCGCTAGAAATACTTTCTCCACGCTCTTGTAGGAGCCCTTCACCACCAGCAGCCAGACCACAACGGCTGAGATGGGCACGCTGTAATAGCGGGAGATGTGAAAGAGCTCCAGGCTGCTGGCGATGCCGGCGAACTCGGCCACTACGTTGCCGAAGTTCGTGATGACCAGGCCGATCATCATGATGAACGTGATGCGCAGCCCGTATTCCTCGCGGATCAGATCGCTGAGACCCTTGCCGGTGACCGCGCCCATGCGCGCTGACATCTCCTGCACCACGACCAGCGCGATCGTCATCGGGATCATGACCCACAGCAGGAGATAGCCGAACTGCGCGCCCGCCGCCGAATACGTGTAGATGCCGCCCGCGTCGTTGTCGACGTTAGCAGTGATGAAGCCTGGGCCGATGACGGCCAGGAACATCAACAGGCGAATTCGCCACATCTTCAAACGTCTGGATTCTGTCATGCGAACGAGGACTTGCGGCGAGATGGTGAAGAACTTTCAGAATAACCGCAGTCAGCGAAATGCGCCAATCCGCAAATGACATGGATCAAACAAGATCGTGAGTCGACTTCTATGGGGAAGGCAAGAAACAGGGAGCCTTAGGCGAGGCTCCCTGGGATAAACAGGATTGCGGTTAAGGATGGGAGCTTAGACGTGGGGTAACGGTCGCTCCACTACGGCGGAACTCGAAGCGCAGTGTCCAGTCGCTGGATTGCGGCTTGCCATCACGGACGGGCGCCACGAATGTCCATTGCCGCGCGGCCTGCAAGGTCTCCCGGCTGAAGTAGTTGCTGGAACCTTTCCCGACCAGTTCCGCGCGGGAAACTCGGCCTTGAGGATCGACCGCCACGCGAACCCCGATTTTCACCGTTCCGTGAATGGTTTTCTGCGCATGCTGGGAGATCTCGGGCATGACCTGATGTAACACCGCGCCGGCGGAGTTCGCGAGCAGTGCGGGCGTTGCCAGCGAGTGCGTCGGCGATGCCGCTGGACCAGGCGATGTGACTTTGGCAGTGGCTGGCTGGATGGTATTCGCGGAATTCCGGGCGAACCGAACGCCGATTACGATGGCAATCGTGCACAGAATCGCGGCCAACCCAATCAGGAGCTTCGGCTGGAATGAGCGCTGTGACAACGCGGGCTTTACCGGAGTGGGAGGCGCGGGCGACTCGCTCTTTGTGGCCGACGGATTCGGCCGTATGACTTCCATTCCCGAAGGCGAGCTCAGTTCCTGACGAACTCCGGCAGCCGGCAACACGATGACATTCGAGCTGCTGGGCGCGGCATCAGCCGTGGCCTTGGCTTCATAAGGGCTCTTCTGCGCAGGCTTGTCCAGCAGGGCGCGAATGGCGCTCAACGACAGCCGCTGCTCGCGGTCGCGGGCCATGCAGCCGGTCACGATGGCGTCAAACGGTGCCGGAAGCTTCTCAGCGGACTTGGCATCGCCATTCTTGCCGGCGCCCGGCAAATGGCCGGTGAAGGCCTCAAATAGCGTGATCCCGAGCGACCAGACGTCGCCGCTGAGCGAGATGGTCCCGGCCGATTTCTCCGGCGCGTCGTAGGGACTTTCGATAGCCGAAGGATGCCCCTCCCCGTTGCGATGAATGGTGTCGCAGGACAGCTTCAGTTGATCGCCGCTGGCCAGTAAGTGCGCCGGCTTGATCTGCCCGTGCAGCAGCCCTTGACTGTGCAGGTATTTCAGAACGCCGAGGGTCGGCTTCAGCACGTCGCGCGCTTCGGCTGGTGTGATTCGCCGCTGGCGCAGAACATCGGCGAGACTTTCATCGCAGTATTCCATCACCGCGAAGTACATGTCCTGTTCCTGGTCAGCATGCCAGAGGCCCGCGTCGAGGATTCTCAGCAGGTTGGGATGCGACAGGCGCGCGGCGATCTTCCAGCAGGCCACCTGGGCGGCGGTACGGGGCGTGCCCGCTGGTATTAGCTTTAGAGCTGCCTTCGTTCCGGAGAATTCCGTCAGGTAGAACGCGCTGTGGCGCGAGCCTCCCAGGTATTGCAGCAGAGGGAAGCGCGCGTTAACGATGCGCCGCTCCCACTGTTGCCAGATCGTATCGATAGAAAGGGCTTGGGCTGGGGTCATGATTACGCGAATTCTAGCCCTGCCGCGTATCAGAAATCCGGGAACTTGCAATTATTTCGTTGCTGAAGTGTGTAACCCGAGACAAACGGCTCGGCAATGTCTCGAGATGCACGCGGCCTGAATCGTGACCGCCATCGTGACCCGCATAGACGACCTGAAGTACACCGCGCGACTGCGAAACCGATACTTGGCCTTACAATAGGGATATCTGCCGTCCCGCTTCGCGGAGGGATGTGTGAGCGGTTGAAACAGGCGGTCTTGAAAACCGCTGTACGGGAAACCGTACCGGGGGTTCGAATCCCTCTCCCTCCGCCATTAAGTCGTTATTATCCGATTGATAACTGCCGCCCGCCTTAAATTCTGCAGTTTGGCGCGCAAAATCGAGCTTTTTGAATGTGAATGCGCACCAGAGAAACAAGCGCTCTAAGCCAACTCCTCAACCTATTCCGACACTTCTCTGAAGCCAAACTGGGAGGTGCGTTTTGCAAGGGCTCCGCGTAGGGTTTCCCCGCCGGTCGAGTCGAGGGGACAAGCTCGCTTGTCCGGCTTCTTCATGGAGGTCTCCAAACATTCGAGCAAATCGAAGTTCCTCTCTCAATAATGGGGGCTCCCCGAAATCTGACGATTGCCGTTAGTTCTGCAATCTTCTGTTCTTCGTAGAGCCAACACGACCACAGGCGTTCTTAGCTGGCTTGCTATCCACAGGCCCGCAGACGTCAACTCCGGATGAGGCAAGCAGCTGTTGCAGTTCTTCGTGAGAATAAGGCGCCTTGTATTTCATGGTTTCCATCCCAACCTGGGCCGCGCCATCGAGATTCTCTTGTCGATCATCGAGGAAAAGAGCTTGTTGGGGCGGCACCTTCAGCAGTCCTGCCGCATGGAGAAAGATCTCTGGGTCTGGCTTGGAGATGCCAAGTTCGCACGAGTACAGCTGGAAATCAAACTGTCGCAACCAGGGAAACATTGCTCGAATGCGGCTCAGCATTTCGAACTGCATGTTTGACAGAACAGCGGTCTTAATCCCGGCGCCACGCAATTGACTGACCAGTTCAACAGTCAGCGGATTCTCTCTCGCCCATTGATAATTGTCCAACGCAACCAACCGCGTGGCCTCTTCCTCAGTTAACGCTCGACCGCCCGCGCCAGCTATCCGCCTCCAGTAGGCTATGCCGTTGTAGATCGCGCGGTCATATTCCTCTCTAAATTTCCAGTAGCAGGAATCTAAAATCGAACGTGAAATCTTGGCGGCATGCGCCAATTGCTCCCAGTCCTGCTCAGTCGGCAGTAACGAAAGGACTCCACCATAATCGAAAATGACAGCACGAAGCTCGGAATGTGATCTGGTAATGCTGACTTGCTTAATGGGTGTGCCCATACCGCGATCATACCGAAGACGAGACGGGGAGCTCTGTGATACGAGCGTGCTCGTTGATAGATTCCCAATCTTGAGTTAGAACAGCCGACCGTGATTTGGGTCACTGCGCAGCTCAAATCGTGCTTCTAGTCTAGTAGTTGACGGTCTGCGGTCGGACCACGCAGCGCGAATCGCCCAGAAGAAGCAATCACGGTGGAAACACCGCAGCGAGCCGGAGAGAGTGAAAATATAGAGACTCCTTACGAGCTTACACCGCCTCATCCGGGGGAAGCTCGTTTTCGCGCTTCTGAATACTGAATTCTGCACTTCTTGGTTTTGCCCTCATCTTTTTTGTTCCCATTTCTAAATTCTGAATTTCCACCCCCGACTCGGAGGCACCCTAGGTGCGTTCGGAAGAGACGCTTGCGTGCGACAAGAATTCGAGCAGTGGTCCAAAGATCATGGCCGTCGGCGCCACCGATGAGAGACGGTCCAGACGCCTATTGCTTCCGCAATTGGCAACGTGGTGAACCAGCAAATCGACAAGGAGTTGGCTTCTATGGCTGTTCTGGGAATCGAAACGTTAGCTTCAATTATCGATGCCTCGATCGGCGGAACACCCGCAGCAACAGAAAATGAGGTGCTTCGTTTCTTCGAGAGTCTCCAACTAGACAAACACAAGTTCGCGGCGGTGATGGTCGAACCCGCCTACGTGAAGTTTGCCGCGCCTTATTTGCATGATCGCGGACAGAAGCTCGTCACCGTGATCTCGTATCCACTCGGCGCAATGACGACAATCGCAAAGGTTATGCAAGCCGAACAGGCGCTGGAACATGGTGCCGATGAGCTTGACATTGCGATGGATCTGTCTGCGTTTCGTTCAGGTGATTATCGGCAGGTTGTTGATGATCTACGCATTGTGCGCCTCACCGCCGGCGATCGCGTCGTCAAGGCGATTTACTACTCGGCCGTGCTGTCGGACCAGGAAGCGACCAAGGCGGCTGAGCTAATCCTGGAATCAGGAATCTCATTCCTGAAGACGAATCCAGGTTACGGCAACGTAACCACGCCACACCACATCGCTGTGATCAAGAAGCGTTTCAAAGACGACCTCAAGGTCATGGCTTCCGGTGGTGTCAGAACCTACCCCGAAGCAATGGCGATGATCGAAGCTGGAGCGACCGTATTGCTACCAGCTCAGCGGCTGCCATCCTGGATAGGAGGAATCAATGAGCACAGCGACCACATACGACCTCAAGCAGGTAATCGACAACACCAATCTCACAATGGGCGCAACCGCGGCGAAGTCGAGGAGTTCGTTAAGACCTCTGGGAAGCGTGGATTCTTTTGAGTCTGCGTCTTCCGAATATGGTCTCCATTGCAAGGCGCCTGACAGCTGGTACAAAGACAAAAGTCGCTGCTGTAGTCAGCTTCCGCTGGGAGGCGACACTCCTGAAGTAAAACGCTATGAGGCGTTGAACTGCATCGAGCTCGGAGCAGATGAGATTGACATGGTCATCAACGTCGCTCTGGCTCGCAGCGGAAACTCCAACGCCATCACCGAAGAAGTTCGAACTGTAAAAGAGGCTATAGGTCCGAACCACATCCTCAAAACCATTATCGAAGTCCCCTTGCTCACCAAAGAACAAGCAATCGGCGCTGCTGTTGCCGCGGAAAAAGGCGGTGCTGACATCGTCAAAACTTCGACCGGGTTCAAGGGCTTGAAACTCCGTGCCACAACCCCAGAAGATGTGCAGTCGCTGCGATCGGTGTTGAAACCAACGACAGGCATCAAGGCTTCCGGCGGAGTCTCCAATCTTGAAAAGAGCATGGCTGTGCTCGACGCGGGCGCAACGCGCATTGGCACCAGCAGTGGAGTGGCGATTTTGGACGCTGCGCTTTAGCAGAAGGAGGCTTCGCAATCCTATGACAGATAAAGAACGTAAGGTCATCGTCGTGACAGGTGCCGGTCAGGGCATTGGACGCGCCATCTGTCTGCATTTTGCAGCGCGCGACTTCAATGTGGCGGTCGTCGACAAAAATCAGGAGACCGCAAACGAAACGGCCATCTGGGAAAACTGGAGGGCATCGACGCACATGCCTTCCCTTGCGATTTGACGGACCGGGCGGCGGTGCGCAAGGCTTTCCGCGAGATCGATGAAGCGTTCGGCAGAATCGATGTTCTGGTCAACAACGCCGGCGTTTTTATTCGCGAAACTCTCGAGCAATCCACCGATGAAGTCATTGATGCCTCATCGGCGTCAACCTTAAAGGGATGCTCGACTGTACACGAGCTGCACTTCCTATCATGAAGCGGAAGAAGGGCGGCAACATCGTCAACGCGTGCTCCATTCTCGGGGCATTTCAGACGTAGGTCTTGGCGTATATGGAGCGACGAAGAGCGCCGTCCATCTGCTCACGCGGGTGATGGCCGGAGAGTTTGCTCCTTACGGCATTCGCGTGAATGCCTATCAACCGCTGTTACTGATACTCCCATGGTCCACCACATCATCGTTGAGCGTCCGAACTGAAGCTAGCCAGATACCGCTGAGACGATTCGGCAAGCCAGCGCAGATCGCGAAACTGGTCTGGTTTGTGTCAGAGGAGGCGGACTACATCACAGGTCAGGTCATTCTCTGCGACGGAGGCATCTGGGCGATCCAGAGACCGATGGAAGCTTATACAAGGCAGGAGTTAAATACGGACCTGCTGTCACCACTGTCTAATCGGCGATCTTGGCGCAACTCGTGATCGGACGAGAAGCTGGCTCGCGGATGTGGCTACGCCTCGCTACAAAACGGAAAGAGAGTACTAATACTGGAGGCAATATGGATAAATCTATGTAGTCGGCTTGATAGCGGTACTCGGTTGTCAAAGCGTGCGTCTTAGATTCACGGAAACGAAATCGCTGTAATAACTGCAGACTATAGTGCAGAACTCAAAAGGCTGGTCGAATTAGATATGAACGTCGATTGGCGTGAAACTGCCTCGCTATAAAGAAGCTATCGCAAAGCAAAGTGAATCCAAGCAGATAAAGCTAGTCGGCGTGAGCGGCAAGGAGTTGGATGCTGCTCGTTGAAGAACTTAAGCTGCTACGACTTGGCTCTTGGAACGATGCCGCACTGTTCTACTGATGGAGAAATGGATCACGACGGAACATGGACGAAATCTCGCGATCAGCGGCAACTGGCTGATGCTCGGAGATATGAGCGCTGATCCTGGCTGGCAGAGCCCAGCTAGACTGCTCAACATACTCAACGATCAGCTCAACGGCATGGCTGGCACACTGACGGGTGAGTTGCGCTAATGCACTGATGAACAGCTAGTTGGATGCAGTAAGAGTGAGTACTCGGAGCGCCTTAAGTTGGAAGGCCCCAGTACTGACACTTTATCTAGAGATGTGCTAGCTTGGAACATGTAGGCATGTCACTGCAAAGCGGCGAGCAGACCGGACTGTGCAGGGCCCCGTCTCGCCTGGGCTGGGACGTCGTGGCTGCACCGCTGGAGTGAGCGCTATCACGACGGACAGGCAACGTCGTTTGAGCCGTCGGTGTCTGAGGTAGTTCTCGAAGCCAGCTTCAGCGAAGCGTCTGAGCTGCATCATCCTCTGTCCATCAATGGCTGCACTGATGCTCTAAGACGGCGACGCCCGTCGACTGGTATGGAGACGATGAGTATGCTGACAGGTCGAGCGAAGGAAGAGAAGAGGAGCGCCGATCTGTACGACGAGGAAGTGGCGAAGGTGCACAGGCGCTGGAGGAGTATCTTCCCTACAGAGCCACGGCGAGCGGGCTCATCACAAGACGACGGCGAAGGCGTGCGGGACTGGCTCACAGCGATCGGTACGTCTGCCGAGCATCTACGAAGGAATCGCTCTCGAACAGCCTGCCGATGTACGGTGCAAAACGATGTGCGGCCTCGGGCGGAGGCGCAAGAGTCTGTGTGGTGCAGATATCCGAATCTTGAATCACGATACGAACCGTCAGGATCGAACTGGGCGCAAGGGCTCAGCGTGGAACGCTGCATTCGGAATCGGCTTGTTCAAGACGCGGGAGGAAGCGGTGGATTCTTTCTGCAGAGTGGAACGCGTTTATGAGCCCAACCCGGCGGCAATCGCAAAGTATGCGGACTGTACGAGATTTACAAGTCGTTGGTGCCGCACTATTACGACGCCTGGGATGCAAGAGCGAAGTTCTTCGCAGCTGAGACGGCAATCACTCCGGTGGTCGAAGAACCTGAGCTGGCTGTGACACATTGACAGAGTCGATGACCACTGAGCACCTGGCGCCGGATAGTTTCACCGCGCGGCAGGTGCTCCGTCTTCCTCCTATTTCGCCCAATGGCTTTCTGCCGTCGGAGAGTCCGTTTTCGCCTAGGGACAGCTCGGCCTGGCTAAGCTCGATGTGCGAACCCGGTTGCAACACGTTCCAGTGCGAAGGGCGCTGGACCGAACACAAGGCGAATGAGGTTCGCTCAGCGTTCGCTGTGGAACCGCACCAGATAATTTGGGAGCCGACAGTCAAGGTCTCTGGCCTGAATATCTTGGGCGACCAAGAGTCAATAACTGCGCCTTTTAGGCGGGCTTTGCGACATCACTGAACCGAACCGAGAGTTCGGATTCTGCTTAGCCCGCCATTAAGTCGTTATTATCCGATTGATAGGATTATCCGCTTCGAATCCTGCAGATTGGCGCCTCAAATCGGGCTTGTTGAACGTAAAAGCGCACTGGAGAAACAAGCGCTACAAGCCACTCCACAACCTATTCCGACACTTCTCTGAAGCGAGAATTGGCAGTGCGCTTTGCAAGGGCTCTGTAGTAGGTTTTGCCAGCCGTTCGAATTAGGGACAAGCTCCTTATGCAGCTTTTTCATGAACGTCTTCAACACTCGAGCAAGCCGCGCTAGAATCTGGACGGAGGTGTGCATATGAAAGAACCCGGATTGGACGGCCGCCATCGTGATCAAGATCGGCCGAAGGGCGGAGAGATCCAGCAAAAACGCGGCGACACTCTTAACAAGAATCTGCCAAAGCCGATACCTCAATTCTCGCCAAACGCGAAGCTAAGCACGATGAGGAAAGAGACTGGAAAAATTAGCGAAGATGCCGGACGGCGGGCGGCAAAGAAACTAAGACCAGACAACTAAGACTCGGAATTCTGGCTACCGTAGCGAATTTCACCGACCGTCTGGCGGGTCCGAAAACAGGTCTACTCTGGGCAAGCTCCACAAGGAGTGAGGGGAGTTTCAACCCACGATTACGAATTTCTTCGGCGCTACCGCAACGCAATATCCGTCTTTGACAATGTATGCCTCCAACCAATGCGTTCCCGTGTAGGCAGTATGTTCCCACTGAACATCGCCGGCGCCGGGCGAACCCGGAAATATTTCTCCCCTTAGTTGCTGGGCAACCCGCGCTTCTGCTCCATTGTTGACGACCTTCCAAAAGACTTGGTACGGACGGGGAGTATTCGTCTGAACCTCGAACCTAATCCAGAGGTTCTTAGCGATCTTACGCCTCGCAAGAGCGCTCATACGCCTTGTGTCTTTCTTGTAATGCAAGGAAGCGCTGATAGAAGCCTTGTAAAGTGCCTCAACGCGCCGTGAAGGTTGTTCACTGTGAGGGGCTGTAGTGACAGCCGGTTGCACGGGGCGCCCCGAGAATTGTACTCAGGTTGGATCCCTTGCTCCCAGTGGAAGTGGTATCAATGGTACTCAGATTCAAGGGACGGGTAACATTGACGCAGGCACTAGCCTAGGAGCTACTCAAATCGGTCTGCATCAAGTAATTGCTGGATGTACATACGATTACGCGCCGGTTCCATATTATGTAACTGGCTCAGAGGTAACGGCGATCACCAAGGACAACAACCTCTGGTTTTTTGGACAGGGACTTTTTGGACAGGGACTGTCTGCCCTGCCAGCGTTCCCGCTCGGGAGAACAACTGCCACTCTTACGGCTCTGGGCGGAGGCACAGGCAGTTATACATGGACGGTCATGAACGGAGGCGACAAGGTTACGTTCTCAAATGGTCAGACGACTTACACAGCACCGATGTTAATACAGCATCTATCCAAACAATTTCTTACAGCCTGGCGGAGGGGGATGTGACTGTGCAGCTGCAGTATATGCCGCCTGGCAGCGCCACTCAAACTCTATCGCTTAGCTTTGGCGTCGATGCTCCTTATAAACTGATTTCGGCCAGATCACAGCAAGATTTTGGTATAGACGGGACTCAAGAAAACTATTGTGATTGGAACAATCCGGCCGGCAACCAAGGATACAGGAGTCTCATTTACTATGCGGCAATGAGTACCTTTGGCAAACTTATGCCACGAATATATGAACATGAGGAGCTTAGTGCTTGGAATCCCGTTTATGTCGGCAATGATTGGCCGAACGGTACACCAGAGGGCGGCCAGATTAATCTGTCCATAATAGACAATATTTGCCAAATTCATCCAAACCGGGCACCACCCTCGTTGCCACCTGGACAACCGCCTCCTCCAGTGGAGATTAAGAATACTACTCAAACATGGTTTGTTGGGTCGAATGATCAGGGCCAGGGGATTGAGGTGCAGTCAGACACCTTGCACGTGTTTCAAGATCATGGCAGTCACACCAACATTCAATCCCCGGTAAGGTGAAAGGAAAGACAAATGTGGCGCCTAGCAGCAGCAGTATGGATGTTGGCCAGTCTACCGTCAATTAATGCGAGTATTCTCACTGAACCGGATACAGCAGCAATGTACACACGCTCTGATGTGGTGTGTAGCGGCACCGTGATATCGATTGGCGCGGTGACGTTGACGTCGAGTACCAGCGAGCTTGCACAAGGATCGACATTTCGTAAGGTCGCAACGGTGCAACCGATACAGTGCTACAAGGGCGCCGTAAACACAGATCAACCCATTGAGGTCGACTTCGCTGCCTCAAATCCCAATCCGCAGGCCGCTTTGGTAGTGGGAGAGCGCGCGATTATGTTTCTTCAAGAGGGGCAAGGAGGGGCATACGTCTTTGCCGAGCCCAGTGGGTCTGTATTCAGTTTCGGCTCGATTCCGCCCTCTGCGCAACAAGGCGGCCTTGATCGTCTGCAGGATTCCCTTGCTGCTGCTTTAACAAACGGTCCCAAGGAAGACCAGCTTAGAGCTGCGATGCTACTTTTAGGCCTTGACAGCGTCAATCCAGTTGTAGCCAAAGCCATCGCTTCGGCGGGAGCGTCGAGCGATCCAGAGATAAAGATGCCTGTGATTGCTGTATTAATAAAGAATGGCAGCAACGCGGGAAACGAGCTGCTAACTTCCTATCTGAAAACAAATATCGCCATTGACAGCGAGCCCTCGGGAATAAGTCAGGTGATGAGCGTCCTTGGCCAAGTCAGCGATAGTCGATACGTGATCAAGATGCAGCAGTTGAGCTCTGCCAGCTTGCCTGAAATTAGACTAGGTGCTGTAGAAGCTCTCAGAAATATGAGAAGCTCCGTTGCTATTCCGAATCTCATCGCCAGGCTTGATGACTCAGACGGCGACATACGATATGTCGCTCTCATCAGCCTGGCAGAAATAGTTGACAAAACTGGGGAATATGCTCCTAGCATGGAACTCTACAATAAAAGGCCCGACTATTATCTGACCCTGTGGAAGACATGGGCAAAGAGTTATTCCCCTGCAACGCCTAAATAAGGCTCAACAGGCTGCGCGCTGAGAGCCAACGTTCTAAGCCTAAGGCAATGTTGTTGGAATAAGGGATTCCAGCCGAGAGAGCCGCTGTTGCATTTCATCTATTTCTCGCTGTTGACTCGAAATCGTGCTCTGCTGGGCCAATATTACTCCTTTCTGGTGATCCGACTGCCGATACTGCTTCTGAACTTCGTTCCACAGCATCGTGCTCAGATATTGGTATCGGATGCATACGGTCGTCCCGTCTTATCGTAGACGACCAGATCCTGACGTGCTCCCCTAAATCCGCACACAACCGACTATGAATTTCGGATTCTGCAGGGGGATCCGAGGAGGTGCGAAGGAGTCATTTACATATCTTGGCGGGCCATCCCATGAAGAAATCAGTAGAAAACAGCAGGGTCGTTGTGAAGGACGAAACATGGAATAAGAGATACAAAATTGGTCCGTATGAAGACGTATACGAGTCCAAATTCGCGGCCGGTGAAGCGGGGATTTTCGTTTGATAATCAGAGACGGGAGTGGGCGAGCGCATGTTTCATTAGAAGCTGACCGTCGATACCGAGCTGCCGAATTCAGTTCGTTAATCGAGCGCCGAGTTTGCGGTGTGTCTCAGCCCGGTAGGGAGGGAAACACGTAGGACACGGGGTACGCGTTTGACTGCCGCTTAATGGGCGACGCGCTAGGCAGAATCGGCCCGCCCGGTCCGCGTTGCAAGACCGCAGCATCGGTATTACACCGTATGCAGGAACTCAGCCGCTGGTAAGATTTTAGCTCGTTTATTCCGCCTGTCTGATGTCTGACTGCCAAGAAGAAAGTCTTATCAGGGAACAGGGTTCCCTGATAGGGCCACAAGAAATCCCTGTTTTCTCTCGTACTCTTGGAGGACCTCCGTATCGTAACTTCCTCAGGACTCGGAGAATACCCTTCTCCGGGGGACGGTAAACCAGACCTGATTGAGCCCAAATACCCTGTATTTTTCCCTGTTACCAGGGAATTTCCGGCGGAGAGGGGTTCGCACCTGACTGCGTCCTCCGCCATTCAGTCGTGCATCGCGTAAGTTGACCCACCGGCAGCAAGTCTGGAACCCTCGCTTTCTGCATTCCATCCCTCCAAAACAAGATTTTGATGCGAGAGTACCCCGGATTGCCCGGTGAAACTGATATAAGGCTTATCTGCAGCCGATTCTCGTCTGATTCAGTCTGGAGGAGAAGTGATCCGCAACCTGAGTCCATTGCTCGTCGCGACTTTGTTGAACGTCTTGGCGATCGCCCAAAATCAGCCCGCAACTTCCAAGCCCGTCGTAGCTGCCGGTTCAGGCAGCGACTGGATCGCCATCAGCAATGGCTACACAAAGCTGTTGACTGATGTCGCCTTTCAACATCATCCCGAGGCAGGCTCCTGGCAGGGCTTGAGCGAGTACGACAACAAGGTGTCGCAACCTACCTTGGCCGACGAAGACCAGGAGCGGCAGCAGAACGAGGCAGTACTTATCAAGTTGCAGGCAGCGGCTGCCCAGCCGCAACAAGCGAGGGTGGCAGAAGACCTATCGATCCTGATCGACAGGGTCAAGCTGAACTTCAAGCTGCAGGATTACCAGCGTGCCCACGAAGTGCCTTTCATGAACGCCAGCGGAACCGTGTTCAACGGATTGCAGGTGCTCCTGGACTCCCAGACGCCGGAGGCGCGACGCGCGGCCGCAGTCGTGCGCATTCGCGAATATGCCGGGCTCGAGCCCGGATACACGGCGATCACTGAAATACTGAAGCAGCGGGTGCGCGAGCAGATGGCGAAGCCGGGCGTGTTCTATCCCTCCAGGGTCGAGATCGAAACCGAGATGGCTCGCAACTCGAATTACGTTGAGGGGATCGCAACGCTGATGGAGAAGTACAAGCTTACCGGCTGGCAGGAGCCTTACACCACGCTGAAGAAGCAGCTTGCGGACTATGACGCGTGGACTCGGACGACGTTGCTGCCCAAGGCGCGCACCGACTTCCGTTTGCCACCCGAAGAGTATGCCCTTGATCTCCAGAGCTACGGTATCGATATAGCGCCCGAGCAGATTACCGCCATGGCGCACCAGGCCTTCACCGAAATCCAGGGCGAGATGAAAGGCATCGCTGCGCAGATCGCTAAACAGCGCAATCTTCCCTCCAGCGATTATCGCGACGTGATGCGCGAACTGAAGAAACAGCAGCTGGTAGGCGACGCGATCCTGCCGTTCTACGAGAACCGTCTGAAGCAGATCGAGGCGATCATCAATGAACACCAGATCGTAACGTTGCCCGATCGTCCCGCGCAGATTCGTATCGCCACCGCTGCCGAGACGGCACAGCAGCCGGCGCCGCACATGCAGCCTCCGCCATTCCTCCACAACACCGGCCAGCGGGGAGCGTTCGTTCTGCCGCTGAACATTCCCGCCGGGCCGGGGCAGCCCGCATCGGAGAAATACGACGACTTCACCTTCGACGCCGCGGCATGGACACTCACGGCACACGAGGCTCGACCCGGCCACGAGCTGCAGTTCGATTCCATGTTGGAGCACGGCGTGTCTGTGGCGCGGGTTCGCTATGCCTTCAACAGCACCAACGTCGAGGGTTGGGGCTTGTATTCCGAATATCTCATCAAGCCGTACATGCCGCTGGAGGGGCAGTTGGTGTCGCTCGACTATCGCCTGCTGCGGGCGGCGCGGGCATTTCTCGATCCCGAACTCCAGTCCGGCAAGATCACCACCGCCGACGCTTATCGAGTGCTGCAGGAAGATGTGGTCTCTTCGCACGCTTTCGCGCAGGAAGAGGTTGAGCGCTACACGTATCGCGCGCCCGGACAGGCCAACAGCTACTTTTACGGATACACCAAACTGATCGCGATGCGCGAAGAGACCGAGAAGGCATTGTCCGCCAAGGGCACAAAGTTCGACCAGAAGAAATTTCACGACTTCATTCTGGCGCAGGGGCTCTTGCCGCCGGACCTGATGCGCAAAGCCGTCATGGAGGAATTCGTCCCGGCGCAACAGTAGCCAGCAGTCCAGATGGATGAAGAAGAGGAATTATTTTGTCGCCAGTCACCGGGTAACGCGCTGGAAAGCCGAGGATGGCGATTCGACCCGCCATCCTTGATGATTCCAAACTGATACAGAACCCGCGATAAGTAGAGAAAATGTCTTGGTGGTTGCGGTTACGCCGCCGCTTTGCTGATGGAATTGAGGGCGTCCAGCTCGTTTTGCGGAAGTACGAGCGTGGCCGCGGCCAGGTTCTCCCGGAGGTGCGTCAGAGACGACGTGCCGGGGATCAGCAGGATGTTGGGTGCGCGGTGCAGCAGCCAGGCAAGAGCCACTTGCATCGGTGTGACCTCGAGGCGCGCGGCTACTTCCGAGAGCGTGGAGGATTGCAGCGGAGTGAAACCACCGAGAGGAAAAAACGGCACGTAGGCAATCCCTTTCGCCGCCAGAGAATCGACCAGGGCATCATCCTCTCGACGTGCCACATTGTAGTAGTTCTGCACGCAGACCACGGGCGAGATTTTGTTGGCCTCGTCGACCTGGGCAGGCGTCACATTACTGACTCCCAGATGCCGAATCAGCCCCTCTTTTTGCATTTCGGCCAGCACGGTGAAGCGCTCGGCGATCGACCCCTTGACGGGCCCATGTCCGTCGCCCGTAAGACGCAGGTTGACGACGTCAAGCACATCGACACCTAGATTGCGCAGGTTGTCGTGAACGGCCTGCTTCAGTTCAGCTGGGCTTTGCGCCGGATTCCACGACGCGTCGGGGCCGCGTTTTGCGCCGACCTTGGTCACGATGGTGAGATCGGCGGGATAAGGGTGAAGCGCTTCATGAATGATCTGGTTGGTGACGTGAGGACCGTAGAAGTCGCTGGTATCGATATGGTTGACGCCTGCCGCCACCGCCTCCTGCAGGACGGCGACTGCGACGGATCGATCTTTGGGCGGACCCCAGACCTGCGGCCCTGCAAGTTGCATGGCGCCGTAGCCCATACGGTTCAGGGTTACATCCGAGTTCGGCAAAGTGAAAGTACCGCCGAGTATTTCTGCGTTCGACATTATTCCTCCGCCGGCTCGTTCTGAGCGGCATGTGGTTAGATGAGGCAAGTCTTAATTTTGGAGCTTTTGAGCACACCTCTCCTGGAAGGCGCGGCGGCGTTCGTGTCTGCGGGGCTAGGATCAGCAGATTCGTGGAAGTTGCTCGCCGATTTGCATGGCGATGACGCGAGTGGCGCCGATTGAGGTGCGGGCAATGACCATGCCCGGATGCTGGTCAACCACTTTGCCGATCAGCGCGGCGGCTTTGCCGAGGGGATGCTGCCGGACCGCGTTGAGTGCCTCCTCCGCAGCGTCCGCGGCAACGAAAATCAGCACTTTTCCCTCATTGGCTACATAGATCGGATCCATGCCGAGCAGCTCGCAGGCGGAACGGACTTCGGTTTTTACAGGAATGCTGGCTTCCTCGATTACCATGCCCACCTTCGAGGCTGCGGCAATTTCATTCAGCGAAGACGCGGCTCCGCCCCGCGTTGGATCGCGCATGACATGGACGGAAGCGCCGGCCGCCTGGAAAACATTTGCGATGAGTCCGTTCAGCGCGGCCGTGTCGCTTTGAATCGTGGTCTCGAATTCCAGGCCTTCTCGAACACTCATGATGGCCATGCCGTGATCACCGATTGTCCCACTCAGTAGGATAGCGTCTCCGGGACGAGCCAGGCTGGGTCCGACGTTAATACCCGTCGCAACCAGGCCTACTCCCGCGGTGTTTATATAGCATCCGTCGCCGTGACCCTTTTCGACGACCTTGGTGTCGCCGGTTACGATCTGGACGCCGGCGGCGCGCGCGGCCTTGGCCATATCTTCGACGATGCGCCCCAAGGCGTTCATGGCAAACCCTTCTTCCAGGATCATGCCCACGCTGAGATAAAGGGGTCGGGCGCCCGAGACTGCCAGATCGTTGACGGTGCCGTTTACCGCTAGTTCGCCGATGCTGCCGCCGGGAAAGAACAACGGCTGCACAACGTAAGAATCGGTGGACATGGCCAGGCGCTCGCCGTTCAGCGGAACAACCGACGCGTCGCCGAGATTGGCCAAAGCTTCATTGTGAAAGGCGGGAACAAATAAGTGCTCGATGAGTTCGGCCGAGAGCGTCCCGCCTCCCCCGTGGCCCATGACCACCGTGGGGTAATCCCGCAGCGGAAGCGGGCACGACCAGTTTGAGAAGTTCGGCGGCTCAGGCATGTGCGAGTTGGTCAGCCGAGATGAAGCGCCCATAGTTGTAGTATGCGGCGCATGCCCCTTCGCTCGAAACCATCGTAGCCCCCAACGGTTTGCGCGGAGTGCATTCCTTGCCGAAAGCTGGGCACTGGTTCGGCTTTAAAATTCCCTGCAAAACTTCCCCACTATGACACAGCGGCGACTCCACGGTATGAATGTCGTGCACGGAGAAGCGGCGGCTTGCGTCGAAATCGCGGTAAGCTTCGCGCAGTTGCCATCCGCTGGCGGGAATCATGCCAATGCCGCGCCAGGAGCGGTCGACCACTTCGAAGACCTCATCGAGCAACTTCTGCGCCGTGACATTGCCTTCCAGTGTGACGATGCGTTCGTAGGCGTTCTCCACCCGCGCCTCGCCCGCTTCCAGTTGATTCACTGTGCGCCGAATCCCTTCCAGAATGTCCAGCGGCTCGAATCCCGTTATCACGATGGGCACATGGAAGCGTGCGACGAGCTCGGGATATTGATGATAGCCCATCACGCTGCAAACATGTCCGGCCGCGAGAAAGGCGTTAATGCAGTTGGTCGGCGAAGTCATGATGGCCGCGATGGCCGGAGGCACGAGCACATGCGAGATCAGCGCCGAGAAGTTGCGCAGGCCTTCCTGCTTTGCCAGATGCACCGCCATCGCATTCGCTGGCGCAGTGGTTTCGAAGCCGACCCCGAAGAAGACGACCTCGCGCTCAGGATTCTGGCGCGCGATCTTTACCGCATCCAACGGAGAATAAACGATACGCACATCGCCGCCCTCGCCACGCACGCGAAATAAGTCTTTCTCACTGCCGGGAACTCGCAGCATGTCGCCGAACGAGCAAAAGGTCACGTTGGGTTGCGAGGCGATCGCCAAGCCTTGGTCGATGATCTCCAGCGGCGTGACGCAGACCGGGCAACCGGGACCATGTACCATCTCGATCTCGGGAGGCAGCAGTTGATCGATGCCATTGCGGATGATCGAATGTGTCTGACCGCCGCAGACTTCCATGATCTTCCAGGGACGCGTGATGTTGCGACGGATCTCGGCCGCCAACTTCTGTGCGATTTCTCCATTACGAAATTCGTCTAGGTACTTCATGGTTGCCTCCGCATAGTGAGTCCGGCTTAGGCGTCCTGGCTGGGCCCGAGCTCTTCCTCGAGCAATCCCATGTCGGAGAACGTCTGCAGCGTCTGGCGGGCCGATGCTTCGTCAATTTTCGAAATGGCGAAGCCGACGTGAACGATGGTGTAATCGCCGACCATGATATCGGGCAAGTAAGCCAGGCAGACTTCCTTTACAATTCCGCCGAAGTTGACCTTGCCCATCCGCGCCTCGCCGGACTGATAGATCTCCTCGACTCGTCCCGGAATTGCCAAACACATGATTGCCTCGACTGGAACCGGATAGCAGCTGCGTCTTAACCCTTACTCGTCAGATGCACGGCGGGCGCCCACATCACAAATCATAACGCTATTATTTCCGGAATGACGTCAACAAGCTGCAAGGAGCTGATTTCCCAAGCCCTTCAACAGTCGAGAAAAGCTGTCCGATAATAGCTCGATTTTCGTAATTCGCGGGATCCGGCTGAATTACATAGTGGCAGTGAAATTGGGGGGCCGCATTTTTGCTCGCAAAGCCGTCTTCCCGATTGATAACTTGGGAACATATGCACCGTTGGACCCAGCTCCTTATACCGACCCTGCGCGAGGCCCCAGCGGACGCGGCGACGATAAGCCACAAGCTCCTTCTGCGCGCCGGATATGGCCGCCAGGTTGGCCCTGGACTGTTCGCCTGGTTGTTTCTCGGCAATCGGTCGATGTCGAAGCTGGCAAAATTCGCAGGCGAGGAGATGAGCCGCATCGGCCAGGAAGTTCGGCTGCCGGCGCTTGAGCCGCGAGCTCTTAGGGAGGCGAGTGGCTGGTGGCACTCGGCGGGTGAGAGCAGGTTCGCTGTACACGATCGCGCCGACCACGACTTTTACCTGGGCACATCGCATGAGGAGGTGGCGGCGCAGATAGCAGCCAGAGAGCTGAGAAGCTACAAACAGTTGCCGCAGGTCTGGTACCACATGCACTCGGCGTTCCATGACGAGGGGCGGTCCAAGTCAGGGTTGTTGCGCACGCGGGAATTCACGGCCGTCAGTTCGTACGCGTTCGCCATCGACGCTGCCTCTTTGGAGCGCACGTATGTCGCGCACCGCGAGCTCCTCAGCCGAATCTTCGAACGTTGCGGTCTGCGGACCGTGATTGCGGAGGCGGGCATCGCTGAACAGGAGGCAAAAGCGTTTTTCGTGTGTACCGAAGGCGGCGAGGACGTTCTCGTTGCCTGCGCAGGGTGCGGATACGCGGCGACCCTGGACGCCGCCAGGTCGAGACTCGAGCCGGTAGAAGACTCGGGACTGGAAAGCGACGATCTGGAAGAGGTCTTTACCCCTCAGCAGAAAACCATCGACGAGGTTGCCGCAGCGTTAGGTGTCAAGGCGACGCAGGTCATCAAGTCATACCTGGCGGTTGCTCTTCACCAGGGGGCCGATGGCCCTCGGCAGGTGCCCGTCCTCGTGTTTCTGCGCGGAGATCATCAGGTCAACGAAGGAAAGCTTCTCGCCGCGCTTGCCAGCGATGGACTGAAAGGAGCCGCGCTGCGGGCTATGGAAGCTGGTGAAATCCGCGAGTGCTTTGGATTGGAGCCGGGTTTCATCGGACCCGTCGGCCTTTCGCCAGGGAACTTTCCGGTGAACGGTCGCCAGCGGTGGGAGCAGCCGCGATTCTTCGTCGACGCTGGACTAAGAGGGCGCCGCAATCTTGTCGCCGGCGCCAACAAGCCCGAATATCACTTGAAGAATGTCACCCCCGGGGATGCCGGAAGTTTCCAGGTCGACGCCGGCTGGTGGGTCGACATCCGAAACGTTGTCGAAGGAGATGGGTGCCCAGCTTGCGGCCTGCCGCTCACATTCAGTCAGGCAGTACAAATTGCACATCTTCGCAAACTCGGGACGGAGCTGTGCGAGACGATGGGAGTGCGAGTCATCGACGAGCATGGCGGAGAAGTGACGCCGCTGATGAGCGCGTTCGGTATTGCACTGGACCGCACTTTAGCCGCCTGTATCGAGCAAAGCCACGATGAGAACGGCTTTTGGCTGCCGCCTGCCATTTCTCCCTTCGAGGTGGTGGTGACACCGACCAACAACGCCGACGCGAAGATCCGCGCCGCCGCTGAGGAGATCGCTCACTCTCTTGCTGCGACCGGAATCGACGTGCTGCTCGACGATCGCGACGAGCGTCCAGGCGTGAAGTTCAAGGATGCGGACCTGGTCGGAATTCCCTATCGCATCAACATCGGCAAGAAACTCGCCGAGGGACAAGTGGAGCTATTCACCAGGCAGACCAGTTCCAAGGCCGATTTGCCGGCAGAGGCGGTCGTGGAGAACCTGCGCGCGATGCTGGCGCAGCAGAAGCTGGTTTCCCCTACCGATGCCGGCCAGGGGGCAGCCGCCTTAGCCTGACATCATGCGTCCACGGTGAAACTAGGCTAAGATTTCTGCACCGACCGAATCAGCCCGAACTTACCAACAGCTCGAAGCTCTAATTGGGGGTCTACGTGAGTGGGCGCTCCTGGGCGGAGATCACCGCATGCGTCCACAACCGCAACAGACTCGGGGCTTGAGCGCGATTTGGAACAAGTTTCGGCGCTCGCCGAAGGCTGTCTGCTGGGCATTGGGCATCCTGATCTTTTCGGCCACCATATTTGTTTATCAGCCTGTACTGCAGCCTGGCCATCATCTTGCCGGCTCGGGCTTCGAATCGCTGGAATTGGGCTCTTCGATCGCTCTGCGTGGACGTTTTGCTGATCCGTTCTTTCCTCTGCCTACGGGGCCTTCGGCGCATCTTGCGCCAGGTTATCCGCTGATTGTCGCGCTCATCATCAAACTCTTTGGCGTCGGAGCCTACGGCGATTACGCCCTCCTGTGGCTCACGACCATCGTGGTCGGAGTGCAGCTCGCGCTGCTTCCATTCCTCGCCGACTATGTGACCTTGGGTCCGCTAACGGGCGCCATTGCCGCGAGCGCCTGGCTGGTAGCGAAGTTTTCTCTATTACCGTGGGAAAACGATTTTGCCGGACTGGTGATTGTTGCCCTCGCGTTCCCAATGTATAAGGCCCTTCGCACAGCTCTCACACTGTGGGAGCTCGTCTACACCGGCATCCTCTGGGGTGTGTTGCTGCTGCTGACTCCGACACCGCTGCCGATTTTGTTTTTTTGGCTGCTGCTCATCGTAGTCAATCGAACTCAAGCGGCGCGTTCCGTTCTTGTTCTCGCAACTCTGCCTCTTGTCGTGATCGCGCCATGGCTGATTCGAAATTACCGGGTGTTTCATCACCCGGTTTTTCTGCGGGACAACCTGGGACTCGAGTTGGCAATTTCAAACAACTCCTGCACGGAATTCTCGGCCGCGCTGAACCGCATCGAGGGAGGGTGCTTCTCACAGCACCATCCCAACGAGAACCTGGCCGAGGCCGAACGCGTCGCCAGACTCGGCGAGCCGGCTTACAACAAGATGCGGTTGCACGAGGCCGAGAGCTGGATCGTGCAGAATCGCCGCAGGTTTCTCAAGCTAACGACGGAGCGCTTCGTTGCCTTCTGGTTCCCGAACGTTAGCGGCAATCCATTCAGTCCGCCGCCAAGTTCTCGTTGGGAATGGATCACTGACCTTTTCACGCTGCTCAGTCTTCCTGGAGTGCTGTTGGTCTGGCGGCGTGACCGTCGATTCGCTTGGGTTCTGGGTGTATGGCTGACGTTCTTCCCGCTCGTCTATTACCTGATCCAGGCATCTCTGCGGTATCGCCGGCCAATTTTATGGGCGACGTTGCTACCCGGCGCGTATGCACTGGTCGCCTTGCTGAATCTCTTGTGGAACAGAAGGGCACATCTTCCGGCGGGGCAAGAACACCAGCAATCGAATTCAGCTTGACGAGGCGGCCTTCGTCAGTGGTTCGCTGTCTTTCTCGAAGGTAATCACTTCGACGCGATTGAGAGGAAGGGGCAACGGTTCAGACCAGGGCACTTTCACACCGTATTTCAGCAGGCACCAGACTGCCCGCACGCCGTCGCGCCAGCCAATCTTCTTGCCCTCGGCGTAGGTGCGTCCGGAGTAGCTAACACCAACTTCGTATACGCGCAGCCGACGCCGCGCCACCTTGACTGTAACCTCGGGTTCGAATCCGAAGCGGTTTTCCTCCAGCCCAATAGACTGAATCACCTCGCGGCGGAACGCCTTGTAGCAGGTTTCCATGTCGGTGAGATTCAGATTCGTCACGACATTCGACAGCAGCGTGAGCAGGCGGTTGCCGACGGAATGCCAGAAATACAGCACGCGGTGCGGTCGTCCTCCCATGAAGCGCGAGCCGTAGACGACATCGGCTTTGCCCGAGAGTAGTGGCTCGAGCAGTATCGTGTAGTCGGCAGGATCGTATTCCAGGTCGGCATCCTGAATGACGACGAACTCTCCCCGCGCCAGCTCGATGCCGCGCCGCAGCGCGGCTCCTTTGCCCATATTCCTGGGCTGCCAGCAAACGCGCACCTGGGAGAAATGCTGTTCCATCTCCAGCAGAACCTCGCGCGACCCATCGGTAGAGCCGTCATCCACGCAGATCAACTCCAGATCGCCAGGCATCGAAAGCACTCGGCAAATGACTTCGCGGAGAGTGTTTCGCTCGTTGTAGACGGGCATTACGACCGAAGTTTTCATGATGGTCCCCGAGGCAGGCCGGCAAGTCTGGCCGGTGAAACCTGCGCAGAGTGCTATGTTCAGCTATTTTGTCTGGGATCGTGTTCGCGAAGCAACAGAATTTCTGCAAATTTCAACTTTGTAACCTGGTGTCAGAAAGCCAGCCGTCAGCAGCGTCAATCAGGAAAATTCTTTGCGGGCAAGGACCTTAGTCATTCTCCCGAATACCAGGGCCAGGGCTGCGAGCGACGCGCTCCAGATGATGAATGTAACGCGCACGGCCCACGCCGGCGCGACCCCTACCCGCTTCAGTAAGAAGGGCAAGAAATTCCAAGTGGTGATGTGAACGTAGTCCCAAGGGTCCCAGTGCATCGCGAAATTGTCGTACATCCTGCCCTGGGCAAACATTACGATGTTGCGAAAACGCTGGACGATCACAAACGTCGGATGGCCCAGCGATTCCATCTGGTAAATCTCGAGTGGCAGCCAGAAGCATAGCGAAGCAATTTGGATAACTGTGCTGATGCCCAGCAGAGCCAAGCCGGTGACCCATACCGCTTTCCCGACTTGTAGCCGGTGACGCAGCAGCAGAGGAATGGCCAGCAGTACTGCGAGCTCAACTGCCGTCGACACATAGCGATCGCCCCACGCGAAATCTCCGCTCCACACGGTGTAACGGGCGTAGAAGCTGATGTAGGCAAGCAGCAGCAGGTATCCCGTAACCACGTAAGCCTTCACCGCCGGAGTGAAGCGCTTCCAAGCCACCACGGTGAGCAACACCATCATAATGAGCAGCGGATCGAAGAGGAAAATTGATTTTTCTGGCGAGAAAAGTGCCCCGAAGAAGCCTTCGTGGAAGGGCTTCTCGAAGGGATACTTGATAGATAACGACGGATCGCGTTCGCGCGCTTCGCGAGCAACCACACTGACGTAAGTGTTGAAGAACGAGCCGAAGCGGTAGAACTGGTACAGGCGATCCAGCAGACCGAAGAAAATGTAGACCGGCGCAGCCGTCACGACGTAGGTCTTGCAACGCGTCCACCGGTCGTGCCCGCGAACGCCGGTCAGCCACAGCACCAGCAGCACGAAAAATCCTCCCGCCAGCAAGTCCAACCCGGTGGTCAGTCGCGTCAGCAGATTCAGTCCAAATGCGGCAGAGCCGAGGAGCAGCGCTCGGCGACTGCCGCTGACAACCCACTCATATTGGTACGAGAATCCCGCCAGCGTCAGCAGAAAGATGTAGTTGTTTTCCATCATGTTCTGCGTGTAATGGAGGTGTGTGGTCGCGAGCAGCAGTGCCATCACGCCGACAGCACTTTGCCTGACGCTGAAGTTCAGTTGTCGCAGAAAGCGAAAACAAAGGAGCGCGGTCAGCACTGTAATCAGAATATTGGTGGAATAGCTGACGATGATGTTGCGAACGGTTGGATCGGTCCCAGTGTAGCCGGCAAAGATGGGAAGGCGCTCGACGTAGGATCCCACAATGTCGGCCGGCAGCATGAGAAGTGACTGTCCGATGCCGTACCAACTCTGCAATTTTCCGCCACGCCCGTGAACGCCGAACTCCGGATACTCATTGGGAAAGACCGGCGGTTCTGCGGTCCAGAAGGCATGAGCCGACTGCTCGCGGTGTTGCGTGTCAGCGGTACCAAGTTCGCCAGACTGGACTACAAACGCGATGAGGCCTGCGGTAAGAGCAAGCAGAAAAACCGGGTCCCGCAACCAGCGCCGAAGAGAATCAATCTGCATGGAATCAAGAAACTAAGCGGATAGGTTTAGTTTAAATGCAGAGCCAAACCCGTGTCGCCCGATTCATCACAAGGCAGCAGGATTCCGTAAGACAACCTTTCATCAGCGGCTGCTCTCCAATTGGGTGTTGCTGCATTGACTGTTGGTCAGCGATTTCCTCGCCCGGGCAGAATGCAGACTCCGCGTGAAGTCCAGACCCTTCTTCTCGCAGGTAGTCATGCGGCGACGGACCGGATAAATTGCGGCGGTGGACGTTCAGCCGCCGGAAAAATAAGGAGCATAAGCACAATGTTTACGATTCTGATCGTGTTGCTGATCCTGATGTTAGTGGGCGCTTTCCCGGCATGGCCCTACAGCCGTAGTTGGGGTTATTACCCGAGCGGTGGACTTGGCCTGGTGGTCATCATCCTGGTGATCCTGCTGCTGATGGGACGCATCTAGCTTCACGCAGAGGCATTCGGAGTGCCGGCTGCGGCGCCGGCGCTCACAGGACAGGAAGGAAACGATGCGGCCTTTAACGATACTCGGCCTGGTGGTATTGGTGCTCGGCATACTTTCGTTTGTCGTACCGGTGCCGATGAACCATACCCACGAAATCAAGGCCGGCGACGCCTCCATTGGAATTACCACTCACAATACGGAAAAGCTTTCCCCGGCCGTCGGAGGTGTGCTCTGCGGTGTGGGGGCTTTACTGCTGATCGCCGGCACGCGCAAGGTTACTGCCTGAGACCCGCAGTGCAATCTTCGGAATCGCCTCTCCTCCCTACTGAATAGTCGGCGCGTACATTGACCGCGATTTTTCGCGGTGCTAACGTCAAACCGACACCCTTAATGCTGAATCGATTGCAATACTGGCCGGTAGCACTCCTGGTGCGCCTGATCGGCATTCTTCCGCGGCCTCTGGCTCACGGAGTGGGGATCCTGATTGGCGGCGCGGTTTACCATCTGCATCCACGTCTGCGCCGCGTCGGGTTGCGTAATCTTGAACTCGCGTTCCCCGAAAAATCGCTGGCCGAACGGCGCAAAATTCTGCGCGGCGTCTACGTCTCGCTCGGACGCCTTCTGGGCGAGTCGTGTCTTTTTCCCCGCTACACCCAGAAGAACGCCTCGGAGATCGCGGTCTATCAAGGTTTCGAAAACTTTCAGGAAGCCGAGAAGCGGGGCCTTGGCGTCCTCCTTCTGACCGGACACTTTGGCGGCTGGGAGGTCGGGTCGTTCTTTCATTCGCTGCAAGGTCACCCGATGGAGATCGTCGTCCGTCCGCTGGATAACCCCTATGTCGACGACTTAGTCACGCGCTATCGTGGACTGCACGGCAACACCATGATCGGCAAGCAGGAGTTCGCGCGCGGCTTGATCGCGGCCATGCGCCAAAATCATACCGTTGGTATCCTCATGGATACCAACATGACGCCTCCGCAGGGCGTGTTCGTCGACTTCTTCGGAATTCCGGCTTGCACCGCAAGCGGGCTTGCGCGAGTCGCCCTGCACACCAACGCCAACGTCGTTCCAGCCTTCACCATATGGGATCCGGTGCTGCGCAAGTATCGGGTCGAGTTTGATAAAGCCGTCGAATTGGTGCGCACCGGTGACACCGAAGCCGATACGGTTACTAACACGGCGATCTTCACCAAGATCATCGAGCAACGCGTTCGCCGCTATCCCGACCAGTGGCTGTGGGTGCATCGCCGGTGGAAGAGTCGTCCGCCGGGAGATCCGCCGTTGTACTGAAAGCTTGAAACTCGAAAGTATCCCCCCTATAACAAACTCATGCCCCATACAACGCAGGAACTGGCGGAGTTTACTGCTTCGCAACTGATTGGCGACGGCAACGTCGACATTGCCAAGGTCGCCAGCATCGCGCAGGCCAAGCCCGGCGACGTGATCTTTGTGCAGGACAGGAAAGACCTGTCCCTGGCGCTGGCCTCGAACGCGGGTGCAATGATCGCCGGCAAGTTCGCCGCCGATGCGCGAGGCGCCAAGCCGCTTCTGATCGCGGATAATCCCCGGCTGGCGTTTTGCCGGGCGGGGGCTCTGCTGCATCCATCCAAGGTTTATAAGCCCGGAATACATCCGACAGCTGTTGTTCATCAATCGGCAAAGCTCGCGCCGACGGTCGCGGTCGATGCCCATGCTGTGATCGAGGCCAACGTTGTCATTGGAGAACGTACTCACGTTGCGGCGAGCTGCGCCATTGGCGAAGGTGTCGAAATCGGCGACGATTGCGACCTCTATCCATGTGTGGTCATCTATCAGGGTACGACGCTGGGTCGTCGCGTCATCGTCCACGCTGGCGCGGTGCTCGGCTCCGACGGCTTTGGCTTCGTCCGCGATGAAGAGTATGGCCGCTACAACAAGTTTCCCCAGGTCGGCGAACTGGTGATTGGTGACTACGTGGAGATTGGCGCAAATTGCACGATCGACCGTGGTGCCCTGGACAAGACTGTGATTGGCCCGGGAACGAAACTCGACAACCTTGTGCACATCGGACACAACGACCTTGTCGGAGCCAACGTTGTTATCGCCGCCCAAACAGGAGTTTCGGGAAGCTCGGAGATCGGCGACGGCTGTATCATCGGCGGACAGGTCGGCATAGGCGACCACGCGAAGATCGAGGCGCGGAAGCATCCTGGGATCGCAAGGCGGGGTCCTGCCGAATAAGGTCCTTCGCACCAAGGGCGAGGTTTACTGGGGCACACCGGCAAAGCCCTTGCGCCAGTACCTCAAGGAACTGGCAACACTGTCGCGACTGGCGCGCAAAGAGAAAAACTGACACCGGCACGAATTATGGCTCTGATTGTTGTAGGCGGACATTCGCGGAACATCGGCAAAACCAGTGTAGTTGCGGGTTTGATCGCGGCTCTGCCTGAATTTCACTGGACGGCGATGAAGATTACGCAGTACGGGCACGGCATCTGCTCGGCCAACGGCAAGGTGTGCCATTGCGCCAGTGCCGACCACACTTGGGCGGTCACCGAAGAGCGCGATCGCAGTGGCGAGAGCGATTCGTCCCGCTTCCTCGTCTCCGGCGCGGTGCGTTCTCTGTGGGTGCGGACTCGGCAAGGAATGCTGGCGCAAGCCATGCCGCGGGTTCGAACGGAATTGAACGCGGCGGAGAACGCAATTCTCGAGTCCAACAGTGTCATGCGCTTCGTGCGGCCGGACCTTTACATTACCGTCCTTGACGCCTCGACCGCCGATTTCAAGCTGACGGCGCAACAGTTTCTCGATCGCGCCAACGCTGTCGTCCTGCACGACCAATCGGACTCCATCGCCTGGAATAA
Source organism: uncultured Acidobacteriaceae bacterium (assembly GCA_963724965.1). Taxonomy (GTDB): domain Bacteria; phylum Acidobacteriota; class Terriglobia; order Terriglobales; family Acidobacteriaceae; genus Bog-257. The sequence continues at coordinate 525,071 of CAVRWP010000011.1, forward strand.
CGTTTCGTTGAAGCCGGTCGCGGGCAAACCTATCTTCAGGATTCAGCCTCCGGCATACGTCACGCCTGAGCTGGTGGAGTTTGTGCGAGGCAAGTTAGCGGAGATTCGCAACTAACTGCGACGCTATGCCGTCCGGATTTCTCCTCTTGGCAGTAGCGACACATCGCAATTATTGCGCCGACAGTACCGCCAGGCTGTTTGGCTGCGACAGCGCATAGGGTGACCCCGGAGCGACCGACAGGCTGCTGCCATTCCAGTCAAAGATGTAGAGGCCGCACCCTCCTGACCCGCAATTCTGCGAACTGGTGATGGCATAGAGATGGCCTGCTCCATCCCACTTCACCGAGTCGAAGCTCGTCGCCGCCGGAAGTTCGAAGAGGGGCCCGGCCGCCATCAAGGAGCCGGTCGCTCCCAATCGATAAATCTGGATCGCACCTTCAGAATTATTCTGGCCAACCGATCCGGCGATCGCCAGATACCTGCCCGTCGGATCGAAGGCCATGCTGTATTCGGTGGTCAGCGCGGTCAAACTCGCAGGTCCGGGCACGAGATTCAGCGTCCCATCACTGTTGAAGTTGTACGTAGCTACGGCCAGGCCGGGATATTCGCAGCAATACGAGCCCGTCCAAAGCACCGCCAGATAACCCGCTGAGGACGCCGCCGTATCCACCGAACAGCCCACGCCGCCTCCCGGCGTCTCCAACAGCGGAGGATTGGCCGCCGGATTGTACGAAGTCAGCGATCCGTTCTGTGCACGCGCAAAGCCGGCTACCGCGCCATCTTTGCTGCAGACGGTAGCGGTGAAAATGTAGTGATCGTCCGGAGAGAAGCTCAGCTGAGCGAAGCCCCAGACCGCTGATAAAGTGCCCAGCGACGAGCCGTTGCTCTCATACGAAAGCTGCCCGCTCTGGTTGACCGACCAGCCTGAATAGAAGTTGTTGCACGAACTGCAGACAATGCTGGCATACAAGCTCTGATTGGTGCGGTCCAGCGCCAGAACGTCGACCGACATGCCGGCTGGAGCGCCGACCAGGCCGTTCGCTCGAAGACGTCTGATTGATTGCGCCGCTGGCTGCTACTGTGTAGGTGTCGATGGCCTGACCGTTAGTCGCAAACAGGAATCCAGGTGCTGCCACCGTCGACTGCGAGGCATTGACCGTAAATGGCGATCCGGGGACGGGTTGAGCCGATCCATTCTGGGCAACGGAAAAACCGCTCATGGTTGATCCCAGACTGGCTGCTGGTACCCACGTAGACGAGCGTCGAACTGCCCGATCCGCTGTCAGCGGCAATACAGAATCCGGTTGTGCCGAGGATGCAAACGCAAGCTGCGAGAAACTTCGAGAGAAACGTGCAACGGTAAGCCATGACCAACTCCTTCTACTCGTCCCACAGTTGTGAGATTAGGAGCTGCTGCTTCAGGGTTGCTGCTGCTCACCGATATAATTTGCCTTAGGCATGCGACTCGTCTGCGGTTTCGCGAACTAGCCCGGCACGATAGAATGCCGTCTTCAGGTCCACTCATGAACGACAGCCCTATTCCCGACCATCGCTTCGAGATTCTGTTTGACCACGCCGAGCCCAGTGCGATCGACGACGCAGCCTACGCGCCCTACGGCCAACTCGGCTTCCCAAAACCGTTCGAAGGCCGGCCCTGGATCTATACCAACTTCGTGCAATCGCTCGACGGCATAACCACGCTGCTGGGCGAACACGCTTCTGGAGGAGAGATCTCGCAATCCAGTGCCGACCGCTGGCTCATGGACTTGCTGCGCGCTCACGCCGACGGCCTGCTGATGGGCATGAATACGCTTCGGGAAGAGCAGCGATTACGCGGGCCGGGAAGTCGCGGGATTGTCTTCCGCGTGGTCGAACCTGAATTACAGGAACTGCGCCGCAAGCTTGGTAAGGGGCGCGAGCGAAATATCTTTGTCACCAGCGCCGCCGACCTGGACTTGTCGCAGCATAAAGTCTTCGATGGCGATGTCGTCGATGCGGCCATCGTGACTTCTCCAGACGGAGCGGCCCGCCTGCGCGCGCAAGGAACGCATCCTCACGTGGCGATCATTGCCGCGGGCGAGAAGAATCATTTTGACTTGGCCAAAGCAATAGCTAAATTACGCGAGGAGCTTGGGATTCAGCATCTGCTCTGTGAGGGAGGTCCCACATTGTATGGGAGTCTCGCTAGGCTGGATCTGGTCGACGAAAAGTTTCTCACCGTCTCGCCAGTCGAGGTTGGCCAACTTGTACCGCCCGAGCAGCAGCGCCTTCCCGCGGAGCGTTCCATTCCCATCCTCATGCGTCCTACCGTCTTCGGCGGCTTCGGGTTCACACGGGAAAACATTACGCACTGGCACTGGATGAGTTGCCGCAAGGCCGGGGACCATCAGTTCAATCGATATCGGAGAAGCAGGAGCTAGCGATCAGAGACTGGTGAGATATCGTTGCTTTCTGTACCCGCCGTCGCTCATTGCTCGTTTACCTCACCGTTTCCAGCGCTACGGCCGCGCGATTGATCGCCGCCGTCAGAGTCTCTAGTTGCTGTTTGGTCAGCGTCAAATCTTTGTTCTCGATCGCCTCGTTGACTCCAGGAATCACGACCGCCGCGTATCCGGTGTGCTCGCCCGGCGCGTAGATCGCGTGCTTGTACCATGGCCGATTGGGCAGACCATCGATCAGAAACATGTGTTCGGCGTTACGCAGCACGAGGTTGGTTACTCCCGGATCTCCGGCGAAGTTTGATTGCACCTTCAACACGGCTGCACCGGCCTTTTGCAGGCGGGCAGCGGCGGTGGCGGCTTCAGAGAACGACGGCGCCTGCTCGCCGAACGCGGCCTTCGCCTTGATCTCGGCTGCCTTGATGTATTCGGCGATCTCCTTGCCGTACTGCTCATAATCCAAGGGCAGCACATCGGTCGATCCCAAGCGAATTACGGCCAGGCCGTAGACGCGCGCCATCTCCTGCTCGTAAACGAAGGTCGGATCGGCAAACTTGGTGAACCAGGCAAAGTCGTCGAACGCCGAGTGGTACACGCCGTAAGGACCCTTCGAGCCTATATCAGCCGAAGGCACGCCGAGATGTTGCAGAAACGCCGTGTAATCGGAGCCGCTGCCAAGATCGCCGACGTGCACGTCCTGCGAGACAACCGCTTCCGGCTTTCGGTTCGGAGAACCGGAAAGCGCCTCGTCATGATCCTTTTCGTTCTTCTCTTGAGTGGTTTTCCACTGATCGTAGACACTGCCACCCTTTGGGCTCGGCACCGACTTGGTGACGTCGCGCAGGAACTGCTTGAGGCTGGGCACCGATGAGGCGCCGAAATTCGGGCCGGCAACGCCCACATCCATGTTGAGATATGCCACAGCGTGGGATAGATCCTTAGCGTGCTGCTCGGCATATTCAGTCGAGCCAATCAGGCCTTCTTCTTCAGCATCCCAACTGGCGAAAACCAACGTGCGCTTCGGCTTCCATCCCGTCTTCAGCAATTCTCCGACGCCGTGCACCGCTTCCAATTGCGCCGCCGTGCCGCTGTTCGGATCGACCGCGCCGAAGACCCATGCATCGCGATGATTGCCGCTGACCACCCAATCATTCGGCCACTGCGAGCCTTTCACAATGCCGATGACGTCCCAGATCGTCGTGTAGTGATAGGCGAGTTTGACCAGCAGGTGTACCTTCACCGGCCCGGGGCCGACATGGTAGGTGAATGGCAGCGCGCCCTGCCAGCTGCGTGGCGACTCCGGGCCTCCAAGGTTGGCCAGAATCGGAGACGCATCGCCATACGATAGTGGCGTGATGGGAATGCGCGGCAGGTCTGCGGCCTTTTCCGGCGGTGTGCGCTGGCTCTCGGGCAGAGTCATCGTCGACGCAATGCCCGGCGTGGTCGGGTCGCCGGGATAGCGGAACAGATACTGCACCGAACCACGCTGCACTCCGGTCGCCGGACGCCAGGGTCCTTTCGGATACGCGATCGCCTTTGAAGTAGCCGTCGTCCCATGGATCGGAGTAGATGATGACGCCGGCGGCGCCGTACTGCGCGGCCAGGTAGGGCTTCACTCCGCGAAAGTTTTCGCCATAACGCACAATCACAATCTTGCCCTTGAGATCGACGCCCATCTCCTGCAACTTCTTAAAGTCTTCCGGCCGCCCATAGTTCGCATACACGACGTCAGCCGTAACCTCGCCGTTGGCGGAGTATTCATTGAAGGCAGGCAGAATACGCGGGTCCTTCTGGAACGGGTCGTCGCTCACCCGCTCGGGGGATGGACCGTGCAGGACGACGTCCTCAGGTTCAACGATGTCGACGCGTACATCCAGCGGCAACCCCATCCAGACCTTGTATTCCTGAATGGAGGCGTCCAGCCCGGCTTCCTTGTATTTTTCCAGGACGTACTCGGCGGTGCGGTGGTCCTCCGGAGAACCGGCCACATGCGGCACCGCAGTCAGCGTTTGCAGATGCTGCTTCGCCAGCATGGGACTGGGAACTTCGAGAAACGTTTGCTCCGCCTTCAACTCTTTCGCCGGGTCCTGGAAGCCGAAGATCTTGTCCGGAGGATTAAACGCCGGAGCGGCCGCAGTAGACGTTTCCTGGCTGGGAGCTATGGTCGAAAGAGTGAGAGCGCAGGCGAGGACAGCACTAAACGAACGGACCAATCCGGATCTCCTGGTGCAGATGCGTGAGCTACCCACCAGAAGATTACAACAACCGGCAGACGTGGGCGAATTCGGGGTGTCGTTACACGGCGATGCGGGTTTGGCTCGCAGATGGCGCGAGTGTGGCTGGCGCCGGCGTGATCGCGCTCTCCGGGCTGGGCAGATTCAGCAGCGTCCGTAACTGCGGTACCACTGCCTGCACCGATTCCTCGCCCAGGGCAATCAGCTCCTTGGCCCGATCGAAGCAATCGTAGGTGAAGCCATTGACGTTGGGCTCGACCACCAGGTCGGCATCCTTCTTCCAAAGATCAGACATTCTGGCTTGCGCAATTGAGAAGCACTGTCCGACCACTTCGAACAGGTGGCGCGGCGGCCTCTGCTGTGTCCAATGTGCGCTCAAATAGATGCCCAGCACCCGTTCGGCGCCCATCACCCGTAGCGGCGTCGTAGGAACCGCATAGGCCAGCATTCCGTCGATGTACGAGCGTCCGTTGATTTCGACCGGATGAAACATTCCCGGATAGGCGCAACTGGCGCGGATCGGCGCGACCAGCGGTCCTTTGGTGAAGACCACGGCTTCTCCCGTTTGAAAATCGGTGGCCGTAACAGCCAGCGGAATCTTGAGATCTTCGAACTGAGTAACCCGCAGCACCCGAGCGCAGAACTGGGTCATGCGGTCGTTGCTGCAGAAGCCGTAGCGAGAGAGCGTCCAGCGGGCAAAATGCTTGAAGCGGGCCGCCCGCGCCACCTCTTCCAACTCCGCAGCGCTCATGCCCGAGCAGTAACAGGCCCCGATGATTGCGCCGACGCTGGTTCCGGCTACGTAGTCCACCGGAATCGCCGCTTTTTCCAGAGCTCTGAGCACGCCGATATGCGTGAGCCCGCGGGCAAATCCGCCGCCCAGGGCGACCCCAAGCTTGAGGGGCGGTCGACCCGTCTCAGCGGGTTGTAGCTTCATCGTTGGCCGGGCTAACTCGCGCGAGAAGGCGCGCACGGAACTGGCGACTCTATGGAACGTACCCACAACGACCTGCTTCTTGCCTCAATTTCGAGGCACACCCATTGTGTGATGCTGCTGCTCCGGCTAATGATCACCCGGAATCTCTGAAATTGGGAGTCAAGAGAAGATGAAAACATGGCGGCGAACCACGGCAGCCATGATGTGAATCGCGTTCACGCAAGAAAAGGAGCTCTCACGAATGAGAGCTCACTTCCATGGGTTCTTGCTCGGCCAGATTGTTAGTTATGCGGTTACGTACTTGCCGGTCTCAAGCAGGCGAGCCGCGATCTTCTCCTGCAGCGCGATCACGTTGAACGGCTCGTGCTTGGCCAGGCGGCGGACGATCGCCATCTGGGTGCGGAGCATGTCGCCCTCGGCTACGGCCGCGATGACCTTCTTGGCCGCCGCTTCCAGGCGATTGAATGCTCCTTCCAGGTAGACCTGCGCCATGGGAACGATGATTCCGGCCTTTTCTTCGCCGTGCGTGGCAACGTGCTTGCGAGCGCGCAGCAGCGCCGAATCCATGGCGAACGACTCAATCACCATGTCGGCGATCGCGCCCATGATCTCCTGCTGATCGGCCAGCTTCTGCATGTACTTCTGCGAAGCCGCACCGGCCACCAGCATCGAGAGCTTCTTGGCGTTTTCGACCAGCTTGCGCTCGGCGGCGAGTGCGCCTTCCAGTTCCTCACCGGAGGGGCCGGCCATCACTTCGTCCATCACTTTCTTGATTGCCGGCAGCAATGGCAGCTGTCCGCTCATGGCGCGCTTCAGCAGCCAACCGGTGATGATCAGGCGATTGATCTCGTTGGTGCCTTCGAAGATGCGGTTCACGCGCGAGTCGCGATAGGCGCGCTCGGCCGGATACTCTTCGACGAAGCCGTAGCCGCCGTAGATTTGCACCGTCTCATCGACGGCGAAGTCCAGCATCTCCGAACCGGCGACCTTGATGATGGAGCACTCCACCGCATACTCCTCGATGGCCTTGCGCACGGTGTCAGGGTTGTGCTCGATCTGCGACAGGGCAATGTCCATCATGCCGACGGTGCGGTAGACCATCGACTCGACGGCATAGAGCCACGACGCCATCTGCGCCAGCTTCTCGCGGATGAGGCCGAAGTCGGAAATCGTTTTGCCGAAGGCCTTGCGTTCCTTGGCGTAGGCGATGGCATGAGCCAGCGTGGTGCGCGCGCCGCCGGTGCAACTCGCACCCAGCTTGAAGCGGCCGACGTTCAGAATGTTAAAGGCGATGATATGGCCCTTGCCGATATCGCCGAGCACGTTCTCCACCGGTACTTTGCAGTCGTTGAGGATGAGCGGAGCGGTGGACGAGCCGCGGATGCCCATCTTCTTCTCTTCTGCGCCGACGGAGAAGCCGGGGAAATCTTTTTCCACGAGGAACGCAGTGAACTTCTCGCCATCGACTTTCGCGAAGACCGTGAACAGGTCGGCGAAGTGGGCGTTGGTGATCCACATCTTCTCGCCGTTGAGAATGTAGTGCTTGCCGTCAGGCGAAAGCACGGCGCGCGTGCGAGTGTTCATGGCGTCGGAGCCGCTGGTGCTCTCCGAGAGGGCGTAGGCGCCGACGATTTCCGCGGTGGCCAGCTTCGGCAGATATTTCTTCTTCTGGTCTTCGGTACCGAAGAAGACCAGCGGCAGCGTACCGATGCCGCTATGGCCGCCCATCGATACCATGAAGCTGCCGTACTTGGCCATGTAGTCGGCGATGATGGCCGACGAGGTCTTGTCCATGTCGGAGCCGCCATACTCGGCCGGGATGTCAGCGTTGGTCAGCCCCATCTCCGCCGCCTTCTTCAGCAGCTCGCGGACGACCGACCATTCCTTGTGCTCCATCTTTTCGGCGACGGGCAGGATCTCGTTGGTAGCGAACTCCTCCGACAACTTGACGATCATCTGCTGGTCTTCGTTGAAGTCTTCCGGAGTGAAAACGTTGTCGAGGTTATGATCTTCGAGCAGAAAACTTCCGCCCGTCGTCTTGGTCTTGGGATCTGCGGTCGTCGTTGCCATAAATCGCCTTTCGCTGTTCGCCTTGCGCTCTTCGCTCAAGGCATTCTCTCAATGTAGTCACCGTCGGCTTTTTGCGAACGGTCAATAGCGGACTTACTGTAAATTTTCGAAAATTCCTGCCGCGCCCATCCCGCCGCCCACGCACATGGTCACCATGCCGTAGCGTCCGTTGCGGCGCTTCAACTCACGTAGGATGCTGGCCGTCAGCTTGGCGCCGGTGCAGCCCAACGGATGTCCCAGCGCGATGGCTCCGCCATTCACATTCATGCGCGCCGCATCCAGCTTGCCTTCCTGAATCACCGCCAGCGACTGCGCCGCGAACGCCTCGTTCAACTCGATGACATCGATATCTTCGAGTTTCAGCCCGGCCATCTTCAGCGCTTTCGGAATCGCGAACACCGGCCCCAGTCCCATCTCTTCCGGCTTGTACCCCGCTGTGGCATAGGCGACGTAGCGCGCCAGCGGCTTCAATCTGAGCGCCTTCGCACGTTCGGCAGACATGACGATCGCCGCAGCGGCACCGTCGGACATTTGCGACGAGTTGCCGGCCGTGACGGTGCCCTTGACATGGAACGCTGGCTTCAGCGCCAGCAATGCCTCGAGCGTGGTGTCGGCGCGTGGGCCTTCATCCATCTTAAAGACGATCTCGGTGCGCTTGGGTTTGCTGCCATTGGGAGTGGTGAAGCTGACCGGAACGGGCACAAGCTCGTCATCGAATTTGCCCGACTCGATCGCCGCAATGGCCTTCTTATGGCTCTGGACCGAGAACTCGTCCGACTGCTCGCGGGTGATGTTGAAGCGCTTGGCGAGCCGTTCCGCTGTCAGACCCATTGAAAGATAAGCGTCGGGATAGTTCGACACCAGCCACGGATTCGCTGAGACCTTATTGCCTCCCATGGGAATCATGGTCATCGACTCAACCCCGCCGGCGACGATGATCTCTGCACCGCCCGCCATGATGCGCTCGGCTGCCATGGCAATTGACTGCAGGCCGGACGAGCAGAAGCGATTGATGGTCATGGCCGAAACGTCGACCGGCAGTCCGGCGCGCAGGGAAGCGATGCGGGCGACGTTCATGCCCTGTTCCGCCTCAGGCATGGCGCAGCCAAGGATCACGTCTTCGATCTCCTTGGGATCGACCTGGGGGACGCGCTCCAGCGCGCCCTTGATAGCGGTCGCAGCCAGGTCGTCGGGTCTCGTCGCCCGCAAAGTTCCTTTGAAAGCCTTGCCTACCGGCGTCCGGACGGCAGATACGATTACCACTTCGCGCATATGAACCTCAGCAACTTGCGACTAGCAATTAGCCAAATCCAAAATAGTTGTCATCCCGACCGACGGCTTTAGCCCGAGCGGAGGGACCGGCGGTTCAGCCATTGACGATGGCTGCTTAGTTCCTCAGTGTCTTCCCCGTCTTCAGCGTGTACTGAATCCGCTCCTGCGTCTTCTTTTCGCCGCACAGACGACTTAAACGCCTCGCGCTCAAGGTCAAGCAGATACTGTTCGCTCACCGGCGTTCCCGGATTCACTGCGCCGCCGCACAGAACCTCGGCCACCTTGTTGGCGATCTTGACCTCGTGATCCGTAATGAACTCGCCTTCGTGCATAATGTGCACGCCCAGCTTCAGCGTGGCCAGAATGCTTTCGCCGGGCGCGGGAATGTCATTGCGTGGCACGACCGGCCGGTAGCCCTCGTGCACCAGGTCCAGGGCGCGTTCCTTGGCGTCGGTCAGCACGCGTTCGCGGTTCATGGTTACGTCGTCACCGTTGGAGATGAAGCCCAGGTTCTTTGCCTCAAACGCCGACATCGAAACTTTCGCCATCGCGACCGTCTCGAACGCCTGCTTCATGGCTTCCATCAATTCGACGCTCTCGCCGCGGCCTGCTGGACGAATGTGCGTGGCCTTGTCGACAGCACGCAGCGTCATCTCCTTGCAACCGCCGCCGCCGGGCAACAGGCCTACGCCGACTTCGACGAGTCCGCAATACAGCTCCGCGTGCGGCTGACGCGCGGCGCCGTGCAACGTGATCTCGCAGCCTCCGCCCAGCGCCATGCCGAATGGCGCCACCACCACCGGCTTCGACGAGAACTTGATCGCCTGCGTCATGTTCTGGAATTGGCGGACAGCGAGATCGACTTCGTCCCACTCCTCTTCCTGCACCGCCATCAGCAGCATCATGATGTTGGCGCCCACGGAGAAGTTCGCAGCGTCGTTGGTGATGACGAAGGCGTCGAAGTTGTCGCCCGCACCACCCGGCTTCAGCGTCTGCGTGATCATCTGCACGATGTCGCCGCCCAGCGAGTTCATCTTGGAATGGAACTCGATGCAGCCGACGCCGTCGCCGATATCGACCAGCGACGCGCCCGCATTCTTCTTCACCACCAGCCCCGACTTCTTGGCCACCGCAACCGACCACACGCCCGGCGAGACTTTCTCCGAGGCATAGTGGCCGCTCTTGATATCGAAGTAGGCGCGACCGCTGGCGGCCTTGAGATCGTCGGTGTACCAGCGCTCATTGCCCGAGGCCAGCAGCTTCCCGACGTTCGGCGAAACCGGCTTGCCTTCAGCCTGCATGCGCTTCACGGTCTTGGCAACGCCGGCAGCGTCCCACAACTCGAACGGTCCCATCTCCCAGTTGAAGCCCAACTTCATGGCGCGATCGATCTCGACTACCGAGTCGGCAATCTCCCCGATGCGATTCGCGGCATAGGTCCACAGCTCCGAGAGCGCAGTCCATAGAAAGATGCCGGCCTTGTCCTTCGAAGGCGCCAGCAACGTACGCAGGCGCTCGGGAAGATCATCGATAGTCTTGGCCATCTCGAGGGCAGGGAACTTGGGGCGCTGCGATGGCCGATACTCGAGAGTCTTCCAGTCGATGGCAAGGACTTCGCTCTTGCCGTCTTTCTTGGTCTTCTTGTAGAAGCCTTGCTTGGCCTTGTCGCCCAGCCACTTCCGCTCCAGCATCTGCTTGAAAAAGTCGGGGAGCACCAGGTCGCTGCGCTCGTCCTTGATGTTCGCGACCGAGTTGCGCACGACGTGGCCGAGAATATCGAGACCTACCATGTCAGCCAGACGGAAGCTCGCCATTTTCGGCCAGCCGACCGCAGTCCCGGTCAACGCGTCGATTTCTTCCACGCTGAAATCCATCTCCTGCATCAGGCGCATGACGTTCAGCGCCGAGAAGATGCCGATGCGGTTGGCGATGAAGTTCGGCGTATCTTTCGCGAAGACCACGCCTTTGCCCAGATGCAGATCACAGAACTGCGCGATCGTCTCCATCGCAGCGGGATCGGCTTCAGGCGTCGGAATCAATTCCAGCAGCCGCATGTAGCGCGGGGGATTGAAGAAGTGCGTACCGAACCAGCAGCGCCGGAAGTCCTCAGAGAATCCTTCGACAATCTTTGCCACCGGCAGGCCGCTGGTGTTGGTCGTGATGATGGTGCCCGGCTTACGAATTGCCTCGATCTTGCGCAGCAGCGTGCGCTTGATCTCCATGTCTTCGACCACAGCCTCGATGATCCAGTCGACCTGGGCGAGCTTTTGCAGATCGTCTTCGAAGTTGCCGATGGTCACCAGTCGCGCCAGCGAAGGCTTGAAGAAAGCAGCAGGCTTCGACTTCACCGCAGCTTCCAGTCCGGCAGCCGCGATGCGATTACGCGCGGGACCGTCGGCGTCAGGAGGAACGATATCGAGCAGGTAGGAAGGAACACCGGCATTGGCCAGGTGTGCCGAGATGCGAGCGCCCATGGTGCCCGCGCCTAGAACGGCGACTTTCTCTATCCGTCTTTGCATGAGGTATGGATAACTCCGGATCAGACCCGAATGCCGCAGTCTGCTTCAAAACTCGCTGGTGTTGACTTCCACGGCGATTGCCTGAGACTCATTTGGTTCGATTGAAGGCGCAACAATTTCGCTGCTGTTTTTCCTGGTGAAAACGACTCAACAACGACTCTCCTCTACCGAAAACGCACCATCCTTGGGCCTAAATACAAGTAGCGCGCGTCGTAAGATGTGGGGTGAGGATGGCAACGACGCGCGCTTTATTAAGTTGAATCGATGGTAATGAATGAACACTCATTCAGTCAACAGGAATCTTCGTAAATCTTTTTCCCAAAACGGGTTACGAGATAGCCTTGGCGAGCAGGAAGGCCGCTCCCGCCGCAAGTCCACCAATCACAACGGTTTGTAGGGCCGAGCGGAGGGCATGGGCTCCCGTAAATCGACCCTTGATGTAACCGAAGACGCCCAGCGCGATCAGGGTCACAACGACGGACCAGCCGAGAGCGTGTCGCACGCTGTGCAAAAACATGTACGGCGAGAGCGGAATGATCCCTCCCGCGATGTACGACGCAGCAATCGTCGCCGCACTCTGATGAGCTCGCTTCGGGTCTGGCTCTTCCAGTCCAAGTTCGAAACGCATCATGAAGTCTACCCACTCCTTTGGCCGGCGCGTCAGCGCCTGGACGATGGTGCCGCTCTCATCCTGCGTCAGGCCGTAATCAGTGAAGACTTTCTGCACCTCGCGTGCTTCTTCTTCCGGAATCTCCTCTACCTCGCGCTGCTCGCGCAGCCGTTCGCTGGCGTAATGCTCGGCATCGCTCTTGGCGGCAAGGTAGCCGCCCAAGCCCATGGCGATGGAGCCGGCGGCGATCTCGGCCAGCCCGGCGACGACCACGATGTGGCTGTTATCGACCGCGCCGGACAGCCCCGCCGCCAGCGCGAAGGGAACTGTGAGCCCGTCGGACATTCCAATCACGACATCGCGAACGACTTCTCCGGCGGTGAAGTGACGCTCAATGTGTGCTGTCTGCGGCATGATTCCCTAACTCAGGATGTTCGTCGACATACTGCACCGCGCGTTCCACTACTTCGCGCTCGCCCTTGTAGCTGAGCGCTTTCGCCGCCTCGTCCAGCGGCAGCCAGAAGGCACGCTGCACCTCGATCCGCATCTCCGGCGCAATGTCGCCCAACTTGCCCGAACGGTACAGCAGCAGGTAGAAGCTGACGATCTTGAACACGCGCGCGTGGTCGCCCCAGTTGCGGACGTAAACGTATTTGATGTCGGCAAGCTTATGAACGAGGTCGGCTTCCAGTCCGGTTTCTTCCAGCACTTCGCGCAGCGCGGTCTGCTCCGGTTTCTCACCGGCGTCAATCGCGCCTTTGGGGAGCGCGGTAAGGGAAGCGGCATCTTTCTTTTTTCTGGCTGTGGACGAGGATTTCTTCGCGGACTTCTTGGGGCGCTCCATGTGGGGCTCGATGGCGGCGAGAAACCAGCGTCCACGCATCTTGCGCAGCACCACGCCTCCAGCCGAGAACTCGCGCTCCATGAGCCTCCACGATGAACCCGCTAGTCTCTCAGAGTTGGAGAGAATCGACAACGGCAATGGGCGGGATCGGTACTGCCGTGAGCTGATACCTCCCCGCCAAACCGTCTAGGATGGTCCGCGCGAATTTCAGCCGCAGAACAGCATTGTTTTACTCGAAGTCCGGTGTGCAGTTCGAATTCGAGTTTGCGAATGATCGACTCTCGAGAGCGAGACGGAAGCGCGATTGATCCAAGTCTCGCGCAGCGAGACGGAAGATGATAGCCCAGCGCTTCAGCGCTGGGTAAGCGGAAATCAAAAGCAGAGCCCCTTCAGGGGCGACAGACTTGCTTTACACCGCTACTGTGAACGTCGTCTCCGTCCGCGTCACCGGGCGATATAACGTGTCGCGCTCGAACGGAACGCGCCCGGCCTCGGTGATCAAGCGGATCAACTCCTGGCGGCGCAATCCCTGCGGGGTGGTCGCGCCGGCGTCGTGATAGATCTTCTCTTCGACCACGGTTCCGTCGATATCATCCGCTCCGAAGCGCAGCGTGATCTGCGCCATCTTCGGCGTCACCATCTGCCAGTACGACTTGATGTGCGGGAAGTTGTCCAGCACCAGCCGCGACACCGCGATCTGCCGCAGGTCGAGCATTCCTGTGGTCTTCGGCAGGTGCTGCAGCGGCGTGTTCTCGGGATGGAAGGCCAGCGGGATGAAAGTCTGGAAGCCGTGAGTGTCATCCTGCAGAGCGCGCAGCTTCAGCAGATGATCGACGCGGTCTTCATCATTCTCGACGTGGCCGTAGAGCATGGTCGCATTCGACTTCAATCCGACTTCGTGCGCGGTGCGGGCAATCTCCAGCCACTCGCCGCCATCAATCTTGTGATCGCAGATAATATGCCGGATGCGGTCCGAGAAGATTTCCGCGCCGCCGCCGGGCATCGAATCGAGACCCGCATCCTTCAGCTTCACCAGTACCTCGCGCGGAGTCATCTTGCCGATCTTCGAGAAGAATGAGATCTCCACCATGGTGAACGCTTTGAGGTGTACCTGCGGGAAGCGCTCTTTCAGACCGGAGAGCAGGTCGAGGTAGTACTGGAACGGCAGGTCGGCATGCAGGCCGCCAACGATGTGGAACTCGGTGATGGCCTCGGTGTAGCCGGAGGCGGCGGTGTTCCAAACTTCTTCCAGCGCCATGGTGTAGGAACCGTCGGAGCCCTTCTTGCGGCCGAAGGCGCACAGTCGACAGGCTGCGACGCAGACGTTGGTGTAGTTGATATGCCGATTGACGTTGAAGTACGCAGTATCGCCGTGCATGCGCTCGCGAACGTAATTGGCCAGCCAGCCAACAGCCAGAATGTCGCCGGAACGATAAAGCGCGAAGGCATCGTCGGACGAGAGCCGCTCCTGCGCCATGACCTTGTCGTGGATAGGTCTCAGATTGGCATCGTCGGTTTGAAAGGGATGGCGCTGCTTGGCGGTTGGCAAATCAGGCATAACCCTCTAATGATATCGCAGCCACGGCATGGAATCACAGGAGGATGTGGGAGGCTTCGTGAGGCTGAGACGTCAGAACTGCTCGACGACCTCCGCTGAGCGAGCGGATCGGCCGCCGCCGGAGGAATACGTCCGATGCGATGCGACCAACCGCAGATCCTTCGTCGGGCTGAGGCCCTCCTCAGGATGACAATGGGATGGAAATCACCGAGGCAGTAGACCCGTTACCTCCGCAGCAGCAAGTCCCCGGCAATGAAGAAGAGGAACGCCATCGAGACCAGGCCGTTCATGGTGAAGAATGCGGCGTTTACCCGGCTGAGATCGTCGTGCTTTACCAGCGAGTGCTCGTAGACCAGCAGCAACGCCACAAACACGACACCCACAACGGCGAGTTTGCCCAATCCAAAAGCAACAATCATCCAAGCCAGCAACAGCACGGTGATGATGTGGAAGAGGCGCGAAATCATGAGTGCCTTGCGAATCCCGAAGGCCTTGGGCACCGAATACACATCGACGGTGCAATCGTGATCGTAGTCCTGGCAGGCGTAGAGAATGTCGAAGCCTGCGCCCCAGAAAATCACCGCGCCGGTCAGAATCAGGATTCGCGGATCGAGCGAACCGCGTACGGCAACCCACGCCGCTGCCGGCGCAATGCCCATCGCCAGCCCGAGCACCACATGCGCCCAGCGCGTGAAGCGCTTGGTGTAGGAGTAGAAGAACACGATGCCGAGCGCCACCGGCGAAAGATAAAACGCCAGAGGATTCAGCTCCCATGCGGCGAGCATCAGGATGGCCGAGGTCACGATGACAAACCAGACGACGAATGACCTGCTCAGTTTGCCGGCCGGCAGCGCGCGAATCTTCGTTCGCGGATTAGCCGCGTCGAGAGTGGCGTCCACCAGCCGGTTGAAGGCCATCGCCGCCGAGCGTGCCGCCACCAGCGCGACAATGATCCAGATCGAAGTGTGAAGATTAGGAATGCCGCGGGCAGCCAAAACTGCGCCGGTCAAGCCGAAAGGAAGCGTGAGCACAGAGTGCTCCCACTTGATCATCTCCAGGGTGGTACCAATGCTGCGAAACAACGCCACGGATTCATTGTAAATGGAAGGAGTCCGAACCTAACCCCAAGCCCTGACCCCTAGCCGCTGCCCTGCGGCAGCGGCGCTCCGGCCCACTGGCGCTCCCAGGCGGGAACGGTCACGCGCTCGGCGACCACGGCAGGCTTGCGAGCCCAGCACACCACGCGCGTTCCGAAAGGCAGGTTGATGAAGCGGATCAGGAAGCGCTCGCAGTCGAGCATGGGAACCATGATGCTCTGCAAGGCTCGCGAATTCCGCGCCGAGCGGCGATAGCGATCGATGGACTTGGTGAAGATGTTCTTGCCAATGCGCTCGATGAACGACGGCAGAAATCCCGACGCCACCAGGTACGACACGCGCGTGACTTCGAAGCCGGCGTTATTCAGCTTGCGCCGCAGCTCGTTGGCCGTGTAGCGACGCCTGTGTCCTGCAGCTTCGTCCCTCTCACCCCACAGCGCGGGATAGGCTGGGACCGTCAGGCACAAGCTCGCCCCATCTTTCAGCACGCGCCGCAGCTCGCGCAAAGTCGCAACATCGTCGGTGACATTCTGCAAAATATCGCCGGCAACGACTGCATCGAAGGAGTTCGAGGCGAAGCTAAGCTCCTCAAGGCTGGAACAGACCAGCGCCTGGCGGCCCTGCAGTTGATGAAAGGCCAGAGTCGGCAGCGCAGAATGAACATTCACGGCGCGCAGCAGGGAAGAGTCGGCGAACTCCAACTCGGCCGTACAGCCCAGGTCGAGCACACGAGCCTCGCGCTTGCCCGCCAGTGCCTGGCCGACAGCGTCACGCAGAAGCTTGCGCCGTGAGATCCACCACCACGAGGAGGATTCGCGCCGAAGTGCCTCGAATTCGTTTTGGGCCTGCATAAGGAGTCAACCAGTCGCAAGCCATATTCTACGAGAAACGGGTTATGTTTTTGACAAAGAGAACTGGGGTGGAGATATCCAAGGCGGTACACCAGCTTAGGTGGCCGGCGGCAGCTTCATGGCCTCTACAATCGCCTGGTATCGCGGGTCGGAGTGCACAAAGTCGAAGTCGGGTTCGTCCCGCATGAAAATCAGCCATGCCCCACGCTGCTGATAAGCCAGTTGCAGGCAGCGCAGCGTGTCTTCCTTCCTTTTCAGACGCGCGTAACTCAGCGCGAGATCATAAGGCGATAGATGGCCCGCGAGGAACTGTTGCTTTGCCTGACTCAGCTGCCATTCGAGCAGTGGCTGCAGGCTGCCGCCGGCGCCAGCGCGGCGAGCGGCTTCGGCGCCCGCCTTCTCTCCCTGGATGATGTAGCCCTTCTCCCATTCCTCTGCGGATTGCTTGTCCATCCCCTTCAGTCGGTACGCGTCGGCCAGTTCTTCGTGCACGGCTGCGTTCTCCGGATCGGCCTCAAGCCGGGCGCGAGCGTCCTGAACCGCATCATCGAATCGATGCAGCCTTATCAGCAGGTCGGCCATGGCCCAAGGGCGGAGCCGCGGGTCCAACTCGCTGGCTAACTTCCCCTCCTGGCGGGCCTCATCTTTGCGGCCTAGAGCTTCGAGCACGTAGGAGCGCAGGTGGTGATTTTCGGAGTTTTGAGGGTCGAGTTCGACAGCGCGCGCGGATTCGCCGTCAGCCGCCGCATAGTCCCAATGACCAAATAAGTAAATCGCCGCCATGGCCCGGTGAGCGTCTCCCAGTTGAGGATCGAGTTCTAGCGCTTTGCGGGCGGCAGACTCCGCCCGTCCGGCAACCTGCGCCGGCAAGACTGTTCCCGCCGCGGCCTGAGCAATCAGAAAATCTGCCAATCCACTCCAGGCGGCGGCGTAGTCCGGCTGAAGATCGATAGCCTTCTGAAAGTATGCACCGCTCTTTTCAGAGCCCCCGAACCAGTAATAGTTTCCCCAGAGATAGGCATCGTGCGCCTCGGGTTTAATCTCCCTTGGGGGTGTGCCTTGGGTAGATACCGTCAGTCCAACCTGCTCGGCGATCGTGGTGGCCAGTTGACTCTCCAACGCACCGACATCGCTCAGATCGCGATCGTAGCTTTCCGCCCACAGGTGAGTGTCCGTCGGTGCATACACCAGTTGAACGTTTACGTGCACGCGGTTGCCGGAGCGCCCGACCGAGCCTTCGAGAATTCCGTCCACTCCAAGTTGCCGCGCGATCTCCGGCAGCGGCACCTTGGGATCCTTGTATTGCATCGCCGAGGTCCGCGAGATGACCCGCAAGCCGGTATTCTTCGCCAGCATGGTGATCAACTCGTCCGTCATGCCGTCGGCGAAATACTCCTGTCCGGGATCGCCCGACAGATTTTGCAGAGGAAGCACTGCCAGGGAGTGAATGCGAGAGCCCAGAGCCTGGTTGGCAGCGCGATGCCGCATGGTTCGCAGATGCGACAGCCAGAGCAGGACGCCGAGGGCGGCTGCCGCAATCAGGCAGGCGGCAACGATCTTGGCCGTCCAGCCACTGCGAGGTGGGACGGCAATAACCGGCTGACTCGACGACGAATCGGGACCCATGGCTGGGGCCTCAGCAGCAGGCGTTTCCGCGGCCAGTGCCGGCCCGGCAACCGCAATATCCGTGCCGTTGGAATCTTCCGACGTTGATGCTACAAAGCGGTAGCCCTTCCCGGTTACGGTCTGAATGAAGCGCGAGTTGTCGGCGTTATCGCCGAGCACGTTGCGCAGCTTAAAGATGGCCGTGTTGATGCCGTGCTCGGTGTCCAGGAAGACATCCTGCCCCCAGAGCCGATCGATGATCTCCTGTCGGGTAACAAGGTGGCCGCCGCGCTCGACTAAAAGGATCAGCAGCTCCATCGGTAGCTTCTCTAACTTGATGGATTGCCCGGCCCGGAGTAGCTCATAGCGCTGGCGATCCAGCGAAAACTCTCCGAATTGGATACGACCGTTGGGCACGGCGGAGTATCGCGAAGTATATACCGAATCTTCCGCGATCCTGACAGCTCCTTAGCTGCCAGCAACTTACGGCTCTATATCTGTTCTTTACCTCACCTTCACCCGCGCTGCATTGCGTCGACTGGGGGGTTCCGGGTTACTTTGCGCTGCCGAGACCCGGCAAGGAGGAGCATTCCGATGAATTCGACGCAAACCCGCAAGCAGATCACCTTGGCCATGTGTGCGCTCACCGTGGTACTGGTAGCCAGATCGAGTGCATTTGCATCCTGTGGAGATTCAATGGCCGCCATGGCTGCCGCCACTGCCATTCGCACCCCGTTCCAGACCACGCTGCCGTATCAATTTCCGCAGGGCCTGGCTACCAACAACGGCACCATGCCCGCGATTGTCGGCATGTGGCATACCAACTTTGAGATCAACGGACAAACCATCCAGGAGGCCTATCAGATCTGGAACTACGGCGGCACTGAGGTCCACAACCCCAACGTCGACCCCCGGACCAACAATGTCTGCCTGGGCACCTGGACCCCCATCGGCCCGCAGAGCTTCCTGCTGTTCCACCGGGTGTGGTGGTACGACAGCACCGGCGACTGGCTGGGAACCATTCACCTGCGCGAGGTGGTCACGGTTTCGGCGAATGGGCAGTCGCATACCGGTTCCTTCACCCTCGATTTCTACGACCAGAATGGCAATTTCCAGAACGAGGTGGCAGGCGACGTCGTCGCGACCAGGATCACCAGTGATTGAACCTAAGAATGCGAACGCCAACCAGTTCGCTCGCTCAGACTTGCCGATTAACTCGTGAGAGATCCCCGCTCAAGGCGCATTGGCCTGGGCGGGGATTCTGATTTTTGCGAGCTGCCAGGAGATAGTTTTCAGGCTTTTGCAGCAGCGATCTTGAAGTACTCCAGCGACATCTTCAGCCCCGTCCGCAGATCGATCTTCGGCTCCCAGCCGAACAGGCGCTTGGCTTTGCTGATGTCGGGGCAGCGTTGCTTGGGATCGTCTTGCGGCAGCGGTTCGTAGCGGATTTTGCTCTTCGAGCCCGTCACTTCCAACACAACCTGCGCGCATTCCAGGATCGTGAACTCGCTAGGATTACCAATGTTCGTCGGCTCGTGCTCGTCGGACGCCGCAAGAGCCAGGATGCCGGCAACCTCGTCGCTGACGTAGCAGAAGCTGCGCGTCTGGGCGCCGGAGCCGTAGACGGTGAGGTCTTCACCGCGCAAAGCTTGCTTCATGAAGTTCGAAATCACGCGGCCGTCGTTGAGCTGCAGGCGCGGTCCATAGGTGTTGAAGATGCGCACGATATGCGTGTCCACCTGGTGATGACGGTGATAGGCCATCGTGGTCGCCTCGGCAAAGCGCTTGGCCTCGTCATACACCGAGCGCGGGCCGATGGGGTTCACGTGTCCCCAGTACGTTTCTTTCTGCGGATGCTCCAGCGGATCGCCGTAGCACTCCGAAGTCGAGGCTAAAAAGAATTTCGCGCCATACTTCTTTGCGAGCTCGAGGCAGTTCATCGTACCCATGGAGCCGACTTGCAGCGTTTCGATAGGGTGATCGAGGTAATCGACTGGGCTGGCCGGAGAAGCGAAGTGGAAGATGTAATCGACCTCGCCGAAGTCGAAGGACTGACTGACGTCGTGCTCGCGGAATGCGAAGTCAGGCTCTTGTCGCAAATGCTCGATGTTGCGCAAGTTTCCGGTCAACAGGTTGTCGACGCAGAGAACCGAATGGCCCTGCGCCAGCAGCGCATCGCAAAGGTGCGAGCCAAGAAATCCCGCGCCACCTGTGACCAGTACACGCATAATTTCTTATCCTGCGAACGTAAGCACGCCCGCTCCCCGCAGTCGCGCCCGCTGATCTTCGATGATGCTGCGCAACGAATCCTCCAGCGACACCTTGGGTACATACCCGGTAAGCCGGTTCAATTTGCTGACGTCAGGCACGCGCCGCCTCATGTCCTCGAAGCCTTCTTCATACGCGGTGCTGTAAGGCACCAGTACGATTTGCGAGCGCGAACCGGTCATCTCCTTGATGCGTTCAGCCAGTTCCAGAATCGTGATCTCGTGATTCCCGCCGACGTTATAGACCTCGCCATTGGCATCCGTGTGGGCGGCGATGTCGATTAGCGCGTTGACCGCGTCGCTGACGTGGGTGAAGCAGCGGCTCTGCCGGCCGTCGCCGAAGACGCGAATGTCAGCGCCGGTGAGCGCCTGGGCCACGAAGTTCGGAATCACCATCCCGTAGCGGCCGGTCTGCCGCGGGCCGACGGTGTTGAACAGACGCGCGATGACCGTGGGCACGCGATGTTCTTTCCAGTACGCAATCGCGAGGAACTCGTCGATGGCTTTCGAACAGGCATAGCTCCAGCGCGCCTTGCTGGTAGCGCCCAACACCAGATCGTCGTCTTCGCGGAAGGGCACCTGGTCGGTCTTACCGTAGACCTCGGAGCTCGACGTGATGAGCACGCGTTTGCGCTTGGTCTCGGCCAGCGAGAGAACGGTCTCGGTGCAGCGAATGTTTGTCTCGATGGTGCGTACCGGGCTGTCGAGGATCAGCCGCACGCCGACCGCGGCCGCCAGGTGATAGATGATGTCGGTCAGGTCGACCAGTTCGGCCATCAGGCGTGTGTTGTTCACGCTCTCGATGTGGTAGCTGAACTGGGGATGAATCTTGAGGTGCTGAATGTTGGCGATGGAGCCGGTCGAAAGATCGTCGATGATGTACACCTCGTCGCCGAGCGCAAGGTGTCGTTCCGCGAGATGAGAGCCGATAAATCCGGCTCCTCCCGTAATCAGGATCTTCAATCCGTTTCCTCCGGATTGACTAGACTAAACGTCTCGCGAAGCGTAGGCAAATGGATGTGACGCGTGTCATGGCGATGGCCTGACCGTGACCGTATAATCGCCGGTTCTGCTGGAACTCTCATCATGGCTGATCGCGAAGCAGATTTGCTGATCATTGGCGCAGGAATCGTCGGGCTGGCTACGGCTCTGGTGGTCACGCGACGATTTCCGCAGATGCGGGTGATCGTCGTGGAGAAGGAAGATCACGTCGCCGCTCACCAGACCGGACACAACAGTGGCGTCATCCACTCCGGCCTTTATTACAAGACGGGATCACTGAAGGCACGTAACTGCGTAGCCGGCGCGGCTTCGATGAAGCGCTTCTGCCAGGAGAACGGCGTTCCTTACGAAGAGTGCGGCAAGCTGGTGGTGGCGACAAGCGATGACGAAGTTCCGCGACTCGAGGCACTGCACGAACGCGGCAATGCCAACGGCGTGCCCGGCCTGCGCATGCTGCAGCGCGAGGAGATTCGCGAGTTCGAACCGCACTGCGCAGGTCTGCGCGCACTGCACGTTCCGTCGACCGGCATCGTCGATTACGCCATGGTTTCGCAGAAGTATGCCGAACTGATCCGAGAACGCCGGCGGTCAAATTCTCTTCAACGCAAAGGTCATCGGCCTGCGCGAAGAGACGCTAGGCAATATCGTCGAAACCAAAGCTGGAACACTCCGCGCGCGTTACGTCATCAACTGCGCCGGTCTTTACAGCGACGCCATCACGCGCATGGCCGGCTTGCAGACGAATCTGGAAATCATCCCCTTCCGCGGCGAGTACTACGAAATCCGCCGCGAGCGCCGCAGCCTGATCAAGAATCTTATCTATCCCGTGCCTGATCCGCGTTTCCCGTTTCTCGGAGTTCACTTTACGCGCAGGGTGAACGGCAGCGTCGAAGCCGGACCGAACGCACTCCTGGCGTTTCGCCGAGAGGGCTACACGGGCGCTCCGCCGGACATGTCAGAGGCCGTCGCGATGATGCGTTTCCCCGGATTTTGGAAGATGGCGAAGAAGTTTTGGCAGAAGGGTTTGGAAGAGCAGTATCGCGCCTGGGTGAAGCCGGCCTTCACCAAAGCGTTACAGAAGATGGTTCCGGAGTTGACAGACTCGGACCTGGCGCCGGGCGGCTCCGGTGTGCGCGCCCAAGCGGTTGATACCAACGGCAACCTGGTCGACGACTTCTACTTCGTTCACAGCGGCCGCATGATCCACGTCTGCAACGTCCCGTCGCCAGCCGCTACGGCATCGCTGGAAATCGGCAAGGCAATCGTGACCATGATGGCCGAGCGGTTCGAGCTAGCCACGAAATAATCCGAAGCTTTGCGAGGTCATTCAGGCGCAGCCAAGGGCAAATCCCAACGCTGAACAGACTTCGACCAGTCGTTGCGCACTCAACCTGGCAACGCGACGTCCCAGATGTTCTTTTGAGACAGTGACGACGTTGTGCAGATTCACGGCACATGGATGTTTCATCCCATCGTCTTCCGTTAGGAGGACTTCTGAAGGTACACCCCGTATCGTCGAAGTGACCGGAGCCACCGTAATGGCGGAGAGGTAGCTGATCGCGCTTTCCCGGGTGAGGACCAGGACGGGTCGCTGTTTGTCGGGAGCCGAAAACCGGTAAAGACGAATTTCGCCGCGCATTATTCGGCCGGCCATGATGCCACCCGTTCCCATATCGCGTTGGAGCTTTCCGGATGGCGCAGATAGCCGTCGCGGTCGCGAGCTTCCAACTCGCGCGTGCGCAGATGAGCCAGGTGTTGTCGCAGGGCGTCACGGATCAGCGCCGAGCGATTAATCCGCGCTTTCTTGGCCGCTCCATCCGCCGCCCGAAGCAGAGCCGTATCGAGCACGACCTGAATCGTTTCCATAATGTGGAGTCTATTCCACAGTTTATCCCACAGTCAATTTTAACCCAGAGGAGATCTTCAAGCCGATTGCGGGCCATGATGGCCGAGCGCGTCAGCCTGCCACTTGGAGCTCCGGTCCCGGCCTAGCATGCTAATCTTTACGGATGGCGCTCTATCTCGTTACCGGCGCGGCGGGATTCATCGGGTCATCCCTGGTACGCGCGCTCCTCGAACGCGGCGAACAGGTCCGCGGCCTCGACAACTTCGAAACCGGACGTCGCGAAAATCTGGAAGGCTACTACGCCAAAATCGACTTCCGCGAAGCCGATCTGCTCGACATGGCGGCTGTCCAGTCGGCCTGCGTCGATGTGGATTACGTTCTGCATCAGGCGGCCATTCCCTCAGTGCCCAAGTCGGTTGCCGACCCCGCGCGCAGCAACAAGGTGAATGTCGAAGGCACGCTGAACGTGCTGCTGGCCGCGCGCGACGCCAAGGTCAAGCGCGTGGTTTACGCGGCCTCTTCGTCGGCTTATGGCGATAGTCCGACGTTGCCGAAGCGCGAGGACATGACCCCGAATCCGCTTTCGCCGTACGCCGTCGCCAAACTGACCGGCGAGATGTACATGAAGGTTTTTACCGGCGTGTATGGTCTGCCGACCGTATGTCTGCGCTACTTCAATATCTTCGGTCCGCATCAGGATCCGACCTCGCCGTACTCGGCGGTGCTGGCCAAGTTCATTACCCAAATGCTGCGGGGCGAGCGGCCGACCATCTACGGAGATGGCGAGCAGTCGCGCGACTTCAATTACATCGAGAACGCAGTGTCGGCGAACCTGCTGGCGGCTACCGCGCCGGAGTCCGAAGTTGCCGGGCAGATGTTCAACATCGCCACCGGAAATCGTTTCAGTCTGAACCAGACCGTCGAGCTGCTGCGTCCGCTGACCGGCTACACCGGCGACGTGAACTACGCTCCCGAGCGCAGCGGAGACATCAAGCATTCCCTGGCCGACATCTCGCTGGCCACGGCAAAGCTGAAGTATGATCCGCAGGTGGACTTCAAGGAAGGCCTGCGGCGCACGGTGGAGTGGTATCGCACCAGCGAATCGTCGAAGCAGCAGGAACTCGCAGCAAGCCGATAGAGAGTATTCCGCCGGAAGCGGGTGGAGCGGACCTTCGCCCCACCGGTGAACTTGGCATCACTTCATTACCGGCCATCGCGTCGGCCACTTCATTCTCGAAAGGACTATTCATGGCTCGTCAGCCCGGCACTTACGCCACATTCGATACCAGCGAAGGAACCATCGTCTGCCGACTCTTTGAAGCAGAAGCGCCCATCACCACCAAGAACTTCATCGAGCTTGCCGAAGGCTCGCGCGAGTGGACGCATCCGCAGACCAAAGCTAAGAACAACAATCCGCTCTACAACGGAACCATCTTCCACCGCGTCATTCCCGACTTCATGGTTCAGGGTGGCGATCCGACGGGCACCGGCATGGGCGGTCCTGGCTATCAGTTTCAGGACGAGACCAAGGGCTCGCCGCACAAGTTCGACAAGCCGGGCAAACTGGCGATGGCGAACTCCGGCCCGGGCACCAATGGCTCGCAATTCTTCATCACCGTCGCTGCGACCCCGTGGCTCACCGGCAATCACACTATCTTTGGAGAGGTGGTCGAGGGGCAGGACATCGTCGACAAAATCACCAAGCTTCCGCGCAATCGCCAGGACAAGCCGAACAAGGATGTGGTGCTGAATTCGGTGAAGATCGAGCGAGTGTAGCCGTTCGGGGCCGGTGGGAAGGCTTCACTCTGCTTGGTTAACGGCGAGAGTGAAGCGCAAAGGTCAGCGGGCAGGATTGCAAGGCCCATTCCGAATCTTCAACATGGCGAACAGCAGCCCCAGGCGCCGCGGATCGCCGTTGAGCGGATCATACTCATGAACGCGCGGCAGCTTCCTGGGCAGCGCAAATTCCAGTTGCCGCGCGTTGCTTACGTCGTTGAACTGCGCCCGATAGTCCGCAAAATCAGTACCCGCGACCTGCAACGTTTCAGACTGGCTGCCCATTCTGAGGCCAAAAGAACCTCTCATGGGCAGAGCCGGAGCCGCCCGGAATTCGATGCAAAACGTCCCACTCAAAGGATGATCGAAGACCAGTCCGGCGAGATTGCCTAAATCATCATCCGTCCATCGTCCGCGAGACTCCTGTGCGGTAAAGCCATAGGTCCACGCCACCCAGTCAGGTAGACCTGGCTGGCTGAAGACCATTCCTTCTTCGGGGGTGGCGCGATAACGGGAGGGATTCCAGTCCACCGATGTGCGATCGATAAAGTGTGCCCGGTAGGCCGGGCTGACCCGGGGATGAAGCACTGCGTACAGCGCAAGCACATCAAGAAGCGCCAGGCACACGATAAGCGTCCATCGCAACCAAACTCTCATCGGATGTCACACGACAAAAACATGATCAATCAACCACCACCCAATAACCATGTAGGCCGACAAGGCTCCTGCAAAAGCGATGTAGATTGGCCACCAGGCTGGACGCCGCCTGAGCAAATAGTAGATGGCGCACAAAAATGGAGGCTGCCACCAGATGTAGCGCGCCAGCGAAAGGTATCCTCCCGAAAGCGAAAGCAGCATCGACACGGCCAGGTAAATCGCAAGCTCTGCTTTGTCCAGCAGGAATAAGTAGACACTCGCCAGCAGGCTGGCGATCGTCATGAATGCCCATATACGGGGCCAGTGATGCAAGCGGTAAGCCTCGAGCAACACATGCGCAGGATTTCCGGGAGATTTGCCCCACGCGACTTGAGCATGGACCTGGGCGAGCGCATCGCCGGTGTGATGGTAGAGATAAAGCATGAAGATCACGGTGCCCAGCGGGCAGAGCATCAAGCCAAGAATCTGGTCGGTCTGCCGCCAGTTGGGACGCCACTTTGCCTGTTTCAGCCAGCCGATTGCATAAGACAGCGCGAAAACAAAGCCGATCATGCGGGTTGCTGAAGCCAGTGCTCCGGCAATCCCCGAGCCGATCCATTGCTGCCTCTGAAGAAAATAGAAAGCAAAGGCCAGCACCGCAAAGTACAGAGGTTCAGCGTAGCCGGCATGGGCATAAATCACATACGGATTAAAGGCAACCAGCGAGCCGGAGAACACAAGCTCCGGCAGTGTGGCCTTTTCCGTTCCAGTCAGCAGCAGGAACGCATAGATGGCGAACAGCAACGCCAGCTTGCTGGCAAACACCAGACTCAGGTTGGACGGAATGTGAAGCCAATGATAGAGCGGATAAGCGGTCAGCGGGAAAAGTGGATGGAACGGCCAATTCGAGCCACTATCGGCTCTTGGAGTTTTGTCGTAGCCCTGAACGTAAACCCGTTCATACCATCCGCAGTCATGCTGGCAGAGGCTGACGACTTTGGAATATTTTGCCTCACCCTCCCAGGTAGCGACCTTGGCCACCATGTGAACAAATCCGTTGCTGGCAATCCAGAGAACCAGAGCCACCCAGATGGCGGGATGCTTTTCGAACAGTCGGCTGACTGAACGGGCTGAGATGGGCTGCTGGAGGATTGAGTCCACTGGAAGAACCGCTTTGGCGCGATCGGACACTTGGTCAATAGTAACCCACGCTTTTGGAAAAGCCAGTGAGCACTTCCCAGGATTAGGTCGGAGCTTGTGGCCTGTTCGCTAGTTTTCCGGTGCCGCGCACTGACCGGGAGTCATTCTCAGGGAGACTATGAGCAGGCCGATGCGTCGCTTGTCGCCGCTGTTGGGATCGAAGTCGGTTTCGGGTGGCAGATTCTTTGGCATAACAAACTCCAGGCGATTGGCCCACTGTGCGCCCTCAAACTGCACGCGATAGGTTGGTAGACTGCCAGGCAGGATCTGCAGGGTTTGCGACTGTTTTCCCAGTCGAACGACGAAGCTCTTGCTCATCGCGTGCGACGGCCTCGCAGTAAACTCCACGCAAAAAGGGCCGTACACCGCTTGGGCCAGGAAAAGTCCAGCCACCGAGCCATAGTTGTCGTCCGTCCAACGGCCCCACGGCTCCTGGAACGAGAAGCCGTAGAGGGAGTCTATCCATTCGGGCAGCCCCTCCCTGCCGAAGAAAATTCCATCCTGCAGCGTTGCGGGATAGTGCGATGGATTCCACTCTGCCGTGCTATGTCGTATGTAGAACGATTTATACGCCTCGCTCACCTTCGGATGCACAAGCGCCAGCAGGACCAGCAGATAAATGCCCAGCAATCCGATAATGGCGACCCAGCGTAATCTATTACTCATCGGAATTTACGTCAGGAACATTTTCTGGTCGAACCAGTTCAGGATCATGAATGCGGATAATCCGGCGGTAAACATGGTGTATATGGGCCACCATGCCGGACGCCGGCGAAAGAAATAATAGATTGCGTATAGGAATGGCGGTTGCCACCAGATATATCGTGCCATCGCGGAGTATCCGCCCGACAGCGAAAGTGTAATCGCAATGGCCAAATAAATGGCCAGCTCGGTTTTGTGCAAGGCGAACAGATAGATACTGGCCGCCAGGCTGAGCAGAGTCATCGCTGCCCACACTCGGGGCCAGTGATGGAGGCCGAAAGCTTCCCGCAGAACCGTAATCGGGTTGCCCACCGCCTTGCTCCAGGAAACCTGAGCGTGAACCTGCGCCAGAGCGTCGCCGACGTGATGGTGCAGATAGAGCATGAAGAGCGCGGTTCCCAGCGGACACAGCAGCAGGCCAAGCAGTTGCTTGGAATCGCGCCAGTTCGGACGCCAGCCGTTACTTCTCAGGCAGGCCACGAGATACGGTACGGCGAACACGAAGCCGATCAGTCGCGATGCCGACGTCAGCGCACCGGCTACTCCGGAAGCCACCCACTGCTTCTTGGCCAGGAAGTAGAAAGCCAGACTCAGCATCGTGAAGTAGAGCGGTTCGGCATAACCACCGTGGGCATAAATAACGTATGGATTGAAAGCAATCAGCGAGCCGGCAAACATGCGCTCTACATTGTTGTCAGCTTCCGTCTCCAGCAACAGAAGAAAGCTATAGATTGCCAGCAGCAGAGCTAACTTGCTGGCGACAACTTCAGCCTCGGTTAACGGCACTTTAAGCCAGTAAAAAAGCGGGTATACGGTCAACGGAAAGAGTGGATGAAAGGGCCAGTTTGCCGATCCATCCGGCTGCGGCTGTTTGTAATAGCCGTGCTGGATAACAGTAGCGTACCAACCGCAGTCCCACTGGCAGAGATTGGAGATGGCGAAGTATCGAGCCTCGCCTTCCCAGGTAGCCGTCTTCGCAACCATCTGAACGAACAGGTTGCTTCCAATCCATAGGACCACAGCTATCCAGATAGCCGGGTGTCTTCTGATAAACCGGATGACTGGATTGGACGCGTGGGATTGCTTCGCAATGAAATCGTTGACTGCCGTCACAGTAATCGGATCCTGACCAAAGCTTCCATACTATGCCACAGCTCCGGCCAGACAGAGATTAGCCGTTCATTGGGGCGAACCCGAACGAATATTTCTCGCCTATTGATCCGCCAGGGCAGAGACTTTCATTAGATGCAGGTCACTGCGGCTTGCTATCCATGAAATAGATGCGGTTTGGGTTGCCGGGCTGGATTTTGTTCTTCTCGAAGCGGGCCTTGATGCGCCGCCGCAACTCGCGTCGAATGATGTCCTGCTGCCCGGGCCTGGTCTTAATCAGCATCAGGTAGTCGACTTCGTCGCCACTCACCTTCTCAATGCCGGGAACCTGCGGCTTGTCGACGATCTTGTCGGAAAAATTTGGATCAGCCGCTATCTCCGTCCCGACCTCATTCAGCACCTTCATTACCAGATCACTGTCCGTGTTGTAGGCCACGGAAATGTGCAGCGCCAGTTGGGTCCAGTCCCGGGTCATGTTACTGACCACGGTAATCTGGCTGCTCGGCACATTGTGGACGGTGCCGTCGGCGTCGCGGAGTACAGTACGCCGTAGGGTCATCGTTTCCACCGAGCCCTGAACCCCGGCGATCTTGATGACGTCACCAACATCATATTGATTTTCCACCAGGATGAAGAAGCCGTTGATGAAGTCGTGAACCAGCGTCTGTGCCCCGAAGCCGACCGCGACTCCGGCGATGCCCGCGCTGGCCAGCAGCGGGCCCATGTTAATTCCCAGCAGCGGCAGGATCTGCAGCGCCGCGACAAAGACGATAATGAACAGACCCACGCTGTAAATGACGCCGGAGAGCGTGCGGAGTTGCTGCGCCCGCATCGCTGACGGCAGGTCCTGGCTGGCGCTGAAGCGGGTGAGCCGCCGCGAAACCGCCTTGAGCAGCCGGGTTAGGATAAACGCGATGATGAACACCCCGACAATGCGGGGCACCTGGTGGCGAACGAAGCTGAAAGCGTCGTCGCCCCAGCTGTTCAGCATCTCAAGCACTTTTTCTTTGGCGGGGTGCGGCTCCAGCAGAATAGCCTGAAAGCGCGCTGCGAACAGGGTTACCATTGAGGCGGATTATAGCAAGCATGTTTCCAGTAGCAGATGAACCCGGGGCCGGCATCGTTGCCTGCACCTTGCCGGTACGCCAATTGTCGATAAACGGTGATCGAATGAATGACGCAATGAGTCCCGTGCCTTTCTTAAAGCGATTAGGCTGCATCACAATCGTATTGTTCTTTTCTATGCAATGCGCGCAGGCGCAACAAGGCTCTGCGTCGCAACAGGGACTGCCCCCGATCTATCAAGGGCAGACAAACCAGAATCGGCAGGAAGATGAGTGGGAAATTCAGCAGCGCAAGGCGCTGGAGAAAAAAGTCAATCTCCAGCGGCAAGAGGACATCAAGAAGGACACTGAGAAGTTGCTGGAACTCGCAACTGAGCTGAAACAGGCCGTCGACAAGAGTAACGAGAACACTTTATCGCTTGATGTCGTCAAGAAGGCCGAGCAAATTGAAAAGCTGGCCAAAGCGGTGAAGGAAAAAATGAAGGGACCGTGAAAGGCAGTTGCCAGAGGCCAGCCGTCGGTGGCCAGTTTAAGGCCGCATAGCGGCAAAACCCGTACAAGAGCCTGACCGCAATTTGGGGAGCAATATGGACTTCAAAAACTACGTGAAACTCCCGGGCAGCGAGCGCCAGCCTATGAAGGGCGCGACCAAAGGCGCTGCCGCCGATCCTAACGAAGTGATTCAGGCGACCCTGGTGCTGCGGCCACGCCAATCCGGTTCTGACGCTGAGCCGCTCGAGACTTTGATTGCTCGCGGAGGCCGCGTTACGCGCGAGGAGTATCAGGCGCGCTACGGCGCCGATCCGGCGGATGTGCAAACCGTGCTGCAGTTTGCCAGCAACTTCGGCCTGGCGCTCACGCGGGTCGACATGAGCGCGCGCACGGTTACCCTGAACGGCAAATCGGGCGACTTCTCCAAGGCGTTTCAGGTTGAGCTCGCCAAGTACGAACACTCCGGAGGATCGTATCTCGGCCGCACAGGCTCGATCAGTATTCCAAAGGAATTAAGCAGCATCATTGTCTCGGTGCATGGACTCGACAACCGTCCCCAAGCCAAGCCCCATTTTCGGCTAGCGAAAACCGCGAAGAAGGCGCACACCACCGCAGCCGCGGCCGCGACATCCTACACCGCGCCCCAGGTGGCGAAGGCCTACAACTTTCCCGCCGGCGTGACCGGCAAGGGCGAAACCGTCGGCATCATCGAGCTGGGCGGTGGCTACAACCAGTCCGACCTGAGCACCTACTTCAGCAATCTGAAGATCTCCCCTGCGCCGTCGGTTGTGGCCGTTTCCGTCGACGGCGCAACCAACGCGCCGACCGGCGACACCAGCGGTCCCGACACGGAAGTCATGCTCGACATCGAAGTCGTCGGCTCGGTCGCTCCCGGCGCTAACATCGCCGTATACTTTGCGCCCAACACCGACGCCGGATTTCTCGACGCCATCAACCAGGCCGTGAACGACACGGTGAACAAGCCGTCGATCCTGTCGATCAGTTGGGGCGGACCGGAGTCGAGTTGGACGGCGCAGTCGCTGCAGTCGTTCAACAGCGCTTTGCAGGCGGCGGCAGCCGTCGGCGTGACCGTGTGTATCGCTTGCGGCGACAACGGTTCAACCGACGGCGTTACCGATGGCTTGGACCACGTCGACTTTCCCGCTTCCAGTCCGTACGCGCTGGCCTGCGGCGGTACCACGCTGAAGATCAGCGGCAGCGCGATCTCCAGCGAAGTGGTGTGGAACGATCTTTCCAGCAATGACGGCGCGACCGGTGGCGGAGTCAGCGGCACCTTCCCGATTCCGACGTGGCAGGCGAACGCCAACGTTCCGCCATCGACCAATCCCAGCGGCTACGCAGGACGCGGCATGCCCGACGTTGCCGGCAACGCCGATCCAGCAACCGGCTACCAGATCGAGGCGGACGGGCAAAGCTTCGCCGTCGGTGGCACCAGCGCCGTGGCTCCGCTGTGGGCGGGATTGCTGGCGTTGTTCAACCAGTCGCAGGGAAAATCCGTCGGGTACATCAATCCCACGTTGTATCAGAATGTTGGTGAGACCGGCGGCGCCTTTCACGACATCACATCAGGCAACAATGGAGACTACAAGGCGGCTGTCGGCTGGGACCCATGCACAGGATGGGGAAGTCCGAATGGAGGAGTGCTGCTGACGGCGCTGAACGGCAGCGCTTCCAGTCCCAATCCATCGCCAACTCCCACTCCGAAGCCCAAACCAAAACCCAAGCCAACCCATAAGCCGAAGCGATAAAAAACAAAGTGCGCCCCAGGTCTCGCGACGTTCGGGACCTGGGTGTGTTATCTGTCGGGCTCACTTCACGATGTTCGAACTGGCCGGCTTACTTTGTCCTCGCCGCGCGCCATTCGGCGTGCCGGCCGTGAATTCCGTACATGCCGGACATAGTGTTGCCATCCACGCGTCCGCGGAAGGTGAGCACGTTGCGCGTTTTGGTGCTGAAGACGATGTGATGGACATTGATTGTCCCTTCGATGCCACCCGACTGGTTGGGGCCTTTGAAGTGGCCTGAGAGTTTGTTGCCGTCCTGGCGGATGGTCACGAACTTCTTCACCACTTCGCCGTTGTCGATGTTCTTCGAGTAGATCGTCCAATTGCCGCGAACATCGTCGGGAGGACGCTGTTCCTGCGCCGGCTGCTGTGCCGCAGCGCAGAACGCCAAAAGCGTGGTAGCTATCAAAATCGAAAGAGCAGGTCGCATCAAGTTCGGAAATATATCGCAAAAGAAACGACAACGCCGAGTCGCGAGGTCGCTCCTGAAAGATTCTTGTGTGGAATTACTCTTTACGGAACGAGCTCGTAAATCAGGCCGCAGCCGCCGTCTGGGCAACCCTGCAGGATGCCTCCCCCTGCCGTTGTTCCGTAGAGATTGCCCGAGCTATCCAGCACCACGCCACCAATCGGCGCGTAACCATTGCTGAAGTCGTCGCTGAAGTCGAACAGGTCGGAGTAGCTCCAGCCATTGCTTCCTTGCGTCAATTTAAAGACATTCCCCGTGCCGTTGATCCCGCCTTGGCTTGTGGTCGCGTAAAGGTTTCCGGCGGCGTCGAGCGTTGGCGTATCGAAGGGCTTGCCGAAGCCGTTGAAACTGTAAAGGACGTTGAAGGTCCAGCCGTTTCCGGTGCGCTGTAGCTGATAAACCGTGCCTCCGTCTCGGGAACCTCCGCCGGATGTGGTGCCATATAAGTTGCCTTGCTGGTCAATGGCCGGCCCAGCGTAGGGATAGCCTCCTTGAGCGCCGCTTCCGCTGAAAGCCTGCAGGGTCGTTTCCGTCCATGCGGCACCGGTTTTGCTCAACTCGTACAATGTGCCGGCGTCAGACGCTCCGCCCTGATAGGTCGTACCGTAAAGGTTACCCGCGCTGTCGAAGGCCAGCGAACCGTACGGAGTTTCGCCGTCATCCATGCCGGTGAAGAAGTAGAGAACCGTTTCATTCCAGCCGTTGCCGGATTTCGTGAGCTTGAAAACCAAGCCGCAACCACACGCTAATCCGCCGCCCGCGGCGGTGCCATAGATGCTTCCCTCCGAATCGAAGATCAGGCTCTCCCAGTACGGCGCCCGGCCGTCGCTGCCGCTGAAGCTGTGAAGCACGGTTTCGGACCACGGGCAGGAAACCGAGTGGCATATCGACACGGGAGGCCGAAGGTTAAACACCGTTCCCGCAGAGTTCACGCCACCGCCGTCCGTTGTGCCGTAGAGTGAGCCATCGGGGCCAAAGACGACGGCGCCTGTGGGCGAGGCGCCGTCAGCGCCTCCGGTAAATGTATAAAGCGTACTCAGTATCCAGCCAGTTCCCGCGCGCGTTAGCTTAAATACCGTTCCGTGGCCGGCTCCTCCCAAGGTGGTCGTGCCGTAGAGGTTGCCGCCGCGGTCCATGGTCAGAGTTCCTTCAGGTTCTTCACCGTCCGGGCCGGAGAACATATGCAGGACGGAAAGGCTCTGGGCGTGCGCTGAAGGCGCAACCATGCCGCTTGCTATGGCGAGAAGCAACGCCAGGGCAATACGCGTAATTCGCGATTGAAAGCTCACAGATGGAAGAAACGGCCGTCGATATTCCGGCATGGTGCTCTCCTTGGCGGGAGTCACTCTGCCACTTTCGCTTCACGGCGTCAACCGGATTTAGCATGACTCTTGGCGCGAGGAGTTGCCTATGTTCTAAAACTGCGAGACCTTGGGCACCCGTACGGTAGACGAAACAATCGATGGCAGCGTCAGCGCCGCCTCACAGAAGTCCTCACCCGGGCAAAAGCAGCCTGGATGGGGCATCCTCCTGCTCCTTCTATCGCAAACAAAAACGCCACCCGTTTCGGAGTGGCGCTTTGTTGAATCAGTGACTGCATGCCCGAAGGCGTGCGCTGCACGTTCTATCCGTTGCCTTTGACAATGCGCATGCCGTAGAACGACCGGTACACAAAGACAAACGAGATAACGAAGAACACCGTCGCCAGGATGTGCGCGAAGGTTTCGCCCTGGTTGGCCGTCAACTGCACCGCCAGCTCCACGGCCAGCAACCCGAACAGCGTGGTGAACTTGATGATCGGGTTCATGGCCACCGAAGACGTGTCCTTGAAGGGATCGCCCACGGTGTCGCCCACAACCGTCGCATCGTGCAGCGGCGTGCCTTTCTGCTTCAGTTCGACTTCGACGATCTTCTTGGCGTTGTCCCAGGCGCCGCCGGCATTGGCCATGAACATCGCCTGGTACAGACCGAAGGCGGCGATCGAGATCAGGTAGCCGATGAAGAAGAACGGCTCGACGAACGCGAACGCCAGGGTGACAAAGAAGACCGCGAGGAAGATGTTGAACATGCCCTTCTGCGCGTACTGGGTGCAGATTTCCACGACCTTCTTGCTGTCGCTCACGGAGGCCTTCTCCACGCCTTCGAGCTTGATGTTGGCCTTGATGAACTCCACCGCGCGATAAGCGCCGGTGGTCACGGCCTGGGTGGAAGCGCCGGTGAACCAGTAGATGATGGCGCCGCCGCTGATCAGCCCGAGCACAAAGGGAGCGTGCAGCAGCGAAAGCTTGCCGACGTTTTCCGTCAGCCCGTGAGTGAGCGCCATGATGATGGAGAAAATCATGGTGGTCGCGCCCACGACGGCCGTGCCGATCAGCACCGGCTTCGCCGTCGCTTTGAAGGTGTTGCCCGCGCCGTCGTTCTCTTCCAGCAGGTGCTTGGCGCGCTCGAAGTTCACGTCGATGTTGAAGTTCTTCTTCAGATCGCCTTCGATGTTCGGGTATCCTGCTCGATCAGCGACAGCTCATACACCGACTGCGCATTGTCCGTCACCGGGCCGTAGGAATCGACCGCGATGGTGACCGGGCCCATGCCGAGGAAGCCGAAGGCCACCAGGCCGAAGGCGAAGACGGCGGGCGCCAGCATCAGCGCGCCAAGGCCGAAGTTGCTGACGTAGTAGCCGATCGCCATCAGGGCAACCATGGTGAAGCCCAGGTAGTAGCAGGAGAAGTTGCCGGCCACGAAGCCCGAAAGAATTCCCAGCGACGCGCCGCCCTCATCCGCCGAGGTCACCACTTCGCTCACGTGACGCGATTCGGCCGAGGTGAAGACCTTCACCAGCTCAGGAATGATGGCGCCGGCCAGCGTTCCGCAGGAGATGATGGTCGCCAGCTTCCACCATTGCGTACTGTCGCCGCCGAGCACCGGCACGATGAGGTACGACACGATGTAGGTGAGCACGATGGAGATGATCGAAGTCAGCCACACCAGCGAGGTCAGCGGCGACTCGAAGTTCATCTCGTCGGCGTTGCCGAAGCGCGCCTTGGCAACCGCTTCGTTCAGGAAGTACGCCACGGTGCTGGAGACCAGCATCATGATGCGCATGACGAAGATCCACACCAGCAACTGCACCTGCACGTCGGGATCTTGCACGCCCAGCAGGATGAAGGTGATCAGCGCGACGCCGGTCACGCCGTAAGTTTCGAAGCCGTCGGCCGAGGGGCCAACCGAGTCGCCGGCATTGTCGCCGGTGCAATCGGCAATCACGCCGGGGTTGCGCGCATCGTCTTCCTTGATCTTGAAGACGATCTTCATCAGGTCGGAGCCGATGTCGGCAATCTTGGTGAAGATGCCGCCGGCGATACGCAGCGCGGCCGCGCCCAGCGACTCGCCGATAGCGAAGCCGATGAAGCACTGGCCGGCGTAATCAGCCGGAATGAACAGCAGAATGCAAAGCATGATCAGCAGCTCGACCGAGATCAGCATCATGCCGATGCTCATGCCGGCCTTCAGCGGAATCGCATAGATCGGATACGGCTTGCCGCGCAGTCCGGCGAATGCGGTGCGCGAGTTGGCGAAGGTGTTGACGCGAATGCCAAACCACGCCACGCCATAGCTGCCGGCGATGCCGATGACGCTGAACAACAGAATGATGGGCAGCGTGACGCGCGACCGGCTTGCCCGGTACGGGCGCCAGCCATCCGAAGTATGCCAGGATGACGACCGCGATGAACGCCCACAGCATCATCAGGAACTTGCCCTGCGTGACCAGGTAGGTCTTGCAGGTTTCGTAGATCAGGCTCGGAGATGTCGCCCATGCTCTTGTGTACGGGCATGTTCTTCAGCTGCAGACAAATTGCCAGGCCGAAGATCAGGCCGAAGGCGCAGAAGATCAGGCCGATCGTCAGCAGAGCGTGACCGTTCATTCCAAGAAAGTTGACTGAGGAAAGATCGGGAAGCTGCAGGTTGGCTTCGCCGCCGCCTCGACTCGGGCTGTGCGAAGGCGGGAAGCCTGCAACAGGAAAAGTGCCAGCGCGGCGATGATAAAACTGAGCCGGGCCTGTTGCGTGATACCGACGACAGCTGCCGCAGAGCGGCCAGCCAGGTATGCATACGATTAGTCCTCCGATGGGCGGTCGTTTGGCAACGTCCAGCGCCCACATGAATGGCGTTACGGTTTTTTACTCTGCCGCGATCGTTCGCGAGCATCGTTTCCTAGAGATCATTGACCACCCAGCAGATCGGGCGCGCATGTCTCGGAAGTTCCCGGCCTGTCCTGCTTTCTGACTTGCCGGAACCGACCTCGGCGCCCGCGAACGAGTCGCCAATCCGACCATGCTTGGACCTGCTGGAATCCCGGAAACGCGCTTCCACTTCAAGACGAGAAGTGTTGAGGTTTGGCCGCGTCGGGAACACTTTGCACCACTTTGTGTGCACATCAGCACACACAAGCAGCGCGCACAAAAGGCGAGTTTTTATAACATTTTACAAGGCCCCGGGTCAAACGAGGGCTATGGACGAGAGTACGCTGTTACGATACTCCACCGCCAAACCATACTGCGCGGCTAAGTCGAGACCTGGGTAACTCCAGAATCGGAAGCAGCGTGAGGTGTGGCGGGCAAGACCTCTTCCGCGAGAACGGCGAATTTCGTCGGAGTAGAATTCCGTTCGTCAGGCGCCAGTCCGTGCGCCTGCCTCCGGCGTCGTCGATTGTACGTGCCCGTCGTTCGGGCCGAGATTTTCGTTATCATAGAGAGCATGGTTTTTCCCATCAAAACCTGCGTGGTGTGTGGTGATGAGTTCGAGTTAAAACCGGGCAAACCGGGCTTCGCCAATCGCTGTCCCGACTGCAGCGAAGAGGGAGCCACGGACCCTTCAACCGGCCGTCGCCTTGACGCCGACGAGCGGCGCGCTCAAGCTGAAGCCGACGCCGAGCGCCGCAAGGCCATCCGCGACTTGCTCTACCGCAAAGACAGCTAGAAAATCCAGCCAGCGGAGCCGTCCCAGCATTCAATTCGCAATGATTCGGGACGAGATCAGAACTCGCGCATTTTGGTGAGCGTGGAGCACGCTTTCACAGGCTGCTGAAAACTCGGCCGAGGCGAGTTTGTGTCAGGGCACGACTTGAGTCGTGCCGACAAGAGCTCCACCCAAGATGTCTAGACGCCTTTAGCGTGGCTGTCCATCGATCGCGACATCATCAATATCCTGGCCATCGTGCCTTGCAGCCAACGCTGGCGTGGGTCTTTTCAGCCGTCCACGGCATCGAATAGACAGAACGGTTTCGTGCTATAAATCACCTCATGCCTACTGGCCGCCAGGGATCGATTCACCTCTTCAAATTTCAAGGCGTCGACGTTTTTCTGCACTGGTCCTGGTTTCTGGTCGCGGTCTTCATCATCAGGGGGCAATTCGGCGTTTACTCATCGATTGCCTGGAGTACCCTCGAGTACCTTGCCCTGTTTCTTATCGTCCTGACCCACGAGTTCGGCCATTCGCTCGCCTGCCGCAGTGTGGGCGGGAATGCAGATCGAATCGTGCTGTGGCCGCTGGGCGGCGTGGCGTATGTCGATCCGCCCCCACGTCCGGGAGCAACCCTGTGGAGCATCGCCGCCGGACCGCTGGTCAATGTGGCGCTGTTGCCGGTGTTGTGGGGACTCGTTTCTTTCAGTCGGGCGCACGACTTGGCCGGATCCCAGCCGGACCTCGCGCTTTTCATCTACAACGTCGCGTGGATTAATACCGGCTTGCTGCTGTTCAACATCCTGCCTATCTTCCCGCTCGATGGCGGACAGATCCTGCGATCGCTGTTGTGGTTCATCATCGGACGGGCGCGCAGCCTGCTGGTCGCAACCATCATCGGTTTCGCGGGCGTGGCCTTGTTTGTCTTTTATGCCGTGCGGACCGGCTCAGCATGGTTTGCGATTCTGGCCGTCTTCATGCTGATGAACTGTTGGACCGGCCTGAAGCAGGCGATGCAGCTCATAAAAATGGCGAAGCTGCCGCGGCGCGCGGATTTCTCTTGTCCGACCTGCAATAGCTCGCCGCCGATCGGCGAGTTCTGGGGTTGCGCCAACTGCCGGCATCGCTTCGACACCTTCGCTTCCGGCGGCACCTGCCCATATTGCGGCACGCAATTTCCGGTGACACGCTGCTTCGACTGCGGCCGGGCTCATCCCATGAACGAGTGGACGAAATTTGCCACCCCGCAGAGCAACGCCACGCTGGTAGGTGGCAAAGCGGAAATCCGCTAAGGTTTGACGGCCGCGCCTTCAGGCTGTCCGTAAGCCCGGGCGCCTTTAGCACTGACCCGCTGACTTATTGTTTTGCTTTCGCCGTAAGCGCCTTGACGCGCGCTTCCGCGCGCTGCTGATCCGTGCTTCGTCCTGCCTTCTGGTAAAGCAATGCAAGATGCGCCCACGCCCCGGCATCTTCCGGAACCAGTCGCACGGCTTCCTCCTGGAACGAAATCGCCTTCGGCACATCGCCCAGCCGGAACCAGATCGCGGCCCGGTCCTGCGCGACATCGAAGGCAAAGCTGCCGCCTTGGATTCCAGGCATACCGTGCGGTGCGGTTTTGACGGCGTCGTCCAGCATCTGCAGCGCCGGTTTCAGGTTGCCGGTTTCGACATAGAGCCGTGAGAGCTGCACGTAGGCCTGCGTCTTCAACAGCGGGTCCGTCGCCGTGCCTAGCGTCTGCAGCCACGCATAAATCGCGTCCTTGGTGCGCTGCTGCTCGACGTAAAGCTGTCCTAGCTTCGACCAGATTTTCGCTTCGTTGGTTCCGTGGCTCATCGCCAGCGTGGTGAGCCACTCGCGTTCCGCCTCTCCGCGACGCGAGGTTGCGTACAGAATGTCGCCGCGGACCCAATGGACGCTGGTGCTGTTGGGATTGATGGAAAGTGCCGTATTCGCCGCCGCCAGCGCTTCGTTGGTACGCCGCAGTGCCAACAGAACGTAGGCCGAGTTGAGCCAGCGCTGAAAGGTTCGGCTGTTACGTGCCAATGCAGTGCTTGGAATTGTCGCAGCGGGACAGTTGATCTGCAGCCGCTTCAGCAGCTCCTGGTTCTGCGGCGTGTTGCGCACCAGCACCATCGAAATCTCGTCGAGATACACCGGCTTCCAGTTGTTGGCGTAGCACAGGTCCTGCAGCTGGTCGTAGCCTACCTCTTCGCTGTCGAGCTGAATCAGGATGGTGTTGAGGTTGTATTTGTCGGCTTCCTGCTGCCAGCGCGGCGAATCGATCGGCGACCCCAGCAGCTCGCGTTCGCGCGCGAAGCCTTCCATGCCGAACGGCACCGACCGTCCATCCATGTAGTCGTGATAGTTCTCGCCCAGCGCCCACACAATGTATCCGCCTTCATTGAAGCTGTTGAAGACGTTGGCGGGCAGCTTCTCGCGATTGACAAAGTCGGCGGCGTCTTTCGGAAACCACCAGCTCAGCCCGGCGCCGAAGTCCGAGCGCGCGTTGCCGGCGAGGTAAACGTAATCGCTCTGGTACTCACGCATGCGCACGGCGGCAACGGCGACGAAGACCAGGCAGGCCGCGATGGCCAGCGCCGCCCGCAGTCTCTTGAACCGAATCCATCCACCGATTTGCGTGCCGGCTCGCGTCAGCATCGCGCCGCCGATGACGATGACGATGCAGGCCGTTAGCGCTTCCATGCGGACGTAGCGAATCGACGCATACATCGCGCCGCCGAGCAGAATCGCCGCTCCCGGCTGCAGTTGCAGCAGGGAAGCCAACGCGGTGATCGCGACCACCACCAGCATTACCGCCAGCGTGTATTGAATCGGCTGCAACGAGAATGAGCCGAAGAAGCTGTGCCATCCGTGAAAGTTGAAGTGCATGCCGGCCCACTCGGCAATGATCTTTTCCTGTCCGGCCATGGCGCGGTTCTGGCGCACCAGCGCCTGGAACAGATTCCATCCCCACGGATTGACTAACGTCGCGACACCCGCCAGCGCATACCAAGGCAGCGCGCGTTTCAGTCGTCCGAGAGCAGCTGTCCGCCGAGCCTTGCCAAAAAACAACTCAAGCACATCCAGGCCAACAAATCCGCCGATCAGCGCGAAGCCGGCGATGAAGCCGAGATGCAGGTTCACCCAGAGCGCCATCAGCACGGGCAACCAGAACAGCGGCGCGCGGCTGGTCTCGTAGTTCTCCCACAGCAGCGAGAGAAAGGCCGCAAACAGCAGCACAGTGAACATCTCGGCGCGGGGAACAGTGCGGTCGGCGATCAGCGGTATGCCGAGTATCGCGACTGCGGCTGTGAAGGCGGACCCGCGCCGCAACAGGAGCGCGACCGTGCCCATACACGTGAGCGCGCCCGTCCACGAGAGCAACGCAAAGCCGCCCAGCAGGTAAATGCCGTAGAAGAGCAGCTCGCTGACGACGGGGTAAATCCACGGCGAGCCGGTCGCGGTGTAGGAGAAGACGTCGGTCGATGGGATGTGATGGTGCTGGACGATCCAGCGGCCGGTAGCCATCTGCCAGCCGAAGTCGGGATCGGTGACCGTGCGTAGCCCGGCCAGCAGAGCGTAGACGAGCGCGATGCCGCCGAGAGCAAGAAACAGAATGCGCGCCAGCGTCAGACGCTGCGCGCCGCTTCCCCGGTTGCTGACGCCGTCTAGGACCGGCGAGCGCGCCTCGACGACCACGCGGAAACACATCCTTTCGCGGTGAAATTCGATCCCTGAGAATCGTGAAATTGAGCAGTGCGGGCTTCAGCGACTGGCGACCGTCACCACAGTTGCAATGTTTATATCGTAATGGCTGGAGGTTGCGATAGTCTCTGACGTTGACTCGATCGTCATTGCCATTCGGAACGGATAGCGCCGGTCTGGCCGTTCAGGGCACGCGGCAGAACTTTCGTCAGCCACCGTCTCGAGCGCCTTTGCGCGCCGGCAGGAATAGCTGGAACACCGTACCTGCGTGAGTGGGACGCCGACTGCTGCGCACCTTCAGGGTGCACCCGTGGCGCTCGGCAATCTCTTTGCTGATCCACAATCCCAGCCCGGTCCCGGAGATGCCTTTCGTAGTGAAGAACGGCTCCCAGATCCGATCGACAACATCCTGGCTCATCCCCTTGCCGGTATCGGCAACAGTCAGCACAATGCCGCGACGCCCGCTCTTCCAGTCGGTTCCTACATGGCTGCGGATCATCAGGCGACCGCCGCCGCCCATGGCGTCCAGCGCGTTGCCCACCAGGTTGCTGAGAATCTGGCGGATGTCGCCTTCAAACGTGATCACCGTATCGTTGCTGCGGTGCTTCACTTCCACCGCGACCCTCTGGTTCCTGAGACGGCCTTCGTAAATGGTAAGCACGGTGGCAAACAACTCCTGCGCCGAGATCGCGCGCGCATCCGAGGCCTGGCGATGAAAGCGCAGCGTTTGGCTGCTGATGTTCGAGACCCGGCGAAGCTCCTGGTCGGCGGCGTCGAGGAAGTCGGAAACTTCGGTATTGGCGACCTTGCTTCGCGCCAGATAAATCAGGTTGGTTACCGCCTCCAGCGGGTTGTTGATCTCGTGGGCGATGGAACTGGCAAGGCGGCCAACCGCGGCAATCTTCTCGCTCTCCAGCAGCGCGATTTCGGTGCGCTTCAGTTCAGTAATGTCGCGACCCTCGGGCACCAGAAACACCACATTGCCGGCGATATCGAAGACCGGCGTCAATGAGAAATCAAATGGGATTGGGCTTCCGTCGGGGCGATTGAGCAGCATCTGCGTTCGGAAGGCTCGGCCATTTGCCCCCAGCGCCACCGCTTCGCGAACCTGTTCTGGTATTCCCGGCGTGTAAGTGAACCAGGGGCAATCCCAGAAATTCTTCCCGATGACATCGCTGCGCGTGTTTCCGGCAAATTGCAGCGAGGCACGATTGGTTTCGAGCAGCACGCCCTCTGGACTGAGCAGGCCAATGTATTCCAGCGTCGTGCTGTAAATCGATCGCAGCCTTGCTTCGCTCTCGCGCAAGGCCTGCTCGGTATTCTTAATATGAGTAACTTCGACGGCCAGGCCCGCGATGCGAACGGGGCGACCCTTCGGCGAGTAGGAGCCCTGTGCCACCACAAGCACCCATCGATCCGAACCGTCAGGCTGCTTCAACCGGTACTCGGATGAGAAATCCGAATGGCCTTTGAGGGTTCGCTCAATGGCCGCCTGCAGATGCGGGCGATCGTCCAGATGGATATTGCGGAGGTATTCGGTGATGGAGACACCGGCGGCAGCGCGGGCGGGATCGACGCCGTAGATTCGCGCGAAGGCCTCGTCGGCATAGACGCGGTCGTGCTCAATATCCCAATCGAAAAGTCCCACGCCGTGAGCTGCGGTCAGAGCAAGCCGAAGGCGCGTCTCGCTTTCCTTGAGGTTGCGGTTGGCGACCAGCTCGGCGGTAACATCCTGGCAGAGAACCAGAATGCCTGCGATTGC
Organism: uncultured Acidobacteriaceae bacterium; assembly: GCA_963724965.1. GTDB lineage: Bacteria > Acidobacteriota > Terriglobia > Terriglobales > Acidobacteriaceae > Bog-257. The sequence goes on from CAVRWP010000011.1 coordinate 567,901, forward strand.
GCCGTCGGCATCGAAAATCGCGCTGTAGTTGTAATTCCAGAAAACATCCTGCACCCGCCCATCGCGAAGAATCGGAACCAGTGCTGCCTGATGAGAAACTGCCTGGCCCGTATTAAGAACCGAGTTCAGCCTCGGGCAGATGATGTCCCACGCTTCGGCCCAACATTCCTGTGCGGTTTGCCCTAGCGCGACGGGGTGCTTCTCCCCGATCAGCGGCACAAACGCATCGTTGTAGAGCTGGATCATTCGCGGCCCCCAGAAAATCAGGGAAGGGAAGGCGCAGCCCAGCATGATATTGGCTGCACAGACCAGTGTGTCGGGCCAGGCGCCAATCGGCTCAAAGCCGGAAGCACACCAGTCGTGGGAGCGGATGAGCGCAGCCATGCCTCCGTTTCCGACGATGCGTTCAGCGCCATTGATCACATCGGAAACGCGCCCAGTTTGGCGGAAGTCACTCAATAGAAAATCCAGTGGAACTACCACAATGAGATGCAGTTCTTTTAGGTATTGCAAAAGGTGAATAACGGCCAGACGGGCGAAAGCGCGTGGAGACAGGCTATCCTTTTGTCCGCTTACGGACAAGCAACCTCGAAAGCGGACGGCCCCAACCTCGTTCTGGGCACGGCGTCGACTGTATCTTTCTTGTTTCCAGCTGCTTCCAACCCGGCGAACTTGGCCCTGCACGTGTACGTACCTGAGTTCAAGCTTTGTCTCCGGAGAAATGTGGGATGCATAACCTGCTGCAAGACCTCCGCTTCGCCGTTCGCCAGTTGCGTAAGAGTCCGGGCTTTGCCCTGACCACGATTGTCACGCTGGCGCTCGGCATCGGGGCCACCACGGCGATGTTCAGCCTGATCAACACTGTGCTGCTGCGGCCGCTGCCCTTCCCCGAGCCCGACCGGCTGATGATCGCATCCCCGATCGACCGGACGGCGGTAAAGTCCGGAGTTCCCACCAGCATCAGCTATCCCGACTTTTTCGACTGGCGCAGCCGGCAGCATTCGTTCGATGCCATCGCCTCCTATCACCGTGAGAGTCACACCCTGACCGGCCAGGGTTCGCCGCAGGAGTTGGAGTCCGACACTGTTTCTGCGGATTTCTTCCGCGTGCTGGGCGTGAATCCGATGCTGGGCCGCGGCTTCGTTCCCGACGACGAGAAGCGCTTCACTCGCGTCGCGGTGTTGAGCTATCCGTTCTGGCGGTCGACGTTCGGCGGCGATCGCAGCATCGTCGGACGCAGCATCAGGCTGGACGACAACCTGTACACGGTGATCGGCGTGATGCCGCCGGGCTTCACCTATCCGCTGACCAATCCCTTGCCCTCCTTTTGGACCTCGCTGGCTGACGACAACAACGACGACAAGGAACCGCTTACTGCGCAGCGCGGCGCACAGATGACGCAGGTGATCGGACGACTGAAGCCGGGCGTGAGCATTGCGCAAGCCAAGGCCGACCTCAGCCTGATCGCGGAAAACCTCTCACAGCAATATCCCGAGACCGACAAGCGCTTCAACGGCGCAATCGTTATGCCGGAAATGGAGAACCTGGTAGGCGACACGCGCTCGGCGCTGCGCGTCCTCTTCGCTGCTGTGAGTTTCCTGCTGCTGATCGCCTGCACCAATGTTGCCGGCCTGATGCTGACGCGCGCTTCGCGGCGCCGCTCCGAAGTCGCGGTACGCGCCGCCCTGGGAGCAACGCGCTTCGAGATTATTCGCCAGGTGCTGGTGGAGTCGGTGGTGCTGTCAGCGTGCGGCGGCATGCTGGGCGTGGCTCTCTCATCGCTCTTGCTGAAGAGCATTCTGGACTTCGTACCGAAAGACTTGCCTCGCTTGAATCAGGTTACAATCGACGGCCGCGTGCTGCTGTTTGCGGCCGCAGTGTCGATCGTCACTGGCGTGTTATTCGGTGTGCTGCCGGCGTGGCGCATGTCGCGGCTGGATCCGTCGCTGGCGTTGCGCGAGGGCACGCGAACCATGACCACCGGCCGTGGCCAGCACCGCATGCATGGCGCCCTGGTTATCGCGGAGACGGCAATTGGCCTGGTGCTGCTGGTCGGCGCCGGCCTGCTCATCCGCAGCTTCGTGCGCGTGCTGAACGTCGATCCCGGCTTCGATCCGCATCACGTTCTGACCGCAACCATCGGTTTGCCGGACAATCAATATCCCTCGCTGAAGCGCGCACAGTTTCAGGAAGAGCTGCTGTCAAAGCTGGCTGCATTGCCGGGCGTGGAATCGGTGTCCTCCGGCTTCCCCATTCCGCTGTCGCAACATAACATCGGCGTCGGCTTCACCGTTGAAGGTCATCCGGTGGCGAAGGGCGATGAGCCGGACGCTCCCGTCACTATTGTCACGCCGGGATTTTTCCACACCATGAAGATTCCCCTGCTCGCCGGCCGCGACTTCCAGCCCAGCGATGATTCCAAGGCGCCGGCGGTCGTGATGATCGACGAGAGCTTCGCCAGAAAATACTTTCCCGGTGAGAATCCGATCGGCAAGCACATGACGCCTGACCTTGGTGACGGCATCACCAACGCTCCGACGCGCGAGGTGATCGGGGTCGTCGGCGACGTGAAGCGCAAAGGCCTTACCGCCGACACCGTGGCGCAGTTCTACTTGCCGCAGAAGCAGGCCATCATTGTTTCGCCTGCGATTGTCATTCGCACCGCGGGCGATCCGCTCAACATGATTGGGCCGCTGCGTACGGTGGTGTCGCAGATGGACCGCAACGTCCCGCTGTATCGCATCAGCACCATCGACGACTACATCGCCACGTCGGCCTCGCAGCCGCGCTTCCAGACGGTGCTGATTACGTTCTTTGCCATCATGGCGCTGCTGCTGGCGGCTGTCGGACTGTACGCCGTGCTGTCGTACATGGTGGCGCAGCGCACGCTGGAGATCGGGCTGCGGCTGGCATTAGGTGCGCAACGCGAGAGCGTCATGAGGCTGATCCTCGGCCGCGGCATGATGCTCGCGGCTATCGGGCTGGCGATCGGTGTCGCCGCCTCACTGGTGCTCACGCGCTTTATGTCTGAAATGCTGTATGGCGTGAAGCCGCTGGATCCGCTGACCTTCTTGACCGTGAGCGCTGTGCTGATGCTGGTGTCGGTGTTAGCCAGCACCGCCCCGGCCTACCGCGCGGCAAGACTCGATCCGATGCGGACGCTGCGGGAGCAGTAGAACGCCAGTGGCCAGGGACTAGTGGTAGTGGTGGTCAGGAACCAGGGGTTAGAGGCCAGGGACCAGTGGCTAGGGATTAGAGGTCAGTCGATCCGCGATCCATGGCGTGAACTCGTCGCAGGCTCGCGATGTAGTTCCGTCTCGCGAGACTGCACAACGGGTGAAGAATTGAGTCTCGCGCAGCGAGACGGTAGGAATTGAAGCGCGAGGCAGTGCGCAATGGGTGAAGAATTGAGTCTCGCGCAGCGAGACGGTAGGTGACAGCCCACGCCTTCAGGCGTGGGTAGCGAATGAATAAACTAGCGAGCCCCTTCAGGGGCGGCACACGGGGGTGGCGTGATGGCCAAGGAACGTATTCGCCAGGAAATGCCCGCATCGTTCGGGCCCGAAGAGATCGCGCAACGCGCCGAGCAGGGATGGCGGCTGGTTGCCGTTGAATGGGAGCGCGAAATCCCGAAAGACCAGGCCGTCGACCGCGCCGACCAGGTTCCGTTCGGCCTGCAAATCTCGCAGGATGCCAAGCAGCTGGAGGAGAATCCTACCGAGCAGGAAATTCTCCGCCTGATGATGGAGCTGACGGTTCAGGATGGTCCGTATTCGGCTATTGCCGAAGAGCTCAACCAGCGCGGCTATCGCACGCGCGAAGGCATGAAGTGGACGGCCGTCTCGGTCTTCCAGATGCTGCCGCGACTGATCGAAGTCGGCCCAAAGATTTTTTCCAGCCGTGAATGGCAGCAGCGCCGCGAACATTTCGCCAAACCGAATTAGAGAGGCAGGTTCACCACCGTGGGGAACAACGGATGGAAGAAAACAGAAAGCCTCCAGGGTTTTCCCGGTGTTCCTACCGAATTGTCACCCTGAGCGAAGCATCCGCCCGGGTTTCCCGTCGCTGCTTTTGCGGCGGGCAGACGCGTAGTCGAAGGATCTGCGGCTTGAGCTCGAAGAATGCGGCCCCGGCGTGCGAAAGAAAGCTCACCGCGAACAAACCGCAGGTTCCTCCACTCCGGCGAGCAAAGGCAGCTCGCCTCTGGTCGGGATGACTATCATGTGTTGGAGTGGGGCGTCGCCTTGAACGACTGCCGATCCGGCTGTTTGAGTTTTCTTATTTCGAAGTGAATCCGTACTGAACGCCGTGCATAGCGTCACGCAGCGACTGCCGCGACACTTTCACCTTGCACTTCACGTCCGGCACGACCATCGGGGCGACGTCGGTTTCCACGTGGATTGCCGGAATCTCGATGTTCCCCATCCTCTCGGCGGCCATGTGCATTTGTACCTGGCTGATTGCAATCTCTTTTTGGATCTGCTGCTCGAGGCCGGAAGGCAGAGCAACCGCGATCGGTGGCGAAGGCGGCATGGGACTGACGTACTGGTACTTGTAGCTTTCGCGCAGGCGCATAGCGTCGCGACGGACGTGTTCGGCGTCCCGCATCGCTTGTTCGCGCGCCCGCTCAGCCTGCTGCAGCGCCTTTTCGCGCGCGCAATGTGCCATCGCAGTGTCCTGCCGCGACATCTGCTCGGCGATGCTCGACTCCATGTCCGGCAGATTCATCTCGGCAACCATCTGGGCCTGCTCGGGAGAATACCCGTGATGAAAATGGGCGCGGACTCTAGCCACAGTCTGGGCAGCCGAATTCACCCAGCACTTAGCCGCCGCCGCACGCTCCGACTGCGCCGAGCGATCAAACGACAAGCCGTGCAACGCGCGGAAGCCGTGGGAGAATCCGGTGAAGGTCGCAACGATGGCCAAGGCCGCAACCAGGTATCTGCGCTCCATACTGCCTCCTCATACCCCTTACAGACGAAAAAGCTATCAACCAGTTAGTGATTTTGTGGCGAACCGCACGTGCGCGTGGCCCAACTTAAGCTCTACACGTTCACGGCCAAACCTCAAGGCGCGCAAGCTGCTGGAAAATCAAGCGGTTTCTGCCGGCAGGCGAGTCAGGGAAGGATCCACCGGCGTCCATCGGCAGAACAGGCTGTCCAGCCGTGGACAAAGTGGTTTACGCACGCGGAGGGAGAGTCGAATCGAGGGAAACTGTATTGGCTCGCGCGGAAAAACAGCAGGAAGTGCAGTTACGCGTATGCAGCCCGCGATTGGGCCTCGATGCAACGCGCTTCGTCACGGAAACTCCGCCACAGAGCGCGATTCGTTCACCAGCAATCGCAGCCGACGGCTTGCCGCCGGGAAGCGCGTCTCGCCTCTGCTCAAAGGAAGCAAGTCTCTCCGCGCATCTGAATGGTGTACCCCTTCCAGGCTGGCTCCCCCGACAAAATCTGTCGTCAGCGATCCGGTACCTGGCGCTTCAGTCGGTCGCGCGGGCGGTCTGGCACCAGGAGCGCGCAGCCTCGAGATGACGTTCGCGAGTGAATAAGCGCGCGCGGCAGGCAATGGCCGAACCTTCCATCTCCGCCAGTTCGTGCCGCAAGCGCAGCAAGTTTTCGCGGTAAAGCCTCAGTTCGTCGCGAACTTCGGAGCGCGGGGAGGTACGCAACTTGCCCTGAAGGGCGGTGCCCACCGAGCGCAGAGCCTTCTCGATCTCCCGCATGGCGTACACCTCGTCGTCGGTGCCCATCACCGGCGAGCCGGAAAAGCGCGCGAAGAAGCGGCTGAATTCATCGTTGGCGTGACGCACCAGTTCCAGATCGTGCTCTAGGCATTCCATTGGCTTCTCCTGCTCTCGTCTGCACCAGGAGGCGCGGCACTGGGAGACATGCCCGGCGCCGGTTGCAAGGTTCGTTTCGCTTCCATCCAGCAGTCGCGTACCTCTGACATGGTGCGCAGTTGCTGCTTCATCAGTTCAGGGGAACCGCGCATCTGCGCTTCCAGCAGTTTGGCGCGAACCAGGTTGTAGAACTGCTCGAACTGGCGCGCCGCCACCCCGCCGCGCTGGAAGTCCAGCGTGCCCTGCAACTGCTGCAAGACCAGCAAGGCATGAGCAATCCGGTTGGAGCGGCCCTCGATGTCGCTGGCCTGCATGGCGGCCAGAGCTCGCCGCATGTCGTCAATCGCCGAATCGTACAGAAGGATGACCAATTCGATCGGGGTCGCCCCCCGTGCCGCTTCGTCCCGGTATGCGCGCTTGGCATCCATCACGGTATTCATTCGCCTCTCTAGCTACTGCTGCTGCTGCTGCTGGAAGTCGCATCGGGCAAGCTGGCCAGTTGCGAAGCCACCTGCTGCATCTCCATCGGATAGGACTCCAGCAAAGTGTTCAGATTGTCGTATTGGGTGGTCAGTTGATCCTGCACCGTCGCCATCCGGGTTTGAAAATCTGCAATCTGGTTGGTGATGTCCTGGCTGGTCGAGTTGAGTCCGGTGATGTCAGCCGCCACCAGGCCGGTGGTGGGATCGGTCAGGGCCAGCATCTGCTTGCTGGCGATGTCCCCCCAGCCGGTGGAGGATTGAAAGAAGTTTTGGACGGCACTGAAGTTGCTGCTCAACGCCGAGCTCAGGGTTGAGGCGTTGATCTGCAACGTTCCGTCGTTTTGCATCTCGATGCCCATCGATTGCAGATTCACGTACTGGCCGGAGCCGCTGCTGGACGCCGACACCATGTTGAACAGACTGCTTTGCAGAGAACGCAGCATGCTGTCGCCGGCCAGCACTCCCTCGTTGCCGCTGGAGCTGACCGTGTACTGGCTGTTGATGGAGCCGACCAGCGCGTTGTAGTCGGTCACAAAGTTCTGGATGGCGGTCGAGGCCTGGGTCGTATCCGGCTCAACACTGATCATCACCGAATCGCCCGGGTCGGCTGCGCCCAGGCTGAGGGTGACGCCGCTTATGGCGCCGGTAACCGTATTGCTGCTGCTATCGACAGGCACTCCGTCGACGGTGAGCTGAGCGTCAACGCCCGCCGAGGTGGTAAAGCTTGTCGCCGGACTGCTTACGGTGAGATTGCCGTTTGCCCCCGAAGTATTGCTGACCAGCACCAGCCGTGAACCTTTGGCATCGCTGGTCACACTCGCCGTGACCCCATAGCCTCCGCTGTTGATGTAGCTGGCGGCCTGGGCCAGCGTCGTGTCGCTGCTCGGAATGTTGATGGTATCGGTTTTGAGAGGGTCCGAAGAGTCCGGCCCGTACTGAACGACGATCTGCGAGCCCGCCAGCGAGGTGGTGGACGACAGGTAGCCGGAATAGCTGCTGGAGGTGGTGGCCAGGTTGTTGACCATAACCGAGTGCGTGCCGGCTGTGGCCGTACTGTCGGCGCTGGCCGAAACCGTTGCCGCGTCGGTGGAGGCCGCCGTGTTCTGATTGAATGCCCCAGTAAGATCCGTCAGGTTGTTGACGTCGTTGTAGAGGGCGGTCAGTTGCGAACTCATGGTGCTCAGGGCGCTGACCTGCGAGCTGATGGTGGATTGCTGATCCTGCAACTGAACCTCGGGCTGCTCCTCCACCTGCATCAGTTCGCTGACAATGGTGCCGACATCGATGCCGCTGGTTTTGCCGCTGAACGCGTCATTCACGTTGCCGACGATACTGCTGATCGTGCTGCCGTAAAGTCCGGTGCTGAAGGAACTCATATGCCTTACTCCTTCCGTACGCAATTGCGGGAAGCAGCAGCACTGCGAGGAGAGAAGGGGGACCCGAAAGCCCCGCCTTCTCCCCCGTGCAACTCACTGTCGGCTCCGGCCGCGCCAGGCTGAGGAGTAGACAGTTCCGCTTACTGGAGCAGCTTGAGCACGCTCTGCTGCATCTGGTTGGCCTGCGCCAGGGCCGAGATGCCGGTCTGGCTCAGGATCTGGTACTTGGTTAAATCCGCCACCGTCTGCGTAATGTCGGCCGCCTGAATGCCATCCTGGGCGGAAGACAGGTTCTGCGTCTGATTGGCGATGACGTTGCTCGCCGCCTGCATCTGATTCACGCCTGCGCCGATGGTGCCCCGCAGCGCCGCTACCTGCGCGATCGCATTGTTGATGTCCATCAGAGCTGATTGCGAAGTTGCCGCACTCTGCAAGTTGTCGTTGGCCAGGCTGATGCCGTTCATGTTGCTGCTGTCGAAGGTGCCCAGCGTCACTCCAATAGTGCTGCTGCCGGCCGTGGTGGAGTCGCTCAAATAGACATCCATGGTGCTGGAGTCGCTGGTGTTGGTCAGAGTTTCCGCCGCAGTGTCGGTACCGATCTTCAGGGTGGTTCCGGCGCCATTGGCTAGCGGGTCGGCCGTCGTACCGCGATTCTGGGTGTCGGTGATCACCAAGTTGCCGGTTTTGTCCAGACTGGCGATCAGACCCTTGCCGGAGGTGTTGACATCGTTGATCAAATCTCCCACGGTCGCGTCGGTACCGCTGCCGTTGTACGTCACCGTGGTGTACGCCGGAGTGGCCAGGGTGGTGTCCCAATACTTGACCGTCAGAGCTCCGGTGATGGTGGTAGCGGTGCCGGCAGGAGTGGTCACCGCGGTGGTGAGCTGGTTGTTGTTGGTCTGGCCGCCGGTGAAAATCTGCGAGCCGTTGTAAGTGGTGCTGGTGCCGATGTTGTCGATCTCCGACTTGATCGACTGAAACTCCGCGTCCAGCGCCTCGCGCTGTGAGCCGTCATTGACCGTGCCGTTGGCCGACTCGGTCGCCAGGGTGACAGCACGATTCAGCAGCGTGGTGACTTGCGATAGCGCGCCATCGGCTACCTGCAGTTTGCCAACACCTTCATTGGCGTTCAGTGAGGACTGGGTTAACGCGGTGACGTTGGCCTGCAGGCCGTCGACGATAGCCAGGCCGGCGGCATCGTCGGCTCCCGTGTTGATGCGCGAGCCCGATGCCAATTGCTCCAGCGTCTTCTGTAAATTGCCCTGCGTGATCGACAACTGGTTCTCGGCGGCAAGGGCAGGAATATTGTTGAGAATACTGATCGACATGAAATAGCTCCTCTCTCAGTTCCACCTTGCCCGAGTTCGACTCGAGTTCGTTCCCGCAGGTAAGCTGCCGGGGCTTGTTCTGACCGGCGGAACCTTGTGATGACACCCATTCCATCGGCCTGCACTGCGGACGGCTTTAACCGCTTGCCGGAAAAACTCGGAAGCGAAACTTTCTCCGGACCAAACATCCCCTCGCCGCAACCGTGCGGCGTTCCTGACCACGCAGCTCAGGCGCCGCCTGCCGATCATCGTTGCCTCGTCCCTCGCGTCTGGATTGGAAAATCCTTATCCGCGCGCGATTCACGAAACAAGGTGCAAGACAGCTTCCAACCGCCTCTGAAGTGATGGGCAAGATCTGCCGATGCTCTCACTGACCGACGCCCCCCGGCGGAAGAGTCTGCATGATTCAGCTCACCCGCTTGAACAACACACGCCTGGCGGTCAACTCTGACCTGATCAAATATGTCGAGGAAGCGCCGGACACGGTCATCACCCTGCTGAGCGGCGAAAAGCTGGTAGTACGGGAGACGACCGAGCAGGTCATCGAGCGGGTACGCGACTTCCGTCGCTCCGTGCTGATCGGCACCGATCTGGCAGCCGGCGACGGCCCTGTGGCTAAAACCTCTCCTGCTTCCCCCGTGGAAGGGCGCGCTCGTGGATAAGAGCAGCTTTGCCGGATTGCTGATTGGCCTGGGCGGAATTGTCGCCGGACTACTGCTGGAAGGCGGCAAGCTGGCGCAGGTACTGCAGCCGACAGCCGCCATCATTGTTTTTGGTGGCACCCTGGGAGCCGTGCTGTTGCAATATCCGATGCCGGTGGTCGGAGCGGCTTTCCGGCGGCTGATTCAGGTGTTTTTCGCGCGAACCCTGCGGCCCGAACTCACCGTGCATCAGCTGATCGCTTTCGCCGACAAGGCGCGGCGTCACGGTATCGTCTCCCTCGACGCCGAGCTGCCCCGCCTGCAGGATCCTTTCATGAAGAAGTCCCTGATGCTGGCCATCGACGGCACCGAGCCCAACGAACTTCGAAAGATGATGACCCTGGAGATCGATAATCAGTCCGAATACGAGGACAACATCCCCAAGGTCTTTGAGTCGGCCGGCGGTTTTGCGCCCACCATCGGCATCATCGGCGCGGTGCTGGGGCTGATTCAAGTCATGCAGCACTTGGACAACATCAATGAGGTCGGCAAAGGCATCGCGGTGGCCTTTGTGGCGACGGTCTACGGCGTGGGCTCGGCGAATCTTTTCTTTCTACCCAGCGCCGGCAAGCTGCGATTGCGCATCCGCGACGAGCAGATCCTGCGCGAGATGACACTGGAGGGCGTGATCTCGATTCTGGAAGGCATGAATCCCCGGATGCTGGAAACCAAGCTGTTCGGCTTCCTGCGTGAAACCCATAGACCGATTAAACCGGCAACCAGGTCCTGGCGATGAGAGAGCGGCGGCGCGGTCCCACCATCAGCCACGACCGCTGGCTGGTCTCGTACGCCGATTTCGTAACCTTGCTGTTCGCCTTCTTCGTTGTCCTGTATGCCACCGCCCAGGTCGACAAGCAGAAGGCGGTGAAGCTGTCGAATGCCATCGAATCAGGCTTTCAGCAACTGGGCGTCTTCCAGAAGACGGGCAACAGCGCCGACTCTGCGGCATTTGCAAAGACTATGCCGAACCTCCCGGGCGCGCGCGTGGCTGAGGCGCCGCTCTCAGTCGCAACTCCCACACCTCCGGAGTTCAAAGCCATCCGCGGCGAGCTGGAGAGCGCGCTGGCGGACGAGATCAGCCGCAACGAGGTCGCGCTGCACATGGATGCCGATGGCCTGGTGGTGAGCCTGCGCGAGATCGGCTTCTTCGACAGCGGCTCGGCTGCCATCAAGCCGGGAGCCCAGGATGCCTTCGGCCGGGTCGCGCGCATCCTGCGCGAGCATGACTGCCCGGTGCGGGTCGAAGGCCACACCGACAACGTCCCCATTCATACTCCGCAGTTTGCCTCGAACTGGGAGCTCTCCACCGCGCGCGCCACCCAGCTGGTGAAATCGCTGATCGAAGATTACGACGTTCCTGCCGGGCGATTGTCGGCCGCCGGATATGCCGAATTTCATCCCGTCTCGGACAACGACGACCCCAAGGGACGTCAGCTGAATCGCCGCGTCGATGTGGTGATTCTGCGTGAAGCGGGCGCTGCTTCTTCGCCCACGGCCACGGCAAGCGTGCAAGGGCAGGGCGCCGCTCCGTAACTGGCATCCGCTTCAGGCGCGCGAGCCCTGCCAGCCGCCTTCGTTCAAGGCCTCGGCCAGGTGGAACAGCAGCGTGTCCACGGTGAAAGGTTTCTGGATGTGGCGGGCCGAAGCCATTTTCATTTTGTGCAGCACATCGTGCTCCGCGTAGCCGGACATGAAGATGGTGATGAGGTCGGGCTGCTGATCGAGCATCCGATGCGCGAGGTCGGCGCCGTTCATCTCCGGCATCACCACATCGGTGAGCAGCACGTCGATGCGGCCATCGTGCTCGCTGGCTTTCTGCAACGCTTCGCGCGCGCTCGCGGACTCCAACACGCGATAGCCGGCATGCGAGAGCACCTGACCGGTAATCTCGCGGACCATGGATTCATCTTCTACCAGCAAGATGACAGGACGTTTCACGCTCGGGGTAGTAACGGAAGTGGGCATGTTCCTCTCTCGACGACTCTGAACATCGGCTGCCGGCGCCGCGAACGTGAGAGGTAATGCACGCCGGCAGCCAAGTTCCCCATCGCAATTGCCAGCGAGCTAAGCGGCAATGCCTGCCGTCAGATACGAAGAAAAGGCGAATCTTGAAAAGCCGGCACACAGCACCCACACCGGGAAACTGTCCCGCTTTCAGAGTCCAACTTGGGAATGGATGAAAGCGCGTTAAGCTTGGAGGATGCAGGCAGGATTTCAGTGCGGCTATTGCGGCGAATGGAACGACACGGACGTGGACGCGTCGGGCGGCCGCTTGCAGGAGTACACGGAAGACTGCCAGGTCTGCTGCCAGCCGAACCTGTTGACCGTCCGGTTCGATCGCGTGACCGCAGAGCCGGTCATTCACGCCCGCCGGGAAAGCTGATTCGCTGAAAAAGCAAAGGGCGGACTCATCGTCCGCCCCGCCAGTCTCTAAGTTCGCTTTCTCAGCCCTGAGAACTTCTCGCTATAGGTACTGCGTTCGCTTCGTTCTACACCGGACCGCTGGCCTTCCTGGTCAGCTGATCCTCTTCACCCAGCAATTCCTCGATGTGGGCGAGCAGCGCGTCTGGTCCGTCATCCTTGGCTACGATGCGATCGATGGAATCGACCGACGCGCCGCGAGTTCCGTAATAGTAGGGCGATAACATCACGGTAATAACTTCGGGACAGAAACTTTTCACCTGCACCGCCAGTTGCTCGAAATCGGTGCCGGAATCGTTGTCATCCATCAATAGCATGTCAGGACACCGGCTTTGAATCAAAGTGCGAGCGTCTTCGACCGACGTGGTCGATAAGACGGCATACCCAAAGTGCTCCAGCAACATGCGTCGCACTCGCAGCATGTTGCTGTCGTAACACAAACAGAGAATCTCCTTACGACGTGGTTGCATGTACACTCCCGGATGGATCGCTGTCATCGTCATATTTCCTCTGTCGCGAACGTTCGAGACTGTGCATGTCGGGCGCAGTGTGCGCCGCATACGTTCTGTAAATGAGCAATGGCAGGGCCAAAGCTGCAGGCAAGGAAATCAGCAGGTTAGCGGGATGGTTACGTTGCAGTTACTAGAAAGATTTACCGAATAGCGGGAAAGCATGCTCGACGCGAAAAAGTTTCGCCGGAAGTGCCAGAAAATTTCGCAGAAAGTGGTGCCGCCTTACGTTTCTGGTCCGCAACAACGCCGGTAGTCCACAGCCGATTCAATGGCAACGCGATAGGCGGCCTGTTCGCACGAGCAGTCGTTTTCCACAGTACAGCGCAATACCCGTTCACCGATATGTCCCACAATGCCATAGCAGCGGCTGAGCAACTCTTCCGGCCGTCCGAGAATCTGATGATGATTAGCTTCCCAATGCGCCGCGACCAGTGTGCCGCACGTAGCCAGAAACCACGGCGCCACGGTTATCCCGCGCTCCTGCAATCCCTCTCTAGCTGCTTCGTTGATGGCGTTCCAGTCGGCTTCGACGACCAAGTTCGCAGCTACTGTGCCGCTGACGTCTTCGCGCAACTGATTTGAGCCTGAGGTCAGCACCAGCACGTCGGCTGCTACTTGCAGCAAATCGGCGCGGCTGATGCGCTGAGCCTCGGCGTAGCCGAAGAGCATCTGTTCGTGAGCGAAGCGCGTGCGAATGTCCTCGAGAATCAGTCCGTCGGCACGATAGATTCCGCCGGAGTGATCGCTGAGGGCGACGACCTTCATGCCCTCGCGTGCCAGGCGCTGGCTCAGCGCTTGCCCCAATGCTTCAAAGCCTTGGATCGCAACCTTGGCTCCAATGCACGGCTTGCCCGCCTGCCGCAGTGTCTCGGCGACCAGCGCGGCAATGCCTTCTGCGGCGAATTCTGACAGGTCGAGTCCACCCAGCGCGGTGGGCTTTCCCGCAAGTCTGACAGTGTGGGAGTCACGAATTTCGGTCGAGAGGCGGCCGAGGAACTCGCGGCAGCAGCCGCGGCCCGGGAACAGCAGCACATCGCCTGACTCATGGCGCAATCGCCTTGCGAGCGGCCGCACCATGCCAATCAGTTCCTTCTCGCTGAGCTCGGACGGCTCGCAAACCAGTCCGAACGACGCCCCGCCGTAGGGCAAGCCGACCAGCGCGGACTGCCAGGTCCTCTCCATTGCCACAACCTGGCAGTCACGCAGCTGCAGGCCGGGAGCCAATGACAGGCTCCCGACGGCACAACCCGACATCTCGCTGTGGTGGACGACGAGGAGCGGAAGGCAGACCGCCTCGCCGGAGTCCCGCGGAATTTGCAGGTAAGCGGTCGATTCTTCGATCGAATGGCGGAAGTGCTGGACAATCCAGGGCTCCAGATCCAACACCGCGGCGGTCTCCTCAAACGCCAGCATGGAGTGGCGGCTCCAGCCGTTCATCGCTCCCGACTTGATGGGTGATTGAATCTCTGAGCTTGCCATCTTCAACCTCGAAGGGGCCTCGCTGTTGGCGCGAGGCCCCGGATGGCCCGGATCAGTTTCGATCTCAGGCTTGCGCAGGCAGACCGGCATTCGACATCCAGCGGTACGCCGGCTTCTCCGGCGCTTTCGGCAGGATGTCGAGGTAGATCACGGCGTAGCGGAACGCCATGACGCCGGCTGCAATCACCAGCACGCTCGAGGCCAGCTCGCTCCACTTGGGCACGTAATGCACGCCCAACGCGGTTTGCAGCGAGTTGATGGAGACATTGATGCGGTCGACCATGAATCCGGCCACGGTTACCGCGCACGCCCAGTACAATTTCTCCGGATTGTTGCGCACGCTCTCAAAGCTGAGCAGGATGATCGGTATCGCCAGGAAGAGCACCATCTCCAGCCAGAAATAGCCGGCTTCGGCGGTGCGCTGGAAGGCGAAGTGAAGAGCCTGATTGGAGATCAGGTCGAGCACCTTGAAGAAGGCGTAGACGATCAGCAGCATCTGGATCATGCGGCCGCAGTCGGTGAGGATGCTGAAGTCGATGCGCACGTTCAGCGAGCGCATGCACAGGTAGATGGCCATCACGGTCAGGGCCAGGCCGGCGGGAATCGCCGACAGGTAGAACATGGCGTGCATGTAAGGCGAGTACCACAGCGGATTCATCTTGCCGCGGGTGATCAGGAACAGGCCGCCAAGAAACGACTGATGCATCGAGGAGAGCAGCGTACCCGCCAGCACCACGCCCAGCAGAATCTTGTGGTGGTAGCGCAGGATGGTCTGACGCAGATTCTTCGACGGTATCTTCTCGATAAGAGCCGGTGCGAACTCGAAGGTCAGCACCGTGGTGTACGTCATGATGCAGACGCACACATCGAAGAGCACCGAGCGGTGATTCCACATCACGATGGGATGCCAGAAGCGCCAGGGTAAGCCGATCTCGTACATGTAGCCGACACAAACGGTCAGGTAGCCAAGGAACGAGATGAGAATGGCGGCGCGCAGGATGGGGCGATAGCGCTCCATGCCCAGCAGCTCAACCGCGGCACTGATGCCGAAGCCGGCGGCCGACAAGCCCACGCCGCACAGCGTTCCCAGACCTACCCACAGGCCCCAGGGCATCTGGTCGGTCAGATTCGTGCTGGCTCTGAGACCTTCGAAGAAGCGAATGTAAGTCGCATACAGACCGACTGCAAAGATGATGGCTACGATGACGCGCCAAAGCGTGATTTGTTCTTTTATCCGCGCGGACATGGCTATTTCCTTTCCCCTTTGATCCGGTTGATAGCTGAGGCTTCTTCGGCTTCGGCCAGCGCTACTTCGCGCCGGCGCTGCGTCACCCAATACAGGGCCGACAGAATGGTTCCGCCCATGATCACGACCTTGGGCGAATCACCCAGAGCGCTCTCGGTGAGCGTCGGCATCGGCTGGTTGCCGTTCGGAGCAGGCTTGAATCCCAGCTTCTCGAAGGGCACGTCGGAGACGAACAGCACGCTGCCGCCGCCCAGTTCTTCCACGCCCCAGATATGCGGCACATAGGACGCATCGCTGCGAATGCGGCTCCAGGCTTCGTTGATCAGGTCGTCGCGATCACCGAACACCGTCGCCTGCACCGGGCAGGCTTCCGCGCACGCAGTCGGCTTGCCGGCCTTCACGCGGTCGGTACACAGATCGCACTTCTTCACGAACGGCGCCAGCTTGGTCCACTGATATTTGGGCACCTGGTAAGGGCAGGCCAGCATGCAGTAGCGGCAGCCAATGCACTTGTCGGCGTTGTAGACCACCGGGCCCAGCGAAGTCTTGCTGATGGCGCCCACCGGGCAAGCCGACGCGCAGGCCGGATCTTCGCAGTGCATGCACAGCTTGCGGACGAACTTGTCGCCGCGGGTCTCGACTACCGTAAAGGCGGTGTCGGAGAGAACCGGTTCCGGGTCGGTGCTGAATCCGTGAAGCTGTTTGCAGGCGGTCTCGCAGCTTAAGCATCCGATGCAGCGCTTGATGTCGATCAGTAGAGCTTTTTCTTTGGCCATGGCTTCCTCCTTTTGCTTGGGTCCTTTCTCTATGTCAGGAAGAACTCGCGAACCAGTTCATGCTGCGTGGCGTTGTCCATCTGGAAGAGCAGGCCTTTGACAGGCAGGCCGCCGTCCTGGGCCAGCGCAGGGTTCAGCTGTTGGACCATGGCTCCGATGCGGGCGAGGCTGTTCTGCAGCCAGGGCAATACGATCGTCCCCTGCAGAAGATTCTTGACGTTGGTGGCCATCTCCGGCGCCTTGACGACGCACAGCCAGCCATTCTTGTAGGGGTCGTCGACGATGAGGTTGGGATTCTTCAGCACTTCGTGATTCACCGACACCAGCACGCCCTCGACCGGCGAGAGCATCTGCACGCTGCGGCCTTCGCGGGTCACCGTGCACAGGGGCTGACCCTGGCGCACCCAGCGGTTCAGGTCGGCCACTTCGATGGAGTCAATCTTGCCGAAGAGATTTCCGGCAAAGGCGTCGATGCCGACACGGGCGTTCTGCCGGCCTTCGTCGACTGCCCAGGTATGTCCGGGATGGAAGCAGTATCCCTGCGGAATCTCGAAGCCACCCTGTTTCAGGATGAATGGCTGCGGCACCGCGGGCGACTTGGCAGCGGCAACTTGTAAGGTGTTCGCCGCCGCGTCCGGACGACGGAAGTACATGACGGAAAGTATGAGTAAGAATGTCAGCAGTACGAATAGGATCGACATACGGGGCCTCCGATCAGTGGTCAGTGGCTGGTGATCAGTGGCCAGAAAATCTTGATTTGCTTTCTTGCTGGCCACTAGCCACTAGTCACTGTTTCTCTGTGCACGTGGAGGGCACATGCTCTTCCCAAAAGAGGCTTTGATTTGAAAGGAGTTAGCGCGCGAGTTCCGATTGCGGAAGGGTAACTACTGCGTTTTGCAGTGAGAGACTAGCAAAACGCAGTAGTGCAGGAAGCTGCAGGGGCACTGACCGTCAGCTTATTGTTTTTCTCTCAGTGTCATTTCCGGGTGGAGAGGGTCCAAGGGTTGCCGCAAAGCGTCGTCCGCAGTTTGCGACATTGGCGGGCTGACGAACTTCACGCCCAGCTGGTCATACAGGAATTCCAGGAAGTACGTTCCCATCGAAACCTGCTGATCTTCCGATGAGCCGATGCCTCCGTGGCCGGCGTTGGAGAACGCGATGAACAGGATGGGATGCTTGGAGCTGGTCGCCGCCTGCAAAGCCGCAGCGAATTTGCGCGAGTGCCACGGATCGACGCGCGGGTCGTTGGAGCCCACCATCAGCAGCAACGCCGGATACTTCATTCCGCTCTCGACATGGTGATAGGGCGAGTAGGCGTAAAGCGCCTTGAACTGCGCCTCGTCTTTCACCGAGCCGTACTCGGTCAGGTTGTACTGGCCGTTCTGCGTCGTCTCCGAGCGCAGCATGTCGTAGAGGCCCGAGTCGGAAACCACGACGCGGAACAGGTCGGGACGCTGCGTGAGCACCGCGCCCATCAGCAGGCCTCCGTTACTGCCGCCCTCGATGCCGAGTTCAGACGGGTTGGTGTACCGGGCTTTGATCAGGTATTCGGAGCAGGCGATGAAGTCGTCAAAGACATTCTGCTTGTGGGTGAGCATGCCCTGCTGATGCCACTCCTCGCCGTACTCGCCGCCGCCGCGCAGGTTGGCGATCGCATCGATGCCGCCGGCATCCAGCCACGCAATCGCGACGGGATCGAAGCCGGGCGTCATGCTCAGGCCAAAGCCGCCGTACCCGGTGAGGATGGTCGGGTGCTTGCCGTCCAGCTTCGTTCCCTTGCTGCGAAGGATGGTCAGCGGAACCTTGGTTCCGTCCTTCGAGACGGCGAACTCGCGCACCACCTCCACTCCCTCGGCACTGAACGGCGATGTTTCGCGAATCGCTGTCGGCGTCACCTTCTTCGACGACGGATCGTAGCGGAACCACGCCGTCGGATTCACGTAGCTGGTGTTGCCGAAGAGAATGTCGTCGCCCTGGAGCGGCAGGATGTGCGTGATGGTCGAGACCGGCTCGGAAGGTACGACGCCGAGCTCATGCCCGCTGTGATCGAAGATGTGAATCTCCGTGGGACCGCCTTCCAGTTCAGTGACGTAGAGCCGCGTAGCGGTGGGCACGAAGGTCGGCTGCATGCCGGCAAGCGTGTAAGTGAAATCCTGTAAGACCGCAGAGGTCTGCGGCAGGATCACGGTGGCGCTCTTGAGAGCGACCTTGCCGCAGTTGAATCCAGGGGTGATGGGATGATAAGGGTTGCCGGCAGACCCGGAAGTGCAGATCAAGCTGGGTGAGTCCAGCGGAACCCGCAGCAGCTTGCCGCGCGGCGCCTGATCGCGCGAGAGCATGTAAAGCCCGTCGTCGCCGACGACGACGGCCTTGATATCGTCGCTGAACTGGGTGATCTGCGTCCACTTACCGTCCGCGCCGCATAGAAAGTGTTCATACTCGCCGCCGTCGCCGTTCTCGACGGTCGCCAGAACGTACTTGCCATCCTCGCTCGTGCTCAGCACGGTTTCCGCAATGCGCGGAAAATCCTTTCCGATGGCGTAGGTGTCCTGAGCGGGGCCGGTGCCCAGCTTGTGAAAATAAATCTGCTGGTAGAAGTTCAGGTCCTGCTCAGCTCGCTCGCCGGCCTGGGGATAGTGGGTGTAGTAGAAGCCGCTGCCGTCGCCGGCCCAGGCCACGCTGCCGCCGCCAATAGCGGTGACGTGCGGCACCACATCCGGCAGCGCCTTGCCGCTCGCCACGTCGTATACATGCACCGAGCCCATTTCGGTTCCACCTTGCGCCAGTGAGACCGCGACCTTGCTACCGTCCGGAGAAGGCACGTAGAACTGGATCGCCGTGGTGTTGGTGGAGTCGATCTGCATCGGGATCGAGCACAATCTTCTTGGAGGCGAGATCGTCGAATGAACGCAGCGTGACCAGCATGGGCTGCTGCTTCTTGGGCTCGACGTAGAGCGCGAAGATCGTGCCGGCCTGCATCTGGAGACCAAAAAACGCCGGCGGCGCGGAGTTGTCGAGCGCCTTCAGGAACTCCGCGATCTGGGTGCGGAGCGGCAGGGCATCCAGGACCGCGCGCGTGTGCGCACTTTGCGCCTCGCTCCAGGCGATCACGGCCGGATCTTTACCGTTCTCCAGCCAGCGATAGTCGTCGGTCACTTTAACGCCGTGGTATTCGTCGGTGACGGGATGCTTGGGCGTGGCGGGCAGGGGCGGGATCGCCGCCTGCGCGAATGTGAGGGACGGAACAAGAAGACATGCGGCGAGCAGGAATGCGCGACGATGATGCATGCAATACCTTCTTTCAACCGAGAGAGCGGCTACCAGTTTGTCAGGGAGCGCCGATTGCAGCGCCATAGAGTATAGCGAAGGCTGTCCACTAATTGAGTTACGCAAGCCAGGGAGAGAAAGTTCTCGGAACCGCGATTCGAGTGAAAAACACCTTCAGAGCGTCCAGGGTTAGCGGTCCATTGTCATCCTGAGGAGAGCTTCAGCTTGACGAAGGATCTGCGGTTTGCCCACATTGGATCCGCGGCAGACAAACCGCAGGTCCCTCGACTGCGCGGCTGTAGCCGCTCCGCTCGGGATGACAATTCATCAGTCCAGACAGCGACTGCACGCCTGAAGGCGTGCTCCACCCAAAGGCTATTTGGGATGCTGGCGCAATGAGGAGTCCTACTCGAACCCTGCGTCCTGTTTCTTCAGCCGTCGCAGCAGCGACGTGGGATGGATGCCGAGGATGCGTGCCGCGTGGGTTTTGTTCTGGCCCATGGCGTTCAGCACGTCGTGGATGTAGCGGTCTTCCAGTTCCTTCAGCGAGACGAACTGATCGCCCGTGGGCGACACGTCGTACTGCGACAGCTTCTCGTCGATGAGGTCGGGAGGCTTTTGATAGTCGCGAACCTCTTCCGGCAAGGCGTCTTCGTCGATCTCGTCTTCGCTCGAGAGAATCATGGTGCGTTCGATCACGTTGCGCAGTTCGCGAATGTTGCCGGGCCAGGGATACTTCTGCAACAACTCCGCCGCGGCCGGGGTGAATCCCACAAAGCTCTTCTTCAGTTCCTTATTGAAGAATTGCATGATGTCGAGGGCCAGCGGCAGAATGTCTTCGCGGCGCTCGCGCAACGGTGGAATAAAGAGCGGCACCACGTTGAGACGGTAATACAGATCTTCGCGAAACTCGCCGGCAGCGACCGCTTCTTTCAAAACCTTGTTGGTCGCTGCGATGATGCGTACGTCGACTTGAATTGGCTTCACGCCGCCCAGCCGATTGAAGATACCTTCCTCCAGCACGCGCAGCAGCTTGGCCTGCAGGCTCGCCGAGGTATTGCCGATTTCGTCGAGGAAGAGGGTGCCCCCGGAAGCTTTTTCGATCAGGCCTTCCTTGCGGCGGCGCGCGTCGGTGAAGGCGCCCGGCTCGTAGCCGAACAGCTCGCTCTCCAGCAGCGTGTCGGGCAGGGCAGCACAGTTCAGGCTGATCAGCGGCGCCTGCGCGCGCGAGCTGTTGTAGTGGATGGCCTTGGCCAGAACTTCTTTGCCGGTGCCGCTTTCGCCCTGGATGAGGATGGTGGTGTGCTCGCTCTCCGTGGCCCGCCGTGCGATCTCCAGCACTTCGCGCATGGCGACGCTTTGGGTGACGATGCGTCCAAAATCGTACCGACCTTTGGCGTGTTCCACCGTCTCGCGCACGCGTACCCGCAACGCCAGCATCTCGGTGGCGCGCTGGATGGTGTTCACCATGTCGGCGATGTGAAACGGCTTGATGAGGAAGTCGTACGCGCCCAGCTTCATGGCTTCGACCGCGCGGTCGACCAGGTGGTAGGCGCTCATCATGACCACGATCGTCGGTGGGGAAATCTTCTTGGCCTGCCGCAGAACTTCGATGCCGTTGATGCCGGGCAGCACGACGTCGAGCAGCGCCAGGTCGGGCTTCTCCTCGGCGACGATTTGCAGCGCGTCCTCGCCGTTGCTGGCCGAGAACACTTCGTAGCCCTCGCCCTCCAGCGCCCGACCGATGGTCCGCAGCGTGAGCGCCTCGTCATCGACAATCAGGATGGAGCGCTGCATGGCTAGGCGATCACCTCCTCGGTGTGCTGCACCAGCTTGCCTGCCTGGCGGATCGGCAGTGTGACGCGAATGGTGGTGCCGTAGCCGGGAATGCTTTCCACCTGGATGTCGCCGCCGTGGCTGCGAACATAGCTCTGCGTAATGCTGAGGCCGAGTCCGGTGCCGCGTCCGCGCTTGGTGGTGAAGAACGGCTCGAAGACATGCGGCAGGATGTCGGCGGGAATGCCGGAGCCGGTGTCGCGCACGCGCAGCTCGATCAGTTCGGCGAACTTCACCTTATCGGCGAGTATGGTGATGCGGCCGCCGGGCGGAGTGGCCTGCGCCGCGTTGAGCAGCAGGTTCATCAGGATCTGCGAGAGCTGATTGGAGTCGGCGGTGATGCTGGGCAGGTCGGCGGGAATGCAGTTCTGCAGCTCGATCTGGCGGAACATCGGCTGGTGGCCGACGAAGTTCAGGGTCTCGTCGGCCAGGCGGCGCAGACTGACTTTGCTGAGCGTGAGCGGCCCGGGCCGCGCGTAGTCCAGCAGCCCGCGCACCGCCATCGAGATGCGCTTAGCGCCTTCGATGCACTGGTCGATTTCTTCTTGGCGCTCCTCGTTGCCCTCGCGCCGCTCCAATTCAAGGTGCGACAAGATGCCCAGCAGCGGATTGTTGATCTCGTGCGCCGCGCCTAACGCGAGCTGCGCCAGCGAAGCAAACTTCTCGTAGTCGGAGAGTTGCGACTCGAACTGCATCTTCTCTTTGGCGAGCTCGCGTTCTTCTTCCAGCCGCCCCACTAACTCCTGCTGCGCCACATTGCGTTCGTACTCGCGATGGTTGGCCAACTCGGTCAGGCGTGCGATCTCGCCCTCCGCGGCTTTCATGCGCGTACGCGAGAACACGGCAACCACGATGGCAAGCACCAACCCCATCGCAAGCCCAGCCGACACGTCCTGGCTGTGGGATGCAGGGGCGTCGAGGGCGGCGCAAGGACCTGGAATAAACAGCGCGATTGCAGCGCAAACCGCGTAGATACACGGGCGTCCAACGCGGCGCGAGGTGCGCGGTAGCGTCCAACTGCGGCCAGTCCGAAGTCTCGAGAGGAGCATTTGCCTCTCCTCTATGACCTTCGCGCAGGATGGGCCAAGGGGCAGTGATTGGAGTCACCGGGAAAGGTGATGGACGGGCGCTAGGGACGGCGTTTGCGATGCAGGGTAAGACTACTCGGGGTCAGCAACAACGTCCGCACCACGAATTGTCATTACGAGCGAAGCGAGGAATCTGCTGTTCATCATTGCCGGCAGAAAAGCAGGTCCCTCGCTTCGCTCGTGATGACAATCTTCGGGCCCCGGCCTACCTGGTCACCCGAGCCGCTTACCCGATCATCCCGCGCACAATCGTCTGCCGCACCGTGCCATCGGGCGTGAACACCGCGACATCCGCGTCCGCGCCGACTTTCAACACGCCTTTGCGATCCGCCATCCCCAGCACGCGCGCCGGATTCAGCGTGGCCAGCCGCACACTATCCTGAAAAGTCAGCCGCGCAAAACGCATCACGTTCCGAATGGCCTCGTCCAGCGTCAGCACGCTGCCGGCAAGTTTGCCGTGCGACTCGCAGCGTCCGTCCCGCACCTCAACTTCGAACATTCCCAGCCGATACCTCCCGTCGGGCATGCCGGTCGCGCTGAGGGCGTCGCTGATCAGCACCGCGCGCTCCAGACCTTTCGTGCGCAGAAAGAGATCGACCACCTCGGGCTCGACGTGCAGGCCGTCGACAATGATGTCGGCGGTGATGCTGTCGTCGGTGAGCACCACGCCCAGCACGCCGGGGTCGCGATGCTCCATGCGGCGCATTGCATTGAAGGCGTGCGTGACGTGCCGAGCTCCCGCCTTGATGCCGGCGCGGGCCTCGTCGTTGTCGGCGTTCGTGTGTCCGATGCTGACGCAGACGCCGCGCCGTGCGGCTTCGGCAATCAGCTCCAGCGCACCGGGGAGCTCGGGTGCGATGGTGAGGATCGCAACCTGTCCGGCGGCAGCCTCCCACATCGGCGTGAAGACTCGCTCCGACGCCGGCTGCAAACTGACCGGAGGGTGCACACCCGGCCGCGCGTGGCTAAGAAACGGACCTTCGAGGTGAATGCCCAGCGGCTGCGCGCGATCAGCATGAGCGGCGGTCTTGGCGCTGTCCACGGCCCGGGCGAGTTTCTCCAGCGCGGCCAGCGTCTCGTCGAGGGGCGCAGTCACGGTCGTCGGACAGTAGCTGGTGACGCCATGCTGCGAGAGCAGGCGCTCGATGGCGGCGAGGCTTTCGCCGTCACCTTCCATGACGTCGTGGCCCGCAGCTCCGTGAATGTGAATGTCGACGAGCCCCGGCGTGAGAATGGCGTCGCCAAAATCGATGACCCGCGCGTTCGCGGGAATTGTGAGCTCCGCGCGTGTGCCGGCGCCGGAGAGGACGCCGTCTTCGATCACGAGCACGGCATCGTCTACGCGCTCCAGTGGCGTGAGCATCTGCCGGGCGTGAAGGACTGTAACCACGACGCGTCCTGTGAGAGGTTCTACTGGAATTCTAGAGCACGCACCGGCGCGCCTTCCAGCAATTGATATTCTGTCGATATGGACGTCTTCGCTCTCACTCGCAAGCTGATAGACATTGAATCCACCACCGGAATGGAAGCGGCAGTCGGCGTGGCGCTTGGCGACGAACTACGCGCCCTCGGTTACCACGTGGAACGCATGACGGTGGAAGGCGATCGCGTGAATATCTGGGCCACGCACCCCGGCCATCCGCAGCCGGTGCTGGCGCTCTCGACGCACATGGACACGGTGCCGCCCTATATCCGGTCGAACGAAACCGACGACCGCATCTACGGCCGCGGGTCGTGCGATGCCAAGGGCATCATAGTGGCGCAGATTGCGGCGGCGGAGAAGCTGAAGGCCGCGGGCGTTCATGTCGGACTGCTTTTTCTAGTTGGTGAGGAGCGCGACAGCCAGGGAGCCGCGACGGCCAACGAGCAACCGCGAGGCACAAAGTTTCTCATCAATGGCGAGCCGACGGAGAACCGTCTCGCACTCGCTTCAAAAGGAACGCTTCGTGTGGAACTGGTCGGCAAAGGACGCATGGCGCACTCGGCGTATCCCGAGCTGGGCGAGTCGGCCATCGAGAAGCTGCTCGACGCGCTGCAGGAAATCCGCAAACTGAAGCTGCCGGAGAATCCGACGGCCGGCCCATGCACGCTGAACATCGGCCAGATCGAAGGCGGCCGCGCGCCCAACGTTATTCCCGATCACGCGGTCGCGCAACTGCTGTTTCGCCTGGTTGGTCCCGCCGAGGAACTGCGCGCGAACATCACCAGGGCCGCCGGCGACAATGCCGAAGCCCACTTCAAGCTGGAGATTCCTTACATGGAGCTGGGCAGCGTGCCCGGCATCGAGACGATGATCGCCAAGTTCACGACGGACATTCCCGCGCTCACCCGCTGGGGCAAGCCGCTGCTCATCGGGCCGGGCTCGATTCACGTGGCCCACACCGACGGTGAGTACATCGAGAAGAAGCAGTTGCTCGACGCGATCGACTTGTACGCGAAGATCGCGCGCGATTTGCTGGCGTAGGACATTCATAGGATATTCAAATTGTTTGATTGTCATCACGAGCGAGCTTCAGCTCGCGAGGGATCTGCTTTCAGCCGACAGGAAGCAGATCCCTCCTCAGCCTGAAGGCCTCGTCGTGATGAAATTCCATCTCCAAGTCGCAAATTACGACCTTGGGGAAAGTGACTTTCGTTAATTTTTGCCCTGTACCAATGTGTTCTCTCAGCGCACAATAACCAGCGGCCACTATGTCGACCACGTCGTTTACTGCGCGCGCGCCTCGGAAGGCGACCGCGACCTCTGCCCCCGGACACCGCATCAGTCGCGGAGTTCCGCTTCCCCTGGGGGCCACCGTCCGTCGCCAGGGGGTCAACTTCTCCATCTTTTCCAGCCACGCTACCTCGTGCGCGCTGGTTTTGTTTCACCCGGAAGCGCAGGACCCGTACGTCGAGTTTCCGCTCGATCCATCGGCGAACCGCACTGGCGATGTGTGGCACATCTTCGTCGAAGGCATCGAGCTTGACGCACAGTACGGGTACCGCTTCGACATGCAGCCGAATCCCAATCCACGGATTTATCGTTTCGATCCGGAGCAGGTGTTGCTCGATCCCTACGGGCGCGCGCTGTCCAACGGCGGCGCGTGGGGCGAGTACAAGCCGGGCCACCGTCCCTATCGCAACAACCTGCTGGTCGAGAATCATTTTGACTGGCAGCACGATCAGCCGCTGAACGTTTCGCTGGTCGACAGCGTCATCTACGAACTGCACGTGCGCAGCTTCACGCGTCACGCGTCGTCGGGCGTTGCGCATCCGGGAACCTTCGCCGGCTTGATCGAGAAAATTCCGTATCTGAAGAAGCTGGGCGTCACGGCCGTCGAACTGTTACCCGTGAATGAGTTCGAGGAGTCCGACACCGATCGCGTGAACCCCTTTACCGGCGAGCCATTGGTCAACCTGTGGGGTTATCAGCCGACGGCGTTCTGCGCGCCCAACGCCGCGTATTCTTCCGATCCGGATAACGGCGAGCAGATTCGCGAATTCAAGCGCACGGTGCGCGCGTTTCACGAGGCGGGCATCGAGGTCATCCTCGACATGGTGTTCAACCACACGGCCGAAGGCGACGAGCATGGGCCCACGTGGTCCTTTCGCGGCATCGACAACCCGACCTACTACATTCTGGAGCCGGGCACGGGCAAGTACGTCAACTACAGCGGCTGCGGCAACACGGTGAACTGCAACAATCCGGTGGTGCGCGACTTCATCGTCGACTGCCTGCGCTATTGGGTGACCGAGATGCACGTCGACGGCTTCCGCTTCGACCTGGCGTCGATTCTCGGGCGCGGGCAGGACGGATCCGTGCTCAAGAATCCTCCGCTGCTGGAGAGCCTGGCCTACGATCCGGTGCTGGCCAACACCAAGCTCATCGCGGAAGCGTGGGACGCGGCCGGCTTGTACCAGGTCGGCTCGTTTCCCTCCTGGGGCCGCTGGGCGGAGTGGAACGGAATCTATCGCGACGATGTACGCAAGTTTGTGCGGGGCGATGCCGGCATGACCTCGGCGCTGGCGACGCGGCTGCTGGGCAGTCCCGATCTTTACCTCAGCAGCGCGCGCGAGCCCTATCACAGCATCAACTTCGTGACCTGCCACGACGGCTTCACGCTGAACGACCTGGTGTCGTACGACGAGAAGCACAACCTCGCCAACGGCGAAAACAATACCGACGGCTCCAACTGCAATAACAGCTGGAACTGCGGCGTCGAAGGCCCGACCGGCGATTCCGCGGTTCGCGAACTGCGCTTACGCCAGCAGAAAAACTTTGCCGCGATCCTGCTGGTCTCGCATGGTGTGCCTATGCTGCTGGCGGGCGACGAAATCGGCCGCACGCAGCAGGGTAACAACAACGCGTACTGCCAGGACAACGACATCAGTTGGCTCGACTGGCGCATGACGGAGAGCAATGCCGGATTGCTGCGCTTCTTCCAGCAGATGATCGCCTTCCGCAAACGCTGCGGCCTGCTGCGGCGCAAAGAATTCCAAATGAATGGCGAAGGCGGATTCCATATCGTTTGGCACGGCGTCCATCGCATGAAACCGGATTGGAGCGACTGCTCACGGAGCATCGCATTGCAGTTGACGCAGTTGCACGATGAAGAATCGCGTGACGATTTGTTCCTCATCGCCAACGCCTACAACGGTGATCTTGAATTTGAGTTGCCGCAGATCGGCGAGCGCGAGTGGTTTCGCGTCGTTGACACCGCACAACCGTCGCCCAGCGACATCGCCGAGGATGGGCAGGAGTTTCCGCTGCTGACGCAGGAAAGCTACGCGGTGAAGCGCCGAAGCGTCGTGGTGTTTGTGGCGAAGTGACGACGTGCGGGAGCCACGAACGCAAAACCGACGTCGGACGTTCCTTCAGCGTACCGCCGCATGCCAAGAATAGAATTGTCATCCCGACCGGAGCGTCCGCCTGTTCTTTCCGCCGCTTGTTTTGCGGCGGGCGGCCGCGGAGCGGAGGGACCTGCGGTTTGGTGGTATGGCAGGGCTTCCACATTCTTCTGACGCGAACCGACCGCAGGTCCCTCCGCTCCGGCTGAAGCCGTCGGTCGGGATGACAATTCCTATCGGCGACCACGCAAGCCACGATGTGTTGCACCTTGACGTTGTGATCTTGGCCCGTCGCTCCTAAAGCTGCTACGCTTTCCTGTTCGAGCGCCTCGTTGTAGCCCATGCTGAATCAACGAAACATCTTCTTCCTCGCGACGATTGCACTGATTCTCCTTACGAACATCATGGCCCAGACTTCTCCGACCAATTTTCCCAAGCCGCCCGCAACCGCGAAACAACCCGTAACCAACGACTACTTCGGCCACAAGGTTGTCGACAACTATCAGTGGCTGGAGGACGCCACCAGTCCCGCGACCGAGCAGTGGGTCGCCGAGCAGCTGGCGTACACGCGCGGCATCCTCGACAAGCTGCCCGGACGCGAGCAACTGCATGCGCGCCTCAGCCAACTGCTCCAGATCGGCAACCTGGGTGGCGCTGAAGTCGGCGGCGACTACTACTTCCACACTCGTCGCGAGGGCACGCAGAACCAGCCGGTGCTTTACGTCCGCAAGGGCGTCGATGGCAAAGACGAAGTTCTGGTCGATGTGAACACGCTCTCGAAAGACGGAACCACCGCGCTGGACTGGTGGGTGTCCTCGCACGATGGCCGCTACGTCGCCTATGGAACGTCGGAGGGCGGCTCGGAGATCAGCACGCTGCACATCATCGAGACCGCGACGAAGAAGTTGCTGCCTGACACCATCGAGCGCACGCGCGCCGCGAGTCTGGCGTGGATGCCCGACGACAGCGGCTTCTATTACACGCGTTATCCCAAGCCGGGCGACGTCGCCGCCGGACAGGAGATGTACAACCGGCACGTCTTCTATCACGCGCTGGGCAGCGATCCGGCGAAGGACCCTCTGATCTTCGGCGAAGGCCGTGATCCGCAGGACTGGCCGAACGTCACGCATCTCCAACGACGGCCGCTGGCTCGCCATCATGGTCGAAAAGGGCTGGACGAAGAACGAACTGTTATCTCATAGATACCTGCGAGCGAAGACGCCGCCGCTGCGAATCACCGACGGCAAAGAGTTTCTCTATTACGCTCAAGTCTTACAACGGCGCAGCTCTACATCCTCACCAACGAAGATGCCCCGCGCTATCGCGTCTTCAAGGCGCCGGCCGCGACACCGACTCCGCGAGCACTGGCGCGAAATCATTCCGCAGACCGACGCCGTGCTTACCTCGGCGCCGATCATCGGCGGCCAACTGTTCGCACGCTACGAGCAGAACGCGCACTCGCTGCTGCGGCGCTTCGACCTCGACGGCAAGCCGCTGGGCGAAATCGCGTTGCCGACGCTGGGCACCATCACCAGCCTGGGCGGCGACTACGACAGCACCAGCGCGTTCTACCTGTTCTCGTCGTTCACGATGCCGACCACCCTCTATCGCTTCGACATCGCGGCGGCGAAAAGTTCGGTGTGGGATTCGGTCGAGACCGGCTTCGACACCAGTCAATACGAGACGAAGCAGGTGTGGTACGCGTCGAAGGACGGCACGCGCATCCCGATGTTCCTGGTCATGAAGAAAGGATCTGAAGCCGACCGGGCACACTCCGGTGCTGCTGACCGGCTACGGCGGCTTCAACGTCAGCATGACGCCCGAGTTCGCCAAGACGATCTTTCCCTGGCTCGATCGCGGCGGCATCTTCGCCATGGCGAACCTGCGCGGGGGCGCGGAGTTCGGCGAGGACTGGCATCGCGCCGGCATGCTCGAGAAGAAGCAGAACGTCTTCGACGACTTCATCGCCGCCGCCGAGTATCTGCAGAAAGAGGGTTACACCGACAAGGAGCACCTGGCCATTCGCGGCGGCAGCAACGGCGGCCTGCTGATGGGCGCAATGATCACACAGCGGCCGGACCTGTTTCGTGCGGTGATCTGCGCGGTGCCGCTGCTCGACATGCTGCGCTATCAAAATTTCCAGATC
Organism: uncultured Acidobacteriaceae bacterium; assembly: GCA_963724965.1. Classification (GTDB taxonomy): domain Bacteria; phylum Acidobacteriota; class Terriglobia; order Terriglobales; family Acidobacteriaceae; genus Bog-257. Next base: position 597,228 of record CAVRWP010000011.1, read on the forward strand.
GCCAAGCTCTGGATTCCCGAGTACGGCTCATCCGAGGATCCGAAGCAGTTCCAGTGGCTGTACGCGTACTCGCCGTACCATCACGTGAAGCCGGGCACGGCCTATCCCGCGGTGCTGTTCATGACCGCCGACACCGACACGCGCGTCGATCCCATGCACGCCAAGAAGATGACTGCCGAGTTGCAGGCCGACAACGGCGGGCCGAACCCGATCCTGCTGCGCATCGAGACCAAGGCGGGTCACGGCGCGGGCAAGCCCATCAACAAACTGGTCGAAGACTGGACGGATATTTATTCGTTTCTGTTCTGGCAATTGGGGATCAGCGGCCAGTAGCGTTGCCAGGCTCGCCGTCGACCCTGTGGGCCGCCTATTCCTGTTTTGAGCGCGACCGTCAACGCCGCTTATTTGGGGAATGACGGCTGATGCTCCGACCCTTTACTCTTGACTCTGACTACCCGGCGAAGCCCGCGGAAAACAGTCGGCGTCGTGCTTGCCGGCGCCAGGAGAGGCCTGTCTTGATGAACCAACGCAGTGTGAGCATGGAGAAGCATGCAGATCTGGATGATTGTGGCGTAGTTCCCGGCACGGAGCGCCTGCACCGCTGCAGTGTGGCCGCGCTGGACGAGATACTGGGCGCCCGGCTGCGCGTGCTCGACGACGGCTTCGTGCGCGTCATCGACTACATGGGCAACGACGCCGCTATCGTGCAGGCGGCCCGCGTCTCCTACGGCACGGGAACCAAGAAGGCTGCCGAAGACCGGGCGCTCATCCGCGACTTGCTGCGCCAGCATCACACCACGCCCTTCGAGATGTGCGAAATCAAGCTGCATGTGCGCACGCCGGTCGGCGTCTGGCGGCACTGGGTGCGGCACCGCACGGCCAGCGTCAACGAGTATGCGACGCGCGATTCGGTCGCTAATCACGCCCACCGCACCAAGGCCAGCGAGTGGCGGGTCCAGGCGTCGAAGAACCGCGACGCGGCTGTTCTCTCGCTGGAAGAAGGGCAAGTGCTTTCTGCCAGGGAAGTGGAATTCCAGACGATGGCGCGCGAGGTTTACGAGCAGCGCGTGGCCGCCGGGGTGACGCGCGAGCAGGCCAGAAAGGATCTTCCGCTCTCCACCTATACCGAGGCGTACTGGAAGATCGACCTGCACAACCTGCTGCACTTTTTGCACATAAGGATGGAACGCCACGCTCCGCCGGAAATGCGCAGCTACGCCGAACTGATCGGGCAGCAGATCGTCGCCAAATGGGTGCCGCTGGCGTGGGAAGCGTTTCTCGATTTCCGCGGCGAGAGCCTTCCACTGTCGCGCATCGAGGCCAGGATCGTCGCCGCTCTGATCGCGAACACGCCCGGCGAGGCCAAGTCAATGGCAGAATCGGCTGGACTACTCGCCTCCGACCGCGACGGGAAACTGGTGCCGAGCCGGGAACGGAATGACTTCGAATCCAAATTGCTGGCTTTGGGCTTGACCGCGCCCTGGAAGTAAATCGACGGACTTCGGTAAAACTCGTCGGCTTACCTCATCGATCACGATGAAGTCTCACATCGGCAAACCGTTGTGATCGCCCATTCGTCAGGTTGTCGATGACCCACTGCCAAGTGTCGGTTGCTTTGTCGTAGAGGAATGTTGTGTGGATTGCATTGGAGGGCGACAGGGTGAAGACGAAGGGAATGGAGTTGCCAGCCTGCGGCCCGCGCGCGATGATTTCGGACGACAAACCGTCACCGGAAGTTGTGTCCAGCCACAGGCAGGTGAACTGATGCGCTTTCGAGTCCCACCCGATATAGATGATGGCTTCGTAAGCCGGACGCCCGTCGGCATTCTTCTCGCGAGAGATTTCGTGAAGTTGAAGGTACTCGTGGTTCAACGCCCAGGCAGCCTCCACGTCATGGGTTGTTGGTTTGCCGGCAATCGTTCCCTGCATGACCCACCTTCCCGCCAGGTGGTCGAGCAGTGCGGCCGGAGCCGCAGGCATTCCGGTTTCCGCCGATGCGGCGCAGCATAACAGAGCGCAACAAAGTAGTCGCACGATCCCACGAATGGAGCGCATACGAACACCTCTTCGAGTAGGTCAGAAGCCTACGAACACCGGTTCCGGCTGTAACTCGATTCCAAATTCCTCTCGCACCCTTGACTGAATCTCGTTCTTCAACGCGAGGATGTCGGCGGCGGTTGCGCCGCCGCGATTCACGATAGCCAGCGCGTGCTTGCGCGAGATGCCTGCGGCTCCTTTTGTGTAGCCCTTAGCGAATCCTGCGTGTTCGACCAGCCAGGCTGCAGGAATCTTGCGCGCGCCATCCGCTGCCGGATAGCTGGGAATCTGGGGAAACTCTATTCGAGAGCGCTTCGAAGACGGCTTGCGTCACTACCGGATTCTTGAAGAACGACCCGGCGCTGCGCGCGTCTTCGTCGCCGGGAACGATCAGCATGGCTTTGCTGCGCCGGATCTCGCGCACCGCAATCCTGACCTCTGACAATGTCGGACTCGGCTTGTCTCGCGAAATGTTTTTGCAACTCGGGGTAGCGGAGCGCCGGCTCGCCTCCCGGTCGCAACGCGAACGACACTTGCAGGATGACGTATCTTCCACGTTCGCTGCTGTTGAAGAGGCTGGAGCGATAGGCGAAGCCGCATTGGGCGTTCGTCAGGGTTACCGTGTTCATCGATGACAAATCGAGTGCGCGAACTTCGGTGATGGTTTCGGAAACTTCCTGCCCGTAGGCGCCGACGTTCTGCGCCGGCGTGCCGCCCACGGTTCCGGGGATGCCGCTGAGACATTCCAGCCCAGCGCAATTTTCGGCAATCGTCTTCGCCACGAAGCTGTCCCAATCGCAGCCCGCGGCCGCGGTGAAGGTTGCGCCATCCTGCGCGATCTCCGCGTTCGCGATCTTCAGCACCAGCCCATCGAAGCCGCGATCGGCGACAACGACATTGCTGCCGCCGCCGAGTACAAAGAGCGAGCAGGCTGCGCGAGCGCGCGAAGGCCACCGCTTCCACGACTTCCGCCTCGGTGGCCGCCTCGGCAAAATAGCGCGCCGCTCCTCCCACGCCCAGAGTGGTCAGCGGGGCCAGCGGAATGTTTTCGCGGAGGTGCATCGGTAGGGACACTATAAATGGGTCGAGTGGCGCACTCGTGCTTTTCGCGTGTCATTTCGAGTTGTGACGGAAATCACACGCTGGCGGCACGTCGAGCCGCTATGCTGAAGCCGCTTCATCGCCGGAGATTGCCCCACGCGTTCGCTGAGTCGGGTCAGCAGCTCCCGTTTTCTTGACTTCGACTCTCGGCGAACTTGATAATGAAATGTTTATTCACGTTGCACTTGCCCAACCTGTGCACTAGGGGCGCAAGTGGGCGGGCCCAGCTTCATAAGGAGTAAGCTTCGTGGCTTCTTCAGCCAGTTCCATCGAATCCAGCGGCGCTCGCATCAAGAAAGGAGTCGCTCCCCTGCGTGCAGGCGAAGGCTCCTCGTTTCTTTTGCGGCGGCTGCACTCGCTCTCCGGCATCGTGCCCATCGGCGCCTTCCTCATCGAGCACTTCATCTCCAACTCGGAATCGGCTAACGGCGTCCAGGCCTACAACGACCAGGTGAAGTTCCTCACCAGCCTGCCCTTCGTGCACGTGATGGAGTGGGTGTTCATCTTCCTGCCGCTGCTCTACCACGGGCTCTACGGGATTTACATCTGGTATCGCGGCGACTCGAACGTGGGCGAGTATCCCTGGACGGGCAACTGGCTCTACACCGCGCAGCGCTGGACGGGCATCATCGCCTTCCTCTACATCGCCTATCACGTTTACGACATGCGCTTCACCGGCGTGCACCTGATGGGCGGCGGCTACAACGCCGCGTTCTCCAAGGTGTGGTTCGACTTCCAGAATCCCTGGGTGGTCGCCATCTACGTGATCGGAATCGTTGCCGCCTCCTGGCACTTCTCTTATGGGGTGTGGCTGTTTGCGGCGAAATGGGGTTTCACGGTGGGCGATCAGGCGCGGCGCAAGTTCGGTTACGTGTGCCTGGTACTGGCGATTGTGCTGGTAGGCATGGGGATGTGGAGCATTCGCGGATTCGTCTCCACGCCGGCCGACCAGGTTCCTTACGTCGAACACGACTGAAGTTTGCAAGGGCACGAGTTTAGTCGTGCCGGTGATGGCTTACTAATTATCCGGGCTTTAGCCCCTGATCGTAGCGGCTGAAGCCGTCATTATAGAGCGGAGCGACGGCACGCCTGCAGGCGTGCCCCTTCAAAGATTATGGCTCATCCTAAGATCATCGTTGTGGGCGGCGGACTCGCAGGACTTTCCGCCACCATCAAGATTGCCGAGATGGGAGGTCACGTCGACCTCTTCTCCATCGTACCGGTCAAGCGGTCTCACTCGGTGTGCGCGCAGGGCGGCATCAACGCCGCCAAGAACCTGAAGGGCGAAGGCGATACCACCTGGCAGCACTTCGACGACACCATCTACGGCGGCGACTTCCTGGCGAACCAGCCTCCGGTGCAGAAGATGTGCGACCAGGCGCCGGGCATCATCGACCTGCTCGACCGCATGGGCGTCCCCTTCAACCGCACGCCGGAAGGGCTGCTCGACTTCCGCCGCTTCGGCGGCACGCTCTACAACCGCACCGCCTTCGCCGGCGCCACCACGGGCCAGCAGTTGCTGTACGCGCTCGATGAGCAGGTGCGGCGGTACGAATCCGAAGGCAAGGTCACCAAGTACGAAGCCTGGGAATTCCTCTCCGCCGTCATCGACGAGAACCGCGTCTGCCACGGCATCTGCGCGCTCGATCTGCGCTCGATGCAGGTTCACACCTTCCCGTCGGAAGCGGTTGTCATGGCGACCGGCGGCAACGGCGCCATCTTCGGCAAGTCGACCAATTCGGTGGTCTGCACCGGCTCGGCGCAGTCGGCGCTGTATCAGCAGGGCGCGTACTACGCCAACGGCGAGTTCATCCAGGTCCACCCCACCTGCATTCCCGGTGAAGACAAGCTGCGCCTGATGTCGGAATCGGCACGCGGCGAAGGCGGACGCGTCTGGGTGCCCAAGCAGGCGGGCGATAAGCGCGAACCCAGGAGCATTCCCGAGACCGAGCGCTGGTACTTCCTCGAGGAGTGGTATCCGAAGTACGGCAACCTGGTGCCGCGCGATGTGGCCACGCGCGCCATCTTCAAGGTCGTGTACGAGCACAACCTCGGCATCGACGGCCAGCCGATGGTCTACCTCGACCTGACGCACATCGATCGCAAGATTCTCGACAAGAAGCTGGAAGGCATCCTCGAAATCTACGAGAAGTTTGTCGGCGACGATCCGCGCGATGTGCCCATGAAGATTTTCCCCGGCATGCACTACACCATGGGCGGCCTGTGGGTCGACTTCGATCAGAAGACCAACATCGAAGGCCTGTACGCCGCGGGCGAATGCGATTACTCGATCCACGGCGCCAACCGCCTGGGCGCGAATTCGCTGATGTCGTGCATCTATGGCGGCTTTGTCGCCGGGCCGAACGCGGTGAAGTACGCGCACAACGTGATCAAGAGCGGCAAGCACGCCGGCGGTCACGTCTACGACTCCGAGCGCAAGCGGCAGGAAGAGATTAACGCCGCGCCTGATCAGCAATGAGGGCACGGAGAATCCGTTCCTGCTGTGGCGCGAACTGGGCGAGCTGATGACCAAGAACGTGACGGTCATCCGCTACAACAAGAACATTCGCGAGACCGACGAGAAGCTGGTCGAGATGCTGGAGCGCTATCGCCACGTGAACCTGAGCGATAAGTCGATGTGGGCGAACACGTCGTTCGTCTTCGCGCGCCAGCTCTACAACATGCTGCAACTGGCGCGCGTGATCGCGCAGGGCGCCGGCATGCGCGACGAGTCGCGCGGTGCGCACTACAAGCCGGACTTCCCGGAGCGCGACGACGCCAACTGGTTGAAGACGACGAAAGCATACTTCGCCGCCGACGCCGACGAGCCGCGCTTCGAGTTCGAGCCGGTCGACACGTCGCTGATCAAGCCGCGGCCGAGAAGGTACGACGCCGCGACGTAGAGGCAGTGGCCAGAGGTCAGTGGCCAGATAGCGCCTTAGGCGCGGTATAGGGTAGCCCAGCGCTTCAGCGCTGGGTGAGGGAGCAATAAGGAGCGAGTCCCTTCAGGGACGGCAGAACGCGTCAGCTTTGGGTCAGAGGCACGAGTTCAGTCGTGCCGAAAGATGAGTCGTGATTGAACGGCTTCAGCCGCTACACAACGCGGTTGCGGCATCGAATCTGACTGGGATTGGTTTGTCCCATCGGACGTTAGCCGATATCGATCGGTTGTGGCATCGGTCGCAGAGGGAATCGGCCCAAGTCTCGCGAAGCGAGACGAAAGGTGACAGCCCCACCCTTCAGGGCGGGGTAGACATGAGGTAAAGGTTCGAGTCCCTTCAGGGACGGCAGAACCGCAGATCCCTCCGCTCCGGCTGAAGCCGTCGGTCGGGATGACAATTGTACTTTGAATTTTGCTTAAGGGCTGGGAGCCAAAGGCCTGCGAAGAGCGAAAAGCGATAAACATGGCGAACTCTAAAACTGTACTCATAAAGATCAAACGGCAAGACACACCTGAGTCCAAGCCGTACTGGGAAGAATTCGAACTGCCGCATCGGCCGGGCATGAACGTCACCTCGGCGCTGATGGACATCGCCGCCCGGCCGGTCACCAAGGCAGGCAAGGCGACCACGCCCGTCACCTACGACTCCAACTGCCTGGAAGAGGTTTGCGGCTCCTGCGCCATGCTGGTCAACGGCAAGGCGCGCATGGCCTGCTCCGCGCTGATCGATCAACTCGAACAGCCGATCTCGCTCGAGCCGTTCTCCAAGTTTCCGGTGGTGCGCGATCTCGCGGTCGATCGCAGCGTGCTCTTCGAGAACCTGAAGAAGGTGAAGGCGTGGGTACCGGTCGATGGCTCCTACGATCTCGGCTCCGGCCCGCGCCAGTCGGCAGCAGCAGCAGGAAGAAGCGTATCCGCTGTCGCGCTGCATCTCGTGCTGCTGCTGCATGGAAGCTTGCCCGCAGTTCAACGACAAGACGGGCTTCGTCGGCGCGGCCACCATTTCGCAGGTGCGGCTGTTCAACACGCACCCCACCGGCCAGGCGCTGAAGGTCGATCGCCTGCACGCGCTGATGGGCGACGGCGGCATCCAGGAATGCGGCTACGCGCAAAACTGCGTCGAAGTCTGCCCCAAGGAAATTCCGCTGACCAAATCCATCGCCGATGTCGGCGGCCAGGTCATGTGGCAGGCGGTAAAGGATTTCTTCCGCACGTAGGAAGGCAGCCGCCAGCCGCCAGTTGCCAGTTAAAGCAAGATCAAATCGACTATGAAAAGCCCGGATTCGCGTCCGGGCTTTTGCTTGGCCTTAACGAATCGGCTCGCCGCTCCGCGGCTCGCCGTCATCGGATGTGTCAGGTACCGGGGCTCGCGCCCCGGCCTTCGACGGCCTAGCCGCCGCTCCGCGGCTGGAAGACATCGTCGTGACCGGGCCTCAGACGACCCACGCGCTGTACGGTCCAGGCGTTGTGCGACCCACGCGTTGTACGACCCACGCGCTGCACGGTCCACGCGTTGTACGGTCCATGCGCTGTGCCGGCCACGCGCTGTACGGTCCAGGCGTTGTGCGCACCCACGCGTTGTACGACCCAGGGTTATACGGTCACGCGTTGTGCGACCCACGCGCTGTGCGGGCCACGCGCTGCTCGGTCCACGCGTCAGCGACACAAGATTCTGTGCGCAACATCACCGCAAGAGGCTTGATTCTGGATTACGGTCGTTGTGCGGCAACGAAAAAGCTGCGAAGCAGCGGCTTCGATCTTGAAGCCGGGGGCGCAAGCCCCCGGTCATGATCACATTTCGAACGGAGCCGCGTAGCGGCGACCCATGGCCAACACCTACGATATCAACCTGGTTCATTGTGTCTTTGGGACGAAGGGGCGTTTGCCGCTCATCCGCGAACCCCAGCGTGCATGGACCCTCCTTCACGCTGTCGCACGAAATGCGCTAATCGACGTGCTAGCGGTGGGCGGCACCAACAATCACCTCCATCTCTTGCTGAGATTACCCAAGACGCGAAGCCTCGCGGACGTGATGCGCGAATTAAAGGCTAATTCGTCCCTTCGAATTCGGAAGTCTCTGCCATCGTTTGCCTGGCAGGACGGATATGGCGCGATCAGCGTGAGTCCGTCCGCCATCCACGCTGTTACGCAATACATTGCACATCAGGAAGAGCATCACCGGCGCAAGAGCTTCGAGGAGGAATATGTCGAGATTCTTGATCGTGCGGGTGTAACCTACGATCCGAAATATGTTCTGGATTAGCTCGCCGCTCCGCGGCTCGCCGTCGTTGGGGTGCCGCGTACCGGGGCTTGTGCCCCGGCCTTCGACGGCATAGCCGCCGCTCCGCGGCTTGGTTTGGTTGAGGGAGCTTTCGACACGAAGTGAATTGGCCTATCCCAACATGGGCACCAAGCTAAGACTCGGCAATGCGTCATTGACCGTCGCTGCCTTTCTGATGCTGCTGGCGGGTGTATGGGACGCCATCACGCTTGCGCACGGAGACTATCGCCACGTGTTGCTGCAGGCGCTCGCGTGCGTCGCCGTGGCCGACGTGATCTGCATCTACCAATTCGTCATTCGTCGCGGCCTGATTCAGTGGATCGCGGCATCGATCGCGTTGTCGTCCTCCTTCATCGTGCCGGACATGCTACGGCGCCTCTCAGGCTGACTATTCATTTACAATCCAGACGCGACGAAATCTCTCTCCGGAGCTCCACTGCATTGATACGAATGTCTCGGCTGCTGGTTTGCGTGCTGCTCTCCGCAACGTTTTCCTTTGCACAATCCAACGCCGCGCCGCAAACGGCCAAGCCCAACCCCAACTGGCGCGCCGCCCACAACTCGGCCATCATCATCGACACCCATGCCGACACGCCAGGCCGCTTCGTCGACGAGAACTTCGACCTCTCGCAGGACGCCGGCTCGGGCTACATGGACTTCAAGGAGATCAAGGCCGGCAACCTGGGCGCGGAATTCTTCTCCATCTGGGTTGAGCCTAAGGGCAACAAGGGACACGAGGCCAAGCGCGCGCTCGACATGATCGACTCGGTCTACATGCAGGCTGAGCGTCATCCGGACAAGATGATGATGGCCTTCAGCACCGACGATATTCGCCGCGCGCATCGCGAGAAGAAGTTCGCCGCGCTGCTGGGCGTCGAGGGCGGCCACGCCATCGAGGGCGACATCCGAATCCTGCGCGACTACTACCGCCTGGGCGTGCGCTACATGACGCTGACCTGGTCGAACACCAACGACATCGGCGACTCCAGCGGCGACATCAGCGACACAAAGATCCAGCACCACGGCGGTCTGACGCCTTTCGGCCGCCAGGTGGTCACCGAGATGAACCGCATGGGCATGATGGTCGACATCTCGCACGTTGCCGACTCGACCTTCTACCAGGCGATCGAGCTGAGCCAGGCGCCGGTGATCGCTTCGCACTCGTCGTCCCGCGCGCTGACCAGCGCTCCCCGCAACATGACCGACGACATGCTGCGCACGCTGGCGAAGCATAACGGCGTGGCGCAGGTGAACTTCTACTGCGCCTTCATCTCGCAGAAGTATTTCGATACGGCCAAGAAGCTGGCGGCCGAAAAAGATCCCGACTACATGACGGTGCAGGACCTCTTCGTGAAGCCGCAGACGCCCGAGGTGCAGCAGCAACTGGCTGCCGCAAAAGCTCGCCTGGCGCCGAAGCTGCCGCGTCCGCCGTTCAGCGACCTGATCGACCACATCGATCACATGGTGAAGGTTGCCGGCGTCGATCACGTTGGGCTGGGGTCGGATTTCGACGGCATCGACTGCTCGCCGCAGGGACTGGATTCGGTGGCCGATCTGCCGAAGATCAGCGAGGCGCTGGCCCAGCGCGGCTACAGCAACGCCGATCTTGATAAGATTCTTGGCGGGAATTTACTGCGCGTCTTCGGCGATGTGGAGAAAGTGTCGAAGCAGATGCAGAAGAGCAGTGGCCAGTAGCCAGTTGTCAGTGGTCAGTAGTAGGTCGTCGGGTGGCGCTGGCAGTTCGGTACTACTGACGCTGTTTTGCGACGAAGCTTCGTGTCAGGGCACGACTTCAGTCGTGCGCTTCGATCGATGAGAATTGAGGGCTTCAGCCCCTGCTATTCTCACAGCAAGCTGCCGTCGGCTGAAGCCGACTCGCAGACGAAAGTTACGCGGTTCAGACGCTGGCCTGAAGGCCAGCTCTACCCGACATCTCGCTCAGGCCACTGGCACAGGCATGGCTCATGCGACTGGCCGCGGTACTGGCACTGGCTTGGATAATGCCACTAGCCACTGGCCCCTGATCCCTAGCCCCAGTTTTTGGAGGTTTTATGCATAAACTACTCATCACGATTCTTTGTCTCGGCGCATTTGCCGCGGCGCAGACCAGCAGCAGCACAACCTCGCAGCAGCACGCCGCCAGCGAGAAGAGCACGCAGAGCACAACCGAACCCACCGCCGACATCGAGACTTCGCTCGGTACGATTCACTGCGTCCTGTTCCCCGAGAAGGCTCCGGCGTCGGTGGCCAACTTTATCGGCCTCGTCCAACGGTACCAAGGCGTGGAAGAATCCCAAGACCGGCCAGATGGAAAAAGGTGTGCCGCTCTACAACGGCACCGTCTTCCATCGCGTGATTCCCAACTTCATGATCCAGGGCGGCGATCCCGCAGGTACCGGAGCCGGCGATGTCGGCTTCACGGTGAAGGATGAGACCAGTCCCGACCTCACGTTCGATCAGCCCGGACGCCTGGCCTACGCCAACGCCGGCCCGAACACTAACGGCTCGCAGTTCTTCATCACCGAAGTTCCGGTGGACTATCTCAACGGCCACTACAGCATCTTCGGCCAGTGCCAGGACATCGACCTGGTGAAGAAGATTGCCCGTCTGGCGCGCGATCCGCGCAATGATCGTCCCTACGATCCGCCGAAGATTCTGAAGATCAAGATCACCGATCCGCGTCATCCGGCGGCTGCGAGCAAGAGCTCGACGGGCGCCAAGAAGAGCACGACCTCTACATCTCATTAAGTGCTCGCCCGGTTCGCAACTTCGGAGCCGATCGGTCTTCACCGCTCGGCTCCGTGGCTTTTCGATCATTGCTTGCACTGGCCGCTGGCGCCGGCGTTGTAGATGCTCCTGATTTCCTGTCCTGACAGCGCGCGGTTGAAGATCTGCAACTCGTCCATATCTCCTTCGAACCAGTTCTCGAAGGGATACTCGGCAGTGTTGGCGCCGATTCGCAGAACGCTGTCGTTCACCAGCGATCCTTCGCGGTCCGTCGGGTCGATCTGCTGGCCCAACAGCGCCTCTCCGTTGTGATACCAACGGATGCCGTTAGGCATGGTGCGGGTGACCGAGACGGCAACGTGATGCCAGTTATGGTCCTTGAGATTCGTGATCGGCACCGAGGCGTAGTTGGTGTAGCCGACATTGACACCGTCAGCAAGTTGAAGAATCAGCCGGCTGTACGAAAGAGCGAAGGAGTAACCGTAAAGACTAGGATCGAGACCGCTGCGCTTGTCGATGATGGTCTTGACCGAATCGGTCAGGTCTACCGGAACTCGAATCCATACATCGATCGAGAAATCGCCGTTGCAGCTCGAGTAAAGCCCTGAACAGGGTATCCCAGTCACGACTCCCGGCCCGAAGTTGGTTGCGATCGATGAAGGTACATCCACATACGCTCCAACGCCGTCGAAGTGCAGCGCGCCACCGATCAAGCCTGGAACAAAAGTTGCGGTGCCACCCAGCGTGCCGGAGTTTTGCGTGGCAAGGTTTGCGGTCTTGACGCCACCGACCTCATCGAAAGGGAACCACGCCACCATCGTTGTGTTCGGCGGCGCGATGCACTGCTGCGCAACCGCCGAAGTGCTGAACGCCATCACCATAACTACCAACAGCGTGGTTAGCTTGAGCCGGAAATGCTTTTGCTGCGATGCCGAAGCCCAGTCATGGAAACTCCGTGCAGACAGAGAACTGCCAAGTGCATTGCGGTCTTGCATGTGACCTCCTGAGAATGTCGTTTGTCCTGGTCCTCGCCCCCACGCGTGGAGAGTGGCACGCGCTACTTCATGTTTCCGCCAAAGCGCAACCCATGGGCCGAGTCACGCACGTGCGTAGGCGGAAGTCTGGATGGGTCCCCGGGCCTGTGGCGTGGGCGCACGCCGATTGGTGTGGCTGTTATGCGCTGTAAACACAGCGATGTCAAGGAGAAGATGAAAAGGTCGGGTGACCGTGAACGGACAGCAACAAGCTGCAGTATCAGATTCGGCAGTCGATCATCCCGCATTTTCATCATCCTGCAATCAAACTCGGGCATACTGAAATTACCCACGCTCCCGGGAAACAAATTCAAACGTCCTAACGTAACAAGAGAAGGGAATCGCCTCTCAGGGGAAGTGTCTATGTTGAGTGTGACTGTTCAAACTGCATCGCCGGACGTTGTGCTGTCGTGCCGCGGGCGGATTGTCCTGGGCGTAGAGGCAGAGACCTTACGCTGTATCGTCATGGCGCGGCCGGAGCGGCGCGTGGTGCTCGATCTGCAAGACGTGGACGAGATGGACGCGGCCGGACTGGGACTGCTGGTAGAGTTGCACTGCCGCGCGCGTCAGCGTGCCGGGGAATTGCGCATCACTAACGCGTCGCCGCGGGTGCGCCGGTTGATTGCGCTGACCAATCTGGATGCGGTGCTGGAGATCGAAGGGCTCAGGATGGAGAGCGGCGTCGCAGGTGAAAGAAGAGCGATGACCGCTTAGAGGATTGAGTGTCTGCTCGAGACAGTGTGAGAGCAAAGCAGTTTCGATCTGAAAGCAGTTCCGGTTTGCTTTGAAAGAGGCCGCCTTCAGGCGGTCCGTGACGTTGAGCGGTCGAGGCCGGCTTTAGCCGCTGAGGGCAGAGGCTTCATCCTCAGAGTCTCCGCAGGAGTTGGCTTGCATCAAGTCCCATTGGCGACGGAGCGGCAACTCGTGACCAGAGAGTTCGTCTTTGCCGGCGGCTCGTCTACCATGATCGCCGCGCGCGATACCGTCATGCAGTTTCTCAACCAGCATGGCGTCGACGGCGACGAAGAAATCGACCTCATGATTGCACTGCAGGAAGCGCTGGCCAACGCCGTGCTTCACGGCTGCGGTGACGATCCCGCCAAGCAAATTCACTGTATCGTCTCCGTCGATCCGGCGGAGATCACCATCGTGCTCCGCGATCCCGGGCCGGGATTCGAAACGGCGTCGTCCAGCGACTCCGCCGACGACGGAACCAACCTCACCCAGCACGGCCGCGGCATTCTCCTGATGCGCAGCCTGATGGACGAAATCCACTATAGCCATCGCGGCGCCGAAGTGCAGATGAAGAAGCGCCGCAGATAGAGTGCGATCTTCCGGCAAGAGCAGCAAAAGCAATCCCTCAACTTCGCATCGAACCGACGCGGGAAGGGCGAGTCTCGCGCCATGGACAAGATTCCCTAAGCATCGCAGCGGAATGCCACGAGATCAGAAAAAGCGATCCCTCAACTTCGCATCGAACGGGCGCGTGGAACGGACCGAGTCTCGCGCAGCGAGACAGAAGGTTATAGCCCACCGCTTCAGCGGTGGGTACGTTTGAATGAAATGCCCGAGCCCCTTCAGGGGCGACAGGCTTTACAACCGCCGCATCATCACCACGCACTCTTTGCGATACACGTGCGCATTCCAGAACACCACCGGCCGCCAATCGAGGCCCATCTTCGTACACATGTAATCCGTGATCTCGCGGATGTCGTCGTCGATCCACGCGTGGTAATGAATGCTGTACTCCGACGCCAGCAACTCGTTAAGCTGCCACTCGAACTCGGGCGTGCCGCGCTCGCGTCCGACCACTCTTTCCGTCCATTCGGCAAAATGTTCGCGCTGGTCGAAGTCCGCCGGACTGATATCTTCTGCAATCAGGTGTCCCAGCGGCGTACGCTCGCGCTTGCAATCGAACGTGTAGCGCATGTCTGGAATTTTCAGCACCAGCACGCCGCCGGGCCGCAATGCGTCATGCCAATGCCGCAAGGCAGCCAGCGGAAAGGGAAGATGCTCCAGGACGTGACTGGCGATGATGAAATCCAGCGACGCGGCCGCAAATGGCAAGCGCGTCGCGTCGGCTACCACGTCGGGCATGATGAGCGGCTGGGTGACCTCGGCATAATGCTGTTGAAGCTCGTTGTCGGAGATGCGGTCGACGTAGAAGACGCGTGCCGTGGCGGGTACGGGGAACTTGCGCCAGAGCGCGCCGATCTCGATGCCGCGCCCGCGCAGATGCCGTGCGAGCAGCCGGTTCTCCATCCAACGCAGCGGCGCACCCTTCCCCATGAGGAAACTATACAGAGGTGGTCGGCATTTTCTGAATCACTCGCAGCCGAAACCGCTTGCTGAAGCGCAAGCTCCACCCTACCCTACTTGCCTTTGCTCTCGCCCAGCTCGCGAGCCACGCTGTCGAGCACGCCGTTGATGAACTGCACCGACTCAGGCGTGGAGTAGCGGCGCGCGATCTCCAGCGACTCGTTGATGATCACCGGGCGCGGCGTTTGCGGAAAGCCCAGGAATTCGGCGACGCCGCAGCGCAACAGGTTGCGATCGACGGCGGCCATGCGGTCCATGCGCCAGTGCTCGGCGCTGCGCTCGATGATCTGGTCGATCTCCTCGCGGCGCTCGCAGGCGACGCGAAACAAATCGTCGGCGAAGCCGCGCACTTTTTCGTCGAGGTCTTTGCGCTCGTTCCAGAAGGTGCTGCGTACCTGCTCCAGCTCCTGCTTGCCCATGTCGAGCTGGAAGAGCATCTGCAGCGTCAGCTCGCGCGACTTGCGCCGGGTCCCGGTCTTGCTCATCGCGAGCCGTCCGTTGTGGCAATGACTTTGTCCGATTTCACATCCGAAGCGGAGGCGCCTGCAGTGGAAGAATCTTGAGGGTGCTCCATCCTAGCCTGACTTTGGCCGGGGTGGGTGTTTGAAGCTCCCTCCGAATTGTCATCCCGAGCGGAGGCGCCTGCTTTTGCCGCCGCAGTCGAAGGATCTGCTTTTTGTTTTCCCCGGCTCGACTTCCGCTTCGGCATCTTCTCCCGCAGCGACGCCATCTCCACCGCCGCCAGTCCCGCCTCGAATCCCTTGTTGCCGGCCTTCAGTCCGGCGCGATCGATCGCCTGCTCCAGGGTGTCGCAGGTGAGGACGCCGAAGGCGTGCGGCACGCCGGTCTCCTGCGCCGACTGTCCCACACCGCGCGTGACTTCGTTGGCGATGACCTCGTAGTGCAGCGTGCCTCCGCGCAGCAGGCAGCCGATGCAGACGATGGCGTGATACTTGCCGCTCTCGGCAAGCTGGCGCGACGCCGACGGAATTTCAAACGCGCCGGGCACGTGCACGATAGTCATGTCTTCGGACTTCGCGCCACACTGCCGCAGCGCCTGCAGCGCGCCCTCCAGCAGGCGCTCGGTGATGAACGAGTTGAAGCGGCTGACCACCAGCGCAAAGCGCTTGCCGCGCGCGTCCAGCCGGGCTTCGATGCCCTTGGTCTCGCCGGGCTTCTTCGCGTAAGTCAGGAACGCGACCCGCAGCCCGCCGGCTTCGACGGTAAACATGCGCGCGCCATAAGGCGTGTCGTGAATCTCATGATGAATCTTCAGGCAGTTTCCTGATCCTGTCGAATTAGCCCCGGGTGCCCCATCCTCCTCGCCCGCTTTTGGCGAGAGGGTGGGCTCGGAGAGAGTGACATTCGCCAGCAACTTCTTCACAATCTCGTAAGCTCCGTCGGCGTCGGCAACTTCCACGGTGGCGTCCGCCGGAGGCGCGTCAGGCGCGGCGATGAACTCCACTCCGCCGCTGGGCGCCAGCATCTCTATGCCGTGCGAGCCGCCCTCATGCCACTCGTTGCCGCGAGCAAAGCCCAGCGCGCGAAACAACTCCATCGCAGGCTGCAAATCGTCGAGCGAGCGCCCCAGCACCCGCGGAAAAACAATCGATCGAATCATGTATTCATTGTAAGGGAAGTGTGGTGCCCCACGTTCGGCCTAACGTGGGTGAGATCGTACCCGTCCCAGGTTAGCGTCCAACGTCAGCCCGCGAACCCTTCGACAAGCTCAGGGCAGGCTCTGCGGCAATCAGCTTTGATTTTTACCTACGATGCGAAGCGTTTTTTCTCCACATGCATCTCTATACGGGTTCCACGTACGAGTATTGGCAGCGGCTGAACCGCGCTGCTCTGCAGTTAAACATCCCCGGATCAATCCAACATCAGGAGACGCCCAGATGAGCACGATTACCGTCAAAGACGGCACCACAATTTTCTACAAAGACTGGGGCAAGGGTCAGCCCATGGTCTTTTCGCACGGATGGCCGCTGACCGCCGACGCATGGGATGCGCAGATGATGTTCTTCGGCGAACGCGGATATCGCGTGATCGCTCATGACCGCCGCGGCAATGGCCGCTCCAGCCAGCCATGGGACGGCAACGATATGGACCACTACGCCGACGATCTGGCCGAACTCATGGATAAGCTCGATCTGAAAGATGCGGTGATGATGGGTCACTCAACCGGCGGCGGCGAAGTGGCGCGCTACCTGGGACGACACGGCACGAAACGCGTTTCCCGCGCCATCCTGGCGGGCGCGGTACCGCCGCTGATGCTGAAGACCGACAAGAATCCCGGTGGGTTGCCGCTGTCAGTATTCGATGACATCCGCACGAGTATGGTCCAGGACCGCTCGCAGTTCTACAAAGACCTCACCCTGCCGTTTTATGGTTACAACCGGCCGAATGCGAAAATCTCCGAGGGCGTGCGCGAAAACTTCTGGCTGGCGGGCATGCTGGGATCGATGAAGAGTCAGTACGACACGGTCGCCGCTTTCTCAGTCACCGACTTCACCGACGACCTGAAGAAGATCGACATCCCGACGCTGGTGCTGCACGGCGAGGACGACCAGATTGTGCCGATCGGTGCGGCCGGAAAGATGTCGGCGAAGATTATCAAGGGCGCGAAGTCGAAGTTCTATCCCGGCTACCCTCACGGCATGTGCCAGATTCACGCCGACGTCATCAACGCGGATGTGCTGGCGTTCCTGAAGTCGTAAGTGAGTTGGGAAGGAAGCAACGGGTGCCCCATTCAAGACCTTCTTTTGGTTTTGAGTGGGGTTTGTGACGTGGAACAAATTGCTTTCGAACCCATGAATCGTCCTGGCGCCGCGACCCGGCAGAACAGCGTCTGCCAAGTTAGGGAGTGGATGGCTCGGCTTCCCGGCTTTGTGCCGTGGCTACAAGGATGCTCACTGGTTCTCGCCGCCTTACCTGCGATCTCAGGAAAAGGTACTAAGGGAAATCCTGCTTCTGCGCAAAAGCAGCAGAAGCTCCGCTCTAAGCGGCTGAACCTAACTGCGATGGTTTGCTGCTGAATCACCGCCCATTGGCCCGAAAAAACTTCGCGCAAATCGTCCAACTAAGTCGTATCCCCAATTGAGTCGGGGTAGATGTCTGCGTAGAGTGCCCTTCGAGGACGTTTTCACGTCCTCAAGCCTTCTAAGGAGTGGATATTGCATAAATCGCTTTTCATTCTCGCCGTACTTTTTTCGGTTTCCACTGTGGCTTTCGCCGGCCAGCAGACCGACAACAGCGTGCAGAACATGACCGGATGGACCAGTTGCGACACCTGCGCCGGGCCCGGCGGTCACGGCCATCCCGACCAGCACTACATGCTGCAGCACGAAACCACGCCCACGATGGACAACCACACGGCGCAGTATTATCTCGGCAAAACCACTGACGGCAATCACAACTACGCAAACGCGCTGTTCTACAAGCGCCTGACGCCCAACACCTCGGCCAAGAATTTCAAGCTCGATTTCTACATCTACGTCCACGACTTCACCGTCATCCAGGGCCTGGAGATGGACGTCTTCTTCTCGCAGGGCGGCAAGAAGAACTACTTCCTGACCGAGTGCGACGGTCGCGGCAATTATCGGAATACCTGGCAGGTTTCCGACGCGGTGCACGATCAGTGGCAGCACACCGGGCTGTCATGCGTGGTCCAGCCCTACGCGTGGAACCACGTCGTGCTGCAGTTCCAGCGCAACAGCGACGGCTCAACCAAGTTCGTGTCGGTTTCGATGAACGGCGTGCAGCACTACGTCAACCGCACCTACGCGGCGGAGAATGTGAACTCCTCGGAGATGAACGCAGCCATCCAGCTCGACGGCGACGAGCGCCAGGACCCCTACAGTGTGTGGGTCGACAAGATGACTCTGACATCGTGGTAGGACAGCGGAGCGACAAAAGGACGCGGCTTCGGCCGCGTCCTTTTTGTTTGTGCAGGATTGTGCGGGATGTTCCAGGGGTGGAGCACGCCTTCAGGCGTGCGGCCGCCAGGCCTTTTTCAGAATTGTCATCCTGAGCGAAGCGAAGGATCTGCGGTTCGCCCGCGCAGGAAGAGTGTTGCCGTTGCCTCGGTGTCCCACGTTCGGCCTTCTTTTGATTAACTTGGGCGGGATTAGCGGCCCAGGTTAGCGCCCAACATTGGGACGCGAACCCTTCGACAGGCTCAGGGCAGCCTCTGGGACACCCGCCATGCACTGACAACCACGAACCGACAACTGACAACTAACGGTTGCCCCGTTCAAGGGTCTTTTGCTCAAGTGTCGACGATGTATTAAACCCACTCATTCGAAAACCGCGAATGAGTGGGGCACCCGAAGTTACCAAACCACGACTTACAATTAACTGACCACTGGCCACTGGCCACTGACTACTTGCCTTTAAACTCCGCTGCCGCTTCTCCAGAAATGCCTTGGTGCCTTCGTTCTTGTCTTCGGTCGCGCAGCAGACGCCGAAGAGCGTTGCTTCGAGGAACAGTCCGTCGGCCAGCGTCATGTCAATGCCGTGATTGACGGCTTCCATGCAGTACTGGATCGCCAGTGGTGCGTTGGCGATGATCTTCGCTGAGCTCTCCGCGCGTCTATTTCATGGGCGCATCGCGCAATCTGTACACGCAGCTCGGCAATCAAACACTGTACTGGCGCGCCTATTCGCAGTACGTCGGCTCCCTGCCTTCCGCGCCGGTCACGTTTGGTTCGCCGCCGACGCCCGTCGCTGGCGGCGGCGCTCTCCGGCCCCGCCCCGTTGCCCTCCAGCGGAAGCGGCGTGCTGCCCAACGGCCAGGTCCGCGGCGGTAACGGTTTCGGGCGTCAATCCCGGCTCGCGCGTCACCAAGCCAACAATTCTCTAGCCAATTTGGGGCCAAAGGGCGGGCAGCCCTGCAACCGTAGGGGCACGATATATCGTGCCCTCGCGGTTGCCTGGGCGTCCGCCATGATCACGACATGCAAATCCGCGAATATCGCGAATCGGATCTGTCCGCTCTGCGCGCCATTCACGCGTCCCAAAGGTTTCGACTACGCGCTTCCGGACCTAAACAATCCGCTTTTCGTAACCAAGCTGGTCCTGCTCGACGGCGTCCTCGGCGCCCTCGGCGGCTCCTGTTTCCGAAGCGGATTCCCACCATCTCGGCTCACCAGCGTTGTGGGAAACGCCATGTTTTTGCCCGATCATCGGCGCCGCCCTTCTGCGCCTCACAGCCGAAGCGTACTTGCTTCTCGATCCAAAAGCCGGCACTCCCCGCGACCGCTGGCACTGGCTCCTGAATCTGCATGCCGCGACGGAGCGCGATGCCTGGCAGCGCGGCCTCGAAGACGTCCACGCTTGGCTGCCGCCCGCGATTGCCCGCACCTTCGGCAAACGCGTCGCCCAGCTCGGCTGGAAACGCGATGACATGTGGACGCCGTACTGCAAAAGATTGGCCTGCATAACCCAGAATTCCCCTCGGTAACGAAATCGGTTTACGCAAGACATAAAACGAAATATTTAGCGCAAGAATAATCGGAGGCCCCATGAGCCGTGCACAAACACAAACTCTGCAGTTGACGGACCAGCAGCTCGCCAACGTCAACGCGCAGAACCAGCAATTCCTGAATCAGCAGCAGCAGCTCGGCAATACCATTTCTTCGCAGTATCAAAGCATCTCTGAACAATCCGGGCCTCAGCCCCGCGCAGCAAGCTGCCGTTACGTCGCAATCGCAGGGCGCAATCGCCAGCTCTTTCGATTCCTTGCAGCAATCCGCGGCGAACCGCGTGGCCGCCACCAACAATTCCGCCGGCTTCAGCGAACTGACCGACGAGCTGGCGCGTCAGAAGGCCATTGCGGAAGGGAATCAGGCGCAGCAAAATCAGCTCTCCTTCGCCAATACCGCCTATCAACAGCAGATGTCCGCTCTGCAGGGTCTTTCCGGCCTCTACGGCGTGGACTCCAACCTTCTCGGCAAAACGCTTGGCATTCCTTCGCAGTTGCTAAACGTGAGCGCCAATGCTTCTCGGCCCAGCGCCGGGTTCTTTACCTCGCTGGTTTCTGGCCTGGGCTCCACGTTAGGCGCTCTGCCGAGCACTCTTTTCTAGTTTCACTGAATTTAGCTGAATTCAAAGGAAATCGGCGAGAAAGAGAACGAGCAGCTTAATCTCTTCGAGCAGAAAGGAGGACACCAATGCCGCCAACGAACACATATACCGTGACCCTGAGCGATGGAACGCACAGCGTGATCCAGAGCGGAATCCCCGCCAGCTCCCACGAAGAAGCCGTGCGCAACTTGCTGCAAACCGCGCCCGCGAACTGGGTGGTCATCAACGACACCGTCACACTTACCATCACCTGTACGCAGCCATGATGCCACACGCCTGCTGAGAAAAAGTACCACGCAGCGCCATCGCCGCTGCTATCCGCTGAGAAAGTAGAGGAAGTAAAAGGAAGTAAAGGAAGCCTAGGAGAGGTATGGGAAGCGAAGTCCGTAGATCCCAGGTGTGCCAATTGCGCCGGATCCGTAAAGCCAAACTGGTGTATCGTCCCGCAAATAGACAGCAAATGTGCTGGAAGCCTGCGTACGGAATCTGCGTGCCTTAAAGCAACGGGCTTAGTCAACGCATTTTCGGGACAAAATTCTAGCGGGCCTTCGTCCTCAAACTCCTTTATTTCATCCACTTCCTTTACTTCCTCTAATTCCAATACCTAACATGCCCTTTCCATGGTATGCCGTTCTGACCGCGGTATTTGCCGGCGGCCTGCAATTTGTCTTGTTTCTGCGCTGGCTGCATCGTCGCATGCGCAACGACGAAATTGTCCGCGCGTTTGTGCGCGATATCGCCACAAATCATCTCCCGCACATTTATGCGGCCCTGCATGCCATCGCGCGCAAGCAGGGAATTGATGCGCCCGAACCGCCGATGGTCCGCTTCGTCGAGCTCAACGGACGCCGCCACCGCGATTGACTTCGCTTCAGGATTCGCAAGAGTGATGATGGCCCCGCCCCAACTTGTCGCGCTCGCTCGCAAAGCGGCCGCCGCCCAGTCGCTCGATCCCGCGCTCGTCTGCGCGATCGTCGAGCAGGAGTCGTCCTGGAATACCTGGGCCATGCGTTACGAGCCGGCCTTTTTTGCCAAGTACGTCGCCGGGCTTTACACGAATAACAAAATCACTGCCTCCGAAGCCTACGCGCGCGGTTTCTCCTGGGGCCTCATGCAGGTGATGGGTCAAGTCGCCCTGCGTCATGGGCTTCGACGGCACATTTCTCTCCGCGCTCTGCGACCCCGATTTGGGCCTGACCATCGGCTGTCGGCTGTTGCGAAAAAAGTTCGATGCCATGGACGGCGACGCGACTCGCGGCCTCCTGGCCTGGAATGGCGGAGCAAATCCAGCCTACCCAGCCCAAGTCCTCGCCCGCCGCGCACATTATTTGTGATTGCTGTGGAGTGCGGCAGCCCGGCTGCCGCTTTTCCACCACAACCGTCCGCCCACGCAGACGCCAGTTTAGAGCCGCAAGCGGTACGTGCTATAGGCGGGGTAACCTGCCGTAACCGCAGTCTTCAGACTGCGCAGGTTTTTGTCTGTCCCAGAGCTTGCGTCAATCCCTCGCAAGCTCGCCATCTCTAAAGCCGAGAATCATAGATGACCACACGCATCTGGCTCCGCCTTGCAGAAATTCTCGTCCCCATCATCCTGGCCATCACCATCTTCGTTTCCTGGCAAGCCGACCGCCGCGACCGCGCGCAGCTCGCCACCCAACTCGCCACCGCCCAAAAAACCATCGCCGAAGCCACCGCCAGCCAGCACGACCGCGACACTCTTCTGAACCAGACCTTGGCCCAATTCGGCCTCCCAGAAACAAGCCGCCGTAACCACCGCGCAAATCCTCAAGGATCTCCCCGCCGCGCTTTCGCTCCCCAGCCCCATCACGCTGCAAGGCGCACCGCCCGCAACGGCAGCCACAAATCCAGCCACGAGCCAGGCCGCGAAGACCTCACCACAGACATCGCCCAACTCGTCCGCGGCGGTGCCAGCCACGCTCCCAAGTACAGCGTCCTCCGGCAAGCTAACACAAGCTGCACCTCTGCCGACCAATCCGGCCCCATCCCAATCCAATCCGGCCCCGGCAAACGCTCCCGACGCCGTCATTCCCGCAGCCGATCTAAAGCCCCTCTACGACTTCGCCCTGGACTGCAAAGCCTGCCAGGCAAAGCTAGCCGCCGTCCAAAGCGACCTAAGCGACGAGAAGACCATAACCGCCGCCCTGACCAAGCAGCGCGACGAAGCCGTTACCGCCGCAAAAGGCGGCACCGTTCTGCACCGCATCCTCCGAGCCGCCAAATGGTTCGTCCTGGGCACCGCCGCAGGAGGCCTGGCAGCCAGGCTCGCCCACTGATTTCAAGCCGCACGCAAGGGTTGCGGCACTGCCGCCGCCTCGTAGCAGCTCACGTTCGGGAAGAACGTCCGGTTGCATTCGCTGAAACCAATCCGTTCTACTAATTCGAGTCGGCATCAAAATGCGGAACATCCCATGCGAACAACTGCTAAACCCTTCGCCGTCAATCCGCTACACCAACCGCAGCACCTCCGCCGAGCGATCCGTCTGGCGCACCCCCCCGCGCCAGACGGACCTCCCCTCAAGAAGAGGCCCCTACACCAATGCGCGGGCACACCCGTCCGCCTGTGGAAGACCGCAAGAAACCCAAAGATTTCTCTTGACATCTTGCGTCCGATAAGTAATATTATGTTAACTATAAAATCCGTCCGAACCCAACCCCCTCCGCCCACTCGCCTTCCTCACCCAAGCCAACGCCTACCCTTCCTCCTCGCTTCAAAAGAGACAAAAATCGTATCTCACGCTGTCAGCTGTAAGCTGTCGGCTGTAAGCTGTCATCCGGCCTTTTCATCCCGACCAAGTGCCGCCACAGCAAAATTCTGGATTATTTTTTGTGCTTAGTTATTGCGCGCCGTCTTGTGCGCTTTCTGTTCATCAAGCTCGTACTTGATGTACTGCTCGAGCAGCCGGGAATCCGCTCCAACAATTCTGCGCCCGTTCACGAAAATTGTCGGCGTGCTGCCGACTTCAAGCTTCATGCCATTTTCGTAGTTCGCATCCACGGCAGCTCCAGCCGGGGCTGGCCATGCACGCCTTAAACGAATCCGCATCCAGCCCGGACTGGCTGGCAAAGTCCGTCATCTTACTCCAGGCGTTCTCCGCGGAGATGATGTCCTGATTGTCGTAAATCAGGTCGTACATTTTCCAGAACGCTTTGGGGTTCTGGTCGTACGCGCACCGCCCGGCGATAGCCGCCGTCCGCGCCCAGGGATGAATATGGTCGAGCGGAAAGTCCTTGAAAATCACGCGCACCTGTGGATAGTTCGGCAGCAGCTCCCGCACCGCGTCGTGCAGGCTCTTGCAGACCGGGCACTCGAAGTCGGCGAATTCCACCACCGTCACCGGCGCATTGGCCGGTCCCATCGAAGGGCTGTCCTTGGTCTCGATCTGCGCGCGGGTCTCCGCCATGGGATCTTTGGAAAGATCGGAAAGCTCTCCACGGAACATATACCGCCCGTCTTTGGTGACGTATACCTTTCCGGCCTGCTCGTTTTCTCCCATTTTGACGTTCACATCGATCTCCTCGAGCCCTTCGCCCCCGATCTCTTTGGGAGCGCTAACCGTTACTGTCGTATCCGAGCCTAAAGCGTAGAGATTGCGCAAGTAAGCCTCGACGGTTCTCTGTATGGGCAATTGCGCGGCTGCGGCAGGCGCAGCGGCCTTGGCCTGCGGCTCGCCTCCGTGTGCCGACGGAATCGCAAGAGGCATAGCAAGAATCGCTGCAATCGTTAGGATTGTCTTCACGCTGAACCTCACTCCTTAAGGGATAAATCGCTCAGCGATCGGAAACGGTCTCCCAAATCCAAACGCTCGCGAAGTAAGTTTGAGCCCTGGAGCGGCTTGCTTGCGCTTATATTCCGTCCGGTCCACAAGCAAAGCAATGTCGCGTACCAGTTGCAGCCCAAATCCATAATGATCCGCGATCTCCTCCGGACTGCGAAGATCCTCGATATACGCCTTTAAGATGCGGTCCAGCACGTCATAGGGTGGCAGGCTGTCCTCATCTCTTTGATTGGGACGCAACTCCGCGGACGGCACCTCTCCAATGGTCGAAACAGGGATGAGTTCCCTCTCCCGATTGATCCAGCGCGCCAGCTCATAAACCATAAGCTTTGGCACGTCCGATATCACGGCCAGGCCGCCGGCCATATCCCCATACAAGGTGCAATAGCCAACCGCCAGCTCGGACTTGTTCCCGGTACTCAGCACCATGGACCCGAATTTGTTGGAAATCGCCATCAGAAAATTGCCGCGGATGCGCGCTTGGATGTTTTCCTCGGTGACGTCAATCGCGCGCGATGCAAACGCGGGCGCCAGCGCCTTGCGGTACACGTCAAACACTTCGCCGATCGGGAGCGTTAGCAGTTCTATTCCCAGGTTATGCGCCAAAGCTTGCGCGTCCGCCTTGCTG
>CAVRWP010000012.1:0-86049 GCA_963724965.1 uncultured Acidobacteriaceae bacterium
GCAAGTTACACCGAGAAGTCTAATCTCGTACTGCTCAACTGGGCCAGAGCATTTGGCCGCGATGCCCCGTCCTATCCCTTCCTCTGGCGTACGACTGGAGACTTCCCTAACACCTTTTCCTTCGCCGCCTCCGGCAATGTTTCACACGCGGTCCGCAACACTAGTCGCGGCGTGCGCTCGCGGATGGTCATCAGGTAGGTGACGGTCTGCTTCGGATTGGCCTTTGCCGCCTCGCGCAGCAGCCAGCCCAGTCCCTTCTGCACCATGTCGTCTTTGCTCGGCAAAAGCATTTCGGTGATGCGCTGGATGTGCTGCGAAGTGTTTGTGCTGGCGGGTGCTGTGAATCAGGCTGACGGCGGCTGCGCGCTGATGCCAGCCGTTCTTCGACTTCGCCCAGCGCGGCGGACGCGACAGGTACGACTCGTCAGCGGCGATCATCGGTCCGATCAGGTAGTGCACCAGCGCATCGTGATCGGCCCAGCTGCTGATGCGGTCGATCCAGCTTTCGAAGAGCTTGAACTCCGGCTTGCCGAAGTCGCCGACGATTCCCTGCAGCATGGTCACGGCGAAAATTTTCTCTTCGAGAACTTTGCCGCGGAAGAGCTGGTCGGCAACCTGCACCAGGAAGTCCTGGCCGCTCTCGGCAAGGATGGTGCGACGGAAACGGACGGACACCTTGCGCAGCTCGCCGGTATACCAGCCTCGCGACTTGACTTCATTCTTGAAGAACCACTGGACTTCTTCGGTGTGCGGCGCAGAGGCGCCGTCGAGAAGCACGCGACGGATATGGCGGGCGATGTAAGCGGGAGATTTGGGCATAGGAATCGTTTCCTCCCGCCCTACGCCAACAGATGGCGTAGAACGGGGCACCCGGCAGTTCGCAATTGGCAATTAGCGACTGGCAACTAGCGATTAGCAGTTGGCATTTAGCAATTGGACAAAGCAGCCAGACAACGTCATGGGAACATCATTCAAGATTTGTCATCCTGAGCGGAGCGTCCGCAGTCTTTCTCGCTCCGCTGGCGTTGCGGAGCGGCGGACGCGCAATCGAAGGATGACAATTCAAGGGTGTCACTTGCCAAGCGTCGGGCGCCAGGTGTCGGGCGCCGCGTGTTAGGGCGCCAAAATGTCGGGCGCCAATCTCACTAAGTGCCAACTGCCAATCGCCAACTGCCAATCGCTAATCGCTAGCTGCTAGTTGCTGCTTTCGGCTTCAACATCCTGTCATACACCCAGAGCAGCACGGTTGTCAGTAATCCCACGCCGACGACGATCCACCACATCACCTGCGGCCGGTGCTGTTCCTCGCCGAAGTGATGCAGCAGGTAGCCGCCGATGGGGCCGGCGATCAGCGAGCCCACGCCCAGCGGCAGAAACGCGAAGCCCATGTAGGTTCCCTGCTGTCCCGGCGGCGCCAGGCGCGAGATGTACTCGTAATAGCGCGGCGATTGCGTGATCTCGCCGAGCGCGATGACGCCCAGCGTGAGCACCACGCCAGTCACCGTTGGATACAGGACCAGCATGATCGGACCCAGCGACGTGATCAGCGTGCCGAGAATGACCGCCGTGAGCGCGGGAATTTTTTGCGTCAGCAGGTTGATAACAACCGTGAGCAGGATCACCATCAGCGGCCCGGTGATGAGCAGCAGCTCAGTGTCGGTCTTGGGGTTGATGTAATCGTGCACGTAGAGCGGAAGGGTGATGAACTCCTGCCAGTAGACGATCCAGTAGCCGGTGAAGATCGCCAGGAACAGCATGAAGCGCGGATTGCTGAGGACGGTGAGGAAGTTGCGGCCCGCCTGCGCCAGCGTCGCCGTCTCGATGTCGTCATGCTTTTTCGGCTCGCGTGAAAAAGAGCAGCACGCCGATGAACATCAGGAAGACCGAGAGCGCGGCGACGCGGAAGACGCGACTCGACGCGCATGTGCTGATGCACGTAAGAGGCGACCAGCGGTCCGAGGAAGCCGCCGATGTTCACCAGCGTGTAGTAAATCGAGTAGCCGATGGAGCGAACGTTTTCCTTCGACGCGCGCGCAGTAGTGCCGACCACGCTTGGCTTGACCAGCGCGATGCCCAGCGCCGGCAATGCGAGAACAAAGGTCGCTATGACCACCAGCGGCAGGCTTTCGCGAATGGGCTCCATCCACGACGCGCCCAGCGAGCCCAGCAGAAAATACGAGCAGCTGAGGATGAGGTAGGCCACCGAGAGCGCGCGGCGGAAGCCCATGCGGTCGGCCAGCGTGCCTCCGAAGACGGCGAGAAACCAGACCAGGCCGCCGAAGAAGCCGGTGAGCGTCGAGGCCTGCTCGATGGGAAAGCGCAGGGTCTCGTGCAGATAGCGCGCCAGCGAGGCGAAGGCCGCATAGTACGAGAGGCGCTCGAAGAGCTCGCTGATGTTGGCGACCCAGAAGGGCCGCTCGAAGCCGGTGCGAATGTCGTGCCAACGCTGGGTGAAGGTCATTGATCAGTTGTCAGTGGCCGGTGGCCAGCTGTCAGTAGCAAGTTGCCCGGGTGGAGCACGCATTCAGGCGTGCAGTTAAGCCACCCTTCCCGCATTCGCGATTGAGCGCCTGAGGTAATTTACCTCAGCGGCTGAAGCTGATGTCCATCATGATCCATAGACGCATTGCTGAAGCAAGGATCCACCCGGCCTGCAACGGGCTATGAAGCTTTGCGGCCAACCGCAGATTCTTCGAGTCCGCGTCCGCCCGAGCACCCCGCCCGCCGCAACTGCTGCGGCGGAAAGCAAAAGCGCGGACGCTGCGCTCAGGCCGGCCATACAGAAGCCAGCCTCTGCTCGACCTGCGCGGCCGTCACGCCTGCTACTCGAATCACTTTGTTACGGCTTGATTGTCCGGCGGCTATGGTAACTGACGAACGCGGTACATTCAAAAATTCTGCGAAGAAGGCGAGGACGGCTTCATTGGCGCGGCCCTCGATCGGAGGCGCGGTGAGCGCGACCTTCAGGGCGTCGCCGAACTCACCGACGATGGCGTTCTTCCTGGCGCGCGGGTGAACGCGGATCTGGAAGGTGGCGCCGTTCGGGGTGTCGCGAATCGGGATCATGGGCTTTTTGTCGTTGTCGTGGCGGCCTGTCACGGCGTCCAGTTGTTCGGCGCGACCGAACAGGCTTGCTGAACAACTCGAAACGGCTGTGCCGTCGGCTGAAGCCGACTCAGATATGGAAACAAACGGCTGAAACGCTGGCCTGAAGGCCAGCTCTACCCGAACGTGTCTTGGCCTGAAGGTCAGCTCTACGAGCGTCTTGGCCTGAAGGTCAGCTCTACCGAAGGCGCCTTGGCCTGAAGGCCAGCTCTACCCGAGCGTCTCTGGCCTGAAGGCCAGCTCTACCCGAGCCGACTGTCTGGCCTGAAGGCCAGCTCTACCCGAACTTGTCTTGGCCTGAAGGCCGGCTCTATCCGAGCGTCTCTTTACCGCTTCTCGCGCTCGCCGAAGATCGCCGTGCCCACGCGCACGCAGGTCGAGCCCTCCTCGATCGCGACTTCGAAGTCGTGCGACATGCCCATCGACAATTGATCGAGCGAGATAGTCGGCAGGGCTTTCTCGGCGAGTTGGTCGCGCAGCTCGCGCAGGCGGCGGAAGTACGGGCGCGCGCCTTCGGGATCTTCGGTGAACGGGGGCACGGCCATTAAGCCCCGCACGCAAGGTTGGTCCAGGCCGCCGCGGTTTTCAGAATTGCCGCCAGCTCGGGCGAGTCAGGAGCGACGCCGCTCTTGGCGTCTTCGCCCCCGATATTGATCTCGATGAGCACGGCGATGGTCTTCCCGGCTTCCGCAGCGGCGGCGTTCAGGCGCTCGCCAAGTTTGACCGAGTCGAGCGAGTCGATAGCATGGAAAACTTCCACCGCCTTCGCCGCTTTGTTGGATTGCAGATGGCCGATCATGTGGAAGTCGGCATCGCGCAGTGCAACGAGCGCGGGAAATTTTTCGGCAAACTCCTGCACGCGATTCTCGCCGAAGAGGCGATGGCCGGCTTCGTAGGCCTTCACGATGCGCTCGGCCGGATGCGTTTTGGTGACCGCCATCAGCGCAATCTGATCAGGGCGGCGGCCGGCACGCGCCGCCGCGCTCACGATGCGCTCACGGATGGCAGCGAGATTTTCGGCGATCGACATGAAGGGACATTGTATTCGGAGAGGAGAGCTGAGGCGCGTCGGTAGTGTAGGACTAAGGTGCCGGTGGTGGGAAAATCTTGTCAATAGGGAGAAATGCAACAATAAGGCGTAATAGGCTGATTGCAGGGGAAATATAAAGTTCGGTTTTCTTGTCGGTTTGCCCTACCAACGTGCTATACTGTATTCAGAAACCGTAAGAGAGATCCCGGCTAAACGGCCGGGATTTTTGTTTTTGCGGCAGGGTTGTTCCGTCACGGTGAACTCGCAGATCCTTCGTCGGGTCTGAAGCCCTCCTCAGGATGACAGGTCGTAAACCCTCGCCGCTTTCGCGAAGCGTCGCAATTCGCTATCGTGGTTCTCAGCAGGAGCTACTCAGGTGTCCTACAAGCAAACGCAATTTTACGGACTGGTTTTGGCGCTACTTGCACTGTGTCTGCCCGCCTCCGCGGCCATCGAGCGCGGCGTCATGATCCGCGAAGGCGTGATCTATGTGAACCCGAGCACCGACTCGGCCAAGATGTCCGAACATCGGGCGCGGCCGCGAGGTTGCGGTGCTGGAGCGCTCGCCCGGTTGGGTGCAGGTCATGGGCACGGTCGCCGTCAGCCCTGATCCGGACAACGAGGCCGATCGCAACGTGACCGGCTGGATGATCGACAAGGGCGTCATCACCACGGCGACTCCCGACGGCGACAAGATCATCTACGGCGAGGCCTTCGACAGCGAACTGGAGGCCGACCATCGCGGCGGGCGTCCTGGAGCGGATCTCGATGCGATGCGGCTTTATGGGCGGCTGGCCGAGTATTTCCCGCAATCGCCGCTGGCGGCGGAGGCAGCTTATCGCGCGGCCGACATTCGCTGGCAGCTTGAGGCGGCCGACGCGGCGTCGCGGCCGTCGGCCAAGATGCGCGATCCGCAGCTGCATCACCAGATCGACGAAGACTACATGCGCAAGGTGATGAAGAAATATCCGGGAACGAAGTGGGCCGACCTGGCGGCGTATCACCTCATCGACAACAAGCTGTGCGGCGACTGGGAGGCACAGGCCAAGTGTCCCGAGCAGGAAGCCGCGATGTACCTGAAGTACGCCGAAGAGCATCCGCAATCGCCCAAGGCGCCCGAGGCGCTGTACAAGGCGGCGTGGCGCTACTCCACGTTGATCACGATCTATGGCGCGAATCACGAAGAGAAAAAAGCCGGCGAAGCCAGCGACCGCTCGCTGAACACCGCGAAGAAACTAGTTGCGCAATACCCGACCGACGTTGACTGGTCCAGCCGGGCAGAGCGTCTGATATACATGGTGACGAATAAAATTCCCACATTTGGGATCACGGTGGAATAGTTGCCCATCCTCGAAGCGATTGTCCTGGGAATCGTCCAGGGCCTCACCGAATTTCTGCCCGTATCGTCGACAGCACATTTGGCATTAGTTCCCTGGTTGGTGACGCGGCTGGGACTGGCAAACTGGAGCGATCCCGGGCTGACCTTTGACGTCGCGCTGCACGCCGGAACGTTGTTCGCGATCCTGCTGTACTTCTGGCGGACGTGGATCCAGATCATTCGCGCGGCGCTGGGCGGCAAGGTGGTGCGCTTCTCCGAGGTGAGCGACGATCAGCGCGATCTGACGCCGGAAGAACAAAGTCGCGAGCGGAAATTGCTGTGGTACATGATTGCGGCGACCATTCCGGCCGCGCTGGCTGGCGCGGCGCTGGAGAAGAAAATCGAGACAACCTTCCGCGCGCCGGCTCTGGTGGCGTCGATGCTGATTATCGTGGCCATCATCATGTGGCTGGCCGAGCGCGCCAGCAAATTCACCAAGCCGCTGCCGCAGATCGACCTGACCGATGCGATGACGGTCGGCGTGCTGCAGGCGTTCGCGGTGATTCCGGGTGTCTCGCGCTCGGGCATCACCATCACAGGCGGGCTCTTTCGCAACTTCACGCGCGAGGCGGCAGCGCGCTTCAGCTTCCTGCTGTCCACGCCCATCATTGCGGGCGCGGCACTGCTGAAGCTGCATCACGTGATGAAAGAAGGTCTGCCGCCAGGAATGGCGACGGGTTTCGCGGTCGGCATCGTCGTGTCGGCGATCGTCGGCTACGCGACGATTGCGTGGTTCATCAAGTATCTGAAGACGCGCACGCTGACCGTCTTTGTGGTGTATCGGATATTGTTTGGGATTGCCGTGCTGTTGCTGGGGTACATGGGGCACTACGCGGGGTAAAAAGCTCCGTGGCACCCTCACACGAATTGTCATCCCGACCGACGGCTTCAGCCGGAGGGAGGGACCTGCGGTTGGCCGGTAACAGCAACACTCTTCCGCTTCCGGCAAACCGCAAATCCTTCGACTGCGCGTCTGCCGGCTCTGCGGCGGAAAAGAAAAGGCGCGGACGCTTCGCGCAGGACGACAATTCGTAGAGGTCATCGTTGCAATAGCGGTCTTTCGGCTCCGGTACGCAAGACAGGCGCGCCCACGCTCAGGATGACAACTCGTAGATAACCCAGGCTTCTATCCACTTCCTTACCTTAGCCGCCCAACTCAAAAGCAGCAGCCCTCATCCAATTTCTGTATTGCCAATACTGTCCGATCCAGGTTTCCCAAATGCCAACTACTTCGCCTAAGCTTTCGCAGGAGCTCCACGTTCTCTCGCAGTTGACCCTCAACCCCGCTACCGCCGTGCCCGCCGTCGATTATGTTGGCGGACTCACGCTTGAGCAGCGTGGCGCGCTGGTTGCGCTGGCCGACGCGAACCACGTCGTCATTCGTGCCTTCCAGGTGGTGGCGCAGATGGCCGGCGACAACGACCAGCTGGCGATCTGGGCCAACGGGGTGCTCTCCAAGGAGCAGGCGCGCATTCAGAACGCGCTGCCCTTCCTGCATCACATTTGCGACGCGCTGGAGCAGGGTGGCTGTCCGACGACAGTGATGAAGTCGCTGGACCATTGGCCGGACCTGGGCAATGATCTCGATCTCTACACCACGGCTGACGAGCGGCAGGTGGTACAGATCATGACCACGCGGATGGGTGCGCATACCGAGGCACGGAGTTGGGGCGATCGCCTGGCCAACAAATGGAACTTCGCTGTGCCCGGATTGCCGGAGTCGGTGGAAGTGCACGCGCAGCGTCTGGGTCAGACAGGCGAGCACATTGCCATGGCGCGGCGCTTCGTGACGCGCCGCGTGCCGAAGGTTGTTGGTGGATTAACGTTTCTGGTTCCTGCTCCCGAAGAGCGCATCATCGTGGCAACGCTGCAACGCATGTATCGCCACTTCTACTTCCGCGTGTGCGACATCGTGAATACCGCGACGCTACTGGAAGAAGGATCTCTCGATTTTGCCGAGTTGAAGAAGGCCGCGGACATGGGCGCAATCTGGCCCGGAGTGGCGACCTACCTGAAAATCGTTTGCGACTACGTTCGCGAATATCGTGGCAGCGCTCCCGAGTTGCCGAACGAAGTGCTGGCTGCGGCCCGTTTCGGCGGCGACGTCATTCACGCGCGCGGTAAATTCCTGCGGGTCCCCATCATGCCTCATGGCGCCGACCTCTACACCCGCCAAGTCACCAACACTGCCCTGCGCGGCGATGTGCCGGCAACTCTGCGGCTCTCATTGCTGCCTTATCTGGCGTCGGCGGCGGCGGTTGCGTTCCGGATTACCGGCAGCGACAAGGGCATCTGGTAGTCGTCATACACTCACCCAGTGCCGCCGGTCCCAAATGTAAATTCCGCGTGCACTTTTCGTGCACCCATGGCGTGGCGCCTCGCATCTACAGCAAAAGTTTTCGAACGTTTTGTCGTGGAGAGTTGTACATATGTGTTGGCACGCAGGTGCCATCGGACAGAGTGCAACTCAATTGCCAAGTTTTCCGCATATGGCGCTTGCTGCCATGTGCCCTTATAACGATAATAGCCAGTAAGTTGTGGGGGAGAAGAGTCACCGGTAGTAAAAGAGGTTTTCAAGGGCCTACCTCCCGCAATGTGTTGTAACAAATTTCTTGTGTTGCAAAGATCCTCTGCGCCGTGAGAACTCTTAGCGTTTTCGGCCGTCTCTGCAATAGCCACACTCTTCGTACGCCTGCGCCGCACCATTCGAGTGCATCCAGACAATCACTGACAATAAAACAGAAATTTCACTCCACTCGAGGAAGAGGTTACTGAATATGCCGGTCACTCGCATCGACTTCCCTATTGACGAATTGACGCGTCCTCAAAGTGAGGAAGAGATTCAACGCAAGCTGGCGCAAGAGCGCGCCCGGTTGGCGAGCATGATGGGATTGGACAGCGGTCCGGTCCGTCATTTCAAACGGCCGACGGAGCGGGCGTTCACGGCTGAGGAACGCGGCAAAGTCACTATCCTCTTCGGCGGACTAACCTGGAAGCACGAACGCGTGATCCAGGCGGTCTTCGAAGGCTGCGGCTATCGTTGCGAGATCATGCCGGTGCCGAACGTCTCGGCCTTCCAGCTCGGCAAAGAATACGGCAACAACGGTCAGTGCAATCCGACGTATTTCACCGTCGGCAACCTGGTGCAGCACCTGCAGACCATCGAGCGCGAGCGAGGAATCTCCAAGCAGGAGATCATCAACAACTACATCTTCTTCACGGCCGGATCGTGCGGCCCCTGCCGCTTCGGCATGTACGAAGCCGAGTATCGCCTGGCGCTGCAGAACGCCGGCTTCGACGGCTTCCGCGTGCTGCTGTTCCAGCAGAACGATGGCGTGAAGGCGGCCTCGGGCGAAGCTGGTCTGAAGTTCACCGTCGACTTCGGCATGGGCATGTTCAATGCGCTGAACCTCGGCGACATCCTGAACGAGATGGTCTATCGCATCCGGCCCTACGAAGTAGAAAAAGGCAGAACCGACGAAGTCTTCAAGGGCTCGGTCGATACCTTGTGCAACATGCTGCGTGACCGCAAGCCGTTCGAGGACCATGAGGACCTGCCGGAGTTCCTGGCGAAGAAGGTGCGGGCTAACAAAGGCAAGAAGTGGGAGATCTGGGTGAACTCGCTGCTGAAGGTGCGCGAGCAGCTCTACGGCGAGCCCTACAAAGATGCCATGGCCAGTGTGCGCAATGAGCTGGCGACCATCGAGGTCGATCGCCTGAAGGTCAAGCCGGTGGTGAAGATCATCGGCGAGTTCTGGGCGCAGATCACCGAAGGCGACGGCAACTTCCACATGTTCGACTTCCTGGAGCGTGAAGGTGCGCAGGTTCTGGTGGAACCGATCGGCACCTGGGTCATGTACATGATGTACCAGGTGAAGGCGCGCGCGGCGGCCCGGCGCTCGCTCGATGCTCCCTACAAGGATCCGAAGTGGTATGAGCTCAACAAGGTGATGAAGAACGAGCTCAAGTTCCGCCAGAAGCAGTGGATGATCGGCGTAGGTGAGCGCATCTATGCGCGGCAGTATCAGCGCGCGGTGGAAGGACTGGGCAACATTGCTCACGAGCTGGTCGACCAGAAGATGATGGCCGACATGGCCAACCCGTTCTACAACCAGTTCGCGCGCGGCGGCGAAGGTCACCTCGAAGTCGGCAAGAACGTCTACTACACCAAGAATCATCTCTGCCACATGGTGCTGGCGCTGAAGCCCTTCGGCTGCATGCCTTCGTCGCAGTCGGACGGCGTACAGTCGGCGGTCGCCAACCACTTCAAGGAGATGATCTTCCTGCCCATCGAAACTTCGGGCGAAGGCGAGATCAACGCTCACAGCCGCGTGCAGATGGCGCTGGGCGAAGCCAAGGTCAAGGCCCGCATGGAATTCGAGCAGGCGTCTGAAGGCGACCGGTAAGCGTCTGGACGACATTAAGGACTACGTGGCCGAGCATCCGGAACTGCGTAACGTTTTCTATCCGGTGCCTCATCGTCAGGGATACGCCGGCGTGGCGGCGACCTTCGTCTTCCACGTCAGCGACCTGATGAACGGGAAGGCGCGGCTGAAGAGCGTGCCGGTTGCAGGGCCTCGCAAACTGGCGGTCGCTGCGGCCTAAGAACAAGAAGAGCATGAACTGTGCAACCCGGCGGCAATCAGACCATTGCCGCCGTCATTGCCCTTAGACAAGGCTGATGGGTACAGGCCGAATGGCTTTACCGATAGTCTGGTTTCAGCCGCCAAAGTCACAGAAAGGATGACTCTTGTCCATGCCCGAAGTGCAGGCGCCTGAGGGGACTCAAGCTGCCCCTTCTTACCGTCTTGACGTTGAACTGCACGAGCTTTTGATGAAACCGCCGGATCAGCCCAAGCTGCTGCCTCCGCCGCCGGATGGCAAGCTGCAGACGCTGCCGGAACCGGTGTTTCCGCAGCATCCGGAGCTGATGACGGCTGCTGACGAAGACTATTTCCCCAAGAATGGACGCCGGCGCTCATGGTCCGCCAAGCACATCTATCGGGCGATGCGCGGATGGGCAGCCCCGTGGATCCGCTCGCGCGTTCTTCCGGGCGACTTCCACCCGATCATCGCGTACCTGTTCAACGAGTGGAAGTGCAACCTCGATTGCCACTACTGCTGGGCCTTCGACAACACGGTTCGCGGCATGACCGAAGACACCGCCAAGCGCTCCATCGACTGGCTGCGCGACTCCGGCGCCGGCGTGCTGGCGCTGATGGGCGGCGAACCGCTGCTCCGACCCGACTTCGCCCACAAGATCATTTACTACGCAGCCAAGAAAGGTTTCTGGGTGTATCTGCCGACCAATGGCCGGCTGATGTGGCCCAAGGTCATCGACAAAATCGCCGATGCCGGCGTGGGCGTCGTGAATCTTGCCGTGGATAGCTGGGATGACGTTCCCGGAAGAGGTCTGCCCAAGGCGATGGTGCCGATCCGCAAGCACTTCGATTACCTGGTGAAGAAGCAGTACAAGTACGGGTACTCGGTCTTTCTGAACATCAACATTTGCGCCAACAATATGGACGATGTGCGGCAGTTGACCGAGTTGGCGCACGACAATGGCATCGCGACCGACTATCACATTTGCGAGTCGCCGATGACCGAGCAGCCCCACTTCAAGCATCAGTACACCAATCCGACGTTCATTCGCGAAGAACATCATCCCGCGGCCGCCGAACTGGTCGATTGGCTGATCGACAAGCAGAAGTCGGGTTATCACATGGTGAATTCGGTGGAGCGGCTGGCGCAGATGAAGAACTTCATGCACGGCGACCTGCACGACTGGGGATGCCGCGCCGGCCACAACTCGCTGATCGTTCGCGTGGACGGCACACTGGCGCCGTGTTTCCCGATGTACTCGGCCGGTTACGACTGGGGCACCATCGAGAACCAGAAGTTTGAAACCAAGCAGCTCAAGGAGATGAAGAAAGAGTGTCAGAAGACTTGCTTCTCGACGCTCAATCACATCCTGGCGTTTTGCTACAACGACCAGCGCGTGATCAGCTGGCTGCTCAAGCAGGCCAAGCACGGTTTCCGCAGAGTCGAAGGGAACTTCGGCGAAGCGTAAGTGAGTGATACCGGCAAGGTTCGGACGGTAGCCCAGCGTTTCGGCGCTGGGTCAGCCGATAGGTAATGACGAGTGCCCCTTTGGGGGCGACAGACGTACACTGGGGTTTCGGCCCCAAAACGACGACACTGCGGGCGTCATGACCCGCAACATCACGGAGGCTAAGTGAGTCACTCTCACCAACCCGGATCCTGTGAACACGGCCCAGCGAAGGTCGACGTCCAGCTTGATTCCCTATTGAAATCTGCGCCCCAGGAAGATTCCCTGCCCGCCCGCATTCTCGCCAAGTCGCGCGAGGTGGCGGCCCAGTCAGGGCACAAAGCGGTCTACACCGTGGGCATGGACGTCGGCTCGACCACGGTGAAGTCGGTGGTCGTCGAAACCGAAAGCGACAAGATCATCTGGCAGGACTACCAGCGCCACGAAACCAAGCAGCCCGAGAAGCTGCTCGAGTTCCTCAAGCGCATGCAGGACGAAGCCGGCATCGCTCCGCACAACTGTCGCATCTTCATCACCGGCTCGGGAGGCGGCGCGCTGGCCAACCTTGTCGGCGCGAAGTTTGTGCAGGAAGTCACGGCCGTCTCGCTCGCCGTCGAGAAGCTGCATCCGGAAGTGAACTCGGTCATCGAGCTGGGCGGGCAGGATGCCAAGATCATCGTCTTCAAAGAAGACGAAAACACCGGCCGCAAGAAAAAGATTCCGTCGATGAACGACAAGTGCGCCGGCGGCACGGGCGCGGTCATCGACAAGATCAATGCCAAGCTGAAGATTCCCGCCGAGGAGCTCTGCGACCAGGGCTACACCGGCATCAAGCTGCACCCCGTGGCTGGCAAGTGCGGTGTCTTTGCCGAAACCGACATCAACGGCCTGCAAAAGCAAGGCATCCCGCCGGATCAGCTGATGGCTTCGCTGTTCGACGCCATCGTCCTGCAGAATCTGACGGTGTTGACGCGCGGCCACACACTGCGTCCGCACGTGCTGTTGCTGGGCGGACCGAATTCGTTCATCCGCGGCATGAAGGAAGCCTGGCAGATGAACATTCCGCGCACCTGGGAAGAGCGCAAGGTGCAGATTCCGGAGGGGCTCAAGCCGGAAGACTGCATCAAGGTTCCGGAGAACGCGCAATATTTCGCGGCGCTGGGTGCGATCGAGTTTGGCAAGGATGAAGAGCCCGAAGTCGGCATCTACATGGGCACCGAGTGCCTTGAGGACTACATCACCGTTGGACGCCAGGCGGAGAAGGCGAAGTCCGGCGCCGCCGGCTTGAGCACCTCGGACGCAGAACTGGCTGAGTTCAAAGAGAAGTATCGCGTCCCGAAATTCAAGGGCTCGACATTTACGCCTGGTGACGTTGTCCGCGGTTTCGTCGGACTCGACGGCGGATCGACGTCGACCAAGGCTGTGCTGCTCTCCGAAGACGGCGACGTGATGTGCAAGGCCTACCAGCTGTCGGGTGGCAATCCGATTCAGGACACCATCGACATGTTCGTCGCACTGCGCTCGCAGGTCGAGGCGCAGGGCTGCACCCTGGAAGTCATGGGAGTGGGCACGACAGGCTACGCGAAGGACGTTTTGAAAGACGTGTTGAAAGCCGACGTGGCGCTGGTAGAAACCGTGGCGCACACCGAGTCGGCGATGAAGTTCTACAAGGAGCCGCACGTTATCGTCGATGTGGGCGGCCAGGACATCAAGCTCATCATCCTGAAAGACGGGCGGGTCAAGGACTTCAAGCTGAACACGCAGTGCTCGGCTGGCAACGGATACTTCCTGCAAGGCACTGCCGAGTCGCTGGGCTACAAGGTCGAAGACTACGCTGACATCGCCTTCTCCGCCGGCACTATGCCGATTTTCGGCTATGGCTGCGCGGTGTTCATGCAGTCCGACATCGTCAACTTCCAGCGGCAGGGCTGGCGCGGCGAAGAGATTCTTGCCGGGTTGGCGAACGTTCTGCCGAAGAACATCTTCCTCTACGTCGCCGGCATTCCGAACCTGGCCAAGTTGGGATCGCGCTTTATCCTACAGGGTGGGACACAGAAAAACCTGGCGGCGGTGAAGTCGGAAGTCGACTTCATCCACTCGCACTTCCACGGCGTCGGACACGAGCCCGAAGTCATCGTCCACGAGCATTGCGGCGAGTCGGGCGCAATCGGCGCTGGCGTCGAATCGATCCGCCTCTATAAGAACGGCCATCGCACGACCTTCATCGGGCTCGAGGCGGTGCAGAAGATCGGCTACAAGACCACGCGCAACGAAGACACGCGCTGCTACTTCTGCAAGAACAATTGCCTGCGCACGTTCATCGACGTCAACGTCGGCGACACCGTGATGGAGCCTGCTTCCCCGCTGCCGGTATTCAAGTCGAAGGTGCCGCTGCAAGCCGGCGAGCGCCGCCTCATCATCTCGACTTGCGAGAAGGGTCAGGTCGAAGATGTCAGCGCCATGCGCGGCATCAAGGCCGGGCTGGACGCGATCAAGAAGGAGAATCCCAACTTCGTGGATCTGGCGGCGCACGACGTATGGCGCTCGCGCAATCCGAAGAAGGTTGCCGATCCGCTTCCCACTCCTGGCCGTTGGGATTTCGGCAAGGCGAAAGCCGCCGTGCAGCAACGCACCGAACTGATGAAGAAGCGCGAGACGATTCGCATCGGCATGCCCCGCGTGCTGAACATGTACCTGTTGGCCCCGCTGTTCAGCGGGTATCTGGAGAGCCTGGGCGTGCAGCCTGAAAATCTGGTGTACTCCGAGTTCACCGGGCAGGAGATGTATCGCCAGGGCGCCGGCCGCGGCGCGATCGATCCCTGCTTCCCGTCGAAGATCGGCATTCCGCACGTCTACAACCTGATCTTCCAGAAGCACGTGAAGAAGCCGCTGGACGCGATCTTCTTTCCCATGATCGACACCATGAACCAGCCGCTGAAAAATTGCAGCGGCGCCAATGCCTGCCCCACGGTCACGGCGACGCCGAATGCCGTGAAGGCCGCGTTCATCAAAGAAGGCGATGTCTTCAAGGACAACGGGATCACCTACCTCGATCCCATCCTGAATGTCGACGACAAGAAGCTGCTCGGATTGCAGATGTTCCAGACGTTCAGCCCGCTGCTTGGCCTGTCGGAAGAAGAGAACGCTCGCGCGCTGGAAGCCGGCTTCAAGGCGTTCGACGACTATGACACCAATATGCGCAAGCGTTCGCGCGAGGTGCTCGATACACTGGAACGCGAGAACCGCCTGGGCATCGTGATGCTCGGCCGCGTCTATCACCACGATCCCGGCCTGAATCACGAGATCATGGAGGAGTTCCAGAAGCTGGGCTATCCGGTGTTCTCGCAGAGCCTGTTGCCCATGGACGACGACATCCTGTACCGGCTGTTCGGCGAGGAAGTTCGCTCGGGCTCGATCACGCATGCGCTCGACATTCGCGACGTGTGGAAGAACGCGTACTCGGGCAGCACCAACGTCAAGATCTGGGCGGCGAAGTTTACCGCGCGGCATCCCAACCTGGTGGCGCTGGAGATCAGCAACTTCAAGTGCGGCCACGACGCGCCGATCTATAGCGTGATTGAGGACATCATCGAGAAGTCGGGCACGCCGTATTTCTCCTTCAAGGATCTGGATGAGAATAAACCGACGGGCTCGATCAAGATTCGCGTCGAGACGATTGATTACTTCCTGAAGCGCTATCGCGAGGATCTGCTGAAGAAGGCTGAGCGCGCGAACGATTTGGAAGCGCAGCTGGCCGAATACGAGCGCGCGCTGCGCATGAATCTGACGCACCGGTCGGTGTCGCAGGAAGCGAACCTGGTTCCCTTCCCGACGGCCATGGAAGCAGAACCGCACGTGGCCACCGCGCAGGGAGACGATTAGGAAAGGCAGCGATTGGCGATCAGCAACTAGCGGCCAGGATTCGATGTTGTGAGCTATATCGATTGCCTGGAACTCGCTGGTTGCTGTCTGCTAGTTGCTCATTGCTAAATACCATGCCCCTAACGACTGACACCAAGAAAGTGATGTTCGAGATCTACCGCGAGGCCGACTTCGGTGGCCGCTTCAAAGTTGTCTACTTCACCGAGCTCGGCGAGCACGACAAGGAAAAAGAAATCGACAACGCCATGCGCGGCGAGCATATCTTCGACGGCTTCCTGTTGCACCGCGAGCGGAACGAAGCCAAGCAGATCGTCGACGACATTCTGCAGCGCCTGAACAACGGCGAGAAGATCGACGCAACCGCGATCCGCGAGAACCTGCAGCCCTTCCTTGCGTAGTCACCGGCGCTGCCCACGATCAACCCGCGACGGCAAGTGCAGGATTGCCGCATGATCGAACGGGCCGCCCGCTGGATTTTCGCCGGCATCTTTGTCGTCAGCGGCATCCTGCACTTCGTCATCCCTGAAACCTACGCCCGCATTGTTCCGCCAATGTTTCCGCGGCCAAGGCTGCTGGTGCTGATCAGCGGCGGAGCTGAAATCTTGGGCGGCATCGGCTTGCTCGTTCCGCGTACGCGCCGCCCGGCAGCATTCGGACTGGCAGTCCTGCTGATCGCCGTGTTCCCTGCCAATATCTACATGGCGGTGGCGCATGTGCCCTCGGTAGGACTGGTGGGCAACCGCTGGCTGCAATGGCTGCGGCTGCCGCTGCAGCTTCCCCTGATCTGGTGGGCCTGGCGCTACACTCGCAAGGACCACGCGCTCGAGCAATCCGAGCCGCGAGCTAACCTGCCGCTCATCTTCGCCCTCCTCTTGCCGCTTCAGGTTCCAGCGCAAATTCTCGATACAGCTGCCAAGCCGCTTCTCTGCATCGAATCACACTCATGTCCGAGAATTAGGAGCATCGCCCTTATGAACAAGAAGGAAATCAACTCTCCGTGGATGACCGCTAATTTCGTGATCTGGTTCTGCGGGGTGGGCTGCGTCGCCCTGCTGCTCTTCCTCGGACACTACCTCTGGAGAGTTTTCTAGAGCGCGGGCTCGTTCCAGGACTGGATTGGCCACAACGCTATACAAGGAAGGTAACGTTTGATTCGTAAAAAGCATTTACGCGCCAGCGCATTGGCGCTATTCACGCTGTCATTCGCCGGCTGCAACAAGGCGGTCAATGCAGACATGGCCTACAAGGCCGCCATCAACGACCACTTCAAGGCGTATCCCGCCTGCCTATGGCATGAGCCTATCAAGTTCCCGGTGCAGGTTGGAACTTCCGACGACGCCAAGACCGCCGGCTACGACGCCCTGACGCAGCAAGGGCTGCTGGTCCGGACCAGTGCCGAGAAGAAGATCATCATCGTGTCGAAGCAGATGAACAATTACGACCTGTCGGACAAGGGACGCTCGGCGTGGACGCCCGACACAGCGCAGCCGGGCTATGGCAATTTCTGTTATGGCAATCGCGAGGTCACCTCGATTGACAATTCGACTCCCGGCACGAACGGCAATGGCGTCAAGACGGTAAGTGTGACCTATCACTACAAGATCGCGGCGTTCCGGCATGGGCGAACGCGGCCGAGGTCAAGACCGCATTCCCGAATGTTGCCGATGCGTTGAATTCCAACCCGACCGACACGGCAACGCTGGTGCAAACCGGAGATCGCTGGGAATACACGCAGTAGGCGGCAGACCAGCCGACAAAAACCAATGGCGTCCTGCGAGGGACGCCATTTCTGTTTTACGTCGAGGGTTATGGGTGCCGGTGCAGCACGTGCGTCGCGATGTCAGGCCAGAACTCGCGAAAGACATTGGTCAGGGCGTCGCGGCCCAATGCCCATCCATACTTCGTGGCCAGGTCGCCGAGGGTGCGATCTCCCGCCGGGTAATAGCTGGCGGAGATTCCCTGCGCGACGGCGCGCCCGAAAATCTCCGATGCGTTGAAGCTGTTATTCCCGGAATAGTTCGGAGTGATGAGGATGCGGCTGGCGGCGTAAACGGCGCGCTTCAGGAATGGACCTTCGCCCATGGCGTAATAGCGCTCGTCCTGGTGAAAGATCGTCGGCATCACGAAGACGACCATGTAGTTGCCATCGGTCTTGTCAACAAAGCCGCGCCAGTAATATCCCCAGAAACCGCCGATACCTTTGCCCAGCGCCGGGTGTGAGTCGTTGCCTTCGGCTATTAACGAAGTCAGACCGACGAAGATGAAAGAGGAGTAGTCGAAGCTGTTTTGGGTTGCGATCTTGAAAGCTTCTTTGGGCGTGGGTGGCGGCGGAACGGCTCCGGCGCTGACGGCGCGATAGTTGGGCATGATGCCGAGAATGCGCTTGGGCTGCTGCTTGGTGGGATCGACTTCCTTGTTGGCGGCATGGGTGCTCGGCGCATCCGGCAGCGTAACCACGCCCGCCTGCGGCTGCGGCGGGTTGCTGGTCTGGTTCTGCTCTCCTGTTGGTGAGGGGACGACGGGAGGCGTGGGTGTGCTCTGCTGCGCAAAGCTAACACTTGCCGTAATCAAAATAAAGGCGAATACAAAACGCAAAGACTTCCTCCACAGCGGAATACGGCTTCGAACAGCAGGAGCCGCGCAGGTACATTTCTTAGATGTGCGTTGAATGCATCAGAAAATGACGAGGTAGGAGATTACGCACTAATTCGAGACTATCAGTCCTGTAGCGACCAATTGTATGTGTCAGAAAATGGATCGCGGAATTGAACACTCTATTCGAGGTGAATCACCGCCAAGCCGTTCACCGGAAGCACAAGCGCAAGCGATCCGTTGTTCAGGTTTTCCATGGAAGGCGGCGGGAGCTGCGAATTCTGACGCAATTGCTGGAGCTGCGACTGCGTGGGATAACTGGGACTGCCCATCTTCTGCCATAGTCCGAGGGTGTCGCCATGAGCCTCGTCGACGCGGCTGATGGTGGCCTGCGCGTTCGCCTTAACGTTCCTGAACTGCAGCGTCACCGATTTCGCCGCGCCCGTCGAGCCTGGGTTCACGATGTTCCACACGGCGACCACCAGCGAGCCATCTTTCGCCTTCGTCACCAGCACGTTCGGATCGGAGTTGGCGACGCGCTCCGTGCCCAGGTGGTGCAGAAGCTCCATGGCGTAAAACGACGGCTTGGGGATATTGCCGGCCGCGATCAGGCCGAAGCCGCCATAGAACGGCGTCTTCACCACGCCTTGCTCTTCGAAGACATCGGAGAAGGTCCAGTACGACATCATCTCGGTCAGACCATCGCACTGTGCGATGGTCGTCGCCAGCCACGGTCCCATGTAGATCGAATCGGTGACCGCGACTTCGTTGTCATAGGCGGCGTTGTACTCGCTCCAGATGAGCGGCAAGTTCGGATGCGTCGACGATGCGATCTCATCGTGAACTTTCTTCACTGAGCGGCACACCATCTGATCGCGCGGAATATTCTCATCGGTTCCAAAAACGTCGCTGGCGTTGTCGTTACCGTAGACGTGCGTGGAGACGAAATCGAGCGGCACATGCGCCTTGTCGGCATGCTGGATCATCGCCGGGATCCACGCGGCCTGCGCGGTTGCCGGTCCGCCAACCCGCAGACGGGGACTCACCGACTTGATGTCGCGCGCGGTGTGGTCATAAAGCTCGAAGTAGGTCTTCTGCCGCGGCGCGCCTGCCCAG
Source organism: uncultured Acidobacteriaceae bacterium (assembly GCA_963724965.1). Taxonomy (GTDB): domain Bacteria; phylum Acidobacteriota; class Terriglobia; order Terriglobales; family Acidobacteriaceae; genus Bog-257. The sequence goes on from CAVRWP010000012.1 coordinate 19,153, forward strand.
AAGTCAAGGTTCGGCTCGTTCCATACCTCGAAGTACCAGCTCGCGACCTCGTCGATGCCATAGCGATCGACAAGGTGCTTGACCAGCTTCGTGATCATGTCGTCCCAGATGGCGTAGTCCTTGGGCGGCGAAATGTTGGGGTGATACCAGAACGACTGCAGGAACATCGAGCCGGCCAGCTTGTAAGGCATGAAGCTCAACTCGACGAAAGGCCTGACCTGCTGCGCCAGCAGACCATCGTAAATCTGGTCGACATAGGAAAAGTTGTAGACCGGGTTGCCGTGCTTATCTTCGCTGTAGACGCCGACGTCGTCGTTCAGGATTCCGTGGAAGCGAACGTATTTGAAGCCGGTAATCTGGTGTACGGCGGCGACGTCGTAACGGTAGGACTCGCGCAGGCTGAGGATGGCGCGGCCGGAGCCGAACATCTGCTCCCAGTAATGCGGAAACGGATGCGATGGAGCGTTGGCGTCGATGGTGATGGTTTCCGCGGGCGCCTGCGCCAGCATGGGCAGCGCGAAAAACGCAACGAGCAATAGCAGACAGATTCGGATCTTCATCGTTCCTGGCCGGCCGGAATTGAGCACACAATCATCGCCGGTAGGATGATTATCCGCATTGGGCAGTTTTCTGCAAAGACTCCGTGGGTTCAGGCCGCCCGAATATCGTTAAATCGGTTGCGGAAACTGTTGTCACAGCCGAACCCATCCGCGAAGGACGATAATCTAAGCTCCCGGGAGAGAATTCATCGTGAAGCATAGAAAGCTGGGCAAGTCTGATCTGCAGGTTTCAACGATTGGTCTCGGCTGCAACAACTTCGGTTTCGTCGCCAACATGGACGTGGCAGCGTCGCGCAAGGTCATCGATAAGGCGATCGACTCGGGCATCAACTTCTTCGATACATCGGACAGTTACGGGACCTCGGAAGACATTCTTGGCGAAGTGTTAGGCGAGCGCCGCAAGAAGATCGTGCTGGCGACGAAGGTCGGCTCGAAAAAGAATGCGCTGGGCGACAAGAGCGGCGCATCGCGCGGTTACATTCTGGCCGAAGCCGAAGAGAGTCTGCGCCGGCTTCGCACGGACTACATCGACCTGTACCAGATTCACTATCCCGATCCCAACACGCCGATTGAAGAGACGCTGCGCGCGCTCGACGATCTGGTGAAGAGCGGCAAAGTGCGCTACGTAGGCTGCTCGAACTTCTCGGCCGCGCAGTTGCAAGAGGCGGCCGACACCGCGAAGAAACACAAGCCTCTCGATGTTCGTCTCCAGCCAGGACGAATACAGCCTGGTGGTGCGCGATCTTGAGCACGAACAGCTGCCGCTGATCGAGAGGCTTGGCCTGAGCGAGCTTCCCTACTTCCCCCTCGCCAGCGGACTGCTGACCGGCAAGTATAAGAAGGGACACGCGGCGCCGAAGGGCACACGCCTGGGCGACAAGCAGGCGCTCGGCGACAAGTATCACAGCGAAGAGAATCTGGAGAAGGTTGAGCGGCTGCGCAAGTTTGCCGAGGAGCGGGATCATACGCTGCTGGAACTGGCGTTCAGCTGGCTGCTTTCACGGCATGCCGTCGCCAGCGTGATTGCGGGAGCTACGAAGCCCGAGCAGATCGAGGCGAACGCGAAAGCCGGCGACTGGCCGTTGAGTGCGGATGAGTTGGCGACGGTCGATGAGATCACAAACGTGAATGCCGGCAATGTCCCAGCCAGCGCGTAAGTCGGCGACTGCGCCTTCAAAGTTCAGCCATCAGCAAAAAACCTTTGCAAGGTGATTGCAACGCGTTGCATGTGGTTGCGTCTGATCTGAACTCTACTCAAAATCGGGCACCGCGATTCGGCCGGTCGCATCGCCCGGATTGCATCTGAGGGACGGCATCGGGCAATCGTCAAGCGCACGATTGAGCCGCAAAAAATCAGGGCGAAATGTCCTCGCCTCGGAAATCGATTTAAGCGATCCCGACATCCCTGTCGATAACGCACGACTGCTTCTCGACAGCTTTTTCCCGCCATAATCTACTAGCAATCCTAGTACTCTGACGGCTTCCTGCAACAAATTGCGAAACATTGCAACTATCGTCTTTTGAACTGGTTGAGGAGCCACTCATCGCTCTTGTATCGTGCCTGCGTTCCCGCTACGATGCTCTGGCTTTGTTCTCTTCCCTGAGGTTTCAAACGACATGAAGTGTTTTGCGAGATTGCTGCTGGCAGCGTGCCTGTCGGCTGCCATGGTTCTGCCCGGCGCCGCGGCTGACAGGTCCGGATCTCCGGCTCCTGCGACCTACCTGATGACCAACGACGATGGCGTTATACACAGCTACGTCAGCTTCTTCACGCCAGGCACTTCGCAGGGCGCGAATACATTGAACTTCGCGTCCGACGTCAACACCGAGGGCAAGGGGCTGGGAGGCGGCTATTTCGGCGGCAAGCGGCTCGGCGTTCTGACCAGCGGGTCGACCGAGTGCGTGTACGCCTCTGACGCGGCTACGGGCGATATCGCCGGCATCAACATCGGGACGCAAACGCTGGCGGGCAACTTCCAGGCTTCGAGCACCGACGATGGAACCGCCAACGGCATCAGCATTTCCCTGAACAGCAACTACCTGTATGCCGGCTTCGCGGATTCCAACACCATTGCCACGTTTTCGGTTCTGCCGGGCTGCCAACTGTCTTTCCTGGGAGACACCTCGGTGAGCGGCTTGCAAGGCGGAATGGTGGCGGGGATGGCGCTGCACGGAAATATTCTGGTGGTCACCTACGCGGACGGCTCCATCGAGTCCTTCAGCGTCGCTAACGGCACACCAATATCGAACGGCGACGAGCAGAATTCGACCTCCTTCAGCCACAACGGCATCAACTTTCCCGAAGGGGTTGATATCACCGCGGATGGTCACTTCGCCGTCTTCGGAGATTCGTCGCTGAACACCGTAATCGAAGTTTCCGATATTTCTTCCGGACACCTGACGGCCACGGTTCCCTACATCATCGGGGGCGGCGGTTCGAACTCTGTCGGCCCGTCGTTCGGGTCGAAAACGACCGGGGTGAATTCAGGAGCGATTTACATTAGCCCTGACGAGTCGATGATTTACATCGCCAACAGTGATGGCGGCTCGGTGTCGGCTGTGTTCTTTAATGCGTCGACCGGGACTATCTCCGGCGGATGCAGTTCCCGGCGTTTGACCGGTTTCTACAATCCCTGGGCCTTCGCCGGTTCCGTCGTCACTCGCGACAATACCGGCACCGGCGGGGTTTTGTATGTCGCCGAGTACGGCTACACCGGCTCCTACATTGGAGTAGTCAACATCAACAGCAACGGAACGACCTGCACCTTGCCGGAGTCCACGGCGTCCGAGGTTCCCGATCTGCTGACCAGCGGTCTGCTGACCATTACGACTTATCCGCCGCGGAGCTTCTAGCCGCCGACCAGTTGACAGACGGGCTGCCGTGCTGCGGCGCTCGATAGAAACAAGAATTTTAGGGAGTCAGGAATGCGCGCAATGCTTCGAATTGGTTTACTGGCGCTGGTTTGCGGGGTTTCCGTGCTCAGCGCTTCGGCCCAGATTCAGCCGGGTTGCCCGGACCGTCCGTTGCCGGGATCTCCGCTCAACAACCCGCTGGATCTGTACAGCCAGAACGGCGTGCTCACCTTGAGCCTGGTATTGCAGAACGGGGTCGACAACTCCGGGTTCATGCATTACTGCTACATCTACTTGTACCAGGGCCAGGAAGTTGAGGCGCCCACGCTGCGACTCAACCCCGGCGACACCCTGACCATTAACTTCACCAATAACATTCAGGCGCCGTACAACCTGCTGCCGCAGGAAGCCAAGGCTTTCAAGGCGATGCAGAAGTCCATGCAAATGGAAATGCACATGACGCGCAGCCCGTCCGACGACTGCAGCGGCAATCCGGTCCTGGAGTCGTCAACGAACATCCATTTCCACGGCCTGAACGTTCCACCGGTCTGCCACCAGGATGACGTTCTCAAGACGATCATCGAGTCGGGCGATCCAGCGTTCCAATACTCGCTCCAGATTCCGACCAACGAGCCGCCGGGCATGTACTGGTACCACCCGCACGTTCACGGCCTGGCTACGACCCAGGTCACGGGCGGAGCGTCGGGCGCGCTCATCGTCGAGGGTCCGATTCCACAGGGTCTGAACGAGCGCATTCTGATTCTGCGCGAACAGGACAAGACCGGACCGGCCAACGATCCTGACGCCAACGCTCAGCTTACGATGAACTTCCAGCCTGCGGTCTATCCCGAGGGCGGACTGGCACCGGCCATCACCGTGCAGCCGGGAGCGCAGGAGTACTGGCGCTTCCTGAACTCTACGGCCCGCCAGTTCACTTCGTTGCAACTGTTCTACGGGCTCACGCAGCAGACGTTTGAGGTGGTTTCGATTGACGGGGTACAACTTGGGACGCCGATTTATACCCAGACGCTGAACATTCCCCCGGCAGGCCGTATGGAGTTCATTATCCCCGGGTTACCCGCGGGACAAACAGGCACTTTCGAAACCCAAGGCTACACCACCGGTACCGTGGGCGACTTGAACGGACCGCAGGTGCTGGCCAAGATGACCACCAGCGCCAACTCCCAGAAGCAGCCCGACTCGCTGGTAGCGCACGTGGTTAAGCCGCCCTCTCAGCCGGTTCGCTTCTCCGGTCTGGCGCAACTTCCCCCCGATATCACGCGTTCGCTGTATTTCTCCGAGCAGAATGTGGGAACCAACGGCCACACGCAGTTCTACATCACCGTGTCGGGCCAGCAGCCGCATCTGTTCCACATGGACGACCCGCCGGCGATCGTCACCCAGGTTGGCAACGTGGAAGACTGGACGATTACCAATCGCTCCGGCGAAGTACACGCCTTCCACATCCACCAGATTCATTTCCTGGTGGAAGCTATCGACGGAGTGCCGGTAACCAATCCAGACATGCAGGACACCGTGATCATTGCGCCGTGGACGGGCGTGGGACCGTATCACAGCGTGACTCTGCGCATGGATTTTCGCGATCCCAACATTGCGGGAACCTTTGTTTACCATTGCCACATTCTCGATCACGAGGATGGCGGCATGATGGCGAAAATACAGGTTAATCCCGCAAATTAGCCTTGCTTGTGCGACGCAGTGCAAACAAGGCTTGGCCGCTGAGGGGCAGACTCAGCGGCCTTTTTCTTTTTACGGATTGTAGCGGGCGAGCCAGGCGGCGATCTCGCGGAAGACGTCCAGCCGCTGCTCCCACACTGTGGGAAAGTGCGGCGAGCCCGGATAAGTGACCATGCGAACGGTCTTGCCGCGCGCCGCCAGGACTTCGAACAGTTCCCTGCCTTCGTACGTCGGCACGCGTTCGTCGCTGGCGCCGTGCAGGATCAGCAGCGGCGTGCTGACATTCTCCGAATGCATGGCGGCGGAGAAGATGAGGAAGGCGTTGGGATCCTTGTCGGGCCAGCGCGCGTCGTAATCAAATTGCTGGATGTCGCTGGTCCAGATGAAGCTCAACCAGTCGGTGATGCCGGCGCCTTCGATGGCAGCCTTGTAGCGATTCGTTTGCGTGACCGACCATGCGGTCATGAAGCCGCCTGCGCTCCAGCCAAACATCGTGAGGCGATCAGGATCGGCCCAGCCCTGCGCGATGGCGAAGTCGGTGGCGCTGTCGACGTCGCGGTAAGCACGATCGCCGAAGTGTTGGTAGATGGCGTTGAGGAACTCCGAGCCGTAGCCGGTTGAGCCGCGATATTCGGGCTCCAGCACTACATAGCCCATACCAGTAAAGATCTGCGTGAAGCTATCCATGCGCAGGGTGTCATTCGCCTCGGGACCTCCGTGCGGCAGCACCATGAACGGATACTTCTTGCCCGCGACATAATCCGGCGGGAAGGTCACGATGCCTTCCAGGTCGATTCCCTCTTTGCTCTTCCAGCGAACAGCTTTCACTGGACCGAGCGAGATCTTGGCGAGCTGGTCGTCGCCTTCGTTGGTGATTTTGCGAAGCGCGCTGCCGTCGGCAACCGCGATGTTAGCAGCGTGTTGCGGATCGGCCACAGTCAGCACACGGACGTCGGGTGAGGAGGCCAGCTCAGGCGTCACCACGCCACCGTCGATGGTTCCTTCCGGCCACTTGTAGGTCGGCTGAAGCGATCCGTTCTGGAAAAGGTCTTCTTCGATCTGCACGCCGCGCGCGAGGCTGATCCAGGCGTTTCCATGGGGATCGACGGACAGATGGATGGCGCTGGCGTCGAGCTTCGGGGTCTGATCGTGCGGCGTGCCTCCTGCGGCCGGCACCGTCCATACGTGGTCGGGCGTGAGGACCTGGGTAGTCGTGCTCAGGAAGACGAGGTCCTTGCCGCCGTCGATCCAGCCAATATTCGCACCCGCGTTGTCGAGGGTGGCTACGTGGCGCGCGCCTGAGGCGCTGCAAACGTCGATGTCGGTATGAATGTAGTGAAAGCCGATCTTGGGCGTCTGCGAGAGCACGGCCAAGGAGCTTCCGTCCGGCGACCAGGCCACGCCACTCTCGGCTACATCCTTCAATGTGGGACACCACCACGCACCGCCTGAGCCGTCGGAGTTAATGACGTAGAGGCTGGTGGGCGCGTTCTCGATGACGGTGTGGACATCGTCCAGCGGATCAGGCAGGCGCGGGTCGGCCAGCAGCGCGTAACGGTGGCCATCGGCCGACATCGTGATGGACTGGATGCCGCGCGGCAGCGCCGTCAGAGGAGTGGCCGTGGCGGCTGCGGCGGCGGGCGTGTTGGGCTCCGCCAGCGGCAGCGTCGCCAGTTGCGGCGTCTTGTTCACCTCAAGGCGGCCGTACAGGCTCTTGCCATCGGCGGTGAAGCCTGAGGGACGAAAGTGCTCAGGCAGGGTGAGATGCCGGGCCTCGCCGCCGCTGACGGCGATCAGTTGCCACTCCTCGGTGTCGGGCCCTTTGAGCGCGCCGTGGCCAACACGATAAAGAATGGTCTTCCCGTCGGGCGAAACCGCGACGGCTGAGGCATGGCGCAGAGTGGCGGCATCATCGGCGGTAAAGCGATGGCGGGTGTTCTGGGCCGTCGCCAGCAGTGCGGTGGCAAGGCAGAAGAGTGTGAGGACGAATTTTCGCATGATCTCTCCGGTCATCATTGAAAGAGCAGCAGCATAACAAGTTCGCTCGGCCGCATCCAGCCGAGGCTCGTGATGAGTGATACGGGAACGGTCAGCAGGAGGTTCACAGGAAGAATGAGGGCGAAGACAGCGGTGAGGCGCGTGTATAATTTTGAGGTGCGCGCCCGTAGCTCAGCTGGATAGAGCGAACGCCTCCGGAGCGTTAGGTCGGGAGTTCGAATCTCTCCGGGCGCGCCAGCATTGTGAGCCCGGCGACTTCTCCACCGCCAAACCCCATCCGCATCACCGATACAAGGCGTCCCGGTGGCATCAGGTCTAAACTGGATTCATGTTGCGAGCACACAAAGAAGCCATCGATGCTATCAAGTCTGCCCAGAAACGGGTCGAGAAGGCAACGCAGGAGCGGGACAAGGCTAAGGTACAACTCAAGAAGACCCAGGCCCGATTAGAGCGGGAAAAAGAACTGCTCAAGCGCAGCCAGGATAAGCTGGAGAGTTGAAGCTGGGCTCAGGGATACTTACGATGTGCCTGAGGCGAGAGAGCGCTGAAGCGGTTGGTCGATTCGCTGCAATCCCAACCGTTCCTGGTATTCATGACCGAGAATGTGTGACGGCCAAGAACCAGGCTTCCTGCTTGCGCCTATAACGAAGGCTTCCGTTCCGCTACGGACAAAAACTCCGCCATCTCCTCTTCCATGCAGAGGAACAGCTCATCGTCGACATCGCAAGGTGGGAACGTTCCGACTTTACGAAGGGTGGTGCGCGCCGGTCGGTGCTTCGGTTTTGAGGCCAGCGAGCACTTCGCCAGAAAGATGAGAAAGAAGACCAGTCCGAGTGCGCAAGTTGCGAGGAAGGAAGTCATAAGAAGATTTGCGCTCATCGTTTCTGGTTTCCCTGGTTTGATTGAAGCACGCAGCGTATAAAGGCCGCCTAAGGCAGTCGTAAGTTTTTCGTAAAGCGTCGAAGCTGCGCCGCGAGTCTCGAAACGCCTCGCATTCGCATCATCTCCGCGATCTGCGAGCGAATAGCAGCACAAAGCCGACGCCAACGTCTCGTCGCGCCATATAAAAAAGTTATAAAGATTTTGTTAAGATTCGGGCCTGCACCCCGCTGCGGGCGATATCCTGAAAAAGTTCCTTTATCAAGCGGGCTTAATGCAAAAACCATCGACCCTGAATAAACCAGCGGTACAAGTTTTTGTCGCCACCACGGTGATGCTGACGTTCATCTCCTTCTGGCGTGCGGCAGCTATCGTACTTTCGGATCTGGCCTCATCGGCGTACTACGTCGGCGGCGACGCCGAAAAAGTCATCGGCAAGAGCGCTCCCTGGTTTGTTCTGGCGGTCATGCTCTTCAGCTATGCCGTGCGCTCGATCTACATCGAATCGAGCAGCATGTTCGTGCGCGGCGGCGTCTACAAGGTCGTCAAAGAGGCCATGGGCGGCAACCTGGCCAAGCTCTCGGTCTCGGCCTTGCTGTTCGATTACGTTCTCACCGGCCCAATCAGCGCCGTGTCAGCCGGACAGTACCTCGCCGGCCTGATGGAAGATGTGCTGGGCCGCGCCGGACATCCTGTGCACTGGACCGACGCGCAGATCAACTACATCGCCGCAGCCTTCGGCATCATCGTCACCGCCTACTTCTGGTGGAAGAACATCCAGGGTATCCACGAGTCCAGCGAGAAGGCGCTGCGCATCATGCAGATCACCACGGTGATGGTGGTGGTCATGATCGTCTGGTGCGCGGTGACGCTGATTGTCCATCCCGCGCATCTGCCTCCGCTGCCCACGCGCAACAACCTGCACATGACGCACGAATCGCTGGGCTGGCTCTACCACAGTTGGGCGGCGAACCTGACGTGGGTCTTGCTGCTGGTCGGCTTCGGGCACTCGGTGCTGGCCATGAGCGGCGAGGAGTCATTGGCCCAGGTCAACCGCGAAATCGAGCACCCCAAGCTGAAGAACCTGGAGCGCACCGGGCTGGTGATCTTCATCTACAGCTTGCTGTTCACCTCGCTGGTCTCGTTCTTTGCGGTGATGATCATCCCCGACAAGGTGCGGCCCGACTATTTCGCCAACCTGATCAGTGGCCTGGCGATGAACGTGGTCGGCCCCTACACGCTGAGGCTGTTCTTCCAGGGCTTCGTGGTGCTGGTGGGCGCACTGATTCTGTCCGGCGCGGTGAACACGGCCATCGTCGGCGCCAATGGCGTGCTGAACCGCATCAGCGAGGACGGCGTGCTGACGCCGTGGTTCCGGCATCCGCAGCGCAAGTACGGCACCACGCACCGCATCATCAACCTCATCGCTCTGCTGCAGATCCTGACCATCGTACTCAGCCGCGGCAACGTTTATCTGCTGGCCTCGCTGTACGCCTTCGGCGTCATCTGGAGCTTTGCCTTCAAGTCGCTGGCCGTGCTGGTGCTGCGCTTCACCGAGCCCGAGAACCGCATCTGGAAGGTGCCGGGCAATGTGCACATCGGCAAAGTGGAAATTCCCATCGGCCTGGGCTTGATCTCGCTGCTGCTGTTCGCCACCGCTGTCGTGAACCTGTTCACCAAGGAATTGGCCACCATCTCCGGCATCGCCTTCAGTCTGGCGCTGTTTGCCGTGTTCACGATTTCGGAGAAGATCAGCCTGCGCAGCGCCGAGGGCAAGCGCCATGAACTCGAGCAGTTCCGGATTAACGCGCAGCAGGAGCTCACAGCCGAGAGCATGGAGGTGCGCCCGGGCAACATCCTGGTCGCCGTGCGTGATCCGCATAACATGGCGTACCTGCGCGAGGTGCTGGCGGAAACCGACACCACACAGCGCGATGTGGTGGTGATGACGGCGCGCGTCTATCATCGCGAGCACTCTTTTGCCGGCAGCACCAGCATGGATACCTCCGAAATCTTCGAGCAGTACGAGCGCGAGCTGTTCACCGCCGTGGTTAACACAGCGGAGAAACAGGGCAAACATGTCTCACTGCTGGTGGCTCCGACCAACGATGTGTTCGAAAGCATCGTGGCTACCGGCCAGAAGCTGAAGTCGACCCGCATAGTCTGCGGCCTCTCGAACAAGCTGACGCCCGAGGAGCAGGGCAAGCTGACCGGAGACGCCTGGGAGCGGCTGCCTGAGCCGCGACCCTCGATGCGGCTGGAAGTGGTCGCACCTGATGGCCGTAAATGGGAGTACGTACTGGGGCCGCATAACCCGCGCATGCGCGGGCAGGATCTGAAGCTGATGCATGACATTTGGCTCAACGTCACGCGGGATCGCGATTTCGGCCAGTTACATCACTACCACGTCGTCGCCGTCGCCCTGCGCGAGCTGAATGAGCGGCTCGAAGGAAAGGACCGCGAGCAGGTGCTGGAAGAGCTGAAGCAAGAGATCGACCACGACGACACGGCGTAGTACCGGCTAGCCAAGTGTCGCGGTCGCGGCTGTAACACCTTGTTCATAATTCTTGGCTATACTTCTTCGATAGCAACGCGAGCAGCTGGTTTTTAACTCTGCTTGTTGCTCTCTCCATGCTCTTAACCAGACTCGGCGCATTCCTGTTCTGTTCTGTTACCGCACTTACTGCACAGATGCTTCCTCCGGGAACGGCTCTTCCGGTGGTCGTCAGCTCAGATATCAACGCCAAGAACGCCAAGCCGGGGCAGAAAATCGAAGGCAAGCTGGCGCAGGCGGTCAAGATCCCGGATGGCGGCCATCTCAATAAAGGAGCTCACGTTACCGGCCACGTCGTTTCTGCAATGCGCTCCGACGGGAAAGGTTCGCGGCTCGTTGTGCAGTTCGACCAACTGCAGGACGAGCACGTCAGCCTGCCGTTGCAGGTGGGCTTGCGCGCGATGGCCAGCTCGCAGGCAGTCTTCCAGGCGGGAGTGCCGGTCGACAACAACTCGGACGCCGAATCCTCGCAAGAGTGGGTGACGCAACAGGTCGGGGGCGATTACGTCTTCCGCGGGCGCGGCTACATGGCGTCGCCGGTGGCCAAAGACGGCATCTGGGATGGGTCGGGCGTGTGGGGCAAGCTGCCCGTGATCGATGGCTGTGCCGGAATCGAAAACAACAATCCATTGCAATCGCTTTGGATATTCTCGGCTGCGGCCTGCGGTATCTACGGCTTCGAAAACACGAAGCTGGATGGCGACGGCAGCAACACGCCTTCCTATGGCCAGATCGCGTTCACCTCACCCAAGGACATCGACATTCGCGGTGGCAGCGGCTGGCTACTGGTGGTCAATGCGCCGCCGAAGCCGGCCAAATAGCGCAATCGCCATTTCTCCTCGCTTACAATATGGGTTACGCATTCGAGCCGCCTGAGACAACAGGAGCCCGGCAGAACTGCTCTAATGTATTTCGTAATCTTCGTAAGTCATTGAGGTGACCATGCAGAACTGGAAGAAAGCTATCGTTTTCGGATCCATCGGCGCAGGAGCCGTGCTGATCTTGACTGGACGCAAGCCGGTCGGAATGGCGTGCGCGGCCGCCGGCCTGGCCGTGCTGGCCTCGGAATATCCGGAGAAGTTCGAATCGGTGTGGGAGAACGCGCCCGACTACCTGCAAAAGGGCATGCAGATCTTCGGAACCCTGCAGAAGCTGGGTGAGAACTTTGCCGAAGAAGCGGAGCGGCGCAGCGTGGACACTTGGCGCACTATTCGCTCGGAATACGGTTCTTAGGTTCCGCTCCGATATGCCTAGGAGTCGACCGGTCGCGGCCCGGGATGAATCGTCTCAATGCGGCGCTGGTGCTCGGCATTGCTGGGCACCGTCCAGCCGTGCTCTTCTTCCACGACACGTATGATCGGCAAACCGGTCGCGCTCGCCGCTGACCGGCCCTTCGCCGGCGGCATCTGTTCCCTCGTCCAAACCCGCTGCAACATGTTGCCGTGAACGCTGGCGCTCATGGCAGGCGCGCCTTCCGTGGCAATCACAACGCCGCGATCCGCGCTTTGCGCCGGCGTCAGAACGATGAAACGCTCATTCAGAATCTGGCGGTCGAAGCTGCCAAAGACGAACTGGAAGACTTCCGGGTGCTCTGAGATGCCGCCATCCCCGGTGTAGTTGATGACGTATTCCTCATCGATGGCGTCGCCTGCGTTGAGCGACACGGTGCCGGAGTCAGGAACGGCAGGGACCGTCGTGCCATCGCCGTGCAGCACGCCGAGATGGATAAGCTGCGCTCCTTGGGGCAGTGAAATATTCCGCGCAGAGGGGCTGTTCGCCGGACGCCGAACACTGTGGACATAGACGGAAACGCTGCCGTCCGTCCGCGCGATGGCAACGTGATCATCGAGCAGCACGAATTCGTTATTCGAGGGGAAGGTCGGGTGATTGTCGCCAAGGAGATTCGCAGCGTCGCGGCGATAGGGTGCGTAAAATGCGGCTGTTTTGTCCTGGGGTTGCGCAATATCGCTCGCGGGCTCGGCAGAGGCAGCGAGGCGATGATAGTTGGCGGCGTTGGGAGCAATGCGCAGCCAATCGACGGCTGCCTGCTGCGCAGCGCTGTCCTCTCCTGCTAACTGCATCTCGCGAATCAGCATGAGATGGGCATTACGATCGAGCGCTGCGGCAGCGGAGAATTGTTGGAGCCAACGTGCCGCCTCGGCATGGCTTCCCTGCTCGGACAAAGCTCTGGCGTAGTCCAGCGATTCTGGAGCACAGCCGTCGAGCTTGCGCTCCGTCGAAGCCGCCGCGAACTCGTCCGATTTCTGCCGATAAAAGTTCACGGCCGCCCGCAGGTTCTGGCACGAGGGATGAGCGACAATCTGTCGCTCCCAAAGTTCACTCAACGTCGCTGGCGAGCTCCCATCGCCTTGCCATGCAGCGATTGCGATTCGCAGCGCCTCGCTGTCCTTCGGGCCGCACTTCGAGAACGCCATTTACCCACCTTGCGGCTGCGGCTCGATCACCAGCGGAGAGGGCGTGTCGAGCCAACTCTTTCTCCGCAATGAAAGCGCGAGGCGTTGTCGCTTTGAGCTGCTCCCACGTTGTCAGAGCTGCTTGCGACGTCGGAGACAAGCGCTCGTAGGCCTGGCCATGAAAAAGGTAAGCGCTGCCGTGCGGTCCGCGGATGGAATCGCGTTCAACTGTTTGGCCGCCGCATCGAAGTCTCCCGCTACGTAGTGCTCGGCCGAAAGAAGATAGGTCAGCTCTTCGAGCGAGAGCTTTGACGGCGGTGGGTTGTGCAATTCCTCCTCGGCGGGAGTCATCGTCACGCGTAGCGGGATCGCGGATGCGGCAAATTTTGCGAGAACATTGTGCGGGCCAGCCGCTACTTCGAACGTCACGCTTTGCGTTCCGCCAGAATTGCCGCTGCGCGCAACGCGTGCTCCATCTACGTAAATCTCCACGTTACGTTCGCTTTCAACTTTCACGCGCCACAGATCCGGGGGTCAACGAGGCAAAATGCGACGCAGCATAGAACGTGCCGTGACGCGACAGGTAATCCGGCAAAACGATCCTGCCGTCGGGAAACTCAAAATTCTCCCCCGCCCGGTGCTGGTACGAAGGGCGTGACACTTCGTCGGCCGTCGGAATCGAGGAATCGTCGCTGAGCCGCAGCCGGTTCAGCGGACCAACGATTCTCCAATCGGTCAAAATTCCGGCAGCCCGGGAGAGCGTGTAGGGATTCAATCCCGGCACGCCGTCCATAGCGGCCTGCAACAACGCTTCCTGCAACTCAGGCCACTCTTGTTGCGAATGGGCCAACACCGATTGAATACGCGGGATCACGTTGCGAAACTCGGGGGTATTCGCTGCCGCTTCGCGAACTCGCACTGCAGCCAGACGAACTCGCAGATCAGCCGGGGAATGTTGGCCAGCTTCGCAGAGGCGGGTTGCCGCGTCCAGGGCGGTACCAGCGTCGTCTTCCATCTCCGAGGCTTCCATCAGTACGAAGAGGGCCTCGGCGTCGCGAGGATCGCGGCGCAGCACCTGTTGACCAAGGATGCGCGAGCGATCCAGATCGGAGTGAACGAACAGCGCTGTTGCCGCCGAGTGCGCCAGTACGCTGACCGGCAGTGACGACGATTGCCCGTGGTGCACAGTCGGCGGAGTACTCCAGACAGTGCGTATGGAAGAGTGTGGCAGCTCCGCACTGCCGTCGTGCGTGAGCTTGGCGAGAGTTGGTTCTTGCGCCGACAACGCCAGCGCAACCGCGAGCGTCCCCAGCGGAAGCAGCCGAAATCGCTTTCTCAGTTGGGCTCCCCCGCCCAACGTCGCGTAGTATGGCGCCAAATCCTCGCCTGCCTTGAAAAGGATAGGTGCCAGAGTACTCCATGGAACGCGCGCTGGAAATAGTGTTTTCGCCTGATGCGGCTACAACTTTTTGGGGCCGGGCAAGGCTAAGTTGTCCGTCGTCCTGCGCTGCATTTGCCAGCAAGACATATCGCGGCTCGCTGACCCTGCGAAGCCTGAAGAGCAGGTATACTTTCTCATGCCTACCCGGTTGGAAGAAATCGTCGCGGCCTCTCGACGCCAAGCTGCTGCTGCCAAAGCCGGGGCGGACATGCGCACTTTGCGCGAGGCGGCTGAACGTCACCAACCACGCGGCTTTCGTGAAACCTTGAAGAAAAAATCGGCTGCCGGAGCCGCCGTCATCGCCGAGTTGAAGAAGGCTTCGCCGTCGAAGGGCCTGATCCGCGCCGACTTTCCCGTTGCCGATCTGGCACGAGAACTTGAGCAGGCGGGCGCCGTTGCCCTTTCCGTCCTCACCAACGAGCATTATTTCCAGGGCTCGCTTCAGAATCTCCGGATCGCGTCGTCCGCGACCTCTCTGCCCTGTTTGCGCAAGGACTTTATCGTCGACGATTTTCAGGTCTTAGAGGCCCGGGCCTACGGCGCCGACGCCATTCTCCTGATTGTTGCTGCGCTAACCAATGATGAGTTGAGCAGCTTGCGCTCGCGCGCCGAAGAACTTCAGCTCGACGTGCTCTGCGAAGTCCACGACGGTGAGGAGATGTGGCGCGCGGTCGATGCCGGCTTCGACCTGATCGGCGTCAACAATCGCAACTTGCACACCTTCCAAGTTGATTTGAATACCTCTCTGCAACTGGCTTCGCGCATGCCTAAGAACGTGGTTAAAGTTGCGGAGAGCGGAATCGAAACCCGCAACGACATCGCAGGTTTGCGACAGGCTGGCTATGACGCGTTTCTGATCGGCGAATCGCTCATGCGCGCGCCGCGTCCCGGCGACGCGCTGCGCGAGTTACTGACGCAGTCGGCGGTCGCGCGGTGATCAGCCAGCAACATGGCGCGATTTGGATCAAGATCTGCGGCACGACAAACCTTCGGGATGCGCAGTTGAGCGTCGCCGCTGGCGCCGACGCGTTGGGCTTTATCTTCGCGCCAAGCCGACGGCAGATTGAACTAGCCCCCGCGAAAGAGATCGTCGCCGCCGTAGCGGGCGAAGTTGAGTGCATCGGCGTCTTCGTCAATGCCAGTCCCGAGCGAGTGGCGGAAGTCGCCGACGAAGTTGGGTTGTCCGGCGTGCAATTGCATGGCGATGAAGGGCCGGGAATGTTGCCCGAGTTCCGTCGCACGCTGGGCCAGCGCAAGCTCATCAAGACGCTTCAGGTCGGCAGCCTGCTGGCCGGCAGCGAGTCGCGACTTGAAGAGTACGTGGGGTTGCGCGATGTCGTAGACGCCATCCTGCTCGACTCAGGGTGGGTTCAACAGCGAGGCGGCACCGGAGCGGCGTTCAACTGGGAAAGCGCGCTGCCGATCGCTTCGCGCATCCGCGAACGGATGCCGCTGATCGTCGCCGGCGGGCTGAACGCCGGGAACGTCGGCCGGGCGATCGAGTTGTTTCAACCTTGGGGTGTTGACGCCGTCAGCGGTATCGAGAGCGCGCCCGGACAGAAAGATGAAGCTAAGCTGCGCGAGTTTGTGAGCGCGGTACGACAACACACAGGGCAGTAGAAGGGGATCATGGAAGAGACCAACGGCGCACCTATGGGAGCGACACCCATTCCATCCGCAAGTAATCCGACGCCGCAAGCTCGCGTTGCCGCCGGGCGTTTTGGCGCCTACGGCGGACGCTATGTTCCCGAGACGCTGATGGCGGCCTTGCAGGAGCTGGAAGCTGCTTATGCCACGGCTCGTAGAGACAAGTCATTCCGCGACGACCTTCATCGCCTGCTCGCCGACTTTGCTGGACGCCCCACGCCGCTCTTCTTCGCTGAACGCCTCACGAAAGAACTCGGCGGCGCGAAAATCTACCTGAAGCGCGAAGACCTGCTGCACACCGGCGCACACAAAATCAACAACTGCATCGGGCAGGCGCTGCTGGCGCGCCGCATGGGCAAGCATCGCATCATCGCGGAGACCGGCGCGGGCCAGCATGGCGTTGCTACTGCGACGGTGTGCGCTCTCTTCGGCATGGAGTGCGTCGTCTATATGGGCACCCAAGACATGCGGCGACAGGAATTGAATGTCTTTCGCATGCGCCTGCTGGGAGCCGAGGTGCGCGGAGTGGAATCGGGTTCGCGCACCTTGAAGGACGCGATCAACGAGGCCATGCGCGACTGGGTCACCAACGTCCGCACCACGCATTACCTGCTGGGCAGCGTGCTGGGCGCGCATCCGTATCCAACGATGGTGCGCGACTTCCATCGCGTGATCAGCCAGGAGGCGCGCAAGCAAATCCTGAAGGCTGAGGGGCAGTTGCCAAGCGCAATCATCGCCTGCGTCGGCGGCGGATCAAACGCGATTGGAGCGTTCTACGAGTTCATCAAGGATAAGGATGTGAAGTTGATTGGCGTCGAAGCCGGAGGCCGCGGCCACGCGCTGGGCGAGCACGCGGCGCGCTTCGAAGGCGGTGGTCCCGGAGTTCTGCAGGGAACGTATTCCTATGTTTTGCAGGACAAGGCGGGACAAATCGCGCTGACGCACTCGGTGTCGGCTGGCCTTGATTATCCCGCGATCGGTCCCGAGCATGCGGAACTGCACGATCAGGGCCGGGCAGAGTACGTAGCAGCCAGCGATCAGGAGGCCTTGGACGCCTGCCGCACGCTGGCACGATTGGAAGGAATTATTCCTGCGCTGGAGTCATCGCACGCGGTGGCCGAGTGTATCAAGCGTGCGCCGAAGATGCAGCCGGGCGACATTGTCATCGTGAATGTGTCGGGCCGCGGCGATAAGGACATCGGGATTCTGCGCGAGAATCTGAAATTCTAAGTGAGGCGGATTCACCACGAAGGGACGGATTACACGGAGGAAAATCGAGAGTAAACCTTCGTGACCTCGTTTCTCAGTGGTGAACAATTCGTTTGCTGGAGAGTTCGTTGGCGATTCAATTCAAACATCATCCCGGACTGGTTGCTTACATCACCTGCGGCGATCCCGATCTTGAGACCTCGCGCGAGGTTGCGCTGGCTGCGATCGGCGCGGGCGCCGACGTCATCGAGTTGGGCGTCCCGTTCAGCGATCCCGTCGCCGATGGACCGGTGATTCAACGGGCCAGTGAGCGCGCCCTGCAGCACGGCACCGACCTTGCCGGAGTGCTCGATGTCGCCCGGCAGATTCGCAGCCAGTCGAACGCGGGGCTCGTCATCTTCTCTTATCTGAATCCGATTTTGCAGTTTGGCCTGGATGCCTTTTGCGCCGCGGCCGCCAATGCTGGTGTCGATGGAGCGCTGGTCACCGACCTGCCGATGGAAGAAGCGGGCGATTACCTGAAGACGATGAAGGTGCACAAGCTCGCGCCCATATTCCTGGCGGCGCCCACCAGCACCGATGATCGCCTGCGGCAAATCGCCAAACACTCGCGCGGATTTGTTTACGCCATCTCGCGTACCGGCATCACCGGCGCGCGGCAGGAATTGGCAGGCGACGCGCGTTCGCTGGTCGAGCGGCTGCGAGCCTTCACCAAGCTCCCGATTGCTGTCGGCTTTGGTGTCTCCACGCCGGAGCAGTTCGCAGAAGTAGGCAGCTTCGCCGATGCGGCGGTTGTGGGCAGCGCGATCGTTCAGCGCATTGAACAGAATCGCGGTCGCGAGGCGAAGGCTGTGGCAGAATTCCTGTCTTCCCTTTCAGCAGCGGCGCGGCATGCAGGAGCAAGCAGGTAACAGCCGGCGAGGAGCGCACGAAATATTGGACCGTTGCAGGATTTAATTCACCACGGACGCACGGAGAACACTGACGAGTCTGTAACTCTGTGGTGAAGATCAAGTTTTATTGTCATGGACATCGCGGATTGGCGTAAGAAGATCGACGAATTGGATCAGCAGCTGGTGCGGCTGATCAACGAACGCGCCGTGTGTGCGGTCGAGATCGGCAAGCTGAAGCAGGGGCTAGCCATGCCAGTCTACGAGCCCGACCGCGAGCGGATTATCTTCGACCATATCGCGCAGATGAATCACGGACCGCTGTCGCAAATCCAGTTGCGGCAGGTGTACGAGCGACTGATCGACGTGATGCGCCAGGTGCAGAGGGTGGACGTTGAAGTCGATGTCGAAGGTGGGCGCAACGGGACCGAGCTGGAACCGAAAGACTGAACAACAGTCGCCAGCAGCCAGCCGCCAGTCGTCAGTTGTGTTCGAACCAGAGTTCAACCTTAAGCGAATGGCTAATTGCCAAATGCTAATTGCTAATTGCAATAGAGTTTCTAAGGTCTAAATCATGATCGTTGCAATGTGGGAGACGGCGAGCGAAGACCAGATTCAGGAGGTCACCAACCATCTGATCAAGATGGGCTTTGCCGTACACCGCACCACCGGCGCACGGCAGAGCGTGCTGGCCGCAGTCGGCAAGCGCATCGACTTCGACATTCGTGAACTGGAAGTGCTGCCGGGTGTGCAGACGGTACACCGCATCAGCGCACCGTACAAGCTTGTGGGGCGAACCTTCCGGCCCGAAGGGACCGTGGTGAAGCTGCCGAACGGCGTTGAGATTGGCGGCAAACACGTTGTTGTGATGGCCGGGCCATGTTCCGTAGAATCGCGGGCGCAGATCTTTGCCGCGGCGGAGATAGTCTGCGCGGCCGGCGCAAAGGTCCTGCGCGGCGGCGCATTCAAGCCACGCAGCTCGCCATACACGTTTCAGGGGTTGGGCATCGAGGCACTCAAGTTGATGCGGGAGGCCGCCGACGCCCACGGGCTGCTGGTCATCAGCGAGGTGATGGAGATTTCGCAGATCGAGCTGATGATGCCGTACATCGACATCTTCCAGGTAGGCGCGCGAAACATGCAGAATTTCAACCTGCTGCGCGAGGTCGGCAAGATTCGCAAGCC
Source organism: uncultured Acidobacteriaceae bacterium (assembly GCA_963724965.1). Taxonomy (GTDB): domain Bacteria; phylum Acidobacteriota; class Terriglobia; order Terriglobales; family Acidobacteriaceae; genus Bog-257. The sequence goes on from CAVRWP010000012.1 coordinate 38,481, forward strand.
GGTGCTGATGAAGCGCGGCATCGCGGCCACCATTGAAGAGACGCTGCTGTCGGCCGAGTACATTATGTCAGGTGGCAACTACGACGTCATGCTGTGCGAGCGCGGCATTCGCACCTTCGAGACCTACACGCGCAACACGATGGACATCTCAGCGATCCCGGTGGTACACAAGCTGTCGCACCTGCCCATCGTCGCCGATCCGTCGCACGGAACCGGTCTGCGTGACAAGGTCGCACCCATGGCGCGAGCCTCTGTTGCTGCCGGGGCCGACGCGCTGCTGATCGAGGTGCATCCCTCGCCGGACGAGGCTCTGTCGGATGGCGCGCAGTCGCTCTTCCCCGAGCAGTTCACCGAGCTGATGGAGCAGTTGAGGATGATCGCGCCTGCAGTGGGTAGGACGATCTAGGGCTTATGGGACGTTCATGGGTGGAGCATCGCTTCAGCGATGCGATTCACGAAGATGTGGGACACGAGGCTTCAGCCGCTGCGGTAAGTCAAGCGAATAACCTCAGGTGCTGAAGCGCGACTTCCTGATATTGACCTTCTGCGCATGCCTGAAGGCATGCTCCACCCGTGTAAACACTTTTGGACGATGCGCATTCAGCAAATCACGATTGTCGGCACCGGGCTGATCGGCGGGTCGCTCGGGCTTGCGCTAAAACAGGCTGGCTTCTCCGGTGACATCATCGGCTGCGACAGGCGGGACGTGCTGGAAATCGCTCAGGCACGGAACGCTATCGACCGAGCCGAAACCGATCTTGAGCGTGCAATCATCGGGAGTCAGGTCGTCATCCTGGCAACGCCTGTCGGCTGCATACTCTCGCAAATGGCATTGATTGCCCCGCTGCTGCCTTCAGGAGCGCTTATCACCGATGTCGGCAGTACCAAGCACAAGCTCGCCGAACAGGCCTGCGAAACTTTTCGGCAAGGACGCGTACGAAAGGTATTTGCCAGGACATCCCATGGCAGGCAAAGAAGTGGGAGGCATTGAGCAGGCGGACGCTAATCTGTTCTTCAATGCAGTCTGGCTGATCACACCATCCGATCCGAGTCTTCCGTTCACAACTTTGCAGCAGGAGTACTTGCAACTGCTTTTAGATATCGGCGCGCGGATCATGGTGATCGATTGTGAACGGCACGATCGACTCTGCGCCTGGATCAGCCATCTGCCGCAGATGATGGCCACAGCACTGGCATCTGCGTTACGAGAGGAACTGGGCGACGACGCAAGTGTAGCCCAGATTGGCGGACGCGCCCTGCGCGAGATGACCCGAATCGCCCACAGTCCATATTCCATGTGGCGCGACATCGCTATGACCAACACGGGCAACATCGAAGACGCGCTGCTGCGCTTTGAGCAGCAACTGGCGGAGTTGCGGGAGAATTTGCGCGGACCGGGACTGCGGGAGATGTTCGAGAGCGCCAATCAGTTTGGGAAAGACAGGGACCAGGGGTCGGAGTCCAGGGACTAGGCCCACAGACGTAAGAGGTGAATCAAGCCGCAAACGCCGTGCTGTGATGTGAGGGAGTAAGGAAATTGTCATCACGAGCGCAGCGAGGGAAGTCTAGTCGCAGAGTCGAGGGCTTGCGTTGTTTACATTCCGATGGGATGGGTGATGCGGAAGAATGAACGATCCTGCCGATTCCGGCAAACAGCAGATCCCTCGCTGCGCTCGTGATGACAACCACACAACAGAAAAACTGCAGCCAGCATCACGCTTCGTTCCCTAGCCCCTAGCCCCTAGCCCCTAGCCCCTAGCCCCTAGCCCCTAGCCCCTAGCCCGTGGCTTTTGCGCCCGCCCTTCCCTCCCCATTACAATCGCGGGTCGGACGAAAACCTCTATGGCAATGAACAAGGTTGTGACGAACGCCGATGCGGCGGTACACGACATTCAGGACGGCGCCACCCTCATGGTCGGCGGCTTCGGGCTGTGCGGCATTCCTGAGAATCTCATCAAGGCGCTGGTCAAGAAGGGCGTTAAGAACCTGCACACCATCAGCAACAACGTTGGCGTCGACGACTTCGGTCTCGGCCTACTCCTGGCTGCCGGGCAAATCACTTCGCATAAGGGCAGCTACGTGGGCGAGAACAAGTTGCTCGAAGATATGGTGCTGACCGGGCGCATCGATCTCGAACTGGTTCCGCAGGGAACCCTGGCCGAGCGCATTCGCGCGGGCGGCGCAGGTATTCCGGCGTTCTACACGCCGACTGGATTTGGAACAGTGGTCGCCGAGGGCAAGGAGACGCGGGAGTTCAGCGGCCGGCCTTATGTCCTTGAGCGCGGGATGACCGCTGACTTTGCGCTCATCAAGGCGTGGAAGGGCGATCGCTGGGGCAATCTTATCTATCGCAAGACGGCGCGCAATTTCAATCCCATGATGGCTACCGCCGGCAGAATTACAATCGCCGAGGTCGAGCATCTGGTCGAGCCCGGCGAACTCGAGCCGGACCAGATTCATACCCCAAGCGTGTATGTGCATCGCATCTTCCAAGGATCGGATTACGAGAAGAGGATTGAGCGGCGTACGGTGAGGAAAGCCTAGCCGTCAGCCGGATGAAGAAGGAGCCATGAAGTTCGACCTCCTATCGCGAAAGTGTTGTAGAGCTTTGGGTCCCGCGCTGATCCTTATGGCGGCGAGTTCTCTGGCGGCCCAATCGGTGACGGTGCAAGTTCTAAATGGCAAGAACGGCAAGCCAGTCGGCCCGGGCAAGCGCGTTTACGTCGCTTTCCAGGGTACGGTGACACGTAACATCCTGAATCTCCACACCGACGATCAGGGAAAAGTTGAGTTCGATGTCGAAGGCGCTAAGACATTTCGAGTGGTTCCGACAGAGTACGCGACTTGCGGAGAACAGGCGTTTGACGCTCCCCTGAAGGACTACTCTGTTGACGAAGTTCTGAACGACGGGTTGGTGACGAGAAACCTATGCGAGAGTAATAACGGCGTGGCGTTCGATGACCGGCCTCAACCAGGGAAGCTGCTTTATTTTGTCAAACGCGAAACGTGGGAATCGTATAAAAACTTAAACTGACGTTTCGAGCTTCACCCCAGAAAATTGGGTGGAATCGTTACCTGCTAATCGGGCTCTCGTTTGTGCGAGTGCCTGCCGGCGAGTCAGGAATCGGGAACATAAATGGCTACCACTCCGAATATCACAAAGCAGAAAGACACCGAAAAACGCGATCGCATCGTCCGCCGCGTGGCGCGCGAGCTGCGCGACGGCTTTTACGTCAACTTGGGCATTGGCATGCCGACGCTGGTGGCCAACTGCGTTCCCGCCGGCATGGAAGTCGTGCTGCAAAGCGAGAACGGCATGATGGGTGTCGGCCCGTATCCCATCGCTGGCGAGGAAGACGCTGACCTGATTAACGCCGGCAAGGAGACGGTGACCGAAATTCCGGGCACAGCGTTTTTCTCCAGCGCCGAGTCGTTCGCTATGATCCGCGGCGGCCACATCGACCTTAGCGTGTTGGGCGCGATGGAGGTGGATGAGGAAGGCAACCTGGCCAATTGGATGATCCCCGGCAAAATGGTCAAAGGGATGGGAGGCGCAATGGACCTGGTCGCCAGCGCCCGGCGCGTGATCGTTGCCATGGAACACACCACCAGGGACGGTGCGCCGAAGATTCTGAAGCGCTGTACTCTGCCCATTACCGGGCTGCGCGTGGTGGACACGGTCGTTACGGAAATGGCCTACATTCGGGTGTCACAGGCGGGATTGGTGCTGGAGGAGATTGCGCCGCACCTTACCGTCGAGGATGTGCAGCGTGCGACGGATGCGCCGCTGCTGGTGAGCCCTGAGTTGAAGACGATGGAATTCTAGGCGGGCACTGTGGGGACAAAAGCTACTCAGAATTGTCATCCTGAGCGAAGCAATGGACCCGTAGCTCGCGGGCGGTTGGAAGAATATCTGCCTCCTTGTCGCTCCCCTCAGGCCGCAGATCCTTCCTCGGGCTCAAGCCCTCCTCAGGATGACAACTCCGATGCGCAGCGCACTGCGCCAGGACTGAAGTCGTGCCCTGACACCAAGCTTACTGAGGCAAAGTTCTTCAGCAGCCTCTAAAGTCGCAGGACGCAAAACTACTTTCGCTAAGACGAAAAGGGCGCAATCTCTGCGCCCTTCTTGCTCGCAACTGGATTTTTCTTACACGCTGACCGGCTGCTTGGCCTGCACGGGAACGGGCGTTAGCCAGCCGTGACGGTCTTCCACTTCGCCGTTCACGATGCCGTAGAACTCCTTGCGGATCGACTTCGTGATGGGGCCCGCGGTGCCGTGGCCGACGGTGATCTTGTCGACCGAGCGGATCGGCGTGATCTCAGCCGCCGTGCCGCTGAAGAACAGCTCGTCGCAGATGTAGAGCATCTCGCGCGGAATAATCTGCTCGACCAATGGAATGCCAAGCTCCTGCGCAATATGAATGACCGAATTGCGCGTGATGCCCGGCAGCACGCTGTTGCCCAACGGCGGGGTGTAGATGCGGTCCTTGTGGACGATGAAGATGTTCTCGCCCGAGCCTTCGCTGACGTAGCCGTTGATATCGAGCGCGATGCCCTCGGTATAGCCGTTCACGATAGCTTCCATCTTGATCAGCTGCGAGTTCATGTAGTTCGCGCCGGCCTTGGCCATCGTCGGCATGGTGTTCGGCGCCAGGCGCGTCCACGAAGAGACGCAGACATCGACGCCATCGTCCGAGTCCGGACTGCCCAGGTACTTGCCCCACTCGTAATTGGCAATGTACACATCGGTGGGCGAGTTGAACGGGTTCACGCCAACCTGTCCATAGCCACGCAGCACGATAGGCCGGATGTAGCAGGGCGAAACCTTGTTGGCGGCGACCAGGTTCACCTGCGCCTGAATCAATTCCTCAAGCGAATAGTCCACGTCGATGCGATAGATCTTGCACGACTGGAGCAGACGGATGGTGTGGTCCCGCAGGCGGAAAATCGCGGGGCCTTTCGGCGTCTGGTAGCAGCGGATCCCCTCAAAGACCGATGAGCCATAGTTGACCACGTGGGCCATCACGTGGATCTTGGCGTCGTCCCATGCGACGAGGTGTCCATTGTGCCAAACATATTCACTTGCTTTAATGGCCATTCCGAGGCTCCTTCACAGGCAGATTGGTACTGAGTCGTTATGCTGCCGGGGCCGAAAGTCTGCGATGCAGTCGCGCCTGGGAGTCAAACGCAAGCTGCGGTGATCGGTGAAGTGTAGCATCCGGGATTCAGCTTAACTCCAGATTATATCTGACCAGCGGAAATCCACAGAGCGGCTTCCTCCACGCTGCGTGATTCCGTGACCAGACCCACCAGAATGGATGCGCCCGGGCGCAAAGTAGGTACGAAAAAGCAGCAGAAATTCCGGCGGCCGGTAAGCGCCCGCTCTTCAGCAACCAAAGCAACGTGTTTAGAATGGTGGGTAAAGCTACTTCACCTCGGAGAGCCCCGCTATCCGCACCTATAACCTGTGCATCGTTGGCTTCGGCAACGTGGGTAAGGCCTTTGTCGCGCTGCTCGAGCGCAAGCGGCAGGAGCTTGCGGCGTGCTACGGCATTGCCTGCCGCGTCACTGGCGTGGCTTCGCGACGCCTGGGATGGCTGGCGGCGCCCGAACGGCTTTGATTCAGCCAAGCTGCTGGTGGCGGATTTCTCACAAGCAGAGCACGTCCTGGACATAAGCCTGTGGCTAAAGGTGGCCGCGGCCGACGCGCTGTTCGAAACCAGCTCGCTCAACGCCGCGACCGGTCGTCCCGCCATCGATCACATCCGGGCGGCTCTGGAATCGGGAGCGCACGCGATCAGCGCGAACAAAGGGCCAGTAGTCTACGCTTACCGCGAGTTGAGCACTTTGGCGGCTGCCGTGGGACGACGCTTTCTCTTTGAGTCGGCGGTGATGGACGGCGTGCCTATCTTCTCGCTCTTCCGCGAGGCGATGCCGGCGGTGGAAATTCGAGGCTTTCCGCGGCGTGCTGAATTCGACGACCAATGTCATTCTGGAGGAAATGGAAGCAGGCCGGAGCTTCGAGGAAGCAGTGCGGCGTGCGCAGGAGTTGGGAGTCGCCGAGTCTGATCCGACGGATGACATCGAAGGCGTCGACGCTGCCGTGAAGGTTGTCGCGCTGACCAACGTTCTGATGGATGGGGATCTCAAACCCAACGACGTGCGTCGTCAGGGTATTCGGGAATTGACCGTCGATCAGCTTCGCCAGGCGCGTGCCAACAGCGAGGCTTGGAAGCTGGTATGCAGCGCACGGCGAGAGCCGGACGGCAGCATCACTGCATCAGTTCAGCCCAAGCGGCTCAAGCACGACGATCCGCTGGCGCAGATTCACGGGACGTCGTCGGTTATCAGCTTTGAAACGGACATCCTCCCGCAACTCATCATCACCGAGCAGAATCCGACCTTGGAGACTACGGCTTACGGGCTGCTCGCCGACTTTCTTACCGCAATCAGGAGTTCGTAAATGTCTTCGGGTACGAGAATGGTTGAACAAATGGGCAAGTTAGATATCGATTGGGTACGTCAGCAGTTCCCTGCACTTCAGCAAACAGTCAACGGTCAGCATGCGGTGTTCTTTGACGCGCCGGGCGGAACGCAGGTGCCGCAGCAGGTGATCGACGCGATTGCGAATTACCTGGTCACGTCGAACTCGAACACTCACGGAGCGTTCTTGACCAGCGCACGCACCGACAAAGTTATTGCCGATGCACACGCGGCGATGGCCGATTTCCTGAACTGCGATCCGGACGAAGTTGTCTTCGGGCCGAACATGACGACCCTTACCTTGGCGTTGAGCCGCGCCATTGGCCGCGAGCTGAAACGCGGTGATGAGCTGCTGGTGACCGTGCTCGACCACGACGCCAATGTCTCGCCCTGGGTGTCGCTGGAAGAACGGGGGGTGAAGGTGCGCACCGCCGACATCAGGCCGTCCGATTGCACGCTGGATATGTTCGATCTGCAAGCGAAGATCCGCCGCACTACGAAGGTAGTTGCGGTCGGTTTGGCAGCCAACGCCGTGGGAACCATCAATCCTGTAAGTGAAGCCGTGCGGCTGGCGCATGCCTCCGGTGCGATGGCGTTCATCGATGCGGTCCACTATGCGCCGCACGGGCCGGTTGACGTGCGCGCGCTGGATTGCGACTTTCTGGCTTGCTCGGCGTACAAATTCTTCGGTCCGCATCTCGGCGTTCTGTATGGCAAGCGCGAGCAGCTGCAGAGGCTGCGTCCGTACAAGCTGCGCGCCAGCTCGGAGCTGCTGCCGGATCGCTGGGAGACCGGCACGCAGAACCACGAGTGCATGGCTGGAGTGATTGCGGCGATTGAGTATCTGGCTGAACTTGGCCGGCGTCACAAGCGTGCGGCGGCTACGCGGCGGGAAGCGATTCTGGCGGCGTATGAGGTCATCCGGGCGCACGAGCACGAACTGGCAGCCCAGCTCATCGGCGGATTGCTGGAGATTCCCGGCCTGACGTTTTATGGAATCAAAGACCTGACGAAGCTCGACCAGCGCACACCGACGGTGGCAATTCGCATGGAGGGCCACTCGCCGCGCGAGCTGGCGACCAAACTGGGCGAACGCGGCATCTTCACCTGGGACGGCAACTACTACGCCATCAACCTCACTGAGCGGCTGGGCGTGGAGCAAAGCGGCGGCATGCTCCGCATCGGTCTGGCGCATTACAACACCAAGGAAGAGGTGGAGAGGCTGCTGGAAGAGTTGAAGCGGATAGGGATTGGGGGCTAGGGGTCAGGGATTGGTTTTAAGGTTTTAATAGTCGCGACTGAGTCGTGGCCTGCTGCTGAATGCTAGTTGCTAATTGCTAGTTGCTAGCTACTGCCTTATAATCCGCGCGACTGTTCTCAGGAGAAACGAACTTGCGCGGCGTGCCTCGCTGGTTGGCAGTGGTGGCTGTGCTGACGGGAGTCGCGGTGGTTTGCGCGTTCACCGTGCATCATGCGCTCGCGCCCGGCCAGTTCGTCCTGCACCTCTCCGACACGGAGATTCCCGCCGACGGCTTTTCCACTTCTGAGCTGACGATCCGCTCGATGAACGGCCATGATCTGCGCGGCGTTCACCTCGCAGTCGAAACACCCCATCAAGTAACACTTGAGTCCTTCTCCGTACATGGCGATTCTGCTGAGGCTTTCCTGCAGGCTGGAGTGCTGCCCGGGGACGCCAGAATCCGCGTCACTGCTCCGGGATTTGATCCGCAGGAGCTGACGTTGACCACCGCCTCCGACAACACCGACAGCGTAGGCGACGGCACGCCCGACTTCCTTCGCCTGCACGATCCGGCCGACCGACGGGCCTTCCGGCACTGGTTCACCCTGCTGGCCGAGTCGCAGTATTATCGCGGCAAGTCTTTGCCCGAGGTCGATGACTGCGCCGCGCTGTTGCGCTTCGCCTATCGCGAGGCAATGCGCGAGCATGATGCTGCATGGGCGCAGGACGCATCTTTGCCAGGCCCCGTCACGAGCGGCGACATTCAGCAGTATCAATACCCGTACACGCCGCTGGGAGCCGATGTCTTCCGCGTGAAGGGTGGCAGCTTCATCGCGCATGATCTTCGCGATGGCGCCTTCGGCCAGTTCGCTGACGCCGAGACGCTGTGGCGACACAACACGTTCTCCGTCGGGCGCAGTTTGGATCGCGCGCGTCCGGGCGACCTGCTGTTCTTTCGCCAGGACGGCGGCCACATGGCGTTTCACGCGATGATCTTCCTCGGGCAAAGCCAGATCGAGCCCGGCGCGGAACAGTTCGTCGTTTATCACACCGGCCCGAGCGGCGATTCGAAGGGCATCGTCAAGCGATTGTCGGTAGCTGAACTGGCAAACTATCCCGACCCACGCTGGCGGCCCGTTTCATCGAATCCCGCGTTCCTGGGTGTCTATCGCTGGAACATCCTGCGAGGCGGCCAGTGAGGCGACGGTTGGTCTCAAAGTCGCAGGATGCCGGTATCCGGCTTCTTTCTCGAGGACCAAGGAATGACGCGGGCATCCACTCGAGCCATGCAGCGTCACTGGATGGAACAAGCTTTCATGGTCACGATTCAGCCGCATCGGGGTGGAGCAGGCCTTCAGGCCTGCATATCTTCGCCGAGAGTCGATTCGGCTTTAGCCGCTGAGGTCCGTGCGGGTTCCCTTACCTCTAAAGCCGAAGTCAAACGCTCTTACTTTCATGCAGGCCTGAAGGCCTGCTCCACCCAGTCCTTTCTGGCCACAAACCTGGAACCGTGCTCCACCCAATCCTCTTTGAACCTGGAGCTAAAGGCCTGCGCCGCTCAGTTCTCCTTAAAGACAGGCTTGAGGCTGGTTCAGGCATCGTTGAATGTCGGCGTCAATGCCTGCGCTACCCGGGCAATCTCACTCACGGCCCAACGCTCACTGCGCAACTTGCTCATCGTCTTTCTTCTGTTGGCGCAGATGCTCGTTTCGCCGGCCTTCGGCCAGGACGACTCTGACACCGAATCCTGGTTCTCGCTGACCAGCTCCAAGACCTACATGACGGGCGAGAAGCCCGAGATCGCCGTCAGCGCGCACAACGTCAAGGAGCTCGAGTTCCGCGTCTATCGCGTAAAAGACCCGGTGAAGTTCTTTAGCCAGATGCAGGAGCTGCATAACTTCGGCGGCCAAGGTCCGGCGCTGCCGAAGCAGGCGCACACCTGGCTGGAAAAATTTCACGCATGGAAGCACCGCATCTGGGCGTGGATTCGCGACTTCATTCGCGCGCAATTCTCGCCCGACTCGCGCCACGAAATCCGCCTATGGCAGATGGGCAGCACCGAGCCGACCAAAGGCCCGCAGGTCGCCAACTACGCGCAAGTGCCCGTGCTCAACCAGCAGCAGGTAGTCTCGGTCTGGAAGTGGACGATCCCCTCGCACGAACGCTGGGAGAGCGTGAACACCACCATCCCGGTTAGCGATCGCGGCGTCTACGTGGTCGAAGCCACCGACGGCAAGCTGCGCGCCTACACCATCGTCGTCGTCACCGACATCGCCATCGTCACCAAGTCCGGGCAAGGTCGGCTGATGACCTACGTGGTCGATCGCCGAACGGGCGACCCGATCGCCAACATCCCCGTTAAGGTCTGGATCGACCAAAAGGAAATCGCCTCGAAGGCGACTGATCAGCACGGACTGGTCGACACCGCCGTCAATGTCAGTAAGCCCGAGAATGTCGCCGTGCTCGCGGTCAACGATACGGAGTTCGCCGTCAACGCGCCCGGCGGCTGGAACCTGGGCGACGATCCCAACCGCAACTTGAAGGGCTACACCTACACCGACCGTCCCGTGTACCGGCCCGGCGACACCGTCCACTTCAAGACCATCGTGCGCTCACTAGCGGCCAGCGGCTACACCATTCCGCAAGGCCAGGATTTGCGCCTGGAGATGCGCGATCCGCAGACCTACGACGTCGTCTGGACGCAGACGGTGACGCTCTCGCAGATGGGAACAGCCACGTGGAACTACACCATTCCCGCCGACGCGCACCTGGGCTCGTACTACCTGAACATGCAGATGGGCGAGCGCTACGTCGACGGCACCAATTTTTCTGTCGAGGAATACAAGAAGCCGGAATACGCTGTGAAGGTCACGCCGCAGACGCCGCGCGTGCTGCAGGGCCAGCCCATCAAGGCGACCATCGACGCGCGCTACTACTTCGGCGAGCCAGTCGCCAACGCCAAGGTGAAGTGGGTGGTGCACACCTCGACCTACTGGCCTCTGGGACGCGGCGAGGATGACGACAGCGCCGACGCCGATGACAGTGGAAGCGGCGATGATGTCGCCGACAACTCCGATAACGGCGACGAGGGCGACACCTACGGCGGCGATCAGCAAGAAGAAAAGAGCGGCGTGCTCGATACCGACGGCAAGCTTCAAATCACGGTGCCGACCTCGGTCAATCCCAAGAAACAGGACATGGTGTATCGCATCGAAGCGCGTGTGACCGACGCGGGCAATCGCGAGATCGCCGGCCACGGCTTCGCCCTCGCGACCTACGGCAGCTTCTACCTCACGGCCGAGCCGACGTCCTACGTCTACAGCAAAGGCGATACCGCGACAATCAATATCACTGCGCAGGACTATGACAAAAAGCCCATCCAGACTGCCTTTCGCGTAGAAATGAATCGCTGGAACTGGCGCACCGGCGCCGGACCGGTGGTCACCACGTCGCAGGGGCAGACCGACCCCAGCGGCAAAGCGCAAATCAAAGTCACGATTCCCGACTCCGGCGAATTCCGCGTGAAGGTTGTCGCGACCACACCCGAGAAGCGCGATGTCGAGGATACGGCGTTCCTGTGGGCGCCGGGCGTCAGTCCGTGGTGGAGCGGCACACAGCAGGAACGCGTGCAGATTGTCGCCGACAAAAAGAGCTATCAGCCGGGCGACACCGCGCACGTGCTGATCGTCACCGGCAAGGAGCCGACCGCGGTGCTGGTCTCCGCCGAAGGCAACGGACTCTACTCCGGACAGGTCGTGAAGAGCAACGGCGGCAGCGTCGCCGTCGATATCCCGGTAAAGCCGGAGTACGCGCCGAACTTTTACGTGGGCGCGGTCTTCATCCGCGACAACAAGATGTATGAGGGCTCGAAGAGCCTGAACGTTCCGCCGACGGCGCACCAGCTCAATGTGCAACTGACTCCGTCGAAGCCGCAGTATCAGCCGGGCGAATCAGCCAGCTACACCATCAAGGCCACGGACGCCGCGCGGTAAGCCCATGGTCGCCGACTTCAGCCTCGGCGTGGTAGACGAAGCCATCTACGCCATCAAGCCCGAGACCGCCGGCAGTATCATGAATGCCTTTTACGGCCGCGTCTACTCGCAGGTCAGCACCGAGAGCTCGCTGACGTATTACTTCAGCGGACAGGCCGGCAAGCGCAAGATGCAGCTGGCCAGCGTGCGTCCGTCGAAGGGCATGGCGCAGCTGAAGCCCGAACGGCTCGTGCAGCCGAAGATCCGCAAAGCGTTCCCCGACACCGCCTACTGGATGGCCGACATTCGCACGGCTGCGAATGGGCAGGCCACCGTCAAGTTCGATTATCCCGACGCCATCACTTCGTGGCGCGCGACCACCCGCGGCGTCACCGAGAGCACCATGGTCGGCAGCGCGGTGACGAATACCATCGTTCGCAAGAACATCATGGTGCGGCTGGTGGTACCGCGCTTCTTCCGCCGCGGCGACGAGATCACGCTTTCGACGATCGTGCAGAACTACCTGCCCACCGACAAGACCGCGCAGGTCTCCATGCAGTTCGAAGGCTTGCAGGTGCTCCAGGGCACGCAGCAGAACATCAATGTGCCGACGCGAGGACTGGTCAAAGTTGATTACGTTGTCAAAGTTCTCGACGTCGACTCGGCCAAGGTGCTCGGCAAGGCACTCACCGACGTCGAAAGCGATGCGATGGAGCTGACGCTGCCGGTGGTTCCCTTCGGCGTGAAGCTGGCGACTTCGAATTCGGGATCGATTGCAGGCGCGGGCACGAGCGACACATTGCAGAAGGTCGACTTCCCTGCCGCTGCCGAGAACGGCACGCGCAAGCTGACCGTCAGCGTGACGCCGTCGATTGCCGGCAGCGTCTTCGCCGCGCTCGATTACCTGACGTCCTATCCTTACGGCTGCACCGAGCAGACCATGTCGAGCTTCCTGCCCGACGTATTGGTTGCCGACGCGTTGCAGAAGCTGGGCGTGAAGTCGAACATCGACCCGACAACGCTGCATAAGCAAGTGCAGGCCGGGCTCGACCGCCTCTACACCTATCAGCATGACGATGGCGGCTGGGGCTGGTGGCAGACCGACGACAGCAACGCCTTCATGACCGCCTACGTTCTCGCCGGACTGAGCCAGGCCAAGGCTGCCGGCTTCGACGTGAAGCAGGACGCCATCGACAAGGGCCGTGCGTGGCTGCTGCCGCAATTCAATAAGTCGACCAAGGTGCGCACCGACCTGCGCGCCTACATGGCCTATGGACTGGTGCTGAGCGGCACCGATTCCAACAGCACGGTCATCGACTCGGTTTGGCAGCAGCGTGCGACGCTCACAGCTTACGGACAAGCCGTCCTCGGACTGGCAATGGTCCAGATCAGCGACGCTCGCGCCAAGGACCTCGCGAACCAGCTCGAGGGCTCGGCCAAGCAGGACGACTCGCAGGCGTGGTGGCCGAGCGAGAACAATTACCTGATGGACTACTACGGCAACACCACACCGGAGTCCACGGCCTATGCGCTGAAGCTTATCAACCACACCAATCCGAGCAGCCCACTGGTGACGAAAGCCGCGGTGTATCTGGTCAGCCATCGCAGCGAAGGCTACTACTGGGATTCGACCGAGCAGACGGCGATGGTCATCTACGGGCTCACCGACTACCTGCAGCAGACGCAGGAGCTGAAGCCAAACTATAGCGTGGAAATTCAGGTAAACGGAAAGAGCGTCGCGACGAAGAAGTTCACGCCCGCCGATGCGCTGGCTCCCGCGACAACGCGTCACCCTCACGGAAGCGCAACTTTCGACTGCGGGCAATCAAGTGCGCATCGTCAAGAATGGCGATGGCCGCGTCTACTGGTCAACGCGCGGCGACTACTACTCCAACGAGAAGAAGGTTGTGAACGCCGGAACCTTCCAGCTGAGCACCGCCCGGCAATATTACAAGCTGTCGTCGATGCAGAAGGACGGCAAGGTCGTCTATCACCTCGACCCGCTGAACGGCCCAGTGCAAGTCGGCGATACGTTGGCGGTACGCATATCCGTCGGCGGCAACGAGTGGAAGTACCTGATGATTGAAGATCCGATTCCGTCAGGCACGGAGTCCATCGCGCGCGATGACCTGTACGAACTTGATGATCAGCCAACGTGGTGGGCGCGCTGGTACAGCGATCGCGAACTGCGCGACGATCGCACCACGTTCTTCAACTTGTACTTCCCGCAGGGCCAGCATGAGTATGTGTACCTGCTGAAGGTCGTCAACCCCGGCATCTTCCGCGTCAGCCCGACCAGCGTACTGCCGATGTATCAGCCAGACTATCTATCGACCAGCGAACCCATTACGGTGACGGTGAAATGACAGGCAAGCATGGTGGCGTGGCGAAACTGTGGCTGCTGAACCTGTTCGGCAATGCCGCGCTGCTTGCTGCCTGCTATTTCTGGCTGCTCCTCCCAGACGCTCGCGGATGGCAGGTCACCGGCTCGGGCCTGCTCGCACTTATCATCATCTTCTTCGGGTTGTGGCTGCGAGCCGGATCGTTCGCGTACTGCCGCCTTGCGGGATTCCGCGAGCACTCGGAGTTATGGGCAGCCTTTAAGCGATCTCTGCATCACCTGATCGCCCTGGCCCTCTGCCTCGCGCCGCTCGCCGCTGTTGCCTGGTGGCTGTTCAGCCTGCGGCGATATACGCCTCAATTCGGAGTGTGGTTCTGGCAGAAGTTCTCCGGGCTCCGCTTCGGTAGTCCGCGAGGCATCTATCACGCTGCCGACTGGGCTCTGCTGATCCTGATGGCGGTTCTGATTATGCTCTGGCTGCCGATAGCCAGCACCGTCTCTGCCGTCGGATTCAAGGGTCCCGTATCGCACACTCGCTGCGCGCTCTCACGCGCCCCGGCTACTGGGCATGGGTGATCGCGCTCATTCTGATTGGCGGTCTCCTGCCGTATAAACTGGTCTATTGGGTCCCCGACCTTGGCACGCTCAGGCAGCAGGCATGGAGTGCCGGAGCGCGCCTATTCTTCGCTTACGGGGTGGTGATTTCGGTATGGGTGAGCCTTTTGCTGGTGGTTGGTGAGCGGGCCGAGGCCGAAGATCAGCAACCGCCTAACGTACTTTAAACCGGAATCAGAGCTCCTCCATTCCGCTGGCGCTCGGCCACGTTTTTTGTACAATACTCCGAACGTTAGACGATCTGGCGGCCTGTCGATCGCCGGCTGCTAAGCTGCGTGGGGTTAGGGCTATCACTGCATCGGACAACCGCATTTCGATAATCAGCATCTCACGTTCTTCCCACTTCCAGGCGAAGTATGGCCAGTCGTGCGCGATCTTGCTTGGTCATCCGTGTAGCTGTAAGAACCCTCGGTTGGAGAAGCTTCATGGACTCGGATAGTTTGGAGGCAGAGAGCTTGCAGCGCCGACATCGACCTGAAGAAACCGACGAGAGTTTCGGGCTTTTTAGTGGAGGCGGCGAACTTGGCGAACTGATGCGCGCCAAGGACTGGTCGAAAACGCCGCTTGGACCCGTCAGCACCTGGCCGCAAAATCTGCGGACCTGCGTTCGCATTGTCTTGACGTCGCGCCAGCCGATGTTCGTCTGGTGGGGCGATGAACTCATCAACCTCTACAACGATGCCTACAAAGGTATCCTCGGCGGCAAGCATCCCGAGGCGCTCGGCGAACCCGCGCGCATCGTATGGCGTGAAATCTGGGATAAGATTGGGCCGCGCGTCGAAGCCGTTCTCTCCAACCAGGGCACCTACGATGAGTCGCTCCTGCTGATCATGGAGCGCTACGGCTACAAGGAAGAAACCTACTACACGTTCTCCTACAGCCCCGTGCCCGACGATCATGGCGGCGTGGGCGGTATCATCTGCGCCAACACCAGCTCAACCGAAATGATCATCAGCGAGCGCCAGATGCACGCGCTCCGCGACCTGGCCGCCCGCACGGCCGACGCTCGCACTCGCCAGGACGCCTGCCGCCTTAGCGCGCTCAGCCTCGCCGGCAACCCCAAGGACATATGCTTTGCGCTCATCTATGTAGCCGACGCTGGCAAGGCTGCAGTCCATCTCGAAGGATGCACCGGAGTAGAGGCCGGAAGTGCAGCGGCGCCGCAGACGGCGACTCTGGATGAGTCTTCGCTATGGCCGGTCGCGCAGGCTATGGCAACCCACGAAATCCGAGTCGTAGCGACGGCAGGCAAAGCTTTGCCGCCAATCATGGCTCAGGCTTGGAATCATCCAGTGCATTCGGTGGCGGTAGTGCCCATCGCGCCTTCCGGTCCTAACGGGCATGCGGGCGCGCTGGTGGTTGGCCTCAATCCCTTCCGTAAGCTCGACGACAGCTATCGCGGCTTCCTGAAGCTGGTCGCCGGACAAATCTCGGCCAGCATGGCTAACGCCGCCGCTTACGAAGAAGAGCGGCGTCGAGCCGAAGCGCTGGCTGAACTAGATCGCGCCAAAACCACGTTCTTCAGTAATGTGAGCCATGAGTTCCGTACCCCGCTGACCCTGATGCTGGGCCCACTGGAGGACTTGCTGACTCACCATCGCGCCGGGGTTGCCGATGCCGAACTGGACGAGTTGCGAGTGATCCATCGCAACGGCCTGCGCTTGCTGAAACTGGTCAATGCGTTGCTCGACTTCTCGCGCATTGAAGCCGGGCGCGTTAACGCCCACTATCAGCCGGTCGATCTCTGCGCGCTGACAGCCGAGTTCGCCAGTGTCTTTCGTTCGGCAATGGAAAAGGCCGGACTGCGTTTTATAGTCAGCTGTGAATCGGCATCGGAACTGGTCTACGTCGACCCGGAGATGTGGGAGAAAGTCGTCCTCAATCTCCTGTCGAACGCCTTGAAGTTTACCTTGCAGGGGGAAGTCGAAATATCGATACGCGCGGCCGACGGCTATGCGGTATTGACCGTTCGCGACACTGGTTCAGGCATTCCGGAATCTGAGTTGCCACGCGTCTTCGAACGCTTCCACCGCGTGGAGGGCGCCTCTGGACGCACCCACGAGGGTACCGGTATCGGCCTGGCGCTGGTCGATGAACTGGTGCGGTTGCACGGCGGCACGGTTGCAGTCGACAGCCGTCTCGGAGAAGGTACGACGTTCACCGTCCGCCTTCCGCTGGGCAGCAGTCACCTGCCGGCTGAAAGAATCACGCACGATCATGCTGCCCGGACGATTGTGGCAGAGACATCCCCCTATGTTCAGGAGGCCTTGCGCTGGCTCCCCGATTCATTGCTGCCTGCGCCGGTGACGGCGGACCGCAGTTCTGGCAATGAAGATCTGACGGCACTGTTCCCTGAGCAACCGGCCACTCGGCCGGCGACAATGGAAACCATTCTGCTGGTTGACGACAATCGCGATATGCGCGAGTACGTCCAGGGACTGCTGAGCCGGCAGTATCGCGTGATCCCAGCCCCGGATGGAGAGGAAGCGCTGGAGCTCGCCCGAGCCACTCTTCCCGACCTCGTGCTGACCGACGTGATGATGCCGCGCATGGACGGCTTTCAACTTCTGAAAGCCTTGCGCGAGGATCAGCGAACCATGCTTTTGCCGGTGATCATGCTGTCGGCGCGCGCCGGGGAAGAGTCGCGCGTGGAAGGCATGGAGGCCGGGGCCGACGACTATCTGGTGAAACCGTTCACGGCGCGTGAACTCATGGCGCGCGTTGGCGCCCACCTCAAAATGAAGCAGATGCGCGAAGAGCTGCGGCTCCGCGAATTGAAAGAGCGCCGCCGCGCCGAGACTGCCGAAGCGGAATATCGCCGCATCCTGGAGAGCATTTCGGAAGGCTTTATCTTCGTCGATCGCGACTGGACGATCCGGTATGTCAACGGTGTGTACGCCCGCTTGGCCCAAGCGACCCCGGAAGATTTGATTGGCAAGAATCTCTGGCAACGCTTTCCTGAAGCCAGCGATACACAATTTGCCGCAGCCTATCGGAAGGCCATGGAGGATCAGAGAGAAGTTGAGATCGAGGACTTCTATTCGCCCCTCGACGTCTGGTTTCACGTTCACATCTATCCCACCCCGGACGGCCTGGCCTTGTTCCTGGCCGATGTAACCGCGCAGCGCAAACAGCGACAGGCGTTGGTCGTCTCCGAGAAACTGGCAGCCGCCGGCCGCCTTGCCAGCACCGTGGCGCACGAGATCAACAATCCGCTCGAGTCGGTGGTGAACCTGCTTTACCTGGCGCGCAACTCGAACAGTCCGGAGCAGCAGGAGCAATATCTCGATTTTGCCGAACGGGAAATTGGCCGCGTCTCTCACATCGCGCGCCAGACGCTGGGATTTTATCGGGAGACAGCCACGCTCACGCGAATCCCGATTCAAACCGTCGTCGAAACTCTTCTCCAGGTCTACCAGGGCAAGCTGAGAACGAAGAAGATCACGGTCACGACCGATATCGATCCTGAGCTGCAAATTACGGCACGCGGCGGTGAACTCAACCAGATTCTTTCCAACCTGGTTACGAATGCCATCGACGCCTGCTCGTCCGGCGGTCAGCTCAAGATTGAAGCGAAATCCGTCAGCGGCGGAGAGGCGGGACTCACGGCCGTCGAGATTATCGTTACCGACAATGGCATCGGCATAAGCGCGCAGGACATCGCACGGGTTTTCGAGCCGTTCTTTACAACCAAGAAGGACGTCGGAACGGGCCTGGGACTTTGGGTGGTCAAGCAGATTGTCGAGGGCAGCAAAGGCCGCGTGTCGATCGAGTCCAGCATCGACAGCGAGAACCACGGTACGTCGGTAAAACTCTATCTGCCAGAAGTGGAAGAAACCCGAGCCAAGTCCGCTTCGCCGTCAACCTCAGCCGCCTGAAACGACGGCGTTCGGCTTTGAAGGGACGCGTGTTTCTGTACGCCGTAACTCATATTTAGTTTCTAAGCGAGGCGGTCGTCCGGCCGACCGAACTTGCTTCTTCGCTGAGGGTTCCACCCACACCTGCTCGCACTTTCGCGCAATTCCGGCTTACGTTTCCAGAGTGTATCGGGCGGCGGCCAGCCGGTACATTCTGCGCCAGACCAGCCGATTCACTGTGACGACAACCAGCGCCATAACGATGGTCGAGGCCAGCAGCAGGGCGAAGTTGCCGGAGTCGGTGGCCCGCGAGATGGTCGCACCCAATCCGACCGTCGTGTAGGTTTGATCTTTCAGACGGAAATATTCGGCAACGATGCTGGCGTTCCACGCGCCACCCGATGCGGTAACTAATCCGGTGACGAGATAGGGAAAGATGCCAGGCAGAATGAGCCTGCGCCAGCGCTGAGCGCGACTGAACTTGAACAGCGAAGACGCCTCTTTCAGGTCGGTGGGAATGGCCATCGCGCCGGCAATCACGTTGAACAGGATGTACCACTGCGTTCCGAGCAGCAGCAGCACCACCGATCCGATGCCAAGCCCGCCACCGATGCGAATCAGCAGCAACAGGACAATCGGAAACAACGCCGTCGCCGGGACCGATGCCGCAATCTGCGCCAGCGGCTGCGCGATGCGCGCCAGCTTCGGATTGAAGCCGATCGCGACGCCCACCGGAATCGTCCACAGAGATCCAATCACCAGCGCGACGAGCACGCGCCCGAAGGTCGCCGCCGCGCCAGCCATGATCTGGTGATAGTCGCTCGTGTTTAACTGCATCAGCATGCCGACAGTTCGGATCATGGCGTAAAACACCGCGATCACGGCGACAGAAGCGATGATTCGTCCGACCCAGACTTTCCAGCCAGGCGGCGTAGCTTCCTCAGTCTCGGCCCCGAACTCGCGCGCAAAGTGCAGCGTCAGACGCTCACGCAGCGGGTGAATCACTCGCTTCCGCAGCCGAACCAGCAGTCGCGAATGCTGCACCAGATCGAGGAACCACGACTGCGGTGCGTCGGTGCTCTCCACCTGCTCTACTTTGAACTTTTCAGCCCAGGCAATAATCGGCCGCCACACGATCTGATCGAGCAGTACGATCACGGCGATCATGGTGCCGATGCCCCACAGGATCGCCTCGGTATCGCCCGCACTGGCTGCGGTTTGCAGATACGAGCCCAGGCCGGGCAAGCGGAAATCATTCGAGCCAAGCACGAACATCTCGCAGGCCATCAGGAAGAACCAGCCCCCGGCTACCGACATCATGGAGTTCCAGACCAGGCCGATAGCCGCATAGGGCAACTCAAACTGCATGAAGCGCTGATACCAGCCGAAGCGATAAATCTTGGCCGCCTCGCGCATGTCGCGCGGAATGCTCTTCAGCGACGAGTAGAAGCTGAACGCCATGTTCCACACCTGCCCGGTGAAGATGAGCAGGATGGCGCCCATCTCGACGCCGATCTGGTGATGGGGAAAAAGCGCCACCATCGCCAGCATGACGCCCGGCAGAAAGCTCAGCACCGGGATCGACTGCAGGATGTCGAGCAACGGGATCATGATGCGCTCAGCCCGCGGATTGTAGGCCGCCACGTAGCCGTACACCAGGGTGAACGCCAGCGACAGGATATAAGCGATGGTGATGCGCAGCAGCGAATACGCCGCGTAGAGGGGAAGATGGGAAGGGTCGCGCGAAATTTCGACGTGCGGATTAAACGGCCCAAACCACGTGCGGGCCATCACGATAATCGCGTAGAAAACCGACAGCCCGGCCGCGAAGATGAAGAAGTCGGTGACCACCGACCAGGTCTGCGCCGGCAGCAACGACCACGGGCCCTTGCCAAGGATGCGAACCGGCTGCCAGTCCGAGCGAGCCATCAGGCGCCTTCCACGGCCGGCAGAACATCGGCGTCTTCACGATGGAAAAGGCGTCCGTTCTCAGAGTCGTAATCGAAGATCTCCGCGTAGCGTCCCCAGTTCAGCGCGGTCTGGAACTGGCGCTCCACTTCGTCCGAGCTGAAGTGTTCATCCAGGATGTCGCGGAAGAACTCCTCGCCGATGGCATGGTCGCGCTTGGCGTGCAGCGTGTTTTCGATGAGCCGCAGGATCGCGATGTTTTTCAGCGCGGCCTCGCGAAACAGCGTTTTCTGTGTCTGAATATCGGCTTCGGAAAAGCTTTTGCCCTCCGGCGTGATCTCCACGTCGCCTTCCCGCAGAACGGCAAAGCCGAGTAGCTCCGACGCCTCGACAATCGGCAGCAGATCGTCGACATCCATTGAGAGCTCGTCAGCCAGCTTGTACAGGTCGTCGCGGCCATTGCGGTCAGACAGGAGCTCCAGGAAACCGGCGATGCCGCCCGGACGCGCGTGCGGCAGCATCTGGAACTTCGTGCGCTCGCGTGAACGTCCATTGTTGGAAGCAGCCGTTTCCTTGCCCGGAATCTCCGCCTCCTCCTGCGGACGCGTCAGCGTCTTGTAGATGTAGTCGACGTAGGCGAGAAAGCGCGGCGACTTGCGGTCCCGATACTGCGGGATGTCGATCTCAAAGTCCGAGCGAATGCGCGCCGGGTTGCGGCCCAGCACGATCACGCGATCCGCGAGCAGCACGGCTTCTTCAATGTTGTGAGTCACGATGAAGATCGCCTGAGTCGGCATCTTCTTGCTCAGCCACAATTCCAGCAACTCGGAGCGCAGGTTCTCCGCCGTAAGCACGTCCAGTGCGGAGAACGGCTCGTCCATGAACAGCACTTCCGGCTCAACCACCAGCGCACGGGCGAAACCCACACGTTGCTTCATGCCTCCGGAGAGTTCCTTGGGATAGGCCGTCTCGAATCCGTCGAGACCGACCGTATCGATCATCTTCAGAGCGCGCTTATGGCGCTCGATAGCGCCTACGCCGCGCGCTACCAGTGGCGCTTCGACGTTCTCCAGGACCGTCAGCCAGGGAAACAGTGCGAAGCTCTGGAAGACGATGGACACGTTCGGAATCTGCCCGTCCATCATCTTGCCGTGCCACAGCACGTGACCTGACGACGGTTTGGACAGCCCGGTCAGCATGCGCAGCAAGGTCGATTTGCCTGAACCAGACGGTCCCAGCAGTCCCACGATTTTGCCGGGGTGCACTTCGAGATCGGTCGGCGCGATCACCTCAATGCGATTTCCGTCGGGCTGGACGTAGTATTTCTCTACGCCCCGGGCTTGGATGATGGCCTCGGACAAGAACTTCCCTTTCTTCTGAATTAGTTCTCCAGTCTAGGTGTACTTGAGGTAAGGAACAACACGCAAGCAGGGCATTGTGAAAGGACAGTAAATTTCGCCAGCATCGTGCCGCGCCTGCTGATCGATCAGGCCGTCGTGTTCAGCTTCTTGTCGTTTTCCGCGCCCGGGGAGATGGATGGCGTATCGCCCGCCTTGGCCACATGCGCCGTCTCCGGCACAGGAAATGGCCTGGGCTGGACGGCTTGACTGTGCTTCTGGCTGCGGCGGCTGCGCTGGTAGTTGTACTCAAACCACGCAGCGGCACCACCAACGACGACGAGGGCAAGCCAATTCATCGAGATCGCACCGAATATAATTCGATGCGTCATCTCGCCGCGGTGCTGCCGCCTTGCGCGGGCAGACTGAGCTGCGCCTTCATGCTGCCCGAACGCCCATTGTCGTCTAATGCCAGATTCACTTCCAGTACATTGACCCGCGGCTCGCCCAGGAATCCAAGCTGCCGTCCGTACGTGTACTTCTGAATAATGGCGCGCACTTGCTCAGGAGTCATGCCGCGTTCGCTGGCAATGCGCGTCACCTGGAACTCTGCTCCCGCCGGCGTGATGTCCGGATCCAGACCCGACGCCGAAGTCGTTACCAGGTCGATCGGCACCGGCTGCGCGGGATTTTCTTTTTGTAGTCGCGCTACGTCGCCGGCCACGCGTTCAACGAGCTTCTGATTGGTTGGGCCCAGGTTTGAGCCGCCGGAGTTCGCGGCATCGTATCCGTTACCCGCAGCCGAAGGCCGGGAATGCAAATACCCGGGCCCAGCAAACTGCTGCCCGATGATGCGCGAACCGACGACCTGCCCATTGCGCGAGATCATCTGGCCGTTAGCCTTGTCGTGAAACAGCCCCTGCGCCAGCGCGGTGACGATCAGGGGATAGATCACACCCAGCAGCACGGTGGTAACGATGGTCATTAGTATTGCGATCTTCAGATTTTGCTTCATAGTTCGTTCCTAATCTTCGAGTGAGTTCACCGCAGAGGACTCAGAGAAACTTGAGATCTGTTCGAGGACTAGTCCTTTAAACCTGCAAGACCGATGCTCCCCGTTCCTCCGAGGTGAAGAATTCCGTTTACGCCAAACCAACTCTCGTAATCAGCATGTCAATCAACTTAATCCCGATGAACGGCACGATAATTCCGCCCACGCCATAGATCCACAAATTGCGACGCAACAACGCCGCCGCGCTCAGCGGGCGATATTTCACGCCGCGTAGAGCCAGCGGAATCAACGCAATGATGATCACGGCATTGAAGATCACCGCCGACAGGATCGCCGACTGCGGCGTCCGCAGATGCATGATGTTCAGCGCGTTCAGCACCGGGAAAGTTCCGGCGAACATCGCCGGGATGATGGCGAAATACTTCGCCACATCGTTGGCAATGGAAAATGTCGTCAGCGAACCGCGCGTCATCAGCAACTGCTTGCCGATGGCCACCACCTCGATCAGCTTGGTCGGGTTGGAGTCCAGGTCGACCATGTTGCCGGCTTCTTTCGCCGCCTGCGTGCCGGTATTCATGGCGACGCCTACGTCGGCCTGCGCCAGCGCCGGAGCGTCGTTGGTTCCATCGCCGGTCATCGCTACCAGTTTGCCCTGTGCCTGCTCGCGGCGGATCAGGTCCATCTTGTCTTTCGGTGTCGCTTCAGCAAGAAAGTCATCCACACCAGCCTCGCGCGCAATAGCTGCGGCGGTCAGCGGATTGTCGCCGGTGATCATCACCGTCTTGATGCCGATGGCGCGCAGCTGATCGAAGCGATCGCGCATGCCACCCTTCACGATGTCCTTCAGGTGAATGACCCCCAGCGCGCGGCGCTGCTCGGCCACAACCAGCGGCGTGCCGCCAGAGCGCGCAATGGTTTCCACCGCCGACTGCAACTCGGCGGGCATGCTGGCGCCGTTGGCAGCCAGGTAGCGCGTGATGGCATCAACCGCGCCCTTGCGGATCTGGTTGCCATTCATGTTCACGCCCGACATGCGCGTCTGCGCCGTGAACGGCACAAACTCCATCTCGTGCGAGCTCAGTTCCCTGCCGCGTAGGCCATAGCGATCCTTCGCCAGCACGACAATCGACCGGCCCTCCGGCGTCTCATCAGCCAGCGAAGATAGTTGTGCTGCATCGGCCATCTCACGTTCGCTCACGCCCGGCGCTGGAATGAACTCCGACGCCTGACGGTTCCCCAGCGTAATGGTTCCCGTTTTATCGAGCAGCAGCGTATCGACATCGCCGGCGGCTTCCACCGCGCGGCCTGACATCGCCAGTACGTTGTGCTGAATCAGCCGATCCATGCCGGCGATGCCGATGGCCGACAGCAGGCCACCGATCGTCGTCGGGATCAGGCAGACCAGCAGCGAAACCAGCACAAACACCGTCTGGGGCGAGCCGGAATAAATCGCGAACGGCTGCAACGTCACCACTGCCAGCAGGAAGATGATGGTCAACCCGGCCAGCAGAATGTTGAGCGCGATCTCATTCGGCGTCTTCTGCCGCTCGGCGCCTTCTACCAGCGCGATCATGCGGTCGAGAAAGGTCTCGCCGGGATTCGACGTGACCTTCACGCGAATCTGGTCGGAGAGCACACGCGTTCCTCCGGTCACAGCCGAGCGATCGCCGCCTGCTTCGCGAATCACGGGAGCCGACTCTCCCGTAATCGCCGACTCATCCACCGATGCGACGCCTTCGATGATCTCGCCATCCGATGGAACAAACTCGCTGGCCGAAACCACCACCACATCGCCCGCGCGCAGCTTGGAACTGGCCACCTTCTCGATCTGCCCGGCGCCAAGCTCACGATTGGCCATCGTCTCCGAGCGCGCCTTGCGCAAGGTGTCAGCCTGAGCCTTGCCGCGACCCTCGGCCATCGCCTCCGCAAAGTTGGCGAACAGCACCGTGAACCACAGCCACAGCGTGATCTGCAGATTGAAACTGAAGGCTGTGCCCCCGCGGAACAGCAGGAGCGTCGTGATTACGCTCCCAATCTCGACCACGAACATCACCGGATTGGCCGCCATGTGCCGCGGATCGAGTTTGACCAGCGCGTCCACGATGGCGCGCCGCACGATGCTCCACTCCCAGATTGCCTTCTTCTTCGACTTGCGCGGGGACGAGCCCACGTCCGTCATCTTCGGTGATGTACTAACGCCCGACTCCATAGTGCTTGCCATTGCCCAATCCTTTTAGAACGTCTTGCCAACCGCCATCAGCAGGTGCTCGAGAATCGGAGCCAGGCTGAGTGCGGGGAAAAAGGTCAACGCGCCGACGATGAGGATCACGCCGATCAGCAACGCGCTGAACAGCGGCGTGGTTACCGGAAACGTTCCCAGCGACGGCGGAACATATTTCTTCTGCGCCAGATTGCCGGCGATGGCCAGCATCGGGATGATCATGAAGAAGCGGCCGATCAGCATGTCGAAGCCGATGCTGTTGTCGTACCACGGTGTGTTGACAGTCAGGCCCGCGAACGCCGACCCGTTGTTTCCGGCGCCGGAGACGTACGCATACAGCATCTGGCTCAACCCATGCGGCCCGGGATTGCTGATGCCCGACGTACCAAAACTGTGCACCGCTGCAATCCCCGTGAAAGCATCAGGATCATCAGCGGAAACACCAGAGCTACCAGCATCGCCATCTTCACGTCATAGGCTTCAATCTTCTTGCCCAGATACTCTGGCGTTCGGCCGACCATGAGTCCGGCGATGAACACCGCCAGCACGACGTAAATCAAAATGCCGTACATGCCCGCCCCAACGCCGCCGAAGATGACTTCGCTGAGCATGATGTTGACCAGCGGAACCATTCCGCCGAGCGGCGTGAACGAGTCGTGCCAGCTATTGATGGCCCCGCAGCTAGCGTCGGTCGTCACCGTGGCAAACAGTGCTGAGTTGGTGATACCGAAGCGAACTTCCTTGCCTTCCATGTTGCCGCCCGCCTGCATGGCAGTGACGTGTTGATTCACGCCGTGCAACAGCGGATTGCCACGCGCCTCAGCCCAATACGCGACGCTCACACCGGCGAAGAAGAGGATGGCCATCGCTCCCCATACTGCCCAGCCGTGCGCCTGAGAGCCGGTCATGCGTCCCAGCGTGTAGGTAAGTCCCGCCGATATGGCGAAGATCGAGAACAGCTCGATCAGATTCGTCAGCGGTGTGGGATTCTCGAAAGGATGGGAGCTGTTGGCGTTGAAGAAGCCGCCGCCGTTCGTGCCCCACTCCTTGATAATCTCCTGCGACGCCACCGGACCTTGCGCGACACTCTGCGTGGTGACGGTATCCATCACCGGCTTGCCGCTGGCATCGACCGCAGGCTTGCCGTCGGCATTCACGTGCTGCACCTGCTGCGCCTCCACCAGCTTCACCGTGTCATAAGGCTTCAGGTTCTGCACTACGCCCTGCGAAACCAGCAGCAGCGCGCCGACAATCGAGAACGGCAGCAGCACCCACAGGGTCGAGCGAACCATGTCGACCCAGAAGTTGCCAATGGTCTGCATCTGCCGCCGCGCGATGCCGCGAATGAAGGCGATCGCCAAGGCGATGCCTGTCGCCGCTGAAGCAAAGTTGTGATACGCGAGGCCAGCCATCTGGGTGAAATAGCTCATCGTGCTCTCACCCGAGTACGCCTGCCAGTTGGTATTGGTCGTGAACGATGCCGCCGTGTTCCATGCCAGATGCTCCGGCAACACCCCCGCAAACTTCTGAGGATTGAACGGCAGATGCAACTGGATTCTCTGGATCAGGTACAGCAGCAGCATCGACACCACGCTGAACAGCAGCATCGAAGCGGCGTACTCCGTCCAGCGCATCTCGTGACTCTCGTCCACGCCGCACAGGCGATACACCAGGCGCTCCACCGGACGAAGCACCGGATCCAGGAACGTCTTCTCTCGGTTGAACACCCGCGTCATGAAAACCCCCATGGGTTTCGTGACCGCGAGGATCAGCGCCAGGAAAAACAGAATTTGAAACCACCCATTGCCCGTCATGTCAGAACTTCTCCGGCCGCAGCAGCGCGTAGAAGAGGTACACCATGGTCACCGCGCAAATGGCCAGCATGATGATCGATTCTGTATGCATAAGTTCCCTCACTTAACCCGGTCGCAGAAGTACACGTACCCCAGCGACAGTGCGAAGAAGGCGATGGTGATTACGACATAGAAAGCATCTTGCATCGCGTTACTCCTGTTTCGTTACCACGGCCCCTGTTTGCGGCCGAACCACCAGATCACTCCCAGCGTGGCCGTGTTCTGGTTGGTGCTGTACACGCCCTGATTACCCGTGAGAAAAATTGGCTGATTCGACATGTCGCGGCGGTACTCCCAGCGCATATCAAAGCCACTAGCGAGCTGAAAATCATACGTTGCAGTAACCTCTTTCAGTGCCTCGGTGTATGCGGTGATTCCGGTGAACAAGCCACCGTTGTCATTCAGATACTCCGTTCTACCTGCCAGGTAGGTGCGGGGCGTCAGTTGATACTTCGCGTAGGCCGCGCCGCCCCACACATCCGACGGCGGCGTCAGCACGCCCGGCATCCCGAGCCGCTGGATGACGTAGTCGCCCTCCAGCGTAAAGCCCAGTTTCGGCGTCGCCTGCCACGTCACGTAGCTGTCGAAAATGTTGATCTTGCCGTTGGGCGCCGGACTGACCTGCTGGAAGCACAGACCCGGCTGCACCGGCACTGGCCCACAGCTAGCCACAGGAACGGCGTTGGGATGTTCCTGCCCGAGGTAGTAGTTGATCGTCCAACTGACGTTCTTATTGGGCGTAACCACCAGTCCGAACAACTCATCTTTGAAACCGTTCGTCGGCTCGGTTTGGTTGGTTCCATTCACCAGCCAGTAGTTCAGCGCCAGCTTCTTGTTCACGGCGTAAGAGACACGCGCGCCCATATGGTAGAAGGGCAGATAGTTGAACCAGTACGAACGGCTGTAGTTGATCTGATACTGCGTGTAGTTGCCTTCCACGCCCAGCGAGCTCGCCCACTTTCCAAAATCAACCGTCAGCCCGCTGCCCAGCGGCACAACATACGTTCCGTACGCCTGGAAGATGTTGCGATAAATGTCCGGACGCGGCTCAACCAAGGGATTACCTTGCAGCGTTGCCGTCGCCTGCCCGAACTGCAGATCCAGGCGGCCGCCGTAGCGCCGTCCGTCGGCAACATCCGGCGCGCGCTCCACGATAAGGTCGGCCTGATTCAAGCTGAACGCGTTGCTGCTCACGTCATAGGCGCGCAGCAAGTTCACCCGGCCGACAGGATCGTTAAAGTTGTACTCGTAGTAGCCGTCGACCATGGCGTTGATGGTCGTACCCTTCCAGTAATCGAGCAGGCTGCGGTCCTCGGTAGTCAGCGTCGCAGGCGCGGGCGCCAGATTCGAAGACTGCACGTCGGCCGTATTGTGCTCCGCCGGATCTGCCGCCGCAGGCGCCGGAGGCGTCCCCATCGCCGCCTTCATCTCTTTCACTTGCTCCCGCAACTCTTCCACCTCCGACTCCAGTTGCTGCACATGCTGCTGCAACACCTGATTCGAGTCGGGAGACGGCTTGTCCCGAATTCGCCTGTTGCGCGTTCATCGGAACCACGATGCCCATCATCAGAGCCACAATGCCTTTCGCAAACCAACCGCTCGTGCGACCGATCTCACCAGCCACGGAACACCTCCTTCGCACACCTGACCAGCCAGCGCGCCTTCCAGGATGTCCGGCGCAGGCTAGGCGCTCGCGCCGGAGGTGTCCATTATGTATCTGCGGTGCAAACCGTCCTCACCAGCGTCTAGAACATCACCAGCAGCGCCCCGGTCATCCGGTTCTCGCTCTTCACCAGGTCGGGTGACCAGCCGGGGACCAGAGCTCCCGGATCGCCGTTGTTGCCGCCCGGGGGCGTCACGCCGCCGGATCCCGCAAAGTACGGAACGTTGGCAGCGCGATGGTTGTACTCCAAACGGAAGGTGATGTACTGGGACGGCATGTAGTCGACCGTCGTCGATACATCCCACGCCTTGAAAGGATCGCCGGGGTTTTCCGTGAAGTAGGGCGTTCCGGACTCGGCCGTCGCACCGTTGATCGGCGGCAGCAGCACCAGGTAACGTCCCGGATTGTTGATCTGCCCTCCACCGAGCGTGAGCGCGTAAAGATTCTTGTGGAACCAGAGCCGGTTGTAGACCATGTAGCCGAGGAAGCTCTGCTTTGGTCCCTTCGCGGAGTCGCCCGCGCAACTCACGCCGCCGCCGTGCTCGCAACCCATGTCTCCGGTGATTGAGAACGCAGCCATGGAAAGGAAGCGGGACGGGTTCTGGTAATACTTCACCTGAATGCTGTCGTCGGTGTGATAGCGCACACGGCCGGGCACGCCCAGCGTGTCTTCGCCCAGCGCATACTGGTTGCCTACAAACTCAAACCATCCGGTCGGTCGCCACAGAATCTGTCCGCCAACTCCCGGCCGATGATTGAAGCGGCCATACGACTGCCAGCCATTGATCAGCCACGGCTCGATCTTCAGCTTGTCGCTGGTGTAGATCTGCACGCGCATGCCATTGAAGAACCACGGCGTATTCGAAGAAACGTAAGACGGCTGATAAGCCCAGTTGTCGAAGTTGTAGTAGCTGAACAGGCCGATGTACGACATGAAAATTCCAGCTTCGATGTTGATGCCGTCCAGCGCATTGATGTGATACCCGCCGTACGCTTCGGAGATGTAACGGTACGCGTCGTTCAGCTGCCACTGGCCGCGTGCCGGACTGGCGTCGTTACGCGGCGTCGTTTGCGAGTACATGCCGAACTGCGTCATGACCCGGGCGAGCACATTGTCGTAGTGAAAATCGCCGCCTACGCCCAGTTGCGTGACCTGAAATTCATTGGCGCGGAAAATTTCGCTCGATCCGCTGATGGTGTCGTCCTGCGGATGATTGAAGCTGTAGGTGTAGTCGACGTCGGCGCGAATCTCGGGCGTGAAGAACGCATTCTGGAACGGAACTTCCGTAACGCGGCTGTTGCCGTTCAACCAGCTGAAGTCGGCGAACGAGAATGGATCGGGCTTCTGCTTTTTCGCCAGGCTGCTCTCCGGCGAGACGCCGCCTTGCGGTACGGTGGCCACCGAGCTCTGCTCCACGACCGAGTGCGCCGGCGAGGAACTCATTCCGTCGGCCGTCGGAGCAGGCGCCGGCCGCTGCTGAAGCTGCTGCTCCAGTTGGTCGATGCGCTTCTGCATCGCTTCCAGTTGCTTGGCAACCGCCGGCGGAATCGACTGGTCTGAGCTGGCGGCGGCCTGTGAGTTCGAATCGCTCTGCGCCTGCGCCTTCATAACAGGCGCGGCAGCAAGCAGGATCAACAGCATCGCAATCGTTCGCCCATGGACCGACAGGAACTCGGCCATCTGCCCTTCCAGGTGGACGAAAAAACGGCGGCCGCAAGCTGAGTCGACCGCCAGCGATTCCGGTAGTTTGTGTACCACTGGTGTCTTCAGCTTGCGCCTGCCAACCTCGCTGGTCGGCAAGGAACAAGCCACCAAAAACACCGCAAAAAATACAATAGAAACTGCGCAGATCAATGAAAACAATGTCGTCATGAATCCTCGTTACACACGTCGGTGCGCGTGCTCTCGGCCAATTCATTGGAGCACTCGAGGTATAAACGTCGACTAAAGAGTCCGTAAGTTTTTCGTAAAGGAAGAACGGGTCACAACGAAGCCCGTGCTCGAGTTGTCATCCTCAGCAAAGTGAGGAAGCGCAGCCGCCGAACGCAGTCCGAGGATCTGCGGTTTCCTCAGCGGTACGAATCTTGGCTGAGTGCTAGTCGCTTCGTTTATTCGCGTGAGGATGCGTTTTGTCATACACATCCATCACATGTTTGACCGTGAGCTGGGTATAGCGCTGGGTGGTGGAGAGCCGCTCGTGGCCGAGCATCTCCTGGATGGCTCGCAGGTCCGCGCCTTCTTCCAGCATGTGCGTGCCGAAGGCGTGGCGCAGCGTGTGCGGATGAACGTCCGGCGACAGGCCGCGGGCAACTGCGATCTGCTTGACGATGCGTCCGACGCTGCGCGTCGTCAGCCGTGAGCCGCGCAGATTGATGAGCAGCGCTCGTTCAGTCGTATGTTTGGTCTCGCCAATTACTCGTTGCCGCGCCGGCAAGTAGGCCTGCACGGCCGCTTTGGCGGAGTTGCCAAATGGGACGTAACGTTCTTTGCGGCCTTTGCCGCGCACCAGGATCATTTCGTTCGACCAGCGAATGTCGTCGAGGTTAATGCCGATCAGCTCAGAGTTACGAATTCCGCAGCCGTAGAGCAGCTCAAGGATGACCTGATCGCGCTCGTTGAACGCAGAGCACTCCGGCATGTCGGCATCAAGAACGGTATTGACCTCTTCGATGGTCGGCACACGCGGCAGCTTCTTCGGCAGCTTGGGCGTCGCGACCAGTGCTGCAGGATTCTGCTCGACTTCGCCTTCCTGCGCCAGCCACCGGTACAGCGATCGCAACGCCGCCAGCGCGCGCGCGACCGAAGTCTTGCTCAGGCCGCGCTCATAGAGATTCGCCAGATACCCGCGGATGAGAACGTGATCGATGTCGCGCCAGCCTTGCGGACCCACATAGTCGGCGAAGTTCGCCAGGTCCGTGCGATAGGCCTTAATGGTATGCGGCGAAGCATTGCGCTCTTCCAGCGAGCGAATGAACTTCGCAATAGCCTTCTCGACAATGCTGGCGCCGTGTTTGGTCATGATCACTTGCTACCTCCCGCGTCCTTCACTGTTGTCATCACGAGGAGACCGTCATGGTCGACGAGGGATCTGCTTTTTCTTGCGTCAGCGCGTTCCCTTCCCCCGCGGATGATGCGCCTTGTACACCTTGTTCAGTCGATCCAATGCCAGATGTGTATAAACCTGGGTCGTCGAAATATCCGCGTGGCCGAGAATCGTTTGTACCGTGCGCAAATCTGCTCCGTTCTCCACCATGTGCGTCGCGCAACTGTGGCGCAGCATGTGCGGGCTGGCATGACGAGACTGCGCTGACGCCGCGCTCACCATCTGCCACACGCGTTGCCGAGTGATTCCACGCGCTCCGCGGGCGATGAAGAGAAATGGCGACGACTTCCCTGCTGCCAGGACCGTCCGACGCGATTCGTAGATATTCCTGGACGATGTCCTGCGCGGCACGGCCCAGCGGAACGATGCGTTCCTTGTCTCCTTTGCCGTGCACCAGCACGTATCCCAGCTCAAGCTTCAGGTCTTCGAGCTTCAGATGAACGACTTCCGAAACGCGCAGCGCACCCGCATAGAAAACTTCCAGCATGGCGCGATCGCGCGCGGAAAGTGCCTGCGACAGGCTGTCGTCTTTCGCTGCGGAGCGGCCTTTTAAGACGCTCTCGACTTCATCCGATGCCAGCGACTTGGGCAGGACCTTCCATTGACGCGGGGTGTCGATATTCAAAGTCGGATCGGCGGTGATGTAGCGATCCAGCAGCAGGTACTTGTAAAGGTGCCGCAGCGCCGAAAGTTTGCGCGCCACGCTGCGCCCCTCGACGCCGTTGCTGAGCAGCGCATTCAGGAAGTCGCGAACGTCCTGCCGGCGCGCGTCTTTCAGCCCGCGTTTACGTTTCAGCAGGAATTCCGAGTACTGCTCAAGTCGGAGCGATAGGCCGAGACACTCAGCGGCGCCAAGCCTTTCTCAACTTTCAGATAGTCGAGAAAGGAGTTCAGCAGCCGCAGATTGGGATCGGCACTCTGCACAAAGTGAGTATGAGGCAGGAGATTGGCGGCGGGAATAGCGACGTGGATACGTGAGGACGCGCAGCATTGTCGCCGCAAGCTACCTGCAAAACAAACCCCGCCGCTTGCGCGACGGGCTGAAAAATTCCGCTCGGCCTTCGGCGACGCAACTCCCTATCTCTTCTTGCTCTTCTTCGCCGGCGCTTTCTTGGCAGGCTTTTTCGCCGGAGCAGCTTTTTCGCCGCCGGCTTTGTCGCCTTCTTCGCCGTCGCAGCTTTCTTGACGGCTTCTTTCGCTGGCGGGGCTCGTCTTCTCGGCCTTGGCCGGCGCCGCCGTCACGCGGGAGCAGCCTTCTTCTCCGCCTTCGCGGGAAGCTGACTTTTGCCGCAGCAGCGCTTAGCTTCCGGCTTCGCGGCAGTTTTAGCCAGCATCTGCCACCGGAGCCGGCAGGCAGCTACCGGAGCAGCCGCGGGAGTGCCAGCGGAGGTGCAGCTGCTGCCTTTCGGCTTGCGTCCACGCTTAGCCGGAGCCGCCGGTGCTGCTCCGTTCGCCGGAGCTGCAGCCGCCGCAGCCTTGCCACGCCCGCGCTTCGGCGCCGGCGGCGGAGGTGGTGGTGGCGGCTCATACGGCTTCAGGAAGTTCACAATCTCGTTATGCGAGCGCAGCTTGCCGTCCAAGCAGCAACAGGAAGGCCTTCTCCGTAAGCTCGGGATACTCGGGTAGCTGCGACGTAATGCGCATTTCCGCCATTTCGGGGAATGGCAATTTCTCTTTGACCTGGCGCCACTTTCCGAAGAAGTTCTTGATCTTCTGATCCACCGCCTGCTGGCGCGTGGTCAGGGTGAGAAATAAGATGTTCTCCGGTGCCGCCTGGGTCAGGATCTTCCAGGCGCCGGACGGCATTGCCGCTTCTTTGCCGGTAAGCTTCTTCGCCAGCTCGTGGGCGCCCTGCTCCAGGTGCTTCCACTTGTCGACGAAATCGCGCCGCGGAATCATCCGCTGAATGTCGCTGACGTCCTTATCGCTCATCTTCTTGGTCAGGAAGTACATCGCGATAGGGCCGGTCTCGACCAGATAGCCCAGCTCATTCATCTGCTGGCGCGCCTTCACCACCTGGCCAACGTCGGTGGCTTCCACCTTGGCCATGGTCCAGTGCGGATGAAGAATCTTGAGCCAGCCTTCTTTTTCGAGGGCGC
Organism: uncultured Acidobacteriaceae bacterium; assembly: GCA_963724965.1. GTDB lineage: Bacteria > Acidobacteriota > Terriglobia > Terriglobales > Acidobacteriaceae > Bog-257. The sequence goes on from CAVRWP010000012.1 coordinate 72,185, forward strand.
GCATAACGTGCACGGGATCTTCCTCGTGCGCCACCTGCTCCAGCTCGTAGCCGATCATGCGTTTGCCCAGATACTCGATGTAGTTGTTCTCTTTGGCAGCGTCGTACCGCGCCTGCGTACGCTCCTCCAGCGGCCAGTGGAAGCGCGCGCTCAACCGGGTGGCACGCAGCAGCCGAACCGGCTCCTCCAGGAAGGCATAGTTGTGCAGAATGCGCAGCACCTTGGCCTCGATGTCGGCGACGCCGTTGAATGGGTCAAGCAGCAGGCCGCGCGAGCCAGGATTCAACGAGAGCGCCATGGCGTTGACGGTAAAGTCGCGGCGGCGAAGGTCTTCGTTGATCGTGGCCGGCGTGATAACCGGGGGCTTGCCAGGTTTGTCGTAGACCTCACTGCGCGTCATGTTCAGCTCGGCGCGCACGTTCCTGGGCATAAGCAACTGGAGCGTCCGCAGGTCTTCGTCGACACCCTGCACCGAGATGCCAGCTTTCTCCAGTTCCTTCTGCAACTTAAGGGGATTTCCCTGGATGCTGAGATCGATGTCTCGGATGGGGAAGCCAGTGATGAGGTCGCGAATGGTGCCGCCGGTAAGATACAGATTCAAACCGGCGCGGCGGGCAATTTCCTCTACCAGCTTCACACCAATCTGCTGATCCGGTGTGAGCCGGGTTTCCATGCTATAGATGTAGTCTGCCATCTAAATGTATGACTCTAAAGGCGAAAAAGCAGATGAAACGGATCCAGAGGAGGACGCCACGACCGCAAACCCAACTTAGCGCCTTTCGCCCTGGGGCGAATGCACTCCAACTACCAACTGCCAGCGAATCGCTGTGGAAATCTGCAACTCGCTCTTACGACAGAACTTAGGGCAGGTCTGCACCTCGGCCGCTGCAATGCGAACAATAACACATGGTTGACGATTTGGCTACAGAGTAGCTTCTCAGGCGCATATTTCTAGTAAAAGTGCGACAATCGGGGTTTAACTCAGCCTCCGCGACCAGCTATGGCAACAACCCACAAAAAGGTCATCGTCCGCAAGATGGACCGCGACAGCGTCACCGGCTACGTCGGCGCCGCCTTCGTTGTCGATGGCAAGCTGGAGGTCATGAACACCTCCGGCAATGTCGTGACCATCGACTTGGCCGACGTGAAGGGTGTGTATTTTGTACGCGAGTTCGGCGATACCGAGACTCTGACCCGCAAGACCTTCGCCTCCAGACCACGCATGGAGGGCCTGTGGGTGCGCCTGCGCTTTCGCGATAACGAAATCATCGAGGGACTGATGCCCAATGACCTGCTGCAGGAAGCGGGTGACGGATTTTCGATCATTCCGCCGGACACCCACTCCAATACGCAGCGAATCTTCGTGCCGCGCTCGGCGCTGGCAGAGATGACGGTGATCGGCGTGATCGGCGAGAAGTCAGGACGCCGCGGACGCCGCCCCGAGGACACGCGCCAAGTACCGATGTTTCAGTGAGTCGGGTTTTATCCACCACGGAGACCGGAGGGTAGAGCTGGCCTTCAGGCCTGCGTCGAGGCCATTTATTTCTGTATCCGAGTCGGGTCAGCCGACGGCACAAACTGTTCAGTCGGGCAAACCGCACGAAATTGGATTTGGGCTTTAGCCCGTGCATACTCAGGAACGAATGAAACTTTCTGACATCGCCACCGCCCTCGGCACCACTCTCGAAAATGCGGACGGCAACACGGAAATCACCGGCGTCGCCGGCATTGAGGAAGCCTCCGCCGGACAGATTACCTTCGTCGCCAATCCCAAATATGCGGCCATGGCAAAGACCACGACCGCATCGGCTGTAATCGTCTCCACCGACTTCCCTGCCGTCGCGACCGGGGTGCTACGCAGCAAGAATCCTTACCTGGCCTTCGCGCGCGCCATCGACCTGTTCTACAAAACTCCCGCTTACGCGCCAGGCATCCATCCGACCGCGGTCATCGCTCCCACGGCAAAGGTAGGCGCGAACGCCCACATCGGCGCCTATGTCGTGGTTGAGGACGACGTCGTCATCGGCAACGACGCCGTTCTGCTGCCGCACGTCGTTATCTATCGTGGCGCGAAGATTGGCGACAAGTTCTTAGCGCACGCCCACGCTGTGGTACGCGAGTTCTGCACCGTGGGCAACCATGTCGTGTTGCAGAATGGCGTGATCGTCGGCTGCGACGGTTTCGGTTTTGCCCGCGATGGCGATCACTGGGAAAAGATCACGCAGTCGGGCCCGACCGTCATCGAAGACAACGTCGAGGTGCAAGCCAATTCCTGCATCGACCGCGCCAGCGTTGGCGAAACACGCATCTCTCGCGGCGCCAAGGTCGACAATCTGGTGCAGGTGGGTCACGGCTCCGCGGTCGGCGAGAACACGCTCCTTTGCGCGCAGGTAGGACTGGCCGGCTCAACAGTCCTCGGCAAGAACGTCATTCTCGCTGGACAGGTCGGCGTCGCCGGACACTGCAATATCGGCGACGGCGTTATCGTCACCGCCCAGAGCGGCACGCACGGCGATATTCCCGCCGGCGCGATGGTCAGCGGCACCCCCGCCTTCGATCACAAACAATGGTTGCGGGCCGTCGGGATCTTCGCTAAGCTTCCGGAACTCGCCAAATCGTTGCGCGCCCGGACATCAACCGCCGCCGCTACCAAGTCGCAAAACGAACCTTAAGGACAGGATTTCAGGTTCTGAACAAAATTTCGTGCGCCTTTTGTCCCAAATTAAGTTTCCCGAGCAACCAAAGCTGCTTCTAACTATTTGATGAGCGAAGAAGTATCCAATCCGCCGGTACAGACGTCTCTCGGTCCGCAGGTCGTTCCCGATAAGCCGATTCGCGTGCTGCTGCTCGACGATCGCGAAGAGAACCTGGTTCTGCGCTCGGCCATCCTCCGGCAAAAGGGCTACTCGGTCGTCACCTCCAGTTCCATCGAAGAGGCGGAATCGAAGATTCAGGCCATCGACATCGCAGTGCTCGATTACCATCTCGGCTCCGGAAAATTCGGCACCGATGTTGCTGAGACGCTGCGCCGCAAGCGGCCCCAGGTTCCCATCATCATTCTGTCGGCTACGCTGGAGCGCAAGTTTGGCGGCATCGCCGACATGCATTTGTTGAAGGGTTACAGCTCGGTCGACGATTTGGTCAACGCGCTGCGCTCGTTCGAAGCGAAGAAGCGCGGCCGCCCTGTGGTGGTCGACGCGCGCGATTTTTACTATTCACGCATCTCCATGGCGATGGGCGACGATATCGTGCTCGAGATCCTGGACCGGGACGGCAACTGGCAGTTCGTCAACGACTACTTCGCTTCGATGAACGGGCACAAGCGAGCCTGGTTCGCGGGGAAAAACCTGTTTGAGCAATTCCCTCAGCTCGGCGACGAGTGGCGCGAGATCCTGCGCACGGTCGCGGATACGCGCGAAACGTACATCGATCGCCGTGGCTTTCGCGGCGCATCGCACCTGCCCCAGGAAAGCCCTTACTGGTCCTGGAACGTGCTGATCTTCCCCATCAAACTACACGACGACCGCGACGGCGCCGTACTGACCGCGAGACTGATTGAAAAGAAATAATGAGTTGTCATCACGAGCGGAGCGAGGGATCTGCTGTCTGCTTTCAGCGCAACGAGTCTTCGATCGGCTCTGTCGTCAGGATTGCCCGTAAACTCGCTGTCTCTATGGTGAATTAGCGTCGCTCAACCGGCAGCGCACTGGCAATCGACTCCCGCACCGCCATCGTTAACGCATCGCGATCCTGAAACTCACGCGGGTCAATCGGCGGATGAAAAATCACCGTCGCCGTCCCCGGACGCATCGCGAAGCGCGTCTTCGGCCAGCTCTCAAACGTCCCCAGGATCGTGACCGGAATCACGGGCACGCTCGAATCCATCGCCAGGTGAAACGGCCCTTTCTTGAAGGGCAGCAGGCGCCCGTCTGCCGAGCGCGTTCCCTCGGGATAGATCACCATGTGCAGCCCCTTCTTCAGCACCTCAGTCGCCGCACGAATACTTTCGATGGCAGCCTCGCGATTGCTACGATCGACGGGAACAAGATCTGCCAGCCGCATAGCCGTTCCCAGGATCGGCGTGCGAAACAACTCCTTCTTGACCAGCACCGAGCAGCGGCCCGGAATGCTCGGAATCAAGATCGGCGGATCGAGGTTCGAGACATGGTTGGCCATGAAGATGTAACCCCGGCCGGGCTGCAGGTTCTCCAGCCCGCGCAATACGATCGTTACGCCAACCAGGCGAATTCCGGTGATGCTGAGCTTGGTTGCGATGTAGTAGAGAGGCTTGATGTTGCCGGTGATCGCGGCGAACAGCAACACCGGCGGTCCGACAAGGAGGAGGCAGATCCCCCAGAACGCCAGCATCGCCAGGCTGCGGATCAATGGGTGGCTCCGGCTTCGTCGTCGCCGTGTATCCACGCGGTACGATGCGCACGCTGCTCAGGCGTAACGGCAGGCAGGTCGCGCAACTCGTAGGTCTGAACCTGCCGCGAAGTGAGTCGCAGCTCGATCTCGCGCCGGCTGCGCCGACTCTCCAGTTGCAGATGAATCACCGTGCCGGGCGTCATGCGCGCCAGTTGCTCATCCAGATATCCTTCGGCCGGCGCGCCGTTCAAAGCCGTGATCCGGTCGCCCGGATTCACGCCGAGGCGCTGCGCATCGCTGTTCGGCTCGACCTGCGCCACCTCCGGCTGTCCACCCAAGTTTGCAGTGGTGGTGAAGCCCGCGCTGCCCACGCGCGTCGTGCCCGGCACAACATGCAGACCAACAAACTGGAAAAAATCGTCGTAAGGAATTTCACGCACGCCAGAAACGTAATCGTGAAAGAACTCCTTGAAATTCTGCTCGCCGCTCACCGCCTCAGCCGCTTGCTCGACGCCTTCGGAATCCTTGAAGTAGATATGCTGCTTGGCGTACTTGTCGTTCATGTAATGGAACAGGTCGCGGAGCGACTTCTTGCCCCCGGTCAACTGCCGGATGCGCAGGTCGAGCAGCACGCCCAGAATCTCGCCCTTGTTGTAATAGCTGATGCTGCGCTCGGCGGAGCGATAAAAGAGGATGCCTTCGAACCAGGCGTCTAGGCTCGACTCCTCCACCGACTGCCAAACATGCGCCGGGCGTCCCTGCAACTCCGTAATCTCTCCCGAGAGGGCCGACAGATACTGTTGCTCGTTAATCAGGCCTGAGCGCGCCAGCATTAAGTCGCCAACCGTACTGGTCACGCCTTCGCAGAACCACAGCGCCCGCGTGTCCATCTCGTTTTGATAGCTGATCGGCTCCAGCGAAAACGGCCGGATACGCTTCACGTTCCACAAATGAAAGAACTCGTGCGCCGTCACCGCCGCAACGGGATACAGGTCCTCACGCAGCCGGTCAGCGTTCACGTCAATCGCCGTACCGTACGCGTGCTCCATGCCCCCACCTGCGGGCCCGTGCGGAAAGTGATAAAGGAATGTGTACTCGTCGAACGGCCGGTCCTGCATCCAGTCGACCTCGGCATGGGTAATTTGCCGCAGCACGCCGTCCAGCTTGGTCATGTCATAGTCAGCCGGATTACCGTGTACCACAACGTGGTAGGTCGCTCCATCCTGCTGAAATGATGATTGCTGAAAGACACCGACTTCGGCGGGACTGTCGACCAGCTCGTCGTAGTTCTTGGCGAGGCCGACCGTCTGGTCGACCTTTCCCGGAGCAGCTCCTCCCAGGATGTGCACATCGCGCAGTCCCCACGCAGGCGGTACATCGAGCAGACGAATGCTCATCGGCCGATAACGCAACGCGGGCGAATACATCAAAACCATCGCCCAGTTGAAGAAGCCGTGATCCGCGCTCAGGCTGCTCCCAAAGGGCCCCGGGCTAGCGAGATGAATGTCGTAATGAATAACAACGCACGGCGTGGGACTGATAACCTGCCACCGGCTGGTGGTTACGTTCTCAAACTCTGCAATGGGTGCGCCCAGCGCGGATTCCGCGCGAACATTCTCGACGTTGGCAGCGAAGTTTCGCACTTGGTACAGCGCATTCCAAACCGGCATATCGACAACCTGCACTCCCGGACCAGTCCCGTTAAGCCGGATGCTGACGTGCGCCAGGTGCGTCGCCGGATCGGCCAGCGACACGAAATACTCGGTCGGCTCAGCCTGGGGATTCACCGGACTGGTACAGGTGACCGGAGTGGCGGCATAGGATGTGGTAGCGAGAATGAATGGGAGCGCCAGACAAAACAGCAATGCGGAAGCAGCTCGGTTCCGGCTCACGCGGGGGTTGTCACCTCTTGAAGCGATTTGAGCTTACGCGGCAGCTTCTCGTAAATCCCGCCAAAGCCGCCATTGGAGAGTATCGCCACCACGTCGCCGGCGCGCAACTGCGGGGCAATGGCGTCGACGATGGCATCGGCATTTCCCAGCAGCCGGGCAGGCTTGCCGCTGGCGCTCAGGTCAGCTACAACCTTGGCCGGATCGAGGCGTTCGCTCTCGGCAATGGCCTCCGACTTGAATACATCGGCGAGAATAATCTGGTCGGCCATGGCCAGGCTCTGCGCCAGTTCGCCTTGGAACACTGCGCGGCGCAAGGTGTTGGAACGCGGCTCCAGAATGGCCCACAAACGCCGCCCACCATATCGCGTCCGCACTGCCTTCAACGTCTGCGCAATCGCCGTAGGATGATGCGCGAAGTCGTCGATGATGGTGATGCCGCCGATCTCGGCCTTAACCTCCAACCGCCGTTTCACGCTGCGGAATTCGCGAAGCGCCGCAGCAATCTCGCCGGCGGAGATGCCGTAGCTGACCGCCAGGGCGGCCGCCGCGGTTGCGTTCAACACGTTGTACTCGCCCGCCAGCGGAAACGCTAATTCGGCCGGAGCCATTCCATCGCGAGAGACCTTCCAGCGCGTCTCGTTCGGCAGATATTCTACGTCGGAGATGCGCCACGCCGAATCCGGAGCAAAGCCGTACCTTTCGACGCGACAGAGAGCGTGACTCACGCACTCATCCACGTTCGGATGTCCGTCCCACGCGATCAACACCCCGCGGCGAGGGATGAGGTTGACCAGGCGCTTGAATGCCGTCTTCACCTCGTCGAGGTTTTTGTAGATGTCGGCGTGATCAAACTCGACTGAGGTCAGAATCACCGCGTCCGGAAAGTAGTGCAGGAACTTTGGACCCTTGTCGAAAAAGGCCGTGTCGTACTCGTCTCCTTCGAGGATGAATTCCTTGCCATCGCCGAGAGCGAACGAGCTGCCGAAGTTCTCCGGGATACCGCCAATCAGAAAGCTGGGCGAACGCCCAGCGTGATGAAAAATCCAGCTGACCAGCGATGTCGTCGTGGTCTTGCCGTGGGTTCCGGCGACCACCAGCCGCTCTTTTTCGATCAGAAACTCGTCGTGGAGCACCTGTGCCATCGACTGGAATGCGATGCGCTGGTCCAGGATGTATTCCAGCTCAACGTTGCCCCGCGAGATCGCATTGCCTACAACCACCAGGTCAGGACGAGGCTCAAGGTTTTTTTCACTGAACGGCTGCGCAATCGGAATATTCAGCGACGCCAGGAAGTCTGACATTGGGGGATATGCCGCAGCGTCGGACCCCGTCACATGATGTCCCGCCGCTTTCAACATTCCGGCCAGTGACGCCATAGCTGTGCCACAGATGCCGATCAGGTGAATGTGTTTCTTCGTCAATGCCAAATTCCTCGCAGACTTCGTCTGCCATCAACGTCCAGCGCAGCACGCGGCAGACAGGCTACGCTCTCACCGTGCTCGAGCTTCGCTGCACCGCCGGTTCACAGCTGAGCTCCATTCCGTCAGCGTCAAGCGACAACCTTGCTTTTACCCCGAACGGCAGCGTCAGCGCCCCGCTGGAAACGTGCCCCGATTTCAAGCCAAAGGCAATGGGAATATCAAGGTCTCCGACGATCCGCATGACGACCTCCGTCAGCGTGTAGTCCAGCGCGCCTGCTTCGTTGCAGTCGATCATCTCGCCGAAAACGATGCCTCGCACTCCGTCGAACTTCCCTGCCAGCTTCAATTGCATCAGCATGCGATCGATGCGGTACGGCCGCTCGGCGCGATCTTCGATGAACAGGATCGTGCCGCCGGTCCGAATCTCGTACGGCGTTCCCAGCGAGGCCACCAGCAACGACAGGCAGCCGCCATACAAAACTCCCGCGGCGCGTCCCTGTTTCAGTACCTGGATTCCGTCCGCGCCACCGAATTCCCGACGGAAGGGATGCTCTGATCCGACAGCCGCATTCCAACTCCCCTCGTCCATTCCATCAGGCCGAGCAAAATCTCCGGCGACCATCGGTCCGTGGAAGGTCACCAGGCCGGCGGCATCGCACAGGTACGTCAGCAAAGTTGTCACGTCGCTGCAGCCGGCAAAGATCTTGGGATTGGCGCGAATCAACTCCACGTCAAGATGTGGCAGCAGATAGTTGCATCCATAACCACCCCGCGCGCACAGAACCGCCTTCACCTCAGGCCGGCGAAACATCTCATGCAACTCATCGACGCGCCGCCGCACCGGGCCGCCGAAGTAGAGCTCGCGATCGAAGATCGAAGGCAGGTAGAACGGTTTGTAGCCCAACCGCAGCAGGTGCGCGCAGCCGGCTTCAAACTCGTCGCGGCGAAAGCCGCTGGAGGGCGCGATGATGCCAACCGTGTCACCCGGCTGCAAAGCCGCGGGACGAAGGCGCACAGGCTGAGGGATTTCTGCCATCGGGAAGGCTTATCTTAAATGAAAAATTCGCCGCGGCAGAGTAGTGTCGCTGGTCCCGTAAGGAAGACTTCCCCCGACCACTCCACGGTCTGCGCGCCGCCCAGGCTACGCACTCGCACCGGCGACGTCACTTTGCCTTTGTGGATGGAAGCGACTGCGGCCGCGCTGGAGCCTGTACCCGATGACATGGTCTCGCCCACGCCACGCTCGCAGAAGCGCACCTCAATTTCGGACGGGCCCAGCACCTTGACGAACTCGACATTCATCCCGTGCTCGAAATCGTGGTGCAGCGAAATCTGCTCGGCCTTGGCCTGCCATCCGTTTTCGAACTCCGGCACGAACCCCACAAAGTGTGGATTGCCCATCGAGACTAGTGTGCCCGTGATTTCTCCATAGGCAGTTCGGCAGGAGACATCGTCACCGACCTCGGGCTTGCCCATCGAGCTCCGAAACTCGAAGCTGTACCCGTCGCGGGATTTCAGTTCACAGCGCTTCAGGCCGGCGCCCGTGCGAATCACGACAGCATTGCGATGATGTTCGTCGCACCACCAGGCCGCGACACAGCGCGTGCCATTGCCCGAGATCTCGGCCTCCGAGCCGTCGGCGTTCAGCAAACGAACACCCAGGTCGGCATCGTTGGCCGGCAGTACCCACTCCACTCCATCGGCGCCCACCCCGTTATGGCGGTCGCAAATCCGTCGGGTAAACTCGCCGATGTTTTCGGGCGCGTGCACGAAATCGATGATGAGAAAGTCGTTGCCACAGGCGGTCGCTTTGAGGAACGGAATACTGGCCATGTTGGATGCACTGCGCGAATTCTAGCAGAGCCATGCTGTAGCTTAATGTGGGACCGCGGGCGCATCGGCGGCCGGCTTTGGCTTGTATACCGTACAGCTCGCCTGCCATGGAGCCGAGATGGTCACCAGGCTCTCGAAATCCGAGTGGTGAGCCTGTACCGCAGCCCACACCGGATCGCCCTTGCATGCGATGGCGTAGTCCGCACGATGAGCCGGATCGAGCAGTGCCCACTCCCAATCGGGATGCTCAGCTTCAGAAATAACGTGGCTCAATGGAATGCCCGCCAGCCGCAGCGCCCCGGCATGCTCGGCCTCGTACATGAGCAGCGTCGCATTTGGCGGAAGCTGAATCAGCGTTCGCGCCAGGCCTAACTCCAGAGAGTTGCGGTCGCGAGAATTCGTCTCGGCTTCGCGCAGCGTAATCGGCTTCTCTGCATAAGCCGAGATGTAGCTGACCGCCACGATTGCCGCCAAAGCCGCGGTCGTCGCCAGCTTCAGCGACGCTGCGCCAAGCCTCTCGCGCAGAACAGTGAACGCGATCACGGGAAAAACGGCGAACACCGGCAGCAGTTCCAATCCGTAGCGCACGTTGTAGTACGAAAACGGCCACCACACCGGCACGTAAATCGGAACGCTACCGTAGGCGACCGAAAGTGAGTAGAACGCCAGAGGCAGCCACAGCAGCAGCAGGACTCCGTAACGCCGGAAGCGCCACACGGCCGCCGCCGTACCAATCACGGCAAGCAGCAAAAGTGCGCGTCCCCAGAACGGCGAGCCCAGGTTCAACTGCGCCGACTTCAGGAAATAGAGCGCCGAGGTAAAGATGTCGTGCTCGCCCGGATACGGCGGGGCGCCCTTCGCCGTATTGCGCAAGGCAATTGCTTTTGCCGAATACGGGCCGTTGATGAAGTCCAGCGCATTGCCCGACACCGCCCACGTGTACACCAGCCAGTAGACCGGAACCAGTCCATTCAGCAGCAGGATCTCGGCGAATGACTTCGTCATCGCGCGTCGCTGCTGCGTGTCCGTTGAACGTCGATACCACGCTACGAACAACCAAACCAGAATGATGCCGAGCGCGGTCGCCGAGAACCAGCCGTCATATCTCGTCAGCGCGCCGGCGTACATCGTGATGCCGCAATACTCCAGCGCCTTCTGCGGGCTGAGTTGCGGCGCGGCAACCTGCGATCCCGGAGCGGGCGGATAGACAGCGCGCAGAAACTCGTCGAGAAACACCAGCGACCAGATGAAGAACGCCAGCGCGATGGGCTCGTTCATCGCCGTGGTCTGCATGTAAAGCAGGTTAGGATTCAGCGCGTAAATAGCGGCCGCGAGATACCCCGCGAATTGTCCTGCACGTGGGCTCACCAAGCGATGAATACCGAGCGTCCCCAGCACGAAGGCCAGCATGCCCGGAATCGCTCCCGCAATGCCGCTCTGCCACAGCGTGTTCACCCAAACAAAGGGCAGCATGGCGATGTGCTGTAGCGGAAGCCACACGGTTCCAAGTTGTCCGTAAGACGAGATCGGATGGCGGTTGTCGACGACCCGGCGGGCAATGTTCAGGTGGGCGACGGCGTCGCCGTAGAGGAGGAGCTGCTGCGTAGCGTAGTAGTAGAGCAGCGCTGCGACAGAAATCGCCGCCAGCACCATGGTGAAGCGCGTCTCGCTGCGCTGCTGCGTGTAACGCTGCTGGAGAGCAGCACGATCACCGCGGGCTGCCTTCAAACCGATTTTTCCTTTGGAGACACCGGGTTCAGTTTAGCGTAATTGTTCTTTGTGATATGCACATTCGTGCATATACTAGGTAGTGAGTTTCGAATGGGACCAGCAAAAAGCCAAACTCAACCAGCGTAAACACGCAGTTGACTTTGCAGAAGCAGCAACAGCCCTCGAGGACGATTGCGCGCTGACCATCAGGGACGAGAGCTACGAAGAGGAAGAACGCTGGATCACCCTGGGGGTCGACGCTCTGGGACGACACCTGGTGGTGACTTATACATGGCGCGGTGACAATGTTCGTATCATCTCGGCGCGCCGGGCCACTGCCGTGGAACGCCAACAATACGAGACGCACCGATGAAACGAGAATACGATTTTTCGAAAGCCAAACGTGGAGCGGTTGTGAAAGCAACGTCCGGCAAGACGCGCATCACCATCCGTCTGGATAACGCCTTGCTGGATTGGTTTCGCCAACGCGCGCACGCGCTCGGCGGCGCCAGCTACCAGAACCTCATCAACGATGCTCTGGTGCTGCATGTTGCGTCCGAACGCGAGCCGCTGGAACGCACACTGCGGCGTGTGATTCGAGAAGAGCTGCGCAAGACCGGCTGATTACCTTCTCTCAGTCCAGGTGCGTCAATTCGCGGAAGGTGTTGAAGCGCTGGTCAATCTCTTCGCGCGTCAGCGACTGCAGACGCTCAGTGCCGAAGCGCTCGACCGCGAACGAGCCCATCACGCTGCCATAGAACATGGCATGCCGCAGCACGCGTCGGTTGATCTCGCCCTGCGACGCCAGATAGCCCATGAAGCCGCCGGCAAAACTGTCGCCCGCGCCGGTCGGATCGCGCACTTCGTCGATCGGCATGGCCGGAGCACGGAAGGGATGATCGCCTGCCCCGAACTCGTGATCGCGGAAGAAAATGGTCGCGCCATATTCGCCATGCTTGATGACCAGCGCGCGCGGCCCCAGTTCCATCACCTTGCGTGCGGCACGCGGCAGGCTGGTCTCGCCGGCCAGCATCTTGGCTTCGCCGTCGTTGATCAGCAGGATGTCGACGCCCTTCAGCGTCTTGTCCAGGTTCTCGCGATGCCCGCTGATCCAGTAATTCATCGTATCGCCGCCGACCAGCTTCACCTTCTGCATGTTGTCGCGCACCCGCTTCTGCAGCACGGGATCGATGTTCGCCAGAAAGAGGAAGTCGGAGTTGTTGTACTCAGCGGGAATCGATGGTTGAAAAGTTTCGAAAACGTTTAACTCAGTATTGAGCGTCTTGGCTTCGTTGACGTTCTCCCCGTACTCGCCGGTCCAGTGAAAGGTCTTCCCTTTCGCGTGCTGAATGCCGCGGGTGTCGACACCGCGCTTCTTCATCACGTCTTCGTTTTCAGCCGTAAAGTCCTCGCCCACCACGCCGACAACCCGGACGTCGGTGAAGTAGCTGGCGGAAAGCGAAAAGTAGGTAGCCGCGCCGCCCAGAATCTTCTGGCGCTCGCCGTAAGGAGTTTTCAGGGTATCGAATGCGACCGAACCAACGACCAGGATGGACAAGGGCTATGCTCCCGCTTTCTTTTCGGAATCGAAATATTTGCCTACCAGCAACCACAGGCGGTCCAGCGTCGCCTGCGGCACCATCGTTTTCTGCGTGATGATCGCGTTCTTCAGCGCCGAAGCGCACTTGCAGCCGCGCTCCTTTGGCATGGCAGCCACCGCGTGGCGCACCAGGCTGCACGCGTTCTCGGCATTCTTCATCAGCACGCCAATGATCTGATCGACGCTCACTGCATCATGCTCTTCGTGCCAGCAATCGTAGTCGGTGACCATGGCGACGGTCGCGTAGCAGATCTCCGCCTCGCGCGCCAGGCGCGCCTCGGTCAGGTTGGTCATGCCGATGACGTCGAGACCCCAGCTGCGATACAGATTCGATTCCGCCTTGGTCGAAAATTGCGGGCCTTCCATGTTGAGGTAGGTACCACCGCGCTTGGCATTGACGCCAATTTTGCCGCAAGCCTCATAAGCGACCTTCCCCATATCGGCACAGACCGGCTCGCCAAATCCAACGTGCGCCACCAGCCCATCGCCGAAGAACGTGTCAACGCGATGACGCGTGCGGTCAATGAACTGGTTAGGGATGACGAAGTCCATCGGGTGATGCTCTTCCTTCAGCGAGCCCACGGCCGAGAGCGACAAGATGCGCTCGACGCCAAGCTGCTTCATGCCATGAATATTGGCACGGTAGTTGATCTCCGTCGGCGTCAGGCGATGTCCATTGCCGTGGCGCGAGAGGAACGCGACCTTGCGGCCTTCAAGCGTGCCCAGTACGAACATGTCCGACGGAAGCCCGAACGGCGTATCCAGAACGATCTTGTGGACATTGCTGAAGCCGGGCATGGTGTACAGACCGCTGCCGCCGATGATGCCAATCTCTGCCTGCTGCAACCTGAATGCTCCTCAGATGTGGTGTGCAAACTCACGATTATACAGGCAAGTCTGCGGGGCATTCCGCCCGTCGGCGGTGATCTCCCATACCCCGCAGACTTGTCATATCGCCGGTCCAGATTTCTTTCGGTTGTCAAAGATGCTTCAGGCTCGGACACTGGGCCAGCCTGTTTCGCTTGCGTCGCGAGCCGCAAA
>CAVRWP010000013.1:0-286506 GCA_963724965.1 uncultured Acidobacteriaceae bacterium
CCGCAACGGCGGTTGCTTAACGCAATGCAATATTCCAATCAGCGCAGGCAACGACAGGGCTGGCCCAAGAAAGAAGAACCAGTTCACCGCCCAACGTTCGACTTCCCACCCGATAAGGCCTGACAGCGATTTGGTCTGCGCAAGACCGTGCTCGTCATATTCCACTTGGTAATACTTTGCGAAAACTGGATCTCGGGCCGGCGCGTCGTGGTGAACATGTTGTCCGAGGAACAGCGGAATCGATGCGTAAGTTCGTTCATTCAGAACATACGGCATCAACAGCGGATGACCGGTCGTTCGCAGGTTGTAATAGCCCATCAGGCTCAGTCCGGCAACGCCAATCAAAACCACCGGGAGAACCGCCGACCCCACGCTCAATGCACCTCCTGAGGGCTTCTTGATTAAGCGGTAAAGGAAGTACAGCAACAGAGGCAAGGCAAACGCAAACCCTTCAAAGGGTCTTGAGCTCGCCAGCAACAGAAGGGCAACCCCGAAAATCGACGAAAGCCAGATTCGTCTGCTCTCGGTTCGCCGGTCTTCGAACAGCCGTGTTACGGCACCGAGCGCCAATGCCCCGCCCAGGGCGGCGACGGAACCTCCCCAATAAGAGTTCACCCAGTACGAGAAGATCCCGAACCGCGCAACTGCCAGCAATCCCCCGATCAGCGCCCAGCCAGGCGGCAGGAACGCCTGCAACGCCCAGCAGATTGCGCCGCACATCAGGGCAGTGCTCAGGTGAATGCCAACCCACGGTTGGTGAAAGACGACCTCTCCGAATGCGAGAAACAGACCCTGTGCGACCGGATATTTCGAGTGATATGTAGGCGTCAAGTTCACATGAAAGGTCTCGAAGTGCGGCCAGACGGCGGGGGTTGGGTTGGTGAGCCGGAAGTGAGCGAACGTATCGCCCATCAGAAGATAACTGTATTCATCATTAATGCGCGGTTGGGGAACGCCGAGCCACGGCAGGACTAACGCTCTTCCCACCAGTGCGAGGGCAACCACCAAGAGGACCGCCCGCCAATCCTCAGCGAGAATCCAAGCGACCCAACCGGGAAGACGATATTCTCTTTTGACAAAGCGAAGGAAGAAAAACGCCACGCAGGTGAGACCGACCAGAACGCCGGTCTCGATCGCCAGGAGGCGGAGACCGTTGATCGGCACATAGTTCATCTCTGGGGGCGGTTCCTCCGCTCAGAGAATAGCAGAGGCAGTCGTTCTAACGGCGGGCAAGAAACAGCGGAACCTGTTGAGGAAACACGACCTATCGCCTCATCAGGAGCACAAAAAGACCTTCCTGCCCGTGAGCTGATAAAGCGGGGACTGAGCTACATGCGGGCTTGACGAGGCGTGCGGACAAACAGCCGCACTACCACCAAGACGGCGACAGCAACCAGGACAATAATCTTGTTGTTTGTCAGAAAGCCCAGCGCCGAATCAACCAGCGTCGATATATTGCCTCTGTGCAGGCTGACTGCGTCGAAGCCTAAGCTAACCGCCGCATAAACAAAAAAGAGCAGCAGGCCGAGACCGACAAGAAACAGCAAAATTGGCATTTCTTTCTTCATGGCGCGCACACACCCATTCACTCTCTTGATCAAACTTTAGGCTTGGGGAACTCGGGTGTCTATGGCGTTTAAGTTTGTTATCGCTAACCTCCAAAGATGGTATTTGCGAATGACAAGTGATAGCTATTTAGTGCAACCAGACTTCATCTATTGGTGTTGAATTGGCGCGCTTGAGCGGGCGGTCAGAGTATTACGCTTAGTCGACAGGTATAGTTGTTTAGTGCCGTCCAGGAATAATAGTTTGTGAGTTAAGCGTACGCATATCACAAGCTCGAAATATTAGGTTATCACCACCATCAGCTAGTCAAGCGACCACCAAGAAGCATGGTGGTGTTTCGCGTTTTTGGACGGCAGTCAAATGTTTTACAGCCAGTCTCCGATAGCAGGTCAGAGCAACTTGGCACCTATCAGCTTTTTCGTTTTGGCCCCGGGGCAGTCGGAATCCTGGCACTCCCTTGTTTGAGCGAACGCGTCGGTTGTGAATGAAAATCACGGGAGTCGCTGAGCGTATAGCTTGAACAATCTCTAGGCTCCAGTTCTCGTGGCTCACGCGCAGGGTACGGATATAATTCCAGCTTGAACCCCGCGACGCTCGCATCATGAAAAGAGGGCGCAAAGAACAGGGTGGGAGTGAACGCCCTCTCGACACCGTGCGCGCCAAGCCGCGACTGGCGGACCTGCTGATTGCCTCCGCCAGTGTGTTTACGCTTTTTGGATTTCTCCAGTTCAGTACGCCCGACACTTGCTGCGGGGACTTCGATGGCTATTACCATATCCGCTGGAGTCGGATGCTCTGGGAGGCATTGAAGTCCGGCAGACTACCGCAATTCCGGGCTTTGCCGCTGACGACGCTTAGTCCAGGACAATACAGCGATCAGCATTTCCTGTTTCATCTCCTCCTGATTCCATTCACATGGACGGCCTCGCTTCGCGACGGCGCAAAGTGGGCCGCAGTCCTCTTCGGAAGCCTCGCTGTCATCTCCTGCTTCTGGCTCATCTGGCGATACTGTGGCCGACACGCGTTGATCTGGCTAATTGCTCTGCTGGGCTCCTCTTCGCTGTTCCTGGAGCGCATGAGCATGACCCGCGCGCAAAGCGTTTCGCTGGTGTTCATCGTTGCGGGCATGGCAGTCCTCTTTGAGCGCAAATATCGCTGGCTGGTGCTCATCGGCTTTCTCTACGTTTGGACGTACAACCTATTTATCGTCCTCGCCTGCATGGTGATGATCTGGGCGGCGGTGGAATGGTGGAATCAGCGACGTCTCGACTTAGCGCCAATTGGGTGGACGGCCCTTGGCTTCTTTGCCGGCTTCATTATCAACCCCTACTTTCCTCGAAATGCCAATCTTTTCTGGGAGCACCTGACGTCGAAGGTCGTGAATCAGCCGGGCGGGGGAGCCGAGTGGTACTCGCTCCCGGGTTGGCTGCTGCTGCTGTCGTCTTTCGTGGCATTCGCAGCGATGGTCTTCGGCTATATCGGTTTTGGCTCTCTGCTGAGATCCGGAGATCGCAGCAAGCTGCGAAAGCCCTTGTTTCTGTTGATATTCGCTAGCCTGCTGCTCGTAGCAACTGTGCGATCCAAACGATTCACGGAGTATTGGCCGCCGATCGCGATTCTGTTCGCCGCCTTTACGCTCGACGAGTTGCTAGACACGAGATCCGAGTTGCAGCTAAGCAGACGAACGAAGACTGCGACAGCATCGGTCGCAGTGATGCTGCTTGCTTGCCTGGTCTACCAGTTGCACCTGGCAGAGCTCGAGATGCAATCTCCGATCGGACCGCAACAGTATCACGATGGATCGGAATGGCTGCGCGCACACGTGCCGCCGGGAGACATCGTGTTCAATGTTGCCTGGGATGACTTTCCTAAGTTGTTTTACTACGATCCTTCGCGCGCGTACGTCTCGGGTCTGGATCCCATGTACCTTTCCGACGCGCATCCGGAACTGGGCCGTTTGTACGACCAAATTGCCGCCGGCCATGCCGACGATCCCGGGAATACGATTTCGAAAGCGTTCGGAGCGCGGTATATTTTTGTCGGAAAGCCGGTGCCGAATCCCTTCTATGCGCACGCCTTGTTCAGCGGCCAGTTCGATAAGTTGTATGAGGATAGTCAGTGCGTCATCCTGGGGGTCAAAGAAAGCAATGAGCGGTAAAACGGTTGAAGACATTCGCGGGTTGACATGTCAGGTAATCAACCTGTAAAGTTCGGCCAATTCGTCTAAAAACCTGACCTGCGCCAAACAGTTGACCATGTGCCCCCGTCGAAGGGGGCTCGTCTGTATAAGGTGGTTTTTCCGGACACCGTGCTCGAAGTAGGGGGAGAAGCAACAATGGCTGCATCACGATCCAATCCAGTTGAGCGCGGGGGAACAATCGCCGAGAATACCGATACCGTCCAGCCCACAAATGCGGGCTCGTGGATCCGCGAGATCGCATCTCGCGATCGAGCTGGTGCGTTGTCCAAGTTGCTCGAGCAGACTCCGATTATCCCTGCGGTCCGATCTTCCGAGTTTCTGCCGCATGCAGCGCAAGCGCCGGGAAAAGTCGTCTATTTCCTCTTCGGCAATCCCGAAGACATTGCAGACATGGTGCGCACGGTCCTCGACGCGGGCAAGGTGCCAATCGTGAATCTGGATTTAGTCTCTGGCTTCGCCCGCGATCAGGCAGCAATCTCGTTTCTGGCTCGCCGTGATGTGCAGGGAATCATCTCGACCCATCCGGAGCCATTGCGCGCCGCCCGCAACCTCGGACTGTTTGCCATCAAGCGTACGTTCCTGCTGGATTCTGCCGCGATACAAAATGCCTTGCGGAGCCTGGACCAGTTTCTCCCGGACGCGCTCGAAGTCCTACCGGCCATGGCGGCTCCACACATCGTGACGCGACTTCGTGAAGAGCGTTCAGAGCTTCCGATCATCGGCGGCGGCCTTGTACATACTTTGCGAGAGATCGACGACCTGATCAATCAGGGACTCACGTCCATCTCGGTGAGCGATTGCAAGCTTTGGATCGCTTAACTAGCGCTCTCTCCGTATAGCCTCTCGGCTGACTTTGTATTCGCAGGCACGTCTCATCATGTCAGCTAGCTTTCACGTCCAGGCACCTGATCGTCACAATTTTAGAAATTTCTTATTGACATTGGTGTAACCGACGCGATAAATTTGCGCCCGTTCGGCTGAGAACATACAGACGCCGCTCAAAATAAGTGTGGTACGCGTTTCAAAGACGCGGGACGCACTTATTTTGAGCGGCTTTTCATTTTTGGCCGAAATTGTCTCGCTCAAAAGGAGAAGTTATGGCGATACCATCTCGGCCTCAAGTTCCCGCAGTGCGCGCATCACGCTTGGCGTGCCTCCTGTCACTGGTACTCGCTTTGACGTTGTTATTCACACTCTCGGCCGTGGCTCAAAGCTCAACTACTTCGAATGATAACCAGGGCCTCATGAAGCAGAAGTATCTGCTTGGCGATTGGGGCGGAGAGCGAACCAAGCTGGCGAACGAGGGAGTGACTTTCGATTTCCACTACATCGCCGACTTTCTGGCCAACCCTGTGGGCGGCAATACCAGCGCTGGAGCCTGGAACCGCGTTCGCGGAACCGTCGATATCGACTTCGGAAAATTAGCGGGAGCGAATGGGCTGACGATGCATGTCACGGGCCTCTGGCAGGGTGGCGTCAACCTCGGCGGCCAGTATCTTGGTAGCGTCGCCAATCCCAGCGGCCTGGTCAGCGCACATACCACGCGCTTGGACTCCTACTGGCTCCAGCAGCAACTGTTCAACGGCAAGCTGACGCTCCGTGGAGGGCAATTTGCCGGCCAGGATTTCTATGGCGTGCAGTACTACGGGCGCGACTACTTGATGGAGCCCCTGGACTACGCGTTCGGCAACCTTTTCAGCGCGTATGAATCGTTCGATCCGGCGTCGGGCCCTGCCGTAGATATCAAAATCGCTCCGGTACAGCAGGTTTATTGGCGGTCGGCATACATGTCGGGCAACCGCAATCCCTACGGCTACAACGCTACCGGCGTTCCGTTCACCTGGAAAAATTCGGGCTTGATCATCAACGAGCTGGGATTTCTTGTGGATCAGCCGACCTTCTCTGGCCAAAGGGCAGCCAAGGTCGCCGGTGCCAAGGACAACAACCAGCAACCGAAAACCAAGTTCTATCCCGGTCTCTACAAATTCGGCCTGGTCAATAACCCGGGCCGGTATGCTTTCGCAAGCCCATACGCGACCGTCGTTTCCACCAATTCCTATGTCAATTGTTACGGTCTCTGTTACAGCGGCGACTACGTGATTTACTTCATGGCGAACCAAGCCGTGTGGCGTCCAACGGAGGGTTCGAACCGGGGGCTCGATGCTCACTTCGGCGTGGACTATCTGCCCACCGACCGGAACAAAGTGAATCAGGAATTCACCGGTGGCCTTATCTTCAACGCACCCATCGCCTCGCGTCAGAACGACTCGGCATCGTTCGGTTTTGTCATCAGCAGGATCAGTGACGTTTGGCAAGCATACGAAGAAGCCAACCTGCTGCCCATGCAGAGCTCGGAAAAAGCTTTCGAGTTCAACTATCTCGCACAGATCACACCCTGGTTCTACGTGCAGCCGGTGGTGCAGGTCTACGCCAGTTTAGGTGCGACTCCGAGCAACGGCACCGGTGTCGTTCTCGGTTTCCGCACCAAGGTCACCTTCTAAACGATAACCAGGGCCTGAGCCGAAACGGGGGACATACGTGAAGAGCCGCGCCGAAACCTTGCAACAGATCGAAGGCGGAAAATTCGACGTGTGCGTGATCGGCGGAGGAGCCACGGGAGCAGGTTGCGCTCTGGACGCTCAGATGCGCGGGCTGCATACCGTACTCATCGAGGCAGGAGATTACGCCTCGGCCACCTCCAGCAGTTCAACCAAGCTGGTTCACGGAGGCGTGCGTTACCTGCAGCAGGCGGTGGCCGACCTGGATGTGGGGCAGTACCGCGTGGTTCAGCGAGCGTTGCACGAGCGCCGTTTGATGCTCGACAACGCCCCCTACCTCGCCCACCCGCTTGAGCTTCTCGTTCCTTGTTACAGCCGCCGGGAAGCCTTGTACTACACCATCGGCATGAAGATGTATGACCGGATCGCAGGGAAAGGCAACCTCTTTCCCAGCAAACATCGCTCTGTTGCCGATTCAGTGAAGCGCATGCCCATGCTGAAACCAGACCGGCTCGTAGGCACCGTAGCTTATGCTGACGGACAGTTTGATGACGCCCGATACGGGATGGCGCTGATTCAGTCGTTCGCAGACAAAGGCGGCGCTGCGGTCAATTACGCGCGAGTCGTCGGGTTAGGGAGGGATGCTGGAGGTCGGCTCAACCAGGCTGAGATCGAGGACGTAATTGCGCGGCGCCGGTTCAGTCTTCAGGCGCGCGCCTTCGTGAATGCTACCGGGCCGTTCTCCGATTGCATCCGCGAGATGGCCAAGCCGGGTATTACGCCTCGTCTACGCCTCAGCAAAGGCGTCCACATTCTCTTGCCGCTCGACAAGGAGGACACCAAAGACGCAATCCTGATCCCCAAAACAGACGATGGAAGAGTCATCTTCGCCATTCCGTGGCTTGGCCGCTTCCTCGTAGGTACGACGGACGACGAAGCCCACCATGGCGACGAAATGATCGTGACGAAAGCCGAAGCGGAATATCTGCTGCGTCATCTCAATCGGTACCTTGTGACTCCCTTGCGATTGGACCAGATCGTCAGCGCCTTTGCTGGTGTAAGGCCGCTGGTGAAATCCAAAGATGCCCTCGACACCAAGAAGCTGATTCGCGATCACGAGGTTGAGATGGAGCACAACAGCGGCCTGATCAGCGTGCTTGGCGGCAAGTGGACCACCCATCGAGCCATGGCCGAAGATGGCGTAGACATGGCATTGGGCTATCTCGGAAAGCCGCTGATACCATGCTGCTCCGCATACAACAAACTTCACGGTGCCGAGGGGTATGGACCCGAGTTCTGGAAGTTGCTGGTGTCGGAGTTCGCAGTCGCGCCTGCAACAGCACGCCACCTCGCAGAAAAGTTCGGCACCGCCTCATTCAAAGTGCTCCGGATTGCGAAACAAGATTCAAAGTACGCGTCGCCGCTCGTGCAAGGTCTGCCTTACATTCAGGCAGAAGTTGTCTACTGCGTGCAGGAGGAGATGGCGATCACGATCGAAGACGTGCTGGCGCGCCGTATCGGTTTGCAGTTGTTTAGTTGGGCGTTTTCCACCAAGGCGGCTCCGTTGGTGAGCACGCTGATGGGGCACTTGTTGGGATGGAGCGAGGAAGACAGGAAACAGGCAGTCGAGCAATACGTACAGAAAATTAACCGGATGATGACAGCAATCGGACTGACAACAGAATAGTTTCAGGCAATGGAAATCGCGGGCAGACGCAGCGCCACGCGATCTGAAAGGAGTCGAAAATAATGGCTAACTACATTGGAGCAATCGATCAGGGCACGACAAGCAGCCGGTTCATCGTGTTCGACCGCGGTGGACGGATCGTAAGCACCGCCCAAAAGGAACATGAGCAGATTTATCCCAAGCCGGGATGGGTTGAACACAACCCGGAAGAGATCTGGGCCCGCACGCAGGAAGTTATCGACGAAGCGCTGAAGGCCAAGAACCTCACGGCCAAGGATCTCGCCGGTATCGGCATCACTAACCAGCGCGAAACCACGGTGGTGTGGAACAAGAAGACAGGCAAGCCGGTTTACAACGCACTGGTCTGGCAGGACACGCGCACAGCCGATTACGTAGACGAGTTCACCCGCCTGGGAGGCCAGGACCAATTCCGCCGTAAGACCGGACTACCGCTGGCCACTTACTTCAGCGGCCTGAAGATCAAGTGGATACTGGACAACGTTGCCGGCATTCGTCAGCAGGCGGAGTCGGGCGAGGTGATCTTCGGCAATATCGACACCTATCTCATCTGGCATCTCACAGGCGGAACCAACGGCGGGATTCACGTCACCGACGTGACCAACGCCAGCCGTACTCAGTTGATGAATCTTGAAACTTTGCAGTGGAGCAGCGAGATCACCAAAGTCTTCGGTATCCCGATGGCCATGTTGCCGAAGATCTGCTCCAGCGCCGAAGTGTACGGCACGGCAAAAGTGACCGCCGTTGCGGGCGTTCCGGTCGCTGGCGATCTGGGAGATCAACAAGCCGCTCTGGTCGGCCAGACGTGCTTCAAGCCAGGGCAGGCCAAAAATACTTACGGCACTGGCTGCTTCCTGCTGCTAAACACCGACACCAAACCCGTGCAGTCGGAGTACGGCCTGCTCACTACGCTCGCCTACAAGATCGGCGATCAGCCTGCTCACTATGCGCTCGAGGGTAGCATTGCCATCACCGGCGCCCTGGTGCAGTGGCTGCGCGACAACCTCGGCATGATCAGCAAGAGCTCTGACATTGAACCCCTTGCCAAATCCGTAAAAGACAACGGTGGCGTGTACTTCGTGCCGGCCTTCTCCGGTCTATATGCGCCGTACTGGAAGTCTTCGGCTCGCGGCGTCATCGCCGGTTTGACCCGCTATGTCAACAAAGGACACATTGCCCGCGCGGTCTTGGAGGCCACAGCCTACCAGACACGAGAAGTTGTGGATGCCATGAAGAACGACTCCGGTATCGACTTGGACGTGCTGCGCACCGATGGCGGTATGACCGAGAACGATACCTTGATGCAATTCCAGGCCGACATCCTCGATAAGCCGGTCGTAAGGCCTGTTGTGAAAGAGACCACCGCGTTAGGCGCAGCGTATGCGGCCGGTTTAGCTGTTGGCTTCTACAAGAATCTCGACGATCTTACTGCTAATTGGGCTGTCGACAAAACGTGGAAGCCTAGCATGGATCCGGCCAAGCGCGAAGCTGATTACAAACTCTGGAAGAAGGCGGTTACGCGCACCTTCGACTGGGTCGACAGCGAAAGCTAGAGTTCTGTAGAGATAATCGCGGCACCGCAAACCAATCGCAAGGAGAATGAATTTATGCATGGACCATTGTTGGGCGAATTCATGGGAACCATGGTGTTGATCCTGTTGGGCGATGGGGTCGTAGCCAACGTTCTTCTCAAGAAGTCGAAGGGCGAGGGCTCGGGTTGGATCGTCATCACCACTGGATGGGCGATGGCCGTACTAGGTGGAATTTTCACTGCCATTGCTTGCGGAAGCCCCGGCGCACACATTAATCCCGCGGTCACACTGGCCGTCGCCATCCTGTCCGGCAAGTGGGGCATGGTTCTACCCTTCTGGGCAGCTCAGATTGCGGGCGCTTTTGTCGGGGCAATTCTAGTGTGGCTCGTCTACCTGCCGCACTGGTCGGTTACGGATGATCCGGGCTTCAAGCTGGCCATCTTCTGCACTGGACCGGCCATTCGCAATATTCCGTCGAACGCGATGACCGAGATCATCGCGACCTTCGGATTGGTCCTGATTGGCTTTGCGTTTGGCGCTACGGCAGTTTCGCCGAACGGTCTGCCTCCGGGCTTCGCTCCGTACTTGTGGGGCTGCTTGGTGTGGGGACTCGGATTGTCCCTCGGTGGTCCGACGGGTTACGCCATGAATCCAGCCCGTGACTTCGGTCCGCGCGTGGCTCATGCTGTGCTGCCCATCCCCGGTAAGGGTGGGTCGGACTGGGGCTATGCCTTGGTTCCGATATTCGGACCATTGATCGGCGGAGGGATTGCCGCGGCTATTATTCACGTCATTAAGTACTGAGGCCAAGAAGCTTTCAGGAAGTACAGACCATCTCTTCGCGCTGGCGTCGCTCAATGGGCACCGCCAGCCGCAAGGGATCGTCGGCCTAAGCGTCAAATTCATTTGCGTTCACTAGAAGGAGGTACCCAGTGGCTGACTCTCACACTGGTGTTATGAAGAAGCTCATCAACTCCCCTCAGGAGGTCGTGAAGGAAGCTCTTGAGGGTATGGAAGCGGCACATGGCGACCGTCTCCGCATCCATTACGATCCCAATTACATCGTCCGCAAAGACGCTCCGGTAAAAGGCAAGGTTGGCCTGATCTCCGGCGGCGGCAGCGGCCACGAGCCTATGCACGGCGGCTACGTCGGCAAAGGTATGCTCGACGCAGCGTGCCCGGGCGCGGTTTTCACCAGCCCCACCCCGGATCAGATGTTCGACGCCAGCAAGGCCGTTGACGGTGGCGCCGGCATCCTGCACATCGTCAAGAACTACACCGGCGATGTCATGAATTTCGATCTGGCCGCCGACATGCTGAAAGCCGAAGGCATCGACGTGCAGAGCGTTCTTACCGACGACGATGTCGCGGTCGAGAACAGCTTGTGGACGGCGGGCCGTCGCGGCGTTGGCCTCACGGTGATCCTGGAGAAGTTACTGGGCGCTGCCGCGGAGCAGAAAGCTACGCTGGCAGAGATCAAAACCCTGGGCGATCGCATTCGCAACAGCGGCAGAAGCATGGGCATGGCCTTAACCGCCTGCACCGTGCCGCACGCCGGCAAGCCTTCGTTCGATCTGCCCGATGACGAGATGGAAGTCGGCATCGGCATTCATGGTGAGCCCGGACGCCGGCGCGTGAAAATCGCCAGCGCCGACGAAATCACCGAGATGCTGATGGAGCCCATCCTTAGCGATCTGCCCTTCAAGAAGGGCGATGATGTTCTGCTGTTCGTCAACGGCATGGGCGGCACACCGCTGATCGAGCTCTACATCATCTACCGCAAAGCAGCACAGGTCGCCCAGCAGTATGGGCTGAACGTTGTGCGCAATCTGGTAGGCTCGTACATCACCAGCCTGGAGATGGCCGGCACCTCGATCACGATGTTGCAGATGAACGATCAACTCTGCAGGCTTTGGGACGCTCCGGTTGATACGCCGGCGCTTCGCTGGGGCTGAAATCCACAAACTACTAGAGTCATTGTCCGGACAAGGAAAAGGCGACCGTCGATTTCAACGATCGCCTTTTCCATTGCAGCAAGCCAGCTCGAAGCGACTACGGCGCGAAGTAGCTGGAGATGTCGAGAATCAATTGCGTCGACGAAGAGGCAAAGGCGTCGATGGAGCCGTTGGTAGTCGGCACCACTGCCATGTTCGAAGTGACAGCTCCGTCTGCCGCATTGAGTGTAGAGACCACCGGCTGCTGAGCCCCGTCGGGCCACAACGTAAGATAACCAAGCGGCCCCTGCGGTATGACGGTTGCGTTGAAGTCATAGGCAGCTGCGTTCGTTGGCGTCGAGCAAGAGCTGTCCACCACGTCGACCACCAATTTCCCGCTGAACGCGCCGTTTCCATTGCGGGTATCCAACACCCGGCACGGAGTCGTGGGATAGAGCGACAAGCCGCCAGCGCTCGCAGGAGCGAAGTAGCCGTTGACGTCGATCAGTAGATCCGTGTTGTTGGTGGGATAAATCGCAATGCTGCCCCCGGTTCCCGCTCCAATCACGGCTGCATTAGCTGTCGCCGTCCCTGTCGGAGCATTGAGCGTAGATACGGTAGGACGCTGTTGGCCTGTCGGCCACGCGGTCAAGTATGTGAGCGGACCGTGAGGCAGGGCAGTCACGTTCAGTGAGTATTCCTTGGCAGACGAAGGAATGTCGCAGGACGACGCTTGCTGAATGGGGAAGTCGCGCTCCTGCCCGCCAACCAGCGTCGGCCCTCCCAAAGGCCCATTCGGGCCACGCGTGTCGACTACGCGGCACGGGGTCAGCGGAAAGAATGTCAGCGGAGAAGCGCCTTGAGGCGCAGCTCCCGGCAGGACGAAATATCCGTTGACGTCGATGACGACGTTCGTCGTGTTGCTGGCGTAAACGCTGACGTTGCCGTTGAGACCGGTTTGTAGAACCGCAGCGTTGGCTTTGGTGCGTCCGTCCGAATTCATCAGCGAGATCTGCGGCTGCTGCTGACCGGTAGGCCACACTGTCAGATACTGCAGTTGTCCATTTGGAATTACGGTCACGTTTGCCGAGATGGCGCTCGTCGCGGCGACAGGTATACCGCAATTGCCGGTGATGGGGAAATTACGGGAAGTCTGCCCCTGAATCGGCGGACCACCCAACGGGCCGTTGGGATTGCGCGTATCAACCACTCGGCACGGCGGCACGGAAACGAACTGCTGAGGATTGGTGACCTGGAAAGCGACGCCGCACGTGCCTACGCACGCTGGCAGATTGTTGCCACCGGCGGCCGTGCCATACATATTGCCGTTCGAGTCAAACACAAGGTTGGCACGCGGAACTCCGCCATCCGCGCCGCCGGTGAAGCTATACAGGCTCGTGAGGCTCAAGCCGCTTGACGTTGGAGTTAGCCGGAAGACCGTGCCCTTCTGATATGTGCCATCTCCTCCAGTTACGCCCCAGATGTTGCCACCCGGATCGATCACAAGGTTGGAAACCGGTCCGTTCGCAAATTGGCCCGCCGCGCCGGAGAAGCTGTATACCGTCTGGAAGTTCCACCCGGATCCTGAGGGCGTAAGCTTGAAGATTGTTCCACCGTTGTTCACACCACCACCGCTGGTGGCTCCGTAGATGTTGCCGGCATTGTCAAAAGTGAGGCCCGCCAATGGCTTCAGGCCGTCGCTTTGTCCGTGAAACGTGTAGAGAACGGTTTCCGTCCAGCCTGAGCCGGATGGGGTTAGTTTGTAAACAGTCCCCACATTGCTCGATCCGCCAAATTCGGTAGTGCCGTAAAGATTGCCCTGTTGATCGAGGGTTACTCCTGCCCATGCTTGAGCCGCGTCGTTGCCACCGAGAAACGTGTACAAAACCTTTTCCGTCCAGCCGCTGCCGGAAGGGCTCAACTCATACACAACGCCACAGCCGCCCGTACAGGGTCCGGCGCCACCACTGAACGTGGTGCCGTAGAGATTGCCGGCCTGATCGAAGATGAGCTTTCCGCCGAACGGCGTGCCGCCTTCGGGGCCCTGCTGAAAGTAGAACAACACGCTCTCCGTCCAGCTACCCCCCGACTGAGTCAGCTTGAAGACGGTGCCGCAACCCGTTTTACCTCCCCAGGTGTAGCACGGACCGTATCCGCCGAATGCCGTCGTGCCATACAACGAGCCATCAGGTCCGAAAATCACTCCGCCGTAGGGAACAGCCCCGTCTAATCCCCCGCTGAACATGTAGATGGTGTTCAAATTCCAGGAAGAACCCTGTCTGGACATCTCAAAGATCGTGCCGGTACCAGCGTCTCCTGAGAATGTGGATCCAAAGATATTTCCCGAGCCATCGATGACGTCGCCGTACGCCGGCTCAGAGCCGTCGTTTCCGCCGATGAAGTTGTGAACCACGTTGTAGCTCTGGGCGCCCGCAGTTTGGGCTGCGCCCACGTTCATAATGAGCAAGATGAGAAGGGAAAGGGCGGTGCTTGCGGCCCGATTGATCACACGACAGCCTCGAGATTGCTTCCGTTCAGGGTTCACGGTCGACTCGTCCTCACAAAGTGAAAATTTGCTTTATGTCAGCCAATCGAAGAGGAGACTGGGTTCTGAGTTGATTCGCATTGTAAACGAGTCGCGCTGAGACAGGAATAACCTTCTGGCCCGTGGCTTGCGCGTTCAGGAATGGCTTGGACAGCGCGTAACGATAACCGAGCTTAGTCCACTTGAGATGCTAAACCGCAATCGACTTCGCACCAGTCGTCCTTCGAACCCCTGAATCCGAAAACAAGTCTGTCACGGAAAATCATTTCAAGCGAATCTGTAGAACCTTGAACATTTGTCGCTGCTCTTTTCGAAAGTCAGCTTCCAGAAAATCGAAGCGGAAGCCAGCCCCAGCAGCACTTCAACGGCGTGGCGCTGCAGTGCCCCACGGTTATCGCTATTCGTGGCGCTTTCTGCGATTGCACGAGAACATGTTGGTGTCGTGTTTTCCCCTCGCCTAAGTGCGACTCGCTAACGCGAAAGTCTGGCATCGAGATTTAGCAACTCGATGAGGTTGAAAAACGTTCAAAACCCGCGTCAATTCGGTGTATAGTGCATGTACTTTGGTTGAAATAGTAGAGATCCCAGACGACTCCTCTGCTCCCTTTTTTGCGCATAACGTTCGGCATGATGTTCACGCAATAAAACCTCGGTGATCGTGTAAGTACATGCTTGGAACGACGATTTCCCACTATAGGGTTTTAGACAAACTTGGCTCCGGTGGAATGGGCGTGGTGTATCGCGCCGAAGACACCCGGCTGGGACGCGAGGTTGCGCTTAAGACCTTGCCGCCGGATGTCGCCAAGGACCCGCAGATGGTGGAACGTCTGGTGCGCGAAGCACGTTCGGCGTCATCGCTGAACCATCCCAACATCTGCACGATTCACGAAGTCGATGAAGCCGACGGACACCACTTCATCACCATGGAACTGCTGCAGGGACAAAACCTGCGCGAGAGAATTTCCGAAGGCCCGATTCCGACCAACGATCTCATCCGCATCGGTATCCAGGTTGCCGACGCACTCGACGCGGCGCACAAGAAGGGAATCGTTCATCGCGACATCAAGCCGGCCAATGTGTTCCTGACCAGCCGCGGCGAGGCCAAGGTCCTTGATTTCGGCTTGGCCAAGGCAGAAGGCCAGCAGCAGCAAAAGGCTGCTGTAGCCGCGGGAACGGATGACGGTGCAACCGCTGCGGGGGTGACCGCTGCCGGCGTCACGGCGGTGGGCGTAAATGTAGCGCGCACGCACCTCACCAGTTCCGGCCAAACTGTCGGCACCGTGGCCTACATGTCGCCAGAACAGGCGCGCGGGCAGAAACTGGATGCGCGCAGCGATTTGTTCTCGCTGGGCGTCGTGCTCTACGAGATGAGCACCGGCACGTTGCCGTTCACCGGCAGAACGACGGCGCTTGTTTTTGACTCCATACTAAATCGCGATCCCGTTCCGCTGGCCAACTTCAACTCCGGTGTTCCCCCGGCGTTCAGCAATGTCGTCAGTAAGCTGCTGGAAAAAGATTGCCGGCTGCGCTATCAGAGCGCGTCGGATGTCGTGGCCGATCTGCGTCGTCTGCAGCGCGACACAAGTTCCGCGAAGACCGCGCTGGCTGCCGTTCCGAGCCCGCGCAAAGCCGGCAAGACGGTCGATTCGCTGGCGGTGTTGCCCTTCGCGAATGCCACCGGCAATCCGGAATTTGACTATCTCGGCGATGCGATCGCTGAGGGCGCGCTTGACGCGCTGTCGCATGTGAGCCGGCTGCGCGTTGTGCCTCGCAACAAGGCTTTTCGTCATCGCGATTACGGTGATGACCCGCAAGCGGTGGGGAGAAAGCTTGAAGTCCGCGCCGTGTTGAGCGGGCAGCTTACGGTGCGTAACGGCATGCTGTCCGTTCGCGCCGAACTGATCGATGTCGCCAAAGACACACAGCTTTGGGGCGGGCAGTTCAACTGCAATCCTCAAAACGCCGAGGAGCTTTCCGACGAGATCGCGCAAGGGGTTATTCAGAAGCTACGAGCGCCGTCATCGGATATGAACAAGAAGGCCGGGCGCAAGCGGCCGGCTGTCGCAGTGCCGGTACAGCCAGTTCAGCAAATGCAGAGCCCGGCGGACGAGTTCTTCGCGCGCGGGAACGAACGCGCCATTGAGTGGACTGCCTCGGGCTTGCAAAGTGCCCTCGACTTTTATCAACAGGCGATCGACACCGACCCGCAGTACGCTCCCGCCTACGCGTGCATGGCGATCGGCCTGGCGATTCTGACGGTGGTCGGGAGAGTCAATGCGACGGACGCTCTGGCGCACGCCAAAACCTGCGCCCGCCAGGCAATCGAGCTGGAAAATTCACTTTCGGAAGCGCATGCCGCGCTGAGCCTGACGGAACTATTCCTCGACTTCAATCTTCCTGGCGCATTGTGGGAAGCCGAGCAGGCGATGGACTTGAATCCGCACTCCGCGGTGGCGCGCTACGCCTATGCGCAGACGCTGGCTGCGTGTGAGCGGCTCGACGAAGCGGCGGAGCATGCTAAGGCAGGTTGCGAAATCGATCCGCTCATGGCGCCGATCAACTTCTGTTATGGGCGAATTCTCTATTACCAGAAACGCTGGGATGAAGCAGAAGCGCAGCTGCAACGCACGCTGGAGCTCAATCCCAACTTTCTGATGGCAGGCGCGACGCGTGCGATGGCTCTTGCCAGTGGTGGCCGGGTTCCCGAGGCGCATGCGCAACTGGAAGAGCTTTCGCGCAAGCGTCCTGATCCGATGTGGGACCTTCTGCACGCCTACGTTGCAGCTGCTGCGGGTGAACACGAAGCGGTCGAGAATATTCTCGCCCAGATGGATCCCTCTACGGTCATTGATGGACATTACTTTGCCGCCACGATCTACGGCGCTTTGGGTGAGTTTGATCGCGGTATTTCGGAACTGGAGCGCGCTTGTGACGCCGGCTTCGCGATGTTGGCGACGGCCGCGGTCAATCCTGCGCTCGATCCATTTCGCTCCGACCCGCGCTGGACGCGCTTTCTGCGCAGCATGGAAGCGCTGGCCGAGTCGATTCGAGACTTGCCTGCGATTGAGTAGTACGGGCGCGCGCTCCCGCCCGATGAAGACGATGGCGATTTCCAGCCGCGGCCGGCGCTGGGGCATCAGCCGATGAATCACCAGAGCTCGCAAAGGTCGAGCTCGTAACTGCCAGCCCGTTGAGGACTGGTACCAGCAATCGAATGCGTCACAGGAGCACACATGGATTCGTCTAAGGCAAGAAGCGACTGGCGTAGCCCACTGCATACCTCTGGATCGGTTCCTTCGCAGCAGCCGGCCTCCGCCGATGATCCTTCGTCGGGCAAGAGCGATGCTTGGCGCAGTCCGCTGCACACCTCCGGATCGGTTCCTTCGCAACAGCCTGCTCGCCCAGACAATCCGTCATCGGGAAGAAGCGACGTCTGGCGTAGCCCGCTGCAAACTTCTGGATCAGTGGCCGCGCAGCCCGCGCGTACCGACAGTTCGTCCGGTATCCGGACCGACGTGGCGCGCAATCCGCTGCACACCTCCGGGGCCGTAGCGGCACAGCCGGCACGTATCGACAGCTCGTTTTCCATACGCAGTAGCTCATGGCGGCGCGCGATGCAGGCTTCCGGATCGATTGCGGTGGCGCCGCCGCAGCGTTCGCAGGAGTCGCCCAGTGGCGCGCCTGAGCGTTGGCGCGGCCCCATGTTCGTTCCCGAATCTCTGGCCGAACTTGGCCTGCCGCAAGGTCTCGCCGAAGATCTGGCGTTGAAAGTCCTTTATCTGCGCGGCCCATTGTCGCTGCGTGAGTTTGCCGATCACACGCGCCTCAGCTTCGGTGTCATCAACGAGATCCTCCGCCGCATGCGTGCCGAGCAACTCTGCGAATTGAAGGGCATGGTCGGCAATATGCCGCAGATTGCCATTACCTCGCAGGGCAGAACGCGTGCTTCAGAGCTATTGGCGACCAACCACTATATCGGTGCGGCGCCGGTTTCTCTGGCGAATTACATTCAGCAAGTCCGCGAGCAGAGCGTCCGCAACTTCGAAGTGCACTCGCCCGCAGTGGAACGCGCCTTCGCTCATCTGGTGCTGGAGCCCAGCACTCTGGAGAAACTGGGCACCGCCCTGAATTCCGGGACGTCGATCTTTATCTACGGACCGAGCGGCACCGGAAAGAGCACGATTGCCGCGGCTTTGGCGCAGGTGCTGACTGTCGATCAGGTATGGGTACCGTACGCCGTTGAGGTCGACAACCAAATCATCACCGTCTTCGATCCGCATCTTCACACCAAGGTCAATGACTCCCATGGCGGCGATGCGCGCTGGGTGCTTTGCCAGCGACCGACGGTGATGGTCGGCGGAGAACTGACCATCGAGATGCTGGAGCTGCAGTTTAATCCCGTCATGAAGTACTACACGGCCCCGGTACAGATGAAGGCGAACAACGGATTTCTTATCATCGACGACTTCGGACGCCAGCGGCTGCGTCCCGAAGAACTGCTGAACCGCTGGGTCGTTCCGCTCGATCGGAGAATCGACTACCTCACCATGGCCGGAGGACGGAAGGTCGAGATCCCATTTGAGCCGTGCGTGGTCTTCGCCACCAACCTGGATCCCGGGACGCTGGCCGATGAGGCCTTCCTGCGAAGGATTCAGACGAAGATCTACTTGGGACCGGTGACGGAACAGCAGTTCCACGCCATCTTCCACGCTGTTTGCAGTACTTGCGGGCTAAAGTGTGACGCGGAGATCATCAATGAGTTGATCCAAATCATTCGCAAGGACTTGAAGGAGCCATTGCGTGCCTGTCACCCGCGGGACTTGGTGAACCAGGTTTGCTGGAAGGCGCGTTACAAGCAGATCGAGCCTTGTCTTGACCGCGACGCTTTGGCAGCCGCAGTTGACTCGTACTTTGTGCGCCAAGTTGAAAACAATGAAGAAGAGCAAGTCAGCTAGGTTAAAGGGCGCTGCCGAAAAAGAAAGGTCCTCAACAATTCGGATGCTGAGGACCTTTTGCTGTCAGTACGTAAAGCCCTGAAGCTCTGTCACGCCCGTATCCGGTCCTTCTACATACCCGCTGCGTTGGCTCGGGTGGAGAGCGATATAAGTTCCCACCACATTGAACGCGTTCGAGAAGCTGAACCCGTTCAGGGTCTCCTGTAAATTTCCGTTGGTGTCGTAAACGTAAATCGTGCTGCCGCTGGGTGACGAACTGGAAACGGGCTGAGCGATGAAAAAGAGCTTGTGAACAGAGTCGAACTCTACGTCGGCGCCACTGAACTGCTGCAGCCCCTGCGATCCCGGAAGTTCGAAGACGAACCCGGTTTCGGCGCTGAGATTGTAATACTCGACGCTCGCATCATCTTCGGTTGTGCTGACTGCGATGCCGTCGGCCGAATCGATGGCCAGTCCATTCACGAAGCCGAATCCGATGCCGGTAAATTCCGTGAACGAACCTGCGGTCAGATCAACTACGCCGAAGACGGGACGGCATCCGAAGCATCCGTTTCCTCCGCCCAGCAGCGCCTTGTTTGTGACGCTGTCGTAAGCAATCGGCGGGGGTACGCTACCGAAGTTGTTCGAATCGGTAATGTGCACAATTGGGCCGAATGTATTGTTGGCAACGTTGGAGCTGAAGACATACGGAATGAAATTGTCGCTATTGTCGTAGGCGAACACGGCGACGTTCGCCACACCTTGGTTGTGGCTCACTCCGCCAGGCATGATGATGTGCTGCGACCCGATGGGTGGCACCCAAGTTCCGGTCACGCGGTTTGAACTCAAAGGGTTCAAGGTGCTAAATGTGCGGTTGTTGACGAACAGTCCTGACACGTGCTCGTGTTCAAACAGCCCAACACTGTTGCCGGCCACGCCCATGGTGATGAAGTCATCCTGGGCATGAGATGGTTGCGTGAGTTGCACCACATCCAGGATGTTGCCAGTCGCCTGGTCGAACGTCTCCACGGCGGCCAATACATCGCCGTTGGCGAGCGTCTTGGCTTCGGCCAGCAGGCCTTCCGTGCCGCTCTGATCGATGTCATATCCGAAGATCTGCCCGCCGAACCTGCTGTGCACGAGGACTCCGTTTGGCCCGGCAGCAGGGTTCGCTTGGAATTCAGCGGTTTGCGCCGAAGCGGGAATGTAGCAGAGCATCACGGAAGCCAGTAAGAACAATCCTGCCTTTAATGTGACATGGTTGTACGGAATAGCCGGAACGCTTCTTGCGTGGCGCATCTCTCTTGCCTCACTTTAATAATTATTCTGTGCAATCTCCGCTAGCCGCGGATTAACGAAACAATGCTAGCCGCGGGCGTTCCGGCCTGTGTCACAACTTCGTCAAAGATTTGTCAACCCTGGGACGTAACTTCGCACGGCCACATTCACAATCACCACATCTTGCAAATGATTCGGCGTAGGCAGGAAGACCGCCATCAGTCATCAGCAGTTGATCGATAGCGACGGTCTTGAAGGGGAGCAGCTTTACGCGCGCGACGACAAGCTGTTTTGCCTGGAGAGGCAGGCTTCAGGCGGACGAGTCGTCATTTTGCTCAGTCACCGGTGGAGACTGATAGCGTGGCACGATGAATCGCAAGGGTGACCGAAAGCCCTCGCGGGCCAGATATCCCAGGAGCGTCCACTGCTCCCGGGGCCTCACGTCGTAGGCTCGGAGCGCGATGTAGGCCGCAATCATAAAACTGACGCCCAGGTTCAATACGAAGATCACGGCGATTCCGGCGATCGCGTGGTAGACCCACATTTGTCCCCACTGCGCGGTTCCGAAGCGCGCCGCCGCCAGAGCCAGCGTTCCCGTGGAGAGCGTTACGTGACGGACGTCGAGCGGGATGCCGAAAAACTGGCCGATCTCGGGAGTGAAGCCGAGCAAATAACCCAGAGCAATGCTGGTGAACCAGCCGCTCATGTTGTGCTTCACGTAGTGCGTCAGTTTGCGCGCCCGTACGTCTCCCAAGCGAGCTACAAGAGGATGCTGGGCCAGCGCCTCGACCGATCGATAGTAGACCGCCGCGTTCTCCATCCAGCTTCCGATCAGAGCCGCCAGCCACAGGATGCCGCCGGTGATGATGGCGAAGAACGCGGTGCCGGAGGCATAAGGATGCAGCGTTTCCAGCACATGCGTGGCGCTCAGGCGCGGCAAATAGGATTCGTGAAAGAACGTTCGCCAGAGCCACTCAAACGCCACTGCTCCCAGTGACACGGCGGCGACGTTTCCCACGGCGGCCGCCAACTGGGTAGTCGTGATGCGGGCAACGAAGTCGGTGAGTTTGCTGGAGCGCTGCTGTCCGCGATTGTCGCGAATAATGCGCGCGAAGGTCGCGGCGGTTGTGGCCGGCTGTTTGGTAGCCAAAGCCAGCCCGAAGATCTGCAGGAAGATAAAGCTGACCGCGTAGTTCGTGCCCGCCGCAAAGCCTTCCAGGAATGGCGGCGCGTGGCTCTCGACAATGCGCATCTTGATGGCGGCCGTGAAGACCGTCAGCAAGCCACCGCCAATGGCAGCCAGCCACATGTGCCGGTATTCGGCGCGATTGTTGGCGATGTAGTGCTCGCCGGTTTCGCCCGTCCGGTCGACGATCTTGCGGGCCAGCAGGTTGAGGTTCTCGCGCAGCAGGACGGTGACGCGCTTGTCGTCCAGGTTGCTCTCGATAAGCCGGTTAAACAGATGATGGACGGCGCCGAGGCGCTCGGCGGAATCGCCGGCGGTCAGCACCCGCGCAATGCTTTCCATGCGGACCAGGCATGCCTGGATGGTCTTCAGGTCGAACACCAGCTCCACGCTGATGCCGGCCGACTGCATGTGCTCGTAGACGACCTCCATCTCGGCTCGGCAGCGCGCGACTACCTGCTTCCAGGAGTCGAGGGCGGTCGCACATTCAGGCGATTCGCATTTGGCGATCAGCTCTTCGGTACAGCGCACCAATTCGTAAAACGGAGAGTGTCCGACAACGTCGGAGGCCACTCCCGCGCGCTCGCGTACCTCGGGAGCGGTGCCCAGACCGCAGATGCGCGCTGCCAGCAGACGCATTGCCTCGTGCAGGTCGCGGGTCTGCCTTTGCCAAATGTCGTCATCGCTGCCGAACAATGCGGCGGTAACGCGGCTCAGAAGCTCGGAAGGGATTTCGGCGAATCTGTGCGCATCTTCTCGACGGCGAAAAAGGTCGTTCAGCAGCTGTCGCGTATCGGTTTCTGACAGCGCGGAGGGAAGGATGCGCTCGACGATTCGCCGTGCGATCTCGGTTCGAAAAGAATGAACGGACGGCAGGCCAGCCTCGGCCAGCAACGAAAGTGATTGCACCTCGGACAGCATGACAGCGAACGATTGCTGTACCCGGGTTTGCAATTCCTGACGCAATTCCAGCGTCTCGACAAGCATTGCCAAGCCGGGCGCAGGCGAGTCTGCCTGCTCACGCGTCCAGCGTGCGAGCGTGGCGAAGGCCATCCTGCGACGCTTCGGAGTGGTGGCTTCGCAGAAAGACTCCAGCAGTCTGAGCAACTCCGCCGGAGGAGCGATGGGCGGGGAAGCCTCGCCGGCTGGCCACTCCGGCGATAGTTTGTTACCCGCAGCGCTGGTCATGGCGTCGGCGGAAAGAGTAGCACGGAAGCAGCGCGGGCATCAGGCTCCCGCGGTTGGGCTTGTCATCATTAAGTCAGGCGCGAACCAGTGATGAGGATGTCCACCAGTCGTCGCGCGCTTTGTGGCCACCCCGGACCGGAGGCCACGTTCGAAACGCCGATGAGCGCCCGAAGCAGGTCAAACGGGTCAAGATCGGGGCGAATATCTCCACTCTTGATAGCCCGTTCCACCAGCGCTTCAATTGCTCCCTTGATCTGCGTGGCTGAACCCTCAAAGACTTTGGAGGGTCCTCCGACCATTGTATTCAATGCAGGCGCAATGAGCTGTTTTGCCGCGATGTAGTCGACAAAGAGCAGCATCCAGGCGCGCAGTGCCTCGACTGGAGGCATAGTTTGCGCGAACCTGCGCTCCGCAGCCGCCAGCTTTCCAACTTCAGTACGGTACACGGCTTCCAGCAGGGCGTCGCGCGTGGGGAAGTGGCGATACAGGGTTCCCGCTCCGACTTCAGCCTGCCTGGCAATATCGTCCAGGCTGGTGTCGGCGCCCGAGCGCGTGAACGCCTCCTTCGCGACTTCCAGGATGCGCTCGCGGTTGCGCTGGGCGTCAGCGCGCGGTCTGCGTTCGGGTTCAACTTTCTTTTTCGCCATCTCAAAAAAAAACTGCAACCGGAGATACTCTCCGATTATCCATTACCATTACGGAGGCATTCTCCGTTTTAGTCCGAGTTACGACGGCTCGTCAAGATAATGCAGCGCAGTTTGAGCAATCGATAGAAGGAGAAAGAAATGGTAGAAGTATTCGGGGCTACGACAACCACAGAAGATGTTCTGGAAGGCGTGCGGCTTGATGGCAAGCGCATCCTGGTCACTGGCGTTTCAGCCGGCCTTGGAATCGAGACGGCGCGCGCTTTGGCCGCGCACGGCGCAGACGTAGTAGGGGCGGCGCGGGACCTCCGCAAGGCCGAAGCAGCAACCGCGCAGGTCCGCAAAGATGCCGCGGCCAACGGCGGCAGCCTGGAACTGATCGCTCTCGACCTCGGCAGCCTGGCGAGCGTGCGCGAGTGTGCCGACAAACTCCTGAGCAAGGGAGAATTCCTCGACGGAATCATCGCTAACGCCGGCGTGATGGCCACTCCGTTCGGGCACACCGCCGATGGTTTCGAGACGCAGTTCGGCACCAATCACCTGGGACATTTTGTGCTCATCAACCGCATCGCTCCGCTGCTTCGTGCGGGTGCCCGTGTGATCAACTTGTCGTCTTCGGGACACCGTTTCTCCAACGTTGATCTCGACGATCCCAACTTTGTTCGCACGCCTTACGACCCGTTCGTGGCCTACGGCCGTTCGAAGACCGCGAACGTTCTCTTCTCGGTGGCTTTCGATCGCCGTCACCGTGGGCGCGGTGTGCGTTCCGCAGCCGTACATCCCGGCGGTATCCAGACCGAGCTCGGCCGTCATCTTGACCCCACGTGGATTCCAACCATGATCGGCCAGATCAACCAGCAGCTCGCAGCCGAAGGCAAGCCGCCGTTCGAATTCAAGACTATTCCTCAGGGCGCTGCGACCAGCGTCTGGGCCGCCGTTGTCGCTCCCGCCGACGACGTGGGTGGCCACTATTGCGAAAACTGCCACGTGGGCAGCATTGTTCCGGACACTGTCGACATCAGCGCGAGCAGCGAAGGCGTCCGTGGATACGCGCTGGATCCGGCTTCAGCTGAGGCGTTGTGGAAGAAGAGCGAAGAAATGGTCGGCGAACAATTCTGACATTCGCTTCCGACTCCGTAGAATAGGCAGGACTGTGGCCTGAATTGTTTTTCGATTCAGGCCGCAATGCCTCGCAAGGAGTCCGTCCATGTCTAATCAATCCGGCACATTCGAGAACGGCGTCAGCCTTTTTGAAGCCATGTACACCGCGCGGGCAATGCGCTGGTTGAAAACGGATCCGATTCCCGACGCCGTTCTCGAGCAGGTGCTGCAGGCCGCGATTCAGGCGCCTAACGCCGGCAATCGGCAGAACTGGCTGTTCATGGTCGTGCGCGACGCCGAGCAGCGAAGACGCATCGGCGAAATTTATCGCCGGGTGAGCCTATGGGTGTTGAAGCGATATGAGCACGCCGGCCGGCCGGCGAATCAATCCGAGGCCGAGTACGAGCACATGATGCAGGGAGGCCTGCATCTCTACGAGCACATGCAGGACGCCCCCGTTCTGCTCATTCCGTGTCTGAAGATCACTCCGTTCGACTTGCCCGCCGAGATTCCGGCGGAAGTGCGATCAGCGATGCGCAGCGCCGCTCCGTGGACAGCGGGCGCCAGCATTTATCCCGCGATACAAAACGTGATTCTGGCTTGCCGCGCCTTGGGCCTCGGCACGTTAATAACGACCAATCACACCGTAGCCGAGGATGAGATCAAGCAGGTGTTGAATCTTCCGGCGGAGTATCGCACCTTCGCGCTCATGCCGATCGGATATCCGGAGCGCAAGTTTGGCCCGGTCAAGCGCCGTCCGCTGTCCGAAGTGGCAATGCTTGACCGTTACGGAACGCCCTTTGGCTCGTGAGCCTCGCCTGGTTATTCGTCGCGCAGGAGGAGCAGGGGATCGACATGTAACGCGTGCCGCGCCGGAATCCACGTAGCGATCAGGCCCAGCAGCAGCATCACCAGGATCGCTCCGCTAAGCACCAGCGGGTCGCGCGGAGTTCCCAGGTAGACGATAAATGCCAGGACGCGACTGGCGAGGATTCCCAGCAACAACCCCACTCCCGAGCCGATCGCTAGTAGCCGGAAGGCTCGACCCAGCGCGGCTTGCAGCACTTCCTTGCGCTGCGCTCCCAGAGCGATGCGAATTCCCAACTCGCGCAGCCGCTTGCTGACCGAATAGGCTGCCATCCCGAAGATGCCGGTGACGGCCAGCATCGCTCCCAGAACGCCAAGCACGGCGAGCGAAAAAGTCGCCGCGCGGGCGCCAAACAAAACCGTGTCCAGCTTCTTGTCCCAGGTCTGAATGTAGAACGGTAGTTCCGGATCCAGCTGTCTCAGCTTGCTGGTGATCTCAGCGGTCAGTTGCTGTGGATCGCGGTTGGAGCGCACTACGAGGAACGTTTGTACCGACGGCGATTGGAGGATCGGCAGAAACATCGCCGGATGCGGAATTTCCATAACGTTGGTGTACTTGCCGTCCTCGACCAGGCCAACAATCTGCACGCGCGTGCCGTCGGGCAGCTTGAAGTAGCGGCCAAGCGCATCCGTCGGAGACCCGAAGAGCCTGCGTGCGAATTCCTGATTCACGACGGCGACTCGCGGAGCGGCCGCGTCATCGTGCCAGGTAAACGTTCTGCCCGACAGCAGTGCCGTGCCGGCTGCCTGGAAATATTCAGGCGAGATGTCATATTGAATGGCTTCGGCGGCCGCGTGCTGAGGACGAAAATCGGTAGTCGCGTCGGTGAAGACGTTCGTGGGAGTCCAGCTGTCATGCAGAGGCGGCGCATCGACCAGGCCAACCGCCTGGACTCCGGGAATCGCTTCCAGTTCCTGGATCATGCGCTTGTGCATGATGGGCACCTTGTCCCCGCTGTACCCGGCCAGACTTAGGCTGGCGTCCACCAGCATCGCATTTTGGGGCTCAAAACCAAATCGTGCGTTAACGGTGTGCTCCAATCCCCGTAGCGCGACCATGGACGAGGTAATCAGCACCGCGCAAATTGCAATCTGCACCACCAGCAGGACGTCGCGAAGCGAGAGACGCCGTCCCACATTGCTCGTAGCTCCGGCCTTGATGATCTCGTACGGACTCGCCTGCAAAACTTGCCCGACAGGAACTGCCCCGAACAGCAGCGCGCTGACCACGGCGAGCAGAAAAGCCACCAGATAAACCGTCGTGTCGGGAGTTGCCGGCAGGTGCATGGGATATCGCGGCATCGGCTGCCAGGCGTGCAGTCCGTGCAGCAGCATCACGCTGCCCCATACGCCAACGCCGCCACCGATCAGCGACACCAGCATCGCTTCCGTGAACAACTGGCGCAGCAGACGACGGCGCGTCGATCCCAGCGCCAGCCGTAACGCTACTTCGCGAGAGCGGTCCGCGGCGCGCGCCGCGAACAGGCTTCCCAGGTTGGCGCACGCCGCCAGCAGAATCAAGCCGGCCAGCAGCATCAGTCCTGAGAAAAAAGCTTTGAATGGCCGTCCCAGATAATCGCCATACAGGCTCGGACGCGCCAGCAGGAAATCCATCTTGCCGTCTTCGATGGGGTAAGTCTTCTCCAGGTACGCGCCGAGTGAATTCAGATCAGCCACTGCCTGTGCCGGTGTGACGCCGTTCTTCAGATGTCCCATCACCATGAAGACCCAGCGGTCGCGGCGCGAGTTCAGTTCGTTGACGCCCTCGATCTGCGGCTGGTTCACCATGGGCACAAACAGGTCTGGACTGAAGAACAACAACGTTCCGCGGAACCCTGGAGGTGCTACGCCGAGGATGGTGTACGGGTGTCTGTCCAACTGCACCACCCGCCCAACCACGTCGCGATCCTCGTTGAAGTGGCTATGCCAGTAGTCGTAGCTAAGAACGACGTAGGGCGCGCTGTTAGGACCATGCTCGTCTGATGGATGAAAAAAGCGGCCAAGGAACGGCTGAATGCCGAGTTCATCGAAGTAGTTCCCGGTAGACTCAATGGCCCACGCGCTCGATGCGCCTGAACCCGCGTCCATGCCGACCTGGGTGGCGGTGTAGCCGGCCAGTCCATCGAAGCTGCGATTGCGTTCGCGCAAGTCGAGGTAGTCCGGGTAAGACTGGCTGGGGTCCAGGAAACTGGCGCGCCGCTCGATGGCGTAGAGGCTCTGCGAGTGTGGAACATTCAGCGGGCGCAGCAGGAACGCATCCATCATGCTGAACACGACGGCGTTCGCTCCGATGGCCAGCGCCAAGGTAAGCACGGCCGCGAGGGTGAATCCGGGAGACTTGCGCAACTGCCGCATTGCGTAGCGAATGTCCTGAATCAGCCCGCTCATCGCGCCATCCTCGCTGCCGGCAAGCGCAGCGCTCACCCTGGAAGCGCAATTTTCGTACCATGTCAGGACGTTTGCAAGCTATAGACAGGGAAGTGTTATCGGCGGGAGCGGCCCTCCCAGCGCGTCGAGCACGTATCCGCTGGTGGAACAAGGTGTCCGGAAGAGGACAGCGAATCCGACGCTACAGCCGGGGAAACGAGGGGCACGCTGGTTAGGCGTACCCCTTCGAGATTCAGTGTGCCAAGGCCATCACCTCAGCCTCGTTGACTTCGACGTCGCTGAAGAATTTATTGATTTCGTCGATGATCTGCGGACCGCGACGCGTGCCCAACCGCGAGGCTCCCGCAGCAATGGCCATGATGGTGAGTTGTGCGGGATTGTAGGAGCCGTAGCCGGAGAACTTGACGCCCACCTCCGGCGGAACCGTCTGCCGCATGATCCGCACATGTTTAATGGAAGGATTACCGCCGCGTCCGGTAGAGCACTTCACGAAGTCTACGCAGGCCCGCACCGCGCATTCGCAGCCGGCTTTGACCTGGTCGTCGCTCAACAACGCTACCTCAAGGATGGCCTTCACCTCCAGGCCGGCTGCGTGCCCGACATTCACCACCGCAGCGATGTCTTCCGTGTAGATCTGGTACTCCTTGTCCTTTAGCCTGCCGATGTTGGTGACTACATCGATGCATCCCGGCCGGCCTCGCAGCGTCTGCACCATCTCCTTGGCTTCGTGAACTTTGAAGGAAGTTGGGTTCGCTCCAAAAGGAAAGCTGAGCACAGCGCCGGTTTCGATGCCGGTGCCTTCCAGCAGATCAGCCGTCAGGGAAACCCAGTAGGGATTCGGATGAACGCCTTTGAATTTGTACTGCAGGGCCAGCTTGCAGGCCTCACGAATTGCGGTCTCGGTCGTGTCCGGATCGAGGATGGCGTAATCGATCATCCCCGCCAGTTTCTCCGAGGTGTATTCCACACCGTTAATATTCATTACAAATCTCCTGGCGGCTAGAAAACACCGCCCGTAGTGAGGGCCTCGTAGGTATGCACAAAACGCTCGTAACCGTCGTCGTAGGAATCACGCGCTTTCGCATTGGGCGTGTATTCCTTCGTAACGTGCACGGCGACGTCCACGGCTTCCTGGTATGACTTGTAGAGTCCAGCGCCCACGCCCGCATAGAGAGCCGCTCCCAGCGCTCCGGTCTCGTGCGTCTGCAGCACTTGAATTGGAGTTTGATAAATGTCGGCCTGCATCTGCACCCACAGCGGAGATTTCGATCCGCCGCCGGTGAGTCGAATAACCTTGATCTTCGTTCCGGCCTTCTTTTGGGCTTCGATGATGTCGCGCATCTCGTAACAGATGCCTTCCATCACCGCTCGCGCCATATCGGCTTCGGTGGTTCCCAAAGTCATGCCGACGAACGTGCCTTTGGCATTGCTGTTGCCACGCGGTCCTCCTGCGCCTTGCAGGTATGACAGGAAGGTGACTCCGTGCGCGCCTGCGGGTGACTTCTCGATTTCCTGGTCGATCAGCTTGTAAGGATCCTGGCCGATGAGTTTGCCCGCTGCCTTCTCCAGTTCGCAGAAGGTGTCGCGATACCAGCGGAAGCTGCTGGCCGCGGCGACAGCGAAGCCCTCGATTGTCCAGTTCTTCGGCCCGACGTTGCCTTTCACCACCAGCTTGCGATTGGGATCGCGGATAGGCGCATCCGAAACGACGAAGCAGGAGCCAAACGTCCCCAGCACCATCGCGCAGTCGCCGCCCTTGACGGCGCCGCAGCCGAAGGTCGAGCAGTTCTGATCGTGAGCTCCCACGCAAAGCAACGTGCCCACAGGCAGGCCCGTCTTCTCGGCAACATGCTTCGGAACGCGGCCCACCGGCTGACCACCTTCGGCCAGCTTGGGATGCTGCTTGATGTCGAGGCGGAACAAATCCATGATCTTCTGGCTGTAGACATGCTTGTCGACGTCCATCAGGGAAGCACGGCTTGACGAAGACAAATCGGTCCAATACTCCTCGACGCCAAACTCACGCAGGAAGTAGTCCTGATGCGTGGTGAACATTGCGGTCTTGTCGTAGATCTCGGGCTCGTACTTGCGAAGCCAGAGATATTTGTGCAGGCTGAAAATCCCGCCGGGCGTGGGATCGCCCGTGATCTTGTAAAAGTCTTCCGTGCTGATCTTGCTCTTCAACTCTTCCGCCATCTCTGCGCCGCGCAGGTCCTGCCAGCCGATAAACGAACGCAACAGCTTGCCGTCCTTGTCGACTGGCCCGGTCACGCTGCCTTGGCTGGACAGACCGACCGCAATAATTTCCTTAGGATCGATCTTCGCGTTGTCGATGGCTGCCTTGCAGGAATCGAAGAGAGCCGGCGTGATGTCTTCCGCCAACTGCTCTACCCAGGTCGGCTTGGGATAGTAGCAAGGGTACTCACGGTAATCGCTGCCGACCACGTTGCCTTCGATGTCAAAGATGCAGGTCTTGCATCCGGTTGTGCCTTCATCAATACCGACTAAATATTTGCCCATACACCGCTCCTTGAGTAAGAGAGTTATGAATTGCTCACTTCTGCTGCGGATCTTTGTTCGTTGCTCAGCGAGCGCCCACCAGTTCCGGCTCACTTACCATGTGAACCGCCGCCCGCGACAACTCGTCGACGATCCACGGCGCGTTCCGCGTTCCGATGCGATCCGCACCAGCCAGCAGGCAGCCCAGTGCAACCCAGGGCGTCCAGAAGCTGCCTGTACCGGCAACTTTCAGCTTCATATGCGGCGGAACGAGTTTGCGCATGGCGCGCACCTGATCGAGGGTTGGACCTTTCTCGCGACCCGTCGAAGTCTTCACCCAGTCGGCGCCGGCTTCAGCGGCGAGTTCGCAGGCAATTCTGAGTTCTTCATCATTCAGCAGGCCCACTTCCAGGATGGCCTTGCACTCGGCGCCGCCGTCGTGAGCCACCTTGGCCACTTCGGCGATGTCGTTCTTGTAATAGCGGTAGTCCTTGCTCTTCAGTTTGCCGACGCTGGTCACCATGTCGATGACCCACGGTCTGCCCTTCAGCAACGCCGC
Organism: uncultured Acidobacteriaceae bacterium; assembly: GCA_963724965.1. Taxonomy (GTDB): domain Bacteria; phylum Acidobacteriota; class Terriglobia; order Terriglobales; family Acidobacteriaceae; genus Bog-257. The sequence goes on from CAVRWP010000013.1 coordinate 30,625, forward strand.
TCCGGTCTGCGCCTCATGGACCTTTACCTCGGTGGCGTTGGTGCCGAAGGGAAAGCTGACCAGGCAGCCGGTTTCGATGCCGGTGCCTTCCAGTTCATGGGCCACCAGCGCCATCCACACCGGGTTGGAGTGAAAGCCTTTGAAGTTGTAGCGGCGGCTGATTTCGCAGCACTCCAGGATTTCAGCCTCGTTGACATTAGGGTTCAGCGACGAAAAATCCATGGCTTGCGCTAAATATTCCCTACTGAGATCGACACGTCCTAACTTCAGACTCATTGGTTCCTCCTCTCACCCACGCTGACTGCGCCGCGGGCAGCGGTCAGGCATAAACACTCTGTTCTTTGGCGACGCCTTTGAACTGAGGCACCAGCCCGATTTCGCGCATCTGGTCAAGCGCTCCAATGATTGCCGGAGCAGCGCGGGTTCCGATGAGGTCGGCGCCCGCCAGCAGGAAAACGTAAGCATTTTGCGGACGCGGGAACTTCACTCCGGCGACCTTCAGCTTCACGCCGCTTCCACTCAGGCACTTGCGCATCAGCAGGAACTGCTCCATCGTCGGGCCTTCAAATTGTCCGGTCGATGTTTTGGCATAGCCCACACCGGCTGCGGCCAGCAGTCCACACGCGTTCTCGATGTCCTGATCGGAGAGGAAGCAGACTTCCAGAATGACTTTCGTAAGGGCCGGCCCAGCAGCAGCCTTGAATGCCTTCAGGTCCTGCTCGATGACCTGCAGCCGCTTGTCTTTCAGCGCCCCAACATTGATGACCATGTCGACCGCGCCGCAGCCGGCCGCCACCGCGCGCTCGGTTTCGAAGGCCTTCATGACGGAGGTAGAAGCGCCGAACGGGAAGTCGATTCCGGCGGCCGGCAGAATGTCGGTGCCCGCCAACTCTTCCCGCACGATGGGAGTCCAGAAGTGACTGGCACTGTAGAAGGCGGCGCAATTGTACTGGATGGCTTCCTTACAGCCTTCGCGAATGTCCTTCTCTTGCGTGTTCTTGGGAAGGACGGAGTGATCGAACAGCTTGCCTAATGCCCACTTGTCGTATTGCGAGAGATCGACCATTGGACCCACTCTCTTTCTCGCGGCCCCAGCCGCAAGGGTTACAACGTCACGATGTTTTGCAGCTCGAGTATGTTTTCAACCATGAAATCGGGGCTGCACGCGGACAGATCCTCACGCGTCCCGATTCCGTATAAAACTGCGCAGGAAGCGATGCCCGCGTTCTGCGCGGTGCGGACATCGGTTGGTGTGTCGCCTATGAGGATGGCGCTGTCCGGCGAGCTGTGCAGCGCTTGCAGGACATGATGGATACACTCCGGATCAGGCTTCGGCCGCTGGACGTCGTCGGCGGTGACCACCACGTCGAAGTAACGTTCGATGCTCAGGGCCTCGAGGATCTTAAAGGTGGCAGCGCGAATCTTGTAGGTGGCCAGGGCGATTCGCTTGCGGCGGCTGTAGAACTCGAGCATCTCCAGCACGCCGGGGTAGAGAGCGGTTCGCCGCGCGCAATTCTGCTCGTAGTACTCGCGAAAGAGCACCATCGCCTGATCGACTCGGTCTTTTTTATCCTCGTCCAGGCACCGCAGCAGCAGATTGCGAGCGCCGCCTCCGATGCAATTCCGAATGAAGGAGAACGTTGGCACGCCGCTATGTACCTGGAGCAACGCGTGGCGAGCAGCTCCAGCGAGGTCCTGGGCGGAATCGATAACCACGCCATCAAAGTCGAAGATCAGCAGATCGAAGGTGCGGGTTGCGGTACAGCTTTCAGTTTCGGTGCTTGGCAACATGCAACATAACCTCTGCAAAATGCGAAGCAGGTGGATGTTTGTTAATGGCGGTCGTGAACGCTGGCAGGGGTAGGGCCCTTCTCTCCGCACAAAAAGAAACCGCCCCGCAAAATCGCACACAAATACGATCAGACAGGGCGGTTCTATATAAGGGCTCTACCGCTGCGATCTAACCATCGCACCCGCTATAAACCAGTGTCAAGGTCGTATGACCTTGCTGCGTGTGATATCGTCAGCACGCTAATTTTGTCGGGGCTCCGGCTCGTTACAGGCCGGAGCACCGGCTGACCCCGGGGGGTTGAGCGAAATGAAAAGCAGAGCGGAAGAACTCAGCAGCATCGCCAACCAGCAGTTTGACCTGTGCGTCATCGGAGGCGGCGCCACCGGAGCCGCATGCGCTCTGGATGCGCAACTGCGCGGCATCCGAACGGTGATGATCGAGGCCGGAGACTTTGCCGGCGCGACCTCAAGCGCGGCCACCAAAATTATTCACGGCGGCGTCCGTTACCTCGAAGAAGCCGTCAAGGGATTGGACGTGAAGGAATATCACGTCCTGGTGCGCGCCCTGCACGAGCGCGTCCGCATGCTCGACAACGCTCCCCACCTCACGCGCCGCCTGGAATTCCTGGTACCGAGCTATAGTTGGTTCAACGCCGCTTATCTCAACATCGGATTGAAGATGTACGACTGGCTCGCCGGTCCGGGCCGCATAGCGCCCAGCAAATTTCTTCCGCGCGACGAGACGCTCAAGCGCATGCCCGACCTGAAGCAGAAAGGCCTGGTCGGCGCGGTCGCTTATTCTGACGGCCAGTTCGACGACGCGCGCTACAACCTCACCCTCGTGCAAAGTTTCACACATGCGGGGGGCAATGCGTTGAACCACGCGCGGGTTACGGGCTTGCAGCGTCAGCCCGACGGCAAGATCTCCGGCGTAGTGGTCAAAGACCAGCTTACTGGGAACACCTTCAGTGTCGGCGCTAAGGTTGTGGTCAATGCCACCGGCCCCTTTGCCGACGCGATTCGCCAGATGGCCACCTCAACGGTCAAGCGACGCATGCGTCCCAGCAAAGGCGCGCATATTCTCTTCCCGCTCGAAGTGTTCCGAACCGAAAACGCACTGCTCATCCCCAAGACCGACGACGGCCGCGTGCTCTTCGCTCTGCCGTGGAATGGCCGCTTGCTGGTGGGAACCACCGATGAGGAAGTCGCGGTCGACGCCGAGTTAGTCGTGACCAAGCAGGACGTCGACTTCATGCTGGGGCAGCTGAACAAGTATGCCTCGCGCCCCATCACGTCGGGCGAAATCGTCAGCGGCTTTGCCGGAATGCGCCCCCTGGTCGGGTCAGGCGAGGGTGGCAGCACTGCCAAGCTGGCTCGCGACGATGTCATCGAGGTGGATGCCGCCAGCGGGCTGATCAGCATCATGGGCGGCAAGTGGACTACGCATCGTGCTATGGGCGAAGACACCATTACGCGAGTGCAGACGTCTCTCAACGTGCCCATTACTGCCTCACCGACGCCCAATCACGTGTTGTATGGCGGCGAGGGCTACACCGCCGATTACTGGAAGAAGCTCTGCCAGGACTACCAGGTGTCGGAAGCGACGGCGCATCACCTGGCACACAAGTTCGGAACCGCATCGGAGAAAGTGCTGGCGCTGAAGGACGAAAATCCTGCGCTGCTCCAGCCGATTCTCGCCGGCCATCCGCCGATTCAGGCCGAGGTGGTCTACTCGGTTCGTTATGAAATGGCAGCGACGATCGAAGATGTTCTTGCGCGCCGCATCGGAATGCAGCTTTACTCATGGTCGAATTCCATCGACGCCGCGCCGGTGGTCGGCTCACTGCTGGCGGCCGAGTTGGGATGGAGCAGCGACGCTGCTCGGGATGCGGTTGCGCAGTACGTCGCGAAGATCAATCATCTGCTGCAGTCAGCAGGGTTGTCGTATCAATCCTCGAACCGAGGTCAGTGACGAATTCTTACGCCGCTTTCGAGAAAGCTCTCGAGGTGCTGCTGGATCGTCAGCAGCGGATCGCGCCGCCGCTCCAGGCGGCTCATCATCAGCGCTCCTTCCAGAGATGAAATGATGAGCGTCGCCAATCCCTTCGCGTCGGTGCCGCGGCGTATCTCCCGCTGCTGAATCCCTTTTTTGATGATGGCTTGCAGTTGGTCGCGCCAGCCGTGTAGAGCTTTGAGAGCGCGATCGCGCAATGCACAATCGCCGTCGTCAACTTCAACAGCCGTGTTTAACAGTGGACAGCCACCCGGCACCGCAGGCCGCCTTTCGACGAAGTTCGCAATGAATTGCTTGAGTTGGTCGACGCTGTTTCTAGTCTCATCCAGATCGTGCGTACGCGCTCGCGTGGCCGCTTCCCACGCGTAATCAAAGGCCGCGGTGGCCAACTCTTCCTTGCTTGCGAAGTGGCGATAGATGCCGCCTTTTTCCAGGCCGGTCGCCTCCATCAGCTCGGATAGCGAGGCGTTCTCAAATCCGCGTTGGTTGAACAACGCGGCGGCCGCCTCGACAATTCTCTGTCGCGTCACTTCACCCTTAGACATGGAACCCTCCCCCGGGACCCGGCCGAATTGCGCTAAGACCACTCTATTCCAGATTAGATAAATTTGCGACCGGTCGGTCGCTTTAAGAATCCTATTCTAGCGAAAGGAAGACTCTCATGGACAAGCTAACAGGGAAGATTGCTCTCATCACCGGCGGTAGCAGCGGCATCGGATTGGCAACCGCAAAAGAATTTGTGAAGGAAGGCGCCTACGTCTTCATTACCGGACGCAACCCGCAGGACCTTGAAACGGCCGCTAAAGCAATCGGCAAGAACGTCGAAGCCATTCAGGGTGACGTCTCCAACTTGGCCGACCTCGACCGGATTTTCGAACAGATCAAGAAACAGAAGGGCAAACTCGACATCGTCTTCGCCAATGCCGGAGTGGCCCGCTACGCGCCGCTCGGCTCCATCACCGAAGAACTTTACGACACCACGTTCGACATCAATGTGAAGGGCATGCTTTTCACGGTACAGAAGGCCCTGCCCTTGTTGCCCGACGGAGCGGCGATCATCCTCAACTCTTCCATCGTCGGCAGCAAAGGCCTGGCCGCAAACAGCGTGTACAGCGCGACCAAGGCCGTGGCGCGCTCGTTCGCCCGCAGCTGGACAACGGACCTCAAGGCGCGGCGTATTCGTGTCAACGCCATAAGCCCCGGTTCGATCGACACTCCCGGCCTCGCCGAACTGTACGCCTCCGCCGCCGATGTAGGCAAAGACCGAATGCAGATGATCTCCAGCCTTGTGCCGCTGGGCCGGCTGGGCAAACCGGAAGAAATTGCCAAGGCCGTCGTCTTTCTCGCCTCGGACGACAGCAGCTACGTTGCCGGAATCGAGTTCTTCATCGACGGCGGCTTCGCCCAGGTATAACCGCGTCCGACATTCCACGCGAAGGAGAAACCGATGGCGATACGAGAGATCGCAGTGCAGCGCTTCAGCCTGACGTCGAAAAAATCTGTGCCAGAGATCATAGCCACTTTGGAAAAGCGCATCAGCCGCCCCGATATGACAGCCTTTCGCGCGCAAATGACGGCGGCCAGGAACTATTCCGAACTCGCACAGGCCGTCAACACCGCGGTTGGCACTGCCGGACTGATGGAGTTCGCGCGCTATGACCTCGGCGAGATTCTGCGCAAAGAAACCGGCGCAGCTTCGCCGCAGATCGTGCGCCTCGTCGTCGGCAATCCGCTGATCATGAAGCGCATGGTCGAGCACGTGCCCGACGCGGGCTCCTACGCGCCGGTCACCATCCTGATCGACGAGCGCGCGGACGGCACGCATCTTTCCTACGATCGCATGGCGAGCTTCCTGTCTCCGTACGGAAACGCGCAGGCTCTGGACGTCGCCAGAGCTCTGGATGCGAAGGTTGAGGCGCTGCTCACGGCCGCAGCTACGGACGAAAAATGAGCGCGACGTCAGCGGTTGCCGGCGAGCTAGGACCACGCTTTGCAGCCTTCGAATCAAAGAAGACGTCGCCGAACATCTGGCTGATCGCCTTAACCGTAACGCTGGCGACGTTCATGGAGTTGCTGGACACCAGCATCGCCAACGTAGCGCTCCCGCACATCTCCGGCGGCTTGGCGACCAGCTACGACGAGGCCACGTGGGTGCTCACCAGCTACCTCGTGGCCAACGCCGTGGTTTTACCGCTGAGCGCGTGGCTGAGTCGCGTCTTCGGCCGTAAGAACTACTACATGGGCTGCGTCGCGTTGTTCAGCATAAGCTCGTTGCTCTGCGGTCTCGCACCCAGTCTCAACTTCCTCATCTTCTTTCGCGTGCTGCAAGGCGTTGCCGGGGGCGGCCTTGCGCCGGTGGAGCAGGCGATCCTGGTCGATACTTTTCCGGCCGAGAAGCGCGCGTCGGCCTTCGCGCTCTACAGCATGGCGATCGTCACCGCGCCGGCTATTGGGCCGCCGCTGGGCGGGTGGATTACCGACAGCTTTTCCTGGCGCTGGGTCTTCTTCATCAATGTGCCTATTGGAATCATCTCGCTGGTGCTGACCAGCCAGTTCGTCTCTGACCCAGTCGAGTTCAAGCAGGAAGTCGAGGAGGCGCGGCGCGCCGGTAAGCTCCGCATCGACTATCTGGGCATTTTGCTGGTGGCCATCGGATTCGCTTGTTTGGAAGTCGTTCTCGATCGCGGACAGCGCGACGACTGGCTGGAAAGCCGCTTCATCACGACATTCTTGTTCATAGCCCTCAGCGCTCTGGTAGTCGCGATTGTCTGGGAGTTGCGTCAACCTGATCCTGTGGTCGAACTTGGCCTATTGCGCGAGCGAAATTTCGCCATCTCCAACTGCTTTTACTTTCTGTTCGGCTTTGTTCTGTTCGGCAGCACGGTGCTGATTCCCCAGATGCTGCAGCAGTTGTACGGCTACACCGCGACGGATGCCGGTCTGGTGCTCGGTCCGGGAGCGCTGGTGATTGTCGTCATGGCGCCCATTATCGTGAAGCTTCTGCCGAAGGTCGGTGCGAAAGTCCTGCTCGTTACCGGCTTCGGTATTCTTGCGCTCTCGATGCTGCACTTCAGCAGCTTCGATCTCACCACCGATTATCACCACGAAGTTTGGGCCCGCGCCCTGCAGGGCCTGGGATTGTCATTCCTCTTTGTTCCTACGAGCCAGCTTGCGTATTCCTATTTGCCCCGCGCCAAGAACAACAAGGCGTCGAGCCTGACCAATCTTTTCCGCAACCAGGGTGGCAGTTTTGGCATCGCTTTTGTTACGACCATGCTGGAGCGCCGCACCCAGTTCCATCAGTCGGTGCTGGCCGACCACGTCAGCGGTTACGAGCCGGGGGTGAGGAGCTTCCTGAGCCGGGCGACGCAGACATTCATTGCAACCGGCGCAAGCTACTCCGACGCCTCGAACAAGGCGCTGGGGTTACTGTCGAAGCTGGTAGCCGAGCAAGCGGCAACGTTGGCGTTTCTTGATTGCTTCCGCCTGCTGGGTTACACGGCTCTGCTGGGAATTCCGCTGGCGCTGGCGATCAGGAAGTTTCGAGTCGGGGGCGCCACCGGCGGTCACTGAAGCTTAAGCGGGAATTCTGCATCCATACCCTGGGGTTCGATCTGCCATCGAGCCGACATCAACAACCTGTGAAATTGTCTTGGTAAGAGTTCAATTGGCCAACATAACCGGCGCGGCTCTGCGAGACTACTAACCTCAGGCCGCGTGACAAATCGATAGAAAGGAATTGACGATGAAGAAATCCGGAAACTCGACCACAACCCTGGAACGCCGTCAGATGTCTCCCTTGAACACTCCTTCAGACCTGGACGCCGATGCCAGAAAAGACATTGCCGGCGCAATGAACGCCATTCTCGCCGACGTCTTCGCCCTGTATCTCAAGACCAAGAACTTTCACTGGCACATGAGCGGACCCCATTTCCGTGACTACCATCTTTTGCTGGACGAGCAGGCCGACCAGATCTTCGCCATGACCGACCCCATTGCCGAGCGCATCCGCAAAATCGGCGAGCCGACCATTCGCTCCATCGGACAGGTCGCCCGCCTGCAGCGTGTCGAGGACAATGACGCCGACTACGTCGAGCCCAATGACATGCTCTCCGAGCTGCGTGAAGACAACAAGGACCTGGTGAGCCGCCTGCGCGAGGCCCACGAAGTTTGCGACGAGCACAACGATGTCGCTACCACCAGCCTCATCGAAGTGTGGATCGATGAAAGCGAGCGGCGTACCTGGTTCCTGTTCGAGGCCAGCCGCCACCCGGATGCCCAGGGTCACTAACCGATCTAACACCTAAATCGAAGTCAGGGAACTCGACGTGGCCCATCAGGCATCGAGAGTTCCCTGTTTTCCTGTAGCCACAAGACCCTCACCTCGGAATGCGCGCCTTGACACTATGCAGGCCGCAGACAACTATGTTGCCATGCGTTTCACCCGCCGCGATTTCCTGAAGACCACCGGAATAGTCACCGCCGGCACCCTCCTACCTGTTTTGCGCAGCGAAGCCGAGCCCGCCTCCGTCATTATCCCGCAGCATGAAATTGCTGCTGACTACACTCTGCGCATCGCTGCGACACCGGTAGAGCTTTCGCCCAAGTTGATCGTGTCGACCACAACCTACAACGGCCAGTTTCCAGGACCGCTGCTGCGCTTTAAGGAAGGGCAGCCGGTCACGGTGGACATCGTCAACGACACCGATATGCCCGAGCAGTTGCATTGGCACGGGCAGATGGTTCCGGTTGACATCGATGGAGCGGGGGAAGAAGGTACGCCTTACATTCCGGCTCACGGCAAGCGCCGCATCACGTTTACGCCGCGCCCCTCGGGGCTGCGCTTCTACCACACGCACAATCGCGCTGGCGCCGATCTGTCGGCCGGGCAATACAGCGGACAGGTCGGCCCGGTTTACATCGAGCCGAAGCACGATCCGGGACGATACGACAGCGAAGTGTTTCTGACGCTGAAGGAATTTCAGCCGACATTGAGCCACGGCGGCGATATGGACATGGACTTCCTTTCGCCGTCAGCGCCCGTGCCTGCACTGAAACAGCAGGGTGAGTCGGCAATGAAGGCCTCACTGGTCAAGGGCCTGCTCAAAGGTTACGAAGTCGGATACGCGGCCTTTACCATCAACGGGAAGATGCTCGGCCACGGAGAGCCCATCCGCGTAAAGGCCGGCGAGCGCGTTCTCTTCCATGTCCTCAACGGCAGCGCCACCGAGATTCGCAGCCTAGCACTGCCGGGGCACATGTTTGAAGTCGTGGCGCTCGATGGCAATCCCGTGCCGAATCCCGGCAAAGTTCCGGTGCTATGGCTGGGTACGGCCGAGCGCGTCTCGGCGATCGTTGAGATGAATCATCCCGGCGTGTGGATCATGGGCGACACAGCCGACGACGACCGGCATCACGGCATGGGCATGGTGGTGGAATACGCTGGCCGCGTGGGCAAGCCGCTGTGGCTGGCGCCGCCGAAGTTTCGCTGGAGCTATGACCGCTTTGCAAAGCCGGGCGCGGCGGCTGCTGCTCCGGATGAGACCTTCGAGATGACTTTCGTGAAGGAGAATGCCGCGGATGGAGGCTTCAATCGCTGGACTATCAATGGCGTGGCCTATCCTATGACGAGCGCTGTTGAGCCGGCGACCTTCCACCTGAGGCAGGGCAAGCGCTATCGCATTCAAATGCGCAACGCCAGCGACGACATTCACCCGATTCATCTGCACCGTCACAGCTTCGAGCTGACGAACATCGCTGGGCAGGCGACCGCGGGAATCATGAAGGACGTGGTGATGCTCGGCGGCTACCAGGAAACATCGATCGACTTCGTCGCCGACAATCCCGGCCTGACGCTCTTCCACTGTCATCAGCAGTTGCACATGGACTTCGGCTTCATGACGCTGTTCGACTATATTTAGGCAAGTCTCACGCTGAAACCCAAAGTTTTTGGCCCGAGCCCCGCGAGCTGTTCTCCCTAAGCAAGTCACCCTGGATTGTGACCCGTGGCACACGTCGCTCGCCTACCTGCGCTGGCCCACCTCTCGCCCTCGTTCTATAGTGGTATGTCGGCCTTTTCGCCGGCAATCTACGAGCAAAGGAATCGCTATGCTTCGTAAGACACGACTTTTCACTCCCGGTCCTACTCCCTTACTTCCAGCCGCCCAGAATGCCATTGCCGCTGCCGACATGCATCACCGTACGGCGGAATTTCGTGAAATTTTTTCCCGCACCCTTGCCGATCTGAAGACTTTCATCGGCACCAACAACGATGTCCTCATCCTCGCCTCGTCGGGTACGGGTGCGATGGAAGCTGCCGTATCGAACCTTACGTCGCCGGGCGAGAGAGTTCTTGTCCTGAGTGCCGGCAAGTTCGGCGAGCGCTGGCGGGATCTGGCCAAAGCCTACGGCTGCGACGTCGAAGTCTTGAGCGTTCCCTACGGCGAGACCTTCGATCTGCGCGAAGTGAAATCGAAGCTGGACGGCGTCCGCGTGCTTTACATGCAGGCAACGGAAACGTCGACCGGCGCGCGCCATGACGTCAAAGCCATTTCGCAGCTGCTGAAGGGAAGCGACACGCTGCTGGTCGTCGACGGTATCACTGGCCTCGGCACCACGCACTTCGAGGTCGACAACTGGGGCATTGACATTCTCATCGGCGGCTCGCAAAAGGCCGTGATGATTCCTCCCGGCCTGGCGTACCTCAGCGTGAGCGAGCGCGCCTGGCAGCGCATGGAATCGGCCAAACAGCCCCGGTATTACTTCGATCTGCGCAAGGAGCGCAAGTCCCAGACCAAGGGCGAGTCGGCGTTCACCCCAGCGGTCGCGCTGATTGCCGGACTGGGCGCGGCACTTGACTTCATCCGCAAGGCCGGCAACGGAAACTTGGCTGACGGTCGCGACGCTCTCATCCACAACGCCGAAACCTCCGCCGCGATGGTTCGCGCCGGCGTCAAGGCGCTGGGGCTCGAGCTGTTCGCACCCACCTGCCCTGCGGCGGCTTGTACCGCGGTGCTGGCGCCTAAGGGCGTCGACTCGAGCGCGATCGTGAAAGAGTTCCGCGAGCGCTTTGCCATGGTGATGGCCAACGGCCAGGGCGAGATGAAAGGGAAGCTGTTCCGCATCGCGCATCTTGGCTACTACGACTACATGGACGCGATCGGCGTCATCGGCGCGCTGGAGCACGTGCTGGCCAAGGTCGCGCCGTCGCACAAAATTGAACTGGGCGCTGGCGTGCGCGCCGTGCAAGAAGCCTTTGCAGGGCAATTCGCCGAGGCGGCTAAAGTATGAAGATCGTAATCGCGGACAAAGTTTCACCTTCCGCACTGAAGGTTTTCGGCGATGGCGACTGGACGATTGTTAGTCCTGACAAAGAGTCGCTACCGCGCGAACTGGCGGAGGCGGACGGCATCGTGGTGCGCTCGGCGACGTTTGTCGACGGCCCCATGATGGAGAAGGCTCCCAAGCTGCGCGTCATCGGACGCGCCGGCGTAGGCGTGGATAACGTTGACCTCGACGCAGCCACCCGGCTCGGCATTGTGGTCATGAACACTCCCGGCGGTAATGCTGTCGCGGTCGCCGAGCATACCTTCGCTCTCATGCTATCGATGGCCCGCTTCATTCCGCGGGCCCATTCCACCACGGCGGCCGGCAAGTGGGAGAAGAAGTCGCTGCAGGGTACCGAACTCCGCGGCAAAACACTCGGGATCGTCGGCCTTGGTCGAGTGGGTGTGGAAGTGCTGAAGCGCGCCCAGGCCTTCGGCATGAAGGTTGTCGCGCACGACCCTTATGTCTCGCCGGCTTTGGCCCAGCAGCTCAACGTCAGCATGGTTCCGCTCGACGAACTCTACGCGCAATCGGACTACATCACGCTGCACGTCGGGCTCACGCCGCAGACGCAGGGCATGATCAACGCCGACGCCATTAAGAAGATGAAGAAGGGCGTGCGGTTGGTGAACTGTGCGCGCGGCGAACTGCTGAACGAAGCCGATGTGATTGCGGCGCTCGAATCGGGGCACATCGCCGGAGCCGGTCTTGACGTTTACCATCGCGAGCCGCTGAAGGATTCGCCGTTGATGTCACAGGCGAATGTGATTCTGACGCCGCATATCGCCGGCTCGACCAACGAGGCGCAAGAAGCCGTCGGAGTGCAGATTGCGCAGCAGGTGCGCGAGTACCTGCTAAAAGGCGTGATCCAAAACGCGGTGAACGTGCCCTCGATCAGCGAGGAAGAGTACGAGGAGATGCTGCCCTATATTGCCTTGGGCGAGCGGCTCGGCGCCTTCCTGGCGCAGTCATGCGAAGGAGGTCTGGAGGAGATCACGCTGACCTACAACGGCGAGATCGCCGCCTGGCAGACAGCGCTGATTCGCAATGCCGCGGTCGCCGGCGCGTTGAATCAGTTGGCGCACGCCCATGAGCGGGCCAACCTGGTCAACGCAGTTTCGGCTGCCGAGGACCGCGGTATCCGCGTCAACGAACGCAAGAAGGCGGAGGGCAGCAACTCTCTGCGCATGACCTTCAAGAGCGGCGCACAGGAAAACACGGCCGCCGGTACGGTTGCCGGCGGCCCTCGCCTGCTGGAAATCGACGGTATTCACGTCGAGGCTCCGCTAGAAGGCAACATGATCTACCTGCGCAACCTCGACGTGCCCGGAGTTGTGGGTCGCGTGGGAACGGTGCTCGGCCAGCACGGTGTCAACATCGCCAATTTCTCGCTGGGGCGTGGCGCGGAATCATCGGCCGTCGCGGTGGTGCAGGTGGATGGCGATGTCAACGAGGCAGTACTGCAAGCCCTGCGCGGTATCGAGACTATCCTGAAGGCGAAAGCCATTCGCTTCTCTGTGCCTCAGGCGAAGCAGGTCGTCAGCGCGTAACCAATATTGCCTGCATGCCCGTATAAATAAGTGCGGTATGCGGGGCTCACAGCAACAGTATTCAGCCGGAGCAGCAGATTGCTCCGGCTCTCTTTATGCGAAAAATATTCCCGAGGTCTGAGCCGAGCCGTCGGTTGAGCAGAGTCTACCCAGCAGAATCATCCGGGCGCGCTAAGTCGTAGTATTCGCAATACTGCCTGTCCCAGACGGAATCTGACTGTAGGCAGCCGTCACTTACCTTCGGCGCCTGCATCAAAATAATGTGAGAAGCGGGAACGTCTTCCAGGCCAAAGTCCCGGGCCCGCAACCGCGTTTCCCAAGGACACAGTAGAATATCGACTCTACATGACGCCCAAACTTAACCGAAGTTTCATCCCCATCCTTCTCTTAGGCGCCACGTTAATTGTTTCGCTTAACGCCTGGATTGCCTTCCGCGCCGTTCAATCGCTGAATGACAGCCAGCACTGGGTGGAACACACCTGGCAGGTCATCAATCAGGTCGAACAGATCATGAGCTCAGCAAAGGATGCCGAGACAGGTAATCGCGGATTTCTGCTTACTGGCGATGAGAGCTACCTGGAGCCTTACGAGAGCGCGGTTAAGGAGTTACCCAGCGAGATGGATAGGTATCAGTCGCTGACCTCTGACAATCCGGTGCAACAACGCAATATTGCAGAGATGCGAGACATCGTACAGCGGCGGCTCGCGTTGCTGCAGCAGGGCATCGAAATTCGCAAGACCGGAGGGTCCGACGCCACGCGTTTGATGCTCCTGACGGGCACAGGCAAGGCGGAGATGGATCGACTGCGCAACCTCGCCGACAAGATGGAAGGGGAAGAGCAACGATTGCTGGCAATCCGTACGAAAGACGCAAGGACCGCGACCCTTCGCGCCCAGATTGCGGTGTCTGTAGCCAGCTTCTTGGACATTCTTCTCATTGTGCTGATGTTCCGTTACTTCGTTCGCGAACGTGGCATGCGCGTGGAAGCCGAACAATCGCGGGAGCGTCTGGCCGCGGCGCACGTGGAAATCGAGGAACGCGCAAGGGAAGTTCACGCCCTGAATACAACGCTGGAGGAACGCGTCCGGCAGCGTACCCAGGAACTGGAAACAACCAACCGCGAGTTGGAAGCTTTCAGTTACTCGGTGTCCCATGACCTGCGCGCGCCCCTCCGTACGATCGACGGCTTCAGCTTGGCGCTGGAGGAGGATTACGCAGGTGCAGTCGACGCCGTTGGCCGCGACTATATTCATCGCGTGCGCACGGGTGTGCAAAGGATGGGCCAGCTCATCGACTCTCTGCTTCAACTGTCCCGAATTACGCGGGCCGAGCTGGTCCGCGAACCTGTCGATCTGACGGAATTAGCCGAATCGGTGGCGGCAAATTTGAGGGAGGAAAACCCTGGACGAGAAATCGACATCACAGTGCAACCAGGGTTACGTGCGGAAGGCGACGCCAAGCTGCTTCGTGTGGCCTTGGAAAACCTGCTTGGGAATTCGGTCAAGTTTAGCTCTAAGATGCCGAAAACCATTGTCAACGTGGGCTGGGATGCCACGAAGAGAGCTTGGTTCATTCGCGACAATGGCGCCGGGTTCGACATGTATTACGCCGACAAGCTGTTCAATGCGTTTAACCGTCTGCATGGCGACAAGGATTTCAAAGGATCGGGAATCGGATTGGCCACCGTGGCTCGTGTGATTCGCCGCCACCATGGAAAGATCTGGGCGGAGAGCACGGTGGGGCATGGCGCGACATTCTGGTTTACGTTAGGATAAGGAACTTATGACTGAGCCGACCAAGCTGATTTTGCTGGTGGAAGACGATCCCGATCATGAGCTTCTTACCATCCGCGCTCTGAAGAAATCCAACATTGCGAACGACATTCGAGTCGCACGCGACGGCGAAGAGGCCATCCAGCTGCTCTTCTCTGACAGCGCCATTCAGCCCCAGGTAATCCTTCTCGACCTGAAACTTCCCAAGGTCGACGGATTAGAAGTACTTCGCCGGATTCGCGAAACCGAAACCACCCGCATGCTGCCAGTCGTCGTTCTCACCTCGTCAGACGAAGAACGCGACGTGGTCCGCAGCTATCAACTTGGCGTTAACAGCTACATTCGTAAGCCGGTCAACTTCAGCGATTTCGCGGAAGCTACGCGTCAGCTGGGAATGTACTGGCTCGTGTTGAATGAATGTCCTCCCAGGAACTGACTTCTACCCCACTGACTGTTCTTTTAGTAGAAGACAACGCTGATGACGCGTTTTTTTTGGAGCGGCATCTGCGTCGCAGCGGATTCTTGCCAGAGATTACCCGAGTCGAGACTGAGGTCGAGATGCTGGCCGCGCTGGAGAACGCGAAACATCCCGACATCATTTTGGCGGATTACAACTTACCCAGCTTCAGCGGCCCGGCGGCGCTGCAGCTTATCAAGATCCACAACTTCGACATCCCTTTCATCATGCTTTCGGGTGTGATCTCGGAAGAGACGGCGGTTTCTTCCATGCGGGCCGGCGCGCAGGATTACGTTTCCAAGCAAAACATGGCCCGTCTGGTTCCGGCGATTCGCCGCGAACTCGCCGAAGCCGCATCGCGCCGGCAGCAGCTTGCCGCCGAACTGGCGTTGCGCGACAGCGAAATCCGCTTTCATTCTCTGATCGAAGCTATGCCGCTGGGATTGCTTATCAGCGACGTCAATGGCCGGGTGACCTATGCCAACGGAGCGGCGCAAAGGCTCCTGCATTATTCAACCTCCGATATCGCTTCCGGCTCGGTTACGCTGGGCTCCATCTGTCCCAAGTTGCTGACCAGCATCGAAACGTTATCGCAGGAGGACGTCTCGATCGAGCCTACCGAAGCCTCATGCCTCACGGGCAACTCGCATTCCATCGACGCGCTGGTTGCAATCACGTCGCTTATGCCGGATGCGAGCCGGGAGAATCGCCAGCTGGCAGCGTTTATTGCCGATTTGTCGCTCCAGAAGCGTAGCGAAGAGACCTTACGGCGTACTGAAAAGCTGGCGGTTACGGGTCGCCTGGCGGCGGTGATCGCGCATGAGATCAACAACCCTCTGGAAGCGGTGATGAATTGCTTGTACCTGCTGGCGCAGACCGACTTGCCGCAGGACAGCCGGGCGTATCTCAGCCTGGCTCAGAAGGAACTGGATCGGGTTACGCAGATTACCATTCAGACGCTGCGCTTCTTTCGCAGCTCGACCCGTCCGGTGAAGACCGACATTCACGACGTGATCGACAACGTGCTGTCGTTGCTCGATTCCCGATTCCGCCAGCTCGATATCCAGATTGTCCGGCAGTTCCGTGCGACCCCGCCGATTTTTGCGCAGGAGGGCGAGCTGCGGCAGGTCATCGCGAATCTCGTCGGGAATGCGATTGACGCCATCCCACAAAGTGGACGAATCATTGTCCGCACGTCGAAGGCGCGCGATTGGCGGACCAATCACGAGGGCTTGTCGATTACCGTTGCCGACAATGGCACCGGAATGGATCGCCCAACGCAACAGCGTATCTTCGAGCCGTTCTTCTCCACCAAGGGACCGACCGGTACCGGCTTAGGACTTTGGATATCGCAGGAGATCATACACAAGCATCACGGAACTATTCGTATGCGCTCGCGACGCCAGTCGCAGAACGTTTGCGGCACGACCGTCTTCCGGCTATTTCTTCCTACGACCACTTAATATTTTGGTTGAGACGGTGGAGGGAATTACTTCGCCTGGATTTTCTGAAGGCGCTTTGTCGCCTGATCGACGACGCCGGTGAGCTCCGCTGCAAACTCCAGCGTGCGGTACTTCTGCAACTGCCGTTTAGCCTTCTCCGCGTTAAACCACTTCGGATCGCGGTAGCTTTCCGCGGGGCGCACCAGATGCTTTACCTCGCACAAGTGCGCATGAACCATAACCACTCGACGGCGCAGGCGGCCCGGCTTGCAATGCCAGTACGAGATGAATGGGCTACGCTCAACGTGGCCCTTCACGCCGGCTTCCTCGTATGCTTCCCGCGCGGCGGCCTCAGCGTGTGTCGGATCTTCATCCACCCCGCCCTTCGGAAACGTCCAATGACCGTTGCGGGTGCGTACCAGAAGAAATTCCGGTTCATCGTCACGCATGCGATAGCACACGGCTGCCACGTGAACACGGTCAAGACTTGCGGAGGGGTGAGGCCGTAAGCGGCGTAGCCGCGAAGACCTGGAAAGCGAGGAGTCCACGGGCTGGTCGCCGATCAGCAAGTGCCTCAACATGCCCACCGTTTAGTATGAGGGCACTCAGCGAAGTTGCGTATGAATTATCTGTAAATCAAGAGTGCCGGAATCAACGAAAGAAACATCCGGCAGAGTAGCCGATGCGCGCCTGAAGGACTTGAGCAAAAAGAACTGGCACCGCGTTCACGCGATGCCAGTGTGCAAGTTAACTTGAAGGGAGTTTTACTTGCCGCCGAGGGTGAAGTTGATTCCACCAAAATATTTGAAGCTGTTCTGGCCGGCTGAGTAGCCCGCAATGTGGTTAGCAGAGAAGTGCGAGTACAGATAATCGACTTCCACCGGCCGAATCTGCACGTGCTGTGATAGAGCGTAATCAACACCACCCCCGAACTCCATGGCGAAGCCGTTGTTGTTGCCGTTGCCGCTACCGCTGGTGCAGCCTTCGTTCTCGATGCAATGCAGCAGGGTGCCGTATCCGTTGGAATGGAAGGCGCCGAACAGACCCTCACCGAAAGGCTGCCACTTGCCCGAGTGCTTCTTGATCTGCGGGCCAAACATATAAGTGAAGGCATTCCCGCTGGCCGAACCGGCGTAACCGTAATTGTCCTTCAGGTACTTGGACCAACCGGTGCCTACGGCATAGCCTTCGAAGTCGGCCTTGAGCCCGAACAGCGAGCTGAAGTTGTAGACAAACGCGCCGCCACCGCCATTGAAATTCTGGCTGGTGATCTTGGCGAACGAGGGATGGAAGTTCACGTACGAGTAGCCGCCGGTCAGTTCAACCTTCGGGAACTCGTCTTGCGCAGTCGCGAATACAGAAATAGCACAGACGAAAGCAACAAAACAGATTATCTTCTTCAAGGACGTCTCCTCTTGCCCAGCGATGTTGTGTCGGCTGAACCGTCGCCCCGTGCCTCCGGACTTGGCCCCATGTCAAGGAAGGCTACGCAGCACAGCCCGCACGGTTTCAGGCTAATGGGGAACGGCTTTTTGTCATACTGAGAGAACGTCTAGGAGAGTTGCAAAAATCTTGCAGGAGCTAATCCGCTCATTTAGAAGCAAATGCAAAACCTACTAGTGATTTTTCTAGCATGACCGCAGATTTGCAGCTCAATGGCAATGAGCCCAGGGCTTTAGACGACCGGATCTAAATGCAATCCCCAATTATTCTGAGGGTGCCCTGTATCCTTCACGATAGTGAACCTGGAGGGATGCGGCCTTCTGGGCGACCTTCACCGTCAGCCTATGCCACTCTCCGTCCCGGTCCTGCTGCGGCGCGCGAAATCCAAGAATGTACTGGTTGCGCAGTTCCTGGCTGATGGAGGCCGCGATCTTCGGAATTTGGCGACGATCGTCGGCAGCAATGGTTCGCCCTCCGCTGGCGTCGGTCAGTTCCCTCAGCCAGTCCCGCCCCATGCGCTCTTCGACCGTCTTCAGCAGCGGTATAGGCTCTTCGTCGAAGATGCCGATTGCATAGGTCAACACATCCGATTCCTCGAGGACCTGCTTGATTTCTTTGCGGGTGTAACGGCTGATGTTGTCGCCCCCGTCGGAGATGATGAGCAGAGCCCGCCGCTGGTACTGGGCATTTCTCAGTTGGGCGATGGCCAGGTAGATGGCGTCGAACAGAGCCGTGCGGCCATCCGGCGGCGCCGCTCCCAGCCTTGCTTCCAGCGTTTCTACGGAGTCGGCCGAGGTCGCCAGCAGGCGCGGCTTTCGGGAGACAGCCACCGCGAAATATTCGTCCCCGGCGTTCGCGTTGTTGAAGAACTCCCGCACGGCCTGCTGCTCGTATTCGATTTTGTTCTTCATGCTGGCGCTGCAATCCAGCACCAGCGCCACCGAGATGGGCGCGTCTTCCCTGGAAAAGTAGCGAATGGGCTGCTCGTCGGTTCCTTCATAGAGGGTGAAGTCCTGCCGCTCGAGCGTCAGCACGGGCCGGTTCATCGCGTCGGTAACCGTGACTGGAACGAGAACGAGATCGACATCCACGCGCAGAGGCTTCGATGCTCTGATTGTCGCCCCGGTCGAGGCCTTCGGGGAGAGATGGACTTGGTCTTCGGAAGATTGCGCTGGGGCGAATTGGTTGAGATTCAGCAGCAGGGACAAGAGAAAGAGGGATACAACGCGATGGCCGGCGATCCGAACGATCATCATCGTTCCTCCGCGAGACGGAACTCAGGTGATGCGTTGTGATGCAGAACTCAGGGTTCGGGTCGTCTGGACTGGATGCAAATTTTCCGCTGGCGGCTAAGATCTCGCCCGGAGGTGAAGGGAAGTTGAAACTCTCCGACGTCGCGCTTTCGCTAATCGCCCGCTGCCTGCGAGGCCGCACGAGCCGTATGCGTCGAAGTCAAGGTCCGCCCGAGCATCCAGTACACCGTAATCAGTCCAGCTACGAACAGCAGCAGAAATAACCCAATGACGCTCCACTGGGGACTGGCACGCATTTCGCGGATACTGACGTAAGGCCGAAGATAAGCGGCGCGTACAACCTGTCGCAGAGCCACCATGACGATCATAGTAAGTAACGTCGTAGCAACGGCTAGACGCGCGTGCAGCACGGACTTGGAAGTCCGCACCGCCAGGATCGTGTGCATCACGGCGGCCAGCGGCAGCAGCATGCCGAAGCCGACGAGTGAGGCCGCCAGAGCGCTTCCGGCAAACAAGTCCATCAATACGGAACGCGGCAGCGCCATCATGAACCACATCCCCACAAGATAGTTGACCACTGTGGAGGCGACGCACCAGTGCGATCCCTGCGCCATCAGCCACCGGCCATACTCGGTCGAACGATTCCACACGCCGGCGGCGAAGACGACCAGCCCGGCAATCGCCAAGGCGCTCAGCATGAAGTGCAAGTACCGCGGGAGGAGCGTCGCATCAGACAAATTCAGGTTCATACCCGCCGTGCTGCGGCGATAAAGTTCAAGCCAGCGATCCGGAGCCAGCATCAACGTGAAGTTGTTGACGTAGATAAACCCGATGGCTAGCATCAGGGCGAGTGCGAGGTACAGCGAGCCTGTCTGCTGCGGATGCGCTTTGCTGTAGTAGAGGCTGTAGTACGCGACGATCAGCGCCGGGATCACCGCAATCCAGAAAACCCCGATGAGAATCGAGCTCGTATACAGGAAATTACCGTAGAGCACCTGCACAAAGAGCAGCGCGGCTACACCGAGCGTTACCGTAAACGCCAGCGACACCGGCAGAACACGGATCGCAGCGTCGAACAATTGGCCGGCGAAGGCGTCCTTCTTGCGACGTAAGCTGCAAACGATCGCGATTGCGGTTCCTCCGACCGTGAGGTTCATCGCCAGCAGGTGAAGCAGGAAGGTCACCAGCAGCAGGGTCATCATCAGCCACACTGGTCCGGGTAGTGGCATCGGATCGGGAGTGGGAAGCGGGATTGGGGTGGTCATCTGTTAGTCCAATTCTGAGTGCTACTGGGGCGCGCCGCTTTGCAGAAACGCAGCCAGCCCTTTGCGCTGTTGCTCCGTGCCATGAAAGGCCGGCATCTCGGGATTCAGCATATCGAGTTGCGTGAGCATATCGCCGATGGTGTCGGCTCCAGTTCCTGCCAATTGGAGTGGCCGGAACTTGCCTCCCACGGTGTGGCACATGGCGCAGCGCTCGGCGAAGACCTGGCGCCCGAGTTCGGTGGAATTCAGATTTTGATCGGCCGGCGCGGGTGAGAGCGAAGCCAGGTACGCGCCCAGGTCGGCACGGTCATGCTCGTTGCCGGCGAAGTTCGGCATGGGCGCACGCATCAGCGGAAGGTGCTGGACGACATCCGTGGCGAACTCCGCGCTCCATCCATGGACGCGCGGCGTCATCGCGCGATAGCCGTTTATGCTGTGACAGATTCCGCACTGGATGGCGAAGACCTGCTTGCCCTCCGCGATTGCGCCGGGATCACTGCGATCGATCCACCTGGCACTGGAGACGAAGCCGTCAGCATTGTAGTGCGGCAGGTTGGCCAGTCGAAGATCGTTGGAGTAGATATAGCTGCCGATTGCGTACGGCTTGCGCGCGACCTCGCGCGTGTACTCGCCGGTCCCCATAATCGTGAAACCACACAACAGAATGAGCGCCACCACCGGAGCTCTCAGCCATGACGGTTTGGCCACCGCGAACACAGCCGCCAGTAGAAACGCGAACGCCGCCGCCATCATTCCCAGGTCGACGATGTGACGCATCGCCGGCAGCACGATGTCGAAGTAAGCCTTGGCTTCTGGCGGAAACGACGCGAAGTACCAGCGCACCGGCAGCACCAGAAAAGCAATGCCGAGCAGCACCCACTCCCCGGCATAGCGCACCACGCGCTCGCGCACTGGACTGGCGACGCGCAGCCCGGTGATGAGGCCGAACATTCCTGCCAGCACGACGGCCATGCCGCTACGCACGATTAGAGACGGCCAGTAAGTTGGATTGAAGAAGCCGTTCCAGAAGGCGTGATTTTGCAGCCACCGCCCGGGCGTCAGCATGTAGGTCAGAATGCCGTTGATGATGACCAGACTGGCCCATGCGGCGACGAAGTAAATCCAGCCGACAGCCATGTGCGCGGCGCGGTCGAGCCGATCCCATGCGTAGGCATACACCAGCGCCGCGGTGATCTCGACGAAGAAGAACACCCATTCAATCGCCCAACCCCAGACAAACGTGTGGATGAGCGATGACGTCGCCTCAGGGCTGATGAGACCGATGGTGAACCAGATGGCGACTCCGGTCAGCGCTCCGGAAACCAAGGTGAGCAGGGCGAAGAACTTCGAGTGACTGCGCACATACGCCAGCAGGCCAGAGTCGTTGCTCTTGTTCGCCTTGCGCTCCAGGAGAACGAGATAGGCGCCCCCGCCGACCGCGAAGTGCGAGATGAAAACGTGTACGACCGCCACGCAGGCAATCAGCAGGGCGCCGGGAAATCCAATTTGCCACAAGGGATAGTTCATCGGCTCAGATCCGTAACTATCACCATGCGCGAACTTTGTACGGCGGTTCTGTGATGTGGATCACGTCAAGATGTTCGCCGTCGGAGGCTTGAGGATCGCCGGGAGTCCCACGCACCTCAACTGGCAGCCGGCTGTTCAGCGTCACTCGGCGACGTCGCGACTCCACTAAAGAGCCATACGTCCCGACATGGTTAGCCCTTTCCTGCTTGACCCAACCCGGCTTTTCTGTAAAAGTATGCGAACGCGAGTCTTACGTTGGGAACGAAGCCATGCATTCGGGCCTTCCTGTCGTAGAGTTTGATCGCTCCACTTTGATGATACGCATTGAGGTCACGCTCAACGCCGATCCTACCGCCATCAGTCCGGTGGTAGAAGGCATTATGGAAATGGCGCGCCGCCTGGAATGCGCCGCCGGCAAAGAGTTTGAGATCGAGACCGCATTGCGTGAAGCCTTGGCCAACGCCATCGTGCACGGCTGCAAGGGCGACCCGACCAAGAAAGTGCAATGCTGCGTCGGCTGCGACGAGAGCCGCGGCATGCTGATCGTCGTTCGCGACCCCGGCACCGGTTTCGACCCCTTCGCCATCCCCGACCCGTGCAACGGCGAGAACGTCTACTCCAATCACGGCCGCGGCATTTACCTGATCAATCAGCTGATGGACGAGGTGAAGTTCGAACGCAACGGCACCGAGATCCACATGCGGAAGTACTAACATCGCCTTTCCGGTTCAGACTGAGTCGCACTTCCCCCTGTTAGTGAGCTAGCTGTGCCTGAACGACGGCCAGCGCGGCGTCTCGCCCTTCGACAATATCGCCAAGTGTGCGAGGAACGAGGATGTCCGGTGTCAGGCCGGCATCCGGCATTTGCAAAGCCGGAAAATACCCAATGAGTGGCAGGTCCATCTCAATTTTGGAGTTTGGCAGCCGCAGGAAGAAGAAAGCGCCGCCATTGATGCCACGCTGATTGCCTCCCGTGGGCTGTCCTACCAGAATTCCAAGTCTGTTCTGCTGAACCGTTTGTGCGAATTGAAAGGTGGCAGAGCTGTTATTGGCGTCGACCAAAACGAAGACCTTCCCCGAGTAGTGTGCGCCTTCCGGCTTGATAGCTTCGGCGGCGTTATCGGTCTCTCGCCACAACCGGTAATAGTCCACCGGAGGTGCGGTGGGCCATGGTTCTTTCATTGGCTCGGCGGCTGTTCCCCAATCCTGAAAGGTGGGATCCCACGTGTCCAAATAAAGAAGCAAGTCAGAGGGCACTTGGCGATAACGAACGAGCCGCCGTGCCGGTTGAAGTTTCAACTCACCGGTGACGAGCCGGCCTAGCAGAACGTCCCCGACGTCTTGCCCGCCTTCGTTGCCTCGCAAATCGACGATAAGTGCCGGGGAATGGCGCTGAACGAGCTCGTCCATTCGAGCGCTGAGCCACGACTTCCAGTCCCACTTGCTGTTGTATAGCGCCCATGTCGGCATGCGCAGGTAAGCGATCCCACCTTGCAGATACTTCCACTCAAATTGGATTCCGTCACTTCCCTCGAGAGCTTCCTGTTCAGCCTTCATGGGTGCGATCCGTTGCTCGTAAGTGAGGGCCTCGACCTCGAGGGGTCGCCGCTCGCGGGAACCAGGCGTCTGGACGGTTAATTTGATTGTGGTACCCGGTTGCGGAAAGAGTATCGGGAAGAAGATGTCAAACGTGTCGTAGCGCTCGGTGCCGTTGACTTCCAGCAGCGCTACTCTTTTAGCGTCATTGTCTCCGTCCGCCCGGGCTATAAGCATCAGTCGCGACAATATGGTGCTGGTGGGCACACCACCGATCTGTAAAACCACGGTGCCCTTGGGTAAAGTGTGGCCGGAGGTAAAGTCTCGGGTCACGATCATCTTGCCGTCAATCCATTTGAAATAGAAAGGGACGCGGTTCTGGCCGAGAAACAGTTCATTCACGACCGACTCAGGTTGATTGAAGAAGTTCGCATAGGTGTGACCGCACTTGATCTTGGCGGCGAAAAGCGAGAAGGCGAGATACGCGTCCTGCAACGATTGATCGTGGTTCAATTGAACGCCCAGGGCATCGAAAGCCGCATCCATTTCACGCTTGGTGTTATAGCGATACAGCCCGGGGTGAAGCGTCTCATAAGCGCGGCGCAGAATGGCCAGGTCCGCTTGCAGGTCAGCGGTTTTTATCTTCGTGGTAGTCGAAGAGGTAGGGGTAACTTGGGTTTGGGCCAACGCTGTCGCGACCAATACGAGGCAAGCGCACATTAGTTCCAAGGACTTTCGCACTTCCATCCTCCCGGGAGCGTACTGCGGCAGACATGGTATCTACCTGGAAGAGGAATGTCGAAAATGTTCCTGTAAGGAAAACGGCCGCCGAGGCGCAGCGGCGGCCCTTCGTGCCTCGTGATCGCACATCCCTACGTTTCAATCACCTTCTTAATGCGATCGAAGGCCCAGGCGATTTCCTCCCGGGTGATCGTCAGCGGCGGGGCAATGCGGATGACGTGGTCGTGCGTTTCCTTGCACAGGATGCCGAGCTTCTTCAGGGCTTCGCAATACGGACGCGCCATCACATCCAACTCGATGCCGATCCATAAGCCCCTGCCGCGGACCTCGCGCAGGCGCGGGCTGCGCAGCGTCTTCAGCTTGGCGAGGAAGTAATCGCCAAGTTCGGCAGAGCGCTCGATCAGCTTCTCGTCGATCAGCACCTGCAAGGCGGCGCGGGCGGCGGCGCATCCCAGCGGATTGCCGCCGAAGGTGCTGCCGTGATCGCCGGGATGGAAGACGCCAAGCACTTCCTTCGAAGACAGCACCGCCGACACCGGATAGAAGCCGCCCGCCAGCGCCTTTCCGACGATGACCATGTCGGGACGAATGCCTTCGTGTTCGAAGGCGAAGAGCTTGCCGGTGCGGCCAAGGCCCGACTGGATCTCATCCGCGATGAATAGCACGTTGTTGGCGCGGCAGATCTCGGCCGCTTCCTTCAGAAAGCCGGCGGGCGGGATCACGATGCCGGCTTCGCCCTGGATCGGCTCGACCAGAAACGCGCAGGTATTCGGCGTGATCGCATCGCGCAGCGCGGCGGCATCGCCGAAGGGGATGATCTTAAAGCCGGGTGTGAACGGTCCAAAGCCGTCGCGGTACTGCTCGTCGCTGGAGAAGCTGATGACGGTCACGGTGCGGCCGTGGAAGTTATTCGAGCATACGACAATCTCGGCTCGATACTCGGGGATGCCTTTTATCTTGTAGCCCCATTTGCGCGCGGCTTTGATGGCGGTTTCAACCGCCTCGGCACCCGAGTTCATAGGCAGCGCCATGTCGTAACCGGCCAGCTGATGCAGTTGCTGATAGAGCAGCGGCAGCTGGTCGTTGCGAAAGGCGCGCGAGGTGAGCGTTACCTTGTGCGCCTGCTCGACCATTGCCTTCAGAATCTTGGGATGGCAGTGGCCCTGGTTGACGGCCGAGTAAGACGCCAGGCAGTCGAGATAGCGGTTGCCTTCGACGTCATAGACCCAAACACCTTCGGCGCGCTCAATAACAACGTCGAGGGGGTGGTAGTTATGAGCTCCATACTTGTCTTCGAGCTCGATGAAGTCAGCGGTTTGAGGGCGATCCATTACGGGCATAATGTTCCTTCTTGTTAGCAACTAGCAACTAGCAGCTAGTGTGGGGGGCCGGATTGGCGACGCGGAACGAACCGCAAATCCCTCCACTCCGCTTCGCTCCGGTCGGGATGACAATTCATAAAACGATTCCGGAGGCCGCGAGTCACGAGCAGCTCATCACTAGTTGCTAATTGCTAATTGCTAGTCGCTAGTTGCTTATTGCTAGTCACTTCTTTATTCCAACAACATCGTCAACAGCGCCATGCGTACGAACAGTCCGTTCGCGGCCTGGCGGAAGTACAGTGCGCGCGGGTCGTCGTCGACAGTCTTGTCCAGCTCCACGGTACGCGGCAACGGATGCATGATCAGTGCGTCAGACTTCATGCGTTGTAGAACCGACGAACTGATCCCGTATCGCCGCGTACCGGAGAGTTGCGGCAGTCGCTCCGGTCGAATCCGCGTCTGGTACACAACATCGACCTGGGTGACCACGCGATCGATGTCCGACTCCAACTCATAGCTGACGCCGTGCCGGTCGAGATACTGCAGGATGTCGCTCTTCATCTGCTGCTCGGGCGGACTGACGAAATAAATCTTCACACGCTCGAACTTGGCCAGCAGGTAAGCCAGCGAGCGCGCCGTACGTCCACGGTCGAGCTCACCGATGAAAGCCACGCTAAGGCCGGCCAGCGGACGTTCACGATAAATCGTATACAGGTCGAGCAGTGCCTGCGTGGGATGCTGGCCGCCATCGCCGTCACCTGCGTTGATGATCGGCACAGGCGAGACCTTCGCCGCGCGAGCAGCGCCGCCGGTCTCGTGGTGACGGATGACAATGACGTCGCAATAGCTGCCGATGATGCGGATGGAATCTTCAACCTGCTCAGAGTCGATCTCCGAGGAGAACGCGCGCGCGTGCTCGGTCGAGAGAACGCGGCCGCCCAACCGATGCATGGCGGCCTCGAACGAGAAGCGCGTGCGCGTCGACGGCTGATAGAAGAGGCTGGCAAGAATCCGGTTCTGGTAGTCGAGCGTGCCGCCCCGGGCGACGATGCGTTCCATCAGCCGGGTACGGTCAAACAACTCCATCAGCAGCGGAACCGTGAATTGTTGCGATTCGACAATGTGTTTCAAAGTCATACGGGAGCGTCCTGCCTTATCTTTTTCCTCCCGCTGGCGGGCCGGCGCATGCGATGTGGGCATTTATTACCGGAGAACCGGTACCTCCAATTCTGTGTTGGTGTCCTGCCGCGCTTGCTTGCTGTCGCTGAAGATATGCGTGCCAGCCTGTGCGGTGACCGCTTCGCAGAGATGTTCCACCGACGTTATGACGGCTTCCTGGCCTCCGCTGCGTAGGAAATAAATCACTGAGTCGATCTTCGGCCCCATATTGCCCGGCGGAAATTGCCCGGCGGTTCGGTACCGTTCCAATTGCGAAATGGTGACCGCGCGCAGGGGCTTCTGGTCGGGCTTCTTGTAATTCAGATAAACGTAGTTGGTATCCGTCGAAATTACGAACAGGTCGACGGCGAGTTCAACGGCGAGTAATGCCGACGCTCGATCTTTGTCAATCACCGCCTCGATGCCTCGCAACTGCTCGCCCTCACAGATAACCGGTATGCCCCCTCCGCCGGTCGAGATAACCAGCACATGGCGCGCCACTAGCGAACGGATCACATTCAATTCGACGATCCTTAGAGGCTCGGGCGAGGGTACAACCCGGCGATAGCCGCGGGCGGCATCTTCCACGATGTGCCAGCCCATGGTTCGTCGCTTCTCCTCCGCATCTGACCGTGAGTAAAAAGGTCCGACGGGCTTAGTGGGCTGGAGCATGGCGGGATCGTCGGCTGAGACGATGGTTTGCGTGATCAGACTGACGACCGGAACGTCCAGGCCGGCCGCCGCAAGTTCGTTGCGGAGAGACTGTTCGAGTAGATAGCCGATCTCCCCCTGGCTGGCAGCGCCGCACAGATCCAGCGTTTGGCTGTAGACCACATCCGAAGCGCGTTCGGAGCGGAGTAGCTGCGCTCCGACCTGAGGACCATTACCGTGAGTGAGAATCAGCTGATAACCAACATGGATGAGATCGACCAAAGCACGTGCCGTGCGCCTGGCGTTCGCCATCTGCTCGGCGGTTGTGCCTTTTTCACCTGCCCGAATTAACGAGTTGCCTCCAACCGCGACCAGCGCAGTCTTCGACATAGAAATCCTTACGGGCGCTCTTCGCCTTTCGCTATCCGCTTTTCGCCAGACATCTGCAACGTTGCCGAATTTCAACACGAAACGGCAAGGATTCGTCGTTCATCTGGCGAAGCGCGAAAAGCGACCAGCGAAAAGCCGAACGGCGAAAAGCGCCTTCTCTACTTCACCAGTTCCAGCATGGGCTCGCGGACAACTTCGTGCTCCGGCATGCGGGTCCACTTCATCAGTTCCACCAGGATGGCTTTTTGCGCATGCAGACGGTTCTCAGCTTGCTGGAAGACAAACGACTGTGGGCCGTCGATGACCCCGCCCGTCACCTCCTCGCCGCGATGAGCCGGCAGACAATGCAGGAAAATCGCGTCGTCCTTTGCCAAACCAAATAGCTTCTCGTTGATTTGGTAAGGCGCGAACACCTGCTTGCGCTGCTCGGTCTCCGTCTCCTGGCCCATGCTGGTCCAGACATCGGCGTAGATTACGTCCGCGTCGCTGGCGGCGAGTTCAGGATCCTGCGTGACGGTCACGGAGGCATCGGTCTCGGAGCAGCGAGCCTGGGCCCACTGCACGCTATCGCCGTCCAATGTGTAACCGGACGGCGAGGCAATCCAAACGTTGGCGCCAAGCTGCGCACCAGCAAACATCAGCGAGCGCGCGACGTTGTTGCCATCGCCGATATAAGCGACCTTTAGACTGGCGATATGCCCCTTAGCCTCCATAATCGTCAGGTAATCGGCCATCGCCTGGCAGGGATGACTGTAATCAGTCAGCCCGTTGATTACCGGAATGCTGGCCTGCTGCGCCAGTTCCACGACAACCTCGTGAGCGAAGGTGCGAATCATGATGCCTTGAACCATGCGCTCTAGATTCTTGGCAACATCGTGTACCGTTTCACGCTTCCCGAGACTGATCTCGGCCGGCGAAAGATAAATCGGGTGACCCCCCAACTCCTCGATACCGACATCGAAAGTCACGCGCGTGCGCAACGACGGCTTCTCAAAGATCATCGCCAGCGTCTTGCCCTTCAGCGCAGTGTGGTAGACGTGGGGATAAGCCTTCAACTGAGTCGCCACATGCAGGTAGTGACGAATCTGTTGCGGCGTGAAATCACGGATGGAAACAAAGTCCTTGACTGGCATTCTTACCTCCCCGCGCCTGCCAGAACCGGTTGATGCGCCTGCGTGAATTCGGTGATCAAGTCGGTGAGCGCTGGCTTGCCAAGCTCTTCGACTTCATACCGAACGCGCACACTGGGTTTATCAAGTTGAATCGTGCGGGCGAGATCAATGGGCGTGGCCACCAGAACCAGCTCACACGGCACACGCTTGATGGTTTCTTCCAGTTCGTGACGCTGGGTGTCGCTGTAGCCCATGGCCGGCAGAACGCGCCACAGGTGCGGGAACTTAGCGAACGTTTTCTGAATGGACCCGATTGCGTACGGACGCGGATCGACCAAGGCGGAAGCGTGATAGCGGTTTGCCGCAACAACACCGGCGCCATAGGCCATTTCTCCGTGCGTAAGCGTGGGACCATCCTCGACGACCAGCACCGTCTTGCCCATGATGGAGTCCGGGCTGGCAACGGTGACACGACAGGCTGTCTCGATAACCTTCGCCTTCGGGTTGTGCAGCGCGATGTTCTGGCGAACCGTCTTGATGCCGTCGGGATCGGCGGTGTCTACCTTATTAATGATGAGAACGTCGGCCCCACGGAAATTCACCTCGCCGGGATAGTAGCCAAGTTCGTGCCCAGCCCGATGCGGATCGAGCACGACCATGGAAAGGTCGGGGCGATAGAACGATGTATCGTTGTTGCCGCCATCCCACAGGATGACGTCAGCCTCTTTTTCTGCCTGCCGCAGGATCGTCTCGTAGTCCACTCCCGCGTACACAGGTGTGCCCTCTACGATGTGCGGCTCATATTCTTCGCGTTCCTCGATTGTGCACTTGTGGCGATCGAGATCGGCGAGAGTTCCAAAGCGTTGCGCCCGCTGCTCAGCCAGGTCGCCGTAGGGCATAGGGTGGCGGATCACGACCGGATGCCAGCCTTGCCGGCGTAGTTCGGCCGCGATGCGGCGTGAGACCGGGCTCTTGCCGCAGCCGGTACGTACGGCGCAAATGGATACCACCGGCACCTTCGAGACCAGTTGCGTGCGTTCGGCGGCCAACAGTTGGAAGTCGGCTCCCGTGGCGACCGCACGCGATGCCAGGTGCATCAGCGTTGGATACGACACATCACTGTAGGCGAAGACCACCACATCGACGCCCTCGTTCCGGATGATCTCCTCCATCTTGTTTTCTTCCAGAATGGGAATTCCGTCCGGGTACAAGTAGCCAGCCAATTCGGCAGGATAGCGGCGTCCGGCAATGTCGGGGATTTGTGTGGCAGTGAAGGCTACAACCTGGAAATCGGCGTTATCGCGAAACACTACGTTGAAGTCGTGAAAATCTCGTCCTGCTGCTCCAAGGATGAGGACTCGTTGCATAGCGCGATGAAAGCGTCATTAGACCCATGATGTGGGGACACTTTTCTCCTTCCGGCCTATGGTGAAACAGAAAAAAGACTTCTGCAGTGAGGCGGGTCACGGAGCCTTGTACATCCTTCCGCAGGCCCCCGACCCAACGTGTCTGACCTCACATGGGGATGTGACCGCCGTCACTTCATCTTGGGCCATAGGTGGACAAAAATCGAACTATCGTTCGGTACGGGGTGAGCCTCCGCACCGCTCGTAATTCCAGGTGGGATGGCCAATCGTCGGGTAACGGCAAGTCTCCTCTCGATGGCCTCGCAATCATAGAAAGGGCTGCAATGGCCAAGGGATCAGTACAGATCGTGGCTGAGCGATGTAAAGCCTGCGGTTTCTGCGTGGAGTTCTGCCCCACTCACGTGCTGGCGCTCTCCTCCGCCTTCAACGCCAAGGGATATCACACTCCCTACATGGCGCATCCGGACAAGTGCAGTGGCTGCGACCTGTGCGGCATGTATTGTCCTGACTTCGCAATCTTCGGCTACAAGGAGCCGGCTCCGCCGAAAGAAGCAGCTGCCGCCACACCTCCACCGGCAGAAAAAGAGAGTAAGGAGGAGCAAGATGCATGCTGACCCAGCCGGAGTGCTGACGGGTTCACATTTTCTTGATGGCGATCACGCCTGTTGCGAAGGCGCACTGGCCGCTGGGGCGCGGTTTTCCTCCGGCTATCCCATCACGCCTTCGACGGAAGTGGTTGAGCGTTTCTCGCAACGTATTCCCACTGTTGGCGGCACGTTCATCCAGATGGAAGACGAACTGGCCGCTTCGATCACACTGCAAGGCGCGGTCTGGGCCGGAGCCAAAGCCTTTACCGTAACCTCAGGCCCCGGGTTCTCGCTGATGATGGAGCACATCGGATATGCTGCCATGACCGAGACACCCTGCGTCTTCGTCGACGTGCAGCGCGGCGGGCCTTCTACCGGCCTGCCCACGCTTCCCGCGCAGGCGGACATGATGCAGGTGCGCTGGGGATCGCACGGTGATTACGCGATCATCGCGCTCTGCCCGAATTCGCCGCAGGAATGTTTCGACCTGACCATCAAGGCGTTCAACTTTTCCGAAAAATATCGTGTGCCGGTTTTCGTCATGCTGGACGAAGTGGTCGGGCACATGACCGAGAAGGTCGTCATCCCGCGCCCCGAAGAAATCGAAATCGAGCCGCGCCGCTACACGACATTGCCGCCCGATAAGTTCAACGCGTATGAACCCTGCGATGACCTTGTTCCCGACATGCCTCACGTCGGCCAGGGCTATAACGTACACGTGACCGGACTGACGCACGACGAGCGCGGCTATCCCGACATGCGACCCGTGGTTCAGGAGCGGCTGGTCACGCGGCTAGTCGAAAAGATCACGAAGAACGTTGATGACATCTGCCTCTTCGAAGAAGAAGGCATCGATGGCGCCGACGTAGTCGTGGTTTCGTACGGCATCACCTCACGTGTGGCGCAGCGCGCCATCGAAATGGCCCGCAAACAGGGCTTGAAGGTTGGCAAGTTCCGGCCTATCACCGCGTGGCCGTTCCCCGAAAAGCAGATCGCTGCCATCGCCGCAAAGGTAAAGGGCATCGTCGTGCCGGAACTGAATCTTGGACAGATGGTGCGCGAAGTGGAACGTGCCGCGGCCGGCAAAGCCATCGTGCGCTTGGTAGGACACGCCGGCGGCAGCGTCCATAAGCCGGAAGACATTTTGAAAGCGATCAAGGAGGTGGCGCGATGAGCGAAGCCATGGTCACGATCCAGAATCCCGTCGAGCAATTCCTGCGGATGGACCGCATCCCGCACATCTGGTGCCCGGGTTGCGGCATCGGTACCAGCGTCAATTCATTCGCCAGTGCGCTGATCGACGCCAACATTGACACCAAGAATCTGGCTATCGTCTCCGGCATCGGCTGCACTGGCCGTGTCGCCGGTTACACCAAGCTGGACTCATTCCACACCACGCACGGCCGCGCGATTCCGTTCGCCACCGGCTTGAAGCTGGCGAATCCCAAACTGAATGTGGTGGTTTACTCCGGTGACGGCGACCTGTTCGCCATCGGCGGCAATCACCTGATTCATGCCGCGCGTCGAAATCTTGACATCAAGGTCGTGTGCATCAACAACTTGATCTACGCCATGACCGGCGGCCAGACGGCACCGACGACTCCCGGCGATGTGGTCACCTCGACCAACCCTTACGGCACTTATGACCCGGCATTTAATCTGCCATACCTGGTCGAAGCCGCGGGCGCCGTTTACGTCGCCCGCTGGACGGCCTTCCACGTGAAGCAACTGGCCCGCTCCATGCAGGAAATGTTCGCCAAAAAGGGGTTCAGCTTTATCGAGGTGCTGTCGCCGTGCCCGACGCTCTATCAGCGCCGTAACAAGATGGGGGATGGTCTCGACACGATGAAGTTTTATAAGCAGGTCAGCAAGGTGAAGAACGGCTGCCCAACCAAGGATGTTGCCCTGACCAAGAGTGGGGAGATCGTCGTCGGCAAGTTTGTCGATCGCGAGCGCAGCAACTACGGCGACCTGATGCACGACAAATTCGTCGATGCGCTCGGCGATGAGTACATAGAAACGGAGTGTTGCTCATGCCAGTAACAGAGATCCGTATCGCAGGCTTCGGCGGGCAGGGAGTCATCCTGTCGGCGGTGGCGATCGGCAAAGCCGCCTGCATTTATCAGGAAGGCTACTCGACCATGACCCAGAGCTTCGGGCCGGAGGCTCGCGGCGGCGCGTGCAGCGCACAGGTCATCCTGTCGGACAATCCCGTGCTTTATCCTTACGTCACCCATCCCGACATCCTGGTGGTCATGTCGCAGGAGGCGTACACGCTGTTCAGCCCGCAGATCAATCCCAACGGCATGCTGGTCATCGAAGAAGACCTGGTGCGCATCGGGGAATTGCCGCCGGGCGTACGCGTCTACAGCGTTCCGGCTACGCGCATCGCCGAAGAGCTGGGTAAGAAGATGGTGCTGAACGTTGTGATGGTCGGCTTCTTTGGGGCTGTATCGCAAGCGCTGGATCCGGAGGCACTGCGGAACGCAGTTGCCGCCTCCGTCCCCGAAGCGTATCGCGAGCTTAACCTGAAAGCTTTCGACCGGGGCTTCGAATATGGAGCCAAGGAACTGACCCAGACCATCGTGAAACAGGAATCGCGAGTTTCCGTAGCAGCTCTGGAACTCTAAGCCTTAGCGAACCAAACAACAGCGACTGAGCCGGCCTAAGCGGCCGGCTCTT
This sequence comes from uncultured Acidobacteriaceae bacterium, assembly GCA_963724965.1. Classification (GTDB taxonomy): domain Bacteria; phylum Acidobacteriota; class Terriglobia; order Terriglobales; family Acidobacteriaceae; genus Bog-257. The sequence goes on from CAVRWP010000013.1 coordinate 64,012, forward strand.
TTTTTTGTGCTTCGAGCTCGGCAGTACGTTAAGGAATGAATCGTCCTGTTGGAAGATTGCTCCAGTCGTTGTGAACAGGAGCAAGTTCTTACGGAGTTCTCCGGTCGTGATTGGGCCTCAGACCAGGCGGGTAGCTGGCCAAACGGAAAAAGCCCCGCCGTCGGGCAGGGGCTCTGTGAAGGTTTCTGGTTGGCCGCGGCTACTAGAACTGCAAGGGTTTACGGATCGAGCCCAGACCGGTGCACTGATCCCAACCGAAGCCGGCGGGTGCGCCGTTGTTGCCCGTCTCCACGTCATAGAAGTTCGTTTTGTAGGTGACAGGACGGACGTACCACTGATACGTATGCGACAGTTCAGCAACTGTCGACGTACGGAACTGTCCAGCCCAGTTGACGATTCCGGCCAAAACAGGCGAAGCCACGCTGGTTCCGTAGACCTCACACCAGCCGCCGCAATACGACGAACTGTAGATGTCCACCGGAGAGCTGTTGGAGGCAATCGCCGCCCAATCCGGTGAACCGCGCATAAAGTTGGTTTTGTTGGCAACGTAGAGCTGGTACTGAGGCAGAGGCTCGTACTGGCTGAGTCCGCCGCCGCTCCCGCTCCAGCAAGTTTCACCGGTAAAGTTGCCGTTGCTGTCACGTTGGAAGCCCGTGCCGCCTGCGGAGATCACGTTCGGGGAAATGCTGGGATACGCAGTTCCCAGTCCGTCATCGCCCGCTGAGCCGAAGAATACAACGCCAGCCTTGACGAAGTACGAGTCATACTGCAGCTCGCAGTTGCCGGTACCGCACCACTCTTCGCCGCCGTTGTAGGTCCAGCTGTTGGAGACTTCGCCGCCGCCGGCCGCCGCCACGGCGTTAGCAGCCGCGGTTTCGGCACCGTCGCCGATTGGATCGTCGCTGAATGCCGAGACGATGATCTGGGCATTGGGAGCCATGGAATGGGCGTACTGCACATCCAGGGCCGTCTCTAAGTCCCATCCCGTGCCGGCGTTGTTCGGGCACGGCGGAGCCGGGCTGCAGATCGTCGTGATGGTTGTTGCCGGCAAGCCAAACTGCGTGTTGAAGGTGTTAAAGTCGCTCTGCATGCTGGAGTACGTGCCGTACTCTACCAGGGCGATCGCCTTGGCTCCGCCTGTCGGTACCTGGGTCAGCGATTTCGGACAACCGCTGACTGGTGTGGTCATGCCGTAAGCGCAGGCAATCGTCGGCGGCGTCTCGCCACCCGGGATGCCGGACAGGGAAATTACTCCTTTGTCCGGAATAAATAGGTAGATGGAAGTGTGCGGCTTGCCTACTGTGCGGATCGCCGTGCTGGCGGGTGTCACGGTCCGGCCCGGCTCTTGCGCGAAAGCGCTGCTTAGCATCGTGATTGCCGCCATGGCAACCAGTAACTGTATGCTCTTCTTCATTCGAGATTCGCTCCTCAATCGCTAACAGAACGAAAGACCGATGCAAACATGGTCCCTCGAAGTTTGAGTAATCCAGGAACATCTAGACGCTCTTCCAACCAGCTGGTAAAGCTTGGCAACCAGGCATGAGCAGAAGCATTTCCAAAACCCACAACAGGTATTCCCGGAGGATGAGATGTCAAAGAACAACTGATAATGCCAGTGAAACAATGAAAGCCTCGAGCAATCCATCCCAGCTAAAGAATGCAAAACTGGTCGCATTCAGCGATCATGAGTAGGTTTGTGCAATAAGGTCAGTATCCAAAGGAAGGCAAATCAAATCATCAAAACGTAGGCAGGCTACCACAATGCAGCATACTTGGCAGTGATGAGCAGCGTCATTTGCAACAGATTTTTGTACTCACAAATCATCAAAGCTAAAACGAATTATCAAGAGTGACTACGACCGCGATAGTACTTAAAAGATAATAATTGCGTCTTCTAAGATCAATGCATTCCGACGTATTCCCTCTATTAGCTTTCGGCACCAGCTTGCAAAAGATTGAGCGTGAGATGTGACAGGCAGCGTGGGATCAGGCTGTCCCTGTGGGCCTGCCCTTCAGCATGAGGAGTCGCAAGCTATTTGCTCAAGATGCAACGAATAATTGTGGCTTCGCGCTCTCAGCGCCATCAAGGGCCATCACGTTCTCGCCCGGCGTTCGCTCTCCGGCAAGCAACACTGCCATCCTTTTCTCTCATCTCTATCCATGGGAGATCTCATGCCAACACCTGATCAGAATGCTCGCGACGAAGATTCCGGGAAGGGCGCAGTCGAACAGGACAAGCCCAATCAGAAGACGAACGTCTCACGCACTGGCGAGAATGGTCACCGCGACCAGGACCCGATGCTGAAGGCCGCCAACAGCGACTTTCCAGAGCCGGGCGAGAACGAGGAACACACCGGCGAGCCGCATACGAAAAACGACTTAGATCGGGACACCGAGGCGAATCTCGAGGCCCTGACCGAGGACCAGGATGGCGGCTTTCGTCAGAAGGAAAATCAGAACAAGAGTAAAGATGATCCACTCGCGGCGTGACGGAGGTCACGCCGTGTACTTGATCATCAGCACTTCATTCCCAACTTCGCTGTAGATCAGTTCGTTCACCACACCCTTGGCGATGAGGATGCCGAAGCCGCCGGGGCGCATGCCTTGCTGATCGCGGACCTCCATGTGGGCGGTAACGTTGCCGCCCCGGTTCCCGATTGCAGCGTGTTGCAGCGCCTCCCAGCGGAAGCCGGCTCCCGGGTCATGAACGTAAAACACGATGGATCGCGCGGTCCGAACCGCCGCCACATCGACAACCTTGCCGGGGCGGAACTCTGCCCCGTGCTCCAGGGCGTTCATCAGAATTTCGCGGAAGGCCATCATCAGCTCTTCCCGTGGCGCCTCTGGCAAGCCGGTTTGCAGCTCGGTCAGGAAAGCGATCACGCGCTCCGCTGTCAGGATCTGCGAGTTGATGCGCAATGAAACCCAGTCGCGATGCGCTGACAATACCTCAATGCCCACCAGGGAATCGGAGGTCTGCGCCGCCTGCTCGGCATAGGAGGCGATTTCATCGCCGTCGAAGGGCGCCGTCTTGCACAAAAAAACTCGCGCGCGTAGCGCCGCGATAATCTCCTCCGGAGTACTATGCGGTGCCAGCACGATTACCCTGACGCCGGGGCGCATGCCGCGCATTTCGGCGAGCAGCGCCAAATCTTCATCGACACTAGTAGTGGGATCGGTGATGACGACATTGTAGGGCGCTTGCCGCAGGCGGCGCAGGGCGTCTGCGCTGCCGGCTGCGTAACTGAACGCACAATTGCGTTTCGTCAGGCCATCTTCCAGCGATTTGCCGAGTTGGTGCTCTTTGCACAACAGCAGCACCTGGCAAACAGCACGTTTGCTCGCAGCTTCTTGCTCGATAGCCGCCTCATTGCGGGCTTTCATGGCGACATCTCCTCCCCGCGAGTTCTGGATGTTAGGAGAACAGTGTACGCTGTGCTCATCGATGGAGCGAGGCGGCCGCTTCCGGCAGGACGAAGCCCCTCTATTGCGCAGCAGAGCCGAAGGTTTGGAGCGCGAACTCGAAGCCGGCGGGCAAGACTCGCACGTCGCCCTGGTAGGGACGATCGATATCAGCAATTGCGACCAGGACCAGCGCAATCAGGAAGCTCAAGACCATAATCTGCAGCAGGTGAAAGCGGAAGTTGGGCACGCCGAAGAAGCAGGCCGCCGCGACCGTTATCACGCCGCCGGCGATCAACACCGCCCAGAGAATCCCAGGCAGACTTTGGCGGCTTTGCATGACGCGAATACGGCGATGCTCGGTCATGTTCCCCAGCCTGGTCATGAGCTGGGTCAGCGCAATCTGTTCGTTGGAATTGCCGGCGTTGATTTTTCCCGACACCGTCCACATCTCGGATACCAACTCGCCCCCCAGCGGAGGCAGCGTTTCGTTCTCTAGCGAGGGAAACTCCTGCCGGATCATCTGCACCGCATAGCGACGCGCCAAGCCCTGAAGCTGGACCGCCGCCGGGTCCGACAATTGCGAACACAGCCGATAAACGTTCACCAGGTCGTTGGCTTCCTGCTCGGCGTTGATCTCGGCTTGCTGGAACATGTTCCACACGCCCGAGAGCATGAACGCCAGCAGCACGGCGTACGTGGTGCCGATCACCGCGACCACGGCTCCGGTAAAATCGTTCGACTCTTTGCGCGAGTGTGCCGGCGAAGTGCGCGTCACCGCAAACAAAAAAACAATCGCTCCCACCACGCACGCAATCACAATGAGTATGTTGGTCAGCACGATAGGTCCGTAAAAGGTTGGATAAGCTTACACTGCTTCCGCCGTGCGGCAAAACGGGGAGATCAGGGCCAGGAGAAAATTTGCTCCTGGCCGTCCTGAACGTGATGATTTTTATCGATTCAACTTCTGGGCCTGGCAGGCCACCACGACCTTTGTCGGATCGATAGCGTCATCATCCAACTGCATCTCGACTACCTTGCCATTCTTATCGATCAAGTAATTGACGCGCCTGGCGGCCTTGTACTCAGGGTCGTACAGCCCGTACGTCTTTGTAATATCGCCGCCCCAATCGCTCAACAGCGGAAAGGTTACCCCGAGTTGCTGGGCCCAGGCTTTGTTCGAGAAAGGAGAGTCCATGCTTACACCCAGAACCTGGGTGTCTGCGGCTTCCAGCTTGGCAAGATTCTGCTGGAACGCCTGCATCTGCTTGGCTCAACCACCGGTGAAGGCGAAGATATAAAATGCCAGCGCGACATTCTTCTTTCCCCGGAACTCGTGCAGCGAGACTTTGTGGCCGTTCTGATCCTCCAGCGTAAAGTCTGGTGCCATGTCACCGACCTTAATCTTGGGTGGCGGCATCGGGCTCGACTGATCGGCGGCGTGACCGGCTGACACCAGCGTGCCTGCCAGCAACAACACCAGTAAGAACTTGTTCATTGAACTCTCCTCTACAAAGTGGATGTCCAGCATTGTCCCATCGAAGGGCCGGCGCCGCCAATGCGGTCCTGTCAAGGATAAGGTGGGAGCTCTGAAGAAACGAAATTCCATTTCGGAACCTCGGGACGCCGCCCGAAACGCCACAATTGCGGAAAATTCTACCCCGGCTTAAAGTGAATGAGGGTTCATTCGGTCCGCAATGTCGAGTGGCCCCTCGCGGATGTTCGCGTAGGCCATCACGTTCTCCTGGACAGACAATCTGTGGCGAAACAAGAGCCTAAATCCGCTCCCGACAATTCGACGTTCCAGCCCGCGAACCGTAGCGCCGACAAGTATCAGCGCATTCTTGATGCCGCGGTCGCCGTCTTCGCCGAGAAAGGCTTCTTCACCTCTCGCGTGGCCGATATCGCCGACCGCGCCGATGTTGCCGACGGTACCGTGTATCTCTATTTCAAGAGCAAAGAAGAGATCCTGATGGCGGCCATTCACACCGCTTTCGACGGCTTCATGAGCCTGGCGCGAACCGAGCTAAAGAAATTGAGCGATCCGGCGGAGCGGTTGCGGAGGCTGGCCTTTCTTCATCTGGATGCGCTCGGGTCAAATCGGAATATGGCTGTCGTGTTTCAAATGGAATTGCGGCAAAGCACGCGTTTCCTTTCCGAGTTCTCGCACCATCATATGGTTGAGTACCTCCACCTGGTACGGGAGGCGATCAGCGACGGACAGAAGCGCGGCATCTTCCGCCCCGAGATGTCAGACAAATTTGCTGCCAATTGTTTCTTCGGCGCATTGGATGAGATGGTCACTTCGTGGGTGCTGAGCGAGCATCAGTACCAGCTCTCCAGCGTAGCCGACGTGGTAGTCGATATTTTTCTAAACGGAATGCGGACTAAGTAAACGGCCATGAATCTTCGGACCCTCAACGACGTGTTCTTCACCATGCTGGAGCGGAACTCCGACCGTGTGATGCTTAATCGCGAGAACGGAGTCTGGAAGACTATCTCCGCGGCGCAGATTCGCAACTGGGTTTATGCGACCGCCCGGCAACTGCAGGCTTGGGGAGTGAAAAAGGGCGATCGCGTCGTCCTCATCGGCGAGAACCGTCCGGAGTGGGCCATTGCTGATTTTGCCTGCCTGCTGCTCGGTTTGGCAGACGTCCCGATTTACGCAACGCAGACCAGCGAGCAATGCCTGTTTATCATTCAAAATTGTGAAGCTCGCGTTGCCTTCGTATCGTCGCGCAAGCAGTACGAAAAGCTTGCTGCCATCCGCGAACAGACTAAGCTGGACTACATCGTCATCATGGACGATGCTGCGGAAATTACCGACGCCATACCGATGCAGAGCTTTCTGAACTCCGCTCCGGACAAGGATGATCTTGAGCTGGAAGAGATTGGCCACCGCGTCGAACCCGACGACCTGGCAACGCTCATTTACACATCTGGCACCACGGGCACACCCAAAGGCGTCATGCTGACCCACGGCAACATCGCCTCGAATATCAACGTCTCGCTCAACATGTACGAGTTCGACAAGAACGACTTGTGCGTTTCATTCCTGCCGCTCTCGCATGTGACCGCACGTCATCTCGACTACGCGTTGATGAATGTCGGCGTTCCGCTTGCGTATTGTCCGGTGATCGATGAACTGCCGCAGGTGATGAAAGAAGTCCAGCCGACATTGATTGTCGCGGTGCCTCGCGTGTACGAAAAGATATACAACGCAGTGCAAAATAAATCGCACGGCATCAAGCGCAAGCTGATTCATTGGGCGCTGTCGGTGGGCGCGAAGAATCGGGAGACGATTTTACGCGGCGAAACCCCCACTTCGCTTTCGTGGAAGATGGCAGACAAACTTGTTTTCTCGAAGATTCGCGAAGGACTCGGCGGAAGGGCGCGCGTGTTTGTCTCCGGCGGCGCTCCGCTAGGCAAGGAGATCGCCACTTGGTTTGCGGACATCGGGATTCGCATTCACGAAGGTTACGGACTCACCGAAACTTCGCCGGTGATTGCGCTCAACAATCCGGTGAATCATCGCCTTGGGTCGGTCGGCAAGCCTATGTCGAATGTGGAGGTGAAAGTCGCCGAGGATGGCGAGTTGCTCGTCCGCGCTCCGTCGGTGTTCAAAGGCTATTGGAAGATGCCGGACGAAACAGCGGCTGTGTTCGAGGATGGCTGGTTCAAAACCGGTGATATTGGCCATCTGGATGAAGACGGTTTTCTTTCTATCACGGACCGCAAGAAAGATCTGATTAAGACTTCGGGCGGTAAATTCATTGCTCCGCAGCCGATCGAAAATTCACTGAAAGTCAATCAGTATGTCTCCGAAGCAGCTCTGCTTGGGGATAGACGCCGCTTCCCGGCGGTGCTGATTATCCCCAGCTTCGATGATCTGGAAGATTGGGCGCGTCATCATGGCGTGAAGTTCTCGTCGCGCAAAGAACTGGTGAAGTCGCATCAGGTGCAGAAGCTCTACGAAAGTATTGTCGAAGAGGTAAACCAGAACCTAGCGCAGTTTGAGAAGCTGAAGAAAGTTCTAGTCGTTCCCGAAGAGCTCAGCATAGCCGCCGGTACGCTCACGCCAAGCATGAAGCTGCGCCGCCGCAACCTGACCGAACGCTACAAGAAAGAGATCGATGCGCTTTACGCCGAGTCCGATTCGCCGCAACGAACACCCGCAACGGCGAAAAAATAGAAGAATCCCCCGAAGCTGTTCCTCGCGTAAATCGTGGGAAAAACCTTGATGTAATCGAGCCGCTTTCCTTACTCGATCGGTTCGACGGCGATGGTCGGCTCAGTTGGAGCTTTGCGGTCGGGAAGTTGAATGATGATCGTTGCGGCCAGCACAACGAAAATCCCCACAACTTGAATCGGCGAGACCAGTTCGCCAACGATCATCGCGGTCAGCAGAATCGCCCAGACTGGCTCGAGACAGGCAGTGACAATCGCGCGCGTCGGGTCGAGATGCTGCAATCCCGTGAAGTACAGCGAAAAAGGAATCAGCATCGAGGTGATCGAGAACAGCGCCATGAACAGCCACTGCGAGCCGCTGTAATGCTGTGCTGCAATTTTCCAGGGAGGATTGACGACGATCCAGAAGACAGTCGCGCCGAACAGCGAGTACACCAAAACAGTCCAGCGCTGATAAATCTGCACCAGGTGCTGTCCGTAAACGTTGTAGAAGGCGAACGACACAGCCGCGAGTTCGGCCGCAATCAGACCAACAGAATTGATGTGCAGGTTTGACAGAGCAAGCCAGGGAAAACTGCTGCGCGTCGAGACTTCGCCAACGGCGACTGCACAGCCGATTACCGCAAGCACAACTCCGCTGATGCGCAGCAAAGTCGGGCGCTGTAGTTTGCGGATCAGCATGTAGAGCAAAACCCAAACTGGCGCAACATACTGCAGCACGATCGCCGTCGCGACCGTGGTCTTCTCGATGGCGAGATAGTAGAAGTAGTTGGAAGCGGCGAGGCCAAAAATTCCGAGCAGGAAGAACTGCAACAAGTGACTGCCGCGCAGGCGCAACGACGGCCGATTCTTCAGCAGCAGAATCGGCGCCAGAATCAGCAGCGCGACAGTTGTGCGGCTTTGCGCGAGTATCAGCGGATCGATGGGACGAATCGCCAGTCCGGAGAATCGTCCGGTGAACATCGCTCGACCCATCGCTGCGGAAAATCCCCAGCAAAATGTTGCGGCAGCGATGAAGACATATCCGCGCGTGGCGTGAGATTTACCGCTCAAGGAGGTCGTCGATGCGTTCGGGATCGAATCCGATTACGACTTCGTCGTCGATGATTACGGTCGGAGTCGAACGGCTATTGTACTTCTCTTGGAGCTCGCGCACGACGTTTTCGTCGTTCTCGACGCTGCGCTCTTCGTACTTGGCGCCGCGATCGCGGAGGAACATCTTGATCGCTTCGCAGGCCAGAGAATCCTCTTGCGTGTAAACGATGATCTTCCGCGTCGCCATGATTCCGTTAAGATGCTTGACTGCGGTACAGCAGAGTTGCCGAAGGCCCGGAACAGCGATAGCAGTTAATCAGCCAACGCGCCTTGACTGTGCGAGGAACGCAACACGCGATCGACCGTGTAAGGGGCGCGTTTTGTGGGCTCGTGGAAATGACGAACCTGCAACTCGCCGAGCAATCCGAGCGCGATCAATTGCACGCCTGCGACAATCAGCACCGCGGCGAAAACCAGCAACGGTCCGTGTTCGTCCATTACGTTGCGACCACGCACGAACTTCTCGATCAGCATCCAGAATGCGATGAGCAAGCCTGTCATCGAACCCAATGCGCCGAACGTTCCGAAGAAGTGCAGCGGCCGCGACATGTACTTCAGCAGGAAGCGAATCGTGATCAGGTCGAAGAAGACGCGGAAGGTGCGCGAAATGCCATAATGCGATTCGCCGCGTTCGCGGTTGACATTGCGAATCGGGATCTCGCAAATCGTCGCGCCGTAAGCGGAAGCCAGCGCCGGAATGAAGCGGTGCAATTCGCCGTAAAGCGGAACTTCCTGAACCACTTCGCGGCGATAAGCCTTGAAGGTTGTGCCAAAATCGTGCAGGTTCACGCCGCTCAACTTCGCCATCAGCCAATTGGCGATCTTCGAGGGAATGCGGCGCATGACGAAGTTATCGATGCGCTGTTTGCGCCAGCCGCTGACGATGTCGTAACCCTCGCGTAGCTTCTGCAGGAACATCGGAATGTCGTTGGGATCGTGCTGCAAATCGCCGTCCATCGCGATCACGTATTCGCCTTCGCAGTGATCGAAACCCGCGGCGAGCGCCGAAGTCTGTCCGAAGTTGCGGCGCAACTTCACGACCACGACGCGGCGATCAACTGCGGCAATCTGCTGCAGCAACCAGAAGGTATTGTCGCGACTTCCGTCGTCGACGAAAACCAGCTCGAATGTTTCGCCGGCACTTTCCATCACGACCTTTAAACGGTCGTAGAGCTCGGTGACATTCTCTTCTTCGTTGTGGAACGGGACGACAATGGAATACTTAGGCACAGATTCTTATTATACCGTCGAATTGGCCGATTCTGCGGCCAATGGCTGCGCTTTTGTGGATTTCGCCCCAGAGAAGCCGAAGCGGCAACTGGCTGTTCTGCTGCGGCTTTAGGACATCGCGCCGACGAAGCGCAATAATCGTTTCATGCCTTCGGCGAATTCGGCCTGAGGAGTAATCAAGCTCACGACCAGATAACCTTCCGCGGCGAAGTCGTAGAAATGTCCAGGCTGAAGCAGAACGTTTTCACGCTCTAACAGCGCGATGGCGAGTTGTTCGTCGGAACCGCGCGCGGGAACGCGCAGAATCGCGTACCAACCTCCTTCGATCTGAAGACGCTGGCAAAGATTCTGCTGCGCGAGTTGCGAATCGAGTTCGGCAAGATTCGCGCGAACGCGATCTAATAACTGCGGCTGAAGATGGTTGCGCTCAGCGAGCATCGCTGGAATCGCGAGCTGAATCGGCGCGTTCATCGAGAGATATATGTCAGCGATGACGTCGAGACGCGCAAGCGCTTCCTGCTTCAGCGCCGAAGGACCGCTGACTGCGATCCACGCGACCTTCATCTGCGGCAAAGCAGAGATCTTCGACAATCCGCTCAAGGTGAATGTCAGCGAATCTTCGTTGGCCGCGAATGTCGGTGGAGATTGCGCTTCCAGCGAATAGTCGAGGAAGACTTCGTCGGCGATGATCGCAGCGTCATTCCGCGCGCAAACATCGTTCAGCAACTGCATTTCGCGCGGCTGAACGTACGAACCTGTCGGATTGTTGGGATGAACGACCAGAATCGCGCGACAGCGCGCGCCACTGGCGATGGCGCGATCAACCGCGGCGAAGAGGGAATTCACCTCGATTTGCCAACCATGATCGTAAACAAGTTCGTAAGGAAACAGCTTTACGTCCTGAATGTCGGCGAGGAAATCGAAGAGCGGATAACTTGGAGTAGGAACCAGAACTGCATCTTCTGGATCGCACAGCAGACGGAAGACGAAGGAATACGCTTCGCTGGTGCTTGTAGTCAGGATGAGATCTTCGGGAGAAATCGTTGTTCCGCGTTCAGCGTAATAAGCGGCAACTGCTTCGCGCGCCTCGCGCAAACCTTTCGCTTGCGGATCGTATTGCAGCGCTCGGCGATCGGCGAGCGATGGCAGCAACGATTCAGCGCGAAAGTTGAGACCAATATTCGTCGGATTGGAAGCGGTCAGATCGAGCAGTTCGCGACCGGCGCGACGATGAGCTTCGAGCGCTTCCGAATAGCGATTGGTGGCGAGATTCCAGGAAGTGCGGCGCGCAAAGAAGCTCTGCATGAGAAGGGCGATTATAAGCGGTGAGATTTGGGCGAGGTTCGAGGGAACCAAAAGCTGGGTTTGAGCGAGTCTCACGAAGGGCCTTAGAGCAAGGTTACTTTCGTTACTCACCCTCGCGAAGTCTAGCTAAAGTCTTGAAAACATTAGTTCCAAAACGGAACTCCCGCAAAGTCTTCTAGGCATTGGACTTAGAGGCAAAGTCTTGCAAGGAGACGACTTAGGACGAGAATTTGCCAAAGGGAGCCTGTCATCGACCGTACTGCCTCTACTTCGGCGTTCCGTAGACCTCGCGCAAGACCACATCGAGGTCATCGAGCGCCCGGGCGCAGTCACCGGTAAAGCTGGAGCCGTGCATGATGGCGAGCGTTTTGGGTTTCAGCTCGGCGAGCTTTTTCAGGTTCTGCCCGGTAAGCGGCGTGTAGGGCACATACTCGGCGAGAATGCCCGCCTGAAAGTCTTTCAGCGCCTGGCGGGCGCGGCCCACGACATCTCCCGAGGTAAGTGGCTCGACGTCGCCCATCTGATGGAACAGGTCCGAACAGAGCAGTGTCGCTTGCGTTTCTTCGAAGAGGACGCCGGCGTCCCAGCCGTGAGGAAGATGCGGGGTGCGGCAAAAGCGAAAGCGGTACTTTCCCGTCGCCAAGGTCCCGCCATCGGGCAAGCCGCATGTCTGTCGGCCAGTGAAGTCGTTCAGGTTCACCCGGGCGCCTACCTGACTGCAGATCACATCGGCCTTGGGCGCGGCCGCGAGCCATTCATTCAGCGACCCGCACTCGTCTGACTCAAAATGGCTGAAGCTGATGTGGCGCAAGTCGGAGAGGTTGATCAGCTTGGCGACGGCCTCGCGAATCTCCGCGTGCATTCCGCGCAGCCCGGTGTGGAACAGCAGCGGCTCATCGTCTTTCACCAGAAAATGATTGAACTGAAAATTGCCCTGTTGCGCAAAGATCGAGATGCGATAGAGATCCGGCGCGATCTCCGTGGTGACCGCCATACTAGCCTCCTCGATCGGATTTGTTTAGCGGCGTTTCAGTTTTGACTCCAGCCACAAAGGCGCGCGAAACAGCCGCGTCGATGTACTACATCACCCCAGGAACTTGCCGGCCAGCCAGTAGTCGACACTGAACCTTCCGGGCCCCGAGCAGATCAGCCAGACAAAGAAAAGCACGTACAGGACTTCCGGAAGATAAAGAAAGTCGTCAAGCCAGTTCAGAGGCGAGAGTCCTTTTGGCAAGGTGGAGATTGCTTCGGTCAGGGTGGCGACGACCATGTCGATCAATAAAGCCACGCAGGCCGGGGTTGAAAGAAATCCCACGGTCAGCAAGGATCCGCAGACGAATTCGACGCCCGCTACGAAGTAAGCTGTCTGGCGGGGAAACGGGACTTTGGCCTTCACGAGCGTGTCGTAAACAGGTTTGGTGCCGCCCGCGACAAACAATTTGTTTGCCCCCGAGATGGTGAAGAACAGACCGATCGAAATCCGTACCAGCAGAATGGCGTACTGCTCCAAATCACCGCTGCCCAGCAGTGCAAACTGGACCAACCGTTTCCAATCCATCTCTTGGCCCTCCATCGAAGGGAAGCGCTGTAACGATGCCGCGCGAGGAAATTATTTGCATCAGCAGTTGATGCAGGTTATGGCTGCGGGAATCCGAACATCAACCACGACTGATTGGCTATCCAATGCGGGTAGAGTTCCGTCATCTGATCGAAAAGCTCCTGGTCGGAGGTCGCAGCTTTCTTGACCCGATCGAGGTCCTGCAGGTAGCACTTGGTGTCCTGGATCGCCGAGGGAGAGTCGGGCGCGCCAGGCTTCTTGTGACCGGCGACAACCATCGCCGGCTTCAGCGCCGCTAACCGGTCTAGCGCTGCAATCCAATTCTTTCGGCTCTCGGGGGTAGTGTCGCCAACGTACATGTGGCACTGGTTGTACACCACGTCGCCGGCCACGACCAGGTCGAGCGACGGAACGTGGAGAGACGTCGTATCGGCACTATCGGTGTGGCCCTGCTCGATGATGCGCAATTCGTGGCCTTCGAGAGTGAACGTGTCGTGCTCATAGGGTTCAGGTGGAACCAACCTGGTGGGCACTTGCCCAGGAAAGCACCGGCGGGCTAACCGCTCCACGACCGGCGTGAAAGACGACTGCATGGCGTTCAGCGTCTTGGGGGTGGCTATCGCCCGAGCGCCCGGGAAACGGTCGAGCAGAATGCTCAGGCCGTAGAAGTGGTCGAAATGGGCGTGCGTGATATAGATGGTCTGCAAGGCACGATTGTGAAGAGCAACCCAGTCCGCAAGGGCCTCAGCCTCCGCCACCGTCAGCATTGCGTCTACCAGCACTGCGTCGTACTCGCCGAAGATTAGAGTCGAGGTGATCGGGTCAAAGGCGAGCGCTTCGCCGAAGGGCCTTGGCCGCTCGCCGACCATTGTCTTTCCCGGGGCTGTAAAAACGTTCACACTAAGCGGGTTCGGCGCGACGGGAGCGATCACGCCCGTAGCCGCTTTCTCTCCGTTTGTGCGATCCATTTCGAACTCCTTCCAATGTCAGGGCCCGTGACTGTCCAAGCAAGATTGCGTCAGTCCAACTAAATGAGTGGAACGCTCACCTGCGGGAAGCTTCGAGAGACGACAGCCTATCGCACGCACGCGTACTGCCTACCCATGTGTCGGGTGGCGCGGGCGCTGGGCTACCTGTCCGTATAGAACCGAATGCCATCCGGGCCGAGAGCTAACCGTACTTGAGATCGGTGCTTTGTCCCACCTCGATAATGTAGCCGTCGGGATCGCGGATGTAGCAGCGTATCTCGCCGTACTTGGGTATTGGCTCGGTGATGAACTCGGCTCCTCGACTTTTCCACAGTTCATAGCACGCTTGAATATCCGCAACCCGGAAATTCATAAAGCTGTTGAGATGATTCGGGTCGGGAACGCTCAGCGTCACTGTTGGCTTGTCTGGCGTCGGCCCGCCTCCAACGTTCAGAATCATCCAGATATTCGCAAGCTGAAGGTACGGAGGCGCGTTGCCGTCACCCATGGTCAGAATGCGAGCGCCGAAGACCTTTTCGTAGTAGCGAGCCGATCGCTCAACGTCGGCGACGGTGAGAAAATGTGCGATGCTGATCCCTTCCTTCGGGGGCATCTCATAGACGTTCTTGTCGATTTGTATGCTGTTCATCGAGATCTCCCATTGAGTGCCGGTAGAAGAAGTTTCAAAAGCGCCCCATCCGAGAACGGGTTCTGACCTGAAATCAACTCGCGATCTTGAAGGACGTAACTCGTCCAGGGAGCGAGCACGCTGACGTCACCGCCCGCCGTATTCAGAGCGAAGTCAGGGTAGAAGAGAACCTTGCCACCAATCTCCAGCGGCTCTCGCTGCTGCTCTTCCGCTGTCGAAAAGATCGTCATTTTATATCCGGAATAGATCCAACCTTCCGCCTTTTTCCGCGCTCCAGCGACATCGCCCGCTGCCAGCGCCGCGACGAACTCCGTCGAATTCGGAAGCGCCGAGAGAAGTGAAATCGGGCCATGGCAGAGTACCGCCGTAGGCTTGGATTTTTCGTGAAAGTGTCTCATCACTACGCCGGCATTGGGATCATCGAGAAGGTCGATCATCGGACCATGGCCGCCGGGGACGAAAACAGCGTCATATTGGTCCAGACCCGACGCGATGACATCCGCAATGCGGCTTGGATCTCTGAGCCCAGTCAGGCCGTCGCGGAATAGCATGTAGTCCTGAAGCTTGGCCGCGTCCCCACCGAAGAAATCGGCGACCTCTGAGTGCACATCTACTTGCGGCGTGTTGCCTTTGGGGTTGGCGAAGGTGATTTCGTAGCCCTCCTTCATCAGGGCGCGAACCGGAACCGTCAGCTCGTTGAGGTAGTAGCCGGCGCCGGTATAAACCTGGCCACCTTTCAAGGGCAAACCACGACCGCTCGACACCAATACCAAGACCTTTCCTTTTGTTGCCATTTTTCTCCCCTCTCTGAAATCGCTACTACCGGGTTAAACGGGACGTTCCATTCCTTGAAACCGGAATCTACCGTCCACCTCTACTATTTTCAAAGCCAGTATTCTTCCGATCCTTCTACGCGTGGTTATTTCGCGGATCGTCTTTTGCGCTGAGGTATTCCAGTCCCAGCGGGCCTATCGCGGTGATTTGCGTGACATACTCGCCAGATCTCGCCCAATGAAAATGATGTGTGTTGCCGGGGAGCACGACCACGGCGCCGGGCGGATAGGCCTGCAACTTTGTCTCGTCAAATTCGTCGCCCAAACCGATGTAAAAGACGCCGGAGATCACCGTATAGACGCGATCCTCCGGATGCTTGTGCGGCATCAGTTTCGTGCCGTGGGGCGCTTTGACCCTGATCGTGTAAGGGGCCGCCTCCGAGGGTTGACCCACGACAACGGCCAGGCGGACAGAAGGCGGGAATGCTGGAAACGGTTGCCAATCGACATCGTCGGGCAAAATGGTTCTGTAAACCTCCTGCCCAATTTGGTGAGGGCGGACCTCACTTGGCTGAGGTCGCTTTACGACGCCGGCTTTGTCAGACATACAAATCTCCTTCGTGCAAGAAATGTGAACCCATCACGCCTTTCGTGTGTCCGCCAGGATTGGCCCCCGACGTTTGCCTAACGTCGCGAAATTGATAAGCGCGTAGGACGCCCGCCTAACGTGCGATTTGACCCAGGTAATATCCGAGTCGATTTTCGACATCTCCTGGCTTCTGGAAGCCCTGCGCCGTGAGCGCCTTGATTCCTTCCTGGGCGGCAGGTCGTCCGAGGGAAGCGATGCACGCGTCCCACCCGGCCCCGAACTCGACGTCCGGTGGCAGGCTGGTGTTGACGAGGCGCTTGGTCTGGGCGATCGCCCACTTGTCGAACCTGGCGATCCGTGTGGCCAGCGTTTCTACGAAGGCATCCAGCTCGGCGTCGGGCAGGGCGCGATTCACATAACCATAGGCCTCGGCCTGCTCTGCCCTGATATCTTCCGAGCTCAAGAGCACCTCAAGGGCGCGGTTTCGGCCGATGAGATGGGGAAGCCGGGCCATGGGGCCACCGCCAGCGACCATTCCTACGCCCACCTCCCATTGCGAGATGATGGTCTTCTCGCGGCTGGCAAAACTCATGTCGCAGGCCAGCGTGATCTCGCTGCCGTTTCCGGTCGCGCGGCCGCGGATGAGAGCGATGGAGGCGACGGGCAAGCGGGTTAGACGCACCAGGAAGTCCGGCCAAGGAGGCAAGCCTGTGGGGCCTTCCGGCAGTGAGGTCAGGTCCTCAAACTTGGCCTTAAAGTCGGAGTGATTCAGGAAGTAGCCGTCGACTGCGCTGTCGAAGACCACAACCCTGACCTGCTCGTCGGCCTCAAGAGCGTCGATGACTTCCTGGAACTGCTTGACCATTTCCGGACCCATCACGTTGATCGGCGGATTGTCGATCGTGACCCGCCAATAGGCGGGAGACCTCTGGGCGATGCGAATTTGGGCGAGTTTCGTGGCTGCGCTTGCAGTGGTCATGACGTTCTCCTTTGTAACAATCCTCCGATAACCGCGACCCTTCGCCGCCGACTCTGCCGGGCGCTACGCCTGGAACGGTTCAGCACCAGCGGTTCCGATGACGATTGCGTCGGACGCCGTTGCTGACTAAGGCTGGAAGCCGTCAGCCATCCATCTCGCGAAGAGGTCAATACGGGATTGCGGCCAGGGACCTTCACCTCTTGGCGGTGGGGGCGGCATCACCGCGCCACCGATTCCGCGAATGCGGTCGTAGATGGCGGCCGCGTGCTTCTTGACGTCATCGTAACTTGCAAGGTTGAAGCCCTTGCGCATGCCCTCAATGTCCCGTTCCGTAAAGAGCGGGCGAATGTCGGCTTGAAAGCTTGTCGGTGCAGCCATTGCGCCTCCTACCCGATGGATGTGGACCATCACATCATGAGGGGGAAACGAAATCTATTGGACGAAGGTATCGTTCGATACGTTCGTATAAGGAGAATGGCCGGGCAGGATGTGGACAGAAAAGCGGCTTTTGCCAGGCGTGCTTGAATCTGGGTGCGCTGGTGGCCGAGTTAGACCGAACCTTTGTGCCCGAGATTGAGGCGGTCGCCGGCCCATCGCCCGAGTGGTACAAACCGGTGAGTTAATCGCCGGCTTTCTACGCTTCAGCCGCGCCTGCCTGCTTGGGCCAGCGGGCTTCGATAGCGTTCAGCAGGCCTTCGGCCGCTTCTCCGGGATCCTGGTTGGCGAAGTGCTCGTCAAGGACAAAAATCGAAACGGCGGGGTTCACTTCTTCCAGTAGCTTCTTAGTCGGCTGGCCGTGGCAGAGCTGCAGGTGCGAGGAGAGCACGACCATCTTGGCCTTGGTCGCCTTGAGCAGCACACGGGCATCGCTGACATTGGCCGCGGTGAGCGCGTTATAGCCGGCGCTGCACAGGATCTCTCGCAGGAACGTGCACATGTCGAAGGAGTCGTAGACGCACAGCAGCAGCGGGCGGTTATCGCCGTCCTGGCCGCGTGTGTACTTCGATCCCAGATAGGCGGCAACGATGGCTTCTTCGACTGATTCATGTATCTCGAACTGCGAGATAAGGTGTGTCATCTTCAGCGTCTTGTGGATGTAGGGCTGCACTCCGCTGAGCTTAACGTCTTTGCCTTTGGCGCGCGCCGCCTGCACCAGGCGCACCAGAGCGCCCAGTCCGCTACTGTCGACGAAGTCAACGTGATCGAGTTCGAGCACGATGTCTCCGTACTTGGCCAGCGAGTCTCCGACGAAGTGGTGGAGCGATAAAACTTCTTTGCCGGCGACAATCTTTCCCTGACATTGCACGACCAGCACATCGCCCACCGGTCGCCATTCCATGTTGAGGGGCAAGAAATCCTCCGAAAAGCATTACGAAGTGACTAGGAATCGGCGAATGCTAAAAGGCCGTCGTAGCAAAGTGGCGCGGACGGGATTCGCTTGCTGCAGGTGGTTCCGGTTCCCACAAAAACCTGTTCTGAAGGGCGCAGGATGTCTGCCGATTATGCGGAAAGCGCGGCGGCAAAGCAATCGGGAAATTCATCGCGCGGCATTCGTGCTGTCTGCTGAAGCCGACTCCAGCATGGGAAGGGCGGACTAGACCCTGGCGTGAAGGCCAGCTCTCCCGTCAAGATGTCGACCCAAAGGCGAACCGTATCGGCAAGATGCTGGCGTTGAAGGCCGGCACTACCAACCACGGCAAAGAACAGGGAAACCAGCTCTGCTTTCGATAATTGAAACACTCGTTTCAAGTATGTTAAGCTCTGTAGCCATGAGCCGTACCGTTAACCCGAAGCGCCCGGAGGAACTGCGGGCGGGTATCGTGCAGTACCTGGTCAAGCATGGCATCGCCGATCTCTCGTTACGTCCGCTGGCCAAAGCAGTTGGGTCGAGTCCGCGGGTGCTGCTGTATTACTTCGGCTCGAAAGAAAAGATGCTGGTCGAGCTGGTGGCAGAGATTCGCCAACGGCAACGCGCTGCGTACGGCGAGGTCAAGGCTGCAACGTTCAGCGAGGCATGCTGGAAAGTCTGGAAGCAGATGTCAGGCGACGACTCAGAGCCACTGTTCCGGTTGTACTTCGAGGCGTATGGCATGGCGCTGCGGCATCCGCAACGGTATCGGGAGTTCTTGCGCGCGACCATCGAAGACTGGCTGACGTTTATTGCCGATCCGATTCGCGCCGAAGGCAGCTCGAGCGCGGAGGCAAGGGCCTTCGCCACTGTTGTCCTGGCCGGGCTGCGAGGGTTCATGCTCGACTACTGCGCGACGCACGATCGCAAGCGGTTGGACCGCGCCGTGAAGCTGTGGCTGGGAACGCTGGAGCCGGTCGCACCTCCGGGGAGCTAGTTCGGGCGACCCCTTAGGTCAAAGGTGATGGCCTCGACGGCGAAAGTCGACTTTAGTCGCTCAACGTGCGGGGCGCCGGAAGGCAATCCTTCTCAAACCTGTACTTGATCAGGGGCTCACGAGAGGAAGAGATGTTCAGTAAGAAAAGATCGACATGGTCAATGAGCGCATTGGTTGTTGCGTTGTTGCTCGGCGCGGTTTCGGCGAAAGGGCAGCTGGCAACAGGATCGATGGATGTGCATTGGGATGAAGGCGCGACGGATTGCGCGAAGAGCACACAGCCGCCGTTGCAGGTGCATGCCTACAACGCCGGCACCTACATCCTTCGAGAGAACCTGTGCGCGACCTTCGAGGCGCCGTTTCTGTACCTGCTGATCGGTTCGGACAAGGCGCTGCTGATCGATACCGGCGATGTTGGCGATCCGCAGAAGATGCCGCTGGCAAAGACTGTGATGCAGTTGCTCAGCCGTGATGGACGGTCGCCGCTGCCGCTGCTGGTGGTGCATTCCCATCGGCACCTGGACCACCGCGCTGGAGATGTGCAGTTCGCGCGGCTGCCGAACGTGCAAGTGGTGGGCTACGACCTGGAAAGTGTTAAGCAGTTCTTCCACTTCACGGATTGGCCAAACGGCGTCGCACAGATCGATCTGGGTGGCCGCATCGTCGATGCGATTCCGACGCCCGGCCACTCCGAGACGGAAGTTTCGTATTACGACCGGCAGACAGGACTTCTGTTCAGCGGCGACTTCTTTATGCCGGCGCGTCTGCTCATCGAGGATACCAAGGCTGATCTGGCGAGTGCGAACCGCATCGTCGCGTTTGTGAAAGACAAGCCGGTCAGCTACGTGCTCGGCGGGCACGTCGAGATGAATGACCGAGGGCAGTTGTTCGACTGGGAGTCGCAATATCATCCGCAGGAACACGTGTTGCAAATGACGAAAGCGGAGCTGCTGGAGTTGCCGGCGGCGATCGAGAGCTTCAACGGGTTTTATTCGAGGCGCGGCCAGTTCGTCATGATGAACCAGATGCGGTTGCTTGCTGTATTCGCCGGTCTGGCGTTGCTGGTCGTTATCGCGATTGTGGCGGCGGTGATTTCGTATGTGCGCCGGCGGAGACGCAGACGCTCACTCGGGCTCGTCGGCCAGAAGGCCGCCTCGTTGTGACAAGACGCGTTTAACGGCACGACTGAAGTCGTGCCCTGACAAGAAGCTTCCTCGGCGGGGTTGGTAGCTAGGTAAAGTCATGTGCTTCTGCAAAGCTCAGGGTGGTGGCCCAGGCTCGCGTCCTGGTATTGGACGCTAAGCTGGGGGATATCAGCGACCCCACGTTAGGCCAACACATGGCCGAACGTGGGGCACCGGCGCGCGTTCCTTCAAAGCCTCGACGTTATTCGATACGCAGCGCGGTCACCGGATTGATGGATGCGGCGCGGCGAGCCGGGATGATGCTGGCTATCAAGGCGCAGAATCCCAGCGACAACATCGCTCCGCCGAGCACCAGCGGGTCCCAGCTTTTGACGTGATAGAGCTGGGCCGTGATCAGGCGCGCGCAGCCAATCGAGATTGGGATGCCGATGACCAGTCCGATCAGAACTTGCACGAAGGCTCCGCGCAAAACCATGCCGATGACCTTGCCGCGATTGGCGCCTAACGCCATGCGCACGCCGATCTCGCTGGTACGCCGCTCAACGCTGTAAGCCGTCACGCCATAGAGTCCGACGGCTGCGAGGATGAGGGCGAGGATGCCGAACATGCCGGTCATCTGCGCGACGGCGCGTTGCTGGTCGAACTCGGCGTCAACTCGTTCCTGCAGAGGGCGCACGCGCAGCAGCACCAGGTTGGGATCGATGTCGCTGAGAATCTGGCGTACCTGCGGTTCCAGTCCTTCCATGCTGCCACTCGTCTCCAGCACGGCGCCTTCGATGTAGTGGGTTCCGTCTTCCACCATCTGCATCATGGGATTGTCGTACGTGACACGCTGCGCCAGTGGTACGAAGAACATGGGCTGCGGCGCCTCGGTGTTGGCAGCGTCACTGTATTTTGCGTTACGCACGACCCCGACAATCTCGTAGGTCGAGCTGTACTTGGGCAGGTCAAGACCGAAACGGGTGCCGATGGGATCTTCGCCGGGCTTGAAGAACTTCTTGACGAAGGTTTCGTCGACGACGGCGACATTGCGAGTCGAAGCGGTGTCCTGGTCGGTGATGCCGCGACCGCGAACAATCTGCTGGCCGAGGGCGGGCAGGTATTCCGGCGTGACGTGGTCCCAGGATGAACCCATGTCTTCGATTGGCGGTGGGCATGCCGTGACCTTCACGAATTGGGAGTTCACCCCAGTTGTCCTGCAGCGGCGTGAACAACGCCAGCGCGGCACGTTTCACGCCGGGAAGATGCGCGAGACGGTCTTGCAGTTCGCGGTACATGGCGTCGAGCTTCGGCTTGGGATACGACGAGTAGGGTCCGGTGAGACTGATGGCGACGCGGTGATCGGTTTCATAGCCGAAGTCCTGATGCTGGAGGTTTTGCAGGCTGCGGATCAGCAGGCCGGCTCCGGCGATCAGAACGACGGAAAACGTCGCCTGCACGATGACCAGAATCTTCTGCGAAAGCGAAGAGCTGTCGCGCGTGCTGCGATTGGCGCCGCGCAGGGCGTCGACCGGGTTGGCGTGCGAGGTCAGCCATGCGGGCGCGGTGCCGAAGATCGACGCCCGTCACCAGCGACAGCAGGAAAGCAAAGCCGAGTACCGGCAACGACGGCGTCGCGTCAATGGGCACGAACTTTGCCGAGGCGAAGGCGAGCGCAGATGATAGCCTTCACCCCGAGATAAGCCACACCCAGTCCGGCGATTCCGCCGAGTACCGATAGAACCACACTCTCGGTCAGAGCCTGCCGAACCAGCCGCTGGCGCGAAGCGCCCAAGGCGAGTCGCACTGAAGTTTGTGCGCGGCGCGAGGCTCCGCGCGCCAGCAGAAGGTTGGCGATGTTGGCGCAGGCGATCAGCAGCACCAGGCAGCAGACCGCCAGCAGGATGTGCAGGCTGTCGCCGTAGTCTTCGCGCATGGTGGCCACGCCGGTTCCCGCTCGAACCACGTGAATGAATTGCTTCGGCAAGCCAGCCTTGATGCCCGACATCCAATCCGCGGGCATGCCGCTATCGTTCACCAGCCACAAGCGAAGTTCGTTGGTGAGCCGGGTCGGCAAGGCTGCAGGCGAGGCACCGGGACGCAGCCGGCCGATCACTCGGAGCCAGGACTGGAAATGATTCAGCAGGGTACTGCTGCCGCGGAACAGCGGCTCCTGCTGAAGCGGCACCCAGATTTCGGGCGGATCGCTGCGCAGGGTTTCGCCGAAGAAGCCGGGCGGCGAGATGCCAATGATGGTGACCGGATGCCCGTCAAGGATAAAGTTCGAGCCGACGACGCTGGGATCGGAACCATACTGCTGCTGCCAGACGCGATAGCTGAGCATGGCGACGGGCGGCGCGGAAGGCTGGTCGTCGGCTGGAGTGATGGTGCGGCCGATGAAAGCGGGCACTCCAAATACGTCGAAGTAGTTGCCGCTGACGAATTCCCCGCGCATGGGCTTGGCCACGCGATCACTGTCGCCGCGGCGGACGCTGAACTCCCAGCCGCCGGCCTGGAATGCGGCCAGCTCGCTGAACTCCGGCGTCGTCTGCTTCATGCGCTGATAAAAAGGGTAGGAGAACATGCCCCAATTCCCCTGCACAGCGCCTTCAACGCAGCAATCGTTGCCATCGCCGATGCGGTAGAGGCTCGCGGGATCGACCACCGGCAGCGACTTCAGCATGACAGTGTGAATCAGCGAAAAGATGGCGGTGGTGGCGCCGATGCCGAGCGCCAGAGTGAGCATGGCGGTCAGGGTAAATACTGGCGATTGCCGCATCTGGCGGAGGGCGTAAGCGATGTCTTGCCGGAGCGTCTGCATATCGAGCCTCTTGGACACTTACGCAAGGGGGAAGAGCGATGTTCCCGGAAATTGCAAAGGGCGAGCCGTCCGCTTTGTTACCTGCGGAGCCTTGAGCCTGACGAAGGATCTGTGGTTGGTCGCACGGCTAAGAAATGCGGGCGTCGTATCGATAGCGTCGAACCGCAGACCCTTCGCTCAGGATGACAAATCAAGATCAAGAAAGGCCCAGCTGACATTTCCGAGGCGCAGACTGGTGTAAGTGGCAGGATTTCGATAAAGTAGTGGCCGCAATTACGTGGGGTGAACGATGCGTTCCGTAAAAGCTGTTTGCTGTTTTGTACTGTGCCTTGGGCTGCTGTGCGCTCTGCCGATGTTCGCGCAGGATGACGATGAGATGCACATGCACCATCACGACGGCGAACACCTGGGCACGGTGTCGTTTCCGATTTCGTGCGCGCCGGCCTCGCAGCAGGCATTCAATCGCGGCGTGGCGCTGATGCATTCGTTTCAGTACGAAGACGCCGAAGCGCAGTTCGTCGAGATCACCAAGAGCGATCCGTCGTGCGCCATGGCGCACTGGGGTATTGCGCTGAGCTACTTTCATCAAATATGGGAGCGGCCGCAGGAGCCGGTACTTAAGCGCGGGCATGACCAGATGGAGATGGCGCAGAAGCTCGGCGCCAAGACGGAGCGCGAGCGGGATTACATCGCTGCGCTGGCTCTGTTCTACGACAATCCGACGAACACGGATTACATGAAGCGGGTCACAGCCTACTCGGACGCGATGGGGAAGCTTTACGCCAAGTATCCGAAGGACGAGGAGGCGGGCGCGTTCTATGCGCTGTCGCTGCTGGCGTCCGAGCGGCCGGGCGACACCTCGCACACTAACGCGAAGAAGGCGGTTGCGATTCTGATGCCGCTCTTCCAGCAGGATCCAAATCATCCGGGCCTGGCGCACTACATCATTCATTCCTGCGACAACCCGCAGATGGCCGAGACTGGATTGCCGGCCGCTCGCGCTTATGCCGGAATCGCGTCGTCGTCGGCGCACGCCGTGCACATGCCCTCGCACATTTTCGCGCGGCTGGGGCTTTGGCAGGAAGACATCCAGGCCAACCTGAAGTCGGTGGCGCTGATTGAGGCTGAGTCTTCCCACGCAATGTATATGGGAGGCCACGAGCTTCACGCCATGCACTTCCTGCTCTATGCGTATCTGCAGACCGGACAGGATGCCAAGGCCAAAGCGATCGTCGAGAAGTCGCAACAGATAATTGCGTCGGCTGCCAAGAGCAATGACAATTCGGGCATGATGGAGTACTACACGTACGCACAGGCGCATTTTCCGGCGCTATACGACCTTGAGATGCATCACTGGGCTGACGCCATGGCGTTGAAGCCGGCAGCGAATGCTCCTCCCATCGACGAAGAGATCACCTACTGGGCGCAGATCATCGGGGCGGCGCACTCGGGCGATGTGGAAGCGGCGAGGCAGGCTGCGAAGAAGTTCGACGAGACGCAGAATGCCATACGCAAATCGAAGTATGCTTACACCCTGGAGGGGCCGAATCTAGCGCACGGCGAGGTGCAGGCGTGGCTGGCATTCGCCGAGAAGAAGAACGACGATGCCATTAAGCAGATGCGCGCCGTCGCCGATACGCAAGACAAGGTTGGCAAGGGTGAGGTCGAGATCCCAGCGCGTGAAATGCTGGCCGACATGCTGCTGGACTTGAATCAGCCGGAAGCGGCGCTCGTGGAATATGAGAAGTCGATGAAGATCGATCCCAACCGCTTCAATGAGCTCGCCGGCGCGGCGCGTGCGGCGGAGATGACCCACCAGACGCAGAAAGCCGATGGCTATTATGCGCAACTGCTGAAAAACTGCGATGACGGAAAGTACTCGGATCGTCCGGCGCTGGGCCGCGCCAAGATGGTGCTGGCGGATAACGAGCAGTAAGAAGATCTTAGGGCTGCTTACCAGGCGCGGCACAGCCCTAAGATTTTTGTGAAGTTAGACTTTCAACAGGCGGTCAAAGAACGAACGATAGCGCTGCAGGGCCAAGCGCAAGTCTTCCGTCGAAACATTGTCCCCGCGGTCCCATTGCCCCTCAAGGCGGGAACGCTCGTTGGCGAAGCCCTCCGCCAGCTTCTTCATCAAGGATGCAACCAGACTGTCGGCGTCCTCCACGGCGCGGCGAGGTTCATCAACAAACCCTGTCTGAATGGTGCTCCACCGGGAACGAAATTCTCCGATCTCCGCATCCTGAAAGAGCGGCGTGGCGTGATCGGTCACCGGTGTTGGCGCGGAAGCCTGATTGGCCGGCTCGGTGTCGGTGACTCGTTGCAGTGTGCCGGCATTCGCTGAGGCTGGAGTTCGCCAGCGCGGACCATCTTCGGCAGCACGTTCCGTCTCTGCTCGTTGCTCGTTGCGCACCAATTGCGGACGGCTATCCACTTCGCGGGGCTTCTCGGCCCGCCCTGCCAAATCGGCTGTGGTCAGTTCTTCATCTTTTCTTTTTAGTTCTGCCATTTATGCAACCTCTCGTTGTAATCCGGTTTTACGTCCTTCCAACAAATCGTCAAAAAGTGAGCGGTAATAGATCATTGCCTGCCGCAAGTCTTCCGTGCTCGCCTGACCCTTGCGATGCCGGATGGCGATATCGTGAGCGGCGCGATAGTTGTCGATGACATGGGCATGATCGACCGATAAATCGGCCGCACGCTGCTCAAAGTCAGCCATAGGGAAACCCATCGCGCCCATCAGCGACGCGACAGTCTCGTCCGCTTCCACGACCGCGCCACGTGGGTCATCTACGAAGCGGGACTGCACCCGCCACCATTCCGATGCGTACTGATCCCGCTCCACGGGATCGAGTCGACGGATGTGAAACTTCTCGACGCGTTTGGCACGCTCTTCGAGCATGGATTGGGCCTGCCGCTCCGAGCCTTTTTCCTGCACAGCACGGTCATACTCTGATCCGAAACGATGGCGCAGAGCTGCTTTTCTACGCTGCATCGCAACGATGGCAAGCGCCACAATAACTAAGATGGCCAACACTACGAGGCCGATCACTTTGGGGTCGACGTTCATTGGGCCTCCTTGTCATAGCGATTGGAACTGCAGGTTTAGAAGGCTGAGTAGGAAGCGGGTGTTGTCCTCAGGTGGGCTTTATTGAGGCACTCACAAACCGAAAATGGAATACCGATCCACCTCGTGAATGATGCGCCTGCCTGAAGGGATTAACGGGCGTAGTGGGATAGTCGGCTTAGAGAGGCCTAGGCATCGCTGATAGACGAGAGTGGCTGGGATGGAAAAAAGGCGCAGGCCTGACGAAACAGGATCCTGCGCCTTTCGGTTATCTCGAAACGGCCGCGAACAGGTCGGACTTCAGCAGCGCCTGAAATTGCTGGTCGTTCGATTTGAAGTGCATCTGGACGAGATCATTGGAACTGTCGACTGTGGTGTCTTGCATGGCCATCTTCTCCGTCGGCGTTCCGCTCATCTGGCGATAAAGCACACCCGCCTTCATCAATCCGGAAATGGTCGCGGCCGTGACGGTATCCGAAGTCTTGATGTTTAAGTCGAAGGTCACACCGTTGTTGAAGTTCATGGTGTAGTCGGACGCCAGCAGACGCTTCTTAATGGTGTCATAGTCGGTCAACGAGCCCGCTTGACCGAGGGCCGAGCGCATCATGTTCTGCGTACCCTGCTGATCGAGCACGCTCCAGATCGAGGCGTTCTGGACGCTGGTCATAAGATCCGAAATCACGGTATTGGTTTGCACGGACTGGGCGCCGTTGTCGCGTACATCGATTGCCCCCTTGATGGCGAGATTCTCGCCAAAGAGGATGGTCGTGGGATCCAGAAAGACCACCTGCATGCCGTTGCCCATCGGGTAGATGTCGGAGAGCAGATACTTCTCCGGCTTAATCTTGCGGGCTTTCATCTTGGCGAGGAAGTCGCGTTGCTTCAGCGATCCCTGGGCGATGCCAACGCTGCGCAGGATACCTTTCGGTCCGCGGTAGCTGACGAAGGTGAGCTGTTCGACGTCCTTGTTGGGGTCGATGCCGGCACCTTTCAGCGCGGTCTCAAATTGCTTTACATTGTCGGGCATGACGCGGTCGCGCAGCGCGAGGGCGGTCTGGGAATCGCGAAGATCGCGATAGTCCACCGAAATAACCTGCTGCACATCGGAGGGAATCACCGTTTGCGCATTGCTGCTCAGCGACGCCGCGGAGGCCGGAAGGCTCATCGCACCGGCCAGTAACAGAGAAGTAACCAACTGCTTCATAGGCATTTATTGTAATCGACCCATCCACCAGAGATGCTGGCTGATTGCCGGCTGTTGCCCGTCAGAGCAGCAGCGAGACACTGCCTTAGACGGCCGAATTTACGCAACATCAACACGGATTCCGTGAACTATCTCCCACAAATGCCGGAGTTTTAGATTTCGTGCAGCGGTATCCGCCAATCTTCTGCGGATTTCATGCCAGGCGAAGCCTTGGCCTGCGAGTCTGCGCCAAACCGTGCATCTCAGAGGAGACAACAGAATCAAAACTTTTCTTGGCTGGATCGTAGTGGCGTTCCTCGCACTGGGGGCGTAGGCGAGCAGATGAGGATGAAGTCATCGGCCGATAGCAACAAAACGAGTCTTCGCGCGCTGGAATGGCTGAACTTTTTTCTGGCCGATGTCCAGACGGGATTAGGCCCGTTCCTGGCTGCCTATCTCGCGGCCCAGGGCTGGAATCCGGGTCGTGTTGGTTATGCGCTGACGTTCGGCGGGCTGGTCACGGTCGCCACACAGACACCCGCCGGCGCCATCGTCGATACCGTTCATCGCAAACGCATGCTGCTGGCGATGGCCGTTGGAGTGCTCTGCGGTGGAGCGGTGCTGCTGATGGCACACTCCGGCGTCTTCTCGGTTTACGCCGCGCAGTTTCTGATTGGAGGCAGCGCACCGTTCCTGGCACCGACGCTGGCCGCCATCACGCTGGGCATGGTCAGCGCCAAAGGGTTCGACCGGCAGTTTGGGATCAACCAGGCCTTTAACTCAGCAGGAAACGTTTTTGCGGCATTGCTGATTGCTTACATCACCTTCAAGTTCGGCTACAGGTTGATGTTTGCTGTCCCGCTTGTTCTTACGGTGCCCACGCTGCTGGCCGTCCGCGCCATCGATCCCCGGACCATCAACTATCGCCGGTCACGGGGCGGCAAAGACACAGGGACTACGCAACAGACCGAAGGAATCTCCGCGCTGCTGAGGGACCGCGCTCTCATTTTCTTCCTGGCTGCGGCATTCCTTTTCCATCTGTCGAATGCTGCCATGTTGCCCCAGCTGGGCGAGATGCTGGCCAAGGGGAATGCGCGCTCGGCTGCGCCGTTTATGTCGGCGTGCATTATTGTCACGCAGCTGGTGATCACCCTGTCGGCTGCCTGGATCGGCCGTGGCGCGCAGACAATCGGCCGCAAGCCGCTTCTGCTGCTGGGCTTTGGGGTACTGCCGATCCGCGGCCTGCTCTACACCCTCACCCATGCCGCCAGCCTGCTGATCGCGATCCAGACGCTGGATGGAGTGGCTAATGCGATCTTCGGCGTGGTCTCGATTCTCGTGATTGCGGATCTGACACGAGGAACCGGCCATTTCAATCTGGCGTCTGGAGCGCTGGCGACTATGGTGGGCATTGGAGCGGCGTTGAGTGCAACCGTTGGCGGACAGATCATTCAGCGGGCGGGTTTTAGTGCTTCATTCCTAGGCTTGGCGGCGATTGCGGTCTGCGCGTTCGGCGTACTTCTCTTTGCTGTGCCCGAAACTCTTAACGCCAAGAGGAACTCCAGACTCATGGGGGCTGAGCAGAACTCAGCGGATGATGCGCAGGTGGCTTGAGCGTGCCGCAAGCGCATGTCACCACCCTTCAATCTGTATAAAATCGAGCAATCTTAACGGTATTGTGTACACTGTAGCGGTTTTATCGCCCAGGTCGACGCTATGACTGTAGCGAAGAAGATTCTTTCACTATTCCTGCTGATTGCACTGCTTGGGTGCGCCCACGCGGAACAGATCACCGTGGCTGCGGCGGCAGATCTTAACTACGCGATGAAGGATCTGGCGGCGCGATTCGAGAAGAACAGCGGCGATACCGTGGTGCTGTCCTTTGGGGCATCAGGAAATCTCTATTCGCAGATTGAAAGCGGCGCACCGTACGATCTCTTCTTTTCCGCGGATGCGGATTATCCGGCAAAGCTGGCTGCGGCCGGCAAGATTGACGCCGCTTCGATTCGGACCTACGCGATTGGACGACTGGTGCTCTGGGTTCCGGCGAGTTCGAAACTCGATCCGCAACAGTTGAAGATGGACCTGATCCTTGATCCCAGCATAAAGAAAATAGCAATTGCCAATCCCGAGCATGCCCCGTATGGGCGTGCCGCGATGGCGGCTCTCGACCATTTTCAGTTCGCAGGGCTGGTGAAGGACAAGCTGGTGCTTGGTGAGAATGTCAGCCAGGCCGCACAATTCGTGCAGTCAGGCAATGCTCAGGCCGGGCTGATACCGCTGTCGCTGGCCCTGTCTCCGCCGATGAAGGCTGCGGGCAAGTACTGGCAACTGCCCGATGACTCCTATCCCGATATCAAGCAGGCCGCCGGTATACTGACCTCCTCGAAGCACAAGCAGGCGGCGCAAGCCTTCCTCGACTTCGTCGGTTCGGCGGAAGGCGCGGCAATACTGCAGCAATACGGCTTCGGTCTTCCTGCTCACAAATGATTGCTCAGGCACTCACGCTGACTTTGCGGCTCGCGGTTACGGTTTCGCTCGTGCTGCTGGTGCTGGGAGTGCCTCTCGCCTACTGGCTCGCCTTTTCCCGCAAGCGCTGGAAGTTCTTCGTCGAAGCGATCGTGTCGTTGCCGATCGTACTTCCACCGACGGTTCTCGGTTTCTACGTATTGGTTGCGATTGGACCGTTGAGTCCTTTCGGGCGATGGTATCAATCGCTCACCGGACACGGACTAGCCTTCACCTTTGAAGGACTGGTGGTGGGCTCAGTTCTCTACAGCCTGCCGTTTGCGGTACAGCCGATGGAAACAGCCTTCGCGTCCATCGATCGCAAACTGCTGGACGCTTCTGGCCTGTTGGGGGCCTCGCGGTGGCGAACCTTCTGGCGTATCGTGCTGCCGCTGGGATTGCCAGGGGTCATCACCGGGGTGGTACTGAGCTTCGCGCACACGCTGGGCGAGTTCGGCGTGGTGCTGATGATCGGCGGCAATATTCCCGGTGCGACCCAGACTATCTCGATTCTCATTTTTGATCAGGTCGAGGCGCTCAACTACGCCGCTGCCAATCGCACCGCCTTGCTGCTGCTCGCATTTTGCTTCGCCATATTGGCTACGCTTTACGGTTTGCGCCGACGGGCCGCCTGGAATGTATGGAGTTGGAAATGATTCGCCTTGCCGGCGAAGAGCTGTCGGTGCGGGTTTGTTCCGGTCTCGCGGAGGATGCAGCCTCGCCGTTTTCGCTGGATGTCAACATCCTTGCGGAGCCGGGTTTCACGATTCTATTTGGCGCATCGGGCGCAGGGAAAACGACACTGCTCGACTGCGTCGCCGGACTGCGAGAGCCACAGAGCGGCCGAATTGCCATCGGTGATTTCGTTCTGTTCGATTCGGACGCAAGGGTCAACCTTCGGCCGAACCGCCGCGGTGTGGGCTATCTTCTTCAGTCGCTGGCCTTGTTTCCCCACATGACCGTCTCCGGCAACGTTCAGTACGGACTCAGTGAATTGTCCGCGCCTGAGCGCCAGAGACGAACCGACGAGATTCTTCAAGCCTTTCGGATTGCGGCGCACGCGCATCGCCGGCCGAACGAATTGTCGGGCGGAGAGCGCCAGCGGGCAGCGCTGGCTCGAGCGTTGGTGATGCAACCTCGCGTCCTCTTGCTGGATGAACCGCTCAGCGCGCTGGACGCGGCGACCAAGTCACAGATCGTTGCCGATCTCCGGGCGTGGAATCAGGACCATCGGATCCCTATCCTCTATGTGACCCATCAGCGCGAAGAAGTTTTCGCGTTGGGCGAACGCGTAATCGCGATCGACAACGGCCGCGTGGTCGCCGAGGGCTCGCCGCAAGATGTGCTGCATCGGCCTGAGTTGGAGACCGTAGCCCAATTGGCCGGCTTCGAGAACATTCTGGATGCGGCTTTCGTAGCGGTCCACGCTGAGCAGGGAACGATGACCTGCCGCATCGGCGCGTCGCCACTGGAACTTGAGGTCCCACTTTCTCGTGTGGATCCAACAAAGCAGCTGCGCGTGGGAATCAGAGCAGGCGACATACTCGTGTCAACCACAACGCCGACCGGTTTGAGCGCCAGAAACATCTTTCCGGGGATCATCACCGATCTGCAACGGCGAGACGTCATGGTGATCGCGACGATAGATTGCGGGGCGATTCTGCAAGTACATCTAACCCCGGGCGCTTGCTCGGAGCTGCACCTCAAGGCTGGACAAAAAGTGTGGCTGGTGGTCAAGACCTACTCATGCCTGGTGATGGAAGGCAAGGCATAAGGCGTAGGTTTACGGCCAGCCGCTAGGGATTAAAGATCGGGGTGGCGGCTTGATAAGCGGGCAAGGTCGTTTGCTGGCTCAAGCCCTGATCTGACGTAAGGACGTTCGATCTGCTTTCCCTGACGCCTTTAGCTGTCGTGTAATCACTCTTTCCGTCTCACTGTCCATGCCTCACAAGCCCGAGTGATGGCGCTCACTGCGCGTCCGTTCACAAGGTCCATACTGAGGGTGAGCGCGGCTGCCATCGCCGGCAAGGTGAGCCAGTTGCGGCAGCAAAGGCCGCTTCAGACTCCGCCGAACGCAGTGGTGTGCCCATCAGCCGCCGCATCGGAGGTGCATTCTATGCCGACCGTCAGCGAGAACGAACCCAAACTACAAGTGGTGACCCCGCCGTCCGCCGAACCTGAGTTGTTCGCCGCGGAAATCGCAATGGAAGGAAAGAGCTCCAACTTCTTTCCGCTGGTACTGATCCTGGGATTGATCATCGTGGTCGGGGGTACCATTTACTACTTCGTAAAAGGCGCCCAGGATGTGTTGACCGCGTCGGCGGCCACTGCGAGCGTCAATAAAATTCTTGCCTCGCAGAGTTCAGCTACGATTCGCTTCAGCACGGGAACGGTTACCTCCAGCGTGAACGAGAAGCCGCTGGATCCTCACTACAAATTGCTGGCCAAGGCCGGTGTTGTGAATACCAAGCCGAAGGGCGGCAACGCACTTATCGTCGACCTGACCGGACCCGGAGAGAGTCTACTGGGCGGAATTACCGACATCCAGAAGTCGAAGAATGCCGATGGCACGACCACCTATCTGGTCCCACTGGCGACCCGCGGGCTGGTCTCGATCGACAAGATAACGATGATCAAGCCGCACTTGGCGCAGGTGGACTACACCTGGAAGTGGGTACCGAATCGCTTGGGCGAGGAGTTCGACGCATCGGGCTCGCTGGTGAAGAGCTTCACCAGTTGGGACCGCGCGACGCTGATTAAGTCCTATGGTGTCGATTTCTACAGCGCTCCGGCTGCCAAGGCCAGCGTGACGCTGATGGAAACCAACGACGGCTCCTGGAAGCCATACACCGAATAGTTCTTCGTGGCTCGTTGCCACCTCCGCAGGCAAAAGGGAGAGGCGTTATGCCTCTCCCTTTGCTTGCCGCAAATCTTCTAATAGTGAACGAGGTGCAGCCAGATCATTCCGACGGCAATGGTCGCCAGGGTGACCGGGACACCGATCTTCATGTACTCGAGAAATCCTATGTGCGCCTCGCCGCGCGCTTTCTCTACGACGATGATGTTGGCCACCGAGCCGGTGATGGTGAGATTGCCCGCCAGCGTGCTGCTCATCGCTAACATCAGCCAGGCACTCTGGGGATTATGGAATTGCGGGATCAGACCTTTCAGGAGCATCACCGCGGGAACGTTGCTGACGATGTTTGAGAGCAAGGTTACGACAGCGACAAACACAATCGAGTTGTGCAGGTTCAGGCGCTCCGCCAACCCAAGCAGCTCTCTGGTGATTCCTGCCTCTTGCGCGCCACCGATGATGAGGAAAAGTCCCAGGAACAGCATAAGCAAGGACCAGTCGACATCGCCGTATATCGCCTTAGGGGAGTGCTTTCGCTGCACCAGGAGTAATGCGCCTCCGGCCGCTGCCACCAGAGCCGGCGGAAAGCCAGCAACGAATCCCGCCAGCACACCTAAACTGACGATGACGGGGAAAGCCGGGTGCATTTCAGATTCATGAGACGCCGGCGGCCGGGTTTCCGTGGTGATGGCTTCGGCTTCGTTGCCGTTACGCAGATGGATCCAGTGCAGCAGCGCCCAGTCGATAAAAAGCCCGACCAGCGCCACCGGTCCAAGGTGAGCCATGAACGTGCGATACGGAATTCCTGAGATGGAGCCGATCAGGATGTTCTGCGGATTGCCGGTAATCGTGGCCGTGCTGCCGATGTTGGAGGAGGTGGCGAGAGCCAGCAGATAAGGCACCGGCCGCAGCTGCATGCGCTTGCAAAGTCCGAGAATCAGCGGGGCCATGACCAGGCAGACGATGTCGTTCACCAGGAAGGCCGAAAGAATTCCACCGATGAAGATGATGCCGGGCAGCAGTTGAGCAGGACTGAGGTGCTCGATGGCCAGCTGCGTGATCCATTCGAAAAATCCGGAGAGGTGAAGAGTGGCTACGATCAGCATCATCGAGAACAGCAGGACGATGGTGGCAAAGTCGATGCTTTCGACCGCCGGTTTTGGCGACAGCACGCCGAACACAAACATCAGGACTGCGCCAATGATGGCCATCGCCGGCCGATCGATCTTGGTTCCGGGCAGCCTGCCGATGGCAAATACCAGGTAGCTGGCCAGGAAGATGGTCCAGGCGATGACGATGTGCCAGTGTGAAAGGGTGTGGCCGATGGCCGACGTCATGTTGGGATTGTCCTCACTTGCACCGTACGCAGCGCCGGGCATCCTGAGTTGCAGGTGTACGCCCTTAGACGTTGGAAAATGAGCAAAGGTTGACAAACGATGGATCCACGCTCAGGCTTCACGTCAGCGAATTTCGAGCACGAGGACATTCTGGTGCGATTACTGTCATCAGTCCTTTTCTTCGCAATCTTTGTTTACGCCGGTCGGGCAGCGGCAGCCATTCCGCCGCAAACGGGAGCTGCGGCGCATACCAAGGCTTCTTCCGACCTTGTCCTGAACGAGAGCGATAACGGCAAAGACATCGATCTGACCGCGGGCAGTACGCTTGTCGTGAAGCTGCCTGGTAATCCCTCGACCGGCTATAACTGGACGGTGGTTGGCGACCCTGCGCCGCTCAAACTGCAGAAGTCATCGTTTGCCAGGAGTAAGACGAAGAGCGGCATGGTGGGTTCGTCAGGCACAGCAATCTTCCGGCTGAGTGCCGGCTCTTCCGGGATGGCGACGCTTAACCTGGTGTATCGGCGTTCCTGGGAATACAACGTGGCGCCGGTCAAGACCTTCACGGTTCGCGTCGATGTACGTTAAGGGTCTTGCGCCGCCTTTCCGGACAGGCTGCACACGACCCCAGGAGACCTGAGTTGGGGCGTCCGCATCTGTGTCTGGGAGCGACATTTTTGCGTCTTTGTCGTCTACGCACATAGTGGTAGAAGCGCAGTGCGAAAGAGGGATGGCGACCGAGTTGTACGTGCCGTAAGGTAAGCAGCTAGAAACAGAGCTACTTATCCGGATATGGGGCGCAATTCCCAAAAGGTTCAGATATCACAATCGGGTGTGACTTTGGTCGTTGCCCGGCGGCGCGAAAGGATTAGAATAGAGTTGGAATTGAAAATGATTTTCAACTTCATATTCGGCCGTCATAAGAAAGATCCCGAAACCCGGGCCCAGGCCCTGGCCGATCTGGACGTAGGCGAGAGCGCGATTCTCGCCGAACTGGAAGTTGCTCCTCCTATTGCCGAACACCTGATGAACCTGGGTTTCGTTCCTGGGCTGGTGGTGAAGGTGTTGCGCAGCGGCCCCGGCGGCGATCCTCGCGTTTACCGTGTGGATGGCACCGAAGTAGCCATGCGTCGCGATCTCTCTCGTCATATTCATGTCGAGGTGGCCGGCGCTGCCGCGTTCGGAGACTAATCGATGGGAGCTTCCACTATGAGTTGCCACTCCGTGGCGCAGCCGCGGGATGCATCGCAGGGCGGCTCCTATCGAACCATCGCGGTCGTTGGCCCTCCAAACTCCGGCAAGACCACCCTCTTCAATCGCCTTACCAAGCTGCGTCAGAAGGTCGGAAATTTTCCCGGCGTCACCGTCGAACACCATACCGGTTACATCCGCGACATCAACGGTGAAGAAGTTGCGCTGATCGATCTGCCGGGCGTTTACAGTCTTACGCCGAAGTCCGAAGACGAAAAGGTTGCCATTGACGTGCTCACGGGCAAGATGCCCGGCACGCCGGCCCCGGACGCCGTCATCCTGGTTTTGAACTCAACCAATCTGCATACGCACCTGGTGCTGGCAGCCCGCGTGATCGCGCTCGGCGTACCCACGCTGGTGTTGCTGAACATGGCTGACGAGTTGCGCAAGCAGCAGGGCCATGTGGATGTGCTGTCGCTGGCTCGCGAACTGGGAACGCCGGTTGCGCTGGTCAGCGCCACAACCGGCGAAGGGTTGAACGCGGTACAGAATTTTCTGGCATCGGCGGCGCCGACCCCCGAGCCGCTGGAACTGCCCGTAGTTGGCAGCACGCGCGGTTATCGCGAATGGGCGGTGCGCGTCGGCAAGAATGCCGGTTACAAACGGCCTGCGACTCCGGTCTGGACTGCGCGGCTGGATGCGATTTTCCTGCACCGCATCTGGGGGCCGGTCATTTTCGCGCTGGTTGTGATCGGCGTCTTCCAAACCATTTTTGCCCTCGGCCAGCCGCTGTCGAACCTGCTGCAAAAATTCCTGGACACGACCGGGGTTGCCATTGGCAATCATCTGCCGCAGGGCATGTTCCAGTCGCTGCTCGTAAACGGCGTGTGGAAGGGAACCGGCTCCGTCCTGGTTTTCCTGCCGCAAATTCTTCTGCTCTTCCTGGTCATCGGTGTCCTGGAAGATTCCGGGTACTTGTCGCGCGCGGCGGTTATCGCCGACCGTACGATGTCCCGCGTCGGCTTGAACGGCAAGAGTTTCATCCCTTTGCTCTCCGCCTATGCCTGCGCGGTGCCGGCCATCATGGCGACGCGCACCATCGAGAGCAAGCGCGACCGCATGGCGACCATCCTGATCGCTCCGTTCATGACCTGTTCGGCGCGACTGCCGGTGTACACCATGGTGATCGCGGCATTCCTGCCGAACCGGCCGTTACTCGGGCCGTTCCTGGGAACGCGCGCGGTGGCGATGCTTGGGCTGTACGTTTTGGGATTTGTGATGGCTGTGCTGACGGCGCGCCTGCTGAAGTCAACCATCCTGAAGAGCAAGGACGCTCCGTTTATCCTCGAGATGCCGCCTTACCGCTGGCCGACTGCGGCTTCATTAGGGCTTCGCCTGGTTGATCGTGGCAAGGCGTTTCTGTATCGTGCCGGCACGATCATCATGCTGGTTTCACTTCTGCTGTGGGCGGCGACCAACTTCCCCATGCACCACGGGCAGCCTCCGGCAGTGCAGGACAGCGTGGTGGCAAAAGTTGGGCATGCGATCGAGCCAGCGATTCGGCCGCTAGGTTTCGACTGGAAAATCGGCGTCGGTCTACTCACATCAATCGCCGCGCGCGAGGTCATCATTGCGACGCTGGGCACGCTGTATGGTGTCGATCCGGAATCGCACGCCACCGATCTGCAAGCTGCGCTACGGCATGAATTGAGTCCAGCGGGAGCTGTGGCGTTACTGATTTTCTTCGCCTTTGCGATGCAATGTATGTCGACGATTGCAGTTGTGCGCCGTGAAACCAACGGCTGGAAGTGGCCGGTGATTCAGTTCACCTACATGACGGCGGTGGCGTACGTGGCTGCGTTTGCGGCTTACAACATCGTCGGACACTTCATTCACTAGTCAGCTCTTGCCAATCAACGTCTGCACCAGCCCGGGAAGTACGTCGCCTGCGTTTCCCAACACCACCTCATCAAAGAATTCATGATTGGCCGGTTCTTCCGGTCCAACATAGATCGTGCTGGCATGGTTGAGCCGTGCCATACGCACGAAGCTCGCGGCCGGTTCGACCACTCCTGACGTTCCGACCGTCAGTACCACATTGCAGATGCGAAGCTGCTCGAAGATGCGGTCCATGGAGTAGGGTGTTTCGCCAAACCAGCAAACGTGGGGGCGCATGATTGCGCCACACTGAGGGCAGTTCGGAATCTCGATGTAACTCGTATACATGCGATCGTCGTCGAAGGGTTTGGTGCGGCAACCCTCGCGCGAGCAGCGGGTCTGCATCAGGCGGCCGTGCATGTGGATGATGCGCTTCGTTCCCGCCTGCTCGTGCAGGGAATCCACATTCTGGGTGCAGAGGAAGAAGCGATCGCCCAGAGCCTGCTCAAGGCTGGCCAAAGCGAAGTGAGCACGATTCGCCATCACGGTCGAGTGACGCTTGCGGCGCTCAGAATAAAACTGCCAAACCATCTGGGGGTCGGCGCGGAAAGCCTCTGGGGTGGCGACATCCTGCGCGCGATAGCCCCGCCAGATGCCGCCGGCGCCGCGAAAAGTCGGCAAGCCGCTTTCGGCGCTGATGCCGGCTCCGGTGAGCACGAAAATCCGTTGCTCTGGTGACAGCGGACGAATCATTGGCCTCCTGAAGCTGCAGGCGCGGCCGACTCGCCCTTCAAATATTTGTCGAACCAGGCGATGGTGCGACGCAGAGAGTCGATCTGGTTTTCACGCTTGGAGAAGCCGTGACCTTCGGCCTCATAGTAATGCGCTTCGACGATGCGGCCGTTCTTCTTCAGGATTTCGACAACCTGTTCAGCTTCTTCTTTCGGCACGCGAATGTCGTTTGTCCCCTGCAACACCAGCAGCGGAGCCTTCTCTTCGTTGATGTACTTGATCGGAGAATCCGCTTCGTAGATCTTGCGGTCTTTTTCCGGATCGCCCAGCAGCGTGCGCTCATATTGCTGGAGGAACGGGTCTTCGTGCTGCATCATCGTGTACCAGTTGATGATGCCGTATTCTTCCACGGCCGCGGCCCACACATCGGGAGTCTTGCCGATAGCCATCAGGGTCATATACCCGCCGTAGGATCCGCCAGTGATGCCGATCTTCTTAGCATCGACGTAGCCGGTATCGACGAGGAATTTGGTCGCGTAAACTTCATCCTGTAAATCGCCGCCGCCCAGGTCCTGGTAGTTGGCCTTCTGAAATTCCATGCCATAGCCGGTCGAGCCGCGAACGTTTGGAGCGATGCAAATGTAACCGCGAGAGGCGAGAGCCGCAGCCGTCGAGTTGAAATAGTCGGTAGTTTGGGCCGTCGGGCCGCCATGCGGCAGAACCACGGCAGGATTGGAGCCATCGCGCTTCAGGTTGAACGGCACCCACAAGAAGGCGCTGATCATCTTTCCGTCGAAGCTCTTGTAGTGGACCAGTTGAGCTTCAGGAATGTCGCTCGGACTCAAACCTGCGACTGCGGAGAAGGTCAGTTGGCGCGGCTTGTGATTTGCCAGGTCGTAGATCCAGAAATCGGATGGGCGCTGCGAACTCTGATGCTCGATGAGCAGAGACCTCCCGTCGGGCGAGAACGCTGTCGGGTTACCGTTGGGAGTGCTAAGCCCTACGGGCATATCGACAGTTTCTGACTTACCGGTGGAGACATTGTAGAGATTTGTGGTCGATATTCCGTCCGCGTTGAGCGTCCAGCTCGCCAGCTTGCCGTCAGGCGAGAACTCGCCAGCCTGCGCCTCCCACTGCGTGTCCGTAATCCACTTCAATTGCTTGGTGGCAACGTCGAGGATTGCGACGTTCTGGTATCCGCCCTTTTGATTGGAGGTCACCAAAACCATCTTTCCGTTGGGCGACACTCCGCCGGCCAAAAACAAGGTACTGCCTTGATGCGGCGTAAGTTCTTCGGCTTGCCCGGTGGCAACATCGATGCGATAAACGCTGGCGTCATCAAAACCGGCGTTCATGCGGGTGGCGATGACGTACTTGCCATCCTGCGTCCAGGCGCTCAGCGCCCAAAGATGATCTTTGCTGGCCTCGTTGGTGAGCTTCTTGACCTGACGCGTGTTCCAGTCCATGAGGGCAATATCGGATACCGGCGATGTCTTCGGCTTGTAGCCGAAAGCGATAGTTTTGCCATCAGGCGAGAACTGCGGACCCGATTCGGAAATGTCAGGTGTGTTGGTGAGATTGATGGGCGCGCCGCCCCGGCTCGGAACGGCAAAAATGTCGTAATACTCGCTGCCGCCGAAATCCTGGTCGTACAGAATCCATTTACCATCGGGCGACCAGACGGCGCCGAACTGCCGATCGTCGGAGACGGTGAGCTGCAGCGGCCATCCGCCATCGGAGCCGACCTTCCACAGGTTCATGCGGCCGGTAAAGTTTGTGCTGAAGGCGACCTGCTTACCGTCGGGCGACCACGCCGGCGAGGACACGCGGCGGCTGTAGAAGAAATCGTCCACGGGGATGGGACGGGCGGAGTCGTTCTTCTTCGAGTCAATTGATTTGGGATCGGTGGCTTTGCGGTCGGCGGGCGAGTTCGGGTTCTCGGCCGCGAGATTAACCAGAGTACAGGAAATCAACAAAGCGGTTACCGCCGCGTATCTACCAGCCTTTGCAAGAATCATGGTCTCTCCCGTCGGAAGATGTTCGCTTTTTAGAACGCGCTTTCCCGGACGCTTCGATTGGTAAACTCAAAACTCCACACTATATACTGAAACGTTGCTCCGCTACCGGCCACTGTCGCCGGAGGGTCGCAACCGCCTGATCGGTACGGAATCTATAATTATTAGCGTTGTCGTAACGGTCCGTCATCCTCACAGGAGCCGGAGCCGGGGAGTCATTGATCCTTGTCCACAGTCATGATGAACGTTGGCAGCGAGAAACAGGAGCGCGTTCTGGACGCGTTCCGGCGCTGGGGATACCTGCAGGCAAACCTCGATCCGCTCAACCACTTCACCCCGCTACCTCATCCCGAACTGGATTTGATGGGCGGCGAAGCTGACGCAGCCCGGCGCATTTACAGCGGCAGCATCGGCGTTGAGTTCATGCACATTCCGGACCTGGAGAAGCGGCAGTGGATCCAGGAGCGCATGGAGACCGAGCAGCAGGAATCGATTGATCGCGGCCGCATTCTGGACGAACTGGTGCGCGCCGATGTCTTCGAGCAGACGATTCACTCGCGCTACATCGGCACCAAGCGCTACTCGCTGGAAGGCAATACGGCGCTGATTCCGCTGCTGGACGAGATTCTGAACTCGGCTTCGAATTATGGCGCCGAGCAGGCTGTGCTGGCCATGAGCCATCGCGGCCGCCTGAACGTCATCATCAACATCGTGAGCCGTCCGCCGGAAGAGGTGTTTGCCGGATTTGAGGACGTCGATCCGCGCAGCGTTCTGGGCGGCGGCGACGTGAAATACCACATCGGCGCGACCGGCATTTATACCGGAACCAGCGGCCGTCCTGTGCGGATTCATCTGGTGTCGAATCCCAGCCACCTGGAAGCGGTGGATCCGGTGGCTCTGGGACGCGCGCGCGCCAAGCAAACGCGCATGGGACGCGACGGCAAGTCGCGCGTGCTGCCGGTTCTGATGCACGGCGACTCTGCTTTTGCCGGACAGGGCATCACGGCGGAGACGTTGAACCTCGCCAATCTGCGCGGCTACACCGTGGGTGGGACGGTACACATCATTGTCAATAATCTGCTGGGATTTACGACCAACCCGAGCGACGCCTATTCAGGACGCTTCTCGTCCGATCTGGCAAAGCGTCTGCCGATCCCGATCTTCCACGTGAACGGCGAAGACGCCGACGCGGTGATTCGGGCGGGACGTATGGCGCTGGAGTTCCGCTATGAGTTCGGCTCCGACTCAGTGGTCGATCTGATCGGCTTCCGTCGCCACGGCCACTCCGAAGTTGACGATCCGACGATCACGCAGCCGATTCTGTATCGCAAGATCAAAGATCATCCGTTGCTGTACCAGACCTACGCGAAGAACACTGGCCTGGATCGCGCAGCCGTATGTTCGAGAAGTTTCAGGCAGAGCTGGATGCCGCGGAGAAGGCCGGAAAAAGCGCGCAGAAGAAGCCGGTCATGCGGCAGCTTCCCAGCTATTGGGCGCCGTATCACGGTGGTCCTTACAACCCAGCCGACGAAGTCGACACGGGGCTGAGCGCGGAAACGCTGCACTCCATCACCGACAAGCTGGTGAGTTATCCCGAGGATTTTCATATCCATCCCAAGGTGCAGAAGTTGCTGGAGCAGCGCCGCGAGATGGGTTACGGCAAGCGTCCGCTGGATTTCGGCATGGCGGAGGCGCTGGCGTTTGGATCGCTTGCCCTTGATGGCGTACCCATTCGGTTGAGCGGCCAGGACAGCCGCCGCGGAACTTTCAATCAGCGTCACTCAGTGCTGATCGACATTATCGATGAGAAGGAGTACGTGCCGCTGTGCCATCTTGAACAAGGGCAGGCACGCGTGGAGATCTACAACTCCGAGCTGTCGGAAGCTGCGGTGATGGGTTTTGAGTACGGCTTCGCACGCGATTATCCCGAGGCGCTGGTGATGTGGGAGGCGCAGTTCGGAGATTTTGCCAACGGCGCACAAATCATCATCGATCAGTTCCTTGCTGCCGGCGAAGACAAGTGGGACCTGTTGACGGGACTGGTGCTGCTTCTGCCGCACGGTCACGAAGGCCAGGGTCCGGAACACTCCAGTGCCCGCATCGAGCGCTATCTGCAACTGTGCGCGCGCGACAATATGCAGGTGTGCCAGCCGTCGACGGCGGGGCAATATTTCCATCTGCTGCGCCGGCAGGCTCTGAGGAAATGGCGCAAGCCGCTGATCTGCTTCACTCCGAAGAGCATGTTGCGTCATCCGGAGGCGCTGTCGCCGCTGGCAGATCTGGAAAAGCCGCGGTTCCAGAATGTGATCGTCGATGAGACAGCGCTCGATGCAAAACATGTCCTTCTTTGTACCGGCAAGATCGGGCAGGAGCTGCGCATCGAGCGCCGGAAGCTGAAGATGCACGGACCGGCAATCGTTTCGGTCGAACAGCTCTATCCGTTTCCAGAGAATGAGATCCAGGGGCTTCTCGGCTTGTATAAGAACGCGGCCGAATTCATCTGGGTGCAGGAAGAGCCGGCGAACATGGGAGCACTGTCGTTCGTAACCCCGCGACTGAAGCGCATTCTGGGGCCGAAGGTGCGCAGCGTGAAGCGCGCGGCGAATTCGACTCCGGCGACCGGCTCGGCGAAGGCGCACGAGATGGAGCAGAAGACGCTAATCGCGCTTGCGTTGGGTAAAGGAGAGTAGCCGGAACCAGTGGGCGCAAACCCCGTAGTGAAACGCGCATCAAAAGCTGGTGATGAATTCCCGGACCGCGTTTTCACTAGCAAAGATCCTTGGTGCTGTTTTGTCGGTTGGCGCTTCTCTGGTTCTCGTAGCCTGCGGCGGTGGTACAACCGGCAATAATCCCACCGCACCCAGTTGGCAGTACACCGCAATGGGCGACTCCCTCGCAGACGGCCTGATCGCTCAAGAGGGGTATGTCCCGCGTTATGCCACGTATGTCAACCTCGATACGGGAGCCAATGTCACTACCACGAACCTCGGCGTTCCGGGATGGCACAGTGGCGACCTTCTCAACGCAATTCAGACCGACCAGAGTTTTCGCAACAACATCACGAGCGCCCAGGT
Organism: uncultured Acidobacteriaceae bacterium; assembly: GCA_963724965.1. Classification (GTDB taxonomy): domain Bacteria; phylum Acidobacteriota; class Terriglobia; order Terriglobales; family Acidobacteriaceae; genus Bog-257. The sequence goes on from CAVRWP010000013.1 coordinate 106,874, forward strand.
ACTGACCTGGGATATCGGTGGTGATGATCTGGCCAATGCCCATGACAATTACACTAAGGGCACCTGCGGCGGCACGGATAACCAGGATTGCCTGCGCTATGCGGTAGCGACCTTCGAGCAGAACTGGGATGCAATCATCTCCAACATTCTCCAGCTGCGCACCACCAGCAACACCATCATTCGCACGATGGACATCTACAACCCCTATGTCGCTTCGGACATGCAATCAGGCATCTTCGACACCGTGGAACCGTATCTCGACGAGGTGAACAACTACATTCACTCGACGGCGTCGGCGAATAATATTCCGGTGGCGAATGTGCATCAGGCCTTCAACGGCGCCGATGGCAAAGACTGATCCCGGCACGCTCGGTCTGATCGCTGTCGACGGTTTTCATCCGAATGATGCCGGGCACAAGGTGATCGCCGATCAACTGCGAGCGCTGCAGTACGCACCCCTGCATTAACGTTCTTTCCGCGAGCTCGCCCGGAAGCCCAGTTCCAAAGACGGAAACCCCTTCCATACTGGCTTCCCAATCTCGGGTTTCGGGCTTTTTCGCTTGACCGGATTGGCGGCTTTACCTATGCTGTCGATTCGCACCAGCACGGCTCCCTCGAAGGATGGTTGAGCAAGTGAGTACTTGCTCAACGAGTCATCGCAAACTGACACATTCCTAGGGGGTTCGTTCGAAGTCTCAAGCTTCTGAGCTGTCTTCGGGAAGTGCATGGTTGCAGCGAACACCAGACTTGAAAGCGAACACCTCTCTCACTGAGGATAGCGAAGCTTTGTCTTTTTGCGGAACCGGAACGGCGACAGTGCGGGAGGACTTTGTCCTCGGCCTGGGGGCAGGCTCGGTGGTTTCGGAGACTGCGCCGAAGTGGTTCGCGGCTTACACGACTCCTCGTCACGAAAAGGCGGTCGTACGCCAACTCGAAGCGCGTCACCTCGAGTCGTTTCTGCCACTGTATCGGTCGGCGCGGCGCTGGAAAAACGGCTGCAAGGTTACGGTCGAGCAGCCGCTGTTTCCCAATTATGTTTTTGTTCACATCGGCGGGCGTGAGGCAGTGAAGGTGCTGCAGGTGCCCGGCGTGCTCTCCATCGTCAGCGCCGGACGACACCCGGCCGAGCTTCCATGTTCGGAGATTGAGGCGTTGCGCGCAGGTCTTCCGCAGCGCAAGTTTGAGCCGCACTCCTACCTCACTGCCGGAGAAAAGGTTCGCATCGTGTCAGGATCGCTTGCCGGGCTGGTCGGCGTGCTCCTGCGAAAGAAGAACGAATACCGAGTTGTGCTGGCACTGGATCTGATTCGCCAGAGTGTCGCCGTCGAGATCGACGTGGACGAGATCGAACCCTTCAAGCAGTAAACGCCTACCTGACCACAACCCCAAAATAGAGGAACGACACCGTGAAAAATGCAGCGGAGAGAAGTGTCACTGAAGTCCGCATTGTCGAAGCTGCTGTTCAATTGTTCTCCCGGCAGGGGTATAAAGGAACGAGCACACGTGAAATTGCGCATCTGGCAGGTGTGAATGAGGCCACCTTGTTCCGGTACTTCGCTCGGAAGGCCGAGCTGTTCTGGGCTGCCGCAGAATCGAGATTGAACCGCCTGAAACTGGGCAGGGATCTGCAGAACGGGCTGGCATCGGACCTGGAGCCGGAAGTCGTGCTGCCCATGCTGGTGGATTTCCTGGTGACAGAAATATCGGAAGACTCGGAGCTGATGCGCCTGCTGTATGTTGCCGGCTTTGAATTTCCCGAGGCGCAAGGCATGTTTCGCGATCATCTGGGGCCAATCTTTGACGCGGTCAACGCGTACTTCGGCCGCTGCTCGGCGCGCGGTGTGATCTGCGAGCTTGAGCCGGCGTTCGCAACGCTGGGGTTGGCGGGCGCGGTCAGCGCTCATCGCAGTCTGCACAGGCTCTTCACCGGACGCGATTTGCCGGCCGACTCAAGGGCAGTGGCTCCAACGTATGCGCAATTCTGGCTCAACGCCCTGAGGAAGCCGGCCTCGACCGCTTCGGCCCTCGGAGGTCAGAGCCGGTGATCGCCACGAAGAAGACAAGATGTTTCACATCGGTGGAATCGGGGAGAACGACTTTGAACTCTCGATCGGGATGTAGCCAGGGAAGTCTAAAGGGCAATAAGAGGGGATTTTCGGTCGCGTTTTTTCAAGCTGCGAGCTTGGTTCTGGCCTTCTTCATTTTGTCTCCTGGGCTGCTGCGGGCGGTGCCGCAAGCCGGCCTTTATCAGCGGGATCCCTCTCGCGAGGACCAGTACCCGACGGACCAGCAGGAGCAACAGAACGTTGGGACGCAGCAGGGCACCGCACCGCAGTCTCAAAACCCGGAAGGGGTTCCGACCTCGACTCCTACTGTGGTTTTGGATGACGGCCGCGGCGTCACCACCCAACCGACCAACGAAACGAAACAGACAGAGCAGAATCAGAATCCGCTCAGGGCAAAGCCAAGAGCCAAGACGGCCGAGCTGACGGATTTTCAGCAGATGGTCGCGACCTCGCTTGGACAGACGCTGCCGATCTACGGCTGCCAGTCTCTTTGAGGAGGCGCCCACTACGTTCGCTCCGATCGATCACGCTCCGGTGACGTCGGATTATGTGATCGGCCCGGGAGACGAACTGCTGATTCGCGCCTGGGGACAGATTGACCTCGATGTTCACACTCGCGTTGACCGCAACGGCGCCATCTACATTCCGCGGGTCGGCAGCTTGAATGTTGCCGGGCTGCGCTTCGATCAGTTGCAGAGCTTCCTGAAGGCGCACATCGGGCGGATCTATCAGAACTTCGATCTTAACGTCGGCATGGGCGAGCTACGATCGATCGACGTGTTTGTAGTCGGCCAGGCAAACCATCCCGGGCGCTACACAATCAGCTCGCTCAGTACACTGGCTAACGCCATCTTCGCCTCGGGCGGACCATCACCCAGCGGCTCGATGCGGCATATCGAATTAAAGCGCGGCTCGACCGTGATCACCGACTTCGATCTTTATGACCTCCTGCTCAAAGGTGATAAGAGCAAAGATGTGCAATTACTGCCGGGCGACGTGATCTATTTCGCTCCGGTCGGTCCGCAGGTGGCCATGGGCGGCCAGGTCAATAATCCGGCGATCTACGAACTGAAGAACGAGGCGACACTGGGCGACGTGCTTAGCCTTACGGGGGGACTCTCGGTTACGGCGTACGGTGGCAAGGTGTACGTCGAACAAATCAAGAATCGGGAGTATCGCGGGGTGGAAGAGATCAAGCTGGACGAAGCCGGTCTGGCGCGGCAGCTGAAAGACGGAGATGTCTTGAACTTCACGCCGATCTCGCCGCGATTTGTAGATTCGGTAACGCTGCGAGGCAATGTCGCGCAGCCGGGCCGCTATCCCTGGCATGACGGCATGAGGGTGACCGACCTGATTCCGAACCGCGAATTTCTCATCACGCGAGAGTACTGGAATCAGCAGAATGCCTTGACTTTGCAGATGCAGACCGGCGCCCTGAAGGATAAGGGAACTCTCGACCAGGCTGAGGTACAAAAGCTGGACCAGGGAGCACTGAACGACGTGAAGAAGAACGCTCCTGAGATCAACTGGGATTACGCCGTCGTTCAGCGTATGAACGCGCAGGACCTGTCGACGGAGCTGATTCCATTCAATCTCGGTAAGGCGGTGCTGGAGCATCAGGACTCCGCCAATTTGACGCTGCAGCCGGGCGACATTGTCACGATCTTTTCGCAAGCCGATCTGCGCGTGCCGCGCGATCAGCAGACGAAGCTGGTGAAACTGGAGGGCGAGTTCTCCTCGGCTGGCGTGTACCGCGTCCAGCCCGGCGAGAAGCTGCGCGACATAGTGGTCCGTGCGGGCGGATTGGCGCCCTCGGCCTACCTCTATGCGGCGGTGTTCACCCGGGAGTCGACGCGAATTCAGCAGCAGGAGCGGCTGGACATCTTTATCGCCCAGATGGAACGCGATCTGGCGCGCCAGACAGCCGCTAACACGCAAAACGCCCGCACCGCAGAAGAGGCTAACGCCGCGAAGGCGGCTACGGAAGCCCAGCGCGCCAGCCTCGACAAGTTGCGCCAGCTGAGAGCCGACGGCAGGATCATTCTGAATCTGCATCCGGATGACACGGGAGTCGATGCGATACCCGATCTTCCCCTGGAGGACGGCGACAAACTCTACATACCTAGCCGTCCGATTGTCGTCAGTGTAGTAGGCGACGTTTACAACCAAGGGTCGTTCATTCAGCGGCCTGGCAAAACGGTGGTACGGTACCTGCGGGATGCGGGTGGTCCAACTCGCAACGCCGACAAGGGTAAAACCTTTGTCGTGCGGGCGAACGGCTCGGTTGTGAGTAAGGATGCCGCCAGCGGCTTCTGGACAGGTGGCTTCAGCAGCATGGTGCTGATGCCCGGAGACACGGTGGTCGTTCCCGAGCAGGTCAATCCCGGCGCTGCGTTACGCAACTTCAAGGATTGGTCGCAGATCTTGTTTAACTTTGGCTTGGCGGCGGCCGCCATCCACGTACTGGCTCCCTAGTGAGCCCGGTGAACCAACGTAATTGGGATGTGACTATGCGCGATAGTTCCAAGACCTCCGAGATGGTGCACCGCGATCCCCTGGTGAATGAAGATGCCGGGATCAATGGGGAGAGTGCCGAGCAGAACGGATTGGATGGGATCGAGTTGCTGCTCATCCTCTCCCAGCGGAAGAAGACAATCCTGAAGGTAACGATTGCGGTAGCGGTGATCACGGCGATCATTGTCTTCCTGCTTCCCTCAACCTACACGGCAACCGCCAGCATCTTGCCGCCCGAACAGAAGCAGTCGACGCTAAGCGCGATGTTGGGACAACTGGGCTCTATCTCCGGCCTGAGCGATTCCGACTTGGGATTCAAGAATCCGGGCGACCTGTTTATCGGAATGCTGCATAGCCGGACAATTCAGGACCGGCTGATCGACAAGTTCGACTTGCGCAAAGTGTATCGGGTGAAGCGCTATCAGGATGCGCGCAAGAAGTTGGACGCCCGCAGCTATATCGTCGCCGAGAAAGAAGGCCTGATTTCGATCAGCGTGGACGATCACGATCCCAATCGAGCTGCGGCGATGGCCAACGCGTATGTCGATGAGCTGCACAATCTGAATTCAGAGCTGGCAATTTCTGAGGCGGCACAGCGCCGCCTCTTTTACGAAGACAAGGTCAATGCAGAGCGTGATGCGCTGGCTGTCGCAGAAGTTCAGCTCAAGCAGGCAGAAGAGAAGACCGGGCTCTTGCAGCCGGACGCTCAGGCTCGAGTCATCATTCAGGGAGTGGCCGACATGCGGGCGCAAGTGGCGTTCCGCGAAGTGCAAATTGAAGCGATGCGGACTTATGCGACCAAAGACAATCCCGAGTTGCAGCGCGCCGAACAGGAATTGGCCGGTTTGCGAGCGCAATTGGCCAAGATGGAACGGAACACGGGTGAGGCGGGCCATGGCGACATCGATCTGCCCACTCGCAAGCTGCCCCAGGCCGAACTGGAATATCTCCGCCGGGCCCGCGATCTGAAGTATCACGAAGCTCTGTATGAGTTTCTCAACAAGCAGTTGGAAGCAGCGCGTATCGACGAAGCCAAAGACGCAGTCGTGGTTCAGGTAGTCGACAAAGCCGTTGTTCCGGAAAGAAAGTCGGGACCGCATCGCATGACAATTATTCTGCTGGCGGCGCTGGCGGCGTTTCTGCTGACTTCAGCGACGCTGCTGGTGGTGGAATCTTTCAAGCGCAAGCAGGCCCAGGATCCGCAATTGCGTGCGCGTCTGGCTTTGCTGGGGCATTACCTTCGCTTTTCCTGAGCAGACCGTGAATTCGCCGTCTCCACATCAAGCCGCCGTGCAACAGCCTTCTGCTCTGCCGGTTGCCGCCATTGAAGTCATGCTCTTATGCGCGAGTGTGACCTTGGCGTCCCTGTGTTTTGTCGTGGGATGGTTGACGCCCAACCAGGGTGCTGTATTAACGACACTCTTGCTGCTCTTGCTGCTGGTGCTGTCGTGGAAGAACTTCAATCAGGGCCGCCATCCCTGCTTCCTGTTTTTAGGAATGCTTCTCCTGCTGCAGGGGGGAAGACTGATTGCATATTGCCTTGGCGGCGAGGATGACCCGCTGCGCGTGCGAGTTCAGGTCTACTTCCCCTTTGACCTTACGCGTTCACAGTCCGGCACCGTTTTGCTTAGTCTTTCGCTGTCGGCGTTGTGCATTTATGGATTTTGCCGCCTGAACTACCGGCGCATCGAGATCCCTGATCCGACTCGGGCCTTGCGGTATTTGCCGTATCTGTATCTGCTGTTCTATGCCAGCATTCCGGTGCAGATGTTTAAGAACTACAGCTACTACCGGTATGCCCAGGATCATGGCGGCTACGCATATTTCTGGATCAACCATGGCGAGTTCGCGGCTTCGGTACCGTTCTGGGTTCGACTGGTTTCGCTGGTTACTTTGCCAAGCTTCGTCGGAATCTTTGTCATCGAGAAACGAAAGTGGCCGCTTTATCTGGCCACTTTCTGTTACTTCGGCTCCTCGCTGCTGTTGCTTCTGATGGGCAGCCGCATGGGCACGCTCGGTATGATCGTCGCTCTCTGGTACGCCGCCGGAATCAAGTCGGGCAAGAAGACGCGCACGGCAGCAGTACTGGGTTTGGCGCTGGTGCTGTTCCTGGCGGCAGGCGTTTTTCAAGCGCTGCGCGAGGAGAGTGACAGCGTCGTCGCCTATGCCATCGATCCTGTTTCTTTCATTACGTTGGCGGGTAATTCTCTGGACGTCACCGAGGTAATGGTCGCCTACCGTGATCTGTTCACGCCCTACACGGCTACCTACCTGAAGAACGAACTGACCTTCGCGTTCTCCCCGCATGACTTGGAGCACTATTACCGGGGCAGAGAGCTGGGTCATGATGTCTCGGTGTTGCTGAATCCTACGGAGTTCGAGCACGGCATCGGAACCGCAGGCTCCTATATCGCCGAAGAGTACATGATCGGCGCACTGGCCGGCGTGCTGCTGATTTCGATCGTGATTGGAATAGGACTGCATCTGCTCTACCGGCTAAGTCGAAACGTATTCTCGCTCTTCTTCGTTGTACTGCTCTTGCCCGACGTTCTGTCGATGCCGAGAGGCGACCTGCTCGACTGGTTTTCCGTACTAACCAAGGATCTGCTCTTCGTCCTGGTGCTTGCGGCAGGATGGAAGATGTACTCCATCTTGGTTTGGCTGAAGCAAGCACCACGATCCATGCCGCACTTTTCCCCGGAACTGCCGGAAGCGCGATGATCTCGCTGGTGGTAGCTACATTTCATCGAACCTCCGAATTGGAGCGATTGCTGGCCAGCCTGGAATCGCAGTCGTTCAGGGATTTCGAGGTCCTCATCATCGATCAGAATTCCGATGAGAGACTGGCCGGGATTTTAGGCGGACATCCCGGGCTGAAGATTCGGCATATTCGCTGCGAGCTGGGGGCATCGCGAGCGCGCAACACGGGCCTGCGCGCTGCTGAGGGCAGCATCATCGGATTTCCGGACGATGACTGCTGGTATGCCGAAGATCTGCTGCAAAGGGTAAACACCTGGTTCGAATCGCATCCGGAAAGCGACGGCCTGCTGGGCATTCTCCGTGATGAAGACAACCAGCCAACCGGTCCAAAGTGGCCTCAACGAGCAGGGGCCGCGACGAAGGAGACTCTTTGGAACTCCGGAATTACGCCGGTTGTTTTCCTGACCCGTAGGGCGGTGCAGATGACGGGATTCTTTGACGAAGAGATTGGCCCTGGCAGTGCCTCCGGGTATGCCTCCGGGGAGGATCTCGATTACTTCTTGCGTTGTGTCGAATGCCGCCTGCATCTCTGGCACAACTATGATCTTGCCATTCGTCATCCTTCTTTTCATCGAGCTGAACGGATTCGAGACACGAGTTATTCTTATGCCCTCGGCGGTGGCTACATCCTGCGAAAGCACCGGTACTCGTTTCGTAAATTCCTCGACGTTTTCCTCCGTTCACTGGCAGGGATGGTGGTTTACTCTCTGAAAGGGGAGATCATCAAATCTCGCTCGTATGCGCTGCGGGCCGCCGGACTGGGCCGCGGGTATTTCTTCGGACCGCGGGAGATCGGCAAATTCGCCTCGCTTACGAGAATGCCGGAGCATAACTAGTAACAAAACCAACAACCATCCCAGTATGAGCAGTCAATACGAACACTACCTGTCAGCTCACTTCCGTCAGATTGCGGCTCCGTCGACGCTTCGTTGGAACGCCATGGCTGCGGTGGAACATCACGGAAAATACTTTCCGGCTGACAAGGGCGCGCGCATCCTTGAAATCGGTCCGGGGTTTGGGTACCTCCTGGGGCATCTTTCGAAGACATGCGCCTACCGAAACGTGTTCGGCGTCGACATCGCTCCCGAAGTTGTCGAAGTGTGCAACCAGACTTTGCCGGGAAGCACTGTATTGGTCGAAGACACGACCGTCTTCCTGCAACAATTTGACGAACACTTCGATTTGATCATCATGCTGCATGTCCTCGAGCATGTTCCCAAAGAGCAGATCACGCCATTGCTGCATGCCGTACGCCGTGCGCTGCGGACGGGAGGAAGATTGGTGGTGGAGGTTCCCAACCCGATGCACCCCGTTACGGGCGCCTACAACCGCTATCACGATTTCACCCACACAGTTGGCTTCACTGATCAAAGCCTGGGCTTTGTTCTGAGAAATGTTGGATTTCGGCAAGTTGAGGTCTACGGCTGCAAGATGCCGAGGAAGAATCCCCTCCGCTTTATTCAGCGCACGGCTCAGGATGCCATCGAACTGATGGCGAAGCTCCAGTTGCGCATCTTTCTTCCCGGGCAGCCGGTCAATATGGCGACTGCTCTGGGTGCTTGCGGCACGAAGTAGCTGTGGCCGATCGTGGTTTTCCCATGAACTGTTAGCCGTATGGACGTTTCGCTTCGTGATTTGGCGCGCAAGATCTTTGCTTTCGGCTCAGGCGAGGCGCTGGCGCGTCTCTGCAGCGTCACCACTCTGCTGCTGCTGGCGCACAAGTTCGGCGTGGTGTTTGTCGGCATATACGCTCTGGCCCAGGGGATGGTGCAGTACTCGTACCCATTCATCGATTTTGGTTTGCGGCATGTCGGCGCGAGGCTGATCGCAAAACATCCGCAGGCGGGAGAGGAGATTGCGCAGCAGGTCCAGCGCAGGCGGCTGCTCATGGCAGCTCTGCTGATTCCGATCCTGATGGCGTATGCCGCTTCGGTGAAGTTGCCGGCATCGGGAAAGCTGTTCGTGTTCAGCTTCGCAGCCGCCGGATCTCTCTACTCGCTTTCGCTGGACTGGGCGGCCTGGGGCAAAGAACATTTGCGGCTGGCCAGCTTTGGGCGCGCATCGGTACCGGCGTGCGTGCTGCTGGCGCTGTTGCTCGGCCACAACTCCGGGAACGTGTTGTGGTGGTTGGTGGGTGGAAACCTGGCCGGAAACTTGCTGCAAGCGGCGATCTTCGGCGGATGGTGGCGCCGTCATCAGCCGGCTCAACAGCAACAGATCCCGCTGGAGCAAATTCGTGACGCGTTGGCCTTCCGCAGGACCAGCGTCATGGGGCTGGCGTGGTTCTGCAATATGGCGTTCGCCAGCATCGATATGCTCATGCTGGGAGTCATGTCGAATCCGCGGCAGGTCGGGCTTTACAGCGCGGCGTACCGTATTCTCAGCCAAGTACTGTTTACTTACTACCTGATGACGAATGTTCTCTATCCCCAACTGGCGCGCCAAAGCCGGGAGCAACGCCTCAGCATGCTGCGCAGTCGTATCCTGCTCACCGTTGCTGGTCTGGGACTTGTGATCGCGGGCTTTGTCACGCTGATACGCCGCCCTCTCGTTAATGTTCTCTTTGGCGGCGACTTTCAGGCGGCGACGTTGCTCCTGATGCTGCTCGCCTGGGCAATACCGTTGGACTTCGTGACGTCGTATCTTACCAACGCCTACATTGCCTGGGGCATGGAGAAGCAGATTTTGTTTTGTACGTTCATTGCCGCGTCAAGTAACGTGGTCCTGAATTTTTTTGCGATCCCCAAGTACGGTGCCACCGGAGCCGCGGTGAATACGCTGATTTCCTACGTCGTTTTTCTAGTGGTTTTGGCGCTGGCCGGTCGTTCAGCCAAAGAACTTACTCTCGAACCCGAGCGTGTACCCGAATTGATTGCGTAGGCCCGCAGTGAGAATACTCTACGATCACCAGGTTTTCTCGCTGCAGAATGCTGGGGGAGCTTCCCGGTATTTCTATGAGCTGGCGAAGTATATGTCCGGGGTTGAGGACTTGCGGACCGATGTACTGATAGGGATCAATGCGACGGTATATCCCTTTCAGCAGCTGGAATCTTCGCGAACGCACGTGGCGAGTCTGCCGGGCTGGTTGAAACCGGGATCCGTACGCTACGCGGCTAACGAGGTGTGGGGAAACTTGAAAGCCGCAACCCTGGCCGAGTTCGATGTCTATCATCCGACAACCTATCTGCGCATGCCGATGGTGCGGACAAAACGGGCGGTCGCCACTCATCACGATTGCACGCATGAACGGTTTCCGGAGTTATTTCCGGATGTGAAGAAAGTTCTATGGGCTCGCAGATGGCTCTTCCCGCGCGTGGATGCGATTATTTGCGTGTCGGAGTCGTGCCGGCAGGATCTTGTTGCATTTCTACAATGTCGATCCCGCCAAGACTTTTGTGATCCACCATGGGTTGAGCGCGTTGCCGCGCAGTTCGGCGGCGGCTGCCGAACTCTCTCGGACAGTTCGACGGGAGTACATCCTGTATGTGGGGATGCGGGCTGCTTTCAAGAATTTTCGTGGCCTGCTGCACGCCATGCACGATAGCGGAGTCGCACGGATGGTCGACCTTCTGGTGTTGGGCGGCGGCGAAATGAACGCTGACGAGAAGACTTTGATCAACGAGCTGGGCTTAAACGAAAATGTGGTCGCGCTGCCGAGGGTTTCCGACGAGTTTCTTGCCGAGGCCTACGCTGGAGCCCGGCTGTTCGTGTATCCATCGTTGAACGAAGGTTTTGGATTTCCACCGCTGGAGGCTATGTCTCTGGGTTGTCCTGTTCTGGCGAGCCGGGTATCGTCGATTCCGGAAGTCTGCGGCGATGCGCCATTCTACTTCGATCCCGAGAATGAATACGCTCTTGGCCAAGAGTTGTCACGGGCGCTGACGGACGAGCAGGCTCGACAGCGAGCTGTCGCTGCAGGTACGGAGGTGGCGTCGCGCTACAGTTGGAGACGATGTGGTGAGCAGACACTTGCAGTTTATCGGCAGTGTCAGTAGTTCTGTACGAGGCCGGGGACGTAATCCGGGCTAGGGGCTTGGTTATCGAGCATGTCGCAGCTGAAAGACCTGCTGTATAGCGATCTCTCGCGGCAATATCAACTCGAAGGGCGGGCTGATGTTCGCCCGAACTTCTTTCGCTTTCTTGTTCGGATGATGCATTTCCGCTATCTTCCGAACGTAATTTACCGCACCAGTCGGGCGGCGATGCTGGCTGGTGTACCAGTTTTGCCAAAGCTGTTAACCTACTTAAACCTTGTGCTTTTTGGGCTCGAAGTCACTCCCAAATGTGAGATCGGTCCGGGAATCTTCTTCGCCCATCCGGTTGGCTGCGTGATTGGGGCGTGGCGAATCGGAAGCAACGTTACGATATTTCAGGGTGTCGGTTTGGGTGCGCTCCATCCAGACATGGGTTTCCATCGCGAAATGCGATGCGAGATCGGGGACGACGTGGTGCTGGGAGCCGGGTGCAAGGTTCTGGGGCCATACCGTATCGGGAATGGCGCGGTCGTAGGCGCTAATTCTGTGGTCATGAGTTCGGTCGAACCACGGCACACTGTTTTCGGCGTTCCAGCGAGGGTAGTACCATCATCGGTAAGGAATTAGGAATGGCGAAGCCTATTCTCGATCTTACGGTCATCATCCCGAACTACAATACTCGCGGCCTTTTGCAGAATTGTCTGGAATCGATTTACAGGCATACCGAGGGCATTTCGTTTGAGATTATCTGCGTGGATGGAAACTCCCCCGACGGCAGCGCCAACATGGTGGCCAAGGAGTTTCCCAACGTAATCCTGGTTCGAAATCAAGCCAACGAGTCTTACGGGCGGAGCGTCAATCAAGGTTTGAAGATGGCCAAAGGACGCTATGCCTGCCTGCTGGATAGCGACACGATGCTGATCGGCAACGCCTACCGGGCCTTGGTCGAGTTCATGGATCAACATCCGGAGGCGGCAGCCTGTGGACCAAGGTTGCTGAATGCCGATGGCACGTTACAGCATGACATCCGGCGATTCGCGGGCCTGGGTGTGTTCTTCCTGCAGACGCTGAACTGGCACAAGTTGTTTCCCAACAGCCGCATCATGTCGCGCTACTATGCCAGCGACTTCGACTTCACGAAAGCGCAGCAAGTGGAGGCGATTGGCACGACCGCCTTCGTACTGCGCCGGTCGACGTGGGAAAACGCAGGGTTGCTGGATGAGCGCTTCCGGTGGGCGATGGTGGACTTGGCGTATGAGTACATGCTGGGCAAAAAGGGCTACAAGCTTTTCTATACGCCGTGTGCCGAGGTGATTCACTTCGGCAGTCAGACGGTGAACCAGGATGTTCTGAGAACGCTGCGCGAGCAGTGCCAGGGCTTCATTGATTTCAGCGACGCCTACGACTACTTCGGCAAGGGACGCTTCATCAAGTTCCTGGTCCGCGTCGGCGTGCGCGTGCGCTACTACCTCAAGGTGATCGGTTATTACGTCAGCTCCGATAAGCGGGTGATCAAAGGGCCAGGGCGCCCAAGCAAAGAGCAGGCGGAGCACATAGCCCTGCTGGTCGAAACCAGCCGTCCGCTGGCGCAGCAGCATCGCCGGGAGAAGCAGCCGGTGGCTTCGTTCTCTCAATCGGGGTCGGACGCGAACTCAGTAGCCAGCCAGTAAGGCGTTCGCAATTTTCTGCGGAGTGCCCGCCACGCGATCGCGAAGGGCCGCGATGCCAGCCAGCTCAGCGAGCCGTCCGCCAGCAATCTCCTCAACCCTCTGCTGAACGTATTCGGCGTCTTCATCTCCTCGAGCGCCAAAACTGTCGAGTAGCTGCGGGAACGAAAGGCGACGACTTCAGCGGGCAGCTCCGGCGCCCAGTGGCCAATAATCCATAGTGGTTCCTCATGGAGCCGCAGTCGATTCGAGCGCGATACCGTCATGCTCCCAGGATGCATTCGATAACGGCAGACGACCCGCTGTACCGCGCGCGCCTGATAGCGTTGGGCAAGAGCGACGTAGAGATAGTAGTCGGGCACGACCTGAATGTGCGAAGGTATCTCTCCAACTTCAATTACAGCCGAACGCCGCAATACCGCTGAACTCATCGCGATGAAACAGGCGTCGGCAAATAACTGAGTAAAGATCTTTTCCTCGGGCAAGGGCTCGAACTCGTGTACGTGGTCGTAGTCTCGCAGGTTGCCATGAACCGCATCGAAGAGAACGGTTCTTCCGTAGATGATCCCCACATCGGGTCCGGCCAGCGCCAGCTGAGCTTCGAGTTTGTCGGGCAGCCAGATGTCATCTTGATCCAGAAAAGCCAGCCACTCTCCCGTGGCTTGCTGAACCGCACGGTTCCGCGCCTCACCCAGGGGAGTGTCATCCGGTGAGAGGAAGTAGCGTATGCGGAAGTCGCGATATTCAGCGATGATCCTGGCGCTCTCGTCAGTCGAGCGGTCGTCCCAGGCAATCAGCTCCCAGTCGGCGAAAGTTTGCGCCATGACGCTGTCGAGGGCTTCGCGCAGATAGGCGGCGCCGTTGCGAACGTTGAGGATGATGCTGACCAGAGGCATCGATAAGGACCGTGACACACTGATCCTACACGGCAGGACGATTTGGCAGGCCTTGCCAATAGGGCCGGCGCAGGACACGGCGAGTCACGTGAAACCCGTAGGCAACCGGGCGCGCCAGTTGCGACGCAATTGAGCCTTGCCAAAGGAGACGACTCAGTCCGTGCGCAAACGTACCTTGGCCGCGCATTTCCTCAAGAGCGATGAGCGTCTGGTGCCGTCTCCGGCAGCGGGCGACGGTGGCTGCATCCAACTCCGGCGCCCAATGATCGATCAGCCATAAAACCTCCTGATGCATTGCGAGAGCCGTCGTGTGAGACATGCTGTCGTCGTGCATGCGATAGCGGCAGACGACTTCCTGCACAGCGCAGGCACGGTACCGGCGGGAGACAGCGACGTAGAGGTAGTAGTCGGGGATGATGCGGATCAGTTCCGGAATTCCGCCAATCGCCTCGATGGCCGAGCGCCGAAAGATTGCCGAGCTCATGGCGATGAAGCAGGATTCGCTAAACAGTCGATGGAAGATGTTTCTTTCCGGCAGGAACTCGTACTCGTGGGCATGATCGTAGTCCCGCTCCCGGCCATTGGGGTAGAAGCGAACGGTGCGACCGTAGACGAGTCCGACATCGTCTGCGATCAGCGCGACCTGCTTTTCCAGCTTTTGCGGCAGCCAGATGTCATCCTGGTCAAGAAACGCGATCCATGCTCCACGGGCCAGCTTGATCGCTTCGTTTCTGGCTTGCCCGAGGGAAACCTGCTCCGGGGAGAAAAAGTAACGAATCCGCGAGTCACGATACTCCGTGACGATTGCTGCACTGCCATCGGTTGAGCCGTCGTCCCAGATGACGAGTTCCCAATCCGCAAACGTCTGTGCCAGGACGCTGTTCATCGCTTCCCGCAGCGTAGCCGCTCCGTTGTAGACGTTGATGATGACGCTGATCAGAGGCATAGGCCGCAGGGCTGAAGCTCAGTTGAGAGTCCACACCTGATGAGTGGAAACCAGCACACAGTAAAGCAGAAGCTGCCAAAACGCTACTGCCAGGCCGGTGACGCTGAAGACAAGCAGAAAAGAATGAGCGTTAGAGTGAAAAACCGGTACACCGACCATCACGAACGCGCGGAGCAATGCGGCAACGAGCGCTATTCCGAGCATCGCCAGGGCAACTGCGAATCGCGACCTTGCAGCATAATTCGCAGGCAGTGAGGACGGGGGTGTTCTCTGATACCACAGCAGAATCCAAACCGCCAGGGCCAGCAGGCCGAAGACCGAACTTCCGTACTGCAGAAAGGAGTGCATCGGCATCACTCCAAAAAAGGGGACATGAGCCCATCCACGCAACCACCGGATGTGACGGTAAGTCCACGTGTGGGAGTGCGTAAATGAGTCCCAGATGATGTGGCTGGCGATGCCCAGCACGATCGAACCGAGGATGGCGAGGAAGCGCGAAAGCGGGCCGAAAGCAAAGCTGCCCATTTCATCGCGTAAGCGGAGTTGCATACCCGTAGGAAGCAATCCGACTACCGGTCGCTTGATGACGTTGTGAAACATCCAAAGCGCGACCAGCGAGGCAGGAAACGTGAACTCGAGGATGCCCGGAAATACATGGCCGGTGTCGCGATAGGTAACGCTGCCAAAGACGTAAAGAAAGTCGGGAGCCATGCTGCCGATGATGAATGCGGACCAAACCAGATTCAGTTTGCGAAGGGGAAGGACGGCGGCGACATGCGAGACGGTGAACGGCATTCTTGCGCAAGAGTGGCTTCATGCCGAACGGTTGCGGCGCGACGATTCGCAACCGCTCAAGAACCTCGGCGAAGAACTGTTGTTAACGGAAGTATAGACGAGTGACGCGGCCCCATGCCTGTGCCCGTTACCACGGAAATCAATTACAATCAGCACGCACGACATACCTGACACGGCTGACAAGTACTCTATGAAACGGGTTCCGCTGGTTAGCGGACGGACAACTCCCTTACAGGAAAACGACATTCCGGCCATCGCTGGAGGCGTGCCGATTCGCGCCGCCGACCGTCATCTGATTTTTGGTGCGCCGGTGATCGGACAGGCGGAAATCGATTCCGTCGTGGCCTGCCTGCGCAGCAACTGGATCGGCTTGGGGGCTCGCGTCGAGGCGTTCGAGCAGGCCTTCGCTCGCTACAAGGATGCGCCTTATGCGGCTGCTGTGAGCAGTTGTACGGCTGCCATCCACCTTTCGCTGCTGGCGCTCGGCATCGGGCCGGGCGACGAAGTCATCGCTCCGGCGATGACGTTCTGCTCGACGGTTCATTCCATCATTCATGCCGGCGCAACGCCGGTGCTGGTGGATTGTGATCGCCGGACCATGAATATTGATCCTGCGCAGATCGAGGCTCGGATTACCCCGAGAACCAAGGCGATCATTGCCGTGCACATGTGCGGCCGCTGCTGCGAGATGACGCCGATCCTTGCGATCGCGCGCCGGCACCAACTGCGCGTGATCGAAGATTGTGCTCATGCCATCGAGTCAACGTACCAAGGCCAACCCGCGGGTCTTAATGGGCGATGCGGGCTGTTTCAGTTTCTATCCGACCAAGAACATTGCCACATGCGATGGCGGCATGGTCATCACAAAAGATGAGGCTGCGCAGCAGAAAGTGAAAGTGTTATCGCTGCATGGCATGACGGCCGATGCGTGGAGCCGTTTTGTCGGTGGACCAACCGGCTACGAAGTGGTTGAGGCGGGATTCAAGTACAACATGACCGATGTGGCCGCGGCGCTGGCGGCGCCACAGCTAGAGGCGGTTGAGGAAAACTGGCAGCGCCGTGAGCAGATATGGAAGGCGTACAACGAGCGTCTGAGCGATCTCCCGCTGGAACTGCCGGCGCCGCCCGAACGGGACAGCAAGCACGCGTATCACCTCTATACGCCTCTTTTGAAGTTAGAGAAGCTTTCGGCAACGCGACAAGAAATCGCCGCGGCACTCGACGCCGAAGGAATTGGCGTAGGAATTCACTATATCCCCGTGCATCAGCATCCTTACTATCGCCGGCGCTTTGGCTTCTGCGATTCCGATTTTCCCAATGCAACGTTTGTCGGGGAGCGCACCCTATCCCTGCCACTCTCGCCCGCGATGTCGCAGCAGGATGTAGCCGATGTTGCCGCCGCGCTGGCTCGGATCTTCCACCACTACAAACCCTCAGCATGAACTGGAACCGCTATTGTTCCAATCGAGGAAGACAACCCGAGGGCACGATTGAGACGACAGGTTAGCCGGTTGGCCGTGGCTTTCGTCGCAGGTATTGTGCTGTTTTGCAAGCCACTTATGGCTCAGCAGACGCCCTCGTCTACCCCGCCACAAGCGTCCACGGGCTCCCAGACCGACAAACAAATCGGACCTGGCGATGCGATTCCACACACCGACGAAAGCAAGTTCTTCATTCATCTGGCGGAAGATCAAAAAAACATTTGGACGAGCCCTTTTCATTTGCAGCCGGCTGACGCGAAATGGCTGGTTCCGATGGGAGGGATTGCCACCGGACTGTTCGTGACCGATCCGGCCAGTTCCTATGCCATGCGTCTCGATAATCAGCACCCGCTTAATCTGGCGGCGGATGCGGGCGTCGGAGCTGCTCTCGGCATGACCGGTGTGGCGTATTTCTGGGGCCGTGTGACCCACAACGAGAAGATGCGGGAGACCGGCGTGCTGGCGACGGAGGCGATGGTCAACGCCATCGGAGTCGACTATGCGCTGAAAGGAATTACGGGGCGCGAGCGGCCTTTCCCGTCTGACTTCCAGAACATTTTCTTTCACGGGGGGACATCGTTTCCCTCCGATCATGCTGCTGTCACGTGGGCCTTCGCGTCGGTTGTGGCCCAGGAGTACCCCCATCCGCTGCCGGAATTTGGTGCCTACGGGTTGGCCCTGGGAGTAAGCTTGGCCCGCGCCGCCGCCGATCAGCATTTTCTCTCCGATGTTTTTGTCGGCGGATTTCTTGGCTACCAAATTGGGCGCCAGATCTACAAGAATCGACACAATCCCGCCATCGACGACGACCTGAAGATCGTGGCCGAGCAAACCTCCGCTCCCATTCCGTCGAACTTCGCCAGCGTTAATGTTCCGCTGGACAGCTGGATTTATCCGGCGATGGAGCGACTGGTCGGTTGGGGATACATCGACACGGCGTTTCTCGGGCTGCGACCGTGGTCGCGCATGGCGTGCGCCAAAATGCTTATTGAGATGAACTCGAAGGTCGAGTATCACACCGACGTACCTTCGGTCGTCTGGCAGCTCAAGAAAACTTTGGACCAGGAGTTTGCGCCCGAGATCGCGACCTGGGAAGGCCATCCTACGCAGTCTATGCAGTTGGATTCGGTCTATACGATCGTGACCGACATCGCCGGAAAGCCGGTCAACGACAGCTATCACTTTGGGCAGACGCTTATCAACGACTACGGTCGGCCGTACTGGCAGGGCCTGAACAACATCACGGGATTCAGTGCCAGTGCCAACGACGGTCGCTTCGCCTTCTACGTGGATGGCGAGTACCAGTATGCTCCCACCATTCCTGGCTATCCGTTGTCAGTGCGCGAGGTGATTTCGCAAGTCGACCTTAATCCGCTATTGCCGCCGACGCCGGTTTCGTCGAATCAGTTCACGTTGCTAGACACGTACGCCAAGATGAAGTTCCTCGGACTCGACTGGTCGGTGGGCAAACAGAGCATGTGGTGGGGGCCGAGCGAGAGCGGTTCGATGCTGATGAGCGACAACGCCGTGCCCTTCTGGTCGTTCCAACTCAACCGGCTGGAGCCGATGAATGTGCCTCTGCTGTCGAGATTTCTTGGGCCATTCGAGGTGGCCAACTTTTTCGGCGCTTTAGCCGGGCATCAGTATCCCGTCGGGCCATATATGTTTGGCCAGAAGGTAAGTTTCAAACCAACCGAGAATCTGGAGCTCGGATTCACGCGTGACGATGTCTTTGGCGGCGAAGGCCACGTGCCGCTCACCTTTGGCTCGTTCTGGAACGCCTTTACCAGCTTTAATGACGTGACGCCCGAGGTGAAGTTCTCGAGGAACGATCCGGGCGCCCGTCACGCCAGCTTCGACTTCTCCTGGCGGCTCCCCTACCTTCGCCGTTGGCTGACCTTGTACAGCGATTCGGTGGTACACGACGATGTGTCCCCGGTTAGCGCTCCACGCCGCTCGGCAGTCAATCCCGGGCTTTATCTCACCCATTTCCCCGGGCTTCCTAAGCTGGATTTCCGTGTGGAAGCCGCGGATACCAATCCGCCGATCTCGCCGGTGACGGGTGGTCAGTTTCTCTATTGGGAAGTGGTCTACCACGATCTTTATTTGAATGATCGCTTCCTGATGGGCAACTGGGTCGGACGTGAAGGCATGGGCTATCAAGCGTGGAGCACGTATCACCTGAGCCCAAAGAGCAGTATTCAGGTGGCGGTACGGAATTCGAAGATCGCCAGCGACTTCATCCCCGGCGGCAGCACACAATGGGACTGGAATGTCTCGGCTGACTTGTGGCCGCGCAAAGATCTGGAAGTGAAGCCCTTCCTGCAATACGAAACCTGGTGGATTCCGGTCCTGGCGCCCACCCGGCAAGCCGATTTCACCAGTTCCGTGCAGATCACCTGGTGGCCATCGACGATCGGCATCCGCCGCCCCAGCCAGTAGTTCGCCTTCCAAGTAGCTGCCCGCGCCCCAATGCCTGTGCTATAAGCGTAGAGGGGGCCCCTTAGCTCAGCGGTTAGAGCAGTCGACTCATAATCGATTGGTCGCTGGTTCAAATCCGGCAGGGGCCACCAGCCTTGATCTCCCTCCTGAAATTCCATCCCTCCTTACATGTCTGACGGTGTGCAGGTTGCCGGATTCGGCGTAGTCGGCGCCGGAGGCGTCGGTGGAGTTGCCCAGGGCGCGTTTGTGAAATCAAACATGTCGAGGAGGTCAGGCTGAGCCGCGTCTCGTTGTGTTAGGTGAGCGCTGCTGCCGATGAAGCGGTTCTCCACGAACTTTATGACGGCCGTGTGGTCCATGGGCACGTGCGAGACATAATGTTTGCGGGAAAACGGCGATACCACCAGGTTTGGTAAACGGAAGCCCAGTTGTGCGGCGAATCCCTTTTGCGCCGGCGCATCGCTGGGATTCGTCCCTGGGTCGCCGGCCTTAAGGTCGCAGTGAAGTGTTGGAACGCCTCCCGGGGGCAGGCAGGGGTTGTAGCTGTCGGCATTCACCGCGATGGAACTAATGTCCGGATAGGTTCCGGTGCCGCTGTCGGTGTTGTCATTAGAGTGGTTGGGCACAGGCGGCACGTGATCAAACGGACCACCGGGTTCGTCGTAGCTCAGGAAAAAGATCGAGCTGCCCCACGAGGAACTCTGCATCAAGGCGTTGATGATGGTTGCGACCTGTTGCTGGCCCTTCAGATTGGACTGACCCGATCCCGGGTGTTCGTCGCTGGCTCCGTACGCGGCTTCAATAAAGGCGTAGCTCGGCAAGGTGTTGTTCTTGACGTCGTTCATGTAGGTGTCGAGCGGCGCGATGTGATTGGGATCGATGCAGAAGGAATCGCTGGCATCACCTACCGCCTGTTGCGAGCCGATTGTGGGTGCCGTGCAAGCCTGGTGCTGAGGATTTTCGTACAGGTATTTGGTTGAGTAAGAAAAATCAGAGAAGGTCGTTACCGGATAGTCGCTGGAATGGCCGCTCTGTCCGCAATCGCCATCGTCATCCGTACAGCCGCCGGCGGTAATCGAATAGTAGATTTTCCAGGATACGTTGTTCTGATCCAACTCCTGAAAGATTGTCTCGATGTTGAGTTGGCTCGTGAACTGATCGTCGACAAAGGGATCGCGCACAA
Source organism: uncultured Acidobacteriaceae bacterium (assembly GCA_963724965.1). Taxonomy (GTDB): domain Bacteria; phylum Acidobacteriota; class Terriglobia; order Terriglobales; family Acidobacteriaceae; genus Bog-257. Next base: position 127,598 of record CAVRWP010000013.1, read on the forward strand.
GGCCCTGGGTTGTGCCGCCGGTCATGGTGGCAATTCGGTTCGGGGTGCTCTTGCTGGAAACAGGAGAGAACCAGCGATCCGAAATCGCGAACTGGGAAGCCATGTAGTAGTAGTAGTTGAGATAGCCCTGGTCGTAATAGCCCATCGCGCGCTTACCCACCAGATCGGTGAACTGGCCATCACCTGCGCCCGATTTCGCGTAGCCCTCAGCTGTATGCACAAACCCATCCATCAGGATCGGGCGATTCAGATTGAAGTCGTAGCGGTTTACGTCGCCGTAACTCTCAAGCCACGCCGAAGTCATATCGTCGATGCAGGTGCTGTTGAAGCGGAACAAGCTGAACTGCTGTCCCTCGTCATCTTCGTTGGTGAACTTCGACAATTTGTCGTCGATTCCGTCGACCGTGTAAGTATTGCCATCATCTCCGACATTCCAGCCGTTGGACTGACGATAAGGGTTGAGCATGCCGAAGTAGGTGTCGAAGCTGCGGTTCTCCTGCAGCATAAATATCACGTGCTTTACGCTGTCCAGCGAGCCTGTGCCTCCACCTCCGCCTGAGCCACCGGAACCTCCCGATCCGCCGGATGAGCTACTTGTGCCGCCACCGCACGCGGTCAGGGTAATGATAAGAGCGAGAGAAAAAGTTGTGAGGAGAAGGATGCGCACTTGGCTGGACAGGGATCTGTTCATGTGGAGTACCTGCCCAAGATGGACGCATTCTGCTTTGCCGGTGTTGTTTCACGGAATCCAGTTTTTGGAACTTCACTTGCCGCAGGCGTCAGGTTCAGCAACTCTGCCTGCTGTGAAACGGCGCAAAATCAGCCGTTACAACGCCGTGTCTCCGGCTGCCCTCTAACGGGCTCGCTTGCGCTTTGGCTGGTCGTCTGAGGCTTGTGGAAAGGGAGTGACATTGCCAGGTCGCTGCTTTGTCCGATGTTTGGGCAAGTACCACTTCCAGTAGATCAGCCCGCCGATGCCGCCGAGCATAGCCAGGGCAATCAGGGCGTAGAGCAGAGGATGATAGTAGCGGTAGAGCCATTTGATGATGCCTGAGCCATAGCGGTGTGCCAGGTAAGCTACCACGAAGAATCGAATCGCTCGCCCGACCGAGAGGGCAGCCAGAAACAGCTTACGTGGATACTTCAGTGCTCCCGCGGCAATCAGAAAGGGAACGATGGGAAATGGAGGCGGCAGCATAGCCCCCACCACGACGGTCGCGAATCCGTGCTCTTTAAACCGCTTGTAGACCTTTTCCGCCCGCCGTTTGCCGACCTTTTTTTCCAGAGTCTCCTCGCCGCCTTTTTCGGCCAGACGGTAGGTTACAAAGCCGCCGATCACGGCCCCAACCGTCGCCATGAATGCGTAGTAAAGCCACCAATCGCGGTTCTGTGCGCACAGGAGGATCACCAACAGATCCATGCTGCCGGGAAGAGGGATGGCCGAGTTATCAGCCAAACCCAAGGCGATGAGCCCGGGTCCGCCGAGACGCTCGAGCCAGGTCCAGAAAGGACTGGCAAGCACGAAAACGCTGAAAAGGCTCATGGAGAACTTGTAGCTGCCTCAACTTAGAAGCAGTTTCAGCGCGTGTAGATGTAGCGCGACCTCGGATAGGTCGCGTGGGGCTGATCTATTTGTTTATAAATTGTGATCGACAGGAGCGGATCGCAGGGCAGCAGATGTTCGAATCAGCGCCTGCGGCTTCACAACGACCGGTTTGGCAGGCAGAGACCTACATGCCGGGCATCTTGATCCCGGAGAGCCGCTTGGCGAAGCTGGGCTTGCTCATGCTCTTGAACATCTTGCGCATCTGAGCGTACTGCCGCAGTAACTGGTTGACTTCCTGAACCGACGTGCCTGATCCGCGAGCGATGCGCTTGCGGCGGCTGCCGTTGATGACTTCGTGGTGATCGCGCTCATACGGCGTCATCGAGTTAATGATTGCTTCGACTCGGTTGATCTGCTTGTCGTCGACTTTGTCGGCAGCCTGCTGCATGCCGGCGAAGGGACCGATTTTCGGCATCATGCCCATGATGCTCTGTAGCGACCCGAGCTTTTTCACCTGACGCAGTTGACCGCGGAAATCCTCCAGAGAGAAGCCGTCACTGCTGAGCGCTTTGCGCGCGAATTCTTCCGACTTACCTTTATCCAGCTTGGCTTCGGCCTTTTCGATCAGCGACAGAATGTCGCCCATACCGAGGATGCGGCCGACGATGCGATCCGGATGAAAAGGCTCCAGCGCATCGTACTTTTCGCCGACGCCGATGAACTTGATGGGCTGGCCGGTAACATTGCGGATCGATAATGCTGCGCCGCCACGGGCGTCGCCGTCCATCTTGGTGAGTACGACTCCGGTCAGAGTCAGCTTCTTGTGGAATTCGTCTGCGGAGCGAACCGCGTCCTGGCCGGTCATGGAGTCAGCAACGAAGAGAATTTCCTGGGGATTCAGGATCTTCTTCAGCGACTGCATTTCGTCCATCAACTGCTCATCAATGTGCAGACGGCCGGCGGTGTCGACGATAAGCACGTCGCAAGCGTTGTTGATGGCTTCACGCCGAGCTTCTTTGACCAGGCGCTCGACCGTCGCGGTATTCGCCTCTTCGACCTTGCCCTCGTAAATGTTGGCCTTGATGGCGCCGGCGACAACCTTCAACTGTTCGCGAGCGGCGGGGCGGTAGACGTCGACCGAGACCAGCATGGGACGATGACCGCCCTGCTTGAGCCAATTCGCCAGCTTTCCCGAGGTGGTGGTCTTACCGGAACCTTGCAGACCCGCCATGAGCACGACCGTCGGCGGCTGGGAGGCGAACTTCAGCTTGGCCGTGTCTTTCCCAAGGAGGTTGACCAGTTCGTCGCGAACGATCTTGACGACCTGTTCGGCAGGGGAAAGGGCTGTGAGGACTTCCTGACCGACGGCCTTCTCGCGGATGTGCTCGATGAGTTCCTTGACGACATTGAAATTGACGTCGGCCTCGAGCAGCGCCATGCGGATTTCTTTCAGCGCTTCGCCAATATTTTCTTCAGTCAGCGTGCCTTGTCCGCGAAGGTTCTTAAATGCACGCTGAAGTTTGTCTGTAAGATTCTCAAACATTGTCAGGATTCCAAACTGGCTGGTAGGCAGGGGTGGTGAACCCTGACCTTCCTGTTCAGAATAGCACGCTAATCGCGCCCGGGCCCTGGAGTGGCGCGGTGGATCGTCAGTTCGATACGTTGCTGGCGGCCGCTCGGTAGACCTCGGCAGCCGCAGCCACGGTGTTGCAATGGATCGTCACTGTATCTTCCACGTGGTTCGCGTAACCGCCGGCGTAGGTCACCATGACCGGGATGTTACGCGCACGCGCTGCGCGGAAGACGAGTTCATCGCGCCGCTTGAGACCGTCGATAGTCAGATTTAACCCGCCAAGCTGATCCTGGCTAAATGGATCGGCTCCTGCCACGTAGCAAATCAGTTCGGGATCAAAGCTTCGAAGCCCTGAACTGAGAGCGTTGTCGAGCCACGCCAGATAAGCGGCGTCTTCGCATCCGTCGGGCAGATTCACGTCAATGGAGGAGGGCGGTTTTACGTAGGGGTAGTTGTGTTCCTGGTGCAGCGAAATGGTGAAAACGTCCTTGGTCACGCCTTCGACCATGCTTGCACCCAGCGCGGGTGCCGATGCCGAAGGCAGTGTATTCGCCTTCAGGGTTGAGCCGCCAAAGATGAAGGCCGTACCGTTGCCTTGATGGACATCGCAATCCACCGTCATAGCCTGGCGGATCTTGCCCCGCTTCTGCATGACTCGTATCGCCACGGCGAAATCGTTAATCATGCAAAAACCCTCGCCGTGGTCGGGAAAGGCATGATGAAAGCCGCCGCCAATGTTGATACAGACGCCGTCCTGCAGGGCGCGTTCGGCCGCCAGAATCGAGCCGCCGGTGTGCAGCAGGAAGGCGTCGACGACCTGGGGCGAGTAGGGTATCTCCATCTGCAGCTCTTCGCGAGCGGTGAGGGCGCCTTCCATCAGCTTGTTCACGTAATGCGGCGAATGCACCAGTACCACATCCGATTCGCTGGCCGGGCTGGGCAGCAGAAAATCGCTCTCATCGGCAACACTGCTTTGCAGCAGTCGTTCCCGGATGAGTCGGTACTTGTCGGCACGGAAGACGTGCTCACCGATGGGGAGGAAATACTTCTCGCTGTAAACCAGCTTAAAGGGCAGCATGGGCCGTCTTGGAGGGCGCTATCAGTGCAACGTCAAACACATCATTGTAGACCCGAGTGTCTAAAAACCGATACGTTACTGCGGATCAAACGTGACGTTTAGTGACGGGATAATGCGATCTAGGTCGCTGATTCGGCCCTCATTCTTCTTTCCGATTGCAGTTTTCTCTTTACGACAAGGGTTGGGTGAGGCACACTCTCTCGACACCCAAACCACAAGGAGGCTGTACGTAATGAAGAAAGCTGTGCGGCTGTTCCTGAGTTTCGCCTGTCTGACCCTCGTCTTGTCAGGCATCTGTATCGCTCAAGATCAGTACACCGAGGGCACTGTCGAACGCGTTACGCTGGTCCACATTCTCCCCGGTCACTTCAGTGCTTTCATGGCGGACATTAAAGCGAACCTGCAACCGCTGTGGGATTCGGAGAAGGCCGATGGCCTGATCGTTGGCTATCAGTTGTTCCTCAACCAGACCAAGGCAAGCCCCGACGACTGGGATCTCGGCATTTCGATGACTTACAAGAACATGGCGGCGCTGGATGGACTGGGGCAGAAGGTTCTGGATCTCCGCATGAAACAGTTCGGCGACAAGAGTAAAGAACAGAAAGTTATCGACAAGCGTGTTGAAAACGCTCGAGACTGTTGCCAGTTACCTGATTCGGAATGTCACGATGAAATAATTGTTGGCCTGGACTGTACCTGCGGCGGCGCTTCCCACAGGAAGCGTCGCTTTGTCATTTAAGATGTCAGCGATGGCCTCAGCCGTTCAAGCCGCCTCTCTGCGCCGGGTCGCCAGTTACAACCTGCTGGCTACGTTCGGAACGGTTCTGGTTGTGCTATTTGTCATCTGCGCCGTGTTCGCGCCCTGGATCGCGCCCCAAGACCCCGCGCATATTGATTTGCCGGCTCGCCTTATGGGACCTTCTGGCGGCCACTGGTGCGGGACCGACGAGTTGGGCCGCGATGTCCTGTCGCGCCTCATCTATGGCGCGCGAATTTCCATGCTGGTTGGCAGTTGCGTGGTTGCGGCCTCACTGAGTTTAGGCCTGATCTTCGGATCAATCGCCGGATACTATGGCGGCTTTATCGACCGATTTCTGAACGTCATCGTGATGAATGCCTTCATGTCTTTTCCGGGCATTCTGCTGGCGATTGCTTTTGTGGCTTTCCTTGGGCCGGGAGTTTTCAACCTGATCTTCGCTCTTTCGCTCGGAGGCTGGGTGGGCTATGCCCGCCTGGTGCGCGCGCAGGTGCTGGCCGTGCGGGAACGCGAGTTTGTCGAGGCAGCAAAAGCTCTTGGCGCCAGCGATGGTCGAATTATTGTTCGGCATATTTTGCCGAATATCATCCAGCCGGTGATTGTGCAGGCAGCCATCGGAATGGCAGGTGCCATCCTGGCGGAAGCCACGATGAGCTTTCTCGGGCTCGGTGTGCCGCCTCCTACCGCGAGCTGGGGAGCCATGCTGAATGACGCCCGGTCGCATCTGTTCGATTCACCCCACCTAGTCCTTTTTCCGGCAGCCGCGGTCATGCTCGCCGTACTTTCGTTCAACTTTATCGGCGATGGCCTGAGGGACTATCTGGATCCGCGTTCGCGAATTGAGGTCGGGCTGTAATAAGGCGCCAAAGTAACCAATTTCGGGTACAAGCATCGAATAGCCATGGCACAAGAAACAGCGATTCTGGGCGGCGGATGCTTTTGGTGTGTGGAAGCCGCCATTAAGCAGTTGCACGGAGTAGAGTCGGTCCGCTCGGGCTACATGGGCGGCCATGTCACCAATCCGACCTACCAGCAGGTTTGTTCCGGACGCACTGGGCATGTCGAGGTGGCCGAAGTGGTGTTTGATCCCGGCGTCATTACCTACAGCGACCTCCTGCACGTTTTCTTCACGCTGCACGATCCAACCACCCTCAACCGTCAGGGAAACGACGTGGGCGAGCAATATCGGTCCGTCATTTTTTACTTGAGCGAAGAGCAGAAAAAGATCGCCAATGACGTGATCGCGGAACTGGCCGCCGACAAAGTCTTTCACGATCCTATTGTCACCGCAGTAGAACCTGCGTCGACGTTCTACGTGGCCGAGGACTATCACCAGGATTACTTCGCCAACAATTCAATGCAGCCTTACTGCATGTTTGTAGTGGCTCCTAAAGTGCAAAAGATCAGAGAAAAGTACGCGAAGCGGCTGAAAGCCTAGTGATGCCCCGCCGGTCCGGCGGTGTCGGAAACCCGATATAATAAGAAGTTTCGGCGGCAGGTTGCAGAGGAATCTGTGCGGAGTATCGCAGAGCTGTAACTGCCGGCGCCGAGTTTGGGCCATGTCGAACGAGAGCATCATCGTGCGCGGAGCACGCGTACACAATCTGAAAAATATCGATTTCGAGATCCCGCACAACGAATTGACCGTTGTGACGGGGGTTTCGGGATCTGGCAAGTCGTCGCTGGCGTTCGATACCGTTTACGCCGAGGGCCAGCGTCGCTACGTCGAATCGCTGTCGGCCTACGCGCGGCAGTTCTTGGAGCGCATCGAGAAGCCCGATGTAGATGTCATTGACGGCATCGCTCCCGCCGTCGCCATTCGCCAGAAAAATACGACCCGCAACCCCCGCTCGACGGTCGCGACGGCGACGGAGATTTATGACTATCTGCGTCTGATGTACGCCCGCGTGGGCCGTACCTATTGCCTGAACTGCGGACAGGAAGTGAAGAAAGATACGGTCGACGAGGTAACTGAGCGGGTATTGGCGCTGGGCGACGGCACACGTGTTCAAGTGTTCTTTCCCGTGCAGCCGCCGCCGAAACCTTCCGAGCCGGAAAAGCCGAAGGGGAAGCGGGTCGCAAAGAAAAACAAGCCGAAGGCGCCGGAGCAGGACGCTCAATTGAAGGAGCGGCTGTTCGAGCTGCGGAAACGCGGCTACAACCGGCTGTATCAGAACGGCCGGTTGGTTGAGTTCTCGACCCCGGAATCTCTGCTGGACCTGGACTTCTCGGAGCCGGTTCTCATTCTGATCGACCGGATCTCCGTTTCGCCCGACGCGCGCTTGCGCATTGTGGATGCGGTGGAACAGGGCTACCGCGAAGCGGGGGAAGTGCTGTTCGAGACCGCTCCGCGAGATGGCGCACCGCAGCCAGCAGTTGAGATTCTCGCAACGCTTTGAATGCAAGCAATGCAACATCCGGTACGAAGAGCCGGAGCCACGCTTGTTCTCCTTCAACAATCCATTTGGGGCCTGTCCACGCTGCCAGGGCTTTGGCAACACCATCGACTTCGACCTGAACCTGGTGATTCCTAACAAGACGTTGACGCTGGCGGAAGGCGTTATCGAGCCCTGGACCAAGCCGAAATACAAGCCGCTGGCGACGGAGATGCGTCGTTACGCCCGCGCCGCCGGCATCCCTCTCGATGTCGCGTGGCAAGACCTCACACCAGATCAGCAAAGTTTCGTCATCAACGGCGAAGGCAAATTTTGGGGCATACGCGGATTCTTCGAGTATCTGGAACGCAAGAAGTACAAGCTGCATGTCCGCGTATTTCTAAGCCGCTACCGGGGATACTCCACCTGCTCCGACTGTGGCGGACTGCGCCTGCGTCGTGAAGCCCGGCAAGTGAAGATCGCGGGTAAAGATATCTGCCAGGTTGTGGCGATGACCGTGGAGCAGGCGAGCCGTTTCTTTTCGCAGATGGAACTTTCCCGGGAACAAGCTGATATCGCCGGGAAGTTGCTGGAAGAGATCAACGACCGGTTGCTGTATCTAAATGACGTCGGCTTGGAATATCTGACACTCGACCGGCTAGCGTCTACGCTATCGGGAGGCGAAGCCCAGCGCATCCAACTTGCGACCTCGTTGGGCTCACGGCTGGTGGGAACGCTTTACGTGCTCGACGAACCGTCGATTGGTCTGCACAGTCGCGATACGGAACGTCTGATCAAGATACTGCACGATCTTCGGGATTTGGGTAACACGATCCTCGTAGTTGAACACGACGCCGAAATCATGAAGTCCGCGGACCGTATTCTCGATCTTGGGCCCGGTGCGGGCGAGAACGGCGGCCGTCTCATTGCCGCTGGAAGCTACGACGAAATCATTCGTAATCCATCCTCCCTCACGGGACGCTATCTGAGCGGGGAGTTGCGTATCCAGTTGCCGCCTGCGCGCCGCAGTGGGTCTGGCCGCAAAATCAGGATCGTGGGGGCGCGGGCTCACAATTTGAAAAAGGTCAGCGTGGCAATTCCCCTCGGCATGCTAGTGTGCATAACCGGAGTGTCGGGATCCGGAAAATCGACCCTCGTGCATGATGTTCTCTACAACGCATTGGCGGCGGAAAAACAGCAAGTCACAGGAGGTCCAACGGCGGAGGTCGAGAGCGTCGAAGGAGCAGAGTGGATCGATGAAGTCGTGCTGGTCGATCAGTCGCCCATTGGACGTACGCCCCGTTCAAATCCGGTGACGTACATAAAGGCCTTCGACGCCATCCGCGAGTTGTTCGCATCGCTACCTGAAAGCGAAAAGCGCGGATACTCGGCCGGCCATTTTTCGTTCAACATCCCGGGCGGCCGCTGCGAAGTTTGCCAGGGAGACGGCACCGTCACGGTCGAAATGCAGTTCTTGGCCGACGTCGAGCTGATCTGCGAAGAGTGCAAGGGAACGCGCTATAAGCCGGAGATCCTGGAGGTGCGCTACCACGGCAAGAATATCCACGAGGTACTCGACCTGACTGTAAAAGAGGCACTGCATTTTTTCTCCGGCGTGCCGAAAATCGTGGAGAAGCTGCGGGCGCTGGAAGAAGTTGGATTGGGCTACCTGCGACTGGGGCAGTCGGCTACGACGCTCTCCGGCGGAGAAGCGCAGCGTATGAAGCTGGCCGCTCATCTCCAGCCCAAGCTGCGCGACATCGGCAAGCCGCGCAAGGAGCAGGACAAGCGCCAGCCTCGCGTGCTGTACATCTTCGACGAGCCAACGACGGGATTGCACTTTGACGATGTCAGTAAGCTGCTGGCGGCGTTTCGTCGTCTGATCGAGGCAGGTGGCTCAATTGTCGTCATCGAGCATAATCTAGATGTGATCAAGACGGCTGACTGGGTCATCGACCTTGGGCCCGAAGGCGGCTCCCGCGGCGGTGAAGTTGTGGCGCAAGGACCGCCGGAAGCAATAACCGAGGCGCCAAACTCATACACGGGTCAGTGGCTGGCTCGTGTTCTGCCGGCAGTCGCCCATTCCGATGGCGCTTAGAACAATCCCGGTGCTTCTCGCGATCGCGATGTTCGCCCTCGCTGATCTGCCTGTTGCTGCGCAGGAGAGCAAACCGACCGTTCGCCATCATCGCGTTGAAGAAGCTGCTCCCGAGGATCCAAACGCGGTACTACTCAATCAAGCCGAGACGGCGATGCAGCACGGGGATTACGCGACTGCCGAAACTGCGCTTCAGAAAGTTGTCGCGAGCAAGCCCGACGATTATCGCGGCTGGTTCGATCTGGGATACGTCTACAATGCCACCAACCGTCCCGCCGACGCGATTCCTGCGTATCAGAAGGCTGTAGCCGCCAAGCCTGATGTCTTCGAGTCAAATCTGAACCTGGGCCTGCTGCTGGCCAAGCAAGGCGATTCGGCCGAAGCGCAGAAGTATCTGAAGGCCGCGACTCAGCTTAAGCCATCAGCCAATCCCGAAGAAGGGCTGGCGCACGCCTGGGAGGCGTTAGGCCGCGTCGAGCAGGCGACGGATGCCCAGGCGAGTCTTCTCGCGTATGGCGAGGCGGTGAAGCTCGAACCCAGCGATCCCGAACCACATATGGCTGCAGGCGCGCTGTTGGAGCGGCAATCGAAGTTCGACGCCGCTGCCCATGAGTATCAGAGTGCATTGTCGCTAAATCCCGATTCGACTGAGGCGCTAACCGGCTTGGCGAGCGCCCTCATCGCGCAAAAGAAGTATGCCGACGCGGAGAGCGCGATTCGGAAGCTGCTGGCAAGCGCTCCCCAGAATGCCTCAGCCCACCTGCAATTGGCGCGAGTGCTCGAGGCTGAAGGAAAAAGCGACGAGGCAGCGAAGGAACTACAGGCCGGCCAACAAGCTAATCCCGGCGATCCTCGAGTGGCTTTGGCAATCGGCAACATCTATGCAAATGCCGGCAAGGATGCCGAAGCCGAGCAGCAGTTTCGAATCGCGGTGCAGAAAATGCCAAAGGACGCCGAAGCGCACTATCAGCTGGGCGCCGTGCTGATGCACGAGAAGAAGTTCGAGGAATCGCAAAAGGAGCTGTTGACGGCGGTTAACCTCAAGCCCGGCATGGGCGATGCTTACGGCAGTCTCGCTGTGGTTGCAGCGGCCAATAAAAATTACACTTTGGCCCTGCGAGCGCTCGACGTTCGGGCCAAATATCTTCCTGAGATCCCAGCCACGTATTTCTTGCGGGCCACCACCTTTGACAACTTGAAAGATGTGCCCAAGGCGGTGGAATATTATCAACAATTCCTGGCCGTAGACGATGGCAAGTTTCCCGACCAGGAGTGGCAGGCGCGTCATCGCTTGATCGCGCTCGATCCTAAACATGCCGACAAGTATCGGATCAAGGTCCAGAAGTGATATGCGTACGCACGGTTTTTGCGCAGCTTTGGTGGTGATGGCTTTTGTCATCTCGACAGGTGCGGCTGAAAACGCTGCCGAACTGAAGGTGCGGGCAGATGCCGCTCACGGGGGTGAGCAGGTCAAGCTTTGTCTGGAGTACGCGCACCTGCAACTGGAGAACTCGAACCAGCTTTTCACCGATGGAGAATCCGACAAGGGGCAGGCCGAAATTCGCGAAGTTGTCGAGTACGCCCGCAAGGCGGCCGACGCCGCTGCTTTCTCGGGCAAGCACCTGAAAGATACTGAAATCAAGTTGCGGAAGCTGGCCGAGCGGATGCACGATATTGGCGAAACGCTGGCATTCGAGGACCGCCAGCCGGTTCGGCAAGCGGTGGAGCAGCTTCAGCAGATTCGTTCCGACCTGATGATCAAGATGTGGGGTCCGCAAGCCGAACCCAAGGGGGCTTCATGATCAGCCGTCGAATGCCTTGCGCCTTTTTGCTGCTTCTGCTGGCGTGTGGCTGGGTGGGACAAGCCGCCGCCCAGAAGCGAGACCCCCTGAATGAGAAGGAAGTCGACGAGATGCGAGAGTCGGCTGACTGGCCCGACAAGCGCCTCGAATTGATGGTGAAGTTTGCCCGAGCTCGCATGAGCGCCGTCGACCAACTCCGGGAAAATGGGAAGACAGCAAAAGATCGGCCTATGCAGATCCACGATCTGTTGGAGGATTTCACGGCTTTATTGGATGAAATCGAGGACAACATGGAAATGTATGCTTCGCATAAGGCGGACATGCGCAAGGGGTTAACTCTGTTGATCGAGGCCAACAGCGAATGGCAGCTTCAATTGCGCCGTCTGAAGGCGCAATCGCCTCCCGAAGAGCTGGATCAATATTCGTTTGTACTCACGAACGCGACGGATGCAGTGGGCGATATCGGCGACGACGCTCGCCAGGAACTTCAGCAGCAGAATGAGTTGGCGAAGGAAAAGAAGCTCACCAAGATTTACTCCGAGCGGTCCAATTGAGGTAAAAACAAAAGGCCGCCAGTTTTCCCCCTGTGGCGACCTTTCTCAGTTGTGTAACTGCAAACTACTCTCGCAAGGTAACAGAGAGTCACCAGGCTGTTCAATAGCACCGAAACCTTAGTACCCGTTTTGTAAAGTGCCACGGCGGTCACAGTTGAGTGCGGGCTCAGATATCGTGTTAGCTTAAGACCATCTTGCGATCGAATATGCAGCAGTTGTTCCAACGGACGTATCGTGAACTGCGTCCGTGCGCGGCCATCCCGGAATTCAAGGTGGAGTTCTACGCATTCGCCAATGTCAACAGCACGATCCGTCTGCGCGATGGCGTGATTCACGTCCGCATTTCCGATCTGCTGGAGGGCGCGCCGGAGACCGTCATCGAGGCGATCGCTCACATCCTGCTCGCCAAGATGTATCGCAAGCCCGTCGAATCAGTGCATTCGACGCGGTATCGCCGTTACGTCTCAAGCCACGACATAGCGACCAAGGCTCACTTGGTGCGTCAGGTTCGTGGCAGGAAGCGTATCGATTCGGCCAAGGGAATGTGCTATGACCTGGAGGAGATATTCGAGGCGCTGAACCATCGATTCTTCTACGGATTGCTAGCACGTCCTCAGATGACCTGGAGCCGCCTGCGGGCGCGAAACAGTCTGGCGCATTATGATCCCGCCCACAACGCCATCGTCGTCAGCCGAATCTTCGATCATCCCCGGGTCCCGATCTATGCGGTGGAGTACATCGTGTATCACGAGATGCTGCACTTAAAGCATCCGGTGAAGTTGCGCGGCAGCCGGCGTTGCGTACATGGGCCGGAGTTTCAGGCGGAAGAGAAGCTTTTCCCCGAGTTGGATCGGGCGAAACTGTTCCTTAAGAGCCTGTAGTCTTATGCGGCATTGATGACCGAAGCACGTGAGGTCAATTCCGCAAGTTCACCGCTTCCCATATCCGCGCGAAAAAGCTGGCTCGATGTGTTGGCAAGGCGCAGCTTGTACGGATACCCGCCTGTCATGTAGTCGCACGACAGGCCCTCCTCCAAAGAAAGAGCCGTCGCCTCGTAAAGCAGCGCCTGTCCAGGCGAATAATGCGCCCACTCTGGATCAAAATAGATGGTATAGAAGCGGCGGATCCCGCCGTCTCGGAAGGTCAGCACGGCTGCCACCAGCTCGTCGGCCTGTTCGAGCGCATAAACCTTACAGTCGCCGGATTCGAGCTGAGCAGCCTCGATCATGAATTCGCAACGGCGAGCGTCCAGAAAGACGTTGAGACTAGCACTCGCCGCGAACTTCGAACTCTTGCATTGATACAGCCGCCTCACCACGGCCGAGTCTTGACCGCCGTAGATCCGAAGCTCCGCTCCACGCTTCCGCAACCTTCGCATCTGGCGTCCCAGACGAGAATGGGCCATGCGGAATTCGGAGGGCTCAATGCTGCCACGATCGACCCACGGTGCGGAGGCGAAAGGCGTTAAATTGAAGCCGCCCCAGTTGCGGCGGGATGCTGTCGGGCCAATTGCTACGACTCGTAGCGGCATGTCGAGCATAGCCAGTTGCTGCCATGCATGACGTAGCGTCTCCGGATCTCCCGAATGCAGGACATCGCGATAGTCGAACAGAGCTTCGCCGAGAAACTCGATACGGTTGTTTAGAGGATGTACGGCAGCAGGAATGATAGCTGCGCCATGATTGCCTTCGACACACACCACATGAGGCCTCAGGCGATCGGTGAACATCTCCGCTGCCAAACGATTCCAGCTGAATCGCTGAAAGATACTGTGTGGCTGTTGGTTGAGGAGATCCTTCCAAATGGACGTGAGCCGGTCCATGTCCGAGGCTGACCGCGCGATGAATGCTCGCAAGAATGACATTAAGCCCGCAGAAAAGAAGTTAGACGCGGCAAGAGTGCCGTCAAGTTGTGAGCTGCCTTTTTCGTGACGGGAGCCGAGGATAACCTAAGGGACATCTGCAGCAGGTTCGGCGTGCGTTACTCCCATGCCTGCACCGCGATAGGCGCGCATGACGTCGTCGAGGGAAACCACACCCAGCAGTCGCTGCAAGTTCGCCCGATGGATAACCGGGAGCAGGGGCCATTCGCCTATTAAGCGCAAAGCCGTGTCCAAGGGGTGATCGGGGTGCAGGTAAGGAATGTGCGTAGTCAGCAGTCGAGACAGGGGCATAGCGGAGTCAGGCGGCATTTCGAGCAAACTAGCCCGGCTGATGCCAGACCACTCCTCGTCCCCAAGGGGAACAACAAAAAATTCCTGCGCCGAACCCTGGATCCGCTGCTGCGCTTCTCTCACAGTCATGTTGCGTGTGAGGTCCTGTCCGACCACCGGGCGCATCGCGTCCTCCACGCGCAAAAGAGGGAGTTCGCGCTCCTCCTCCAGCGATGGCAGGTCGAGTCCGTCCTGTCGAGAGAGCAGATCGAAGATTGGCGTCGGCTGAAATGTCCGCGAAATAAAATACGCAATCGCGTTCGATATGATCACAGGAACAATGATGGTGTAGTTGCCGCTTACTTCCAGGATCATGAACACCGATGTCATTGGAGCACGCAGAATTCCGGCGAACAACGTCCCCATGCCGATGAGAGCGTACGAACCCACTGGTATGGCGAGGTAGGGAACGATCTGGTGTTCGGCCATGCCCACGGCTCCGCCAATCATCGCGCCCATAAAAAGCGTTGGGGCAAAAAGACCTCCGGGAGTGCCGCTGCTGAACGAGAGCCCCGTGCTGATAATTTTCAGCGCGCCGAGCAACGCCAGGACCTGCCAGGTGTACTGTTCGTGCATCGCCTGATCCATGTAGCTGTAACCGGCGCCCATCACCTGGGGAAACTTGATCCCGATGAAGCCGATTAGTAATCCAGCGGCAGCAGGCTGGAAATATTGCGTCCAGGGTGGCAGTTCCCGCAACTTGGGTCGCAGGTAGGCGACATACTTCACGAAAATCAGCGACGCAAAGCCGCCGATTACGCCGAGGCTGGCGTAGGCGCCCAACTCGCCCACATGTTCCAGGTGATAGGCCGGGACACGGAACAGTGGCTCATCTCCGAGAAACCAACGCTCGACGACGGCGCTGGATATCGCCGACAGCACAACCGCGCCCAGAATGCCCGCCGTCCAGCGTCCAATTACCTCTTCGATCACGAAGAGTACAGCGGTAAGCGGAGCGTTGAAGGCCGCCGCCAAGCCTGCGGCCGCACCAACCGGAGCGATAAGACGCAGCTTTTCTCGAGACAGCTTCAATCGCCGGCCAAGCGCCGACGCCAGGCCCGCCCCAATTTGCAGCGATGGATCTTCGGGTCCCAGCGACTGGCCGCTGCCGATCGCCAGCGCGCTGGTGATGAACTTTCCGATGACGGTTGGCATCGGAATGTAGCCGTCATAAATGTAGAGCGCCGCTTTGGTCTGATTGACGCCGCTACCGCGTGCCCGCGGAAAGAACTTGATGACCAGGAATGCAATCACCAGTCCAGACAACATAGGCGCCAGAAAAACTCGAGGTATCGAGGGCTGGAGTCCGCTGCCAAGCAGCTTGAGATGCAGAAAGTCGATGCAGATACGAAAGCAGACGACGGAAAGTCCGGAGGCGATACCGATCAACACGGCCAGCAGCAAGAAGAATTGCTCTTCGCGCAGACTGAATCGCTGCGGAGACAGCATGCTTCGCAGCGTGCTCCAGTATTGCCGCCGAGTTGGCGTCGATACCGTGGACTTCAGGGCCGTGCCGTCAGTGGGTTTCGCGATGGTTTCCTGCGGGCTCATTTCATGCCCTCGCTCTCGTGCTGAGCCAGGAATAGCAGAGCCTGATCGCTGAGGCTCATTTGCGGACAAACCGCAGCAGTGGCGCGTTCCACATCAAATACATATTGCATTGTAGAGTCGAGCGCGTCCGGATCTTCCTTCAAAGCTTTCTCGGTAACCTTCGCCTGCTTCTCCGAGCCGCTGCTGTAGAGCAACTGCAAAGGGGTCGGCGGCGGAACCGGCGTGTTCTCGACAGCGTTCGGAGTGGATGCAGCGGGCGTGTTGAGGGTGGTTGGAGAGGGAGCAAGCTCGATACCTTGCTCTTTCGCGCAGGTATTGAGTCGATCCGACGCAGTGTGGAAGGCTTCAACCGCCCGCCTGGCACGGTCTGTACGGGAGAGACCTCGTCCCGATGGATCAAGTCGCAGTGCCTCACGCAAAAGGTCCAATTGTCGCTGGGCGTTGCCATCGTTTGGATTGTGTTCCACCGCCTCGGAGAACGCCTGCTCTGCCTCGGCGTATTTATTCAGAACCAGAAGCGCTTGTCCTTTCTGCCGCCAGGCCTCGGCGTTCGACGGGTCTTTTCCCAGAATCGTGTTATCAAGTTCCAAGGTATGTTCGGGTTCGTTGACTTGAAGCAGCATCTCTCCCAGGCGAAGCTGGTCGGCCACTTCGCGCGGGCCCTCAGCGAGCAACGCCATCAGTTCTGACTGCGCCTGCGTGGTCTTGTGTTGCTTCATCAGATATTCAGAAAGCTCGAAGCGGATGGCGACGCGCCGGTTGCGGGGATCATCCTGCCAGATGCCGTTAATAGCATTGCTGTAGTAGCGCGTCGCGTCTTTTAAATCGCCGCGCTTCGCATAGAGTCGCGCGAGCGTCAGGTTGACCTCTCCGTCGGAGGGAACCTGCTCCCAAAGGCTGGTCAAATGTGCCCGGGCTTCATTGAATCGATTGGCCGCCAGTAACGCTTGCGCCAGCCGCAGTCGATACTCCTGGTTTTCCGGATCGTAGCTGAGAGCGGTGCGGTAATCCTGTGCGGCCAGATCGGGCAGGTTTGCTTGCATGGCTTCGCCACCGCGGACGAACCAGCGGTTCGCCAGCGAGCTCTCGGTTGACTTGTGAAGCGCGACGAAGTATTGCGTGAATACCAGGCTTATCAAAATCAGCAACAAGGTAACGGCTAACACGATCTTGGTCGACTGCGTTCCGACGACACGGCCGCACGACGGACATTGTAGAGAATCCACCGGAAAGTCGGCTCCGCAGCGGGTGCAACGATGGGTGACGGGCGCACTGTCGGTAACTGCTTGCATGAAGGGATGTGGTGTCTACTCTAGCAAGAGATGCGGAAAATTGCCCGCGTGCCTCTCGAGGTAGAAATGTCGAAAGGAGAATCTAAAGTCGGTCGCGCATACGGATTCCACAAGTCGTAAGATTCAAGCTCAAGTATAGGTACACCGAGTCCTCTCGCAAAAATTGTCATTGATCTGGATTCAGCTTTCGGGCCCAAGCTCGGTGTGGTCTTCGAGATGGGGCCCGGCTGCTGGTTCTTCCTCCAGCATGAATTCCAACACCTCCTGCGGCGCGGACGAAGTCCAAACAGGAGCGAAGGACAGCCGATGCAAAGGGGTTGGGCCTTTTTCGCGAAGCATTTTCAGATGCTTTGGCGTGCTGTACCCCTTATTCGATGCCAAACCGTATTCGGGGAAGACCGGGTCCCAGGCACTGATCATCGCGTCCCGTTCCACCTTGGCGATGATCGACGCTGCAGCTATGGATGCCGAGAGCGCATCTCCGTGTATGATCGGCGTCTGCTGACATTCGCAGTTGACACGAAGCGCGTCGATCAGAAGATGATCTGGTTTCAGGGAGAGCATGGCGATTGCGTCTTCCATGGCGCGCTTTGAAGCCCAGTAAATGTTGATTTGGTCGATGGTGGCTACGTCAACGGCAGCAATGGCCCAGGCAAGAGAATGTTCGCGAATACGAGGCGCCAGTTTCTCGCGTGTCTCACGGTCCAGCAGCTTGGAATCCCGCAATCCGCGAATTCGATAGTTCGGGTCGAGAATGACCGCGGCCGCCACGACCGGACCAAACAAGGATCCGCGTCCAACTTCGTCCACGCCGGCCACTAGCCTGGCGCCGGCTGACCAAGCCAGCCGTTCATATTTCAGCGTACACTTCAGCCTCTTCAGGAGGCGCAGCTTCAGGGTCGCCTTAGACACATTCTTTGCCGGGGCCCGTTTCTTTGCCGTTTTCGCTGAGGTAGGCTTCACTGGAATTAAATAGATTTTAGAGCAGGTCGGCCCTTCGCTGCGCTAACTGCTCAACTTCGCCGCATTATTGAGTAGATTACATTCTCGTAACACGCCGTCTGAAGACTGCTTGGAAAAACAGAACTGCATCTCAGACGCTGAGGTGCGAAGATGTCGGCCACCGGACCCCGTTTTCCAGTTTTTCTTGCGTTGATTCTGACGTTGAGTCTGGTATCGCTGGTACTCAACGTCTCCTGTGGCGGAGGAAGCTCCAGTTCGTCCGGCAGTTCCGGCACTGCGGGGTCGAGCGGCGGAAGTAGCGGGGGTTCCGGGGGAAGTGGAGGCTCAGGGGGAAGCGGGGGTCGGGAGGCTCCGGAGGTAGTGGAGGAGGCGGCGGCAACGGGGGCGGAATTGCTCAGGTGCAACACGTCGTCATCGTCGTCTTGGAGAACCTGGATTACTCGGACGTCGTAGGAAGTTCAAGCGCGCCTTACATCAATAGCCTCATCCCGCAGGGCGGCTTGGCTACGAATTACTTCGCCAACGTGCATCCCTCGATCGGCAATTACTTCATCATGACCACCGGCGAAGCCTACAGCACTGACGATAACTTTAACGGCGTCGTTCCGATCGACAATGTGGTTCGCGAGCTACAGGCGGTGTCGAAGTCGTGGAGAGTCTACGCGCAGAGCCTGCCGCAGCAGGGGTATCTTGGCGGCGACGTCTATCCATATTTGCGTCGACACGATCCGATTTCATACTTTTCGGATGTTCAGCCGCCCTCGCAGCTCAACATGAACATCTACAACTTTTCGCAGTTCCAGGCCGACTTGTCATCGGGACAGCTGCCAGCGTATTCCTTTGTAGTTCCAGATGCTGAGCACGACGCTCACGATTGTCCGGGCGGAGGCACCGACTGCGATGTGAGCGTGAGAGTGGCTGCTGCCGACACCTGGCTTTCGACAAATATTGCTCCGCTCTTCACCAATCCTCAATTTCAGCAAAGCGGCCTGTTCATCCTCACTACAGATGAGTCGCGCGACGATAATCGGAATGGCGGCGGGCAGGTAGCAACCCTTTTGGTCGGCACCGGCGTGAAAGCCGGGTACCGGGGGACGGTGCAATACGACCACCGGAGCCTGCTTGGCCTGAGCATGACTGCGCTCGGCCTAACGACAATTCCCAACGGAGCCGGCTCGGCTCCGCAGATGACCGAGTTTTACCCGTAACTCGGTGTAAGTAGTTGGCCGCGTTCGGAGAATCGCCGGCGGCTGTCGCGGAATCCAATCAAACAGCTAGAATAGAGGCACACATGCGACGGGTGTATCTCGACAACAATGCAACCACCCCGCTTCTGCCCGAAGTCTTCGAGGCGATGCGGCCGCACTTCCTTGAGAGGTTCGGCAATGCTTCGTCCATCCATCAGCAGGGACAGCAAGCGCGAGCTGCGGTGGAGCATGCTCGCGAGCAAGTTGCGGAGTTGCTGAATTGCCGCGCAGCAGAGATCGTTTTCACCAGCGGTGGCACAGAGGGTGACAATCTCGCTCTCTTTGGCCTCGTGCAGCCGGGCGATCACATCATTACGTCGTCGATCGAGCACCACGCGGTTCTAAACTCGTGTCATCGCCTTGGGCAGACGGGTTGCTCGGTGACGTATCTCCCGGTGGATGGCCGATCGCTGGTAGATCCCGATGATGTGCGCCGTGCGCTTCGTCCTGAAACCAAGCTCATCACGGTGATGGCGGCCAACAATGAAACCGGCGTTTTGCAACCGGTCTCGGAAGTCGGCAAAATTGCCGCCGAAGCCGATGTTTATTTCCATACCGATGCGGTGCAAGCCGCCGGCAAGGTCCCGGTCGACGTGAAGGAGATTGGTTGCGATCTGCTGACCATCTCGGCCCACAAGATTCATGGGCCGCAGGGTACCGGTGCGCTGTTTGTTCGCAAGGGAACATTACTGCAGCCGCTCTTCTATGGGGGGCGGCACGAACGCTCTCGCCGTGCGGGGACCGAAAACTTAGCGGGAATCGCCGGACTTGGCAAAGCGGCAGAGATAGCGCGACTCGGATTTGAGGACGGAAGCGTCGCGCAGATGGCCGAGTTTCGCGATCGTTTGGAGAAAATGATTCTGCGAGAGGTTGAGCATGTTGCAGTAAATGGTGGCGGCGTCACGCGGGTGCCAAATACGACCAACATCTCCTTCGACTACATCGAGGGCGAAGCGATGGTGATTGCGCTCGACCTCAAGGGTCTTGCCGTTTCGACCGGAGCGGCTTGTTCTTCGGGAGCGATTGAACCCTCCCACGTCCTGACCGCGATGGGGCTATCAGCGAATCGTGCTCGAGGCAGCATTCGGTTCAGTTTTGGCAAGCAGAACACCGCCGAAGACGTGGACTTCGCGCTCACTCTTGTACCGGAAGTCATCTCGCGACTGCGCGAGATCAGCCCGGTGTACAAGAAGACCGCCGTCGGTTCTTAAGAAGCTCATCACAATTGGATTCGAATACAAGAATGGCAGAGAAGCACAACACGGTTGCTGTAGCGATGTCCGGCGGTGTGGATTCGTCCGCCGTTGCGGCCATGTTGTGCCAGCAGGGTTACAACGTGGTTGGGCTCACGCTGCAGCTCTGGAACCAGCGCCGTCTGGCTGGCCATCAGGGCATGCCCGAGTCCGTGCAGGGCCGTTGTTGCTCGATTGACGATGTCTACGACGCGCGCCGTGTGGCGGAGACGTTGAGCATCCCGTATTACGTGGTTAACCAGGAGCAGCGCTTCGAGCACGACGTCGTGCGTCCCTTTGTCTCTGAGTATCTTTCGGGACGGACTCCCATACCGTGCAGCTTGTGTAACAACCATCTCAAGTTTGACCAGTTGCTCGTTACTGCAAGGCAGATCGGCGCAGACTTGCTGGCTACCGGACACTATGCCCGCAATGAATTCGATGAAGTGACCGGCCGTTGGCTGCTCAAGCGGCCTGCCGATCGCAGCAAGGATCAGACGTACTTCCTCTTCGGTCTTACGCAGGAGCAGTTGAGCCGCACGCTGTTTCCTCTCGGACAGATGTGCAAGCCGGATGTGCGTGAGGAAGCGAAGCGTGCCGGATTGCAGCTGTTCGAGAAGCCGGACTCCCAGGAGATCTGCTTCATTCCCGGTGGGGACTACAAGCAGTTTCTCGATGCGTACCTGGAAGAGCAGGGCGAAGAGATCCCCGACACTGCAGGCGAACTGGTCACGACGACCGGTGAGGTGGTCGGCACCCATGCCGGCATTCACAACTTCACCGTCGGCCAGCGCAAGGGACTCGGCGTCGCCACGGGGTCGCCGCTCTATGTGCTGGAGATCCGTGGGGACCAGCGGCAGGTCGTGGTTGGGACCGGTGAGGAGCTACTCTCGTCCACACTTCGAGCCAAGAGGCTCAACTGGATTTCTGTAGATGACCTGCATGCTCCCATGCCGGTTAAAGCGAAGATTCGTCACCGTCATGAGCCCGCCGCCGCTACTCTGGAGAAGACCGGCGAGGACGAGGTGCTAGTGACCTTCGACCAGCCGCAGCGTGCGATAACACCTGGGCAGGCTGTCGTCTTCTATGACGAAGATATCGTGGTGGGCGGCGGCTGGATTTCCTGAGTCCAACCATCCAGAAAAATAAAAGAGCAGCGCACGGGCGCTGCTCGTACTCGTCCCACGAGAAAAATTAGATAAACATTTCGTCGGAAGGGCCGCCGTTACGCCGGCGTCGCTCATTATTGAAGTAAGCTCCCACGCCGGTGCTGATGGCCTGCACGATTCCCGAAACCTGGCGAACCGGCGACATGACCGTGTGCTGCACCTTCTCGGTGGTCTCCTCTACGCGGTCCATCGTACGCGTCAGCATCTCGTCGCCGCGGATCACCTGAAGACGTACGCGGTCAATCGCATCGTTAGCGGTAACGTCGAAGCGCTCCACCGTAGTTCGGGTCGTTGTGCTCATACGACTCAGGTTGTCGATGAGGGTTTCGATTTTGGGTCGGGACGTTTCCAGGAAGTTTTTGACCTCCTGCTGCATACTCTTGGCGTTATCGACCAACGGCAAAACGCGGGTCTGCACAACGCCGATCGTGTCCTCGACCTTACCCGCAAGTGTCTCCACTCGCGCGCTGAGCTTGCGCATGACCAGAAACATGCCAAGAAGAATCAGCATCTGCAGTACGACTGCAGCTGAGGTCACGGCAATGAAAATCGTTAGCTTGTCATCCATAACGGTACCTACCAACCGCACGGTGAGATGCGAATCCGGCGACTAAGGAAAGCTTAGGGGACGTTCGGAGTCGTGCCTTCCACGTCAGCGGTTGTGGCTTCGCGATAAGCCTGGCGTCCAGCTTCATAAGCGGTCCGGATCTGATCCTTCTGCTGGTTGAGATAATCGCGACCTTTGTCTGCCCAGGTGCCCGCCTGCTCGCGTGCCTGCCGTGCCCGCTCCTTGACGGTGTTGCGGCCATCTTCGGCAACTTCCCGCAGCTGCTGGCGCAGTTCATCACCTGACTTGGGAGCGTACAAAATGCCTACCGCCGCGCCGATACCCAGGCCGGCCAGGAACCATAGAAACCCACTACCGTCACGATCCGACATACGTGCCTCCTTGAAAATCTCGCGAAGTCCGGATGTTAGCACCCGTACTAGCTAATTACAAACGTGCGAACAGCCTTCTGTCCAGCATGGGCGGGGGGCGATTCCAAACTCTTCGCCAGCTACCCTGCCGCTCTTTTCAGCAGAGAGATTTGACCCAGATGATAGACATGATGTTCGATCACGCCGTGTGCTTCTTCACCGAAAGTTCGCTTGCCGGCAGCGGTGAGTTGGTCCAACTGGCCGGGAGCTAGTCTCTTCAGCGCCTCGCGGAACAGTTGATTGGACGCACGAAATTGCCGCAGTGTTTCCTGCCAACTCTCCTCGGTCAGATTTGCGGGTACCGCGAAGTTGAGATCCTCTACAAGGCCGGCGCGTTCGCCTGCTAAACGCTTAATCACCACGCTCTCCCAGAAAATCATGTGTGCCACGATCTCCCAGATGGAGTGCGCGCCGGCGACGGGATGGGCAGTCGCGGTTGGGAGTGAGACGTTTTCCAGAACGGTCCAGACCGGCTCGCCGTGCCATGGATCGCCACTAAGAACGTCGTCATAGTGCTTGAGAATACACTCGATTTCAGACATCGTTATAACCTCCAAAAATGTATATATAGAGGTTATAACAAAATCGTCATTCGGCACCAGTCGCGGCTAGTGATCGCGATCTTGCATAGGGAAAAGTCGTTTTCATGTTCCAGGCATTCGTTTACCATTCGTGCCTGCGGGGTATTGAGGTGAAGGCTATGAAGATTGTTGTCAAGGGAATTGCAGTCGCAACGGTTGCCGCGCTTTGTGTACTTGGCGTAATCGCTCAAGAGAGAGCTGCCGGCGCAGATGCAAAGACCGCGAAGCCCACGGCGGAGTACGGCGATGTCCCTGCCTAAACCCGACCCAGAAATGACAAAGCTGATCAAGATGATGTCGGGCAGCTGGACGGTTACCGAAAAGAGTCAGCCGAATCCGATGATGCCGAATGGGGGAATGGGAAAAGGCGCAGCCGTATTTACTGCCGGCCCGGGCGGACTGTCGCTGATGGAGAAGTATCACTCGTCAGGCTTGTTAGGCAGCAACTTCACGGGTTTTGGGACGTTCTGGTGGGATTCGAAGGCAATGGTCTACCGCGGACTCTGGTGCGACACCATGACGCCCGGTGGCTGCGACGCCAGCGGAACTACGAAGTGGCAGGGCGACAATCTGGTCGGCACGATGGAAGGCGATATGAACGGTCAGAAGATGGTGACCCGTTTCATCTATTCCGACTGGAAGCCGAACTCCTTCATGATGACGATGGAGACCGGACCTGACGTCAATTCCATGAAAGAAGCGATGACCATCACCTACGCCCGAGCAGGCGGAGGGAAGTCGGAGTAAGGACCTCGGGCGAGAGCAAGCTTATTTTTCGGAGAACAGATATCCCGCCAGCATCTTCTTCATCTCGGAGACGATGCGATCGCGTTCCTCGCGCGTAGGCTGCTCATAGGCATACGCGACCAGTCGCTCGCCGGCCTCGCTGACCACACGCAACATCAGATCGAGTTCTGGCGTGTTGGGAATCCCCAGGCGCTCCAGCATGAAATTCTTCAGTAGAGCCGGCAGACCCACGGTCGGCGACGCCTGCCGTTCCTTGGTGGCTGCGCTGACGTATCGGCCAAATGAGATCGTCCGGAAGTCCGGATGCGCGTCCAGATAGACCACGTAAGCATCGACCACGCTGTTGAGAATGACGGCCGGGTCGAAAGTCTCAAGGTTCGCGAACTCTCGTTCCAGAACCTTGATGACCGAGTCCTCCAGCGAAGCGCGAAACTGCTCGACGTGACGCACGGCGATGGCGTCGATGATCGTCTGCTTGTCGGGAAAGAAGCGGTAGAGCCCGCCAATCGAAAGATTTGCTTCCGCGGCAATGCGCGTCGTCGTTACGTCTTCCAGCGGCATTTGCGTCAGCAAGGAACTGGCAGCGTCAAGGATCCGCACAACCGTCTGATGACTGCGCGATTGCACGGGTGTGCGCCGCGCCGCTGATGGGGCCTCAGGGGCTAGAGAACCGCTTTGGAGCTGTTCGGACATTCTGATTGGGCAACTAGCCTTCACTTGACATAATCCCATAAAATAGATAAAAACGAAAGAGAGTTCGCGTTCTCATTTAGAGGTTGAAGAGCATGCCTGTTCCCGTATCGCAGATGTGGACGGTCGCTACTTACGTCCTGAAGCAGCGCATTAAGGGCCGCAAACGCTATCCCTTGGTTCTTATGCTGGAGCCTCTGTTTCGCTGCAACCTGGCTTGCGCCGGATGCGGCAAGATCCAATATCCCGCGCACGTGTTAAAGCAGAATCTCTCGCCCGAGGAGTGTTTCCGGGCGGTCGACGAGTGCGGCGCACCCATGGTGTCCATCCCCGGCGGCGAGCCCCTGTTGCATCCCGAAATCGACAAGATCGTGGAAGGCCTGGTCGCTCGCAAAAAGTACATCTACCTCTGCACTAACGCGCTGCTGCTGAAGGAAAAGATCAATCTCTTCAAGCCGAGCAAGTATCTGACGTTCTCCGTACACGTTGACGGAGAGCGCGAACACCACGACTTCTCGGTCTGTCGAGAGGGCGGATACGATCTCGCTCTCGACGGCATCAAGGAAGCAGTTCAGCGCGGGTTCCGCGTCACCACCAATACCACGCTTTTCGACGGCGCCGATCCCAACAGCGTGCGCGCGTTTTTCGATCAGATGATGGACGCTGGAGTCGAGGGCATGATGCTCTCGCCCGGTTATTCGTACGAGAAGGCGCCTGACCAGAAGCACTTTCTAGGGCGCGCTCGCACCCGGCGGCTGTTTCGGGCGATGCTGGCGAATCGCAAGAAGAAGTGGGTATTCAATCAGTCGCCGCTGTTCCTCGAATTTCTCATGGGCAAGCGCGACTATCCCTGTACTCCATGGGGAATGCCGACCTTCAATCTCTTTGGCTGGCAGAAGCCTTGCTACTTGCTTCAGGACGGGTACGCTGACACTTTCGACGAGCTGATGCGCGAAACCGAATGGCACAAGTACGGGACCGAGTCCGGCAATCCAAAGTGCGCCAATTGCATGGTGCACAGCGGATATGAAGCTTCGGCAGTACACGACACTTTCTTCTCGCTAAAAGGTTTCCTGGCAACGGTGAAGGCGACGTTTTCGAGCGAGTACAAAGATGACGAAGCTCTTGCCATGTTGGAGGAAAAGGTGAAGCCGGTCCATGCCTACAAGCCTCTGATCCAGATTCAGGAAGCCGAGAAGACCCAAGTACGGGCGTGAGCGAAAGGCGAATAGTTTTATGAGCGAGCCGCAGCACAATTTGACAGTCGATCATCTGGAGGTTGTTCCTGGACGCGATCGCCAGCAGGTAGAAGGATGGGTGCCCGAACTGGCCAGCGAAGCCGAGCTGCGCGAGGCGCTCGAGACGGCGTTCGATTACCGCGGTGATGTCACCATCACGCGCAAGGACGGCTCCAAGGTTGAGGGCTACATATTCGACCGTCGGACCGGCCCGTCGTTATCTCAGTCGGTGGTTCGGCTCATCCCGCAGAATTCCGCGGAGAAGGTGTCAATCCCCTATTCCGATATCGCTGCCCTTGCGTTCACTGGACGCGACACTGCGGCGGGGAAGAGTTGGGAAGCCTGGGTCCAAAAGTACTGGGAGAAGAAGGCGGCGGGCGAAAAGGGCTTCGGGCTGGAGCCGGACGAGCCTGGACTAGTGCGCAGCCAATTTCTGTTGAATACTTCCTCGCTGCTGTTGCTGCGCGCGTTATTCGAGCGACAACAGTGAGTTGCAGCGGCCATGTGGTGCGCAACCCTAGCACGTCTGGATCTTATTCCAACAGCGTAACTGCTCCGTTTGACAAATCGTAGTATGCAGAGACGACCTTTAACTTTCCCTCCTTCACCATCGGTCCGATGACGGTCGACGACTCACGAAGCAGTCTTGCCTGGTATCGCGCGTTCGCTTTGATGGTTGCGGTCAGGTCGGGGCCTGCCTCGTCGACGGCCGGCTGAAGGTGCGGGAACAGCGAACTAATCTGTCCCGGAACACTCTTGCCTTTTATCGCTGCAGCAACGGCGCCGCAATTCGCGTGGCCCAGAACCAGGATTACCTTCGTACCCAGGACCGCCGCTCCATATTCCAGACTGCCAATGATTTCCGGCGTGATCAGGTTTCCTGCCACGCGGGTGACGAAGATGTGGCCGATCGTCTGATCGAAGACCCACTCCACCGGGACTCGCGAGTCCGCACACGACAACACGGCGGCAAACGGCTCCTGTTTCTCTTCCGTGTTCTGCTTTAGAAGATCCAGGTCATGCTGCGGCGACGTGAGAGTGTTCGACACGTAGCGCTTGTTGCCGGCCATCATTTCGGCCAGCGCGGCGTCGGGCGTGGAGACGTCTTGTGCCTGCGCCGGTGTGGGCAGCACAAGAGGAAGAGCTCCGGCCACGAGGCCGGCAGCGGTTCCGGTTATGCCCAACTGCAATAAACGGCGTCTCGACAATGCTTCGGTTTGGGAGCCATTCGTCATGGAGATAACCTCGAAGTGATTATCAGGCGCGCGCAGTGTACCGCGTCGCGTGGTCGGGAAACAACCCGGAACTCGGCAATGTGCCATAATGCGGCGCATGAGAGCTCTCCCTCGAAGCATTCTTGTCCTGCTATTCACCGTTGGATTGTTGTTTTGTAATCTTCGCGCCTTCGCGCAGGCGCAACCGACGCCGGGGCAAAGCCCTGCAAATCTCCAGGCGAAAACTCAGGATGCGTCTGAACTGGTGAAACAGGGCGAGAAGCTTGCCGGCGCAGGTAAGCCGGATGAGGCGATCGCTTTATATCAGCAGGCGATCGATCTGGACCCGAACCTCTACCAGGCCCAGCTATTCTTAGGCGTTGCTCTGGATCTGCAAGGGAAATATACGGACGCTCGCCAGCATTTGGCCAAAGCGATTCAACTGGCATCTCAAGAGCAGGCAGTGCAGGCGCTACGCGTCATGGCTGTGTCCTACGCCTTCGAACGCAATACCGACAAAGCTTCAGAGTACGAGCGCCGTGCTTTCGACATGCAATATAACTGGAACAAGTATGCAGATGCTGGCGGTACAGCTGACGAGCTGGCCCGGATCTACCTGGAATCAGGGGATTATGACAACGCCTTCCAGTGGTATCAGACGGGACATCTCACCGCATTGAAAATCCCGAATCTGACACCGGCTCAAAAAGACCTTGTGGGAATTCCGCTGGGAAGGGGCGCAGGCGCGGATCGCTGCCCGGCGGGGTCAAGCAGACAAAGCGAAGCAGCATCTGGCGGCAGCTAAGGCGCTCATTGATAAGGGCGACAATCCCGATCAGGCAATCTTCTATCCATATTTGGCAGGTTATGTAGCTTTCTACACCGGCGATGACGCGACCGCGATCAAGCAACTGCAACAAGCCAATCAAAAGGATCCACTGGTACTCTGCCTGCAGGCGCAAGCGTACGAGAAGTTTGGCGACAAGGCGCACGCTCGCCAGTTTTACGAGCAAATCCTGGCCATCAACACGCATAATCCAGCAAACGCCTTCGCAAGGCCGGTAGCCAAACAGAAGCTTGCGGAGTGGGCTGTCGCCAGCTCGGCTCCCTAGTTACCGCTCTGGCCAACCAGAGGGCTGCGTTGTTCTGAGCCGGAATTACACCCGAATCTCAGCCGCTACCGCCAGAGCGCGCACTCCTGCTTGACTTAACTGCTCGAGCCATCATCTAATCGCGCAATTCGCCGTTGCGTTTCTGGCAACGTCAGCCGAGGCGTCGGATTGCTCCTGCCTGCCCGCTGGTTTGTCAGAACGTCTCGAAGCTAGCATCCGAGTGCGACGCAAGCGCACTCTGCTTACGGAGTATTCATGTCCATGTCTGGCCCGATCGGTCTCTCCCCTGCCGGTATGAACGCGGAACGGCAAAAGTCCCTGCAAGTCAAATATTTCGCCGGTGGCTTGGCGTTGCTGGCGCTCAGCGCTTTGATATGGCCGGTACTTGGCCGAAGTGTCGAGCAGTTGCAGTTCATGCCGCACGTCTTTTGCTATCTGGGCAATCCGGTGTTGATCAACGTCAACTTGATCTCCGATCTGTTAATCGGGACTTCGTACGTTGTTATTTCGCTGACGCTGGTCTACCTCGTGCGTGCGAGCAAAGGCGGCATTCCGTTTCACTGGATGTTTCTAGCCTTCGGCACATTCATCATTGCGTGCGGTGGCACGCATTTTATGGAGGCCATCACCCTCTGGCATCCGGTTTATTGGGCCTCGGCTTACGTGAAGGTCATTACGGCCCTGGCATCGTTAGCAACGGCGGTTGCCCTGCCGGTAGTAATGCCGAATATCCTCACGAACATCGAAGGTATGCGTCTGTCCGAGTCGCGTGCCAGCGAGCTCGCGAAAGCAAATCTTGATCTGAGTGCAGCGAACGAGAAGCTCCAGGAACTGGATAAGTTGCGGCGAAAGTTCATCGCCCAGGCCGCTGCCAACATCGGCGATTGGGAGTGGGACATCTGCACTGGGGTGGTGACCTGGTCACCAGAGGTGGAAGATATGCACGGAATACAGCGCGGCAGCTTCGGCGGACGGACTTGAAAATTGGCTTGACACGATCCATCCGGAAGATCGCGAGCGCGCTTTGGCTACGGTTCAGGAAGCGGTCGCGCATCACAAAGATTACGAAGTGGAATACCGGACAAGCCGACCCGATGGCGGGTACTGCTGGACTACTTCCCGGGGCGCGACCGAGTATTCACCCACCGGTGAGCCCCTGCGCATGGCCGGAATGTCCATGGACATCAGTACCCGCAAGTATACCGAAGAGACCTTGCGCAAGAGCGAGAAACTGGCCGCTGCCGGACGCCTGGCTGCGACTATTGCGCACGAGATCAACAACCCTCTCGAAGCGGTGACCAACCTGATGTTTCTTGCGCGCTCAGAGCAATCTCTCGAGGCCAGCCGCCGCCTTCTGGAAGCTGCCGACCACGAGTTGCAGCGCGTCGCCCACATTACTCGTCAGACGCTCGGCTTCTATCGCGATACCACTTCGCCGGTGGAACTCGATATGTCGGAGATCATAAGAGGCGTTGTCGACGTCTTTCATCGCAAGCTGGCTTCGCATGGGGTCACTGTGGCCGTTGAGACGGAGGGCCACGTCCCGGGATACGGGGTTCCCGGCGAGTTGCGTCAGGTTTTTTCGAACCTGTTGAGTAACGCAATCGACGCCTCGCCGGCGGGTTCGAATATTCGCATTCGGATCAGGCAAGTTGGG
Organism: uncultured Acidobacteriaceae bacterium; assembly: GCA_963724965.1. Taxonomy (GTDB): domain Bacteria; phylum Acidobacteriota; class Terriglobia; order Terriglobales; family Acidobacteriaceae; genus Bog-257. The sequence goes on from CAVRWP010000013.1 coordinate 157,264, forward strand.
AACAAGGCTCAAGTAACGATCGTGGATCAAGGCGCCGGCATCCCGGAGGCGTCGCGGGCTCAAATCTTCGAGCCGTTCTTTACCACAAAGAAAAACGTGGGTACGGGTCTTGGCCTGTGGATCAGCCAGGAGATTATTCAGAACCACGGCGGCAGCATACGATTTCGCACCAGCGTCGCGGCCGGCAAAAGCGGAACGGTGTTCGTGGTGCAAGTGGCTCGATCCGGGGCAGCGCAAAGCCATGCTGCGTAACTTGGCGTGCGTGTTTGTTATCGCTAGGCGCCGAACATTGTGAGAAGCATCACAGCGTCAGATTTGGCGTAGACGGCGTGTGGCAAGTTGGCCTGCATGAATACCCACGAGCCGCCGCAAAGTTCCTTCTCCTCGCCGTCGAGCGTGAGCCGAACGTCTCCCTGCACAATCTGAATCACGGCCGGAACCGCTGCGGTGTGCTGAGATAGCTCCTGGCCCCCGGCAAATCCGAACAGCACTACCTTGGCATGATCGTCCCGATGAATGGTGCGGCTGAGGATCCCGTCCTTCGGGATCTCGAGGACGTCAGCCAAGTTTTGGATCAGATCGTAGGTTGCCACAGGTTCCTCCGGCCGGAACATCATAACGCCGGCTTAAGGGTTATGCTCGTCCGCGGAATAGGGATCGGGCTGACGCCTGACTTTGCGCCATACTTCCGGAACAAACTCGCTGAAAGCATTGGAAATCGCCTTGCCGCCAAAACCTTCCGCAGTTCGTATCAGCGCACGCTGCCAATCCGAGTCGCTGGGTACACGCCAGGTATTTGACAGGAAGTTGCTGCCGGTCACGGAAACATAGCGCGCATAGGCGGGATGACGCATGCCGTCCTCGCCATAGGCTCGGAATGTCAGGTCAAAGATGTTTTTCACCCGGTTGCCAAAAGTCTGGTGAACGGTGTGAAAATACCGGGGATCTTCGCCCCAGATAGATCCGATAGCCGCCTCCATGGCGTTGCTGGTTGAGACGCCGGTGAGGCGCATCCCATAGCGATCTCCAAAGCCCTCCCAATGTGTCCCGTATTCGTGCGGACTGTTGGTAGCGGTGCCGTATCCCGCCGAAAACAAACCGCCGGTAAGGCTCCTGAGTCCCACCGTGGAACGAGTGAACCAGTAAAGTCTCCCCTCCGCTGTGATGGCCTTGTAGTCCGCCGGCGTACGCGGAACGGCATGAATGTAATGCGTCAGGTCAGGATCGGCCTTCGTCTTGTTGTCGTCAGACGGCGGGGCCGCTTGCGCGCCTGCCAAGGACACGAAAAGTAACGTCAGAAAAAGTAAGAGCGCGCATGGCCGCCAAGCGGCGGAAGAACGTAGGCCCATTTTGTTGAGATCCCCCGGCGGACGAACTCGGCTTGGCTCGTCGCAGCATAAAGGCAAACTGCGCGAATTGCCAGATCAACGCCCGCGATCACAAGCTAGTGATATGGATACAAGATGAAGAATAGTAGGGATAAGGTTGTGAGTACCCACAATCCGGGTTTAAGTTGCTGCTGCTTGCCGCCTACCAGCTTGCAGATTGGATAGAGTACGAAGCCGGCGCAGATTCCAATCGCGATATTGAAGGTGAACGCCATCAGGGAGACGACGGCGAAGGCTGGTATGGATTCCGTGTAGTCGGTAAAGTCGATGCGGGTGATGGAAGCCAGCATGAACAGCCCGACGATAATCAGCGCAGGGCCGTATGCCTGGGGCGGAATGGTGGCCACAAACGGCGCAAAGAACAAAGTCAACAAGAAGCACGTACCGGTCACCAGGACGGTGAACCCGGTTCTGCCGCCGGCCTCTACCCCTGTGGCCGACTCCACGTACGCGCCCGAGGTCGAAGTTCCCAGCGCCGGAGCCAGAGTGGTTGTGATCGCGTCCACCAGCATCGGACGCTCGATTTGCGGTAGCTGCCCATTCTCATCCAGAAAGCCGGCGCGTGCCGACAGACCAATCAGTGTTCCCATCGTATCGACAAATGCCATAACAAAAATCGTCAGCACTACAGGAAAAGCCTGCCAGGTCAGGGCACCCCGAAGATCCAATTGCCACAAGATCGGCTTGATGCTGGGCGGCATGCTGACGAAGGCCCGAGGCGCGGCTGCAACTTTCGTTACAAAGGCGAGGATCGAAGTCAGAACAATGCCAAGCAGGATGGCTCCCGGAACCTTGCGGATGATCAGTATCGCCAGCAAGACGACGCCGAACATGGAGACCAAAACCGGGGCCGATGTCAGCTGGCCGGCCTGGACAGGCGCGCCCGGCACGCCAAGACGAACGAGTCCGGTTTCGTTTAAGCCGATGAAAGTAAGAAACAGCCCCATTCCTACCGCGAAACTATATCGGAGAGACGTAGGTACACCCTCCACTATCCATTTACGCAGATGCAGTACAGTCATCAGCACGAAAAGGACGCCAGCGATAAAGACAGCAGCCAGTGCAGTTTGCCAACGGAAACCCAGGACCTTGCACACCGTAAAGGCGATGAATGCGTTCTCACCCATGTAAGGCGCAATAGCGAATGGGCGGTTGGCATAGAGAGCCATGAAATAGCAGCCGAAGCTGGCTACCAGCACCGTCGCCACAAAGGAAGGGCCTTCCGGTATCCCGGCATTAGACAAAATCGCCGGATTCACAACCACGATGTAGGACATGGTCGTGAACGTGGTGAGGCCAGCGATAAGCTCCCGGGGGAAAGTGGTCTCCTGGGAATCGAATCTGAAGTAGTTTGAGAGGAAGTTCAATGTAACGCTCCCGCGGCCTTCACTCTATATCCACCTTGTCGCGACAATCTTAACTAACAAACTGACTGGGGCTGAACATACTTATCCTTGAATGCCCGTTTTGGAACGTCGTTGTCACAATGCCGCAAGAACCTGCACTTACCCGAAATGGGGTGAGTTGTAAGTTGCTGGAAATAGGGGCATTACTGTTGGAGATTCACATGCATAACATCTAACGGAGTGTCCTACGACACGACCACCTCCGGAGGAAGTATGCGATCCAAATCCCTGCTGGTCCTGGCTACTTTGGCGATCGCTTTTCTTGTCACTGCGCCTAAGAGCTCCGCTCAGAATCTGGTTGCCAATGGCAGTTTTGAAACCGGCGACTTTACCGGTTGGACAACTGGCGGCAACTTCGAAGATACCTTTGTTGAATCCGGTGCGTTTTACGAGTATTCCGGTGCCCAGGATGGCAACTTTTATGCGACGCTGGGCCCCGTGGGAAGCGATGGCACACTGAGCCAGACCTTCAGCGACACCGCCGGCGCCCATTACACCTTCAGCTTCTGGTTCGCTTCGGTTGGCGACAACCCCAGCGATTTCAGCGCCTCTTGGGACGGCACTCAGCTACTGTCCCTGACCAACCCGAACACTGGTTCCTCTTGGACCCAGTACACCTATAACGTTACTGGAACAGGCACCGACACCGTCAGCTTCGCGTTCCGTGATGATCCTGGCTATATGGCCCTGGACAACATTTCGGTATCGGCATCTGGTGGTGGTGGAACGACTCCTGAACCGAGCAGCTTCCTGCTGCTGGGCAGCGGCGTTCTGGCCGTTGGCGGCGTCATCCGTCGCAAATTGGGCCGGTAAGAGCTCGACAGCGGACACGCCGAGTAAACCAGTTCGGGTTGCCGCGAACAAAGTTATTCCGAAGAGGGACGATTCCGGTCGTCCCTCTTGTTTTGCTTTAAAGTTAAGCCCACCCCAATTCCTGGGTTATTGGCTTGGGAGATATTTCCGCCCCTATAGAATCCACTCTGGTGGCTGAAATTGAACATCCCGACGCCGAAGCTCCTGACGGCATTCGATTCCTCGATACCTGGACGGCTAATCAGGGTCTGAAGCGCATTCGTCAGCGCGTTCCTGCCGAAGTCTATGACTTCTTGGTGGGCGTTCTGCCAGCGGCTCCCAACCCTGACGTGGCCGTCCATCAATTCGATCACCTTGTGGATGCAGGACCGGCCGACCTCATCCTATTATTCGGCGCGCATCCGTCGCTGGTTCACTATGCGGTTGCGGTATTTGGTCACAGTACATGGTTGGGCGAGACACTGATCCAGAATCCCGACCTCTTTTACAGCTTCATCCGCGATCGCGGCCTCGAGCACAGCCGTTCCCGCGAGGACTTCGAGGAAAACTTCGCTCGCCTGCGCTCGCGTTCCTTCGAAACCGACACTGCCGCTCGGCTGGCGCGCTTCAAACGCCGAGAATACGTGCGGATTATGCTGCGCGATGTCCTTGGTATGGCCACCCTGGCAGAGACGACTGCCGAAATTTCCGCTCTTTCGGATGTGCTAATCGAAGATGCCCTGCGCGAAGCCTACTCTCAACTGCAGCGCAGGTTCGGAACCCCGCAGCATCTCGATCAACGAGGACGTGCCGTCGACTCCCGCTTCACCGTGCTTTCCCTGGGTAAGTTGGGGGGCAACGAGCTGAACTATAGTTCGGATATCGATTTGCTGTGCCTGTACGACGGCGGAGAGGAACCGGCCGGCAGCGACATCTCAAGCCGTGAGTACTTCGTTCGCCTGGCGCAAAACATAACTGAGCTGCTGTCCCGGCATACGCATGAGGGTCCAGTCTTCCGCATCGATCTTCGGCTTCGTCCCCAGGGAACTGAGGGCGAGCCGGCGGTGCCTCTGGCGCATGCCATTCGCTATTACTCGCAGGTGGCGCACGATTGGGAATTGCAGGCAATGATCAAGGCCCGGCACTCCGCAGGTGACGTAGGGCTGGCCCGCGAATTCATGCGAGCGGTCCAACCCTATGTTTACCGTCCAGAACTGAATTTTGTAGCCATCAAAACGGCACTCGAGACCCGCGCCAGGATAGGCAGCCATCGCCGCAAAAGTTTATTGAAAGAGGTGCCAGAGACCGGGATCGACGTGAAAGTGGATCGCGGCGGTATCCGCGACATTGAGTTTCTGGTGCAGTGTCTGCAGCGTGTCTACGGAGGTGGTGAATCGTGGTTGCGGTCGCGCGGCACGCTCTTCGCTTTGCAGAAGCTGCGCGACAAGGAGCACATCAGCAGCAAAGACTTTCACAATCTGACCAGCGCCTACGAGTTCCTGCGGCACCTGGAACATCGTTTGCAATTACGGCAGGGGCAGCAAACGCACCGCCTTCCCCAGTCGGCTCCAGAATTGCACCAGCTGGCGCGCAGTATGGCTCGTGAAGGTACGGCAGCGCCCAGTCCGCAGGAATTTATTGCGCATGTTCAACGGCGAATGGCAGCCGTGCAGGAAATTTACCAGCGCGTCATTTACGAAGAACAAAATCAAGTTCCCGTGACGAGCGACTTTCAGCTGCGTCCCGAAATCACTGCGACTCCTGAGAGCACGCACCGGCAACTGATGCAGAGGCTGGCGATTGATTCGCCTCCTTTACGCGAAGTGGCATTGCAGGCCGAGCTCTCACAGCACGCCAGGCGTAATCTGGACCGATTCCTCAGCTCAGCGGGCACGACTTCTGAGCGCTATGGCGCCATCTTGCGCTCCCCGAAGGCACTCGAGCGCGCGCTGACCGTCTTTGAATACAGCGAGTTCCTTACCGACATTCTGGTACGTCATCCTGAAGAAGTGAGTTTGCTGGACACGATTGCCGACAGTTCGGCGCATGGCGAGGAAGAACAACTTTTTTCGCCGGGCCGGGAATGGGAAGCGACTGAGCGTGATCCAGTCTTCACATACCTGGCTAACGCCGAGATCGATCGCGCTGAGGCGATGGCCATCCTACGCCAGCAATATCGCAGGCGAGTTTTTCTCTGCGCTGCGGAAGAATTGTTTTTCCCTCGCCAGGTTTTCGCTGCGCTGAACGAGACCACCGCCGCGGCAGATGCCGCCATTTCCGCAGCACTGGCGATGTCGGGTGCAGGCAACGGATTCGCAGTGTTGGCCCTGGGTCGACTAGGTACACACGAGTTCGACCTTCTGTCGGACGCGGACCTGCTCTTCGTCTGTGACACGCACAGCAATCGGCAAACGATGGGCAAGATCGCGGAGCAATTTGTGGCCGCTCTGACTGCGTATACGAAAGAGGGAACCGTATTTCCGGTCGACGCCCGTCTTCGGCCTCACGGCAGAGAGGGAGAACTCCTCGTCACCCCGACGCAACTGCGGTCGTATTTCAGGGAGGAGGCTAAACCGTGGGAGGCGCTGACCTATCTCAAACTACGCTATGCAGCGGGAGACCGTGCACTGGCTGAGGGCACTATGGAAGCAGTTCAGGAGGGCATCGCGGAGATCGCGCGCAGGCCCGGTTTTGAGGCCGAACTGCGCGATCTGCGCGGCAAATTGGAGAAAAGCGAGTCGGGTCATAACTTCAAGACCGGAGCAGGTGGTACCTACGACCTCGACTATCTGGCGGGCGTGCTCCAGGCAAAACACCAGCTCTGGTTCTCCGGAAACTTGTGGGAGCGCTTGCGCCGTCTGCGCGAAAGCGGCCTTCTGCGGGAAGAGGATTACGAAATATTGGCTCGCAGCGCCAGCTTCCTTCGCACCATTGAGCACGGAGTGAGACTGGTTACCGGAAGAGCTCGCAAGTGGCTTCCGGTAGCCGAACATCCACGGCGCGCAGTGCAGAAGCTGGTTTGGCGAATGCTCGACGACAGCGACAGGTTCGAACTGGAAATCCAGCTAAGCGAGATATTGCGGCAGACCCGTGCCGTCTGCGCGAAGTACCTGCAGGTTTGAGTACAATAGAGATTGTTCAGGTAAGCGACGCTTGTACCTCACACAGATGTGTGATGGATGAACATTGGTTTCGATTGAACCTCACAAGCGCCGGTGATAGGTTAAAAGGTTCGGGATCAGGTGGTCATGCCTCTGAAGCGGAGGCGGCGGAACTTAGCCCGAGCGTCCGCCGCGGCCGTCAGCGTCGAAACGCGTCAGCTCTCCGGTTAAGCCCGGTTCTGTTTGCTCCTCTAATCCCGACGTGGGGCTGGGTTCAGCCCGGGATCCTTATCTATTAAATTCTTTGAGGTGCCTAGTGGCGTCTTCTTACAACGGTATTCCTTTGCCTTCCAGCGGAAGCAAGATCACCTTCGACGGAAAGTTCGTCATCCCCGATAACCCCATCATTCCCTTCATTGAAGGCGACGGTACCGGACGAGACATTTGGAAAGCTTCGGTTCGCGTATTCGATGCTGCGGTTGATATTGCCTATAACGGAAAGCGCCGCGTCGCCTGGTATGAAGTCTTCGCCGGCGAGAAGGCGATGGATCGTTTTAAGACCTGGCTGCCCGATGAAACGGTCGCAGCGTTTCGTGAATTGCGTATCGGCATTAAAGGCCCGTTGACGACTCCAGTCGGCGGTGGCATCCGCTCGCTGAACGTCGCCCTGCGCCAGATTCTCGACCTGTACGCCTGTGTTCGTCCCGTGAAGTACTACCGCGGCATCCCTTCGCCGGTGAAGCATCCCGAGCGGATGAACCTGGTCATCTTCCGTGAGAACACAGAAGACGTGTACGCGGGCATCGAATGGAAGCAGGGAACCGCCCAGGCCAAAGAACTGATCGATTTCATCAATAACAAGATGCTGGCCGGCACCAATAAACGCGTCCGCGAGGACTCGGGTGTGGGCATCAAGCCGATCTCGATCACCGGGACCAAGCGTCTGGTTCGCATGGCGATCAAATACGCTTTGGAAAATGGCCGGAAGTCGGTGACCCTGGTTCACAAAGGCAATATTCAGAAGTTCACCGAAGGCGCGTTCCGCGAGTGGGGTTACGAACTGGCGACCCAGGAATTCCGTCAGCAGGTGATCACCGAGCGCGAGAGCTGGATCATCGACAATCTCGACCGAAATACCGGCCTGTCTATCGAAGAGAATGCCAAGCTGGTGGAACCGGGCATGGAGTTTGCGCCGCAGGATTTCCGCGCCGCGCTCTACAAAGAGGTAAAGGACGTTGTCGACAGCATCTATGCCACGCATGGCAAGGGCGCGTGGAAGTCGAAGCTGATGATCAACGACCGTATCGCCGACAGCATCTTCCAGCAAATCGTCACGCGCGCCGATGAGTACACCGTCCTGGCGACTCCTAATCTTAACGGTGACTACATCTCCGACGCCGCAGCCGCACAAGTCGGCGGCCTTGGCATCGCGCCTGGCGCCAATATCGGCGACCAGCACGCCATCTTCGAAGCTACCCATGGCACGGCTCCCAAGTATGCCGATAAAGATGTCATCAATCCCGGTTCAGTTATGCTCTCGGGGGTGATGATGTTTGAGTTCATGGGCTGGCATGAGGCGGCACAACTGATCGAAAGCTCTTTAGAACAGACGATTCAGCAGAAGAAGGTGACTTACGACTTCGAGCGTATGTTGGAAGGGGCGATCAAAGTCAAGACCAGTGAGTTCGCCTCGCACATGATTCAGAACATGGCTCCGGTCGCGGCCGGCGCCTCAAAATAGCAGTGCTTTTATAAGGCGGAACGGCCGTGGTCGTTCCGAGTCATTGTTTTCGTAATGCGATTCCATACGCCCGCAACGGGCGATACTGTGAGGACTAATGCGCAAGAAAGTAACAGTAGTTGGGTCCGGTAACGTAGGCGCCACGGCGGCCCATTGGCTGGCGTCGAAAGAGCATGCCGACGTTGTGCTGATCGACATCGTGGAGGGCGTACCCCAGGGCAAAGGTCTCGACCTGCTGCAAGCCATGCCCATCGAGAAGCGTGACTCGTACGTCATTGGCACCAACGACTACGCCGATACGGCGAACTCCGACATTGTGGTAATCACCGCCGGCATTCCACGCAAGCCTGGCATGAGCCGCGACGATCTGCTCAATACCAATTACAAGATCATGAGTGACGTGGTGGGCAAAGTGGTTCAGTATTCGCCTAACTGCATCCTCATCATCGTTTCTAATCCGCTGGATGCGATGGCGCAGGCGGCATACAAACTGAGCGGTTTTTCTCGCAACCGGGTGATCGGCATGGCGGGCATTCTCGACTCATCGCGTTTCCGCACCTTTATCGCTCGCGAACTGGATGTCTCGGTCGAGAACGTTACCGCGTTCGTCCTCGGCGGTCACGGCGATACCATGGTTCCGCTGCCGCGCTACTCCACCGTAGCCGGTATTCCGATCACCGAACTGATGGACCAGGCCACCATCGATCGCCTGGTGCAGCGTACCCGTGACGGCGGAGCCGAGATCGTGAAGCACCTGAAGACCGGCAGCGCTTACTACGCGCCGTCTGCCGCAGTCGCAGAGATGGTGGAAGCCATCTTGAAGGACAAGAAGAAGATCGTTCCCTGCGCCGCGTATCTGGAAGGTGAATACGGCATCAGCGGCCTGTTTGTCGGCGTCCCATGCAAGCTGGGCTCCAACGGCATCGAGAAGATCATCGAGATCAAATTGACGCCTGAAGAGAAAGCGGCCTTGCAGAAGAGCGCTGATTCCGTGAAGGAACTCGTCGGCGTCATCGGCGTCTAATCTTTCGAGTAAGCTCAGCCCATCCTGTCATCGACGGGGTGGGCCTTTTTCATTTGTGCCGCCTGGCATCCAGCGACAACGATCCTGCCCCGCTGATTAGCAGGAAGACAAGCCCCAGCACCATGCTGAAGTCTGTGCGCGCCTCGTGCAGCATGCTCCACATGCCGGTCTTGGCGATCATCGGAATCTTGGTTGTGGCGATGGCGACCGAGATTACGGCGAGCAACGGGACGGCTGCCAGGCGAGTTAACAGTCCGATGAGCAGCAGGGAACCGCAGACGATCTCGATCGTACCTACGAGTGGAGCCATGATCTGTGGAGCTGGTATGCCGATTTTGATAAAGCGGCCGACCCCCAGTTGCGCAGGGAACAGAAACTTCTGTATCCCTTCGGAAACGAAGACCCACCCTACCAGAAGGCGGATTAGGAATATGGCGCCGGACACGCGTTGCGCCCACGACGAACCTTGAGCCTGGGTCATTCTCACTCCTCAACGCCAGAATCTGTGGATGGCGAGTTCTGGGTGAGACGGACCAGCAGACGCAGAGATAGCGGTGCCGGCAAGCTTTGACAACTTGTTTGCAATTGGAAGGTACTTTGTACCGATGATCAGATTGGCCGGCTCCGGCAGGCGCACCCGCTTAACCTCCGCGAAGCCGGCGCCCTTCATCCACTCGCTATACTCCGGTTCGCTGTAACTGGCCCCGGCGCGAGTGCCGACCAGCATGTTGAGCGAAAACAGAGCCGCGAAGCGGGGAGCGGTTTTGTCCGCGTTCAGCACAAAGTCCGATATAACCAGCCTTCCCTTTGGCGCAAGCGCTTCGAAGGCTCGCTTCAGGAGTTGCTGATTCTCGCCGGGCGAGAACATATGGCAGATCGCCGACAACAGCACCAGGTCATACTTTCCGGCTTCGAGCGGCACCGTCAGCATGTCTCCCACGCGAGTCGTGATGCGGTCCGCGAGTCCCGCCTTACGAATGTGGTCTTCGGCAATCGGCAGCACGTCAGGCATATCGACGATCTCAGAATGAAGTTCTGGAGCAGCTTTGGCAAAGGCGATGGAATACGCTCCCGACCCTCCGCCGAGATCGAGCATCGATTTGGCGCCATTGAGTTGCACCGCTTGGGCTACGGCTCGAGCCCTGCCCCGCGCATTAACGTCCATGGCCGCGATAAATGGCTCGATCGAGGCATCGCTTGCCTTGGGCGCAACGCTGGTGCCCTCCCGGATTGCGTCCGTAAGTGTCGACCAGCGCTTCCACAGATTCGCCATGTGTAATTGCCCCAGGCGAGCGCTATCGGGCGTCCCTTCGACAAAGAAACGTGCGGCCACCGGCGAATTCGAATATAAGTCGTTCTCCTTGTCCAATAGCTTGAGGCTGACGAGGGCATTTAACAGCATTTCTGTTGCCCGGACGGCGCATTGGATTCTGTCGGCAATGCGTTGGGCCGTGCCTCCGTCACCGACAGCGGTAAACACATCCAGCTCCAACGCGGTCAGCACAACGCGGCTGGCCATAAATCCACGAATCAGTTCGACCATGTCATCGGGCAAAACGCCCGCCGCATCTTTGCCTTTGACCATCGCCAGATACTTGTTGCGATGATCGACGATTTCGGCCTTCATGCTCTCGTGGTCATCGCGGATCAGCCGGGTAACCTTCTCGCCGTTTTGCAGGTGGGAGGTCACGATCTCGGCGACATCCGGGGCGGTCAGCTTGGTATACCAGGTACCCTCGGGATAAACGATCATCACCGGTCCGCTGTCGCACAGTCCGAGGCAGCTGCATGTGGAAACCTGCACGTCATCCGTCAGGCCTTTCGCGCCCAACTCCTTGTTTAGCGCGTTGAGCACGCGGAACGAACTCGCGGCAGAGCAGCAGGGAACGCCTTCCGGTTTTTCCTGAGTGCAGACGAATGCGTGATATCGAAACGGTCCCAAGGTGGGCCTCCCAAAGCAGTAGTCGGTAGCCACTTACATTTACGTTTCATCATCGTCTGGTGGCCGAGGGACGGGAAGTGTTGAAATCACAGTATCCGGTGATGGCCGTCGGAAGAGAACATTGCCAATGCTAAGCCGATTCCGCTCGGCTCGATGAAAATGGCAGCCGGCCGGCTGGATACTGACAACTGTTCTCCGTAATTTCTTTCAATCTTCATCAATCCAGGTGCCTCTTTGGTCAATAATTCACCTTGACAGTGCACGCGACTGCTCTATGATGTTTTAAACATTTCCTGTCGGATATGTTTTGGCCGATCCCATGATGCAGCGGACGTTCACATCCAAGGAAGTCGTCACGTTGACCGGCATCAGTCCGCGTCAGCTGCAGTGGTGGGACGAGCAAGGCATCGTGATTCCGGCGCGGGAAGGGCACAGACGCAGCTATTCCCTGGATGACCTGGCCGAAGTCGCCATTCTGTGTGAGCTGCGCGAACGCGGTTTCTCCCTGCAAAAAATCCGTAGCGTTATACGATTCCTGCAGAAGGAGCTCGGCAAGCGGCTGGTGGAGACCGTTGCTGCCGCCTCGGAGTATCACCTGCTGACCGACGGTCGGCACATCTACCTGGAAGATTCAGCTCGCGGGGTTGTTGATCTGCTGAAAAATGCGCGCCAGCCGATGTTATCCGTGTGCCTGAGCGATGCAATTCAGCGGATTCTGGATCCCGTGAGCCGCGATGGCAGCCCGCATTCGAGTTCGAAGACCGCGGACGCGAGAGTCTCGCAGCGGCGTCCGCCAGTTCGCGCCGAAGCCGGGGCTGCCGGCAAGCGAAATGGTTCCGTTCGTCATCTTAGTAAAGCGGTGCGGTAGGGCTTCTGGAACGGTCCTGAGGAGGGCACATGATCGGAGAACTGAGCATCTTGAGTGAATGGATCCCCGAACAAATGGAGCCTGGAACCATTTTTGTGCTGGAAAATGCCGGCGAGGTCGGGGAAAAAGAAGATCCCTATTGGGCAGTCTTGTCCTGTCCTTCCTGTGGACAGCTGGGATTGGTCACCCGCAAACAGATTGGGGGCCTGCTACCGGTCATCTGCGGATCCGAGCATTGCTCGGCACAGTTCTTTATCCGCGACGAACAGATCATGCCGCGCAAGCCGAACTAAAACGCGCCTTCAGCGTCTCCTTGGCGGCTCGCCACCTCATTCTTGAGAAGGGCACAGTTTTGGCTGTGCCCTTTTCTTTTCTCTCGTTTTCGAAGATAAGTTGCGACCATGCTTTTCAAACCGCATCTTAGGATGCGTTGTGAAACCGCCTCGAAGTAAGGGGCAGAGGACGGTAAAACGACCATGCATTCGCTCGTACTTCTTGCTGTTGGTATAGGAATTGTTGCGGGTCTGCGCTCGCTCACTGCGCCAGCTCTCGTCAGCTGGGGCGCCCATCTCGGTTGGATCAACCTCCACGGCAGCCCGCTATCTTTCATGGGGTCAACGATTGCGGTGGGCATTTTCACGGTGCTCGCGATTCTCGAGCTCGTAGGCGACAAGCTTCCCCAGACGCCGGCGCGCACTACCGCATTTCCGCTGGTTGCACGTCTCATCATGGGTGCTCTCTGCGGCGCCTGCCTGTACGCGGCCGGAGCGGCAACCCCGCTGACCGGCGCGATTCTCGGCGCGGTCGGGGCACTGATCGGTACCTTTGCCGGCTACCACATTCGCCACGCGCTGGTGAGCAATCTCAAGGTAAAGGATGTGCTGATCGCGGTTCCGGAAGACGTCCTCGCCATCGTGCTGGCGTACGTCATCGTGCGCTCAACACTAAGCTAGGGAGCGCTGAATCGGGCCGCCAGGAAGCAGCCGAGCGCCAACAACGCAAAACATAGTCCGCATCCAAGCGTGATCAGCGGAACCGCGAAGAAGCGTCGATTCCACCCGGCGCCAATGCGCGCTTGTGTTGGGTTGTTGGGGTCATAGCGAATCTCGTGCAGGCTGCCAATTGGGAACTCCGCGGCCCGGCGCGCGGTTTCCTCGTAGTTGCGGCCTTGGAAGCTGGTAAGGTCGGCGGTGATCGCCTTGCCGTTGACCTCATAGGCGATGTCGAGCTTGGCCGCATAGAGTTGCTCGTGTTTCGGCGCGGGCTGCACGACGACGCCGCTCTGCGTCACCCGAGCTTGCGTGACCGGCCAGGAACGCAGCACGCGGAGCTGTCCCAGGAAAAACGGCAGGCTGAGGATGACGAAAAGTCCGCAGACGATGAGGTTGGCTACGCCGATGAATTGAAGAACACCGCGTCGTTCAGAGCTCACAGGGTCTTATCGTACCTGTTTTGACTGTGCCATCTCTTTACGCTCTGCTTCCACCAGCCGCATGCGTAGCAGAATTCTTCCCAGGTATCCAACGTACACGACCCAGGCAATGATGTAAGCCGCTTTCAGAAATAGGATGGAGTTCATTATGCCGCTCCTCTCAATGCGGCTTGCGCATGGTCCGCCTCCAGCGCCTGCTCTTCCCGTTGCAGCTTATAGCGAAGCCCTACGAAAAGAAGTCCCAGGAGGGTGAACACCGCAAGGTTAATCAGGAAAACGTGCAACATCGCGGGGGCGAGTCCGGAATTTTCTCCTCCGCCCATGACCGGCGACGGATGCTGGGTACGGAACCAGCGAATCGAGAAATAGACGATGGGCACGTCAACGAAGCCGAAGATTCCGAAGGCCGCTGCCAGAACCTGTGTCTGGCCGCCCGCTGCGAAACGCCGCAGAACCAGGTAGCTGACATAGATCAGCCATAGCACCAGAGTTGTGGTGAGCCGCGCGTCCCAGGTCCACCAGATGCCCCAGACCGGTCGCGCCCACAAGGGTCCGGTGATCAGCAGCACGGTGCAAAAGACGACTCCAACTTCGGCCGATGCGCCGGCTAACGCGTCGCTCGCGTCGCTGCGCTTCCACAGATAAACCGCCGAAGCGATGAAGTTGATGAAGAAGCACAAGAAGGCGACCCATCCCGAAGGCACGTGGTAATAAAAGATGCGCTGTACGTCGCCCATGGTCTGTTCGGTGGGGGCCACCATCAGCGCCAGGTAGCTCGTGTACCCGAGCAGAACTAGTGTCAGCGGAAGCGAAATCAATGCGGCTTTTTTCATTCGGCGTTCAACACACTTTCAAACAAGAGCAGGCAGACCGACGTAAAGACGATGTCGTAGACTGCCAGCATTTTGATCCAGAAATCCGGGGAGGCCTCGCCAGTAAGGATCGAGGTCGTCGCGTCCACCATGCCCAGCAGAGCCGGTATCGAGATAGGGAAGAGAATCAGCGGGAGCATTATCTCGCGGCTGCGGGTACGAATCGAGAGCGCCGCGAAGAATGTCCCGTTCACGACCAAAGCCCACGTTCCCAGCAACGCAATCGCTATCAGTTGCCAAAGGGGACCAACCGAACGCAACTCGTAAAACACAACGAACAGCGGGGTCATCAACAGTTCTAAAACCACCACGAACAGATAATTGCCGATGGTCTTGGCAAGAAACAGCGCATTCGGAGGCGCGGGCGAAACGCGGTACGCGTCGAGTACCTGGTTGCGGAGTTCGCGCGCCCACGTCTGATTCAAGGCCACCACCGCCGCAAACAAAAATGCCACCCAGATCAGGCCACCGGCGATATGGCGCGATTCCTCTGCCGTGGGATTGAAGGCGAAGCTGAAGATCACCACCACCAGCAGCGCGAAGAACAGCATGGAGTTGATGGCATCCTTGGAGCGCCACTCCATGCGCAAATCTTTCATTAGCGTGGCTCGCGTGAGGCTCAGCGTGCTCATACCGAGCTCCTCGTGGAAGAGTCGGCTGCTACGACGTTCCGAACCATCTGCTCGCGCTTGACGATCAGTCCTGCCGCCATATGCACGAATTCATCAGCCACGTTTTCCATTAACGATGCCTGGTGGGTCACAACGAAGATCGTCTTGCCCTGATCGCGAACCCGTCCCAGCACCGCCGCCATATCGCGCGCCGAGCGTACATCGACATTGGAGAACGGCTCATCCAGCAGCATCAATTCGGGATTGTGGAGAACGGCCCGTGCCAGCGACAACCTCTGACGCATGCCCTGCGAGTACTGGCCGGTTCTGCGCGAGAGCTCGGGATCAAGCCCGACCATCCGCATCGCATCGCGACAGACCTCGTCGTCATGAATTCCGTACAGCCCAGCGAAATAGCGCAGGTTCTCCATGCCGCTGAGTTCGTCGTAAAGCAGCGGCGCGTGTCCCATGTATCCGACGCGATGCGCGACTTCCCGTACGGTCTTTGCGCCTAACACGCGAAAACTTCCCTGGCTGGGCTCCATCAGCCCGGCCACAACCCGCAGCAATGTGCTCTTGCCGGCTCCGTTGTCGCCGACCACGACGTAGAGTCGTCCCGCTTCAAAGCTGGCAGTCACGCCGCGCAAGGCGGCGAACCGGCCAAAGAACTTCACCAGATTTTCGAGGAGGATGACAGGCGAGGAGTGAGATTCGCTGGTGCCTGCCATTGTGTGCGTTTCCGTGAGACTCGCTGGCAATCGCCTACTGGCCCATACTTGAGCCGGCTCCATTCTGTGCAGTGCTCTGCGGGCCTTGGGCTGCGCCCGGCTGACCATTCTGTTTGGGAGCGTATTTCGAAGCGCATTTCGCCTGAATATTGGTAGCGTGAAACACGCCATCGCGTCCGAAGCGGCCCTCGGCGAGAGCCTGTGCGTTGTCTTTGAAGGTATCGGGCGGCGTCTCCGTCCCGTTGTAAACCACGGGCAACATCCGGTCCTGCTCGACCAGTTCGAATTGCATGTGCGTGCCTTGGCGCTTGATCGATCCCGGAGCTACGTTGCCGGCTACGCGCAGCCGCTTGCTGTAAGCGCCGTCGCCCATGCCGTTCAGCTCTTTAATGGTGACGTAGTAGCTCTTGCTGTCCTGCACGCCGGTGTAGGCGAGGTAGCCCAGGGCGACGATGATCACCGCCATGACAGCGCCAAAACGCAAATACCTGCGTCCCTGCTCAGACATTGCTGCAATACCCCTTGCGGCCGGTCAGGCCAACTGTTTTAAGGATACCGCTAACCTAGACACAATGCCATGTGACTTTAGTCACATAAAGTTTGCCCGGAAAAGTCGTCCGACGGGTCTCCGGCGCACTGGCTTTTCTGGTCTGACGAGCCGGCCACTCCTCCGTCCCGGCTGCAGCCGGGTGCGTGTTGCCCACTTGGGTTCCCACGCAGTTGGGCCTACAATCCGCAGTGGAACCCGTTCTAAACTTCTGAGTAGCTGGAGGCACATCGTGCCGGGCATTGCTGTCGCTGTTATTGCTGTTGTTTTCGTCCTCTACATCATCAACTCGATCAAAATTCTGGCCGAGTATGAGCGTGGAGTCATTTTTCGCCTGGGACGCCTTTTAGGCTCGCCGAAGGGCCCTGGCGTGATCCTGGTGTTTACGCCGATCGATCGCATCGTGCGCGTGTCGTTGCGGCAAGAGGCGCTGGAAGTTCCGCCGCAGGACATCATCACGCGCGACAACGTCACGTTAAAGGTGAACGCGGTTATTTTCCTGCGGGTGATCGATCCGAATAAGGCGGTGGTTGCGGTTTCGAATTACATGTATCAGACGTCGCAGTTCGCGCAGACCACGCTGCGTTCGGTGCTGGGCGAAGTCGATCTCGACGAGTTGCTGGCGCATCGCGAGAAGATCAACATGCGGTTGCAATCGATCCTCGATCAACACACCGACCCTTGGGGCGTAAAGGTGACCAACGTCGAGGTGAAGCAGGTTGACTTGCCAGAAACGATGACGCGCGCCATGGCTAAGCAGGCCGAGGCCGAACGCGAGAAGCGTTCGAAGATCATTCACGCCGAAGGCGAGTTTGCAGCGGCGCAGCGCCTGATCGATGCGGCGCACCTGCTGGCAACCGAGCCGACCAGTATTCAGCTGCGCTACCTGCAAACGCTGACCGAGATCGGCGTAGAGAAGAACACGACTATCATCTTCCCCGTCCCGGTGGACTTGCTGGCTGGACTGCTGAATCTGGTGAAGGCGGATACGGCGAAGCTTGAAGGATCTCAGCTTCCGCCGGCGAAGTAGGAATAGCACCTGTAATGAGCGACTGGGTAGTCGCTGATCCCAGGGACAGCACTACTGATTTGAGGGTTCTGTGCACACAATGGCTGCGGAAGATACCGAAATCACATTGGGCGTAGGTAAGCTGCTGGGGTTGTTCTTTCTCCTGGCAGCGATCTGCGGCATTTTCTTCTCTATCGGCTATTCGCTCGGCAAGAGCTCCGGCCGCGAGCAGGCGCTGAACGATCAGCCGGCTGCGGCTGTCTCGGCCGATAGCACCGCAAACACCTCGAACGGCGGCGACAACAAGCCCTCCGCCGCGGTGGCGACGAAGTCCGACGCGCAAGCTCCAGCGGCGCAGGATAACCAGAACACAGAGCAGCAGGGCAGCTTAACGTTTTATAACGCTGTAAAGCAGAATGACACGGCTCCCCAAACAGCAGGCGCCGAGTCGA
Organism: uncultured Acidobacteriaceae bacterium; assembly: GCA_963724965.1. Taxonomy (GTDB): domain Bacteria; phylum Acidobacteriota; class Terriglobia; order Terriglobales; family Acidobacteriaceae; genus Bog-257. The sequence continues at coordinate 175,177 of CAVRWP010000013.1, forward strand.
AAACGGCAAAGTCAGTATCCGCGGCCGACGCTCCCAGAGTGGTAGCCTCACCGGCAGCCGCGACACCATCAGAGCCGGCGCCAGCAACATCAACCGCCGCGTCGAAGGACGCCGACGTGATCGCTCACACGTCTCCGGTGACCGGACCGGGCACGATCGTCGTGCAGATTGCAGCGGTATCGCGGGAGGATGATGCGGTCGCGCTGGCAGGAGCACTGCGCAAGAAAAACTATAACGTCTTCGTGGTGAACAACCCAATTACCAACGACAAGTTCTATCACGTGCAGGTTGGGCCGTTCTCGAACATGGCCGACGCCCAGGCGATGAAGGCCAAGCTGACCGCCGAAGGCTACAATCCAATCATCAAGAAGTAGCGCTGCCGTTACACCAACGGTTGGCGATGCCGCTACTCGTACCGCAGCGCCTCAATGGGATCGAGCCGTGAGGCCTTGATGGCTGGCAGCATTCCGCTGACCAAGCCAACTAGCGCCAAAATGACCGTTGCCGCAACCACGGTGGACGGATCGATAATCAGGCGAATGTCGGCAGCCTCGGCGTTCTTCGCGATCGCACTGTAGAAGGTAATTCGCCCGACGCCAATCGAGATCGCATAAGCCATGAGGATCCCTCCCAGGCCGCCGATAAACGTAATCGCCAAGGCTTCCGCCAGGAACTGAAACAGGATGTCACGGCGACGCCCGCCGAGAGCCTTCTCGACCCCGATCTCGCGCGTTCTCTGCGTCACGGCGACCAGCATGATGTTCATCAGACCCACGCCGCCAATCCCCAGCGTCAACGTACCGATAAAGCCGAGCAGGATCTTCAACCCGGTGGTGATGATCTGGAATTGTTTTAGCTGCTTCATCATGTTGAAGACGAAGACCGCGCGCTTGTCGTCCGGTTTGAAGTTGTATTGCTGAGCCAGCGCGTCTCGCACCTGCTTCTCGACGAGTTCGAAATCTGTGCCTTCATACGACATCCAGATCCCATCGAGGTAATGCGTGTCTTTGAAGTCGCTCATGGCGCTGAAAGGCACGTAGATCGTCTTGTTGACGCTATCATCCCCCTCCTGCATGTGCGGCGCGAGCACACCAATCACCTGATAGCTGATGCCGTCGATACGAATATGTTGACCCAGTGCATACTCGCCGGAAAAGAGCTTCAGCTTAGCATCGGAGCTGATGACCGCGACGCGCGTGCGTCCCTCTTCGTCGTCGGCGTTCAGCAGCCGTCCTTCCTCGAGCTTCAACGCCTGAATTTTGAACATGCTGGGATACACGCCTTCGATGGGTAGCGAGTAAGTGCGAACGTCGCGCTGCACGTTCACGCTCTTGTCGACCTCCGGAGTGATGCGGTTCACCAGCGGCGCTGCCGCGGTAATTCGATCAAGATCGTCGATGGTGAACTTGATCTGCGTCCCAGCTTTCTGCCCGCCTGCCTGTTGCGAAGTGCGTCCGGGGAAGACACCAATGATGCGCGTTCCCCAGTTGGCGAAGATGGCCTCGATGGCGCGCCCAAATCCAGCTCCGTAGGCAAGCAGAAGCACAACCGTCGCGATGCCCCACGCCATGCCCAGCATGGTAAGAGTGGTTCGGCGACGGTTGTAGCGCATTGCGCTATAAGCCTGTGACATCAGATCCCGAACCATGCTTTACTCCTGCCTCAAAGCTTCTACCGGTTGCAGCATCGCGGCTTTGCGCGCCGGATAAATGCCGGAAACGATTCCAGCAACTGCCAGCGTGCCGATGGCCAGCGTTGCCGACATGAACGACATCGTAGGTGGATCGAACCCAGGCACCTCGCCCATGCCCCGCATCATGTACATCAGAAAGCCGGCGCCGGCCATGCCGACCGCACCGCTCATCAGTGTTAGGAACGCGCCCTCAAGGAAGAACTGGAGCAGGATGCTGCGATTCGTTGCACCCAACGCTTTTCGTAATCCAATCTCGCGGGTGCGCTCGCTGACGGCCACCAGCATGATGTTGATCACTCCAATTGCGCCAAGGGTAAGCGTCACCAGTCCCACACCGCCCAGGAAGATGTCCATGGCGTCGAATATCTTTCCTACCATCTCGGAGTTCTTGATAGTGTCCCAATCTTCGAAGGCGTCTTCGTCGTGCCAGTCGAAACCGTGGTTTCGGGCGATGACCTTACGCACCTCGTCCCGCGCCAGGACATGCTCGGAACGTACGCGCGGGCGGTAATTAATGAACGAAACGGCGTTGTCCTGGCCTTCCTTTGTCAGTGGGAAGAATTCGCGCATAGTACTAAAGGGCATAAACACGCGATTGTTCGTGGAATTGTCGTCGCCGTGTCCCACGCGCTGCACAACCCCGATCACCTGGAAGCGAATCCCGTTCAACAGAATCGTGTTTCCAACCGCAGGGCGCCCGGGGAAGAGGTTCTTCAGCATCTCGTCGCCGAGGATGGCGACCAATCGCTTCTGCGCTTCGTCGTCTTCGTTGAGCCACCGTCCGGCCGACAGCGGCAGATAGCGAATCTCGTTGTATTTCGGAAGAACCCCGCTCACTTCGCCGTTGGTGTTTCCGAAATCGCTGACTTCGCGGATGTCCATCCGCGACAGCACCGGAGCCGCGGCGCGAACGTGCGGAGCTTCCTGCAGAATGTCGCGGTAGTCTTCATCGGTAAGGTTGTAATTTCGCCCTGAACTCATGTTCCCGGCGACGGCTGGAGCCCGCCCGGGGAAGACGAACATAATGTCTTCGCCCAAAGAGTTCAGCTCTTTACGATTGCCGGAGCGAAAGCCTTCACCCAGGCCCACCAGCAGAAGCAGCGATCCCACGCCCCACGCGATCCCGAACATGGTAAGGAACGAACGCAGCTTATGCGCCCACAGCGTGCGCAACATCTGGCGGAGAATCTCGAAGAAGACCATGAGTAACTTACCTGGCAGACACGACCGCACTTTGCCTGAGCAGATATACGTGACTGTGCCTAAGTTGGTTCCGCGAAGAACTCGGACTACTTGTATTGGACACTACTAACTTATGAAATGGTAGCGACTTAGACCGCAATGGGGCAGGAAGCATCCGGCTTCATTCAGAGTTCATGAAAATTGAGGAGATCAGCACCTTAGTCCCCCACAAAGGAAAGAGAATTCGCTATAGTTAAAGCAATACACCGCAGCCTGTCGGGATCACCTTTTCGCCAGTTTGCGGGTGTAAATCATTAAGGGTCTAGGAGTTAAGTACGATGTCGAAAGCACCACGAGACAAGGAAGGCGCTGCACCAAAGAAGCGGAGCCGCAAGACCACGCCAGCCAGCAACAAGGAACGGCGTTCACGCGGAAAGCGGAAACGGCGCAGTAGCAACACCGATCACCGTCTCGGCCACAGTGGTAACTGAAACCCAAGTTTCCCCCAATCTGGAAGAAAAGATTCGCGTGCGCGCTTACGAGATCTACCTGCAGCGCGACGGGAATGGCGGTTCTCCGGAACAGGACTGGCTGCGGGCGGTCGAGGAAATCTGCGGACGGCAGCGTACAGCGTAAAGTTGTGGCTGATCGAAGTTGCAGCGGAAGTGTTTGGGGCCTGAGCGAGTTTTTGTTGGTTATCGCCGTGCAGAAGGCGCGTTTCGATCCGGCGTTCGGAATCAACGTGACTTGTTTTCAGCGTCGGAGACAACAGCGTCTCCGCCAGAGGTATCATAACGGCGGTGTTCGCAGTTCCGGATGGGAGCTCCAGCTGCCTGCTTTTCCGGCAAACCGCGATAGCGGAGTGCGGAACAAACAAGATTTACAAAGGCATGTAGAGCTTTGAGGCAGGTCCTTCTCATCGACGACAATCCGCTGCAGCTTGCCGTCCGCGAAGCCATACTTCGCGATGCAGGCTTCCAGGTTTCCGTCGCCACTACGCCGGAAAGCGCGCTGGCCACCCTTCGCGGGTTGCCGGAGCGTGTTGGCGTGGTTGTGACTGACCACATCATGCCGGGATGCACCGGCTCACAGCTGGTGCCGCAGATTCGCGCGCTTAACGCGTGGATGCCGATAATCGTTCTCAGCGGTATGGCGGAAGCAGAGGCGGAATATCAGGATATGAATGTCGTTTTCCGCACTAAGCCCTTTCCTCCGCCCGAACTAATCGAGCTGGTGAAGTCCAGTCTTGAAAACGAGCAGGATCAGGGCGCCGCCTAGCAATCGGTTATTTTTTCTCTACTTCCAGTTCCAGGCCTTCGATTTTTCTCACCACCACGTGGTCGCCCATGCCGACGCGCGAACTTGCGCGCGCATTCCAAAGCTCACCCAGCACGAACACCTTGCCTTCGGGGTCGATGTCGGTACGCGCTTCACCGATAGCTCCGATGAGACCCTGCTCGCCGGTGACGACTTTGTTGTGCCGCGCCCGCAAAGCGATCGTCATCAGGAAGACCGTGATGACCCCCAACGGGATACTCACGCCCAGCGCGGTCCACAGCTTCACGCGCATCTCGGGAATCGGCCCATCAACGAGCAACAAGCCACCTAGAGTCAGACAGGCGATGCCGCCCAGGGCGAGAGCGCCGTGGGTGGCGAACTTTGCCTCCAGCACGAACAGTACAAAGGCGGCGAGAATCAGAGTGAACGCCGCATAACGCGTGGGGAGCAAGTTAAGGGCGAACAGCGCCAGCAGGATAAAGATCACGCCGACAACACCGGGCACGATCGCCCCTGGATGGTTGAACTCGGCATAGAGCGCTAGAGCTCCGACCGCCAGCACAAGGAAGGCGATATTCGGATCGAGCAGGAAGTCGAGGATGCGCTGGCGAAGCGTCATCGGCAGATCGTCGACCTTGGCGTCTACCAGATTGAGCTTCACCTGTTTTCCGTCGAAGCGCTTGATCGTACGTCCTGAAATCTGACGAAAGAGATCATTCTGATCTTTGGCGACGATATCGATGAGGTGCTGCTGCAATGCCTCCTGGTCGGTCCACGACTTCGATTCCCGGACCGCACTCTCGGCCAGTTGCACATTACGTCCTCGCGGTCCGACAAACGAGCGCATGAAGGCTGCCGAGTCGTTCTCGACCTTCGTCTTCATCACGTCATCCATCTTCTCGCCACCCAGCGTAACCGGATGCGCCGCGCCGGTATTCGTACCCGGCGCCATAGCTGCGATGTCAGCCGATTCCAGGATGAAGAATCCCGCCGAAGCGGCGTTGGCGCCCGCCGGGGCAACGTACACAATCACCGGCACTGGCGAGGCGAGGATCTTCTCGATGATTTCGCGGGTGGAGTCGACGAGCCCGCCGGGGGTGTGCAGTTCAATCAGGACGGCATCGGCGTTCGTTTGTCGCGCATGCTCGATTGCGCGCTCGACATATTCGGCGCTGATCGGCTGAATCGTGTCATCGACGCGAATCTTCACCACGGATGTAGCCAAGGCGAAGGTGCTCGTCAGAAGAGCAAAGACCAGCGCGAAAAGAGAAACATGAATTCGCTGCATAGAGCCTCCATGTGGAGGTGCAAGTGCGATGTTGGCCGCCCCACACTGCCGAGAAACTGCTCGACCCTATTTTGAACCTGTTTGTCGGGCGGCGATATCCTGTTTTAAGGTAAGCGCCGTCGCATTCCCAGGCTCGATCGCCAACGCCCTCTGAACCTCACTGGCCGCCGACTGCACCTGGTTCTGCTTCATATCCAACCGCGCCAGCACCAGCAGGCCATCGACGTTGGGCTTCAACCGGACAGAGGTTTGAGCTTCCGTGCGCGCGCCATTTACGTCGCCCTTCTTTTCCAGCAGCATAGCCAGTTCGGCGTGCGCCGCCTCGTTATTGTAGTCAGCGCTGATGGCATCCCGAAACTCCAGTTCCGCCTGCTCCGGCATATTTTGAGCCAGCAACTCCTTGCCACGCTGCACGTGATAGGCCGCATGCGTGTGGGGATCCGCCTTGGCTAACCGCGCTTCTGTAATGTTGTGAATCTCCATCTCCAACTGGCGATAGGAGGCCTCGTCGTAATTGCGCTTGATGCGCTCCATCGGTACATGCGTAGTCCCGGCTGAGAGCAGCGCATTACCGCCGGTCAGCGGATTGGTCGTCACCGGCGGCGGAGGCGGTACGCCTCGGCTGATCATGTCCTGAAGAGACTTCGCTTCGGTATCGTTCGGACGCTGCTGCAATTCATCTTTCAGTTGCCGTGACGCTCCCGCGTTATCGCCGTTCTTGTAGAGTGCGACCGCAAGGTTGAATCGGTAGTCGGCGTCGTTGGGATCGGCGTTGATGGCCTTGGTGAAGTATTCCACCGCCTGGGTACGATGCCCGCGGCGCGCTTCGACCACTCCCAGGTTGTTGTAAACCTCGGTCAGCGGAACGCGCGTCAGGAGGAAGCTGAATGCAGCAAACGATTTTTCGAAGTTGCCTCGATAAAACTCCGACATCCCTAGGAGGAAGTTCGCCTCGCCCGCGACTGTGCTCGTCTTGGGGATGCGTGCGAACCAAGCCGACGCGGACTCGTACTCGTGGCTGTCAAAGTAGGTCTTGCCCAGGTTCAGCACGGCGAGGGTGTAATTCGGATCGAGCTTTACCGCCTCGTGGAAATAGTGCACCTTCTGTTGCGAACTGGTGGCCAGAATGCCGCGAATGTAGTTTTCAAAAGCGTCCAGGCGGATAGGAGCAAACGCAGCCATGAACTGCTCGCGCGGCATGTTCGGATGGGTAGGCAGTTGCTGCAAGAGCTGCCAGGCCAGCGCAGTCTGCAAATCGATGAGGCTGGTCAGCGGCCCGCTGCTGCTCACCGGCGGATATAAATGCAGCTTCTTCATGTCGAGCAGCTGCGCCTTCGCGCCGAACGTCTTGCCATCGAAGGTGTAACTCCCCATGACGACGTAATCGGCGTCCATCTGCTCGGCCACGCGATAAATCGTCGCCCGCGAGGGCAGCACGGTCGAGGGCACGCCCGAGTGATCGAAGGCGTAATCACGATCGTCGCGGCTCATGATGTAAATCCGCGGCGCTGCCAACCGTTGGGAAAGCACCTCGGGAAAGGATTCGCTGATCCACTCCAGCCCCGGAGCGCTGGACTGATTCTCAAACGGCATGACCATCAGGGTTTGCGTGCCGGGAACCGCCTGGGCTGACGCTAAGGTGCCAAGCAGGCACATGGCGGCAATGAGGCCAATGAACCGATGAAACATACGAAGGTAAAAATATGGCAAAGTGAGTTGATTATAGACGGTTACCGCCTCGAATCCTGCCGCGCCGGGCCGCCTCCTTCGGCTTCGCGTCCTCATTAACGGGAAAGGCTGCCGCCACCTTTGTTACAGGACGGACGTGGCTCAACGCCGCGCACGAATCGACACGAAACCTTTCTTGTCATATCCGAATCTAAGACTTATAGCCGGAGCTTGCGTTAAACGAAGGCGTGAGTTTGGGTTCTGGGCCAGCCGGGCGGTCGTGAAGTCGCCGAGGCGAGGAGATGGCGTATGAAGCTATTCGATGCGGTCTTCGGTTGTTCGCACAAACGTTGCAGTTTCCCGATCACAGTGCGTAAAAAGCAAAGCAGGAGCGCGGCCGCGTCAGTAACAGGAACCTATGTAGTCTGCCTGGATTGCGGGCATGAGTTTCCCTACGACTGGAATGAGATGAAGCTGGTGGATGGCAAGGGACACTCAACCCCCACCCCGGCTCCGGTTTATACCGGGCCCAAGGCGGCTTAGCCGAGTCGATTACCGAGCAGCAGTACAAGCAAACGCAGCACGAGGCGCTCTGGTAGCGCCTTGTTTTTTTCTTCCCGTATTGGCCGCGTTCCGTTCCTGCCCAGCAGTCACCCCGCGACGTGATGCAGGGCACAGAGTTCTTGCACCCTTCCGTGAAAACTTGGAAATGACGGAAACCACCCGTGCACAGGAAGGCTGCTCAGCCTCCCCTCGATGAGCCGAGTGCACGCAGGCCGTTTCCGCAACGTGCTGGTCCCTGCCCAGAAAGGAGCGCCAGGCGTATGGCAACTGCCCAATTTTCACTCGACAGCGCCGAGCAGGCGTTGATTGACCAAGTCATAGCCAAGCAGAGCGGACGTCCCGGTGAATTGCTCGGCATCATGGAAGCGGTTCAGGATCGCAACGAGCACAAGTATCTCTCGGCTGAGACGCTGCGATACATCGCCGCCAAGCTCGACATTCCGCTCTCGCGCATCTACAGCGTTGCGACCTTCTACGCATTGTTCAATCTGGATCCCCAGGGCGACAACACCATCTGCATCTGTCGCGGCACGGCTTGTCACACCCGTAATTCGCGAGCCCTTCTGGAGAGTTTGCGGCTGGAACTCGGATTGGCCCAGGGAGAGGGCGCCGAATCCGGCGACGCGGACAAACTGACCCTGACCACCCCCGATCAGAAGTTCACCGTGCGCACCGTCTCCTGCTTTGGCCAATGCGCATTGGCGCCGGTCGTCGAGATCAACCACCGCATCTGCGGGCACGTCAACGAACGGACGCTACAGCGCGAGGTCCGCTCGCTGGAGCGGGAGAATGACTGATGCCGCGCATTGAAGACATTGGCGTATTCAACTCGGTCCGCGAGAACGGGCTGGCAAAACTCGTACCTCCTATACCGCGTATCGCGGTCGGCATGGGCACCTGTGGACGTGGTAACGGCGCCGAGGGCTTGTATCACGCCTTCGTCGAAGAGATCGACCGCAGCGGAACCAGTTTCTATCTCACCAGCGTGGGCTGCTTCGGGCCCTGCTGTCATGAACCGCTGGTGAACGTGCGCATGCCCGGCGGTCCACTTCTCATTCTGCATCGCGTGCAGGCCAACGACGCCGGCCGCATCCTGCACGATATCGCCACAGGCCCCATCGACCCCAGTCTGGTTTACTGCAAGATCGAAGAATGGGACCACATCACCGGCTTCATTCGCTACGGGCACGCTTATCCTGAGCTGCCGCTGTGGAACGATGTTCCGTTTTTCAAAGGCCAGAAGAAGATCGTGTTGCGCAATTGCGGCCTGATCAACCCCGACGACATTGAGGAATATATCGCGGTGGGCGGATATCAGGCGCTCTATAAGACGTTGATCGACGACAAGCCGGAGATCGTCATTGAGCAGATCAAGGCCGCGAAGTTGCGTGGCCGCGGGGGCGCCGGCTTCCTGACTGGTAATAAATGGGAGTTTCTGCGCAAGGCCGTCTCCGACGAGAAGTTCATCATCTGCAATGCCGATGAGGGTGACCCCGGCGCCTACATGAACCGCAACGAGATCGAAAGCGACCCGCACGCCCTGCTGGAGGGCATGATCATCGGCGGCTACGTGATGGGAGCCACGCAGGGAATTATCTACGTGCGGGCCGAGTATCCGCTGGCAGTGCATCGTCTGAACCGGGCGCTGGAGCAGGCCCGCGAATACGGACTGCTGGGCAAGAACATTTTGGGCCGCGCATTCAACTTCGATATTGATCTGGTGGAGGGAGCGGGAGCGTTTGTCTGTGGAGAAGAGACAGCGCTAATCGCATCGCTCGAAGGTGAGGCGGGCCGTCCCCGCCCGCGGCCGCCATTTCCTGCCCAGAAGGGCTTGTGGGGCAAGCCCAGCAACATCAACAACGTCGAAACCTGGTACAACGTCGCACCCATCGTCACCAAAGGCCCGGCGTGGTTCACCGAAACCGGGAGCGCCAAGAGCGCCGGCACCAAGGTCTTCTCCCTGGTCGGCAAGGTCCATAACAGCGGACTGGTCGAGATGCCGATGGGCACGCCGATTAAGACATTCATCTACGACATCGGCGGCGGCGGAGTTGAGGGACGAGCCGTGAAGGCCGTGCAAACCGGAGGTCCCTCCGGCGGCTGTATTCCCAGCGAAATGTTCGACACCGTCGTCGACTACGAGAGCCTCGCGCAACTGGGCGCCATCATGGGCTCCGGCGGCATGGTGGTGATGGACGAAGACAACTGCATGGTCGACGTCGCCCGCTACTTCGTCGAGTTCACCAACTCCGAGTCGTGCGGAAAGTGCATTCCATGCCGCGTCGGCTTGAACAAATGCCTGCGCATCCTCAACCGTGTGACTGAAGGCGCTGGCCGCATGGATCACCTGGAGCGTCTCGATGAGTTGAGCCGCTACATCCGCGACTGCTCGCTCTGTGGCCTGGGCCAGACGGCGCCTAATCCGGTGCTGACCACGATGCGGCACTTCCGCCAGGAGTTCGAAGACCACATCGTCTCCCATCGGTGCGTGGCCGGCGTCTGCACCGAGCTGGCGCTGTCGCCGTGCGAGAACAGTTGTCCATTGCACATGAATATTCCGCGCTTCCTGCAGCTTTACAAGGAAGGGCAACTCGAGGAAGCCTTCGAGTCGATCATCATGGACAACCCGCTGCCGTGTTCGACGGGCCGCGTCTGCCAGCATCCCTGCGACGAGCGCTGCCGGCGGGCTGCCGTAGACGACGCCGTCAACATGCGTGAGGTGCATCGCTTCATCGCCGACTACGTTTTACTCGGCGAAGAGTTCGAGGAAGCCGCCCTGCGTGTGCAGGCGCGCAAACTCGAGCCTACCGGACGCAAGATTGCCGTGGCCGGGGCCGGTCCGGCCGGTCTGACGGCGGCCTTCTATCTGGCGCTGCTCGGCCACAGCGTTACCGTCTACGACTCGCTGCCTGAAGCCGGCGGTATGCTGCGCTTCGCGCTGCCCGAGTACCGTCTGCCCAAGCCGGTGCTGCGCCGCGAGGTGGAGTTGATCGAACGGCTGGGCGTGAAGTTCAACTTCAACACCCGCGTCGGCTTCGACATTTCATTGAACGAACTGGATGAGCAATACGACGCCGTATGCCTGGCGATCGGAACGTGGAAAGAGTCCTGGGTCTACCTGCCGGGCACCGAACTCAAAGGCGTTTTCCCGGCGCTGCCATTCCTGGAAGCTGTCTCCAAAGGCGATGCTACGCCGCTGGGAAAGAAGGTTGTGGTCATTGGCGGCGGCAATGCCGCCATCGACTCGGCCCGCACCGCCCTGCGCATGGGCGCGAACGTAACCGTAGTTTATCGCCGCGAGCGCAAAGACATGCCGGCGATCGAAGAAGAGACCGCGGCCTGCGAAGACGAAGGCGCGAAGATGGTTTTCCTTTCGGCGCCGCACCGCATCCTCGGCGACGCCAAGGGAAACGTAAAAGCGCTCGAAGTGGTGAAGACACGCCTGGCCGAATACGACCGCTCGGGACGACGCAAGCCGGTTCTCACCGACGAAGTCCAGCGCATCGAGTGCGACTCGGTCATTCTGGCAGTGGGGGAGACGGTCGATCTCGATTTTGCCAGGGCCTCAGGTCTGGAGATCAAGGAGAGCGGCACCGTCGTGGTCGACCACTTCACCCTCGAAACCAGCCGCCCGCGTTTCTTCGCCGGGGGCGACCTGGTGACCGGCGCCTCCAACGTTTCCAATGCCATGGCCTACGGCAAGCAGGCGGCGCAGTCCATCGATCAGCAGTTGATGGACTGCAAGCGCTGGGAGCAGCTGTTTCGGCCCATGCAATACAGCCAGACGCCGCCTAAGGAGTCCAGCGAGAACCGCCGCCATCATTCGCGGGTGCTGCTGTCCGAAGAGCGGGCCCATTCATTCGAGGAAGTGGTGGTGGGTCTGTCGGCTGAAGACGCGCACGACGAGTGTTGCCGGTGTCTGCGCTGCGACGCCGGGGTAACGGTGGCGCGCTGAGGGAAGGAGTCATAGCCTTGCCGCAAAAGAAGATTTCGCTGCGTATCGATGGTGAGCTGGTGAACGTTGCCGAAGGGCAAACGATCCTGGAGGCGGCGCGCGCCAGCAATAAATCGATTCCGACGCTGTGCTTCCTCGAGGGTCTTACTCCAGTGGGAGCCTGCCGTCTTTGCATGGTAGAGGTTGCGGGCATTGACCGGCTGTTTCCCGCCTGCACCACGCCGGTCCAGGACGGCATGTCGGTAGTCACCAACTCGGCGCGGCTTTCCCGCTATCGCCGCATGACCATCGAACTTCTTCTGGTCGAGCGCAATCACGTCTGCGCGGTGTGCGTGGCCAACGGTCACTGCGAGCTGCAGGACATGGCGTACTCGATGGGCATCACCAGCGTGCGCTTCGCCTACAACTTCCCGCGCTTGTGGGTTGACGCATCCCATCCGCGCTTCGTCCTCGATCACAATCGCTGCATCCTGTGCACCCGCTGCGTTCGCACCTGCGCCGAGGTCGAAGGCGCCCACGTGTGGGAGGTCGTCGCCCGCGGCATTCACGCCCGCATCGTGCCCGACCTCAACCAGAAGTGGGGCGACGCAAAAACCTGTACCAACTGTGGCAAGTGTATCCAGGCTTGCCCCACGGGCGCGCTGGCCGAAAAGGGCAAGGCCGTGGAAGAGATGAGCCGCTCCACGTCAAGGATCACCGCGATAGCCCGGCACAGAGGAGTTCGGGTATGAAGAAACTCAAGCTGGCTACGATCTGGCTGGACGGCTGCTCGGGCTGCCACATGTCGCTGCTCGATCTGGACGGAGCCCTGATCCCCATCGTGCGCAAGGTCGACATCGTCTACGGCCCCCTGGTCGACGCTCAAGAGTTTCCCGAAGACGTCGACGTCACCCTGGTCGAAGGCGCCATCAGCACGCAGGAAGACATCGACAAGCTGAACCAGATTCGCGCTCGAACCAAGTTGCTGGTCTCGCTTGGCGACTGCGCTGTAACCGGCAATGTCGCGGCCATGCGCAACGTGTTTCCGGTGAACAAGCTGTTGCAGCGCATCTATGTCGAAGGCGCCGATGCCGACCCTTGTATTCCGCATGGCGCTCTGCCGCAGCTGGCCAAGCAGGCGCGTCCGGCACAGGATTTCGTCAAAGTCGATGTTTGTCTCCCCGGCTGTCCGCCGCAGAACAAGGTGATTGCCGGACTTCTGAATACGTTGCTCGAGGGCCGCAAACCCGAGGCGAATCAGAAGATCAAGTTTGGGTAAAGGCAGCAACTAGCAATTAGCGATCGGCAAGTAGCCAAAGCTGATGAGGAGTTCGGATTTCGAAGTTGGCGAGCGACCTTCAACGGCGCAGCCAGAGAGTTATCAAAAGACGATCACTAACTGCGAGTTGCTAGTTGCCAGTTGCTGAGAAGGAAGCTGCTATGAAGCGCATTACGATTGAGCCGGTAACCCGCATCGAAGGCCATGCCAAGATCACCATCAAGCTGGATGACAACGGAAAAGTAGCCGACACCACGTTTCAGGTGACGCAGGTTCGCGGCTTCGAGAAATTCACCGAAGGCCGTCCGTTTTACGAGATGCCGGGGATTACCTCCCGCATCTGCGGCATCTGCCCCATCAGTCATCAGCTGGCATCCTCAAAGGCCTGCGACGCAATCATGGCTGTGCGTATTCCACGGGCGGCGCAACTGTTGCGCGAGATCATCCACTGCGGACAGTTCGTGCAATCGCATGCGCTAAGCTTCTTTTATCTCTCCTCGCCCGACATTCTGCTGGGCATGGATTCGGATCCGGCCACCCGCAACGTTGCCGGAGTCATCGAGGCCAATCCGGAGTTAGCGCGCGCCGGCATTGAGCTGCGCAAGTTCGGCTTGACCGTCATCGAGGGCCTTGCCGACGAACGTGTGCACCCTTCCTGGATCGTTCCCGGGGGTGTGAGATCGCCTATGACCGCCCAGGCACGGGACCGCTTCCTTGCCGGAATTCCAGCTGCCTTGGCGACCACCGAGAAGACCCTCGGCATCCTCAAAGGCGTTCTGGATTCCTTCCATGAGGAGATTGCCAACTTCGGCTCCGCTCCCACCATGTATGCGGGTATGGTTGACGGTACCGGCAACATTCAGCTCTACGATGGCCTGCTGCGTTTCCGTGCGGCCGACGGAAGCGTCGTTCAGCAAGGCGTCTCGCCCGACATGTACCACCAGTTCATCGGTGAGGCGACGGTGGCCGACTCGTATCTGAAGGCGCCCTACTACAAGCCGCAAGGCTGGCCCGCGGGAATCTATCGGGTGGGGCCGCTGGGACGAATCAATACCGCCGTAGCCATGGGCACGCCGCTTGCCGACGCCGAGCTAGACGAGTTCCGCCAGCGCTTCGGGCGTGTTGCCCACAGCTCCTTCCTCTATCACTATGCCCGCCTTATCGAGATCCTGTACGCCTTGGAATGGATGCAAGTCATTTTGCAACAACCAGATGCACTGGATGCCCATGTCCGGGCCGAGGCTGGAGTGAATGCCTCGGAAGGGGTGGGGATGATCGAGGCGCCCCGCGGCACTCTGATCCACCATTACAAGGTCGACGATAACGGCGCCATTCTCTGGGCCAATCTCATCGTCGCGACGGGCCACAACAACCGCGCGATCAGCGACGGCGTACGCCAGGTGAGCGAGCACTTCATCCATGGCGACCGTCTCCAGGAAGGGATGTTGAACCGGGTTTCAGCTCTGGTTCGGGCCTACGATCCCTGCCTGAGTTGTTCCACCCACGCCGTGGGAGTACCCGCGGTGGAAGTCTTTCTGGTTGACTCCAAAGGAACTTTGCTGGATAAGCTATGCTAGAAGCTAGTCCCGCGCTAGAATGATGGACGCCATCGATTCCCGATCTTCGATGGCAATCCCGGTTCAGTACTGATTGACTTTCAACACCATCGAACCGATGCCGGAACGGTACTGGTTTGCAGTTTCAGAACGGGAGGGCCTCAAAGTAGGCACTCTCAGAACAGATGCGACACAACCAAGGAACCTCTAAAATGGTGTCCTGGATTTTCACTTCGAAAAGGAACCAACGTGATGCCCTCATGTAGAAAGCTTGCGATAGCCTTGGCGGCGTGCCTTTTGTTGTCGTTGTGTGGCACGTTTGCTGCAGCGCAGGTAACCATTCAGCCGAAAGACGAGATCTTTGGCGGTTACTCGTGGTTAGGCGTCAGCGGCTACGCTGATTTCAATCACAAGGTCAATGACATCTCGACCGGCTTTGACGCGTCGAATACGTGGTATCTGCCGCAGGCGCACAACTTGGGCATCATCTTCGACGGCAGCGGACACTTTGCCACCGGCGCCCCCAACTACACCGGGGTCGGCTTTGCCTTCGCCGGCTTGCAGTACAAGTACCATACCGACTCGTTCATGCCGTTCTTCCGCTTGATGGCGGGCGCGGGTAACCTGTCGCCGGCATTTCCACCCACACCGCCGAACTTCGGCAACCAGTGGAATGCTGCCTTGGCGGCCGGCGGCGGCTTCGACTACGCCGTGGGACATCGCTTCGCTATCCGTATCGCGCAGGCTGACTACATCTACACCAATTACAGCCCGTATATCCCCGGCAACACGCACAGCACCCAGTGGAACAACGTGCGCCTGGCAGCCGGTGTGATCTTCAACATGGGCAGCTACTACACGCCGCAGCCGACCGCTGCCTGTACCGTTCAGCCTTCCGAAGTCATCGAAGGCGAGCCGATCACCGTTACGGCGACGGGATCGGGCTTCAATCCCAAGCATACGGTGATGTACTCCTGGACCACGAACGGCGGCAAGCTGAACTCCAGCGACAAGGCCTCGGCCCAGATCGATACCACCGGCGTAGCGGCGGGAAGCTATGTTGCCACCGCCTCGCTTACCGACCCCAAAATCAATAAGAATCTTGATGCCGGCGGCCATTCCTTCATCGGCCATCCGGACCCAATCAAGCCGGCGACTTGCACGGCAAACTTCACCGTGAAAGCGAAGCCGATGAATCCGCCGCAGGTGAGCTGCTCGGTTAATCCGAGTACGGTTCAGGGTGGTGGCGCGGTCACCGTTACCACGACCGCTACCAGCCCCGACAACTCGCCGATCAACAGCTATGCATACACTGCCACCGCCGGCAAGATCAGCGGCACCGGCACTACGGCGACCCTGGATACCGCCGGCCTCGCGGCTGGACCGGTAACCATCACGGCTTCAGCGACCGACGCCCGCAACCTGACCGGTAACGGCAGCTGCACGGTGAACGTCGAAGTTGCGCCTCCGCCGCCGACTTGCAGCAAGGTCAACTCCATCCAGTTCCCGGATCTGAAGAGACCGTGGCGTGTGGACAATACCGCGAAGGCTATCCTGGACGACGTTGCCAGCCGTCTGAAGGCTGATCCGAACGCCAAGATCGTCATCGTCGGCTACGCCGATGGCGACAAGGCTCCGATGATCGGAACCGGCAAGAAGCGTCATCCGATGAACCTGGCAGCCCAGCGCGCAGTGAACGCGAAGGCTTACCTGGTACAGCAGCAGGGTATCGACCCGAGCCGCGTCGAGGTCCGTCAGGGCACCGGCCAGTCGAAGGTTGCCGATATCATCTGGGTACCGCAGGGAGCCGACGAGAACGCTTGCGCCGACCTGCAGAACACGACGCCGGTCGATGAGAGCGTGGTGAAACCGAGCGAGAACGCCTATCCGAAACCGAAGAAGGCAGCTGCTCCGGCTCATCACCACAAGAAGGCCGCCGCAGCTCCGGCAGCCGCGCCAGCTCAGTAATTACCGTCCTTCGGGACTTAGCAACCGGTGGGAGCCAACTCCCACCGGTTTTTTACTGCCTCCAGGCAAGTACCGTTTTCCGGCTAGCAGCATCTATTGGGTAGATTGCAGTTCCTACCGTTTGGTAGGTTTGTTAAGATAGTGCGCGGTGCCCGCATCCGCCCAGCGAGAGCGGGACACAGAGAGGAAAGCGCGAGAACCATGCGATGGATGTTACGGTCCAAAATTCACCAGGCCACAGTTACTGAAGCCGATCTGAAATACGTTGGCAGTATCACGATCGACGAGGAATTGATGGACATGGTCGGCCTGATCCCGGGAGAGCGCGTCCTGGTGGTCAGCAATACCAGCGGCGCCCGCCTCGAAACCTACACGATTCCCGGCCCGCGCGGCGCCGGCGATATCTGCATGAACGGCGCAGCCGCTCACCTCATCAAAAAGGGCGACGAGATCATCATCATGGGTTTCGAGCTCACGGAGAAGCCCGTCGAGTCGAAGCAGATCATGCTGGGGCGCAAGAATGAATTCGTGCGCTGGCTCAGCGAGACGCCGCACACCTGCCTGAGTGAACTGGTGGGGACGTTATAACGGCTGAACCGGCTGCGCAGTGTGGAAGTATTTCTTGTACGCCGAGATCCAGTCCGTCGCCAGGTCGTGCTGCGCGTCGTAAGGCTGATATTTCCTCGGCACACCATTTGACGCAACCGGTTCTCCACCATTTTCTTCGCATGAGTTCATGCGGGCGAAACTGAAGGTCTAAGCCATAGGGTGCCGATGCCTCGAGTTCCAGCGGACGCGCTGATGAAGCGGTTCATTTCGCA
Source organism: uncultured Acidobacteriaceae bacterium (assembly GCA_963724965.1). Classification (GTDB taxonomy): domain Bacteria; phylum Acidobacteriota; class Terriglobia; order Terriglobales; family Acidobacteriaceae; genus Bog-257. The sequence goes on from CAVRWP010000013.1 coordinate 192,408, forward strand.
GTTCTGCGGTTGTTGACTCGCGAACCGTATTCCGAGAACTCCCACTGTTGAGTTCGGGGGCAACCGTAGCCGCATCACCGCAGCAGTTTTCGGACACGTTCAAGCCCTCCTGAAAATGATCCGCCACAGAAATCGGTGACTTTACCTTTTGCGCCCTCGAAAGAGTGTCAGGCGGAGTCGCCTGCATTATGCTGAACAAAACCGGTGTGCGGGTACGTTCAGAGGCGCACTGCCAGAGGAGTGACACTCGGGCCGCTTTCCGGTTAGAGCTGAATGCGAAGATCCAGCCTCATTTTCATATTGTTTGGATTGTCGCTCTGGTCCGTTGCCGGCTTCGGACAGACGATCGGCGAGCTGCGTATCAAACTTGTCGATCCGTCCGGCGCTGGCGTGAAGGCGCCGGTTCAGATCACCAGCGAAGCCAATCGATATACGAACACTCTCTCGACCGGCAGTGACGGGACGCTGGACGTGCAGCGCCTGTCCTTCGGGCTTTATCAGCTTCAGGTCAACGCTTCGGGATTCGCCCCCGTAACCGAAACCGTAGAGGTGCATTCTGCCATTCCTGTGCAGCACACGATTGAGCTCAAACTGGCTTCGGTAAAGGAGTCTGTGACGGTGCAAGGGCAGGGAACTTTGATCGATCCCGAGCAGGCCGGGTCGGTGAACCAGATCAGCTCTGCGGAAATTCAGAAACGCCTGACGTCCCTACCCGGTCGTTCAATCCAGGATCTGGTGAACAGCCAGCCGGGCTGGCTCTATGAAGGCAATGCGGTTCTGCATCCACGAGGCTCCGAATACCAGACGCAATTCGTTGTCGACGGCATCCCACTCACCGACAATCGCTCGCCCAGCTTCGGGCCGGAGATCGGCGCAAACGATGTCGACTCCATGACCATCTACACTGCCGGATTTCCCGCCGAGTATGGACGCAAGATGGGCGGCGTAGTTGAGCTCAATACCCTGCGCGATCCTCAAGCCCGGCTTCCATGGACAGATCGTGTTGACCGGGCGGCAGCTACAACAGTGCCGGATCGTTTGCTCAGGGGCAATACGCGTGGGGCAAGAACGTGCTGGGCTTTACCGCTTCCGGTGCGCAGTCAGACCACTACCTGAATCCCGTTGTCCCTGAGAACTACACCAACAGCGGAACCACGGGCGACTTCTCGGTGAACTTTCAACGCGACATCACGCCGAAGGACCGCTTCTATTTCATCGGACGCTACGAGCTTTCGCGGTATCAGCTGCCCAATGAGATCGTGCAGCAAACCTGGTGCTATGCTCCGGGCCAGACGCAGGGACCACCCTGCCAGCGCCAGAACGCGAACAACTTTGAGCCGATGGCCATCGCCTCCTACCGGCATATCTTCTCGGAAAATGTCGTCTCCAACTTCAGCCTGATGGCGCGTAACAACTCCAACGACTTTTACTCCAACGATCTGTCCACGCCGATCATCCTGTCGCAGCACAACTGGTTCGATGAGCTCTACTTCAAGGGCATGGTGACGATCGACCATGGGAAGAACGAGTGGAAGGCCGGGGTCGAGTCCGACAATACGTTCATTCATGAGAATTTCAACTACGTCATCACCGACCCGTCCCAGTTCGACGAAGGGACTGCTCTGACGTTTTCTTTTCCCGGCGCCTACCCGAGCCAGGGCGTGCGGCCGGACCTTGAGCAATCGGCGTTCGTCCAAGACTTGATTCGCCTTGGCAACTGGACCATGAATCTGGGCTTGCGCTGGGATCACTATCAGCTCATAGCGAATCAGCAGGCGTTTCAGCCGCGCGTGGCCATCTCGCGATATTTTCCCGCGCTCGATCTGAGTGCGCATTTCTCCTACGACCGCGTGTTCCAGACACCGTCGTTCGAAAACATCCTGCTGTCGAACTCTTTCGAAGTAGCCTTCATCAATCCTGATTTCCTACGCCTGCCGGTTCAACCCTCGCAAGGCAACTATTACGAGGCGGGAGTTTCGAAGGCCTTCGGAAACACGCTGCGCGCAGATGTGAACTACTACCTGCGCAACGTCAACAATTACGCCGACGACGACCAGATCGAGAATACGACCATCAGCTTCCCGATTTCATTTCGCAAAGCCATCATTTACGGTGCAGAGGCAAAGGTGGAAGTGCCGGACTGGCATGGCCTCTCGGGCTTCGTCAGTTACTCCTACATGGTGGGCAATGCGTGGTTCCCGGTGACTGGCGGACTTTTCCTGGGCGATGATGTGCAGAATGCGGAAACACAACTGGGAGGACATTTCCCCGATTCGCAGGATCAGCGCAACACGTTGTTCACGCGCTGGGTCTATCAGGTGAAACCACGCTTCTGGATCGCGGGCGGCGTGCAGTACGGCAGCGGGCTGCCCTTTGAGTTCAACGGCGACTACCAGACCGCGCTGGAGGAATACGGTCCCCAGGTTTTGAGCCGCATCAATTTCGCTCGCGGGAGAATCTATCCGTCGATCTTGTTGAGTGCCTCGGCCGGCGTTGACATGTACAAGACCGACAAGATCGACATGCGGCTGCAAGTCGATGGTCAGAATCTGAACAACGAGCTCAACGTCATCGATTTCGGTGGATTGTTTTCCGGCAACGCCATCGGACCGGCGCGCAGCGCCTTCGTGCGGCTGACCACAACGTTTTAGTTTCTACGGTTGCCCAAAAAGACGGAAGTACAGCTTCAGGAGCGAAGACTGTTCCGCGTCTGGCTTCGACTTCTGCCACTGATAAATCTGCCGCTCTGAGTCGCGCATCCTCTGGAGAAACTCGTCATCGCTGATGCGGCGCCGGGACGTCAGCTCTACGTGTTTGCGCTGCATCGCGTTCCGACTCCGCAATCCCTGCCGTAAGCCACGCACGTATGCGTCTATGCCGCCGTGGCGAATCGCGTAGAACGCCCACAAAAGCTGATACACAACGATTCGCGGAAGCAGCTTGCGAAAAACTGCGCTCGGATAGTCTTTGATCAGCAGATAAATCTGGTTACGGGTGACGTATTCGATCACGCGAGGATGAACTACATTCCCCAGCGTCGCGCTGCCGACGTGATACGCGACCGCATCCGGCAGATATAGACCGTGATAGCCGAGCAACTGCACGCGCAACGCGAGATCGAGATCGTCAAGGTAAGCGAAGAAATCCAGGTCCAACCCACCACTCTCCACGAACGCCTCACGGCGATAAAGAACCGCCGCGCCGCACCCGGAAAGCACCGGCATCGCGCGATCGTACTGACCAACGTCTCGATCAAAATTGCCGAGGCGATATGCCGCACCCGCCATCAGCATCGCATCACCCGCTCCGTCGAGGTGCGTGCGTTGCGTCGCCCGCAGCAGCTTGCCCGTCGCAAAGCCCAGACTGACATCGGCATCCAAGGCCGCGACCAGCCTGGCAATATAGTCCGGTTCCAGTTCAATGTCGTTATTGAGCAGCAGGACGTAGCGCGACTGCGTGGACGCAACTGCACGATTAATTGAACCGGTCGTGCCCTCGTTGTTCGGTAACTCGATGCGGCGAGTGTTTGGCGGCAGAGGATCGGGCAGTATCTTCGCCCGGCTGCGCCTCGTTCTCGATGACGACGACTTCCCATTCGTCAGCCGGCAGAGTTTGCTTTTGGATGAATTCGAGGCAGCGCGCGGTCAGGTCAGGCCGATGCAGCGACGGAATGGCAATAGTGACGGTCTTCACGCGGCTATGTTGCCGATTGTACATAGCCGGCACGAGACACGACAGGTCGGACCTTCGACTAGCGGCGGAAAAGCCGGAAACCCTTACGTCCGGAGCTCGCAGGCTTGCTGGTGAGAACCTTCATCCAGCCCTCTTCGGAGAGCTGCGACCGATCTGAGAATTCCATCCCCGCCTCGGCAATAACCCGCTGCAGTGTCATTGGATGGTTAAAGTTCAGTAGTCCGCGGATGATCTCCGGCGACTTGCGATACATCTCCGCGTGCTCACGAAAGACCGTCATGGTCTGCGGGCCCAGCGTGCAGGCGTCGAAATAAAAGTATCCGCCGGGCCTCAATATCCGCTTTACGGCGAGCAGGTAGTTGTAGATGTCGTACGGGTTCAGGTGAATGAACACATGCAACGAAAAACCGAAATCGTACGTCTCTGCGGGCAGGTGGTCCAGATAGTTGTCGCCGATTTTGTGAAACGAGACATTCGTAAGGCCTGCACATTTCGCGCGAGCGACCTCTAGGAACGAGGCACTCAGATCGTTGCAGTCGAGCGACTGACATTGCGGAGCCAGCAGGCGCGCTACGGTTCCATCACCGCTGCCGATCTCGAAGCCCCGGCGCTCGCGCGTGATCGAGCAGAACTGAACGATCTCAGTCGCATGCAATTGGCGATCGCGCTCAAACTCCTCGCGCGTGGTATGCCCCGACAGTTTCAGAAAACCGTCGTCACCCTCTTCCAGTTCCCAGGCATTGCGTATCACGTCCATGAGACACTCCCGCTGACCCACAACTTGCATGGAGGCCCAATTTTCCAATTTGGTTGGTTGACCCACTAGTTAGGCGTTCAATTCCTGCTCCCGCGCAGGGGACGCCATGTACTCAGAGATGAGTGATTGTACCGCAGCAATGTCCTCGGGCGTCATTGCAGAGTCGGAGTGACGCGTCTTGGCCGTGGTGACCAGCAGCCACCATTCCGGATCGTGAAGCCGCAATTGCTGGAAGAGCCTGGTGACCGGCGCTGGCACCCCTGACTCCCGCAAACCGCGCGCAAAATGTTGCCAGAACCCCGCCTTGTAACGATAGTGCTTCTCTCTCAGGAGCAGCTCAAGATACTTGTCAGGATGGCGCTCCAGCAGCAAGGGATCGAGCCGGAACATCTTCGCGCGCTCGGACTGCGACTCGCGCTCCACCGTCACCGGATGCGGCGGATGAAACACGATGGCATCGCGCGCATGGGGAATGTCGCCGAAGTCCATGACCCGCCATGCAAGATCCGTATCTTCGCGGAAGTCGTGGAAGCGCTCGTCGAAGCCGTCCAGCCGCAGCAGAAGATCGCGGCGATAAAACATATTCGCCGTCATGAAGCCCAGGCCTTCCGCGCCGATATTCGAAACCGTACGGAACTTCGGATCGCCGAGCTTGTCACTCCGGATCAGACCCTCCAGCCCGGCCAGCGGCCGCTCGTCGAAATGCTTCGCTGCGTTCTCCAGCCAGTCCGGCTGCGGAATGCAATCGTCGTCGGTAAACGCGATTACGTGGCCGCGCGCTTCCTTGATGCCCTTGTTGCGGGCTACCGCCGGGCCTCGTGCCGCGGAGTAAACGCAACGCAGCACCAGCCTCTGCTTATACTCATCAGGAATCTCCACCGGGGGATCGCTCTGATCGACGGCGACGACTTCGAAGTCGCGGAACGTCTGTTGAGTGAGGGCGTCGAGCAGACGTAGTAAATGATCTTTGCGGTTGTATGTAGGAATTACCACGCTGAAGAACGGAGGTTCCATTCGCCGCCGATAGTGCAACAGCGAGTTGATACGGTGCGCAGCCCCGCGCACGACGGTCGACCAGTCATAGTGCCGTTCCGCCTCACGCCGCGCAAGCTTCGGAAGACGCTCCCGCAATGTGGGATCGTCGCGCAGCCTCTTCAGGCTGGCAGCGAAGTCCGGACGGTTCGCCACCACGCACATCTGGGATGCGTTCTCGATTCCGCGAACTCCGGTTTCCGTCGAAATGATGGCCAGCCCCGCCGCCATGTACTGCACCAGCTTCAAATTCGTTCCCGAACCGACTTCCACCGGGTTCAGTCCGAAGTCGGCGGCGGCGAAAAGGGAATACAGTTCGTCCTCATTGACCACGCCCAGCAGATCGACATTCGACGGCAATGTAGCTGAGTGAGTGCGCAGGTAATCTTCCTTTACACTGCCGGCAACCGCAAAAACTACGTCAGGGAAAGCCGGCGCGAGCTGCTCGATGATGAAAGCAACCGCTTCCGTGTTGGGACCGTAGCCGCTGCCGACGAAAATCGCCACGTCGCGCGCCTGCCATCCACGGGCCGCCTTAGCCGCAGCGCGTTCACCCTCGCTAGCCGGCCGCAGGACATGCGTATCGGCGCAGTTTGGTACCAGATGAAATCGTTCGCGCGGGACGCCGTAGGCTTGGGCCATAGCGTCCGCGTCATCCCATGAGCACACCCAGATGTCGGCGGCGCTTCGCGCCAGCTCGCCTTCCACGCGCTTGACGCCAGCCGCCAGCATTCGCCCTGTGGCGCTGGAGGCCAGCAGCCGCGAGCGGAGGCCATACTCGAAATTGTGGGCATCGTAGATGACCAGCTTGTCCTTCAGAAGATCTTTCGCCAGCGGATAAACCCATGGATGGGTGAATACCACAACGTCAGACTCCCGCACTGTCAGACGGAGCGTTTTAATGAAGTCCGGCGAAAGTCTGGTCATCCAAGGGAAACTCACATCAATGACGGAGCCGCCGGGCACGAGCTTTTGCAGCCGTGACGCGGTTTTGTAGTGTTGCGCCGACAGCGCCAGCACCCGGCAATGCCAGTTGGGCAGCGGCCACTCGTCCGTGCTCGCCGGCCCAGGCCAGTCGTAGGCGCCGATATATTCCGTGGGAAAGTGCTGCGACAGCTCTTTGCAGATTTCTTTCACGCGGACGCGCGCCCCACCTACTGCGGGCTCCAGCACCTGATTGTCGGTCACCAGCACGCGCACTGGTTCGACCGGCGCTTGCGGCAGCGGACTCAGCTCACCGGTCTGCTCAGATTCGGCGACTTCGACCGCCGCCGGTTCCTGGTACGCCGCTTCCAGCAGACGCTCGACGATTGGCTCCCACGATTGCCAGGGAGCGCTTCGCCAGGCCGCTTCGCCCATCTCGCGCGCTCGTGATTTGTCAGCGATCAGGAAATCCATCGCACGCGCGATTTCCTTCGGATCGGGATCGACGACAAAGCCTGACTCGCCATCGCGAACCAGCGACGCGGGTTCTCCCGAGTCGTTGCACACGATCACCGGCTTGTGGCTGAGCATCGCCTCCACGGTGATGTAGCCGAAGTCTTCCTGCTTGGGGACAAACAGCACGCCCAGCGCGTTGGCGTACAGGTCCAGCAACTCCGCGTCCTGCACGAAGCCCAGGAAACGGATGCGCGAATCGCCCTCGGCCATCTTGCGAAATTCGGCTTCGTCCTCTCCAGCGCCGGCGATAAGCAGCGGAATGTCAGCTTTGATGTGCCGCATCGCACGTAGCGCGAGATCGACACGCTTCCAGCGATGCAGTCGCCCCGGCAGCAGGAAGTACTCCTGCCCTCCGCAATACTGGCCGCTGGCATAAACCGGAGGATGCAACACCTCGGCATCGAAGCCGTTGTAGAACTTCAGCCGGCGAGCGGTCTCGTAGCCGTTGGTAAAGATGCGGCGGACTTGCGCGGAAAGCCAGGTTATCGAGGCGAGTGATGACGTCGCGCTGGCGTCGCTTCTCGGCCAGCGCGATCGCCGGCAAAGAGCCGTACTCGTCATCGAAGCGGTCGTAGAAGACGCGCAGCTGATGCAGTAGCCAGCAGACATGCCGCGGATGCTGCACCATGTAGGTCGGGTTCTTCGTGGATACAACAACGTCGAAGCGCGAAACGTCGAGCTGGTAGCAATCCAGGTAGCCTTGGAGAACGGCTTCCCAGTTGTATTCCGTTGCCGCGATCTGGATCCACTCGGTCTCGACCTTCTTCTGAAAGGCCTGCACCATGCCCACGTAATGCCGCTCCGCTCCGTAAAGACGGTTGGGATCGGCAATTGCGGGCGTGATGATGGCGGCCTTCATACGAAAGTTCTCGACTAGCTGATTGTATTTTTTCCCGGACGCAGCAGTACATCCAGATGATCTTTGCCGGTCTGTTTGTAGCGCGACATTAGACTATCGATGGTCGCGACCTCAATTCCAGTCTCGGTGATGCAGAAGATGTCGTAGCCGAGCTTGGTGAAGAGCTCCAGATACTCGCGGCCGGTGGCGCCACAAGAATCCTCCAGCGCTGCCGGCGAAAACTCGCTGATGACCACCGGACGGCACCGCTGGATGGTCTCCATGGCGCCGAGAATGGCTTTGAACTCGTATCCCTCGACATCGATCTTCAGCAGGCCAATATTTCTACCGCGAATGAAGTCGTCGATGCGCAGACCCATCACCGTCTCTGCCGAAAGCAAGTCCTCCGGAAGCGTTTGTTCCATTCCGCGTACCGCGCCGTTCAAGGCGTTGCGAAAATATTTCAGCAGCATGTTTTGATTGGTCGCCGCCGCCTGGATCACTTCGATCTGGTCGAAGCTGTTTGCCGCGCGGCTTGCGCTCAATGCCCGCACATTGTCAGGCGAAGGTTCCCAGCTCTGCACAAAGCCGGTGGGACCGACGAGCGACGCTGCCAGCAGGCTGAAGTATCCGATATTCGCGCCGACGTCCAGGACGCCCATGCCTGGCCGCAGATGCTGGCGAAAGAGCTGGCTGACCTGCGGCTCATACTCAAGATCGTCGATGATGACCTTGCCGATCAGGCTGTCCTCGGGCGTGGCGTACATCTTGAACGCCGGCAGCTCGACCAGTTGCCAGTTGCCGACGGCGCGGTCCAGAAGATGCCGCTTGGCGAACTCCTGTGAGTTGAGATACGAGCTGACCACGGAAGAGATCTCTTCGCCGACCCGCCAGGCATGCCCACTCCACTCCTGCTCTTTCGGCTTGCGGTCGAGCAGGAGCCGGAAGCAATACAGGATGTCGGTTTCCGTGGCAGTCGGCGGAAACTCGATCTGCCAAGGCTTTGCCTGCTTGAAGCGATCGAACATTTTGGACATAGAATGCTGCGATTCCGAACGTTCAGCCGATCTCCGGAGGTGCGGGCGGCCCCTCAAAGCCTATCAACCACAAAACCATCGCGCAATTTTCACGGGCATAAGCTAACGTGCAGGCGGACGTGTCGACGAACGCACAACTGCCTCGAACTCAGCAGCCGTATGCTGCCACATGTTGTCGCCTTCGTACCGGGCGGCTTTGCGATAGCCATTTTCACCCAGCGTACGGCGAAGCTCGGCATCGCTAAGCATGCGCTCGATCTCCGCCGCCAGCCTGCCCGCATCGCCGAAGGGGACAAGCGCGCCGCCCGGGCTCTCGTTCACCAACTCTCGTGACACCGCCATATCGACGGCGATCACGGGCTTGCGATTCGCCCAGGCTTCAATCAGCACCAGGCCCAGCGACTCTACGCGCGAAGGCTGAGCGACGATTGCCGCCGACGCAAGGAAATCGCGCTTCTCGCTGTCGGCGAACGGCGGCAGATTCAGCAGCAGCGGACAATTCTTGCCGGCCTCGGCGAGGTAGCTGTCGAACGTCGAGAGGCTAGGGCCGGCCATCACCAGCCACGCCTTCGATCCCTTCGTCCACAGGATCTTCATCGCCTCCACAACCATCTCCGAACCTTTGTCGAAGGCCTTCATGCCAAGATGCAACACCACCGGACCATCTACGCCATATCGCTTGCGCAGAAACTCCGGATCACCGCCGACCACATCACGGGTATCGATGCCGAAGGGTGTCACTGCGAGCTTCTGCGCGAGTATGCCGAGCTTCGAAAGATGCTCTCGCTCCGCCTGCGTCATGCAAAAAACTTTCGCGCAGTGCTGCAACATCTTTACCTGGTGCGGTCCCAGGTAGTGCTGCGAGATCTCGTTGTTGGTAGATTCGCCCAGGTGCGAGCAAGGGGTGGCGACAACAGGAATGTTTCGCACTTCTCCAGCGCGCAGACCGCTGTACATGACGCCGTTGTACGGCAGCGGGCCAACGTGAATCAGGTCAGCGTCGACTTGCTGGAGCGCCTCGTCGAGTCCCGGCACACGAAACGACGGCCGCCAGTGCTGGGCTTTCCAGCGCCAGTACGGAGCCAAACCCAGAACCCGCGTAGCGCGCCGGCGAACTTTGTCGTAACAGATGGGGAAGCGCCGCACCACTACTCCGTCGACAGTCGTTTGCTCTTCGGGAAAAGTTTTGAAGCCAGGCAGCCAGAACGCCTCCAGATCGTTGGCCACGGTGGTGAAAACCGTGGCGCGATGCCCGTTGGCGACCAGGTATTTGGCGAGGGCGAGCAGCGAGTTCTCATACCCGCCGCGATAAGGATAGAACCGGGGAAGCACGAAGACGACGTGCATCGTCAGGCCGCTGCCTCAGTGCGCAGCGACCACCTCCACGTTGACCAGGTTCTGAAACAGCGCAATCGCCTCTTCCGGCGCTCCGTCAACCAGAATCGATCCGTGATCGATCAGGATTGCGCGTTCGCAGTGCCGCCGCACCTGATCCAAATCATGGGTCACCATGACAATGGTCTTGCCGGCGTTGCGGAAGCGATGGATGCGCTCATAGCACTTTTCCTGGAAGCCGATGTCGCCCACCGCGAGAATTTCGTCAACCAGCAGGATTTGCGGATCGACCTCGGTGGCCACGGCAAACGCCAGCCTCATGTACATACCCGAGGAATATTGCTTCACCGGCGCGTCAATGAAGTCGCCGATGTCGGCAAACTCGATGATGCTTTCCTGGCGCGCCAGCATCTCGCGCTTGGAGTAGCCCATCAGCAAGCCGTTCAGCAGGATATTCTCGCGGCCGGTCAACTCGTGATGGAACCCGGCGCCCAGCTCGATCAGCGGCGCCAGCGTGCCCTCCACGGTAACAGTTCCAGAAGTCGGCTGGTAAACTCCGGCGATGATCTTCAGCAGCGTACTCTTGCCCGAGCCATTGCGCCCGATGATCCCGACCGACTGGCCGCCGGGAATGTCGAAGGTGGCGTTCTTTACCGCCTCGAAATCGTGGAAGCTGGCGTTGTGCCGGAACACCCGGGAGAATAATTCGCGCACCGTGTCCGGGCGCTCGTGAATAACCCGGAAGCGCTGGGTAACGTTCTCCAATCGAATTACCGCACGCTGGTGAGACATAGGCGATCTAGACGTAATAGACAAACGTTTCCTGATATCGCTTGAATAGCAAAAAGCCAAGAATCAAACTGACAAAGGCGCAAACAAACGACGCCAGAATCGACGGCGCCTTGGGTAGCTGCCCGTAATAGACCGCCAGGCGGAAGCCGTTAATCACGTAAATGATCGGATTCAGCTTCATAATCCACTGATATTTCGCCGGGATCATATCAATGGGGTAGATGATCGGCGTCACGTAAAACCACGCCGACAGCACTACCTGCAGGATATGGGATACGTCGCGGTAAAACACATTGGCCGCGGCGAAGAAGAACGTAGCGCCCAGACTGAAGATCGCCAGGGCAAGCATCGGAACCGGCAGATAAAGCCACGTCCAGTAAAACGGATGATGCAGCAGTGGTACCAGGATCGCCAGCGGTATCAATGACAGCAGCAGGTTGATGAGGTTTGAGATCAGCGCAGCCATGGGGAACACCATCTTCGGAACGGCCACCTTTTTGATCAGGTCGCCATTGGTGACAATCGCCTCCACGGCGTAGGACAGGCACTGGGAAAAGAATGTCCAGGGCAGCAGCACGCTCAGCAGGAAGATGGCGTAATGCTTCATTGGGAAGCGCATGATGGTGGAGAACACCATGGTCAGCACCAGCATCATGAACGCCGGATTCAGCAGTGCCCACATGAACCCCAACACCGACCGCTTATAGCGGATCTTGAGTTCCTTGAGCGCCAGCGCCCAGATCAGCTCCCGGTATTGATAACTATCGCGAATTAATTCTGTCATATACGGACTTCTGGCCACACCGGCGGCCTGCAGAGGCGGCAGCATTAACCAAACTTAAATGTTAACTGATTTCTTCCGGCACTGTTAGCAGAGGTGCGTAAATGGACACTGTCGGTCAGTGCCCGGGGCCGACGTTCAGGTCGGTCATGCCGCGCAGCAGATCGCGTTCGTCATCGGTGAAGTTGTTGCGGAATTCCGGCGAATCCAGCGTCTCCTGGCGCGCAGAGGGAGGCATGCCGCGCAGCCGCTTGTAGGCCTGCGAGACCTTGGTCTTCTGATCTTCCGGAAGATTGCGGTAACGATCGTACAGATTGTGCGCCTGCTCCTGCTGCTGCGGCGTCATGTGTTCGTAGGTTTCCATCCGGTTCAGGATCTGCGCCTTCTTCTCCGGCGACTGACTGTTAAATTTGCGCAGACGATCCATCAGATGCTTCTGCCGGTCCGGAGAAAGGCTACGGAACGTAGGGATCTTCCTGCAGTTTCTGCTCCTGCTCATTCGGAGGCAGTGCCATGTACTTGCGCAGCCAGTCTCCGCGATGAGGTCCAGGCCCCTTTGGCTGAAACACGTAGGGATTTGACGATGGATTGGAAGAAGCGGAATTGCTGGGAGGCGGAGCGCTCTGCCGGGTTGGCGGTGGTGCAGGAGGCGCCGAAGGCACACTGCCACCTCCCCGGTGTTGCCACCGGAACATCGCGAAAGTCGGCGCCGCGCTGGACAACAGCAGCACCATTGTCAGCGGTATGATTTTGGCCAGACGCACGACTTTCCTAATTACTCCGTCGAAGATTGTCCATCAAGGGCATCGAAATCCGCAAACAAATCAGCGTTCTTATCGAGGTACTGTAGATCGCTAACGGCACTGCTCGTTGTCGCGACGCGCGGCCCGTTCTGGTTAGTTGCTACCGTGTCCGTATGGTGGAAGGGATTGACCTCAAGCAGGCCGACACCCATCGCAATCAACACTGCTGCGGCTGCTGCCAGCACCGGACGCCGCAACCAGGACAACCACTCGCGCCGCGGGGCCAGCGCCTCTTCGCGTAACTGCGCCTGCAGGCGCGTAGTAAAGTACGGCGAAGGCTCCGGCACCTGCCACTCGTCAAGCAGGCTCATTGTCTGCTGCAACGATGCCAGCTCGCCCGCACAGGCGGCGCACGTGCGCAAATGCTCCTGCATCTCCGGCGACACGCTCTGCCTGTCGCTCAGGACCGCTTCCATGAATTCCTGACGAAGTTTTTCGCACTCCATAACCGCACCTTTACTTCCTGCCGTTAAATAAATTGCTTCAGCGTCTCGCGCAAAGTTTCGTAAGCCCGAAACAGCAGCGACTTGGTTGCCGATTCGCTTAGCTTTAAAACCTCCGCGATCTGCTTGTAGTCCATGTTCTGATACTTGTGCATCAGAACAGCCATGCGCTGCCGTTCCGGCAACGCTTCCACCTGCTTGCGAATGGCGGCCAGCCGCTCGCGCCGCAGGATGTTCTGTTCCGCATTCAGACCGCTGTCGGCAACATCGACGGTCATGCCGGTGTCGGTGTCCGGCTCGTCGATATTGACCGTGTTCTCGGGCCGCTCGTACTTGGTATCGCGCGCGTGATTCACCGCCAGGTTGGTCGCAATGCGGTACAACCAGGTAGTGAACTTGGCGCTGGCCGCGTAACTCTGTCGCGAACGATAGACGCGCAGAAATACCTCCTGCGCCAGCTCTTCCGACACCGCCTGATTATGGGTCATGCGGTACATGAAGCTGATCATCGGGCGGCGATACTTCTCCACCAGATAATTAAACGCAGAGTCGTCGCCGTCGGCCACGCGCAGCATGACCTCGGCATCGCTCAGCATCTCGAGTACGACAGGTTCAGCCAATACGCCCCGTATGTCGGCCGGCAGCTCCGGTTTTCCCTGAGCGGCGCCTCCGACCAGAACGACTCGATCTAGCGCGATGCTGCCCACACAACCAGTAACCCCCGTGAGGCCACAAAGTTGCGTGTCGCGGCGTTCAAATCCCTCATCGCCTGTACCGGTCGCCCATCAACCAGATTCGACAACTCTTCAACCCGGGGGCCCCGATTCCGGCAACCCCGAAATTACTGCAAGTTAGGCAGCTAACCCAGTATTATGCACGAGAGGCCATCCCGACCATTCCGCCGAGGCGCTTTAACTGAATAAAATGTTCTATTTCCGGTACCTGATCCTGCTAACTGTCCTGTCCTGCCTCGGAGCGTCAGCCCTGCCGGCGACTGCTCAGACCCAACCGCCTTCCGCGCAAACGACGGGCCCGGCCGATTCCTCAGACGACAAACTAAGCTTGAGCGACCAGGTGGTTCAGGATGTACTCGAACCAATGCGCGCCGGTATAGAGACGCAGAACATCAAGCAGGTGATGTCCGTGTTCGATAAGAACGAGATGTCCGGCTGGGACGACCTGCAACAGCAGTTGCATGCCTTCTACCGCGTCTATCAACAGGTGAACTTCCGTTACCAGATTCTCCAGGCGACAGCCAAAGAAGATCATGCCACCGCGACCGCTGAAATCGATATGGATGCCTTGCCCTACCAGGCCAGCCTGATCGCTGCCCGCCGCAGCGTCCAGGCGCGCTTTCAGCTGAAGCTCGAAAGCAACAGATGGAGGGTGGTCGGCTTCAGTCCCGCCGACCTGTTCAGCATGAGCAACTGGAGCGGCGCCGGCGCGCAGTGAATGAGGCGTGGGCCGTGCCTGATGCACAAACAAGCAGTAAACTCAGCATGGACACCTCCGCGCGCGCGAAATCAACCCGCTTGGAAGGGGCGCACCTTCAGGTGTGCCGCACGAGCTAATCTTAGAAATTGAGCCGGCTTTAGCCGGCGGCAGATCCCAAGTGAAACGCGATTATCCCGAGCATCCCATCATTGGCGTAGGCGCCGTCATCGTCCAGAATGGCCGCGCCCTGTTAGTGCGCCGCGACACTGAGCCCCTTCGCGGCGAATGGTCTGTTCCCGGCGGCATGCTGGAGCTCGGCGAGAAACTGCGTGATGGTGTCCGCCGCGAGGTCTTCGAAGAAACTGGCATGGAAGTCGAGCCTGGCGAAGTGCTCGATGTCTTCGACAGCATCTTCACCGACACTCTGGGCCGCACCCAGTATCACTACGTCCTGATCGACTACCTCTGCCGGCCTCTGAGCGGCGAAGCTCGTGCTGCCAGCGATGTCAGCGACGTACGCTGGGTCAGCGCTGACGCTCTGCCAGCCATGGGGCTGCGTGAAACCATCGAGCAGGTAATCCGGAAGGGACTAGCCCAGCCGACAAAGAAGTAGGCGAAAGTCCACCGATTCTTGTAAATTCCCGGTGGGATTAAAAATAACAATTCCCGTCGTCACTTTAGTGGGTTGACGTATAGCACATTTGCATAGACCATCATCTTTTCGGGAGGGCTGGAATGAGACGCATAACGTTATGGGCGAGTCTGTTACTGCTCTGCCTGGCATCGACAATCCCTGCCGCAGCGCAAGCTGCGCAAGCACCTGCTGCCGCGCAGGCGGCGGCGCCATCCACCGCCTCAGACGGTCCAAGTCTTCCTAAGAGTCAGGGCGCACTGATACAGAATATCGGCGAAACCAAAGAACCAAATCCTCCTGACATCGTTTGCTTTGGCTACGGTCCGAAGTGGAGCATTCAATTCACCAACGGCGCCGCGCGTTACCTGGGAGTCAATCAGCCGGATCAGGATTTCCTCGGCGACTTCTACTGGGTCGAGATGGAGAATGCGTGGGAGTGGCATCGCGCCGACGGTCTTGCGCCGATGAATGGCAGCTTCGCCTTGTCGGCAACCATTCAGAAGGAAAGCTGCAAAGACCCAGTGCGCCATGAAACCTATCCGTACTCGGGCCAGATCAATCTGCCGCAGGGCGACATGGTGACCGGTTGCTGCCGCAAACTGAAGCCGGGTGAAGCCGCCATCGGCAAGCACGGATTGCAGCAAACGGCTGCCACTCCGGCGGTGCCGGCGCCGGCAGGTTCGGCCACAGCGCCCGCAGCCGCGCAGACCGCCGCGCAGTCCACGCCGCCTTCGCCGCGCAAGCCGCCGGCCGGTGTGCCCGTGCAGGCGCCGCAGTAACTTTGCTTTTGTGCGTGAGGAATGCGCTGTCAAGCGCGCCAATGTAGCAAACTCTGGCCTCTGTGGTGGCTCCTTTGGAACCGCCGCAGAGGCTTTTTTTCGATTACTTCGCGGCGTCCCGCCGATACACAATCACGTCGTGCTCTTTGTATTTCGCGCGCTGCCACTCGCGATAGCCGCATTTGCCGGCCACGCGAATCGATGCCGCGTTCTCCGGATGAATCATGCAACAGGTCATCGCTGTGCCGAAGCGTTGATCCCCCCACGCCAGCGCAGCCTTCACCGCCTCGGTGGCGAAGCCCTTGCCGTGCGTGTGCGGCGCGAGTACCCAGCCGACCTCCGGCATGCCATCCAGGGACGGCGTCATCTCGCGCTTGAAATCGGCAAAGCCGACTTCGCCGATGAATGCTCCTGTCGCTTTGTCTTCCACCGCCCAATAGCCATAGCCAAGCATCGACCACAACCCGCCATAACGCAGCATCCGCTTCCACACTTCCTCGCCGGGCTGCGGCGTTCCGCTGGTGTGCCTGATCACGACGGGCTCTGACCACATCGCGCACGCCAGATCGAAATCATCAGCGCGATGGGCGCGCATGCGCAGGCGCTCAGTCTCGAGTACAGGAACAGCCACACCCGTTGCGGCGGCAACTTGCATTCATCACCTCGTCCCTACGCAGAGTACACGGAAATAGAAAAAGACCCGCGGCGCCGAGCGCTCTACGGGTCTTTTCCGGTTAGCTGTTGGAATTGGCCTGAGGCTGTCCACTCTGACCGGTCTCAACTAAGCTCTACGCTTATTCGGGATCGGCGTGGCCCCAGCGGCAGACACCGAAAATCAGGGGTCTTGCGAGGAATAGAGCGGAAGCCCTAAGCCTCAGCCACCTCACTTGAGAAACTACAATTACTGTCAGATATCATATTTTTTGGATCACCCTCCTTTCCAGTGTAAGAAGAAATTAGCACCGCCTCGCTGGCTCGTCAAATTGAGAGTTGATGAACGTAGTGTGAGGCCTGATTCGCCCGAAGAATCGCATTGGAGCCGCGATTTTCGCGGCGATTCCGTTTGGAAGAACAGTCGCTCGATTCAGAAATTTCCGCAGACAGAACGGAATGAGTCGCTCGAAAATCAGCTGCTCGAACATGAGCTGCTCTAACTCAAGTTGTCATCACGAGCGCAGCGAGGGATCTGCTTTCTACGCGTCAGAAGCCGATCCCGTCTACCCTTAGAATCCCGCCCGCGACTCGCCCCACGTGTATTGCTTCCGGCGCTGCGCTTGGATTAGCCGCGTCCCAATCACCACGCTCGCGGCAACCAGCCCAGCACCGATCGCGATTCTTTTCAGCAGCGGCACCGGACACTTCTTCTCCGGCGCGCGACCCTTGATGTGCTCCGGCAACACGCCGACCCCGACCACGCGCGCCGCCACTTTCTTGATACCGGGAACCGCGAGCACCGCTTTCATCTGCCACGGCGCTACGGCCGGGCCAGGATTGCGGAAGATGCTCTGCAATCCCTTGTGCGCCTGCACCTGCAGGAACTGCGTGACGCGCGTGGGAAACTCACGGCGTGCCTGAATGCGGGCCAGCATAGCTTCGCTTACCATGCCATCGCGCAGCGGTTCGGCCAACAGGTTCGCCGTAGCTACCGCATCCTGGATCGCGAGGTTGATGCCCACCCCGCCAACCGGCGACATCGCGTGCGCCGCGTCCCCAATGCACAGCAGCCCCGGCCGATGCCAGCGCGCCAGTCGATTGATCTGCACCGACAGCAGTTTCACCTGCTCCCAGTTGCGCACGTCTTCGACGTGATCGCCAAGGAACGGAACCACCCGGCGAAGGTGATCGCGGAAAGCCTCAATACCTTTTTGCTGGATCTGCTCGAACGATCCCTTACGGATGACCATCGCCGTCTGGAAGTAGTCGCCGCGCGGAATCAGGATGATCGCCGAACCATAGTTGATGTTGCCGAACAATTGCTCCCGGTAGTCGCCGACATGGCCAATGCGAAACCACAACACATCGATCGGCACGCCCGACTCCAGCACCTCAAAGTGCGCGGCTTCTCGGGTGACCGAGTGTCGACCATCGCAGCCGATTGTCAGGTCGGCGCGGATTTCCACCTCGCCCTCCGGCGTCTTGGCGGCAACCCCGCGAACCCGGCCATCTTCCTCGATCAGCCCCACAGCTTCGTTCTCCATGCGCAGATTGAACGTGGGATATTGTTTTGCTTTGCCGGAGAGAAAATCGAGGAAGTCCCACTGCGGCATCAGCGCAATGTACTTGCAGTGCGTCGGCACGGTGCTGAAGTCGGCAGCATCGAAAGCCCAATCGCCGAAGACGCCGCCCGTGGTGACGATTCGCTGGTGCGGTACTTTGAGGAAATCTTCCAGTATGCCGAGTTCGTACATGACTTCCATTGTTGAGGGATGAACGGTGTCCCCGCGGAAATCGCGGAAGAAATCTTTGTGCTTCTCCAGAACGGTGACTTCCACGCCGGCACGCGCCAGCAGGTAGCCCAGCATGACGCCGGCCGGGCCGCCGCCCACAACACAACACTTAGTCTCAATCGTCTGTTTCGCCATGATGCCAATATCCTCGCTATTGATGATGGCTCTTTTGTATCCGACGCCCACAGCCCGCGTCCAGCGTCGGCGGCGTGCTTCAGCTTTCCAACCCGCACGACGCTCTGGCCAACCCGAGTTCCTGCAGTTACCCTGTTAACGGTCCATGAATCTATTCCTCACGCACGCTGCGCAACTGCTCACTTTGCGCGGAGCCGACGCCCCGCGGCGCGGCCCGAACATGTCCGACCTCGGCCTCATCGCCGACGGCGCTGTTCTCATCGCCGAGGGGAAAATCGTTGCCGCCGGGGCGACCGACGAACTCGCGAAACACGAAGTCGCACGCTCGGGGAACATTGCGGAGATCGACTGCCGCAGCAAGGTCGTTTTGCCCGGATTCGTAGACTCCCACACCCATCCGGCTTTCACGGCGCCGCGTCTCATCGACTTCGAAAAGCGAATCGCCGGTGCGAATTACGAGGAGATTGCCCAGGCCGGCGGCGGCATTCGCGCCAGCCTGCGTGGTGTTCGCGAATCCTCCAGAGCAGAACTCGTTGCGCCCATTCTGCGTGCTTTCGATGAGATGGCCGCGCAGGGCACGACCACCGTCGAAGCCAAGTCCGGCTACGGTCTCAGCTTCGAGGCCGAGATCAAATCGCTGGAAGCCATCGCCGACGCTGCCGAACGATGGCAGGGAACCGTCGTGCCAACATTACTTGGCGCGCATGTTGTTCCGCCTGAGTACCGCGACAATCCCGACGAATACGTGCGCATCGTTTGCGAAGAGATGATTCCAGCGGTGGCCGGCGGACAAAACTCCGTCCATCAGACGAGCCGTGCTGAGCGCAAGCTTGCCGACTTCGTCGACGTCTTTTGCGAGCGCGGTGCTTTCACCGTGCAGCAGACCCAGCGCATTCTTCGCGCTGCCGCTGCGCATCACCTCGGCGTGCGCGTTCACATTTGCCAGCTGACCCCGGCGAATCTTGCACCGCTTCTGGAATTTCAGCCCGCGTCGCTCGACCACATGGATTTCGTCTCCGACGACGATCTTCCGCTGCTCGCCAAATCCAACACCGTCGCCACGCTGCTTCCCGCAGCCAATTATTTTCTCGGCCTGCAATCGTTTCCGCCGGCCCGCAAGCTCATCGACGCCGGCGTCGCCGTCGCCATCGCCACCGACTACAATCCCGGCACCGCGCCCACTCCGTCGATGCCGTTCGTGCTCTCCGCCGCCTGCACCCATATGAAGATGTCTCCCGCCGCGGCAATCACCGCCGCGACCCTCAACGGCGCCTGCGCGCTGCGCCTGCAATCGCGCAAGGGAAGTCTCGAACCGGGCAAAGATGCTGACCTCGCCATCTTCGATGCCAAGGATTACCGCGAGCTGGCGTACTGGTTTGGCGTGAATCGATGCTGGGAAACGATTGTGGGAGGAAAGCGGCGAGCAACTAGCAGCTAGCAATTAGCGACTAGCAATTAGCGACTAGCGATTAGCGACTAGCGACTAGCAACTAGCAACTAGCAACTAGCAACAAGACGGGTTGTTCAAGTGTCTGCTTGGCTTGCGTAAGGCTCAAAAATAAAAGACACAAAGACTTTCGCCAAATGCTGGTCGCGAGTAGCAGCCGCTGGTACGCTAATTGCTAGTCGCTAGTCGCTAGTCGCTAGTCGCTAGTCGCTAATTGCTAATTGCTGCCTCACCTCCGATTATCCGTCATCGGCTCGGGATGGATCAGCACGCGAAACAGTTCCGGCACTTCCTGGCGGAAGCGTCCTTCCACGGCTGTCTGAATATCGTGGACGCGCGATAGCGGCAGATCGTCCTGCATGGTGATGTGCGCCGACAAATACAGCCTGCCTCCGACGCGCTTAAACATCAGGTCATGCATATCGACCACCTCGGGGAAGCCCTCCGTCACCGCCTGCAGCCTCTCTTCGAAGCTGGGCACACGCAACAGCCCGTCGCTGGTTTCGATGGTGGCCGGCTCGCTTTCAATGTGCGTCAGGATGTCGGAGATCTCCCGGATCTCCTGCTTCATCTCCGACTCCAGCCGCGTCACCCGGTCGTGCGCCTGTTTCAGGCTCAGCCGTTCGTCCAGCTCGACGTGCTGCTCAACATGAAGCTTGCCATGAATGTCCTGCACGCTGATGTCATGCACGTTCAGGTTATTTCTTGTCGCCACGGCGCGAATTTGATCGAACAGGCTTTCCTGGCGGCTGGCCCTCGATACCGCATTCACCACCACGTCGGCTTCGGGCAGCAGCGCGCGAATTCGTCCGGAAACCTCGTTGCCAATCTGCTCTGATTTCTGGAAGGTCACGTTACGCGGCATGGCAATCGAGACGTCGGCGAAATAGCGGCTGCCCGAGCGCCGGATGCGCACGCGGTCGATTTCCAGTACGCCATCAACCTGGAACACGGCTTCGATGATGCGGCTGCGTATGCCCGCCGGCGCGGCGTCCAGCAACGCGTCCACCGTTTGCAGCGCCAGCCGCGAACTCACATACACGACGATGCACGCAACGAACAGCGCCGCAATCGGGTCGGCTTTCGCCAGCCACGCAACTCCATACTTGCGGCCCACCAGCACCAGCGCCAGTCCGAGGATGACCACCGAACTCGACCAGATGTCGGTGCTGAAGTGCAGCGCGTCGGCCAGCAGCGCCTGACTCTCATACTTGTCGGCAATGCGCTGCAGGCGCCGCGAACGCCAGCTGTCGACGATGATCGAGACACCCATCACCAGAAACGCCCACACCGACGGCTCGATTTCCACCGAATGGAAGAACAGTCGCCTGCCTGCTTCGTAGACGATCCACACGCAGGTCAGCAGCAGCAGGCCGGTTTCCACAAAAGCCGAGAAGCTTTCGATCTTGCCGTGACCGTACTGATGCTCGGCATCAGCCGGCTTGTCGGAAACCCGCACCGAGAAGTACGTCACCGCTGCTGCCACCAGGTCGAGGCCCGAATGTGCCGCTTCTGACAGAATCCCCAGGCTGCCCGTTGCCACGCCCACCACGACTTTCAGCGCGGTGATGCCGACGGCTGCGAGGATGGAATTCAGGGCGACAGCTTTTTTCTCGCGCCGCATTTCGGCCGTTCTGGTGCCGTCGCTCATATTTGAAGATTATTCACGTTTCCCGCACTATCCGCCAACCCGGCGGCCGCACAGCGGCCCGTGCACGCCCTGTGTTACGATTTTTGCGTCCATCTGCTGACTATCCCGGAGGAACATCTCTTCATGCTTCGTCCTACATTTCTGGCGCTCGCGGTAGCGTGTGCCCTCTCCGTTCCTGGCTTCGCCCAGCAGGCGAACCCGCAACCGACTACGCCGCCCGCGGCCGGACAAGCTCCCGCGCAGCCGTCCGAAACCGCCACGCCCCCTGCCAGCAACGTTCCCATGGACGCCCCGGTTATCACCTTGAAGGGCGCTTGTCCCGAGAAGAATGGCGTGAAGCCGAAGGGCTGCGTCTCCAGCTTGACCCGCGCGCAGTTTGAAGAACTCACCAACGCCCTGCAGCCGCCGGAGAAAGGCCCAGTGCCGCCCGACGTACGCCGCCGCTTCGCCACCCAGTACGCCAAGCTGCTGACCCTGTCTGACGTCGCTCGCGAACTCGGCCTGGAGAACGATCCCAAGGTGCAGCAGATCTTCAACTTCGCGCGCCAGCAGATCCTGGCCGAAGCTCTGAACCAGCACTACGTCGAGGAGTACTCGCATCCGACCGACCAGCAAATTCAGGATTATTACGACAAGAATAAAAAGAAATATCTGGAAGTCACCCTGCAGCGCATCATCGTTCCCATGCAGCAGGTGACCACGGAGAATCCCAAGCCCGATCAGGAAGCACAGAAGGCGCTGGCTGAGAAGCTGCGCACGCGCTGGGTTGCCGGCGAAGATCCGACCAAGCTTGAGAAGGAAGCTATGGACAGCGCCAACGTGAAGACCACGCCGCCCGACGTGAACGTGGGCGCGCGCCGTCCGGGCTCGCTGCCGGAAGCCCATGAAGGCGTATTCGATCTGAAGGCCGGCGAGATCTCGCAGGTGTACTCCGATCCTGCCGCGCTGTATATCTACAAAGTGGTTTCGCTTCGCCAGGTGCCGCTCAGCGAAGTGAAGACGCAGATCTCGCAGACCGTGCAGCGCCAGATGTTCACCGACAAGATGGCCGAGGTCGAAGGCGCCGTGAAGCCTGAGCTCAACGACGCGTACTTCGGTCCGGAGACCACGCCCACCATACCCAGGACAATCATTCGTCCGGGAATGCGGCCGGGAACTCCGGGCGGTCCGCCCATGCCGATGCCGCCCGCGCAGCAGCAGAGCGCGCCGCCTCCGGCTAACCCGGGAGCAGCGTCGCACTAATCATGGCCCCCAACCGAAGTGTCCTGGTTACCGGCGTTTCGGGGAACTTGGGGACCCGACTGCTTCCGTTCCTCCATGAGTTTCGTGTGGTGGGCGTGGACCTGCGCCCACCCACCGAATCTTCCTCGCTCGCTCTCTTTGAGCAAATGGATCTCGGCCGCGAATCCAGCTGCCTGCGCCTCATCGAAATTCTGCGCGAAACCGGCGTGCAGTCGGTCGTGCATCTCGCCTACGTTCTCGATCCCCAACAGACCGGCATCCTCGATGTCGAGCGCATGTGGCAGACCAACGTCGCCGGCACCGCGCGCGTGATGGAAGCCATCAGCGTCGTCAATCGCACCGGCGGCAACATCCGGCAGTTTATCTTTCCCAGCAGCGTCGCCGCGTACGGACCCGAAACCAACGGTCCGGTGAAAGAAGACGCGCCGCTGCGTGCGCAATCGCTGGCCTACGCGCTGCACAAGCGCGAAAGCGACGAAGTGGTTCGCTACCGCGCTGAGAGCCTTGGCGAATGCCGCATCTACATCCTGCGTCCGCACATCTTTACCGGCGCCACCGTGCAGAACTACATCGTCGGCGCTCTGCGTGGAACGCCTTCGGGCAAAAGCAAGCGCGCCGCCCGCATGCGCGCCGAAGGCCGTCGCCTGCCGCTGATGCTGCCGCGCGATCCCCGGTATCTTGAGAAGCGCTTCCAGTTCCTGCACGTCGACGACATGGCGCGGCTGCTGACCTATCTGCTCTACCGCCCCGACAGCGATCCGCCGATGACCATCATGAACGTCGCCGGGCGCGGCGAGTCGCTTACCATCGCGCGCTGCGCCGAGATCGCGCAGGCGACCATCAAGCGCGCTCCCTCCAAAGCCGCGTTCCGCACCGTGTTGCGCCTGATGTGGAAGTTCGGCATCTCGTCGATCCCACCCGACGCTCTGCCCTATCTCATCGGGTCGTACACCATGGACACGTCGCGCCTCCAGCACTTCCTCGGCGCAGATTATTCACGGGTGATTCAGTACACAGTGGAAGATGCGCTGAAGGACAGCTTTATAGCAGGGGCTGGGGGCTAGGGGTCAGGGGCTAGTGAGTAGTGGCTAGTGGCCAGGTCAGTGGTTAGTGGCTAGGGTCGGCGGCTCGTGTCAAGGGGCAGAGTCAGTGGCTAGAGTCCTCGCGACAGATTCCGCTGATTCGACGATTGGCACCCGTTCGCTGATTGTCATCCTGAGGAGGCCTTCAGGCCGACGAAGGATCTGCTGTTCGCTCGACACAGAAGGATGTTTAGCCTCTCCCTAGCCCCTAGCCCCTGCCCCTACTTTCTCCCTCGATACAATCCCGCAATCCCAAACGTATACGGCGTCCACGAAACATCGACGTACCCGACGTCCCGCATGCGTTGCAGCATCTCCTCGGGAGCAGGGAAGCGCAGCACCGACGCCGGCAAGTACGCGTACGGCCCGCTCACCCCGGAGATCATGGTGCCAATCGCCGGCAGCACGCGCTTGAAATACAGCCGATAGATTTTGCCGATCAGCCCTTTCGGCTCGCCGAAGTCAAGGATGCCGATCTCACCGCCGGGCGCAAGTACGCGATAAATCTCGGCCAGTCCGCGATCGTAATTGGCGAGATTGCGGAAGCCGAACGCCGACGTCACCAGCTGAAACTGATTCGAAGCGAACGGCAGGTTCAACGCGTCGGCTTCGATCCAGCGAATCTTGCGCTCGCCCGACTTCTGCTCGGCGCGCACCAGCATGGCATGCGAAAAATCCGCACCGAAGAGTTGCCCGCCCTTCATGCGGCGGTCCAGTGCGAAGGTCATATCGCCGGTGCCGCAGCACAGGTCGAGCACCTGCGCTTGCGGCTGCCGCAGAATGTCGGCGAAGACGCGAGCCGTCCGATTCCACCACACGCGATCGACGTTCATCGACAGCACGTGATTCAGCAGGTCATAGCG
Organism: uncultured Acidobacteriaceae bacterium; assembly: GCA_963724965.1. Lineage (GTDB taxonomy): Bacteria > Acidobacteriota > Terriglobia > Terriglobales > Acidobacteriaceae > Bog-257. Next base: position 217,073 of record CAVRWP010000013.1, read on the forward strand.
CGGCGCGATCGAGCTGAACATGTCGCGCACTGCAACCGACGCCGACGCCTCATCGCGCGCGCCCGCCGGCGCGGCGCCCACGACGCGTTCGTTCGAGGCTCGGATTGTTCCTGCTCAGTCATGTATCAATGCTCTTAAGCGGCGCTTCCTTAGGGTTGCCGCCTGAGTTGCGCTTCAAGTCCGGCGGAGATGCTTGGAAAGGGCACGCCCTCAGGTGTGCCGAAAAGCCCGTCTGCAAAGGGCTTTAGCCCCTGAGGTCTTTTACCGCTTCCATCACCATCTTCGGCTTCACGGTATTCACCACTTCGACTTTGCCAATTGCCGTCGCCAGGATAAAGTGCGGCACCCCCCCGACGGTCTTCTTGTCCGACAGCAGCCGCTGGAACACCTTCTTCGGACTGACATCAACTTTGGGCAGCGGCCCAAACGCATGCACCAGATCGACGATGCGTTGTGCCGTCGCGCGATCAGTCAATCCCATGCTCTCGCCAATCGCCGCTGCGGCAATCATGCCCCAGCCGACGGCTTCGCCGTGCAGCAGCTTCTTGTAGCCGGTCTCGGCTTCCAGCGCATGACCCACCGTGTGGCCGAAATTGAGAATGCGCCGTTCGCCGCCCTCGCGCTCATCGGCGCTGACCACGTCGGCCTTGATGCGAATGCATTCGGCGATCAACTCCTCCAGCAGATCGCCATCACGCCGCAGCAGCTCATCGCGATGCTGTTCAAACAATTCGAAGATCGCCGGATTGCGAATCACCCCATACTTCATCGCCTCAAAGAGTCCCGAGCGATACTCGCGCTCCGGCAGCGTCGCCAGCACATCCGGATCGACCAGCACCGCGAGCGGCTGATGAAACGTGCCGAGCAAATTCTTGCCGGACTTCAGATTCACGCCGGTCTTCCCGCCGATGGCCGAATCAACCTGCGCCAGCAGCGTCGTCGGAATCTGCACCACCGGAATGCCCCGCATGAACACCGACGCGAGAAACCCGCCGACATCGCCGACCACGCCTCCGCCCAGCGCCAGCAGCACCGACTGCCGATCTGCCCCGGCCTTGACCATCTGCCCGGCGAGCTTCTCCAGTTGCGCCAGCGTCTTCGCCCGCTCGCCATCCGGCATCACGAGGACTTCGACTTCCCATCCCGCCTTGCTGAAGCTCTTGCGCAGCGGCTTCAGCCAGTGCTTGCGAATCGGCGGAGCCGTGAGCACAAACACGCGTGCGCCCTGCGGAATGAGCGAGCGCAGCGCGCTCTCGGCAGAGCGAAGCAGGCCGCGCTGGACCAGCACGTCATAAGATCGCGAAGGAGTGTGAACCGGAATGCGAGTCAAGCAACTAGTGTAATAGAAGCTGCTTTCCCAATTTGCAGCGGCTGTGATGAATGTCGCATTCCCCTTCGCAACCTGCGTGCTACCATAAAATTCAGCGATGAAGGCTCTTCCTTCCGATATCGATTTCATCGTAGTTGGCGCGGGTATTGCCGGTTTGCGCGCCTCTGTCGAACTCGCGTCTGCCGGCCGCGTGCTGGTCCTCGCCAAGCGTGAAGTCACCGAGTCCAACACGCAATACGCGCAGGGCGGAATCGCCGCCGCGCTCAGCGACGACGACGAAGTTTCCCTCCATCTCGAAGACACGCTGAAGGCCGGCGACGGCCTGGTCAATGAAGAAGCCGCACGCGTTCTCGTCGAAGAAGGTCCGCCGCGCATCGAAGAGCTCATCGAGTGGGGCACCGAGTTCGACCGCGCCGGCACCAAGATCGTTTTCGCCCGCGAAGGCGCGCATAGCCGCAACCGCGTCCTGCACGCTCACGGCGACTCCACCGGCCGCGAGATCGGCCGCTCGCTCTACTTGAAGGCCAGCAACATCAAGCCCATCGAGTTCCGCGAGTTCGAGTTCACCACCGACCTGCTGGTCGAAGACGGCCGCGTCACCGGCGTGCGCGTGCTCGATCAGTCCGGGCAGCTTCACGAGATCCACGCCAGCTCCGTGCTGCTGGCCACCGGCGGACTGGGCCACGTTTACAGCAACACCACCAACCCCGAAGTCGCCACCGGCGACGGCGTTGCCATGGCCTTTCGCGCCGGCGCCGAAATCAGCGACATGGAGTTCGTGCAGTTTCATCCAACCGCGCTGTTCATCAAGGGCGCTCCGCGTTTTCTCCTTTCCGAAGCGCTGCGCGGCGAGGGCGCCTACCTGCGCAACATGGAGCTGAAGCGCTTCATGCCGAAGTATCACGAGCTGGCCGAGCTGGCTCCGCGCGACGTGGTGGCCCGCGCCATCACGCATGAGCTCGAACTGGTGAAGCGTCCCGACGCCGCCGTCTATCTCGACCTCACGCATCTCGATCCCGAGCGCGTGCGCAAACGCTTCCCGACCATCTACTCCACCTGCATGCGGTACAACATCGACATCGCCAGCGAACTGGTGCCCATTCGCCCGGCCGCGCATTATGCGATGGGCGGCGTGCGCACCGACCTGTGGGGCCGCACCTCGCTGCCCGGCCTGTACGCTGCCGGCGAGGTCGCCTGCACCGGAGTTCACGGTGCGAACCGCCTCGCCAGCAATTCGCTGTTGGAAGGACTTGTCTACGGAGCCCGCGCTGCCCAGGACATGCGGGAGAACTTCACCAGCCGTCGCCAGCATCACGCCGCCTCGCCAAAGCTCGAGGCAACCAGCACCAACGGTCACGCCGCTGAGACCGAGAAGCTGATCCAGAAAATCCAGGGCATGATGTGGCAGCACGTCGGCGTTGTTCGCGACGGCAAGCCGCTGCAGCAGGTCGTGCCGGAGCTGCGCGCCCTGCAATCGCAGTTGCCCGCCTCAGGCGACCGCCGCTCGCGCGAGGCCGCCAACATCCTCGAGACCGGACTGCTCATCGCGCGCTCAGCGCTGGCCCGCGAAGAGAGCCGCGGCGCCCACTACCGCCTCGACCATCCCCTAAAGAACGACGCCAAGTACCAGAAGCATTCCGTCGTCGCCGGCGACAACGTCCGCTTCCAGTAATCGGTTCGGGTAGAGCCAGCCTTCAGGCTGGCGTCGATCATGGTTCATACCGAATCTGCCCGAGCTTTTTCTTGTTGGCTGCTAACGCCGCTCTACATTCGCTGCGCGACACCGAGCTGCGACCCCTCTTAACCCAAGATCCGCAACCGCCCCAGAAACACGAAACCCCGCCGTTGCCGGCAGGGCGATGTATTGCTGAACTTCAACTCTGCTTTTACTCTAGCACGTGCAGAGGGGTAAATGGCACACTTTCGTGAAAATATATCTCCTTTCTGAGCAATCGATTACGGCTTATTGTTGCGTTTCTCAGTATTGACATGTAAAACTTACGCGCTATCTCACGGCAAGACGATAGTGCCACTACCGAAGCCGAGCTAAGTCATTGATCCTCAGTCTGTTGCTTGCTTGGAAAGATCAGCGACGCCACCACCGAGGCAATCAGGACCACCGCAACCCCCGCCAGCGCCCACTCCGTGTGGATGTCGACGTACTCGGAGATCAGCATCTTCACGCCAATCAGCACCAGAATCACCGACAGCCCATAGTGCAGCAGGTGGAAGCGGTCCAGCATGCCCGCCAGCGCAAAGAACAGCGAGCGCAGTCCCATGATGGCGAAGACGTTCGACGTGTAGACGATGAACGGCTCGCGGGTGACGGCCAGCACCGCCGGGAATCGAGTCGACGGCGAACAGCACGTCGGTCGTCTCGACGACGACCAGCACCAGCGCCAGAGGCGTGGCGTACCACAGGCCGCCGCGGCTGACGAAGAACGAGTCGCTGTGATAGTCCGGCGTCACGCGGAAGACGCGGCGAAACAGCCGCAGCAGCGGATTCTTTTCCGGATGCACGCTGGCTCCATGCTGCCGCATCAGTTTGAAACCGCTGTACACGAGGATCGCGCCGAAGACGTAGATGATCCAGTGAAAGCGGTCGAGCAACTCCACGCCGGTGACGATGAAAATCGCGCGCATGATGAGCGCGCCTACCACGCCCCAGGTCAGCACGCCATGCTGGTACTCCTGCGGCACGCTGAAGTAGCGGAAGATCAGCAGGAAGACGAACAGATTGTCGACGCTCAGCGACTGCTCGATGATGTAGCCGGTGACGAACTCCAGCGTCAGCTGCGAATTGGGCCGCGCGTGACTGCCAACGATGGTGTGTCCGAAGAAGTAAATGAAAACCGCGAAGACCGCGGCCAGTCCCACCCATAGCCCGGTCCACGCCATGGCTTCGCGAAAGCCAATGACGTGCTGCTTGCGATGAAAGACGCCCAGGTCGAGCGCCAGCACCGCCAGCACAAAAACGTTGAAGATGACCCAGAAGATCCAGTTGCCGTGCATCGAAGCAGCAATTCTATCGGGAAGTCGCGAAGTTCACGTAGGAACACAACTGTGGACACCGATTGCCGGGTGGCCCGTTCTACGCCATCTTTTGGCGTAGGGCGGGTCCTGGCGCGGACGAGAACGCGGCGTCACTTGTGGAACGTCCCCATGTACTCGCCCTCGGCCAGCACATGTCCCTTCATGGCTTCGTCCAGAGCGGCGCGATCGTCACCCGGCGCGAGTGTAAGCTTCCCGTCGAGCGCGTAGACGCGAAAGAAGTACCGGTGCGTTTGTCCCATCGGCGGACACGGCCCGTTATAGCCGATCTTGCCGAAGCTGTTGCGCCCCTGCTGCGAGCCGTCGTCAAGCTGCTCGTTACTGCCGACATTCTCCGCCAGCGATTGTTTAGACCCCGGCAGATTCCACATCACCCAGTGCACCCACGTGCCTGCGGGAGCGTCGGGATCGTCCATGATGATGGCGAAACTTTTGGTTTTCGCCGGAGCGCCGCTCCACGTCAATGCCGGCGAGATGTCCGCGCCCTTGCAACTGTACTGCTCGGGAATGGCAGCGCCGGAAGCAAAGCTGGAACTGGTCACAGTCATGGTGGATCCTTTCGCAGCCGGAGCGTGCTGCGCAAAGCCTGCGACACACGTGAGGAACAGCAGAGATGCGAGTACGGCCAATGCCCGCATAAACTACCGCCTTTCTATTGCGCAGTTTCTAATTCCGCTTCGAGTCTCTTCAGGTCGGCGATCGTGATCGTTCGACCATCCATTTGGATGAGGTTTTCCGCCTGCAGGCGGCTCAGGTTGCGCGAAACAAGTTCGCGGACCGTGCCAATTTGCGCCGCCAGTTCGTTATTGTTGGCCGGGAGCGTGATCGTAATGGTGCCGCCGTTGCTTCTGGCCCGCCGATTTCGCCAGCCGTACCAGCATCGCCGCCAGGCGATGACGTACTGTCGTGAACGACAGCTCTTCGATGATGCCGACCAGCTTGCGCAGCCGCGCGCCGACCACGCGCAGCACCTTCAGAGCGACCTCGGGATGCTGCAGACACAGCGTCTGAAAATCCTTCTTGCTGAAGAACAGCAGGGTGCAGTCGTTGACCGCCTGCGCCGACGCCGGATAGTTGCCGCCATCGAAAACCGGCAGCTCGGCAATCGAGCTACCCGGACCATCGATCGACAGCACCTGCTCGCGCCCGCCGGCTGAGCTCTTGAAAATTCGCACGTGTGCCCGACTCGATGACGTAGAGGCCGTTGCACGGTTCAGCCTCACCGAAGATCAGCTCGCCCGCGGCAAATTTGCGCTGCACTACATGTGAGGTCAGGAAGGCGAACTCCGGCTCGTCGAGGCCGGAGAAAATGGCAACTTTCTTCAGGAGCACTGCCGAGGCGTTGGAAATCTGAGCCATCGGCTTCATTGTACGGGAAGGCGCCCCGCGCGCAGGCTAGACCAGAAATCCGGCGCACAGCAGCGCTCCGAAAAGCAGAGCGTGAGCCAGCTCGGTGAAGCCCAGCTTGTGGACGTCCAGAGGCTGGCGTTTGCGCAGGAACCAGAATGTCCCACGCAGTAAGACCGGCAGAAAAGCCACAGCCGCAGCCGTGGGTAGCAGGCCGAAGCGGCAGGCGCCGAGGACGATGGCAATCAGCCCGACCTGCGCGACCAGGAAGGGAAGGCCCACCTGCACTTTTTCCTCGAAGCTGCCCAGGCGGCTGGAGTGAATGCGAATCTGCACGAAGTGAATCTGGTCGCAGGCGAAGAGCCAGTTCGCCAGCCACAGCGCGATGGCCGTGCGGTCAAGCCGGCCGGTGGCAACGTAGTACGCGCCTGCCGCGGTCGACGTCAGCCCGATCGCGCCGATCATCTGCGCCGGCATGCGCCCTTTGCGGCCAATCTTTTTCACCACATCCTGGGCGCCACAGGCCAGCCCGGCAACCCCGCCGATGACGATCAGTTCATAGTTGCCGTTCCAGAGCAGCGCCGCGATACTCGCAGCCGCAAGCGTGCCGATACTCACAATCATCCACAAAACGATTTTGCGCTCGCGTGCGGTGTGCGCTTTGATCGGCGACGTGCCCAGCCAGGCTTCCAGCGGCGTGCGCAGCCAGAACAGCGACATCGCAGCCGTCACGAATAGCGTCAGCGCGCTGCCGTTAATGCCCGAGCGCTCTGCCACCACCGCGCCGGTAACGAGCGGCACCAGCAGCATGCCCCACGCGCCGTGCTCGCGGGGGATGACCATGGTTCTCATGCGGGAGGTTTGTGGGGTACTCGTGTAGGCTGCCATGAAAAAATCGTAGCCCGCCCTATTCGAGCGGGCTATGACCTAGGTCTCAGTGAGAGCTCTTGGCGCCGGCGGCTTCGCGCACCATCTTGTTCGAGGTGCCTGGCTCGTAGACGCAGAACGGCTCTTCGGCGAGGAAGTCGCCGGTAGCGGCAAAAGCGCGGGCGCGGCAGCCCATGCAAACGTGACGGAATTCGCAGCAGCCGCACTTGCCCTTCAGGTTATCGTCGTCGCGCAGCGCCCCGAAAACTACCGAGTCGTTCCAGATCTCTGCGAAACTCTGCTTGCGCAGATCGCCGGCCAGCGCCGGCAGATAGCCGCAGGGGAAGACCTCGCCTTCGTGCGAAATAAAGCAGACGCCGGTTCCGGCCAGGCAGCCCTTGGTCATCGCGTTCATGTCGCCGGGGTGGCTGCCAAAGTTTCCGGTGTGTCCGACGGGCGGTGCGCCGCCCGGCCTGAACGAAATGCCGGTCGAGCCGGGCATGGTCATGTCCGTGGGGCCAATCTCGTGGGGACGCGCGACGACCGGAGCGGCAGTCTCGCGGCCGGCGATGCGGTCGGCAGCTTTGCGCTGCCGCATCACGCGGAAGTAGTGCGGGCGCGCAAGTGGCCTTCAACTCGATGCCGCCTTCCAGCGACTTGTCGTAGAACCAGTTCAGCATGCGCTCGTATTCTTCGGGAGGAACCATCTGCTCGGTGGCGATATCGACGCCGCACCCTACCGGGACCAGCAGGAAGGTATGCAGCGCATCCGCGCCCAGGCGGCGCGCCAGGTCGAGCACGTCAGGCAACTGATGCGCGTTGTGCCGCGCGATCGTGGTGTTGATCTGCACCGAAACGCCGACTTGTTGCAGGTTGCGCATGCCATAAATTGCCGCGTCGAAGGCGCCGGGAATTCCGCGGAAGGTGTCGTGCGTGGTTGCGTCGGCACCGTCGATCGAAATCGATACTCGCTTGATGCCGGCGTTCTTGATTTTCTCGGCAACGTCTTTGGTGACCAGCGTGCCGTTGGTCGCCAGCGCCGTGCGGATGCCGCGACTGGTGGCGTACTCAGCCAGCTGAAAAATGTCGTGACGGTACAGCGGCTCGCCGCCGCTCAGCACCAGGATCGGGTTGGAGAACTCGGCGATCTGCGAAATGATGTTCAGCGCTTTGCCGGTGGGCAGGTCGGCCGGCGACATCAGCTCAGTCGCAGTGGCGCGGCAGTGGATGCAGCGCAGATTGCAGCCCTTGGTGACCTCCCAGAAGATCAGCCGCGGTTTGTATTCTTTCTTGCTCGCCGAATGATTCTCCGAGGTATGCGTGCTGCCCGTTATCGTTGTCATGATTGCTATTTCCTCCCCGCCCCATGCGGAACTGCTAACGGCTCGTTTCTATGCTTCCAAGATAGGATTTCGACGACCCAAGCAGCCGTGAGTGGCGTCACGGGAGGCTGTGATGTATGTCACTCCGAGGAAATGGCCGTCGACCAGGAGCCGGGAGTGTCGCCAGAGCTATGGGCCACCGCTATGCTCTGGCGGCTGTCAAAGTGCGCATAGTTTTAGAATTGTCATCCTGAGCGTAGTGAGGCGCCGCAGGGCGCCGAACGAAGTCGAAGGATCTGCGGTTTCCGCGCGCAGGAAGGTTGTGCGCCGAGCCGCGGATCCTTCGATTGCCCGTCCGCCGCTGCGCGACGGCAAGCCGAACAAACACCGATAGCGCGCAGGGAGATTGTGCGCGAGCCGCGGATCCTTCGATCGCCGCGTGCGCCGCTGCGCAAAAAGGCAGCCGAGCGAACGACCGCACCCGCCAAAGAAAATCCGCCCACAGATGAACCCGTGAGCGGACGCTTGCGAAGCTGAGAACTGACAACCGACAACTGGCCACTGCCTTACGGCCCGACTCCCCCGGTGTGGCAGTCGGAGCAGTTCACGTTCTTCAGGTCGCCGATGTCCACCGGATGCTTGAACGTCTGGGACGGCAGAGCAGCCAGTTGCAACGCGCCTTCTTTCTGCTCCAGCACCGTGTGGCACGAGTTGCAATCCTTGCTGATGACCTTACCGTCCTTGCTGACGTGGTTGCCATCGTGGCAGCGGAAGCAGCCCTGGAAGTAGAAGTGCCCGATGTTGTTGGGATGCGTCTTCCAGTTCACCTTCATGTCGGGGAAGAAAGTGGTGCCGTAGATGCGCTGCAACTCCGCGATCGCCCCTTGAACGCTGGACGCCTTGCTCGACGCGATCTGCGGATACTTGTCGTTGTAGAACTTCGTGATGTTGTCGGCGATGGCCTTCTTGGCCTCGTCGGTGGTCTTGTAATCGGCGGTCAGCACCTGCACTCCTTGCTGCTTGATGAAGGGCAGCGAGACGTCGATGCTGCGTCCGGTGATGCTGCGGTCGACCGAGAGATCCGGCGGCGTGTAGATGTGGCTGGGCCGGTTGTGGCAATCGATGCAATCCATCCTGCGCTGCGCGCCTTTGTCGAGCTGCGCCTGCGTCGGCGGATTGTCTTTGGTCATGTACTCGGTAATATGGCCCGCTGCATCTTCCACCTTGACGTAGGGAATCACCTGCCGCTCTTCGTCGGTGGAGATGTAGGAGATCTTGTTGCTGATGTTCATGTGCCAGTGAATACCTTCGCCCGCCTGTCCGAGCGACGGATCGCCGCCGCCGGTCTTGATCAGCAGGCGAAGCACGCGCGGCGTGTTCTGTTCGTCATCTCCGTAGTGGGTGAAGGTCTTCAGTTGCGAGCCCCAGAACTTCTTGGGCCAGTGGCACTGCTCGCAGGTTTGCGGTGCCGGGCGCAGGTTCTTGACCGGCGTCGGAATCGGCCGCGGATACGTACCCAATGCGGTGTAATACACCTGGCGCGCGCCTGACAGCTTCGACTTCACATACCAGCTTGCGCCCGAGCCCACATGACATTCCACGCAGGCCACGCGGGCGTGCGGTGAAGCTTCGTAGGCCGTGAACTCCGGATGCATGACGCTGTGGCAGAGCTGTCCGCAAAACTGCACCGAGTCGGTAAACTCATAGGCTTTATAGCTGCCCACGGCGCTGATCAGCGCGAAGGCCACAACGAAACTCAGCACGAATGCCACCGTGCTGCGCTGCGACGGCTTGTTCAGGTCCAGCTTGGGGAAGTGCGGGGTTACGCCGACTTGCTTCAGTCGCCGCCGGCGTTCGTACACCATGCCGGACGGAACCAGGATGAGTCCGGCGACCAGGAACGCGGGCGCCACCATGTAAGCCAGAATGCCGATGTATGGCGAGGGCTGGCTGCTGAGCAGGTCGATCGCCACCAGGAACACGATGTTGGCTCCGGCGACAATCGCCAGTGCCAGTCCGATCAAGCTGATTGGGTTCTTAATGAGATCTTTGGTAACGGGCGGATGATCGCGCAGAGGAGCGCCCCCTTGCGTGTCCTCAGTCATGAGAGATTCCCTTCCTTTGCCTCACCCTAAGTTGCAAAACACAAAGTGCTGCAGTTCATACCCGTGGGAATCGTCCGGCAATGACGTGCTGCAAGGCAATCCCACGAAATGGGTGCGAGGCCATTTTTCGGTCCCGCACTCCGGTTTTTACTTGTGTCCGCCGGTGGTCTCGGCAGGTTCTTCTTCGGCGCTCTCGGACGGCTCTTCCGGACCTCGCGCCTTCTCGATGGCCCCGATGTCCATCGGGTGTTCATGTTCGTAATGCTCAATTGACATGCGGCCGTCGAACCACGCCCAGTTCATCGGGTAGGCGTCGGGATCGAAGATTACGCCGTAGAGGTGCCACACGATGATGGCCAGCGTGGCCAGCACCGCTTCGTACCAGTGGATGGTGATGGCAACATCGACCCACCAGCCGGGAACGCGTTCGCCCACGCCTACCTTGAACCACGCCATCAGGCCGGTAGTCGCCATGACAAACATGCCCCAGACCAGCGCCCAGTACTCCATCTTCTCGGCATAGGTGAAGCGGCCGAACATCGGACGCTGATCGCTGTAGCCCAGGTAGAAGCGGAAGGCGTCGCGCGCGTCGGTGACATCCTTCCAGTCGGGCAGCATGTCTTTCAGCAACTGGCGCCCGTCGGCGTTGGTCGCCAGATACCAGGCGTGATACAAACTGACGCCGATGAGCACCACGCCGGCGATGCGGTGAATGTAGCTGCGCACTACTTCGTTGACGAAGAGCATCGCCAGCCACGAGTTTGGATAACGCAGGGCGAAGCCGGTCAACACCAGGGTGAAGAAGCTGGTCAGCAGCGTGAGGTGCTGAATGCGCTGGGCCAGGGTCATGCGGAACAGAATGCGCGGCTGTCCGATGCGGTGCAGGATCAGCTTCTTGCGGAAGACAATCAAGTTGTGCAGCACCATGCCGCCGATCACCGCGATGATCATCCACAGGTAAAACTGTTTGATCAGCGCAATCAGCTTGGTGCCGACGTCGGCTCGTTCCACGGCGCCCAGGTGAACCTTCGTGGTGATGAATTTGTCGTTGGCGCCCGGGTGGCACTGGCCGCAGGTCTTCGCCAGGTTGGCGTGATTGATGGTGGAGCGGGGATCGCTGGACGGCAGAATGTTGTGCACGCCGTGGCAACTGGCGCAATTAGCCACGGTGTTGGAGCCGACCTCCGACGCCATGCCGTGATAGCTGGCCAGGTACGACGAAACGCGCCCGCCGGGTACACCGAACTCGTTCGACAGCCGCACGCCCGAGTGACAGGAGCCGCAGGTGTTCTTCACATTCGCCGCAGCCACGGAAGAGTTCGCGTCCTTCGGCGCCTTGATCGTGTGAATGCCGTGGCAATCGGTGCAGACCGGAGCCTGCCAGTTGCCGCGCTGAATGGCCTCGCCGTGAATGCTCTGCATGTACGCGGTCTTCACGTCGGCGTGGCACTTGGCGCAGGTGGTGGGTACGTTGAACTTGTTGATCGGCGACTTGGGATCGCCGGCTCCCAGAATGTCATGCTCGCCGTGGCAGTCGGTGCAGACCGCAGCCTTGTCCGAGCCGGCGGCAACCGCTTTACCGTGTACGCTCTCCTGGTAGGAGTCGAAGGCAGCGGCGGTCATGCCGCCCGATGCCATTACAAACTTCTGTCCGTGACAGGCTCCGCAGGTCTGCGGAATGTTGCCGTGCGCGACCTTCGACTTGGGATCGCTGGCGGGCAGAATCTCATGCACGCTGCCGTGGCAGTCCTGGCACTTGGCGACGTTCATGTTGCCGGCTGCGGCGGCTTTGGCGTGAACGCCGCGATCGTAAGCAGCCTGCTGATCGGCGTGGCAGGTGGCGCACTTGGGCTTGGCCGGCGTGGTCTCGTGGGGCGCGCTCTTCACATCGGTGTGACAGTCGGTGCAGGAGAAGACGCTGTGCGCGGAAGCCTTGAACTTCTTGTCGTCGACGCCCAGGCTGATCTGTTTGCCGTTCTCCTCCTTGGTCATCGTCGGGTCGCTGTGGCAGGCCAGGCAGTCATCGTTGCTCATCTTCGCGGCCGCCGCGGCCTTACCCGGTTTCTTGGTCGAAGATGTTTGTGCAACTGCCGCTGTGCAGAGCAGCATGGCAGCAAGAAAAATCAAACTGCAGCGTTTCACTGAAAGCCCTCGCTTTTCATCCGGGCCAGGTACACACCGGGGAACCTTCCAACATCGCCGAGATAGGCACCGAGGGGCAGTGAGTGTACTCACGTCGGCATGTGACTGGGGTCACATGGGGTTCGGTACTCACGCCGTCGCGTGAGCTGGTCACGCAAGGCCGGCCCGCTGTGCCTGAGGGTTTCCGGGGCTGTGTTTATGCGGGTGAAAAGGGAGTAACGGACGTCGGACAAAAGGCCGGAAAGCGGCCGGTGATCGGCTCGCGGATCGGTGCCGAGGCTTGTGCTCGAACGTACGTTCGGAGCGGCCGGGCGGCGGAAAACTGCGCAGCTATCCGCGTTGCTGCTGCTGGCGCCGGCGGAGGAAGTACAGAATCGTCAAGGCCAGCAGCCAGGGAATCCCGGATTCCAGTGTGGGGCGCATGCCTTCCACCCACCACGTGGACACGATGATCGCCAGCACCGCGAGCGCGCCCAAAATGGTGGTCACGGGAAATAGCGGCATGCGAACCGGCAGGCGGCGTCCGCCTCTCCGCTGCCACTCTTTGCGGAAGTAGAGATGGGTGACGAAGATCATCATCCAGACGAACAGTCCGCCGAACAGCGCGATGCCGAACATGTAGACGTAGGCGGAGTTGGGAAACACAATCGCGAACAGAGTGGCGATGCCGAGGCCGCCGGCCGACACCAGCAGCGCGGGAATCGGCGCGCCCCGCTCGGAGACGCGGCCCATCGACTCGGGTGCATAACCGGCGCGCGCCAGCGAGAAGATCATGCGCGTCGAAAGATACAGGCAGCAGTTCATGCCCGAAAGCGCGGCCGTCAGCACGACGAAGTTCACGATCTGCGCGGCCAGCGGTACATGCATCACTTCGAAGACGCGCACGAAAGGGCTGACGGTGATGCTCTGGCCGGGCTGGATATCGGTCCACGGAATGACGCCCACCAGGACGGTGATGGCGCCGATATAGAAGATCACCAGCCGCAGCAGCATGGTGCGCATGGCGCGCGGCACGGAGCGCTCCGGATCTTCCGCTTCCCCGGCGGTGACGGCGACGATCTCTGTGCCGATGAAGCCGAAGATGACGAAGGCCAGCGCGAACCACACGCCACTCCAGCCTTTCGCCAGAAATCCGCCATGGGCACTGAAATTTTGCAAGCCGATGGGGTGCTGCTGATGAAGGCCCAGCAGCATTCCCGTACCCAGCACGATGAAGACGCCGATCGCGGTCACCTTGATCGTCGAGAACCAGTACTCGAAGCTGCCGAAGGCGGCGACGCTGGTGGCGTTGATGTATACCAGCAGCGCCGAGTAGAGCACAACCCACATCCACACCGGCGTGTGCGGGAACCACCAGCGCGTGTAGATAGCAGCTGCGACGGCCTCGCCGCCGGCCGCAATCGATTGCGCGGCCCAATAGGTATAGCGGACGACGAACCCGGCCCACGGCGAGACGTAGAGATCCGCATAGACGCCGAACGAGCCCGCAGTGGGATGCGCAACTGCCATCTCCGACAGCGCGAACATCAGCAGCAGCGCGATGACCGAGGTGAAGATATAGCTGAGAATGACGGCAGGTCCGGCGGTGCGTACGGCCAATGCGCTGCCGAGAAACAGTCCCGTGCCGATGGCGCCGCCGATGGCGATCATGCTCATCTGGCGCTCGGTCAGCTTGCGCGCCAGGCCCTGCTCGTTGGCGACGGCTTCGGCGTGGCGCTCTGGTAATGGAAGCGGATCAGCCGCCATCAGGCGTGCGCCTTTCCGCGTTGGCGCACGAAGTTGGATGTCTCTTCGACCAGGCGGTCGAGGTCGGTCGTGTTGTTGAACAGGTGGCAGCCGACGCGCACGCCGCCGACATCGGAGGTATAGCGCAGCGAGACCAGCACACGGCGATCTTTCAGGAAGTCGATGAGCGCGGCATTCGCGCTCGGCGTGTCGAGGGTAAAGGTGACGATGCCGGAGCGATAGCGGCGATCTTCCGGCGTGACCACGTGGATGTCTGCCTGCTGGAGCGCAGCAATGAGGTGGTCGGTAAGCGACATGACGTGCTCGCCGATGTTGGCAATGCCGATTTCGTTGAGCAGGCCAACGCCTTCGGCCAGACCAATCGCGCCCGGATAATTAGCGGTGCCACCGTTCTCCCAGCGGCGCGCGGTTTTCACGTAAGCAAAGTCGCCGACCGGCGAGATCGACGGCGTCCCGAAGTACGTTCCCCATCCGTCTTCCGGCTCGGCAACGGAAAGATATCCGGCCAGCGGCGGTTTCACCTTCGCGCGAAACGCCTTGCTGAGATAGAGGAAGCCGCAGCCGAAGGGCGACAGCAGCCACTTGTGTCCGCCGCAGGCAAGGGCGTCGACCGGCGTTTTCTGCACGTCGAAGGGAATCGCGCCGATTTGCTGGATGGCGTCAACGACGAGGAAGACGCCGCGGTCGCGGCAGAGACGCGAGAGCGCGTCGAGATCGCAGCGGAAGCCATTGTTCCACTGCACCGAGCTGACCGCGACCACGCGCGTGTCGCGGATCATCGCGGCTTCGACATCTTCGATCAGCAGCTTGCCGTTGCGATTGGGCAGAACGTCGATGGCGATGCCGAACTCGTCGCGGCGCTGCAGCCAGGGCAGCGCGACTTCCAGGAATTCCAGGTCGGAGAGGATGACGCGATCGCCGCGCCGCAGCGGAATGGCACTGGCTGCAAGGTTGAGGCCGTGCGTGGTGCTTTCGACCAGCGCGATATCGTCTGCGGCGGCGTTGATAAGCCGCGCGATCTGCGGGCGCGCCGCATTGCGCATGGCGTCCATATCGAGGTGATGTTGCGTGGACGAGCCTGACGGGCAGAACGCAGCCATGTCGAGAAATTCACGTAGCTTGGCGACGGTGCGTTGCGGGGCGAGGCTGACGCAGGCGGAGTCGAGAAAGACCTGCTGCGCGAGCGCCGGAAATTCCTGGCGAACCTGAGCGATGTCCATGGGGTTGGGCCATTGTACAAAAGCAGCCCTGGAAATGCTTGCGTTCGGGCAACCACGGCACCGGCTGCGGAAAATGCGTCGCCCGCAAACTCTAACGGGGCACATTCTTCCATCTTGCCATCGCCGGGAAGCAGGAATGTTCGAAACCAAAAAACTCCATTCCGTTCGTTGATACTCCTCTTGTTTCCCGGCCGATGTGGGGAGCATCATAGTGTCACAAGAGACTGTGACGCGAGCCCGAGCAGCCTCTGCAATGTCCGACGCCAGCATCGTCTCTTCTGAGTTGTTCTATGAGCCGGGGAATCAGCGTACGCAATCCGAAGACCTCATTTGGCGGCGGAGGCCGTCCGCCGGCCGAGAACTGGCCCGGCGGCGGGAGCGGAGGCGGCGGCCGCGGCGGCGACAATCAGCCCAGCTACAACGAACGGCTGCGGCGCTATCGGCTGGTGCTCATCATGCTGATGTCGTCGGTGGTGATGCTGTTCGTCTCGTTCACCACCGTCTACGTGGTGCGCAAAGCGGGAGAGACCTGGGACCCGGCGAGCAATAACTACGTCACCAACTGGGTGCCGCTGACGCTCCCGTTGCGCATTCTGTTTCTCAACACGTTCATCCTTCTGGTGAGCAGCACCACGCTGGAAGTCGCACGCCGCCGCGCTGCCGAAGACGTGGCCCTGGCGCCGATCGCCGACATCCCCGGCATTCGCGTCGACAAGAATCACGCGCTGCCCTGGTTGTGGACGACGATCCTGCTGGGCGCAGGTTTCCTTGCCGGGCAGGTTTACGCCTGGCGCCTGCTGCTGCAGATGAACCCCACCTTCGCCACCAACACCAGCATCTCGCTGTTCTTCATCGTAACCGGCGTGCACGCCGTACACCTGATGGGCGGCTTGATCGCGTTGCTCTATGCAGGCATCAGCAACCTGTTTCATCGCCCGCCGGAAACGCGCCGCATCATTCTCGATGTGACGGCGTGGTATTGGCATTTCATGGGCGCGTTGTGGCTGTACATCTTCGGGCTGCTGTACTTCGCGCGCTGAACAGGCTGCTGAAAAACTCCGCATCGCTTGGCTTTGAAAGGGCACGGCTTCCAGTCGTGCCGCCTAAGCCCTTTAAAGTTGACCGGGCGAGGCAGCCTTCAGGCTGACGAGCCATCCTCTTCGAATTTTTCAGCACCCCGCAAAACCTCACCAAATCCCCAACCCGCTCATTCCACGCCAAATCCAGTTCTTGACATCGCAAATTGCAATACTATAATTGCAATTCGTAATATGAAACTGGGAGAAAAACTTCGCTACCTGCGTTTGGTCGAAGGCACGCTGCGCGGCTTGGATCGCGAGATGACCCAGCAGGACCTGGTCCGGGCGCTGAAGAAAGAGTTGGGCGCGGGCTTGAGCCAGTCGTACCTGTCGCAGATCGAGAGCGGCGCGCGGCCGCACCTGACCAACGCCTCGCGCATGCTGCTGGCGCGATTCTTCAAGGTGCATCCCGGATACCTGGTCGACGATCCCGAGGGCTATCACACGGAGCTGACCAGCGACCTGCGCGCCACCGAAGACCGGCTCGACCTGTGGCTGATCAACGGGGCGGAGCAGTCGGTGAATGATCCCGAACTGCATCATGCGCTGCTGCAGGTGGCCAAGCACAAAGACAGTCGCAAGGCCCTGATCCTGCTGGGCGCGATCCTGGAGACGCCGGAGCTGGTGGAGCGGTTGACGGAAGTCTTGAGGCCGGCGACCGTGCAGCCGGCGAACGGGCGGCGCGGCCGCAACGGTAAGAAGCAGGCGGAGTGAGTTTATGAGCGGGCTGGAAATTTTCTATCTCGTGTGCTTCCTGGTGGGCATAACCCTGAGCGTGCTCTCGTTTATCGGCGGCTCGTTTCATCTGCCGCACTTTCACGTGCATGTGCCCCACGGACACGTTGCGCTGCCGCATGCCGGTGGTCCGCACGCTGCCGGCGGCGGGCAAGGCCCCGAGGCGCACATGCCGTTTTTCAACTTCGCCACCCTGACGGCGTTTCTCGCCTGGTTTGGCGGAACCGGTTATCTGCTGACGCGCTATTCGACGCTGGTGGTCAGCCTGATCATGCTGATCTCGGTGATAGCTGGATTGGTGGGCGCGACCATCATCTTCTGGTTCGTGGCCAAGCTGCTGATGAAGCACGATCGCTGGCTCGATCCGGCCGACTATGACCGCGTAGGCATGCTGGGCCGCGTGATCAGCACCATTCGCGCAGGCGGAACCGGCGAGATCATCTTTTCGCAGGAGGGCACGCGCGTTACCTGCGGGGCACGCAGCGAGAGCGGCGAAGCGATGCCCCGCGATACCGAAGTCATCATCACGCGCTACGAGAAGGGAATTGCGTATGTACGTCGCTGGGACGAGATGGCGGAGAAGAAGCAATCAGCTACTAGCTACTAGCAACTAGCAATGAGACAGCTACTCGAATTCTGGTGGGTTCTGAGCTGAGTGCTGACTGTTGATTGCTAATCGCTAGTTGCTAATCGCTAGTCGCTAATTGCTCGCCGCGATTTTAAGGAGACGTTATGCCGCACATACCAACCGAAGCGTTAATCATTGCCTGGACCTCAGTCGCCGCCATCCTGCTGCTGATGGCCGTCTTTGCCAAGCTGTATCGCAAGGCCGGACCCAACGAAGCACTGGTGGTGTACGGCTTCCGCGGTCCGCGCATCATCAAGGGTCACGGTACCGTCATTCTGCCGATGGTGGAGAACTGCCGCGAACTCTCGCTGGAGCTGATGTCGTTTGACGTTGCGCCCCAACAGGATCTCTACACCAAGCAGGGCGTCGCCGTGACGGTCGAAGCGGTCGCGCAGATCAAGGTCAAGTCCGATCCGGAATCGATCATGACCGCGGCCGAGCAGTTTCTGACCAAGACGCCGCCCGATCGCGAAGCCCTGATCCGCCTGGTGATGGAAGGTCACCTGCGCGGCATCATCGGCCAGCTCACGGTGGAAGAGATCGTCAAGCAGCCGGAGATGGTGGCCGACCGCATGCGCACGACCTGCGCCGACGACATGAACAAGATGGGCCTGGAAGTGATTTCGTTCACCATCAAGGAAGTTCGCGACAAGAACGAGTACATCACCAACATGGGCCGTCCTGACATTGCGCGCATCAAGCGCGACGCCGATGTGGCCACGGCCGAAGCTGATCGCGATACCGCCATCAAGCGCGCCATCGCACTGCGCGAGTCGGCGACGGCCAAAGCGCAGGCTGACCAGGAACGCGTCGCGGCCGAAACGGCGTCGCTGGCCCGTCAGGCTGAGGCGCAACGCGATCTCGAAGTGAAGAAGGCGACGTACACCGAACTGGTGAAGCGCCAGCAGGCGCAGGCCGACAAGGCCTACGAGATTCAAACCAACGTGATGCAGCAGCAGGTGATTGCCGAATCGGTGAAGGTGCAGCAGGTGGAAAAAGAAGCGCAGATCAAGGTGCAGGAAGCCGAGATCAGCCGCCGCGAGAAAGAGCTGATTGCCACCGTGTTGAAGGGCGCCGAGATCGAGCGTCAGCGCATTGAGACTCTGGCGAATGCCGAGAAGTCGCGGACGACCGTGGAAGCGGAAGGCCGAGCCAGCGCGATTCGCGCGCAGGGTGAAGCCGAGGCCGAGATCATCTTCAAGAAGGGCGACGCCGAGGCTCGCGCCATGAACGTGAAGGCCGAAGCTTTCCAGGAGTACAACCAGGCTGCCGTCGTCGACAAGCTGATCACCGGGCTGCCGGAGATCGTGAAGGCGCTGGCCAGCCCGCTGGCGAACGTCGACAAGATCACGATCGTCTCGACCGGCAACGGCCACTCGGCCGGGATGAACAAGATCACCGGCGACATTACCGAGATGGCGGCGCAGGTGCCGGCGCTGTTCGAGGCGCTGTCGGGCATGCAGATGTCGGACCTGCTGGGCAAGATCCGGACGATCGGCGACAAGTCGCCGAAGCCGGATGTGTTGCCGCCGGCCGATGACGAGAAGGCGAAAGCTGCGGGTGCAGGGAAGTAGACATTGTGGTGCCCCAGGTTCGGCCATCCGTTGGCCTAACCTGGGCCCACGTTAGCCAAAGGAGGGCGAACGTGGGGCACCCGAAGGTACCCAAGGGATCTAGCCGAGAGCTGAAGGCCGATGGCCGACAGCCTCCAAGGATGTTTATGTTTTCCGAGAATGACAGTACGCACTTGCTGGTGAATCTGGGCCTGACCGGAACGCTGCTGGGAGTGGTGGTTCGCTACGTCACGCACTCGAACATCGCGGTCCTGATCGGCGCCGTGGGAGGACTGCTCGTCGCCTGCTTGCTGGCTGCGGTTCGCGGCGAGCCCGTTTGAATCGAAGGATCGTTGATCCCACTCATTCGAAAATCGCGAATGAGTGGGGCACCCGAAGTGATTGAACGTGAACAACGAGTTTCAAAGCTTTGTGTCAGGGCACGACTTCAGTCGTGCCGAACGGTCGATAAACGAGAACGGCTTCAGCCGCTGCGTTCGGTTCGCAGGGGCTGAAGCTCAAACAAGAAATAAGTTCGAACGGCACGTCTAAAGACGTGCCCTGACACAAGGCGACCCACCCTCTCGCCAAACGGGCGAGAAGGATGGGGCACCCGAGGAGTTCTAAAGTTCTAGCTGACAGCCAAAAGGAGTTGATTATGGCATTACTGGATCGAGTTGCAACGCTGGTACGGGCGAATCTGAACGATCTGGTCGATCGTGCGGAGAATCCCGAGAAGATGCTCAAGCAGGTGATCCTCGACATGGAGAACCAGTTCATCCAGGTGAAGACGCAGGTGGCGATTGCGCTCGCCGATCTGCACCTGCTGGAGAAAAAGAAGAAGGACAACGCGGAGAAGCATGCCGACTGGATGCGCAAAGCGGAGCTGGCCGTGGACAAGAAGGATGATGAATTGGCGCGCGCCGCGCTGGAGCGGGCAATGAGCTTTCAGCAGCTGGCTGAAAGTTTCGATCAGCAGATCACCGACCAGCAGGCGCAGGTGGAGGCGCTGAAGGCCGCGCTGAAGAAGCTGGAGATGAAACTGTCGGAGGCGAAGGCGAAGGCCGATCTGCTGATCGCGCAGCATCGTCGCTCGCGTGCCGTCAATAAGGCGGCGGACGCGCAGCTCACGCCCGACGGCGAGAACCGCACCTTCGATCGCATGCGGACGAAGGTCGCGCGCGAAGAGGCGCTGGGCCAGGCCAAGCACGAGATCCTGGGCGACGACATCGAGGGCCGGCTGCACTCGCTGGAGCGCGAGCAGAAGATCGACGCGCTGCTGGACGAGATCAAGGCGAAAAAGCGCGCTGACCGCGTGAAGAAGCGGCAGTTAGCGGTTGGCGACGAGTGGGTGGAGCACGCCTTCAGGCGTGCATGCCCCCGCGAAAGGGATCGGCTTCAGCCGCTGCGGTAACCTGGCATCGGCTAAAGCCGACTCCATGTCTGCTCGGCTTCTAAGGCCCGCCTAAAGGCGTGCTCCACCCCTCAGAGCCCGGCCGCTCCCCGCCGCGTTACAATGTCCCGATGGCGGACTCGTTATACCTCAGCATCTGGTTTCCCACCTTCCGTGAAAATGAGATGATGACGCGCACGGCAGCGGTGTTGCGGCAGTTTCCATTCTCCGCGCTGCGCGAGGGCATCACTTATCTCTCGGTGCATCCGGTTGCCTGGAGCGAGCCCACCGTGCTGGAGCGGCGCTTCGATCCCGGCGTCTCGGTGGAAGAGGCGGTCGACGTGGCCAGCGAGTTTGCGCACGACGATTACGCCTTCGTCTTCGAGGCTTTCTGGGACCTGTGGGTGCCAAGCGACCACGAGAACGGCGACACCTGGGTGCAGAAGCCGGTCGCGGTGCGCTTCCTGGTTCATGGGGTGCAGTTCGACGAGGGCATTTACACCGACGACGGACACATCGAGGGCGACTTCGGACTGGACTCGTCGTTCGTCTACGAAGAGCGCTCGCTCTCGCCCGCCATCGAACGTTATCTGCGAGCCAACATCGCCAAGCTGGTGGCGTTTCTCAGCGGCAGTAGAGAAGAACTGCGGCATCAGCGGACGGGTGCTGTGGTCGGAGTCGGAAGAGAACCTGGCGCAGAAGCTGGTGGCGAAGCTGCAGCAGACGCAGTGAAGGCAGTGGCCAGTGGTCAGTGGCCAGTTAAGACCTGCTTGCTGCGAGCATTCCCGTTGAACTCTGGTGTCATGCCGCTGCCAGCGAACCGCAGATCCTTCGACTCCGTTGCGTTCGCTGCGCGAACTCCACTGCGCTCAGGATGACAATTCATCAGAGGGTTCGCAACCCATCACCGACCACCGACCACTGACAACACACAACCGACAACTGAACATCGACCAGCGACAATGAAAAAGAGGCCGCATCGCGCGGCCTCTTCTCACGTCTGGCTCTGTTGCAAACTACTGGCTGAGGCCTTTGTTGACCAGGACCTTCACGTCGACGCGCTGGTTGAGGGCGCGGCCCTGGGAGTCGGTGTTGGAGGCCGCCGGATGGCTGGCGCCGTAGCCGGCCGGCACCAGGAAGCGGCGCATCGGGATGCTGCCGTTCTGGCGGAGGTAGTCGACCACCGCGGTCGCGCGGGCGTCGCTCAGCTTCTGGTTCTCGGCCTTGGTGCCGGTCGTGGAAGCGTAGCCGGCCACTTCGATCATGTAGTTAGCCGTGGACTGCGCCATCTGCGCCAGCTTGTCGAGGTCGGCCTTGCCGGCTGCGTCGAGCGCCGAAACGCCGGTCTGGAAATAAATGCCTGCCTCGGCGACCGTGTTGTAGTCGCCAAGGTCAGAGACGCGCTTGTTGACCATCACGACGGCATCGGCGTCGGCCAGAGCAAGAGCACCGGCTCCAACGGCAGCCGTGCCGGCAGCGTTTGCCGAGGACTGCGCGGTGTTGGCCGAAGACTGTGCGGCCTGGGCCTGGGCTACGCCGGAGTTGGCCGTCGTCTGAGCCTGGGCAGCAGCGGCCTGGTTGGCCTCAATCTGCTGTTCCTGGGCGACTTCGATGGCGAAGGTGTCAGGATCGAACGTTATCTTGGTTGCGTCCAGTTGACCCTGCGCGTTGCCCACGCCCTCGGCGCTGATGGTCAGTCCGGGGACCATCGCGGTCACATCCATGTCAGAGCGGCGCAGTCTGAGCGAGCCCTTCTCGCGCGCGATCTTGGTGTTGTCGGTGAGGTTGACGACGACCATCTGGTTGGTCTTCTTTTCCTTTACGTTGATCATGTCGCCATTGCGCGACACGATTTCGCCGACGACTTTAGCTTTCTTCCCGGCGGGGATCTGCTTGGCCGGGGTGGTTGCGTACATCAGGCTGGCAAACAACATGATGCAGGTTACGGCAGTCAAAAACTTAACTTTCACGAATTCCTCCATTCGCAGCGGCGGTCTGGTTGGGTTAGTTCGGGGATAAATCCGGCAGGCGCCGGACTGGAATCGTCGCTGAGCGCAGCAGACGTTATCCGAGATCGTGCCCTACCAACCTACAGGCGAAAGCAGCCTGGTAATACTCCTAGAATTGCTTGTAAACGCTGCAAAAATGTATAGGGTCGGACCGGAATGGTGTTTCCCGTTTCGGGCGACAAGTGTTAGGATGAGAGCACCTAATTAGGTGCTTCGATGGCCAAACCTTTCCTGGATATCACTCGCGACATTGAGTCACTGACGAACTTCCGCCGTCGCTCCGGCGATTTCATGAAGCAGCTGAAGAAGAGCCAGCAGCCGCTGGTTCTGACCGTGAACGGCAGGGCCGCGGCGGTTGTTCAGGATGCCGAAGCCTATCAGCGTCTGCTGGACATTGCCGCCAGGGCGGATGTTGGAGAAGCGATTCGCCAAGGGTTGGACGACGTCGCCCATGGGCGCACGCGTGCGGCCAGCGCGGCTTTCCAGGAGATTCGCCGCAAGCATGACATACCACGTTGAGTTGGCTGAACGCGCTGTGCGCGACCTGGAAGATCTCTATCTGGTGAAAAACGTGGCTGACTCCAAGGCCGCTGCACGATGGTTCAATCGCCTGGAAGAAGCCGTCGTATCGTTGACACAATCTCCCTATCGCTGTCCGCTTGCGCCCGAGTCCAGGAAGCTAAAGCGCAGACTTCGGCATTTGCTGTACGGTAAGAGGCCGCATGTCTATCGCGTGATTTTCGATATCGACGAGCGACGGCAGACGGTGACGGTCCTGACGATTCGCCATGGTGCGAGACAGCAAATAAGGAAGACGGAGATTGAGCCTTGATACCCCCACGCCTCGAACACCCGGGCACCCGTTAGCGTTTTCCTCTGCGGGCGAACCCGAAACCCTCGACGAAGCACAAGGGCCCGGCCGAAGCCGAGCCCTTTGTTTTACTGGTCATTGGCCACTGCTACTTCGTTCTTCCGCCCTCGATCTTCAGCTCCGCGCTGGCGCCGGCCTGCGCTGCCGCCAGCCTGGCGGTCAGCACGCGATACGGTGAGCACGAAACGTAGTTGAAG
This sequence comes from uncultured Acidobacteriaceae bacterium, assembly GCA_963724965.1. Lineage (GTDB taxonomy): Bacteria > Acidobacteriota > Terriglobia > Terriglobales > Acidobacteriaceae > Bog-257. The sequence continues at coordinate 240,668 of CAVRWP010000013.1, forward strand.
CCGAGCGAAGCGCAGAATTCGACCGACGATGGCTCGCCGCCGTGTTCTCCGCAGATGCCGATCTTGATGGTCGGACGCGTGGCCCGGCCCTTCTCGACGGCAATCTTCAGGAGTTGTCCGACGCCGTCGCGATCCAGCACGGCGAACGGATCCTGCTTCAGGATTCCTTCCGACAGATACGCGGTCAGAATCTTGCCGACATCGTCGCGCGAGAAGCCGAAGGTGGTCTGCGTAAGATCGTTGGTGCCGAAGCTGAAGAACTCGGCCTCCTTTGCGATCTCATCGGCCATCAGCGCGGCGCGCGGCAACTCGATCATGGTGCCGACCAGGTACTCCACCTTGAATTCCTTCTCGGCGAAAACCTCTTCGGCGACGCGACGAACCAGCGCGCCCTGGTTAGCCATCTCCTTCAGGCCGGTGGTCAGCGGGATCATGATCTCCGGCTTCACCTTGACACCTTCTTTCGCGACCTTAACGGCCGCTTCGAAGATGGCGCGCGCCTGCATCTCGGTGATCTCGGGATAGGTGATGCCCAGGCGGCAGCCGCGCAGGCCGAGCATGGGGTTGACTTCATGCAGTTGCTCGACGCGATTGAGCAGCGTGCGAAGTTCCTTCAGCTTGGGCGACTTCGGCTTGGTGAGCTCCAGCTTCGCGATGTCGACCATCAGGTCTTCGCGGCGCGGCAGGAACTCGTGCAGCGGCGGATCGAGGGTGCGGATGGTGACCGGGAATCCGTCCATGGCGCGGAAGATGCCGACAAAATCGTTGCGCTGATAGGGCAGCAGCTTGCGCAGCGCCATGCGGCGGTCCTTTTCGCTGTTGGCCAAAATCATCGCGCGCATGTGCGGCAGACGGTCTTCGGCGAAGAACATGTGCTCGGTGCGGCACAGTCCGATACCTTCGGCGCCGAACGCGCGCGCCTGCAGGGCGTCGCGTGGAATGTCGGCGTTGGCGCGAACACCCATGCGGCGGAAGGGCTCGGCCCATCCCATCAGCTTGAGCAGTTCGGGATCGTCAGGACGTGCGGCTACGGTCTTGAGCTGGCCATTGATGACGCGGCCGGTGGTGCCGTCGAGCGAAAGCCAGTCGCCTTCCTTCAGCGTCTTGCCGTGAACGCGGATGACGCGCGCCTTCTCGTCGACTTCGATGTCGCCGGCGCCGGCGACGCAGCACTTGCCCATGCCGCGGGTGACGACCGCCGCGTGGCTGGTCATGCCGCCGCGCGAGGTCAGAATGCCGGCCGCAACTTCCATGCCCGCGATGTCTTCGGGAGTGGTTTCGCCGCGGACGAGGATCAGGTGCGCCTGCTTGTCCTTGTTGAACTTCTCGACTGCATCTTCAGCGGTGAAGACGATTTGACCGACCGCCGCGCCCGGCGATGCCGGCAGACCGGTGGCGAGCACTTCGATGTCCTTGCCCTTTTCGTCGAGCGAGGGCACGAGGAAGTCGTAGAGCTGGTTAGGCTCGACGCGGAAGATGGCTTCTTCCTTCGTGATCAGGCCTTCTTCGACCATCTGGATGGCGACGCGGACTGCGGCCCGGCCGGTGCGCTTGCCGTTACGCGTCTGCAGCATGTACAGGCGGCCGTCCTGGATGGTGAACTCGAAGTCCTGCATGTCGCGATAATGTTTTTCCAGGCGCGTGGTGATTTCGCGAAGCTGGTTATAGGTATCGGGCTGGATCTTTTCGAGCTCGGAGATGTGAACCGGGGTGCGGATGCCGGCGACCACGTCTTCGCCCTGCGCGTTCATCAGGAACTCGCCGTAGAATTCTTTGACGCCGGTGCCGGGGTTGCGGGTAAAGCCCACGCCGGTGCCGCTGGTCTCGCCCAGGTTGCCGAAGACCATGGCCTGCACGTTGACCGCGGTGCCCAGCATGTCGTCGATGTTGTTGATGCGGCGATAGTGCTTGGCGCGATCGTTCAGCCAGCTTCTGAATACGGCATCACGCGCCATGACCAGCTGGTCATGCGGATCCTGCGGGAAGTCCTGCTTGGCGTGCTGCTTGACGACCTTCTTGTATTCCGCGATGACTTCCTGCAATGCCTTGGCGTCGAGGTCGGTATCGAGCTTCGCTTTCTTCTGCTTCTTCTTGCCGTCAAACACGGCTTCGAACGCCGCCTTGGGGATGTCGAGTACCACGCTGCCGAACATCTGGATCAGGCGGCGATAGGAGTCGTAGGCGAAGCGCGGATTGTTGGTGCGCTTGGCCAGGCCCTCGACCGACTTGTCGTTAAGGCCGAGGTTGAGGATGGTGTCCATCATGCCCGGCATGGAGAACTTTGCGCCCGAGCGCACGCTGACCAGCAGCGGATTGTCGGCGCCGCCCAGCTTCTGTCCCTGAAGCTGTTCCAGGCGGCGAAGCGCTTCGTCCATCTGGTTGTTAACTTCTTTCGAGACGGTGTGGTTCGGCATGTATTCGCGGCAGGCTTCGGTCTGGATGGTGAAGCCCGGGGGAACAGGCAGCCCGGCATTGGTCATCTCGGCCAGTCCGGCGCCCTTGCCGCCGAGTTCGTCTTTCATCTTGCCGTGACCCTCGGCATGGCCGTCGCCGAAAAAGTAGACATATTTTACGGCCGTAGGATTTGCGGTCGCATGATTCAGTTCCGTACTTGCAGTGCTCATAGGAGTCCTTTACTTGGTGCTTGCATGATTGCGTTGAAAACTCTGTTATCGGCAAAGCAGTTCGCGTTCAAATTGTCGTTACGAGCGCAGCGAGGAATCTGCTTTTCTGCCGCTGCGGACCAACAGCAGATCCCTCACTTCGCTCGTGATGACAATTCTGAGGGCTATCACTCTTAGCGCTAACCTCACTTGCCTTCGGTCACGATCTCGCTGAAGTCGGCGATGGTCGAGAACTCGCTCAACAGATCGCGCAACAGCGCCAGGCGATTCGCGCGCACGCGCTCATCGTCGACCATCACCATTACTTTGTCGAAGAAGGCGTCCACCGGCTGGCGCAAGCGGCTGATCTGCGCCAGCGCCGCAGCGTAGTTCTTCTCCTCGCGAAGTTGACGTACCGCCGCAGCCGTTTCCGGAATCTTGGCTGCCAATTCTTTCTCGGAATCTTCGGTCAGCGCCGAAGGGTCAAGCTGCTCGGCGATCGCCTTATTTGTCTCGCGCGCCTGCCGAAGAATGTTCTTGATCCGCTTGAACGCTACGGAGATCGACGCGAAGTCGTCCGAGCCGCGCACCTCGCTCACAGCTTCGGCGCGCGCGATGGCGTCCACCACATCGTCACTGCCGGCGGCGAGCACAGCTTTCACCACGTCATACGCGAATCCGCGAACGTCCTTCAGATAAAACTCAAGCCGCTCACGCATGAAGTTCGCGATCGACTCCTCGAAGTTCACCTTCGCATCGAAGCGCTTCTCGGCTTCCGAGCCTGCGTATTCCGCGCGCGCGTCGGCGAACAGTTTGCTGATCGGCAGCGGCAGCTTGTGCTCGGCGATGATCTTCACGATGCCGTTGGCCGCGCGCCGCAAGGCAAACGGATCTTTCGAGCCCGGTGGGCTGCAGTCCCAGCGCAAACATTCCGGCGATGCTGTCGGCCTTGTCGGCAATGGCCAGCACGCCGCCTTCAATGCTGCGCGGCACGCCGTCGTCCATCGACTCCGGCTTGTAGTGGTCGTAGATGGCCTCGGCGATAGCGTTGTGGTTCGCCTCCGGCATGATGGGATCGAGTTCCTGCACGCTGGGCGTACAGGCCGCCGATGATGCCCTGCAATTCGGTGAACTCTTTCACCAGTTCGGTGGTCAGGTCGGTCTTCGACAGCAGGCCGGCCTTGAAGACGATGCCGGGGCGCACCGTGCCGCCGGCGCTGCGGATGGTCTCCGAGATCAGGCTGCCCAGCCGCTGCACGCGCAGCGTTTTATCGAAGTAGCTGCCCAGATCTTTCTGGAAGGTCACCGACTTCAGCATCTGCGACGCGGTCGCGCAGTGGAACTTTCTGGTCGGTGTCCCAGAAGAAGCGCGCATCGTTGAAGCGGGCGCGCAGCACACGCTCGTTGCCGTGGCGGATGAGGCCGTCGGGATCGCCGCTGGTGTTGAGCACGGCGAGAAAGTGCGGCAGCAGCTTGCCGTCCGCATCTTCCAGCGCGAAGTATTTCTGGTGATCGCGCATCACCGTCACCAGGACTTCATCGGGCAGCGCAAGGTATTCCGGATCGAAGCTGCCGAGAACGACGGAAGGGAACTCCGTCAGGTTGACGACGGTGTCGAGCAGCGACTTGTCTTCGCGCCAGCGTGCGCCGGGAATGGTGCGGGCCGCGGCGTCGAGATCTTTACGGATGCGCTGCTCGCGCTCGGCCGAGCTGGCGATGACCGACCCCTCGGCCAGCGTGCTGACGTAGTTCGACGGCATGCGGATGGCCAGCGCTCCGTCGGACAGAATGCGATGGCCTTCGCTGGTTCCGCTGGCGCGAATGCCGGCGAATTCCAGCGGCACCACTTCGCCGTCCAGCAGGGTGACCAGCCAGCGCACCGGACGCACGAAGCGCTCGGCCGACTTGCCGCGCCAGTACATGTTCTTGGCCCAGTAAATTCCGGCAATCTCTTTCGGCAACGCCTCGGCCAGAATCTCGGCCGCAGGGCGGCCTTTCTTCTGCACGGTCGCGGCCAGGTACTCGCCCTTGGGCGTGGTGATTTTCTCGAGAGCGCCGACGGGGACGTTGACCTTCTTCGCAAAGGCTTCGGCGGCGGGAGTGGGCGCACCGTCCTTGTAGGCGACCTTCAGCGACGGGCCGGTCACCTGCTCACTGACGTCGGGCTGCGACGTGGCGACGCCTGAGGCCAGCACGGCCAGACGCCGTGGCGTGGAGTAAGCCTGAATGGCCGGGCTGTGGCCCAGGCGCTCGCGCTGCAAAAGTTCGCCGACGCGCCTGGCGAGTTCCTCGCGGGCGCTGTCGATCATTCGGGCAGGTATTTCTTCGGTACCGATTTCGAGTAGGAAGTCAGACATAAAGGCAGCAATCAGCTACTAGCAATGCGCGCCCGGCCAAACTTACATTCTGAAGCATGGGCGCGTTGTTGGGTGTGATTCGAGTCACAACAAACCGCAGATCCTTCGCTCCTCCACCCCACCGAGGGCAAATGCGGCCCTCGCCGGGGACCCCGGATGCGCTCAGGATGACAATCCATGGGCGTCCGCAAATCAGTTAGGAACATCCACAAAAGATTGCGTCACGATCTTGACGCCGCCAACTGCGCGGTTGCTTTGTCTGCGGGTGCCCCATCCTTCTCGCCCGTTTTTGGCGAGAGGGTGGGCGCTGTTTCTGCCGCAGCTTTTTGCTGGTCGACGTACGCCTTGGCCGCGCCGACTGCCAGCGCCCGAATTCGCGCGATCACGCCGACGCGCTCGGTCACGCTGATTGCGCCGCGGGCATCCAGAAGGTTGAACAGGTGCGAGCACTTCAGGCAGAGATCGAAGGCGCCAAGGACCGGGAAGCGGAGAAGAGCAGCCTTTCGCTCTTCGCTTTTCGCTTCTCGCTCTCCGCCACGACTCAGCTTCTTCGCTCTTTGCTTTTCGCTTTTCGCCAGAACCGTCAGAGCCCATCGGCTTGGACAGGGCCGCGTACTGATCCAGCAGCGCCTGGCACTCTGCCTCGTACATCTCCAGATGCTTCCACGCCTTGGCAACATCCGCGAATTCAAAGTTATAGACGGAAAACTGCAACTCATCCTGTAAGCGAATTTCGCCGTACTTCACCGGACGCCCATCGGGGTCGACGACCCACGTGATGTCGTAAATGCTGTCGACATCCTGGAGGAAGGCCGCGATGCGCTCCAGTCCGTAGGTCAGCTCGGCCGAGATCGGGTCGAGGTCGATGCCGCCGCACTGCTGGAAGTAGGTGAACTGTGTGATCTCCAGCCCGTCGAGCATGACCTGCCAGCCGATGCCCCAGGCGCCCAGCGTGGGCGACTCCCAGTTGTCCTCTTCGAACTTAATGTCGTGCTTGCGAAGGTCGATGCCAATCGCTTGCAGCGATTCGAGATAAAGCTCCTGAACATTCGCCGGCGGCGGCTTCAGAATCACCTGAAACTGCATGTGCTTGAACAGCCGATTCGGGTTCTCGCCGTAGCGGCCGTCGGCCGGACGGCGCGAGGGCTGCACATAGCCGACGCGATACGGCTTGGGTCCGAGCACGCGAAGAAAGGTTTCCGGCGCCATGGTGCCGGCGCCAACCTCGACGTCGTAGGGTTGTTGCAGCACGCAACCGTGTTCGGCCCAGAAGCCCTGGAGCCGGAGTACCAGCTCCTGAAAAGTCAGCGGTTTTTGAGAGGAAGGCAAATCGGTCATCCCCGGATCAACGGGACGAAAGCCCCGGAAAATGGTCCCCGGCCACAGCCGTTCAGAAGAGCTCGAGCAGGGAGAAAATCGCTACCGATCAGTATGACACGATTACAGCTTGGCTAACATGGCGGCGGTGACCAACTTTTTCTCCAGATGGCGCTCGATGATCTGGATCAGGAATTTCCGCAGATCGGCGTATTGCGCTGCACCCGAAGGGTTGGCGAGCGCGGCGCTCTGGTCGGAGAAGCTGCCCACCGGCAGGCGAAACATCTGCGCGGCAAGAGCCCTGGATTCGGGCGCGAGCCGCGACGAAGCCAGCCGCTTGTGCTGCTCGCACATCAGGCCGTCGGCGAGGATGTGGTAGAAGGCGCGATCTCCGTTCAGCGAGCGGCCGCAGGCCATGCACTCATCCAGTCCGGGCAGAAACCCAATCAGGCGAACCAGCCAGAGCTGGAAGTAGGTAAGTGGCATCCAGATGGAGCCGGCGCGCAGTTGGCGCAGGACGGCGGCGGCGAGACGGAAGATGGCGTCGTTGGCTTCGCGGTCGGGCAGAAGCTCGTCGAGGGTTTCGGCTACGTGCTCCAGGGCGACGACGCGCGGGTAGTCGACTTCAGACGAGAGCGGCGATTCCAGAATGTCGCAGGAGTCGAGCCGCGCCAGCTCCTGGCCTTCGCGATCGTCGTAATAGGCGCGGACCAGGGTCAGCGGCTCCAGCGCCCCGCCGAAGCGCCGCTTGGATTTCTTGGCGGCGCGCGCCACGCCCTTCACCTTGCCTTCGACGCGCGTGAACAGCGTGACCAGCAAGTCGGATTCGCGCAACGGGTAGGTGCGCAGAACGATCGCTTCCGACTGCTTCAGTGGCATGGGTGGGCTCAGGGTTGATTCTAATGCGGAGTGATGTGCTTGGCGAAAGTGGAGTGCCGAGCGGAGGGTTTGTATCAGGGCACGATTTCACAGGCTGATGAAAAAGCAAGTGTAGGCTGCTTTGTGTCATGGGCACGACCTTGGTCGTGCCGTGCCTGCTTCCTATCGCTGCTTCCTGCGCACGTTTTCACCTTTTCCTTCTCGCAAGTTCCAAAATTTCTCTGCGCTGAACTTTCGGCAACTTCGCTGCAGTCGCAGTGTTACTGTTGACGGTATCCGGATCATGCCAGCCCTCTCACGCATTTTTGTGCGCCGCTACTCCCTTAGTGTGTCCGTGCTGCTGCTGAGCCTGTCGCTATTCAGCCAGGACACAACCACGCCCACGATCACGCACGACGTCAAAGTCGTAAATGTGCTCGCCACCGTGCGCGATAAAAAGGGCAACATCGTCAACAACCTCACGCAAAACGATTTCAAGCTGACCCAGGATGGCCAGCCGCAGACGATTCATTACTTCACGCGCGAAACCGATCTGCCGCTCACCCTTGGCCTACTGGTCGACACCAGCATGAGCCAGCGCCGGCTCATCGACGCCGAGCGCACCGGCAGCTTCGCGTTTCTCAACGAGTTCATGCGGGTCGACAAGGACAAGGCGTTCGTCATTCATTTCGATACCGAGGTCGAGTTGTTGCAGGACATGACCACCGATCATCAGAAGCTGGAAACCGCGTTGGACAAGCTGGACACCCCACGCTTCGATAATTCGGGCGGAGGCCAGCAGGGCGGTCCTGGCAGCGGAGGCGGTCACCGGGGCGGAGGCACAGCTTTGTATGACGCGGTCTTTCTCGCCTCCGACGAGCTGATGCAGAAGCAGCAGGGACGCAAGGCGATCATCCTGCTGACGGATGGCGTCGACAACGGCAGCAAGGTCAGTCTGAATCGTGCGATCGAGTCGGCGCAGCGAGCGAACACGCTGGTGTATTCGATCATGTATGCGGACCCCGATGCCTACGGCCATCAGTTCGGACAGATGGGCGGCGGCGGTGGCGGAATGGGACGCCACGGCGGATGGCCGGGTGGAGGCGGCGGTTATCCCGGAGGTGGAGGTGGCTATCCGCCGCAGCAACGCCAGGAGCGGCCGGACGGCAAGAAAGTTTTGCAGCGCATGTCGAAAGAGACCGGCGGGCGATTCTTCGAGGTCTCGAAGAAGGAAACGATTAACCAGATCTACGACCAGATCGCCGACGAACTGCGCAATCAATACAACATCGGCTACGCGCCCGACAAAGCCGTCGCCGGCCTGGGCTATCACAAGATCGATCTCACGACGACGAACAAAGACCTGATCGTGCAGGCCCGCGAAGGATATTATGCGGAACAGTAAATGCTTAGGGATCGGGGGCTAGAGGCTAGGGACTAGAAGGCGATTGTTCAACACCATCTCTTGCAGGACCCGAGTCACGAAAACCGCATACCTGCGGCGCCCGCATGAAATTCCCGCAACCTAGTCTCTGGACCTAGCCTCTGACCTCTAATCCCTGGCCCGTTCCACTCTCGTCCCTTTGCATCCCTCCGCAATCCGTTTATGGTTAAGGAAACCCTGTAGATTATTCGTGGGTCGTTTGGATGAATTCCAGGTTCGCGCTGGCCGATCAACGTCTGCGTTTGTGGCTGTGGCTTCTGCTGCCGGCGGCGTTGACGCTCATCCTGACACTCCGCCCCACGGTTCACGCGCAATCGCCCGACCAACTCACTGTTTACTCGCCGCAGACGACATACTCGGTCCCCATGCTCGACATTCAGGGACATCCCTATGTCGGCCTCATCGAGTTGCTCGAGCCGCTCGGCTCGGTGGAAGGCCGCGTCGACGGCAAGAAGTACAAGCTGAAGTTCACGCCCCCGGGAGGCCATCCGGTCGAGGCGCAGTTCAACGAGGGCAAGGACAAATCGAAGATCCTGGGCGAGAACTACAAGCTGCCGGAGAATTTCGCGCAGCAGAATGGCCGCGGCTATGTGCCTCTGGCGGCAGTACCGGAAGTTCTGAGCAAGCTGCTGGCCCGGCCGACGCAACTCCATCCTGCCGCCCGCCGTCTGTTCATCGGCGATGTGCCCATCCGCTACAGCATGGCGCTGGATAAGAGCACGCCTCCGAAGCTCATTATCAGCTTTCCGATTGCGGTGAATCCGTCGATCGCCACCGAGCCCGGGCGCGTGCGCTTCACGTTTCGGCGCGAGCCGGTCGTCTCCAACGGGCAGGACAGTGTTAACTTCAGCGACTCGACGATTACCGGCGCGGTCTTTTCCGAACATGACGGGCTGGCCGAACTTACCGTGATGGCGACCGAGCCGTTGATGGCCAACTACGCCGACGGCGGCAAGACAATCATCGTCAGCGCCGTGCCGCCTCCACCGCCTCCGCCGCCCGCGCCCACGCCGCAAGTGCAGGCGCCGGCGCAAGCTCCCGCACAACAGGCCAAGCCGAGCGGCCCGCGCTTTCTGGTGATCATCGATCCCGGCCACGGTGGCGCCGAAACCGGCGCGGTCATCACGCCGACGTTGCTGGAGAAAGATGTGGTGCTGGCGTTCGGTCGCCGTTTGCAGCACGAGCTACAGAATCGCGGCATCGCCGCCGGACTGCTGCGCAATTCGGATGTGGCGATCGGCCTCGATCAACGCGCGCAGGCCACCAACACCGCGCGCGCCGCACTGTACATCACGTTGCACGCGGCTAACACCGGACGCGGCGTACACGTCTTCACCTCCATGCTGCCGCCCACCACGCTGCAGCCGGGACAGTTCCTGCCGTGGGAGACGGCGCAGTCGGCGTTTCTCGATTTGAGCGGAATGGTTGCCGGATCGGTGGCCGCCGAGCTGGAAGCGCGCAAGCTGCCCAACGCCACACTGGTCGCGCCCTTGCGGCCGATGAACAACGTTGCCGCGCCGGCCATCGCGGTCGAGCTTGCGCCCCCGGACGAAAAAGTGGACGACATTAACGATCCCGAATACCAGGTGAAAGTGGCGCAGGCGATTGCCACCGGGGTGTCGGCCGTGATCACCAAGCTGCCGGAGACGCGCCGATGAGCCTGTTCGAGTCACCGCCTCAGAAGCCGGCAGCGCCCAGTCGCAGCGGACGGCGCGTGCTGGTGATGCTCGCCGTGCTGGCGATGGTCGCCGTAGGGCTTGGCTTTTATGCGCTGCACCTGAAGCGCAAAGTTGCGCGCGACGAGCAGATCGCCAACGAACAGCAGATGACCATACCGCAGGGCAGCGGCCCGCCGGAGACGATCACACTCTACGTCGCCAACGACAATGACGGCACGCTGGGGAAGACGCAGGTGACGACGGCGATGCCGGCGGAGCGCAGCGAGCGAGCGCGCGCGGTGCTGCGGGCGTTGTTCGGCGAGTATCTGAAGACTTCCTCGACGCATCCTATCGGGAAGGATTCGGACGTGCGGCAGGTTTTCCTGATGGACGATGGCACGCGCAATCGTCGATACGAATTCGGCGTTCGCCGATGCGCATCCCTCGGGCGTGCTGGCCGAGGAGTTGACGGTGGCGTCGGTGGTGCTGACGCTCAATGCGGACGACAGCAAGATTACGCGAGTGAAGATCCTGGTGAACGGGCAGGAGCGCGAGACGCTCGCCGGCCACGCCGATTTGAAGCGATTTTATGAGGTGAGTAACATCGGCCAGGTCGTGAAGGACATGCAGTAGGAACAGGTAATACGGTTGGTGTCCCAAGTTCATGTTCGCCTTTTGAACGTTAACCTGGGTCGAGTACGGTTGACCCAGGCGTTCAAAAGAAGAATGCGAACCTGGGGCACCAACGTTGTTGATCACTCCTTCAGGTGTAAGCTTGAACCAGATGAGCCGTACCGAAATACAAGCGAAGTTCATCCAACTCCAGTCAAGGCGCGCAGCCCTTGGGAATGGCTACTCGCCGCTCTCGCGGAATGGTTCTGGCGGTATTACTGGTGGGCGCGGGATTCTGGGCGATCGGCGGATTCAGCCTCTTCGAACTGGGACGGATGCTGCACGGCGGGCAGGTCCACATCAGCGCCGATCAGCCAACTGTCATCCGGCAAATTCGCGGGCTCGATCGTTTGGAAACCGTCAGCTACACGATGGAGAAAATCATCGGCGGGGAGCGCGAGAATCCTATTCTGCCGAATTTTCTCGCGGGCGACCGCCTGCTGCTGATCGTCCATGGCGAGGTCATCGCCGGCATCGATCTGTCGAAACTTCAGCCGAGACGATGTCGTGGTGAAGGGGCGCAGCGTTTCGGTACACCTGCCGGCGGCGGAGATTTTCACCGTCAGCGTCGACAACCAGAAGAGCAAAGTCTATTCGCGCGAGACCGGATTATTCTCCAGCCCCGACCCGAATCTTGAGACCGAGGTGAGGCAGGCGGGCGAGCGCCAGATTCGCGACGCAGCCATGCAGGACGGCGTGCTCGACTCGGCTTCCAAGAATGGCAAGCAGACGCTCACCAGCCTGCTCAACGGTCTCGGCTTCGATAGTGTCGAGTTTCACTGATTCGCGCCCCGCGATTCCGTACAATCAACTCTGGATGTACTTCTCAGAACAATTCAAGATGAACGCTGATCGTCGTGGCGGGAAGGACGTCGAGTGACCCTTCCGCGCATTGGAGTTTTTGATTCGGGCGTCGGCGGCCTGACCGTGTTGAAGGCCATGGCCGAGCAGTTGCCGGCGCACTACCTGTATTTTGGCGACACCGCGCGCCTGCCCTACGGCACCAAGTCGGCGGAAACCGTCGCGCGTTATGCCATCGGCGCCACACGGTTTCTCGAGTCGCAGAACATCGACCTGCTCGTCATCGCCTGCAACACCGCGACCGCACTGGCGCTGCCGGCGATCAAAGCTGCGGCTCATGTTCCGGTCGTGGGCGTGGTTGAGCCGGGAGCGGCGGCCGCGTCCGAGGTCAGCGAATCCCGCTCAGCGATCGTGATTGCAACCGAAGCGACCGTAGCCAGTCATGCTTATCGCGACGCGCTTCAACAACACGGATTGCAGGCGGTGGAGAAAGCGTGTCCGCTGTTTGTGCCGCTGGTAGAAGAGGGATGGATCGAGCATCCGGTCACTGAGCAGGTAGCGAAGATCTATCTGGGTGAGGCGACGACTGCGGCCTCCGACGGTGCTGACGTGCTGGTGCTGGCCTGCACGCACTATCCGCTGATCGCGCCCACGCTGCGCAGAATTTTGCCGGAGCGGGTGAAGATCGTGGACTCAGCGGAATCCACGGCGCGCGTGGTGAAGAAGATGCTGGAAAGTCAGACTACCGTCTACAAACCCACCGCCTCCAAGCCCACCCTCTCGACAAAAGCGGGCGAGAAGGATGGGGCACCCGTCGGCAAGGATGGGGCTGCCGGCGAGAAGGATGGGACACCCGGTAGTGAAGAGGATGGGGCGCCGGCACTACGTACCCCTGAAGGATCTCTTCGCTCCGAGCATCGTACCTTTCGCTTTTACGTGACGGATTCCACCGAGAAATTCAAGCGGCTGGCTGCGCGCTTTCTGGGACGCCAAGTGGACAACGTCGAACACGTCGATCTGGGTGGCTGAGGCCGCACTTTCAATCTACAGCGCTCACTTCTTCAGATCGGCAGTCCAGTTCTGCACCAGCGTCAAAGGCTCAGTGCCCTGGTTGAGGTTGCCGCTGTTGACCAGGAACTTCTTGCCGTCGGCGGTGACATCGAAGGGCCCGTAATCGCGCTGCACGCCAATCGCCTGGAACAACACGTGCGGCACGCCGAGATTGACAGCGCTGGCCGAGGCATTCACGTCCGCGGCAACGATATTGTCAGAGCCGTCGATGAAGAAGATCTCTTTGGTATCACCGCGCCACTTGGGAGCGGTTCCGCCATCCTTCGAAACCTGCCACTTCGCACCGCCGCCGGGAAAAGGCGTGATGTAGATCTCATTGCGACCAGACTCGTTGCTGACGTAGGCCATCCATTTGCCGTCCGGTGAAATCTGTCCGTCCTTCTCCGCCCAAGTGTCCTGCAGGATGGGCGAGGGTTTGCCATCGCCGAACAAGGGCAGCAGCCAGATGTGAGAGCCCGCATCTTTCCCGAGATCCTTGCGCAGATAGACGAGGTACCTTCCGTCCGGCGAGACCGACAGCGGCACCTCCGCAGTGTTTGGGGTTTCGAGCACGATGCGGTCTGAGCCGCTGCCATCGGCAGCCTTTGCGCTGATGTGCGGCAAGCCTTTTGCACTGGAGCTGTAATAAATTGTCTTGCCGTCGGGCGCCCATGCCGCACTGCCGTTGTTAGCTGGACCGAACGTCAGGCGAGTGTTGGTGCCGCGCGTGGTATCGAAGATCCAGACATCGCCGACGCCTTGCGACCCAGTGTAGATGTTCACCGCGATGCGCTTTCCATCGGGGGAGAGCATGGGCTGGATGTAGCGGTCCGGCGAACCAACGCGGCCGCCCGACTTTCCCCCGCGGTCGAGCCAGATCAGGTCCCAGCCGGTCGGCAAGTCGCCGGACTGGTAGACCAGTATTCCGTTTTGTGAAGCCGTGAAGAGCGGGCGCACGGTGGCTCCGTTCATTCCCACCTGCTCGGCGAGCATCACCGGGTCGCCGCTGAATTCGAGCCGGCCCAAGTTGAAGGGCTGGGCGATGAGCGCCTGGTCGCGTAAATAAAGCAGGTAGCCTGAGGCAAACACAGCCATCGAATCGCTCTTCATCAGGACCTTCGCCTTCAGCGAGCCCAGCTCCCCGATGTAGATGAAGTCCTCGTGCGGGCCCTTCGAACTGCGCGCCCAGAACAAGAAATGTTTTCCGTCTGGCAGGAAACTTGGCCAGCGATGGCTGTTCTCGCTGCGCGAAACGTCGAGTTGCGATGCCGGTTCGGGAGTGCCTCCGGCAGCAGAGACGCGCATGAGCGGCTGCGTGGTGGTGGGCGTGAACAGGATTACGCCGTCCTGACTCCAGGAGCCGCCGCGCGCGTTGCCGACGTCGCACAGGTTCTGCGGAGGCCCACCATCGGCGTTGATCTTCTTCAGCTTGCCGGCGGCGAAGAAGCCGACGTTATGACTGTCGGCCGACCAGAACGGATACATCGCGCCATCGGTGCCTTCCAGCGCCTGGGCATTCTGCGCTGTGAAGGGGCGAACATAGAGGAAGACTTCGCCCTTCGCGTTCCGCGCCGTGAACGCCAGTCGGCTGCCGTCCGGGGAAAGCACAGCCGGGCCGGAGGATGGCAGCATGGTCACGAAGCCGGTTCCGGGCGGCGGCAAAATCGAAGAGCGCACGACGGCCATGGGCTTCGGCGACTGCGAGAAGTAGAGAGCCGCAATGCCCATTGCGACCAGCGTGGCTACGGCAGCGAGGATCCATGGCAGCTTCGACGAAGGGGCTTGTGCCGGCGCCGCCGTTGCGGTCGCACTCAAGGGCGTGGCATCGCTCACCATTTGCAACTGGAGCTTCACGTCATGCATGCAGCCGTAGCGCTGCTCGGGATTCTTCGCCAGGCAGCGGCGCACAACTTCGTCGAGGCGAGCAGGGAGTTCGGGGCGAATCGCGCTCAGCCACTCCGGCTCGTGATCGAGGATCGCCCCCAACACGCTGAACTGCGATTTGCCTTCGAAGGCGCGACGGCCGGCAACCATCTCGTACAGCACGCAGCCGTAACTGAAGATGTCGGAGCGCGCGTCGGCTTCGGCGCCCTGCAAAACCTCGGGCGCCAGATACTGAAACGTTCCGACCACCGTCCCTTTCTGCGTCAGGTTCGACGCCGCATTGGCGAACGCGGCGACGGTCATCGTCGGCGTGGTCGGGGTGGAAGGACCGGCGCGCCGCGGCTGCGCTCATGCCCGGCGCGGACTTGGCCAGCCCGAAGTCCATCAGCTTGGCGCCGCTCTTGGTCAGCATGATGTTGGCGGGCTTCAAATCGCGATGCACCACACCTTGTGCGTGCGCTTTGTCGAGCGCGTCGGCCACATCGATGGCGATCTTCAGCGCTTCCGCCAGCGGCATCGGGCCGCGATGCAGGCGGTCGGCGAGTGTCTCACCCTGGAGGTATTCCATGACGAGGTAGTCCACGCCGTCCTGCGAGCCGACGTCATGCAGCGTGCAGATGTGCGGATGATTCAGCGAGGAGATGGATTTGGCCTCGCGCTCCATGCGCTGGCGCAGTTCGGAGTCGGCAGAGAGATGCGTAGGCAGCACCTTGACGGCGACCTCGCGGCCCAGCCGCGTGTCGCGTGCCCGATAGACTTCGCCCATGCCGCCGGCGCCTAGCGGTTCCTGAACTTCATAAGGTCCCAACTTCGTGCCAGAGGGAAGGCCCATGGGGCGCAATTATAGCTGAGCACGTTTTTGACACGACGCAGGGTCGCGGATAAGGGCAACAACCAGGCTGACGCAGCGCAATGAGCATCAGTTGGGAGCGGGCGCGGGTTCAGTTCGCGCGTTCGGGCTGCCACTGTCCCAGGATTTCAAAGCTCTCGGAGGGCACGGGAGAAACCGTGCCGGCGCCACTCTGGCCAATGGCTTCGTAGAAGCTTTGCGAGGCCCCCCGTTGGCCTGGGCCCAGAACGCGTCACTGTCCCACTGCGTGACCACGTCCTGAATCTGGAGGTAATAGGTGCCGGCGGGAAGGTTAAGGTTGGGAATAGGAAAACTCGTCATCCAGGCGAAGAAGAGGAATTGCGTGAGGTAGGGCGGCTGCAGGATCGTCAGGTCCGCGACGCCCGTGCCCAGCACCGTTCCGCCTAGCGGCTCGCTGGTGATCGACCATTTCAAATGCAGCGGCCGGTTGCGGTCGTCCACATCGTAGAACGTGAGAATTGTCTTGCTGATGGTGGCCGGCTGCGAGAGCGCAAAGGAATCGGTCACCACGGCCCCAAAATTGACGTGGTAGTAGCCGACGTCGCCGTCCGGACCGTTGTTGTAGAGTGTCTCCTGCGCTGTCGCCGGCAGGCCCAGCGCAAGCGCGATGGCGAGGATGCAAAAGCCGGTCAGGTGTCTGCCACGCACGAAGAGCACTCCTTTGACGACCGCTCCGGCGCATGTCGCCGGAGTGAAATTTCTGCAAGCATACGCCGCCGTGGGCGCCAGAGCTACCAGCATCTGCCGGAGAACGTTACTACTCTCTCCGCTTCGAGCTTGCCCAAATGTTCCCGCCCCGCTCCATCTACAATAGTGCTCTGTGAATCTCGTTCTCTTGAAACTGGAAACTCGAAACTTGAAACTGGTTTTCGCAATTGCGCTTCTTATGACCTCGATCGCATTCGCCCAGCAGCCACTCGCTGCGCCGCAAGCCGTCACCGATCCCACCAAACTGGAAAGCAAGACCGTTGCCGACATGTCGACCTTCTCCATCGAGAAGCTCTACATGACGCGCCAGATCGGCGGCTCGACCTGGTCGCCCGACGGCAAGCAGGTGGCGTTCATCTCCAACATCAGCGGCCGCAATAATCTCTGGATTGTGCCCGCCGGCGGCGGCTGGCCGACGCAGTTGACCATCAGCGATCAGCGGCAGTCAGAGCCGGTGTGGTCGCCCGACGGCACCTGGATCGCCTACATCTCCGACAAGGATGGCGACGAGCAGTGGGACATCTTCCTGGTCTCGCCCAAGACCGGCGACGTGGTGAACCTGACGACCTCGCCCGACTCGGCAGAGGTCGATCCGGCGTGGGCGCCCGATGGGCGGTCGATCGCCTATGCGACCAAGCCCAAGACCGGCGCCAGCTACGAGATCGAGTGGATCGATATTGCTACCCGCCGCGTTACGCACGTCACCAAGGACACGCCCAAGGAGCTGAGCAATCACAATCCGCTCTTCTCCCGCGACGGAAAGTTCATCGTCTACACGCAAGCGCATGCGACCGGCAAAGATTCGAACATCTTCGTCTGGGATATTGCGACGAAGCAGGCCACGAACCTCACTCCGCACGAGGGTCGCAGCGACTACCATGCCGCCGACATCTCGCCCGACGGCAAGACCGTCCTCATCACCTCCGACGCCCACAACGGCTACGACAATGTGGGACTACTGGATATCGCGTCCAAGAAAATCGACTGGCTGACCAGCGATAAGTGGGAGATCGAGGCGGGCGGATTTGCTCCCGATGGCAAGTCGCTGACCTGGACGGCGAACGTCGACGGCACGACCAATATCTATATGTAC
The DNA here is from genome assembly GCA_963724965.1 of uncultured Acidobacteriaceae bacterium. Taxonomy (GTDB): domain Bacteria; phylum Acidobacteriota; class Terriglobia; order Terriglobales; family Acidobacteriaceae; genus Bog-257. The sequence goes on from CAVRWP010000013.1 coordinate 257,984, forward strand.
GACATTGTGGGACACCATGCTGCGGCGCTCCCGATTCCAACCGGAGTGAATTCTCCTGGCGGCCATCCGTCCGCCTTTACTCGCGATGGCTCGCGGATGCTCTACTACCACAACGGCGCCAACGCCCCCAGCGATCTCTGGGTCTACGACACGGCTTCAAAGCAGTCGACGCAGATCACCCACTCATTGGTGGGCGGTGTGCGCAGCGCCGATATGGTGCAGCCATACCTGGTGCACTATCCCAGCCGCGACGGTAAGTTCACCATCTCGGCGTTCGCCTACGTTCCCAATAACATTCAGCGCAACGGCAAGTTTCCGGCCATCGTTTACATCCACGGCGGTCCCGCGGTGCAGTCGGTCGACTCGTTCAATCGCTGGATTCAATACATCGTCAACCAGGGTTACCTGGTGATTGCGCCCAACTATCGCGGCTCAACCGGTTACGGCAAGGAGTTCACCGACGCCAACATGGGCGATGCCGGCGGGCAGGAGCTCAATGACGTGCTGGACGCGGCCGAGTGGATCAAGAAGAGCGGCTTCGTCGATCCCAAGAAGCTGATCGTGATGGGCGGCAGCTACGGCGGCTACCTCAGTATGATGGCCGTAACCAAGGCTCCGGATATGTGGGCGGCGGCCGTGCCGATTGTGCCCTTCGTAAACTGGTTCACCGAACTGGAGCACGAAGATCCGAGCCTGCGCGAGTACGACTTGGCGACGATGGGCGATCCGGTAAAGAACAAGGCGCTGTATGAAGACCGCTCGCCGATCAACTTTGTCGATCAGATCAAGGCGCCGATTCTGCTGCTGGCCGGAGGCAACGATCCGCGGTGTCCGGCCGAGGAGGCGCAGCAGGTGGCCGACGCGGTGAAGAAGCACGGTGGTATCGCGCAGCTAAAGATCTACCACGATGAGGGACACGGGTTTTCGCGCGTGGAGAATCAGATCGACGCCTATCAGCGCGTGTCGGATTTCCTGAAGGTACACGTGCCCAGCCCCGGGTGCGGGTGCTCGGTGTACGAGTAGCCGCGGTTCGCCCTTCGCTCTTGGCAGTTCGCCGTTCGCCAGAGAGGTCCACCAGAAAAATTGTCATCACGAGCGAAGCGAGGGATCTGCTTTTGTGCCCGTTGGAAAGATTATTGCGTTGGCGAAGAAAGCAGATCCCTCGCTCGCGCTCGTGATGACAACCTTGGAAACGATAACGTCAGCGGGTGCGCCATCCTTCTCGCCCGCAGTTGGCGAGAGGGTGGGCCAAACAAAAAGCGCGCAGAGATTACCTGCGCGCTTCTGTCGCCGGCTAAAGCCGGCTGAATCATTAAGGCCTGGCCGCACGCTGGCCTGAAGGCCAGCTCTACCCGTCAGGCTTCAGGGTGCACCAACCCATTCGCCTGTCCACACTGAGGGTTCCCGGCTGATTCGCCTGTCGACGCTGAGAGTGCCCCACTCATTCGCGATTTTCGAATGAGTGGGAGGCCAAACCCTACCGCGTCGCCGCAGCTTCCTGCACGCCATAGATGCTGTACCACGGAGTGGCAGCCTTCAGCGCGTTGTTCACATTGCCGATGTTCTTCACGCCCTCGTCCTTCAGCCACGCCTCGAAGGCCTTGCCGCCCTTTTCCGCGAAGATCGGGATGCCGTCTTTCCAGGTCGCGCGTCCGCAGAGCACGCCGTTGAATTTCACGCCTGCTTCGGCGGCAAACTCCAGGTCCTCGATGAACTCGGGATTGCTCACGCCCGCCGACAGGTAAATGAACGGCTTGTTGGTCGTACCGGCTGCGGCGCGATAGTGATCGAGCGCTTCCTTCTTCGAGTACGCCTTGGTTCCCTTGAACGAGCGCGCGCCTTCGACATACTGCAGGTTCACCGGAATCTCCACCTTCAGCACATCGACGCCGTAGCGTTCCTTGGTGAACTCCTCCATCGATTTCGCGACCACTTCGGGTTTCAGCTTGGCGAACTCAGCGCCCTTCTCGTCCATGCCCTCTTTGTAGCCGACCAGTTCGAGGAAGAACGGAATGTCGTTGGCCTTGCACTCGTCGCCGATGCGTTCGGTCCACGCGTGCTTGTGATTGTTAATCTTCGCGTCGTCGTAGGGAGAGTAGTACAGCAGTATCTTCACGCAATCGGCGCCGGCTTCTTTCAGGCGCTTGGCCGACCACAGGTCGAGCAGGTCGGGCAGGCGGCCGGGAAGCTGCTTGTCATACCCGGTCTTTTCGTAAGCGAGCAGCAGGCCGGAGCCCTTGGCGCGGCGCTTGGCCGCCGGCAGTCCCCACTCAGGATCGAGCAGGATGGCGCTGGCATGCTGGGTAAGAACTTCGGTGACGTAGATTTTGAACTCTTCCAGCTCGGCGTCGCCGGCGTTGGCACCCAACGCTTTCTTGAGCGAGCCGCGCTGATCCATGGCAGCGGCGGCGATGACGCCACGATCGTTGGAGACAGCTTTCATGCCCGCGAGTTTTCCAGGAGTGAGTGTCACGATAGAACCTCCACGGGCGAGAACGCCCGGTGAATAGAAAGGATTAAGTGCCAACCTGCAGAGTGGCTGGGCCCGAGCACCGCAGGACAGGAAATTCTAAACGAAAGCCGAGAAGCGTGCGAGGGGGCGGGAAAGTCACCCATCTGGCAGCGTCCAGACTCAGTATTGCAAGAGCGACCTGACTATTTTGCTGCCGGCTGGTCGGCGCCGGCCTGCGGGTTCTTGGAGGGGGGCTGCATATCCGCTTTTGCCGGGTTGTAATAAAAGTGCATTCTTAATGCCAGATAAGGACCGTGAAATTTCTCCGGAAGCGGAGCGAACGGAGCGGTTGCCGTGATCGCGCCCCATGCTGCGCGATCGAGCGCGACGTCTCCTGACGGTGTGCGAACCACCATGCCGACCACCTTGCCATCGGGCAGGATGGCAAACTCAACAGCAACTTTGCCTGTTTTTAACTGCGGAGGACGCGCTTCATCCGGAATAAGTCGATACCAGTTCTTGCGGACGTCAGTGACCAATTTATTGAAATAGGGACCGAAGTCCACTCTCTCTGTATCCGTGAGGACCTCCAGTGCGCTGTGCGTTTTATCTTGCGAGCCGTCGGAGGCAGGTTGCGGAGTTGTAGGAGCTGTCTGACCCACTGCGGAGACAGCGCACAACAACATAACTCCGAGAAGTACGCCATTGGCACGCCTCATATCACCTCCTCGCCACCTGCTGCGGACACATCGAACAACTTACTTCTGCCTTACCATCGACCCCGGACATTCGGCTCGCGTGCTGGTTGTCTCCCATTCAACGCGCGATGATGCAAAGCCATCGATCGCCAGGTGAATGACATTAAGTTCAAAGGGAGCGCCAAACCCATACTCCTCCACCGAATACTGCTTTCCGTTTCTGGTCGCCCTTGTCGTCACAAACGCCGCATCCGTCACGTTGCCGGAGTATTCCGGATTCAGATGGAAGAAGCCATTCTTCTCGAGTACCCAGGCAAGCTCGGCGAACCCAACTCCCCAGGACTTACCTTCTTTCACCTCGCAGTATATTGTCCTGTCATCCGGGGTAGCGTTGCGACAACGCGTTTCGTATCGTATGGCGCGACCGTCGGCATCGAGGTCGATGCGTCGAAATCCGCAGAGCAGAGCCGATGGATCCACCTCATACTCGATCTTTGAAATATCGGTCAACAAACTCGCTTCTGCGCCGACTTGCAGGCTCCCCGCGAGCCACAACTGAATTAAAGGCGCCGGAAACTGTCCGGAAAGATGATTTCCCACCAGAGTCAAATCTTCAAGGTGGGTAAGCTGGCCGAGATTCTCTGGAATGGAACCAACCAGATTATTTTCGATCAGGTTAAGGCCAGTGACCTGTTGAGGCTTTGGATTCAGTTGGGACCAGCACTCTACACCGTGCCACCCGCACTCGGTGCCCGCGGGCCCAAGCCAGCCGTCATGGTTGGTCCAGTGATCGCCGCCGGTGGCTTGATAGAGGGAGATGAGCGCCTGGCGCTCACTTTCAGAAATGCCGACGCCGGCCTGCCCGCGTTCTTGTGCTGGGACAACACTAGCGGTCATCAGCATAACGACCAAACTCGCGACTACTCCAGCAACCCATGTAGATCCGGGCATCGACTGACTCCACGGCGCAAGTCACGAGGCTTTCGACAAGGCAGCTTACGTTTGCGAACATCCTCACCGGTCGCGATGACCTCGGTCTGCCGAATCTGCTAACACTATCGAAATACATTCGAGCCAAAGGTGTAACTACGCCATCTTCAGTTACTGCCGCAACGGCAACCCGCTCAGCACCGCCTGCTGCTTGGCGACCAGAGACTCAATGCCTTGCCGCGCCAGCGCCATCATCTTGGCCAACTGCGCGTCGTCGAAGGGACGCCGTTCGGCGGTTGCCTGCACTTCGATCAGCTTCTTGCTGCCGGTGGCGACGACGTTCATGTCAACGTCGGCGCGCGAATCCTCTTCGTATGCCAGGTCGAGCATGATCTCGCCATCGACTATGCCGATGCTGGTGGCGGCGACGTAATCGCGAATGGGCGCCACCGTCATCGAGCCGGACTTCAACCATGCGCCGCATCGCCAGGCCCATGGCGATGAATGCGCCGGTAATGGACGCCGTGCGCGTGCCGCCGTCGGCCTGGATGACGTCGCAGTCGAGGAAGATGGTGCGCTCGCCCATCTTTTCCATGTCGGTGACAGCGCGAAGCGAGCGGCCAATCAGGCGCTGGATCTCGTGCGTGCGTCCTCCGGCACGGCCCTTGTTCACCTCGCGCGGGGTGCGAGTCAAGGTGGCGCGTGGGAGCATGGCGTATTCAGCCGTGACCCAGCCCTTGCCGCTATTGCGCAGGAACGGCGGTACTGTGTCTTCGATAGTCGCGGTGCAGATCACGCGCGTATTGCCGAGTTCGATCAGGCACGAGCCTTCGGCGGTGGAGATGAAGTCGGGAACGATATTTACCGGCCGCATCTGTTCAAGCGAGCGATTGTCGGAACGATAGATCATAAGGGCGTTGTCAATGGCCGGCTGTCGATTGGGTCACTCGGCACTTGCAATCTTATACGGTGCTCCGGTTCTGCGGCGCGCCAGGTTGAGTTTCGCCTTCAGTGCTGTGCCGGTGACGCGGCTTCCTGGGACACTGGCGTCGGAACTTCGGAGGCCTCCGGGCGGTCTTTCCATTTGCCAGTGATGATCTGCTGGTACTCCTGCTGCTGCTCCGGCGTCAGTTGTGTCTTCACACTTTCCTGCGTCTGCTGGAAGATCTCGTTCACCCGCTCCTGGCGCTGCTGGGGACGCGGGCCGTGGTTCAGCTTCGCCGCCTCCATCTCGCGCTCGCCCTTGTCGAGGATGGCGCCGATCTGTTGCTGCTGCGCTTCGGAGAGGTTCAACTGCCTGGTGAGGTAGCGCAGCCGCTTCTGAGCTGGGGTGAGTTGCTTCTGGCCGCTGCTTGCGGCGGGAGTTGGGGTTTGCGAATAGACCAAGCCGGTAAGAACGAGAATGAGTCCGACAGCAAAGATTGATTTCTTCATGGGGATGGCGCTCCCGCAGCCCGACACAACGGGTTGCAAAATCCGGGTAAGTTTACGCTCCAGCCGCCGGCGGAAGCTGTGATGTAAGCAAAATCACGCAGCGACGAGTTCATTTTGGAAATACATTTCCCAAAGGTTCGTGATCCGAGCCCGTTGCAATGAAATGGCTTGACAGGCTGACCGCTGGAAGGTGTTTGTTCCCAATGCCCGATGCATGTAATATCGGGGGCCACCATTCGACCGGTGAATCACTCACTTCAGGGGCGACATGTCTGATACCGCACTGGTTTCTTTTCTTCCCGTCTCCGAATCACAAGCTGAAGTCGCGTTGGGCGCGATGAAAGCCGTTGCCGCCGCCGAAGGCGAGCCGCGTCCGGCGGACCGCGAGGCTCTCACCGGGGCCGCACGACACATCTTCTACGCTGCGAATGCCGACATCGCCAACCTGCCGGCGCCCACTCCCGAGGAACTCGCCAAGGCTTTTCCGACAGAAACCTATCGCCGCTACATTCTTCAACTGATTGCGGTCATGGCCTTCGTCGACGGCAAAATCGACTACGCCAAACTCGCCGTGGTGCTCCACTATGCCGATGCGCTGGACATTACCGACGACTACGTGCGCGACCTCGCCGAGACCGCGCGCGGGCACAGCGATTGGGTGAAGGCCGACATGTCACGCAACAACGTCGAGAGCATTCGCGGGATGGATCTGGGACAGGATTTCGCCGCGCAGTTTCTGCCCTACGACAAGACGCCCGATCCCGCGCTGGCCGACCGCTTTCGCGCGCTCGGGCAGCTTCCGTATGAAAGCTTTGGCCGCGCTTTCTACGATCACTACGTTGAAGCCGGATATAAATTTCCCGGGGAGCCGGATGGGTTGTCGATTCTGTTCGGTGTGCCGCACGACAGCGCGCACGTGGTCAGTGCCTACGGAACGTCGGTGCAGGGCGAAGTGCTGGTGTCGACCTTCACTGCCGCCATGCATCGCAGCGAAGGTATGTCCGGACACATCCTGCCGGTGATTTTCAGCTGGCACCTGGGCATCGTGCTCAATCCGCTGGCAGGCTCGGCTAAGGGCGCGTTCGATGGCGAGAAGTTCTGGCGTGCCTGGGAGCGCGGCCGCATCGCTACCCTCGATACCTTCGGCCCCGACTGGGATTTCTGGGGACTGGTGAACACACCACTGGACGAAATCCGCTCTACCTATAACCTAGCGCCGCTGGACAAAGCACATGCAGCAGATGGAATTCCGGGTCCGGTGCGGCCGTGGAAGTAGCGGATACTTAGGGTCAACTACGTTCAGTGATTGCCTGAACAACGTTAGCGGTATAGGCACGACGATAGGGCACAGTATGGGATTGACGCCGGAGGTATTGCGCCTGGAGGGTTCGAGCGGCCTGAAACAACCTGACCGCACTAGGTCACGCTGTGGGTGGTGGTGGTCTGATGTTGCTTGTTCCACTGCTTGGTCTGCTTGTTCTGCTCTCTGGTTTGCTTCTTCTGCATCTTCTGCTGATGCTTCAGATACTTGTTGTATTCCTTCTGCTGGTCCTTCTGCGAATTGCCCGCGAAGGCAGCGGTAGGGGCGGCCAGGCCAAGAGCCAGCACAACGAAAAGAGCGGAAGCGGTCAGTCGTTTCACAGTGTTCACCACAAAGTTGGCGTTGGCGACATTGTAGCGCCAAATCGTAAATCTTGTAACCACGAAATGACGTTACTAAAGTACTCGGCTAAGCGGGTGCGCTGGTGGAGCTCCCAAAGGCAGCGTCGTCTTTTGTTTGCAGTAAGTTGAACCCCGTTCCAGAAGATGGTGCGGTAACCTGTTTATTCGGACCACCCCTCATCGCCGGGTTTGTATTCGTGCCATATGCCGTCGACATCGCGGACAAAATGCGTGCCTCCGATTTCTATCTTTGCTCCCGGGGCATGATCGACGAACTCGATCAGGTCTGCAGCAAACCAGAATTCCAAGTCCAGAGTATTGATGTGCACGCAGACCGCGAAGTCGTCTGCCACTTCTCCCAGCACGTCCACACCGCTGACCGAAGGCCGCGTTTCGCCCAATATGGAGCCTGCCGCTCCGGCGATTCCCAACGCCCGCGTGAGGTCCGTATCACGCATCTTCACGTTGTCGCCCATCGTCAGGCGGCCGTCTCCGACATGCTGATTGGGATCCATTCATCCCTCCGTGACGCTTTGACGGTGTGCGGCGCTTAAGGTTTCGCCGACTTGTGAATGTCGACCGTGCTCCAGGTCTTGTCGGCGGCGTGGCAGAGCGTTTCCAGCGGGCAGTCGACGCACTTAGGGCGGCGGGCAATGCAGATGGCGCGGCCGTGCAGGATGATCTGGTGCGAGAACAGAATCCAGCGGTCGCGGGGGATCACCTTCATCAGGTCCTGCTCGATCTTCACCGGCTCTTCATTCCTGGTCAGTTCCAGCCGCCGCGAGATGCGCTGCACGTGCGTGTCGACCACGACGCCGTCGGCGATTTTGTACCACGAGCCGAGTACAACGTTGGCGGTCTTGCGCGCGACTCCGGGGATGGTGAGCAGCTCGTCCATGGTGCGCGGCACTTCGCCGCCGAAGTCGCCGATGACCTTGCGCGCGGCGCCGACCAGCGACTTCGACTTGTTGCGGAAGAAGCCGGTGGAGCGGATGTCGTCCTCGATGTCCTCGGGCTTGAGGGCGGCGAACGCGTCCGGCGTCGGGTATTTCTCGAACAGCATGGGCGTGACCATGTTGACGCGCACGTCGGTACATTGCGCCGAGAGGATGGTGGCCACCAGCAACTCCCAGGCGCTGTTGTGATGCAGGGCGCAGGTTGCGGCCGGATAGCGCGCATCGAGACGATCGAGGATGGCCTGCACGCGCTCGGGCGCCAGCGGGTTGTAGCCCTTGGTGGCCTTCGGCAAAGCTTTGGAGGGTGCCCCACTCAAGCCGGTTTTGCTTGGGCGGGTCTTCGAGGATGCAGGTGAGCCACTCAACGGGCTTTTCGTCGAGTGGGTTTTCGACGAAGAGGACTTGGAAATCCGCTCTTTCGCGCTCTTGGCGGTGCTGGAAGCCTTGTCCTGACGTCCGCTGCGCGATGGCTGGCGAGGCGTGATGCCGCGTGGCATAAATGTTCTCCCTTGATGACGAAGGGAGATTATAGCGAGTCCAGCAGGACTATGAAGGACGTGTGTCTCCCAAGTCGAATATCGCGAGACCTGGGGCAGCCGGAACCTACGGAATTGTCATCACGAGGAGAGCTTCAGCTCGACGAGGGATCTGCTGTTTGCCACGAGGCGTAAGATTCTGCGGCGCGACGAAAAGCAGATCCCTCGCTTGCGCTCGTGATGACAATCTTCTATAGGCGTCGTCTTTCGAAAGAGGGAAGAACCAGGGATCAAGACTCAGGCACGAAACACGAGGCGAGACCACAATCGCGAACAGGCCAACACTCATCGCAAACCTACGAAATCTCCACCAGCTCGGCGATCTTCTGCTTCCACTCGCGCGGGCCGGTTTCGTGTACCGACTCGCCGTTGATGTCGACCGCGACCGTCACCGGCATGTCGTGCACCTCGAACTCGTAGATGGCTTCCATGCCGAGATCGTGGAAGGCCACAGTGCGCGATTTCTTGATGGCCTTCGACACGAGGTAGGCCGCGCCGCCGACCGCCATCAGGTAAACCGCCTTGTGGTCGCGAATGGCTTTGATGGCTTCTTCGCCGCGTTCGGACTTGCCCACCATGCCGAGCAACCCGGTTTCGCGCAGCATCTGGCGGGTGAACTTGTCCATGCGCGTCGCGGTCGTGGGACCGGCAGGGCCGACCACTTCGTCGCGCACCGGATCGACCGGCCCAACGTAATAGATGAAGCGATTGGTGAAGTCGACCGGCAGAGTTTCTTTCTTGCTGAGCATCTCGGTCATGCGCTTGTGCGCAGCGTCGCGGCCGGTGAGCAGCTTGCCGCTCAGCAGCAGGACTTCGCCGGGCTTCCACGTGGCCACTTCCTCGCGCGTGACCGTGTCGAGGTTCACGCGGCGCGCGTTCGCCGGATTGTAGGTGAGCTTCGGCCAGTCATCGAGCGACGGCGGCTCCAGCGCAACCGGGCCGCTGCCGTCGAGCACAAAGTGCGCGTGGCGCGTGGCTGCGCAGTTGGGAATCATCGCAATGGGCAGGTTCGCGGCGTGGGTCGGGTAGTCCTTCACCTTCACGTCGAGCACGGTGGTCAGCCCGCCGAGGCCCTGCGCCCCGATGCCAAGCTGGTTGACCTTCGTGTAGAGCTCGACGCGCAGCTTTTCGGCCGTAGTCTTCGGGCCGCGCGCGATGAGCTCCTGAATGTCGATGGGTTCCATCAGCGACTCTTTGGCCATCAGCATGGCTTTGTCGGCGGTGCCGCCGATGCCGATGCCGAGCATGCCCGGAGGACACCAGCCCGCGCCCATCTGCGGAACCGTCTTCAGCACCCAATCGACGATTGAGTCCGAAGGGTTCAGCATGGCGAACTTTGACTTGGCTTCCGAGCCGCCGCCCTTGGCCGCGATCAGCACTTCCACCTTGTCGCCGGGCACGACGGTCATGTTAATCACCGCCGGCGTGTTGTCGTGCGTGTTCTTGCGGGCTCCGGCCGGGTCGGCGAGGATGGAGGCGCGCAGCTTATTGTGCTCGTGCTTGTAGGCGCGGCGCACACCCTCGTTGACCATGTCTTCGACGCTCATGGTCGCGTCCCACTGAACGTTCATGCCGATCTTCAGGAAGACGGTGACGATGCCGGTGTCCTGGCAAATCGGCCGATGGCCTTCGGCGCACATGCGCGAGTTGATCAGGATCTGCGCCATGGCGTCGCGCGCGGCCGGCGACTGCTCTTTCTCATAGGCGGCGGCCATGCCCTTGATGAAGTCGGCCGGATGATAGTAGGAGATGTATTGCAGCGCGTCAGCCACGCTTTGGATTACGTCGTCTTGTTTGATGATGGTCATAGAAGCCTGCTGAAGATCGTATTCACCACTGAGGCACTGGAAAATTCTCGAGTTGTCATCACGAGCGCCACTTGTTGGCGCGAGGGATCTGCTTTTCGTTTCCGAAGGCCTGTCGCTATATTCCGTGTTCTCCGTGCCTCCGGATGAAAACGATGTGGTGAGCAACCTGAAATTATACCGGGCTCATGAACGCTGACTTGTGATGCGTGAACATGGGCGATGTTCACCGACAGGTTAGTCGCAAGACGACAAGCCGAGACGTCGCGGCGCATAACGCTCATGATGACAGAGCCGGGGGATGCCGGAGATGGAAAGGTCTGCGGCTTTACGGGCACCTTTTGGAGTGCCCTTCTCACAACAACGTCTACGACTGCGGTAACACTGCCAAGCTCCCCGGATTGGTCACGGGATATGGCGAGCCGTTGAGTGTCAGCGCGCCGTTGTCAGAGCTGAAGATGTACAGGCCTGACGCGGCAATCGCATAGAGATGATTGCTGTTGTCCCAGCTCAACGCCGTGAAGGCCACCGACGGCTGCTGCACCGCGCCTACCGGCGTGAATATGCCATTTGCGTTGATCTGGTAGACCTGAATGCCGCCTTGTCCTGCCATGGCCAGGTACAGGCCGGTGGGATCGAAGCTGACCGCAGCTTCGCCAGTGAACGGCGTCGTGACTTCGCTGTTTGTCACCAGGCCAAGCGTGCCGTCGGAGTTGATGGTGTAGGTCGCGAGGTAGTACGGTCCGTTTTGTACCGACAGGTCGAAGTACACCAGCGCCAGGTAGTTGCCGGCCGAAGCTGCCGAATCATCGGGACACCACATTGTTCCCGGATTGTTGGTTGGCGGCAGGATGGCGTTCGTGTTGATCGAAGTCAGCGTGCCATCGCCGTTGCGCGAGAAGCCGAAGATCTCCGGTGTGAAGTGATAGCAGCCTTCGCCATAGGCAAACTGGTTGCTCTGCGAGAAGGAGAGCGGGGTGTGATAGTTCGTGTCGATGCTGCTGGAATTCAGGAAACTCAAATTGCCGCCGGAACCAATGCCGAAGTAGGAGTACGCATCGTTGTCGGCGCCGTCGAAATTGAGTTCGGCGGCGTAGAGCGTCTGGCCGCTGCGGTCGAGCGTCATGTTGCCGACCGCTGAGCCGTTTGGAATTTGGTTATGCATGATGCCGTTAATGCTGGAAGCTTGTTGCAGCGTTCCACCGGAGCCGATGCTGTAGGTTTCAATGTTGGTGCCGTCGGTTGCGAACAGGTACGACGAGTTCACAACCTCGGAGCTGCTGGGTCCGGCGAAGGGCGAGCCCGAAATCGGTTGGGCCGTGCCGCTGCTATCGACCGTAAATCCGCTGATGGATTCGTTCCCATTGCCATAGGCGTTGGAGCCAACATACACATAGGCCGCGGCCGTCGTGCCTCCGCCGCCCGAGCCTCCGCTGCCGCCACTTCCTCCCGATCCAGATCCGCCCGATCCTCCACTGCCACTGCTTCCCGAGCCACCACTTCCGCCGCTGCTTCCGCCTGAGCTGCCGGAACTCCCGCTGCTACTTGTGTTGGAAGTTCCTCCACCACATCCGGCTTGAAAGACCACAAAGCTCAATAGCAGAAATCCAAGAAACAACGACCACGCGCGCTGGTGCTGATCGACAGAGACGGAAAACATCGCAGGGCCCCTCGCCACTCGTTCTTCGTTCAGTGACTCGGATGAAAACTCCAGCGACAGGTTTGCCAGACTAAGGCGTGAATTGCCCGTGTGCGAAGCAGGTACTCTGCACGACCGACGAAAACTTCAGCGACTCTCGATTTTTCTCGAATGCACCAATCCAAGCGCAGCCGGTGAGCGTTCTCCTCGTACGAGAAACGTAAGTCCCGACATTTCTCATCGTGAAAACGCTGCAGTCAGGCCTGGTGACTCCAGCCATCGCCCACCGCTCCTCAAGGAGCAAGCCCCGTTGTCGAAAGAAGGGAACCAATGAACAAGCTAGACGATCTGTCAAAACTGGCGGAGACGCCGCTCACTCGCCGTTCGTTCGCCAAAAGCATCAGCCTGACCGCAGCCGGTATAGCAGGCGCATCGGTATTGGGATCAACGGTAATGAAAGCCGTTGGCGCCCAAGCTCAGGAACTCGACTCCTCCACCAATCTCACCATCACCGACACCGACGTCCTGAACTTCGCTCTGAACCTTGAGTACCTGGAAGCCGAGTTCTATCTGATGGCAACCTACGGAACCACGCTGGTGAAGTACGGCATCCTGACCGAGGAGGAGACTACCGGCCCGACCACGGGCGGACAGAAAGTGCCGGGCATCGCCCAGTCGCCTTTCGCCTTTGCAGCCAGCGGCCTGCGTACCGATGAAGTCAATCACGTGAAATATCTGCGGCAGGCGCTAGGTTCCGCGGCTGTGAAGAAGCCCGCGATCAATCTCAACGCTCTCGGATATGGCTTCGCGAATCCATCCGACTTCCTGAAGCTGGGCCGCCAGTTTGAAGATGTCGGCGTCAGCGCCTATGCAGGTGCGGCTCCGCTCATCACCAGCAAGACCTACCTGGAAGCAGCGGCGCGCATTCTCGGCACCGAAGCCGAGCACGCCGGTACATTGCGTTTTGCTTGCATTTACTGGGGAGTGAATAGTCCGGCGGTTGACAATCAGGATGTTCCGCCGACCGCGTCGCACCCGTTCGACGTTGACTCCAACAGCCTGGCTATTTCTCGCACCACCGCGCAGGTACTCAATATCGTCTATCACGGAGGGAACTGTTCAGGCGGATTCTATCCGAATGGCATGAACGGCACCATCGTTTGCCAGTCGTAACCAACGTTACGCGGGAGAGTGCGTTGGCTCTCCCGCATTTCCTGCTTCACGGAGGGAGCCATCATGTTTGAAGGAATTTTCCAGCCGATGCATCTGCTGGTTATTTTGTTTATCGCTCTGCTGGTCTTTGGGCCGAAGAAGCTGCCGGAGCTGGGCAAAGGCCTAGGCGACGGCATCCGCAGCTTCAAGAGCTCAATGAAAGAGGGAAGCGGCGAAGAGACGCCGACCAAGCCAGTCGAGAGCTAGTATCTCCAGCTGGTGACGTCAGCTCCGGCGGGCGCGGTCTTCAGCATGCGCTCGACTGACTGGCGGATGACGCGCTGGCTCCAGGTCAGTCCTGCTGCTTCCACCGGAAGGCCGTCCTTGCCGGTGTAGCAGTGCGGACGTCCCGGGCCGTAGTCGAAGTCGCCGGCGTAGTACGGATAGTTCGTGCTCTCCAGAAAATCCTGCATCAGGTGGACGGCATTGTTGAGGTAGTACGAATCCATATCGCCGACGGCGAAGTGCAGTTTGCCGACCAGGTTCGGCCCCAGCGTCTTCCAGTCGCGCTGCAGGATGTAGCGCAGGTCGTAATGTTCTTTCCAGTAGTTGGCGACGTTGTGATCGATCGCGCCGGTGACCGGATCGTAGATTAGTTTTGGATAGCCATCGTCGCCGGCCGGGCTGTAGACCGCCTGCCAAATGTCGAATTGATCGGTCGAGCGGCCATGCGTGCCCAGCGCCAGTTCGCGGCGAGTCATTCGGTCCATGGTGCTGACCACGGCGCCATCAGTCTCGCGCTGCGAGGGACGCGGTACTCGGCCCCAGTTGCTCTCCAGCCAGAGCGCGTTGGGGTCGTCGTAGAGATTGACGATCTGGTAGGCGCGGAAGTCGACCGGATCGGGACAGGCGATGAAGGCGTCGTTGAAGAAGGTCGGATAGAAAATCTGCATCGCCGCAGCTTCCCATCCGCCGGTTGAGCCGCCGTACGTTGCCCGCGCCCAGCCTTGCCCGATTCCGCGGAACTGCTTCTCGACCGCCGGGATAACCTCCTGCGTGATGGCGTCGCCATAAGGTCCCACATTGGCGGAGTTCACCGCGTAGGAGTCGTCGTAGTAGGGATTAGCATGCTGCAGTTCGACGAGGATGACGTGCGGCAGCCGGCCGGAAGTCCAGTCCTGATAGAAGGCGTAACTGTACTCGGCCACCATGCGCTTGCGGCCCTTCAAATCCGGTGCGGGCGGATGGTCGGCGAAGGGAAGCGAGAGATCGCGCGGGAAGTGGCTCTGATAGACGATGACAGGATAATGCGCGTCGGGATGCTGGTTGAAGCCTTCCGGCAGCAGGACGATGGCGCCGATGTACATTGGCGTTCCCCAGAATTTGGTCAGCAACTCGCTTTTGATCTTCAGATGCTTGACGTACTTGGTGTCCTTGGGCTCTTCGATCGGCGGAATCGTTTCGGTCAGCGAGATCTTGACGGCACCACTTTGCAAAGGATCGATGTGAATCTTCTGCGGCTGGCTGAACAGATTGCCGGGCTTCTTGTTCCACTGCTGACCTTCCCCATGATCCGGCGGCAGCTTGACGGTGTGTCCGTTGGCGAGATGATAGGTCTGGTAAATATTCAGCAGTCCCTGGACGTAGTAGTCTCCGGCGGGAATGCAGCCGAGCGTTAACGCCGGGTAGCCAACCGCGGTGTCGTCCACGACGGCCGATTTGCCGGGGGCGAGCGCATCGACGTCGGCGCCAAACATCTGTTGCGTGTCGGGATCGTCGTTGATTTCGAAGCGCGGCTCCTTCTTGTTGTCGGTCGACAACATGACATACATGCGCCCATCAAGCGGCTGGCTGCTCTGCGCGGCAGGGAAGCTGATCTCGAAGTGAAGCTTGGCAGGCGCGCAATTTGGAGCGGCATTCGCCTCGCCAGCGGCAAACGGCGAGAAGAAGACCGCAAACATCAAAAAGAGTAGCCAACGATACATTCCAGTTCTCCAGAGTCCGGTGAGCCGCCCATCAGAGTACTGCAACGGCGACCCGATTCACAAAGCGCCGGAGAATGAAACTCTGCCGAGTTCGGGAGATCCTCTGATTTTGCGGAGTGGCATGTTCCAGACATAGTCAACGAAGTTCGCAACTTTCATTTCATCGCCTTTTCACGGCCCATTCACCATCGATAATCAGCAAGCCCGTATTCTTTTTTTCAGACAGGCCTTTTTCTCTTGGCAAGCAGCAGAGTAAGAGTTGCTCATGCGGCCGGAGTGCCGCACGGCAGCAACGAGTCCGCCGCCAACCAGCCCGGACTCGCTGAAAACATAAACGCCGATCGCAGCTTGCGGTCGGCGTTTCTTGTTGTCCGGCAGCGTTGCGCAAACTCGGGGCGAATCAGGTAGAGTATTCAGCACGCACGGGGGTTGAGGAATGAGCCAACTATCCATCCATGTCGAAGATCTGCCCTCGCTGCCCTACGCATCCTGGGCCGACACCCAGGTCACGCTGCACATGTGGACGCAGATCGTGGGCAAGATCCGTCTGAGCCTTTCGCCGCTGGTGAACCATTGGTGGAACGTGCCGCTCTACGTCACGGCGCGCGGGCTGACGACCTCACCCATGCCGTATGGCAGCCGCACGCTTGGAAATCCTCTTCGACTTCATCGATCACAAGCTGCTCATCGAGTGCAGCGATGGCCAGATGCGCGAGCTCGCGCTGAAGCCGCAGTCGGTGGCGCAGTTCTACCAGGAGTTGATGAAGACGCTGACGCAGCTCGGCATGCCGGTCAGCATCTGGACCATGCCTTGTGAGCAGCCTCCGGAGAAGACGATTCGCTTCGAGAAGGATGACCAGCACAAGTCTTACGACGCCGAAGCCGCGCAAAAGTTCTGGCACATCCTGGTGTGGGTCGACAATGCGCTGAAGGACTTTCGCGCCAGTTTCCTGGGCAAGGTCAGCCCGGTGCATTTCTTCTGGGGAAGCTTCGACCTGGCGGTGACGCGTTTCTCAGGACGTCCCGCGCCGCCGCGAGATGGCGCCGACTTCGTCACCCGCGAGGCCTACTCGCACGAAGTGAGCAGCGCCGGTTTCTGGGCGGGCGGCGGAGAGATCCCAGGCCCGGCCTTCTACTCCTATGCTTCTCCGGAGCCTGCGGGTTTTGCCGAGCGAAAGGTGAATCCTGCGGCCGCTTACTATCATCCCGTGATGAAAGAGTTTTTGCTGATGTACGACGATGTGCGGGTTGCCGAATCGCCCAAGACTGCGCTGCTCGAGTTTTTACAAAGCACCTACGACGCGGCGGCCGATTTGGGTAAGTGGGATCGCAAAGCTTTAGAACGCTAGAGGAGAGTGTCATGGCAGAACATTGCAGCCATCTTAAGACCATCAAGGTTACAACTACCGACGTTCACGTCTGCAAGGAATGTGTGGAGATGGGCGATACCTGGGTCCACCTGCGGCTTTGCATGGAATGCGGTCACGTCGGTTGCTGCGACTCTTCCAAGAATAAGCACGCGACTAAGCATTTTCACCGCAGCAAGCATCCCCTAATTCGTTCCATTGAGCCCGGCGAAACATGGATGTGGTGCTATGTGGATGAAATGTCTCCCGGCGAAGTAGCCGCCTGAGACGAGGAAAGAAGTAACTAGTTCTATTACGGGCATAACTGGCTAGTTATGCCCCGTTCTTCAGACTAAAGGCCGTTTTGTCATTGCACTACTCTGGATTTCTGGTGTAGTTTGCGGGCATGACGCGCGCCACCGCCTCGTTTGGCTTCGTCGCAATCCTGTTGACAAGTCTGCTTTCCACTCCAACCTGCGCTGAGAAAAAGTCCAATGACTCCATGACCTCCATTCAAAGGGACCAGGCGTTGGAGATGCTGAAGGACGTTTACGAGAAGGTCGAGAAAGATTATTACGATCCCGCGTTCCACGGCGTCAATCTCGACTCCAGATACAAAGACGCACAGCAGAAGATCCGCGCCGCCCAGTCGTTAAGCGAAGCTTTCGGCGACATTGCCTGGATGCTGGACGGATTAAACGATACGCACACGTTCTTCGATCCACCGCCGCGTCCTTACGTAGTGCGCGACGGATGGGAGGCGAAGTTTGTGGGTGACGCCTGCATGATCACGGCAGTCAAGGAAGGCTCGGACGCCGCTGCGAAAGGATTGAAGCCGGGAGATCAGATTCTGGCGATCGAAGGTTTCCGGCCCACGCGCGACACCTGGTGGAAGCTCAACTACGCGTTTCACACGCTGGCGCCGAGATCGGGCGTGAAGCTGGTGGTGGTCAGCCCTGGTGGCCAGCCGCGCGAGGCGACCGTAATGTCGATCGTTCGCAACCTGCCTAAGAACTATGATTTCACCAGTGGTTCGGACGTGTGGGAAGTAATCCGCCAATCGGAGGATGCAGACGAGCGGATGCAAGTTCGCAGCGTGGAAGTGAGCAACGTGCTGGTATGGAAGCTTCCGATTTTCTTTCTAACCGACGATCAGATTGACGCTTTTCTGCGCAAAACGAACAACTATAAAGCTGTCATTGTTGACCTGCGAGGCAATCCGGGCGGCGCGGAGGAAAATCTGTCGCGCCTGCTCGGCGGATTCATCAATCACGATGTGAAGGTGGGAGATCGGGTGGAGCGCAAAGGCTCCAAACCTTTCGTGGCCAAGTCACGCGGCGATCACGCTTACTCGGGCAAATTGATCGTTCTCATCGACAGCGGATCGGCTTCATCCTCGGAGCTGTTTGCCCGCGTAGTGCAATTGGAAAAACGCGGAACCGTAGTTGGCGACCGTTCAGCGGGTGCCGTGATGGAAGCTCGTCACTTTCCGTTCTCGCAAGATAAGGCCTTCGGACAGTACCTGCCCTATGCGATGTCTCTGACTGTCGCCGATCTGAAAATGACCGACGGCAACAGCCTCGAGCACCGAGGCGTTGTGCCCGATCAGATTATGTTACCCAGCCCGGAAGAACTCGCCGCCGGCGCCGATCCACAACTGGCCACTGCCCTGCAATTAGCTGGAGTCAACATGTCTTCTTCCGCGGCAGGTGCGCTGTTTCCCATGCGCTGGCAGTAGCGCTCCAACAGAAAAAGCGGGCCAACTGGCCCGCAGCGTCCTCGCGAAGAACTTACGGGATCTAGGTTCCAACCACTACACCGCCATCTACGGACAGCACTGTTCCCGTGATAAACGACGCTCCGTCCGACGCCAGCCAGCAGTAGGCTTCGGCGATCTCTTCCGGCTTGCCCAGCCGTCCCAGCGGCGTGCGCGAAACCATCACGTCCAGAATCTTCTCCGGCATCTGCTTCACCATCTCGGTGCCGATGTAACCGGGAGCGACGGCGTTGACGCGAATCTTGTAGCGGCCCAGCTCGCGCGCCCAGGTCTTGGTCATGCCGATGACCGCGGCCTTGGTGGCGATGTAGTTGGTCTGGCCGAAATTGCCATAGAGACCGACCACCGACGAAGCGTTCAGCACCACGCCTCCACCGCCTGCGATCATATGCGGCGTAGCCGCGCGCGTGCAGACAAAAACGCCCTTCAGGTTTACGTTGATCACGGCGTCGAACTGCTCGTCGCTCAGGCTGGAGACGACCGCGCCATCCTTCACCTTGACCAGCAGGCCGTCGCGCAGGATGCCGGCATTATTTACCAACGCATAGATACTGCCCCAGCGCGACATGACTTCGTCGACACCCGCCTGCACCGAGGCGGCCTCGGTCACATTGACTTTGCGATAGAGCGAGTCGGCTGGCGCCTGCGCTCTTCAGTTCTCCCAGCACCGCTTCGCTGGCGGCGTCACTCATGTCCCAGATAGCGACGCGCGCGCCTTCCTGCGCGAAGCGAATCGCGGTAGCGCGCCCAATGCCGCCGGTGCCTCCGGTAACGATGACGACCTTGTTGCGAAGACCTGAATCCTTCATGAATCCCTCCGAATGTGATGAACCCTTAAGACGACGTAACAGATTATCAGCTTCCGTCGGCGCAGCCTTCCGTCACTTCCACCTGTGACATAAAGCTCTGTCGTTTCGAAGAATCGTCCCCTCTGCTTTATCCTGATATTTATGCCCGCACTCGTCGAATGTGTTCCTAACTTCTCCGAAGGGCGCGACAAGGCTCGCGTCGATGCCATTCTCGAAGCCATGAAGATGGATGGCGTTTACCTTCTCGATCGCGAGATGGACGCCGACCACAACCGTTGCGTCATCACCCTGGTCGGCGATCCGGTCAATGTTGCCGAGGCCGCCATCCGCGGGGTCGGCAAGGCCGCCGAGCTCATCGACCTGACCAAGCACACCGGCGCGCATCCGCGCCTCGGCGCTGCCGACGTCATTCCGTTCATCCCGATCGAGGGCGTCACGCTGGAAGATTGTGTCGCGCTGGCGCGCAAGGCGGGCGAGGAAATCTGGAAGCGCTACAAGGTGCCGGTGTATCTGTACGAGGCGGCGGCGCAGAAGCCCGAGCGCCAGAACCTGGAGAACGTGCGTCGCGGCCAGTTCGAAGGCATCCGCGAAGACGTGAAGACCAATCCCGCGCGCAAGCCTGACTTCGGCGAAGCCGAGCTGCATCCCACCGCGGGCGCGACCATTGTCGGCGCGCGCAAGTTTCTGGTCGCCTACAACGTCTACCTCAACACGCCCGACGTCGAAATCGCCAAGAAGATCGGCAAGGCCGTGCGCTTCTCGAACGGCGGCTTCCGTTACGTGAAGGGCATGGGCGTGCCGGTGCGCGGGCTGGCGCAGGTCTCGATGAACCTGACCGACACCGACCAGACGCCTATCGCGCGCGTGTACGAATTCGTCAAACGCGAGGCC
Source organism: uncultured Acidobacteriaceae bacterium (assembly GCA_963724965.1). Taxonomy (GTDB): domain Bacteria; phylum Acidobacteriota; class Terriglobia; order Terriglobales; family Acidobacteriaceae; genus Bog-257. Next base: position 278,056 of record CAVRWP010000013.1, read on the forward strand.
GCCCGCTATGGCGTGATGCCGCTATCGAGCGAGATCGTCGGGCTCATTCCGAAGAAGGCGCTGGAAGACGCGGCCGAGTGGTTCCTGCAAGTAGAGAACTTCGACTCGTCGCTGATCCTCGAGAACCGGCTGGCCGCGGTGATGAGTGGCAAGATGGCCGTCGGCGGTATTCGCGCCGGGGTCGAGCCGTTCATCGAGCAACTAGCGGCGCCTACGGCGGCGCCGGGAGGCGGCTGCGCGTCGGCCGCAGCGGGAGGCATGGCCGCTGCCCTGGGAAGCATGGTGGCCGGCATGTCGCGCGGCAAGAAAGCGTACGTCCAGTACGAGCGCCAGTTGAGCGATGCGCTGGCGCGGCTGGCCGAGTTGCGCGAGCAGTTCCAGGTGTCTATCGATGCCGATGCCGAGTCGTTCAACGAAGTGATGGCGGCGTTCAAGAAAACGAAGGAGCATCCCGAGGCGCAGGCGGAAGTGGAAGCGGCGACCAAGAAGGCGACGCTGGTGCCGATGGTGGTTGCCGAGCGCGCCAAGGAGACTCGCCAGATTCTCGAATCGCTGCGGCCAATCACCAATCCGAAGATGGCGTCGGATCTGACGGTAGGCGTAGCGCTGGCAAACGCGGCCATCACCGGCGCGCTGGCCAACGTTGAGATCAATCTTGGCGATCTGAAGGACGAGGCGTTTCTCGCCGATGTGAAGCAGCGCGTACAAGCCGTGCGGGCCTGAGACTCGCGTCGGTCGGTTTGGCGAATCGTTGTTGCTGCGCGCAAGATTCTCAGTTATGACTGTGCTGTCCGGGATATACTGCCCGGCCAGCACGTTTTTCTATGCGCATGAAGGGGCGAGACATCATTCTGGCGTTGCTGACCGTGCTGCTCATTGCGGCGCTGGCCGGCTACCTGATGACGCGTGAGAGCGCCGACTCTCGCGCCGCCCGCCAGGCCGCCAATAAGCCGGTACCCGCACCCGCGAAACTGGTCGATCAGGCTCCGCTGGAAACCGCGCACAGTCTGGCTTTGGTCGCCAGTACAGCCGAGGAGCAGAAGCTCGCTGCTGATGCCTACCGTCTGGCCGATAAGGAAGTCGACCTGTCCTTCGCTTCCGCGTTGCAGTTCGCCGAGCTTCATCCCGCGCTGGAAAACAGCACGACCAAAGAGATCAACGACCGCATCAGCCGAATGTCGGACAGGCTGCAGGGAGCTCAGCAGAGCGTTACCCGGCTTACGGCGCAGACGTCGACCCCGGCCGGTAAGAACAATCAGACGCTCCAGCAGCAACTGGAAGTAGCGCAAGCCCGCGTCGCATTGCTGCAGGATGCGCTGGCCGATGCCAGGGAAGACCTGATGCGCGCCGGCGGCGACCCCCAGGCACAGATCAAGCAGGAACTGGAAGAGCACGAGGCCCTGGCGCATAACAGTCCGCAAGCGTCATCGGCTACCGCCAGCAAGCCGGCGACGCTCAGCATAGCCGGAAATCTGCTGGCGCAATTCAAGTCCTGGCGAAGCCTGCGCAACAATTATCAGCGGCTTGTGCAGGCGCAGCAGCAAGCCGGCAACTACGCGGCTATCCTCACCCGCAAGCACGAGGCGCTAGAGAAGGGAATGACCGACGTGCTCGGCAGCGACGACGAGTCGGCCGACGATCAGGGCACGCCGGCGCCGAATCAAGATTCCGGGCAGAGTTCTGCCGCGCAGGTTAAAAAGCTGACCGGGATGTCAAAGGACAGCCGCCTGATGGCGCAGTACGACAAGCGCATCCAGGCAGAAGAGCAACTGGCGGTTATCTACGATCAGTGGAGCGGGATCGTGAAGGCGCAGGAGCGCGCCGCTCTGCATGCCATGCTGCGCTCGCTGCTGCTGATCCTGCTGGCGCTGATCGGCATCGTGCTGGCCGAGGGATTCATCGAGCGCTTCTACATGTCGATGGGTCCCGACCGCCGGCGGCTGGGAACCATGCGGCTGGTGCTGCGCTTCATCTCGCAGATGATCGGCGTGCTGGTCATTCTGCTGGTGGTCTTCGGACTGCCCAGCCAGCTCTCGACGGTACTGGCTCTCGGCGCAGCCGGGCTCACGGTCGCGTTGAAAGACTTCATCGTCGCGTTCTTCGGCTGGTTCGTCCTGATGGGCCGTCACGGGATTCGCGCCGGCGACTGGGTCGAGATTAACGGCATCGGCGGAGAGGTCGTCGAGGTCGGACTGCTGCGCACCATCCTGCTCGAAACCGGCAACTGGAACGACGCTGGACATCCCACCGGCCGCACCGTTTCGTTCGTCAACAGCTACGCCATCGAAGGCCACTACTTCAACTTCACGACCGCGGGACAGTGGCTGTGGGACGAGCTGGATGTGCTGATTCCCACCGGCGAGGATCCGTACTATCTCACTACTTCGGTGCTCAAGCTGGTTGCCGAACAGACACAGAAGGATTGCGCCGAGGCGGAAAGCGAGTGGCAGCACGCCGCAAAGCGCTCGAGCATCCAGAATTTTTCCGCCCAGCCCGCCATCGACGTACGACCGACGAGCCTTGGCGTGAACCTGGTGGTGCGCTATGTCGTCAACGCGCACAATCGCTACGAGGTGCGCACGCGGCTGTATCAGGCCATCGTCGAACTGCTGCACACCGATAAATCGGGCCGCGTGCCAGCTGCTCCACTGCCGGCCAATCCTGTTCAGCCCTGAGCACTGCCCCCCTCATCTTTTGATTGCACCCGCCGCAGCCTGTCCCCATCCAATGTTTTGTGAAACCGCCGTGCGATCAGGCCGTCATTCGTTCTGGAGACGCAGTTTCTCCTTGCAGCCAGAGCCAGGGAGTCTGGGTGCTGCTGGCGACCATCGCCGGGTCGAGCATGGCTTTCATCGACAGCACGGTGGTCAACGTCGCCTTGCCGGCGTTGCAGCAAAGTTTCGGAGCCAGCGTGGTCGCCGTTCAATGGGTGATCGAAGCCTACGGCCTGACTCTGGGGGCGCTGATCCTGGTGGGCGGGTCGATGGGCGACCTCTTCGGACGGCGGCGCATGTTTCTGCTGGGTGTCGCCGTATTCGCCGCCGCCTCAGCCGCCTGCGGATTCGCCGGCAGCATTCAGCAGTTGATCGTGGCGCGAGCGGTGCAGGGCATCGGCGCTGCGTTTCTGGTGCCGGGTAGCCTATCGCTGATCAGCGCATCGTTCGATGAATCCCGCCGCGGACAGGCCATTGGCACGTGGTCGGGATTCACGTCTATCACCACCGCGATTGGGCCGCTGCTCGGCGGCTGGCTCATCGAACACCTGTCGTGGCGCTGGGCGTTCTTCATCAATCTTTTTCTGGCTGCAATCGTGATTGTGGTCACGCTGTTGCGTGTGCCGGAGAGCAAGAGCACAAAGGCCGGCGCAATCGATTGGCTGGGCGCAGGTCGCGGCCACAATCAGCCTCAGCGCTTTTGTGTTCGGCTTTGTTGAATCGTCGAGCCTGGGATGGGCGAGCCCGTGGATTGCGGCGAGTCTCGCGGCTGGTATCTTGAGCGCGATTGCCTTCATGAGGATCGAGTCCAGGGTAGCCTCACCGATCGTGCCGCTCGGCCTGTTTCGCTCCGAGTCGTTCAGCGGCGCCAATCTGCTCACGCTGTTTCTCTATGCGGCACTCGGAATATTCTTCTTCGTGCTGCCGCTGAACCTGATCCAGGTGCAGGGTTATTCGGCCACCGCGGCCGGCGGCGCGATCCTGCCTTTGATTCTCATTAACTTTCTGCTGTCGCGCTGGTCCGGGGGATTGGTTCAACGTTACGGAGCGCGCACGCCTCTGATCGTCGGCACTGCAATCACGACGGCTGGGATTTCTGCTGTTCTCGCTGCCCGGCATCGGCGGCAGCTACTGGACGACGTTCTTTCCCGCCATCGTCGTAACCGGGTTGGGCATGGCGGTCAGTGTCGCCCCGCTGACGACGGTAGTGATGGGCGCGGTGGACGCTGACCATGTTGGAACCGCGTCGGGCATTAACAACGCCGTGGCCCGCGTCGCTGGAGTGCTCGCCGTTGCGGTGCTGGGCGCGATCATGATCGCCGACTTCGGCGTACACCTGGATCGGCGCTTGACCGCCTCCGCGGTGCCGCCTGTAACGCGGAGTTCGCTGGAATCACAACGAAATCGCCTGGCGGCCCTCAAGCCTCCGCCGCAACTCAGCCCCGACACAGCCGAAGCCATCGAGTCGTCAATCCAAACTTCGTTTGTCGCCAGCTTTCGCCTGATCGTGTGGATATGCGCAGCCCTCTGCCTGGCGGCCGCCGGCACGGCGTGGAGATGGATCCCCGGCGAGGCGAAGCTCAAGACGTCCGAATCAGAGATTGTCAGCGCCGCCTGACTGCATCCATTCTCCCTCCTAAGTTGTAACCGGATTGACGCCGCCCTGCCTTACGATTGGTTGAGCCTCTCATGAGCGATTTTGTGCCGATCCTCGACCTGTCTCCCGCGCCTCGACTGGCGGGCGCCAGCCGTCGCTATCACGCGATGGTGAAGCCGATCGGCGCTATCTGCAACATCGACTGCGCCTATTGTTATTACCTGCACAAGAAAGAATTGCTGGGCAGTAACAGCAAGTTCCAGATCGCTGACGAGATCCTGGAGACGCACATCCGGCAGTACATCGAAGGCCAGGACGGGGATCATGTCGTATTTTCGTGGCAGGGCGGTGAACCAACCCTGCTCGGTCTGGAATTCTTCCGCAAGATTGTCGCTCTGGAGCAGAAGTACAAGAAGCCGTATCAGCGCATCGAGAACGACCTTCAGACCAACGGCACCCTGCTGAACGACGAGTGGGGCGCGTTTCTTAAGGAGCACAACTTCCTGATCGGGCTCAGCCTCGACGGACCTGAGGAACTGCACGATGTCTACCGTGTGACCAGGGAAGGCGCGCCGACTTTCAAGAACGTCTTCGCCGCGGCGCAGATGTTGCAGCGCCATCGCGTTCCCTTCAATACGCTGAGCGTCATCAATCGCGTCAACTCGAAAAAGCCACTTGATGTTTATCGTTTTCTGAAGAACGAAGTCGGGCCGCGCGAGATGCAGTTCATCCCCTGCGTCGAGCCCAAGAATTTCCGCAACGTCGCCCCGCAGATGTGGGACACCGAGTCATTGCCGCTCTTCGATTCGCCCGCCGCGCATCCGGGCACTCCCGACTCAATCGTCACCGACTGGTCGATCGATCCCGACGACTGGGGCTACTTCCTCTGCAAGGTCTGGGACGAGTGGTACCGCCGCGATCTGGGCAAGGTCTTCATCAATCTGTTCGAGACCGCGGTGGCGCAATGGATGGGCAAGGAGTCGCAGCTCTGCATCTATCACGAGTTCTGCGGCAAAGGCGTCGCGCTGGAGCACGACGGCAGCCTGTACTCCTGCGATCACTACGTCTATCCCGAGTACAAGCTGGGTAACATCACGGAGACTTCGAGCTCGCGCCTGGTGTTCTCCGAGCGCCAGAAGAAATTCGGCTTCGACAAATTCAATACCCTGCCGCAACGCTGCCGGGACTGTAAGTATCTGTTCGCCTGCAACGGCGAGTGTCCCAAGAATCGCATGATCCGCACGCCCGAGGGCGAAGCGGGGCTCAACTACTTGTGCAGCGGACTACAGAAATTCTGGCACCACATCGATGCGGACGCGCAGGATATCTGCCGCCGGATTGCGCGCGGCGAACAGCTTCGTCCGCGGCGCTAGCTTCCGAGCAACTCTTTCGCCAGCAGACTGCGGTTCTTCACCGGCAAATTCTGCAGCGAGGCTTTGGCCAGCGCGACGTAAAGTTCACGCACTTCCGGCAATACTTTCAGCTCAACCAGATGCCGGCGCACGGTGGCGACATCGCCGCGCATGAGCGGCCCGCTGAACGCTTCCGCCGCGGTCTTATCGAGATAGTTGCGCAGCGTCTGTTGCAGCAGAGGCAACATTACCGGCTTGATGTCTTTCGGGTGGATGCCGGCGGCCATCCCTACGCGCTCCATCGCAGCCATCAGGGCTATCAGTTGTGGTGACGCGAAGCTGCCGAAGGCGTGATACAGCACCTTGTTCTGCTTCTTGATGGTGAATGCCCTGGCGCCCAGCTCCTCGACGATCTTGCGGGCGGCGCGAACCGCGGCGGCATCGCCCTCCAGCGCAAACGGAACCCCTGCCATCCGCGGTACGGCGCCGCGCACAAAGGTCATCAGCGGATGCACCGATGCCACCCGCGCGCCTCGTTCGCGCAGAGGCGCGAGCTCGTCGCTGCTGAGCGCGCCGCTGGAGTGGAAGACCAGCTTGCCTTTCCATGCCTGCACATCGGCGAGTTCGGCGGCAACCGCCGCGATCGCGTCATCCGGAACCGTAAGCCACACGATGTCGCTGCCGAGCGGGTCGCGGCCGGGCACCACCAGCCGCGCGTGAACCTTGCGCGCCAGCGCTTTCAACTTGCGATCGCTAACCTTGTCCGCGCGCACGTCCAGAAACTTCACCGGGTATCGAGCGGCCGACAGGGTTATGGCCAGAGCCGTGCCGAGGTTGCCGGGCCCAACGATGCCGATCGTTGCACGCCGCGTGGATGCTGCTTTTCGGGGCACGGCGCGAGCATAGCAGATGACCGCGCATGGATGCGATTCGCCGCGATGCCTTATAGTGTTGGCATGCCAGGCAAGAAGAGCTCCTCGCCGAAGAAACCCGCGAAGAAGGTGCTGAAGGTTCTCTCCTCCAAGACCGTTTACCAGGGCAAAGTTTTTTCCGTGACCTCGGACAAGGTCCAGGAGCCCAACGGCGTTACGGCGACGCGCGATGTCATTCGTCACTCGGGCTCGGTGGTGATTCTGGCGGTCGACGAAAGCGGCAAAGAACCGCGCGTCCTGCTGGAGCGGCAATATCGGTACGCGGCGCAACAGTATCTGTGGGAGTTGCCGGCCGGACGTATCGATCCCGGCGAGACCGCCGCGGCCGGCGCCAGGCGCGAGCTCATCGAAGAGACCGGCTATCGCGCCAAAAGGTGGAAGCGCGTGCTCGTCTTCTATGCCAGCCCCGGCTTTCTCGACGAGACCATGTCGATCTTCCTGGCCCGCGACCTGACCCTGGGCGAAGCTGCGCCCGAAGAAGACGAGTCCATCGAGTGTCACCTGGTGCCTCTCTCCGAGGCGCTCGACATGATTTTCAGCGGCAAGGTTCACGACGGCAAAGCCATCGCCGGCATCCTGTGGCTGGCCGAAGCCATGCGTCGCGGAGACTTCTAACCGCCTCAAACCGCCCGGTAAATCGGCATAGCGTGGAGTCGGCAGTTGTCACGGTTGTTGTCAAAAACCCAATAAAATCGCGGCTTTGAGCTATATACTCTCTTGACAACCCCCACAAAGCGGGAGCATAGTTGAGATACGCAGCTCAAACAGGCTTCGAACACCAAGCCAATGGTTTACGTGGGGGAGTAGGTCCTTTCCAGACTTTGGCGTCCGGCTTCTCAACCTGATTGATGCAAATTAAGATCAGCGCCCTCGGGGTGGGGGTGCTGTTGGGCTTTGCCCGGAGGAAGAAAGCAAGTGAGACTGAAAGGGACCGTAAAGTGGTTCAACAACGCGAAAGGCTTCGGCTTCATCGGCCGTGACGACGGAAACTCGGATGTGTTCGTGCACTACAGCGCGATCAGCTCGGAAGGCTACAAGAGCCTGCAGGAGGGCGATCACGTCGAGTTTGAAATCGTAGACGGACAGAAGGGCCCGCAGGCCGGCAACGTCACACGAGTCGAGTAAGATCGCAGGTCGGAGACAAAATCTCAAAAGCCCAGCCGCCAGGTTGGGCTTTTTTGTTTTGCATGGGGATCGTTTACGATAACGCCTGATATCGCCAGTTAACTGTGGAACTGAGCCGCGATTCGGCGTAAGGTGCTGGCCGTGAGATTCATAGCTGGAACACGCCTCGCTCTAAGTAGCACCCTGATACTGTGTGGCCTTCCGCTGGCATCCGCCTCAAGTCAGTCGCAACAGGATCGGGAAACCGTCCAACAGAGCGTTACCGACGGATACCTGTGTAATTTCGCAAAGGTCTACCATCTCAAACCCGGCGCACACTTGTCAGTGAGGTCGGGGCCGGGGGCGAAGTTTCCGCAGACTGACCAGCTTGTCGGCGGAACAGTGGTATATATCTGTGATGAACAAGGGGATTGGCTCAAGATTTCGTATGGCGGCGAGAACACGCCGTGTGGCTCCGTTCTCACTAACGGCCTAGACATACAAAAGGCACATGAGTGTTCGTCCGGTTGGGTCAATCGGAGGTATATCAACGTGCTGTCAGGCTAGTTCCACAATCCAAATCACTGTTGAAATATCCCCATAGCACAAGTGACCCAGTACGGGGCAGGATGATGAGTGTAATTGCCTGTTCTCGCCAATAAGGGTAAAGACCGACTGCAATCTTTCTTAGAAATTCGTTGAAGACGACATAGTAAAGGAGTGCACCGCAATGGGGTCCCGTCATGCGCTGT